>CAVWLR010000013.1:0-350661 GCA_963755855.1 uncultured Actinomycetes bacterium | reverse complement strand
CGCCGCGCTCGGCGACGCGACCCGTACCCTGTCGCCGCCCCAACCACTCCCGCTCGCAGGGCTCGGCGGTGAGATCGACGGCGGTCCGCCCACGCAGATCGGGCGCTCGTCGAACCTCTTCGACCAGGACGCGCCGCTCGATCCACCGGTGGTCGTCGACGAGCCGGCGACGTCGCCCGAGGTGCGGCGGCGACGACGGGGACCGGGCGCGGTCCGGTGGGTGGGCTACGCGGTGATCCTCACGATCGTCCTCGCGCTGGTGGGCGGAGGGATCGCCATCGCCGCCGTCGCCACCGGTGGTGGCACGGTGGCGGCACCCTCGCTCGTCGGCCTCACGCAGGCGCAGGCCACCGACGCCGTCGCTCCGACCGGGCTCACCCTGACGATCGTCCCGCGCCGGGCCGACGACCCCGCCGGCACCGTGATCGGACAGCACCCCGCCCCGGGCGCGTTCGTCGGCGACGGCGGCTCGATCGAGCTGATCGTGTCGCGGGGGCCGCCTCCAGTGGTGGTCACCGACGTCAAGGGTCGGTCGCCGGCCGACGCGCAGGCTGCGCTCGAGGCCCAGGGCTTCGTCGTCACGGTCAAGCACCAGTACGACGAGACGGTGCCGGCCGGGACCGTCATCGGCACGACGCCTGCAGGCGGGGCCAAGGCCCCGCGCGACTCCGCCCTGAACCTGCTGGTCAGCGACGGCCCTGCGCCGGTGCCGGTGCCCGACGTCACCGGCAAGACCTTCGACGAGGCGTCGCCGATCCTCACCGCGGCCGGGTTCACGGTCGCGCGCGCCGACGACTTCAGCGACACCGTCGCGAGCGGCCAGGTGATCGCCACCGATCCCCCCGCGAACCAGGGCGCGACGCGCGGCTCCCAGATCACGGTGCACATGAGCAAGGGCCCCGAGATGGTCACCGTGCCGAACCTGGTGGGGAAGACGCTCGAAGCCGCGCAGCAGCAGCTCCAGTCGGCCGGGTTCGACGTCGACACCCAGAGCTACCTGCCGGGGCGCACGGTGCGCGCGCAGTCGCCGGCTGCGGGCACCAGCGTGAACAAGGGCACCAAGGTCACACTGTTCTTCTGATCCACCGCGGCGACGTCGTCCCTGCGACGCGCGTGCTCGAGGAGGTCCACGATGGGTGCACTGGACGGCAGGGTCGCGATCATCACCGGGGCCGGTCGCGGCCTCGGACGTGAGCACGCGCTCCTGTTCGCGAGCGAGGGCGCCAAGGTGGTCGTCAACGACCTCGGTGGTGACCAGCAGGGCGGTGGCGCCGACGCCACGCCTGCACAGCAGACGGTCGACGACATCCGCGCCATGGGCGGTGAGGCGGTCGTCAACGGTGAGAACGTCGCCGACTGGGACGGCGCGCGCCGGCTCGTCGAGCAGGCGATCGACACCTTCGGGGATCTGCACGTGCTGGTGAACAACGCGGGGATCCTGCGCGACCGCGTGATCGTGAACATGACCGAGGACGAGTGGGACAGCGTCGTGCGCGTGCACCTGCGGGGCCACTTCGCGCCCACCCACTTCGCCGCCAACTTCTGGCGCGAACAGACGAAGTCGGGTCGCGACGTCAACGCCGCCATCGTGAACACGACATCGACGTCGGGGTTGTTCTCGAACCCCGGCCAGGCCAATTACGACGCGGCGAAGTCGGGCATCGCCACGCTCACCCAGGTGATGGCGAAGGAGCTCGTGCGCTACGGCGTGCGGGCGAACGCGATCGCGCCGGCGGCGCGCACCCGCCTCACCCTGTCGACGCCGGGCCTCGGCGAGGGGATGGCGGCGCCCGATGCCGGTGTCTTCGACGCGATGGATCCCGCCAACGTGTCGCCGATGGTGGCGTACTTGTGCAGCGCCGACTGCACGATCTCCGGCGAGACGTTCGTCGTCTTCGGCGGTCTCGTGCAGCGGGTCCAGACCTGGACGTTGGCGGAGGAGATCGAGCAGGACGGCCGCTGGACGGTGGCCGAGCTCGCGGCGCGCGCCGACGAGCTCACGTCCCGGCTCCCTCTCGTGCAGGGCCACTTCGGCCACCCGCAGTACCCGCACGCGTGACGCGGAGCCCGGCGCGTCGTCTCCTCCAGGGAGGCACGCGGCGGGCGTCCTCCCGGTGCGGAAGGTTGGAGGTTGCCATGTGGCGTCCCGCGCACGGCGCGACGAGCAGGCCTGGTGGTTGTCGACCGGCGAGTGGCTACGGCCGCGGCGTCGGTCGACCGGGCCCGCGGGTCGGCGGTCGGTTCGGCTGCGAGTCGAGGGAGTGGTTCGAGACCGACGACGAGACCGGCGACGGCGGCCACGTCGGCGGACACGCCGGCGTGTCGGAACCGGCGTTCGCCGAGCTGGTCGGCTCGTTGGTCGACGACGCCGTGCTGCGGGAGACGGAAGCCGGCGCGCCGGCGCCCGTCACTCCGTGATCGCCGACAGCTCCTCGGCCAGACCGGGTGCGCCCGGGCCGGTGCCCGCGACCTGGGCCGCCATCAGCTTGGTGAGGTCGCCCTGGAGCTTGACCTTGCCCTCCATGAACGCCTGCATGCCGGCCTGCGGGTTCCCGCTCATGAACACCTCACGGGCGGTCCCGTAGTCGGTCGTGAGCGTGAGGTCCGGGTTGTTCAGGTGACCCATGCCCCAGTCGGGTTCGCCGGACAGGGCCGCGACGTGGAAGCGCCGGTCCTCGCCGAACGGCGTGTCGGTCACGACCACGTTCATCGAGAGCTCTGCGCTCGCAGGGATCTCGACGTTGCGCGCGGTGACGATCGCAGCCACGGCCACGAACCACTCGTCGGACAGGAACGGGAACCTGGGCACGAACGGCATCGTACCCACCGAGGTGCGACTCCTAGACTCGGCTGCATGTCCCGTCTGACGCGCGCCGACGTCGAGCACGTCGCCGCGCTGGCCCGTCTCGCGCTCACCGACGACGAGATCGAGCACTTCACCGCGCAGCTCGAGGTGATCCTCGAGCACGCGGCGCAGATCGCCGCGCTCGACACCAACGACGTACCACCGACGGCGCATCCGCTGCCCGTCGTCAACGTGCTCCGCGCCGACGCCGTCCGCCCGAGCCTGCCGCGCGACGAGGTCCTCGCCATGGCGCCCGCCTCGGAAGACGGCCGGTTCCGCGTCCCGCGCATCCTCGACGCGCCGTGAGCGGGAGCGGCACGGCACTCGACCTCGCCGCCGCGGTGCGCGTCGGTGCGCGTTCCGCGCGTGAGGTCGTCGACGAGCACCTCGCCACCATCGAGGCGCGCGACGGCGAGCTCAACGCGTGCAACCTGATCACCGACGACGCCGCTCGCGCCGCGGCCGACGCGGTCGACGCCGCCGTCGCACGGGGAGAGGACCCCGGGCCGCTCGCCGGCGTCCCGATCGCGCTGAAGGACAACCTCTGCACCCGCGGCGTGCCCACCACGTGCTCGTCGAAGATCCTCGAGGGCTGGCGGCCGCCGTACACCGCGACCGTCGTCGAGCGCGTGCTCGCGGCTGGGGCCGTGCCCGTCGCCAAGACCAACCTCGACGAGTTCGCCATGGGCTCGTCCACCGAGAACTCGGCCTTCGGTCCCACGCGGAACCCGCGTGACCCGTCGCGCGTCCCCGGAGGATCCAGCGGTGGCTCGGCGGCCGCGGTGGCCGCGGCGTACGCGCCCCTCGCACTCGGGTCCGACACCGGTGGCTCGATCCGCCAGCCCGCGGCGCTCTGCGGTGTCGTCGGCGTGAAGCCCACCTACGGACTCGTGTCGCGCTACGGCCTGATCGCGTTCGCCAGCTCGCTCGACCAGGTCGGCCCGTTCGCCACCACGGTGAGCGACGCCGCGTTGCTCCTCGACGTGATCGCCGGGCACGATCCGATGGACTCCACGTCGATCACCTCGCCGCACGAACCGCTGCTGCCGGTGGTCGACCGCGGGGTCGACGGTCTGCGCATCGCGATCGTCGACGAGCTGGTCGAGGGCGAGGGGTTCCAGCCCGAGGTGCTCGATGCCGTCGACCGTGCCGCCCGTGCGTTGGAGAAGGCCGGTGCCACCGTCGACCGCGTGAGCGTGCCCAGCGCGCGCTACGGACTGTCGGCCTACTACGTGATCGCGCCGGCCGAAGCGTCGTCGAACCTCTCGCGCTACGACGGCGTGCGCTACGGCATGCGCGTCGACGGCAGCGACGTCGCCACCATGAACGCGCGCACGCGCGGTGCGGGGTTCGGTCCCGAGGTGAAGCGACGCATCATGCTCGGCACGTACGCGCTGTCGGCGGGCTACTACGACGCGTTCTACGGACAGGCGCAGCGCGTCCGCACGCTCATCATCCGCGACTTCGCGCGCGCGTACGAGCAGTACGACGCGCTGCTGTCGCCCACGTCGCCCACCGTGGCGTTCGAGCTGGGCTCGAAGTCGGCTGATCCGCTGGCGATGTACCTCTCCGACGTGTGCACCATCCCGACCAACCTGGCCGGCCACGCGGCGATCTCGGTGCCGTACGGCACGGGTGACCGCGGGCTGCCGGTCGGGGTGCAGGTCCTGGCGCCCGCGCTGGGTGAGGCCGTGATGTTCCGCGTGGCGAGGGTCCTGGAGGAGTCGGCGTGACCGTGAGCGACGAGGTGGTGACGTACGAGCCGGTCATCGGGCTCGAGGTGCACTGCGAGCTGGCGACGGCGACCAAGCTGTTCTGCGGTTGCCCCAACGAGTTCGGTGCCGAGCCGAACACCCACGTGTGCCCGGTGTGCCTCGGGCTGCCCGGGTCGTTGCCGGTGCTCAACGAGCGCGTCGTCGAGTACGCACTGCGCTTCGCCGAGGCGGTCGCGCTGCGGGTGCCGGAGCAGTCGACCTTCTCCCGCAAGAACTACTTCTATCCCGACATGCCGAAGGACTACCAGGTCTCGCAGTACGACGAGCCGATCACCATCGACGGTTCGCTCGAGGTCGACGGTGGCGTGGTCGGCATCGAGCGCGCGCACCTGGAGGAGGACACCGGCAAGACGGTGCACGTCGGTGGCGGTGGTCGCATCCACGAAGCCGACCACTCGCTGGTCGACTACAACCGCGCCGGCGTGCCGCTCATGGAGATCGTGAGCCGGCCCGAGATCCGCAGTGCCGAGCACGCGCGCGCGTACGTCAGCGAGCTGCGCGCGGTGCTGCAGGCGATCGGCGTGTCCGACGTCAAGATGGAAGAGGGCTCGATGCGCGTCGACGCCAACGTGTCGGTGCGTCCCGCCGGCACGTCGGAGCTCGGCACCAAGGTCGAGGTCAAGAACATGAACTCGCTGCGTTCGCTCGGACGGGCGATCGACTACGAGATCGAGCGGCAGCAGATCGCGCTCGCGACCGGCGAGCGGATCGTGCAGGAGACGCGTCACTGGGACGAAGCCGACGGTCGCACGCACTCCATGCGCACGAAGGAGGGCTCGTCCGACTACCGCTACTTCCCGGAGCCCGATCTCGTGCCGGTGGCGCCCACGCAGGAGATGCGCACGGCGGTGCACGAGTCGATGCCCGAGCTGCCGGCGGCGCGGCGCGCCCGTCTGCAGGGTGAGTGGGGGATCAGCGACTCCGAGGCGCGCACGCTCGTCGGCACCGAGGGCCTGGCCGACTACGTCGAGGCCGCCGCGACCGCGCTGGAGTCCGGAGATGGCGGCGGTACGCCGCACGACCTGGTCAAGTGGGCCAACGGCGACCTGCTCGGTCACCTCAACGAGACCGGTCTCTCGCCGGTGGTGCTCCCGCTCGCGCCCGACGGCCTGGCCGAGCTGGTGGGCCTCATCGCCGCGGGCACGATCTCGCGCAGCCAGGCCAAGGACGTGCTCGGGGAGTGCCTCCAGGAGGCCAAGCGCCCGAAGCAGGTCGTCGAGGAGCGCGGGCTCTCGCAGGTGAGCGACGTCGGCGAGCTCGAAGCGGTCATCGACCGCGTGCTCGCCGACCACGCCGACGTGCTCGCCGACTACCGCGCCGGCGACGACAAGGTGCGCAAGAAGAAGCGTGGCGCGTTGATGGGGATGGTCATGCAGGCGCTGCAGGGGCAGCGGCAACGGCCAGGTCGTCAACCAGCTCCTCGACCAGAAGCTCGACGCCGGATAACCGTCACACCCCACCGATATTCATTGCGCGATGACGTGCGATGAGCGAAACCCCCTGCGCAACGAATCCGATCTGCGCATGCTGGCGGAGATGCAGTTCGGCGTGTTCAGCGCGGCGCAGGCCTCCGAGGCGGGCGTGTCACCGTCGGGGATGAGCCGACGGGTGGCGAATCGCGTGTGGGAGCGTGTGCTCCCGAAGGTCTATCGCCTCGTCGGTGCGCCGTCCCCGGCACGGCAGCCGGCGATGGCGGCCGCGCTGTGGGCAGGCGACGGAGCCGTGATCTCTCACGGCACCGCCGGGCGGCTCTGGTCGATCCCAGGTGCTCGGCAGCGGCGGGTCGAGCTCTGGGTGCCGGAACCACGCGCGCCGCGAGCGGCATCCGTCACGGTGCACCGAGGTCCCCGCATCGAGGGCGCCGATCGCACCGACGTCGGGCCGCTGCCGATCACCACGCCGGTGCGCACCCTCATCGACCTGTCCGGGCGCATGGAGGATGTCCGCTTGATGGCCGTCGATGGAGGACCTCCTCGGTCGCGGTCTCGTAGCTCCCGACCAGCTCCGACTGCGTCTCGAGGCGTTGTGCAAGTCCGGACGGTCAGGCGCGCGTCGGCTCCAGCGACTCCTCGCCGAACGAGACGCGGCGCCATCCGAGTCGGTGTTGGAAGCCGAGGTGTGGCTGCTGTTGACCAGGTCCTCGTTGCCGCGGCCGGTACGGCAGCACTGGGTGTCCACCCCCGGTGGGCGCTACCGGCTCGACTTCGCCTGGCCCGAGCAGCACGTCGCGCTCGAGGTCGACGGTTGGCAGCACCACGGCAACCGAACGGCGTTCGGGAAGGATCGCGTGCGACTCTCGGAGGTCACGGCAGGAGGCTGGCGCGTCCTCGTGGCCACCTGGGAGGTCGTCACGCGCGATCCGCGTCGCCTGCTGCGTTGGGCGGACGCTGCGCTCGCGCACGCCGCCGCGTGACTCTCTGCGCGGTGGCTGTCGGTGAGTGCAACTGGCTGCGCAATGAATCTGGGGACCGCCGCAAGGCGGTCAGTCCATGGGGACCTTGCGGACGATCTGGCCGTCGATGCGGGCGAAGATCTCGTCGAGGCTGTGGCCGGTGATGGTCAGGCCGTGGTTGCGCTGGCCGACGACGGCGCGGCTCGGGTCCGGGGCCTCGCGCACGAGCTCGGCGACCGACTCGGCCAGCTCGACGGTGCCGCACGGGTAGTTGATCTCGGTGGCCACGGTGCCCTCGATCCACGCGTGCACGTGGAGGATCGCGTCCACCTCGGGGTGCTCGCGGTAGATCATCCAGTGCTCGATGGCGTCGACCGACACGCGACGGGGCTCGACGCCGTGAGGCACGCGCAGCTGCATGACGTCGCGCGCTTCGTCGTAACCGGTGACGAGGAGGATGTCGCGCCCGATCTCGTGCAGCGCCGACTTGTCGACGCCGCTCGCGCTCATCCAGTACTGCGGTTGGTCCTCACCGGGATCGAGGTCGAGCCGGCGCGCGCTGACGTTGCCGTAGCTCAGTCCGCCGATGCCGTAGAGCAGCTTGACGTGGCGGAGGTCGCGGTCGGAGAGGATCTCCTCGATCGGGAACGCCGCCGGGAGCAGGTCGAGCGCGGCGAGCTGCTGCCCGGCGCGCGTGATCTGGCGGGTGACGTCGTCGCCCTCGCGCAGCGAGACGTCGAGGTCGTCGGTGAACTCGTTGCCGATCACCAGTCGCGACGACGCGAGCGGCTCGACGCGTGAGAACACGCTCTTGAAGAACGACGGGTCGTCGTCGGTGCCGGCGTCGATCGCGTACGTGCCCTGCTCGAGGGTGACGAACTGCGCGATGGATCCGTCGGCGGACGGGCTCACCATCACGCACAGGTTCGCGAGGCCGCGCACGAGCAGCGGATAGCCGGTGCGCAGCATGTCGTCCGGGGTGGCGTCGAACTCGGCCAGCGCGACGACGAACGTGGGCGCGTTCTTGCGCCGGTACGGCCGGGCGGCCTCCGGGTCGACGAAGTGCAGCACCACCGCGACGTCGGGACCGGGGGTGTCGACCTCGGTGTAGCCCTGGTCGAGCATCGCCTCGCGCAACCCCGTCGCGAACCACCGCAGCCGCTCGCCCTCGGGTTCGCCACTCCAGGCGAACGTCCTCGGGACGACGGCGCGTCGATCGACGACGCCGATCCCGCCGGTCTGGCTCATCCGGTGCCCTTCGATCGAGGATTCCGGCAGAAAGCGCTCAGGTTAGTGGGATGACCTCTCGCGATCAGGCGACCGTCACGCCGGTGACGCCCTCGAACCCGTCGGCGATCTGCTCGAAGCCGTCGAACCCGGAGGCCGAACGCCAGACCGCGCCGGCGCGATCGGCGAACGCGACGACGGCGCCGTCGCTGGCGATGCAGCCGGAGTCGACGTTGCCGTGCAGCTCGCCGAGACCGCCGGTGACCCGCTGCACCGGACCGCCGTCGACCGACGCCCGGTACAGCGCCGCGGTGGTCGCACGCGGCCCGTCGGAGACGGTGACGACGACGTCGTCGCCGACGATCGCGACGCCGCGCGCGTAGGTGAGGTCCATGCCCTCGGTGGTCGACGTCCACGTCGCGCCACCGTCGCGACTGCGACACAGACCGGCCGATGCGGCTGCGACCACGATCTCCGATCGGGTCGGGTGCGCGAGGACCTGGTGCACGTCGTCGTCGACGGCGAGCGTGGGGTGCCACGTGTCGCCGCCGTCGGTCGTGCGGGGGATGCCGCCGACGTGCACGTTCACGAGCACGACCTTGCCGTCGGCCGTCGCGGTCATCGTGCGCACCTGGAGGGACGACCCGACCTGGTGCCACTCGCCCCGGCCTTCGACGGTGTCGAAGCTGGGGAGCGGTTCGAGCGCGCCCGACGGCGCGAGTCGCAGCACGCGCGCGTCGTCGGTGCCGGCGAACACCGCGCCGCCCGCGGCGACGACCGCAGTGAGCGTGGACCCGGACTTCGCGAGCGGCGTCCACTCGCCGTCACGGCCGTGCGACCAGATCTCGTGCCGGTCGACGACCGCGAGGAACGTGCCGTCGCCTCCCGGAGCGAAGCCCCCGACGCGGTGACCCTCGAGCGATCGGAGCTGCTTCCCGCTCGACGTGAAGATGTGATAGCCGTCGGTCGTCGTCACGAGCACGCTCATCTCGACGTCCTTTTCTCGAAGAGGGCGCGACAGCACCGAGGGTACGCTGCGCCTCATGTCAGAGCACACGACCGCCGACGACGTGACCCGCGAATTCGTGTCGGGGAACCCCGGGCGCGACGTCCAGCGCGTCGGTACCGCCCGCTTCCTCGGCGAGGACGTCGCCAAGGTGCACGACCCCGTGTGGGGTGTCATCGGCACGCTCGGCGACAGCCAGTGCTACCTCGGCGTCCGGTCGAAGGTCGACGCGGTGCACGAGGCGCTGGCCCAGCGGATCCACGACGACGACCTCCCGGTGCGGCTCATCGCGCCGGCGTTCACGCTGGGTGTGTCCGACGGCCAGCTCAACGGCACCGACCGCATGCGCTACTCGCTGACGAGCCGCGAGCTGGTGAACGACAACACCGAGGCGCACCTCAAGGCGAACGACGTCTCGGGCGTCGTCACGGTCGTCGCGTGCGACAAGCCTCCGGTCGGCACGCTGGCCGCGCTGCTCGAGCACAACGCGCCGGCCCTGATGCTCTCCGACGGTTCGATCCACCCCGGGATCGATCCGGAGACCGGCAAGCCGATCGACCTCGTGACCGCGTTCCAGTACGCGGCCGATCCCGACCCCGCGGTGCGCGCCCGCCTCGCGCTGCACGCGTGTCCGGGTCAGGGCAGCTGCGGCGGCATGTTCACCTACAACACCATGCAGACGTTCATCGGCGTGCTGGGCATGGAGCCGCTGCACATGGTGGCGCCGGCGTCCGACGACACCCGGCGCACGAAGACGTTCCCCGACGAGCTCGCCGCGCTGCTGGCGAAGATCACCGCCGCCGGGATCCGCCCCCGCGACATCGTCACGCCCGCGGCGATGCGGAACGCCTTCGTGGTCGTGATGGCGATGGGCGGCTCGACCAACGTCGTGCTGCACGGCCCCGAGATCGCCCGCGCCGCGGGCTTCGACCTCTGGGACGACGTGATCAGCCAGCAGGAGTTCAACGAGCTCTCGCACCGCCTCCCCGTGCTCGTCAACATGCGCCCGTTCGGCGAGTACTCGATGGTCGACGTCGACGCCATCGGCGGCGTCACGGTGATCGTGCAGGAGCTGCTCGCCGCCGGTGAGCTCGACGGCGCGGCGCTCACGTGCACCGGCGAGACGCTGGCGGAGCAGGTCGCGCGCCTCGACGCACCCGCGCCCGACGGCGAGGTCGTGCTCCCCGTGCGCGCGCCGTTCAAGCCGACCGGTGGCCTCCGTCTGCTGCGGGGCAACATCGCCCCCGAGGGCGGCGCCATCCTGAAGGTGGCCGGCGTCGAGGGCGGCATCGTCGACGGGCGGTTCACCGGCCGCGCCCGCGTGTTCGAAGGCGAGCCGGCGCTCATCGCCGCGCTCGAGGACACCCCCGAGTCGTTCTCCGACGGCGACATCGTCGTGGTCCGGTACGAAGGACCCCGTGGCGCGCCGGGCATGCCGGAGATGCTCGACCCGACGTCGCGCATCACCGCGCTGAGCCGGGCGCGGGGCATCACCGTCGCGCTCATGACCGACGGCCGGTTCTCGGGCGGTTCCGTGGGTCTCGTCATCGGGCACGTGTCGCCCGAGGCGTTCCTCGGCGGCCCGATCGCCCTCATCCACGACGGCGACACCATCACCGTCGACCTCAACGCCGACCGGCTCGACTGCCTCGAGCTCGACGACCCCGGGACCCACGAGCAGCGCGCGCAGGCGTGGACCGACGCCGTCGCCGCCAACGGTGGTGTGCACCCCGACGCCCCGGTGGTCACGACCCGCGTGCTCTAGCGGATCCGCGCCACCGCGAGCTCCGCGCTCCGCGGCGCCGGCGTGACGAACGACTGACGAGCACACGTGCCCGAGATCCTCGAGGTCGAGACGGCGCGCGCGCTGCTCGACGCCCGTGCGCTCGATCGCGAGATCGCCAAGGTGCACGCGCCCGACGCGTGGTTCCTCAAGCGGGGGCTCACACCGCCCGCGGTGCGCGCCGCGTTGCGCGGGCAGTCGTTCACCGACGCGCGGCGGCGCGGCAAGCTGATCCTGGTCGACGTCACCAGCGGGGCAGTGCTCGGGTTGCACCTCGGGATGAGCGGACGCGTCCTGGTCGACGACGAAGCCGCGGGTGACCCGTTGCTCTACGCGAGCAACAAGGCCGATCCCGCGTGGCACCGCTTCGGCGTGTCGTTCGCCGACGGCGGCTCGATGTACCTGCGCGACCCGCGGCGACTCGGCGCGGTCGAGCTCGATCCCGACGAGGACCGCCTCGGGCCCGACGCCTTCGACCTCACGCTGGCGCAGCTGCGCGCGATCTGCGCCAAGAGCCGGGCGCCGATCAAGGCGGTGATCATGGACCAGTCGCGCATCGCCGGCCTCGGCAACCTGCTGTGCGACGAGGCGCTGTGGCGCGCCGGCATCGACCCCGCCCGCGCCGCGCACGACCTCACCGACGACGACGTGAAGCGGCTGCACCGTGCGATCCGCGACACCTTGCGGATCCTGGGCAAGCGCGGCGGCTCGCACACCGGCGACCTCACCTCCGCACGTGGCCCCGGGCTCCACTGCCCGAAGGACGGTGCGCCGCTGCTGCGCCGCACGGTCGGCGGGCGCACCACCTACTCGTGCCCCGTGCACCAGCGCTGACCGGAGCGCTGCGCGACCTCCGGCGCCGACGGGCCTGAATGACTTGCACCGCGGGCCGTCATGGGTCATAGTTGTCGGCTCATGCAGTACTCGCCTGCCACCATTCTCGTACTCACGTAGCGCACGCCGTCACTTCGCGCGTGCGCTCACCCCCGCCTGCGGCGGGGGTTTTTTCTGCCCACTTTCCCCTGCGAACAGCCACCGACGAGACACTCACCAAGGACCACGAGACCATGAAGCTCAGCGGAGCCCAGGCCCTCATCAAGAGCCTCGAGATGGAGCAGACGGAGGTCATGTTCGGCCTTCCGGGCGGCGCCATCCTCCCCGTCTACGACCCGCTCATCGACTCGTCGATCCGCCACATCCTCGTGCGCCACGAGCAGGGCGCGGGCCACATGGCGGAGGGGTACGCGCACGCCACCGGGCGACCGGGCGTGGCCATGGTGACCAGCGGCCCGGCCGCCACCAACATCGTCACGCCGCTGGCCGACGCCTACATGGACAGCGTCCCGCTGGTGGTCGTGACCGGCCAGGTCGCCTACTCGGTGATCGGCACCGACGCCTTCCAGGAGGTGGACACGGTCGGGATCACGATGCCGATCACCAAGCACAACTGGCTGATCACCGAGGCCTCCGAGATCCCGCGGGTGGTGCGGGAGGCGTTCCACGTGGCCACCACCGGGCGACCCGGCCCGGTGCTCATCGACATGCCCAAGGACGTCGCCAACCAGGCGATGGACTGGTACTGGCCCGAGGCCGTCGACCTGCCCGGCTACAAGCCGACCACCAAGGGCCACGCCAAGCAGATCAAGGACGCCGCCCGGCTCATGGCCGAGGCCGAAGCGACCCGTGATCTACGCCGGTGGCGGCATCCTCAAGGCCCGCGCCGCCGAGGCGCTGCGCGAGCTGGTCGAGCTCACCGGGTTCCCGGTGGTCACCACCCTCATGGCGCGGGGCGCGTTCCCCGACGACCACGAGCTGTTGCCTGGGCATGCCCGGCATGCACGGCAACTACACCGCCATCACCGCGATGCAGGAGTCCGACCTCCTGATCGCGCTGGGGTCGCGCTTCGACGACCGCGTGACCGGCAAGCTCGACGGCTTCGCCCAGGGCGCCAAGATCATCCACGTCGACATCGACCCGGCCGAGCTGGGCAAGGTCCGTCGGCCCGACGTCCCGATCGTGGGCGACTGCCGCCTCGTGATCGAGGAGATGATCAAGGCGGTGCGCGCCGAGAAGACCCGTCTCCAGGATTCTGGGCGCGACTTCGAGTCGATCGACGACTGGCACCGCCAGCTGCGCGACTGGCAGGAGCAGTTCCCGCTCCACTACGAGCAGCTCGAGGACGGCCCGCTCAAGCCGCAGTACGTGATCGACCAGCTGCGCGACAACACGCCCGACGACACGATCGTCGCGTCGGGTGTCGGCCAGCACCAGATGTGGACCAGCCAGCGGTGGAAGTTCAACCACCCGTACACGTGGATCAACTCCGGTGGACTCGGCACCATGGGCTTCGCGGTGCCGGCGGCGATCGGCGCCAAGGTCGGCAAGCCCGAGCGCATGGTGTGGGCGGTCGACGGTGACGGCTGCTTCCAGATGACCGCGCAGGAGCTCGTCACCGCGAGCGCCGAGCGCATCCCGGTGAAGATCGCGATCCTCAACAACGCGTACCTCGGCATGGTGCGTCAGTGGCAGGAGCTCTTCTACGAGGAGCGCTACAGCGAGGTGTACCTGTCGCCCGACCTGCCCGACTACGTGAAGTGGGCCGAGGCGATGGGGTGCGTGGCGTTCCGCGTCGACACGCCCGAAGACGTCGAGACCACGATCCAGAAGGCGAACGAGGTCGACGACCGTCCGGTCGTCATCGACTTCCGCACCGACTACCGGGAGAAGGTGTACCCGATGGTCGCGGCCGGCACGTCGAACAGCGACGTGATCCTCGACCCCGCGCACGACCGTCCGGGAGGGCGTGACTGATGGAGACGCAGCGGCGGAGGACGACAATGCAACTGACCGACGACACGACGACGCGGAGTCGACCGTAGAGATGGCGACGAACGAGATGAGCGGGAAGCACCACATCATCACGGTGCTGGTGGAGAACAAGTTCGGCGTGCTCACTCGCGTGGCCGGCCTGTTCGCGCGGCGCGGGTTCAACATCGTGTCGCTCGCGGTCAGCCCCACCGACGACGAGCGCTTCAGCCGGATGACGATCGTGGTCGACGCCGAGTCGGCGCCGCTCGAGCAGATCACCAAGCAGCTCAACAAGCTGATCCCGGTGATCAAGATCGCCGAGCTGCACCCCGACGAGGCGGTCGAGCGCGAGCTCATGCTGGTGACGGTCAAGGCCACCGCCGGAGCTGCGCTCGCAGATCACCGAGCTGGCCTCGATCTTCCAGGCCCGCATCGACGACGTGGGCCACGACGCCCTCACCATCCAGGTGGCGGGAGCACCCGAGAAGCTCGACGCCATGACCGATCTGCTGCAGCCGTTCGGGATCATCGAGCTCCAACGCACCGGCCGCATCGCCCTGCCCAAGCTGGCGCGGCGACCGGCCAAGCTGCGTGCCGTGAAGAACCGCGCGGTCTGACAAACTGTCCGGCCGCTGAAATTCGCATTCGAGAACGATCGGGAGACTGCTGTGCCTGCCACCATCTACTACGACGACGACGCCGACCTCTCGCTCCTCGAGGGACGCAAGGTCGCGGTCCTCGGGTACGGCTCGCAGGGTCACGCCCACGCGCTCAACATGATGAACTCGGGCATCGACGTGCGCGTCGGTCTGCGTGAGGGCTCGTCGTCGTGGGCCAAGGCCGAGGAGGCGGGCCTGCGGGTCCTCACCATCGCCGAGGCGTCGAAGGAAGCCGACGTGATCATGGTGCTGCTCCCCGACACGGAGCAGGCGCGGATCTACCGGGAAGAGATCGAGCCCAACCTGAACGAGCGTGACTCGCTCGCGTTCGCGCACGGGTTCAACATCCACTTCGGCCAGATCTCGCCGCCGAAGGGCGTCGACGTGTGGATGATCGCACCGAAGGGTCCCGGTCACCTCGTGCGCCGCACCTACGAAGAGGGCGGCGGCGTGCCCGCGCTGGTCGCGGTCTCGGCCGACGAGACCGGCAAGGCGAAGCAGACCGCGCTCGCGTACGCGCGTGCGATCGGCGCCACGCGCGCCGGTGTGCTCGACACCACGTTCGAGGAAGAGACCGAGACCGACCTCTTCGGTGAGCAGGTCGTGCTCTGCGGTGGTCTCGTCGAGCTCATCACGGCCAGCTTCGAGACGCTCGTGGACGCGGGCTACCAGCCCGAGTCGGCCTACTTCGAGACGCTGCACGAGGTGAAGCTCATCGTCGACCTCATCTACGAGGGCGGCATCACCAACATGCGCTACTCGATCAGCGACACCGCGGAGTACGGCGACCTGACCCGCGGCCCGCGCATCATCACCGAGGACACCCGCGCCGAGATGCGCAAGATCCTCGGCGAGATCCAGGGCGGCAAGTTCGCCCAGGAGTGGATCCTCGAGAACCAGGCCGGTCGTCCCGTGTACAACGCGCTGCGCCGCAAGGCGGCCGAGCACCAGATCGAAGAGGTCGGCGATCAGCTCCGCTCGATGATGCCGTGGATCGGTCAGGGCAAGGCCAAGCCGCGCGACGTCTCCGGGGGCTAGGTTCCGGCCCGTGTCGGACGGGCTCCAGATCCTCCTCGGCGCGCTGATCGGGTACGTCATCGGGATGTTCCCGTCGGCCGATCTGGTCGCGCGCCTCGCGTCCCGTGGCTCGATCGATCTGCGCGCCGCCGGGAGCGGCAACCCCGGAGGGCTGAACGCGGCGCGCGTGCTGGGCCGCAAGTGGGGCCTGCTCGTGATCGTGATGGACGCGGCGAAGGGCGCGCTGGCGGGGTGCATCGGGCTCGCGCTCGGCGACCCGGGTGCCTACGCAGCCGGCACCGCGGTGATCGCCGGCCACTGCTGGCCCGTCTACAACCGCTTCCGCGGCGGCAAGGGCGTCGCCGCCGCAGGGGGCTCGTTCTTCTCGGTGTTCCCGCCGATGGTCGTGATCGACGGGTTCACCACCGCCGCGGTGGCGTTCCTGGGCAAGAGCTCGCGGCTGGCGATCAAGGTCGCGCTGGTGATCTGGGTCCTGTCGGCGGTCGTGTGGTGGGCGGCCGACTGGCCCATGGGGTGGGGCCCGGAGCCGTCCGTCGGCCTCGTGATCTACGCCGTGGTGGGCGCGGCGATGATCCAGGCGCGCTTCACGATCTCGGCGCGCGGGGAACGCGGGCTTGTAGGTTCCCGCCGGCCTACGCCGGGTCGACGGGGGTGTCGTCGGTGAGGGGGTCGGCCGGAGTGTCGGCGGTCGCGGCCTCCGCGATCTCGGCTTCGACCGCGTTGAGCTCGGCGACGATGCGTGCGATCTCGACCTCGGGGTCGACGCCCTCGGCGGTGGTGCCCGACCTCTGCGCGTAGACGACGCCGCCGAGCTCCTCCTTCAGGTCACCCGACTTCTTCTTGAGCTTCTGCTCGTCGAGCTTGTCCTGGCCCGCCTTGACGCCTTCCTTGGCGAGGTCGGCGCCCTTCTGCGCGGTTTCCTTGACCTTGTCGAGCAGGCCCATCGGACGCTCCTTCGCAACGTGCTGACGGCTCGGGGAAGGTCCGATGCTAGGCGGGCCGTCGGCGCACGAGCATCAGCCGCGGCGGCGCGAGCTCCTCGGGCGCGCCGAGGTGGTAGCCCTGCGCACGATCGCAGCCGAGGTCGACGAGGCGGAGCTTCTGCTCCTCGGTCTCGACGCCCTCCGCGCTCACGACCATGCCGAGCGCGTGCGCCATGTCGATGGTGGCCGCGACGATGGCGTCGTCGGCCGCGCTCCGCCCGAGGCCCTCCACGAACATGCGGTCGATCTTCAGCTCGTCGAACGGGAAGCGCCGGAGGTAGGTGAGTGACGACCCGCGCGGTGCCGAAGTCGTCGATGGCGAGCTGCACGCCGATGTCCTTCAGCCGGCGCAGCGTCTCGGCCGTGGTCTCGAGGTCGTCCTGCAGCGCGCTCTCGGACACCTCGAGGCACAGCGTCGTGGGGTCGACGCCGGCATCGCGCGCGGTGCGGGCCACCATCTCGGGGAAGTCGGCCCGTTGCAGCTGGCGCGCCGACACGTTGGTCGAGACCGTGAGCGGCACGTCGTCGCCGGAGTGGCGGGCGGCGCGGGCGACGTCGCACGCCTGCGCGAAGACCCACGCGCCCATCGGCACGATGATGCCGGTCTCCTCGGCCACCCGCAGGAAGTCGCCCGGCGCCACGATGCCGCGCACCGGGTGGTTCCAGCGCAGGAGCGCCTCGACCGCGACGCGGTCACCGGTGGCGAGGTCGAACTCGGGCTGGAACAGCACCCGCAGCTCGTCGCGGTCGAGCGCGCGCCGGAGCGCGCGCTCGGTGAGCAGGCGCGACACGGCCTGGGTGTGCATCGCCTCGTCGAAGAGCTCGTGGCGCGCGCCGCCGCGTCGCTTGGCGCGGTACATCGCCGCGTCGGCGTCCTGCAGGAGGCTCGACGCGCGCTCCGACGACCGGTTGGTGACCGCGATGCCGACGCTGGCCGACACCGTGACCTCGGCGCGCGAGAGCGCGAACGGTTCGGCGAACGCCTGCGCGGCGCGCTCGGCCAGCTCGGTGGCCTGCTCCTCGCCGCGCAGGTCCTCGCAGAGCACCACGAACTCGTCGCCGCCGATGCGGGCGATGGTGTCCTGGCGACGCACGGTCGCGGCCAGGCGGCGGCTCACCGCCACCAGCAGCTCGTCGCCGGTCTCGTGGCCGAGGCCGTCGTTGACCAGCTTGAAGCGGTCGAGGTCGACGAAGAGCACGGCGACGTGGGTGTCGTCGTCGGTCTGGGCGAGCCGGTCCAGGGCGTGCTCGAGGCGGTCCTGCGCGAGCGCCCGGTTCGGGAGGCCGGTGAGCGTGTCGTGGAGCGCGAGGCGCCCGAGCTCCTGCGTGCGCGCGTCGCGGTCGATCGCGAGCGCGGCGAGGTCGCGGGCGCGTTCGAGGATCGCCAGTTCGCTCGCGCGCGGCTCGCGCACGGCGCGCACGAAGAAGGCGAGCAGCCCGAGGAACTCCGTGCCGTCGGGCGAGCGGATGGGGACGGACCACAGGCCCCGCAACCCGTTGCGGAGGCAGAGCGCGTTGAGCTCGGGTCGCGCGCCCTCGTGCTCGATGTCGCGCAGCACGCGCGTCTCGGTGGAGCTGAGGAACGCCTCGATGTCGGCCAGGGTGGTGTGCGCGGTGACCTGCTGCGACGTAGTCGGCGGGCAGGTTCGGCGCCGCCACCGACTCGAGCGCGTGACGTTCCGAGTCGAGGAGCCGGATCGAACCGACCCCGTCGGGGATGTAGCGCTCGAGCGCCAGGACGAGCGCAGCGAGCGTCTCGGGGACCGGAGCCCCGGAGAGGATCTGCTCGAACACGCGGGTCTCGTCGATGCCGAACGCGTTGGCCCGCTTGCGGTCGGTGATGTCGCGGAGGTTGCCGACGAAGCCCCGCACCGCGGGTTCGTGCAGCTGGTTGGTCCACGTGGACTCGACCCAGCGCCAGCTCGTGCCGTCGAACACGTGGAACTCGGTGGACACCGGCTCGGCCGGGGTGGTCGATCAGGCGCTGGTGGAGCGCGAGCGACTCTGTCCGATGCCTTCGGCGTCGAGGTAGTCGGCGAAGTCGGTGCCGAGCAGGTCGTCAGCGGTCCGGCCGAACACCGAGTCGATCGCGGGGCTGATGTAGGTGACCTCGCCGCGCTCGCTGAGCACGATCACGACGTCGGCCGCGTGCTGCACCAGCGCCCGGAACCGGGCCTCGCTCTCGCCGATCTCGGACCGGGCCTGGTTCGACTCGTCGACCAGGTGCACGATCCGCCAGGCGACGGCGAGGGCGGCGACACCGGTGATGACCGCGAGCGTGACCGCCGAGCGCTCGAACCCGAGTCGTCGAGGATGCACGACCGCGGGCGCCGCGAACAGGGCGGCGCCGAGCACGACCATGCGGGCGCGCTCGCGCCGCACCGGGTTGGCCTCGCCCTCCCACAAGGTGCGCATCGACGGGTGCATCACCGCGGCGGCGAGGAGGAAGTAGGCGATGGGCCACAGCACGTCGGCGGGGCCGCCGTCGAGGTAGCTGCCGTCGGCGACCATGCGCGCGTACACCGCGTCGGCGATCAGCATGCTGCAGAGGCCGCCGAAGAGGTACCACGCGGCCGGCGACCACCGCGGCAGGCGTGAACATCGCGTAGACCGTGACCACGACGAGGATCGAGGTCGGCGATCGGGTACGCCACCGTGACGAGCCGCTCCATGAGCGACGCCCGGGCTGCTGTCGATCACCGGCGTGACGACCCACTGCCAGACGACGGCCGAGAGCGCCACCGCCACGACGATGCTGTCGATGGTCGTCTCGCGGTCGTAGCGGGCGCGGGCGAGCTGGAACAGCGCGACCGCGAGGATGGCGTACGCGAGCAGGTACGACGACGTCGGCGAACGGGTAGCCGTCGGCGTGGCCGACGGCGCGCGCTGGCGAAGTCGAACACGACGTCGCCGGCGACGAAGAGCACCAGGCCGACGGTGAATCCCTCCCACACCCGGCGCCGTCGGGGCCGGTTGACCATGATGCCGATGACCGCCCCGGTGGCGGCGACCACGGCGAGGAGGTCGAACAGGAACGACCGTGCGTCGTCGGCAGTGGATGCGCAGCGCCACCAGCGACAGCGCGATCCCCGCCGCGACGAAGCTCCAGATCGCCCGGTCGGAGAAGGCGCTCCGTCCAGCGCCTTCCGCCTCCCTACCCGTTGCCCCGGGCCCGACCCCCGCAGTGTCGGTCATGAGGACGAGGACGTTACCCATTGACGCTCCGTGAATCAAATATCACTCAGAGTGGGGAAATGCCCCATTCAGCGCCACCGGCACGTTCGCACCCGTGTGGGACACTCGCCGGCGGTCACACGAGGAGCGGCACGGGGAGAGGAGCGCAGGATGCAGGAGCTGCAGGATCGGGTGGCGGTGGTCACCGGCGGGGCGAGCGGCATCGGTCGGGCGCTGGCCGGACGCTTCGCCGCCGACGGCATGCGCCTCGTCCTCGCCGACGTGGAGCCGGGACCGCTCGAGGCCGCGGTGGCGGAGCTCGACCGACGGCGGCGCGCACGGTGATCGGCGTGCGCGGCCGACGTGGCCGTCGCCGCCGACGTCGAGGCGGTGCGCGACCGGG
Source organism: uncultured Actinomycetes bacterium (assembly GCA_963755855.1). GTDB lineage: Bacteria > Actinomycetota > Acidimicrobiia > IMCC26256 > DASPTH01 > DASUAS01. The sequence goes on along the minus strand of CAVWLR010000013.1, from coordinate 330,567 downwards.
CGCTGGAGGCCTTCGGCGCGGTGCACGTGGTGTGCAACAACGCCGGGGTCGGCGGCGGCGGCATCGTCGACGCGCCGCTCGCGCTCTGGGAGTGGACGATCGGCGTCAACCTCATGGGCGTGGTGCACGGCGTGCACACGTTCCTGCCGCTGCTGCTCGAGCAGGACGAGGGCCACATCGTGAACACCGCGTCGCTCGCGGGGCTCGGCGGTGTGGCCGGGCTCGGCGTCTACTGCACGACGAAGTTCGCGGTGGTGGGGCTGAGCGAGTCGTTGCACCACGATCTGACCGGTCGCGGATCGGCGGTCGGCGTGTCGGTGCTCTGCCCCGGCTTCGTGCAGACCCGCATCGGCGAGTCGAACCGCAACGCACCCGCGTCGGTCACGGAGTGGGCCGCCACGCCCGGCGCGCAGGCGACGACCGAGTTCGCGGTGGCGCTCACGAACGCGGGGATCGCGCCCGAGGTCGTGGCCGACGCGGTGCGCGACGCGATCGTCGAGAACCGGTTCTACGTGGTGCCGCACGAGCATGCGGCGGTGGCGACGACGCGGGCGCGTGCCGAGTGGATGGCCGGCGGGGCGCCACCGGCGATCGATCCGACCCGCGCGGTGCAGCCCTGAAGCAGACCTGGACCGAGCTCTGGCGTGGTCTCAGGCCTGGTCTCAGGCGTGGACGGGCGGGCGCCGCTCGATCCACGGGCGCGCGGCCTCGAGCTGGGCGGCGACCCGGAGGAGCAGGTCCTCGCGCCCGGTGGCGGCGACGAGCTGCACGCCGATCGGCAGCACGGTCGGGCCGGTGTCGGTCCAGTGCAGCGGGACCGACATCGCCGGTTGGCCGGTGACGTTGAACGGGACCGTGAACGCGGCGTAGGGCGTGGCGGCGAGGATCGCGCCGTCGGCGTCGTCGCCCCGGATCTCCCCGAGCGGCGCGGGCGGGTTGGCCATGGTGGGGGTCAGGAGCAGGTCGAAGCCGCCTGGCGATCGTGCCGGTCCGTCGGCCGGTTCCCACCACTCGGCCATGCGCCGCGACCACCCGCGCAGCGACTCGACCGCATCGAGGTACGCCGCGGCCGACACGGTGCGACCGGCCTCGGCCTGCGCCCACGTGACCGGCTCGACGTCGTCGGCGGTGAGCTCGCGGCCCGCGATCGCCGCGAGCTTGCGCAGGTCGTAGGCGGTGCTCGCGGCGAGCACGGTGGTGAAGTGCACGAGCAGGGCGATGTCGTCGAGCGGCGGCGGGTGACGCGGGCTCGACCGCGTGGCCGAGTGACTCGAGCAGCGCGGCGGCGTCGTCGGCCGGCGTCGGTGCACGCGGGATCGACGGGCACCAGCCCGGCAGGGGCGGTCGCGCTCCAGCACGCCGATGCGCAGCGCACCGGGATCGGCACCGACCTCGTCGGCGAACGGTCGCGCCGGCGGCGCGGCGGCGTACGGATCGCCCGGGACCGCGCCCGCGAGCACGTCGAGCACGGCCGCGCTGTCGCGCACCGTCCGGGTGACGACGTGGCGGGCGACGAGACCGGCCCACGCCTCGCCGTCGTCGGGACCGAGTGAGATGCGGCCCCGCGTGGGCTTGAGGCCGAACAACCCGCACGCGCTGGCCGGGATGCGGATCGATCCGCCGCCGTCACCTGCGTGCGCGACCGGCACCATGCCCGCGGCGACCGCCGCCGCGCTGCCGCCGCTCGACCCGCCCGGTGAGCGGGCGAGGTCCCACGGGTTGTGCGCGGGCCCGTACGCCTGGGACTCGGTGGTGGGGAGCAGGCCGAGCTCGGGGGTGTTGGTCTTGCCGACGATCACGCAGCCCGCGGCCCGCAGTCGCGCGAAGAGGTACGAGTCGTGGTCGGCGACGTAGCCGAGGTCGCGCAGCAACCGGTTGCCGAGGTGCAGCGGTTCGTCGGCGAGCGAGCCGTCGAGGTCCTTCACCAGGATCGGCACGCCACGGAACGGTCCCTCCGGCAGCGTGCCGTCGGCTTCGGCGCGGGCGCGCTCGTCGCGTCGGTGGATCACCGCGTTGAGGTCGTCGTTCACCGCGTCGATGCGGTCGAGCGCGGCGTCGACCAGCTCGCGCGGCGTGACCGCCCCGTCGCGGACGAGCGCGGCCTGCGCGGTCGCGTCGAGCAGCGCCAGATCGGACGCCCGGTCGTCGGTCATGGTGGGGACGGTAACGCGACGTGGTGTCGCTCAGCGCCGGGTCGAGCCGGTCAGGTCAGGTCTCGCGCACGACGTCGGCCGCCGCCTTGTCGTCGCGCAGCCCGCGGTAGCGCGGCGCGCGCAGCACGCCCTGGCTCGTCCACTCGTGGAACCCGACCTCGACCACGAGCTCGGGATCGACCCACTGCGGTGACGGCAGTCGGGGCGTGGCCGCGAACGGCGAGTCGTCCCGTCGCAGCGGCGCCAGCGCGCGTTCGAGTCGTTCGCGCGCGGTCGCGTCGATGCCCGAGCCCACGCGACCCGCGAACTGCAGCACGCCGTCGTCGTAGACACCGATCAGGAGCGAGCCCAGCTGACCTTCGAGCCGGCCGGCGCCGGGCAGCCACCCGCCCACCACCATCTCCTGTCCGAGCGTGGTCTTGACCTTGCGCCACGCGTCGGCCCGACGGCCCGGCAGGTAGAGGCTGTCGACACGCTTGGCGACCACGCCCTCGAGCCCGAGGGTGCGGCTGGCCTCGAGCACGGCATCGCCGGTGCCCTCACCCTCGGCGCCGAAGGTGGTCGGAGGGGTCTGCCAGGCCGGGCCCGCGAGCTCGAGCCGCTCGAGGAGGGTGCGCCGCTCGGGGTACGGCAGCTCGCAGGTGGAGTGGCCGGCCAGCCAGAGCACGTCGAAGACCATCAGCACGACCGGTTGGGCGGCCTGGCGCTCCTGCACCGCCGAACGACCATGGGCCTGCATCCGGGGCTGGAGCCGCTCGAAGCTGGGCACCCCGCGCTCGTCGAGCGCCACCAGCTCGCCGTCGAGCAGGGCGTCGACCGAGCCGAGCGCATCGGCCAACGGGGCGATCTCGGGGAACCGGCCGGTGGCGTCGTTCCCGGCCCGCGAGGTGAGCCACACGTCGCCACCGTCGACCCCCACCAGGGCACGCATGCCGTCCCACTTCATCTCGAACGCCCAGTGCTCGTCGTCGGCGGGGAGCGCCTTCGAGGGCGTGGCGAGCATGGGGCGGAGATCCCGGGGAACGGCGATGGCCGGAGGGTAGCGAGCCTTCGGGTCGGCGCACCCCTTCGCGCTACCGTACGAGATTCGTAGGAGTGATCGCTCCAAGAGTGGAGACGCCCATGAACGCCGCCAACAGCAAGAACACGGCCGAGAAGGATTCTGGTCGTGCCATCCGCCCCGGCGCCGACTGGACCGTGCTCGACGCCGGCTACGGCGACGTCAGCTACGAGACGTCCGACGGCATCGCCAAGATCACGATCTGCCGGCCCGAGGTGCGCAACGCCTTCCGGCCCCAGACGCTCTTCGAGCTCCAGGACGCGTTCGAGCGCGCCCGCGACGACCGCGACGATCGGCGTGATCGTGTTCACCGGCCAGGGTCCCGAGGCGTTCTGCTCCGGCGGCGACCAGCGCGTCCGCGGCGACGACGGCTACGTCGACGACGACGGCATCGGCCGCCTCAACGTGCTCGACCTCCAGGTGCAGATCCGCCGCGTGCCCAAGCCGGTCGTCGCGATGGTCGCGGGCTACGCGATCGGCGGCGGTCACGTGCTGCACGTCGTGTGCGACCTCACCATCGCGGCCGACAACGCGCGCTTCGGCCAGACCGGTCCGCGCGTCGGCTCGTTCGACGGCGGCTACGGCTCCGGCCTGCTGGCGCGGTCGGTCGGCCAGAAGAAGGCGCGCGAGATCTGGTTCCTGTGCCAGCAGTACGACGCGCAGGAGGCGCTCGACATGGGCCTCGTCAACAAGGTCGTCCCGCTCGCCGACCTCGAGGAGCGAGACGGTGGCGTGGTGTCGCACGATGCTCGAGCACAGCCCGCTCGCGCTGCGCATGATCAAGGCGTCGATGAACGCGGCCGACGACGGCCTCGCCGGCATCCAGCAGCTCGCCGGCGACGCGACGCTCCTCTACTACATGAGCGAGGAAGCGCAGGAGGGCAAGAACGCGTACCTCGAGAAGCGCACGCCCGACTTCGACCAGTTCCCCAAGCGCCCGTGTGGGATCGTGGCCTCCCGAGGACGCCTGCCCCTACGAACGGCGTCAGTTCGGCGCACCATCTCCGCGAGGTGACGTCAGAACTGGGTGGGGCGGGTGACGTCGGCGTCGCTCTGGGTGCAGGGGGCGCGGCCGCGCACGTTGGGCGCCGCGGTCGCGCCGGTGCTCGTCGGCACCGTCGGCCGCGGTGGCCGAGGCCGACGGCGTGATCTGGTGGCGGGCCGGGTGCGCGCTGCTCGTCGCGCTCGCGCTGCAGGTCGGCGTGAACTACGCCAACGACTACTCCGACGGCGTGCGCGGCACCGACAAGGACCGCAAGGGTCCGGTGCGGCTCACCGCCACCGGGTCTCGCGACGCCCGGCGCGGTGCGAACGCGCGCCGCGTTCCTGTCGTTCGGCGTGGCCGCGGTCGTCGGGCCTGCGTGCTCTCGCTCGTCGTCAACCCGTGGCTGCTGCTCGTCGGCGTCGCCGCCATCGGCGCGGCCGTGGCTCTACACCGGCGGACCGAAGCCCTACGGCTACCTCGGGCTCGGCGAGATCATGGTGCTCGTGTTCTTCGGCTTCGTGGCGACGGTCGGCTCCGCGTACGTGCAGCTGAAGGAGCGTGCCCGCGGCGGCGTGGTGGGGTTCGCTCGTGGTCGGCCTGCTCGCCTGCGCGATCCTGCTCGCCAACAACGTGCGCGACGTCCCCACCGACGCGGTCACGGGCAAGCGCACGCTCGCGGTGCGTCTCGGTGCGCCGACCGCCCGACGCATGTTCGTCGCGTGCTACGTCGGCTCGTTCGCGTCGGTGGTGATCATCGGCATCTCGCAACCCTGGGCGCTGCTCGGGCTGCTCGCGCTGCCGCTCGCGGTCGCTCCGGTGCGCACCATCCTCACCCGCAACGACCCGCCGTCGCTGGTGCGGGTGCTGGTGGCGACGTCGAAGGTCGAGGTGGTCGTGGCGGTGCTGGTGAGCGTGGGGCTGTGCCTCTCCTGAAGGAGCACCCGACTCCGCCTCGGCGATCGTGCCATCACCCTCGTGGAGGGGCCGGCGGGCTGGGGCGAGTGCTCGCCGCTCGCCGGGTACCCGAGCGACCCCGCCGCGGTGCCGGGCCGCGGCCGACGAGGCCGCGCGCGACGGCTTCCCTCCGGCGGCGCGCGCGACTCGGTGCCGGTGAACGCACTGGTCGACGGCCCGTTCCTCGTGCAGGACGTGCGGGGCTTCCCGGCGGTGAAGGTGAAGGTGCGCGACGCCGCCGGCATCGCGCTGGTGCGCGCGGTGCGCGATGCGGTCGGACCCGACGTCGGGGTCCGGGTCGACGCCAACGGCGCGTGGGACGTCGACACCGCGGTCACGATGATCACGCGGCTGGCGGCGTTCGACCTCGAGTACGTGGAGCAGCCGGTGGCCTCGCTGGCCGATCTCGCGACGGTTCGACGGCGCGTGGACGTGCCCATCGCGGCCGACGAGTGCATCCGCTCGCTCGACGACGCGCGTGAGCTCCGGGCCCTCGATGCCGCCGACGTGATCGTGCTGAAGCAGCAGCCGTTGGGCGGTGTGCGCGCCGCGCTCGGCGGTCGCGGAAGCCGCGGGTGTGCCCGCGGTCGTGAGCTCGATGATGGAGACGTCGATCGGCATCGCCGCCGGGGTGGCGCTCGCCGCCGCGCTGCCTGATCTGCCGTATGCGTGCGGCCTGGCGACGCTCGCCGCCCTGCCCGGCGACGTCACCCACACTCCGCTCACGCCGGTCGACGGCGCGATCACCGTCCGGCCGATCGTGCCCGACGGCGACCTGCTGGCGCGCTACGGCAACGAGGTGAGCAGGTGAGCGAGGAGCTCGGGCCGCTCGAGGTGGCAGGCGTGGCCGGCGCCCTCGATCACCTCGACCCGTGCGTCGGGGATGAGATCGGCCATGCGGTGGGCGATGTCGACGTACTTCGCGTCGAGTGCACCGACGACCAGCAGCACCGGGATCCGCAGCTCGCCGAGGCGCTCCCAGTTCGACGGCTGCACGCCCTGCCCGAGCACGCGCAGCTGACGGGTGAGGGACTCCACGGTGTTGTCGGCCCGGCGATCGTCGAGTCCGGCTCGTTCGGGCGGCAAGGTGGCGAAGAGCGGCTGCGCGAGCCAGCGCTCGAGGAACGCGTCGACCCCGTCGCGCTCGATCTCCAGCGCCAGGCGTTCGTCGGCGTCGCGCCGGGTGGCGCGGGCACCGGCATCGGCGATGCCCGGCGACGCGCTCACGAGCACGAGTCGCCGTACGACCTCCGGACGGTCGAGCGCGAGCTGGAGGGCGAGCCGTCCGCCCTGCGAGTAGCCGATGTAGGTCGCCTCGGCGACGGCCAACCCCGCGGCGGTGGCGCGGAAGTCCTCGCGGATCGCGACGCGGGGCACGATGAACAGGCGCACGCCGCCGTCGTCGCCGTCGACCTCGTCCTGCATCGCCTGCAGGACCGGATCCCACGCCGACGGCGTCTGTGTGAAACCGTGCACGAAGACGAAGTCCGCTTCCACGAAGGCATCCTCCCATGACGCGTGACGCAACGACCGCCTTCGCCCGCACCCTGGTCGACGAGTGGGCGCGCCACGGCGTCACCGACGCGTGCGTCGCGCCGGGCTCGCGCTCGGCGCCCCTCGCGCTCGCGCTGGCCGGCGACGACCGCATCCGAGTGCACGTGCACCTCGACGAGCGATCGGCGTCGTTCTTCGCCCTCGGCCTCGCACGCGCGACGCGGCCGTCCCGCGATCGTGCTGTGCACGTCGGGCACCGCGGGAGCCAACTTCCACCCGGCGGTGCTCGAGGCGCACCACGCGCGCGTCCCGCTGATCGTGTGCACCGCCGACCGCCCGCCGGAGCTGCGCGACACCGGCGCGGGCCAGACCGTCGACCAGGTGAAGCTGTTCGGCGGCGCGGTCCGCTGGTTCCACGAGCCCGAGGTGCCGACCGATCGCGACGGCGCCGGCGCGGCGTGGCGCGCGATCGCGTCGCGCGCGGTGGGCGACGCGGTCGGCCCGCCCGCGGGCCCGGTGCACCTCAACCTGCCGTTCCGCGAGCCGCTGGTCCCGACCGGCGAGGAGCTGGTCGACGCGCCCGGCCGATCCGACGACCGGCCCTGGACGGCGAACGCGCCCGGTGTGCGCGCACCGTCGGTCGAGCTGCTCGACGCGCTCGCCCACCTCGTGGCCGACCGCCCTCGCGGACTCGTCGTCGCCGGCAGCGGCGCAGGGGTGCGGCCGCAGACCGCGCTCCGGTTCGCCGAGGTCGCGGGATGGCCGGTCCTGGCCGACCCGCTGTCGAACCTCCGGGTGCCCGGCACGGTCGCGGCCTACGACCCGCTCCTGCGGGTCCCCGCGTTCGCCGACGGCCACCGACCCGACGTGGTGCTGCGGCTCGGCGGCCCCACCACCAACAAGCCGCTCGTCGACTGGCTCGATCCGACGGTCGACCAGGTGCTGGTCGATCCCGACGGTGCGTGGCTCGATCCGCAGCACGGGGCGAGCGGCCGCATGGTCGCCGATCCGGAGCTGCTCCTCGGCGCGCTCGCCGACGCCATCGACGTCATGGTCGACGAGGAGTGGCTGCGCGACCTGGCGCGACGCCGACGTCGCGGCCCGCGGCGCGATCGACGCGCTGGTCGACGGCTGGGACGACCCGTTCGAGGGCCGCATCGCACGCGACGTCGTGCGCGCCGCGCCACCCGGGACCTCGCTGGTCGTCGCGTCGAGCATGCCGGTGCGCGACGTCGAGAGCTTCGCCGGCGCGCGCGACGAGGTGGTGTTCCACGCCAACCGCGGGGTCAACGGCATCGACGGCTTCGTGTCGACCGCGCTCGGCGTCGCCGCGGCGGCCGACGGCCCGACCGTCGCGCTCGTCGGTGACCTGTGCTTCCTGCACGACAGCAACGGGCTGCTCGGTGCGGCCGACCGCGGTGTCGACGCCACGTTCGTCGTGTCGACAACGGCGGCGGCGGCATCTTCTCGTTCCTCCCGCAGGCGGAGCTGCCCGACCACTTCGAGTCGCTGTTCGGCACGCCGCAGCCGATCGACCTCGCCGCGCTCGCGGGCGTGCACGGCATCCCGGTGACCGAGGTCGGCGACGCCGCCGCGTTCGCGCCGGCGCTCGCGGCCGCGGTCGACGACGGTGGCGTGCAGGTCGTGCGGGTGCGCACCGACCGCGAGCGCCAACGTCACCCGTCACCGCGACGTCTGGGCCGCGGTGGCCGACTCGGTGCACGGTTGACGACGTCAGACGTTGCGCACCGTGCAGTGAACCCGTCCGGCGGCGGGGATCGCGGTGGTCAGGGCCGGACGAGGGCGCGGAGCATGGGCTCGAGCTTGGCCTGGGTCTCGGCCCACTCGGCCTGCGGGGTCGGATCCGGCGACGATGCCGGCACCGGCCACGAGCCGGGCGCGGGCGCCGTCGAGCTCGGCGCCACGCAGGGCGATGGCCCACTCGCCGTCGCCCCGGGCGTCGACCCAGCCGACCGGTCCGGCGTAGCGGCCGCGGTCGAAGCCCTCGAGCTCGCGGATGGCGTCGAGGGCCTCCGGCCGGGGTGTGCCGCCGACGGCCGGGGTGGGATGCAGCAGCCGGGCGAGGTCGAGCGCGCTCGGCGCCGGGGTCAGGAGCCGACCACGGATGGGCGTGGCCAGGTGGGCGACGGGCCCGAACACCGCGACCTCGGGGACCGCGTCGGCGTGCAGCTCGCCGCAGCGCGGTGCGAGCACGTCGACGATGCCGTCGACGACGAACCGGTGCTCACGCGTGTCCTTCACCGACACCGCGAGGGCGCGGAGCGCGTCGTCGCTGTCGGCGACGGTGGTGCCGGCGACCGGCCGCGACTCCACGACGTCGCCGTCGCGTCGCACCAGGAGCTCGGGGCTCGCGCCGACGAAGCCCGCGCTCGCGTACACGAACGATCCCGGCTGGCTGGCGACCAGCCCCCGCACGATGTCGTGCGGATCGAACGCGGTGTCGGCCTCGACGAGCACCTCGCGCGCGAGCACGACCTTCTCGAGCGTCGCCGGAGTCGATGGCGGCGAGCGCGCGCTCGACGGCGGCGGTCCACTCGTCGCGGGTGCGCGGTGCGGCCACCTGGAAGCGGGTCGGTGGCGTGATCGCGCTCGACGCCGGCCGCAACGGCGGGGCCGATCTCGGTGGTCCACGCCCGCCCGTCGCGCACGCCGTGGATGCGAGCCGGCACCACGAGCTCACCGGCGGCGTCGGGGTCGAACGGCAGTGCACCCACCGCGATCGCGCCGGTGCCCGGGAGGCCGAGGGGGTCGTCGACGTCGACGGCGGCGAGCGTGGCCGCCACGTCGGCGGGCGCGACGCGGGCGGCGACGCCCGACGTCACCAGGCGGGTGCCGTGGTGCAGCCACGCGAACCCGTGCGGGTCGAAGGCCGCGAGCGCGTCGTCGGGAAGAGCGATCTCGCGCGTGACCGCTCGGAGGCGATCGGGCACGGACGTGGGCGCGGGCATGGGCGTCACGCGCGCGTCCCCGTGAGCAGCAGCACCGAACCGCCGGTGAGCGTGGTGTGGCGCACGTCGCGGAAGCCGGCGGCGCCGAGCCGGGCCGCGAGCTCGGGTGCGGGCGGCAGGTAGGCGGTGCTCTTGGGCAGGTAGCGGTAGGCCTCGGCGTCGTGGGCGACCACCCGACCGAGGAGCGGGACCGCGCCACGGAACCAGACCGCGTTGCCCGGCTCGCATCAGCGGGTTGGTGGGCACGGTCGCGTCGAGGGCGGCGAAGCGACCACCGGGACGCAGCACGCGGGCGCACTCGGCGAACACCGCGTCGAGATCGACGAAGTTGCGGAGCGCGAACCCGCAGGTGACGCCGTCGACGCCGCGCGGCGGCGACCGGCAGTGCGGCACCGTCGCCGCGCACCAGTGGAGCGTCGACGCGCGCGGCGGCGAGCATCCCGGCCGAGAAGTCGAGCCCCACCGGCGTGTACCCGCGTGCCGCGAGGTCGCGGCACAGGTCGCCGGTGCCGCACGCGAGGTCGAGCACGACACCGCTCGCGACCGCGGCCAGCGCGTCGACGGTGCGCCGTCGCCAGCCCGTGTCCATCCCCAGCGAGATGATGCGGTTCATGCGGTCGTAGCGCGGCGCCAGCCGGTCGAACATCCCCTCGACCGCGTCGTGCTTGGCGTCGCCCTCCGGCAACGAGCCGTCGGCGCGCAGCACCGAGGACGGAGCGAGCGGACGCGAGCGAGGGGGACCGAGGACGGACCGAGCGGACGAGCGCGGGCTCGTCACGAGTGGTCCCATCCGGCTTCGCCGCGCGCGGCGGCCAGCTCGCGCGGGTCACCGACCGCCTCGAGGTGCTCCTGCGCGACCTCGAGCAGCACGGTGCGGAAGTGGTTGGCCACGAGGGTGGTGACGGTCGGCAGCAGGGTGCGGAACGCCTCGACCAGTCGTTCGGCCTTCACGTCGTCGTCGAGGTCGCTGGTCTGGATCGGGCCGGCGCACGTGCTCGTCGAACATCTCGACCGCGTCGGTGGCGATGGCGCGCGTCGCATCGTGGTGCTGGCGCGCGAGGGCGAGGAGATCGGGGAGCGGGAACCCGGCCTCGAGCAGGCGCAACCCCGCGCGCAGCACGTCGGCGTCGGCCGCGGTGTAGCCGGCGGCGCCGTCGCGCTGCTGGGCGACGATCAGCCCCTCCCGCGCCACCGCGTCGAGGAGCGGCGCGGGGACGCCGACGCGCGCCGCCAGCTCGTCGAGGGTGAGCAGCTCGGCGTCGCCGGTCTGCGCGCCGGCGACGGCGGCAGCGAGGGGGACGTCGGCGGCGTCGAGCTCACCGACGAGCAACCGGCGGATCACCGCGAGCGAGAAGCCCTGGCGCTGGAGGTCCTTGATGCGCTGCAACCGGTCGACGTGGTCGGCGCCGTACCAGGCGATGCGGCCGGCCCGGCGGGGCGGTGGCAGCAGCTGGCGCTTCTGGTAGAAGCGGATGGTGTCGACCGAGACCTCGGCGCGCCGGGCGAGCTCCTCGACCCTGATCTCGCCCCTGGGGGTGGAGCCGGTGGGGCCGGGGACGCCGAGGTCGGGACCAGCGGGGTCGGAGCCGGTGCCGGTGATCGTGCCGGACCCGGGGCCCGCGGTTCCCATGAGTGGAGATTCTAGGAGCACTTGCTCCCGCGGTCACACCGGCCCTGTCCGGACCTCGAGTTCTACGGAGCCATCCGGACCGAACCGCAGCACCGGACACCCTTCTGACCGAGCCGTGACCGAGTCGAGGCGAGACGAGGCGATGCGACCCACCCGAGCGGAACCGACCCCTCTCGGCACGGGCACAGGCGCGCCGCGACCGACGAGGGTGATCCGTGGAGGGTGAGAGCGTCGCCGAGGTCAGGGCGGCGGCCCGGGCGGCCCGCATGGCCGCGGCCGCGCAGGGAGAGGCCACGCCGCCCCGCCGTCCCTCGTCGCGTCGGAAGTACCTGATCCTGTTCGCCGTGCTCGTCGTGCTGGCGGTCGGTGCCGTCGCCGTCGCCGCGACCTCGGATCCCCACGAGGTCGCCGGAGCGATCGACGTGCACCACCTCCCGGTCGGTCCCACCGCGCCGGCGGTGAGCGATGCCGTCGGCTGGATCAACTCGCCCGCGCTCACGCGGTCGGAGCTGCACGGCAAGGTCGTGCTCTACGACTTCTGGACCTACAGCTGCGTGAACTGCGTGCGCACGATCCCGCACGTGCGCGCGCTCTACGACCGGTACGGGCGCGACGGCCTCGTCGTCGTCGGCGTGCACTCCCCCGAGTTCGACTTCGAGAAGGACCACGCGAACGTGCGCGCCGCGGTGAAGCGCCTCGGGGTCGACTACCCGGTCGCGCTCGACGACGACATGGCGATCTGGAACGCGTTCGGCAACCAGTACTGGCCCGCGGACTACATCGCCGACGGCACCGGGCACGTGCGCGCCGCCGGCGTCGGTGAAGGCAACTACACGGAGACCGAGAACGTGGTCCGCGCACTTCTCCACGTCCCGGCGTCGGCGCCGCGCGGACGCGGTGCGCGCGGGCACGGCGGGCACCCCACCGGCTCCCGACCAGGAGGTGACGCCGGAGACGTACCTCGGGCTGCAGCGCGGCACGGCCGGTGCGCAGCCGGGCGCGGTCACGTATCCCGCGCCCGACTCGACCGCACTCGGTGAGCCGCACCTGGTCGGTCCGTGGTTCGGTGACACCGAGGACGTCGTGAGCACCGCTGCCAACGCCTCCATCGTGATCCGCTACCACGCTCGCGAAGCGAACCTGGTGCTGGCCAGTGGGGCCCCGGACGGCGCCCCCGTCGACCTGCGCATCACCCTCGACGGCAAGCCGCTGCCGCCCGCCGATCGCACGGTCGACACCCAGGTCGACGCCGACGGCAACACGTTCGTGCACGTGCAGGCGTCCGACCTGTACCGCCTCGTGCTCGGACCGACCATCGAGACGCACCTCCTGCGCCTCACGGCCGAGTCGGCCGGCGTGAAGGCCTTCGCCTTCACGTTCTCGAGCTGACCGGCACCGTCCACCGGTGCTGCAGTTCGTCGCGCTCTTCGGTGCCGGCGTCGCGTCGTTCCTCGCGCCGTGCATCCTGCCCCTGCTGCCGGCGTACCTGGGCATCATCGTGGGTGAGACGGCCGACGCCCACGACGCGTCGCGTGCGGTGCCCGCGACCGCGGTGTTCGTGCTCGGGTTCGCGACGGTCTTCGCCAGCTTCGGCGCCGCGGCGGGATTGCTGGGTTCGTCGCTGCACCAGTACCAGACCACGGTGGAGCGCGTCGGCGGCGTGGTGATCACCCTGATGGGGCTGGTCCTGCTCGGTGTCGTGCGCGGACCGTTCACCCGCGAGCGTCGCCTGGTGCCGACGTTGCCCGGACGCGCGCTCGGCTCCGTGCGCCCCTTCGTCGTCGGGATCGCGTTCGGGGCCGCGTGGAGCCCGTGCGTCGGGCCGTTGCTCGCGGCCGCGCTCACGGTCGCGTCGCGCAGCGGGCAGGCGGGCAAGGGTGCAGCGCTGCTCGTCGCCTATGCGTTCGGCATCGGTGTCCCGTTCATGTTGGCCGCGCTCGGGCTCGCGTCGTGGCCGGGGTTGAGCGAGCGGCTGCGGCGCGCCGGTCCGACCATCGAGCGCGTTGCCGGAGTCCTGCTCGTGGCCCTCGGCGTGCTGCTCGCCACGGGTCTGTACAACCACCTCACGTCGTACCTGGCGCGCTTCACGCCTGCGTTCGGAGGGCTCTGACCGCAGCCGCGCCGGGCCGGATCAGACGGCCGGATCAGACGGCAGGCTCGGTGCCGGGCTCGGCACTCGTCTCGGCGGGGCTCGTGTCCGGACGGATGGCAGCCGCGTCGGCGTCGCGCATCGCGGCTCGGGCCTTCTCGACGTGAGAGGCGACGAGCAGCGCCGCCGAGCGCTGCGGAGAGCAGCGGCAACGTGTACGGGATCTGCACCAGGATCGAGAGGTTGGCGACGAGCGCGACGAAGAAGATGCCGACCGGTCCCAGACCGGCGAGGCGGTTGACGCCGTCGGTGACCGTGTCGTTCACGCCGCTGAACGCGCCGAAGCGTGCAGCACCGCGAACACCACGACGATCATGACCGCGATCGCCGCCTCCTTCAGCTCCTGGGAGAGCCGACGTGCGCGACGCGCACGGTTCACCTGCTCAGCCACCGTCAGCGTTTCGCGCGATCGGAGGCTCCAGCCGTGGGGTCACGATCGCGTCGGGGCCGCCGGTCGCCGCCGCGGTCATCACGGTGTCGCTGATCGCGTCGGCCGCGCGCGGGCGCACCACCCGCCACGACGAGCAGCGAGCGCGCCGAGCAGCAGCGCGGCAGCGGTGGTGGTGGCGCGCAGCCCGATCTCGTCGGCGATCGCGCCCTGGGCGATGCTTCCGATCGGGTACAGCGCGCCGATGAGCATCATCAACACGCTCACGACGCGCCCGCGCAGCTCGGCGGGAGCCCGGAGCTGGGCGACGGTCGTGAAGCTCGACAGCGACCCGAGGTAGAGCCCGCCGACGAGGAAGATCGCGACCACCGCGAGGGGCAGCGTGGGTGCGAGCGCGTAGAGCACGAGCGCGACCGGCAGCCCTGCGAGCACGGCCAGGAGCACCCGGCGCGTCCCGAACCGGGCGAACAACGTGGCGAGGGCCAGTCCCATGCACACCGCACCCACGCCCTGCGCGGTCACGAGCACGGCGGTTCCGAGCTTCTCCTCGTGGAACACGTCGAGCGCGACCGCCGGGATCAGCGCGATGAACGGTGCCGCGAGCAACGAGTTGAGCGCCATGCACGCGACGACGAAGCGCAGAGCCGCGTCCCCGCGCACGAAGCGGGCGCCCTCCGCGATCGAGCCGAGGATCGACGTGCCCCGGACGCCCAACGGCGCCGGCAGCCGGAACGAGGCCACCACCGCGAACACGGCGAAGAAGCTGATCGTGTTGAGGGCGAAGGCGAGCTCGTAGCCCCCGAGCCCGATCACCAGGCCCGCCAGCGCGGGCCCGATCACCCGGCCGAGGTTCCACTGCGCCGACGAGAGCGCGACGGCACCGGGGAGATCCTCACGCGGGACGAGGTCGGGGAGCATCGACTGGAACGCAGGGAACCCGATCGCGTTCGCGCAGCCCGCGCCGAGCACGATGAGCGTGACCAAGCCGGGGCTCGGGTCGCCGAGGCTCGCCACCAGCGTGAGCAGCGCCGCGAACAGGATCTGGAACGCGGTCGTGACGAGCAGGAGCGTGCGGCGGGGCACTCGGTCGGCGAGCGCGCCGCCGAGGGGCGCGAGCAGCGCGGTGGGCACGAACCCGGCTGCGGCCACGAGGCCGGTCCACCCGGCCTTGCCGGTGGACGTCGTCACCAGGATGCCGACGCCGACCGTCTCCATCCACGTGCCGATGTTCGACACGAACGCGCCCGCCCACAGGAGCGCGAAGCGCCGGTGCCGGAACGGCGCGAGTGAACGGGAGAGAGGCAACGCCGCCGACGGTACCCGGCTACTCCACGAGGGGATCGGGCCGGACCTGGTCGGCGAACCGGGTGAGCACGAGGTGCTCGGGCGCGAACTCGCCGTCCCAGTCGAACGCGGTGATCTGCTCCCGGCTGCGGCGTCCGGTCAACGCGCGCACGAGCTCGAAGTCGTCGACGCGCAGCCGTGCCACGGGTGGATTGCTGCCGAACGTGTCGGTGGCACCGCCGTGGTGCACGACCAGCGCGCCGTGACCGGCGCCGTCGAGCTGTTCGGCCAGGGACAGGCCGGCGAAGCCGACGCTCAGCGCCACCGCGTCGGAGTCGCGCGCGCTCGACGAGCCCGAGCGCGCCGCGCACGTCGTGCTCGTGGGTGGTCGCGTCGGTCAGCAGCTGACCGGCCGCACGACCGAACTGCGCGGCGAGGTCCTCGACGACGGGTCCGTGCTGGTTCCACTCGTCGAGCAGCTCCGAGAGGTCACGACCGCGCCGGGCGTCGACCTGCGCGTTGGCCCACGCATCGGTGCCGACGCCCTCGAGGTTGCCCGACACGATGTCGGCGGAGACCCCGACGAGGTGCGCGAGCAGGTCGTGCACCGTCCACTCGGGGGTGGCCGGCGCGACCGTGGTCAGAGCGGCGGTGTCGGCGTCCGACACGAGCTCACCCACGCGCAGTCGCACACCCCGATACGCCTCGCCGACCTGGTCCACACGTCCTCCCTCGAGCCCGAGGCTACCGACGGGCTGCAGCGGTAGCGTGGGTCGCCCGGTGCGCATCCAGCTCGGATGCAGCGGTGCAGCGAGAGGGAGCAAGCGATGGAGACGCGCAGGGTGGGCAGCCTCGAGGTGTCGGTGGCCGGCCTCGGCTGCAACAACTTCGGGATGCGGATCGACGAGGACGCGTCGAAGCTCGTGGTCGACGCCGCGCTCGATGCGGGGGTCAACCACTTCGACACCGCCGACATCTACGGCAAGGGCCAGTCGGAGGAGTTCCTCGGGCGCGCGCTCGGGAGCCGTCGGTCCGAGGCCGTGATCACCTCCAAGGTGGGCATGGGGGTGCCCGAGGGCGAGCACGGCGGGAGCGAGCCGTACATCACCCGTCGCTGCGACGAGAGCCTGGCGCGCCTCGGCACCGATCACATCGACCTCTACCTGCTGCACCAGCCCGACCCCGACACGCCGATCGCCGAGACGCTGTCGGCGTTCGCCAAGTTGGTCGCCGCGGGCAAGGTGCTCGAGATCGGCTGCTCCAACTTCAGCGGGGCGCAGCTCGAGGAGGCCGAGCAGACCGCCGCCGACCTCGGGGTCCCGCGCTTCGTGAACGCGCAGAACGACTTCAGCCTCCTCAACCGCACCGTGGAGGACGACGTCCTCCCCGTGTGCGAGCGGCTCGACGTGCTGCTCATGCCCTACTTCCCGCTCGCCAGCGGCATGCTCACCGGCAAGTACCGCCGGGGCCAGGAGCACCCCGAGGGCTCGCGGCTCGCTGCGTGGGGCCCGATGGCCGACGCAATTCGCCAGCGAGGAGCGGTTCGACGTGGTCGAACGCCTCGCCGAGTACGCCGAGGCCCACGACCACACCCTCGCCGAGCTCGCCCTCTCCTGGCTGGCGGGGACACCGGCGGTCGGCAGCGTCATCGCCGGCGCCACCACGCCCGACCAGGTGCGGGCCAACGCCGCCGCCACCACCGCGTGGTCGCTCACCGACGCCGAGCGGGCCGAGGTCGACTCGCTCGCGCGCGTCGGCGGCTGAGCAGGAGCCCCCACATCACCGGCGTCGCCACCGTCGAGCTGTCGCCGGGACCGCTCGCCGACCTGTCCGGCCCGGCGTGCGGTCGGCTCCTCTCGGAGCTCGACGACCTCACCGTCGATCCGCCGCGCGCGCTCCTCGTCCTGGCGCTCGACGGCGTCGGCGCGCGCGAACCGCGCGTGCCCACCCCGGCGGGGCTGCGCGACCCGGCGGCGGCGCTGGCGGCGTTCCCGGCACCAACGGTGGCGGTGTGGAACGGTCCTGCCATCGGAGCCGGTGCGGAGCTGCTGCTCGCAGCCGATCTCCGCATCGTCGGCCCGTCCGCCACGATGGCCTTCCCCGAGGTGGCCGACGGCGAGCTGCCGTGCTGGGGCGGCACGCAACGCCTCACCCGCGCCGGTGGCGTCTCCCTGGCGCTGCAGCTGCTCGTGGTCGGTGAACCGGTCGACGCCACCGCGCTCGTGCGGAGCGGGCTCGCGGTGCTCGATGCCGATCCGGTCGCCCGCGCGACCGCGCTCGCGGAGCAGCTGGCGCGCGGTGCGCCGCGTGCACAGGCCGCGGCGCGCGACGCGGTGCAGCGCGGCCGCGACCTCACCCTCGCCGACGCGTTGCGGTTGGAGTCCGACCTCAACCTCCTGATCTCCACCACCGACGACCGCGCCGAGGGCATCGCCGCCTTCTTCGACAAGCGACCGCCGCGCTTCACCGGCCGATGACCGTGCGCACCGTGGACCGGGCCACACGCCGGGCCACACGCCGGGCCACACGCCGGGCTCCGCACGGCGGTCGTGCTGGCACCGGTGCCGCGGTCGCCCGTCGTGAGCTCGACGACCTCGCCGAACGCCTCGGCATCGCGCTGCCCGCCGAGGCGCGACCGGGCGCCGATCTCGTCGCGCGCACGCGTCGAGCCGTCCCGTGGCCGGTGCCGGCGCCGCTGCTGCGCACGGCCGACGGCTGGGTGCACCCCGGTCCACCGACGGCCTGGTCGTCGTTCGTCGACCTGGTCACCGCGCTGGGCGCGACGTGGCCCGACCTCGGCCGGCTCTCGTCCGACCTGATCGACGCCGAGGCCGCGGCCTGGATGCTGCCGGCCGCTGCGGTCCGCGCGCGAGGCGGCGCCCGCCGATCCCGTCCCGGAGCTCCGCGACGCCTCGGTGTCCGGTGCCTCGGTCGTGCTCCTCGGCACCGCGTGGGCGACTCCGCTCGTCGGGTCGGTGCTCGCGCGCCTCGGCGCACGGGTGGTGAAGGTCGCTCACCCGCTCCGCCCCGACCCGTTCCCGTTGGGCGACGACCTCGTGCGCGACCAGGAGGTCGTCGCGCTCGATCTCGGGGTCCCCGGCGATCGCGACCGCGTCGCCGCGATGGTCGACGTCGCCGACCTCCTGGTGGTCGGGCACCCGCCGCGTGTGCTCGCCAACGCCGGCATCGCTGCTCCCTCGACCACTGCGGTCCTGCACGTGGGCGCGTTCGTCGGCTCCGAGCGTCCGGGCTACGGGCCCGGCGCAGAGGCCCGCGGCGGCTGGGCGGCACGCCACGATCCGCCGCGCCTCGGGCGCACGTCGGTGGCCGATCCCGGTGGCCGGCATGGTCGGCGCGGTCACTGCAGTTGCGCTCGCTCGCGGCGTCGACGCGGAGCGCGCGCGCGCGCGTCTCGCTGGAGGGCGCCGTCGGGCGGCTGCTCGAGCGGGAGCAGCGCGGTGGCTGACGAGCGGCTGCACGTGCACTCGCGCGGCGCGATCACCGAGATCGAGTTCGACCATCCTCCGATCAACGTCTACGACGTCGCCACACGCGACGCGCTCTGCGAGGTGCTCACCGCGGTGATCGCCGACCCGGGCGTGCACGTCGTGGTGTTCACCGCAGCGGGTGCGCACTTCTCGGCCGGCGCCGACCTGAAGGAGTTCGGCACCGCGCCGTCGCTGTTCGCGATGCGCGACGCGCGGTGGGGCCGCGACGTCTGGGGACTCCTGCGTGCGGTGCCGGTGCCGATGATCGCGTCCATGCAGGGCAACGCGGTGGGGTTCGGCTTCGAGCTCGCGCTGCAGTGCGACCTGCGCATCGCCGCCGACGACTGCGTCGTCGCGCTCCCCGAGGCGCGCGTCGGCATGCTGCCGGCGGGTGGCGCGAGCCAGACCCTGCCGCGGGTGGTCGGCACGAGTGCCGCGCTGGCCGCGGTGATGACCGGCGAACGCGTGCCCGCCGCCGACGCGCTCGACGCGGGGCTTCGTCGACGAGGTGGTCGCGCGACGCGGACCTGCGCGAGCGCACCGATGCCCGGGCGGCACAGATCGCAGCGCGTCCGACCGCCGCGGTGCGCGCCGCGAAGGCGGCGGTGTGGGCGGCGCTCGACCTCCCGCTCGCAGGTCGGGCTCCGAGCGCGAGACCGACCTCGCCGGAGGTCTCCGGACCCGTCGCTAGCCTCCGGGCATGCCCACGCACCAGGGAATCGTCGGTCCGATCCCGTCCGGTCACGAGCCCGAGGAGTACGACAAGCTCCGCCGGCGCGTGCTCTGGAAGATGCCGAGCGGGCTCTACGTCCTGGGTTCGCGGGCGGGGGAGCGGCGCAACGGCATGACCATCAATTGGGTGACGCAGCTGTCGTTCGATCCCAAGCTGGTGGGGGTGAGCGTCGAGCGCGAGGCGTTCACCCACGAGCTGGTCGCCGACGGGGGCGTCTTCACGCGTGAACCTCGTGGCCCAGGACGACCGCGCCATCGTGCGCAAGTTCACCAAGCCGGTCGAGGTCGACCTCGACGCGCACACGCTTGAACGGGTTCCCGTTCCACGACGGCGTGACCGGCGCACCGATCCTCGACCAGGCGGTCGCGTTCGTCGACTGCGAGGTGCGCCAGACCGTCGAGGTCGGTGGTCACTCGCTGTTCCTCGGCGAGATCGTCGACTGCGGTTTCCAGCTCGACGAGGACACTCCCGTCCTCTCGATGGATGACACGCGCATGAACTACGGCGGCTGACCCGGGACCTGCGGGGGGAGGTCGGGGTACGCTCCGGCCGTCACGTCCAGAGCCCGGGAGAGCGGTCCGATGATCCAGTCGACCATGCAGGACTTCCCGCTCAACGTCGGCATGATGTTCCGCCACGGGCGCGCCCTGCACGGCGAGAGCGAGGTCGTCACCTTCGAGGGCGATCGACAGCCGACGGGCCACGTTCGCCGACGTGGCGGACGCGCGCCGAGCGGCTCGCGGTGGCGCTGCGCGACCTCGGGATCGCGCCCGGCGACTGCGTCGGCACGTTCATGTGGAACACCCAGGAGCACCTCGAGGCCTACTTCGGGGTTCCGGTGCAGGGGGCGATCCTCCACACGCTCAACATCCGGCTGTTCCCCGAGCAGCTCGTCGTACATCGTGAACCACGCCGCCGACCGCGTGATCATCGTCGGCGACGATCTCGCCCCGACGCTCGCACGCGTCGCCGGGGAGCTGGAGTCGGTCGAGCGCTACGTGATCGTCGGCGACGGTGACGTCGGCGAGCTCGAGGCGGCGGCGCGCGACGGCGTCGAGTTCCTCCGCTACGAGGCGCTGCTCGCGGCGGCCGATCCCGCCGGGTTCGACTTCCCCGAGATCGACGAGTGGGCACCCGCGGCGATGTGCTACACGAGCGGCACCACCGGCAACCCGAAGGGCGTCGTCTACTCGCACCGGTCCACGTTCATGCACACCATCGGCGTGTCGACCGGCACCGCGGTGCCGTACACGTGGAACGACCGGGTGCTTCCCATCGTGCCGATGTTCCACGCCATGGCGTGGGGCGCGCCGTACGCGGCGTGGATGGCGGGCGCCGACGTCCTCATGCCCAACCGCTACCTGCAGGCCGAGCCGCTGACGCGCTACATCGCCGCCGAGCGACCCACCACGACGTGCGCGGTGCCCACGATCTGGTCCGACGTCCTGCGGTACTCCGAGACCAACGAGGTCGACCTCTCGTCGCTGCAGCGGATCATGTGCGGCGGCGCGGCCGTGCCGAGGGCCCTGATGCAGGCGTTCCAGGACAAGTTCGGGATCCGCATGCTGCAGGCGTGGGGGCTCACCGAGACCAGCCCGGTGGCCGCGCTGTCGCTGCCGCCCCGGGGCGTGGAGCCGGGATCCGCCGAGGAGATGGACTGGCGGGAGAAGACCGGGCGCCCGCTGCCCGGGGTCGAGCTGCGCATCGTCGGCGACGACGACGAGGTGCTCCCGTGGGACGGCGAGGCGGTCGGCGAGATCGAGGCGCGCGGCTCGTGGATCACCGGCTCCTACTACGGCGACCCGACGCCTGAGAAGTTCCACGACGGCTGGCTCCGCACCGGCGACATCGCCAGCATCACGCCCAACGGCTACGTGAAGATCACCGACCGCTCGAAGGACGTCATCAAGTCGGGCGGGGAGTGGATCTCGTCGGTCGAGCTCGAGGGGCTCCTGCTCGGGCACCCCGACGTGGTGGAGGCGGCGGTGATCGCGGTCCCCGACGCACGGTGGGACGAACGCCCGCTCGCGTGCGTCGTGCTGCGGGAGGGCGCCACGACCACGCCCGAGGAGCTGCGCGACTTCCTCGCGTCGTCGGTGGCGAAGTGGCAGCTCCCCGAGCGCTGGACGTTCATCGCCGAGGTGCCCAAGACGAGCGTGGGCAAGTTCGACAAGAAGGTGCTGCGGGCGCAGTACGCCGACGGCGAGCTCCAGGTGGTCGAGCTCTGACCTCGCGCGCTCCTTCCGGCCCGACGCCCGCCCACCCGTGACCACGACGCTCGCGACCTCCGTCTTCACGCGCCTCGGTGACGAGTTGTGGCTGCTCGTCCCCGCGTTCGCGTTCGCGCTGCTCGCCGGCGCGCTGATCGGGCGCGTGCTCGGCGTGCGTCGCTCGTTCGCGGCCACCGCGATGTCGGGGACCATCGGCTGGGTGGTCGGCGCGGCCGTGTCGCTCTGGATCGCCGCCGACGCCCATCCCGCCACCGACGGCTTCGCCCGCAACCTCTTCCTGTTCTCGCTGCTCGGCACCATGGCCGCCGCGGTGTGGCTCGAGTTCCTCGCCCGGCCCGGCATCGTCATGCGGGCGCAGACCGGCCTGCAGTCGGTGCCCCATCCGGTGCGGTCGCTCCGGCGGCGGGGTCGTCAGGTGCAGCGCTACGCCGAGATCACCCGCATCGCGGTTCGCAACGGTCTCGGGCCGTCGCTCGGGCTGGGCCGCAAGGACGACGTCGAGGCCTCCGCCGGCGCGTCCGCCGGTCCGGCGCCTGCGTCTCGCGCTCGAGGAGTGCGGCGGGATGTTCGTCAAGCTCGGCCAGGTGCTGAGCACCCGCACCGACCTGATCTCCCCGCAGGCGGCGGCGGAGCTCGGGCTGCTCCAGCAGCACGTGCGCCCGGCCGCCGCGTGACGCCATCGCCGAGGTGCTCGAGGCCGAGCTCGACGCACCGGTGTCCGACCTCTTCCGCGGCTTCGACTGGCAACCGGTGGCGGCGGCGTCGATCGGCCAGGTGTACCGCGCCCAGCTGCCCGACGGCGCGCACGTCGTCGTGAAGGTGCAGCGGCCCGGGATCGACGAGTCGGTGCGCGTCGACCTCTCCGTGCTCGAGGAGCTCGGCGGCGTGATCCAGACCCGCACCACCTGGGGCCGTGAGTACCGGGTCGAGGACCTCGTCGAGGAGTTCTCGGCCCGCTTGCGCGAGGAGCTCGACTACCGCATCGAAGCGCGCAACGCCGCCGCCATCGCCGCGACCATGCCGGGCGACTCGCACATCCGCGTCCCGTTCGTCTACGAGGATCTCAGCACGTCACGAGTGCTCGTGATGGAGTGGCTCGACGGTGCCAGCGTGCGCGAGGTCGACTGGAGCGGTGTGCGCGCGGCCGACCGCGTCAAGCTCGCCGACTCCCTCTTGCGCACGTTCCTCGAGCAGATGCTGCAGGAGGGCGTGTTCCACGCCGACCCGCATCCGGGCAATGTCATGTTGCTGACCGACGGACAGCTCGCGCTGATCGACTTCGGCGCCGCCGGCCGCCTCGATCCCGTCCAGCAGGCGGCGCTGCGCGAGCTCATGGCGGGCGTGAGCCGTCGCGACGCCGACACCGTCGTGCAGGCGGTCCTGCAGGTCGCGAGCCTGCGCCGGGGCGTCGACGTCAACGACTTCGAGCGCGCGCTGGCGCGCTTCATGGCGCAGCACCTCGCGCCCGGTTCCCAGCCCGACGCGGCGATGTTCAACGCGATGCTGCGCCTGATGTTCGACTTCGGCATCACGATGCCGGCGGAGTGGAGCACGTTCTTCCGTGCGCTCATCGTGTTGGAGGGAACGCTCACGACGATCGCGCCGGGCTACTCGATCATCGACGCGGCCGAGAGCATCGCGGCGAAGTGGGTGCGCAGCCTCATCAACCCGGGCACGATGCAGCAGGCGGTGCGCGACGAGCTGCTGCGCACGGTGCCGATGCTCCGTCGTCTGCCGCGGCACATCGACCGCGCGTTCACCAGCATGGAGCGCGACGGGCTCCGCGTGCGCGTGTCGCACTTCTCCGACGAGCACGACGAGCGCGTCGTCGTGCGCATGGTCAACCGGATCGTGCTGGCGGTGCTCGCCGGCGCCATCGGCCTCGTGTCGGTCGGGCTCATCGCGGTCGACGGAGGCCCGGCCTTCTCCGACAGCACGTCGCTGTTCCGGGTCTTCGGCTACTTCGGTCTGTTCTGCTCCACGGTGCTCGCCATGCGGGTGATCGTGGCGGTCCTGCGCGACGGCCTGAACTAGCGCACGCCAGGGCGGAGGCGCATCCGGCCCCGTCGGTGCCCCGCGAACGAGCGCGACCACGCTCTGCGGTGATTCACACGCGCTCCGCGCGATTTTCCCCGGATCCCCGTATCCCCCGCCTGATCGGGGGCGTTGGCGGGATCGAGCGCTCACACATCGAAGACCTTCCGCACGTCGTCCTGCACCCACCGCACCCCGGTGGAGACCAAAGGGGAACCAGATGCGTCAGCCCGATTCCGCACCCGAGCACCAGCCGCTCGACCCGCCCCGCCGGCGTTGCCGGCGGCTGGCCAAGACCCTGGCCGTGGCGATCGCGCCCCTCGCACTGACCGCCGGCGTGGCGCTCACGAGCGCGGGGCCGGCGTCGGCCAGCACGCCCCTGCCCCTCCCACTGCCCGTGCAGATCGAGCTCCCCATCGACCTGCCTCCGCTTCCGGTGTCGCTCCCCCCGCTCGCGGCGCCGGAGCTCCCGGTCTCGGTGCCGGGTGCCACCCCGTCGTCCCCGTCGTCTCCTCTGGTCTCGGTGGATCCGAGCGTCCAGCTGAACACGTGCGGGACCGGCGTCGGGGTGCTCGGCACCGGGACCGCGGCAACCTGCTCCGGATCCCAGACCTCGACCACCGCTGACGGCAGCACCGGTCTCGTCGACGTCAGCCCGAACGTCCAGGCCGACCTGTGCGGCACCGGCGTCGGCGTGCTCGGCACCGGCTCGACGACGAACTGCAGCACCAGCCAGGCCGCCACCGCCGGTGGGACGGCCGGGCTGCTCGGCATCAGCCCGAACGTCCAGGCCTCGCTCTGCGGCCTCGGTGTGGGCGTGCTCGGAGCCGGCTCGACCGGCACGTGTGCCAACAGCACCACGGCCGGTGACCCCGGCACCAACCCCGGTGGCAACAGCAGTGGCGGTGGCGGCACGAGCGGCGGCAGCGGCGCCGGTGGATCGTCCGGCATCGCCGACCTGGTGAGCACCGTGGCTGCGGCCCCCGGCGACCTCGCCCACGGCTCGCTCGCCTTCACCGGTGGCAACCCGCTCCTGACCGGACTGCTGGGCATCGGCCTCGCCGGTGCCGGCGCGGTGATGTTGCGGCTCCGCCGGTTCGGGTACAGGGTCTGAGTGACCGGCGCCACGCATGAGCTCTGCGCTCGTCCTCGTGGGGGCTGACCTCAAGCACCCCCGGGTTCCGGCCGATCCTGGGAGGGTGGCAGTACGCCGCCCTCCCAGGGTCGAGCTCGCGTTCTCGGATGTGTGTGCAGCTGCGCTCGGTCACGAGCCGTGGGCCTGCCGCCAGCTCTACGACGACTACGCCGGGCGCGTGCTCGGCTATCTGCGGGCGCAGGGCGCTCGTGAACCCGAGGACCTCACCAGCGAGGTCTTCCTGCGGGTGTTCGACCGCCTGCCGCAGTTCGTCGGCGACGAGCCGAACTTCCGGTCGTGGCTGTTCACGATCGCGCACCGGATCCTGATCGACGACGTGCGCCGGCGTCAGCGGCGCCCGCAGACCACGTCGCTCGGCATCGACGTCGAGTCGCAGGGCGGCGGCGACGTCGAGCACGAGGCGCTCGCCAACGTGGGCGCGGAGTGGGCCGACGAGCTCCTCGAGTCGCTCCCGCCCGACCAGCGCGCCGTCGTCGCGCTGCGCGTCACCGCCGACCTCTCGCTCGAGCAGGTCGCCGACATCCTCGGCAAGCGGGTCGGGGCAGTGAAGTCGCTGCAGCATCGTGCGCTCGAGAGCTTGCGCCGACGCTGCGAGGAGGTCCCGGCATGAACGAAGCCCAGTTGCTCGAGCGTCTCTCTTCCGCGTACGCGTCGATCGACGCACCCGCGCCGACCGCGACCCTCACCGCGCTCATCGACGCGGGTGGCGTCGTCGACGACGACTCGCGCGACACCGCTGCCGTCGTCGTCCCGTTCGCCCGGCCGCGTCCCCGGATGCGGATGCGCTACCTGGTCGCCGCGCTGGTCGCGAGCTTCGTCGCCATGAGCGGCCTCGCGGCCGCGGGTGCGTTGCCCGACCCGCTGCAGCGCGGGATCTCGTCGGTCGTGTCGCACCTCGGCATCGATCTCCCGAACCCGCAGCCCGGCCACGGCGGCGGTGACGGGCCCGGACCGTCGAACAACGGCAGCGGCGGCAACGGCGGTGGTGGCACCGGTGCAGGTTCCACGGCCACGTCGACGACCGCGCCCTCGAACGGACGGGACGACAAGCACGGCTCGTCGACGGCGGGCACGACCGTGCCCCACGGCACCGCGACGACGCTCCCCGGTGGCGTCACCGTTCCGGGGTCCACACCCACGACGCTGCCCGGCGGTCTCCCGCCGATCACGGTGCCGCCGGTGTCGGTCCCCCCGATCAGCGTGCCCCCCATCAGCGTGCCGCCGATCACGGTGCCGCAGCTCCCGCCGATCACCCTGCCGGTGATCACGCTGCCGCCGATCCAGCTGCCGGTGATCACACTTCCGCCGATCACGCTCCCGCCGCTCCTCGGACTGTGAGTGGCGGGGCGCGGTCGGGCCCCCACGATCGGTCAGTCAGTCGGGCCGATCGCCGCGCGTGAGGACGTCGGCGAGCTCGTGCTCGTGGATCATGTCTTGCTGCGCGGCGGAGCGGGACAGCACGACGGTGGCGACGACCATCGCGACCACCGAGACCACCACCGCGGCCCACTCGAGCGCACCCTCGGTGGGCACGGTCTCGTGCAGCATCGTCACGCCGATCACGGCGGCGACGATCGGTTCCACGACGGTGAGGGTCGGGAGTGAGCTCGTGAGCGACCCGGCCTGGAACGCGCGCTGGTTCACGACGAAGCCGAGCGCGCCGAGCACCACGAGCGCGTACGGCTCCCAGTGCGCGAGCGCACCGAACCCGTGACGGTCGACGAGCACCACCGCCGCCTTGGTGAGCGCGGCGGTGATGCCGAAGAGCGCACCGGTGGTGAACGCGAGGAGGACGGCCCTGCGGGTGCCCCGGGACCGGGTGCCGGCGAGCGTGCAGAGGGCCAGCAGGGGGGTGGCGACCGCGGCGCACACCAGCCAGGCCTCGGTCGACGCGAAGTCGCGACCGCCGTCGGTGCCCGCCAGGAGCAGGAAGGCGGTGAGCCCCACCGCCAGGACGCAGGCCCAGACGAAGTCGGCCCGGCCGAGTCGGCGGCCCGCCCACCACGCCCCCGCCGGGAGGGCGAAGAGGATGCCGCTGGTGAGCACCGGCTGCACCACCAGCAGCTCGCCCACCCCCAGGGCCAGGGCCTGGAACCCGTAG
The DNA here is from genome assembly GCA_963755855.1 of uncultured Actinomycetes bacterium. Lineage (GTDB taxonomy): Bacteria > Actinomycetota > Acidimicrobiia > IMCC26256 > DASPTH01 > DASUAS01. Next base: position 303,758 of record CAVWLR010000013.1, on the reverse strand, counting down.
CCCACGGCGTCGGCACCGAGCCCGGCCAGCCACAACGGGCGGCGGGCGAGGCGCAGCACCAGGCGGATCCCGCCGCCGACCGCCCCACCGTCGGCCGAACCGGAGTCGGCCTCGGCTTCACGTTGCTGCAGGACGGATGCAGCGGCGTAGGCGATCGCGGCTCCGAGGGCCAACAACACAGCCGCCATGTCCCGTGGACGGTAGCCTGTCCCTTCGTGCGCCGGAGCATCCTCATCGTCTCCGCGTCCATGGGCGCGGGCCACGATGGCGCGGCCAAGGAGCTCAGGCGACGCCTCGAGGCGTCAGGGCACCGGGTCGAGGTCGTCGATTTCCTCGACGCGGTCGCATTCCACATCGGGCCCCTGCTGCGCTGGTTCTACCAGGTGCAGTTGCGCATGGCCCCGTGGAGCTACGAGCTGAGCTACAAGCTCGCGCCGGTGCTGCGCGCACCGGCCGTCATGCTCGACACCTGGCTGACCCGGCGGAAGCTGAAACGGCTCATCAAGGACTTCCGACCCGATGCCATCGTGTCGGTGTACCCCCTCGCCTCGCTGGTGCTCGGGCGCATGCGGCGCAAGAAGCAGCTGCGCGTCCCGGTGCTCACGTACCTCACCGACTTCGCCGTGCACTCGCTCTGGGTGCACCGGGGCATCGACCGCCACCTCGCGGTGAGCGAGCTCTCGGCCGAGCTGGCCACCTCCCGCGGCGGACGCGACGCCCGCGCGCGTGGGCCGCTCGTGAGCGACAAGTTCCGCGACGTCACCTACGACCGCGACGCGGTTCGCACCAACCTCGGGCTCGCCCCGGACGACCGCGCGGTGCTGGTGGTCGCGGGGTCGTGGGGTGTGGGCGACGTCATCGCCACCGTCGAGGCCATCGGGCGCAGCGGTGAGTTCCACCCGATCACCGTGTGCGGTCGCGACGACAACCTGCGGGCCGAGCTCGAGCGCAGCGGGTACGGCACCGTCATCGGCTGGACCGACGAGATGCCAGCGCTCATGTCGGCCGCCGACGCGCTGGTCGAGAACGCGGGTGGGCTCACCTGCATGGAGGCCTTCGCCGTCGGCCTCCCCGTCATCACGTTCAAGCCCATCGCCGGTCACGGCAAGGACAACGCCGAGATGATGGCCCGCGCCGGGGTCAACTGCTACGCGCGTGACGACGACGAGCTGCTCACGATCATGCGCGCCGTCACGCAGCCCGGTTCCGAGCGCGACGCCCTCGTCGACACCGGGCGCCGCCTCTTCGTCGCCGACCCCGCGGTCGACGTCGAGGAGCTCGCCGGCACCGAACACCTCACCGACCGCAAGGGCCGGGTGGTGGCGCTGCGCGCGCCGCGCGGTCGCCGCACCGCGATGATCGCGGCGGCCAGCGTGCTCGTGCTCTACGGCGGGCTCACGCTGGGTGCCCAGGCGGTGTCGGCCATCGGCGTCGGTGTGGCGAAGCCGCCCAAGCACGCCGACCACACCGCGTACGTCGGGATCCGCCTCGACCACACCCAGCTCACCGACCCCGTGCTCCTCAGCCAGATCCGCGACATGGGCGTCTCGGTGGTCGTCGACGCGCAGGCGGCCACCCACCGGTCGGTCGAGCTCGAGGACCTCGCCGACCAGGGCGTCGACATCGCCAACGGCGGCTGGGGCAAGGGCTCGTTCCTGCGCTGGAACCGGGCCCGCAAGGACGTCACGAAGGCCGGCAAGGTCATCTCGCGGGAAGCAGGCACGCCCACCCGCGAGTTCTGTCCCGGTCGTCGTCTCGACTTCTTCGATCAGCTACTCTCGCGCCGCTACAACCAGAAGCTGGTCGTCGCCAACTTCACCATGCGACCCGAGAGCCTGCCGCAGGGCCTGCACGCAGGGAAGGTCTACGTGCTCGACGGCCGCGACCGCGACCCCACCGCCATGGAGGTCGCCGTCGCCGACCTCGACGCGCAGTTCGAGTCGGCCGGACTCCGCGCTGCGCCGCTCGAGGAACTGCGCTGAGCCCGTCGCGCAGTTCTTCGCGAGCTGTTCGTCTCGTCGGAGCCGCAGGTCTCGCGGGTGTCGCCGCGGCCGCGGTCGTGCACGCCGCGCCCGCGCTCGGCGGCGTCTCACCGGTCGGAGTGCGCTTCACGCCCGCGCTGGTCGGCGTCGGCCGCAAGGGCCACGTCGCGCTCACCTTCGACGACGGACCCGATCCCGAGTCGACGCCGCAGTTCCTCGACGCCCTCGACGCGCTCGGGTGGCGGGCGACGTTCTTCATGCTCGGTGAGATGACGCGGCACGATCCGGGACTGGCGCGCGCGGTGGCCGAGCGAGGTCACGAGATCGGCGTGCACGGTGACGTGCACGGCAACATGCTCCGCCGCACGCCGCGCACCACGGGCGACGACATCCGGCGCGCGTTCGACAGCGTCGCCACCGCCACCGACGTGGCGCCGCAGTGGTTCCGCCCACCGTTCGGCATCTCGTCGTACGCGTCGCTGCGCGCCGCCCGTCGGCTCGGGATGACGACCGTGCTGTGGACCACGTGGGGACGCGACTGGCGGCGGGAGGCGACGCCCGACACCGTGTTCGCCGACGTGACCCGTCGCTACGTCGACGGCGGCACCGTCCTCCTCCACGACTCCGACTGCACGTCGTACCCGGGATCGTGGCGGTCGGCGCTCGGCGCCCTGCCGCGCCTCGCCGACGAGTTCTCCAGCCGTGGCCTCACCGTCGGCACCGTCGGCGAGCACGGCATCGGCACCGCCGCCGCCTGAGCTCCACGTGCCGGAACTTCATGTGCCGGAACTTCATGTGCCGGAACTTCATGCGATGGTGGCCGGGCGTTCAGCCCGACGCCACGAGCCGGAAGGGTGCGTTCCGTACCGTCGGTGGTGTGGTCGTGCTCGCGCAACGCACCCAAGGTCCGTGTGGACGTCCGTGTGAGAGCCCGGTCGAGCTCGAGGGATGCGTCAACTTCCGCGACGTCGGCGGGTGGCCCGCCGGTGCCGGAGCGTTCGTCCGCACCCGTCGGCTCTTCCGGTCGAACGCACTGATCGCGGCCACCGCCGCCGACCGCCGCACCCTCGGGGAGCTCGGGATCGCCACCGTGATCGACCTCCGCAGCGACGACGAGGTCGCGTGGTCGGACGACGTCGTCGCGCCGGGCGCGACGCGCCACCACCTCCCGCTCGGCGACCTGCTCGGCCGCGGTGACGACTGGGAGCGCTGGCGCGATCCGCGGTACGTCGCCGACCGCTACTTCGAGCTCTGTCTCGACAGCGCGGCGTCGATCACCGAGGTCTTCGCCGTGCTCACCGACCCGGCCACGTACCCGGCGGTGATCCAGTGCTCGCTGGGCAAGGACCGCACCGGGGTGGTCGTCGCGTTGGTGCTGCGTGCCGTCGGCGTTCCCGTGCGCCACGTCGTCGAGGAGCACTCGCGCAGCCGATTCGGCGCGTTCCGCATGGTCGACGCCTTGCGCACGCAGCTCGACGAGGAGCACTGCCGCGCCCTCGGTCCGTACCTGCCCGCGCTGCTGGCAGCCGATCCGTTCACGATGCTGGGGTTCCTCGGCCGGGTCGACGACGAGTTCGGCTCGATCACCGGCTACCTCCGTCATCTCGACATCGTCAGCGTGATCCCGCACCTCCGTGCGGCGCTCCTCGCCTGACCCGCGAATTCGCGGCCTCAGGCGCTCGACGACGACGTGACGCAGTAGATCTTCCCGCTCGTCCAGTCGCCGACGAACAGCGCGCCGTGCGCATCGAGCATCACCGGCACGGGGTTCTCGAAGCCGCTGAGGAAGTCCGTGGTCTTCCCCGTCCAACTGCCGTCACTCGATGTGAGGCGGACCAGTTGCACCTTCCCGGTGACCCACTCGGCGACGACCGCGCCGGTGCCCACGCTCGTCCCCAGCTGACCGGTCACGATGGCGACGCCGCTCACCGCCGCGTGCTCGGCGAGCGCGGCCACTGGGTCGGGGACCGACGAGCACTTCGCGGAGTCCTGGCCGTAGCACGACGGGAATCCCCACGACTCTCCCGACTTCACGACCGCGAGCCAGTCGCCCGGCGTCTTCTTCCCGAGGTCGTCGCGCTGGTTCATGGTCACGAAGAGGTCGTCGGTGCCGGGGGCGAACGCGAGCCCGATCGGGGCGCGGATGCCGCGGGCGAACACCTGGAGGTCGGTGCCGTCGGGCAGGAACGACACGACCGATGCCGAGTACGCGTCGGTGACGGTGCACGCATTGCAGGCGGCCGAGATCCCCACGTAGAGGCGACCGTCGTTGCCGGACGTGATGCCGTTGACCTCGCCGGTGCCGTCGGGGAACGACACGACCGTCGTGCGTGACGCGAACGCGCTGCCGTCGAAACCGCCGAGCGCGAGCACGCCGTCGGCCTCGGCGACGTAGAGCGTGTCGCCCACCCAGACCAGACCCGAGCGGGGTGTGCACATCGGTGACCACCTTCACCGGCGTCGCGCCGGCCGCGGAGACCAGGTAGATCGCATCCTTGCCCGTGTCGCTCGCGGCTGCGGTGGCCACCCACACGCGGCCCTGCGCGTCGCTCGCCAACGCCGACGCATGCTTCAGGCCCGTCGCGTAGACGGTGGCGCGGAGTCCCGACGGCCCGCTGAGGCCCGCCCCGATCGACACCGACGCGATCGTGGACGCGCTCGCGGACGCGGACGCGGACGCGGAGGGTGCCGTCGCCCACGCCAGCGACACGGCGACGAGCACCGGCACACAGCACGCGACGCGTGCGATCCGTCGCGGGGAACGTCGCCGGGATGAGGTCATGCGGCGAGGTTGGCGACGCGGTGCTGAGCGCGCGCTGAGGTTTCGCCGTGAACGCCGCATTCTCGCGTGGCTCTTACCCGGCTTCAGATCCCTCACAGCGCGCGCCGTGTTTCGTGACCCGGACACGATGCACTGCGAGAGGAGGTGATGCAGATGCAGAAGTGGATGCGCAGCGGATTGGTGTCCGTCGGTCTCGCGGGAGCGATGATCGGTGGAGGCGCCATCGCCGCACACGCGCAGACCAGCGACAGTTCCTCGTCCTCGACCGACTCGAGCTCGGGAAGCAGCTCGACGACGACCGACAACGGGAGCTCGGCGACCACTGCCCCCGCCCAGGGCACGGCCCCTTCGGGGGCTGCGCAGGGCAACTGTCCCAACATGTGAGCGATCGTGGCCCCCGCCGGGTTTCCGGAGACCCGGCGGGGGCCGCGGTCCTGCGTGGTCAGCTTCCCGTCAGGGTCCGGTCACGATCACGCCACGGAGCGCACACCGGCCCGCGACTGACGGCTGCGAGGCTGAACCCCGATGTTGGTGATCGACTGCGACGGGATCGACGTCGCGCTGGTCCCGTGGCCCGAGGAGCAGTCGGCGATCGACGACCTCGCGCTCGCCGGGGAGCCGCGCATCCTGGTGGTGGCGACCTCCGTGGCGCCGCCCGACGTCCGTGACCCGCTCGAGGACTGGGTGCGCGTCCCGGTCGACCACGGTGATGTCGAGGTCCGGGCCCGGCGACTGGCCCGGATCGCAGCCGCGCGACGTTCCCCCGCCAACGGCGTCGGGAGGACGGCGCGCCCGCGCCCGTCGCTGGCGCGGGCCGAAGGGGGCGTGCGGATGAGGCGCCACGCGCGCACCGCCCTCTTCCTGCTCGCGCTCGGTGTTCGCGGGCTCGGCGCAGATGATCTCGGCGAGCTCACTGGCGTCGCGCGCCGCACCGCGAGCCTCACCAGAGCTCGTTGACCGCGCTCGGTCATCGTCAGGACTCCGCGGTCGTCCCCGCCAACCCGCTCGTGCGTGGCGGCCGCGCCATCCGGGAGCTCTCCAGCGTCACGCTCGCCGGTCTGCTCGCGCTCGTCGCACTGCTCGCGCTGTGGTTCACCGCGTCGGTGCGCCGACGGGCGCGGCTCTCCTACGCCGTCGTCTCCGTACCACCGTCGAGGTCCACCCGCACTCCTCACCGTCGGTTGAACGCGATCGGGCCTCCGGGCTCGATCCGAGGTGGAGGAGTGGTGATGAGTGTCATCGACGACGCGCCGCGCGCGCGTCGGTACGAGGCGTCGTTCGCGGGATCGGTCGCGATCCTGGCCTGGCCCGAGCAGCAGTCGGAGGCCGCCGAGTGCGCGCGCACCGGTCAGCCGCGTCTGCTGCTGGTGGCCTCGACGGCCGAGCCGCCGGTCGACTGGGACGGGCTGACCGACTGGGTGCGCCTGCCGGTCGACGACCGCGACCTGTGCGCGCGCGTGGCCGCGTTGCAGCAGCTGGCGTCGCGCGCGCCGGCCCCGGCGCTCGACGAGTTCGACGTGCTGTGGCGCGGTGACCGGTGGGTCGCGCTGGCGCCGATCGAGGCGCGCATCGTGGAGGTGCTGCTGGCGCGCTGCGGGAGCGTCGTGAGCCGTCGCGACCTCGGGGCGGCCGCGTGGCCCGGCGGCGCTCCCGGAGCCCGTGCCGTCGACGCCCGACTGCGTCGGCTGCGCGACCGCGTGGGGCCCCTCGGCCTGCAGATCCACAACGTGCGGCGGCGTGGCCTCATGCTGGAGGTCGGCGACCCCGGCGACTGAGCTACGTCGTGGGGCTGCGGGTGCCCTGCAGGTCGAGGAGCCCGTCCGCCAGCTCCTCGACCTCGGCGCGCCACGACTCCGCCTCCTGCACCGGCACCAGGACCAGCTTGGAGAAGCCGACGTCGAGGAACTGCTCGAGCCGGTCGCGGAGCGCGGGGATGCCGACGACGATCACCTCTCCGGGATCGAAGCCGAGCCGCTTGCCGACCATGCCGGCGTACGGCTCGGGCACCTCGGTGCGGGCGTAGAACACCATCGCCCCGTAGTGCTCGTCGTCGATGGTGCGGCCCGCAGCCGCCGCAGCCTCCTCGACCTGCTCGCGGCCCTCGGCGACCACTGCCGGGGTGCAGAAGCTCGGGAGCCAGCCGTCGGCGAGCTCGCCGACGCGCCGCAGCTCGCGGGGCACGCGGCCACCGAGCCACACGTCGGGTGGCTGCTGCACCGGTCGGGTCCCGATGGAGACGCCCTCGTAGTGGAAGCGGGGGCCGTCGTGGTCGACGGTGTCCTCGCTCCAGAGCCGGCGCATCAGCGGCAGCGCCTCGTCGAACCACGGTGCGCGCTCTTCGCGCGTCACGCCGAACGCCTGCTGCTCCATCGGTTCGACCACGCCGAGCCCGAACGCCGGGAGCGCGCGTCCACCGGAGAGCACGTCGAGGCTCGCCCACTGCTTGGCCAGCAGCACCGGGTTGCGACCGGGCAGCACCTGGACGCTCGTGCCGAGCTTCAACTTCTTCGTGCGACCCGGCGGCGAAGGCCAGCGACACCATGGGTTCGGGGATCGGTCCCGTGGCGCGCTCGGAGCACCAGATCGAGTCGAAGCTGCAGCTCCTCCAGCGCGTCGATCAGCTCCGCGAACCGGGCGCCGCCGTCGGCGAGGCCCTGGGTGCCGATCCCGTAGCCGATGCGCACCTTCATCGTTCGACCGCTTCCGGGTCACTCGGCCGGAACTGCTCGTAGGCGCGCAGCTCGCGGCGCGCGATCTGCTGGAGGTGCACCTCGTCGGGACCGTCGACGAAGTGGAGCGTGCGGGCGTGGCCGTACATCTCGGCGAGCGGCCAGTCGTTGGTGACGCCGGCGGCACCGAACGCCTGGATGGCGCGGTCGATCACGGTCGTCGCCAGCCGCGCCGCCGCCACCTTGATCGCGGAGATCTCGACGCGTGCACCCTTCACGCCGACGGTGTCGATGAGCCATGCCGTCTTCAGCGTGAGCAGGCGGGCCTGCTCGATCGCGAGGCGCGACTCCGCGATCTCGGCCTGGATGGTGCCCTGGTCGGCGAGGGGCTGTCCGAACGCGACGCGCTGCTGGACCCGCTCGCACATGAGCCGCAGCGCCTTCTCGGCCATCCCGATGGCCCGCATGCAGTGGTGGATGCGACCGGGCCCGAGCCGGGCCTGGGCCAGCGCGAACCCCGCGCCCTCGTCGCCGAGCAGGTGGTCGGCGGGGACGCGCACGTCGACGAACAGCGTCTCGCAGTGACCTCCGCCGGCGTCGTGGTCGAACACCGGCAACGACCGCTCGATGGAGACGCCCGGGGTGTCGAACGGCACGAGCACCATGCTGTGACGGCGGTGACGGTCGGCGTCGGGATCCGACACGCCCATCAGGATCGCGAACGTGCACCGCTCGGACGCCGCGCCGCTGGTGAACCACTTGTGCGCGTTGATCACGTAGTGGTCACCGTCGCGCTCGATGCGGCTCTGGATGTTGGTGGCGTCGGAGCTGGCCACCCAGGGTTCGGTCATCGCGAAGCACGACCGGATGGTGCCGTCGAGCAACGGGTCGAGGAAGCGCTCTCGCTGGAACGGCGTGGCGAACTTGGCGAGCAGCTCCATGTTGCCCGTGTCGGGGGCCGAGCAGTTCGTGGCCTCCTGCGACAACGGCGACGCGCCCATGAGCTCGCACAGCGGCGCGTACTCGAGCGTGGTCAGGCCCGCGCCGAGCTCGGCGTCGGGGAGGAACAGGTTCCACAGGCCGCGCTCGCGCGCCTCGGCCTTGAGCTCCTCCATGACCGGCGGATGGAAGTGCGGATCGCCGGATGCGCGCACCTGCTCGCGGAAGACGGTCTCCGACGGATCGACCCGGTCGCGGATGAAGTCGGCCAGCTGCGCTTGCAGCTCCTGCGTGCGCGCGCTCGCCTCGAACTCCATCGCGCCGACCCTACCCGTGGATCAGCAGGCGCACTTCACGTAGCCGGGCGCGATGGGCGGGAGCGCGGGCGCCACGTGGTCGACCGGCAGCGACGCCGGTGGCACGGCCAGCTCGCGACGTGGCGCGAACGTCCGGGGATCGACCACCAGCACGCGATCGGGGAGCACGAGGTACAGCGCGCCGTCGTCGCTGGCGGGCTCGACGCCGACGATCTCGCCGGGGGCGAGGCTCCACTCACCTGCGCCGAGGTCGGCGAGTGCGACGGGTGCGACGCGGTCGAACACGGAGAGGTACAGCGTCGATCCGGTGGCGGTCGCGCGCACCGTCGACACCTGGGCGCCGGCGGGTGCTGGCACGTCGGCGGTGCGGGCCACCGTCAGCTTCTGCGTGTCGAGCTCGGCCAGCGCGCCGACCGTCGGCGAGTACACGAACAGGGTGCTCCCCGACGGCGTCACCGCCATCGCGCCCAGCGGGTCGTTGGCGAACTCCGGTGGGAGGTCGACGCAGCTCGCGGTCTCCGCGTCGAGGTCGAGCACGTGCACGAACGCCTCCGCGGGCTCGTCGGCGGTCGCGTCGCGGCGGTAGAGCGTGTAGAGGCGCCGACCATCGGGGGCGACGGTCTGCGCGTGCCGTCCCGCGCATCGGCTCCTGGAGCTCCGCTTCCCTGCTGCGCACGTCGTCGACGGTGCCGCGGGAGAGGTCGAGGCGCGCCACGCGGTAGCGCTCCGGCGCGAGGGGCGGCACGAAGTCGATGACGAACAGCGCGTCACCCGAGAGCGAGAACGCCTCCGGCTCGACGTTGCCCGGCACCGAGAGCACCTGCGGCTCGGGGTCGTTGCGCCGCACGATCACGATCGGGCTCGGGTCCTTCGGCACCGGGTGGTACGTGTCGTTCTCGACCGGTGCCAGCGGTGTGAGCGCCACCAGCGCGCCGTCCTCCGAGACCGTGCGCACCGCGAACGAGCCGGGCACGGAGCGGCGGGCGACCTCCTCGCCGCTCGCAGGGTCGAGGGTGCGCAGGGTCGTCGTGACGCCGTCGTTCGTGGTGGTGTACAGCACCGACCAGTCGCGGCTCGGCACCGCCGCCGCCTGCTGGAAGCGCACGTGTCCCGCGCGGGTGCGAGCGCGGTGATGCCGGTTGCGCTGCCCAGGTAGAGCAGCTCGGGGCGGGCGCGGTCGGTGTCGATCGAGACGTCGCCGTCGCCTCCTCCGCACGCGGTCGCGGCCACCGCCACCAGCAGGACCATCGTGGTCAGGATCGACTTCTTCATGGTGAGCGCTCCCTCCGACGTCTGCTCGACGCCCGGAGGGCACGCCCGGTTGCCTCGGGCGCGTTGGTTCAGGGGAGGCTGACGTCGTAGAGGGCGCCGCCGGACACGACGCGCACCGTGTGGGCGTCGATCCACGCGAGCGCGGCACCGTCACCGGCGTTGTCGAGCACCACGGTGGCGCGCACGCCGCGGTCACCGAGCAGCACGATCGCGGGTGCGCCGTCGACGGTGCCGGTGACCCATGTGCGCGTCGTCGACGCCGCGAGCCCGTCGGCGACGAAGCCGTCGGGCGTCACTGCGACGAGGCGCGTCGGAGCGCCGGCGCTCGACGGCTGCGGACGAGCGACACGCGCGTGCTCGCGGCCCCCGCCCTCCGCAGCCAGCAGCACCCGGGCGTCGAAGCCGGCAGCGGCGAGACCGAGTGCCTCGGGGCCGAGGGCGATCGTGTCGCCGGCGCCCGCGCCGCCACCCGCACCGGCATCCGAGCCGGGGTCGAGGCTGCGGAGCTGGTCTCCGTCGGTGGCGTACGCGAGCTTGCCCACCAGTGCGACCCACCGGGTGCCGGCGTCGGCGAGGTCGACGTGGCGCACGAACATGCCGCTGCTGTCGTACTGCAGCACCCCGTCGCGCACCGGCACCCAGACCGCGCCACCGACGGCGGCGATCGGTCCGACCGGATCGGCGCTGAGCGGGAGCTGCGTGTCGGTGAGCTCACCCGTCGCAGCGATGCGCTTGAGGAACGCGTCGGGGACCGTGCCGCCCGTTGGGCGGTAGTTCTGCGTGAGCACCCACCGCGCCCCCTCGCCCTCGGCGATCGACAGGACGCGAGTCGCCTTGAACCGGGTGATGTCGACGACCTTCGTGCCGTCGACGCGCACGACGTGCGACGCGGCGACGCCTGGTCGGGCCGGGGTCGTAGCCTGCCACCGACTCGGTCTCGGCGCCGACGAAGAGGGGCGCGCGCAGGGTCCCGGGGTCCTGGTCGAGGGTCACGAGCTGCGGGGTGCTCGTCGTGCCGGCGTGGGCGTCGACCGCACCGTCACCGGTGATCACCCGGGCGCGGAGCGTCGCACCGGACGACGCCACGTGCGGCGGCGCGTCATCGCCACCTCTGGTCGCGACGATGGTCACGGTGCCGACGGCGAGGAGCGCGACGACCACCAGCGCGCCGACCGTGATGCGACGGGTGCGGCGCCGGCGGGTGCGACGGCGCGCGACCTGGCCGAGCACGTCCGTCGTCGTCACCGCGGGCGCGACGTCGTGCAGTGCACGTTCGAGGCGGGGCTCATCCGTCGGCACGGTGCACCTCATCCCCCCTGCCGGCGGAGCGGTCGGGCTCGTCGTCGTCGTCGGGCTCGTCGTCGAGCGCGACCGCGAGCGATCGACGGGCTCGGAACAGCATCGCCTTCACCGTGCCCTCGGCGATGTCGAGGTGGGCGGCGATCTCGCGCACGTCGAGGCCGAGGTAGTAGCGCAGCACGGTGACCTCGCGCTGACGGCGCGGCAGCGCGCGCAGTGCCTCGCGCACGGCGTGCGCCTCGGCGCTGGCGGCGGGCGCGTCGCTCAGGTCGTCGCGCAGGGGTCCGAGCCGGTCGCGGGCGCGTCGCTCCGATCGCCACCGGCGCATCTGGCTCCGCGCCAGGTTGAGGGCCACGGTCGTGACCCACGCGGCGAGACGGTCGATGCCGTCACCGCGATCGAGCCGCTCCCATGCGCGCGCCAACGCCTCCTGCACCGAGTCCTCGGCGGTGGCGACGCTCCCGCACACGAGTGCGACCGTGGCCACGACCTTCGCGTACTCGCCGTCGACGAACTCTCGGATCCGGTCGTCGTCCACCTGTCCGCCGAGGGTCTGGGCGCGCTTCCGGGTCGTCGACCGTACCCCGCTGGCTCCCGTGACGGGAGGGGTCGCAACGATGGTGAACGACTCCGCCACGGTCACCCGACGCACGGGTGACCGCATGCGTTGCCCCGGCGATCAGCTCGCGGACGACTCCGCGCGGTGGGGGAGCTTCCAGTTGGGGCGCACGAAGTGGCACGTGTACCCGTTGGGGATCCGCTCGAGGTAGTCCTGGTGCTCGGGCTCGGCCTCCCAGAAGTCACCGGCGGCAGCCACCTCGGTGACGACCTTGCCCGGCCACAGCCCCGACGCGTCGACGTCGGCGATGGTGTCTTCGGCGACCTGGCGCTGCTCGTCGGTGGTGAAGAAGATCGCCGACCGGTAGCTGGTGCCGACGTCGTTGCCCTGACGGTTCATCGTGGTGGGATCGTGCACCTGGAAGAAGAACTCGAGCAGGTCGCGGTAGGAGATCTGCTCGGGATCGAACACGATCTCGAGCGCCTCGGCGTGGCCGTCGTGGTTGCGGTAGGTCGCGTTGGCGACGTGGCCGCCGGTGTAGCCCACCCGGGTCGAGATCACCCCGGGACGCTTGCGGATCAGGTCCTGCATCCCCCAGAAGCACCCGCCGGCCAGGATCGCGGTCTCTCGCTGCTCGCTCACTTCGGTGCTCCTTCGATGTCGGTGGCGCCATCTTCGTCGATGGGTCCGCCTGGTGAAAGGTCTGGACCGCCGTGGATGTTCCGGAACCGCGCCGGCGCCCGGATGATCCGGGCGCTAGGCCCGGTGGGCCTCGTGGATCACGAACGGGGGCGGGTCACCGAGGGGCGGTTCCGCCGAGGTGACGAGGCGTTCGGCCTCCTCGACGTCGGCCTCGGTGAAGCGGCGGGTGGTGCAGCAGAACTCGACCAACGTGCCGTTGGGGTCGTTGACGTAGATCGACGTGCACCAGCCGTGGTCGATCTCGATGACGTCGTGACCGTGCTCCCGCAGCCGCTCGCAGCGCGCGGCGAGGTCGTCGAGCGACGACGCCGCGAACGCGACGTGGTTCACCCAGGTGGGGAGACCGAGCCCACGGCTGAGCGCAGGATCGAAGTCGGGGATCGTGTCGTCGTGGAGGTCCCACACCGCGAACAACTGTCCGTCGCCGGTGTCGAAGAACACGTGCCGCGCCCAACCCGTCTGCTCGAGCGTCGGCGCCGCCTCGACCTTCACCATCGGGAAGCCCATGGCCTCGGTGTAGAAGGCGCGGGTGGCGTCGAGGTCACGAGTCGCCACCGCAACGTGGTGGAACGGCATCCGCGCACCTTACCGGGAGCCCGTAGCCTCGGCATCGTGCCGATCCCCGCGCGCCCGCTCCACGCATCGGACCTCGATCCCGACCCGTTCGTGCAGTTCCAGCACTGGTACGACGACGCCGACGCGCACGGTCAGCTGCAGCCCGACGCCATGGTCGTCGCGACCAGCACGCCCGACGGCCGTCCGTCGGCGCGCATGGTGCTGCTGCGCGGCGTCGACGACCGCGGGTTCTGCTTCTACACCAACTTCGACAGCCGCAAGGGCGAGGAGCTCGCCGCCAATCCGCACGCGGCGATCGCGCTGCACTGGCCCGAGGTCCTGCGTCAGGTGCGCGCCACCGGCCGGGTCGAGCGCGTCACCGACGCCGAATCGGACGCCTACTGGTACGCACGCCCGCGCGCGAGCCGGGTCAGCGCGGTGGCGTCGGCGCAGAGCCGGCCGGTCGCCGACCGCGGGGAGCTCGAGGCCGCGGTGCTCGACGTCGAGGCCCGCTTCGCCGACGGGGAGGTGCCCCGCCCCGCGGGGTGGGGCGGCTTCCGGGTGGCGCCCGACGAGATCGAGTTCTGGCAGCACCGCGACGACCGGCTGCACGACCGGTTCGTGTACGAGCGCACCGGCGACGGCTGGCGGATCAGTCGTCTGCAACCGTGACGCGGTCGAACGTCTCCACGATGGTCACGACCACCACCAGCCGGCCGAGCACCCACAGCCACGCGATGCAGCGCGAACACCACCCCGATGGTGCCGTAGAGCGCCGACGACTTCGCCACCAGCAGCGGCACCACGTAGGCGCCGGCGATCTTCAGCGCCTCGAGCCCGACCGCGCCGACGATCGATCCCGGGAGGAGGCTGCGCCACGGCGGCGCGGGCCGGTTGGGCAGGATCCACGAGGTCCACAGCCACAGCACCGTGTTCACGCTCAGGCTCAGCGCGAGCACGAGCGGGGCGACGAGTGCGGGCAGCTCGCTCAACCCGGAGGTGACCAGACTCCCGATCGCGAGGAGCACGCCGCTCCCCGCCAGCCATCCCAGCCCCACGAGTCGCGCCCGTGTCACGCGCGACGCCACGCCCCACGCCACGTCGTACGCGCTCGCGACCGACACCGCGAGGCTGCTGCCCACCCAGACCAGGCCGACGATGCCGACGACGCTGGCGACCTTCGCGCTGTGCTGTGCGGTGTTGACCGCGTCGATCACGGTCGTCGCCGCGTCGCCGTGCAGACCGAGCCAGCTGACGATGTCCTCGGCGACGTGGTCGTTGCCCGTCGCGAGGATGCCGACGAGCGCCACCGCGAGCACGCACAACGCGAACAGCGCGAAGAGTCCGTACAACGTGATCGCCGCCGCGCTGACGCGACCGTTGAGCTCGCCGTAGCGCCGCGCGATCGCGCGCACGCGCTCGATCATCGGGCGCACCCGGTTCCTCTCGTCTCGCCGTCGGTGACGCGCATGTATACCGTGTCGCCGCGACCCGGCATCGGGTGCACGAACGGGAGCAGCCCATGCGACGCTCGATCGACGACGCCACCGACGACCACCCGATCGACGACGACGAACGACCGCCGGTGTCGTGGGCGGTGGCGTTGAGCGACGACTGCGACGCGTGCGGGATGGGTGAGCCCCGGGTCGTCCTCACCATGGAGGAGGTCGGGCGGGCCGGGTACGGCCTGGTCGCCCACCTGGCTCCGGCGACCGCCCGGCGGCTGCGGGCGGCGATCGCTGCGGCGCTGAAGGAGATCGGCGAGGAGCCCGGTCCCTAAGGTGGGCCCATGGCGACGCGAACCCCTCTCCACCCCGAGCGGCGAGCCGGTCCGCCGGCTCCAGCCCGGCCAGGTGGCGGCGATCTGGGGCGTGGTCGCGGTGGGGTGGGCGGTGTTCCTGCTCCCTCTGTTCTTCGGCACCGTCGGGTTCGCCCTCGGCGGGCTCGCGTGGTGGCGGGGCGAACGTCGGGGCCGCTGGATCATGGTCGCGGCCGTCGTCGCCACCCTGATCGGGCTCGGCATCGGGCTCCTGCCCGACTGGTTCGTCTCGAACTGACGCTTGTCGCCGCCATGAGGACGTCGGCGCAGGTCAGGGGCCCCTCACCTGCCTACGCATCAGCTTCGGTCCTCACTGAGTCCTCAGCCGCCGAGTGAACGCCGCCTGTACAGCAGACCTCGCGTGGTCGTGGTCGGCCGGCATGAGATGCGTGTACTCGACGTAGACCTCAACGAGCTCGCGGTCCCGATCGATACCGAACTCGAGATGGGGCGACTCCCCGCCACATGCCCGGCTGGGAGCAGGGAGCTGTAGTCCCGGCGATGATCAGGTTCGTAGCTCCGGTTGATGGCGTCTACACGCTCGAGTGGAGCATCGACGACTCGCCACCTCAGACGGTGCCGATGATCGTGCGAGTCGGAACGCCGCAAGATCCCGATCAGCCGACCGACTGACGCCTCGACTTTGGACGCGACGAGGCCCCGACCGAAGCCGGGGCCCGCCCCAGAGCGGCAGTCATGGCGTACCAGAGGCCGACGCCGGAGTGCCTTCGTCGTAGCCTGCGAGTAGGTGGCCGAGCCATGGGGAACGGTGTCGTTCGGTGTGGCCCTGCATGAGGCGCGCTACCTCGAGATCGACAAGGCGTCGTGTCCTCGCCGACGCGACGCCGCCTCCGGGTGCGGGCGAGGCGCGGTGGTCAGCCGACGGCCCTGATCGCTTCGAGCACCACGTCGGCGACGGCTTGCGGCTGGGAGATCATGATCACGTGTGAACCTGCGACTTCGGTGATGTGTGAACCGGCGCGTTCGGCCATTGACCTGATGACGTCGGCGCCGGCGGCGGTGTCGCCGGTGGCGACCACGGTCCAAGCGGGCAGGGTCTTCCATGCCGGGGCGCCGTTGGGCTCGCTGAAGGCTGCCTCGGCGACGGGCCGCTGCGTTGCAGCCATGATCGCGGCCTCCTCCACGGGGAGATCCTTGGCGAACGCTTCGTGGAACTGTGCCGGGTCGATCGAGAACTCGGTCGCGGTCTCACTGCCATCTCCAGCGGGATAGGTGTGAGACACGAGCGCCGCGTTCAGGACGCTGTCCTTCGAATCACCGACCGCGGCACCGAGGGCCTCGCCCTGCTCGGGCGCGAACGCGGCCACGTAGACGAGTCCAACGACGTTGTCGGCGTCCGTCGCTGCATTGGTGATGATTGCGCCTCCGTAGGAGTGCCCGACGGCGAGGACGGGGCCGGGGATCTGGCCGAGCAGGCTGGCGATGTAGGCGGAGTCGATGGTGATGCCCCGGAGCGGGTTCGCCGGTGCGACCACCGCGATGCCTTCCGCGATGAGGCGTTCGACGACGCCATTCCAACCGGAAGCGTCAGCGAAGGCCCCGTGCACGAGCACGACGGTGACCGAGTCGGAGTTGGTTTCGGGAGTCATGAGAGCTCCTGGGTCAGTGGTGATTGTCGCACGATGTGTTGGTCGTCGATTCGCAGGCGCGGCGCGCACCAGTGTGCGACCGTTGTTCGCGGATCGCAAGAGCCGGTGACCGGCGCCGGCTTCGGCTGCGATCGGATCGATCAGCGTTCGAGTCGGTCGAGCAGCGGCCAACGCCATTGCTCCGCAAGCGCGGCGTGGTCCGCGACCGCTCGGAGCGCGTCGGGATCGTCGAGGTGCACGTCGCGCATGGACCACACGTCGCCAATTCGGACGTCGCTTTCGACCACGCCGACCGTCAAGACGTTCTCCCCCGAACGCCGCAGGTGGGAGCACTTCACCGAGATCCTCTCGCCGAAGTGCAGAGTGCTCTCACGGATACGCGTACACGGCCTTGTCGACGCCACCGTGCATGCTGAGATCGGCCCGGCCGTCACCGGAAAGGTGCAACGTCGACAGCCACAACACTTCATCTGGCGCGACCGGCCGCTTGCGGATCCCACTCCAGACGTTCTGGCGTCCGACAGCGGCCAAGACAGTGTGCACACCGACGTACACGCCCGCCAGCTCGGTATCGGTCACGCCTCCTGCGGAGGCGCATCGACGAACGTCGCGAGCGGCTCGTCCGGATCGACGACATAGGTAGAGAGCATCTGACCCGTTTCGGGACCGACGTCAAGTGCGTTGTGCGCTTGCCGAGGGTTCATCAGGAATCCATCGCCGGCGTGCAGGTCGAGGGTCGCCTCACCTGCGACCATCATCATCACGTGGCCGGTGACGATGTAGCCGACCTCCTCACCCGGATGGATGTGCCATCCCGACTCCACCCCGCAGGGGATCTCGGTCAGCACCTGCACGATCTCGCGTCCCGGAATCGAAGAGTCCCGACGCTGGATCTCGGTCCGGTGGAGCCTGGTCGCAAGCTCGTCAACCGGCTGCTGATCAGCCGTGGCATCCTCGGCAGACATGACCTGACCTCCATCGTGGGAATCCGTTCGAGCATCTTTGCATCGGGCGTGCATCGGCGCTTTGGAGTGATCCGGCGGCGATCACCTGGCACTGCGCTTCTCTCGTAGCGAACCAACGCCTACCCGAAAAGGACGGTCGTCGCGACAGCGAGTCGCTCCACCGCTCTGTGTGATCGCAGCCGAGACGTTCCCACCGAGTTCACAGCCGACTTGCCGTTGGACACGTCCGAAGACCTCGTATCGACACGCTCGTTCACCGTCACTCAGTTCCGCAATCGACTGCCGCATCCCGACGAGGCCCTGTGCAGCGACCGCAGGGAAGAGCAATACCGGCGACGGCTCGAGGGTCGTGCTCGGTGACGAGCTCTTCAGTAGGGACGCCGCCGCGCCAGTGCGGCAGTTCTGCGCCCGCCGCTCACGTGAATGAGTTGTCGAGGATCGCCCTGCGTCACGGCACGAGCGATTCAGGTGCAAGGTCGATCGACCGTCTTCTAGGACACGGCCTTCTTGATGAGGGCGGTGATCGTCTTCTTCTCAGCGGGTCCGATCTTTAGGATCGCGAACGAGGTCGGCCACATGACGCCGTCGTCCAGGTTCGCGATCGGATCGAAGCCAATCGTGCAGTAGCGCACCTTGAACTTCGTCGCAGGCTGCATGAAGACGCAGACCTTGCCGTCGCGCGCCCAGCCCGGCATGCCGTAGTAGGTCTTCGAGGCAAGCATCGGCGCGTGCTTCCGCACAATGGCGTCGATCGTCTCGGCAATCTTCCGCTCGTTGTCGGGGAGTTTGGCGATCGCTTCTGCGAGGGCCTGGTCGAGGTCCTCCTGCTTCTGCGACGCCTTCCGCTCGGCCGCGGCGGCCTTCATCGCGGCGCGCTCCTCGGCGCTAAATCCGCTCTTCGTGCTCTTTCCCGTTGCAGCCATTCGAGGACACTAGCGAGGATGCTTGCTTCTCCGGTCGGAGCGTGTGATCGCCAATTGGGAGCACGCCAGCTTGCCCGCTCCGGCGTGGATGCGCGACGGGGCCCCGACCGAAGCCGGGGCCCGTCGTGTTGCTTGCTCGGTTCGCTGTGGCTGACGGTTCTTCGTTTCCGGCCTAGACGCCTTCGTCGAAGAGGAAGTCGCCGATGTGGTTGGTCTCAAGTGCGATGCGCTCGGCGAGGTTCCCGGCAACCCATTCGGCGGCAGCGGCATTCGCTGCCTCTGCTTCGTCGTGGGTTTCCCAGATGCTGACCGATGCGATGTTCCCGTCGTCAAGCTCGGCGAGTGAGTACCGCACGAATCCCGGCTGCGCTTTGAAGATCGGCAGCATGCCTGCCTTCGCGAGCTCCGCCGTCTCTTGCACACTGCCTTGCTTCATGGAGTAGGTCGCGATCCGAATGTGCGCTTCCATGGTTCTCCCTCAGGATCCGCCGATGAACGTTCGTTCTGCGTCAACGGATGTCCAAACGGTAGCTGTATCCGCAACGGCGCGTCGGGGGGCCGCGCAGCGGCCGATGCCCGACGAGGCCCCGACCGAAGCCGGGGCCCGCCGTATGCGGCCGTACTTTGCGACTCGATCGAGCCCGCCCGCTTCGCTCGAATGATCGTGTCCGAGGGGTACGACGTTCAACCCCGAGCGCGACGGAGTCCCGACCGGGGCTCGGGGGCGCAGTCGGGGCTCCGAAGGTGTGTTGTTGGCGGTCGTCAGCTCCGTTTCGAGTCCGACGCCGAGGGTCGTTTTACTCCGCGGAGAATCACGCGACGAGGCCCCGGCCGTGAAGCCGGGGCCCGTCTCGCAGCCTGCCTTGGGAACCCTGCGCTACTCGGTGTTCGACGCGTCCGCTCCTGCGGATGCCATCTCGGGCTTCGGGGAGCCGAGCGCGGTCATGCGTTCCTCGATCTGCTCGACGAGCTCGTCGAGTGTGTCGATGCGTGCGCTGCGCTCGAGGTAGATGTTGTGGTCCATGTTGCCTCCAGGGTCAGTGTTGTGGTCCCCGGATGCCTGTTTCTGGTCCCCACGCCTGTCGAGCCCTTGTCCGCATTGAGGGTGCAGCGAGCCGACCTGTACGCCGGATCCAGGTCGGAGCTCCTGCACGCGTTGGTGAGGAACCACGGCCAACAGATGGTCTCCACGTTCTCGCAGGTTCATACCCACGAGGTCCTGGCACGGTACGCGTTCATCCGCGAGCTCGCAGGTGTTGGATGCTGCGTCGAGCGCGCTCACGGTCCTCAACGAGTCCTCAGCGCCTTGCGAAACAGTGAAAACCAATGACGACTGATGAACAAGGAAAGTGCAGGTCAGAGACCGCGTCGACGCATCGTCGCAGTTCACGTCACTGGTTGATTTCTTCGTCTCGAACTGACGCCGCTCGAACCGACGCCGCTCGAACCGACGCCGCTCGAACCGGGCGTCAGCGGATGGCGCCGAGGTGCACCACGTACCACTGCCCTCGCCACGAGATGAGCGACGTGACCGGGAACGATCCCGTCTGCCCGTCGACCTGGTACTGCATCGTGCTGCCGTAGACGCGCCAGTACGAGAGCTTGTTCGACTCCTCGCCCGGTTGCACCCAGACGGCCTGGTCGTCGGGCACGGTGATGCCGACGAGCGTCGCCGACGCCGCGTTCGCGCCGAGCTGCGCGTGGAGCGTGTGCACGTCGTCCCGGAAGTTCGCGATCAGGCGGTTCTGGTAGTCGCCGGCGGGATCGCCGATCGCCTTCACCTGGAGGTACGCGCTCTCGGGGAAGAAGAACGGCAGCCCGAGGTCGGGATCGTCCTGGCGGATCGCCTCCCACAGCCCGTTCACACCGGAGGTGAACGTCGCACCTGACGCGGTGGGGCGCTCGTCGGTCTGTGGCAGCGCACCCGGATCGGTGTCGGCGACGATGGTGGTCGGCGCGGCGGACGTGGTGGTCGCGCTGGTGGCGGTCGTCGTGGGTGCACCCGGCGTCGTGGTCGACGCGGCTGGTGCGGTCGTGGTGGTCGCGACGCTCTCGGCTGACTCGACCGTGGCGGATCCGGGGGTGTCCGGACCGCCGCTGACCAACGCGATGCCGAGGAGCGCGGCGACGACCATCACCCCGATGGTCACCGCCCGTTGCCCCCGCACCTCGTCGACGCCCGCCACCGGGTGAAGCTACGCGCCGGGCAGCCCTATCGTGGTGGTGTGCCCGAAGCGACCGACGTCCCCGACGAGGATGCGGTCGACGCGCCCGACGACGATGCGGTCGACCCGCCGAGCGAACCGACCGGGCGATGCGCCGCAGGGGGAGCAGTGGGAGCGGCCCATCGACCGCTTCCGCCGCAGCGGTGCCGGCTCGGTGATCGCCGCCGGCCTCCTCGGGGTGAGGGATGCGCTCGAGGGCCGGCCGGAGCGTGAGGAGCCGGCGATCGTGGCCGAGGCCCCCGAGCCGAAGCTCGACCACATCGACATCGTGCTCGACCCCGATCACCCCGAGCGGTCGCGGGCGGTGGTCTACCTGCCGGCACCCGAGCAGGCGCGTGAGGATCCCACGGACGAACCGTGATCCGGCCCGGCAACTGCCGGATCCTCAGCTGAATGCGCCGAGCTCCGGATGGTCGGAGAGGTAGAGCCCGGCGAAGAACAGGGCCTCGGGATGGGCCTTCGTCATCGTGTCGAGCCAGCCCACGGTCAGCACGGCGACGGCCTCGAAGTGCGGGTCGCCGGCGTTCATGAACGGGCCTTCGTGCGACGCGTTCCAGAGGCTCACGACGGTCTTGGGCTCCTGCAGGTACGCCTGGTCCCAGCCGATCGTCTCGCCGTACGGGTTGTAGACGTCCTGGTCACTGATCACGTGCAGGATGGGACGGCCGTTCGCCTGGTACGGCCCGTAGTACTGCAGCCCGACGCCGTACGCGACGACGGCGCGCACCCGCCAGTCGAGCCGCCACGGCGTGTAGCCGTCCTCGAACGCGACCGCGGCGCCGTCGGAGTGACCGGCGACCGCGATGCGCGCCGGATCGATCAACCCGCCGATGCCGGCGTCGCCCGCCGCCGACCGTGCCAGCACCTCGGTGGTCACGAACCAGGTGTCGGGCGCGAGGTCGGCCCACCCGACGGTGTCGGTCGGACCCGCGGGCTGCCCGCTCAGCAGCGGGTACGCCGGCGCGGCCACCACGTAGCCGGCGGCGGCGATGCGGGTGATGAGCGCGGAGTAGTCGGCGCCGGTGACGCCGTACCCGGGGAGGAACATCACGAGCGGGAACGGGCCACCACCGTCGGACGGGTACCAGACCGTCGTGGGGATGCGGCGCGACGACGACCCGGGGAACGCGCCGAACGCCGGCGTCCCGCGCGTGGTGTCGACGAACGTGTAGTCACGGGACGCCACCGCATGGGTGACGCCGATCGTCATCGGTGCGAGCGTGCTCGGCGGGGCAGGGGGCGGCGGGAGGCAGCCGGCGGCGACGAGCGCGGCGACTGCGATGCCGATCGCGCCCACCAGCGCACGGCGCGAACCGGACTGGCGACGGAACCGGCGGGGGGTCCGGTTGGAGGTCGTCGAGGGCACGAGGCCCCGATGCTACCGGTGTGGCCGTTAGAGGAGAAGGGGCGCCACGAGGCCGTGCGAGGCGGTGTCGTCGTGCGCGAGCCGGTGCTCGACCACCTGGTCGACCGAGATCATCGCGATGCGGTGCTCCTCCGCGAACAGCTCGAGGTACGGGAATCGGGCCGGGGAGCCGTCGTCGTGGAGCACCTCGCAGATCACCGCGACCGGCGGGAGCCCGGCGAGGCGGGCGAGGTCGACCGCGGCCTCGGTGTGCCCGCGCCGTTCGAGCACGCCGCCGTCGCGGGCGCGCAGCGGGAACACGTGACCGGGGCGCTGGAAGTCGGACGGGCGCGACGACGGGTCGAGGATGCGGCGGATGGTGGTGGCACGGTCGGCGGCGCCGATGCCGCTGCCGGCGGTGACGTGGTCGATCGACACCGTGAACGGCGTGTCGTTGCCGGCGCGGTCCGGCCGGCACCATCGGCCAGATGTCGAGCTCGTCGAGACGCCCGGCGTCGCACGGCATGCACACGAGCCCGCGCGCCCAGCGCAGCATGAAGTTGACCGCCTCGGGCGTCACCCACTCGGCGGCCATCGTGAGGTCGCCCTCGTTCTCGCGGTCCTCGTCGTCGACGACGAGGACCATCTCGCCGCGCCGGATGCGCTTCAGGGCTTCGTCGATGGTGGCGAGCGACATCGGTGTCTCCTCGGTGGGTCGGGGTGGTGCAGGCGCGGGTGGCATCGGGGTGGTCAGGTGTTGGGCAGCGTGACGACCATGCGACAGCCGTGCGGCTCGCGACGCTCGGGATGGATGTCGCCGCCGTGCAGGTCGACGATCCACCGGGCGATGGCGAGGCCGAGCCCGGCGCCGCCGTCGGTGGACGCGCGGGCCGAGTCGGCGCGGTAGAAGCGCTCGAAGACGCGGGCCTCGTCGCCTCGGCGATGCCGGGTCCCTCGTCGATCACCTCGATGGTGACGCCGGCGTCGTGGCGTCGGGCGCGCACCTCGACCGAGCCGCCGTGCGGGCGAGTGCCGCACCGCGTTCTCGAGCAGGTTGGCGACGACCTGGTGCACCCGCTCGGGGTCGCCGTCGGCGGCGAGGTCGGGGGCGTCGACCGACACCGACGATCGCGATCGTCCGGCGCGTGCAGCTGCTGCTCGCGCACCGCGTGCTCGAGCAGCGGCTCGACCGCGAACGCCGTGCGATCGAGCGGCACCGCGCCCGACTCGAGGCGGGAGAGGTCGAGGAGCTGCTTGACCAGCCGGCCCAGCCGCTCGACCTGGGCGAGCATCGTGCGGAACGTCTCGGGATCGGGATCGGTGACGCCGTCGACGAGGTTCTCGAGCACCGCCTGCAGCGCGGTGATCGGCGTGCGCAGCTCGTGGCTCACGTTGGCGACGAGGTCGCGGCGCACGCGGTCGGTCTCGGCCAGCTCGGCGGCCATCTGGTTGAACGCCCGGGCGAGCTCGCCGACCTCGTCGCGCGACGTCGTCGGTGACCCGACGGCTGTAGTCGCCCTTGGCCATCGCCGACGTGGCCTCGGCCATCTCGCGCAGCGGCGAGGTCATGCCGCGCGCGAGGAACCACACGATGCACCAGCGCGACCGACGGCGGCGATGATCCCGCTCACCGACGGCCACACGCCGATCTTGATCAGCGACCCAGAAGACGAAGACCGTCACCGCCACCGCGGCGACGATCACGAAGCCGAGCTTGAGCTTGATCGACGGGACGTCGTCGAGCGGGTGGGCGAGTCGTTCGCGACGGGTCACGGTCGTGCCGGTGCGGGTCGGCGCGTCCGTCGAGTCGGTCGTCCGTCCGCGCGGCGTACCCGACGCCGTGGACGGTGCGCACGACGTCGTTGCCGAGCTTGCGGCGCAGCGCGCGCACGTGCGAGTCGACGGTGCGCGCGCCGGACGCCGTCGTCGTAGCCCCACACCTCGCCGAGCAGCTCCTCGCGCGTGAACACCCGCTGACGGACGTCGGGCGAGGTAGGCGAGCAGATCGAACTCGGTGGGCGTGAGGTGCACGAGCCTCGCCGTCGAGCAGCACGCGACGCGCCCTCGAGGTCGATGGCGACCGACCGCCGAGCCGATCGCCGCCCGAGGTGGGCGCGGGACGACGCTCGACCCGCCGGAGCAGCGCGTGCACCCGCGCCACGAGCTCGCGGGCGCTGAACGGCTTGGTCATGTAGTCGTCGGCGCCGACGGCGAGGCCCGACGACCAGGTCGGTCTCGGAGTCGCGGGCGGTGAGCATCAGCACCGGGACCGGGCGGTCGCGCTGGATCTCGCTCGCACACCTCGAGGCCGTCGAGGCCGGGGAGCATCAGGTCGAGCACGACGAGGTCGGGCTGGAGCTCCGCGGCAGCGCTCGACCCCGGCCGGGCCGTCGGCGGCGATCTCGACCTCGTAGCCCTCGCTCCGCAGCCGGGCGGCCACTGCCTCGCGCGATCGAGCGCCTCGTCCTCCACCACCAGGATGGTGCGAGCGAGCGCAGGGGCGGGGGCCGACATCGGAACCAGCGTAAGGAGCCCGTCTGCACGTGTCGTGCCGGAGCTGTGGAGATTCGGTGCAGATCGGTACGACAGGCTCCCGTCACCTGTCCGTGACAGGAAGGAGACAGGTGCGAAACGCCCCTTGCCTGCCCATGCGGTCAGATCGACCCATGACACGCCTCGACGGCGGGTTCGATCGCGCCCTCGACGACCTCGACCTCCGCACCGTGACCCGCTCCCCCGTCCTCGACTACCTCCACCGCCTCCTCGACGAGTACCGGGAGCTCGACGAGGGCCAGGTGGCCACCTACATCCCCGAGCTGGGCCGGGCCGATCCGAACTGGTTCGGCATCTGCGTCGTCACCGCCGACGGCCACGTCTACGAGGTCGGTGACACCGACCTGGACTTCACCATCCAGTCGATCTCGAAGCCGTTCGTGTTCGGCATGGCGCTCGAGGACCAGGGTCGCGACGCGGTGCTCCAGCACGTGGGTGTGGAGCCTTCGGGGAACGCGTTCAACTCGATCGTCGTCGACGACCGCAACCGACCCTTCAACCCGATGGTGAACGCGGGCGCGATCGTGGCGACCGGTCTCATCGACGCGAACGACGCCGAGGAACGGATGGCGCGCATCGTCGAGGCGTTCTCGCACTACGCGGGTCGGCGGCTGCAGCTCGACGAGACCGTGTACCAGTCGGAGAGCGCGACCGGTGATCGCAACCGCGCCATCGCGCACCTGATGCGGAGCTTCGGCAACCTCGAGGGCGACGTCGACCCGATCATCGACGCGTACTTCCGCCAGTGCTCGCTGCTCGTGACCTGTCGCGACCTCGCGACGATGGCGGCGACGCTCGCCAATCGCGGCGTCAACCCGATCACCGGGCGCTCGCGCGCTCGACGCGCGCTACGTCGAGAACGTGCTCAGCGTGATGAGCACGTGCGGCATGTACGACTACGCGGGCGAGTGGGTGTACACCGTCGGTCTCCCGGCGAAGAGCGGTGTGGCCGGAGGCGTGGTGGCGGTGTTGCCGGGCCAGCTCGGCATCGGCATCTTCTCGCCGCGTCTCGACGCCCGGGGGAACAGCGCCCGGGGCATCAAGGTGTGCCAGCGCATGGCGACCGACTTCGACCTGCACCCGCTGCGGTTCCAGCCCGAGGTCCGCGCCGTCGTGCGGCGCTGCTACCACTGCGGTCAGACCCGCTCGAACCGCGTGCGCACGCCCGAGGAGTACGAGCTGCTCGCGCGGCACGCCGACTCGGTCGCGGTCTTCGAGCTGCAGGGCGACCTCTTCTTCGGTTCCACCGAGCGCCTGTTCCGCTCCGTCGTCGACGACATCGCCGGGGTCGACGCGCGTGATCCTCGACTGCAAGCGCATCGGCAACCTCGACGGCGCCGCGATCTCGATGCTGTCGAACCTGCGCGACCGCGCTGCACGACGTCGGCTGCGTGCTGATGATGGCCGACGCGCCGGTGGGGGTGCTCGACGACATCGCATCGCACTCGTTCCCCGACGTCGACGGCGCGCTCGAGTGGTGTGAGAACCGCATCCTCCAGCGAGTCGGCACGCCGGCCGAGTCGCTGCCCGAGGACCTCGCCATCCAGGAGCTGCTCGGCGGGCTGACGCGCGAGGAGCTCGCGCTGGTCGAGGACGCGGTGGACCTGGTGCAGGTGAGCAAGGGTGACGTGGTCTTCCGCGAGGGAGACCATGCCGACGCGATCTTCTTCGTGCTGTCGGGCCTCGTCAGTGTGCGCCTGCTGCTCGGCGGGGATGGTCGTGACCGACGCCTCGCGACGCTCGGGGCCGGTGTGGCCGTCGGGGAGATGGCCTTCCTCGACGAGGGCGAGCGCTCTGCCGACGTGGTCGCCGAGCGCGACTCGTTGCTGGGGCGCCTCTCGATCGGCGACCTCCACGAGATCGGTCAGGTCGCGCCGAGGGTGACGGCGACGTTCTCGGCCAACCTCGCCCGCAACCTCTCGGGACGCCTGCGCCGGGCGAACGAACAGGTGCGGATGCTGGCGCACTGACGCTTCGTCACGACCGCGGCTCGGCACCGCGCGTCAGCTCTCGTCCGGACGGGCGACTCAGTCGACCGCGACGACGGCACCGACCGCCGCGAGCGCGACCGCGTCACCGACATCGGGCACGGTGCCGCCGTCGACCGCGACCTCCACCTGCACCGCATCGTCGTCGGGCGAGCGGTGGTCGACCTGCACCGCGAGCAGGAAGTGGTCGCGGCGGAACGTCCGCGGTGACCGACGTCGCCACCGTGCGCCCTCGGCGAGCGGTACGAGCCGGACCGCGTCGGGGCGCACCGCGACCGGCATGCTCCGAGAAGGCGCGTGTCACGTTCCATCCGAGGAAGCGGGCGACGAACGCGTTCGCCGGTTGCCGCCACACGTCGGTGGGCGTGCCGACCTGCTCGATGCGCCCGGCGTGCATGACGACCAGGCGGTCGGCGAGCGCGAACGCCTCGTCGTGGTCGTGGGTCACGAACAGCGTCGTCACCTCGAGCCGCACGAAGAGCGTGCGCAGCTCGGCGACCAGCCGTTCGCGCAGCGCGCGGTCGAGCGCACCCAGCGGCTCGTCGAGCATGAGCAGCCGCGGCTCGGCCGCGAGGGCGCGGGCGAGCGCCACCCGCTGCTGCTCGCCGCCGGAGAGCTCGCGGATGCGACGTGACTCGAAGCCGGCGAGGCCGACGAGCGCGAGCGCATCCCGCGTGCGCGCCTCGATCTCGGTCGCGGGGCAGCCGCTGCATGCGCAGCCCGAAGCGCGACGTTGCCCTGCACGTCGCGGTGCGGGAACAGCGCGTGGTCCTGGAACATGAGTCCGAAGCCGCGCCGGTGCGGCAGGGACGCGCGCGAGGTCGTCGCCGTCCCATGCCACCACGCCGCGAGCGTCGGGTTCGAGGCCGGCGACGGCGCGGAGGAGCGAGCTCTTCCCGCTGCCGCTCGGTCCGAGGATGCACACGATCTCGCCGTCGGCCACGTCGAGGTCGACCCCGGCGACCGCGGTGAAGTCGCCGTAGGTGACGGTGAGCCCGGAGACGGTGAGCATCAGGCCCGCACGTCAGAAGCTGCCGACGGTGCCGACGCGGAAGCGCTCGATGCCGAGGATGGCGAGGGCGGTCAGGGCCATCAGGATCACGCTCGCGGCCATCGCCCCGCCGAAGTTGAGCGGCCCCGGTTGCCCGAGCAGGCGGTAGACGAGCACCGGGAGCGTGGGTTGATCGGGGCGCACGATGAACACCGTGGCGCCGAACTCGCCCAGCGAGATCGCGAACGCGAACCCCGCGGCGACCAGCGCCGCGCGGGCCACGATCGGGAGGTCGACCTCCCGCCAGACGCGCGCCGGGGACGCCCCGAGGGTCGCTGCGGCATCGCGCAGGCGCGGGTCGATGGCACGCAGCACGGGGGTCATCACCCGCACGACGAACGGCACCGCCACCAGGGCCTGCGCGATCGGCACCAGCCACCACGAGCCCCGCAGGTCGATCGGCCGGTGGTCGAGGGTGATGAGGAACCCGAACCCGACCGTGACCGCAGAGACGCCGAGCGGGAGCGACACCACGGTGTCGAGGGCGCGTCGACGCGACGGACGCGAGCGCGAACGCTGCACACCCGCCGACGACGACCGCGATCGCGGTGGCCGCGAGCGCGAACCGCACCGAGTTGGCGATCGCGTCCACCGGCTCCACGAAGAGCGTGCTGCCGGCGTGGACCTCGCCGAGAGCCCGGTAGAAGTCGAGTCCGAACCCGCTCGGTGTGTCGAAGCGAGCGCTCGACCAGCACCGCGATCGGCACGCCGAGGAGCAGCGCCATCACTGCGAGGTTGGCGGCGAGGAAGGCGCGCCCGCCCGCGGTGCGCACACGGCGCGCGGTCTCGCTCGCGGCAGCGGAGCGACACGGTCACCCGTTGGCGGCCCTCGATCCAGCTGGTGAGCACGAGCAGCAGCACGATCGCCACCAGTTGCACGACGGTGAGGGCGGCGGCGAGCGGCAGGTTCAGGAACTGCGCGGTCTGGCGGTAGATCTCGGTCTCGAGGGTGGCGGTGCCCGGGCCGCCGAGGATGAGGATCACGCCGAACGACGTGAACGTGAACAGGAACACCACCGCGCCGGCGGCGGCGATGGCCGGGCGCAGCGCAGGGAAGGTGACCTCGCGGAACGTGCGCACGCGGCCGGCGCCGAGCATGCGCGCCGCCTCCTCGGGACGTGGGTCGAGGTGCGACCACAGGCTCGCCGACGGTGCGCACCACGACCGAGTAGTTGAAGAACACGTGCGCGACGAGGATGGCGGCGAGGGTCTGGTCGAGTCCCAGGAACCCGAGCGGGCGCGCCGTCGCCGAGCAGCGCGACGAACGCCGACCCCACGACCACGGTCGGCAGCACGAAGGGCACCGTCACGAGCGCGCGCACCACACGTCGCCCGGGGAACTCGCAGCGCGACAGCACGTAGGCCCCCGGCAGCCCGACGGCGAGGGTCAGCACGGTGGACAGCGTCGCCTGCCACACGGTGAACCACGCGATGTGGCGCAGCGCGGCGTCGGTGACGACGTCGCGGAGCGGATCCAGGTCGACCGACCAGTGCGGGGCCAGGCCGCGCCCGACGATGGCGATGACCGGGTAGGCGAAGAACACCGCGAGGAACGCGAGCGGCACGACGACCACTGTCACGCGCAGCACGGGGCAACTCGCGGCGAGCCGCGCGGTCATGGCGTCGTCATGGCGCAGTCATGCCGCGGTCACTGCAGCACGGTGTCGGTCCACTGCTCGATCCAGGCGTCGCGGTGGGCGCTGATGTCCGCCGGCGGCAGCGACAGCGGCTTCGCCGGCACCTCGGCGAACTTGGTGAACACCGCCGGCAGCGGCGTGCCGTCGCGCACCGGGAACACGAACATCTGGAGCGGCACGTCGGCCTGGAACTTCTCGGAGAGCATGAAGTCGACGAGCTTGCGCGCTGCCGCTCTGGTGCTCGGTGCCCTTGATCACGCCCGCGAACTCCACCTGGCGGAAGCACGAGTCGAGCATGGTGCCGATCGGCGACGTCTTCGGCTGCGGCTTCGAGTAGTACACCGCCGCGGGTGGGCTCGACGCGTACGACACGACGAGGGGGTAGGTGCCGTGGTTGGCGCCCTGCGTGAAGTCGCCGTCGTACGCGCTCTCCCATCCGTCGTCGACCTTCACGTCGTTGGCGCGCAGCTTGCTCCAGTAGTCGCGCCAGCCGTCCTCGCCGTAGCGCGCGATGGTCGCGAGCTGGAACGCGAGTCCGGGCGACGACGTGGCGGGGTTCTCGACCACCAGCCGGCCCTTGTACGCGGGCTTGGTGAGGTCGGCGAGCGACGTCGGCACGGCCAGCTTCTCGCGGGCGAACCACTGCTTGTCGTAGTTGATGCACACGTCGCCGTGGTCGATCGGCGTGAGGCGGTGCGACGCGTCGAGCTGGTACTCCTCGGGCACGGTCGACAGCGCGGGCGACGTGTACTTCGCGAACACGTCCTGGTCGAGCGCGCGGGAGAGGAAGGTGTTGTCGACGCCGAAGAACACGTCGCCGATCGGATTCGACTTGGTGAGGATCGACCTGGTTGAGCGCGGCACCCGCGTCACCCGCCTGCAGGACCTTCACCTTCACGCCGGTCTGCTTCGTGAACGCGGCGAGCACCGACTTCGACGCCGCGAACGAGTCGTGGGTGACGAGCGTGATGGTGGTGGGGTCAGCGGCCGACGGCCGGTGTGGCGACGCCGCCGGTGGCGACGAGTGCGAGCGCTCCTACGAGCGCGCAGAGCACGAGGCGGCGCATCATGCGTCCTTTCGGGAAGCGGGGAGGCCGGTCCGGGCAGCACGGCGAGGAGCACGCCGTCGTCGAGCGAGACCGACGCAGTCGACGAGACGAACTCGTTGCTGACGCCACGGGTCGTGCCCTGGGCGAGGGTCTCGCGCCGGAGCGGGTAGCGCAGTCCGTCGGTGAGCACGCCCACCGCGGGTCCGCCGACCGGCAGGAGCGAGCACAGGTCGCCCGGGCTGCCGTCGAGGTCGGCGCGGTCGCGCACGACGATCACGTGCGCGCCGTCGAGCTGGGCGTCGACGCGCACGTCCGCGTACCGCGGCGACGTGAGGAGCAGGACGTTGCCGAGGAAGTGGTCGAGGCGGCCACCGGCGATGCCGACGACCCGCACCGCGGTCGCCCCGCGGTCGAGCGCGGCGTCGAGCGCGAGCTCGAGGTCGGTGGCGTCCTTCGCCACGGGGTGACGCTCCACGTCCGTCCCGTCGGCGACCGCGGCATCGAGCGCAGCGGGGTCGACGGAGTCGAGGTCGCCGACGACGAGCTCGACGTGGACCCCGAGGGCGCGTGCGTGCTCGAGCCCCGAGTCGGCTGCGATCACCAGGTCGGCGTCGCCTGCGCCCGCGACGTCGCGCGGCCTGGCGGATCGCCGCCCGCGAACACCAGCGCGGTGACGAGCACGGACGCATCACGCGTGTCGGGTGGTGCCATGGTGTCCCTCCGCCGGCATTACCCGGTTCAGGTTCGAGGGGTCGGCGACGCGTGGCGGTCGCCCTCTCAGCCCGGCTGCCCCGAGCTCCCCGTGATGCAGTTGTCGGTTGCAGGGTACCGGCGGTGGCCGGTGCTCAGCCGATCACTTCCTCACTTCATGAAGCCCTTGAGCACGCCGAACGCGCCGCGCACCACGTTGTTGACGGTGGCGCGGCCCTCGCGCGACTGGAGGAAGTCGGTGACGGCATTGCCGTCGTCGGCCGCGGGCTTCGCCTTCGCCTTGCCCTTCTTGGCGCCGGCCTTCTTCGCCCCACCCGCCTTCTTCGCGCCACCCGCCTTCGCCGGCGCCGGTGCCGCATCGGCAGGTGCAGCGGCGGCGGTACCCGTCAGCTTGGCGGTGAGCTTCTCTCGGGCCGACTCGGGGTCGATCTCCTCCGCGTACTTCGGCCAGAGCGGGCTGGCCTTCGCGCCGGCGTCCATCGTCTCCGCCGGCACCGCGGCCATCAGCGACGTCGGCGGGTTGAGACGCGTCCACACCACCGGAGTGGGCGCGCCGCGCTCGCTCAGGATGGTGACCATCGCCTCACCGGTGCCGAGCTGGGTGAGGTCTTCCTCGAGGTCGTAGTCGTCCGTCTTCGGATACGTGGTGACGGCGGCCTTGAGCGCCTTGGCGTCGCGCGGGGTGAACGCGCGCAGCGCGTGCTGCACGCGGTTGCCGAGCTGCGCGAGCACGTCACCCGGCACGTCGTCCGGGAGCTGCGTCACGAAGAAGACGCCCACGCCCTTCGAGCGGATGAGGCGCACCGTCTGCGCGACCTGGCTGACGAATTCCTTCGGCGCGTCCTCGAACAGCAGGTGGGCCTCGTCGAAGAAGAACACGAGCTTCGGCTGATCGGCGTCGCCGACCTCGGGCAGGGTCTGGAACAGATCCGCGAGCAGCCACATGAGGAACGTCGAGAACAGCCGCGGCTTGTCCTGCACCGCACTGAGCTCGAGGCAGCTGATCGTGCCCTTGCCGTCGGCGGTCACCTGCATCAGGTCGGCGGTGTCGAGCTCGGGTTCGCCGAAGAACGCCTCGGCGCCCTGCTGGTCGAGCTCGACGATCTTGCGGAGGAGCACACCGACGGTCGCGTTCGACAGTCCGCCGATCGCTTGCAGCTCGGCCTTGCCGTCGGCACTGGTGAGGTACTGCAGCACCGCGCGCAGGTCGTCGAGGTCGACGAGTGCGAGCCCGGCCTTGTCGGCGTAGTCGAACACCAGCGAGAGCGACGAGGCCTGCGTCTCGTTGGCGCCGAGCACCTTGGCGAGCAGCTGGGGGCCGAACGACGACACCGCCGCGCGCAGCGGAACACCGGCGCCCAAGCCGCCGAGGGAGAGGAACGACACGGGATGCCCGGCGGGGGTCCACTGGATCCCGAGCTCGGTGGCGCGCTGGCTCACCCGGTCGTTGGGCTCTCCCGGCTGCAACAGCCCCGAGAGGTCTCCCTTCACGTCGGCTGCGAACACGGGCACGCCCATCGCCGAGAGCTGTTCGGCCATGAGCTGCAGCGTCTTCGTCTTGCCGGTGCCGGTCGCGCCGGCGATGAGTCCGTGCCGGTTGCACATGCTCGCCGGGAGCTGCACGACCGCGTCGGTGACCACCGCGCCGTCGAGCATCCCCTTGCCGAGCGAGACCGCCTTGCCTCCGGTCGCGTACGCCCCGGCGATCCGCGTGCCGAACTCCGCTGGGTCCGTCGTGGTCACGGCAGGAGGCTAGCGGGATGCGAAACTCCCCCGCATGGAGCTGTCGCCCGATGTCGCCGTCGTCCTCGTCCGCCACGGCGAGACCGAGTGGAGCAGCTCGGGACGGCACACGTCGTACACCGACGTCGCCCTCACGCCGCGCGGGTGTGAACAAGCGCACGCGCTCGCCACCCGTCTCGAGGACCTCGACTTCTCGCTCGTGCTGTCGAGCCCGCGCCAGCGCGCGCGCATGACGTGCGCGTTCGCGGGCCTCGAGCCGCGGGCCGAGATCAC
Source organism: uncultured Actinomycetes bacterium (assembly GCA_963755855.1). Lineage (GTDB taxonomy): Bacteria > Actinomycetota > Acidimicrobiia > IMCC26256 > DASPTH01 > DASUAS01. The sequence continues at coordinate 270,790 of CAVWLR010000013.1, read as the reverse complement.
CGACGATCTCGCCGAGTGGAACTACGGCGAGTACGAGGGCCGCACGTCGGAGCAGATCCGGGCCGACGTGCCCGGCTGGACGATCTTCGGGAACGGCGCGCCGGGCGGCGAGACCGCCGACGAGGTCGTCGGCGCGCGCCGACCGCGTGCTCGCGCGCGCGGCCGCGGCGGGCGGCGTCGTGGCGCTGTTCTCGCACGGGCACTTCCTGCGCGTGCTCGGCGCGCGGTGGATCGGCCAGCCCGTCGCCGGCGGGCGCGTGGCTCGGGCTCGACACCGCGACGGTGAGCTGCCTCGGCCGCGAGCGCGAGCAGCGCGTGCTGCGCGTCTGGAACGCCTGACCGGCGAGCTCGCCGCCGCTAGCGCATGTTGCCGGTGTGGCCGAGCGAGTAGCGCCCGGGCTGGGGCCACACGGTGAGACCGTGGGGCTCGTCACCGACGGCGATCTTGGTCATGTTCCCCGACGTCGTGTCGATCGCGTACACGACGTTGTCGTAGCGGCCGCTCAGCCACAGCGTCTTGCCGTCGTTGCTCACGTTGCCCATGTCGGGGCTGCCGCCACCCGGCACCGGCCACGTGGCGACGATCTGCTTGGTGGCGAAGTCGAGCACCGACACGCTGCCCGGACCGTTGGGCGGACCGCCGACCTTGTCGCTGCCACGGTTGGCGATGTACAGCTTCGTGCCGTCGCGGCTCGGGTAGAGGCCGTGGGTGCCGATGCCCGTCGGGATGAACCCGGTCTCGGTGAACGAGTTCGGGTCGACCGTGTACACGCCGCCGCGCATCATCTCGGCCACGTAGAACGTGTTGCCGTCGGGCGACGAGCGGATGTCCTGGGGCATGCCGCCCTGGCTGAGCTGCAGGTAGCCGACCACCGTGTGGTTGACCACGTCGATCTTCGCGATCGCGCCGCCGAACTCGCACGTGAACAGCACGTACTTGCCGTCGATGGTGAAGTCGGCGTGGTTGATGCCGTCGCAGCCGGGCACGTCGAGCGAGCTGATCACCTTCATGGTCTGCGGGTCGAGGAAGTCGAGGCGCTTGCGGGCCTCGGCGACGTTGATCGCGTACTTGCCGTCGGGGGTGAAGTACATGTTGTACGGGTCGTCGACGGTGACCGACCGCGCCCGGCTTGCCGGTCTTCGGGTCGATCGGCGTGAGCGTGCCGTCGGTCGTGCCCTCGGCGTTGTTGGTGACCCAGAGCGTCTTGAGGTCCTACGACGGCACCACGTGCTGCGGGTTGAGGCCGACGTCGAACGTGTCGACCACCTGCATCGTCGCCGGGTCGATCACCGACACGGTGTTGCCGGCGCGGTTCGGCACGTAGACGCGGGTCAAGCGCGCCCTTGGTGGCGGGGGCGAAGTTGTCGGTCTTGATCTCGCTGTAGAGGTTCGACGGGTCGGGCACGCCCGGCATGCCGGGGATGGTGTCGATCTTCTTCGGGACGGCCGTGGTGGGCGCGGTGGGCGCGACCGTGGTGCCGTCGGCCGGCACCGTGGTGGTGGTCGCCTGGTTCCCGTCGTCGCCGCCACCGCCGCACGCGACCGCGACCAGCGCGAGCGCGGTGAGCAGGACGACCATCCGCCGGGCCCAACGGAGATCGGAGCTGTGGAGCAGCCCGCCCCGGGCGCGTGGCGACGGCTGGGAGGGGCGCGGACGTCGGGAGGACAAGGCAGCGACACTACGCGGCGCATCGCGCCGAACCCGGGCACCGGCGACGGTCTGTCAGAGACGGGTCGGCCCTCACCGACCGACCTCCGAGAGCCGCGGACGGGGTCAGCCGGCGGTCACGTCGCGGTGGTCTCGAGCCGCCAACCGGAGTCGAGCATGAGCAGGCGGTTGCGCGGACCGGGCTTCTCGGTGTCGAGGTCCTCGTAGGCGGCGTCGCCCTGCCAGATCGACGCGATGCCACCGTCGACCCGCGCGATGTGCGTCAGGTAGATGTCCGGTTCGCGCGCGCCGGACCGCGGCGCAGAAGTCGGCGGTCGTCGTCGCCTCCGCGAGCGTGTGCAACGTGACCCACGTGGGCGGGATGAGCTCGATGCCCCCGGCCTCACGGCTCAGCAACGCGTCGGCCGGGCGGATCCACTGGTGGTCGCGGATCTCGCCGTCGTCGACCACCACCTGCCCCTCGGGCGCGACCCCGACGAAGAACCAGGTGGCGAACCGCCGGGTCGGCGATGGCACCCGGTGTCCAGTGCGCGAACCACTCGAGCGCATCGGGGTCGACCACGAGACCCGCTTCCTCCATCGCTTCACGCGCGGCGGCGTTGCGCGCCGCCACGAGCACGCGAGGCGTCGTCGTCGACCACGACACCGTCGGGGTAGTCCTCGGGGTCGATGCGGCCGCCCGGGAACACCCAGGCGCCGCCGGCGAACGCGAGCCGCGAGTCCCGGCGCAGCATGAGCGTCTCGACGCCGTCGGCGCCGTCGCGGAGCAGCACGACGGTGGCGGCCGGGATCGCCGGCGGGAGCTCGTCTTCGAGGACGGGGTCGGGCACCGCGCCGACCCTATCCGTGCCTCGCCGCCGCCGTGCTCCGACGCCCTGCGACCGTGCGTCCGGGAGGGGGCTGCGGTAGGTTCACGCGCCTCAACGCCTTCGGGAGCTGCCGATGAAGCCCGCACCGTTCGAGTACCACGCGCCCGAATCGCTCGCCGACGTCACCGCGTTGCTCGCGGAGCACGGCGACGAGGCGAAGGTGCTGGCGGGTGGTCAGAGCCTCGTGCCGATGCTCGCCCTGCGCCTCACCCGGTTCGAGCACATCGTCGACCTCAACCGCGTCGCACGACCTGCGCGGCGTGTCGCGCAGCAACGGCACGCTCACGGTGAAGGCGATGACCACGCAGCGCACGGTCGAGCACGACGCCGACGCCGGCGCCGCGGTGCCGCTGCTCGCGCGAGGCGATCCCGCTCATCGGCCACTTCCAGATCCGCAACCGCGGCACCGTCGGTGGTTCGATCGCCCACGCCGATCCCGCCTCCGAGCTCCCGGCGGTCGCGCTCGCGCTCGACGCCGAGCTCGAGGTCGCCGGGCCGGGCGGCACCCGCACCGTCCCGGCGTCGGAGTTCTTCGTCGGCACGTGGACCACCACGATCGGCGAGGACGAGATCCTCGCCGCGGTGCACTTCCCCGTCTGGTCCGGCGGCGCCGGCTTCGCGGTCGAAGAGGTCGCGCGTCGCAGCGGCGACTTCGCCCTCACCGGCGTCGATCGCCGCGGTCGAGGTCGACGGCAGTGGCAGCGGTCTCGCGGGCCGGGCTGTCGTTCCTCGGGCATGGGCCCCACGCCGGTGCGTGCCCGTCAGGCCGAGCAGGCGCTGGTCGGCAGCACGCCCACCGCCGCCGACCTCGAGGAGATCGGACGACTCGCCGTCGCCGACACCGAACCGACCGCCGACGTCCACGCGTCGGCCGAGTACCGCAAGCACGTCGGCGCCCACCTCGTGGTGCGCGCACTCGACCGAGCCCTGGGAGTCGCGCGTGGCTGAGCACGCCATCCAGTTCACCGTCAACGGCGAAGGCGCACTCCGGGTCGTCCGAGGCCCGCAAGACGCTCGCCGACTACCTGCGCGAGGACTGCGGCCTCACCGGCACGCACCTCGGCTGCGAGCACGGCGTGTGCGGTGCGTGCACGATCCTGGTCGACGGCGACGCGGTGCGTTCGTGCCTCATGTTCGCGGTGCAGGCCGACGGCGCCGACATCACCACCATCGAGGGCATCGGGCCGTCCGACGGTTCGCTCGGTCCGGTGCAGGAGGCGTTCCGCCAGGCCCACGGCCTGCAGTGCGGGTTCTGCACGCCCGGCTTCGTGGTGAGCGTGCAGGCGTTCCTCGAGGACAACCCGAGCCCGAGCCTCGACGAGATCAAGGAAGGGCTGTCGGGCAACCTGTGCCGCTGCACCGGCTACCAGGGGATCATCAAGGCGGTGCAGATCGCAGCGGAGACCCTGGCGACGCCGCAGGGAGCGTGACGTGACGGAAGTGCTCATGCTCCCCACGCCCGACGGGTCGATGGACGTCTACGAGGCCTACCCGGAGGGTGAACCGAAGGGCGCGATCATCGTCATCCAAGAGGCGTTCGGTGTGAACGACCACATCCAGGACGTCACCCGGCGCATCGCCGCAGCCGGCTACGTCGGCGCCGCACCGGCGATGTTCCACCGGGCGGGAGGCGGGACCGCTCCCTACGACGACTTCAGCCAGGTGATGCCGCTGTTCGAGGGCATCAGCGACGACGGCATCCTCACCGACGTCGACGCCACCATCTCGCACCTGGAGGCGCAGGGCTTCGCCCCGGCGCGCATCGGCATCGTCGGCTTCTGCTTCGGTGGTCGGGTCAGCTTCCTCGCTGCCGTCCGTCGCGAGCTCGGCGCCGCCGTCACCTTCTACGGCGGCGGGATCGTGAAGGCGAGCCCGCTCGGCCTCGGGCCGCTCGTCGACGACGCCGCCTCGCTGCGCACACCGTGGCTCGGGCTCTTCGGCGACCTCGACAAGGGGATCCCGGTCGACGACGTCGAGACCCTGCGCGGCGCCCTCGGCGGTGCCTCGGTCGCCAACGAGATCGTCCGCTACCCCGATGCCGATCACGGGTTCCACTGCGACGCCCGTGACGCCTATCACGAGGACTCCGCCGGGGACGCCTGGGAGCGCGCGCTGTCCTGGTTTGCCACGCATCTCGCCTGAGTCATCACTCTCCGCGCGAAAACCTTTACCTGGATTTGGGCCCCGGCCATTCCACTCGTGGGGTGGTGTCGGACAGAATCGACCCGTGCCCCTCGATCACCGCACCGACCCGCCGGCCGAGGCGGAGGTCCACGACCACGCGAGCTCGAGCGGCTGGGCGTGGCGGTGGACCGGCTGGGCGTCGTGGCCGATCTCGGTCGCCGTCCTCTGGGTGTGCGCGATCGCGGTCGTCGTCGACGTCGTGACGTCGTGGTGGGGTCAGCCCGAGTGGTACCTGGGCCGGGTGTCGATGTCGCCGGCGCTGGTGCTCGCAGTGGTGCTGGTCGCCCTCATCGGCCCCCGCCACCTCGGCTGCTCACGACGGAGCCTCGCCGCCTGGCGCGAGTTCCTCCTGCTCGGCGGCTCGGTCCTGGTGGTGTGGTGCATCTCGTACCCGCAGTCGGTGGCGGAGTTCCGCGACGTCGAGGGCATCGTCGTGGCGGTGGCGGGCGAGGAGCTCATCTACCGACTCGCGGCGGTGATCCTCTTCGGAGCCCTCTGCGCGCGGATCGCCGGACGCGACTGGCGCGACACCGCGAAGTGGGGGACCGGCCCTGCCATCGGCGGCCTCGTCGGCGCCGGGCTCGTGTTCAGCTCGCTCCCCGGTCACGTGGAGCAGATGAACAGCGCCGCCAACGTCCTGCCGTTCCTCAGCCTGGCGGTGTTGCTCGGCTACACCGCGCTGCGTTCGGGATCGTTGATCCCCGGCTTCCTCGTGCACCTCACGATCGACCTGGCGGCGCTGGCGTTCTTCGCCGGTGCGCTCCCGAACTCGCTGCGCCTCGTCGTCGACCTCGGCGCGCTCATCGGGCTCGAGCTCGGGCTCATGCTGGCGGGGCGGCGCCTCGGCATGCGGCGGCGGATGCCGCGTGTGATCGACCTGCGCGAACCGTCGGTCGCCCCCGCACCCAGCTGATCCGCGGGCTCTCGCCGATGACGCACCGCCGATGAGGCGCCGCCGATGACGCACCGTCTCCTCGTCGTCGTCCCGCCCGGCTCCGATGCGCACGACACCGGGCGCGGTCACCCGGAGCGCGTCGGCCGGGTCGAAGCCGTGCTCGCCGGCATCGCCGACGCTCGTCTCGACGATGCCGTCACCTTCGATGGCGGTCGCGAAGCGACGCGCGACGACCTCACGCTGGTGCACGACGAGCGCTACGTCGACGCGCTGGCCGACTTCGCCCGGGCGGGCGGTGGTCACCTCGATGCCGACACCGTGGTGGCGCCGGGATCGTTCGCGGCCGCATCACGTGCCGCCGGGAGCGGGGTGCGCGCGATCGAGGTGCTCACCGACGGCGACGCCGACGCTGCGTTCGTCGTCGTACGTCCTCCGGGGCATCACGCGGTGGCGAGCCGGGGCCAGGGGTTCTGCCTGTTCAACAACGTCGCGGTCGCGGCGGCCGCGCTCGTCACGCGTGGCGAGCGCGTCCTGATCGTCGACTGGGACGTCCACCACGGCAACGGCACCCAGGACCTGTTCTGGGACGATCCGCGCGTGCTCTTCGTGTCCACCCACCAGTACCCGGCCTATCCGGGCACCGGCCGTGCCGACGAGACCGGCGGAGCGAACGCGCCCGGGCTCACGATCAACGTCCCGCTGCCTCCGGGCGCCACCGGCGATGTCGCCCTGGCCGCGCTCGACGACGTGGTGTCACCCGCGGTCGACGCGTTCGCGCCGACGTGGGTGCTGGTGTCGGCCGGCTTCGACGCCCACCGCGCCGACCCGCTCGCCGACCTCGCCTGGAGTGCGGGTGACTTCGCCGCGTTCGGCCGCACGCGTCGCCGAGTGGGCGCCTTCGCCCGGGCGCACGATCGCCTTCCTCGAGGGTGGCTACGACCTCGCTGCGCTGCGCGCGTCGGCGGGTGCCACCGCATCCGTGCTCGCGGGAGCCGACGTCCTCGTCCCCGACGGCGAGGGCCCGACCGCCGGCGGTCCGGGTCGCGACGTCGTCGACCGCATCCGTCGCACGCGCACCGACTGACGTCTCGCCGAGTCGGATTCGACCAGCGGCGCGGCGGGTAGGCAGGGAGGGTCGTCGTCGAACCGTTCGACGACACTCCCGACGACACTCCCGGAGGTCCTGATGACCGACCAACCGACCCGACCGGACGGCGAGACCCGCGCCGCCGAGCGCGACGAGGCGAGCGTCACCGCCGGTGCCGACCGCGAAGCCACGCCCGAGGAGGCGGAGGTCGCCGACGCGCACGAGCTCGACCCCGAGGCGGCCGCGCACGAGAAAGAGATGAACGAGCGCGGCGCGAACCAGCAGGGCGAAGGCCGCTTGCCCTGAGGGTTCGGACCCGAGGACCGGCCGGACGGGCGCGGCGAGTCAGCCGAGCAACGCCTGTTCGAGACCGGTGATCTCGAACACCTTGCGCACCGAGGGCTGCGCCCCGACGATGCGCACCGACCCACCGACGACCTCGTCACGGAGTCGCTTGTAGGTGCCGACCAGCACTCCGAGCCCCGACGAGTCGACGAACGACACACTCTCGAACTCGAGGGTGATGTCGCGCGCCCCGTTCGCCACGAGTGCAGTGAGCTGGTCCCGCAGCTGGGGTGAGGTCGCGACATCGATCTCGCCGCTCACCGTGACGCGCGGCGATTCGGGTGCACCGCTGACCTCGAGTCCGAACGGGGTCACCATCGTCGCGCCTCCTCCTACGTCTGACATCACGCCTCGGCCACGGCGGAGGTGTGCTCCCCGAGGGTCTCGAGGCTGCGCGCCAGCAGGCGCGACACGTGCATCTGGCTGATCCCGACCCGCTCGGCGATCTCCGACTGCGTGAGCCCTTCGAAGAAGCGCAGGTACACGATGTTCTGCTCGCGCTCGGGAAGGACCGACAGCATCTCGGTCACGGCGACGCGGTCATCGACCGCGAGCAGCTCCGCGTCGAGCTCGCCGAGACGTTGCGCAGGGCTCGTGCCGGACTCGTCGTCGGGTCGGCCGGCATCGATCGAGGCCAGGCGGTACATGCTGCCCGCCTCCATGCTCTCGAGCACCTCTTCCTCGAGCACGCCGACGCGCTGCGCGATCTCCGCCGGGGTGGGCGGGCGCCCGAGCTCCTGGCTGAGGTCGTTGACGGTGCGGTCGAGCTCGAGGTGGAGCTCCTGGATGCGCCGCGGCACCCGCACCGCCCACCCGCGATCGCGGAAGTGGCGCTTCAGCTCGCCGGTGATGGTGGGGGTCGCGAACGACGAGAACTGCAGTCCACGATCGGGCTCGAACCGCTCGACCGCCTTCAACAGGCCGACGAGCGCGACCTGCCGGAGGTCGTCCGGGGACTCGCCGCGGTGCGCGAAGCGGCGCGCGAGGAACTCCGCGAGGCGGACGTGCTCCTCGACCAGCTCGTTGCGCAGCTTGCGGTCGCCGGTGCGCCGGTACTCAGTGAACTTCTCGTAGGTGTCGGGCGAGTCGCTCATCGGGCGGCCATCCGCCGTGTCTCCTTCATCACCGCGAACCCGAGCTCGTCGTCACGGACCGTCAGCTCGTGGTGGTCCGCCACCGAGGCGATGATCGTGCTGGACAGGTCGTTGAGCTCGGCGAGGACGCCACCGGAGCGCGGCCGGGCGCGCCCACGCGCCAGCACCGAGTTCCCGACCACACCGAACGACACCGAGATGTCGTGGTCGGTGGACGACATCAACAGGTGGCACAGCTCGTCGACCGCGATGCGGAAGTCCTCGATCTCGTCGTAGTCGAGGCCCGCCCGACCGGCGGCGTCGGCGGCGACGAGCCGCACCGTCCGGAGGTACTCCGAGTACGGCGGCACCGTCAGCCAGACGTCTTCGCCGACGATGTGCAGATGGTCCTGGATCCCCGCGTTCATACCTGGTCCCCTCATGACGGTTGGCGGCATCCAGGCTGCCCCGTGCGGGGTCGTCCGAAACCTCCCCCCGGATGGTACGGCCGGACCTGCCTATGCTCGGCCGCACATGGAGACGAGCCCGGTGACCGTGACGTTCCCCGCAGTGCCCGAGTACCTGCGGCTGGCGCGCATCGCCACCGCCGACGCCGCCAGCCGGGCGGGCCTCGACTTCGAGGAGATCGACGACGTGCGGATCGCGGTGAGCGAGCTCTGCAGCCTCGTGTCGGTCGACCCCGACGCCTCGGTGACGCTGGCGTTCCGCGTCGCCGACGGCAGCCTCACCGTGGAGGGCGAGTCCCGGACGGGCTCGATCGACGTCAGCCCCAACGAGCTCTCGGCCGCGATCGTCTCGGCCGTCGCCGACCAGCACTCCCTCACGACCGAGGGTGGCGTCACCCGCTTCGCCGTCACCAAGCGCACTCGCAGCACCTCGCCCTCCTGAGCGACTCCATCCTGAGGTGCGCGTCCTGGCCAACGCGTCCTGAGGCACCGTCCTGAGGAACGGGCCGGACGCGACGACGCAGGCTCAGCGGGGACTGGAGCCTGCGTCGTCCGGGCCGGGAGGGGCCGGCGTGAGAGAAGATTCCCACCGTCCGCGGGTGCCAAACCCGCGAATCCGGGTTTCTGAAGTTTTTTCGAGGCCACCGCTACAGTCATGGCGATGCTGCTCAGACGGCGGCTCCTGCTGCTCTTCGTGGGGATCGTCGTCGTCGTCCTCGGGCTCGGGGTCGTCAGTGCGCTCACCCTGCGCGACCGGGACGACGCCCAGCAGCGGGAACGGAAGCTGTCGGTCGCGGCCGAACGCGTCGCCCAGCTGTCGACGGCGTACGCAGACCAGGAGACGGGCGAGCGCGGCTACGTCCTGAGCCGGGGCGAGGGCTCCTTCCTCGAGCCGTACGACAAAGGACGTGCCACCGCGCGTCGGCTGCTGCGCGGGCTCCGAGCCGCGCTCGACACCCCGTCGGCGCGTCGGGATCTCGCCGGCGCCACCGCGGCGATGGCGAAGTGGCGCGAACGGGCGGCCACCATCGAGATCGGGCTCACCCGCGCCGGAGACCCGGCCGCGGCGGTGGCATCGGTCGCGGAGGGCACGGGCAAGGCGCTGTTCGACGACGTGCGCGCGGCTCAGGCCCGACTGGCCGCTCGCGTGCAGGCCGAGGAGCTGGCGGCCGAGCACCGGCTCGACGACATCCGCGGCACCCTCACCGCGGTGTTCGTCGCCATCGTCGTCGTCGCGGTGGTCGGCGCGCTCCTGGCGGTCTGGTTGATCCGACGGTGGGTCACCCGCCCGATCGACCAGCTCGCCCACGAGGTGCGTCGCGTCCGTGCCGGCACGCTCGATTCGCCGATCCGGATCTCGGGTCCGCCCGAGCTCGCATCACTCGCGCTCGACGTCGACGGCATGCGCGGGCGCATCCGTCAACAGCTCGTCGAGTCCGAGCGTTCGCGGCAAGCGGTCGAACAGAGTGCTGCGGTGGTGCTGACGCTCCGCTCGGAGCTCGAGCCGGTCGTGGGTGACATCCCCGACGGCTGGACGGTTGCCGCTCGGCTCCGCGCCGCCGAAGGTGTCGTCGCCGGCGACTGCTACGACCTGTTCAGCACGCGCGAGGGCGGCATCGCACTGGTGGTCGTCGACATCGCCGGCCACGGGGCCACCGAAGGGATCCTCGCCCTGCGCTGCAAGGAGATGCTGCGCACCGCGCTCACGTCGGGTGAGGCTCCGGGCGCCGCGCTCGACACCACTGCCGAGATCCTCGGCTCCATGGGCGACGAGGTCTTCCTCACCGCGTTCGTCGCCGTGATCGACACCGCAGACGGGCGCGTGCGCTACGCCAACGCCGGCCACCCCCCGGCGTTCGTGATCGTTGCCGACGACGTCCTCGCCCTCGGCCCCACCGGGCCCCTGGTCGGGCTGCTCGAACCCGGGTGGACCACCGCGGAGGCGGTCATCCCGGCCGGCGCCAACCTCTGCGCCTACACCGACGGGATCATCGAGACCCGCAACGCCGACAAGGAGTTCTTCGGGCCCGAGCGGTTGGTGGAGCTCCTGCAGGGCGCACGGTGCGACGAAGCGCCCGCAGTCGTGAAGCGTTGCATCGACGAGGTGGAGCTGTTCTCGCCCGGCGGGCTCCTCGACGACGCCACCGTGGTCGTATTGTGTCGAACCGCATAGCCCGCGACGGAGGACGAGACGTGGCCGATCTGCAGCTCGAGTCCCGGGAGTCCGACGACGGCGTGTCCGTCGTGGTGCGTGGGGAGGTCGACATGGCGACGGCGCCGCAGCTGCGCGACACGCTCCTCGAGCTCGTCGACGCGGGGACGACGCGCATCTCGCTCGACTGCCGCGGCCTCGACTTCCTCGATTCGTCCGGGATCGGCGTGCTCATCGCGGTGCGCAAGCGCCTCGGCGACGACGGTTCACTGACGCTCGAAGCGCCGCCGGCGCACGTGCGCAAGGTGCTCGAGCTCACCGGGGTGAGCGAGCACGTCACCATCACGTCGTAGCGCGCACCTTCAGCGCGCGCATCCAGAGCACGAGCTCAGACGGCGACCTCGCACCAGACGACCTTGCCGGTCGGCGTCGTGTCGACCCCCCACGACGAGGCGAGCTGCTCGACGAGGGCGAGGCCCCGGCCGGTGACCGCATCGGAGTCGTAGCGGCGCACGGCGGGCCGGTCGCTCGACTGGTCCTCCACGCAGATGCGCACGTGGCCGGGCCGCGATTCCAACGAGAGCTGGAACGGGGTGCGGGCGTGGAGCACGGCGTTGGTCACCAGCTCGGTGACGAGGAGCGCGATGGTGTCGAGCGCGTCGCTCGGGCACGACGCCTGCAGCCGCTCGCGCGCGAGTCGCCGCGCCTGAGTCGCGCTGGACGGTTCCGGAGGTAGATCGACCGACAACACCCGCTGGGATCCTAACGACGGGGCGTGGTGCGACGCTGCCTCGAGGAGCGACGCTGCGTGCTCCTGCCCGTCGTCATGGTGCTCCAGGACAGCGGTCGGTCAGCAGGTGGACGGTGCGGGCTCGCCGGCGAGGCGGGCCTGCATCCACTCCAGCACGTCCTTCTCCGCCGCGTCGTTCTCCTCGTAGTGGTCCTTGCCGGTGAACGTCTTGTACTCGACCGTGTTGCCGAGCGCGCACGCCTTCTTCACGTACTGGTCGGTGAACACCTTGTAGACGACGTCGTCGGAGAGGCCCTGGTACACGAGCATCGGCGCGGCGGTCGGTACCTTGCCCGGCGTGTCGACCGCGAAGAGGTCGGGGAACGGCGCGACCTCGGACGGGTTGCGGGCGATCACCTGATCGACCGGCTGCTTGAACGCGTCGAGCACGGCGCCGTAGCACTTCTGGTCGACGATCTTGGCTTTGTCGAGGCCGGCGGGCGTGAGCACGTCGGAGACCTTGGCGTTGGGGTATGCGGCTTCGATGCCCAACAGGCCCATGACCGCGAACCCGAGCGTCTCGGGGATGGTGGCGGCGGCCGGGAACATCGCGGTGGCGTCGGTCACCGGTGCGCCGGAGATGACCCCCATCAGGTCGAGCTCGGGCGCGTAGGTGGGCTGGATCTCGCCGGCGAAGAGGGTGGCCTGGCCGCCCTGGGACTGGCCCCACACGAACGTCTTGTTGCCGGCGCCGGCCTCGGGGATCTGCTGCGCTGCCTTCACGATGTCGAGCACGCCGCGGCCTTCGCTCTCACCCACGAGGTAGGGGTGCGTCCCCGGGGTGCCGAGTCCCTCGTAGTCGGTCGCGGCCACGACGTAGCCCTGCGAGACGACCTTCCCGATCGACGGGAGCAGCGACACCATGTCGGCGCGACGTGAGGGGGCGCACTGGTCGGCGATGCCGTGGGTGCCGTGCGCCCAGCTGATCACCGGTCGCCCGCCGGCCGGCGCGGCGTCGGTCGGTGCGACCACGACGCCCGACACCGCGATGTCGGAGCCGTCGAGCGCTTGCGAGTGGTAGAGGATCTTCCACGCCTGGGCTCCGGGGATCGCCTTGAACGGCGTGGCCCAGATGAGCTTGCCCGGTGCCGCAGCCGGCAGCGGATCGGGTGGCGTGTAGAACGCGCGACCGGTGGGGGCCTTGCGCGGTGACTCCTTGGGGGCGGCGGCAAGGGGGGCGGCGCCGAGCACGATCGCGGTGCACGCGACGAGCGCGGTCACGAGCACGCCCCGGCGAACGCGGCGCGCGGCGATGCGAACTCGACCTCAGTTGCTCCGTTCCGTCCACCGAACGCCCGTCCACGAACATGCCTTCCGCGCCCTGCTTCCCGCCGGGAAGCCCGAACCTGCCCCGTCGTCCGCATCGGCACGCCGAGGCGGCATCTTGACCCCCCGGTGGACCAGACTCGCGCACCTCCCCCCGTTCGCATGGTCAGGAACCTCGATGCGCAGAGTTCGAACCGTGGTCACGCGGTCCGAAGGCAAGGTCGAATTCGTGCCACCGCGGGAGCTCTGGGCGATTTCGGGGGTTTTGGCAGACACGTTCCCCCTGGACCGCGACCTGGCCCGGGCCCCGCGCTGGGCCCGCCGGGCCTCGCACTGGACCCGATTGGTGCTGGTCGACCGGGCGCTGACCGACCGCGACCGTTCTGCGGTCCTCACCCTGAGCGACACCCCCTGGGTCCCGGCGGTGCTGGTGGCGGTCGCGGCCGCCGCCGTCGCGCCCCGACTGCCGCGCTGGTTGCGGGTCGCCCTCTTCGGGGGCGCAGTGGCGTGGGCGCTCCGCGGCCGGCGCGCGTCCCGGTTCGTGGTGATGCGGCGGGAGATGCGCCGGGTTGCGCCGAACAGCCTCGTCGTCGCCGACTTCGTGGCGTTCGAGCCGGGTGCAGGCATGCGGTGGATGACCGACGTCCTCGACACCGTGGGTGACGAGATCCCCTTCGTCGCGTTGCTCCCGGCATCGGGCGCGGCGCGACGCGACGCGGCGCGCGAACGTCTGTACGTTCGGCGGCTGGGCTTCCGCCGCGTGAGCGAGACGACTGCCGGGGGGCAAAGTGTCACGGTCCTGGTGCGCGACTGACGGAGCGCCGGCATCCTGCCGTGCGCTCGGCGACGAACACCGGTCATCGTGAGCTCCGAGACGCGCTCCCGCAGCCCTCACTGGCCGGCACTCGACGGCTGGCGCGGGTTCACCATCTGGTTCGCCATCTCGGTGCACGCCGGGTACCTCACCGGCGGCGGAGTGCTGTCCCTCGACACCTTCTTCGCGCTGTCGGGCTTCCTGATCACGGGACTGCTGCTGCGCGAATGGCAGCGACGCGACGGCGGCATCGACCTCCTGGCGTTCTGGGCTCGGCGCGCGCGTCGACTGCTCCCCGCGCTCTTCGTCGTCCTCGCGGCAGTCGTCGTGTACGCCGCGTTCGTCGCGTCGCCCCTCGGCCTCGACACGCTGCGCGGAGACGTGATCGCGACGCTCGGGTACGCCGCCAACTGGCGGTTCGTGCTGAGCGGCCAGTCGTACTTCTCCTCGTTCAGCACGCCGTCGCCCGTGCTCCACATGTGGTCGCTCGCCGTCGAGGAGCAGTTCTACCTGGTGTGGCCGCCCGTCGTGCTCGGCGTGCTCTGGCTGGCCCGCCGGCGTCTGTCGGCGACCGGCGCGATCGTGGCGGTGGGCGTCGTCGCCGGTGTCGGCGCGGTGGCGTCGGCGATCACGATGGTGTCGCTCTACGACCCCGGCGGCGACGTGTCGCGCGTGTACTACGGCACCGACACCCGCGCGCAGGCCATGCTCGTCGGAGCGGTGCTGGCGGTCGTGGTGCTCGTCCACGGACCCGTGCGCACGCGTGTTGCTCGCTCGGTCCTGTCGGCCGCCGCGGCCGTGTCGCTGGTCTTCGTCGTCGCGCCGTGGTTCGCGGGCGACGCACGCGACATCCACGACTTCTTCTACGGGCACTTCGGGCTGCTCGCCTACTCGGTCGCAGCGTCGATCGTGCTGTGGCGACTCACCCAGCCGTCGGTCGGCATCTTCGGCCGGGTCCTCGAGACGAAGCCGCTCCTCTGGGTCGGCGGCATCTCCTACGAGATGTACCTGTGGCACTGGCCGACGTACCTCTTCCTCTCCGAGCAGCGCACGTCGCTCGACGGCGGCCGCCTCTTCGCACTCCGGCTCGCGGCCGTGGTCGGGCTGTCCTGGGTGACGAACGTGCTCGTCTCCGGACCGATCCGGCGTGGCGTGCGCCTGCGGTCGCCGCGGCTGGCGCGTTCCGCGGTCCTGATGCTCGCGGTGGTGCTGACCGTCGGCACCTTCGCGGCGACGGTCGGCGCCGAGCCGATCCTCTCGGGCGGCACCGGCCAGGTCGCCGAGGCCGGGCCGCCTCCGAAGGCCGTCGACCGCCAGTCGACCTCCGCCCGATCGGCGGCGACCCGGTTCCTGAAGGTCCTCGTGGTGGGCGATTCCCAGGCCGCCACCCTCGCCCAGGGACCCGGGATCGAGGGCGGCCAGCACGGGCTCACGGTGCAGCCACACGTCCTGGTGTGGAACCGCGCGCTCCTGGGGTGTCCGATCAGCAGCCGGCCGACCTTCGTGATCGACGGGCGCGACCAGCACAACAAGTGCGGCGGTGACGGTGTCTGGCAGCGGCTCTGGCCGACCGACGTGCACGCGTTCGAGCCCGACGTCGTGGTGGTGGCAGCCGGTGCGTGGGACCTCTTCGACGTGAAGCTCGACGACGGGCGCGTCGTCGCGCCCGGCGACTCGACCTGGGCGGTCGAGTACGAGCGTGACGTGGTGAAGATGTTCGAGGACCTGCAGTCGACCGGTGCGCCGGTCGTCGCCGTCGTGCCGTCCTGCTACGGCGAGAACACCAACCCGGGTGGTGAAGCGGCCCCGACGGAGCGCGAGGACCCCGCGCGCATCCGGGCCGTGAAGCAGGTCTGGGTCGCGGCGGCGAAGGAGACGGGCGCGACCATGGCGCCGCCTCGATCACATGCTGTGCCCCGGTGGAACCGCCGACGCGGCGATCCGCCCCGACGGCGCGCACTACGACGGCGCGGGTGCCGACCGCATCGCCCCCGCGGTGATGGCGACGGCACGCGCCGCCGTCGCCCGTTCGGACGCTCAGTCCTCGGAGCGCACCCCGCGCAGCCCGAACCAGGCGAGCTCGGCGACCCACGCCGCGAGTTGATCGGGTTCGTGCGGCCCGTCGGGGTCGGTGAGCGCGTGACGACTGATGCCCTCCGCCATGCCCACCAATGCATGGGCGAGCACCATGCGGTGCTCGGGTGACCCGTGGATCTCGATGAGCGTGCTGACCGCGGCAGCGGCGTCGTCGAGCACCCGGTCGACCACGTCGGCGAACTCGGGGTCGTTGCGCGCCGATGCTCCGAACAACAGGCGGAACGCGGCGCGGTCGCTCTCGACGAACCGGAAGTAGGCGGCGAAGCCCACCTCCACCCGTGCGCGTTCGGTCTCGACGCTGGCGGTCGCCTCGGTGAGCACCTCGAGCAACCGACCGCCGACGTCTTCGAGCACGGCGACGAACAACGCCCGCTTCGACAAGAAGTGCTGGTAGAAGACCGGCTTCGTGACGCCCGCCGCCAGCGCGAGGTCGTCCATGGCCGTCGCGTGGAAGCCGCGCTCGGCGAATTCCACGCACGCCACGTCGAGCAGCTGACGACGCCGCTCGTCGGGTGCGAGCCGCGTCGGAGTGACGCGGCGAGCCGATGTCACCCGCCCGTGCTCGACTTCAGCGGCATCTCGTAGCGGTTGGTCACCCCGAAGTTGTCGGACCACAGCTCCTGGAGGTGGGCCTGCTCGTCGGTGGTGAGCGGCATGTCGCTGGCGGCCGAGTACTCGCGCACGTCCTCGACGTTCACGCACGTCGGCAGCACGGTGGTGAACGCCGGGTTGGCCAGGATGCCGGCGATGGCGGCCTGGCCGACGGTGCGACCGGTGCCCTCCCACAGGAACGACAACGTCTCGGCCTTGTCGAAGTTGTCGAGCATGTTGTCGCGGTTGCGGTGCGAGCGGTGGTCACCGGGAGGGAACTCGGTGTCGCGCGTGATGCGGCCCGAGAGGGTGTCCGACGCGTGCGGCACGCGTGAGATCAGACCGACCTTGCCGTCGGCGACTGCAGGCTCGGCCGCGAAGGTGAGGCCGGGCTCCTGCTCGAGCACGTTGAACACCGTCTGCAACGACACGATGTCGCGGCCGCGCAGCGCTTCGAGTCCTTCGTCGACCCAGCCGATCGCGGGGCCGAGCGCCACGCCGAGCTCGCGCACCTTGCCTTCGTCGCGGAACTTCTCGAGCTCCTCCCACAAGCCGTCGGCGCGGATGGGCTCGATGCGCGTGTTGTGGAGCTGGTAGAGGTCGATGTGGTCGGTGCCGAGTCGCTGCAGCGACGCTTCGAGCTGGAGCCTGATCGAGGCCGGTTCCCAGTCGAACGGGCGCTCTGACTGACCGGGGAACTTGCGGGCGGCCTCGATGTCGTAGCCGCACTTGGTCGTGAGGACGATCTCGTCGCGCTGCGCCTTCAGCACGTCGGCCAGCAGCTCCTCGCCGAAGCCGCCCTCGCCGTAGACGGGCGCGGTGTCGATGAAGTTGATGCCGGTGTCGAGGGCAGCGTGGAGGAGTCCCTGCTTGTCCTCGACGACGCCCCACCAGTCGCTGGCGAGTGTCCAGACCCCGAACCCGACCTCTGACACCTCGAGGTCGCTCCGGCCGAAGCGGCGGTAGCGCACGGTGGCTCCTTTCGCCCGCTGACGTTGGCCCGCTGGCGTGCGCGGTGCGTGCGGTGCGGCGCGAAATCTAATGCCGCGACGCGGGGGGCTCCCCACCGGCGCGTCGGATCGCGGCATCACGGTCTTCGCGCTCTGCGGCGCGCAGTCCGTAGCCGAGCACGATCGGGACGGGGAGCACGATGCACGCCGCGATGAGCGCGACGACGGTCACCGTCGTGACTCCCGAGGGGAAGCCGGTGGCGGCGGAGACGACGAACATGATCATCGCGAGGAGCAGCAGCCCGTAGCCCACCCGCTTGCCGAGCCCCACCCATCGGGCGATGCGCGCGCGTCGCTGGACGACCGGATCGGGTGTGGGATCGGGCGTGGGATCGGGCGTGGGAAGGGAGGCGCTCACCACGTGCTCCATCCTGTCGTGGCGAAGACGTCGCCGATGCGCCGGGGCAGGTCGGGGAGCGAGCAGTGTGGCCTCACGCGCTCCACGTTCGCCTCGAGCACAGCGGGGTCGGGTGCCCGCAGCCAGGCGCTCACGCCGTCGACGTCGTCGATCGAGAGCAGGTGCACGCCGAAGCCCCGCAGCTCGTCGAGCACCGGGTAGTTCCCGACCGCGATCGCCCGCCGATGGGCGATCGACTCGATCACCGGGTTGCCGAACCCCTCCCACGTCGACGGGAAGAGGATCAGGTCGGCCGCGGCGTACGCGTCGGATGCGCTCGTGGCGCGGCCGACGGTGACCGGCACCCCCGACTCGGCGACGAGCCGCGCGAACACGTCGTCGTAGCCGTCCTCGGCAGGACCGGTGATCCACAACTTCAGGTCGCGGTCGGGCTCGCGGCGGGCGAGCTCCTCGGCGAACGCGATCGCGCCGGGGATGTTCTTGCGCGGGATCGCGCGCGTCGGTTGCAGGAGCACGACGTCGGTCGGTGCGAAGCCGAACTCGGCGCGGGTGCGATCGCGGTCGCCGCGCTCGGGATCGAGGTCGAACGCGTTGCGCAGCGTCACCGCGTCGAAGCCACGGTTCTCGAGCTGCACGCGCGAGTGGTCGTTGATGGTGACGTGCAGCGAGTTCGCGCGATGCGGGGGCACGTTCGGCGGAGTGGGGAGCCCCGCCCGTTGCCACGGCAGGTCGTGGTGGTGGAAGACCACACGCCCGTCATGCTGCTCGAGCACCGTGGCGGCGAGTCCGGACGCGTCCGGGTTGATCGGCAGCGAGCAGAGGTTCTCGACGATCACGAGGTCGGTGCCGGCGAGTGCCTCGCGCAGCTGATCGGGCGCTGCCATCGTGCCGTCGGGTGGATCGATGGCGAGGAAGGGGAGCGCGAGGTCGTCGTCGCGACCTGCGTCGTCGAGCTCACCGGCGACGCGACGCACCGTGAAGCCGAGCTCGCGCAGCGCCCACTCCCACTTGCGGGCTTCGACCGCGACACCGTCGGCGCCCCCGAGCCGGTACGACAATTGGACGGCGGTCGGTGGCATCGCTCCGAGGATCGCGCGTCTTGCCGCGCGATGGCGGATCAGCCCGAGGTGCGACCGCGCTCGGAACGAGCGAGGCGTCGGTTCGTGGCATCGAGGAGCGCGCGCGCGACGGCGTCGTCGCGGTCGCGTCGCACGACCGCAGAACCCGACACGACGAGCTCGGTCGGTGGGTCGACGTAGACGACGGTCACGATGGCGACGCGGTTGCTGCCGACGCGACTGATCTCGGCACTGGTGATGTGGATCGCCTCGGCTGCGGGCTCGCCCTGACGGAGCGCGTCGAGCGCGGCCGCGGCGACGAGCTGCGGTCGTGCAGCAGTGGCGACCGATCCCTCGGCGTAGCCGGCGAGCTCGCGGTCGTTGTCGACCAGCACCACCCGCACCTGCGCGCGCAGGCCGACCGCCTCGATGTTGATCGCGCCGACCCGGGCGCGGGTCTCGGTCCGGGGGAGCTCGATGCCGACCGGCGTGTTCTGGTCGTTGGTGTTGAGCTGCGCGACCGACACGATGCGGTGGTCGAGCTCGATGCCGAACACCGTCTGCGCGACGGCCCGCACGTCACGGACGGTCTGCTTCGCCGGCTTGCTGGGGTCGGAGAGGACGTGGACCTCGACCGGGCGCCCGAGCCGGTCGGCGACCACGCGGACGGCATGGACCCCGCTCAGACGGCACAGCTCGTCTTCGAGCTCACGGAGCTCGGCAGCGACGTCTCGATCCCCTTCGGACGACAATTCGTCGTTCGACCACTCACTCGGCATGGTGACCCTTGTCATTCCCCGAGGACCCGGAGCCCCCGCCCGCACACAGCATACGGCCATCCGACCACGCAGCGTGGGGGCCGCGCGTGGCGGATGTTACTTGTGGGGCTTGCGTGGCGATCGGATCCGCGTGAAACTGTGCGTTCCATTCGTCCGGAGGGAGCGACGAACACCTGTCTCGGGGTGGAGACGGCAGGGCCTCGGCCTGAATTCAACGAGTTACCTGAAGCGAAGCGACGTGTCTGTAGGGCGCACAGCGTTGCCCACGCAGGAGATCGAAGTTTCAGGGGGTCTCGTGCAAAAGACCATGGTTCGCGTTGCGGCCGGCGCGTCAGCATTGGTCGCAATGCTGCTCGCCGGTGGCGCTGTCAAGTGGAAGTAACGACAGCCGATGGCCAATTGCCGAGGCCCTGCCTTCTCTACCTCTGACCACACGATCATGAGAACCGAGCGCAAGACCGAACAATTGATTTCAGTTGACCGTGCTTTTGCTGTGCGGTCTTACTGTCGCGCTCGTCGCCGTATCGGCTGTGTTCACAGAGAACGTGTTCACCGCCGACGTCGCGCTGCGCGCTCGTAGTGCTCGGTGTTCTTCGCTGTCGCTGCAACGAACCTCGATGTCATCGCGCGCGCGAGCATCGGCATCAGCGGCAACGTCATGGTGCTCGTGGCCGCGCTCGTCGTCTTCCGCGACTTCGTTCTTCCTCGGGCCCGTTGTCGTCGGTTGCTTGCGGTGCTCTCGACTGGGCGCAGCTGCGCGAGCGCGAGTGGGACAAGATCTCCTTCAACTGCATCAGCGGATGCGCTTGTCGCTCATCGCTGCGACGCGCGTGTTCTTGGTCGATCGCGGCCAGCCGATCGCCGGATCGAACCCGTCGACTCTTCGTTGCGACGGTCGCTGGGCGCTGCGACGTATCTCTTGGTGCAACGCGCCCCTCGTCAGCATCCCGGTTGCTATCAGCTGCGGTGAGCCGTACTTCAAGGTGCTGCGAGAGATCGCTGGCGTTCGACGTCGGGGCGTTTCCGTTCGCGTTGCTGGGGCTCGGGCTCGGGTGGGTGTACCTGGAGCTCGGCGCCGCGGTCGTCCCGCTGCTGGTCGTCCCGATCTTGATCGCCCGCTCGACCTTCGCCAGCTACCTCGAGCTGAAGGCCGGCCAGGAGCAGACGATCGAGACCCTGATCCTCGCCCTCGAGGCGAAGGACCCGTACACCGCCGGTCATGCGCAACGCGTCGCGACCTTCTGCGAGTACGTCGGCGCCGAGCTCTCCTTCGGCCAGCGGCGCATGGAACGTCTCCGCTACGCGGCGCTCATGCACGACATCGGCAAGCTCATCGTCCCGAACCAGATCCTCAACAAGCCGGGCCGGCTCACCGAGGCGGAGTTCGAGCGGGTGAAGCGCCACGAGGTCGTGTCGGTCGAGCTGCTGCACCGCATCGACTTCCTCGCTCCCGTCGCCGGTGACACCACGACCGAGGCGGCCACCGCCGCCGTCGACGGCACCGGCCTGATCGAGCCGGCGATCATCCACGTCGCCGATGCGTTCGACGCAATGACGTCGACCCGGTCGTACCGTCGGGCGCTCAGCCAGGAGACCGCCTTCACCGAGCTGCGCGACGGGGCCGACACCCAGTTCAACCGTACGTGCGTCGAGGCGCTCATCGCGGCCATCGAGCGCCGGGGCGAGCACTACGGCGCCGGCTTCGAGGTCGACGAGCACGAGTGGGACGTCGCGCCGCCGGTCACGGGCACGGGCTCGGCGGGGCTCGGCCACCTCGTTCCCGAGGAACGTAGCGACGAGCACGCGAGAGAGCAGGCGGCAGGCTCGTGAAGGCCTGGATCCGGGTGCTCGTCCTCGTGATCGGGGGCGCAGCGGTCGCCGTCGGCATCGAGATCGCGCATCCAGGGAGCCCGTGGGCACCGCTCGCGCTCGTCGGCGGCGCCATCGCAGCGGGTGAGCTGATCGAGCTCAAGCCTCCGCTCCGCGCCGCGTTGCCGATCTCGTTCGCGTTCATGGTGGTGCTGGCGCGGCAGGCGTCGGTGCGCGATGCGGCGCTGGTGCTCGCCGTCGCCGAGCTCGCCACCTTCCTCGTCCGCTCGGAGCCCACGTCCGTGGAGGGCAGGCTCGGCCTCTTCGCCGAGCGTCTCGTCGAGGGCATGGCGACGGTGCTCGTGTACCACGGCATGGCCGACGCGATGGGCGACTCGCTCACCCGCGGCAAGCTCCTCTTCGCGCTGGCGGTCGCTGCGCTCGCGCCCATCGTGGTCGCCGAGATCGCCCGCATGATCCGCGAGCGCAGCCTCGCCATCCCGGCGAGCGGGCGCATGGCCGACGTCGCGCTCGTCACCAGTGCCACCCTCATGGCGATCAGCGCGACCGGTGTGGAGGGGCACGGGGGCATGGGCCTCTGGGGTCCTGCGGTCTTCACCATCCCGCTCCTCGCGGCCTGGTACTCGTACGAGCACCTCGAGGTCATCCGCCGCACCTACGACCAGACCATCCGTGCACTCGGCGCAGCACCCGAGCTCGGCGGGATGGTGCGCGACGGGCACGCGGAGCGCGTCGCCGAGCTCACCGTGGCGATGGGATCCAGCCTCGGGTTCTCCCGCCACGAGCTCGGTCAGCTCGAGACCGCGGCGCTCCTGCACCACCTGGGTCAGGTGTGCCTCGACGAGCCCGAGGACGGCCGCCCGCCGGAGCCGCTCTCCGTCGCGGAGGCGGGAGCCACCATCCTCCGCGGCACGCAGCTGCTCGCGCCCGCCGGCAACATCATCGCGTCGGAGTGGATCCCGTACCGGCAGAACGTGTCGTCACGACCGTCGGTCATGTCGGGCCAGATCCTGAAGGTCGCGAGCGCGTTCGACGAGCTGTCCGACGGGCACGGGGACCGGGCTGGACTCGCGCTCGAGGCGCTGTGCTCGGCGCCGGAGTACCTCTACGACGGGCGTGTGCTCGCCGCCCTCGAGCTGGTGCTCGACCGCCGCGGACTGCTCGACGATCAGCTCGTCTGAGCCCGGCCGCTCACCACGGCCTGGCCACGCCGCCGCGGGACGCGGCTGCCCTCGAAGCACAGGTCGACGATCCCGAGTCCCATCACGATGTCGCCGATCGAGAACTGCTGGTTGGGGAACCCGGGCGCGGTGATCACGTCACCGAGGAAGCCGAGCAGGTCGTCGTCCTCCTCCGGACGGTGCTTCACCGTCTGCTCGATCGGGACGTGCACCTGACGGCCGTCGCGCTCGTGGATGTCGTCCTTCGTGGGCATCCCCTGGTTCAGCGCGATGACGAGGACGTTGAGCGCGACGCCGATCGCGATGAGCGTCATCCCGCGCACCGAACGGTTCGCGAAGCAGAACCCGAGGATCGCGACGTAGGAGCAGAGCAGGATCGCGAAGCCGACGTCTTCGATCCGATCCTTCGGGAACTCGACGACCTCGAGCACGATCTGGATCGCGAGTCCGAGGAACAGCAGCCACACCATGCGGAAGCGCAGGCGACTCAGCCGCTCGAAGCTGCCCTTCGTCGCGACGATCACGATGATCGCGAGCGCGATCGTCGCCACGAAGAAGATCACGGCCACCACCGTACCGACGACGACGCGAAGGCTGCAGGTATCCTCCCGCACATGTACGAGCTGCGGTCGTCGAGCGAGGGCACCGTGATCCGCGTCGAGGTCGACGAGGGGCAGATGGTCGCGGAGGACGACGAGATCGCGGTGCTCGACACCGAAGCCGGTCGGGTCGTGATCCTCACCGACGTCCCCGGTGTCGTGCGCGAGCTCTACGTCGAGGCCGGCTACCCGGTCACGCCGGGCAAGGTCGTCGCGCTCGATCGACGAGTCCTGACCCGTCAGTAGTTCGACGGCAGCAGGCGTTCGAGGTACGTGTACGCCACGAAGAGCGCGGCGAGGAACGGGATGGCGCCGACGAGCCACGTGGTCCACCGCGGGTGGCGGTGGAACAGCAGCCACCACAACAGGCCGATCGCCAGCGCGATCGCTCCCCAGAGGATGGTGGGCGTGCGCGACGACGACTCGCCCGACAGCCCACCGATCGTCGTGGCCGTCGATCCTGACGGGGTCCTGGTGGGCGCGAGCGGCAACGCCTGGTCCTCGGGGAGCTGGAGCTGCGCGCGGATGATCAGCCGCTGCTCGGCCGAGTACTTGGGATTGCAGGTGGTCAGGGTGAGGGTCGCGAGATCGTGGCCCGGGTGCGCCGGATCGGGCGACGGGTCGAGCACGCTGACCTCGCTCGGGTCGACCACCCGCTGCTCGGTCACCTTGTAGTGGAAGTCTCCCTGCACCGTGACGACGCGGATGTCGTCGCCGACCGCGAGCTCGTCGAGGTCGCCGAACGGCGCGCCGTAGGTGGTGCGGTGCCCGGCGATCGCGCTGTTGCCCTCGTGCCCGGGCAGCTGGGTGGTCGGGTAGTGGCCCGGACCCTTGCGCAGGTCGTCGACGTCGACGCCCTCGACCACGATCTTGTCGACGCCGATCTTGGGGATGCCGATGCGTGCCACCGCCTCCCCCTCGGCCGGCACCGTGAACGGGGGGAGCGTGGTGCTGGTGCTGGTGCCG
Source organism: uncultured Actinomycetes bacterium (assembly GCA_963755855.1). Lineage (GTDB taxonomy): Bacteria > Actinomycetota > Acidimicrobiia > IMCC26256 > DASPTH01 > DASUAS01. The sequence continues at coordinate 246,709 of CAVWLR010000013.1, read as the reverse complement.
GGATCGGTGGGCGTCGCCGGTGTCGTGGGCGTCGGCGCCGTGGTCGTCGTGGTGGCGGCCAACGACTGCTCGAACTGGTCCTTCAGGTCGTCCTGGGCCCGGGCGGTGTAGATGCCGGTGCCCCAGAGCTGGTAGGCCACGAACAGCAGGAGCAGCAGGCCCGTGGTGACCAGCGCGCGGCCGACCCCACCCAGCACCTTGCGCATGTGCGCCGAGGCTAACGCCCACGATCGGGGGTCCTGCGCCGCCGGTTCGACCACCTCCGACCCCTCTTCGTAGACTCATCCTCGACCGAATGCCCGGAGGCGAAGTGCCTGCCGTCGTCCGTTGCCGCACTGCCGTCTGCCTCCTGGGTCGCTTCCCGGCACTCGCCGGAGTCGACCTCGATGCCGCCACCGGTGAGATCGTCCTGTTGTCGGGCGCGAACGGCGCGGGCAAGACCACCCTGCTCCGCCTTCTCGCAGGGCTCGTGCCGCTCTACTCGGGAGAGGCGATGGTGCTGGATCACGACCTCGCCGTCGACCGCAGAGGTGCCCGGCGCGATCTGGCCCTCGTCGGCCACGAGACCTTCTGCTACGACGACCTGACCGTGCGGGAGAACCTCCACTTCGCGGCCCGTGCCGCCGCCCGGGAGATCGGGGACGCCGACGTCGCACTGGAGCGCCTCGGCCTCACCCGACAGGCCGACGTCGTGCACCGGCGCCTCTCGATGGGTCAACGGCGACGGCTCGCGGTGGCGGTCGCCTTGTCGCGTGATCCTCGCCTCCTCCTGCTCGACGAACCGCACGCCGGTCTCGATGCCGAGGGCCGCGCGTTCCTCGACGACGTCGTGCGCGCGGCGCCGGCGGAGTCGCGCACGGTGCTGCTGGCGTCGCACGAGCTCGATCACGCCCGCGGGTTGGCGAGCCGCGAGGTCGTGATCACCGCCGGCCAGGCCCATCTCGGTCCCGTGATCGAGCCGATGATCGAGCCCGCGATCGACCCGAGCGACGTGACCGATCGGGGCGTGGCGTGACGCTGTGGCGCGAGGTGCGCCTGGTCGCCGGCAAGGACCTCCGGATCGAGGGACGGACCCGGGTGACCGCGCAGCAGATCATCCCGTTCGGGCTGATCGTGCTGTTGCTGTTCGCATTCGCGCTCGACCCCGACCGTGGCATCCTCCGTCGCGTCGCTCCGGGGCTGTTCTGGATCACGGTGCTCCTGGCCGCGCTCCTCGCGGTCTCGCGCTCGTTCGGCATCGAGGCCGACAACGGCGCCCGCGACGGCCTGCGCCTCTCCGGCCTCGACGGTCCGGCGCTCTTCCTGGGCAAGGCGGCCGCCATCGCGCTGCAGCTCCTCGTGCTCGAGGTGGTGCTGGCGGCGACGGTGGTGCTCGTCTACGGCATCGAGCTGAACACCCTGGTGCCCCTGGTCCTGGCGACCCTCGCCGCGACCGTGGGCGTGGCGGCCACCGGTACGCTCTACGGCGTGCTCGCTGCGGGAGTGCGGGTGCGCGAGACCCTGGTGCCTGTGCTGCTGCTCCCGGTGGTGGCGCCGGTGCTCCTCGGAGCCACCCGAGCCTGGGAAGCGGCGATCGACGGCATACCGTCGGACGCATGGCCCTGGGTGGCGCTCCTGGCGGTGTTCGCGCTGCTCTTCACGGCGATCGGGATGCTGGCCTTCGGTCCGCTCCTGGAGGAAGCATGAGCGGAGAGCGGCTCAGATGAGCGACGGGACGAGCGTGAACGACGGAACGAGGCTGCTGAAGCCCAACGTGAGCAAGGTGCTCGGGTGGCTCTCGTTGGTGTCGGTGATCGTGCTGGCGCTGTTCGGGCTCTGGGGCGCGCCCAAGGACGCGGTGCAGGGTGACGCGCAACGGCTGATGTACCTGCACGTGCCCGCGGCGTGGGTGGCGTACCTCGCGTTCGGCGTCACCGCGCTCGGGTCCGCGCTCTGGCTGTGGCCGCGCACCCGGGCCACGGTGTGGGATCGCATGGCCGGCGCGTCGGCGGAGCTCGGGGTGATCTTCACCGCCCTCACGCTGATCCTCGGGTCGCTGTGGGGGCGTCCGGTGTGGGGCGTCTGGTGGGCGTGGGACGCGCGGCTCGTCACCACCGCGGTGCTCTTCTTCCTCTACCTCGGCTACCTCGCGCTGCGGCGCATCCCGGCGACGCCCGAAGCGCGCGCGAAGCGATGCGCCATCGCCGCGCTGATCGCGTTCGTCGACGTGCCGATCGTCCACTTCTCGGTGAACTGGTGGCGCACGCTGCACCAGCAGGGCACCGTGTTCAACGAGAGCCTCAACGCGAAGATCCACGGCGTCATGGCCTTCACGCTCTGGTTCGGCGTGCTCGCGTTCACGCTGCTCTTCTTCTACCTGCTCGACAAGCGCTTCCACCTGCTCGCACTCGACGAAGACCGTGAAGAGCGCGAGGTGCAGGAAGCCATCGCCGAACGCGTCGGGGCGGTGACCTCGTGAACTTCGCCGAGTACGTCATCACCGGCTGGGTGCTCACGTTCGCGGTGCTCGGCGCGTACTGGGTCTGGATCATGCAACGCACGAAGCGCGCGGAGCGGTCTCGAGGCGAGGAGTGACGACAGTCGTCACGCCACCGTCGGCGCCCGCACCGCGACCGGCACCCAAGCGCCGCGGTCGCTACATGGTCGCGATCGGCGGGTGCGTCGTGGCGGTCATCGCCATCATCGTGCTCGGCGTCGCCCTGTCGGAGAACGTCGTCTACTTCCGCACCGTGACCGAGGCGGTGCACAACCGCAAGGACGAGGGAACGTCGCGGTTCCGCCTCGCGGGCGGCGTGGTGAAGACGAGCGTCGTCGAGACCCAGGACGGCGTGAACTTCAAGGTGACCGACGGCAAGAACACCGTCGTCGTCCACCACGACGGCGACACCCCGGCGCTGTTCAAGCCCGGCGCGCCGGTCGTCGTCGAAGGGCACTGGGCGTCGAAGGCGTCCAATGCACCCTTCGACTCCGATCGCATCCTCATCCGCCACGGCGCCGATTACACGCCGCCCAAGGTGAACACCGACAAGGCGCCGAACTCGTGAGGCTCACTGCGTGAAGGCCGCGCTCGGATACGCGTCGATCGCATTCGGTGCCGGCGCCGCGGTGGTCGGCATCACCGCGCTCCTCGCCGGGCTGCAGCTGCGCGATGCGGTGTTCCTGCGCTTCGGGCGCCGCTGCGTCTACGGGGTCCTGATCGCTGCCGTCGCCGCCGCCGGCGTGATGGAGTGGGCGCTGATCAGCCACGACTTCTCGGTGCGCTACGTCGCCGAGAACAACGCCACTGGCACCCCGCTGCTCTACACGATCACCGGACTGTGGGCGGCCCTCGAGGGGTCGATCCTGCTCTGGGCGGTGATCCTCGGCGGCTACCTCACGTTCGTCGCGGTGAAGTTCCGCAAACGTGAGCAGGACCCGCTGGTGGCGGTCGCGCTGATCACCGGCCTCGTGGTCGCGTTGTTCTTCTCCGCGCTCATGCTCGGGCCCGCCAACCCGTTTCACGAGCTGTCGACGGTGCCGGTCGACGGCCGCGGGCCCGAACCCGCTCCTGCAGAACCACGTGCTCATGGCGTTCCACCCGCCGATCCTCTACCTGGGGTACGTGGGCTTCACGGTGCCGTTCATGTTCGGCATCGCCGCGCTCGTCACCGGGCGCTTCGGCGAGGGCTGGTTGGGCGAGACGCGCCGCACGACGCTCGTGGCGTGGGGCTTCCTCACCCTCGGCATCATCCTCGGTGCCTGGTGGAGCTACGAGGTGCTCGGGTGGGGCGGGTTCTGGGCGTGGGACCCGGTCGAGAACGCGTCGTTCCTGCCGTGGCTCACCGCGACCGCGTTCATCCACTCGGTGATCGTGCAGGAACGGCGGGGGATGCTCCGCGTGTGGAACCTGTCGCTCGTGATCGCGACGTTCTCGCTCACGATCCTCGGCACGTTCCTCACGCGCTCGGGCGTCATCGACTCGGTGCACGCCTTCACGCAGTCCGACATCGGCCCGTGGCTGCTCACCTTCTTCGGGATCGTCGCCGCCACCGGCATCGGTCTGATCGCGTGGCGGGGCGACAAGCTGCGCGCACCCGGACGCATCGACTCCGCGGTGTCGCGCGAGTCGGCGTTCCTGATGAACAACCTGCTGTTCGCCGCGCTCGCGTTCGTGGTGCTGCTCGGCACCGTGTTCCCCCTCATCGCCGAGGCGCTGCGCGGCAGCCGCCTGTCGGTGGGGGAGCCGTACTTCGACCGCATGGCCACGCCCATCGGCCTCGCGTTGCTCTTCCTCATGGCGGCGGCGCCGGCGCTGCCGTGGCGGGCGACGAGCGGCGAGGTGGTGCGCAACCGACTCATCGTGCCGGCGTGGATCGGCGGGCTCACCATGCTCGCGGCGGTCGTGCTCGGTGCGCGCGGGCTCGCGGAGATCCTCGCCTACGGGCTCGGCGCGTTCGCGACCGCCGGCATCGTCCGCCAGTTCGTGCTCGGCATCCGCGGTCGCCGCCGCGCCTTGGGTGAGTCGCGCGCGGTCGCGCTCGGTCGCGCCACGCGGTCGAACCCGCGGCTGTACGGCGGGCTCGTGGTGCACTTCGGTGTCGTGCTCATCGCGGTGGTGCTGGCGGCGTCGTCCGCGTACGGCGCGAACCGCGACGTGAAGCTCCAGAAGGGCGAGTCGGCCACGGTGTCGGGGTACACCGTGACGTACCTCGGGTCGCACACGAAGGCCACCGACCAGAAGACCACGGTCTCCGCCGACATCAAGGTGGAGAAGGGCGACCGTGGGCTGGGCACGTACTCGCCGGCGATCTCGACCTACCCGAACAGCACCGAGGGCATCGGTACGCCGTCGGTGCACACCGGCCTGGTCGACGACGTGTACCTGACGCTGGTGTCGTCACCGAACGCACAGCGCGAGATCACGCTCGGCGTGCGCATCAACGCGCTCATCGTGTGGTTGTGGATCGGCGGCGCGTTCATGGCGCTCGGCACCGTCCTCGCGTTGGCGCCGCGACTGCGACGCCGCCCCCGGTCGATCTCGTCCGACGACCTCGCGCCGTCGCCGCTCGCCGAGCCCGGATCGCGCGAGATCGATCCGCGCGAGCCGGACGCCCGCGAGGAGGTACCGGTGTGAAGCACCCGGCCCGGATCGCCGCGCTCGCGGTCGCGCTCGTGGTGATCGTCTTCGGCGTCGTGCTCGCGCTCAACGTGGGCAGCGACCCGCAGGCAGACGCCAAGCAGAGCCACCTCGTGGGCAAGGCGGCGCCGAGCTTCGACCTCCCGAACCTGCAGGGTGGTCGCGTGACGCTCGCCGACATCGCCGGCAAGTCGGCGATCGTCAACTTCTGGAACTCGTGGTGCATCCCGTGCCAGCAGGAGGAGCCGCTCCTGCAGCGCTTCTACGCCGAGCACAAGGACGACCCCGACTTCAAGATGATCGGCATCGTCCGCGACGACGAGACCAACGACGTGCGCGCGTACGTGAAGGACAAGAACGTCGAGTACACCGTCGCGCTGGACCCAGAGTCGGTCGCCGCGCTCGACTTCGGCACCCGCGGGCAACCGGAGACCTACGCCATCTCGCCCAGCGGTTTGGTCGCCGCCGCGAAGATCGGACCGATGCTCCCCGGTGAGCTCGACCGGTTCCTCGCCGCGGCGCGGCGGACGGGGTGATCCGGAGGTGGGGCCCGTGGATCGCCCTGGGTGTGGTCGTGGTGATCGCGCTCGCGGTCGTCCTGTGGCCGGGCGGTTCGCAGTCGAACGCGGCGCGGGCGCACGACCTCGAGACCGAGCTGAAGTGCCCCGAGTGCGAGGGTCTCTCGGTGGCCGACAGCCAGGCGCCGACGTCGCGCGCGATCCGGGCCGACATCAAGCGCCGCATCGCCAGGGGTCAGAGCGACGAGGTGATCCGCCAGGCCTACATCGACAACTACGGCGAGTCGATCCTGCTCAGCCCGCAGGACTCGGGCGTGAGCCTGCTGGTGTGGATCCTGCCGATCGTGGTCGTGGCGTTGGGCGCCACCGGCATCGTGTTCGCGTTGCGCCGCAACCGCGACGAGCCCCACCTGCGGGCGACCGAGGCCGACGAGAAGCTCGTGGAGCGAGAACGTGACGAAGAAGCGCCCGACTCCGAAGGCGACCCCGAAGGCGCCGTCTCTGATGGCTGACCGCGCGGCCTCGAAGGGCAACGGTCCGAAGGGCCTCGATCCCGAACGGAAGCGGCAGCTCGAGGAGGAGCGCGACTTCCTGATGAAGTCGCTCGACGACCTCGAGCTCGAGCACGACAGCGGCGGCATCGACGACGAGTCGTACGCCGAGCTGCACGACGACTACACCGCGCGTGCCGCGGCTGTCATCCGCACCTTGCGCGACGGCGTCGACGTGACGTACGCACCGCCGCCGCAGACGCCGCACGGGACGCGCCGGCGCATCCGGCTGGTGGCGGGGGTGCTCGTGTTCGCCATCGTCGCCGGGGTCTCGCTTGGCGTACGCGGTCGGCGCCCGGTTGCCCGGCCAGACCGGATCCGGCAACTCGCAGGCGGCGCCGTCGACGACGAATGCGACCGGCGCCGCGCTGGCGAAGAAGATCGACGGGCTCCAGACCAAGGTGAACGCCGAGTCCCGACGACTACGACCTCCGGCTCCAGCTGTCGCAGGCGTACGAGGAGAACGGCGACCTGCAGAACGCGCTGAAGCAGTCCGACGCCGCCATCACCATCGACGCCACTCGCCCCCAGGGTCACGCGAACTCGGCGCGGCTCATCTACCTCGTGTCCGAGGCGGCGTCGGACACGTCGCAGAAGAACCAGCTGATCGCCCAGGCGCTGGCCGGTTTCAACCAGGCGATCTCGGTCGGTCCCGACTACCCGGATCCGTACTACTTCCGCGCCGTGCTCTATTGGCAGGCACTCGCGCGACGACGCCCGCGCGCAGGCTGACCTGCAGACACTACCTGGTGAAGGCACCCGACGGCACCTGGGCCACGAACCGCGCGTCAGCTGCTCGGCCAGGTCACGACGGAGCTCGAAAGTCCGTCGACTACCGTGCCCCCGACGTCCACGACGAGGAAGAAGTGACCATGGCGCAGCCCCCCGCGTTCGAGATCGACACCGACAAGGTGTACCGGGTGACCATCACGACCGACCGCGGTCAGATCATCGCCGACCTCGACCCCAAGCTGGCGCCCAACACGGTGAACCACTTCGTCGCGTTGTCCCGTGCCGGGTTCTACAACGGGCTCACCTTCCACCGCGTCGAGCCCGGCTTCGTGATCCAGGGTGGCGACCCCGACGGTCGTGGCACCGGTGGCCCGGGCTACAAGTGGGACGACGAGCCCGTGCTCGGCGAGTACACCCTCGGCGCGGTCGCGATGGCGAACGCAGGTCCGAACACCAACGGCTCCCAGTTCTTCATCACCACCGCCGACTGCACCCGCAACCTCACCAAGAGCTACAACCTCTTCGGCTACGTGACGCAGGGCATGGACGTCGCCCTCGCGACCCAGCGCGGCGACAAGATGCAGTCGGTCACCGTCGAAGAGATCGATCGCGAAGGCGACGCGTAGCCTGACAGCGATGAGCGGCGACGCAGGGCTCTTCGGACCCGACAGCGTCGTCTGGCGCGTCCACGCCGATCCGGTGATGCTCGTCGGCGGCCTGCGGGCGCTGCTCGTGCAGGGGCTCGAGCCGAGGGCGATGGCCGCGGTCGACCAGCACAGTGCGTTCCGTGAGGACCCGTGGGGTCGACTGGAACGAACGACGAAGTTCGTGCTCGCCACCACCTACGGCGACACCAAGGCGGCCGAAGCCGCGGCCGCGCTCGTGCGCGGCGTGCACCGGAGCATCCACGGCGTCGACCCGGTGACCGGTCGCGCCCTACGACGCCCGCGACGCCGACCTGCTGCTCTGGATCCACGCGGTCGAGGTCGAGTCGTTCCTCCTCGCCTACCGCACCTACGCGGGTCGGATCAGCGATGCCGACGGTGACCGGTACGTCGCCGAGATGGCGAGGGTCGCCGAGATGGTGGAGCTGCCTCCGGGCCGGGCTCCCCGGACCGAGGGCGAGCTGCGCGAGTACCTCCGGTCGGTCCGGGGCCTGCGCGTGACCCGCCCGGCGTTCGACGGCCTGCGCATCGTGCTGTTCCCGCCGATGGACCTGAAGTACCGACCGCTGTGGGCGATCCCCACCACGGCCGCCATCGCGATCCTCCCCCCGTACGCCCGCCGCCTGTACCGCATCCCGTGGTTCCCACCGGCAGCCATCCCGGTGCGCACCGCGGTGTTCGGGCTCAGCCGGGTGCTCAACCTGGTCACACCCACACCGCCGCCACTGCGCGAAGCTCGTGAACGGGTGGAGGGACGAGCAGCATGAAGGTCACGGCGAAGGCCGACTACGCGGTGCGGGCGGTGCTCGAGCTCGCGGCCGCCGACGGTGCGCTGGTGAAGGCCGATCGGATCGCGGAGGCGCAGGCCATTCCCCGGCACTTCCTCGACAACATCCTCACCGACCTCCGGCGCGCCGGCATCGTCGCCACGCACCGCGGGGCCGACGGTGGATCGCGTCTGGCCCGGCCGGCCAAGCTGATCACGCTCGCCGACGTGATGCGCGCCATCGAGGGCCCGCTCGCGGCCGTCCGCGACATGCGTCCCGAGTCGCTGAGCTACGAGGGGCCGGCGGAGAAGTTGCCCGAGGTGTGGATCGCGGTGCGGGCGTCGCTGCGTGGTGTGCTCGAGAAGGTGACCGTCGCCGACGTCGCCGCCGGGAAGCTGCCCCGCCACGTCGAGAAGCTCGCCGCCGACCCCGACGCGTGGAAGAGCCACTGAACCTCGCGGTCCACTGACGCCGGAGGCGTCCCGGGGCATCGGGCGGGCGTAGATTCGGGGGACACGACACAACGCGACGAAGAGGAAACACATGGCTACGACCGTCGGCCCCACCACGCCGCTCGAGCTCGTCGAGACCGCGTACGCGCGCTATCCCCGGGCCCTCGCCGATGCCCGCCGCCGCCTCGGCCGGCCGCTGACCTTCGCCGAGAAGATCCTCTTCGCCCACGCCGACGATCCGGGCACCGTCGGCATCGACCGGGGCGTCGACTACGCCGACTACCGGCCCGACCGCGTCGCCATGCAGGACGCCACCGCGCAGATGGCGCTGCTCCAGTTCATGACCGCGGGCCTGCCCACGGTGCAGGTGCCGAGCACCGTCCACTGCGACCACCTCATCCAGGCCCGGGTCGGCGCCGACGCCGACCTCAAGAACGCGCTCGACGTGAACTCCGAGGTCTACGAGTTCCTGCGCACGGTGTCGGCGAAGTACGGCATCGGGTTCTGGAAGCCGGGCTCGGGGATCATCCACCAGGTCGTGCTCGAGCAGTACGCCTTCCCCGGCGGGATGATGGTCGGCACCGACAGCCACACGCCCAACGCCGGCGGCCTCGGCATGGTCGCCATCGGTGTGGGCGGTGCCGACGCGGTCGACGTGATGGCCGGATGGCCGTTCAACACGCGGGTGCCCAAGGTGATCGGCGTGCACCTCGCGCGGCGAGCTCTCGGGCTGGGCCGCGGCGAAGGACGTCATCCTGAAGGTGGCCGGCATCCTCACCGTGAAGGGCGGCACCGGCGCGATCGTCGAGTACTTCGGGCCCGGCGCGGAGTCGATCTCGGCCACCGGCAAGGCCACGATCTGCAACATGGGCGCCGAGATCGGTGCCACCTGCTCGATCTTCCCGTACGACGCCCGTTCGGCCGCGTACCTGAAGTCCACCGGACGCGAGGCGCTCGCCGACCTCGCCGACGCGCACGCCGAGCACCTGCGCATCGACCCCGAGGTGCTCGACGACCCCGAGCGGTTCTTCGACCGCGTGATCGACATCGACCTCGACGAGCTCGAGCCGCACCTCGTCGGTCCGCACACCCCCGACCTCGACCGTCCGATCTCCGAAGTCGGTGCGGCGGCGCGCGAGGAGGGCTACCCGGTCGACATCAGCTACGCGCTGGTCGGGTCGTGCACCAACTCGTCGTACGAGGACATCGGTCGGGCCGCGCACGTGGCCCGGCAGGCGAGCGCCGCGGGGCTGCAGGTGAAGACCCCGCTGCTCATCACGCCCGGGCTCGGAGCAGGTGCGCGCCACCATCGAGCGCGACGGCCTCCTCGCCGACCTCGAGGCGATCGGCGCGACGGTGCTCGCGAACGCGTGCGGTCCGTGCATCGGCCAGTGGCAGCGCGACGACATCACCAAGGGCGAGACGAACACCATCGTGTCGTCGTTCAACCGCAACTTCCCGGCTCGCAACGACGGCAACGCGGCCACGCTGTCGTTCATCGGCTCGCCCGAGACGGTCACCGCGATGGCGCTCACCGGTCGTCTCGACGTCGACTTCGTGCGCCAGCCCGTCGTCGCCCCCGACGGCACCGAGGTGCAGCTCGACGCGCCGTCGGCCGACGAGCTCCCGGCGAAGGGCTTCGACCCCGGCGAGTCCGGGTTCCAGCCGCCGTCGGACGACCCGTCGTCGGTCGACGTGGTCGTGAAGCCCGGGTCCGACCGGCTCGAGCTGCTCGAGCCGTTCCCGGCGTGGGACGGCAACGACTTCACCGGGATGCAGGTGCTGATGAAGGCGGTGGGCAAGTGCACCACCGACCACATCTCACCGGCGGGCCCGTGGCTGAAGTACCGCGGCCACCTCACCAACATCTCCGGCAACCTCTTCATCGGCGTGAACAACGCGTTCGCGCTGGAGCCTGCGGGTTCCGGGGTCGACGTGCGCGACGGCGCGCATCGTGCCGCTGCCCGACCTCGCCAAGCGCTACAAGGACGCCGGCATCTGGTGGGTCGCGATCGGCGACGAGAACTACGGCGAGGGCTCGTCGCGTGAGCACGCGGCGATGGAGCCGCGCTACATGAACGGACGCGCCGTGATCGTGCGCTCGTTCGCCCGCATCCACGAGGCCAACCTCAAGAAGCAGGGCGTGCTCGCGCTGACGTTCGCCAACCCCGACGACTACGAGCGCATCCAGGCCGACGACACGATCGACATCGTGGGCCTCGCCGACCTCGCTCCCGGTCGTCCGGTCGAGGTCGTCGTCCACCACGCCAACGGCACCAGCGAGACCATCACCACGACGCAGACGATGTCGGAAGAGCACATCGCCTGGTTCCGCGCCGGCTCCGCCCTCAACGTGCTGCGGGGCGACTGACCACAGCGTTGCCTTCCAAAGTTGCGCGCTCTTCACCGCTGGCGGCGAAAAGCGCGTGGCTTTGGCGCGCTCAGCAGCAGCCTTCGGACGAGTCCCCACGCGCGCCGGCCATCGTCGGGCGCAGCTGCGCGAGCTGGAGGTCGGTGGGCTCGGCGCAGCAGAACCAGGTCTCGGTGAGTCGGGGGCGGCCGGTCGTGATCCGTGTGAGGTCGACCGGTGGAGCACCGGCGGCCTCGCGCACACGTGCGTAGAGCTCGATCGGGTCGCTGATCACTGTCGACGATGGCGGCGATGCGCTCCTGCAGCGCGTCGACGGCGGGGTCGGGTGAGCTCCAGGTGTAGGTGGAGCGTTCAGGGTCCCACGGGCCCACGTGCGGGGCGAGGTCGGGGTGCTCGAGCAGCAGGGAGCCCTCGGGGAGCAGGAGCCGCACGCTGTACTGCACGGGATCGACGCTGCCGACGAGGTCGTGCTCGTCCACGAAGTCGAGCAGGTCCGACGAGGTCGGCGCGGGTGGTCCACGGCGTGAACGGCAGCCACGAGGGTCGCACCTCGATGCCTGCGTCGCGCAGGATCCGGACCGCGCGGGCGGCGTCGGGCGTCGTGTGGCCCTTGTCGAGCCGTTCGAGCACGGCGTCGTCGACCGACTCGAACGCCGAGACCACGAACACGCAGCCGGCGGCGGCGAGCTCGGGCCAGAGCGCTTCGTACCGCAGCGACGTGCTCGACCTTCACCGTGCAGTCGAAGGTGATCTCGGGGAACCGCTCGTGCAGCGCGGCCACGATGCGACGCGAGTGCGGTGGCGCGTTGAGGAAGTCGGGGTCGCCGAACGTGATGTGACGCGCGCCGGCGGCGACGAGCTGCGTGATGTCGGCGAGCACGGCGTCCTCGTCGACGCGACGGACGCGGCCGTCGAACACCACCGGCACCGGGCAGTGGCGGCAGCGGTGCGCGCAGCCGTGCGTCGCCAGCACCGAGCCGGCCAGGCGCTGCTCGCCGCCGACGTCGAGGCGCGCGTAGCGATCGAGCGGTGCCAACAGGTCGCGCGCCGGCGAGCGCCGCGTACCAGTCGACTGGCGTGGCGAAGTCGCGCGCACTGGTTCGCGTACAGGCCGAAGGCGCGCACCGGCTTGTCGACCTCGCCGGCGAGGTCGCGGGCGAGGCGGGTCGCGGTGTGCATGGGGACCGAGAACGCCACCTCGTCGGCCCAGTCGACGAGCGCGGGATCCCAGGAGTCCACCGACACGTCGAGGGCGCGCACGTCGTCGCCCCGGGCCCGGAGGAACGTCGCCGCGCTCCCGAGGGCACCGGGTTGCTGCCCGAGCTCGTAGGTGGCGACGAGGAGGATGCGCACCCCTGAAGGCTAGGGGGCGATCTCGGCGTCACCGATCTGGCCGTCGCTGATCTCGATGGTCAACCGGGCGTGCGCGGTCCGGAGCGACGCCTCGACCGCTTCGGGCGTGTCGCCGCGAGCGAACAGGAAGCCGAGGTACCGGTCGCCCTCGGGCAGCGGCGACCACGCGCCGGCCGGGCGGCACGGTGATCTCCAGTCCGGTGATCCCGGGCACGTCCCGTGCCGCGTCCTGACCGCCGACCCCGCGCAGGACGCCCTCGGTTGGGATCGGCAGCATCATCACGCCCGACGCACCTGGTTCGCGCTCGAGCCCTTCGAGCGGCATCGAGAGCGCGTGCCGCAGCACCAGCTCCTCGAGTGCGATCCCCGCACCGAAGCGCAGCGTGCGCGCGCACAGCCCGCCGATCGACCGCGCCGCGACCTCGATCACGTGCACGCGATCACCGTCGTCGTCGACCTGCTCGATCCGCAGCTCGGCGTGCACCGGCCCTTCGACCAGACCGATCGCCGCGCACGCCTGCGCGGTCACCGCCTCGACGCGCCGCAACGTCGCGACGCCCAGCCGCGACGGCGTGACGTAGATCGTCTCCTCGAAGTACGGCCCCTCGAGCGGGTCGGGCTTGTCGAACACGGCGAGCACCGTGAGCTGCGCCGTCGCGCAGCAGGCCCTCCACCGCCACCTCGACGCCCGGTACGTACTGCTCGACGAGCAGCGGACCGTCGCCACACACTTCACGGATCCGCTCGACCGCCGCCCGCGCCTGGTCGGGGTCATCGGCCCGGATCACTCCCTGGCTGCCCGACCGGTCGATCGGCTTCAGGACCACGGGGTACTCGAGGTCCTCGGGGAGCTCGTCGCGTCGAACACCGTGAACCCGGGTTGGGGCACCTCGGCCGCCGCGAGGGCGCGCCGCATCGCTTCCTTGTCGCGCGTCGCCGCCACTGCGTCGGGCGGGTTGTGGGGGAATCCCAGCCGCTCGCCGGCGGCCGCGGCGGCCAGCACGCCCCGGTCGTCGACCGCGACCACCGCATCGACCCCACGACGCTCGTCGAGGGCGACGATCACGTCGGCCGCGGCCTCCGATTCGTCGAGCGGCACCACCACGGCCCGTTCGCCGGAGCCCTCCAGGAGCACCGGCATCTCGTCGGAGCCGACGACCACCTCGACCCCCAGCCGTTGTGCAGCCTGCACGAAGTCCCGGGCGCGGTACGTGGAAGTGGGGAGGAGCAGGAGGACGCGCGGCACGCTCCTATCATGGTGGGTGTGAGCGACGTCCTGACCATCTCGCCCGAAGCCCAGAAGATGGTGCTCGACGTCCGGAACGCGGAGGCGGAGCCGGAGTCCTTGGCCCTGTGGGTCGAGGTCAACGGCGATGCCAACGGTGCCTACACGTACCTGATGGAGTTCCGGCCCACCGCCGAGCTCGACGACGACGTGCTCATCGAGCGCGACGGCGACCTCGCCATCGCCATCCCGCCGGAGAGCATCGAACTGCTGCGGGGCGCGGTGCTGGCGTTCAACGGCGGCATGGTGATGCAGAACCCCAACCGGCCGGTGCCGCCGGTGGTGCGCACCGCCGACCGCCCGGAGGCCGACCTCTCGGGCGAGATCCCGCAGCGGGTGATCCAGGTGCTCGAGGAGCAGATCAACCCGGCGATCGCGTCGCACGGCGGTACGCCGAGCTGGTCGCGGTCGAGGACTCCATCGCCTACCTGCGGATGGGTGGCGGCTGCCAGGGGTGCGGCATGGCCGCGGTCACGTTGAGCCAGGGCATCGAGGTCGCGATCCTCGACCTGGTCCCCGAGATCACCGAGGTGATCGACGTCACCGACCACGCGTCGGGCGCGAACCCCTACTACGAGGCCGCCAAGAAGTAGCTCCACGCGTTTCGGCGCCACCCGATCCCCGAATGGGGCATCGAGCGGCGCCAGAACGGTGTGGGTGAGACACGCGCCGCTTCAGAAACGGAGGGCGTCCTCGGCGGCGTACTTCGCGACGGCGTTGTCGGCACCGGAGTGCTGCTGCACCGACTCGACGACCTCGGCCAGCTTCGACGCCGGGATCGCGCACGTCATCTCGGTGGGCGCCATGCCGGTGCGCACGCGGCTGAGCGCACAGCCGACGCTGGCGGCGGGCACGCCCTCCTCCTTGGCCAGGGCCACGATGTGGCACTGGGGCTTGCCCTCGATGCGCAGGTCGGGAATGGCGTCGGAGAGCACCATCATCTGACGACCGGTGACCCGCACGAAGACGACGTCGGGGTCGACCGGTGTCTCGGCCAGCGGCCCGTAGGTGACGGCACCCGGCTTCTCGTGCACCACGGGGATCTGCGGCACGACGTCCATCGTGACCCAGCCCGAGTCGAGCAGCGCGGCGACGTCGGAGTTGTTGCCCACCTCTTCGAGCGTCTTGAAGCCGTGGGTGACGCTGCCCACGCTGCAGTTGCCGTGGTCCTCGGCGACGGTGCCGAAGGTGCGGTCGGCCGCCTTCATCCAGAACACGCACCCGGCGGGGACCCGGCCGGTGCGGCCGTCGGGGAGCGGTGCGGGCATCGGTTCGTCGAACATCGGGACGCCGTCGAGCGGAGCGTCGGAGAAGGTGATCGCGAGCGGCGGGGTCGACAGGTGGAGCGTGTCGGTGAGCG
Organism: uncultured Actinomycetes bacterium; assembly: GCA_963755855.1. Taxonomy (GTDB): domain Bacteria; phylum Actinomycetota; class Acidimicrobiia; order IMCC26256; family DASPTH01; genus DASUAS01. The sequence goes on along the minus strand of CAVWLR010000013.1, from coordinate 231,539 downwards.
CGGCCGCGAGGGCGGGCCAGTTCTGCGTTGTCATGCGCGCAGCTTACCGACGGGGGCTAGTTGCGCAGTTCTCGCAGCAGACCCACCACCACGGGCAGGGCGTCGAGGAACGCGTCGACGTCGTCGGTCGTCGACGACCAGCCCACGCTCGCGCGCAACGAGCGGTCGGCGTCGACGCCCATCGCGGTGAGGACCGGAGACGGCTCGAGTGACTCGCTGGAGCACGACGATCCCGAGTGCACCGCGACGCCACGCTGGTCGAGCGCGAGCAGGATCGGCTCGGCCTCGACTCCCTCGACGCCGAGGCACACGAGATCCGGCAGGCACTCCGCGGGATCGCCGTAGCGCTCGATGCCGTCGACGCGCCGGAGCGCGCCCGCGGCCAGCGCGTTCGACAGCGCGCGCTCGTGCTGCGCCTCACGCTCGAGCTCGTCGCCACCGATCGCCGCGCACACCGCGCCGAAGCCGACGATGGCAGGGACGTTCTCGATGCCGCCGCGCCGGGCCCGTTCCTGTGCACCGCCCACGACGAACGGCGGGAAGCGGAGCCCTCGCCGCACGAACAGGGCAGCGGCACCCTTGGGGCCGCCGAACGTGTGCCCGGTCACCGAGCACAGGTCGGCACCCAGCGCGCCGAAGTCGACGGGGATGTGGCCTGCTGCCGCGCACGCGTCGACGTGGACCACCGCGCCGGCTCCCTCGCCGGCACGCTCGCGCACCAGCCCGACGATCTCGTCGACCGGTTGCAGCGTGCCGACCTCGTGGTTGGCGAGCTGCACCGAGACGAGCACGGTGTCGGGCCGCACCGCGTCGGCGACCTCGCGGCGTCGAACCGACCGTGACGGTCGACGCCCACAACGGTGATGTCGTCGGTGCCGCGCGCGATCGCGTCGAGCACCGAGGAGTGCTCGACCGCGGTGGTCACCACGTGACCGCCACCAGCACGATCGGCGGCGCGAGCGAGCGCTCCGAAGATCGCGGTGTCGACGGCCTCGGTGCCGGTGGCGGTGAAGACGACCTCCCGTGGCCGCGCACCGAAGCGCTCGGCCACCTGCTCGCGCGCGTCCTCGACCGCGACCCGCGTGACGTGGCCTTCGGCGTGCAAACGTCCGGGGTCGGCATGGTGCTCGCGCAGGTACGGCAGCATGGCGTCGAGCGCGACCGGTCGCAGCGGCGACGTCGACGCGTGATCGAGGTAGGCGCGAGCCATGACGGCGCGGTCAGACGACCGTGTCAGACCCGGGTGACGCAGTGATCGCCGCCGTCGGGGCGACTGGTCTCGAACTGCGGCGACGTCTCGCCGTAGAGACCGGCGAGCATCCCGCGGATCATCCCTCGGTCGAGCGCGCACACGACGTGCGGGTACTGCTGCGCGGTCTCGCCGAACGGGCAGCACTCCGACACGATGGTGAGCCGGCCGTCGTGCGCCTCGGCGTGCGCGGCGAACCCGTGGGCGGTGAGCGCGTCGGCGACGGCGGTGAGCGCGGCGCGCACGGAACGGTGGCCCTCGGTGGGGTCCATGCGGGCGGCGAGCGTGGTGCCGTACTCGAAGCCCACCTCGTCGGCCAGGACCTCGGCCTGCTCGGGTCCGAGCGCGTCGAGCGCGCGGGCGAGGAGGCCACCGAGGAGATCGTCGTGCTTGAGGGGGAGCGCGAGCGTCGAGTCGAGCGGACCGGCGAGGTAGCGCTTCGACGGGCGGCCGGCGGCGCGGGCGGGGCCGTCGGCGATCTTGCCCACCTCGACCACGAGGTAGCCGCCGCCGGTGAGCTTCTCGAGGTGGTGACGGGCGACGTTCGGGTGGAGCTCGAAGTGCTCGGCCACCGCACCGGCGGTGACGCCGGTGGCGGCCGCGTCGCGGGCGAACAGGTAGATCTCGCGGCGGGTGGGGTCGCCGAACGCGTTCGTCACCGCGCTCACCACCGAGTTGAACTCGTCCGCAGTGAGGGCATCGGCCTCCATGGGTCGTATTCTACCTACGCGCGTAGTGGAAATCCGCAGGAGCCCCGATGCCGACAGCCAAGGCCCGCTGACATGCCCGAATCACTGGACGTCCAGGCCGCGCTGGCCGCCGTCGAGGAACCCGAGCTGCGGCGGTCGATCGTCGAGCTCGGCATGGTGCAGGGCGTCGCAGTCGACGGCCGCACCGCCGTCGTGGCGGTGGCCGTTCCTCTTCCCGGCGACGCCTCCCGGGCCGAGCTGCGGCGCCGGATCATCGAGACCGTGGGCGAGGTCGACGGCATCGAGCGGGTCGACGTCGACGTGCGCGACATGACCGAGGACGAGATCGTCGCCCTCGGTCGCATCCTCAAGGGCGTGACCCCGCCGCCGGCGCCGACCAACCCGCTGCAGGTGATCGACGCGTCGCAGGCCGCGCCACCCGCGCCGCGCGTGAACCCCTTCACCGACTCACGCACGCGGATCCTCGCGGTGTCGTCGGGCAAGGGCGGCGTCGGCAAGTCGTCGGTCACCACCAACCTCTCGATCGCGCTCGCCAACCGCGGTCACCGCGTCGCCGCGGTCGACGCGGACGTGTGGGGCTTCTCGATGCCGCGCATGCTGGGCATCAGCGCCCCGCCCGGTCTCATCGACGACGTGATCGTCCCGCCCGAGTCCAACGGCGTGCGGCTCATCTCGATGGGCTTCTTCGCACGCGAGGACCAGGCGGTCATCTGGCGCGGCCCGATGCTGCACAAGGCGCTCGAGCAATTCCTCACCGACGTGTACTGGGGCGAGCTCGACTACCTCGTCGTCGACATGCCTCCGGGCACCGGCGACATCTCGTTGTCGATCGCGCAGTTCCTGCCGCGCGCCGAGGTGCTCGTGGTCACCACCCCGCAACCGGCCGCGCAGCGTGTGGCCGTGCGCGCCGCAGCCATGGCGGAGAAGGTCGACCTCCAGGTGATCGGCGTCGTCGAGAACATGTCGTGGTTCACCGGTGACGACGGCACCCGCTACGAGCTGTTCGGTGCGGGCGGGGGCGAGGAGCTCGCCGACGAGCTCGGCGTGCCGCTCCTGGCGCGCATCCCGCTCGTTCCCGCACTGCGCGAAGGCGGCGACGTGGGCCGCCCGATCGTGGTCGACGACCCCGAGGGCGAGGTGAGCGAGGTGTTCCGCGCCCTCGCCGAGCGGATCGACGTCGAGCTCGCGCCCAAGCGGATCTACAACCCGCAGCTCAAGATCAACTGAGCCGGCTCAACTCAGGGCGGCGAGGAGCTCGGCGCGGAGCGAGTCGTCGCTCGCGTACGGGATGTAGAAGGACAGGCGGGTCAGCAAGGGCGCCCAGCGCTCACGCAACTGGGACGCGACCTCGGCGACGCTGCCGACGGCGGCGAACTCGTGCAACACGTCGTCGGAGATCAGTTCGCCCATCTCCTTCCACTTCCCTTCCTTCGACATGCGCGTCAGCTCGGGCTGGAGATCGCCCCAGCCGTGGTGCTCGAGCACGGCGCGGTACGCGGGTGTCGAGGCGTAGAAGGCGATCTGCTGCTTGGCGCCCTTGCATCGCCTCCTCCAGCTCTTCGTCGGTGCGACCCACGCACGTGAACACGGGCCCGCGACGGTGAAGCCGTCCATCGAGTCCTTGCCGCCGGCCGCGCGCCCGCGCGTCAACGCCGGGAGGGTGACGTCGCGCAGGTACGACGGCGTCGAGAACGCGTGGACGAACATGCCATCGCACACCTCGCCCGCGACCTCGGTCATGCGCGGCCCGACCGCGGCGATGAAGACCGGGGCGGCCCCCATTCGTGCGCGGGCGGCGAGAAGAACGGCGTCATGAGGGTGTGCGTGTAGAACTCGCCCTGGAAGTCGAGCCTGGTGCCGTCCTGCCAGCACGCCCAGATGGCGCGCAACGCGCTCACGAACTCACGCATGCGCGGCGCCGGGTGCGACCACGGCATCGAGAAGCGGCGTTCGATGTGCGGCTTCACCTGTGAACCGAGGCCGAGCACGAAGCGGCCGCGCGAGTAGCGGGCGAGGTCGTAGCCCGTGATGGCGAACGTCATCGGCGTGCGCCCGAACGCGATCGCGATCGAGGTGCCCAACGTGACCCGCTCGGTCACCTCCGCCGCCTGCACGATCTGGAGGAACGGATCGTGCATGGTCTCGCCGGTCCACAACCCGGCGTAGCCGGCGGCCTCGCTCGCCGCCGCAGTGGTGCGGACGTCGTCGAAGCCACCCATCGTCCCGTCGACGAGCACGTCAGACACCCCCGGTGGTGGTCGGCTCGATCATCGACGCCCGGAGCACGTCGAGCGCACCCTGGTCGATGCCGTGGCCCAGCAAGTACGGAGCGAACCCGCCGTGCTCGGCGTGGAGCCACTCGAGCGTCTCCCGCATCGTCGCCGCGTCGGCGGTCATGAAGCGCGCCGCCGGTGGACGCCCGCTTCCTTCCGCTCGCTTCGTGGCGCGTGCCATCAGCGCCTCGATCGCGGCTTCGGTGGCGGCGTAGTCGGCGACGATCTCCTCGTCGTCGACCTCGAGCAGGCCGAGCACCGTCGCCGCGACGAGGCCGGCGCGGTCCTTGCCTGCGGCGCAGTGGAACACCAGCGGGTGGTTGGCGGGCTCGGCGATGATCTGCAGCACCTCGACGAACTCCACCCCCGCGCTCTCGAGGAGGAAGCGGTAGAGGTCGACGAGCGTCATGGTCTCCCAGTCGAGCCCCGACTGCTCGCGCTTCTCGGGGTCGATCAGCGGGACGTGGTGGATGGTGACGCCGGCGTCGGCCATCGGCTGGTTCGGGAACGCCTCGACCTCGGTGACGCCGCGCAGGTCGACGACGGTGCGCACGCCCCGTTCCTCGACCAGGTGCACGACGTCGGCGGGGGCGGCGTGGGCGAGCGAATCGCTGCGGAACACGCGGTCGCTGCGGGTGACACCGGCGGGGGTGGCGTGCCCCCCGAGGTCACGGAAGTTCACCAGCCCCGAGATCTCGGAACGCGGGAGGTCGGCCATCGCCGGAGACTATTCGTACGTCCAGCCCCGAGGTGTGGGCGCAGTAGGTTCCTGGCGTGGGCAACGGCGCACGGGTGCTGGTCATCGGGGGCACCGGGCCGACCGGGATCCCGCTCGTGCAGGGTCTGGTCGACCGCGGTCACGCCGTCGCGATCCTCCACCGTGGGACCCACGAGCGCGCCGAGACCCCGGCCACGGTCGAGCACCTCCACGCCGATCCCTACGACGAGGACGCGACCCGCGGGATCCTCGCCGGTCGCACCTTCGACGTCACGTATGCGATGTACGGACGGCTGCGCATGCTCGCGACGGTGCTGCGCGGCCACACCGGTCGTGTGATCTCGGTCGGTGGCGTGCCCGCGTACCGCGGGTGGATGAATGCGTGGCTCCACGAACCCGCAGGGCTCCCGGTGCCCGTGCGCGAGGACGCGCCGACGGTCGCCGCGCCCGAGGAGGACGAGAAGGGCTACCGCATCGTCCGCACCGAAGAAGCGGTGTTCGAGCACCACCCCGATGCGACGCACTTCCGCTACCCGTACGTGTACGGGCCCTACCAGCTCACGCCTCGCGAGTGGATCGTGGTGCGGCGCGTGCTCGACGGCCGGCGGCGCATCGTCGTGGCCGACGACGGCCTCACCCTCCACCACCACGGCTACACCGAGAACATCGCGCACGCACTGCTGCTCGCGCTCGAGCAGCCCGACGCGGCCGCCGGGAAGCTCTTCAACATCGCCGACGAGGAGGTGCTCTCGGTCCGTCAGGTGGTCGAGCTGATCGCCGCTGCGCTCGACCACGAGCTCGAGCTGGTGTCGATGCCCTACGAGCTCGCGGTGCCGGCCCGGCCGCTCCTCGCCCAGCCGCTGCCCACCCACCGCGTGCTCGACGTGAGCAGGGTCCGGAACGACCTCGGCTACCGCGACCTGGTGCCGGCGCGGGAGGCGGTCGCCCGCACCGCCCGCTGGCTCGCCGCGCACCCGCTGGTCGGGAGCATGGAGGAGCACACGCTGACCGACCCGTTCGACTACGAGGCCGAGGACCGCCTGGTCGACGCCTGGCTCGCGGCACGGGCCGGCGTCGCCGCCTTCGACGGCGAGACCGAACCGCGCTGGGGGCTCGCGTACAGCGGTCCCGGCGGTCGTCCCCGGTCGAACGCGGTGTTCGAGTCGGAGTGACCGGCCACTAGATTCGGCCACATGGAACTTCGCATCGGTGTCGTCCACACGCCCAAGGAGCTCAACCTCGAGCTCGACGGAACCGCCGACGACGTCGTCGGCTCCATCGACAAGGCGCTGGCCGAAGGCACTCCGGTGGTGTGGCTGACCGACAGCAAGGGTCGCCGGGTCGGCATCCCCGCCGAGCGCATCGCCTACATCGAGATCGTCGAGGACGGCGCGCAGCAGCGCGTCGGATTCGGCCGGTAGTCGGCCTCATCATCCCGAGGTCTCCGATCGCAGCGCCGGCGCTGGCGTGAGCGGGCTGCTCGATCGCCGGCTGCTCTTCTTCACGGGCAAGGGCGGCGTCGGCAAGAGCACCGTCACCGCGGCGACCGCGCTCCTCGCCGCCGACCAGGGCAAGAAGGTCCTGCTCGTCGAGGTCGACGCCAAGAACAACCTCACCGCGCTGTTCGAGCACGCACCGGTCGGCTTCGAGCCCCGGCAGGTGCACCCCGGTGTGTACGCGATGCAGATGGACACCGAGGCCTCGCTGCGCGAGTACCTCAAGGTGCAGGCGCGGGTGCCGGTGTTCGGTCGGATCGGGCCGATGGCGCGTGCGTTCGACTTCGTCGCCACCGCGGCCCCGGGGGTGAAGGAGATCCTCACCGTCGGCAAGATCTGCTGGGAGCTGCGCGAGTCGATCGAGGGGCGGGGCGACTGGGACCTCATCGTCGTCGACGCCGCCGCGACGGGCCACGTCATCAGCCAGCTCGACGCACCCGAAGCCATCCAGGAGCTGGTGGCGGTCGGCCCCATCCGCAACCAGACCGGTTGGATGACCGAGCTGCTCTCCGATCCCGCGCTCACCGCGCTCAACGTGGTCACGTCCCCGGAGGAGATGCCGGTGAACGAGACCATCGAGCTCGTGGCCCGGGCGCGCCAGGAGCTCAAGGTCCCCCTCGGCGTGGTGATCGTGAACCGCGTGCTCCCCGAGCTGTTCACCCGGGCCGACGACGCGGTGTTCGACGCGTTCGGTGAGCCGGCGGCGGCCGCAGTGCTCGCCCGGCACGCCGGTGAGGGTGCCGACGCGGTCGTCGACGCGGCGCGGCTGGCGGTGTCGATGCGGCGCAGCCGGTCCGTGCACCTGGGCGAGCTGCGCGACGCGGTCGACCTGCCGCTCCTGCTGCTCCCGTACCTCTTCGTGCGCGACCACGGGCTGCGCGTCACCAGGATGGTCGCCGAAGCACTGGGCCAGGAGCTCACGTGAGCGAGCCCCAGTCTCTGGCTGCGCTCCTCTCGACCCGCGAGGTCGTGGTGTTCTGCGGCTCCGGCGGCGTCGGCAAGACGTCGACCGCCGCTGCGGCCGCGCTCACCGCCGCCGCACGTCTCGGCGGCAAGGTGCTGGTGCTCACGATCGATCCGGCCAAGCGGTTGGCCGACGCGCTCGGCCTCGAGGCGTTCGGCAACGTCGCCCGCCGGGTGCCGCTCGACGCGTACACGGAGCTCGGGGTGGAACCGCGCGGCGAGCTGTGGGCGGCGATGCTCGACACGAAGCGGTCGTGGGACGAGCTGGTGCTGCGGCACGCGCCCGACGAGGCGACGGCGTACCGCATCCTCGACAACCGGATGTACCACAACGTCACCAGCCGCTTCGTGCAGAGCCACGACTACATCGCGATGGAGCGGCTCTACGAGGTGCACGCCAGCGGTGAGTACGACCTCATCGTCATCGACACCCCGCCGACGCGCAACGCGATCGACTTCCTCGAGGCACCTGCGCGCATGGCCGACTTCTTCGGTGGTCGCCTGTTGCGCTGGCTCACCGTGCCCTACCGACTCGGCGGCGGACGCGGCGGCCGGATGTTCAACGCCGCCAGCAAGCCCTTCTACCAGATGGCCGATCGCGTGCTCGGCAGCCAGTTCCTGCAGGACATCGCCGAGTTCTTCCTCAACTTCCAGTCGATGTACGCAGGGTTCGTGGAGCGCGCCAACGCCGTCGAGCAGCTCCTGCACGACCGGCGCACGACGTTCGCGGTGGTCACCACGCTCGAGGGCGCGCCGCTGCGCGAGGCGGAGACCTTCTGCCGTGAGCTCACCGTCCGCAACTTCGACCTCGGTGCGCTGGTCCTCAACAAGGTCCTGCCCGAGTACCTCCTGTCGCCTTCCGGTGAGCACGCGGCCGACGTCTTCACCCGCGAGAGCGCCGAGATCGCGAGCGAGCTCGCCGCCACAGGACTCGACGCGCTCGCCGACACCGCGTCGACGGCCCGGGTGCTGCGCACGCTGGCCGACTCGTTCCGCAACTACGAGGTGGTGGCGCGCCGGGAATCCGAGTTGCGGACCGAGCTCACGCGGATCTCGCCTCCCGGCCCGGAGGTGATCGTCAGCGTGCCCGCGTTCTCCGCCGACATCGACGACGCGCGTGCGCTGGTCCGCATCGGCGAAGCGCTCTTCGCCTCCGGTGGCGCCGGTACGATCGCGCCGTGACCACGTTCTTCGAGCAGGCGCGGACGAAGACCGCGCTCTGGGGAGAGTCGCTGCGTCACGTGCAACGGCTGGCGGCGTCGTGGCAGGCCCTCTCCGACCTGTGCTTCTCCGACCTGCTCCTCCTCGCACCCGTGGTGGGGGAGGACGCCAGCCGTTCGGTGGTCCTGGCCCAGGTGCGGCCCACCACCGGCCAGACGGTGTACCCGATGGATCTCGTGGGTGCCGTGGTCGACGAGGTGGCGCGGCCGCTCGTGTCGCGCGCCTTCCGCACCGGCGACGTCGTGGAGGGCGATTCGCCCCTCCTGGGTTCGAGCGAACGGGCCCACGTGCAGTGCATCCCGGTGCGTCACGCGGGATCGGTGGTGGCCGTGGTCACCCGGGAGACCCGTCCGACCCTCGGTCGCAACCTCGGTGAGCTCGAGCAGTTCTACCTCTCGACGTTCGAGCGCTTCGCCACGATGATCGCCGAGGGCAGCTTCCCGTTCCGCCAGGACGACGACGAGTTCGAGGACGCGCCCCGCGTCGGCGACGGCGTGATCCTCCTCGACCCCGACCTGCGGGTGCGGTTCGCGAGCCCCAACGCGGTGAGCTCCATGCACCGCCTCGGCATCCACTCCTACACCTCGGGCCTGCACCTCGCGGAGATGGGCTTCGACCAGGACGCCGTCGACGTCGCCATCCGGGCCCGCCTCCCGGTGACCGAGGAGATCGAGCGCGGCGAGACCTCCGTGCTCCTCCAGGCGATCCCGCAGCTCTCCGACGACAAGGTCGTGGGGGTGTGCGTGCTGCTGCGCGACGTCACCGACCTCCGCCGCCGCGACCGGCTGCTGCTCTCCAAGGACGCCACCATCCGCGAGATCCACCACCGGGTGAAGAACAACCTCCAGACCATCGCCGCACTGCTGCGGCTCCAGGGTCGCCGGTTGCAGTCACCCGAGGCGCAGGAGGCGATCGAGGAGTCGGAGCGGCGCATCCGCTCCATCGCCATCGTCCACGAGACCCTCTCCCGGGAGCCGGGCGACGAGGTGCGCTTCGACGACATCGTGCAGCCGCTCGTGCGGGTGGTCGCCGAGACGGTCACCGGCCCCGACCGCGACCTGCGCCTGGCCGTGGAGGGCGACGCCGGCATGCTGCCCGGCGACCTCGCCACCCCGCTCGCGGTCGTGCTCAACGAGCTCATGCAGAACGCCGTCGACCACGCGTTCCCCGGCGACGCCGGCCGGGCCAAGGGCACGATCACGGTGCAGCTCTCCCGCACCGACGGTCAGCTGGTGGTCGACGTGGTCGACGACGGCGTCGGCCTGCCTCCCGGGTTCACGGTGGAGCAGTCGAGCGGCCTGGGGCTGTCGATCGTCCACACGCTGGTCACCAGCGAGCTGGGCGGCACGATCGAGCTGCGCAGTGACGCCGGTACCCGCGTGCACCTCACGGTGCCGCTCCGCCCGACGGCGGCGACGACCCTCTAGCTCGGGAGCTGTGCCGACCGACGAGAGGCGGCGTTCAGCCGACCATGCGCTGCTGGGCCAGCCAGGCCTTGCGCAGCTTGCGGCGCTCCTCTTCGGTGGCGCCGCCCCAGATCCCGGCCTCCTGGTTGGTCGCCAGGGCGAAGTCGAGGCACTCCTCGTTGACCGTGCACGCGCCGCAGATGCGCCGGGCGGTCTCGATCTGCTCGACCGCGGGTCCGCTGCTCCCGATGGGGAAGAACACGTCGGGATCGGAGTCGAGACATGCCGAACGAGTCCGCCATGCGCTGACATCCCAATCGTGGGTGCGTACCCAGGTCAATGCCACGCTTCATTCCCCCAGTGTGGATCAGATGTCCGAATTGCACGTCCCCGGGCGAGAACCTCGGGGCGTTACAACTGACACTAATTTCGTCCGCTCCGGCGCGCAAGGGGCTGACCAGGAATTTCGCGTCTTCCTGCGCGGGTGGCGGCGAGGTGACAGGGTGGCGTCATGCTCGTGCTCGCACACCGCGGTGCCAACCGCGTCGCACCGGAGAACACCGTCCCGGCCATGGCCGCAGCGGTCGAGCTCGGTGCCGACGGGGTGGAGCTCGACGTCCACCGCACCGCCGACGGCGTGCTCGTGGTGCGCCACGACGCCGACACGCCCGACGGTCCGCTGGGCGACCTGACCCTGGCCGACCTCCACGCCGGCCAGCCCGAGGTCCCCGAGCTCTCGGCGGTGCTCGACGTCTGCCGGGGCCGACTCGTGAACGTCGAGGTCAAGGACTCCGACCCACGTGCGGCGGACGCGCTGGTCGCCCTGCTCGGGTCCCGTTCGGACGGGGACGACGTGCTCGTGTCCTCGTTCGACGTGGCGACCGTCGACCGGGTGCGGGCCGTCGCACCTCACCTCCCGACCGGGTTCCTCTCGTTCGGGCTGCCGCCCGACGACGCCCTCGCCGTCGCCGCCGACCACGGCCACACCGCGGTGCATCCCGACGTGTGGACGCTGATGCAGGTGGACGGGCCCGGGTTCGTGCTCCGCGCCCACGACCTCGGGGTGCGGGTGAACGTCTGGACCGTCAACGACCCGGAGCAGCTGGAGCAGCTGCGAGGCGCCGGGGTCGACGCCGTCATCACCGACGACGAGCAGCTCTACGCCTTCGGTGATCGAGGCGGCGACGTCACGGCACGATCACGGTGAGGCAGTCGGACGCGTACGCGACCGAGAGCCGCTCGACCTCGCCGAGGTAGTCGCCGTCGACCTGCCAGGGGAACGGAGTGTCGGCGGTCACCTCGACCGCCTCGACGTCGCTGCGCTGCACGATCTCCGGCGAGGTCGTGAGGTAGGTGACCCGTCCGACCGCGGACGCCGCCGCCCGCACGACCACGCCGGCGCGCAGCGACTGGAGCACGGTGACGGTGAGTGCGCCGTCGAGCGACGCACCGGGTGCGATGTGCATGGGCCGTCGGCCGACGTACGAGTACGGATCCGAGTTGGAGATGACCGCGTACGGGCCGGTTCCCACGGTGTCGCCGTCGACGTCGAACCGGACACGCGTGCCGCGGTCGAAGTGGCGGAACCAGGTGGTGAGCGTCGTCGCTGCGAATGCGGGGTGCGCGAGGTAGCGCTTCACCGACGGTCGGATCTCCATGCGCCGGATGATGGCGGCGTCGAAGCCGACCCCGAGGTGGAACAGGAAGTGACGCGGGGCCGACTCGAAGGCGGTGCCCGGTGCGGTTGCGACGCCGAGGCCGATGCGCCGCCGCGAATCGCGCGCCAACGCGTCGACGAGCTGCGCGGCTGCGGCCTCCGGGTGGTACGCGACTCCGAGCGTGCGGGCGAACACGTTGGTCGAACCACCGGGGAGGGGTGCCAGCGCCACCTGCGATCCGGCGAGCCCGCCACCGGCCTCGTTCAGCGTGCCGTCACCGGCGAGCACGGCGACGACGTCGTAGCCCTCGGTCACCGCGTCGCGGGCCAGCACGGCCGCGTGGCCACGACGCTCGGTCGCGGCGACGTCGAGGTCGTGCGCGCCACGCAGGACGCGCTCGACGTCGGCGCGCACGCGAGGCGTGACCGAGGACGCGGTGGGGTTCACCACGAGGAGGACGCGCACGGCGGCGAACCCTACCCTGACCCCGTGGCCCGCCCCGCTGCGCTGCGCGCGCTCGACCGCGAGATCGTCGAGTGCCGCGCGTGCCCCCGCCTGGTCGAGTGGCGCGAGCAGGTCGCGGTGGAGAAGCGGGCCTCGTTCCGCACCGACACCTACTGGGGCCGACCGGTGCCCGGCTTCGGCGACCCCCGCGCCCGCGTGCTGGTGGCGGGGTTGGCGCCGGCGGCCCACGGGGCCAACCGCACCGGCCGGGTGTTCACCGGCGACCGGTCGGGCGACTTCCTCTACGCGTCGCTGCACCGCACCGGGTTCGCCAACCAGGCGACGTCGGTCTCGGCCGACGACGGGCTCGAGCTGCGCGACCTCTACGTCACCGCGGCGGTGCGGTGCGCGCCGCCGGCCAACAAGCCCACCCCGGTCGAGCGTGACACGTGCCTGCCCTACCTCGTGCGCGAGCTCGAGCTGCTCGAGCGGGTGCGCGTGGTGGTGGTGCTGGGTGCGTTCGCCTACGAGGCCGTCGCCCGCGTCCTGGCGGCCGCCGGCTCACCGCTGCCGGCGCCGCGCCCCCGCTTCACCCACGGGCTGGAGGTGCCGACCGCGCGTGCGCTGGTGCTCGGGTGCTTCCACCCGTCGCAGCAGAACACCTTCACCGGCAAGCTCACCGAACCCATGATCGACGACGTGTTTCTCCGGGCCCGCGAGCTGACCGAAGCGGTACCCTCGCGCCCGTGACCGCCGGCCGTCTGCTCGAGGGTGTCTACCCCGCGCTCGTCACCCCCTTCGCCTCCGACGGGTCGGTCGCGCTCGACGCGGTCGAGCGCCTCAGCGGCGAGCTCCTCGACGCCGGCTGCGCGGGGATCGTGGCCCTCGGCACCACGGGTGAGGCACCCGCGCTCGACGCCGACGAGCAGCGCGCCGTCATCGACGTGTGCGCGCGGGTCTGCGCCGACCACGACGCGCAGCTCATCGTCGGCGCGGGCACCAACAGCACCGCGAAGACCATCGCCGCGGTCGAAGCCCTCGCGGGGACGCCGGCGCTGGCCGCGGCCCTGATCGTCGTGCCGTACTACGTCCGTCCTTCGGAGGCGGGCATCGTCGCGCACCTGCAGGCGGTGGCAGCGGCGAGCCCGGTCCCCGTCGTCGTCTACAACATCCCGATCCGCACGGGTCGCAACCTCGGCGCCGCCGGTGTGCTCGAGCTGGCGCGCACACCCAACATCGTGGGCATGAAGCAGGCGGTGGGTGCGCTCGACACCGACACGCTCGAGATCCTGGCTGCCGCGCCGGCCGACTTCTCCGTCCTGGGCGGCGACGACGCCTTCTTCCTGCCGACGGTGCTCATGGGTGGTGCGGGCGCGATCTCCGCCGCGGCCAACCTGTGTCCCGACCGCTTCGTCGCCATGGTCGACTGCGGGCTCGCGGGCAAGGTCGACGACGGCCGCGCGCACGCCGAGGCGCTGCTCCCCGTCGTGACCACCGGCTTCGCGGAGCCGAACCCTGCGGTGTTCAAGGGCGTGCTGCACGCGCAGGGCCGGATCCCCACGCCCGACGTGCGCCTGCCGCTCGTCGCCGCGTCTCCCGCCGCGGTCGAGGCCGCGCTCGCAGCCGTGGACGCCGCCCGGTAGGCCTCGGCCGTCGGCGCGCTCGCGTTCGGTGACTGTCGAGAGAGGGCGGAGGGTGGACACGGTCGACACGACGCGCCGTCCGCCGGGCCGGCCGCGCAGCCCGGCCGCCGACGAGGCGATCCTGGAAGCAGCGGTCGACGTGTTCGCCGACGTCGGGCTCGAGGCGCTCACCATGGAGGGTGTCGCGGCCCGGGCCCGGGTGGGCAAGAGCACGCTCTACCGCCGATACCCGAACAAGCTCGATCTCGTGGTGAGCGCGGTGCGGTGCTACACCGCGGTCGGTGCGCCACCGCCCGACACCGGCTCCACCCGCGGTGACGTGCAGGCGATCGTCGACGACCTCGTCGCCATCGTCACCGAGACGCCGATGGGTCGCATGCTGCCGATCCTCGTCGCGGCCCGCACGCGCGCGCCCGAGCTCGACCTCGCCTACTCCGAGATCGTCGCCGACAAGCGGGCCCGCAGCGCCGCCGTCGTGCGTCGCGGCATCGAACGCGGCGACTTCCGGTCCGACGTCGATGTCGACGTCGTGGTCGACGGCCTCGCCAGCCCGATCTTCTACCGGTTCCTGGTCACCCACGCCCCGCTCGACCGAGCGTTCCGCGCCGGCGTCGTCGACAGCACGTTGCGGGCGTTCGGCGCGTAGTGGTCGATGCCATCGTCGGTGATTCGCTGATCCCAGACGCGGAGATGGTGTTCGACCGTCGGGCCCACTTCGCCGCACCACCCGACGCGGTGTGGCCGTGGCTGGTGCAGCTGGGCAAGCATCGAGCCGGGTGGTACCTCCCGCGTTCCTGGGAGCGCTGGATCCCCGCTCGCCACCGTGCCGTCCGGGTGGTCGACCCCGCATGGCAGCAGCTCGCGGTCGGCGACGTCGTCGACGACTACGGCGGGAAGCACGAGACGCTCACCGTGGTGCACGTCGAGCGACCACGCGCGCTCGTGTTCCGTGCCCACCGCCTCGGCACGTGCTTCACCTGGGCGTTGCTGCTCGCCCCGCGGGACGGCGGCACCGATCTGCAGCTGCGCTTCCGGGGTCGGCTCCGCAGCCACGGCTGGCGCCGGCGCGCCGTCGTGGCCGTGGGTGATCTCCTCGACCGGGTGACGACCGGGCCCATGCTCGCGGGTCTCACGGAGCGCCTCGACGGGCGGTGAGGCCAGGAGGGCCCGGGATCTGAGGGCTCAGCCGGCGGCGGCTTCGTCGCCCTCGGCGCCCATCGGCACGAGCTCGGGCGTCCAGCGGTGCTCGCCGTCGTGCTCGGGCGTGAGGAGGCAGCGGAGGCGGTAGTGGAGGCGCGTCGAACGGACCTCGTCACAGGTCGTCACCGTCGAAGCACGCTGCAGCTGATCCTCCATGCTCCCCAGTATCGGCGTTCGAGCCGAATCCTTTGAGGCCAATTCGTGACGAAGCGGTGAACACCTTTGTCCGCCTCACTTTCAACGCCGGTTCCGACGTGACCTGGTTCACTGGCGGGCGTGCGTGCCGTCGTCCTGTCCGACACCCATCTCCGCGCCGAGGGCCGTCCGCTGCCCGATCCGGTGCTCGTGGCGCTCCGTGAGGCCGATGTCGTCCTGCACTGCGGCGACGTCGTGGAGCAGAGCCTGCTCGACGAGCTGGCGACCTACGCGCCCGTGCACGCGGTGCTCGGGAACAACGACGTGACGCTGCGCGGCGTGCTCCCCGAGCGCCTGCTCGTGGAGCTCGACGGCGTGCGCGTCGGGATGGTGCACGACTCGGGGCTCACGAAGGGGCGCCCGGCACGGATGCGCCGCACGTTCCCCGACTGCGCGGTCGTGCTCTTCGGCCACAGCCACGCGCCGGTCGACGAGCTCGGCGTCGACGGTCAGCGCCTGTTCAACCCCGGCTCACCCACGCAGCGACGCATGCAGCCACACCCGTCGTTCGGCGAGCTCGACCTCCACGACGGCGAGATCACCGGCCACCGCATCGTCACGGTGGACTGAGAGACGGAGCGAGCGGAGCGAGCGAGGGGAAGAAGCGGCTACCACAGTTCGTCGGTGTACGTGTCGGTGCCGAAGTCGGTCTGGATGAACGGGCCGGTCCACACGTGCGTGGCGAGTCCGCTGTCGTCGATCGCCTGGCCGATCTTGGCGTAGCCGTCGGCCCAACCCTCCTCGGGGTCGTGGTCGAGGAAGTGCAGCTGCAGGAACCGGTTCGGTCCCGCGGCCGGCGGGGGCACGTCGGCGGGACGTTCGTCGAGCAACGGCAGCGTCGTCGCATCCAGCACGAGGTCGGGTCCCCACGTCTGCGCGCACGCGTCCGGCAGGTAGGTCTCGCGGAACCACGCGTCGACCTCGTCGTGCGTGTGACCTTCCTTCACGTCACCCGCGACGACGACGAGCCCCGGGTAGTTGTGGTCGAGCGCGAGCTCGATCGTGCAGCTCCCGTCGGTGGCGCGGTGCGCCCAGCGCTTCTCGTAGAGCAACGTGTGGACGTGCGTGCGCGCCTCGAACATGCGCTTGTTCGCGTGCAACCACGCGACCTGCTCGACGGCCCACTGGTTCCACTCGTCGTGCTTGCCCTCGAGCACCCAGTAGATCGCGAGGTACGACCCGGTCAGCGGGTCGGGTGTCATGTCGGTCTGCGCGGGGTAGCGGAGGTCCTTCAGTCGCTTGGTGGCGACGAAGCGGTCGCCGGCGAACTGCCACTCGCCGACCATGCACCCCGAGTAGAAGTGGTCGTGCTCGTACCAGCGGTTGTACTCGACCTCGCGCCCCTTCTCGGGCTCGACCATCGTGAACAGCAGCGTCCCGAGCTTGATCGGGTAGTCCTCCATGCCGGGAATGGTCATGCTGTCCTCCAGGGGCTCGGGTCGGCGGCGAAGCTAGCTTGTTTCTGACGGGCCGTCAGGTCCGTCGAGCGCTCGAGGGAGGCAGGCACATGGGGGACTACCGGCCGTCGCACGTGGGGTTGTGCGTGCGCGATCTGGAGCGGTCGCTGCGGTTCTTCTGCGACGGTCTCGGCTTCGAGCAGGCCGAGGGCTTCGAGCTCGACAGCGAGGCCGCCCCCGGGCTCGAGCGCAGCCTCGAGGTGCCGGGCCCGGTGCGCATCGTGTCGCAGTTCGTCCAGAACGACACGATGAAGATCGAGCTGCTGCACTTCGTGTCGCCCGACGTCGGTGGGACGCCGTCGGCGGTGCGCAACCAGGTCGGCCTCACGCACCTGTCGTTCTACGTCGACGACCTCGACGTCGCGACGAAGCACCTCGTCGACTGCGGGGCGACCGTCATCGAGGAGACCCGCGCCAGCCCCGGCATCGACCTCCTGTTCCTCGCCGACCCCGACGGAGTGCGGGTCGAGCTGATGGCCCTTCCCTCCGGAGTGTCGCCCCCCGGAACGTCGGCCTCCTGACGCATGGCCGACGTCGAACTCACCGACGACGACGAGCGCTTCCGGCGCGACGTCGCCACCTGGCTCGCCGACCACGTCGTCGGCGAGTACGCCGAGCTCAAGGGGCGCGGCGGCCCGGGCGACGAGGACGTCGGCTTCGACGTGCGCGTGGCGTGGGAGCACGAGCTCGGGAAGGCGGGATTCATCGGCCTCGGGTGGCCGGTCGAGGCCGGCGGGCGCGGCGCGACGCTCGACCAGCAGATCATCTGGGCCGAGGAGTACGCCCGGGCGGAGGCGCCGGCACGCGTGAACCACATGGGCGAGAACCTGCTCGCGCCCACGTTGATCGCGTACGGCACGCCGGCGCAGCAGGAGCGCTTCCTCCCCGGCATCCTTCGCGGTGACGAGCGATGGTGCCAGGGGTACAGCGAGCCGAACGCGGGTTCCGACCTCGCCAACGTGGCGACGCGCGCAGAGCGCGACGGCGACGAGTGGGTGGTCAACGGCCAGAAGGTGTGGACGTCGCTCGCGCACGTGTCGCACTGGTGCTTCGTCGTCGCCCGCACCGACCCCGACTCGTCGCGGCACAAGGGCCTGTCGTTCCTGCTCGTGCCCATGGAGCAGGCGGGGGTCGAGGTGCGTCCCATCGTGCAGCCCACCGGCGGCGGTGAGTTCAACGAGGTGTTCTTCGACGACGCCCGCACCGAGGCGTCGCTCGTCGTCGGCGAGGTCGACGACGGCTGGCCCATCGCCATGGGGCTGCTCGGGTTCGAGCGCGGGGTGTCGACGCTCGCACAGCAGGTCGGGTTCGAGCGCGAGCTCGACCACGTGCTCGATCTCGCGCGCGAACGCGGCCGGGGTGACGACGTCGGCCTGCGGACCCGGCTCGTCGACGCCTGGATCGGGCTGCGGCTCATGAAGTGGAACGCGATGCGGAGCATGGCGGCAAAGGGCGTGCCCGGGCCCGAGGCGTCGATCTCGAAGCTGTTCTGGGGCACCTGGCACCGCGACCTCGGCAACCTCATGGTCGACGTCATGGGCGCAGACGGCCTGATCGCCGTCAGTGGAGGAGATGGTTCCCTGCCGTACGAGCTCACGCTCGAGCAGAAGCTGTTCCTGTTCAGTCGCTCCGACACGATCTACGGCGGCTCGAACGAGATCCAACGCAACGTGCTCGGCGAGCGCGTGCTCGGCCTGCCACGCGATCCGCGCTGATGAAGTTCCGCACCAAGGGCAGGCTCGACACCAGCCAGGTCTCCGACCAGCGGGGATCCGGTGGCGGTGGACTCGGCGGCCTGGGCGGCATCGGGCTCGGCAAGGGCGCCGCGGTCGGCGGCGGCGGGATCGTCGGCGTCATCCTGGTGGTGGTGCTCCTGCTCGCGAACGGGCTCGGCGGCGGCGGGGGATCAGGGTCGAGCTCGAGTGCGTTCGACGGTGCGGGCGAGCTCTCGTCCAACTGCCAGACCGGCGACGACGCCAACCAGCGCACCGACTGCCTGGTCACCGGCGTGGTCAACTCGGTGCAGGAGTTCTGGTCGGGTGCGGTGCAGGGCTACACACCCGCGCAGACCGTGCTGTTCGACGGCCAGGTGTCGACCGCGTGCGGCGTCGCCGATTCGTCCGTCGGTCCGTTCTACTGCCCGGGTGACGGCCAGGTGTACCTCGACCTCGGCTTCTACGACGAGCTGCGCACGCGGTTCGGGGCCCAGGGCGGACGCTTCGCCGAGGCGTACGTCCTCGCGCACGAGTACGGGCACCACGTGCAGGACCTGCTGGGCACCGAGGCGCGCGTCGGGAACGACCGTCAGGGTCCGAAGTCGGCGTCGGTGCGGCTCGAGCTGCAGGCCGACTGCTACGCGGGCGTCTGGGCCGCGCACGCGGTCGACACCGCGCTCATCGAACGCATCACCGCGGCCGACATCGCCGACGGCCTCGATGCCGCCGCCGCAGTGGGCGACGACCGCATCCAGCGCGCCGCGACCGGGCGGGTCGACCGCGAGTCGTGGACGCACGGCTCGGCGGCCCAGCGCCAGCACTGGTTCCGCACCGGGTACGACACCGGCGACCCTCGTCGCTGCGACACGTTCGCCTCCGACGCGCTCTGAGGCCCGCCCGACGCGGCTTCGCTGCATCTCGTAGCGTGCCGCCCATGGGCATCGAGGTCGGCGGCCACGTCGCGCCAGGATTCGAAGGCGTGCGCGATGCGTTCGCGAACAACTTCGTCGAGCACGGTGAGGCGGGCGCGAGCTACGCGTTCTACGTCGAGGGCACGAAGGTCGTCGACATCTGGGGCGGAGAACGCGAGGACACCGGCGAGGCCTACGGCGAGGACACGCTGCAGATCGTCTTCTCGTCGACCAAGGGTGCGACCGCAGTGTGCGCGCACCTGCTGGCCGAGCGCGGACTGCTCGACGTCGACGCACCGGTCGTGGAGTACTGGCCCGAGTTCGGGCAGGCCGGGAAGCAGGACATCCCGGTGCGGTGGCTGCTCACCCACCAGGCGGGGTTGCCGACCGTCGACGCCAAGTTGACGCGTGCCGAGGCGCTGGCGTGGGACCCGGTGATCCACGCGCTCGAGGTGCAGCTGCCGCTGTGGGAGCCCGGCGTCGCGCACGGCTACCACGCGCTCACCTACGGCTACCTCGTCGGCGAGGTCGTGCGGCGCATCGACGGTCGCAGTCTGGGGACGTTCTTCCAGGAGGAGATCGCCCAGCCCTACGGGCTCGAGTTCTGGATCGGCCTGCCCGAGGAGTACGAGCCGCGCGTCGCGCCGATGATCCCGATGGACAGCGGCGGCGTGAGCCTCGTCGACATGCTCGGGGAGGAGGCGCTCATCGTCCGCGCGCTCCTGCTGAACGGCGCGTTCGGGAACGACCTCGGCGCCACCGCCAACGAACGCGACTTCCACGCAGCCGAGATCCCCGCCGCCAACGGCATCACCAACGCGCGCTCACTCGCGCGGATGTACGCGGGTCTCGTGGGCGGCGTCGACGACGGACCGTCGGAGGCGCTGCTGACCCGGGCGCAGATCGACGCCGCGCGCACGTTGCAGACGTCGGGTGCCGACCAGGTGCTGTCGTTCCCCGGCCTCGAGGTGGAGTCGACCATCGCCCTCGGCTTCTGGTCGGCGTCACCGTTCGCGCCGATGGGCGGGGCCAGCGCGTTCGGTCACTACGGCGCCGGTGGGTCGGTGGGCTTCGCCGATCCGGAGCACGGACTCGCCGGTGGCTACGTCATGAGCAGGATGGGCCTCGGCATCTCCACCGACCCCCGCTCCAGCGCGCTCATCCGCGCCAGCTACGAAGCCGCCGGCGCCGACATCACCCACGTCTGACACGCCCGTTCCACGAACCCACCCGACGAACCGGCGTCGTTCGGGGTTGTCTGACGACCCGAAACGACGCCAGTTCGTAGTGGGTGGAGGGCTACTTGCGCTGGAAGTTGGGGGTGCGCTTCTCGGCGAAGGCCTTGGGGCCTTCCTTGGCGTCGTCGGAGGCGAAGACGGCCTGGCCGTACGCGAACTCGTGCGCCAGCGCCTCCTGCTCGGTCATGCCGTCGGTCTCGCGCAGCGTGCGCAGGATGGCCTCGACCGCGAGGGGGCCGTTGTTGTTGATCGTCTCCGCGATCTCGAGCGCCTTGGTGAGCGCCTGACCGTCGGGCACGACGTGACCGATGAGCCCGATGCGGGCGGCCTCCTCGGCGGTGATGTGCTTGGCCGTGAGCAGGATCTCGGCCGCGTGCGTGTACGGGATCTGCCGGCGCAGGCGCACTGCGGATCCGGCCATCGGGTAGAGCGACCAGCGCGCCTCGCTCACCCCGAAGCGCGCCGACTCACCGGCGACGCGGATGTCGGTGCCCTGCAGCAGCTCGGTGCCGCCGGCGATGGCGACGCCCTCCACCGCAGCGATGAGCGGCTTCGACGGCTGGTAGTGACGCAGCAGTCCCTTGTAGGGGAGGTCGGGATCGTCGGCCATGCGGGCGGCGACGTCGATCTCGGAGTCGGTGTCCTCGGCGTCGCCCGCCATGGCGCGCAGGTCGGCGCCGGAGCAGAAGTTGCCCTCGGCGCCGGTGAGGATGATCGAGCGCACGTCGTCGTCGGCGCACGCCTCGACCATGCCGTCGTACATCCGGGCCAGCATCGCCCCGGTGAGGGCGTTGAAGCGCTTGGGTCGGTTCATCGTGATGACCATCGTGTGGCCGTGGCGTTCGACGAGTGCGTCGGGCATCGGTCGGCTCCCCCTTGTCGGAGTGTCTCTTGTGGTGCCGTGAGGACGGGCGTACTCTGTCACACAGATGCTTGCGCATGCGCAAGTAACTCGACCTGACGTCGAACCACCTGGGGGACCACCGTGCGCACACCGATCTGTGACCGACTCGGGATCGAGCTGCCGATCTTCGCCTTCTCGCACTGCCGCGACGTCGTCGCCGCGGTGAGCAAGGCCGGCGGCTACGGCGTGCTCGGCGCGCTGGCCTACGCCCCCGACCAGCTCGAGATCGAGCTGAGCTGGATCGACGAGCACGTCGACGGCATGCCCTACGGCGTCGACTTCGCCATGCCGGCGAAGTACGTGGGCAAGGGCGGCGGCGCCGACGCCAGCCTCGACCGCCTGCACGAGATGATCCCGCAGGAGCACCAGGCGTTCGTCGAGGAGCTGCTGGCCGAGCACGGCGTGCCGCAGCTGCCCGAGGACCTCGAGCAGGGAGTGGTGAAGGCCGCCGGGCTGGGCGTCGACGAGGAGGGTCCGGGCCAGGTCGAGGTCGCGCTCTCGCACCCGGTGTCGATGGTGGTCAACGCGCTCGGGCCGCCGCCGCCGTACGTCGTGGAAGCGGCGCACGAGCGCGGCATCCTCGTCGGCGGTCTCGTCGGCAACCGGCAGCACGCGGAGCGGCAGGTGGCGCAGGGCACCGACGTGATCGTCGCCCAGGGCACCGAGGCCGGCGGCCACTGCGGCGACGTGTCGACGATGGTGCTCGTGCCCGAGGTGGTCGACGCCGTCGGTCCCGACGTGCCCGTGCTCGCCGCGGGCGGCATCGGTCGCGGTCGCCAGATGGCGGCGGCGATGGCGCTCGGCGCGCAGGGCGTGTGGACCGGTTCGATCTGGCTCACGGTGGCGGAGGCCGACACCAACCCGATCGCGGTCGAGAAGATGCTCGCCGCGAACTCGCGCGGCACCGTGCGCTCGCGGTCGATGACGGGCAAGCCGGCGCGCCAGCTGCGCACGGCGTGGACCGACGCGTGGGAGCGCGACGACACGCCCGACACGCTGCCGATGCCGCTGCAGGGCATCGTCTACTCCGAGGCCGCCCGCCGGGTCACCCGCTCGCAGAACCGGGAGCTCACCGGCTTCCCCGTGGGGCAGATCGTCGGCAGCATGAACAGCGTGCGGCCCGGTGCGCGACGTCATCTTCGACATGGTCGAGGAGTGGGTCGAGACCACCCAGCGCCTCGACTCGCTCATCGAGACCGAGTGAGCGCGAAGTGAGCGCGGCGACCAGCCGTGTGGACACCTCGGGCTCGGATCGGGGTTCGGATCGCGACCTCGAACGGATCCACGAGTTCACGTCGCTGGTGATCGCGAGCACGCGCAGCCCGCGCCAGCGCGAGCGGTTGCAGCGCGCGCTCGGGCTGTCGTTGTCGGAGACCAACCTCGGGGTGCTGCGCATGGTGCAGCGCCACGGCCCGATCGCGGTGAGCGAGGTGGCGCGCCGGCTCGAGGTCGACCTCTCGAACGCGAGCCGTCAGCTGCGCGTGCTGGAGGACCAGGGGCTCGTGACGCGCGCCGTCGATCCCGCCGACCGTCGCGTCGCGCGCGTCGCGGTGACCGACCACGGGACGGCGCGTGCTCGACCGGGCGCGCGCCGTCGCGCTCAACGACTACTCCGTCGCGCTCGACGACTGGTCGGCGCGCGACCGCGCGCAGCTCGCCGAGCTGCTCGACCGCTTCCGCGTCGCGCTCCTCGCCACCGAACCCGACGAGTCGGGCTGGGCGGTCAAGAACGAGAGGCGGTGAGCAAGCCCGGTCGCCATGTCGACGAGGTTGGCCTTCCACTCGTGCCTCCGCGAGGAGGCCGCGACCGTCCTCGTCGTCGATGATGCGGGCCCGCTCCGCCACCTGCAGCAGCACCAGGTCGAACGACGCCACCGCCCGCTCGCGCACGAGGTGCTCGGGGAGGTCGGGGAGTGCCTCGTGGATGAGATCGGCCTGGGCCCGCACCGAGGCCAGCGACGGCGGTTCGGTCCCCTCGAGCAGGTGTTGGCGCAACGGCAGGCGGATCACGAACTGGAAGACCACCCGGATGTAGTCGCGCCCGTCGGGGGTGGCGAGCCAGGCGCAGCTGCGGTCGACGAGCCCCTCGACCACCTCGCGGATGTCGTGGGGCCCCGCCTGCAGCTCCGCCTCGATGGCGGCGTGCTCGTCGTCGCTCAGGCGGTAGCGGTCGATGATCGCCTGCACCAGCTCGGGGCGACCGCCGAAGTGGTAGTGGAGGGCGGACGCGTTGCGCTGGCCCGCGAGCTCGTTGATGTCGCGCAGCGGCACGTCGAGGCCCTGGCGGGCGAAGAGGTGCAGCGCGGCGCGCAGCAGCTTGTCGCCGCGTCGTCTCGGTGGTCTCGGTGGGCTCGTGCTCGGGGATCGTCTCGGTCGTCGGTGTCGAGCCGGGGCCATCGGTGTCTAATCTAGGGTCATTACGTCGGAAGTTCCGGGGGGACACGCGCATGTCGAACGGCTACCTGGTCATCTCGGCCGACTGCCACGCCGGGCCCGACTCGCCCGTCTACCGCGAGTTCCTCGACCCGCAGTACCGCGAGCAGTTCGACGACGAGCTCGGCGGCACGCGACGCGCTCATGCAGCAGATGCGGCGCGAGCGCTTCGGCACCGACGACGACGTCTTCTCCGGGAGCGAGGAGTTCCAGGAGGAGTGGTTCGGCGAGGACGAGGACGGCAACAGCCTCCACGAGGTCGGGCTGCGCGGCGGCTGGGACGCCAAGAAGCGCGACGAGGAGCTGTCGGCCGACGGCGTGACCGGCGAGGTCGTGTTCCCGGGTCCCGACGCGGTCACCGGCAAGATGGGCGCGCCGTTCGGCGCCGGCTTCGCCATCGACAGCACCGCCGATCCCGTGCTCGTGCTCGCCGGCGCGCGGGCGTACAACCGGTGGGCGGCGGAGCTCTGCGGTCAGAGTCCGCAGCGGCGCGCCGGTCTGATCGTGGCGCCGATCCTCGGCGACATCGACGGCGCCATCGCCGAGATCACGCGCGCGCACGGCGAAGGCCTGTGGGGCGGCGTGATCATCCCTGCGCAGTGGGGTGAGTACGCGTCGTACACCAACTACAGGTACGACCCGATCTGGGAGCTGTGCGAGTCGCTCGACCTCCCCGTGCACACGCACTCGGGTCCGGCCGCGCACGCCGACTACGGCGCGGTGCCCGGCGTGCTCGGGCTGTACGCGAGCGAGACGGTGTGGTGGACGTCGCGACCGCTGTGGTTCCTGCTGCTGGTCGGGCGTGTTCGAGCGCTTCCCCGGGCTCAAGATGGCCGTCACCGAAGCCGGGCTCGTACTGGGTGCCCGACCTGCTGTGGCGCTCCGACTCGCTCATCCTCAAGGACCAGGGCTCGCGCAAGCTCGACGACAGCGTGCGCGGCCTGCTCACGATGCTCCCGAGCGAGTACTTCGACCGCAACATCAAGATCGGGTCGTCGAACACGCGTCGCCGCGAGCTGGCCCGTCGCTACGAGATCGGCGTGGGCAACATCATGTGGGGCAACGACTTCCCCCACCCCGAGGGCACGTGGCCGTACACGCAAGCGCATCCTCGGCGAGGCGTTCCACGACATCCCCGTCGACGAGACCGCGCCAGATCCTCGGGCTCAACGCGGCCGAGTTCTACGGCTTCGACGTCGACGCGCTGCAGCCCATCGCCGACGAGATCGGTCCCGACGCCCGACGACCTCGGTCAGACCGACCCGGCCGCGTTCGCCAAGTGGGACGACCTGCGCGCCGCCGGTCGCCACTGGATCACGGGACGCGAGGCGGTGCCGGTCGCGCCGTAACCTGCCCGCCCATGGCTCCGGGACGGGCAGCGTTGGACGGCAAGGTCGGCGATCGTCACCGGCGCGGGACAGGGCATCGGTCGCGGCATCGCGCTCGCGTTGAGCGACGCCGGCGCCGCGGTGGCGATCCTCGAACGCGACGCCGACACGGCGCGCGCACCGTCGCCGAGATCACCGACGCGGTGGCGACGCGCTCGTCGTCACCGGCGACGTGCGCGAGCGCGCCGACTGCGAGCGTGTGGCGACGCGGTCGAGCGCTTCGGCGGCGTCGACGTGCTCGTGAACAACGCGAGCAGGTGCCCATAGCGCTCACACAAATTACACAATCGTGGTCGCGCGCGGTCGACCGCTTCGGCGGGGTCGACGTGCTCGTGAACAACGCGCAGCAGGTGCCGATGGGCCGCTCGACGACTGCACCGACGACGACATGCGCGTGGCGTGGGAGTCGGGACGCTGGCCGCGTTCCGGCTCATGCAGCTGTGCCATCCGCTGATGACGGCGCGCGGTGGCGGCGCGATCGTGAACCTGGCGTCGGGCGCGGAACGGAGGGCCTCCCCGGCCTCGGTGCGTACGCGGTCGCCAAGGAGGGCATCCGCGCGCTCACCAAGGTGGCGATGCGCGAGTGGGGCGTCGACGACGTGCGGGTCAACACCGTGTGCCCGTGGGCGCGCACCGACTACTGGGACGGCCTCACCGAGCGCGAGCAGCAGGCGCGCGTGCGCCACAACCCCCTGCGGCGGATCGGCGAGCCCGAGGAGATCGGCGCGGTGGTGGTGTTCCTGGCCAGCGACGCAGGCTCGTACGTGACGGGGCAGACCATCCACGTCGACGGCGGCAACATGGGGTTCCGGTAGATGACGGCGTACTCGCCGGCGCAGTGGTCCGACTTCGCGCTCGCGCAGCTCGGCGCGTCGGCCGCGCTGCTCGGACTCGTGTTCGTCGGCATGTCGATCAACCTCAAGGAGTTCGTCGGCGTCCCCCTGCTGGTGAACCGGGCGCTCGAGGCGATCGTGCTGCTCGCCACCGTGCTGATCGCGGCGACCGCGGTGCTGATCCCCGACCAGTCGCGCGAGGTGGTCGGCGTCGAGCTGGTCGTCCTCGGGGTGGTCACCTCGCTCGCGGTGCTCCGGCTGCAGGCGGGCACGCACGCCGAGGCGGTCGCGGCGGAGAGCGCGGTCCGACGCGCGGGTCGATCGTCTCCCGGCGGATCATCGGGCTCGGCAGCGCGCTGCTGATCCTGATCGCGGGCGTCTGCCTGCTCGCCGATGGCGGCGGCGGCCTCTACTGGTGGCCCGCGGCGATCGTGACCGCGTACGTCGGCGCCCTGGTCAACGCCTGGGTCCTCCTGGTCGAGATCCTCCGCTAGAGCGTTTCGGCGCCGCTACCGCGTGATGTTCACGCGGTAGGGGCGCCAGAACGTTCTCTCTGGAGGGGTCAGGTGCGGAAGCGCCAGGCGAGGTGGTCGCGGCGGGCGCGGAGCTCGGCGCGGCGCTGCTCGGGGGTGACGACGGGCTCGTCGGCGGGGAGCGCGGCACGGACGTCGGCGAGCTTCACCACCCGGGCCACGGGTGACGGCGGATCACCGGTCGGCCAGAACCACCGGAGGGTGAGCAGCGCCTCGCGGCGTCCCTCGGTGTCGAGCCAGTTGGCGACCCCGGGATCCTCGTGGGCGACGACGACCCGGATGACGCCGTCGTCGCTGATGCGGGTCTGCGTGTGGTTGCGGGTGGTGACGCGCGTCGCGTACTCGAGCGCCTCCCACCACGCGAGCGAGTACAGGTGGAAGCTCCAGTACCGGCTCTGCGGGATGTCGCTCTCGACGACCAGCGCCTCGTCGGGTGCGAGGTCGAAGAAGCAGAACGCGTACTTCGCCGCGGCGAGCCCGCGCTTCACGTCGTAGCCGCCGCCGAACACGTTGTCGGTCTGCTCGGCGCGCGCGTCGAGCATGTACTGGTTCCAGTACGTGAGCGAGCGGTGCAGGTGCGTGGCGGCCTCGTCGAGCCCGAAGGCGAGCTGCTCCGAGGTGAACCGCGCGGTCGGCCCGTCGGCGTCGAGGCACTCGATGGTGAACGTCGCCGGCTCCTGCGGCTGCCAGTCGAAGTAGTACTCACGGATCGACACCGACAGCGCGCCTTCGGGCAACGGCACGCGGTTCGGCTCGTCGCCCTCGCCGCCGAGCAGGATCTCGAAGTCGTCGCCGGGACCGAGGTCGAGCTCGTGCGCGCTGAGCTGCGCGATCGTGCCGTTGTTCTCCATGTGCATGAAGTTGCGGCGGATGGCGAGGATGAAGTCCTCGCACGAGTGCATGCGTCCGACGATGCGGTACGTCAACGACGGGTCGACGCGGGCGTGGCGGTAGATGTTGTCGGCGTTGGGTCCGCCCCACTGCAGCACGAGGTCGTTCTGACGCTGGAACAACGGCGCCCGGGGTCCTGGTGGGCGAGCGACCACTCCAGCCAGCACACGGTCTGCAGCGCGAGGTGGCGCAGGCCCTCGAGGTCGTCGGCCGGCGTGGCCGGGAACGGCGGCGACGTGATCGCGCGTCCCGAGCTCGTCGAGCCGGGAGACGAACTCCTGCCAGCGTTCGAGGTCGGTGGTCATCAGGCGGGCAGCTCCTCCGGCACCGAGAAGTGCCGCTGGTAGCGGGCGAAGCGCTGGCGCTCGACGGCCGGATCGAGACCGAGATCCGCGAACGAGTACTCGTGCTTGCCGTGCACGTCCTTCGGTCGTCCGGCCAGGTACGCGCGCATGGCGTCGGCGGTCTCCGGGGTCAGCGCACCTCCGAGGCCGCGGTACAGCTCGTCGATCACGCCGATCTGGTCCTGCACGAAGTCGGCGTAGTGCACGTGGTGCACGTGGCTCGGGTCGAGGGTGCCGTCGCTCGACCAGGTGGTGAGGTCGTCGAGCGCGGTGGTCCACATGTCCTCGTGGTACGCGCCGATGTCGGCGAAGTCGACCTGATCGCTGTGCGCCCACCGCAGGGTCGCCACCAGGCTGGTGAGCGACGCGAGCACGGTGAGCGGATCGCGGTGCGTGATCGACGAGGCGGGCGTCGGGATACACCGACAGCAACGTGGGCAGCGCGCTCGACGTGCACCGGAGACTTCAACACCCAGTGCGCGATCGCGCGAGCGTCGCTGCAGCACCTGCAGCACGAGTCGGTGCATGTCGTAGGCGGGCCGGAGGTCGCAGCGCTGGTACCACTCGACGTACGAGGGCACGTGGTAGCGCGCGGTGAACTCCTCCGACCGGAACGCGAACGACATCGCCGACAGGCACTCCTTGTGCATGCGGCCTCGGTACACGTGGATGGCGTCGAGCTCTCCCGCCACCTGACCCGGCAGGCGCAGCTCGCGGTCGGCGAGCGGGATGCGCGCGTCGGCGGCGAACTCCTCCGGATCGGGTGAGGGCGGCGGCACCGGCCGCAGCAGCTCCCAGCCCTCGGGGACCCTCGAGGTGGGATCCTGCGCGAGCAGCGCGTGGAGGATCGTCGTGCCGGTGCGCGGCGCGCCGGTGACGAACCACGGAGCTGCGATCTCCTCGTCGACGACGCCGGGATCGCGGCGCACGTACTCGACGAGCTGCAGTCGGACCTCGAGGAAGCGCAGGAGGAACCGTCGCGTCATCCATCGCCCGATGACGGTGAGCGCGGCTTCGTGCTCGAGCGCGGGGAGCAGCACGTCGAGCGGCTCGAGGAAGTCGTCGTTGCCGAAGTCGGACATGCCGCCGTCGGACAGACCCAAGGTGGCGCGCGCCTCGGCGAGGAGCGCGTCGCGCGTGAACGGGAGCTCGGCCACCTCGGCGATCGGCAGGATCGCGCCCGCGTTCACCGCCTGCACCCACTCCGGCCGTGCCGGCGGCTCCCAGCTCATGCGCGTCCCATCGTGCTGCTCACGACGCCTCGGCGCGTTCGACCATCTCCTCGAGCAGATCGCGGAACATGATCACGTCGTCGAGGTCGTCGGGCTGCTCGGCGTCGCCGTACGCGACCGAGCGCAGCGTGGTGCGGATGGACACGATGGCGAAGCGCAGCGCCGCGAACATCTCGTACCACTCGAGGTCGTGCAGCTCGCGTCCCGATTCCTCGCGGTAGATCTCGGCGACCTGGTCTCGCTGCAGGAAGTCCTCGAGGCACGGCATCTCGTAGCGCTTGGTCAGGTCCTCGAAGAACCGGTTCATGAAGACCATCCACGCCACGTCGACCTCGGCCGGCCCGAGCGCGGCCATCTCCCAGTCGAGCACGGCCGCCGGTGCGAAGTCGTGGAACATCATGTTGCCGATGCGACTGTCGCCCCAGTTGAGGACGGTCGGTCCCTCCTGCCGGCCGCGTCTTGTCGAGGGCGGCGAAGGTGCGCTCGATCAGCGGCACCGTCTCGCCGTCGCGCGCCCAGTCGTAGTACCAGCGCTGGTAGTCGAGGTGCTGGTCGAGCGCGCCGGCGGCGAACTTCGGACGGTCGAGGAAGGCGAGGTCGTGGGTCTCGGGCGTCAGCGAGTGCAGGCGCGCGAGCACGCGCACCGACTCGCGCTCGAGCTTGCGTTGCTCGGCCTCCGAGGCCTCGAACAGCCATCCCGCCATCGTGTACGGCGGGATGTCGGACGGCACGATGCCGTCGACCCGGCGCATCAGGAGGAACGGCGAGCCCAGCCACTCGGCGTCGGTCTCGTGGGCGAGCACCTCGGGGACCGGGACGTCGGTGTGCTCGGCCACGGTCTGCATCACCCGGCCCTGCAGCGCGAGGTCGTACTCGGGGAACACCGGGAACTGCTGCGACTCCAGCGGTGCCAACCGGGCGACGTAGCGCTCGGCGGACCCGTCACCGGGATCGATGGTGAACAGCAGCGTCTCGCTCGACATGCCGCTGCCCTCGGGCGCGGTCACCTCGGTGACGGTCGCGCCCGGTGCGCGCGTGGCGCTCCACCACGCCGCGATCCGATCGGACATCGCCGCCGGATCGCTGCGCCACGGCGTCGAGAGGACAGGTTCCTCGCTGGTCATTCGTTCCCCCGGGGTGTCGACGAGCGTGCGTCGTGCGGGCGTCAGTCTGGCACCTCGGTAGGCTCCCGATGCATGCGCAGGGTGGTCACGGGAACCGACGACGCACGGCGCGTCGGTGATCGCCAGCGACGACGAGGTCGCGCCGCTCACCGTGGAGCTCATGCCCGGGGCATCGGTGGTGAAGGTGTGGGGCGTCGACGAACCCGTCGTCCTCCCGGTCGACGGCAGCCCGCCGGCAGCACCGCAGTACCTCCCGCCGGCGCACGGCTTCCGGTTCATCGTGGTGACCCTCGGGCCGAAGGACGCGCAACTCCCGGCCGACCTCGACATGACGGCGGCGGCAGCGGAGATGGAGGAGAAGCTGCCCGGCCTCGCCGCGGTGATGGAGCCCGACCACCCCGGGACGCACACCACCGACTCGGTCGACTGGGACGTCATCATCTCGGGCGAGGTGTGGCTGGAGGTCGACAACGGCGAGCGCACGCTGCTGAAGACCGGCGACTGCGTCGTGCTCAACGGCACCCGTCACTCGTGGCACAACGAATCGGACCAGCCGTGCACGATGATCAGCGCGGTGCATCGGTGCCGCCCGAGGCGCGCCGGCGCAGCAGTGAAGCGACCGCCGTACACGCTCGAGTTCGTGGGCGACCGCGGTCGGATCGTTCACGTTGTAGACGACGGCCCATCCCGCAGTGCCGAGGTCGACGGCCCGCGGCGTCGTACGCGTACTGGTCCGCGGGTCGTCGTGCTCCGCGGTGGCGACGGCGCCGAGCCGATCGCCAGGGTCCCTGCGGCGAGGTGGCCGTCCATCCTGCGATCGTCGGATCGGGGAGTGGTGACGCGAATGCGACCGCGACGTACCCGCCGGCGTCCGGCGGTGACGAACGCGGGCATCGCCGGTGTGGCGCCGGCGAAGGTCATCGGCGCGAGTGCGGCGCGGTCGCCCCATCCGCTTCCGGTCCAGAAGTACCAGGGGCCCGTGGTGAGCTGGTCGAAGCGCACCCGGGCGACGTACTTCGCGGCGGTCGCCCGGCCGTACACGTAGACCCAGTCGCCGCCGCTGCAGCGCGCGCCGGTGCCCCACCGGATGCCGTCCGGCTCCGTGAAGGGCAGTGGGGTGCGTGCCGACGTACGTGAGCCCCGGGAGGGCGAACGACGCCAGGGTGGTGCCGGTGACCCGGAACGCAGAACCCAGGTGGGCCGTCGGCTGCTCTCGACCATCGTTGCAGAACACGACCAGCGTCGGCCCACGAGCGACGCCCGCGCTCTGCCAGCAGCACGCCGCCACCCGCCGCGGGTACCAGGTCGGCGCGGCACGCTCGGCGGTGCCGCCCATCACCGGGGTGAAGCAGTGTCCGCGCTGCACCACGGTGCTGTTGTGCACGAAGGTCGGCGACCGACCCGGTGGCGACGGCCGGTGGCCCGAGGAGCGTGTCGGACATGAGCCACGCCACGCGAGTCGTCGGGAAGCGCGCACCGGGACGTACCCGTCGGCGGTCGTCCACCCGGTGCCGCCACCCGCGAGCGCGGCGAACGCGACCTGCTGGGCGGCGAGCGTGGGAGGGCGACCGGCGCAAGGGTCGGGCGACTTGGTGCGACGCCGCCGGTGCAGTCGTCACCGGTGTGGCGTGCGTCGCCACGGGGACGACGACGGTCACCGACAGCGACCGCGAGCATGACCGCAATGAGGAGGCGTCGGACGATGGGCGGCGAGGCTTCCGGTCGACGGGTCAGCGACCGACGAGGGCATCGGGCAGGTGACGACGACCGCTGACGCCGAGCTTGCCGTACACGGACGAGAGGTGGTTCTGCACGGTGCGCACGGAGATCCCGAGCTCGTCGGCGATGCGGGCATCGGACCGTCCGGCGGCGGCGAGCAGGGCGACCTGGTGCTCGCGGCGCGTGAGCGTGGTGGCCGCGACGCCACGCGGCAGCCACGGGAGGGAAGCCTGCTCACACTCGTCGTGCAGACGCGTGGCACGTACGAGGGCACGGGCGGCGGGGGTGCTGTCGCGATCACGACCGAAGGCGTGCGCGGCTGCGTACGTGCTGTCGGCGGCGAGCAACTTCGCGCCCAGAGCCTCGAACCGCACGCCGGCGGCGAGGAGCAGACGTCCGTCGCCATCGATGCGCGCTCGAGCATCGTCGGCGAGGATCGGGGCGAGGCTCCCGTCGACCCGGGTGGCGGCAGCGACGGCGAGCCGGGCGGCAACCCGATCTCCGGAGTAGCGCACGGCGTCGCATGCCGCCGAGAGCGCGACCGTCCACTCACCGTTCGTGGCCGCCAACTGCGCGGCTTCGAGTGCACGGGCGCCGGCGGGCTCCAGCGATCCGCGCGGGCGAGGACCGCCGCTTCTGCTTGGCACCAGTCGGGTCGGAAGATCGCCAGTTCGGGCGCACCGTGGGCGTCGTCGAGCGCAGCCTCGGCTTCGTCGACGAGGCCCGCCAGTGCGGCGGCTCGTGCGAGCCACGCCAGGGTGTACCGGCGGTACATCTCGTCGAACGCGTTCAACGATGCGACCGCGATCCGGAAAGAACGCGTCGCCGTCCGCGGCTGTCCACGCAGCAGCGCCACGGTCCCCAACCCCGAGGCGCCTCGTGGCAGGGACCAGTCGTCGCCGTCGCGTAGGCGCGCGCTCGTACATGGTGGCGGCGAGCACGTGGGCTTCGTCGAACCGGCCCGCATGTGCACGGCGATCGTCGTGGCCACCTCTGAGATCGCGAGTGCGTAGGGCAGCGCGGGCTGCGCCCGAGCGATCGTCGTGCGCGTCTCGGCGAACACCCGCTCGCCTTCGTCGAATCGACCCTCCATCGCGTTGCCCGCCAGCACGCTGCACGCCGCGAGTGCCCGTTGCGTGTCGTCGGCGCGAGGATCGGTGATCACGGGGAATGCGATGACGCGTGCGTCGGCGATTCGCCCCTCCAGGCTCAGCGCGTGGGCATGAGCTGCCTGGAGCTCGAACGGGATCGCCGCCCCGGGCTCGGCTGCGAGCATGGTCGCGGCATCGAGGGTCTCGCCCAACTGGAGGCGGGCCAACGACCGGGTCCGCAGCAGCACCTCGACATCGGTGGGCTCGAGGTCGGATCGGTCGATCGCGTCCAGGATCGCGGATGCCTCGGCGACCCGACCGCGGAGGATGAGCGTCTCGGCGAGGACGACATGGGCCTGGAACGTCGGGTTCTGCGCGACCAGCGCAAGCGCGAGCCGTTCCGCGGAGGCGCTCGCCATCCCGCGCGCCGCCCTTGCCGCGCGGAGGAGCGCGTCGCTGTCGATCGGTTCGCCGAGCTCGAGCCGCCAGTCGAGGGCGCGGAACCGCTCGGACGTCGTCGCCGACGACGTGGCTCCGATCGCGGCCACGAGCTCGCGCAGGCGCCGTCGACGCCGCAAGGTCGCGACGTCGTCGCGCATGACGTCGCCGGCAAGGGGATGTGCGAACCGCACCCAGGTCGTGTCGGCATCGGTGTCGACGGTGATGAGGCCGCGGGCTTCCAGGGCCTCGAGCGGTTCGGCGCCCACCGCACGCTCGGCGACCTCGAGCGAGAGCGGTTCGCCGATCGCCAGCAGCTCGGCGGCGTCGTGCTCGCTTCCAAGGTGCGCGAGGTCCTCCCGCACGCGTGCGGTGAGGCTGATTCCGAGCGGCAGATCGTCGACCAGGCACCACACGCCGGCGCGCTCCACGATTGCCCCGGAGTCGAGGCCGGCGTGGATCAGCTCGCGCGTCAGCAGCGCGTTGCCGGACGAGCGATGGGCCACGACGCGGGGGAGGTGGTCTTCGACGTCGCCGCCCAGGAGCTGCTCCAACACCGCGCGGACGTCGTCGGCACCGAGTGGTTCGAGATCGATGCGTCGGCACACTCCGCTGGTCCAGAGCCGGTCGACCGGCTCGGTGAAACGGCCGTCGGCGCGGGCCGACGCCACGGTGGTCGCGCCGTTCAGCGCGGCGCGCCACACGAGGTCCGCATCGTCGTCGTCGAGCCGATCGACGTCATCGACGAACACCACGTCCGAGCCGAACTCGTCGTGGGTCGACAGCCGGCGGCGGACCTCTCGCACCAGCGTCGACTTCCCGCTTCCCGGAGCGCCGACCACCAGCGCACCGACGCCACGCTCGACGCCTTCGAGGATCTCCGCCAACTCCCGGTCGCGTCCCATCAGCGGCCAGTCGACGAGCATCGAGGGTGACCCTATTCCGTCATGAGTAGACGTCCGCCGTCGCGTGAGTAGTCGGACTGCTCATGTGCCGGCATCGACGGAGGGGCACGATGCAGGACGGCGCGTACCCCCGCACGCCCTTCGCTCGGAGGCAGGAACGTGGACGAACTGCACACACGCGCCCGATGTGGTCGCCCGACGATGGCCGCGATCGTGGGGCTGGCGACTGCCATCGTGCTCGGCGTGGCAACGCTGGCGAGCGCGACGCCGGCAGTCGCCAAGAGCGCGACGAGCACCTCCGACTCCGCCAAGGTGCGGTTCGTCGAACATGGCGGTGACCTCCGACTACCCCGACGGCACCCCGGTGGACGTGTACGCGGCGACGACGGTGACCACACGCCCGGACAACGGAGGCAAGATCACCGCGGTGAAGCCGGCGCCGAAGAAGTTCGTCCCGAAGCTCGCGTTCGGCGCCGCGACCAAGTACCTGTCGGCGCCCGTGGGCGTCGTTGTTCTTCGTGACCGCCGCGGGCAAGCCCGACATCCTCGGGATGGGGGCGGTCGAGGCTGCGGCCAATCGCTCACGGCTTCTCGCCGACACCTACGAGATCACGGACGAACGGACCGCCCGTGCTCGCCGCACGCAGCGCGAGCACGACGACCACCAAGGGATTCGGCTACACGTCCCCACTCTCGGTCAGTCGCGTACAGCGAGCAGACCGACTTCACCTACACCGACGGCACGGGCCGCCCCATCAAGGACGCGGCGGTGTTGTTCACCCACACCACCGGGATCACCGGTGGGACCGACGACAGCGAGTGGCAGATGGGTGTGGTGGGCAAGGGCTGCCTCCCCGAGTTCCTGACCAACGGC
Organism: uncultured Actinomycetes bacterium; assembly: GCA_963755855.1. Lineage (GTDB taxonomy): Bacteria > Actinomycetota > Acidimicrobiia > IMCC26256 > DASPTH01 > DASUAS01. Next base: position 196,333 of record CAVWLR010000013.1, on the reverse strand, counting down.
AACGAGGACTCCGACTTCAACCCCGAGTACCTCGCCCCGGGGTCCGGCACCGGTCGGGGCATCGAGTACGTGGCGTCGGAGCCCGGTGCGCTCGAGCTCGGCTTGTGGACCGGTGCCACGACCGACTGCTCCGGGTCGCCTGTGGTGAGCGCCACCGCGAACGTCGCGGCAGGGACCCGCTCCTACCTGTACTGGTACGGACCCGCGAGCTCGCCCAAGCTGCTCGTGCTGAGCCTGGCCACGCCGAAGGGCGAGAAGTCGGCGACCAACAGCAGCCCGAGCGCGTACACGGGCTCCGGCTCCTCGAGCGGCGACTCGAACGACAGCGGCGACTCGTCGTCGACGACCACGTCGAGCACCTCCACCAGCACGACGTCCCCCTGAGCGCCGTCGCCCCGCGGTTTAGGGTGGCGCGACCATCCTGACCGAGGGGGAGCGATGCCGAAGGCGATCATGTTCGTGCAGTCGAGGCCGTCGTCGGCCGACCGCGACGACGAGTACAACGACTGGTACACCAACACCCACCTCCCCGAGGTGCTCGAGATCCCGGGGATCACCGCGGCGAGGCGGTTCAAGGCGAGCGACGTGGCGCCGCCGGCCGAGGGCGCGCACCAGTACTGCGCGGTGTACGAGCTCGAGTGCGACGACCTGAGCGCGGTCATGCCGGCGCTGGCGGAGCGTTTCGCCGACGGCAGCATGCACATGAGCGACGCGATGGAGATGGACCCCACGCCGTCGTTCGTGATCTACGAGCAGATCTGATCGTGCCCGACGAGGAACGGGTCGCCGTCACCGTCGCCGACGGCGTGGCCGATGTCCGACTCGTGCGCGCCGACAAGCGCAACGCGCTCGACCGGCGCATGTTCCAGGCGATCATCGAGGCCGGCGAGCAATCGCCGCCGATCCGCACCGTGCGCGCGGTCGTGCTCTCCGGGGACGGCAAGGCGTTCTGCGCCGGGCTCGACACGTCGTTGTTCGCGGCGATGGCCGAGCGCGAGCCCGCGGGACGGCGAGACGGTGGAACCAGCGGGACGTCGGGTGCGATCCGCGTCGAGGCGGTGCAGGCGGTGCGGGTGTGGGTCGACCTGGCCGCGCCCGTGATCGCCGCCGTGCACGGCGTCGCCGTGGGGGGTGGCTTCCAGCTCGCGCTGGGTGCCGACCTGCGAGTGGTCGCGCCCGACGCTCAGCTCGGCGTGTTCGAGATCAAGTGGGGGATCGTCCCCGACATGTGCGGCACCCAGTTGCTCCCGCGACTGGTGGGACCCGACGTCGCCAAGGACCTGATGTTCACCGGACGCACGATCAGCGGTACGGAGGCGCAGGCGCTCGGGCTCGTCACCCGGCTGAGTGACGACCCGCGTGCCGATGCGCTCGAGCTCGCCCGCGAGATCGCGGGTCGCAACCCCGATGCGATCAAGGTGATGAAGCGGCTCGTCGACGCGTCGTGGACGCTGTCGTTCGACGACGGCGTGCGCGAGGAACGCGATCAGACCGAGGGCATGATCGGTTCGAAGAACCAGCTCGAAGCGGTGGTCGCCAACCTCGAGCAGCGGCCGGGCCGCTTCGACGACTGACGGTCTACCTGCTCCGCAGGAAGAAGCGGCGTCGCTTCTTCGGCGGTGCGGGAACCTCGGTGGTGACTGCGTCGGAGACGTCGCGGCGTGGTCGGACCCTCGGGCGTCGCGTCCTTGCCGTTGGTCGACGAGATCGGCGGATCCGTTCGTGCTGCCGTTGACCGTCGCCGTTCGTGCGCACCGTTCTGACTGCCGTTCGCCTTGCCGTTGCTGGTGCCGTTCACCGCACCGTTGCTGGTGCCGTTCTGACTGCCGTTCGTCGGCGCTGAGCCTTCGGCGTGCCAGCGGACCTCGGTGACCGATGCGGACACGACGGTGCCGGTCGGCGACGGTGTCGGACGAACAGCTCCCGACGGACGATGCGGCCATCGCCGGCGTGGGCACGACCGGTGCCGGAACGACCGGGGTGGGAGCGGGCGTCGGCGGAGCGGGCGGCATCGGACGGGCAGTGGGGGGTGCAGCCGGCGCGTCCGCTGACGGTGCCGGGGTGGACTCGGCAGCGGTCTTCGCCGCGTCCGCGAGCGCTTCACTCGCCTTGCGAGTGGCCGCCGCTTCGGTCTCGGCGCGCTGCACGATCGCGCGGCCTTCGGCCTCGGCCGCGGCGACGACGTCGGCGGCCTTGGTGTGCATCTCCTGCTCGGCTGCTTCGCGCAGTCGCGCGGCGTCGGTGGCCGAAGCGGCGCGGGCATCGGCGACGACCCGGGCGGCTTCTTCGCCGGCCGTTTCGAGCATGCGCGTGCGTTCGTCGTCGAGCCGGCGGAGGAACCCGGTGACCTCGTCGTGCGCGGCGCTGCGCACGCTCGCGGCCTCTTGCATCGCGTCGGCGACGATCTGATCGCGACGGTTGCGCGCGTCGGTCTCCGCTTCGCGGGTGATGCGCGCGGCCTTGACCTCGGCCTCGGCGAGCACGGCGCGCGCTTCGGCCTGCGCGGCACCGAGGTGCTCGGCGGCGAGCGCGGCGGATGCGGTGCTGGCGTCGAGGCGTCCCTGTTCGAGGATGCGCGCCACCTCGGCGTGCGCCTCGGCGCGGAGGGCAGCGGTCTCCTCGACCACGGCCGCATGCGCCTCGGCGCGGATCGCGGCCGTCTCCTCCGCGGCGACGGCGTACGCGGCCTCGCGGATGTGCGCAGCGGTCGCCTCCGCGGTGACGAGCTCGAGCTGCGCGGTGAGCCGCGCCTGTCGGAGCGTCGCGATGGCGTCACGCCGCAGTCGCTTGATCTGCTTCTTCGGGCTTCCGCCCCTACCCGCGCTGGTCTGGTTCCCCATGGTGGATCAAGGTTACGGACTGTCGGGCCGCAGAACGCGCATACGTCGCAGACGGTGCGCCGCCTGCGTCTCGGGAGCGACCACGGAGAGCGCGTCGGAGCGGGCAGACTGCCCGTCGTGCCCCGCCTGCTCGCGCTCGCAGTGACCGTCGTCGCGCTCACGCTCGGTGCTGCAGCCCCGGCCCCGGCGGCCGATCCGGCACCTGCACCTGCACCTGCGCCGGCCCCGGGCGGCTCGGTGTCGTGGAGCCCGGCCGGTCGTCAGGCGCTCGGGCGTCCCGTGCTCTACACCGGGTCGGCCAACGGCGCGTTCGTCGCGTGGATGGATCCGCAGCTCACCCGCCTCGCCGTCGTGCCCGGCGCCGGTGACCCGCTCGGTTCGCCCTGGGGTGGACAGGTGGCAGCCGATCAGCAGCCGTTCCTCGTCTCGTCGTTCAACGGTGGCTTCAAGTGGGGCGACTTCGACGGCGGCGTGATCGCGTTCGGCGCGTCGTACCGCAGTCCCGTTCCCGGCGAGGCCTCGCTCATCGCGTACGACGACGGCACCTACACGGTCGGGTCGTGGGGCCGCGACAACGATCCCGCCAAGCAGGTCGTCGCGCTGCGTCAGAACCTCGGCATGCTCGTCGACGGCGGCGCGCCGACGGCGGCCGCCTCGAACGCGGGTGCGTGGGGCGCGTCGGTCGCCGGGGTCGCCACCGCACGCGGCGGCGTCGGCGTCGATGCCAACGGCGGACTCGTGTGGGCCGGTGGTCGCCTGAGTCCGCTCGACCTCGCCAACGCGCTCGTCGCCGCCGGCGCGGTGCGCGGCATGCAGATGGACATCAATCCCGACTGGGTGAACTTCAACTCGTACGACGTCGATGCCGGCAACGTCGCACACGGCAACGGCATCTACGGCGCCACCGGTGCCAACCGCTACCTGAGCCCCGACGGTCGCGACTTCGTCGCCGTGTTCATCCGCGGCACCGTCGTCACCGGTGCGAGCGCCAAGCTCGGCGTGGGTGCGCTGCAGACCTCGGTGAAGGTCAAGTAGCTCAGGTCGGTCGAGGCCGTGGCGGGCGATCAGCTCGTCGATGCGGCTAGAAGATCTCGGACATAGACCTGATCACGCTACATGACCGCGGCTCGCCACTCGCGCCTCGGAGATCATCTCGGGGTGAGCCGTCAGCGGCGCGGAGCAACTTCGGGAACACCGTGAAGGTCGCGGTCGGTGCGATCACGCCCCGCTCTCGGCGATCGCCGCTAGCTCCATGCCGCAATCGCCGGCTCCACGTCCACCAGCGACTCGCTCATCGTCGCCGATCAGCATGATGAACAGGAAACGGCTCGTTGCACTCCTTGTGATCGAGGAGGCTCTCCCGCCATCGGGTGAGCTGCTCGAGCGGATCGCCGCGTGCGGCCCCGCACGTTCGCAGCCGCCGACGCGACGGTGGTCGACCAGAACCGGCGCTGCGTGTGGTCGATCTCCGTGACTCTCGTCCGCGGCGAGCGCACGGAACCGCGCGCTAGGAGCTATTCCACGCTCTCCTTGACGTCGTCTGCGACCAGCGCAGCAGTTCGACTATCTCTAACAGCGGATACTGGCTACGCGATCGTGCCGCGCACGCACCTATCGAAACGCCGCGACTCTACTAAGCGGCGTCGTACACGTGCCGCAACGCAGGCTCGTCGTCGCGTCGTCGGCCTGATCGTTCCTATCTTCTCTGCTGCACCATATTCCGGCCAAGGTGACCCTGTGGGCGAGCGTCCATGCCACGCTACTGCGGCCTCCGTCGTCGCGCGCGAGCTCCGCGGCGCCGCCGCCGTGTTCTACGCGCACCCACCATGTCCCCCTCGTAACATCGCCAGTCACGACACGGTGACCCCTGCCTACGACCGTAGTCTACCGCCCGCGCGCGTTCGATGCGTGAGCGTGTCGGTACTCGTCGATGTCGCCACTCAGGAACTCCAGCAAGCACACGAACACACTCGCGTCGCGTGAAGCCCGCGCAGACGCTCCGCGCCCTTCGATGTCGATCGCCGCCCTCGCCATCGTCGCGAGCTCCTCGAGCGTCACGTCGGTGGTGCAGCGAACTCCGTCGAAGAACGGCATGTCGCCGAAGCACTGCAGCATATCACCGGTCCGCTTTCCGTTAGCGATCCACCACTCTAGGCCGGCAGCGATGTTCGGGGTCTCTAGCGCCATTGTGTCGAGCTCTTCCCACTCTTCTTCACTCTACACATCGGCGCGCGATCTGCACCAACCGCTCTCGCGTCGTGCGCAGCGTGGAGGTCGCGTGTCGCCTCGGCGTCTCCCGACGCTCTCGAGCCGCTCCGCCGCGTACTGACGTATCATCTCTAGCAGGCGGTACCGAGTGTTCGCGCTCGTCCTCGTAGCGCTCGACCAACGACTTGCCCACAAGCTCCCGCAGCAGTTCGAACGCCTCCGTCGTCGCCGTCGGCGCCGCACACCCAATTCGTCCGCGGCGTCGAGGTCGAACCCTCCCACGCACACCGACAGCCTTTCGAGCAGCTCCTGCGCTCCCGCCTGTGAGCAGGTCGTAGGACCAGTCGATCGCGGCCCCTAGCGTCTGGTGCCGTTCCAGCGCGCCGCGGCGCCCGCCGTGGCGGCCGTGAACTGCTTGTCGAGTCGTTCTCTCGATCTCGACCGGCGTCATCATCGCGGTCTGCGCCGCCGCGAGCTCTATCGCCAGCGGGATGCCGTCCAGGCGCGTGCACACGCTCGTATCGCACTGGCCGTGCGCTCGTCGATCGTGAGCGTCCGCCACCTGCCTCGCTTGCTCGGGCGCGAACAGCGCACCCGCCTCCGAGCCGAGTACCGCACTGCGGCGTCGTCGGCGTCGCGTGGCAGCGGTGAGCGACGTCAGCGGGAGATGTGCTCGCCTCGACGCCGAGTGCTTCTCGACTCGTCGCGCAAGCACCGACACTCCTGCCGCGTGCGCGTGGTCGTGTCTGTGACGAACTCTGGCCACCGCCCGACGAGGTGCTCGCAGTTGTCGAGCATGCAGCAATCAGCTGCTTGCGTTCCAGGTGCCGTTTGCAGGCCGAGCGCCACCGGTGACTGCCTGGCGGTGGCGTGTAGCCTATGCGCCGCCGCCACCGCGTCATGGAGATCCGTTCGGGATCGTGTACCGCTGCCAGCTCGCAGAGCCACACGCCATCGGCGTGCTCGTGCAGCACTCGCAGCCCCGACCTGGAGCGCCAGTCGGTCTTACCCACACCACCCACCCCCACGATCGACACTAGCCGCGTTTCCTGCAGCCCGCACGGTGACTTCGTGCTAGCTCGTGCTCGCGTCCGATGAAGCTGCTCAGCTCGTAGGGGCAGGTTCGTGCGGTGCGCGTCCATCGATCGCAGCTGCGCGTGCACTGCGGCGTAGCCCGGAATTTCCACCTGGAACAGGTGCACCGTGCTCTGCAGATCGCGCAACCGGTGCTCTCCGAGGTCTACTAGTCGAAGTCGCCGTGCACGAGCTCCTCGACGATGCGCGTGCGCAGACCATCTGCCCGCCGTGGCGCTACCGCCATCACCGCGGCGCGCTGTTCACCTCGGTGCCGTACCAGTCGCCCTCGCCGCTCGTTTCGCCTCCCCGGCGTGCACTCCCATGCGCACTCGCAGCGCCATACCCTCCGGCCACGCCTCCTCCGCCAGCGCGCGCTGCGCGTCCCGCGTCGCGGTCCACTCGCGTTGCGCGGAGCCGCGAACACGGCTAAGACGCCGTCACCACGACCACCCATGACGGTGCCATCCCCGCCGTGATCGCGTGCCGGGGATCTCGTCGTGGCTCCGAGCACGCGCATCTCCGCCGCGTGCCGTTCCCAGAGCGCGGTCGAGCCCTCGATGTCCGTGAACAGGAACGTCAGGAACTGAGCGGTGTCGGCCACTGCCCTCCCTGGTCACGAAGTCAACAGGGGAGGAGGACGTAGGGCGTCTGTCCACCGAAGGGCGTCAGGCGAAGTTGAAGCCGGGGTGCGTGCCCGTGGAGAGCATGCCGAGGAACCCGCCGTCGACCCAGAGCGCCTCGCCGGTGACGTAGCTGAAGCGCGGGCTGTTGAGGCACACCATCGGCCACGCCTGCTCGGCGGGGTCGGAGTAGCGGTGGATCACGCCGAGTGCGTTCTCGACGACGTCCTTGCCCGCGGCCTCTTCGAACGCCGGCATCATCGCGGTCTTGGTGGGACCGGGGTTGAGGCAGTTGAGCCGCACGCCGGTCTCGCCGAACTTGGCGCAGGTCGCGGCGACCCACTGGTTCATCACGACCTTCGACATGCGGTAGCCGCCCATCGGGAACGCGATCTCCGGGTTTGCCTCGCACCAGGCGACACCTTCCTCGAACGTCTCGGTCGCGAGCAGCGGCGCGTACGTCTCGAGCTCCTGCTGCCAACCGACGCCTGCGCCCGACGCGATGCAGGCGACTCCGCCGCCCTCGGGGATCTTCGGGAGGAGACCCTCCATCAGTGCGCGGGCGCCGACGAAGTTCACGATCCCGGTCTGCAGGTCGGTGAACGGCGGCCCGGGCAGTCCCGCGCAGCTGAACACCGCGTCGACCGGTCCGTCGATCTGCTCCACCACGGAGTCGATCGACGCCTCGTCGAGCAGGTCGAGCGTGATCGAGGTCTTGACCGGCGTCGAGACCGGCTTCAGATCGAGCGCGGTCACGTTCGCGCCGAGCTCGTGGCAGATGCGCGCCACCTGCTCGCCCATGCCCGAGGCGGCGCCGGTGACGACCGCGTGCTTGCCTTCGTATCCGAGTACGTCATCCATTGTGCGGAGACTAACTACGGCCTGCATCAGCCGCCACCCGATGGGGTAGACGGGGACGATGCGCCTCATCAGTGTGATCGCCCGGCCCCTGCTCGCGGGCATGTTCGTGTACGGCGGACTCGACTCCATCCGCAACCCGGCCGGCAAGGTGCCTCGCGCCGAGAAGGTCGCCCCTGACATCGCCGGACTGGTGGGGATCGACGCCGACACCGAGCAGCTCGTGCAGTTCAACGGCGCGGTGCAGGTCGCGGCGGGTGTCACGCTCGGCCTCGGGATCTTCCCCCGCTTGTCGGCGCTGGCCCTCGCCGGCTCCCTCGTGCCGACGACGCTGGCCGGCCACCGGTTCTGGGAGGAAGAGGAGGAGGCCGGCCGCAACCAGCAGACCATCCAGTTCCTCAAGAACGCGGCGATGTTCGGCGGGCTGCTGCTCGTCGTCGAGCACGGCTGACCGCCCGCGCTGGATCCCGCCAGCGGTGGGTGACGGCTACGCCACGCCGCTCAGGGTCACGTTCCCGGCGGTGTCCTGCACCGTGAGCTGGACGGTGCGCACGGTGCCGTCGGCGAGCGCCGCGGTGCACGTCACCACCTGACCGGCGGCGGCCACCCGATACGGTCCCGCGCCGCAGTCGATGTTCGCGGGCAACGACGCGTTCTGAGCGATGAAGTCGCGGAGGGCTGCGGTGGGGAGCAGCGCCTGCAGGGTGGAGAGTGCGATCGTTCCGCTGCCGTCGGTCTGCTTCGCCTCCACGACGAGGAACGTCCCGGGCAGCTGCACGGTGCACGTGAACGCGACGCCCGTGGCGCGCTCCACGCCCTTGGGGCAGGCGACGTTGCCGAACGCGAGGTCGGGGTAGGCGACGTGGACGGCGCGCTCGACCGTACGGCGGGCGGCGGTGCGCGGCAGGGCGTCGGCGCCCGCCGGCACGATGGCGCCGAGCACACCACCGAGCGCGCCGGTGCCCACCGCGAGCGCGAGCAGGAGGACAACGAGGACACGCCGCGGCACGCTGCGGGAGGCTACCGGCATGCGGGAGTCCTACAGTCGCGCTGGCCCGCGTGGGCTGGACCGAGGGGGTCGGGTGACTGCGGGGAGCGAGGACGCGCCGAGGACACCGGGCACCGAGGTGGTGCCGCGCGCCACGCCGGTGCCGGCACCGGCGCCGGGCGTGACCGACGTGCTGCGCCGCAGCGCCCGGCTCGGACTCGGCGCGCTCGGTCTCGCTGGACGGGCCGCCGGCGGTGTCTTCGCGCACGTGCCCGACCCGGGCGGCGCCGACCCCGACCCCGATCCGGGGCTCGCGTCGCTCCTGCCCGGCGCGGTCCTGGGCATGGCCCTCGAGGCCGAGAAGCGTGCCGCCGCCGTCGTCGACCGCGTGGTCGACACGGTGGGCACGCACTCGGGCGGCGTGGTGCGAGCGGCGACGCAACCCGCGATCGTGCAGCGGGCGTTGCGCCCGCTCGAGGACCGGCTCTGGCACTGGAACGAGGTGGCGCGGCGCGAGCAGCTGCGCAACCAGGCGCAGGCGTCGGCGCTGATCCCGGTCATCGTGCAGCAGGTCACCGAGAACGTGATCGCGCAGCTCGACTTCGTGCGCATCGTGGAGCAGATCCCGATCGACGACATCGCCGCGTCCATCGACGTCGAGGCGATCGTGCAACGCATCGATCTCGGTGGCGTGATCCGCGAGTCGACGGCGAGCCTCACCATGGAGACCGTCGACGCGGTGCGCTCGCAGGGCATCACGATCGATGCGTGGGCCGAGCGCATCGTCGACAAGGTGCTGTTCCGCAAGCAACCGCGCGACACCACGTTCGACAGCGACTCGTGAAGCGCGACTCGTGAAGGAGATCCGGAGCGAGCGCTCGCGGGAGGCGCAGGGAACGCGTGCGGGGTTCGTGTCGCAGGCACTCGCGACCGCGCTCGACCTCGGGACGGTCGTCCTCGCCGAGATCGTCGTGCTGTTCGCGTACGGGTTCGTGCGCTACCTGGTGACGGGCAAGGACTACGAGGTGCCCCGCGCCGGGCAGGGCGGCAACTTCGCGCTCTACCTCGGGATCGGCGTGCTGCTGCTCTGGACGGCGTGGTCGGGATCGGGCCGGGCGCCGGGCATGGCGGTGCTCGGGCTCCGCGTCGCCGGGAAGGACGGGCGCCGTCACCTCTCGTCGCGCCGGGCCTTCTGGCGTGCGCTGCTCGTGATCCTGACCGCCGGGCTCGGCGTGCTGTGGGTGCTGGTCAGCCGGAAGAACAAGTCGCTCTACGACCTGGTGTGCGGGTCGGCCGTGATCTACGAGTGGCGCCCGAGCTTGCCCGAATCCCGACAAAACCAGTAGGTTTTTGGGTCATGCCCACCCAGTTGTCGAGCCTGGCCGCTCTCGAGGCGGAATCGATCCACATCTTCCGGGAGGTGGCGGCCGAGTTCGAGAAGCCGGTGCTCCTCTTCTCCGGCGGCAAGGACTCCATCGTGATGGCGCGCCTGGCCGAGAAGGCGTTCTGGCCCGCCCGCATCCCGTTCCCGCTGATGCACGTCGACACCGGCCACAACTTCCAGGAGGTGCTCGACTACCGCGACCACCGGGTCGAGGAGCTCGGGATCCAGCTGGTCGTGGCCTCGGTGCAGGAGTCGATCGACAAGGGTCGTGTGGTCGAGGAGACCGGACCCCGGGCCAGCCGCAACCGGCTGCAGACCACGACGCTGCTCGACGCGATCCAGGAGCACCAGTTCGACGCCGTGTTCGGCGGCGGTCGGCGCGACGAGGAGAAGGCGCGCGCCAAGGAGCGCGTCTACTCGTTCCGCGACGACTTCGGGCAGTGGGATCCGAAGAACCAGCGCCCCGAGCTGTGGAACCTCTACAACGGCAAGCACCGCAAGGGTGAGCACATCCGGGTGTTCCCGCTGTCGAACTGGACCGAGCTCGACATCTGGCAGTACATCAAGGACGACGACATCGAGATCCCGTCGATCTACTACGCGCACCGGCGCGAGGTGTTCCGGCGCGACGGCATGTGGTTGGCGGTGTCGCCGTTCGTCACCCTGATGGACGACGACGAGCCGGTCGAGATGACCGTGCGCTACCGCACGGTCGGTGACGCGTCCTGCACCGGCGCGGTCGAGTCGCCGGCGGCGACCGTCGACGAGGTCATCGCCGAGGTGGCCGCGTCGCGCATCACCGAACGTGGTGCGACCCGGGCCGACGACAAGTTCACGGAAGCCGCGATGGAAGACCGCAAGCGCGAGGGGTACTTCTAGCCATGGCCGAGATGCTGAGGTTCGCGACCGCGGGTTCGGTCGACGACGGCAAGAGCACGCTGATCGGGCGGCTGCTGCTCGACACGAAGCAGATCTTCGAGGACCAGCTCGAGTCGGTCGAGCAGAGCAGCCGCGACCGCGGGTTCGACTACACCAACCTCGCGCTGCTCACCGACGGCCTGCGCGCCGAGCGCGAGCAGGGCATCACCATCGACGTGGCGTACCGCTACTTCGCGACGCCCAAGCGCAAGTTCATCATCGCCGACACGCCCGGGCACGTGCAGTACACGCGCAACATGGTGACGGGCGCGTCCACGGCCGACCTCGCGCTCGTGCTCATCGACGCCCGCAAGGGCGTGCTCGAGCAGTCGCGCCGGCACGCGGTGATCGCGTCGCTGCTGCAGGTGAAGCACCTCGTGCTGTGCGTCAACAAGATGGACCTGGTCGAGTACTCGCACGAGCGCTTCGACGAGATCTGCGCCGAGTTCACCGAGTTCGCCTCGAAGCTCGACATCGACGACCTCACGTTCATCCCGGTGTCGGCGCTGCACGGCGACAACATCACGTCGCACTCGCCGAACATGCCGTGGTACGAGGGATCGACGCTGCTGCACTACCTCGAGAACGTGTACATCGCGTCCGACCGCAACCTCATCGACATGCGGTTCCCGGTGCAGTACGTGATCCGGCCGATGAGCCACGAGCACCACGACTACCGCAGCTACGCGGGCCAGGTCGCCAGCGGTGCGTTGCGCCCCGGCGACGAGGTGGTCGTGCTGCCGTCCGGGTTCGCCACCACGGTCGCCGGCGTCGACGTGTTCGGCGGGCCCGATCGAAGAAGCCGTCCCGCCGATGTCGGTGAGCGTGCGCCTCGCCGACGAGATCGACATCAGCCGCGGCGACATGCTCGTGCGGCCGAACAACCTGCCGACCGTCACCCAGGACGTCGACGCCATGGTCTGCTGGTTCAGCGACCAGCCGTTGCGCCCGGGTTCGACGTACCTCGTGAAGCACACCACCCGCACCGCGAAGGCGCGGGTGCAGCAGCTGCACTACCGCCTCGACGTCAACTCGTTGCACCGTGACGAGGTCGAGAGTGCGCTGACGCTCAACGAGATGGGTCGGGTGTCGATCCGCACCGCGGTGCCGCTGTTCGTCGACGAGTACCGGAAGAACCGGATCACCGGCAGCTTCATCCTCATCGACGAGGGCACGTTCGAGACCGTCGGCGCGGGGATGATCCTCGGCCAGTCGGCGCCTTGAGCCCGGTGCCCGACGCCACGACGGACACCGGCGCCAGTCCCAACGTCGTCTGGCACGAGAGCGAGGTGCCGCGCGCCGAACGCTGGGCCGCGAGCGACGTGCGCGGCGCGACGGTGTGGTTCACCGGACTGTCGGGATCGGGCAAGTCGACCGTCGCCAGTGCCGTCGCCGTGCTGCTCACGGCGCGCGGCGTGCTCAGCTACACGCTCGACGGCGACAACCTCCGTCACGGCCTCAACGGTGATCTCGGCTTCAGCGCCGACGACCGCACCGAGAACGTGCGCCGCGTCGGCGAGGTGGCCCGGCTGTTCGCCGATGCCGGCGTGGTCGCACTCGTGCCGCTCATCAGCCCCTACCGCGCCGGGCGCGACCACGCCCGCGCGCTGCACGAGGCCGCGGGTCTCCCCTTCCTCGAGGTGTTCGTCGACACGCCGATCGAGGTGTGCGAGCAGCGTGACCCGAAGGGGCTCTACGCCCAGGCACGCGCCGGGAAGATCACCGGCTTCACCGGCATCGACGACCCGTACGAGGCACCGCTGCACGCCGAGCTGGTGCTCCCGGGCGGCGAGGTCACGCCGATCGAGGGCGCCGCGGCGGTCGCCGACCTCCTCGTCGACCACGGCGTGCTGAGCTGAGGCGACGGTGATCCGGACCCGCAAGGCGCTCGAGGGGATCGCCCGGTACGTGCCGGGGAAGTCGGCCGAGGAGGTCGCCGGCGAACGCGCCGTGCTCGACGTCGTGAAGCTGGCCTCCAACGAGGCGCCGTTCCCGCCGTTGCCGGCTGCCGTCGCCGCCATCACCGAGGCGGCCGGGCGCCTCAACCGCTACCCCGACGACGCGGCGCTCGCGCTGCGCGAAGCGCTGGCCGGCCGGTGCGGCGTCGACGCCGAGCAGGTGCTCACCGCCAACGGGTCGGTCGAGCTCTGCCGCATGGCGCTCGCCGCCACCTGCGATCCGGGTGACGAGGTGGTGTTCGCGTGGCCGTCGTTCGAGGCCTACCCGGTGCTCGCCCAGCAGGTGGGCGCCACGATCGTCCGCGTCCCGCTGCACGACCACCGTCACGACCTCGACGCCATGGCCGACGCGGTCACCGACCAGACCCGACTCGTGTTCGTGTGCAACCCGAACAACCCGACGGGGACCACGGTCGGTCGTGACGCGGCCGAGCGGTTCCTCGAGCGCGTGCCCTCCGACCTGCTGGTGGTGTTCGACGAGGCCTACCGCGAGTTCGTGACCACGCCCGACTTCCCCGACGGCATCGACCTGCTGCGCGACCACGCCAACGTGGCGGTGCTGCGCACCTTCTCGAAGGCCTACGGCCTCGCCGCGTTGCGCGTCGGCTACGCCATCGCCCGGCCCGACGTGATCGACGCGTTGCGCAAGGTGCGCGTGCCCTTCACGACCAACGAGCTCGCGCAGGTCGCGGCGCGGGCATCGCTCTCCGCCTACGACGAGATGCGGGAGCGGGTCGGGGAGGTGGTCGACGAACGCACCCGCGTGCACGACGGCCTGGTCGAGATCGGGCTCGACGTCGTGGCGTCGGAGGCGAACTTCGTGTGGCTGCCGCTGGGCGAGCACGCCGCGGTGCTCGGCGAGTACGGCGAACGGGCGGGCGTGGTGCTGCGCGCGTTCCCGGGGGTGGGCGTGCGCATCACCATCGGCACACCCGCCGAGAACGACCGGGTCCTCCGCGTCGTGCGCGCCGCGTCGGAAGACGGCGCGACCGGGTAGGAGCGACGTTCGAGAGCTGCGGACCGTCAGGCGTGGGTGCCGGTGGCGGCCACCGGAGCAACCGGTGCCACCGGCACGTTGCCGCCCGTGCCGCGGGCCCGCTCGAGCGCACGTTCGTGGTCGGCAAGTGCGCGCAGGAAGCTCTGCTTCGCCTTCAGCTGCGTGAGGTCGCGCTCCAGGCGCTCGATCAGGCGCCGCACGTCGTCACCGGAGCCGGCCGACACGAGCCGGGCCGAGCTGGTGAGCGCGTCGGACATCTCGTTGCGCACGTCACGCCACGAACGTTCGATCCGCTCGCGGGTCACGTAGTCCCTGCGCCGTTCGGCGTTGGGCAGGTTCGCCGGCGGTGCCGGCGGCCACTCGACGCCGGCCGCGTGCTGGTCCTCGACGTCGCGTCGGACGACCTTCGCACGCGCCAGCTCGCCCTCGAAGCCCACACCGACGAGCACGTCGGGGTCGACCCGCAGCGCGCGGGCGACCGCCCGGAGCTCGTCGTTCGAGAGCCGCCTGACGCCGCGTTCGGCGGCCTGCAGGTCACGCCGGCTGATCCCGGCCTTCTTCGCCACGTCGCGCGGGTCGGCGCCGGCGAGCTCGCGAACCGTCCTGATCCGTGCGCCGAGGTCTTCGGCCTTCAACTCGTGCTGCGTTTCCACGGCTCGTGTATCGGGATTTCGGGCCGTCCACTTGACGCGACGTGACCGTCGCCACGAACGCGGCGGACGTCAGCCGGTCGTGCAGGGGTTGCGCAGCTCGCCGATGCCCTCGATCGTGGTGCGCAGCACCTGCCCCGGAGCGAGGGAGACGGGCGGATCCATGCCGTGGCCCACGCCGGCCGGTGTGCCGGTGAGGAGCAGGTCGCCGGGCTCGAGCGTGACGAACCCGCTGACGTAGGCGACGAGGTCGGCGGGCGAGAACACGAGCTCGGAGGTGCGGCTGGCCTGACGGACCACGCCGTCGACGTCGCAGCCGATGGCGAGATCGGGCGCGGTGCCGCCGACCTCGTCGGGGGTGACCAGCCACGGGCCGACCGGGGTCGAGTGCTCCCAGGTCTTGCCCTGCAGCCACTCGAGCGTGCGGTACTGCCAGTCGCGCATCGAGACGTCGTTGGCGACGGTGAAGCCGGCGATGGCAGCCGCGGCCTCGGAAGGCGACGCTCGCCGCACCGAGGTGCCGATCACCAACGCGAGCTCGGCCTCCCAGTCGACCGAGTCGGACTCGGGCGGGAGCACGACGTCGTCGTGCGCGCCGACGAGCACCTCGCGGAACTTCGCGAACAGCGTGGGGTGCTCGGGCAGCTCGTGACCCATCTCGAGGATGTGGTTCCGGTAGTTGAGGCCCTGGCAGACGATCTTGCCCGGGTGCGTGACGACCGGCGCGTAGTCGACGGTGGCGGCGTCGTGCTCGACGCCGGTGGCCGGCGCGTCGCCGCCGCGCGCGAGCAGCTCGCCCACGTCGCGCGCGTCGAGCTCGACCAGCACGTCGCCTTCGACGCGCGCGGCACGCGTGCCGCCACCGGTCGCGTCCTGCGTGCGGATGGTCGCCCAGCGCACGGACTACCGCAGTGCTTCGGCGAGGTAGTCGATCGCGTGGGTGAGGGTGGCGACGTCGTCGGGCTCGATCGCCGGGAACATCGCGATGCGCAGCTGGTTGCGGCCGAGCTTGCGGTAGGGCTCGGTGTCGACGATGCCGTTGGCGCGCAGCGCAGCGGCGATGGCCGCGGCGTCGACGTCGTCGGAGAAGTCGATGGTGCCGGTGACGTGGCTGCGCTCCGACGGCTTGGCCACGAACGGCTCGGCGTAGGTGCTCCGCTCGGCCCAGCCGTAGAGCAGCTCGGCCGAACGGTCGCAGCGACCGACGCACCATTCGAGCCCGCCCTGCTCCACCATCCACTGCACGCTGGCGTCGAGCAGGAACAGCGACGTGAGCGCGGGCGTGTTGTAGGTCTGGTCGAGGCGGGAGTTCTCGAGCGCGATCGGCAGGCTCAGCGACGGCGGCACCCACCGGTCGGCGGCGCCGAGCCGCTCGATGCGCTCGATCGCCGCCGGTGAGCAGAGCGCGAGCCAGATGCCGCCGTCGCCGGCGAAGCACTTCTGGGGCGCGAAGTAGTACACGTCGAAGTGGGTCGGTTCGACGGGGAGACCGCCGGCGCCCGAGGTGGCGTCGACGAGCACGAGGCCGTCGTCGCCGGGTCGGCGCACGTCGGTCATCACGCCGGTGGACGTCTCGTTGTGCGGGTAGGCGTAGGCGTCGACGGTGGCGTCGGCCACCAGCTCGGGGTGGGTACCGGGCTCGGAGCGCAGCACGACCGGGTCGTCGAGGAACGGCGCGGCGGTGGTGACGGCGGCGAACTTCGACGAGAACTCGCCGAACACCAGGTGCTCGGCGCGGCGCTCCACCAGTCCGAAGGCGGCGGCGTCCCAGAACGCGGTGCTGCCGCCGTTGCCGAGCAGCACCTCGTAGCCGTCGGGCAGGGAGAAGAGGTCGGCGAGCCCGGCGCGGATGCTGCCGACCACCGACTTCACCCGCGGCTGGCGGTGGCTGGTGCCGAGGAACGTGTCGCCGGTGTCGGCGAGGGCCCGGGCGGTCTCGGGGCGGACCTTCGAGGGGCCGGAGCCGAAGCGCCCGTCGCCGGGGACGAGCTCGGGGGGGAGGGTGACGGAGGTGGGATCGACGGCCATCGGGCCGAGATTACCGGCGGGTGTTCAGGATCTCTCCGTCGGATTCGCGAGCTCGGCGAGCAGGTGCACCTCGCTCTCGACCAGCTTGTGCCAGTCGCCGAGGTGGAGGCTCTCGTCCTCGCCGTGGATGCGGCTGCCGGGATCGGCGGGCCCGAGGAGCAGCGCGGGGATGCCCCCGAACGCGTCGGCGAACGGGCCGACGAACGGGATCGACCCGCCGACGCCCATGTAGACGGGGTCGACGCCGAAGCCCGGCGCGCAGCGCGCGTTCGGTGGCGTCGAACGCCCAGCCCGTCGGGTCGACAGTGCCAGGCCGGCACCGCGTCGAGCGCGGTGATCGTGTGCTCGAGGTGGAGCGGGATGCGCCGCTCGAGGTGCTCGCGCAGCGCGGCGTTGAGGCGCGCCGGGTCCTGACCGCGTCCGACGCGCACGCTGACGCGCGCCGCGGCCTCGGCGACGATCTGGTTCGACGATCCCGCGATCGGGTGCCCGTCGATGCCGATCACGGTGACGGTCGGTCGCAGCCAGAGCCGTTCGAAGATCGAGACCGACGGATCGCCGGCGAGGTCGACGCCGTCGCGCACGCCCCAGTCGCGCCGGAGCCCCACCTCGGGCGACGGCAGCGCGGCGATCCGCGCCCGCTCGGCCGCGTCCGGCGGTGCGTAGTCGTCCCAGCAGCCGTCGAAGGCGGGATCGCCGTGCTCGTCGACGAGGGTGGCGAGCAGCTGGGCGAGGGCGAGGACGGGGTCGGGGACCGCGCCGCCGGCCATGCCGCTGTGCACGGGACCGTCGAGGGCGCGCACCCGCACGTCGACCCCGGCCAGGCCGCGCAACGAGTAGGTGAGGCCGGGGGTGCCGACCGACCAGTTCCCGGCGTCGGCGAGGAGCAGCACGTCGGAGCGCAGGTCGTCGGTGTAGGCGTCGAGGAACCCGGAGAGGCCGGGGGAGCCGATCTCCTCCTCGCCCTCGATCAGCACCTTCACGTTGCACGGGAGCTCGCCGGCGGTGCGCAGCCACGCTCGCACCGCGGCGACGTGCGCGACCACTCCGGCCTTGTCGTCGGCGGTGCCGCGCCCGTAGAGCCGGCCGTCGCGCTCGACCGGTTCGAACGGCTCGGACGACCACCGCTCGACGTAGCCCGCCGGTTGCACGTCGTGGTGCGCGTACAGCAGCACGGTCGGCGCGCCGGGGCGTTGCGTCCACTCGCCGACGACGTAGGGCAGTCCACCGTCGACCCGCAGCTCGCGCACGTCGTGCAGGCCGGCGTCGCGCAGGAGGTCGCCGACCGCGCTGGCGCAGTCGTCGACCGTCGCCGACGGAGGCGGGATCGGCGCTGATGCTCGGGATGCGCACGAGGGTCTCGAGGTCGTGACGCGCGGCGTCGGAGTCGGCGCGCGCCGAGTCGAGCGCGGCCTGGCGTGCGGTGCTGGTGTCCATGCGGCCGAGGCTAGGTCGCGCTCCTGACGGGCCGCAGCTCCTCGTACCAGAGCGGTGCCTTCTTCCTGGCCCACGCCGCGGGCACCGTGCCGCCGATCATGCTCTCGAGCGCGTCGCCGTCGCGCAACGCGAACACGATGTGGCCGATCACCGCGACCCAGATGCCGAGCGCGAACCAGTCGTGCACGAACGTGGCGCCCGTGCGCCAGTCGAGCGGGAACAGGTCGAACCACTTCATGATCGACCCGGTGCCGAGCATCACCACCGCGGCGCCGGCGATGAACGAGGCGTTGAGCTTCTGACCGGGGTTGAACTTGCCCAGTGCGACCTGGTGGCGGTGGCGGCGGCGGAACCAGCGGGCGTCGTCGCGCGACCAACGGTTGAGCCGACCGAGGTCGGTGCGGAGACGCGCTCCCCGGTGCGCCCGAGGACCGCGAGCAGCAGCGGCACCGGCAGCAGGATGCCGCTGTACACGTGCAGGGTGCGCACGACCTCACGGTTGCCGACCAACGCGGAGATCGGCCCCGCGTAGAGCGCGGCGCCGGTGAGCATCAGGATCCCGAACAGCGTCGCGTTGACCCAGTGCAGGGTCCGCTCGACGCGGTCGAAGCGCAGCAGCGGCGGCTCGCTCTGCTTCCGCACGTCGACGCGCGCGGTGGTGTCAGGTGGCATCGTCGTCACGTCCGTTCGAACGACCGACCCAGCCGTCGACGTCGTAGCCGCGCACCTCCCAGTAGCCCTCCTCGACGTCCTTGGTGAGCTCGATGCGATCGAGCCACTTCAGCGACTTGTAGCCGTACATCGGCGCGACGTAGAGCCGCACCGGTCCGCCGTGCTCGTCGGAGAGCTCGTCGCCCTCGAACCGGTAGGCCGCGATCACGTCGTCGCGCCGCGCCTGCGTCAGCGTGAGGCTCTCGGTGTACTCGCCGTCGAACGAGTGGAGGCGCAGCGCCTTCGCCTCCGGTTGCACGCCGGCGCGGTCGAGGAGGCGCGAGAGCTGCACGCCTCGCCACTGCACCTCGGGGACGCGCCACCCGGTCACGCACTGGAAGTCGCGCGTGAGGTTCGTGGCGGGCATGGCCACCAGCTCGTCGTAGGAGAGCTCGAAGGGCTGGTCGACCAGGCCGCCGACCTTCAGCTTCCAGTCGGCGCGGCTGCGCGAGGGGAGGTCGCCGGTGACGGTGTAGATGCGGAACCGGCCGACGGGGAGGAGCGACGCCAGCCCGGTGCCGTCCTTCGAGATGAACGGGCCGACGACGCGTTCGAGCCAGTCCTGCGCCTGCGCGCCGAGCAGCACCCCGGCCGCTCCGAGGCCGACGAGCCCGAGGAACACCCGTCGACCGACGGGCGAGCCGCCCACGGGTGTCCCGGTCTCGGGGGAGCGAGTGACGTCGGCCGCCGCGGCGATGTCAGGCCGCTGGGGCGCGTCGGTGCCGCCGGGGTCGTCGGTGTCGCCGGCGTCGTGGTCCACCACACGAAGGGTACGGAGCCGGACCCGATTCGGATCAGCGCGGGTCACCGGGAATTCACCGCGCGGCCCTGGTCAGCCCGCCGTTCCTGCGGTACGAAGGGGCGGGGACTGGCATCGAGAGGGGACGGACCACATGGGCACGAGCACGACCACACTCGGGATCCCGGGCTTCGGCGGCGAGCTGCTGGCACCGGGCGACGACCGCTACGACGAGGCGCGAGCCGTGTTCAACGGCATGATCGACCGCCGGCCGGCGATGATCGCCGTGTGCGGCTCCGTGTCCGACGTCGTCGCCGCGGTGAACCACGCCGGGCCGAGGGCGTCCCGCTCTCGGTCTACGGCGGCGGGCACAGCGTCACCGGTGCCGCGGTCGTCGACAACGGGTTGATGATCGACATGCGGGGGATGAAGGACGTCGCGGTCGACGCCGACGCGCGCACGGTGCGGGCCGAAGCCGGGCTCAACTGGGGTGAGCTCGACGCCGCGACCCAGACCCACGGGCTCGCGGTCACGGGCGGACGGGTGCCCGACACCGGCATCGCCGGTCTCGCGCTCGGGAGCGGCAGCGGATGGCTGGAGCGCAAGCTCGGCTTCACGTGCGACAACCTGCTCGCCGCCGAGGTCGTCACCGCCGACGGGCGCGTGGTCACGGCGTCGGCCGACGAGCACCCCGAGCTCTTCTGGGGACTGCGCGGCGGCGGGGGCAACTTCGGCATCGTCACCGCGTTCCACCTCCAGCTGCACCCCGTGGGCCCGATCGTCTACGGCGGCATGCTGGCGTGGCCGGCGGCGATGGCCGGCGACGTCGTGCGCTTCTGGCGCGACTTCATGCTCGACGCGCCCGACGAGGTGGGCAGCGCGCTGGCCTTCATCACCGCGCCGCCGCTGGAGTTCGTGCCCGAGCCCGTACGCGGCCACCCGATCGTCGCGTGCATCACCTGCTACGCCGGTGACGTCGCCGAGGGCGCGAGCGTGATGCAGCCGCTGCGCGAGTTCGGCCCTCCCGGGCTCGACCTGTTCGGCGAGATCCCGTACCTCGCAGTGCAGGACCTCATCACCGAGGCCAACCCGCGCGGTCGTCGCAACTACTGGTCGGCCGACTTCCTCGCCGAGCTGCCCGACGCCGCCGTCGACGTGTTCGTCGGGATCGCCACCCAGCCGGTCTCGCCGTTCACGTCGATCCTCCTGGCCGCCGGTGGTGGCGCGGTGTCACGCGTGCCCGAGGACGCCACCGCGTTCGGGGAGCGGCACTCGCCGTTCAACACGCACTACCTCTCGATGTGGGAGGACCCGGCCGAGGACGAGCGCAACATCACCTACACGCGTGCGCTCGCGGCGGCGATGAAGCCGTGGGCGACCGGCCGCGTCTACCTGAACTACATCGGCGACGAGGGGCTGCACCGCGTCGAGTCGTCGTTCGGCGAGCAGAAGTACGCGCGCCTGCAGGCGCTCAAGGCGCAGTGGGACCCCGACAACCTCTTCTGCCACAACCAGAACATCAAGCCCGCATAGCCGCCCAAGGTCGTTCTGGCGCCGCTACCGCGTGACCTTCACGGCGTAGGGGCGCCGAAACGTTGTTACGCGCCGTACTTGGCGAGGCGGGCGGCGTTGGCGAGCATGAAGGCCATGAGGTCCTTCGTGGGACGCAGGCCGAGCGCGCCCTGACGGCACCACCGCTCGCCGTACTGCTCGACGTCGTCGCGACCGCAGCGGTCGCTCCACAGCAACGTGGGCACGGGGTGCCACGAGTGGGCGGCCATCTGCGACGGCGTGGCGTGGTCGCCGCTCACCGCGATCACGTCGGGGGAGAGGGCGCGCAGGTCGGGCACCACCGCGTCGAGCTGCTCGATCGCCGCGATCTTGCGGGCGCGGTCGCCGTCTTCACCTGCGGAGTCGGTGTACTTGTGGTGGAGGAAGAAGTAGTCGTACTGGTCCCACGACTCGCGCAGGATCTCGAGCTGCTCGGTGAGGTCGGCCGGGCGACCGAGCACGTCCATGCCGAGCAGCCGGGCGATGCCGCGGTACATCGGGTAGATGGCCACCGCCGCGGCACGCAGCCCGAAGCGCTCGGCGAAGCCGGGCAGCTCGCGGTGGGTGTCGAAGCCGCGGTAGAGCACGACGTTGGCCTTGGGCTCGTCGGCCAGGACCCTGCGCACCTGGGTGTCGACCTCGGCGATGAGGTCGGCGGTGCGCTTCGCCTCGGGGTCGAGGGGCTCGGCCGTGAGCGGTGCGACCCCGGTGTGCTGGGGGTCGGTGTCGGAGAGCCGGGGATCGAGACCGGGGCCCCGCAGGACCACCAGCACGCGGTGCTCGCGCTCGTGGCGGAAGAACACCTCGATGCCGGGCACCGACACCCCCGCCTGCAGCTTGTCGACGACTGCCTGCGCCTCGGGATCGGGGATGCGCCCGGCGCGACGGTCGGTGAGCGCGCCGTCGGGTCCGAGCGTGGCGAGGTTGCCGCGCGCGGCGACGTCGCCCGCGCGCAGCTCGAAGTCGAGCCCGGCGGCGGAGAGCGCGCCACGTCCCGAGCTCGAACTGCTCGGGGTCGTAGCCGAAGAGGCCGAGGTGTCCGGGGCCGGACCCCGGGGTGATGCCGGGACCGACTGGCTCGAACATGCCCGCGGTGCCCTCGCGCGCGAGCTGGTCGAGGTGCGGCGTGGCCGCCTCCTCGAGCTCGGTGCCGTGCTCCGCATCGGCGTAGCCGCCCAGCCCGTCCATCACGACGAGCAGGATCTTGGTGTCGGCCGGCTGGATCAACGGCGTCAGGTCCATGGTCGAAACGCTACTTGTCGACTCTCGGCTCGTTGCCAGTCCACGTCTCGTCGGCGTCGACGTCGGAGCTGCGCGACGTCCGCCGCCGCAGCCCCGTGATGAGCGGTGCGAACGAGCTCGCGGGGATGGGCGGGCTCCACAGGAATCCCTGCCCGACCGTGCAGCCCAGCTCGTCGAGTGCGATCCACTGCTCGACCGTCTCGACGCCCTCGGCGACGATGGTCAGGCCGAGGCTGCGCCCCAGCGTGATGATCGCCTCGGTGATCGAGCGGTCGTGCTGGTCGCCGGGGAGGCCGGCGATGAAGGAGCGGTCGATCTTCAACGAGTCGACCGGCAGCTCCTTGAGGTACGCGAGCGACGAGTAGCCGGTGCCGAAGTCGTCGACCGCGAGGCGTCACGCCGAGCTCGCGCAGCGCGTGCATCGCGCGCGCCGACGTCTCGATGTCGCCCATCAGCGCGCTCTCGGTGATCTCGAGCGACAGCATCGACGGGTCGACGTCGGACGCGCGGATCGCCTCGCGCACCATCTCGAGGCTGGTCGGCAGACGGAGCTGGAGGGCGGAGAGGTTGACCGCGAGCAGCGGCCAGTCGAGATCGCCGTGCAAGCGGGTGAGCGCGCGCAGCTCGCTGAGCGCGTGCTCGAGCGCCCACGTGCCGATGGGCACGATCATCCCGGTCTCCTCCGCGATCGGGATGAACTCCGACGGCAGGATCGACGCCGTGGCCGGTGCGGTGCCACCGCAGCAGCGCCTCGGCGCCGACGACGCGGCCGTCGGCCAGGCGCACGATCGGCTGGTAGAGGAGCTCGAGCTCCTCGCGCTCGATGGCCTGCCGGAGCGCGGTCTCGATGTCGAGGCGCGCGGCGACCTGCTGCTGCAGCTCGTGGCTGAACAGCTCGATGCGGGCCCGCCCGAGGTCCTTGGCGCGGTACATGGCGGCGTCGGCGTCGCGCAGGAGCTGCTCGGCGGATGCCCCGGCGCCGCCGAGTGCGATGCCCACGCTCGCGGTGGCGAACAGCTCGCGACCCGACAGCGGGATCGGCTCGTGCAGCACCTCGACGATGCGTTCGGCGAACTCGACCGCTTCGGTGACGTCCTCGATGTCCTCGCGCACGATCACGAACTCGTCGCCGCCGAACCGGGCGACGGTGTCGGACGCGCGGATCGAGCGCATGAGCCGTCCCGCGACCTCGAGCAGCAGCTGGTCGCCGACGACGTGACCGAGACCGTCGTTCACGAGCTTGAAGCGGTCGAGGTCGAGGAAGAGCACGGCGACGTTGCAGTGCCGGTGCGCTCGGCGCGCGCCAGCGAGAGCGCGAGTCGGTCGACGAGGAGCAACCGGTTGGGGAGGTGCGTCAGGTCGTCGTGCAGCGCCTGGTGCGCGAGCGCCTCCTCGGCTCGCTTGCGGTCGGTGATGTCGCGCACCTGCATGA
Source organism: uncultured Actinomycetes bacterium (assembly GCA_963755855.1). GTDB lineage: Bacteria > Actinomycetota > Acidimicrobiia > IMCC26256 > DASPTH01 > DASUAS01. Next base: position 172,695 of record CAVWLR010000013.1, on the reverse strand, counting down.
AGAAGTAGTTCGGGTTCGCCGTCGGCGTCGGGGACGAGCGTCATGTCGATGAGCACCGCGACGATGGCTGCCGTCGTGACGGATCATCCGGTGCTCGCGCTTGTAGAACTCCTGGTCGCCGCTCAGGAGCCGGGCGATGCCGTTGCGGGCGCTCTCGCTCTCGGTCGGGTGCAGGAACTCGAGCGGGCGTCGGCCGAGCAGTGCGTCGGGCGTCTGGCCGAGCATCTCGGCGAGCGCGGGGTTCACCGACGTGAAGGTCTGTTCGAGGTCGAGGACACCGAGGCCGAAGGCGGAGCGTTCGAAGCCCTGGCGGTAGCGCTCCTCCGCCTCGACCCGCTCGGCTTCGGCCTCGCGCCGGTCGGTGATGTCGCGGATGTTGGCGACCCAGCCGCGCGACCGCGGGTTCGTCCTGCAGGTCGGTGAGCACCTCCTGCACCCAGCACCACGAGCCGTCGGCCTTCCGGAAGCGCCACTCGACGGTTGCGGTGCCGACGCGCGCGACGGTCGTCGAACACGGTGTCGCGGTGGCGGGCGACGTCGTCGGGGTGGATGAGGTCGCGGCTGGCGGTGCCGATGAGGTCGTCGGGGTCGTAGCCGAAGCGGCTGGCGGCCGGACTGGCGTAGGTGATGACACCGTCGGCGTCGAGCACGAAGGCGACGTCGGACGAACGCTGCACGAGCGCGCGGAAGCGCTCCTCCGACTGCACGAGCGCGTCGCGGGTCTCGATCAGCTCGGTGACGTCGCCGGCGACCTCGGAGACGCCCACGATCGTGCCGGTGGAGTCGAACACCGGTGAGGTCGTGACGACGACGTGGAGTGGGCGTGCCGTCCTTGCGTCGCCGCACGGTGAGCAGGTTGTCGACGGAGGTGCCGTTGGCGGCGGCGAGGAGGATCTGCTCCGCCTCCATGAGGTGGTCCTCGGGCACGATCGCGGCGTGGTGCGAGCCGAGCATCTCGGCGGCGGAGAACCCGTAGACGCGCTCGGCGCCGGCGTTCCACGACTCGATGATCCCGTCGAGGCCCTGGCGGAAGATGGCGTCGGTCGACGAGTCGACGATGGCCGACAGCGCACTGGTGCGCTCCTCCGCGATCTTGCGCGCGGTGATGTCGCGGAACGACGTGACCAGCAGCTTGCCGTCGAACTCGTCCTGCACCGGGCGCACGTCGGCCTCGATCCACACCCGCGATGCCGTCGGGGCGACGTGATGCCGAGCACCCTGCCGACCACCGGCCGGCCTTCGAGGCGGGCGCGCACGGCGGGGAATTCGGAGTTGTCGAGCCGACGGCCGTGCTCGTCGACGGGCGCCATCTCCGTCCGGGCGGCCCGCATCACCGCGTCGAAGTCCATGTCGCGGAGCTCCGACCACGGACGGCCCGAGGATCTCGGCCGCGCTGCGGTTGCAGTCGAGGATCTCGCCCGGTGCTGTCCCAGATGATCAGGCCCTCGCCGAGGGTGTCGAAGACCGCGCGCGGCACGATCGGCGTGCCGCCCGTCTGCCCCGGCTGACCGGGGTCGGTTCGTCGCTGTCGAACAACTTGCCACCCCACCCGTTCCCGAACCCCTGCGCGCCCTCACGTATCGACCGGCGATGGACGGCGCCTTGACCTCGCTGTGACGGAGCCGGCCGACGGATACGTCGCTGGTCAGCGGATGGCGAACACGACGGTGGCCTGGACCGACAGGGTCTCGCTGCCCGGCATCACCGGAGTGCTCGGCCGCCTTGGCCGGCCGCGTCGCCGGAGTAGGTCGAGCGGCACGCTGCTCGGTCGACTCGGTGATCGAGCGCACCTCGCCGACCTCCACCTCGGCACCGCTCGCCAGCTGCTCGGCCTGGGCCCGGGCCCGCTTGGTGGCCTTGGTGCGGGCGGCCGCCAGCAGCGACGCTGTCGTCGTCGATCGAGAACGTGATGCCCTGCACCCGGATGTCGTCGCCGGCCTTGGCGGCGGCGGCGTCGACCACCGCGCCCGCCTTGGTCAGGTCGCGGATGCGGACCGACACGGTGTTGCTCGCCTCGTAGCCCTTGACGTTGCCGTCGTCGTCGTACACCGGCTGCACCGAGAGGTCGGCGGTCTGGATGTCGTCGTCGGACACGCCGGCGTCGTGGAGCGCGTCGATCACCTTCTGGGCCCGGTCGGCGATGCGCGCCATGGCGTCGGCGGCGGAGCCGGCACGGCCCGAGACCCCGAGCACGAGGTCGGCGACGTCGGGCGTGCCGCGCACCTCGCCGGTGCCGACGACGGTGATGGTGCGGCCGCGAGTGGCCGCGCTCGCCGCGCTCGCGGTCGTGCCGAGGGCGACGGGGACGGCGACGGCCGTCGCCAGCACGACGAGGCCGGCCACGATGAACTGGGAACGCAGACGCTTCGACATGGGTCCTCCGGGTTCGGTTGACCACGTTCGACGGTCGGTGACGCCGGTCTGGTTCCCGCCGTCTCGCGCCCTCGCCCGCTGCCCGCGTACCGTGACCGCCGTGGCCGAGCTGCCCGGGTACGTGTTCGAGGTCGACGGCGACGTCGCGGTGCCCACCGAGCTGGCCCGCGGACCGTGGTCGCCGCACGCGCAGCACGGCGGTGCGCCGTCGGCGCTGCTCGCAGGTCAGCTCGAGGGGTTCGACCCCGGCACCGCGACGTTCCCGGCCCGCTTCACGCTCGAGCTGATGCGGCCGGTGCCGCTTGCACCCCGCTGCGCATCGAGCGGCGCACGATCCGCGCCGGGCAAGAAGGTGCAGCTCGTCCAGGGCTCGCTGTTCGCCGACGACACGGAGGTGGTGCGGGCGACGCTGCTGCGCCTCCGCGAGCAACCGGTGGAGCTCGCGGCCGAACCGGTGACGGGGGAGTACGAGCCGATGCCACCGCCCGGACCCGCCCAGCCGCTGATGGGCACCAGCGCGTTCACGCTCGGGACCGGGTTCTGGAACGCGGTCGAGGTGAGCCGGGTCGGCGGCGAGTGGGGCATGCCCGGACCCGCCGACATGTGGTTGCGCCTCACCGTGCCCATCGTGGCCGGCGAGGTCACCTCACCGTTCCAGCGGGTCGCCGCCGCCGGCGACTTCGGCAACGGCATCGCCGCCGCGTTCGACCGCGGGCGCTACTCGTGCATCAACCCCGACCTCACCATCACGCTCCACCGGCTGCCGGCGGGTGAATGGGTCGGGCTCGACTCGGCGACGTATCCCGAGCCCCAGGGCTACGGGGTCGCCGAGAGCGTGCTCCACGACGAGCGGGGCCGGATCGGTCGGGGCATCCAGACCGTCCTGGTCGAGGAGCTCTGAGCCGGCCCGCGAGCGTTGCCGCGATTGGGTGTGCGGTCTACCGACGTCCGGAATTGGGGCGCTTGCCGTGGTTCGCCTTGTTGCGGCGGGAACGAAGCTTGCGCTTCGCGGTCTTCTTGCTCATGAGGTCCTCCGTGAGAGCCGATGAGCGTAGTGGATCGCGTCGATCCGCCCCGAGCCCGCTGAGTACCATCTTCCGGGCGTCCCCGGGCAGGGCGGCCCACCGTTCGAGGCACAGCGAAGGAACCGATGGCACGCGTCCGGCAGATCACGGTGGTGTGCGCGCTGGCGCTCTGCCTGCTCGTCGGCACCGTGGGCGCTGCGGGCGCGGTCGGAGCCGACGAGCCGGCACCGAACACCGGTGAGATCGAGCGGGTCGCCGACCCGGTGCCGGGCCAGTACATCGTCACGCTGAACACCAGCGATCCCGCCGCAGGTCCCGGCCGACGCCGCGCGACTGGTGGGCGGTCACGGCGGTCGGGTGCTCGACGTCTACTCCGAGTCGCTGCACGGCTTCGCGGTGGCGATGAGCGACACCGACGCGCAGGCCCTCGCCGCCGATCCCGCCGTCGCCGCGGTGGAGGAGAACGCGGTGGTGAGCATCGCAGACGACGCAGTCGCCGACGCCGTCGTGGGGACTCGACCGCATCGACCAGACCGCGAGCGGCGCGCCGCTCGACTCGCAGTACACCTACGGGTCCGACGGCGCCGGCGTGCACGCGTACGTGATCGACACCGGCATCCTCACCACGCACACCGACTTCGGCGGCCGGGCCAGCAGCGGCGACGACGAGGTCGGCGCCGCGTGCGTGCCCGGCTCTCGGCACCCGACTCTGGGCACGCCACCCACGTGGCGGGCACGATCGGCGGCACCACTACGGCGTGGCCAAGAAGGTCACGCTCGTGTCGGTGCGGGTCCTCGCCTGCAACGGCAAGGGCACGACCGCCCAGGTGATCAACGGCATCGAGTGGGTCACCGCCAACGCGATCAGGCCCGCGGTCGCGAACATGAGCCTCGGGACCAGCTCGGTGTCGTCGAGCATCAACGCCGCCGTCTCGGAGTCGATCGCCTCGGGCGTCACCTTCGTCGTCGCGGCGGGGAACGGCAGCACCGACGCGTGCACCAGCAGTCCGGCCAGCGTCCCCGGGCCATCACGGTCGCCGCGACCACCAAGACCGACACCCGCGCCGCGCTACTCCAACTCCGGGCCTGCGTCGATCTCTTCGCTCCGGGTGGTGACACCACCACGCCGGGTGGCATCACGTCGGACTGGAACACCGGCGACACGGCGACGAACGTCGAGAGCGGCACGTCGATGGCCACGCCCCACGTGGCAGGGGCGGTCGCGCGGTACCTGAGCGCCAACCCGTGCGCGACGCCGGCCGACGTCGCCGCCGCGATCATCGGCAACTCGAGCCCGGGCAAGATCCTGTCGGGGCTCAACGGATCTCCCGAACCGGCTGCTCAACACCACCTTCGAGCCGCCGAACGCACCTCCGGTCGCACCGTGCACGGGGCCCGACCTCACCGCGACGCCGGCGTACGACGCCGCCCACCTCGAGTGGACGGTGCACTCCGACGGCGGCTCGCCGATCACGGGGTACGCGATCTACCGGTCGACGACGCCGGGGGCGAGGGCGCGGTGCCGCTGGTGACGGTCCCGGGCGTCGACGCGTCGATCTACGACGACACCACCGCGGTCGGCGGCACGACGTACTACTACCAGGTCGCGGCGCTGAACGCGGGCGGCGAGACCCGGTCGGCCGAGCAGTCGGTCACGCCGTTGACGCCCACCGCACCGGCGGCCCCGGTCGTCACCGCGACCAGTGGGAATTCGGTGCGTGCAGCTCGCGTGGCCGCTTGCCCGCCGACGGCGGCTCGGCGCTCACCGGGTTCACCGTCGCGCGCGGCACGACCCCGGGGAGCGAGACCACGATCTCCACGCTCGGCCCGACGGCCACCTCGTTCGCCGACACGACCGCGGTCAACGGGACGACCTACTTCTACACGGTCACCGCCACCAACGGCGTCGGTGCCAGCGCCTCCACCGAGGTGAGCGCGACGCCGCGGTCGTCGCAGGGCGCGTACTTCCCGCTCACGCCGTCGCGCGTCATGGACTCGCGCAGCGGCAACGGCACGACCGAACGCACCCTTCGCCGGGGGACACCCCGCGGACGTTGCAGGTCACCGGGCGGGGCAACGTGCCCGCGTCAGGGGTGTCGGCGGTCGTGCTGAACGTCACCGTCGTGAACCCGACCACGGCCAGCCACGTCACCGTGTGGCCCGCCGACGACGCGCTGCCGACGGCGTCGAACCTCAACTTCGTCGCCGGTGAGATCCGCGCCAACCTGGTCACCGTGGGGGTGAGCGACACGGGCGCGGTGAACTTCCGCCTCAACACCGGCAGCGCCGATCTCATCGCCGACGTCGTCGGCTACTACGGCGACGGCACCGGTTTCGGCGCCAGCGGTTCGCAGTACGCGCCCAAGTCGCCGTACCGGGTCCTCGACTCGCGCCCCGGCGGGACCGGCGGCTACTCGACCCCGTGGGGACCCACCGCGACGCGTGACATCTCGCTGACCGGGGTCCCGACCGACGCCACCGCCGTCGTGCTCAACGTGACCGCCACCAACCCCACCGGGGCGACCTTCGCCACGCTCTGGCCGTCGGGCGTGGCCCGTCCGAACGGCGTCGAACCTCAACGTCGTGCCCGGGCAGACGTCGCCGAACCTCGTGATCGTCGGCATCGGCGCCAACCGCAAGGTGAGCCTCTACAACGACGTCGGCACCACCGACTACATCGCCGACGTGGCGGGTTGGTACGGCGGCTCGCAGGCGAGCATGGTCTTCACCCCCGCGAGCCCGCCCGACGCGCCTGCTCGACTCGCGTCCCGGCGGGACCGGTGGGTACTCGACGCCGTGGGGTGCGAACACCGACGCCGCGACCTCACCGTCGGCGGTGTGAGCCCGGTGCCCGCAGGTGCGACGGCCGGTGGTGCTGAACGTGACCGTGGCCAGCGCGACCGCGTCGGGCTACGTGAGCGTGTTCCCGAGCGGTGACCCGGCGCCCACGGTGTCGAACCTCAACTACGTGCCCGGCGAGATCGTGCCCAACCTGGTGATGGTGAAGATCGGTGCCGGGAAGAAGGTCAGCTTCTTCAACTACGCCGGATCCACCGACCTCGTCGCCGACGTCGTCGGCTGGTTCACCGCGCCGAGCTGATCGCCGAAGGACAGGGCCGAAGGACACGATGGTCCACGCGGGGATCGGGTCGACCGGCCGCCGCCGGCGCGCATGGGTGCTCGTCCCGATCGCGGCGATCTCGCTCGTGGCGGCGGCGTGCCTGCCGCCCCCTCCACCGCCGCCGCCCACCACCACGAAGCCCGCACCCACGACCACCACGCCGGTCCCCACCACCACGACGCTCCCGTCGTGCGCGACGGCAGCCGAGGCGGGGAGTCGGGCGGCCACCACCCGGTACAACGCGGTCGGTGAAGCGCGGCGCCCGCGCCGAGGTGCTCGTCCGCGACGTCTGAGCCCGGCCGAGGTCGCCGCGTTCCGCACCGATGCGGCGAGGCAGGGTGCGGTGCTCGCCTTCGAGGCCGAGGCCGAGGTGCACGCGCTGGTCGATCCGTCGACCACGACGTCCAGCACCACGAGCACCACGACGACGACCACGACCACGTCGTCCAGCACGACGACGAGCACGACGACCAGCACGACGACGGCGACCCCGACGAGCACGACGACCGCACCGACGACGACGACCACGACCACGCTGCCGCCGGTCGGTCCCCCGCAGCAGCCGAGCTGGGGCTTCGACGCGACGAACTTCACCGCCGCGTGGTCGACGCCCGGCGCGGGTCGTGGCGTGGGCGTGGTCGTCGCGGTGCTCGACACCGGCGTCGACGCCCACCATCCCGACCTGCAGGACCACTTCGCCGCGGTGCCGGGCGCCGACTTCCTCAGCGGCAAGTGCCGCGACGGCACCGGTGCGGTCCGCCCGACGATCGGCGTCACCACCGACCCCGACGGGCACGGCACGCACGTCACCGGGATCGTCGCCGCGCTCGACAACTCCATCGGCGTCGTCGGTGGTGCGCCCGACACGACGCTCGTCCCCGTGCGTGTGCTCGACAGCAGCGGGAGCGGCGTGATCTCCGACGTCGCCGCCGCGGTGCTGTGGGCCGCGGACAAGAACGGTGGGAACGCGTCGGTGCTCAACCTGAGCTTCGGCGCGACCGCCCCCAGTGCGGTGCTCGAAGCGGCCCTGCGGACGGTCGAATCGGGCAGCGCCTACACGCATCCGGTGATCGTGGCTGCGTCCGGCAACGGCGGGACCTCGGCGGCGCCGTCGTACCCCGCGTGATACGCCGACCACGACGCCGGTCGCGCGAACCCGGATCCGGTCCCGGGAGTGCTCCCCGTCGCCGCGCTCTGCAACCCCGGCTACCCCTCGACTGCCGCCGACCGGTGCCTCGCCGGCGCGGCCACCACCGTCGGCGAGCCGTACGTGCTCGCGGAGTTCTCGAGCCGGGTCTGGATCGACGCGGATCCGAGCCCCGGCGTGGCGGCACCGGGCGCCAACATCATCTCGACGGTGCCCGGCACGCCCGCGTCGTACGCCACCGCGTACGACTCCATCAGCGGCACGTCGATGGCGACGCCCATGGTCTCCGCGGTCGCCGCCCTCGTGGTGGCGCACTGCCACGCGATCGGTGCCGACGGCTCCGTCGACGCCGCGGCCGTCGTCACCCGCATCGAGACCGCCGCGCGCAACCTCGGCAACGACGGTGGACCTGACCAGTACTACGGGTACGGCCGGGTCGATGCGGCCCGGGCCGTCGCCGGCTGCTGACCCCGAGCCCGTGGGGGGCGCGCCGGTAGCCTGACGCCCGCATGGAACGCCTCGGGCTCGTCGGACTCCCCAACAGCGGCAAGTCGAGCCTGTTCAACGCGCTCACCGGCGCGGAGACGGTCGTCGCGCCGCACCAGTTCTCCACCACCGAGACCACGCGTCGCGCTCGCGCACGTGCCCGACGAGCGCGTCGACCTCCTCGGCAAGATGTCGAACTCGAAGAAGCTCGTGTACACCGGGTTCGAGATCGTCGACATCGCCGCGCTGGTGAAGGGCGCGAGCACGGGCGAGGGTCTCGGCAACCGGTTCCTCGGCTCGCTGCGCGACTGCGACGCCATCCTCTACGTGCTGCGCGCGTTCGAGGACCCGTCGGTCATGGGCGACACCGATCCCCGTGCCGACCTCGACACGCTCGAGCTCGAGCTGGTGCTCGCCGACCTGGCGTCGGTCGAAGGTCGCCTGTACCGCCAGGGCCGCGCGGCCAAGGGCGACAAGTCGCTGGCGGCCGAGATCGCGGCGCTGGAGAAGGCCGCCGGCATCCTCGGCGACGGCACGCCGCTCTACCGCGCCGACCTCACCGACGACGAGCGCGAGCTCCTGGCGCCCGCGTTCCTCCTCACCGTGAAGCCGGTGCTGGCGGTCGTGAACATCGGCGAGGACCAGCTCGACACCGTCGACGAGCTCGTCGCCACCGTGTCCGACGGCGTCGAGGCGATGGGCGTGTGCCTGCAGCTCGAGGCCGAGGCCGCGCAGCTCGAGCCCGAAGGCCGCGCCGAGCTGCTCGAGGGCCTCGGTCTCGGCGAAGGCGTCGTGCCGCGCGTCGCGCGTGCGGCGTACCACCTCCTCGGCCGCCGCACGTTCCTCACCACCGGCGACACCGAGTCGCGCGCGTGGACGTTCCGCGCCGGCGCCAAGGCTCCCGAGTGCGCGGGCGTGATCCACTCCGACCTGCAGCGCGGGTTCATCCGCGCCGAGGTGATCTTCTGGCAGGACCTCCTCGACATCGGCTCCTGGACCAAGGCGAAGGAGCAGGGCAAGCTGCGCGTCGAGGGGAAGGACTACGAGGTCGTCGACGGCGACGTCCTCGAGATCCGCTTCAACGTGTGACGAGGGTGCAGGAGACATGCCCTGGCTCGTGCGCGACGGTGACGTGCTCGCAGCGGTCGAAGTGGCCGGCTCGGCGAAGGAGCGTCGACGCGGGCTCCTCGGTCGCGACGCGTTCGAGGGCGCGTTCGTGCTCCGGCCGTGCCGGCAACGTGCACACGGTGCGCATGCGGTTCCCGATCGACGTCGCGTTCTGCGACGCCGAGGGCGTCGTGCTGCGCACGGTGACGCTGGCGCCGTGGCGGGTGTCGCCCTGGCGTGCACCGGGCCGCGTTCGTGATCGAGGCCGAAGCCGGCGCGTTCGACCGCTGGCGGCTCCGAGTGGGCGACCGGGTGGAGCTCCGAGCGTGAGCGAGCAGGAGCACGAGCACGAGCAGGACGGCAAGCTGGTGCTCGTCGCCACGCCCATCGGCAACCTCGGTGACCTCTCGATCGCGTGCGGCCGAAGCGCTGCGCGACGCCGACGTGATCGCGGCCGAGGACACCCGGCGCACGCGCGGCCTGCTCACCCATCTCGGCGTCCCCGCCGCGGGCCGGCTGCGGTCGGTGCACGCGCACAACGAGCAGGAGAGCGCCGACTGGGTCGTCGACGCGGTGCGCGACGGCCAGTGCGTCGCGTACGTGACCGACGCGGGCACGCCCGGCATCTCCGATCCCGGCGAACGCCTGGTGCGCGCGTGCGTCGCAGGCCGAGCTCGCGGTCGACGTGGTGCCCGGGCCGAGCGCGGTGCTCATGGCGCTGGTGCTCTCGGGCTTCCCGACCGACCGCTTCGTGTTCGAGGGCTTCCTCCCACGGCGCGGAACCGAGCGCCGCGACCGGATCGCCGCGCTCGTGCCCGAGGCCGCGCACCGTCGGTGCATCTACGAGTCGCCTCGGCGCGTGCACGCCACCCTCACGCAGCTGCTCGCCGCGTGCGGGCCGCTGCGCGAGGTCGCCGTCGCGCGCGAGCTCACCAAGCTGCACCAGGAGGTGTGGCGGGGACCGCTCGAGGACGCCGTCGGCCACGTCGAGCTCACCGAGCCGCGCGGCGAGCACGTGCATCGTGCTCGGCCGCGGCGCCGCCCGCGCCCGAGGCCAACGACGACGAGATCGACGCCCACGTCACCGCCGCGCTCGGCCGAGGGCCTCTCGACGCGCGACGCCGCCGCGCGCGTCGCCCGCGACCTCCGCGTCCCCCGCCGCCGCACCTACGACGCCGCGACCCGCCTCAAGCCGAAACGCTCCTGACCCGGCACCACCCGGGAAATAGGGTGGACGGACCATGCCCGACACGCCGGGGACGCCGTTCTACGTCACGACGCCCATCTACTACGTGAACGACGTGCCCCACATCGGGCACGCGTACACGACCGTCGCGGCCGACGTCCTGGCCCGGTGGCGGCGGCTCTGGGGCGACGACGTCGTGTTCCTCACCGGCACCGACGAGCACGGGCTCAAGATCCAACGCGCCGCCGAGGCGCACGGCGTCACGCCCGCTCGAGTGGGCCGACCGCAACAGCGCGCTGTTCCGCGCCGCGTGGGACGACCTCGACATCACCTACGACGACTTCATCCGCACCACCGAGCCCCGCCACAAGCGGGCGGTGCAGGAGTTCCTCCAGCGCGTCTACGACAGCGGCGACATCGAGCTCGACAGCTACGAGGGCCTCTACTGCGTGGGCTGCGAGCTCTACTACAAGGAGGACGAGCTCGACGACGGCCAGCGCTGCCCGATCCACGGCACCGTCGTCGAGCACGTCACCGAGGAGAACTACTTCTTCCGGCTCTCCCGCTACGAGGACCGCCTCCTCGCGCACTACACCGAGCATCCCGAGGCGGTGCAGCCCGCGGGCAAGCGCAACGAGGTGCTCGGCCTCATCAAGCAGGGCCTGCTCGACTTCTCGATCAGCCGCACGTCGATCTCGTGGGGCATCCCGCTGCCGTGGGACGAGCGGCACGTCGCCTACGTGTGGTTCGACGCGCTGATCAACTACTGCACCGCGGTCGGGTACCCCGACGACCGCGAGCGGTTCGACCGCTACTGGCCGGCCAACTACCACCTCATCGGCAAGGACATCCTCCGCCAGCACGCGGTCTACTGGCCCGCGATGCTGATGGCCGCGGGGGAGGCGCCGCCGCAGTCGGTGTTCGCGCACGGCTACCTGCTCGTCGGCGGCGAGAAGATGAGCAAGACGCGCGCTCAACCAGATCGCGCCCGCCGACCTCGTCGGCGAGTTCGGCGTCGACGGCTTCCGCTACCACTTCCTCGCCGACCAGCGCTTCGGTCCCGACGGCGACTTCAGCTACGAGGCGATGGTCGCGCGCTACAACGCCGACCTCGCCAACAACTTCGGCAACCTCGCCAACCGCGTGCTCAACATGGCGGTGAACTACTGCGACGGCGTGGTGCCCGACGCGCGCGCCGACGGCCCGCTCGTCGAGCAGGCCGCCACCGCGTTCGCCACGCTCACCGCACGCATGGAGGAGCTCGACTACTCGGGCGGGTTCGGCGCGGTGTGGGACCTCATCCGCGACACCAACTCGTACATCGAGGAGCAGCAGCCGTGGGCGCTCCACAAGGCCGGCGACGCCGCCGCGGTCGCCGCGGTGCTCGGCGACTGCCTCGAGGCGCTGCGGGTCGTCGCGCTGCTCGCGTCGCCGCTGATCCCGCGCGCCGCGGGCGAGCTCTGGCGCCGGCTCGGGCTCGCCGGCACCCCCGAGGAGCAGCGCCTGCCCGACGCCGCGGCCTGGGGTGGCCTGACCGCGGGCGCGCCGCTGGAGAAGGGCGCACCGCTCTTCCCCCGGATCGAACCCGCCCCTTCCGCCGAGTCCGCCACCGCTCCAGCGGGATGACACCCGGCGGCTGGGTCGACAGCCACTGCCACCTGGGCTACGAGGGCACCGACACCTCCGTTCCGGTCGACGACCCCGAGACCACCATCGCCGACGCCCATGCCGCCGGGGTCGACGCCCTGATCTGCGTGGGCACCGACCTCGAGACGCTCCCGCCGGGCGGTCGAGGTGGCCGCGGCGCCACCCGGAGGTGCGGGCCACGGTCGGCCTCCACCCCCACGACGCCTCGCACCTCGACGAGCAGTGGGACGCGCTCGAGGCCCTCGCCCGCGACCACCTCGACGTGGTCGGCGGGATCGGCGAGGGCGGCTTCGACCTCTTCTACGAGCACTCCGACGCGAGCCGAGCAGGAGGTCGCGTTCCGGGCGCAGGTGCAGCTCGCCCACGCGCTCGACCGCGCCCTCGTGATCCACTCCCGCGACGCGTGGGACGACACGTTCGCGGTGCTCACCGACGTCGGGCGTCCCGCCGCGCACCGTGTTCCACTGCTTCACCGGCGGGCCCGACGAGGCGCGCCGCGCGCTCGACCTCGGCGCGCACCTCTCGTTCAGCGGCATCGTCAGCTTCAAGAACGCCGACGACGTGCGCGCCGCGGCCGCGCTCGCGCCGCTCGACCGCGTGCTGGTGGAGACCGACGCGCCGTTCCTCGCGCCGGTGCCGCACCGCGGGAAGCCGAACCGCCCCGCGTGGGTGGTCGACGTGGGCGTCGCCCTCGCTGCCGCCATGGGCCGCCCGCGTCGACGAGGTCGCCGACGCCGACCCGCCGGAACGCGGCGGCGGTGTTCGGGCTCTCCGACCTCACCGGCTGACGTCCTTGCCCGCTCAGCTGCCCTGACCTGCGACGATCCCACGCCGCCGGGCGCGCGCATTGCCGCCCGGGGTGGTCTTGACTACCGTGAGCCTTCGTCTCCGAAGCGGGTGGAAGCGCTACTCGGGCCACCACAGACCGATCAACGCCGACGCAGAGGGCTGATCACATCACCGAGCAGCTGCAGCGTCCGCCCGGCCGAGGCCCGGCGGGACGTGCGAACGCATCACGTCACCGGTCTGGCCTGCCCGCGCACGTCGCGGGCAGCATCGGACCGTCGCCCGCGCGCGCCGAACCGCACGACGCGTCGACGTGGCTGCCGGTGCCCGATCCCCACGGGCTGCCGACGATCGAGGTGCTGCTCGAGGAGTCGCGCGCCGAGGGCTCGCGCAACGGGGAGGCACGCAACGGGGAGGCACGCAACGGGGAGGCGCGCAAGGAGCAGGACGAGCGCGGCCTGGACGACGACGACGACGTCGGCATCGACGTCAACTTCCACGCCAGCCTCGACGAGGCGTTCGGCGAGACCTTCGCCCCGCGCTCCCACGACGGCGTCACTGGCGCCGCCGACGCCGCCGACGAGGTCTTCGGCGTGGAGGACCCCTCCGCCGAGATCGCGGCCGAGATCGACCTGACCGCCCTCGAAGCCGCGGTGTCGCCCTCGCCCGCGCGGGCCGAGCCCCACGACGCGGCCGCCTGGCTCCCGCTCCCCGACGACCTCGACGACCTCCCGCCGGCCCACGAGCTCCTCGACCCCGACCCCGAGCACCAGGCCGCGGTGGTGGCCGAGGCCGAGGCGCTGGTGGCCGACGCCCTCGCGGTGGCCGAGGCGAGCTCGGCGCCGTCGCCGGCCCGGGCCGAACCCCACGACGCCGCCACCTGGCTCCCGCTCCCCAGCCCCGAGGAGCTCCCGCCGGTCGCCGACCTCCTCGAAGAGGGGCCGCCCGCCGGCACCACGCCGGTCCGCCGGCGCCGCACCCGCTTCCTCCCGGCTCCCCGGGTGCTCGGGGTCGCCGTCCTCGTGGTGCTCACCGCCCTCGGCGGCGCCTGGATCGCCCAGCAGGCCACGGCCCCGTCGGGCTCCGAGGTCACGATGGTGGTCGACGGCAGCCGCCAGCAGATCCGCACCGACGCCAGCTCCGTCGGCGCCCTCCTCGGCGCCGCCCACGTGAACCTCGCGCCCGACGACGTCGTCGTGCCGTCGGCAGGCAGCGCGCTCCACGACGGCCTCCACGTCGACGTGCTGCGCGCCTTCCCCGTCACCGTCGACGTCGACGGCAAGGTCCGCAGCGTGCGCACGGTCGAGACCAGCGCCGAGAAGCTGGCCAAGCAGCTCAAGCTGGGCAAGCTCACCGCGGTGCGCAACGACCCCGGCCGCCTGGCCGCCGGGCGCGACCGTCGTCTACCGCACGCGTGTCAGCGGCTCGCTCACCATCGACAACCAGAAGGTCACCTTCGACTCGCCGTCGCGCACGGTCGACGAGCTGCTCGAGTCGTACAACGTGAAGCTCGTCGGCGACGACTTCGTCGACCCCGTCGGTCGACACCGTCCTGCACGACGGCGACGCAGGTCACGGTCATCCGCGTCGGGGCCAAGACCTCGTCGACACACGCGGCCGATCCCGTTCGACACCGTGCAGCAGGAGGACTCCTCGCTGCCGATCGGGCAGACCCAGGTGGTGCAGGACGGCAAGGACGGCACCATGACCGTCACCTACCGCCAGCGGGTCGAGAACGGCGAGACGGGCGACAAGCAGGTGGTCTCGGAGGTGCCGACGGTCGAGCCGACCCCGAAGATCGTCGCCTTCGGCACCTACGCCGATCCGCACTGGGACGAGCTCGCGCGAGTGCGAGTCGGGCGGGCGATGGGACACCGTCGACAGCGGTCCCGACGGCTACGACGGCGGGCTCGGCATCTACCGCGGCACGTGGAGGGCCTTCGGCGGCACCGAGTTCGCCGCCAACGCCGGCCTCGCCACCCGCGAGCAGCAGATCATCGTGGGCATGCGGATCTACAAGCAGCTCGGCTGGGACCCGTGGGGATGTGCGAACAACGTCCTCCACTGGTCGCAATGGAGCATGTGATTCGTACGGGAAGGCTCGCGCCGACCTTGTAGTTTCCACCTCTCATGGCCCTGCTCACCCCGGCGACGGTGCACGCGCTGCTCGACGCCCACGGACTCCATCCCAAGCGGAGCCTCGGACAGAACTTCCTGGCCGACCCCAACACCGCGCGCCGGGTCGTCGCGCTCGCCGACCTCCCGGCCGCCGCCCCGGTCCTCGAGATCGGGCCCGGGCTGGGTTCGCTCACGCTGGCGCTGCTCGACGCCGGCCACGACGTCGTCGCGCTCGAGCTCGACGACCGCCTCGCCGACGCCCTGCACGACGGTGCTGGCCGACGACGAGGCCGCCGCCGACGGGCGGGTCCGGGGCCAGGTCAGAGTCGAGCGGGGCGACGCCATGCGCGTCGACCTCGCCGCGCTGCTCGCGCCGCCACCGTCGCCGCGTGCGTGCGTGTCGAACCTGCCCTACAACGTGGCCGTGCCCGTCGTCGTCCGCCTGCTCGAGGAGGCGCAGACCGTCGAGCGCATCCTGGTGATGGTGCAGCGGGAGGTGGGGGAGCGGCTGGCCGCCGGCCCCGGCGACGCGCAGTACGGCGCGGTGTCGGTGAAGGTGGCCTACTTCGCCGAGGCGCAGGTGGTGGGGCTGGTGCCCCCGACCGTGTTCCTCCCCAGGCCGAAGGTCGACTCGGCGCTGGTCCGCCTGCGCCGACGGGCCGAGCCGCCGGTGAGCGTGCCGTCGGCCGACGCGCCTGTTCGCGCTGGTGCGGGCGGGGTTCGCCCAGCGGCGCAAGATGCTGCGCCGGTCGCTGGTGCCCGTGCTCGGCGACGCCGACGCCCGACGTCCTCGCCGCCGCCGGGGTCGCGCCCACCGCGCGGGCCGAGGCGCTCGGGCTCGACGACTGGGCCGCAGTGGCCCGCAGCGCGGCGGCGGCCGCGTGACCATGCGACTCGCGCGCGTCCGCGCCACGGCCTACCCGAAGCTCAACCTCTCGCTGCGGGTGCTCGGGCGCCGTGCCGACGGCTACCACGACCTCGAGTCGCTGGTCGTGTCGCTCGGCCAGCCCCACGACGTGATCGAGGTGTTCGCGGTGCCCGCGCCCGGCGGCGTGCAGGTCGAGGTCTCCGGGGTCGAGGTCGGCGAGGACGTGCCGTCCGACCACCGCAACCTCGCGTTCATCGCCGCCGAGAAGCTGATGGTGCGCGCCGGCCGCTCGGGCCACGGCGTGCGGCTCGTCCTCCGCAAGCACATCCCGGCCGGAGGCGGCCTCGGCGGCGGCTCGGCCGACGCCGCCGCGTCGCTGCTCGCGGTGCGCGAGCTGCTCGACCTCGACATCGACGACGCCGGCGTGCTCGCGGTCGCCGCCGAGGTCGGCTCCGACGTCCCGTTCTGCGTGCGGGGCGGCGCGGCGTGGATGCGGGGGCGGGGCGAGATCATCGAACCGGTGTCGGTCGCCCACCGGCCTCGCGTTCGTGGTGGCCATCCCGCCGTTCCGGCTGTCGACGCCCGACGTCTACCGGGCGTGGGACGAGCTCGGCGGCCCGCGCTCGGAGCGGGTGGTCCCGGCTCCGCGCCGGCTCTCGCCCCTCAGCTCCGAGCTGGTCAACGACCTCGAACCCGCGGCCGAGGCGCTCGAGCCGCGCCTGGTCGAGTTCCGCAACGCGCTCGAGGCGGCCACCGGCGCGCCCGCGCTGCTCGCGGGCAGCGGCTCGGCCTACGTGGTGCCGGTCGCCGACGCCCGCGCGGCTGCCCGGCGCTGGTCGACGCGGTGAGCCGACGCATGCGCGTGCCGGTCGTCGGCACGACGAGCGTCAGCCGCGGCGTCCGCCTCGCCAGCTGAACCCTCACCCGATCACCAGCGATGTCGCCGGCGTCGTCCGGGCACCCCTGCACGGCGACGGTTGCCGTCGACCGTCGAGGGGCGCCGAAACGCGGGAACGAGCTAGCGACCCTGCTGACGGCGCTGCCAGCGCGTCTTCTTGAGAAGCTTCTTGTGCTTCTTCTTCCGCATGCGCTTGCGGCGCTTCTTGATCAGTGAGCCCATGGCGGGTCGCAAGCTAGTCGGGCACGGAGCGCAACCCGCACATCAGGTACCGTCGTGACGAAGACATTCGGGGGTGGTGTAACGGCAGCACGGGGTCCTTTGGCGTCCCAAGTCGGGGTTCGAAACCCTGCCCCCGAGCCACCCCGGACAGGAGACCGGTGACTCGAGACCAGGCAACCCAGATCCGACCGGTGAGCGCGGTGGTGCTCGCGGCGGGCGAGGGCACCCGCATGCGCTCGGCGACGCCCAAGGTGCTCCACCCGCTCTGCGGGCGTCCGATGCTCCTGCACGTGCTCGACGCGCTCGCAGCAGCTCCCGCTCCAGAAGATCGTGGTGGTGGTCGGCCACGCGGCCGAGCACGTCACCAAGACGCTCCAGGAGCAGCTCGTCGGCGACATCCCGGTCGAGTTCGTCGAGCAGCACGAGCAGCGCGGCACCGGCGACGCCGCCAGCGTCGCCCTCACCGCCTTCGCCGCCGACCCCGATCTCGAGGACGACCTGATCGTCGTCGCCGGCGACATCCCGCTCCTGCGGGCGGAGACGCTGGCCCGGCTCGCCACCGAGCACCGCGTCGCCGACGCCGCCGCGTCGCTGCTCACCGCCCGCGTCGCCGACCCCACCGGCTACGGCCGCATCGTGCGCGACGGCCAGGGCCGGGTCGACCGGATCGTCGAGCAGGCCGACGCCACCCCCGACGAGCTCGCCATCGACGAGGTCAACCCGTCGATCTACTGCTTCCGGCGCGGCCTGCTCGCGCCGGCGCTGCGGCGGCTCAGCCCCGAGAACGCGCAGGGCGAGTACTACCTCACCGACGTCGTCGCCGTGCTCCGCCAGGCCGGGCACCTCGTCCTCGGGGTCGAGGCCGACGACGCCAGCGACGCGTTCGGGGTCAACGACCGCGCCCAGCTCGCCGAGGCGGAGGCCGTGCTGCGCCACCGCATCAACACGCGCTGGATGCGCGCCGGCGTCGGCATGACCGATCCCGCGCGCACCTACGTCGACACCACCGTGCAGCTCGCCCCCGACGTCCTCCTGCTCCCGGGCACGATGCTCTCCGGGCGCACCGTCGATCGGGGCCGGTTCGGTGATCGGTCCCGACGTCCAGCTCGTCGACACCGTGGTCGGCGAGCAGGCGGTCGTGCGCCAGACCGTCGCCCGCGACGCCGTGATCGGCGACCGCGCCACCGTCGGCCCGTACGTGTCGTTGCGGCCGGGCACCCGCCTCGCCGAGGGCGCGCACGTCGGCACGTTCGTCGAGATCAAGAACTCCGAGATCGGCGAGGGCGCGAAGGTCCCGCACCTCGCCTACGTCGGCGACGCCGAGATCGGTCCCCGCGCCAACATCGGTGCCGGCAACATCACCGCCAACTACGACGGCCGGCAGAAGCACCGCACCAAGGTCGGTGCCGACGCCCGCACCGGCTCGAACACGGTGCTGGTCGCGCCGGTCGAGGTCGGCGACGGCGCCTACACCGGCGCCGGGGCGGTCGTCACCCGCGACGTGCCTCCGGGCGCGCTGGCGAAGGGCATCCCCGCCAAGATCGACGAGGGCTGGGTCGCCCGGCGCGACGCCGCGCGACGAACCTGACGGTGACTCGTAAGGCCCGAGCCGATCGGCGGCGTCACCGCTAGCCTGCGACGCAGGGTCGCGCGGTCGGACGCGGAGAGCGGAGAAACAGTGGAACTCGTCTCCAAGAAGAAGCTCATGCTCTTCGCGGGGCAGGGCAACGAGGACCTGTCGAGCGAGATCGCCGAGTGCCTGAAGGTGCCGCTCGGCGAGGTGAAGCTGTCGACGTTCGCCAGCGGCGAGCTCTACGCGCGCTACGGCGAGAGCATCCGCGGCGCCGACGCGTTCATCATGCAGAGCCACTGCGAACCGATCAACGACCGCATCATGCAGCAGCTGCTCATGATCGACGCCGCCAAGCGCGCGTCGGCGCGGCGCATCACCGCGGTGTGCCCCTTCTACGGATACGCGCGCCAGGACCGCAAGGCCGAGGGCCGCGAGCCGATCTCGGCCCGCCTCGTCGCCGACCTGCTCACGGTGGCCGGCGCCGACCGCCTCGTCAGCGTCGACCTCCACACCGGCCAGATCCAGGGCTTCTTCGACGGCCCGGTCGACCACCTCACCGCGGTGCCGTTGCTCGCCGACCACCTCGCCAAGCAGGTCGAGGGCGACGTCGTGGTCGTGTCGCCCGACGCCGGCGGCGCCAAGCTGGCCAAGCGCTTCTCCAACTGCCTGGAGGACGCCGGGGTCGAGTCCGACCTCGCGTTCATCGACAAGCGCCGGCCCAAGGGCACCCACAACGTCGCCGAGGCCACCGAGGTGGTGGGCAACGTGTCCGGCAACGTCTGCGTCCTCATCGACGACATGATCGACACCGCCGGCACCGTGGTGTCGGCCGCCAACCTGCTCGTCGAGCGGGGGGCGAGCGACGTGTGGGTGCTGGCCACCCACGGCGTGCTGTCGGGCCCGGCGGTCGACCGCCTGAAGAACGCCCCGGTCCGGGGCGTGGTGGTCACCAACACCCTCCCGATCCCGTCGGAGAAGCGCTTCGACACCCTCGAGGTGCTCTCGATCGCCCCGATCATCGCCGAGGCCATCGACGCCGTCTTCGAGGACACCAGCGTCAGCGAGATCTTCCGCGGCGACAACGTCTAAACTCCACGGGTTCCGCGTTCCGAGCCGTCCCGGACGGCTGAAAGGCCCTGCTTCCGCCATGCCTGACATCACTCTCGCCTCCGAGCCGCGCACCGACCTCGGGTCGCGCCCCTCCGGCCGCCTCCGCCGTGAGGGCAAGGTGCCGGCCGTCGTCTACGGCCTCGGCACCGACTCGGTGTCCATCACCGTGCCCGCCCGCGAGCTGCAGCACATCCTCGCCGGTGAGGCCGGGGCCAACAGCCTCATCAACCTCGACGTCGGCGGCGAGAACGTGCTCACGCTCGCCCGCCAGATCCACCGCCACCCCACCAAGGGC
The DNA here is from genome assembly GCA_963755855.1 of uncultured Actinomycetes bacterium. Lineage (GTDB taxonomy): Bacteria > Actinomycetota > Acidimicrobiia > IMCC26256 > DASPTH01 > DASUAS01. The sequence goes on along the minus strand of CAVWLR010000013.1, from coordinate 152,733 downwards.
CTGCTGGTGCACGTCGACTTCGTGCGCATCGACCGCGACGTCGCGGTCAGCGCCGAGATCCCGATCCACGCTCATCGGCGAGCCCGAGGGCGTGAAGGACGGCGGCCTGCTCGAGCAGCTGCTGTTCCAGCTCACCGTCGAGGCCATGCCCGGCAACATCCCGGTCGTCGATCGAGATCGACGTCGTCGGCCCTCGACATCGGCGACCAGCTCCGCATCGAGGACATCACGCTCCCCGAGGGCGTCGCCACCCAGGCGGAAGCCGACTTCGTCGTCGCGCAGGTCGCGGCACCGCGCGTCGCCACCGCCGGTGAGGGCGAAGAGGGCGAAGGCGAAGAGGGCGAGGCCGGCGAGGGCGGTGCCACCGAGGCATCGGCCGAGGCCTCGGACGACGCCGGCGACGAGTAACCGGTGCTCCGGCGTCGGGGCACCGCCGCCGACCTCCTGGTGGTGGGGCTGGGAAATCCCGGCGACGAGTACGCGCGCACGCGGCACAACGTCGGTGCCGAGGTCGTCGAGCTCCTCGCGAAGCGCCACGGCGCCACGCTGAAGAAGGGCAAGGAGCGTGCCCGTGCCGATCAGGTGCGCATCGGGCCGTCGCTGGTCGCGCTGGCCATCCCGCTCACCTACATGAACGACTCCGGGTTGGCGGTCGTGGCGCTCGTGCGGCGCTACGGCGTGGAGCCGGAGCAGCTCGTGGTGGTGCAGGACGAGCTCGACCTCCCGGTCGGCGCGCTCAAGGTGAAGCAGGGCGGTGGCCTCGCCGGCCACAACGGGCTGCGGTCGATCAAGGCCCACCTGCACTCCGACGAGTTCCTGCGCGTGCGCATCGGCGTCGGCAAGCCGGTCTCCAAGGAGCACGGCGCCGACCACGTGCTGAAGAAGTTCTCCAAGCGCGAGCGCGCCGAGATCGACGTCGTCCTCGAGGAGGCGGCCGACGCGGTCGAGCTCATCGTCAGCCGACGGCGTCGACGTCGCGATGAACCGCGCCAATTCCCGCTGATCCGGCACCTGCTGATCCGGCACCTGCTGATCCGGGAGAGCCGACGCGTACGATGGTGACCCCCGGGTGCACCGTTGCATCCGGCTCTTGTCGCGCCTCGTGACCCTCCCCCCGCCTCCCCTCGCCGCCCTCGCCCCGCTCCTCGCCGAGGAGCCGGCGCTGCGCGCGGTGATCTCCCGCCAGCCCACGGTCGCCGTCCCCGACGCCGCCCGCGTCGCTGTTCGTGGCGTCGCTCGCCGGCGTGACCAGCCGGCGACCGCTGCTCCTGGCGGTGCCGACGGGCACCGAGGCCGAGCACCTCGTCCGCGACCTCGGCCAGTTCCTCGGCGACGACGAGGTGGAGCTGTTCCCCGCGTGGGAGACCCTGCCGTTCGAGCGGGTGTCGCCGTCGTTCGAGACGATGGGTCGTCGCCTCCGGGTGATGTGGCGGCTCCGCGGCGCTTCCAAGGGAGCTGGCACGCCGCCCCAGGTCGTGGTGGCGCCGGTGCGGGCGCTCGTGCAGCGACTCGGTCCGCACGTCGACGACGGTCGAGCCGGTCGTGGTGAAGCCCGGCGACCAGGTCGACCGCGACGAGCTCGTCGCCCGGCTCGTCGCCGGCGGCTACCGGCGCGAGTACCAGGTGGAGGCGCGCGGCGAGGTCGCGGTGCGGGGCTCGATCGTCGACGTGTACCCGTCGACCGACGACCACCCCGTGCGCATCGACCTGTGGGGCGACGAGGTCGACCGCCTGTCGGCGTTCTCGGTCGCCGACCAGCGCTCCACGCACGACGTCGCCGAGGCGTGCATCTTCCCGACCCGCGAGCTGCTCCCCACCGACGAGGTGCGGGAGCGCGCCGCCGCGCTTGCTGTCGCAGCAACCGTGGGGGCGCGAGCAGTGGGAGCGCCTCGCCGACGGTCAGCTCTTCGACGGCATGGAGTCGTGGCTGCCCTGGCTCACCGACCGCGAAGCACCTGCTCACCGACCTCCTGCCCGACGACGCGATGGTGCTGCTGGTCGAGCCCAGGCGCATGCGCGACCGCGCGCAGGAGCTGCTCGACGAGGAGGCGTCGCTGGCGTCGACGTTGGCGGTCACCTGGGGGGCGAGCGCGCGAGCGCGATCTCCCGCGTCTCTCGCTCGAGTTCGACCGCCTGCTCGCGCACACCGGCGCCGGCGCGGTGTCGATGCTCTCGACCCCCGACGGTCCCGACACGCCGCGCGTCGCCGCCAGCGCCTTCGATCCTGTCGTCGGCGACGCCGACGCGCTGGCGCGCCGGCTGCGCGCGCTCGCGGGCGAGGGCTACCAGGTCGTGCTCGCCGCCGACGGCACCGGGTCGGCGCAGCGGCTGCGCGACATCCTCGCCGGCGAGGGCCTCGACGCCGGTCCGGGCGCGCCCGCGCCGGGTGCGGTCCGCCTCGTGGTCGCACCGATCGAGCGGGGAGTCGTGCTCCCCGGCGCGCGCCTCGCGCTCGTGGCCGAAGCCGACCTCACCGGACGCCGGCGCGTGCACCGACGCGCGCGCGGCGCGCGTCGTGGCCAGGACTACTACGACGACCTCCAGCCCGGCGACTACGTCGTGCACCACCAGCACGGCGTCGGCCGCTACCTCGAGATGAAGCCGCTCACCATGGGTGGGGTCGAGCGCGACTACCTGTGGCTCGAGTTCAAGGACGGCAAGGTCTACGTGCCCACCGACCAGGTGGGGTTCGTGCGCAAGTACACCGGCGGCGAGACGCCGTCGCTCAACCGCATGGGCGGCGCCGACTTCGAGAAGCAACGGGCGCGCGTGCGCAGCGCGGTGCGCGAGATCGCGGAGGAGCTCGTCGTCCTCTACCGGCAGCGCCTGGCCACACCGGGCCGCGCGTTCGGGCCCGACACGCCGTGGCAGCACGAGATGGAAGAGGCGTTCCCGTTCGACGAGACGCCCGACCAGATGCAGGCGATCATCGACGTCAAGGGCGACATGGAGCGGCCGGTCCCGATGGACCGCCTCGTGTGCGGCGACGTCGGCTACGGCAAGACCGAGGTCGCGGTGCGGGCCGCGTTCAAGGCGGTGCAGGAGGGCACGCAGGTCGTGGTGCTCGTGCCGACCACGCTGCTCGCCGGTCAGCACGGCATCACCTTCCGGGAGCGCTTCGCCAACTACCCGGTGCGGGTCGAGGTGCTGTCGCGATTCCTCAGCGCCAAGGAGCAGCACGCGGTCGTGCGCGACTTCGAGTCGGGCGCGGTCGACGTGCTCATCGGCACGCACCGCCTGCTGTCGTCCGACGTGCACCCCAAGAACCTCGGGTCTGCTCGTGGTCGACGAGGAGCAGCGCTTCGGCGTGCAGCACAAGGAGCTCATCAAGCAGATGGCGCACTCGGTCGACGTGCTCACGCTCACCGCCACGCCGATCCCGCGCACGCTCGAGCTCTCGCTCACCGGCATCCGCGACCTGTCGCTGGTCAACACCCCACCGGAGGACCGCCAGCCGATCCTCACCTACGTCGGCGAGTACGACGACCGCGCCGCCGCCGAGGCCATCCGGCGCGAGCTGCTGCGCGAGGGCCAGGTCTTCTACGTGCACAACCGCGTGCGCGACATCGAGCTCGTCGCCGAGAACGTGCGCGCGCTCGTGCCCGACGCGCGCGTCGCGGTCGCGCACGGGCAGATGGACGAGGGTCGGCTCGAGCGCGTGGTGCTCGACTTCGCCGAGCGCGAGTTCGACGTGCTCGTGTGCACGACGATCGTCGAGAGCGGCATCGACATGCCGACGGTCAACACGTTGGTGGTCGACCGCTCCGACCTGCTCGGCCTCGCGCAGATGTACCAGCTGCGCGGTCGCGTCGGTCGACGGGGGCAGCGGGCGTACGCCTACCTGTTCCACCCGGCCGACCGGGTGCTGAGCGAGGAGGCGTACGAGCGGCTCAAGACGATCGGCGAGTTCACCGACCTCGGGTCGGGGTTCAAGATCGCCATGCGCGACCTCGAGATCCGCGGCGCCGGCAACCTGCTCGGGCAGGCGCAGTCGGGCCACATCGCCGCCGTCGGCTTCGACCTCTACTGCCAGATGGTCATCGAGGCGGTCGGGGAGCTCAAGGGCGAGCCGGTGCCCGAGCCGGTCGACATCACCATCGACGTGCCCGTCGACGCCAACCTCCCGCGTGACTACGTGCAGCGCGACGACGTGCGCATGGAGGCGTACCGGCGCCTCGCCGCGGTCACGTCGGCCGGCGACGTCGACGACATCCGCGACGAGTGGGAGGACCGCTACGGTCCGCCGCCGGTGTCGGCGGTCGCGCTCCTCGACGTCGCCCGTCTGCGCGTCGAGTGCGTGCGCCTCGGCATCCGCAGCATCACCGTGCAGCGCAACACCGCCCGGATCGTGGGGGTGGCGCTGAAGGAGTCGCAGAAGGTGCGGTTGCGACGCCTGGTCCCGAAGGCGGTGGCCAAGGAGGACGAGCTGGTCGTGCCGGTCGAGCGCGCCGCCGGCCGAGGTGGCGACGGCCCTGGTCGACCTGCTCCAGGAGCTGCTGCCGCCACCCGCGGAAGACGCGACGCGACGCCCGCGCTAGCCTCCGCAACGCCATGAGCCGCTCTCCGATGAATCGACGGCGTCTCGCGCTCGTCAGCGTCGCCGTCGTCACCGTCCTCGCCCTGGTCGGCGTGTCGATCCTCGCCGTCGCCGCCGGCGGCAGCGCCCTCGCCTACGAGGTGAACGGGAACCGCGTGTCCCAGGACACCGTCGACGGCGTGCTCCACGACGTCGCCGACAGCGTGAGCTCGAGCGGATCCGCCAACCAGACCGTCTCGCAGTCCGAGGGCTCGGTGAGCTCGCAGGTGTCGTCGCAGATCCTCACCACCAGCATCCTGCGCGACGTGCTGCGCGACGCCGCCCACCGTCGCGGCAAGCAGCTCACCGCCGCCGACCGCGCCGCGGGCAAGGCCACCGCGAAGTCGCAGCTCGGTGCCAACGCCGGCCAGGTGCCCGACAGCTACCGCACCATCGTCGAAGAGACCTACGCCTACGCGAACGCGCTCGGGCTCTCGAGCACCGACGCCCTCAACACGTTCGTCACGCGGGAGCTCAAGCGCACCGACGTCTACGTGAACCCGCGGTACGGCACGTGGAACCCGCGCTACGGAGTGTGCCCGCCCACGGGCTGCCAGAGCCTCGCCACGGGCGCGACGGGCTAGGCGTCGCGTCATGGCCGACCGGATCGTCGCCGTCGGCCTCGGACCCGCGGGCGCCGACCACCTCCTGCCGGTCGCGCGCTCGGCGCTGATGTCGTCGTCGCAGCGCTTCGCGCGCACGGTGCACCACCCCGCGGTCGACGACCTCGTGGCCACCGGCGTCACGTTCACGTCGTTCGACGAGGTGTACGACGCCGCACCCGATCTCGAGTCGGCGTACGCCGAGATCGCGGCGCGCCTGGTCGCGGCCGCGCACGCGCACGGTCAGGTGGTGTACGCAGTGCCCGGCAGCCCGGCGGTGGCCGAGCGGGCGGTCGCGCTGCTGCGCGAAGAGCCGTCCGTCGAGCTCGAGCTGGTCGCGGGCGTGTCGTTCGCGGACCTGGCCTGGGTGCGTCTCGGCGTCGATCCGATGGAGGCCGACGCACACGTCGTCGACGGCCGCGCCATCGACGAGGCCGAGCTCGCCGGGCGGATCCTGGTCGCGCAGTGCGACAACACCTTCGTCCTCTCCGACGTGAAGCTGGCGCTGCTCGAGCACCTCGGCCCCGACACGCCCGTCACCGTGCTGCAGCGCCTCGGACTGGCCGACGAGCGCATCACCGTCCTCGACCTCGAGGACCTCGACCGCGGGTCGGTCACGCCCGACCACCTCACCTCGGTGTTCGTCGATGCCGGCGCAGTGCGCTCGGCGCGCGAGCTGGTGCGCCTGGTCCAGCTCACGCAAGCGGCTGCGCGATCCCGGCGGGTGCCCGTGGGACGCCGAGCAGACGCACGCGTCGCTCACCCGCTACCTGCTCGAAGAGGCGTACGAGGCGGTCGAGGCCATCGAGCACCTCGACGTCGACGGCGCCGCGCCGCTCCAGGACGAGCTCGGTGACGTGCTGTACCAGGTGGTGCTGCACGCGACCATCGCGCAGGAGACCGGAGAGTTCACGCTCGCCGACGTCGCGCGCGGTGTCCACGACAAGCTCGTGCGCCGGCACCCGCACGTCTTCGGCGACGTCGTGGCGGAGGAGACCGCCGACGTCATGCGCAACTGGGAGCAGATCAAGAAGGACGAGAAGGGCACGACGTCGGTGATGGACGGCCTCACCCCCGGTCTCCCGTCGCTCCTCTACACGCACAAGATGTTCCGCAAGGCCGGCGCCGCCGGACTCGAGCCCGGCTCGCTCGACGACGCGCTCGACCGCATCGACGCCGCGCTGGCCGCGCTGCGAACCCACGCCGACGACCACGCCGACGGCCAGTTCGAGGCGCAACTGGCGCAGGTGCTCGCCGCGTCGGTCATCGTGGCCCGCGCCGGTGGCACCGACGGCGAGTCCGCCCTGCGCGGCTGGGCGTCCGACTACCGCCGCCGCTTCGAGGCCGTCGAGCGCGAGGCCGCCGCCACCGGCGCCGAGCCCACCACCCTCTGGCCCGACCACCCGACCCCGTAGCGACCCACCTGCTCGAGCATCTCGGAATTGACGTACGTATGTGGGGGTGAACCCCGAGATGCTCGTGGGCGGGCCGCGCCTCAGGCGAGGTCGACGGCGGGGATGGTGCCCATGCGGCCGGCGTTGAAGTCGTCGACGGCCTGGAGGATCTCCTCACGGGTGTTCATCACGAACGGTCCGTAGTGCGCGATGGGCTCGCGGATCGGGAGCCCGCCGAGCAGCAGCACCTCGAGCGCGTCGGTCTCGCCCTCCTGGTGGTCGGCCGCCCGGATGGTGATCGAGTCGCCGGGGCCGTAGAGCACGAGCTGGTGGTCCGACACCGGTCGGCCCTCCTCGCCCGCGTAGCCCTGGCCGAGGAGCACGTAGGCGAACGCGCTGAACTCCGGGTTCCACGGCACGGTCAGCTGCGCGCCCGGCGACACCGTCGCGTGGGCGTAGGTGATCGGCGTGTGCGTGTCGCCGGGCCCGGGGTGACCGGCGAGGTCACCGGCGATGAGGCGCACGAGCGAGCCGCCGTCGTCCGACGACAGCAGCACGAGGTTGTCGCCGGTGATCGCCTGGTAGCGGGGCTGCGTGAACTTCAGCGACGACGGGAGGTTCACCCAGAGCTGCACGCCGTGCGACGGCCCGCCGTCGCGCAGGGCGGCCTCGGTCGGCACCTCGTCGTGCAGGATGCCGCCACCGGCGGTCATCCACTGCGTGTCGCCCTCGCCGATGACGCCGCCACCACCGTTGGAGTCGTGGTGCGCGATCTCGCCGTCGAGCACGTAGGTGACGGTCTCGAAGCCGCGGTGCGGGTGCCACGGCGCGCCCACCGCCTCGTTCGGTCCGTACTGCACCGGGCCGAGCTGGTCGAGGAGGAGGAACGGGTCGGTGTCGTGCATGCTCAGACCGCCGGGGAACGGTCGCCACACCTCGAAGCCGGCGCCCTCGATGGCGTGGTGCGCGGGCGCGGTGCGCAGCACGGGCCGCGCCACCGTCGTCGACGGGTCGGGACGGGCGATGCGGGGGAGCACGAGCGGGTTGTCGACGGTCACTGCGGGCATGGCGGCCTCCTGGCCTTCTCGGTGCCTCTGCGGTACGCCCGCTCCAACCTAGTTGCGCCCGCAACTATTCCGGGCGGCGGTCAGCCGAGGGAGACGGGCAGGGTGTCGAGGCCCCGCAGGACCAGCCGCCCGTTCCACGCCGGGGTGTCGGTGGCCAGCTCGAGGTCGGGGAAGCGCCGGATCAGCGTGGCCAGGGCGATGCGCCCCTCCAGCCGGGCCAGCGCCGCACCCAGGCAGTGGTGGATGCCGGAGCCGAACGACAGGTGCTGGGCGGCGCCGGGCCGGGTGACGTCGAGCGACTGCGCGTCGTCGCCCCACCGGTCGGTGTCGCGGTTCGCCGACGCCAGGCACGTCAGCACGAACACGCCGGCCTCGATGGTCTGGTCGCCGAGCTCGAGCTCGGCCGTCGTCACCCGCCGCGAGAACTGCACCGGCGCGTCGAAGCGCAGGAGCTCGTCGACCGCGGTGGTGTCGAGCGCCGGGTCGTCGCGCCAGCGTTCGAGCTGGGCCCGGTTGCGCAGCAGCGCGTAGGCCCCGTTGCCGATCAGGTTGACGGTGGTCTCGTGCCCGGCGATGTAGAGCAGGATCACCTGGTCGAGCAGCTCCTCGGGGGAGAGGCGGTCGCCGTCGGCCTCGGCGGCGATGAGCGCCGAGAGGAGGTCGTCGGCCGGATGGCTGCGCTTCCACTCGACCGCGTCGAGCACCTGCTCGATGATCCGGTCCGACGCGTCGGCGATCTCCTCGAGGTGCTGGAGCGCGAGCAGCGGTTCGAGGCCGAGGGTGAGCGTGTGCGCCAGGTCGCGCATCGGTCGCCTCCTCCGACGTCGGCATGCCGAGCATCTCGGTGATCACCCGGAACGGCAGGGGGAAGGCCAGCTCGCTGATCACGTCGAACGGCGCGTCCGTTCCGGACCCGCGCACGGCCGCGTCGTCGAGCACCTCGTCGACCATCGCCTGCACCCGCGGCGCCAGCCGGTCGACCATCCGGGGCGTGAACGCCTGCTGCACGAGCCGCCGCAGCCGGGTGTGGTCGGGCGGATCGAGGTTGAGGATCCCCCGGGTGCCCCGCTGGGGCCGGTCGCCCAGGATCTGCTGGCGGATCTCGGCCCGCGGGTTGGCGCCGATCACGCTGCGGTCCTCGACGCTCAGCGACGGATCGCGCAGGAGCCGGACGGCGTCGTCGTAGCCGAACAGCGCCCACAGCCCGAGCGGCGTCCGCTGCACCGGGTTGGCGGCGCACAGCTCGGCGTACTGGGGGTACGGGTCCTCGGCGAAGCCCGGTGCGAACGGGTTGAAGACCGGAACCGGTTCACCCGAGGGTTTAGGCTCACTGGTCACATCAGCCACAGTGGCCACCGGCCGTCAGAAGAGCAGTGCGGGGAGCACATGAGCACGATCGTGGAGGTCGTGGGCCGCGAGGTCCTCGATTCCCGGGGAAACCCTACCGTCGAGGTCGACGTCGAGCTCCTCTCGGGAGCACTCGGCCGGGCCATCGTCCCGAGCGGCGCCAGCACCGGAGCGCACGAGGCGCACGAGCTGCGTGACGGCGGGGAGCGCTACGGCGGCAAGGGCGTGCGCACCGCGGTCGAGCACGTGAACACCGAGATCGCCGACGCCGTCGTCGGCCTCGACGCGTCCGACCAGCGCCTGCTCGACGACGAGCTGCTGACCCTCGACGGCACCGACGGCAAGCGCCGGCTCGGCGCCAACGCCATCCTCGGCGTGTCGCTGGCGGCGGCGAAGGCCGCGGCCGACGAGGCCGAGCTGCCGCTCTACCGCTACGTGGGCGGCGCCAACGCGCACGTGCTGCCGGTGCCGTTCATGAACGTGCTCAACGGCGGCGCGCACGCCGACTCCAACGTCGACGTGCAGGAGTTCATGCTCGCGCCCGTCGGCGCCGCCAGCTTCGCCGAAGGGCTGCGGTGGGGCGTCGAGACGTACCACGCGCTCAAGGCGCTGCTGAAGGAGCGAGGCCTGTCCACCGCGCTGGGCGACGAAGGCGGGTTCGCGCCGAACCTCCCGTCCAACGAAGAGGCGCTCACGCTGCTGCTCACCGCGATCGAGCGCGCCGGGTACACCCCCGGCGACGAGATCGCGCTCGCGCTCGACGTCGCGTCCACCGAGCTCTTCGTCGCCGACTCGGAGGGAGCCGGCCGCTACGTGCTCGCCGGCGAGGGCGCCGACTACTCGCCCGCCGACTGGGCCAAGCGCCTGGTCGAGCTGTGCGACCGCTACCCGATCGTGTCGATCGAGGACGGCATGTCCGAGGACGACTGGGACGGGTGGGCCGCGCTCACCGCGTCGCTCGGCGCGCGCGTGCAGCTCGTCGGTGACGACCTGTTCGTCACCAACGTCGAGCGCCTCCAGGAGGGCATCGACAAGGGCGTCGCCAACTCGATCCTGGTGAAGGTCAACCAGATCGGCACGCTGTCGGAGACCCTCGACACGATGTTCGTCGCCGGGCGCCACGGCTACACCGCGATGATGTCGCACCGCAGCGGCGAGACCGAGGACTCCACCATCGCCGACCTCGCCGTGGCCACCAACTGCGGTCAGATCAAGACCGGCGCGCCCGCGCGCAGCGACCGCGTCGCCAAGTACAACCAGCTCCTTCGCATCGAGGAGGAGCTCGGCCCGGTCGCCTCGTACCTCGGCGCAGCGGCGTTGCCCGCACGAGTGGGCGGCGCAGGTGGCTGAGCGTCCGCGCCGCACGGCGCGCGCGAAGCCGAAGTCCACGTCGACGGCGAAGCCGTCCGCCAAGTCGTCCGCGAAGTCGAAGGTGGCTCCGCCGAGCCGGTCCCGGGGGAAGCACGCCGCGCCGCGTCGGGTGCGCCGGCGGCCGTCGATGCAGCTCGCGCTGCTGCTGGTCGTGCTGGTGGGGCTGCTCTTCGCGTTCGTCTACCCGACCCGCACGTTCCTCGACCAGCGCTCCGACACCAACAAGGCGCGCACGCAGCTCGGCGTGCTGCAGGCCGAGAACGCGCGCCTGGCGCGCGAGTCGAAGCGCCTCAGCACCGATTCCGAGATCGAGCGCCTGGCCCGTGAGAAGTACGGGCTGGTGAAGCCGGGTGAGCGTCCGTTCGTGATCCTGCCCGCGCCCACGAGCAGCACGGCGCCTGCGCCCAGCAGCACCGTTCCGCCCGCTCCGTAAACTGCCGAGTGGTGCCTGCCCACGCCGACGTCGCCGCGCTCACCGAACGCCTCGGGCGCGCGCCGCAGGCCGACTTCGACGTCGTCGTGCGCGACGCCGATCGGCGCGCCGGTGGTGGTGCGCAACGCCGCGTTCACCCGCGACGGCACGCCCATGCCCACCCGCTACTGGCTGGTCGACCCGGAGCTGAACCTGCTGGTCTCCCGGCTCGAGGCCGCGGGTGGCGTGCGCTCGGCCCAGAGCGCCGTCGACCCCGCCGCGCTCCGGCTCGCCCACGACGCCTACGCCGCCGAGCGCGACGCCGCCATCCCTGCCGGCCACACCGGGCCGCGCCCGTCGGGCGGGGTCGCCGGCACCCGCGAGGGCGTGAAGTGCCTCCACGCGCACTACGCCAACCTGCTGGCCGGCGCCGACGACCCCGTCGGCCGGTGGACTGCTGAGCAGCTCGCGGTCGTGGAGCAGGTCGAGGCGGCCGAGGAGCGCGTGTGAAGCGCGTCGCCGGCGTCGACATCGGCACCAACTCGGTGCGTCTGCTCGTCGCCGAGGTCGACGGCGCGTCGCCGCGCGACGCCAAGGTCGTCCCGCTCGATCGGCGCATGCGCATCACCCGTCTCGGTCAGGGCGTCGACAAGACGCGTGCGCTCGCGCCCGAGGCCATCGAGCGCACCACCGCGGTGCTGCGCGAGTACCGCGGCGTGCTCGACGAGCTCGGCGTCACCACCGTGCGCGCCACCGCCACGAGCGCGGCGCGCGACGCGTCGAACCGCGACGCCTTCTTCGCCGCCGCGCACGACGCGTTGGGTGTCACCCCCGAGCTGCTCTCGGGTGAGGAGGAGGCGGCGCTGTCGTTCCTCGGCGCCACCGCCGACCTCGACGCGCCCGCGCCCTACCTCGTCGTCGACATCGGTGGTGGCTCCACCGAGTTCGTGCTCGGCACCGATGCGCCCACCGGCCTCGTGTCGCTCGACATGGGCTGCGTGCGCATCACCGAGCAGTACCTCGAGTCCGACCCGCCGGCGCCCGAGGAGCTGTCGAACGCGGTCGCCGCCGTCCGCGACCTCGTGGCCGAGGTGCCGCGCGTGATCCCGGGCGCCACCGAGGCGGCCACGCTCGTCGGACTCGCCGGCACCGTCACCACCGTCGCCGCGGTCGAGCTCGGGACTCCCCGAGTACGACCCCGAGAAGATCCACCACTTCGTGCTCACTCGCGACGCCGCCGAAGACGTGTTCCGCACCCTCGCCACCGAGTCCGCCGAGCAGCGCGCCCACAACCCGGGGCTCGAGCCGGGACGGGTCGACGTGATCGTCGGTGGCACCGCGGTGCTCGTCGGCATCTTCCGCGTGCTCGGTTTCGACGAGATGCTGGTGAGCGAGGCCGACATCCTCGACGGCCTGGTGCGCAGCCAGCTGTAGGGCTGCAGGGCGACGCCCGCCGCGGGAAACACCCCGTTCACCAGGCGTTGCGCGGATGGACTCCGTAAATCCCCCAACTCGACCCCCGGTTGTGCCGAGAATGTCAGGCATGGAACTGACGGAGTTCCACGCCGCACTCAAGCAGCTGACCGCCGACGACATCCACGAGGTCGCGCGTTCACTCGCCAGCGACACCGCGGGCGACGAGGTCGACGCCTGGCACGCGACGATCGCCATCGACCGCGCGCTCCGTCACTCGCACCGCACGCGTCACGCGGCACACGCCGCGCGGGACGCCGCGCAGATCGTGCAGCGCGCGGCCGAGACGAACGCAGATGCAGCTCCCCGACGACGACGTCACGCACGTGGCGCGCGCCGCGGCCGAGATCGCGCGCGGCATCACCGCCGGCGACGACTGCGTGCTCGAGGTGCGTCAGCTCCTCCAGCACTGGTTCCCCGTCCTCGCCCGCGCCTGACCCTCGCCCGCCCTCGCACCATTTGGCGCTGGTCGTGTGCCACTGCGGCACACCGGCAGCGCCGAATCGTGAGGCGAGTCGCGCGTAGTCTCCCCGCCATGCCCATCTCGGATCGTCTGCTGCTCGGGCCCGGCCCGTCGAACCCGTACCCCGAGGCGGTCGCCGCGCTCGGTCGTCCGATGCTCGGGCACATGGATCCCGAGTTCATCGCGATCATGGACGAGACGATGGCGCGCCTGCGCACCGTCTTCCGCACCGACAACGCGCTCACGCTTCCCCGTGAGCGGCACCGGTTCGGCCGGGCATGGAGGCGTGCTTCGTCAACCTGGTCGAGGCCGGGCGACACCGTGATCGTCGGCGTCAACGGCGTGTTCGGCGAGCGCATGTGCGAGGTCGCGCGCCGCTGCGGCGCCGACGTCGTGCGCGTCGAGGAGGAGTGGGGGCTGCCGCTCGACCCGCAGCGCCTGCTCGACGCGCAGCGCGAGCACCCGCACGCGCGTCTCGTCGCGGTGGTGCACGCGGAGACGTCGACCGGCGTCGAGAACGACGTCGCGCCGCTCGCCGCGCTGCGCGACACCGACACGCTCCTGCTCGTCGACACCGTCACGTCGCTCGGCGGCATCCCGGTGGAGATCGACGGCTGGAACGTCGACGCCGCCTACTCCGGCACGCAGAAGTGCCTCGGCGTGCCGCCCGGGCCTCTCGCCGGTCACGTTCTCGCCGCGCGCGGTCGAGCGGATCCAGACCCGCGCGCTCCCGCCGCAGTCGTGGTACCTCGACGTGTCGCTCATCGCCAACTACGTCGAGGGCTCCAGCCGCGTGTACCACCACACCGCGCCGGTCTCGATGGTCTGCGCGCTGCACGCCGCGCTCGGCGCGCTGCTCGACGAGGGCCTCGAGGCGGCCTGGGCCCGCCACCGCGCGGTGGGCACCCGCCTGCAGGCGGCGCTGCCCGAGCTCGGGTTCCGCCTCGTCGTGCCCGACGGCCACCGCCTGCCCGAGCTCACCACCGCCTGGCTGCCCGAGGGCGCCGACGACGCCGGGCTCCGCAAGGCGCTCCTCACCACCTACGGCATCGAGGTGGGCGGCGGGCTCGGCGAGTTCGCGGGCCAGGCCTGGCGCATCGGCCTCATGGGCCACGCCGCGCGCGAGCGGTCGGTGACCACCCTGCTCGGCGCCCTCCGCGAGCTACTCGGCTGACGCGTCGCGCGGCGTCGGCGGCGACGCAGCATGTGCTCGCGGTAGTAGCGCATCTCGGCGATCGAGTCGCGCACGTCGGCGAGCGCGCGGTGGGTCTCGTTCTTGCTCGGGCCGGCCCTTGTAGACCGCGGGGTACCAGCGCCGGCACAGCTCCTTGAAGCTCGACACGTCGATGCTGCGGTAGTGCAGGTACTGGTCGAGCTCGGGCAGCTGGCGGTCGAGGAACCGCCGGTCGACGCCGATGGAGTTGCCGCACAGCGGTGACGCTGCCGTCGCCGCACGTGGCCGCGCACGTACTCGAGCACCTGCGCGCCGGCGTCGGCGAGCGAGAGCGTCGACGCCTCGATCTCGGGGAGCAGGCCCGACTTGGTGTGCATCGTGCGCACGAAGTCGTCCATCTCGGCGAGCGCGTCGGGCGGCTGGTGCACGATGAGGTCGATGCCGTCGTCGAGCGGCTCGAGGTCGTCGTCGGTGACGAGCGCCGCGATCTCGACGATCACGTGGCGCTCGACGTCGAGACCGGTCATCTCGAGATCGAGCCACACCAGGGGTCCGCTGTTGCGCTCGCCGTTCGTGGGCACCGGGTCAGGGTAATGAATAACCTTCGCCCGATGAGAGGACGTCGCGACTCGGCCCTGGTGGGCCCGCGGGTGATGCTGCGCCCACTCGAGGTGCGCGACCACGACGCCTGGCGTGAGATCCGGATCCGCAGCCGCGACTGGCTCGAGCGGTGGGAGCCGCTGCCCGAGCCCGGCACGCGCGACCCGGTCGTCGACCGCGAGGCGTTCCGCGCCCGCTGCGGCGCGTGGGATCGCCAGCGCCAGTTCGACAGCGCCTACGGCTTCGGCACCTTCCTGCTCGACGGCACGCTCATCGGCGAGGTGAGCCTGGGCAGCGTGCTGCGCGGGCCGTTCCAGTCGTGCTTCATCGGCTACTGGATCGACGAGCGCTACGCAGGCTGTGGCTACACGCCCGACGCGGTGGCGATCGTGATGCGCTACGGCTTCGAGGAGCTCGGCCTGCACCGCATGGAGGCGGCGATCGTGCCCCGCAACTCGAAGAGCCGCCGGGTGGCGGCGAAGCTCGGGCTGCGCGACGAGGGCACCGCGACGCGCTTCCTGCAGATCCAGGGCACGTGGGAGGACCACGTGCGCTACGCGATCACCCGCGAGGAGTGGGACGAACGCCGCCAGGAGTTCGAGACCATGTTCTTCACCGCGCGTCCGGCGTAGTCCGGCCGCTCAGCCCTCGGGGTTCACCACCGCGCGCGAGTTGCGGAGGAAGTCCTCGACGTCGCGCTCGTACTCGTACTCCGGCGGGGTCCCGACGACCCGCTCCAGCCGGCGCGCCCGTGCGAACGCCTCGACCGTCGCCGGCGTGGTGTAGCGGTACTCGAATCCGGCGTCGACGAACGCGCCGGTGTCGACGCCGCGCCCGTAGCGCAGCAGGCTGAGCACCTCGGGCGGGATGTCGATCACGCGCAGCAGCCGCAGCGGGACCCGCGCCGCGCCGGTGAACACCGGTGGCATCGCCAGCCGTCGACGCGCCACCGCCCGGCACGCCTCGCTCCACGTGATGATCCCGGGCCCGGCCACGTTGAACGTGCCCGGCACGTCGCTCGTGGTCGCGTGCGCGAGCGCGCGCGTCACGTCGTCCTCGTGCACGAACTGCAGGCGCGGGTCGTAGCCGAACACCTCGGGCACCGCCGGCATGCGCAACATGCTCGAGAACACCGTGGTCACGTCGTCGCCGAGCACGTTGGCGAAGCGCAGCGACGTGACCGCGACCTCGGGGTGGTCCTCGGCGAAGTCGCGCGACGAGCGCGTCGACCTCCACCGAGCGACCGCTCGACCGGCGTGGTGGGCGGATGCGTGCGCGGCGTCGACTCGCGGAAGAAGTACGGGTCGTCGAAGTTGGACCCGTAGAGGAGCGTCGACGTCTTGAGCACGACCTTGCGCACCGCGCTGCCCTCGGCCGCGGTCGCGGCGAGGAGGTTCATGGTGCCGATGACGTTGACCTCGTGCAGGTGCCGCCCGCTGACGCGCGTGGAGTCGACCTCGAGGTGGGTGTGCAGCACGGTGTCGACCTGCGTGGCGCGCACCATGCGGCGGAGGATCGAGTACGACGCGTCGGCCTGCACGAACTCGGTGCGGGTGAGCGGGAGCCGCGGTTCGCGCGTGTCGACGCCGACGACGAGCTCCACCTCGTCGCGCTGCTCCAACGCCTGGGCGATGCGGCTGCCCCAGAACGTGCCGAGCCCGGTGACGAGGATGCGCACCGCTCAGCCCCGCCAGACGCTGCGCCGGTTGCGCAGCAGGTCGTCGACCTCCGACTGGATCAGCGACGCGGATCCGCTCCGCCTGCTCCATCACCATCCCGCGGTTGTACCGGGCGAGACCGGGCTCCACGTCGAAGGTGATCGGCGGCAGCACCCGGATGCGGAACTTCGCCGGCAGCGGCAGCACGTAGCCGAGCAGCGGTCCGTACACGAGCTGGTTGGCGGTGATCGGGAAGTAGGGGAGACCGAGCGCCTTCGCGATGCGCGCGCTCTTCCAGAGGATGGGCATCGCCTCCTCGTTGCCGACGATGGCCATCGGCACGATCGGCACGCCGGCGCGCATGGCGATCTCGACGAAGCCGCCCCGACCGAACCGCCGCAGCTGGTAGCGGTCGCGCACGAGCTTGCCGGTGGCCTTGGTGCCCTCGGGGAACACGAGCACGAGCTGTCCGTCGTCGCGCAGCAGCCGGTACGCGTTGTCGGGATGCGCGGGCACCCCGCCGGCGCGTGACCACAGCGTGCCGAGCACCGGGAGCTGGCGGAAGAGGTTCTCGGCGAGGCCGTAGACGGGGCGCAGCAGCTCGGTCTCGATGCCGTGCATCACGACCGGCGCGTCGGACGGGATCGCGCCGGCGTGGTTGGCGACGAGCAGCGCACCGCCTTCGAGGGGGACGTGCTCGAGGCCCTCCCACTCGGCCCGCAACCAGTGGCGGTAGATCGGGTCGTAGAGCGTGCGGGCGAGGGCGCGCACGGGCTCGCTCCGGCCCCAGGCGTCGACGCGGAGCAGCTCGTCGAGGGTGACCGGCTCGTCGGGGGCGAGGTCCCGGGCCCCGTTGACGGCCGTGTCGGGTGCGCCGTCGGCCGAGGCCTCGGCGACGAGGCGCAGGCGCTGCTCCTCCGGTGATGCACCCATCGCCAAACGGTAGCGGTGCCGAACGGTGGCGGCGACGGCCGATCCGGCTCCGGTTCACGCGCGGGTGGCGCCCTCGACCTCCCAGCGGCTCGTGCGGAAGCGCCCGGCGAGTCCGACGAACCGTGCGAACATCCAGAGCGCCAGCGCAGCCCACAGCCACAGCAGGCCACCGTCGAGGACGGCGACGAGCAGCGCCGCCGGCAGGTACACCACGACGGTCGCCACCAGCATCGCCAGCGCGAGGTACCCGGCGTCGCCGGCACCGATGAGCACGCCGTCGAGCACGAACACGACCGCCGCGAGCGGTTGCAACGCGGCCACGATCACACAGCACCTGGAGCACGAGGTGGCGCACGCCGGCGCTGTCGGTGAACGCGCCCGCGAGCCACGGTCGCACCACCACGAGCGCGAGCCCGAAGCCCACGCCGACCAGCACGCCCAGTTCGATCAGGCGGCGCGACACCGCGCGTGCGTCGCCGGTGCTCGAGGCGCCGAGGAAGCGCCCGACCATCG
This sequence comes from uncultured Actinomycetes bacterium, assembly GCA_963755855.1. Lineage (GTDB taxonomy): Bacteria > Actinomycetota > Acidimicrobiia > IMCC26256 > DASPTH01 > DASUAS01. The sequence continues at coordinate 135,150 of CAVWLR010000013.1, read as the reverse complement.
CCTGGCCTGCGATCGCCAGCGCGTCGAGCGAGAGTGCGAGGAAGAGGAGCACCTGCACGCAGATCTGCTGCGCAGCGACGGCGTCGTCGCTGATGCGCGACGCGATCGCGGTGGCCGTGAGCAGCGCGACGAGCAGCGACGCCGTGCGCACGACCAGCCGGCTCCCGACGCGGGCGTTGTTCCGCACGCCGGCCGCGTGCGGGCGCAGCGAGGCGTCGGCCCGGCGCGCGGCACGGGCGACGATCAGGAGGTAGGCGAGCGCGGCGCCGTACTGGGCGAGGACCGTGCCCCACGCCGAACCCTGGATGCCGAGGTCGAGCGCGTAGACGAAGAGCAGCTCGATCGCGAGGTTGGCGACGTTGGCCACCACGGCGATGACGAGCGTGGTCGTGGTGTCCTGCATGCCGCGCAGGTAGCCCGCACCGGCGAGCGCGAGCAGGAGCGCGGGCGCCCCGAGGATGCTGATGCGCAGGTAGTCGACCGCGAGGGGCGACACGCCGGCGCTCGCGCCCATCACGTCGACGACGAGCGGCGCCGACACGAGGCCGAGCACGGTCAGTGCCAGTCCCAGGCCCAGCGCGAGCCAGCAGCCGTCGACTCCGCTCTCGGTCGCGTCCTTGCGGCGGCCCGCCCCGAGCTGGCGGGCCACCCCCGCGGTCGTGCTGTAGGCGAGGAAGTTGAACACGCCGAACGCCGCCGACAGCACCGCGCCGGCGACGGCCAGACCGGCGAGCGGGCGGGTGCCGAGGTGCCCGACGATCGCGGTGTCGGCGAGGAGGTACAGCGGCTCGGCCGCCAGGGCACCCAGCGCCGGGACGGCGAGGCGGGCGATCTCCCGGTCGTACGGACGGCGGGCTCGTGCTGCTGGTCCCGCTGGTCCCGTCGGTGTCGGAGTCACTGGTTCACCATCGTGAGTGGGCGTGAGTGGGCGTGAGTGGGCGTGAGTGGGCGTGAGTGGGCGTGAGCGGGCGTGGCGAGGCGTGGCCGCGGCGGCGACGATAACTGTCACACCCCCCTGCGATGCTGGTGACCGTGAACGACCGGACCGTGACCGAGCTCCCCGCCCTCCGCTTCGCCGACACCGCGCGCCGGCTCGGCGCCGCGGCCCACGAGGCTGGGCTCAGCGTGCCCGCCTTCCGGTCGCCGCCCCGCGTCCCCGACGCCGCCCGCACCATCCGGCGCTACCCGGCCGGCGCGGTGGTGTCGGTGCGGTTGCGGGGCCGGCCCTTCACCGAGGTCGTCGCCGACATGGTCGACGGCGTGCTCGCCGCCAACCAGGTCTCGGGCGCCGACGCGCCCCGGGTCCGGTCCCGCCTCGTCGCCGCGCTCGACGAGTCGCCCGCGCCCGAACCGGTCATCGCGCCGCATTCGCCGCTCGCGCCCGCCGAGGCGAGCGCGGCCGCGCGGCCTGATCTCCGCAGATCACCACAACTCGCCGCCACCGGCTCGGGAGTGGGCGCGGCGGGCGCGTACCGTGGCCGCATCGTCACTCCTCGATCATTCACCCGGTCACTCACGCGATCGGACTCCGAAGGCGGCCGAGCCCGGTTCCGAGTGGTGGTCGCGGTCCTGGTCACGCTGGTCGGCGCGCTGATCGCGGTGCCCGCGATCGCCGTCGCGCGCAACGCGACCACGAAGAGCCACCCGACGACCACGACCACCACCACGACCGCGCCCGCCACCACGAGCACCACGACTGCACCGGCGCCCACCGCACCACTGCCGCCGGCGCCGCCCCTGACCGACGCCAGTGGGATCCCGCTCGGCATCACGCCGCCGATCGCCGGTGCCCTGACCGGCGGCCCCCACGCCATCCTCGCCATCGGCGACTCCGACCTCGCGCAGGGCGTCTTCTCGTTGCAGACCGTGCTCGCCCAGCACGGCCTCGGCGTCCCGGTCTACGACGGCCACAGCAACGCGTGGGGCATCCTCGACCCCACCCAGGGCGTGAACGCCCGTGCCGTCCTCGCCCTGCAGTTGGCCGCGCACCCCGACGTCGACACCGTCGTGATCGGGTTCGTCGGCGCGTGCCCGGTGGCGTGCGCGCCCGGTGGGGTGGGCTACGGCTCGCAGCAGTTCTACGACGCGTGGGACGCCGCCGCCCACGATCTGGTCGCCGACGCGCGCAGCCGTGGACTGCAGGTCGTCTGGGCGGTGTCGCCCCCGCCGCCCCCGCCGACCACCGCCGACGCGCCGGTCGAGGACTGGTTCAGCCTCCCGATGCGCCACCAGGTGGCGGTCACCCTCGCCGCCCACGCTCGGGAGTACGCCGACCGGTTCGGCATCGCCACCGCCGACTGGACCCAGGCGCTCACGGACACGAGTGGGCAGTGGCAGCCCGTGCTCTCCTACGGCGGCGGCCCGCACGTCGTCCGCCTCGAGGACGGGGTGCACCTCACCGAGGACGGCTCGACGCGCGTCTCCGCGTGGACCGTCGCCGCGCTCGCCCAGGTCTGGGCCCGGCCGCAGACCCAGCCGGTGCCCTGACCGACGTCGGGTACCGACCTCAGGTCGCGAACGGATACCGCTCGGAGTAGTAGGCGAAGCGCTCGTGCAGCTCGGCGTCGTCGAGACCGAACTCCTCGGGCGTGTAGTGGTGCCCGCCGCCGGTGTTGCGATCCTCCTGGCTGCCGTCCCACCACGTCTGCATCGCCGCGGCCGTCTCCGGCGTGAGCTCCTCGCCCAACCAGTCGTAGAGGCCGCGCACGGAGCCGACCGGATCGCGCTGCAGGTCGGTGAACCCGATGTCGTAGAAGCGCTCCTCACCGACGCGGTCGCGGAACGCCAGGAACCGTCGCAGCGCGCGGTCCCAGTCGTCGACGCAGTGGCGACCGAAGTACAGCGGGTCGGCCTTGCCGGTGTACATCCGCACGACCGCGGTCTCCACGCTTGCGACCGATGCCATCACCTTCGCCGGGTCGCGGTGCGTGATCACGAACTTGGCGTCGGGGTACACCTCGTCGAGCGCATCGATGGCGAACATGTGCGCCGGCGTCTTCAGCCGCCAGTTGTTCGGCGGACGGTGCCACTGCAGCAGCTTCAGGACCCGTTCGTGGTAGCGGTACGCAGGTCCGTAGTCGCAGTCCATGAGCCACTCGCCGTAGGACGGGCGTCTGCGCGACGGTGTCGAGCATCGCGCAGCGGAACGACAGGTTGAGCAGGTCGAGGCACTCCGACGGGCCGTCGGCCGACGACGGCAGCATCGACTTGAGCTCGGGTGGCGCCAGGCTCATCGAGCCCATGGCCTCCTGCGCGGCGAGGAAGCGCGGGTCCTCGTCTTCGTGCTCGAGCTCGGGCGGAGGCGTGGGCTGGGTGCCCTCCCACATGCGCAGCGAGCGGACCGACGTGTCCTGTGCGAGCAGGTAGCTCAGCGCGGTCGAACCCGGTGCGCGGCAGGCCCACGCCGAACAGCACCGACCCGATCTCCTGGTCGCCGATCTCCGGGTGCTCCGTGTACCAGTGCTCGATGTCGAGCCGCCGGGTCAGCAGCGACACCACCATGCCGCCGAACACCATCTCGCCCTGCTCGGAGAGGTCGGACTCGTCGTTGGCCGACTTCACCAGCACCGAGAGCGCCTCGACCATCGCGTCGGCCTCGGGCCCGTAGTCGGTGAACCCGGTCTGGGCCTCTGCGGCCTCCATCGACGCGGCGACGTCCATGCTCGTTCCCCCCGTTGGCGTTACAAACTGGGGTTACTGTGTCACGTCGCGACGACGGCGCGCTACTTCGACATGGAGTTGGCCCGCGGGTCGGGCTCCATCGCCCGCACCTCGGCGAGGGTGCCGCGCTGGTACCCGTGCCGCTCGACGTAGGCCTCCCAGCGGGCTGTCCCCCCAGCCGGGACGTCGCCGATCACGGTGACGCGCTCGATGCGCCGACGACCCTCGTAGTCAGGCACTGCGTAGTGCTGCGTGCAACGGTTGTCCCAGATGCCGACCGTGCCCTCGTCCCAGCGGTAGCGGCACTGGAATGCCGGTTGCTCGGACCATGTGTACAGGTAGTCGAGCAGCGCGTCGCTCTCGGTGCGACGCATCTCGACGATGTGCGAAGTGAAGGTGCGGTTCACGTACAACGACTTCCGACCGGTGTCGGGATGTGTGCGCACGACCGGGTGCGTCGCCTCCTGCTCGGGGTGGCCGAACGTGTTCGCGGTGTGCGTGGCCGTGAGCCCCTGGAGGAGGTCCTGGAGCGGGGCCGACAAGGTCTCGTAGGCCCGGTACTGGTTGGTGAAGAGGGTGTCGCCGCCGCGGGCCGGGTTCACCATCAGCTGGAGGATCGACGCCATCGGCGGAGTGGGACTGAAGGTCACGTCGGTGTGCCAGCTGGTCAGCCACGACGATGGGTACTCCGACCGTGGGAAGATGGCGCCATGGCTCCGTCGCGCATCATCTCCGCCGACTCGCACGTCAACGTCCAGCACGACGACGTGAAGGCGCACCTCGCGTCGCGCCTGCACGACGAGTACGACGCCGCGCTGATGCAGGCGTACCGCGAGATGCTCGGCGGCAACGCGGCCAAGGCCAACCAGGGTGGCAACGAGATCCGCCACGCGTCGTGGAACCGGCCCGGCTACGCCGAGCCGCACGAGCGGCTGCGCGACATGGACGTCGACGGCGTCGACATCGAGGTCCTCTACTGCGAGGTGAGCGCGTACCGCTACCTCTACCTCCTGCCCACCGGCGCGGCCGAGGCGACGCGCGCGTTCAACGACACGCTGCACGACTTCGCGTCCGCCGACCCGGCGCGGCTCGTCGTCACCTACCAGGTGCCGATCCACGACATCGACCTCGCGGTCGCCGAGATCGAGCGCGTCGCCGCGATGGGCGGCAAGTCGCTGCAGCTCCCGGTGTTCCCCGCCGAGCTCGGTCAGCCCGACTACTTCCACGAGCGCTACGACCGCATGTGGGCCGCGATCTCCGCCGAGCGGGCTCCCGGTGTGCTGCCACATCGGGCTCAACACCGCGCTCGACCAGCTCGCCGACCGCGACCCGACGCCGCGGCTCGCGTGGACGCTGTCCTGCATGCCGTTGTCGGCGTGCGAGGCGCTCGGCATGTGGCTGCTCACCGGCATCCTCACGCGCTTCCCCGAGCTCAAGATCGTGTTCGTCGAGCCCGGCCTCGCGTGGGTCGCGGGCTACGTGTCGTTCCTCGACGACATGGTGCTGCGCCAGGGCTACGAGTTCCCGGTGCTCGACGGCGAGCTGCCGAGCTTCTACTACCACCGCAACCTGGCGATGACCTTCATCGACGAGCCCGATCCGGTGCGCAACCTCCGCCACGTGCTCGGCGCGCAGAACCTGATGTGGTCGAGCGACTACCCGCACCCGGTGTCGACGTGGCCGAAGTCGCTGACCGTGATCGAGGAGACCTTCGAAGGCATCCCCGACGACGAGCGCGACCTCATGGTCGAGGGCAACGCCGCCCGCATCTGGAACCTGTAGCTCCGATTCCGCGGCTCGTCAGCTCTGCGGTCGTCAGCTCCGCGACCGGAGCTTGTCGACGATGCCGCCGCGATCGCCGGACCGCTTGAGGTCCAGCCGGACGACGCGCGCCTGCGCGTGGGCGAAGTCGTCGTACCTGATCGCGACCACGTGCTCCTCCAAGACCTCGACCGAGCGGATGTCCCGCCGGGGCACCACGGTGAGGATCGTCTGGACCCGGGCCGCTGTCGCCAGGAGCAGCGATTCGTCGGTGAGCACCGCGGTGGTCTTGCGCATCTCGCCGAGCGCATCGGCGGTTCCCCGTTCCAGGGCGAGCACGGTGTCCCCCTCGGGGATGTGGGATCGAAGTCCCCGGAGCAGCAGACGATCCATGACCCGCACGAGCGCATTCTCGCCGGTGGACGTCGTCCTGCACCACCGGGGCCGGGGCCATCAGCGGGCGATCGGCGCGTCGTCGGGTGCGAGCGGGCGTGTCCCCGCCACATCATCAAGGAGTTGTCACCGGGGTGGCAGGATCGCGACTACCTTCCCGATCGTCGACGATCAACCGGGGGGATGATCAGGATGACGACGAGTGGAGACGCCAGGCTCACCGCGGCCGAGGCCGACGCGTGGGAGCAGATCGTCGAGCGGCTGCACGGTGAGGTGCGCTGCTCGCGTCGGAGCCGGTTGGCCGCCCGTGCGATGGGCTGGTTCTGGATCTATGCGCGCAGCTGCGCGATGGCGCGCGGCTTCGACATCGGTCGTCACGGTGAACGCCCGCTCTGCACCGACGGGTGGAGCTGGCGCATGAGCACGCGTCCGTAGCCGGCGGTCCGATGGCGGCGACGCCATCGCTACAAGAACGCCCGGGCGACGCGCAGCGACTGCTGCGCCAGCTCGCCCTGGACCTCGAGCTGTGGCGGTCCGGATCGCAGGCGGTGCGTGACGACCCGGCACCAGTCACCCGCCGGTCCCCGGATCACGTCGGTGGCGTCGGCGGGCCCGAACGTCCACGTCTGCATCGCGTCCGGGCTGATCACCTCGATCCGCAGACCCTCCGGTGCGGCCACCGGCGCGACGCCGGCGAGGGCGAACGCGTGGGGCAACGTCTTCCAGCCGAGCCAGGCGACGTGCCGGAGGCGGGCGGTGTCGACCGGTTCCACGTCGAACGCGGCGAAGCAGTCGAGCCCGTGGGCCCACGTCTCCATCAGGCGCGCCGTCGCGAGTGAGCGCGCCGCCATGTGCCGGCCGCCCCACGGCACGCGGTCGCGGTCGTCGACGTCGGACAGCGCGAAGAGCGTGGCCTCGCGGGCGTCGCGCCACGCGGCGAGCAGCTCGTCGCGAGTGAGTGGCTCGCGTGCCTCGGGCGCACGCGAGAGCGGATCGATGCCGTCGCGCACGCTCGAGGTCGCGACGCGCTCCGACACCCAGAGGTGCTCGATGGTGTCGGTGACGGTCCATCCGACGGCGGGCGTCGGTGCGTGCCACCGCGACGCGTCGCGCGCCGCCACGAGCGCGTCCAGCACGGCGTGCTCGGCGCGCAGGTCGGTCAGCAGCGCCGGGTCCACGCGGCCGAGCGTAGGGTGAGCCCGATGCCGGCCGGTGCGGAGCTGCCTCGACCACTCGCTGGTGTGCGCGTCCTCGATCTCTCACGCATCGTCTCGGGCCCGGTGTGCGGGCGCATCCTGGCCGACCTCGGTGCCGACGTCGTGAAGATCGAGCCGCCGACGCTCGACACGACGCGCATGGTGGCGCCGGGGAGCCCGGGCACGTACTTCGCGCAGGTCAACGCCGGGAAGCGCAACGTCTGCGTCGACATCACGCAGCCGCGAGGTGCGGAGGTCCTCGCCGAGCTCGCCGATCGCGCCGACGTGCTGGTGGAGAACTTCCGACCCGGTGTGCTCGCGCGTCGCGGGCTCGGTCCCGACGACCTGCTGCGGCGGAACCCGCGCCTCGTGTACTGCTCCGTCACCGGCTGGGGCCAGGACGGACCGTGGCGCGACCGCCCCGCCTACGCGCCGGTGGTGCACGCCGAGGCCGGCACCATCGAGATGAGCGGCCGGCTCAGGGGTCAGCGCCCGCAGCAGGAGGTGCAGATCCACGGCGACGTCTACCCGGGCGTGATGGCGGCCAACGCGGTGCTCGCGGCGCTGCTGCAGCGCGCCACGACTGGCCGCGGGCAGCACCTCGACGTCGCGATGGGCGAGGTGATGCTCTACGTGAACGACTGGGCTGCGCTCGAGCTCCAGGGGTACGACGGCGACCGGTTCCCGTTCGACACCTGGACGCACCCGGTCGTCGAGCTGGGTGACGGCACCCAGGTCGCGCTCCTGGGCAACCCGGCGCGCATGGTGCCGGTGTGGGTGCGCGCGCTCGGGCTCGACGACGTCGCCGCGAGCGTGACCGACGAGGACCTCGACCTCATCGGGGTCGATCCCGAACGTGCGCTCGACGGTCCTGCGCGAGGTGATGCGCAGCGTTCCCGACGCCGCTGCGTTCGAAGCGCGGTCCGGCGGGGGTGGGGGCCCGCCGTTGGGCGCGGTGCTCCGGTCGGTGCACGAGCTCGGCGCGAGCGAATGGGCGATCGCACGCGACGTGGTGGCCGAGGTGCAGCCCGGGGTCCCGGTGCCGCGGGCACCGTGGCGGTCGAACGGAGCGGAGATCGGCGTCGCCGGTCCGCCCGCAGCGTGCAACGCCGATGCGGTCGACGTGCTCGCGGACTGGCTGGGTTACGACGAGGAGGCGGTCGAGGCGCTCCACGACGTCGGCGCGCTCCGCACTCCGGGCCGCGACCCACGCGCCTGAGGGTTGGATCAGGGCGCGAGGCGCACGGGCAGCTCGCGCAGGGCGACCGCGATCGCCTGTTCAGGCGCGCTGACCACATACGCGGGTGGCCCGACGATCTCGACCTGCGGGTAGCTGGTGAGGAGCTGGTCGAACATCGCCCGGATCTCGTTGCGGGCAAGGTGGGCCCCGAGGCAGAAGTGCGATCCGCCACCGCCGAACGACACCTGGGGGTTCGGGTCGCGGGTGATGTCGAACTCGTCGGGACGATCGAAGGCGCGTGGGTCGCGGTTGGCCGCAGGGAACCAGAGGGTCACCCGGTCACCTTCGAGGATCTGCTCGCCGGCGACCTCGACGTCGCGGGTGGCGGTGCGGGCGAAGCATGCGACCGGTGACGCCCAGCGCAGGAGCTCCTCGATGGTCGGGGTCATCAGGGACCGGTCGGCGCGCAGCTGCTCCCATTGGTCGGGGTGGTCGGCGAACGCCTGCAACCCGCCCGAGATGACCGAGCGCGTCGTCTCCGATCCGGCGACGGTGAGGATGAAGAAGAACTGGTCGAGCTCCGACTGCGTCAGCTGCCACGGCTCACCGTCGTCACCCTGGATCTCGGCGTGGGTGAGGATGCTCCACACGTCGTCGACGGGACGGGCGCGCTTCTCGGCGCCCAGCGCGCGGGCGTACTGCTCGAGGCTGAAGTACGCCTCCATGCGCGCGTCGAGGGAGATGCCGAGCTCGGGATCCGGGGCGGCCATGATCGTCTCCGCCCAGGCGAACACCTCGGGACGATCGCCCTCGGGGATGCCCATGATGTCGCCGATGATGTGCATCGGCAGCTGGTAGGCGACGTCGTGGACGAAGTCACACGTCCCCGCTGCCGCGGCGGCGTCGAGCACCGCGGTGGTGCGGGCCTCGATCTGCTCGTCGAGGCGGTGCAGCATGCGCGGCGTGAACCCGGCACTGATCAGCTTGCGCATCCGGGTGTGCGTCGGCGGGTCCATCGAGACGATGGTGTGCCCGCGCTGCTGCTCGTCGTTGGGGGAGATGCTGGGGCCGTCGAGCGAGCTGAACGTCCTCCAGTCGCGCGCGACCGCCTGGAGCTCGGGATGGCCGAGCACGGCCCAGAACTCGATGCCCTCGGGGGTGCGCCTGAGCTCGGTGCGTGGATGCCGCCACACCGGGTGCTCGTCGCGCAACTCCCGGAAGACCTCGTGGGGGAACCCGTCGCGGTAGATGTCGTGCCGCGTGAGGTCGATCTCGAGGAGAGGCGTGGCGCGCATCCCGGCGAACCTACCGAGTTGCGGAGCGCGAGTCGACTGTGCGTCAGTGATGGCCGCACCCTGGCACCACCGCAGGATGCACCGCCGACGGGCCGCGGCAGTGCAGACTCCTGAGCCATGGCGGCCACGGGAAGTCGAAGGGCGAAGGCTGCACGGAAGCGCAAGCGCCGGATGGATCGGGTCGAGCACGATCTCAGCGACGACCAGTGGACCGCGATCAAGGATGCGTGGAGCGGCTGCGCCTACTGCGGAGCGACGACCGCATCGCTCCAGCGTGACTGCGTCCTCCCGCTCTCGCGGGGTGGGCGCTACACCCTCGACAACATCGTGCCGGCCTGCCGTTCGTGCAACGCCAGCAAGTGCAACGACGAAGTGACCACCTGGCTGCGCCGCAAGCGCCTCGACGAGCGCGCGTTCCTGGTGCGTCACGTCGAGATCAACCGCGTGCTGGTCGAGCGCTTCGAGGTCGAACCGGTCACCTGATCAGGCGAAGTCGCCGAGGTGGTCCCAGAGGTCGTGCACGTCGACCGCGACGGGCCGGGCGTCGCCGCCCGGCGCGCGCGAGCCGCTGCTCTGGCCGAGGTAGACGAGCAGGAGGTCGTCGACGGGCGGGAACGTGGACATCGGGGAACGGAGCTCGAGAGCACCGCTGGTCGGCGCATCGGTGGTCCAGGTGGGCATGGTGACCTCGCAGCGTGGGGGACGGCAGCGCGTATCCATGTGCTGTCGGACCAGTCAACGCGTGCAACGCGAGTGAGACCGGCGAGTTCGCCGTGAATTCACCGAGTCGACGGTCAGGAGCCAGACGGCGGCAACCGGTCGGCCGCCTCGGTCGCCTCGCGCAGGCGCGCCGCGAGCGACGCGTCGAGCTGTCCCCGCCGCAGCCGCCAGCTCCAGTTGCCCGCCGCCCGACCGGGCGTGTTGGTGCGAGCCGCCGACCCGAGGCCGAGGACGTCCTGCGCGGGCACGATGGCCAGCACGCCGGGCGAGTCGAGCGCGAGCCGGGTCAACATCCAGTGCGGTTCGGCATCGTCGTGACCGAGCGCTCGCGCGGCCGCCTCCACGCGTGACCGTTCTCGCGCCGACGCCCCCGACCACCATCCCGCGGTGGTGTCGTTGTCGTGGGTGCCGGTGTAGACGACCGTGTCGCGGTCGATGCCGCGCGCGGGTGCGTTCACCATGCCCGACGAGAAGGAGAACTGCAGCACGACCGTCCCGGGGAACCCGAGCGTGGTCCGCAGTCGCTCGACCGCGGGGGTGATCAGGCCCAGGTTCTCGGCGACGACCGGGACGTCACCGAGTGCCGCGCCGACCGCGTCGAACACCGTGCGGCCCGGGCCTCGCACCCAGGTCCCCGCGCGGGCGGTGTGGTTGCGGTCCGGGATCTCGTAGGCCGCCACGAACCCGCGGAAGTGGTCGATGCGCACGGCGTCGACGAGCTCGACCGCCCGCCGGAAGCGCTCGATCCACCACCGGAACCCGGAGGCGCGCATCGCGGCCCAGTCGTACACCGGTGTGCCCCAGCGCTGGCCGTCGGCGCTCCAGTCGTCGGGCGGGACCCCGCCCACCACCCCGGTCTTGAACAGCTCGGGGTAGCCCGCGGTGGTCGACGCCGTCGGGCGCCACCGCGAACGCCATGTCGCCGAGGATCCGCACCCCGCGGTCGGCGGCGTGGGTTCGCAGCCGGCGCCACTCGCGGTCGAAGCGCACCTGGTCGGCGAGGGCACCGGGTCCGGCGAACTCGGCCCACGAACCCGACCAGAACGGATGGGACGCGACGAACGCCTCGACCTCGTCCGCACGTCACCGGTGCGCGGCGCCGGTCGATCCAGGTCGGGCTGCCCGCGAACGCCGACGTCGACGAGTACGGCGACCCGAAGCGGTCGGGGGGACCGAAGGGGAGGATCTGCCACCACCCCTGACCGGCGTCGGCCAGCCAGTCGACGAAGCGCAGCGCGTCGTCACCCAACGTGCCGCCCGGCAGCGACGCCACCGGAAGCAACACGCCGCTCGCACGTTCGAAACCTGGCGGTGACCACTTCACTGGTTGAGTTTCACGTATGACGGGCATCCCTTCTCGATCATGCCCAGTGCAACACCCGTGAACGCCCAGGTTCTCGCGCGTGTGCGCATCTCAGACGTCGCGCCCCAATTGGAGTGCGGGCGCTACCCGCTCAAACGCGTCCTCGGCGAGACGGTCGAGGTGCAGGCGACGGTCGTCGCCGACGGTCACGTGCAGGTCCGCGCCGAGCTGCGCTACCGCCCCGTCGGCACGCGCCGCTGGAACCGCATCCCCATGCTCGAGTCGAGCGACGAGCCCGACCGCTTCGCGGCCTCCTTCCGCGTCGAGAGCATCGGGCGATGGGAGTACACCGTCGGTGCGTGGGTCGACGCCGCCGCGACCTGGCACGACGAGCTGCGCCGCAAGGTCGAGGCCGGCGAGACCGAGCTCGCGGCCGAGCTCGCCGAGGGCGAGCAGCTGCTCGGCGTCGAGCTCTCCGACGTGGAGGCTGCGCTCGCCGCGCCGGCGGAGGTGCGGGTGGCCAAGACCTCGCTCGGGCGTCCGCTGACGGTGGTGGCGGAGCCCGTCCTCGCGGCCTTCGGGGCCTGGTACGAGCTGTTCCCCCGCTCGTTCGGTGGGTTCGACGGCGTGCGCGCGGTGCTGCCCGAGATCGCCGATCTCGGCTTCGACGTGGTCTACCTGCCGCCGATCCACCCGATCGGCACGACGAACCGCAAGGGCCGCAACAACGCGCTCGTCGCCACGCCGGACGATCCCGGGAGCCCCTGGGCGATCGGAGGCGCCGAGGGTGGCCACAAGGCGGTGCACCCCGACCTCGGCACCCTCGACGACTTCGACCGCCTGGTCGAGCGCGCCCGCGAGCTCGGGCTCGAGGTCGCGCTCGACTTCGCCGTGCAGTGCTCGCCCGACCACCCGTGGCTCGAGAAGCACCCCGAGTGGTTCGCGTGGCGACCCGACGGTTCGGTGAAGTACGCGGAGAACCCGCCGAAGCGCTACCAGGACATCGTCAACGTCGACTTCGACAGCCCGAAGGCGAAGCAGCTGTGGGAAGCGCTGCTCGGCGTGGTCGAGCACTGGATCGGGCACGGCGTGCGCGTCTTCCGGGTCGACAACCCGCACACCAAGCCGTTCGCCTTCTGGGAGTGGTTGATCACGACCGTGCACGAGGAGCATCCCGAGGTGGTCTTCCTCGCCGAGGCGTTCACCCGCCCGGCGGTGATGTCCACGCTGGCGAAGCTCGGCTTCAGCCAGTCGTACACCTACTTCACGTGGCGCAACACCCGCGCGGAGCTCGAGACCTACGTGGGTGAGCTGTCGGAGCAGACCGACTGGTTCCGCCCCAACTTCTTCGTCAACACGCCCGACATCTTCCACGAGTACCTGCAGCAGGGCGGACCAGCCGGCGTTCGAGGCTCGCACCGTGCTGGCGGCGACGTTGTCGCCGTCGTGGGGGATGTACTCGGGGTTCGAGCGCGCCGCGGGCGTCGCGGTGCGCCCGGGCAGCGAGGAGTACCGCGACTCGGAGAAGTACCAGTGCTCGACGGGCGAGGTCGGGGGCGAGCTCAGCCGGCTCGTGCGGCGCTGCAACGAGATCCGTCGCGCCTCCGACGTGTTCCGCCACGTCGACAACGCCACCTTCTTCGACACCGCGCACGAGCGGATCGTCGGCTACGTGAAGGGGCGCGGTGCCGACGCGGTCATCGTGTGCGTGAACCTCGACCCGCACGACGACGCCGAGGGACTGGCCGACGCTCCCGGCGACGCTCGATCTGCCCCCGCGCTTCGGCGTGGTCGACCTCCTCTCCGGCGACCGACTACGAGTGGCGCGTCGGCGGCAACTACCTGCGGCTGCCCCCCGGCGGCGCCCACGTGCTGGCGGTGCGATGACCACCGGTGAGCTGACGCTCGGTCGGCCCGAGCTGGGCGATCTGCGACGCCAGCTGAGCGCGGCCGGCGGCAACGCCGACACGCCCCGCCGCTGGTTCGAGTCGGATCCGCTGTGGTTCAAGCGCGCGGTGTTCTACGAGATCCACATCCGCGGCTTCGCCGACGGCAACGGCGACGGCATCGGCGACTTCATCGGTCTCACCGAACGGCTCGACTACCTCGAGTGGCTCGGGATCGACTGCATCTGGCTGCTGCCGTTCTACGCGTCACCGCTGCGCGACGGCGGCTACGACATCTCCGACTACTACTCCGTGCATCCCGACTACGGCACCACCGAGGACTTCGCCGAGTTCGTCGAGCAGGCGCACCAGCGGCAGATCCGGGTGATCGCCGACCTGGTGATGAACCACACGTCGAGCGACCACGAGTGGTTCCAAGGCGTCGCGTCGAGTCGCGCGACAGCTCGTTCCGCGACTGGTACGTGTGGTCCGACACCGACGACCGCTACCCCGACGCCCGCATCATCTTCGTCGACACCGAGCAGTCGAACTGGACGCAGGACCCGGTGGCCGGGCAGTACTACTGGCACCGCTTCTTCTCGCACCAGCCCGACCTGAACTTCGACAACCCCGCAGGTGCAGGACGCGCTGCTCGACGTGATGCGCTACTGGCTCGACTTCGGGCTCGACGGCCTGCGCCTCGACGCGGTGCCGTACCTGTTCGAGCGCGAGGGCACCGACTGCGAGAACCTGCCCGAGACCCACGAGTTCCTGAAGCGGGTGCGCAAGACCATCGACGACGAGTACCCCGACCGCGTGCTGCTCGCCGAGGCCAACCAGTGGCCGGCCGACGTCGTGGAGTACTTCGGCGACGGCGACGAGTGCCACATGGCGTTCCAGTTCCCGGTGATGCCGCGCCTGTTCATGTCGATGCGTCGCGAAGAGGCGCACCCGATGATCGACATCCTCGAGCAGACGCCGGAGATCCCCGTCAACGCGCAGTGGGGGCTGTTCCTGCGCAACCACGACGAGCTGACGCTCGAGATGGTGACCGACGAGGAACGCGACTACATGTACGGCGAGTACGCCAAGGACCCGCAGATGCGGATCAACCTCGGCATCCGCCGCCGGCTCGCGCCCCTGCTCGAGAACGGCCGCGACGACATGGAGCTCGCCACCGCGGTGCTCTTCTCGCTGCCCGGCAGCCCGATCCTCTACTACGGCGACGAGATCGGGATGGGCGACAACATCTACCTCGGCGACCGCGACGGCGTGCGCACGCCGATGCAGTGGACGGGCGACCGCAACGGAGGCTTCTCGCGGGCCGACTTCGCCCGCCTCTACCTGCCGCCGCTCATGGACCCGGTCTACGGGTACCAGGCGGTGAACGTCGAGGCGCAGCTGCGCACGTCGACGTCGTTGCTGCGCTGGATCCACCGCTTCATCGCGCTGCGCAAGGAGCACCCGGTCTTCGGGTGTGGCACGTACGAGGCGCTTGCGACCCTCGAACCTGCACGTGTTCGCGCACCTCCGCACGTTCGAGGAGGAGGTGGTCCTGTGCGTGCACAACATGGCGCGCTCGGCGCAGGCGGTCGAGCTCGACCTGTCGCGCTTCGAGGGCATGGAGCCGGAGGAGATGTTCGGCCGCACGCGCTTCCCGCGCATCGGCACGCTGCCGTACCTGCTCACGCTCCCCGGGCGCGGCTTCTACTGGTTCCGGCTGAGGAGGGCCGATGACTGACGACCGCGCCCGCCTCGGCACCGGCGGGGTGATCGAGGACGACGCGCTCGTCCCGTACCTGCAGGAGCAGCGGTGGTACGGCGCGCACTCCCGCGAGGTGCAGGGCGCGTGCGTGGTCGACACCGTGCCGCTCGACGACGCGGGCACGCTGCGCATGGCGCTGGTCGAGATCGTGTTCGACACCGGGACCCACGACCTCTACCAGCTCCTCGTGCGCGACGACGGCGGCGACGTGTTCGAGGCGACCGGCGACCCGGAGCTGGCCACGCGCCTGGTCGAGCTCACCGCGGCCGCGCGCGTCGTCGACGGCACCGACGGTGGCATCACCTTCGACGCCATCCGCCCGGTCACCGCGCCGACGACGCCGGTGGCGCGCCCGCTCGGTGTCGACGCAGTCGAACACCGTGGTCGTCGTCGACGACCTGCTCCTGAAGACGTACCGGCACGTCGCGCGCCGGCGTGAACGCCGAGCTCGACATGCTCCTGTTCTTCGCCGAGCACGAGTTCGACCACGTGCCCGAGCTGGCCGGCTGGTACGCCTACGAAGGCGAGCGGGTGCAGGCGACCCTCGGGCTCCTGCAGCGGTTCGTGCCCGACGCGATCGACGGGTGGGCGCTCGGCCGTGCAGGAGCTCGCGTCCACGCCCGACGCGTTCTTCGCCCGGCTCGAGCAGCTCGGCGGGTCGTGGGCGAGATGCACGCGGTGCTCGCGTCCGACGGCTCGGATCCCGTCGTTCGCGCCCGAGGAACCCGACCCCCGAGAGCGCGGGGCTGGTGTCGGCGCGCATCGACGAGGAGATCGACGCCACCTTCGACGAGCTCGGCGACCGCGAGGAGCTCGCCCCGCTCATCGGTCGGCGGAGCCAGGCGCACGAGCTGGTGCTCGGCGGCAGCGGCGTCGGGCGTGCAGGGGCGCAGCATCCGCACCCACGGCGACCTGCACCTCGGTCAGGCGCTGTGGCACACCAGCGTCGACGCGGCCGGCGAGTGGATGGTGATCGACTTCGAGGGCGAGCCCGCCCGTGCCGCGTCGGCGCGCCGCCAGAAGACGGCGCCGCTGCGCGACGTCGCCGGGATGTTGCGGTCGCTGTCGTACCTCGCCGGCGCAGCGCGGCGCGAGGGCACCGAGGTCGCCGACGAGCTGGGAGCGCGAGGCGCGCGCGCAGCTTCCTCGACGGGTACCGCGGCCGTCGCCGGCGGTGGCCGTGCTGCCGTCGTCGGTCGAGGCGCAGGACCAGCAGCTCACGATGTTCGAGCTCGAGAAGGCGTTCTACGAGCTGCGCTACGAGCTCGACCACCGACCCGACTGGGTCGACATCCCCGTCGGCAGCATCATCGGCCTCCTGGACGGGCACGGACGGGTGAGCCAGCTGCTCGCACCCGCGGTCGAGCGCGAGTTCGAGCGGGTGCTCGCCCGCACGCAGCACGACCCGCACCAGCTGCTCGGCATCCATCCGGCGGCCGACGGCGTCGGTGGTGCGCGTGTACGAGCCGCGCGGTGGCGTGCCGGCGGTCGTGGTCGAGCGGGCGCACGCTCGCCGATGCGGTGCGTCGATCGCCGGGGCCTCTTCGAGCTCGTGCTGCCCGACGCCGACGCGCACGCGGCGTACCAGCGTGCTGCTCCCGGGCGCGCCCGAACCGGTCGACGACCCGTACCGGTTCCTGCCGTCGCTCGGCGAGCTCGACCTCCACCTGTTCGGCGAGGGCCGGCACCGCGAGCTCGGCCGCGTCCTCGGCGCGCAGGTGCGCGAGCACGGGCCCGAGCAGGAGCGGGTGTCGGGCACGTCGTTCGCGGTGTGGGCGCCGGCGGCGCGCTCGGTGGCGCTCGTGGGCGACTGCACGCAGTGGGACGACCGCGTCGCTGCCCGATGCGCTCGCTCGGTGCGAGCTGGGGTGTGGGAGCTGTTCGTCCCCGGCGTCGGGCGCGGGCGATGCGCTACAAGTTCGCGGTCCACGGCGCCGACGGTTCAGCTGCGGCTGCACGCCGACCCGGTCGCGGCCTGGAGCGAGGTGCCGCCGGCGAACGCGTCGGTGGTGTTCGAGTCGCAGCACCGAGTGGGGCGACGCCGAGTGGATGGCGCGACGCGCAGGCGAGGCGCAGGCGCCGCGCCCGATGTCGGTCTACGAGGTGCACCCGGGATCGTGGCGGCCCGGGCTCGACTGGCGTGGTCTCGCGGGTGAGCTCGCCGACTACGTCGTCGACCTCGGCTTCACCCACGTCGAGCTCATGGCCGTGCTCGAGCACCCGTTCAGCGGGTCGTGGGGCTACCAGGTCACCGGCTACTACGCGCCGTCGTCGCGCTGGGGCACGCCCGACGACTTCCGCGCGTTCGTCGACGAGCTGCACCGGCGCGACGTCGGCGTGATCGTCGACTGGGTGCCGGCGCACTTCCCGCGCGACGACTGGGCGCTGGCGCGTTCGACGGCACCGCGCTCTACGAGCACGACGGATCCCGCGTCAGGGTGCGCACCCCGACTGGGGCACGCTCATCTTCAACTACGGCCGCACCGAGGTGCGCAACTTCCTCCTCGCCAGCGCCGCGACCTGGGTGCGCGACTTCCACGTCGACGCGCTGCGGGTCGACGCGGTCGCGTCGATGCTCTACCTCGACTACTCGCGCGAGGCGGGCGAGTGGTTGCCGAACGCGCACGGCGGACGCGAGAACCTCGACGCGGTCGAGTTCCTCCGCGACCTCAACTCGTGGTTGCCCGAGGTCTCGCCCGGCGCGTACGGCGATCGCGGAGGAGTCGACCGCGTGGCCGGGCGTGACCGCGCCGGTGCGCGACGGCGGCCTCGGCTTCGCGCGCCAAGTGGAACATGGGCTGGATGCACGACACGCTCGAGTACTTCCAGCGCGAGGCGATCCACCGGCGCTTCCACCACGACGAGCTCACCTTCGCCATGGTCTACGCGTACAGCGAGCGCTACGTGCTCCCGCTGTCGCACGACGAGG
Source organism: uncultured Actinomycetes bacterium (assembly GCA_963755855.1). Taxonomy (GTDB): domain Bacteria; phylum Actinomycetota; class Acidimicrobiia; order IMCC26256; family DASPTH01; genus DASUAS01. The sequence goes on along the minus strand of CAVWLR010000013.1, from coordinate 117,062 downwards.
TCGTGCACGGCAAGCGCTCGCTGCTCGGCCGCATGCCCGGCGACCGGTGGCAGCAGCTCGCGAACCTCCGCGCGCTCTACGCCTTCATGTGGGCGCACCCGGGCAAGAAGCTGCTGTTCATGGGGGGCGAGCTGGCGCAGGAGCACGAGTGGGATCCACGAGCGCGCGCTCGACTGGCCGCTGCTCGACGTCCCGGGGCACCGCGGGATCCAGTCGCTGGTGCGCGACCTCAACCACCGCTACCGGGCCGAGCCCGCGCTCTGGGCGGGCGACGACGACCCGCAGGCGTTCGGCTGGCTCCGCGGGCACCGACGCCGACCACAACGTGTTCGCGTTCGTGCGCCACGACCCCAGGACCGATCCGGGCGCCGGTCGTCCCGTCGTGTGCGTCGCCAACCTCTCGCCGGTCCCGCGCCACGAGTACGGCATCGACGTGCCGGTGGCGGGGGAGTGGGAGGAGCTCCTCGACACCGACTCGCGCTTCTACGGCGGTTCCGACGTCGGCAACGGCGGCCTGGTCACCGCGGCACCGACCGACGGCGGCGGGCACCTCCGGCTGGCGCTTCCTCCGCTCGGCGTGCTCTGGCTCGCGCCGCGCGACGGGAGCCCGTGACGCGCTTCCCGCCGCTGGGCGCGGTCGTCGACGGCGGCGACGTCACGTACACCGTCTGGGCGCCCGACGCCGAGCTCGTGGAGCTCGTCACCGAGACCACGAGTCATCCGCTCGAGCGCGCCGGCGACGGCACGTGGACCGTGACCCGACCCGGGAGCCACGGCGACCGCTACCGGTTCCGGGTCGACGCCACCCGCGCCCTCCCCGATCCGATGTCGCGCGCGCAGCCCGAAGGCGTGCTCGGCCCGTCGGAGGTCGTCGACGCCTCCGGCTTCGAGTGGACCGATCAGCAGTGGCGCGGCGTCGCGCTCGCCGACCTCGTGCTCTACGAGCTGCACGTCGGCACGTTCACCGAGGCGGGCACGTTCGCCGCCGCGGTCGACCGGCTCCCCGAGCTCGTCGACCTCGGCGATCACCGCCATCGAGCTGATGCCGGTGGCGACGTTCCCGGGTCGCCACGGCTGGGGGTACGACGGGCTCTACACGTCGGCGCCCCATCCCGCGTACGGCGGTCCCGAGGGGCTGGCGTTCCTGGTCGACCGGGCCCACGCCGCCGGGCTCGGGGTCGTGCTCGACGTGGTCTACAACCACTTCGGTCCGGGCGCCGACGCGCTCACCGCGTTCGCGCCGTACACCGACGCCGACCACGACACGTTCTGGGGTCCGGCGGTCGACGTTCGCGCGACGCGGCGTGCGCGAGTGGGCGATCCAGAACGCCGAGCTCTGGGTGCGCGACTTCCACGTCGACGGGCTGCGCCTCGACGCCGTCCACGCCATCGTCGACGAGACGAGCCCGCACATCGTGGCCGAGCTCGCCGACCGGGTGCGCGCCGTGCGCGACACCACGCTCGTGATCGCGGAGATGGAGACCGGCGACATCCGTCCGATCGACGAGTGGCACTGCGACGCGCAGTGGGGCGACGAGCTCCACCACGCGGTGCACGTGCTGCTCACGGGCGAGCACGACGGCTACTACGCCGACTACGGCGTCGGTCGCCCAGGTCGCCCGCGAGTTCGAGCGCCCCGACGCCACCCGGCTCGTGGTGTGCGCGCAGAACCACGACCAGGTGGGCAACCGCGCGTTCGGCGACCGGCTGCACGGCCGGAAGCTGCGCCTCGCCGCCTTCTGCAGCATCCTCGCTCCGGGCGTCCCGCTCCTGTTCATGGGTGAGGAGTACGACGAGTCGCACCCGTTCCTGTTCTTCGCCGACCACATCGATCCGGAGATCGCCCGGGCGACGCGCGAGGGCCGGCGGCGGGAGTTCGCCGCGTTCGCGGCGTTCGCGCACGCCGAAGTGCCCGATCCGCGGCGCACTCGACACGTTCGTGCGGTCGAAGCTCGATCCCGCGGCCGGGAGCGCCGAACACCGTGCGTACTACCGTCAGCTGCTCGAGCTGCGGCGCACGCTGCCGGCCGGACCGGTGCGGACGGTCGTCGACGAGGACGCCCGCTTCCTGCACGTGTGGCGCGGTGACGTGGAGCTGCTCGTGAACTTCTCCGACGTCGAGCAGCACGGCGTCGGTCCCTGGGAGGGCCGGGTCAGATGAGCGAGTTGTGGCCGGGGCGTCCGTTCCCGCTCGGCGCGGTGTGGGACGGCGACGGCACGAACTTCGCCGTCTTCTCCGAGCACGCCGAGGGCGTCGAGCTGTGCCTCTTCGACGGCGACGACCACGAGACGCGCATCACGATGCGCGAGCGCACCGCGTTCCACTGGCACTGCTACCTGCCGGGCGTCGGCCCCGGCCAGCGGTACGCGTACCGGGTGTCACGGGCCCTACGACCCGAGCGCCGGCCACCGGTTCAACCCCCGCAAGCTGCTCATCGACCCGTACGCCAAGGCCATCGACGGCCCGGTCGCGTACGGCGTCGCCAACGTGCTGCCCTACGTGCCCGACGGCGACGACGCCGACCTCGTCGCCGACGACGAGGACGACCAGGACGCCATCCCGAAGTCGGTCGTCGTGTCGACGAGCACTTCGACTGGGAGGGCGACCGGCTGCCGCGCACGCCGTGGAACGAGACCATCATCTACGAGACGCACGTGAAGGGCTTCACCCAGTGCCACCCGCACGTGCGCGAAGACCTGCGGGGCACCTACGCCGGGCTCGCGTCCGAAGAGGCCATCGCGCACTTCGTGGAGCTCGGCGTGACCGCGATCGAGCTGCTGCCCGTGCACCACATCGCCGACGAGGCCGCTCTCGTCGACAAGGGCCTCAGCAACTACTGGGGCTACAGCTCGATCGGCTACCTCGCGCCGCACTCCGAGTACGCGGCGACCGGCCGGCGCGGGCAGCAGCTCGCCGAGTTCAAGGGCATGGTCAAGGCGCTGCACGCGCGCCGGGATCGAGGTCATCCTCGACGTCGTCTACAACCACACCGCCGAGGGCAACCACCTGGGTCCGATGCTCTCGTTCCGCGGCATCGACAACGCGTCGTACTACCGGTTGTCGACCGACGACCCGCGCTACTACGTCGACTACACCGGCACCGGCAACAGCCTCAACCCGGTGCAGCCCGAACGTGCTGCGGCTCATCATGGACTCGCTGCGCTACTTCGTGGTCGAGTGCCACGTCGACGGGTTCCGCTTCGACCTCGCGTCGGCGCTGGCGCGCGAGTTCCACGAGGTGAACCGGCTCTCGGCGTTCTTCGACATCATCTTCCAGGACCCGGTGCTCTCGCAGGTGAAGCTGATCGCGGAGCCGTGGGACGTCGGCGAGGGCGGCTACCAGGTCGGCAACTTCCCCGTGCTGTGGACCGAGTGGAACGGCCCGTACCGCGACACCGTGCGCGACTACTGGCGCGGCGTCGCGCCGGTCGGCGAGTTCGCGACGCGCTTCGCGGGATCGGCCGACCTCTACGAGCGCGACGGCCGTCGACCGTTCGCGTCGATCAACTTCGTCACCGCGCACGACGGCTTCACGCTCGCCGATCTCGTCGTCGTACAACGACAAGCACAACGAGGCGAACCTCGAGGACAACGCCGACGGCACCGAGGACAACCGCAGTTGGAACTGCGGGGTCGAGGGCGAGACCGACGACGGCGACGTGCTCGCGCTGCGCGCCCGTCAGCAGCGCAACTTCCTCACCACGCTGTTCCTGTCGCAGGGCGTGCCGATGCTGCTCGGCGGCGACGAGCTCGGCCGGAGCCAGGGCGGGAACAACAACGCGTACTGCCAGGACAACGAGATCTCGTGGCTCGACTGGGACCTCGACGACGACGACCAGCACCTCCACGCGTTCACGCGGCGGCTCATCGAGTTCCGTCGCGACCATCCGGTGCTGCGCCGCGAGACGTTCTTCGGCGGCGAGCCCGACGCCCAGGGCCTGCCCGACATCTGGTGGTTCCGGCCCGACGGCCGGCGGATGGCGCGACGCGACTGGGAGGTGCCCGGCGGCCCGCGTCGGCGTGTTCCTCAACGGCGACGCCATCCGATCGACGACCTCGCGCGGTGAGCCCGTCCACGACGACTCGCTGATCCTGCTCTTCAACGCCCGTTTCGAGGGCGTCGACCTCGTGCTCCCGCCCCGGCGGTTCGGTGCCCGGTGGTGCGTCGAGCTCTCCACCACCGACCCCGACGCGGAACGCCGCGAGTACACCGCGCGCCAGGCGGTGTCGGTCGGGGAGCGCTCGGTGCTCGTGCTGACCCGCCTGCGATGAGGCCGCCTCGTCGCCACCTACCGCCTGCAGCTCGGGCCCGAGCTCACCTTCGCCGACGCCGCCGCGCTCGTCCCGTACCTGCGCGACCTCGGCGTGAGCCACCTCTACCTCTCGCCCGTCCTGCAGGCGCGCCAGGGCTCGACCCACGGGTACGACGTGGTCGATCCGACGCGCGTGTCCGACGCGCTCGGCGGCGAGTCGGGACTGCGGGAGCTCGCTGCCGCCGGGCTGGAGCTGCTCGTCGACATCGTGCCCAACCACATGGCGGTCTCCGACGAGAACCCGTTCTGGACCGACCCCGAGCTGCGGCCGAAGTTCTTCGATCTCGATCCCGAGGGTGGGCACCGTCGCTTCTTCGACATCGACGAGCTCGCCGGGCGTGCGGGTCGAGGACCCCGAGGTGTTCGCGGTGACCCACGGCAAGGTCGCGGAGCTCGTCGCGCGACGGTGTGATCGCGGGTGTGCGCGTCGATCACGTCGACGGTCTCGCCGACCCGGCCGGGTACCTGCGGCGGCTGCGCGACGCTGGGCATCGAGCACGTGTGGGTCGAGAAGATCGTCGAACCGGGTGAGGCCGCTGCCGCCCTGGCCGGTCGAGGGCACGACCGGATACGACTTCCTCGTCGACGTCGACGCGCTCTTCGTCGATCCCGGCGGGCGCGACGCCGCTCGACACGACCGTCGTCGACCGGCGCCCGTTCCACGAGCTCGGTGCCGAGGCGAAGGCCGAGCAGGTGCGCACCACCTTCCAACCCGAGGTGCGGCGGCTGCGCCGCGTGGCCGACGTCGTCGACCTCGAGCCCGGTCTCGCCGCACTCCCCGTGTACCGGACCTACCTCGACCCCGAGACCGCGAGTCGGCTCGGAGCAGGACGCGCTCGGCGTTGGCCGCGCTGCCGTCGAGCGTCGCCGACGCGCTCCGGGTCGCAGCTGCGACGCCGCCCGAGTTCGTGGTGCGCTTCCAGCAGACGTCGGGTGCGGTCCATGGCCAAGGGCATCGAGGACACCGCCATGTACCGCGACGTGCGCCTGCTCGCGCTGAACGAGGTGGGCGGCGATCCCGACCGGTTCGGGATCACCGTCGACGAGCTCCACCGGGCCAACCAGCTCCGGCTCGGGGCCTGGCCGCGTTCGCTCCTCGCCGCCACCACGCACGACACGAAGCGCAGCGCCGACGTGCGGGCGCGCATCGCGGTGATCGCCGGCATGCCCGACGAGTGGCTCGACGTCGTCGGGTGGTGGCGCGACCGCTGCGCCGACCTCGCGACCGGGGCCGGTGCCCCCGACGCCGACGAGCAGCTCTTTGCGCTGCAGACGCTGGTGGGCGCGTGGCCGCTCTCCCGGGCGCGCCTCGACGCCTACCTCGTGAAGGCGTTCCGTGAGGCGAAGCGTCACACCGCGTGGGTCGATCCCGACGAGGGGTGGGAGCGTGCGGTGCTCGAGGTCTTCGCGCTGGCGATGGCCGACCCGCGCTTCAACGAGGTGGTCGTGCCGTTCGTCATCGACGTGGTCCGGCGCGCCGACCGGATCGCGCTCGGCGCGCTCGTGCTGCGCCTCACCGCGCCCGGTGTGCCCGACGTGTACCAGGGCGACGAGCTGTGGAACCACCTGCTCGTCGACCCCGACAACCGACGCCCGGTCGACTGGTCGTTGCGGCAGCTGCTCCTCGACCACCAGGTCCGGGGCGCGCAGGTGGACCGCTTCACCGCCAAGCTGTTCATCCTGCGCACGCTCCTCGCGCTCCGGTCGACGTTCGACGAGTTCACCGCGCTCGGCTACGAACCGCTCGACGCGCCCGACGACGTGTGCTCGTTCGCCCGCGGCTCGCGCGACGCTCCCGACCTCGTCGTGGTGGTCCCCGTACGTCCGGACCGCGACCTCGAGCGACCGGCCGCGGTCGACGGCGACGAGTGGGTCGACGTGCTCGAGCCCCTCGACGCCATGTACGGCGAGCGCCGCCCGGCGGTGTTCGTCAGAGGATGTTGACGGCGCGGGCCACGACCAGCACCGCGATCATGATCGACACCAGCGACTGCAGCAGCATGGTGAGCTTCGCCCAGTGCTTCAGCGGCATGACGTCGGTGGGGCTGAAGGCCATGGCGTTGGTGAACGCGAGGTAGAGGTAGTCGACGTACGCCGGCCGCCAGTCCTTCGGGGCCGGGACGTCGGCCTGCATCTGCGGGAAGAAGAACGCGATCGGCAGCGTGACGCCGTGGGGGCTCCTCGCGTAGGGACCGCCGGCGTCGAAGAGCCAGTACCAGAGCGAGAACACGATCACGTTCGTGAGCCAGATCGCGCCCCCCGTGCGCAGGAGGGTGCCGGCGTCGTTGATGCCCTCGGCCCGGACCAGGTCGATGACGAGCTGGGCGCCGGTGATCGCGTTCCCGATGCTGAGCAGCGCGACGACGACGAGCATCACGCCCCGCAACGGCTTGTGCCGCCGCTCGATCTGTCGCGGGTTCACGAACACGACGACGACCAGCAGGACGAGGCTGAGCCCGGCGAAGATCCACCGCGTCTGCCCGACGCGCGCAGGGAGTGTGGCCTGGAGGATCGCGGCCACCGCGATCGCCGTCATCGCGGGCCAGAACGAGTCGGTCGCCTTCATGACGAACCGCGCGGCCGGATCGACGACGTCGTCCTGCAGCCGCTGCGCGAACGCGGCGCCGGGATCGAGGAGCCGATCGAGCCACGCCCGCATGGGCGGCGACCATATCGGGCGACTCGCCTACCCTCGCGGCACCCGGCCCGGGTGGCGGAACGGTAGACGCAGGCGGCTTAAACCCGTCGGCCCCGCATGGGGCGTGGGGGTTCGAATCCCTCTCCGGGCACCGACCTCGCCCATGTTTGCGCTGGGCGCCCGGCGCGCAGAATGGTGGCGGCCAGTTGGTCCAGCGGAGGGGCCAGGGCTGCTTGCTGGTTGTTGCCGAGCCGGAGGACGAGCATGGACGTGCTGGACGGTGGGCTGTCGGTGCGCGTGCAGCAGGCCTGCGACGGGACGGGTCCGATCGTGCACGTGGAGGGGGAGGTCGACATCGTCACCGCCCCCGAGCTCCGGGCCGGCCTGGCCCCGTTGGAGGGCGACGTGGTCGTCGACCTCACCGGCGTCGAGTTCCTCGACTCCACCGGGATCTCGGTCCTGGTCGCGGAGCGGAGGCGGCTGCTGCGCAGTGAAGGGAGCCTGGTGCTCCGGAACCCGAACGCGACGATCGCCCGCACCATCGAGGCCGTGGGGCTGGGCGACTGGATCGAGGAGTGAGCCCGGGTCGCGCGTCGGCGCGATGCGCGCGGGCATGATGCGTGCGTGACCGAGGACGACGAGGCCGCAGCACAGGAGCGCGACGTCGACCGCCTCGTCGCCTTCAGCGACGGTGTGTACGCCATCGCGATCACGTTGCTCGTGCTCTCGATCTCGATTCCCACCGGTCGCGACGACCAGCTGGGGCAGGAGCTGCGCGATCTCACGCCGCAGCTGCTCTCCTACGGATTGAGCTTCGCCGTCATCGGGCGGTACTGGGTGGCCCACCACCGGATGTTCCGATCCCTGCACCGCGTCGACGGCACCCTCCTGTGGATCAACCTCGCGCTGCTGGGGTTCGTGGCGCTGCTGCCGTTCCCCACCCAGGTGCTCGGCAGCTACGGCGACACCACGATCGGTACGGTCGTGTACGCCGCCGCCATCTCCGTGGTCGGCTCGCTGTCCGTGCTCGTCGGCTGGTACATCGTCCACGCCGGCTTGACCACGCCGGCCGCCGCGAGCCAGATGCGGCACCGGTATGCGCACGGCCTCATCGTCGTGGCCGTGTTCGGGCTCTCGATCCCGGTCGCAGTCGCGTCGCCGGCGGCCGCGAAGTTCTGCTGGCTCCTGATCATCCCGCTCGGGTTCGTCGCCCGCCGGTGGCTCGGATCGGACGACGACGGATGACCGCGGTCGCGACCACGGTCCGGACCGGGCGGCGCCGCCAGGTCGCGCTGGTCGTGCTCTGCCTCTGCGCGCTCACGACCGGTCTCGACATGACGGTCGTCAACCTCGCCCTGCCGTTCATCAGCCGCGAGCTCCACGCGTCGGTCAGCGAGCTGCAGTGGGTGATCGACGCCTACAACATCGTGATCGCGGGCCTGCTCGTGCTCGGTGGTGGTCTCGCCGACCGCTACGGCCGCAAGCTCGTCTTCCTGTCCGGCTACGCGCTCTTCGGCGTGGCGTGCGTGCTGGCGGCGTGGAGCACCTCGGCGGAGGCGCTCATCGCGTCACGCGCGCTGATGGGCGTCGGCGCGGCCGGGGTGGTCGCGCCCGCGCTCGCGATCATCTCGGTGCTCTACCCGCCCGAGGAGCGGGCCCCGGCGATCGCAGCGTTCGCGGTGTTCGGTGCCGCCGGTCTCGCCATCGGGCCCGTCATGGGCGGGATCCTGCTCGACCACTTCTGGTGGGGCTCGATCTTCCTCGTGAACGTGCCCATCGTCGCCGCCGGCGTCGTCGTCGGGCTCGCGTCGATCCCGGAGTCGCGGAAGGAAGGTGTCCGCCGCCTCGACGTGCTCGGCGCGCTGCTGTCGGTCGTCGGGCTGGGCGCGTTCCTCTTCGGGGTGATCGAGGGTCCCGATCGCGGCTGGCTCGCGCCCGAGGTGCTCGGCGGCCTCGCCCTCGGCATCGTGCTGATCGTCGGGTTCGTGCTGCGGGAGCTGCACACCGACTCGCCGCTGTTCGACGTGCGGATCCTCCGGCGGCGGGCGGTGTCGGCGGGTTCCGTCACGCTGTTCACGGCGTACTGGATCTTCACCGGCATGCTGTTCCTGTTCCCGTCGTGGCTGCAGGACGTGCAGCACGAGTCGATCGTCGCGGTGGGCATGTTGCTCGTGCCGTTCGCGGCGGTGTTCGGCGCACTGTCGATGCGTTCGACGGCGCTCGTCGCCCGCCTCGGCGAGCGGACCGTGATCGTCACCGGTCTGCTCCTGTGCGCGCTGGGCATGGTGCTGCTGGGAGTGCTCGTGCACGAGGGCACGCTCGCGTCGGTGCTGGCCACCGTCGTGCTGGCGGCGGGAATGTCGGGTCTGATCGCACCGCCGTCGACGGTGGTCATGAACGCGCTCCCCGACACCGAGGCGGGCGACGGATCGTCGCTCAACATGGTGAGCCGCTTCGTCGGCGCCGCCATCGGCGTCGCGGTGATCGGATCGATCTTCGCCGCCATCCAGTCGCACCGACCTCGACACCGGTGGCAGCACCGGCCTCGCGTTCGACGCCGGCGCGCGCGCCGGCTACTGGACCACGGCGGGCATCGCGCTGGCGGCGGCCACCTGGGCGTGGTTCGCACTCCGGGGCCGGTCGGCGGCCCGGTCGGCGGACGCGGTGACGGACGAGCCCGAGCTGACCGGGGAGCAGCGTCAGCTGGCCGATCGTCGCGCCGCGGCGACGTCGGCGGCGGCCGCCGAGCTCAGCACGCGCGCGAATGGCTTCGTCTCGATCCGTGACGCTCGGAGCGCGGCGAAGGAGGCCGGCGTCGCCGAACCCGACTGGCGGGCCGAGCGCGCGATGGTGCGCACCGCGGGCATCGGTCGCTTGCGCACCAGCGCGGTGCTGGGCGACTGGGAGTCGATGGTCAACGCCGCCGACGAGGCCTCGCGGTGGTACGCGGAGCCGCTCGACCTCGCGGCGGTGTCACGCCGATCGCTGGCCTGGTTGCCTCGCCGGCCGGCCGGACGGCCCGATGGGTCGCCTGCTGACGACGAGCCGTGACCTCGTGACGCTGGACGTGCACGACGAACGGCCGGCGCGACCGGCCTACCGCGAACTGCTCGACGGCTGGCGCGACCTGCTGGATGTGTGACCGCTCCGGGCGCCGAACGGGCCCGGAGCGGGTGGCTCAGGCGAAGTCGCCGAGGTAGTCCCAGAGGTCCTGGGCACGCCGCGTGCGGGCGTCGCGGACCTCTTCACGGGGGTCGGTGCCGGGACCGAAGAACTTGCTGCCGGTCTGCTGGAGGTAGGTGCGCACCAGCTCGGTCATCGGGTACTGCTTGGCCATGGGGACTTCGACGTCGTTGTCGAGGAGGGAATTCATCACTACCTGCTTCGTGGGGGAGCATCCATGGTCGCGTCCTACCCGCCGGTAGGCGGCACCGGGGACGTCAAGAACTCGCCAATTCCCGGGAAAGTTTCTGACCCGGCGTCAGACGAAGCGCTTCAGATCGCGGCGCAACCGCACGATGCTGTCGCTCACGTCGACCTCGTCCCCGTCGGGACCGCGCTGACGCCGGGGCTGCGACCTCACGTTCTCGACCACCCAGTCGGCGGGATCCGTGCCCAGCGACTCGAGCACCTCGGCGGGGGTGGGGAACACGACCTCGGGGTGCCACGGCACCGATTCGTGGCTCACCACGAGCAGCGTGCCGCCGAGCGTCACCGTCGCCGCCGCGGCCCGGAGGGCGGAGTCGCGGGGATCGTCGACCGGCGAGTGGAGGAAGTGCGCCGAGACCAGGTCGAAGGGGCCGGTCGGGAGCGACCGGGAGAAGTCGTGCTGCTCCCACGTGATGCGGTCGTCCACGCCGGCATCGGTGGCGTGCACCTTCCCGCGGTCGAGCGCGACCTGGGAGATGTCGGTGGCCGTGACCAGCCAGCCCTGCTGCGCCAACCAGATCGCGTCGGCACCCTCGCCGCAGCCCAGGTCGAGCGCGGTGCCCGGGGTCAGACCGGTGACCTCGTCGACGAGCACCACGTTGGGGCGCCCGCTCCACACCTGGTCGCGGTCGCCGTAGAACCCCTCCCAGAACTCGCGGACTCCCTGGGCGTGCCGCTGTCCGGGTCGTCGTGGGCGTGCTCGTGGTCGTGGCTCAAGTGCGCGGGCCGCTCTCGAACCGGAACGACTTCACGATGTCGATCACGTGCACGCCGATGGCGTCGTTGGCGTCGCTGCCGTCGCTGGGGATCGTGGCGACGATCTGGAACAGGTCCCTGGTGCGCGCTCCGGGGATCTCGGGGGCGAAGAACAGCGCGTGCATCTGGGTGAGCTTGCGGTCCTCGTCGGTCATCTCGGCGACGCGGATGTAGGTCTCGCGCCGCCCGCCGTCGAACTTCGCCACCCGCTCGGTCAGCACGCGGAGATCGGGGTGGAACCGGAGCAGCTGCGCGCAGGTGATGACGGCTGCATCCTGCAAGCTCGCGGCGGCCTCCACCCGGTCGTGGTTCACGAGCACGTTCACCCAGAAGCCGTCGATGGGCTCGGCCGGGTGCACGGCTGCCAGTGCCGAGGTGCTCTCCTCGAGCTCCCATCCCGCCGGGAAGTCGAACGAGAAGCTCGGGATCGCGCGGAGCTGCCGACTCGGGAACAGCGCTTCCTGGACCGCGGCGCCCGCGGAATCACCTGCCATGCGGTGATCGTACGCAACGCACGACGGTCCCCGCACGGCCTGCACCGGGACTCGCGTACACTTTCGCGCGGCAGGCGCAGGCGCGGCGAGGAGCGCACATGGGCTACAAGTTGGGCGTCGATCTGGGCACGACCTGGACGGCAGCGGCGGTCGACGAAGGTGATGGTCCACGCGCGCTCGCGCTCGACGACCAGCGTCCAGCCCTGGCCTCCACCATCGCCCGGGTGGGCGACGAGTTCGTCTTCGGCTCCGCGGCCGAGCACCAGATCCTGGTGCAGCCGACCTCCGGGGTGCGCGGGGTCAAGCGGCGCGTCGGTGACTCGGCGCCGATCATCGTCGACGGTGTGCCCTACGGCGCCGACGCGTTGCAGGGTGCGCTGCTCGCCCATGTCGTGGGCATCGCCACCGCCGAGATGGGCGGCCCGCCCGACACGGTGCAGCTCACGCACCCCGCGTCGTGGGGCGACTTCAAGCTCGACGTCCTGCGCTCGGCGGCCAAGATCGCCGGGCTCGACCCGGTCGAGCTGGTCCCCGAACCGAGTGCGGCGGCCCGCTGGTACGCGTCGGTCGGGAAGCTCGACCCCGGCGACACCGTCGCCGTCTACGACTTCGGGGGCGGCACCTTCGATGCCGCGGTGGTCCGCTTCAACGACGACGGCTTCGAGGTGCTCGGCACCCCCGACGGCGTCGAGCGCCTCGGCGGCGTCGATCTCGACCAGGCGGTGCTCGCGGACGTCGAGGCCGCCCTCGACGGGAAGCTCTCCGAGCTCGACCGCACCCAGCCCGATGTCCGCCAGGCCCTCACCGTGCTGCGCGACGAGTGCGTGCGCGCCAAGGAAGCCCTCTCCGAGGACACCGACACCACGATCCCGGTTGCCGTTCCCGGCCTCGCCACCAGCGTGCGGTTGACGCGTGGCGAGTTCGAGGCGATGGTGCGCCCGCGTCTCGACGACACCGTCACCGCGCTGCAGCGCGCGGTGCAGAGCGCCGGGCTGGAGATGGCGGCGATCAGGAGCGTGCTGCTCGTCGGCGGTTCGTCGCGCATCCCGGTGGTGGCGGAGGTGGTCGCGTCGTCGACCGGACGCCCCACCGCGCTCGACGCGCACCCGAAGCTCGTCGTGGCCGAGGGCGCGGTGGTGCAGCGCGCCGCGCACGTCGTCGGCGACGGATGCGGGTGCAGGAGCGGCCGACGGCCACGACCCGCACGAGGCGGCGCTCGACGCGGCGGTGGCCACGACGCTGGCCGGCGGCGTCGCCGACGCGAAGTCGAGCGGCAGGTCCGGAGCCAAGGCCGGTGCCGGTGGAGGAGGCGGTGGCGGCGGTGCACACCGCGGCTTCCGGATCCCGGGTGCGGTCGGTGTGGTGGCGGCGGTCGGCGTGGTCGCCGGCGCGGCCGCAGTGGCCGACGCGGCGTTCGGTGGCGGCACCGCCGGCGCGACCGTCGGTCAGCCCCCGGGTGCACACCCGCCGGGCGCCGATGCGCAGGCAGCAGGTGCCGAAGGACACGCGGGCGCACCGGGTGAGCACGCGGAGCACGGTGGCGAGCACCTCGATGCGCTCGGCGCCGCGGCGATGACCGGGCTCTCGGGGCTGACGGCCGCGGGCCGCGCCGTGGCCGGTCAGGGCGACGACCACGACGGGCAGGGCGGCCACCGCGCCGGGCTCGCGGCGTCCGCCCGCGACCACCTGATGGGCGATCCCGCGGCCCACGCCGGCGATGGCGGTGCGAGGTGGAGGTGGCGGCGGCGGCGGTGGCGCCGTGGCGGTGGCGGTGGCGGCGGTGGCGGTGGCGGTGGTCAGCCGATGCACGCCGGTGGCGGTGCTCCCGGTCCCGAGGCGCACGCCGCGCCCGACCCCACCCATGGCCAGTTCGAGGACTACCGCGACGAGATGCTCGAGCGGCTGGCGTCGTGGCCCGGGCCGCAGGGCGCGAGTCCGGCCGAGGTCGCGCACCTGCGCGAAGAGCTGGTGGGCGTGATCCACCGGGCGCCGCTCGTCCCCGGGCAGTCGATCGACGACGCCAAGGCGGAGCTCCAGGACCGCCTCGACGACAAGCTGCACATCTACCAGCAGGACCAGCAGATCGGTGGTCTCGCACACGAGGAGCAGCGCGAGGCGCAGCAGCACCAGGTCGAGATCGGCCACGAGCAGCACTTCGGCCAGTTCCAGGCCGCCATCGCCGAGTCGATGAAGGACTGGCACCCGGCCTGGTGGGAGGACCCCAAGTACCCCGGCAACGCCCCGAAGGACGACATCGGCCTCGCCGACCTCAAGGCGCGGGTCAACGCCCTGCTCGTCAGCACGCAGATCGACCCCAACAAGCCGACCGACGTGCAGGAGAACGCGTTGCGCGGCGCGGTGCAGGGGCTGATGCAGACCTACCAGAACGAGGCGTACGCCGACTTCAGCCACAAGCAGGATGCCGAGTACCAGCGCCGCTACGACGCCTCGTTCAACATGCCCGGCCACCAGGGCGACGCCGAACGCAACATGATCAACTACGAGCGTCCCGGCGTGGCCACGTCGCTGGCGGAGCACCTCAAGACGCCGGTCGACGCCGACTTCCTGCCCAAGCCGCCGCCGCTGCCCGAGGTGCTGCAGGCCACCGCGGAGCGCATGGCCGAACGCAACCAGAACGGCCTCGACCCGCGGGACTTCCCGAACGCGCGGACGCTCGGCGGGAACTCCCTCGACACGTTCGAGCACCAGGCCGCCGGCGGCGCGAACGGCGATCCGCTCCACCAGGGCGATCCGCTCCACCAAGGTGATCCACTGCACGCGACGCAGGCGACGGGCACCGGGTCCCACGCGATGGCCGGTGACCAGGGCGGCGCGGAGCGTGGCACCGCGGCCGACTACGACCCCACCGGCACCACCGCGGCGATGCACCACCTCACCACCGTCGCCGCCGGCGGCACGTACGACCCCGCGGCGCAGGAGCACTTCGCGGCGGGGGAGCCGATGGGGCACGCCCCGGGTTCGGGGTCGATCGACGTCGACCACACCGGCGCCGTCGGCGGTGGGTTCGCCGGGCATGTCGACCCCGCGATGGCGACGCACCAGGATCCGATGCACCACGATCCGATCGCACCAGGATCCGATGCACCAGGATCCTCCTGGGCGATGCACCACGACCCGACGGGCGGGATGGACGCGATGCATCACGATCCGACGGGTGGGATGGACGCGCTGCACCACGACCCAGCCGGCGCGCCAGCGCCCGCGCCGCCGATGCCCGAGCACTCCTACGACGACCCCAACGCGCACGCGGCGATGCCCGCCGACGTCCCGCAGCACGACGCGAGCACTCCGTTCGCCGATCCCGGCGCGGGGATGCAGCACGACGCGCCGGTGTACGAGACGCACGAGGAGCCGGCGCCGGCGTACACGAACCCGGACGACGACCAGTACTGATCCGCGGCGCTACGACGTGCCGGCGTAGATCCCCTCGTAGGTGCGGGCGACCGTCTCGCACGTCTCGACCAGCGCCGGATCGGCCAGCGGGTCGGACGCCTTCGTGCGCCACCGCTCGATGCCGGCGATGGCGAGCGACTTGCGGTCGTCCGACGGCGCGTCGCCGGGCAGGCCGAGTGCGGACGCGCCGTCGGCGGCGAGGAGCACGCGCTCGATCTCGGTGCGCTCGGTCTCGTCGACCCGCACCGCTCCCGAGAGCACGAGGTGTGCGACGCGCAGCTGGGCGAACTCGACCGCGCTGGCCTCGATCCGCTCCGCCTCGCGGTCGATCTGGCTGGCGGCGACGGGATCGTTCGTGCGCAGGTCCTGCGCCAGCGCCCGCAGCGCCACGAGCGCGGTACGTGCCTGCAGCACCCGCGCTCGAGGGAGGAAGTGGCGATCGATGATCTGGCGCAGGTCGAGGAGGCCCGAGCGCTGCACCAGCAGCGGTGCGAGCTGGGCGGCGGAGCTGGCCCCGGCGTGGATCTGGTCGAGGGCGAACCGCACGCCGTACATGCCGAGCCGTGCGAGCAGGTCGCGCCGGAATTCGGCGGTGAGGGTGCTGGCGCTCACGTCGCAGAACTTGTCGGCCGACAGCATCATGCGCTCGAGCTCGTCGGGCGGGGTGTCGGCCAGCACCCGCAGCGACGCCGCCTCGTCCTCGCGGAACGTGAGTCCGGTCTCCGCCAGCAGCCCGGCGAGTGGGGTGACGGTCGCGCACAACGCCCGCACGCGCGGGTCGGAGCGGTAGCGCTGGGCGATCCGCGCCGCCGACTCGAGCGCGTCGGGTCGGCCGCTGCCGATCTCGTCGGCGCGCGAGAGCACCGCGACCGCGTTCACCGGTGACGCGCCCGACACCGAGCGGTCCATGAACGCGTCGAGGAACGCCACGTCGCTGCGGTGGAGGTGGCGCATGAGGTAGATCACGGCGTCGGCGTCGCTCGGGTGCCCCGCCGTCGCTTCGAGGAAGTCGCGCGTGCGCACCGAATTCTCGTCGTTCATCGACGCCAGCCCGGGCGTGTCGATGAGTGTCGTCGTCTGCAACGTCGACGACGGCCACTGGATGACGAGCCGTTGGATCTGCTCGGGGGTCAGCACGCCGAGCTCGACGTCGAGAGAGTTCTCCCGACGCGTGAACGCGAGCGGCTGCACGCTGTGCGACGTGAGCTCGGCCGAGACCTCGTAGCCGGTGCCGTGGACGTACCAGCTCACGATCTTCGTGCACTCGCCCGGCGTCGGTCGGGGCCAGGCGCTCACCGACCAGTGCGTTCAGGAGCGTGGACTTCCCGGCCTTGACGCGACCGGCGATGGCGATGCGCAGGGGACCGTTGAGGCGCTCGGCGATCGCGGCGGCCTGCGCCTCGAACGGCGAACCTGCGACGGCCTCCTGCGCGGTGCGGCAGAGCTCGACGACGAGCGCCGGCGCGGTCGCGGGCCCGCGGGGCTCGACTGCGGTCACCGCTGCGCACCCAACGCGGCGAACGCGCGACCGACCTGGTCGAGCTCGGCGAGCCGCGCCTGCACCTCCTGCACCCGCGCCTGGGTCTCCTGCTGGTTGCGTTGGGCGTCCTGCTGCGCCTGCTGCATGGTGTCGCCGTAGGTCTGCTGCAGCTCGCCGAGTCGTTCGCTGAACTCGTCGCGCAGCGTGCGTTGGAGGTCGCGGATGGCGGCGGTGATCTCGTCGCCCACCTCGAACTGCACGTCGTCGACGAACTGGCGCATCTGCGTGCGCGCCGCCTGCCGGCGCGTGGCGACGCGGCGCTTGCGCTCGTCGAGCATCTGCAGCCCACCGAACAGGGCGCCGGCCCCCAACGTGACCGGGTTGGTCATGAGCACCGCACCACCGGCGGCCGGGAGGTACCGGCCCAGCGCACCGAACATGCCCATGCCCGAGTAGCCGCCGCGCACCGCACTGAGGCCGGACCGGAACATCCGACCGGCTTTGGTGTCGTCGTTGCCGTCGAGCGACTTCGACTCCCACAGGTCGCGCACGTCGAAGTCGCGGTCGACGTGCGCGAGCGCCGGGAGCGCGAGGTTCTCCTCGGCCAGGATGTCGATGACCTCCTGGCGGATGTCGGCGTGTGCCTGCTCGATGGCCATGAACGTCTCGGTCACGCGCTCGGCGACCATGGTCTGGAGGTCGCGGGCGAGCTCGTCCCACTCCTTGGCGTTCGACAGCACCTCGACGCGTTGGTCGAGCGCGCGGGTGATCGATCGCATCCCGCCGCGGAAGTCGTGGTTGATCTGGCTGCTGATGTCGGCGACGCGGTCGCCGACCACCTGGCTCCACTTCGCTCCGGGACCGCGCAGGTGGTCGAGGCGCGCCTTGGCGTCGGTGAGGCGCTGCATCATCTCGCCGAGCTGGCTCGGGTCGCTCAGGACCTCGGCCTGGGCCTGGAGCGACGACTGCACGAGCTCGAGCACCGCGCGGCCGTCGTTGAGCGATCGCCCGAGCGCCGACGCCTTGGCCGGCTTGATGACGCGTGCGTTGAGCGTGTCGAGCAACGCCGGGTAGCCGCTCTCCTCGTTGAGCTCGCGGTCCTTGTCGGCGAGCGCCCGCTGGCGGACCGTGTTCGACACCGCGACGAGGTCGAGCTCCATGTTGCGACGCGCGAGATGGCCCCGGTCGATGTCGGCGATGCGCGCCCACTCGCCGTAGAGGTCGGTCTTGGTGACGACGGCCATCACGGTGGGGCAGATCGCCGTCGCCTTGGCGAGGAATTCGACCTCGGGCGCACTGAGCTCCGACGACGCGTCGCTCACGAAGACGAGCCCGTCGGCGAAGGGGAGGAACGCGAGCGTGGCCGCGGCGTGACCGGCCCCGAGCCCGCCCATCCCGGGGGTGTCGACGATGGAGAGCCCCTGCCCCAGCACCGGTGCAGGCATGCCCACGTCGACGCGCTCGACCGCGCGTGAGTTGTCGGGGTTGCCGTGCTCCGACACCCACTCGGGGATCTCGTCGGGGCTGATCGGCGAGTTGACCACCTGGTCGCCGTCGCGCCGACGTACGACGACCGACACCTGCTCGGCGTAGTACACGAGCGTGATCGCCGACGTGGCGAGGTCGTCGTCGACCGGGCACACCGAGCTGCCGAGCAGCGCGTTCACCAGCGAGCTCTTGCCCTGCTTGAACTCGCCGACGACGCACACGATGGTGCTCGGCCGCTTGAGCCGTGCCGCCGCGGCCGACAGCCGCTCGACGAGGTCGGGGCGGTCGAGCTGCTGCACGCTGGCGAGCAGGTGGCCGAGCGCGTCGTGCAGCGCGTCGGCCCTGGCGTCTTCCTCGGGCACGGTCAGAAGGGCAGGTCGTCACCCGACGAATCGGGTGACGACGGGGTGGTGGGCATCGACGGCATCTGGTCGGTGGCCTGCTCGACGTACTGGCGTCCCTGGTCGACGGCCTGGTCGACGTACTGCTCGCCCTGGTCGACTGCCCGATCCACGTACTGGCGTCCCTGGTCGACGGCCTGGTCGACGTACTGCTGACCCTGCTCGGCGTACTGGCGACCCTGGTCGAGCGCGCTGTCGAAGAACGACTGGGGATCGGGCACGGAGTCCGGGAGCTGGTCGAACGACGGCACGCCGGACGGGAAGCCGTCGGGCAGGCCCGCGGGCAGCTCGTCGGGGAAGCCCTGCGGCGCGAAGCCGTCGGGGAGATCGCCGAAGCCGGGAACCTGCGACGGGAGGTCGTCGGGGCTGCCGAACGGGGTGTCGAGCTCGTCGACGTCGCCGCTCGCGTGGAAGCCGTCGGGCCCTTCGCCCATCTCGCCGTGCGCGGCGACGCGGTAGCCGGCGGCGTCGACGTAGCCGGAGCCTTCGACCTCCCACTGACCGCGAGGGCCGACGGTCCCGGCGACCTGTCCACCCACTTCGAACCCCTCGCCCGAGACCTTGCCCTGGGCGTAGACGGTGTCGTAGTCGCCGTCGGACGTCTCGGTGTGCTGGTAGCCGAGGGTGCCCTCGACCTTCGTGTGCGTGATCTGGTCCTCGACGCTCGCCGACGCGCTCACGCCCTGCGTGCGGACGTCGCCGCGGCGCGCCTCGTTGTAGTCGAGCGACCCACGCGCCTCGACCACGCCGGCCTGGCCGGCTTCCGCGTGCACGCCGACGTTGAACTGGTAGCCGTCCTTGTCCTCGCTGTACGACCCGTGCGTGCCGACGCCGGCGTACTCGCCGGTCGGCTCGTAGACCCCCGGGGTGACGTCCCAGCTCGACTGGAAGCCGTCGTCGGTCTCCTGGTAGTCGGCCGAGGTGTGGCCGCCCACCATCACGCCGGGGAGCGGGAAGTAGCCCTGCCACTCGCCGCCCGCCCCGACGTCGCCGTCGGCCTGCACCGAGGCGTGGCCCGCGGTGTAGGGGAGCGGACCCCAGTCGATCCCCAGGGCCGCCGACGCGCCGTACCCGTCGTCGTTGGCCGAGATGCCGAGGCTCTGACCGCCGTACTGCCCCGAGACCGCGAAGCCGCCGTTGCCGATGTTGAGGTTGTATCCGGCCACGTCGGCGATGCCGAAGTCGAGGGTGAAGCCCTGCCCGCTCTGGTAGTCCATGTCGATGATGCCGAGGGACGCGTAGTCGACGACGTCGAAGAAGCCGGAGTCCTCGAGCCCGCCGAGCAAGACGTCGCCGACCGGGCTCACGATGTTGTCGAGCACCGGATCGAGGACGGCGGAGGCGGCCGAGGTCGCGGCATCGAAGGTGTCCTGCGCCGCCGTCCACGTCGCCGCCGCAGCGGCGGCGGTCGCCTCGGCGGCCGCTTCGGCCGCCTTCGCGGCTGCTTCGGCGATGTCCTCGGCGGCGTCGACCACCTTCTCGAGGAGGTTCCCGGCGGCGTCGACCACCCACTCCACGCCGTCGACGATGGCCGTGCCCGCGACTTCGGCGACGTCGACGACCGCGTCGCCCACCGCGTCGGCCCCGTCCGAGACGAGATCGACCGCGCCTTCGCCGAGGTCTTCGACGGCGTCGACGACGCACCCGGGGAAGCCCACGACGCCTCCTAGAAGCCGTCGGTGAACGACGAGCCGCTGTCGTCACCGCCGACGGATCCGTAGGCACCGCCGGACTCTGCGGAGCCGGCGTCGTAGCTGGACGTGTCGTAGCTGGACGTGTCGTAGCTGGACGTGTCGTAGCTGGACGTGTCGTAGCTGGACGTGTCGTAGGTGGACGTGTCGTAGCTGGACGTGTCGTCCGACGACGTGTCGGAGGTGCTCGAGTCGTCCGAGGTACGAGGCGACGTACGGGTCCGTGTCGGGGGCCGCGGTGACGGCGTCGGACACGACGTTCGCACCCATGGCGTCGGTCTCGGGGATCTCGGGATCCTTGAAGTGCCCGGAGTCGTCCGGTCCGGCCCAGTCCTTGAACTCCTTGTATCCCTCTCCGGCGAGGTCGATCGCCGGCTTCAGCTCGGAGCCGGGTGCGAGGTTCTCGATGAGGTTGATGCCCAGCTGGGCGCTCCCGAGTGCGGCCGTTCCGGTCTCGTCGATCGCAGGCTCGGCGTAGGTGCCGAGGTCGTGGTCGGGCTCGATCCGCTCCCAGAGGTCGGCCGGCTTCTCCTCGGTGACCTCCTGGAACCCCTCGACGGCCGCTTCGACCACGTGGCCGCCCGACATCTGCTCGGCCTTCTGCCAGGCCGCACGCGCCAGGTCGGTCTCGCCCTGGATGACGGGCGAGTTGTAGAGCGCGCCCTCGTGGAAGAGTCCCTCCGCGAAGCGCTTCGTGTCGTCGAGCGTCTCCGCCCGTCGGAAGATCGCGTTGCTCGAATCGTCCGCTTCGCCCGCGGTGTCGAACGCGTCGCCGAACGTCTCGTCGGTCATGGTGCTGCCCTCCACTGGCGGGCGCACTCGGCGCCTGCCCTCGCCGTGGCGGCGATGCGGTTCGACCCGCCTCGTCGGACCCGTCCCGGGTTGAGGAATAATAGGCCGCTCACACCGGTGGCAGGACTGGTGGCAGGACCGGAGGGAAATGCGTGGCGTACGACCTGGGTGTCGATCTCGGCACGACGTACACGTGCGTCGCGAAGTCCGAGGCCGGCCGCATCGACCTCGTGCAGCTCGGGCACACGACGCCGCTCGTCCCCTCGGTGGTGTCGCTCCGCGACGACGGCGAGTTCGTCGTCGGCGAAGCCGCCGCCCGGCGCTCCGTCACCGACCCGTCGCACACCGTCCGCGAGTTCAAGCGCCGCCTCGGCGACGAGGCGCCCTACGTCATCAGCGGCAAGTCGTACGGCCCCGAGGTGCTCGCCGCCGAGCTGCTGCGGCGCATCGTGGCGCAGGTCGAAGAGGCCGAGGGTGCGCCCGCCCGCCGCATCGCGCTGACGCACCCGGCCAACTACGGGCCGTTCAAGCTCGGCAAGCTGCGCGAGGCGGCAACCCTCGCCGGGGTCGAGGACCCGATGCTCGTCCCCGAACCGGTCGCGGCCGCGTTGGCCTACGCGCAGCGCGAGACGGTGCCCGAGGGCGGCCACGTGCTCGTCTACGACCTCGGCGGCGGCACGTTCGACGTCGCGGTGGTGCAGCTCACCGCCGAAGGTCCGAAGGTCGTCGGTACGCCCGACGGCCTCGAGCGCCTCGGCGGCATCGACTTCGACGCCGCCGTGCTCAACCACGTCGACCGGTCGCTCGACGGCCGCATCCACGCGGCCGACTCCGACGACAACGACACGCGCGCCGCGCTGGTGCGCCTGCGCGACGAGTGCCGCAGTGCCAAGGAGGTGCTGTCGTCCGACACCGAGACCGAGATCCCGGTGCTGCTGCCCGGGTTGCACGAGACGGTGCGGCTCACGCGCTCCGAGCTCGAGCAGATGCTGCGGCCGCGGCTCGAGGACACGTTCCCGATCGTGGAGCGCGTCGTCACCAGCGCGGGGATCGCGATGGCCGACGTCGCGGTGATCCTCACCGTCGGTGGGTCGTCCCGCATCCCGTTGGTCGCGCAGCTCCTGCGCGAGCGCACGCAGCGACCGGTCGCGGTCGACCCCAACCCGAAGGCGTCGGTGGCGATCGGTGCGGCCGCGGTCGCGGCGCACGACTCGCTGCCGGAGGCGGTCGTCGCCGACGACGTCCAGCCCGAGGGCGACGCCACCGGCGAGATCGCTGCGGTCGGCGCCGGCGTGGCGGGCGCGGCGGCCGCGGGTGGAGTCGCCGCCGCCGCCGAGGGCGGTGGTGCCGGTGGCGACGCCGGTGGTGCGGGCGGATCCGGCTCGGGCGGAGGCGCTGGGGGAGGGGGTGCGGGAGCCGACTCGGGCGAGGAGGAGCCCAAGAAGCGACGGAAGGTGCTCGTGGCGCTGCTGCTGGTGCTGCTGCTCGTGGGTGGCGGGATCGCCGCCGCGGTGGCGCTCAGCGGCGGCTCCGACTCGAAGGACCAGCACGAGGCGTCGTCGTCCAAGGGCCACGGTGCCTCGACCACGACGACGAAGGCGAAGCGCACGACGACCACGTCGTCGAGCACCACCACCAGCACCACGATCGCGAAGAGCGGGACCGGCGGTAGCAGTGGGGGCGGGACCGGTACCAACACCGGTGGCGGCGGCGGGGGCGGCACCGGCACGCAGACCACCACCCCACCGACGCAGCCAGCCGCCCCGGCACCGTCGATCAACGCCTCCTTCGGCGGCGCTGCGGACTGCTCGGCACCCACGACCGACACGACCGTCGAGCTCACCTGGTCGTCGACGAACGCGACCAGCGTGAACGTCGACGGCTTCGGGACCCAGGGCCCCAACGGCTCGCTCAGCGTGGGGGTGAACTGCGCCTCGGTCGGCGGCAACGGGAGCGTCGGGCTGCTCGCGCAGGGGCCGGGCGGCCACGCGGGTACGACGGCCTACTTCTCGGTGATTCGCAACCGGCAGTGAGCGCGGCGCGATGAAGCGCCCCGAGCGCTAGAAGAACGAGTCGTCGTCGGACGACGAGTCGTCCACCGCGCCGCTCGCGCCGCCGGCCGTCGACGCGAGGTCGTCGGCGTATGACGGCTCCTCGGCCGGCGCCTCGTACACCGCAGCCGCACCGGCACCGCCACCGAGGTCCTCACCGGCCACGACGACGGGCTCGGGCTCCGGTGCCGGGGCGGGTTCCGGTTCGGGCGGCGGGGCGCTGAAGGTGTCGGTCCCCATGTCGAACCCGCCCGGCGCGGACGCGCTCACGGCGTCGAGCTCGCCGCCGTCGACGGGGTCCTGGGGCTCGGGCGTGATGCCGTCGATCTGGCCCGCCATGCCGCTCGTGGTGTGCGAGAGCATGTCGTCGAGCGACTCCGGCGGGTCGCCGACCTCGCCGCCGTCGACGGGGTCCTGGGGTTCGGGTGTGATGCCGTCGATCTGGCCCGCCATGCCGCTGGTGGTGTGCGAGAGCGGGTCGTCGACCTCGCCGGCATCGATCACGCCCGGATCGCTCGCGCCCGCGTCGCCGCCGGCCTCGGCGGATTGACGGGCCTGCTGGGCGAACAGGTCGTCGTCGCTCACCACGCCCGCCGCGCCCGAGCCGGCGGCGGCATCACCCGCGGTCCGGCCGTCGACGATCGGATCGTCCTGATCGTGGTGCTCGACCAGCGGAGGGTCGCGCTGCGGCTCGGGTGGGTTCACCGGGTCGGGCGGGTTCACCGGGTCCTGGTGCGGGGGGATGGGGTCGAGCGGGTGGTGCGGCTCCACGGGACCGTCGGGATCCGAGGGGATCGGGTCGAGCGGGTGGTGCGGTTCGTCCGGACCATCGGGACCCGGGATGGGGTCCAGCGGGTGGTGCGGTTCGTCGTCGAGCTCGAGACCCCCGTCGCGGCCGGAGGTCGGGAACGCGAGCACCGGCTCGTGGAGCACCACGTGCTCCTCGCCGTCCTCGGTCACGTGGGTCGAGCCGGAGCCGTCGGGGTTCGACGTGGTGCGCTGGACCAGGGTCCCGTCGTCGCTGACGGTCTCGCCGACCACCTTGCCGTCGGTCGTGACGGTGTGCTCGTGCGTGCTCCCGTCCCGGTTGTCCACCTTCGTCGTGTACGAGTCGGTGTCGGTGTCGAACGTCTGCGTGACGGACTGGTGGGTGCCGTCGGGGAAGGTGGTCTCCCGGACCGTGGTGGGGCCGAACCGGTTGAACGACTCGTCCTGGGTCGTCTGGTCGGCGTTCACCGTGTGCGTGTCGCTCGATCCGTCGGGACGGGTGATCGACTGCACCGACGAGTTGTCGGCCGCCTTGTGGAACTCGACCGTGTCGCCGCTCGCATTGATGAAGCGCTGGTCGATCGTCTCGGTGGTGGTGCCGTCGGGGGTCGTGGTCACGGCGCGCACGAGGCCCTGCGGTTCGTTGGTGGTGCGGGTGACGGTCTCGGCGCCCCTGGTGTCGGTGAGGGTCTCGACCCTGGTCCCGTCGGGCAGCCGCTCGATGGTCGTGTGGTCGGACGTGCCGTCCCCGTACTCGCGCACGCTCTCCTGGCGCCCGTCCTGCTGGGTCGTCGTGGTCGTGGTGACCCCGCCCGCGTGGATCACCTGCACGCTCGACTTGGTGTCGACCTCGAACGTGGTGCTGACCGTGGAGACGTCGGTCGAGCCGTCGCGGTTGGTGACGACCGTGCGGCGGGTGCCGTCCTCGTCGATGGACTCCACCGTCGACTGCTTCGTGTCGTCGGCGAACGTCGTCTCGCGCGAGTGCAGGCCGTTCTCGTCGGTGCGGTCGACCGACGAGGAGAGCACGGTTCCCGAGGGGTCGGTGATGATCGTGTGGAACGTGCCGTCGACGTCCTGGCGGCTCTCGACGGTGTTGCCGTCGGGCTCCGAGGTGCGCGTGATGGTCGAACCGGTCGACGAGTCGGTCCACTCCTGCCGGCGCTCGATGGTGCCGTCCGACTGCACGACGACGCGGGTCTCCAGGTCGCCGGTGCCGCCGATGCGGACGGTGGTCGACCCGTCGGGGGCGTCGCTCATGCGGTGCTCGCCGGGATCCAGCGACGACGAGGGCACGCCGCCAGCACCGGCGCCCACGGTGGCGGGGGTGGCGGCGTCGTCGTCGCCGAAGGCGTCGCGCAGGACGGGGCCGTCGTCCTCGACGTGCGGGTGCGTCACGTGCAGCGCGTTCGGGTCGGGCACCGCGTCGGGGGCCTGGTCGATCGGGGGCAGCGGCTTCGGGTCGTCGTCGGTCGCGCCCTTGGGGAGCACGGGGTCGTCGGTCGTGACCTCCGGCGCCTCACCCGGGCGGGTGACGACGGTCTGGCCGTGACCGTCGGCGGTCGTGACCTGCTTCGTCTCGACGCCGGTCGAGGTGTCGCGCGACGTGCTGAACACGAGGCCGTCGGGGTGCACGTTCTGCTCGACGACCGAGCCGTTCGAGTCGGTGGTCTTCACGGTGTAGGTGCCGTCGGACTGCTTCGTCTGCAGCACCGTCTGCTGGGTCCCGTCGGCGCGCAGCGTGGTCATCTGCCCGGTGCCGTCGGGGAACATGGTCCAGCTCTTGGTCTCGACCCTGCCGAGTTCGTCCTCGGAGCGCTCGTCGATCGAGCCGTCGGCGTGGGTCACGCGGGTGACCGTCCCGGTGTCGGAGTCCTCGACCCGCACCGTGTTGTTCTGCGGGTCCTTGAACTCCCGGACGCTCGACTCCTCGTGGAAGCCGTTCGGGTGGTCGACGATCGTGCGTGTGGTGTCCCCGTCGACGTGCACGTAGGTCTGGGTGACGTCGCCGTTGGGCGCGATCTCCTCGGTGCGCCCGCCGCCGTTCCCGTCGTGGAACTCGGTGCGTTCCGTCACCTGGCCGTTCGCGTCGATGATCGTGTGGTGCTGGCCCTCGTTCGGCGGCTCCAGGCGTCGGATGTGCTCGGTGCGCACAGGGTTGCCCTGGGGGTCGGTGACGTCGACGTCGATGCTGCCGTCGTCGTTGGCGACGCGCTCCTCGTGGGTGAAGTTGCCGTCGGCGTCTCTCGTGTCGGTGAAGACGGCCCCGTTGGTCAGGTCCGTCGTCACCTCCTTGCTCGTCGTGCCGTCGACGGTGATCTCGACCTTGCGGCCCTGCTCGTCGGTGAACTGCTGGTGGCGGACGATGTCGCCGTTGGGCTTCACCGAGATCTCCGTGCGCCGACCGTCGTCGGTCTGGATGATGGCCTTGGTCGCCTCGTCGGAGACCCTGACCTCCTGCACGTGGTCGTCCGCCATTCCTGCCCTCCGTGGTGCGCGTGGGCCCGACCGCCCACTCCTGCCGGTGCACAGCATGACGGCTGGACCCGGCCCGGTCAAAGATCAGCGGGCGTTCAGGCGCACTTCAGGTGCGACGTGCGAAGGTGCGAGGAGAACCAGACGAGGACGGTCGTGTGCGCGTGCTCGATCGTCGAAGACGAGAAGAAGGTCGCCGGCGCAGTCCGCCGCGGGCTCGAGGCCGAGGGCTTCGCCGTCGACGTCGCGCTCACCGGCACCGACGGGCTCTGGATGGCGACCGAGAACCCGTACGACGTGATCGTCCTCGACATCATGCTGCCCGGGCCTGAACGGCTACCGCGTGTGCGAGCAGCTGCGCGACGCCGGCAACTGGACGCCGATCCTCATGCTCACGGCCAAGGACGGCGAGTACGACCACGCCGAGGCGCTCGACACCGGCGCCGACGACTTCCTCACCAAGCCGTTCTCGTTCGTCGTGCTCCTGGCCCGGCTGCGCGCGCTGCTCCGCCGCACCGGCCGCGCCCGGCCGGTGACGTACACCGCCGGCGACCTCACGGTCGACCCGGTCGACGCACCGCTGCCGCCGGGGCGACACCGAGGTGACCCTCACCACGCGCGAGTTCGCGGTGCTCGAGTTCCTGCTGCGCCGGTCCGGAGAGGTGGTGTCGAAGGGCGAGATCCTCGACAACGTGTGGGACTTCGCGTTCGAGGGTGATCCGAACATCGTCGAGGTGTACATCCGCCACCTGCGCCGCAAGCTCGACGAGCCGTTCGGCAAGCAGCTGATCGAGACCGATCCGCGGCTCGGGCTACCGCCTCGACCCCGAGGGCGGCTGACGCGGTGGGTCGCCTGGCGACCGTCCGCGTGCGCATCACCGCCGCCGCGGTGCTCGTGGTCGGCGCCGCGCTCGTCGTCGGCGCCATCTGGCTCGTGCACGCCCATCGCGACGGCGCTGACCTCGAACCTCGAGACGACGGCGCGGCTGCGATCGCCAGGACGTCGCGTCGACGGTCAGCGACGGGAACTTCCCCCCGAGGTTCTCGGTGGGCCGGGGCGACGAGAACCTGGTGCAGGTCGTCGACGCCGACGGCACCATCGTCGCCGCGTCCGACAACATCGGCAGCGACGACCGCATCAGCCGACCTGACGCCCGGCGGTCGACGGCTACCGGGTGCGCACGGTCGCGGGGCTCGCGGAGGACCGAGGGTCCGTACCGCGTGATCGCCCGACGGGTCCACGCTGCCAACGGCACCTACGTCGTCTACGTGGCACGCAGCCTCGAGGGCGGTCGCCCGCAGCACCGACAACCTCGAACGGCTGCTCTGGTGGTCCTTGCCGGCCTTGCTGCTCGCTGATGGGCGTCACCACCTGGGTGGTGACCGGGCGGGCGCTGCGCCCGGTCGAGGCCATGCGGCGCGAGGTGGAGGTCGATCGGCGCCGAGGACCTCCACCGGCGGGTCCCCGAGCCCGAGACCGCACGACGAGATCGGTCGCCTCGCCCTCACCATGAACGCGATGCTCGCCCGGCTCGAGGACGCGACCGACCGCCAGCGCCGCTTCGTCGCCGACGCCAGCCACGAGCTGCGCAGCCCGCTCACCGGGATCCGCGCCGCAGCTCGAGGTCGACCTCGAGCACCCGGAGCTCGCCGACTGGCAGGCCACCGAGCGCGACGTCCTCGACGACGCCATCCGCATGCAGCGGCTGGTCGACGACCTGCTCGCCATCGCGGTCGCCGACGCCTCGGCGCTCGACGCCACGCACCGTGCACCGGTAGACCTCGACGAGATCGTGCTCGCCGAGGCCCGCCGGCTCGCAGACGCGCAGCGCGCTCGTCGTCGACGCGCGCGCGGTCTCCGGCGCGCAGGTCGAAGGCAACGCCGACCAGCTGCTGCCGCGTCGTGCGCAACCTGCTCGACAACGCGGCCCGTCACGCGCAGTCCCGGGTGGAGGTGTCGCTGGTCGAGTCGCCGACCGACGTCACGCTGCGGGTGGTCGACGACGGCCCCGGCATCCCCGACGCCGACCACCAGCGGGTGTTCGAACGCTTCGCCCGCCTCGACGACGCACGGGGCGCATCGGCGACGACGGCGGCGCCGGCCTGGGCCTCGCCATCGTCCACGACGTCGTCGTCGCGCACGGCGGATCGGTGGCGGTGGAGAACACCCCCGGCGCCGCGTTCACCGTCGTGCTGCCAGCGCACGCAGCGCTCTGAGATCTCCTTCGGGGAGCTTCCATCGACCGGGCACCGATTCAGCGGCGGTTCAGCGGCCGGAGACCACGATCCACGAGTGAGCCGATCGCAGCCGCAAGGACCCTCCACTGCGGTCGGTCGAACGGTGGGCCCCGGTCGAGGAAGACTGCCCTCCGGGCCGGGGCCCACCGTCCTCTCGCACGGCACGACCGCTCAGACGGCCGCGTCCTCACCGGGGCGGCCGTCGGCGCGTGCCGCCGGTGCGCTCGTCGTCACGACCCTGGCCACTGCCGTGGTCGTGGGCGCGGGAGGGTCGCTCTCGAACGTGACCCACGTCGCGCTGATCGCGGTGGCGTGCGTCGCCTACCTCGCGCTCGTCATGCGCCGGAGTCCTTCGGGCCTGTCGATCAGGGTCGTGGGTGCGGCGGTCGCGCTCCAGACGCTCGTGGCGGTGTGGCGCCCGCCGGGCGCGACCCAGGACCTCTGGTACTACGCCATCTACGGGCGGATCCTCGACGTCTACCGCGCCAGCCCCTACACGCACGTGCCCGCGCAGTACCCGCACGACCCGTTCCTCCGCGAGGTCGGTCGGGCGTGGCACCACACGCCGTCGGTGTACGGACCGGTGTTCACCGCGATGTCCGGCGCGGCGTCGTTCGCGCTCGGTAGCTCGTTCCTCGGGACCCGCCTCTTCTACCAGGGCCTCGCCGCGGCGGCGCTGGCCACCGCCTGCGTGATCATCTGGCGCCGGACGCAGTCGGCCGACGCGGTCGCGTTCTTCGCGCTCAGCCCGTTCACCGCGCTCTACCTCGTCAACGGCGGGCGCAACGACATCCTCGTCGGCGTCGCGCTCCTCGGCGCGGTCGTGCTCGTCCAACGCGGCCACCCCACCGCGGGTGGTGTGGTCGGGGGTCTCGGCGCGCTGGTGAAGCTCACCGGCATGGTCGGCGTCGTCGCGCTGCTCGTGTCGCTGCTGATCAGCGGTCGAGCGGGGCGCGGCGCGTCGGATCGGCGTCGCGGCCGGGCTCACCGTGGTCGCGGCCTACCTCGTCGCGGGCACGGCGGCGGTGCTCACACCGATGGACACCGCCGGGTCGCTCTTCTCGCGCGAGTCGATCTGGCGCCTCGCTGCCGCAGTTCGGTCACGCGCTCCCGAGCACCGAGGTGGCGCTGGTCGTCGCCGGTGTCGCAGTGTGCTGGGTGCTGCTGCGCTCCGCGCGCTCGGGGCCGGCGGTCGCGGTGCCGGCGGCGCTCACCGCCCTCACCCTCGCGGCTGCGTACACCCTCTCGGGCTACGTCGGCTGGGCGCTCCCCACGGCCGCGTTGCAGCACCGCGGCCGCGTCGCCCGCATCGCCGCCCTGCAGGCGGTGGTGCTGGTGATGGCGTACGAGATCGTGCGCCAGCCGATCCGCGGGCCGTTCGGCCACGACCTGTTCCAGGTCGCCGTGATCGGAGGTCCGCTGATCCTCGCTGGGCCTCCTGGTCGCCCTGATGGTGTCGCCCCGCTCGCGTCTCGGAGCGCCCGACGACTCGGCACCGGGCGGCACGCGTGACGAGCCGCGTCCCGCGGTCCGCCGCCCGATCGCCGACGTCCTCGTCGTCGTGCCCACGCTCGACGAGGCCGACAACATCGACCGCCTGCTGCGCGGCATCCGCAGCGCGGCTCCCGACGTCGACGTCCTGGTGGTCGACGACGCCAGCCCCGACGGCACCGCCGACCTCGCCGACGTGCTCGCGGCGTCGCTGGGCTCGATCACGGTCGTGCGTCGGCACGGCGATCCCGGCCTCGGCGCGGCGTACCGCGACGGGTTCCGCTACGGCCTCGAGCACGGCTACGACGCCATCATCGAGATGGACGCCGACCTCTCGCACGAACCGACGGCGATCCCCGCGCTGGTCGCAGCTCTGGCCGACGGCGCCGACCTCGCCATCGGCACCCGCTACATCGACGGCGGTGCGACGCCCGGGTGGCCACTGCACCGGCGCCTCCTGTCGCGTGCCGGAGGCGAGTACGCCCGCCTGGCGCTGCACCTCCCGGCGCACGACCCCACGTCGGGGTTCCGTGCGTTCCGCGCCGACCTGCTCCGCGAGTGCGAGCTCTCGACCGTCGGCGCGCAGGGGTTCGCGTTCCAGCTCGAGATGCTCCACCGCGCGACGTGCCTGGGCGCACGGATCGTGGAAGTGCCGATCGTGTTCCGCGATCGCACCGCCGGGCGAGTCGAAGATGTCGGGGACGATCGCCCAGGAGGCGCTGCGCATGGTCAACGCGCTGCGGCGCCACCCCTGGCAGCCGGCGAGCCGGCCGGTGCTCGGAGCCTGACCACTCGAGTCAGGTCGCCCGAGGGTGAGCCCGCCTCGATCAGTCGGTGTGCTCGATCGTCTCGAGCTTGTGGATCTCCGACTGGGGGACCGGCGCGAGGCCGATGGCCACGCGGCGGGCGTTGATCTCGTTGATCTCGCTGCGCTGCACCTTGGCGATGGTCGCGGCGAGCTTGCGCACGCCCTCGTTCTCACCGTGCTCCGCCGCGTACTCCGCCATCCCGATGCCACCTGCGTGGTGGCGGATCATGAGCCGGGTGAAGGTGTCGTCGGCATCGAGTCCTGCGCTGTCGTCGAGCTCGGCGAGCTCGGCCTTCGTGGGCATGCCCGGCATGTCGGCCGGACGCACGGGGTGGCCCATCCACGCCATGGCCACCGAGCCGTCGCCTGCGACCTTGTCGCCGCCCGCCGCGGTTGAGGTAGCTGTTCATCGCCGCCGAGCTCCAGCGTCTGGCCGCTGATGATCTCCTGCGCGAAGTGCTTCACCACCGGGTCGTGGGAGCGGTCGAGGTAGTCGAAGCTCATGTTGATGGCGCTGTTGTGGTGCGTCTCCATGTCGGCGAGGAAGCCGATGTCGACGGAGTTGAAGGAGTCGCTGTCGGGCTTGTTGAGCCACCACCCGGCCAGACCGGCGAGGAAGCACAGGGCCACGACGACCACGACGACCTGCCAGCGGGCCGGCCCGTAGGAGGGCCTCGGATCGCGACCGGAGGCGTCGACGTCGTCGCGCTCGTCGGTCATCATCACCCTCAATCTTCGCGCGCCGATCTTGTGGCCGGTGAGCGCCTGTGCCAGCCTCCTCACAGCATGCGCATCGGCGTCTTCTTCCCCACCAAGGAGCACACGCCGCTCGACGAGACGGTCGCCCACATGGTCGAGATCGCCGGGCTCGGGTTCTCGTCGGTCTGGTTGCCGCAGAGCTCGGGCTTCGACGCGCTGACCGTGCTCGCGCTCGTCGGGCGTGAGACCACCGGGCGCGAGACCGCCGGGCGCGCAACACGTGTGGAGCTCGGCACCTCGGTGGTCCCCACCTACCCGCGCCACCCGGTGGCGCTCGCCGCGCAGGCGCTGACCGTGAACGCGGCGACGGGATCGCGGCTCGTGCTCGGCATCGGGCTCTCGCACCGCGTGACCATCGAGCGCACCTACGGGATGTCGTACGACCGCCCGGCCCGTCACATGCGCGAGTACCTCGACGTGTTGGCGCCCCTCCTGCGCGACCGTGCCGTCGACGTCGACGGCGAGACCGTCAGCGCCCACGCGCAGCTCACGATGCCCGACGCCACCGCGCCCACGCTGCTGCTGGCCGCACTGCAGCCGCGGATGCTGGCGCTGGCGGGCGGCGGTCGCCGACGGCACCATCACGTGGTGCACCGGCCCGGTCACGCTCGAGCAGCAGGTGGTGCCGCTCCTGCGGGCCGCGGCGGTCGACGCCGGACGGCCCGCGCCCCGCGTGGTGGTCGCGCTGCCGACGATCGTCACCGACGACGAAGCCCACGGTCGCGCCGCCGCCGGTGAGCAGCTCGCGGGCTACGGCGATCTTCCGGTGTACCGAGCCGTGCTCGACGCCGAGGGCGCCGACGGGCCCGCCGACGTCTCGGTCGTCGGCGACGAAGCCGCGGTCACCGCGCACCTCGCGCGGTTGCGCGCGGTCGGCGCGACCGACTTCATCGCCATCCCGACCGGCACCGACGCCGACCGTCGCCGCACGCTCGACCACCTCGCGTCGTTGGTCGACTGAACCGACGGCACGACCCGCTACGTTCGCGTCGGTGGGCAGGAGACTCCGGGCGTGAACCGCCCGCCGATCGGCCATTCCCGGCGCGAGCACAAGGTGCTGCGCGTCGAGCTCGCCCGTCCCGTCGACATGTTCGAGAAGCCGCCGGTCGTGCTCGGCAGTGTGGTCGGTGGCTTCGCGCCGGGCGTCGAGTCGTGCGTCGACGAGCTGATGGCGCACCACGATCAACGTCCGGTCGAGATCGCGATCACGGTTCCCGCCGCGGAGCTCACCCCCGAGCTGCCGGCGGCGATGCAGACCACGTTGCGACGCTGGTGCGACGAACGGATCCTGCACAACCAGCGCGAGCGGGTGTCGTTGGTGCGCAGCGGTCTCCGGGCGCTGCGCGTCGGTCTCCCCGTCTCGCTGCTGGGCCTGCTGATCACCGCGGTCGCCGCCGGGATCGGTGACGTCGACGACTCGCTCCGGGCGGTCGTCGACATCATCGGGTGGACGCTGGCGTGGGTCGGACTCTGGTACCCGTTCGACAAGATGCTCTTCTACCCGTACGACGTCGTGCGCGAGAACCGCGCGCTCACGTCGCTGCGCGAGGCGAACCTGCGCTTCGAAGCGCTGGAGGTTGACGCACCCGTCTGACGCGTGCTCGCGCGGCGGGCGCCTCAGCTCCCGAAGACGTGCTGCAGCAGCACGAGCGTGCCGGTCCACGACAGTTCGTTCGCGAGCTCGTCGTAGTGCACGCCGTCGAGTCCGAGACGGGCCGCGTCGGGATCGGTGAACCCGTGTCCGGCGGTGCCGAACACCGTCACCTGGAACTTGGCGTTCGCGTGCTGCATCTCGGCGCGGAGTGCGTCGACATCCGCGAGCGGCGCGTACGGATCGTGGGCTCCGCAGTACGCGACCACATGACCGGGGATGGCGTCGGGCTCGGCGGGGAGGGGAGTGGTCAGGATGCCGTGGTAGCTGATCGCGGCTCGGAGGTCGGCGCCGCTGCGCGCCAGCTCGAGCACCGTCGTGCCGCCGTAGCAGAACCCGACCGCGGCGACCCGTGCCGCATCGACGTCCGGTCGCCGCGCCACCGCGTCGAACCAGGCGACGGTGCGGGCGCGGTGTCGCTCGGGATCGGCGAGGTTCTCACCGAACGCGGCCCCGGCGTCCTCCATCGACGCGCCTTCGAGGTGCGCGCCGTACATGTCGGTGCAGACCGCCAGGTACCCGCGATCGGCGAGCTTGCGCGCGGCGCGCTCGTTGACCGCGTGCGCGATGCCGAGCGCGCTGTGCATCACGAGGACCGCGGGCACCGGCCCGGTGGCGTCGGGGAACGCGGCGTACCCACGCAGCCGCGTCCCCCCGTGCTCGAACTCGACGGGCTCCATGTCCTCGAACACGCTCGACCTCCACCACGCGACGCGAGCGCACACGACCTGCCGCTCGATCGGCCGAGTGTCGCACCCCTGGTATCGGGTCGCCACCGCCGGTCCGGGTCCGGCGACATGGCAAGCTCTCACGGTGGAGGAGCTCCCGAAGACCAGGTACGCGAGCAACGGTGACGTGTACCTCGCGTACCAGGAGCTGGGCGAGGGTCCCCTCGACATCGTGGTCGTCGAGAGCTGGGTCCACCACGTGGAGGCGTTCTGGGCCGTCCCCGAGGTGGCCCGGCAACGCCGTCGGCTGGCGTCGATCGGTCGCGTCGTCATCCTCGACCGGCGCGGCACCGGCCTCTCCGACCCGGTGACGCCCGACCACCTGCCCGACCTCGCGACCCAGGTGGCCGACGTCGTGGCGGTGATGGACGCCGCCGGGGTGGAGCGCGGCGCGGTGGTCGGGTTCGTCGACGGGGGCGGACTCGCCCTGCAGCTCGCGGCGACGCACCCGGAGCGGTGCAGCTCCCTCGTGCTCTGGAACACCGCCGCCCGCATGACCCTCGACACCGACTACCCGTGGGGTGCTCCCGCCGACGTGCTGCTCGACCTCGTCGGGCGGCAGGCGGCCGACTGGGTCGAGAGCAGCCCCGGCTTCCTGCGCGACCTCGTTCCCAGCCGCGCCGACGACGAGCGGTTCATCCAGCACCTCGCCGACCTCGGGCGCACCGCGGTGGCGCCGGGGGTGGTCGCGCAGTTCTACCGGGAGACGGTGCTCGCCGACCTGCGGTCGTTCCTCTCGGAGGTGCAGACGCCGACGCTGGTGCTCCAGCGCAGCGAGGGCTCCGTCGTCAGCGCGGGGATGGGTCGCTACGTCGCCGACCACATCGCCGACGCGCGCTACGTCGAGATCGAGGGCACCGACCACATGTGGTGGACCGAGCGCGGCGACGAGGTGATGGACGAGATCGAGGAGTTCCTCACCGGGGCGCGCGCCACGGCCGATCCCGATCGGCGTCTGGCCACGGTGCTCTTCACCGACATCGTCGGGTCCACCGCGACCGCGGCCGAGCTCGGTGACACCCGGTGGCGCGCGCTGCTCGACCAGCACGACGAGATCGTCCGCAGCGAGCTGGCGCGGTTCGGCGGGGTCGAGATCGACTCGACCGGCGACGGGTTCCTCGCCACCTTCGACGGCCCCGGGGCCGCCATCCGGTGCGCACGCGCGATGGGCGACACGCTGGCCGCGATCGGGGTCTCGATCCGCGCCGGGGTGCACACCGGCGAGGTCGAGGTGCGCGGCGACCGCATCGGCGGGATGGCGGTGCACATCGGCGCACGCGTCGCCGCCCACGGCGGCGCCGGCGACATCGTCGTGTCGAACACCGTGAAGGAGCTCATGACCGGGTCGGGGCTCGACTTCGTCGACCGCGGCGAGCAGGACCTCAAGGGCGTCCCGGGGACCTGGCGGCTCTACGTCGTCGAGCGCTGACGCGCGCGCACGCGTAGGTGCGTCGGCGTCACCCGTCGATGCCGAAGCTGTTGACCTTCTCGGGTGAGAGTCGGATGAAGGCGTCACCGAAGCCGGGGCCGAGGTCGGCGCCACCGGTCTCGATCGCCTCGGCCCGGCCGCGGAGCTCGAGCATCCGCGGCGTCCAGGGGTCGATCGAGACGAGGTCGTCGACGACGATCGCCGCCCACGGGTTGGCCTGGACGTCGCGGTACTTCTTCGTCGTCGCGACGTGGTGGCCGCCGATGTCGATCGTGCCGAGCTCGGAGTTGTAGCGGAACGAGGTGGGGACGACGTGGGGCCGGCCGTCGGCGCCCGTCGTCGCGATCCGGCCCAACCGCTGGCTCGCCAGGTAGTCGATCTCCGCGGTCGTGAGTTCGGTCATCCGACGACCGTACCCAGCTCGGCGACGCGTCGCCGCCCATAGCTTGCATCGATGGCCGACACCCTTCCCGCACTGCACAGCTCCGTCGATCGACTCGCCGCGCTGGTCGCGAGCCTCGGCGACGATGCGACGCGCTCCGCCCATCCCACCGAATGGACCGTCGCCGACGTCGTCTCGCACCTCGGGTCGGGCGCCGTGATCTGGACGCGCCTGCTCGACGACCAGCTCGCGGGCACCACCGCGCCCGACGACTTCAACCAGAGCGTGTGGGACGTGTGGGACGCCAAGTCACCGCGGGCCAAGCTCGACGACGGGGTCGCCGCCGACCTCGCGCTCATGGCGCGTCTGGACGCGACGACGGCGGACGAACGTGCCCGCATGCACGTGACCATGGGGCCGATGGAGCTCGACTGGGACAGCGTCGTCGGCATGCGGTTGAACGAGCACCTGCTCCACGAGTGGGACGTCGCCGTCGCGCTCGACCCGGCCGCGACGCTGGCCGACGACGGCACCGCGCTGGTGGTGGACCGGTTGGAGATGATCGCCCGCTACGCGGCGAAGGCGGCCGGGCCGCACCGCACGATCACCGTCGCCACCACCGCACCCGAGCGCGGGTTCCGGATCGACGTCGGCGACGAGGTCACGATCACCGCGATCGATCCGCCGGCGGACCCGACGCTCGCGCTCCCGGCCGAGGCGTACGTGCGGCTCGTCTACGGTCGGCTCGACGCCGACCACACCCCGGCGTCGGTCACGGATGCCGACGGCGCGCTCGACCAGCTCCGACTGGTGTTCCCCGGCATCTGAGCCCGGGCGCGGCCCTCCCGGGCTCGCCCACACCAGGTCGTGAGCGCCGGTGGGAGCCCGGGGTCAGCCGGCTCCCCCAGCTCACCGGTCCACGCGACGTGCCCGTCGGGTCGGAGCAGCACGGCCGACGGGGCGGTGACCTCGCCGAGCACCGGGAGCTCCCACCGTCCCTCGTGCCGCGCGTCGACGGTGCGCAGCCGGTCCGACCAGGGGGAGACGTCGGCACCACCGGGTGGTCCGAAGCGCAGGAGCACCGGCCGACCGTCGTGCAGCAACGCGAACACGCGCGTGGGGCCGTCGGCGGTCTCGCAGGTCGAGATCGGGCATGCGCCGCCCGAGCAGCGGGTGCCCGTCGCCGAGGTCGTAGTGGATGTCGAGTCCGGAGAGCATGCCGGCGATGCGGCGGCGCGGCTCGTCGATGGCGAGCAGCTCGGTCATGGTGTCGCGCAGGGCCTGGTGGCGATCGCCGGGTTCGGCGAGGGCGACCTGCGCCATCGTGTTGTGCAGCACGCGCGCGCCGACCGGGTGCCGCTCGGCGTGGTAGGTGTCGAGCAGGTGCTCGGGCGACGTCCCGTCGACGACCTGGGCCAACTTCCATCCGAGGTTCACCGCGTCCTGCACGCCGGTGTTGAGGCCCTGGCCTCCTTGCGGTGGGTGCACGTGCGCGGCATCACCGGCCAGCAGCACGCGACCCGCGCGGTAGGAGACGGCCTGTCGCGTCATGTCGGTGAACCGGGAGATCCAAGTGGGGTCGTGCGCGCCGAAGTCGGTCCCGTAGGTGGCGACGAGCGCGTCGCGCAGGTCCTGCAGCGTGGGTTCGCCAGGATGGTCGCCGGCGGGTTCGACCTCGCGCTCCCGCAGCACGACCCCGTACGGACTGCCGCCCGCCACCCGGTCCACCGGACCGATGCCGCCGCCCTCGGGGCGCACGCCGATCTCCGGCGCCTCCGTCATCTCGACCTCGGCGATCATGTAGCTGGTCTCGGCGTCGACCCCCACGAAGTCGATGCCCGCCGCCTTGCGGACCGCGCTGCGTCCGCCGTCGCACCCGACGAGGTATCCGGCGCGCACCGTCGTGCCGTCGGACAGCTCGACGTCGACTCCAGCGTCGTCCTGCGCGAAGCCCACCACCTCGCGTCCGCGCCGGATCGGAGCTCCGAGCTCGTCGACCCAGCCGGCCAGGATGCGTTCGAAGTCGCGCTGCCACAGTGCGAGCAGGTAGTTGTGGCGCGTCGGGAAGTCGGAGATGTCCAACCGGATCCCGGCGTAACCGACGCTCGGATGTTGCTGACCGGCCGACACGAACCGTTCGGCGATGCCGCGCTGGTCGAGCACCTCGATCGTCCGCGCGTGCAGACCGCCGGCGCGCGAGCTGTCGAGCTCCTGCGTCGGCGCGCCGCTCGACCACGACCACGTCGACCCCCGCCACCGCGAGCTCGCCCGCCAGCATCAGTCCCGGTCGGGCCGCCGCCGGCAACCACCACCGCGTGCTCCGTCATGTCGCAACCTCCTCGTGCATCGTCAGCACGGATCGGTCACTTGCGGCAAGCCCCCACCCTCGCGGTAATTTGTGGGTGGCGGCTCGTCGCGCCGGCTCGCTAGGCGGGAGCGGCAGCGACCGACTGTGTTCGCCGCACGTCCGGCTCGAGGATGGGCGAGGGCTTGAACCCCTTCACCATGAGGTAGATGCCGAGCGACAGCTCCCACACGAACTCGGGTGCGGTCGCGATCGCCTGCGGAGCCGAGCCCTTGTCGAAGACGCCGAGCAGCACCGCGATGCCCGACGCGAGCAGCAGCGCACCGCCGACCATGCCGAGCACGGCCAGACCGCGAGGCACGAGGCCCGAGCGGTACATCAGGTAGCCGAGGATCAGCCCGTTCCCGATGCCGACGACGAAGCCCGGACCGAGCAGGAACGTCCAGTCGTGCAGCGCGACGAGGGTCCTGCCGATCGGCACCAGCGAGGTCGCGTGCGCGCCCTGGTGCAACGTCACGATCGAGAGGAGGCTGACGATGCCGATGGCGATGAAGACGGACTCGATGGTGCGGGCGGCGACGTAGCCCAGCGCGAGCGGCTCGTCCTGTCGCTTGAGGATCGGATACAGCACCAGTGCGGTGCCGAGGTTCGCGACGATGAGGATCATCTCGAGGAGCGCACCGAAGAGCACCTTGGTGTCGCTCGCGGTGCCGAGCACGAAGTGCGTCTCGTTGAGGACGTCGTTGTAGAGCAGGACGGCCGGGATCGACGTGATGAAGGTCACGATGAACAGGAAGCCCGCGAGTCGCGCAGCCTTGTGAGGGTTCACCTCAGGGCCTTTCTTCGAACGAGGGGTCGCCGTGGCGCACGAGGGGCGGCGCCAACACGCCCAGAAATCGTCCGGAAGGACCTTGCCAGCGAGAAGCCAACCCTATCGGGGGATGGAAGCGCGTGGACTCGGGCGTACAGTCCCGCGCATGAAGTACGTGGTGATCGGTGAGTCGTCGGGCGCGTCGATGGACGCCATCATGAGCGTGTACCCACGGCACAAGGTGATCGTCGACGAGTTCATCGACGCCGGGGAGGTGATCGGGATCGGTCCGTTCGGCGATGGTGGGAACATGGCGATCTTCCGCTCCGAGGAGGCCGCGTCGCGCTTCGTGGAGCGTGACCCCTTCATCCTCGAAGGACTGGTCGCGTCATTCACGATCAAACCGTGGGGTGACGCGCTCCTCGAGTGAGCACGGGCGTCAGTCGGAGGCCGCCTCGAGGGTGAGCAGCTCGGTGTCGAGCCAGTCGTCGTGGCGACCGGTCGCCGCGTCCTGGGCCTCGATCGCCGCCTGCAGCGCACGCCGGGTGAGCGCTCGCAGCTGCACGACCTCAGCTCGGAGCGCTTCGTGCGCGACCAGGTACTCGTGTTCGCTGTCCGACATCGCTCGGAGCGTACGACGACGCCGTGGCGCGCCGCGCGACGTGTGGCGTCGGCCACTCGTCAGGCTCGCGCGAACACGAGCTCCTCACGGTGCGCGATCC
The DNA here is from genome assembly GCA_963755855.1 of uncultured Actinomycetes bacterium. GTDB lineage: Bacteria > Actinomycetota > Acidimicrobiia > IMCC26256 > DASPTH01 > DASUAS01. The sequence continues at coordinate 77,547 of CAVWLR010000013.1, read as the reverse complement.
GCAACGCCCAGCAGACGGTGATCACGACCGCAGCCGCCGTGATCAACAACGACGCCGCGGGCTTCAACACGACGAAGAGCGTCGTCGGCAGGCTGAACAACATGCTGAGCATCGCACCGGCGTTGACGAGCTGCACCGCGGCCCAGAGCAGCGTCAGTCCCACGAACAGGCGGACCACCGCCGGCCGCGCCGCGACCTCGGGTGAGATGGGGCAGAAGTCGTGCGCGATCCGTGCGATCAGGGGTCGGCCGACGAGCACCGAACCGAAGAAGAGCGCCCCGACTGCGATCGTCGTTGCCGCGGGCTGGAGGAAGTACGCGAACGTGCTGCCGCTCAGCACACCGACGAGGGTCTTGGTCGTGAGCCCGAACATCGCCAGCACGAGCACCGACGGAACCTCGCGCCCGCGCAGGACGCGCAGCAGGATCGTCGCGTAGCCCCACACGAGCACCGCGATCATCGCGGTGGTCGCGCTGAAGATCGCCGTCACCACGAGGAAGATCGCCGACGGGACCAGCGATGCCTCGATGATGCCGGGCAGGCCTCGCTTCGCGACCGCGGTCAGCACGTGGCGGCGCGGCAACGTCGACTGACCGGTCTTCTGGTCGTCGTCGCTTCGCGGGCTCAACGACCAGGTGGGAGGGCTCGCCTTGCGAGCTGCCATCGTGCTCCGTTCCGAATCGGACGCCAGGAGCACGGCCGGGTGAGAGGTGCGAGCCTCCAGTAGAGCCGAGGAGGCCCGCGATTGGCAGCCGGGCAACCGGAAAGTTCGCGCAGACGCCCGCGCCGACTCGGGTGCAGAACGGTCTTAACTGTCATACCCCCGTGATTTGATCGGTGCATGTTCGACGCACTGGTCGACGAGATGCGCACCCACTCGAGCGAGTGGTTGCGCGGTGAGCGGGGCCGGTTGGCGGCCGCGCAGCGGAACCTGCACACGCGGGAGTTGGCGGTGTTGCGGGTGCTCGACGAGCGCGGTCAGGTCGACTGCTCGATCGGTGCGCAGGGTGAGTCGGCACGGACGGTGCGCGACAAGGTCGAGACCGCGCGGGCACTCGAGTCGTTGCCCGAGATCGGTCGCGTCGCGTTCGAGGGTGGCTTCTCCGACGAGCAGCTGAGCTCGGTCGTCCGCCTGGCCGACGAGGAGTCGGATCGGGAGTGGGCGGCGCGGGCACCGAACGTGGATCCGATCGAGCTCGGTCGTCTGGCGAGGAACGTCTCGAAGCCGAGCGCCGAGGACTCGCGGAGACGGCACGCGGCGCGGTCGCTGCGGATGTGGTGGACGAAGGACAAGGGGTTCCTGCAGGTGCGCGGCCAGTTGCCGGATGTGATGGGCGCCGAGTTCGAGGCGACGATCACGCGGCTGACCGAGCGGATGAAGCCGGCCAAGGGTGAGGCGTGGGCACCGTTCGAGCAACGCGCGGCGGATGCGCTGCTGCAGCTGTGCGATCCGCCGGCCGTGTGTGAGCACGAGCACGAGCCGTCGTGGGCGCCGCTGCCGATCCTGCAGTTCGCACTGCCGTTGCACGGCCCGGCGGAGATCGCCGGGATCCCGATCTCCGACAGCCTGTTGGAGCAGATGCGGGCGAACGTGTCGATCGAACCGGTCGTCGTCGACGACGACGGCTCGGTGGTCGGCATCGGTCGCCGTACCACGTTCCTGTCACCGCAAGCTGCGCCGCGCGGTGCTGCTGCGCGACACGCGCTGTCGGTTCCCCGGATGTGGACGCCGACGCGGACTCCAGGCGCACCATCTGCTGCCGAGCACCTGGGGCGGCAGCGACGAGATCAGCAACCTCGCGGCGGTGTGCCCCGCACACCACCGGCTCCTCGTCCCGCACGGGCTCCTCGCCCTCGTCGGCAACCCCAACCTCCCCGACGGACTCGAGCTCGTCACCGCCACCCGGGCGCCACCGTGAGCTCCGACGTGACGTCGCCCCGCTCACACCGAGCGGTCGCGCTCCGCGTTCTCGGCTTCCGCCCGACTGCGCACGCGGCGGACGAGGCGGATGCTGGTGAAGAAGCCGCCGACGGCCACGACCAGGCACACCACCAGCACGATCACGAACGTCGTGTCACTCACGGGTGGAGTCTCGCGCTGCCGGGGTCACGCCGCGAGGAGGACGTCGCAGAAGACGAACCCGTCGCGCTCCACCCGTGCACCGACCTCGATGTCGAGCGGCGCCCGGAACCCGGGCCCGTCCCACACGAAGGTGTGGAACTCGCCGTGCTCGCCACACGGATCGACGCCCGCCGGGAGATCGGCGAGCAGCGCGTCGTCGTACGCGCGGCCGCTGAACTCGGGCGGGAGCACGGTCGGGTCGACGCAGGTGACGACGGCACGCAGGCCTTCGGCCAGCATGTCGCGCGCCGACGCGTCCGTGGGGCGAGCCCACAGGGGGAACGTCGGGACCATGCCCGTGGGCGCGAGCTTGTGCTCCCGGTACTCGCGGATGTCCTCGAGGAACAGGTCGCCGAAGACGATCTGCTCGATGCCGGCGGCGCGCGCCGTCGCCATCGCCTCGCCCATGCGCTCCTCGTACACCGAGTTCGGACACTGCGACGGGATCTCCACGACGTGGAGCGGAAGACCGAGGCGTTCCGCCTGTGCCTCCAGCAGGGTGCGGCGCACCGCGTGCATCGCGACCCGGTCGACGTCGGCGTTCACGGTCACGAGGAGGCCGCGCACGTCCGCCGACTCGGCGCGCCGCACCATCTCCAACGCGAAGCAGCTGTCCTTGCCGCTGCTCCAGCTCATCCACGCGGCAGGTGCGGCCATGAGCACATCTTGCCCCGCGGCGATCGCGTGAGCTCAGTCCGCCGCCGGTCGTCCGCGCTTGATCTCGAAGAAGCTCGGGCTGCGGAGGAGCACGGTCATCGCATCCCAGATCTGCACCGCGTCGTCGGGATCGGGAACCGTCCCGAGGATCGGGCCGTGCAGTCCACGCGCGGCGTCGGGGAGGGTGACCACCGGCGAGCCGATGTCGGGTCCGGCGGCGACGAGGGCCTGTGCGTACGACGCCAGGATCGCATCGTCCCACCCCGCGTCGTCGAGCGCCCCGATGGCGTCGCCGACGCCGGCCTCGTCGGCCGCGGCCTTGATCGTGTCGAGGTCGAGGTCGGCGTGCTCCTCGTGCACACGTCGGCCGAGCGCGAGGTAGAAGCGGCCGGCGTCGCGGTGGCGGCCGTCGGCGGCCAACGCCTCGACCAAGCGCAGCGAGCGGGTCGACAGCTCGAGGGGCGGTGGCACCGCCTCGTCGTCGTCGTCGTGCAGCAGCTCCAGGCTGAACGAGCGCCATTCGACCTCGAGCGCACGGAGGTCGGCGACGGTGGTCAACCACCACGCGGCGCGCCATGTCCAGGGGCACAGCGGATCGAAGAAGAAGGTGACGTCGGCGATGCCTGGTCCTACCCGGGTGCCGGTGGACCCATGCATCGGCTCGCCCCGCCGAGCACGTCCCGGTCACTCGACGCGCAGGGCCTCCGCGGGGTGGATGCGGGTCGCGGCGTGCGCGGGTCCCGCCGCGAGTGCGTTGGCCAGTGCGATCGCGAGCCCGGCGACCACGAGGATCGCGACCAGCGCACCCGGCGGCACGTAGACGATCGGGAAGCCGTCGGCCAGCCAGCGCCAGGTGATGCGTCCGACCGCGATGCCGACCGGGACGCCGACCACGAGCCCGGCGACCGCGAGCAGCGTCGACTGCCACACGATCGCGCCGCGGGTCTGTCGACGAGTGAACCCGACCGCCCGCAGCACCGCGAGGTCGCGACGACGGCGACGCACCGTCGTGACCAGCGCGTGCGCGACCGTCGCGCACGCGAGCAGGGCGAAGAAGGCGCCGAGCGCGAGGGGCAGGTCGCCGATGCGGTCGAGGTCGGCCACCGCGGTCGGCAGCGCCGCTGGTTGCGAGTACAGCTCCTTGTCGACGCGAGCCGACGCGCTTCTGCGCTGCGGCGACGTCGGTGCCCGGGCGCCAACGGAGGAGCAGGTACTCCTCGCGCGTTGCCGGTCTGCGGGCCGACGGCACGGGTCAGGCCCGCCGCGGTCATCCAACCGCTCTGGTCGTAGTCGGTGTGCGACGTCGCCGGCAGGAGCGCTTCTCCGACCACGGTCGCGTGCGAGTCGCCGACCCGCACGCGATCGCCGACGTGGAGCCCGAGCGCCTTCATCGTCGTCGGCGCGAACGCGAGCTCGTCGGGTCCTTCCGGTGCCCGGCCGCTCAGCACCACCAGGGGCATCGCACCCTTCACGGTGCGGATGCCGAAGACGGGTGTCGGGCGACCGTCGACCGGGACGGCTCGCTCCCAGCGGGCGTCGAGCGCGGCGTCGACGTCGTCGGGGTCGGTGATCTTCGCCTGGAGGGCACGGGGGATCACCGACTCGCCGGCCGCCACCACGTGGTTCCACACCACACCCGAGCGACGGGGCTCGTGCACCGCGTCGTCGATCCCGGCCCGGAACGTGAGGCACCCCACCACGCCGATGACCCCGGCGATCGCGCCGACCAGCGCGGATCGCACCGGGACGGCCCGGCGGCCACGGCCGGGTTCGCTCGCCAGGCGGGCGCCGATCATCGAGCGCGGGCGTGCGGCTGAGCGGTGCGACCAGGCGATCGACCAGCGAGGGTCGGGTCGACTCGGTCTCGGTGCGCGTCACCCGCCACCACGCGGTGACGGCGGCGATCGTGAGGGCGGCCGCGAGCACGATCGCCACCCCGACGCCGAGGACGAGCCAGTCGGCGTGCGTCCCGAGGTCGAGGTCGTAGTCGCGCGCGGTCCCGAGCGGGAAGCGCGACGACAGCCCGATCGCGACCGCGACGCACACGACGGCACCGACGCCCGCGCTGACCAGCGAGGGCAGCACCAGCGCTCGCATCGCCAGCCGTCGATCCGCGCCGAGGGCGCGCCACGTCGTGAGGTCGCTCGCACTCGCCGACACCGCGCGCACGAGCGCCTGGCCGACGAGCACGCCGCCACCGACGAGCGCGGCGAGGGCGAACAGCAGCAGGCCGTCGGTCTCGAAGTCGGTGACGTTCAGCGCCTTGCGGATGCCGTACAGGTCGCGCGCGTCCTCGATGTTCACGGGGTGACCGAGGATCTGGTCGACCCGCTCCGTGAACTTCGGGATGGCGGCGGCACCCCCGCGCAGGTCGACGAAGAGGTTCACGACTCCCGGCATGTGGTCGCCGTGCTTCGCGAAGTACCCGGACGACGCGCGTCCAGTCGGGGTCGCTCGACACCGACTTGCTGATGCCCACCACGCGCATCTTCTGGCGGATCCGCGTCGCGCCGCCGGGAACCACGAGACCGGGCGGGAACTCGGCGGCATCCACCGGGTCCGACCCCACGAGCATGGTCGAGCCGATGTCGAGTCCGAAGCGGTCCCGCATCACCTCGTTCACGACGGCTTCGTCGGCGCGCCGTGGGTCGGGCATGCGCCCGGCGACCAGCGGGCGGGCGTTCAACCGCATCGTCGGGGCGTCGAGCGCATACAGCGACGCCAGATCGCCGGTGGTGCGAGGACTGATGATCCGGCTCGTGAACGCGACCATGAAGGGATACGTCCGCGTCACGCCCGGGAGCTTCGCCACCTCGGCCCGCTGCTCGGGGCCGAAGGTGGGGTCGTTGGCGAGCAGGGCCGCCGTCGGCAGCTTGATCACGCGGGCGGCGTCGGGGATCGCCCGGTCGGTCCTGCGGGCGCCCGCCCATCCCGGCCGCGGCCACGCCGACGACCAACCCGGCGAGCACGCCGAGCAGCAGCCACGCCTTCCAGCGCGCCCGCAGCTCGGCCCGGGCCCACATCCACGCCGCGGTCACGCTGCGGTCACCGCCTCCGCTGCTCCTGCACGCTCCGAGCCAACCACCGATCCGGCGGGGCCGAAAGGGGGAAGGCACCACCAGGCGGGGGTGTGGCTGACCTACCGTCGCTCGGGTGAGCGTCGCCTGGCCTCTCTCCGGCGTGCAGGTCGTCGACCTGTCGAGCGGCCTCGCCGGTGCGTACTGCGCCAAGTTGCTGGCCGACGGCGGCGCCGACGTGGTGAAGGTCGAGGACGCCGGCGGCGATCCGCTGCGCCGGGTGGTCGAGTGCGGCGCCCCGCTCGACGACGGTGCCGACGGTGCGCTGTTCCGCTTCCTGTGCGCGTCGAGCGAGAGCGTGGTCGGCGACGTCGCGGTCGCGCGCGACGCTCGTCGCGCGGGCCGACATCGTCGTGTGGTCGGCGGGGAGCGCGATCGCCGACCGATCCCGCGTGCGCACCGCGTGCGCTGCACGACGCGCACCCCGGGCTCGTGGTCGTCGCGCTGAGTCCCGTTCGGGCTCGACGGACCGTGGGACGACGCGCCCGACGAACGACTTCACCCGCCAGGCGCTCTGCGGGGGCCACGTGCAGCGCGGCACACCGACGCGCCCTCCGCTCCTCTGCGGTGGTGCAGCCGGGGGAGTGGGCGTCAGGTGCGTACGGCGCGATCGGCGCGCTCGCCGCGCTGCGACGCGCCACGCTCCACGGGATCGGTGATCTCGTCGACGTGGCCGCGCTCGACGCGCTCATGTACAGCCAGCCGCTGTACCCGGTCACGTGGTTCCAGGTCGCGGGCGAGCCGTTCCGTCCGCTGCGGTCGTCGCAGCTCCCCAGCGTGCACCCGACCGCCGACGGCTGGGTGTCGTTGCAGACCACCACCGGGCAGCAGTGGCTCGACTTCTGCGTGATGGTCGGCCGCGACGACTGGCTGGGCGACGAGCAGATGGCGCGCGGCACCCACCGCACGCTGCACCGCGACGAGATCGAGCCCGTGATCGACGCGTGGACGTCGGCCCGGTCGACGGCCGACATCGTCGAGCTCGCCACCGCGCTGCGCATCCCGGTCGCCGAGGTCGGCAACGGCGCCAACCTCCCGCACTTCGACCACCTCGCCGACGGCGGCTGGTTCACCGACGAACGCGCACGGCTTCGTGCAACCGTCGGTGCCGTACCGGCTCGGCGGAGGTGCGCAGCCGCGCCCGTTCGGGGTCGCGCCCGCATTGGGCCGCGACACCGACGCCCACCGAGCGCGCGTCGACCGCGCGCCCGTGCGCGGCGGTGAAGGCGCCCGAACCACCGGTGGTGCCCGATCCGGTGGTGCCCGATGCACCGGTTCCACCGGTGGGGGAGGTGCCGTTGCCGCTGGCGGGGATCCGGGTGCTCGACCTCACCGCGTTCTGGGCCGGCCCGCTCATCGGCCACGCGTGCGCCATCCTCGGCGCCGAGGTGATCCACGTCGAGTCGACGAAGCAGCCCGACGGCATCCGCTGCAACACCACCCGCCCGATGAGCGAGCCGCAGTGGTGGGAGTGGTGCCCGATGTTCCAGGGCTCCAACACCAACAAGCTCGACCTCGCGGTGGAGCTCGACACCGAGCGCGGCCGCGAGCTCTTCCTCGATCTGGTCGCGGTGAGCGACGTGGTGATCGACAACTTCAGCCCCCGTGTGCTCGACCAGCTCGACCTCGACCAGGACGTCCTGCTCGCCCGCAACCCGGAGCGTGATCGTGCTGCGCGCGCCCGGCTACGGCGTCGACGGCCCGTGGCGGGAACGGCTCGCGTACGCACCGACCATCGAGGCGCAGGTCGGGGATCGCGTGGACCACGGGGTTCCCCGACCGCGGTCCCGAGCCGCCGTCGGGCATCGCCGACGCGCTCGGCGGTGCCCACGCGACCTTCGCCCTGCTGCTGGCGCTCGAGCACCGGCGACCGGACGGGTCGGGGCATGTTCCTCGAGTGCCCGATGGTCGGCGCGTCGCTCAACCTGGCCGCGCAGCAGGTGATCGAGCACTCGGCCTACGGCGAGCTGCTCGAACGTCGCGGCAACCGCTCGGCCACCTGCGTGCCCCAGGGCGTCTACCGCACCGCCGACGTCGACGCTGCCACACCCGCAGCGCCCGGCACGCAGGACCGGTGGGTGGCGATCTCGATCGACGGACGACGACCAGTGGCGTCGCGTTCGCAACGCGTGCTCGGCCTCGCCCGCCGACCTCGCGAGGCGACGAGGATGCGCTCGACGCGCGCATCGCGGCGTGGTGCGACGACGCGCTCGACCGACGAGATCGTGCGCGAGCCTCTCGGGTGCCGGGATCCCGTGCGAACCGGTGGTGCGTGCGCACGAGCACGACCGACTGCCGCCGGTCGTCGCCCGTGAGCTGTTCGAACGGGTCGACCATCCGGTCACCGGCGACCGCCGACTACATCGGCGCGCCGTTCCGCTTCGCGCGGGGTCCGCGCCGACACCACCGCTCGCGCTCGCCGCTGCTGGGCGAGCACAACCGCGACGTGCTCACGCGCATCCTCGGTCTGAGCAACACCGACGTTGACGAGCTCGAGGCCGCCGGCGTGATCGGCGACGTCGTCGTCGGCGGTGTCCTGCACTAGCCGGACCGAGCACGCCCTTCGCGCCCGATGAACTTGCGCTTCGCGCGGCCAGCTTCCAAGCTCCGGCGATGGAACCTTCAGGTGTCGCCGTCGTCACCGGTGCCAGTCGTGGCATCGGGCGCGCGCATCGCGATCGACCTCGCCCGCGCCGGCTTCGACGTGGTCGCCACCATGCGCGATCCGAAGGCCGGTGAGGGGCTCGTCGACGAGATCGGCGACACCACCGGCTCGATCACGGTGCAGCGCCTCGACGTCGACGATCCGGACTCGATCGAGCTGCCGACCGATCTCCGCGTGCTGGTGAACAACGCGGGGATCGAGCGCGACTACCTCCCGGTCGAGCACGTCCCGATGGACCAGTGGCGCGACGTGTTCGAGACCAACGTGTTCGGTCTCGTCGAGGTGACGCGCCGCGCCATCCCGATCCTCCGCGCCAACGGTGGCGGCGTGCTCTGCTCGGTCACGTCGTCGTCGATCCTCGTGCCGGTGCCGTTCTACGCGGTGTACCGCGCGTCGAAGGCGGCGGTGAGTGCGATGAACGACACGCTGCGGGTCGAGCTCGCGCCGTTCGGCATCCGCGTCGTCGAGATCATGCCCGGCCCGGTCGAGAGCGACATGCTCTACGACTCCGATCGCATGTCGGAGGCGGCCGAGTACGACGGGTACCAGGCCATGGCCGAGGCGGTCTACGAGGGCCGCAAGGCGGTCCGGGACCAGTACGCGCCGGCGCTCGACGCGGCCGCTGCCATCCGCGCCGCCATCCTCGACGACGACGGTCCGATGCGACACGGTTGTGAACCGATGTCGGTCGGCCTGCTCGACATGTGGCGCTCGACGTCCGACGAAGACCTGTTCCGGTCCATGTCCGGCCAGGCGTGAACGTGAAGGAGCTCTCGTGACCGAACGCATCATCTCCGCCGACTCCCACCTCGAGCTGAAGCCCGAGAAGATCCTCGGGCACCTGCCCCGCCAGCACCACGAGGCGTACCTCGGCGCGCTGCAGGCGCAGCAGCAGCGCATCCTCGAGGGCAAGCCGCAGAAGCAGCTCAAGAACAAGGCGGGCGCGGCGGCGCCGACGGTGGGCCTGCCCACCGAGAAGCCGTGGGAGGCCGCCGGCCGTCCCGGCGCGTACGACCCGCACGAGCGGCTGAAGGACATGGACATCGACCAGGTCGATGCCGAGGTGCTCTACGCCAACGCCACCGGCGGCGCCGAGTTCTACTCGCTCGACGCCGACGCGTGCCTGGCCTCGTTCCAGGCGACCAACGACGCCGCCATCGAGTTCGCGTCGGTCGACCCGTCACCGGCTGATCCCGGTGTACATCCTCCCGCTGCACGACATCGAGAGCGCGTTGAAGGAGGTGCAGCGCATCGCCAACGAAGGTGCGCGCGCGGTGCAGCTGCCGCTCTACCCGTCCGACATCGACCTCGCGCCGTACTGGGACGACGTGTACGACCCGCTGTGGTCGGCCATCGAGGACCTCGGCATCCCGATCAGCCAGCACACCGGCGCCAACGAGTACCTGTTCGAGCTCATGGACCGCGACCCCACGCCGGCGAAGGGCATCTTCCAGTCGCTGCCGTCGATGTACATGGCCGAGGCGATGGCGAGCTGGTTGCTGCCGGGCATCTTCGTGCGCCACCCGCGGCTGCAGGTCGGGTTCGTCGAGGCCGGCCTCGGCTGGCTGCCGTACTTCCTCACCCGGCTCGACCGCATGTCCGACCGCCACGGGTGGGAGCAGCTGGGCATGGGCCTGCCCGAGAAGCCGAGCCACTACTGGAACCAGAACATGTTCGCCACGTTCGAGGAGGACGAGTTCGGCGTCGAGAACCGCCACGAGATCGGCGTCGACACGCTGCTGTGGGCGACCGACTACCCGCACCCCGACTCGCACGTGGCCGGAGTCGCAGCAGGTGATCCACACCCACTTCGACGGCGTGCCCGACGACGAGATGCGCCTGATGGTCGGCGGCAACGCGGCGCGGATCTACCGCTTGTAGTCGTTCCAGCGCAGGTGGTCGGCGGCGGCGTCGCGGGGCGTGACCGCGAAGTCGGTGCCCTGCGTGTAGGCGATCGGGAACAGCCCGACCTGCATCCACTCGTCGAACGGCACGCCGAGCAGCTCGGCCATCTCGCGCTCGCGGAACAGCGTGAGCGTCGTCCACGCCGAGCCGAGGCCGCGTGAGCGCAGCGCGAGCATGAACGACCAGAGCGTCGGGATCACCGAACCCCACCGGCTCGCCTGCCAGAACACCGACGTGCGCTCGGCCTGCGCGCCGGCGCCGAGCCCGTCGGTGCGACCGGCGACGATCGGCACGCACAGCACCGGCACCTCGTGCAGGTGGTCGCGCAGGTGGAACACGCTCTTCGCGATGCGCTGCTGACGCTCGGTGGTGCGATCGACGTTGTCCTCGGGTGCGTCGGTGCGCGCGCGGTCGGTGAACTCGCTCATCGCGTCGCGGTAGAGGTCGGCGATCGCCTGCTTGCGTTCCGGATCGTCGACGCAGATGAAGCGGTACGGCTGCGTGTTCGAGCCGTTGGGTGCGTGCACGGCGACGTCGAGGCAGCGCTCGATCACCTCACGCTCGACCGGCCGCTCGAGGTCGAGCCGCAGCCGCACCGACGCGGTGGTCATCAGCAGCTCGTCGGGATCGTGCACGACGAGATCGCCCTGGAAGAGCTTCTCGTACGCGGCGAGCGTGCCCCAGTGCTCCCACACGCGGTCGATCAGGCCGTCGCCGTCGAAGCGGAAGAGGAAGCCGTAGAAGTTCGCGTAGTCGCGCCCACCGAGGGTCGTGGCGGTGTAGTGGTGCTGGCGGAACACGTACGGACCGTCGGCCACGGTCTGCACGTCGTGGAAGCGCGCGGTGGTGAGGTCGTAGCGGTCGACCTTGCGTCCGGTCTTCGGCGTCGGTGACGGCGCGCGCCCGAGCACGATCCGTCCGATCTCGTCCTTGCCCACGAACGTGGTCTGCCCGGGGGCGGCGGGGAACTTGCCGATCCCGTTGAACCACTCGGCGTCGTCGCTCATCAGCGACAGGCGGTCGAGGTCGCGCGGGCCGCTGAAGAACTGCTCGACGACCTCGACGTTGTGCTCCCGATCCGTGCTCATGTCCCCCCAGACACACGAACTGGCGTCATCTCGGGGGCCTCCAGCCACCCGAGTGACGCCAGTTCGTTGGTTCGTTGGTTTCGTTGGTTTCGTTGGTCAGATGGCGAGGCCGACGAGCTTGGTGTCGAGGTACTCGTCGATGCCCTCGCGGGCGCCCTCGGTGCCGAGGCCCGACTGCTTCACGCCACCGAACGGCGCCGCCGCCGAGGTCGGGTTGATGTCGTTGACGCCCACCATGCCGAACTTCAGCGCCTCGATGGCGCGGAACGCCCGCTTGAGCGACTGCGTGTACACGTACGACGCCAGGCCGTAGTCGGTGTCGTTCGCCATCGCGATCGCCTCGTCGTCGTCGTCGAAGACGATGACGGGCGCCACCGGGCCGAACGTCTCCTCGCGGTAGATCAGCATGTCGGGGGTGACGTCGGCGAGCAGCGTGGGCGCGTAGAAGTGAGCCGGCGTCGAGGCCGTCGGCGGTGAGCCGCTCCCCACCGGTGACGAGCCGCGCGCCCTTGTCGAGCGCGTCGGCCACCTGGCGCTCCATCTTGGCCAGCGCGGCGGCGTCGATCAGCGGCCCGACGGTCACGCCGTCGGTGAAGCCGCTGCCGGCCTGCAGCTTGGCGAAGCGCTCCTCCATGGTGGCGGTGAACTGCTCGGCGATGCCGCGCTGCACGAGCATGCGGTTCGGGCAGATGCACGCCTGACCGGTGTTGAGGAACTTCACCGCCGCCGCACCCTTCGCCGCGTGCACGGGGTCGGCGTCGTCGAACACGATGAACGGCGCGTGGCCGCCGAGCTCCATGCTCACGCGCTTCACGCCGGCCGCGGCCTGCTGCGCGATGAGCTTGCCCACCTCGGTGGAGCCGGTGAAGGTGATCTTGCGCACGAGCGGGTGCGTCACCAGCTCCTGGCCGACGGTCTCGGGCTGCGCGGTCGGCACGAGGTTCACCACGCCGGCGGGCAGCTCGATGTCGTCGAAGATCTTGAACACCTCGACCGCGAGCAGCGGCGTCTGCTCGGCGGGCTTGAGCACGATGGTGCAGCCGGCGGCGAGCGCGGGCCCGATCTTCCGGGTGAGCATCGACACCGGGTAGTTCCACGGCGTGATCGCGCCGACGACCCCGACGGGCTGGCGCAGCACGAGGAAGCGCTGGTCGGCGCGCGCCGACGGGATGGTCTCGCCGTAGACCCGCTTGGCCTCCTCGGCGAACCACAGCAGGAAGTCGGCGGCGTAGCCCACCTCGTTGCGGGCCATGCGGATCGGCTTGCCCTGCTCCTCGGTCATGAGCTTGGCCAGCGCCTCGCGCCGCTCGAGCATGAGCTCGTACGCCTGGTACAGGTACTTCGAGCGCTCGTAGGCGGTGCGCGTCGACCACTCGCCGAACGCCGCGTGCGCGGCCTCGACGGCGGCCTGCATGTCGGCGACGCCGCCGTCGGCCACCGAGCCGATCACCGTCACCCGTCGCCGGATTCGTCGACTCGAACGTCGCCCCCGACGCCGCGTCCCGCCATTCCCCGTTGATGTACAGCATGCCGCCGACGTTACCCGGCCCTCCCATCGGGTTTTGGCGCTGCTGGTGTGCCGTAGCAGCACACGACCAGCGCCGAATGGTCAGGAGGCGTGGGTGTGCTTGAGGCCGACGCGGACGGCGTCGTGGCCGGGGACGCTGCGGGTGAGGAGCGCCATGGCGTCGTCGATGTGGTCGAGGTCGAACACCTCGCCGGCGACGACGTCGGCGCGCACCGTCACCCGACTCGATGAGCGCGACCGCGGTCGCCATCGACTGCGGGGTGAAGCCGGCGCCGCCGAACAGCTGCAGGCTCTTCAGCACGATGTGGTCGGTGACCAGTCCCGGCACCTCGGCGAAGTGCTTCAACCCCGCGAGCAGGATGCGCCCACCGCTGCGGGCGAGGTCGACGGCCATCGGCACCGTCGCGGTCGCGGTGGCGACGTCGAACACCACGTCGGCGCCCATGCCCGCGGGTCAGGTCGTACACCAGCGTCGTGCGCGTCCTCGACGTCGACCATCACCACGTTCGACGCGCCGATCTCCAGCGCGGCGTCGAGCCGCAACCGGTCGTCGGACGTGCCGGTGACGATCACCTGCCGCGGCTGCTTCGCCAGCACCGCCTCGAGCACCGCCAGCCCCTGGTGGCCCGGGCCCTGCACGACGACCGTCTCCTGCTCGCGCACGCCCGCGATGTCGACCCAGTGCACCGCGCTCGCCAGCGGCTCGAACAGCGTGAGGTGCTCGGCCGGGCGGCGCGCTCGACATGCGGAGCAGCTCGGTGCCGGGGAAGATCTCCATGTACTCGCCGTACCCGCCCCACAGCCCGACCTCGCCGTCGCCGCGCATGTCGGAGTAGCCGTAGAGGCGCAGCGGCCCCGCCGCCATCAGGATCTCGTTCACCGCGACGCGGTCGCCCTCGTCGACGCCGAGCTGCGGCGTCGGGCGCGAGCTTCGCGACGCGTCCGACGGTCTCGTGACCGGGGACCACCGGGAACACCGACGCGCCCGGGCACGATCTCGATGCCCTCGTACTGCGCGACGTCGCTGCCGCAGAGCCCGACCGCCTCCACCTGCAGGACGGCGCCGCCCGGCGGGGGATCGGGCACCGCGAACTCCCGCACCTCGTACGTGTGGTCACCCAGGAACACCGCCGCTCGGCACGTGTCGGTCATGTCGTCCCCCTCATGGAGCTCGTCATCCGTCGTCTCATCCGACGACGCCGTCAGCACGCAGCTTCGCCAGCTCGTCGGCGTCGACCCCGATCTCCGCGAGCACGTGGTCGTTGTCGTCGCCCGCGGCTCGGGTGACGGACCGCCGATCGTCGCCGGCGTGCGCCCGAAGCGCACCGGCGGCGCGACCTGCAGGTGCCCGTTGGCGTCGACGAAGCAGTCGCGTTCCGCGTTGTGCGGATGCGCGGGCGCCTCGATCATGCTCAGCACCGGCGTGACGCACGCGTCGCGCGTCGCGAACACCTCTTCCCACTCGGCACGCGTGCGCGAGCGGAACGCCTCCTCGAACACCGGCATGAGCGCGGGCCACTGCGCGCGGTCGTGTTGCGTGTCGGCCAGCGCGGGGTCGAAGCCGAGGCCGTCGAGCAGCGCGACGTAGAACTTGGCCTCCACCGCGCCGACGGCCATGTACTGGCCGTCGCTCGTCTCGTAGCAGCGGTAGAAGGGCGCGAACCCCTGCGGTTGGTTGGCGCCGCGGGCGTCGACCCAGTGGCCGGCGTCGCGCATCGCGTAGAACAGCGCCATGAGCGCGAGCGTGCCGTCGGACATCGCCGCCTCGACCACCTGACCGCGCCCGCTCTGCTCGCGCTCGTGCAGCGCCGCGAGCACGCCCATCGCCAGCATCATCGCCCCGCCGCCGAAGTCGCCGACGAGGTTGAGCGGCACCGGCGGCGGCGCGTCGGGTGAGCCCATCGCCTCGAGCGCGCCGGTGAGGCCGATGTAGTTGATGTCGTGGCCGCCCCGGTCGGAGAGCGGACCGCCCTGGCCCCAGCCGGTCATGCGGCCGTAGACGAGGCGCGGGTTGCGCTCGAGGCAGACGTCGGGCCCGACGCCCGAGCCGCTCGGCGACGCCGGGCCGGTAGCCCTCGACCAGGATGTCGGCCCGTTCGGCGAGCTGCAGCACGAGCTCCTGCCCGCGCGCCTGGCGCAGGTCGATGGTCACCGACTCGTGGCCGCGGTAGATCCAGAGGTGCGCGCCGATGGTGCCGTAGGCGGGGCCGGCGGGGTCGACGCGGATGATGCGCGCGCCCATGTCGGCGAAGAGCATGGCGAGCAGGGGAAGCGGTCCGATGCCGCCCAGCTCG
This sequence comes from uncultured Actinomycetes bacterium, assembly GCA_963755855.1. GTDB lineage: Bacteria > Actinomycetota > Acidimicrobiia > IMCC26256 > DASPTH01 > DASUAS01. The sequence goes on along the minus strand of CAVWLR010000013.1, from coordinate 62,211 downwards.
AGCACGGTGACGCCGGCGAGCGGTCCCGCGGTCTCGGCTCGGCCTGCGTCCACGGTCGCCACAATGCCAGACCTCGACGATCAGCGCCGTCGGGCGACCGTCGGGCGGCCGGCGTCAGTCGGGGAACAGCAGGTCGACGAAGCGCTCGACGGTCGGCCTCGGCTCGTGGTTGGCGAGTCCCGGCTGCTCGTTGCGCCTCGATGATCACGTACTCGGTGCCACCGGGCGACGGCACGATCAGGTCGAGACCGACGACGGGGATGTCGAGCGCGGCCGCGGCTCGCACCGCGACCGCGCCGAGCTCGGGATGCAGCTCGTCGGTGACGTCGTCGATGGTCCCGCCGGTGTGGACGTTCGCGGTGCGGCGCACCATCAGCTCGACGCCGTCGGGGAGCACGTCGTCGAGCGAGTGACCGGCGGCGGCGACCACGTCGCGGGTCAGGTCGTCGAGCGCCGATCCGCCGCGCCGTGCGTCTCGCGCGCGCGGGCCTCGCCGAGCTCGACGACGAGCTCGGCCACCGTCCGTCGCCCGTCGCCGGTGACCCGGCGGCGGGCGGCGCTCCGACGCGGCCACGACCTCGCCCCCGATCACGACGATGCGGAGGTCGGCCCCGTGGTGGCAGCGTTCGAGCAGCACGTCGTCGGCGACCTCGTGCGCGGCGGCGACCGCGCGCACGAGGCCGTCCTCGTCGACCACGCCGACGGTCACACCCCATCCCTGTTCACCCCGTCGCGGCTTCACGACGATCTCGCCGTGGTGGCGCAGGAACGCGACGTCGTCGGCGTCGGAGGTGCTCACCCGCCCGGCGGGAACGCGCAGTCCGGCGTCCGTGAGGACCCGACGGGTCAGGAGCTTGTCGTCGCAGCGCCGGAACGCGACCGCGTGGGTGAGCTCCGAGAGCGACTCGATGGTGCGGATGCGTCGCTCACCGCGGGTCAGCTCGAGCTCACCGATCGAGGGATCGAGGATGACGACGTCGATGCCCCGGCCGAGCGCTTCGTCGACGATGACCTGCGTGTACTTGTTGGCGTCCTCGTAGCCCGGCGGTCGTCCGCCGTGTTCCGACGACGCCATCAGGCGACGGCGCTGGCGGCCCTCGCTGAGTCGTCGTCGGTGGTCCACGGCTCGGCGGCGAGGGTCGTCACCTCGCCGTGCGCCGGCCGGCCCGCCTCTTCGACCAGCCAGTCGAACAGCTCGGCGCCGGCGGGCGTGTCGAGGAGGAGCTCGGGATGCCACTGCACGCCGACCAGCCGTTCGTCGGCGGAGGCCGCGGTGATGCCCTCCACCATGCCGTCGTGCGCGCGCGCCACGACGACCAGGCCGTCGCCGAGCACGTCGACGGCCTGGTGGTGCAGCGAGTTCACCTCGACCGCCGCGGTGCCGAGGATCTGCTCGAGCAACGTGCCCTCCACCACCGAGACGGGTGCACCGGCTCCCTCGCCCGATTCGGTGACGCGGTGGTCCTCGCCGGTGATGGCGGGGATGTGCTGCACGAGCGTGCCGCCGCGGGCGACGTTGATCACCTGGAGCCCACGGCAGATCCCCAGCACGGGGATGCCGAGACGCGCAGCCTCCCGGACGAGCGCGATCTCGTAGCGGTCGCGGCGGGCGTCGACGCCGCCGACCTCCTCGTGCGCCGTCGCTCCGTAGAGCGCGGGCTCGACGTCGCCGCCGCCGGCGAGGATCAGGCCGTCGAGCGAGGCGAGCACCTCGGACGCATCGGACGCTCGAGCGTCGGGAGCACGAACGGCAGTCCGCCGGCCCGGGACACCGCTTCCGCGTAGACCTCCTCGAGCGCGACGAGGTCGCGTTCCTCGTGGATGGTGGTCGAGCAGGTGACACCGACGCGCGGCCTCATCCTCGAACGATACTCCGGCCCGGGTTACGCCGATGTTTCGAGGCTCGCGTCGTGCCGGATGACCGGGCGCAGCCTCAGATCGAGTGGGTCTGGAGCCAGAGCTCGAGGATCCCGAGCTCCCAGAGCTTGTTGTAGCGGAGCGTCGTGAGCTCGAGCGGGTGGTCGAGGAGGTGGTCGACGTGCTCGGGGCGGAACAGCCCGCGGGCCCTCGCCTCCGGTGCGGTGAGGGCGTCGCGGAGCACCGCGACCACGCGGTCGTCGAGGTGCACGAGCGGCGGGACCGGGAAGTACCCCTTCTTCCGGTCGATCACCTCGTGGGGGACCACGCTCCGGGCCAGGCGCTTCAGCACCCCCTTGCCGCCCTCGGCCGTCTTCAGCTCGGTCGGGCACGCGAACGCGAGCTCGACCAGCTCGTGGTCGAGGAACGGCACCCGGGCCTCGAGGCCCCAGGCCATCGTCGTGTTGTCGACCCGCTTGACCGGGTCCTCGACCAGCATCACCTCGGTGTCGAGCCGGAGCGCGCGCTCGACGACGGCGTCGACGCCGCTCTCGCCGAACTGCGCGCGCACGAACTCGCGTGAGACGTCACCGTCGAGGTGCCACGAGTCGGTGACGACCGCCGCGATCTCGTCCGGCGTGCGATCGAAGAACACGCGTCCGTAGTCGTCGATGCCGTCGCCCGTCGAGGTCGACAGCGTCTGGTACCAGTGGTAGCCGGCGAACACCTCGTCGGCGCCCTGCCCCGACTGCACGACCTTGACCTCGCGCGCGACCTCTTCCGACAAGAGGTAGAACGCGACGAGGTCGTGGCTCACCATCGGTTCGCTCATCGCCGCGACCGCGCCCGGCAGCGCGTCGATGACCCGGTCGGTCTCGACGCGGATGCGGTGGTGCTCGGTCGAGAACCGTTCGGCGACGACGTCGGACCAGCGGAACTCGTCACCCTCCTCGTCGCCGGCGGCGTCGAACCCGATGCTGAACGTCTGCAGCCCCTGCTGGCCCTGCTCGGCGAGGAGGCCGACGATGAGGCTCGAGTCGAGCCCGCCCGACAGGAGCACGCCGACCGGGACGTCGGCGACCATGCGGCGATCGACGGCCCGGCGCAGCGCCTCGTCGATCAGCTGCAGCCACTCGTCGGGCGAGCGCCCGTCGAGCGCGGGATCGTCGCGCCGCTGCGCGACCGACCAGTAGCGCCGCTCGCGCCGGCGCCCGTCGGCCTCGACGACCAGGACGGTCGCCGGCGGGAGCTTCTTCACCCCCGCGAGGATCGTGCGCGGCTCGGGCACGACCGCGTGGAAGGTCAGGTAGTGGTGGAGCCCGACGGGATCGATCGACGTGTCGACGTCACCGCCCGCGACGAGCGCGGGGAGCGAGGAGGCGAAGCGCAACGCGCCGTCGACCTCGGCGAGGTAGAGCGGCTTGATCCCGAGCCGGTCGCGCGCGAGCACGACGCGTCCCGACTCGCGCTCGTGGATCGCGAGCGCGAACATCCCGATGAGGTGGTCGACGAAGTCCTCACCCCAGCGGTGGTACGCCTTCAGGATCACCTCGGTGTCGCTGGTGGAGAAGAAGCGGTAGCCCTCGGCGCTCAGCTCCCGGCGCAGCTGGTGGTGGTTGTAGATGCAGCCGTTGAAGACGACGGTGAGGCCGAGCTCGGAATCGGTCATCGGCTGCGCGCCGGCGCTCGACAGGTCGATGATCGCCAGACGGCGATGCCCGAACGCGACCGGGCCCGTCGCCCAGACCCCACTGCCGTCGGGGCCGCGGGCGCGAGCTCGTCGTTCATGACCGCCACCACGCCCACGCGCGCCGGCCGGCCGTCGAACCGGATCTCGCCACTGATGCCGCACATCGCCGTCTCACTCTGCCGGGAAGCCCGTGACGGCTCCGTGACCGCCCTGTGAACAGGGCGTGAGGAATGCCCCCCGGTGTTGTTCCCCCGGCGTCCGGGCAAGTAGTCGTGATGGTTCGCAGACCGAGCCGCAACCGGGAGGTGCGTCATGGAGCGCATGACGCTCGGCGTCGAGGAGGAATTCCTCATCGTCGACCAGGTCACGGGTGAGCTCGTCGGTCGTGCCGGCGAGCTGTTCGCCGCGGCGAGATCGAAGCTCGGCAACGACGTCGCCAAGGAGCTGAACCTCTGCCAGATCGAGATCGGCACGCCCGTCTGCACCGACCTCGCCGGTGTGCGCTCGTCGCTCACCCGACTCCGCGCCGAGCTCGACGACTCCGCGAGGTCGATCGGGACCCGCATCGCCGCCACCGCCACGCACCCCTTCGGTTCGTGGCGCGACCAACGCATCGATCCCGGCATCGAGCGCTACAGCCGCCTCGCCGACGTGTACCAGGTCGTCGCGCGCCAACAGGTCATCGCCGGGTGCCACGTGCACGTCGGGGTCGACGACCCGGAGCTGCGCGTCGAGATCATGAACCGGGCGCGGCCGTGGCTGCCGGCGATGGTCGCGCTCTCGGCGAACTCGCCGTACTGGCAGGGCGTCGACACCGGCTACGCGAGCTACCGCCTCCAGATCTGGCAGCGCTGGCCGACGTCCGGCATGCCGCCACGGCTGGAGTCGGCGGAGGAGTTCGACCGCCTCGTGGCGGAGCTGGTCGCGATGGAGGCGATCGAGGACGAGACCTTCATCTACTGGTACGTGCGCCCCTCGGGGAGGTACCCGACGGTCGAGTTCCGCCCGTGCGACGTCTGCCTCGACGTCGACACGACGGTCGCGATCGCGGGCCTGGTGCGCGCGCTGGCGTGGACGTGCGGCCGCGACGCCATCGAAGGCCGACCCGAGCCGACCGAAGGTCGGGAGGCCCTGGCGGCGGCCATGTGGCGGGCGGCGCGCTACGGGCTCGGCGGTTCGTTGATCTCGCCGGTCAGCCACCACCCGATCGTGGCGTCCGAGGTGCTGCAGCAGCTGCTGGAGCACGTGGCTGACGGCCTCGACGTCCACGGGGATCGAGACGAGGTGACCGAGCTCGTCGCACGCGGTGTCGAGGGCGGCAACGGCGCCGACCGTCAGCGCGGCGGCGCGTTCGGCCGACGGCAACCTGCGCGGCACGGTCCATGCGATCGTCGCGGCCACGACGCCCCACGAGGAGAGCGACATCTCCGAACCCTCCGCCACCGGTGAGGAGTCGCGCACGACGTTCGCGCTGCGCGTCGAGCTGCCGGACGAGCCCAACAGCCTCGCTCGCGTCGCCGCTGCGCTCGGGCGGTTGCAGACGAACATCGTCGACATCGACGTGCACGAGACCGATCGCGGAGTGGTCGACGAGATCACGGTCGATGCGCCGGCGTCGGCGACGGTGGACACGATCCGCCACGCGCTGGTCGCCGCCGGCGCCCGGCGGGTCGACGCCGTGACCCGGGAGGACGTCTCCGATCGCGACGTCGGGGTCCGGGTGCTCGACGCCGCGGGTGCGCTGCTCGGGGTCGTCGTGGCACGGGGGGTCGCCGAAGCGGTGCCGGAGGTCCTGCCCGTCGATCGGGCGTCGCTGGAGCCGTTGACCGCGCTGACGTTGAGCGACCACGACCGTGCGCTCCTGGCCGTCGGCGTCCCCGTGCTCGTCACGGCGCACGCGACCACGGGCGACTCCTACGGCGCGATCGTCCCGCGTGTGGGGCTGGGCCCGGTCGTGTTCGACGCGCTCGTCCTCGAACGGGAGCGCGCGCAGTTCTCGGTCACCGAGATCGCCCGGGTGCGGGCGCTGCTGCGGTTCGACGTGGCGCGGATCGTGGCGTCGAACGCGATGTTCGCGGTGGAGACGACCGGGTGACGGTCTACGGCTCGTCGGGGAGGTCGGGCGCCCACGCCGAGCCGTTGATGTGGCTGCCGCCGTCGACGAACAACGTGTTGCCGGTGAGGTAGCGGCAGTCGTCGCTGGCGAGGAAGAGCGCCACCGGTGAGATGTCCTCGTAGGTGTCGCCGATGCGGCCCATCGGGTTGGCCGGCGTCGGCCGACGCGACCAGCTCGGGGTGCTCGGCCATCACCTCGTTGAAGGTGAACGACTTCGCCGCCGGGCAGATCACGTTGAGCACGATGCCGGTCGCCGCCCACTCGCGCGCCGCGGTGCGGGTCGCGGCGCGCAGCGCCTCCTTGGCGGTGTTGTACTCGAGCGTGCCCATGTGCGCGTTGACGCCGTTGAGCGAGCAGATGTTGATGACGCGGCCGTAGCCGTTGGCCTTCATCGTGGGGAACGCGTGCTGCATCGCCCACAGCGGACCGCGGAAGCCGATGGCGAGGCCGTGGTCGATGAGCGCGTCGGTCTTGAGCTCGGCCCGGCTGATCTTGCCGCCGCCCCACGCGTTGTTCACGAGGATGTCGATGGTGCCCCACTTCTCGACCGCGGCGTCGATCATCGCCTCGTTGTCGTCCTTGCGCCCGACGTCGGTGCGCACGAACAACGTCTCGGCGCCGGTCGACGCCGCGAGCTCCTCGGCGGCCGCGCGTGCCTCGGTCGGCGTCGATCTCGGCGATCAGGACGCGTGCGCCCTCTTCGGCGAAGCGGCGGGCGATGCCCTTGCCGATGCCCTCGCCGCCGCCGGTGATCACCGCGACCCGCTGGTCGAGCCGTCCCATGTCGTCCCCCTCGTCGTTCGACCGTGTTCGCTCTGGCAACTACGGAACAATGTTAAGGATCTCGCTGTGTCCCCGCAACTGCTGCGGTACGCTCCGCGGCGTGCGACGGGCCGAGGCGCTGGAGCAGATCGAACGGTCGATGGGACGCATCGGGCGGGCCGGATCGAGCGTGATGGCGGCCCGCCGCCGGGCCGACCGGGCCGGGGTCGACGTCTCGGCGCCGGGCATGGGGATCCTCGGGGTGCTCGAGCGCGGTGGTGCGCAGCGGGTGTCGGTGGTGGCCCGGCGGGCCGGCATGGTCGCCCCGCTCGCCAGCCGGGAGCTGCGCCGGCTGCAGACCCAGGGCTTCGTCACCCGGGGCGTCGACGGGTCCGACGGGCGCGCGGTGGTCGTGGTCGCCATCACGGCCAAGGGCCGGGACGCGTACCGCCGGCTGCGGGCGGCGTCGGTGGCGGCGGCCGGTGACGCGCTGGCCGACTGGAAGGCGAGTGAGCTCACCGAGCTGGCCCACCTGCTCGGCCGCCTCGCCGACGACTTCAGCGCGGCACGCGTGTGAGCGCCGGCGAACGGTCCGAGGAGGCGTCGTGACGCTCACTGATCCCGGGTCGGCCCGGGTCGCCGTCGTCACCGGGGTCGGTCCCGGCATCGGGCGCTCGACCGCGCTGGCGCTGGCGCACGAGGGCTGCGACGTCGTGGTCGCGGCGCGGCGAGCCGACTACCTCGACGAGGTGGTGGGCGAGCTCGAGGAGACCGGTGCACGCGGGCTCGCGGTGCCCACCGACACCGGCGACGTCGCGCAGTGCCGCGCGCTGGTCGAGCGTGCGGTCGAGCACTTCGGCCGCCTCGACGTCGTCGTCAGCAGCGCGGCCAAGGGCGCGCCCAACCACACGATCATGCGCGCCGAGCTCGACGACTGGCAGCAGGCCTGGCTGGTCAACGTGCTCGGCCCGCTGGAGCTGTTCCGCGCCGCGGTGCCGCACCTGGCCGCGGCAGGAGAGCAGCGCGATCGTCGTCGTCTCCGCGCTGGCGGTGCGGGCCATCAACGCCGGCCAGGGTGCGTACGCCGCGACCAAGGCCGCGGTCACCGTCGCCGCGCAGACGCTCGCGCGGGAGGTGGGCGTCGACGGCATCCGCGTCAACATCGTCGTGCCGGGCTTCGTGCCCGGTCCCAACACCGAGGAGATGTTCACCCGGATGGCGGAGCGGCGGAAGCACCACGGTCGAGGCGGTGCAGGAGCAGATCGCCGCCGACACCGCGTTGCGGCGCCTGCCGACGCCCGACGACATCGCCGACGCCATCGTGTTCCTCGCGTCCGAGCGGGCCCGTTCGATCACCGGCCAGACGCTCGACGTCAACGGCGGGCGCTGGTTCAGCTGATGGCCGAGCGCGGCCCTACTTGATGAAGTCGCCCTGTACCTCGACGCGATTGGATGGCGTGCAGTCGTAGGTCCCCGGCTGCTTCGGGTGGACGCGTACGAACCGACCGTTCCGGACCTGCGTGAGGACGAAGCAGGACGTCACGCGCTTCCCGGCGATGTCGGTCGTTCCGATGAGGCCCCCGGCATCGAAGTCCGTGAGGTGGCGGAGGCCGTCGAGGACACGACCTCGGGTGATGCCGTCGACGCCGTTGGCGGCCACGATCCGGTCGAGGACCTCTCGGAAGGCGAGCGTCGCTGCGTATGCGTAGACACCGAGGCCGGACACCTTGTTCTTCCCGACGGAGCGCACGTAGTCGGCGACCGCGCGGCTCGCATGCGTCTCGTCGAACGGCAGGAAGCCGATCGGGACGTAGGTGCCGTCGACGGTGTTGCCGGCGTCGAGGAATGCGTGGTCGTAGCAGGCCGCCGTGCACTGCCACACGATGCTCGGGTCGTCCAGACCCTGCAGCGTCGCTTCCTGGCGGAGCTCGACCATGCTGCTCGCAGCGAGGCCTGTGCTCGCGAAGTTCGAGTCCGAGGACGTCATCGTCTGGATGACCGGCGTGTACGCGCTCTGGGGTGCGTTCGCGGAGAGCGCGACCACGTCGTCGGCGTGCACACCCGCAGCTTCCGTGATGGCGTCGAGGACGTCGTTGCTCGGGTTGAGCGCATCGGCCGACTTGATCAGCACTCCGTGCAACGGATGCTTCGAGTGAGCGACCAGGTACCGCACTCCACCCTGGTTGCCGTGGTAGGTCTGCGGATGCTGTTCGCGCGTCGCGCACTCCAACTGCGGAGCGTTGACCGGGAACGAAACCGGCGCGCACTGCTGCGCGACCGAGGGCACGACGCCACCGAGATCCGGGAGCCCGACGGGGTTGCCAGCCTTGTCCGGGCACTCGATCGCATCGGTCATGTTCGTCATGAAGATGCTCGACGTTCCCACCAGGGCGAGGTCCTGGGCGCACGCGACGATCACCGCGTTCCGCGATGCGTTCGGGTTGAGCTTCGAGTCGATGAAGTCGACCTGCAGCCGTCGCCCGCCGACGCCTCCTTCTGCGTTGATCAGCCTTCACCGCACCTCGGACACCGTCGACCGAGCTCTGGAACAGACCGGGGGAGAGGGGCGTGTCGACGTCTGCGATCAATGCGATGCGGATCGTCCGCGCGCTCACACCGATCTCGGTGGCGGTCGGTCTCGCGGCGCTCGACGTGCCGGCGCCCGCAACCGTGATCGTGCTGACGCAGAGCATGGCGGTGCTGAGCGCCGCCACGAGCAGTGCCGTGTGTCGTCGCATGCGGTTCCCCCTCGCCGATAAACTAGCACCCTAGTTAACGCGTCGACGAGAGGGAGCACGATGCGTCGGGATCTGTACCTGTACGAGGTGATCGACATCGTCGGCCAGGGTCAATACGAGTACATGGAGCACCTCTGGAAGGATCCGGTGCAGGACATGCCCGAGATGGACAAGCTCCAGGGCTCGTTCTACGTGTGCGCGTTCGGGGGTGGTCGGTGGCCGCAGGTGATCAACATCTGGGACGTCGGATCCGAGGGCTGGGAGGGATGGGCGAAGAACGTCGACCGCCTGAACCTCAAGCGGCGCAACGCCTTCTACGGCGAGTGGTGGGATCAGGCTGCGCAGTGGCGCACCGGAGGATTCGACCGTCTCTGCGGCGGCGTGCCCGGCAGTCCGAGCACTGCAGAGATCGTGACGCGCGGCGTGACGGGCACGCTGTTCGTGAACGAGATCCTCGAGGTGCGCGCTGGGAGCGCGCTCGACTTCCTTGCTGCCGTGGTCGAGGAGCGCGTGCCGCTCATGCGGGAATACGGACACGAACCGACCGGCATCTACGAAGTGCTGTCGAACCCGCACGAGGTCGTCATGGTCTGGGCGACCGACATCCCGTCCCAGATGACGTGGCGCGCCAACCGCGACGCCGCGCACGGGTTCGGCGACGAAGGCGAACCCGACGGGCGGATCCTCGAATGGGAGCGGCGATCGGCGGAGTACACGATCGGGGGTTCGACCCACGTGATGACGCCGCTCCCTCGGACCGTCTACGGTCCCGCCGACTGGGAGGACGCGACACTGGAGCAGTGGCTGAACACGTGAAGGGTGCCGAGCGCCTGGCGCAGCAGATCATCGACGACATCGCAGGAGCAGGTTGGCCCATCGGGACGATCCTCGGGACCGAGCCCGAGCTGATCCGGCGCTACGAGGTGTCGCGCAACACCTTTCGCGAGGCAGTGCGCATCCTCGAGCACCTCGACGCAGCCCGCATGCGGGAGGGTCGTGGCGGTGGTCTCGCGGTGACCCAGCCGCGTTCGGATGCGGTCACCCACGCCGCCGCCATCTACCTCCGGTACGAGGGAGTTGGTGTGGGCGAGTTGTACGGCGCTCGCGCGACGCTCGAGGCCGAGATCGTGGGGCTGGCGGTGGCCCGGATGGACCCTGCCGCAGAGCACCGGCTGCTCGACGCCATCGCACATGAGCACACCGTCGACGGGCGCGAGGGGCCGCATCACACCCGCGCCCTGCACATGACGTTGGCCGACATCGCGGGGAACCGCCCGCTCTCCCTGTTCCTCGACACGTTGATCTCGTTGAGCGACGAGTACTCGCGTCCCGAGATCACCCACCCAGAGGGCGACCTCGAGGCCGCGGTCGAAGCCTCGCACCGAGCGCATGCCGCGATCGTGAAGGCGGTGCTGGCCCGCGACGCCGACACCGCTCGTCGTCGCATGCGTGCTCACCTGGCAGCAGTCGATCGCTGGATGCCCGGGTCCGGCACGACCACGACGAGGTGGTGAGGGCATGACGAGGGACGACGACCGGATCTTCTACTCGAGCAGCGTCCACGACGAGCGCGAGATCGACGCGGTCGTCGAGGTGCTGCGGTCGGGACCGCAGGGTCTGTGGCCGGGCCGGCGCGTGGTGCGCATGGAGCGCGAGGTCGCGGCCCGGTTCGCCAAGGCCCACGGGGTGATGTGCAACTCGGGGTCGTCGGCGCTGTACCTCGCGCTCGAGCTGCTCGACCTTCCGCCCGGCGCCGAGGTCGTCACCTGCGCGCTCACGTTCTCGACCGACGTCGCACCGATCGTGCGCGGGGGATGGGTTCCCGTCTTCGTCGACTGCGAGCCGCTCACCTACTGCGTCGACGTCGACCGCATCGAGGAGATGATCACCGAACGCACCGGCGCGCTGCTGTTCCCCAATCTCATCGGCAACGCGCCCGACTGGGATCGCATCGCCGAGATCGCGGCCCGCCACGGCCTGCCCGTGATCGAGGACTCCTGCGACACACTCGGCGCCACGTTGCGCGGCACACCCACCGGTGCTCGATCCACGATCAGCGTCACCAGCTTCGCCAACTCGCACATCATCACCGCGGCCGGCAACGGCGGGATGGTGATGCTCGACGACGACTCGCGGCGCGACCGCGCCGTCATGCTGCGACGGTGGGGGAGGCGCTCGGAGGTGAACTTCTTCGGCTCGAAGCGGCGGGAGCGCGACTTCTGGCAGGACCTCGACGGCATCCACTACGACAACCAGTTCATCTTCGACGAGGTGGCGTGGAACTTCGAGCCCTCCGAGCTCGGCGCCGCGTTCGGTCTCGTGCAGGTGGAGAAGCTGCCCGAGAACCTCGCGCTGCGTCGCCGTCACTTCACCCGGTACACCGAGTGGTTCGCCGGGCACCGCGATCGCTTCGCGCTGCCCGTGCAGCTCGCCGACCTCGAGACCGCCTGGCTCGGGTACCCGCTGATGATCGCCCCCGACGCCGGGTTCGAGCGCGCCGACCTCCAGGAGTTCCTCGACGTCCGCGGCATCGACACCCGCACCATCTGGACCGGCAACGTCACCCGCCAGCCGATGCTCGGCGGGCGCGAGGTGCGCGTGCCCGACGACGGCCTCCCCGAGGCCGACGCGGTCATGGAGCGCGGCGTGCTGCTCCCGCTCAGCCACGCGTTCGACGACGACACCCTCGACGTCATCACCGACACCGTCGCCGACTTCCTCGCCACCCACTGACCTCCAGCTCACGAGGTTGCGTCAGTTGACCGCGATCTACGCGGTCAGGTGACGCAACCTGGTGAGTGCCGGACTATTCGACGATGGAGATGGCCCGCTCGGGGCAGCCGAGCTCGGCCATGCGGGCCTGCTCGAGCTGCTCCGGAGTGAGCTCGCCCTCGACGGCCACGAACGCGTGACCGTCGACGTCGTTGAGGTGGAAGACGTCGGGCGCCGCGAAGTTGCACAGCGTGTGGCCCTGGCAGAGCTCGGCGTTCACGATCGCCCGGGCCATCAGAGACCCGCCTCTGCACGCAGGTTCTCCGGTGCGGGCTCGGCGTCGAGGCGTGCCTGCCAGTCGGCCATCACCTCGGCCAACGGCGGGCCCTCGCGCCGGCCGGGCGTGAACGTGGCCGGCAGGTGCTTGTAGCCGTTGATCGTGCCGATGGACTCGTACTGCTCCTTGCCCGCGTGGTCGATGCGGTAGTCGGGGAGCCGTCGCAGGGCCTCCCGGAGCATGTACTTGAAGTCGAGGCGGGCGAGGTTCGAGCCGATGCAGCGGTGCACGCCGAGGCCGAACGCGGCGTGCGGGTTCGGGAACCGGTCGAGCACGATCTCGTCGGGGTCGGGGAACGACTCGGGGTCGTGGTTGCACATCGCGTACGACAGGAACATGCGGTCGCCGGCCGAGAACTCGAAGCCCGCCACCTCGCAGTCCTGCGTGATCGTGCGCCCGCCACCCTGCGCGGGGGTGAAGTGGCGCAGGAACTCCTCGGTCGCGAGGTCGAGGTGACGCGAGTCCTCGACCAGGCGCGGCCGTTCCTCGGGACGGCTGTCGAGCCAGTCGAACGCGCCGGCCAGCAGCGACGTGGTGGTGTCGAAGCCCCCGCCGATGAGCAGCGTGACCGTGCCGATGATGCCGTCGTCGGGGAGGAACTCGTCCATCACCTTGGCGTTGAGCAGCGCCGAGATCATCCCGGGCCGGGGCTCGGTCTTGCGGATCTGCACGTACTCGGCGAGGCGCCCGACCATGCGGAAGGTCGCGTCGATCATGCGGTCCCAGTTGGGGCTGTCGGGCGCCGTGTACACCTGCATGTGCGCGGGCTCGCAGTAGATCTCCCAGTCGGAGAGCGGCAGCCCGAGCATCGCCATGGTCAGCACGGCGGGCACGACGTTGGCGAAGTCGTCGATGAAGTCGAGGCGGCCGCTCTCGATCACGTCGTCGATGCACGCACGCGTGAAGTCCTCGATGAACGGGTCCCACACCTTCACTGCGGCCGGCGACAGGAACGGGTTGAGGATGCGCCGGTACTCCGACTGCTCCGGTGGGTCCATCTCGATGAACCCGCCGCGCGTGGAACCGCGCTCGGGGATCGAGATGCCCTGGTAGCCGTTGCGCTCGCCGTCGGGGTCGTGGTCGTTCGACAAGAGGTCGGTGCGCTTCGAGATCGCGCTCAGGACCTCGTGCCCGGTGACGACCCAGAACCCGTCGTGGTTGGTGCTCCACACCACCGGGCACTGCTCACGCAGCTCGTGGGCCTTCGCCGGGTAGGTCTCCCGGTACTCGGCGTTGTGCTGGTCGAACTCGACGACCACGCGCTCGTCGGCTGCCATCGAACCCCCCGGGTGCTCGTCGGCGATGTGCGAGCACAGTACGGGCGCACACGACGCGCACACCACCGTCCCGGCTCGACGCAACCGTTGATCGACGGTCAGCTGGACGTCAGCGCCTCGCGGGCGGCCAGGGCGGCGCGGCACTTCTTGCAGTCGTAGAACCCGCCCCACGGCACGTTGACCGCGCGCCAACCGGTGACGTCGAAGTCGCCGCACAGCGTGCGCATGCTGTCGGCGGGCACGAGGTGGTACGGCTTCACGGCCATCGCCCGTCCGCGTTCCTCGTGGTGCTCGCCGTCGCGTGACTCCGGTGGCTGTCCGGCGCGACCGTCGAACATCACTCGGTCGGCGCGTGCGGGGGCGTTCACGAGCCCGAGCCTACGACGGCGAGCGTGACCGTCAACGCGGAATGCGGACGGGCGCCTCGAGCACGCCGACGAGGACGTCGGTGAGGTTCTCGACGAAGGTGGGTTCGTCGAGCTCGGGCTCGCGCTTGTGCGACTCGAGCACGCGCGCCCGTTCCGCCATCGCCACCGTCATCAGCATGATCATCTCGACCACCCGCTCGCGCCGCACCGCCGCCGGCAGCTCCGCCGGACGCGCCTCGAGCAGCCCCAGGATCTCGATGAGGTACGGACCGGTGCCGGGAGCCTGCTCGCGCCAGGTGCTGAACTGCGCCGACAGCTGGGCGACGATGCGCAGGTAGTCGCGGTCCTCCGAGTCGCGCGAGGTTCGCGGCGTAGGGCACCACCAGCGCCTCCACCAGCTCACGCGTCGACGCGTCGCGCCCGACCCGGTCGAGCCGCGCACCGCGTGCGAGGTCGATGGGGTCGCCGTGCCGGCTCAGGATCGCGTCGAGGAGCCCTTCGCGCGAGCCGAAGTGGTAGTTGAGCGCGGAGACGTTGCGTTGCTCGGCCGCCTCGGTGATCTCGCGCACCGTGACCTGGTAGAGGCCCCGCCGCGCGAACAGCCGCTCCGCTTCGCGGAGCAGCCGTTCCTTGGTTGCGGTCGAATCGCGCGGCACGGACGAACCAGAGCGTCGTCCGCCCTAGAGCTGGACGAGCGCGCTCTCCGGGATGACCGACGGCCACTCGACGCCTTCGGGCAGCGGGTGGTTGAACGTCGGGTACTTGCGCTCCGCCGTGGCGCGGTAGCGGTCGGTGGAGTGCGTGCGGTCGGGGTCGAACTGCGGGATCACCTTGTCGCCGAAGAGCTCGAGGCACTGGAGCACCTCTTCCTGGTGCATCCCCTCGACCGGCATGCCGAACACGAGCTGGTCCATGCCGACCTCGCCCCAGCGGGCGATCTGCTCGGCGACCTCGTCGGGGGTGCCGCAGAGCATGTTGCCGCCGTCGATGATGGCGTCGAGCAAGGCGTCGTCGTCGCCACCCGACAGGTCCTTCAGCGAGAGCGGCGCGCTGGGCCACGTGATCGCGTCCTGCGACTTCGGCATCGAGTCGTGGTACATGTTCACCATCGTGACGAGGTAGCCGCGGCCGTTGCGCAGCGCGATCTTGCGGGCTTCCTCACGCGTCTCGCAGCAGATCACCGAGTTGGTGATCATCATGTTGTCGTTCTTGAACTGGCCGACGGGCTCGGTGCACTTCGCCGCACCTTCCTTGTACGCGTCGATGCGGCCCTTCAGGTTGAAGATCGGCTCGAAGTTGAACGCGATGGCACCGATGCCGAGCTCGCCGGCTCGCGCGAAGGTCGGCGGGTTGCCACACGCCACCCAGATCGCCGGGTGACCCTTGCCGTACGGCTTGGGGAGGACGTTGTGCGGCGTGGGCACGGTGAAGTGCTCGCCCTCGTACGAGTAGTCCTCCTGCTCCCACATGCGCGGGACTTCCTTGATCACTTCTTCCCACTCGGCCTTGGTCGTGCTGGGATCCATGATGTTGAAGCTGGCGAGCTCGTGGCTGCCGGCGCCGCGACCGGTGCCCCACTCGTAGCGGTTGTTCGTGAAGTGGTCGAGCATGGCGGCGCGCTCGGCGTAGCGCACCGGGTGCTCCTTGCGGGGGGAGAGCGAGTTGATGCCCGACGACAGGTGGATGTAGTCGGTCTGCGACGCGATCCAGCCCATCACGACCTCGGGCGCCGACATGTGCGAGTACTCGGTGAGCGAGTGGTGCTCGCCCAGCCAGGCGTACTTCCAGTTGTGCTTGTCGGCGAAGATCACGTACTCCGCCTCGCGCATGAGCATCTTGTGCTCCATCTCGGTCTGGTGCGCGGCCGGGCCGGGGATGTAGCCGTTGAGGAAGATGCCGAATTCCATGCTGGGAGCTCCTGGTCGAGGCGTGGATCGTGTCATGAGGCGTGAGGGTTCTAATGCTACGCCTTAAAACGGTTCGGCGTCAACCAGTCGGCGTCAACCAGTCGGAACCAACGGGGTGTGCCACGATGCCCTCGTGCCGGTCGCCGGGTTCGACCACGTCGCCATCACCGTCGCCGACGTCGACGCCACCCTCGCGTGGTACCAGCGGGTCCTCGGCGCCGAGCCGCTGCACCTCGACCTGTGGCGCGACGGGACGCTCCCGATCGCGCTCCTGCAGGTCGGTGGGTCGCGGCTGAGCGTGCACCCGGCGGCGGCGCCGGCGGCGCCCCATGCCGACGTTCCCACTCCCGGTTCCGCCGACCTGTGCTTCCGCTTCGACGGCCCGGTGGCGGAGATCCTGGCGCTGCTCGATGCCGCGGGCGTCGACGTTGGCCGACGGCCCCGTGTCGCGCCCGGCGTCGACCGGGGCGATGGGCACCTCGGTGTACTTCCGCGATCCCGACGGCAACCTGCTCGAGCTGCTCACGCTCGACGGGGGCTGACGTGGACTTCGCCGAGTCCGACGAGCACGCGATGCTGCGCGCCGCGGCCGGCGACGTCGCCGCCGGCTTCGGGCACGAGTGGTTCCGCGATCGGGCGCGCGCCGGCGGCCGCGCCGACGAGCTCTGGCAGGCGATGGCCGCACCCGGCTTCCTCTCGGTGCACCTCCCCGAGCAGTACGGCGGGGGTGGCGGTGGGTTGAGCGAGCTGCTCGTGGTCAGCGAAGCTGCCGCCGCGCAGGGCTGCCCGTTGCTCCTGGTGCTCGTGTCGGCCGGCATCTCGGCCGAGCTGCTCGCCCGCTTCGGCACCGACGACCAGCGCGCGCGCTGGCTGCCCGGGTCTGTGCACCGGCGAGAAGATGGTGTTCGCCATCACCGAGCCCGATGCCGGTTCGAACAGCCACCAGCTCGCCACCACCGCGACCCGCGACGGCGACGCGTACCGCCTGCGCGGCACCAAGACCTACATCTCCGGCGTCGACGAGGCCGCCACCATGCTGGTGGTGGCGCGCACCGGCGTCGACGACGCGACTTCGTCCGGGCCCGGTCGTGCGCAGCTGTCGCTCTTCGTCGTCGACACCGATGCGTCCGGGCTCGAGCGCACGCCGATCCCGGTCGAGATCACGATCCCCGAGAAGCAGTACCAGCTGTTCTTCGACGACGTGGTCGTCCCCGCCGACCGGCTCGTCGGTGCCGAGGGCGACGGCCTGCGGCTGCTGTTCCACGGGCTGAACCCGGAGCGCATCCTCAGCGCGTCGATCTGCACCGGCATCGGGCAGTACGCGCTCGAGCGCGCGTCGGCCTACGCGCGTGAGCGCGAGGTGTGGGGCGCGCCGATCGGCACGCACCAGGGCGTCGCCCACCCGCTGGCGCGCGCCAAGATCGAGCTCGAGCTGGCGCGGCTCATGACGCAGAAGGCGGCGTGGATGCACGACCAGCTCGCGGACCGGCGCGGCGACGATCGTGGTGATCAGGTCGCGGCGGGAGAAGCCGCGAACATGGCCAAGTTCGCCGCGGCCGAGGCCGGTGCGCACTGCCTCGACGCCGCCATCCAGACGCACGGCGGCAACGGCATGGCGACCGAGTACGGCCTCGCCGACCTCTGGGGACTCGTGCGGCTGCTGCGCATCGCGCCGGTGAGCCACGAGATGATCCTCAACTTCGTCGCCCAGCAGTCGCTCGGCCTCCCCAAGTCCTACTGACCCGCCGCTCCCAGATCGTTTCGGCGCCGCAACTGTGTCACCGAGACACGATTGCGGCGCCAAAACGCTCTAGCGGGGGGCGGGGAAGACCATGCAGCTGGTGGTGCCGTGGGCGACGAGGCGGCCGCGCTCGTCGAGCACGCGACCCTCGGCGGTGGCGAGCCGGCGTCCGCGGTGCACCACCGTGCCGGTGGCGACGATGGTCTTGCCGGGGTTGACGCCGCGCACGTAGTGCACGTGGAGATCGGTGGTGGTGTACGACTCGCCGTCGTCGAGCACCGTGTGCACCGCGCACCCCATCACCGTGTCGAGCAGCGTCGCCGCGATGCCACCGTGCACGCTGCCCATGGGGTTGGTCATGTCGGCGCGAGTGACGAGCGTGGCCTCGACCTCGCCGGGGTCGACCCGCGAGAGCGTGAACCCGACCAGCCCTGCGATTCCCGGTGCCGGGAGCGTCGCCCGACTGCACCGCCACGCACCTGGTCGAGCCCGCTCACGCCGCCACCTCCGAATCGTCGTCGTGCACGCCACCGTCGTGGGTGGGCACGTCGACGGCAGGTGTCGCGCCCGAGATCGCCACGCCGCCGGGCAGGAGCCGCCACGCCACCGCGGCACCGAGCAACGCCACCACGAACGCCACCCACGACGCCAGGCGCAACCCGTGGATGAACGACTCGTGCGCCGCCGTGATCAGGCGCTGGGCGGCGTCGCCGCTCCCCGAGGCCACGTGCCGTCTCGACCGCGGCGCCCAACGACTCGCGCGCGCCGGCGGCGACGCGCGGCACCTGGTGGGTCAGCGAATCGCGGAACCCCGATGCGGCGACGCTGCCCATCACCGCCACGCCCAGCGCACCCCCGACCTGTCGGGTGGTGTCGTTGATCGCAGATCCGGCGCCGGCCTGGGCTGCGGGCACCGCACCCATGATCGACGCGGTGGCCGGGGCGATGAGCAGGCCCATGCCGAACGCGAACGCCACCTGGCTGAAGAAGATGATCCCGTAGCCCGAGGTGGGCGTCGACGCGATGCGCAGCAGCTGCGAGCCGGCCACGATGACCAGGCCGACCACGATCGGCAGCCGTTGTCCGAACCGACCGACGATGCGGGGCGTGAGGTTGGCCACGATCATCAACGTGATCGCGAACGGCACGGTGCGGATCCCGGCGGCGAGCGTGCCGTACCCGAGCAGCTCCTGCAGGTGCTGGGTGAGCAGGAAGATGGTGCCGAAGAGGCAGAAGTACACCGCGGTGACCGCGACGCTCGCCCCGGCGAAGCGCGGGTTGCGGAACACGCTGACGTCGAGCATCGGCGACGGCGTGCGGGTCTCGTGCCAGACGAAGAGCGCGATCACCGCGATGCCGGCCGCGATCGTGCGCCAGCGTCGACGGATCGGTCCAGCCGTCGCTGCCGCCGCGGATGACGCCGTAGACGAGGACCGCGAGGCCGATGATCGAGAGCAGCGCGCCCGACGAGGTCGAGGCGACGGTGCACCGGGTCGCGCGACTCGGGCACGTACGATCGCGAGGCCGACCAGCGCGATGCGCGATCACGGGCAGGTTCACCAGGAAGATCGATCCCCAGTAGAAGTGCTCGAGCAGCACGCCGCCGGCGAGCGGCCCGAGCGCGATGCCGATGCCCGCGGTGCTCGCCCACACCGCGATCGCCTTCTGGCGCTCCACCGGGTCGGTGAACACGTTGGTGATCAGCGAGAGCGTCGCCGGGAAGATCGAGCGCGGCGCCGACGCCGGTGAGCGCCCGCATCGCGATCAGCATGCCCGCCGAGTCGGCCAGGGCCGAGGCCGCACATCCGATCCCGAACACGACCAGCCCCACGGCCAGCATCCGACGGCGGCCCAGGCGGTCGCCCAGGCTGCCGCAGGTGAGGAGGAGCCCGGCGAACACCACGGTGTAGGCGTCGACGATCCACTGCAGCTCGCCGGTGCTGGTGGCCAGCGACCGCGAGAGCGTGGGGATGGCCACGTTGAGGATGGTGGTGTCGATGGTGATGAGCACCACCGACGTGCACAGCACGGCGAGGGTCATCCAGCGGCTGGCGGCCCGGGGCCGGAGCATCAGTTGCGTCATGCAACGGACCCTAGGCGGAGTCAGTAGTGTCATGCAACTGATAACGTGGACACCGTGAAACGAGCCTCGTTCTCGGAGATGCACTGCTCGATCGCCCAGACGCTCGAGGTCGTGGGCGAGTGGTGGACGCTGCTCATCGTGCGCGACGCCGTCCTCGGGATCACCCGCTTCGACGACTGGCAGCGCCGGCTCGGCATCGCCCGCAACGTGCTTGAGCGCCCGGCTCGACGCGCTGGTCGAGCACGGCATCCTCGAGCGGCGGCGCTACCAGGAGCACCCGCCGCGCGACGAGTACGTGCTCACGCGCAAGGGCCGCGACCTGATCCCGGTCATCGAGGCGCTGCGCACCTGGGGTGACCGCCACGCCGCGCCCGACGGGCCGCCCGTGCTGATGGTCCACGACGACTGCGGCGAGGCGGTGCACTCGGTGCCGCACTGCTCGCACTGCGGCGAGCGCCTGCACCGGGACCACATCCACCTCGAGGTCGGTCCCGGCGCGGCCGAGCTCCCGTTGCTCCCTGCGGTGTCGGTGCGGGGCGACGCGTCAGACTGACGGGATGCAAGGACCAGCACAGCGATTCGTCGGCCATCGGGTCGCGACGGGTCGAGGACCCGCGCCTGCTCACCGGGCGCGGCCTCTACGTCGACGACGTCACCGTTCCGGGGATGCTGCACGCCCACTTCGTGCGCAGCCCGTTCGCGCACGCGCACATCCGCGGCATCGACGTCGAGGAGGCTCGACGCCATCCCGGCGTGCGTCGCGGTGTACACCGGCGCCGACATGGAGGCGCTGACCCATCCGTTCATGGGGTTCCTGCCGCTGCCCGATCTCTACCACCCGATGTTCTTCGCGCTGGCGACCGACCGGGTGCGCGTCGTCGGCGACCCGGTCGCGCTGATCGATCGCGGAGTCGCGCTACGTCGCCGAGGACGCCGCGCAGCTCGTGGTCGTCGACTACGAGGAGCTCGCGCCGATCGCCACCATCGAGCACTCGCTCGACCCGACGCGTCCCGCGATCTGGCCCGGCCCCGGCGGCAACGTGCTGCAGCGCGACCATCGCGACTACGGCGACGTCGACGCCGCGTTCCGCGCCGCCGACCGGGTCGTGCGCGAGACGCTTCGTGCAGCACCGCTACTCCAACCAGCCGATGGAGACGCGCGGGTGCGTGGCCGAGGTCGACCCCGTCGCCGGCACGGTGCGCGTACCACTCCGCCACCCAGAACAGCCACGTGATGAAGTGGTCGCTGGCGGCGCTGACCGGTCGCCAGCCGGCGTGGCGGTCGCTGCTCGAGATCGCGCGGCAGCGCGAGCGCATGGCCGGGCTGCTCCAGAAGGCCAAGGCCATGGCCGCGGCCAACAAGGCGTCGGCGGCGGCGAAGCGCGAGGACGAGCAGCACGCCACGCACGACCACGACCACGACCACGCGCACGAGCACGCGGTGATCGAGGAGCCGATCGGGGAGGGCCTGTCGGCGCCGGCGTCCCCGGGGAAGGCGATGCTGCAGACGTTCCTGCGCGAGCCGGCGCGGATCGCGCACCTCACGCGCATGCTCCTCGGCCTGCTCGCTCGCGACCCGGCCACGTTGCCGCGCGTCACCGCGCAGGACATCGGCGGTGCGTTCGGTGTGAAGGTGCTGCCGACGCGCGAAGACGTCGCGGTGCTCGCCGCCGCCGTCGACCTCGGGCGGTCGGTGAAGTGGATCGAGGACCGCAACGAGCACCTGCTCGTCGCCGGCCAGGCGCGCGAGGAGACCCTCGACGTCGAAGCTGCGCTGCGCGACGACGGCACGTTGCTCGGCCTGCGCGTGGACATGACGATGGACCAGGGCGCCTACCCGGCGTTCCCGTTCAGCGCCGCGATGTACCCGATGATGATCCGGGTGATGATGCCCGGCCCGTACCGACCTGGGCGCGCTGAGCTTCAGCACCACGCTCACCGCGTCGAACAAGGCGACCTACGTCGCGTACCGCGGTCCGTGGGCGGTCGAGACGTGGGTGCGCGAGCGCATGCTCGACCTCGCGGCGCGCGACCTCGGGATCGGTCGCGACGAGATCCGGCTCCGCAACATGATCGGCGCCGATCGAGCTGCCGCGGAAGATGCTCACCGGCCCGACGCTCGACGTGCGCATGTCGGCGCGCGCCACGCTCGAGCGCGCGCTCGAGATCGCCGACCTCGGCGACTGGTCCGAGCGGCAGGCGGCGGCACGCGCCGAGGGCCGGTGCATCGGCGTGGGGTTCGCCACGTTCATCGAGGCCGCGCCGGGGCCGCCCGACTTCCAGGAGTCGATCATGGCCGGCGGGGGCGGTGGCCTCCTGGCCGGCGAGCCGGCGCGCACGGAGCTCGATGCCGACGGCACGGTGTCGGTCGTCACCCAGCAGATGCCGCACGGGCAGGGGCACGAGACGACGCTGGCCCAGGTCGCCGCCGACCAGCTCGGCGTCCCGATCGAGCAGGTGAAGCTCCGCTACGGCGACACGTCGATCACCCCGTTCGGCCTGTCGGGCACGGGCGGCAGCCGCTCGGCACCGATGGCCGGCGGTGCGGTCACCTACTCGGCCCGCGCGCCTGCGCGACCAGGTGCTCGACGTCGCCGCCGACCTGCTCGAGGCGCCGCGCGAAGACCTCGTGATCGACGACGGCGCCATCCACGTCGCCGGCGTGCCGTCGATCTCGGTGTCGTACGCCGACGTCGCCGCCGCCCGGCCCGACGAGACCCTGCGCAGCGACTTCGCCTTCGACGGCGGCGAGGGCGGGTGGGCGCAGGCCACGCACGTGTGCTGGGTCGAGGTCGACCTCACCTCCGGCCGCGTGCACATCGACCGCTACGTCGCGGTCGAGGACTGCGGCGAGCTCATCAACCCCAACGTCGTCGACGGCCAGGTGAGCGGCGGTGTGGTGCAGGGCATCGGTGCGGTGCTCTACGAGAAGTCGTTCTACGACGACCAGGCCAACTTCCAGGCCGGCACCTTCATGGACTACCTCCTCCCGACCGCGGCGGAGGTCCCGGAGATCGAGATCCACCACGTGGAGACGCCGTCCGACCTCGAGGTCAACTACCGCGGCGTCGGTGAGGGCGGGATGATCGTCGCTCCTGCCGCGCTCACCAACGCGATCGAGGACGCGCTCGCGCACCTCGGCGTGCGCATCACCGAGCAGCACCTCCCGCCCGCCCGCATCCTCGAGCTCGCCGGGGTGATCCCACCCGACGCGTGATCCCGTTCGTCGACTGGCTCGCGGGCCAGACCCGCCGACGCGACGCGGTGGGCGACCTCGCGCGCGACACGCGCCGCGACGCGACGTGGCCGCCCGGCGGCAAGGTCAACCGGGCCAAGCTGCGCGCGCACCTCGAAGCGCACGAGGCGATCCCCGGCGCGCTCGATGCGCTCGACGACGCATGGGCCGAGTGGGACGGCCTCCGCCGCGAGGAGCGCGACGCCTGATGGCACACCTCGATGCCGCGCTCGCGCTCGACGCCCGACGGCGACGGCCGTTGGCGGGCCCACGCCGATCCCGACCACGAGTCGATCAGCAGCATGTTCGGCGGGTGGACCGCCGCGGTGCTGCTGCACGCGGTGGTCGCGACCGCCGAAGCTGCCGGGAGTGACGCGCTGCCGTCGGCGGCGACGGTGAACTTCGTGCGGCCGGTCGTGCCGGGGAGCGACGTCGGCATCGACGTCTCCCGGCTCGGCGGCGGGCGTTCGCTCGAGCACTGGCGCGCCGAGCTGCACGCGGTCGACGGCGAGCTGCTCGCGACCGCGCTGCTCGTGCTCACCCACCGCCGCGAGACCGAACCGCACCTGCAGTTCGAGATGCCGGCGGTGCCGGCGCCCGAGGGACTCGAGCAGATCCACGCGCCGGGTCCGCAGGGGCAGCAGACCGAGATCCGCCAGGTGTCCGGCGAGTGGGGGAGCGGCGACACGCGCGGCTGTCTCTGGGTGCGCGACGCCGCGGGACGCCCGCTCGATCACCTGCAGCTCGCGTACCTCGCCGACCAGTACGCGCCGCGCTCGTTCTTCTGGGGCGTGGGCATGCGGCCGTCGGCGACGATCACCCTGTCGGTGCACTTCCACGCCACGGCCGCGGAGCTCGCCGCCGTCGGCACCGACTACGTGCTCAACGAGGCCACCGGCACGCGCGGCGCGCAGTCGACGTCGGGCCAGCAGGCGCGCCTCTGGAGTCGCGACGGCGTGCTGCTCGCCACCACCGAGCAGCTCTGCTGGTACCGCTGACGCGATCGGACCGCTCAGGTCGCCTTGAGCGTGCCGGTCATGTACGTGTGGAGCGTGCAGACGATCTTGTAGGTGCCGGGCTTCTTCACCGTGAACTTCGCCGACTTCCCGCCGTCGATGTACTTGGTCTTGAACGCGCCGTTCACCGCCGCGAGGTCGTGGGTCGCGCCGTCCTTGTTCTTGACCGTGATCGGCGTCCCGGCGGACACGGTGAACTTGCTCGGGACGAACTTGAACCCCTTGATCGTGACCGACGTGATCGGCGCCGACGCGGCGCCGGTCGTGGCACCGGCGGTCGCCACGCCGATGCCGCCGACGGCGAGGGTCAGCAGGAGCGCGAACGTGGTCGCGAGGAGTCGGGTCGTGATGCGGGGGCGCTTCGGGGTCTTCGGCACCCCGAGAGCATCGCGCTCCCGTCCCGGGCAGCTCTCAACGAGGCGGCCCGAACGGGCGTCAGGTCGCCTTGATGGTGCCCTTCATGTAGTTGTGGATGTTGCAGTGGTAGGCGTAGGTGCCCGGCTTCTTCACCGTGACCGTCGCCGACGATCCGCCGTCGATGTCGCCGGAATTGAAGGCGCCCTTGTCGGCGGTGAAGGTGTGGGTGGTGCCGTCGGAGTTCTTCACCGTGACCTTGCTCCCGGCCTTCACCGTGAGCGTCTTCGGCGAGAACTTGAAGTCCTTGATGGTGACCTTCCCGCTCTTCGCGCTCGGCGTCGTGGCCCCGGCGGCACCGATCGCGACCACGCACAGGGCGAGCGCCAGGAGGAGGGTGGTCGTCCAGGCGACGAGTCGGGCCGGGCGCGGTCGTCGTGAGGAGGTCATCGCTCCAGCTTGCCCCAACTCCGGGCACGTCAGTCGCGGAGCCAGCCGCGGGTGCCGAGCTCGGGGTGCAGCACGTCCTCGCTCCAGAGGATCTGGCCGGTGGTGACCGCGGGGTCGGCCAGCGCGAGCTGCAGCGTCGCCTCGGCGAAGTCGTCGACGCTGGCGAAGTCGTCGCCCTGGTACGCGATGCGGTTGCCCGGCGTGAGCACCGGTTCCGACGGCAGGAGCGCGTTCACCGCGATGCCGAGCGGCGCGACCTCGAACGCCACCGCCTGGGTGAGGTGGTGCATGGCCGCCTTGTTGCCGCCGTACGCCGGCACGGTGGGACCACCGCCGTGCTCGTACGGACCCGGTCCGGGCACGAACGCGGCGAGCGAGCTGATGTTCACGATCCCGCCGCGCCCGAGCTCGATCATGTCGGGCAGCACGAGCTGCATGAGCCGGTAGCTCGCGAACAGCCCGATCTGGAAGTGCAGCCGGTACCCCTTCAGCGGGAAGCCGAGGAACGAACCCGGACGTGTCGTGGTGGTGCGCGCCGGCGGCGGGCTCGTCGGCGCGCCGGGCTCGGCGCGTTCGCGCTCGGTCCGGTCGGGCCGGTGGTCCCGCCCGCTTTCGGAGGGCGGCCGGGCACGGTGAGCGCGGCGTTGTTCACCAGGAGGTCGATCGGCCCGAGTGCGGCGCGCGCTTCGTCGACCAGCCGGTCGACGTCGTCGTCGTCGGCGAGGTCGGCGCGGATCGCCACCGCGCGCCCGCCCTCGGCTTCGATGGCGGCGACGGTGTCGTGGATGGTGCCCGGCAGGCGCTCGTCGAAGACCTGCTCGGTGCGTGCGGTGACCGCGACGGCCGCGCCCTCGCGCGCGAACAGGCGAGCCACCGCCTCGCCGATGCCGCGGCTCGCGCCGGTGACGATCGCGACGCGACCGTCGAGCCGGCTCACATGACCGTCCGGTACTGCGTGCCGTCGGCCAGACGCGGGATCGGCGAAGTACCGCACCATGTTGGTCTGCACGTACGAGGCGACGAACCGGCCGTCCTCGGTGAAGACGTCACCGGTGCCGAACGTGCGACCGCGCCCGGCGTACGGGCTGTGGTGCGCGAGGAGCAACCACTCGTCGGCCCGGAACGGTTCGTGGAACACGATGGTGTGGCCGACCACACCGGTGGACAGGCCGCGGTGCGCGTCGTGCTGTCCGATGCCCGCGTGCGGTCGCAGCGCGGTGGCGATGAGGAAGCCGTCGGTCGCCCACGCCAGCACGGCCTGGTGCACGCCCTCGTCGTCGCCCGGGTCGTCGGGGAGTGCAGGAGCCTTGGCCCAGAGGAACGTCTCGGCCGGACCGGTGGGCGCGTCGACCGACCACAGGTCGACGCCGTCGACGATGCGCAGCTCCGTGCCCGGGTACACGAGCAGGCCTTCGTCGGTGATGCGGCGTGGCCGGCGGTGTGGTGACCGCGGGCATGGGCACGTCGTGGCGCACGACGTCGGGTTCGTCGACGTCGAGCAGCACGAGGAAGCGCGCGCAGAGGCGGTCGTCCTGCCACGCGGTCACGGTGTCGCTGGCGAACGTGCGGCCGTCGTGGATCGACTCCACCGAGAGTTCGGTGGGCGCGTCGATGCGTCCGGGACGTGCGAACACCGACTGGATCGAGCGCACGGTCTTGCCGGGGTGGCGCAGCGTGGCGGTGACGATCGCCTGGGCGAGGAACTGCCCGCCGAACACCACGTCGCGCTGGTCGGCGTTCCCGGTGTTGGTGATCGCGTAGCGATCGTCGCTGATCGGTTCGGGCCGCAGAGGCAACGGGATCGTTGACGCATCGGTCATCCCGCGGACTCTACGAGCGGTGGGCGAGTGCGGCCAGCGGAGCGTGCACGGTGGGGCGTGCGGCCAGCGGGCGTAGGCTCTCGCGACGACCACGCATCTCCCGGGGGAGCACACCCAGATGGACCTGAACGACCTCATCCTCGTCAGCGTCGACGACCACGTCGTCGAGCCGCCCGACATGTGGGAGCGCCACGTGTCCAAGGCCGACCTGGAGCGCGCCCCGCACGTGATCCACATCGACGAGATGGACGCCGACGTGTGGGAGTTCGAGGGCACCACCATCCCCAACGTCGGACTCAACGCGGTCGCCGGCCGTCCGCCCGAGGAGTACGGCTTCGAGCCGACCGCGTTCGACGAGATCCGCAAGGGCGCGTACGACATCCACGAGCGCGTGCGCGACATGAACGTCAACGGCGTGCTCGGCTCGATGTGCTTCCCGTCGATGACCGGCTTCTGCGGACAGCTGTTCAGCCGCACGCCCGACCGCGACCTCGGTCTGCGTCTGCTCCAGGGCTACAACAACTGGCACATCGACGAGTGGTGCGGCACGTACCCCGGCCGCTTCATGCCGCTGGCGATCGTGCCGATCTGGGACGCCGACCTGATGGCGGCGGAGATCTACCGCGTCGCCGAGAAGGGCTGTCGCGCGGTCACGTTCTCGGAGAACCCCTCCAAGCTGGGCTACCCGAGCTTCCACTCCGACCACTGGGACCCGTTCCTCCGAGCGTGTGAGGAGACCGGCACCGTCGTGTGCCTGCACATCGGTTCGTCGTCGTCGATCTCGGTCACGTCCGACGACGCGCCGGTCGACGTGATGATCACCACCACGCCGGTGAACCTCTTCATGTGCGCGGCCGACCTCATCTGGTCGCAGGTCTTCCGCAAGTTCCCGAACCTGAAGATCGCGCTCTCCGAGGGCGGCATCGGCTGGATCCCGTACTTCCTCGACCGCATCGACTTCACGTACCAGCACCACAAGGCGTGGACGCACCAGGACTTCGGCGACAAGCTGCCGAGCCAGGTGTTCCACGAGAACATCATCACGTGCTTCATCGACGACCCGACCGGCATCAAGCTGATCGACGACGTCGGCCTCGACATGGTCACGTGGGAGTGCGACTACCCGCACTCCGACTCCGCGTGGCCGCACGCGCCCGAGGTGTTCATGAAGTCGATCGGCGACCTCTCCGACGACAAGATCAACAAGATCACCCACGAGAACGCGATCCGCGAGTTCCAGTTCGACCCGTTCGCCCACCGGCCGAAGGAGCAGTGCACCGTCGGTGCGCTGCGGGCCGAGTCGCCCGACGTCGACGTGGTGACGCGCAGCCCGCGCCAGAAGAAGTCGAACACCGACATCTCGTCGTTCGTGAGCACGGCCTCGAAGGTGCTCCAGCAGGACTGATCTCGCCGTCGCGGGCGTGAGGCTCGATCGGTAGTCTCACGCCCGTGATCGACGACGCCACCACCCTCTGGGAACTGCTCGACCGGCGCGCCCAGGAGACCCCTGACGCGCCGATGCTCATCGACGAGGCCGACCGCACGGTCAGCTTCGGCGAGTTCCGCGACTGGAGCGAGCGCGTGGCCGCCGGCCTGCTGGGCCTGGGCGTCACGCCCGACACGCCGGTGGCGTGGCAGCTGCCGACGCGCATCGAGTCGATCGTCCTGTCGTTCGCGCTGGCCCGCCTCGGCACCACGCAGGTGCCGATCATCCCGATCTACCGCGAGCGCGAGGTCGGTTCGGTGCTGCAACAGGCGGGGGTGAAGTTCTTCGCCGTGCCCGGGGTGTGGCGCAACTTCGACTACGAGGCGATGGCTCGTGGTCTGCAGGAGTCGTCGGGCGGCGCGTTCGAGACGCTCGTCGTCGCCGCCGACGGTCGAGGACGGCGGCCTGCCCGAGGGCGATCCGTCGACGCTTGCCCGCGCCGCCGACCGACGGCGACGCGGTGCGGTGGCTCTACTCCACCTCCGGCACCACCGCCGCGCCGAAGTGCGTGATGCACTCCGACGGCGGGACTGATCGCGGGTGGCATCGGTCTCGCGCACGCGCTCGAGGTGCAGCCCGACGACGTCGGCTCGGTGGCGTTCCCGTGCACGCACATCGGCGGGCCCGACTACCTGGTCGTGATGCTCGCCCACGGCATGCCCGCCGTGCTGCTCGAGACGTTCGACCCCGCGAACGCGGTCGCGACGTTCAAGCGTCACGACGTCACCATGGCCGGCGGCAGCACCGCGTTCTACCTCGCGTTCCTCAACGAGCAGCGCAAGGACCCGTCGACGCCGGTCATGCCCGCGCTGCGGATGATGAACGGTGGCGGCGCGCCGAAGCCGCCCGAGGTGTTCCGCGAGGTGCGGGAGGAGATGCACCTCCCGGTGTGCCACGGCTACGGCATGACCGAGTGCCCGATGATCACGCAGGGCTCACCCAGCGACACCGACGAGCAGCTCATGAACACCGACGGTGCGCCGGTGTTCGGGTGCGTGGTGCAGATCGTCGACGAGCAGGGCGCGCCGGTCGCCGCCGGCGTCACCGGTGAGGTGCGCGTGAGCGGGCCGATGGTGGCGAAGGGCTACATGGACCCCGAGCAGTCGAAGGCCGCGTTCGGTGACGACGGCTTCTTCACCACCGGCGACCGCGGCTACCTGCGCGACGACGGCCACATCGTGCTGACCGGTCGCACCAAGGAGCTCATCATCCGCAAGGGCGAGAACATCAGCCCCCGCGAGATCGAGGACCTGTTGCAGACGCACCCGAAGGTCGCCGCCGTCGCGGTGATCGGGCTGCCCGACCGCGACCGTGGCGAGCGGGTGTGCGCGGTCGTCGAGACGCCGGCCGGGCAGGAGCCGCTGACGTTCGCGGAGATGCAGCAGTTCTGCCGCGACGCGCAGCTGATGACGCAGAAGATCCCCGAGCAGCTCGAGGTGGTCGAGGTGTTGCCGCGCAACGCCACGTTCAAGATCCTCAAGCACGAGCTGGTCAAGCAGCTGAAGGACACAGAGGTGGGAGCATGAGGTTCGTCTTCAACTACCCGGAGACGTCGGGACTCGAGAGCGACCTGCTCGACTCGGGTGAGATCAGCGACGTCGCCGTCGCGGTCGAGGCGGCGGGCTTCGACGCCTTCGCGCTCACCGAGCACCCGATCCCCGGTGCCAACTGGCTCGCACACGGTGGGCACCAGACCCTCGACCCGTTCGTCGGCCTCGCGTTCGCGGCCGCGGTGACCGAGCGCATCAAGCTGCTGACGCACCTCTCGGTGGCGCCGTACCGCAACCCGTTCCTGCTGGCCAAGACCGCGGCCACCCTCGACCGCTGCTCGAACGGCCGCTTCATCCTCGGGCTCGGCGCGGGCTACCACAAGACCGAGTTCTTCGCCCTGGGCGTCGACTTCGAGGAGCGCAACGTCCTGGTCGACGAAGCGCTGGAGTACCTGCCCAAGGCGTGGTCGGGCGAGCCGTTCGACGCCGCCGGAGTGCACTTCAACGCCAAGGGCGTGATCCAGCGGCCGCGCCCCACGCAGATCCCGATCCCGATCTGGATCGGTGGCAACTCGAAGCTCAGCCGTCGGCGCGCCGCCACCGTGCAGGGCTGGATGCCGATGGGCATCCCCGAAGAGGTGGCGCGCACGACGCGCTCGCCGCACATCGCGGGGCTCGAGCAGCTGGCCGAGATGATCGGCGAGGTGAAGGAGATGGCGGGCGACCGCGCCGGCGAGCTCGACTTCTGCATGAGCTACCTGGGCGACACCATCCACGAGCCCACCAAGGACGTGCAGCAGCACACCGACCAGCTCGCGGCGCATGGAGGCCGCCGGCGTCAACTGGGTGAACGTGGGTCACCCGCCCACCACGCCCGACGTGATGCTCGACTTCATCCAGGCCTTCGGCGAGACCTACATCAACGCTTGATCGCCCGCAATTTGCGAACCGGCGTCGTCTGGGGTTGCCCTACGCCCTCGAACGACGCCAGTTCGTGAGATCGGGCGTCAGCCCTTGGTGAGGATGGCGCCGGCGGCGAAGGGGCCGACGGCGTTGGTCCACACCGCGACCTCGGCGTCGTCGACCTGACGTTCGCCGCTCTGGCCCCGCAGCTGGCGCGTCGCCTCGATGCAGAAGTTGGCACCGTGGCGACGGCCCACGTTGCACGCGCCGCCGTCGGTGTTCACCGGCAGCGATCCGCCGAGGCGCGTGTTGCCCTCGGCGACGAACGCACCGGCCTCGCCCTCACCGCAGAAGCCGAGCGCCTCGAGCCACTGGAACACGATGATCGAGAAGCCGTCGTAGAGCTGCGCGGTGTCGACGTCGGCGGGCGTGAGGTCGGTGCCCTCCCACAGCTTCTTCGCGGTCTGCACCGGCGCGGTGTGCACCATGTCGGACATCACCTCGAAGTGCAGGTCGCGGATCGCGTTCAGCGCGTACGACTCCACCAGCACCACCGGCTGGTCGAGGTCGCGGGCGCGCTCCTCGGTGGTGAAGATCACCGCCGAGCCGGAGTCGACCGGGTAGTCGCAGTCGAGGATGCGCAGCGGCTTCGACACGTAGCGCGCGTCGAGGTAGTCGTCGAGCGTGATCGGCTCGCGGAAGATGGCGTCGTCGTTCATCGACGCGTGGTAGCGCTGCGTGACGACGTGACGACCGAAGTCCTCCTCGGTCGCGCCGTACTGCTGCATGTAGCGCTGGGTGAACATCCCCGCCCACTGCACCGGGCTGCCGGCACCGAACGGCACGATGAACTGACGGTCGCCGGCGGCGCGGTGCAGCATCGACGTCATCGGGTGGTTCGCGCCCGCGCCCTTCACCAGCGCGGAGGAGCTCGGCTGCTGGCCGATCACGCGCAGCGCGAGCGCGGTGTGGCAGAAGCCCGACGCCACTGCGGCGATCGCCTGCGTGGCCGAGTACGAGAACGCCGGCGCCATCATCCCCGACGCCCACCAGTTGATCGGCTCGATGCCGAGCAGCCACGCGTCGTTGAGCGGCTCGGTGCCGACCGACGTGATGCCGTCGATGTCGCCGACGGTGAGGCCGGCGTCGGCGAGCGCGGCCTGGGTGGCCTGGATCATGTGGTCGTCGATCGACAGGCCGGTGTTGCGGCCGACGTGCGAGTACCCGCAGCCGACGATGGCGACGCGCTGTCCGGCGGTCGCCATCACGCACCATCCGTCCGGCCGACGGGCCGGAAGAACGGCAGCGTGAGCTCGGGGTGCAGGTCGACGAACGTGACCTCGACCGGCATGCCGATGTGCAGGTCGTCCTCGGTGCAGTCGGTGAGCTGGGTCATGAACATCAGTCCCGGCTCCTCCTCGAGCTCGACCGTCGCCACGATGTAGGGGATGCGGTCGACGTAGAACGGGTGGAACGGCTGCACCGCGATCGTCCACGTGTAGAGCGTGGCCCGGCCCGAGACGCGCTCGCCGGCGAGGTCGTCGGACTGGCAGTAGCGGCACAGCACCTTCGGGTAGTGGAGGTAGTGGCCGCAGTGCTGGCAGCGCTGGATGCGCAGCTCGCCCTCGGCGACGCCGTCCCAGAAGAACTGCGTGACCGCGTCGGGCTGGGGGAGGGGCGGCATCGGCCCTTCGGCCGCGGTGCCCTCCGTCTCGGTCGTCGTCATGCGGGAGTGGTCGCCTTCCATGCGTGGGCCGCACCCGACGCCACGAGCGCGTCGATGGTCGCGGGGTCGAGGCCGACCTCGGTGAGCACCTCGACGGTGTGCTCGCCGAGCCCGGGCGGCGCGCGGTCGAGCTTCACGTCGAGGTCGCCGAAGATCCAGAACGCGCCCGGCTGCTCGACGTGCCCGTAGTCGACGTGCTCGTAGCGGGCGATGAGCCCGGCGGCGTCGTTGTCGGCCGACGAGAAGAACGGCTCGCCCTGGTCGAGCCGCACCTGGTCGCTCGGCACGCCCGCGTCGGCGAGCGCGGCGAGCGAGTCGGCGACGGTGCGCGCCACCAGTGCGTCGACGCCGCCGAGCGCGGCGAGCGCGTCGCGCTGCGCGTCGGTCGTCGCCGCCACCGCGACCCAGCCGTCGGCCACCTCGCACGATGCGGTACCCGGGCGCGGTGCCGAGCTGCTCGTGGTCGAGCACCGGGATCGCGCGCGATCTCGCCGTCGGCGTCGAGGTACGTCTCGCTGCCGGTCATGACGCCACCGGCGAGCAGCGAGCCGGCGACGAACTGCGTCTCGCCGGTGCGGTCGCGGTGGTACAGCGCGAGCAGCGTGGAGATCGAGCGAACCCATCGCGCACAGGTGGTCCATGAACCCGAGCCGGTGCCACATCGGGTCGTTGCCCTCGCCCGCGCCGGCGACCTCCCAGCCGCACGACGACTGGAAGAGCTGGTCGTAGCCGGGCCAGTCGGCGCGCGGCCCGTGCGGTCCGTACGAGCTGGCGTGGCAGTAGACGATGTCGGGGTTCACCGCCCGCACCGTGGCCTCGTCGAGACCGAGCCGGCGCGCCGCGGGCATGCGCAGGTTGTGGTGGAGGATGTCGGCGCGCGCGAGCAGCGCGTCGAGCGCGACGCGTGCGTCGGGCGACTTGAGGTCGAGCGCGACGCCGCGCTTCCCGCGCTGGCAGCCGAAGAACGACCACTCCACCCAGCGCATCCCCTCGCCGCCCGGCGGTTCGACCTTCACCACGTCGGCGCCGAGGTCGCTCAGCAGCATCGGCCCGAGCGGGCCGGCGAGGAACGCGCCCGCGTCGACGACCTGCACGCCCTCGAGCGGGTGCTCGCGGGTGCGGCGGTGCCGCTCGCCGACGACGACGGTCGCTCGCGCGGCTCCCACTCGGCCAGCACCTCGTCGGTGTGCGCGCCGAGCGCGGGTGCGAACGACTTGCACGCGCGTCGGCGGGGTGACCGTCACCGGCGAGCCGGCCATCGCGATCGTCCCGAGCTCGGGGTGGTCGACCTCGACCACGTAGCCGTTGAGGCGGGCCTGCTCGTCGGCGAAGATCGCGCCCAGCGGTGCCGCCGGCTGCACCGGCACGTCGTTGGCCCAGAACGACTCGAGCCACTCGGCGCTCGGGTGCAGCAGGAGCGCCTCCGCCCAGCCGTCGGCGTGCTGGAACAGCTGGTCCGGGTTCTCGCGGGGTCCGTCGGGACGCACCACCGCCATGGCCTCGGCGAACAGGGGCGACTTCGTGGGGTCGCCCATGAGGTGGATCCACACGCCGTCGCCGGTCTCGAACAGCGTCGCCCCGGTCATGCCCTTGGGCATGCCGACGGCCAACGACTGCGACGGGTGCTCGACCCGGCGCCAGTGCATCGCCATCGGCACCAGCGCGCCCTGGGCCAGCGACGTGTGCGCGGGCCCGGCGTGACCGGTGCGCTCCCGCGAGATCAGGCGGGCGACGATCCCGATGGCCGCGAGGTGCGAGGCGCACCAGCTCGCGATCGGGCAGCGGAGGAAGAGCGGGCCCTCGTGGTAGCCCTGCTGCTCGTCGAGCACGCCGAGGCGGGCCATCGTGAGCAGCTCGTCGACGGGCAGGTCGGCGTCGGCGTGGTTCACCGGCCACGCCAGCACCGACGACACGATCAGCTGCGGGAAGCGCGCCGCGAGCGCGTCGTCGTCGAGGCCGAGCTCCCGGGCGCGGGTGGGGCCGTGGTTGTGCACGACGACGTCGGCGGCGGCGAGCAGCCGGTCGAGCGCGGCGCGGTCGTCGGAGTCGTCGAGGTCGAGCACCACGCTGCGCTTGCTCCGCATCCACGTGTGGAACCCGGCGACGCCGCGGTTGGCTGCGCCTCCGGGTGGCTCGACGGCCACGACGTCGGCGCCCGCTTCCGCGAGCAGCAGCGTCGCCACCGGGCCGGCGATGCCGTCCGAGAGGTCGACGATGCGGATGCCGTCGAGGATCCCTGCACCGTGCGCGACGTCGTGCTCCGCCATCGTCCCCCCGTTCGCGGTCAGGCGCCGAAGCTAACGGAGGTCTCTCCGGGCCCACCAGCCCGTCCGCGCGTGGCGTTCCGCGTAGCGTGCCCACGGTGACGGCCGTCTACGAGGACTTCGACCGGGCGCAGTGGGCGGCGCGCCGTCGTGCGAGCGGTCGCAGCGGCCCGACCGTCGCCGCCGTGGCGGGCGAGGTGAGCCCGGCCGATCTCCGTCGACGTCTACGGGCCGCTCGCCGAGCTGGTGGCCGACCGGGCGGGGAGCGCGGAGCCGTTCGTCGTCGCGGTCACCGGGAGCGTGGCGGTGGGGAAGAGCGCGGCGGCAGCGGCGCTGGCCGAGGCGTTCGCCCTCGACACCGAGCGCGTGCCGGTGTCGGTGGTGTGCACCGACGGCTTCCTGCACCCCAACCGCGAGCTGGTCGCACAGGGCCTGCTGGAGCGCAAGGGGTTCCCCGAGAGCTTCGACCACGACTCGCTGGCTCGCTTCCTGGTCGCGGTGCGCGGTGGTGCCGCTGCGGTGCACGCGCCCGTGTACTCGCACACGACCTACGACATCGTCGACGGAGAGGTGCAGGTGGTCGAGCGCCCGTCGGTCCTGATCCTCGAGGGGTTGCCGTTCCCCGACGACCACGTCGACTTCACCGTCTACCTCGACGCCGCCACCGCCGACATCGAGGAGTGGTACGTGCAGCGGTTCTGCGGTCTCGTCGCCGCCGCGGCCACCGACGACACGTCGTTCTTCCGGTACTTCGACGGCGCCTCACCCGCGCAGGCGGACGCGATCGCCCGGCAGGTGTGGTCGTCGATCAACCTCGTGAACCTCGAGGAGCACATCCTCCCCACCCGCGACGGCAGCGACGTGATCCTGGTGAAGGGGCCCGACCACACCGTCGAGCTCGTGCGGGTGCGAGCATGACGTCATGACCACTGCGGAGAACGTCGAACGGGTCGACATGCTGGAGCACGTCTGGCGGTCGACGGCCGAGCTGGGCGAGACCCTCGACGAGGCCGGGTGGAAGGCGCCGACCGAGTGCCCGGGCTGGTCGGTGCAGGACAACCTCGTGCACATCACCGCGCTCGAGCAGTTCGTCCTCGGAGACCCGCTCCCGTCCGAGGACGTCCCCGACGACCTGCCGCACGTGAAGAACGACATCGGCCGGGCCAACGAGCGCTGGATCGAGTCGCGGCGGGCCTGGACCGGCGCCGACGCGCTGGCCGAGTTCGTCACCACGACCGGGAGGCCCGCATCGCCCAGCTCCGGCAGCTCGACGACGCCGGCTTCGCCGCCGACTCGTGGACCCCGATGGGCCCGGGCACGGTGCTGCAGCTGATCGGCTTCCGGATCTTCGACTCGTGGGTGCACGAGCAGGACATGCGCCGGGCCGTCGACCGCCCGGGCGACCTCGACTCCGCCACCGCGC
This sequence comes from uncultured Actinomycetes bacterium, assembly GCA_963755855.1. Lineage (GTDB taxonomy): Bacteria > Actinomycetota > Acidimicrobiia > IMCC26256 > DASPTH01 > DASUAS01. The sequence continues at coordinate 26,456 of CAVWLR010000013.1, read as the reverse complement.
GGTTCAGCACCGAGATGATGCTCGACGTGCTCCCGTACGTGATCGGGAAGAAGGTGGGGGCTCCCGACGGTTCCACCGTCGTGCTCACGCTCACCGGACCGATCGCCACGACCACGGCGGTGGGCGTCACCGACGGTCGCGCCCGTGCGCTCGACGACGTGCCCGACATGCCGACCGTCGCCCTGACCCTCGCCTCCGACGTCTACGCCCGCCTCGCGTGCGGCCGCCTCGACCCCGACGAGGCGCTGGTCACCGGCGCGGTGGCGATCGAGGGCGACGTCGAGCTGGGCGGTGCGCTCGTGCGCCAGCTCAACTACATGTTCTGAACCACCCCCTCCGAACCACACTGATCCGAACCACACTGATCGAAGGCGAGCTCCGATGGACCTGGTCACCAACGTCGTCAGCGGCACCAACGCCGACCGGCTGCTCCTGCTCCTGCACGGCTACGGGGCCGACGAGCGCGACCTCGGCGGTCTGCTCGGCTACCTCGACCCCGAGGGCCAGTTCGCGGTGGTGATGCCGCGCGGGCCGGTGGCGGCGCCGCCGGGCTTCTCGTGGTTCGACATGACGTCGCAGGAGCCCGAGGCGATCGGCGACGCGTTCGCCGAGGCCCTCGCCGCGGTCGACGACCTGCTCGACACCGCGTGCGCCGAGCACGGGTTCGACCGCGCCGAGGCCGTCGTCGGCGGCTTCTCGCAGGGAGGCGGGCTGGCGCTGGCGCTCGGCCTCGGGCCCACCGACCGCGTCCGTCCCGCCGGGGTGCTCGCCCTGAGCCCGTTCGTGCCGCCGGGACTGCTCGGCATCGACCTCGAGGGCGCCCGCGACGTGCCGGTGCTGCTCCAGCACGGTTCGGCCGACCCGATGATCCCGGCCAAGAGCACCCGGGGCCTGGCCGAGGCGCTGGTGGAGGCCGGCCTCCCGGTGGTGTTCGGCGAGTTCCCGATGGGCCACGAGGTGTCGCTCGAGAGCGTGCAGCAGGCGCAGCAGTGGCTGGCCCGGGTGCACGACGGCGAGCGTCCCACCGAGGCGATCCCCGAACCCGAGCCCGAGGGCCTGGTGAAGTCGGTGACCACCGCCAGCTTCCCCACCGAGGTGCTCGGCGCCGACGTGCCGGTCATCGTCGACTTCTGGGCGCCGTGGTGCGGGCCGTGCCGCCAGGTCGGTCCGATCGTCGAGCAGATCGCGGCGATGCGCGAGGGCTCCTACAAGGTCGTGAAGGTGAACATCGACGAGGAGCCGTCGCTGGCGCAGGAGTACGACGTGCAGAGCATCCCGCTGATCGGCCTGTTCCGCAACGGTCGGCTCGAGCGGGCGTCGCTCGGGGCCAAGCCCCGCCCCCAGCTCGAAGCCGAGCTGGGCATGCTCGTCATCCCCTAGACGCCGACGTTCTGGCGCCGCTACGCGTGAGTCACGCTGAGCGGCGCCGAAGCGCTCGGATGGGGGCTCAGCCCGGGCGGGCGGCGCCGATGACGCCGTCCCAGATCGGCGTGATCTGGACGTCGGTGCCGGTGTGCGGCGCATGGAGCACGCTGCCGTTGCCGACGTAGATGCCGACGTGGCCGGGCCAGAACACGAGGTCACCGGGCTGGAGCTGGTCCATCGAGACCGCGGGGAACGACGCCTGCTGGTCGTAGGAGCCGTGCGACATGCTGACGCCGGCCTGGGCCCAGGCCATCATCGAGAGACCCGAGCAGTCGTAGCACTCGGGGCCGACGCCGGCGTAGCAGTAGGGCTTGCCGAGCTGGGCGTAGGCGTAGGCGAGGACCGCCGACACGCCACCGCTGGTGGGCGGGGGAGTGGCCCCGGCGCCGCCGTAGGTGAAGCTTGCCTCCGCCGCCGCCACCCGTCGTGGCCTGCTGGTTCTGCGCCGCCGCCTGCAGCGCGGCGCCGTACTGAGCCTGCGCCGCGGCCTGCTGCCGGGCGGCTTCGGCATCCTGGGCCTGCTTCACCAGGGTCGCGAGCTCACCGGTGACCTGCGAGTTGAGCTTCTCGAGGTCGGCCTGACCGGCGTCGAGCTTGTCCTTCTGCGCCTGGAGCTCGTCCTGCTTGCCCTGGGCGACCTTGCGGGCGTCCTCGGCGTCGGACTTGCGCTCCGTGACCTGCTGCTTCGCCTTGGCGAGGTCGGAGACGATCTCGTTGTCGCGCTGCGCGGCGAGCGAGCTGTACTTCTGCTTCGAGGTGAGGTCCTGGGCGTTCTGCGGCGTCGAGGTCCTCGACGCCGCTGTTCGAACCGCTCTGCGTGTAGACGGTGGCGGCCCGGCGGGCGACCTCGGCCCGCAGCTCCTTGGTCTTCGCCTTGGCGGAGTCGACGAGCGCGTCCGCGTTGGCGATGTCCGCATTGGCCTGGTCGAGCTCGTTCTGGGTCGAGTTCATCTGCTCGTTCAGCGCGGCGAGCTTCTCGGCGTTCGCGCTGATCTCCGTGGCGAGCTGCTGCGCCTGCGCCTGCTTGTCGGCGATGGGGTCGGCGATGGCGACACCCGGTGCTGCGATCGCCCCGAGGGTCGCGATCATGAGGCCGACGATGACGAGCTTGAGAGCTCGACGGTTCATGTGGGGACTCCTCCGGCAATGCCGTATCGGTCCTTGCTGAACACGACGTTGTGCACAACAAACACTCAGATATCCAACAACAACACGTCCGTACACGGGTGGACCCCCGGTACGGACTGCGGGGAACCCTAGCGAACCGGTCTGTCGCGGCGCCAGCATCGAGGGCGTCTGGAGCCCGGATTGAACGCTGTTGAAGTTCAGCTCACAAATCGGGTCAGAGGGGCCAACCGGGAGTGGCCGGAGGGTCACCCGCCGTGGCCACGGTGGGCACGCTCCACGCCATCGCCTTGGCCAATTCCTTCGCCACCGCCTGCCAGGCAACGGGGTCCCAGCCCTCGGCCGCGGCACCCAGCGTCGTGTCCTGGCGCAGGTGGACGAAGGCGGGCAGGTGGGTGAGGCCGAGGCTGCCGGCCAGCTCGCCGTCGGTGTCGACGAACGACGAGGTACTCGCTGCTCGGCGTCGCCCAGCACGCTCTTGGCGATGAACTCGTTGCCGACGACGCAGAAGGCGGTGCGGCAGTCGGAGTCGCCCAGCACGTGGAAGATGCGCTCGGCGATCGGGATGTAGACCGACGCCTCGGGACGCGGCGGCAGGATCACCAGGCAGAGGTGGAACATCGTCGACCAGTCGTCGAGCGTGCGGGTGACGCCCTTCGTGCTGGCGAGCTTGAGGTTCGGATCGGGGTTCTTCGCCACGACGGGAGATTAGGCGTCGTCCGGCCCGGGACGTGCCTTCTGCGCTCCGCTCAGTCGCGACCCATCGCCTTGAGCATCGTGGGCGGCAGCACGTCGTCGCCCTGCGAGAGCAGCGCGGCGCGCTCGACGTTGATCGCGTCGCGTTCGCGGTCGATCCACGTGTCCCACGGTCCCGGTGCGATCGCGCCGACGTCGCCGTTCGCGGCCACGCACGCGCGCAGGTAGCCCTGGAGGTCGCGCACCTCGGCCTCGCCGCCGACCGGACCGTGGCCCGGGACGATCACGTCGGCGAGCTCGACGACGACGTCGAGCATGTCGGCCCACGCCGCGGGATCGCCCTGGAACGCGAGCGGTGTCACGCCGAAGAAGCACAGGTCGCCGGCGAAGCACAGGTCGCAGTCGGCCACGAGCACGAGCAGGTCGCCCGCGGTGTGGCCCGACGCGGGGAGGAGCTCGACGCGCGGCGTCAGCTGGGCGGCACCGTCGACCAGGTGGGTCACGGGGCGGGTGCCGATCTCGGCGAGGTCGTCGAACTCCTCGTCGAACGCGGGCATGAACTGCTTGTAGCCGTCGAGCGGCATCGGCAGGTCGAGCGCGTCGCTCGTGATGGTCGTGCCGTAGATCGCCGACGCGGGGAACGCCTTGGTGCCGCCGACGTGGTCGATGTGCGCGTGGGTGAGGACGGTGCGGCGCACCGGCAGCCCGAAGGCGTTCACCGCGGCGGCGAACGGCTCCCACTGCGAGCGCACCATCAGCGTGTCGATCACGGTGATGCCGTCGTCGTCGACGACCACGCCCGCGTTGGCCACGCCGGTCTCGCCGCCGGGGAGCAGCCATGCGTACACGCCGTCGCCGAGCTCGGTGAGGGAAGTGGAGTCGGCCATGTGACGAAGGCTACGCCCGCCCGATGCAGGAGCTGGCCGGGGCTCCCGTCTACCCTCGCCCGCATGTCGGAACGTTCCCGGAGCCTGCCCCGTCGGACCTGCCTGGCGGTGCCGGGCTCGAGCGAGAAGATGCTGGGCAAGGCGCCGGGTCTCGGTGCCGACATGGTGTTCCTCGACCTCGAGGACTCGGTGGCGCCGCTCGAGAAGGAAGCCGCGCGCGACAACGTCGTGCGCGCGATCCGCGACCTCGACTGGGGCGACACGGTCGTGTGCGTGCGCGTGAACGCGTGGGACACGAAGTGGACGTACCGCGACGTGATCCACGTCGTCGAGAACGCGGGTGAGCGTCTCGACGAGATCATGCTCCCGAAGGTGCAGTACGCCAGCGACGTCGTCGCCCTCGACCTGCTGCTCACGCAGATCGAGGAGACCATCGGGCGCGAGTCGCACGTGGGCATCGAGGCGCAGATCGAGACCGCACGCGGCCTCATCAACGTGGAGGAGATCTGCGCGGCGTCGCCGCGGATGGAGACGATCGTGTTCGGTCCCGCCGACTTCGCGGCGTCGACCGAGATGCCGGTGCTGACGGGTGGGGTGCAGATCCCCGAGTACCCGGGCGATCACTTCCACTACACGTTCTCGAAGATCCTCATGGCCGGTCGTGCCAACGGCCTGCAGGTGATCGACGGGCCGTTCCTCAAGATCAAGGAAGTCGACGCGCTGCGCGACTACGCGATGCGCACCCGCATCCTCGGCTACGACGGCAAGTGGGCGTTGCACCCCGACCAGGTCGCGGTGATCAACGAGGTGTTCACCCCCACGCAGGAGCAGTACGACCACGCCTTCGACATCCTCGACGCCTACGAGAAGGCGACGACCGAGGGCGACCGACGCGGTGCGGTGATGTTCGGCGACGAGATGATCGACGAAGCCAGCCGCAAGATGGCGCTGAAGTTCGTCAGCCGCGGCGAGCGCGCCGGCATGGCCCGCAGCGCCTGAAGAGACCCTCACACGCCGTGTTCGGCGCGCTCGCGCGCCACGAAGACGCGGAGCTCGCTCGCCGTGCGTGGACCGCGCCGCTCGATCGACGCCGGGATCGCGAGGCGCAGCTGCTCGAGGTCGTCGCGCGTGAAGGTGCACGGCACCGTGACCGGGTCGACGTCGTGCAGCCGGAGCGCGTTGAGGCCCAGCACCTTGCGCTTGATGTCGTCGGTGAGCGCCGGGTAGCCGAACTGCTCCTGGAACTGCTCCGAGATCTGGAACGCGCGGAACGCCTGGATCTGCCCCTGGGGCGAGCCGTAGAAGACGGCGTCGGTGCCCCACAGCACGTTGTCCTCACCGACGTGCACCAGCAACTTGCCCAGCAGGTGCGCGGCCTCGTCGGGCCGTGCCAGCAACGCCCACCACGTGGTGCCGAGCTCGGCGTACACGTTCTGGTTCGGCCCGATGCCGGCATCCTGCATGCTCGACAGCAGGCGGTTCACGCCCGCGTTCGCGCGTCGCGACGTCGTACGGCCCTTCGACCACGTCGGCTTCGTAGCCCGAGTGGTACACGAGGAACCGCACGTCGGGGTGCGTGCGTGCCGCGGGCCCGACGTCGGCCGGCGATGCGAACGGCGACGAGTACCCGAGCGTGGTCGAGAGGCCCTTGTGCGCGGCGACCGTCGGCACCCCGAGCTCCACCGCGTGGCGCAGGAACGCGTCGGCGACGCGGGCGAGCGCAGGATCGCCGTCGTCGAGTCGCCACGCGTTGCCGGACCCGTCGTAGAGGTCGGGGAAGTTGGTGAACACCTTCCAGCACACGATCGGGGAGCGCGACACCGCGTCGCTCATCGCGTCGAGGTTGGCCTGGAGGTCTCCGACGTTCGGGAGGGCCTGTGCGTGCAGCAGCACGCGCTCGTCGTGGCATGCGGCTTCGGCCAGTCGCCGGGCGTGATCCATGGCGCCGGCGGACATCGGGCTCCCCTCCGGCGCGATGGGCAACGCCGACAGGACGACCATCGACGTGTCGCTGCGCAGGAACACCTCCTCCATGAAGTGGTCGACCGAGAAGCACACGCGCGGGTCGGCCTCGCCGCACTGCTGCTGCGGGAAGCCGGTCCAGAACTCACGCCCCTGCTGCGTGCCCGGCTCGACCGCAGTAGTCCAAGAAGTGCCCCTGCACGTCGAACACGAACTCGTTGCCCGCCAGCGCGGCCCGCGCCGCGTCGGGATCGACGGCCGCGGTCGACGGCACCGAGAACGACCCGCCGGGCTTGCGTCGCACCGCCTCTCGCGTCGACTCCTCCGAGCAGGCGTTGATGGCGAGGAGCGTCGTCGCCGCGCCGCACAGCGATCGGAGGAACCGTCGGCGCGACACGCCCGGTGCGCCGGGCGTTGTCGTCGCAGTCGGCTGCGGGCCCGTCGCTGCGCCTCGCGCGCGACGGGCGTCAGCGGTGCCGGGTCGTACTCGCCGTTGGAGCAGGGGCCCAGCTCGATGGGCAGGTGCTCGCCGGGGACGTCCACACCGTCCCGACGCCGGACGGCGGGTCGCGGTTGCCCGGCTACGCGGTTTCCAACGCCTGTTCCGCGAGGCGGCGGGCGATCACGCGCAGGCAGAGCGTCTCGTCGGCACCCTCGAAGATCGACAGCACGCGTGCGTCGACGAAGTACGCGCGACACCGGGAACTCCTCGGCGTAGCCCATGCCGCCGTGGAGCTGCATCGCCTCGCGGGTGACCCACTCGGCGGAGCGGCACACGTAGGCCTTCACCATCGACGCCGAGAGGGTGCCCTCGCCGCGTCCCATGCGGCGGGCGACGTCGTAGGAGAACTGGCGACCGGCGGCGATGAGCGCGGCCATGCGCGCGAGCTTCACGCGCGACGAGCTGGTAGTCGAACACCGGCTTGCGAGAACACCTGACGCTCCTGCGCGTACGCGAGCCCGGCCTCGAACGCGGCCTGCATGAGCCCGACCGCGCGTGCCGCGGTCTGCAGCCGACCGTTCTCGAACCCCTCCATCTGGAGGTAGAAGCCCTTGCCCAGGCCGCCCTCCTCGCCGACGAGGTTCTCGGCGGGCACGAACCAGTCGGAGAACGACACCTCGTACGAGTGCATGCCGCGGTAGCCGAGGGTGTCGATGGCGCGGCCCTCGAGCTTCCCGCCGCCGGCCTGCTCCAACGCGAACGAGTGGCCGGGCACCGCGTCCTTCTCGACGACGAACAGCGACAGGCCGCGGTGCGTCTTCGAGCGGTCGGGATCGGTGCGGACCAGCAGCATCAGCAGGTCGGCGCGGCCGGCGAACGTGGCCCACGTCTTCACGCCGTTGATCACGTAGCCGTCGTCGCCGTCGGAATTGGTGGTGGCGGTCGCGCTGGTGCCGACGCCGGCGACGTCGGAGCCGTAGTCGGGCTCGGTGACCATCACGCCGACCATCAGCTCGCCGGCGGCGATGCGGGGCAGCCACCGCTGCTTCTGCTCGTCGGTGCCGCCGGTGACGATGGCGCGGGTGAGGATCTCGGGTCGGGTGATGAGCGACCCGCCGACCCCGAGCGAACCCCACGAGAGCTCCTCGGTGGCGACGACCATGCCGAGGTAGTCGGCCTCGCCGCCGGCGGCGAAGCCGCCGTACTCCTCGGGCACCGACAGCCCGAACCCGCCGATCTCGGCCAGGCCGGAGATGACGGCCTCGGGGATGTCGGCGTTGGTGCGGTGCACGTGCTCGGCGACGGGACGGATCTCCGCCTCGGCGAACTTGTGGAAGGTGTCGGCCGCGAGCTGGAAGTCGTCGGGCAGGTGCGACGGGCCGGTGCCGGTGCGGTCGAGCGTGGCCGCGACCTCCTCGAGGAACTCGGGGGTGCGGTGCACCTCGACGAACGGGAGCGCGTCGGCGAGCAACGACGCGTCGACGCCCCACACCGCCTCGCGCCCGAGGAGCTTGGCGCCGAGCTCGGCCACCGCGTCGGCGATGAAGGCGCGCGCGAGCAGCGACTCGACCTCGCCGTGCTCCGCGTACGCGAGCATCACCTTGGCGGCCTCGACCGCGCTCGCCGCGTGCGCGAGGTCGTAGGCGAGCACCTGGTGCTCGTCGAGCATCGCCACCGAGATGCGGCCGTCGACGGTCGCCTCGCGTGCGAGGTGCGCGGTCGCCGACGCCACCACGTCGGCCGCGCAGTCGACGGCCGCGGCCGCCGCGGGGAGCTGATCGGTCATGGCCGGGAGCCTACCGACGACCCCCGTGGAATCAGGATGCCGGAGTCTGTTGCTGCGGCGCCGCGGTCGGGGCGGTCGGGTCGACCGGTGGCGTCGTCGGTTGCGTGGTCGGCGCTTCGGTCGGTGGCGGCGTGGTGTCCGGCGGTGACGTCGCCGGCGCGGTCGCGGGTGGCGTGGTCTGGACGGTGCCGCCCGAGTTGCCCGACGAACCCGAAGCCGGACGACCCCGACGAACCGGAACCGGGCGCCACCTGCGTGCTGCCCTCGGTCTCGATGGTCTGCTTGGTCGCGCCGTCGACCTTCTGCTCGGTGACGCCGCACTGCGCGTCGACGAGCTTGTACACCTGGCGGGCCAGGTAGTCGGCGCCGTCCATCGTGAAGTGGATGCCGTCGCCTGACCGCATGGTCACCGTCGTGCCGTCGTCGTCGGGAAGGTCGTACGCGAAGGTGCCGTCGGTGTCGGAGAACAACTTGTAGGTGTCGACGTAGTGCACCTTCGGGTGGCTCTTGGCCACCTCCTGCGCCACCGCGTTCACCTCGACCACGCCGGCGTCGGTCTTCTCGTCCTTGATCGTGGGTCCGCCCAGCCAGTACACGGTGCGCCCGGAGCCGACGAGCGTCTTCATCATCGCGTCGACCTTGGCCGTGTAGTCGGCCTTCCAGTCGCCCGACACCGCGGTCCAGTCGTTGGTGCCGATGATGAACACCACGACCTCGGGGTCGAGGCGCGTCATCTCGTGGTGGCGTGGTCGGGCCAGTCGAAGAAGCCGGGATCGGCGAGGCCGCTCGACACGCGTGAGTCGAAGTAGGGCTGCACCACGCCGGTCGCGCCCGCGATCGTGCCGAGCGCGGGCCCGAGCGAGCCGGCCAGCGAGTCGCCGCCGACCCAGAGCCGCAGCGGCTCGTCGCTCGAGAGCGCGACGGCAGTCGCGGGCACCGGTCGTGGTCGTGGCCGAGTGCGACGAGCTGCCGCTCCCTGACGCCTGCACGGTGCCCGGCGAGCGAGGGCGTGTCGACCACCGAGGCGGACGGCGTCGCGTGGCCAGCAGCACCACCGCGACGGCCAGCGAGCACACTGGCGACGATGTGGCGATCCGCCGGGCGCGACGACGCCGCAGGTCGCGGCGCCGGTCACGGCGATCGGGGGGTGCCCCCGAAGTGGTTGCGGGATCGGCCATGGAGGAGGTTGCTCGCCGTCGTGCGCGGTCGGGGCCGGATCCGCGCGGACTCCGGGCCGGGATGGCGAAACGACGATGCTAACCGTCGGGTCCCGCGCGCCGGCCGCGCCGTCACGCCGTCGTCACGCGCCCGTCACGTACCGAAGGCGGCTCGCAGCAGCCGGCTCGGCGCCGCCCGCTGGGCCGCGCCGGCGACGCTCGCGGGCGAGATGCCCGGGTGGTGCGGGGCGATGCGCACGCGGAGCGCACCCGGCTGCACCTCCATGCGCACCGGCGACTCGAGGGTGACGGCCTCGCCGTCGATGCCGGTGTCGACCGGCTTGCCCGAGCGCACCTCGAGCGACGGCGTGGTCCACTCGTGCCAGCCCGAGTACGCCGACCCGCGCCCGGCGGTCGAGAGCGACACGAGCTGCGCGAGCTCGGTGCCGTTGTGGATCTCCACGACGATCACGCCGAGCACGCCCTCGTCGAGCCGGGCCCGCGTGCCGAGCCCGCCGATGCCCTCGAGCTTGTAGATGTTGTTCGACACGAGGATGAGATCGGGGTCGCAGTCGGCCATCGCGTCGGGGCCGTCGAGCTCGAAGTCGAACGGGTCGTAGTCGGAGCCGAGCAGCTCGGGGAGCATCTTGGCCGCGGTGCCGAGCTTGGCGTCGCGGTACTCGTCCGACTGCACGATCGCCGCGTACACGCCGAACGACACGTTGTTCACGAACACGCGGCCGTTCACCCGCGCGAGGTCGACGCGTCGTTCGTAGCCGTCGACGAACGCTTCGAGCGCGCCCACGACGTCGTCGCGGTCGACGCCGAGGTCGAGGGCGAAGTGGTTGCGGGTGCCCGGCCGGGATGCAGACGAACGGGACGTCGTGCTCCGACGCGATGCCGGCCACGAGGGCCTGAGAGCCGTCACCCCCGGCCATGCCGATGACGTCGGCGCCGCGCGCGATCGCGTCGCGGGCGAGCTGCTCGAGGTCGTCGCCGCGCTGGAGCGTCACCGTCTCGATGCCGCGCTCCTGCGCGGCGGCCGCGAACTCGGCGTTCGCCTTCCCGCCGCCCGACCACGGGTTCATGATCAGGATCGGCCGCTGCGCCGCACCCACGGAGGTGCCGCGTGACGGCTCGTTGGCGATGGTCGAGGGGTCGTTGCGCAGGGTCACGCGCGCCAGCACCCCGAACGCCACGACCAGCGACCGCCGACGAGCACGAGGTCGCCGATGCTGTGGTTGCGGAGCAGGGTGACGAACGCGATCGCGATCGCGGCGACCGCCACGATCGTGGCGACGAGACGGATGACGCCGCGGGCGGCGACCACGTACCACGCCGCCACCAGCGCCACGCCCACCAGGACGATCGCGCCGAGCAGGGGCGCCCAGTTGTTCCACAGCACGGCGATCGCCACCACGAGCGCGGCGACCGCACAGAGCACCGCGCCGAGCGCCGCAGATCCGACGGGTTGTCCGGTTCATGCCCGGAAGTGTGTCACCCCGCGTCGGCGGTCGGGCTCGTCCATCCTGGATGAATCGAATTGCGTCTGGTACAGGTCGGTGTAGAGACCGCCGGCGCGCGAGCAGGTCGTCGTGGCTCCCGCTCTCGATGATGCGGCCGTCCTCGAGCACCAGGATGCGGTCGGCGGCGACGATGGTCGAGAGCCGGTGCGCGATCACGAGCGAGGTGCGACCCTCGAGCGCGTCGGCGAGGGCGTGCTGGATCGCCACCTCCGACTCGGAGTCGAGGTGCGACGTCGCCTCGTCGAGGATCACGACCGCCGGGTCCTTCAGGAGCATGCGGGCGATGGCGAGGCGTTGCTTCTCGCCGCCCGACATGCGGTAGCCGCGCTCACCGACGAGGGTGTCGTAGCCGTCGGGGAGGCTGGCGATCATGTCGTGGATGCGCGCCGCCTGGCACGCCTCGACCAGCTCGTCGTCGGTGGCGTCGGACCGTGCGTAGCGCAGGTTGGCCCGGACGGTGTCGTGGAAGAGGTGCGGGTCCTGCATCACCATGCCGACGGCGCCGCGCAGCGACTCGAGGGTGTAGTCGCGCACGTCGTGGCCGTCGACGCGCACCTCGCCCGCACTCACGTCGTAGATGCGCGGGACGAGCAGCGCGCTCGTCGTCTTGCCCGCGCCCGACGGCCCGACCAGTGCGACGAGCTCTCCGGGCGGCGACGGTGAAGCTGACGTCGCGCAGGATCCACGCGCTCTCGTCGTCGAGGTCGGTGGCGCCGGTCTGCTCCTCGAGCGACGGGATCGACGACATCGCCGCCGACGGGTGTCGGAACCACACGTGGTCGAACTCGACGCGCCCGACGGGCTCGATCAGGTCGACCGCGCCGGGGCGGTTCGTGATCAGCGCGGGGAAGTCGAGCACCTCGAACACCCGCTCGAACGAGACGAGCGCAGTGAGGACGTCGACCCGTGCGTTGGCCAGTTGGGTGAGCGGTTGGTAGATCTGGCTCACGTAGACCGCGAACGCGGCGATCGTGCCGACCCCGATGGTGCCGGAGATCGCCAGGTTGCCGCCGACGAAGTAGACGATCGCGGTGCCGATGGCCGCGACGAGTCCGAGCGCCGCGAACAGGATGCGCGAGTACATCGCCGTCTGCACGCCGATGTCGCGGACGCGGCCGGCGCGGTCCGAGAACGTCTCCGACTCGCGGGTCTGCTTGCCGAAGAGCTTGACGACGAGCGCGCCGCCGACGTTGAAGCGCTCGGCGATCGTGTTGTTCATCGAGGCGTTGAGCTGCATGCTCTCGCGGGTGAGGCGCTGCAGCTTCGGGCCCATCCGCTTGGCCGGGATGATGAACAAGGGGAGGATCACGAGGGTCAGCAGCGTGAGGCGCCACTCGAGCGCGAGCATGAACGTGATCGTCACGACGACGGACACGATGTTGGAGAACACGGTGCCGAGGGTGTTGGTGACGGCCTGCTGCGCGCCGATGACGTCGTTGTTCATGCGCGACATCAACGAGCCGGTCTGCGTGCGGGTGAAGAACGAGAGCGGCTGGTGCTGCACGTGGTCGAACAGCGCGGTGCGCATGTCGAAGATCAGGCCCTCGCCGATCCCGGCGGAGTAGTAGCGCTGGATCAGGGTGAGGCCGGCGTTGACCAGCGCGAGGAACACCGCGGCGAACGCGAGCACGGCCGACGAGCTGGCGGTCCTTCTCGGGGATGGCGGTGTCGATGAGCGCGCGCAGGATGAGCGGCGGCACCGCGCTGATCACCGCCGCGAGCACCACCGTGATGACGAAGCCGATGAGCTGCTTGCGGTAGGGACGCGCCAGCTTCAGCACGCGCCGGAGCAGGTCGCGCTCGATCTTCTTGCCCTTCAGTGCCTTCGAGTCGCGCTGGAACCCGTGGATCGCCTGGTAGCTCATCGTCGCGTCATCTCCCGCCCAAAACTACTGGCGACGGTCGGGCCCGACCGCCGAAAGGACCCGTCGCTAACCTCCTGCGCATGACGATCCACGAGCGGCCGTTCGGGCGCCTCTACGAGGACTTCGAGCCCGGCGACGTCTACCGCCACTGGCCCGGCAAGACGATCACCGAGGCCGACGACCACCTGTTCTGCATGATCACGATGAACCACCATCCGCTCCACACCGATGCGTGGTACGCCGAGAACGAGACGCAGTTCGGCAAGAACGTCGTGGTCGGCAACCTCGTGTACTCGCTCGTGCTCGGCATGAGCGTGCCCGACGTGAGCGGTGCCGCGATCGCCAACCTCGAGGTGGAGTCGCTCCAGCACAAGCGGCCCACGTTCCACGGCGACACCATCTACGCCGAGACCGTCGTGATCGAGAAGCGCGAGTCGTCGAGTCGACCCGACCGCGGCGTGGTCACCGTCGAGAGCCGCGGCTTCAACCAGCGCGGCGAAGAGGTCTGCTTCTTCCGGCGCAAGGTGATGGTGCCCAAGCGCGACGGCCGCGCCCGAGCGCGTCCGGCCGTACACCTCGCCCGGGGACTGACCGCCGATGGCCGGCCCGGTGCGGCCGGCTGCCTCTTCTGCTCGATCGTGGCGGGGGAGACCCCGGCGGCGATCGTGCTCGACACGCCCCGAGGTGCGTGGCGTTCCTCGACATCCGCCCGCTGTTCCCCGGGCCACACGCTGGTGGTCCCGCGCCGCCACGTCGAGACCCTGCGCGACCTCGACGACGCCACCCGCGACGTGCTCTTCGCCGAGGTGCAGCGCGTCGCGGCCGCGGTGCAGGACGCCATGGGCGCGCAGGGCTCGTTCGTGGCGATGAACAACGTGGTCAGTCAGAGCGTCCCTCACCTCCATGTGCACGCCGTCCCGCGCAACCGCAAGGACGGACTCCGGGGCTTCTTCTGGCCCCGGACCACGCTACGCCGACGACGCCGAGGCCGAGGCGGTCGCCGCGTCGATCCGCGCCGTCCTCGACGCATCGATCGGACGTTGCAACGGAGAATCGATGTAATACTGTAATCACCATGCCGAAGGACACCAACGCCACCGCCGCACGCCCCTGTTCCCGCCGCCGCCAAGCTCCAGGGCTGGTTCGCCGGCCGCCTCCCCGACGGCTGGTTCGCCGGCCCGCCGGCGGTCAGCCACGACCGCGACGAGATCGTGGTGCTGGGCACCCTCCCCACGCCCGCCGTCATCGCCGACGGCGGCGACGCCGACGCCGACACGCGTCGCCGCCGCGTGCCGGGCCCGCATCCAGGGCTTCCGCGAGGACACCCGCGCGCTGCGCATGCGCATCGCCGACGAGGCCGAGGCCCGCTTCGCCCGCAAGGTCGCCTGGGGCGCCCGCTGCGGCGACGAGGAGGAGCTCTTCACCACGCTGAGCGTGCCGGTGATGACCCGCCTCCGCCTCCCCGAGCGCCAGGTGCTCGACACGCTCGTCGACGCCGGCGTCGCCCGCAGCCGCAGCCACGCGCTGGCGTGGTGCGTGCGCCTGGTCGGCGACCACGAGGGCGAGTGGATCGACCAGCTGCGCGAGGCCCTCGTGCACGTGGAGAAGGTGCGCAGCGAGGGCCCCGGACGCCGTGAGCCGTCGAGCGAGCGAAGCGTCGCTCGAATACTGTTCGACTGGCTAATCATTAGTGTGCTAATCATTAGCGCACTATGGAAACCGACGATCGGACGGCTGCTCTTCCTGACGCACCGCACCGTGCACGACGAGCTCGACCGACGGCTGGGCGAGCACGGCGCCAGCCTCTGGAACTGGGTGCTGCTCAAGGAAGCGGCGCACGCCGAGGGCGCCAGCCAACGCGAGCTCGCCGAGCACATGGGCATCGAGCCGCCCACGCTCGTGCGCCAGCTCGACAAGCTCGACCGAGGACGGCCTGGTCGAACGTCGCCCCGATCCCGACGACCGGCGCGTCGTGCGCGTCGTCGTCACCCCGGCCGGGCTCGAGCGACTGCGCGAGCTCCACGCGGTCGTCCACGAGCTCGACGACGAGCTGCGCGGGATCCTCACCAAGCGCGACGTCGAGGTGCTCACCCACGCGCTGCCGCGCATCAACGCGTACTTCGAGCAGCGCGCGCTCGACGACGAGGAGACCAGAAGGAGGTGTCCGATGCCAGTCGATGACGACGTCGTCATCCGCACCGAGCAGCTCACCAAGGTGTACCCGGGTGGGCTCAAGGCGGTCGACGAGCTCGACCTCGAGGTGCACCAGGGCGAGATCTTCGGTCTGCTCGGGCCCAACGGCGCGGGCAAGACCACGACCGCGGGCATGCTCACCACGCGCGTGATCCCCACCAGCGGGCGCGCGTTCGTCGGCGGCATCGACGTGGTCGACGCGTCCCACCGCGGCGAAGCAGGTGATCGGGGTGGTGCCGCAGAGCAACACGCTCGACCGCTCGCTCACCGTGTGGGAGAACCTCTACTTCCACGGCCGCTACTTCGGGATGTCGGCCGACGATCGCGCAGCGCGAGGCCGACCGGCTGCTCGAGCAGTTCCGCCTCGCCGAGCGGGGCAAGGAGACGGTCGCCGCGCTGTCGGGCGGCATGGCGCAGCGCCTCATGGTGGCCCGGGCGATCATGCACCGGCCCGGCGATCCTGTTCCTCGACGAGCCCACCGCCGGGCTCGACCCGCAGAGCCGCCTCGCGCTGTGGGAGATCCTCGGCGAGCTGCACGTCGACGGCCAGACCATCCTCCTCACCACGCACTACATGGAGGAGGCCGACGAGCTCTGCAACCGGCTGGCCATCATCGACCGCGGCAACCTGCTCGCCCTCGGCACGCCGGCGGAGCTCAAGCGCTCGACCGGCGCCGACACCATCGTCACCGTCACCGCCACCGGCGACCT
The DNA here is from genome assembly GCA_963755855.1 of uncultured Actinomycetes bacterium. Lineage (GTDB taxonomy): Bacteria > Actinomycetota > Acidimicrobiia > IMCC26256 > DASPTH01 > DASUAS01. The sequence continues at coordinate 10,681 of CAVWLR010000013.1, read as the reverse complement.
CGACGCGCTGGCGAAGGTGCTCGAGGCCGACGTGCCCGGCGCAGAGCCAGGCCACGCGCGTCGACGTCGACCGTCGTCGTCGAGGTGCAGGCGCAGACCGGGCGTGCTCCCGCTCGTGTTCAGCGTCGCCGAGCGCCACGGCTTCGACGTCTCCGACCTGTCGGTCACCGAGCCCACGCTCGAGACCGTCTTCATCAACCTCACCGGGAAGGACCTGCGCGAATGACGCGCCACCGCCACCGATCCACCGCCGCGCCGTCCGCGCTCGTGCCCGTCCGCAAGCCGGTCGCCGCGACGCGCGTCGCGTTCCGCTCGCTGATCCTGCGCGACCTCGTCGTGCTGCGGAAGACGCTGAAGGAGTTCATCCCCCGCACGATCCTCCAGCCGTTCCTGCTGGTGTTCGTGTTCACCTACGTGTTCCCGAAGATCGGCCAGGGCGTCGGCGGCACCGCGGCAGGCGAGCAGCTTCTCCACGCTGCTCGTCGCCGGCGTCGTCGGCCTCGCGATCCTGTTCCAGGGCATCCAGTCGGTCTCGCTGCCGATGGTGCAGGAGTTCGGGTACACGCGTGAGATCGAGGACCGCGTGCTCGCGCCGATGCCGGTGTGGCTGGTCGCGATCCAGAAGGCGATCTGGGGCGCGCTGAGCGGCCTGATCTCCGCGCTGATCGTGTTCCCGATCGCCGCCGTCGTGCCGGCCACGCCGGTGCACCTCCACATCAACTGGCTGGATCCTGCTCACGCTGGTGCCGCTCGCCTGCTACACGTGCGGCGCGCTCGGGCTCACGTTCGGCACCCGCTTCGACCCGCGCACGGTGCCGCTGCTGTTCGGCATCATCGTGATCCCGATCACGTTCCTCGGCTGCGTCTACTACTCGTGGTCGTCGCTCGAGCCGATCCGCTGGCTGCAGATCGCTCGTGCTGGTCAACCCGCTCGTCTACATCTGCGAGGGCTTCCGGGCCGCGCTCACCGACGCGTCGCACATGAGCCTGTGGGCGGTGTACGGCGCGCTGATCGGGTTCGCCGCGCTGTTCACCTGGCTGGGCATCACCGGCTTCAAGCGCCGCGTCCTCAGTGACGGCTCCTGAGCTGACGTGCGCGATCGTCTCCCTGCTCCCGTCGGCGACCGAGATCGTGTTCGCCGCTGGGTCGGGGAGACGATCTCGTCGGGGTGACGTTCGAGTGCGATCACCCGCCCGAGGCGCGGAGCCGGCGGATCGTGTCGACGTCGACGCTGCCCGAGGGCCTGTCGCCCGGCCGAGATCGACGCGGTCGTCAGCGCGCGTGTCGCCGCGGGCGAGGACCTGTACCGCCTCGACGAAGGCGCGCTGGCCGAGCTCGACGCCGACGTCGTGCTCACGCAGGATCTCTGCGCGGTGTGCGCCGTCGATCTCGATCGCGTCGACGACGCGCTCGCGTACCTCGGGTGCACCGCGCGAGGTCCTGACCCTCGATCCGCAGTCGCTCGACGAGGTCGTGCAGCTCGGTCCTCGACGTCGGCGACGCGCTCGGCGCGAGCGAGCACGCGCCGCGCGGTCGTCGACTCGTTGCGGGCGCGCCTCGACGCGCTCGGCGCGGTCGCTCGCCGGCGCCGAGGCCGCGATCCGTGCTCGTCCTCGAGTGGACCGACCCGCCGTTCTGCGCCGGGCACTGGGTCCCCGACCTCGTGGCCGCGGGTGGTGGCACCGCGGTGCTCGCGGTGCCCGGCGGTGACTCGCGGCGGATCACGTGGGACGCGGTGCGCATCGGCGCGCCGCCGACGTCGTGCTCGTCGCGCCGTGCGGCTACCACCTCGAGCGGCGACGGGCTTCGCCGAGCAGCTCGTCGCCGACGATCGACTCCCCGGCGGCGCGGAGGTGTGGGCGGTCGACGCCGACAGCCACTTCGTCCGGCCCGGTCCGCGCCTCGTCGACGGCGCCGAGACCGTGGCGCAGATCCTGCACCCCGGGATCGTCGGAGCTCCGGCCGCCGACGGTGCGCGACGCGTCGACGTGCGATCCCGGCGTCGACGGAGCCGCCCGACACGTGATGTGAAGCAGGTCACATCATGTGCCCCGCGACCAGCCCAACTGCGGTCTGCGTCCCGATGCTGCAGCGGGGTCGCGCACGGGTAGCCTGGAGAGTGTGTCATCTGTGACGCACGTGAACTTCTGGGGGGTACGCGGGTCGACTCCGTGCGACGGCCACCAGTTCGACCGCTACGGGGGCAACACCTCGTGCGTCGAAGTCGCGTCCGAAGGCACGACCCGATCGTCTTCGACCTCGGCACCGGGTCTGCGCAACTACGGCGACGCAGCTCGCCGCCGACGGACGCATCGACGGCTACCGCGCCACCGTGCTGCTCACCCATCTCCACTGGGACCACATCCAGGGCCTGCCGTTCTTCGCGCCGCTCGCCGCGGGCGGTGGCACGTCACCGTGATCGGTCCCCACCAGGAGGACGGCCCGCTCGGCACCGTGTTCCGCCAGGTGATGAGCCCGCCGTTCTTCCCGATCACCCCCGAGGAGCTGCGGGGCGACGTCGCGTTCGAGTCGGTCGCCAACGACGACTTCGCGCTCAACGGCGCCAAGGTGCGTTCGCGCTGGGTGCGCCACACCGACCCCACGCTCGGCTTCCGGGTCGAGATGGAGGGCGTGTCGGTCGCGTACCTCTCCGACCACGGGCCGGGCACCGTGGCCGAGGACGCCGACGACTACGTGCCGCGCGACGTGCTCGACCTCTGCGACGGCGTCGACCTCCTCATCCACGACGCGCAGCACACCACCGAGGAGTACGAGATCAAGCGCACGTGGGGTCACTGCACGATCGAGTACGCGATCCACGTCGCGAAGGAAGCCGGCGCGCGCCAGCTCGCGCTGTTCCACCACTGCCCGTCGCACGGCGACGACCGCCTCGACACCATCCTGCGCGACGCGCGCGAGTTCTCGGCGAAGATCAACGGCCCCGAGGTGTTCGCGGCGGCCGACTCTCTGCGCCACGAGCTGCGCCCGCGCCCGCTGAATCGCCAGGGAGCCCCCGTTGCCCGACGAGCTCTTGGTGCCCGACGACAAGCGCTTCCGCGACGTGCTCGGTCACTTCGCGACCGGCGTCACGATCATCACCGCGATCGACGACGACGAGCCCGTCGGCATGGCCGCCAACTCGTTCACGTCGCTGTCGCTCGATCCGCCGCTGATCCTGTTCTGCGTCGCGCACTCGTCGTCCACGTGGCCGCGCATCGAGGCCGCCGGCACGTTCGCGGTGAACATCCTCGGCGAAGACCACGAGGAGCTCTCGAACCTCTTCGCCAAGAAGGGCGCCGACCGCTTCTCGCAGACGCCGTGGCACGTCGGCGTCTCGGGCGCGCCCGTGCTCGAGGACGCCATCGCCTACCTCGACTGCCGCTTCGAGGCCGAGTACCCCGGTGGCGACCACAAGATCATCGTCGGGCGGGTGCTCGACCTCGACATGCGCGAAGGCGCGCGTCCGCTCCTGTTCTACAAGGGCGGGTACTCGCGCATGCACGAGGCGTGACGGGTGACCGCCGACGACGTCGCGCTCGCGGCGCGGGTCGTGGTCGCGATCGTCCTGGTGGCGTCCGGCCGTCGGCAAGTTGCTGCGCTGCTCCGCCACGGTCGCGCGCCAGTCGCTCGGAGTTCGGCAGCTACGCGTGGATCACGCTGCTGGTCGCGTCTGGCGCTGCCGGTGTACGAGCTGGTGCTCGCCGCGCTGCTGCTCTTCGTCGACGCGTCGTGGCCGAGCTGGCTCGCGTTCGCCACGTTCGCGGCGTTCACCGGCGTGCTGGTGCGGCGGATCGTGCACAACGACCGGCGACCGTGCAACTGCTTCGGCGCCGGTCGTCGAAGCGCGACCTGTCGATGGGCTCGCTGCTGCGCAACACGTGGTTCCTCGCGCTCGCGCTTGATCGCCACCGGCGCGACGACGATGGCGCGAGCCCACCGCGATGCTCGGCACGGTGCTGCTCGGGTGCGGGTTCCTCGCGGTGTCGGCGGTGCTGGTGGTGCGCACGTGAACGTCGTCGTGCTCGTCGGCACCGACGACGACGCCGCCGCGCTCGGCGAGACCGCCCGCGACGCTCGAGTCCGCCGACACCCGCGCCGCCGTCTTCGTCGGCGACGTCACCACCCCCGAAGGCCGCGCCGCCCTCCAGGAGTTCGTCGCCGAGCTCTTCGACCACTCCCCGACGCTCTGCACGGTTGCGTCGACCTGAGCGAACGTCATACGACCTCGACGTCGACGCAACGTTGGTGGCGGGGGGAGGTCGAGCGGGTCGAACTCGACGGCGGGGTCGAGGCGGTGGGCGAAGCGGCGGAGGCTGCGCATCAGCACGAGCCCGGTGACGAGGACGAGCAGCGCGTTGGTGACCGCGGCGGCGGCGTCCCACCCGAGCGACGTGGCCACGTAGAACTGCCAGTAGCGGTGCAGCGTCTGCGCGAGGTCGAGGCCCGGGTGCCAGTCGAGTGCGCCGCCGCGCGCGAACGGCCAGAACCAGAGGTTCATGATCGCCCCGTAGAGGAACCCCCACACCCACGCGTACGCGGCGAGCACGACCACCTCGACGCGCGGGTCGAGCCGGCGGGTGACGATCCCGACGAATCCCGCGCCCGCGCCCATCCACGCCAGCGCCAGCATCTGGAACGGGAGCCACGGGCCCGATGCCGCCGGTGACGATGGCCGACACCGCCATCGCGCACAGGCCGAGCAGCAGACCGAAGCGCGGGCCGAACGCGGCGCCGGCGAGGATCACGAGGAAGAAGATGCCGCTCCCGCCGCCGGGCAGGTCGATGAGCCGCAAGCAGGCCCGCGACCGCCGCGAGCATGCCGAGGATCGCGACGGTCGCGCCGTTCATCGTGCCGCGCCGCACCTCGAGCATCACCGCGGCGATCACCAGCGCGCCGACGAGCGCGGCGACGAGCGGCGCGTCGCCGCTGTGGGCCTGGCTCGGCAACGCGGTCGCCGGCAACCAGAACGGGTAGAGGAACGCGGCCGCGCCGAGCAGCACCATCAGCAGGTAGACGGCGAACGGGCGCACGCGGCCGGCGACGCCGGTGCGCGGCGGCGCGACGACGAGGCTCACGACCGCGCCAGCTCCGCGTCGACTTCCTCGACGGTGAGGAAGGGCGGCAGCACCCGCAGCACCTGCGGTGCGAACAGCGAACCGGCGAGCACGGTGCGGGCGTCGCCGTCGGCGACGATCTCGCCGTCGCCGAGCACGACCGCGTGCGACGCGATGCGGGCGGCGAGCTCGACGTCGTGGGTGGCGAGCACGACCGCGCCGCCGGCGGCGCGCGTGCTCGCGCACCGCGTGCTCGAGCGCGGTGCGCGACGGCGCGTCCATGCCCCGGGTCGGCTCGTCGAGCAGCAGCACCGGCGCGCCGCCGACCGCGACCGCGGCGATGGCGACGCGCTGACGCTGACCGCCCGAGAGGCTGCGCGGGTGCGCGTCGGCGAGCTCGGTGAGGTGGAGCGCGTCGAGCCAGTGGTCGACCGCCGCGGCGTCGGTCTTGCCGAGCAGGCGCTGCGTCTCCACCAGCTCGCGTCGCACCGACGACGCGAACAGCATGGTGTTCGGGTTCTGCGGGACGTACGCGACGCGCACGTGCGTGTCGACCGCGCCGGCGCTCGGCGGGACGAGCCCGGCGAGCGCGCGCAGGAGCGTGGTCTTGCCCGCGCCGTTGCGGCCGAACAGCGCGATGACGTCGCCGGCGCGCAGCTCGAGGTCGATGCCGCGCACGACGGTGCGGCCGCCGAGCGCCACGCGCAGGTCGCGGGCGTGCAGGAGCGCGTCGCCGGGTGCCGTGCGCCGGCGGCGGCACGGGCGGGTCGAGCGCGGGCGGTCGAGGTGCGGCGCGCGCCCGGGCGTCGCGCACCGTGAGCGGCAGCGGCGCCCAGCCGAGCAGCCGCCCGAGCCGGGTGACGCTGGGCGCGCCGGGGTAGGCGGCGAGCACGTCGCCCACCGTGCCGGGCGCGCCGACCGCGCCGCCGTCGACGAGCACCGCGCGGTCGGCGAGCGGCGCGGCGCGCTCCAGCCGGTGCTCGGCGAGCACCACGGTCGTGCCGAGATCGTGGTTGAGGCGGACGAGCGCGGCGAGCACGTCGTCGGCGCCCTGCGGGTCGAGCTGCGACGTCGGCTCGTCGAGCACCAGCGCCTGCGGGCCGGCGGCGAGCGCGCCGGCGATCGCGCACCGTTGCCGCTCGCCGCCCGACAGCGTCGACGGGTCGCGGTCGCGGAGGTGCGCGATGCCGAGCGCGTCGAGCACCTCTTCGACCCGACGGCGCATCGCCTCCGGCGAGAAGCCGAGGTTCTCGAGCACGAACGCGATGTCGCGCTCGACGTGGTCGACGACCGACTGCGACTCGGGGTCCTGCGCGACGAAGCCCACGACGTCGGCCAGCTCGCGCGGATGGTGCGTGCGGGTCGAGCGGCCGAACACCACGACGTCGCCGCCGAAGCGCCCGCCGCTCGTGTGCGGCACGAGCCCGTTGACCGCGCGCAGCAGCGTGCTCTTGCCCGAACCCGACGCGCCCAGCACGAGCAGCACCTCGCCCGGCGCGACGTCGAGGTCGACGCCGCGCAGCGCCGCGCCCGCGGCGTCGGGGTACGCGAACGACACGTCGCGGAACGCGACCGCGCTCATGCGTCCCCCATGGGACGTTCGCTCGCGCTCATGCCGACTCCGGCGCGGGAGCAGCGCGGGCACGAGCAGCGGGAGCAGCGCGAGCGCGGGCAGCAGGTGGAGCGTGGGCCACGCGAGCGGGCTCGCGAACCAGACCAGGCTGCTGTCGCCCGCCGACGGACACCGTGGCCATCGCGACCGGCGCGAGCAGCTGATCGCGGCGACGACCCAGTCGGCCCGGCGCATCCGGCGGGGCCGGTAGCGCGTGCGGCGCGTGTCGGACGACGCCAGCAGGATGGCGGCGCCGAGGCCGACCGCGCCGACCAGACCCGAGCACGGCCGCGACGGTGCCGGCCTCGCCGATCAGCGCGACGAACGCGCCGCCGAGCAGCAGCACGACACGAGCGCCCCACCAGCCGGCGGCCCGGTCGCGGGGCCCGCGCCCGCGCGGCGAAGCCGCGCGAGTCCATCGACTCGGCCAGGGTGACCGCCCGCTCGAGCCCGAGCTCGAGCACCGGCACGACCTGGCGCAGCAGCCGGCCCCGCCGCACGACCCGGCCGCCGGTGCGGGCCCGGTCGGCCTCGCGCACGTCGTGGATGGCGGCGAGCGTCGACGGCACGAACGCCAGTCCGACCACGATCACCAGCCCGAGCTCGAAGAAGGCGCGGGGCGTCGACTCGACCAGCTCCGAGTGCGACACCACCGAGTTGAACGCGCCGAACACCCCCATCACGCCGACGATGGCGAAGCCCTCGGCCAGCGACTGCAGCATCACCTGGAGCTCGACGGTGCCGCCGACGGTGAACCCGCCGAGCAGCTGCGGCAGCCCGAAGTGGGGCGTCGTGAACAGCACGTCGCCGACGCCGTGGGTCGTCACCACCGTCAGCACCATCCGCACGACGGCGAAGAACGCGCCGACCGCCAGCAGCAGCGGGAACGCGCGCGCGTACGGTCCCGGGCGCGCGTGGATCGACACCGCCACCGACGCGATGCCGATCACCAACGCCACGTACACCGGGCTCGGCGCGAGCTGGACGCACGTCGCCGCGGCCAGCGCCCAGACCAGCCACACGCCGGCGTGCCACGTCGTCCGGGGTGCGATCGCCGCGTGCGCCTCCGGGGCGCGACGCGGCCGTCGCCCGAGGTTGCGTCGTGGTCGTCATTGCGGACTAACGTGCCCTCTCGACAACGGTTGCGCGCAACCCGGATGTTGCGTGCGGTTCCCGGACTTCGGTGCGGGAACGGGGGAAGTCGGTGCGAGACCGACGCTGACCCGCAACTGTGAGCGGCTCTGCGGCTCCTGCCGCACTCCGCGAGCCAGGCTACCTGCCGTTGTCCACCGGGCCACCGGTGCTCCCAGACGACAACGCCACCTCGGTGGCCAAGCACACGGCCCTCGTGGAAAGGGGCCTCGGAGGACATCATGTCGCACGTTCGTCGTGCCGTCGCGTGCATCGCCGCGCTACGGCCGCTCTCTTCGCTCCGCGTTGCCATGTCGACGGCCGCGCATGCGGTGCCGCCCGACGTCGACCACCACCGCCAACGCCGCGGTGTCGTGGCTCGTAGCCCAGCAGCAGCCCGACGGCGGGTTCGAGGTCGCCGGCTTCCCGGGCTTCGAGACCCGTGACGCCGCGCTCGCGATCGCCGAGGACGCCCAGACCGGCGGGACCTGGAGCACGACCGAGGCGCTGAACGCGGTCGCCGCGGTGCAGTACGAGCGGCGCCGGGCCCACGCCGCTCGACGCCCTCGACGACCTACGCGGCGACGATCGACCACCGCGGGCGCGGCGGCGAAGACCATCGTGCTGAGCGCCGGGCCCCTCGGCCTCGATCCCGCGGCGTTCGACCCGGCCGGTGACGGCGAGCCCGGTCGACCTCGAGGGCCGCTTGATGGGGTGCGGTGCTAACACCGCCACTTCGGCCCGACGTTCAGCGACACCCTCTACATCGATCGCTCGCCAAGGACCTGGTGTGCGGGGCGCCGCCGGCGGCCGCGCTCACCACGGTGCGTGCCGCGCAGCAGGCGAACGGCGGGTGGAACTTCCTCGGCGACCCCACCGGCACCGACATCGACACCGACACCACCGCGCCGCGGTCGAGGCGCTCGTCGCCGGCGGCGCCGACGCCACCGATCCCCCGTGCGGCGGCGCTCGCTTCTTCGCCGCCAACCAGCAGGCGAACGGGGCCTGGCAGTCGTTCGGCGCCGACGACCCGAACTCCACCTCGCTCGCGATCCTCGGCATCACCGCCGCGGGCTACGACGTCGAGTCGCCCTGCTGGCGTGACACGCCGACGCCGCGCAACCGGCACCGCGTACGCGAGCCCGACGGCTGGATCGTCGCAGCAGCTCACCAGCCCGCCCACGCCCCCGGTCGCATCGCCAGCCCGAACGACGGCTTCGGCGTCAACACCTTCGCCACGTCGCAGTCGGTCGAGGGCCTGCTCAGTCGTGGCTCCCGATCGTGCGCGCGCCCGCGCAGACGTGCGCGTTCCCGCCGACGCCGACCGTGACACCACGACCCCGGTCGCCGGTCGCCGATCACGCTGACGGGCCACGGCTTCATGCCGCCGACCGAGCCGACGATCGAGCTCCACAGCGAGCCGGTCGTCCTCGCGACCACGACCCCGACACCTTCGGCCACTACTCGGCGCCGTCGTCATCCCGGCCGACACGCCGCCGGGTGCGCCACCAACTGGTGGTGACCCGGGCTCGGTCCCACGGTGCAATCTCGTTCGGTGGCGACCGACATCAGCGTGCTCGCACCGGACACCGTCGTGTCGCCGGAGACAGTCGTGTCGCCGAACACGGTCGTCGCGCCGACAGCCCTCACCGTGGCACCGAGGTTCACCGCATGACGCTCGGCGCCGCTTGCTGCCTGCTGCTTGTGGTCGTGCTCGTCGCTGCCATGGCAGGTCCGGCGACGGCCGTGCGCGTCGATGTCACCACCCCAGGGGTGCAGTGCGCGTGCGGTGGTGGTCGTCGAACCGGGCCCTGGCCCGGTGACGATCTGCTTCGACGGCTCGATCTCCGGCCTCGACGTGCTGCAGCTCGCGGGCGCACAACCCGGTGACGTACGGCTTCGCCGGGCAGGGCGGCGCGGTGTGCCAGCTGTTCGGCCTGCGCAACCCCGCCGACTCGTCGTGCCTCGTCGGTCCCGGCGGGCAGTACTGGGCGTACTACCGTGCCGGTCCCGGGGCGGGTGGGTGGACCTACTCGGTGTGGTGGCGCGTCCACGACCACCGTCACCGACGGTTCCGTCGAGGGCTGGCGCTACGGCACCGGTGGCGCCCCCGGGTTCGTGAGCTTCTGCGCGGGCGCGGAGCCGCCGGCCCACCGCCGACCGAAGCGCCGCCGGTCACGCAGGCTCCCGCCCGTGGTCACGCCCGCGCCACCCACGGCGGCGCCGGCGCACCGGTGCGCCGACCGACAACGCCACGGCCACGGTCGGAGGGGCATCGGCATCGAAGGCCGCATGGGAAAGTCGACTCGAAGTCGGACGCCAAGGCCAAGGACGCCAGCCCGTCGTCGGGGTCGGACGTGGGCAAGGGCGCTGACCGCACCACGTCGACCACCGCCAAGGACAACGACGGCCCGCACCACCGTCGGCCGAGCGCAAAGACCGGTCCGGCACCGCGGAGGTGGCGGCCGGCAGCAGCGGCGGTGGGAGCGACGGCGGGTCCCCGATCGGTGTGATCGTGGCGATCCGCGATCGATCGCAGCGGCAGTTGCCGCGGGCCTCCTGATCCGGCGCCGTCGCGGCGGCCCTGCTCCCGCCGATCCCTTCCGGTACGGTGCGCCGGGTGGCGATGCTGCACACGGACCTTTGGGGCGGGCAACCGCGAGAGCCACGACGCCAGCGACTTCTACGCCCGGTTCACCGCCCCGAACGTCTCCAAGGACCGCACGATCAACCCGTGCACGGCTGCCGACTCCGTGATCCTCGGCGACGCGGGCGACATGAGCCAGATCGACGACAACTCGGTCGTGCTGGTTGTCACGTCACCGCCGCCACTTCGTGGGCAAGGTGTACTAAACCGACCTCGAGGCTGGTCACATCCCGTC
>CAVWLR010000012.1:0-11137 GCA_963755855.1 uncultured Actinomycetes bacterium | reverse complement strand
CGTGTTCACGCGTTCGGGTGGCACCGCGGGCTCGTGCTCGAGTGGGCGAGCCACGTGCAGGACGACGACCCGCGCTGGGTGCGCCGGCGCCGCCCTTCGTCGAGGACCCGGTCGTGAACGTGGACCACATGGCGTTCGTGGGCGCGATCGTCGCGCGACCCGGAGCGAGACGGCGAACGACTCGCCGAGGTGCTCGACACCAGCTGGTGTCGTACGAGCACGACGCGCGCTCGACGTGCCGCACTGCGCGCTGACCTCGGCGACTGCATGCTCGCGCTGTACCCGGTGCCGCCCGACGCAACGACGAGTCCGCGGTCTGGGGTGACGTGTACGACCGTCCGCGCTGCCTCGCGCTCGGCCTCACCGTCACCGACCAGGGCCTCGCCGAACGCTCGCTCGACGCCGTCGGCGTCCCCGTGCACCATCGCGCGGGCGGCGAGAGTGCCGTCCTCGTCGACGGACTGCCGTTTCCCGTCGTGCTCACCGAACAGCTCTTGACCGGCGATCCGCGCAGCGAGCCCACCACTGGAGGAACGATGACCACCCGCGACGAACGCCTCCGGGCGATCCTCGACCCGTCGACCACCGCGGTCCTCACGATGGAGCTCCAACAGGGCGTCGTGGGTGAGGGCGCGATGATGGTCGCGCTGGTCGAGGAGATGAAGCGCACGGACACGCTCGACACCGTGCGGCGGCTGTGCGCCGGTGCACGCGACGCCGGCGCGCGCGTCGTGCACTGCACGGTGGTGGCGCGCCCCGACGGCGCGGGTTCCACCGAGAACTGCAAGATCTTCGCCATGTCGGCGAAGCAACGACGCGAGCACGGCTCCACCGTCACCGACATCGGGAGCCCCGGCGCGGAGCTCGTCGACGGACTCGAGGATCCGCGGACATCGTCGTTCCTCGCCTCCACGGCATGACGCCCTTCACGTCGACGGCGCTCGACCAGATCCTCCGCAACCTCGGCGTGCGCACGGTCGTCGCGACGGGAGTGTCGGTGAACCTCGGCGTGTTCGGCATGGCGCTCACCGCCCTCGACCTCGGCTACCAGGTGGTGATCCCCACCGACGCGGTCGCGGGTGTGCCGCGCGAGTACGCCGACGCCGTGCTCGAGCACTCGCTGTCGCTCATCGCCACCCTCACCACCACCGACGAGCTCCTCGGCCTCTGGTCCTGAACGCCGGCCTGCACGCGCCGCGGTTGGCCGATCGCGGCAACGGGTAGTGCGGAGCAGTGGAGCCCACCGTCCCGACCCACAGCCGGCTGAGCCGCGGGCTGCACCGCTTCGACCATCTGGCACGCACCCGCGGCGCGGGGTCGTGGCGATCGTGGTGGGCGCGTTCATCGTCGCCCTCGCCGTCGCCGGGTTCCCGGAGTCGTGGGAGGTCCCGTCTCCACCGTCGCCGCCGCGGTGACCCTGGTGATGGTGTTCGTGCTGCACCACACGCAGCGTCGCGAGCAGGTCGCCACGCAACTCAAGCTCGACGAGCTCATCCGCGCATGCCGCAGGCCGACGACCACTACGTGCGCGTGCAGTCGGCGGGTGACGACGAGGTGCAGGAGCTCGAGGAGCGTCACATGGAGCACCACCGCGCCACCCCGCGTCGTGACCCAGCTGACCTGACGTCAGGGGGCGAGGCGGAGCGCACGACCACGACGGCGGCGTCGTCGTCGTTGGGCTGATCGACCAACATCTCGCGGATCAGGTGCTCGCACAGGGCCTCGGGTTGCCGCGGTCCCGGAGCTGCACGTCGCCGTCAGGCGCTGCAAGCTCAGCGAGATCGCCTCCGACCGTCGCTCCAGGATGCCGTCGGTGAACGCGACCAGCGTCTGGTCCGGCCCGAGGGCGAGCGTGTGGCGCTGCGTACTGCTCGCCGAGCCCGAGCGGCGGATCGGCGCGCACCTCGACCAGCTCGCAACCGTCGGGGCCGCAGAGCGCGGGCGGGAAGTGACCGGCGAGCGAGTACTCGAAGCGCCCCGAGCTCGGGTCGAGCGTGCCGTAGAGCGCGGTGACCATCGTGTCGGGCGAGAACACGCGCACGAGCTCGCTCAGCTGGGAGAGCACGTCGGACGGGTCGTCGTGGAGGTACGACAGCGACCGCAGGCTGAAGCGGACGTGTGCCATCTCGGCCACCGCGGCCAGGCCGTGCCCGGCGACGTCCCCGATGGCGATGCCGAGGCGGTCGCCGCGCAGGGGCACGAACGCGTACCAGTCGCCGCCGATCGCCGACCCGGGCGCGCCCTCGTAGCGCGCGGCGAACTCGATCCCCGGGACCTGCGGCATGCGGGTCGGGAGCAGCGCGCGTTGCACGTTCTGGATCAGCCGGTGGTCCTCGGCGATCTGGCGTGCGAGCGCCGCCTCCGTTCTTCGCGCTCGGTGACGTCGAGCACGACGCCCATGTGCCGACCGCGCCCGTCGTCGTCGGTCATCACCTGCCCGCGGCCCTCGAGCCAGTGCACCGATCCGTCGGGCCAGATCGAGCGGTGGAGGATCACATAGGGGCCGGGATCGGCCATGGCGGCCGCGACCCGGTCGACGCACTCGGCCCGGTCCGCCGGGTGCAGCGACGCCTGCCAGTCGTCGAACGTGCCGCCGAACGTGCCCGGCTCCATGCCGTGCATGGCCTCCAGCCGGGCGTCCCAGACGGTGCGGCCGGTCTCCTCGTCCCAGTACCAGGTGCCGAGGTGAGCGGCTTCCAGCGCGAGCTTCGAGGTGCTCGTGCTCCAGACGATCGTTCACCACGTTGCCGGTCCCTCACATCCGCGTCGGCCGGTGCGCCGCCGCGGCCGGAAGGATCCCATTCTCGCACCCTCCTGGCCGCCGCCAACCATGCGCCGTGCTGTGTACTGGTGCAGTGACCGAAGCTGTTCGTCGTCGCCCCTTCCGGGGATGGTTGCGCTCGCTGCGCCGTTCGCGCGATCTCGTGCTCGCACCCGACCTGCCCGACGGCGACGTGTCACGGCTCGTCAAGGCGATCGACGACGTGCTCGCCCAGCGGGAGACGAACGCGCAGCGTGCCGCCGCCGAACGGGTCGTCGGCGCGTCTCGCGCCTCGATCCCGCCGGCCGGGCCCGGTTCCTGGAGACGCTGGCCACCGGCTTCGGCGCAGACGCCGCGACGCTCGACCGGGCCGTCGACACGATCCGGGCGGCGCGGACGCCCACCGAGCGTGCCCGGGCCGAGCGGTCGCTGCGGCGCGGGTCGTGCCCCGGTACGCGGCCTGGCTCCACGTGATCACCGGGCTGCCCCACGGTGTGGCCTTCCTGGTGGAGCTGCGCGCGACCTCCTCGCGCTGCGCAGCCCGGACCCTGCCCTCGGGATGCTCGACGACGAGCTCACCGGCCACCTGTCGACCCTGTTCGACGTGGGGCTCCTCGGACTGCGCCAGATCACGTGGGACTCGCCGGCCTCGGTCCTGGAGCGGCTGATGGCCACCGAAGCCGTGCACGCGATCGCGGGCTGGGACGACCTCCGCCACCGGCTCGACGGCGACCAGCGCTGCTACGCGTTCTTCCATCCCGCGCTCGAGCACGAACCGATCGTGTTCGTGGAGATCGCGCTCACGCACGGGCTCGCCGACAACCTGCCCGAGCTGCTCAACCGCGTCGACGGCGTCGACGATCCCGACACCGCGATCTTCTACTCGATCACCTCCGCGCAACCGGGCCTCGCGGGAGTGCACCTCGGCAACGAGCTCATCAAGCAGGTCGTCGACGCGCTGCGCCACGAGAACGACCACTTGAAGAACTTCGCCACGCTCTCGCCGCTGCCCGGGTTCCGTGCCTGGTTCCGCGGGCAGGTCGACGAGCACGCGCTCACGCCGGCCGAGCAGGAGTCGCTCGGCGACGACGCCGCGGTGCTGGCAGAGCTCGACCGACCGGTCCTGGCTCGACGATCCGGTGCGTGCCGAGCGACTCCGCCCCGGGATCCTGTCCGCGGGTGCCCGCTACCTCACGACGTTGCGCAGCGCGCGCGCGTCGACCCGGTCGCGAACTTCCACCTCTCCAACGGCGCGTCGCTCGAACGCCTCAACTGGATGGCGAACCCGGCGTCGTACGGCATCGAGGAGAGCCTCGGTCTGATGGTCAACTACCGGTACGACCGGGCCAAGATCGCGGCCAACGCCGGCGCCTACGCCTCCGACGGCTCGATCAGCGCCTCGTCGCAGGTGCGAGCGCTGGTGAAGACGACGAAGCTCTGAGCGGGGGACCGGGTGGCGGAGTCGATCGCGGGCGGGCCATCCTTCAGCGTCCACGGAACGGGGGATCACCACGGATGAGTGACAGCACGGAACAGTTCGACGTCGTCGTCGTGGGAGCGGGTGCCTCCGGTCTCTACGTGCTGCACCACTTCCGGGAGCACGGTTTCACGGTGCACGTGATCGAAGCCGGCGACGGCGTCGGTGGAACCTGGTACTGGAACCGCTACCCCGGCGCGCGCTGCGACGTGCCCAGCATGGAGTACTCCTACGGGTTCTCGCCCGAGCTCGAGCAGGAGTGGGAGTGGACCGAGGTCTTCCCGGCGCAGGAGGAGCTCGAGCGCTACTTCAACCACGTCGCCGACCGCTTCGACCTCCGCCGTGACATCCAGCTGGGTACGCGCGTCACCGCCGCGACCTACGACGACGACGCGGCCGCTGGCTGGTCGAGACCGACCGCGGCGACGGCTTCTCGGCGCAGTTCCTCGTGATGGGTACCGGTTGCCTGTCGGCGCCGCTCGAGCCCCAGATCCCCGGGCCGAGTCGTTCGCCGGCACCTCGCTCTACACCAACGCGTGGCCGCAGGATCCGCCCGACCTCACCGGGAAGCGGTCGGGCTCATCGGCACCGGTTCGTCGGGGGTGCAGGCCACGCCCGAGCTCGCGCGTGATGCCGCCGAGCTCTACGTGTTCCAGCGCACGCCGTCGTACGCGTGGCCGGCCAGCAACAAGCCACTCGATCCCGACCTCCAGGTGAAGGTGAAGGCGCAGTACCGCGAGCTGCGTGCCGAGCAGCGTCGCAACTACGGCGGTGTCGTCGGCACGAGTGGTGCGGTCGCGGTGCCGTTGCCCCGCGACGTCGCCATCCTCGAGGCGAGCCCCGAGGAGCGCCTCGAAGCGGTCGACGAGCTCGGCTGGGCCGCGTGTCGTGCGTGGAGCGACGTGCTCCGCGACACCGACGCCAACGAGCTCGGCGTGGAGCTCTACCGCGAGATGATCCGGCGCGTATCGACGATCCCGAGACGGCCGACGGCCTCTCGCCGCGGGACCTGCCGATCGGGTGCAAGCGGCCGATCCTGCACACCGACTACTACGAGACCTTCAACCTCGACCACGTGCACCTGGTCGACCTGCATCGCGGCGGGATCGAGGAGATCACTCCCACGGGCATCCGGACCGCGCAGGGCGACTACGACCTCGACGTCATCGTGTTCGCCACCGGGTTTCGACGCCATGACCGGAGCGCTCGACCGGATCGACATCCGGGGGCGCGACGGACTGCGCCTCCGCGACGCCTGGGCGGAGGGTGCCCGATGTTGCTCGGCGTCCAGTCGATGGGTTTCCGAACTTCTTCACGATCACCGGTCCCGGGAGCCCCTCCGTCGTTGCCAACATGGTCTGCGGTGCCGAGCAGCACGTCGACTGGATCACCGCGCTGTGAGCACCCGCGGGACGGTGGGTGCACCCGATCGAGCCCACGACCGAGGCGCAGGACGCGTGGGTCGACGAGGTCAACCGGTCGCGGTCGGGACCATGTATGTCGCGCCCCTGCAACTCGTGGTACCTCGGGACAACGTCCCCGGGAAGGCGCGGGTTTCCTGCCGTACGTGGGCGGGTTCGACAGTACGTCGACGTGCGATCGCGTCGCCGGCCGCCGGCTACGAGGGGTTCGAGTTCTCGTGAGGTGCGGCCCGGGAGGGACCCGACAGTATCGACTTCGATCTCTTCGGCCCGGTGACCCGTGCAGAGTCCGACGCGTCGTGGATCGAACCCCGCGAACAGTGTCCCGTCGCGTGGAGCACCCGTCACGGTGGGTTCTGGGCCATCACCGGCTACGACGAGGTCGCGGCCGCGTTCCGCGACTGGGAGCACTTCTCGTCGGCGCGCACCGACCCCGAGGTGAGCTCGATCGTGCTGGGGCAGAGCCGCCTCCCGTTGCTGACACCCGAGGAGATCGACCCGCCCGACTGGTACCCGGTGCGCCGCGTCCTCTGGGAGGTCCCAGCGCCCAGGGGAGCCGAGAGCTCCGCCCCGCCCGGCGAGCACTGGACGACGCACTTCATCGACCAGTTCATCGAGCAGGGGGGAGTGCGAGTTCACGCACGAGCTGTCGGTGCCGGTGCCGGGTGCGGTCACGCTGGAGTGGCTCGGGTTCCCCGAGGACGACTGGAGCATGATCACCGACGCGTTCCACAACGTCGCCGCGTACTCACGCGGCACTCCCGAGCACAGCGCCGCACAGGTGCAGTTCGGCAACGTGATGGTGCGCATCCACGAGGAGATCGCGCTGCGGGTGCACTCGCCGCGTGACGACGCCATCAGCGCCATCACCCACCACGAGATCGACGGCACGCCGATGCCACAGCGAGACCGCCGAGTCGATCGTGTTCATGACCGTCGGTGGTGGAGTCGACACCACGACCACGCTCATCGGCGCCGCATTGCTGCACCTCTCGCAGTTCCCCGACGACAAGCGACGCCTGCTCGAGGAGCCCGACCTCATGGTCACGGCGACCGAGGAGTTCCTCCGTTACTACCCACCGGCGCGCACGCACGCCCGCACGGTGACCGAGGACTTCGAGAACACAGGGTTGCCGGATGCAGGAAGGGCGACCGCGTGTTGTTGAGCGAGATCTCGTCCGGGCACGACGAGCGCGCCTTCCCCGATGCCGACAACTTCGTGATCGACCGCAACCCGAACCGGCACCTGTCGTTCGGGGTCGGGCTCCACCGCTGCGTCGGGTCGCACCTGGCGCGCATCGAGTTCGCCGAGGTGCTCACCCAGATCCTCCAGCGGCTGCCCGACTTCGAGATCGACGCCGATGCGGTCGTGGAGTACCCGAACTGGGCGAGCGTCGGGGGGTAGGCCAGCTGCCCGGCCACGTTCACGCCCGGGCCGAAGCTCGGGAGCGCAGGCTCGAAACGCCCTCGTCATAGTAGGACGGGACCCGGCGGAATGGGCGGCGGCCGGCGAACGGCGTGACCTCGCCGGGCACACGATCTTCACCGTGGTCGCGCCTGCGCTCGAGGAGGAGGTCGACGAGCCGTTGCTCGTCCTGCACGGGTTCCCGACCTCGTCGTTCGACTTCGCAGGGTGCTCGACGCGCTGGCCGCACCGCCGGGTGCTGCTCTTCGACTTCCTCGGCTACGGGCTTCGGCCAAGCCCGACCAGCGCTACACGCTCGAGCTACAGGCCGACGTCGTCCTGGCCTTCACGCGTCATCGGCGTCGACCGGCTCGCGCTGCTGACCCACGACATGGGCGACACCGTGGGCGGCGAGCTGCTCGCCCGCCAGCTCGAGGGCCGGTGGCCGGTCGAGATCACCCGGCGGGTGGTCACCAACGGCAGCATCTACATCGAGATGGCGCACCTGACCGCGGTCCAGCAGTTCCTGCTCGCGCTTCCCGACGAGCGACTGGCGCAGACGCCGGCTCGACGGCGCGTGGGCAGGCCGCGCTGGCCGCGACCTTCTGCCCGGACTCGACGCTCGTCGGCCGAGGAGCTCGCCGGCGCACGGCGAGATGATCTCCTCGACGGGGCCACCGCCTGTTGCCGCGCACGATCCGCTACATCGAGGAGCGGCGCCGCAACGAGGCGCCGGTTCACCGGCGCCATCGAGACCCACCCGTCGCCGCTGGCGTGGTGTGGGGCGGCGACGATCCCATCGCCGTGGCGCGATGGGCGACGGGCTCCACGAGGCGCGACCCGATGCCATCGTGGTGCTCGACGGCGTCGGGCACTACCCGATGATCGAGGCGCCGGCGCGCTTCGGGGATGCGGTCAGGCCCGGGCCGTGACGTCGTCGGCGTAGCCACCGCTCGAGGCCACGTCGTCGGAGACGATGTCCTGCGCCTGGTCGACCACGGTCGACGCCTGGTCCTTCACGTCGACTGGCCTTCTGACGGGCGTCGTCGGCGACCTCGGCGGCGGCGTCCTTGGCGTGTTGCGTGACGTCGCGCGCGCGGCGGTGTTTCGCGGTGTCGAGCACGTCTCCGGCGGGGCCCTTCAGCTGGACGGCCTTCGGGGCGAACTGGTCGTACAGGGCCTTGGCGCCGACGACCGCGAGCACGAGCACGCCGAGGCGGAGGAGGAATCGCATGTCGGTCTCCTTGGAAGAGGGGTGGTGAACCCCTCGCTCCTACCCGAGCGGCGAGATCACCGGGCTACGCCTCGAGGATGGAGGTAGTCGCTCGAGCCCGCTCACGTGCAGGGTGCGGTGGACGTGGGAGCGGTGGCTTCGCGCCACGTGAGCTCGCGGCCCGCGTCCTCGGCGAAGCGCTGGACACACGCCATCATCACCAGGCCCAGCGCGACTCGACGAACGTCACGTCGGTGCACACCACGACCACCGTGTGGTGCTTCGACGTCGAACTCGCAGAGCTCGTCACCGATCCGGCTGGAGTTGGTGACGTCGATGTCGCCGGCGAGACGGAACTCAGCGGTGCCGCCTCCCTCGGGTCGGTCGTCCTTCATCACGGGGGGCGTCGCCCAGAGCCCGAGGAGCACGGAGGCGTCCTCCTCGGTTGCGGTCGGTCCGTAGTTGAGGACCAGCGACCCGCGCAGGCCGGCAAATCGGACACTCGAACGGCGACCACGGCGAGCATGTCGTCGGGGTCGGACGCGCCTTCGAGTCGACGGAGGTCGAGGACCGGAACATCGGCCGCGGCCACGACGTGATGGCAGCTCTCGCACTCGACGCGGCCACCCGACACTGCGCTGCGAACTGGGACGACCAAACCTCGCACGCTGAACCGGGCGAGGACGTCGAGGAGGGTCTCCGCGTCACGCGCCACTCCGTCGAGATCGTCCACCCTCCGGTAACGTGCCCGCACCATCACCTAGCAAACAAACGGTAGCCGGAATTTCAGTGGGTGTTCAGTAGTCGGTTGTCCCGCCGACCCAGGTGCGGGATCGACGTACCAGAGCGTGAAGTACACGCCCGCCACGACGCGCCGCGATGATCGCCGCGACCAGCCCGTCGTACACGACGCTGACCACGAGGAGCACCGCGCCGCTGATCGGCGAGCGCGACCGTCGACCAGCCCGGCCAGCGCGACCGCGTTCGCGAAGCGCAACACGTCGTGCTTCTGGTGCCGGCGGAAGACGATGCGGTGGTACGCGACCGGCGCGGTCAGGAGCGCGGTGGCGAGGGCGGCGAGCGAGGAGCACGGTGACGTAGAGCCGGTGCTGCTCGGGGTCGAGCGACGAGAACATGGTGGTGAACGGCATCGCCAGCAGGAAGCCGAACAGCACCTGCACCCCGAGCCCGGCGACGCGCAGCTCCTGGAGCAGCTCGGCCAGGTTGCGGTCGATGCGCTCAGCTGCCTCGGTCTCGTGGCGACCCATGGGCACGGCCGCCGGGTCGGTGGACGGCACCGGGGGCGGGGTCTGCTCGTGGGTCACGGACCCCTTTGTACCCGGACCGCGCTCACCGGTAGCGTGCTGCGGTCCCACCGAACCCCCGAGGAGCGATCCATGAGCGAGCTGCCGCCGACGTTGCAGGTGCAGGACCTCGGTGGGGGACGCTGGTCGGCCCCGCACCCGGCCGACGACCCCGAGGGTCGCGACGTGGTCTTCAGCGGCCAGATCCTGGCCCAGATGATCATGGCGTCCGACGCCAACTGCGGCAGCCAGAAAGAGGTGAAGTCGATCCACGCGATCTTCGCCCGGGCCGGCACCTACAGCGCGGGCCCGATGGAGCTCGCACCTCGACGCCATGCACGCCGGGCGCGCGTGGGCGAGCGACACCATCACCGCGTACCAGGGCGAGCGGCTCCTCTCCCGCGGCCTCGTGCTGCTCAACACGGTGGAGCCCGACCTCATGCGGCACTCGCCGACGATGCCCGACGTCGCCGGGCCCGACGCGGCGACGCCCAACCCGTCGATCACCGTGTTCCCCGGCGCCGAGGCCCGCCTGGTCGACGCGCCCGACGCGGTCGGCGCCGACGGGTCGCCGGCGATGTACTTCTGGACGCGCAGCGTCGGAGTCGTACGACTCGGTCGCCGCCAACCAGGCGATCGTCGCCTGGACCCAGCCCGGGTTCATCATCGGCCTGGCGATGCGGCCGCACATCGCACATCAACATCGCCGACGCGCACACGTCGATCTCCACCGGTGTGATCTCCCACACCGCGCACTTCCACGACCACGCCGACGTCGGCCAGTGGTTGCTGGTCGCGCAGGAGGCGAGCTACGCGGGCAACGGTCGCGTGTTCGGTTCGGGCGCGGTGTTCACGCAGGACGGCACGCTCGTGTCGACGTTCGCGCAGGACTCGCATGGCGCGCGGGCGTCGAGGGCACGATCGACCCGAAGCGGGGCATGTAGCGCACCGATGAGCACGCAGCGCCGATGAGTCGCGGAGGTCTCGACGAGGAGCAGCACGACCCTCACGTCGGGCGGAACAGCGCGGCGCGGCGCAAGCTCGTGTTCGGGCTCGCGCTGGCCGAGGACGTGCTCTACGCCGCGGTGGCGCTGGTGCTCGTGGGCATCGCGGTCGCGCTGCTCTACGAGACCCTGCACGACCTGTTCACCGAGGAGCACATCACCTTCGCCCGGCGGGTCGGCGACGCGATCAACGGCGTGCTGTTCGTCGTCATCATCCTCGAGATCTTCCGCACCGTGCTCGCGCACCTCGAGGGCGGCGGCTTCCAGCTCGTGCCGTTCCTCATCATCGGGGTGATCTCCGCGGTGCGGCACATCCTGCTCGTCGGGACGCAGTCGCTCGAGCACCAGACCAACCGGGTGTTCACGCACACGCAGATCGAGCTCGGGGTGAACGCCTTCGTCGCGCTGCTCCTGGTGATCGCGCTGGTGCTCATACGTCGTTCACCGTCAGGTCCCGACGACGGCGACATGTTGGACTGAGGGCACGGTTCCAGCGGTCGTCCGCTCCGGCTCACTCGTGCCCTGTTTGTTCCGCAATGCGCTGCCATAGCG
>CAVWLR010000011.1:0-47113 GCA_963755855.1 uncultured Actinomycetes bacterium | reverse complement strand
CGGTGGCGCTGCCGATGTGCGGGAGCAGCACCGCGTGGGGCGCGGCGAGCAGGCGGGGGTGCACCGCGGGCTCGCGCTCGTAGACGTCGATCCCGGCGGCGAAGATCGTGCCGTCCTCGAGCGCGACCGCCAGCGCCTCCTCGTCGACGACCGGGCCGCGCGCGGTGTTCACCAGCACCGCCGACGGCTTCATCAGCGCGAGCCGACGGGCGTCGATCAGCCCGCGGGTCGTCGTCGTGCAGCGGCACGTGCAGCGACACGCATGTCGACGCGCGCGGAGCAGGTCGTCGAGGTCGCCGACCCAACCCGGTGATCCCGGTGTCGGTGCGGGTGTGGTGGAGCACCTCCATGCCGAAGCCGGCCGCACGGCGGGCGACGGCCTGGCCGATGCGCCCGTACCCGACGATGCCGAGCGTGCGCGCCGTGCACGTCGACGCCGAGGAAGTCGCCGATGTGGAAGCCGGTCCACCGTCCGGCGCGGAGGTCGGCCTCGGCGTCGGTCGCGCGCCGCGGCCGCGGCGAGGATCAGGAGGAACGCGAGGTCGGCGGTGGTCTCGTCGAGCACGCCGGGCGTGTTGCACACCGTGATGCCGAGCTCCGTGGCGGTGGCGACGTCGATGTTGTCGTAGCCCACCGCGACGTTGGCCACCACCCGCAGCCGGGGCGCGCCGGCGCGGAGCACGTCGGCGTCGATCCGGTCGGTGAGGATGCAGACGATCCCGTCGACCTCGGCCGCCAGCGCGACCAGCTCGGCGGCGGTGAGCGGCTCGTCGCCGGCACGCTGCACGAGCTCGTGCCCGGCCGCGAGCAGCGGGTCGAGCCCGCCGTCGGGGAGCTGACGGGTGACCAGGACGCGGGCCACGGCGGCGCGAGCGTAGACCGGCACGCCGCGACTGGCGCCGTTGCCAGCGAGATGTCCGGAATGTACGGTACGGCACCTCGATGCGGGGCGAGGCGGGCGGGAACCGGATCGCGGGCGGAACGACGGTTCGAGCGACGTGTCGACCTGCGCGAGGTCGTCGTGGAGCACCGCGCCGACATCTTCCGCTACGCGCGCTCGTTCTGCCGCAACGACGCCGACGCCGAGGACCTCGCCCAGACCGCGGTCGTGCGCGGCGCTCGCCAGCGGGGCCGAGGTGCGCAACCCCGAGCGGGCGAAGTGGTACGTGCTGCGGATCGTCCGCAACCTCGCCACCGACCAGGCGCGGCGCGCGGTCGCGCTTCGCGGTCGAGCCGTGGGCCGAGCTCCCCGACGCCGCGTCGGCCGACGCCGCGCCCGACGCCCGCCTGCTGCACGACGACGAGCACGAGGTGCCGCGTGCCGCGTTCGCCGAGCTCGCCCGCGTCCACCAGGAGGTCCTGCAGCTCCGCTTCGTCGAGGAGCTCGACCACGCCGCCATCGCGGCGCGCCTCCAGACCACCGAACAGGCCGCCCGCCAGCGCGTCTACCGCGCCATGCAGGCACTGCGCGCGCATCACGCAGCAGCACCAGCAGCTCGGCCAGCTCGGCCTCGACAACCCCTAGACGCGTTTCGGCGCCGCAACCGTGTGACATGCACACAGTTGCGGCGCCAAAACGAGGTGCTGGGTGAGATCAGCCGGCGAGCAGTGCTCGGGCACCCATCTCCACCGAGGGGTGGCGGAGGCGGGCGAGGGCACGGGCCTCGATCTGACGGACCCGCTCCCGGCTGAGGTTGACCAGCTGGCCGACCTCGTCGGGGGTGCGGGGCTCGCCGCGGTCGAGCCCGAAGCGCAGCGTGAGGATGTAACGCTCACGCTCGTCGAGCACCGCCAGCAGCTTCTCGATCTCGGCCGGGAGCATCGC
Source organism: uncultured Actinomycetes bacterium (assembly GCA_963755855.1). GTDB lineage: Bacteria > Actinomycetota > Acidimicrobiia > IMCC26256 > DASPTH01 > DASUAS01. The sequence goes on along the minus strand of CAVWLR010000011.1, from coordinate 45,288 downwards.
CCGGGCCGCCGACTCGTAGGGCGACTCGGCCCCACGGTCCTCGACCAGGTCACCGAGCTCGGTCTCGCCGTCTTCGCCGACGGGCGTCTCGAGCGACACCGGCTCGGCGAGGTGCGGGATGAGCTCCTTGACCCGCTCGGGAGCGAGGTCGAGCTCCTCGGCCAGCTCGTCGAGCGTGGCCGGACGGCCGAGGCGTGCCTCGAGCCCCGCACGCTCCTTCTGGAGCCGGGCGAGGTTGTCGGCCGCGTGCACGGGCAGGCGGATGGTGCGACCCGCGTTGGCGATGCCGCGCTGGATGGCCTGACGGATCCACCACGTGGCGTACGTGGAGAACTTGAAGCCCTTGCGCCAGTCGAACTTCTCGACCGCGTGGATGAGGCCGAGGTTGCCCTCCTGCACGAGGTCGAGGAGCGGCATGCCCGACGCCTGGTAGCGCTTGGCGATCGACACGACGAGTCGGAGGTTCGACTGGACGAACTGACGCTGCGCGTTCTCGCCCTTGCGGACGAGCCGCTGGAGGTCACGCTTCTCGGCTGCGGGTGAGGCCCTTGTCGACGGTGTCGAGGGTCTCGCGCGCGGCCTTGCCCGCCTCGATGTCCTGGGCCAGGCGGGCCTCGTCGTCCTTGGTCAGCAGCTGGTGCCGACCGATGTCTTCCAGATAGAGCCGAACGAGATCTTCATTGTCCCGTTCGGTGCGATTTCGTACTCGAGCCACGGTGCCTTCCCGAGGGTTGGGGTTGCGGTCGCCCGGGGAAAGGCGACCGTCGACAGTAGAACGACGGGGGATGCGTCCTTGTTCCGGCTGATGGGCATTCCGGAGATCGTGCAGAGGGCTCCGCGAGCATTCTCGCGGAGGGGGACCCTCCATTGTGCACCTTTTCGGGTACCCGGACGCACATCAGGGCCAACCTCGTTGCCGCGGCGGCCCTGCAGGGCGTCCTGACGGCCGACCTGACCACTTGTCGCTGGCAATCACCTTCCGCGGTGGCGCGTGCAACCCTGTTGCGCCCGTGCCAAGATGCGCGCACTCGCCTCCTGGAGGGTCGGCGACAAACACTGGGGGGAATCAATGAAGGCACGCCGATGGGTGCGCTCGGTCGCGGGGATCTCGGTCCTCGCGGCCGTGAGCGTGGGTCTGCTCACGACCGGGGCCGCAGGCGCCGCCGATCCGAGCGCGCAATTCGACAACCTCAAGCCCATCAAGGCGCCGAATCCCTGCAAGAACGATCACCGGCGTCGACGATTCGACGATCAAGGTCGGCACCATCGTCCCGACCTCCGGACCGTTCGCGGCCTTCTACGCGCAGACGCTCGACGGCATCAAGGCCCGCATCGCGCAGGCCAACGCCGAGGGTGAGCCGGCAAGCGCAAGATCGAGCTGGTCAACGTCGACGACGCCGGCGACGCCGCCCGCAACACCACCGCCGCGCAGCAGCTCGCCGAGGAGGACAAGGTCTTCGGCATCATCACCGAGTCGAACGCCGGCGACGCCAGCGGCGAGTACCTCCACGACCAGAAGATCCCGGTCGTCGGCTGGCAGCTCGGCCTCCCCGTGTACGGCACCTACCCGAACTACTTCGGGATGCAGAACGCCAACACCAAGAACATCCAGAACGAGTTCACGTCGCGCAACGCCGACGTGATCAAGGAGCTCGGCGGCACCAAGCTGGCGATCATCGGCTCCAACGCCGCGAACAGCGTGGTGTTCACGGAGCAGGTGAAGTCGGCGGCCAACAAGACCAAGGGTCTGAAGACCGTCTACATCAACCACGACATCCCGGTCGGCACCACCGAGTTCGGTTCCGTCGCCGACCAGATCAAGCAGTCGGGCGCCAACTCGCTCTACACCGCGCTCGACAACGCCGGGAACACCGGTCTCATGTCAGGCGCTGAAGCAGGCCGGCGTGAAGCTCCACCCGGTCGATCTTCCCCGGCGGCTACAGCCCGCTCGTGCTCGACCTGCCCACGTACGACGACGTGTACTTCGGCATCGAGTTCAAGCCGTTCGAGCTCGCGGCGACGAAGTCGTGGAAGGGCTACGACGACTTCAAGAAGTGGATGGGCACCGAGAGCGCCGAACGTCGCCGCTCAGCCAGGTCGACCGCGGTCGGTTGGCTCAGCGCCAACACCTTCATCGAGGGCGTCAAGGCGGCCGGCGTGAGCCTGCCCGACGCGCAAGGCGTTCATCAACAACCTGCGCCTCGAGAAGGGCTACACGGGCAACGGCTTCTTCGACGATCCCGCAGACCACGATCGACTTCGCCAAGGTCTACGGCAAGCCGTTCCAGTGCGTGTACTACGTGCACGTCGAGAACAAGGCGTTCGTGCCGCAGTTCGACGGCAAGCCGTTCTGCGCCAAGCAGCTGATCACCGACAACAAGATCACCCAGGCTGCACCGGCGGCGACGACGACCACCACTGACACCCCGCCACGACCGCGGCGCCGTAGCCCGGCACGCACCTCTGACGGCGGAGTCGGGTCCCACGCGACCCGGCTCCGTCGTGCCGTAACCCGGTCTCGACGGAAAGGGTGGAACGGTGACGCCCTACATCATCAGCGGGCTGGTCGTCGGCAGCATCTACGCCATCTCGGCGCTGGGCCTCGTGCTGACGTACACGTCGTCGCGGGTGTTCAACTTCGCCCACGGCGCGCTCGCGTACGGGATCGCCGTCTTCTACTACTACCTGACCCGCGCAGAACGGCTGGAGCATCGCGACCGCGGCGCCCTTCACGCATCCTCGTGGTCGCGCCGCTGACTCGGGCTCCTCCTCTACTTCGTGCTCTTCAAGCGCCTCACGCACGCGTCGCCGACGGTGCGGCTCGTGTCGACGGTCGGCCTGTGGGTCGCGATCCCCGCGCTGACGACGGTCCTGTTCCCGTTCCTCGACCACCGAGATCTTCAACCCCGAAGGTCTGGTGTCGAGTCCCGGCCGACCCGAACTTCCTGAAGGTGTTCGGCAACCGTACGTCAACGAGAACCAGTTCGTCGTGATCCTGAGCGCGGCGTCATCGCCCTGTCGGCCACGCTCGTGCTGCGCTTCACGTCGCTCGGCCTGGCGACGCGCATGACCGTCGACCACCCGCGCAACGCCGGCATCGCGGGCGTGAACACCGAAGCGGTCACCGCAGGATCCTGGATGGTCGGCGTGATGCTGGCCGGCTTCGCGGGCGTGCTGCTCGCCCCGATCCTCGGTCTCGACGAGAGCCAGTTCGTGCTTCCTGCTCGTCGGATCGTTCGCCGCCGTCGTGATCGCCCGCATGACGAGCCTGCCGCTCGCGTTCGGGGCGCACTCGGCGGTCGGTCTGCTCCAGCAGCTCTGGGTCAAGGTGCAGCCCGACAGCGGGTTCTTCTCCTCGGGCGTGTCGGCGAGCATCCCGTTCGTCGTGATGCTGGTGTTCCTGGTCGCCTACAGCTTCTCGGCCAAGGGGCTGCGCATCGGAGGCGTTCGAGGTCGACCGGCGGAGCGCGGGCGGGACGCACGGCGACGCGCCGCCGCTGCCCCCGGCACACGGATGGAGAGCGCGCCATCGGCCCGCTCGCCATGGCGGTGGTGCTCGTGGCCCTGCCGTTGCTCTTCGACAACGTGACGATCTTCGGGATCACGTTCGACCAGTTCTGGGTCGGCGTCTTCGCGCAGGGCATCGCGCTCGCCGATCATCTACCTCTCGTACACGCTCGTCACCGGCGAGGGCGGCATGATCTCGCTGTGCCAGATCACGCTCGCCGGCATCGGCGCGTTCGCGCGCCGCCCGCCTCGCGGCCGAGGCGGGCTGGCCGGTGTGGCTGGCCGATCCTCGCCGGCGCGGTGTTCGCGGTGCCGTTCGGCCTGCTCGTCGCGCTGCCGAGCCTCCGCATCGGCGACCTCTACCTCGCGCTGCTCACCATCGGCTTCGCGCTGCTCGTCGAGCAGTTCGTGTGGACGCGCAACGAGTACGAGAACTTCGGCGCCGGCATGCAGATCGCGCGGCCGTTCGGCATCGGCATCACCGACCGGCTGGAGATGTACGCGATCGTGGCGGTGGTGTTCGCCATCGTCGGCGTTCGGCGATCGTGAACCTCAAACGCGCGACGTCGGGTCTCGTGTTCGCCGCCATCCGCTCGAGCGAACCGGCGTCGACCACGACCGGCATCAGCATCGTGCGGGCCAAGCTCGTGCTCTTCGGCGTCAGCGCCTTCGTCGCCGGCCTCGGCGGTGGGCTGTACGCGACCGTCGTCGGCACCGCGCTGCCCGAATCGTTCAACGCGCTGGTCGGCATCGTCTGGCTCGCCATCGTGGTGACCTGGGGCGTGCGCTCGGTCATCGGCGCGCTGCTCGCCGGCATGATCTTCGCCATCGCGCCGCAACCGCCTGTCCATCATCCTGGTGCTGGTCTTCTTCCTCGTCGTGAGCGGTGTGGTCACGCCGCCTCGCGCTGGAGCAAGGCGTACCGGAACGTGCTCGGCGCGCTCGCCATGGCGGTGCTCACGGTGTTCGCGTTCGCGGGCAGCGGCTGGATCTGGGAGAACGTCGACGACAGGACTCGGTGCGGACGATCCTCGTGGCGTTGGGTCTCGCGGCCGCGTTCCTCATCGGCTCACGGGTGCGCGAAGGCGCCGATCGCCAACCAGGCCGCTGAAGATCGGCCTGCTCGCTGGTCGTCGCCGCGCTGGGGTGTGGGCGGCGGTGACGCTCGGCGGCCTCGACCTCGGGGAAGCCGGCGACCGCGAGGTGCCCACGATGCTCTTCGGTCTCGGGGCCATCGGGCTCGTGAGCGAGCCGCGCGGCGTCGTCTACAACATCGTCAACCGTCAACGGCTCCGACAGTTCAAGAACATCGAGCGCCGCGAGGAAGAAGCACGACTGCGCGGCGATCTCGCGACCGCGGGGGTGCCGGCATGACCGCGACCACGAACCCGGCGGAGGTGGCCGAGGTGGCGGCACCGATCCTGGCCGCCGAGGGCGTGACCGTGCGCTTCGGCGGCGTGGTCGCGCTCGACCAGGTCAGCATCAGCGTGCCGGTCGGTTCCACGATCGGACTCGTCGGACCGAACGGTGCCGGCAAGACCACGCTGTTCGGCGTGCTGTCGGGGCTGCTCCGGCCCGCGGACCGGTCAGCGTCACGATGAGCGGCGACGACGTCACGCGTCGGAGCCCGCAGACCCGCGCACGCCGGGCCTGTCGCGCACCTTCCAGCGCATGGAGCTGTTCACCGAGCTGACCGTGCGCGAGCACCTCGTGGTGGCGCGGCGGGTGAAGGACCGTCGTGAACGCCTGCTCGGCATGGCCCGCGACCTCACCGGGTTCGGTGAGCGTCCGGGCCCCGGTGAGGACGAGGCGGTCGACGCCATCCTCGAGCTCGTGGGCCTCGACCGAGCTCGCCGACCGGCCCGCACTCGCCATCCCGCTCGGCACCGGGCGCCTGCTCGAGGTGGCCCGCGCGCTGGCGTCCGACCCGACGGTCATGCTGCTCGACGAGCCGTCGTCGGGCCTCGACGTGCACGAGACCGAGCAACTCGGGGAAGCGCTGCGCCGCGTGCGCCAGGAGCGCGGCACCGCGTTCGTGCTCGTGGAGCACAACGTCGACTTCGTGCTCGGCCTGTCGGACCGGATCACCGTGCTCGACTTCGGGAAGCTCCTCGTGGAGGGCACGCCCGACGAGATCCGCACCAGCCCCGAGGTGCAGGCGGCCTACTTCGGTGCACCCCTCGAAGCGCCGCGACGGCAGACGCGAGACCGGGCGAACCGACCGGGCCGACCACGGATCGCGGGAGGTCGAGGCGTGAACACCGCGACACCGCTGCTCGAGGTCACCGACGTGCAGGTCGCGTACGGCGAAGCGCGCGCGCTGTTCGGCGTGTCGTTCTCCGTGCCGCACGGATCGGTCACCGCCGTGCTCGGCGCCAACGGCGCGGGGAAGTCGTCGCTGGCGTCGGCGATCGCCGGTGTCGTCCACCCCACCGCCGGTCGCGTGCTGTTCGACGGCAGGACATCACCGGCAAGTCGTCGCACACGATCGCGAAGGTCGGGCCTCGCGTACGTGCCCGAGTCGCGCAACCTGTTCCCGCACCTCTCCGTGAAGGAGAACCTGTGGGCGCAGCTGCGGTTCTCGCTCCCTCGCGCGCAGCGCAAGGACGCGTTCGACAAGGCGATCGAGATGTTCCCGGTGCTCGCCGATCGGCGCACGCAGGCTGCGGGCACGCTCTCCGGCGGCGAGCAGCAGATGCTGGCGCTGGCGCGGGTGCTGGCGGCATCACCCAAGCTCCTGATCGCCGACGAGATGTCGCTGGGGCTCGCGCCCCGCATCGTCGACCTCGTGTTCGAGTCGCTCGCAGCGGGCGCGCGACGAAGGCATCACCGTGCTGCTCATCGAGCAGTTCGTGGACGCGCGCTCGGGTTCGCCGACCAGGCCGTCGTGCTGCGGCACGGGCTCGTCGGCTGGCAGGGCGCGGCGGCCGACGCGGGCGACGAGCTGCTCGCCGAGTACCTCGGCGGCGAGACCGCGTCGACGATCTAGGCCTGCGACGACCCCGGGCCGACCCGGGCGCGCGGGCGCTCCGAACGACACGTCGACCGTCTGCTCGGGGCGGCGCTGCTCGGTCTCGGCCACGTCGGTCAGCACCTGCTCGTCGGCTTCGGTGAGCGGCGGCGGGAAGAGCGAGCGCGGCACGAGGTGTCGCGCCTGCACGACGTTGACCTCGGCGGCGTACACGATGATCTGCGCCGCCAGGTAGAGGAAGAACAGCAACCCGAGGACGACGCCGAAGGTGCCGTAGAGCTCGCTGGTGTGGCGCAGCTGCCGCGCCACCAGCAGCGTGCCGACCGCCTGCAGCGCGGTCCACGCCACCCCGCCCACGATCGCACCCGGGCACCAGATCGCGGGACGCGACCTCGCCCGGCGTCATCACGCGGAAGGCGAGCCAGTAGAGGCGCGACGTTCAGGACCACGACCAGCAGCGTCGAGAGGATCGGCACCGCGCTGCCGCCGGGCACGAGCGTGGTCGACCGTCGTGAGCGCCGCGGTCCCCACGATCGCGAGCCGAGCACCGCGAGCACGAGCAGCGAACGGACCAGCCGGGGCACGAAGCCGGGTCGGCGCGCGCCGGGCACGTTCCACACCTGCGCCATCGCGTGCTGCGCGACCTGCGCGACGCCGAGCGAACCCCAGACCAGCGCGAGGAGCCCGACCACGAGCGCGACGCCGTTGCCGCCGAGCGCGCCGACGTTGCGGCGCAGCTCCTGACCGACGATCGGGGAAGTCGGCCAACGCCGAGTTCAGGAGGTCGTGACGCAGCCCGGGGTCGTCGTGCGCGACGTATCCGAGCACGGTCACGAAGACGAGCAGCAGCGGGAACATCGCCAGGAACCCGTAGTAGGTGACGAGCGCGGCGAGCTGACTCCCGCGGTCGTCCCCGTACTTCTTGACCACACCGACGACGAACGCCGGCGCGCGGTGTCGCTGCTGCCAGCGGTCGACACGGTGCGAGGAGCTCCACCAGGAGAGCATCTCCCCGGAGCCGCGGCCGGCGCTACTCGCTGTGGAGCAAGCCCTCGCATCCGTTCGGTCAACGACGGCTCGATCGCGGGCCCGGTCTCGATGACGACCTCGTGCAGCGTGCCGGTCCACGGGAACGGCGGCTCGTAGTCGTCGCACACGGGGAGCCCGCGGTCGCGCCCGAGCATGAGCACGGTGCCGCCGTGCTGGAACACCATCGGCGCGGGCACCGAGAGCACCGCGTGGGCGACGAGCTCGTCGTCGTGGAACAGGCCGACGCCCGGGCCCGTCGAAACCCGGCGTGTACACCGCGGTGAGCTCGTGCGCGCCCGCCGGGATCGGCACGTCGCTCTCGACGCGCGCCTCGTCGCCGGCGCGGTTGAGCACGAACACGAGCCGGCCGTCGCGCACGAACAGCGCCAGCCCGCCGGTCCAGTCGCCCATCGCGGCGAGGACGCCCGCGCCGCCGCCCTCGGGCACGTCGACGCGACGCGACGAGGCGGAAGCCGCCGAAGAGTCGCGCCACCGAGTCGTCGGGCACGGGCCCGCCCTCGGGCCGGTAGACCGCCGCTCGGGGACCGCGTTCGGCCACGGCACCACCGCGGCGATGCGGCCGATGAGCTCGTCGACGAGCGGGAAGACCTGGTTGCGCTCGGCCTCCGACTGCCACCGCGCCTGCAGGTCGGCGAGCACGTCGGGATGCTCGGCGGCGACGTCGCGCGTCTCGGAGAAGTCGTCGGCGCAGACGGAACAGCGCCCACTCGTCGTCGGCGAACTCGCGGCTGCCCTCGACCAGGCGCTCCTCGTCGACGACGCCCTTCGACACGTGGTCGGTGGTCGCCTTCCAACCGTCGGCGACGATCGAACGCGAGCCGAGCATCTCGAAGTACTGCGTCGGTGCGCGGCGACGGCGCGTCGCCGTCGGCGAACGTGGCGCGGATCGACGCGCCGTCGACCGGCTGCTGCTCGACGCCGTCGACCGCGTCGGGCGGCGTCGATGCCGCGCGGCGTCGAGCACGGTCGGCATGAGGTCGACCGCGTGCACGAACTGGTCGCGCACCGTCGCCGCCGCCGTCGATGCCCGCGGGCCAGTGCACGACGAGCGGCGTGCGGGTGCCGCCGAGCCACGTGTAGCGCTTCCACAGCCGCAGCGGCGTGTTGCCGGCCCACGCCCAGCCCCACGAGTAGTGCGGGTAGGAGCGCAGCCCGCCGAGCTCGTCGCTCCACGCGAGGTTGCCCTCGACGGTGTCGGGCACGTGCTCGGTGAAGCGGTGCTCGTTGAACGTGCCGAGCGCGCCGCCCTCGCCGCTGGCGCCGTTGTCGGAGATGAGCATGATCGATCGTGTTGTCGAGCTCGCCGAGCGCGTCGAGCTGGTCGACGACGCGGCCGATCTGCGCGTCGGTGTGCGACAGGAAGCCGGCGAACACCTCCTGCTGGCGCGCGAGCATGCGCTGCGCGTCGGCCGACAGCGACGACCACTCGTCGATCCAGCTCGGCCGCTCGCTGAGCGCGGTGCCGTCGGGCACGACGCCGGTCGCGAGCTGACGCGCGAACACGTCGTCGCGCCACTGCTCCCAGCCGCGGTCGAACGCGCCCCGGTACGGCTCGACCCACTCGGGCGCGACGTGGTGCGGCGCGTGCATCGCGCCGAGCGCGAAGTAGAGGAAGAACGGACTGTCGGGCGCGGCCTGGTGCTGCGCGGTGATCGACCGGATCGCCTCGTCGGCGAGGTCCTCGGTGAGGTGGTAGCCGTCCTGCGGCGCGCGGGGCTGCTCGACGTAGTGGTTGTCGCGGACGAGGTTCGGCGCCCAGTGGTTGGTGTCGCCCTGCAGGAAGCCGTAGTAGCGCTCGAAGCCGAACCCGAGCGGCCAGCGGTCGAACGGACCCGCGACCGACCGCTCGCCACCGGGCACGAGGTGCCACTTGCCGATGGCGAGCGTGTTGTAGCCCGCGTCGCGCAGCACGCGCGGCAGCGGCGTCGCCGACTGCGGGATGCGGCCCGTGTAGCCGGGGAACGCCATCGGCAGGTCGGTGAGGAAGCCCATGCCGACGGCGTGGTGGTTGCGGCCGGTCATCAGGCACGCGCGCGTCGGCGAGCAGAGGCTGGTGACGTGGAAGTGGTTGTACCGGAGGCCGCCGGCGGCGAGGGCGTCGATCGTGGGCGTGGCGATGTCGGACCCGAAGCAGCCGAGCTGCGCGAAGCCGAGGTCGTCGAGGACGATCAGCACCACGTTGGGCGCGTCGGCGCCCGGGGTGCGGCAGCGAGTAGTCGCCGGGCACCGAATCGGCGAGCGAGAACGCGGTCCGGGCGTCGGCAGTGGTCACATGAGCTCCTGTGGCTAGCGGAGGAACATCTGCACGGCCGCGCGATTCACGCGGGCGGTGAGCTCGATCGCTTCTCCACGGGTGATCGAGCCGTCGAGCGCTGCGACAACGGCCCGGTAGTAGCCCGCGAGCATGTGTCGCGGACGATCGCGATCTCGATCTCCGTGAACCCGAGTTGACGGAGCGGCTCGGCGAGCTCCGAGTTGGTCAGCGGTTCGAGCGTGCCGTCGTGACCATGGAGCTCACGCGCGACGTCGCGATCCGTCGCGAGCACCAGCAGGGCCAGGCGCAGCTCGAGCGCCGCTTGGTTCCAGTCCTCTTCGAGCCAGATCCGTTCCGCGAGTCGCAGCGTCGCCGACGGATGCCTGCCCCCGTCGCGCCGTGGTCGCCGCTCGGATGCTCGCCGCCGCTTCTTCGGTGCTGATCCGCTGCGCGTAGATCGTGGCGTAGGCCGTGGGAACCGCCTGGAACAGGCTCTCGCGTGTCGGGAAGTAGTGGTACACGAGCGTGCGGGTGCAACCAGCGGCCTCAGCCACGTTGGAGTGCGACACCGAGTCGACGCCCTGAGTGACGATCAGATGCGCCGTGACCTCGACCAGCTGCGCGCGCCGCCGTTCGCCCTGAGTCTCGAACGGCGCGACTTCGACGGTCAGGCCTCGGTCGTCCCGCATGGCAGTGCAGCGTACCGAGGTGTCGGTGTCACCGCTGCGGGCGCCCACGAGCGACGGCTCGGCTGTCACCCGGTGAGATCTTCCTTCAACCGGATGTAGTTCGACGCCTTGCAGTCGAACGTGCCCTTCTTCGTCGGCCACACGCGAACGAACCGCCCGTCCTTGAACTGCTCGAGCATGGTGCACGGGCTCGAGATCTTCTTGGCCGAGGTTGTTCTTGCCGATCATGCCGCCGGCGTCGAACGAGGTGAGGGTCGCGAGGCCTTCGAGCAAGGTCGTGCGCGTGATGCCGTTCGACACCGTGCCTGGCGACGACGTCGTCGAGCGCACCCTTGAGCGCGAGACCGGCAGCGAATCCATAGACGGCGAATCCCGTCGCCTTGTCAGGCCCGACGTACTTCAGGAAGTTCGCCGAGCATCGCGTTCGTGCGAGCTTCCTCGAACGGCAGGAAGTTCATGACGATGTAGGTGCCATCCATCGTGTCGGCTTCCTGCTGCAACATCTTGTCGTAGCCACCGCTCGGCACCACCCAAGTGATCTGGTTGTCGGAGAGGCCCTGCAGCTTGGCCTCGCTGCGCCATTCGATCGTGCCGCCGAGTGACACCGCACCGAAGCCGAGGTTCGAACCGTCCTGCTTCATCTGCTGCACGATCGGGGTGTACGCGCTCTGTGGTGCACGCCCAGACTGTCCGACGGTCTGGTCGGCCTGGGCGCCCGCGTGCACGAAGGCATCGATGATCAGCTGACCGCCGGCAGCCGCAGTCTTCGTGTCGTTCGAGTACACCATGGCGCCGTGGAGCCCACCCTTCGACGCGTCGACCAGATGCTTGTACGCGCCTTGGTTGCCCTGGTAGGTCTGCGGATGCTGCTCGAGCGTGCTGCAGATGACCGACGGCGGATTCACCGGGTACGCCACTGACGCGCACCCCTCGACGGTTCCGACCACGGCGCCGATGTCAGGGAGGCCCACCGCGGCACCCGCCTGATCCGAGCAGTTGACGATGTCGTCGGCGCTGTTGAGCAGGAGTGCAGCCGTCCCGACCAACGCCAGGTCCTGCGAGCACGCGGTGATCACCCCGTTGCGAGCCGAGTTCGCATTCAGCTTCGAGTCGATGAAGTCGACCGCCAGCTTCCGACCAGCGATGCCGCCACCTCCGGCTTTGCTGTTGATGTAGTCGACCGCACCCTTCACGCCGTCGACCACGCCCTTGAAGAGGCCGGGTGAGAACGGATTGTCGACGTCGGCGACGACCGCGAGACGGATCGTGTCGGCAGTGACACCGATCTCGGTCGCCTTCGGCGCCTCCTTCGCCGCGGTCGCCGGGGCGACGAAGAACGAGGCCGCCGCGGCCACTACCACCGTGCTGCAGATCAGCGCCTTCATCCGGCTGTGCACCGCTCGACCCCCCGAACAACTCAGACATGCGGCGGTCGCCGCATCAGTCGGGACCCTACCCATCGTTTTGACAGACTGTCAATCACTTGGACACACTGTCAACACCACACGAGGCGCAGCCCCGACCGGACGAGGAGCCACGATGGACGACGATGCGCTCGCGCGCGGCACGCTGCACTTGAGCCGAGAGATTCCCGTGCCGCGGTCGGTCAGCGAACACGCTCAGCAGGTGATCGCCGGCGGCTGTACGTCGGTTGCGGAACGATTGGCGAACCCTGCGACCTATCCACCGCTCGACGACGTCGCTGGTTGGAAGGCGCGCATCGCCATGATGGACGACGCGGTCGTCAGCATCTTCGCCGCGCGTGCGGATGGCGTCGGCGCCGACGTCGACGTGCTCACCATCGAGGGAATCCGCGTCTACGCGATCACACCACCGGGTGTCGACGCTCGACGACGACGCTCCGATCCTGCTCGACCTCCACGGCGGTGCTCTCGTCGCCGGCGGTGGAGAGGCATGTCGGATGATGGGGACGCTGGCGGCTGTCGCGCGCCGGTCTCCGCACGTGGAGCGTCGACTACCGGATGCCGCCCGACCACCCGTATCCCACGCCGCTCGACGACTGCCTCGCGGTGTACCGCTCCCTCCTCGAACGGACCCCGGCGGCGAAGATCGTGGTCGACGGCGCCTCGGCAGGTGGCAACCTCGCGGCCGCGATGTTGCTCCGCGCGCGCGACGAGGGCCTCCCGATGCCCGCAGCGCTCGTGCTCATCAGCCCCGAAGGCGACCTCACCGAGAGCGGCGACACGTTCAACACGAACCGTGGCGTCGACTACGTGATCGTCCAGGGCGTCCCGGACCTCATCGCGCTCGTACGCCCAGGGACACGACCTCACGGACCCGTACCTCTCGCCCGTGTTCGGTGACTTCGGCGGGTTCCCGCCCACCTTCCTGCAGTCGGGGACTCGCGACATCCTGCTGTCCAACACGGTCCGGTTGCACCGCCTGCTCCGCAACGCCGGCGTCGAAGCCGAGCTCCACGTGTGGGAGGCGATGCCCCACGGCGGGTTCTTCGGTGCCCCCGAGGACGCGGAGGTCATCGCGGAGGTCCGCCGCTTCGTCGCCGACCACCTCTGACCTGTCCCTGACGGTGCCGAGTCGGCGCGCCTGCCAGCGGCGAAGAACGCCCGGTACCCTCGGAAGACGCCTTCTTCCCCGACGGCGCGCGCGCTCACTGCTCCGGACCCCGGCGGTGCCACCACCAGCCCGAAGGTTCCGACATGCAGCTCGCTCCTCCGCTCTCCCCGCCGCCGTCGCCCGCGCCCCCTTCCGCCGGGACGCCGCCACATCCCTCCCGGGGAGCGCTGGGCGAGCACCCCGGCACCCCTCTACCGCAAGGTGCTGTCGCTGCTCATCGCGGTCGGGCCGCCCGTCGCCGCCGTCATCGTCACCGTGCGGGCGATCGGCGAGCCCGTGCCCTGGCTCAACCTGATCCTGCTCACGGCCTTCTACTTCGTGATCGCGCACGGGGTGACGATCGGGTTCCACCGCCTCTTCACCCACCGCAGCTTCGAGGCCCGCCGCCCGCTGAAGATCGTGCTGGCGGTGCTGGGATCGATGTCGTTCCAGGGATCGATCATCGGGTGGGTCGCCGACCACCGTCGTCACCACCGCTACGCCGACCGCCCCGGCGACCCGCACTCGCCGATCGTGAAGGCCGACGAGCCGCTGTCCGGGTGGCGCGGGATGCTCCACGCCCACGTCACCTGGGTGTTCGACAACCCGCACACACCGCGTGACGAGTTCGCGCCCGACCTGCTGGCCGATCCCGACCTCGTCCTCATCGACCGCCTCTTCGTCCCGTGCTGCATCGCCACGCTGGCCCTGCCCTTCGGGCTCGGCTACGCGCTGACCGGCACCCTCGGCGGCGCGTTCGCCGCCCTCCTCTGGGCCGGGGTGCTGCGGGTCGGCCTGGGTCACCACCTCACGTGGGCGATCAACTCGGTGTGCCACCGGTTCGGCCGTCGGCCGTTCCGCACGCGCGACCGGAGCACGAACTTCGCGCCGCTCGCGCTGCTCACCGGCGGCGAGTCGTGGCACAACGCCCACCACGCCTTCCCGACCTCGGCCCGCCACGGCGTCGACCGCGGCCAGCTCGACACGTCGGCCCGGTTGATCCGCTGGTTCGAGCAGCTCGGGTGGGCCACGCAGGTGCGGTGGCCGACCCGGCTGCAGCTCGACGCCCGCCGCACTGCGCTCTGACGCGGCGGGCCGTCGGCTCGGTCCCGGTGGGCGAGGGGGGACTTGAACCCCCACATCCTTTCGGACACAGGCACCTGAAGCCTGCGCGTCTGCCAATTCCGCCACTCGCCCGGAGTCGGACAGGGTAGCCCGCGCACCCCACCGACGAACATCCGTCAAGAGTTCGCAAAGCGGCTGCCGGTGCGGGTGGGGCGCAGGGGCTGCTCGGTACACTCTCGGCGTGGGACTCCAGGGGTTCGAGCGGAGGCTCGAGCGGCTGGTGGAGGGGACCTTCAACAAGGCCTTCCGCAGCGGACTCCAGCCCGTCGAGATCGGTCATCGGGTGACTCGCGTGCTCGACGACGGCCGCGCGCTCGGCGTCAACGGCCGCCCGGTCGCCCCGAACAACATCGGGGTGTACCTCTCCCCCGCCGACTTCGAGCGCTTCGGCTCCTTCGCCGAGGCCCTCGCCCGGGAGCTGGCCGAGGCCGCCCGCCAGCACGCCCGCGACGAGGGCTACCAGTTCGTGGGCCCGGTGACCCTCACCCTCGTGCCCGACGACTCCCTCAAGACCGGCGACTACGACGTCGTCGCCGAGATCGCCGAGGGGGCCGGCGGCCACGTGGGCTCGCTGGTGCTGCCCGACGGCCGCCGGGTCGGGCTCGGCGAGCACATCACCTCGCTCGGCCGGAACTCCGACTGCACCGTGAGCCTGGCCGACCCCCGGGCTTCGCGGCGCCACGCCGAGATCCGCCCCACCGCCGACGGCTTCGTCATCGCCGACCTCGGATCGATGAACGGCACGCTCGTCAACGGCACGGCGGTGAAGGAGCGCGTGCTGCACGACGGCGACGAGATCTCGGTGGGTGCGACGGTGATGCGCTTCGAGGCGTCGTAGTGCCCGAGTCGGTCCTCACGATCCTCAAGTTCTGCTTCCTCGCTCTCCTCTACCTGTTCCTGTTCCGGGTCGTGCGGGTCGTCGTGAAGGAGATGCGGGCGCCGGCACCGGTCCCGGAGCAGCCGGCGGCGCCACCGAGCGCCGCTCCGGTCGCCGGCGTCGCAGCCGGCGAAGGCGGCCAAGGGCCGCGGCCCCGGCCGCCTGAAGATCCTCGAGCCACCGGCGCGCGAGGGCGAGACGCTTCCCGCTCGTCGACGAGCTCACCGTCGGTCGCGGCGGCGGCTGCGGCATCGTGCTCGCCGACGACTCGTTCGTCTCCACCGTGCACGCGCGCGTGTTCCGTCGCGACGGCGCGGTCTACGTCGAGGACCTCGGTTCGCGCAACGGCACGCTGCTGAACGGCGAGCCGCTCGTCCACGCGTCGCAACTGCGCCGCGGCGACCACGTGCAGTTCGGGCAGACCGTCGCCGAGGCAGTCCGTTGAAGGATGCCGGTGACGGCAGCGGTGAAGCAGGCGCCGTGAGGCTCGTCATGGGGGCCGCCACCGACGTCGGCCGGGTACGCGACGGGAACGAGGACGCCTACCTCGTCGACGACGCCATGGGGCTGGTCGCGGTCGCCGACGGCATGGGCGGCCACCGCGCCGGCGAGGTCGCCAGCGCCGACCGCGCTCGAGGCGCTGCGCGCCGCGATCACGAGCGGGCGTCCGCTGCGCGAGTCGATCGAGGACGCCAACGACGCCGTCTTCACCAAGTCGCACACCGACACCAGCCTCCGCGGCATGGGCACCACGCTCACCGCGGGACGCTCGTCGACCGGCGGCACCCTGCTCGTCGGCCACGTCGGCGACTCGCGCGCGTACCTGCTGCACGACGGCGAGCTGCGCCAGGTCACCGACGACCACAGCCTGGTCGAGGAGCTGGTGCGCGAGGGCCAGCTCACCGCCGACGAAGCCGCGGTGCACCCGCAACGGTCGATCATCACGCGCGCGCTCGGCGTGGACGCGTCGGTCGAGGTCGACGTGTACCCGGTCGAGCTCGTCCCCGGCGACCGGCTGCTCCTCTGCTCCGACGGCCTCACCGGCATGGTGCAGCCCGACGACATCGCGGCCGCGCTGCGACGCGAGCAGGACCCGACACGCGTCGCGACCCAACTCGTCGACGCCGCGAACGCAGGCCGGCGGCGAGGACAACATCACCGTGGTCGTGGTCGCGGTCACCGACGAGGCGCCGCTGCGCGAGGTCCCCGAAGCCGATCGAGCCGATCGAGGCGGTGGAGGTCGACGATGCGACCTCACACCGGTCCCCGGTGAGCGGCGTCGGCGCGGGGTGCGCGGCGTCGGCCGGGTGCTGCTGTGGGCGCTGCCGATCCTGCTCGTGATCGGCATCGCGGTCGCCGCGGTCGGCTGGTACGCGCGCAAGGACTACTACGTCGGCACCAACCAGGGCCGGGTCACCGTGTTCAAGGGCGTCCCCGGCGGGCTCGCGGGCTGGAACCCGACCATCGAGCAGCGCACCGCGGTCGAGCTCGCCGACCTCCGCCCCGCCGCGCAGGCCCAGGTGCGCGAGCACCAGACGTTCTCGTCGCACGCCGACGCCGCCGCGTTCGTCGCCCGGCTGAAGGCGCAGTCGACACCGACGACCACCAGCACGACGACGACCAGCACCACCACCACCACGCCGCCGACCACGACCGCCGCGCCGCCCGCGACCCTGGCGCCGGCCACGCCGTGAGGCCGGCCGATGAGACCGCGACGAGCCACGATGAAGTCCGCCACCGCGCGCCGACGCCGCAGCCGCGAGCTCGGCCTCGGGCTCCTCGCCGTCGTCGTCACCGGCGCCGGCTACGTGCTGCTGCTCCTCGCCGACCGCCCCGACATCCCCGCCGACCTCTGGGTGTTCCTGCTCGCGGTGCTCGGCCTCTACGTGGTCGCGCACTTCGCGGTGCGACGCTTCGCGCCGCGCTCCGATCCCACCCTGCTGCCGATCGCGTTCCTGCTCAACGGCATCGGGTACTTCACCATCTCCCGCCTCGACCGCGACCTCGCGCGCGTGCAGGCGGTGTGGACCGCGGTCGGC
Organism: uncultured Actinomycetes bacterium; assembly: GCA_963755855.1. Taxonomy (GTDB): domain Bacteria; phylum Actinomycetota; class Acidimicrobiia; order IMCC26256; family DASPTH01; genus DASUAS01. The sequence continues at coordinate 28,202 of CAVWLR010000011.1, read as the reverse complement.
ATCGTCGCGTTCGTGCTCACCCTGGTGGTCGTGCGCAACGTGCGCACGCTCGAGCGCTACAAGTACACGTTCCTGTTGCTCGGCGTCGTCGCGCTGCTGCTGCCGTCGCTGCCCGGCATCGGCCAGGAGATCAACGGCGCGCGGCTTGTGGGTGCACCTCGGGCCGGTGAACTTCCAGCCCGGCGAAGCCGCCAAGGTGCTGCTGGTCATCTTCTTCGCCGCGTACCTCGTCGACAAGCGCGAGCTCCTCGCCACCGGGACCCGCCACATCGGCCGGCTGCGGCTCCCCGACCCGAAGCACCTCGGCCCGCTGCTGCTCGCGTGGGGCTTCTCCATCCTCGTGATGGTGCGCGAGAAGGACCTCGGGTCGTCGCTGCTGTTCTTCGCGGTGTTCGCGGCGATGCTCTACATCGCCACCGATCGCGCGTCGTACCTCTTCGTCGCGTTGGCGATGTTCTTCGCCGGCGCGTTCGTGGCGTACCAGCTCTTCGGCCACGTGCAGGACCGCGTGACCTCGTGGATCGACCCGTGGTCGGTGTACCAGACCAAGGGCTTCCAGCTCGCGCAGTCGTTGTTCGCGCTCGGGTCGGGAGGGTTCGCGGGCACCGGGCTCGGGCTCGGCAGCCCGCAGAAGATCCCGAACGCGTCCACCGACTTCGTGCTGTCGGCCATCGGCGAGGAGCTCGGGCTGCTCGGCACGGTGGCGATCTGCATGCTGTTCCTGCTGCTCGTCGGCAGCGGGTTCCGCATCGCCATCCAGGCCGACCGCCCGTTCTCGAAGCTGTTCGCCGCCGGCCTCACCACCATCATCGGCGTGCAGACGTTCGTGATCGTCGGCGGCGTGATCCGCGTGATCCCGCTGACCGGCGTGACGCTGCCGTTCGTCTCGTACGGCGGGTCGTCGCTCATCGCGAACTTCGTGATCATCGCGCTGCTGTTGCGCATCTCCGACGAGACGGTCGCGCGCGCGAGGCTCCAGGCGCGTCGCGACCGCGGCGCGATCGGTGGCGTCGGGGGCGTGACGCGCAGGAGGTGACGCCGTCGCCGCGCCGCCGGCCCGCCGGTGAACCGCCCGATCCGCCGCGTCGGGTACGCGGTCACCGTCCTCATCCTGCTCCTCGTCGCGCAGCTCACGTACCTGCAGGTCGTCGACGCCAACAACCTCGCCAACGACCCGCAGAACGTGCGCAAGTCGCTCGAAGGAGTACAACCGCGCGCGCGGCGAGATCCTCACCGCCGACGGCCAGATCGTCGCCGACTCCGTCCCCGACCACCGGCGACTTCAAGTACCTCCGCCGCTACCCGCAGCGGGCTCTGTTCGCGCACGTCGCCGGCTACCAGTCGTTCGTCAACCTGGTGGGCAGCACCGGCGTCGAGGAGTCGTACAACAACGTCGCTCACCGGCCAGGACACGAGCTTGCAGCTCAACAACCTCGGCAACGTGCTCAGCGGCAAGGCCGACACCAACAACGTCGTGCTGTCGCTCAGCAAGTCGGCCCAGCAGACGGCGAAGGAGGCGCTCGGCGGCCAGAACGGGTTCGGTGGTCGCGCTCGACGTGCAGACCGGCGCGGTCGTGGCGATGTACTCGAACCCCACCTTCGACCCGAACGCCGCTCTCGGTGCACGACACGCAGTTCGTGCAGAGCGCGTTCAACTCGATCAACAGCGACGCCAACGACAAGCCCGCGCTGCAGCGCGCCTACCGCGAGATCTACTCCGCCGGGCTCGACGTTCAAGGTGGTCACCACGCAAGTCGGCGCTCGAGACCGGGACTCGCCACCCCCGACACCCAGTTCCCCTTCACCGACAGCTTCGAGATCCCCGGCGTGACCAACACGACTCTTCAACTTCGGCGGCGAGATCCTGCGGCGGCACGCTGCAGCGAGAGCCTCATCGACTCGTGCAACGCGACGTTCGCCCAGCTCGGCTACGAGCTCGGCGACGCGTTCGCGCCCGCGATGGACGCAGTGCGGCATCGAGAACGCGCCACCGATCGACCTGTCGCCCGATGCGGTCGAGAGCGTCGGGCCGCGCGTCGGGCGCCGACAAGCCGCGCTTCGCCCTCGCCGGGCATCGGCCAGGGCGACGTGTTCACCACGCCGCTGCGAGATGGCGCTCGTCGCCGAGGGCATCGCCAACGGCGGCGTGATCAAGGAGCCGCACGTCGTGTCAGGAGGTCGCGCAACAGCGACGGCAAGACCGTGCGCACCACCGAGCCGAAGGACTGGATCACGTGCATGCAGCCGACGACCGCGGCCGCGCTCACGAACATGATGGTCGACGTCGTCGAACGAGGGCACCGGCAACGCGACGCGTCGATGCGACCAGGGCGTGCAGGTCGCCGGCAAGACCGGTACCGCGCAGACCGGCGCCGGGCGAGCGGCCGCACGCGTGGTTCATCGCGTTCGCACCGGCGGAAGCGCCGCGCTACGCGGTCGCGGTGATCGTCGAGCACGGCGGTGACGTCGGCGGTGGCGAGAGCGACCGGTGGCGCGGTCGCCGCGCCGATCGCCAAGCAGTGCTCCAGAACCTGTTGGCCACGGGCACGTGAGTAGCCTCTCGTGACCATGCCGCCGGCGACTCGCGTGTTCGCGAACCGCTACGAGCTGGGCGAGGAGATCGGCCACGGCGGCATGGCCGACGTGTACCTCGCGCACGACCGCCTGCTCGACCGCCGCGGTCGCGGTCAAGGTGCTGTCGCCGCAGTTCGCGACCGACGCCACGAACGTCGAACGCTTCCGGCGCGAGGCGCAGGCGGCCGCCGGTCTCAACCACCCGCACATCGTCGCGGTCTACGACTGGGGCGAGGAGGACGACACCTCCTTCATCGTGATGGAGTACGTCCCCGGCCAGACGCTGCGCGAGATCATGCAGTCGTACGGTCGCCTCGCCCCGGCGGACGCGGCGCGCATCGCGGCCGAGATCGCCGACGCGCTGTCGTTCGCGCACGCGCACGGCGTCGTGCACCGCGACGTGAAGCCCGGCAACGTGCTCGTCACGCCGCAGGGCCAGGTGAAGGTCACCGACTTCGGCATCGCGCGCGCCGAGACGAGCGAGCCGCTCACCAAGACCGGCGCGGTGCTCGGCACCGCCACCTACTTCTCGCCCGAGCAGGCGCAGGGCTTCCCGCTCGACGGCCGCTCCGACGTGTACGCGCTCGGCGTCGTGCTCTACGAGATGCTCACCGGCGTCGCGCCGTTCACCGCGAGCACCCCGGTGTCGATCGCGTACAAGCACGTGCGCGAGACACCGGCACCGCCGTCGACGCTCGTGCCCGAGCTCGCGGGTGCGATGGACCGCATCGTGCTCACCGCGATGGCGAAGGACGTCGACGAGCGCTACCAGTCGGCCCAGGACCTCCGCGCCGACCTCCTGCGCTTCGAGCGCGGCCGCCCGCTCGTCGGCGGCACCGGTCACCGCCGCGGTCGCGGCGCCCACGTCGGTGCACGTGCCGGCACCGGTCGCCGCCGCGCCGGTCGCCGCCGCTGCCGCGGCGCCGCGCCGCGCCGCCGCGCAAGCGCGGCAAGTGGGGTCCGGTGGTCGTCATCGGCATCGCGCTCGGCCCTGCTGGTCGGGCTGATCGTGTTCCTGCTCGCGGGATCCGACTTCGGGGACGGCGGCAAGGCCACGCCCGACGTTCGACGTCCCGAGCGTGGTCGGCCTCCCTACGGGCAGGCCGAGGCCGACCCTCGACGACCGCCGGGTTCACGTGGTCGCGCCAGGACGTCGACGAACCCGAGCAGGCGCCCGACCTCGTCCTCGCGCCAGGACCCGGAGAGCGGCCGCAAGGCGCCGAAGGGCGGGCCGTCACGCTGAAGGTGAGCAGCGCGACGATCGACGATGCCCAACGTGGTCGGCCAGGATCGGGCCACAGGCCACCGCAGACCCTCGCGGCCAAGAACCTCACCGCCGACCTTCACCGAGGAGGACAGCGACCAGCCGCCCGGCACCGTGCTGCGCACCGATCCCGCGGCCGGCGGCGCAGGTGGCCAAGCTGCCCCAGGGCGGCCGCCCACCGTCTCGGTCGTGGTCGCCCGCGAGCCGCTCGTGCCCGTGCCCGACGTGACCGCGCAGGACCCGCCGGCCGCGCTGGCGACGCTCACGCAGGCCGGGTTCCAGCCGACGGAGGTCGACCAGCCCGAACGACAACGTGCCCGCGGGCAAGGTGATCGGCACCGATCCGGCGCGCGGGCACGCCGTTGGCGAAGGGCACCGCGGTGAAGCTGCTCGTGTCGAGCGGGCCCAGCCTGGTCGACGCTCCCGAGCGTGGTCGGCCAGCCGCGTGCCGCCGCCGAGACCGCTGCTGCAACGACCACGCTCGGGTTCGGGCGTCCAGGTCAGCCTCGTGAACGCGGGCCCGACGAAGAAGGGCCTCGTCGTCTCGCAGAGCCCGCCGGCCGGGCACAGCGTGCCGAAGGGCTGCGACCGTCGCCATCGTCGTCGGGCTTTGACCCTCGCCTCCTGGTACGAGGAGCACGGACGTCACGACCTGCCGTGGCGCCTGACGCGTGACCGGTGGGCGATCCTCGTCTCGGAGGTGATGCTCCACCAGACGCAGGTGCCGCGGGTCGCCGCGGTCTACGACGACTTCCTCGGCTCGCTTCCCCACCCCGACGGCGATGGCCGACGCCGGGCCGGCGGCGGTGATCGAGGCGTGGGGACGGCTCGGGTACCCGCGCCGGGCCCGACGGCTGTACGACGCCGCGGTCGTGATCGCGCGACCACGGCTGGCCCGACGACCTCACCGCGCTCCCCGGCGTCGGCCGCTACACCGCGGCGGCGATCCTCGCCCAGGCCGACGACGCCGACGTGCCCGCGATCGAGGTGAACATCCGACGGGTCGCCGAGCGCGTGTCGCGGCACGCGGCTCGCGCGAGCGCGCGGCCGAGGACGCGACGGTGCGGATCGGCCGTCCGCTGCACGGGCGCGACCGCCTGCTCGCGCTCATGGACGTGGGCGCGCTGCTGTGCCGCCGCGTGACCCGCGCTGTCGCGAGTGCCCGCTGCGACGCCGGTGCGCGACGCGCGGCCCGCTCCCCGACGAGACCCGCCACCGCCAGGCGCCGTTCGCGGGCAGCTTCCGGCAACGCCGCGGCGAGGTGATGGCGCGCCTGCGCGACGGGCTCGGCGCCGGCGCGCGAGCTCGACGCCGACGCGCTGGCGTCGCTGGTCGCCGACGGCCTCGCGGTCGTCGGTGCGCGGCTCGGGCCCGCCTGCCCTGACGCGGGCTCAGGTGCGGACGACGCCGAGGAAGTTGCCGAGGAGGGTGTGGCCGGCCTCGGTGAGGATCGACTCGGGGTGGAACTGCACGCCCTCGATCGGCAGGTCGCGGTGGCGCAGGCCCATCACGAGCCCGTCTTCGGACTCGGCGCTGATCTCGAGCACGTCGGGCACGGAGTCGCGCGCCACGACCAGCGAGTGGTAGCGGGTGGCGGTGAACGGTGACGGGCAGCCCGGTGAACACGCCCCGGCCGTCGTGGGTGATCTGCGAGGTCTTGCCGTGCATCACGTGCGGGGCGCGCACGACCTGCCCGCCGAAGATCTGGCCGATGCACTGGTGACCGAAGCACACGCCGAGCACGGGGACCCCGGCCTCGCCGAACGCGCGGATGGCGTCGATCGACACGCCGACGTCGCCGGGCTGGTCGGGGCTGCCGGGGCCGGGCGACACCAGCACCGCGTCGGGCTCGAGCGCCTGCAGCTCGGCGAGCGTGACCGCGTCGTTGCGGTGCACGACCGGCTCCGCGCCGAGCTCACCCAGGTACTGGACGAGGTTGTAGACGAACGAGTCGTAGTTGTCGATGACCAGCACGCGCACGCCGAGCACGCTACCGGGGCGGGCGATCTCGGGCCGCCGATTGCCGCGATTGGCTAAGGTCGCCCACCGTGGCCCGTACGAAGAAGCAGGCACCGCCGCCGCCGACCCGCAAGCCCGCACCAGGGGTCGCGCTACACGCCGCCCGCGCCCGAAGAAGGTGAAGCGAGCCACCTCTGGGTGCCGGTGACGATGTTCACCTGCCTCGCCCTCGGCGTCGTGCGTGATCGCGGGCAACTACCTCGAGCTGCTCCCCGGCGGCGAGGTGAGCAACAACTTCCTGCTGATCGGCCTCGTGCTGCTGATCGCGGGGTTCGTGTTGTCCACGTTCTTCCGGTGACCGCGCCGACGGGTTGTCCGACATCTGGCCGGATTGTCCGAACCCCAGGCGTGTAACTTCACACAGGTTTCTCCACAGCCTGGGGAGAACCTGGCCGTCAGCGCGGGACGGGCTCTCGGCCACGAGGACCATGTCCTCCCGGCAGTGGCGGGGCGCCTCCGGATCCTCCTGGGCCGCGGTCATCGTCACCTCGGCGCCGCACACGATGCAGCGGAAGTGCAGGTCGACCGGCTTGATGTCCTCGGGATCGGGCTCCGCCGGCGGCGCCATGTGGAACTTCCGCAGCATCGACGCGCCGATGACGTAGACGATCAGGGCGATGGCGACGCCGATCGCGATGCGGAGGATCGTCCACGCCATGCCGCGATGGTCGCGCCGCTGCGGACCGGACGCGAACGCGGCAGCCGGCGAACGGCCGACCGGTCAGAGCCGCTCGAACAGGGTGGCGTTGGCCTGCCCGCCGCCCTCGCACATCACCTGCAGCCCGAGCCGCGAGCCGCTGCGCTCGAGCTCGCACAGCGAGCGTGGCGGTGAGCCGGGCGCCCGACGCGCCGAGCGGGTGGCCGAGCGCGATCGCCCCGCCGTTCACGTTGACCTGCTCCAGGTCGGGCGCGCACGTCGTGCGCCCACGCCAGCACCACGCTGGCGAACGCCTCGTTGATCTCGATGCGGTCGACGGCGTCGAGCGCGATGCCGGCGCGCTCGAGGATCCGCGCCGGTCGCCGGGATCGGGGCGGTGAGCATGAGGATGGGATCGGCGCCGGCGAGCGCGGACTGCACGATGCGGGCCCGCGGCGTGAGCCCGAGCCGGGCCGCGGCCTCCTCGCTCGTGATCGAGCACCGCGGCCGCGCCGTCGCTGATCTGCGACGAGTTCCCCGCGGTGACCAACCCGTCGGGCTTGAACGCGGGCTTGAGCGCGGCGAGCCGCTCGGCGGTGGTGTCGGGCCGGATGCCCTCGTCGGCGGTCATCGCGCGCGACTTCCCGTCGACCACGATCGGCACCGGCACGAGCTCGCGGTCGAAGCGCGCCTCGTCGGTCGCACGCGCGCGCGCGCTGCTGCGACTCGAGCGCGAACGCGTCGAGCTCCTCGCGGGTGAAGCCCCACTTCTCGGCGATGAGCTCGGCCGAGATGCCCTGCGGCACGAGGTTCGGGATAGCGCTCGACCAGGCGCGTGCCGAACGGATCGGCGCCGAGCACCGACGAGCCCATCGGCACGCGCGTCATGCTCTCGACGCCGGCCGCGATCACCACGTCGTACGCGCCCGCGATCACGCCCTGCGCGGCGAAGTGCAGCGCCTGCTGCGACGACCCGCACTGACGGTCGACGGTGGTGCCGGGCACCGAGTCGGGGAAGCCGGCCGCGAGCAGCGCGTTGCGACTCACGTTGAGCGCCTGCTCCCCCACCTGCGAGACGCAGCCGGTGATGACGTCGTCGACCAGCGCGGGGTCGAGGTCGTTGCGGAGCACGAGCGTCGACAGCACGTGGGCGAGCGAGGTCGACCGGGTGCCAGCTCGGCGAGCTGCCCGTTGCGCTTCCCGAGCGGCGTGCGGATGGCGTCGACGACGACGGCGGTGGGCATGGCTCCGGAGGCGTACCGAGTGGTGCCCGGTAGCCTCACCCGGTGCGCAACATGGACCGGTCGCTGGGCGACGGCGGCATGCCGTTGCTCGGGCAGCTCGGCGTGCACTTCGAGCGCTACGGCGAGGGCTGGGCGGAGGCGGCGTGGACGCCCACCGAGCTCGCCGGCAACCCGTTCGGCATCGTGCACGGCGGCGTGTACGGCGTGATCCACGACGCGGCCATGAACTTCGCCGCCAACAGCGCGCTCGAGTCGGGCGACCGGGTCGCGACCCTCGACGTGTCGTACCAGACCCGGCGCGCGCCGAAGATCGGCGACGTGCTCGCGGTGCGCGGCGAGGTGTCGCCAGCTCACGCGCCAGGTCGCCTACACCGAGTCGACGGTCACCGACGGCGAAGGCGCGGTCGTGTCGCGCGCGATGGCGACGTTCATCGTGCGCCGCAAGACCTCGTGACGTCGTCGGCACCGCGTGGTGACCGAGGCGACCGCGACGGCCGACCGGACGCGCGCCCGGTCCACTCACGCGCCGCATCCGCCACGGCTGGATCATCGAGGTCCTCGTCGGCGTCGCCATCTACCTGGTCTACGACCAGTTGCGCGACCAGGTCGCCGGCGTGAGCGCCGACGCGTTCCGGCACGCGCAGCAGATCGTCGACGCCGAGAAGTTCCTCGGGCTCTACCACGAGCACTCGATCCAGCAGGCGTTCCTCCGCGTCGACTGGTTCATGGCGTTCTGGAACATCTGGTACGGCACCATCCACTTCGTCATGCCGGTGGTCGCGCTGGTGTGGCTGTACCGCAAGCTGCCGGCGCGCTACGTGCGCTGGCGCAACACGCTGGTGCTCATGCTCGGCGTGTCGCTGCTCGGCGTTCTGGCTGTACCCGCTCATGCCGCCGCGCCTGATGCCCGCGCGCTTCGGCTTCGTCGACACCGCCGCCGACTTCTTCAACTTCGGACCGCAGGTGCGCGTGCACCTCGGCGCGAACGGCCAGCCGTCGGCGGCGGCCGTCCGCACCTACGGCAACCTGTTCGCGGCGATGCCGAGCCTGCACGTGGGGTGGTCGACGTGGTCGGCGCTCGCGGTGTGGCCGCTGCTGCGGCGCCCGTGGGCGAAGGTGCTCTGGGCGCTCTACCCCGTCAGCATCTTCTTCTGCATCGTGGTGACCGCCAACCACTGGATCCTCGACGCGGTCGGTGGGTGGGTCGTGCTCGCGATCGGCTACCTCGGCGCCGCGGCATCGAGTGGCTGCTCGCCCGCCGTCGGGCGGCGCGCCGTGCACTCGATGACCGTGACCGGTCCGACTAGCTGGGCGCGTCGAGCGACTCGACGCGATCGCGCGAAGAGCACCCGCTCCAGCAACACGAACTGCGCGACCCAGAGGAGACCGAACCCGCTGAGGTGCGCGGTCGACGATCACGAGCGTGCGCAGCGGCTCGCCGAGGTGCGAGCCGTGCAGCCACGAGTCGGTGAGCGCGACCGCGAGCGTCGAGAGCACGAGGCCGGCGAACGACAGCAGCCAGAACGGCATGACCTCTCGCCAGAGGTCGGACGCGTCCCGCTTGCCCCAGGTCCACCGGCGGTTGAGGTGGTACGAGGGGATGGTCGCCACGCGCGGTGGCGAGCACGTTCGCGATCCAGGCCTCGAGCCCGAAGCCGGCGGTGGCGGCGGCCAGCGTGGTGACGCTGACGATCGTCGTGATCACCGACACGCCCATGCAGCGCGCCAGGCGCGTCACGATCGTGGTCGTGGGCGCATCCGTCGTGCGCCCGTCCTCGGTGAGGGTCTCCGCCACCATGCCCCCATGGTGTCGGCACGGGCTGAACCCGAACTGAACCCCTGAACGCTCAGTGTGACGCACGTTCGTGGAGCGCGACGAGCACCCCCACGAGCACGGCCAGCACGACGCCCGTCAGGAGCACGGGCTGGCCGGTGAACGTCGCCAGTCCGACCAGCACGATCGCCGCCAGCATCGCCGTCAGGTGCTCGCGGCGCACGCCGTAGAGCAAGGTGTGGATGAAGGTGATCGCGAGCAGGTAGAGGATCACCGGGATCGTGAACGCCGCCGCGGCGGCCGTCGCCGAGATGTGGGTCGCGCCGGTCACGTGGTCGACGAACACCGCCACCCCGGCCCCGACCGCGGCGGCACTGGCGAACACCACGTAGTGGCCGTAGCCCCACGGGTACGCGACCCGGTTCGACACCAGGCGCGGCGCCGCGGGCTTGGCGAAGTACACCCACCACATGGCGAACACGGTGAGCAGGGCACCCACGGCCGTGAGCGCGCTGGTCACATCGCCGGTCTTCTCGTCGACCACCGACTGGAACGCGACCGACGACGAGAGGATGGTCTCGCCGAGGACGATGATCGTGAACAAGCCGTAGCGCTCGGCGATGTGCTCGGGATGCCACGGGGTGGGATCACCGCCCCGTTCCGCCCACGGGGACACGACATCTCGACCGCGCCCATCACGAAGAACGCCCACACCGGCCACCCGAGCAGCGCCACCCCGCCCCACCCGACCATGGTGAGGGACGCGCCCAGGCGTAGCGCCGCGCGGTCCGGCGGTGTTCGGGGATCGTGACGGGCGCGCGCGCAGCCACAGCGTGACCAGCCCGGCGCGCATGACGAGATAGCCCACGAACACGATGTCGAAGTCGCGGTGCTCGAACGCGCGCGGCACGCCCGCGGCGAGCATCAGCACGCCGACCATCTGCACGAAACCAGCACGCGGTACACGGCGTCGTCGTTGTCGTACGCCGACGCGAACCACGTGAAGTTCATCCACGCCCACCAGATGGCGAAGAACACCAGCAGGTAGCTCACCACCGCGCTGCCGGCCGACTCCGTGGCTGATGGCGTGATGGAGCAGCGACGCCGCCCGGAGATGGCGACGACGAAGCACAGGTCGTAGAGCAGCTCGAGCGGCGTGGACGCCCGGTGTTCCTCGTGCGGTCGCGCGATGTCATCGGACGGCGCCAGATCCGCTCACTTCCGGGGGAGGCATCGGCGCGACCGTAGTGGTCGACGCGCGCGCCCGGCTCGTACAGTCGCCGCCGTGGGAGTCACGGGCATGGCGAACCTGGCGGTGAAGGTCGCCGACCTCGACGCCGCGTGCGCGTTCTACGAAGCGGCCGGCGCCGAGGTCCGCGACCGGATGGAGTGGAACAACGGCGAGCGGGCCGACGTGTTCCTCGGACCGGTGATGATCACCCTGTTCACCCACGCGATCTACGAGGACGCGGTCGACCTGCCCGCCGAGGGCTTCCTGCACCCCGCGCTGTTCACCGACGACCTCGACGCCGAGCTCGACGGCCACGACCGGTCGTGTGGGGTCCGGCCGGTCGTCGAAGGCGCGTTCGGCAAGCGCCGCATCGCGTTCGTCGAGGCGCCCGGGCGGCATCCGCCTCGAGTTCATGGAGCAGCTGGAGGACCCGGCATGAAGGTCACCCGGTTCCATCACGTGTCGGTGAACACCAACGACGCCGCCGCTCGACGACGATGGTCGACTTCTACCGCGACGTGCTCGGCCTCGGCGACGAGCCCCGCGCCCGAGATCCCCGGCATCCCCGGGCACTGGCACCGCGTCGGCGACTCAGCAGCTCCACCTCGTCGGCGCGCCGCCGTCGGGCACCGCCATCGACACGACCGGCCACCACTACTGCGTCGCGGTCGACGACCTCGACGCCGCCATCGCCGAGCTCGACGGCACGCGGCATCGAGTACGTGCGCGCGGTGCAGGGCGAGAACGACCGTGCAGATCTGGATCACCGATCCCGCCGGCAACACCATCGAGCTGCAACAGGAGACCCGCACCCCGTGACGCTTCACCCCCTACGACCGACCCGGTCCGCGCCGCGTTCGTCGGCCTCGGCCGCATCTACGACCTCAACGTGCGCGCGTACCGCGACAACCCCGACGTCGAGGTCGTCGCGCTCGTCGATCCCGAGCGAGGAGCGGCGCGCCGAACGCCAGCGCCGACTGGCCCGACGCGCAGACGTTCGCGTCGGCGGCCGAGCTCGCCGCGAGCGGCCTCGAGGTCGACGCGGTCGAAGCGCTGCTCCCGATCCCGCTGCACGTCGACGGCGTGATCGAGCTGCTCGGCAACGGCTGGCACGTCAACCTGCAGAAGCCGATGTGCAACGACCTCGCCGACGCGCAGCGGATGCTCGACGCCGCCACGCGCCAACGACCGCGTGCTGCGCGTGATGGAGAACTACCTCTTCTACGAGCCGCTGCGGAAGCTGAAGGAGACGGTCGAGTCGGGCGACATCGGCGACGTCGAGCGGCTACCACCTGAAGATGGTGGCGAGCGGCCGCGGCGGCTGGGACGTGCCGATGAGCAGCTACGAGTGGCAGTTCCAGCAGATGCAGCGACGGCCGCGGGATCCTCGTGTTCGACGACGGCTGGCACAAGCTCGCCACCGCGCTCTGGCTGTTCGGGCCGATCACGGAGGTGCGCGCGTGGATCGGCGGCACCGAGGTCGTGCCCGGCGTCGAGCATCGACGCGCCGACGACGATCGTGTGGGAGCACGAGAACGGCGATCCGCGGCGTGTGGGACATCACGCTCGCGCCCGACATGTACCTGCGCTCCGACTACTACACGAACGACGAGCGCTGGGAGGTCACCGGCCGCAAGGGCTACGCGCGGGTGAACCGCTGCACCGGCCGCGGCATCCAGCAGCCGAGCCTCGAGGTGTACGCCGACGGCGAGATGCACGCGTACCACGACGCTCGACGACGACTGGGCGCAGCAGCTTCCGCGACTCCGGCCGGCACTGGCTGCGCTGGCTGCACACCGGCGAGGGCCCGCTGCTGTGGAGCGGCGAGGAAGCGGTCGACGTGCTGCGCTTCGCGCTCGCCGCGTACGCGAGCAGCGCCGGCGGGTGGCGTCGGGGTGCACCCGGGCAAGGTCGAGTGATGCAGGCGTGGCGGGTGCACCGCCACGGCGAGCCGGGCGACGTGTTCCAGCTCGACGAGATCCCCGAGCCGACCGCCGGCCGACCTCGAGGGGCTCGGCATGCACATGAGCGGATGGGTGCCGGTGCAGCCGGGCATCGAGCCGTTCGACGACTGGGTGATCATGCAGATGTCGGTGGCCGCGCTCGCGCTGCCCGACGTGACCATGGCGCGTGGCTCGTATCCGGTGCCGGTGGCGATGCCGTACGTGTCGGGCCAGGAAGGTGTGGGCGTGGTGACCGACGGCGTCACCGAAGCGCACCGAGCTCGTCGGCACAGCGCGTCGCCGCGGTGTGCATCCAGCCGTTCGGCAGCCTGGCGCCGGTCGTCAGTCGGGCATCTCGACCATGTTCGAGGTGCCCGACTCGATGTCGGACGAGGACGCCGCCGCGTTCATGATCCCCGCGCACACCGCGTGCCACGCGGTGCACCGGCGCGGCCAGATCCAGGCCGGGTGAGACCGTCGTCGTCATGGGTGCCGCCGGCGGACTCGGCGCGGCGATCGTGCAGCTCTGCGTGGCCGCGGGCTGCACCGTGTTCGCGGTCGTCGGGCGGGGCCGAGAAGGCGGACGTGGTGCGAGGGTCTCGGCGCGCGAGCGGTCGACCACTCCGCCGGTGACGTCGTGGAGATCGATCCGCGCCGCGCACCGGCGGCCGTGGCGTCGACGTGATCGTCGACCCGGTGCAGGGCGAGGCGGGCGCGCGACGTGCGCGACCTCCTCGTGCCCGACGGCCGTCACGTGCTGTGCGGCCACGCCGGTGGACTCATCGCGCACGACCCGCACTTCTACGTGCGCAACCACACGCTGGTGGGCGCGACGCTCGGCGGCTACCCGCGGCCGGAGATGCACGCGCATCCACGCCGAGACGCAGCGCGAGATCGAGCAGTTGATGGCCGACGGACGCTACCGACCGCTGGTGAGTCGCGTCGTCGACTTCGCCGACGTGCCCGCCGCGATCACCGACCTCGCCGAGCGCCGCACGTGGGGCCGCGTGGTCGTGCGCTCTGACGCCCCGCCCAGTCGGGCCGGGGTCGGTCAGGCCGGCGCGGTACGCCACGACGCACGAGCAGTGCGACCGCGCGCCACCCGAAGGTCGTCAGGCCGATGAAGCCGATCGCGACCGCGGTGAAGATGCCGATCCACGGACGGTCCTGCACCGTGTATCGGATGATCTGCGTGATGGCGATGCCGGCGAACAGCGTGACGAACAGCGCCAGCCACATGCCCGCGCCGGCACGCGTGTAGAGCCCGGTCATCAGGGCGACGACCGCCCAGCCGCACCGACGATGGCCAGAGGACCTCGAGGAACCACCCGAAGCCCTCGTTGAGGTCGTCGTGGCGCCGCCCGCCGACGGCCACGAACGCAGCCAGACAGGCGAGGTCGAGGACGGGTGCGATCGCCCGGTGCTTCGGCATCCGCGGCATTCTCACCGGCTCCGTGGGCCGGGGCGCCGAGCGCGCCGCCCGTCTGACGGGAACGGTTCGCGCCCGGTGGACCGTTCGGGCGGGCCGTCCCAGAGGGCAATTTCTTCGAAGATGGCGAAACACCTCGGCGGTTCGATGCGATGATCACGGATGCGACCGTCGAAGCACCACGCGAAGGTCGCACTCGGCATCCTGGTCGGCGGCGCGCTGCTGCTCACATCCTGCGCGCTGGGCAATCCCACGCCGGCGGTGACGGCGACCTCAGCGCACCACGAGGTGCTGCTGATCGGCGATTCGCTGATGGTCGAAGTGGGATCGCAACTTCCGGCGGCCTTCGACGCGGCTGGAGTCGACGCTCGTGTCGTGAACCGTGCGCTCAACGGTCTGGGGCTGCTCGACCCCGTCAACTCGTCGACGCCGACGGACTACGTGGTCGCCCAGCTCCAGGAGAATCCAACCGTCGACACGGTGTTGGTCGAGCTCGTCGGCAACTGCCTCACCACCTGCCGGGCCATCTACGTGCCGGGAACCGACGCCTTCTCCCAGGCGTGGGTGACAGCTGCCCTCCAGATGATCGACGCGATCCACTCCCAGTTCCCCGCGGTTCGAGTCGTCTGGACGGTCTCGCCGCAGCTCGGCGGGTTCATTCCTGGAAGCGCGTTGTCACCTGACGTGTCGCGGGTGCTGTTGTTCTATGACGCCGCGATCGGGGCCGAAGTCGACTGGTGGAACGCGTTCAACACCACGAACGGTGCGTACAGCCAAAGCCTGAGCTACGACGGATCCACGCACGTCGTGCGCACTGATGACCAGGTCCACTTCACCACCGACGGCGAGTGGCGAGCGGCCCAGTGGACAGTCGCCGGGCTCACTCGGGTCTGGGCACAGCCATGACACCCGACGCGCGCCGGCAGCACACGTACAACGTCTTGGTGGAGACGATGGGACTCGAACCCACGACCCCCTGCTTGCAAAGCAGGTGCTCTAGCCAGCTGAGCTACGTCCCCGAAGGGACCCCAATCGTACCGAGCTAGCCCGTCGGTCGGCGTCGACCGCATTGCTGTCGATGTTGATGGTCACGCCGCCGTAGGCCTCGTTGTGGCCGCCGCTGTACTGGTGGACGCGCTCGTGGTTGTCCCACAGCGAGTCGGACAGCGGCGCAGCGGCGCACCGAACCCGTAGACGGTCGGCGTGTTGTTCCACGCCGCGACCCAGACCGCGTTCAGCGGCACGCGGTCGGAGGTGTTGACCGACGCCTGCATGTCGAGGATGCCCGAGCACAGGCTGCTGTACATGCCGCCGAGGTAGCCGCGGGCGTTGAGCTGGCGCACCCATCCGTCGGCGAACTGCTGCACCGAGGTGGTGCAGGCGCCTCCGCGCGCGTAGCCCTCGATGTCGGCGTAGATCGGTGCCTGCGATGCGAGACCGAGGCTTCTGCGCGGCGTCGGCGGCGGCGTTCGCCTCGTTGTGGCCCTGGAAGAAGGCCCCGAGCGGGTCGGTGTAGAGCTTCGTGGTGCCGCCGAGCGTCGTGCACGACGCCTGCGGACCGACCCAGATCGGCAGGAGCTTCCACCCCTGCGCCTGCGCGCTCGACACCCACGACGCGGTGAGGTTCGGCTGCGCGCAGCCGCGGTTGGCGCCGCCGATGTAGACACCGATGGTGTCGTAGGGCGACGACGACTTCCACTTGCTCATCGTCGTCAGGCTCGGTGCCGCGCACGCGTCGAAGCCCTTGGTGAACGGCGCCGGCGGCGGAGGCGGCGGCGGAGGCGGGAGGCACGCGCTCAGCACCGCGGCGGCGGCGAGCACGACCAGGAGGAGGCCGCCCTTGCTCGTGAGGTGTGCGCCGGACGCGCTTCACGACGCCGCCCGGAACGACTGGAGGATCTGCTGCGCGGTGGCGTCGGAGTCGCCGTAGGTGAGCGTGACGCTCACGCCCGCGCTCGGGACGTCGGCCGCGACCTCACCGGTGCTCGCGCTGCTGTCGGGCGCGACCTGCACCTCGAGCCCGCTCGCGGTCGCGGCGGACACGTCGTCCGACGACGGCGGCGGCGTTGCCGTTCGATCCCCTCGGTGGGCTCGACCAGGACCGTGTCGACCCGACCGATGAGCTGGGCCGGGCAGTCCATGTCGGCGCCGGGGTGTTCCCAGGTACACGGCGTGCACGTCGAAGCGCACGCACGTGGAGGGATCGGCTGCGAGGTCGTGGACGGGCCAGTCGGCGGGCACGTCGAACTGCACGCCGCGGTAGGTGACGGTGCGGAGCCCGTTCGCGGACACGGTCGACGACGCGTCAGCGGGCGTTCGCCGCACCGGGGTCGGCTGCGGGCGACACGGTGCGCTCGCGGGACGTCCCGGAGTCGACGCTGGCGTCGTTGCCGCTCGAGCCGCAGCCGAACGCAGCGAGCAGTGCTGCGCCCACGATGGCGGCACTGGCGATCCTTCGCAACACGGACGTCCTCCAGAACTGGGAGTGATGGTTCCGCCCATCTCCCGCACGTCGTCGTCCCCCACGGACGTCAACGTGCAGCCCCGCTGGTATCGGCAGTGCGTAGGTGGTGCTTGACCGATGTCCACGCCCGCGATCGCCGCTGCCCGCAGTCGACCGCCCGGTCGAGGAGAGAGGCTAGCCGCGCGCGCGTGGCCGGCCCGAGGCGCGGCTCAGGCGACGGCGACGCCCTCGAAGGCGGCCGCCTTCACGCCCCGGCTGGCCAGCTCGGCGAGGAACGGCACCGGCTCGACGACCGCACCGAGGCCGACGGCGCCCGGGGCGGGCACCGCCGCGAGCTCCGGCAGCGCCCCCGACAGCCACGCACCGGTGACCCCGAGCACGGTGCCGGCGGCGACGGCGGTGCGCTCGATGACGCCGTAGACGACCGAGGTGCGGGCGGTCCCCCGCCACCCCCAGGCCTCGACCCGCACCGCGCCCCAACCCTCGCCCGGATCCCGACGGCCCGGTGGGGTGAAGCGCTTCGTGGGCGGCACCCCGAGCCGGGCGGTGATGCGCCCGGCGCCGGGGTTGGCGGCTGACCAGCAGCTCGACGCCGGTGGCGACGAGCTCGCACTCGCGCGCGCCGACGGGATCGGGGTACCAGATCAGCTCGGCGTGGCGGTGCTTCTCGTGCACGAGCTCGCCGTCGCGCCACTCACGCGCTTCCTCGCGCTGCGCGCGGCGCGCCTCGGCTGCCGACTCGCTGCCGGCGACGCCGCACCGCGCGACGTGCAGCTCGTCGACCGAGTCGAGGGCGCCGACCGCGTGACGCGCGAGCACGTCGGTGAGCCCGGGCGCGAGACCGCATCCGGCGACGACGCACGTGTCGCGCGACTGCGCCTCGACGTCGAGCGCGAGCAGCGCACGGAGCGTGGCGTCGCGATCGGCGGCCGACGCGTACGGCACGCCGGCGCCCACCGCGCGGCCGGGCCAACGACGGGTCGGCCTCGCCGGGCAGCGCGGCGACGATGGCGTCGAGGCTCGGCGGGGAGCGGGTCGTCGTCGCCGAGGCGGTAGGGCTCGGCGCCGTCGTGCAGCGCCGCCGCGACCTCACGCGCGTGCTCGAGGCCGGCGGGCGGCGACGATGACGCGGT
Source organism: uncultured Actinomycetes bacterium (assembly GCA_963755855.1). GTDB lineage: Bacteria > Actinomycetota > Acidimicrobiia > IMCC26256 > DASPTH01 > DASUAS01. The sequence continues at coordinate 10,490 of CAVWLR010000011.1, read as the reverse complement.
CGACGCCGGGGGTGTCGATGAGCTGGCGGGCGGCGCGGACGCCGACCTCGCCCAGCCCGGCGACCAGGACCGTCTTCACCTGGCCCCGTTCCGAGGCGGCTCACCGGAAGTCGGGACCCTGCAGCTCCCGCCAGCCGCCGTTCATGTCTGGGCGGCACGGGACCCTTGCTCCGACCTTCACCACGACCCAGACGGCGACGGCGATGGACGCCACGAGCACGCCACGCTGGAAGGCCTTCATGCGTCGGCGAGTCTAACGACGGCCGCCCAGACCGCCTAGAGGGGGTCGCCAGGTGCCCGACCGGTGTGCGCCGCTCGATCACGGGCGTCGTCGAAGCCGCCCGCACGCCGGAAGTACTCGGCCACGATCTCGCCGTGCTCGGCGTCGGACGAGTACAGCCAGCCGCGGATCGCCTTGGTCGGGAAGCACCGGTTCGAGAAGGTGCAGACGAACGGCCCGCCGGGCCGCAGCACCCGCGCCACCTCGGCGAACACCTCGATCGGCCGGATGAGGTAGTCGACCGACACGCAGCACACCGCCGCGTCGAACGAGTCGTCGGCGAACGGCAGGATCGGGTCGGCGTTGAGGTCGTGCACGACGCGGTGCCTGCGCCTGCGGGTTGGCCGCGAGCTCGTCGTCGTTCATGCCGAGGACGGTGAGGCGCGCGGCGCGCGTCGTGAAGTGCGACACCCACGAGCTCATGAGGTCGAGCACCTCGCCGTCGCCGGTCGACGCCGATGCCGAGCTCGTCGTAGAGCGCGCCCACCGCGGCGATCGCGCCGTCGTCGATGTGGGTGACGAGCCGCAGCGGCCGGTAGAAGTCGGTGTCCGGGCTGGGATCGGCCCGGTCGAAGAACCCGGGAGGGAAGTCCACGTGTGGGGCTAGCTGGAATCGAACCAGCGACCTCATCCTTATCAGGGATGCGCTCTAACCGACTGAGCTATAGCCCCGGAGAGCCGCCGAGAGTACCAAAGAGGCGGTCGGATCGCCGCCCGATCACTACAGGGCGGTCTCGTCCTCCGAGATCGTGATCTCGACGCCGCCGAAGAGCTCGGCGAAGACGTTGTAGAACGCGGCCGCGATGACCGTGATCACGATCTGGAGCACGACGAGCACCGCGGCGACCAGCAGGGCGCCGCGCAGGATCTCCGCGTCGAGGAAGGTGAAGTCCTTGGTCTGGAGCAGGTCGCCGAAGAACTTCTCGACGCTGTGGATCACGCCGGCGGCGTCGGCGATGCCCCAGAGCGCCACCAGCGCCACCATGGTGACGGCCATCCCGCAGATGTAGAAGCACACCGCGATCTTCAGGACCGACCAGAGGTCGACCCGGTGGATCGTCTGGCGGTAGCGCCGGCCGACCTCGACCTGCGGCATGGGCCGCGGCACCGCCGCGGGCACCGGGCGCGCCGGAGCGGGCGCGGCGGTCGCCAGGGTGGGCTCGGCGACGCCGTTCCCGTCCGCTGCTCCGCCAACGGCCGCTCGGCCGTCGCGGGCTGCCGACCCCGGCTTGCGTGCCGGGGGCCGCACGGCCGCTTCCGGCCCGGTGTTCTCCGCCACGCTCTCCATCGTCGGTCTCAGGTGTCCTCTCCGGTTTCGGACTCGGCTTCGAGGACCGGGGCGACGGCGCTGACCGTCTCTCCGTCCTCCAACCGGGCGACCCGTACCCCGGTGGCGTCCCGACCCTGGGCCGAGATCTCTTTGGCGTCCATCCGGATGATATTTCCACCGGAGGAGAACACGAGTATCTCATCAGTGGGCGCCACGGTGAACGCGGCCACCACGGAGCCCCGCGAGGCCGTGATCTTCATGCCCCGCACGCCCTGACCGCCTCGCCCCTGGCGGTTGAAGTTCTCGAGCTTGGTGCGCTTGCCGTGGCCGCTCGAGCTCACGAAGAGCATCACCTCGCCGTCCTGGGCGACCGCGGCCCCCACCACGGCGTCCTCGGCGTTCTTGAGCTTCATGCCCCGGACGCCGGCGGTGGCCCGGCCCATGGCCCGGACGTCGCTCTCGGCGAAGCGGATGGTCATGCCCCCCGCCGAGACGAGGAAGATGTCGTTCTCGCCGTTGGTCTGGATGACCCGGACCAGTTCGTCCCCTCGCTGCAGGTTGATGGCGATGAGTCCGTTCCGCGCCAGCGGCGAGTCGTACTCCTGCATCCGCGTCTTCTTCACGTGGCCGTTCTTGGTGGCGAAGAACAGGAACGAGCCGTCCTCGTAGGTGCGGGTGTCGATGACGGCCTGGATGCGCTCGTCGGCGTCGAGCGGGAGCAGGTTCACCAGCGCGGTGCCCCGCGCGGTGCGCTCCTTCATCGGGATCTCGTGCGCGCGCAGCCGGTACGACTTCCCGCGGTTCGAGAAGAACAACAGGTACGAGTGCGCGGTCGTCGTGAGCAGGTGCGCGACGTAGTCCTCGTCGCGCAGGTTGCCACCCCGCACGCCCCGACCGCCGCGGCCCTGACGGCGGAACGCGTCGGCCGCGACCGTCTTCACGTAGCCCTTGCTCGAGAGCACGACGACGACCTCTTCGTCGTCGATGAGGTCGAGCACGTCGAGGTCGGCGACGTCGCTGGTGAGCTCGGTGCGCCGCTCGTCGGCGAACTTGTCGCGCACCTCGGCCAGCTCGGTCTTGATCACCGCGGCCAACTTCTCGGGGCTGTCGAGGATCGACTGCAGGTCGGCGATCGTCTCCCGCAGCTCCTCGAGCTCCTCGCGGAGCTTCTGGCCTTCCAGCTGCGTGAGGCGGCGCAGCTGCATGTCGAGGATGTAGTTGGCCTGGATCTCGGTGAACTCGAACGGCGCCAGCATGAGGCCGGTCCGCGCCGCATCGACGTCGTCGGCCCCGCGGATCAGGGCGATGATGGCGTCGATCATGTCGAGCGCCTTCACCAGGCCCTCGACGATGTGCTCGCGATCCTTGGCCTTCCGCAGCCGGAACTCGGTGCGCCGCTGGATCACTTCCTTCTGGTGCTCGATGTAGACCGCGAGCGCCGTCTTCAGTCGAGCAGCTTCGGCACGTTGTCGACCAGCGCGAGCATGTTCACCGCGAAGTTGGTCTGCATCGGCGTGTGCTTGTAGAGCAGGTTGAGCACGACCTGCGCGCCGCTCTGGTAGACCGACATCAGGTAGCGCGTCATCTCTGTCTCCTCAGGTCCTGCGGGCCGGTCGGCTCGCTTCTCACCCCTGCCACGAACGCGGAGCGCCCGATCCGACACCCGCATCCGCACTTCTTTCGCGAGTGCCCGCTCGGCGACGGGCGAGCCGTCGGACGGCCGGGCGCCCAGTGATAGGAAGAATCGTGCCTCTCCTGCCGCGTGACCGCGATCCTCGGGTTATCAGTAGCCGAACGGCTGCGATGCTCGGCCTCGCGGGAGCGGTCCTGTCTGCGGTCCGCGACGTGCTGATCCTCGGGCGAGCCTGCTCGGGCTCGGAGTTCGACCATGCCACTGGGAGGATCCCGCCGAACATCGACGCCGATCCCCGCTGGCGCTCGCTGTGGAACGGCGCCGGGTTCGCTCCGGTCCGCCTGCACGTCGGGGCCGTCACCGGAGTCGCCGCGATCGGTGTGCTGCAGTGGGCGGGGCTGCAGTCAGCGGCACGGAAGATCCCCCCGGAAGGCTGAGTCGTCTCGCCAGGGTCTCGGCGGCCGGCTTCGCCCTGTCGGGCGTCCTGACGCACCTGGGTTGCGGGAGGGTGATCCTGGCTTACCGGCAAGCGGCGGTGGACGCAGCTGCCGTCCGGGACCGTCGGCAGTCGTCACCGCGATCCGCCACGGCGATGCTGGCGGTGAGCGCCCTCGGCGCCCTCGCCGCGCTGGCCGCCTTCAGCGGGGCGGTGATCGGGGCGTCCACACGCTGAGAACCCCAGGATCCCGTCGGCCGCGAGCTTCAGCATGGTGCGGAGCGGGTACGACGACGACCCGGCGAAGCGCTGGTCGCGGTCGAACGCGACGGCCTCCTGCCGGAAGCCGACGTGGGCCACGATGCCGCGCAGGAACCGGTCGTGCTCGCGGTACCGGACGACCTCGGCGACCACCCGCCGGTCCATGAGCCGGAAGTCGCCGACGTTGCGCGGGATGTCGATGGAGGCGAGCCGCGTCAGCGTCCAGTAGAAGACGGAGGCGGTGCCCTTCTTGAACGCCGAGTCGCGCCGGGTGCGGCGCTGGGCGTAGGCCACGTCGGCTCCCGACTCCCAGGTCTCGATCAGCTGCAGGCTCACCTCGGGCGGGTCCTGCAGGTCGGTGTCCATCACGACCACCGCGTCACGCCCGACCGCCGCGTCGAGCCCGGCGGTCACCGCGATCTGGTGCCCGAAGTTGCGGGCCAGCGCGATCACCGTCACCCGCTGGTCGGCCTCACGGAACTCCAGCAGCAGGTCGAGGGACTCGTCGCGGCTGCCGTCGTCGACGTAGACGAACTCGAAGTCGAGGTCGGGACGCTTCTCCGTCGCCGTGACGAGCGCCTCGTGGAACGCGCGGATGCCGGCGGCCTCGTTGTGGACCGGCAGCACGTAGGCGACCAGTCGTCGAGCGGGGGTCATGCGGCAGCTCCAGGAGGTGGCGGTCGGGTGGCCGACGATACTGCGTTCCTGCTGTCCGATCCCTGTGCACGCCGTAGGTGCGATCGGTGACTTCGGGGCTCCTCCGACCCGGTCCGGGCGGCTCCTCCGCCCGGCCGATCGGTCGATTCCGGCCACGGTGCGGGAGTCTCCGTGGTGGGATGTCGCCATGGACGGCGTGATCACGCAGAGCAGGTGGTCGCGCGCCGTCCGCGGCGAACCCAGCCGACCGACCCGGCTTCCCGCGCGCTGGTACGTCGTTCCCCTCGGCATCTTCGCCGTCTCGCGCGTGATCTGCGCGGTCCTGCTGACACTGGTCGGCCGGGCTCAGACGGGCTCGGGCTACGGCGAGCTGATCTCGAACTGGGACGGGCAGTGGTACCGCTACATCGTCGAGCACGGCTATCCGCATCAGCTGCCGACCGTGCACGGTGTCGTCCAGGAGAACCAGTGGGCCTTCTACCCGCTGTACCCGACCCTGGTGCGGATGGTGATGTGGTCCGGTCTCCCGTACGCGGTCGCGGCATCGTGCGTGAGCATCGCCTTCGGGGCGGCTGCCATGACCCTGCTGTACCGGATGCTGGCACCGAACCTCGGCGGCTTCGGATCGGCGATGACGGTGCTCGCCCTCTGCGTCGCTCCGGCGGCTGCCGTGTGGCAGGCGGCGTACACGGAGAGCCTGGCGCTCTTCTTGATCCTCGCCGCGCTCTGGGCCTTGCGATCGCGCCGCTACGGGACCCTGCTCGTGGTTGCTCTTGCCCTGGCTCTGACTCGGCCGGTCGTTCTTCCGCTGGCGCTCGTCGCCGGGTTGCACTGGATCGCGAGGTGGCGCCGTCGGTCGGTGGAACCCTTCCCGCCGCGGGAGGCCCTGCGCTCCGGGTGCGTCATCGTGGCCATGGGTGCGTCGTTCCTCCTCTGGCCGGTCGTCGCGGCCCTTGTCACGCACCGACCCGATGCGTACTTCGCCACGCAGAGTGCGTGGTACCAGCGGAACACCGGATGGCCGACCTGGCTCAAGGTGTTCGTCGGAGGCTCCGATCTGGCCCTCATGCTGCTGGTCGCCGCGGTGTGTGCCGCCCTGCTGGTTGTGGTGGTGCGCGCGCCTGCACGGCTGTGGGGGTTCGAGCTGCGCACCTGGGCGTGGGCCTACCCGCTGTACCTCCTGTGCTCGACGAGACCGACGACGAGCATCACCCGCTACGCCCTGCTGGCGATCGTCCCGTGGTGGCCGTTCCCGGAGATCGGGCAGCAGGTCACCGCGCGACGCGACCGCCTGGCGCTGGTGGCCCTGGTGGCCGTGCTCGGCATCGGGTCGCAGATCGTCTGGCTCCGCTGGTTCTGGGTGATCGGGCCGGCGAACGTCGCCATCCCGTGAGCTTCCTCCGGCGAGCGCCATGGTTCGTCGTACCGCTCGGGATCTTCCTGCTGACCCGCGTGGTCGGTGCCCTGCTGATCGTCCTGGTCGCGCGTGACCAGATCCCTGCGTCCGCACTGCCTCCCCACATGCCGATGCCGACCCTGGTCGACCCCGCGTCGTACCTCCACGTGATCGCGAACTGGGACGGCCAGTGGTACCGGCAGATCGCCGCCCACGGCTACCCCTCGCACGTGGGTTCCGTCCATGGCGAGCTGGTGCAGAACGCCTGGGCGTTCTACCCGGTCTTCCCGGCCCTGGTCCGCCTCGTGATGACCACGGGAGTGTCGTTCGGGTTCGCCGCCTCCGTGGTGAGCGTGACGTGCGGTGCCGGCGCGATGTGCCTGATGTACCGGTTGCTGATGGACACCTGCGGACGGTTCGTCGCCGCCCTCACCGTGCTGGCGCTCTGCTGCTCGCCGGCGGCCCCGATCCTCCAGGTGGCCTACACCGAGAGCCTGGCCCTGCTCCTGATCATGACCGCGCTCTGGGCCCTCGAGCGGCGACGGTACGGCGTCCTGGCCCTGGCGGGTGTCGCCCTCGCGCTGACACGTCCGATCGCACCCGCCTTGATCCTGGTGGTGCTGGTCCAGCTGGTCGTGCGCTGGAGGGAACGCGGCACCGAACCCTGGCGGCACGGCGAGCGGCGTGGCCTGGTCGGCGCCGCTGTCGCGATCGCCGTGGGCACCCTCGTGTGGCCGGCTGTCACTGCGATCGCTCTGGGTCGCTGGGACGCCTACACCCAGACCCAGCGGGCCTGGGCCACCGTGGGCGGCAACCGGCCCGACACCTGGCTGCAGTCCCTGGCGCACGGTGCGCCGGCCGGGCGATGGGTCGTCGTCCTGCTCGTCCTCGGGCTTCTCGTCGTCGCGGCGTGGCGAGCGTCCTCCTGGACCGTCGGGATCAGGGCCTGGACGGTTGCCTATCCGCTCCTCATCCTCGCCGTGACGCCACCGACGGCGAGCGTCATCCGGTTCTCGGTCCTGGCCGGCGCCGCGTGGTGGCCCGCCCCCGACGCCGCTCGCCGGGTGAGGCCCACGGGCTCGCGCCTGGCGATCATGGGCACGGTCGCGGTGGTCGGGCTCTTCCTCCAGTGGTGGTGGCTGCGGACCTACTTCGTGATCGACCCGAGCTCGCACGGCCATCCCTGACCGCGGGCCGCAGAGTTGCGAACTTCCCACGCGGGGGCACCTCCCCGTGTTGTGATTTCCCCATGGCGGCGGAGATGACGGTCAGGGTCGACGCCGCATCGCATCCCGCGTCCGAGACGACGAAGCCCCGCATCACCTCGCGCTGGTGGTTCGTGGTGCCGCTGGGCATCTTCGCGGTGTCGCGCGTGGTCAGCGCCGTCCTCCTCGTCTGGAGCGGGCGCTCCCAGAGCGATCCCACGAGCCTGCCCGCAGCCCCGGGCCGTCCTCCGCTCGAGACCGGCAGGTCGTACGGCGACCTGATCGCGAACTGGGACGGGCAGTGGTACCGCTACATCGTCGAGCACGGCTATCCCCACCACCTGCCGACGCTGGACGGCGTCGTCCAGCAGAACCAGTGGGCGTTCTACCCCCTGTACCCGAGCCTGGTCCGGCTCCTGATGTGGCCGGGGCTCTCGTACGCCGTCGCAGGATCACTCGTGAGCCTGGGATTCGGGGCAGCGGCGATGTGCCTGCTGTACCGGATGCTGGCGCCGGGCCTCGGGGGCTACGGGTCGGCCATGAGTGTGCTCGCCCTGTGTATCGCTCCGGCGGCCGTGCTGTGGCAGGCGCCCTTCACCGAGAGTCTGGCGCTGTTCCTCGTCCTGGCCGCTCTGTGGGCCCTGCGCAACCGGCGGTTCGGGGTCCTGCTGGCGGCGACCCTGGCCCTCGCACTGACCCGGCCGATCGTCCTGCCCCTGGCGGCAGTCGCCGGCCTGCAGTGGATCGTGAGATGGCGTCGTCGCGCGGTCGAGCCCTTCCCGCGCGCCGAGGCGGTCCGGTCGGGGCTCGTGATCGTGGGCATGGTGGCGTCGTTCCTCCTCTGGCCGGCCGTCGCCGCGGTCGCCACCGGCCGGACCGACGCCTACTTCGCGACCCAGAGCGCGTGGAAGGACACGAGCGAGAAGGGCTGGCCGACCTGGCTGGCGGTCCTCGGGGGAGGTTCCGACCTGGCTCTGATGGTGGTCGTCCTGGTGATGTGTGCGGTCCTGGTGGTCGTGCTGCTCCGCCGACCCGCACGTCGTTGGGGTCTCGAGCTGCGGTCCTGGGCTGGTCTCTATGTCCTCTACGTGCTCGCCTCGACCCGCCCGACCACGAGCATCTTCCGCTACGCCATGCTCGCGGTGGTCCCGTGGTGGCCCTTCCCGGAGATCGGCGCCCGGGTGACCGCGCGGCGCGAGCGCGTGGCTCTGGTCGTGCTCGTGACAGCGCTCGGGATCCTCGCCCAGCTCGCCTGGATGCGGTGGTACTTCGTCATCGGACCCGCCGCGATCAGCTACCCGTGAGCTGCGACTAGCCTGCGTGAGGTGAGGTACCCGCACGTCGAGCTGGCCGCCGATCCCCACGACCGGGTGGGGGAGCGCCGCGCCGACCAGGCCTGGCTCGACGCGGCCTGGGCCGACCCGGAGACCCGCGTGCTCGTCGTCGCCGGCACCAGGGTCCGCGCCGTCGACGAGGCGATGCACTGGGTGTCGCCGGCCGAGGCGCCGGGCGCCGGCACGCGCGTGCTGCTCGGGGAGCGGGAGGGGCGGGTCTGGTTCGCCCTCGTCCTCGATCCCGGTGAGGCGGACGGCGACGACTGGGTCGGGCTCCGCGGACTGCTCCCACACCTCGCCGGGGAGGCCGTCGAGCAGGCGCCGCTCGTCTTCCACGCGATCGGGCTCGCCGAGTGGCTGTTCGCCACCCGACACTGTCCACGCTGCGGCGGCCGACTGGAGGTGCGGATGGCGGGGCACGAGCTGGAGTGCGTCGAGTGCCATCGTCGCCAGTTCCCGCGCACCGACCCGGCCGTGATCATGGCCATCACCCGGGGCGAGCCGAGGTCCGCCGAGGAGGCTCTGCTGCTCGGACGCCAGGACGCATGGCCGGCCGGGCGCTACTCCACGCTGGCGGGGTTCCTCGAGCCGGGCGAGACCCTCGAGGACGCCGTACGCCGCGAGGTCGCCGAGGAGACCGGCGTCACGGTGGGGGAGGTGACCTACTTCGGGAACCAGCCCTGGCCGCTGCCGGCCAGCCTGATGCTGGGCTTCCTGGGCCGGGCGACGTCCGATGCGATCGCGGTGGACGGCCGCGAGATCCAGGACGCGCGCTGGTTCACCCGCGAGCAGATGAGGGACGAGGCCGGTACGGGCACGCTCGTGCTCCCCGGAGGCGTCTCGATCTCCCGCTCACTGGTCGAGCACTGGTACGGCGGGCCGCTCCCCGGCTCTTGGTGACCTTGCGATTCCCGGGACAACCGGGCCCTCGGCCTCCGATCATCAAGGGGTGACCTCGAGATCCGCCTGGAAGCTCGGACGTCGTCCGGCTCTGGACGGCCTCCGAGGTGTGGCGATCGTGCTCGTCGTGGTGAGCCACACAGCGTCGGGTGACCTCGACGTCGGGAGGTACCACGCGCTGGGATCCGCCGGCGTCACCTTGTTCTTCGTGCTCTCGGGATTCCTGATCACGGCTCTGCTGCTCGAGGAACGAGCCACCACCGGCTCGGTGTCCCTGCGCTCGTTCTTCAAGAGACGCGCCCAGCGACTGCTCCCCGCCTTGGTGTTCCTGTTGGCCGTGCTGGGGATCCCCGCGCTGCTGCTCGGGACGACCTGGCTCGCGCTCGTGGCCATCCTCGGGTACGGGTCGAACTGGTACCAGGCCGCCGGGGGCTCGGTGTTCCCCTTCGGTCACACCTGGTCCCTGTCGATCGAGGAGCAGTTCTACCTGGTCTGGCCCGTCGTGTTCGTGCTGGTGGCCCGCAGGAGGCTCGGAGTGTACGTCGCGGCCGCGATCGGGGTCGTCGCGTCGGTCGCGATCACCGCCTGGCTGCTGACCCACGGCGCCAGTCAACCGCGCATCTACTACGGCACCGACACGCATGCGCTCTCGCTGTTCGCGGGTGCCGGCCTTGCGGCGGCGGCCCACGCGGGAGCAGCGCGCCTGCGGTCCCGGACACTGCTGTGGGCCGCCCTCGCCGCTCTGGCGGTCGGCGGGCTGCTGGTGAGAACCAACTCGGCGCAGTCCGAGGCCGGGTGGGTGGTGGGCGCTTCTCTGCTCTCGGTCGTCGTGGTGTGGACCACGTGCTGCACGCCCAGCCCCTGGCTCACGCTCCCGGTCGCGACGTACCTCGGGAAGCGCTCGTACGCCCTCTACCTGTGGCACGTTCCCCTGGTCTACCTCGCGTTCGGCATCCACCCGGGGCCATGGACGGCGCTCGTCGCCGTGCTGCTGTCCCTGGGCATGGCCGAGGTGTCCTGGCGCTTCGTCGAGTCTCGGACCCGGGGCACACGGAACCGACGCCTCACCGGGTCGACCGGACACGTGCAGCCCGTCGAGAACCTCGTGGTCAGCAGTC
>CAVWLR010000010.1:587500-615376 GCA_963755855.1 uncultured Actinomycetes bacterium | reverse complement strand
AGCGCAGCAGCTCCTCGTCGAGCTCGAGCTCGTCGAGGCCCGGGAGCAGACGACGGGCCTTGAGCTCCACCAGCGTCGCGGCGATGAGCAGGAACTCGGTGGCGACGTCGAGGTCGAGGCGCGTCGAGGCGTTCGAGCTCCACGAGGTAGGCGTCGACGATCTCGCTGAGCGACACCTCCCAGAGCTCCACCTCCTGCTTGAGGATGAGGTGGAGCAGGAGGTCGAACGGCCCCTCGTAAACCGGGGTGCGGACCGCGTACGACATCGGGTCGAGCGTACCGGCCGCCGACCCGTGCGACCGGACATCCGGCACAGCGCGACCGCGAGGCGGCCGGAACGCCGCTTGTAGTCTCGCCCGCCATGCCGCGCGTCTTCTCGGGAATCCAGCCCACGGGCGAGATCCATCTGGGCAACTACCTGGGCGCGGTGCAGCACTGGGTCGCGGCCCAGGAGCAGTCGACGGCGCCCGACCAGACCCTCTACTGCGTGGTCGACCTCCACGGCGATGACGCTGCCCTAGGACCCCGCCGACCTACGCCGAGGCGACCCGCCGCACCGCGATGCTGCTGCTCGCCGTCGGGCCTCGACCCCGAGCGGTGCACGCTCTTCGTGCAGAGCCACGTGCCCCAGCACACCGAGCTCACCTGGATGCTCAACTGCATCGCCACCTTCGGCGAACTGCGGCCGGATGACCCAGTTCAAGGAGAAGTCGGAGGGCCGGGAGTCGGTGAGCGTCGGGCTCTTCGACTACCCGGTGCTCATGGCCGCCGACGTGCTCGCCTACGACACCGAGCGGGTCCCCGTGGGCGACGACCAGCGCCAGCACCTCGAGCTCGCCCGCGACATCGCCATCCGGTTCAACCACCGCTGCGGCGACACGCTCGTGGTGCCCGAGGCGAGCATCCCGCCGGTCGGTGCGCGCGTCATGGACCTGCAGCACCCCACGAACAAGATGTCGAAGTCGGCCGACTCGCCCCAGGGCACGATCCGGCTGCTCGACGACCCGAAGTCGATCACCAAGCGCATCAAGAGCGCGGTCACCGACTCCGACAACGAGGTCCGCTTCGACCCCGTCGAGCAAGCCCGGCGTGTCGAACCTGCTGCAGATCCTCGGCGTCGGTCACCGACCGCACCGCCGAGGACGTCGAAGCCGAGTTCGCGGGTCGGGGTACGGCGCGCTCAAGGGCGCGGTCGCCGACGCGGTCGTGGAGTTCGTGCGCCCGTTGCAGGAGCGGTACGCGGAGCTCGAGGCCGATCCCGGCCGAGGTCGCGCGCATCCTCGCGGTGGGCGCCGACCGGGCCGAGGCGATCGCGGCGACGGTCATGGCGCGGGTGCGCGACGCGGTGGGACTCCTTCCTCGCCGGCAGCTGATGGCCGACGAGCTCGACGACGACGCTCGCGACCGATCAACCGGCCCAACGCCGGTACCGCCGGCGGTCCGAGGCGCTCGAGTTCGACCGGGTCGCGTTCTTCAGCGACGCGGTGTTCGCGATCGCGATGACGCTGCTCGTGGTCGGCATCGGCATCCCCGTCGTGCAGGAGCGACGTCGCGAGACTCGTCGACGCGCTCTGAGCGACAAGAACACCGAGATCTTCAGCTTCTTCCTCAGCTTCGTCGTGCTCGGGTTCTTCTGGCTGCGCGCACCACCGTTCTTCTCGCGCCTCGCGGCCGTCGACGTGCGGCTTCATGCAGCTCAACCTCGTGTACCTCGCCGCCATCGCGTTCATGCCCTTCCCGACCGCGCTGCGTCGGCAGTACGGCGACGACGAGTCCGTGGTGATCGTGTCTACGCGATCAGCTCGGCGTGCGCCAGCCTGCTCGAGGCGGTCGATGTTCTGGCACGCGCACCAGTGCCGGGCTCCTGCCGCAGGCGCATGCCGCGACCGACGTCGTTCCGCGGCACGCGATGATCGCGTCGGTGGCGCCCGGTGCTCGTGCTTCGTGCTCTCGATCCCGATCGCGTTCGTCGACCCGAGCGCTCGGGCTGCTCGTCGTGGCTGCTGTCATCCCGGCCGAGTATCGTTCATCGGACCGTTACGTACCCCGACGACGCCGACCGAGTTCTTCGCGATCCGAGGCCTCGTCGGCTCAGTCGTTGTCGGCGGCGTCGAGGGCGGCGACGACGTCGGGCGGGATGGGGAGCGTCGGCCCAGGTCGACGGGTCGTGGTGGGCCGCGGCCCACAGCGCGGCCTCCTCGGGCCCGCCGGCGAGGCGGATCCGTCGGCGCCGAGCTCGGCGTGGCGCAGGTAGAGCCCGACGCGCCGGGTGAAGCCCCGTCGCTCCGACCACGCCTCGGCGTGCGTCGCCGGCCCGGCCACCGCGCCCGACGACCGTCGCCACGACGCGCCCGTACACGCCGAGGCGGCGTCGTGCTTGCCGACGTCGTGCAGCAGCGCGGCGGCGATCCACCGCGGGTCGTCGGCGTACGGGCGTGTCGGCGAGACGCGCCTGCACGTCGCGGGCGACGCCGATCGCGTGGCGCCGGTCGTGGTTCGGCTGGCGGCGGAACAGCGGCGAAGCCGTCGGGCGTGAGCACGGTCTCGACCCACGCGACGTCGTCGGCGCGCGCGGCGCGCCGGGCCAGAGCGCGCCGAACGAAGCGGCCCGACGAGGTGCACGAGCTTCGACGTCATCCGAACGACGAACCGGACGAGCCAGTCCTCGAACGGCCGCAGGAACTGCGAGATCAGCCGGTGAAGAACACCAGCAGGAACAGCACGAGGAACCCGTACGGCCGGAACTTGTACCAGTGCGGCAGCCAGCTCCCCGGGCAGCACCCGCTCGATCAGCGACGACCCGTCGAGCGGCGGGATCGGCAGCAGGTTGAAGAGCCCGAGGAACAGGTTGACGAGCGCGAACGTGAACAGGATCCGGACGCCGAGCGGCAGGTCGACGATCGAGAAGCTCGGCGGCACCGTCGTGGGATCGAACAGCGACTTCGGCCGCGAGCGCCGACGCCGACCATCAGCACGAAGTTGGTGACCGGCCCGACGAGGCCGACGCAGAGCATGTCGCGGCGCGGGTTGCGCATCCGGTTCGGGTTCACCGGCACCGGCTTCGCCCACGCGATCACCGGGATGCCCGAGATCGCGCCCATCGCCGGGCAGGATGATCGAGCCGAACGGGTCGATGTGCGGGATCGGGTTCAGCGTGAGCCGGCCCGCCTCCTTGGCGGTGTGGTCACCGAACCAGAGCGCGACGACGCCGTGGCTGATCTCGTGGAGGATGACCGCGACGACGAGGCAGCCGAAGAAGATGAACGTCTGCGAGTCGATGTGCACGGCCGCGTGCAGGTGCCGGCTAGCGGCGCGGCGACGCGCAGGTGATGCAGAGCCGGGCCGAGGGCATCGCCTCGAGCCGGGCCTCGCGGGATCGGCTCGCCGCACGACTCGCACGTCGCCGTAGGTGCCGGCGTCGAACTTGCGCGAGCGCGTCCTCGATGTCCTGCAGCGTCTCGAGCAGCTGCCCGGACAGCGCTTCGACCTCGCCCCGCTCGGCGGTGACCTGGCCGGAGTCGGCGAAGCTCTCGTCGAAGTCGAGGCCGGCGCCGTCGCGGTCGGCGGGATCGCCGTGACCGAGGTCGTGCGAGCTGCTCGCGGACCGTGTCGCGCTCCTCCTGGAGCTGGTCGCGCAGCAGCTGCTGGGACGTCTCGGTCATGCGCGCCAGTCTACCGCCGACCCCTTCCGGCCGGCCCCGGTTCCTGCCGGTCAGCCGCGGACGAGCCGTGCGTCGGGCCCGGGGGTGGGCGGCGTCGTAGACCGCCCGCAGCCGCTCCGGCGACACCTTCGTGTACACCTGGGTGGTCGAGAGGCTGGCGTGCCCGAGCAGCTCCTGGACCACCCGGATGTCGGCGCCGTGGTCGAGCATGTGGGTCGCGCACGAGTGCCGCAGCACGTGCGGCAACAGCCGGCCGGCGAGCCCGACCCGGTCGCCGGCGGCGCGCACGATCTGCCAGCGCCCTGGCGGGTGAGCCGGCCACCGCGGGCGTTGAGGAACAGCGCCGGCTCGACGCGGTCCGCGCGGCCGGCCGAGCTCGGGCCGGCCGGTGGTGAGGTAGTCCTCCACCGCCTCGCGCGCCGAGCGCCCGAGCGGCACGACCCGCTCCTTGCGCCCTTGCCGAGCACCCGCACGAGCGCCGTCGTCGAGGTCGATGTCGCCGCGGTCGAGCCCGACGAGCTCGCTGATGCGCACGCCCGCCGGCGTAGAGCGTCTCGAGGATCGCCCGGTCGCGCAGCGCGCGCGGGTCGTCGCCGGGCACCGCGCCGAGCAGCGCGTCGACCTCGGCCTCGGTCAGCGCCTTGGGGATCCCCTGCGGGCACCCGGGGCGCGCCGACCTCCTCGCTCGGGTCGTCGTCGAGCGAGCCCCTCCTCCAGGCAGAAGCGGTGGAACGACCGCACCGCGACGAGCGCGCGGGCGATCGACGACGCCTCGTAGCGGCGCGGCCCGTCGTCGTCGCGCGCCTGCTTCAGCTCGTCGACGTACGCCGGCGACGGTCGCCTCGTCGACGGCTGCGCGACGTCGGTCGGTGACGCCGTGGCGGCGCAGGTACGTCGGCGTAGCGGCGGAGGTCGCGGCGGTACGCGGAGAGCGAGTTCGGCGCGAGGCCCCGCTCGACCGCAGCCAGCTGTCGTGCTCGCCGAGCAGGCCGTCGAGCTCGTCGCCCATGCCGGCGACTACCGGCGAGGAACTGGCGCGGGCGAGCAGCAGGCCGATGATGCTCTTGGCGTCGACCAGCTCGCCGCGACGCGATCAGGTCGTCGACGCGATCGAGCGGCGACGCGCTCGATCGTCATCGCCGCCTCCTCGGGGCTCGACCGCGGCGCGCGTCGCGCTCCTCGAGGTCGGTGGCGAGGAACAGGTGCGTGTACTCGTCGCAGAACCCGGGCGTGTTGTAGAACTCGGCCAGCTTGACGAGCCGGCCGGCCACGTAGCCGATCTCCTCCTCGAGCTCGCGGTTGGCGGTGGTCTCGGGCGGCTCGCCGTCGACGTCGCGCTTGCCCGCCGGCACCTCGAGCAGCTCGCTGGTCGGTGGCGACGCGGTACTGGCGCACGAGCAGCGCGTCGTCGCCGTCGATCGGTCGATCGGCACCACCACGACCGCACCGGGATGGCGCACGACGTCGCGGTCGAACTCGTCGCCGTCGGCGCCTCGACGTGCGGCTCGCTCGAGCGTGAGGAACCCGGCGTCGACCAGCGATCTCCGAGCCGACGACGCGGAACCCGGCCTCTCGCTCGCGGGCGTCGGCTCGCCGTCACGCGGCGCCGGCGGGCTCGTCGATCGGGAGCGGGAGCCGCGGCACGCGGCCCTCGGCCCGGTCCCGCGCCGCCTGCGACGAACGCCGCGAACAGCGGGTGCGGGCGGTCGGGACGGCTCTTGAACTCGGGGTGCGCCTGGGTGCCGACGAAGAACGGGTGCGTCGGGCAGCTCGATGAACTCGACGAGCCGGTCGTCGGGCGACGTGCCCGAGCACACCAGGCCCGGCCTCCTCGAGCCGGCGCGCGGTAGCTGTTGTTCACCTCGTAGCGGTGCCGGTGGCGCTCGTAGACGACCTCTTCGCCGTAGGCCTTCTGCACGATCGAGCCCGGGCTGCAGCTTCGCCGGGTACGCGCCGAGGCGCATCGTGCCGCCCTTGTCGACGACGTCGCGCTGCTCGTCCATGAGGTCGATCACCGGGTGCGGCGTGTGCGGGTCGAACTCGCTCGAGTTCGCGCCCGCCAGGCCGCACTCGTCGCGGGCGAACTCGATCACCGCGCACTGCAGCCCGAGGCAGAGGCCGAGGAACGGGACCTCGTGCTGGCGGGCGAAGCCGGCCGCGGCGATCTTGCCCTCGATGCCGCGGAAGCCGAAGCCGCCGGGGATCACGATGCCGTCGAGGTCGCCGCAGGCGCCCCTCGGCGAGCAGCCCCTCGGCGTCGTCGGACGCGATCCAGTCGATCTCGACCTGCGCGCCGCACGCGTAGCCGCCGTGCTTCAGCGCCTCGGCCACCGAGAGGTACGCGTCGGGCAGGTTGATGTACTTGCCGACGAGACCGATGCGCACCGGTCGGTGGCCGCCTCGACCTGCGCCGACGAGCGCGCGCCACTCGGTCGAGGTCGGGCTCGTGCTCGTCGAGGTGCAGCACGCGGCACACGTAGTCGTCGAGGCCCTCGTCGTGGAGCACGAGCGGGATCTCGTAGAGCGTCGGCGCGTCGACGCACGAGACGATGCCCTCCTCGGGCACGTCGCAGAGCTGCGAGATCTTCTCCTTGAGCCGGGTCGGGATCGGCCGGTCGGAGCGGCACACGATCGCGTCGGGCTGGATGCCCCGGCTGCGCAGCTCGGTGACCGAGTGCTGCGTGGGCTTGGTCTTCTGCTCGCCCGACGGGCCGATGAACGGCACCAGCGTGACGTGCACGTAGAACACGTTGTCGCGCCCGACGTCCTTGCGGAACTGCCGGATCGCCTCGAGGAACGGGAGGATCTCGATGTCGCCGACGGTGCCGCCGATCTCGGTGATCACGACGTCGACGTCGTCGTCGGCGGCGAGGGCGAGGATGCGGTCCTTGATCTCGTTGGTGATGTGCGGGATCACCTGCACGGTCTGGCCGAGGTACGCGCCGCGGCGCTCCTTGGCGAGCACCGACTGGTAGATCGAGCCGGTGGTGGCGTTCGAGTTGCGGGTGAGCGGCACGTCGACGAAGCGCTCGTAGTGACCGAGGTCGAGGTCGGTCTCGCCGCCGTCGTCGGTGACGAACACCTCTCCGTGCTGGAAGGGGTTCATCGTGCCGGGGTCGACGTTGATGTAGGGGTCGAGCTTCTGCATCGTGACCCGGAGGCCCCGGGACTTCAGGAGCCGGCCGAGCGAAGAGGCGGTGAGGCCCTTCCCGAGGCTCGAGGCCACGCCACCGGTCACGAAGATGTGCTTCGCCAAGACCTTCTCTTTCCGTCCGATCGCGTCGCGCGAAATCCGACGGAAGGCGACCGTACCAGACGACCTGCGAGAACCCGCGCACCGCTCGGCGATCCGGCCGATCGACGCGCTTGGATACCGTGCCGGGATGCCGCCGGTGCGACGGGGTCGGAGACGACCGACGCGTCGCCCCGGTCGTCCCGAGCCGCTCCGACGCACTGGCGCACCGACGCGCTGGTCCTCGCGATCGCGCACGGTCGTGATCCGGATCCCCGCCTTCTTCGCCGACGAAGTCGCTGGTGTTCGACGACGGCGTGTTCGCGTCGTCGGCGCTGGCGATGCGCAACGGCGAGCTGCCGTTCCGCGACATCTTCTCGAGCCAGGGCCCGGTGTTCCTCCCGCTGCTCTGGGTCGCCGACCTCGTCGGGCCTGCGCACGATCGACGCGCCGCGACTGCTCTCGGTCGCGGCCGGCGTGCTCCTCACGGTCGCGGTGTACTCGTGCGCGCGCCACGTCACGACCCGCGGCAACGCGCTGCTCGCGGCCGGGCTCGTGACCACGAGCGGCTCGATGCTCTGGGTCACCGTGCCGGTCAACGCCGACGGCCCGTCGCTCGCGCTGTCGGTGCTCGCGGTCGCGTTCGCGCTGCGCTACCGCGACGCACCCGCGCCTGCGCACCGCGGTGTGGGTGGGCCTCGCCGCGGGCGGCGCGGTGTCGATCAAGGCGCTGTCGGTGCCCGGCGGTCGTGATCGCCGGCCTGGTCGTGCTGCTCTCCAATCGCCGAGCTGCGCACCGGCGTGCGCGACGCCGCGGTCGGCGGCGGGATCGCCGTCGCCGTGTACGTGGTGACCGCGCTGCCGTTCGGGCATCGCCGACGTGTTCGACCAGTCGTACTCGTACCACCAGGACGCGCGGCGCATCGACCACGCACTGGGGCGCGTTCCGCAAGCTGATCGACACGCTCTGGGACCGCGACAAGCTCGTGCTGGTCGCGCTCGGCCCTCGCCGCTGATCGTGTGGGTCGTCCGGTTCGTCGTGCGCCGCGCGCGGCCGGGCAGCCGCGGCGACCGCGCGATCGACGATCGTCGTCGCGTTCCTCGTGCTCTGGGTCGTGATGCTGGTCGCGCTGCTCGTGTGGGAGCCCGCGATGTGGCGGGCGCACGTGGCGCACCTCGTGCCGCCGCTCGCGCTCCTGGCGGCGCTGCAAGCCGCCGTCGTGGAAGGTGCTCGCTGGTCGCCGGCGTGATCACGGTGCCGTTCGCGATCGCGCAGCAACACGTCGATCCTCTGGCCCGACGGCTACACCGGCCAGCAGGCGGCGCTGGTGCGCCACCTCGAGACGCTTCCCGTCGGACGCGCTGTTCATCAGCGACGACCCCGGCCTGGTCTGGCGCTCGGGCCACGACACCCCCGGCGACTTCGCCGACACGTCGTACCAGCGCCTCGACGACCGCAGATCACGCAGGGTCGCTGGTGAAGGCGGCGTCGGCGCGACGACGTGTGCGGCGTGATCGTGACGTCACCGCAGCACTTCGGGCGCTTCGGCGGCCTGCCCGACGCGCTCGCGGCCGAGGGCTACCACCCGATGCACGTTCGGCGAGCACATCACGCTCTACGAGCGCGACACGCCGCTTCTGCTCACCGGGCGCCGGTGCCGGCTGACGGTCGGCGCGGCGGCTGCCCGAGGCGGTCGAACCAGCGCAGCGGCGGCACCGCGTCGATCACGCGTGAGAACGACACCAGCTCGGCAGCGACGTTCAGCGCGAGCAGCACGAGCATCACCGCCAACCGGATGCTCTCCCGCGAGCCGAGCACGACCGCGAGCCCGAGCACGGCGCCGATGACGTTGGCGCCGGTGTCGCCGAGCATCAGCCGCTCGCGGAGGTCGTCGCCGCAGCAGGCCGAACGACGCGCCCATCACCGGCGCGGCGGCGATGCCGATGGGCGCGGTGCCGATTGCGATCGCGATCGGCACGTAGGCGACGAGCCCGAACTTGATCGTGCGCCCGGGCGCGCGGTCGAGCAGGTTGCCGAGGTTGGCCGCCGAGCGCGATGAGCGCGGCGTCGACGATGAGCGTGCGCCCCGACTTGAAGCCCGGGGTGGCGACGATGCACGATCGCGACCGCGGCGCCGCCGACCAGCTTCAGCAGCCCGGTGGTGACGCGCCCTTCGCGCAGCGCGCCGAGGTGGCCCTTGAAGCCGCGGTCCTCCCCCACCGCGGCGAGGTCGTCGACCATGCCGAGGAACCCGAAGCCGAACACCGCGAACAGCACCGCGCAGCCGCGCCTGGGTGAGGCCGCTCTCCGACCCGACGCCGACGGCGCCGAGCACGCGAGCGGCCGGCGTCGATCACGAGCACGGTGAGGATGATGAAGAGCCCACCCGCGGTCGGCGAGCGGTGGCCGCGGTAGTTGGTGCGCTCCAGTGCCGGCGACGCGAGGATCTCGCCGCTCACCATCCGCAGGAACCGCACCGTGACGAGCCCACGAGGAACGCGACGACGACGGTCACGGATCGGCGCCACCGGATCGACCGGGCACGGACTCGACCGGCACGGCTCGGGTGCGCGTCGGTCGACGCGGTGCGAACACCACCCGGGCGAGGAGGATCACGACCGTAGCTTCGGCCACCGCCGCCATCATGCCGGGGATGGTGATGCCGGAGTCGTTGAGCGCGAACCCGAGCACGCCGACGACGCCGAGCGCGATCGCGGTGACGCGCGCGGTCGGCACGCGCACGAACAACGTGCGCAGCGACCGCGGCCTCACCCACCAGAGGTAGGCCACGAGCACCGCGAGCGCGATCGAGGCAGAACGAGCAGCAGCGAGTGGCCGAGCGTCGAGACGTTCTCCGCCGCCTTGCGCCGCAGCACGAGCGTCGCGCCGCCGAAGTCGGTGCCCGCCTTCTCGAAGAACTTGCCCACGTGCGTGCGCTGGTCGGACGGCCGCAGCAGGTCGACCGCGCCCACCACGACACCGGCGGCGACGAGCACGCCGACGAGCACCCACACCGTGCGCCACCGCAGCTCGTGACCGAGCAGCAACCAGCCGAGCAGCGCGAACCCGGGCGCCGCCGACACCGCGCCGCCGAAGTCGTTGCCCCAGAACGGCGCGCCCATCACGATCACCGTCACCGCGAGCAGCGCCGACCGCGATGCGCACGCCGCGCTTCGTCGGCACCTGCCACGCGAGCAGCCCGGCGAACAGCACCGCCGCGGCGCGACGAGCTGCGAGAACGTCATGTTGCCCTGGCCGACGAAGCGGATGCCGATGGTCGGCGAGTAGCCGAACACGGTGTTCCACTCGAGGTGCGCGCCGGTCACGAGGTCGACGAGGTGCAGCGCGACGACGGTGCCGAGCCCGACGAGCACCGCGAGCACCGGGCGCCGGCGGGTCGCGAGCATGCAGACCGCCGCGATCACCGCGCCGCACGCCCACGACGAACGACCAGTACGCGAACGCACCGCCGTTGCGACCGAAGTGGAACGGGCCCGCGAGGTACGTGGCGTCGAGGAACCCGAGCAGCCACAGCGCGGCGAACACGAGCAGCCCGATCGCCCACCGCGCACGGAGCGCGCGTCCAGCGGTCGAGCGACGATGGCGGCGACCGCGAGCAGCAGCGCGACGCACGAGCACGACGCTCATCGACTGCCCGACCAGGCCGTCGCGGAAGAGGCCGTCCTCGTTCACGTTCACGAGGAACGTCGGGCGCTCGGCCAGCGACCCGCCCGCCGTCGCCGGTCTCCATCCGCCGGCCCTCCATCGCGTCGGGACGGTCGAGGCCGAAGTAGGTGAGCACGGTCGGCGCGACGTCGGTGAGGTTGACGAAGCCGTCGCGTTGCGTGGTCGTCGAGCGCAGCAGCCCGGGCGCGAAGCCGGGGCCGCGCACGGCGGCGACGCTCAGCGACGTCGCGGTCCTGCGGCGGGGTCGGTCCGACGACCATGACCATGTCGGCCGGCGTCGACGTGGTCGAGCAGCCGGCCGACGATGCGGTCGGTGTCCTCGAGCGCGCGGGCGCGCATCTTCACCGCCTGCTCGTCGGACGCGAACCGCGACCTGGATGTCGGCGCGGACGAGGTCGGAGCCCTCGACGAGCACCACCGAGCCCGGCTGCCACGCGTCGGTGAACGCGCGCTCGACCCGGTCGGGGTCGAGGCGCACGCCGAACGGGGCCGCGGCGTCGCTGCGCAGCAGGCCGTCGTCGACCTGACCGCCGGGCACCTTGCCCGCGCTCGTCATCAGCGCGGCGACCGCGGCGCGGCGCCACGGCGTGCGACCGCGTGTCGGGCGTGCTCGGGTCGGTGCCGTCGCCGTTGGCGATCACCGCGCGCGCGATGCCGGCGTCGGCCAGCTCGTCACCGAGCAGCCCGGCCTCGGCGCCGTAGAGCTCGCTGTCGTTGGCCTGCGATGGTGTCGGTGATCGGCATGTAGACGAGGCCGTCGCCCGGCGGCGATGCCGGTGCGGGTCGTGAACACGACGCCGGCGCGGTCGCGCCCGAACTCCTCGTCGACGCCGAACCCCTGGTTGCCGGTGGACGCCGTTCGCCGACCGCGCGGGCGCCGGCCCCGAGGGTCACGTAGCCGCTCGGCGAGCGGCGTCGGGCCGGTCGACGCCGTTGGTGACCATGCCCACCGACCGCGGACGCGGCGAAGAGCCGGTCGAGGTTGGGGGTCGGACGCCTGCTCGAAGTCGGCCCACTCGGTGTCGGGCAGCGACGACGATCGAGCACCGCGCCCCGCCTTCGGCGTGGCCGCGCCCGCGGGCCGGCGCCGCGGTCGAGCGCGGTCAGTGCGCGACCGCGCCGACGACGAGCGCGCAGCGCGCCCGCGGCCGACGCGCACCCCCGGCCGCGTCGCGACGGGCCGACGCGTCGCCGGCGGGTCGGGCAGGGGTTGGGTGCCGTCGCCGTAGCCGTAGTGCCCGACGCACCGGCGTTGGGCAGGAAGAGGTCGGACAGCGCGAGCACCACCGTGGTCGGGCCCTGCGGCGAGGTCGAGGTCGTCGACCGTCGACACCGTCTTGGCGAGCGTCGCCGTCGCGGATCGGCTGCACCGCGTCGGCCGCGGTCGGGGCCGTCGGTCACCTCCGTCCACACGCTCGCCACCACCAGCGGGCACCTCGGCCGCGTGGAGCGCCTTGGCCGCGGGCAGGTCACCAGCGCCGGGTCGACCGACGCGCCGTTGCCGACCACGAGCACGATGCCGGCGCCGACGCCGGGGAAGTCGGCGATGGTCGAGTCGCCCACCGGCGTCGAAGCCGAGGAACCCGGCCTGCTGGAGCGCCGACGAGCAGGTCCTGGCTCGCCTTCGGCGCGGCGCGGTCGCCGCCGAGCCGCTGCGCGAGCTGCTGCAGCCCCTCGGTGCGCAGCGTCGCCTTGTTCTTCGTCGTGGAGCCGAGCGCGTCCTGCAGCGCCTTCACCGAGTCGTCGTCGCCGAGCGCCCACTTGTCCTCGAGCCAGAGCGTGCCGGTGGCGGTGGCGTCGGCCTGCTGCGCGGCGGTGACGACGGCCGCCGACCGCGGTCGCCGTCGACGCCGCGCACCGCGACGACGCCGACGTCGTCGCCGAGCGAGGCGCCCGCTCGACCGCGAACGGCTGGCAGGTCGCCGATCACGTCGTCGAGCTGGCTCGTTGCGGCCGTGAGCACGTCGTTCTCGCCCTGGATGCGGTCGGACTTCGCCTCCACGCGTGTCGAGTCGGCTGTTGAGCGTGTCGACGACGCCGCGGTCGATGACGCCCGCGCCGATCACCACGCCGAGCGCGAGGGCGAGGAAGATCGCGATGAGCGAGACGACGTGGAACCGGAAGTTGATCATCAGCCGGAGAAGAAGTCCTTCAGGGTGACCCAGAGGCCGCGCGCGAACACGTGGATGGGTTCGGCGACGATGCCGACGACGAGCATCGCGATGAGCGCGGCGCCGACGAGCAGGACGATGTCGAGGCGGCGCACGCGCCCCTCGTAGAGCCGGCTCACGCCCTTCGCGTCGACCAGCATCGGCCCGAGGCGCAGGCGGGTGAGGAACGTCGACGCCATGCCGGGCCGGCCCTTGTCGAGGAACTCGACCATGGTGGCGTGGGTGCCCACGGCGACGATGAGCTGCGCCTTCGACTCGTAGGCGAGCAGCATGGCGACGTCTTCGCTGGTGCCCTCGGCCACGAACTCCGTAGTACTCGACGCCCCACTCGAGGAGGTTCTCGCGACCGGGCGCGCGGCCGTCGGGGTGCACGTGGTGCACCAGCTCGGCGCCGCACGCGAGGCCCTTCGGCGACACCGAGTCGAAGTCGCCGATGATGATGTCGGGCTTGAGCCCGTGCTCGAGCAGCGCGTCGGCGCCGCCGTCGACGCCGATGAGCACCGGCTGGTACTCGCGGATGTACGGACGCAGCGCGGCGAGGTCGGAGCGGTAGTCGTGGCCGCGCACGACGACCAGCGCGTGGCGCCCTGCGAACTTCGTGTGGAGCGGCGGCAGCGTGATCGGCTCGAACGTGAGCCGCGCCTCCTTCTGGACGTACTCGAGCGTGTTCGTCGGCGAAGCGCTCGAGCTCGGTGCCGATCGCGGCACGCGCCGTCCTCCATCGCCGCCTCGATGCCGGCTTCGTCGAGCACCGTGGCCGCGGCCGAGCAGCTCGCCGTTGCGCCAGATCTCGCCGTCGCTCGATGCGGAGCGACGTCGCCCTCGTGCACGACGGTCCATGCAGCTCGGCGCCGACGCCGTCGACGCAGCGGGATGCCCGCCTGCACGACGCGGATCGGGCCGCCGTTCGGGTAGCGGCCCGAGATCGACTGCGCGCAGTTGATCACCGCGACCACGCCCGCCTCGATGAGGCCGTCGGCGGCGACGCGGTCGAGGTCGCGGTGGTTGATCACCGCGATCTCGCCCGGCCTGCAGGCGCGGGATCATGTCCTTGGTGCGCCGGTCGACCCGCGCCGGGCCCTGGATCGCGAACGGGGCGTCGGCTGCTTGCGCAGACGGAGCCGGGCCATCAGCGGCGTCGCTCCGGCGCGCCGGCCTCGGCGCGCCGCTCGCACGCGCGCTCGACGCGCCGCGCTGGCGGTCGCCAGCAGCTCGGCGGCGTGGCGGCGGGCGTGCGACGAGTCGCCGACCCCGGCGAGCATCCGCGACAGCTCCGCGACGCGCTCGTCGCCGTCGACCACGGTCGCGTGCGCCACGGTGCGCTCGTCGCCGCTGTCCGACGCCGTCTCCACGGCCTTCTCCACCACGACCTGCGTCCCGGCGAACGCCGCCACCTGCGCGAGGTGCGTGACGCAGAGCACCTGGTGCCGCGCGCCGAGCGCCTGCAGCAGGCGGCCGACCGCGGCCCCGGCCTCGCCACCGATCCCGGCGTCGACCTCGTCGAACACCAGCGTCGGCGGTGCCTCCGAGAGCACCACGCGCGCCGCCAGCATCGCACGGGAGAGCTCGCCGCCGGACGCGGCCCGGGCGAGCGGGCGGGCGCGCTCGCCCGGGTTGGCGGCGAGGAGGTAGGTGACCCGGTCGTGCGCCGTCGTCGGTCGGCGGCCCCGGCTCGACCTCGATCTCCACCGCGGCGTGGGGCATGGCCAGCTCGCGGAGGTGCCCGTCGACACCGCGGTGCCGAGCGGGCGCGGCGGCCGCGCGCCGGGCGGCCGAGAGCGTCGGCGGCGGCCGCCGGCGGCGTCGCGCTCGTGGCGCGGCGCGGCGGGCCTCGAGCGTCGGCGGCGCGCTCCTCGTAGCGCTCGAGCTCGTCGAGCCGGGCGCGCGGCCTCGGCGCCGTAGGCGATCACGTCGGCCAGCGTGTAGCCGTACTTGCGGCCGAGCTCGTGCAGCTGGTGGCGACGGCGCGCGCACGGTCTCGACCCGCTCGGGGTCGTCGTCGACCCGCTCGACCTCGCGGCGCAGCTCCTGCTCGATGTCGGCGAGCTCGCCCTGCGCGCCGCGCAGGCGGGCGGCGAGCGTCGGCGAACGGCGCGCGGCCGTCGAGCGCGGCGACGGCGGTGCCGACGCGCGTCGAGCGCCGGGCCTTCGAGCGCCTCGTAGGCGCGCGTCGAGCGCGTCGCGGTGCGCGACCGCGTCGGCGAGCAGCGCCTCCTCGGCCTCGAGCGCGACGTCCTCGGCGGGATCGTCGAGCGCGGCGGCCGCGATCTCCTCCACCTGGTAGCGGAGCAGGTCGATCTCGCGGGCACGGGCGCGGGCGTCGCCGCCCAGCGCGGCGAGCTCGGCGTCGAGGTCGCGCACCGCGGCGCGCGCGTCGCGGTACGCGCGTCGAGCGCGTCGAGCGCGGGTGCGCCCGCGTAGCGGTCGAGCGCGCCGCGCTGGACCGCGGGATCGAGCAGCGACTGGTGCGCGTGCTGGCCGTGGAGGTCGACGAGCGCGCGCGCCGGCCTCGGCGAGCTCGCCCACGGTGGCGAGGCGACCGTCGACGTAGGCGCGGCTGCGGCCGTCGCGCGGGACGACCCGCGCGAGCACGGTCTCGTCGCCGGTCTCGGGGTGCGACGAAGCGCCCTTCGACGCGCGCTTCGGCGGCGCCGTCGCGCACGAGGCCGGCGTCGGCGCGCCCGCCGACGAGCAGCTCGACCGCCTCGACCAGCAGCGTCTTGCCCGCGCCGGTCTCGCCGGTGATCGCGGTGAGGCCCGGGCCCGAGCACCAGGTTCAGGTCGGCGACGATCCCGAGATCGACGACGTGCAGCTCGACCAGCATCCGCGCTACCGGTCGGCGAGGCCGAACTTGGCCTTCAGGATCTGGTGGAAGTCGCGGGGCCCGAAGGTGACGATGCGCGCCGGGACGGTCGCCGCCGCGGCACGACACCGCGTCGCCGGCGGCGAGCTCGCCCAGCTCGCGTCCGTCGGCGGTGAGCACGACGCTGCGGTCGTCGCACACGGCGAAGCGCAGCGATCTCCTCGGGCGCGAGCACGAGCGAGCGGTCGAACAGCATGTGCGGCGACACCGGCGTGAGCAGCAGGCACCGGTGGCGGGGCGACACGATCGGGCCGCGCGCCGAGAACGAGTACGCGGTGGAGCCGGTGGGCGTGGCGACGATCACGCCGTCGGCCGCGTAGGTGGTGAAGAACGTGCCGTTGATGTCGACCTCGAGCCGCACCAGCCGGCCGGTGTGCGACCTTCTCGAGCACCGCCT
This sequence comes from uncultured Actinomycetes bacterium, assembly GCA_963755855.1. Lineage (GTDB taxonomy): Bacteria > Actinomycetota > Acidimicrobiia > IMCC26256 > DASPTH01 > DASUAS01. Next base: position 599,362 of record CAVWLR010000010.1, on the reverse strand, counting down.
CGTTGAGCGCGAACCAGCGGCCCTGCGCGGAGCCCGCCGACTCGACCGTGATCTCGAGCACCATGCGCTCGGCGACCTCGTAGTCGCCGGCGATCAGCCGGTCGAGCGCGGCGTCGAACTCCGACGGGCTCGACCTCGGTGAGGTAGCCCATCTGGCCGACGTTCACGCCGAGCACCGGGACGCCGGCCTCGTAGGCGAGGTCGACGGCGCGCAGCATGGTGCCGTCGCCACCGAGCGAGATCACGACGTCGAGGCCTCGGTGAAGTGTCGAGGTCGCGTGAGACCGAGGCCGGCTCGGCGTCGAGCCGGGCACGCGCACCTCGACGCCGTGCGCGGCGAGGCGCGTCGGCGGCGTGCTCGGCCAGCTCGCGCGGCGGCTGGCGCGGTGCGGGTGCGGCACGAGGCCGACCCGTTGGACGCGCACGGCGCCGTGCACGGCGCCGCGCGTCGCTCGGCGGGCACCGCGTCGTCGAGGCGGTCGTCGTCGAGCGCGGGCCCGGTCGCGTCGCAGTGCACGAGGAACTCGACGTTGCCGTCGGCGCCGCGCAGCGGCGACGCCATCGACGTCGACCACGTGGAGGCCGGCGTCGCGCAGGCCGTCGCGCACCTCGTGGAGCACGGCGCGGTGCACCGTCGGGATCGCGCACCACTCCCCCCTTGCCGACGCGGGCCCGGCCGGCCTCGAACTGCGGCTTGACCAGCAGCACGAGGTCGCCGTCGGGCGCGGTGCAGCGCGGCGAGCGCGGGCGCGACGGTCACGAGCGAGATGAACGAGAGGTCGGCCACGGTGAGGTCGACCGGGCCGCCGAGGTCGTCGGGCTCGAGGTGGCGGACGTTGGTGCGCTCGCGCACGGTGACCCGCGGGTCGTCGCGCAGCGACCACGCGAGCTGGCCCCGCCCGACGTCGACCGCGACGACGTGCGCCGCGCCCGCCTGGAGCAGGCAGTCGGTGAACCCGCCGGTCGAGGCGCCGGCGTCGAGGGCCCGGCGCCCGCGCACCGTCGACCGCGAAGCGCTCGAGCGCGGCGGCGAGCTTCTCGCCCCCGCGGGACACGAACCGGGGCGGGTCGCCGGTGACCTGGATGGGCTCGTCGGCGGCCGACCAGGCGGGCCGGCGCGCGGCGCCGGGCTCCCGCCGACGAGCACCCGCCCGGCGGCGATGGCCTCGACCGCCTGGCGGCGGCTCCCGAGCAGTCCCCGGCGCACGAGCTCGGCATCGAGTCGCCGGCGCACGGTCACCGCAGCAGAGTACGCGGTCAGGTCGTGCGCGCAGCGGCTGCGATCAGGGTGGGGGCGAGCGCGCCGAGATCGGCGGCGACGAACGGCGGCGGCGGGTCGGGGATCGCCTCGCCGCCCGGGGGCGCGACCGCCGCGGTCACGCCCGACAGCACGAGCGCGAACGGCCACCCGAGCGCGGTCGGCGAGCGCGCCGTCGGTCGACGGCCGGTCGCCCACCATGACCCCGGTGGTCGCCGAAGCGCTCGCGGATGATCCCGACCGTCGGCGCCTCGGGCTTGCCCGCCACCTCGGGGGTCGCGCCGGCGGCGGTCGCGACCGCGGCGACGATCGAGCCCGCGCCCGGGATCAGCCCGCCCGGGACCGGGTAGGTGGCGTCGAGGTTGGTGGCGACGAAGCGGGCGCCGTCGCGCACCGCCGCGCGATGCCCGGTCGAGGCCGTCGAAGTCGAAGTCGCGGTGGAAGCCGACGACCACCGCCTCGGCGGGGCCGTCGTCGACCGCGTCGAGCCCGGCGTCGGCCAGCGCCTCGCGCACGCCGGGCCCGCCGCACACGAGCACCCGGGCGCCCGGGCGCGAGCGAGTGCTGCGAGCAGCCACGCCGCGGCCATGGCGCTGGTGACGACGTCGTCGGGGTCGGCCGGGACCCCCATGCGGTCGAGCTTGGCGACCACGTCGCCGACCGGCGAGCTCGAGTTGTTCGACACGAACGCCACCCGCAGCCCGGCGTCGCGCAGCGCGGCGACGCCGCCGGCCGCGGGCGGGATGGCTCGTCGCCGCGCCAGACCACGCCGTCGAGGTCGCAGGCCACGACGGCCGGCGACGTCACGGGCGGTGTCGTCGTCGGTGCGGTCATCGGCCGCTCACGCGTCCTCGGCGACCCGGGCCAGCGCGGCGCGGTAGTCGGCCTGGTCGGGCCGCATGGCCACCGCCAGCTTCAGGTGCCGGCGGGCGCCGAGCCGTCGCCCGGCCGCAGAGGCACAGCCCGAGCCCGAAGTGGGCGTAGTCGTTGACCGGCTCGATCTCCACCGCCCGCTCGAACTCCTCGCTCGCCTGGCGTGAACCGGCCGCTGCGGTAGTAGGCGCGGGCGAGCGTCTCGCGCACCGACGCCTTGTCGGGCTCGAGGTCGCGGGCCCGCTCCAGCGCGACCACCGCGGCGTGCGGGTTCTCCGACGCGAGCAGGCGGTTGCCCTCCTGGAACGCGTCGTACGCGGACTGCATGGGGACGCTCCTCTCCCGAATCGGGCCGACCCGGTGTGCGAGACTCCGGGCGCTCCGTGTCACCTCGCCCCCGACTGAATCGCGACCGTGCCCCGATTTCTTCCCTTCCCCGGCATCCGCTACCGCGCCGCGCGACATCTCGCGCGGTCAGCGCCCCACCCTACGACGTGATCGAACCCGAGGAGCGCGTGCCGCGCTCGAGGCGCGCGACCCGCACAACGCGGTGCGCCTGATCCTCCCCGACACGCTACGACGGCGCCGCGCCGACGCTCGCCGCGCTGGCGCGACGACGGCGTGCTCGTCACCGACGACGCGCCCACGTTCTCGATCTACCGCATGGACTTCACCGGCGACGACGGCGTCGCCGCAGCGCACCACCGGCGTGCTCGGCGCGCTCGGCGCTCGACGACGACGGCGGCGGCGTCATGCCCCACGAACGCACGCTCCCCAAGGCCAAGACCGACCGCCTCGAGCTGCTGCGCGCGACCCGCGCCAACCTCGACCCGATCTGGGGCCTGTCGCTCGCCGGCGGCCTCTCGGCGCTGCTCGACCCGGCGACGCCGAGCCCGACGCCACCGCGATCGACGAGGACGGCGTTCCACCACTCGCTCTGGCGCATCGACGACCCCGACGCGCATCGCCGCCATCCGCGCCGCGGTCGGCCGGCGCCGGCTGGTGCTCGCCGACGGCCACCACCGCTTCGAGACCGCCAGCAACTACCGGCGCGAGCGGCGCGAGGCCGGCATCGACGACCCCGGCGCCGACGCGATCATGACGCTGGTCGTCGAGCTCGCCCCCGACCAGCTCTGCGTGCGCGCCATCCACCGGCTGCTCGCACGGCGTCGGCGGCGTCGACCTCCGCGACGCGCTCGGCGGCGCCGTTCTTCGTCGCACGACGCCGGACCCAACGTGCCCGAGGGCGTCGCCGCGCTCGAGGTGGCGATGCGCGACGGCGGCGGGCTCGGCCTCGTCGACCGCCGACGGCCTGGCGCTGCTCGTGCCGCACCGCCGAGCTCGACGCTCGCGCTCGCCGAGCTCCCGGCCGAGCTGCGCGAGCGTCGACTCCGCCCGCTTCGACGCCGGCGTGCTGCCCGCGGTGCCGGGCGTGACGCTCGCCTACCGCAACGACGCGCGCGACCGTCGCCGCCGCGCGTCGCCAAGGGCAACGCCGACGCCGCGGTGCTGCTGCGCCCGGTCAGCGTCGAGACCATCCGCGCCGCGGCCGCCGCCGATCTCCGCATGCCGGAGAAGACGACGTTCTTCGCGCCGAAGCCGCGCACCGGGCATGGTGTTCCGCAGCCTCGACCTGACGCGCTGACGCGAGCCGGCGCCGGTCGACGGCTCAGTTGACTTCCCAGGTGGCGCCGGTGCCGATGAGCGCGGCGAGGTCGCCGGGGCCCTGACGCTCGACCGCGGCGACCAGCTGGCGCTGCACCTCGTTCTCGTACGTCGGGCGCGTCGACGTCGCGGAACACGCCGATCGGGCGTGGGCATCGTCGGCGCCGACGACAGGCGCGACAGCGCGAACGCCAGCGCCGGGTCGGTCGCGGTGCTCGTCGTGCACGAGGAGCGCGTCCTCGCCGACGTCGGCGACCTCGACGATCTCGCACTCGCCGAACTTGTTGAGCATCGACGCCGCGCTCGTGGTCGGCGCCGAAGCGGATCGGCTCGCCGTGCTGCAGCTCGATGAGCATGTCGGCGCGCGCTTCCTTCGCCGTGATCCCCTCGAACGCGCCGTCGTTGAAGACGTTGCAGTTCTGGTAGATCTCGACGAACGCGCTGCCCTCGTGCTCGTGCGCACGGCGGAACGCCTCCATCATGCCCTTGCGGTCCATGTCGTGGGTGCGGGCCACGAAGGTCGCCTCCGCCGCCGAGCGCGACCGACATCGGGTTGAACGGCGTGTCGAGCGAGCCGAACGGCGACGACTTGGTGATCTTGCCGACCTCGCTCGTGGGCGAGTACTGGCCCTTGGTGAGCCCGTAGATCTGGTTGTTGAACATGATGATCTTCAGGCTGACGTTGCGACGCAGCGCGTGGATCAGGTGGTTGCCACCGATCGAGAGCATGTCGCCGTCGCCGCCGATGACCCACACGTCGAGGTCGGGACGCGCCAGCGCCACGCCGGTGGCCACCGCGGGCGCGCGGCCGTGGATCGAGTGCAGGCCGTAGGTGTTCATGTAGTACGGGAAGCGCGCCGCGCACCCGATGCCCGACACGAACACGAGGTTCTCGGGCTTCACCCCGAGGTCGGCCAGCTCGAGCTGCATCGCGGCGAGGATCGAGTAGTCGCCGCAGCCCGGGACACCACCGGACCTCCTGGTCGGACTGGAAGTCCTTGCGGCCCAGCTTCACCGCCGTGCCGCCGTCGCCGTTCGCCGTTGCCGTTCGCGTCGTTGTCAGGCATCGATCATCTCCAGGATCTTGTTCTCGATCTCGGTCGGCGCTGAAGGGCAGGCCCTGCACCTTGGTGAGCGACTGCGCGTCGACTGAGGAACTCCGCCCGCACCAGCCTCGACAGCTGGCCGAGGTTCATCTCGGGCACGAGCACCTTCGGGTAGCGGCGCCAGCACCTCGCCGAGGTTCGCCGGGAACGGGTTCAGGTGCACGAGGTGCGCGTGCGCCACCGGGCGGCCCGCGGCCCGCACGCGGCGCACCGCCTCGCTGATCGGACCCCACGTGCTGCCCCAGCCGAGCACGAGCACGTCGGCGTCGACGTCGCCGTCGACCTCGACCGGCGGGATGTCGTTGGCGATGCCCGCCACCTTGTCGGCGCGGATGTGGGTCATGAGCTCGTGGTTGGCGGGGTCGTAGTTGACGTTGCCGGTGCCGTCCTGCTTCTCGATGCCACCGATGCGGTGCATCAGCCCGGGCGTGCCGGGGATCGCCCACGGACGCGCCAGCGTCTCGGGGTCGCGGAGGTACGGCCAGAACTCGCCGTCGTGGTTGGGCTCGGTCGCGAACGGCACCGAGATGTCGGGCAGCGCGTCGACGTCGGGGAGCTTCCACGGCTCCGACGCCGTTGGCGACGTAGCCGTCGGTGAGGAGGATCACCGGCGTGCGGTACTTCAGCGCGATGCGCACCGCCTCGAACGCGGCGTCGAAGCAGTGGCTCGGCGAGTAGCGCGGCGACGATCGGCAGCGGCGACTCGCCGTGGCGGCCGTACATCGCGAGCAGCAGGTCGGACTGCTCGGTCTTGGTGGGCAGCCCGGTCGACGGGCCACCGCGCTGCACGTCGACGATCACCAGCGGCAGCTCGAGGCTGATCGCGAGGCCGAGCGCCTCCGACTTGAGGTCGAGGCCGGGACCGCTGGTGGCGGTGATGCCGAGCTGGCCCGCGAACGCGGCACCGACCGCGACCGCGGCGGCCGCGATCTCGTCCTCCGCCTGCAGCGTGCGGACCCCGAAGTTCTTGTGCTTCGAGAGCTCGTGGAGGATGTCGGACGCCGGCGTGATCGGGTACGACGCGTAGAGGATCGGCAGGCTCGCCTGCTGCGCGGCGGCGATGAGGCCGTACGCGACCGCGAGGTTGCCGGTGATGTTGCGGTACTTGCCCGGCTCCAGCTTCGCCGGCTGGATCTGGTAGTGCTCGAGCAGCTCGGCGGTCTCGCCGAAGTGCAGGCCGGCCTTGAACGCGGCGATGTTGGCGTCGCGCACCTGCGGGCGGGACGAGAACTTCTGCTCGATCCACGTGATCGTCGGGTCGACCGGGCGGGTGTACATCCACGAGATGAGGCCGAGGGCGAAGAAGTTCTTCGAGCGCTCGGCGTCGCGCGGCTTGACGCCGAGCTCCTTGCACGCCTCGAGCGTGAGCGCCGTCATCGGGACCTGCACCACGTGGTACGACGGCGAGCGACCCGTTGTCGAGCGGGTTGGCGTCGTAGCCGACCTTGGTGAGGTTGCGCTCGTCGAACGCGTCGGAGTTGACCAGGATCGTGGAGCCCGGCGGCAGCTCGGACAGGTTGGCCTTGAGCGCCGCGGGGTTCATCGCCACCAGCACGTTCGGCGCGTCGCCGGGCGTGACGATGTCGTGGTCGGAGATGTGCACCTGGAACGACGAGACGCCGGCGATGGTGCCGGCCGGGGCGCGGATCTCCGCCGGGTAGTTCGGCATCGTCGCCAGGTCGTTGCCGAACACGGCGCTGACGTCGGTGAAGCGGTCGCCGGTGAGCTGCATGCCGTCGCCGGAGTCGCCGGCGAACCGGATGACGACTTCGTCGAGGAGTCGCGGGCTCGAGCGGCTGGGTCTCGGGTGTCGCGGTCACGCGTCCCTCACCTCGTTGTGTGGGCTCATGTCGGAGACGGAATCTGAGTTGCGCGTTCGATCTTACCGACGGCGCCCGCGCCCTCCGGGATGGGAGCGGGCAGGTCGTCGCGGGCAGCGTCACGGGACGTCGTCGTCGATCACGTCCGAGCGACCTCGAGCGCCTCGTCGGCCTTGCGCAGCGCGGCGTCGATGCGGCGGCGGTCGCGGGCGCGCCCGATCGAGCTCGGCCTCGACGTCGACCCGGGAGCCCACCCCGCCGGGACGCTGGTAGAAGCGCCGGCGCATCCGGCCCACGACGACGACCGCGTCGCCGGCGTCGAGCGTCTCGACCCAGGCGGGCGGATCCCAGACCGTGACCGGCACCGAGGTGGCCCGTCGTCGGCGGCGGCCCGGCCGGGCAGCGCACCGCGAGGGTGGCGAGGCGGGTGCCCGACTCGAGGACGCGGACCTCGGCCGGGCCCGAGCAGGGACCGCAGAGCACGGCCAGGTTGACGCCGGGCGACTCCGCCGGCCGCTCGGCTTGGCGTCGACTTGCGGCTCGTCGGCTTGCGTCGGACGGCTTGGTGCTCGTGGACATGGCATCGACTTCCCTCCGACGGAGCGGGTCCACGGGCGGGACCGGCAGCGACGGGGAAGTCGTGCGGGGAAGCTGGCGCGAACCTACGACGGCGGGTGTGACACTCATCCGAGCGCGGCGAGGCGCTCGGCGACGTCGGCGAACGCCGGGTCGGCCGTGCGCACCTCGTGGAAGAGCTCCCGGGCCCGGGCGAGGTTGCCGGCCCGCTCCTCGAGGTCGGCGAGCGCGTACCAGAGGCGCAGCTGGTGCTCCCCCGGCTTCTTGATCGCGCTCGGCCCGCTTGCGCAGCAGCGCCAGGGCCTCGGGCAGGCGGCCCTGGTCGGCGAGCGCGCCGGCGTAGACGATGCGGCCCTCGGTCACGAGCTCGCTCGTCGGCGACACCGCCGCGAGCTCCTGCCAGAGCTCCTCGACCTTGCGCCACCGGCGCTGGGCCCGGTAGCAGTCCATCAGCACCGGGTGCTGGTCGACGGAGTCGCTCAGGTCGGCGTAGGCCTCGAGCTCCTTGGCCGCGGCGGCGTAGTTGCCGACCCGGTACTGGCACAGGCCGGTGAGCTCGCGCACGCTCGGGCGAGTCGGGGAGCTGGTCGCGCAGCGGGCGCAGGATGCGCAGCGCCTCGCGCTCGCGGTCGTTGGCGAACGCGTCGGCCGCGGCCATGAGCGTGCCCAGCGCGCGGCTGGCGTTGCGGCCGGCGAGCTTGGCCAGCTCCTGCTGCACGTCGGCCGGCCCGCGCTTGCGCCGACGACGGCCGGCGCGCCCGGACGGGGCGCTGCGAGTGGTCGGGCCTTCGTGGTGCGGTCGGTCCGCTTGCCGACCGTGCGCAGCGCCGAGCGTCCCGCCGGCGCGGTCTCGGTGGTCGCGTCGGCGGACCGACGACCTCGCTTCTCCCGCGTCTCCTCGTCGCGCTGGTCGACGGCGTAGGGACCGAAGCCCTTGCCGGGCCGGGGCGCTTCCTCGCGCTCACGACGGGCATCGGTGCTGCGACCTCGCTCGGCGCCCCGCTCCGCCCGCCGCTCGACGGCGTCCGCCACTCGACGGACGTCCACCGCTCGACGGCGTCCACCGGCGGTGGCCTTGCGAGGACCACCCCGAGCGGTCGATCCGCCACTCCGGGCGCACCGCCGCTCGAAGCCACGCACGACTCGAACCACCACTCGCGCGACGAACCAGCGGCTGAACCGGTGCGACTCGAACCACCGCTGCCGCGCACGAACCACCGGCCGAACCGGCGTGCGACTCGAACGCACCGCTGCCGCGACGAACCGCCGGCCGATCCGGTGCGGCTCGAACCACCACTCCGGGCGGTACCTCCGCCGGACCCGGACCGGGATGAACCACCACTGCGCGACGCGCCACCGGCCGAACCGGCACGACTCGACCGCGACCACTGCCGGCCGGAACCGCCACTCCGGCCGGAACCACCGCTCCGGCTGGAACCGCCGCTGGACGCGCCGCGGCTGCTGCCGCCGGCACGCTTCGCCGGCGGGCGGCCCTGGCGGCTCACCGCCGCCGCCACCCCGACCGCGTCCACTGTTCGTCTGCCATAGCTGTCCGATCGTAGGGTCGTCGAGGCGTGCAGACGACGCGAAAACGCCCCCGCCGCGGCGATGCATCACCGATACATCGCGCAGGCGGGGGCGATTCGAGAAATTCCGGCGACGACCTACTCTCCCAGGGGGTTCCCCCCCAAGTACCATCGGCGCTGGCGGTCTTCACTTCCGTGTTCGGAATGGGAACGGGTGTTTCCCCGCCGCAATAGCCACCGGAAACCTTATGCAGAATTGTCAAAGCCCTCGTGAGGACTCCAGAGCGAGCACGAGCAGTACCAAGAACCTGGTACGCAAGTAGAAGAAAGAACCCAAGCCCTCGGCCGATTAGTACCGGTCGGCTGAACACGTCACCGTGCTTACACCTCCGGCCTATCAACCTGGTGGTCTACCAGGGGCCTTACCCGGTTAACCCGGTGGGAGATCTCATCTCGAGGCAGGCTTCGCGCTTAGATGCTTTCAGCGCTTATCCTTTCCGCAGGTAGCCAACCAGCCGTGCCTTTGGCAAGACAACTGGCACACCAGAGCTGCGTCCGTCCCGGTCCTCTCGTACTAGGGACAGCTCCCCTCAAATCTCCTACGCCCACAGAGGATAGGGACCGAACTGTCTCGCGACGTTCTAAACCCAGCTCGCGTACCGCTTTAATGGGCGAACAGCCCAACCCTTGGGAGATGCTTCACCCCCAGGATGCGACGAGCCGACATCGAGGTGCCAAACCTTGCCGTCGATGTGGACTCTTGGGCAAGATAAGCCTGTTATCCCCGGGGTACCTTTTATCCGTTGATCGACCGCGCTTCCACACGCCACGGCCGGGTCACTAAGCCCTGCTTTCGCACCTGCTCGACTTGTAGGTCTCGCAGTCAAGCTCCCTTGTGCCTTTACGCTCAACGCCTGATTGCCAACCAGGCTGAGGGAACCATTGGGCGCCTCCGTTACTCTTTAGGAGGCGACCGCCCCAGTCAAACTACCCACCTGACGCTGTCCCCGACCCGGATTACGGGCCCAGGTTAGATTCCCAATATGCACAGGGTGGTATTTCAACGTTGTCTCCACCGAAGCTGACGCCCCGGCTTCCAAGACTCCCACCTATCCTACACAATACATACCGAAAACCAACATCAAACTGTAGTGAAGGTCCACGGGGTCTTTCCGTCCTTCTGCGGGAAACGAGCATCTTTACTCGTAATGCAATTTCGCCGGGTCTCTGGTTGAGACAGTAGCCAAGTCGTTACGCCATTCGTGCAGGTCGGAACTTACCCGACAAGGAATTTCGCTACCTTAGGACCGTTATAGTTACGGCCGCCGTTTACCGGGGCTTAGGTTCAGAGCTTCGCCTTGCGGCTAACCCTTCCCCGTAACCTTCCGGCACCGGGCAGGCGTCAGTGCGTATACGTCGTCTTTCGACTTTGCACGCACCTGTGTTTTTAGTAAACAGTCGCTTGGCCCTGGTCTCTGCGGCCTCCTCGGGCTCGGGACGCAAGGTCCGTCACCCTACTAAGGCCCCCCTTCTCCCGAAGTTACGGGGGCATTTTGCCGAGTTCCTTAACCAGAGTTCTCCCGATCGCCTTCGTATTCTCTACGTGCCCACCTGAGTCGGTTTGGGGTACGGGCACCATGTCAGCTCGCTAGAGGCTTTTCTCGGCAGCATGGGATCAGTCACTTCACCTGAATCGGTTCGGCATCGCATCTCGGCGTTAGTGCCCCACGGATTTGCCTATGGGACCGCCTACCTGCTTACCCCGGGTACAACCAGCGCCCGGTAGACCTACCCTCCTGCGTCCCCCCTTCGCTACCCGTCACCAAGTGGGTCGGTTCGGCCGAAGCCATCCCCTTAGCAACCTGGATTGGGTTGGGCGCGAACATGGTGGTACAGGAATATCAACCTGTTGTGCATCGACTACGCCTTTCGGCCTCGCCTTAGCTCCCGACTAACCCTGGGCGGATGAGCCTTCCCCAGGAACCCTTGGGCATTCGGCGGAGGGGTTCCTCCCCCCTCGTTCGCTACTCATACCTGCATTCGCACTCGACCACGCTCCACGTCCGCTCACGCGACCGCTTCACTGCTGAGATCGACGCTCCCCTACCCATCAGATGATCCGAAGATCATCAAATGACGCAGCTTCGGCTCTGTGCTTGAGCCCCGTTACATTGTCGGCGCAGGACCACTCGACCAGTGAGCTGTTACGCACTCTTTCAAGGATGGCTGCTTCTAAGCCAACCTCCTGGCTGTCTGGGCAATCCCACATCCTTTACCACTGAGCACAGAATTTGGGGCCTTAGCTGGCGTTCTGGGCTGTTTCCCTCTCGACTATGAAGCTTATCCCCCATAGTCTCACTGCCGCGCTCTGGAGTACCGGCATTCGGAGTTTGGCTGATTTCGGTAAGCTTGTAGGCCCCCTAGACCATCCAGTGCTCTACCTCCGGCACTGAACACACGACGCTGCACCTAAATGCATTTCGGGGAGAACCAGCTATCACCGAGTTTGCTTGGCCTTTCACCCCTAACCACAGGTCATCCCCCAAGTTTTCAACCTTGGTGGGTTCGGCCCTCCACGAGGTCTTACCCTCGCTTCAGCCTGCCCATGGATAGATCACTCGGCTTCGGGTCTACCGCCCGCGACTGAACGCCCTGTTCAGACTCGCTTTCGCTCCGGCTCCCCCTCTCGGGTTAACCTCGCCACGAACGGTAACTCGCAGGCTCATTCTTCAAAAGGCACGCCATCACGGCTACAGGACCAAAGCCCTGCAACGACGCTTTGACGGCTTGTAAGCCAACGGTTTCAGGTTCTATTTCACTCCCCTCCCGGGGTTCTTTTCACCCTTCCCTCACGGTACTCGTGCACTATCGGTCGCCAGCGTGTACTTAGCCTTACGAGGTGGTCCTCGCGGATTCACACGGACTTTCCCGGATTCCGTGCTACTCGGGAACACCACTTGGAGGTCAATGACTTTCGCGTACGGGGCTCTTACCCTCTACGGCGCGAGGTTCCACAACGCTTCCGCTAGACATTGACT
>CAVWLR010000010.1:0-585000 GCA_963755855.1 uncultured Actinomycetes bacterium | reverse complement strand
CCGAGCCGACACTCATTCCTGCCTGCACCACTCCCGCTGGGAGCGGGTCTGGCAGGAGCGTTCGTGTCAATCCGACCGGGAAGCGTTCCCCGGGCGGATTGGAGATACTACGGGCTGGCAGGCCCCGCTGCAAGCCGGAGCGGGGGTTTTCTCGCCGGAAGCACGCTATTCTCCCCGCCCATGGGCTCGAGCGGTTCGAAGAAGACCCGGAAGGGCACGCCTCGCCAGCACCTGGCGAAGGTGGGCACCCCGGCGGAGAACTCCCACACCATGCACTCGGCCGAGCGCGACGTCGTCGGCAACTTCGGCGTGCGGGGCAAGGGCTGGATGTTCTGGGGCGCCGCTCGTGCGTCATCGTGGCCATCGTGGCCTTCTCGCTGCTCGGGCTGGATCTTCTGGTTCTGAGCTCGTCCGGCCGCTTCAGGCCGTCTCGGCCTGCACCCGGGCCCAGTTGCGCTTCCCCATCTGCAGGGTCTTGCCGTCGATCTCGGCGGGAGTGACCGTCAGCTTGGGGTCGTCGACCACCTCGCCGTCGATGCGCACCGCGCCCTGCTCGATCTTGCGGGCGCCCTCCTTGTTGGACGGCACCGCCTTCGGGAAGGCCAGGTTGAGCAGTCGCGACAGCAGGATCCGGCCGTCGTGGAGCTCGGCGGCGTCGGCCGGGATCACCAGCGTCTCGATCTCGGTCGGGACGCTCGTGCGACCGGAACACCTTGTCGAACTCGGCCTGGGCCGCGTCGCCGGCACCCTCGCCGTGGTAGAGGTCGACGACCGTGCGGGCCAGCAGGCGCTTGGCGTCGACCGGCTTGAGCGAGCCGTCGGCCAGGGCCCCGGTGACCTCGTCGATGCGGTCGGGGTGCCAGCCGGTGGTGAGGGTGAAGTAGCGGGGCATCAGAGCTCGTCGGGCAGCGAGAGGAGCTTGCCGAACTGCTCCCCCGGCGCCTCGGCGATGCCCACGAAGTTGCCGAGCGACTTCGACATCTTGTTCACGCCGTCGAGCCCCTCGAGCAGCGGCGTGGTCAGCACGCACTGCCCCTCCTGGCCCTCCTGCTCCTGCAGCGTGCGGCCCACGAGGTTGTTGAAGAGCTGGTCGGTGCCGCCCAGCTCGACGTCGGCCTCCACCATCACCGAGTCCCAGCCCTGCAGCAGCGGGTACAGGAACTCCATCACCGAGATGGCGACGCCGTCGCGGTAGCGCCGGGAGAAGTCGTCGCGCTCGAGCATGCGGGCGACGGTGGTGCGCGCGGCCAGGCGCAGGACGTCCTCGATGCCCATGGTGCCGAGCCACTCGGAGTTGCGCCGGATCTCGAGCGGTTCGTCGAGGAGGATGCGCCGGGCCTGCTCGACGTAGGTGGTGGCGAAGCTCCTCGACCTGCTCCTTCGCGAGCCGCGGCCGGGTGGCCGACTTGCCCGACGGGTCGCCGACCTGGGCGGTGAAGTCGCCGATGATCAGGACCGCGGTGTGGCCGAGCTCCTGGAACTGGCGCAGCTTGCGCAGCACGACGGCGAAGCCGAGGTGGATGTCGGACGCGGTGGGGTCGATCCCGAGCTTGATCCGCAGCGACCGCCCGGTGGCGAGCTTGCGCCGGAAGTCGGCCTCGGTGATGAGGTCGACCGCGCCGGTGCGGACGATCCGCAGCTGCTCGTCGACGGGGAGCGCGGGGCCAGGCATGACCCCGGAACGCTATCGGCTGAGGTTGGGGTCTCCGGGGACGAACCAGCGCCACGGGTGCTCGTCGCCGCGCCCGGGTGAGAGGCCGATGCGGGTGGACACGCCCGGCGTCTCGGGCGGTGGCCACGCCGTCGTCGAGCAGCCGGAACGGGCCCCGCACGAGGTCGAAGCCGTTGTGCTCGCCGGTGAGCCCGAACGCCTGGCAGAGGCGCGCCGGCCCGGCGAGGAGATCGCGGTCGCGCCGGGCCTTCGGCCGCCGCTCGCGCATCACCTCGATCCCGGCGACGGGCGCGGCGGCGCGCAGGAGCACCGCGGCGGCGTCGCCGTCCTTGGTGGCGACCACGTTGGCGCACCAGTGCATCCCGTAGGTGAAGTACACGTAGAGGCGCCCGGGCGGACCGAACATCACCTCGGTGCGCGGGGTCATGCCCCGGTAGGCGTGGCTGCCGGCGTCGTCGGAGCCGCAGTACGCCTCGACCTCCACCAGGCGGGCGACGAGGCGCGTGCCGTCGGCGGTGCGGGTGACGAGGAGCTTGTTGAGCAGCAGCGGGGCGAGCTCGCGCGAGTCGCGGGCGTAGAACGACCGCGGCAGCGTCCGGCCGCGTGGCGTGCGACCCCGCGCCGCCTCGGGGCTCAAGCGGGCAGCTGCAGCCAGCGCGCCTGCTCGTCGAGCCGGGCGCGCGCCTTCACCAGCTGCTCCGCGACCGACGCCGGTCCCGGCGCCGCCGGGCGTCGTGCGCCGGAGGACGGCGGCACCGGGCTCCAGCAGCGCGAGCGCCTCGGGCCCGAGGTCGGGTTCGGTCAGCACGAGCTCGTCGAGGGGCACGCCCCGCTCGGTCGAGCTGCGCACCAGCGCGCCGACGCGTGCGTGCGCCTCGCGGAAGGGCACGCCCCGCTCCACCAGCCACTCGGCGAGGTCGACGGCGGCGGCGTGCTGGCCGTCGGCCGCCGACTGCATGCGCGCCTCGACCACCTCCGCCGTGGCCAGCAGCCCCGCGATCGCTCCCAGCGCGAGGCGGCACTGGTCGAGCGCGTCGAACAGCGGCTCCTTGTCCTCCTGGAGGTCGCGGTTGTACGCGAGCGGGCAGGCCCTTGAGCGTGGCCAGGAACCCGGTGAGGTCGCCGATCAGCCGGCCGGCCTTGCCCCGCGCCAGCTCGGCGATGTCGGGGTTCTTCTTCTGCGGCAGCATCGACGAGCCGGTGCTGTAGGCGTCGGCGAGGCGGAGGAACCCGAACTCCTCGCTCGTCCACAGCACGACCTCCTCGCCCAGGCGCGACAGGTGCACCTGCGTGAGCGCGGCGACGAACAGCGCCTCGGCCACGAAGTCGCGGTCGGACACCGCGTCGAGGGAGTTGTCGAACCGCCGGGCGAAGCCCAGGTCTCTGGCGGTGGCGTCGGGGTCGAGCGGCAGGCTCGAGCCGGCGAGCGCGCCGGCGCCGAGCGGCGACACGTCGGCACGACCGATGGCGTCGCGCCAGCGCTCGACGTCGCGCGCGAACGCCC
This sequence comes from uncultured Actinomycetes bacterium, assembly GCA_963755855.1. GTDB lineage: Bacteria > Actinomycetota > Acidimicrobiia > IMCC26256 > DASPTH01 > DASUAS01. Next base: position 581,824 of record CAVWLR010000010.1, on the reverse strand, counting down.
AGAAGTGGGCGAGGAAGTGGTGCGCGAGCAGCACCGGCTGCGCGCGCTGGAGGTGCGTGTAGCCGGGGACGTACACGTCGTCGGCCTGCGTCGGCGCAGGTCGAGGAGCACCTCCTGGAGGCGGTGCACGTGCGCGGCGACGTCGGTGCCCTCGCGGCGGAAGAACAGCCGCAGCGCGGTCGCGACCTGGTCGTTGCGCGAGCGACCGGTGTGGAGCTTCGCGCCCGGCGTCGCCGGCGAGCTCGGTCACCCGCCGCTCGATGGCGGTGTGGATGTCCTCGTCGGACGGCGCGAACGCGAACGAGCCGTCGGCGAGCTCCTCCCCCACCTGGTCGAGCGCGCGCCAGCACCGCGGTCGGCCTCGTCGTCGGTGAGGATCCCGGCGCGCGCGAGCCCGCCGACGTGCGCGCGCGAACCCACGAGGTCGTCGGGCGCGAGCCGGCGGTCGAACGAGAGGCTCTCGGTGAACGCGAGCAGCTCGTCGGCGGGACCGTCGGCGAAGCGGCCGTGCCAGAGGGTCATGCGGTGCCGGGTCCGGGCGTGGCGGTCGAGGGACCGCCCTGCTCACGGGCCCAGGTCTCCACCGAGAGGCCCCACAGCCGCACGAAGCCCGAGGAGTCCTCGTGGCGGAACGTGTCGGACGCGTCGTAGGTGGCGAGGTCGTGGCTGTAGAGGCCCTGGTCGGCCCGTCGTCCGGCCACGAAGCACCGGCCCGGCTCCAGCTGCAGCCGCACCTCACCGGTCACGAAGCGCTGCGCGTGGCGCATGAAGGCGTCGAGCGCCTCCTTGAGCGGCGAGAACCACAGACCGTCGTACACCAGCTCGGCGTAGCGCGGCTCGAGGCGGGCCTTCTCGCGCATGAGGTCGCGCTCGAGCGTGATCGACTCGAGGTCGGCGTGCGCGAGCAGCACCGCCAGCGAACCCGGGCACTCGTAGGTCTCGCGGCTCTTGATGCCGACGCGCCGGTTCTCGACCATGTCGAGCCGGCCCCAGCCGTACGAGCCGACGATCGCGCCGAGCTCGATGACGAGCTCGTGCAGCGGCTTCACCACGCCGTCGAGCGCGACGGGGACGCCCTGCTCGAACCGGACGACGACCTCGCGCGGTCTCGGTCGGCGCGTCGGCGACGTCGGCGGTGAGCGCGTAGGCGTCGAGCGGCGGCGACACCCACGGGTCCTCGATGATCCCGCACTCGATGGCGCGGCCCCAGAGGTTCTCGTCGATGGAGTACGGGCTCTTCTTGGTGACGCTGATCGGGATGCCGTGCTTGGCGGCGTAGTCGATGCTGTCGTCGCGGGTGAAGCCCCACACCCGCACCGGCGCGAGCACCTCGAGGTCGGGCGCGAGCGCGCGCACCGACACCTCGAAGCGCACCTGGTCGTTGCCCTTGCCGGTGCAGCCGTGGGCGACGGAGTCGGCGCCGAACTCACGGGCGGCGTCGACGAGGTGCTTGGCGATCACCGGGCGCGACAGCGCCGACACGAGCGGGTACTTGCCCTCGTAGAGCGCGTTGGCGTGGATCGCGGGCACGAGGTACTCGTCGGCGAACTCGGCGCGGGCGTCGACCACGCGCGCCTCCACCGCACCGGCGGCGAGCGCACGCGCCGTGATCTCGTCCCACGGGTCGTCGGCCTGCTGGCCCACGTCGACCGCGAGCGCGATCACCTCCGCGCCCCACTCCTCCTGGATCCACTTCACCGCCACCGACGTGTCGAGTCCGCCGGAGTACGCGAGCACCACTCGCTTGGGCATGTTGTCGTCCTTCTCGTCGTTCGTGATCGGTTGGTCAGAGACCGGCAAGGGTGGCGAGGTCGGCGGCGACGGCCGTGCCGCCGACCTCCTCCGCGCACACCAGGACGATCGTGTCGTCGCCGGCCACCGTGCCGAGCACGTCGGGCGAGGCCGGCGCGGTCGAGGGCGGAGGCGACGACGTGAGCGGAACCGGGGGGCGTCCGCAGCACCACGAGGTTCGCGCTGTGCGCGACCTCGACCACGAACTCCCCCATCACTCGTCGGAGGTGGTCGTCGGGCGCGGTGCGCTCCTTGGCGTGCTCGGGGATGGCGTAGGCCATCGCGCCGCCGGGGATGCGCACCTTGACCGCGCCGAGCTCCTCGAGGTCGCGGCTCACCGTGGCCTGGGTGGCGATGACGCCGTGGGCGGCGAGCATCTCGACCAGTTGCGCCTGGCTCGAGATCGCCTGCTCCTCGAGCAGCCGCGCGATGCGGTGCTGGCGCTGGGGCTTGCCGAGGGTCGCCATCAGTGGGCTCCGTGGCCGAGGAGGTGGGTGAGGACGCCGCGGGCGGCGTGCATGCGGTTGGCGGCCTGTTGCCACACCGCCGAGCGCGGGCCGTCGATCACCGACGCCGCCACCTCCTCGCCCCGATGGGCGGGCAGGCAGTGCAGGAACCAGACGTCGGGATGGGCGCAGCGCAGCATCTCGTCGTCGACGGTGAAGCCGGCGAACGCCGCACGCCGCAGCGCCGTCTCCTCCTCCTGGCCCATCGACGTCCACACGTCGGTGTACACGGCGTCGGCGCCGGCGACGGCGTCGTACGGGTCGTGGCCGAGCTCGATCGATCCGCCCAGGTTGCGGACCCGCTCGACGGTGAGGTCGTCGAGCTCGTAGCCGGGGGGCGTCGCCACCGCGAGCTCCACGCCCGAGAGCGCGGCCGCGTAGGCGAGCGACGCGGTGACGTTGTTGCCGTCGCCGATGTAGGCGAGGCGACGACCGTCGAGCCCGCCGAGCAGCTCGCGCAGGGTGAGGAAGTCGGCGACCGCCTGCGTGGGGTGCGCGCGGTCGGACAGGAGGTTGACCACCGGGATGTCGATGACCGCCGCCATCTCCTCGAGCGTGGCGTGGTCGAACACCCGGGCCGCGAGCACCGAGCAGAACCCGGCGAAGGTGCGGGCGACGTCGGCGACCGTCTCGCGGACGCCGAGGCCCACCTCCTCGGGCCGCACGTAGATCGGGTGGCCCCCGAGGCTGCACGACGGCCATCTCGGTGGACGCCCGCGTGCGGGCCGACGGCTTCTCGAACAGCATCGCCACGCCCTGCCCGGTGAGCAGCTGCGGGATCCCGACGGATCGGCCTTGCCCTTCTCGGCCACGTCGAGCACGGCCGCGAACTCGGCCGGGGTGAGGTCGTCGACCTCGAGGAACCGGGCTGCGCTCACGACGCCGGCACCTGCTCGAGCACGCCGGTCAGGATGGCGACCGCGTCGGCGATCTCGTCGTCGGTGACGAGCAGCGACGGCGCGAACCGCAGCGCGGTGGGCGTCACCGCGTTGACGACGAGTCCGGCGTCGAGGCAGGACCGCGACACCGCGACCGGCGTCGATGCCGGCGTCGAGCTCGGCCGCGATCAGCAGGCCGACCCCGCGCACGTCGGCGACACCCGGGACGTCGAGCAGCGCCTCGGTGAGCACGCTCGCCGGCGCGGGCCGCGAGCGCCGGGGCGTCGACCTCGGCCATCACGTCGAGCACCGTGCAGCGCGGCCCGGGCCGCGAGCGGCTGGCCGCCGTAGGTGGTGGCGTGATCACCGGGCTTGAACGCCTCCGCCACCTCGGTGCGGGCCCAGCAGGCGCCGATGGGCACGCCGTTGCCGAGGGCCTTGGCCATGGTGACGATGTCGGGCCGCACGTCGTGGGCGTGCTGGTAGCCGAACCACTTGCCGGTGCGGCCGAGCCCGGTCTGCACCTCGTCGACGATCAGCAGCGCCTCGCGCTCGTCGCACAGCGCGCGCACGCCCTCGAGGTAGCCGGGGGGCGACGGCTGCACGCCGCCTTCGCCCTGGATCGGGTTCGAGCATGACCGCGCACACCCGCTCGTCCATCGCCGCCGCGAGCGCGTCGAGGTCGGCGAAGACGACCTGCCGGAACCCCTCGGGCAGCGGCTGGAACGTCTCCTGCTTCTGCGGCTGGCCGGTGGCGGCGAGCGTGGTGAGGGTGCGGCCGTGGAACGAGCCCCACGCCGACAGCACGTGGAAGCGCTCGGGACCACCGTTGGCCTGGCCGTAGCGGCGGGCGAGCTTGATCGCGCACTCGTTGGCCTCGGCGCCCGAGTTGGCGAAGAACACCTTGCCGCCGCCGCCGTGGAGCGCGTCGAGCTGCTCCGCCGACCTGCGGCTGCCACTCGTTGAAGTAGAGGTTCGAGACGTGGAGCAGGGTGCGGGCCTGGTCGGCGAGTGCGTCGGCGACCGCGGGGTGCGCGTGACCGAGGCCGGTGACCGCGAGCCCCCCGAGGAAGTCGAGGTACTCGTTGCCCTCGCTGTCCCACAGCTTCACGCCCTCGCCGCGCACGAACGCGACCGGGAGCCGGCCGTAGGTCTGCATGCCGTGCTCGGCGTCGAGCGCCTGGATGTCGGCCAGCGCGGTCATGACTCGTCGTCCTTCGCGTCGATCATCGTGCCGATGCCCTCTCGGGTGAAGAACTCCAACAGGAGTGCGTGCGGGATGCGTCCGTCGAGCACGTGCGCTCGTCGGACCCCGCCGCGCAGCGCGAGCGCGCACGACTTGAGCTTGGGGATCATGCCGCCGTCGGCGGCACCGCTGGCCAGCAGCGCTTCGAGCCCGTCGACGTCGGTGCGGGAGAGGAGGCTCGACTCGTCGGGGTAGTCGGCGTAGATGCCGGCGACATCGGTGAGGTACACGAGCTTCTCGGCGTGCATCGCCAGCGCGATGGCGCCGGCCACGGTGTCGGCGTTGATGTTGTACGCCTGCCCGAGCTCGTCGACACCCACGGTGGCGATCACCGGGATGAGCTCCTCGTTGATGAGCTTGTGCGACGATCGACGGGTCGATGCTGGTGACGTCGCCCACGAAGCCGAGGCGCTCGTCGCGCATCTCGACCTTGATGAGCCCGGCGTCCTCGCCGGAGAGGCCGACCGCGAGCGAACCGTGCTGGTTGAGCGACGAGACGATCTCGCGGTTGACCTTGCCGACCAGCGCCATGCGCACGATGTCGACGCTCTCGGCGTCGGTGACGCGCAGGCCGTCGACGAACTCGGGCTCCTTGCCCAGGCGCCGCATCAGGTCGGAGATCTGCGGACCGCCGCCGTGCACGACCACGGGGTTCATGCCGACGAGGCGCATGAGCACGACGTCCTGCGCGAACAGGTCGGCCAGCGCGGGATCCTCCATCGCGTGGCCGCCGTACTTGATGACGACGGTCTTGCCGGTGAACTCCCGGATGTAGGGCAGCGCCTCGGAGAGGATCTGCGCCTTGGCGAGGACCTCGGCGTCGATCGTGGGGCCGGCGGCGCTCACGAGGTGCCCATGTTCTCGTCGACGTACGCGTGGGTGAGGTCGGTGAAGAGCATCGTCGCCTCGCCGTTGCCGTTGTGCAGGTCGCACGCGATCGTGAGGTCGCGCTGCTCCATGGCCTTCGCCACCGCGTCGGAGTCGTGCGCGGCGGCGATGCCGTGCTCGCACACCACGACGCCGTCGTAGGCGATGGTGACCTGCTCGGGGTCGAACATCGCGCCGCTCACCCCGAGCTCGGAGATGACCCGACCCCAGTACGGGTCCTTGCCGTAGAGCGAGCACTGCACGAGCTGGCTCGAGGCCACCTGCCGCGCGGCCAGCTGCGCCTCGTGGTCGTTGCGGGCGCCGCGCACGTGCAGGGTGACGCACTTGGTCGCACCCTCGGCGTCGGTGGCCATCTGGTGCGCGAGGTCGGCGCACGCCGCGGTGAGCGACTCGACGAAGGCAGCGAAGGCGAGGCCGGAGGTGGTCGGTGATCTCGTCGTTGCCGGCCGTGCCGCTGGCGAGCACGAGCACGGTGTCGTTGGTGCTCTGGCAGGCGTCGACGACCATCGCGTTGAAGCTGCTGCTCACCGCGGCCTGGAGCGCGCGGGTGAGCGGCGCCCGGCGCGATGGCGACGTCGGTGGCGAGCACCGCGAGCATCGTGGCCATCGACGGCGCGAGCATCGCCGCACCCTTGGCCATGCCGCCGATGGTCGGCACGACCGCACCGCCCGAGTCCGACGGCCTGCTCGGTGGTCTTGGGCACGGTGTCGGTGGTCATCAGCGCCTCGGCCGCGGCCGCGCCACCGGCGGCGTCGGCGGTGAGCTGCGCGCCGAGCCTCGGCACGCCCGACTCGATCGGCGCCATCGGCATGGGGATGCCGATGAGCCCGGTCTGGCACACGAGCACGTCGGTGGTCGCGCAGCCGACGGCCTGGGCGGTGAGCTCGCACATCCGCAGCGCGTCGGCGCGGCCCTGCTCCCCCGTCGCTGCGTTGGCGTTGCCGGAGTTGAGGATCGACCGCGGCGGCGCGTCCGTCGGCGAGGTGCCGACGACTGATCTGCACCGGTGCGGCGACCGCGAGGTTGCTGGTGAACACGCCGGCGGCGGCGACCGGCGCGCCGTCGGCGGTGGCGACCATCGCCAGGTCGGGTGCGCCCGACTCCTTGATGCCCGAGGCGAGTCCGCTCGCCCGGAACCCGGGTACCGAGGTGACGCTCATCTCTTCCCGCTCTCCGTGCTGCGCACCGGGCCGCTCGGGCCAGGGCTCGCGCCTGCTGCTGCTCGGAGCGTCGCAGCTCGCCTCATGGCATGAGTCCGATCGTGGAGAGGCCGGTGGTCTCGGGGAGGCCGAGCACGAGGTTGGCGTTCTGCAGCGCCTGGCCCGAGGCACCCTTCACCAGGTTGTCGAGGGCACCGATCGCGAGCACGGTGCTGGTGCGCTCGTCGTAGCGCACCGTGACGTGCGCGGCGTTGGATCCGAGGGTCGCCTTGGTGGCCGGCGAAGCCGTCGGTCACGTGCACGAACGGCTCGTCGGCGTAGAAGTCGCGGTAGCCGGCGAGGAGGCCGTCGGTCGACAGCGACACACCGGCGCACGGGCCGCGCGTAGCAAGTGGCGAGGATCCCCCGGGTCATCGGGACGAGGTGCGGCGTGAAGAGCACCTGCACCGGAGCGCCGGCGACGTGGCCGAGCGCCTGCTCCATCTCGGCGGTGTGCCGGTGCGTGAGCAGCCCGTAGGCGGTGACGTTGTCGCTCACCTCGGCGAAGAGGCTGGTGGCCTTCAGCCCCCGGCCCGCGCCCGACACCCCCGACACCGCGTCGACCACGATGCCCGTGGACTCGACCAGCCCGGCGGCGAGCAGTGGCGCCAACGCCAGCGATGCCGACGTGGGGTAGCACCCGGGCGACGCGACGTGGCGGGAGGCCACGATCTGATCGCGGTACAGCTCCGGCATCCCGAACGCGAACTGGTCGACGAGGGCGGGTGCCGTGTGCGCGCTCGCCGTACCACTGCTCGTAGTCGGCGACGGGCAGCCGGAAGTCGGCGCCGAGGTCGACCACGTGGGCGACGGTGTCGACCAGATCGGCCGCGATCGCCTGCGACTGGCCGTGAGGAAGGCAGAGGAACGCGACGTCGAGACCGGCGAGGTCGGCCGGCGCCACCCGCTCGTAGGTGAGGCCGTCGTACGCCACCGCCAGCGACGGGTACAGCTCGCCGACCGTCGCCCCGGCGTTGGAGTCGGCCGTGACCAGGGCGACCTCGATCTCGGGGTGGCCCGCGAGGAGGCGCAGGAGCTCGGCTCCCGTGTACCCCGATCCCCCCACGACTCCAGCCCGGTACGCCATCGCCGCAGTATACACAGAGCTGCATACCTATACGAGGTTTTTCGTTCGGCCGATGGCACGGTTCGCGGCGTCCGGGTGCTCAGTTCCGCTCATCCTGGGGACCCCGGTTGCCGAACCACTCCGTACAGGTCTGTCGACCCTCCTGCGCGCAGGATCGGAGCTCCCCTCCCCATGAAGCGAATGCGCCTTCCCGTCGTCGCGGCCGTCGCCGCGGTCGCGCTGCTGGCCTCGGCCTGCCAGTTCGGGAACCCCGAGCCGGCGGTGCGCAACGCCCCGGCGGGGTCACCCCACCGCACGCTCCTGATGATCGGTGACTCGCTCCTCGGCCAGCAGGATCTGGCGCTCCCCGGCGTCCTCGCGTCCCGGGGCTTCGACACGACCGTCATCGACGCCCACGTCAACGGCACCGGCCTGATCGGGCCGGTGGGGAGCGCCCCGTCGGCCTTGGCATGGGTGCAGCAGCAGGTCGCCGCCCATCCCGAGGCCGATCCCGTCGTCCTCCAATGGGTCGGGGTCTGCGCCCTGTGCGGCACCACGGTCGACGGCACCACCTACCCCGCCATCGGCAGCGCCGAGTTCTACTCGTCGTGGGTGGCGAACGCCTTCGCCGTCATCGACTGGCTGCACGGCCAGGGCAAGACGGTGGTGTGGGTCACGTCACCGCCCGTCGGCCGTGCGCCCGACTCGATCCCGGCCCGGGTCGACGCCGCCCAGCTGCTCTCGATGTACGACACCGCCGTGATCGGACCGCACACCGGGCAGCGCACCCTCGACTGGTACACGGCGCTCAGCGACACCAACCGGCAGTACGCGACCACGCTCTGGTACCACGACCGGTTGCACGACGTGCGTTTCCCGGACCTGCTGCACCTCACGCTCGAAGGAGCCACCCGCGCCGCCATCTGGTCGGCCGACGGACTGGTCGACGTGTTCGCGTCCATGCCCGCTCCGGCGGCTGCAACTGCCGGGCAGCCGTCCGGATTGGTGCAGGCGGGCGACCCGGTGGGGCGGTGACCGGGTGACTCGGAACCAGGGTTCGACGCCGCTATCCTCGCCCGGATTCGTCCACCCTTCGCGCAGGGTCTGGAAACGCCATCCCGTCATGCACAAGCGGATCCTGCTCCTCGTCACAGCACTCGCACTGCTGGTCTCGGCCTGCCAGTTCGGCAATCCCGAACCCGCGGTGCGCACGCCGGCGCCGAACTCACCGCACCGGACGCTGCTGATGTTCGGTGACTCGCTCATGGGACAGCACGACACCATGGTGAACGACGTGCTGGCGGAGCACGGCTTCAACCTGACCGTCGTCGACGCCCACGTCAACGCGTCCGGGCTCATCGGACCGGTCGGCGACGCCGACACCGCGCTCGACTGGGTGAAGGAGAACGTCGCCGAGCACCCCGAGGCCAATCCCATCGTCATCGAGTGGGCCGGCGCGTGCGCGGTCTGCGGCACGACGGTCGACGGCGTCGCCTACCCGGCGATCGGCGACTCCGACGCCGGGTTCTACGACATGTGGATCACGAACGCCTTCGCGGTCATCGACTGGCTCCACAGCCAGGGGAAGACGGTCGTGTGGGTCACCTCACCGCCGTTCGGCACCGACACGAGCGGCGTCCCGGTGCGCGTGGAGGCTGCACAGTGGCTGTCCAACTTCGACACCTACCTGATCGGTCCGCACGCGTCCCGCACGACGATCGACTGGTACACCGCGTTGAGCGACACGACCCGCAAGTACGCGACCAGTCTCTGGTACGACAACCAGCTCAACACCGTGCGTACAGGAGACCTGACGCACCTCACCGCCGAAGGCGCGAGGCGCACCGCGGAGTGGAGCGCGTCCATCCTCGTCGACGTCCTCGACGCGATGCCACCGCCGCCCCCGTCGACCGCGAGCGCCCCGACCGGTCTCGTCGAGGCCGGCGACCCCGTCCGCCTCGACGTGGGTCCCGGGCTCTGATCCCAGCCTGACGACTTCGGGGCATTCGGGCCTCCGCCCGCGACCGTCCGCCTAGGTTCGGTCGGGGAGGTCCTGTCATGACATCTGCGTCCACACGCGCGCCCGATTCGGGGCCGGCGGTGCTCGCCGAAGGGCTCGTCAAGCGCTTCGGCGCCACCGAGGCACTGCGCGGCGTCGATCTCACGGTCGAGCGCGCCACCGTCCTCGGCGTGCTCGGGCCCAACGGCGCGGGCAAGACCACCGCCGTGCGCATCCTCACCACGCTGTTGCGACCCGACGCCGGCCGCGCGCTGATCGACGGCATCGACGTCGTGGCCGACCCTCGACGGGCCCGCGCCCGCATCGGCCTCACCGGGCAGTACGCCGCGGTCGACGAGCGCCTGACCGGGTTCGAGAACCTTGAGCACGTCGGCCGTCTCTTCCATCAGCACCGCCGCGACGCACGCGCACGCGCCGGCGAGCTGCTCGAGCGCTTCGACCTCTCCGACGCCGCCGATCGGGCCGCGAGCACCTACTCCGGCGGCATGCGCCGCCGGCTCGACATCGCCATGAGCCTGATCGGCCGGCCGTCGGTGCTCTTCCTCGACGAGCCGACGACCGGCCTCGATCCCGCGGAGCCGGCTCGCGATGTGGGACGTGATCGACGAGCTGGTCGCAGCGGGGACGACCACGCTGCTCACGACCCAGTACCTCGAGGAGGCCGACCGGCTCGCGCGACGACATCGCGGTGATCGACCACGGTGTCGTCATCGAACGGGGCACGCCCGACGACCTGAAGAGCCGGGTGGGCGGTGACCAGATCGTGGTCGTCGTCACCCACGCCGCCGACGCCCCGCGGGTGGTCGACGGCCTCGCCCACGTCGCCTGCGGCGATGCGCACGTGGAGGAAGGTGGCCGGCGCATCGTGGTGCCGGTGCAGACAGGTCGAGGGGATGGTGCCCCTCGCGGTGCGTCGGCTCGACGAGCTCGGCGTGGCGATCGAGGACGTGGGCGTGCGCGAGTCGTCGCTCGACGACGTGTTCTTCGCGCTCACCGGGCACAGCATCGGGCCCGACGCTGCGCCCGACCCGTCCGACGACGATGTGGTGGTGACCTCGTGACCGCGTCGACCGTCCCGGCGACCGACTCGTTCACCGAGCCGCCCACCGGACCGACGTGGCTGCTGCGCGACAGCTGGACGGAAGCCACCCGCCACCTGCGCGCGCTCCCCCGCAACCCGGAGCTGCTGGTGTTCGCGTGTCTGCAGCCGATCATGTTCGTGGTGCTGTTCGTCTACGTGTTCGGCGGATCGATCACGGTGCCCGGCTACAGCAACTACAAGCAGTTCGTGATCCCGGGGATCTTCGCCCAGACCGTCTTGTTCGGCTCCATCTACACCGGCCTCGGGATCGCGGAGGACCTGAGCAAGGGGTTCATCGACCGCCTCCGCTCGCTGCCGATGTACTCGTCGGCGTACCTGCTCGGGCGCACGATGAGCGATGTCGTGCGCAACGCGATCTCCTTCGCAGTGATGCTCGGCGTCGCGTTCATCATCGGGTTCCGGTTCGAGGGTTCGCTGCTCGGCGCCGCCGCCGCGACGCTCCTGCTGTTCCTCTTCGCCTACGCGTTCAGCTGGATCCAGGCGTACACGGGGCTCGTGGCCGGGTCCGCAGAGGCGGTCAACTCGATCGCGTTCCTGTGGATGTTCCTCGCCACGTTCATCTCGTCGGCGTTCGTCTCGCCCGAGAACATGCCCGGCTGGCTCCAACCCATCGCCGAGCACAACCCGGTGACCATCGTGACCGACGCCAGCCGTGCGCTCTACAACGGCCGTGACCCGGGCAGCGACCCGTGGCTCGCGCTGGCGTGGGCGGTGGGGATCACGGTCGTGTTCGCGACGTTGTCGGTGCGCCGCTACCGGCGGACGACGAGTCACTGACCCGGCTGAGTCGCCGCAGGCCGAACCAGGTCAGCACGGCGCCGCCGACGACGAGCTTCACCGCCACGATCCAGAGGGTCACGTTGCGCCCGGTGTGGCTCTCGTCGGTGACGATCGACGTCGGGTCGGTGCGGTCGTAGTGGATGGGGACCTTGGTGCCGAGCGCCGGCTGCTCCTCCCCCGACTTCACCGATTCGGAGGCGCGCACCACCGTGCCGTCGCGCGTCTCGAACTCCAGTCGCCGTTCGCCGTCCACCGGGACGACCACCGCGGTCGTCGCGACACCGTGCGCGCGGAGATCGGCGTCGTGGCGCTGCAGTGAGACCACGAAGGCGCCGACGACGATGCCGAGCACGACGAGGGCCACACCGCCGAACGCGCACCAGCGGGCCGCCTTCCGGGTGAGTCGAGGTCGCCTGGACGGTGCGGCGCGCACCGGTGGCGGCACCGCCGTCGACCGCGGCCGGGTCGGTGTCGGGGTGGCCGCAGGCGGTGCCGGTGGAAGAGGCGCCGGCGCTCGCAGCGCGGCGTCGTAGCGGGCGCGCCGCTCCGGATCGGAGAGCTCCCGGTAGGCGCCGACGACCCGGGCGAAGCGCTCGGCGGCGTCGGCGACGGCCGGTTGCGTGTCGGGGTGCAGCTCCTTGGCCCGGGCCCGGTAGGCGGCCGCGAGCTCCTCACGGGTCGCATCGGGTGCGACCCCGAGCTCCTCGTAGAGATCGCCGAGCGGTTGCCGGAGCGCCACGGCTCCCATTGTGGCCGCAGCCCGTGCGGAAGCGGCAGGCGCAGGGCGTCCGGCGCCGCGGATCCCGAACCAAGCGGACGAACCTCCCGAAGTTCCCGCTTCGCCCGGGAACACGAATCCCCGTCAGACGTGTTGGGTAGTGCCGATGGGATGTTGACGCGACGCTGGTGGCATTCACGCTTCGGCGGGCCGCTCCTCCGCGAGCTCGTCGCTCGTCGTCGCGCTCCTGCTCGTCTACAAGTACGCGCGCTTCCTGGGCAAGGACCACGTCGACGCCGCGCTGCGCAACGCGAGGGACGTCATCGGGCTCGAGCGTTCGCTCGGGGTGTTCAGCGAGGCGCGCCTGCAGGACCTCTTCCTGCACGACACCGCGTTCATCCGCTTCCTCAACGTGTACTACCTGATCGCCCACGTCGCGGTGACGGCAGCGGCGTTCGTCTGGCTCTACGTGCGCCATCCCTCGATGTACCGCCGGTTCCGCAACGTGATGATCGTGATCACGACCGCGGGCATGTCGGTGCACCTGCTGCTGCCACTGGCGCCACCACGCATGTTCCCGCACCTCGGCTTCGTCGACACCGCCCGGGTGATCGGGCCGGCGTCGTACGGAGCCGGCAGCCCGTACAAGGGCTTCGCCAACCAGTTCGCGGCGATGCCGTCGCTGCACTTCGGGTGGGCGCTCGTGATCGCGTGGGCGGTGCTGCTGGCGACGAAGAGCCGGTGGCGCTACCTGGTGATCCTGCACCCCGTGATCACCCTCGCCGCCATCGTGCTCACCGCCAACCACTACTGGCTCGACGCGGTCGTCGCGACCTTCCTGTTCGCCTTCGCCCTCGGTGTCGACCAGCTGCTCGAGCGACGTCGGGCTCGGAGGGAGCTCAGGGCCCTGGCGGAGGCAGGAACGGTCGAGCCTGCTGGGCGAAGTACCGCAGCGACGACCGGCTCACCTTCCACGTACCGTCCTCGAGGAGCGCGTGCACCGGCTGCAGGATCGGCTGGGGGTTGCCCGCGAGCCAGATCCCGAGGCTGACCTCCGCGTCGCTCTCGTCGAGGAACCGCACCCGCTCCACCGTCTGGTCGTTGACGACCACGGGCACCCGGTCGGCGACGGCGCGGATCGTCGCCAGCAGCGCGCGGCACTCGTCGTCACCGCTCTCCACGAACGCCAGCGCGTCGTGCACCTCCAGGGCCATCGGTCCGATCACCGCATCGAAGGCCCGCTCGATGGCGGCGATCGCCGCGTCCTTGTCGGACGGCGTGAACTCCGGGCGGCGATAGCGCACGAGCTTCGGCGCGTCCGGTGGCAGCGCGTCGAGCTGCGCGGCGGCGCTCCGAGCGCAGTCCGAGCAGATCCGCATGCCACCGGCGACGAGGACGTGTTCGCAGCGCTCCTCGTCGCGGCCGCACATCGCGCACCGGGGTGTGGGACGAACGACTGGTCCGGGCCCGGCACGCATCGTCGCGACCTGCGACATCGACCGGAGAGGCGGACCGGTCCGGTACTCCATTCGCGGTCGGCCTTCGCGGCCATCCAGCGCAGCGAGCACGGCGGTGCGCACGTGCTCGAGGTCGGCACCGAACGTGTCGAGCACGCGCGCGCCACGCCCTGGGCCTCGGCGCAGAGCCCCAGCAGGATGTGCTCCGTGCCGATGTAGGTGTGTCCGAGGTGCATCGCCTCCCGGAGGGAGAGCTCGAGCACCTTCTTGGCGCGGGGCGTGAACGGGATGTGACCCGACAGCACCGCGCCGCCGCCCCCGACCATCTCCAGCACCTGCGCGCGTGCGTCGTCGAGGTCGACGTCGAGGGACCGCAGGACCTCCGCTGCCATGCCGTCGCGCTCGGCGAGCAGTCCCAGCAGGAGGTGCTCGGTGCCGATGTGGTCGTGCGACAGCAGCCTGGCCTCTTCCTGGGCGAGCACGACGACGCGGCGGGCGTCGTCGGAGAACCGCTCGAACATGCCCTCAGTCTTGCATCAACCCCGCAGCTCGGCGTCGTGAGCCGACGCCACGGCGTCGATCGCCTGCTGGCGCAGGGTCGCCACGTCGGCGTCGGTGAGCGTGCGGTCGGACACCCGGAAGCGCAGGGCGAACGCGAGGCTCCGCCGGCCCGGACCGAACGCGTCGCTGGTGAACACGTCGAAGAGACGCACGTCTTCCAGGGCGTCACCGACCGCGGCCCGCAACGTGGCGAGCACGTCGGCGGTGGCGACGGTGTCGGCGAGCACGAACGCGAGGTCGACGCGTCGACGCCGGGAACCGCGACGGCGCGACGAACGTGCGGTCGCGCCGGGCGGCGTCGAGCAGCGCGTCGAGCACCAGCTCGGCGGCGACGACGGGTGCGTCGAGACCCAGCGCCGCGAGCACGTCGGGTCCCACCTCGCCGACGGTGCCGGCGTCGCGGCCGTCGACGACGACGCGCGCGGCACGGCCGGCGCGGTAGCCGGTGAGGGTGTCGGGCACGAGTGCGACGTCGCGGATGCCGAGCGCGTCGAGCACGACCTCGACCGCGTCGACGGCGTCGTGCACGTCGACCGGGCGGTCGTCCTCGAGCGGGCGTCGCCGCACGGACCCGGCGCAGGCCAGCGCGACGTGCTCGGGCTCGTCGGGCAACGGGCCGTCCTGCGGATCGCGCCCGATCGGGGTGAGGAACACGCGCCCCATCTCGAACAGCGCGGCGTCGGCGAGACCCTGCGCGCGGTTTCCGGCCACCGCGCGGAGCAGACCGGGGAGCACCGCGGTGCGCAGCACCGACTCCTCGGCACGGAGCGGGTTGGTCGCCCGCACGATGCGGTCGAGCGGTGCGCCCGCGCGCTCCAGGTCGGCGGGCGAGACCAGTGAGAGGGTGATCGCCTCCGAGAAGCCCACGCCGACGAGGGCGTCGGCCACGAGCCGCCGCTCCTGCTGCCGGGTGGTGAGCAGGCCGACCTGCCCGTGGGTGTCGGGCAGCGTGCGCCCGATCTGCTCGAAGCCGATGCGGCGCGCCACCTCCTCGACCAGGTCGATCTCGCGGTCGAGGTCGGGGCGGAACGTGGGGACGACCGCGACCATGACGTCGTCGCTGGTGTCGTCGGGCGTCAGTCCTTCCGAAAGGTCGGTGTCGAGCTCGATGCCGAGGGGCGACAGCGAGCTCCACACGTCTTCGGCGTCGAGCTCGGTGCCGAGCAGCGCGTTCACCCGGCTCGCGCGCAGGCGGATGCGGGCGCGCTCGACCGGTGCCGGATACACGTCGACGGCGTCGGACGCGACCTCGGCTCCGGCCACCTCGACGAGCAGCTCCATGGCGCGTTCGGCGTTGGCGGCGATCGCGTCGGGGTCGATGCCGCGCTCGAAGCGCGCGCTCGACTCGCTGCGCAGCTTGAGTCGCTTGGAGCTGCGGGCGATGCCCATGCGCTCGAAGTACGCCGACTCCAGCAGGATCTCGGTGGTACCGCTCGACACCTCCGACGTCGAACCGCCCATGATCCCGGCGACGGCCTGCGGCGCGCGCTCGGCGTCGCAGATGAGGAGGTCTTCGCTCGACGAGCGTGCGCTCGACGTCGTCGAGGGTGGTGATGGTCTCGCCCTCGTTCGCGGTGCGCACCACGATGCCGCGCCCGGCGAGGCGCGAGAGGTCGAACGCGTGCAGCGGCTGGTTGCGCTCGAGCAGCACGTAGTTGGTGACGTCGACGACGTTGCTGATCGGCCGCATGCCCGCCTTCACGAGCCGCTGCGCCATCCAGGCCGGCGACTCGCCCATCGTCACGCGAGCGACGCGGGCGAGGTAGCGCGGGCAGCGGGCGTCGTCCTCGACCACGACGGTGACGTCGCTGCGCACCGAGGGCACGGTCGGCGCGATCGGTGGGGGCAGCACGAAGTCGAGCGAGAAGTGGGCGGCGAGCTCGCGGGCCACGCCGACGATGCACATGGCGTCGGGGCGGTTGGGCGTGATCGCGAGGTCGAAGATCACGTCGTCGAGACCGAGCACCTCGCGCACGTCGTCGCCGAGCTCGGTCGCGGGGTCGAGGCCGAGGATGCCGGAGTGGTCGTCGCCGAGCCCGAGCTCCTTGGCCGAGCAGAGCATGCCGTCGCTCACCTCGCCGCGGATCTTGCGCCGCTCGAGCGTGAAGTGCCCCCGTCGGGCCCGGGGATGGTCGCACCCGACGGCGCGTACGGCACCACCATGCCCGCGACGACGTTGGGCGCGCCGCAGACGACCCGCGTCTCGCCGGCGCCCAGGGTGACGTCGACCAGCGACAGCTTGTCGGCGTTCGGGTGCTTCTCGACGTCGAGCACCCGCGCGGCGACGACGCCGGTGATCTCCTCGCCCGGCTGCTCGACGCCCTCGACCTCGAGGCCGAGCTGGTTGAGCGCGGAGACCATGTCGGCGACGGGCGCGTCGACCGGCGTGAAGTCACGGATCCAGGAGAGCGGTGCGCGCATGGTGGTGGTGCCTCAGTACTGCGCCAGGAAGCGCACGTCGCCGTCGAAGAAGGTCTTGATCTCGTCGATGCCGTAGCGGATCATCGCGATGCGGTCGAGGCCGAAGCCGAACGCGAAGCCGGTGTACTCCTCGGGGTCGATGCCCACGCCGTGGAGCACGTTGGGGTCGACCATCCCGCAGCCACCGAGCTCGATCCACCCCGACTGCGAGCACACGCGACAGCCGGCGCCGTCGCAGAAGATGCAGCTGACCGCCAGCTCGGCCGACGGCTCGGTGTACGGGAAGAAGTCGGGACGGAAGCGGGTGCGGACCCGGTCGTCGTCGAACAGCCGGCGCACGAACGTCTCGATGGTGCCGAACAGGTCGGCGAGCGTGATGCCGCGGTCGACGGCCAAGCGCCTCGATCTGGTGGAACACCGGCGAGTGGCGGGCGTCGAGGGTCTCGTTGCGGTACGTGCGCCCCGGCGCGACCACGAAGATCGGCGGCGCCTGCGTCTCCATGGTGCGGATCTGCACCGGCGACGTGTGCGTGCGCAGCATCACCTGCTCGGGATCGCCGAGCTCGACGTAGAGCGTGTCCTGCATCGAGCGCGCCGGGTGGCCGGGCACCATGTTGAGCGCCTCGAAGTTGTGCCAGTCGTCCTCGACCTCGGGACCCTGCACGACGCGGTAGCCCATGCCCACGAAGATGTCCTCGAGCTCGCGCTGCACCTGGGTGACGAGGTGCAGGTGGCCGCGCCGGCGACCGTGGCCGCCGAGGGTGAGGTCGATGCGGTCGCGCTCCCCCGCCTGCGCCGCCTCCACCGCCGCGAGCTCGGCGCGTCGCGCCTCGACCAGCTCGTCGATCCGGGCCGTCGTCTCGGCCACCAGCTTCCCGGCGACCGGCTTGTCGGCGGGGTCGAGCGACTTGATCGAGCTCTTGAGCTCCGAGATCGCCGACCCGCGCCCGGTGAACGCGCGCTCGGCTGCGACCAGCTCGGCCTCGTCGGCCGCCGCGTCGATCGCGGCGGCGGCGTCGTCGAGGTACCCGTCGGGCAGGAGGCTCACGAGCTGCTCCCCGAACGTTGCCGTGCGGACTCGAAGCACAGCACGGTGCCGGCCATCGCCACGTTGAGCGACTCGGCGGGGCCGGCCATGGCGATGCGGACGTGGCCGTCGAGGCGGGCGTCGACCGCGGGGTCGATCCCGTGGGCCTCGTTGCCGAGCACGACCGCGGTGGGCCGGGTGAAGTCGACGTCGGTGTGCGGCGTCCCGCTGGCGGCCGTGGCCCCCAACCGCTGCCGACCGAGCTCACCGAGCGCGTCGAGCGCCTCCACCGCAGTCCACCCTTCCGACTCCGCGTCGACCACGGGGATCCCGAAGATCGCACCCGCCGACGCCCGAACGACCTTGGGATTGTACGCGTCGACCGATCCCGGACCGAGGAGGATTGCCGCGGCCCCGGCCGCTTCGGCGCTGCGCACGAGGGTGCCGAGGTTGCCGGGGTCGGACATCGCCAGCGCGACCACCACCAGGCCGTCGCCGCGCCAGCGCGCTGCGGTCGACGACCGGGCGAGGCGCGACGGCGAGGACCGGCTGCGGGGTGCGGGTGCTGCCCGACCTTCTCCAGCACGCCCTCCTTCAGCGCGAGCCGCGGGACGCCCGACCGGGCCAGGCGCGCGCACAGCGCCGGGAACGCGAGCTCGGCCCGCGGTCCGAGGAACACGCGTCTGCAGGCGGGCGCCCCGATCGAGGGCGGCGTCGACCGCTCGCGGCCCCTCGACCACGAACGTGCCCGCGGCGGCGCGTGCCTTCGGGTCGCGCAGCAGCTCGCGCAGCTCCCGGACCGCGCCGTGGCGCGGCCCGACGGACTCGGCGGGCTCGGCAGACTCGGCGGCAGACGCCGCGGCCGGTCGCTCAGGCAGCTTCGAGCGCCTCGCGCGCGGTGGAGACCAGCGCGCCGAAGGCGGCCGAGTCGCGCACGGCGAGGTCGGCGAGGATCTTGCGGTCGACCTCGATCTCGGCGGCCTTCAGGCCGGCGACGAAGCGCGAGTACGAGATGTCGTTCTCGCGGCACGCGGCGTTGATGCGCACGATCCAGAGCCGGCGGAACTCACCCTTGCGCGCCCGACGGTCGCGGTACGCGTAGTTGCCGGAGTGCATGACCTGTTCGTTGGCCTTGCGGACGCTCCGACTGCGCGCGCCGCGGTAGCCCTCGGCCTTGGCGAGGACCTTGCGGCGGCTCTTCTTGCTGTGGACGGATCGCTTGACCCTGGCCATCGTGACTCCTGATCGATCGCGTGCGACTCGTCGAGCGCGCAGCTGGATTGTTTCAGCGGAGGCCGAGCAGGCGCTCGACCCTCCGCTTGTCGCCGCCCTCGACCTCGACGCCCTGCTTGTCACGAGCGAGGGCGCCGGTCGACTTCTGCTCGAAGTGGCGCTGGCGGTTCGCCTTGCGCTTGGTGATCTTGCCCGTGCGGGTCACCTTGAAGCGCTTGGCGGCGCCCCGGTGGGTCTTCATCTTCGGCATGTCACGCAGCTCCACTCTCGGGAGTTCCCTGTTGCTGTTCAGATCTGGTCGACGGCTTCTTGCCGTCCTTGCGGATGGGGTGCAGCACCATGGTCATGTTGCGGCCGTCGAGGCGCGGCGTGCTCTCGACCGTCGCGACCTCGGCGACGTCGTCGGCGACCCGGTTGAGGATCTTCATGCCCGAGCTCGGGGTGGGCCATCTCGCGACCACGGAACATGATCGTGAGCTTGACCTTGTTGCCCTCGCCCAGGAAGCGCACGACGTGCTTCATCTTGGTGGTGTAGTCGTGCTCGTCGATCTTGGGCCGGAACTTCATCTCCTTGATGACGACGTTCGTGGCCTTGCGCTTCGACTGACGCCGTCGCTGTTCCTGCTCGTAGACGTACCGGCCATAGTCCATGATCCGGCAGACGGGCGGGTTCGCGTTGGGCGCGACCTCGACCAGATCGAGCTCCTGTTCACGGGCCTGCGACAGCGCCTCGGGCAGGGGGCGGACCCCCAGTTGCTCGCCTTCGGCGCCGACGAGGAAGACCTCGCGAGCTCGGATGCGGTCGTTGATCCTGACCTCGTGTGCAGCTATGTGGTCACCTGCTTCGTTGGCACTTCCTCTTTGGCGGGAGGAACTGGTCCCGGACGCGACGATGGCGGACATGGGAATGTCCGCCATCAAACAACCACCGAATGCGGCGGCTGCACAACATGCGGACCTGGCGCACCCGGGTGGAGCTGGTGTTGCGTGGTGGCCAGGTGGGGATCACCGGACAGTCCCGACGAGCCTGTGAGGCTGTTCCCACTTCCCTGTTTGCCGGTCGTGACCGGATTTCCTGCCAGGATACACGGGTGAGCAGCATCTGGACACCATCAGGCGAGCACCAGCCCGAGCCGGGCGACGACGACCCGCGCGGACCGCAGCGCGGATCGGGCGGCCCACCCGGGGGCGGGCCCGACGACGAGCGCGGTGGAGATGACCCAGGAGCAGTACCGGGAGCTCCTCCAGGCCCGGGCCGAGCTGGCCGCCATCCCCGTGGCCGACATCGTCGCCAACCACGCCATCGGCCTGCAGCAGCTGGCCGTCATCCACCTCCTCCCCGACCCCGGCGCTCGACGGCAGCCCCGGCGAGCCCCGCCTGGCCGAGGCCAGCCTCGCCATCGACGCCCTCGGCGCGATCGTCGACACGCTCGGTGACCGCCTGGCGCCCCACGACGAGGCCCTCCGGGACGCGGTCACCCAGCTGCGCCTGGCCTTCGTCGAGCTCTCGGCGCCCGAGTGACGCCCGCTCCGTCCGCGTGACCGGTCGTCCCGGGTGAGACCTCCATCTCCTCCGTCCCGTCCTCCCCGGCGGTGACGGCCATCGAGCAGTACGCGCTCATCGGCGACACCCAGACCGCGGCGCTCGTCGGTGACGACGGCTCCATCGACTGGCTGTGCGTCCCCCGGTTCGACTCGGGCGCGTGCTTCGCCGCGCTCCTCGGCGACGACTCCAACGGCCACTGGAGCATCGGCCCCGCGTCCGGCGCGCCGAGTCGACCCGACGGCGCTACCGCGACGGCACCCTCGTGCTGGAGACCGAGTGGGACACCCCCGAGGGGACCGTCCGCCTGATCGACTGCATGCCGGTGCGCGACCAGCACGTCGACGTGGTCCGCATCGTCGAGGGCGTCAGCGGCCGGGTGCCGATGACCATGGACCTCACCGTGCGCTTCGACTACGGGAGCATCCTCCCGTGGGTGCGGTCGGTCGACCGACGGGGTGACGTTCGTGAGCGGCCCGTACGCGGTGCGGCTCTCCACGCCGGTGCACACGCACGGCCACGACTTCCGCCACACCGCCGAGTTCGAGGTCGCGCGCCGGCGAGCGGGTGCCGTTCGTGCTGACCGGGCTGGCGTCGTACGCTGCCCTGGCCCGAGGTGCCCGACGCCGAGGCCGCGCTCGAACGGACCACCGACGTTCTGGCGCGAGTGGTCGGAGTCGCTCCACGTACGACGGCGAGTGGCGCGACCTCGTGCTGCGCTCGGCGATCACGCTGAAGGCGCTCACGTTCGCGCCGACCGGCGGCATCGTCGCCGCGCCCACGACCTCGCTGCCCGAACGCATCGGCGGCGTGCGCAACTGGGACTACCGCTTCTGCTGGCTGCGCGACGCGACGTTCACGATCTACTCGTTGATGAGCGCCGGGTTCAAGCACGAGGCGGTCGCGTTCCGCGACTGGCTGCTGCGCGCGGTGGCGGGCGATCCCGCGCACCTGCAGATCATGTACGGCGCCGCCGGCGAGCGCCGCCTCGACGAGTACGAGGTCGACTGGCTCTCCGGCTACGAGGGCTCGACGCCGGTGCGGGTCGGCAACGCCGCCCACCGGCAGTTCCAGCTCGACGTGTACGGCGAGGTGCTCGACGCGCTGCACCAGATGCGGTGCCTCGGCGTCGAGGAGGACCCGAACGCGTGGGCGCTGCAGACGGCCATCCTCGAGTTCCTCGAGACGGGCTGGCGCGAACCCGACGAAGGGATCTGGGAGGTGCGTGGCCCCCGTCGCGACTTCGTGCACTCCAAGGTGATGGCCTGGGTCGCCTTCGACCGGGCGGTGAAGGCGGTCGAGGAGTTCGGCCTCGACGGGCCCGTCGATCGTTGGCGTGACTGTCGCGACGAGGTGCACCGCGAGGTGCTGGAGCGGGGCTTCGACGCCGAGCGCAACACGTTCACGCAGTACTACGGCTCGCAGGCGCTCGACGCCAGCGCGCTGATGATCCCGCTGGTCGGGTTCCTGCCCGGCGACGACCCGCGCGTCGCCGGCACGGTCGACGCCGTCCAGCGGGAGCTGATGCAGGACGGCCTCGTGCTCCGCTACCGGTCCGACGAAGGGGTCGACGGCCTGCCGCCGGGCGAGGGCGCGTTCCTGCCGTGCTCGTTCTGGCTCGCCGACGCGCTCGGCATGCTGGGCCGCACCGACGAGGCGCGGGCGCTGTTCGAGCGCCTCGCCGCGTTGGCCAACGACGTCGGCCTGCTGTCGGAGCAGTACGACCCGGTCGCGGGCCGCATGCTCGGCAACTTCCCGCAGGCGTTCACCCACGTGTCGCTGGTCAACACCGCCGGGAACCTCTCCGCCGGCGCGCGGCCGGCGCACCACCGGGCCACCGGCGAGGACGGCATGGAACCCTGACGGTCAGCCCGCGGTGTCGATGCCGACGCGGTGGGCGACGGTCACGAGGTGGTCGTCGAGACGGCGGGCCACCGGCCAGCCGAGGTACACGGCCACGTGCATCACGACCTCCTGCAGCTCCTCGTAGCTGAGCTCCCCGGCGCGGAGCGCGGCCTCGACGTGCTCGGCGACCTCGGCGTCGACCCCGAGCTCGGCGCTGCAGCAGATCGAGACGAGACGGCGGTCGCGCGTCGTGAGGTACTCGGCCCGCGTCCACACCTCGCCGTAGAGGAAGTCGTAGTACGCGCGCCCGCGGAAGGCGGTGGCCGCCGGCGGGGCCATCACCCCGTGCACCGACGCGTACGCGGACTCGCCGCGCGCGCGGCGGACCTCGTCGTCGACGGGATCGGTCCACGGGACGAAGTTCGGCAGCTGCATCTCCTCGCCGCGCTCCTCGGCGATCTTCGCCATGGCGGTGAGGATCCACTGGTTCATCGCCGAGCCTCGCGGCCAGCCGGCCTGGGTGCCGAAGAACAGCAGGAACTCGTCGATCTCGTCGTTGGTCACGTCGCCGCTGTTCAGCGCGGCGTAGGTGTGCGTCTCCATCGGCACCGGCGCGCCGGCGACGCCCGACGCACGCGAGCGTGACCCACCGCCGGTCGCGCGGCGTCAGCACGCCCCGCCGCCACATCTCGCCGAACACGAAGCCGATGACGCCGGCGTCGATGTACGCGCCCATGGCGGGCGGCGCCGGCGTGGTCATGATGTGCTCGTACTGCGCGGCGGCGTCGGCCTGGCGCTGGTTCCGGTCGGTCCACTCGCTCGCGCTCACGTACGGTCCTCCAGGAGGTCGGTGGGGCCGGGGATCCCCATGGCGGGATCCCACCACGCCGGGTAGATCGGCGCCAATGCGGTGGCGGCGTCGAGGGCGGCGAGCTCGGCGTCGGTGAGCACCAGGTCGGCGGCGGCGAGGTTGTCGTCGAGCTGCTCGAGGCTGCTGGCACCGACGATGGCCGAGGTGATCCCCGGCTGCGCCAGCACCCACGCCAACGCCACCTGCGCCATCGACACCCCACGCCCGTCGGCGACCGCGGCCAGCGCGACGAGCGCGCGCTCCCCCAGCTCGGGATCGACGGGCGGGAACGTGAACGTGGTGCGCCGCCCGGCTCCGCCGGCGCGGTAGCGGCCGGTCAGGAACCCGCTCGACAACGGGCTCCACACGATCACGCCGAGGTCGTCGGCGCGGCACTCGGGGATGAGCTCGTGCTCCGCCTCGCGCGCGACGAGGGAGTAGTAGAGCTGCGTGGCGGTGAACGCGGGACGGTCGAGCGCGCGCTGGTGCGCCACTGCGGCCGAGGTCTCCCAGGCGCGGAAGTTGCTCGTGCCGACGGCCCGGACGAGCCCGCGCGTCACGAGGTCGTCGAGGGCGCGCAGCGTCTCGTCGATGGGTGTGGTCCGGTCGGGGCGGTGGAGCTGGTACAGGTCGATGTGGTCGAGACCGAGCCGGGCGAGGCTCGCCTCGCACGCGGCGACGACGTTGTCGTAGGAGAGCGCGCCCGCCTCGTGGGAGCCGAACCCGCACTTCGTGGCGACCAGCACCTCGTCGCGCCGGGCACCCAGGTCGCGCACGCAGCGCCCGAGGATCTCCTCCGACTGGCCGAACGCGTACACGTCGGCGGTGTCGACGAGGTTCACACCAGCGTCGAGCGCGCGGTCGAACATGGTGCGCGCGTCACGTTCGTCGACGGTGGTGACCGGCGGCATCCCCGACCCGAAGGTCATCGCGCCCAGCGACAGGACCGAGACCTCGAGTCCGCTCGCCCCGAGACGCCGCCGCTTCATCCCGCGGGTGTGCTCGCGGCGGGTTTGACGGCGATGGCCTCCAGCGCGCCGAGCGGTCCGGGCCGCAGCTTGAACTTCACCGCGGTGTCGGGCGCGATCGTGCGGCTGCCGTCGGCGATGGCGGTGCAGTGGAACGGGAAGTGCATGCCGCCGCGCGCCTCGATCTCCCCCCGACCGACGAAGTCGTCGAAGGTCGCGACCCGACCGGAGTAGAGGGCCTTCATGCCCTGCTCATGGCGTGCTCATGTCGTGCTCACGGGACGATCTTGGAGATGGGCAGCTCGATGATCCCGTTGGCACCGAGGTCGAGCAGCGCGGGGATGAGCGTGTTGATCTCGCTCTTCGCCACCACCGTCTCCACTGCGAACCCGTCCTCGCCGAACAGCTTCGACACCGTCGGCGACTTCAGCGCCGGGCAGGAGCGCGATCACGCCGTCGAGGTCGGCGGCGTCGACGTTGAGCTTCAGCAGCACCCGCCCGCGCGCCTCGAGCGCGCCGGTGAGCAGGCTCTGCAGCTGCTCCATCGCCTTGCGCTTGTCGGGATCGGCGTAGGCGGCCGGGTGGGCGATGAGCTCGGTGTACGACACGAGGATGGTGTCGAGGATGCGCAGTCCCGCCGCCCGCAGCGCGCGGCCGGTCTCGGTGATCTCGACCACCGCGTCGGCGATGTCGGGGACCTTGGCCTCGGTGGCGCCGTACGACAGCTCGATCCGGGCGTCGACGCCGTGCTGCTCGAAGTAGCGACGGGTGACCTCGGGGTACTCGGTGTGCACCACGAGGCCGGCCGGCAGGTCGGCGACCGACTGCGCGGGCGAGTCGGCCTCGACCGCGAGCACCATGCGGATCGGCCGGGCGGTGGCCTTCGAGTAGTGCAGCTCGGTGAGGGTGACGACGTCGGCGGCGCGCTCCTCGATCCAGTCGCGGCCGGTGATCCCGACGTCGAACAGGCCGTCGGCGACGTACTTCGGGATCTCCTGCGGGCGCAGGATCCGCACCTCGTCGACGCGCGGGTCGTCGATGGAGCCCCGGTAGTCGACGTCGGATCCACGCGACACCGCGAGGTCGGCGTCCTCGAACAGCTGCATCGTGGCGCGTTCGAGCGAGCCCTTGGGCAGGACGAGGCGGAGCATCAGGAGCGCCTTCTCTCGGGAGGCTGGTTCTCGGGAGGCTGGTGGTCGGGAGGCGAGATCTGGCGCAGGAGGCTCACCATCTCGACCGCGGTGGCCGCCGACTCCTCGCCCTTGTTGCCGACGGGTTCGAGCGGCGTCGGCAGGCCGCAGCGGGCGAGCGCCTGGTCGAGGTCGTCGGTGGTGAGGACGCCGAAGACCACCGGCACGCCGGTGTCGAGGGTGACGCGCATGATGCCCGCCGCGCACTCCCCCGCCACGTAGTCGAAGTGCGGGGTGTCGCCCCGGATCACCGCGCCGAGGCAGACGACCGCGTCGGCGCCGCCGGAGGCGGCGAGGCGCTTGCGCGACCAGCGGCATCTCGAACGCGCCCGGCACCCAGTGCACGGGGACGTCGTCGAGCCCGGCCTTCGACAGCGTGGCCAGCGCGCCGTCGAGCAACGGCGTGGTGATGTGGTCGTTGAAGCGCCCCGCGACGATCGCGATGCGCATCCCCGTGGCGTCGAGCGCGCCTTCGTACTCGCTGTACTGACCCATGAGCGTCTGGTTCTAGCTGGTGCCGAGACCTTCGTCGTCGATCTCGAGGAGGTGCCCCATCTTCTCCTGCTTCGTGCGCAGGTAGCGGATGTTCTCCGCGTTGGGCAGCACGTGCAGCGGCACCCGCTCGACGATCTCGAGACCGTAGCCCTCGAGGCCGCCGTACTTCGCCGGATTGTTGGTCATGATGCGCATGGTCGAGACGCCGAGGTCGACGAGCATCTGCGACCCGATCCCGTACTCGCGCGAGTCGGCGGGGAAGCCGAGCTCGACGTTGGCCTCGACGGTGTCGCGGCCCTGGTCCTGGAGCGTGTAGGCGCGGATCTTGTGGCCGAGGCCGATGCCGCGACCCTCGTGCCCGCGCAGGTACACGACGACGCCCTTCCCCTCCTTGGCGATGAGCTCCATCGCGGCGTCGAGCTGCAGCCCGCAGTCGCAGCGCATCGAGCCGAACACGTCGCCGGTGAGGCACTCGGAGTGCACGCGGACGAGCACGTTCTCCTGGCCCGACACCTCGCCGCAGACGAACGCCATGTGCTCGGTGCCGTCGAGCAACGACTCGAACACGAAGCCGGTGAAGTCGCCGTGGCGGGTGGGGATGCGGGCCTCCGACACCCGGCGCACCAGCTTCTCGCGAGTGACGGCGGTAGCGGATGAGGTCGGCGATCGAGATGAGCTGCAGGCCGTGCTCGGCGGCGAACGCCTCGAGCCGGGGCATGCGCGCCATCGTGCCGTCGTCGTTCACCACCTCGGCGAGCACGCCGGCCGGCTGCATCCCCGCCAGGCGGGCGAGGTCGACCGCGGCCTCGGTGTGGCCGGCCCGCTTGAGCACGCCGCCCTCGCGGTAGCGCAGCGGGAAGATGTGCCCGGGGCGGGCGAGGTCCTCGGGCCGGGTCTCGGCGTCGAGCAGCGCGTGGACGGTGGTGGAGCGGTCGGCGGCCGAGATGCCGGTGGTCGTGCCGTGGCGGGCGTCGACCGACACCGTGAACGCGGTGCGCTGGCTCTCGGTGTTGTCGGCGACCATGAGCGGCAGGCGCAGCTCGTCGAGGCGGGCGCCCTCGACCGGCATGCAGATCACGCCGCTGGTGTGGCGGATCATGAACGCCATCGCCTCGGGCGTCATCTTCTCGGCGGCCATGATGAGGTCGCCCTCGTTCTCGCGGTCGGCGTCGTCGACGACGATCACGAGCTCCCCCCGCGCGATGGCGGCGATGGCGTTCTCGATCTCGGTGAAGGACATGGTGACTCCTCTGCGACTGACTACGTGGCCGGTGCGTTGGTGAGCAGGCGTTCGACGTACTTGGCGAGCACGTCGACCTCGAGGTTCACGGGTTCGCCGGGCTGCTTGGGGCCCAGCGTGGTGACGGCGAGGGTGTGCGGGATGACGGCGACGTCGAACGTCGCGGCGGCATCGTCGAGGGCGGCGACGGTGAGGCTGATGCCGTCGACGGTGACGGAGCCCTTCTCGACGACGTAGCGCAGGACCGACGCAGGGGCGGCGAACGTCATGCGGGTGGAGCCGTCGGGCAGGGCGACGCGGTCGTGGAGGGTGCCGACGCCGTCGACGTGGCCCTGCACGACGTGACCACCGAGGCGGTCGGCGAGGCGCACGGGGCGTTCGAGGTTGACGGGGTCGCCGGCGCGCGAGCGAACCGAGCGAGGTGCGGTCGAGGGTCTCGGTGACCGCGTCGGCCGCCCAGCCGTCGTCGAGCAGCTCCACCACGGTGAGGCAGCAGCCGTTCACCGCGATCGACGCGCCGAGCACGGCGTCGTCGAGCACCGCGGTGGCGATGATCTCGATGCGGGCGCCGCCCGCGTTCGGCGTGATCGCGCGCACCGAACCCAGCTCCTCGACGATGCCGGTGAACATCAGGCGCCGCCTGTGCCGTTCGGCCACGGAGGCGGCGCTTCGGGGCTCGGGGGCTCGTACTCGAGGCGGACGTCGGCGCCGACCCGGGCGACGTCGACCAGGCGCCAGCGCGGCGCGTCGGCGATGCGGGCGGGGCCGGCGAGATCGAGCGCGGGGCGGCCGTCACGGCCGAGGACCGTGGGGGCCACGTAGGTGACGAGGCGGTCGGCGAGACCGGCCTCGACGAGCGATCCGCTGAGCGCGGCGCCGCCCTCGACCAGGGCCTGGAGCACGCCGAGGCCGGCGAGCACCTCGAGCGTGGCCGTGAGGTCGACGCCGGCGCCGGTCGCAGCGGGCGGGACGGTGAGCACCTTGGCCCCGGCCGCGAGCCAGCCGTGTTGCGCGGCGTCGGGCGCCTGCTCGGTGGTGACGACGAGGGTGGGCGCGAGCTCGGGGTCGAACAGCGGACCCGTCGGCGGGGACGCGGCCGGTGGCGTCGAGGAGCGACGCGCAACGGCTGGGTCGTGCACGGGCCCGTCGGCGTCGCGCACGGTGAGTCGGGGCGTGTCGGCGAGCGCGGTGCCGGCGCCGATGACGATGGCCTGGGACTCGGCCCGGAGGCGGTGGGCGTCGGCCCGCGACGCCGCGCCCGGTGATCCACTGCGACGACCCGTCGCGCGGCCGCGATGCGACCGTCGAGGCTCATCGCCGTCTTCACGACGGTGAAGGCCCGCCCGGCCCGGCGGTGCAGGAGGTAGGGCGCGAGCGCAGCGCGCCGCGGCCTCGGTGCCGATCCCGACGTCGACGGTGATGCCGAGCTCGCGCAGCTGGGCCACGCCGCGGCCGGCCACGTGCGGGTCGGGATCCTCGAGCGCGACGACGACGCGGGCGACGCCGGCCTCGGCCAGCGCGACGACGCACGGTCCGGTGCGGCCCTGGTGCGAGCACGGCTCGAGGGTGGTGTAGACGGTGGCACCCCGGGCCCGGTCGCCCGCTTCGCGCAGGGCCTCGATCTCGGCGTGGGCCCCACCGGGCGGCTGGGTGGCACCCTGGCCGACGATCTCGCCGTCACGGACGACGATCGCGCCGACCCACGGATTGGGCGCGGTCCGCCGACGGGCGGTCTCGCCCCGGGTCAGGGCCCGGTCCATGTAGGCCCGATCCATCGAGTCGGTGTCGGCGGCCACCTGTCGTGCTGCTCCGTCTCCCCTGGTCGCCTCGGGTTCGAGCGAGCAGGAGGGGTCGCAACGACAGGCCCCGCCACGTCCCCTCCTCGCGGAGGCGGCATCGCCGGTCCTGGTCTGCGCCCTCTCCCATCCGGACTCTCACCGTCGGCCCCGGCTTCTGACCGGGTCGACCACACGACTGGCTGCCGTGGGCTCGCGGGCTCCCAGGTAGTTAATGCACCCCATTATAACGAGGTGCACGACACCTGGCCACCGCCGGTCGGGAATTGCACCCAACCCCGAGGGCATTCACTTGTGGACGGGAGTGTACGCCCGGGGTCGCCGACCCCACCCCGCCGGGCGCCTGCGGGTCACGCGGCCGGCGATGCGGCGACCTCAGGCCAGGTCGATCACGGTGCGGATGCCGACGCCGGCGGCCAGGTCGGTGAACGCGTCGTTGATCTCGTCGAGCGGACGACGGGCGGTGACGAGGGCGTCGAGGTCGAGCTGGCCGCCGCGCCACATCGCGATCATGCGCGGGATGTCGCGCAGCGAGTTGCAGCTCCCGAGGAAGCAGCCCATGAGCTTCTTCTCGCTGATCCCGAACAGCACCAAGGGGTCGAGCACGAGCTTGCCCTCGAGCGGTGGGGCCCCCACCAGCACGGTGGAGCCGCCGGCTCGGATGGCCTCGATCCCGGTCGCGGCCAGGGCGGCGACGCCCGCGCACTCGAACGCGTAGTCGGCACCCACCCCGGTGAGGTCACGGGTGGCCGCGAGCACGTCGTCGGCGTTCGGGTCGAGCACGGTCGTGGCACCCATCGTGGCCGCGGCCTCGCGTCGCCAGTCGAGCGGGTCGCTGGCGATGATCTGCGCCGCGCCCGCGGCACGGGCGCCCTGCACGACGGAGAGCCCGATGCCACCGAGCCCGAGCACGAGCACGGTGGCCCCGGGCTCGACCTTGGCCGTGTTGAGCACGGCGCCGACGCCCGTCTGCACCGCGCAGCCGATCACGCAGGCGGTCTCGAGCGGCGTGTCGTCGGGGACCTTCACCGCACCGGTCTCCCCTGTCATCGCGTACTCGGCGAAGCCGCCCACGCCGAGGCCCCGGAACACCTGGCGACCGTCCCTCGAGAGCCCGGTCGAGCCGTCGAGGAACGCGCCGCCGAGGACGGCCGAGTTGTTCACGCAGCACCCGGGCTGGTCGCGGGTGCACCAGTAGCAGCGACCGCACGGCGCGATCGGGGTGAGCACCACCTTGTCGCCCGGCGCCACCATCGTCACGCCCTCCCCCACCGCGTCGACGATCCCCGCGGCCTCGTGACCGAGCACCGACGGGCTGGCGCCGTACGTGCTGTGCAGCGCGGTGTAGTCGGAGTGGCAGATGCCGCAGTGGTGGACCCGGACGCGCACCCGTCCCGGCGCCGGGTCGTCGATGTCGACGTCGCCGATGGTCAGGGCGGTGCTCCCGGCCTCGTACAGCGCTGCTCGCATGCTCGGTGGCTCCTGGTGGGCTAGTGGGGTCGCCCGCCGCTCAGCAGGTCGAGCGCGTGCGGCAGCGCGGGGAGGATGACCTCCAGGCACTCGAGCGCACCGTTGCTGGAGCCGGGCAGGTTGCAGACGATGGCGGTGCCGACGGTGCCGCACACGCCCCGCCCGAGCATGCCGAACGGCTTGCCCGGGGTGTCGCTGGCCCGGCGCATGGCCTCGGCCAGGCCGGGGGCCTCACGGTCGATCACGATCCGGGTGCCCTCGGGCGTCAGGTCGCGCGGGCCGAAGCCGGTCCCGCCGGTCGTGACGACGACGCCGGTGAACCCGGCGACCAGGTCGCGCAGCGTGAACGCGACCTCGTCGATGCCGTCGGCGGTGACCTGGTGCTCGATCACGGCCCAGCCGGCCTGGTTCAGCCGCTCGACGACCTTGGGACCGGCGCGGTCCTCGCGCGTGCCCTCGTGGACACCGTCGGAGACGACGAGCACCTTCGCCGCGAGCTCGACGCTCACGCCCGGAGCCGGGCTCACGCCAGCCCCGCCTCGGCGGCGGCGAGGATCGCCTGCCGCGGCGGCGACCGGATCGTCGGCCTTGAACACGGCGCTGCCGGCCACGAGGATGTCGACCCCGGCGGCGGCGGCGTCACCCGCGGTCTCGACGTTGATGCCACCGTCGATCTCGATCTCGCACGCGAGGCCGCGGGCGTCGATCTCCTTGCGGGCGGCCGCCACCTTGTCGAGCACCTCGGGGATGAACGGCTGCCCACCCCAGCCGGGGTTCACGCTCATCACCAGGAGGAGGTCGACCTGGTCGAGGTAGGGCATCACCGCGTCGACGGGCGTCGGCGGGTTCAGCACGATGCCGACGCCCACGTCGCGCGTGCGCAGCTCGTCGAACAGCGGACGCGGGTCGCCGAGCTCGACGTGCACGATGCAGCGGTCGGCGCCGGCGTCGGCGAAGTCGGCGAGCAGCACCCCGGGGTTGTCGACCATGAGGTGGCAGTCGAGGAACAGGTCGGTGTGGCGGCGCAGCGACTTCACCACCGGCGGCCCGATGGTGAGGTTGGGCACGAAGTGGCCGTCCATCACGTCGACGTGCAGGAGGTCGGCGACCCCGCTCACGGCCTCGACGTCGGCGCCGAGCCGCGCGAAGTCGGCGGACAGGATCGACGGCGCCAGCTTCAGCTTCCTCGGCTGCATCGATCGCACGCTACCCGGGTCGTCGCGCGCTAGCTGGTGCGGCGGAGGGAGAGCACGAACATGCCGTCGGTGCCGGCGGCCTGGGGGAGCAGGAGCGCGCCACGACCGTGCGGGCGCCACGGGCGCGCGGCGGACGCGCGAGCGCGGCGAAGCCCGGGAGCGCACCGGCCGCCCAGTCGTCGACCCCGGTGGTCTCCGCCGCGGTGAGCGTGCACACCGAGTACACGAGCACCCCGCCCGGCTTCACGAGGGGCGCGGCGGCAGCGAGCAGCTCGCACTGGAGCGCCGCCAGCTCGTCGATCGCCTCCGGTCGCAGGCGCCACCGCGCGTCCGGGCGACGGCGGAGCACGCCGATGCCGCTGCACGGCGCGTCGAGGAGCACGCGGTCGAACGTGGCGTCGCGCAGCGGCGGGGTGCGTCCGTCGGCGACGACGGGGAGGAGGTGGGGCAGGCCGATGCGGTGACGGGCGCTGTCGATCATGCGCACGCGGCCGGCGTCGACGTCGAGCGCGACGACTGCGCCGTCGGCCCCGACCAGCTCGGCGATGGCGGTGGCCTTGCCACCGGGAGCGGCAGCCACGTCGGCGATCCGCTCCCCCGGCGCCGGCGCCAAGACCGTGATGATCGCCTGGCTGCCCTGGTCCTGCGGCGTGGCCCGGCCGTCCTCCACCGCGGACAGGCGGCCGGGATCGCCGACCCCGCGCACCACGATGGCGTCGGGCACGAGGCGACCGATCTCCACCTCGGCGCCCGCCTCGCGCAGCTCGTCGGCGAGCGCGCTCACGGTCACGCGCCGCGGATCGGGCCGCAGCGTGACCGCCGCGGGTTCGTTCATCTCGGCCAGCGCCGCGCGGGCGTCTCGCGCACCGAGCTCGTCGGTCAGGCGCTCCACCAACCAGTCGGGGTACGAGAGCTTGACCGCGTCGCTCGTGGGCTCGGGGAACGGCTGCGGCAGGCGCGTGAGCGCGCGCAGGTTGGCGTTCACGAAGCCACGCGCCCGCGGTGACCGCGCACCCACCGCGTCGACGGTCGAGGCGACCGCGGCGTGCGGAGGGGTGTCGTGCAGCAGTTGGTACGCACCCAACCGCAACGCGGCACGCACCGGCGGATCGAGACGGACGACGGGTCGCTTCAGCACCCGACCGAGCAGGTCGTCGATGCGGCGCTGCGAGCGCACGGTGCCGTAGACGAGCTCGGTGGCGAAGGCGCGGTCGCGCTCGGTCGAGCCGGGTCTGGCCCAACATCGCCGGCAGCACGACGTGCGCGTACGCGCCGTCCTCGATCCGCACCAGGGCGTCGAGCGCGACGACGCGCGCGGTGACGTGCTCGCTCACGACCGACGACCGCTCAGGTTCCGAGGAGCGGATCGGGTGCGCGCCGACCGGCGAGCCACGCGTTGGCGTCCATCGCGCGGCGTCCCTCGGGTTGCACCTCGACCAGCTCGAGCGCACCCTCGCCGGTGGCGACGCGCGTGTGCCCGAACACCGTGCCCGGCTCGGCGTCGATGCACGCCGACAACGGCCGCACCCGCCAGACCTTGAGTCGCGTGCCGTGGTCGGTGGTCCATGCCCCCGGCCGCGGGTTGCCGGCCCGCACCACGCGGGCGAGCTCCTCGGCCGACTGCTCCCAGTCGAGCCCGAACTCCTCGACGGTGAGCTTGTCGGCGTAGGTGGCGTCGCCGGTCTGCGGCTCGGGCCGCAGCTCCGGGACCTTCGGCAACGTGGACGACGAGGAGATCGGTGCCGAGCGCGACGAGCCGCGTCCTCAGCTCACCGGCGGTCTCGGACGCGCCGATCGGCGTGCGCTCACGCGCGAACACGGGCCCGGTGTCGAGCCCGGCTTCCAAGGCCATGATGCAGACGCCGGTGTCGCGGTCGCCCGCGAGCACCGCCCGTTCGACGGGCGCGGCACCCCGCCAGCGCGGGAGCAGCGAGAAGTGCACGTTGACGAACCCGTGCGGCACCGCCTCGAGCAGCGCCGGCGGCAGCAGCTGCCCGAACGCCACGACGACACCCAGCGTGGCCCCCGACTTCGCCACGTCGTCGACCACCTCGGCCGACTTCTCGGGCGTGCGCACGGTGAGCCCGAGCGCCTCGGCGGCCTCGCGCACCGGGCTGGGACTCGGTTCGGTGCCCCGACCGCGACGCCGGTCGGGCTGGGTGACGACCAGCGCCACCTCGTGCCCGGCCTCGTGCAACGCCTCGAGTGAGGGAACCGCGTCGGCAGGCGTGCCGAAGAAGACCAGTCGCACCGGGCCCGCGCTCAGAGACCGCGGTCGTCGGCCGAGCGCGGGGTGGTGACGCCGTGGCCGGCGTCCATCT
Source organism: uncultured Actinomycetes bacterium (assembly GCA_963755855.1). Lineage (GTDB taxonomy): Bacteria > Actinomycetota > Acidimicrobiia > IMCC26256 > DASPTH01 > DASUAS01. Next base: position 548,016 of record CAVWLR010000010.1, on the reverse strand, counting down.
CCCGGGTGCGCATGTCGCGCAGCGCCTCGCGCCGCACGTCGGGCTCGACCCGATCGAGCAGCAGCACGCCGTCGAGGTGGTCGATCTCGTGCTGGATCATGTGCGCGAGCAGGTCGTCGCCCTCGAGCACGACCTCGTTGCCGTCGAGATCCAGGCCCCGCATGGTGACCCGCTCCGAGCGGATCACCTCGAACCGGTAGCCGGGCACCGAGAGGCAGCCCTCGATGGAGAGCACCTCGCCCTCGCGCGCCACGATCTCCGGGTTGATGACCACGTCGGGCCCGTCGCCCTCGTGCAGGTCGAAGGTGAAGAGGCGCTTGCGCACCCCCACCTGCGGTGCGGCGAGGCCGATGCCCTCCTCGAGGTCCATCGTGTCGTACATGCCGTGCACCAGGGTGACGAGGTCGGCGTCGAACTCCTCGACCTCTCGCGCGCGCTGCTTCAAGACGGGGTCTCCGAAGAGGCGCAGCGGGTACATGCGCCGAAGTTTACCCGGTCGGCGGTGGCGGGAGCCCGCTGACGGGAGCCTGCCGACAGGAGCAGTGAGCGTGTCCTCAGACCCGCCGGGGGTCGACGTCGATCCGGAGTCGTCCCTTGGCGCGGGCGGCGTCGACGCCCGGCGCCGCGAGCGCGTCGCCGAGGACGTCCGGGGACGGTGCCCGCACCAGGGCCCGACTCGAGCCGGCCGTCGCGACGTCACTCGAAGCCGGGCCAGCGTCGGCGACCGGGCCCAGCACCACGACCCCGGTGGACGCCCCTGCCTCCGCGACGGCGGTGCAGGCGGCTGCCACCGCGTCGGGCGCGCCGCGCAGCTCGGCGATGGCGCCGAAGGGCGGGAAGCCGAGCGCCTCGCGGCGCGGGGTCTCGGCCGCGACGACGAGCAGTGGCTCGCCGCGACGCACCGCCTGCACGACCTCGTGGTCGGGGAGGCGGGTCTGCACGAGGAGCCGACTCCCGTCGCGCGACGACGGGTCGAGGAGGCGGGCCCCGCGCACGACGAGCCAGAGCGCCTGCTCCGCCGCCCGGGCGCGCGGCGCGAGCAGCTCCTGGTCGAGCTCGAGGTAGGCGACCAGGCCGACCGGCGGACCCGACCCCCGCGAGCGGGCGCGGCGAGCGCGGCGCGGTGGAGGACCGCCTCGGTGCCGATGAGCACGGGCGCGTCGGGCACGGTGTCGCTGCCGGCGTCGACCGACGCGACCTCCGTGCGCGGCAGCAGCGCGGCGAGGTCGTCGCGCACACGCGTGATGCCGGGACGCACGGCGCGGAACGTGGAGCCGTGGCAGTGCAGGCAGACGAGCGGGCGCGTGGTGCCACAGCGCGCGCACGCGAACCCGGTCGCTCCGTCGTCGTCGTGCTGCGCGACCGTCGCCGCGCACACCTCGCACGTCGCCAGCTCGTGACAGGTGCGGCACGCGAGGAGACGCGCGCGACCCTTGCGGTTGAGGACGCAGACCGCACGCGCGTCGCGGTCGACGGTCTGGCGGAGGGCGTCGGCGAGCGCGGCGCTGAGCAGTCCGTGCCCGGGCTCCTCGTCACGTTGGTCGACGATCTCCGCCCGCGGCCACGAGCGCGCGGGAGCCGGCGCGGGGGCGCGTCGCCACCGCCCTTCGCGGCGCGCACCGCGACGACGGCGTCCACGGTGGGCGCGGGGGTGATCACGCGGACCGCGGCACCGGTGCGCCGGGCGCGCTCGAAGGCGACGTCGCGCGCGTTCCATGTGGGCGCGCGCTCGTCCTCCAACGCCTCGTCGCCCTCGTCCAGCACGATCACCGCCGCGAGGTCGGGCACCGGCGCCCACACCGCGTTGCGCCCGCCGATCACCACGCAGGCGCCGGCGCGGGCGCGCGCCCAGTGCGCGGTGCGGAGTGCGTCGCGGTGCTCGGAACCGAACTGCACGACGTCGCGTCCCTCGGCTTCGCAGCGCGCGGTGAGCGCGGCACCGCGCGCCGCCGACGGGTCGATCACCAGCGTCGAGCCCTCCGGCGCCAACGGCACGTCCGCGACCAGGTCGTCGCAGGGTCCGACCACGTCGAGCCGCCATCCGGTGAGCGGCGCGCCCGGGTACACCGCGGTCTCACCCTCGACCTGATCGTCGACCGGCACCAGGTTGGGCGGCGACGCCGAACGCAGGAACGCGGCCAGCGGACCGGCCCAGCGCCGCGCCGCCCACCGGCAGAGGTCGACGACGTCGGCCGGTGGTCCCGCCGACGAGACCGCGAGCACCTCGCGCAACTGGGTCGCCTCGGGCTGCTCGACGTCATCGTCGAGCACCCACCCGCGCACCCGTCGTCCGTGCAGCGGGACGCGCACCACCGTTCCCACGGTGACCGCGCCCGCGCCACGCGACGACGGGGCGAGCAGGTAGTCGAACCCGCGGTGGATCGCAGGGACGTCGGGCTGGACCCGGACGACGCTCCCGCGCACCGGGAGGGTCAGAGTGACGCGGCGGCCTGCTTCAGCGCGTCGGCGTGATCGGTGCGCTCCCACGTGAAGTCGCGGTCGCTGCGTCCGAAGTGCCCGTAGGCCGCCGTCTGCTGGTAGATCGGGCGCCGGAGGTCGAGGCGCTCGATGATGGCCGCGGGCCGGAGGTCGAAGACCTCCTTGACCAGGTCGGGGAGCTTGTCGGGGTCGATCTGCGACGTGCCGAACGTCTCCACCATCACCGAGATCGGGTGCGCGACGCCGATCGCGTACGCGACCTGCACCTCGCAGCGCGTGGCGAGGCCGGCGGCGACCACGTTCTTGGCGACGTGCCGCACCGCGTAGGCCGCCGAGCGGTCGACCTTGGTCGGGTCCTTCCCGCTGAACGCGCCCCCGCCGTGCCGGGCCATGCCGCCGTAGGTGTCGACGATGATCTTGCGGCCGGTGAGCCCGCAGTCGGCGTGGGGTCCACCGAGCTCGAACGTGCCCGTCGGGTTGACGAGCACCTCGTACTCGTCGCCCGCGAAGAGGTCCGGGATCGTGGGCTTGATGACGTGCTCGATGAGGTCGTTGCGCATCTGCCCGTCGATGTCGATGCCGGGCGCGTGCTGGCTGGAGATCAGCACGTTGCTGAGCGCCTTCGGACGGCCGTCCTCGTAGACGATGCTCACCTGGGTCTTGCCGTCGGGGCGCAGGTAGTCGAGGATGCCCTCCTTGCGCACCGCGGTGAGCCGACGGGCGAGCCGGTGCGCGAGCCAGATCGGCATCGGCATCAGGTCGTCGGTGTCGTCGCAGGCGTAGCCGAACATCATCCCCTGGTCGCCCGCGCCCACCTCGTCGTAGTGGTCGGTGAGACCGTCGCGGATCTCCTTGGCCTTGTCGACGCCCTGGGCGATGTCGGGCGACTGCTGGTCGATCGTCGTGACGACCGCGCACGTGTTGGCGTCGAAGCCGAACGCGCTGCTCGAGTACCCGATGCCGCGCACGGTGTCGCGCACGGTGCGCTGGTAGTCGATGTCGGCCTTGGTGGAGATCTCGCCGGCGACGACGATCAGGCCGGTGGTGCACAGCGTCTCGCAGGCCACGCGGCTCTGCGGGTCCTGCTCGAAGATGGCGTCGAGCACCCCGTCGCTGATCTGGTCGGACATCTTGTCGGGGTGGCCTTCGGTGACCGACTCCGACGTGAACGTGAACGTGCTCATGCTTCCCTTTTTTCGTTCGGCCTTTTCTGGTCGAGCAGGCGGGCGACCCTATCCAAAATGACCCCTGCGAGGTCGGATTTCGCCAGCAGCGGCAGCGAGTCGCTCCCACCCGCGGCGTCCAGGATGACCGCGCGGTTGGTGTCGACCTCGAATCCGGCGTCGGGTTGCGAGATGTCGTTGCCGACGATGAGGTCGAGGCGCTTGCGTCGCAACTTGTCGGTGGCGTGCTCCACCAGGTCGTCGGTCTCGGCCGCGAACCCCACCAGCACCTGGCCGGCGGGCTTGTCGCGCCCGAGGTCGACGAGGAAGTCGTGGGTCGGCTCGAGCACGATCTCGGGGATGCCCTCGTGCTTCTTGAGCTTCCGGTTGGGCGGTTCCTTGGGCCGGAAGTCGGCCACGGCGGCGGCCATGACCACGACGTCGCACGACGACGCCCGGGCCATCACCGCGAGCTCCATCTCGGCCGCCGTCTGCACCGGGACGATCTCGACCCCGGCCGGCGCGGGCCGGCCGATGGTGGTGACGAGCACGACGTCGGCCCCACGACGGGCGGCGACCTCGGCGATCGCGTAGCCCTGCTTCCCGGACGAGCGGTTGGTGATGATGCGCACCGCGTCGATGGGCTCGCGGGTGCCGCCGGCGGTCACGAGGACGCGGACGCCGGCGAGGTCGTTGGGCCCGAGCACCCGCTCCGCCGCCGCCACGATGTCGGCCGGCGCGGCGAGGCGCCCCTCCCCCACGTCGCCACCGGCGAGACGGCCGGAGACGGGATCGACCACGTGCACGCCGCGGCGGCGCAGCGTGTCGAGGTTCTCCTGCACGGCGGCGTGCTCCCACATCTCGGTGTGCATGGCCGGGGCCACGAGCACCGGCGCGCGCGTGGCGAGCAGCGTGGCGGTCAGCAGGTCGTCGGAGATGCCGTGGGCGTACTTGCCCAGCACCGCCGCGGTGGCCGGGGCCACGATCACGAGGTCGGCCGCCTGGCCGAGGCGCGTGTGCGGGATCGGTTCGGGACCCGTGCCCGCCGCACCGTCGTGGCCGGTGAACAGGTTGGTGCGGGCGGGTTCCGACGCCAGCGCCGAGAACGTGAGCGCGCCCACGAACTCGAGCGCGCCGGCGGTGAGGACGGGCGAGACGAACGCGCCCGCGTCGACCAGGCGGCGACAGACCTCGACGGCCTTGTAGGCGGCGATGCCGCCGCTCACGCCCAGGACGATGCGCGAGCCTCGCACCCCGGTCAGGGCTATGCGCCTTCGGTCGACCCGGCGTCGGACGCGGCGTCGGCAGCAGCGGCTTCCGCGGCCGCCGCCTCGGCGGCGGCGATCTCGGCCAGCTCCTCCTCGGTGGGGAGCGGGACCGACTCGATCTTGCCGACCTCGATCTCCTCCATGGCGATGGAGAGCGGCTTGCGCGAGACCGAGGTGACCTGCGGCGGGACGATCTTGCCGAGGCCCTCGCCGAGCTGGTTGTAGTAGTCGTTGATCTCGCGTGCTCGCATGGCCGAGAGCGTGACCAGCGTGAACTTGGAATCGACCCGCTCCAACAGGTATTCCATGCGGGGGTTCATCAAGTTCGCGCGCGGGGCCATGCAGAGTCCTTCGAGGGTTCTGGTTCAGGGATGTGGCGAGCCCGACAGGATACCAGTCACCTCGGCCACCACCCGTTCCAGGTCGTCGTTGACCACGACGTGGTGGAACTCCGACGCCCGGGCCTCCTCGGCGGCGGCGGCGGCGAGGCGGCGCTCCAGGGCCTCGGGCGTCTCGGTGCCCCGGCTCTCCAACCGGCGCCGGAGCTCCTCGCCGGACGGCGGCATCAGGAAGATCAGGACCGCCGACGGCTCCAGGCCCTTCACCTTCAACGCCCCCTGGACGTCGATCTCGAGCAGGACGTCCATCCCGGCGGCCAGGCGCTCCTCGACCGGCCGGCGGGGCGTGCCCTTGAGATCGCCGAAGACCTCGAACCACTCGTAGAAGCCCCCGGCGTCGCGCTCGGCCTCGAACTGCTCCTTGGTCACGAACTCGTAGTCGACGCCGTCGACCTCGGTCGGGCGTCGGGCGCGGGTCGTCCAGGAGACCGACAGCCAGAGGTTGGGGACGCTCGAGCGCAGCCGCTTCGACACCGTGCCCTTGCCGACCCCGGAGGGCCCGGAGAGCACGAAGAGCATCTGTCTCCCGGGGTGGCTAGGCGCTGCGGGCGATCTTGGGGTGCACCAGGAGGCCCTCTCGCTGGTTGCGTCCGAGCCCGCGCAACCGGCGGCTCTCGCTGATGTCGAGCTCCTCCATGATGCGCCGCGCCTGCACCTTGCCGACGCCGGGGAGCGATTCGAGGACGCTGACCACCTTCAGCTTCGCCAACGCGTCGTCGCGCGTGCCCTGGTCGAACAGCTCACCGAGTCCGATCGAGCCGGCCTTGAGCTTCGCCTTGACCTCCGCGCGCGTGCGCCGAGCCTCGGCGGCCTTCTCGAGTGCAGCTTGACGTTGCTCGGCGGTGAGCGCAGGGGGCAGTGGCATCCGGCTACCTCCGGGACGACGGCGGCGGCCAGTATACGCAGCAGTTCCCGCCTGACAACTGGGCCGGAAGGTGGCCCTCATCGGCCCCCGACCTGTCCCCGACCGGCTCTCGACCGGCTCTCGACCGCTCTCGACCGCCGTTCGACCGGCCCGCGACCGACGTCGGCGACGACGTCAGGTACCGCGCTCGACGAGCGCGGCAGCCACCAGTCGCGACACCTCGGCGGCGGCGCGTTCGGGATCGTCTGCGCCGGTGACGCTGCGACCGATCACGAGCCAGTCCGCACCGCGCGCGATCGCGTCACCAGGCGTGTCGACGCGCGCCTGGTCGTTCGCGTCGTCACCGGCGAGACGGATGCCCGGCACCATCGCGCGCAGCCCGCGCGCACGCGCGCGTTCGACGTCGCTGCCCGCGCACACCACGCCGTCACACCCCGCGTCACGCGCGACGTCGAGGCGCGCGTCCATCGCGTCGACGTTGGGATCGCTCGTGAGCACGGTGACCGCGAGCGCGGCCGGACGTGCGTGTCCGGCGTCGCGCGCGCCCTCGGCGAGGCCCTCGACGCCCGCGCGCAGCATCGCCTCGCCACCGGCAGCGTGGAAGTTGAGGAAGTCGACGCCGCGTCGGCCGAGCACGCGCGCGGCGCGCCCGACGGTGTTCGGGATGTCGTGCAGCTTCAGGTCCGCGAACACCCGGAATCCCTTGTCCTGCAAGGCCTGGAAGGCATCGGGGCCGGCCTCGGCGTAGAGCTCGAAGCCCACCTTGGCCACCCCGAACCACGGCTGCACCCGCCCCGCGAGGCCGAGCGCGGCGTCGAGGTCGCCGACGTCGAGCGCGAGCGCGAGGTGGTCGCGGGGATCGTCGCGCAGCCCTGCGGCGCGCGCGTCCGCGGTTGCGTCGTCGGTCGTGTCGGTCATGCGTCCTCCAGGGCGCCGGTGAGGTCGCGCACGCGCGCGACGTCGTGACGCGCGCACCAGTCGACCAGTTCGTCGAGCACGCGGTACGGCGCGCGTGGATCGCGGAAGTTCGCGGTGCCGACCGCGACCGCGCTCGCACCCGCGAGCAACATCTCGACCGCGTCGATGCCGGTCTGCACACCACCGGTGCCGATGACGGGAACGTCGGGAAGCGCGCGCGTCACCGTGTGCACCGCGCGCAACGCGACCGGTTTGATCGCGGGACCCGACAGTCCCCCACCACCCCCACCGAGGACCGGCCGGCGGGTCTCCGCGTCGACGACCAACGCGAGGACGGTGTTCACCAGGGTGAGCCCGTCGGCCCCGGCGTCGACCGCGGCTCGCGCGATCAGGGGGAGATCCGTCACGTTGGGTGACAACTTGGCGAACACCGGGAGCGTGGTCGCACCGCGCACCGCTCGCACGACCGCGCGGGTGGTCTCGGGATCGTGGGCCCAGATCGCGCTCGCCTGGTCCATCGCGTGCAGGTTCGGACAGCTCGCGTTGACCTCGACCGCGACGACGTCGGCACCGTCGAGCATCTCGGTGGCGCGCGCGAAGTCGTCGACCGTGTGACCCCACACCGACGCGATCACGCGCGCGCCCGACGCGCGCAGCGCGGGCAGGTCGTCGGCGAGCCACGCGTCCATGCCCGGGCCCTGGAGCCCGACCGCGTTCACCATGCCGGCGGCGGTCATGTGCAGTCGCGGCGCGGGCTTCCCCGCCCACGGCTCGGGGCTCACCGACTTCGCGGTGATCGCGCCGAGGCGCGACGGATCGCCGAGGCGCGCCACCTCGTCGCCGTGGCCGTAGGTCCCACTCGCGGTGAGCACCGGGCTCGGGAGCGAGAGACCGCCCAGGTCGACCCCGAGGTCGACCGCCGCAGGATCCATGGCTAGACCTCGAGCCGGAGCTGGCCGTCGCGGTGGTACTCCTGGAGCGACCGGACCGTGGCCTCGGTCGACTCCCACTCCACGATCCCGGCCGAGGCCGCCAGCGCCGCCGCCACCGTGGTGACGCACGGGATCCCCCGGGCGGTGGCGGTGCGCCGGATGTGGGCGCCATCGGCCCGCGGCCCCCGGCCCCGGGGCGTGTTGACCACCAGGTCGATCTTCCCCGACTGCAGCAGCTCGACCGCGTCGAGCCCCTCGCTGTCAGCCCCGGCGACGCCGTCGATGGAGATCTTGCCGATGACGCCCTCCACGTGGATGCCCTCACGTTCGAGGGCGGCGGCGGTCCCGGCGGTGGCGAGGATGGTGTAGCCCAGCTCGGTGAAGCGGCGGGCGGCGACGATGCCCCCCGCCTTGTCGCGGTCGGCCAGGGAGAAGAACACGGTCCCCTCGCGCGGGATCCGGTTGCCGGCGGCGGTCTGGCTCTTGGCGAAGGCCATGCCGAAGGTTCGGTCGATGCCCATGACCTCACCGGTGCTGCGCATCTCGGGGCCGAGGACGGTGTCGACGTCGGGGAAGCGGTTGAAGGGCAGCACCGCCTCCTTCACCGCGATGTGGCCGCCGGCGGCGGGTGCCCGGAGGAGGCCCTCGTCGCGGAGCTGCGCCAGCGTGGCGCCGACCATCACCCGCGACGCCACCTTGGCCAGGGGCACGCCGGTGGCCTTGCTGACGAACGGCACCGTGCGGCTGGCGCGGGGGTTGGCCTCGATCACGGAGAGCTCGTCGCCCTTCACCGCGTACTGCACGTTGAGGAGGCCGCGGACGTCGAGGGCGTCGGCCAACGCGCGGGTCTGGACCTCGATGCGCGTCACCATCTCGGCCGACAGGGTCTGCGGCGGGATCGCGCAGGCGGAGTCGCCGGAGTGCACGCCGGCCTCTTCGATGTGCTCCATCACGCCACCGATGATCGAGTCGCCGGTGGCGTCGCGGACGGCGTCGACGTCGACCTCCACCGCGTCCTCGAGGAAGCGGTCGACCAGCACCGGGCGCTCGGCCGACAACCCGCCCTCACGGCCGAGGCTGCCCTCGGCGGCGAGTGCCTCCATCGCCGAGACCAGGCTCTCGTCGTCGTAGACGATCTGCATGGCGCGACCACCGAGCACGTAGGACGGACGCACCAGCACCGGGAAGCCGAGGTCGGTGGCGATGGCCTGGGCCTGCTCGGTGGTGGTCGCGGTGCCGCCGGGCGGCTGGGCGATGCCGAGGCGGGTGCACAGCTCGTGGAAGCGCTCGCGGTCCTCCGCGAGGTCGATCGAATCGGGGCTGGTGCCGAGCACCGGGATGCCCTCCTGCTCCAACCTCCGGGCCAGCTTCAGCGGGGTCTGGCCGCCGAGGGCCACCACGACACCGACGAGCTCACCCCCGCCCTGCTCGCCACGCTCCTGCAACCGCCGACACACCGCGAGCACGTCCTCGGCGAAGAGGGGCTCGAAGAAGAGGCGGTCGCTGGTGTCGTAGTCGGTGGAGACGGTCTCGGGGTTGCAGTTGAGCATCACCGTCTCGAAGCCGGCGTCGGACAGCGCGAACGCGGCGTGCACGCAGCAGTAGTCGAACTCGACGCCCTGGCCGATGCGGTTCGGTCCGCTGCCGAGGATCACCACCGCCGGCCGCGTCAGGGGCGCGACCTCGTCCTCGTCCTCGTAGGTCCCGTAGTGGTACGGCGTCCGCGCCGCGAACTCCGCCGCGCACGTGTCCACGGTCTTGTACGTGACCCGGACACCAGCCGAAGTGCGTGCGTCGTACACGACCTGCTCGTCGACGTCCCAGAGGTACGCCAGCTGCGCGTCCGAGAACCCCGCGCGCTTCACCTTCCGCCACTCGCGACGCGACAGGTCGTGCGGCGCCCGTCCGACGAGAGACGCACGCAGGTCGCCCAGTGAGCTCAGGTGCTCCAGGAACCAGGGGTCGATCCCCGTCGCCTCGAAGAGGCGTTCGACCGAGACGCCGCGGCGCAGGGCTGCGTCGAGCAGGAACGGCCGCTCCGGCGTCGCGCGCACGCACATCTGCACCAGCTGCTCGGGAGTGTGCGCGTCGTACTCGCGCTCGGTGGGGTCGCAGTTGAGGCCCCAGCGTCCGGTCTCCAGCGAACGGAGCGCCTTCTGGAGGCTCTCGGGGAAGGTGCGGCCGATCGCCATCACCTCGCCCACCGACTGCATCATCGTGCCGAGCACCGGCGACGCGCCGGGCAGCTTCTCGAACGCCCAGCGCGGCACCTTGGTGACGACGTAGTCGATCGTCGGCTCGAACGACGCCGGTGTCTCGCCGGTGATGTCGTTGATGATCTCGTCGAGCCGGTATCCCACCGCGAGCCGCGCCGCGATCTTGGCGATCGGGAAGCCCGTCGCCTTGCTCGCGAGCGCGCTGCTGCGCGAGACGCGCGGGTTCATCTCGATGACGACGACTTCGCCGTCGACCGGGTTCACCGCGAACTGGATGTTGGAACCACCGGTGTCGACACCGATGCGGCGGATGCACGCGAACGCGTCGTCGCGCAGGCGCTGGTACTCGACGTCGGTGAGGGTCTGCGCGGGCGCCACCGTGATGGAGTCGCCGGTGTGCACGCCCATGGCGTCGAAGTTCTCGATCGAGCAGATGACGACCACGTTGTCGGCGTGGTCGCGCATGACCTCGAGCTCGTACTCCTTCCAGCCCGCGATCGACTGCTCGATGAGGATCTCCGACACCGGACTGGTCGCGAGGCCGTGGGCGGCGACGCGGCGCAGCTCCTCGGCGTCGGCCGCGAAGCCGGTGCCGCTGCCACCGAGGATGAACGACGGGCGGATGATGAGCGGGAAGCCGACCTGCTCGCCGACCGCCATCGCCTCGTCGAGCGTGTACGCGAACCCCGACTTCGCCACGTGGAGGCCGATCTCCTCCATCGCCGCCTTGAACTCGTGGCGGTTCTCGGCGGTGTTGATGGCCTCGACGCTGGCGCCGATGAGCTCGACGCCGTACTGCTCGAGCACGCCGGCGTCGGCGAGCGCGATCGACAGGTTCAGCGCGGTCTGCCCGCCGAGCGTCGGCAGCAGCGCGTCGGGACGTTCGCGCTCGATGATGCGGGTGAGGCTCTGGACGTCGAGCGGCTCGACGTAGGTGGCGTCGGCGAACTCGGGGTCGGTCATGATCGTGGCCGGGTTCGAGTTCACCAGCACGACGCGGTAGCCCTCGTCGCGCAGCACGCGACAGGCCTGCGTGCCGGAGTAGTCGAACTCGCAGGCCTGCCCGATGACGATCGGGCCGCTGCCGATGATGAGGATGGTCTCGAGGTCGGTGCGCTTGGGCATTTACCGGGTCCGCTTCGGGGAGGTGGCGGTCATCAGGCTGGTGAAGTCGTCGAACAGGTAGCGGGCGTCGTGCGGTCCGGGGCCGGCCTCGGGGTGGTGCTGCACTCCGAACGCGGGAGCGTCGAGCACCCGGAAGCCCTCGACGACGCCGTCGTTGAGGTTCACGTGCGTGAGCTCCACCCGCCCGGCGAGCGTGTCGGCGGCGACGGCGTAGTTGTGGTTCTGGCTCGTGATCTCGACCCGGCCGGTGGCCTCGTGGCGCACCGGGTGGTTGCCGCCGTGGTGCCCGAAGCGCAGCTTGTAGGTGTCGGCCCCGAGCGCGAGGCCCAGGATCTGGTGCCCGAGGCAGATGCCGAACACCGGCACCTCGCCCACCAACCCACGTACCTGGTCGATGGCTCCGGTCACTGCTGCGGGATCACCCGGGCCGTTGGAGAGGAAGACCCCGTCCGGCTCTCGTGCCAGCACTTCGGAGAAGGGGGTCGACGCCGGCACGACCTCGACGCGGCACCCGGCGCCGACGAGATGCCGCAGGATGGTGCGCTTGATGCCGAAGTCGTAGGCGACCACGCGGAACGGCGCGTCGTCGCTGCCGGCGACGTACGGCTCGGACGTGGTCACCGTGGCGACGAGGTCGACGCCGTCGGTGCTGCGCGCGCCCTCGACCGCGGCACGCACCGCCGCCTCGTCGGTGCCGAACGCGCCGGGCAGTGCACCCTCGTCGCGCAGGTGGCGGGTGAGCCGGCGCGTGTCGATCCCGCTGATGCCGGGGACCCCGTGGCGCACGAGGAGGTCGTCGAGGCTGTCGGTGGCGCGCCAGTTGCTGTGATGGGTGGCGAGGTCGCGCACCACCACTCCGGAGCAGAACGGGCGGCGACTCTCGTCGTCGTCGACGTTGACGCCGTAGTTGCCGATGTGCGGGTAGGTGAAGGTGATCACCTGCCCGGCGTACGACGGATCGGTGACGATCTCCTGGTAGCCCGAGAGCGCGGTGTTGAACACCAGCTCCCCCACTCCCACGGCGACCTGCGAGTCACCGGCCCGGAGTGCGCCGATCGCCTCGCCCTCGTAGTCGCTCCCGTCGGCGAGGACGAGGAGTGCGTCGGTCATCGCGTTGCCTCGCCTTCCCTCACGACGACGTTGCCGTGCAGCACTGTGTGTCGCACCTTGCCTTTCAGCGTTCGACCCGCGAACGGTGTGTTGCGAGCCCGGCTGGCCAACGTGTGGGGTTCCACCGTCCACTCGTGGGCCGGATCGAAGATCGTCAGGTTCGCCGGCGCACCCGGCTCGATGGGCCCACCGTGCGCATCCAACCGGGCCAGTGCCGCGGGTCGCCAGGACAGGCAGGCCAGGGCATCCTGCAGCGACAGGTGCCCGGGCTCGACCAGCTCGGTGATTGTCACGGCCAGCGCGGTCTCGAGCCCGAGCATGCCGGGAGGCGCCTCCTCGAAGGGGCGCTCCTTGGACTCGGGCGTGTGGGGGGCGTGGTCGGTGGCGATGGCGTCGATGGTGCCGTCGGCCAGGCCCTCGCGGATGGCGTCGACGTCGGCCTGCGTGCGCAGCGGCGGGTGCACCTTGAACATCGGGTCGAAGCCCTCGCAGCACTCGTCGGTGAGCGAGAAGTGGTGCGGCGCGCACTCCGCGGTCACGGGGAGTCCCCGCGCCTTGGCCGTCCGCACCAGCGCGACGGTGCCGGCGGCGGAGCAGTGGAGGAAGTGCACCGGCGTGCCGGTCACCTCGCAGAGCTCGATGTCGCGCGCCACGATCACGGTCTCCGCGACCGAGGGGCGGCCGGGGATGCCGAGGCGGCTCGACCACGCGCCCTCGTGCATGTGCCCGCCGGCGGCGAGGGTCTCGTCCTCGGCGTGCTGGGCGACGATGGCGCCCGGCAGCGATGCCGCGTACTCCAGCGCGCGGCGCATCACGCCCGCGCTGGCGACGCAGAAGCCGTCGTCGGTGAAGATGCGCACGCCCAGGGCGTAGAGCTCCCCCATCGGCGCGAGCTGCTCGCCGGCGCGGGCGACGGTGATGCACCCCGACGACACGACGTCGCACAACCCGGCCTGCTTGCCGAGCGCGAGCACGGAGCTGACGACGGCGGCGTCGTCGAGGGCGGGGCGGGTGTTGGGCATCGCCACCACCGCGGTGAACCCGCCGCGCGCGCGGCGCGGGTGCCGGTCTCGATGGTCTCCGCCTCCTCGTCACCCGGTTCGCGCAGGTGCACGTGCAGGTCGACGAATCCCGGGCTCACCACACATCGCTGTGCTTCCAGCACGTCACCGGACGTCGTCAGGTCGGGAGCCACGTCAGCGACCTTCCCGTCGCGCACCAGCACGTCGGCCGTCGCGCTCGCCGGTCGCGTCGATCACGCGACCTCCCTTGATCAGGTACTCAGGCAATCGACGCTCCGGATCCCAGAAGTGTGTAGAGGACGGCCATGCGGACGGCGACGCCGTTGGCCACCTGTTCGGTCACGAGCGAGGCGGGGCCGTCGGCAACCGAGGCCGCCACCTCCACGCCGCGGTTCATCGGGCCCGGGTGCATGATCAGCGCGTCGGGCTTGAGCCGCTCGGCCCGGGCCTCGGTGAGGCCGTAGCGGGCGGTGTACTCGCGCACGGTGGGGAAGAGCGCCTCGGCCTGGCGCTCGAACTGCATGCGCAGGAGCATCACCACGTCGACCTCGGAGATCACGTCGTCGAGATCGTGGCTGACCTGCACCGGCCATCCCTCGAGCGACTCCGGCAGCAGCGTGGGCGGTGCCACCAGGGTGACGTCGGCGCCGAGGAGGTGCAGGGACTTGACGTTGCTCCGCGCCACCCGCGAGTGCCGGACGTCGCCGACGATGGCGACGCGCAAGCCTGCGAGCTCGCGGTGACGGCGCAGGGTGAGCGCGTCGAGCAGCGCCTGGGTGGGGTGCTCGTGGCGACCGTCGCCGGCGTTGACCACCGAGGCGTCGGTCCACTGCGAGACCCGCACCGGTGCACCGGCGGCCGGGTGACGGATCACCATGGCGTCGATGCCCATGGCCTCGATGGTCTGCACGGTGTCGAGGAGGCTCTCGCCCTTCTTCACCGACGACTGCGAGACGCTGAAGGTCATCACGTCGCAGGAGAGGCGCTTGGCCGCGGTCTCGAAGCTGAGGCGGGTGCGGGTGGAGTCCTCGTAGAACAGCGACGCCACCACCTTGCCCCGCAGCGCGGGCACCTTGGGGATGTCGCGCTGGTTGACGGCGACGAACTGCTCCGAGAGGTCGAGGAGCCGGGTGAGGCTCTCGGCGTCGAGGTCGTCGATCGACAGCAGGTGCTTCATGCGAGCACCACCCCCTCTTCTCCCGCTTCTTCGTCGTCGCGCAGTTCCACGGAATCGGGTCCGCCGTCGACCTCTTCGAGACGCACGCGGACGTCCTCCCCGATGCGGGTGGGGAGGTTCTTGCCCACGAAGTCGGGGCGGATCGGCAGCTCGCGGTGGCCGCGGTCGACGAGGACTGCGAGCTGGATGGCGCGGGGGCGGCCGAGCTCGGTCAGGGCGTCCATGGCCGCGCGGACGGTGCGGCCGGTGTAGAGCACGTCGTCGACGAGCACCACGACCCGGCCGGTGATGTCGACGGGGACCTCGGTGGGACCGGTGGGGGTCACCGCCCGCAGCCCGATGTCGTCACGGTAGAAGGACACGTCGAGCGCGCCGACGGGCACGTCGAGGTCCTCGAACTCGGCGATCGCGTCGGCGAGACGGCGGGCGATGGCCAGGCCCCGCGTGTAGAGACCCACGAGGACGACATCGCCGGCGCCACGGTTCCGCTCCACGATCTCGTGGGCGATCCGGGTCTGCGCGCGGCGGAGATCGCCGGCGTCGAGCACGCTCATGCTTGGCATCCTTCCGTAGGAGCCTCACAGGACTCCCTTCACGGTCTGGAGCAGACTACCAGTTGACCCGCGCGCGTCCGCGTGGCGAAGGGAGGGTCATGACCATCGACTCGGCACTCGAGCTGTACTTCGACGCGTGGAACAGCCACCGGCCCGAGGCGGTGGCCGCCTCCCTCACCGACGGCGGCACCTACGAGGATCCCACCACCGGTGGTGCCCTCTCCGGCGACGCGCTCACGGCCAACGTGGCGGGGGTGCTCACCGGCTTCCCCGACGTGCACTTCGCGGTCGTGAGCGTGTCGGTGGGGAGCGACGGCACCGAGGCGAGCGCGCAGTGGCGCATGCAGGGCACGAACACCGGGCCGCTGCCCGGAGGTCCGCCGACCGGCGGGACGATCGATCTGCCCGGCGGCGACTTCTTCACCTACGACGCCGACGCCGATGCGGTGAGCTCGGTCGTCGGCTACTTCGACACCGCCACCATGCTGAGCCAGCTCGGACTGCAGGCGCACATCACGCCCGCCGACATCGACGGCGTGGTGCAGTTCGGGTTCTCCAACCGGGTGGAGACCGGGCGCGACGCGATCCCCGGCGCGTTCACCGTCACCTGGATCGACATCGACGCCGAGCACTTCCCGCTGCTGGTCGAGACGACCAGCGGCATCGTGATGGAGCAGCTCGGCAACGAGGAGTACCTCGGCAGCTGCTTCGCCACCATCGGTCGCCGCAACTACACGTTCAGCGCGTGGACCACGCCGGACGCCGCGCAGGCGGCGCTCCGCGACGAGGCGCACGCGAGCGCGATGAAGCTCGCGCAGACGGGCGGTTTCGGCGACAACGCCCGCGGCGTCACGAGCATGTGGACGCCGCACTTCCTCAACGGGGTGTTCAACCCGCAGGGCGGTTCGCTCGCGCTCGAGGCGCTCGACGGTCAGTGGCTCTGAACTGCACGATCGCTCCATCTTGCCGATTTGGGTCTCACCGGGTACCGTCCCGGCCCGAGGGACCGAACTTCGCGAACGGAGCACGGCATGGCGTACGGAGTGGTGCACTTCTTCCCGGGTGCGACCGAGGCCCAGTACCGAGCCTCGATCGCCGCCGTCCATCCTGACGACGGGTCGTTGCCTCCCGGCCAGATCTTCCACGCGGCCGGCGCCTCCGAGGGCGGCTGGACGATCCTCGCGGTCCACGACTCCCAGGAGAGCTGGGAGCAGTTCCGCGACTCCACGCTGATCCCGGCCATGCAGGCCGGCATCGACGGCGGGTTCCAGGCACCGCCCGAGGAGACGGCGGTCGACGTCGTCAACGTCCAGACCGGCTGAGAGCCGGCTGAGAGCGGCTGAGGCCGCGCGGTCGCGCCACGCACCCACCGAGAGCGCGGGAGCTGCGCAGTAGCGTCCGCGCGATGGAGCTCGACGGTGCGGTCGCGGTGGTCACGGGCGGAGGCAGCGGGATCGGACGGGGCATCGCGCTCGCGCTGGCGCGGGCGGGGAGCACGGTCGTGGTCGCCGACATCGATCTCGACCGCGCCGCTGCCGTCGCGTCGGAGCTCGCGAGCACGGGCATGGGCGTCGGCGTGCAGTGCGACGTGACCGATCGGGACGCGGTCGAGCAGCTCGCGCAGTCGGCGTGGGAGCGCCACGGGCACGTCGACGTCGTCGTGAACAACGCCGGCGTGTTCCCGAAGTTCGCGTCGGTCCTCGACACCGACGAGCGTGAAGCGCGCTGGGTGCTCGAGGTCAACCTGATGGGGGTGTGGCACGGCTGCGCCGTGTTCGGGAAGCGCTTCGTCGAGCAGGGCACGCCCGCACACATCCTCAACACCGGATCGGAGAACAGCGTGGGCATCCCCCACACGCACGCCGGCTTCTACACCGCGTCGAAGCACGGCGTGCTCGCGCTCTCCGACGTGCTCCGACGCGAGCTGCCCGACTTCGTCGGCGTGAGCGTCCTGTGCCCGGGGATGGTCGACACCGGCCTCGCCACCGCGCCCCGTCACCGGCACGACCGCTTCGGCGGTCCCGGTGAGGACAACCCCTGGCTCGACCTGCAGGGCGGCATGGACCCCGAGGCGGCCGGCGAGCTCGCGGTCGCCGGCGTGGCCCGCGGCGACTTCGTGATCATGACCCACTCCTCCGTGCGGGGGATCGCCGACGAGCGGGCGAAGGACGTGTCCGACGCCCTCGACACGCTCGACTCCCTCGACACCCTCGACTCCCCCCACTCCCCCGGTGCGGCAGGCACCGCGGGCACCGCGGCCGGTTCGGCGTGAGGGTCTTCCTCGCCGGTGCCACCGGCGTGCTCGGCGTGCGCCTCGTCCCGTTGCTCGTGGATGCCGGCCACGAGGTCGTCGGCATGACCCGGACCCCCGCAAAGACCGAGCTCGTCGCCGGTCTCGGCGCCACGCCGGTGGTGTGTGACGTGTTCGACCGCGAGCACCTGGCCGAGGTGGTCGTGGGCGCCACCCCCGACCTCGTGATGCACCAGCTCACCGATCTCCCCGACCGCCCCGACGACCTCGGGCCCGAGGTCTTCGCCGCCAACGCCCGCATCCGCACCGAGGGCACCGACAACCTCGTCGCCGCCGCCCGCGCCGCCGGTGTGTCGCGCTTCGTCGCCCAGAGCATCGCCTGGAGCGCCTCGAACCCGGCTTCGGTCGAGCACCTCGAGCACGCGGTGCTCGACTTCGGCGGTGTCGTGCTCCGGTACGGCCAGCTCCACGGCCCCGGCACGTGGTCCTCCACCGCCGCCGACATCCCCGAGGACGGACCCGAAGGTCGGCGTCGACCACGCCGCCGCGGCGACCCTCGCGCACCTCACCTCCCCCACCGGCGTCTACACCATCGTCGACTGACCCAACCACGCGCCCGCATCACGGTGGGCCACGCTTCGCACCTCGACCGCCGAGGAGCCCGGCCGTGCGGTCGCGCTCGGTCTTGGCCCAGTGGTCGGGTCGACACCGCGCCCTCAGGTTCTCGTAGCTCGTGACCCCGTGGTTGGCGACGGGATCGTCGTGGTCCCACTCGAGGTCGTGGCGACGATCACACCCGGGTTCGACGCACACCGCGCCGTCGAGCCGCTCCGGATCGCCGAGCTCGAGCACGGTCCGCAACCGCGCCGGGATGTGACGTCCGTAGTGGACGATCGTGTCGACCTTCGTACCGTCGCGCAGCACGACCTTGACGAACGCGTCGACCGCCGCGGCTCGCACCACGTCGACCGGGACCGGTCCCCCGCCGATCACGTGGCACAGCTCGTCACCGTGGGTGTGTCCACGCGCCGCGGCCCGCAGATCGCACACGTACACGACGTCGGCCCGAGCGGCTCGACCCTTGCCCCCACCTCTCGCGATCCTGATCAGGGCATCGGCGCAGTGCGCGTCCCGTGGCTCGACGCGCTTCGCCCGGCGCGCGGCGCGCTGCAGGCGGTCGGTCTCGGCGTCGAGTCGGTTGACGAACGGCACGCCCTCCGCGGGCGGCAACCGGAACCGGCCCGACACCATCCCTTCATCGTCGACCCAGTGCTGCACCGACCGCGCTGCCCGCTGCCGGCGGTGCAGCTCCTCCCGGTCGATCGCCCCGAGCACGACCCGGCGCGCCTCCGAGCGCAACCCGGCCATGCCCTGCGTCGCCGCGACCTCCAACAACACGTGCTCAGAACCCGGCACCGCCGCCTCGGCCTGCACGATCGCCTGCGCCTGCGCGAGCGACAGCGAGCCGCTGGTCAGCGCGGCGTCGGTCGCCGGACACGTCGCCGCGGCGGTGACCGTGGCGATCGCAGCCCGGGCTGCGCTCGGCGTGGAACCGGCAGCACGCGCTGCCCACTCCAGGTCACCGGCGTTGCACGCGATCGCACGCTCCGACGCCCGCACCCGGGCGACCGCGCACGCCTTCTCCACACGCGCCAGCTCGGCCGCCAACGTCGCGCAGTCACCACCCGCCCATCGGTCCGCCTCGAACCGGGTGAGCTCCTCGCGCACCTCGACCAGCAATTCCGACAACCGCGCCACGACCCTCCTCCCGACACGTACGAACGTGGAAGGAGGTCGACGAGCCCGACCTCGAGGCGCATCCCGACACTACCGAACGTACGTTCGGCAGTGCAAGACCCTATCGACCTACGACCAGAACTCGTCGCTGTCGGCGGGAAGGGCGTCGACCATCCAGAGCTCGTCGATGCGACCGTCGCGGTCGAAGCGGGCCAGGAACCCCGCATGGTTGTGCAGCGTGCGCCCCTTGCGCTCCGCCCGGATCTCGACCATCGCCAGCACCTGCGACGACGACACCGACACCACCTGGGTGACCTCGGCCGCGTACGTCGCGTCGCCGCCCGGCACCCGCTCCATGTACGCGGAGGCGCCACGCACCTCGTCGGCACCGCCGGCGGCGTTGGTGACGTAGGCGACGAGATCGTCGGCGAGCGCCGCGGCCATCGTGTCGCGATCACCCGCCGCGTAGGCGGTGATCATCGAACGGAACGCGGCTTCGTGGCCCTCGCTCACAACAGCTCCTCGATCAGGTCGTTCTGCACCCACGTGAGCCACTGGTAGAGCGCGTACGGCCCCGCATCGGGATCCGAGGGGTCGAGCTCGCGCTCCTCCTCGGTGACACCGAGCCGCGTGCCGAGCACCAGCCGCGTGTCGTTGAGCACACCGAGCCACGCCTGCACCTCGTCGGGCGTCAGGTCGATCTGCCACCAGTCGCCCGCAGGCTCCGCACGCCCGAGCGTGGACGTGATCAGCTCGAGTGCGTCGAGGCGCTCACGCAGCAACGACGGGCCCACCAGCGCCTGCCACTCCGCCTCTTCCGCCTCTGCGGTGGGATCGAGGTACGCGCGGGGGAACAAGCGCGCCCGCGCCGGGTCGTCGGCGTCGCCGTCGAACACCTCTTGCAGCTGCTCGGGCAGCACGCGCAGCAGTGAGAGCTCCTCCTCCGCCAGCGACACCGTGAGCGTGTCGTCGCGCCCCGCACGGAACCGCTTCCACCGAGCCATCACACGGGTCGATTCCGCTGCGCCGCTTCGGCCGTGCGGCCCCGCCTCCGCTGCATCTCCATCAGCCGTCGATCACTACGACGGGTGTTCCATCGTGGCCCACAGGCCGGCGGCGTGGAGGCGGGCGACGTCGGCCTCGCACTTCTCGACCGTGCCGTCGGACACGATCGCCTTGCCCTCCTCGTGCACCTGCCGCATGAGCTTCGTGGCCTTCTTGCGCGAGAAGCCGAACAGCTTCTGGAACACGTAGACCACGTACGACATCAGGTTGACCGGGTCGTTCCACACGATCACGATCCAGGGCTTGTCGGTGACCGTGACCTCTTCGACGAGCGGTTCCTGGACCTCGACCGGCATGGTCACGACCGGGTCGCTCCCGCGGCGCCTCCTGGACGGAGCTCGTCGGCGATGCGGCTCAACAACCCGTTGACGAATCGGCCGGAGTCCTTCGTGGAGTACTGCTTCGCCAGCTCGACGGCCTCGCTGATGACCACCGCGCTCGGGACCTCGGGCTCCCAGCCGAGCTCGTACGCGCCGAGGCGCAGCACGGCGCGGTCGACCGCGGGCATGCGCTCGAGCGCCCAGTGCTCGGAGAACTTGCGCAGCAGCGCGTCGACGTCGGCGCTGTGCTCCGACACGCCGCGCACGAGCTGCACCGCGTACTCGTCGGGCGGCGCCGGCTGCTGCTCGATGAGCACGTCGACGCCGAGGTCACGCACCTCGAGCTCGTAGCAGAGGCCGAGGGCCCGCTCCCGGGCTTCGCGGCGGCTTCCCGTGACGGCCATCCGATCGACGCCCGCGCTCAGGCTCGCGCCAGGTATTCCCCGGTGCGGGTGTCGACCTTGATCTTCTCGCCCGGTTCGACGAAGAGCGGCACCTGCACCACGAGGCCGGTCTCGAGCGTCGCGGGCTTGCGTGCGCCCGACACGCGGTCGCCCTGGACTCCCGGCTCGGTGGTGGCGACGAGGAGCTCGACCGCGGCGGGGAGCTCGGCGGCGACGACCGCACCTTCGAACATGTGCAGGATCGCGGTGTCGCCCTCCTTGAGGAAGTCGACCGCACTGCCGAGGTCCTTGGTGGAGACGTTGAGCTGGTCGTACGACTCGCTGTCCATGAACACCGAGCGCGTCGCTCTCGCGGTAGAGGTACTGCATCTCGCGCTTGTCGATGACCGCGAGCGGCACCTTCTCGTCGCCGCGGAACGTGCGCTCGAGCACCGCGCCACCCGCGACCTTCTTGAGCTTGGTGCGCACGAACGCACCGCCCTTGCCCGGCTTCACGTGCTGGAACTCGACGACGGTGACGAGGCCTTCCGACGGCAGGTTCAACGCCATGCCGTTCTTGAAGTCATTGGACGAGATGCTCAACGAACAGTCCTTGAAGCGTGACTCAGGAGAATCAGATGATCAGGTGCTTGGGGAAAGCGGTGAGAGGATCGGAGCCGTCGGAGGTGACGACCACCGTGTCCTCGATGCGCACGCCGCCGATGCCCGGCAGGTACACCCCGGGCTCGACCGTGACGACCGAACCGGGTTCCAAGGTATCACGGGCACTCGCGGCCACCCGGGGCTCCTCGTGGATCTCGAGTCCCACCCCGTGGCCGGTGCCGTGCACGAACGACTCGGCCCACCCGGCGGCGGCGATGACCTCGCGACACGCCCGGTCGACGGCCGCGCAGTCGACGCCGGCCCGCACCGCGTCGCGTCCGGCCGACTGGCTCTCGCGCACGACGTCCCACACCCGACGGGCGTCGGGACCGGGGTCGCCGACGCTCACCGTGCGGGTCATGTCGGAGCAGTAGCCGTCGACGATGCACCCGAAGTCGATGACGACGAGCTCGCCGGCCTCGACGGGCCGGGCACTCGGACGGGCGTGCGGCTTCGCCGCGTTCGGGCCCGAGGCCACGATCGGGTCGAAGCTGTTGCCGCTCGCACCGCGACGGCGCATCTCGACCTCGAGCTCGAGTGCGAAGTCGCGCTCGGTCGGTCGCTCGGCCAGGCGCGGGCAGCAACGCGCCGAGCGCGTCGTCGGCGATGGAGCACGCGGCGTGGATGCGCGCGACCTCGGCCGGCTCCTTGATGATCCGCAGCCGTTCGACGACGCCGTTGGTGGGCACGAGCTCGTGACCCTCGAGCACCACCGCGAGGTCGCGCTGCTGACCCCAGGTGACGGCGTGCGCCTCGAGCCCGACGCGGCAGCCGGGCGCGAGCGCGGCGGCCAACGCGGCGCGTTGCTGCGCGACGGTGGCCCCGATCTCGATCTGGGCGTCGACGCCCGCGGCGGCGAGCTGCTCCCCGGCCTGCGTGCGGTACCGGCCGTCGGACGTGAACACGAGCGCGTCGTCGGTGACGAGCAGCATCCCCGCACTGCCGGTGAATCCGGTGAGGTAGCGCACGTTCGGCAGGTGGGTGACGAGCAGGGCATCGACACCGGCGTCGGCGAGCAGCGGTCGCAGGCGCGTCGGCGCGGCCGGCGACGTCCATCGCGGGAAGGGCTTCGAGTTCGACCAAGGTCACTTCGTGGTCTCCGATCTGGCGTCGAGCAACGCGAGGGCACCTTCGACCGCGAGGCGGTAGCCGGCGCCGCCGAAGCCCGCCATCGCCGCGGTCATGTACGGCGCGATCACGGAGTCGTGGCGCCAGTGCTCGCGTGCTTCGGGGTTGGAGATGTGCAGCTCGACCTTCACCCCCGTGAACGTCGCCAGCGCATCGGCGAGCGCGAACGAGTAGTGGGTGAAGGCGCCGGCGTTGATCACGATCGCGTCGCAGCGGTTGCGGGCACCGTGGATCGCCTCGACGAGGTCGCCCTCGTGGTTCGACTGCAGGTGCTCGAGCTCGCAGCCGTGCTCGGCCGCGGCCTTCGTCGCGACGTCGACGAGGTCGGCCAGCGTGGTGGTGCCGTAGATGTGCGGCTCGCGCTCGCCGAGCAGGTTGAGGTTGGGTCCCGACAGCAGGAGGATCGTTCCAGGCACGTCGTCAGCTTCCCACACCGACCGCGGCGAACGCGACGTCGAGCGCGCGTGGATCCGGGTCGTGCACGGTCTCGAGTCCGACCGGTCCGGGCAGCACGAAGGTGAGCCCACCGACCGACTTCTTGTCGCGCCGCATCGACGCCAGCAGATCGTCGCGCGGTTCCGCCACCGCGGCCGCCGCCGATGCTGTCGGGCACCGCAGTGGGCAGGTCGAGCGCGCTCACCAGGTTGCGGTAGCGGTCGACGGTGTCGGCGTCGATGCGCTCCATCGCGCCCGCCGAGCGCGCCGGCGAACACGAGGCCCACGGCGACGGCCTCGCCGTGCAGCAGCTCGTAGCCACCGACCGACTCGAGCGCGTGCGCGAGCGTGTGGCCGAGGTTGAGCGTCGCCCGGAGCCCGGTGCGCTCGTGAGGGTCGACGCCCACGACGTGTGCCTTCATCGCCGCGCACGCGGCGACGAGGTCGGTGAGCACGTCCACGTCACGCGCGACCACCGCGGCGGCGTGCTGCTCGACGATGGTGCCGACGCGCTCGCCACCGGGCATGAGCGCGTACTTCGCCACCTCGCCGAGACCGGCCCGGTACTCGCGCGGCGGGCAGCGTTGCCAGCGTGGTGACGTCGGCGTACACCGCGAGCGGTTGGTGGAACGCACCGACCAGGTTCTTGCCTTCGGGCAGGTTGACCGCGGTCTTGCCGCCGATGGCGGCGTCGACCTGCGCGAGCAGCGTCGTGGGCGCCTGCACCACGTCGACGCCGCGGTGGTAGACGGAGGCCGCGAACCCGGCGGTGTCGCCGACCACTCCCCCGCCGAGTGCGACCACCGCGTCGTCGCGCAGGAGACCCCACTCGGCGAGGCGCGAGCACAGGCCGTCGACGGTGGCGAGCGACTTGGCGTCCTCGCCGTCGCCGATGAGGAAGAGGTCGGTGGTGACGCCGGCCTGTTGCAGCGCGGTGAGCAGCGCGGGCGCGTGGAAGTCGGCGACGCCGGGCTGGCTCACCACCGCGACGCGACGACGATCACCCAGCAGCGAACCCGCGTCGGCGAGCACGCCGGCGCCGACGACGACGTCGTAGGGAGCATCGGGCAGCGCGACGGTCACCCGTTCCACGCGTGGTACTCCTCCACGACGGTGGCGGCGACGTCGTCGACGGTCCTGCCGTCGGTGTCGACCTGCACGTGGGCGGCGGCCTCGTAGGCGGGCTCGCGCACCGCGATCGAGCCGGGCGAGGGTCTGCTCGGGCAGCGCACCACTCGCGAGCAGCGGACGGGTCTCGCCGGCGTCGTCGCCGACCCTCGTACCGAGCTCGGACGGCGACGCGCGCAGCCACACGACAACCCCGTGGGCGCGCAGCTGCCGCCGGTTCTCGGGGTCGAGGACGGCGCCGCCGCCGCAGGCGATCACCAGCGGATCGGGCGAGGCGCTGGCGTCGAGCACGGCGTCGCGCTCGAGCGTGCGGAACTGGTGCTCGCCGTGGTTGGCGAACACGTCGGCGACCCCCATCCGGGTGTTGGCCTCGATGAGCTGATCGGTGTCGAGGAACGGCATGTCGAGGAGCTCGGCGCAGCGTTGGCCGACGGTCGTCTTGCCCGCACCCATCAGCCCGACGAGCACGAGGTGCCTCGTCTCGGAGCCGTTCGCCCGGTCGGCGGCGCCCACCGCGCTACCGCAGCGACGAGACGTAGGCAGCGTGGTTGCGCACGAGCTCGTCGAGCGAGTCGCCGCCGAACTTGCGGGTGACCTCGTTGGCGAGGACGAGTGCCGTCATCGTCTCGGCCACCACGCCCGAAGCCGGCACCGCGGTGACGTCGGTGCGCTCCTTGAACGAGACCGTCTCCTCCTTGGTGGTGGTGTCGACGGTCTTGAGCACGGGTCGGTTCAGGGTGGCGAGCGGCTTCATCGCCACCCGCGCCACGAGGAGGCCGCCCGTGGTCATGCCGCCCTCGGTGCCACCCGCGAGGGTGGACCCACGGGTGTACTCCTGCGCGTCGGCGTCCCACAGGATCTCGTCGTGGGCGTCGCTGCCACGACGGCCGGCGACCTCGAACCCGTCGCCGATCTCCACGCCCTTCATCGCCTGGATGCTCATGAGCGCCTGGGCGAGCAGGCCGTCGAGCTTGCGGTCCCAGTGCACGTGCGAGCCGAGGCCCGGCGGCACGCCGTACCCGAGGACCTCGACGACACCACCGAGCGAGTCGCCGACCTTGGCGGCGGCCTCGACCTCGGCGATCATCGCCGCCTCGGCCTCCTTGTCGAAGCAGCGCACCGGGGAGTCGTCGACGACCGACAGGTCGGCGGGGGTGGGACGACGGTCGGTGCCGGCGCGGGCCTGACCCATCTGGATCACGTGGCTGAGGATCTCGGTGCCGATCTCGGCCAGCAGCAGCTTGGCCAGCGTGCCGGCGGCGACGCGGGCCGCGGTCTCGCGGGCGCTGGCCCGCTCGAGCACGTTGCGGGCGTCGTCGAAGCCGTACTTCTGCATGCCGACGAGGTCGGCGTGGCCGGGCCGGGGCTGGTGGAGGGGCTTCTCGGTGGCGCCGGCGGCGGGCGACATCTCCTCCTGCCACTTCGGCCACTCGGTGTTGTGGATGACGATCGAGACCGGCGAGCCGAGGGTGGTGCCGTGGCGCACGCCACCGAGGAGCTCGACGTCGTCACGCTCGAAGCGCATGCGCGGGCCGCGACCGAACCCGAGGCGGCGACGGGCGAGCTCGTCGCCGATCTGCTCGACGGTGACGGGCAGGCCGGCGGGCAGCCCCTCGACCACCACCGTGAGAGCAGGGCCGTGGGACTCACCGGCGGTCAGGTAACGCAGCACGCGGACGACCTCACGCAGTCGGGCTCAGCAGTCTGGAAGGGGACGGTCCAGGATACCGGCGCCCCTCAAGCCCCTTCGCTCATTCGCCCGCTCACCTGGCGGCGCTGCTCCACGGACCGGCGTCGTTCAGGGGTGTCCCACCCCCTCTGATGACGCCGGTTCGGGACGAGCGTCTCCGCCTCAGGTGCCGCGGTACCAGTCGAGGATGGGGGCGGCGACGAGGACGGCGGTGATGGCACCGGCGGCGAGGAACGGGCCGAAGGGCACCGCCTGGTTCTTCCCGCGCACCTTGGTGGCGATGAGGATCAGCCCGATCACCGCGCCGTAGAGGAACCCGAGGAACAGGCCGAGCACCATGTCGCCCCAACCGAGCACGCCGAGGGCGAGCCCGAGGGTGAACGACAGCTTCACGTCGCCGAAGCCCATGCTGCGGGGCGAGACGAGGTGCAGCACGAAGAAGATCACGAACGCGATCACGCCTGCGACCAGGCCGCGGCCGTAGGCAGCGAGGTCGCCGTCGGCGGCGGTGCCGAGGGCGAGCAGACCGAGCATCGCCACCGTGAGCGGGTAGACGATGCGGTTCGGCAACAGGTAGGTCTCGAAGTCGATGACCGCCAGCGCGACGAGCGCGCCGGTGAACACGAGGTACGCCGGCAGCAGCCACGAGTCGTCGAAGCGGGCCGCAGTGGCGCCGAACAGCGCCCCGGTGATGACGGTGACGAAGATCCGGCGGGTCTGGGAGGTCGGTGCCTCGTCGGCGGACGGCGGGCCGAACACCGGTTGCTTCAGCGGCACCCGCGTGATCACGGGGTCGAGCATCCAGCCGACCACGAGACCGACGATCGAGCAGGCGACGATCAGCACGGCGGTCACGCGAACCTCGCCTGTTCGACGGGGTCCACCGGCGCGGTCTGCACCGCGGCAGCCCGCATCGCCGCGACCGGGGCGTCGAAGCCGGTCCACGACTCGAACGCGAGCGCGGCCTGGTGCACGAGCATGCCCAGGCCGTTGACGGCGTGGATCCCGCGGGCGCGGGCGGCGGCGAGGAACGGAGTCTCCATGGGGTGGTACACGGTGTCGACCACCAACTGGCCCGGGTTGAGCCTCTCCACCGGGACCGGGCCCGACTCGCCGTGCATCCCGAGCGGGGTGGCGTTCACCACCAGGGCGTAGACCCCGGGGTCGATCGCATCCAGCGTGGTGGCCCGGCCCCCGGGCACCAGCGTGGCGGCGGCCTCGGCGGCCTCGAGCCGACGGGCCCCGACCGTGACCCGGGCCCCCGCACCCCCCAGCGCGAGCACGATCGCCCGGGCGGCACCGCCGGCGCCGGCCACGAGCACGTCGGTGCCGGCCGGGTCGAAGCCCTCGTCGCGGACGGAGCGGAGGAAGCCCTCACCGTCGGTCGACGAGCCGACGATGCGGCCGTCGTCGGTGAACGTGACCACGTTGAGGGCACCGAGCGCCACCGCGTCGGGAGTGACCTCGTCGCAGGCGGCGGCGGCCTCGGCCTTGTGCGGCATCGTGACCGTGAGGCCGGCGAAGCGCAGTGCCACCGCGGCGCGGACGGCGGCGCCGCCCTCCCCGCGCGGCACGGGGAACGCGGCGTAGATCCAGTTGAGCCCGGCTTCGCGGTACGCGGTGTTGAGGATCGCGGGCGAGCGCGAGTGCGCGACGGGGTCACCGATGAGGCCGGTGATCCGCGTCTCGCCGTCGATGGTCATGGTGCGCCCGTTCGCCGCCCTGCTGGTTCCGCTCGTCCCGCTCGTGCTACTCGCCGCTCACGCCGTGGGCGGCGATGTTCGCCTCGTGCTCCGCCAGCGTCGTGGCGAAGTACGTGACTCCATCCTTGCCGGTCACGTAGAACAAGTAGGGGACGTTCGCCGGTGCGAGCGCGGCCTTCAGCGACTGCTCGGTCACGGTCATGATCGGCGTCGGCGGGAGACCGGTCACGCGGTAGGTGTTGTACGGCGAGTCGATCTGCTTGTCGGCGTTGGTCGGCACCGGCGGGCAGCCACCCTTCGAGTAGCACAGGGTGGCGTCGATCTGCAGCGGGGTGCCCTGGCGCAGGCGGTTGGTGATGACGGCCGCGACCTTGGGGGCGTCGGCGGCGTTGCCGGCCTCGGCCTGCACCAGCGACGCCGCGACCACCGTCTGCTGCGGCGTGAGCCCGGTGGCGGTCGGCGTGCCGAGGCCGACCGCGTCGCCGTGCTTGTCGAACTCCGACACGATCGTCTGCAGGACCTGCTGATCGGTCATGCCCTCGACGAAGTAGGTGTCGGGCCAGGTGAACCCCTCGACCGACGTCTGGTCGCCCTGGTACTTCGAACGGATCTGCCCCGACTGGGCGAGGGCGAGGAACGCGGCGCGGTCGTGACCCGGGAGCGCGCCGACGCGATCCGCGATCTGCTCGAGCCGGAGGCCGGGCGGCAACGCGAGCACGGTGTGGTCGGCGTTCGCAGCCGCAGTCGCCGGGTCGCGTCCGAGCGCCTCGGTCGCCGCCTTCACGCCCATGTGCTCGTGCAACGCGTACGTGCCGGCCTGCGACGATCCGCCCGACAGTCGGAACCACACCTGGAACGCGAGCGACGAACCGATCACGTCCTTGGCGGCGAGCTCGTCACCGATCTCCTTCCCGCCCCATCCCTGTTGGACGGTGACGGTGACGGCCGCGCCCTCGCCGCCGGGTTCGTAGAGCTGCCACGCGAACCACCCCGCGACGATCACGAACGGCAGCACGAGCAGCGCGAGCACGACCAGCACCGCGGTACGACGTCGGCGCCGACGGCGCTGCTCGCCGCGTCGGGCGTCGCGCCGCGCCGCGCGAGCGGGTGGTGTCGGCGCCGCCGCGGCCGCCCCGATGGGAATCGGCCCCGACGGTGCGCCGGCGCCCTCCCCCGACAACGACCCGGCCCAGAAGTCCTCCCGGAACGACTCGTCGCCGGAACCGACGACCGGTTCGTCGGCGGCGGCACTCCGACGGCGGGATCGCCGCGTCGACGACGCCGCCGCGCCCGCACCGGGAACGGCGGAGGTGTCGTCGGGTTCGTCGAGGGCCCCGGGCGGCTGCTGCGGTGTCGGTGGCGGCGGCCACTGATCGTCCGAGCCGTCGCGACCCTCACCGTCGGAGGGGGTCACCCGACGCCCGGCGCGGAGTCGGGGCGCGGATCAGGGCGACTGTCGAGCCACGACTGCAGGATGACCGCGGCGGCCGACGCATCGATGCGCTCGCGCTGCGCCTTCTGGCGCTTGGTGCGGCGCGGGGTGGCGTCTCGGAGGTTGCGCTGGGCGATCATCGTGGAGAACCGCTCATCGTAGGTGTCGACCTCGATCCCGGACGCGCGCGCGACCTCGGTGATCGCCGTCACCTCGTCGAGCACCGACCGGGCCGCCGGCCCGACCTTGCCCGACAACGATCGGGGCAGGCCCACCACGATGTGCACCGCGCCCGCGTCGACGGCGGCGGCGACGATGGCGCGGTGGTCGTCGTCACGCGCCGCGGCCCGCGTCAGGGTGTCGTACGGGCTGGCCAGCACTCCCGACGGGTCGGTGAGCGCGAGTCCGATCCGGCGTTCACCCAGATCGACGCCGAGGACGCGGCCGACGGCGCCTCCGACGGGGGGCGTCACCCGCGGGCGGACTCCACGGCCGCTGCCAGCAGCGCGAGCGCGTCGTCGACCGAGTCGACGTTCTGTCCGCCGCCCTGCACCACGTCGGCGTGCTTGGCGGTGCCACCGCCCAACGCCTTGGCCGCGTCGCGCGCCAGGTCGGCCGCCGACGTCCCGGCCTCGACCCGGTCCTTGCTCACCGCGACCGCGAGGCCGGCCTTGCCGTCGTTGACGCCGACGAGCGCGACCACGCCCGAACCCAGCGCGTCGCGCGTGGCGACGGCGAGGGTGCGGAGATCAGCGGGGGTGAGGCCGTCGCGACGCAGCACGACCGCGCCGTCGGCCGCCGCCGCCGCCAGCGTCGCCGCTTCGGCGGTGGCCTCGCGCGTGCGCGCCTTGGCCACTTCGTCCTCGAGGTCCTTCACCCGTGCGAGCAGGCCGTCGACGCGCGCGGGCAGCTCCCCCACGCTGACCTTCAGCGCGTCGGCGAGCCCACGCAGCGCGACCTCTTCCTCGTGGATCCGCTCGAGTGCACCTTCGCCGGTGACGGCCTCGATGCGGCGCAGGTTGGCGCCGATCGATCCCTCGCTCACGATCTTGATCGGTCCGATGAAGCCGAGCGCGTGCACGTGCGTGCCACCGCACAGCTCGATGGAGTGCTCGCCCGCCTCGAGCACGCGCACGAGGTCTCCGTACTTGTCGCCGAAGAACGCGATCGCACCCAGCGACTCGGCGTGCTCCTTGGTGGTCTCGTAGTGGCGCACGGGCGCGTCGCCGATGATCTCCGAGTTGGCGCTGGCCTCGATGCGGTCGAGCTGGTCGCGCGTCAACGCCTCGTGGTGGCTGAAGTCGAACCGCAGCCGGTCGGGGCTCACGAACGAACCCGCCTGCTTCACGTGGGGGCCGAGCACCTCGCGCAGGGCCCAGTGGAGGATGTGGGTGGCGGTGTGGTTGCGCCGGATCGCGTCGCGCCGGGCGCCGTCGATGCGGGCGACCGCTTCGTCGCCCTCGGCGATCGCACCCTCGACGACCTCGCCCCGGTGCAGCACGAGGCCGGGGAGCCCGTACTGCGTGTCGTCGACCCGCACCCGCGCCCCACCGGAGGTCTCGATCACCCCGGTGTCGCCCACCTGGCCGCCGGACTCGGCGTAGAACGGCGTGCGGTCGAGCACGATGCTGACCGCGGTGCCCTCCGCCGCCTGCGTCAGGCGGTCACGTCCGCCGATCACCGCGCGCACCTTGGTGCCGATGGTCTCGTACTCCTGTCGACCGGTGAAGTCGGTGGGCCCGAGCTCGTCGGCGAGCTCGCGGTAGAGCTCGAGCGGCGCGCCCTCGCCCTTGCCGCCGGCGGCCTTGTGCGCCTCCTTGGCCCGGGTGCGCTGCTCCTGCATGCGCGAGTGGAAGCCGTCGACGTCGACGGTGCGACCCCGCTCCTCCGCGATCTCGCGCGTCAGGTCGATGGGGAAACCGAGCGTGTCGTGCAGGAAGAAGGCGTCGTCGCCGGTGACGTCGCCCTTGCTGACGACGCCGTCGAGCAGCTCGAGGCCGCGCGCGAGGGTCTGGCGGAAGCGCTCCTCCTCGCGGCTCACCACGCCGAGCACGAGCTCGTGCTGCTTCGTGATCTCGGGGTAGGCCGAGCCCATCACCTCGACGGTCGCGTCGACCAGGGCCGGCGTGACCAGGTCTTCGGCGCCGAGCAGGAACGCGTGGCGCACGGCGCGCCGGATGATGCGCCGCAGCACGTAGCCGCGCTCCTCGTTGGACGGCACGACGCCGTCGGCGACGAGGAAGGTCATGGTGCGGCCGTGCTCGGCGAGGATGCGCAGCGAGACGTCGTGCGCCGAGCCGGGGAAGGTGCCGTACTCCACGCCGGTGACGGCCTCCGCCGCGGCGATGAGCGGTCGGAACACGTCGATGTCCCACACCGAGGCGGCGTCCTGCAGCACGGCGAGGTTGCGCTCGAGCCCGGCGCCGGTGTCGACGCTCGGCGCCGGCAGCGGCACCAGCTCGCCGTCGGGCTTGGCGTCGTACTGCATGAACACGAGGTTCCAGATCTCGATGTAGCGGTCCTCGTTGCCGGCGGGCCCGGTGGCGGGACCGTGGTCGTCGCCGAGGTCCCAGAAGATCTCGGAGCTCGGGCCGCAGGGGCCGGTGTCGGCCATGCGCCAGAAGTTGTCGTCGCCCAGGCGCTGGATGCGCTCGAGCGGGACCCCGACCTTCTCGTGCCAGATCTTCTCGGCCTCGTCGTCGGTGGTGTGGACGGTGACCCAGAGGCGCTCGGGGTCGAGGCCGAGGACGTCGGTGTAGAGCTCCCACGCCCACTCGATGGCGTCGGGCTTGAAGTAGTCGCCGAAGCTGAAGTTGCCCAGCATCTCGAAGAACGTGAAGTGCCGGTTCGTGCGGCCGACGTCGTCGAGGTCGTTGTGCTTGCCGCCTGCGCGCACGCACTTCTGGATCGACGTGGCGCGCCGGTACGGCGGTGTCTCGTCGCCGACGAAGTAGGGCTTGAACGGCACCATGCCCGCGTTGGTGAAGAGCAGGGTGTCGTCGTGCGGGATCAGGCTCGACGAGGCGACCGGGGTGTGGCCGCGGGCCGCGAAGAAGTCGAGGAAGGCAGCACGCAGCTCGTCGGCGGTGCGAGGTGGAGACACGGTACAAATCGTATCCGGCACCTGTGACGCTCTTTTCCTGCGTTTCGCCGGGGTCTTGCCTCGTCACGGTGTGGCGGTCGCCGGAGCTCGTTCGCCCGACACGGACCCTTGCTTCGACCGAGCCCCTGCACGCCTCGTTCCTCGGCGTGGCACTTCGTGCCGGGTCTCGCTCGACGGGGCCTACCGTCGGTCGCCCGGGCTCCGTCGTCCTCCACACCTGGGTGGTCCACCGACGGTCCGTGCTTCTGCTTCGAGAGCCGCCCTTGGCAGCTTCGGTGACGAGCTACGTGGGAGTGGAGGGGGAAGAAGAGGAGCCGGGGTCTTCGGCGATGGAGAGACCTCTTTCAGCGCGGAGTTCTTGTTCGCGTTCTCTTGCGGCGGCGCGGCCGTCGGTGACGGCGCTCACCACTTGGTCCTTGAGGGTGGTGGTGCGGGTGGAGATGGTGGTGGTGACGCGGTCGACCATCGCCGGGGGCTTGTAGCGGTCGAGCTGTTGGCGGGCCTTGCGGGCGGCGACGACCGTGGTGCCGACGCCGATGGTGAAGCCCACTCCGAGCCAGGTCACGCGCTTGAACATCTAGGACGCCCGTCGTCTCGGCTCGGGTTTGTCGCCCTTGAGGCGTTGGACGGCGCGCCGGGTGCCGGTGCCGACGGCGAGGGCCTTGACCACCGGGTTGGTGAAGGTGCGGTAGGCGAGGTCGGAGGCGGCGTCGACCCGGCCGCCGACGCGCTCGGCGCCGGAGACGATGGCGTCGACCCGGTCGAGCTCGAAGTCGGCGGTGCGGACGACCTCGCGCAGCTCGGCGAGCGCCGGTTCGGCTTCGGCCCGGAAGTCGAGCGCGGCCTTGCGGAGGTCCTTGGCCGCGCGGTCGAGACGGACGATGACGACCACGAGGACGACGAGCGCCACGAGGCACACCTGCGCGGCGAAGACCGCGACCCACTCGCTCCCGCTCACGCCCGGTCCCGCTTCAGTCGGATCGCCTCCGGTCGATGTCGTTCCCGCGTCCGGTGGGGTTCCAGTACCGCTCGGCGAGGTCGTCGGGCCGGTACTGCTGCTCCACCCATCCTTCGGGCTCGTCGTGCGGGTACACGTACCCGGCGCCGTGCCCGAGCTTCGCCGCGCCAGGGTAATGGGCATCCCTGAGGTGGTCGGGGACCGCGCCGGCCGGGCGGTCGCGCACGTCCTGCATGGCGGCACCGATCGCCGTCGTGACCGAGTTCGACTTGGGTGCGCTGGCGAGGTACGTCACCGCGTGGGCGAGGTTGAGCTGCGCCTCGGGCATGCCCACGAACTCGACCGCGGTGCGGCGGCGTCGGCGACGACCAGGCCCTGCGGGTCGGCCATGCCGACGTCCTCCGACGCCAGGATCACCAGGCGGCGGGCGATGAGGCGGGCGTCCTCCCCCGCCGTGATCATCCGGGCGAGCCAGTAGAGGCCGGCGTCGACGTCGGACCCACGGATGCTCTTGATGAACGCCGACAGCACGTCGTAGTGCTCGTCGTCGCCGTAGCGGAGGGCGCGCAGCGCGAGCGCGGCCTCGCTGTCGGCCAGCGTGATCGAGTCACGACCCGACTCCGCCGCCAGCGCGGCCGCGACCTCGAGCGACGTGAGCGTGTGCCGGGCGTCGCCCTCGGCGCGGTCGGCGAGGTGCGTGAGGGCGTCGTCGTCGATCCCGAGGTGGTCCTCGCCCAGACCGCGCGTGTCGTCGGTGAGGGCGCGCTCGAGCAAGGCCCGCAACTCGTCCGAGGTGAGGGACTCGAGCCGGAAGAGGGTCGAGCGAGACAGCAGTGGGCCGGTGAGCGAGAAGAACGGGTTCTCGGTGGTGGCGCCGATGAGGACGAACAGGCCCTCCTCCACGTGCGGCAGGAGCGCGTCCTGCTGGGTGCGGCTGAACCGGTGCACCTCGTCGAGGAAGAGGATCGTCCCACGCCCCTGCTCGCCCAGGCGGGCGCGGGCACGTTCGGCCGCCTCCCGCACGTCCTTGACCCCT
The DNA here is from genome assembly GCA_963755855.1 of uncultured Actinomycetes bacterium. Classification (GTDB taxonomy): domain Bacteria; phylum Actinomycetota; class Acidimicrobiia; order IMCC26256; family DASPTH01; genus DASUAS01. Next base: position 513,797 of record CAVWLR010000010.1, on the reverse strand, counting down.
GCCGTCACCGCCGACAGCGGTTCGAACGCCTTGCTGGTGGCGCCGGCGACCAGCCGGGCGATCGTGGTCTTGCCCGTGCCCGGCGGCCCCCACAGCACCACCGACGAGAGGCGATCGGCCTCGATGAGCACGCGCAACGGCTTGCCCGGCCCGAGCAGGTGCTGCTGGCCGAACACGTCGTCGAGGGAACGAGGCCGCAGGCGAGCGGCCAGCGGTGACCGGCGTTCCAGGCGTTCGGTGACCGCAGCGGAGAAGAGGTCGTCGGCCACGGGGTCGATGCTACGACCCACCTGCAGCTCGCCACCCTGAGTGGTCTTTCCCCACGTTGTGCGCGAAGATACGACGGCGGAGAGCCGATCGAGGCTGGTTCTGCCCGACTTCGGGCCTCACCGTGAGCATCGACCACTCTGTGTGACCGGATTGCAGCCGCTCAGCGTGAGATTTTCTCGACGGCACGTCAACCTTCCGGGAGGCTCGTGCGTATCCTTGATGTGACAGTGACCGTCGAGGGCGACCGAGCCCGCTCCCTGGTGCATCCTGTGGACGTGTTCGAGCCCGAAGAGCAGGTGCAGCCCGCACCTGCTGTCGCGCCGGTGGTCATCGACCTCGTGTTCGAGGAGCAGTTCGAGGAGCTCTACCGGCGCGCCTACGGCGTGGCCTACCAGCTCCTCGGGCGGCGCAGCGAGGCCGAGGACGTCGCCCAGGAGACCCTGGCGCGTGCGTTCGTCCGGTGGCGGAAGGTCCGGGGCTACGCCGAGGCGTGGGTCGTGCGGGTCGCCGGCAACCTGGCGATCGACGGCTGGCGCCGCCGGCAGCGGCTCGAGAGCGATGCCGACGCCGAGGTCCGGGGCAAGTCAGCTCCCGGCCCCGACGGGCAACGCGTCGACCTCCATCGGGCGCTCCACGCACTGTCACGACGCCAGCGCGAAGTCATCGTGCTGCGGTTCCTCGCCGATCTCCCGGAAGCCGACGTGGCGCAGGCCCTCGGTTGCTCGGTCGGCTCGGTGAAGCAGCACGCCAGCCGAGGCCTCGCGGCCCTTCGCATCTCGATGGCCGTCGACGACAGCACGGACGAGCAGGAGCACCTTTCATGAGCGAGTTCTCCCCCTTCGACCTGCGCGACCCCGAGCCCCCGGCTCCGGGCGCGCGGGAGCGCGCCCTCGTCGCCGAGCGCGCCAACACCCTGGGCCGACGCCGCCACCTCCTGCAGGGAGCGGGTGGTCTGGCAGTGGTCGCCGCCGTTGCCGTGAGCGTGGCCGCGCTCACGGCCGGCGGCACTTCTGGCGGCGGCGGTGGCACCAACCGGATCGCGGCAGCGGGTGCCGGCACCACCACGACCGTGTCGGCACCCGCGCCCACCACGGTGCCGCCGACCGTCGCCACCACTCTCCCTGCGGTCCCCGAGCCCGCGCCCGCGACCTCGGCGCCTGCTCCCGTCGCCACGCCCGACACCGTCGCTCCGCAGGCCGACCCGGAGCCGATCGTCCCGGTGGCGCCGGCCACGTTCGGCGGGTCCGGTGCCGTCACCGGCAACCCGGCCGACACCACGGTGACGCTCACGTTCACAAGGCCCGGCGTTGCTACCAGGTGACCGCTGACGGCGCCGGCAACTTCTCGATCAGCGACCTGCCCGCTGGCGACTACGAGGTCCTCGGGCAGTGGGTCGACAACCTCACCGGCACCGCCTCAGCGGCGCGCCGGCTCGGCTTCGTGTCCGTGAACGGCGCCCTTCACATCGAACTTCGCGTTCTAGCAGTAGCTCCAACGGTCAATCGTGGGGTCGGCCAACCCGAGCCCGCACGATCGCCCCGCCCTGCCGTAGCCGCCCCCGCCCTGCGCTACGGATCTGGGCGGGGCGTTTCGCGTCCGGACGACCCTGCCGTCGCCGCACCCCTCGCCAGTCCCTGCGCTACGGATCTGGGCGGGGCGTTTCGCGTCCGGACGACCCTGCCGTCGCCGCACCCCTCGCCAGTCCCTGCGCTACGGATCTGGGCGGGGCGTTTCGCGTCCGGACGACCCTGAGCTCAGCGAACCGGCGTCACGAGTGGTCGCAGGGCAACCCCGAACGGCGCCGGTTCGCAGCTGCGGGGCTACTTCTTGGGCTTGGGGAGGACGCTCAGGCCGAGCTCCTTGAGCTGGGCCGGGTCGATCTGGGTGGGCGCACCGGTCAGGGGGTCGCTCCCCGACTGGGTCTTGGGGAACGCGATCACCTCGCGGATGTTGTCCTCCCCCGCCAGGATCGCGGTGAGGCGGTCGATGCCGAACGCGAACCCGGCGTGCGGCGGCGCCCCGTAGCGGAAGGCGTCGAGCAGGAAGCCGAAGCGCGACTGCGCCTCCTCCGGGGAGATCCCGAGCAGCGAGAAGATCTGCTGCTGCAGGTCGGGACGGTGGATTCGCACCGACCCCGACCCGAGCTCCCACCCGTTGAGCACGAGGTCGTACGCCTGTGATCGCACCGCGAGGAGGTCCTCGCCGGTGCCGTGCTCGAGCAGCTCGAGGTCGTCGGGGTGCGGCATCGTGAACGGGTGGTGGGCCGGGATGGGCCGACCTTCGTCGTCGAGCGACTCGAACAGCGGGAAGTCGACGACCCAGAGGAACTCCAGGCCGCCCTCGTGCACGGGCGGACGCCCGAGCTCCACGCGCAGCGCGCCGAGCACGTGGTCGACGAGACGACGTCCGCCCGCGGCGACCAGCACCAGGTCGCCCGCCGTCGCGCCGGTGGCGTCGAGGGTCCCGAGCTGCTCGGCCTCCGACAGGTACTTGAGCACCGGGCACTCGAGCTGGTCGCCGTGCTCACCGGCGACGACCCGCATCCACACGAGCCCGGCGGCGCCGAGCTGCTTGGCCCGGTCGACGAGCTTGTCGACCTGCGCCCGCGACATCGTGCCCTGACCCGGGAGGCGGATCGCCTTCACCAGGTCGGCCTGGAACGCCTTGAACTCGGTGGCGGCGTAGACCTCGCTGAGGTCGACCAGCTCGAGCCCGAAGCGAACGTCGGGCTTGTCGGAGCCGTAGCGCTCCTGGGCCTGGTGCCACGTCATGCGCGACACCGCACCGGGTCGGGAGCCGGTGACCTCCTCGGCGGCGTCGAGCACCGCCTCGCCGATCACCGCCATCACGTCGTCGGCGTCGGCGAAGCTCATCTCGGCGTCGAGCTGCATGAACTCGAACTGGCGGTCGGCGCGCAGGTCCTCGTCGCGCAGGCAGCGGGCGATCTGGTAGTAGCGGTCCATGCCGCCGACCATCAGCAGCTGCTTGAAGAGCTGCGGGCTCTGCGGCAGCGCGTAGAACTCGCCGGGCGACAGCCGCGACGGCACGACGAAGTCGCGCGCGCCCTCGGGTGTCGACGCGATGAGCATCGGGGTCTCCACCTCGGTGAAGCCCTGCGCGTCGAGCGAGCGGTGCAACGCGGCGTTGATCCGGGCGCGCACGCGCAGGTTGCGCTGCAGGCGCGGCCGGCGCAGGTCGACGTAGCGGTGCCGCAACCGCAGCATCTCGTCGGCCTCGATGCGGTCGTCGACCGGGAACGGCGGGGTCTCGGCCTCGTTGAGCACCTCGAGCGTGCTCGCCGCCACCTCGATCTCACCGGTGGGCAGGCCCTCGTTGACGGTGCCCGCGCGCCGGGCGCGCACGGTGCCGGTGACGCGCACGACGTACTCGCCGCGCACCCGGTGCACGTCGGCGCCGACGTCGTCACCGGGGTCGACGACCACCTGCAGGATGCCGGCGACGTCGCGCACGTCGAGGAACACGACCCCGCCGTGGTCGCGACGGCCGTCGACCCATCCGCAGACGACGACCTCCCGGTCGATGTCGGTGCTCCGGAGATCGCCGGCGCGATCGGTGCGCATCATCGCTACGTGTCCTGTTCTCGGGGAGGGGCTTCGAGTCGTTCCTGCACCCAGCCGGCCACGAGCTCGCGGGGGACCTCGACCTGCTCGCTGGTCGCCATGTCCTTCACGCTCACCGCGCCGTGCGCGGCTTCCTGGCGACCGAGCACCAAGGTGAACCGGGCGCCGGACCGGCCGGCGACCTTCATCTGCGCCTTGACCGAGCGGCCACCGTAGGCGCGGTCGGTGCGCATGCCGTCTTCGCGCAGCTCCGTGACCAGGACCGTCGCCTCGATCGGGTCGTCGAGGGCGTCGACCACGAACACGTCGGCGGTCGGGGGCTCGCCCGGCGTGACGCCTTCGGCCGCGCAGGCGATGAGCAACCGTTCGATCCCGATGCCGAACCCGATGCCCGGCGTGGGCTTGCCACCCATCTGCTCGACCAGCTTGTCGTAGCGGCCGCCGCCGCCGATGGCGTTCTGGGCCGAGTCGAGCGCCTGGGACGCGAACTCGAACGTGGTGCTCGTGTAGTAGTCGAGGCCGCGCACGAGGCGCGGGTTGATCTCGTGGGCGATGCCGAGCCGGTCGAGCCCGCGCTGCACCGCTTCGAAGTGCTCGCGGGCGGGGTCGCCGAGCCGGCTGGTGATCTGCGGCGCGTGCTCCACGACGTCGCGCCAGTCGGGATCCTTGGTGTCGAGCACCCGGATGGGGTTGGCCTCGACGCGCTCCCGGAACGTGTCGCCGAGACCGGCGCCGCGGTCGAGGAGGTACTCACGCAGCACCGCGACGTACGCGGCGCGGTCGGCCTCGTCGCCCATCGAGTTGATGCTGAGCGTGAACTCTTGCAACCCGAGCCCGCGGTAGAAGCCGTGCGCGAGGGCGATGACCTCGACGTCGAGCTGCGGATCGTCGACCCCGAGCACCTCGGCCCCCACCTGGAAGTGCTGGCGGAACCGGCCCTTCTGCGGTCGCTCGTAGCGGAAGTGCGGTGCGACGTACCAGACCTTCCACGGCACGACCGGGTTGTGCTGCGCGAACGCGCGCGCCACACCCGCGGTGCCCTCGGGCCGCAGTGCGATGCGGCGCCCGCCCTTGTCCTCGAAGTCGTACATCTCCTTGCGGACGACGTCGGTGGACTCCCCCACCCGCCGGAACACCTCGAGGTGCTCGAAGATCGGTGTGACGACGAGGTCGAAGCCGTACCGACGCGCCCGCTCGGCGTAGGCGGTGATCAGTGCGATCCACTGCGACGACTCCGGCGGGAGGACGTCGGCGGTGCCGACGGGCGCGCGGAAGCGCGACTGGTCGTCGGCAGTGCCCTCGGCGGCCACGGTGTCAGCTCCCGGCGGCTAGGCCGCGGGGCCGACGAGGCCCTGCTCGCTGCTCGGCGGGGTCCCCGCCACCCGACGCTCGCTCACTCGGTGATCGTACCGGCGGGACTCGGCCGGGCCGGGGTGGGTTGCGGACGCCGCCGTCAGACCCGGATCCGTGGGATTGACGGCGTGTTGATCGCCCGTGGATCGATCCGACGACGGATCCGGCCGATGCAACGAGGAGCGCCTCAGCCGTCGCGTTCGCGGACGGCACGGCGGGGAACCTCGGCTCAGGAGCTCCAGCATGCGCAAATGCCTGTCTCTCACGTCCCTCTGCCTGCTCGCGGTGGCGGTCTCGATGATCGCCGCGCCCGCCGTCGGGGCGGTGACGATCGAGCGGAACCGGTCCGAGCGCCACGGTCCCGCCCTGCGGAGAGCACGCGGAGACGACGGTGGTGGCGGGAGATCGTCGCACCAGGGCCGCGGCCGCCCTCGCTCGTCGACCTCCACCACCGCGGCACCCACGACCTCTCGTCCGCCCACGACCACGACCGCACCGCCGACCACCGCGCCACCGACGACGCGTCCGCCCACGACGACCGCACCGCCGACCACCGCTCCACCGACCACCGCACCCCCGACGACCGGACGGTGGGTGCCGACGGTCGGCGCCTCGTGGCAGTACCAGCTCACCGGCACCGTCGACACGTCGGTGGCGGCGTCGGTGTTCGACATCGACGGCTCCGACAACTCCGCGGCCGTCGTGGCCGCTCTCCACGCCCAGGGCAAGCGGGCGGTCTGCTACCTCAGCGCGGGCTCGTGGGAGGACTGGCGCGCCGACGCCGCGAAGTTCCCGGCCTCGGTGCGCGGCAAGGGCCTCGACGGGTGGCCCGGAGAGCAGTGGCTCGACATCCGGCAGCTCACCACGCTCCGACCGCTGCTGGCGGCGCGCTTCGACACCTGCAAGGCGAAGGGCTTCGACGGCGTCGAGCCCGACAACGTCGACGGCTACACGAACGACACCGGCTTTCCGCTCACCGCCGCCGACCAGCTCGCCTACAACCGGATGCTGGCCGACCTGGCCCACGAGCGCGGGCTGGCGATCGGTCTGAAGAACGACGTCGACCAGGTGCCGCAGCTCGTCACCAGCTTCGACTTCGCGGTCAACGAGGAGTGCTCGAAGTACGGCGAGTGCGCCAGCGTGAAGCCGTTCGTCAGCGCGGGCAAGCCCGTCTTCCACGTGGAGTACGGCACGAGCACGGCGTTCTGCACGTCGACGAAGGCTCTGGGCTTCTCGTCGATCCTGAAGAAGCTGTCACTCGACGCCTGGCGTCAGTCCTGCTGACGCCGACGAGGCGAACGTCCCGGCGCCCCGCCATCGCGGTGGGGCGCCGGGTCGGTCAACCGGTGAACCGCGGCGTGACGACGAGCGGTGCGGCCGCCGGGCCGCTGTCCACCACGACCTCCACCGCACCGACGTCACAGCCCGTGCCCTGGGGCCGGGTGATGCCCCGCTGGTCGGTGGTGATCCCCGCGGCGCCGTCGGACTGGCAGGCGGCGACGGGGATCGCGTCGAGGAGCGGGCTGCCGGTCTGGGGCAGCAGCGTGAGGGTCGGACCACCGTTGCCGGCGAGCGGCCCGAGCAGCGGATCGCCGGCGCTCGACCGGTCGGTCGATGCCGAGAGGCCGCACGAGGCGTCGTCGGAGAAGTTGTAGCCGTTCGACACGGTCGAGCCGCGCACGTCGCAGTTCGGGAGGCCCCCGCCCGGCTGGGCGATGACCGACCCGAACGTGGTGAGGGTGGTCTCGGCGTCGACGTTGGCGCCGCCGCTGGTCGCCGAGTTGCCGACCACCGTCACGTAGACGAGCGTGACGCTCCCGGCCTGGGAGGCGATGCCGCTGCAGCAGATGGTGGCGACGTTCTGCGTGACCGTCGAGTTCGTGACCTGGATCGCACCGTCGTGGGCGGTGATGCCGGCGCCGGTCGCGGCCGAGTGGTTGCCGCTCACCGTGGAGTTGGTCACGGTGATGTCGCCGGCGAAGCTCCAGACGCCTGCGCTGTCGCCCCCGCCGGTCGAGTTGCCGGCCACGGTCGAGCCGTCGACCACGATGTCGCCGCCAGCGGCGAGCACGCCGGCACCGGAACCGGCCGCGGAGTTGTTCGTGACCGACGAGCCCTGCACGGTCACGTTGCCGGCGAAGCTCTCCACCCCGGCCGAATCGCCGCCGAGCGCCTTGTTGCCGTCGATGCTCGAGCCGGTGACGAGCACGGCACCGGCGCTGGCGAGCACGCCCGCGCCCGCACCCGTGGCCGTGTTGGCGCTGACCGTCGAATCGGTGACGGTGACGTTGCCGGCGAAGCTCTGCACACCGGCGCTGTCGCCGCCGCGCGCCTCGTTGCCCTCGACCGACGAGCCGGTGAGCGTCACTGCACCCCCGAACGAGATGACGCCGGCCGCGCTCCCCGCGCTCGACGTGCCCGCGACGCTCGAGTCGACGAGATCGATCGGCCCCGAGCTGGTGACGGAACCACCCTGCACGCTCGCGGTGACCGTCACGTCCTGCAGGGTCACCTTCGTGGCCCCGGAGACCTGCGCCAGGCTCGGGGTGTCGGCGCACGACTGCGTGATCGTGTAGTGCGCACCGGGCGCGCTCGACACGGTGATGTCGGCGGTCGGCGCGGCGCGGGTGACGCCCGGGCAGTCGAGCGTGATGTCGTTCTGCAGCTCGACCGCGGTCTCGTTGGGATCGGCGAACGCCGTCCGCAGCTGGGCGGCGGTGGTCACGGGCGTGGCCGATGCCGCGCCGGCGGTGAGCACCACCACGACAGGAGCGGTGAGGGCGACGGCGACGCACACCGCGAACGCGCGGCGGCGCCAGAACCGTCCCTGCCGGGGCGAGGTCTGCTGGCTGGTGGGGGCATTCGTCACGGGTTGCACGATCGCAGAGGGTAATCAACCCTGGGCGGGTCGTTGACCATCTCGCCCGCCGGCGCGGAGAACTGCTGGCCAGAGGCCAGCCCTACCAGTCGGTCGGCCGGTAGTCCTTCAGGAATTGGCCGTAGACGTGCTCGCCCTCGTTGAAGCCGGCGATGATCGGGTCGACGATGCGGGCGGCACCGTCGACGATGTCGAGCGGCGGGTGGAACCGGTGCTCGGCCGTCTTGCGCTCGGCGATGTCGAGCGGGTCCTCGTCGCTGACCCACCCGGTGTCGACGCTGTTCATGTGGATGCCGTCGGCCTGGTACTCCGCCGCGCAGGTGCGGGTCATCATGTTGAGCGCGGCCTTCGCCATGTTCGTGTGCGGGTGCTTGGTGGTCTTGAAGCGCCGGTAGAACTGCCCCTCGACCGCCGACACGTTGACCACGTGCTTGTCGCGCTCGGGTGAGCGCAGCATCAGCGGCTTGAGGCGGGCGTTCAGGACGAACGGCGCCACCGCGTTCACCAGCTGGGTCTCGAGCAGCTCGACGGTCGGCACCTCGGCCGCCAGCAGCCGCCACGAGTTGCGGTCACGCAGGTCGACCTGCTGCAGGTCCTGGTCGAGGCGTCCGGCCGGGAACAGGTCGCGGCTCCGCGACGACTCGCCCGGCAGCAGCGCACGTTGTGACAGCTCCGGTGCCGCCGCCAAGCCGTCGGCCTCTTCGTAGGCACCCACCAGGGCCCGCACGTCGGTCGGCATCCGCTCGAGCGACGCGGTCTCGACCTCCATCATGTGCTCGTAGAACGCGGGCGGGCGGCGCACGGTCTGGCACGCGTTGTTGACGATGAAGTCGAGACGCGGGCGCGTCGTGTCGAGGTGGTGGCACAGCGCCTCGACACTCGGCGTGTACCGCAGGTCGAGGCCGAACACCTCGAGCCGGTCGCCCCATTCGTCGAAGTCGGGCTCACGTGCGTAGCGCAGCGCCGCGTCGCGGGGGAAGCGGGTGGTCACGATCAGCTCCGCGCCGGCGCGCAGCAACTTGATGCCGGCCTGGTACCCGATCTTGACCCGTCCACCGGTGAGCAGCGCCACCCGGCCGTGCAGGTCGGCCGACTCGGTGCGCTTCGCGTAGTTGAACGTCGCGCACGTCGGGCAGAGCTGGTCGTAGAAGTGGTGGACGTCGGTGAACTTGTCCTTGCACACGTAGCAGTGCTGCGGATCGTGCAGCGTTCGAGCGGTCACGCCGCCGGCCGCGTCGTCGAGGAGGTCGTCGCCCAAGAGATCATCGGCAGCGAAGTCGACGGGCGGGAAGACGTTGGGAGTGGTGAACACCGGCTTGGCCCGCAGCCGGCGGATGCCGGTGGCGCCGAGCACACCCTCGTCGTGACCCAGCGTCTCGGAGCGCTGTCGCCGCTGGCGCGCCTTGGTCCGGCGGCGGCGCTCGTCGACGTCGGGGCAGAACACGTCGCCGGCCGCGTTCACGAACCGGATGCGCTCGTGCTCAGGCACGTCGCGCAGGATCGAGGGATCGGCGACCACGCGCTCGAGGAGCTCCGTGACGCGTCTGACCTCCTCCGGTGCGAGCTCTGCCTCGGTCATCCGCGTGCAGTTAGTTCGCAGTGGCCTTGGCGTGACCGGGGAGCACGCGGTACGCGGCGTAGACGCTCTCGACCCGCTTGACCGCCCAGATGATCGACTCGAGGTGGTTGGGGTCGGCGAGCTCGAAGTCGAAGCGGAACTTCGCCACCCGCTCGGTGGAGGTCTGCGTCGTGCACGAGAGGATGTTCACGTGGTGCTCGGCGAGCACGTGGGCGACGTCGCGGAGCAGGCGCGACCGGTCGAGCGCCTCGATCTCGACCGAGACGACGAACGTGGCGGGCTGGTCGTGGTCCCACTCCACCTCGATGACGCGTTCGGCGTGGTTGACCAGGCCGGCGGCGTTGGCGCAGTCGGTGCGGTGCACCGACACCCCACGACCGCGGGTGACGAAGCCCATGATCTCGTCGCCGGGCACCGGGGTGCAGCAGCGCGACAGGCGCACCATGACGTCGTCGAGGCCCTCGACGTGCACGCCGGTGGCGCGCCGCTCGGAGGTGCGGGCGCGTTCCGGCGGACGCGTCGCGGTGATCGGGAGCTGCTCCTCGCCGCTGCGGAGCTCCTTCTGCAGACGCTGCAGCACGGCCTTGGCCGACACGTGGCTCTCGCCGATCGCGGCGTAGAGCGAGTCGACGTCGGCGTAGTGCATGGCGACGGCGACGTCTTGGAGCGACGACGAGGACGCCAGCTTCTGCACCGGGAGGTTGTCCTTGCGCAGCGCCTTCGCCAGCTCCTCGCGGCCGGTGTCGATGGCATCGACCCGGCGCTCGCGTGAGAACCACTGACGGATCTTCGTGCGCGCCTTCGGCGTGTTCACGAACTGCAGCCAGTCGCGAGACGGGCCCGCGCCCTCCACCTTGCTGGTGAAGATCTCGGTGGTGTCACCCGACGTGAGCGTGGAGTCGAGCGGCACCAGACGGCCGTTGACGCGCGCCCCGATGCAACGGTGGCCGACGTCGGTGTGGATCGCGTAGGCGAAGTCGACCGGCGTGGCGCCGGTGGCGAGGGTGATGACCTTGCCCTTGGGCGTGAAGACGAAGACCTCGTCGTACTCGAGGTCGATCTTCAACGACTCCATGAATTCGCCGGGGTCGGAGGTCTCCTGCTGCCAGTCGACCATCCGCTGCAACCAGAGGAGGTCCTCGGCGGGCTCGCGCTCCTTGTAGCCCCAGTGGGCGGCGACGCCGAACTCGGCGCGCCGGTGCATCTCCTGGGTGCGGATCTGCACCTCGACCGCCTTGCCCGAGGGGCCGACGACGGTGGTGTGCAGCGACTGGTAGAGGTTGAACTTGGGCATCGCGATGTAGTCCTTGAACCGGCCCTGGACCGGCTTCCACATCGCGTGGATCGAACCCAACGCGGCGTAGCAGTCCTTGACCGACTCGACGACCACGCGCACGCCGACGAGGTCCTGGACGTCGTCGAACTGCTTGCCCCGGGTGATCATCTTCTCGTAGATCGACCAGTAGTGCTTCGGCCGGCCCTTGACGTCGGCCTCGATCTTGAGCTCCTCGAGGCGGGCCCGAAGGTCGGTGAGGACGTTGTCGAGGAACTCCTCGCGCTCGGGCGCCTGGGTGGCGACCATCTGCTCGATCTCGGCGTAGCGCAGCGGGTAGAGCACCGCGAACGACGTGTCCTCGAGCTGCCACTTCATGTCGGCGATGCCGAGACGGTGCGCGAGCGGCGCGTAGATGTCGAGGGTCTCCTGCGCGATGCGCCGCTGCTTGAACTCGGGGAGCGACGCGATGGTGCGCATGTTGTGGAGGCGGTCGGCGAGCTTGATGAGCAGGACGCGGATGTCCTTGGCCATCGCCACGAGCATCTTGCGCAGCGTGGCCGACTGCTGGGCCTCCTTGGAGTCGAACTGGAGGCGGTCGAGCTTGGTGACGCCGTCGACGATCATCGCCACGTCGGCCCCGAGCTCGCGCTCGATGTCCTCCTTGGTGACGGTGGTGTCCTCCACCGCGTCGTGGAGCAGGGCGGCGGCGATGGTGACGTCGTCGAGACCGAGGTCGGAGAGCACCAGCGCCACGCCGACCGGGTGGGTGATGTACGGCTCGCCCGAGCGCCGCACCTGCTCGCGGTGCGCGTCGCGGGCGATGTCGTAGGCGTGCTCGATCATCGTGGTGTCGCCGCGGCGGTGCCGCTCGAGGTAGGCGTTCACCAGCGGCGCCAGCTCGGCGTCGACGGTGTGCGGACGGCGCCAGGGCAGCACGGAGCGTCGGTCGGTGCGGACCTCGACGCGCGGCTCCGTCGTGCTCATCTCCGTCACAACTCTACCGGCGGGCCCACTGTTCCCCCGCGACGGTCGGACGGGCTGGCGCGTCGGGCTCAGCGGCGCTTCTTGCCCCGCTGCGTCCGGCCGCGTGGGCTGGCCGTGCCGCGCGAGGCGGTGCTGGTGCCGTACGGAGCCAGCGGGGCGGCCGGCGGGGCCGGGGCAGCCGGGGCAGCCGGCGCGGGTGTCGCAGGGCGTGCCGGGGCGTCGAGGTCGTCGCCGGGGTCGATGTCCTCGCCGTCGACCGGGACGTCGGCGGGCTCACCGGCGACCACCGGCGGCACGGGGACGACGAGGGCGGCCTTGGCGAGGTCGGCGGCGGCACGCTCGCGCAGCGCCCGGTAGCGGGGCTGGCGCTCCTTGAGCCACGCCAGGATCGGGGTGGCCACGAAGATCGACGAGTAGGCACCGGTGAGCAGACCCACGAACAGCGCCAGCGCGAAGTCGCGCAGCGCGAGCCCGCCGAACGCGTACGTACCGACGAACAGCAGCGACGCCACCGGGAGCAGCGCGACGATCGAAGTGTTGATCGAGCGCATCAGCACCTGGTTGAGCGAGCGGTTCACCATCGACGAGTAGGTGTCACCGCGCACCGTGCCGAGGCGCGCGGTGTTGTCCTTCACCTTGTCGAACACGACGACGGTGTCGTACAGCGAGAACCCGAGGATGGTGAGGAACGCGACGACCGTCGCGGGTGTCACCTCGAACCCGGTCACCGCGTACACGCCGACGGTGATGATGATGTCGTGGATCACCGCGAGGATCGCGGCGAGCGCCATGCGCCACTCGAAGCGCAACGTGAGGTAGCCGGCGATCACGAAGAAGAACACGATGAGCGCGGTGAGCGCCTTGCTGCTCACCTTGTCGCCCCACGTGGGACCGACGTTGTTGACGCTCACTGCCTGGTCGTCGATCGCGCCGTACTTCGCCAGTGCGGCGGTGACCTTGTCCTGCGTTGGCCTTGCTCAGGTCCGCTCGACTGCACGCGCACGGAGTCGTTGCCGACGATGAGCACCTTGGCGTCGCCGAGGCCCAGCGGATCGATGACGTTGCGGACGTCACCGGCGGAGGCTCCGTGCCCGGCGCTGCCGCTGACGGTGAACTGCCACTGCGTGCCGCCCTCGAAGTCGATGCCGAGGTTGAGGCCCTTGATCGCGAACGCCCCGATCGAGATCAGGATCAGGATGCCCGAGAACAGCATCCACCGCCGCGTGTGCCTGATGAACTGGAAGTGCGTGCGCTCGTGGTAGAGGTCGGCCCACGTGTGGCGCCGGCCGTGCTCCTGGTCGGGCAGCGGCGAGGCGGTGGCGGTCACGACGACACCCCGGCCTTGGGTCGCGTCTCGGCGTGCCGGTCGTGGGGGTGCGCGTCGAGACCGGCCTCGATGCCGAGGCCCTTCATGGTCACCAACTGCGGGCGGCGGGCCATCAGCGACACCAGCGGGTGCATGAAGAAGTAGGCCACGATCAGGTCGAGGATCGTGGAGATGGCGAGGAACAGCGCGAAGCCGCGCACGGAGCCGATCGCGAGCACGTAGAGCACGACGGCACCGATCAGCGACACGAGGTCGGCGGCCACGATGGTGCGGAACGACGCGGGTGAACGACCGGTCGACGCATGAGCGCACGGTGGCGCCGGCACGGACCTCGTCCTTCATGCGTTCGTAGTAGACGATGTACGAGTCGACGGTGACGCCGACCGACACGATGATGCCGGTGACGCCGGCGAGGCTCAGCACGATGGTGACGCCGAGCACGTCGGGCAGGATCCACGCGATCAGCGTGTAGAGCGCCATGCCGCTCAGGATGATGCCGACGATCACGACCAGGCCGAGCAGCCGGTAGAAGACCAGCATGTAGATCGCCACCAGCGCGAGGCCGATGAGGCCGGCGAGGATGCCCGCGTGCAGCTGGTCGTTGCCGAGCGTGGGCGACACGTTCTCGACGTTGACCTGCTTGAGCATGACCGGCAGCGCACCGAAGTTGATGAGCTTGGCCAGGCTGTCGGCCGAGTCCTGGGTGAAGCTGCCCGAGATCACCGCGGTGCCGCCGAACGACGTGAACGCCTGGTCGTTGGGCTGGATGGTGGGCGCCGACTGCACCAGCGCCGTCGAGCACGATCGCGACCTGCTTGTGGAACTGCGCCTGCGCGAGTGCGTCCCACTTGCTGCTGCCCTAGTCGGTGAGGTCCATCTTGACGTCCAGCCCTGACCGGAGCTGGAACTCCGCCTTGGCGGAGTCGACGTTGCCCTTGCCGGTGAGCGCAGCCTTGCCGAGGTAGTAGCGCGGCGGCGTTCTTGCCACCGGGCTTGTCGGGCAGCACCACGCAGGCGTCGCGCGGTGTCGGCGCCGCGGGTCGTGGTGGGGATCGTCGTGAGCGTGGCGACCATGGCGTCGTCGCACGACGCGATCGCGGCTCTGGGCGTCGGCGTCGCTGGGCTGCGGCGCGGTGGTCGTGGTGGTGGCGCCGGCCGCGCGTGGTCGTGGTGGTGGTCGCGCGCCTTCGCCTGCTGCGCCTACCGACGGGAGCTCGGCTGATGCACCGGCCGGAAGCGCAGCTCGGCGGTCTTGCCGACGAGCGCGATCGCCTTGTTGCGATCCTTCACGCCGGGGAGGTCGATGACGATGTCGCTGCCCTGGCTTGGTGATCTCGGGCTCGAGCGTGCCGAAGGTGTCGACGCGGTTGCGGATGATGTCGATGGCGACGTCGAGGGTGCTCGGACTTGAACTTGCCCACCGGCGAGAGCACGACCGACGTGCCGCCCTGGAGGTCGAGGCCGAGCACCGGCTTGTGGCCGGCCTGCAGCGTGTAGGCGAACGTGCCGAGCACGACCAGCACGAGGTGACGACCAGGAAGGTGACGTTGCGGCGGACGTTCACTCGTCGACCTGACCGTCGTCGACGCCGTCTCCCGCGGAGGGCGCGACCGGGGCGTCGACCACCGATTGGGCGATGGCGTTGCGCGCCACGGTCAGGATCACGCCGTCGGCGACCTCGAGCTGGATCTTCTCGTCGTCGAGCTCACGGATGGTGCCGAGGATCCCGCCGATCGTGATCACCTCGTCACCCTCGGACAGCGACGCGAGGAGCGCCCGGTGGGCGGTGGTGCGGCGCCGTTGCGGGAGGACGATCAACAGGAAGAACGCCAGGGCGATGACGGCGAAGTAGACGAAGATGACCATGTGCTGTGGCTGGTCCGAAGGGTTCCCGTGGTCGGAAGCCCGCGCGGAGGGGTGCGGGCCGGACGCGGATGCTAGCGGCGATTCGGCACCGGACCGGGGCAGCCGCGAGGCCGGCGGACCCGCACATCAGCGCCGGGCGGCGGCGGCCACGGCGGTTGCGCTCGCCTTCGTGAAGCTCCCGCTGAGCACGGCGGTGCCATCGAACGACGTGAAGGTCTGATCGTCGGGTTGGATCGTGGGCGCTGACTGCACGACGCCGTCGAGCACCATCGCGACCTGCTGGTGGAATTGCTGCTCCGCGAGCCGGTCCCAGTTGGCGCTGCCCAGCTCGGTGAGCTCGACCCGGACCGTCCACCCCTGGCCGGCGAGGAACTGCGGCCGAGCCGACGCCACTCGGATGTCCGGCGCGGGACCGAGGTAGTAGCGCGGCGAGCTCGCGCCACCGGGCCGACCCGGGAGCACGACACAGGCACCAGCGCGCGCATTCGTCGCCTTGGTCGTGGGGACGAACGCGAGCTGGCCGACGGCGGTGGCGTCGCACGACGCGACCACCTTCCGGGTGGCGGCGACATCGACCGGCGCGCTCGTCGGTGTGCTCGCCTCGGACGGGACCTCACCCAGCACCGCCCGGAACTGGAGGCGCCACCCCCGCGGAGCCGCAGCGACCGGCCCGACCGTGCACACCACGAGGCTCACCCCGCCGAACACGATGGCCGCGACGAGGTGCCGCGCCTTCATCCGGCTACTCGTCGGGGGTGGTGAACAGGTTCGGCAGCACGTGGGGAGCCGGGAGGTGGAGGTGCGCGTAGGCGCCGGGCGTGGCGACACGACCCCGAGGAGTGCGCTGGAGCAGCCCCGCCTTGAGCAGGAAGGGCTCGTACACCTCCTCCACCGTCTCGGGCTCCTCGGCGACCGCGACGGCGAGGGTGTGCAGCCCGACCGCCTGACCACCGAACGTCTCGCACAGCGCGCTCAGGATGGCGCGGTCGACCTTGTCGAGGCCCAGCTCGTCGACCTCGAAGAGCTCGAGCGCGAGCCGCGCGGTCTCGGTGGTGACGGAGCCGTCGGACCGCACCTCGGCGTAGTCGCGCACGCGCTTCAGCAGGCGGTTGGCGATCCGGGGCGTGCCCCGTGACCGACGGGCGATCTCGATCGCGCCATCGGTCTCGAGCGGAACCCCGAGGATGCCGGCGGCGCGTTCGATGATCGAGACGAGGTCGTCGGTGTTGTAGTAGTCGAGGCGCTCCACGAAGCCGAAGCGGTCGCGCAGCGGTCCGGTGATGAGCCCGGTGCGCGTCGTGGCGCCGATCAGGGTGAACCGCGGGAGATCGAGACGGATGGAGCGCGCCGCCGGTCCCTTGCCGATCACGATGTCGAGCTGGAAGTCCTCCATCGCCGGGTACAGGACCTCCTCGACCGCACGCGGGAGGCGGTGGATCTCGTCGATGAAGAGCACGTCGCCGTCGTCGAGGTTGGTGAGGATGGCTGCGAGGTCGCCCGCCCGCTCCAGGGCCGGCCCGCTGGTGATGCGCAGGCTGACGTCCATCTCCGCGGCCACGATGCCCGACAGGGTGGTCTTGCCCAGCCCGGGCGGCCCGGCGAAGAGGAGGTGATCGGCGGCCTGGCCCCGCGCCCGGGCGGCGGACGAGCACGATCTCGAGCTTCTCCTTGAGCCGGGGCTGCCCGACGAACTCGGCGAGGGTCTGGGGGCGGAGGGTGACCTCCTCCGCCTCCTCGACGGGATCGGCCGATGCGTGCAGCAATTCGTCTCTCACCGGTCGACCTCCTCGTCGGCCATGCGTTCGCGGGCGACGGGCTCGCTACGCATGGGTCACCGCCAGGAGCTTCAGCGCCTCGCGGAGGAGCTCCTCGACGGATCCGTCCTCGGGCAGTTGCGCCACGACGTCGCGCACCTCGTCGGGTGCGTACCCGAGGCCCGAGAGCGCGGCGCGCACCTCGGCGCGCGGCGCGGGCGAACCGCCGGTGTCGGTGAGGTCGACCTCGGGAACCGCGAGGCGGGCCTTGAGCTCGACCAGCAGACGCTGCGCGGTGCGCTTCCCGACGCCGGACACCATGGTGAGCGCGGCGAGGTCGTCCTCGAGCAGCGCGCGACGCAGCGCCGCCGGCGAGTGCACCGACAGCATCGCGAGTGCGAGCTTGGGCCCGACGCCGGTGGTGCCGATCAGCGCCTCGAACGTGTCGCGCTCGTCGCGCGTCGGGAAGCCGTACAGGACCATCGCGTCTTCGCGGACGTGCAGGTGCGTGAAGAGGAACGCGCCGTCGCCGGGGTGCAACGCCGGCAGCGCGGTGGTGGGTACGAACGCGCGGTACCCGACGCCCCCGACCTCGACGAGCACCTCGCCGGCGGCGGTGCGCTCGATCACCGTTCCCCGCACCGAGCCGATCATCGGGCGTTCCTCGACCCGGCCGACGACCCGGACGCATCGCGCGCCAGCGCGGCAGCGATCGCGTCGTCGAGACGCGACACGCGCTTGGTGCCGGCGGTGCTGACGTCGGTCACCGCGCCGGCGGCGGCGAGCGGTGCCCGCCACCAGTGGCACAGCGCGAGCGCCAGCGCGTCGGCGGCGTCGGGGGGATCGGGGAGCTCGGCCAGCTGCAACAGCCGCATCACCATCGTCTGCACCTCGTACTTGCCCGCACCGCCGTCGCCGGCGACCGCGAGCTTGACCTCGTTGGGGCTGTAGTGGACCACCGGGATCCCGGCGCGACCGGCGAGCGCGAGCGCGAGCCCGCTGGCCTGACCGACCGACATGGCGGTGCGGGTGTTCACCTGGAACAGGACGCGCTCGACCGCGAGCGCGAACGGTCCGAACTCGACGATCAGGGCGTCGAGCTCGTGGAGCAGCGTGGCCAGGCGCGTGGGCAGCTCCTCGCTCGGAGGCGTGCGGATCACCCCGTAGGCCACGGCGCGGAAGTTCGAGCCGTCGCGGCGCACCACGCCGTAGCCGCAGCGCGAGACGCCCGGGTCGATGCCCAGGACCAGCTGTTCTCGCGCGCCATCCCCTCCTGGATCGAACACGGGTTCGATCCTACGGGGGTCAGTGGCCGAGGTGGCGGACCCCGGCCTGGACGGCATGCCCGGCGTGCTCGCGGAGCTCGTGCGCCTGCGTGGCGGCCCGCTTGCCGACCTCCTCGCCGACCTTCTTGGCCTGCTTCGCCGCGACCTTGCGGGCCTCTGCGGAATGGCGCGCCGCCTCCTTGCGGGCCTTCTTCGCGTGCCTTCGCGCCTGGTGCTTGGCCTGCTCACCGAGCTCCGCCAGCCCCGAGCGCGCGTTGCGGCGCCGCTTGCGGCGCTTCAGCACCGTGCGGAGCACCACCAGTGCGACCACTCCGGCGACGACCGGAGCCAGGCGCTTGCCGACCGAGCCGCCGGCTGCGTCCATGAGGTCGATGGGCTCGGCCTCCTTGGACTCGATCTTGCGGGGGCCGGCGTCGGCCTCGCCCGTGGACGCGAAGCCGGCGTCGACCGCGCTGGCGGTGCCGCTGACCACGCCCGTGGTCGCGCCGTTGCTCGTGGTCGGTGCCGTTCCGGGGTCGGTGGGCGCCTCGTCGGCGGCAGCGGCCGCTGCTGACCCACCGGCGGACGGCGCGCCGCTGAGGACGTCCTTCTTCAGGTTGTCGGCGAACTGCCCGAGCAGCTTGCTCGACACGTCGGCCATCACGCCGCGCCCGAACTGGGCGACCTTGCCGGTGATGTTGAGGTCGGTGTCGATGTTGACGTTGGTGCCGGCACCGTCGGCCACGAGGGTGGCGACGACCGTGGCCGACGCGTTGCCCTGACCGCGCGTGTCGCGACCCTCGGCCTGCAACACGACCTTGCGGTTGGCCTCGTCGGCCTCCTCGATCTTCGCCACGCCCTTGTACTGGGCGGTGATCGGACCGACCTTGATCTTCACCGTGCCGCGGTACTCGTCGCCCTCCACCTCGGTGAGCTGCGCGCCGGGGAGGCAGGGGGCGATGCGCTCGAGGTCGAGGAGCACCTTCCACGCCTCCTCGACGGGCACTTCCACCCGGAAGCTGTCTTCGATCTTCACTGGTCCTCCTGCTGCAGTCGTTCGAGGTCTTCGAGGGTGTCGACGTCGGCGGCGCTGCCGGTGTCGGTGCAGTCGATGCGGACGGCACGATCCCGGGCGAGCGCACGGGCGCCCACGTCGCCGCGGAGCTCCGATGCCTCGGGCCAGAGGCTACGCGCCAGCTTGACCGGGTTGCCTGGTTCCCCACCGTAGGTGGGGATCACCAGCTCGCCGGGGGTGCCCGCCACCCGCCGGTAGGCCTCGGCGGTGACGAAGGGCTGGTCGGCGAGACCCACGCACACGGCCTCGACCGATGGCCGGGGCGTGAGCACGGCCAGCACCGCGCGGAGGCTGGACGCGATCCCTTCCTCCCAGTCGGGGTTCTCGACCACCTCCACGTCGGTGTCCCCCGCGACCGCGGCGACCTCGTCGGCCCGGTAGCCGACGACCACGACGACGGGCGCGAGCCCGGACGCGGTCACCGCGTCGAGGGCCCAGGCGACGAGCGGTCTCCCCCGCCACTCGAGCAGCGGCTTCGACGCATCTCCGCCGAGGCGCGACCCGCGGCCGGCGGCGAGAACGGCGGCGGCGACGGTCAACCGGCGCGGTCCGGACCGGCGCGCTCGGCGGTGATGCGCACGATGACGCGCTGGTCGCGCACCATCGCGGCGCGGTAGTCGTCCCAGTCGGGGTGCTCGCCGCTGGTCGTGCGGTAGTAGTCGACGAGCGGCTCCATGGCCTCGGGCAACGACACGACCTCGGCGGTGCCCTCGACCTGGACCCAGTCGCCGAAGAACCCGTCGGACAGCACGCACACGGCGACGCGCGGATCACGCCGCAGGTGCTTCGTCTTCATGGCCGTCTCGCGGGTGCTGACGACGATGCGGCCGTCGGCGTCGACGTTGCACGCGATCGGCGACATCTGCGGTGAGCCGTCACGTCGGTACGTCTGCATCACCGCGTGGTGGTGCTCGCGGATGAAGTCGAGCGCCTGAGAGGTCTCCATGGCGCGACCGTACCGGACGTGCGCGCGCGACGAGCTAGGACTCCGGGGTCACCTGCAGCGGGACGTCGTCCAGCTGGTGGACGCTGCCCGCCACCTCGCGCACCTCGACCGACAGGACGGTGACGAACTCGTTGACCTGACGACCGACCGGCATCTGCTCGGCCATCGCGCGCGCTTCGGCCTCGTTCTCGAAGATCAGGATCTCCACGCCGGTGCCGTCGACCGGTGCCAGCCAGTGCCCGGACACGAAGCCCGGGATGTCGGTGACGGTCGGCAGCACGTCGTCGTGCAGGGTCCGCCGGGCGTGCTCGTAGTCGGTGATCGAGACCGTGGCCAGGGCTGCGTACATCTCGCACCTCCGCGTTCGGTCCGGCCCGCGGAGCAGGACGGTCGTCCCGAGCGTGACCCTTCCGCGGCGAGGCGTCAAGCAGACGCGCCGCGTGCCGTCAGGCGTAGACCGACTCGAGCACCGACTCGGGGATGTCGAAGTTGGCGTAGACGTTCTGCACGTCGTCGTGCTCCTCGAGCGCGTCGATGACGCGCAGCACCGACTTCGCCTTCGACGCATCGCCGAGCTCGACGGTGGTGCTCGGCAGCATCGTGAGGTCGATGCTGGTGACGGCCATCCCGCCCTCCTCGAGCGCGGTGCGCACCGTGTGCACGTCGGTGGGAGCGGTGGTGACCTGCCAGGTGTCGCCGCCGTCGGAGATGTCCTCGGCGCCCGCCTCGAGGGCGGCAAGCATGACGTCGTCCTCGTCACCGACCGACTTGTCGAGCACGACCACGCCCTTGCGCTCGAACTGCCACGCCACCGCACCGGGCTCGGCCAGCGAGCCGCCGTTGCGGGTGAACACGTTCTTGATCTCGGCACCGGTGCGGTTGCGGTTGTCGCTCAACGTCTCCACGTAGACCGCGACGCCGTTGGTGGCGTAGCCCTCGTACGTGATGTTCTCGTAGGTGACGCCCTCGAGCTCGCCGGTGCCGCGCTTGATCGCGCGCTCGATGTTGTCCTTCGGCATGGACGCGTCGCGCGCCTTCTGGATCATGGTGCGGAGCGTCGGGTTCCCCTCGACGTCACCACCTCCGCTGCGCGCCGCCACCTCGATCTGACGCGCGAGCCGCGCGAACACCTTGCCGCGCGCGGCGTCGGCTGCACCCTTGGCGTGCTTGATCGAATGCCACTTGGAATGTCCGCTCATGTCTGCTTCTCCTTCAAGACGCACCCTGGAGGAACCGCTCGTGCAACCGGAGGTCGCCCGACAGCTCGGGATGGAAGCTGGCGACCCAGACCGCGCCCTGGCGGGCGAGGACCGGATGGCCGTCGTACGTGGCGAGCACCTCGACGTCGTCGCCCGCGTGCTCGATGCGGGGGGCGCGGATGAACACGCCCGGGAAGGTGCCCCCGACCATGCCCGCGACCGCGAGGTCGGCCTCGAACGAGTCGCGCTGGCGGCCGTACGCGTTGCGGCGCACGGCGACGTCGACGACGCCGAACGACTGCTGGTCGGGACGGCCGTCGACGACGTCGCGGGCGAGGAGGATCATCCCCGCGCAGGTGCCGAGCACGGGGAGGCCGTCGGCCAGGAGCTCTGCGAGAGGTGCGCGCACCGACGACGAGTCGAGGAGCTTGCTCATCGTCGTGGACTCGCCGCCGGGGAGGATCAGCGCGTCGAGCGCACCGAGCTCCGCGGGAGTGCGCACCTCGATCGCTTCGACTCCCAGCGCTTCGAGCACCTCACGATGCTCGCGGAACGCTCCCTGCAGCGCCAACACGCCGACCTTCACGACTCGCTCGCCGTGGTGGCGGGTACCTGCGTACCGGGCGCTCGCTCATGGCCCTTCATGGGCTGGGGGCCTCGCGGTCATCGACGACTCACCAGCCGCGGTCGGCCAGCTTGACGTCGAGGGCGTCGATCTCCTCGCCGCGCATCGCGTCGCCGAGCCCGCGCGACACCTTGGCCACGATGGTGGCGTCGGCGTAGTGCGTGGTGGCCTCGACGATCGCCTTCGCCATCGTGGGCGGCTCGGAGCTCTTGAAGATGCCGCTCCCCACGAACACGGCCTGCGCGCCGAGCTGCATGACGAGCGCGGCGTCGGAGGGCGTGGCGATGCCGCCGGCGCAGAACAGCGGCACGGGGAGCTCGCCGAGCTCGGCGACCTCCTGCACCAGCTCGATCGGGCGCCCGCAGCTCCTTGGCCCACACGAACAGCTCGGCGCTGTCGGCCACGGTGAGCTTGCGGATGTCGCCCAGGATCGAGCGCAGGTGGCGGACGGCCTCGACGATGTTGCCGGTGCCGGCCTCGCCCTTGGAGCGGATCATGCACGCGCCCTCGGAGATGCGCCTGAGCGCCTCCCCCAGGTTGGTCGCACCGCACACGAACGGCACGGTGAAACCCCACTTGTCGACGTGGTGCGCCTCGTCGGCCGGGGTCAGCACCTCGCTCTCGTCGATGTAGTCGACGCCCAGCGACTCCAGCACCTGGGCCTCGGCGAAGTGCCCGATCCGGCACTTGGCCATGACCGGGATGGTGACCACGGCCTGGATGCCCTCGATCATCGCCGGGTCGCTCATGCGGGCGACGCCGCCGTCGCGCCGGATGTCGGCGGGCACGCGCTCGAGCGCCATCACGGCGACCGCTCCGGCGTCTTCGGCGACCTTGGCCTGCTCCGGGGTGACGACGTCCATGATCACGCCGCCGCGGAGCATCTCGGCGAGCCCGCGCTTGACCCGCGCCGTTCCCGTTGTGGCCACGGTGGTGCGTTCCGTCATGGTGGTCAGGTTACCGGCCACCCCTCCGGGGCTACTTCTTCTTCTTGACCGTGGTGGGCGGCGCCGTGGTGACCGGCGGGACGGTGGTCTCGGAGACCGGCGCCGCGGTCACGTCGACCGCCGCACCGACCGGCAGCACCTCGACCCACGTGCGGCCCGGGCGCAGCGCGATCGGGTTCCCGGCACCGTCGACGTACTTCGCGGGCTGGGCCTTGTCGGGCCGCACCCACCGCCCGATGCGGAGGACGCCGTCGGTGAACACCCAGAGGTCGCCCTCTCCCACCGTCTGCGCCTCACCCTCACCGGTGTAGGGGGTGAACTGCACGACCACGTTCGCCGGCGAGATGTGCCCGGTGCCGGTGACGGTCTGCGGCGTGCCGTCGATGGCGCGGTCCCAGGTTCCGGTCCCGCCGTTCCACGTCCAGGTGGGGTCGTACCCGGGGTCGAAGCCGACGTGGAAGTTCAGGACGCCCTGACCGGTGACGGGCGGGGCCCCCACGGCGACGTACTGGAACAGCGCCGGCGGCGGCTTCGGGTCGCCGCCCAGGTCGAACAGGGGCTGGCCGAGGCCGTAGAGGTTGTGGGGCGCGTCCCGCTGGGGCTGATCCTGCTGGTTGCGCACCATCGCCGAGCCGGCCGCGTCCTCGTCGACCGCGTGCACCGGTGCCGCGTTGATGGCGTCGACGTTCACCGGCGCGCCACCCGAGTAGGCGAAGATCCCGCCGAGCGGCCAGACGATGTCGGGATCCTCGGCCCGCACCGACCGCACCGGGCCGACGACGTGCGGGCACGGTCGAGTTGAACATCGCCACGAAGCGCGTGATGCCGCTCTCGACGACCTCCTCGTAGAGCACGTCGGCCTCGTCGATCCCGACCTGCGGGCGGGCGTCGGGGGTGTTCTCGACCTTCACCGACAGCACCGGACGGGAGTGGCTCGCCCCGCCGGGGTCGGGCAGGCCGGTGAGCGGGGCCGTGGGCACGGCCACCGTCGTGGTGGTGGGCGCGGGCGTGGTCGTGGTCCGCTTCGGCACCGATGCCTTCGAGTCACCACCTCCACACGCGGCGAGGGTGACCGCGAAGAGGGCGGCGAGAGCCATGGCCGTGCTGCGACGGCGGGTCGGTCGATTCACTCCATCTCCTGTGCGAGCGAGGGTCTGCGCGGCTGGCACGAAGCGCACAGACTAGGAACTCTCGACCCCGTTCCAGGGGCACGAGCGCCCTCCGCCTACATCTCCTGCAGCCGCGCGATCCGGTCCTCGAGCGGCGGGTGGGTGTCGAACAGCTTGTTGAACTTCGAGCCCTGCTTCTTCTCGTCGGTCTCGAGGGGCTGCTCGATCCACATCTGCGCAGTGGCCTTGGTGGCGTTGTGCACGACGGCGTGGTCGTCGCGCAGCTTCTCCAGCGCCGAGATCAGCCCCGGCGGGTAGCGGGTGAGCTGCACCCCGCTGGCGTCGGCCAGGTACTCGCGGTTGCGGCTCATCGCCATCTGCATCAGATATCCCGCGAACGGCGCCAGCATCAGCACCGCCAACGACGCGATGGCGATGACGGCGCCGAGCGGACCGGAGTCGCCGTTGTTGTCGCGCCGACCGCTCAGGCTGCCCCAGAAGGCGAAGCGCAGGCCGATGTCGGAGATCAGGGCGATGGTGCCGACCGCGGTGACCGCGATCGTGGTGACGAGGATGTCGTAGTTCTTCACGTGCGACAGCTCGTGCGCCAGCACGCCCTCCAGCTCGACGCGGTTCATCACCTCGAGCAGCCCGGTGGTCACCGCGAGCGCGGCGTGCTTCGGGTTGCGGCCGGTCGCGAACGCGTTGGGCGCGGGGTCGTTGACCACGTAGAGCTTGGGCTTCGGGAGCCCGGCGGCGATGCAGAGGCCCTCGACCAGGTTGTGGTACCGGCGGTACTCGGTCTCGTCGGCGGGCTTGGCCCGACTGGCGGCGATCGCGATCTTGTCGGAGTTGTAGTAGGAGCCCCACGCCAACGCCAACGCGATCACGAAGGCGATGATCGACGCCGACCCAGCCGGCGCCGAAGAGCAGCACGATGGCCGTCGCGACCAGCGTGATGATCACCACGAAGCCGAGCAGCATGAGGAACGTGCGCCGCTTGTTGGCCGCGATCTGCTCGTTCACGGGTGTCGAACCTGTCTCGAGGTGGCGCCTCGTCGCCGGCCGCAGCGGACGCGCTCCGGACGGAGGGTCACGCGCGCACGGGCGCCGATCGGCGGGTGGCTAGAAGGTGGTGGAACGCAGGCTAGAAGCTGACCTGCGGGGTCTCGGTCTCTTCGGGTGCGGCGTCGAAGAACTCGCGCTTCTCGAAGTGGAACATCCCCGCCAGGAACACGGTGGGGAACTTCTGGATCTGGGTGTTGTAGTTCAACACGCTGTCGTTGTAGTACTGCCGCGCGTAGGCGACGCGGTCCTCGGAGCTGGTCAGCTCCTCCTGGAGGTTCAGGAAGTTCTGGTTCGCCTTGAGGTCGGGGTACGCCTCCGCCACCGCGAACAGGCTCTTGAGCGCTCCGCTCAGCACGTTCTCGGCCTGGGCCTGCTCGGCGGGCGTCTGCGCGTTGATGGCGTTGGCCCGCGCGTTGGTGACGGCCTCGAACGTGCCCCGCTCGTGAGCGGCGTAGCCCTTGACCGTCTCCACGAGGTTCGGGATGAGGTCGTGGCGACGCTTGAGCTGCACGTCGATCTGCGACCAAGCGTTGTCGACCTGGTTGCGCCGCTTGACGAGGCCGTTGTAGCCGAGCCAGAAGAACCCGACGATCAGGACCACGATGACGACGATCACGATGACGGCGATCATGTGCTCATGCTACCTGGGCCTGGTCGTCAGCCGACGACCGCCTGTGACTTCGCGATGGCCCGCTCGTACAACGGGAGGAACCGCTCGGCCAGGTGGGCCATGGAGAATTCGTCGGCCCGCCGGGCACCTTCCTCCACCAGTCGGGCCCGGCGCGCAGGGTCGTCGAGCAGGCTCCGCAGGGCGAGCCGCAACGAGCCGGCGTCGCCCGGCGGGACGAGCAGCGCCTCACGGTCGGCCCGGGAGACGGTGCGGTAGCCGTCGATGTCGGAGGCCACCAGGGCGGTCCGCGCCGCCATCGCCTCGAGCAGCACCACGCCGAACGACTCGCCGTCGATGGCCGGGAAGCAGGCGACGGTCGCGCCGCGCAACCGGGCCTGCTTCTCCTCTTCGGAGACGCGACCCAGCCACTCCACTCGCGGGACGTCGCGGCCGCGGAGCGAGCGCTGCTCCGGCCCGTCGCCGATGACCCAGAGCACGGCGTCGCGCTCGAGGCCGACGAACGCGTCGAGCAGCACCGAGAGGCCCTTGCGCTGCTCGTGGCGGCCGACGAAGACGATCGCGGGTGAGGGCGACGGCGTCGTGCGCCCCGTGGCGAGCGCGGGCACGTCCACCCCGTTGGGCAGGATCTCGCACTCGGTCTCGAAGGTCAGCGAGATCTGCCGCTTGGCGTCCTCCGACACCGCGGTGGCGACCGCGAGCCGGCGCATCATGGGCTTGAGGCCGGGACGGAACGTCTCGTACCAGCCGTTGCGGCCGGTCCGCGACGAGTGGAACGTGCCGACCGCGGGGATCGTGGTACCCACCAGTGCGGCGTGGTTGGCGCCGGGCGAGAGCGGCTCGTGGAGGTGCAGCACGTCGGGCCGGAAGGTGCGCAGGGCCTCGATCGTGCGCCGCGAGACCGCACGTCCGGTGGCGATCGGCGCGACCGAGCCGTTGCTCGGCACGCGGGAGCTGGGGCCGATGGTGGTGATCCCCGGCTCGGGGGGCGGGCCGTCGCACGGAGCCACGACCCGGGCGTCGATCCCGGCGTCGCGCAGGGCGCGGGCGAGCCCGAGCACCTGGCCCTGCACCCCGCCGAACAGCGTCAGGGAGTACGGGCACGACAGCATGACCCTCATCGACACCTGCTGATCATCCCACCCGCACGCGGTCGCTGGGCCAGTTGGGCTGCAGCAGGTGCCAGTGCGTGGGTTCGACCGCGGATCAGCTCCTCGAACTCGGTCGCCAGCGCCTGGGTGACCCGCCGCAGGTCGTCGCGCAGACGACCGGTGCGGGCCCGGGCGTCGGCACCCGACGGGGACGTGACCTCGGCCCGGGACCGGGAGGTGTCGAGCGGCGGGCGGATGTCGGCCCGGCTGTCGCCGTGGTCCATGAAGTAGCACCCGGTCGGCAGCAAGGGTGCCCCGGCGCGCAGCGCGGTCATCGCGGGACCGCCGGGCAGGGTCGTGGTCTCGCCGAAGAAGTCGACCGGGACGCCGTCGCCGGTGAGGTCGCGGTCGGTGAGCAGGCACACCACCTCGTTGTCGCGCACCGCCTTGAGCACGTCGGTGCCCGCGGTCGCCGAGAGCGGGATCACCCGCATCCCGAGACGCGCCCGCGTCTCGACGAACCAGTCGAAGAGCTCGGGCGGCTCGACCGGTTCGGCCACGACGGTGACCGCGAACCCCTGCAGCGCGAGCCACGCACCGGCGAAGTCCCAGTTGCCGAGGTGCGGGAGCGCCAGCACCGCTCCCCTCCCCTCGTCGACACCGGCCCGGACGTGCTCGATGCCGGTGCAGTGGAAGTGCTCGTCGATCCACTCGGGGGTCAGGGTGGAGAGGCGGAACAGCTCGTAGAAGTAGCGGCCGTAGGAGTCGAACGTGGCGGCCACGTCGTGGCGCAGGGCGGCGCCCCCGTAGTCCTGGCCGTGGATGCGCCGCAGGTTGCGCTCCACCTGCGCCCGTCGTCCCGACATCACCGCCGGCGCGAGCTGCGCGATCCCACGCGCCGCCGGCGTGCCGATCACCGGCGGGACGAGCCGTGCGATGCCCTCGCCGGCGCGGTACGCGTAGTACGACGTGCGCGCCGGAAGGATCGACACCGCGCTCGCGGTGGGTCAGCGACGACGCGACGCGGAACGGGACCCGGTCGAGCGCTCGGTCTGGGGTCGGTGCGCCGCCCACCACTGGGCGAGGCTCCCGGCGCGCGGCTCGGCGGTGCCGGAGCCGCGGTGGTGACGAGTGCGACGCGGTCGCGCGGGCGTGGCCTGCCGCCAGACCTTGACGAAGCGCTGCACCGCGGTGATCGCGGTGAGCACGAGCATGATCCAGAGCACGGGCACGAGGATGTCGAAGGCGAGGCCGACGCCGAGCAGCACGAGTCGTTCGGCGCGCTCCATGAGCCCGCCGCGCGCCTGGAAGCCGAGTGATTCCGCTCGAGCGCGCTCGTAGGTGATCAGCATCGAGAGGCGCGAGCACGGCCATCGCGAGCACCGCGTCGCCCGGAGTCCCGGTCTCGGCGAGGAACCAGGCCACGCCGATGAACATGGCGGCGTCGGCGACCCGGTCGCACACGGAGTCGAAGAAGGCGCCCCGGGGCCCGGCGCGACCGCTCTGGCGCGCCACCGAACCGTCGAGGATGTCGGGCAGTCCGGTGAGGATCACGCCGAACACACCGAGCAGCAGGTGGCCGTCGGCGATCACCAGGGCGGTGCCGATGGCGAAGACCAGGCCGATGATGGTGAGACCGTCGGCGGTGATGCCGGCCCGGTGGAGGCCCTGGCCGACAGGCTCGAGCCCTCGCTCGACTGTCGCTCGCCAGCGTCCGTCGAGCATGTGCGCGATTCCTCGGTCGGCGGACGGAACAGGCCAGGCCGCGGGTGCGGATGGGAGCCTTCGAAATCAGGCTAACACCCGTCGGATGCCCGGCCCGGCCCCGGAAGCACCCGCGAACCCCCGCAACGTCACCGCAACCTCCCCGTGGCGTCCCGGGAACCCCGCTGGACGACCTGCGTAGACTCGCACGCACATACCGTTCTCGAGCACTGGGGGGTGCCGGTGGCGGCCAAGACGTACCCGACGGAGAAGATCCGCAACGTGGCCCTCGTGGGTCACGGCGGCTCGGGGAAGACCTCCCTGGCCGAGGCCCTCCTCTACGACGCCGGCGTGATCAGCCGCCTCGGCCGCGTCGAGGACGGCACCACCGTCACCGACTTCGACCCCGAAGAGGCCAAGCGCCGCATCTCGGTGTCGCTGGCCATGGCGCCCTTCGAGCACGACGGCCACAAGGTCAACCTCGTCGACACCCCCGGCTACGCCGACTTCGTCAGCGACGTCGCCGCCGCGCTGCGCGCCGTCGACCTCGCCGTCTTCGTGGTGTCCGCGGTCGAGGGCGTCGAGGTGCAGACCGAGCTCGTGTGGCGCATGGCCGAGGAGCTCGGGCTGCCGCGTGCGGTCTTCGTGAACAAGCTCGACCGCGAGCGGGCGTCGTTCGCCCGCACGCTCGACGAGCTGAAGGACAAGTTCGGTGCCGGCGTCGCGCCGCTGCAGCTCCCCATCGGTGACGAGGCCGACTTCCACGGCGTCGTCGAGCTGCTCGACGACCACGCGGTGCACTACGTCGACGGCACGGCCACCGAAGGCCCCATCCCACCCGAGATGGAGATGGAGGAGCACTCCATCCACGACGCGTTGATCGAGGGCATCGTCGTCGGCGACGACGACCTCATGGAGCGCTACCTCGCCGACGAGACCATCCCGGTGTCGGAGCTCGCGCACGCGCTGGCCGACGGCGTCGCGTCGGGCGCGGTGTTCCCGGTGCTGTGCGGCAGCGCGACCAAGCTCGTGGGCGTCGACCGCCTCGCGCAGTTCATCACCGAGGAGGGTCCGGCGCCGGCGGCGACGGCGGGCGACGGTCCCCCGGTCGCGTTCGTGTTCAAGACCATCGTCGATCCGTACGTCGGGCACGTGAACCTCTTCAAGGTGCTGCAGGGCACGGTGAAGGCCGATGCCACGCTGGTGAACGGCCGCACCGTCCACGACGAGCGCCTCCATCAGCTCTCGGTGCTCCGGGGCAAGGAGCAGGAACCGGTGTCGGAGGTGCCCGCGGGCGACATCGCCGCGGTGGCGAAGCTCGCCGGCACCACGACCGGCGACGTGCTCGGCGCGCGCGGCGCCGACGTGTCGGTCGATCCGTTCGAGCCACCCGCGCCGGTGCTCGCGACCGCGATCCGGGCCAAGTCGAAGAGCGACGAGGACAAGCTCGCCAACGCGCTGCACCGCCTGCTCGACGAGGACCCCGCGCTGAAGCTCGAGCGCAACCCCGAGACGCACCAGACGCTGCTCTGGGGACAGGGTGAGACCCACCTCGGGATCGCGCTGGCGCGCCTGCACTCGAAGCTGGGCGTCGAGGTCGAGACCGAGGCCGTGAAGGTCGCGTACCGCGAGACCATCACCCACGAGGCCGAGGCGGAGGGCAAGTACAAGAAGCAGACCGGTGGGCACGGCCAGTTCGGCGTCGCGTTCGTCCGCGTCGAGCCGCTCGGACGCGGCGGCGGCTTCGAGTTCGTCGACCAGATCGTCGGTGGCGCGATCCCGCGGCAGTTCATCCCCGCGGTCGAGAAGGGCGTCGTCGAGGCGATGGAGCACGGGGGCGTGTTCGGGTTCCCCGTCGTCGACGTGCGGGTGACGTGCTTCGACGGCAAGTACCACTCGGTCGACTCGTCGGAGATGAGCTTCAAGATGGCCGGGTCGATCGGCTTCAAGGAAGCGATGGCGAAGGCCGAGCCGATCCTCCTCGAGCCGGTGAGCGAGCTGGTCGTGATCGCGCCCGAGTCGCACCAGGGCGACATCATGGGCGACCTCAACTCGAAGCGCGGCCGCATCCAGGGATCGAGCGCGGCGGGCAACGGCGAGGTGGAGGTCGTGGCGCTGGTGCCCACCTCGGAGCTGCTGCGCTACACGATCGACCTGCGGTCGATGACCGGAGGACGGGGGCGGTTCCGGATCGAGCACTCGCACCACGACCCGGTGCCCGCGCACCTCGTCGAGAAGGTGCGGGCGGCGGTTTCGGAGTAGCGACCTCGTGGAATAGGAGCAGGGTCGATCGCGTTGTGATCGACAGGTCCGCCGTGGCGGGCGTCGAAGGCAAGAGACCCTGCCCCTCCTGCCCTCCGCTCGCCCAGCGGGCCGACAGGTCCCGACCTCAGGCCGACTGGCCAGCAGCCTCCTCGAGGCCGTACTTCGACCAGTCCTCGGGGTTCGGCTCGACGTACTCGCCCATCACCGAGCCGTCGACGGCGTCGACCTGCACGAGGCCACGCATCGACGGTGGCTCGTCGGCGCTGTAGAGCAGGATCCGCCACACCGGGCGGGCCCTCAGCCCGTGCCACGCGAGCTGCGCGCTGGAGTGGCCGACGGCGAAGCCGACCGTGCGCGAGGCGATGAGCAGTGCCTCGGTCTGGTCGATGTTCAGCGGCCAGGCGCTGAGGAAGTGGTAGGCGGCGACCAGCGTCAGCACGATCGCAACCGCGAGGAGGCCGGAGTTCGCCGACACCACGTAGCCGAGCATGCAGAACGCGGCGAGGACGCAGGTACATCGTCGCCGGGATCCGGCGCCGCGTCATCGGCGGGAACAGGTAGGGGCCGACGTAGCCGGTGACGTCGAGGTCGGCCGGGAGCTGGTCGCGGTACTCGCCGTCGGGCGTCGGCGCGTCGGCGGTCTGCCCGTTCGCGGTGTCGCCGTTGTGCAGCTCGGGCGCGTCGTCGGCCATCGCCAGCACGGTAGCGCCGGGGCCCCGACCGGGCCTCAGCGGGGCCAGGCGTCCCGCAGCTTCTCGTAGCTCCGGCTCAACGGCTCGGGCAGGATGCGCGCCTCGGCGACCGTGGTCATGAAGTTGGTGTCTCCCACCCAGCGCGGCAGCACGTGCACGTGGACGTGACCGGGCACGCCGGCGCCTGCGGCGCGACCGATGTTGGCGCCCACGTTGACGCCGTCGGGGGTGTAGGCGGCGAGCATCGCGACGTTGGCGTCCTGCACCA
Organism: uncultured Actinomycetes bacterium; assembly: GCA_963755855.1. GTDB lineage: Bacteria > Actinomycetota > Acidimicrobiia > IMCC26256 > DASPTH01 > DASUAS01. Next base: position 482,047 of record CAVWLR010000010.1, on the reverse strand, counting down.
GCTCCATGAGCGCGCCGGCCTCCTCACGCGACAACCCCGCGAGGGTCGACTCGTGGCGCAGGGGCGCGACCATCAGGTGGCCGGACGTGTACGGGTACGCGTTCATCACCGCGAACGCGTGCTCGTTCCGCGCCAGGACCATCGACACGTCGTCGGGTTCGCGACTCAACCGCTCGAACAGGCAGTCGTGCTCACCCTCGGGCGGCGGTTGGGTGGCGACGCCGTCGATGTACGTCGTGCGCCAGCCGGCCCAGAGGCGATCGAGGGTCACGCCATCACCTCACGCTCACGCGTGGACGTGGCTGTCGACGGCCGCGCCCAGGCGGGCGACGAAGTCGTCGAGGGTGACGCCGCGCTCGGGGGCGTCGCTCCCCCGCTCGTTGACGCCGACGGTGCGGTGCTCGACGTCGTCGTCGCCGACCACGAGGATGTACGGCACCTTCTGCATCTTCGCGTTGCGGATGCGGGCGCCGAGCGAGTCGCTGTGCGCCGACAGGACCTCGACCCGCCGGCCGTCGGCCTTCAGCGTGGCCGCGACCTCGGCGGCGAAGTCCTCGTGACGGTCGGCCACGGGCACGACCGACACCTGCACCGGCGCCAGCCACGCAGGGAACGCCCCTGCGTAGTGCTCGGTGAGGATGGCGAAGAAGCGCTCGATGGTGCCGAACAGCGCGCGGTGGATCATCACCGGGCGGTGGCGCTCGTTGTCGTCGCCGACGTACTCGAGCTCGAAGCGCTGCGGGAGCTGCAGGTCGAGCTGGATGGTGGACATCTGCCACGTGCGACCGATCGCGTCGCGCGCCTGCACCGAGATCTTCGGCCCGTAGAACGCGCCACCACCTTCGTCCATCACCAGCTCGTGGTCGTCGGCCTCGGCCACCGCGCGCAGCGCCTCCGTGGCCTCCTCCCACTCGGCGTCGGTGCCGACCGCCTTGCCCTCGGGCTTGGTCGAGAGCTCGAGGTAGAAGTCGTCGAGGCCGTAGTCGCGCAGCACGCTGATCACGAACTCGAGCGCGCGCGTCAGCTCGGGGACGATCTGCTCGCGCGTGCAGAAGATGTGCGCGTCGTCCTGCGTCATGCCGCGCACGCGCGTCAGACCGTGCACGACGCCCGACTTCTCGTAGCGGTACACCGTGCCGAACTCGAACAGCCGCAACGGCAGCTCGCGGTAGGAGCGCATGCTGCTGCGGTAGATCAGGATGTGGAACGGGCAGTTCATCGGCTTGAGGTAGTAGTCGGTACCGCCGTCGAGCTCCATCGGCGGGTACATGCCGTCGGCGAACCAGTCGAGGTGCCCGGAGATCTCGAACAGGTGCGACTTGGTGATGTGCGGCGAGTTGACGAACTCGTAGCCCGCTTCCTCGTGCCGGCGACGCGAGTAGTCCTCCATGACGCGGCGGATCGCGCCACCCTTGGGATGGAAGACGGCGAGGCCGGAGCCGATCTCGTCGGGGAACGAGAAGAGGTCGAGCTCCTGGCCGAGCTTGCGGTGGTCGCGCTTCTCGGCTTCCTCGATGCGATGGAGGTGCTCCTCGAGCGCGGCCTTCGACTCCCACGCGGTGCCGTAGATGCGTTGGAGCATCGGGCGCTTCTCGTCGCCGCGCCAGTACGCACCCGCGACCTTGGTGAGCTTGAACGCCCCGAGCCGCTTGGTCGACGGCACGTGCGGGCCCCGGCACAGGTCGACGAACTCCGGCTTGCCTTCGCGCGGGTTGCGGTAGACCGAGATGACGTTGCCGTCGCCGATCTCCGCGGCGTCGACGGGGTCGACCCGTTCGATGATCTCGACCTTGTACGGCTGGTCGGCGAAGGTCGCGATGGCGTGCTCGCGGTCGAGCTCCTCGCGCACGAACGGCTCGTCGGCCTTCACGATCTCGCGCATGCGGGCCTCGATGCGGCCGAGGTCGTCGTCGGAGAAGTGCTCGCCGTCGGGCAGCTCGAAGTCGTAGTAGAAGCCGTCGGTGATCGCGGGGCCGATGGCGTACTTCGCGCCCGGGAAGAGGTCGCTCACCGCCTGCGCCATGACGTGCGCGGTGGAGTGGCGCAGCACCTCGCGGCCGTCGTCGGAGTCGGGGGTGATGATCGCGACGAGGGCGTCGTGGTCGATCGGCCGGTTCAGGTCGTACCAGTCGGCCGGTCCGTCGTCGACGGTGACGCGCGCCGCCAGCGCCGCCTTGGCGAGGCCGCGCCCGATCGATGCGGCGATCTCACCCGCGGTGACGCCGGACTCGTGGTCGCGCGTCGAACCGTCGGGCAGCGTGATCGTGATCGTCATGGGCGGTCGACGTTACCAGTGGCCCCGTCGTGCCCTCAGGCGTTTCCGAGCCGATCGCGGTCCGTGTTGACGGGCGCGTTGAGCGGTCGGTCGAGGTCGATGCCGAGCAGCCCACCGAGCTCGCGCAGCACCCCCGGCGCGCTGGTGTCGCTGCCGCCGGAGAGCACCGCGCTGGCGAGGTCGTCGAGGGCCTCGAGCGCGCTCGGGGCGTCGAGGTCGTGGTCGATCGCGGCGCGCACGCGCGCGGCGTACGGGCGCGGGTCGGCGCCGTCGGGACGTTCGGCCGCGGCGAGGAGTCGGTGCAGGAGCGCGGTGCCGTCGTCGAGATCGGTGTCGTGCCACTCGAAGCCGGCGCGGTAGTGGTGCTGCATCAACGCGAGTCGGATCGCGCGCGCGTCGGCGGTCTTGAGCAGGTCGCTCACGAACACGAGGTTGCCGAGCGACTTCGACATCTTCTCGCCGTCGTAGCTCACCATCGCCGAGTGCACCCAGTGGCGGGAGAACGTCTCGCCGGTGATGCTCTCGCTCTGCGCCACCTCGCACTCGTGGTGCGGGAAGATCAGGTCGGAGCCGCCACCGTGCAGGTCGATGGTGGGCCCGAGCTCGTGCATCGCCATCACCGAGCACTCGACGTGCCAGCCCGGACGACCGACGCCGAACGGCGCGTCCCACGACGGCTCGTCGGGCAGCGACGGCTGCCAGAGCACGAAGTCGAGGGGGTCGCGACGGTGGGGATCGTCGGGGTTGCCGCCGCGCTCGCGCGCCAGGCGCACCATCTCGTCACGGGAGTAGTGCGACAGCTCGCCGTACCGGGAGAAGGTCGAGACGTCGAAGTAGACGGTGCCGTGCGCGACGTAGGCGTTGCCGTCGTCGATCAGGCGCCCGACCATGTCGATCATGCCGTCGATCGACTCGGTGGCGCGGGGCTCGGCAAGCGGCGGGCGCGTGTCGAGCGCGTCCATGTCGGAGCGGAAGCGTGCGAGCTCGGCCTCGGCCAGCTCGAGGTAGGGCACGCCGAGCTCGCGTGCCTTCGGGAGGATCGAGTCGTCGACGTCGGTGACGTTGCGCACCATCCGGACCTCGTGCCCGAGCTCCTCGAGCCGACGGATCAGGAGGTCGTAGGTGAGGTAGGTGGCGGCGTGGCCGAGGTGCGTGGAGTCGTACGGCGTGATGCCGCACACGTACATGCGGACGACGGGGCCGACCTCGAACGGGACGATGGCCCGTTGTGCGGTGTCGAAGATCTCGATGGTCATGTGGCGCGAGGCCCGACGCCTTCGATCCGCAGCGACCCCTCGCCCTTGTGGCGGAGGTTGACCGTGAGCAGCGCCGCCGAGAAGGTCTCGAGCCCGATCGCGTTCTCCAGCGGACCGGCGTCGAAGGCGCGCAGGTCGGGGATGGCGTCGACCAGGTCGAGGACGGTCGGGCGACCCTCCTCGTCGCCGACGACGAGCACGTCGCCGGTGAGCGGCTGACTGATGTCGGCGAGCGCCGCGGCCGGCACCAGGTGGAAGGCGGCGACCACGAGCGCGTCGGGCGCTTCGGCCTTCACCTCGGCGGCGATGGAGCCGGCGGGCGACGGTACGGGCACGAACTGGCGGCCGCGCTTCTCGAGCCCGTTCGCCATGGAGATGACGATCTTGCCCCCGAGCTGGTCGGCGTGGGCCCGGGCCGTCGAGACGGCGGCGTCCCAGACCGTGGCCAGGACGACCATCTCGGCATCGGCGGCGTCGTGGTTGCTCCCCGGCTCGAGCCCGGCGACCTGGTCGCCCCAGCGCTCGCGCAGCTCGTCGACGACCTGCGCGGCTCGCTCCTGCTCACGCGAGCCGAGGGTCACCCGGTGGCCCACTGCGGCCAAGCGGACCGCCATCCCCCGGCCCGCAGGCCCGGTACCCCCCAACACGCCGATGTGCATGCCGAGAGCTTCGCACAGCCCCACCCCGATCCCCCACACCCCCGCCGCCCCCGCCCGAACATCTCGGAGTTGACGTACGCCCGTGGGGGTCGACCCCGAGATGCTCGAGGTGCGTGACTCGAGCGCTGCCCGGTCGTCACTTCGGTGATGACCGATTCGCCCCTCGTTGCCGTCGCCCGGCGTCAGCTGGGGCTCGTGACCCGCGCCCAGGCACTCACGGCGATGTCCGCGAACACGCTCGAGCGAAGGGTGCGGGACCGCCGACTGGAACCCGTGCGGCGCGGCGTGTACCGGGTGGCGGGGACACCCGACACCTGGGAGCAGAGCCTGCTCGCCGCCTGTCTCGCGTCGGGCCCGGCGGCGCGTGCGTCCTTCCGCTCGGCTGCGGCGTTGCACGGCTTCGAGGGTTCCCCCGCGACGCGTTGGAGATCACGCCCTTCGACGCCGCTCCCCCGGAGATCGACGGCATCGTCGCGCACGAGACCACGGTGTTCGGGCCGTCGCACTTCGGCCGGGTTGGGCCGATCCCCGTCACCTCGGTCGCTCGGACGCTGTGCGACCTCACCGGGATCGTGCGGAAATGGAACGTCGAGCGGGCGGTCGACGAGTCGCTTCGTCGCCAGATCGTGACGCTGCGTGCGCTGCGAAGCGTTGCCGAGGAGCTCGAAGGGCGGGGACGACTCCGGTGCACGGTGATGCGCGAGATCCTCGAACACCGGTTGCCCGGGTACCACCCTGGCGAGAGCGAACCCGAGAAGCGGATCGCCGATCTCCTGGTGCGCGCCGGCCTCCCGGCACCGACGCTGCAACACCCGGTGCAGGTCGACGGGAAGCGGTACCGGATCGATCTCTGCTACCCAGACCTCCGCATCGCCATCGAGTACGACGGTTGGGACTTCCATCGGGGGCGCCAGTCGTTCGACTCGGATCGAGCACGCGGGAACGACCTCGTCGTCCTCGGCTTCCAGGTCCTGAGTTCACGTCGAAGTCGAGTGACACGGCCATCGTCGACACCGTCTGCGCCGCTCGCGAGCGAGCATCCCGGGATTGACCCCCACCCGCGTACGTCAACTCCGAGATGTTCGTGAAGGGCGGGGCGCCTGGGGTCAGGTGATGCAGTCGGCGCCGAGGAGGATGCGGAGCTCGGCGAAGAGGCCGGTGCCGGCGTCGACGAGGTGCTCGTCGCCGAGGCGCAGGACGGTGGTCTTCTCCGGGCTCTCGAGGTGGACGAAGACCGGGCTGTCGCCGGGGTGCTCGCTGAGGATGTTCTTGAGCTGGCCGACCTTGGAGTCGGAGAGCACGTTGAGCTTCACCTTCACCCGCACCGGCGGCCCGGTGTCGACCGACAGCTCGGGGCGCACGACCTCCATGGCGATGATCTTGGGCGTGTCGTCGCGGACGTCGAGGCGGCCCTTGATCACGACGATGGCGTCGTCCTCGAGGAGGTGGCCGTACTGCTCCATCGTCTTGGGGAAGACCATCACCTCGAGCGCGGCGCCGAGGTCCTCGAGCACGAACGTGGCCATGAGGTCGCCGCGCTTCGTGTAGCGGCGGTTGAGCACGGTGACGATGCCGCCGACCGTGCGCATGTCGCCCTCACGGCTGTCGCGCAGCTCGCCGAGGGTGCCGTCGGTGTACTTCCGCAACGCGCGCTCGGCACCCATCATCGGGTGGTCGCTGACGTAGAGACCGAGCATCTCCTTCTCGAACGCGAGCCGCTGCGACTTCGGGAACTCGGCGTCGGGGATCTCGGTGCGGTGCCCGACGACCGCCTCCGGCGCGGGGTCGTCGACGGCGGAGAAGAGGTCGAACTGGCCCTCGGCCTCGTTGCGCCGACGGCCGAGCACGGTCTCGATGATCGTCTCGTGCACGAACACGAGACCCTGGCGCGGGTGGCCGACGGAGTCGAAGGCACCCGCCTTGGCCAACGACTCGATGCAGCGCTTGTTGAGCACCGACGGGTCGACGCGGTCGCAGAAGTCGTAGAAGTCGGTGAACGGACCGCCCTCCTCGCGTGCGGCGACGATGTGCGCCACCACGCCCTCGCCGACGTTGCGCACGGCGGAGAGCCCGAAGCGGATGTCGCCGTAGCCCGTGGAATTGGTGCCCTCGGGGTTGGCGCGCACCGAGAAGTCGGAGACCGACTCGTTGATGTCGGGGACGAGCACCGCGATGCCCATCTGGCGGCACTCGTTGAGGAAGATCGCGGTCTGGTCCTTGTTGGTCTTGACCGACGTGAGCAGCGCGGCGAAGTACTCGGGCGGGAAGTTCGCCTTGAGCCACGCGGTCTGGTAGGTGACGAAGCCGTAGCCGAACGAGTGCGACTTGTTGAACGAGTAGTCGGCGAACGGCTCGATCATGTCGAAGAAGTCGTTGCCGAACGTCCTCGGTGTGCCCGTTGGCGACGCACCCCTCGACGAACTTGGTGCGCTCCTTGGCGATGAGCGCGCGGATCTTCTTGCCGGTGGCCTTGCGGAGGTTGTCGGCCTCCTCCAGCGAGTAGCCGGCGAGCCGCTGCGCGACGCGCATCAGCTGCTCCTGGTAGATCATCAGCCCGTAGGTGGGCTCGAGGACCTCGCGCAGGTCTTCGTGCGGGTACGAGACCGGCTTGCGACCGTTCTTGCGGTCGGCGTACTCGTTGTGCCAGTTCTGCGCCATCGGGCCCGGGCGGTAGAGCGCGATGAGGGCGGCGACGTCCTCGAACTCGGTGGGCGCGAGCGAGCGGAGCAGCGCGCGCATGGGCCCGCCCTCCAGCTGGAACACGCCGACGGTGTCGCCGCGCCGGAGGAGGTCGAAGGTGGCGACGTCGTCGAGCGGGACACGGTCGATGTCGGGTCGGGAGCCGGTGCGCTCGGCGATGAGATCGAGGGCGATCTCGAGGACGTCGAGGTTGCGCAGCCCCAGGAAGTCCATCTTGAGGAGGCCGAGGTCTTCGACCCCGTGCATCTCGTACTGGGTGACGATCGGCGCGTCCTCGATCTTGCCGCCGGCCTCCGGCTTGCGCTGGATCGGGCAGGTACTCGGTGAGCGGCTCGCGCGTGATCACCACCGCGGCGGCGTGGATGCCGTCCTGGCGCCGGAGGCCCTCGAGCCCGCGGGCGACGTCGATGACGCGCTTGGCGTCGGGATCGGCCTCGTAGAGCGTGCGCAGCTCCGAGGCCATCTTGTAGCCGTCTTCGTGGCCGGTGACCTTCTCGAAGCACGCCCGCAACGGAGTGTCGCGGCCCATGATCAGCGGCGGCATGAGCTTGGCGATCTTGTCGCCCACGATGTACGGGTAGCCGAGCACCCGCGCGGAGTCGCGCACGGCGGCCCGCGCCTTGATGGTGGAGAAGGTGACGATCTGCGCGACGTGGTCCCACCCGTAGCGCTCGGCGGCGTACTTGATCATCTCGCCGCGGTAACGGGAGTCGAAGTCCATGTCGATGTCGGGCATCTGCTTGCGGCCCGGGTTGAGGAACCGCTCGAACAGCAGGTCGTACTTGATCGGGTCGATGTCGACGATGCGCAGGCAGTAGGCGACGCACGAACCCGCCGCGCTCCCCCGCCCCGGTCCGACGCGGATGCCGCGCGTGCGTGCGTAGCGCACGAGGTCCCAGACGATGAGGAAGTAGGCGGAGAACCCCATCGTCTTGATGACGCCGAGCTCGAACTCGATGCGCTCGAGCGCCTCCGGCCCGGGCGAGATCCCGTAGCGCTCCTTGGCGCCCTCGATGCACAGCTCGCGCAGGAACGAGTCTTCGTCGTGACCGGGCGGCGTCGGGAACGACGGCAGCACCGCGTTGCCGAACTCGATCTCGACGGCGGCGCGCTCGGCGATGAGCAGCGTGTTGTCGCACGCCTCCTCGTAGTCGGCGAACAGCGCGCGCATCTCGGACGCGGTCTTCAGGTAGAACTCGTCGGCGTCGAACTTGAAGCGCTTCGGGTCGGACTGCAGCGCGCCGGTCTGCACGCACAGGAGCGCGTCGTGCGCCTCGGCGTCGTGGCGGTGCGTGTAGTGCGAGTCGTTGGTGGCGAGCAACGGCGCCCGCATCTCGCGCGCCAGCTTGATCAGCTGCGGGTTGACCTGCAGCTGCTCGGGCAGACCGTGGTCCTGCAGCTCGACGAAGAAGGAGTCGCGGCCGAAGATCGACTGGAAGCGCTCGACGTGCTGCTGCGCGAGCGGGTAGTCGCCCTTGAGGAGCGCCTGCGAGACCGCGCCGCCGAGGCAGCCGGTGGTGCCGACGAGGCCCTCGTGGTGCTGCTCGAGCAGGTCGAAGTCGACGCGGGGCTTCTGGAAGAAGCCGTCGAGGTACGCGTTCGACGACACCTTGATGAGGTTCTTGTAGCCCTGGGTGGACTCCGCGAGCAGGGTGAGGTGGTAGATGTCGTGCTGGTCGCGCCGCGGGCCGGTCGTGGCGCGACGTGGTGACCATGTAGGCCTCGGTGCCGATGACCGGGGTGAGGTCGAGGTCTCGCGCGGCCCGGTAGAAGTCGAGGACGCCGTACATGTTGCCGTGGTCGGTGATCCCGACCGCGGGCTGGCCGTCGGCGGCGGCGGTGGCGACCACCTCGGCGATGCGCGCGGCACCGTCGAGCATCGAGAACTCGGTGTGCAGGTGGAGGTGGACGAACGACTTGGCCAACGTCGCGCCTGCCTCCCCAGGATTTCCACACTGTGTCCACAGCCTGTGGATGAATCACACGGGTGTAGTTCGACGACCTTAGCGCGCCGGTCCCGAGGCCGCCCGTCCGCGTGCGGCCACGAGCGGGACCTCCACCTCGGACGCGGTGATCGATCCGTGCGCGCTCATCAGCTGCGCCTCGTGCGGAAGGGTCGGGTCGACGAAGCCCACGGGCGCGCGCGCCGCGAGCACGACGTCGCCGACGCGCCGGTAGACCGCGGGCACGGGATCGGGACCGAGCCACTCCTCGTCGAGCAGCTGCTCGCGCCGGAACACCCACGCCTCACCGCTGCCGCCGCGCGCGGTGTCGCCGTGCAGCTCCTCGGCGGCCGCATGGAGCTCGGCCGCCCGGCCGGGCTTCGCGTGCAGGTGGCGGAAGCGGCCGTCGCCCGCGTAGGTCTCGACCAGTTCGTGCAGCGGCGCCAGCGAGCGCCAGCGGTCGTGGCCGACCTCGACCTGGCCGTGGTCGGCGGTGACGACGAGCGCGACGTCGTCGGGCAGGGCGTCGAGCAGGTCACCCACCAGCCGGTCGGCGGCCGCGAGCTCGGCCGGGTAGTACTGCGATTCGAGGCCGTAGGCGTGCGCGATCTCGTCGACCCCCGAGTAGTACGAGTAGACGAACGGTGCGCCGCCGGCGACCAGCGACCGCACGTGCTCGACGAGGACCGAGGTGGTCTGCCACCCGTGGAACTCGGTGCCGCGCATGTGGGCGGCGGTGAACCCGGTGGTGCGGAACATGGCCTTGGTGACGACGGGCACCGACTGCCCGCAGAACACCCGCTCCTTCTGCACGTGCTCGGGCTCGGGCGGACGCCCGCCGTCGGCCAGCTGCCAGCGGATGGCGTTGAGGACGCCGCGCTCGTGGCGGATCCGGAACCCGGTGATGCCGTGGCGCGACGGCGGCAGCCCGGTGGTGATCGACGTGAGGGCGGCGGGCGTGGTGGACGGCACCACCGTGGTGATCGGCCCCCCAGAGAAGGCCCCGAGCTCGCGGCAGCTGGGCGGGGAAGCCCGTGACCGCCTCCCAGCCCAGGCCGTCGACCACCAGGAGCACGGTGGCGCGGGCACCGGTGACCGGTGCCGGCATCCACTCCACGGGCCGCACGCCGAGCAGTGCGGGCACCACCCCGGTCACGTTGGGACCCGAGTACCGGGGTTTCACGCCCTCCGCCACGTCCACTCCCAGCAGGCTATGAGGGCCGGCACGGGTCGCCGTGGCGCGAACACCGGGGCGAGAGCGCCGTGACGCGCGACAATGGTGACATGGACGCGGGCATTTCCCGAGCGGCAGCGAGGCGATCGTGAAGGTCTCGACGCGGGGCGACTACGCCGCGCGCGCCCTCCTGTCCCTGGCGCTGCACGGTTCCGACCAGCCCACGTCGGTGAAGGAGATCGCCGAACGCACCGGTCTCCCCCAGCCCTACCTCGAGCAGATCCTGCTCGCGGTGAAGGGTGCGGGACTCGTCCGCTCCAAGCGCGGAGTGGGTGGCGGCTACGTGTTGGCCCGTCCCCCGGAGGAGATCACGCTCGCCGACATCCTCGCGGCGGTCGACGGCCCGCTCACGACGCTGCTCGGCGAGCACGACCACTGCGAGGGTCACTGCATCCTCCAGGAGGTCTGGGTCGGCGTGTCCGACGAGACCCGCGAGTACCTCGAGCGCTTCACACTCGCGGAGCTGGTCGATCGCACGCGCGTCGGCCATCCCGACGCCGCATCGATCATCGGTGGCCAGGTTCAGGTGCCGGAGACGGTCGAGAGCTGACGCTCGCGATCGCGGAGGGCCACCGGCGCAGGCGCGTCGCTCCGCCGCATCCGCACCACCACCTCCAGCCCACCGCTGGCGGACTCCTCGAGCGCGATGTCGCCGCCGTCACCGACGACGAGCTCGCGCACGATCGAGAGGCCGAGGCCGAAGTGACCGTTCGGGCGCCCGTCCTTGCGCGAACCGCCCGACTGCCAGAAGCGGTCGAACGCACGGCCGCGCTCGTCGACCGTCATGCCCGGCCCCTCGTCGCTGACGCGCACCTCGACACAGTCGCTGCGCTCGCGTGCGGCGACGACGACCGCGCTGTCCTCGGGGGCGACCTCCAACGCGTTGTTGAGGAGGTTGTCGATCACCTGCTCCAGACGGCCGGACGTCACGCGTGCGGCGGGCGACCCGACGACGTCGGCGACGATGCGCACGTGCTTCTCGGCTGCGAACGCGTCCCACGCGTCACACCGACCGTCGATGACCTGGTCGACCGCGATCGTGGTGGGCGACGACGACGACTGCTCCGCCCGCGCCAGGACGAGCAGGCCGTCGACGAGCCGTGACAGTCGCGCCACCTCGTCGAGCGCGCCCTCGAGGTCTTCGAGCGCGGTGCCCTGCACGTCGGCCTCCATGTTCTCGAGTCGCAGCCGCATGGCCGCGAGCGGGGTGCGGAGCTGGTGCGACGCGTCGGCGATGAACCCGCGCTGCGCGCCGACGAGCTGCTCGAGGCGCGCAGCGGTGGAGTTGAACGACTCGGCCAGCACGGTGAGCTCCGCCGGACCCTTCGGGACCTCGGCGCGGGCGCCGAGATCTCCTGCGCCGAGGTCACCGGCCGCGTCCTGGAGGTCGTGCAACGGCTTGGTGACCGACCGCGCGAGCAGCTGGCTGGCGAGGAACACGATGCCGAGCACGACCCCTCCGGTCGCGGCGAGGAGCAACCAGATGTGTCGGATCTGGTCGTCGATCACCGACGCGGGATAGGTGATGCGCACGGCACCCTGGATGCCGTCGACCGAACCGATCGGCAGCGCGACGTACAGCAGATCTCGTCCGAGCGTGCGCGACGACCGCGTGCCGCTCACCTCCGCGCCGAGGAGCGCGCGCTTCATCTCCGGGCGCGTCGAGAAGTCGCGCCCGGTCGGACTGGTGGTGTCGGAGTCGGCGACGCTGCGGCCGTCGGCGTCGACGATGACGACGCGTCCGCCCGCGCTGTCGCGGTAGCGCACGGCCAGCGTCTGCAGCGCGTGCGCCTGCTGGCCGGACGGCGTCGAGTCGAGCGGCTCCTGCGACCGGATGGCGAGCGAGAACGCGTCGTGCTGCAGATCGCTGGTGAGCCTGCGCTCCACCGAGTTCGCGTACGACACCCCGAGGGGGATCTCCAGGACGAGCAGGACGAACACGGTGATCGAGAGGTAGCTGACGAGCAGCCGGCGCCTCATGCCGCGCCTCGCGCCTTCACCGCGCCGCCACCGCGGGCGTCATCCGGAGCGGGCGCGCAACCGGAACCCGACGCCGCGCACGGTCTCGATCCAGCCGGGATCGCCCAGCTTCTTGCGCAGCGAGGCGACGTGCACGTCGAGCGTCTTCGTCGGTCCGTACCAGTGCGGGTCCCAGACGTTCTCGAGCAGCTCCTGGCGCGGGCGCACGGCACCGGCGTCGTCGGCGAGGAACGCGAGCAGATCGAACTCCTTCGGCGTGAGGGCGACGATGTCGCCGTCGACGCTCACACGTCGCGTGCGGCGGTCGACCGTGAGGGTGCCGACCTCCACCACCGACGCGTGGTCGGCTGCGTGTCCGTTGCCGTTCCTCGTGCCGTTGCCGTTGCCGTTGCCGTTGCCGTTCGCGGTCTCGTCGGCGGACGGCACCGGAGTGCGGCGACGGACGACGGCGCGGATGCGCGCCACGAGCTCGCGCAGGCCGAACGGCTTCACGATGTAGTCGTCGGCGCCGAGCTCCAACCCCACCACGCGGTCCACCTCTTCGGAGCGCGCCGTCACCACGATGATCGGCACGTCGGAACGCGCCCGCAGCTCACGGCACACGTCGAACCCGTCGCGGTCGGGGAGGCCGAGGTCGAGCAGCACCACGTCGAACCGTGCCCGCGCGCTGCGATCGAGGGCGTCGTTGCCCGTCTCGACCCGGTCCACCTCGAGGCCCTCCCGCTCGAGGCCCTTGGCCAGGGGCGTGGCGATGGCGTCGTCGTCCTCGACGATCAGGACTCGCATGACTCGGCTGCTCTCTCCTGCGGGGACGGGGTTCGCGGAGGTGCGCGCGCTCGGGCGGCACCTGCGTGGTGTGTCGACATCCACGGCCTTCCCCTTGAAACATCTCTGCGGGTCGATTCCGCTGCGCTGCATCTCCTCTGCGGGCCCGGGTCGATTCCGCCCGCGATCCCCGGTCGTCGGTCACACGGACTTCACCGCGACGCCGGAGCAGCCGATAGGGGCGGCGGAGAGAATTGACGTCAGGACCGGGAGGTGCGATGCGACGACGCAAGCTGGTGGCCACGGCGGGCGCGTTGAGCGTGACCGCGTTCGCGGCCACCGTCGCCATCGGTGCGAACTTCGGCCTCGTCGGCCAAGCCGAACCGAGGTCCCCCATCGGCCGACTCGAGGACCACCGTCACGTGGTGGCGTCGGCCGCGTCCGACCCTGCGAGCGGGGCGGTCGTCACTGCGCCCGGTCTCGGTCCGAACGCCGACGACTGAGCCGACGACCGTTCGCGGCCCGGTCGGGCCGCGCTCAGCCGAGCACGACGAACAGGCTGAGGAGGTTGAGCGACAGCAGCAGCGCGGCGAAGACCGCGCCGGTGACGCGGCCGTCGCGCGCGCAGCGCCTGATCGCGCGCACCGATGCCGTGATGCCGAGTGCGTACAGCGCCAGCAGCACCGGCACCGCCAGCACCACGAGCGAGCCGAGCACCGGCGCCACCCCTGGGAGCACGAGGTACGTGAACACGCGCCGCCATCCACGCCGCCGTCCACGCCGCCGCCCGCCGGGCGCGCTTCGCCCGCTTGCTGCGCCGCACGACGTACATGGTCACGCCGGTGACCCCGTCCCAACTTCAGCAATCCTCACCGACGTCGTCACGAGGGCTCCAACCCGTCGAGCACGGCGGCGAGCTCGGGCGCGAGCGGCTCCTCGACGGCCACCCTTCCACCGGTGACCGGATGGTCGAAGGCGAGGCCGCCGGCATGGAGGAACGGTCGGTCGAGCTCGATCCCCGCCCGCTGCCCGCCGTACGCAGCGTCGCCCACCACGGGATGGCCGATCGCGAGCAGATGGACGCGGATCTGGTGGGTGCGACCGGTCTCGAGCCGGCACTCCAGGCGGGCCACCCCGGCGCCGGGATACGGGACCACGACCTCGTAGCCGGTCCGTGCCGCCCGACCGCCCTCGCGGACCGACATGCGCGTCGGCCGCCGCACCGACCGTCCGATCGGGGCGTCGATCACCCCCCGGGCCGACTCGGGGATGCCCCAGACGAGCGCGTCGTACCGGCGCTCCACCTCGTGGGCCGCGAGCATCTCCACCAGCCCCTCGTAGGCGGGCGTCGTGCGCGCCACGACGAGGAGCCCGCTCGTGTCGCGGTCGAGCCGGTGCACGATCCCGGGGCGGGCCGGATCGCCGACGTCGGCGATCTCGGGGTAGCGGGCGAGCAGGCCGTTGACCAGCGTGCCGTCGGGGTGCCCGGCACCGGGGTGCACGACCAGTCCCGCGGGCTTGGCCACGACGATGACGTCGGCATCCTCGTGGCGGACCACGACCTCGACCGTGGGGTCGGGCTCGGGGAGTCCGGCCGCCTCGGGGGCACCGAGCAGCTCGATGACGCTCCCCGCCTCGAGCTTGCGGCTCTTGGCGACGCGGGCGCCGTCGACCAGCACCGAGCCCGCCTCGACGAGGTCCTGCACCTCCCGCCGGGTCCAGCCGGTGAGGAGCGCCACCGCCCGATCGAGCCGCTCCCCCGCCAGCGCCTCCGGGACCTCCAGCTCCTCAGCCACCGGCGCGCGCCTCGTGGCGTTCCCGCACGTCGGCCCGGATCGCCCACACCACGATGAGGATGGCGCCGATGGTGATCGCCGAGTCGGCGACGTTGAACGTGGGGAAGTCGCCGACGTGGACGAAGTCGACCACCGCGCCCTTCAGGAACCCGGGGGTGCGGAACAGGCGGTCGATCAGGTTGCCGACCGCGCCACCGAGCACGAGCGAGAGCCCGACGACCATGAGCGTGTCGCGGGTGCGGCGCACCGTGCGCACGAGGACGACCGCCACCACGATGGCGACGATGGCGAGGAACGGGGTGAAGGCCTGGAACAGGCTGAACGCACTGCCCGTGTTGCGCACCACGACGAAGCCGACGTCGTCGCCGATCAACCGCACCGGGTCGCCCGGCAGCTGGCTCACCGCCCACCACTTGCTCAGCTGGTCGAGCAGCACCACGCCGAGGACGATGGCCGTCGCGAGCAGGGGACGGCCCGCTCGCACGGGATTCGGCGGACTCGGCGGACTCGGCGGACTCGGCGGGCTCGGCGGACTCGACGGGGTCGAGGCGGGCGTCGGTGCACCCGACCGGTCGTCGACGGTGTCGCGGGTGACGGGATCGTGCTCCGCCGGTCCCGCGGACGGGGACGGAGCGAAGGGAGGCGAGCGACGGGGGCTATCGGCGTCGCTCGGCACGAGCCTTGCAGTCGACGCAGGTCTCGGCGTACGGCAGGGCTTCGAGACGCTCGAGGTTGATGCGACGACCGGCGGGGACGCACAGCCCGTAGCTGCCGTTCGCGATGCGCTCGAGGGCGGCGTCGATCTCGTCGACGGTCTGCTGGGCCGACGCCGAGAGCAGGAGGTCGCGCTCGCGCTCGATGTTGATGGTGTCGCCCTCGCCCGACTCCTCGTCGAACTGGGTGTCGCCGCCCTCGCGCTCGGCGGCGAGCTGGTCGGCCTCGGCCTGGAGGATGGCGGCCGACGTGACGTGGCGCGCTCGTTCCGCGTGCAGGCTGGCCTCGAGCCGCTCGAGCGCCTTGGGTGACAGGCCCGGCTTCTCGGGCTTCACCTCGAAGCCCGACAGCGGACAGATCACGGTGTTCGGCTTGCGGGCCGGCTTCTTCATCACGTCGGGCTTCTCCGGCTCGGCCTTCGCCGCCTTCGCCGGAGCAGCCTTCGCCGGGGCCGCCTTCTTCGCCGGAGCTGCCTTCGCCGGCTCGGTCTTGGCCGCCTTCGCGGGGGTCGACTTGGCCGGCTCGGTCTTGGCCGCCTTCGCGGGAGCAGCCTTGGCGGGCGCGGCCTTCTTCGCCGGGGCCGCCTTCTTCGCCGGGGCTGCCTTCGCCGGCTCGGTCTTGGCCGCCTTGGCCGGCGCAGCCTTCTTCGCAGGGGCCTTCTTGGCCGGGGCGGCCTGCTTCGAGGCGGCCTTGGCGGGGGCCGCCTTCTTCGCCGCCACCTTGACGGGGGCGGCCTTCGCAGCCGCCACTTTGGCGGCGGTTGCGCGTGCAGGCGGTTTGGGTGCTGCGGCCTTGGCCATGACTTCCCCCGGGGAGCGAGCGCCGGATTGTAGTGGTCGGTCGGGTCGCGATCGCGCACCACCGGTCGCCACCCCGGGACGTCAATGGGCGGAAGGGCCGCGGGCCCTCGCCGGTACGATCCCGGGGTGACCTTCGACCCCGTCGCACCCTCGCTCGACCTCGTCGCGCTCGAGCACGCCGCCCTCGACCGCTGGGACACCGACGACGTGTTCGCCGAGAGCCTGCGCCGGCGCGCCGGGGCGCCGGAGTGGGTGTTCTACGAGGGTCCGCCCACCGCCAACGGCCGCCCCGGCATCCACCACGTGTGGGCCCGCCTCTTCAAGGACCTCTACCCCCGGTTCCAGACCATGCGCGGTCGTCACGTGGCCCGCAAGGGTGGCTGGGACTGCCATGGCCTGCCGGTGGAGGTGCAGGTCGAGCAGGAGCTCGGGATCCACAACAAGCACGAGATCGAGGCCTACGGGATCGGCGAGTTCAACCGCCTGTGCCGCGAATCGGTCCACCGCTACGTCGCCGACTTCGAAGCCCTCACCCGCCGCATCGGCATGTGGCTCGACACCGACGACGCCTACTGGACGCTCGACAATTCGTACATCGAGTCGGTGTGGTGGTTGTTCCGCCAGATGTGGGACAACGACGACATCTACGAGGGCCACAAGGTCGTCCCCTATTGCGGGCGCTGCGGCACCGCGTTGTCGAGCCACGAGCTGGGACAGCCGGGTGCCTACCAGGACGTCACCGAGCCGTCGGTCTACGTGCGCTTCCCCGTCGTCGACCGCGACTTCGACCTCCTCGTGTGGACCACCACGCCGTGGACGCTCGTCTCGAACGTCGGCGCCGCGGTGGGCCCGGACGTGGAGTACGTGAAGGTCAAGGGTGCTGACGGCACGCGCGACCTGGTGATGGGCGCGGCGCGCGTCGCCGACGTGCTGGGCGAGGACGCCGAGGTCCTCGGGCCGGTGGCGGTCGACGACCTCGTCGGCCTCCACTACGAGCGACCGTTCGACCTCCTCGAGATGGACCCGTCGGGAGCCCGCGTCGTGGCCGCCGACTTCGTGACCGTCGACGACGGCTCCGGGATCGTGCACCTCGCGCCCGCGTTCGGCGAGATCGACCGCGAGGTCGCCGACGCCGAGGGGCTGCCGATGCTCAACCCCGTCGGCCCTGCGGCCGCGTTCGTCGATTCCCTGCTCGGCACCACCCCGTGGGCGGGCACCTTCGTGAAGGACGCCGACCCCGCGATCATCGACGTGCTCACCGCGGCGGGGAAGCTCGAGACCGTCGTCGACTACACGCACTCCTATCCACACTGCTGGCGGTGCAACACGCCGCTCGTCTACTGGGCCAAGCCCACGTGGTTCGCGCGCACGTCGGCGCACAAGGACGAGCTGCTGCGCGAGAACGAGACCATCGGGTGGCACCCGGCGCACATCAAGCACGGTCGCTTCGGCGACTGGCTGGAGAACAACGTCGACTGGGCGTTGTCGCGCGACCGCTTCTGGGGCACGCCACTGCCGATCTGGCGGTGCGACGACTGCGGCACCGACACGTGCATCGGATCGGTGGAGGAGCTCTCGGAGCGCTCCGGTCGCGATCTCACCGAGCTCGACCTGCACCGTCCTGCGGTCGACGAGATCACCATCGACTGCCCGAAGTGCGAACGCCCCGGCGCGCGACGCGTCGACCCGGTGCTCGACGCGTGGTTCGACTCCGGCGCGATGCCGGCGGCGCAGTTCCACCACCCGTTCGAGCACGCGGACAGGTTCGAGTCGCGCTTCCCCGCCGACTTCATCTGCGAGGCGATCGACCAGACGCGCGGCTGGTTCTACTCGTTGCTCGCGGTGAACACGCTGGTGTTCGGGCAGACGCCGTACCGCAACGTCGTGTGCCTTGCCCTGGTCGTCGACAAGGACGGCCAGAAGATGTCGAAGTCGAAGGGCAACGTCATCGATCCGTGGACGGTGCTCGACACGCGCGGTGCCGACGCGTTGCGCTGGAACTTCTTCTCCGCCGGTTCACCGTGGACGCCGAGGCGCGTGTCGGTCGAGGCGGTCGACGAGTCTGCGCGCTTCCTCGTGACGCTCTGGAACACCTACTCGTTCTTCGTGACGTACGCGAACCTCGACGGCTGGACGTCCGGGTCGGACACCAGCGCCGAGCCCGTCAACTCCGCCGAGCCCGTTCACGTGCTCGACCGGTGGGTGCGCTCACGACTGCACCACACGGTGGCCGCGGTCACCGACGCGCTCGACGGCTTCGACGTGTTGCGCGGTGCGCAGGCGCTCGACGCATTCGTCGACGACCTCTCGAACTGGTACGTCCGTCGTTCACGCGCGCGCTTCTGGAACGCCGACGACGCGCACGCGCACGCCACGCTGCACGAGTGCCTCTCGACGCTCGCGTTGCTGCTGGCACCGTTCACGCCGTTCGTCGCCGACGAGCTGCACCGCAACCTCTCCGGCTCCCCGTCCGGTGAGTCGGTGCACCTGGCCGACTGGCCCGCCGTCGACACCGACGCGCTCGACGACGCACTCGAGGCCGAGATGGTGCGGGCACGGGCCGTGGTGTCGCTCGGGCTCTCGGCCCGCAACGAGGCCAAGCTCAAGGTCCGCCAGCCGTTGCGACGCGCATTGGTGCTGCTGCCCGACGGTGGCTCGTTCTCCGACCCGGTCGCGGCCGAGGTGGCCGACGCGCTCAACGTGAAGCAGCTCGAGGCGGTCACCGATCTCGAGGGCCTGCTCGAGTACGCGGTCGTCCCCAACTTCAAGGCGCTGGCCCCGCGCGTGCGCGGCCAGATGCCGCTGGTGAAGGACGCGCTCGTCGCGGCCGACGGCGGCGCGGTGAAGCACGCGCTCGACACCGACGGCCGCTACGACCTCGCACTCTCCGACGGCACCACCGTGCAGCTCGGACCCGACGACGTCGAGGTGCGCGCCGAGTCGCACGCCGAGCTCGCGCTGGCGCAGGAGGCGGGCTACGCGGTGGCGATCGACACCACCGTCGACGACGAGCTGCGCGCCGAGGGCATCGCCCGTGACCTCATCCGACTGCTCAACGACCTGCGCAAGGCCGCCGGCCTCGAGATCGCCGACCGGGTCGAGGTGCGCGTGTTCGCATCGGGGCGGGTCGAGGCGGCGGCGCACGCGCACCGCGACTGGATCGCAGGCGAGGTGCTGGCGGTCGCGTTCGACGTGCTCCCGTTCACCGACGCTCCCACCGACGCAGCCCGCGTCGAGGTCGACGGCGCGGAGGTTGCGATCGAGGTCACGAAGGCTGCGCGTCCGTGAGCGCCACGCGCTGAGCCTGGTCCGGGTGCTGGCGCCGGTCTGACGACCGGCGCCAGGTGCGACGACTAGCGGCGCCGGCGGAACCGGCGGCGATCCTGGTCGGAGTCGCCGTCGAAGAACGTCGCCTGCTCCTCGTCGCGCGGACCCAACGGGGCGTCGTCGCGCACCGCTTCGCGGAGCGACGCGAAGAACGCGTCGTCGTCGAGGGAGTCGGTGTCGATCGTGTTCGCCTCCATCGGCTCCGGGTCGAAGGTGCCGGCCGGGAGCGGCTGCGGGCCGGTGGTGAGGGCCTCGCGCTCCCACGGCGCGGGAGCGTCCCACGCGGAGGTGCCGGCCGTCGTTCCCCAGTCGGAGTCGGCTGCCGACAGCCACGACGATTCGGGCGCAGGCGCGGCGGTGGGGCCGGGCGCGGCCTCGGCCACCGGGGTCGGCGGCCACTCGGAGGGCTCGGGACGCGGCGGGGCCGCGACGGGCGAACGACCCGCCGAGCTCTCGGTGGCGTAGGGGCTCGCGTCACCCGCGCCGGCGGAGGCGTCGAGTCCGCCGATGGCCCGGGTCGCCGGACCGTCCCAGTCGTCGCCCGCGGGTGCCGCGGACGCGGCCGAGCCGGTGCGTGAGGTCGGACCGGAGTGCTCGGTGAGGTCGACCTCGGGCTCGGGCTCGACGTCGACCACGGCTGCCACCGCGGCGGTGGGAGCGGGGTCGCGGTCGACGGGGATCTCCACCTCGTGGATCTCGGGCCGCTCCGACGGCGGCTCGACCGTGTCGCCGCTGAGCTTGGTGAGGTCGTCCTCGATGGCGGCGCGGATGCGGTCGCGGTAGTTCGCCACGTACGCCTCGAGGGCGTCGGCGTCGCTGCGCAGCTGCTCGCGGCGGGCGGAGAGGTCGAGCAGCTCGGCCTCGAGCCGGCGGCGCTCACCCTCGGCGATGCGGCGGGCGGTGGCCTCGGCGTCGCTGACCAGGGCCTGCGCCTTGGTCTCCGACTCCTCGAGCATCTGCTTGGCCCGGGCCTGCGCCTCGTTGACGGCGTCGTCGGCGGCGCGCTGCGCGAGCAGCAGCGTGCGCTGCAGCATCTCGGCGTCGTCGCGGCTCGACGGGAGCGGGACCTCGGCCGGCGCCGGGGCGACCGCGAGCGGCGGCGATCGGGGCGGCCGCCGGTGCGGGTGCAGGTCGGCTGTTGGCCTCCTGCAGCTCCGTCGTGAGGCCCTCGATCGTGACCGCGGCGCGCTCGAGCAGGTCGTCGACCTCGTCGCGGTCGTAGCCGCGCCACGAGTCCTTGATCTCGCTGCTCCGGAGTTCCTGGGGGGTCACATCCATGGGAGGTCATCGTAGCGAGGAGCCACCCGGAGTGTCCGGACCCGGCGGTCGGCGGGGCCCCGCGCAGGTCCGCGTGGAGTCCGGTCTCTCAGGACGCCCGGAGCACCGACTGCAGGAAGAACAGTGCGAAGAACACGACCATGAACGAGACGTCGAACATGCCCGCGGGCGGGATCACGCGGCGCACCGGGCGCAGCACCGGCTCCGTGAGCTCGAAGAGCAGGGTGTTGATCGTGGCCAGGAACGTGCCACCTCTCACCGGGAACCACGACAGCACGGCGCGCGCCCCGAGGATCACGAGGTAGATCGTGACGATGTTGGCGAGGATGCTGGTCACGGGTTCGACTCAGGGCAGATCGGTGGTGGGGTGCCGGCGCAGCGGGAGCAGGCCGTTCCCGTCAGGGCTGGAAGAGGCCGCGGGCCTGCAGCCGGTCCTTCTCTTCCTGGGAGACCTCGACGTTGCTCGGGGTGAGCAGGAAGACCTGGTTGGCGACGCGCTGCATGTTCCCGGCCACCGTGTAGGCCAGGCCGCTCGAGAAGTCGATCAGGCGCCGCTGCAGCTCGCGGGGCAGGCCCTGCAGGTTGAGGATCACCGGCTGGTTGGCCTTGAGGCGGTCACCCACCTCCTGCGCGTCGTTGAAGCCCTGCGGCTCGACGACGTGGACCCGCGCCGCGGTGGTGGGGCCGATGGTGCGCACGACGCTGGGGCGCGGGGCCGAGATCCCCGACGGCTCGTCGCGGGCGCGGCGCGCATGGGTGCGGGCGCAGGCGCCGGAGCGGGCTCGGAGGCGGCGCCGTACTCGGCTCCGTAGTCGGTCGCGTAGTCGTTGTCGCTGGGACGGGTGCGGACGGTGCCGGTGTCACGGACGGCTCGGGCCTCGGGCACGTCGGAAGCGGAGTCACGACGTGCGCGTGCCGGCTGCGGCTCCTCGGCGCGCGTCGGCGTACTCGCCGTAGGACTCGTATTCACCGCCGTAGTCGAGCTCGTCGTCGTCCTGGAGTCCCAGGTAGACCATCGCCCGACGCCACATCGAAGCCATGTGCGTCTGCCTCCCTCGACAGGAGGATCAGCCTAGGAGATGAGGGGTCCGAGCGCGGGTAGGGGTCGCCTCCTCGTGGTCAAGTGGAGGTTCAGGTGCGAGGGCCGAAGAGGGCGCGGCCGACGCGCACCATGGTGGCCCCCTCCTCGACGGCGACCTCGAAGTCGTCGGTCATGCCCATCGAGAGCTCGGGGAGCCCGTGGGTCGAGGCCAGGGCGCGCAGGAGGGCGAACCACGGGCGGGGATCGTCGCCGTGCGGGGGGACGGTCATGAGACCGGCGACGTCGAGGCCGTCGGCGCGCAGGGCGTCGAGCAGTGCCGGCAGGGCATCGGGGGTGCAGCCTCCCTTCTGCGGCTCCTCGGCCAGGTTCACCTCTGCCAACACGCGGGCCCCGGGGCGCGGCGGGCGATCTCGGTGCCGAGCTCGGCCCGGTCGACCGACTGCCAGCACCCGACCCAGGGCGCGAGCTGACGGACCTTGTTGCGCTGGAGCTGCCCGAGGAAGTGCCAGCGCGCGCCCGCCACGTCGACCTTGGCCAGCAGCTCCTGGGCGCGGTTCTCGCCGACGTCGACGACGCCGGCGTCGACCACCGCCTGCACGCGAGCGGTGTCGACGGTCTTGGTCGCCGCGACCAGCGTGACCGCCGCCGGATCGCGCCCGGCTCGGGCGGCGGCAGCGGCGATCCGGTCGCGCACCTGCGCGACGCGCCCGGCGACGTCGGCAGCGTTGCCGGCGTCGGTCACGAGGTACGCACCACGACGACCGCCTGGCGACCGGTCACGCCGTCGCGCCGGTGGGAGAAGTGGTCGGACGACGCCGCGGTGCAGACGCCGACGTCGGTGATCTGCTCGACGCCGGCCCGTCGGAGCGAGATCCGGACCGCGGTCGGGACGTCGAGCGCAGGGGTGCCGGCGTCGGTGGTCGACGCCACCTCGGGGCCGAGGCGGGCGACCAGACGTTCGAGCAGATCGGGGCCGAACTCGTAGCGGGAGGGGTGCACGCACGGGCCCAGCCACGCGACGACCGGACCGGGCGCCACGGCTCCGAGCGCCTCGACGGCTGCTCCCAACACGTCCTGCTCCAGTCCGGGCCAGCCCGCGTGCACCACCGCCACACCTCCGGGCGCGGCCAGCGCGACCGGAGCGCAGTCGGCGGTCAGCACGACCAACGGCAGGCCCACCTGCGTGGTGACGGCGGCATCGGCGGCCGGGGGCTCGGCCGGCGCCGAGGTGACGGTGACCACGTCGTGGCCGTGCACCTGGCGCAGCCACACCCACCCGCGCGGGTCCGGTGGCAGCCCGTCCGGCACGGCCGCAGCGACGAGCGCCGCGGCCCGCAACCGGTTCTCGGAGACCACGTCGGGGTCGTCGTCGACGTGGTCACCCAGGTTCAACGACTCGTACGGCGCCACGGACGCGCCGCCGTGGCGGTCGGTGAAGACGACCCGGACGCCCGGCGCCTCGAACTCGATCAGCTGAGGCCTGCCTCGACCGAGGAGCTCGGCCTCAGCGGAGGAACTCGGGCACGTCGAACTGGTCGTCGCCGTCGCCGTCGTCACCCGAGGAGCCGAAGTCGATGCCGTCGCCGAGGTCGTCGTCGTCGAGACCCAGCGAGGTGAGCCCGCGGGACGGGCGCTTCTCGCCCTCGAAGCGGTCGAAGCCCGCCGCGATGACGGTGATGCGCACCTCGTCGCCCAGGCTGTCGTCGATGACCGCACCGAAGATGATGTTGGAGTCGGGGTGCGCGGCCTTGGCCACGATCTCCGCCGCCTCGTTCACCTCGAAGAGGCCGAGGTCGGACGGACCCGACACGTTGAGCAGCATCCCGCGCGCACCCTCGACGCTCGCCTCGAGCATCGGGCTCGAGATCGCGGCACGGGCGGCGTTGACCGCACGACCGTCGCCCGACGCGTAGCCGATGCCCATGAGCGCGCTGCCGGCGTTGCTCATGATCATCCGCACGTCGGCGAAGTCGGTGTTGATGAGTCCGGGCGTGGTGATCAGGTCGGTGATGCCCTGGACGCCCTGGAGCAGGACCTCGTCGCACGTCTTGAACGCGTTGAGCATCGACGTGCGCTCGTCGGCCACGCTGAGCAGGCGGTCGTTGGGGATGACGATGAGCGTGTCGACCTTCTCGCGCATCTTCTGGATGCCGTTCTCGGCCTGCACGCCGCGGCGGCGTCCCTCGAAGCTGAACGGGCGCGTGCGCGATCCCGATGGTCAGCGCGCCGGCGGCCTTGGCCACCTCGGCCACGACCGGGCCCGCACCGGTGCCGGTGCCGCCACCCTCGCCGAGGGTGATGAAGACCATGTCGGCGCCCTTGAGCACCTCCTCGATCTCGTCGCGGTGGTCTTCCGCGGCCTGACGGCCGATCTCGGGGTCGGAGCCGGCACCGAGGCCGCGGGTGATCTCGCGTCCGATGTCGAGCTTCACGTCGGCGTCGCTCATCAGCAGCGACTGCGCGTCGGTGTTCACCGAGATGAACTCGACACCCTTGAGTCCGGCATCGATCATCCGGTTCACGGCGTTGCAGCCGCCGCCGCCGACGCCGATGACCTTGATCACCGCCAGGTAGTTCTGCGGCTCGCCCAGCATGATGTTGCGTCCTTTGCTCGTCGAGCGGATCACGTCCGCTTCATTGTGGCGGTGAACCGCCGTCTCGCCTGGTATTTCGGGTGCTTTCCGTCAACCCTGAACCCAACCCTGAACCTCCAGTCGAGGTTGAGAGTTATGTCAAGCTGTACTTTCGGTGCAGAGTTTACTCGCGCAACATTCGGTGGTCAACTCCCCACCCTCCCCACTCGTGGCGCCGACGGTGCGGGACCGTACGGATGGCGGCGCAGAGAGGGCGCTCAGCCCGCCACGGGGTTGGTGGGCACGCTGACGTCGACGTAGTTGACCGGTACCCCTTGCGAGGCACCGAGCACCGCCAGGGCGGCGCGGAGCTTCACCGCGATCTGGGTGGGCCGCCCCATCCGCACCTCCGGACCGGCGGCGAGGTGCAGGACGATCCCGTGATCGGTGACCTCGACGGAAGTCGTGCCGACCGCTGCCAGTCCGGTGAGCGAACCGGCGACGCGCGCCGCCCCTCGGCGTCGATGGTGGCCCCGGGGGGCGGGACGAGCTTCGCCCCCAGCAGCTGGGGCATCGCCCGGGGCGCGGCGTCGACCATCTCGAGCACCCGACCGGTGCCGTCGACCAGCGCCTTCTCACCGGGGCTGTCGATCCATGCCGCCGGCTTCCGCTCGTGCACCGTGATGCGGACGGTGTGGGGCCACTCCCGCCGCAGGGTCGCGTCACGCACGTAGGGCAGCGCCTCGATGCCGGCGACCGCCTTGCCCGTGTCGATCCACGTGATGGCGTCACCCTCGTGGACCCCGGCCGCCGCCTCGACCTGCGGGGCGGTGAGGTGAGCGGTGCCCCGTACCTGCAGCGTGTCCACCGAGAGCAGCGGTGACATCGACACGCCGTACGCGATCAGCACCACCACCGCCACGACCAGTCCGGCGACGAGGAACCGACGCCGGCGGCGCGCCGAGACGGTCGTCGCCCGGGCCCGCCGCGTCGGGGTCGCCGGAACGGGCCCGTCCTGGGCCACGGCCGCGGGAGGGGTCGTGCGGGGCCGGGCGCGGGTGCTCACCGTGCTCCCCCGTCGTCGCACCCCGACGGGACGCCGGCGTTCGAGCTGTCGTCCGAGCTGTCGTCCGAGCTGTCGTCCGAGCTGTCGGCGAAGCCGATCATGCGGAGCTCCGGCACCAGCGTGACGCCGGTGGCGTCGAGCACCCGGCGGCGGACCTCCTCCACGAGGTGGCGGACGTCGTCGGCGGTGGCACCGGGCTCGGCCTGGAAGAAGTTGGCGTGCTTGGGCGACACCACCGCCCCACCGACGCGGAGCCCCTTGAGCCCGAGCGAGTCGATGAGGCGCCCGGCGGAGTCGCCGGGCGGGTTGGCGAAGACCGAGCCCGCGTTCGAGCCACCAGGCTGGTGGTCGCGGCGCCAGCGCACGATCGCGGCGACCTCCGCCTCGGCCTCGGCGGCGTCGCCGGCGGTGACCCGGAACGTCGCCCCGGTGACCACCTCGGTGCCGGCGAGGGCCGAGTGCCGGTAGCCGAACCCGAGGGCGGCGGCCGGCCGGGACGTGGGCTCGCCGCCGGCGCCGAGGTCGGCGACCCGCGCGGCCACGAGCACGTCGGCGGTCTCCCGCCCGTGGCCGCCGGCGTTCATCCGCACCGCTCCCCCCACGCTCCCGGGGATGCCCACGAAGAACTCGAGCCCGGTCCGGCCCGCGCCCGCCGTGCGGCGGGCGAGCACCGGGAGGGCGACTGCGGCTCCCGCCTCCACCGACCGCGCCCTCGGGTCGTCGGTGTCGGCGTCGGTGTCGGTCGGGCCCGGTGTCGAGGGTGACGGCATCGAACGCACCGTCGAGCACCAGCCCGAGGCCGGGGAAGCCGGCGTCGGCCACGAGCAGGTTCGAACCCCGCCCGACCACGAGGATCCGCGGGAGCGGCGCGTCCGTCAGGGCCGTCGCCAACGCCGCGAGCTCGGCGTCCGAACCGGCGCGCACGAGCACCGCGATCGGACCACCGACCCGGTAGGTGGTGAGCTCGGCGACGCGGACGTCGCGCTCGACGCGGACGCCGGCCGCAGCGAGGCGCGCGGCGAGGGCGTCGGGGTTCACGATCGCGGCGCCAACCACTCGTCAGGGGCGGTGGTGAGATCGCCGGCGCCGAGCGTGAGCACGACGTCGCCGGGGCGCGCGAGGCGTGGGACGTGCGCCACGAGATCGGCGCGGCGAGGGAGGTAGGTGACGGCCTGCTCGGGATGCGCGTCGAGCACGGCGCGCAGCACGAGGCGGCCCGACACGCCGGGCTGGGGCTGCTCGCCGGCCGGGTACACGTCGGTGAGGACCAGCGCGTCGGCCCCCGAGAACGCGTCGGCGAAGTCGCGCCAGAGGGCGGCGGTGCGGCTGTAGCGGTGCGGCTGGAACACGGCGACCACCCGCTCCCACCCGCCTTCGCGCGCGGCGCGGATCATGGCGTCGACGTCGCTCGGGAGGTGCGCGTAGTCGTCGACGTAGGTGACGCCGTCGCGCTCCCCGCGGAACTGGAACCGACGGGCGACGCCGGCGAAGCCGCCGAGGGCGCGCGTGACGGCTTCGAACGGTGCGCCGAGCTCGAGTGCGATGGCAGCGGCGCCGGTGGCGTTCGCCGCGTTGTGGCGGCCGGGCACCGGGAGCTGCACCACGCCGAGCGACTCGCCGCGACGCACGAGCGAGAACTCCGTGCCGCCCCTGCCACCGGTGTAGCCGTCGATGCGGTAGTCGGCGCCGTCGGCGAACCCGTAGGTGACGGCCCGCGCGCGACGTGGACGCCGCGATCCGCGCTGCGATCTCGTCGTCGGCGCAGAGCGCGCACACGCCGGCGATGCGGGCGACGAACGTCTCGAACGCTTCGACGAGCGCGTCGAAGTCGCCGTAGTGGTCGAGGTGGTCGGGCAGCACCGACGTGACGATCGCGTCGTGCGGCGCGAGCTCGAGGAAGGTGCCGTCGCTCTCGTCGGCTTCGACCACCAGCCACTCCCCCGAGTCGAACACCGCGTTGGTGCCCACCTCGTTGAGGTCGCCGCCGATCAGGAAGCTCGGGTGCCAGCCCGCCGCCCGCAGGATGAGGGCGAGCATCGAGGACGTGGTGGTCTTGCCGTGGCTGCCGGCCACGGCGACCGTGGTGCGCGTGGCCACGATGGCGCGCAGGGCGTCGGCCCGTCGCAACACCGGGATCCCGCGTTCGCGCGCGGCCACCACCTCGGGGTTGCTCTCGGGGATGGCGGTGGAGATCACGACCGCGTCGAGCGCGTCGGGCAGGTTGGCGGCGGCGTGACCGACGTGCGTGGTGATGTCGAGGAGACCGAGCCGCTCGAGCACGCGCGAGTCGCGCAGGTCGGAGCCGCTCACGGTGTGGCCCATGCGCACGAGCACGGTCGCGATCGCGCTCATGCCCGCGCCCCCCACACCCACGACGTGGATCGAGTGCGGTTGGGTGAGGTCGAAGTCGTCAGCCGCCACGCGCACCACCCCCGGACGGGGCGCGCATCGAGGCCTCGACGAGGTCGGCGAAGCGGGCGGTGGCGTCGGGACGGCCGAGCGTGCGCGCCGCCGCGCCCATCGTCGCCAGGCGGGAGGGATCGGCGAGCAGGACGTCGAGCTCGGCGGCCAGGCGGTCGGCGCCGAGGTCGGCGTCGGCGATCTTGACCGCGGCGCCTGCCGCGACCAGGGCGTCGGCGTTGGCGGTCTGGTGGTCGCCGGGCGCGCCCGGGAGCGGGATCAGGACCGACGGCATGCCGACCGTCGTGAGCTCGGCCGTCATCCCGCCGGAACGGGAGACGACCAGGGTCGCCTCGGCGTACACGACCTCCATGTGCTCCTCGAAGGGGACGAGCGAATAGGACAGACGGTCACCGGCGGCCCGCTGCGCCGCCAGCTCCGTGCTGCACCCTGGATAGTCGCGGGTGCCCGTCACATGGTGGATCGTGAGATCGGTGCGGTCTCGCCAGCGGTCGTAGAGGCCGAGCACGGCCTGGTTCAGGGACCGGGCACCGAGGCTGCCGCCGACCACCGCGATCCGGGGCGGGGACACCGGGTCACGCTCCACGGCGGCGATCGCGGGCCGGATCGGGTTGCCGGTCACCACCGCACCCCGCAGCTGCGTGCCGGGGAGGGTGACCGCGGCGCGGGCGCCGAGGCGGACCGCGATCCGGTTGGCCAGCCCGGGGTGGGCGTCGGCCTCGTGGACGACGGCAGGGACGCGCCGGGCCCGCGCCGCGACCAGTGCCGGGAGCGACGCGTACGCGCCGACACCGACGACGACCCGAGGACGGAGTCGCCCGACGAGCTTCGAGGCGCGCGCGAACGCGACCACGGTGTCGGCGGTGGTGCGGAGGTTGCGCCCGATCGCGGCCGCGGAGGCGCTGCGCTCGAAGCCGCGCCCGGGGAGGAGGTCGATCTCGTAGCCGGCCGCGGGCACCGCGGTGGCCTCGAGCCCACGGGCGGCCCCGACGAAGCGGATCCGCTCGCGTGGGTACCCGCGGGCGACCAGCTCGTCGGCCAGCGCCAACGCCGGGAAGACGTGGCCGCCGGTGCCACCGCCGCTGATCAGGACGTCGGTCGTGCTCACCGGCCTGCGGTCATCGGCGTGGTCATCGGCGTGGTCATCGGCGTGGTCATCGGCGCGCGCTCGCCGCGGTGCGCGGCGCGCGTGCGGGCGCAGACCGCGGGACGCGGCCCTGCCGGGCGACGTTCACCAGGATGCCGGTGGCGAGCATGGTGGTGATCAGTGCGGAACCACCGAAGGAGACGAACGGGAGCGGGATGCCGGTGACGGGGAGCAGGCCGACCACGGCGCCGATGTTGATCACGGCCTGGCCGACGACCCACACCGTCGCGCCGGCGGCGATCATCGCTCCGAACCGGTCGGGCGCGCGCAGCGCGGCCCGGGCACCGAGCACCGCGAACGCGATGAAGAGGCCCATCACGAGGAAGCACCCGATGAGGCCCAGCTCCTCGCCGATGATGGCGAAGATGAAGTCGGTGTGCGCGTTGGGCAGGAAGTTCCACTTGGCCCGGCCGGCACCGAGCCCCACGCCGGTGAGACCGCCGCTGCCGAGCGCGATCAGCGACTGGGAGATCTGGTAGCCGGAGTTGCTGGCGTCCGCGAACGGATCGAGGAACGTGAGCATGCGTGTGCGTCGATACGGCTCGGCGAGCGCGAGGAACGTCACCGCGGTGATGCCGAGGCCGAACACCACCGCCAGGTGGCGCTTCTTCACGCCTCCGGCGACGAGCACCGCCAGCACGACGATGGCGAGCACCATGGCCGACCCGAGGTCGGGCTGCTTCATGACCAGCGCGGTGAACAGGGCCAGCACGAGCATCACCGGGCGCACGACGCGCCGCCAGTCGTGCAGCTCACCGCCGCGACGGCTCACGAGGTCGGCGGCGTACAGCAGCAGTGCGAGCTTGGCGATCTCACTCGGCTGGAACCGGAACATGCCCGCGCCGAGCCACCGGCGCGACCCCGACACGTACACGCCGATCCCGGGCACGAGCACGACGAGGAGCAGCACCACGCTGATGATGAGCAGCGGTCGGACGAGCGCGCGCCAACGGCGGTAGTCGAAGCGCAGCGCGAACACGAACGCGCCCAGACCGAGGACGGTCCACATGATCTGGCGGAAGAAGAAGTACCACGGCGATCCGTAGTCGGTGAGCGACGCGACCGACGACGCCGACAGCACCATCACGACGCCGACGACGTTGAGCACGAGGACGGTGGCGATGAGCAGCACCGCGGTCGAGTTGCGCGTGGTCGCGGTGGTCTTCACCGCCGGACGATCGGTGTGCCGTGCGCGCGCAAGGGGCTCGCGAACGCGGTCATGCACGTCCTCCGTTCCGACAGTCCACCGTCTGATCGGTCAATGCGGTCACTTCACGGGCGAAGTCGTCGCCGCGCGCGGCATAGCTCTCGTACCAGTCGAACGACGCGCAGGCGGGCGACAGCAGCACCGCGTCTCCGGGTGCGGCGTGCTCGGCCGCGACGCGCACCGCTTCGCGCATGGAGCCGGCCCGCACGACCGGGACCGCGCCGGCGAACGCCGCCTCCACCTCACCCGCAGCCTCACCGATGGCGACGACCGCGCGCAGCTGCGGCACGTGGGCGCGGAGGCCGCCGAGGTCGAGACCCTTGTTGCGCCCACCTGCGATGAGCACCACGTGCTCGAACCCGGCCAGCGCACCCGCGGTCGCGTGGGGGTTGGTGGCCTTGGAATCGTCGTAGTACCGCACCCCGGCGCGCTCGCCCACGAGCTGCACCCGGTGGGCCAGGCCGCGGAACCCGTCGAGGGCCCGCGCCACCGAGTCGACGTCGGCGCCCATCACGACGGCGGTGGCGGCGGCGGCCAGTGCGTTGGCGACGTCGTGCGGGGCACCCGACGCGGGCACGGCCGCGAGCACGCCGGACGGCCCGACCAGGTCGGTGCCCACCACGCCGTAGTCGCCGGGAGCAGGAAGGCCGGTGCCGAAGCGCACGACGTGCCCCGGCGCGTCGGCCGCCAGCCTCGACGCCACCGGATCGTCACGGTTCACGACGAGCCTGCCGGCGGCACCCTGGTGACGGAAGAGCTCGGCCTTCGCCCGCGCGTAGGCGTCGGCGGATCCGTGCCAGTCGAGGTGGTCCTCGGCGACGTTGAGCAGCACGGCGACGTCGGGAGCGAAGGCGTCGGTGGTGAACGCGAGCTGGAACGACGACACCTCGGCGACGACCACGTCGACGTCGTCGCCGGCGGCGTCGAGCAGCGGGCGGCCGATGTTGCCGGCGGCGACGCTGGCGATCCCGGCCTCGCGGAGCATGACGTCGATCAGCGTGGTGACGGTGGTCTTGCCGTTGGTCCCCGTGACCGCGACGAGGCGCGGACCGTCGGGCCGGGCGCGGAGGCGGGCGGCGGCGAGGTCGATCTCCGACCGGACCGGCACCCCGGCCTCGTGCGCGGCGACGAGCGCCGGATGGTCGGGGCGCACGCCGGGGCTCGGCACGACGAGCTCGACGGCGCGGCCCTGCGCCGCCGCTTCCTCCGCCGTCGGGCGCTCGAGCACGCGCGCGCCGTCGGCTTCGGCCCGAGCGACCCGCGCCGCGTAGGCCTCGCTGGTGCCGGGGGCGTCGTCGAGCACGGTGACCTCGTGCCCGGCCGCGCGCGTGTACGACACGACGGACGCGCCGGTGGTCGCGAGGCCGACGACGAGGACCCGCATCAGTCGAGCACCCCGGGGATGCGGATGAAGTCGGCGTAGAAGAACCCGAGGGCGAGCGCCACCACCAGGCCGCCGAGCAGCCAGAAGCGGACGATCACGGTGAACTCGGGCCAGCCACCGACCTCGAAGTGGTGGTGGATCGGGGCCATGCGCAGCACGCGTCGGTGGAAGACGCGGAACGAGATGACCTGGGCGATCACCGACAGGGTCTCGAACACGTAGAGGCCGCCGAGGAGCGGCAGCAGCAGGATCGTGTTGGTGAGCAGCGCCAGCCCGGCCATGGCCGCGCCGAGCGCCAGCGATCCGACGTCGCCCATGAAGACCTGCGCGGGCGCCGCGTTCCACCAGAGGAACCCGAGGCAGGCACCCATCATCGCGGCGGCGACGATGGCGAGGTCGAGCGAGCCGGCGGGGAGCACGTGGTAGATGCCCGGGTGGCGGAACTGCCAGAACGCGATGATCACGAACGCGGCGAAGACCATCGCGGCCGAGCCGGCGGCGAGCCCGTCGAGCCCGTCGGTGATGTTCACCGCGTTGGAGAAGCCGTAGACCCAGAACACCGCGAGCACGAACCACAGCGCCGTGGCCATGTGGACGTCGAACACGCGGGTGAACGAGAGCTGCGTCGACACGTTCACGTAGTTGAGGGCGAGCAGGGCGAACCCGACGGCGACGATGACCTGACCACCGGTCTTGCCCCGCTTGCGCAGGCCCATGTTGCGGCCGCGCCGCACACCGAGGTAGTCGTCGACGAAGCCGACGATCGCCATCGCCACCACCAACGCCATGAGCGTGATGCCGGTGCGCGCGAACTTCGTCTGCTCGGTGCTGACGTGCGCGACCAGATACCCGAACAATGCGCTCGACACGATGGCGATGCCACCCATCGTGGGCGTGCCCGCCTTCTTCTCGTGCGGGTGCGCGAACGGTCCGTCGTCGCGGATCTGCTGGCCGATGCCCTTCGCCCGCAGCACCTTGATGAGCGCGGGCGTGGAGAAGATGCACAGCACGAACGCGGCGCCGGTGCCGACGAGGAGCGCGATCACGCGATCCCCTCCGAGCCGGCACTCGAACCGGCGCTCGGATCAGCGGCGGAGTCGGCGCGGGCGCGGGTGCCGCGCAGAGCGGTGGCGACGAGCTCGAGGCCGACCGCCCGGCTGCCCTTCACGAGCACCGCGTCCCCGTCGTGCACGTAGCCGCCGACGGCGTCGAGCGCAGCGGCAGCGTCGGCGACCTCGGTGACCGCGACCCCGGCGGCGCGGGCGTGCTCGGCGAGCGGCGCGGTCTCGGGTCCGACGGCCACGAGGGCGTCGACCGCAGTGGCGCCCACGAGGTCGCCGAGCGCAGCGTGCTCGGGTGCGCTCAGGTCGCCCAGCTCCCGCATCTCGCCGAGGACCGCGACGCGGCGTCCCGCCACGTCGACCCGGGCGAGCGCCTCGAGCGCCGCCGCCATCGACGACGGGTTGGCGTTGTAGGCGTCGTCGAGGACCATCACGCCGTCGGCGGTGCGGTCGACCTCCATGCGCCAGGGCGCCGGTTGCACGGAGGCGAGCCCGGCGGCGACGTGGGCGAAGGGCACTCCGTGGCTCAGCGCGACGGTGGCGGCCAGGGTTGCGTTCACGACCTGGTGCCCACCGCGGACGGCGAGCACCACCTCGCCGTTCCCCCACGGCGACGCCAGCGTGAACCGGGGCCGCAGGTCGGCGTCGAGCACGACGTCGGTCGCTCGCACGTCGGCGCCGGCATCGCCGTCGACCGAGACGCGCGAGCACGTGCGCGGCGGTGCGCGCGGCCAGCGACGGCGTGAAGGGGTCGTCGGCGTCGAGCACCGCGGTCCCCGACGCGTCGAGCGCCTCGAGCAGCTCGCCCTTGACCCGCGCCACGCCTTCGCGCCCGCCCAGCGACCCGGCGTGCGCGAGCCCGATGTTGGTGATGACGCCGACGGTCGGGCTCGCCACCGCGCACAGCGCGGCGATGTCACCGTGTGCACGGGCCCCCATCTCGAGCACCAGCGCCTCGGTGCCCGCCGGCGCCGCGAGCAGTGTCAGTGGCACCCCGGCCTCGTTGTTGTAGGAACCCGGGCTGGCGTGGAGCGCGAACTTCGGTGCGAGCGCGGCGGCGGTGAGGTCCTTGGTGCCGGTCTTGCCCGCGGAACCGGTGACGCCCACCACGATCGCGTCGGGGAGCGCGGCTCGGGCAGCCCGGCCGAGGCGGGCCAGCGCACCGAACGCGTCGTCGACCCGCACGACCGCGGCACCGCTCGGGGCCGCGTGCGTCACGGTGGTCGGTGACCAGCGCGACGCGCGCGCCGCGGGTGAAGGCGTCGGGCACGAAGTCGTGGCCGTCGCGCTCGGCGACGAGCGCGACGAAGCAGGCGCCCGGCACCACCACGCGGGAGTCGATCACGAACGACGTCGCCCGCGCGTCGGCGGCTCCCGCCACGAGGGTGCCGCCGGTGATGGTCGCGAGCTCTGAGGCGGTCAGCTCCATCCGAGCGCCTCGAGCTCCTCGCGCGCGACGACCCGGTCGTCGAACGGCACGGTGCGCCCCTGCGCGGTCTGGCCGGTCTCGTGACCCTTGCCGGCCACCACGACCACGTCGCCCGGACGCGCCGCGCCCAGCGCGAGGGCGATGGCCCGGCGCCGGTCGAGCTCGACCTGCACGTCGCGCGCACCGGCGAGGCCGGGCAGCACCGCGTCCGCGATGGCCTGCGGATCCTCGGAACGGGGGTTGTCGGACGTGAGCACGGCCAGATCGGCCCGGGCCGCGACCGCCTCCCCCATGAACGGGCGCTTCCCCGGGTCGCGGTCGCCGCCGCACCCGAACACGCACACGACCCTGCCCCCGGCACCGGTCAGCGGGCGGGCGGCGTCGAGCACCCGTCCGAGCGCGTCGGGGGTGTGGGCGTAGTCGACCAGCACGGCGAACGGCTGTCCGGCGTCGACCCGCTCGAACCGACCGGGCACGACGAGCGGGTCGGCGAGACCCGCGGCCACGGCGTCGAACGGCACGCCGGCGGCCCGCGCGGTCGCGGCGGCCGCGAGCGCGTTGGCGAGGTTGAACGCGCCGACGAGCGGCAGCTCGACGTTCGCCTCCGCTCCGCTGCGACGGTCGACGAGCGTCGCGTGTGTCGAGCGCGCGCCGAACGTCACCGTCGCTGCCCCGAGATCGGCCCCGGCGGCGTCGACCGAGTAGCTCCACACGTCGAGGCCGTCGGCGACGGCCCGCCGCGCGAGCTCGACACCGCGAGCGTCGTCGAGGTTGACCGCGGCGGCAGGCGTGCGGGCGCGCGTGAACAGCGTCGCCTTGGACTCGAAGTACGCGTCGAGCGTCCCGTGGTAGTCGAGGTGCTCGCGGCTCAGGTTGGTGAAGCACACGGCCGCGAACTGCGTGCCGTCGACGCGGTGCTGGTCCAGTGCGTGCGACGACACCTCCATCGCGACGGTGTCGGCGCCCGCGTCGCGCATGCGCGCGAGGAGCGCCTGCAGGTCGCTGGCCTCCGGGGTGGTGTGGCCACCCGCGATCGCATCCGCACCCGCACCCGCGCCCGCGCCGGTGGCGGAGAGCGGCTCGCCCGCGAGGCGCACACCGACGGTGCCCACGACGCCGACCCGGTCGCCCGCCCGGCGGGCGATGGCCTCGAGCAGGTAGGTGGTGGTGGTCTTCCCGTTGGTGCCGGTGACACCGAGCACCCGCATCGACGCGGACGGGTGCCCGAACAGGGCGGCGGCGACCGGGCCCAGCACGGCCCGCACGCTCGCGACCCGGGCCTGCGGCACCGGGAGCGGGAGGGGGCGCTCGACGAGCAGCGCCACCGCACCGTGCGCCACCGCGTCGGGCGCGTGGTCGTGGCCGTCGGTGACGGCACCGGGGATGCACGCGAAGCACGACCCCGGCGTCGCCTGACGACTGTCGTGCGTGACCGCCCCGACCTCGACGTCAGCCGCCGGGTCACCGGTCGCCGCACCAGGTTCGCCGGCTCGCTCGACCTGGAACCCGGCCCGGTCGAGACCGGCGAGCAGGTCGTGCCAGCGCACGCGTGGACGTCCTCTCGAGTCGGTCATGCGATCAGTCTGGGAAGGGTACCGGGCGGTCCTGCCCGCCTTCACGGCGGGGCGCCGGTCGGCGGGGCGGCTCGTGGCGGGCCGGTTCACGACGTGGGCACCCGCTCGTACGCGAGCGCGAACCGCATGATCTGCTGGAACACGGGGGCGGCGGCGTCGGCGCCGAAGATCGAACCCTGGGGCGAGTCCATGACCACGATGGCGGCGAGCTTCGGGTCGCCGGCCGGCGCGAACCCGGCGAACGACGCGTTGTACTCGCCCGTGTTGTAGGGAGCCTTGGCCGCGGTGCCGGTCTTGCCCGCCACCGGGTAGCCGGGGATCTGGGCCTTGGTGCCGGTGCCCTCGGTCACGACCTTCTGCAACATCCCGTTGACCGCCTCCGCGGTCTGCGCCGACACGACCTGGTGCGGTGCGGCGAGCGGCTCGTCGTGACGGGTGCCGTCGGCCCCGATCGTCGCGGCGACCAGGCGCGGCGGGCGGGCCATCCCGTGGTTCGCGATGGTCGAGTACACGTCGAGCATCTGCATGGCGGTGACCGCGATGCCGTAGCCGATCGGCACCGATCCGATGCTGGCGTCGGTGTAGTCGCGCTTGACGTCGAAGCTCGTGCCCGCCGACTCACCCGGGAGCCCCAGGCCGGTCGGCTGACCGAAGCCGAACGCGTTGAGGTAGTTCGACAGGCGGGTGGCGCCCAGCTCCTTGGCGATCGTGATCGTGCCGACGTTCGACGAGTACGCGAGGATGTCCGACGCGGTCATCGACGTCGGGTGGTCCTCGGCGTCGGTGAAGGGGTATCCACCCACGTCGATGCTCTGCCCCACGTTCTCGAACAGGGTGTCGGGCGCGACCACGCCCTCCTGGATCGACCCCGCCATCGTGATCACCTTGTTGGTCGAACCGGGTTCGTACACGTCGGTGACGGGGCGGTTGCTCTCCGCCGCGGTCGCCGCGTGCGCGGGTTCGGTGTCGGTGGCACCGTCGACCGTCGCCATCGCGAGCACGTCGCCGGTCTGCACGTCGACCACGATCGCGGTGCCGCCGCTGCGCGTTCATCGACGTGACCCCCTGCAGCAGCGACTGCTCGGTGCTCCACTGCAACGACGAGTCGATGGTGAGCACGACGTCCTTGCCGCGCTTCGCGGACGACACCTGGTGCTCGCCACCGGGGATGTCGTTGCCCTGCGGGTCGCGCTCGACCTGCACGCTCCCCGGCGTGCCGGTGAGGAGCGAGTTGTAGTGGTACTCCATGCCGCCGAGCCCGGTGTTGTCGGTGCCGACGAAGCCGACCACCGGGGCGGCGATGGTGCCGTTCGGGTAGAAGCGGCGCGACTCGTCCTGGAACGAGATGCCGACGAGGCCGAGGTCGCGGACCTTCTTGGCGGTGTCGTCGTTGACCTTGCGGGCCACGTAGGCGAACTCGCTCTTGTGGTCCGAGAGCCGGTCCGCGAGCTCCGACTGGTCGACCTGCACGATCGGGGCGATCTTCGCCGCGACCGCGACGGGGTCCTTGATCACGCTGGGGTCGGCGACGATCGTGGTCTGCGGCACCGACACCGCCAGCACCTTGCCCGTGCGGTCGAAGATGTTCCCGCGCTCGGCGGGGATGGACACGGTGCGCACCCGCTGGCCGACCCCGAGCGACGAGAGGTGTGACCGGTCGCGCGCCTGCAGATCGAAGAGCCTCACCCCGATGGCGGCGAACGCGAGCACGGTGACGAGCACGATGCCGAGCACGCGCGTCCGGATCGGAGGGAGGGTCCGCGCCGGCTGACGCTTCGGGCGGGTGGTCGTGCGCGGTCGTGCCGGGGCCGGCGCCGGGCGTCCCAGCGGTCGCACGTGGTGCGCCGGCGGGTGCACGGGCGGGCGGAGCGCCTTCGGGGCGCGGCTTCGGGGCCGGCTTCGGGGCCGGGCCGCGGGCTACGGGCGCGCGCGCGGCACCGCGCGCCGGGCGGCGCGCGGATGCGGGCCCGGACGTGGGCGTGCGGCGGTCGCCGCGGGGATCACGGCTGCTGGGGGCCAAGGCTCGGCTTCGTCTTGGACCAGTCGGTGATGGTGTCGGCGGTCGAACCGTCGTCGGTCTTCGGCAGCGGCGCGTGCTCGACGTAGAGGTACTGCGCGGGATCGGTCGGGTACACGAGCCCGAGGCGCTCCGCCTCCTGGATCACGTGCTGCGGCGACGCGAGCAGCGATGCCATGAGCCGGCGCTGCTCGTAGACGCGCTGCTCCTTGGTGATCTGGCCGTTGAGGCGATCGAGCTCCATCTGGTTCTGCGCGAGGACCACGTGGAACACGACCGCCGTCACCAGTGCGAGCACCGTCACCAGCGCGAGCAGTGCGCCGACGCGGCCGATGGCGAACGACTGGACAGCTGCGCGCGGCGCGACCTTCGCGCCGGGCGTGGCCCGGGTCGCGGCACGCGACCGGGCGCCCTCGGCACCGGAGGTGCGCGCGGGCTTTCGCGCCGTCGTGCGTGAACTCGGACGCGCGCGGCGAGGGGGTGCTGCGATCGTGGTCACGATCCGAGGCGCTCCACCGCGCGCAGACGGGCGCTCTTGGCGCGCGGGTTGGCCTCGACCTCGGCGTCGGTCGGCCGCACCGCCCGGCGCGTGAGCAGACGGGTGAGCGGGTTGCGCGTCCGACGCGGCAGACCCGTGGGCACGTAGCCCGGCTCCTCGGTGCGCGACCAGTCGGTGAAGCGCTCCTTCACCATGCGGTCCTCGAGCGAGTGGTACGCGAGCACGACGACGCGACCCTCGGGCTTGAGCAGGTGCACCGACTCGTCGAGCCCCGACTCGAGGCTCGGCAGCTCGCGGTTGACCTCCATGCGGATGGCCTGGAACGTGCGACGGGCGGGGTGGCCACCGCGTCGACGGGCAGGGGCGGGGATGCCCCGCTTCACCGCCTCGACCAGCTCACCGGTGCTCCGCAGCGGACGGGCGGCGACGATCTCCGCCGCGATCCGACGCGCGTAGCGCTCCTCGCCGTTGCGGGCGATGAGCGCGGCGAGGTCGGCCTCCGAGTACTCGTTGACGACCGTCTCGGCGGTGAGCGTCTGCACGCTGTCCATCCGCATGTCGAGCGGTGCGGCGTCGGCCCAGTACGAGAATCCCCGTACGGGGCGGTCCAGCTGCGGGCTGCTGACGCCCAGATCGAACAAGATCGCCACGATTCCCTCGTTTCCCACGATTTCCACACTTGCCACGATCTCCGGCAGGGCTTCGAAGCCGCCCTGCACGATGCGGACCCGGTCCCCGAAGGGCTCGAGCGCCGCGCCCGCCGCTGCCACTGCGACGGGGTCCCGGTCGATGCCGAGGAGGCGAAGGTCGGGTCTGGCGGTGAGCAGCGCCCGGGAGTGGCCCCCGCCACCCACGGTCGCGTCCACGACCAGTCCCGTCGGCACGGCGGTCAGGAGGTCGAGGACCTCTGCCGCCATGACCGGGAGGTGTTCGAAGTCGTCGGCCCGCTCGCCAGCCTGATCATCGGCCATCGCGCCTCGACTCCCCTCCCGTCCGTCGTCTCCCCGAGACCGCCACCAGCCCCCCGGACGCCTCGGCGAAAGCAAAGCGGGCGGAAGGGGCGCTTGCGCCGCGCCGCCCGAGGGGCTGGTGGCGGGCCCGAAGGCTCACCGTTGTCAATGTGTTGCCGGTCGTCGTTCGGTTGCCGTCAGATCCCGAAGTCCGGGAGGTCGTCCGACTCGGTGAGGGCCTCCGCCCCCATCCGGTCGAGCTCGTTCCAGCGGTCGCGGTCCCAGATCTCGATCCGGGAGTACAGGCCGACGACCATCACCTCTCGCTCCAGGTGGGCGAAGTCCCGGAGGTTCGCCGGCAGCGCGACCCGACCCTGCTTGTCGGGCTGGATCTCGCTGGTGCCGCCGAAGAAGACCCGAGCCGCGTTCAGCTCCTTGGGTCCCCGCTTCGACTGCTCCCGGATCTGGGTCGCCACCTGCTCGAACTCCTCCGGTGTGAACACCGAGAGGCAGCCGCCCTTGCCCTTCGTCACGAACGCGCCGTCAGCGAGCTGGTCCCGGTACTTCGCCGGGAGGATGACCCTCCCCTTCGTGTCCAGGGAGTGCTGGAACTCTCCCAGGAACATCCGGAATTCCCTCGCCTCTCGTCCTCGTCCGCCCCTTCGGGGCCACTTCCAGGGCGGTGACCTCCCTGCCGCACCACTTGGTCACCACTTCACTCCATTTCGTGGCACCCTACACCCCTCTCCCCCACTGTTCAACCCACAACGCTCCCTTTTTCGCCACCGCCCGCGCGATCAGGTCCACCGCGCGCCCGATCGCGTCCGAGTCGCGCCCGGTCGGCGGGTCCACCCCCG
This sequence comes from uncultured Actinomycetes bacterium, assembly GCA_963755855.1. Taxonomy (GTDB): domain Bacteria; phylum Actinomycetota; class Acidimicrobiia; order IMCC26256; family DASPTH01; genus DASUAS01. Next base: position 442,093 of record CAVWLR010000010.1, on the reverse strand, counting down.
AACGCACCGAATGCACGTGGATCAGCCCTTGCGCACCACCTGACGGGCACCCAGACTCCTGGGCGCCGCCGGTCATCACGTCCGGCGCGGGACGAAGGGGCGGACACGACATGGCGGACGCAGGAGAGCTGGTCTTCGAACCGGCGGGACCGGGCAACTGGAACCGCGACCCGGTGCACTTCCCCCGCCCGGTCACCCGCTACTGGACCGAGATGCACCCGGAGCCGTTCAAGCAGGGCACCAACAACTTCGCCCGCTACTACGGCCTGCTCATCGACGGGCTCCAGACCTCCTACGTGAACGGCTTCTCCTACAACCAGGTCCGCCCCGCCCCCGAGGAGGAGATCCCGCAGCGCTTCGCAGCGCGCCGACGAGGTCCTCGCCGGGAAGCTCTGGCGCGACCAGCTGCGGGAGTGGGACGAAGAGGTGAAGCCGGCGGGGATCGCGAAGCACCGCGAGATCCAGGCCGTCGACCCCGACGCGCTCTCCGACGACGAGCTGGCCGCGTACCTCCGGCGGTGCCGCGACCACCACTCGGCGATGATCGTGCAGCACATGACCTACACCGCGGGGGCGATGATGCCCACCGGCGACTTCCTCGCCCACGTGGGCGACTGGACCTCGCTGTCGCACGCCGAGCTGCTCGGGCTCCTGCGCGGTTCGGCCGCGGTCTCGGCCGGCGGGTCCGACGAGCTGGAGCGACTGAAGACGATCGCCGACGACCCCGAGGCCGTGCGCATCCTCGCGTCCGACGGCACCGACCACACCGATGCGGCCGACGTGCTCGCGCAGCTGCGCGCGCTCCCCGGCGACACCGGCGCCGCGGTCGACGGCTACCTCGACCTCGTCGGCTTCCGCCCGCTCGACGGCTTCGACATCTCCGAGCCCGGCGCACTGGAGCTCCCCGACGCGCTGCTGCGCGCGATCCGGATCACGATCGAGGGTCGCGACCTCACCGGCGCCGACGTCACCGAGCTCACCGCCGACGTGCGCGCCCAGGTGCCCGAGGAGCACCGCGAGGAGTTCGACGAGCTGCTCGGCGAGGCGCGCCTCATGTACCGCCTGCGCGACGAGCGCGGCGTCTACAGCGACATCTGGGCGTCGGGACTCATGCGCCGCGCCGCGCTCGCGGCCGGCCGACGCGTCGCCGCGCGCGGCGACATCGCCGAGCCGGTGCACATGGTCGACGCGACCATCGACGAGATGTGCGCGCTGGTCACGGGCACCGGCGGGCCGTCGGCCGACGAGCTCGCGGCGCGCGCCGAGTACCGCGCCACTCACGACCAGCACGACGCGCCACCGTTCCTCGGCGACCCGCCGCAGCCCCCGCCCGACCCGTCGGGTCTGCCCCCGGGCATCGGTCGCGTGATGCGCGCCACCGGCATCGCGCTCGACTCGCTGTTCGGCAGCTCCGACGCCGAGCACTCGCACGACGTGCTGCGCGGCCTCGCCGCGAGTCCCGGCGTCTACGAGGGGCCGGCGCGCCTCATCGCGGGGCCGTCGGAGTTCGGCCGCATCGAGCAGGGCGACGTGCTGCTCACGCCGGCGACCACCGAGGCGTTCAACATCCTGCTGCCGCTGCTCGGCGCGATCGTCACCGACAACGGCGGATTGCTGTCACACTCCGCGATCGTGGCGCGCGAGTACGGCATCCCGGGCGTGGTCGGCACGCGGGAGGCGACCGCCCGCATCGCCGACGGCACCCGCGTGCGCGTCGACGGCGCCGCCGGCGAGGTCACGGTGCTGTGAGCGGCAGCGAGCAGTCCCACGGAGGCGTGCTGTGAGCGGCAGCGAGCAGTCCCACGGAGGCGTGCTTGTGAGCAGCGTCACGCCGAACGACGTCGTCCCCCTGATCGAGGCGAGCGACGTCTCGGTCTTCGGCTCGAAGGCGGTGGGGCTCGGCGACGCCATCCGCGCCGGGCTGCCGGTCCCGCCGGGTGTCGCTCTGTCCGGCGATGCCGTGGAAGCGGTGGCGGCGGAGGACGCCGAGGCCACCGAGCAGCGTCCTCGCCGCGCTCCGGGGCCTGCGCACTCCGCTCGCGGTGCGCTCGTCGGCCGTCGACGAGGACGGCAAGGACGCCAGCTTCGCCGGCCAGCACCTCACGCTGCTCAACGTGCCGTCGGTCGACGACGTCCCCGCCGCGCTCCGCGAGATCTGGTGGTCGGCCAACTCCGACTCCGCCATCACCTACCGCCAGCGCGTCGGGTTGTTCACCCGCCCGAGCGTCGGTGTCGTGGTGCAGTCGCTGCTCGATCCCGTCGCCGCCGGCGTGATGTTCACGCAGAACCCGGTGACCGGCGCCGACGAGCGCGTCATCGAAGCGGCATGGGGACTCGGCGAAGCGGTGGTGGCCGGACTCGTGATCCCCGACACCTACCGCGTCGCGCGCGACGGCACGATCGTCGAGCGCACCCCCGGGCTGAAGCGCATCGCGGTCCGCTGTCGTCCCGACGGCGGCACCTACGAGGAGGAGATCGGCAGCGATCGCGCCGAGGTGCTGACGCTCGACGACGACCAGCTCGCGCAGCTGAACCACGTCGCCGCGCACTGCGAGGAGTTCTACGGCAACGCGCGCGACATCGAGTGGGCGGTCGACGACGGCACGGTCTACCTGCTGCAGTGCCGCGCGGTCACCACGACGACCGCCAAGTCGTCCGCCATCGACCCGACCGCGGCGGTGGCCGAGAACGACCCCGCCGACGTGCTCACCGCGGTGCCGCTCTTCGCCGGGCTCTCCGACGACGACGTCGAACGGATCGCGTCGCTCTGCAAGGCGCGCCGGTTCGCGGCCGGGCGACACGGTGATCCGCGAGGGCTCGGGCGGCGCCTCGTTCTACGTGATCGACTCGGGCGAGGCGCAGGTCACGATCCGCGGCGACGAGGTGGCGACGCTCGGCCCCGGCGACCACTTCGGCGAGATCGCGCTCATCGACGGCGGGCAGCGCCTGGCCACGGTCACCGCGACCACCGACCTCGTGTGCCACGGGCTCACGTACTGGGAGTTCCGCCCACTCGTGCAGGAGAACGGCGCGCATCGGCTGGAAGCTCCTGCAGACGATGGCCGGGATGCTGCGCAACGCCGAGCAGTGAGCCTCGGCTGAGCGACCGCTACGCCGGGAGGTAGGGCTCCCAGTCGGGGTCGATCGACCCCGCGCTGGCCACGATCCAGAGGCTCGCCTGCGGCTCGCGCGGCGGGTGCGGGAGCCGGAGCCCCGCCTCGGAGAGCAGGCGGTCCTCCTTGCGCGAGTTGCACGATCGGCACGACGCCACGACGTTGTCCCAGGCGTGCGGTCCGCCGCGGGAGCGCGGCACCACGTGGTCGATGTTCTCCGCGGCCCGGTTGCAGTACTGGCAGCGATGGCCGTCGCGTGCGAAGACGGCGCGCCGGGAGAGCGGGACCCGGTTGCGGTAGGGCACCCGGACGAAGTGGTTGAGCCGGATCACCGACGGCACGGGGAGCTGCGCGCGCTCGGAGTGCAGGACGGCGCCGTTGCGGACGACGATCTCCGCCTTCTCCTTCAGCACGAGGACCACGGCCCGGCGCATCGGCACGACGCAGAGCGGCTCGAAGCTGGCGTTGAGCAGCAGGGCTCTTCCCAAGCGTCGGCACCTCCCACATCGGTCGGCCCGGGGTCCGGGCCACGTTCGCAGGCTCCTCGCGCTTCGACGGCGCGAATGGGAGGTGAGTCTACCGGGGGCCTACCCGGCCACCTTCTGGCACCAGTCGAGGTAGTCGACCAGGTCGTGGGGATCGGGGCGGCCGTCGCTGCCGTACTGCGTCTCGAAGCGGAAGTGCAGGTACGCGGCGTCGGGCACCGGCAGGAACGGCGCCCGCGTCCACCAGCGGGGCCGGGCCAGGCGCAGGGCCTGGCGCACCGCGGTCCACCAGAGGCCTGGCCGCGCCAGCACCAGCACCGTGGCGCGCCACCAGAACGACGGCCCCGGCAACGCTGCGGCGGCGGGCGCCGAGGGCTCGTGCGTCATGCGTGCGACCGTACCCGCCACCACACCTGCGCCGACGCAGCACCGACCCGGCACTGACCCGGCACTGACCCGGCACTGACCCGAGGCGCACGAAGCCCTCTGGTACCGTCGGGGGCTCGCTCTGGAGGTGTTCGTGGTTCAGCCCGCCACCGCGCCGAGCCGCGACTCGTCGTTCGGCCGCCTGTTCTCCGCCCTGCTCGGCAACGTCGAACGCGTCATCCAGGGCAAGCGGGAGCAGGTGCACCTCGCGCTCGTGTGCCTCCTCGCCGAGGGCCACCTCCTCATCGAGGACGTCCCCGGCGTGGGCAAGACGTCGCTGGCCAAGGCGATCGCGGCGTCGATCGGCGGCACCTGCAACCGCATCCAGTTCACGCCCGACCTCCTGCCGTCCGACGTCACCGGCGTCTCGGTCTGGAGCCGCTCCGCCGACCAGTTCGAGTTCCGCCCCGGCGGGATCTTCGCCAACGTGCTCCTCGCCGACGAGATCAACCGGGCGTCGCCGAAGACGCAGTCGGCGCTGCTCGAGGCCATGGAGGAGCGCCAGGTCACGGTCGACGCGCAGACCTACCGCCTGCCCCGTCCGTTCATGGTGATCGCCACCCAGAACCCGATCGAGCTCGAGGGCACCTACCCGCTGCCCGAGGCCCAGCTCGACCGCTTCCTCATGCGCCTCCCGATGGGCTACCCGGCGCGCGAGGCCGAGGCCGCGATCCTCGACTCGCAGGGCATGTCGAGCGCGATCGGTCGAGTCGCTCTCGCCCGTCGTGTCCGCGGTCGACGTCGCCGAGGCCGCGGCGATGATCCCGTCGGTGCACGTCGCCCCCGAGATCCGCGACTACGTCCTCGACGTCGTCGCCGCGTCCCGCCGGCACCCCGACCTCATGCTCGGCGCCAGCCCGCGCGGCTCGCTGTCGTTGCAGCGCGCCGCCCGGGCGCTCGCGGCCAGCTTCGGTCGCGGCTACGTGCTCCCCGACGACGTCAAGCGGGTGGCGCCGCCGGTGCTCGAGCACCGGTTGCTCGTCGCCCCCGACGCCCAGCTCCGGGGCGTGAGCGCCGACGACGTCGTGCGCACGATCCTGGCCTCGGTGGCGGTGCCCGGCGCGACCGCCGGCTGAGCACCTTCCCATGAGCCCGCCGTGACCGCGCCGGATCGCGCCGCCCCGACTCCCGCGTCGCCCACGTCGGCGGTCGCCACCGGCGAGATCGCCCGCACCACCACCCTCACCCGGCGCGGCTGGTCGCTTGACCGGCGCCGCCTTCGGCCTGGTGATCGGCAGCTACCTGCTCGGCACCGAGGAGATGCTCGCCGTCGGGCTGGCCGCCCTGGCGCTGGTGGCGGGCGCGGCGGCCTGGTTGCGGTTCCAGTCCCCGCCCGCCCTCGCGGTCAGCCGGCGGGTGCACCCCGACCGCCTGCACGTCGGGTCCGAGGGTCGCATCGACCTGCTGGTCGAGAACCTCGGCCGCCGCACCACTCCCCTGCTCGCCGCCACCGACTGGTTCGACGAGGGACGCCGCGCCGCCCGCTTCCTCGTCCCGCCGTTGGCCGCCGGCGCCACCGCGCGCGCGGCGTACCGCATCCCCACCCGCCGTCGCGGGCGCTACCGCGTCGGTCCCCTGGCGATCGGCGTCACCGACCCGTTCGGCGTCGCCCGTCGCACCGAACCGAGCGCAGGTGAGGCCGAGCTGGTCGTGCGCCCGCGCGTCCACGACATCCTGGCGCCGGTCGCAGTGGGCAGCCGCATCAGCGCGGAGCACGAGGCCTCGGCCGCGCGTGCGGTGGTGAGCGACCTCGGCGACGAGTTCGTGACGCTGCGCGACTACGCGGTCGGCGACGACCTGCGCCGCGTGCACTGGCGCTCGACCGCGCGCACCGGCGAGCTGATGATCCGCCAGGACGAAGCGCGCTGGCGCTCGCGCGCCGCGGTGGTGCTCGACGTGCAGCCCGGCGCGCACGACGCGGCGTCGTTCGAGGTCGCGGTCGAAGCCGCGGCGTCGGTCGCGGCCCGCCTGGCCCGGCTCCGCCGGCGGGTCGAGCTGATCACGAGCGCGGGTGAGGTGCTGGGCACCGCCGGCGACCCGCGCCACGACGTGATCGACGTGCTCGCCACCGTCGGGCCCGACGAGACCGACCGGCTGGCGTCGGTGTTCGAGCAGCTGCGGTCGCACCGTCGCGTCGACCTCGTGATCGCGGTGCTCGGACGCGTCGCGCCCGACACGCTCCGCGCGCTCGCCACCTTCGGCGGCATCGGCGTGATCGTGGTGCTCACCCAGCCCGCGGTCGTCGCACCGCACACGTCGGTGGTGGTGGTCGACGCGTCGGCCACGCCGTTCGCCACCGCGTGGAACCAGACCCTCTCCCGCTCGGCGCTGAGCCGCCGCCCGATCGCCAGGCCGGCGCCGTGAACGCGGTGCCGGTGACGCCGTGATGGTCCGCCGCGCGCGTCTCGTCGCGCCGCTCGCGCTCGGCGGCCCTGAGCGTCGTCGCCGCGCTGTCGCTCGGGCGCGTCGTCGACTCCTCCCGCTTCGTCCTGCCGGTGCTGGGCGCCGCGCTGCTGCCGCACGCGCTCGGCGCGCTGGTGCGTTGGCGTGGATGGTCGCCGTGGATCGGCGCCGCCCTCGCCGTCGTCGGCCTCGCCGTCTACGTGGTGCTCGCGCTCGAGCCGTCGACCACGACCTTCGGGCTCCCCGGCGCCGACACCTGGCACGCGATCGACGCCCAGCTCTCGGGCGGGTGGCACCTCCTCCGCACCGCCCCGGCCCCGGCCCCGGCCACCGACGGCGCCATCCTGCTGGCCGTGCTCGCGGTGTGGGCGATGGCGGCGTTCGCCGACTGGCTCGCGTTCGTGCGCCACACCGCGCTCGCCGCGGTGTCGCCGGCACTCGTGTTCTTCGTGTGGACGTCCACGCTCGGCACCGACGAGCTGCAGCTCGCGCTCACGGCCGGGTTCTGCGTCGCCACCGGCGCGTTCGTCCTCGCCCAGAACCTGGCGCTGCTCGACCAACGCCGCAGCTGGCTGGTGTCGCAGCGCGGCGGACGACCCCACTGGCTCGCCCCCGCGGCGGTGCTCGGCGGCGCCGCGATCGTGGTGGCGCTCGTCGTCGCGCCGCTGCTCCCCGGCGCCGGCTCCGATCCGTTGCTCGACGTCGCCGGCCAGGACCACAACGGGACCGGCGGGCACAGCTACAAGCCGGCGACGGCGCCGTTCGTCGACATCGGCCGCAAGCTCGCGGCCACCCCCGACACCGATCTCTTCACCGTGAAGTCGCCGGTGCCCGACTACTGGCGCGTCGTCGCGCTCGACACGTACTCCGGCGCCAACGGTGGCGAGTGGACGCTCAGCGCCGAGGGCGACGGCAGCGTGACCGTCGGGCTTCCGTCGAAGCCGCCCCCGGGGACGACGGTGCAGGAGTTCGCACATCGGTCCGCTCGGCGAGCGGTGGCTGCCGGCCGCGTACCGGCCCGAGGCCATCAACCTCCCCGACACGCTGGTGGTCGAGTCGTCGGGCACCATCGTCGCCGACGCCGACGACGTGTCGGGCCTGCACTACCAGGTGGCGTCGAAGCTGCCCGAGCTCGACCCGGCGAACGTCAGCGCCGCCGAACAGGCGGCCACCGACGCGCCCGTCCCCGCCGACCTGCGGCAGTTCGTCGAGCTCCCGAAGACCGCCGACATCCAGCAGATCCAGCAGATCGCAGTCGACGCGGTCGGCGCGGCCGACACGCCGTACGCGAAGGCAGCGGCGCTGCGCGACTTCTTCCGCGACCCCACCAACCGCTTCGTCTACGACACCGACGTCCCCAGCACCGACGACGCGCCCGCCATCCTCGCCTTCCTCAAGGACCGGCGGGGCTTCTGCGTGCAGTTCGCCAGCGCCTACGCGGTGATGGCCCGATCGCTCGGCATCCCTGCGCGCGTCGCCGTGGGCTTCACCCCCGGCGAGAAGATCGGCGAGGACGAGTACCAGGTGACCACCCACGACGCCCACGCCTGGCCCGAGATCTACCTCGACGGCCTCGGCTGGACGCACCTGTTCGACCCCACCCCCGCCAGCCAGTCCGACACCGTGGGCGGGAGCCGCCTGCCCACCGACGACACCGCCGTCGGGCCCACCGCCACCACCGCCCCGCCCCCGACCGTCGCCACGACTCCCGCCAGTGACGGCACGACCCCCGGAGGCACCGGCGGGCAGACGGCGCCGGGGACCACGCCGGCCGCACCCACGTTGGCCCCCGCACCGGCCAGCTCGTCGTCGAGCACCGGCGCGTGGCTCCCGGTCCTCGTCGTGATCGGACTCGTGGTGCTGGTGCTCGGCGGCTACGTCGGCGCGGTGCTCGGACTCAAGCGACGTCGCCGTGCGCGACGCCACGCGGCCGGTGATCCCACCGCGGTGGTGAGCGGCGCGTGGGCGGAAGCGCTCGATCGACTGCACGAGGCGGCCGTCGTGCCACGCGCCGCGCAGACGCCGCTCGACCTCGCGGCGACGGTGCCCGCGGACACGGGCCCGTCGACCGCGGCGCCGATGCACGAGCTCGCGCGCACCTACGGCGCGGCGCGCTGACGGCGACGGTGCGGTGGCCGACGACGCGCGCGACGCGTGGGCGTCGCTCGACGAGCTCGAGCGCGCCCTCGACGACGGCGCGTCGTGGACCCGGCGGTGGCGGCGCAAGCTCGACCCGTCGACGCTCGTGCGCCGCTGACGGGTCAGGAGCACCCGGCGGAGCTCAGCCGCGGCTCGGGTGACCGTCGCGGGCCTGCAGCTCCTCGACGAAAGCGCGCCGGTCAGCGTCGAAGTCGCGGACCTCGGCCTCCACCTCGTCGGCGAAGCGGTCGACGGCGACGAACAGCGCGAGCTGCCCGTGCTTGAGCGCATCCAGGATCTGGCCGTCGTCATGACACGCCCACACCGCGTCGCCGTCGGTGACGAGCCGCAGCCCGGTGACGTCGTCACCGGTGCGGACCAGCTCCGCCACCGCGCGCTTGATGCGCGGCATCGGCAGACCGTCGTCGAGCAGCGATCCGACCATGCGGAGCGCGACCAGATCACGGAACGAGTAGGGCCCGGCGGGATCGGTGTCGTCGGGGACGACCAGCCCGATGCGGCGCCACGCGTCGACCTGCGCGGTGCTGCAGCCCGAGAGCCGGGCCGCTTGGATCGTGCTGTAGCCCACGGGGATCAGTCGATGCTCAGGACGGCGGGTCGTCGCGACCGAAGCGTTCGCGCCACCGACTGCCGGCGTTGCCGAGCACGTTCTTCAACGCGCCGCTGCGCATCGACCCGGTGAGGCTCTCCATGCCGGCCTTCCCGAGCTTGCGCACGTTGTGCTCGATGGTGAGCGCGCAGCCGAGCATCACCAGGAACCCGACGACGCCGAGGATCAGCGTGGTGGTGAACGTGAAGATCATGAGGAGCAGGCCGGCGACGAAGCCGACGACGGCCCACTTGATGACGCGAGCGGAGTGCCGGTACAGGGTGTTGTCGGAGACGTGCTGCACCAACTTGGGGTCGGTGGCAGACAGGTTCTCCTCGATCTCCCGCAGGATCCGCTGTTCGTCCTCTGAAAGCGGCATCGCTCCCGTTTCCGTTCCCGTTCCCGGGTCCCCGGTTGGGGCCCGCGCTCGTGCCGGTCCATTCTCGCGCACGGCCTCGATGCCCTCAACGTGTCGGGCGGCCCGGACCTTCCCCGGGAAGGCTACGCGCCGCACCGTGCCCCACGGCACCGGGACCGAAACGGGCCCGCACCTCGTCGACCGAGCGCTCCAGCGCGGCCTGGCGCCCGGGGTCGGGCTCCTCCGCCGGCGCGGGTTCGGCCCACCGGGCGCCGGGGCCCGGTTCGCCCGGCGTGCCCGCCTCGCCGAAGAGGGTCCCCTGGTCGACGGTCTCGGGGCGCGCCGCACCAGCTGCTGGCCCGACACGCCGAGCAGGCGCACCCCGGGCCCGACGTCGAGGGTGTGGAGCAGCTCCCCGGCAACCCGGCGCAGGTCGGCGGCGAGGTCGGTGGGATCGGCCAGGGTGCGCGACCGGGTGACGGTGGTGAAGTCGCCGAAGCGCACCTTGAGCTGGACCGTCCGGGCGGTCACCGCCGCCGCCCGCAGGCGCGACGCCACGCCGTCGGCCAGCCCGACGAGGCGGTGGTCGAGGGCGGCGTGGTCGTGGAGGTCGACGGGGAACGTCTCCTCGTGCCCGATCGACTTCACCTCCTGGTCGGCGATCACCTCGCGCGGGTCGCGGTTCCAGGCCAGCTCGTGGAGGTGGTGACCGGAGGCACGGCCCAGCGCCATCACCAGGGTCTCCTCCGGGAGCGCCGCCAGCTCGCCCACCGTCGCGACCCCGAGGGCGGTGAGCTTGCGCTCGGTGGCCGGGCCCACGCCCCACAGCCTGCGCACCCCGAGCGGGTGCAGGAGCTCGAGCTCGGTGCCGGGCTCCACCACGAGGAGCCCGTCGGGCTTGCAGAGGTCGCTGGCCAGCTTGGCCACCAGCTTCGTGGTGGCGGCACCCACCGACGCGGTCAGCCCCGTCTCCGCCTTCACCCGACGCGCGGACGGCCACCGCGATCTCGGGTCCGGTGCCGTGCAGCGCGTCGTGACCCCTCGACGTCCATGAACGCCTCGTCGAGCGAGATCGGCTCCACCAGCGGCGTGTACGACTTCATGATCTGCATGATCTCGACGCTGAGCTCGCGGTAGCGCTCGAAGCGGGGCGCGAGGAACACGCCGTCGGGGCAGGCGCGCCGCGCCCGCACCATCGGCGTCGCCGAGTACACCCCGAACGTGCGGGCCTCGTAGCTCGCCGCCGCCACGACACCACGCGGCCCGAGCCCGCCGACGATCACCGGTCGCCCGGCCAGCGTGGGATCGTCGAGCTGCTCCACCGACGCGTAGAACGCGTCGAGGTCGACGTGCAGGATCGACGGCTTCCGTGCGCGTCAGGTCCGCACCACCCGCAGGTCGTCGCGCGACGTCGCCGAACACGTCGTAGGCGTAGAGCGCGCGCGTCGTCGGGTCCCCAGCGGTGCTCGATCCAGTCGGCCAGCGGCTCGCGCACCCACGGCGCGCACAGGCGCGAGGAACTCGCTGCACGCGTCGGCGGCGGCGAAGGTGGCCTCGACCACGATGCCGTCGGGGTCGTCGACCACGACGTCGCCCTCGAACGCGAGCGCGCGGTGCACCTCGCAGCGCATGACCCAGCCGAGCTCGTGGGCGGTCGCCCGCACCTCGTAGACCGGGCCCTCCCACTCGGTGACGCGCAGGCCCGTCTCCTCCTCGACCTCGCGGGCGAGGCCCGCCAGCAACGACGCGTCGGTGGGGTCGATCACGCCGCCGGGCGTGCTCCAGTCGGTGGACCCGCCGCGCCGCACGTTGCGCACCAGCAGGAGCCCTTCGGCCGACTCCACGAGCGCACCCGCAACGGTGAACTCGGAGAGCGCCATGCCTCAGTGTCGCGCGCGGAGCACCTTCTTGCGTCCGGCCGAGAGCCGGTCGCGGACCGCCCACCACGTGACCAGCAGGAACGCCTCCACGACGATCCGGCTCGACATCTTGGAGCGACCCAGGCTGCGGTCGCGGAAGGTGATCGGCACCTCGACGATGCGCCCGTGGTTGCGCTCGGTGAGGTAGGTCATCTCCACCTGGAAGCCGTAGCCGTCGGCCCGCACCTGGTCGAGGTCGATGCGCGAGAGGTTGTCGCGGTGGTAGGCACGGAACCCGGCGGTGGCGTCGTGCACCGACAGGCCCAGCATGGTGCGGGCGTACAACCCGCCGCCGCGCGAGATCGCGCGGCGCACGCCACTTCCAGTCGGGGATCGCCCCGCCGGGGACGTACCGCGACCCGATCGCGAGGTCGGCGCCCGCCTCGACCGCGGCCACCAGCTCCGGCAGCACCGCGGGGTCGTGCGAGAGGTCGGCGTCCATCTCGATCATGACGTCGTAGCCACGGGCGAGACCGACGCGGAAGCCGGCGCGGTAGGCGGAACCGAGCCCCGACTTCTGCGCGCGGCGCAGCACGTCGACGCCGCCGAGGACCGCGCCGAGCTTCTCGGCCTGGTCGGCGGTGCCGTCGGGACTGCCGTCGTCGATCACCAGGATGTCGGCGTCGGGAAGCGCGGCGCGAGCGCGTTCGAGGACGTCCTGGATGTTCTCGATCTCGTTGTAGGTCGGCAGCATCACGAGGACGCGCATCGCCGGCGAGCCTATCGGCCAGGTCGTTGCGAACTCCTGCATGGCAATACCATCGGCCGATGGCCGAGGCTCCTGAACCCGTCGGCGCGCCGGCGCCCGAGGGTCGTCGGGAGTGCTGCCGGTCGACGACACCACACCGCCGATGCTGCCCTCGCGGTGGGCGTTCCTGCTGGCGTTCGGCGGCGTCGTGCTGGCCGGGATCCTCGGGGCGATCATCGGCTTCGGCATCGCCGACGTGAGCTCGAAGTCCGACCTCTCGCACCTCGTCGGGGTCGTGGTCGGAGCCCTCATCGGCGCCGGCGGCGTCGGCATCGTCGCCGTGCTGGCGCTGCGCGCGATGGCCGAGTGGCGACGCCACGGCCCGCCCGACCGGAGCAACCGCCGACCTTCCTGAGTCGGCGCCGCGGCGCGGCGACGCGGGACGGAGCCGACGGCTCAGCGCTGGAAGATGAGGGTGCGGAAGGGCTCGGCGAACTTCACGCCGGCCGCCGCGCCGGCGTCCTCGGCGCGCTCGCGGAGGAAGTCGCGGAACCACTCCCCTGCTTCGTCGGGGAGCTGGCTGGCGTGGCAGAACAGCGCGTCGATCTTGCGCTCGAGCGTGTCGGAGATGTCGATCCAGCAGTTCGGCTCGAGCGTGCCCGACAGGTAGACCGCGCGCACGCTGGTGCACGTCGAGGCCCTCGGCGCGGTGCTCGGGGAAGTAGTGCGGGTTGCCCGCTGCGGGCGCGACGGCATCGAGCGTCGCCCACCCGGTCACGCGGTGGTCGTGGTGGTTGTAGTAGCCGTCACCGAAGAAGACGGCGGTGGGGTCGGGGCAGAGCACCACGTCGGGCCGGACCTCGCGGATCACCCGCACGATCGACTCGCGCAGTGCCTGGTCGTCGGCGAGCTCGCCGTCGGGGTGGTCGAGGTGGCGGGTGCCGACGAAGCCGAGCAGCGCCGCGGCCTTCGCCGTCTCCTCGACCCGCAGCGCGGCGAGTGCGGCGGTGTCGGCGTCGGGGTCCTGGGTGCCCTTGTCGCCCTGGGTCGTGATCAGCACCCACACCTCGGTGCCGGCCTCGGCCCACCGGGCCAGCGTGCCGCCGGCCGAGATCTCGGGGTCGTCGGGATGGGCGTAGACGGCCAGCGCGCGGGCGGGGATGTCGTCGGACGCGGCCACGGTTCCGAGGGTAGCGGTCAGGTCGCCGGCGTCGATCGGCGGGCGATGGCCCGCAGCACCTCGATCGGCACGGTCGATGGCGGCGTCGTCGACGTCCTTGTGGGTGACGAACCGCACGGTGTCGGGGTCGACGGTGCCGGCCAGCACGCCCTCGGCCGCGAGCGCGTCGAGCAGATCGGACGGCAGCGCCGCGGCCCGGGCGCAGACGATGTTGGTGCGCACGGACACGGGATCGACGCTGCCGGGGAACGCGTCGGCGACGGCGTCGGCGAGGAGGCGGGCGCGTGCGTGGTCGTCGGCGAGGCGTTCGACCATCGTCTCGAGCGCCACGACTCCGGCGGCGGCGATGATCCCGGCCTGGCGCATCTGGCCGCCGAAGCGCGCGCGGTGCACGCGCGCGACGTCGATGTGCGCACGCCGGCCGCAGAGCACCGAGCCGACCGGCGCCGCGAGACCCTTCGACAGGCAGAACATCGCGGTGTCGCACCCGTCGACCAGCTCCGACGGCGACACGCCGAGTGCCACCGCGGCGTTCCAGATGCGGGCGCCGTCGCAGTGCACCGCGAGACCGTGCGCACGCGCCACGGCCACGACCTCACCGACCTCGGCCGCGCTGATCGGACGGCCGCTCGCGGGCATGTTCGTGTTCTCGAGGAAGAGCGCGCTGACGTCCGGGAGGTGGTGGTCGGCCCCGGCCAGTGCGTGCTCGACGTCGCGCCGCGTGCAGGCGACCGTCGGCGTCGGGCAACGGCCGCAGCTGCACGCCCGCGTTCACCGCCGACGCGGCGCGCTCGTGCCGGAGGACGTGGGCACGCTCGCCGCACAGCACCTCGGTGCCCGGGACGCCGAGCGTGCGCAGCGCGACCTGGTTGGCCATCGTCCCCGACGGCACGTACAGCCCGGCCTCCATCCCGAGGAGCGCGGCCGCCAGCGTCTCGAGCCGCCGCACGGTGGGATCCTCGCCGTAGGCGTCGTCGCCCACGTCGGCCTCGGCCATCGCCCGCCGCATCTCGGGCGTCGGGGTGGTGACGGTGTCGGAGCGGAGGTCGACCCTCATCGGCGCGGCTCATCGTGCGCGGATCACCGGGCGCGGCGGACGGGCCGCACGAGGCCCTCCTGCGCGACGCTCACCGCCAGCGTGCCGTCGGCGCAGAACACCTGCCCGGTCGCGAAGCCGCGACCGGCCGCGGCCGACGGGCTGTGCGTGTGGTACAGCAGCCAGTCGTCGGCGCGGAACGGTCGGTGGAACCACATCACGTGGTCGAGGCTCGCGACCATGTAGCCCGGGTGCTCGTCGCCCATCGGGTGGGGCAGCAGCGCGGTGCCGAGCAGGGTGAGGTCGGACGCGTAGGCGACGATGCACGAGTGCAGGAGCGGATCGTCGGGCAGCTGCCCGCGCGTGCGGAACCACGTGTCCATGTCGGGGTCCTGCACCGCCGCGCCGCGGACCCCGCCGGGCGGCGTGAAGGCACCGACGTGGCGCATGTCGAACGCGTCGACGACGTGGGGTGAGCCCTGGCGGTCGATGGGCTCGAGCTCGTCGTCGGCGCCCGGCCGCCAGATCGACGACAGCGTCCTCCGGCTCCGGCACCTCGGGCGCGTCGTCGTGGTGGTCGGGTCCGATCTCGTCGACCTGGAACGACGTCGCCATGTTGAAGATCGCGGTGCCGTGCTGGATGGCGACGACGCGTCGGGTGGTGAAGCTGCGGCCGTCGCGGATGCGGTCGACCTCGTAGACCACCGGCACCTTGGGGTCGCCGAGCTTCAGGAAGTAGGCGTGCATCGAGTGCAC
Organism: uncultured Actinomycetes bacterium; assembly: GCA_963755855.1. Classification (GTDB taxonomy): domain Bacteria; phylum Actinomycetota; class Acidimicrobiia; order IMCC26256; family DASPTH01; genus DASUAS01. The sequence goes on along the minus strand of CAVWLR010000010.1, from coordinate 426,980 downwards.
CCGCCGCTCGCCGTCGACGGTGCGGCCGGCGGCCATCAGCGCCTGGGCCAGCACCTCGCCGCCGTACAGGCGCACGCGGTCGGGATCGAGGCTGACGCCCCGGAAGAGGTTGACCTCGAGCGGCTCGAGGTCGAGGAGCCCGACGAGGGCGTCGACCGCACTCATCGGGCGGTCGACCGCTCGACGAGGCTCATCCGAAGAACACCCCGGCCTCCTCGAGCAGACCGGCGTCGACGGTCTTGAGCTCTCGCAGCGCGTCGCCGATCGGGACGCGGTCGATGCGCTCCCCGTGGAGCGCGACCATCGACGCCGAAGGCGCCGTCGTGCACCGCGTCGATGGCAGCCAGGCCGAAGCGGGTGGCGAGCACGCGGTCGTACGCGGTGGGCGTGCCGCCGCGCAGCACGTGGCCGAGGATGGTGACGCGCGTCTCGAAGCCGGTGCGCCGCTCGATCTCCTCCGGTCACCAGGTTGCTGATGCCGCCGAGGCGCACGTGGCCGAACTCGTCGTGCTCGTTGCTCTGCAGCGTGAGCGTGCCCTCGCGCGGCACCGCGCCCTCGGCGACCACCACGATCGAGAAGTTGGCGCCGTGGCGGTGGCGGTGCTCGATGCGCGCGCACACCTCGGCGATGTCGAACGGCACCTCGGGCACGAGGACCACGTCGGCGCCGCCGGCCATGCCGGAGTGGATGGCGATCCAGCCCGCGTGGCGGCCCATCACCTCGACGACCATCACCCGGTCGTGGCTCTCGGCGGTGGTGTGCAGCCGGTCGATCGCGTCGCTGGCGATCTGCACCGCGGTCTGGAAGCCGAACGTGTAGTCGGTGGCGGCGAGGTCGTTGTCGATCGTCTTGGGCACGCCGACGATGGCGACGCCGTGCTCGTCGGCGAGGCGGGCGGCCACGCCCAGCGTGTCCTCGCCACCGATCGCCACCAGCGCGTCGATGCGCTCGCGGGCGAGGGTCTCGAGCACCCGGGCGGCGCCGTCGTCGGACTGGAACGGGTTGGTGCGCGACGTGCCGAGGATGGTGCCGCCCCGGTGGATGAGGCCCCGGGTGCTGCCGATGGTGAGCTCGACGGTCTCGTCGTCGAGGACCCCGCGCCAGCCGTGGCGGAACCCGACGACCTGGTCGCCGTACACGCCCTCGCCCTTGCGCACGACGGCCCGGATCACGGCGTTGAGCCCCGGGCAGTCGCCGCCGCCGGTGAGCATCCCGATGCGCATGGGCACCAGTGTGTCGCATCACCGGCCCGGACCCGCACTGACGTCGGCGGTTAAGTTCGCGTGATGCGACCCAGCGGTGCGTGGTACACGTCCGTCACGCCGGGAGCGTCGCGCCTGTTCCGCGGTCGTCACTACCGCCAGGTCGCGGTGGTCGAGGGACGGGTCGACCGTCACGTCGCGGCGGGGCGACGTCGTGCTCGACGTCGCCGACCGACGCAGCTCGAGCTCGCGGCGGTCGCACAACGGGCTCCTGCTGCAGGTCCTCGCGACCGACGAGTCGTCGCGCACGCACGTGTTCGAGTTCCGGCCCCGACGCCACTTCGCCGGGCGCGCCGCTCGCCGACGCCCTGCGCTGACGCAACCCGACCGAGCGACGTGCGGCGCTGACATGGCCGACGTCGTCCTCGCCGTCGATGCCGGCACGACCGGCGTGCGCACGGTGGCGGTGGGCGCCGACGGCGCGAGCCGCGCCTTCGCGTACCGCGAGCTGCCCGCAGCACTTCCCGCGTCCCGGCTGGGTGGAGCACGATCCCGACGAGATCTGGCGCGCGGTGCAGGACACCCTCGGCGAGGTGGTGGCCGCGCTCGACGGCGACGCCGTCGTCGGCATCGGCATCACCGACCAGCGGGAGACGGTCGTGGTGTGGGACCGCCGCACCGGCCGACCGCGCCACCGGGCGATCGTGTGGCAGGACCGCCGGACCGCGGCGCGCTGCGACGAGCTGCGCGCCGCCGGCGTCGAGCCGCTCGTGCGCGAGCGCACCGGGCTCGTGCTCGACCCCTACTTCTCCGCCACCAAGCTCGAGTGGCTGCTCGGCGAGGGCGGCGTCGAGGCCGACGAGCACCTCGCGTTCGGCACCGTCGACTCGTGGGTGCTGTGGAACCTCACCGGCGAGCACGCGACCGAGCCGTCGAACGCCAGCCGCACCATGCTCTACGACCTCGACGCGCACGACTGGTCCGACGAGCTGCTCGACCTGTTCGGCGTGCCGCGCTCGTGCCTGCCCGCGGTGCGCCCGAGCAGTGGCCGCTTCGGCATCACCGATCCCGCGCGTGCCGCCGGGCTCACGGTGCCGGTGTCGGGCATCGCCGGCGACCAGCAGGCGGCGCTGTTCGGCCAGGCGTGCTTCACGCCCGGCATGACCAAGAACACCTACGGCACCGGATCGTTCGTGCTCGTGAACCTGGGCGACTCGCACCCGCCGCCGGTCGACGGCCTGCTCACCACCGTGGCCTGGCAGCTCGGCGACACCGTGACCTACGCGATGGAGGGGTCGATCTTCGTCACCGGCGCCGCGGTGCAGTGGCTGCGCGACGGCCTCGGCATCATCGACGCGTCGTCGGAGGCGGGACCGCTGGCGGCGAGCGTCGACGATCCCGACGGCGTGGTGTTCGTCCCCGCGTTCACCGGGCTCGGCTCGCCGTGGTTCGACCCGTACGCGCGCGGCGCGGTCTTCGGTCTCACCCGCGGCACCACGCGCGCGCACCTCGTGCGCGCGGCGGTGGAGGCGATGGCGTGGCAGACCGCCGACGTGGTCGACGCCATCACCGCCGCAGCCGACATCCCCGTCACCGAGCTGCGCGTCGACGGCGGCGCCGAGCGCGATGGACGTGCTGTGCCAGTTCCAGGCCGACGTGCTCGGCGTCCCGGTGCGCCGGCCCGCCAACCGGGAGACGACCGTGCTCGGTGCCGCGTCGCTCGCCGGCATCGCCGAGGGCGTGTGGCCGTCACCCGCCGAGGCGGCCGCGGCCTGGCGCGAAGAGGCCGCGTTCCTGCCCGCCCCGCTCCCCCACGCGGCAGAACGCCGCGCCGACTGGCACCGCGCCGTCGACCGCACCCGAGGCTGGGCCGCCCCCTAGCGACGATTCGGCGCCGACTCGTGTGCCGTGACGGCACACCACCGGCGCCAAATGGTGAGGGAGGCGGGTCAGCCGAGCTTGGGGAGGGCGCGCTTGATGCCGCGGACGGCCTGGTTGATGCGGTGCTCGTTCTCGACCAGGGCGAAGCGCACGAAGCCCTCGCCGCCGGGACCGAACCCGACGCCGGGCGACACCGCCACCTTGGCCTCGCGCACGAGCAGCTTGGCGAACTCGAGGCTGCCGAGCTCCTCGTAGGGCTCCGGGATCGGCGCCCACACGAACATCGTGCCCTTGGGCCGCTCGATGTCCCACCCGGCGCGGCTCAGGCCGTCGATCAGCGCGTTGCGCCGACCGCGGTAGATCTCGTTGGCTTCCTGCGGGTAGTCGGGCGCCTCGTTCATCGTGACCGTCGCCGCGATCTGGATGGGCTGGAACGTGCCGTAGTCGAGGTAGCTCTTCAGCTTCGCCAACGCGGCGACCACCTCGGCGTTGCCGAGCAGGAACCCGACGCGCCAGCCGGCCATCGAGAACGACTTGGTCATCGTGTAGAGCTCGACCGCGACGTCGGCTCGCGCCCGGCACCTGCAGGATCGACGGCGGGTCGTAGCCGTCGAAGCCGAGGTCGGCGTAGGCGAAGTCGTGCACGAGCAGCACCTCGTGCTCGCGGGCGAAGTCGACCATGCGCTGCATGAACTCGAGGTCGACGCACGCGGTCGTGGGGTTGTGCGGGAACGACAGCACGATGACGCGCGGCCGCGGCCACGAGTCCTCCCACGCCTCCATCAGGTTGTCGAAGAAGTTCTGCTCCGGGCCGAGGCGCACGTGGCGCACCTCGGCGCCGGCGAGGATCGGCCCCCAGATGTGGATCGGGTACGACGGGCTGGGCACCGAGCGCGGCGTCGCCGGGGCCGAGCAGCACCCACATGAGGTGGGAGAAGCCCTCCTTGGCGCCGATGGTGCTGCACACCTGGGTGTCGGGGTCGAGCTCGACGCCGAACTTGCGCCGGTACAGGTCGGACGACCGCCATCCGCAGCTTCGGGATGCCGCGGCTCGCCGAGTAGCGGTGGTTGCGCGGGTTGCGGACCGCCTCCACCAGCTTGTCGACGGCGACGTCGGGCGAGGGGACGTCGGGGTTGCCGAAGCCGAGGTCGACGACGTCGACCCCGGCGCGCCGAGCCTCGATCTTCAGGGCATCCATGATCCCGAAGACGTACGGAGGCAGCGCGTTGATCCGGCGGAATTCCATGTGCCCGAGGGTAGCGGCGGCCCTCAGCCGTCCCGGGTCGATTCCGCTCCGCCGTTCCGAATCCGGGGCCGCACTCCGGCGCCGGCTCCGCTCCATCTCCTACCGGAGGCGGGGCAGTATCTCCTCGCCGAGGATCCTGGCGTTGTCGGGATCGGACGAGTCGATGGGCCCGATCATCAGCCACTCGGCGCCGGCATCGACGTAGGCCCGCAGCGCGCCCGCGACCAGGTCGGGACCACCGACGATCACGTGGTCACCGGCGCCGAGGCGCTGCCGCCTTCGCGGTCGCGGCGTCGTCGTCGTCGGCGAGCACGACCAGCCCACCCCACGACACCGTGAAGGGCGAGCGCGCCGCCGCGCGCCGAGGTTCGCCGCCTGCTCGCGGAACCGCTCGACCCCGCTGCCCCACCGGTTCCACCCGTCGGCGTGCGCGGCGGTGACCTCGCGCACCGCCGGGTCGGTCCCGCCGATCCACACCGGGTACCCGCGGTCGCGCGTGGCGTCGACGGCGTCGCGCAGCGCGGCGACGCGGTCGGCGACGCTGCCGAACTCGAGCCCGAAGGTCTCGTTCTCCTCGCGGCTCTGCTCGTCGCCGGCGCCGATGGCGACGAGCAGCCGCTCGGGCCCGAGGATGCGCGCCAGCGTGTCGAAGCCGTTGGCCAGCACTGCGGGCGGACGCAGCGTCGCCGCGCGACGAGCGATCCCAGCGCGATGCGCTTCGTGGCACCCGCCACCGCGCCCATCAGGGCGAACATCTCGATCGCAGGACGACGTTCGCCGGCGGCGTTGCGGCGGAAGAGGTGGTCGTACGCGAACACGCCGTCGAGCCCGTGCTCCTCGGCGGCCTGCGCGACCGTGAGCGACGTGGCGACGTCGTCGCGGAACGACGGCAGCGTGAGCCCGAGCTTCACGCCGTCGCGCGGCTGTCGGTCGGCGCTCACGCGAGCTCCCGGGCCAGGACCGCGGCGCCCACCACGCCGGCCTCGACCGCCGAGCTCGGCGGCGACGATCGGGACCGCGGGCCGGTACGGCGCGCCCTCGATGCGACCGTCGAACGCGGCGCGCAGCGGCCGGAGCAGCACGTCGTCGAGCTCGACGAGACCGCCCGACACCACGACCTGCTCCGGATCGAAGATGTTGACCAGGCCCACCAGCCCGATCGCGACCCGCCCGGCGTACTCCTCGACCACGGCGATCGCGTCGGCGGCGCCGGCCTGGGCGACGTCGCCGACCAGCACGCCGGTGATGTCGTCGACGACGCCACTCGCGCGTGGCCAGCACCGTCGGTGCCGCGCCGGCCGCCGCCCACTCGCGACCGAGCGCGCCGAGCGCGGTGCCCGACGCCAACGCCTCCCAGTGCCCGCGCTGACCGCACGCGCAGAGCGGACCGTCGGGATCGACCTGGAAGTGGCCGATCTCGGCGCCGAAGCCGTGCGCGCCGCGCAGCACCTCGCCCCGGGTGACCACACCACCGCCGACGCCGGTGCCGAGCGTGATCAGGAGCACCTCGGTGCATCCCCGCGCCGCGCCGTGCACCAGCTCCGCGACCGCGGCGACGTTGGCGTCGTTGTCGACCACCGTGGGGAGGCCGACGACCTCCTCCAGTCGGGCCCGCACCGGAGCCCGGAGGAAGGCGGGGACGTTCGGCGAGTAGTGGATGGTGCCGTCGTGGTCGACCATGCCCGCGGCGCCGACGCCCAGCGCGCGCGCCTCGGGGCGCTGCGGGCCGAAGTCGCGGACCGCGCCGGCGATCTGCTCGACGATCTCGTCGAGCGTGCGCGGCGTCGCGACGCGGCGCTCGTCGACGATCGCGCCGTCGGGATCGACCAGTGCGACGCGGAGGTTGGTGCCGCCGAGGTCGACGCCGAACGTCGCGGTGTCACCCACCGTCACGCGCCTCTCGGACGGCCGGTCACTCGTCGCCGCGCTGCTGGCGGACGACGCGGTCGGCGGCGTCGATCAGCGCCTTCGCCGCGTCGAGGAGCGCGTCGGCCGCCTGCATGACGTGGTCCTTCACCTCCGGGCACCGCGCCCAGCAGCTCGGTGAGCACGCTCTCGAGGATCGACGGCGGCGGCAGCGGACGCTCCTCGGTGCCGGCGTCGTCGAACGGGACCGCGTCCGGATGCGGGACGCGGGGCGCGGTCGGAGTCGGAGGGGTCGTCGGAGCGGCGGTCGGCCCGGACGTCGCGCCCGGAGTGGGATCCTGCACGTCGGCCTCGGGTGTGGGTTCGTCGTCGGGCAGCCCTGCTCCACCACGATCGTCTCCTCGCTCGCCGCCGGTCGCCTCGACCGTCCGCTTCAGGTCGCGCAGGGCGTTCCCCATGATCATGCCCGACGCCCGGCGCTTCACCAGGCCCGGCATCGGCACGGCGAGGTCGACGCGGAGCGTGTAGTCGACCCGGGTGCCGTCGTCGGTCGGAGCGAAGGCGTAACGGCCGTCGAGCGCGCGGAGCATGTCGCCCTCGACCAACGACCACGAGAACGCGGCGGGCGCGTCGGCGAAGTCGTACGCGAGCACGTACCGCACACGACGCCCGAGCCCGGACACGTGGAACTCGACGCGCGTGCCCCGGCCCGCGTCGTCGCGCTCCAGCACCGTCACCTGCTTCACGTCGCTCGTCCACTCGGGATACGCCTCGAACGCGGTCGCGACCGTGAAGCAGCGCGCCGGCAGACGCGGCGACGTCGATCTCTTCGTGCGCGGCGTCGGCCATGGGATCAGCCAGTCGATCCGCGCACGTCAGACGCGGCGGCGCGGCTGCGCGACCGGCCGCGGGAAGAACACGCCGTACCGGGCGCCCCACATGCCCGCGAGCCCGACCGGCAGCATCGGCACGAGCACACCGAACGGCTCCCATGCCGCGGTGCCCACGGTGATGGCGAGGCACACCACGAACATCCAGAGGAACTTCCACCGGATCGGCTTCGGTGCCGAGCCCTGCAGGAAGAACAGGTTGGCGACGGCGACGTTGTCGCCCTGGCTGCTGCGGGCCAGTGCGAGCACGAACGCGTAGACGAAGACCGCCACCGCCACGAGGAAGAGCAGCAGGGACACGCCGATGGCCACGCCGAGGAGGTCGTCGACACCGAGCGCGACCGGGATCGCGGTCACCGCGAAGAGCACGTTGGCGAACCAGCCGAAGGCGATGATCCCGCGGCCCTGCCGGGCGAGGGCGTCGACGTCGATGTCGTTCGCTTCGGGAGCGGGTCGGGAAGAAGGCGCGGAGGAGGGCGCAGGCACGGTCCGAGCGTACCGGCGGTCAGGTCACCGGCCCGAGGTCGGAGAGCTCGCCTGCGACGACGGGCGCCAGTCGCGCCGCCAACGTGTCGTAGGAGAACTCCTCGACCGCCCGGGCGCGCGCCGCGGCGCCCATCCGGCGGCGCAGGTCGTCGTCGGCGAGGAGCGCGCCGACGGCACCGCGCACGTCGAGGGCGCGCCCGTCGACCACGAACCCCGTCTCGCCGTCGACCACCGCTTCGTGCGACCCCCCGCTGCGGCCGGCGACCGCGGGCACGCCCGCCGCCGCCGCCTCGAGGAACACGATCCCGAACCCCTCGGCCTCGAGCCCGCCCCAACGGTCGCGGCACGGCATCGCGAACACGTCGGCGCAGGCGTAGAGGCGTGGGAACGAGTCGTCGTCGGGCACCCGACCGAGGAAGCGGACGCGGTCCTCGATCCCCCGCTGACGCACGCGCCGTTCGAGCCGGGCCCGGTCGCGCCCGGCCCCGGCGATGACGAGCTGCACGTCGGGCAGCCCGGCGACGGCGTCGACGAGCACGTCGAACCCCTTGCGGGGCACGAGGCGACTCACGCCGAGCACGAGCGGCCGGTCGGGGTCGAGGCCGAGCTCCTCGCGGGTCGCGCGCCGCTCCGCGTCGCTCAGGGGCCGGAAGCGCTCGACGTCGACGCCCGGCGGCACGACCACGCCTCGCAGCGCACCGCCGGCGGCGTGCTCCGCCTCGCGCGCCGGGTAGTGCCCCGCGGCGACGACACCCGCCGCGCCCCGCAGCACGCGGCCCCCGAGCTGGCGACTCCCCGGGAGTCGTCCGGGCACGGTCACCTCGGCGCCGTGCACCACCACGACGTACGGCGCAGCGGTGAGGCGCGGTCCGAGCTGGCCGAGCGGCAGCCACGGATCGAGCAGGACGACCGACGCGTCGATCTCGCGCGCGAGCGCATCGATGCGCACGGCGAGCGACCGGGTGGGGAAGAACTGCCGCTCGCGCGCGCGCACGACGCGGAACCGCTGCTCCGCGTCCCACGCGGTGTCGCCGTCGTGACGGGTGGTGAAGACGGTCGCATCCGCCACCGGGAGCCGACGCCACAGCTCGTGGAGGTACGACTGGATCCCGCCGATCTTCGGCGGGAAGTCGTTGGTGACGAGCAGACCGGTCACGGCAGCGAGGTCGGCTCCACCGAGCGGTCCCCAACTGGGCGACGGTCGGCAGCGTCACCCACCTGGTGGCGGGCGAAGCCGCTGCGCAGCAGCACCAGCGCGACCGCCGCGAGCACGGCCGACGCCCCGAACGCGCCCGCGTAGCTCGACGCCGCCGCGATGCTCCCGAGCACGATGCCCGACGCGCCGCTGGCGAAGTCGAAGAACGCGCTGAACGTGCCCACCACGGAACCGCGCTGGTGCTCGGGCACGCCCCGCAGGACCAGCAGCAGCATCGACGGATAGAGGAACGACGAGCCCACGGCCACGACCACGGTCGCCACCACGAGCCCGACGGTGCTCTGCCAGACCGCGAGCAGCGCGAGGCCCGCGGCGGAGGCGCCGATGGCGATGGTGCCGGCCCGGATCGGGCCGAGACGGTCCGGGAGCTTGGCGCCGAAGAGCCGCACCAGCACGACGACGACGCCGTACACGAGGAACAGCGGCCCGACGTCGTCGACGCCGATCCCGGGCGCGTACAGCGGCAGGAAGATGCTGAAGCCGGTGATGCCCATCAGCGTGGCGGCGAGGATGATGCCGGGCCGGATCGCCTCCGGTGCGATCAGCCGCCCGCGCGCCTCGTGCTCGCCGCCGGTGTGGGTCTCGCGGGTTCCGAACGCGACCGCGGACGCGGTGAGCGCGAGCCCACCGGCGACGTACCAGACGAGGTCGTAGTTCGAGCCGCCCGAGCAGCAGCTCGCCGAGCACCGGTCCGAACGCGAGCCCACCCCACAACGCCACCGACCAGTAGCTCACCGCTTCCCCGCGCCGCGCCTCGGGCGCGAGGTCGGTGGCCATGGTCGTGGCCCCGACGAAGAAGCAGGCCTCGCCCAGGCCCATGAGCACGCGGGTCCCGATCATCCACTCGAGCTGCTCGATCAAGCCCGCCGAGAGCGCGGTGACGCCGACGATGAACGCACCCGCGATCATGAGCACCCGTCGACCGAACCGGTCACCGATCTGGCCGGCGACAGGTCGCAGCAGGATCGCACCCACCGCGAGGGCGCCGACGGCGAGGCCGACCGCGACGTCGTTGCCCCCGAGGCGCTTGTCGACGTAGCGCGGGATCACCGGCAGCATCGCGCCCATCGCCGAGAAGTAGCAGAAGCCCGAGATCATCACGACCACGAACCGCACGGTCAGCAGCCGCGGCTGCGGTTCGCTCGGATCGTCGGTCGCGTCTGCCGCACGACGACGCTTCACGCGCGTGCGCGTTCCAGCGCGTCGGCGAACGACGCACGCTCCTCGATCATCTTCCGATACTGCATGACCTTGGCCGGCATGGAAAATCCGAGCGCGCCCACGAGGCGCCCGGCGCGACCGAACACCGCCACGAACCGACGCTCCTCGAGCGCTCCGTGCACGACCTCCATCTCGTCGTCACCACGGAAGTGCCCGACGGTCTGGATCTTGCGGTCGTACTGGTCGGACCACACGAACGGCACCGGCGCGTACACGGCGGGCGTGTCGCCGTCGGCGACGAGCAACCGGCGAGCGGCGGCGACGCCCTGCTCGGCGGCGTTGGTCCAGTGCTCGAGCCGCATCAGCTCACCGTCGAACATGGGGTTCGGCCACCGCGCCACGTCGCCGGCGGCGACGATGCCGGGTGCCGCGAGCAGCGTCTCGTCGCACACGACGCCGTTGTCGAGCGTGAGCCCCGACCCCTCGAGCCAGTCGGTGACGGGCACGACACCCACCCCCACCACCACCACGTCGGCCTCGACCACCGAGCCGTCGTCGAGGCGGACGCGCTCGACCTTGCCGTCGCCCTCGATGCCCGCCACGCCGACGCCGAGGCGCAGGTCGACGCCGTGGTCGCGGTGCAGCTCGCCGCACACCATGCCCAGCGTCTCGCCCAGCCCGCGCACGAGCGGTGCCGGAAGTGCTTCGAGCACGGTCACCTGGAGACCTCGTCCGCGACACGTCGCCGCGACCTCCGAGCCGATGAACCCGGCGCCGACGACCACCACTCGGGGGTTGCCGTCGAGCCGGGCCCGGAGCTCGAGGGCGTCGTCGACGGTGCGCAGCACGAAGATGCCGTCGAGATCGGGGGTGTCGGGGAGCGTGCGCGGGGTGGCGCCGGTGGCGAGGAGCGCACCGTCGAACGCGAGCTCCTCGCGGGTGCCGTCGCCGAGATCGAGGGTGAGCACCTTGGCCGCGGCGTCGAGGGAGGTGGCACGAACTCCGAGGCGGAGGTCGAGCTCGAGCTCGTCGTAGTCGGCCCGCCGCAGCGTCAGGTCCTGGGGCTCCCACTCGCCGGCGAGCAGCTGCTTCGAGAGCGGCGGGCGGTCGTAGGGCAGGTGCGGCTCGGCCCCCACCAGGACGATCCGGCCGTCGAAGCCGTCACGGCGCAGGGCCTCCGTGGCCCGCAGCCCCGCCAGCGACGCCCCCACCACCACCACGGTCTGCAACGCGGTCATCCTCTCGCTCCGGCACCTTCACGCAGCCCGTCGGGCTGTCGGGGTGATCGCCACCTTCTCCGGTGCGCCATCTTCCCCGGATCCCGGGCCTGAACGCGCATCGACCCCTGTCCAGGGGGGGCGGACAAGGGTCGATGGTACGGCGCTTTCCGGCTGCCCGGGCGCTCGTCCTGGCGCCGAGGCCCGTCGCCGGTTCGGCGGCTGGACTCTCGACGTGTTCACTTCAGAGTATCTACTCCGGAGTAAGGTTGTCAAACACCTCGCTCGTGATGTCCATGGTTTCGACATCCGACTCCCCCCTCTTGAGGTCCGATGTCCCGACTCCACGTCCTGGGTGACCGATCGTGAGCGACTGGCGCATCGACGAGCTGGCCCAGCGGGCCGGCGTCGCCGTCGACACCATCCGCTACTACCAGCGCGAGGGCCTCCTCGGCACCGGCGAGCGCAACGGGCGGAGCCGCCGGTTCGGGCCCGAGCACCTCGAGCGGCTCGAGCGCATCCGAGCGCTGCAGTCGCGTCGCTTCTCGCTCGCCGCCATCCAGGCCCTGCTCGAGCGCGACGACCCCGGCGCGCTCGCGGGGCTCCTCACCGGGTCGGAGGAGTCGGCGTACGACCACGACGAGCTGCTCGAGGCCGCCGGGGTCGAGGCCTCCTTCGTGCGCGACCTCACCACCGCCGGGCTGCTCCGCGACCCGGCCGAGCACGGGCGGTCGGCCTACGACGCCGACGACGTCAACGTGCTGCGCGCGTTCGCCGACCTCGGCCGCCTCGCCATCCCCGACCGCGCGCTCGTGGAGGTGGCCCGCATCTACGCCGAGGGGCTCGACGAGATCCAGCGACGCGTCGTGGAGGTGTTCAACATCGTCGACTCGCAGTGCTGGGACGACGCGCACGCCGCTGCGTTCCGCTCGATGTTCTCGGCGGAGATGCAGCGCTTCGCACGTGACGTGCGTGTGATCGCCGACTACACGCAGCAGCGCAACCTGCAGCGGGCCGTGCTCCAGAAGATCGAGGAGCACGGCGCCACCGCCGTGGACGATGCCGTGGACGAGGACGCTGCCTCGTCCGAGGCGCCTAGGCCTTGAGGATCAGGTAGAAGACCGCGTAGTACACGACGACCAGGATGAACCCGGTCCAGAGCGCGGCCTTGTGCGTGTCGAAGATCGATGTTGGTGCCGCCGGGCTTGGTGCCGCCGATCACGCCCAGCGCGCTGAGCTCGAGCACGAGCCAGATCACCAGCGCGATCGCCCAGTAGAGCGCCACGGTCGCTGCCGCTCGGGGCGAACTTGAAGTTGCCCGGCAGGAAGAAGTGCGCGGTGCCCACCATGAACATGAGCATGGTGAACGAGAAGATGGTGTTCATGCGCGAGGCGAGCAGCGCCTTGCGGCCCGCGGCCGCCGCGTTCGGGTCGGCCTCGCCGCCGGCCTGGACGTTGCGGGCGTTGGCGATGACCTTCTTCTGGTTGGGCCAGATCACCAGCCACACGTTCAGGAACATGGTGAGCGCCAGGAGGATGCCGGTGGCGATCGCCATGCCCGGCACCGACTTGAAGTAGTCGCCGCTGAACATCTGCGACTTGTCGCCGTCCTTCTGGAACAGGAGGATCAGCAGTGCCGGTGAGGAGGGTGGCGACGGCCGCCCAGCGGAACCACCAGAGCGCACGCGACGCCAGCTTGTCGATGGCGTTGTTGCGCGCCGCCGCCTCCATCTCCGCGAAGGCGGGCACCTGCACGAAGTTGAAGTAGTAGAGGAGCCCGATCCAGGTGATGCCCACGACCACGTGGAGCCACCGCGAGGCGAACGCCCCACCGGTGCGGCTGATGATGATGATCACGTCGGCCAGTGCCATCTCGACCCCTCTCCCCTGCTTGGTGCGGGCGCAACATAACACCGGTGGCGAAACGGGGCACGGACCGTTCATGCAGCGCCGTGCGACCGTTGACGATACGGGTGATCCGGGCATATCGTGCATTCGTGATGATTGCCCTGCGGACGCTCGGCGCGGCTCGTGTGCACGGTCGTGGTCGAAGTGGCCACGGTGCTCGCGCTCGTGGCGTTGGGACGTCACCCCGGCTTCGCCGTTCCCGTCGGATCACCTCGGAGCGTGGTTGCGTGACGGCGACCCCGCGACCGTGGTGATCGCGCTGCTGCGGTGGGTCGCGCTGGTCGGGGCCGGCTGGCTGCTCGCGTCCACGCTCCTCTACCTCGCCGCCACCGTGAGCCGGGTTCCCGCAGCCGTGCGCGCCGTCGGGTGGACGACCCCGTCCGCGGTGCGGCGCACGATCGACGCCGCCTGCGCGGCCTCGGTCGTCGCCTCGGTGGTGCTCGCGCCGTCGGTCGCCGGGGCGGTGCAGGGATCGGCCCGCCGTGCCGCCGGCGACCGCGATCCCACGCACCGTGAGCGTGCGCGACGGACGCAGCCTCACGTCGCTGCCCCCCGACACGACTCCACCGACGACTGTGCCCGTGGCCGTCCGCCCACCGACGCCGACGCCGACGCCGACGTCGACGCCCACATTCACGCCCGCCCCTTCACCGGCGACACCCGCGCCCACGACGGTCCCCGACCTGCGGGTCGCGACCGAGGTCGTCGTGCGGGACGGCGACAACCTGTGGGTCCTGGCCGCTGCTCGCCTGGCGACGGCGACCGGACGCACCGTGTCGGACGTGCCCGACGCCGGAGGTCGCGGGCTACTGGGTGCAGGTGTGCGAGGCCAACCGCGACCGACTGGCGTCGGGCGATCCTGAACCTCGTGTTCCCGGGTGAGCGCGTCCTGCTCCCCGCCGTGCCCGCGGTCGGGTCGCCGATCAGCTGAGCGCGAGGAACTCGTCGTAGCGGTCGGCCGACGCCGCGGTCCATGCCGCGCGCGGCTCGACCCGCCGACCGACGCTCGCCCACCGGCGCCCCTCGGTCATCGCCATCGGCTCCTCGAGCCCCGCCGCGATGCGCGCCAACCACGCCGACCCCAGCGCCCCGCCCTCGGGCACCGCGACGCAGTCGACCGGGAGATCGGTCACGTCGGCGATGGCCTGCACCCATGCGTCGACGCGCGTGCCGCCACCCGAGGCGACGACGCGCTTCGGCTGCACGCCCACGTGCGCGACCGCGGCGTCGACCGCGCGCTTCACCACGAACGCCGACGCCTCGTCGGTGGCGCGCACGATCGCGGCCGCGTCGTGCGTGAGGTCGAGACGATGGAGCGACGCCCGTCGCGTGTGGTCGTTGAGCGGCACCCGCTCGCCACGCGGGTACGGCGCCCAGACCGGGACCGCACCCGGATCGACCGGACGCTCGGCCGGTGCCGCCAGGAACCGCGTCGCCCAGTCGCGGAACAACCCGCCCGCGTTGCTCGGCCCGCCCACGAGGTAGTTGCCCGACGCGGTGTGCGGGATGGTCACGTAGCCCGGCACCTCGGCGCCCTCGTGCGCGACGACCCACACGATGAGCGTGGTGCCGAGCAGCACGAGCACGTCACCGGCGCGGTCGGCGCCGGCCACGAGCTGCTCCGCCATGGCGTCGATGCACCCCGATGCCAACGCGGGACCGTCGCCGTCGACCTTGCCGCACTCCCAACCGGTGGGCACCAGGCGCGGGAGCCGGTCGGTGCGTGATCCCGAGGTCGCCGGCGACCTGCGCGTCCCACTGGGTGAAGTCGAACAGCGGGTGCGCGAGCGACGCGGTGGTCGTGTCGAGCACGGCCTCACCCGCGAGGGCGTGGTTCGCCACCGACTGCGCGGGCCAGAACCCGTGCGCGGTGGGCACCGTCTCGTGCAGCCAGCGCACGTACCCGAGGAACCCACCCGACGCGTCGTCGGTGCTGCCGGCGGCGACGCCGGTGCGACCGCGTTCGTCGCCGTAGAGGAGGCCCGGCGTCAGTGGCGTGCCCTGCGCGTCGACGGCGGTCAGCGACGGCACCATCGCGGCGACGCTCACGCCGCGCACGTCGAGGTCGCCCAGCTCCGCCAGCGCTCGACGCGGACCGTCGCGCCACGCCTCGGTGGCGTCGTGCTCGAAGCGCTCCGGCGCGGGCACGACCACCCGGTGCGGCACGCGTGCAGCGCGCGACGACGTTGCCGTCGCCGTCTGCCGCGATCGCCTTGACCGACGACGTCCCGATGTCGATGCCGACCGTCACTTCGGTGCTCACGCGCCACTCCCCCGCTCGTCGTCAGGCACGCGCGAACGCCGCCACCACGTCTTCGTGCAACAACCCGTTGGTCGAGATCACGTCACCGGTGTCGATGCGCGCGTCGCCGCGCACGTCGGTGCACCGTCCGCCGGCCTGCTCGACCACGACCTTCACCGCGGCGATGTCCCACACCGCCAACCCGCCGACCTCGACCGCGATGTCGATCGATCCGTCGGCGACGAGCATGTGCGCCCAGAAGTCGCCGAACCCGCGGACGCGCCAGCAGCGTCGCGCCAGCGCGAGGAACTCGACGTCGAGACCGACCGACTCGAACGCGTCGACCGAGTCGTACGCCAGGTGGGCGTCGTCGATGCTGCGCGACCGCGGACACCGTCACCGCATCGCCGTCGCGCGTCGCGCCCTGCCCGGCCGCGCCCGACCAGCGCGAGCCGAGCGCGGGCGCCGACACCACCCCTGCCACCAGGTCGCCGTCGACCTCGAGCGCGATCAGCGTGGCCCACACCGGGATGCCCCGGGCGTAGCCCTTGGTGCCGTCGATGGGATCGACGATCCAGCGTCGGTTCGCCGCGCTGGACACCGCGAGGTCCTCGCCGAACTCCTCACCCAGGATGGCGTCGCCGGGACGGGCGTCGGCGAGGCGGGCCCGGATCATCTCCTCGACCGCTCGATCCGCCTCGGTGACGGGCGTCAGGTCGGGCTTGGTCTCCACGACGAGGTCGGCGGCGCGGAAGCGCGCCATGGAGATCGCGTCGGCCGCGTCGGCGAGCGAGTGGGCGAGCTCGAGGTCGGCCGCGAGATCGGGCGTGGGGTCGTCGGGGGCGCTGATGCCCGGAATGTAGCCCGCGCCCGTCGGACGCCTCCGCGTGCGCGTCGCCGGCGTACCGGCCGTCCGCCGCGCGCACCACGGTTGCCGCGAGACTGACGGCATGGCGCGGCGCTGGATCATCTCGGCAGTGGTCGCGGCGGTGCTCGTGGTCGCCGGCGTGGTGGCAGCGCGCGCGATCCGCGACGACGACACCGACACCGCGTCGCGTGCGACGACGACCTCGGGCGTCACGACCTCGTCGACGAGCAGCACCACCACGACCGCGCCGACCACGAGCGTCGCTCCCACCACCACGTCGCTCCCCGGCACCACGACGGTCCCCGGCACCACGGTGGGTCCGCCCGGTCCGTGCGGCACCGACTCCGGACCCATCCGCGTCGCGATCGACGCCGCGGTCGCCGGCGCGGGGCAGAACGCCGATCTCGCCGTCGTGCCGACTCGCCGCCACCGACCCGTCGTGGGCCGCGGTGAACCTCGCAGCCAAGCCCGGCGCGCAGTTCGACGCGCTCACGGTGATCGTGCACGGCGGCGCGGGATCGTGGGCCGTCGTCGCGCAGGGCGGCACCGACGCGGGGTGCGGACAGGCTCCGCAGCAGGTGATCGTCGACCTCGGTCAGTTCTGCGCCGGCACCGGCGGCGACGGGGCGCAGTGATCCCCCGGCCGGTGGCCGACTCCGTGGACGCGTTGCTCGCCGGCGCGACGGAGCGGACACCGGTGCAGTTCGACGACTCGAAGTCGGGGGCGCGGTTCGAGCGGGTCGTCGTCGACGGCGAACACCTGCTGCTGAAGCACGTCGATCACCGCGACGACTGGATCATGCGCCAGACCGGCGACGTCGGGTGCATCCCGGTGCGGGTGTGGGAGTCGGGGGTGTTCGACCTCGTCCCCGACGGCATCGACCACGCCACCGTGGGGGCCGCGCGCGACGGGGGTCACGGCGCCGTGCTCCTGCGCGACGTCGGCGAGTGGCTCGTCCCCGCGGGCGACGAGCCCGTCACCGCCGAGCAGCACCTCCGCCTCCTCGACCACCTGGCCGGCCTGCACGCCGCGACCTGGGGGTGGCACGACACCGTGGGGCTGCTCCCCGCGGCGAACCGCTACTCGTTCTTCGGTCCCGAGGCGCTCGCCTGCGAGGCCGCGCTCGGCTTCCCGCAACCCGTCCCCCGGATCGCGACCGAGGGCTGGCTCCGGCTCGACGACGCCGCGCCCGACCTCGCCGACGCGCTCCGCCCGCTCCGCCACGCGCCGTGGCCCCTCTTCGACGCCCTCGCCGACACCCCCACGGCTCTCCTCCACGGCGACACGAAGTTCGGCAACGTCGGGTTCGGACCCGACGGTCGGACCATCCTCATCGACTGGTCGCAGACCGGTGCCGGACCGCCGTTGGCGGAGCTCGTGCACTCGCTCGCACTGAACCGGGCGCGCATCCCCACCGAGCTCGCGCGCGACGCGACCGTCGACGGCGTACCGGGCCGCGCTCGAACGTCACGGCATCGACACCGCTCCCTGGTTCGACCGCCAGCTGGCGTTGTGCCTCGTGGGCGTCATGCTCCAGCTCGGCTGGGAGAAGGCGTTCGACGAGACCGGCCTCGAACTGCGCTGGTGGCGGGATCGCACGATCGACACCGCTCGCGAGCTCGGGCACCGGGGAATCTGAATCTCTTCAGCTCTCGCGGTGCGGACACCGGTCATCCACCAGTGGCTCGACCTCTGGCAGGAGCGCTGCTCGGGGAGCGAACGGATCGAGGAGACGCGAGCGAGCAACGAACACGGAGGCCCGGAGCAGTGCTCCGGGCCTCCGTCTCGATGTCGACGAGCGCTTCCCCTACTCGAAGAGGTCGGGCTGCTCCCGGGTGATCTTGGCGTAGAGCGGGCCGAAGCTCGCGTAGCCGGAGACGTGCGCGCCGACCTGCGACTGCGTGAGCCGGGCGACGTCGTCGTCGATCAGGATCGGGGTGCCCGCGGCCTCCGCGAGCAGCTGGGCCTGGCAGGAGCGCTCCATGGTGACGTACCACCACACCGCTTCCTCGACCGAGTGGCCGACGGTGAGCAGACCGTGGTTGCGGAGGATGGCGGCCTTGCGGCCTTCGAGCGCGTGGGCGATGCGCTTGCCCTCCGACTGGTCGAGCACCACGCCGGTGAAGTCGTCGAAGACCGCGTGGTCGTCGTAGAACGCGCACGCGTCCTGGGTGAGCGGGTCGAGCAGGCGACCGAGCGACGACCACGCCTTGCCGTAGAGCGAGTGCGAGTGGGCGGCGGCGATGATGTCGGGCCGGGCCTCGTGCAGCGCCGAGTGGATCGCGAACGCGGCGGTGTTGACGCTGCCCTCGCCCTCGACGACCTCGCCGCTGCGAGTTGACCAGCAGCAGGTCGGACACGCGGATGTGGCTGAAGGGCATCGCGAAGCGGGTTCACCCAGAAGTGGTCGAGCAGCTCGGGGTCACGGGCGGTGATGTGTCCGGCGACGCCCTCCTCGAACCCGAACTTGCCGAAGATGCGGAAGCGCGGCGGCGAGCCGCTGCTTGCGGTGCTGGCGCTCCTCTTCGACGGTCTCGTACTTCGGCAGGTACCAGCGGTCGTCGCGCGCGGCGCGTTCGGCGATCTGGGTCTCGGTGTCGGCCATGGGAGTTCCCCTCGTGCAGGCGGCATGCTCTCCCCCTCAGGGTAGATCAGGGCCGAGGATCAGGGCCGAGCGATCAGGGACGGAAGCGATTGAGTCCGGCGAGCTCGACCACCTCGCCGTCGTCGGTCACCAGGAGCCCCGTGGCACCTGCGGCCTCGATCAGCGCGATGCCGTCGTCGGCGCCCGCGACGAAGGCCGCCTTGGCCAGCACCTCCGCGCGCCACGCGTCCCCCGCCACGACCGTGACCGACGCCAACCCCGACTCTGCCGGTTCGCCGGTGCGCGGATCGATGAGGTGGTGGAGGGTGCGGTCTCCCCGCTTCCAGTTGCGGCGCAGCTTCGTGCTCGTGGCGATCGCGCCTTCGGCGAACGCGAGCAGTCCCGTGCGACCGGTCGCGAGCGGATCGTCGACCTCGACCACCCAGCCGTGCGGCAGCGGCGCCTTCCCGCGGGCCCGCAGGTCGCCGCCCAGGTTCACCAGCACGCCGGTCACCCCGGGCACGCCCGCGGCGAGGAGCTCGGCCGACACCTCGTCGGCGGCGGCGCCCTTGCCGATCCCGCCGAGGTCGAGGGCGACCCCGCGCGGGAGCCGCACCGCGTGCACCACGTCGTCGAGCACGATGTCGGCGCAGCCCGGTGTCGCTGCCGGTGGCGCGGGCGCCTGCGCGACATCGCGCCCGCGCACAGCGTCGAAGTCGCGGTCGTAGCCGGCCGCGACGAGCGCGGTGAGCACCGTCGGGTCGTAGCGCCCCCCGGTGTCGCGCCACGCGTCGACCGCGCGCGCGATCAACGAGAACGTGCCCGCCGACACGACGACCGGCGCGCCCGCAGCGTCGTTGAGTCGGCACAGCTCGCTCGTCGGACGGAATCGTGACCACCGCGCCTCGCGCACCTCGAGCGCGTCGATCGCGAGCGCGCCGAGCGTCGCCATCGCCGTTGCGTCGGCGCCCACTGCCAGCACCTCCACGTCGGTGCCCATGGCACGGAAGCGCGCCGGCGGCGCGAGCTCGGGTTCGGTCACCGCGCCACCGTACCGACGTGCGGGGGAACCACGGGTGGGTGCCGTAGCGTGGACGGCGATGCGCGTCGCGGCGATGGACCTGGGATCGAACTCGTTCCACCTGCTCGTTGCCGACGTGCACCCCGACGGTCACATCGATCCGCTGGTGCAGGAGAAGGAGATGCTGCGCCTCGGTGACGTCGTGAGCCGTCACGGCGCGATCCCCGTCACCGCCGCCGACCAGGCCGTCGCCACCGTGCGCCGCTTCCGCCTCCTCGCCGAGGCCGCGGGCGCCAACGAGATCCTGGCCAAGGCGACCGCCGCCATCCGTCGCGCCGAGAACGGCGGCGAGGTCGTCGACCGCATCCGGGCCGAGACCGGCGTGCACGTCGACGTCATCGGCGGGCTCGAGGAGGCCCGCCTGATCTTCGGCGCGGTGCGGGCGTCGGTGGTGCTCGACCCCTCCCCGGCGCTGTGCTTCGACCTCGGTGGCGGCAGCCTCGAGGTGATGGTGGGCGACGCCAGCAGCATGGTCTGGGCCACCAGCGTTCCGCTCGGCGTGGCGCGCCTCAGCAACGAGTTCGTCCGCAGCGACCCGATCTCCAAGCGCGAGCGGCGCGCCCTGCGCGAGCACATCGCGCAGGTGCTGGCGCCGGTCGTCGCCGAGGTCGCCGGTTTCGAACCGAAGCTCGCGGTGGGCAGCAGCGGCACGCTCGAGTCGCTGGCGGAGATGGTCGCGGCCCGACGCGTCGAGGACACGCCGGCGACGTTGAACCAGCTCACCATCGACCGCAGCGAGTTCCTGGCCCTGCACCAGGACCTGCTTGCCTCGACCGCGGCCGAACGGCTGCGCATGGACGGCCTCGACGCCCGTCGCGTCGACCTCATCGTCGCCGGATCCTTCGTCCTCGCCACCGCGATGGAAGTGTTCGACTTCGACCAGCTCACGATCAGCGAGTGGGCCCTGCGCGAGGGGATCGTGCTCGACGCGGTGCGTCACCACGACCCCACCGACTGGTCCGACGACCCGCACTCGATCCGTCGCAACGCGGTGCTGGGTCTCGCCCGTCGCTGCAACTGGTCCGAGCCGCACGCCCGCCAGGTGGCGCGGCTCTCACTCGAGCTCTTCGACGCCACCGCCGACATCCACGGGCTCGACGCCGCCGATCGCGAGCTGCTCGAGTTCGCCGCGCTCCTCCACGACATCGGCGAGCACGTGGCGAGCAGCGGTCACCACAAGCACGGCGCGTACCTCGTGCGCAACGGGCAGCTCCGCGGCTTCGCGCCCGACGAGGTGGAGCTGCTCGCGGCAGTGGTCCGGTGGCACCGACGCGGCGAGCCGCGGGTGTCCGACGAGTTCCCGCTCCTCGATGCCGCGGCGATCGAGCGGGTGCGGACGCTCGCGGCGATCCTGCGCGTCGCCGACGGGCTCGACCGCAGCCGCAACCAGAACGTCTACGGGCTCGACCCGATGATCACGCCGTCACTCGTGCTGCTGCGCGCCCGTGCCGTCGACGACGCCGAGCTCGAGCTCTGGGGCGCGCGCCGCAAGCGCGCGCTGCTCGAGAAGGTCCTCGACCGCGAGCTCGAGCTCACCACCCATTCCTCGGCGGCCTGAACCCGCCACCCCCGCGAAAGGCGGAACTGCCATGCGCACGCTCCCGATCGGCGACGAACGCCTCGGTGCCTCGAGCACGGGCGACGAGATCGTGGTGCGCTCGCCGTACGACGGGCACGAGATCGACCGCGTCCCGGCGTGCGGTGTCGAGGAGGTCGACGCGGGCCGTCGCGCTGGCGAAGACCGCGCTCCGCGAGGAGCCGCTCCCGCAGTGGCGCCGGGCCGAGATCCTCGACCGCGCCGCGCACCTCCTCGCCGACCGCATCGAGGAGTTCGCCCGCATCATCGCCGAGGAGGCGGCCAAGCCGATCAAGACGGCGAGGGTCGAGGCCGCGCGCGCCGTGTCGACCTTCACCTTCTCGGCGGTCGAAGCCCGCAGGCTCGCCGGCGAGGTGGTGCCGCTCGACGCGTCCGACGTGGGCGAGGGCAGGATCGGTTTCACCCTGCGCCTGCCCATCGGCGTGGTGGGCGCGATCAGCCCGTTCAACTTCCCGCTCAACCTGGTCGCGCACAAGCTCGCCCCCGCCATCGCCGCCGGCTGCCCGGTGGTGCTCAAGCCGGCGTCGCAGACTCCGCTGTCGGCGATCGCGCTGGCCGAGCTGCTCCTCGACGAGTGCGGCCTCCCGAGCGGCTACCTCAACGTGGTCACCGGCAGTGGCGGCACCGTCGGCAACGCCATCGTCGACGACCCCGACATCGCGCTCATCACCTTCACCGGCTCCCCCGAGGTCGGCTGGGGCATCAAGGCGCGCGCGCCCCACAAGAAGGTGGGCCTCGAGCTCGGCAACAACGCGCCCGTGATCATCGAGCCCGACGGCGACGTCGACACCGCGGCCGCGAAGATCGCGGTCGCCGGGTTCAGCCACGCCGGGCAGTCGTGCATCTCGACCCAGCGCGTCTACCTGCACGAGTCGATCGCCGACCGCTTCCTCGATCAGCTCGTGCCGAAGGTCGAGGCGCTGTCGGTCGGCGATCCGCTCGACGAGGCGACCGACGTGTCGGCGCTGATCTCCACCGGCGAGCGCGAGCGGGTCGAGTCGTGGATCGACGAGGCCGTCGCGGCGGGCGCCAAGATCGTCACCGGCGGCGGCGAGCGCAA
Organism: uncultured Actinomycetes bacterium; assembly: GCA_963755855.1. GTDB lineage: Bacteria > Actinomycetota > Acidimicrobiia > IMCC26256 > DASPTH01 > DASUAS01. The sequence continues at coordinate 404,472 of CAVWLR010000010.1, read as the reverse complement.
CGGCGTGCTCGCGCCGACCGTGCTCACGAACGTCGAGCCCGACATGAAGGTGTGCAGCCTCGAGGTGTTCGGCCCGGTCATCGCGGTGCAGACCTACCGCGACGTCGACGACGCGTTCCGGCTCGCCAACGACACCCGCTACGGGCTCCAGGCCGCGATCTTCACCCGCGACCTCCCCCTCGCCCTCCGTGCCGCGCGCGAGCTCGACTTCGGCGGCGTGCTCGTGAACGAGGTGCCGACCTGGCGCACCGACCAGATGCCCTACGGCGGCGTGCGCGACAGCGGCAACACCCGTGAGGGGCCCCACTACGCGGTGCACGAGATGACCGAGACCCGGCTCGTCGTCCTCGGCTGACGCACCCGGACCGGACGGTACGCTGGTCGCTTCGTGACGACGGACCCGAGCCCGCCGCCGATTCCCGGCGCACTCCCCGCACGTCCGCCCCGACCGCTCATCGTGCACTTCGGGGTCGACAGCGCGGTGGCCTTCCTCGCCCTCGTCGTGCTCGGGCTCATCTTCGGCGTGGCGTGGGGCGTCACCGCGGTCGATCGCGCTGGTGATCGGCGCAGTGGCGTGTCGGTACACGCACCGGGCCGAGGTGCGCGCCCTCGCCGAGCGGGTGCAGCCCCCCGCGGAGGACCGTCACCCCGGAGAGAATCCGCCGGCGTGAGCTCGGAGTCCCGACCGCTCTCGCGCACCGCCGTGCACGCGCTCTACCTGCCCAAGCCGCGCTACCGCGGCACGTCGCACTTCTACGCGTTGTTCGTGGCCGTGATCGCGGCGGTGGCCCTGGTGGTCGCGGCTCCGGCCGGCCTCGCCACGATCGGCGCCGCCGTCTACGCGACCGCACTGGTCGGGATGTTCGGCGCCAGCGCGCTCTACCACCGCGGCACGTGGTCGCTGCCCACCGCCAAACGACTGCTCCAGCTCGACCACACCGCGATCTTCCTGCATGATCGCCGGCACGTACACGCCGATCGCTCTGCTGGCGATGGACGGCACCGCGCGCACGGTGACGCTCGTCGCGGTCTGGAGCGTCGCGGCCGCCGGCATCGTGTTCGAGTGGCTGCCGATCCCCGCGCCACGCGGGTACGTGACCACCGTCTACATCGGTCTCGGCTCGCTCGGCGCGTTCTCGTTCGTCTCGCTGTACGACGCCACCGGGTGGGAGGGCGTCGCTCCTCGCTCGCCGGCGGCGGGCTGCTCTACGTGATCGGCGCGCATCGTGCACGCGGCCCGCTGGCCCGATCCGTGGCCCGAGTCGTTCGGCTACCACGAGATCTTCCACGTGTTCGTGATCCTGGCCGCGCTCCTCCACTACTGCGCGATCGCGTTCCTCGTGCTGCCGCTCGCGTGAGCGTGTCCGATCACGAGCAGCGCAACCGCGAGTTCTGGGACGACGACGCCGACGACGTACCAGGCCGCGCACGTGCCGCGGATCGACACCGCGACGTGGGGCGTGTGGGAGATCCCCGAATCGGAGCTCGGCGTGCTCGGCGACGTCCGCGACCTCGACGTCCTCGAGCTCGGCTGTGGTGACGCCCGCTGGTCGGTGCACCTCGCCCGCGGCCGGCGCGCGCGTCGTGGCGCTCGACCAGTCGCGCGGGCAGCTGCGTCATGCGCAGGCGCTGCTGGACGCGCACGCGTCCGAGCCCTCTGCTCCCGCGGTGCGACTGCTGTGCGCCAGCGCCGAGGCGGTCCCGTCGAGCGCAGCTTCGTTCGACCTCGTCATGTGCGACCACGGCGCGATGTCGTTCTGCGATCCCGAGCGCGCGGTGACCGAGGTGGCGCGCCTCCTGCGACCGGGCGGGCGGCTGGTGTTCTCGCACACCACCCCGTGGCCGTACCTGGCGTGGAACTTCGGGAAGGAGCGCGTCGGCCGCCGGCTGCGGCGCTCGTACTTCGGGATCCGTCGCTTCGACGACGGTGCCGGCGAGGGCACGGTCGACTTCCAGCTCCCCTACGGCGAGTGGATCCGCTGCTTCCGGCGTCACGACCTCGTCGTCGACGACCTCGTGGAGCTGCGGGCGCCGAAGCACGCCTCCACCACGTACGACGACTTCGACGCCCGTTGGGCCCGCCGCTGGCCCGCGGAGCAGATCTGGGTGACCCGCAAGCAGTAGGTGCCCGCTCGACTCAGGTCGTCAGCAGCGGGTGCCGGCGCGTGGGACCTTCCGGTCGACGAGGTACCTGGTGACGAGGCCGTCGACGCACGCGTTGCCGTTGTTGAAGCTCGTGTGCTGCTCGCCCGCGGCCACGAGCAGGCGACCGCGCTGGAGCTCGTCCGCCAGCGAGCGCGCCTGGGCGAGCGGCGTGGCCGGGTCCTCGGTGGTGCCGATCACCAGGATCGGCGGCGCGCCGTCGGCGGTGAGCCGCTTCACCGGCGGCACGGGCGGCACCGGCCACACCGAGCACGGCAGGCTGTTGTTCACCACGAACGCGCCCATGCGCGGGGCGACCGCCACCGCGTCCTGCTCGAGCTCGCGGGCGGCGCCGACGCCGACCACGACCGGGCCGTCGAGGCACGAGACCGCCCAGAACGACTCCAGCACGTGGTCGTCGGCCCCGCCGTCGCTGCGCCCCACGAACGAATCGGCTCCCGCGAGCAACGTCGATGCATCACCCTGCTCCGCGTCGGTGAGCGCGTCGGCCAGGGAGGGCCATGCGCTGCGACCGAGGTACAGCTGCTGGAGCACGGCGGCGTCGAGGCGCGTCTGATTCAGCGTGCGCCCGTCGGGATCGCTGGTGGCGAGCGGCGTGACCGCTGCCTTCGCCCGCAACGCGTCGTAGGCGCCGGCCGCGTGGCCACTGTGGTGGAACGCGCAGCCGCGGTGGTCCGAGCAGTCGGCGAGGAAGTCATCGAGCGCGTGCTCGAAGCCGCGCGCCTGACCCAGCGTCACCGCACGCGCCGACATGGTCGGATCGACCGGTCCATCGAGCACGAACGCCCGCACGCGGTCGGGGTACGTGTCGGCGTAGCTCGCGCCGAGGAACGTGCCGTACGAGTACCCGAGGAACGAGAGGCGGGCGTCACCCAGTGCGACTCGCAGCCGCTCGAGATCGTGGACGGCATCGGAGGTGGAGACGTGCGCGAGCAGGTCACCGTTGCGCGAGGCGCACCGTTGCGCCAGGGTCGTCGTCGCCGCGACCAACGCGTCGTGCTGCGCGTCGGTCGTCGGCTCGAACGACTGGTCGAACAACGGATCGAGGCTGTCGACGCATTCGATGGGTTCGCTCTCCCCCACTCCTCGCGGGTCGAACGCCACGAGGTCGAACCGGTCGCGGACGGCGGTCGGCAGCGACGACGCGACGTTGCGGAGGAAGTCGACGGCGGGAACGCCCGGGCCCCCCGGGTTCACGACGAGGGTGCCGATGCGACGGTCGGCATCACGGGCGGGCGTGCGGATCACCGCCAGGTCGACGATCTGGTCCGGGGTGGTCGAGTCGAGCGGCACGGGGAGCGTGCTGCACTGGAATCCGCTCCCGCAGTCCTTCCACGTGAGCGTCCCTGTCGAAGGCACGGTCGAGGGCACGGTCGAGGGGACGCGGGCCGCGCCCGCGCCGAACGCAGGCACGGCGGGGGTGAGCATCACCACCACCGCGAGCACGACGAGCACCGGGATCGACCGCATCGCGCGCGTCCGGCGTCCGCCGGCGCGCGCGCGTCGAACCGGTCGCATGGTGCCAGGATGCCTCACGGCGCGCGCAGGCTCAGCGCGGCGGGGTGGCGCGGTCGGACGTGCCGACGACGCCGAGCATGGCTGCCGGCGTCGCGCCGTAGTCCTCGGCGGGTCGTGCGGGGCCGAACAGGTGACCTTGGGCGAGCTCGCAGTCGAGCGCGCGCAATGCCGCGAACTGCTCGAGCGTCTCGACCCCCTCTGCGATCGCACAGAGGCCGAGCGAGTGCGCGAGCTCCACGATCGCGCTGCAGATCGCGTCGCTGTCGCGATCACGACCGAGGTCGGACACGAACGTCGACGCGATCTTGATCGCGTCGAGCGGGAAGTGCTTCAACGATGCCAACGACGACGCACCGGTTCCGAAGTCGTCGATGACCAGGCGGACACCGAGCTCGTGGAGGCGACCCATGGTCAGCTCGCTCGCGTCACGGTCGTGGAACAAGGTGGTCTCGGTGATCTCGAGCCAGACGGCACCGGGCGCGAGTCCCGTCTCACCGATGATGCGCTTGACCTGGGCGGGCAGGGCCGGATCGGCGAACTGGCGGGTCGACACGTTCAGGTCGAGCTTCAGGGTCGCGCCGGCGTTCTCCTGCCACGTCGCCATCTGGCGGCACGCGTGCTCGACCGTCCAGGTCCCGAGCGGCACGATCGTGCCGTCGGCCTCCGCGTCGGGGAGGAACTCGCTCGGCAGCAGGAGACCGTGCTCGGGGTGCTCCCAGCGGACGAGTGCCTCGAACCCCGCGACCCGTCCCGTCGCGCAGCTGACGATGGGGAGGTAGTGGAGCCGGAGCTCGTCCCGTGCGATCGCGCCGGCGAGCTCGCCCGGGCCGATCGTCGTGGTGGCCGGCTGGTCGCTGATCTCGATCCGCGCGCCGCCCTGGGCCTTGGCGTCGTTCCCGGCCTTGATCGCGCGCCGCAACACGCTCTCGGGACGCTCGTCGAGGTGGCCGGCCAGCGCGACGCCGATGCTCGCGGTCACCTCGGCGACGCCGGCGAGCACGACCGACGGGTGTGCGACACCCATGGCGATGCGTTCGGCGACCGCCTGTGCGGCCTGACGGTCGGGCACCTCACGACACACGAGCACGAAGCGCTCGCGGTTCACGTGGGCGACGACGTCACGCGGGCGGGTGACGGTGCGCAGCCGTTGGGTGATCGCCTCGATGAGATGGGCACCGGCGGCGTAGCCGAGCCGCTCCTCGACGAAGCCGAGGTTGTCGAGCTCCACCGACACGATGGCCAGGCGACCGAGGTTGATGTCGCCGAGCGTCAGCCACGAGCGCAGGCGGTCGAGATCGAGGACGGGGATGCGTGCCGGCGCGGGGTCGTTGCCGTCGCCCGCGCCGGTCGCTGCGCCCCGTCGCTCGTCGCGGGACGGCAGGGCCGCCCTCGCGAACGCCGGCACCGGATCTGCCGGTGCGGCGGCGAATTGTCGTGCAGGATCGGGATCGGAGGGCTCCTCGACGAGCGGATCCGTGGTCTGGTGGCCGTGGACCGGCAGATCGACCTGCAGCTCGTCCTGCAGCTCGGCCGGCCCATCCACCGTCATGCCGATGGGCAGGTCCCCGGACCTCGCGAACGATGCGTCCAGTCCGTCCGGTACGCCCTCGCGTACACCCTCGGGCACCCCCGCCGACGCGGCCTCGAAGTGGCCCGGGCGCTCGGCGACCGGCGACTCGAGCACCGGGGGGTCGAGCAGCTGGGCGACCAGATCGGCCGCCCGTCGCGCCCGTCGACCGGCACGCCAGGCGAACGTGGTGGCCACCACCGCCACCACGGCTGCGAGCGCGGCGACGACCAGGAGCGAGTTGTCCACGCACACTTGTCGGAGAAGCGTCCTCGCGCCTTGAGCGATCCGGACGGATCGGGCGAGTTGATTGCCCGTTGACGAAGGCCGGATCACCAGCGGATCCCCCTCCGTCACGCTCTCCGGCATGGCCCTGGAAGCCCCGCCCTTACGCACGCCGTCCACCCGCCGTCGATGGCGGATCGTGGCCACGGCGGTCGCGGTCGTGGCGCTCGCACTGGCGGCGGCCGCCTGTGCGCCGGCCGGGACCTCCGCCGGCGGGACCGGCACCGACATGGTGCAGGCGATGAACCAGGACCGGGCCGCGAACGGCCTCGGTGGCCTCGGGTGGAACGATCAGCTGGCCGGGTTGGCCCAGAACCACGCGCAGGAGATCGCCGCGAGCGGTTCGCTCTGGCATTCCGACCTCGGCGGTTGGCTGGCGGCGCCGTGGATGGCCGGGTGGCACTCCCTCGGCGAGAACCTGCTCGTCGCCCCGACCGGGACCAACGCCTTCGCCGGCGAGGACTCGTGGATGAACTCGGCTCCCCACCGCGCCAACATCCTCAACGGCGGGTTCAACGCCGTCGGAGTCGGCACGGCGGTGTCGCCCGACGGACGCATCTGGATGGTCGCAGTGTTCGGTACCAGGTAGCCGCCCCTTCCTGGTACTGCCGGGGGCGGGCCCCCGCCTTGCCCCCGATTGGCGACCGGGCCCGTCCTGCCCGCGGGCCCGGTCGCCACTTTTCGCCCGGTCGTTCCACGTCGTCGACGCCGAGGCACCTCACCGAGACGTGCGGTTGGTAGCGTCGCTCCGAGCCACGGGACCGGAGGACGCCTTGGTCGACGTCATCCCGCACGCCACCACCGTGCGCCGCGCACCCGTGTTCGTGCGCACCGCACTGCCGTCGGTGCTCGTCGCGATCGTCGTCTTCGGCCTGTGCCTCTGGGGCTGGTGGCTCCATCCCGGCGGCATCCTCACTCCCGCGCTCACCGGCTCGGCGGGCGTGGTGCTGGTCGCGCTCCTGCTGTCCGCACCCCGCACCTGGGCGGGTCCCGTCGTCGCCGGAGCGCTCGCGGTCGCCGGTGCTGCAGCATGGAACGACGCCCCGGTCGAGCTCGTCGTGGGGCACGCCGCCGCCACCACCGTGGGAGCGCTGGCGGCCGCGATCCTGCTGCACTGGTACTCGAACGGCCCCTTCCAGCTCACCCGGGTGCGCGAGCTCTGCACCCTCGTCGGGGCCGCCGCCGTCGGTGGGGTGCTGGGCGGGGCCGTCCTCACCCTGGCGGTGGCACTCCAGCGCGACCCCGAGCTCGACCAGCTGTGGCGCATCGCGTGGCCGCTCGCGGCGGGCCTCGCCATCGGCATGGTGCTGGTCCCCGCCGCGGTCCTCACCTTGTTGCGACGGGCGCCGGCGTCGTACCTCCGCGGTCGCGACCTCGAGGCGATCGCGCTGGTGCTCGTGCTCGCAGCGGTGGCCGTCGCCATCACCCAGGTCGAGGACGCCGCTCGTGTTCGCGGGCGCAGGCGTGCTGCTGTGGGCCGCGCTCCGGTTCGGTCCGGCCTCGGTCGCGTGGTCGGGCCTCGTGCTGATCGCCGCCGCCGACTGGGCCGCTGCGCGCCACGTCGGGCCCTTCGTCGACCTCCAGGTGACGCGCGACGCCGTGACCCTGCTGCAGGCCTACACCGCGGTCACGGTGTTCGGGGCGCTGGCGCTCGCCTTCTCGCTCCAGGAGCGCGACACCGCCGACGACGCCCGCAGCATCGCGGTCGAGCGGTTCCGGCGCACGTTCCACGACTCGCCGGTCGCGATGGCCGTCACGACGCTCGAGGGCAGGATCGTCGAGACCAACCGGGCGCTGTGCCAGCTGCTCGCCACCCCCGACCACGTGCTCCTCGGGAGCGAGCTGCGGAGCGCTGCAGCACCGACGACAGCGGTGAGCTCGACCTCTCGCAGCTCAGCGCGAGCGAGTCGCTCCCGGCCGAGGCCCGGCTGGTCAACGGTCGGGGCAACGTCGTGTGGGTCGAGGTCAGCGAGTCACCGCTGCGGCGCAACGAGATCGGCGTCTCGCTGCAGGTCGTCGTGCTGCGCGACGTGACCGAGCGCACCAACCTCCGCCAACAGCTGCTCCAGGCGCAGAAGATGGAGTCGGTGGCGCGACTCGCAGGTGGCATCGCGCACGACTTCAACAACGTGCTGTCGGTCATGCGCGGTCAGGTGGAGCTGCTGCAGGACGACCTCGAGGTGCTCGACTCGGCGCGGGCGCGCATCGCCTCGGTGCAGCGCGCCACCGACCGCGCCGCTGCGCTCACCGACGACCTCATGGCGTTCAGCCGTCAACGCGACGAGCCCGAGCCGTTCGACGTGCACGAGCGACTCGTCGACGTGCAGGAGCTCTTCCACCAGGTCCTCGGCGCCGCGGTCACGCTGGAGCTCGACCTCGGGGCCAACCCTGCGACCATCGTCGCCGACCCCAACCGGATCGAACAGGCCGTGCTCAACCTCGTGGTGAACGCGCGTGACGCGATGCCCTCGGGTGGGCAGGTCACGATCGTCACCCGCACCGATCCCGTGACGCGTGCGTTCGTGCTGTCGGTGTCCGACACCGGTGCAGGGATGGACGCCGCGACCCGCGCCCGGATCTTCGAGCCGTTCTTCACCACCAAGCCGCCGGGGTTCGGCACCGGACTCGGCCTCTCGACCACCGACGACATCGTGCGCGCCGCCGGCGGCACCATCGAGGTCGACAGCCAGCTCGGGCGGGGCACCACCTTCACCGCCACCTTCCCCGCACTCGACGAGCACTCCGGGGTGCACGAGGTGCTCGACCTCGCCGACGACGACACCCCCACCGTCCTCGTCGTCGACGACGAATCAGAGGTGCGGGCCCTGATCGCCGAGGTCCTCCGCGGCTCCGGCTACCACGTGGTCGTCGCCGCCGACGGCGACGCCGCCATCGCGCTGCTCGACCGCGCCACCCGGCCCGTCGACCTGCTCGTCACCGACGTCGTCATGCCGGTGATGAGCGGCACCGACCTCGCCGCGCGCGTGACCAGCTCGTCACCCACGACGCGCGTGCTGTTCGTCTCGGGCTTCGTCCCCGCCGGTTCGGCGTCGTTGCGCGGCGCGCCACTGGTGCCGAAGCCGCTGCATCGTGCCGAGCTGCTCGACGCGGTGCACCTCGCGCTCGACGGCATCTCCTGATCCGTCGCGCGAAACGCCGAGCGGTTACGGGACGAAGCGGTACCCGACGCCGCGCACGGTGAGGATGCGGCTCGGGCGCCCGGGGTCGACCTCGACCTTGGCGCGGAGTCGGTGCACGTGCTCGCTCACGGTGCCGACGCCCTGCCACTCGGGCTCGGACTCCCACACGTTGCGCAGGAGCTGCTCGCGCGTGAACACCTGACGCGGTGACGCGCACAGGAACGCGAGCAGGTCGAACTCGCGTCGCCGCAGCTCGACCGGCTCGTCGCGCACCCGCACCTCGCGTGAGGTGAGGTCGAGCTCGAGGTCGGGGAACTTCAGCGACACCGACTCGGTGGTGCCGCCGGACCGACGCAGCACCGACCGCACCCGTGCCACCAGCTCGCGGGGCGAGAACGGCTTGACCACGTAGTCGTCGGCGCCGAGCTCGAGTCCGATGATGCGGTCGGCTTCGTCGCTGCGTCCGCTCAGCACGATCACCGGCACGGCGGTGTCGGCGCGCACCTGGCGCAGGACGTCGAGGCCGCGGACCTTGGGCAGACCGAGATCGAGCACGACGAGCTCCGGCGCCTCGTCCGCGATCTTGTCGAGCGCGGTGGCGCCGTCACTGGCGTCGTCGACCGAGAAGCCCTCGCGCTCGAGAGCGCTGCGGACGACGTCGACCAAATCGAGGTCGTCGTCGACGACGAGGATGGTCACGCGCGCAGAGACTAGGCGGCAGGGGCGACGGGCGCCGGGATCAGCGCCGGCCGGTTCACCGAGCGCTTGAACCAGAACACCGAGATCCCCACCGCGATCGCGGTCAGGACCGCCTGGGTCAGCGACTTCGTCACCACGAAGGTGCCGACCGACTGGGTGAACTGGAGCCACAGCGAGACCGAGGCGTTGACGAGACACGTCACCGCCCACAGGAGCGAGATCCCGAGGAAGCACCGGCGCACGTGCACATCGTCGAGCACGTGCGGCGGGATCGGGCAGAAGTCGGCGGCGATGCGTTGCGCCAGCGGACGACCGATCGCCACCGAGAGGAGGAAGGCACACGCCACCAGCGCGGTCCCGAGCGTCGGCTGGAGGAAGTAGAGCACCGAGCTGCCGGTCGCGAAGGCGAGCACGGAGCGGGCGGTCAGGGTCAGGACGCCGATGAGGAGGAGCCCCGGGATCCGCTGGCGTGTGACCAGCCGCCGGATGAGGGCGGCGTAGGACCAGGCCAGCCCGGCGACGATCGCACCCCAGAGCCCGAAGAAGTGCAGCACCCCGGCGAACAGCGCCACCGGGATCACGGTGGTCTCGAGCAGCTTCGGGAGCGCGTGGCGCGCGAGGGTGCGCAGCCGCGGCATCTCGAACGACGTGGACATCAGGCCCTTCTCGGCAACCAGGCGGAATCGGTTGAGCCGGAGGCTACGGACTGTGACCTGAGACCCTCCCGAGAGACAGGGACGCGCGCGAGGCGAGCGCGACGGCGACGGCGACGGCGTGCGATGATCCGGCGATGCGAGCGCGGGCCGTCGTCCTCGACTTCTTCGGCACGCTGGCGCGGGCGACGACCTCGGTGGGGATCGACGAGATCCTCGCCCGGCACGGTCACACCATCCCCGCGCACCTGGCGGAGATGTGGTGGAGCGGCGACATCGACGGCAGCGAGCACGTCGAGCAGTCACGTTCGCGCGAGCACTACCTCGCCTGGCAGCAGGAGCGCCTGGTGGCGATGCTCCGCGAGGCCGACGTCCACCCCGCGCGAGCACGACGCCATCCTCGCCGACCTGCGGGCAGGCCGGGACGTGCGCGTGCTCGAGGCGTACGACGAGGTGCCGGCGGTGCTCGCGCGAGCTGCGCGAGCGCGGCCTCACGCTCGCCATCTGCTCGAACTGGGACTGGGATCTCGAACCGGCCGTCACCGAGACCGGGCTCGACGGGTGGTTCGACACGGTCGTGTCGTCGGCGTGGGCGGGCGCACGCAAGCCGCACCCGCGCATCTACCGCTACCTGCTCGAGCAGTCGGGGCTGGATCCCGACCGACATCCTCTTCGTCGGCGACACGTGGGGTCCCGACGTGGAGGGTCCGCTCGCCGCGGGGATGACGCCGGCCTACCTCGAACGCGACGGGCACTGGCCCGACGCGACGCGGCCCGACGACACCTCACGCGTGGTGGTGGCGCGGGTCCGCGACCTGCGCGGCCTGCTCCCGCTGTTGGAAGCAGGTTGACGACCCCGAGGGGGCTGCGTCAGACGACGCGGACGTTCTGGGCTTCCTCGCCCTTGCGTCCGGGGCCGACGTCGAACTCGACGCGCTGACCCTCTTCCAGGGTGCGGTAGCCCGAGCCCTGGATGGCCGAGAAGTGGACGAACACGTCGGGCCCGTCCTCACGGGAGATGAAGCCGTAGCCCTTCTCCGCGTTGAACCATTTCACACTGCCTGCTGCCAACGCCTTGCTCCCTCGGTCTTGCGTTCGATCGTGCTGTCTCACGCTGACGTCCGGTGCTCGAACTGCCCGAACGCTCGTGCAGAAACGGTAGCAGCCACTCCTGTTGCTCGCTACCGGCCGTCACCGTTCGCGGCCCGGAGACGGGCACGGATGCATGCAGGAACGCGGCACGGATGGAGGCGCGTGCACACGACGCGCGACCATCGTGCGATGCCCGCGACGATCGTCTCGTTCCACGCCCATCCCGACGACGAGGCGATCACGGTCGGGCGGCACGCTCGCGCTGGCCGCCGACGCCGGTCACCGCGTCGTGCTCGTGTTCGCGACGCGCGGCGACCTCGGTGAGGTCGACGACGGCGTGCTCGCCCCCGACGAGGCGCTCGGCGAACGGCGCGAGGAGGAAGCACGCGCCGCGGGCGCCGTGCTCGGTGCCGCGCGGGTCGAGTTCCTCCCCTACCGCGACTCGGGCATGGCCGGTGAGCCGACGAACGACGCGCGCCGACGCGTTCGCGGCCGCCGACGTGGAGGACGCGGCCGGGCACCTCGCGGCGCTGCTGCGGGAGGAGCGCGCCGACGTGCTCACCGTCTACGACGAGCGCGGTGGATACGGCCACCCCGATCACATCCAGGTGCACGTCGTCGGGCGTCGGGCCGCCGCGCTCGCCTCCACGCCGCGCGTCTACGCGGCGACGACCAGCCGGGAGCACTTCCTCGGCCTCGGCGAGCGCCTCGCCGACCAGGTCCCGGCCGACATGGAGCGTCCCGACCCCGCGGAGCTCGACCTCGGCGTCCCCGAGTCCCGCATCACCACGTTCGTCGACGTGACCAGCGTGCTCGACCGCAAGCGTGCGGCGATGGCCGCGCACCCGTCGCAGATCGACGACGAGTCCTTCTTCCTGGCGCTCCCGCCCGATGCCTTCTCGGTGGTGTTCGGCACCGAGTGGTTCATCCGCCTCGACGAGACGCCATCGACCCGCGAGGACTGGATCCTCGACGAACCCCGCCCGGGAGGCTCCGCCGAGAGGTCGACCTAGAGGTCGGGCAGCGGCGGCGTGCGGCGCCGACGCAACCCGGCGCGGTGGAAGCGCAGCGAGCGGTCCGAGGACCACGGCGCGTAGGGCGTCATGATGAAGCTCGCCAGCTCGAGCAGCGGGATGTCGTAGTTCACCCGCCAGCCGGTGAAGTCGAACCACGCCGCTTCGCGGTCGGCGCGCACGGGGATCCCGGCCTCGACCATCTCGTCGCACGCCTGCAGGAACTCGTCCTTGCTGACGCTGATCGGATCGCCGGGGTGCGGGTCGGGGTCGTACGAGAAGCCGTAGTAGTCGGCGATGGCCCGGAGCGCGAAGAACCCGGCCCGCACGCAGATCCCGGCCTCCGGATCGAAGGGCAGGTCGACGGCCGAGAGGCGCAGCGCCGCGCCGTCGAGCACCGCCCCGCTGGCGGTGACCCACGAGCGGTGCCCCTGCGGTGACCGGAAGAAGCTGAGCACGCCGAGCGACGTGTGCGTCTCCTCCAGCTCGGTGAACCACGCCTGCCAGGTGACCCAGAAGTCGTCGAGCAGGTGGAAGCGCTCCATGCGCTGCGACTGCACCAGCAGGTGCACCCCCGACGGCGGGTTGCCGGCGCGCACCTCGAGCTGGGCGACCTGCACCTCCCGTCGGGAGAACGCCGAGTAGATCGTGGGCAGGTACGCGATCAAGAGGCCGAGCACGGTGAGCCCGGTCGCCGCCTCGAGGAACGCCAGGATGTTGGTGGCGAGGTCGGGCGGCCGCACGAACCCGAGCGTGAACAGCGACGACCCGCTCATCTCGAAGGCGCGCTCGAAGCCCCGCACCCCCAGGGCGTGGAACATCGCGGTGTAGGCCGCGAGGATCATCACGCTCCACACCGCCGGCAGCGTCAGCAGGCCGATCGGGCCGAAGAGCGACATCACCGAGTCGCGGCCGTCGTAGGTGCGCGCGCCCGCGTGCCACGAGGTTGAAGCCCCACCGGAGTCCGATGAACACGCCGCGGGTGACGACCGGTGTCGCCGCCCGCGGCAGCACGAAGGTGCGGATGACCGAGTCGAACACCAGGAGGAGCAGGCCGATCCCGAGCGCGAACCACAGGACCTGCGTGAAGACGTGCATCAGCTGCAGCTTGGCAGGTCAGTCGTCGCTTGGTCGGGCGGCGGCGGTCCTGCTTGCGCGTGCGACCGGCGCCGCTTGTCGTCGAGTCGGGCCGCCTTCGCCGAGCGGCTCGGCTTCGTCGCCCGCCGGGGCGGGTCGAGCCGCAGCGCCGCCTCCAGCCGGGCGCGCAGCCGCTCCAACGCGACCTCACGGTTGCGCGCCTGCGACCGCGAGTCGGACGCCGTCGCGCGCGCCACCGGGCCCGAGCCGCTCCAGCAGGCGCTCGCGCTGGCGCGGGGCGAGCGACGTCGACGTCGCGATGCGGAAGCGCACCTCGACGCGCGTGTCCGACGTGTTGGCGTGCTGCCCGCCCGGGTCCGCCCGATCCGGTCGTGCGCCACTCGAGCTCGTCGAGGCGGATCACACACGTGCCGCTGACGCGCAACACGTTGCGGTTCGCGCTCTTGTCGGAGTCACCATCGGTGGCGGGACCGCCCGCGTCACGCGCGCCCGTTTCGGCCACGGTGCGTTAGGGTACCGGCCGGTAACTTTCGGATTGGGCAGAGCCCGGGGGGTCCGAACACATGAGCTCGGCAACGGTGTCCACTCGGCTTCGCAGCCGCCTCGGCGCGGCCGCGCTCGCAGTGGCGAGCGCCACCGCGCTGCTCGTCTCGACCGCGCCGGGCGCGTCGGCGACCACCGCGAAGACCGCCCCGGCCGCGAGCAGCCCGAAGCCGGGCGGTTCGGTCACCTACGGCCTCGAGGCCGAGACCGGCGGCGGGTGGTGCCCGTCCAGCGCCCGCCTGGCGATCTCCGGGATCGAGGTCGGCGCCGCGATCTACGACACGCTCATGGTGCCGAACACCAAGAACGAGATGGTGCCGTACCTCGCCAAGTCGGTCACTCCCAACGCCGACTTCACCGAGTGGACGATCACGCTCCGCGACGGCATCAAGTTCCACGACGGCACGCCGCTCGACAGCGCAGCCCTCGTGCGCAACTTCGAGGAGTACCGGAAGAGCACGCTGATCGGCGCCGCGCTGAAGCCGATCAACACCGTCACCGCCACCGGTCCGCTCGAGGTCACCGTGGCCCTGAGCCAGCCGTGGCCCGAGTTCACCTGGTACCTGTACCTCGACGGCCGCTTCCTCATCGAGGCCCCCGCCCAGCTCGACTCGCCCGACTGCGCCAGCAAGCTGATCGGCACCGGCCCGTTCAAGCTCGACCACTGGACGGTCAACCAGGAGCTCGTGGCCAACAAGAACCCCGACTACTGGCAGAAGGACGCCAAGGGCACGCAGCTCCCCTACCTCGACAAGATCACGTTCAAGCCGGTGGCCGAGGCGGTCCAGCGCATCAACTCGCTCCAGGGCGGCCAGCTCGACCTGATCCACACCTCCGACGGCCAGCAGGTCGACGCCCTCCGGAACCAGCTCAAGGGTCAGTTCAACGTGCTCGACCAGGGCGCCGGGCGCAGCGAGGTGCGCTACTACCTCCTCAACGCGGCCAAGCCCCCGCTCGACGACCTCAACGCCCGCAAGGCCATCGCCATGGCGATCGACCGCAACCAGATCAACGAGATCCGCAACAACGGCGCCTACCGCGTCGCCGACGGCCCGTTCGACACCAAGGTCATCGGCTACACGAAGAACCCCGGCTTCCCCAAGTTCGACCTGAAGGAAGCGAAGAAGCTGGCGAGCGCGTACAAGGCGGCGCACGGCGGTGAGTTCAGCGTCGTGATCGAGCACACCAACGACCCCGCCAACACGCAAGAGGCCGAGATCATCAAGGAGCAGCTCGCCAAGGCGGGCATCGACTCCACGCTGAAGCAGGACGACCAGACCGCCTTCATCGTCGCCGCGGTCTCGGGCAACTTCAGCATCCTGCTGTGGCGCCAGCACCCCGGCGACGACCCCGACGCGCAGTACTACTGGTGGAACACGGGCTCCACGCTCAACTTCGGGAAGTTCAACGACCCGACCCTGCAGGGCTTGCTCGACCAGGGCCGCACCGAGACCGACCCGGCCAAGCGCAAGCAGATCTACACCGACGTCAACAAGCGCTTCGCGTCGCAGGTCTACAACGTGTGGGCCTACTACGCCGACTGGGTGGTCGGGGCCAACAAGAAGGTCGGGGGCCTGACCGGGCCGCCGCTGCCCGACAAGGGTGGGAACCCTGCGGTGCTCCTCTACGGTCGCCAACCCTTGCTCGGTCTGTACGTGACCAAGTAGACCTCCGGCGATGGCGACGATCGCACGGCGGTTGCTCCAACTCGTCGTCGTCGTCATCCTGTCGACGCTGTTCGCGTTCGCGCTGCTCCGTCTGTTCCCGGGTGACGCCGCCGACGCGGTGCTCCCGTACGGCACCAAGGCCCAGAAGGCGCAGTTCCGGGCCGACAACGGCCTCGACAAGCCGTTCTTCGAGCAGTACGCCACCTGGCTCGGCAACCTGGTGCAGGGCGACTTCGGCAAGGACTACCAGTCGAACACGCCGGTCGCCGACAAGCTCCAGACCGCGCTCCCGGTGTCGCTGCAGCTGATGCTCTACGCCCAGATCATCGCGCTGGTCGTCGCCGATCCCCCTCGGCGTGTTCACCGCCTACCGCGCCGGCACCAAGTCGGACCGCTCGATCAACGCCGGTGCCTTCGCGCTGCTGGCGCTGCCGAGCTTCGTGCTCGCGCTCGCCCTCGCCGTACTGGGTCGGGCGTGAAGTGGCAACCCGACATACCCGGGCTCGGCCAGATCCCCGTGAGCGGGTACGAGCCGGGCTGGATGGAATGCGCTCTTCGGCGCGCCCACGGGCGACCTCGGCAAGCACTTCGCCACCATGCTGCTCCCCGCGATCTCGCTCGCGGCCGGCCTGATCGCGGTGTACATGCGCCTGCTGCGCAGCGACATGATCGCGACGCTGCAGGAGAACTACATCACGATGGCCCGCTCGAAGGGGCTGTCCGACAAGCGCATCCTGTGGCGCCACGCGCTGCGGCCGTCGAGCCTCACCCTGCTCACCGTCGCCGGCCTCAACTTCGGCACGCTCATCGGTGGCGCGGTCGCGGTCGAGGTGATCTTCCAGATCCCCGGCATCGGCACGCTCATCTACCAGGCCATCAACGCCCGCCAGATCGTGGAGCTGCAGAGCTACATCGCGATCATCGCCATCGGGTACGTGCTCATCAACTTCGCCATCGACGCGCTCTACGTGGTGCTCGACCCGAGGATCCGTCGTGCCCGGGCCTGACGAGCCGATGTCCGGCGACCCGATGAGAGGTCTGGTCGGCGAGGCCACGTCACGTGGGATGCCGGTCGACGCCGGCACCATCGAGATGGCGGCGGTCGAGACCGGACCCGAGGTGCGCCGTCGGAAGAAGAAGGGCCTCGGCTTCGCGGCCTGGTTGTCGATCGGCTGGCTCGTGCTCGTCGTCGGCGCGGCGATCCTCGCTCCCTGGCTGCCCATCGACGACCCGAGGGCCATCACCACCGACATCGCCCGCCGGCGGTCCCGCTGGCCGACGCCGGCAGCGCGCCCGGTCACCTGCTCGGCGGCGACTTCAACGGGCGCGACATGCTCTCGCGCCTGATCTGGGGCGGCCGCACCACGCTGCGTCGTCGCGACGCTGGCGGTGATCATCGGCTTCGTGCTCGGCGGGGCGCTCGGCCTGCTCGGCGGCTACTTCCGCGGGCAAGGTCGACGTCGTCGTCAGCCTCCTGCTCGACGTGTTCCTCGCCATCCCCGCGGTGATCCTCGCCCTCGCGCTGGTCACCATCCTGCGCACGCAACCGGGCACCAAGCGGTGGCGGCCTCGACCCCGAGGTCGCGCTGATCGTCGCGCTGGGCCTGGTGTCGGTCCCGGTGCTCGGGCGCATCACGCGCGCGAGCACGTTGTCGTGGTCGGAGCGCGAGTTCGTGCTCGCGGCGCGTGCGCAGGGCGCGAAGCACCGACGCATCCTCTGGCGCGAGGTGCTCCCGAACGTGCTGCCCGCGATGATGTCGATCGCGCTGCTCGGCGTCGCGGTGGCGATCGTCGCCGAGGGCACGCTCGCCATCCTCGGCGCGAGCGTCGAGACCGACACGCCCACGTGGGGCAACATGATCGCCATCGGCCGCACCGCGCTGCAGCGCGCGCCGCACGTGGTGTTCGAGCCCGCGCTCATGATCTTCTTCACCGTGCTCGCGCTCAACATGCTCGGCGACGCCGTGCGCAGCCGGTTCGACGTACGGGAGGGCGGCCTGTGAGCGAGCACGTCGTCGCCGCGGCAGCGGCGAGCGGCCGGCGAGCCGGAAGAGCTGTGACGTCGACGCGCCGGCTCGACGGCGCCGCTGCTCGAGGTCACCGACGTCGCCACGTGGTTCGAGACCGACCGCGGGCTCGTGCACGCGGTCGACGGCGTGTCGTTCACGCTCGAGCGCGGCCGCACGCTCGGCATCGTCGGCGAGTCGGGCTCGGGCAAGACCGTGCTGTCGCGCTCGATCATGGGGCTGCTGCCGAAGAAGGGCGTCGTGCGCCAGCGGCTCGATCCTGTTCGAGGGCGTCGAGATCGGGAACGCGACGCCCAAGCAGATGCGCGAGTACTGGGGCGCCAGCATGGCGATGGTGTTCCAGGACCCGATGACCTCGCTCAACCCGGTCATGAAGATCGGCAAGCAGATCACCGAGTCGATCCGCAACACACCTCGACGTCACCCGCTCGTTCGCGCAGGAGCTCGCGGTGTCGCTGCTCGAGTCGGTGCGGGTCCCCGATCCCGAGCGCCGCATGGGCGAGTACCCGCACCAGCTCTCGGGCGGGTCTGCGCCAGCGGGTGTGCATCGCGGTCGCGCTGGCCTGCGGTCCGCAGCTCCTCCTCGCCGACGAGCCCACCACCGCGCTCGACGTCACCGTGCAGGCGCAGGTGCTCGACGTGCTCGAGGCGCAGCAGCGCGAGCGGTTCATGGCGCTGCTGCTCGTCACCCACGACCTCGGCGTGGTCGCCGGCCGCGCCGACGAGGTGATCGTGATGTACGCGGGCCAGGTCGTCGAGAAGGCGTCGACCGCCACGCTGTTCAGCGACATGAAGATGCCCTACACCGAGGCGCTGCTGCGCTCGATCCCGAAGATCGCGCGAGCCGAGCCACACGCGCCTCGCCGCGATCCCCGGCCGGCCGCCCGACCTCGTCGACCCGCCGACGGGCTGCCGGTTCGCGGCTCGCTGCGCGTACGTGCAGGACCGCTGCCGCGAGGAGCAGCCGCCGCTGCGCCCGGGCGTCGTGCCGGGTCACGAGTTCCGCTGCTGGTTCCCGGTGGGCACGCCCGAGGGCGCCGAAGCGCTGGCCCGCAACCAGGCCGCCGGCGTCGCGCCGGACGGGAGCGACGCTGATGGCCGGCACCGGCACCGCACACCTGCGCCCCGAGAGCGACGTGCTGCTGCGCGTCGAGGACCTCGTGGTCGAGTTCCGCGCCGAGGGCGGCAAGGTGAAGGCGGTGTCGGGCATCAGCCTCGACCTCGTCGCCGGGCGAGACGCTCGGCCTCGTCGGCGAGTCGGGGTGCGGCAAGTCGACGACCGGCCGCGCGGTCATGCAGCTCCCCCGCCCCACGTCGGGCACGGTCCGCTTCGACGGCACCGAGCTCACCGCGCTGAAGGGCAACGCGCTGCGCGAGACGCGACCGCAGCTGCAGATGATCTTCCAGGACCCGATCTCGTCGCTCAACCCGCGCCGCAAGGTCGGCGACATCGTCGCCGAGGGCCTCGAGATCTGGAACTTCGGCGACGCGGCGTCGCGCACGGCGAAGGTCGACGAGCTGCTCGAGCGCGGTCGGCCTCGATCCCGACACCACCCGCGACCGGCGACCGCACGAGTTCTCCGGTGGCCAGTGCCAGCGCATCTCGATCGCACGAGCGGTGATCACCGATCCGAAGCTGATCATCTGCGACGAGCCGGTGTCCGCGCTCGACGTGTCGGTGCAGGCGCAGATCCTCAACCTGCTCGAGGACATGAAGCAGCGCTACCAGCTCACCATGCTCTTCATCGCGCACGACCTCGCGGTGGTGAAGAACGTGAGCGACCGCGTCGCGGTGATGTACCTCGGCAAGCTGTGCGAGGTCGGCGCGCCCGACGTGCTCTACGCGCAGCCCGCGCACCCGTACACCGCGGCGCTGCTGGCGGCGATCCCCGAGCCCGACCCCGGCGTCACCGCCCGACGACACGCAGGTGCTCGGCGGCGAGATCCCGTCGAACGTCGACCCGCCGAGCGGCTGCCGGTTCCGCACCCGCTGCCCGAAGGCGCAGGAGCGCTGCGCCGAGGAGGAGCCGCAGATCCGCGACGTGGGCCCCGACCAGTTCGTCGCCTGCCACTTCCCGCTCGCACCCGGGCGAGGCGATCGAGTTCGGCGACGGCTGAGCGATGCTCCCGACGTCGAGCGCACGATGAGCCGCACGCCGATCGCCGACTACGCGCTGCTCTCCGACCGGCACTCGGCCGCGCTCGTCAGCCGCGACGGGCTCGGTCGACTGGCTGTGCATGCCCCGCTTCGACAGCGGCTCGGTGTTCGCGCCGGCTCCTCGGTGACGACGCCGGCCACTGGTCGATCCGCGCGGCCGGTGCGATCGAGGTCACCCGGCGCTACCTCGACCGCACGATGGTGCTCGAGACGACGTTCCGCACCGCCGACCGGCGTGCTCACCGTGGTCGACGCGCTGGCGATGGGCGACGGCAACCGCGGGCACGAGCTCGGCAACGGACGCGCCGCACCTGCTGCTGCGGCGAGTCGACGTGCACGGCCGGCGAGGTCGAGGTCGAGATCGAGTACGCGCCCCGGCCCGAGTACGGCCTCGTCCATCCCGTTGGTGACGGCGGTCGACGGCGGGCGGCATGGCCGCGGTCGGCGGCGCCGACGTGCTGATGCCTGTCGTCGCCCGGTCGTCGTGGACGATCGAGACGGTCGACCGCGCGGACGCGCGCTGACGCTGCGCCGAGGGACAGCGCCTCGGGTTCGCGCTCGCACCACTGGCCACCGCGCCGAGCGCGGACCGCGCCGCGGGTGTGGAGCCAGGACGAGATCGGCGACCGGCTCGACGACACCATCGCCGCGTGGGCAGTCGTGGTCGGAGCTGCACCAGGCGTACGAGGGACCGTGGCGCGAGCTCGTCGCACCAGAGCGGCCGCGTGCTGCAGGCGCTGTCGTTCCAGCCGACCGGCGCGATCTGCGCGGCGGCGACGACCTCGTTGCCCGAGACGCGTCGGCGGCGATCGCAACTGGGACTACCGGTACTCGTGGGTGCGCGACGCGAGCTTCACCATCGAGGCGCTGTGGGTGGCCGCGTGCCCGCGACGAGGTCAACGAGTTCTTCGACTTCATGACCGACGTCGGCCGCGGCCTCGGTCGGCCGCGGCGACGACCTGCAGATCATGTTCGGCATCGGCGGCGAGCACGACCTCACCGAGCGCGAGCTCCCGCATCTGCCGGGCTGGCGCGACAGCGCGCCCGGTGCGCGTCGGCAACGGCGCGTGGAGCCAGACGCCAGCTCGACGTGTACGGCGAGCTGCTCAACGCCGCGTACCGGCTCTCCGACCACGTTCACCGACCTCGCGCCCCGACACGAAGGCGTTCTTCGTCGACCTGCGCCGACACCGCGGCGCACGCGGTGGACCGAACCCGACCAGGGGATCTGGGAGGTGCGCGGCGAGCCGCGCGACTTCGTGTACTCGAAGTTGATGTGCTGGGTCGCGCTCGAACGCGCGGTCGCGCTGGCCGACCGGCTCGACGCCGCACGACCGGGTCGACGAGTGGAGCGACGGTCCGAGCGCGAGATCCACGACGCGATCGTCGACGCACGGCTGGAGCGACGACGGCCGGCGCGTTCACGCAGTCGTTCGGATCCGACGACCTCGACGCGTCGAACCTCGATGATGGCGCTCGTCGGCTTCCTGCCCCGCCGACGATCCCCGGATCCTGGCGACGATCGACGCCATCGAGGAGCACCTCACCGACGAGCGCGGGCTGGTGTACCGCTACCGCTCCGCCGACGGGCTCGACGGCGACGAGGGGACGTTCCTGCTCTGCACGTTCTGGCTCGCGCACGCGCTGGCGCTCACCGGTCAGCCCGAGCGGGCGCGCGCCGTCTTCGAGCGGGCGGTCGCGTTCGTCAACGACGTCGGGCTGCTCGCCGAGGAGGTCGATCCCGAGACCGGCGAGCTGCTCGGCAACTTCCCGCAGGCGTTCAGCCACATCGGCCTCGTGAACGCGGCCTGGGCGATCTCCGAGGCCGAGCGTCGACGTGACTCCGGCACCGCTCGCTGAGCGGAGCGCACCGACACCGCGCGTCGACCGACGCGTAGAACGGGCGGGCCGACGCATGCGCGTCGACCCGCCCGTCCCTCGACAGACCTGGGAGTGCGGTTCTCAGGCGGTGAGGCCCGGCGGTGCGATCACGGCCGGCGGGGCGCGGGAGGCGCCGCGAGCCGGTCGGGGGTGCACCGGGAGTGCCCGACACCCGGCGTGCCGGTGGCGGTGCCGGTTCCCGTACCCGTACCCGTTCCGGTGCCCGTGCCGGTGCCACTGCCGGTGCCCGGTAGTCCCGATGCCGGGAGTGCCGCCACCGGGAGTCGGTCGCCGTCCCGGGGGTGCCGGAGCCGGGTCGTCGGGGTGGTCGGCGGGGTGGTCGGCGGGGTCGTCGGCAGGTGGTCGGCGGGTCGTCGGCGACGGTCGTCGGCGGGGACGGGCCGGTCGTCGTGTCGAAGATGTTGGTGGTGATGGTCGTCGAGCAGGTCACCGTGCTGCCGCCACCGTTCTCGGAACCGTTGCACTGGTCGACGCTCACGGGGAACGCGGCGCTGGTCGTGCCGGAGGCGTCGCAGTCCATGAACCCGCCCCCACCGGTTGCGGAACCGTTGCACTGCGTCACGTCGGGTGAGGCCTGGGAGCTCGGGAGGCACGCGGTCATGTTGGTGCCGCCACCGCCGCCGGACCCATTGCACTGGTCGAGCGCGATCGCGGTCGCCGGTGCCGGTGCGTTCCCGCTGATGTTGTTGACGATGTCGACCGAGCACACCGTGGTGCTCCCGCCGACGTTGTCCGACGCGTTGCACTGGTGCACCGCGTTGATCACGTTGCTGGAGCTGACCGAGTCACCGGTGCACCCTTCGAGGGTGCACGTGCGCTCGTAGACGACCGCAGAGCCACCGCCGTTGGCGTCGATGTTGTTGACGATCGAGATCGAGCAGCTCACCGTGAGCGGCGCCCCGAGCACACCCGCTGCGTGTCCGTTGCACTGCGAGAACGACACGGTCGAGGCCGACGCCGGCGTCTCGGTCGCCTGCACCAGCGCTGCGCTCAGTCCGAGCGCGGAGAGTGCGGCGACACACAGGAAGGCGAGGAGGCGAGCTGGACGACGACGCGGTCGCAGGCCGTTCGTGGGTTGCAGTCATGTGACGCTCCTCGATGTGGGAGCGTTGAGGGCCTCGATCGTGAGGATCCCGAGACGTCACCGAGTCGGTGACGGAGCCGCCGGCGACACTGGGTGTCATCGGAGAGCGCTCTGTACTCCCCGCTTCGGCACAACTGGGCCGGAACTTGAGCTCAGGTGCGCCGATTCACGTGCTGCGGCGTGCGGCGCGCGTGCTCGCGCGTGTCGTGGAGCACGGTGCGCAGCTGCGCGAGCGTCGAGGCCGCATCGACGTCGATGACGCGATTGGTGCGCTCCTCCGGGTCGGCGGTGAGGTTGTGCAGCTCCCACTCCTCACCCGCGGGCTCGGCGGCGAGCGGGTTCGCGAGCCCGTGCGCGTCCTCCCACTCGGGGAGGCGGTCGTAGTAGTGGTTGAGCTTCCAGAGCTCGGCGGCGCCGCCGTCGCCGGTCGGCAGCCGGGTGACCACCGACTCCACCTTGGCCGGCTCCCCCACCGGCTCGAACGGCTCGCCGGTGAACATGTTCGTCGACCGGAGACCCTGGGTCACCTGGTCCTCGGTCATGAAGTACACGGGAGCGTCGACCTCGGCCTCGGTGTCGGTCCCCGCCAGCAGCCCGGACAGGTCGCGTCCCACGAGGGGTTGCGCCTCGACGTGGTGACGCGCCACGGCGGGCAGGAGCGCGTCGACCTCGACTCCCGCGAACCCGAGCAGCGTCGGCAGCAGGTCGAGGTGGCTGGTCGCGATCTGCACGGCGGGCGCGTCGGTGTCGACACCGGGACCGGACACGAGCATCGGCACGCGGACGGCTTCGTCGTACGCGTTGTGCCACTTCTGCAGGAGCCCGCCGTGCGCGCCCAGCAGGTCGCCGTGATCGGACGTGAACACGACGATGGTGTCGTCGGCGAGGCCGTGTGCCTCGAGCTCGTCGAGGATGCGCATGATCGCGGCGTCGACCAGCGTCTGGAGGAAGTGGTAGAGGCGGCGGTAGGTGACGTCGGTCTCCTGCGGGTAGAGCGCCTTCGGCCACACCTCCTTGAACTGGCGCTGGCAGTCGGGGCGGCCCGCGAACGAGTCGGACTGCGACGGCGCCTCGACGACGTCGGGGATCGAATCGGCGATGGGCGGGAACCCGAGCAGGTCCCACGCCGCGCCACTGAACGCGATGTCGTGCGGGTTCACGAACGACGCGACCGCCAACCACGGCACGTCGTCGTCGGCGGCGGCGATCTCACCGAACAGGTCGACGACCTCCTGCGCGAACATGCCGTCGCGCGTGAAGCCGGTGTCGGCCTTGTCAGCACCGTGGGGTTCGCGGCCGATCCACCCGGAGAAGCCGTAGGGGTCGAGCCGGTCGGCGCGCCGGTAGGCGTCGACCGCAGCCGGATCGATCACGCCATCGGCGTCGTTGATCCGCAGGCTCTCGTGCGTGCCCGGGATCTCGAGGTCGGGGTGGGAGACGTGCCACTTCCCGCGGTAGTGCGTGCGGTAGCCCGCGGCGCGGAACCAGTCGCCCATCGTGGGGACCGTGTCGGGATCGAGGAAGTGCATCGCCGGGTCGGTCGACTGCTTGGCCAGACCCGCGGTGTTGAACACGCCGTGCAGAGACGAGTGCTGCCCGGTGAACAGCGTCGTGCGACTGGGCGTGCACGCGGTGGCGCCCGCGTAGTGCCGGTGCAGCTCCCGGCTCTGCGTGCGCAGGCGCTCGCGCGCGGGCAGCTGCGTGCGCCGGAACTCGGCCAGCGCCTCCTGCTCGTACGGGGGCGGGTAGCGCTCCTCGTCGGTCATGATCAGGAGCACGTTCGGCCGGGTCGCAGTCATCGGCGAGGGACGCTACCTGCGGCGTTGCACCCTCTCGCCGTCGCACGCCGGTGACAGTTCTGGCGCCGCTCACTGGCCACAGTGGCCTTCGAGCGGCGCCAGAACGTCGGGGGGATCGTCGGGGGTGGGACGGATCAGGCCGCCTGGGCGACGACCGGCGCGTCCTCGAGCGCGAGCTCGAGCACGTCACGCACGTCGCTCACCAGGTGGAAGGTCATCGACGTCACGGACCGCCTCGGGCACGTCGTCCAGGTCGGGCCCGTTGCGCTCGGGCAGGATCACGGTGTCGAGACCCGCCCGCTGCGCCGCGAGCACCTTCTGCTTCACGCCACCGATCGGCAGCACCCGACCCTGCAGCGTGACCTCACCGGTCATGCCGACGCCGGCCTTGACCGGGCGTCCGGTGAGCATGCTCACCAGCGCGGTGGTCATCGTGATGCCGGCCGACGGGCCGTCCTTGGGGATGCCGCCGGCGGGCACGTGCAGGTGGACCCGTCGCTGCACCGCTGCCGGGTCGACGCCCAGCTCGGCCGCGTTGGCCTGCACGTACGACAGCGCGATCTGCGCCGACTCCTTCATCACGTCGCCGAGCTGACCGGTGAGGGTGAGGCCCTTGTCGTCCGGCCCGGTCCCAGTCGTCGTCGCCTCGATGAAGAGCACGTCGCCGCCGACGCCCGTCACCGCCAGTCCGGTCGCCACACCGGGCACGCCGGTGCGGTCGGCCACCTCGGCGTGGAACTTGGCGCGGCCCAGCGCGGGCTGCACGTCGTCCACGTCGATGGTGATCGGCGGGGTCGCGTCACCCGACGCGATCCGGGCGGCCGTCTTGCGCAACAGCTTCCCGAGCTCGCGCTCGAGGCTGCGGACGCCCGCCTCACGCGTGTGGTCGGTGACGACGGCACGCAGCGCGTCGTCGGTGACCGTCACGTCGTCGGCCGTCAGCCCGTTGCGCTCCAGCTGACGCGCGAGCAGGTGGTGCCGGGCGATCGCGACCTTCTCCTCCTCGGTGTAGCCGTCGAGCCGGATGATCTCCAGCCGGTCCAGCAGCGGTCCGGGGATGGTGTCGAGCACGTTCGCCGTCGCCAGGAACAGCACGTCGGACAGGTCGAGGTCGACCTCCAGGTAGTGATCGCGGAACGTGTGGTTCTGCGCCGGGTCGAGCACCTCGAGCAGCGCCGACGACGGATCGCCGCGCCAGTCGTTGCCCAGCTTGTCGACCTCGTCGAGGACGATGACCGGGTTCATGGTGCCGGCCTCGGTCAGCGCGCGCACGATGCGGCCGGGACGGGACCCGACGTAGGTACGCCGGTGACCACGGAGCTCGGCCTCGTCGCGCACACCGCCCAGGGCGACGCGCACGAACTCACGACCGAGCGAACGCGCGACCGACTCACCCAGCGACGTCTTGCCGACGCCGGGAGGACCGACCAGGGCCAGGATCGCACCCGCGCCCCGACGACCCTTGGTGGGCTCGTCGCTGTCGCTCATGCCCGCGCTCGGCGCGCAGCTTGCGCACGGCCAGGTACTCGACGATGCGTTCCTTCACGTCGTCGAGGCCGGTGTGGTCGGCGTCGAGGATCTCGCGCGCCTCGCGGACGTCGAGCGACTCCTCGGACCGCTTGCCCCACGGGATGTCGAACACGGTGTCGAGCCACGTGCGGATCCACCCGTGCTCGGGTGTCTGCTCGCTCGTGCGCTCGAACTTGTCGACCTCGCGCTCGATCGTGCTGCGGACGTCGTCGGGCAGCACCAGCTCGGCGAGCTTGGTGCGGTACTCGGCGACGATGTCGTCGGCGTCGCCGCTCTCACCCAGCTCCTCGCGGATCGCCTGCATCTGCTGACGCAGCAGGAACTCGCGCTGCGTCTTGTCCATGCCCTCGGTCACGCGGTTGCGGATCTGCTCGGACACGTCGAGCTCGGCCAGCGTCTCGCGCACCCAGGCCAACGCCTTCTCGAGGCGCGCCTCGGGGTCGAGCTCCTCCAGCAGCTCCACCTTGCGCTCGACCGACATGTCGGGCGACCAGCCCGCGGTGTCGGCCAGCGCGCCGGGGTCGTCGACGCCGGCGAGGGCGTCGGCGATGCGCGGGTTGCCCAGCTTCTCGGCGATGCCGCGCACCACGGCGCGGTACTCGCGCACCATCTCCTTGGCCCGACCGCTCACCGCGGCGGGCTCGGCCACGGGGTCGGCCTCGACCCACACGCCGGGCTCGTCGCTGGGCACGGTGCGGCCGACGACGGCCCGGGACAGGCCGCGCAGCACCAGGGCCCGCTGCCCGCCGGGCAGCTCGCCCTCGTTCTCGATGCGGGCGACGGTGCCGATCCGGGTGTAGCCGCTGCCGACTCGCGGCACGAGGAGGATGCGGCGGTCGCCGGCGATGGCGCCGTCGGCCGCGTCGCGGCCCTCGGCGCTCTCGAGCGCGAGCGTCACGACCATCTGCGGGAGCACCACGCCGGTGTTCAGCGGCAGCAGCGGCAGGCGCAGGACGTCCGCATCCGGGACGTCCACGTCGGGAGAGGTCACTTCGGGGGTCGCATCGGTCATCGGGGGTCTCCATGGATCTCGGTGATTACACCATTACGTGAGATCCACAACCGGCCGCAGGCCGTCTGCATTCCCGACTCTTCCCATCGGATTTCGCCGCGCTCCCTGACAACGCCACAAGGCAGCGATCTGTTTCAGATGTGAAACGAATCGCTACCTTCTGGGCGGGTTGGGGCTAGAGCAGGTCGTGCTCGCGCATCCAGGGGATGGTGCGCTCGAAGCCCTGGCGGAGGGTCAGCGGCTCGTAGGCGAGGCGCTCGACGGTCTGGTCGTTCACGAAGAACGGGTTCGGGAACTGCTTGCGGGCCAACGCCACCAGGCTGGGGCCGAAGCGGGCGGCGACCTCGGGATCGTCGAGCTCCGCGACGCCCACCTCGGTCACGCGCTTGTCGGAGCCGGCCACCTCGAGGGCCAGGTTGCAGAACCACGGGACACCGCCCACGTCGCCGGGGCGACCGAACGCGAGGTACCGCTCCCCCGCCACCCCCTTGCGGGTCGCGACGACCGACGCCTTCGCCACGTCACCCGCGTACACCCACGGGATCGGGAACGCGACGTACTCGGTGATCTCACCCGCCAACGCCAGCGCGATGCGGGCGTTGTAGCTGGGCGCCACCATCGAACGCTCGGGCAGCGGCGACACTCCGTACGCGCCGCCCGAGATGACGATGCAGATGTCCTGCCCGTCGTCGACGCGACGCATGGCGTCGAGGTAGGCGGCCCGCTTGGTCACGGTGTACGGGTCGTCGCTCGGGTTCGGGTCGAGCGGCGAGTGCTCCGTGAGGGGTGCGTCCTGGGCGTCGAAGAACGTGGTGGTGCTGAGCTGCACCACCCGCGTCGCGCCGATCTTCGCGGCGGCGTCGAGCACGTGCCCGGTGCCGACCACGTTGACGGCCTCGTGCTCGCCGGCGATCTGGGTCTGTCCGCCGAGCACCGCGGCCGAGTGGATCACGTACTCACACCCGTCGGCGGCGCGCAGCACGTGCTCGGCGTCGGTGATGTCACCGCGCACGACCTCGACGCCGATCGCCTCGAGCGGCGTGGCGTCGCTGCCCTCGCGCACGAGCGCGCGGACGGTGTCACCCTGGTCGACGAGCTGCTCGGCGATGTTGGAGCCGATCATGCCGGTGGCGCCAGTGAGGAAGACGGTGCTCATGACAACTTGCTCACCTTCGGGAGTTGGTAGGAGCCGTCGAGCGTGCCGCCCGTCGGCTGGTAGGCGCGCAGCACCGGACGGAAGGGCCCCTTCGGGGTCGGCAGCCAGTTCACCGTCCGGTCGCCGGGGTCGTCGAGCTGCATGCGGATCGTGACCGATCCGTCGGCACCGGTCACCAGTCCCGGCGTGCGGTCACCGATGGAGTAGCGGTCGATCGGGTTTGCCACCAGGTAGTAGTCGGGCTCGTCGTACATCGTGAGTGACCAGAACGCGTCGACCGACGGTGGCGGCGCGAGTGTGAGCTCGTACGTGTGCGAGCCGTCGAGCTCGTCACCGTGCTCGTCCTGCCAGAGCAGGTCGTAGCGCGCTTCGTAGCCGTGGTTCCCCCACAAGCCTGCGCGCGCGGCAGCCGCACGGAGGATGTACGCGTTGGTCCGGTCGGCGACCTTCCAGTGCGCATCGTCGACCGTGCCGATCTCGAAGACGTCGAGGTTGTAGTCGAACCCGTGCATCGCCGAGCTCCACCCGTCCTCGATCTTCAGGGTGTGCCTGGCGATGTCCTCGATGGTCGCTTCGCCCTGCTGCTCGCCCGCGACGAGGGCGTCGCGGAGCGCGGCGTCGGGCGCGGCGAGCGGCGAACCGGGCGCAGTCAGCCCCAGGCCGGCGACGACCTCCACGAAGTCGGCGTCCGCAGCCGGCGGCGGGAACGCAGCCAGCGCCACCCGGAACTCCTCCCACCAGTGCAGGTCGTCGGCCACAGCGGGATCAGCTCGCGGGAGCCCGTCCGGGGTCGCCTGCCCGGCGTCGAGTGGTGCGAGCGTGAAGGCGTCCTGCAGCGAGTGCACCGCAGGCAGGTCGTCGTCGCCGTCGACCTGCAGTCGCCCGATGATGGCGAACACGTCGGTCGGCGCGTGGATGACCGTGGCCCTTTCGGGCACCGAGCCGGACCAGCCAGATGACGCGAGCAGGTACGTGCCCGCCAGGGTGCCCGTGGCGCGCCGGCCGACGTACGCGAAGTTGTTGGTCCACGCATCGACGAACTGGAGCACGTAGTAGCGGTCGTGCGTGTCGGGCACCGCGAGCACGAGCGGACCGGCGCTCACGTCACACGCGGCGACCGTGTAGAGCGTGTCGTTGTTGGGGGTCACGAACTTCGCGCTCGGATCGAGGAGCGCGCGCGGCGGATGCGAACGAGTTGATCGGCGCGGCGACGCCGATCACGTTGTCGGTCGTCGCCAGCCGCCTGATCTCCCGCAGGTTGTAGACGAGCGGGTAGCCGTAGACGTAGGCCTTCGCAGCCGCCGCCACCCGGTCGTTGGCGGCCACCTCGCTCAGCTGGGGAGCTGCGCTTCGATGGCGGAGACGAGCGCGGGGTCCTCGGGCGTGACCTGGGGACGGAACCGGCCCACGACCTCGCCGCTCGGCGACACGAGGAACTTCTCGAAGTTCCACTTCACGTCGCCCGCCTCGCCGTCGGCGTCGGCGGTCTGCTCGAGCTCGGCGAAGAGCGGGTGCTGCTGCGCGCCGTTCACGTCGATCTTCTCGAAGATCGGGAACGCCACGCCGTAGGTCGTGCTGCAGAACTCGCGGATCTCCTCCGCGGTGCCCGGCTCCTGACCCATGAACTGGTTGCACGGGAAGCCCAGCACCTCGAAGCCACGCGACGGCGTACTCCTCGTGCAGCTTCTCGAGGCCCTCGTACTGCGGCGTGAGACCGCACTTCGAGGCCACGTTCACCACGAGGAGCGCCTTGCCCTCGTACTGCGAGAGGTCGGCCGGCTCACCCTCGAGGGTGTTGATCTTCTGCGTCGTAGATGCTCATGCGGGGCACGCTACCCCCGAGAGCGCGACCGAGCCCGGGCTCCGCACGAGATCCCGGACGAGGTCCGGGACGGGTCAGCCGGGACGGGTCATCTGCTCGGGCACCACGAGCCGGTCGAACTCCTCGCCGGTGAGGTGGCCGAGCTCGACGGCCGAGTCGCGCAGCGTGCCCTTGTTCTTGTGGGCGTGCTTGGCGATGGCGGCCGAGTTGTCGTAGCCGATGTGCTGGTTGAGCGCGGTGACGAGCATCAGCGAGTTGCCGACGTGCTCGGCGATCTGCTCCTCGTTGGCCTGCACGCCCTCGATGGCGAACTCGCGGAACGAGTCGCAGGCGTCGGTGAGGATGTCGACCGAGTGCAGGAAGTTGAAGATCATCACCGGCTTGAACACGTTGAGCTCGAAGTTGCCCTGCGAGCCGGCGATGCCGATGGTGGTGTCGTTGCCGATCACCTGCACGCAGACCATGGTCATGGCCTCGCTCTGCGTCGGGTTCACCTTGCCCGGCATGATCGACGAGCCGGGCTCGTTCTCGGGGAGGATCAGCTCGCCGAGCCCGGCGCGCGGACCCGACGCCAGCCAGCGGATGTCGTTGGCGATCTTCATGAGCGACACCGCGAGGGTCTTGATCGCGCCGCTCGCGAACACCAGCGCGTCGTGCGCGGCGAGCGCGGCGAACTTGTTCGGCGCCGACACGAACGGCAGGCCGGTGATGTCGGCGATCTTGCCGGCGGCGCGGTCGGCGAACTCGACGTGCGCGTTGAGGCCGGTGCCGACGGCGGTGCCGCCGATGGCGAGCTCGTAGAGCCCGGGCAGCACGAGCTGGATGCGCTCGAGGTCGGCGTCGAGCTGGGCGACGTAGCCGCCGAACTCCTGGCCGAGCGTGAGCGGCACCGCGTCCTGGAGGTGGGTGCGCCCGATCTTGACGATGTCGGCGAACTCCTCGGCCTTCGCCGCGAGCGCGTCGCGCAGGCGGGTCACCGACGGGATGAGCTCGTGCACGACCTCCTCGGCGGCGGCGATGTGCATGCCGGTGGGGAACGTGTCGTTGGAGCTCTGCGACATGTTCACGTCGTCGTTGGGGTGGACGGGCTTCTTGCTGCCCCGCTCGCCGCCGGCGATCTCGATGGCGCGGTTCGAGATCACCTCGTTGACGTTCATGTTGGTCTGCGTGCCGCTGCCGGTCTGCCACACGAAGAGCGGGAACTCCTCGGCGTGCTCGCCGGCGATGACCTCGTCGGCGGCCTGCACGAGCAGCGCGGCCTTGTCGGCGGGCAGCTTGCCGAGCTCCTCGTTGACCTGCGCGGCGGCCTTCTTGAGGATCGCCATGCCCCGGATCACCGCGGTGGGCATGCGGTCCTCACCGATGGAGAAGTGGTGCAGCGACCGCTGGGTCTGCGCCCCCCAGTAGCGGTCGGACGGGACCTCGATCGGTCCCATGCTGTCGGTCTCGGTCCGGGTGCTGCCAGCGACGTCGCTCATGGCCCGAAAAATACTCTGGGCCTCGCGTTCAGCTCCGCTCGCGGCGGACCGTGTCGACCTGGCGGACTCGGCGGACCTGGCGGTCCATGCTCCAGCGCACGTAGGGGCCGAGGAGCCCCGCACCCCGGGCGAGCGCGGCGGTCTGGGCGTCGGCGGTGATGACGAGGCGGTCCTTCTCGATGCCGCGCACGATCGCCCGCGCCACGTGCTCGGCCTCACGGGGCTTGATGGCCGCGGAGATGCGCTCGGTCTCGGGCGGCTTGAGCTCGTTCTCGGCGTCGAACCCCGGCGTGCGGGTGTCGGGCGGATACGCGCACGCCACGACGATCCCGTGCGGTGCGAGCTCCGACCGCAGGGTCTCGGTGAGGCCCCGCACCGCGTACTTCGCCGGTCGCGTACGCGGAGTAGCCGAACACGCCGATGAGCCCAGCGGTCGACGACACCGTGCACGACGTGGCCCGCGCCCCCGCTCGATCATCGACGGGACGACGGCACGGATCGCGTGCAGCGTGCCGAAGTAGTCGACCTCCATCTGGTCGCGGAACACCGCGTCGTCGAGCTGCTCGAAGTACCCGGGTGCGAGGACCCGGCGGCGGTGAGCAGCACGTCGCACGGCCCGACCGTCGACGACGACGCCGGTCGATCGCCGCCGCGCAGCGCGTCGGGCTGCGCGACGTCGACCGATGCGGTCGCGCTCGGCGCCGATCGACTGCGCCGCGGCGTCGAGGCGGGCGCGCGTCACGCGCGAGCAACGACACGCGCGCCGCCGTGCGCCACCGCCTGCCGCGCGGTCGCGAGCCCGATGCCGCTCGAACCGCCGGTGATGATCACGTGCGCGCCACCCAGATCCGTCATGCTGCCGATCCTTCCACGACGAGGGCGACGAGTAGCGTCCAGGAGTGCGCCGCCGCCTCCCGATCACGGCCCTCGCCGGCGTGCTCACCGGCGTGCTGGCCGTCGTCGCACTGGCCTCGAGCACCCTGGTCGCAGCGCCCGCAGGGGCCGCCGATCCCGCGAAGTTCACGGTGCAGCCGAGCGTCGACCAGGTCGCGGTGACCGGCGCCACCACCGGCCAGCGAGGTCGTGCTGCGCGACGCCGACGACGCCAAGGTCGCCACCAGGACCGTCGACGCGCTCGGCAGCACGCTGTTCCGCAACGTCGCTCGCCGGCGCCGGCTACGTGGTGACCGTCGACGGCACCACCGCCGATCCCGTCACCGTCGCTCGGCCCCGACGACACCCCGCCGCAGACCCTGTACTCCGGGCAGCAGCTCCAGGACGGCTACGGCTACCTGAAGACGCGCGACGGCACGCTCCTCTCGGTGAACGTCAAGCTGCCGGGACCCGCCGACCAGCGGGCCCTACCCCACCGTCGTCGAGTACTCCGGCTACGACCCGTCGAACCCCGACAGCGTGCAGCCCGCCTCGCAGGCCGCGCAGCTGCTCGGGTTCGCGACCGTCGGCGTGAACCTGCGCGGCACCGGCTGCTCCGGCGGCGCCTACAACTACTTCGAGGAGCTCGAGTCGCTCGACGGCTACGACGCGATCGAAGCCGTCGCCGCGCAGCCGTGGGTCGCAGGGCGGCACCGTCGGCATGGTCGGCATCTCGTTCCCCGGCATCACCCAGCTGTTCGTCGCGAAGACGCAGCCGCCCCACCTCTCGGCGATCACGCCGCTGTCGGTGCTCGACGACACCTACGACACGCTCTATCCCGGCGGCATCTTCAACAACGGCTTCGCGCTCGGGTGGGCCAAGGACCGTCAGGCCGACGCCCAGCCGGCCACGCGACGCCGGCGAAGGCTCGGGATGGGCGCGCAAGCGCATCGCCGCGGGCGACGACACGTGTCGCGACAACCAGGCGCTGCGGCTTGCAGTCGGCGAACGTGGCGCAGGCGGTGCGCGCCAACGCGTACCACCGCGGCGCGGCATCCGACGCGCTCGCACCCGAGACCTTCGTGCACGACATCGACGTGCCCGTGTTCCTCGCCGGCGCCTGGCAGGACCAGGAGACCGGCAGCCACTTCGCCAACATGCTCGGCAACTTCTCGCCCGACATCCCGATGAAGATCACGCTGATGAACGGGCTCCACCAGGACTCGCTCGGACCGGCGGTGCTGTCGCAGTGGGCCGAGTTCCTCGACTTCTACGTGGCGAAGAAGATCCCGTCGATCCCACCGACGACGCGCGCGCTGGCCTCGCTGCTCCTCGGACGCATCTTCGGCAAGGGCGCGACGCTCGCGCCCGACCGCTTCACCGGCCAGACCGACTACGCGACTGCGTTGCGCACCTACGAGTCGGAACCGCGCGTCCGGGTGCTGTTCGACGTCGGCGCCGACAAGACACCGATGCCCACGTTCTCGACCACCGCGACCGACCTTCCCGCTCCCGGCCACCACCGCCGACCACGTGGTACCTGGGCGACGACGGCACGCTCACCGACGCACCACCCGCCGGTCGACGGCGCCGACCGCTTCCGCTACGACCCGAGTGCGTTCCCGCGCACGATGACGACCGAGCGGCGACGACGACATCACGCCCACGCTACGGCTGGAAGCCGGTGCCCGCGGGCAAGGCGCTCGGCTACGTGACCGAGCCGCTCGCCACCGACACCGTGCTCGCCGGCACCGGCAGCGTCGACCTGTGGGTGAAGTCGTCGAAGCCCGACGTCGACGTCGAGGTCACCATCAGCGAGGTGCGGCCCGACGGCCAGGAGACCTACGTGCAGAGCGGTTGGCTCCGCGGGAGCCAACGTGCGCTCGACGAGCGCGACGTCGACCGACCTGCTCCCGGTGCAGACCCACACCCGCGCCGACGTGGAGCCGCTGTCGGCCACCGACGCCGTCGCTGCTCCGGGTGCCGCTCTACCCGTTCGCGCACGCGTTCCGGGCCGGCTCCCGCATCCGCATCGTGGTGCAGCCGCCGGGCGGCAACCGACCGTCGTGGGCGTTCGCGGCGTTGCCGGCGACCCGCACGGTGACGGTGTCGCACTCGACCGTCCAGCCGTCGAAGGTGGTGCTCCCCGTCGTCTCCGGGGTCGACGTGTCGACGCCGCTCCCGGAGTGCGGCACGCTGCGGGGCCAGCCGTGCCGCACCTACCAACCCCTCGAGAACCAGAAGGCGCAACTGATGAGCTCCCCCGTCTACGACCTCGCCGACCACTACGTCGACCGCTTCGCCGCGCTCGACCCGCTCGGTGCCACCGGTGAGGGCATCGGTGGGCACGACCACGAGATGACCGACTTCTCCCCCGACGGCGCCGCCGAACGCGCCGAGCTCGACCGCACGACGCTCGCGCGCGCTCGCCGCTGCGACCGTGGAGACCGACGCCGACCGCATCGCCGCCGAGGTCATGCGCGAGCGGCTCGAGCTCTCGCTGACCGAGTACGACGCCGGCGAGCGACTGCGCGACGTCCGCGTGCTCGGGAGCCCGGTGCAGACGGTGCGCATGGCCTTCGACCTCATGGCGCGCGACACCGCCGACGACTGGCAGGTGCTGGCGGAGCGCATGGCGCTCGTCCCCCAGGGCCTGTCGAGCATCCAGGCCGCGCTCGCCGAGGGCGTCGCGCAGGGTGTGGTGGCGGCGCGTCGGCAGGCGATCGCGTGCACGAAGCAGGCCGACACGTGGGGCGGCGTCGATCCGTCGACCCGACCGTTCTTCCACACGCTCGTCGACGAGTACGACGCGTCGGGACTCGCGCGACGCCCGCGCTCCGTGCCCGGCTCGAGACGCTTGGCCGACGCGCGCCACCGAGGCGTACGCGTCGCTGGGTCGCTTCCTCGTCGAGGAGTACGCGCCGCACGCCGACGAGCGCGACCCCGTGGGCCGTGAGCGCTACTCGCTCTACGCGCAGGACTTCAACGGCATCGAGCTCGACCTCGACGAGACCTACGCGTGGGGATGGGACGAGCTGCACCGCATCGAGCACGCGATGGGCCAGGTCGCGGAGCGCATCCTCCCCGGCGCCGACGTCGACACCGTGATCGAGCACCTCGAGACCGACCCGACGCGCGCGATCGAAGGCGTCGACGCGTTCCAGCGCTGGAACCAGGACCTGCTCGACACCACCGTCGCCGAGCTCGAACGGCACGCACTTCGACATCCCCGACGCCGGTGCAGCGCGTCGAGGCGATGATCGCCCCGCCCGGTGGTGCGGCGGCGATGTACTACACGGGACCGGCCGAGGACTTCAGCCGTCCCGGTCGCACGTGGTACCCGACGCTGGGCAAGACGCGCTTCCCGCTCTGGGGCGAGGTGTCGATCTGCTACCACGAGGGCGTCCCCGGCCATCACCTCCAGATCGGGCAGGTGCGCTACCTCGCCGACACGTTGAGCCGCTTCCAGCGCACGCTCGCGGGCACGTCGGGCCACGCCGAGGGCTGGGCGCTCTACGCCGAGCGGCTCATGGGCGAGCTCGGCTACCTCGACGATCCCGGCGTACGAGCTCGGCATGCTGCGCGCGCAGGCGATGCGCGCGGTGCGCGTCGTCGTCGACATCGGCATGCACCTCGAGCTCGCGATCCCCGCCGCACGAGCGCTACCACCCGGGCGAGACGTGGACGCCGGAGCTCGCGCTCCCGTTCGTGATCGAGCGCTCGAAGTTCCCCGCCGACTTCATGGCCAGCGAGGTCGACCGCTACCTCGGGCTGCCCGGGCAGGCGATCTCCTACAAGGTCGGCGAGCGGGTGTGGCTCGGTGCGCGCGACGCGGCGAAGACGCGCGGCGGCGGCGTCGTTCGACCTCAAGGAGTTCCACCGCGCCGCGCTCGACCTCGGGCCCATGGGCCTCGCCCAGCTCGACCGCGAGCTCGCCCGCCTCTAGACGACGACGCTTCGGGTCACCGGTCAGCGCACGACGTAGCGCTGCGGCACCCAGGTCTGGCTGTCGATCGGCGGGCGCGCGTACTCGCGCTCCTGGCGGGGCGGCAGCTTCACCGCGTCGTGGGGTACGTCGTGGTGCGGCACGGTCTCGAGGAGGTGGCTGATGACGTTGAGACGCGCCGCCTTCTTGTCGTCGGCGTCGACCACGTGCCACGGCGCTTCACGGATGTCGGTGTACGCGAACATCTCGTCCTTGGCCTCGGCGTAGTCGACCCAGCGAGCGCGGGCCTCGAGGTCCATCGGGCTCAGCTTCCACCGCTTGCCCGGGTTGTGGATGCGCTCGGTGAAGCGGCGCTCCTGCTCGTCGTCGCTCAGCGAGAGCCAGTACTTCACCAGGATGATCCCGGAACGCACGAGCGCGCGCTCGAGCTGCGGGCACGTGCGGAAGAACTCGGTGCGCTCGTCCTCGGTGCAGAAGCCCATCACGTGCTCGACGCCCGGCGCGGTTGTACCAACTGCGGTCGAAGAGCACGATCTCGCCGCCTGCGGGGAGGTGCGGGATGTAGCGCTGGAAGTACCACTCCGACCGTTCGCGCTCGGTGGGCGTCCCCAGCGCGACCACCCGGCAGTTGCGGGCGTTCAGGCGCTCGATGATCCGCTTGATCGTGCCGCCCTTCCCGGCGGTGTCACGACCCTCGAAGATCACCAGCAGCTGCAGGCCCTCGTGGATGATCCACTCCTGCATGCGGACGAGCTCGGTCTGGAGCCGCGCCAGCTCCTTCTCGTACTGGGCCTTGGTGAGGACCTTCGGCGCGTCGTCGTCGGTGCCCGCACCGTCCTCATCGTGTCCGCCGTGAGCGCCGTGCGGCGTGACTTTCGCCGACTTCGTCATGCACGCGCACGCTAGCCGGACGCGTGACGCCCACCGTCCGGCGGCGGCGGGCGTCCGGGGCGTGGAGGCGGGGCGAGCTGGCGCGCGTGCGTGCTCGTCGCCACGCCGGGCTCATCGCGCACTGACGGTTGCGCCACCGGGTGCTGTCCGCATCGGGTCAGGGTGTGATAGGCACACGCACTGACGACCCGAAGACATCAGTTCACGGAGCAGGGGGGACCTGTGAAGCGACTCAGTGTGGCGATCTGCGCGTGCGCACTCGCGATCTCGGCGGCGCTCGCGACCGTCGGCACGGTCAGTGCCGAGCGCGCAGAACGACGCCAACAAGGCGACCGAGGTCGGGGTCACCCCCACCGAGATCCGCATCGCGGTGGTGGCCGACGTCGACAACCCGTTCGCACCCGGGCTCTTCCAGGGAGCGGTCGACTCGGTGAACGGCGCCGCCAAGTACATCAACGCCAACGGCGGCATCGCAGGGCGCAAGCTCAAGGTCGACTTCATCGACTCGCACCTCAACGCCAACGAGACGCGCAACGCGATCATCACCGCGTGCCAGCAGGACTTCGCCCTCGTCGGCACCGAGGCGCTGTTCCTGTCGAACATGGACGACGCCATCAACTGCAAGGACATCAACGGTCAGGCCACCGGGCTCCCCGACCTCGCCGCCATCGCCACCGGGATCCCCGAGACGTGTGCACCGGTCACGTACACGCCGGTGGGACCTCAGCTGCTCTGCGACACCAAGGACCAGCACCCGCAGACCTACCAGGGCAACCAGGGTGACTCCACCTGGTTCAAGAAGAACAAGTCCAAGAAGCTCGCCGGTGCATTCGTGCTGCCCAACGACACACCTGACGCCAACCGCGGCGACGCGGTCCAGCAGGCGATCTGGGCGCAGAACGGCGCCAAGGTCCAGCAGTCGGTGACCGCGTCGGGTCGCGACCCGCAGAGCGTCTACACGCCGGTCGTGCAGGGGATGAAGAACGACAACTCGAACGTGGGCTGGAACGGCCTCGCGTTCGCCAACGTGATCCAGTTCCGCCAGGAGGCGCAGCTGCAGGGCCTCACCAGTCCCGACATCATCTGGGAGTGCACCACCGCGTGCTACGACCAGAAGTACATCGACACCGGTGGCGACGCGGTGAACAACACCTACATCTCGATGGCGTTCCTGCCCTTCACCGAGACCAGCAACAAGGGTGTCGCCAACTACGTGAAGTACACCGGCAAGGACAAGCTCTCGGGCCTGGGTGTCTACGCCTGGGCGGCCGGCCTCGAGCTCCAGCAGGCGTTGCAGTCGGTGGTCAAGGCGAAGGGTAACAACGGCATCACGCGCGCCAACCTGCTCGACTCGTTGAAGAGCCTCACCAGCTTCGACGCCGGCGGCCTGATCGGCACGTCCAACGTCGGCGGCAAGGTCACGACGAGCTGCTTCGTGCTGGAGGAGGTAGTGAACGGCAAGTTCGTGCGGGTGTACCCGAAGAAGCAGGGCACCTTCGACTGCACGAAGTCGAACCACGTCACGGTGAAGGCCGACCTGATCAAGTAGGCATCCCGCCACCCTCGCTCGTTAGGGTCGGGAACGTGCCCGATCTCGAGCTGTGGAGCTACACCTTCCGCAAGACGAACCTCGTGGAGCTGGCCGCGGCTGCTGCAGCGGCCGGCTTCGCGTGCGTGACCACCACGCCCGCAGCTGTTCACGCGCAGCGGGGGCGACACCGCCGACCTGCGCACCCGGGTCGAGGATCTCGGCGTGCGCGTCACGTTCATCGACGGCCTGTGCACCGCGCTCCCCGGCACCGACCTGCCGCCCGGTGAACCGACGATCGACGACTGCATCCACATCGCGCACGCGGTCGGCGCCGACGCGATCAACGTGGTGCACGCAACCGGAAGGCCGACACCGATTCCTGAGCTCGCCGACGCGTTCGCGGTCGCCTGCGAGCGTGCCGCCGCCGAGGACCTCCGGCTCGCGATCGAGTTCCTGCCCGACACCGGCATCCCCGACTTCGCCACCGCCGCGGCGATCGTGCGTGGCGCCGGCGCGACCAACGGGTCGGTCCTGCTGGACACGTGGCACTTCGCGCGTGGCGGGGGTGACTTCGCCGATCTCGACGACGACGCCATCGCGCTGATCGGCGGTGTGCAGCTGAGCGACCGCAGCCCCGACCAGGATGCGGTCCCCTACGTGCCCCGCAAGGATCGCAAGATCCCGGGTGACGGCGCGCTGCCGCTGGTCGAGCTCACGGCCGCGATCATCAGGGATCACCCCGCTCTCCCCGTCGGGATCGAGGTGCTCAGCGACGAGGTGGACGACCTCGGGCTCGACGCCGGCACCCGCCGGCTCGCGGCATCCCTCCGGGGTCTGCTGCCCGCCTGAGTCGCGCCGTCACGCGGCGGCGGGCGCGGTGCTCCCCGCGGTGACACGTGCGAGCCGCCGGTGGTGCGGCGCGAAGTCGAACGGGCCCATGTGCGCGGTGAGGTGCTCGTCCCAGATCACGACGTCGGAGTCGGACCAGCGGTGGCGGTAGTGGAACGCCGGGTTGTTGAGGTGGTCGAACAGGATGCGCAGCACACCGGTGCTCTCGCTCCGGCTCAGCTCGTTGATCTCGACCGTGTAGCCGGGGTTCACGAACAGCACCTTGCGGCCGGTCACCGGGTGCGCGCACACGATCGGGTGGCTGTTGCCCTGGAAGTGCTCGCGCGCCCGTTCACTCGGCTCCTCCCCCAGCGTGCGACGCATCTCCCACCAGAACTTGTCGCCGGCATCGTGGCGCGCGGTCAGGCCGTCGAGGAACTCCTGCATGCGCGGTGACAGCGCGTCGTAGGCCGCGCCGGCGTTCGCCCACATCGTGTCGCCGCCGTTCGGTGGCAGCACCTCCGCGTGCAGCACCGCGAGGTCGGGGATCTCGGTGCTGAACGAGTAGTCGACGTGGAACTGCTGGTCCTCCTGCGGCAGCTTCTCGTCGTCGTTCTCGACCACCGCCACCGGGTCGGCGCCACCGAACAGGAACTCGGGCACCGGGTGCCCTCGCACCGCGCCGAACCGGCGCGTGGCGTCGACCTGCTGCTCGCGCGTCAGCTCCTGGCCCGGGAACACGAGGACGCCGTGCGCTCCCAGCGCCGAGCGGATCTCGACGCGCGTCGGCATCGTCGATCGACGCGAGCTGCACGTCGGCGACGACGGCGCCGATCGAGCTGGTGAGGGGCCGGGGATCGATGCGCATGCGGTTCCTCTCGGGGTCACTTATCATCGTTCAATGACCTCGACAGGCTCCCCCACTCGGGTCGTCCCGTCAAGTGCCGGCCGGTCACCCGCCGCAACGGGTCGTCGCCGCCCCGGCGGGCGCGGCGCCGGACTGACCCGCGAGCAGATCGTCGAGCGGGCGATCGCGCTGATGGACGCCGACGGGCCCCGGGCCCTCACCCTGCGCCGCCTGGCGGGTGACCTCGGTGTGGAGGCTCCCGCCCTGTACTGGCACTTCACGAGCAAGGACGCCCTGTGCCGCGAGGTCGTGCGCACCGTGGGCGAGCGGCTCGAGGTCGCCGGCTCGGGTCGAGGCTCACCCCGACGTCGGCTCGAGCGCCACTTCCAGGCCGTGCGTGACCACTGGCGGGCGCATCCGGGCGTGCTCGAGCTCTCGCGGCAGTTCCCACCTTCGGCGGCGGGTGCCTTCGCACACCACGGACTCGCGCTGGTCGAGGCGATGGGTGTCGCGCCCGCCGACGCGCTCGACTGCTACCGGTCGCTGTCGTGGACCGTCACCGGGTTCGTGATCCTGGAGCAGACCCTCGGCCAGTCGGTGCACCACGAGCAGGTCGGACCGACCTCGTGGGTCCTCGACCTCGACGACGGCACCCCGTCGACCTTCGACACCGACGACCTGTTCGGCACCACGCTCGCCCTCGCCCTCGACGGGCTGGAGCGTCGCGTCCGGTAGCCAGAACTGCGACTAGTTGGACGGTCGGATGGCGCTGGCGGTGGAGCGGATCGCGTCGTCGATCCACTCGTCGTGCCGCCCGTACGCGGCTTCCTGCGCGCTCGTGGCCGCAACCAGCGCGCGGCGGGCGAGCTTGCGCATCTCGTCGACCTCGTCGCGCGTCTCGCGCAGGTCGAGGATCAACTCGTGTTCGAAGTCGCTCATGCCACGGGGCTACCCGAGGTACGCGACCGCCATGCCCGCGGTCGCCCACCGTGTGCCCTTCGTCACCCACCGCCCCGGATCCGGCGGATTGACCCCGGGGCACGCCGGGTAGCAGGAGCGGATGGAACAGAAGGATCTCATCGACCTGCTCAACCAGGATCTCGAAGCCGAGTTCCAGTCGATCGTGCAGTTCGTGCAGCACGTGGCCACCATCAGCGGCCCGGAGTACACGAGCACCGTCGACGAGCTCCGCCTGCACCTCACGCAGGAGCTCGCGCACGCGACCGCGCTCGCCGAGCAGATCGACTTCCTGGGCGGCGAGCCGAGCACCCGGGTCCCCGAGATCGCGCCCACCGCCGACTCGCGCGCCGCGCTCCAGGCCGACCTCGCACTCGAGACCGAGCAGCTGGAGCACTACCGCGAGCGAGTGCAGCAGGCGAACGAGCTCGGCCTCGCCGACGTCGCCGAAGCGCTCCGCCCGCTGCTCACCGAGACCCAGGAGCACGTGCGCGACCTCTCGGCCGCGCTCGGGCTCTGAGCGATCTCGTCGTCACCAATCGCCACCGATCCGCCGCAGCCCGGCGAGAGTTCGCGACGAGGACGATCAGAGCAGGATCAGAGCCTGCCGCTCGCCTTGGCCGCGTCCTCGGCCGCCGCGAGCTGCTCGGCCACGATCTCGAGCCCGCCACTCCAGAACCCGGGGTCGGCGAGGTCGAGACCGACGATCCGGCCGAGCTCCTCGGGCGAGCGGGAGCCACCGGCGGCGAGCAGCTCGAGGTACTGCGGGACGAACTCGTCGCCCCGCTCCTCGTAGGCCCGGTACACCGACAGCGCGAGCAGCTGCCCGTAGGCGTACGCGTAGACGTAGCCCGGCGTGCCCATGAAGTGCGGGATGTACGACCACCACGTGCGGTACCCCTCGGTGATCTCCACCGAGTCGCCGAGCATCGGCACCTGGGTGTC
Source organism: uncultured Actinomycetes bacterium (assembly GCA_963755855.1). Taxonomy (GTDB): domain Bacteria; phylum Actinomycetota; class Acidimicrobiia; order IMCC26256; family DASPTH01; genus DASUAS01. Next base: position 362,247 of record CAVWLR010000010.1, on the reverse strand, counting down.
GGTCCACGCCTCGTTGAACTGCTCGACCGACAGCTCGCCGGCGTCGCGGCGCTGCGTGTGCACGCGGTCCTCGAACCGGTTCATCGCCACCTGGCGGAACACGGTGGCGATCTGCCCCTCGAGGCTCTCGGCCAGCAGCGCGAGGCGCGCCGCGGGATCGTCGGTGGCGTCGAGCAGCCGACCGAAGGTGACGGTCTCGCCGAACACCGAGGCGGTCTCGGCCAGCGTGAGCGGAGTGGTCTGGTGGAAGATCCCCTGCTCGCGCGCCAGGTACGCGTGCAGGCCGTGACCCATCTCGTGCGCGAGCGTGAGCACGTCGCGACGGCGGGCGGTCCAGTTGAGCAGCAGGTACGGGTGCTGGCTCGGCACCGTGTACGCGCAGAACGCACCCGGGCGCTTGCCGGGCCGCATCGGAGCGTCGATCCACGACTCGGCGAAGAACCGCTCGGCTGCCGTCGCCAGGTCGGGCGAGAACGACGCGTACGCGTCGAGCACGAGCGCGCGCGCTTCGTCCCACCCGAACTCCTCGTCGGAGCTGGCGACCGACGCCATGCGGTCGTAGTCGGCGATGCTTGTCGAGACCGAGCAGCTGCGCCTTGAGCGAGTACCAGCGCTGCGGGATGTCGTAGCGCGACTGCACCGCGTCGACCAGCGCCTGCACCGACTCGTCGCTCGCCTCGTTGGCGAGGTTGCGGCTGGCGATCCACGACGGGTAGCTGCCGCAGCCGGTCGTCGGTCGCCTTGTCGACGAGCAGCGTGTTGAACACGAAGGCGCGGGTGCGCAGCCCCGGCTCGAGTGCCACGGTGACGGCCTCCGCCGCGGTGCGGCGCACGTCGCGCTCGGGTGACATGAGCTGCGACAGCCCCTGCTCGAGGCTCACCTCCGTGTCGGTGCCGTCGACGGGGATGGTGACGGTGATCGCGGACGTCAGCTCGGAGAACAGCCGCACCCATGCGCTGTTCGCGGTGAGCGACTTGTCGGAGAGGATGCGCTCCTCCGGCTCGCTGAGGAGGTGCGGGCGGTAGCGGCGCGCCGACGTCGAGGTAGTGCCGGCAGAACGCGAGCCGATCGTCGGCGAGCAGCGCGTCGGCGCGCTCGTCGGGGACCTCGGCCCACTCGAGGTCGACGAAGATGAGCTCGTTGCTGATCGCGGTGCCACGCTCCTCGGCGCGCGCCATGAGCGCGCCGGTCGGCGGGATCGGCGGTGTCGACCGCGAACTTGCAGGCCCGCGTACGAGCCGGCCCGGCCGCCGAGGTCGCTGATCGCGGCGAGCTCGTGCATGAGCTCGACGAGCTCCTCGACGTCGAGCTCGCCGATGCGACCGCGGTACGACGCCAGCGCGTGCGCACGGGACTCGGCCTCGTCGAAGCAGCGCGTCGACGCCCTCGGCGCCCCGGCCGTCGACGAGAGGCTCGAGGTCCCAGGCGACGTCGGCGGCGGTGCGGTCTGCGTCGGTCAGTGGCGTGGAGGTCATGTTCCCACCGTTCGGGGTGCGAGATCGAGTGCTTCGGGCAGTGGCTCGGCGTGCACGACGACGAGGCGACGGGTCGCACGGGTGAGCACGACGTAGAGGAGGCGCAGCCCCGAGCGGTCGGCGGCGACGAGCCGCGCCGGTTCCACCACGACGACGTGGTCGAACTCGAGGCCCTTGGAGTCGAGACCCGACAGCACCGCGATGGGTGCGTCGATGGCCTCGACCTCGTCGGCCACTGCACCGCGGTCGGCCAGCGCGTCGGCGAGACCGGCGTGCAGCTCGATCGGTGCGATCACCGCGACCGTGCCGCCGAGGGCGGACGAGTCGCGAGCGGCCTGGGCGGCGGACCGGACCAGCTCGTCGGGCGCCACCTCGAAGACCTCGGGATGGGCGCCCGTGCTGCGCACCGGTCGCGCCGGTTCGACGCCCGGAGCCGCCGCCGGCAGCAGGCGGTTGGCGACGTCCATGATCTCGGCCGGCGTGCGGTAGTTGACGGTGAGCATCACGCGGTGCGGCGGGACGCGCACCGGCAGGTTGGCGATGACGTCGTCCCAGCTGCTCAGCGCACCCGGACGGCTGGCCTGACCGAAGTCGCCGACGAGCGTCATCGACCCGGTGGGACAGCGACGGGCGAGCATGCGCCACTGCATGGCGGTGAGGTCCTGCGCCTCGTCGACGAGGACGTGGCCGAAGGTGCGCGGCTCGCCGTCGTCGTCGGAGGTCGACGACGACGCGTCGGAGCCGTAGCGGGCGAGCACGTCGGCGGCGTTGGTGAACGCACCGACACCCAGCTCCTCGACCGTGCGCCGGGCCGCTTCGAGATCGGCGTCGCGGTCGGGCGCGGCGCCGACGCGGCCGGGCGGCGCTCGGGGCACCGAGGATCGCCTCGGCTTCGTCGACCAACGACAGATCGGCGTCGGTCCAGGCGACGCCGGCGAGGTCGGGGCCGCGCTCGCGGAACAGGAGCGCCTGCTCGTCGTCGGTGAGGATGCCGGCCGACGCGGAACGGATGAGGGCCGCGAACCCGAAGAGGTCGCGCACCAGCTCCGCGCCGCTCAGGACCGGCCACGTGCGGTCGAGCGCGGCGCGCACGTCGGGCAGGCGACGCACGCGGTTGGTCAGATCTTCTTCCCACTCCGGCGGGGCGGCCTCACCGCGCGCGAGCCCGGCGGCGACGGTCGGGTCGGAGACGGTCGCGGCCGAACGGTCGGCGGTGAGCGAGAGCTGCTCCGTCTCGGCGTCGAGGCGAGCGCGGTCGGCCCGGTATGCCCGCACGAGCGCGCGCCGGTACTCACGCTTGAAGTGGTCGAAGAGCAGGCTCGCCACGTACGGGCGGCGCTCGTTGTGCGTGCCCCGCCGGGCCTGCGCGCGGTCGATGATGCGCTTGGAGTCACGGCGACGGAGCCGCAGCACGTAGCCGTCGAGGGACACGATGACGTCGCGCGGCATCGGTCGCTCGCGGTCGCGGATCGCGGCGGCGATGACGTCGGCCATGCGCACGTCACCCTTCACCGTCGCCGTCGCGTCCGACTCGGTGCCGCGCACCTTGAACCGCGGCTTCAGCGCCGTCGGAGTGGCCAGCGTCACCTCGTCCTCACCGAGGGACGGAAGCACCTCGTCGATGTAGCGGAGGAAGATCGGGCTCGGGCCCACGAGCAGCACACCCTGCGACGCGAGACGCTTGCGGTGCGTGTAGAGGAGGTAGGCGGCGCGGTGCAGCGCGACCGCGGTCTTGCCGGTGCCGGGGCCGCCCCCGACGATCAGGAGGCCGAGGATGTCGGCCCGGATCGCTTCGTCCTGCTCGGCCTGGATGGTGGCGACGATGTCGCGCATGCGGCCCGTGCGCTCCTTGTCGAGCGCGGCGAGCAGCGCGCCCTCCCCCACCACCGTGAAGCCCGACGCCTGCGGCGGCATCGGCGTCGAACACCTCGTCGTCGAGGGCGAGCAGGCGGCGACCGTGGGTCTGGAAGTGGCGACGGCGGGCGACGCCCATCGGCTCGACCGCGGTGGCGCGGTAGAACGGCTCGGCTGACCGGCGCCCGCCAGTCGACGACGAGCGGGGTGAGGTCGTCGTCGGTGACCGAGATGCGCCCGATGTAGAAGGGCAGCGGGTCGGTGGCGCCGTCGGAGGCGGCAGGGGTCGGGAGCAGGTCGAGCCGGCCGAAGGACAGGGGCGTGTCGCCGATGTCGAGGCTGGCCAGGCGACGACGGGTGTACGCCTCCGCTGCCTCACGCTCCAGGCGGGCCTGGTGGGTGCCGCCCCGGGTGACCTCGGTGTACCCCTCGGCCACCCGCTCGGCGGCCCGGCGCATGACGTCGAGCCGGGCGTAGGCGGTGTCGAGATGACGCTGCTCCGACTCCAGCTCGGAGTCGGGGTGCGCCTCTTCCACCTGGGGTCGGCGCGGTTGTGAGTCGAGGTCGGAACCGTCGGCGGTGGCCGCCGGTCCCGGTGCCACGGGGTCGGTCAACTGACGATGCTCCGGATTCGCGGAACTGGTCAGTTTACGACCTGCGGCCCGGGGCTGGTAGCGGAGTGAGCGGGTGCGAGCGAGGGGAAACGGGGGTCAGAGCTGTTGCGGTCTCGTGACCTGCGACTCGTCGAGGAGGACGATCCGCTCCCCGAGTCGCAGCCCGGCGCCGTCGTGCTCGAGCCACACCCCTCCGAGGTTCGGGATGAGGCCCTCGGCGTCACCTCCGAGGTGGCGCTCGATCACGCGCACGACGCCGCCGTGGGTGACGACGAGCACGTCGCCGTCGTGCGCCGACGCGATCTCGTCGAGCACCGCGAGCACGCGCTCGAGCACGGAGTCGTCGGGCTCGTACCCCAGGGGTCGTCGCCCGGTCTCGAGGAAGCCCGGCCACCCCTCCTCGATCTCGGCGTGGGTTCGCCCTTCCCACTCCCCCGCGCTGCGCTCACGCAGTCGTGGTTCGATCGCGACGTCGGCCCCGAGCGGGGTCGCGACGAGCTCCGCGGTGAGATGGGCGCGCATCGAGGTCGGACGCGTAGATGGCGTCGACCATGCCGATCGCGCCGGCGGCGCTGACCGCCTGCTCCGCCCCGAGGTCGCTGAGCGGTGGGTCGGCCTGTCCCTGCCACCGCCCGGTCGGCGTTCCACTCCGACTGCCCGTGGCGGACGAGCAGGATGCGGGCCATGCCGGGAAGGTAGCGCGGGAGGTGGGGCGCAGTAGCTTCGACGCACCGCACTCGACCGTTCACCAAGGGGATCCCATGAAGGCCGCGCTGTGCCTCGAACAGAACCAGCCGCTCTCGGTCGAGGAGGTCGCGACGCTCGACCCCGGTCCCGGTGACGTGATCGTGCGCATCACCGCGAGCGGGGTCTGCCACTCCGACCTCTCGGTCATCAACGGCACCCTCCCCGCTGGCCGGGTCGTCCTCGGACACGAGGGCGCCGGGGTGGTCGAGAAGATCGGCGCCGACGTCATCGGGCTCGCCGTGGGCGACCGCGTCATCGGGTCGTTCATCCCTGCGTGCGGCGTGTGCTGGTACTGCCTCAACGACCAGTCGAACCTCTGCGCCCACACCTACGACGTGATGTTCGTGCCGCGCGTGCGGCGCGCCGACGGCGAAGAGATGGTCGCCATGACCGGCCTCGGCACCTTCGCCGAGATGATGACCGTGCAGCGGATGTCGGTGGTGAAGGTCGAGACCGATCTGCCCGACGAGCAGCTCGCGCTCATCGGCTGCGGTGTCACCACCGGTGTCGGCGCTGCGCTCAACACCGCGCAGGTCGAGCCCGGCTCGATCGTCGCCGTGATCGGTTGCGGCGGTGTGGGCCAGGCCGTGATCCAGGGTGCCCGCATCGCCGGGGCGGCGCGGATCATCGCCATCGACCCGGTCGCGCTCAAGCGCGACGAGGCGCTGAAGAACGGTGCCACCGACGTGGTCGACCCCACCGACGCCGACCCGATCGAGGCGGTCAAGGCGCTGAGCGGGGGCCGCGGCGCCGACTTCGCGTTCGAGGTCATCGGCCACGCGTCGACCGTGCGTCAGGCCGTCGACAGCACGCGCCCTGGCGGCACCGCGGTGATGGTCGGCGTGCCCGCGCTCGGCAGCGACATCGCGATCCCGGCGATGACCGTGCTCGAGGAGAAGCGCATCCTCGGGTGCGTGTACGGCGGCGCGCAGGTGCGCCGCGACTTCCCGCGCCTCATCAGCCTCATCGAGCAGGGCAAGCTCGACGTCGGCAGCATGGTCACGCGCGACCATGCACCTCCACGAGGTGAACGACGCCATCACCGCCATGCAGAACGGCGAGGTCATCCGCTCCGTCCTGGTCAACGACTGACCCTCACCCACAGGTTGCGTCGCTTGACCGCGACAGACGCGGTCAGGTGACGCAACCTCGCAGTGGGGTGACTACTTCGGAGCGAAGCGCTGGCCGCCGTCGAGGCGGATGGTGCCGCCGTTGAGCATCGGGTTCTCGATGATGGCGACGGCCAGGCGGGCGTACTCGTCGGGCAGACCCATCCGCTTCGGGAACGCGGCGTCGGCGGTGAGCGTGTCCTCGAAGTCCTTCGGGATGCCGGCGGTGAGGCCGGTGGCGAAGAGGCTCGGGGCGATCGTGTTGACGCGGATGCCGAGCCCACCGAGGTCGCGCGCCATCGTCAGCGACATGCCCGCGATGCCGGCCTTGGCGGCGGTGTACGCGACCTGCCCGATCTGACCCTCGAACGCCGCGATCGACGCGGTGTTGACGATCACGCCGCGCTCGCCGTCGTCGTTGGGCTCGTTGGTGCTCATCGACCACGCAGCGAGGCGCGCCACGTTGAACGTGGCGACCAGGTTGAGGTTGACGACCTGCTGGAACGTCTCGAGCGGCATCGGCCCGGTCTTCGAGATCGTGCGCACCGAGACCCCGCCGCCGGCGGTGTTCACCACCGCGTCGACCCCGCCGAGCGTCGCGATCGCGTCGGCGAGCGCGAGCTCGGTGCCCTCGTAGTCGGTGACGTCGCTCTCGTGGTACGAGCCGCCGAGCGCCGAGCGCCACCGCGGCGCCGTCGCTCCCCGCGCGGTCGAGCACCGCCACCTTGCCGCCCCCGGCCACGACGCGCTCGGCCGTGGCCTTCGCCATGCCCGAGGCTCCACCGACGGCGACCAGACGCAGCCCCTGCAGTTCCATGCTCGATCCCTCCGTTGAGTGTGGTCTTGTGCGTGTCGCCTACTGCGTGTCGACGCGCAGGTACGACTCGGCGAGCCGCCCCTCGGGCAGTCCGCCGAGCGCGGCGTTGGCCGCGTTCCATCCCCGGATGCGGGCGTCGAGCCCGTCGAGGTCGGTCATCTGGCTGGCGTGGCACCGCAGCGCGTCGAGCTTGCGCTCGAAGGTGTCGGTGATGTCGACGAAGACGTCGGACTCGGTCCCGGCGGCGAGGTACATCTCGTCGACCGCCCACGGCTCGAAGCCCTCCTCGAGCAGCTCGGGATGGGCGAACGGGTTGCGGGCGTCGGGGTAGACCGCGGCCATGGTCGCCTCGCCCGCCGCGAGGTGGTCGGGGTGGCTGGCGTAGACGCGCTGGAAGTTGCGCTCCGGCGACTGGCTGATGACCCGCTGCGGTCGCACGCTGCCGGATCACGCGGCTGATGTCGCGGCGCAGGTCGAAGGTCGACGCGAGCCGACCGTCGGGATGCCGCGAGGAAGGTGATGTCGGTGACACCGACCACCTTCCCCGCCGCGCGCTGCTCGGCCTCGCGGATCTCCACCATGGTCGTGCGCGGCACGGTCAGGTCGAACCCGCCGGCCTCGCCGCTCGTGCAGATGCAGTACGCGACCTCGATCCCGGCGTCGGTCCAGCGGGCGACCGAACCCGCGCTCCCGAAGTCGACGTCGTCGGGGTGCGCGGTGACGACGAGGATGCGTTCGACCTCGTCATCGGTGGGCATCGCCCGAAGCTAGTTGGCGGCAGGGTCCCTCGCCGCCGAGCGGGTAGTTCGCCGACACCGCCACGTCGCCACCCTGGCGGCGCAGCACCGCTCGCCACAGCCCGGCGGGGTGGGGCGTGAGGAGGTCGTCGGGCAGCGCGTCGACGACGAACCAGCCGCCGGCGTCGAGCTCGTCCTCCAGCTGCGATGGCGCCCAGCCGGAGTACCCGGCGAAGACGCGCACGGCCTCGAGGTCGGCCCGCGCGTCGTGCGGGTCGCGGCCGAGATCGACCGTGCCGATGCGGCCGATCAGCGGTTGCCACGCGTCGCCGTCGCCGGGGTCGAGGTCACCGACGCGCGCCAGCACCGATGAGCGCGTCGTGCTGCTGCACCGGACCGCCGACGAACGCCACCGCGGGCGCGGCGGTGTACGGCGCCCACGGCTCGAGCACGGTGTCGATGCGCGTGTCGGTCGGTTGGTTGAGCACGATCCCCAGCGCGCCTTCGTCGGTGTGCTCGATCATGAACACCACGGTGCGGAAGAAGTTGGGGTCGTGCAGCGTGGGCACCGACACGAGCAACCGGCGCGCGGTCGACGTCGCATCACGGTCGCTGGACGCGGCCCGGGTCGTGCCGGAACGACACCGAAGCGCTCGCGCACCTCGTCGAGCGGGTCGTCCTTGTGCTCGAACAGCCGCACCGTCGCCATCACGTCGGTCGTGCAGAGGTTGCCGCGCCGGAACGCCTCCACCCAGCGGTCGACGGCGCCGTCGTCGGCGAGCGTGTCGGCGCGCGCGATCTTGACCCGCTTGCCCGCGACGTGGTGGATGCTGCCGTTCTGGAACAACCCGAGCGTGATGGCGAGCAGCACCAGTCCCCGCTCGTCGGTCATCGACGCAGCGATGAACGCGAACACGTCGAGCTCACCCTCGGGGGTGGTCTCGTAGCCGGCCAGCACGTGCACCCAGTCGTGGCGGGCGCCGAGCTCGTAGATGCCGAGGCGCTCACCCGGGAACGGGAACCCGTGCCGGTCGTAGAAGTCGGCGACCGCCTTGCCCCAGCTGCCCTCCGGGCAGTTGCGCAGCGCGCTCCACTTCTCGGCGATCACGTGGTCGGAGACGATGCCCGGTGTACGCGAGCTTCGAGCGGATGAGCTCCTCCCACCGGCCGCGCACCGACTCCCGGATCGTCTCCTCCTCGTACCAGCTGTGCCGCTGGAGATCGAGGTACATCCAGGCGAAGTGCCCCTTGGCGAGCCGGCGGGCGTCGTGCAACAGCGTGAGCGACACACCGAGGCCGTGCGCGTACTCCTCGACCGGCAGCTCCATGCGCGTGCTGAGCGGGTGCTCGATGAACTCGAGCACGACCATGAGGTGCACCGCGTGCAGACGCTCCTCCCGAGGTGCGTGCGCGACCGTGTCGTCGTCGGCGAGGGGCACGTCGGCGAGGTCGATGTCGTAGAGCGACGTCGCGATGCCCGCCGAGCACCGACTCCTGGAGCTCGTCGAAGCCACCTGCCGGTGCGAACGCGGCCTTCACCATGCCGAGCACCCGCGCGGCATCGGTCTCGGTCGGGAGCAGCACGGCGGCGAGGCTACCGGCGCTCGGGAGTGGTGCCCGCAGCGGTGCCCGCCGTGGTGAGCCGCGCTCGCTGCGCCAGCCACCACCCCACCCCGGTGATCGCCGCACCCACGAGCAGCGCCACGCGCAGACCCCACGAGTTGCCCGGATGGTCGGCTGTCGATGCGTGCTCATCATCGACGTCGAGATGGCGACCGCGATGGCGAGGCCGAGCACGCGCGCCGCGCTCGAGCGCGGCCGACGCCTCCGCGGCCTGGTCGGTCTCGATGTCGATCAGCGCGTACGACGTGGCCGCGCTGTAGACGATCGCCGTTGCCGAGACCGACGATGCGCGAGCGTGAGCGATGCACGCCTCCGAGGGGACCGTCGGGGCCGACGATCGCCAGCCCGACCATGCCCACGACCATCGCGGCGGAGCCCGAGCGCGAGCGTGCGGGGCGCGGTGAGCGACCGGATCATGAACCCCGACAGCACCCCGCCGAGCGCGAACGGCACCGAGAACGCCGAGGAAGAGGATGCCGGCCTCGAGCACGCTCACCCCGCGCACGAGCTCGAGCGCGGTGGGCACGAGGACCATCACCACGCCCGAGCCCCAGTTCGACAGCGTCGCGGTCGCGGTGCCGAGCCGGAAGGGCTCGAGCCGGGTCACCGGCGGCGGCGACCAGCGGCTCGCGGCCCCGCACCCGCCACCAGACCGCCACGAGGAGCAGGCCCCCGATCGACGAGACCGGCGATGGTCGCCCCGTTGAGCCATCCCGCCGCCGCCGTGTGCTGGATCGCGGCGCACGCCGACCCGATGCCGAACATCAGCAGCACGAGGTTCAGGACCGGTACCGACCGGGTGCGGTCGGGCGGCAGGTGGGGCACCAGCCACACCAGCAGGACGAACGCGAACGCGAGCAGCACGACGTTCACGCCGAAGAACGCGCGCCACGACCAGATGTCGGCGAGCACGCTCGCGACGAGCGGCCCGATCGCGCCCCCGATGCCTCCGAGCGCGCCCCAGATGCCGACCGCCATCGGCTGGGAACCCTCACCCTCGAACATCGCGTCGATGACCGCCAGCGACGTGGTGAAGCAGCAGGCCGACGCGATGCCCTGCAGCGAGCGGCCGACCATCATCTCGCCGAACGTCTGGCTGAGCGCACAGATCGCCGAGGCGACGGCGAACCCGACCACGCCGATGAGCAGGACCGGGCGGGCGCCGACGCGGTCGGCGACACGACCGATCAGCAGCAAGGGCGCGGCGAACGCGAGGCTGGCGGCGGTGACGATCGCGCCCGCGACCGCGGCCGAGACCCCGAGGTCGTGGCCGATGGTCGGGAGCAGCACGACCACACCGTTCATGTCGACCGACAGGGCCACCACCGGCAGGCTCAGCGCGAAGAGCGCCAACCACCGTCGCGTCTTCGGCGTCACCGGTGCGCGCCGTCCGAGCAGGCCGAGCGCGACGGCGGCGCGCCACTGGGCGGCGCGGTCGAGCGCCCCGCGCGCGCCGTGGGCCGACCACCAGTCGCCGAGGGCGTCGTCGTAACGGAGCGGCGACGGCGCGGTCGCGCCGGTGACGCGCTCCATCACCTCCCCGAGCAGCGCCGGCGCGTCGGCCGCCACCGGCGTGCCACCGACGAACGGGATGCTCCAGAAGTCGGGCGTCTGCATGTCGGGCGCACCACCGGGAATCGTGCCCGGGCCGTCGGGCGCGCGGACGGAGATGTCGGCGTGGCCCGGCTGGCGCGAATTGAGGAGCGTGATGGCGAGCGAGTTCTGGCGGCGGGCGAGCTCCGTGCCCGTGTGCGCGAGGTCGGGCGCGCGCGCGAGCAGCTGGAGGTGCACCAGCGCGACGAGCGCGTGCAGCACGACCTCCTCGTACTGGCCGGCGCCGGGACCGCTCCAGAGCAGGTCATGGGCCAGCGACCCCGCGAGCAGCGTGGGCACCTCGGCGCGGTAGCGCTCGTTCACGACCCGGTGCTCCGTCGCCGTTCCGTCGGGCGCATCGGCAGCGGGTCCGACGATGCGTCCCGGCGACGCCGTGGGACCCACACCGATCGACTGCACCGGGGTGCTGCCCGCCACGAACGCTTCGAGCACCGGTGCCGCGCACGTCACCGACAATGCGAGCAGCGCCGCGCGGGGCCCCGGATCCGGCGCACGCGCCGACGAGCGCGTCGTCGACGAACCGGCTCGCGGCGTCGTCGATGCCGAGCGCGCCGAGCGCGGCCACCGCGCGTGCGGCGGTCACGTCGGGGCCCGTCGCCGGTTCCATCACACTTCCCTGCGGGTAGATCCCCGGTTCGCCGAAGAGCACGTTGGAGGAGAAGAGATCAGGGTCGTCCGGCGGCCGTGGGGGCGCCGCGAGCACCTCGGTGAGCAGGTCGTCGTCGGTCGCCACGGTCCGGACACGCTAGAACCGACAGCGCCGACCGTACGATCATGCGGGAGACCCGACGGGCGGGCGCCCGGTGGAAGTGCGCTGGAGGAGCGAGATGGCAGAGCCGGTGGGTTGGTTGCGCGCAGTGGTCGTGGATGCCGCGGATCCACGCAAACTGGCCGAGTTCTGGCAAGCGGTGCTCGGTGTCGGCGTGGTCGAGACCGCACCCGACTGGATCCAGCTCGCACCCGGTCGCGGCGGCGCGTTCCTCGCGTTCGAACCCGCTCCCGACGGGCAGGTGCCCACGGGGTTCCGCACGCGGCCCGACATCGAGGTCGACGACATGGACGTCGCCCGTGCCCGCATCGAGGAGCTCGGCGGTCGCCTCGTCGAGGTGATCCACGCGCGACCGGGTGAGTCGCACTACCGGATGGCCGACCCGGAGGGCAACGAGTTCACCGTCGTCCTCCCCCTTCCTGCGGACGTGGCGGAGCAGGCGTACGGGCCGACGGGAAGACCCGGGTGACCGAAGGCGTCGACACGCACGCGGTCGCGGCGTCGACCGCGCACGCGCCGTCGCGCGGCAAGATCATCATGCGCGTGCTGGTGCTCCTGATCACGGGCGTCGCGCTCTACCTGGTGCTGCCGGGCCTGATCGTGATGTTCGGCTCGCTCCCCCAGCTCGAGGGCGTGTTCCCGCTGTGGTTCGTGCCGATCTTCCTGCTCGAGGCAGCGGCGTTCTGGTGCATCTGGGCGCTGATGCGCATCGCCCTGAAGACCGACAAGTGGTTCGACGTCGCGTGCGCGCAGCTCTCCGGCAACGCGCTGAGCCGCGCGCTCCCCGGTGGCGCGGCCACGGGCGGCGCCACGATGTACTCGATGCTCAGCCGCTCCGGGTTCGACGGCCCGACCGCGAGCACTGCGCTCACCGCGGTCGGACTCCTCTCGACGGCGACGCTGTTCGTGCTGCCGATCCTCGCCCTCCCCGCGATCGTGTTCGGTCTCGCCGTGAGCTCCGAGCTCTTGCAGGGCGCGATCCTCGGTGGCGTCCTCGGCATCTTCCTGCTCACCGGCGCGTCGATCCTGCTGGTGTCCGACCGCGTCGTGCGCGGAGTCGGGCACGCACTCGACTGGTTCGTGCACCGCGTGCTGCGACGCGACGCGCCGGCCCCGAGCCTCGCCCACCGACTCGTCGAGGCGCGCGACTTCGTCCGCGGCGCGCTGGCGGAGTCGTGGAAGCAGGCGGTGCCCGCTGCGCTCGGCAACCAGCTGTTCGACTTCCTCGCGTTGTACTGCTGTCTGCTCGCCGTGGGCTCCCACGTCGACCCGGTGCTGGTGCTCCTGGCGTACGTCGCCGGGAGCGCGTTGGCGATGATCCCGATCACGCCAGGTGGGCTCGGCTTCGTCGAAGCCGGCCTCACCGGCGTGCTGACCCTCGCCGGCGTGTCCCCCGACCACGCGGTGCTCGCGGTGCTGCTGTACCGACTGTTCTCCTACTGGCTCCCGCTGCCGTCAGGACTCGTCGCGTCGATCCTCTTCCGCCGCCGGCACCACGAACGGTCCGGGCGGGTCTGACCCCACGTTCTGGCGCCGCTACCGCGTGATGTTCACGGCGTAGGGGCGCCAGAACGTTCTCAGGGGGTCAGTGCCACTGGGCGAGCTCGATGACGGTGTTGGCGGGGCCGACGAGGAAGACGAGCGTGCGGTCGTGGAAGTCCATCGGCTGGTTGCGGGTGGGAAACCCGGCGGCCTCGAACTCGGCGACGGTGGCGTCGAGATCCTCGACGCGGAAGCACACGTGGTTGAAGCCGGTGCCGGCGAGGTTGCCCGACGACCGGTCGACGAGCTGGGCCGGCTTGTGGAAGTGCAGGAGCTGCACCTCCTGGTGCGGCTCGGCGTCGGGGACCGCCAGCGTGACGTGGTCGGCCTCCATGCCCGGGATCCCCATGTACGCGTCCATGGTCGCACCCGAGATGCGCACGTTCTTGATGACCTCGAAGCCGAGCACCCCGAAGAACTGGATCGCTTCGTCGAGGTCGAAGACCGCGAGGGTGACGTGGTCGAACACCGCCGCTGCGCCCATCGCCGTCAGGCTCGCTGATCCAGCTGCACGTAGTTGCCCTCGGGATCTTGGAGGAACACGCTGCGCACGTGGCCGCCGGCGGGCTCGCCGTACATCGTGGTGTCGGCCCCCGGACCGTCGCCACCGCCCATCAGCACGGTGACGTCCGCGGCGCGGACGCGCTCCATCATCCCGTCGATGTCGTCGACCCAGAACGCGAAGTGGTGCACGCCCATCTGGAACAGCTGCGCGGGCTGACCCTTGATCTCGTTGGTGATCTGCTGGTCGAGCACGATGAAGCTCTCGTGCGGACCGTCCTGGTACCGCAGGTACACCGCGCGCCGCTGGGCCGGCGGTTGCCCGGGACCCTGCGAGAACTCCTCGACCTTGTCGGCGGTGACCCGGAGGCCGAGGACGTCACGGTAGAAACCGAGCGCCACCTCCATGTCACGCACTCCGACCGCGACGTGCGACACCGCCTGGATGCTCATGGCGCGGACACTACTGCGGCGCGCGTTCCAGTTCTCCCAGGTATGCCAGCAGCCGTGCCGCGAGCTCCTGCGGGCGGCTCAATGCGGGGAGGTGGCCGCCGTCCATCTCGTCCGGCTCGATCCCGAGCCGCTCCCGCACCACCCGCCGCTGGAACTCCGCCGGGAAGAGCCGGTCGTCGCGGCACAGCAGGAAGCGCGTCGGCACGTCGGGCCACGCGTCGAGCGGCCACGGCGCTTCGAACGGCTTCGACGACTGCGCGTACACGTGGTGCTCCGACTCGCGCGCCACGTCGTCGGGCACATCGTGCAGGAACATCACGACCGGGTCGTCGGACGCATCGGGGTCGCGCGCATCCGCCTGTCCCGTGTTGTCCCACCACTCCCCGCCGGACTCCCCCGGCCGCGGCACCATCGCCGCCACCAGCACCATCAGCTCGACGGGCAGTCGCTCGCAGACGAGCGGCGCGGTGAACCCTGCGAGTGACTGCGCGACCAACACGACGTCGCGCCGGTCACCGATCGCGTCGACGACGACGTCCGCGTACTCGGTGAACCCCGCGGTGTCGTCGGTGACGGGAAGATCGACGGCGACGACGTCGTGACCTGCCTCCTCGAGGTACGGCACCACGAGGTGCCAGTACCACGAGTCGGAACCCGCGCCGGGCAGGAGCACGAACGTCGCCATCGTCGAGACCTCGAGTCGTCCGTCAGCCCGCGAGAGGCTGGTGCAGACGGAACACCGCACCGGTCGGGTCGGCGACGGTGGCGATGCGGCCGTACGGCGTGGTCTCGGGTGCCGCCACCACCTCACCACCGAGCGACACGACCTCGGACACGCCGTGGTCGCAGTCGGCGACACCGAAGTAGACGCTCCACGCCGCGGGCACCCCGTCGGGGAGGAACGCGCTCGGCGTCCATCACACCCGCGTACTGCTCCTCACCGATGTCGACCGTCGAGTAGCGGAACTCGTCGGCGTCTCCCTCGACCCGCGTCTGCCACCCGAACACCGAGCGGTAGAAGTCGAGCGCCTTCTCGTAGTCACGCGTGTGCAGCTCGAACCAGCTCGGTGCACCCGGCTCGTCGACGAAGCCGAACCCGCGGTGCTCACCGGGTTGCCAGGCGCCGATCACCGCGCCGCCGACGTCGACGACGACGGCCATCCGCCCGAGTGCCATCACGTCCATCGTGGGCACGATCACCTGTCCGCCGTGCTCCGCCGCGCTGGCCACGGTGGCCTCGGCGTCGTCGGTGGCGAGGTACACCGACCAGAGGTCGGGCACACCGGCCTCGCCGTCGTTGCGCATGCACCCGGCGACGCGCTCGCCCTTCAGCTGGAAGTTCTTGTAGCCGCCGTAGTCGGCGCCCGGGTCCTCGACCGTCCAGCCGAACAGGCGGCCGTAGAACTCCAGGCTGCGATCGGGATCGGACGTCAGCAGCTCGACCCAGCACGGGGTCCCCAGCGGTGAGTCGCCTCGCTCGGTCACGGTGGCTCCTTGTGGTCGGTCCCCGGTGCGGGGACGCTCACCGGGTTCGACCGCCGTCGTTCGCCAAACTCATCGCGCCCGACCCATCGGGCCAGCTCCATCGGAGCGGAAGTCGGCCTACCCTGACCGGCGCCACGGGCAGCTGCACCTCAGGAGGGCGTCGTGACCGACGGAAGGTTGGCGGGCAAGGTGGCCGTCGTCACCGGGGGCGGGAACGGCCTCGGACGAGCCACCTCGGTGCGCTTCGCGGAAGAAGGCGCCGCGGTCGTCGTGGCCGACCTGCTCGACGGTCCCGGTGAGGAGACCGTCGCCGAGATCGAGCGCCTCGGCGGCCGCGCCGTGTTCGTCTCGGTCGACGTCACCAGCAGGGTCGACACCGACACGATGGCCCGGACCGCGATCGAGCACTTCGACGGCCTGCACGTGGTGGTGACCGCGGCCGGCATCTCGAACGCGGGCTACGTCTCCGGCGACCTCGAGCTCGCGGAGAAGCGGATGAAGGCCAACTACGAGCCCGACCTCGCCCGCGGGTTCGTCGCGCTCGACGCCGACGACTACCAGGCGGTGCTCGACGTCAACCTCACCGGCACCATCAAGTCGCTCCAGTCGTGCGTCGGTGCGATGCTCGACCACGGGTGCGCGCAGGACGCGAGCCTGATCACGATCGCGTCGATCGCAGCCAAGCACCCCGACGCCGGCACGGTGCCCTACGGCGTGTCGAAGGCAGGTGTCTGGTACCTGAGCAAGAAGCTCGCGCGCGACCTCGCACCGGCGGGGATCCGGGTGAACAGCATCGGCCCGGGGTTCATCGAGACGAACATGACCGCGCTCATGCAGTTCATGCCCGACGCCGCGCGCCAGCACATCGAACGGCAGATCCCGATGGGACGCATGGGCACCCCGCGCGAGATCGCGAACACCGCGCTGTTCCTCGCGTCCGACGAGGCCAGCTACTTCACCGGCGAGATCCTGCATCCCGACGGCGGCTTCTACACCGAGTAGCTCACGCAGCTTCACCCGGCGTCACCCGGCGTCAGCGGGTGTGTCACCGCGCCTCGAGGATCACCACCGGGATCACGCGATCGGTCTTGGCCTCGTACTCGGCGAAGGTGTCGTAGTCCTGCTTGTTCCACTCGTAGAGCTCGTCGCGCTCCGCCTTCTCGGCGACGCGGGCCCGCAGTGAGCGCGTCTCGCCGAGGACCTCGGCGGTCACGTCGGGGTGCGCGACGAGGTTGTGGAACCACGCCGGGTTCTGGGGCGCGCCGGCGTACGACGCGAAGATCACGAGGTCGTCACCACGCTCGCGGTACAGCAACGGCGAGACCCGCTCCTGGCCGCTCTTCGCGCCGGTGGTGTGCAGGATGAGCAGCGTCGCGCCGCCCATGCTCGGCGCGGTGCCCTTGTTCGCCCGCAGCTCCTCGATCACCTTGTCGTTCCACTCGCTCATCGTTCGCGCGCTCCTCGCCGGAAATGGGGTGGGAAAATCCCGGGTGACGATCCGGGTGACCACCGTACGCTGCGCAGCATGACGCACGACGAAGCACAGCGCTGGGCCGAGCAGTGGATCGCCGAGTGGAACCGGCACGACGTCGAGGCGGTGCTCGACCACTTCTCCGACGACATCGTGTTCATCTCGCCGGTCGCGGCGACCGTCACCGGTGACCCGAGCGGCGTCGTGCGCGGCAAGGACGCGCTGCGGGACTACTGGACGACCGCGCTCAGCACCCGCGCCGACCTCCACTTCGAGCTCGACGACGTGCACCTCGGCATCGACGCGATCGTCATCCGGTACCGCAACCAGACCGGCGGCAGTTGCAACGAGATCGCAGTGTTCGACGCCGACGGCAAGGTCGAGCGCGGCTGGGGCCTCTACAACGCCGGTTGAGCGTCGGGGTCTGATCCGGGCCGCGATTCGGCGGCGCGCTTGATCGCGGCGAGGGTCTCCGGGATCCCGCTCACCGCCTTCTCGTACCGGTCGGCCGCAGTGGCCGCGGCGTCGCCGTAGCGCTCCTCGTAGATCGCATCCGCCTCGGGCAGCAGCTCCCACGACTCGACCACCTCGGTGCCGCCGTCGACCGCGGTGAACGTGTAGCCCCACCGCGCGATCCGCGGACCGACGATCCACGCGAACTCGCGTCCGGGCTCCGCCGCCACCACCTCCGAGCGCGTCTCCCAGGTGCGTTCCGGGAGCACGTTGCGCCCGGTGAAGTGCGCACCGACCGAGGGACCGTCGCCGTCGTCCCACCAGCACGCGGCACACACGGGGCTGTACTCCCCCATGCGGGTGATGTCGGCGATCATCCCGTACACCTCGTGCGGTGCGCGCGCCACGACGATGGAGTCGGAGTGCGTCCGTGGTGTCATGGGGGCAGTCTGTCAGGACACCGGTTCCGAAGACCGCCGAGATGAGGACCGCGCCATGAGCCCGACCGTCGCCACCGCCCGCACCGTCGACCGCGAGGAGCTGCTCGAGTTCCTCCGACCCCGCCACCGCGGCCTGCTCGCGACCACCCGTCGCGACGGCCGGCCCCAGCTCTCACCGGTCACGTGCGGTCTCGACGCCGAGGGCCGCATCAACGTGTCGACGTATCCCGACCGGGCCAAGGCGCACAACGCGCGGCCACGACGCGCGCGTGTCGATCTGCGTGCAGTCCGACGACTGGAACGGCGAGTACGTGCAGGTCGACGGAACCGCCGAGGTGCTCGACATGCCCGAGGCGCTCGACGGTCTCGTCGAGTACTTCCGCGGCATCTCCGGCGAGCACCCCGACTGGGACGAGTACCGCGCCGCCATGCAGCTGCAGGACAAGTCGCTCATCCGCATCACCATCGAGCGTTGGAGCCCGATCGCCACCGGCGGCTTCCCCGCCGACGTCGCCGAGCGCCTCGAAGCGCGCGGCTGACCGCGGCCGCTACGACACCAGCTCGACCTCGAAGCCGTCGCGGTCCTCGAGGTAGGCGACGTCGGCGCCGCCTGCGATCAGGTGGACGCCGTCGGTCGACATCGGCACCCATCCATGGTCGGAGGCGGCCTCCACCAGCTCGGCGAGGGTGAGGTCGCCCTCGACCCGGAACGCCAGGTGGTTCAGCCCGGGTCGGAACCGGCTGTAGAGCATCCCCGGGACCATGTCGCTCGACTGCTCCATCGCCACGCTGACCCCCGTCGGGTGGCGGAACAGGAGCACGCCCTCGACTGCGGCGTCGCGCTGGTACCCCAGCTGCCCGAGCAGCCAGCTCCACGACTCCTCTGCCCGCTCGAGGTCGGGAACCCACAGGGTGAGGTGGTGCAGCATCGGTCGAGGGTACCGATCCCGCCCCAGTGCCCGGCTGAACCTTGACAGGTGACCAATCAGTCACCTATTCTGGTGGCGTGGACGAGCAGATCGACGACCACTCCGACGCGGTGTTCAAGGCCCTCGCCGACCCCACCCGTCGTCAGCTGCTCGACGAGCTCTTCCGGGAGGACGGCCAGACGCTCCACCAGCTCGAGGCGCGCTTCACGATGACGCGCTTCGGGGTGATGAAGCACCTGAAGCAGCTCGAGGGCGCCGGCCTCGTCGTCACCCGACGGCGGGGCCGCGAGAAGTTGCACCACCTCAACCCCGTCCCGATCCGGCTCGTCCACGACCGGTGGGTGAGCAAGTACGCCGAACCCTGGGCCTCCGGGCTCAGCGACCTCAAGCAGGAACTGGAGCACACCATGGAACCGACGACGATCGAGCCGAAGACGATGGAAAAGGTGTTCGAGATCTACATCAAGACCACGCCCGCGCAGCTCTGGGACGCGATCACCGATCCCGAGGTGCGGGCCAGGTACAACTTCGGCGCCGGGGCACGGTCCGACTGGACGCCCGGCTCCCGCGTCGAGCTGCGGGCGGGCGACTTCCTCCTCGGTGAGGGCGACGTGCTCGAGTCCGAGCCACCGCGACGGCTCGTGCACACGCTGCTCGCGCACTTCAGCCCCGAGGCGGAGGCCGAGGGCACGTCGCGCGTCACCTGGGAGATCGAGCCGGTCGGCGACTCGTGCCGGCTCACGGTGGTGCACGACCAGATGCGGGAAGGCGCGTGCGAGCAGCTCTACGGTGGGTGGCCGATGATCCTGTCGGGTCTCAAGACCTGGCTCGAGACCGGCGAGCTGCTCACCACCCCGGGCTCGCTCATGTACTCCTGACCGCGACGGGAGGGCTCATGCCCGAAGGCGACGCGACACCCCGCTACGTCGAACCCGGCTGGTTCACCCAGCACGTGTTCAACCCCACGGTGGCCCTCCTCACCCGCGCCGGGGTCAGCGTGTGGGGCTCGCGCGAGCTGCGGGTGCGCGGTCGCACGAGCGGCGAGTGGCGGGCCACGCCCGTGAATCTGCTCACGCACGACGGTGAGCAGTTCCTCGTCGCCGCGCGCGGTCACACGCAATGGGTGCGCAACCTGCGCGTCGCCGGCACCGGTGAGCTGCGCGTCGGCAAGCGCATCGACCAGTTCGGCGCCACCGAGGTCGCCGACGACGACAAGGTCGCGATCCTGCGCGCCTACCTGAAGCGGTGGAAGGCCGAGGTCGGCGTGTTCTTCGACGGCGTGAGCGGCGACTCGTCCGACGACGACCTCCGTCGCATCGCGCCGGACCACCCCGTGTTCCGGCTCACCATCCCGCCCGCGTAGTGCGCATCTCTCCCCGCCCGTGCGGCATCATGGTGCGTCGCGTCCGGCGACCGGTGCCGGGACGAGGGAGCGGAAGGTAGCGATGAGCACAGAGGTCGCGGTCCCCGAGGCCACGCAGAGCACGCGGTTCCAGGAGTCCCTCGCCGCCGAGCAGGCTGCCGAGCGCGGCTTGTTCGTCACCATCGTGAAGACGATCCTGGTGTCGCTCCCGATCATGATCGGGATCTTCCTGCTCATGACCGCCATCGCCATCAGCGACAAGAGCGACTGGTACGTGTGGGTCGGCCTCGGCGTCGGCCTCGGCTTCATCGGTGCGATCCTGCTGGGCTCGCTCGCCGGCGCCACCATCGCCGCCCACCGCCTCGACGCCGTCGACCGCGCCACCTACGACTGAGCCGCCACGCCTGGGCCGCCACGCCTGAGCGGTCAGCGGCCGGGTTCCTCGAGCCGCTCCCGGATGGCCCGCTTGTCGGGCTTGCCGGAGCCGAGCCAGGGCACGTCGTCCTCGTCCCACACGTCGATGCGGGTCGGCACCTTGTACGACGAGATCTGCTCGCGCGAGCGGCGGGCGATGTCGTCGGGATCGAGGTCGTGGCCGCGGGCGGGCACGAGGACCGCGGCGACCTGCTCGCCGAACTCGGGGTGCGGCAGGCCGAGCACGAACGCGAAGAGCACCTCGTCGAACTCCTCCTCCAGGAACAGCTCCACCTCGCGGGGCGCGACGTTGGCGCCGCGCGACTTCACCATCTCGGTGCTGCGGCCCACGAACCACGCTCGGCCCGAGTGCAGGAACACGCGGTCGCCGGTGTGGAACCAACCGTCGGCATCGAACACGTCGGCGCGCTCCTGCTTGTAGTACCCGTGCATGAGGCCGTAGCCGCGCACCCAGAGCTCGCCCTCCTCGCCGTCGGGCACGTCGGCGCCGGTGTCGGGATCGACCACGCGGTAGCCGACCGACGCGATGTTGCCGACGGTCTCGCTCATGCCGCGGTGCGCGGGGATGCCCGGTACCGGCCCACCGAGCAGCGCGAGGTCGGCGGGACCGACGGTGAGGCCGGGGATCTCGGGCAGCGTCCGACCGCCGAACGACGGGTGATCGCGCATCGACTGCAGCAGCGTGGGCCAGCCGACGACGTGCGTCGCCTGCGCGGCCTCGATGAGGTCGAGGGCGGCGCCGGGATCGAAGCGCTCGGTGACCAGCACCGTCGCCCCCGACTGCAGCGCGGCGCCGAGCATGAGCGTGCCGCCGATCCAGAAGAACGGGAACGCACAGAAGAGACGCGCCGGCGCGCCGTCGGCGGTCTGCAGCGCGGCCAACGCGGTCGTGGCGCGCACGACGGTGCCGTGCGTGTGCACGACGCCCTTCGGGTCGGCGCTCGACCCCGACGTGTACGTGACCTGCGCGAGGTCGGCCGGCGCCACCTCGCGCTCGACCGCACGCAGGAGGTCGTCGGTGACCGCGGGATCCGCGGGTGCATCGAGATCGAGCGTGGTCGCCCACGCGCGATCAGGCTTGCCGGTGAGCCACACCGCGCGCAGTGACGGCGTGTCGGGGAGGAACAGTCGCGGTCCGGTCGCATCGGCGAGACCGGGCACGCTGGCCTCGAGCATGTCCTGCATGTCGTGACCGAGCACGACGCGCGCGCTGAGCAAGGTGTCGATGTCGCCGATGCGGAGCACCTTGCGGATCTCCGACGGCCGGTACGTCGTCGCCAGCGGCATCACGAGCGCGCCGATGCGGCTCGCCGCCAGCCACGCGACGACCCACTCCTGGCCGTACGGGAAGTACAGACCCAGGCGGGTGCCCTTGCCCATGCCGGCGGCGAGCATGCGCTGCGCGAGGCGGCGCGACTCCTCCTCCGTCTGCGCGTACGTCATGTGCCGGTCGGGCGTCACGATGAAGTCGTGGTCGGGCCAGTGCGCCACCGCGTGGTGCAGCGCCTCGCCGATCGTCGGTCGGAACGGCACGTCCGGCGCCACCGGCGCGGGCGCGCTCACCGCGCCAGCTCGGCCGCGACCGCGCCGGCCTCCACGTCGAGGCGTCGGGTGAGTCCGGGAACGATCGCCTTCTCCGCCTTGCCGCCGAGGAGCGGGATCCGGATGCGGAACTCCCCGTCGATGTGGCGCGAGCAGGATGCGTCACCGACAGGACTGATCGTGACCGACGCGCTCCCGTCGGCCCGGCCGCCCACACCATCGGCCGAGAACCCGAGGGTGCCGATCCCGGTGCCGACGTCGATGCGCAGGTCCTGCACCCAGGTGAGCGTGCGACCGCCGACGACCTTCTGCGCGATCGGATCGAGCTGGCCGATGTACTCGTAGCGCAGCGTGAGCCGTCGCGCGGTGCCGTCGACCTCGTGGGTGACGACGCCGGGCCGAGCGAGGTCGGGCAGGTCGAGCCCGGTCTGGAAGGCGGGGTCGCTCATGATCGACGCCACCTGCTCGACCGTGCCCGGGAAGTCGTGCTCACACTCGAAGTGCACGCCGGGGAGTCTGTCAGACCCCCGCGATGCACCAACTGGCGTCATCTGGAGGTGCTCCACGACCACACACGACGCCAGTTCGGGGTTCGGGGGTCAGCGGTAGGTGTCGGGATCGAGCGGAGACGAGTCGGCGGCGGTGCGGGAGTCGGCGATGTAGCGCCAGATCTGCGGCTGGGAGCCGTCGACGTCGGTGAAGCCGTAGGCCTCGGCCAGCTGCGCCGACGACACCGACTGCTGGTTCCACCGCGACCGTTCGTCGTCGGCGGCGAGCGCGGCGACGGCGCGGCCCACGTAGCGGGGTGACTCCGACACGAGGAAGTCGGGCGGTCCGGTGTACTCGCGCCAGTGCTCCTCGGTGGTCTGGAACGCCTCGAGCATCATCTCCGACCGGAGGAAGCCGGGCGTGATCGCCACCGCGGTGCCGCCGACGGCCTCGAGGTCGTGGCCCTGCGAGAACGCCAGCCGGTTCACGCTCACCTTGGCCAGGTCGTAGAACACCGAGATCCGGTACTCGTCGGCGTTGAACTCGGTGGTGCCGTCGGTGACCTCGACCACCAGGCCCCCGGGCCGCTCCACGAGCAGCGGCAGCAGGTGGTGCGACGTGATCAGGTGCGTGTCGATGGCGAGGCGCAGGATCCGCAGGCCCGTATCGAGGTCGAGCTCCCACAGCGGCACGTCCCACTGCGCAGGACCACCCTTGAGCAGCTCGGCGCCCCAGATGTCGTTCACGAGCACGTCGAGACGGCCCTGCTCGTCACGCACGCGCGTCGCCAACGCCTCCACCTGCGCCGGATCGAGGTGGTCGACAGCCACCGCGATCCCCTCCCCACCGAGCGCCGTCACCTGCTCGGCGGTCTCCTCGATGGTCTCGGCCCGGTCGTAGTCGGATCGCAGCGGCGTCACCCGGCTGGTGCGTCCGGTGCAGTAGACGGTCGCGCCCGCCTCGCCGAGGGCGGTGGCGATGCCGCGGCCGGCGCCGCGCGTCGCGCCGGCGACGACCGCCACGCGACCGCGCAGCGCGTCAGGATCAGGGGTCCACGGCATCCGGTGATCCTGTTCGATCGGACAGAGGCGCGCAACGGCCGTGGCAGAATCCCCCGATGGCTCTGGGCGTCGAAGGCATGCGCGCGGGCAAGGTCGTGCGCAAGGCGATCTTCCTCACGCTCGGCACCGTGATCTTCATCTTCTGCCTCACGTTGGTGTACGACTCGATGCGGGCGGTCCTGGACGTCGGCGGCGCGTGCGCGTCGGGCGGCGCCTACGAGATCCGCCAGGCCTGCCCGAAGGGCGTCGGGTGGATGATGCCGGTCGGGATCCTCGGCATGTTCTTCGCCGGGATCTTCACCTTCCTGGGGGTGTTCGAGGACGGTGGACCGCGCCCGTACGTGTTCGCCTGGTCGGCGCTCTTCCTCGCGCTGGGGTGGAACTTCCTCGACTACGGGTTCAACCCGATCGTCGGCAGCACCGACGTCGGTCTCCTCATCTGCGGCTTCGTGTTCGTGGCCATGGGTGGCGCGCCCCTGCTCCTCCTGCTCTCGCCGAAGGTCGCACGCTGGACGTTGTGGGGACCCGACAGCACGCGGGCCGACGACCACCTCCATCCGTACAAGCCACCCCCGATCCGCGGGCGTCGGCTGGTGGAGCCTGCGCCGGACGCGCCGGTCGACGCTCCCGGACCCACGCCGGAGTCGGCGCTGACGTCGAACACGCCGTACGCGCGCGCTCACACCGCGCCGGCCACCTGGAACCCGACGCCCGCGTCGCCACCATCGATTGCGGCTCCCCCACCGAGTCCGGCAGCGAGGCCGAAGGCCGCACCCACACCCGACGTGGTCGAGCAGCTGAAGACGCTGGCCGATCTGCGCGAGCGGGGCATGCTCGACGACGACGAGTACGAGCGCGCCAAGCACGCGGTGCTCGGCGAGGAGGCACCGTCATGACCGCACGGGTCCGCATCGTGCTGCTCGTCCTCCAGGTGGTCGCGATCGTCATCGGGATCTGGCTCGGCACGCTCGTGTGGAACGCCGCATCGTGAGTGGTAGACCAACCGGCATGCGCTTCGGACTCGACATCGCCCAGCAACGCGTGCCCTGGTCGGAGGTCGCGTCGCGCGCCCGCTTCGCCGACGAGCTCGGCTTCGGCGGCGTGTGGGGCTTCGACCACTTCCAGCCGATGTACGGCGACGGCCCGGGCGAGTGCTTCGAGGGCAACACCACGCTGGCGGCGTTGAGCGGCATCACCGAGCACGTGCGGCTCGGACTGCTCGTCACCGGCATGACCTACCGCCACCCCGCGGTGCTCGCAGCCGAGGCGATCACGATCGACCACGCGTCCGGCGGACGGTTCGAGCTGTCGTACGGCGCCGCCTGGTTCGAGGACGAGCACCGCCAGCTCGGCATCCCGTTCCCCGTGCTCAAGGACCGCGTCGACGCGTTCGAGGAAGCGGTGCAGATCGTGCGCGGGCTCCTCACCACCGACGACTTCACCTTCGAGGGCCGTCACTACTCGGTCGAGCACGCCACGCTGAACCCCAAGCCGGTGCAGCAACCGCACCCGCCGATCTGGATCGGCGCGTCGGGCGAGAAGCGCATGATGCCGATCGCGGCGCGCTACGCCGACGTGTGGCACTGCTTCGGGCCGGTCGAGCACCTCTCGAAGAAGTCGGAGCGCCTCAGCGAGATGGCCGTCGCCGCCGACCGCGACCCGTCGGAGATCACGCGTGCCGGATCGCTCTCGCTCGAGGACGACGCCGACGTCATCGCCCGGCACGTCGAGGCGTGGGACGCCGCCGGCTTCGAGTACCTCGTCTGCGGCTGGCCCGCGGGTGGCCGCGAACAGGTCGAGGCGTTCGCCCGCGCGCACCTCTGAGCACGAGTCAGTCGGTGGTGCCGGTCTCCGTGAACCGCGACACCCAGCGCGACAGCGGGTCGAGCGCGTAGTACACCCCGAGCGCGCCGTGGACCGCGAGGCAGGCGTACGCGTTGATCAGTCCGACGACGATGGTCCCGAGGTAGATCAACGTGCCGAACGTGAAGAGCACGGTCGCGGTCCGTCGTTGGTCCTCCGGGAAGTCGGCTGCCAGTAGGCGGCGCCGGGACGATCCGTAGATCCAGACCGACGCCCACGCGATCCCGTTGAGGGTCATCACCGCGCTGTAGAAGACCGCGGCGACCTTCTCACCCTCGCCGCGCTGCAGCGCCTCGCCGAACACCTGCGTCGGGTACGGGATCAGCACCACCGTCGCCAGCAGCACCAGGTTGAGGTACACGACGTTGCGGTCGAGTCGTGCGAAGTGGTCGAACACCGTGTGGTGGTTCACCCACATGACGCCGATGACGGCGAAGCTCACCGCGTAGGCCGCGTACGCAGGCCACTGGTCCCAGAGCGCGTCGGCCAGGTGCTTGTAGTCGTTCGGTGCGGGGATGGTCAGCACGAGGAGCGTGATCGCGATCGCGAACACGCCGTCGCTGAAGGCCTCGAGCCTGCCCTTGCGGATCACGCTTCGGTCGTCACGAGGTCGCGTCGATCTTCATCTTCAGCTGGTCGACGCTGGAGCCGCCGTCGACCGCGATCACCTGACCGGAGACGAAGCGCGCGGCGGGGCTGCAGAAGTACATCACCATGTGCGCGATGTCGGCGCCGTGCCCGACCACGCCGACGGGGTTGTTGGCCTTGCGGTCGCCGCTGCTCGGCACCGCCTCGGCGAAGCGCTTCACACCCTCGGTGTTGTCGATGTAGCCCGGCGCCACCGCGTTGACCCGGATCCCGTACGGACCCCACTCGACCGCGGCGGTGCGGGTGAACGAGTCGACGCCCGCCTTGGCGGCCGCGACGTGCGCCTGCATCGACGCGCCCTTCATCTCGAACGGGGCGGTGATGTTCACGATGTTGCCGCCGTGCTCGCGCAGCCAGGCGTCGAACGTCGCCTTCGACACGTTGTAGGTACCGAGCAGGTCGATGTCGACGACGGCCTTGAACCCGTTCGGCGTGATCGACGTCATCATCGCCGGGAAGTTGCCGGCCGCGTTGTTGACCACGACGTCGAGCTGGCCGTAGTGCGCGACGAGGCCGTCGACGACGCGCTGCACCGCACCCGCGTCACGCACGTCGCAGACGTCGAACCACACGTCGATGCCCTCGGCCTCGAGCTCGGCCTTCGCCGCCTCGAGCACGTCCTGCTTGCGGCTGGCGATGGCGATGCGGGCACCGTGGTGACCGAAGCTCCGGCAGATCTCCTTGCCGATGCCGGTGGCGCCGCCGGTGACGAACACCACGTGCCCGGCGAAGAGGTCGGATGCGAACGGGGATGCGGGTGCGTCGCTCATGCGCCGCATCCTCGCCGAGCGGGGACCGTCGCCGCTAGCTCCAGCTCGTGGCTACAGCTTGCTGGCGATCACGTCGAGCTGGTGGATCTGGGGAGGGGTCGCGAGCAGCTCGTCGGCCTTCGCCATCAGTGCCTTGGCGATCTCGCCGTTCAGGTGCGCCTGACGGCTCTCCTCGTCGGGGAACACGTCGAAGATGGCGAAGCTGGTCGGACCCATGCGGAGCGCGAACCACGCCGCGGTGCCGGGCTCCTGCTCGGCCAGGGTCTGGGCCTCGCGGAGGAAGGCCTGGAGCTCCTCCGCCTTGTCGGGCTTCGCCTCGAGCGGGGCGTACAGGGCGTGCGTCACCATGGGGTTCTCCTCGTTCTGGGCCACGAGGAGGCTCGTACCCGAACGCTCGCGCCCAGAACCCGCTACCGGTCGTGGACGACGGGCACGACGTTGTACTCGGCGCGCACGTCGGCGAGCGGGCGAGCGGCCATGGCGAGGTGGTCGATGGCGGTGAAGTCGCC
Organism: uncultured Actinomycetes bacterium; assembly: GCA_963755855.1. GTDB lineage: Bacteria > Actinomycetota > Acidimicrobiia > IMCC26256 > DASPTH01 > DASUAS01. The sequence continues at coordinate 334,933 of CAVWLR010000010.1, read as the reverse complement.
CGAGCACTGCTGCCCGCGGGCGAACGCTTCCGCCAGGGTGTCGACCGCGCCCGGCCGCGCCAGCGTGCTCTCCTTCCCGACGAAGCCCCGGTCGGTGAAGTAGCCGGCCTCGTGGATGGCGATGCTGCCGAGGAACGCGACCCAGTGCGCATCGGAGTCGTTCATCGAGATCTGGAACGCGCCGAGGGCGAGCTCGCCCGGGCCGGTGGGCTCGTATCCCGTGATCACGTGGGTCATGTCGTGGGCGACGAACACCGCGGGCTGGTTCGGGTTGTCGCCGGGGAAGTCGAGGTGGTTGCGATCGCAGAAGTCGACGTAGGCACGGCCGAGCGTGCCCTCGGGGAGATCGTGGAACGAGCGCAGACGAGCGGCGAGCTCGGGCGAGGGATCGTCCTTGCCCATGTGCTCGGCGATCAGCGACGGCTCGGCGATGTCTTCCATGATCATGTCGCTGAATCGGCGTGTAGTCGGCCAGCGCGCGAGCGGCGCCGTCGCGGACCAGATCACGCGCCAGGGTGAGTCCCGGCCCATCACCCACGTGGAGATGGAAGGCGTAGTCCTCGACGCGCGCGACCTGCTCGTCGGTCAGCGGGTGCCGGCACGACTCGAGCAGCACCATCATCTCGCGAAGGCGACGGCGGGTGACGTGGTCGGTGACCGTCTCCCCCGCCACCTCGGGGCTCAGCGGCGTGAGCGCGTCGACGTCGAGGTCGGTGCGGCCGAGGAAGCCCACGACGATGGCACCGAGCACCCGGCGCTGCTCCTCGGTGCCGCCGTCGCCCACGTCGATCGCGCCCCGCAGGATGCGGGCGACGGGCTCGGCCAGGTTGCCCGGAACGGTTCGCGGCATTCGGGAACGCTATCCCGGTTCCTGCGGCTCCCGAACCCTCGACGTGCGAGCACTCCGAGGCTGACCGTCACATACCGACGTCAACCTCGAGATGTTCGAGCCTTTCTGGCGCGGCGCTTGCCCTCGTGCATGGCCTGCACGCGGGCGACGGGGATGTCGTGGCCCTCGGCGATCAGCTCGGCGGTCAGGTGCTGGGCCGCGGGCATGTGCTCGGCCCACGGGTCGCGGCTCCCGAGCGCGTCGAGGGCGGTGTGGACGGTGAAGTCGGACGGCTGCACGTCGTCGAGCTCGTCCCACGCGAGCGGGAACGACACCGGCACGCCGGGGCGCACGCGCGGGCTGTAGGCGGCGACGACGGTCGCGCCGCCGACGCGCGTCGAGTCGACGAACACCTTCCCGTCGCGATCGTCCTTGATGAACGCGGTGGTCGCGAGCTTCGGATCGAGCGCCTCGACGCGCGCCGCGATCGCGCGGACGGCCGCGGCCGAGTCCTCCGGCGCGGCCTCCTCGTCGACGGGTACGAAGATGTGCACGCCCTTGGCGCCACTCGTCTTGAGCGCGCCGGCGAGCCCGAGGTCGTCGAGCGCGCTGGTGCACGAGGTGCGCGACGTCGACGACGTGCGAGAAGTCACTGCCCTCGGGCGGGTCGAGGTCGAGCACGAGGTGCGAGATGCGATCGGGGTGCGCCACCGTCACCAGCGACGGGTGGTACTCGACGGCGCGTTGGTTCGCGAACCACAGCAGGGTGCGCCGGTCGTTGCCGAGCGCGTACCGCACGTCGCGCTTCGACGTCTCCGCCCACCACGTCACCGTCTCCACCCACTCGGGCGTGTACTTGGGCAGGTTCTTCTGCATGAACGAGTCCTGCCCGCGCATGACCCGGATCACCGACAGTGGACGGTCGGTCAGCACGGGGACGAGGCGGTCGCTCACACCGTCGACGTAGTCGACGAGGTCGCGCTTGGTCGCGTCCGCGCCTTCGAAGAGCGCGGCATCGAGGTTGGTGAGCTTCACGCCGTCGCGCGTCTCGTCCGGCGCCTTCGCCATCAGCGACCCCCGCGGGCCGACGCGCCGACCTGCGCACAGGCGACGCAGTGGCGGGTGCCGGGGAGGGCGGCGAGGCGCTCGGCGCCGATGGCGTCACCGCAGCGCTCGCACCTGCCGTAGGTCCCGGCGTCGAGGCGCGTGACGGCGTCGTCGAGCGCCGCGAGCTGGGCCCGGGCTTCCCCGAGCAGGCTCACCACCTGCGCCCGTTCGAAGGCGAGGGTGGCGCCCTCGGGGTCGTGCTCGTCGTCGGTGTTGGCGGTGTCGACCGAACCCGCGATGTCGTCGAACGACCGGTCGAGCTCGGCGATCCGGGCCCGGGTGGCGTCCCGGGCCCGCTCGACCCCCAGGCGGGTGTGGTCGGCGCTCACCCTCACCACGGTAGTGAGGGCGAGCAAGGGCTCAATCCCCCACCGGATTCCGCCGATGGAACAGGTATGCAGGTCACCGTTCTGGGCGCGAGCTTCGTCATCGGCATCGGCGCCTTCGCACTCTGGTTGACGTTCATGCTGAAGCAGGAGCGTCAACACCGGTTGGCATTCGTCCAGGCGTCGCACGAACGCACGCACACGCACCGGCGGGCTGCCCTGGCCGCCCGCCGTGAGCCGGAGCTCGTCGTCACGACGCTCCAGGTGGTGCGCGCCGGTTCGTTCTGTCGCGTGCCGGGAGCCGTCGGCCGCAGCAAGCGGGGTGACGCGCTGGTGTGCCAGCAGAGCGCGCAGGGTCGCCCGCGTTGGCGCAAGGTCGCGCAGCAGGCCGACCGCGCCGCCTGACCCACTCCCACCCGGATCTCCCACCCGCCGACGCCGGTAGCGTGGCCGCGTGCCCAGCCTCGCCGACGTCGAGCGGATCGTCGCCGATCTCCCCGAGGTGACCGAAGGCGCGCGATTCGGTCACCGCACCTGGCTCGTGCGCGGCAAGGCGTTCGCCTGGGAACGGCCGTACAGCAAGGCCGACCTGAAGCGCTTCGGCGACGACACCCCTCCCGACGGACCCATCCTCGCCGTCAGCGTCGACGGCCTCGAGGAGAAGGAGGCGGTGCTCGCGGCGGGCCGGCGCGGGGTCTTCACCATCGAGCACTTCGACAACTACCCGGCCGTGCTGATCCAGCTGCGATCGGTCGGGTCGCGCGTGTTGCGCGATGCCATCGTCGACGGCTGGCTCGCGTCGGCACCCGAGGCGCTCGCCGCCGACTTCGTGGCGTCCGGAGGACTGCGCCGCCGCTGACCCGCTCGGAGCGAACCGGCGTCGTTCGGGGTCGTGGAGCGACCATCGACGACGCCAGTTGCTGCTACGTGCCGGCCGACGCGCCGGTGCGGAGCAGGTCGTCGTAGCGACCGAGGGCCTCGAGGTGGTCGTGGTCGGCGCGGAGACCGACGTAGCCGTCGGGCCGGAGCGCGAAGAGCGTCACGTCCCTCACGCCCAGGTCGTCGGCCGCACCGACGTCGATGCCGCCCACACCCTCGGGGCGGTCGTCGCCGGCGGAGAACGTCACCACGGTGTCGAGGCGCGGTGAGGCGCCGACCCGCTCGCGCGCACCCGCGACCAACGTCGACAGCTCGGCGACGCTCACCGACGCCCCGGCGAGCAGGACCACGGTGTTGCCGGCGCGGTGGGCGTGCGCGTGGAGACGTCCGGGGCCGCCGCCGACAGGCGCGACGGTGATCGTGTCGGGCACGCGGTCGCCCGGGCCGAGGTGCTCGTCGGCGTCACCGGTCACGATCGGTGATCCCGAGTACTCGATGTTCAGCTCCGCGTGCGCCACCGCCTCGTGATGGCGGGTGACCTCGCCTGCGAAGGTGGAGCGGAGTCCCTCGTCGCGCGCCGCGCGCGCAGCCGGGTCGACGAGCAGCTGCGCCTGCTCGAAGTCGTCGCCCGCCTCGGCCACGAGCTGCGACGCCGGTCGACGTTCCCGCTCGTAGCTGTCGAGCAGCGCGTCGTCGGCCGCACCCTGCTGCACCAGCGCCAGCTTCCAGGCGAGATTGGCAGCGTCCTGCAGGCCGGTGTTCATGCCGTGGCCCTGCGCCGGCGAGCACAGGTGCGCAGCGTCGCCCGCCAGCAGCATGCGCCCCGACCGGAACCGCTGCGCCACCTGGCTGTGGCACCGGAACCGGACCGGGTTCTCCACGTCGACGAACGCCGCATCGGGGTGGTAGGCGCGGAGCGTGCTGGTGGCATCGTCGACGAGGTCGACGGTGTCCGACGACGGCCGCAGGTACACCCGCCACCGGCGACCGGGCAGTGGGGTGAGGATCACGGACGGCGGGTCGAGGTACACCAACGTGACGTCGTAGGTGTCGGGCCAGCCGGCGATGGTGGCGTCGAACACCGCCCACGGCTCGGGGATGTCATGACCCTCGTACTCCACACCGATGGCGGTGCGGGTGGGGCTGTGCAGGCCGCCGCAGCCGACCACCCACTGCACCTCGACCTGGGCAACCACGCCGTCGTGCTCGATCTCGGCCCGCACCGAGTCGGTGCTCGGAGTGAGCCCGACGAGCTTCGATCCGCGGGTCACGGTGCCGCCCTGCTCCCCGAGATAGGAGGAGAGGATCTGCTCAGTCACCTCCTCGGAGATGCCGATGTCGTAGGCGTAGCGGCTGCCCGCCATGGCGGTGTCGAAGGACCCGAGCACGGCTCCGCCGCTGTGCAGGCGGGCACCTCGTTGCGGGGTGCCGGCGTCGAGGAAGCGGTCGACGAGTCCGAGCGACTCGAAGAGCTCGAGGGAACGGGGATGCACGACGGTGGCACGGTCCCAGTGATTCGGTTCCGCGTGGGCTTCGACGAGCAGGCACCGAACCCCTCGTCGTTCCAGCTCCGCGGTCATCAGGAGACCGGTCGGGCCCGCGCCGACCACGAGGACGGCCGGGTCGGTCGCTGCCTCCATCGTCGCGCCCTCCCCATGGTGCCACTTCGCCCGAATCGGCCGAATCCTAGGGACACCGGTACCGGTCCCGTCGGGTCCGCGATGTCCGCCACAGGGGTGGCCAGGTTGCTACCCTCTGCGGGTCAGTCCGAGCGCGCTCTGACGAGTTGTCCAGTCCCTGCCATTCGGACATCGCGCCGTACCCAGTCCTCCCCGTTGAAAGCGGTCGCGTGATGAGCATGGTTGAGGACCGCCCGGCAGTGGCGATCGACCGCGCCGACCTGTCGCAGTACGCGAAGTCGGACCTGAAGCGCAGCCTGAGCGCACTCGCCACGTCGTTGGTGCCGTTCCTGGTGCTGTGGGCCGCGATGTTCGCGGTGTACCCCGTGTCGTACTGGTTGGTGCTGCTGCTCGCGGTGCCGGCCGCCGGGTTCCTCGTGCGCACCTACATCATGTTCCACGACTGCGTCCACGGTTCGCTCCTGTCGAGCAAGCGCGCCAACGCATGGGTGGGCACCGCACTCGGCCTGCTGGTCTTCACGCCGTTCGCGCGCTGGCGCTACGAGCACCTCATCCACCACGCCACCTCCGGCGACCTCGACCGCCGCTTCATCGGCGACGTCCCGATGTTCACCGTGGCCGAGTACCGCGAGAAGCCGCTCTGGCTCCGGGCCGGCTACCGCGCCTACCGCAACCCGCTCGTCATGTTCGGCCTCGGGTCGATCTACTCGACCGTCCTCATGCAGCGCTTCCCCACCCCCGCAGCGCGCAACCGGATGCACCGCAGCGTGTGGCTCACCAACGTGGCGGTCGTGCTGTTCGTCGGCGCACTGATCCTGGCCTTCGGCTGGCAGACGGTGCTCTTCGTCGAGCTCCCCATCGTCGTCCTCGCCGGCGGTGTCGGGATCTGGCTGTTCTACGTGCAGCACCAGTTCGACGACACCTACTGGGAGCGCACCGACGCGTGGAGCTTCGAGGTGGCGGCGGTCCGCGGCAGCTCGCACATGGCGCTGCCGAAGGTGCTGCAGTTCTTCAGCGGCAACATCGGCTTCCACCACGTGCACCACCTCAACGCCAAGATCCCCCACTACAACCTGCCGCGTGCGCACGAGGAGCAGGAGATGTTCGCAGGGCTGCCGAGCGTGTCGTTCACCGACGCGCTGCGTGCGGTGCAGCTGAAGCTGTGGGACGAGCAGGGTCAGCGGATGGTCACCTGGAAGCAGGCGAAGGCCATCCCCGTCAGCTGAGAGGTGGTTCGGCGTTCCGACCCTCTGCCAGACTCCGACGGTGACTGCACGACCCGGCGGCTTCAGCGATCCCGGCAACTGCCACCGCATCGCCTTCGCGGTGCACGACGGCGCAGCCGCCATCGAGCAGTGGCGCCGCGTGTTCGGTGCCGGCGTGATGGTCGACCACGTGCACGACGAGCTCGACGGCAGCGACATGGGCATCGTCTGGATGGGTGACGTGCCGGTGCTCTCGCTGGCGTCGGCCGATCCCGAGGGACTCGTCGGGCGGTGGCTGACCCGGAACGGTCCCGGCGTGCAGTCGTTGGCGTGGGAGGTGCCCGACATGTGGGCATCGCAGAACCACCTGATGCAGGCCGGCATCGGCATCACCGGCGTGCACATCGAGGGACGCCACTTCTTCCTGCACCCGCGTGACACGTTCGGGCTCATGCTCGAGCTCACCGACGACCGCCTCCCGTGCGATCCGCGCAACGGAGGCACGCCTGTTCGTGCCGGTGAAGGGCTCGTGCCGGTGACGAGCGTCGCGCACGTGACCGGCGTGGTCGTCGACCTCGAACCGGTGAGCGCGCTGTTCGACGACGTCTTCGGGGTGACACCGAACCCCGTCGACGCGCTGGGTCCCGAGACGATCGCCGACTTCGAGATCGGCGATCTCACGCTGCGGTTGGTCGCACCCCATGACGCGTCGAGCGCGTGGCACCCGGTGATCGCCGGCGGACGCGGGACGCTGCACTCGGTCGCGTTGGCGGTCGACCTCGACGCTGCGCCGGGCGGACTCGCGACGGCCGGCATCGGCGTCGCGAGTGCGGACGACGACGGATCGCTCTGGCTCGATCCCGCCGACACCTTCGGGCTCCGTCTGCAGCTCGTCGACCACCGCGCACCCTGACTGCGCCAGGCCGCAGCCCGAACGCGCAGCCCGAACGCGCGGCCCGAACGCGCGGCGCGGAACGCACGTGCACCGGCGCCGGCGAACCGGCAGGCTGGAGCGATGGCAGACATCGTCGTGTGTGGCGGGAGCGTCGTCGGGCTGACCACCGCCATGTTGCTGGCGCGTGACGGCCACGACGTGACCGTGCTCGAGAAGGACCCCACGCCGGTCCCCGACTCGTGGGTGGCGGCGTGGGACGACTGGCGCCGTCCCGGTGTGCCCCAGTTCCGCCAGCCCCACAACCTGTTCCCCGCGTACCGGCGCGTGCTCGAGACCGAGCTGCCCGAGGTCTTCGACGGCCTCGTCGCCGCCGGCGGCCACTGGGTCGACTTCCTCGCCAACATGCCGCCGTTCATCACCGACCGCGAGTCGCGACCCGGCGACGACCGGTTCCGATTCGTCACCGCTCGACGTCCAATCGTCGAGTACGTGCACGCTCGCGCGGCCGAGCGCGAGCCGCGGGTGACCGTGCGGCGCGGGGTGAAGGTGCACGGTCTCTCGACGTCGGCGCCCGACCGCGGCGCGCTGCTCGTCGACGGCATCGAGACCGACGACGGTCCCGTCCGTGCCGACCTCGTGGTCGACGCGATGGGGCGCCGTTCCCCGGCGGTCGAGTGGCTGCGCGACGCCGGCGCGCGCCCGCCCATCGAGGAGTCGCAGGACAGCGGGTACACGTACTACACGCGCTACTTCACCGGTGAGTTCCCGTTCGCGATGTCGGGACCGGTCAGCGCGATCGGCTCGTTCCTCCTGCTCACCATCCGGGGCGACAACTCGACGTGGTCGATCACGTTGTGGGCGCCCTCGGGCGATCACACGCTGAAGGCGCTCCGGGACCCGGAGGTGTTCCACCGGGTCGTCGCCGCCTGCCCGCTGCACGCGCAGTGGCTCGATGGCACGCCGATCACCGACGTCCTCCCGATGGCCGGCATCCTCGACCGCTACCGCCGGTTCGTGGTCGACGGCGTACCCGTCGCCACCGGGTTCGCCGCCGTGGGCGACGCGTGGGCGTGCACGAACCCGTCGGCCGGACGCGGCCTCTCCATCGGCGTCATGCACGCGCAGCGGTTGCGCGACGTCGTGCGCTCGTCGCTCGACGCCTCACACGACTCGCTGCACCGGTTCGCACTCGACTGGGACGCAGTGACCGAAGCGGAGTTCACCCCGTGGTACCGGCACCAGCGCACCACCGACCTGGCGCGCCTCGACGAGCTCGAAGCCGTGCGCGAGGGCCGGCGGGTCGCGGTCACGACCGTCAATCCCCTGCCGCCCGAGTACGAGCTCGCGTCGCGCGCGTCGATGTACGACCCCGACGTGTTCCGCGGGCTGCTCGAGACGGTGGGGTGCCTCGCACTGCCGGACGAGGTGTTCGGACGCACGGGCATGTGGGACAAGGTGGTGGCCGCCGCGCCCGCCGAGCCCATGGTGATGCCGGGCCCGAACCGCGAGGAGCTGCTCGCCCTGCTCGGGTGACGAGATCCCCGCATCGAGGCGTCGACGGGCGCACGGCGAGCATGCCGTGCCGGCGTGTGGCAGGGTCCGCCCATGCAGACGCTCCCGACCGACGCCACCGAACTCACGCCCAGCTGGATGTCGGAGGCGTTGGGCACCGAGGTCACCGGGGTCGAGGTCGTCGACCACGCCTTCGCCACGAACCAGCGCGCCCGCGTCGCGCTCGACCTACGCAACCGACGGCGCGGGTCCGGCGACGCTGTTCGCCAAGCTGGCCCCGCTCGACCCCGTGCACCGGGAGATGATCGGCGCCACCGGCATGGGCGAGCGCGAGGCGCAGTTCTACGCCGACGTCGCGCCGACCATCGACCTCCTGGTCCCCCGCTGCTACTTCGGGGCGAGCGACGAGGTGAACAGCTTCGTGCTGCTGCTCGAAGACCTCGGCACGCGTGGATGCCAGTTCGCGTCGAACGGCGAGTGGGGCGTGCAGGCCGACGCGGCCGCCGTCGCCTTGGAGCAGCTCGCCGGCTTCCACGCACGCTTCGAGGACGCCGACGAGCGCAACCGGCTGATGCCGTGGCTCGCGACACCACGGCCCAGCATGAGCGAGGCCACCTCCGGCCTCATGCGCTTCGTGCTCGACGAGAACGCGGGCACGCTCACCGACGACTACACGGCCATCGGCGAGCTCTACGTGCGGCACCACGCGTGGTTCGACGAGATCTGGCACGCGGGACCGGCGACCTACATCCACGGCGACACGCACATCGGCAACGTCTACCTCGACGGCGGCCGGGTCGGCTTCCTCGACTGGGGCATGTCCCGCACGAGCACGCACCTGCGTGACGTCAGCTACTTCCTCACGATGTCGGTCGACATCGAGGAGCGCCGGCGCCACCAGCGCGAGCTCCTGCAGGGCTACCTCGACGCGCTGCGCGCCGCCGGCGGCGTCGACATCTCGTTCGACGCTGCATGGAGCGCTCACCGGCTCCACGCGTCGTACACCGTGGTCGCCACGTTCCTCGCCTACATGCCGTCCTACGCGGCCAGTGACGGCGTCGGCTTGGGCAACGCACTGCTGGCGCGCTCCGACGCCGCACTCGAAGACCTCGAGGTGGTCGCCGCGGTGCGAGCCGCGCTCGCCGTCTGAGCTTCGGCGGACACAGGGAAGCGGGCGCCCACCGGACCTGACGCCACCGGGTCGCGAAACAGGCGTAGCGTGCCCGGTACTCGCCGGACGCACCGGCGGGCCCGGCCACTGGCCGAGGGGGGACATATGAAGAGGCATCGCTCCACGCGTGCCGCGCGCGCCTTCGGCGTCGTCGCGGTCGGGGCACTTTCCGTCGCGCTCGCAGGCATTCCTGCGGGCGCCCAATCGAGCACTGCCCCAGGGGTCACGAAGGACGCGGTGACCCTCGGGTTCATCTGGTCCGGCACCGGCGTCGCAGCACCGAACTTCCAGGACTCGGCCGATGCGTGCAAAGCACGTGTCGACGCGCAGAACGCGAAGGGCGGTGTCAACGGGCGCAAGATCGACCTCGAGACCGTCGACGACAAGTCGTCCGGAGCCAACCTCACCGGAGCGAAGGACCTGGTCGAGAACCGTCACGCGTTCGCGGTGGTGAACAACTCGTCGTTCGCGTTCCTGTCGTACCGGTACCTGCAGAGCGCAGGCGTCGGGCTCATCGGCGGCGGCTTCGACGGCAACTACTACAGCCAGAAGGGCAACGAGGACATCATCAGCGCAGGCGGCAACGGCAGCCCTCCGCCGAGCGGGATCATCTTCACCAACGGCACCAACGTGGCGAAGCAGCTCGGCGCCACCAAGATCGGCTCGGTGGGGTACGGCGTGTCGCCGTCGTCGTCGGGCGTGGCCAAGGACACGCAGAAGTACGCGGCGAAGGCGTCAGGCCTCGATCCCGTGTACCTCAACACCGCGGTCGACTTCGGCACCACCGACGTCGGTCCCATCATCCTGGGCCTGAAGAACGCCGGCGCCGATGCGGTGTACCTGCCGCTCGACGGCAACACGAACCTCGCCATCGCGCAGGGCCTGCAGCAGGCCGGCGTGAAGATGAAGGCCGTGTTGATGGCATCGGGATACGGGCAGGAGATGCTCGACTCCCCCATCGCGAAGACGCTCAACTCGGTCGACGTGGTGTCGCAGGTCTACAAGCCGGCCGAGCTGGCGAGTGACCCGGCGGTGAAGGAGTTCCGCGCCAACCTCAAGAAGTACGGCGGCATCACCGGCGTGCCCGACTACGGCGCGTACACCGGCTACATCGGCTGCGACCTGGCCATCACCGGCATCGAGCAAGCGGGCAAGAACCCGACGCCGAAGGGCTTCATCGACGGGCTGCACACGCTCGGCAAGTACGACGGGGCGAACCTGACGTGCGCACCGGTCGACATCAGCCTCACGAACTTCGGGAAGACGCCGCTGAACAGCTGCCAGTACTTCGTCACGTTCAAGAACGGCAAGTTCGTCGTGATGAACAACGGCAAGCCGATCCTCGGCAAGCTGGTCGGCGACCCGGCGCTCATCGCCGCCAACAAGGAGGGGCAGGCGGCAGACGTCACCACCACCGCACCACCGGCGACCTAGCCGTATCCTCCTCGCCCGCGCGTGCGTTGTGTTCTGCAACGACCGCGGGCAAGGTCGAGAGGCAAGGACTGAACGATGAGTGCCGTCACCCCGTCAACGACGTCAGCTGCGACCGCTCCTCCCCACTCGGGGAGGAGCGGGAGCAACCTGTACTTCGGCTTCGCACCGTGGATCGTGTTCGCCGTGGTGGCGAGCCCGAGCACGTGGGAGTTCGCAGCGCTGGCGGCACTCATCGTCTCGGTCGTCCTGGCCCGGCCCGACTTCCGTCGTCACGACGTGAAGCTCCTCGACGTCGCCGGCATCGTGTTCTTCGCCGTGCTGTCGCTGCTCGCGCTCTTCCTGGATCGCAGTGACATGAGCGACATCGAGAAGTACGCCAGCGTCATCTCCTCGGCTGCGCTGGCCGTGATCGCCTTCGGATCGATGCTGTTCGTGCCGTTCACCGAGCAGTACGCACGGGACACGACGCCGAAGGAGTTCTGGGACCGGCCGCTGTTCAAGAAGATCAACCGGGTGCTCACCCTGTTGTGGGGCGTCACGTTCGTGGCGACCGGCGTGTTCGCCTACATCGCAGTCGAGGTCTCGGACGGCAAGGCGTGGTTCAATTGGATCCTGCCGATCGTGGCGCTGGTCGCGATGGTCAAGTTCACCGAGTGGTACCCCGAGCACGCCAAGGCGGAGCTGACCGCCGCGCCCTGACCATGGGCCTGAGCGTTCCTCGAGCGGCGGTTTCGGGTATGTCCCAGACTTCGCCAGTTGAGGAGCGTTCCATGGACATCGTCCGCAATCCCGACGGCACCCTCGTCGTCCCCGTCACACCGGCACGCGTGCACGACGACGATGAGTCGCCCGACGGCGACGCAGTGGAAGTCAGCACCACGCCCGACACGCGCGTGCTCCACCCCGGTGAGGGTGGATACGACGAGGCCCTGGCCGAGTGGGACCGTCAGCAGAACCCCGACGCCGAGCCCCCGGTGTCGACCGCGAGCGGTCGCGAAGAGGCCATGCACGTCCTGCACGAGGTGGCCGAGTCACCGAAGCACGACGTCGCCCCTGCGGTCGAGGCCCTCGAGGATCCCGAGGCTGCGGCGGAGGCGCTGCGCCACGTGTTGATCGGCGGCCAGCACGCGGTCGAGGACTTCGCCAGCGAGACCGCCGACGCCGAGGGCGGCGAGCCGCTGAAGCCGCACGAGGCCACCAAGATCATCGGCGAGGTGCTCGCCGAGCTCGACTGACCCGACGTGCGTTTGCGCGTCCGCCCGGTCGCGGTCACGCTCGGAGCATGAGCACGGAACAGACCGTCCGGGATCACTACGGCCGCGACGACCTCGAGCTGGCGGTGCTCGACGCGCTGCGCGGCGCCGGCGTCGATCTCGACGCGCTGAAGGTCGAGGATCTCGGCGGCCTGGATCAGCTGCACGCCGGCTTCATCCCGGCGACGGAGCACCTGCTCGAGGTGCTCGACCTCGACGCGTCGTCGCGGGTGCTCGACGTCGGTGCCGGCCTCGGCGGCCCCGCGCGCTGGGCCGCCGAGCGGTACGGCTGCACGGTCACGGGCATCGACCTCAGCCCCGACTTCGTGAACGTCGCGACGAACCTCACTGCTCGCGTCGGGCTCGCGGAACGGGTGACGTTCGACGAGGGATCCGCCACCGCGATGCCCTACCCCGACGCGTCGTTCGATCGTGCGATGTTGAACCACGTGGGGATGAACATCCCCGCCAAGGCCGAGGTGTTCGCCGAGGTGCGCCGCGTGCTCGTGCCCGACGGCCTGTTCGCGGTCTACGAGCAGATGCGCGTCGGCGACGGCGATCTCACGTATCCGCTGCCGTGGGCGGAGGACGAGTCGTCGTCGTTCGTCGAGACGCGCGAGACGTACGCGGCGCTGCTGCAGGCGGCTGGCTTCCGCATCGAGCAGGACGAGGACCGCACCGCCGCCGTCGCGGCCGCTGGTCCCCCGCCTCCCGGCGCGCTCACGCCCGCCGGCGTGTTCGGCTCCGGGTTCGCCGAGCGGATCGGCAACAACATCGGCGACACCATGGCCGGGAAGCTCGGCGCGATCCTGATCCTCGCCCGCGCCGTCTGACCCACCTCGACGCACGCGCCCCATCTTGACACGTTAGATTTTCCTTACGTATAGTGTCGGCATGTCCCCGGCCGGCGCTCCCCCCGTCACCGACGCCTTCGGTGCGATCGCGCACCCGGTGCGCCGCACCCTCGTCACCGCCCTCGCTGGTGGCGACAAGGCCGTCAACGAGCTGGCCGCCGTCGTCCCGGTGAGCCGCCCCGCCGTCTCGCAGCATCTCGCCGTGCTGCGCGGGGTCGGCCTGGTGAGCGAGCAGCGCCACGGCCGGGAGCGCCGCTACCACCTGCACCCCGAGCGCCTCGACGAGGTGCGCAAGTGGATGCACACCCTCGATCGCTTCTGGGGCGATCGTCTCGACCGTCTCGGCCGTCACCTGGAGGAGAACCCGTGAGCCATTCCCCCGCCATCGAGCACGAAGCCGTCTACCCGCACTCGCCCGAGCGGGTGTGGCGGGCGATCGTCGACCCCACCGAGCTGGCCGAGTGGCTCATGCCGACGAATTTCGCACCCGAGGTCGGTCGGATCTTCGTGCTCGAAACCGGCGACGCCCACATCGGCACCATCGAGGGCGAGGTGCTCGAGATCGACGAGCCCCGGCGGCTGCGGTGCCGCTGGTCGGGAGTGTTCGGCGACACCGAGGTGACGTTCGAGCTCACCCCCGAGGGCGACGGCACGCGACTGCGCGTGCACCACGACGGCTTCGGCGATCCTGCGCCCGACCGCGGCGGGTTCGACGAAGGCTGGAAGCAGAAGCTCGACGAGGAGCTCCCCCGTGTCCTCGCCTCCTTCAACTGAAAGGGCGTCCCTCATGGACTTCCCCGCACGTCCGATCGTGTCCGCCGACGAATGGGACGCCGCACGCGCCGACCTGCTCGTCAGAGAGAAGGAAGTGATGCGGGCGCGCGACGCGCTCGCCGCCGAGCGACGGGGCATGCCGTGGCTCGCGGTCGAGAAGGACTACTCCTTCGACACGCCGAACGGTCCCGCCAACCTCGTCGACCTCTTCGACGGTCGCACGCAGCTCGTCGTGTACCGCGCATTCCTCGAGCCCGGCGTCCACGGCTGGCCCGACCACGCGTGCGTCGGCTGCTCGATGGTCGCCGACCAGGTCGCGCACCCTGCTCACCTCCACGCCCGCGACACGTCGCTCGTGTTCGCGTCGCGCGCCCCGCAGGCCGACATCGAGCGCGTCAAAGCGCGCATGGGCTGGGAGCACATCCCGTGGGTCACGATGCTCGACGACTTCGACAAGGACCACGGCGTCGACGAGTGGCACGGCACCAACGCGTTCATCCGTGACGGCGACCAGGTGTACCGCACGTACTTCGTCGACGCCCGCGGCGACGAGCAGATGGGCAACACCTGGAACTACCTCGACATCACCGCGCTCGGTCGGCAGGAGAAGTGGGAGGACTCGCCCGACGGGTACCCGCAGGACGAGAGCTACCAGTGGTGGGTCTGGCACGACGAGCAGATCGAGGGCCACCGCCCCGGCGCCGAGCAGCTCGAGATCGCCAAGGCGTCCGGCCTCGAGTTCGTGCAGGAATGACACTCGCCCACATCGCCGGGATCCCCGTCGAGGAGCTCGGCCAACCGGTGCTCATCGCGCTGCTGCTGTCGGGCGCGTGGCTCAGCACGCACCTGCGCCGACCGCGACGAGCGCGCACGACAACGAGGAGACGATCATGAGCGAGGCGAACCAGCCCCCCGCGGTCGAGCGCGCCGCGTTCGAGGCGCAGCTCGCCGAGCTGCGCCTGCGCGAGAAGGCGCACACGCACGAAGGCGACGCGATCGCGGCCGCGCGTCGTCGGCTGCCGATGGTCGAGGTCGACGCCACCACTCCCCTCGTCGGTCCGAACGGACCCACCACGTTGCTCGCCGCGTTCGAGGGGCGTCGGCAACTGATCGCGTACTTCCACATGTGGTACGAGGGCGCGCCGGCACCCGAGCAGTGCGAAGGGTGCACGTGGGTGACGAGTCAGGTCTCCGAGCTCGGGTACCTGCACTCGCGCGGCATCACGTTCGCGGCCCTGTGCCAGGGTCCGTACGACGAGAGCATCCGCTACCACGACTTCATGGGCTCTCCGATGCCGTGGTACTCGGCGCAGGACTCGCTCGACACGCTGCTCGTCGGACGGTCGACCGACCATCGGTTCTACCTGGTCTGCTATCTGCGTGACGACGACGGAAGGGTGTTCGAGACGTACTGGACCGACGGCCGCGGCGCCGAGGTGCTCGACACCAACTACGCGCTCATGGACCTCACCGTCTACGGACGCCAGGAGCCGTGGGAGGACTCGCCTCCGGGATGGCCGCAGCCGTGGAAGCAGGACGAGGCCGGCGCCATCCGCACGAACGGGCCGCGCAGTGTCTCGCCGGCGCCGCGCTCGCTGCCCGGGTCACGCCCCATCGCCCAGTGGTCACGCCTCGAGGCCGGCCGTTCCGACGACCTCCGGCCGACGTCCGCAGCAGGCACTCCTAGATCTTGATCCCGTACTTGCTCACGGTCGTGCCGTCCTGCAGGTAGACGCCGCCGAACGAGTCGGGAACGGGACCGGGCCACCAGTAGCAGGGTGCGGGCGCGCCATCGGATCCGAGGAGGTCGCCGAGCGGTGAGCTCGGGCACGGTGGCCCTGGTTGACCGACACTTCCCACGATGATCTGGACCTGGGCCAGCGGCATCCCTTCGGTGACCTTGTCGTACTCCTCCGTCGTCATCACCGGATCGTTCGCGGTTGGCACGAAGTCGGCACGTCGAAGCACCTTGTCGTGGCGATAGCGCGAGCGACACCACGCGCCGACACGGGTTGCAGTGCCAGCAGGATCCTCGGCGTAGCTCTTCGTCAGAGTCTCGAACGGTGCATAGCCGGCTGCACCGAGCAGCGACAGGGCTTGCCAGATGAAGTACGGCGTCTCCGCGTTCGCAAATGCCTGACACGCCTCGAGGCGCGCCGGAACCCGCGGCTTGGCGGTGGCCTGCATCCCGAACACCAACGGCGCCCCGACGACACACGCACAGATCAGCCAACGAAGCCGCGTCATTCCGCCCCCGCTCTCAACAAGATGCTCCGCATCTCAGTGCTGCACCTCGCGCCCGCGGCGGGAGTGTACGACACTGGAACGAGCGCCGCTCAGAGATGCTGGAGCAGTGCGCGTCGCGCACCTGCCGGCCGTCCCGGCTCTGCGTGCGTCAGCGGCGCCAGAAGAGCAGGTGGGTCACGCCGCTCCTCGGACTCGGTACGACGTCGAGCTCGAACCGGTCGAGCAGCGGCTCGTACGAGGTCCAGAGCCGTTCGCCGCGCTCGAGGTCGAGCGGTGCGACGGCGAAGTGCATCGTGTCGACGAGATCGGCGTCGAGGAACTCGCGCACGGTCGCGACTCCTCCGCCGAGGCGCACGTCCTTGCCGTCGGCGGCCTCCTTCGCCTGGCGCAGCGCGTCCTCGGGCGTCGTGTCGAGGAAGTGGAAGGTCGTGTCCGACAGCGAGAACGACGGGCGGACGTGGTGCGTGAGCACGAACACGGGAGTGCGGAACGGCGGGTCGTCGCCCCACCAGCCCGTCCACTCCTCGTTCTCCCACGGACCGCGCTGCGGACCGAACTTGTTGCGACCCATGATCTCGGCGCCGATGTTGTTGGCGAAGTCGCGCGTGAAGTAGTCGTCGAGGCCGCGCGTGCCGCCGGGGTCGGTGCGGTTCGGCCAGTTGGCGGTGGCACCGGCCCACGACATCAGCGCGCCGGGATCGGCGTGACCGAACGGCTGCTCGAGGGTCTGACCCTCGCCCGCACCGAAGCCGTCGCGCGACAGCGCGAAGTTCTGGATCTTCAAGAGCTGCGGCATCAGAGTGACTCCTCCAGCTGCTTCAGCAATCCGATCGTTCCCTCTTCGCGGCTCGCGTTCGCGGCGTCGCCGTCCTCGAAGTAGGCGCCCTGTTCGGTGAACACCACGCGCGTCGCGGCACCGCCGTCGACGGCGTCGAGCTCGATCGTGGTGACCGACACCGAGAGCCGAACGTCGTCGTGGTACATCACGTACGAGTAGACGATCTGCGTGTCGGGTTCGATCACGTGGTAGTCGGCCTCGAAGCGGCTGCTCCACTCCCCCGGCACCTCGCCGGCGGCGGTCTCGTGACCACCCTCGCGGAAGTCGAGCGTGCGCGTCGTCGGCACCCAGTCGTCGGGACCGTGGAACCAGAGCGCCTTCAGCTCGGGATCCGCGAAAGTGGCGAACACGCGTGCCGGCGCGGCCGGAAACGTCCGTTCCACGGAGAACGACGCGTGGACGATGGGTGAGGTCATGTGGTCACTCCTGGGGTGCGAGTCGATGGTGCTGCGCCGGGCTCGGCCAGCACCGCGGCGAGGCGATCGAGTTGGCGCTCGACGCGGGTCCGGCGCGCAACCAGCCACGCCTCCGCGTCGCGCAGGCCCGCGGTGTCGACCTGGACCGTGCGCACGCGGCCGATCTTGTGCGTGGTGACGAGACCGGCGGTCTCGAGCACCTGCACGTGCTGGACGACCGCCGCCAGCGTCATGGTGAACGGCTGCGCCAGTTCGCTCACCGAGGCCGGGCCGTCGCAGAGCCGTTCGACGACGGCACGACGGGTCGGGTCGGCGAGCGCCTGGAAGGCCTGGTCGAGCATGCCGACCCAGCATGACTGCTCAGCGCATGATAGTCAAGTAATTACTTGAGTATTGCGGGCGGCCGCTCAGGCACGTCGGAGTGCGAGCACCGGGATCGTGCGGATCCCCTCGGTCTGGCGCTCGTACTCGGCAAAGCCGGGATACTGACGAGCCTGCTCGTCGTAGATGGCGTCACGGTCGTCGCCGGTCACCTCGCTGACGTGCACGTCGTAGGTCTCCGTGCCGCGCTCGACGCTCGCCTCCCCCGAGCTCGTGAGGTTGAAGTACCAGTCGGGGTGCGTCGGCGCGCCCGCCTTCGACGCGAACACGTAGACCTTGGCGGGATCGTCGTCGTCGGCGAGGTACATCATCGGGCTGACGTACGTGCGCCCGCTCTTCCGTCCCTGGTGATGGAGGAGCAGGACGGGCGCACCCTCGAAGTTGCCTCCGACCTTGCCGTCGTTCGCACGGAACTCGGCGATGATCTTCTCGTTCCAGTCGTTCTGCTCGTCCCAGTCGGGCTGCTCGGGCACGTCGTCCTCCTCGATGTCGAACCTGTTGGTGGTGGCTACCCAGATGTGCCGGATCCGACGATGAGTTCCAACCCAGCGTGCAGTCTCACTGGAAGATGACGGCGCATCCCCACCGAGGAGGAACCATTCCATGGCGTCACTGGTCTTGAAGATGTCGGTGTCACTCGACGGCTACGTGGCGTCCTCCGGCGGGGACACCGACTGGGCCGCCGCCGGGCGCTCCGACGACGGTGCCGCGTGGACACTCGACACCTTGCGCAATGCGAGCGCGCACCTCGTGGGCGCCGCCACCTACACGATGTGGTCGACCTTCTGGCCCAGCGCGCCGGGGCCGTTCGCCGCGCCGATGAACGAGATCCCCAAAGTCGTGTTCTCGAATTCGCTCACCGAGGGCGTCTGGCCGGAGACGACGATCGCCACCGGCGACCTGACCGAGGCCGTCACCCGTCTCAAGCAGGAGCGCGGCGACGGCTACCTGCTCGCTCAGGGCGGCGTCCGGTTCGCCCGCTCGCTGGTCGGTACCGGCCTGATCGACGAGTACCGGCTCGTCGTCCACCCGGTCGTGCTGGGTGCAGGCGAGCCGCTCTTCACCGACCCGCTCACCGTCGAACCGATCAGTACCACCGCCTTCAGCCGCGGTGCGGTCGCCCACGTCTTCTCCGCGCCCTCGGAGGCGTGAACGCACGCGTCCCCCATCCTTGCCATCATGTGGTGTGACCGAATCGATCACCGCTGACGTCCCCTATCTGCGCAGCGAGCTGGAATCGGTGCAGGTGGAGTTCGAGGACCGGATCCTCGACGACCGGACCGTCGAACGGCGATCGATGCACGTGCGCAACGGTCGCACCGCTGCGGTCCCGCCGTCGCTGGCACGCGAGGGGCTCGAGCTGGTGTCGTGGCCGAGCCCGATCGCACGCGAGCGGCACGACGAGCTCGTCGCCGCCAAGCCGTTGCTCACCATGCGCCCGATCGAGTTCGACTACTGGGCCGAGACGATCCCCGTGATCCGCGAGCGCACCGGCGCTCGCGACGTGCTGCCGCTCCACGCGTCGACGGTGCGCTTCAGCCAGCAGGCCAACCGCGGTGAGATGATGACGCCGGCCGGCTGGGCGCACCTCGACTACGACGGCGACGAAGCTGAGGTGCAGCTGCGCGAGACGCTCGAGCGCAGCGAGCAAGAGGTCGCGCCGTTCAGCCGCTACGTGCTGTACCAGACCTGGCGGGTGCTCACCGATCCTCCGCAGGACTTCCCGCTCGCGATCTGCGACTGGCGGACGGTCACCCCGGCCGACATCGTGCCGCTCGAGTACCACGTGGGCACCGACGGCAGCGACGTGACGTACCGGTCGCAGGGCAGCCGGCACAGCGACCGTCACGAGTGGTGGTACTTCCCCGACCTCACCGCCGACGAGCTGGTGCTCTTCGTCGGGTTCGACTCGTCGCGCGCCGACTCCCCCGCCTCGCTGCACGTGTCGTTCGAGGACCTGACCGTGCACGATCCCGTGCCGCGGGCGAGCATCGAGAGCCGCTTCTTCGGCCTGTTCGAGTAGCCGCGCGCTCAGGCCTCCGCGGAAGGGCCGGCGAACTCGAAGATCACACCGCGGTTCATCTCGGCGGGGATCGCGAAGGTGTCGGGCGCGGTGCCCGGCACCAGGTCGATCCCGCGCTCCGTGAAGTACGCGCGGGCGCGGTCCAGATCGTTGACGCCGAACACGGTCGACCGGATGCCTTCGCCGTGTGCACGCAGGTGCTGCTGCAGCGGTCCGTCGCCGTCGGGCGCGACCAGCTCGAGCACCGCGCCGCCCACGAGCAGCCCGACCCCCGTCGCTCCGAGCGCGTCGCGACGCTGCTCGTCGCGGACCTCCGCGTCGAGCACGGCCCGGAAGTCGGCGAGCGCGTTCGCCAGGTCGTGCACCGCCACCGTGTAGCCCCGCAACCCTGTGAGCCCCAGCGGGTGCTCGTCACGCCAGTACGTGGCTGCCGGCATCGGTCGGTCGAGGAGCTCCTCGTTCTCGTGGAACGAGTCGTCGAAGAACTCGAGCGAGACGCCGTGGCAATCGGCCGGATGCGCGTGCACCGCGACGTCGAGGTCACGCGCGATGCGGATGCCGCAGGCGGCGAGCGTCTCCCGGACCGCAGCCATGTCGTCGACGTGGTACTCGACGCCCAGGTAGTGGGGCCCGTAGCGCGTGTGCAGGAAGAACTCGTTCGGGGCGAAGATCTCGAAGAGCACGCCCCCGACGTCGACGAGGCACGCGTGCCACGTCGGCTGCAAGCGGTCGAACACCACGACGCCGCCGTACAGCCTGCGGTAGTGCTCGACGGTCGCGTCGTAGTCGTCGTGCACGAGGTTGAGGTGCTCGACGCGCAGGGCACGGATGGGATCGGCCACGGGTCGAGCATTCCACACCCGACCGGTCGACCATCGCTGCCATCATGGGCGGATGCGACAGCTCTCCACCGACTACCTGGTCATCGGCGCCGGCGCGATGGGGATGGCGTTCACCGACACCTTGATCGATCACGCCGACGTGCACGTCACGCTGGTCGACCGCCGCTACGGCCCGGGCGGGCACTGGCAGGACGCCTACCCCTTCGTGCAGCTCCACCAGGCGTCGCGGTTCTACGGGGTGGCGTCGACCGTGCTCGGGACGGGTGCCGTGCAACCGGACGGGCCCGAGGCCGGACTGCAGGAACGAGCCCGCCGCTCCGAGGTCCAGGCCTACTTCGACGACATCCTCTACCGGCGCTTCCTCCACACCGGGCGGGTCTCCTTCCTCTCCGCCAGCGAGTACCACACCGACGGAGACGCCCACCTGGTCACCTCGCGCGTCTCCGGCGAGACGGTCGAGATCGACGTGCGTCGTCGCGTCGTCGACGCGACCTACCTGTCACCGACGATCCCGCTGACGACCCCTCCTCCGTTCGCGGTCGCCGACGACACGCGCGTGATCCCCGTCAACCAGGTGCCCGACCTCGCGGAGACCCCCGACGAGTACGTGATCGTCGGGGCCGGCAAGACCGCGACCGATGCCATCGTGTGGTTGCTCCGCAATGGAGTCGACACCGAGCGGATCGTCTGGGTGCGACCGCGTGACCCGTGGATGCTCAACCGGGCGTTGGTGCAGACCGATCCGGTGGTGACGTTCGGTCTCGCGGCCGACATCATGACGTCGGCCGCCGACGCGTCGTCGCTCGACGACATGTTCCTGCGCCTCGAGGCCGCCGGCGTGATGCTCCGGGTCGACCCCGACGTCCTCCCGACGATGTACAAGACCCCCACGCTCGGCACCTGGGAGCTCGACCTCCTGAAGAGCATCGGGCGGGTCGTGCGCAAGGGCCACGTGCGCCAGGTCACCCGTGACGAGATGGTGTTCGACGACGGTGTCGTGCCGCTGGCGCCGTCGGCGGTGGTCGTGCACTGCGCGGCGTCCGGCCTGCAGTACCCGCCCATGGTCCCGATCTGGGGTGAGGACAGGATCCGGTTGCAGACGATCAGGGTCGGGTTCCCCTGCTTCTGCGCCGCGCTGGCCGGCTACGTCGAAGCGACGAGGGACGACGACGCCGAGCGCAACCGGCTCTGTCCTCCCAACCTCTACGGCAACAGCGCGGCCGAGTGGGCGCTGATGCAGGGACGCGGCACGGTGGCGGCGGCGACGTTCGGAGCGGAACCCGACATCGCCGCGTGGGCGAACTCCGTCGCGCTGAACCCGTCGAGCGTGAGCCCGGCGCAGCTCGAGGAACCGGCGGTGCAGGCGGCGCGAGCCCGACTCGCCGACGTCGCCCCGCAGGGTCTCGCGCAGCTCTTCGCCCTCGCGGGCGAGCACTGACGCCCACGCGTTCCGCGCACGCGACTCACTCCTGCGGCAGCGTCTCCTTCGCCTCCTCGTACCCGCCGGTGGGCGGGTTCGGGTCCGAGCCGTACACGAGGTACACGACCCCGGTGTCGAACGAGCGCGCCGACTGCAACTTCAGGTGGCGAGGCGGGCCGCCGTCCTCGAACAACTTCAGACCGGAGCCGGCCGTCGCCGGGTGGATGAAGAGGTGCAGCTCGTCGAGGAGCTCGGCGTCGAGCAAGCGCGCGCGTCACCGACGTCGAGCCGCTCAACACGATCCGGTCGATCGACGGATCCGCCTTCAACGCGGTCACACCGTCGACGAGGTCACCGTGGAGCTGCTCCGAGTTGCGCCACGTGAACGAGAGGGGTTCATGTGACACGACGATCTTGCGCATGTCGCCGAGGTGCTTGGCCATCACCGCGTCGGCCTCGCCCGCCTCCTCGCGGCCCGGCCACGCACCGGCGAAGCTGTCGTAGGTCACCCGTCCGAAGAGCATGACGTCGGCCTCGTGCGTGCCCGAGACCGCTTCGCCCATCTCCTCGTTGAAGTAGGGGAAGTGCCAGTTGCCCACGCCCGGGTCGACGACGCCGTCGAGCGCCATGAACATGCTCGCACTGATGGTGGCCATCGGATCGCTCCTCGTGTCGTGCTGTGTCGTGCTGTGTCGTGCTGCGTGTTCCAGGTTCGACGTTCGGTCGAGCGGAAATTCATCGGTCGACAGTGCGTGACAAGCTGGAATGCTTGTCGGGATCTGCTGCATGACCACCGGTGCGACGCCCTTCATCATGAACGGCAGCGCGAGCGCCGCCGCGTGGGCGGACGAAGCCGTGGCGTCGGTGCACCTCCCCTCTCGCCGTGCCGCGATGTCGTTCATTCGCTGGCAGTTGGAGCGCGGCGTGCTGGAACCGCCGTCGTCGGCGCGTCCGGGGAGTGCGTGGTGGCGGGCGGTCAACGAACGGATCCTGCGCGACGGCTGCGAAGCGGTCGCGCTCAGCGGCGACCTGCCCGGTCCCGCTTCCTCCCCCACCGTCGACCTCTGGATGCGTTTCGTCGACGACCCGACCGCGGCGGCCCGGTACCGCGCCCACAACGGGAGCGTCGTCGCCGGCTACCTCCAGCACCGCGACCTGGCCGAAGCGGAGAGTGCCGCGGAACGCTTCTTCATGAACGTCATCCTGTGCCGGGTCCTCTCCACCCACGCACTCGTCGCCGCGCCGCGCCTGGCGCTCGGGTGGCGGGGCCCGCTCGCACCGCCGCTCGGTGACCCGCGGCTCGGGATGACCGGGATCTTCCTGTCGCTGTCGCGGATCCTGCCGGCCGAGTATCCCCTGACCGACAGCGTGGCGACGTACCTCGACATCGAGCTCAGCTTCGGACGGCTCCTCGACTACGGCGTCATCGGGCCGCGGTTGCAACAGGTGTACGAGTGGTCAGCGCGTGAGCTGGGCACACCGAGCTCCTCGACTGCGTGCACGACGGCGCACTCACGTACGCGTGGCCGTCAGAGGAACGCAGTGTGTGGGACGCACCGAAGTCGGCCGTCATCCGGATGGTGCACACCACGCTCCCACCGGCACGGAAGGAGCCAGGCATGAGCGACGACCCGGCGGCGAAGAAGCGACGGCGCCTGCGCACGGTGCAGCGATACCTCGTGAACCCGCCGGCGAAGGCGGCAGTGTGGTGCGGGCTCGTACCTGGCTTCGTGCTGGTCGAGACCGAGGGCCGGCGCAGCGGCACACGGAGGCTCAGCGTCGTCGGCATGAAGGTCGAGGGCGACACCGGCTGGGTGATCGCGGAGTTCGGCCGTCACGCCGGCTACGTGCAGAACCTCGACGCGCACCCCGACGTGCGGGTCCGCATCCGCGGTCGGTGGCGGGACGCTCGTGCCCGCATCCTCGACGACGACGATGCTCAGGCGCGGCTCGACTCGTTCGGCCGGCGCGCGCACGAAGCGGCGGTGCGACAGTTCGGCACCGACCTCCTCACCATCGAGTTCGACCTTCGACCCGCCTGACGATCCCGGTTGCCTGGGGGCCGACTAGGGACTCCCCCGGATTCGAGCGCCGGCCCGACCGTGCGACCTTGTGCTCATCGACCCACGAGTGCAAGGGGGAACCATGTTCGAGGAACACCACGACCTTCCACCGTCCCAGCGGCGCGTGGTCCAGGAGCTCCTGGACGAGCACGTGCACGTGTCGTGCGACCTGGTGCCGATCGACGAACACACCTGGGCCATCCGGGGATCGATCGCGGTCGACGGCGACGTGATCCTCGCCGAGTTCGACAACCACGAGGACGCAGAGCTCGCAGTCGAGGAGCTCGCCGCGTCCGAAGCCGACATCTCCCTGCGCTGAAGCGCACCTCCAACCTTCACGAGAGGAACTCACCATGAAGATCGTCGTCATCGGCGGCACCGGGCTCATCGGCTCCAACGTGGTCGCCGACCTGCAAGCGCAGGGCCATGAAGCGGTGCCCGCATCACCGAACTCCGGGGTCAACACCCTCACCGGCGAAGGGCTCGCCGAGGTGCTCGACGGCGCCTCGGTGGTCGTCGACGTGTCGAACTCGCCGTCGTTCGAGGATCAGGCGGTCCACGACTTCTTCGAGACCTCGACCCGCAACATCCTGGGCGCGATGACCACTGCGGGAGCGCGGCATCTGGTCGCACTGTCGGTGGTCGGCAGCGAACGGCTGCCCGACAGCGGCTACCTGCGGGCGAAGGTCACGCAGGAGAAGCTCATCGGGACGTCCGGGCTCCCGTTCACGATCGTGCACGCCACGCAGTTCTTCGAGTTCATCGGCCGCATCGCCGACGAGGCGACCGTTGACGGTGTCGTGCGGCTGCCGTCGGTGCTCTTCCAGCCCGGCGCCGCCACTGACGTTGCCGCGGTGGTCGCCGAGGTCGCCGCCGACGCCCCGCTCGTGGGCACGATCGAGATCGGCGGCCCGGACGCGTTCCGCTTCGACGAGCTCGTGCGCACGCACCTCGCCGCTCACGGCGATCCGCGCCCGGTCGTCGCCGATCCCCACGCGCGCTACTTCAACACCGAGCTGGCGGAGCGCTCGCTGGTGCCCGACGACGGCGCGCGTCTCCTGCCCACCAGCTACGACGAGTGGGTCGCCATTGCCGCACCGGCGGGATCGTCGTCATGATCGCAGCCCAGGATGTGACGTTCGTCCCGCAGTTCCTCGACGGTTCGCCGCACCACCCGGAGGGCGAGGACGCGTACGTGCGGGTGCGGCTCAGCGGACACGACGCACCGAGCGGCGCGGTGACCGTCTACCTCCACGACGGCACCGCGCTCCTCGTGCCCGAGCGTGACCTGGTGCGGCTCCGGCCGGCCGACGACTCCCGGAGGTGACCCGATGGCGAGGATCCTGTTGCAGACGACCATCGTCGACACCCACGACGACTGGAACGTCGGCCGGTTCTCGCTGCTGGCCGACCAGCTGCGAGGGGACGGCCACGACGTGACCGCCCGCAACCGCGACGCAGGCGAGGTCGATCCGGTGCTGAGCCGACTCGACGAGCTCGATCACGACATGCTCTGGCTGCTGGCCGTCGACACCGGCGGTGGGCTCTCCGCCCCGGACGCCGCCGGGATCCTGCGGTTCCGGGCGCGTGGCGGCGGTGTCGTCACCGCGCGCGACCACCACGACCTCGGCTCGTGCCTACGCGCGCTCGGGTCCATCGGACGGGTGAACCACTTCCACAGCGAGAACCCGGAGCCGAACGCGCGCCGGGACGACCAGGACAACCCCGGCATCTCGTGGCCCAACTACCACTCCGGCGCCAACGGCGACTACCAACGGGTCTTCGTCGACGATCCAGTGCACGAGCTGCTGCGCTCCGATCGCACCGAGAGCGGGCACATCGAGTGGTTCCCTGCGCATCCGCACGAGGGCGCGGTGTCCGCGCCCGACGACTGCCCGTTCGCCACCGTGGTCGGGCGGGGACGCAGCATCGTCACCCGCCGGCACTTCAACCTCGCTGTCGCGCTCGACGGTGAGGTCGCCGACGACGGACGGCCGATGGGGAGAGCGCTCGCGTGCTCGACGTTCCACCACTTCGCCGACCTGAACTGGGACGTGCACGCCGGCGCGCCTTCGTTCGTGACCGATCCGCCCGGCCACGAGATCGAGCGCGACCCGGAGCGCTTCGAGATCTTCAAGGGCTACGTGCGCAACATCGCCGACTGGCTCGTGGTCGGTGACGGAACGGCGTCGGAGGCGGAACCTTGCGTCAGTCGCGGAGGGACGCAAGCTGCTCCGTGAAGTGGCCCATCGCACCGCGGAACAGGAAGGTGCCCCAGCTCACCCTGGCAACACCGAGCTCGGCGATCTCCTCGAGCGACGGCATCTGGGGCAGCCGGGTCACGTTCACCGGACCGGCGACCTCGGACATGAACAGGCTCAGTGCGTCGGGCTCCCACAGCAAGATCGGGTACACGCAGTCGGCGCCAGCTGCGAGGTAGGCGCTCGCGCGTGCGACGCCGTCGGCCACCGACGCGAGCTGCGTGCCGGCGTCGGTGCCGGCGCTGAAGGAAGGAAGGAAGCAGTCCACCCGCGCGTTGATCACCAACGGGTAGTCGTCGGCCGCGGCGGCCACGCGGACCGCCGCCAGCCAGGCCGCCTGCTCACGTGGATCGCGCAGGCCTCCGGTCGCGTGGTCGGTCTCCTCGAGGTTGCACCCCGCAACCCCCACGTTCCGGAGCGCAGCCACCAGGTCGGCTGGGTCCATCCCGTAGCCGGCCTCGGCGTCGACGGTCACGGGCACATCGACACCGCGCGCGATGCGCGCCGCGGCTGCGAGCATCTCGGCGGCCGGTGCGGCCTCGTGGTCGTCATAGCCGAGCGAAGCCGCCACGCCACCGCTGGTCGTCGCAACGACGGGGAAGCCCGCCTCCACGACGGCGCCGGCGGTCGCCACGTCCCACACGTTCGGGAGGAGCAGCGGGTCACCGGGTGTGTGCAACGACCGGAGCAGCTCGCACCGACCCTGCAGATCTGCACCGTTCGACTGATTCATCCGACGAGCGTAAGCCCCTTCGCCAACTCGGGAAAGAGTGTCGAGAATGGGGCGCCGGGTCCGTCCCGGGTACAAGAGGTGGCCACCAGGCCCCGTGGCGAAGGAGCACGACCATGACGATCAAGCGGCTGGACCACGTGAGCATCGTCGTCGACGACCTCGACGGCAGCATCGCCTTCTTCACCGCGCTCGGCATGGAGGTCGAGGGCCAGGCGCCGATCGAGGGCCCGTCGGTCGACCAGGTCAACGCGCTCGACGGCGTCCGGGTGACCATCGCGATGATGCGGACTCCCGATGGCAACGGCAAGCTCGAATTGACGAAGTTCCACCACCCGGCCGCGATCCGCGCCGAGCCGGACGACACGCCGTCGAACGCATTCGGTCTCCGCAGCATCATGTTCGCCGTCGACGACATCGATGCCGCGATCGCGAGCTTGCAACTCCACGGCGCGACGCTCGTCGGAGAAGTGGCGCAGTTCGGGGACACCTATCGACTCGCCTACGTGCGCGGCCCCGAGGGGATCATCGTGGCGTTGGCCGAGGAGCTCAGCTGACGCGACCCGCCACAACCGTCATCGGGTTCGCCTCGATGCTCGCTTGGCGGCGATCTCACGCAGTCGCGCCCTCACCAGCTTCCGCACCAGCGCCTTCGGCAGCGGGCGGTCGACAGGGAACTGCAACGTGCCCCTGGAGGCGACGGTGCACCAGGTGGGGACGCCGGTGATCTCGCCGAGGACGTTGCCACTGTGTGGGAAGTACGAGCAGTGGTGCGTGAACCCGTCGAAGCCGGCGACGGCGACGCCGTCCACCTTGAAGCACGGCATGTTGTAGCTGATGCTCTCGACGGCATCGGGCAGCAGCTCGCGCAGCGTCGAACGCAGCGCGATCAGCGTGTCGCGTTGCGGCTGCGGCAGCGCTGCGAGGTGCGCCGCAATCGGATCGTCGCGACCGTTCACACGTAGCCCTGCACCGCTTGATGCGACGAGTCGTCGAGCGCGTCGCGGAGCTGCCGACGGCTGCTCACATCGAGCTTTCGGAACACCTTGTGCAGGTGGTACTCGACGGTCCGCGCGCTGATGAACAGCTGCGCCCCGATCTCGGGATTGGTGTAGCCGTCACGCGCCAAGCGTGCGACCTGGAGCTCCTGGGGCGTGAGCGCGTCCCAGTTGTCGGCGGTGATGCGGCGTGCGGTCTCACCGGTGGCGACGAGCTCGCGGCGCGCTCGCTCCCCGAACGCCTCGGCGCCCATGTGGCTGAAGCTCTCGTGTGCGGCGCGCAGCTGCTCGCGCGTCGACGCGACGGTTCTCCCGTCGGAGCCATTCGCCGTACACGAGCCGACTGCGCGCCAGTTCCACCACTGCGCGACTCTGCGTGAGCTGATCGATCGACTCCTGGTACGCCGCCTCGTCGTCGTGCAGCAGGCCTCGAGCGCGCGCCTCGACTCCGACAGCCCACGCGGTGCCACTTGCCCGCGCCCGCTCGCTCAGCTGGTCGAACGCAGTGGCCGCAGCGTCGGGGTCGCCGCTGCGCACCGCGGCCTCCACCAGTTCTGCGAGCGAACCGTTGTACGCGATGACCTCGTCGTACTCGCACCCCTGCCGCGCGGCGGCGAGCGCTTTGTCGTACTGCCCGGCGCCGTTGAGCATCAGCGCCTGGAGCGCCCAGTGCATCGCGATCGCCTGACCCTCGCCGCGGATCGCGGCGCCGTCGAGCGGGCCGTCGACCATCGCCTGCACCGTCGACCGGTCGCCGCGGGCCGCCGCCAACTTGTACCGCGAGTAGCCGAGTGACGGGAGCCCGGTGGCTTCGGCGATGAGGCGAACCTCGTCGGCCAGCGCCTCGGCCGCCGCGAACGCTCCCGAGTGCACGTTGAAGGCCGCGAGGTGGTTGAGCGCGTTCGGCAGCAGCGTGAGTGCGCCGGTGTCGCGCGCGACCCGGACTCCGAGGGTCGCGAGCGCGAACCAGAGCTCGTCGTCCCAGAGGTCCTGTGCGATCCGGCACGCCAGCCACAGCCAGTGCTGCTCTTCACTCTTCGCATCGTCGAACTCTCTGAACGCGCGCAGCGCCCGCGCCAGTGGAACCACCCCCGAGGGGTAGCCGTCGGTGAAGCGCAGCACGAGACCGTCGAGGAGCAGATCGACCGCGCTCGGGTCCGCCACCGCCGCGACGCTCGCCGCCGCCTCGGCGATCTCGCGCCCTCCGGGACCCGTGCCGAGGCGCCCGGCGAACATCGCCGACGAGATCGCTTCGAGATACGTGTCGCGAGCGAGGTCGACGTCGAGGGGTTCGAGGCGCTGTGCGGCCTCGAGGAGCAACTGCGGCGCGTCGCGCCCGCGTCGGCTCAGGAACACGACCCGGGCCCGCAGTCGCTCCAACCGGGCGCGTTGGAGGTCGTCGAGCGTGCCCAGCTCCGCGGCGGCCAGCAACACCGCGGCCGACGCCGCGTCGGCGACGTCGAGCTTCGCCTGGGCGGCGGCCAGCGAGCGCTCGACCCGACGGTTGGGATCGGGAGTGAGTTCCGCCGCCCGTTGCAGGAACGCCGCGGCCGCGGCCAACCCGCCGCGCGCTTGCGCACGATCGGCCGAGCGCGCCATCTCCGCGGCGACCTCTTCGTCGGGCGCATCCGTCGCGTGGGCACGATGCCATGCACGACGGTCGGGATCGAGCTCCGAGTCGGTGGCGTCGGCGAGCGCGCGACGGACGGCGCGCCGCGTCGGCGGATCGAACACGCGGAAGACGGCCGAACGAACGAGCGGATGCGAGAAGCGAACACGCGCGTCGAGCTCGATCAGGCCGTCGGCCTCGGCCGGGTGGCCGGCGTCGCGATCGATGCCGAGTCGTTCGGCGGCGCGCCACAGCAGGTTCACGTCTCCGAGCGGCTCCGACGCCGCGACGAGCAGGAGGACCTGCGTGTCGCGGGGCAGCGTCTCGATGCGTTGCACGAAGCTCTGCTCGATCCGACTCGTCAGCGGCCGCGCATCCGGGAGGCCGAACCCGCCCGCGAGCTCGGCCGGTGTCAGAGCGCGCGGCAGCTCCATCAACGCGAGCGGGTTGCCTCGCGCTTCGTCGAGGATGCGCGCCTTCACCGCCTCGTCGAGCGGGCCGGGGATCATGGCGTCGAGGAGCAGCCGCGCATCCTCGGCGGGGAGGCCATCGATCACGAGCTCCGGGAGCCCGTCGAGCACCGGAGCGCCGATGGACTCGCGCACGGAGAACACGAAGCCGACGCGCTCGGCGAGCAGGCGACGAGCCACGAACGCGAGGGTCTCCGACGACACGCGGTCGAGCCACTGCGCGTCATCGACGAGGCACACCAGCGGCTGCTCCTCCGCGCTCTCGGCGAGGAGGCCGAGGACGGCCAGGCCCACGAGGAAGCGGTCCGGAGGCGGGCCTGCACTCAGGCCGAACGCGGTGCACAGCGCGTCGCGCTGCGGTTCCGGGAGGCGCTCCAGACGATCGAGCATGGGCGCACACAATGAGTGGAGGCCGGCGTAGGCGAGCTCCATCTCCGACTCGACGCCGGTGGTCCAGACGATCGAGCAACCCTCGGCGGCCTCGGGGACGTGACGCAGGAGCGCGGTCTTGCCGGCACCCGCTTCGCCGCGGAGCACCAGTGCCTGGCTCTGGCCGGCGCGAACGCCGGCGACGAGCCGAGCGAGGACCTGGCGCTCGTCGGCGCGGTCGAGCAAGCCCGGGGACCGGGGGCTTTCCGCCATGTCCTCGGAGTCTTGCGGACGAAGGGTGCGGTTCGCCAGATCGTTCACCGATCGTTCACCGGCTCCCCCCACCCCCCGGGTCACCGACTGGGGGGTTCGACGGACTCGGCCCGAGGGCTCGCCGTGTGATCGTCGACCTGGCCACGACCCATGTTGCAAGGGAGGAACCCATGAGCACGATCACAGTCAGCGATGGCACCGAGATCTACTTCAAGGACTGGGGCGAGGGGCCCGTCGTCACGTTCTCGCACGGTTGGCCGCTCAGCGCCGACCAGTGGGATCCGCAGATGCTGTTCCTCGCCCAGCACGGCTTCCGGACCATCGCCCACGACCGCCGCGGTCACGGGCGCTCCGACCAGCCCTCGTCGGGCAACAACCTCGACACCTACGCCGACGACCTCGCTGAGCTCGTCGAGGCGCTCGACCTGCGTGACATGACGGTGGTCGGCCACTCGACCGGCTGCGGTGAGGTGGCGCGCTACATCGGCCGCCACGGCACCGCGCGCGTCGGGAAGGTGGCTCTGATCTCCGGTGTGCCGCCGCACCTCGCACCGACGGCCGACGACCCGGTCGGACTGCCCAAGGAAGCGTTCGACGGGATCCTCGGCGGCCTGCTCGCAGAACGGTCGACGTTCTACGAGGGGCTCGCGCAGCAGTTCTACGGCGCGAACCGTCCCGACGCGAACGTGTCGCAGGGCGTGCTCGACGAGTTCTGGCGCGAGTCGATGCAGTCGGGCCTCAAGAACTCGTACGAGTGCGTCGTGTCGCTCGGCGAGAGCGACTTCACGCACGACCTCGAGCGCTTCGACGTGCCGACGCTGCTGATCCACGGCGACGACGACCAGGTCGTCCCGGTCAACAACTCGGAGCGCTCGGCGCGCATCATCCGGGACGCCAAGGACATCTACTACCGCGGCGCACCGCACGGCCTGACGACGACGCACCAGGACCAGGTGAACAACGACCTGCTCACGTTCCTGGAGAGCTGAACACCGACACTGGACCGGCGGGCGCTCGGCTCGCCGGTCCGGCTGCGACGGCTCCTGGCTACTGGCCGAGCACCTGCGTCGCCTTCGCCTTCTGATCGGCGATCAGCTGGGCCTTGTCGGCCGGGATGACGTACCCGGCCTTGATCATGGCGTCGAGGCCCTTGGTGAACTGCTTCATGTAGGCGTCGACGCTCGGGTACTCCTTCGCCAGCGCGGCGGCGTCGAGCGCCGCTTCGTGGCCGGCGAGCCCACAGGTGATCGGGCCGGGAGCCTGCGCGTCGTAGCGGACGAGCGCGTCGTCGAGGTACGGCGAGCGGACACCGCCAAGGGTGTTGCCGTTCGCGTCGACCGACACCTTGGAGTTCTTGTCGAGCTCGTCCAACTTCACCCGGGGCGCACTCGGCGGCTTCTGGCCGGTCTCGACCCAACGGTTCAGGAGCGAGAACGTGCCGCGGGCCAGCGCCGTGATCGGGAACGTGGAGGCCGGTCCTTCGCAGCCGCCGGCGCCACCCGGTGCATGCGGCATCCCCGCGACCTCGTAGAGCCGGTACTGGTCACCCTTCTTGTCCGAGTCGGCGCGTCGCGTCGTCGCCGAGGACACGTTGACGTACTCCTTCAGGCCGAGCGAGGCCTGCGCCTCGGGCGGGAGCTCGGCCGTGAACCCCATGATCCCCGACTGGTCCTCGAGGTTGACCACGGGCACACCCACCGCGGGCCACACCGGGTACTCGAACTTGGGCACCACCGACGTGCCCGCCTTCAGCGGGGTCGCGCTGGCGGCCTGCGCGGCCGGGAAGTACCCGTCGAACATCGGCGTGCCCGCCGCCGTGCCGTAGTGCTTGGCCAGGCCGATCGCGAAGCCGGCGGTGTCGACGCCGCTCTGTGAGTAGCCGGCCATGTACAGGTGCTTCGGGTCGAGCCCGGGAAGCGGACTCGCTGCGCCACCCTTGCGGACCGCGGCCGCCACCTGCGCGAGCACGTCCCACGCCACGTCGTTGCTCGGCACGTTGATCTCCGCGTACCGGGTCGGATCCGCCGTCTTCAACGCCGCACCGGCCGAGGCGCGCTCGGTGACGCCGACCCAGGCGTCACCGCGCTGCTGGAGCATCGGCGCCAGCATCGACCACACCGCGTCGAGGTCCTTGCCGCCGTTGCTGGTGTTGAACGGCTCGACCACGACACGACCACTGAACTTCTTCGCGTCCTTCGGGGAGTGGACCAGGACCCGGGTCACGTAGGGGACGTCCGTCGCCGTGACCTCGACCGGCCCGCCGAGCTTGCCCTCGTAGGTCGACGCCTCCCCTTTGACGAGGAACTCCTTCTCCACGTAGTCGGAGGCGAGGGCTCGGCCCTGCGCGCCGCCCTCGGCATCGGGGGTCGCCACCACGGCCGACGTCTGGGGCGTCCCGGCCGGCAACTCGGTGACCACCAACTTGCTGATGTCGACGGGCGGAGAGTCCTGCTGCGCCGTCGCGCCCGTCGCGATCCCGGCCGATCCCGCGACCAGCGCGATCGAAACGACCAGCACTCCCACCCAGCGCGTGCGACCTCGAGCCACCATCCCCCCAGACGTGGTACGTGCTCTCGTCACCGGGATCCGAGCGACTCGCCGGTCCGGCTACTGGACCTCGCTGACCACCGATTTCATCGAGCCGGCCTGGTAGTTCGGCATGTCGGCCATGGTCGCCTTGCCTTCAGGACTGGCGAAGGCGGCATGCATGGCGGCTTCGTCGTCGAAGGTCATCGAGAGCGACCAGAACACGTCGGGCTCGGAGCCGTCGAAGTTCGTGAGCGCGCGGCCGTACTCGAAGGCGCGCAATCCCGGCAGCGCCTGCACCAGCGGGACGTGCACGTTGACGTAGTGCTGCACGAACGCATCAGCATCCACGGGATCCGAGAAGTTGATCGTGATCTTCACCGCCATCGACGGTGTGTATCACCCGACCCCGAACCACCGCAATCACCGATGACTTCGCGTGCGGCGAGGAGTCTCCATTCTCGTGAGCAACGACAGGGAGGACACGTCATGGGCAAGGTGATCTCGTCGGCCTCGATGTCGATCGACGGCTACATCGCGAAGGACGACAACACGATCGGGCATCTGTTCGACTGGTTCGACAACGGGAAGCTCGAGTACCGGACCATCAACCCGGACATCACGTTGCACCTCAACCAGGCGAGCTTCGACTACTGGCAGGGGTGGGTGACGGAGATCGGCGCGCTCGTGTGCGGTCGCACCCTGTTCGACTTCACCAACGGGTGGGACGGCCGCCACACCATGGACGTCCCGGTCGTGGTGGTCACGCACGAACCGCCGGCGGACTGGATCGCCGCGCACCCTGACGCGCCGTTCGACTTCGTGAGCGACGGGGTCGAGGCCGCGGTGGCACGCGCGCAGGAGATCGCCGGCGACCGCACGGTGGCGGTGGCGGCGGGGACGATCGCCCGCCAGTGCCTCGACCAGGGCCTGCTCGACGCGGTCGCGATCGACCTCGTGCCCGTGGTGATGGGCGGTGGACGCCCCTACTTCGGCGACCTGGCGCCCGGCGACATCCCGATCGGCGACCCGACCACGTGCATCCCGTCGGATCGGGTGATCCACCTCGTCTACCCGGTGGAGAAGTCCTGAGGAACCCGGTCGGTCACTTGGCGAAGTCGACGATCGCGAGGTCGAGCGGGAGCTGCTTCGTGCGGGTCTCACCCGTCGCGTCGCGCTCGCCGAAGAACTCGCCCGACACGTAGTTGTCGGCGTCGAGCACCTGCTGCACCGCGACCTGCCCGTGGTACTGGAAGGTGTCGAACACGTAGGGCAGTCCGCTCGCGGTCAGGACGTCGGGGCCGTCCATGAGCTGGAAGTGCAGGTGCGGCGCGTTGGCGTTGCCGGTGTTGCCGAGGAGCGCGAGCTTCTGGCCCGCCTTCACCTTGTCGCCCGGCTTCACGAGGAGCGAGCCCTTCTGGAAGTGGGCGTACATGGCGTAGACGCCACCGCCGAGGTCGAGGATGACGTGGTTGCCGTCGGCGTTGGCGAGGTCGAGCTTGGCCGCGAGCGCCGGCACCTGGCTCGGCTGCACACCCGGCGAGTTGGCGTCGACGTCGTCGAGCACCGAGACGACGGTCCCGTCGGCGACGGCGTAGACGGGCTGGCCGTAGTCGAAGTAGCTCTCGTTCTTCGTCTGGTCGCCTTCGTAGAAGGCGCCCTGGTCGTTGGTCTTCAACCAGTCGATGGCGAACAGCTGGCTGTTGCCGATGGTGCCGTCGGCGGGCGTGATCTGGTCGCGGTGCGGGAACCCGGGCAGGCAGCACCCCGAGAAGGCCACCCAGTTGGATCCCTTCAAGGGTGGGCTGATGACCCGCGGCTTGCCGGCGGCGAGCGAGAACTTCGTCGTGAGCTGGTCGAAGGGACCGAGCTGCGTCGCCCCGAGCTTGGCCTTCCCGGTGCCGGTGACGCGGTGCAGCACCGCCGCGGGCACGTCGCGCTTGGAGTCGACCGCGAAGTCGACGTAGAGGATGCGGCTCTCCGAGGGCGCCAGTGTCGTGTCGGTGACCGGCTGCGACGTGAGCTGGCGCAGTCGGTTGCAGTCCCCGACGAGACACGAGTCGACGAGCTTGGTGCCCGAGTACGACGCGACCACCGTGTCGGGGTGCGCGGCGTCGACCACGTCGACCTGGTCGATCGTGGCCGGCTGTGACGACGCGTTCGTGAGCTCGACGTCGTAGGCCACGTGGTACTTGCCGTCGGTGCCGAGGAACGGGAACGTGCCCGGCTCGAGCGCGCGGACGGCGATGGGCGTGTAGGCGTTGGTCGTCTGATCGGCTGACGCCGTCGCGGCGCTGGCCGACGAGACGGCGAGCGCGGAACAGGCGATCACCAGCGCGGCGACCAGCGACAACCGGGATGTACGGAACTGCACCAGGTTCTCCTTCGGACCGGCCCCTGAAGATGAGAACGCAGTTGCGGCCGATTTGGGTTCGGTTGCGCCGCGGAAGCTGTCAGGCGTCGGGCCAGAGCGGTCCGTCGTCGACGAAGCCCGCGGGTTCACCCCACTGGTTGCGGAACGAGACCTCGCGCGCGGGTTGGCGTACGGCGACGCCCCATCGCCCCGTCGGGTAGCCGAAGGAGAGGGCGCCGGCCATGTACCAGCCCGCGTCCTTCGGGACGCGGAGGATCTCGAGGGTCTCGTCGTTGTAGAAGGCCAACGCCTGCGTGAGCGACGAACCGATGCCCTCGGCCCGAGCGGCGAGCTGCGCGCTCCACATCGCCGGGTAGATCGAGCTGCCGCCCTGGTCGGTGCTGAACGCGAAGAGGTAGAGCGGCACCTCTTCGAAGTGATCGGCGAGCCACTGCGCCGACTTCTGCACCGCGAGCATCGACTTGGATTCTGCCGACTCGGGATCGGCAAGAGCGGCGTCGATGCGCTCCTTGTAGTAGCCGGTCCACAGGCCGTCGATCGCTTGCTTGTAGATGGGCGCGATCGCCGCCTTCACCTCGGCGGAGTCGACGAGCAGGAAGCGCCAGTTCTGCGTGTTGCCTCCGCTCGGCGCGCGCACGGCCGCATCGAGGATCCGGGCCTGCGCGTCGAGCGGGATCGGTTCACTGGTGACGCGACGCATGGCGCGGGTCGTGTAGAGCGCTTCTCGGACGTCCATCGATGCTCTCTTCTCGTTGGTCAGTGGTCTGCGGTGTCGATCGCCTCGACGTCCCGCAACAGTGGCAGGACCGCTTCGCCGTACGCGGCGAGCGCGTCCTCGTACGCGCTGCGGCTGGGGCTGGGCATCCCGACGATGAAGCCGGTGACACCGAGTTGACTCACCTCGTTCGCGTGCTCGACCAGCCCGTCGGACGAGAAGCCGGCGGCTCCCGGGACGAACGGCACCATCGGGTACCCGAGCACGTCGAACGACGAGCGCCGTCCCGCGAGCTCGAGTCCTTCGCGACGCGCGGTGGCGCGCTCGTCATTCAGGCGCGCCATGAGTCGTCGCAGATCGTCGAGGTCTTCGAGGTGTGCGGAGTGGCGGCGGTTGCCGAGCGAGCGCGGGTTGGGCAGGGGCAGCCAGCCGTCGCCGAAGCGGGCGGCGCGTCGCAGCGCGCGTGCGGAGTTGCCACCGATCCACACCGGCGGACGCGGCTGCTGCGCCGGTGCCGGTCGCATGGTGTTGCCGCGCGCTTCGTAGCCGTCGCCCGCGAATTGCACCGACTCGCCCGACCACGCCGCGGTGATCGCGGCGATCGCCTCGTCGAAGCGGTCGTTGCGGTTCTCGAACTCCACGCCGAGGGCGCGGAACTCCCCTTCGAGGTAGCCGGCGCCGACGCCGAGGTCGAGCCGTCCACCGGAGAGCACGTCGAGACTCGCGGCCGCCCTCGCCGCGAGGAACGGGTTGCGGTACGGGAGCACGCAGAGGTTGGTGAGGACGCGGAGGTGCGTCGTGGCGGCGGCGGCGAAGGAGAGCCCGACGAACGGGTCGAGGGCCTGGTGGCCGCCGCTCGCGAGCCAGTCGTCGTCGGGAAAGGGGTGCTCGGTGGAGTACACGCCGTCGAAGCCGGCCGCCTCGGCGGCGCGGGCGACGGCGGCGACGCCCTCACCGCTCACGAACTCCGTCCCGAGGTCGACGTGGTCGGTGGGCAGGGCGACGTAGACCTTCATGCGGTCACGATCTCACACCGGCGGCTCGCTCGTCGTGGAGGGACGGGTCCTGATGCTGCCAGGATCCAGCTCACGATCGGTCACCCGGCGAGCGCCAACGCCGCGAGGCGGATCACGAAAAGGCCACCGAAGAAACGGCAGACAGTCGCCGTGGTGCGGCGCCAGCGGCTCTCGGCATCGAGTGTCGCGTCGCCCGTCCCCCTTCGTTCGCCTCTACTTCTTGACGGTGAAGCTGGTGAAACTCGGTGCGGCGGTGCCAGCCGAGTTTCCGTCGATCACGACGTAGACACCTGGCTTGGCAATGGGCCCATAGGCGACGGCTTCCTGCCCGGGCGTGGTGAGGACTTGCGTGATCACCTGCGGCCTGAGTTGATCGATCGGCGTGGCGACCACTTGGGCAACGGTTTGTCCCTCGGGCACCGGCACGACCCCGTAGTAGCGAGCCGTCGTGCCCGTGTTGGTCACGTCGAAGGCGACGAAGCCCGGCTTCAGTGTCCTGGGCACGCTGACCGAGGAGTCGTCGGCGGTGAGCTTCACCACTTCGTACTTGCAGTTGGCGAGGAGCCACGCGTCGATCGATTTCTCTGCTGCCGTGATGGCCGTGAAGTCCGTCGCCGCGTCAGCGGTGACGACGTCGTAGTCGTCGGCAATCGCCGTCGGGACGACCGCCTTTGCCGCAGTGATGCCAGCGTGGAGCTTGACGCTCAGTACCGACGCCGGATCGCTGTCGGCCGCCAGAAACGATTGCTGGGACAAAATCGCGTTGCTCGAGAACGTGTCGCAGAACTTCGTCGTCGCCGGCGGCTTCGTTCGCGCTCCAGCAACCGCGCCACCGAAGACGAACAGCGACACCGTGAGCGCGGCACCGGCAACAGACCGCGTCGTGCGCGATCTCGTCTTCGCCCGCGTTCCGGACCGATCACATCGAGAATGGTGCGGGCTCACGATTGCGCCTTCACCGTGTCAGCGAGCCGAGCGAGAGCCGCCTTGACGTTCGCTTTGAGCTGTTGCGCCGAGTCGTCCATGACGACCGAGATCCCGTAGCGCGAGACCGAGACCACGTTGTTCCCGACGCGCACGAGAGCGCCATCGCTGATGGTCGGCAGGTCCGGATCTCGGAGGAGGTCGTCCTCACCGCCGGTGCTGATCGTCCGCGCCGCGAAGCGCTGATCCCCGACCTTGGGAAAGGGCACGATCTTCACCTTGTAGTCGGTCGGCGGATCGCCTGGGATGATCGGCCTCGACCATCCGGAGCGACATGACGCAATTTGGTGCTGCGAGGCGGTCACGAACCGCTTGGCCGCCGATTCGTTCGGGAACGAGTACACAACTTCGTAGAACGACGGACCGTCAGTATTCGTGTTGAGGTGCACCGCTGTGCCGGCGCCGACATAGCGAGCTTCCTTCGCCAATTCCACGTCGTTCGGTCCGTCGCACATGCCTCCGTCTTCAGACGCGACCGGCAACTGGATTGGCCCGCCACTCAACGGTATGAAACCACCATCGGTGGGCAGGTCAGCTTCGGTCAGCATCGCGCCCGTGAGTTCCGCGTCGGTCAACACCACGGGCCGCGCCGAGGCTGCTCCGGCAACACCGACATTCGCTGCGATCACAGCCAGAGGGGTGACCGCAGCGACGGCCAGCACTCCTAGACACAAATACTTCGAGCCGAAGCCCATGGCCCTCCTCGACAATTGATCCAAGCGGATACGGACAGCAGCGTCCGAGTTTCAGAGCACGAGAGGGCTCCGGGCGCGCCTGCGCCAAAGGACCAATCAACCCGCTCGTTTTTGCCCGCAAGGCCCTCCCGCCTGGGCAGAAGTTAGGTGACATTGTCGGGTCCGTCAATGGCTGAAGACACGACGTAGTTCGTGCGCACCGACGAGCGCTCCAGCCGCGAACAGCAGCGATGAGTGTCACAGGTCCGTCGTACGTTCGATCCATGACCTCCACACTGGTTGCCGGCGAGCCCGTCGACGTTCTGATCGAGGCGCTCCAACAGATCGAGGTGAAGCCGACTCGCAAATGGCATGTCCAGCATGTCCATGCGCCTGGCCCCGAGGCTCGCCACCCCGTTCTTCCGTGCCCTCATGAGGATCCAGGCCGAGTTCCTGCTCGACGACGCCGATCGATTGGCGACCGAGAACTACGAAGACCGAACCCACGAGCAGCGGGCGGCCGATGCTTTCCTGGCATTCGCGTTCCGGGTGTCCGACGCCTGGCACACGACGTGAGCGACGGCCATGTGGCTACATCAAGCGGCCCGATGCAGCCACACTGGAGCATCGTGGAAGTCGGAATCACAGAGCTGAAGAACCAACTGAGTCGCTACCTCGACCACGTACGAGACGGTGACGAGCTCGTGGTGACCGATCGAGGTCGGGCAATCGCGCGCGTCGTGCCATTCAGAAATGAGCGCCTCCTCGACCGCCTCGTCGCCGAAGGAATTGTGACGCCCGCTCGGCGCCGGAAGCAGCCAACGACGAAACCCATCGCTACGAGGGGAACGGCGTCGGACCTCGTCGTCGAGCAACGCAGGTGATCGCTTACTTCGACACCTCTGCGTTCGTCCCGTTGCTGAGTGCCGCATGGCGGACCACACGCCCGACGGCTCGCTCGTCCTGAGAGACGGCGACTCGCTCGCACGCGACGTCAGGAGTCGGCGGGTTCGTGGTCTTCCAGGGTCTTGCGTCGGTAGTACGCGCGCGCCTTCTCCCGGTCGCCGCAGACGTTCATCGCGCACCACCGTGCGCTCTGGTTGCGGGAGCGGTCGTAGAAGACCCAGCCGCAGTCACGTCCGAGGCATGCCTTGAGCTGCGGCCACTGCTCTTGCAGCATCGAGGCCGCGACGATGCCGAGCAGCGCGCCGAGCGCACCGTCGGCGGCGGATCCGGCCGGCGGGAGGAAGCGCGGCCCGTCGGCTTCGATGCGCACCTGGGTGTGGACGCCCTCCGAGGCTCGCTGCATGGCGGCGACCGCACCGGTGTTCAGTGGCTGACCGTTGTTGGCGTAGGCGAACGCACGAAGTCCCTCTCGGATCACGAGCGCGCGTTCGAGATCGCTCGCGCGGCAGACGCGCACTCGCAGCGACGAGATGGCGCTCGGCCAACCAGCCGCGCAGCGCAACGGGACTGGTCAGCACCTCGCCGCCGTCGTCGCCGCTCAGGTCGTAGAACGTGTTCACGAACGCCTGCACCGTGGCGAGGCGACCGGGGGCGGGCAGACGGCCACCGGGCTGCGGTGCCGCGAGGTCGATCTCCAGTCCGATCCCCTGCGTCGTCATGTTCTCACCAGTCAACCACTGTTTGCTTGTGAGACACATCCCCGTGAGGATGGATGGGAGTTCCACGAGGAGGACCACATGACCGCGACCTACACCTTCGACGTGTTCTCGACGCTCGACAGCTTCGGTTCCTACGGAGAAGACGGCGACTGGGGCGGCTATTGGGGCAAGCAGGGCCCGGAGCTGCTCGAACACCGCCTCGGACTGTTCGACGAGCCGCAGCGCATGGTGTTCGGAGCGATCACCTTCCGGGAGCAGATCCAGTTCGCAGGTCTGCACATCCCTGGGGTCGACCCGTGGGTCGAGCGG
Organism: uncultured Actinomycetes bacterium; assembly: GCA_963755855.1. Classification (GTDB taxonomy): domain Bacteria; phylum Actinomycetota; class Acidimicrobiia; order IMCC26256; family DASPTH01; genus DASUAS01. Next base: position 293,891 of record CAVWLR010000010.1, on the reverse strand, counting down.
ATGCGGAGCATGCCGACGACGGTGATCTCGAGCACGCTGGAGGGCCCGTTCGACTGGCCCGACGCAACCGTCGCCAGCGGTGACGGCATCGAGATCGTGGCCCAACTCAAGGAGGAGTCCGACGTGCCGTTGCGCTCGCACGGCAGTCTGTCGTTGAACCGGGCGCTGATGGCCGCCGGCCTCGTCGACGTCGTGCAGGTCACGGTCTTTCCCGTCATCTGCGGCATCACGGGAAGCGCTCCCCTCTTCGAGGGTGCCGCCGACTTCGACCTCGACCTGGTCGAGGCCCGGACGCTCGACGGACGCACCCAGGAGCTCAGCTACGTGCCCACCGTTCACTGAGGCCTACACCGGTGCTCATGAACATTCGACTCGGTCCGCCCCGACTCGGGCGTTGCCGTTCCCTGAGCGACATCCTCCTAGCGCGGCGCGATCTCATCGGCCCTCGTGACGAGGTACGCGAGCGTCTCGCTCGGCGTGAGCCGGGCGCCTTCGTCGCGGAGCCCGGCCACGTGCGCTTCGTCGAGCTGCGAGTCAAGCAGCGCTTCGGCCTCGACGATCATTGCGGTGTACCAGTCGTCGGGCATTTCGCCGAGGATGGCGCTCCTCCCAGCCCCGTCGAGGATCGCCGTGGGCCGTGAGTGGCCGAGGTGCGTGAGCGCGGTCGCGGCGAGGAGCGTGGTCCAGCCGGTGTTCATGAAGTCGCCGGCGTCGAGCATGCGGGTGGCGGCGTCGGCCGAGATCGCCAGCGCAGTCATGTAGTCGCCGCGGTGCGCTGCCACTCCTCCCCTGATCGGAAGGCTGTGGGTGATGGTGGTTCGGTCGCCCAGACGGGTGGCGACCTCGATGGCCTCGTCCGTGCGTTCGAGGATGAGGTCCGATTCCTCGATGGGCAGGAGGATCGCGACGCTGGCGAGCCCGATGGCGAGCGCCGAAGGGATCGCAGCCGAGCGCCCGACGGCCGTCGCTTCTTCGAGGGTGTGCCGCGCGTCCTCGTGATCGCCGGCGTGGGCCTGCGCCACTCCCAACATGATGAGCGTGTGGGCGAGCTCGTACGGATCTCCAACCTCGCGAGCGAGCGTCACCCAGGTCTCAGCTTGGCCCCGCGCGTTCTGCTCGTCGCCCCGGAAGAATCCCAGCGTGGCGCGGGCCCGGCAGACGGATCGCTCCCGGAGCCCGCGTGTCCTCTCGATCGATTCAATCCTCGCGTCCAGCGCGTCGGCTTCCTCGAACGCCCGACGCGACACCATGGACCACATGGCCCAGGCCGCAACTTCAAGAAAGAGTGCGTGATCACTCGCGTCCGGGATGTCGATGACCGTCTCTGCCCACTCCAACGCCGAGTATCCGATCGCCATGCCGGTGACCGCCAGCGCGGCAACGATGCGAAGCGCCTGGTCGGGCTCCTCCGTCTCGACGGCCCAGTCGATCGCCACCCTGAAGTTGTCGGTGTCGCGTGCGATGCGCTCGGCCGTTTCGATCTGGTCTCTGCTGCGCAGTCCGGTTCGTGCAGTCTCCGCAACCACGACGTAGTGGGCGGCATGACGGGCCCGTACGGCTCCTGCAGTGCCGCCTGCTTCCAGGTGCTCCTGCGCGTACTGGCGGATCGATTCGAGCATGCGATAGCGCACACGACCGTGATCATCGGTCACCGCGACGACGAGAGACTTGTCGACCAGCTGTGCGACGACGTCGACGACGTCCAGCGCATCGAGCGCGTCGTCACTGAGCACCATCTCGGCGGCGGCGAGGTCGGCACCACCAGCGAACACCGCGAGCGCCTGCAGGGCGCGACGCTCGGCGTCGTCGAGGAGGTCGTAGGACCAGTCGATGGTGTTCCGCAGCGTCTGGTGACGCTCGAGCGACGCGCGACTCCCACGCGCCGAGCAATTTGAAGCGTTGGTCCAGGCGGGCGACGAGATCCTCAGGTGCCAGCGATGCCGCACGAGCCGCGGCGAGCTCGATCGCGAGTGGAATGCCGTCGAGGCGGCGGCACAGCACGCCGACCGTCTCGAGCACCGGAGCGGTCGGTTCGAAATCGCGCTTGACGCTCGACGCCCGGTCGCAGAACAAGACCACCGACGCACTGAGCGTGCCCGGCGCGTCGTCGGCGTGTGCATTCGGGACACGCAACGCGGGGACCGCGACCATCTGCTCACCCGCCACCGCCAGACCTTCACGGCTCGTCGCCAACACCGTGACCTTCGGACACCGTTGCTCGATCGCGCTGACAACCTCGGCGGCCGCGTCGAGCTGGTGCTCGCAATTGTCGAGCACGAGCAGCAGGCGCTTCGTGCTGAGGTAGTCCAGCACCGACTCGCGGGACGTTCGTCCCGCAGCCGGGAGGATCCGGAACGTCGCGGCGACGGTGTCCCACACCGCGTCGCGATCCGTCACCGGCGCGAGCTCGCACAACCAGGCGCCGTGCTCGAATTCCGAGATGACCACTCCGGCTGCCTCGAGGGCGAGCCGGGTCTTGCCCACCCCGCCGACGCCGGTCAGCGTCACGAGGGAACGAGCACGCAACATCTCGGTCAACGCGTCCACCTCGTCGTCTCGTCCGACGAACGACGTGACCTGGCGAGGCAGGTTGCCGGGGAGAGCATCGACCGACCGCAGCGGCGGGAATCCCTCGATTCTTCCTTCTGGACACACTTGCCACACGTGTTCCGACCGGGTCAGGCCCGCAAGCCGATGCTCGCCGAGGTCGGACAGCACGAAGCCGGCGTCGCGCGCCAACTCGGCGGTGACCGAGGACGCCAGCACCTGGCCTCCGTGGCCGATGCTCATCAGTCGCGCAGCTCGATTGACGCTGCTGCCGTGGTAGTCGCCGTCGTGGGCTTCGGCCTCGCAGGTGTGCAGGCTCATGCGGACCCGCAGCGCCTCGATGCCGTCCCAGGGCTCACCCGCAAGTGCCTCCTGCACCGCCAGCGCGGCGTCCAGGCCGTCGCCGGCGTGCACGAACACGGCGAAGAACCCGTCACCGGTGGTCTTCACCACCTTGCCGCCCCTTGTCTCGATCGCGCCCCGCATCAGTTCGTCGTGCCGGGTCAATGCGGCACGCATCGCGTCGGGACTCGCGTCCCACAGACGGGTCGAGTCTGCGATGTCGGTGAACAGGAACGTCACCGTCCCTGACGGCAGATCGGCCACTCCGCCCCCTCCCGCGTCGCGCGCTGATCAATAGTCAACCAGAATGGGCGACTTGTCCGGAGCGCCCGCCAGAACCGTTGACTCGCCGACACCGGCATCGACGGACAAGAAGCGGGCGTGCCCGTACTACGGCTTGACGGCGCGGAGGGCGGCGATGTCGGCTTGGTCCTTGGCGTGCGTGTCGGGCCCGCCGTACCCCGCCGACTTCTCGGCGCGGAGCGCGTCGAGGGCGATCACCCGCGCTCGCACGTCACCGATGACTCCCACGTCGGATCCAAAGGCGTCCCGCGGCCAGTCGGCGCGTCCGTCGGCCACCAGCGTGGAGAAGACACCGTCCTCGTCGCGCACCAGGAACGCGACCTCGGCGTGGAGCGGTCCGCGGTCCCACTCCACGTAGCCCTCGCCCTCACCGCTCAGCCGCCATCCTGCGCCGCGCAGGAACGTCTCGAAGGTTGCGCGGTCGGCCAGCCAGATCGCCACATCGAAGTCGGCGTGCTCGCGGGTCACGGTCCCGAGGTGGAAGTCGACCGCCCACCCGCCGAACAGCCAGTCGTCGACGCCCGAGGAGTCACAGGCCTCGTGCACCTCGCGGATCGCAGCGAGCTGCTCGTCGACGGAAACCGTCGTCACGTGGGCTCGACCATCGCCGGGTGCCTGGGTTCGTAGAGGCCGATCTCACCGCCGCCCGGCAGTCCGATCTTCGTCAACGAACCCCAGCGCGCCTCCTCGACCGCCGAGCAGCGAACACCCTGCGCTGCGAGTCGTTGCATCTCGGACGCGAGGTCGTCGCACATCAGGTACAGCTCCGACGACGGCGCCTCCGCCGGATGCACGGCCACCTCGGCCGGGGGAAGACCGAAGATCAACCACCCGCCGCCGGCATCGACGTGTTCGAAGCCGAAGACGTCGGCCAGGAACACGCGATCGGCGTCGGGATCGCTGCTGAACACGATGACGTGCGCGCCGTAGATCACTCCCCCAGGATGCCCTCGGCACCGGAAGCGCGCACGCGAGTCGTTGCGGCCCCGCCATTTGGCGTCGATGCTTCGTGCCGTCAGACTGCTGCACCATGCAGGACGACAGCGGGGCAACGACAGAGGCTGCCTTCCGACTCGACGGACAGGTGGCCATCATCACCGGCGGCGGCCAGGGCATCGGCGCTGCCACTGCACTCGCCTTCGCCGAAGCGGGCGCCGACGTGGTCGTGATCGCGCGCACCGCCACCGACCTCGACACGGTCGCGGAGGAGGTGCGCGACCGAGGACGACGAGCGATGACCATCCCCGGCGACGTCAACGACCTCGACGGGCTCGCCACGGCAGTGGAACGCACCATCGAGGAGTACGGCCGGCTCGACATCGTCGTCAACAACGCGGGCGGCACCGCGTCGCGACCGTTCCCAGCGACCACGGTCGAGCAGCTGGAGAAGTCGTTCCACTTCAACGTGTCGGTCGCGTTCGAGCTGAGCCGGCTGGCGCTGCCGCACCTCCTCGAGTCGGGCGCGGGAGCCATCGTCAACATCGGCTCGGTGGCAGGCCGCAAGGCGGTTCGTGGGACGTTGGCCCACAGCTTGAGCAAGGCCGACGGTCGCGCAGCTCACCCGACTGATGGCGGCCGACCTCGCGCCCCGGGTGCGCGTGAACGCGGTGCTGCCCGGCGCGGTCGAGACGAACGCGCTGCGCAACTGGGTCGAGCCGGAGGTCATGCAGCAGATGGCCGAACGGACGGCGATGCGGCGGAACGGGACACCCGAGGACATCGCGCTCGCGGTGCTGTTCCTCGTGTCACCCGCGGCGTCGTGGATCACGGGGAAGCTGCTGGAGGTCGACGGCCTCGCCGACGACGACCTCATCCCCAAGGACATCCCGGATCTCTGATCGCCACGTCCGTCACGTTGCCTGCGGTGACCCGCGATGTAGTACGAAGGAGCACGCGGTTCTTCCCACAACGCCTGCCACGAGGGGGACGGTCGTGCTGACCCACGAGCAGAACGAACTGCTGACGCGAGTGGAGGGTGACGCCCCGATGGGGCGGCTCATGCGGGAGCACTACTGGATCCCCGCGCTCCTCTCCGCGCAGCTCGAGGCCGACGGCGCGCCGCAGCGCGTGCGCCTCCTCGGCGAGGACCACGTCGCCTTCCGCGCCAGCGACGGTCGCGTCGGGTTCTTCGCCGAAGCGTGTCCGCACCGCGGCTGCTCGCTCGTGCTCGCGCGCAACGAGGACTGCGGACTCCGGTGCATCTTCCACGGCTGGAAGATCGACGTCGGCGGGTTCGTCAGCGACGTTCCCACTCACGCGCCGAATCCCGAGGCCTTTGCGGCCAAGGTACCGGTCGAGCACCACCCGGTGCACGAGGGCGGCGGCATCGTGTGGGTGTGGCTCGGCGAGACGCCCGCTCCCCCGTTCCCCGAGCTGCCGTTCACCGCGCTCGACGACCGCCAGGTGTGGATGACGATCACCCAGGCGTACTGCAACTGGCTGCAGGGAGTGGAGGCCACGCTCGACAGCGCGCACGTCGGCACGCTGCACGAGGCGTACATCACCCGGTGGGCCGACACCGGCGACAAGCCGCTCGCCAACACGCTCGAGGCGTTGGCACCGCGCTACGACGTCGAGCACACCGACTACGGCCTCGACGCGATCGCGCTGCGTCCCCTGCCCGACGGCAGCACCTACCTGCGCACCACCACGTGGATCGCGCCGTTCGTGAGCATCGTCCCCGGTTCGGGCGGGCCCGCACGTCGTGTTCATCGCGTCACCCATCGACGACACGCATCACAACCTCTTCTACGGGTCGTTCAGCGACGAGGAGATCCACGACGGGGTCGATCAACCCGGGTTCATGGACACGATCACCGGCGACCGGCCGTACGACCCGTTCAACCTCGGCGGCTTCACCGGCTCGCGCGACGACAACTACGGGCAGGACCGCGACGCGATGAAGCGCGGTCACTTCAGCGGCTTCACCGGCAACCTCCTGCAGGAGGACATGGTCACCCAGGCGAGCATGGGCCCGATCGTCGACCGGACGAAGGAGCACCTCTCGACCGCCGACGTCGCCGTCATCCAGGCGCGCCGGCTGCTCCTGCAGGCGCTCGACGACATGGAGGCCGGCCGTCCCGTGGTCGGTTCCGGTCCCGACCTGGATCACCGCAACGTGGTGCCGGTCGACGAGATCCTGCCGGCGAACACCTGAGCTCGTCTCCGATGGCGGCCGCCGCCGGCATCGGCGCCTTCGTCCGACGGTTCTCGCACGTCGTCGTCAACGTCACCGATCTCGAACGGTCGGTCGCGTTCTACGAGGCGGTGTCGACGCTGCGGTGCACCGCCACCTTCGACGTGCCCGAGCAGGACCTCGCTCCCCTCCCCGGTGTGGCGCGAGGGTCCGCTCGCGGTGCCGTGCTCGTCGACCAGACCGGCGGCGATCCCGTCGCCGTGCACCTGGTGCAGTGGGTGTCGCCCGCGCCGATCGGTGCGCCGATGTCGACGTTCCTCGGCCACGGGTACGTGAAGCTCGCCTTCGCCTACCAGGACGCCACGGCCAAGCGTGCGCAGCTGGCCGACGCGGGTGTCGAGCTCACCAACGCGGTGACGGTGCGGAACTACCTGAGCATCGTCGATCCCGACGGCGTGATCATCTCGTTCCTGCAGGCGGACGCGTCACCCACGGAGCGGCTGTACCACACGTGCCTGTCGACGATCTCGGTGGAGGAGACGACCGAGTTCTACCGGGACATCATCGGGCTCGACCACTGGATGCGAGCGACCGTGCCGTCGCCGGTGCCGGCCTCGCAGGGGCCGGGTCCCGACGTCGCCCAGTTCGACTCCAACTTCTTCCGCGCGTTCGGCGACCGGCGGTTCCAGCTCGACTGTTCGAAGAGCCTGCTCGTCGACGCGCCCGAGCCGTCGACGCCTCCGGCGAACCAGGTGGGGATCTCCCGGGTCGCCATCGAGGTTGCGGACGTCGACGCGTGTCACGAGAGGCTCTCGTCCGTGTGCGCGGACCGGCCGTTCGGACCGCTCGGCAACGTCATGACGATACGCACCGGAGACCCGATCGGCGACCGCCGCGTCTCCTACCTCACCGATCCGAACGGCCACCTGCTCGAGCTCTTCGAGCCGTGCGCGCGTTCGTTCGTGTCACTGCGTCCGGACGGGTCGTAGCGCTTCTCGTCACCGACAACGTCTCGGGGAGAGGCCCTGCCGCCCGGTCACTGGCGGCGACAGCGCAGATCATGCACAGTTCCAGGCAGCGACAGCCAGCCCACCCACGAGTCTTCGTCGCGAACCTGACCGACATGTTCGTCAGCGCGGTCAGCGCGCCGGCCTCTCCCACCTCCCGCCAAGCCGGGCGCATCGCAAAGGAGCACGCATGACGACCCCGGTGATCATCGAAGCCGCCATCAACGGCGCGACCAGCAAGGCCACGAATCCGAATGTCCCCACGACCGCGGACGAGATCGCGGCCGACGCCCTCGCCGTCATCGACGCCGGTGCAGCGATCGTGCACGCGCACTGCGATCCGGTCAGTGGTCCCGACGACGAGGTCGCGGCGCGCTACCTCGACGCGTTCCGGCTGGTGTGGAAGGAGCGACCGGACGCGCTCGTGTACCCGACGGCCAACTTCTCGGCCGGCGGCATCAGCTTCGGCCACCTCGGCCCGCTCGCCGAGGCGGGCCTGCGCATCGGCCTGCTCGACCCCGGATCAGTCAACTTCGGTCGCATGGGCGACGACGGCCTGCCGACCGGATCGTTCGTGTACCAGAACTCGTTCGACCGCATCAAAGAGGTGTTCGCGTACCACGACGAGCTCGGTCTCGGTCCCAGCCTGGCGATCTACGAGCCGGGGTTCCTGTACACCACGCTCCTCTACCAGCGTCACGGCAAGCTGCCGCGCGGCGCGATGGCGAAGTTCTACCTGTCGACCGAGCGGGGGCTGAGCGGCGCGCCGTTCGGGCTGCCACCGACCGTCGCCGCGCTCGACGCCTACCTCGACCTCCTGGGCGACACGCCGATCCCGTGGGCGGTGTCGGTCGTCGGTGGCGACCTCGGCCGCTCCGACATCGCAGGCACCGCACTGGAGCGCGGCGGTCACCTCCACCTCGGGCTGGAGTTCTACGGTGGCGACCGGCAGCCGACGAACGTCGAGCTCGTCGAGGAAGCCGTCGCGCTGGCGGAGGCGGCCGGTCGTCCACTGGCGTCGTGCACCGAAGCGGCGCGCATACTCGACCTTCCCCGGTAGCACCGACATCACGAACAGAGCAGGAGGCGCCAGATGGCGATGGGCCGCTCGGAGTCGCACGTACGCGAGGAACTGCTCGCTGCGTCCGACGAGGTGATCGAGGACGCGGTCATGCATGCCGACCTGAAAGCGTTGCGCGGGCTGCTGTACCAGCTCACCGGCGACGACGAAGTGGCGCAGGCCCGCCTCAACATCGACGACCCGGCGACGGCGCTGTCCGGCGATCCCGACGACACGGAGCTGCTCCGCCGGAAGGGCGCCGAGTTCCTGATGGCCTACCGCGATCGCGGCGCCGGCGAGATCTCGATCGGCGACGAGGACCGGCTGCCGACCAGCCTCCGCCTGGCGAGCACCTTCGGGCTCGCCGACGAGGACATGGAGCTCTGGATCGAGGAGCTCGCCATCGACCCGTGGGCGCGCGGGCTGGACTGGAAGACCCCGCCGCCGGCGGAGCGGCTCGAGGCGTTCAACGTGATCGTCATCGGCGGCGGGCTCGGCGGCCTCAACGCGGCGATCCAGCTGAAGCGCGCCGGCATCCCCTTCACCGTCGTCGAGAAGAACCCCGATGTCGGCGGCACCTGGTGGGAGAACCGGTATCCCGGCTGTCGCGTCGACACCGCGAGCCGTTCCTACACGAACCTGTTCGGCGTCGACTGGAGCTACCCGTACTCGCACTGCCCGGCGTCCGAGAACGAGCGCTACTTCCAGTGGGTCACCGACACGTACGGGCTGCGCGACGACATCGTGTTCGACACCGAAGTGATCTCGATGGCGTGGAACGAGGACACGAGCGAGTGGCAGGTGACCGTCGACGGGCCCGACGGCGAACGCATGCTGCGCGCCAACGCCGTCATCACCGCGGTCGGCTTCCTGAACCGTCCGAAGCTGCCCGAGATCGAAGGGATGCTCGACTTCCAGGGTCCGTCGTTCCACTCGGCGCGGTGGCCGGAGGGCCTCGGGACCGAGGGCAAGCGCTTCGCCGTCATCGGCACGGGGGCGAGCGGCTACCAGATGATCCCCGAGATCGCGCTCGACGCCGAGCACCTGATCGTCTTCCAACGCACGCCGCAGTGGCTGATGCCGACGCCCGGCTACCGCACGCCCTACCCGCCGCAGGTGAACTGGCTCGACCGGAACCTGCCCTTCTACAGCAACTTCATGCGGTTCCAGGCCGCCATCTCGATCCGCTTCCTCTCCGACTTCAGCGAGATCGACCCCGAGTTCGACGATCCCGACGCGTGCAGCGCGGGGAACAAGGTGATGCGGGACGCGTGCATCGGGTTCCTCGAGCGCAAGCTGGGCGACGACCCCGAGCTCGTGCGCACGATGACGCCGCCGCACCCCTACCTCTCGGCGCGTCCGCTCGCGGTCGACGCCGAGTACAGCGTGCTCGACGCGATCCAGCGGGACAACGTCACGCTGGTGACCGACGGGATCCGCCGCGTCACCGAGACCGGCATCGAGACCGTCGACGGCGAGCACCACGAGGTCGACGTGATCGTCTACGCGACCGGCTTCCACGCGACGGAGTACCTGTTCCCGATGACGATCATCGGGCGCGACGGCGTGACCATCGAGAAGACGTGGGCCGAGGGCGGCGCTCGCGCGTACCTCGGGTGCATGGTGCCGGGCTTCCCGAACCTCTGGATGGTCTACGGGCCCAACACCAACGGTGGCATGCACCCGGCGAGCTTCCACGAGGTGGTGGCGCGCTACGCGCTCGAGTGCATGGAACACCTCATCGTGAACGACGAGCACGAGGTCGAGGTCACCGAGGAGGCGTACTGGCGGCACAACCGCGTCGTCGACGAACGGAACGTCAACAAGGTGTGGAGCGACCCTCGCGCGCACAACTACTACTGGACCGAGTTCGGCCGCTCAGCGGTGATGTGCCCCTTCTACCCGTGGGAGATCTGGCACTCCCTCCGCCACCCGTCGTTCGACGACCTCGTCGTGCGGTAGGACGAAGGCGAAGCCCACGAGGTCGCCGCAAGCCGCCCGCGACAAGCGCGCTTCTTCCGCCCGTCGACGGGAGGCCAGATCGGCAGTTATGGCGTCAGGAAATCGACGATTGCAGCAACGGTGTCCTCACCGTGTGTGATGAGTCCGCCATGACCGGCGTCCTTCACCACGTATGACGCTGCGTTGGGCATCGCGTCCGTGGCTTGCTGGACTCGGTTGGGTGACCACGCGATGTCCTGCTCGAACAGCGATCGTCAGGCAACGCTGGTTGAGATCCTTCCAGCGTTCGACGCGGGCGTCGTCCGTTGCCCAGGAAAGACCAGCGGACCACTGTCCCAGGCGCCCAGGGTTGGTCCAGGGTTCCGCGTCGGCGAGCACTGCGAGGAGGACGGCGATCGTGTCGTCGTCGTCTTGCAACATGCTGATCGGCGAAGTCAGAAGAAGTGAGTCCCTCTGCGCTTGCGTCGCTATAGGCGGGTCCAATGCCGACGCCATCTCGACCTCAGCCTGCAAGTAGCAGCGCAGGAATGTGCTGGCGCTGCCAGCCGATGCCATCAACACCACATCGCGCACGAGTTCCGGTCGCCTGTAGCAGAGCTCTTCCGCAATGAAGCCGCCGAGCGAATAGCCGACGAGGTGACAAGGCGCGAGGCCGAGTGCCTCGATCAGTGCCGAAGTGTCCTGCGCCATGTCGGTGACGGAGTACGGACGCACGCGGCGCATCGGACGGAGGCATTCCGCGGTTCGAGAAGGTCACGACCTGAAAACCAGCGCCGACCAATGCAGGAGCGAGTCCGAGGTGAAAGACCATCGCGGGCATCTGGGTGCCCGCGATGAGGAGCACAGGTTGCCCCTCGCCCGAGATGTCATATTCCAGGCGCACGCCGTTGCACACAAGTTCCATCCGGCTCCCCTCTCGCCAGGTGACATCTTGCCCGTTCCCACGAGCCAGTGCTGGCAGTTCTGGCGCGACTCTGGCGTCGAGTGTGCGCTACGTCGCGGGACGCCTAACGACGCAGAACTCGTTTCCTTCCGGATCAGCCATCACGAACCAAGTGTGGCCGTGACCTTCGTGCCGCTCGTGATGAGCGTTCCGAGCACCGAGCGATCGGAGACGCTCGACCTCGGCGTCGAGGTCATCGACGTGAATATCGAGGTGCATTCGGTTCTTGCCACTCTTCGGCTCCGCGACCTTCTGAAGCACGATGACCGGCTCGCTCTCGGCCGACGGGAACAGTGGCCAGAACTCACCCGCCTGCCCCACGTCTGAATAGCCGAGCGCCTCAGTCCAGAACCTCGCGAGCCGTTCCGGATCGATGCAGTCGATGGTCAACGTCAACCGCGGTTCCATAAACGCATACTGCCCGGTCTGGAGCGGTTACGCGGCGGCATCCCAGGAACCGAGCCGCCGGTGACGCACGGGCTCTTCCCGCTCCGACGCGAACCCCCACCAGGGCCCGTACAGCAAGAGAGGCGGTCCCGAAGGACCGCCTCTCAATCGTGACGCAGAGCTCGCCTACGAACACCCACTCGTGGCGCCGCAGCTGGGGCAGGCGTGGCAGGAGCCCGCACGCTGCATGATGTCGCCGCAGACGTGGCAGAGCACCGTCTCCGATGCGCGCATCACGTGCGTGCCCGGGGTGAGCGGCGGAGTCGACGCCGGCGTGATGATCGACGCCGACGGCGCCTGGTCCTCCAGCGGGAGCTCGGCCACCGACGGCTCGTTGGCGATCGCCGCCTCTTCGACCCCCGGCAGCGTCGGCTGCGTGCGCTCCCCCACCGTGAGCACGCCCATGTCGCGACGCGTCTCGTAGTCGACGTACTCCACGACGAGACGCCGGAAGATGTAGTCGACCAGGCTGGTGGCGATGCGCAGGTCGGGGTCGTCGGTCATGCCGGCGGGCTCGAAGCGCATGTTGGTGAACTTCTCGGCGAACGCCTCGAGCGGCACCCCGTACTGCAGACCCAGGCTCAGCGAGATCGCGAACGCGTCCATGATCCCGGCGAGGGTGGAGCCCTGCTTGGCGACCTTGAGGAACACCTCGCCGGGACGACCGTCCTCGAACTCACCGACGGTCGCGTACCCGTGGCAGTCGGCCACCCGGAACGAGAACGTCTTCGAGTTGCGCATGCGCGGCAGCTTCTGACGCACCGGCTCCTGCACGATGACGTGCTCGACGATGCGCTCGACCACCTGCGCAGGCCGTGGGAAGAGGTCCGTTGATCAGCTCGTTGGCCAGCGCCTCCGGTGAACCGGTCTCGCCACCCTTCTTCTGCGTGGCGAGCGGCTGCGCGACCTTGCAGTTGTCGCGGTAGAGCGCAACGGCCTTCAGGCCGAGCTTCCACGCCTCGAGGTGCAGGTCCTCGACGTCTTCGATCGTCGCCTCCTCCGGCATGTTCACCGTCTTGGAGATGGCGCCGGAGAGGAACGGCTGCACCGCACCCATCATCTTCACGTGACCCATGTAGTGGATCGTGTTGTCGCCCATCGAGCACGCGAACACCGGCAGGTGCTCGGCCTTGAAGTGCGGCGCACCGAAGATGGTCTTGTGCTCGTTGATGTGCGGCGACGATGTCGTCGGCCTGCTCGGGCGAGTAGCCGAGGTTGGTGAGCGCACGCGGGATCGTCTGGTTGACGATCATCATCGTGCCGCCACCCACGAGCTTCTTCGCCTTGGTGAGCGCGAGGTCGGGCTCGATGCCGGTGGTGTCGCAGTCCATCATCAGACCGATGGTGCCGGTGGGTGCGAGCACGCTGGCCTGCGAGTTGCGCACGCCGAACGTCTCACCCAGCTCGACCGCTTCGTCCCACGACTGCTGCGCGGCGCCGAGCAGCTCGTGCGGCACGAGCTCCTCGTCGATCTTGGCCGCCTCGGCCCGGTGCATCCGCAGCACGTTGTTCATGGCGTCGGAGTTCTCGGCGTAGCCGGCGAACGGACCCATGCGTCCCGCGGTGCGAGCGCTGGTGGCGTAGGCGTGACCGGTCATCAGCGCGGTGAGCGCCGCCGCCCACGCCCGACCACCCTCGGAGTCGTACGGCATGCCCTGGGCCATGAGCAGGGCGCCGAGGTTGGCGTAGCCCAGGCCGAGCTGGCGGAACTTGCGGCTGTTGTCGGCGATCTTCTCGGTCGGGTAGTCGGCGTTGCCGACGATGATCTCCTGCGCGGTGAACATCACCTCGACCGTGTGCTTGTAGCCCTCGACGTCGAACACGCCGTCGTCGTCGAGGTACTTCAGCAGGTTGATGCTGGCGAGGTTGCACGCCGAGTTGTCGATGTGCATGTACTCCGAGCACGGGTTGGAGCCGTTGATGCGCCCGGTGTTGGGCGCGGTGTGCCACTTGTTGATCGTGGTGTCGAACTGCATGCCCGGGTCGGCGCACTCCCACGCGGCCTGCGAGATCTGACGGAACAGCTCCCGCGCCTTCATGGTCTTGTAGACGACGCCGTTGGTGACGCCCACGAGGTTCCACTCCTCGTCGGCCTCGACCGAGCGCATGAACTCGTCGGTGACGCGCACCGAGTTGTTGGCGTTCTGGTACTGGATCGAGTGCGAGTCGAGACCGTCGAGGTCCATGTCGAAGCCGGCGTCGCGCAGCGCACGCGCCTTCTGCTCCTCACGCGACTTGCACCAGATGAACTCCTCGACGTCGGGGTGGTCGACGTTGAGGATGACCATCTTGGCGGCGCGCCGGGTCTTGCCGCCGCTCTTGATCGTGCCGGCCGACGCGTCGGCGCCGCGCATGAAGCTCACCGGGCCGCTGGCGGTGCCGCCGCCCTTCAGGTGCTCCTGCGACGAGCGGATGTTGGAGAGGTTGATGCCCGAACCGGAGCCGCCCTTGAAGATCGTGCCTTCCTCGCGGTACCAGTTGAGGATGCCGTCCATCGTGTCGTCGACGGCGAGGATGAAGCACGCGCTCCCCTGCTGCGGCACGCCCTTCACGCCGATGTTGAACCACACCGGCGAGTTGAAGGCGGCGCGCTGGGTGACGAGGATCGCCTTGAGCTCGTTGCGGAAGGCGGCGCCCTCCTGCTCGTCGACGAAGTAGCCGTCCTTCACGCCCCACGACGTGATCGTGTCGGCGACGCGGTCGATCACCTGGCGCAGTGACGTCTCGCGCTCGTCGGTGCCGAGGGTGCCCCGGAAGTACTTCTGGGCGACGATGTTGGTGGAGTTCTGCGACCAGGTGACGGGGAACTCCACGTCGTCCTGGCGGAAGGCGTCGGTGCCGTCCTTCCAGTTCGGGATGTGCGCGTCGCGGCGTTCCCACTCGACGGTGTCGTAGGGGTGGACGCCCGGTTCCGTGAAGTGCCGACGGATACCGATCCCGACCTGCTCAGGCGCCAGTGCCATGCGTTGATCTCCCTCTCCGGAGTGTTGTTCCGCGTCTCGTGTGCAACGTCGGGATGGGCCCCGACAATCCCTGCAGGGCGTCGTCTACCACAACATCTTGTGGTTGGAGTCCCCGCCGACCCCACTCGGTGGTGGGATGACAAAGGTAGAACTACAGGCGTGTCATTGCAAGGCTTTCCGTCTCAACAGACGAAAAACCTTCCTGACCAGCCCCGATCAGGCCTCGCTGCCCTCGTGGCCCTTGGGTTCGGTCGACTTCTGGAGCTCCACCAGCTCCGCCTCGAAGTCGTCGACCGTGTCGAAGCCCTTGTAGACCGAGGCGAAGCGCATGTACGACACCAGATCCAGCTGACGGAGCCCCTCGAGCACCGCCAGACCGATGGTGTCGCTGCGCACCTCGGGCCCGGCGGACCGAGCCTTCTCCTCGACCTCGTGGGCCAGCGCATCGATGGCGGCGGCGTCGATCGCACTGCCCGCCGCCGCGTGCTCGATCCCGGCCCGCAGCTTCTTCGGGTCGAACGGCACCGTGGCCCCCGACCGCTTCACCACCAGCAGCGGCACTTCCTCCACCCGTTCGTAGGTGGTGAAGCGACGTCCGCAGTGCAGGCACTCGCGCCGGCGGCGCACCGCCGCGGCCTCGTCGGCCGGGCGCGAGTCGACGACCTTGTCGTCGTCGGCCGAGCAGAAGGGGCAGCGCACCGGACCACCGTACAACTGCTGCGCGGGTCGTCATGTGCGCACCAGCGCGTGCACGAGGCCGTCGGCGAGGAAGGTGCCGTAGCGCTCGACCGTCCAGCCGCGTGCGAGCACGAGGAGCTCGTAGAGCTCAGGCGACACGTACGTCCAGAGGACGTCGCGGGCGTCGTCGACGGGCACGGCGAGCGCGCCGGTGCGCTCGAGGTCCTGGGCGAAGAGCGTCATGCCTTTGAGGAGCTCGGCGCGGGTCTGCGCCCACACCGCGGCGGCGTCGGCGTCGACCGCAGCGGCGTCTCGCGCCAGGAGCTGCACCGGCGCGGCGCGCGGCATCGACTCGACCATGTGGTCGGCGTAGAGCCGGAGCTTCGTGGCCGCGTCGGGCTCGGCGATGATCTGGCCGATCACGTCTCGTTCGGCCATGGGCACGGGGTCGTCGTCGCCCGCGACCGAGACGTCGAACACCGCCTTGAGCAGGCCGGCCTTGTTGGCGAAGGCCTTGTAGATCGTCTCCACCGACACCCCGGCGTCGCCCGCCACCTCGCCCACCGTGGTGGCGGCGTAGCCCTGCTCCAGGAACCGGCGGTGCGCCGACTCGAGGATGGCGGCCCGGTTGGCGCGCGCCTGCTCCTGACGCCGGCTGGAGTCGTAGCGGCGTACCGGCTTCTCGGATTTCTGGGCCTTCGGCTTGACCTGCTCATTCATTCGTTACATACTCCCGTATCAGTTACAGAAGATTGTATCGAATAAGAGGAGCTCCCGATGAGCACTGCGACAGTGACCCTCCCCACCGCCACCAACCCGGCCCCCGACCTGACCACCGCCCGTGCCTTCGCCGACGAGATCTCGGCCCGCGCCGGCGAAGCCGAAGCCCTCGGCACGGTGCCCACCGACCTGGTGGAGCGCCTGCGCGCCGCCGGACTGTTCCGGGCGCTGCAGCCCTGTGCGCTCGGTGGCCACGAGATGGCTCCCGCGGCGTTCGTGGAGATGATCGAGGAGCTGGCCCGCGCCGACGGCTCCACCGGCTGGACGACGGCGATCGGTGCCGGCGGCGCCGCGTTCACCGGCTGGCTCGAGCCTGACATCGGTCGTGAGCTGTTCGGGGCCGACGCCGACATCCTGGCGGCGACGGTGTTCGCGCCGACCGGCCGACTGGTGCCCGGTGACTCCGGCGACCTCACGCTGTCGGGTCGGTGGCCGTTCGCGAGTGGATGTCGGCACGCCGACTGGTTCATCACCGGTGCGTTCGTGTTCGACGGCGACGCGCCGCGCTTCCTCGGCGACCAGGGCCCCGACTGGCGGCTGGCGTACTTCCCCCGCAGCGAGGGCGAGATCGTCGACAACTGGGACGTGATGGGGCTGCGCGCCAGCGGCAGCAACGACATCGCGGTGAACGAGCTCGTGCTCCGCGACGAGCACACCGCGTGCCCGTTCTTCAACCCCGCGGTGCACGACGGCGCGCTGTGGCGCCTCCCCTTCTTCACCCTCGCGGGAGTCGGGCTCGTGGGCGTGCCGCTCGGGATCGGGCGACGCGCACTCGACGAGATCACCGCGTTCGCACCCACGAAGACGCGGGCGGGCACGTTCTCGAGCGTCGCCGACGACGCCAACGCGCAGGTGGACCTGGCTCGCGCCGAGGCCCGACTCCGTGGTGCGCGGGCGTTCGTGTTCGATGCACTGGGTTCGGTGTGGGAGACGGCGTGCGCCGGCGACGTGCCCAGCGTGGAGCAGCGGGCGACGTTCCAGCTCGCGGCGCAGGGTGCGATGGGCGCCGCCATCGAGGCGGTGGACGTGGCCTTCGCCCTGGCGGGAGCCGAGCGCGGTGCGGACCGCGCACCCGCTCGAGCGCTGCTTCCGCGACGTGCACACCGTGCGCCAGCACGCGTACTTCAGCACCGCCGCGCTGGAGCGCTTCGCCAAGACCCGCTTCGGGATCGACCAGCCGACGTTCATGATGTGAGCACGAACGGCACGACCCGGAAAGCGAGCACCCCGATGAAGATCGCCATCCTCGACGACTACCTCGACACGCTGCGCACGCTCGAGTGCTTCCACGAGCTCGACGGCCACGACGTGACGGTGTGGAACGACCGCACCGCCGACGTCGACGTGCTGGCGGAGCGCCTCGCCGACACCGAAGCGCTGGTGCTGATCCGTGAGCGCACGAAGATCACCGCCGAGCTGCTCGAACGACTCCCCCACCTGCGCCTGATCAGCCAGCGCAGCGTGTACCCGCACATCGACGTGGACGCGTGCACGCGGCTCGGCGTGACGGTGTGCAGCGACATGCACGCCGACACGCCGTCGTACGCGACGTCGGAGCTCACGTGGGCGCTGATCCTGGCGTCGATGCGTCAGATCCCGAAGCAGGTGAACGCACTGCGTGAAGGGCGGTGGCAGGTGGACATCGGCCACACGCTGCGCGGCAAGACCCTCGGCATCTTCGGATACGGCCGGCTCGGCAGCACCGTCGCCGGCTACGGACGCGCGTTCGGCATGGACGTGCAGGTGTGGTCGGGCGAGCAGTCGCGCGAGCGCGCTCGCGCCGACGGCTACGCGGTGACCGCGAGCAAGGACGAGCTGTTCGCGACCAGCGACGTGGTGTCGGTGCACCTGCGACTGGTCGACGCCACGCGCGACATCGTGACCGCGGCCGACCTCGCGCAGATGCAGCCCACCGCGCTGTTCGTGAACACCAGCCGCGCCGGACTCGTGGAATCGGGCGCGTTGGTGGACGCGTTGCGCAACGGGCGCCCGGGCATGGCCGCGGTCGACGTGTACGAGACCGAGCCGATGACCGACACGGCCAACCCGCTGCTCCACATGGACAACGTCGTGTGCACGCCACACATCGGCTACGTGACCCGCGACGAGTGGGAGCTGCAGTTCAGCGACGTGTTCCGCCAGATCACCGCGTTCGCCGCCGGCACCCCGATCAACGTCGTGAACCCCGACGTGGCGAGTCGCTGACGGCACGCGCGACTCAGCCGATCGCGACTGGGTTGATCGGACTCCCTGCGGCACCGGTGACGGGCAGCGCGCCGACGCTGAAGAAGAACTCGTAGCAGCGGTCGGCCGCGAGCTCCGCGAGCTTCAGGTGCTCCATGAGCGTGACGCCCCGGTTCACCAGCAGCTCGATGTGCACGGCGAGGAACACGTTGTCGTCGAACGGGATGCACTCGATGGCGGCGTTGTCGGCCCCCACCGCGGCGATCTCGTGGTCGTCGATGAACGACACCGCGTCGACGCCGAGGCCCGGCTGCGCGAACTCCTTGGCGCCGGTGGCGAAGAAGTCGAGGTAGCCGGTGCGCACGAGCAGGATGTCGCCGGGGCGCGGCTCGGTGCCCTGCGCGTCGGCGCACGCGTCGAGCTCGGCGCGGGTGATGTTGTGGCCGGGCTCGAGCCAGTCGACGCCCTGGTGACCGGCGACGTCGAGGAGGATGCCGCGGCCGGCGAACGTGGCGGTGGTGCGGATGTCGCAGTGCGGCGCGCCGCCCGCGGTGCTGAACTCGTCGCGCGGGAAGCCGTTGTAGATGCCGTCGGCGGTGTACACGTGCGACAGCGCGTCCATGTGCGTGATGCTGTGCGACGCGAGCACGAGCATGTCCTCGTTGGCGCCGAGGCCGGGCGCGCCACCCATGTCCACGTAGGGGTCGATGTCGCTCGAGCTGGTGAGCGAGTAGCGACGTGGCGCGCCGCGGTAGTCGAAGATCGGGACGCCCTGCTGCTGGATCGGCAACGAGAGGCTGTAGACCTTGCCGGTCTTGCACACCTGCGTGCCCGCGAGCGTGCGCTCGGGGGTGATCAGGTTGAGCGTGCCCCGCTCGTCGTCGGCGCCCCAGCGCCCCCAGTTGCTGCCGGTTCCTGCCGTGGAGTTGGTGGTGGTGTCGGTCATGGGTGGAGTCTGCCGCGATCTTCCGATCGGGGCACGAGCGCAGCCGCGGCGACCCGGCAGCCCTGTTGCAAGGGAGCCAGAAGCCGCCGCGGGCGAACCATGGGGACGGTGCCTAGCCGTCCCACGAGATGGTCTCGCCCGGCGTGAGCACGGTGCCGTGGCGGGCTTCGGACAGCGCGTCGACGACCGGGCGGGGGTCGTCGCCGGGCGCGAGGCGCTGGGCCACCGACCACAGCGAGTCGCCCGGGCGCACGACCGTGCTCTTGCCCGTGTCGTTCACGCTGGCGGTGGCGGAGGACTGGGCAGGGTGGCGCTCGGGGTCTGCGGGGGCAGCTCCCCCGAGCGCGGCACCCGCCCGGGCCATCACGAAGAGCAACGCGACCACCATGACTGCGACGACGGCCCGTCGTCTCCAGTAGGTGGTGCGGCTCTCGACCCGGGCCGAACCGGCGGCAACGGCTCGGCGGGAACTGCGTCGTGGGTCGCGTCCTCGCCGTGGCCCGGGTCGTGATCGTGATGACGCCTGCTTGCTGACATTGCTCTTCGGCTCCTGTTCGGTCCGCCGCTGTGTGATGACGAGCGAACCACGGGGGTGTGACAGTTATCTCGGGAGCCGCCCGCTTCCGGTCCGAAGGACCGGCCCCTCGGGCATTGCCGAACGCCTGTTCGCAGGTTGCCACGAACGCCCGTTCGAGTCAAGAGAAATTCCGAACGGGTGTTTGCCCCGAACACGCGATCGTGTTACGGTCGACCGATGACCGAATTGACCCCCCGCCAGCGCCAGGTGCTCGAGTTCATCGACGCCGAGGTCCGCCACCGCGGCTACCCCCCGAGCGTGCGCGAGATCGGTGAGGCCGTCGGCCTCTCATCGAGCTCCACCGTGCACGCGCACCTCGCTGCGTTGCAGGACAAGGGCTACCTCACCCGCGACCCCACGAAGCCGCGTGCGCTCGAGCTGCACCTCGAGGTCGACTCGGGTCAGCCCATCGAGCGCCGTCCCGTGCGCCACGTGCCGCTCATCGGCGACGTCGCCGCCGGCACCGGCGTGCTCGCGGCCGAGAACATCGAGGAGACCCTCCCCATCCCGGAGGACTTCACCGGCGACGGCACCATCTACATGCTGCGGGTGCGCGGCGACTCGATGATCGAGGCCGGCATCTTCGACGGCGACTACGTGGTCGTGCGCCAGCAGCCCGACGCCGCAGGCCGGCGACACCGTGATCGCGGGCATCCCGGGCGAAGAGGCCACGGTCAAGACGTTCATCAAGCGTCGCAACAAGATCGTGCTGCGGCCGGAGAACTCCACGATGGAGGAGATGGTCTTCGACCCCTCCGACGTCACGATCTACGGCAAGGTCGTCTCGCTCCTCCGCCGCCTGTAGCCGCGCCTGCCCTCGACGGGCGCGTCACTTCTGGACGTCGAGCCCACCGGCGCCGAGCTCGGTGGTGCTCGGCGTCGTCACCGTGATCGACGAGAGCTTGCTCAGGTCGGGCGTGGTGTTCCCACTGCCGAAGATCCGGTTGCAGACGGTGCCGTCGGCGGCGGCGATGATCGCGTAGGCCTGGTCGCCGATGTCGGAGGTCGCACCGGCCGCTTCCTCCAGTGCACCCGCGCCGGGCACGTTGTCGACGTCACCCGGGTCGACCGCGCAGTACGTCGAGCCCTTGAGCGCCACGACCTCGGGCGTCCCGACCGCACCGTCGGCGTCGACCTTCGCCCGCACCGCCTTGGTGCCGACGCCGGGCAGCGACACGGTGCCGTCGATGGAGTGCAGCTCCGACTTCCACGCGTTCGCGGCCGCGGGACCGCCGATGACGGTCACGGTCAACGCGTTGCTGGTCTCGCTCGAGGTGACAGTGCACGTCTCGCCGACCTTCTTGGCCTTCTGGAAGTACTGCGCGCCCGCGATGGGCTGCGACGAGATCTTGCTGATCGGATCCGCCACCAGCGGTTGGAGCTCCTTCGCCGTGAGCTGCGAACAGGTCGCGCCCCCCGAGGCCTTCGCGCCCGCCGGCGACGCGGCGACGACGGCGCCGGTGGCGGCGGCGGCAACCGTCAGCGTGACGGCCACGACGGCGTACGCGGCGAGCGACGAGAGCGGACGGCGAACAGGACGCGACGTGGGCACCATGTCCGGCACCGTACGGACCCGGGGCCGCGCTGCCATCGGCCACCGGGGTCCGAAGTTTCGGAGCCGGAGGTCCCAGCAATTGCCGTTGCGCCGGTCGATCGGGGCTGACCCGAACCCGTAAGGTCTCCTTCCGTGGCACACCAGCTCCCGGGCGTCGTCGTACCGACGCTCCTCGAGCGCACCGATGCCCTCGCCGACGTCGAGCGCCACCTTCGCCTCGCGGCGCAGGGCCACGGCGGCGCGGTGCTGGTGGAAGGCAGTGCCGGCGTCGGCAAGACCGCGCTCCTCGGTGCGGTCACCGATGCCGCCGACGCGCTCGGGTGTTCCGTGCTGTCGGCCCGCGGGACCGAGTTCGAGACCGCACTCGGGTTCGGTGTCGTCCGTCAGCTGCTCGAACCAACGGTCCGTGCCCTGGGGCCGGCTGATCGCGATCGCCTGCTCGGGGGCGCAGCCGGCCTCGCAGGCCCGATCGTCACCTCCACCGCGACCGGCGACGCCACCAGCCGCTTCGCGGTGCTGCACGGCCTGTACTGGCTGCTCGCCCACCTGGCCGCCACCGCTCCCCTGCTGCTGGTCGTCGACGATGCGCAGTGGCTCGACGAACCGTCGCGTGAATGGCTGCGGTACCTGCTCGTCCGGATCGACGAGCTCCCGGTGCTCGTCGTCCTCGCCACCCGACCCGCGCCCGATGCCGCACCGGTCGTCCATCCCGACACCGAGCGGATCGTGCTCCGACCCCTCGGAATCGACTCCGTGGGCGAGCTCGTCCGCCGGCGAGTGGGGCACGATCCCGACGCCGCCAAGACACGCGCGTGCCACGACGTGACCGGAGGGAACCCGCTCCTCGTCCGCGAGCTGCTCGACTCGATCGAGGCGCAGGGCCAGGCGACTCGACGACGTGGACGCCGACGACCTGAGCGGGTTCGCGTCGGAGTCGCTGGTGCGTCGCACCCACGACCGTCTCGTGCGACTCGGCGCCGACGCCGGCTGCGTTGCCGAAGCACTCGCGGTCCTCGGCGACGGCGCCGCGCTCCGAGATCTCGCGCTCGTGGCCGGGCTCGATCGCACCGCGACCAGCCGCGCCCTCGACACGCTCAGCGCCGCCGACCTCGTCGACCGCGATCGGCCGGCGTCGTTCGTCCACCCGCTGCTACGCGCCGCGGTCCTCGAGCACCTCGCGCCCTTCGAACGGTCGGAGCTCCACATCCGCGCGGCGGACACGCTCGGGAACGCCGGACCCGACATCGACCCCGAGGCGATCGGGCTCCACCTCCTCGCCGCCGAACCCCGGGGCCGCGCCGATCACGTGACGCGCCTTCGTCGAGCCGCCGGCACCGCATTGCACCGCGGCGCTCCTGCGACCGCGACCACGTTCCTCCGACGCGCCCTCGCCGAACCCCCCGACCCCGCCCAACAGGCGGCGGTGCTGCGCGAGCTGGGTGAGGCCGAGCTGCGCGATCGGGACGCCGCCGCGGTCTCACACCTCGAACAGGCGCTCGAGCTGACCGACGACGCCACGACCCGCGCCGCCATCGGACATGCGCTCGCGAACGCGTACCTCTTCCGCGGGGCGTGGGAGGCGGCCATCGAGCGGTTCCGGCGGGCACGTGAGGACGCGGGGCCGGACGACACCGACCTCTCCGCGCGCATCGAAGCCGACCTGCTCATCACGACCGCACTCGACGACCGCACCGCCGGAGACGACGTCGCCGAGGTCCCGCTCGCGGAGATCCGCCGAGCGCGCCGCGACCCCTCGACGGCGGGCCTCTGCGCTCACCCTGGCGCTGCTCGAGGCACTCAGGAGCAGGGGCGAAGCGGTTCCCGACATCGTCGCCACCGCGCTCGCCGACGGAGCGTTCCTCGCCGCCGAGACGTCGGACTCGATCGCCGCGGTGCAGGCGGTCGATGCGCTGATCTTCGTCGACCGCCTCGACGACGCGCTCGCCGTCGCACGCGACATGGTGCTCGACGGCGAACGCCGGGCGTCGGTGCTCGGTGTCGTCGCCGGGCTGACCCACTGCGGGTTCGCCGAGCTGCGGCTGGGGCGGCTCGCCGACGCCGAGGCGGACTGCCGGGCCGCGCTCGCTCTCGCGCGCGAGCACGGCCTGACGTTCACGATCCCGTTCATCGCCACGTACCTCTCGACCACGTACCTCGCGATCGGCGACGCCGCGCGGGCGAACGAGGTGGTCGAGTCGGTCGACCCGCGCGTCGAGCTGGAGCACACCGTCGCTCCTCCCACGTTCCTCGAGGCACGAGCGTGGGTGCGCGCCGCGCTCGGCGACCACAGTGGCGCAGCACACGATTTCCGCACCGTGGGCGCGGCGTGCGCGCGGCTGCGGATCACCAACCCGAACGCCTACGACTGGCGGGGCGGCCTCGCCGCCGTCCTCCGCTTCGACGATCCGCACGAAGCGGAGCGCGTCGCACTCGACAACCTCGATCGCTGCGAGGCATCGCGCTCGGATCGGGCGATCGGCATCGCGCTGAGGTGCGTCGCCACGTTCGCCGAGCGCGACGAGCGGAGCGCGCTGTTGCAACGGTCGGTCGAGCACCTCGAGCGGTCGCCGGCGCGATTCGAGCTGGCGCGATCCCTGTTCGACCTCGGCACGGCCCTCCGGCGCAGCGGCAGTCGCACCGACGCACGCGACGCGTTGCTGCAGAGCCTGCAGCTGGCGACCGAGTGCGGTGCGACGGCACTCGCAGCCAGTGCCCTCGACGAGGCCCGCCAGACCGGCGCGCGTCCGCGACGACCGTGGACGACGGGACGCGCCGCACTCACTCCGGCCGAACGCCGGGTCGCCGTGCTCGCGGCCGCGGGCCGCACCAACCAGGAGATCGCACAGTCGCTGTTCGTCACCACCAAGACGGTGAAGACCCACCTCGGATCGGCGTACCGCAAGCTCGGCATCTCCCGCCGCACCGACCTGCGCGCGCACCTGCACGAGCCGCACGCCCCAGAAGTCCACCCGTAGGCGCGGTCAGTCCTGTCATGCGAGGCGCTCTTCGCGCCGCGTTACGCTCCCTCGATGCGTCGTTCCATCCTCGTCAGCACGCTCGCTTCGACTGCGCTCGTCCTCGGTGCCGCGGCGTTCGCGCCCGTTGCGAGTGCGGCCCCGGCGAGTCAGCAGTTCGACGCCACCGGCGCAACGCAGAGCTTCACCGTGCCGACCGGCGTGCGGTGCATCAGCGTGAACGCGTACGGCGCCGCGGGTGGCAGCGCGACCAGCGACGGCGGCCACCTCGGGGTGGACGGCGGACTCGGTGGCCGCGCGTTCGCGCAGGAGGTGCCGGTGACGCCCGGGCGAGGTGCTCACCGTGCTGGTCGGCACCCGAGGTGGGAACGGCACCTCCGGATCCGGCGCCGGCGGGTTCAACGGTGGCGGGAAGGGCGCGTTCGCCACACTGGACCCAGGCGGTGGTGGTGGCGGCGCATCCGAGGTGGACCGTGGCAGCACCCGGCTCGTGGTCGCCGGTGGTGGCGGCGGCGCCGGGGGCAACGGCCACCAGGACACCGGCGCCGGGAGCGGGGGCGCGGGCGGTGGCCTGACCGGCACCGCGGGGCTCACCAACAACGGCAGCGGGGGTGGCGGCGGCGGGACGCAGACGGGGGGCGGCACCGCAGGGGTCGGAACGCTCGTCGGCCACGGCGGCACGAGCGGACACGGCGCCGACGGCGTGACCGGCATCGACTCCGGATCCGGTGGCGGTGGGGGCGGATGGTTCGGCGGCGGGAGCGGCGGCGCGTCCGAGGACGAGATCGGCGGTGGGGGCGGAAGCGGCGGTGGATCGGGGTTCGGGCCGTCGGGCACGTTCTACGAAACCGGCTCGAACAACGCGCCCGGCGTGGTCGTGATCGGCTGGGACACCGCCAAGGGTGAGTGCGTCGGGCTCGGGGCGACGCCCGGCACTCCGGCCGACGACCTCACGCCCATCGCCGCGCCGTCGGCGTTGACGGCGGCGCCCCACTTCACCGGCTGAGCGCGTCGCACCGGCACGTGTGCACGTCTCGTTCGTCGAGTGGCTCGTGATCGCGTCGGCGGTCGTCGCGGCTTCGACGGTGCAGGGCGTCGTCGGCTTCGGCGCCAACCTGCTCGCGGTGCCGCTGGTGGCGTTGATCGTTCCCGCCGCGCTCCCGGGCGCGATGGTCATCCCCGGGATCCCGATGGCCGTGGCGATGGCCACGAGCGAACGGGCCCACATCGACTGGCGCGGGAGCCGTTACCTGCTGCTCGGCCGCGTGCCGGGCACCGTGGTCGGTGTCGCGGTGGTCGCGGCGGTGTCGACCGACACGTTGGCGCTCATCATCGGGGCGGTGGTGATCGCGGCCGTCGTGCTCAGCGTGGCGGCGTCGCACCTGCACCCGGGGATCACCCCTGCATCGGCGAGCGTGACCGGCGTGGCGACCGGCATCACCGGGACCGCGGCTGCGATCGACGGACCGCCGCTCGCCCTGCTCTACCAGAACGACCCGGCGCCGGTGTTCCGCTCCACGCTCGCCACGCAGTTCGCGATCGGCACCGTGTTCACGATCACGGGGCTGCTGATCGGTGGCGAGCTGCACGGCTGGCAGGTGCTGCTCGGCATCTCACTCGTGCCGAGCTACTTCGCAGGGCTGGCGCTCAGCTTCGTGGTGCGCCCTCGTCTCGCCGGTCGCGACCTGCGCCTGGTCATCCTGGCCATCGCCGCGGCCACGGGCGTCGCTGCGATCGTGCGGGCGCTGACCTGAGCGATCGCCTGTGGGTTCGCCTCGCTACGCCGCCTTGGCGGCTCGGCGTTGGCGCCAGTTCTGCGGAGCACTCAGCACCTTGGTGACCGTGGTGTCGCCCCCGTTCTTGGCTCGCATGCGGTCGGCCACCTTGGCCAGCAACATCGACACCAGGGGCACGGCCACCGCCAGGATCACCCAACGACGGATACGGCTGGACAGGAGGAACGACATGCGGGATGGGTTACCCCGTCCGCCGGGTGCTCACCCCTGCGTCAGTCCTGGAAGCGGGGCATGACCTCGTCGGCGAAGAGACGCATGGAGCGCAGCACGTGCTCCTGGGCGACGCCACCGACACCCATCCAGCACACCACGTTGCGCACACCGGCGTCGCGCAGGATCTCGAGCTTGGCGCTGAAGCCATCGGGATCGTCGAACACGAGGTTGGTCGCGATCTGACGTTCCCACTCGTCGTCGGGGATCTTCGCCGGCGGCGCACTCGGGACGAGCGTGTCCCACTCGTCGGGACGCGGCGGCGCGCTGAGTGCGGCGAGGCGCGACATGTGCCACTCGTAGGGCTCGCGCTGGATGGCGTGCGCCTCCTCGGTCGTGGGTGCGAGGAACGTGTAGAGCAGGATCACCGACCGGTCGAGCATGAGGTCGGTGTCGAGCGGCGACTCCTCGACCAGCTGTGCGTAGCGACGGAACATCGTCGCCGTCGCCTCGACCGGCGCGAACGGCGACGCGTACGCCAACGGCAACCCGCGTTCGATCGTCTGCTCGATCGGCGTGGACCCGCCGACGCTCATGAGCAGCACCTCACCGGGCGGTCGCACGGCCTCGGGCCAGGTGCGGATCTCCGGGAACGGGAACTGCTCGCCCTTCCCCTCGAAGCGCTCCCCGGTCCAGGCCGACAGCACGATGTCGAGGCTCTCGTCGAGGCGGGGCTTGGTGACGTCCTCCGGCACCCCGAACACGACGTTCTGCGGCCACTGGTAACCGCGGCCGACGCAGAGGTCGACGCGGCCCTTGCCCAGCCGGTCGATCATCGCGGCGCGCTCGGCGAAGCGCAGCGGGTGCACGAGCGAGAGGTTGACGACGGCGGCGCCGACGCGCACGCGTGACGTCTCGCCGAGGAGGTACGTGACCATGTCGAGCGCGTCGGGGCACGCGCAGTAGTCGAAGAAGTGCTGCTCGGGCACCCACACGCTGTCGTAACCGAGCTCCTCGGCGAGCTGGACCCGCTCGAACTCCTCGTCGTACACCTGGCCGGTCGTCGTCCAGGGTGGCACCTGGAACGTGTGGTACGTGCCGAATTTCATGGCGCGGAGCCTAGGAGGCTCGGTCAGATCGCAGCGAGGAACGGCACGACCTCGGCCGCGAATGCGGTCGGTGACTCCACCGGGGCGAGGTGGCTGGTGCCGGGGAGGATCACGCACCGTCCGCGGAGGAGGTCGGCGAGCTCCTGCTGGTCGGCGTCGTTGCCCTCGTGCTGTCCCGCGATCACCAGCGTGGGGACGTCGAGCGTCGGCAACCGGTCGCGCGCGTCGAAGGTGACGACGGCGCGGAACGCGGCGGCGAGCGACGCCGGATCGGCCGCACGCATGTCAGCGAGGAAGCGCTCGCGCGCAGCCTCGGTGTTCTCGAGCGGCTTCGGTCCGAACATCGCTGGCAGCAACGCCTCGGCGACGGCCTCCGCACCTTCCGTCTCGGCCAGCGTGGCGAGCACCGGGTTGAACTCACGGGCGCCGTCGGTGACGCCGGGGATGGTGTTGCAGAGCACGAGGCCGCGCACACGCTCGGGCGCGAGCAGTGCGAGCTCCTGGGCGATCATCCCACCGAGCGAGTGGCCGATGACGACGATCGGGCCGAGGCGCTCGTCGTCGAGTGCAGCGGCGAGCCCGGGCACCGTCATCGGCTCCGTCGAGCGCGGGTGCGTCACCGAACCCGGGGACGTCGACCGCCACGCACTCAGAGCGGCCGAGCGACGGGAGGATCGGATCCCAGAACGCGCGCGTCCCGCCGATGCCGTGGAGCAACAGGATGGTCACACGAGGTCGAGGAACCGTCCGAGGTTGTCGCGCATCACGAGCCTCGTGTCGTCGTCGCTGAGCTTCTTCAGTTGCCCGAGGTAGAGCTGCGGTTCCGGCAGCCCTTCACCGTGTGGGAAGTCCGACCCGAACACGATCGGCTTCGTGCCGACCGCCTCGACCACCCGGTCGACGTTCTCTTCCGGGAACGGTGCGACGAAGCAGTGATCCTGGAAGTACTCGCTCGGGCGCCGCTCGAGCTTCCCCCAGGTGGCGCGCCGCCCCATGAGGAACGCGTGGTCGAGCTTGCGGATCGTGTACGGCACCCACACCGTGCCCTGCTCCGAGAGGAGCAGCTGCATCTTCGGGAACCGTGCGAACCAGCCCTGGAGGATGGCGGCGCCGACGGTCTCCATCGCCGGGCGGTCGCCGTAGTAGAAGGCCCACTGGAACGCGTCCATGTCGCCCAGCATCACCTCTTCCTCGCTCCAGTCGAGGCCTTGCGCGCCGTAACGCGTGACGGTGGCGAGGTGGGTGCAGAGCTTGATGCCGGCTTCGCTGCATCATCGACCAGAAGCGGTCGTTCTCCGGTCGGAACGGCGACGTGTGCATCGACGGGCCCGCTCGAGGTCTGGATCACCTTCGGCACCTCGATCTTCATGATGTCGTCGAGCAGCATCGAGCGCGCCGTCGGGATCGGCGAACGAGACGAACGGCGGCGTGAACAACCGGCCTTCGTAGTTGTAACCCCATTCGGTGCCGAGGTAGCGGTTGAGCGCGACCAGGTTGGCGTAGAGGCCGTCGTAGTCGTCCTCGAACTCCACCTCCATGCCCGGCAGCGCCGCGTAGTTGACCGCGCACTGGATGCCCTGCGAGTCCATCACCGTGAGCCGGTCGGCCGGATTGTCGAGCTGCTCCTGCAGGTCGCGGTAGTGCCGCGCGAACTCTTTGCGGCCCGCGGCGTCGAGGTCCTTGAGCGGGTTGAGCCGGGTGAGCAGTGACCCGGGGATCACCTGGCCGCCCTCGCCAGCACCGGAGTCCTCCACCCCCACGTCGGCCAACTGCTCGTTCGAACCCACCACCTGGAAGTTCTTGAACGTGAAGCGCGCCGGCCGGCCGTTGTACGACATCACCGGGATGCCCTTGACCTTGTGATCGACGCGGATGGCCATGGAGCGCTTGTCGGGATCGATGTAGCGCTCGTAGGCGTCGAGCTTCGGCGTCGAGTGCTCGTCGGCGTCGTTGATGAGGTACGGAAGCGCCCGGTCGGCGGTCTGCTGCTCACTCATGGTGTTGCTCCTTCTCCGGTGCGCCACAAGCCCGCAGCCTGCAGCGCTTCCAACACTTCTCCACCCGCGTGCGACTGGTCCTCGCCATATCCGTGCGCGCCGTGCGCACCATTTCCGTTCCCCCACGTCCAGTGGAAGTATCCCGTGCCCTGCCCGTGCGCGCCGTGGTGGCTGACCAGCTCGCCCACCGCCGACAGTTCCCGGCCGTGCTCGTCGACGGCGTCGAGCCAGATCGTGCGCATCCACTCGTGGTCGGGATCGAACTCGCACCGGCGTTCGCCGTCGACGAGCAACCCGTAGACGCCGTCGCGCACGAGGTACCCGGTGGTGACGACGTCGCGCGCAGCGCCGTCCCACAGACACGGCAGCGTGTACGCGAGGAACATGTCGTCGGCGTCCTGGGTGCCGAACACGTACCCGATGCCGAACGGGCTGTACGGCGGTCGAGCCGCGTCGGCAGGATCGCGCGGCGGACGCGAAGCGCCGCGCGGAACGCCTGGCGCCCGCGGCGCGGGACGGGGCCCCCACGACCGGTCCCGTACCGAGTACGAGTCGATGTCGATCGTCTCGCCGTGGAGCTCGATCTGTCCCGTGACGTGCATGCACTGGTCGAAGTGGCGTCCGCGCCAGAACGGCGCCACCCCGGTCGGGTGCGAGTGGGGTCGCCGCAGTCCTTCGAAGACGAGATCGGCTTCGAACGCCCCCGGATCCGAGCGTCGCACGCGGTACGTGTGCAACGGCTCGAGCATCTCGAGGTGGTTGCCGTTCGGCAGCTCGACGTCGCGGAGGTCCAACGAGGCGGGATCGGGCAACGGCAGGTCACGCCGGTTCACCTCGTGGAGCGCGCCCGCCGGCGACGCGTCCCACAGCCACGCGCCGCCGTTGCAGATGCCCTGGTTGAAGAGCACCTGGTTGTAGAACCATCCCCCGAGCTTGCGCTCGGGATGGTGGAACGAGACCCAGAACGTCTCCGTCTCGTACGGGTGCTCGCTCACCGGGTGGAAGCGGTCGTCGTCGGGCGTGACGGGGACGATCTCGGGTGCGCTCATCCGGTCAGCTCCGGCCAGTCTCGCTCGTACATCCCGCCCGACGCCTCGCGCATCATCCAGTCGTCGCGCGTCAGCCGGGCCCAGTGGTACAGCAGGTAGTCGTCGAGCTCCACCTTGCCGTCACGGGCGGCGGTCGCGAGCTCGACCCGACCAGCGGCCACTGTCGGCGGTGTGCGACCGAGGAGTCGGCCGAGGTCGTCGAGCTCGCGTCGCTTCGAAGAAGGTGCGGTTGCGGTCGAGCCCCTTCAGGTACTTCACCTGCCGGGCGGCACCCTTGGCGTGGTTGGACACCGCACGGTCGTCCGCGCGTTCGACGATGTCGCGCAACTGTTCCAGCACCGCGTCGAAGATCGCCGCGTGCGGCACCGGCGGTGCCTCCTCCTCGACCTCCCGCCGGGGGAGCTCGACCCCGATGGCGTCGGCCTGCGCGGTGAGGCGCATCCGTCGGTGCAGCATGTTCATCACCATGCCGCTGCCGTCGGCGTACCGGTCGACCGCCGCATCCACCGCGCCGGCCGGGCCGAGCGGACGCGTGGTCCCCTCCCCCATGTCGGCCAGCCCGAACCGCGGGCCCAAGCGGGCACACGCGTTCAGCCGGTAGTACCGCACGCGCGCGGGATCGACGTCGACGCCGCTGGTGGCCTCGTACTCACGGAGCCGCGCGGGGAAGTCGGGCCAGCCCTGCTGGGTGGCGCGCCACGACAACCACGCGATGTCGTCCATCGGGTCACCGATGTGCGCGAGCTCCCAGTCGACGATCGCGGTGACGCGTTCGCCGACGTACATGAAGTTGCCGGGGCCGGTGTCACCCTGGACCAGGACGGGCTCACCGTCGTGGTCGGGCACGTGATGGAGCAGGTGGTCGAGCTGTGCACGCGCGAGCGCGTCGATCGGTTGGTCGCGGTCTTCGCGCTCGAACAGCGTCTGGATGCCGGCCAACTGGTCGCGCTGGTGCTCGCGCACGGAGCGGACGGGGCCGAAGCTCGGCAGCTCGAGCCGGCGCGCGGGCGCGGAATGCCAGGTGGCGAGGTGGCGCATGAAGTCCTGCGCCACGGCCAGCGCCTGCGCCGGATCACGCGGGGGTCGGAACCACACCTGCCCCTCGGCGCGGTCGACGAGGAAGACGTCGAGCTCCTCGTCGACGCCCCACACGTGCGGGATCGGGATGCCCAGCGGCTCGAGCGCGCGGTACACCTCGGCCTCGCGCCCGAAGCCCATGAACGACCCGACACCACCCCGCCCGCCGCGTTGCAGGAACAACGGACGGACGCCGCCTTCGATCTTCACGTCGACCGCGAACCCGCTGCGACCACCGCCGGCGACCTGCACGATGTCGAGCACCTCGCCACCCGCGGTGCGCTCGATCCAGGCGGTGGCCCCGATGTCGATCACCGGCGTGTCGGTCACGGGCGCTGCACCCCCGGGACGTCGACGCGGGCGACATCGAGGTGACCCACGGACCTCCCGGCGAAGTAGTCGTCCTGGGTCGTCTCCGCGGTGCACAGGAGCAGGCTCCTCCCGTCGTCGCCGCCGAGGCAGCACGACATCGCCCATCGACCGTCGAACGAGATGCGATCGAGCACCTGGCCTCCCTCGCGGAGGTGCAGGAACTCACCTGCGAGGTACGACGCGACCCAGATGTCGCCGCTCGCGTCGAGGCAGAGTCCGTCGGGATGCGCGCCGGCAGGCAGCTCCGCCCACGCCCGGCGGCGCGTCAACGTCCCGTCGCGTTCGACGTCGAACGCGGTGATGCGACCGGCGAACGTCTCGGCGACGAGCAGCGCGGTCCCGTCGGGCGTCGTCGTGATGCCGTTGGGATAGACGACGTCGCGGGCGACGACGGAGACATCGCGGTCGGGGGTCACCATCAGGATGCGGTGCGAGCTCGTGTCGAAGTGATCGTCGTACGCGTCGACGTACGCGAGCCCTTCGGGCGTGACGACCATGTCGTTGAGATGGCGCGCGTGGCGGCGGAGGTGGACGATCTCGACCGGCCCGTCGGCAGCGCCACGCACGAGGCGCGGGTCGTTCATGCACGCGACCAGTAGCGCACCGTCGGGCAGGAAGCCGAGCCCGGACGGCGCGTCGATCTCGAGCACGCACTCCACCCCGCCGGTGCCGTCGAGCCGATGGACCGTGCCACCAAGTTGGTCCGAGACCCACCACGACCCCTCGTGCCACCGAGGCCCCTCCGGGAACCTCAGACCGGGGAAGGTGACCTCACGCAACGGGCCACTCGAGCGGCAGGGTGTCGACCCCGGCGACGCCCCCGATGTGGAACGTGACCTCGGCATCGTCACCGAGTGTGTACTCCGGGATGCGACGGTGCCACTCCTCCACCGCGATCTGCAGCTCCAGCCGTGCGAGGTGCGACCCGAGGCAGCGGTGCGGACCGGCGGCGAAGGCGATGTGGCGGTTGGTGGCGCGGTCGACGTCGAACGTCGCGGCGTCAGGGAACTGCGACGGATCGCGGTCGGCCGCCGGGATGGACAGGAGCACACGGTCGCCGGCCTTCATCGGACAACCCGCGAACTCGGCGTCGCGCGTCACGATCCGATTCGTGGTGACGATCGAGTAGACGCGCAACGTCTCCTCGACGAACGCGGGGATCCGCTCCGGCTCCTCGGTGACGAGGCGCCGGTGCTCCGGATACTGCGCCAGGTGCAGGAACATGTAGCCGAGCTCGCCGGCGACGGTGTCGAGACCGGCGGCGTAGAGCAGCGTGCAGATCTGCTGCAGCTGGGTGTCGTCGAGCGGTCGCCCGTCGATCTCGAGGTCGAGGAGATAGCTCACGATGTCGTCCTGGCGTTCGGCGCGTCGCTCGTCGAGCACCGTGTTCATGTACTCCATCGTCGCCATGATGTAGCCGGCGCTCATCGACTGCTCTTCCGACACGCCCAGCTGCGTCGCCTCGCGGATCCGGTCGTGCACGGTGGCGAGGAAGTCGTCAGCGCCACCCTTCGGCAGGCCCATGAGACGCAGGAAGATCATCGTCGGGTACTGCCGCGCGAAGTCGCGGTTCAGGTCACAACGACCGCGCGCGACGAAGCTCTCGATGAGCTCCACGCACCACGACCGGATCATCGGCTCGAGCGTCTCCACGACCTGCGGCGCGAACAACGGCGTGAGGAGCTGGCGGTACTTGGTGTGCTCCGGCGGATCGAGCTCCTCGGGGATCATGCCTCGCACCGCGTCGGCTTCGGCGGGGTCGATGAGCTTCGGACCCTGGTAGACGTGCAGGACGGAGCGGCTCGAGAAGAGCCCCGGGTCGCGCAACGCGGCGTGGACGTCGTCGTAACGCATGAGCGTCCACACGTCCCAGTCGGCGGCGGCCTCGGTCGCGACGAACGCGCGCGATTCCTCGCGCAACCGATCCCAGGTCGTCCACGGGTCGGCGACGAGGTCGGGATCGTCGGCGTACGTCCACGACCCGCGGTCGACGATCACCCGTGCGTCCTGCGCGTCACCGCTCCCCATGGCCCGATCTTGGCACACCGTGCCAAAGTTGCGCAACGGCCCTCGGGCCCGGGAGTCAGACCGTTTCGGTTGCGTGCAGGTGCCCGAGGAGGTCGAACGCCTCGTCCATCCGGCGCATGAGGTCGGGGTCGCCCGCCGCCAGCGACCGCGTGAAGACGTACCAGATGACGGCGGCGAACGCCGCCGACAGGACGCCGACCTTCTCGTCGTCGAGGAAGCCGAAGCCCAGGCGGACGCGCACCACCTTCTCGAGCTCGGCAGTCAACGCGGTGAGCGCCCGGCTCTCGGTCTCGATCACCTCGGGTGCGTCGCGGAAGATGACGCTCCAGAGGTCGATCGCCTCCTGTTCGAGGACGCCGGTCGGGGTCGAGAGGTCGCGGCTGTGGTGCATCTCGTGGAACCACGCGTGGAACCCGTCGAGCAGGCTCTCACCGGCCGGTCGCAGCAGCAGTGCCCGGCACATGCGGCGCGACTCCCGCACCGGGACCGCGGTGACGATGTCGCGGACGTTGCGGAAGTAGCGGAAGAACGTGCGCACGGAGATGCCGGCCGCGGTCGCGATCTGCTCGACGGTGACGTCGTCCAGCCCACGTTCGCCGATGAGGCGCAGCCCGGCGATCTCGATGCGGAGGGTCACCAGAACCCGCCGCTGCTCCCACGCACCCGAGCTCTCGGCCGATTCCACCACCGCCATCGGCCCATCGTACGGGGCGAAGGACAGGGTGACTTCCCTCGATTGGCACGGTGTGCCAAGCTTCGGCGGTCAGGACGGTGATGACCTTCGGGGGGAAGGGCGCATGCAGCCATTCGGAGTCAGCAGGAAGCGGAGCCCGCGATCGACGCGAAGGGGGTTCGTCGCAGCACTCGCGGTGCTGGCCATGGCCACCACCGCGCTGGCGACGGCGAGCTCGGTGGGGGCCCAGACGGGCGCCACCCCCGGGGTGACCGACAAGTCGGTGAAGGTGGGCTACATCTTCTCGCAGAGCGGCGTCGCAGGATCGACGTTCGCCCACGCGGGCGACGGGTTCAACGCGCGCATCAAGGCCGAGAACGCCAAGGGAGGTGTGAACGGTCGCACGATCACCGCCGTGACGGTCGACGACGGGGGGACGACCAACAACCTGCAAGCGTCGAAGAGCCTCGTGGACAACGACAACGTCTTCGCAGTGGTGAACAACTCGTCGTTCGCGTTCCTGAGCTACCGGTACCTGCTCGATGCCGGAGTGCCGATGCTCGGCGGAGGCTTCGACGGCAACGAATACGGCCAACCGGGGAACGAGAAGTTGATCTCGATCCTCGGCAACATCGCACCGGTCTACGGCGCGCAGTACACGCCCGGCTTCGTGCAACTGATGAAGAAGGCGGGCGCGACCAAGGTCGGCGTGGTGTCGTACGGCGCCTCTGCGTCGTCGACCGCGGCGGCGAAGAACCTCCAGGCCTACGCGGTACCGGCGGCCGGTCTCGACGCCGCGTACACCAACACGACCGTGGAGTTCGGGACGACCGACGTCGGTCCACTCGTGCTCGGCATGAAGAACGCCGGCGTCGACGCGACGTATCTGCCGCTGGTGCTGTCGAGCAACCTCGCCATCATCCAGAACGCGGCGCAGAACGACCTCAAGTTCAAGCTCGCGGTGCTCGCCACCGGGTACGGGCAACCACTGCTCGACGAGCCGGCATCGAAGACGATCGGACCCGAGGTGCTGTTCGGGCAGGGATGGGCACCGGTCGAGCTGAAGAACGCGGCGACGAAGAGGTTCCAGAGCGACCTGAAGAAGTACGGCGGCTACGAGGGCGTGCCGGACTTCGGCGTCTACACCGGGTACCTCACCGCCGATCTCCTGGTGCAGGGCCTGAAGGCCGCAGGGAAGAACCTGACCCGCGACGGCTACATCACGGCCACCAAGGGACTCGGGACGTGGGACGCGGCCGGCCTCGGCTGCCAGCCCGTCGACGTGAGCGCCGAGGGCTTCGGCAAGCAGCCGGAGACCGCATGTAGTTGGTACGTGCAGATCAAGAACGGGAAGTTCGTGCTCTACCCGGACAAGAAGCCGATCAAGCGGCAAGCTGATCGAGGCGAGCATCAGCGGCGGGTAGCGGTCAGAGCGCAGGACGGCCGACCGCAGGTGCGCGGTCGGCCGTCTCCTCCAGCGTCTCGGTTCGCAGCAGCGTCTCGAGCCGCGCCTCGTCGAGCCCGAGCACGTCGGTCGCGATCGCGCGCGTGTGCTCACCATGACGGGGCGCGGGCTCGGGTGGCGCGGGGTCGAGGTGCTCGCTCCGGAAGCATGCGCCCTCGACGAACAGCGGTTCCCATCCCGGCTGCTCGATCATCTGCACGAAGTCGTGCGCGTGCAGGTGCGGGTCGGCGATGAGATCGAACGGGGTGGCGACGGAGGCCGCCGGTACCCCGACCGCCTGCAGCCGCTCCATCACGTCGAACGCGGTCACCGTGCCCGTCCACGACGCGACCACCTCGTCGAGGGCATCGGCGTGGCGGTGGCGGTCGGCTCCGGTCGCGAAGCGTGCGTCCTGGTTCCACTCGGGGTGACCGGCGGCGACGACGAGGGCGGTCCAGTCGCGATCGTCGCGCACCGCGATCAGGCACCAGCCATCTTCCTCGACGGTCGGGTAGACACCGCACGGACGTCCGGCCTCGCAGCGGTTGCCGCGCGCGTCGACCGATCCTGGTGCGAGGCTCTCCTGGAGGACGAGCTCCGCGAGCTGGTTCACGACCGCGTCGGCTTGTGACAGGCGGATGTGGCGGCTCCGCCCGGCGCCCAGACAGGCGAGGGCCGCGAGCGCAGCCAGTCGGGCGGTGAACTGGTCGGGGAAGAAGATCGGGTTCTCGGCGAAGTCGGCGGTGGTGCCGGGATACCGCCAGAGGAACGTCTGACCGCCGACGCTGCGCGCGTGCGAGCCGAATCCGCGCCAGTCGCCCCACGGCCCGGCGCCACCGAACAGCTGCGTGCTCACCAGGATCACGTGGGGATTCGCCTGTCGCAGCGCTTCGACGTCGAGACCGAGGCCGTCGAGCGCGCCGGGTCCGAGGTTCTCGACCACGATGTCGCTCTCGCCCACGAGCTCGAGCACGAGGCGACGGCCCTGCTCCGACGTCAGATCGACGCCGAAGCTCTGCTTGCCCCGGTTGATGCTCACGAACTGGGACGACATGTTCGCGGCACCGCCGAAGACGCGACTCTGATCGGGGAATGCGCGGCTCTCGACGCGGATCACCTCCGCGCCGTGGTCACGGAACAGCTTGCCGGTCTCCGGACCGGCCATCAGCTGCGTGAACTCCAAGACCCGAACGCCGGCCAACGGCAGCTGCCCCGGGCCGGCGCGCGAGCGCACCGCGAAGCGCGGCAGCGCGAACCGTGCCTTCGGGTCGGTGTAGGCCGTCGTGGCCGGCCGCCGGAAACCGACGCGCTCGCCGTCGAACTCCCAATAGCCCGAAGGCATGATCCCGGGCCGTCCGTCGACTTCGGTGTCGACGAACGTGCCACGTCGACGCAGCGGTTCGCTCGCGAGCAGCTCCCGAGGCGACAACACCGGGGTGGCGGGCACGTTTCGCCGCTGGGCCTCCTCGCAGACCGCCTCGGTCGTCGTGCCGGCGAAGAGCGGCGCGTAGATCGAGGCGAGGACCTCCGGGTGCAGCAGTCGACCGGTGTAGGTCTCGAGGTCGTCGTCGACGTGCAGCTCCGGCGGGTCGCCGACCCAGTCGCGCAGCGCGCTCCACTGACGGTGGCTCACGACGAGCGGGCGCACGAGCCCGTCGCGCGTCGCGAACGCGGGATGACCGGGCGCCACGAGGCCTCGCGAGTCGCCTCGGACGCTCGCGCCCGGCAGCGCGGTGTCGGTGGTCTGGATGAACGCCTCGTGGATCGACAGATCGATGTGGTCGCCCTCGCCGATGACGGCCCGGTTCCAGATCGCCACGAGCGCGACGTACGCCCCCATGGCCGCAGCGACCTCGAACGCGGGCTGTCCCGGCGGGAGGAGGGGCGGACGACCAGGCAGGCGACACAGCGAGAGCTGGCCCGACAGCGCGTAGACGACGGCGTGCGACCCGACGAACGACGAGTACGGGCCCGTCGTGCCGAACGGCGACGACGACACGACCACGAGCTGCGGGTGCTGCTCGCGCACTCCGGCGACGTCGACACCCGAGCTCCCGGAGTCGAACCACACATCCGCGTCGGCGAGCAGCGCGCGCAGCTGTCCGGGGTCGTCGCACACGACCGATCGCTTGTTGGCGTGGCGCGTCGCCGCCAGCGCATCGAGCGGTGCCGGCGCGTGTTCGACCCGGATCACGTCGGCCCCGAGGTCGGCGAGCAGGCGCGCGCTGCTCCACGAGGGCGAGTCGGTGGTGTCGACGACCCGGAGTCCGACGAGGGGCAGGCCGGCGTCTGGGTGCACAGCGGGGAACGTAACCCCCGTTGGCACGGTGTGCCACAGTGTCAGTCGGCGGCGAGGAACTCGATCGACTCCGGGATCGCCTTCGGATCCTGCAGGAAGAAGATGTGGCCGCCGTCGTAGAGGCGCAGCTCGGCGTTCGGGATGCGCTCGGCGATGGCCTCGCCGTTGGCGGGCGGGGCGATCATGTCGTAGCGACCGGACTGGACGAGCGTGGGGCACGTGATCTTCCCGAGCCGGTCGAGCACGTCGAGGCGGCTTCGGGCGTCGAGCTGCGCCGCCTCTCCCCGCTTCACCTCGCCGGTCGCAGCCTCACCCTGCATGCCGGTGATCATGTCGACGATCGCCTTGGCGTCCGGGTGCTCGGCGAGGTACTCGGGGGTGAAGCGGCTGTCGAGCAGCTTCGTGCCCATCGCCACGGCCTCTTCGGGCGGGAGGTCTTCGAGCGTGTGGAGCGGGTACGACGCGAACTCGCCGCCGGGTGACGTGCACACCAACGCGAGCCGCTCGACCCGCTCGGGGTAGGTGACCGCGAACTCCTGCGCCACCATCCCGCCGAAGCTGGTGCCGACGGCGCGGCACGAGTCCCAGCCGACGTGATCGAGCAGCGCGGCGGCGTCGGCCGCGTAGTCGGCCATCTCGTAGGGACCGGGCGGGATCTCGGTCTGGCCCAGGCCACGCTGGTCGTGGGCGACGACCTCGAAGTCCTTGGCGAAGCCGTCGACCATCACGCCCGACTTCGCGAGCGTCTGACCGCTGCCCTGGAAGTAGAGGAGCCGGGGCCCGCTCCCCTTCTGCTCGTAGTAGATGTCGATGCCGTTGGCGTGGATCGTGGGCACGATCGGGACCCTACGCGACTCCCGACAAATCGTGCGAGCACGTCGTGGCACTGCTCGACCGATTCGCGCGTCGACGAGCTCGCCCGGCGTGTGCGCGATCTCGGGGTCGCCGGGGCCGAAGTTGAGCGCGGGGATCCCGAGCGCGGCGAAGCGGGCGACGTCGGTCCACCCCAGCTTCGGGCGCACCTTCAGCGAGAGGCCGTCGACGAACTCGTCGACCAGCGGGTGGGTGAGGTTCGGCGGTGCGGCGAGCTGCGACTGCAGGATCTCGATGTCGTCGGCGCCCTCGAGCATCTCGCGCACCTGCGCCTCCGCCTCCTCGGGCGTGTACTTCGGCGCGAACCGACGGTTGACCGTGATGGTGCAGCGGTCGGGCACGACGTTGTGCTTGCCCTGCACGCCGCCTTCGATGCCGACGACCTGGAACGACTCGCGGAACTGCAGGCCGTCGACGTCGACGGTGTCGGTGCGGTGCTCGGCCATCTTCATCAGCAACTCGGACGCGGAGTGGATGGCGTTGCTGCCCATCCACGGGCGCGCCGCGTGCGCGCGCTCGCCGTCGAACCCGGCCTTGGCCACGAGCACGCCCTGGCACCCCGCCTCGACCCATCCGTCGGTGGGCTCGAGCAGCACCGCGAAGTCGGCGGCGAGCAGCTCGGGTTGCGCGCGCATCACGATGCCGAGCCCGTTGAACTGGTCGCGCACCTCTTCGGCCTCGTAGAACACGAGGGTCACGTCGTGATGAGCTCGGGAGGCGCCGTCATCCAGGAAGCTGGCGTGCAGCTCCTCGGCGATGCGCAGCAGCACCGCGAGCCCGCCCTTCATGTCGGCCGAGCCGAGACCGTGCAGCACGTCGCCCTCGACGCGCGGCACCTCGTTGCCACCGACCGCGGGCACGGTGTCGAGGTGACCGCCGAGCAGGACGCGCCGATCACGGCCGAGCTGCGTGCGCACGACGACGTTCTGCTCGATGCGGTCGATGGTGAGCGACGGTGCCCGGCGCGCGCAGGCGCTGCTCGACGAGATCGGCCAGCTGCTGCTCGTGGTGGCTCTCGGACGGCACCGCCACCAGCG
This sequence comes from uncultured Actinomycetes bacterium, assembly GCA_963755855.1. Lineage (GTDB taxonomy): Bacteria > Actinomycetota > Acidimicrobiia > IMCC26256 > DASPTH01 > DASUAS01. The sequence continues at coordinate 253,582 of CAVWLR010000010.1, read as the reverse complement.
CGGTGGTGAGCCCGAACAGGTCGGTGGCGTCGGCGTCGAGCACCGTCGCCGGCGCCGGCGCCGGAAGCCGACGACGACTTGCTCACGTCGCGGCGCCGTGGTCGCGCAGGATGTCGTTGAGCTTCGACTTGTCGTGACGCTCACCCTCGGTGAGGCGCTTCACCACGAGCACGCACGGCAGACCGAACGTGCCGCCGGCGTACTCGCGCGTACGCGTCGCGGAGATGGCGACGCACCAGTCGGGGACGATGCCGCGCGACAGCTCGTCGCCGGTCTCGGCGTCGATCACGGGGATGGAACCGGTGAGGATCGCACCGGCACCGAGCACCACGCCGTTGCCGACGCGCGCGCCCTCGGCGACGATGCAGCGCGACCCGATCATCGAGTCGTCGCCCACCATCACCGGCGCGGCCTGCGGCGGCTCGAGCACGCCGCCGATGCCCACGCCGCCGGAGAGGTGCACGCGCTCACCGATCTGCGCGCACGAACCGACGGTGGCCCACGTGTCGACCATCGAGTCGGCACCGACGTGGGCGCCGATGTTCACGTAGCTGGGCATCATCACCGCGCCGGGCGCGAGGTACGAGCCCCAGCGGGCCGAGGCGCCCGGGACGACCCGCACGCCCTGAGCCTGGAAGTCGCGCTTCAGCGGGATCTTGTCGGCGTACTCGAACGGCCCGAGCTCGATCGTCTCCATGGCGGAGAGGCGGAACAGGAGCAGCACCGCGAACTTCAGCCACTCGTGGACGACGACGTCGTCGCCCACCATCTCGGCGACGCGGGCCTCGCCCTTGTCGAGCAGCTCGACGGCCTGGTGGACCGCGGCGCGGGCGTCGGCCTCGGGCAGCACCGAGAAGAGGTCGTCGCGACCCTCCCACAGTGCGGTGATCGTCTTCTCCAGCGCTTCCGGTGACTCAGCCATGAGGCTCAGGCTAGAGGCTTGCCCGTTCGCACAGGAGCGAGATCTGCTCGTCGGTGAGGGTGAGCGCCACCCGCACGTGGTCGGTGCTGGCGGTGCCGTAGAAGTCGCCCGGCGCGACCACGAGACCGGTGGTGGCGAGATCCTCGGCGATGGCCCAGCCGTCGCGACCACGGCCGGCGTCGGCGTCGCGCAGCCAGAGGTAGAAGGTCGACGATCCGCCGTCGTGCACGAGCCCGCGAGCTTCGAGCGCGGGCAGCGCGAGGGCGCGCCGCTGCGCGTAGCGGGCCTGCTGCTCGCGGACGTGCTCGTCGTCGCCCAGCGCCGCGGCCGCCGCGGCCTGGATGGGCGCGGGCATCATCAGCCCGCCGTGCTTGCGCACTCTCACCGAGGTAGCCGATGAGCTCGCGGTCGCCGGCGACGAACCCGGCGCGCATGCCCGCCATGTTCGAACGCTTCGACAACGAGTGCACGACGAGCACGTCGTCGGTCCCGGCGTGAAGCGCGGTGACGGGCGTGGTGGGCGCGCCGTCGGCGTCGTAGGTGAACTCGGCGTAGCACTCGTCGCTGGCGACGACGATCCCCCGCGCCCGCGCCCACTCCACCGCGTCGAGCATCCCCTGCGAGGTGGCGACCGCGCCGGTGGGGTTGCTCGGGTCGTTGAGCCAGAGCAGCAACGCACGGTCGGCGTCGGCGGGATCGACGCGGCTCAGGTCGAGGTGCCACTCGTCGTCGACGGGCACCGGCACCGGGCGCAACCCGGCGAGGAGCGCGCCCATCTCGTAGGTGGGGTACGCCACGGCCGGGTACAGCACGGTGTCGCGCGACGGGTCGCGCAGCGACAGCATCCGCGGCAGCGACGCCACCACCTCCTTGGTGCCGATGCACGCGATCACGTCGTCGGGGCTCAGCGGGCAGCCGAAGCGACGCTCGACCCACCCGACCGCGGCGTCGCGGAAGGCGGGACTCCCGATCGTGGTCGGGTAGCCGGTCGCGCCGGGCGCCGCCTCCGTCAAGGCGTCGAGCACCACCGCGGGCATCGGGTCGACGGGGGTGCCGACCGAGGCGTCGAGGATGCCGCCGGACACCGCGGCGGCGGTGGCGCGGATCGGTCCGAGGCGGTCGTGCGGGTACGGCGGCGGGACGAAGGCCATCGGGCGAGCAGGCTAACGGTCGCCCAGGGCGCACGCCGTCGCCACGGGCTACGACGTCGCCTCGGGTCCCTGGTACGACTCGATGCGGGCGCGGCCGCGGTCCTTGGCGGTGTACATCGCGAAGTCGGCGCGCCGCAGCAGCTCGCCGGCGCTGGTGTCGCCGTCGGTGGCGGCGGTGATGCCGATGCTCACCGTGGTGACGAAGGAGTTGCCGTCGATCTCGACCGGCTCGGAGATCGCCGCCAGCAACCGGTCGGCGACCTGCATCGCCTCGGCCGGCTCGTGCAGATCGGCGAGGAGCGCGGCGAACTCGTCGCCGCCGAGGCGGGCGACGCTGTCGGACGGGCGCAGGGTGTCCTGCAACCGCTGCCCCACCACCTGCAGCAGCCGGTCGCCGACCTCGTGCCCGAGGTTGTCGTTCACGGTCTTGAACCGGTCGAGGTCGAGGTACAGCACCGCGAGGTGCGACTGGTGACGGCGCATGCGCGCGAGCGCGGCCTCGAGCCGGTCGAGCAGCAGCACGCGGTTCGGCAGCCCGGTGAGCGGGTCGTGCAGCGCGCGGTGGCTGAGGTACGCCTCCTTGACCTTGAGCGCGGTGACGTCGCGCGCGATGCCCGTCGCCGCGATCACCTCGCCGGTCGGGCTGCGCAGCGGCACCACGTTGTGCTCGGTCCAGATCTGGGTGCCGTCGCTTGCGGATCATGCGCAGCTGCAGCGCGCGCACCTCGTCGACGCCGTCGGACCCGATCGAACGCACCTGGTCGACGTCGTCGGGATGGGTGACCTTCACGATGAGCGACGGGTCGTCGTAGAACTCCTGCGGCGTGTACCCGAGCGCGACCTCGACCGCGGGGTTCACGTAGTCGAAGCGCGGAGTGTCACCGACGGAGAAGCGGTACACCACGTCGGCCGCGTTCTCCGCGATCAGCGCGGAACCGCTCCTCCGACGCCTGCAGCGCGGCTTGCGCGTGCCGCTCGAGGGTGCTGTCGAAGAACGTGCAGATCGACGCCGGCGACCGCGCCGTTGTGATCGTGCAACGGCTGCGACGCCATCGTCACCCACACCGTGTCGGGACCCGCGTGCGAACGCGCGCCGATCACGAAGCCGCGAGAGCCGCTCGCCGGTGCGGCAGCGTGCGCACCGAGGGGACCTCGTCGGTGGTCAACGGACGACCGTGCTCGTCGACGAGGATGTCGAGCCGCGTGGCTGCAACCGTCGGCATCGACGTACGGCGCACCGAGCGCGGCGAGCACCTCGTGCGCGCGCGTCGTTGGCGAAGCGGATCTCTCCGTCGCTGCCGAACACCACCACCGCGACCGCGAGCCCCGTCGAGCAGTTCGTCGGTCGGGAGCGCGGCCGCTCCGTCGGTCACGTGCGTCGAGTGACGACGAACTCGCCGAAGCGCGTGACCGCGGGAGCCGGCAGACGTGCCCGCAAGCGACTCCCACCCTCCGCGTGCACTTCCACCAGCACTTCGCCCTCCCGGTGGAGCGCAGCGACGACGTCGCCCCGCTCGTACGGAACCAAGAGCTCCACGATAGGAGCGAGGGCTCGCAGCCGGGCGGCCAGGGTGTCCAAGAGCACACTGACGCCCTCCCCTGTGACCGCGGACACCACCACCGCCTGCGGGTGCAGGGACAGGAGGTCCTTCATCTGGTCGGGCGTCGCGACGTCGGCCTTGTTGAGCACGAGGAGCTCGGGGACCTCGCCCGGCGCCGATGTCGTGCAGGACGGTGTGCACGGCGTGGATCTGCTGCTCGGCATCGGTGGAGCCGGCATCGACGACGTGGACGAGGAGATCGGCGTCGACCACCTCTTCGAGCGTGGACTGGAACGACTCCACCAGCTGGTGCGGGAGGCGCTGCACGAAGCCGACGGTGTCGGAGGCGAGCACGGTCTCGCCGCCGGGAAGCGGGCAGCTGGCGGGTGGTGGGATCGAGGGTGGAGAAGAGGCGGTCCTCGACCACCACGTGGGCGTCGGTGAGGCGGTTGAGCAGGGTCGACTTGCCCGCGTTCGTGTAGCCGACGAGCGCGACGGTGGAGCGCGCGCTGCGGCGGCGACCCTTGCGTTGCGTGTCGCGGTTCTTCGCCAAGCGGTCGAGATCGCGCTCGAGCCGCGTGATGCGCGTCTGGATGCGGCGACGGTCGACCTCGAGCTGCGTCTCACCGGGACCGCGGTTGCCGACCAGTCCGCCGCGCGCGCCACCACCGGCACCCTGCTGGCTGAGCTGCTTGCCGCGACCGCGCAGGCGCGGGAGGCGGTAGCGCAGCTGCGCCAGCTCCACCTGCACCATGCCTTCCTGGCTCTTCGCGTGCTGGGCGAAGATGTCGAGGATCAACGCGGTGCGATCGACGACGTCGACCGCGAACAGCTTCTCGAGGTTGCGTTGCTGCGCGGGCGTGAGCTCGTCGTCGAACACGACGAGGTCGATGTCGAGCGTCTCCGCGAGCTCCTGCATCTCCTTGGCCTTGCCCGAGCCGATGTAGGTGGCGGGGTCGGGTGTGTCGCGTCGTTGCAGGACGAGCTCCACCGGATCGGCGCCCGCGGTGTCGACGAGCAGGGCGAGCTCGTCGAGCGACGCCTGCGCGGCCTCGGCGTCGTGGGTGCCGATGCCGGTGCCGACGAGCAGTGCACGCTGGCGGAGGACGTCGAGATCGATCTCGGTGGCGGTGAGGCGCCGGCGACTCATGCGGCTCCGGTGGTGGCACTCGGGTCGAGCGCCTTCTGGAGCGCCTGGTCAAGGGCTGCGTCGAGGTCGACCTCGACGTCGAACACGTGCACGACGGGACCGCCGAGGCGGATGGTGTCACGGCCGGCTCGGGGGAGCTCGACGGAGAGGTCGCCACCCGGGACGTGCACGGTGACGCGGTCACCGACCAGGCCGCGGCGGTGCGCGACGGCGGCGGTCGCGCACGCGCCGGTGCCGCAGCTCAGCGTCTCCCCCACCCCGCGCTCCCACACTCGCATGTCGAGCTCGTCGGTGGCGCCCGGCGTGACGCGCACGAACTCGACGTTGGTGCGCTTCGGGAAGCGGTCGTCGTGCTCGAGGTGCGGACCGTGCTGGGTGACGCGGGCGGTGGCGGGGTCGTCGACGAACAGGACGAGGTGCGGGTTGCCCATGCCGGCGGCGTCGCCCTCGTAGTGGGTGCCGTGGAAGTCGGCGGAGATGCCGAACGGCGACGACGTGCCGACCGGGATCGCGGCGGGATCGAAGGTGGGAGGGCCCATGTCGACGGTGGCGGCGGTGACCTGGCGCGTGCCCGGGACGAGCTCGAGCTCGACGAGGCGGCGGCCGCCGCCGGTGTCGACGGTGAGCGTGCCGCTGTGACCGAGTCCCTCGCGGGCGGCGACCCAGGCCAGCGTGCGCATGCCGTTGCCGCTCATCTCCGCGATCCCGCCGTCGGCGTTGTAGAGGAGCATCTCGGCGTCGGCGCCGTCGGTGCCGGGGAGGATGACGATCAGGCCGTCGGCGCCGATGCCGGTGTGACGGTCGCAGAGCGCGATCGCATGCGCGGCGGTGGGCACGGCGAGGCCGGCGTGCTCGTGCAGCCACGACACGACGAGGAAGTCGTTCCCCGTGGCGTGCAGCTTGGAGAGCCGGATGGTCGTCATGTGCTCCAGCTTGCCAGCAGGGCCGGAAGAACGGTGACGGGATTCTCGGGTGCGCCCAGCCAGGTGATGCGGGGGTCGCGCCGGAACCACATGCGCTGCCGCCGGGCGAACTGGCGGGTGCGCACCGACGATGGCCTCGAGTGCGGCGTCGCGCGAGGGCTGCATACCGGTTCCCCCGTGTCCAGGTGGTCGAGGATCTCCCGGTAGCCGATGGCCTGGGCGGCGGTGCGCGACAGCGCTCCCTGATCGCGCAGGCCGCGGACCTCGTCGACGAAGCCAGCCTCGAACATGGCCTGCACCCGGGCGGTGATGCGGTCGGTGAGCACGGGGCGCGGCAACCACACGCCGGCCATGCGCACCGGGAACACCGTCTCGCCGAAGGTCTGGATGCCGGAGCCGAAGATCGAGAACGGGCGCCCGGTGACCTCCATCACCTCGAGGGCCCGGACGATGCGACGGGTGTTGCCGGGCTCGATGGCGGCGGCGGCCTCGGGGTCGGCGCGCACCAGCTCGGTGTAGAGCGCGGCGAGTCCTTCGTCGGTGTCGGCGCGGGCGAGGATCGCCTCGCGCACGGCGCGGTCCTCGGGTGGGAACGTCAGCGGATCGACGACGGCCTGCACGTAGAGCCCGGTGCCGCCGACGAGCAGGGCGCGCCGGCCCCGCGCTTCGATGTCGGCCACTGCGGCGCGCGCTTCGTGTTGGAAGCGCTGGACCGACCACTCGTCGGTGGGTGCGGCGACATCGACGAGGTGGTGCGGGATCTCGGCGCGCTCGGCGGCGGTGGGCTTGGCGGTGCCGATGTCGAGGCCGCGGTACACCTGCATCGAGTCGACCGACACCAGCTCGACGTCGCCGAGCGCACGTGCGACCTCGAGCGCGAGGGCCGACTTCCCGGAAGCGGTCGGACCGACGATCGCGAGGTGCGGGCGGGTCACGGCCGGTCGGGCCATTCAGGCAGGCGCAGCGCTGACGGGGATGCGGATGCGCACGGGGCGGGGTGCCGGCGTCGCGCTCGACGAGGTCGCCGCGCAGCCAGTGCGGTGCGGCGTAGGTGACGACGACCTCGGCGGTGCCGCCGATGGTCACGCTGGTGGTGCCGTCTGTGCTGTCGGTGCGGGCGGCGTCGGCGTCGGCTGCGCTCCACGGGAAGTGGACGAGCTTGTTCTGGCGGGTGCGCCCCGACCACATGGTGTCGTCGTTCTTCGACGGCCCCTCGACCAGGAGCGACTCGGTGCGCCCGACGCGCGCTGCGTGCTTCGCCATCGCGTGGCCCTCGACCACCTCGGTGAGGCGACGCATGCGCTCCTGCGCGACGTCGGGGTCGACGAAGTCGTCGACCATGTCGGCGGCGGGGGTGCCGGGGCGGGGCGAGAACACGAACGTGTAGGCGGCGTCGTAGGCGGCTTCGTCGACGACCGCCAGGGTGCGCTCGAAGTCGTCGTCGGTCTCACCCGGGAAGCCCACGATGATGTCGGTGGTGACGGCGAGGTCGGGGATGGCGGCGCGGGCGTCGGCGAGACGCCGCAGGTAGCGCTCGGCGGTGTAGCCGCGGTGCATGCGCGCCAGCGTGCGGTCGCTCCCCGACTGCAACGGCAGGTGCAGGTGCTCGCACACCGAGTCGCACTCGGCCATCGCCGCGATCGTCTCCGGGCGCAGGTCCTTCGGGTGCGGTGACGTGAAGCGGATGCGGTCGATGCCGTCGACGGCGTCGAGCGCGCGCAGCAGGTCGGCGAACTGCGGGCGGTACTGACCGGCGCCGAGGTCGCGCCCGTACGAGTTGACGTTCTGCCCGAGGACGGTGATCTCGCGCACGCCGTCGGCGGCGAGCTCCTCGACCTCGTGCACGATGTCGCCCATGCGGCGGCTGATCTCGGCGCCGCGCACGATGGGCACGATGCAGAAGGTGCACGAGTTGTCGCACCCGACCTGGATCGTGACCCACGCGCTGTGGCGCGTGTCGCGCCTCGCGGGGAGGGCCGACGGGTAGGCGTCGTGCTCCTCGAGGATCTCGACCACGGGGCCTTCGAACCGGGCCCGGTCGAGCAGCTTGGCGGCGTTGCCGAGGTTGTGGGTGCCGAAGACGACGTCGACGTGGCCGGCCCGCTCGACGATGAGCTCGCGGTCCTTCTGGGCCAGGCACCCGCCGACCGCGATCTGGAGGTCGGGACGCTCCTGCTTGAGCGACTTCAGCCGGCCGAGGTGGCCGTAGAGCTTGTTGTCGGCGTTCTCACGGATGCAGCACGTGTTGAGGACGACGACGTCGGCCGACTCGAGGTCGTCGGTCGCCTCCATGCCCTCCGAGGCGAGCAGGCCGGCGATGCGCTCGGAGTCGTGCTCGTTCATCTGGCAGCCGTAGGTGCGCACGTAGAAGCGGCGCACACCTGACTCCGGCTGCTCGTCGACCTGGGACACGGCAGATCAGTCTACGGACCGTTCGGAGCGATCCGACCGTCGTCCTCGTGGCTGTGGGCGTCGAGCACCTTGCGCAGCGAGCGCTCGAGCGCCTTGCGCTCCCCGGCGCTCAGGTGCGAGAGGAACTCGTCCTCGATCCCCTGCAGGTACACCGGCGCCGCCTTGCGCAGCGCGGTGCGGCCGTCGTCGGTGATCACCGCGAACGCGGCCCGCCTGTCGTCGGGATCGGGCTCGCGCCGCACCAGGCCCGCCTTCTCCATCTCGTCGACCACCCGGCTCACCCGGCTGCGGCTCAGGACCACCCGGGCGGACAGCTGCTGCATCCGGAGACGTCGACCCGGTACGGCGTTGAGCTCGAGCAGCACGTCGTACTGCGCGATCGGCACCAGCCGGTGCTCCTCCAGACGCTCCTCCAGCTTCCGCACGACCGCCGCCTGCACCTTCAGGAGCGCAGCGAAGGCAGCCAGACCCTCGGGTTCCTCGACCATCCGCTCAGCCTACCGCCACTTGCGTGCGTGCGCACGCATCTGTATAGTCTGTGCGTGCGCACACATCTTTTGACCGGAACCCACTCAGGAGGCACCACCATGTCCGACCACACCACCTTCGACCACACGCCCATCGACCGGGACAGCGTGCACGCTGCGCTCGACGCCGGCACCGCCATCGTCGTGGAGGCGTTGCCCGCCCCCCACTACGAGGACGCGCACCTCCCCGGCGCGCAGAACCTGCCGCACGACAGCGACCCGACGACCATCGCCGCCGTGCTCCCCGACCGCGACGAGACCGTGGTCGTCTACTGCTCGAACCTGGCGTGCCAGAACTCGACCATCCTGAGCCGACGGCTCGTGCAGCTCGGCTACACCGACGTGCGCGAGTACGAGGGCGGCAAGGAGGACTGGATCACGGCCGGCCTCCCGGTCGCGTCAGTCGAGTCGGTCGCGTAGAGGCACCGGCCGTCAGGGGCGGCGTTCACCGGGCGGGAGCCGGCAAGGAGTCCCGCCCGGTGCGCCGCGACCTTCGTGGGGCCGCTCAGCTGTCGACGTCGACCGGCTCTTCGGCGCCGAGGTTGATCTCGGCGTCGAGCTCGGAGGGGTCGACCTCGTCGATGCCCACCTCTTGGCGGATCTTCTCGCTGATCTCCAGCATCATGTCGAGGTTGTCGGACAGGAAGTTCTTGGCGTTCTCACGCCCCTGACCGAGCTGCTCACCTTCGTAGGTGAACCAGGCGCCCGACTTCTTGACGATGCCGAGCTCCACGCCGACGTCGAGCAGCGAGCCCTCGCGGCTGATGCCCTTGCCGTACATGATGTCGAACTCCGCCTGCTTGAACGGCGGGGCCACCTTGTTCTTGACCACCTTGACCCGGGTGCGGTTGCCGGTGATCTCCGCACCGTCCTTGATGGACTCGATGCGGCGGATGTCGAGGCGCACCGACGAGTAGAACTTCAGCGCCCGGCCGCCCGGCGTGGTCTCGGGCGAGCCGAACATCACACCGATCTTCTCCCGCAGCTGGTTGATGAAGAGGCAGATGGTGTTGGACCGGTTGAGGTTGGCGGTGAGCTTGCGCAGCGCCTGGCTCATCAGCCGGGCCTGCAGGCCGACGTGGGTGTCGCCCATCTCGCCCTCGATCTCGGCCCGGGGCACGAGTGCGGCCACGGAGTCGATGACCACGACGTCGAGGGCGCCGGAGCGGATCAGCATGTCGGTGATCTCGAGCGCCTGCTCGCCCGTGTCGGGCTGCGAGATGAGGAGGTCGTCGACGTTGACGCCGATGGCCGACGCGTAGACCGGGTCCATCGCGTGCTCGGCGTCGATGTAGGCGCAGACGCCGCCGTTGCGCTGGGCCTCGGCCACGACGTGCATGGCGAGGGTGGACTTCCCGGACGACTCCGGCCCGTAGACCTCGACCACGCGGCCGCGGGGCAGGCCCCCGATGCCGAGCGCGATGTCGAGCGCCAGCGCACCGGTGGGGATGGCGGCCACGCCGACGTTGCCGTGCTCGCCGAGGCGCATGATGGCGCCCTTGCCGTACTGCTTCTCGATCTGACCGAGAGCCATCTCGAGTGCCTGGTCACGTTCCACGGTTGGAACCCTCCTGTGGGTTGCGCAGCCCCTGCGAGCTGCGTGCGATCTGATTGGGGGGAAGTCGTCGTGGGGACCGTACGACCGGGGTGTGACACTTATCGGGACCCGTCCCGACGTTCGTGGGCCGGGGACCCGGCCCCGAACCACACGAGTGCAACTTAGCCGAACGCCTGTTCGGTTTCAAGCATCCTCGGCGGCAGCCCGCGAAAGCTCCCGGTCTCGTGGATCTCGGTCCGTACGACGCCGTCGGTCACTTCGTGACGGTGAGCGTGGCCTTCATCCCCGCCGCCTCGTGGCCGACGACCGTGCAGTACAGGACGTACGTCCCGACCGGGAGATCGACCTTGCCCGAGCTCGGGCCACCGCTCGTCCGCAGCTCGAAGCCGGCGAAGCGCGGGTCCTGGATCGCGAGCGTGTGGTTCGGTGCGCCCGAGTACTCGAACTGCACGACGCCGGCCGTCGCGGTGTACGCGTCGGCGTCGAACGTGAGGTTGGGCCGCGCCTGCACCTTCACGGTGGCGACGACGGGTCCGCCGATCGAGCCTCCACCCGCACCGGCGGTCGCCGAAGGTGCACCGTCGTCGAGGCTCGGACCGAGCGACACGAGTCCTGCGCCCGACACGAGGAGGAACACGCCGCCGAGGATCAGCGCGACCGTCGACGAACGCAGTCGCGGCGCGGCGGCGATGAGCGTCGCACCCACCATGATGGCGACGGTCAGCGCGATGCCCATGACCAGCGCGGCGTCCTCGTCCCCCGCGAGGAACACGCGTGAGATGTCGAGCACGAGCACCGCGACGACTGCGATCGACAGCAGCGGCAACAGGATCGGCAGCAGGAAGCGCGATCGCAGCGACGTCTGCGTGACCGTGCCGTCGGCGCCCAGGTGGTCGCTCTCGACGAGCTGCGGGCGCTCGCGGTCGAGGGTGCTGCTGTCGTTCATCTGCTGAGCTCCGATCGGAGAGGCGGACTCCGTCAGATGCACTGCGCACGCATCGGTCAGAGCTTCGCGCGCCGCAGGCACGAACCCCGGGTTCAGCGCCACGGCACGCGCCGCGACACGAGCAGCACCTCACCGCGGATTCATTGTGCCGTTGACAACCCTGGACGTTGCCAACCGTGCAATGAATCCGGGACCGGCGCGCGGAACCTGTGCTATCGGGCAGACTGCCGCGTCGGAACGAGGTCGACGACGTGGGAGGCCCGATGTTGCAGGAACTCGACGGCAAGGTGGCGGTGATCACCGGAGGCGGCAGCGGGATCGGCGCATCGCTGGCCCGGGCGTGCGCGGAGGAGGGCATGCGCGTCGTCGTCGCCGACGTGAACGGCGACCGCGCCGAGGCCGTCGCCTCGGAGCTCCCGCACGACACCGCGGCGTACAAGCCGGTCGACGTGTCCGACGCGGCGCAGGTGCAGGAGCTCGCCGACTTCGCGTTCGACACCTTCGGTGCCGTGCACCTGCTCTGCAACAACGCGGGCATCTCCCCCGTCGGCCGGGTGTGGGACTTCACCGACGACGAGTGGCAGACGCTGCTCGGCGTGAACCTGCGCGGCGTCGCCAACGGCATCCGCAGCTTCGTGCCCCGCATGATCGAGCAGGGCGAGGGCCACGTCGTGAACACCGGTTCCGGCGCGAGCTTCGTGGCGACGCCGCGCCTCGGTCCGTACTGCGCGACCAAGCACGCGATCGTCGGCCTCTCCGAGGCGCTGCGCTACGAGCTCGACGGCACCGGGATCGGTGTGAGCGTGCTCGTGCCCGCAGGCGTGAACACCAACATCGGCGACGCAATGGTGCGCCCGTCGGCCGACCCCGACCGGCTCGAAGACGACTTCACCGTGCTCACGACGTCGCTGGACCCGACGTCACTCGAGATGATCGAGCCCGACGTCGTCGCCGACGTCACCATCGTCGGCGTGAAGGAGGGCTGGGACTACATCGTGATGGGACCCGGCCAGGAGGTCGGTGTGCAGCGTCGCTACGACGAGGTGGTCGCCGCCCACCGGCAGGCGAAGGAGCGCTTCCCCTTCCTGCCCTGACGAGTGGCCGTCACTCCCGGTCGCGGTCGCGGTACAGGCGGCGCAGGTCCTTGGTGCGCGCCTTCCACATGCGGTCCTGCTCCTGCTTCGCAACCGGGTCGACGCGGCGGTGCTCGAACGCGGTCTCGGACAGGAGCTTGCGGTAGCTCGCGAGGCGAGCGGGGTCGAGCTCGCCCGCCTCCTCCGCGGCGATCACCGCGCACCCGGGTTCGGTGTCGTGGGCGCAGTCGGCGAACCGGCACTGCGCCGCGAGCGCGTCGATCTCGGGGAACGTCGCCGCGACCGCGTCCTCGCCGGCGTCGATGCCGAGGCTGCGGATCCCGGGCATGTCGACGAGCGAGCCGCCCGACGGCAGCGGGACCAGGCGCCGGCTGGTCGTCGTGTGGCGACCACGCGCGTCCTGCTCCCGCACGTCGCCGACCGCGAGCCGCGCTTCGCCGAGCAACGCATTGACCAGCGTCGACTTCCCTGCACCCGACGGGCCGAGGAGCGCACCGGTGATCGGGTGCGGGAGCTGGTCGCGGACGGCGTCGATGCCCTCCCCCGTCACCGTGCTGGTCGCGAGCACGTCGACGGTCGCGAGACGCGTCGTCAGCTCGTCGACGACTCCCGACGGCGCCACGTCGAGCTTCGTCAGCACCACGACCGGGCGCGCGCCGCTCTCCCACGCCACGACCACCTCGCGCTCCACGCGGGCGAGCGACAGCCGATCGGCCGGTGCGGCGATCATCACGAGGTCGAGGTTGGTGGCGAGCACCTGGCGGTTGCCCTCGGGCCCGAGCCGGGCGAGCTCGGACCACCGCGGGAGCACCTCGCGCACGGTGTCGCCGTCGAGCACGACCCAGTCGCCGACGGCCATGCCCGGGACCTCGAGCGACCGCTCGCCCGTGGGCGTGGCGACGTGGCACCACCCGCGCTCCTGACCGACGACGCGCGCCGGCACGACGTCGTCGCCGGACACCGCCGCGAACAACGCCCGGACGCGATCCGACCAGCCGACGTGATCGAGGGGGTGGGGCGCAGCCTGTGACAAGCAGGCTGAAGCTACCCCTCGGAGGTCGACGCTTCGGGCGAACGCGACGACGACCTCCCCACGAAGGAGGAGGTCGTCGTGATCGCATCAGTCGTCCGACTGCCCACTCGGGCTCAGTCGACGGTGCGGGCCTTGAGCCGGACCCGGGCGATCGGGATGCAGATCGCCATGATGACCAGGCTCCAGATGATCGCCATGAGCACCGGGTTCTGCGACGGGAAGTTGTCCCGCAGCGCCGCAGGGTTCGGGTTGCCGAACAGCTCGCGCAACGCGCCGGCGACCGCCGACACCGGGTTCCACTCGGCGATCGGCTGCATCCAACCGGGCATGCCCTGGATCGGCACCATGGCGCTGGAGATGAAGGCGATCGGGAACAGGATCAGGAGGCCGATGCCCTGCGCCGACTCCGGGTCGCTGACCGAGAGCCCGACGCACGCCATGAGCCAGCTCATCGCGTAGGCGAACAGCACCGCGATCGCGAGGCCGGCGACGACACCGGGGATGCCGTTGTCGGGTCGCCACCCGATGACGAACCCGGTGATCAGGACGATGGTGGCGCAGAGGATGCTCGCGAGCAGGTCGGAGAACGTGCGCCCGGCGAGGATCTCGCTGCGCGCCATCGGCAACGTGCGGAAGCGGTCGATCACCCCGCTCTTCAAGTCGTTGCTCACGCCCACGGCGGTGCCCATGGTGGAGGTGGTGATGTTGAACACCACCAACCCGGCGATCGCGAACTGCTTGTACGTGCCACCGGGGATGACCATGGCGGCGCCGAAGATGTAGACGAACAGCACGGTGAAGAGCACCGGCTGCACCGTCGCGTCGGACAGCTGCGCCGGCTCCCGGCGCACGTGCACCAGGTTGCGGCGCGTGAGCGCGGCGACGTGTCGCCACCACGACTTCAACGGTTGGCGCGCGGTCGGCGGCGAATGCGGTTGCACTCGGGGTTGCAGGGTCGTGGCAGCCACGTCAGACCTCCATCAGCGTGTCGTGGGCGTTGTCGTCGGCGTCGGTCGCGTCGGGCGTCTCGTCGCCGGTCTCGTAGGTGGCCTCGGCCACCGGTTCCTCGGCGGCGTGGCCGGTGAGGACGAAGAACACGTCGTCGAGCGACGGGTGGTGGACCTCCACGTCGTCGACCGCGACGCCGGCGGCGTCGAGCGCCCGCACGACCGCGGTGACCAGCCCGGCCTGCGGCACGATCGGGGCCCGCAGGCGACGGCCACCGTCCATCTCCTGCACTGCGCCCGACGCGAGCGGAGCGAGTGCGGCTGCGGCCCGTTCGTCGGCGCGTTCGAGCGTGACCTCGAGGTGCTCACCGCCGATGCTCGCCTTGAGCTCGCGGGCGGTGCCCTCGGCGATCACGAGACCGCGGTCGATCACCGAGATGGCGTCGGCCAGGGTGTCGGCCTCGTCGAGGTACTGCGTGGTGAGCAGCACGGTGGTGCCGTCGGCGACCAGGCCGCGGATGACGTCCCACATGCGCACCCGGCTGGTCGGGTCGAGACCGGTGGTCGGCTCGTCGAGGAACAGCACCGGCGGACGAGCCACGAGGCTGGCGGCGAGGTCGAGCCGGCGCCGCATGCCGCCCGAGTAGGTCTTCACCATGCGGTCGGCGGCGAAGGTGAGCTCGAACTGCTCGAGCAGCTCCGCAGCGCGGGCCTTGACCTCCCGCCGGGGCAGGTCGGCGAGCGTGCCCACCAGCTCCAGGTTCTGCGTGCCGGAGAGGAGCTCGTCGAGCGTGGCGTCCTGACCGGTCACGCCGATCAGGCGACGCACCGACTGCGGGTCGGCGATCACGTCGTGGCCCGCCACCCAGGCGCCGCCGGCGTCGGGACGGGTCATGGTGGTGAGCATGCGGACGGTGGTGGACTTGCCGGCGCCGTTGGGGCCCAGCACGCCGAGGATGCGGCCGGCCGGGACCTCGAGCGAGACGTCGGCGACCGCCAACTGCTCGCCGTAGGCCTTGCGGAGTCCCTCGGCCCGGATCACGGGGCCGTCGAGTGAGGGAGCGGTCATCGCAGTTCCCTTTCCATGGGAGACCTTCTTCCTTGCGGTACGATCTGACTTACCGCACGGTAAGCTACTTACTTACCGGCCGTCAAGTAGATATCGGGAAACATCGGAGGACGATGAGCGGCGACACCCGCGAGCGCATCCTGGCGGTGGCCAACGAGCTGTTCATCGACCAGGGCTACGAGGGCACGTCGCTGCGCGAGATCGCCGACCGCCTCGACATCACCAAGGCCGCGCTCTACTACCACTTCAAGAGCAAGGACGAGATCCTCGAGACGCTGCTGTCGCCGTTCGACACGCTGCTCGACGAGCTGCTCGGCCGGCTCGAGGACGCCGACGACATCCAGGCGTGGGCCGAAGCGCTCACGTGGATCGTCGCGCAGATCTTCGACTACCTCGACTTCTTCCGCCTGGTCGACCGCAACCGCCACATCGTCCAGGTGCGGTTCGTCGAGGGCGAGCGCGACCACGCGGAGATGCACGCGCGCGTGGAGGCGGCCGCGCACTCGGCGGCGTCGTCGGTGGCGCAGGAGGTGCGGATGGTCGCGGCGCTCGGCGCGGTGACCGGCTTCGACGACTGGGCGCCCACCCTCCTCAAGGAAGCCGACCCGCTGATGCTGCAACAGGAGCTCAGCGCGGTCGTGCGCGACGTGCTCGGCCTCAAACGGGCACGCACGCGCGTGCGCGTCACCCAGCCAGCCTGAACCGCGCCACCTCGGTGTGGTGCAGGCCATCAGCCTGGAGAGGAGAGTCGAAGAGGACGACCTCGTCGACGGTCCACGGCTCGCTCTCACCGCACGCGTCGAGCGCGTCGACCACCTGACGGACATCACGCGCACGATTCCTGCGTGCGAGCGTGACGTGCGGTCGGTAGGCACGGTCCTCGCCCGACAGTGACGCCAGGCTCACCGCCAGATCGGTGAGCTCGTCACGACCGTCGCGCACGCCGAGCCACACCACCGTGGCGCGGCGCGGCTCGGGGAACGCTCCCCCACCACCGAGGGAGAGGGTGAAGGTCGCGCGCGGTCGGACAGAATCTGTGACGAATTCTGCAACCGGCCCGAGATCGTCGACCGGCCCGAGGAACTGCAGGGTGAGGTGCAGCTGTTCGGTGCGCGCCCAGCGCAGATCGGGCGCGAGCAGTTCTGCAGAATGCGCTGCAGATTCTGCCCAAGCGCGCGCGGCAGGCGGGGGCACCACGGCGAGGAAGGCTCGCCGCAGGGCGGTCATGACCCCGCGGTCATCCGAGCGCGAGCCTCATCCAAGAGACAGGAGGCGCAGGCGCAGCGTGTTGAGCAGGGTGATGGTGGAGAACTGGCGGATCCGTTCCCGGTCGAACGGCAGGCGGGCCGTGATCGCCACGGGCTCGTGGCCCGGGATGGCGATCCCGTACCAGACGGTGCCGACCGGCTGGCCGTCCTGCTCGTCGGGCCCGGCCACACCGGTGACCGCGATGGCGACGTCGGCACCCAGCACGCGCTGCGCGCCCTCGGCCATCTGCTTGACCGCGTCCTCGCTGACCACGAGCTCCGCGGTCACGCCGAGCACCGAGCGCTTCACGTCGGTGGCGTACGACGCGATCGAACCGCGGTAGGTGCGGCTCGCGCCGGGCACGTTCGTGAGCCGTGACCCGATGAAGCCGCCGGTGAGCGACTCGGCGACGCCGAGCGACCAGCCGCGCTCCTCGCAGAGCCGCAGGACCTCGGACTCCATGGTGTCGTCGTCGACCGCGAACACCAGCTCGCCGAGCACCTTGCGCAGCTCGACGTCTTCGGCGTCGAGGAGCGTGATCGCCTCCGCCTCGGTGGGCGCCTTGGCCGTCATGCGCACGTAGATGCCCTCGATGCCGCGGGCGAGGAACGCGATGGTGGGGTTGGTCTGCTGGTCGACGCGCTCGGCGATCATCTCGGCGAGCCCCGACTCCGACGTGCCCCACGTCTTCAGCGACCGGGACACGATCACCGCGCGTTCGCCCGAGCGCTCGAGCAGATCCGGGAGCACGTACTTGTTGACCATCTCGGTCATCTCGTACGGCACACCGGGGACCGCGTAGACGACCTTCGTGCGGCCGACGCCATCTTCGTCAGGGATGGTGACCTCGCACTGCAACCCGGGCGCGGTGCCGATCGGGTTCGGGATGACGCCGCCGCCGACGGGGACGTCGGCCTGCCGCAGGTTGTTCTCCGGGAACGGCCGGCCGCGACCGCCGAAGATCTCACGGATGTGCTCGATGAGATCCTCGCGTCGCTCGAGCTCGACGCCCATGACGTCGGCGATCGCCTCGCGCGTGACGTCGTCGGGGGTGGGCCCGAGACCTCCGCACACGACGACCGCGTCGGCGCGCTCGAGCAGCTCGCGCAGGCACTGCACCATGCGGTCGAGGTTGTCGCCCACCTTGCGGTGCTCGCAGGTGTCGATGCCCGCCGCCGCCAGCTGCTCGCCGATCCACGAGCTGTTCGTGTCGACGATCTGGCCGAGCAGGAGCTCGGTACCGATGGCGAGGACGTCACACCGCATCCGGAGCACCCTTCCGCAGTCCGATCTTGGCCGCGCGTGCTCGGCGCTGGCCGCTGATGACGATGTCGAGACCGGACACGACCGACAGCGCGACCGCGAACCAGAGGACGATGTCGTGGAGCGTCGCCCACTCGTAGGTGGGCGGCAGCAGGACGATCCCGACCGCGACGAACTGCACGAACGCCTTCCACTTGCCCAGGCGCCGCGCCGGCAGCGACATGCCGTGGCGGGCGGCGTACGAGCGGTACATCGAGACGCCGACCTCGCGCACGGTCACGATCAGCACCGCGGCCCACGAGAAGTCGCCGGTGATGCCGAGGGCGAAGAAGCCACCGAGCACGAGGAACTTGTCGGCGAGCGGGTCGAGGAAGGCGCCCGAGCGGGTGGTGCCGTCGCGGCGGGCGAGCCAGCCGTCGAGCCCGTCGGTGGTCGTGAGCACGAACCAGAGCGAGACGGTGAGCCAGCTCGAGCCCTGGTCGACGATGAGCAGCAGGGTGGGGACGGCGAGGACGAGCCGGGCGATGGTGACGAGGTTGGCGGGGGTGGCGATGGCCTCGTCGCCGTAGCGACGGACGCGCGCAGCCGGTGGCGTGCTCACGGCGACACCCTCATGAACGAGCGGCCTTCGCCACGAGCGACTTCGCCACGAGCGACTCGGCCACGAGATCCGGCCCGATCGCCTCGGTGACGTGCGCGCGCACCAGCGCACCGGGCCGCGCGAACTCGGCGTGGAGGCGCACGATGCCGTCGATCTCGGGTGCTTCGCGGTGCGTGCGCCCGACGACTGCGCCCGCGGACACGGAATCGACGAGGACCTCGATCTCCTCGCCCACCAGGGCGTCGCGCGCCGCGCGCGTGATCGGCTCCTGCACCGCCTCGCACTCGCGCAGCCACTCGAACGCGAGGTCGGGGTCGACCGCGTCGGGCAGCGTCGCCGCGGGCGTGCCGTCCTCGGGCGAGAACGGGAAGAAGCCGGCCCAGTCGAGCGCCGCCGCCTCGAGGAACGCGAGCAGCTCGTCGTGCTCACGCTCGGTCTCACCGGGGAACCCGACGATGAACGACGACCGGAAGGCGGCGGTGGGCTCCTGCTCGCGGATGGAGTCGATCGCGGTCAGGAAGCGGTCGCCGCTCCCCCACCGCTTCATGCGCCGGAGCAGCTGCGCGTCGGCGTGCTGCAGCGAGAGGTCGAAGTAGGGCACGACCGTCGATAGCTCGAGCATGGTGGACACGAGCGGGTCGCGGACCTCACTCGGGTACAGGTAGAGGAGCCGGACGCGCTGGAGGCCGTCGGGCGCGAGGGTGTCGAGACGCCGGAGCAACGGGGCGAGCGAGCCCGGCTCGCCCGCGTCACGCCCGTACCAGGCGAGGTCCTGCGCCACGAGCACCAGCTCGGCGACGCCCGCCTCGACCAGGCTGCGCGCCTCGGTCTCGATCGACTCCGGGGTGCGCGAGCGCTGCTTGCCGCGGAACGACGGGATGGCGCAGAACGCGCAGGCGCGGTCGCAGCCCTCGGCCACCTTGAGGTAGGCCCACGGCACGCTCGGGGCGGGACGGGGCAGCTCGAGCAGGTCGCGCACGCCCGTCGGCTTGACCTTGGGCATGCCCAACGCGATCGACATCCCCACCGACGCGGCGAGCGAGCCCTCACCCTCGAACCCGACCACGGCGTCGACCTCGGGCAGCGCGGCGGCGAGCTCGTCGCCGTAGCGCTCGGCCATGCAGCCGGTCACGACCAGGCGGGAGCCGTCCTTGCGGGTGTCGCCCAGTGCGAGGACGGTGTCGATCGACTCCTGGCGAGCCGCCTCCACGAAGGCGCAGGTGTTGACGACGACGAGATCGGCGTCTTCGGCCCGGGCGGTGGGGACCAGTCCGTCGGCCAGGAGGGACGCGACGACCTTGTCGGAGTCCACGGCGTTCTTCGGGCAGCCCAGGGTCTCGACGAAGAACGTGCTCTGCACCGGCGAACTCACTGCAGCGAGGATACTGGCGGGCCTGCGCCAGGCCCGGTGGACGTCGCGGACGGCCCCGCATGCCGGTCCTAGGCTCCGGTCGGGTGACGGGGCCCAGCACGGATGCCGGTGCGGACGGGGGCAAGGCCGAGCTCGTGCGGGCCGAACGCCTGGTCGCCGGCGGGGCGGCCCTGTCCCGGCGGGACGACGGGCGGATCGTGCTGGTCGACGACGCCCTGCCCGGCGAGCTGGTCGAGGTGGTGATCGGCCGGCGCCACGGTGCCGACCGGGGCACGGTCGTGCGGATCGTCGAGCCGTCGTCCGACCGCATCGACCCCCGCTGCCCCCACGTCGCCGACGGCTGCGGCGGGTGCGACCTCGCCGCGCTGGCCACGACGCCCAACTGGCGGCGAAGGTCGAGCTCGTGACCGATTCGCTCCGGCGCCTCGGCCGGTGGCAGGACCCGGTGGTGCGCGCCGGTCCGGCCCTCGACCCGTGGGGCTTCCGCACCACGCTGCGGCTGGCGGTGAGCGGCGGGCGCCTCGGCCTGCGCCGATCGGCGAGCAACGAGGTCGTCGAGCTGGACCACTGCCTGGTCGCACACCCGAGGCTCGACGAGCTGATCGTCGAGGGCCGCTTCGCCGACGCCAGCTACGTGACGCTGCGGGTCGGCGCCGCGACTGGCGAACGCCTGGCACTGGTCGCGCCGACGCGCACCGGGGTGTCGCTGCCCGACGACGTGCGCGTGATCGGCGCCGACGAGCTCGTCGCCACCGATGGCACCGAGACCAGCACCGAGACCAGCTCCGAGAGCGGCGCGTGGATCCACGACGACGTGGCCGGCCGGCGGTGGCGGATCTCGGCCGACTCGTTCTTCCAGACCCGGACCGACGGTGCCGCCGCGCTGGTCGACGTCGTGCGCACGATGGCCGCCGACGTCCTCGACCGCGAGACCGGCGTCCTCTTCGATGCGTACAGCGGCGTCGGGCTCTTCGCCGGCGCGCTGCTCGACGGGCGCAGCTCCGACCGGGCCGGGTGGCGCGCGGTCACCGCCGAGAGCGACCGCTCCTCCGTCGCCGACGCGCGCGTGAACCTCGCCGACCTCGACGTGCGCATCGTCGAGACCACGGTCGAGCGCCTGCGCTCGCCGCGCGTCGACCTGGTCGTCGCCGATCCGTCGCGCGCCGGGCTCGGCACCGATGCGGCCGGTGTCGTCGCGTCGACGCGCGCCGAGCGCATCGTGCTCGTGAGCTGCGATCCCGCGGCGGCAGGCCGCGACGTCGCGCTCCTCAAGTCACGCGGTTACCGGCCGGTCGAGTCGGTCGTCGTCGACCTGTTCCCTCACACGCACCACACCGAGGTGGTGACCCGGTTCGATCGAAGGTCGTGAGGAGTTGGTCAGACCGCGTTGGCCATCTGGGCCCGGCGGAGAGCGCCCTCGACCAGCAGCACCAGCGTCTCCTTCACGTGGAGGCGGTTGCGGGCATCGCAGAGCACGACCGGCACGTTGGCCGGCACCGACAACGCCTCGCGCACCTCACGCGGATGGTGGCGGTAGACGCCGTTGAACAGGTTCACCGCGACCACGAACGGGATGCCGAGGTGCTCGAAGTAGTCGACCGCGGGGAAGCAGTCCTCGATGCGCCGGGTGTCGACCAGCACGATGCCGCCGACCGCGCCGCGCACCAGCTCGTCCCACAGGAACAGGAACCGGTCCTGACCCGGGGTGCCGAACATGTACAGCACCATGTCGGGCCCCAGGGTGAGGCGACCGAAGTCCATCGCCACCGTGGTGCCCGTCTTCTGGCTGCCGTCGCCGGCGAAGTCGATGCCGAGGCTCTCGACGGTGATGTCGGCCTCGGTCATGAGCGGCTCGATCTCGGAGATCGTGCCCACGAACGTGGTCTTGCCGACCGCGTAGCCACCGGCGACGACGACCTTCATCGACACCGGCAGTCCGGTGCTCACCGAGGTGGCGCCGTACGGGCCGACCACGGTCTCCGGCTGCTGGTCCGGGGGCACGAAGTCAGATCGCACGGATCCCCTCCAGCAGGCGTTCGAGCAGGCGCACGTCGCGGTGCTCGGCCTTCGTCTCGGACTGGCGCACGTGCAGCACGCGGGCGACGACGAGGTCACCGACGAGCACGCGCACGACCCCGACCGGCGCGCTGATGCGGGCCGCGAGCTCGGCGACCGACATCGGCGTCTGGCAGAGCTCGACGATCCGGCGGTCCTCGGGCGACGCGCCCCGGCCGAGCTGATCGGGTGAGATCAGCGCCAGCGCCGGCGCGTGCAGCTCGAACACGCCGAGCGACGAGCTCGTGCGGCCGCGGGTGAGCATGTACGGGCGGACCAGCGCGTGCTGCGGGTGGTCACCACCGTGCGCGGCGCCGTGATCGGGAGCGGGAGGCATCATCGGATCGCGGACCTCGGGAGTGCCGTCTGCAGTTCGGAGATGAGTCCGGGCGTCAGGGCGCTGGCGCACTTGTCGACCAGGACGGCCATCTCGTAGCCGACCAGACCGACGTCGCACGGGCGTGCGGTGGTCGTCGCGAGCACCGACGTCTCGGAGACGCGCATCACGAAGAGCATGGCGCTGTCCATCTCGACGATGACCTCGTGCACGCGGCCGCCGCCGATCGGCGTGGAGCCGCCCTTGGCGATGCTGAGCAGCCCCGCCGACACCGCCGCGAGACGGTCGCCCGAGCTGCGGTCGAGACCGTCGGACAGTGCGATCAGCAGGCCGTCGGACGAGACGACCGTCGCCTCGCGCACGCCGGGCACGCGGTCGACGAAGTTCGACACCAACCAGTTGAGGTTGCGCGCCTCGGCGCTCAGTTGCTGGATCATCGCCCGTCCTCCTGGACACCGGGGGCGCCGGGAGCCGCAGGGGCACCGGTCGTGTAGTCGTCGCCCGCCTGGCCGCGCTGCTTGCCCTGCGCGTGCCGGGTGAGCAGCTCGTGGACGCGGTAGGCGCGCATGGGGTCGGCCTCGGGGTCGGGCGTCTCGTTGGCGACCTTCGGGCGGTGGCTCAGGTGCTGGCCGGGGACGCGCGTCGGGAGCGGCGCCGACTCGTCGAACGTGGGCTCGTCGGACCCCGGCGGCTGCTCCGACGACGGCGGCGGGCTCGACGGCGGTGCGTCGTAGGTCGGCGCGTCGAACCCAGGTGCTTCGAACGTCGGCGCGTCGAACGCAGGTGCTTCGAAGGTGGGCGCGTCGTACGCCGACGGCGCCGGGGCCTCGTACGCAGGCGCTTCGAACGCAGGCGCTTCGAACGCAGGTGCTTCGTAGGCCGGCGGCGCAGGTGCCTCGTCGACGGGTGCGTCGAACGTGGGTGCGGGCGGCTGGTACGCCGGCGGCTCGGGGGTCCCGGGTTCGTACGCGGGCCCCTCGTGGGTCGACAGGTCGACCGCCGGCGGCTGGTACGACGGGTCGTACCCGGGGTCGTAGCTGGCGGGGTTCCAGGCCGGGGGCGCGTCGTCGACCGGCGCGACCGGCTCCACCAGCGAGGTGGCGGCGTCGTCGGCGAGGCCCTCACGGCCCCACTGCTCCACCGGCGGCTCGTCGGGCGGACGCGACACCAGGCGACGCGCACCGAGCGGTTCGGCCGCGCCCTGGGCGTCGAGGTCGGGCGAGTACACGGGGTTGTGGCTGGGCGGTGCGACCGGTGCCGCCGCGGGACGGGGCTCGAGGATCGCGGTCGGGAGCGCCACGAGGGCGACGATCCCACCGGGTGCTCCCGGGCGGAGCTCGACGCTGATGCCGTGGCGCTGCGCGAGCGACCCGACCACGTGGAGGCCGAGCGCCCGCGAGAGCGCGAGGCCGACGACCGGCGGGTGGGCCAGGAGCACGTTGGCCTCGGCGATGCGCTCGGGCGTGATGCCGATGCCCTGATCGGAGACCGCGAGCACGAACCCGGTCGCCGACACCGCGCCGGACACGACCACGGGGGTGTCGGGCGGCGAGAACGACGTCGCGTTCTCGAGCAGCTCGGCGAGCAGGTGCGCGACGTCGGACACCGCGCGACCGGAGACCGCGAGGCCGTCGTCGATGCCGACGAGCTCGACGCGCGGGAAGTCGGCGATCTCGGCGGCCGCGGCGCGCACGACGTCGATGAGCGCGATCGGCTGCTGCCACTGACGGGGCTGCTCGGCACCCGAGAGCACGAGGAGGCTCTCCGCGTTGCGGCGCATGCGCGTCGCCATGTGGTCGAGCTTGAACAGCGAGTCGAGGGCAGCGGGGTCGTGCTCGTTGCGCTCGAGGTCGTCGAGCAGCTCGAGCTGGCGCTGCACCAGGCTCTGGTTGCGCCGGGCGAGGTTGACGAACAGCTCGCCCATGCCCTTGCGCAGCAGCTGCGACTGCTCCTGCGCGACCTGGAACGTGACCGCCTCGACGTCGTTGAACGCCTGGGCGAGGTCGCCGATCTCGTCCTCCGACTGCACCTCGACGTGGATCGGTTGGATCGCGCTGACGTCGCCACCGGTGCGCAGCGACTCGACCAGCGCCGGCAGCTGGCGCTGCGACATCTCGCGGGCGGCGGCGGTGAGCCGCCGCACCGGACCGATCACGGCGCGGGAGACGAACCAGATCAGCAGCAGGGTGAGGAACATGGCGAACACCGCGCCACCGCCGTAGATGCGCACCTCGCGGAGTGCCGCGCTGGCGTGCGCATCGGCCGTCCGGTCGATGACGTCCTGCACCGCGTCGATCGCGTTGTCGACCGTGCGGCTCTGCCGCTGGTAGTCGACGTAGTACTCGGCCGGGGTCTGGCCCGCAGCGGGGAAGGCCGCGGGCAGGGGCGCGGCGGCGGGGACGGCACCAGCAGCCGCGGTGTAGGCGGCGATCTCCTCGGGCGTGGCGGTGTTGCCGAACGAGGCGAGGTGCTGCTGCTGCGCGGCCTGCGCGCCGACCCACTCGCTGAAGTCCTGCGGGGCACCGCTGGCGAGCACCGCGATGTACACGCTCGCTTCGCGTGCGTGCTCGTGCTGCGCCCGTTCGAGTGAGTACACACGCGTGAGGCTGGCGGCGACGTCGGCGCTGGCGAGGTCGCGCGCGACTCGCTGACCGAAGTCGAGGAGATGACCGTCGACGCCGAGGAAGAACGTGCGCGCGTCGGCGGCCGACGCGCTCTTGACGTCGATCTTGGCCCGCTCGTCGGGGATCGATTCGAAGCCCTTGTTCGCACCTTCGAGCGCGGCCAACGCGGCCGGGCTCAACCCAGCGGTGGCGAAGCCCTGCTCGTTCGCCTGGAAGAGCTTCACCGCGGCGTCGGTGCGGGTGCGGGCCTGCGCGAGCTGGGCGGCGGGGGCGCCACCGCTGGCCGCGAACCACGACGACACGACGCTCTCGTTCTGCAGGGCGCGGCTGGCGGAGTCGAGCGAGCTCAGCGGCCCGGACAGGTCCCCGTACTGCTCCTGCGCGTGCAACGCGCTGAACCGGTCGCTCATGCCCGCGGCGGCGACGACCACCAGCGCGAGGAACGGGACGAAGAGGACGAGCAGCAGCTTGGCGCGGAAGCTCAGTCGCGACATGAGCGACTGTCCTCCCTGCAAGCGTCCCAGCTCGAGCTTCACCCGTACCCTCCAACGCCGAACCTCGGGTGGGAAACGCGCTCGCAGAATTGCGACGAACGCGCCACACCTCATGTGGCGTAACGGCAGGCGGGCGGGCTGCCTTGAGGAACGCTTGGGGAAGGGTTGGGGAAAGGAACGACCGGGTCAGGGCCGGTCAGGGCCGGTCAGCGCAGTTCAGGGCCGGTCAGACCCGGTCGCCGGCCGCCTCGAGCTCCTCGACGGTCATGAGGACCGACCGGGCCTTCGAACCCTCCGACGGACCGACCACACCGCGGCGCTCCATCAGGTCCATGAGGCGCCCGGCGCGGGCGAAGCCGACCCGCAGCTT
Source organism: uncultured Actinomycetes bacterium (assembly GCA_963755855.1). Taxonomy (GTDB): domain Bacteria; phylum Actinomycetota; class Acidimicrobiia; order IMCC26256; family DASPTH01; genus DASUAS01. Next base: position 227,945 of record CAVWLR010000010.1, on the reverse strand, counting down.
GCGCTGCAACATGCTGGTGGAACCGAGCCCGCTGCGGACCACCAGCTCGATGGCCTCGCCGAGCAGGTCGTCGCCGTCGTCGTCGGCCGACCCGCCGCTGCCCGACCCCTTGCCGCCGGCCGGGTCCTCGTCGGCGATGCCCTCCACGTAGGTGGGCGCGATCGACTGGCGCCGCCAGTGGGCCACGACCTTGCGCACGCAGTCCTCGTCGACCCAGGAGCCCTGGATGCGCTGGGCCCGGCCGGAGCCGGCCGCGAGCAGCAGCATGTCGCCCTGGCCGATCAGCTTCTCCGCACCCTGCTGGTCGAGGATGACCCGGGAGTCGGCGAGGCTGCTCACCGAGAACGCCATGCGGCTGGGCACGTTGGCCTTGATCACACCGGTGATGACGTCGACCGACGGACGCTGGGTGGCGATGATGAGGTGGATGCCGACGGCCCGGGCCATCTGCGCGATGCGGCAGATGCTCGCCTCGACGTCGCGGGCGGCGACCATCATGAGGTCGTTGAGCTCGTCGACGACGATCACGATGAACGGCAGCCGCTCGTAGCCCTTGCCGGTGGTGGGGTCGGGTTCGTCGGGCGTCGGCAGCTCGCCCCGGTCGTACATGCCGTTGTACCCGGTGATGTCGCGCACGCCGACCTCGGCGAGGAGCTGGTAGCGCATGTCCATCTCGCGGACGGCCCAGTCGAGCGCGTTGGCGGCCTTCTTGGGGTTGGTGACGACCTCGGTGAGCAGGTGCGGCAGGTCGTTGTAGGCACCGAGCTCGACCCGCTTGGGGTCGACGAGGATGAGGCGCACCTGGTCGGGCGTGTAGCGCATCAGCAGCGACGTGACGATCGAGTTGATGCAGCTGCTCTTGCCCGCGCCGGTGGCACCGGCGATGAGGACGTGCGGCAGCTTGGCGACGTCGAGCATCACCGACTTGCCCGAGATGTCGCGGCCGAGGCCGACGCCGAGCGCGGTCTTGCTCTTCGCCACCTCGGGCGCGGCGAGCACGTCGCCGAGGGTGACGATGATGCGCTCCTTGTTGGGCACCTCGACGCCGACCGCGCTGCGGCCGGGGATCGGGGCCAGGATGCGCACGTCGAGCGACGCCATGGCGTACTGGATGTCGTTGCTGAGTCCGGTGACGCGGTTGACCTTCACGCCGGCGCCGAGCTCGAGCTCGTAGCGGGTGACGGTCGGGCCGACGATGGTGCCGACGAGCTTCGCTTCCACCCCGTGGTGCGCGAGGGTGGCCTCGAGGATGCGTGCCGGCGGCGTCGATGACGCGGCGGTCGGCTTCCTTGCCGCTCCCCCGCTTCAGGATGTTGATCGGCGGCAGCTTCCACGGGCCCTTGTGCGCGGCGACGTCGTCGCCCAGGTCGATGTGGAGCTGACCGCTCGGGTCCTCGGCCACCGGGATCTCGATGGCCGCAGCGGTGGTGGGCGGCAGTGCGGGCGGGAGCGGTTCGGGCTCCGGCTCGGACACGAGCTCGGGTGCGAAGCGTCGGGCTCGTGCGCGTCCTCGTACTGCGCGTAGTCGAACGGTGCCGGACCGGTGGAGGCCGGTGCGGCGTCGACGTCGACGCCCTCGCCGATGGGCGCGAGCTTCACCGACTCGCGGGCCTTGGCCGCAGCGGCGCGCGAGGCGCGGGCGGTGGCGCCGACGATCACGCCGATGGAGAGGCCGAGCACGAGCAGGACCCCGACGACCGCGACCGCGCCGAGGATCAGCGACGCCCCGGCCACGCCGGTGGCGGCGACGAGCGGGCCGCCGACCATGGCCCCGAGCGCACCGCCGCGCGTTGCGGAGGGCGTCGAGATCACCGCCGAGCGCGGGACGTCCGTAGGCGAGGTGGAGGATGCCGACGTCGGCGACGAACAGCAGGAGCGCCCCGATGGCGATGCGGACGGTCGGCACCTCGGGCCGGACGTCGCTCTCGCCGTCGACCGTGTCGGCGTCGGGATCGACGGCCGCCGAGCGCCGGGGCCAGAGCAGCACGACGCCGAAGGCGAAGCAGGCCACGGGCACCGCGACCCGGGCCCGGCCCAGGACGGCGCCGGTGCCGTCGGCCAGCGCCGACCCCACCGGACCGGCGAGGTCGGTCCACAGCCCGAGGGCGAAGATCGCCCCCAGCACGAACAGGCACACCGCGAACAGGTCGGCCCGGTGACCGGCCAGCTGCCGCCCCGCCGCCTCCCGCGACCGGGCCACCATCCCCGGCTCGGGGCTGGTGACCTTCTTCTTCTGCGGCGCCCGCCGAGCGGCCGGCTTGCGCGAACTACTGCTCTTGGACCGCGACGAGGACCCCCGCCGCGTCTTGGTCGCGGGCATCCCCCGACGCTAACACCACCCCCACCAACCACACCGGCATACTTCCACCACTCAGCGTGACCAGAGTGCTCCCGAGTGGCGGCAGCCGGACCGAGTCAGCGGACGGCGGGCACCCGGATGTCACCCGACGAGCCTTCGGGAGCGAGCGCAGCGAGCGGACGACCGCGAGGAGGGGGGCGTCCGGGTGACCGCCGCGGTGGAGAGAGGTCAGACTTCCATGACGACAGGGATCACGGCCGGGCGCCGCTTGGTGCGCTCGTTGATGAACTTGCCCAGCGACCGACGGCAGTGGCGGCGGAGGGTGTCGAAGTCGGTGGCGCCCTCGTCGGCCGCCTCCTGCAGCGAGGCGAGGACGGCCGCCTTGGCGTCCTCGAGCAGGTCCTCGGCCTCGGGCGCGTAGACCCAGCCGCGGGTGACGATCTCGGGCCCGGTGACGACCTCGCCGGTCTTGGAGTCGACGGTGACGATCACGACCACCAGCCCCTCCTCCGCGAGGTTGCGCCGGTCGCGCAGCACCCCCTGGCCGACGTCGCCGACGATGCCGTCGACGTAGAGGAAGCCGGACGGCACCGCGCGCCGCTCGATCTCGATCGACTGGTGGTGCCGTCGGCGCTCCCGGTGCGGTCGAGCGCGAGCATGTCGCCGTCTTCGGCAGATCAGCACGTGGTCCTTCGGCACGCCGACCGCCTCGGCGAGGCGCGCGTGGTGGACCATGTGCGTGTACTCACCGTGCACGGGGACGAACCACTCGGGCTGCACGATGTTGAGGAGCATCTTGAGCTCCTCCTGCGACGCGTGGCCCGACACGTGCACCGGCGAGCTGCCACCGTGCAGCACCTCGGCGCCGGCGCGGTGCAGCGAGTCGATGATGCGGGTCACGTTGGTCTCGTTGCCGGGGATCGCGTGCGCGGAGATCACGACGACGTCGTCGCTGCTGATCTTCACGTGCTTGTGCTCGTGCGCGGCCATCAGCGACAGCGCGCTCATCGGCTCGCCCTGCGACCCGGTGCAGATGATGCACACCTCGCCCGGCGCGTAGCGCGGCACCTCGTCGATGTCGATGACGCTGCTCGACCGGGATGTCGAGCATGCCCATCTCGCGGCCGAGCGCGACGTTGTTGACCATCGAGCGGCCGAGGAACACGACCTTGCGCCCGGCGGCGACGGCCTGCTCGGCGACCTGGCGCACGCGGTGGAGGTGCGACGCGAAGCTGGCGACGATCAGCCGCTGGTCGGGGTAGTCGCGGAACACCGACCGCAGCGTGTCGCCGACGGTCGACTCCGACGGCGTGAACCCGGGGCGACAGGCGTTGGTGGAGTCGGAGAGCAGCAGCTTCACGCCGCCCGAGCGCTTGGCGATCGCGCCCATGAGCGAGAGGTCGGTCTTGCGGCCGTCGACCGGCGTGGGGTCGAGCTTGAAGTCGCCGCTGTGCAGGATCGTGCCCGCGGGCGTGTGGTACGCGGTGGCGAACGCGTGCGGCACCGAGTGCGTGACGGGGATGAACTCGCAGTCGAACGGGCCGATCATGCGGCGCTCGCCGTCGTGCACGGGGATGAGCTCGGTGCGCCCGAGCATGCCCGGCCTCTTCGATGCGGTTGCGGGCGAGGCCGAGCGACAGCGGCGAGCCGTACACCGGGAACGAGATGTCGCGCAGCAGGAACGCGAGCCCGCCGGCGTGGTCCTCGTGCGCGTGGGTGAGGAACGCGGCCTCGACCCGATCGGCGTTCTCGCGGAGGTACGTGAAGTCGGGCAGGACGAGGTCGATGCCCGGCATGTCGGCTCTCGGGGAACATGATCCCGCAGTCGATGATCAGGATGCGATCCTCGACCTCGAGGCACATGCAGTTGCGCCCGATCTCGCCGAGACCGCCGAGGAAGACGATCCGGACCGTCGATGCGCTCATCCGGTCAGGGTACCGGCGCGATCTGCGATGCCGGTTCAGGGCCCGGTAGCTTTGCCCGAACCCGTTCGGGCGGAACGTGGAGGGCAGGATGCGAGGGCGGATCGTTTCGTTGTGCGCGTGCATCGCGCTGGTGCTGGTCGCGTTCGTGACCGGGGCACCGTCGGCCGGCGCGGAGTGGTCCCGCTCCGACATCAACGCGGGCCGGAACCTCCTCAAGCGCGTCCCGGAGGACATCCGGCCGGGCTGCCGGTTCTCCGACGTCCGCAGCGACGACTCGGATCCGACCCTGATCGCCGCGGTCGACTGCGACCTCCCCGGCGACGCACCGGCCGACACGTTGAGCTACCAGTGGTACGAGACCATGGAGGACGCCGACGCCGCGTACGACGCGGTGGTCGGACAAGAGGAGGACTTCCTCCAGGCCGACGGGTGCGGCGCCTACGAGGGTGAGTACACCATCGACGACGCCGACGGCGGCCGCTACACGTGCTTCGGGAAGGACAGCGCGACGTCGATCATCTACACGTACTCGCCGTTCCCGGTCGTCGGCGTGATCACGAAGGTCCACGGCGACGTCGACACCGACGTCGAGGCGATGGGCGACTTCTTCGACAACGAGGCCGGCCCGGAGCCGGAGGACAGCGCGATCCCGAGCCTGCAGTCGCAGAAGTTCGGGACGAAGGCCTTCGCGGCGTTGCGCCCGCACATCCCCAAGGCGATCTTCGAGCACTGCGAGCCCAACGGCGACGCGTTCACCAGTCCGTGGGTCGCGTTCGAGTTCACCTGCGAGAGCCCGTCGCCGGGCATCGACTTCGTGAAGTACACGGCGTACCGCGACGACGAGGGCTTCGCGGCGGCCTACGACGAGGACCGCTTCTACTCGCTGTACCCGGACGAGGCGCCGACGTCGTGCGACGCGGGCACGTGGAGCATCGGCAAGAAGGACGTCGGGTCGTACGTGTGCGGGAGCGATGGTGGGCGCACCTACATGAAGTGGACGCTCGACAAGCAACGCATCGTCGCCACCGCGTCCTCGGAGGAGGCCGACGACGCCGACGCCCGCACCGACGTCATGCTCGACTGGTGGAACGACGACGCAGGTCCCCTGACCTGATCGACCTGACCGGTGTGTGCGTCAGCTCTCGGGCGCACGGAACATGAACTCCTCCATCATCGGCTTCATCGCGAGGTCGACGAGCTCGATGCGCACGCCCAGCGGATCGCGGTGGTACGCGAACTGGATCGGAGCGGTGTCGCCGTCGTGGCCACACAGCTGCAGCGGGCAGCGCAGCTCGGAGTACCGCGGCGGAGTCGGCGGGCAGCGCGTCGGTCCACACTCCGATGTGGTGGAGGTTGGAGTGCTCGTTGCACTCCCAGACCGAGCCGGGGACCTCCTCGACCAGCTCCAGGTGCGGCGGCTCGGTCGAGTAGCAGAGCGTGTTGGGGAACACGAGGTCGGTGCCACTGCCACCGTCGAGGTCGAAGGCGCGCACGTCGTACTCGTCGACGTGGAGCACCGGACCCCACGTGATCCCGAGCAGCTCGCTCAGGTGCTCCTTCGCCACCTCGATGTCGGGGACGACGATGCCCACGTGGTACAGCCTGCCGACGAGCGCCATGCGGGGAGCCTACGCAGCAATCACACGTAGCGCGTCTGGCTGAAGGTGCCCTTGCCGAACGCGAGGACCTTGGCGTCGCGCACCGCGTACACGTGGACCTCGCCGCCGATGCGGTCGTCGCGCACACCGTCGTGCGCGAAGCCACCGTCGCCGGCGATGAACGTCCACCGCCCGTCCCACTTCTCGCGCCACGCGTGTGCGAGCCGGTCGAGTGTGGCCGCGTCGGTCACGCGCGACGGCCGCTCCCTCCACGACGACGTCGAGCCCGGTGTCCCACGTGTTCGACCCGGTGGTCACGACGACGTGGGGGTTGGCGGCGAGGTTGTGGGCCTTCTGCTCGTCGGGCCCGGTGCAGAAGTGCACCGCGTCGTCGAGCCACACCGCGACGAGCGGGGTGACGTGCGGGCGGCCGTCGGCGCGCACGGTCGTGAGCCAGCTCAGCTCGGCGGCCTCCAGGACGTGTCGGGTGTCGGCCCACGGCACGGCGGTGGCGTCGGTGTCGCTGAAGCGCCCGTCGAGGCGCGGGCGTGAGCTCGGGCGTGAGCTCGGGCGGGTTCGTCATGACGGTTCCGACCCCCGGGCGAGCCCGAACTCATCGGTCTACGCTCGGCTCCATGCCTCGCATGCACCACGTCAACCTCGGCATCCCGCCCGATCTGGTCGACGCCGAGAAGGACTTCCTGGTCGACGTCCTCGGCTACCGCCACGCCCAACCCGACCCGCTGGCCGCGAAGTTCGGCGCGTTGTGGTTCGACGCCGACGACGGCACCCAGATCCACCTCAGCCCCGACGAGCAGCACGTGCCGGCGCAGCGGGCGCACACCGCGCTGGTCGTCGGCGACGAGATCGATCTGATCCAGCAGCGTCTCGTGGGCGCAGGAATCAGCTACGACGACGGCGAGTTCGGCGGGCGGCGGGTGCTGTTCTGCGCCGATCCCGCGGGCAACCGCTTCGAGCTGCGCTCGAGCTGACCTCCGGATCCTGGGCCCTACATTCCCGGGATGCCCAGCGAAGCAGCCCGGTCCACCGCCGCCGCGAGCCTGCGCGACCTCGCGCACTCGTTCGCCGCGCACGAGCCCGACGACGACGTCCTCGCCGACATCAGCGACGCGGCGACCGCGCTCACCGGCCGCGTCGACGACGCACCCGCCCGCGACCGCCTGAAGCTCATGCGCCGTGGGGTCGAGGAGTCGCTCATGGGCCTCGGCTTCGAGGACCGCGCGGTCGGCGGTGGGTCGAACCCGACCGCGGTCGACCTCGACGTGCGCCACTGGGGCGACGGTGAGGGCGACGACGTGGTCGTCGACGTGGTGCTGCGCCGCGCCTTCGAGGGCGCGCCGGGACGTGCGCACGGCGGGATCGTGGCGGCGGCGTTCGACGACGTCACCGGGTTCGTGATCGCGCAGCTGCAGGAGCCGGCGTTCACCGGCGAGCTGACCGTGCGCTACCTCGCGCCGGTGCCCGTCGACCGCCCGCTCGAGGTGCGCAGCCGCCTCGACGGTCGCGAGCGGCGCAAGCTCTTCATCAGCGGCGAGGCCCGCAGCGACGGCGAGGTCATCGCCACGTGTCGCGCCATCTACATCACCGTCGACCCGAGCGTGTTCGCGCAGGCACCCGACCCCCGCTGATCACCGTTCGTCAGGTGGCGGCGGCGGCTTCCCGATCCTTGGCGACCTGGTCGAGCTCGCCGTACTCCTCGCCGGTGTCGACCCAGTCCTCGAACTGGATCACGCCGAGCTCGGTGAAGCGGTCGCGCAGCCAGCCGTCGCCGGCGTCGAGCAGGCCGAGCTTCTTGCAGTTCGGGCACGATCTTGGAGAACAGCAGCCCCTGGAAGATCGGGCGGTCGGGCGCGTTCTGCATCGCCTTGACCGCCTCCTTCACGTCGACGCCCATGCGCTCCCACGTCTCCTGCTGCAGGAACCGGTCGCGCATGCGCACCGCGGCCTCGAACGCGAACTCCTGGCGTTCGCGGATCTCCGCCTGCCCGAGCCCGGCGTAGTACTCCTGCAGCGAGAGCACGCCGAACGCGACGTGACGCGCTTCGTCGCTCATCACGTAGCGCAGCAGCTGCTTCAGCAGCGGCTCGGTGGTCATCTGGTGCAGGAAGCCGAAGGCGGCGAGCGCGAGACCCTCGACCATGATCTGCATGCCGAGGTAGGTCATGTCCCAGCGGCTGTCGGCGACGATGTCGTCGAGCAGCATCTTCAGGTGCGCGTTGATCGGGTAGTGCCCCGAGAGCTTGGTGTTGAGGTAGCGGGCGAACACCTCGACGTGGCGGGCCTCGTCCATCACCTGCGTGGCGGCGTAGTACTTGGCGTCGATCCACGGCACCGTCTCGACGATCTGCGCGGTGCAGATCAACGCACCCTGCTCACCGTGCATGAACTGCGAGAGCGTCCAGTTCTGCGACTCGATGCCGAACTGCGTCCACTCCTTGTCGCCCCACTTCTCGAACGGCGTGCCCGTCGAGGTCCATCTGCTGACCGATGCCGTTCTGGTTCTGGTTGGCGCTGCGCCACCTGCTCCTGGTCGACGTCGATGTCCCAGGGCAGGTCGTTGGCGTTCCACTGCGACGTCTTCGCCTTCTCGTAGAGCTTCACCAGCGCGGGACGGCTGCGCTCGTAGTTCCACGTGAAGACGGCGTCGGCGTCGGCGTGGATCGCGTGCTGCACCTCGCTCACGTCGGTGTTGGTGACGGCGAGGATGGCGTCGTAGTCGTCGATGTCGTCGCGACCGATGATGTCGCCGTGGCTCGAGAACTCGGGAGCGGTCATGAGGTCCTGCTTTCCGCGAGTCCGGGAAGGACGAGCTGTCGGAGGAACGCGTGCGCGGCGACCGGATCGGTGAGGTCGACGGGTGGATGCGGCATGAGCGCGTACGCGCGCACGAGACGCGCGAGCCAGTCGCCGGCGCGCGTGCACGCATCGGGCGACAGCCAACGATCGAACGCGGGCGCGATGGCATCGCCGACGGTGACGAGGACGTGGTCGCCGGGGACGAACGCGAGGTGACCGAGCACCGCTTCGGGTTCGTGGGCGAGGAGGAACTGCAGCGCGTCGTGGTGGCGCACCTCGCGCGCACCGGCCACGACGACGGTGACGACGGCGTCGGCGAGCGTGGGCTCGGCCCGACCCGCTTCGACGAGCGCGGTGGCGACGCGATCGAGCTCGGCGACGACGGCCGCGCGCAGGATCGCGGGCCGCCGTCGAAGTAGCGGTAGAGCGTGGCCCGCGAGCAGCCGGCCTCGCGGGCGATGTCGTCGACGGTGGTCTTGGCCAGGCCGAAGCGCCCGATGCAGACCAGCGCGGCGTCACGGATCCGGACGTCCGTGGTGGTCCTGCTGCGGGAGCGAACCGGCGCAACGGTCAGCGTCATCGCCTGAGACGATACACCTGAATCCGTCTCATTGCGTCAGGCGTTCGGTGTCAGCACGCCACCGAGGAGCTCGGCCCGGACCAGGCGGCGGACCTCGGCGGGATCGGCGAGGTCGTGGCGCCCGGGTGAGGCGATGAGCGAGAGGGAGAGCCGGGCCACGTACTCGGCCACCGGGGCGAGGTCGACGTCGCCGGCCACCAGCCCGGCGGCGCGGTCGCGCTCGAGCAGGGGCAGGAAGTACGCGGCGATGGCGTCGATGACCCGGTCCTGCTGCACGGTGATGAGCGCGGTGAGGCGGTCGGGCTCGGTCTCGAGCACCTTCTGCAGCACGGGGTGCTCGAGCAGCTCGCGGCGGGCGAGCGGCAGCGCTCGTTCGAGGAAGCTCGGGAAGTCGGCGGCGTCGCCGAGCTCCTCGGCCAGGCGCAGGAAGAAGCGGTCCATCTCCCAGCCGACCGTGTCGCGCAGGAGCTCGTCCTTCCCGCCCGGGAAGAGCCGGTAGATCGTGGCCCGCGACACGCCCGACGCGGCGGCCACGTCGTCGACGGTGGTCTTGGCCATGCCGTGACGACGCGATGCACTCGTAGGCGCCGCGCGAGCACGCGTTGGCGGGCGTCGTCCCCGGACACGCGTCGATCCGCTCCGGTCAGAGGTCCGAGCAGCGGGTCGAGCCCGATGGTGAGGCCGGGCCGGTCGCCCACCGCCTTCACCGCCAGCACCACGCCGGGCATGAACGAGGTGCGGTCGTAGGAGTCGTGGCGGATCGAGAGCGACTGACCCGCGGTGCCGAGCAGCACCTCCTCGTGCGCGACGAGGCCGCGCAGCCGCACCGAGTGCACGTGGATGCCGGCCGCGCCCACTCCCCCGCGCGCGCCCTCGACCACCGTCTTGGTGGTGGGGTCGGGCGCCCAGTCGGACGACGCCGCGGCCATGCGCTCGACGGTGTGCATCGCGGTGCCCGACGGCGCGTCGACCTTCTGGTCGTGGTGCAGCTCGATCACCTCGGCGGTCTCGAACCAGGGCGCCGCGAGCTCGGCGAAGCGCACCATGAGCACCGCGCCGATGGCGAAGTTGGGCGCGATCACCGCGTTGGCCGACGACGCGCTCGAACCGGGCGCGGAAGTCGTCGATGTCGGCGGGCGCGAAGCCGGTGGTGCCGACGACCGCGTGCACGCCGTTGTCGGCGCACCAGGTGATGTTCTCGCGGGCGGCGTCGAGCACGGTGAAGTCGACCGCGACCTCGGCGCCCGCATCGGCCAGCGCGCCGGCGTGGCGCGCCATCTGCAGGCTGGCGTCGACGCCGCACTGGCGGAGGTCGAGCCCCGCGTGCATCGGGTCGACGGCGGCGACGAGCTCGAGCTCGGGATCGTCGAGCACCGCACGGCACACGGTGGCGCCCATGCGTCCGGCCGCGCCGAACACACCGACTCTGATCATCGAACGGCTCTGATCATCGCACGCCTCCCCGTCAGGGTGAGCGTATCGGCGGGACCCACCAGCGCGAGCGTGCGATTCCCGTCGCCGAGCACGCGCTCGATGACGCGCCCGATGTCGTCGGGGGTGACCGCGTCGACCTGCTCGACCACCCAGTCGAGGCTGGGGATCTCCCCCATCGTGAGCTCCGCCCGGCCCATGCGGTTCATGCGGCTCGACGAGCTCTCGAGCGACAGCGCCAGCGAGCCGACGAGGTGGCCCTTGGCGCCGGTGAGCTCACGATCGGACACGCCGCCGTCGGCGACCAGCCGGTCGAGCTCGCGGCGCACGACGCTCGAGGGTCTCCTCGACGCGCTCGGGCGCGGTGGCGCAGTAGACGGCCAGCGAGCCCGTCTCCTCGAACGCGCTGCGGTACGAGAACACCGAATAGGCGAGGCCGCGCTTCTCCCGCACCTCCTGGAAGAGACGCGAGCTCATCCCGCCGCCGAGCACCTGGTCGACGACCGAGAGCGCGAACCGGTCGGGGTCGTCGCGCCGCAGCGCCCGCGCGCCGAGCACCACGTGCGACTGCTCGAGCGGACGGTCGACGCGAGCGAACTCGGCGGAGACGCCGCCGTCGGCGCCGCTCGGCGCGCACGGGACGCGTGGCGTGGGTGTCGGGAACGGTGGCGCTGAGCCGCGCCACGACCTCGTCGTGGTCGACGTTGCCGGCCACCGCCACCACGACGTTCGACGGGACGTAGTGCGTGCCGTGGTACTCGGCGATCTGGTCCCGAGTGACCGCGGCGATCGTCTCCTGCGACCCCGAGATCTCGCGGCCGAGCGGGTGCTCGGGGAACAGCGCGCCGGCGAACACGTCGTGGACGAGGTCGTCGGGCGTGTCGTCACGCATCTTGATCTCTTCGAGGATCACCTGCCGCTCCGACTCGACCTCGTCGGGCCGCAGCGCCGGCGTCCACACGATGTCGGAGAGGATGTCGAGCGCGAGATCGAGGTGCCGGTCGGGGACGCGCACGTAGTACGCGGTGATCTCCTGACCGGTGAACGCGTTCATGTCACCGCCGCACGACTCGACCGCTTCCGCGATCTCCTGCGCGTGGCGCGTGGCGCTCCCCTTGAACAGCAGGTGCTCGAGGAAGTGGCTGGAACCCGCGATCGAGTCGTCCTCGTCGCGCGATCCGGTGCCGACCCAGAACCCGACCGCGGCGGACCGCAGCCCCGGGAGGCGCTCGGTGACGACGCGCAGCCCGGAGTCGAGGCGCGTCCGGCGGATGCCGGCCCCGAAGGAGCTGTCGCCGTCGTCGCCGGGGTCGTGCTCGGTGCGGTTCATGCCGTGGAGCTCATGGGCAGCTGGTATCGACGCGTCACCGGCGCGCCTTGACGAATCCCTCGCGGGCCGACGTGGTCAGCGCCGACGGCGACGACCGCCGCCACCACCGCCACCGCGACGTTCGCCGCCACGGTCGCCTCCACCGGGGCGCCCGGCCTCGGCCGGACCGAGGTCGCCGAACTCCTCGCGGGCCTTCGAGTCCCAGGCGTCGTCGAACGACGCCACCTCGACCCCGGAGTCGCCGCCGGACTCACCGCTGCCGCCGCTGACCGACCGCTCGCGCGGCGGACGATCGGCCGCCCGGTCGCCGTTGCCGCGGCTCTCGCCGCCACGGTCGCCTCCGGCGGAGCCGGACTCGCCGCCTCCGGACGGGGCAGGCTCGTCGCCCGCCATGGAGAGGGACAGCTTGCCCGAGTTGTCGATGTCGTCGACGCGGACGGTGACCTCGTCGCCCAGGTTGAGGACGTCCTCCACCCGGTCGATGCGCTTGCCCTGGCCGAGCTTGGAGATGTGGAGCAGGCCGTCGCGGCCGGGAAGGATGTTGACGAACGCACCGAACTTGGTGACGTTCACGACCTTGCCGGTGTACTCGGCGCCGAGCTCGGCGGTGGGCGGGTCGAGGATCAGCTCGATCCGGCGACGGGCCTCTTCGACCGCGGTGCCGTCGGTGGAGCCGATGCTCACCGTGCCGACCACGCCGTCGTCGCTCACCGACACGTCGGCGCCCGTCTCCTGCGTGATGGTGTTGATGACCTTGCCCTTGGGCCCGATCACCTCACCGATCTTGTCCATCGGGATCTCGAAGCTGACGATCTTCGGCGCACTGGGCTTCACGTCGCCGCGGTGCGTCGGCGATCTCGGCGTCCATGACGTCGAGGATCTTCAGGCGGGCGTCGCGGGCCTGCAGCAGCGCCGAGCGCAGCACGTCGGACGGGAGACCGTCGATCTTCGTGTCGAGCTGCAGCGCGGTGACGAAGTCGCGGGTACCGGCGACCTTGAAGTCCATGTCGCCGAACGCGTCCTCGGTGCCGAGGATGTCGGTGAGGGTCGTGTACTTGCCTTCGGCGTAGACGAGGCCCATGGCGATGCCGGCGACCGACGCCTTCAGCGGCACACCGCCGTCGAGCATCGAGAGCGTGGAGCCGCAGACCGACGCCATCGAGGTGGAGCCGTTGGAGCTGAGCACGTCGGAGACGATGCGGAGCACGTAGGGCCACTCCTCCATCGACGGGACGACGGGCACGAGCGCCCGCTCGGCCAGCGCGCCGTGGCCGATCTCGCGGCGCTTCGGCGAGCCCACCCGACCGGTCTCACCGGTGGAGTAGGGCGGGAAGTTGTAGTGGTGGATGTAGCGCTTCTTGGTGCCGCGCAGCTCGTCGAGGCCGATGAACTGCTCCATGCGGGGCATGCCGAGGGTCAGCACGCTGAGCACCTGGGTCTCACCCCGCTGGAAGAGGCCGGTGCCGTGCGCGGTGGGCAGGAGGTCGACCTCGGCCGAGAGCGGCCGGATGTCGGTGGTGCCACGACCGTCGATGCGCAGGCCCTCGTTGACGATGCGGCTGCGGACGACCTGCTTCTGCAGCGAGCGGAACGCAGGCTTGATCTGCTTGACGCGTGACTGGTACTGCTGCGGCTCGTCGGCGGTGCCGGCCAGCGCGAGCAGCAGGCCCTCGAGGATCTCGTCGAGGCGGTCGTTGCGGGTGGTCTTGTCGGCGATGGACATCGCCTCCGACGTGGAGGCGGTGGCCTGCTCGGCGACCGCGTCGAACACGTCGTCGTCGTAGTCGCTGTGGATCTCGTAGGGGATGTCGGCGATCGGGCCGCGGGCCGAGATGACCTCGGTGCGGAGCTTCTTCTGGAGCTCGATCGACGCCTTGATCCACTGCTTGGCCTCTTCGAGGCCGTCGGCGATGACCTCTTCGGTCACCTTCGGGGCGCCCTCTTCGTAGAGGCGCCAGGTGGCCTCGGTGCCACCGGCCTCCACCATCATGATGGCGATGTCGCCGCTGTCGATCATGCGACCGGCGACGACGAGCTCGAAGGTGGACTCGGTGCTCTCCTCGAACGTGGGGTGCGCGATCCAGTCGCTGCCCTGACGCGACAGGCGCACGGCGCCGATCGGGCCGTCGAACGGGATGCCCGAGACGGTGAGCGCGGCCGACGCGCCGTTGATCGACAGCACGTCGTGCGGGTTGATCGAGGTCGGCGCCCATGATGGTGGCGACGACCTGCACCTCGTTGCGGAAGCCGCTGGGGAAGCTCGGGCGCAGCGGGCGGTCGGTGAGCCGGCAGGTGAGGATGGCCGGCTCGCCCGGACGACCCTCACGACGGAAGACGCCGCCAGGGATCTTCCCGGCGGCGTACATGCGCTCTTCGACGTCGACCGTCAGGGGGAAGAAGTCGATGCCCTCGCGGGGCTTCGACGTGACGACGGTGCTCAGGATGGTGGTGTCACCGACGCGCACGAGCACGGCGCCGTCGGCCTGGGGAGCGAGCTTGCCCGTCTCCAGGGTCATTTCGAGTCCGGCCGCATTGATGGGGCCGGTGACGCGGATGGCGTCCGCCATGGGAACGCTTCCTCTCTCGCCCGTGTCGGGCGATTGGCGAGAGCGTGGCGATTCCCAGTTGTCGCCGTCCGGATGCGCCGTCGTGTGTGCGGGCGGGCCGGGCGGTGGCGACTGACAACCGTCGTCGCCCTCGCGGGTTTCGGTTGTGTGGTGGGGCTGGTCCGGTTAGCGGCGCAGGCCGAGCTTGGCGATCAGCGCGCGGTACCGCTCGACGTCGTTGCGCCGGAGGTAGTCGAGCAGCCGACGCCGCCGACCGACGAGCATGAGCAGGCCACGCCGAGAGTGATGGTCCTTCTTGTGGACCTTCAGGTGCTCGGTGAGGTGGTTGATCCGTGCGGTGAGCAGGGCAACCTGCACCTCGGTCGAGCCCGTGTCGGACTCGTGGAGGCGGTGCTCGGAGATCGTGGCAGTGGTGTCGGGCATGCGCTGAAACTGTTCCTCTTGCTTGCGGACCAACGGAGGATGCTACCAGAGGGTGCGCAGCCGGCGTGAGACGGGTGTGAGACGGGCTAGGCCCCGGTGTCCTCGACGTCGTACCAGGGGGTGTGGGACACCTTGGGGTACTTGGTGTCGAGCACTTCGCGGAACTCGTTCGAGATCACGAACGGGTCGGGGTGCTCCCCCTCGGGCAGGGCCGGATCGTGGGTCGGCGCATCGACCGGGCACCCCGGGCTGTAGGGCGGGATCTCGATCTCGTCGAGGACGTACCCCAGCTCGGGGTCGGGGTGGGTCGCCCCGAGCGACGCCGCGATGTTGTTGGCGTGACGGTCGCGGAAGGTGAGGTTCCAGGTGCTGTCGCCACCCGGGCCCTCGGGGGGTGCACCCAGGAAGCGCCACTCCAGGAAGCGGAGCGTCGACGTGTGGTCGTAGATCCGGTGGTCGACGTAGTTCTGCCGGGCGTAGGGCGACGACAGGATCGTCGGCACGCGGAAGCCCGCGAGCCCGAAGTCGTTCTCGAGGTCCGAGCTGGCGCGCTGGTCGGCAAGGGTCGGCGGCTTCACGTGGTCGAAGAAGCCACCCCACTCGTCGTAGGTGAGGACGAACAGACCGTGCTCCCAGTGCTTCGACTGGACGAACGCCCTGAAGATCTCCCGGATGAAGCGCTGGCCGAGGAGCACGTCGCCCTGCGAGTGGTCGTCGGTGCGGAGATCGCCGCTGAACGCAGGCGAGATCGCGACGATGTTGGGCAACGTGCCGCTGGAGCACGCTTCGAAGTAGTCGTCGACGGGCTTGATGTACGGGTCGTACTGCGCGCCCCAGAGGGCGAGGAGCGGCAGGTCGGTGAAGTACGCCGAGAACGGGACCTGGCGTTCGATCAGCTTGTCGAAGATCGTCGGCGTCTTGTACATCCCGGGGATCAGCGGGACGGGGTCCTCCCGTTCGCCGTCCGACTGCGCCGTGTACGCGTACTGCCGATTCGGGAACGTGCCCGCCAGCAACGACGCGTGCGACCGGTCGAGCACGGTGAAGCGCCGCGCCGCGTGCGAGTGCACCGGCAGGTCCTCGGCCAGGTAGTAGCCGATCGCGTACGGGTCGTTGCCGGTGCCGGCGGCGAGGAACCCGTCGGCGAGCTCGACGCGCCCGGCGTACCACCCATGCCCGGGGATGGGATGTCCGCAGCCGCGGAAAGGATGCGGTTCGGCGTCGTTGCGGACCAGGTGGTGCGTCTTGTGCGGCTTGCCGTCCCCGTCGAGGAAGGTCATGTCGATCTTGCCGTCGACGCGGAACTTGCTCCCCCACCGCGACTTCCCGGCTTCGAGGTACTGCTCGTCGCTCCCCAGCCAGCCGAGGTAGTGGTCGAAGGAGCGGTTCTCCATCATCAGCACGACGACGGTGTCGATCGGGCAGTCGGACGGCTGGGTGTCGAGCAGGCGACCCTGCGGTCCCTTCGACGGCTTGCGGGCCCGCGGCGCGAGGGCACCGAGCGCACTCCGACCACCGAGGGCGACGCCGCCCGCCATCGCGCCCGCGGCCCGCAGGAAGTCGCGGCGCGGCAGTCCCGGTGACGTTCCGTCGCTGCCCTGCACCGCCCCAATGTCGCGCGTGAGGGCGCGCGAACGGAGTCACGGGCCCGACAGCACCTGCCGGGTCGAAGCGACATCCTGCGCGATCTGCGCGACCAGGGCGTCGATGGAATCGAACTTCTGCTCGCCGCGCAGGCGCTGCACGAACCGCACCGTGACCTCCTGGCCGTAGAGGTCGCCGTCGAAGTCGAGGACGTAGGCCTCGAGCAACGAGGTCTCGGCCGCGTCGTAGAAGGTGGGGCGACGCCCGAGCGAGATCGCGGTCATGCGCTCGACGCCGTCCTCGGCGACGAAGGTGCCGGCGAAGATCCCGTCGGCGGGGAGGCAGCAGCGGCCGGGCACCGCGACGTTGGCGGTCGGGTAGCCGAGCTCGCGACCGCGGCGGTCACCCTCGACCACGACACCCCGCACCTCGTGCGGGCGACCCAGCAGCTCGGCCGCGGCGGCGACGTCGCCCGCGGCCAACAGCTCGCGGATGCTCGTCGACGAGTAGATGGTTCCCGCGCCCGAGGAGGTGGCGGGCGCGGCCTCCAGGCCGACGCCGAGCACCTCGAACCCGAGGTCGGCACCCATCCGCTGCAGGAGCTCGACGTCGCCGCCGCGACCCTTGCCGAAGTGGAAGTCGGCGCCGACGACGACGAGGCGCGCGTGCGCGGCGCCGGCGAGCACCTCGCGCACGAAGTGCTCGGCCGGCTCCTGGCTGCGGGCCTCGTCGAAGTGCAGCACGTACGTGAGGTCGAGGTAGCCGGTCGCGTCGAGGAGCTCGAGCTTCTGCTCGGGCGTGGTGAGCAGGCGGGGCGCCGACTCGGGGCGCACGACCTCGGCCGGGTGACGGTCGAAGGTGACGCACACCGCGGCCAGGCCGCGGGCGTCGGCGAGCTCGCGCACGAGGCGCAGCACCGCGTGGTGACCGCGGTGCACGCCGTCGTACACACCGATGGTGACGACCGCGCCCGGACCGTCGTCGAGCGCGGCGGACAGGCTCTCCAGGTCGTCGACGATGCGCATCTCGCTCACCACCGCCTGCTCACGACTCGGCTGCTCACGACTCGGCTGCTCACGACTCGGCTGCTCATGACTGGGCGCTCACGACGACGGCGGGGCGCAGCGCGGCTCCGTTGCTCGCGTAGACGGCGACCAACCCGCCGTCGGGGCCGACGAGCGCGTACGGGCCGTCGCCCTGCACCGCGAGTGCTCCGGGCGGCGAACGACACGCCGTGCGACACCGCGCGCGCCTGCTCGTCGTCGATGTCGACGCGCTCGAGATCGCGCATCGCGGTCGTGAGCGGCAGCACCGCGGCAGCCGGATCGGCCTCGATGTCGGCGAGCGGACGCGACTCGTCGAGGGTGAACGGACCCGACGCGGGTGCGGCGCAGCGCAGCGAGGTGCGCGCACCCACCGAGGGCGGTGCCGAGATCGGCGGCGAGCGAACGCACGTAGGTGCCGCTCCCGCACTCGACCTCGACGTCGGCCTCGGGGTACGGACCGGGCTCGAACCCGACGACGTCGAACCGGTCGACGTGCACCGGACGCGGCGCGCGCTCGACCTCCTCGCCCGCGCGCGCCAGCTCGTGGAGCCGCCGACCGCCGACCTTCACCGCCGACACCATCGGCGGGCAGCTGCTCGATGTCGCCGACGAAGCGCGGCAGCGCGCGCTCGACGTCGTCGCGGGTGATGGGCATCGGGCGCTGGTCGAGCACCTCGCCCGCGGCGTCGAGCGTGCTGGTGGCGATGCCGAACACGATCCGGCCCTCGTACGCCTTGCCCGACTCGGACAGGTAGCGCAACAGGCGGGTCGCCCGACCCAGCCCGACGAGCAGCACGCCGGTGGCGTCGGGATCGAGGGTGCCCGCATGGCCGACCTTGCGCTGCCCGTACGCCTTGCGCAGCTTGGCGACGACGTCGTGCGACGTGAAGCCCGCGGGCTTGTCGACGACGACGAGACCGTCATGCATCTCCCCCACGGCACCCACCCTACGAGCGTGCGGCGTCAGAGGGCGGAGCGGATGTTCGCGACGACGCTCGGGATGTCGAGGGTCGACTCGAAGCCGGCGGCGAACCGGTGCCCGCCACCACCGTTGTCGGCCGCGATCGAGGCGGACGTCGACGTCACCCAGCGAGCGCAGGCTCGACCCGCACCGAGCCGTCGACCTCTTCCTTGAGCACGCAGGTGACCTCGGCCTCGGTGGTCCGGCGCAGGATGTCGATGAGGC
This sequence comes from uncultured Actinomycetes bacterium, assembly GCA_963755855.1. GTDB lineage: Bacteria > Actinomycetota > Acidimicrobiia > IMCC26256 > DASPTH01 > DASUAS01. The sequence continues at coordinate 209,158 of CAVWLR010000010.1, read as the reverse complement.
CCTCGACCTCTTCGAGGGTGACGTCGTGGCGCGTGAGCATGTCCTGGGTGACGACGGTCCACACGAAGCGACGCTCGACGTCGAGCTCGGCGTTGCCGAGCGCCTCGCCGAGCAGCTTGAGGTAGGCGAAGCGGTGCTCCTCGAACAGCTGGCGCGAGAGGCGCGAGACCGGCACGTCGAACGCGGTCAGCTCGCAGGCGAGCTCGAACACGTCGGGGGTGGTGGTCTCGTACTGGAAGCGACCGGTGTCGCACACCAGCGCGGCGTAGAGCGCGACCGCGGCCTCGGTGGTGAGCGGGTAGCCCGAGCTCCTCGACCAGGCGCCGCACCACCACGCCGCTCGCGGCCGCGTCGGGATCGATCACGTTGATGGTGCCGTAGCGGGTGTTCGAGACGTGGTGGTCGAGCACGATCAGCTCGCGGGCCGACTTGGCCGCGGGCTCGAGGTCGCCGAGGCGTCCGAGCGACCCGCAGTCGAAGGTGACCATCACGTCGGGCTCGGTCGGGAAGTCGGCCGGGTCGGTGAGCAGGTCGAGCCCGGGGAGCTCCCGGTAGTGCGGCGCCGACGACGAAGGGGTGCGGGAACGAGGCGACGACGTCGCGGCCCTGCGCCCGCAGCACGTGGAAGAGGCCGAGCATCGAACCGAGCGCGTCGCCGTCGGGGTTCACGTGACAGGCCAGCGCGATGGTGTCCGCGCGCCGGTCAGCACTTCGGCCGCCCGTGCGACGGCCTCGTCGACGTCGCTCACGGCCCTCGCTCGGGCTCGTCGTCGCGGTGGAGCTCGCGGATGATCGACTCGATGCGGTTACCGGCGGCGATGGACGGGTCTTCGCGGAAGGTGAGCTCGGGCGTGTACTTGAGGCGGACCTGGCGTCCGAGCGACGAGCGCAGGTGCGGCGCGGCCGCGTCGAGGGCAGCCTGCGTCGATAGCCGCTGCGCCGGCTCGATCTCTGGCACGACCCCCGTACCCCGTTTCTTCGCCCGCCCGAGCGCGGAATAGTAGACCGTCGCGTGGCGGAGGTCGGCGCTCACGTCGACGCCGGTGACGGTCACGAGGCCGAGGCGCGGATCGCTCAGCCGTTCGAGCTCGTCGCCGATCGCCTCGCGCACGACCTCGTTCACCCTCGCGCACGCGCGGGTAGCGGGACGGCCGCTTGCTACTCGCCACCGTGCGACCCCGCAGTCGTCCCTGCTCCGCGTCGGCTCGGGTGGTGCACGCCCGCTCCGTCCACGAGGGCACTCATGCCGGCTCCATCCACGCGGTCTCGGTGCCGAGCAGCTCGATCGCCGGTGCGGCGGCGACGAACCGCTCCACGCCGTCGAGCAGCGTCTGCACCCGGCCGTCGCTCTCGGCGACGATCGCCACCGCGATCTCGGCCCGCTGCCACTGGTCGTGATGACCGGTCTCGGCCACCGAGATCCGGAACCGGTGGCGCAAGCCGTCGACGATCGGGCGGATGGCGGCCCGCTTCGTCTTGAGCGACCGGCTCTCGGGGACGTGGAGATCGAAGCTCATGGCGGCCGCGTGCACGGACCCATTGTGACGGATGGGCGCGCGAGGGGTCCGACTCACCCGTGGACGGCTCAGGAGTCGTCGGGCCCGAGCACGCGGTCCGGGACGATCAGCCAGACGACCGCGATCACCGCCACCACGCCCGCGGCGAGCACCATCGCCCACCTCCACTCCCCTGGCGGCGCCGCGCCGACGGCCGCCCCGCCGACGTAGGCGACCAGGACGAGCACGAGGACGAGCAGCTCGAGCTCCTCGCGCAGGCGGCTGGTGCGGGACGCGACCCGGCTGATCGCCTCGCCCATGCGGGCGATCGCGCCGGTCTGGTAGGTGGTCGCCACGGACGTGCCGGCGACCCGGCGGACGACCGTGGTCTGCACGCCCATCGCCATGCTCGCGAGCACGACGAGCAGGTATCCCTCGGCGCCACCGATGATGTGCACGCCGTCGATCGGGCCGGTGATCGCGACGACCGCGGCGAGCAGCGCGAGCTCGAACACGAGCAGCCACGCACCGATGCGTGCGCTGCGCGGGAGCCGGTGCCGCAGCAGCTCGGCGGCGAAGATCCCCAGCCCGAACGCGACCATCGACGTGCCCGACTGCCACCCGGTGGCGTGGCCGCCCCCGATCGACGTGCCCAGGAACACCGCGTTCCCGCTCTGGTTGGCGGGGAACACCCCGAGGAAGCGGTCGAACGCGACCGCGTCGACGAACCCGGTGAGCCCGGCCAGCAGCAGCGCCACCACCAGCGCCGGCCACACCATCTCTCTACCGTCGGGCTCGCTCGCGTCAGTCGGCTGACGTCGGGCTCCCCCACCTCGGGTCGGGGCGGGTCAGCGGACGGCGTCACGCCGCGGATCGTACCGACGACACGGCCTCGGGGAACGATCGTCACGCCCGTCACCCGGCGTCGGGTCCCGCCCGGCGTTGCGGGAGCCCCACCTGTCGCGCCTCCTCGGGGGTGAGGTCGTCGATGTGCACCGTGCGCAGCCCGTCGGGGAGGTTCGGGTTGCCGACGATGGCGTAGGGACCGTTGGGGATCAGCATCGGGTGGTGCACGCTCGCCACTGCGACCAGGTTCGAGATCTCGTCGGTGCCGCCCCAGCTCCGCGGGCGCATGTGGTGCGTTTGGAGGCCGAAGCGCAGATCACAGTTGCCGCACCGGCAGTGCCCGTCACGCAGCAGCACCGCACGGATCGATCTTGGGCGAGAGGCTGCTCGAGCGCTTGCCGACCGCGACCGGGATCCCGTCGGCGTCGACCAGGACGGGTCGACCGATGCCGATCGCGCGGAGCTGTTCGACCATCGCATCGGGCAAGCGGGATTCCCGGCGATGGTCGCCGGCCCGTGCCTCGGGCCTCGTCGACCGAGAACAGCGGCCTGCCGCGGCCATCGGCCTCTCGATCCGCTCTGCCACCTCGACCGCGTCGCACATCAGCACCGAACGCGTCGGCGGCGCGGACGTTCCCACCGCTCCCACGGCTACCCCTTCGGTGGACGCATCTGCTCGGTGAGCTTCTCGATCGTGGCCTCGAACTTCGCGCCGAGCACGTCGGGGAGCTCGAACCGCGCACGCACAACATTCTGCGGGCCTCGTCACGCCACGTCCGCAGGTGACCGCGCCGCATGTCGTGCCTGGCCCTCCTCACGCGGTGGGCTTCGACTGCTGGCGCGCCTCGCGGGCGAGATCCGCCGGCGTCATGTTCGGTGCCCGCGCGCGCCCACTCCGCATCGGTCTCCTCGTCGGCGAGCTTCACGACCGCGCCGAGCTGCTCGGCGCTCAATGCGCCCGCGCGCGCCGCGGCCGCGATCGCGGGCAACGATTCCAACGCCCGAGCAGTCTCCACCTTCTGCCGCACCGTGCGGGCAGATTCGCCGTCGAGACCGCGTGACATGTCGACCCGACCGCGCTCGTCGAGCACCAACAAGATCGAGTGCTCCTGAGACTGCAGACGGCGGATCTCGGCGACAAGCTCGCGACGTCGCGCTTCCAACCACTCCGAGGAGTGTGAGCGCATCGTCTCGAGGCAGTCGGCAACTTCGATCACCCCATGATCAAATCATGGGGGTATGACACTCATCCGCCGGATTCGGCCCCATCGCTCGAGCTGCGGAACTCGCCCCTCCATGAGGACGTCGAGCGTCGTCGCCTCGGCGCGCGATCGGGTGCGTCAGTAGGCGTCGAGGATGTCGACGACGAACACGAGGGTGTCGGTGCCGCTGATGCCGGCGCTCGAGTTCCCCGCCGTGCCGTAGCCGTCGCCCGGCGGGACCACGAGCAGCACCTGCGAACCGACGGTCTGGCCGACGAGGCCCTTGTCCCAGCCGCTGATGACCTGGCCCTTGCCGATGACGAGCCCCTCGTACGGCTGACCGCGGTCCCACGACGAGTCGAACTGCTTCGACGTGTTCCAGATCAGACCCGTGTAGTGGACGCTGAGCGTCTGGCCCGCCTCGACGACCGGGCCGGTGCCCTTGATGAGCGGCTGCACGATCAGCGACGTGGGTGCGGTGACGCCGGGCGGGATGGTGATCGCAGGCTTGCCGTCGGCGGCGAGGGCGACGGTCGGCAGTCCGGCGACCGGTGCCACCGGGTCGCCGGTCGCCCGAGCGAGCGGCGTGCGCACGGTCTTCGGGTCGATGACGAAGAGGAGCGTGTCGTTCTTCTTGACCTTCTTCGAGTTCAGCTTCTTCGCCAGCCCGTCCTTGGGTGCGATCGCGACCAGCACGCGACTTCCGAGCTGCTTGCCCGTGAGCGCAGTCACGAGCTGCGGGGCGGTCTTCGCGCTGTCGAGCACGAGCGACGCCTGGGTGCCGCCGTACGACGTCTGGATCTGCTTGCCCGTGCGCCCGTCGACCAGCACGTAGTCGAACGTGATCGTCTGGCCCGCGGCCAGGGCGTCGCCGGTGCCGGCGGCGACGACGGAGTTGGCCGTCTCCTTCACCGCGAACGGAGCGTCGAACTTCACCGTGGGCTTGGCGCTGGCGTCGGTGCTCACCTTCACCGCGGCGAGCGGGTCGGTGGCCGCACCGGCCGGCGCGGCGACGACGACCGCCGCGAGCGTCGCCGAGAGGGCGACGGACACGACGAGGAAGATGGACGCTGCACGACGTCGCACGCGGGCTGCTTTCGGTGGACCGACCGGGGCTGCGCAGGCTACCGGCGACCCCTCGCCGACGGACCGCGGGCGCCTCAGCCGCCGCTCAGCGACGGCCGAGGCCCGCTCGACCGGCTCGGACCTCAGGTCCGGGCGATCTCCTTGAGGTCGTACGTCTCGATGACGTCGCCCGGCTTGAGGTCCTGGTAGTTCTCGAGGCCGATGCCGCACTCGAAGCCCGACTGCACCTCGCGCACGTCGTCCTTGAAGCGCCGCAGCGAGGCGATGGCACCGTTCCAGATGACCACGCCCTCCCGCAGGAAGCGCACCTTGGAGCCGCGGGTGATCGTGCCGTTGAGCACGTAGCAACCAGCGACCTTGCCGAGCCGCGGCACCGAGAACACCTCGCGCACCTCGGCATCGCCCGTGACGACTTCCTCGAACTCGGGCTTGAGCATGCCGAGCAGCGCGGACTGCACGTCTTCGAGCACCTGGTAGATGACCTCGTAGAGGCGCATCTCCACACCCTCGATGCGGGCGAGCTCGCGAGCCTTGCGGTCGGGCCGCACGTTGAAGCCGATGACGGTGGCGTTCGACACCGACGCCAGGTTGATGTCGGACTCGTTGATCGCGCCGACGGCGCGGTGCACGAACGACAGGCGCACCTCTTCGTGCTCCTGGTCGAGCTTGCGCAGCGAGTCGGTGAGCGCCTCGAGCGAACCCTGGACGTCGGCCTTCACGACGACGTTGAGCGTGGCGACCTCGCCGCGCTGCACCATGGCGAAGATGTCCTCGAGGCGGGCACCGCCGGCGAGGCTCATCGGGTGCTTCTGGCTGGCGGAGCGACGACGGAAGGAACGAGCCTCCGCGACCGTGCGTGCCGTCTTCTCGTCGGGTGCGGCGCGCAGCTCGTCGCCCGCGAGCGGGACGTCGTCGAGACCGAGCACCTCCACCGGCGTGGACGGACCGGCCTCGGCCACCTGCTGACCGTTCTCGTCGAACATGGCGCGCACCTTGCCCCACGCACCACCGGCCACGATCGGGTCGCCGACGCGGAGCGTGCCCCGCTCCACCAGTGCGGTGACCACGGCGCCACGACCCTGGTCGAGGTTCGACTCGAGCACGATCGCCCGAGCGGGCGTCTTGGGGTTGGCCGCGAGCTCCTCGACCTCGGCCACGAGCAGGATCGACTCGAGCAGCTCGTCGACGCCGATGCCTGCGGGAGGCGCGACGTCGATCACGATCGTGTCGCCACCCCACGCCTCGGGCACCAGCTCGCGCTCGACGAGCTGCTGGCGCACGCGCGTGGGATCGGAGTCTTCGCGGTCGACCTTGGTGACCGCGACGATGATCGGGACATCGGCGGCGCGCGCGTGGTTGATCGCCTCGATGGTCTGGGGCATCACACCGTCGTCGGCCGCGACCACGAGGATCGCGATGTCGGTCGCGTTGGCGCCGCGCTTGCGCATGGCGGTGAACGCCTCGTGACCCGGCGTGTCGATGAACGTGATCGGATGGTCGTGGAAGACCGTCTTGTACGCACCGATGTGCTGGGTGATGCCACCCGCCTCGCCGGCGACGACGTTGGCGTTGCGGATGGTGTCGAGCAGCGTGGTCTTGCCGTGGTCGACGTGACCGAGCACGGTGACGATCGGCGCGCGGCTCTCGAGGTTGGCGTCGTCGTCCTCGTCGTCGTCACCGAGCAGCGCCTGCAGCTCGAGCTCGGCCTCCTGGCCGGGCTCGACGAGCAGCACCTCGGCGCCGAGCGACTCGGCGATGAGGTCGACCATCTCGTCGGCCAGCGACTGCGTGCCGGTGACCATCTCACCCGCGTCGAACAGCAGCCGCACGAGGTCGGCGGTGGTGCGGTTCAGCTTGGGCGCGAGCTCCTGGATGGTGCTGCCGCGCTCGACGACGATCTCGCCCTCGGGAATCGGCGCGTCGGCCGGCGTGAGCTGGGGCAGCGACGCGGGACCGAGATCCTCGAAGTCGCGACGACGACGCTTCTTGCGCCGGGGTCGCTGACCCTGCGGGCCGGGACGACCGCGCCCGGGAGGACCGCCACCAGGACCGCCACCGGGACCACCCCGGCCACCGCCGGGACCGCCGCCAGGACCACCGCCGGGACGCTGGAAGCCACCGCCACCACCACCGGGACCGCCACCGGGACGCTGGAAGCCACCGCCACCACCGCCACCAGGACGCTGGAAGCCGCCGCCACCACCGCCACCAGGACGGTTGCCGCCGGCTCCACCCGAGCCGGGGACCACGCGGGGTCCGGGCGGGGGCGGGATGCGACGTCCGCCGGGCGGCGGAGGGATGGGTCGACCGGTCGCGCTGCGCGGCGGGGTGGCCGGCGCGGCGGGAGCGGGCGGGGCTTCGGGAGCGGCAGGCGCGCTGGCCGCCGCGGGTGCGTCGGCAGGAGCTGCTGCCACGGGCGCGGCCGGAGCCTCGCCGGCGCCGGGCGCGGGCGGTGCGGTCGGCGCGGGCGCGGATGCCGCGGCGGCAGCCGGACGCTCGGCCGGAACCGGCGAAGGAGCCGGTGCCGGTGCAGGCGCGGGTGCGGGAGCCGGTGCAGGCGCGGCCACGGGAGCCGGACGCGGAGGCGGCGGGGGCGGCGCGCCCATGTCCGGGATCACACCGGTGGAGCGGACGATGCGGTGCGGGGCCGACGCGGGCGCGGCCTCTCCACCGTCGTCGTCGGCCACGGGCGCGGGCTCGGCGCGGTCGGGGACCGGCGCAGGAGCCGGGATCACCTGCGCCTCGGCCTTGGCCTTGGCGCGCCGGTCCTGCTTCGGTTCGGGCTCGGGCTCGTCGACGATCGGCTCGCCACGGAGCCCTTCGGCGTCGGCCATGCGGCGGACGCGATCAGCTGACGGATCGTCGATGCTCGACGAGTGGCTCTTCACGCCGATCTTGAGCCGTTCGGCGAGATCGAGCACCACCTGGTTCTCGACCCCGAGCTCTCTCGCCAGCTCGTAGACGCGGATCTTCTTCGTAGCCAAGCTCGCTGCCTCTGCTTCCTCTACCTCGAGTTACACGTTGCGCCCAGTTCTGCTGAACGATCGGTGCCAGTCACCGGGTCTCCATGGTGGAACAGTCTCGCGCGTAGGCGCTCGATCTCGTCATTCCCTATCTCGGTGCGCAGCGCCCGCTCGATCGTCCGTCGGCGCTGCGCCTCGTCGAGACACGCAGCCGGATCGGATCGGCAGAGCCAGGCACCCCGCCCCGGACCCGCCCCGAGTGCCAGGCCCGTGGGGCCTGACGGGGTGGGAACGGCGCGGATGCGCACCAGTTCCTCTGCGGCGGCCACCTTCCGACACCCGATGCAGGTGCGGACGGGTCGCGCCGCCTGCTTCCTAGGCGTCGGCCCCCTCCGTCGCGGCGGGTGCTTCGCCGGTGGCGCCGCCTTCCGCTGGTGCCTCGGCCGGCGCGTCGTCCGCAGCCGCCGTTGTGTCTGCTGCCGGTGCGTCTGCTGCCGGTGTGTCTGCTGCCGCCGGAGCGTCGGCGTCCGCGGTCGTGGCTGCGCTGTCGGTCGCGGCGGCGTCGCCGGTCGTGGCCGCACCGTCGGCCGTCGGTGCGTCGCCGGTCGTCGGGACGCCGTCGGCTGCGGGTGCAGCAGCGGTCTCGGGTGCCGGCGCGGCGTACCCCGCCTCGGCCGCCGAGATGGCCTCGCCGCCCTCGGCCGGCTGCCACACGAGCTCGCCGATGTCGTTGGTGACCCACTCGCCCTCGGCGTACTCGACGCCGCCGCCGGCCTCTTCCTCGGCGAGCTGGGCCTCGCTCTTGATGTCGACGCGCCAGCCGGTGAGGCGCGCGGCGAGGCGGGCGTTCTGGCCCTCCTTGCCGATCGCCAGCGACAGCTGGAAGTCGGGGACGATGACCTCGGCGGTGCCGGTGTCGGGGTGGATGCGCACCTCGCGCACGTGCCGGCGCCAGCGCCTTCATCACGAATTCCGACGGGTCGTCGCTGTAGGGGACGATGTCGACCTTCTCGCCGCGCAGCTCGTTGACCACCATGCGGACGCGGGAGCCGCGCGCACCCACGCACGCACCGACGGGGTCGACGTTGTTGTCGTTCGACGACACCGCGAGCTTGGTGCGGTGACCGGGCTCACGCGCGATGGCCTTCAGCTCGACGACACCGTCGACGATCTCCGGGACCTCGAGCTCGAACAGGCGCTTCACCAGACCGGGGTGCGTGCGCGACACGACGATCTGCGGGCCCTTGGCCGTCTTGCGCACCTCGACGATGTAGGCCTTGAGCCGGCTGCCGTGGTCGTAGTGCTCGTTCTGCACCTGCTCGGCCTGCGGGAGCAGGGCCTCGACCTTGCCGAGGTCGAGCAGCGTGTAGCGGGCATCGGTCTGCTGGATGATGCCGGTGACGATGTCGCCCTCGCGCCCCGCGTACTCCTCGTACTTCATCTCCCGCTCCGCTTCACGGATGCGCTGGAAGATGACCTGCTTGGCGGTCTGCGCGGCGATGCGCCCGAAGTCGGTGGGCGTGTCGTCCCACTCGCGCGTGACGTTGCCGTCCTCGTCGAGCTCCTGCGCGATCACCTTGATCGCACCGGTCTCCATGTCGATCTCGACCAGCGCTTCCTCGGCGGCGTCGGGCATCCGCTTGTAGGCGGTGAGGAGGGCGTTGGCGAGCGCCTCGAGCATGATCTCGATGGAGATGCCCTTCTCGCGCTCGATGTTCTCGAGCGCCTCCATCATCTCTGAGTTCATCGCCGCACCGGCTCTTTCTGGGATGACACGTTCTCGGACTTCGTGCCCTTGGACTGCTTCGCCGCGGATGGCGTGCCCTTGGACGACCCGCGCTTGGGCTCGGTCTCCCATTCGAACACCGTGCGGGCCTGCGTGAGGTCGGCGTACTGGATGCGCTCGGAGGCGCCGTCGTCGAGCAGCAGCTCGAAGCTGGTGTCGTCGGCCGCGGTGACGACACCGCGCACGCGGCGCGAACCGTGCCGCGCGCCCTGGTCGTCGGCGAGATGGACCTTCACCGAGATCGTCTCCCCCACCGCGCCGGCGAAGTGCGCCGGCGTGCGGAGAGGACGCTCGAGGCCCGGGCTGCTCACCTCGAGCGCGTAGGGACCGGCGATGACCGCGTCGAGCGGGGGCGCGTCGAGGAGCGGCGACACCGCGCGTGTGGCGTCGGCGATCGCCTCGAGGTCGACACCGCCCTCGCGATCGATCATGACGCGCAGGATCCGGGCACGCCCGGTGCCGCTCACGTCGACGTCGTAGAGGTCGAGACCCAGCTCGGAGACCGCAGGCGCGAGGGCTTGCGCGATCGTGTCGACGTCGATCATCGGATGCACCTCGCTTCCTCGTGTGGGGGTCCCTGATGGCAAGAAAAAACGTGGGCTTGCGCCCACGTCTCCGTTGGACCGATGGGGACCGGTGGGTCGCTCTCTACCTACCGAACCCAGTGAGTATACCCGAACCGGTCCCCGATTTCCGGGGGCGGGCGGCCGCGGAGCGGCTCGGATCAGCCCGCCTCGTCGATGCGGGCCAGGGCCTCCCGACGGGCATGTTCCACCTCGACCGCACCGATGCGGTCGTGGAACTCGGCGACGTGGGAGTGCACCTCGGCGTCGCTGCGGTTCGGGTAGCGGGTGATCGCCCGGGCCCAGCGGTCTTCCTCGTTGAGGCGGGCCACCAGCTGCGCGATCGGGGCCGCCTTGAGCTCGGGCTGCTCCTCGAACAGGTACTCCAGCTGGCCCGCCAGGCGGGAGACCGACGGGTGATCGTCCCCGCTGGTACCGCCGGTCGTGTCGTTCATGCCCCGAGTCTGCCTCGTGAGCGCATCACATGCTGTTGTCGCTGCCGCCGACCGCCGGGGCGTCCTCGCCGCGGATGTAGGCGTCGGTCGCCTTCTGGTAGTCCTGGTCGTACTTCTCGAGCAGGTTGCGGAACCGCTGGGAGTCCTGGTCGACGTCGGCCCAGCTGCCCGGCTTGGGTTGTTCGGTGTTCGTCATGTCCGCTTCGTACCCGCGCCCATGGACACGGAACCGTCAGATCTGGAAGATCTCCTGCAGCTCCATCGGCACCGGGGCGTCGAGCTGCTCGTAGGTGCACGACGACGGCTCGCGGTCGGGCCGCCAGCGCTGGAACCGCGCCGTGTGGCGGAAGCGGTCACCCTGCAGGTGCTCGTAGGCGACCTCGGCGACGAGATCGAGGCGCAACGGCTCCCAGCTGAGGTCCTTGCCTGCGTTCCACCGGCTCTGCGCACCGGGCCGGCGCTGACCGGATTCGGCAGCCTCAGCACCTTCGGAAGTGCCCGCTTCGGCCCAGGTGCGCCACGGGTGGTCGTCGAGCGCGCCGTCGCGGTGGGGCTCGAGGTCGGCGAGGAGCTCGGTGCGGGCGGCGGCGGAGAAGCTGCTCGCCACCCCGACGTGGTGGAGCACGCCGTCGTCGTCGTAGAGCCCGAGGAGGAGGGAGCCGACGCCCACGCCGTCCTTGTGGACTCGGAAGCCGGCCACCACGCAGTCGGCGGTGCGGAGGTGCTTCACCTTGAGCATGGTGCGCTTCCCCTCCTCGTAGAGACCGTCGAGGGGCTTGGCGATCACGCCGTCGAGGCCGGCACCCTCGAACCGCTCGAACCACTCACCCGCGGTGTCGCGATCGGTGGTCGCGGGCGTGAGGTACACCGGCGCCTTCGCCTGCTTCAGCGCGGCCTCGAGCCGTGCCCGCCGCTCACGGAACGGGTGGTCGCGCAGGTCGGTGTCGCCCTCGGCGAGGAGGTCGAACGCGACGAAGCCTGCCGGCGTCTCCTCCGCGAGCATCGCGACGCGCGACTCCGCGGGGTGGATGCGCAACGACAGCCGGTCGAAGTCGAGGCCGTCCTCGGTGGCGATCACGACCTCGCCGTCGAGCACGCACCGCTCGGGGAGGTTGGCCCGCAGGGGTTCGAGCAGGTCGGGGAAGTACCGGGTGAGCGGCTTCTCGTTGCGGCTGCCGATCTCGACGTCGTCGCCGTCCTTGAAGACGATGGCCCGGAAGCCGTCCCACTTCGGCTCGTAGAGGAGGTCGCCGAGCTTGCCGCCGCTCGACGGGAGCTCGCGCGCCAACTTGGCGAGCATCGGCGACACCGGGGGCGGGATCGGGAAGCTCATGTCGTCAGTACGAACGTGCGACGACAGCGGTGAGCCCGCGTTCGTCGTCGGACTCGGGCAGGGAGCCGTCGGCGCGGTGCAGGCAGCGGACCGACACGCTCGCCTGCGCGAGCTCGGCCTCGCCGTCGGCACCGACGGTGTCCCACGGGATGCGCGCCCACCCGGTGGCCGCGGCCTCGCGCGCATCGTCGAGCGTGGTGACGTCGACGGTGTGCGACTCGCGCCGTTCCGTCGCTTCGGCGAGCAGCGCGGCCTGCTGACGGTCGAGCTCGTCGACGACCGCGGTCGCGATGGCGTCGAGCTCGACCGGCTCCTTGCGCTCCTCGCCGGCGGTGATGCGGCGCACCAACGTCGCGACGCCGTCGGCGAGGTCGCGAGGACCCACTTCGAGTCGCACGGGCACGCCCTTGAGCTCCCAGTCGGTCGCGCGCCGCCCCATCGACACGTCGGCACGGGCGTCGAGCTGCACGCGCACGCCGGCGGCGCGCAGCTCGTCGGTGAGTGCGCCGCACCGTGCGACCACGTCGCCCTCGTCGCGCACCACCAGCACGACCACCTGGATCGGTGCGAGCCGTGGTGGCACGCGCAGGCCGTCGTCGTCGCCGTGCGCCATGATCAGTCCGCCGACCATGCGGGTGGACGATCCCCACGAGGTGGTCCAGGCGGTCTGCTGCGTGCCCGTGTCGTCGAGGAACTCGATGCCGAAGGCGCGGGCGAAGTTCTGGCCGAGCTCGTGGCTCGTGGCCATCTGCAGCGCCTTGCCGTCGCCCATCATCCCTTCGAGCGTCAGCGTGTTGACCGCCCCGGCGAAGCGCTCCCGTGCGGTCTTCATGCCGACGACCACGGGGATGGCGAGGACGTTCACCATGAAGTCCTCGTAGACCTCGTGGTGGATCCGGGTTGCGTACGCGCGTGCGTCGGCCTGCGTGGCGTGCGCGGTGTGACCCTCCTGCCAGAGGAACTCGCTGGTGCGGAGGAACAGGCGGGGCCGCAGCTCCCACCGGACGACGTTCGCCCACTGGTTCAGCAGCAGCGGCAGGTCGCGGTAGCTCTGCACCCACTTGGCCATGAACTCGCCGATGACCGTCTCGCTGGTGGGGCGGACGACGACCGGCTCCTCGAGCTCCTTGCCCCCGGCGATGGTGACGATGGCGAGCTCGGGGCTGAACCCCTCGACGTGCTCGGCCTCGCGCTGGAGGTACGACTCCGGGATGAAGAGCGGGAAGTAGGCGTTCTCCGCCCCGCAGGCCTTGATGCGGAGGTCGACCTCGGCCTGCATCCGCTCCCAGATCGAGTAGCCGTAGGGGCGGATCACCATCGTGCCCCGGACGGGCCCGTTCTCGGCCAGCTGCGCCTTCTGCAGCACGTCCTGGTACCAGCGGGGGAAGTCGTCGGCGCGTGGGGGTCAGGGGAGGCGGCTTGGCCATCACGGCAGGGTACTCAGGGCCCCTGGCCGGGGCCGGCGCCAATCCCCACCGTTCTGATCGAAAATATTTCCGACCTGGTCGCTGGTATTTCAATCGAAAGACCGGTAGCTTGGTCGCCTATGGCGATCGACGTGCAAGAACTCCGCACCCAACCGCTCGATCCCGAGGTGGAGGCCGAGCTCGTCCGCTTCGAGGATGGCGTCCAGCGCTTCCTCGCGGGCGAGATCGACGACGACGCCTTCCGGGTCTTCCGCCTCAACCAGGGGATCTACGGACAGCGCCAGGGCGGCCACAACCAGATGCTGCGGGTGAAGATCCCCTACGGCAAGGTCGAGCCCGACCAGCTCGAGATGCTCGCCTACGTCGCCGAGACCTACTCCCGCGGCTGGGGCCACCTCACCACCCGTCAGAACGCCCAGTTCCACTTCGTGCAGCTCGAGGACACCCCCGCCGCCCTGCGCGACCTCGCCTCCGTCGGGCTCACCAGCCGTGAGGCCTGCGGCGACACCGTGCGCAACGTGATGGGCTGCCACCTCGCCGGCGCCTGCCCCTACGAGGTCGTCGACATCAGCCCGTGGGCCGAGGCCACGAAGCAGCTCTTCCTGCGCAACCCGATCGCGCAGCGGATGCCGCGCAAGTTCAAGATCAACTTCTCGGGCTGCGCCACCGACTGCGGCCAGGCGATGTTCAACGACGTCGGCGTGGTCGCGGTGAACCGCCCCCTCCCCGACGGCACCGTCGAGGCCGGCTTCCGGGTGTTCATGGCCGGCGGCCTCGGGGCCAACCCGCACCCGGCGATCGCGCTGGAGGAGTTCACCCCGCGCGACGACCTGCTCGCCACCATCGAGTCGATCCTGCGGGTGCAGGACCACCACGGCAACCGCGACAACAAGCTGCGGGCCCGCCTCAAGTGGCTGGTCGACACCATGGGCGCCGACGAGCTGCGCGAGCGCATCTTCAAGGAGCGCAAGTTCCTCATCGGCTCGGCCACCTACCCGGGTGGCGTGCCGGCGATCGTCGTGGAGCAGGGCGACGCGCCCGCGGGCATGGGCACCGAGATCCCCGCCGACGGCGGCCTCATCGGGTCGGGCGCCACGCCGGTGCAGTTCGCCGGGCTCACGCCGCTCCAGCAGTGGGACACCGCCAACGTGGTCCGCGGCCGTGCCAACGGCACCGTGAGCGCCTACGCGTGGTGCCGCCTCGGCGACATCACCCCCGACCAGTTCCGCGGGCTCGCCGCCATCCAGCGCGAGTTCGCCGGTCGAGGTGCGCGTCACCAACCGCCAGAACTTCGTGCTCCGAGGCCTCACCGAGGAGCAGCTCCCCGAGGTCCACGGTCGCCTCGCCGAGCTCGGCATGGCCGAGGCCGGCGCCGAGCTCGCACGCGACGTCGTGTCGTGCCCCGGTGCCGACACCTGCAACCTCGCGGTCACGCAGTCGCGCGGCCTCGCCGCCGACATCGGCGACGCGCTCGAGAAGGCCGGACTCGCCGAGGTCGGTGGCGTCCGCATCAACATCTCCGGCTGCACGAACTCGTGCGGCCAGCACCACATCGCCGACATCGGCTTCCTCGGACTCGAGCGCCGGGCCCACGGCCGCGCCGCTCCCGGGTACCAGATGGAGCTCGGCGGCCACGTGAGCAACATGTCGATCGCGTTCGGCAAGAAGGCCACCAAGCTCCCCGCCAAGCGCGCGTCGGAGGCCGTCGTGCGCGTGGTCGAGCAGTTCGCCGGTGAGCGCGACGCGGGCGAGACGTTCTCGTCGTGGCTCGAGAGATCCGGCGGCGCGGGCGCGGTGGGCAAGACGCTCGTCGACCTCGACGAGTTCCCCTCCCCCGAGGAAGCCCCCGACTACTACGTCGACTTCGACGAGACCGGCCCCTACGTGGCCGAGACCGGCGACTCGGAGTGCGCGACGTGACCGCCACCGACACGGAGACCGACGTCGAGTCGGATCCCGCGGGCGAGACCCCACCCGGACTCCCCGACCTCGCCGAGCTCGCCGCGCGTCTCGGCCGAGTTCGAGCAGGAGCCGGCGTCGTCGGCGGTCAAGTGGGCGTGGGAGCACTTCGGCGAGGGCGCAGTGCTCGCGGCGTCGTTCCAGGACTGCGTGCTCATCGACATCGCCACGCAGGCCGTCCCCGAGATCGAGGTGGTCTTCCTCGACACGCAGTACCACTTCGCCGAGACGCTCTGGTACGTCGAGCAGGTGCGTGAGCGCTACGACCTCAACCTCCGGGTGATCAGCCCGCAGATCGCGCCCGACAACCTCTGGCAGCTCGACCCCGACGAGTGCTGCGCGATGCGCAAGGTCGAGCCGCTCGCGCGTGCGCTCGAGGGCAAGTCGGCCTGGCTCACCGGTCTGCGACGCGACGAAGCGCCGACGCGCGCGAACGCACCGATCGTCGGCTTCGACATCGGGCGCGGGATCGTGAAGGTCAACCCGATCGCGAACTGGACCCACGACGAGATCGACGGCTACATCGCCGACCGCGGGCTCCCGCAGCACCCGCTGCGCGACAAGGGGTACCCGTCGATCGGCTGCTGGCCCTGCACCAACCCGGTGAAGGACGGCGACGACCCGCGCGCCGGACGCTGGACCAACAGCGGCAAGCTCGAGTGCGGGTTGCACGGCTGGACGCCGTCGGCTGCCACTTGAGCGTCCACGAGGTCGCGAGCTCGGGGTTCGGCGCCGAGGCCGACGCCTACGAGCGCGCTCGCCCGTCGTACCCGCCCGACGCGGTCGCCTGGATCGTCGACGCACTCGGGATCGCGCCCGACCGGGCGGTGGCGGACGTCGCCGCCGGCACCGGGAAGTTCACCCGTCTGCTCGCGCCGACCGGCGCGTGGCTGGTCGCCGTCGAACCGGTCGACGGGATGCGGGCACGTCTCCCGCACATGCCGGTGACCGCGGCCACCGCGGAGCGGCTGCCGTTCCGCGACGGGTCGATCGACGCGCTCACCGTGGCGCAGGCGTTCCACTGGTTCGACGCCGACCGGCTGCGTTCGAGGAGTTCCACCGCGTGCTGCAAGCCGGGCGGCCGGGTGGCGCTGGTGTGGAACGCCCGCGACCGCACGGTGCCCTGGGTCGACGAGGTGTGGTCGATCATGGACCGGGTCGAGAAGCGGGCGCCGTGGCGGAACCACGACGAGTGGCGCGAGTCGGCGTTCGTGCGCGCCGCCGGCAGCGAGTTCGACAACCCGTGGTTCGGACCGCTGCACGAGGCGACGTTCCACCACGAGCAGCGGCTCTCCCCCGCCGACGTCGTCGAGCGGGTGCGCAGCGTGAGCCACGTCGCCGTGCTCCCACCGGAACGACAGGCGCGCAGTGCTCGACGAGGTGCGTACGCTGCTGCGTGACGACCCTGCCACTGCGGGTCGCGACGAGCTCGCACTCCCCTACCGGGTCGATGCGTACTGGGCCGAGCGGACCTGAACATGACGCTGTCGACGTACGAGTTCACGATTCCGAGCCTGGCGGCACCGGCGGCGGTGTTCGAAGTGATCGCCGACGCGACGCGCTGGCACGAGTGGGCCGGTGCGGCCGTCGCCGTCTCGGAGTGGGACCGAGAAGGCGATCCCGCACCCGGCGGCGTCGGTGCGGTGCGCAAGCTCGGACGCTGGCCCGCGTTCAGCCTCGAGGAGATCACCGAGTACAACCCTCCGCACCACCTGGCGTACACGATCCTCTCTGGTCTGCCCGTGCGCGGGTACCACGCCGACGTCGACATCGCCGCGACGACCACCGGCAGCACGATCAGGTGGGCGGGCGCGTTCGAGCCCAAGGTGGCGGGCACCGGCGGCGCGCTCGCGACGGTGCTCCGTCGCATCGTGCTCGGCTTCGCCCGCAACGCGGCGCGTGAGGCAGAGCGCCGCGTCACCCAGCCCGGCTGACCGGGGGCCCGCGGATCCGTGGCAGCCTGGACCGGTGGAACCGGTGCGGGACGGTCGCGCTCGAGGTCGCCGTCCACGCCGTCCACGCCGGTGACGCCGACTGCTGACAGCGACGGTGATCGGCCTCGCGGCCTCGCGATCGTCACCGTCGGCGTCTACCTGCTCCGGCGCCGACCTGCTCGACCGGCGCCAACGGGTAGCGATCTGTTCCAGCTCTGCAACGGATCGCTACCTTTTGCGGGGAGAGCTGCACGCACCGAGGGGGAGCACGATGGCCGGGTTGGAAGAGTTGGCAGGACGCAACGCGGTCGTGACCGGTGCCGCGAGCGGGATCGGGTTGGCGACCACAGAGGCGTTCGTCGCCGCGGGGATGCGGGTGCTGATGACCGACCGCGACGAGGCGAGCCTCGCCGAGCACGCCACGCGGCTCGCCGACGCCGGCGGCGAGGTCCACTCTCTGGTCGTCGACGTGACCGATCCCGACGCGATGGAGCGCGCCGCCGACACCGCGGTCGAGCGGTTCGGGAAGCTGCACGTGTGCATGAACAACGCCGGCATCGTCACCATGGGCAACTCGTGGGAGCTGCCGCTCTCCGAGTGGCACCGGATCATCGACGTCGACCTGTGGGGCGTCATCCACGGCATCCACGCGTTCGTGCCCCGCATCCTGGCGTCGGGCGAGCCAGGGTGGGTCGTGAACACGGCGTCGATGGCGGCGGTCACCGCCATCCCGGGCATCGGTCCCTACACCGCGTCGAAGCACGCGGTGCTCGGCATCTCCGACGGTCTCCGCGGTGAGCTCGCCGACATCGACGCGCCGATCGGCGTGAGCGTGGTGATGCCGGGGATGATCAAGACCGGGCCTGAACCCGGTCGGCTCCGTGCCCGGCGGCGCAGGTGGCGGCGAACGTGCTCGACGCCATCCGCGGCGACCGTCCCTACGTGTTCACCGACGACCACCACATCCCGGAGGTGGAGGGGCGCCTCTCCGCGATCATGGCGTCGCGCGCCGACGTCGTGTCGTGAGCACCTCCGGCCGCGTCGGGTGGATCCGCCGCATCATCGCGGTGGTGCTGCTCGTCGTCGGCGGCGTGTGGTTCTTCCAGGGCGTCGGCGTGATCGAGGGCTCGTTCATGACCGGCGAGGCGCTGTGGGCCGTGATCGGCGCGGTGTGCGTCGTCGCCGGAGTGGCGCTGCTCGTCACCCGGCCGTCGCGCGTCTGACGCGTCCGGTCGGGCGTCGCGGGACCGCCCGCGTCAGAGCCCGGCGGGGAACTTGTACGAGCTCGGCACCTTCGGCTTCTCGCCGGTGGGGCCGTACCAGAGCGCGATCTCGAGGTGGCGTTTGAGCTCGAGGGTCGCGGGGTCGCCGGTGAACTTCTTGCCGTTCACGAACGCGGTGAGGACGTGGGTGGCATCGGCGTGCAGACCACCGACCTGCGTCGCGCTGAGGGCGACGCCCCACTCGGTGAGGACCTGGCCGAGCGTGTAGGGCACGTTCTTCGCCGACTCGATGTGGATGACGCCGCTGGTGTCGTGGGTGTGCAGCACCGTGATGCCGGTCGCCTCACCGTTGGAGATGACGAACCCGATGCCGGCGGGGACGGTGACCTTGGCGCCGTCGTCGATGATGTCGAGGTGCGCGTGGTAGTGCACCGCGAGCTGCTCCTCGCCGAGCACCGTGAGGCCGGCAGCGGCGATGTAGGGACGCGCGTCGGCAGGGAGGTCCCACGGCGGCGGCGTGTCGGCGAGCGTCACGCCGGTGGGTGTGGCGAACGGCGCCGTCGCGATCGGCTTCGACGCCGCCTTGGTGTTCGCCGCCGTCGAGGACGCACCGACCGGCCCGGCCAGCGCGCCGAGCGCGACCAGCACGAGTGCGAGCACGGTCAGGATCCGGCGGACGCCGTGTGGGTGCAGCACCTCAGTCGTGGGAGTCGGCGTCGGGCTGCGCGTCGGTATCGGTGACCTCGCGGATGCGGTCGATCTTCTCGTCGCTGTGGTTGGCGTCGAGGCCCTGGATCTGGATGAGCTCCTCGCGCGTGGCGGCGGCGATCGCCTCGGCGTTCTCGTCGGCGGCGGCGAGGCGGGCCTCGATGCCCTCGGCCACGATCGCCTCGGCCTCGGCGACGAGCGCGGTGACCATCTCGGCCTCGGGCACGACCCGCACGACGTGACCGCGCACGAAGAGGTGGCCCTTGCCGCGACCGGCGGCGATGCCGAGGTCGGCGTCGCGCGCCTCGCCCGGTCCGTTGACGACGCAGCCCATCACCGCGACCTGCAGCGGGATGTTGCGCGCCTCGAGCGCGGCCATCGCGTCGCGCGGCGACCTTGATGACGTCGACCTCGGCGCGCCCGCACGACGGGCAGGCGATGAGGTCGAGGCCCTTGCGCTCGCGCAGGCCCATGCGCTTCGAGCAGCTGGCGGCCGGCCTTGGCCTCCTCGACCGGGTCGGCGGTGAGCGAGAAGCGGATGGTGTCGCCGATGCCCTCGGCGAGCAGCGTGGCGATGCCCGCGGTCGACTTCACCAGACCGCCGCGGCAGCGGGCCGGCCTCGGTGACGCCGAGGTGCAGCGGGTAGTCGACCGTCTCCGACAGCAGGCGGTAGGCGTCGATCATGGTGGGCACGTTCGACGACTTCACCGAGATCTTCACGTCGTCGAAGTCGACCTCGGCGAAGTGGTCGAGCTCGCGCTGCGCCGACGCGACCAGCGCCTCGGGCGTGGCGCCGCCGTACTGCTCGGCGATGTCGGGGTCGAGCGAACCGGCGTTGACGCCGATGCGGATCGGCAGGCCGCGGTCCTTCGCCTCACGGGCGACGGCCTTGATGTGCTCGGGCTTGCGGATGTTGCCGGGGTTGAGCCGCAGCCCTGCGACCCCCGCCTCCATCGCCGCCAGCGCGAGCTTGTACTGGAAGTGGATGTCGGCGATGAGCGGCACCGGTGACCGCGGCACGATCTGCGCCAGGCCCTCGGCCGCGGCCTCCTCGTTGCACGTGCAGCGCACGATGTCGGCGCCCGCCGCGGCGAGCGCGTAGATCTGCGCCAGCGTGCCGTCGACGTCGGCGGTCTTGGTGGTGGTCATCGACTGCACCGTGACCGGCGAGCCACCGCCCACCTGCACGCCCCCGACGAAGAGGGAGCGCGTGACGCGACGCGGCGATTTCGTGGTGAGCGGCACGGACACGGCGCTACTGACCGAGCTGGCGGATGTCGAGCACCATCGACGACAGCCCGAGGAACAGGATCGGGATGATGAGCACGATGCTCACGGGGATGAACTTGCGGTAGTCGGCGTAGACCCGGCGGTGCTTCACCTTCGACGCGATCCACTCGTAGATCACGACCACCGCGTGGCCGCCGTCGAACGGCAGGATCGGCAGCAGGTTGAACACGGCGAGGACGAAGCTGATCTGGCCGAGCAGCAGCGCGATCAACCACAGGTTGCTGCCCACGAGGTCGCTGCCGTTGTTCACGATGCCGATGAGCGACATCGGGCGGTTGAGGTTCTCCTGCGAGTTCGCTGCGGGCACCGACGACGAGAAGCTCTGCTGGGCCGACGTGCTCACCCCCGACGGCGAGAGCCGGTCGCCGAGGATGTTCACGAACCCGGTGGCGACGTTGCCCATCGTCTTGAACGACTCGGGCACCGCTTCGAGCACGCCGACGTCGCGGACGACGATGCCGGGACTGACGCCGAGGAAGCCCTGACCGTCCTGCGTGCTTGGGCGTGGCGGTGAGCGTGGTCGGGCTGCCGTCGCGCAGCACGGTGAGGCTGATCTCCTTGCCACCGTTGCGCTCGATGACCGCCTTGAGGTCGTCCCAGTTGTCGACCTTGGCTTGCCGTTGACGGCGACGACCTTGTCGTTGGCGCGGAGCCCGGCGTCGGCGGCCGCGCTGCCGGCGACGACGCGCTCGACGGTGGTGCTCGGGCCGTCGTTGACGCGTCCCTGCCCCGCGATCACGACGAAGAACAGCAGGAAGGCGATGAAGAAGTTGACGGTGACGCCGGCGAGGATCGTGGCGAGGCGCTTCCCGGGGGTCGCCTGGCGGTAGGTGCGGGGCTCGTCGGCGGGATCGACCTCTTCCATGTTGGTCATGCCGATGATGCGCACGTAGCCGCCGGCCGGGATGGCCTTCACGCCGTACTCGGTCTCACCACGCGTGAACGACCACAGCCGGGGCCCGAACCCCACGAAGAACTCGGTGACCTTCATGCCCGAGCGCTTGGCCACCCAGTAGTGGCCGAACTCGTGGAGCATGACCATGAGGATGATGCCGACCACCAGCAGCAGCGGCGTGCGGCTGCCGGGGACGAAGACGGCGAGCGCCACCATCGCGGCGATGAACGTCAGGAGGATGCCGGTGGCCGCCCGGCTGTTGACGTCGGCGCCGACGCCAGCTTCCTCCAACGGGTCCTTCATGCGGGGGGCCTCATCTCACGCGGCCGTCTCACGCGGCCTGGTCGAGGCGCTCGACGGCGATGGTGGCGCGCTCGCGCGCCACCCGGTCAGCTTCGAGAACGTCGGCTGACGTCGTGAACGTTCCCGGTGCCGGCGTCGAGGGCCTCGGCGTTGACCGCGGCGATGGCCGTCCACGGGATGCGGCCGGCGAGGAACGCGGCCACGGCGACCTCGTTGGCGCCGCTCAGCACGGCGGGAGCGCTCCCCCCGGCCCGACCGGCCTCGAAGGCGAGGCGCAGGCACGGGAAGGCGTCGAGATCGGGGGCCTCGAACGTGAGCTGCGACACCTCGGTCCAGTCGATGGCCCCGAACGCCTCGGGCAGGCGGGCCGGGGCCCCGAGCGCGAGGCCGATGGGCAGGCGCATGTCGGGCATCGAGAGCTGGGCGATCGTGGCGCCGTCGACGAACTCCACCATGCTGTGGATCACCGACTGCGGGTGCACCACCACCTCGATGCGGTCGAACGGCGTGCCGAACAGCTCGTGGGCCTCGATGACCTCGAGCCCCTTGTTCATCAGCGTCGACGAGTCGATGGTGATCTTGGCGCCCATGTCCCAGGTGGGGTGCTTGAGCGCGTCGCCCACCGTGACCGTCGCCAGCTGCTCGCGTGCGTAGCCGCGGAACGGCCCGCCGCTGGCGGTGAGCACGAGCTTGTTGACCTCGGCGGCGTCGCCGGCCCGGAGGCACTGGTAGAGCGCGGAGTGCTCGCTGTCGACGGGCACGATCTCGCCCGCGCCGCGGTCGCGCACCGCTGCGACCACCGGACCGCCGGCGATGAGGCTCTCCTTGTTGGCCAGCGCCAGGCGCTTGCCGTGCTCGAGCGCGGCGAGCGTCGCCGGGAGTCCGGCGAAGCCGACGACGGCGTTGAGGACGACGTCGACGTCGGGATGGGAGGCCAGCTCGGTGAGCACGTGAGGGGTATCGGCACAGAGGCGGGCCGAGTCGAGCGGTACGCCGAACTCCTCCGCCTGCGCCTGCAGCAGCTCGCCGTTGCGCGCCGGCCGCCAGCGCCACCACCTGGTACTCGTCGCGGTGGTTGCGGACGACGTCGAGGGCCTGGGTGCCGATCGAACCGGTCGAGCCGAGGATGGCGACGCTTCTCATGCGCACCGAGTCGCCGGGAGACGACGCATCACACGATCCCGCGCGCAACCACCAGGTAGTAGACCGCCGGGAGGCAGAACAACATGGCGTCGAAGCGGTCGAGCACACCGCCGTGCCCCGGCAGGATGGTGCCGAAGTCCTTGAGCCCGAGGTCGCGCTTCAGCATCGACTCGACGAGGTCGCCGAGCGGGGCGAACACCGCGACGACGAGGCCGAGCAGCAGGCCGTTGGACAGCGAGTTCCACGGGTGGAGACCCACGATGGCGATGAGGATGCCCATCACCACCGATGCGGCCATGCCGCCGGCCAGGCCCTCGAGCGTCTTGTTGGGTGACACGTCGGGCATGAGCGGGCGGTGCCCCAGGCGGGTGCCGACGAAGTAGCCGGCGACGTCGTACGCCACCGCGCACAGCACGAGCCCGACCACCATGCCGACGCCGTCGGGGAACACGAGCAGCAGGCCCGCGAAGCCGCCGAGGAGGCCGACGTAGGAGAAGCCGAAGATGGTGACGGCGGCGTTGACCATCGGGCGTGCGTGCACGACCTTGGCCAGGTACCAGAACAGGGTGAAGGCGACGACCACCGCGGTGACGAGCGGGAAGGCCCGTTCGCCGTGGTTGTAGGCGATGCCCACCATGGCGAGCGAGCCCAGCAGCGCGAGCAGGGTCGCGGGCTGGAAGCCGGCGCGGCGGAAGCCCTCGAACAGCTCGAACGCAGCGGCGGCGACG
This sequence comes from uncultured Actinomycetes bacterium, assembly GCA_963755855.1. Classification (GTDB taxonomy): domain Bacteria; phylum Actinomycetota; class Acidimicrobiia; order IMCC26256; family DASPTH01; genus DASUAS01. The sequence continues at coordinate 185,817 of CAVWLR010000010.1, read as the reverse complement.
ATCACGGTGACGAGCACGGCGGTGCCGGCGCGCCCGATGAAGAACGCGAGCAGCGCGACCGCGAACAGGACCGCGCCGGTGATGACGCGCGTCGTGAGGTCGTCGGCCGACGGGGTGACGCGCGGCGTGGCGGTCACGTGCGGGGCGTTGGTCTCGTCCTCGATGGTCGGGAACTGCGGACCGGCCGCGGCCGCCGCGGTGGCACGGCCGGCGCGCGAGCGGGACGGCTTCGAGCGGGTCCGTCGTGCGGGCGCGGCACGTCGAGCCGCGACCTGCGCCGCGAACTCCTCGTCGTCGTCGACGTCGGGGACGTCGACCAGCGCACCCATGGCGGTGGTCTCGTCGTGGAGGCCTTCGTCGCCCAGGGAGAAGTCGGACGCGTCGTAGTCGCCGGCGTCGGAGCGGAACCGCGGCTCGTTGGACGCCGCGGCCCAGACCTCTTCGTCACCCGGCTCGTCGGCGATCATGGGCACCTCTCCGGTGGGCGGCTCGGTCCAGTGCGGCAACGGCATCGGGCCCGATGCCTCACCGAGGGGCGGACCGGGAGCGGGCCGGACGGTCGGCGCGGGACCCTCGCCCGGGAGACGGTCGGCGGGCAGCGGGAAGCGGGCGGCCGGCTGCACGTCGTCGGGCGGCGCCGTTCGGCGCCGCCGGCGCGGCGGCTCCTCGGGCTTGGGCCGGTCGGGACCACCGTCGACCGCCGCCTGGGCCTCTTCTGCGCCCAAGATCCGCACGCCCTCTGCGGGCGGCGCCTCGGGCAGATCCTCATCGAATTCCGACACGCGATCCTCCGCCACTGTGCGCTGCTACCAGGCTAGACCGACCACCGTCGTCGGTGACGGCCAACGCTCAACCCGTTCTCAGGCAGCTCCCGGCACGAATGCCCACCTCGGAGACCCGAGATGGCCTCACACCGTGAGCAGCTCGCCCTCTTTGTGCTTCAGCAGCTCGTCGATCTCGGCCACGACCTCGTGGGTGCGCTTCTCGAGGTCCTTCTCGGCCCGTTCGAGGTCGTCCTTGCCGAGCTCGCCGTCCTTCTCGAGCTGCTCGAGCTCCTGGCGGGCGTGACGGCGGGCGTTGCGCACCGCCACCCTGCCCTCCTCGGCCCGGGTGCGCGCCACCTTCACCAGGTCCTTGCGCCGGTCCTCGGTGAGCTCGGGGAACGAGAGCCGGATGATCTGGCCGTCGTTCGACGGGTTGATCCCGAGGTCGCTCTGCTGGATCGCCTTCTCGATCGCCTTGATCGTGCCCTTGTCGTAGGGCGAGATCGTGAGCACGCGCGGTTCGGGGACGCCGAACCCGGCGATCTGCTGCAGCGGGACGTCGCTGCCGTACACGTCGACCCGCAGCTTCTCCACCAGCCCGGACGACGCCCGGCCCGTGCGCAGCGCCGCGAACTCCGACTGGAGGTGCGAGACCGCCTTCTGCATCTTGTCGGTGCAGTCGTCGATCACGAGCGCCTTCATCTCGTCGCCGTCGGAGCTCATGGCTCGCAAACCTCCACCCGTGCGGTCATGGTGTCGCGCCCGTGCTCACCAAGGTGCCGATGCGCTCCCCGAGGAGCGCACGCCGGATGTTGCCGGGTGCGGTGACGTCGAAGACGACGATCGGCAGCTCGTTGTCCATGCAGAACGTGATCGCGGTGGAGTCCATCACCTTGAGTCCCTTGTTCAGGATCTCGAAGTAGCTCACCTCCGTGAACTTCACCGCGGTCGGGTCGAGGCGCGGGTCGGCGCTGTACACGCCGTCGACGCCCGAGTGCGTGCCCTTCAGGATCGCCTCCGCACCGATCTCCGCCGCCCGCAGGGCCGCGGTGGTGTCGGTGGTGAAGTACGGGTTGCCGGTGCCGGCCGCGAACACGACCACCCGACCCTTCTCGAGGTGCCGGATCGCGCGCCGCGGGATGAACGGCTCCGCGACCTGCGCCATGGTGATCGCGGTCTGCACGCGCGTCGGCTGACCGACCGCCTCGAGCGAGTCGGCCAGCGCCAGCGCGTTGATCACGGTGGCGAGCATGCCCATGTAGTCGGCGCGGGCGCGGTCCATGCCGCGCGTGGCGCCCGACATGCCGCGCCAGATGTTGCCGCCGCCGACCACCACCGCGATCTCGACCCCGAGGTCGGCGCGCGTCTCGGCCACCTCTTCGGCGATGCGCTGCACGACCGCAGCGTCGATGCCGAAGCTGATGGTGCTGTCGGCGAACGCCTCACCGGAGAGCTTGAGGATGACGCGTCGGTACTGGCTCTCGCCCGCCGAATCGCTCATGACGCCGGACGCTAGTCCTCGCCCACCTTCACCCGGGCGAACCGTGTGAGCGCGGCGTCGCCGCCGAGACCCTCGACCAGCTTGGCGATGCTGACCTTCGGGTCCTTCACCGACGGCTGCTCGAGCAGCGTGACGTCCTTGTAGAACGCGTTGAGCCGACCCTTGACCGCGCCCTCGAGCTTGGCCTCGGGCACGCCCTCGTTGCGGCTCTTCTCCTCGATGACGGCCTGCTCGCGTGCGAGCACGTCGGCGGGCACGTCGTCGCGGGAGAGGTACGCAGGGGCGGCGAACGAGACGTGGAGCGCGATCTCGTGCGCGACCTCACGCGCCGCGTCGTTGGACGGGTCGACGCCGCTGAGCTCGACCAGCACCGCGATGGTGCCACGGTCGCTCTGGTTGTGGCGGTAGGCCTCGAGGAGACCGTCGGACTCGAAGCGCACGACGCGACCGAGCATGACGTTCTCGCCGAGCTTGCCCGCCAGCTGCTGGAGGGTGTCGCCGACCGTGGAGCCCTCGAACGGCAGCGCGGCGACGTCGCCGTCGCCGTTGGCGGCCACGAGCTTCGTGATGTCGGCGAGCAGGGTGGTGAACTCGGCGCCCTTCGCCACGAAGTCGGTGTTGCAGTTCAGCTCGACGATGGCGCCGACGTTGCCGTCGACGATGACGTCGACCGCACCCTCGGTGGCCTCGCGGTCGCTGAGCTTGCCGGCCTTGGCGATGCCCTTGGCGCGCAGCCAGTCCATCGCGTCGTCCAACTTGCCGTCCGACTCCTCGAGGGCCTGCTTGCAGTCCAGCATCCCTGCGCCGGTCGCCTTGCGCAACGCGGCGATGTCCTTGGCCGAGTACTCAGCCATTCGTATCGCTCTCCTGGATCTCGGTGGTGCCCGGGTCGCGCAGCCGCTGCCTCGGCAACGGGTGACTCGGCCGGGACATCGGTGACGGGTGCTTCGTCCGCCGCAGCCGGTTCGGCGGCAGCGGCGGCCTTGGCCTCGGCGAGCTTGGCCTCGCGCTCGCGCTGGGCCGCGGCGGCGGCGTCGCGTGCCTGCTGCTGCTCCGCTTCCTTGGCGGCCTGCTCCTCGGGCGTCAGCTTCTTGGGTGCCGGCGGTGCGGGCTTCGCCGCATCGGCCTTCACGCCCGCCTTCGCCTGCTTGCGCGAGCGCAGCCACTGTCCCTCGATCACCGCGTCGGCGACGATGCGGGACATCAGGTTGGCGGAGCGGATGGCGTCGTCGTTGCCGGGGATCACGAAGTCGATGACGTCGGGATCGCAGTTGGTGTCGACGACGGCGATCACGGGGATGCCGAGGCGGTTGGCCTCGGTGACCGCGATGTGCTCCTTCTTGGTGTCGATCACGAAGATCGCGTCGGGCGCCCTCTCCATCGTGCGGATGCCGCCGAGGTTGCGCTCGAGCTTGGCGACCTCACGCTTGACCTTGAGGCCTTCCTTCTTGATCATCTGCTCGGTCTCGCCGGTGGAGACCAGCCGCTCGAGCTCGTGCATCTTGTTCACACGGCCGTGCACGGTCTGGAAGTTGGTGAGCATGCCGCCGAGCCAGCGGTAGTTCACGTAGGGCGAGTTCGCCCGGTTCGCCTGCTTCTGGATCGGCTCCTGGGCCTGCTTCTTCGTGCCGACGAAGAGGACCGTGCCGCCGTTCTCGACGGTGTGACGCACGAACCGGTAGGCGGTGTCGATGCGCTCGAGCGTCTGCTGCAGGTCGATGATGTAGATCCCGTTGCGCTCACCGAAGATGAATCGCTTCATCTTCGGGTTCCAGCGCCGGGTCTGGTGACCGAAGTGGACTCCGGCCTCCAGCAGCTGCTTCATGGTGACGACGGCCGTTGCTTCTGCCACGGGACGTCCTTTCGTTCGTGCAGGCGCCCGTGGCGACGCCGACCGCGTGCGATCGCCGGTGCTCGGTGCGAGCTGCTCCTCGGTTGTTCCTCCGCCCGCTGGCGACCCGGGTTGCCCCGGACGACCTCGGAATGCGGGCGTGCGTGATCCCGGTCAGCCGGTCGGAAACCGGCGGCTCGGGTCGGAGAGCAGTGTAGCGGGCGGCCCCCGTACCCCTTCCCGGGCGAGGGACCGACCCGGAACCGTCACCCGAGGTGCCGGAGCTGGACGCCCCAGTCGCGGAGCCGGAGTGCCACGAGCAGCCTGCCGCCTCGCCCGGTTCGCCCGCCCGGCCACGGTGGGAGCGACGCGGTCGCCACCGGCAGCCCGCCGAGCCGCCCGGGACCGAGGTGGGCCACCGACGTGGCCGTCCCGGCGGTCGAGCACGTGGAGCACCCCGGCGTAGGAGGTGAGCGCCACCCGCTGTCCGGTGAGGGCCACCCGCGTGGCCACGAGCACGTCGGCGAGATCGTGCTGCCACCGGATCCGGCCGCTCCCGGCGTCGAGCACGGTGACGGCGCCGAAGTGGTCGACCACCGCGACCGCGTCGTCGTCGAGCGCAGGCTCGATCGCCTCCTCGAACGACGCCGGAACCGGCGTCTGCCATTGCACCACGCCCGTGTCGAGGGCTCGGGCCTCCACCCGGGCATGGCGGTCGCCGTCGCCGATCGTGAGCACCACCCGGCCGTCGTGGAGGGCGGGAGCGCCGCTGAAGCGGTCGGTGGGTGCCTCCCACCGCAGCGCGCCGGTGCCGAGGTCGAACACCCGCACCGCCGGCGAGTCGGACTGGTGCCAGGAGGCGACCACCGCGCCGCGCGCCAGATCGACGCGGGCACCCGACCACAGCGCGCCCGGGTACCGCACCGACCAACGGGGCGCACCGGACTGCGGTGTCGAACGCGGTGAGCGTGCCGGAGTCGTCGCCGACGAGCACGGTCGTCGCCGGCGATCGCGAGCGAGTTCGCGGCAGCCGTGCCGGGGTCGGGTCCAGCGGGTGGAGCCGTCGGACCGGTCGAGCGCGGTGACCGACGCGGCGGCGCCCACGAGCACGGAGTCGGTTCCGAGCGCCGGCTGTCCCGAGACCGACGTCGTCGAGCGGCAGGCGCCAACGGAGATGCCCGCGGGTGTCGAGCAGGGAGACCGATCCGGCGTTGGAGGTGACGACGACGCCGATCGGCTCGGCGGCGAGGTCGGAGGGGCCGTCGCTGATCGGCGCGAACCACACGACGCCGCCATCGTGCGAGCCGGAAGCGGCGACGCCCGAACGCCGGACGGGCCACGAACCACGTCGCCCGCCACCGACGAGCACCATCGACCACGAGGACGCGCACCGGACGCGCGCTCACGGGGCGACGTCGCAGTCCGCCGCGGAGCACGAACTCGGCATCGTCGCCGACCGTGTGCTCGAGCCGGCTGATGAGCACCGGGCTCACCGCGGTGCGCAACGCGGTGAGCAGCCCGACGCACGGCGGTGGTCGACCTTCGAGCGCCGAGCGCACCGCCTGCGAGCGCGTCGGGTGCACGCACGATCGCGCTGTGCTCGTTGACGTCGTCCACCGCGGCGACGGTCTCGGTGGCACCGGGGAGCGAGATGTTGGTGGCGGGCACGACGAAGTCCTCGGTGGCGCCGATGGTCGTGTAGTCGAAGTGCTCCGGGACGCCGTTCGCCTGCACCTCGCGGATCACCGACGAGTCCTCGGCGAGGTCGCGCACCGCGGCACTCCTCGGTGGGTGGGAGCGGCGAGGACGTCGTCGAGTGCGTCGAGTGACGATCTTGCCCGGCCGCGTCGCCGCACCTGCTCCCCGACCGTCGCGATCGGCGCGCCCTCGTGCGGCGACGACAGGGTGACGACGTTGCCGAGCGGCGGGAAGGACCGGTCGCCGGCCCGGTAGTACTCGGGCGAGGAAGAGGTCGACGACCACTCCGCCCTGCGAGTGCGCGATGAGGTCGACCTCGCGCCCGGGTTGCTCTCGCTGCATCGCACGCAGCTGCTCCGCGAGCAGCGCGGCGGACTCGGCGATCGGGCGGTGCGTGTCGTCCTTCGTGTAGCGGCCGCCGTCGTCGGCGTAGGAGAAGTAGCGGACCTCGCCCTCGGCCGCGTGGTACCCGAGCGCGTCGACGTCGAGGTCGACGGTGGGGCCCCGATCCCACGCCGCACCCGAGCTGTTGATGCCCGGCGACCACCATCACCCGGTGGGCGGACCCGCCCGTGCCGTCGGCCGCGGGCGCGTCGCTGCAGTCGGCGGTGACCGCGTGCGCGAAGCGACGGCCCATGGCGACGAGGTCGAGCGCGATCTGGCCGGCCGGCGTCTGCGCCAAAGCGCCGGCGGCGACCGATGCGAGCGACTCCATCGCCGACACGGAGTCGTGCGCCGCCGACCGGAGGTCGTCGAGCGCGCCCTCGGCGAGGTCGGTGGTGGCATCGAGGAAGTCGATGCCGGCGTCGACGGCCGAGTCCGCGTGGTCGCCGAGCCAGCTCCCCGACGTCGCACGCTGCGTCGACCGCATCGCCGATGAACGGGATGTCGCTGTCGCAGTCGTCGTCGTCGGTGTAGCGCCGGCCGCCGCCGGACCCGGCGTCGGCAACCGGAGCGACGTCTGCAGCTCGTGGCGTTCGCGTGCGGGCGACCACGGCGTCTCGGCGGGATCGTCGGCGGGGACGAGGTGCACGAGCTTGGTGAGGTCGTGGGGACGGAACAGCAGCATCGGATCGACGTAGCGGTCGCCGACTCGCAGCCCGAGGTGGAGGACAGCCCCGTCGTGGTCGCCGTCGGGGCCGGTGCCTCCGGTGGTGCCGAGGACGTCGCCCCGGGCCACCGGCTGGCCGGTCCGCACCGACACCGATGCGAGGAACGAGTACGAGGTGCGCAACCCGCCCGCGTGGGTGACGGTGACGTGCAGGGTGCCGGCGACCGTGCCGGCGAAGCTGACGACGCCGTCGTTGGCGACTCGCACCGGAGTGCCCGGCGTCGCCGCGAGATCGGCGCCCCGGTGGCCGGCGCCGTAGACGGAGGCCGGTGCTCGAACGGGTGGACGACCGCGCCGTCGACCGGTCGCAGCCACCCGACGGCGCCGTCGTCGGCGGCATCGGCGGAGTGGGCGGGCCGGGCGGTGCCGACGACCGCGACGGTGGTGACGAGGACGAGTGCGGCCGCGCGACGGCGTGCGGAGGGACGCGCAGCGAGACGCGCAAGGAGCATGGACATGGCCCTTCCCGAGGTCGGAACGACACGACGAAACGGGGAAGGAACGGGGAAGGACCCGGAAGCGCCGGGAAAGGCCAGCCGAAGCGACCGCTGCTGAAGCTACCGACGGCGAGCCGGCGCGCCAAGGGGCAATCGCCGGGCGTCAGTGCAGGATCAGGTGCGCTCGCGCTCGGGTTCCGAGAGCCGGCCCCGCAGCTGCAGGATCGACTTGGTGTGGATCTGGCACACGCGGCTCTCGGTGACGCTGAGCAGCTTGCCGATCTCCGCCAGCGTGAGGCCCTCGTAGTAGTAGAGCGTGAGCACGAGGCGCTCGCGGTCGGGCATGCGGTTGATCGCGTCGGCGAGGAGGTGCTTCATCTCGTCGACCTCGTACGCCTCGACCGGGTCGTGCTTGCCGTCGGTGATCGTGTCGCTGACGGTGGCCGAGCCCTGACGGTCGGACGAGCCCGGCGGCGAGCAGGTCGTCGAGCGCGACGAGGCCGGTGAACGAGATCTGCGAGAGCGTCTGGGTGAGCTCGCCCTCGCTCCAGTCGAGCTCGGCCGCGACCTCGGCGTCTTCCGGTGATGCGGCGCAGCTCGTTCTCGAGCTTGGAGATCGCCCGCTCGATGGCCCGCGCCTTCGCCCGCACCGAGCGGGGCACCCAGTCGATCGAGCGGAGCTCGTCGATGATGGCGCCCTTGATGCGGGAGATCGCGTAGGTCTCGAACTTGAAGCCGCGACCGGGATCGAACTTGTCGATCGCGTCGATGAGCCCGAAGATCCCGTAGCTCACGAGGTCGGACTGCTCGATGTTCTGCGGCAGACCGGCGGCGACGCGCCCGGCGACGAACTTCACCAGCGGCGAGTAGTGGAGGATCAGCCGCTCGCGCGCGTTCGCCGTGCCGTTGGACTTGTACTCGGTCCAGAGCTCGTCGAGGGCTTCGGTGGGATCGTCAGGCACGAGGGTGGGTCGCTTCGTAGACGGCGCGGAGCCGGTCGCGGGTCACGTGGGTGTAGATCTGGGTGGTCGCCAGATCGGCGTGGCCGAGGAGCTCCTGGACTGCCCGGAGGTCGGCTCCGCCTTCGAGCAGGTGCGTAGCGTAGGCGTGGCGCAGCGCATGAGGGTGGACGGAGCGTCCGTCGGAGAGCGGATGGCGCTCCAGGACCCGGCGTGCGTCACGGGGTGTGAGGGCGCGACCACGCTGGTTGAGGAACACGAGGTCGGCCGGCGAGTCGGGCGTGGCCAGCGCCGGACGCCCCCGGCCGAGCCAGGCGGCGACGGCGTCGACCGCCGGCGCGCCGATCGGCACCCGTCGGACCTTGGAGCCCTTGCCGAGCACGGTGACGAGGCCGCGGTCGAGGTCGCAGTCGGCGAGGCGGAGCCCGCAGCACTCCGAGACCCGGAGGCCGGCGCCGTAGAGCACCTCCAGCACCGCGAGGTCGCGCAGGACGACGGCGACGGCGGCGGGGTCGTCGCCCTCCTCGGCCGTCACGAGATCGACGGCGTCGGCGGCGTCGTCGAGGAGGTCGTTGGCCTCGTCGTTGCGGATCACCCGGGGGAGCCGACTCGCGCCCTTGGGCGCACGGAGCAGCGCACCGAGGTCGCGCTCGATCACGCCCTGCCGGCGGAGGAAGCGCAGGTACGCGCGGAGCGCGGCCGCCTTGCGGGCGATCGTGGTGCGGGCGAAGCCGCGGGTGTCGAGGTAGGCGAGGAACCGGCGCAGCGTGCGGTGGTCGAGGGCCGTCCGGCCCGCCGGAGCACCCGCCGCGCTCGGCCCACGCCACGAACTCGGCGACGTCGCGCTCGTAGGCGGAGCGGGTGTGGGGGCTGCGGCCGACCAGCGAGTCGGCGAAGGCGTCGGCTCGCCACTCGGAGCGCGCCGGTGACAGCGCCGGGACAGCGCCGGTGAGACGCGGCTGCGGTGCCCGTGCTTCGCCGAAGTGGTCGCCGACATCACCCGGTCGCCTTTCGTGCCCGCCGGCTCGTACCGGCCTCCCGTCGTGCTGCGCTGAGCGGAAACGCTACTCCCCGCTGCGCGAGGTCCCGACACCTCGTAGGGTGCGGCGGGCGGCCGGACCCGGCCACGGGGGAGGACCATGGGCGACGCGCTGGTACGACGACCTCGACGGCACGGGGCTCGCAGCCGCGATCCGCGAGCGGCGAGGTGACGGCGGTCGAGGCGGTCGACGCCGCCATCACCCGCATCGAGGCCGTCGACCCGCTGGTGCACGCGCTCGTCGCCGAGCGCTTCGAGGCAGCCCGGGCGGAGGCCGCCGCGCCGCTCGGCGACGGGCCGTTCGCCGGCGTCCCCTACCTGGTCAAGGCGCTCGGCGCACAGGTGACCGGGCTGCCCACCTCGCGTGGGTCGCGCCTCTGGGCCGACGGACGTCGCCACCGGCGACAGCCTCGCCGTCGCCCGGGCCCGCGCCGCCGGGGTGATCGTCCTCGGGATGACGAACACGCCCGAGCTGGGCAAGAACGGCTCGACCGAGCCCCTCTTCCACGGCCCGACCCGCAACCCGCACGACGTGTCGCGCTCGGCCGGCGGATCGAGCGGCGGCTCGGCGGCGGCGGTGGCGTCGGGCATGGTGCCGATCGCCCACGGCAACGACGGCGGTGGATCGATCCGAATCCCGGCGGCCGCGTGCGGGCTGTTCGGGCTCAAGCCGTCGCGCGGCCGGGTGCCGAACTCGCCGTTCCTCGAGGCCTTCTCGTACCCGGTGGGCTGCACGCACTCGCTCACCCGGACGGTGCGCGACAGCGCCGCGTTGCTCGACGCGGTCTCGGGCCCGGCGCCCGGCGACGCGGTGGCGGTGGCGATCGCCGGCGCGACCGTTCCTCGCCGAGGTCGGCGCCGACAGCGGGAGCCTGCGCATCGGGTGCACGTCGGTGACCGCGCGCGGCGTCACCGCCGACCTCGACCTCGTCGATGCCGTGGCGCGCACGGCCGCACTCTGCGAGTCGCTCGGCCACTCGGTGGAGGAGGCGTCGTTCACCTACGACGCCGAGGCCGCGAACGGTGCCCTGGCCGCGGTGATGTCGGTGAACGTGGCGCACGCGGTCGACGCCCGCCTCGCGGCGCTGGGACGCGAGCTGCGCGACGACGACCTCGAGCCGTTCACCCGGTTGCTGTACGACGGCGGACGCGCGATGACCGGTACCACGGTGATCGGCGCGCTGCAGCAGCTCGAGCGCACCGGACGCGAGGTGGCACCGTTCTTCGAGCGGTACGACCTGCTGCTCACGCCGACGCTCTCGGTCCGGGTGCCCGAGCTCGGCTGGGTCGACACCCGCCGGCCCGAGACGATGGTGCACGCGTCGGCGTTCAGCGCGTTCACGGGCGTCTTCAACACCACCGGTCACCCGGCGATGAGCGTCCCCGCCGGGAATCGACGGCAACGGCCTGCCGATCGGGGTGCAGTTCGTGGCCCGCCTCGGCGACGAGGCCACGCTGCTCCGCCTGGCGTCGGCGATCGAAGCCGCGGCACCGTGGCCGACCGCACCGGTCACGCCCGGATAGCTGTCACACCCCCGCGCGAAGCTCGGCGTCACCGTCGAGGTCGCCGCGGTACCGGCCCTCCCCCACCGTCTCGTGTGTCAGGGAGGTCGCCGTGCTCGCCGCGGTCCGCAGTGCCACGCTCGTCGGCGTCGACGGGCAACCCGTCACCGTCGAGGTCCACGTCTCGTCGGGTCTTCCCGCCTATCAGGTCGTCGGACTCCCCGACGCCGCGGTGCGCGAGTCGCGCGAGCGCGTCCGCGCCGCGGTGCTCTCGTCGGGGTTGCCCTGGCCCCAGAACCGCATCACCGTCAACCTCGCACCCGGCGACGTCCGCAAGACCGGCTCGGGGCTGGAGCTCGCGGTCGCGCTCGGCGTGCTCGGCGCCAACGACGCGCTGCCCGCCGGCGTCCTCGACGGTGTCGCGGTGCTGGGCGAGCTGGGGCTCGACGGCTCGGTGCGGCCCGTGCCGGGCACGCTGGCGCTCGTCGACGCGCTGGCTCGCAGCGGCGCGCACGCCGTCATCGTGCCCCTGGCGAACGCGTGCGAGGCCGAGCTCGTCGGCGACGTCCGGGTGCGCGCGGCACGCACGTTGGGCGAGCTGCGGGCCTGTCTGAAAGGCGAGGAGCCCTGGCCCGACTGGGATCCGCCGGTCGTGCCTCCCGACGACGCGGCGACCGAGGGGATGCTCGACGACGAGGTGGTCGACCTCGGCGACGTGCGCGGGCTGCCGTTCGCACGTGAGGCGCTGGAGGTGGCGGCCGCGGGTGGTCATCACCTGCTGTTCTGCGGACCACCCGGCACCGGCAAGACGATGCTGGCGCGGCGGCTCGGCACCATCCTCCCGCCGCTGGCGCACGCCGAGGCCCTGGAGGTCACCCGCATCCACTCGGCCGCGGGCATGCCGCTCGGTGGTCGACTCGTCCGCCGGCGTCCGTTCCGCGCGCCGCACCACACCGCATCGACCGCCGCGCTCGTCGGCGGCGGCAGTGGGCGCGCACGACCGGGCGAGATCACGCTCGCGCACCGGGGGATCCTCTTCCTCGACGAGCTCGGCGAGTTCGCACCGACCGCGCTCGATGCGTTGCGCCAGCCCCTGGAGGAGCGCGCGGTGCGCATCTCGAGGCAAGGGCGTGTCGCTCACGTTCCCCGCCTCGTTCCAGCTCGTTGCGTGCTCCAACCCCTGCCCCTGCGGGTCGGCGGGCAACGAGTGCCGCTGCACCGACGCGCAACGCGAGCGGTACCGGCGTCGGCTGAGCGCGCCGCTCCTCGACCGGTTCGACCTACGGGTGCGCGTCGATGCACCCGAGTCCGACGACGTCGCCGGTGAATCGTCGGCCGAGGTGGCCGCTCGGGTCGCAGCGGCGTCGCAACGACAACACGCCCGCTACGCCGACTGGCCCTGGTCTCAGAACGCGCACGTCGCCGCCGGTGCGGTGCCGCAGTTGCTCCCGCTCGGACCCGAAGCCGACGAGGTGTGGCGCGAGCTGATCGGCGATCGTCACCTCACCGGGCGGGGCGCCACGCGCATCCGTCGGGTGGCGCGCACGCTCGCCGATCTCGACGACAGCGCAGGCATCAGCGCCGCACACCTCGAGTCGGCTGCGGGCATGCGGGGAGACGTGCCGTGAGCGGGCCCGACGCCACTCCACTCGACCCGATCGAGGTGGCCGCGGCGACGCTCGCGTCGCTGCCCGACATGAGCCATCGTCGGTTGCGGGCCCTGGTCGAACGCGGCGGCGGGCCGGTCGGTGCGCTCGCCGGTCTGGAACGCGGCTTGGCGGCCGCCGTGCTGTGCGAGGGCGCGCCGACCCGTGAGCTCTCGGCCCGCCAGTCGCTGGCGCGTGCGTGGCAGGCGGCGGCGCGGGGCGACCGCACCGCGCGCACGCTGGTGGCGCGACGCACGCGCGTGTTCGTCGCCGGGCAGACCGGGATACCCGCTCGACGAAGGGCTGCCCGATCGACCCGAGGTGCTGCTCGCCGAGGGTGACGTGCCCGAGGCCCTCGACCGGCCGCGGGTCGCGGTGGTCGGGCACGCGTGCGGCGACCCCGAACGGGCTCGACGACGCCCGGGAGCTGGGCGCCACGCTGGCACGAGCCGGCGTCACGGTGGTGAGCGGGCTCGCGATCGGCATCGACGGCGCGGTGCACGAGGGCGCGCTCGATGCCGGCGGCACGGTCGTCGGGGTGGTGGCGACCGGACTCGACGTGGTGTACCCGCGCCGACACCGCATCCTGTTCGATCGAGTGCGTGCGTCGGGCCTGATCGTGAGCGAGCTCGCGTACGGCACCCAGCCACGCCAGTACGCGTTCCCCGTGCGCAACCGGATCATCGCCGGGTTGGCGCAGATCACGGTGGTCGTCGAAGCCACCCTGAAGGGCGGTGCACGCCTCACCGCCAACCACGCGGTGGAGTACGGGCGCACGGTGATGGCGTATCCCGGATCACGACGCAACCCGGCGTCGGCGGGCACCAACCAGCTCATCTACGACGGCGCCACCGTCGTGCTCGATCCCGACGACGTGCTGCTGGAGCTGGGGTTCAGCGGACCCGGTCCACGCGCCGACCAGCGCTCGCTGCCGCTCGGCGACCAGGCTGCGGTGCTGGAGGCCTGCCACGGCGAACCGGCCACGCTCGACCAGCTGGCGAGCCGGGCGCGTCTGTCACCGTCGCGAGTCGTCGCCGCGGTGCGCGCGCTCGAACGCGACGGCTGGATGGAACGGTCCCGCGGTCTGTGCTGGCCGCAGTGAGCGGCTCCTCGCGGGCGCTCGCCCCGGTGCTACTCGCCAGAGAACTCCGGCGGGCGCTTCTCCATGAAGGCGCGCACGGCTTCCTTCGCGTCGGCGGAGCCGAGGTTCACGACCTGCGCGGCGGCCTCGGCTTCGACCGCCTCGGCGAACGTCACCGTGAACGCCTGATCCAGGAGGTGCTTGGTCTGAGCTCAGCGCGATCGGTGCCATCTGGAGCAGTCGGGCGACCACGGTGTCGACGGCGGCGTCGAGCTCGGCCGCGGGCACCACGCGGTTGACGATCCCGATGCGCTCCGCCTCGGCGGCGTCGACCACGTCGGCGAGGAACGCGAGCTCCTTCGCCTTGTGGACGCCGATGAGACGCGGCAGCAGCCACGAGCCGCCGTAGTCGACGCTCAACCCGCGTTGCACGAAGATGGCACTGAAGCGGGCGGCGTCCGACGCGATCACCAGGTCGCACCCGAGCGCGAGGCTCAAGCCCGGCGCCCGCCGCCACCCCGTTGACCTTGGCGATCGTGGGCTTGGCGAGGTCGCGCAGCGCCGCCGCGCTCCGCCCCACCCCGCGCATGTGGTCGAGGCGACCGCCGGTGCCGCGCGGCATGTCCTGCTCCACGAGATCGGCACCCGAGCAGAAGCCCTTGCCCGCGCCGGTGACCACGAGCACGCGGTCTTCCCGGTTCGTCGCGACCTCGTCGAACACGTCGCGCAGGTCACCCCACATCGCGCCGGTGATCGAGTTGAGCTTGTCGGGACGGTTGAGGGTCAACGTCACCACGCCGTCGTGGCGCTCGACCAGGAGATCCGACATCGACCGCTACCGTAGCGGTGTGGGCCTCAACCCGTTCCGCTCCCAAGCCAAGCGCGGCACCGACGTCGTGGTCGTCGTGGCCGCGCTCGTTGTGGTGGCGGCGCTGGTGCTCTGGGCCGTCTTCGGCTGAGCGGCGAGGCATCGCGCGATGGCCGGCCATCACCGTCCCGAGCTGCCCCACGGCCCGGTCGAGGTGCGACACATGCAGCCCTACCAGGCGGTGAAGACCTACCGCTGTCCGGGGTGCGACCACGAGATCCGCCCGGGGACCGGCCACAAGGTCGTCGTGCCGCGCGACGCACCCGAGGACCGTCGCCACTGGCACACGTCGTGCTGGCACCGAGTCGAGTCGCGCGTCACCGTCGTCTCGCCCCCGACCTGGCCCTAGAACGCGCCCTCGATCACGTCGAGCACGGGCGCTTCACCACGAGGCGCCAGCACCGACGCCACGTCGAAGCGCAACGTGCGGGCGCGTGCACCGGGATGGTCGTCGAGCCAGCGCATCGCGAGCGTGCGGAGACGTCGCTGCTTGGTGACCGTCACCGCTTCCGCGGGCACACCGAACGCCGTGCTGCGCCGCGTCTTCACCTCGCAGAACACCAGCACGGAGCCGCGGGCCACGACGACGTCGAGCTCACCCTCGCGGCAGCGCCAGTTGCGGTCGAGCACGCGGTAGCCGGCGTCGACGTACCACTGCGCCACCAGCTCCTCGCCGGCGTCGCCGAGGGCGCGCCTCGGATCAGGCCGGCCGTCGGGACGGCCGGGTGCCGACACCGGTCAGGCGTCCCGGGCCAGTTCCTCGATGTTGACGTCCTTGAACGTCACGACGCGGACGTTGGCCACGAAGCGCGCCGGGCGGTACATGTCCCAGACCCACGCGTCCTGCAGCTCGAGCTCGAAGAAGGTCTGACCGTTCTCGGTGCGCGCGTCGAGCTTCACCTGGTTGGTGAGGTAGAAGCGTCGCTCGGTCTCCACGACGTACGAGAACATCGGCAGGACGTCGCGATACTCCTTGTAGAGCTGGAGCTCGATCTCCGTCTCGTACCGCTCGAGGTCTTCAGCGCTCACGTCGCCTCCGACTCAGTGACGTCCACGCGTGCACTCCTCACCGCTGTCCGTACTGTAACGACGGCCAGATGCGGTGCGCGTCACGTCAGTCGCGCTTCTCCTTGACCTTCGCGGCCTTCCCGACCCGGTCGCGGAGGTAGTAGAGCTTCGCCCGGCGGACGTCGCCGCGGGTGATCCGCTCGATCTTCGAGATGATGGGCGAGTGCACCGGGAAGGTGCGCTCGACGCCGACACCGAAGCTCACCTTGCGGACGGTGAAGGTCTCGCGGCTCCCGTCGCCCTTGCGGCGGATGACGACGCCCTGGAAGACCTGCACCCGCTCGCGGTTGCCCTCGACCACGCGGACGTGGACCTTCAGCGTGTCGCCGGGGGCGAACTCGGGGATGTCGTCGCGCAGTTGCGTGCGGTCGACGAGGTCGGTGGCGTTCATTCGGGAGACTCCGGGATCGAGGAACCAGCAATGCTACCGGGCGGACCCGGAGTCGGGGAATTCGCGCAGGAGGGCCTCGTCGTCGGCGCCGAGGCCGTCCCGGAGGAGGTCGGGCCGTCGGGCGAGGGTGCGCCGCAGTGCCGCCGCCCGGCGCCAGCGGGCCACCCGCGCGTGGTCGCCACTCAGCAGCACGTCGGGCACGTCGTGGCCCCGGAACTCCGCCGGGCGGGTGTACTGCGGGTACTCGAGCAGCCCCGCCGAGAACGACTCGTCGGTGGCCGACTCGTCGTTGCCCATGACCCCCGGGACGAGGCGGGCGACGGCATCCACCACGATGGCGGCGGCGGCCTCGCCGCCGGCGAGCACGAAGTCGCCGACCGAGAGCTCGCCGTCGCACAGGTGGTCGGCCACCCGCTGGTCGACCCCCTCGTACCGACCGCACAGCAGCGAGAAGCCGTCGCCGGCGGCGAGGTCCGTCGCCGTCGACTGGTCGAAGGGGCGCCCGGCCGCCGACAGCAGCAGCAGCGGGCGGGGCGGTTCGGCGGCCTCGACCGCGGCGAAGATCGGTTCGGGTGCGAGCACCATCCCCGCGCCGCCGCCGTAGGGGGTGTCGTCGACCGACCGGTGCCGGTCGGTGGTGTGCTCCCGGAGGTCGTGCACCCGCAGGTCGAGGCGGCCGGCGGCGCGCGCCTTGCCGAGCAGCGACGCGTCGAAGGGCCCGGCGAACCACTCGGGGAAGATGGTGAACACGTCGATGCGCACGGGACCGGACCCTCGTGGGCTCAGAGGTCGAACAGGCCGTCGGGCGGATCGATCACGACGACACCCTCGCGCTGCTCGACCACGAACACCATCGGCACCAGCGCGCCGCCGTCGAGCACCAGCAGGTCGTGCGCGGGGTTGGCCTCGACCGCCACCACCCGCCCGACCGTCGCACCGGTGCGGTCGACCACTTCGGCCCCGACCACCTCGTGCACCCAGAGCTCACCCTCGTCGAGCTGCACGTCGTCGGCGAGCGGCGCGGCGGTGAGCTCGACGCCCAGCAGCGCCTCGGCGGCGGTGCGGTCGTCGACACCGGAGAACTGGACCAGCATCCGGCCCTGGTGCGGGCGCGACTTCGAGATCACGAGCTCGCGCTCGCCGGCGAAGAGCACGGCGCCGGGCGCGGACCGCTCGGGGCGATTGCTCGTGAACGTGACCGCGAGCTCGCCGCGCAACCCGTGCGCTCTTCCCACCCGTCCGACGACGAGTCGGTCGCCCGGGGTGGGCGTCACCATGTCGGCGCCCGTGCTCCCGGCCGCGCTACTCGACGATGTCGACGTTGGCCTTGACGCCGTCGGCGGTACCGGCGGCCCGCACGAGCTGGCGCAACGCCTGGATCACACGACCGCGCTTGCCGATCAGCCGACCCATGTCGGACGGGTTGGCGTGGACCATCAGCGCGACGTCGTCGCCGCGACCTTCGACGTCGACCTCGATCGCGTCGGGGTCGTCGGCCAGGTTGCGGGTGACGTACTCGGTGACCGCGAGGGCGCGACCGCCACTGGGGGCGTCGTCGCCGTCGATGCGGTTGCCCTCGGCGCCGACCTCGTCGACGACGTCGTCGTAGGTGTCGTCGTACGTGTCGTCGCTCATTCGGCTGCGTCCTCGGCCGGCGCGTCGTCAGCCGGCCCGTCGTCGGTGGTCGGTGCGTCGGTGGTCGGTGCGTCGGTGGTCGGTGCGTCGGTGGTCGGTGCGTCGGTGGACGCCTCGGGCGTGTCGTCGGCGGGAGCTTCCTCAGCGGGAGCCTCCTCGGCCGGTGCAGCCGCGGTGGGAGCTGCCGGAGCAGGTGCGGCCGCGGCCGGAGCCTCGGGCTTCACCTTCTTCTCGCCCCTCGCCACCTTGCCGCTGACGTAGCCACGCCGCGAGAGCTTGGTGACCGCGGGCTTGCTGCGGCCGCCCTCGTACTCGGCCCAGACGCCCTGCTCGATCAGGAGCTTCTGCACCTGCTCGGTGGGCTGGGCGCCCTTGCGCAGCCAGGCCAGCGCCGACTCGGCGTTGATCTGGCAGTACGACGGGTCCTGGCGGGGGGCGTACTGCCCGATGATCTCGATGAAGCGCCCGTCACGGGGCTTGCGGCCGTCGGCCACGACCACGCGGTACGTGGGCTGCTTCTTCTTGCCTACCCGCATGAGGCGGATCTTCACGGCCACGGAGGGGGGTTCCTTCTCTATCGACAGTGCGAAACCGGGCGCGACGGCGCAACCGGTGAAGTGCGAAGGGGGATCCTACCCGACCGGTCCCGAGACGGGCGAGCCGCCATCCCCCACAACGGTTTGAGGAAGACTCACGCGATGGAACGCCACGACCTCGGGACGCTCACCTACGAAGTCGACGGGGCGATCGCCCGCATCGTGCTCGACGATCCCGGCCGGGCCAACAGCCAGACCTCGGAGATGGTGCACGCCTTCGACGACGCCCTCACCCTCGCCGACCGCGACTACGCGGTGAAGGTGGTCGTGATCAAGGCCGTCGGCAAGGGCTTCTGCGCCGGCCACGCCGCCGGCGGTGGGTACACGTACCCCGAGTTCACCGAGAACATGGAGCATTGGGACTCGGTGTGGAAGGCCCAGTCGGACCTGTTCCTCTGGCCGACCCTGCGCCTCTGGGAGTTCCGCAAGCCGACCATCGCCCAGGTGCACGGGTACGCCCTCGGCGGCGGCACGTACTGGGCGCTGCTCCCCGATCTCACCATCGCCGCCGACGACGCCTACTTCCAGATGCCGCTCGTGCAGGGCCTGGGCTTCCCCGGCGGCGAGACGATGATCGAGCCGTGGGTGTTCATGAACTGGAAGCGCACCTACGAGTACCTGTACACCGCGCAGACGCTCACTGCCGCCGAAGCGCTCGACATGGGGCTGGTCAACCGGGTGGTGCCGCGTGCCGACCTCGATGCGACCGTCGACGAGATGGCGGAGCAGATCGCGCGCGCTCCCCTCTCGACGCTCATGGCGACGAAGCAGCTCGTGAAGCGCGCGTGGGAGCTCATGGGCATGCGCATGCACCTGCAGATGTCCACCGACGTGATGGCCGTCACCGCCAAGACGAGCGACGCGCACGCGCTGCGTATGGACATGGCCCAACGGGGGCTCCGGCCGCGCCAGCAGGCCGCTCGCGACGACGGCGACTGAGACCGAGCGAGCGGAGCGAGCGAGGGGACGGAGCGCTACTGCTGGAGGCCCTCGAGCTCGCTCATGTCCATGCCGGGCGGGAGCTTGAAGCGACCCATGCCCTTGCCCTTCCCGACGCCCTTCATCATCTGCTGCACGGTCTTGAACTGCTTCAGCAGCGCGTTGACGTCGGCGGGGGTGACGCCGCTCCCGCTCGCGATGCGGACCCGGCGCGAGCCGTTGATGACCGACGGATCGGCGCGCTCGGCGGGCGTCATCGAGCAGATGATCGCCTCGATGCGGTTGATCTCGTTGTCGTCGATCTCCGCGTTCTTGATCTCCTTGGGCACACCCGGGAGCATCCCGAGGACGTTCTGCAGCGGGCCCATCTTGCGCACCTGACGCATCTGGTCGAGGAAGTCCTGCAGGGTGAGCTGCCCCTTGCGGAGCTTCTCCTCCGCCTTCACCATCTCGTCCTCGTCGAACGTGGCTTCGGCCTTCTCGATGAGCGTGAGGACGTCGCCCATGCCGAGGATGCGGCTGGCCATGCGGTCGGGGTGGAACGGCTCGAACTCGTCGAGCTTCTCCCCGGTACCGGCGAAGAGGATCGGCTTGCCGACGACCTCCTTGACCGAGAGCGCGGCACCGCCGCGCGCGTCGCCGTCGATCTTGGTGAGGACGACGCCGGTGAGGCCGACGGCCTGGTCGAACTCGGTGGCGACGTTCACCGCCTCCTGACCGGTCATGGCGTCGACGACCAGCAGCGTGTCGTTGGGCCGCACGACGTCGCGCACCTGCACGAGCTCGTCCATCAGCTCGGCGTCGATCTGCAGACGGCCGGCGGTGTCGACGATGATCACGTCGCGACCGAGCCGGGCGGCCTCCTCGAACGCGCCGCGGGCGACCGACACGGGGTCGGTCGGCTCCGAGTACACCGGCACGCCGATGCGCTCGCCGAGCACCCGCAGCTGCTCCACCGCGGCGGGGCGCTGGAGGTCGGCACCGACGAGCAGCGGGCGACGGTTCTGCTGCTTGAGCAGGCGGGCGAGCTTCGCCGAGGCGGTCGTCTTCCCGGAGCCCTGCAGGCCCGCCATCATCACGACGCTGGGCGGCTTCGATGCGGTCGTGAGCTTGCCGGTGGTGCCGCCGAGGGTCTCGACCAGCTCCTCGTTGACGATCTTGATGACCTGCTGCGCGGGGCTGAGGCTCTTGGCCACGTCGGAGCCCTGCGCACGCTCCTTCACCCGCTTGATGAAGTTGCGGGCGACGAGCACGTTGACGTCGGCCTCGAGCAGCGCGACCCGCAGCTCGCGGCAGACCTCGTCGATCTCCTTGTCGGTGAGCTTCCCGCGGCTGCGGAGCTTGGTGAAGATGCCGTCGAAGCGATCGGCCAGCGTGTCGAACATGGTCCGACAAGGCTAGGCGCCCTTCCACCCTCGCTCGCTCCGTCTCCGCCCCCTCCACCATCTGGCGCCGCAACTGTGTCGTAGGGACACGATCACGGCGCCGAAACGATGGGGCTATGCGTCCAGCAGGGCGGCGACGAAGGTCTCGGGGTCGAACTCCACGAGGTCGGCGGCGCGCTCCCCCACCCCGATCAGCTTCACGGGGATGCCGAGCTCGGCCTCGATGGCGAGCACGATGCCGCCCTTGGCGCTGCCGTCGAGCTTGGTGAGCACCACGCCGGTCACGTCGACCGCCTCGGCGAATTGACGCGCCTGGGTGAGCCCGTTCTGGCCGGTGGTGGCGTCGAGCACGAGCAGCACCTCCTTGAGCGCGCCGGGCGTGCGGTCGACGATGCGCTTGAGCTTCTCGAGCTCGGCCATGAGGTTGGTCTTGGTGTGGAGACGTCCGGCGGTGTCGACGAGCACGAGGTCGGCGTCGCGGCTGGCGGCGGAGCTCATGGCGTCGTAGACGACCGAGCCCGGGTCGGCCCCCTCCTGCCCGCGCACGATGTTGGCGCCGGTGACCTCGGCCCAGTGCGCGAGCTGCTCGGCGGCCGCGGCGCGGAAGGTGTCGGCGGCGGCGAGCACGACGGTGCGGCCGTCGCCGGTCTCGCGCTGTGCGACCTTGGCGATGGTGGTCGTCTTCCCGACGCCGTTCACCCCCACGAACATCCACACGTTCGGCTCGCCGTCGGTGTGGGTGAGCGCGCGGGGCTTGTCACCGCCATCAGGGCTGCTGGTGAGGAGGGCGACCAGCTCGGTGTGCAGGAGACCCATCAGCGCGTCGGAGTCGGCCGTGCGCTCCGTCTTCGCCCGGTCCTTGACGTCGGTGAGGATCCGCTCGGTCACCGGCATGCCGACGTCGGCCATGAGGAGCGTGTCCTCGAGGTCGTCCCACGTCTCGTCGTCGATGCGGTTCCGGCCCCGCAGACGCGCGAACACGCCCCGCGTCTTGCCGAGGCGCTCCTTGAGCTCGGGGGCCTCCTCGATCTCCGGCTCGATCTCCGGCTCGACCTCGACCGCCGGCTCGGCGACCGGGGCCTCGACCGTCGGCGGAGCGGTCTTGGGCGGCGCACCCTTCGGAGGAGCCGCGGGCGTGGGCCGCGTGCGCACCTCGCCCGGGAACTGCTCCTGGCGCTTCGAGCGACGCGACAGCCCGAGCCCGAGCCCGATCAGCACGCCCGCGAGCAGGAAGATGAGGATGACGACGACGGTGGCGTCCATCGCGCGGAGCCTACGCGGAGGCGTTCACGCGACCGGGGCTCCTACACCGAGGGCAAGGCGATCCCGGCCGCGTCGAGTGCCGCCTTGATGCGACTGCGCAACTCGCGCTCGACCCGCCACTGCTCCTGGGGCTGCGTGCGCACGACGATGCGGATCACGACGCGCCCGGGCGCCAACGACTCGACGCCGAGCACGCTCGGCTCCGCCAGGATGATCGAGGCGTAGTCGGGGTCGTGCCACACCTGGTCGGTGACGTCGCGGATCACGTCGGTGGCCGCGGCGGTGTCGGCCTGGAACGCCACCGGCACGTCGACCACCGCGCGCGCCCACTGCTGCGACTTGTTGCCCACCCGCAGGATGTTGCCGTTGGGGATGTGCCACACGACGCCGTCGACGTCACGCAGGCGGGTCGTGCGCAGGCTCACGCCCTCGACGGTGCCGCTGACCATTCCGCCCGGGGCGGCGACACCGGTGTCGATCACGTCACCGACCCCGAACTGGTCCTCCATGAGCATGAACATGCCGGTGAGGAAGTCCTTCACCAACGACTGCGCACCGAAGCCGAGGGCGACGCCGGCGATCCCGGCGGCGGCGATCAGCGGGCCGAGGCTGATGCCGAGGGTGTCCAGCACGGTGAGGACCGCGACCGACCAGATCGTGATGGTGACGATGCTGCGCACCACCGCGCCGACCGTCTCCGCCCGCTGCGTGCGGCGCGCCTGCGGCATCGGGCCGGTGTCGACGAACGACACCGCCTTCATCGACGCCAACTTCTCGACGCCACCGCTCAGGTGCCTGACCAGCCGGCGGATGAACACGCGGCTGATCCGCACCAGGATCCAGGCCGCCAACAGGACCACGACGATGCGGATGGGCTTCGACAGTGCGTCGGCGACGTCGGCCGCGTGCGAGTCGCCGGTGATGCGGTAGACGGTCGAACAGAGCCACGACTGCTCGCTCTTCACCCCACACGCATCGACGAGGCCAGGGTCGGCCGACGACTGCGCGTGCACGAGCGACGGGACCATCGCCGCGAGCATGACGCTGATCAGCCCACCGGCAGGTCGTCGTTGACGCGCTGGCTCACGACGCGGCTCGAGCCACCCGGGGGCATCGACACGCCGTAGAGGCAGTCGGCCGCCTCCATCGTGCGCTTCTGGTGCGACACCACGAGCAGCTGCGCCTCGTTGCGGAACTCGTGCACGAGATCGAGGAACCGGTGGAGGTTCACGTCGTCGAGCGCGGCCTCGACCTCGTCCATCAGGTAGAAGGGCGAGGGACGGGCCCGGAACACCGCGAACAGGAACGCCATCGCGGTGAGCGACCGCTCCCCACCGGAGAGCAGCGAGAGGCGGCGCACGTTCTTGCCCGAAGGGCGCGCCTCCATCTCGATGCCGGTGTTGAGCAGGTCGTCGGGGTCGGTGAGCACGACCTTGCCCGAGCCGCCCGGGAAGAGCGTGGTGAAGAGGTCGGTGAAGTTCTGCTGCACGTCGGCGAACGCCTGCGCGAACACCGACACGATCTCCTGGTCGACGGCGCGGATGACGCGGTTGAGCTCGCGCCGGCTCGTCTTCACGTCTTCGAGCTGGGCCTGCAGGAACTCGTGGCGCTCGAGCAGCGCGTCGTGCTCTTCGAGCGCGAGCGGGTTGATCGGGCCCATGAGCCGCAGCTCGCGGTCGAGGTCACGAGCGCGACCGGCGAGCGTGGTGCCCGCGGGCACCTCGGGCGCGGGCGCGTCGAGCGCGACCGCGGGCTCGACGTCGTGCTCGGTGCGCAGGCGTTCGACGGCCGTCTCCAACCGGAGCCGGGTCTCGGCTTCGTCGACGTCGCGGCGCTGCAACAGCTCGCGGGTCTCGAGCAGCTCCTGCTCGGCCTGGGCACGGGTGGTGCGCAGCTCCTGGAGCTGGTCGCTGGCGGCGGCGGCACGCTCGGCCTCGGCGCGTCGGGCGGTGCGCCAGCGCCCGAGCATGTCGTCGATGCGCGCCGGTCAGCTCGGACAGACGGCCACCGACCGCGGTGTAGCCCTCCCCCCGCGCTTCGAGCGCCACCCGGTGCTGCTCGGCCTCGGCCCGACGCTCGGGGTCGCGCGCGAGGCGGTCGTCGACCTCGGCGAGGCGCTGCTCGAGCACCTGGCGGCGCTCGGCGACCTGCGCGGCGCGCACGTCGAGCCCGCGACGCTGGGCGCCGACGGTGGTGGCGCGCTCGTCGAGCTCGAGCTGCACCAGCGCGCGCGATTCGAACAGCGACTGGGCCTCGGCCGCGTCGGCCTCGAGCACGGGGACGCGCACCTCGAGCTCGGCGATGCCCCCGACGTCGGCGGCACGCTGCCGCTGCAGCGCCTCCTGCTCGGCGGCGATCGCCGCCGCTTCGACGTCGCGCTGGGCGCGCTCCGCGGCGACGCGCGCACGGGCGCGTTCGGTGGTGTCGAGCTCGTGGACGGCGCGCCGCTCGGCCTCGGTGGCTACGACTTCCTCGGCCCGACGGGCGTCGAGCTCGAGCAGTGCGCCCTCGAGCGTCTCGCGCACGGCGAGCCGCGCCTCGTCGGCCTCCTCGGCACGCGTGCGGGCGTCGTCGAGCGCGGCCCGGGTCGCGGCGAGCGCGTCTCCCCCGAGGCGCCACGAGCCGCGACCGCCGAAGCGGTCGCCCTGGCCGGTGACGACGGTGAGGGCGGGATCACGCAGGACCAGCTCGAGCGCGCGCGACCAGTCGCCGTCGGCGAGGAGCGCGCCGTCGAGCAGGCGCGCCACGGCACCGGCGAGTCCGGGCACCGAGCTGCGCACGCAGTCGGCGAGCAGGCGGGCGCCGGGGACACTGGGCGCCGGGGGCTCCGTACCGGGCATGCCCGACGCCTCCGCGACCACCACGAGCGCGCGGGCGTCGCCGGCGGCGAGGCGTTCGAACGCACGGCGGGCGGCGGCGGGGCCGTCGACGACGACCGAGCGCACCGCGTCGCCCAGCACCGCGTGCACCGCGGCCTCGAGTCCGGCATCGATGTCGAGGTGGTCGACCAGCGGCCCGATCACGCCGGGCACGTCGTCGAGAGCAGCGAGCGCGGCGTCGTCGCGGCTGGCGTCGAGCGCGGCTTCGAGCGTGTCGGCGCGAGCCTGCCAGCGGGTGGCGTCGGCATCCGCACCGCGGAGCGCGTCGTCGGCGGCGCGGCGTGTCGCGTCGGCACGGGCCACGGCGTCGCGCGCCGCGAGGGTCACCGCACGCAGCGCGGGCACCGACTCGGTGAGACGTGCGTGCGCGACGCCGAGCTCGTCGTGCTCGGACGCGAGCGCACCGATGCGCGCACCCACCTGCTCGAGGCGGGCGGCGGCGCGGGTGAGCTCGGCGTCGATGCGCGCCAGCGCCTCACGGCGGGTCTCGAGGTCGCGCCGGGCCATCCGGAGGTCGTCGGCGTTGCGCTCCGGCTGCGCGCTCTCGCCGAACGCGCGCTGGGCCGCGGCGAGGTCGTACTCGGCGCGTTCGATGGCCGCGCGCTCCTCGCGCAGACCGGTACCGAGCGCGTCGAGGTCCTCGAGCTGGCGGCGGACCTCGGCGGCGTCGGCGACCAGCGTCTCGAACACGCCCTCGTCGGCGACCGACGCCAGCTCGCGCTGCAGACCGCGCGCCTTCTCGCCCAGCAGCGCCTCGAACCCCGAGACGCGTGCCCGCAGGGACTCGATCCGGGTGAGGGCGTCGGCGAGATCGCCGTGGCCGGCCGCGGTGAGCGCCTGCTCGGCGTCGAGCACCGCGACATCGAGGTCGCGGAGGCGGCCGCGCACCGCGCCCTCGCGCTGGTCGAGCTCGGCACCGCGGTCACGGAGCCGCTCGCCCTTGGCCTGGAGACCGGCGATCTCGTGCCCGGCGAGGTGCACGCGGATGGCGCGCAGCTCCTCGACGAGGCCGCCGTGACGGCGGGCGGCGTCGGCCTGGCGCTGGAGCGGCGTGAGCTGCCGGCGCACCTCGCGCAGCAGGTCGTTGAGGCGCAGGAGGTTGCCCTCGGTGGCCTCGAGGCGGCGCTCGGCGCGCTCGCGACGTTTGCGGAACTTGAGGATGCCGGCGGCCTCTTCGACGACCGCGCGACGGTCCTCGGGCCGCGAGTTCAGCACCGCGTCGAGCTGGCCCTGCCCGACGATCACGTGCTGCTGGCGACCGATGCCGGAGTCGGAGAGGAGCTCCTGGATGTCGAGCAGGCGGCAGGGCGCGCCGTTGATCTGGTACTCGGAGTCACCCGCGCGGAAGAGCGTGCGGGTGATCGTCACCTCGCTGAACTCGATCGGCAGGAGGCCGGCGCTGTTGTCGATGCACAGCGACACCTCGGCGCGCCCGAGCGCGGGGCGATCGGGCGTGCCGGCGAAGATGACGTCGTCCATCTTGCCGCCGCGCAACGAGCGCGGGCCCTGGGCCCCGAGCACCCACGCGACCGCGTCGACGAGGTTCGACTTCCCTGAACCGTTGGGCCCGACCACCACCGTCACGCCCGGTTCGAACTCCAGGACCGTCTTGTCGGCGAACGACTTGAAGCCTCGGAGCGTCAGTGATTTGAGGAACACGTGGGCGGCTCCGGCGAGGGTGCGGCGACTGGGCGCGAGGGCGTGGGTGGACGCCTCGTGGTGGGCGCCCGGTGGTGGTCTCCGCGGATCGTAGCGACCGGTCCCCGCCGGGCCGCGGCATCAGCTCGTGCGGGGCCGCCCGCCGGGCCGGAGGGGCCGGGCGGCCGTCAGACCTGGCAGGCGGAGCAGGAGAACGTGGAGCGCCCCGAGACCTTCTCGCGCACGATCTCGTGGCGGCAGCGGGGGCACATGAGCCCTTCCCGGGCGTACACGTTGTGGAACTGCTGGTACTCGCCCGGGCGGCCGAAGAGGTCGACGTACTGCTCGTCGGCGAGCGACGACCCCCGGTGCTTCACCGCGTCCTGCAACGTCTCCATCATCGAGCGGTAGAGGCGGCGCACCTCTTCCGACGTGAGGGCGTCGCTCATGCGGTCCCAGCGCAGGCCCGCACCCCAGAGGATCTCGTCGCTGTAGATGTTGCCGATCCCGGCGATGAACTTCTGGTCCATCAGCAGCGGCTTCAGCTTCGCGTGGCGCGCCGCGAGCATCTGGCCGAAGTACTCCCACGACAATCGCGGTCTCGAGCGGGTCGATGCCGAGGTGCGCGAGCTCGGCGACGTCCTTCTCCACCGTGTCGGCCTCGGTCACGAACATCTCGCCGAACGTGCGGGGGTCGACGAAGCGCAGCTGCCCGCCCTGGGTGAACGTGATGACGACGTGGGTGTGCTTCGCCATCGTGTCGCGCGAGCTCTTGGCCCGGAGCAGCTGCCCCGACATGCCGAGGTGGACCACGAGCACGTCGTCGCCGTCGAGGCGCAGCAACAGGTACTTGCCCTTCCGCTCGACCCCCGTGATCTTGTGGTCGACCAGTCGTGCTGCGAACTGCTTGCGGTTGTGGTGGCGGCGGACGGAACGCATGCCGTCGACGTCGACCGCCTTGATCTTCTTGCCGACGACCTCCCGGTCGAGGTCGCGTCTCACGACTTCGACCTCAGGCAGCTCAGGCATCTCCCACCCCGATACGGTCCCCCCGGTCGGGCGGGGCGCTGCTCGCCTCGTCCTGCAACCGTTCCCATGCGATGCGCGCCGCCGCCTGCTCGGCCGCCTTCTTCGAGCGCCCCTCCCCCGAGCCGTACTCCTCGTTGCGGAGGTACACCGCGGCGAAGAAGCGCTTGGAGTGGTCGGGGCCCTCGTGACGGACCTGGTAGCGGGGCAGCTGATCGCACCGTCGGGCTGCGAGCTCCTGCAGCCGAGTCTTGTAGTCCTGGCCGCCCGGCCCGGTGGCCTGCTCGCGGATGCGCGACTCGAGCAGCGACAGCACGAGCCGGGTGGCGGGATCGAGCCCGCCGTCGAGGTACACCGCGGCGATGACCGCCTCCATCGCGTCGGCGAGGATCGACGGCTTGGCGCGCCCGCCCGAGGCGTCCTCGCCCTTGCCGAGGCGCAGCGACGCCCCGAGATCGAGCTCCTGCGCGACCTCCGAGAGCGTCTCCGCGCTCACCACCGAGGCCCGCAGCTTCGCCAGCTCGCCCTCGGGCAGCTGCGGGTACTCCTCGTAGGCGAAGTCGGTGACGACGAGGCCGAGCACCGAGTCGCCGAGGAACTCGAGGCGCTCGTTCGACTCCTCGATGCCGTGCTCCGCGCAGTACGAGCGGTGGGTGAGCGCCTGGTCGAGGAGGCCGTGGTCGACGAACGTCCAGCCCACCGCGAGCTGGAGTCGTGCATCGAGTGCCGGGTCGACGGCACCGCCCCCCCGAGCTGCCATCACACAGGCGGGTTCCCGGTACTCAAGCGGTGGACGACGTAGTCGACCGCGTCGCGCACCGTCTTCAGGTCGCCGAGGTCTTCGTCGTCGATGCTGAAGCCCGACGGTGCGCTCGCCCAGCTCCTCCTCGAGCGCCTCGACGAGCTCGATGAGCGCGAGCGAGTCGGCATCGAGGTCGGCGGCGAAGTCGGAGTCCATCGTGATTCGGTCCTCGTCGATCTCGAGGATCTCGGCGAGACGCTCCCGGATGATCCGGAACACGTCGTCGGGACCCGTCGGGTGCGCTCCACGTGCGTCTCAGCCGGCATCGGCGAGAGCTCCCTTCATGCGATCGACGACTTCGGCCTGCACACATTCCTTCGCCCGCCGCACCGAGTTGCGCATGGCGCGGGCGTTCGACGATCCGTGGGCGATCACGCAGATGCCGTTGACGCCCAGGAGCGACGCAGCCACCTTCGGAGTCGGGGTTGAGCGTGTCGGCCTGCTCGAGCAGCGCCGGCATCACCGCCTCCGACGCCTGCTGGAGCTCGGGGGTGGACATCAGCGTGTCGAACACGAGGCGGGCGGTGCCGCGGATCGCGCCCTCGACGGTCTTGAGCGCGACGTTGCCGGTGAAGCCGTCGGTGACGATCACGTCGACGGTGTCGTGCATGAAGTCGCGGCCCTCGACGTTGCCGATGAAGCCCGGCATCGACGTGAGCATGGGGAACACGGCCTTGCGGAGGTCGTCGCCCTTGCCCGGCTCCTCGCCGTTGGAGAGGAGGCCGACGCGCGGCTCGTCGATCCCGAGGTGGATGCGGGCGTACTCGCGGCCCATGACCGCGAACTGGCGGAGCCACTCGGCGCGTGCAGTCGACGGTGGCACCGCCGTCGACGAGGATCTGCGGCGCGCGACCGGGCACCGGGATCGGCACCGCGATCGCGGGACGGGCCGCGCCCTTGATGCGGCCCATGCGCAGCAGCGCCGCGGCCATGGCCGCGCCGGTGTTGCCTGCGCTCGTCATCGCGTCGGCCTTGCCGTCGCGCACCAGCTCGGCGCTGACCACGACCGACGAGTCCTTCCGCGTGCGCACGACGGCGGGCGGGTCCTTCATCCCGACCACCTCGGTGGCCGGCACCAGCTCGACGCCGCTCACCCCGGAGGGCAGCAGCGGCGCGATCGCGTCTTCGAGGCCGACGAGCAGGACGCGGACGTCGAGCTCCTCGGCGGCCTGCACCGCGCCCGCGACGATCTCACCGGGGGCGAGGTCGCCCCCCATCGCGTCGACGGCAACGGTGATCGGCACCGGCGATCTACTCGACGTCGATCACCTGGCGGCCGGCGTACCAGCCGCAGTTGCCGCAGACGATGTGCGGCTGCTTCACCGCGCCGCAGTTGGGGCAGGTGGAACGGGCGGGCGCGGACAACCTCCAGTTCGAAGCGCGTCGCTGACGCGTCTTCGCCCGGGGGGTCTTGCGCTTCGGGACTGCCATCGGTTGCTCCTACTTGCTGTCTGAGAGGTCGAGTTCGGAGAGTGCGGCCCAGCGGGGGTCGGCGGGCGGCGTCGTCGGAGGTCGGAGTCGGCGGCACCGCGAGCACCGCGGGCGACTCGGCGGGTGCGCAGTCGTCGCGCCCGCACGCCGGCGCGAGCGGCAGCTCGAGCAGCAGCGCGTCGCGGACGAGCTGCTCGAGGTCGATCTCGTGGCCCTCGATCGGATACGTCTCGCCGTCGACGGGGTGCGTCTCGTAGAGCTCGGCGACGGCGACGGCGAGATCGTCGGCGACCTCGCGCAGGCAGGTGCTGCACTCGCCGTCCCAGTGGGCGTGCACCTCGCCGCGGGCGACGATGCCGTCGGGCACGCGCTCGAGGACCAGGTCGAGGCGGACCGGTTCGACGATCCGCGCCACCGGGGTGCCGAGGTCGGCGAGCGCGACCTCCAGGTGCACGGGACGGCGCGCGCCGGCATGCGTCAGGAGGTCGGCGACGTCGATGCGGAGTGCACTCATGGTTCGGCCTGCGAGCACGGGAACCGGGGGCGCTCCGGTCGGAGGATCCCCTGGTCAGGAGGGTGGAGGAAGGGTCGGAGAGCTGGTCGTCGGCCGGAACGGGCCGGTGAGCGAGGATAGCAGCCGCCCAATTCCTCTGGACGGACGCCGCGATCGGCGCAAACGCGGCGAAGCGGTCGGAACCGTTCGAGACCTCCGACGACCTCCGGAGACGTCCGGGACGGTGCGCTAGCCGTCGTCCTGGTCGTACACCGCGGGCTCCTCGGTGTCGTACATCTCCTCGAGGCCGGTGTGGTCGTCGGGGAGGTCGACCGGCAGGGGCTCGACCACCGCCTGGAGCTGCTCGCGGCCCTTCACCACCGTGGCCATCGTGCGCTCGAGCACCACCTCGAAGGCGGCGAGCTTCTGGTCGATGTAGTCCTCGGCCTCGTGGCGCAGCCGCCGGCTGTCGGCCTCGGCCTGGGCGATCACCTGCTGCGCGACCCGGCGCGCCTCCCGGGCCACCTCGGTGCGCTCGACCATCCGCTCGGCCTGCACCCGGCCGGCCTCGACGATGTCCTCGGCGTCGCGGCGGGCCTGCACCAGGTACTCGTCGCGCTCCTTGAGCAGCCAGCGGGCGTGGCGCAGCTCCTCGGGCATCGTCCGCCAGCGCCTCGTCGACCAGCTCGAGCGTCTCCTCCCGGTTCACGAGCACCGACGCCGACATCGGCATCGTGCGCGCGGTGTCGACGACCTCGCGGAGCTCGCGGAGGATCGTCTCGAGGTCGTACGCCTGCTGGTCGCTCATCGTGATCCGCTCATGTGCTGCCTGCCTCGGCGGCGTGGAGCTCGGCCCAGCGCTCGGTGAGACGGAGGGCGACCTTGGGCGGGACCATCCCCGACACGTCGCCGCCGAAGCGCGCCACCTCCCGCACCAGGCTCGACGAGAGGAACGAGTACTGCGGGCTGGTCGAGATGAAGAACGTGTCGATGCCCGACAGCTGCTGGTTCATCTGGGCCATCTGCAGCTCGTAGTCGAAGTCGGACACCGCCCGGAGGCCCTTGACGATCGACTCGGCGCCGTGCTGCTTGGCGAACTCCACCAGCAGGCCCTTGAAGAACAGGATGCGGACGTTGTCGAGGTGCGAGATCTGCTCGGCCAGCATCTCCTGGCGCTCTTCCAGCGTGAACAGCGACGCCGTCTTCTGCGGGTTGCGGATCACCGCCACGATGACGTCGTCGAAGTGGCGAGCGGTCCGCTCGATGATGTCGAGGTGTCCGTTGGTGACGGGATCGAACGAGCCCGGGCAGAGGGCGGTGGCCACTCGGTTGCTCCTGTGGGACGACCTGGGGACGGACTGACCTGCAGCGGCCGGCGCGGCTTCAACCGGCCTGCGCGACGACCAGGAGCGTATCGCCGTAGGCACGCTCCTTCTCGGTACTCCAGCCGTCCGGCAGCGGGACCGGCTCGGCCGACCGGGGCCGCTCGACGACGACCGTCCCACCGTCGGTGACCGCCTCCGCGGCCGCGAGGGCGGCCAGCACCTCGGCCGACCACCGCGCTCGGCGACGTCGTACGGGGGGTCGAGGAACACGAGGTCGAACGGGGCATCGCGGATGGCGAGCCGTCACGAACCGCTCCACCGGAGATGCGCTCGACCCGCGCTTCGGCCTCGAACCCGGTGGTCGCGAGGTTGGCGCGGATGGCCGCGGTCGCGGCGAGGTCGGAGTCGACGAGCACCGCGCTCGCTGCGCCTCGCGACAGCGCCTCGATCGCCAACGCGCCGCTGCCGGCGTAGAGGTCGAGCACCGTCGCGTCGACGACCCGTGCCCCGAGCGACGAGAACAGCGCCTCCTTGAGCCGATCGGTGGTCGGCCGCGCGTCGCCCTTGGGCGCGACGAGCTTGCGTCCCCCCGCCGAGCCCGCGATCACCCGCAACGTCACGCGCTCCACGCTACGGGTGCCCATGGCACGGCGCTCAAGCCGCGCTCGGCGGTGTCGACCGCGATCTGACGTCGTCGCGGTCTAGAGCGAGTAGTCGAAGACCATCCGCTCGCCGTTGTCGTCGATGACGATCGCCCCGCCGCCGGTGATGCCGGCGAGCTCGTCGGTGCCGCTGTTCGGCACGATGAGGAAGAACTCGTCCGTGCGGTCACTGCCGGACGTGGTGGCGGAGTGCGCGAAGTTGAACGTGCCACGCCGGCCGTCGACGGCGCCCTCGAACGCCTCCATCGCGACGTAGGTGCCGACGCCGGTCTCGGGCGAGAACGCGAAGCTGAACTGCGTCAGCGACCGACCCTCGACCGCGCCGGTGAACGTCTTCACCATGTGCGCGTGCCCGGTGCCGAGCGCGGTCTCGACGTCGCTGACGTAGTCGGTGGGCGTGAAGTCGGAGACGCTGAACGCGCCGGTCGCGGTGGGCATGTCACGACGCTACGACTTGAACAGGAACTCCACTGCGTCGCCGAGGAGGTCGGTGACCTCCTCGCGCAGCTGCCGGTGCTGCACGAGGTCGGGGTCGTCGTCGAGGAGGTCCTCCGCCACCGCGCGCGCCTCGAACACGATCGCCTCGTCCTGGGGCAACCGGCCCAGCTTGAGGTCGTTCATGCCGGCCTGGCGCTCGCCGAACACCTCGCCCGCACCGCGGATGGCGAGGTCGCGCTCGGCCAGCTCGAAGCCGTCGCCCGACTCGGTCATCGCCTCCATGCGCGCTTCGCCCTGCGGCGTGGTCGGCTCCGCGAGCAGGTAGCAGTACGACTTGTGCTCGCCGCGCCCGATGCGGCCCCGCAGCTGGTGCAGCTGGAGAAGGCCGAAGCGGTCGGCGTCCTCGATCACCATCACGGTGGAGTTCGGCACGTCGACGCCCACCTCGATGACGGTCGTCGCCACCAGCACGTCGGTCTCGCGCTCGCGGAAGGCGCGCATCGCCGCCTCCTTGTCCGCGGCCGGCATCTGACCGTGGAGGAGGCCGAGGCGCAGGCCCGCGAGCTCCTCGTGCTGGAGACGCTCGAACTCCTCGGTGGCGGCGCGCGCCTCGAGCTTGTCGGAGCCCTCGACCAGCGGGCACACCACGTAGGCCTGGCGGCCTTCGGCGACCTGCGTGCGCACGAGCTCGTACACCGCGACGCGTTCGAGCGGTCCGCCGCCGACGACCATCGTCTCGATCGGAGACCGGCCGGCAGGGAGATGACGCAGCTCGGTCTTGTCGAGGTCGCCGTAGATGAGCATCGCCGCGGTGCGCGGGATCGGGTGTGGCCGTCATCACCAGCACGTCGGGTGAGTCGCCCTTGCCCCGCAGGAGGTCGCGCTGCTCCACACCGAAGCGATGCTGCTCGTCGATCACCGCGACGCCGAGGTTGGCGAACTCGACCCCGCCGTAGATGAGCGCGTGCGTGCCCACGAGGATGTCGACCGTGCCCGCGCGCAGGCCGTCGGCGATGCGGCGCCGTTCGGCCGCGGGCGTGCGGTTGGTGAGCAGCGCGACCGCGACCGGACGCTCCCCGAGCAGTGATCCCTCCTCGACGACCGAGAGGCCCGCCGAGCATCCCGCGCATCGTGAGCTCGTGCTGTTCGGCGAGCACCTCGGTCGGCGCCATGAACGCGCCCTGGTACCCCCCTTGCACGGCCATCAGCAGCGCGGTGAGCGCGACGACCGTCTTGCCCGACCCCACCTCGCCCTGGAGCAACCGGTGCATCGGTGCGGGCTTGGCCATGTCGTCGGCGATCTGCGCGATCGCCGCCGTCTGGTCGTTCGTGAGCGGGAAGGGCAAGGCGGCGTGGAACGCGGGGACCAGCTCGCCGTCGACCGCGTGCTGGATGCCGGTGGCCTCGGCGGCCAGCGCGCGCTTGCGGGCGACGAGCGCGAGCTGCATGCGGAGGAACTCGTCGAACTTGAGACGCTGCGACGCCGCGATGCGATCGGTCGCGGTCGCCGGCCGGTGGATGTCGTTGTACGCGCGCCCGCGGTCGACCAGGTCGTGGTCGGCGACGCAGCGCGCCGTCGAGCGGATCGGCGAACCCGCGCGCCTTCGTGCGCTCGAGGCACGACGCCACCGCGCGCCGCAGCTGCCAGGTGTGCACCTCGGCCTTGCCCGACTGGGGGTAGACGGGGACGATCGTGCCGGTGACGTCGGACGCGGCGTCGGGGTCGGCGAGCACGTCGACGACCGGGTTCGTCATCTGGCGCTTGCCGCGGTAGCTCTCGACCTTGCCGAAGAGCGACACCTGGGTGCCGGGGCGGAGCTGGCGCTCGCGCCACCCCTGGTTGAAGAACACGATCTCGAGGAGGCCGGTGCCGTCGTACACGGTCGCGTTCACGATCGTGCGCTTGCGGTCGCGGGTGCGCCGCGCGTGGATCGCCTTCACCTCGGCGTCGACCGTGGCCTCCTGGCCGATCTCCAGCTCGTGGATCTCGGCCCGCTCGGTGCGGTCGACGTACCGGCGGGGGTAGTGCTCGAGCAGGTCGAGGATCGTCTCGATCCCCATGTCGGCGAGCCCGCGAGCGCAGCTTGTCGCCGACTGCTCGCAGGTCGGTGACCGGCCTCGCCGCGAGCTCGCGCAGCGTGAGGCCTCCGGGGTTCGGGCCGGGTCGGCCGGGGTTCGGGCTGGAGTCCACGACTCCGGTGACCTACTCGACGCCGACGAGGTACGGGTACAGCGGCTGGTCGCCGCGGTGCACCTCGACCTCGACGTGCGGATGCGCGTCGGCGAGGTGCTCGCCGAGCCTCGCGGTGTCGTCGGCGTCGGCGTCGGCACCCACGATGATCGTGACCAGCTCGGCGTCGTCGTCGATCAGCGCGTCGACGAGTGCCACGGCGGCGTCGACCGCCGACTTCACCGCCGCCTGGATGCCGTCGCGGGTGATGGCGATCCAGTCGCCGTCGGCGATCTGGAGACCCTCGGAGACGGTGTCGCGCACCGCCTGCGTGACCTCGCCGGCGCGCACGCGCCCGGCCGCCTCGGCCATCGCGGCCCGGTTGGCCTCGAGCGACGCGTCGGCGTCGTACGCGACCAGCGCGCCGAGCGCCTCGACGACCGCGGCGGTGGGCACCACCGCGACCGGTCGCTCGGTGAGCTCGGGCACCTGCTTCGCCACCGGGACGATGTTCTTGTTGTTCGGCAGCACGATCACGCCGTCGGCCAGAGCATGCGTCGACCGCGTCGAGGAGCTGCGCCGTCGACGGGTTCATCGACTGCCCACCCGTCACCACCTGCTGCACCCCGAGGCCGCGCAGGAGGTCGCGCAGGCCGTCACCCACCGCCACCGCCACGACCGCGGTCGTCACCGCGATGACCGGCGCCGCGCCGGCCGTCGGCGCGCTCGCCCCGCCGAGCTCGGCCGGTTCGTCGTGGTGGCCCATCTGCTCGAGCAGGTCGGTCGACGCGGATGTCGCGCGGGCGACCGACCGCGATGCCGGCCTCGATGGCACCACCGATGTCGTCGGTGTGCACGTGGCAGTTCCACAGCCCGTCGCCCCCGACGACGACGATCGAGTCGCCGAGACCACCCCAGGTCGACTTGAGGTCGTCGATGCGGTCATCGGGGGCGTCGAGGAAGAACATCACCTCGTAGCGGAGGTCGGCGATGCCTCCCCCATGGCTGGCTCCTCCCCCGCCGTTCGCTCCGCTCGCGGCGACCGCGACCTTGGCGTGGACCGGCTCGACCGCGGGCAAAGGCCGCCCGGCCACGACGTGCAGGCACGACGCCAGCAGCAGCTCGAACCCACGTCCGCCCGCGTCGACGACCCCGGCCTCGCGCAGCACCGGCAGCAGGTCGGGGGTGCTCGCCACCGCTTCCCTGGCCGCCTCGGCCCCACGCTCCAGCACACCGGCGAGCGTGGTCTCGCCCTCGCTCACCGCCCGTTCGACGGACTCGGCCGCGATGCGCACCACGGTGAGGATCGTGCCCTCGACCGGACGCAGCACCGCCTCGTAGGCGGCGTCGGCGGCTCGCCGCAGACCGGCGGCGACGTCGATGCCGGAGACGGCGTCGAGCGGCGAGAACGTGTCGGCCAGCCCGCGCAGGATCTGCGAGAGGATCACGCCGGAGTTGCCGCGGGCACCCATGAGCGAGCCGTGGCGCACCGCCTCGCACACGTCCTCCATGCCCGGCGTCCCGCCGGCCTCGAGGGTGGCGTCGAGCTCGCCGACGACCGATTCGAGGGTGAGCGCCATGTTCGTGCCGGTGTCGCCGTCGGGCACCGGGTAGACGTTCAGCGCGTTGAGCTCGTCCTGGTGCGCGCGGAGCGCGTCGCGATACGTGGAGACGATCCGACGCAGATCGCCCGGCGCCAGCTGCTGCAGGACGGTCACGGCTGGGATCGTACCTGGCCCGCTGCTATCCTCGACTGTTCGTCCGGTTCACGAACAAGGGTTTCCGTCATGGCGTCGGTCTGCGAGGTGTGCGGCAAGAAGCCGCAGTTCGGCATGCGCATCAGCCACTCGCACCGGCGCACGAAGCGGCGCTGGAACCCGAACGTGCAGAAGGTCCGGGCGATCGTGAACGGCTCGCCGAAGCGTGTGCACGTCTGCACCTCCTGCCTCAAGGCAGGCAAGGTCCAGAAGCCGTAGCCGGATCCAGGAGGCTCGGATGCAGGGCGTCGTCCGCATGTTCGACCCGCTCTCGGGTGAGGGCGTCGTCGTCAGCGAGGCCGACCGCGCCGAGCTGGCCTTCGCCGCCGACGCGCTCGTCGGCTCGCTCTTCCAGACGCTCCGACAGGGTCAGCGCGTCAACTTCGACCTCGACGCCGACGGTCGCGCCACCAAGGTGCGCCTCGGGTCCGAGGTCGACATGGGCCTCCCCTCCGCCCAGGTCTGACCGACCGGCCCGGCCCGGCCCGGCCCGGCGCGCTCAGGTGCAGGTGAGCTGCACCAGCAGGTAGCCGGTGGCGGAGTCGGGGCTTCCCCAGTGGATGCCGTCCAACCCCGAGCAGATGGTGCCTCCCCGCCGCCGCCGGGCTCGGCTGTCGATGATCACGGGCGCCGTCCACGCGGCGGCCCAGGCGTTCTCGTCCCCGGCTGGCAACCTGCGCTCCCACTGCAGGCGCTACAAGTGGTGCGCCGCACGGGACCGGCGCACCTACAGCAGCCGTGGATGCCCCGGAACGAGATGGGCCACCCCGTCGATTCCTGTCGGCCACCGGGGCCTCGGTAGAATCGTCGGCACCCTTTTTTTCTCCTGGAGGCGCAACGTGGCGCTCGTGCAGGCACCCACCCGAAACGCTCGACTCCTCGCGTGGGTCGACGAGATGGTCGAGCTCTGCCAGCCGGACGATGTCCACTGGTTCGACGGGTCCGACGAAGAGCATGCGCTCCTGTGCAAGCAGCTGGTCGACGCCGGCACCTTCACCGAGCTCGACCCGGTCAAGCGACCCGGGTCGTACTGGGCGCACTCCGACCCGAGCGACGTCGCCCGGGTCGAGGACCGCACCTTCATCTGCTCCGAGCACGAGGAAGACGCCGGGCCCACGAACAACTGGAAGGCCCCGGCCGAGATGCGGGCCAAGCTCGACGAGCTGTTCCGCGGCTCGATGAAGGGCCGCACCATGTACGTGGTGCCCTTCAGCATGGGTCCGCTCGGCTCGCCCCTCTCCTACATCGGCGTCGAGATCACCGACTCGCCGTACGTCGCGGTGAGCATGCGCACCATGACCCGCGCCGGTCAGGCCGCGCTCGACGTGCTCGGCCCCGACGGCGAGTTCGTGCCCTGCGTGCACTCGTTGGGAGCGCCGCTCGCCGATGGCGAGGCCGACGTCGCGTGGCCGTGCAACGCCGAGGAGAAGTGGATCGTGCACTTCCCCGAGACGCGTGAGATCTGGTCGTTCGGCTCGGGCTACGGCGGCAACGCGCTGCTGGGCAAGAAGTGCTTTGCGCTGCGCATCGCCTCGGTGATCGCGCGCGACGAGGGCTGGCTCGCCGAGCACATGCTCATCCTCAAGATCACGAGCCCCGAGGGTCGCGTGAAGTACATCGCCGCTGCGTTCCCGTCGGCGTGCGGCAAGACCAACCTCGCCATGCTGATCCCGTCCATCCCGGGCTGGACGGTCGAGACCATCGGTGACGACATCGCGTGGATGAAGTTCGGCGACGAGGGCCGACTCCACGCCATCAACCCCGAGTTCGGGATCTTCGGCGTCGCACCGGGCACCAACGAGTCGTCGAACCCGAACGCGCTGCACGCCATGGACGCGAACACGGTGTTCACCAACACCGCGCTCACCGACGACGGCGACGTGTGGTGGGAGGACCTCACCGACGTCCCCCCGGCCCACCTCACCGACTGGAAGGGCCAGTCGTGGACGCCTGAGTCCGACGGCCCGGCGTCGCACCCCAACTCACGGTTCTGCTCCCCCGCGTCGCAGGTGCCGTCGATCGCGCCCGAGTGGGAAGACCCGAAGGGCGTGCCGATCTCGGCCTTCCTCTTCGGCGGCCGGCGCGCCACCACCGTGCCGCTGGTGTTCGAGTCGCACTCGTGGCAGCACGGTGTGCTCGTGGCCGCCACCATGGGCTCGGAGAAGACCGCAGCCGCGGCCGGCGGACTGGGCGAGCTCCGGCGCGACCCGTTCGCGATGCTGCCGTTCTGCGGCTACAACATGGCCGACTACTTCACGCACTGGCTGAGCATGGCGCAGCGCACCGACGAGGCGTCGCTGCCCGCCATCTACGGCGTGAACTGGTTCCGCAAGGGCGACGACGGCAAGTTCCTGTGGCCGGGCTTCGGTGAGAACTCGCGCGTGCTCGAGTGGATCTGCCGTCGCCTCGACGGCGATGCGTCGGGTGCCGACACCCCCATCGGGGTGGTGCCGAGCGCCGACGACCTCGACCTCGACGGTCTCGACCTGCCCGTCGCCGACGTCGAAGCCGCGCTCGCGGTCGACACCGATGCGTTCAAGGCGGAGATCCCGGGGATCCGCGAGTACTTCGCCGGCTTCGGCGGCCGCATGCCGCAGGAGCTCCTCGAGCAGCT
Organism: uncultured Actinomycetes bacterium; assembly: GCA_963755855.1. GTDB lineage: Bacteria > Actinomycetota > Acidimicrobiia > IMCC26256 > DASPTH01 > DASUAS01. The sequence goes on along the minus strand of CAVWLR010000010.1, from coordinate 146,867 downwards.
CGACGCGCTCGAGGCCCGCCTCGGCTGACCAACCCCACATCCCGCACGATCCCGGACCATCCGGCACGATCCCGGATCGGCCGGAGCGTGCCCCGACCAGGGGCGTTACGCTCGAACCTCCACCGACTGGGGGTTCGCCGATGAGCGTGACCGCGTACGTGCTGATCCAGACCGAGGTCGGGCGGGCCGAGAAGGTGGCCAGCGCCGCCCGTGACATCGCCGGCGTGGTGACGGCCGACAACGTGGCCGGCCCCTACGACGTGATCGTCAAGACCGAGGCCGACACGCTCGACGACCTCGGTCAGCTCGTGGTGTCGGCGATCCAGAAGGTCGACGGGATCACCCGCACGTTCACCTGCCCGATCGTCAACCTGTAGCGATCGGATCGATGACCCGCTAGCGCTGGCGCCCGGCCCGCTCCGTGCGGCGGGCGTGGCGGGCGAGCGCCAGGTCGACGAGGCGGTCGAGCAGCTCCGGGTACGGCACGCCGGTGGCCTCCCACAGGCGCGGATACATCGAGATGGGCGTGAAGCCGGGGATCGTGTTGACCTCGTTCACGAGGAAGCCACCGTGGCCGACCTCGGGATCGTCGCTCAGGAAGAGGTCGACCCGGGCCATGGCCTCGCACCGGCACGCCTCGAACGCGCGGCACGCCAGCAGCTGCGCGTCGGCCAACTGGTCGTCGGTGAGCGGCGCGGGCACGAGGAGCTGAGCGTCGTCGGCCTCGTACTTGTCGGCGTAGGAGTAGAAGTCGTCACCGGGGACGATCTCCCCTGCCACCGACACCGCAGGCGGATCGTCGCCGAGGACCGCGAGCTCGATCTCGCGCCCGACGATCGCTTCCTCCACCACGATCCACTCGTCGTACGACAGCGCCAGGTCGAGCGCCGCGTCGAGCCCGGCGCGGTCGCGCGCCTTCGACACCCCCACCGACGAGCCGAGGTTGGCGGGCTTCACGAAGCACGGGTAGCCGAGCTCGGTCTCGATGCGGGCGACGAGCTCGCCCCGGTCGTGCCCGTCGCGGAAGTCGACCGTGCGCGCGTACGGCAGTCCGACGGCAGCGAACGCGCGCTTCATCATCACCTTGTCCATCGCCACTGCGGAGCCGACGACGCCTGACCCGACGTACGGGAGGTCGGCCAGCTCGAGCAGCCCCTGCACGGTGCCGTCCTCGCCGTAGGGACCGTGGAGGAGCGGGAACACGACGTCGACGTCGAGCGCGCCCACCGCGGGCGCGAGGTCACCGTCGATCTCGAACGCGCCCGGCAGCGCCGAGGGACCGCCTGCGATCGCACGCTGCGCGGAGTCGGCGAGCAGCCACCGGCCGTCGGTCGTGATCGCGACCGGCACCACCTCGTAGCGCGCACGGTCGAGCGCGCGCGCCACCGCAACCGCGGTCACGCGCGACACGTCGTGCTCGGCCGAGCGACCCCCGAACAGGAGGAGCACGCGCCGGCGCGCAGAGCCGGTCACGTCACCCCGCCTGGAGCACGGCCCGGATGCCGAGCCCCATGAGGAACAGGCCGACGAGCCCGTAGAACATCTCGGTGCGGCCGCGCATCTGGCGACGGTACTGGTACGCGATGCCGACGGTGAGGAACGCGACGAACCCGTAGAACATGTGGAACCGCGGGGCGACGTAGTCCTTGCTGGCCACGAGGATCGTGCCCACGAGGACCTGCAGCATCAGCGCCGACTCGGCGATGATGGTGGCGATCCACACGTACCGGCCGCGGGCGGGCTTCCACCGCCACGCGACCAGGGCGATCACCCCTGCGAGCGCGTTGAGTCCGATCGCGACGTAACCCCAGACCTTGTGGAAGTCGAGGAGAGTCGACACGGCAGCTCGGGAGTCGGTGCGCTCGGGAGGGGCGAGGAGCTAGGAGGCCGGCGCTTCCTCGTGCTGCACCACGTCGAACTGCCAGAGGTCGCTGTGCGTGCTGACCGGGCCCTGCGTGTTGTGCGCCTGGTGCCCGTGCTGGAACGCCGCGCTCTTCATCCAGTTCTGGAAGTCGTCCTCCGACGCCCACCTCGTGTACACGAGGAACGTGTCGCGGTCGTCGGTCGGCTGGAGCAGCTCGAAGGCCTCGAAGCCGGGCGACTTCGACACCTCGCCGGCGCGTGCGGCGAAGCGCCCCACCAGCTCCTCGGCGCGCTCCTTCGGCACGGTGATCGCGTTGATCTTGACGACGCTCATCGCGTGGTTCTCCCTCGTGTCTCTTCGCACATGGCTGATCAGCTCTGGTCGCGCAGGAAGCGCTCGATCTCGGACGCGAGCTCGTCGCCACTCGGCAGCTCGGTCTCGTCGACCTCGTCCTCGCCGTCCTCGATGGCGGAGATGATCTCCAGCACGTCGGGACGGTCGGAGAGGCCCTCCTCGACCCGGTCGACGTAGGCGACGGCCTGGTCGTCGAGCCCGTCGAGGTCGACCGACAGCCGGGCGAGGTCGGTCAGCCGCTCGAGCACGGCGCGGATCGCCGGCGGTGACGCGCCCCCGAGAGGTAGTGGGGCACCTGGGCCCACAGCGCCAACGTGGGGACGCCGGCGTCGCCGAGCATCACCTGCAGCACGCTCTGCGCGCCGGTGGGCCCGGTGTAGTCCTGCCGCCACGCCCCCGCGCGCTCGATCAGCGACTCGTCGGTGCCGGTGGCGAGCACGCTCACCGGACGCCGGTGCGACGCCATCGCCGGGATGCCGCCGACGGTGTACGCCTCGGTGATGCCGAGCTGCAGGGCGACGTCGACCAGCTCGCCGAGCACCTCCCGCCAGCGCAGCGACGGCTCCGGTCCCGTGACCAGCACGACGTCGCGACCGAGGTGGCCCGCGATGAGCGTGATCTCGGGCCAGTCGATCTCGCGCGACACGCCGTCGACCAGGTGGACGGTCGGGCGCGTCTGCTGCAGATCCATGAGATCGCCGAGGTCGATGCGGGCGAACGCGCGCGCCGCGTCGAGTTGCTCCTGCAGGAAGACGACGCTGCCGCTGCCCGCGAGACCGGCGTCGACCCAGCCCGTCAGCGCGACGACCAACACCGGGTCGCGGAGCTGCGGCAGGGTCTCGATCTCGATCACCGCTCAACCTTAGGGGCCGTCTCCGGGCCCCGTCCGAACGCCGAGTCGGGCCCGCGTCAGTTGTTCGACGGGTTCCCGAACAGTCCGCCGCGGCTGCCGCGGTCGCCCCGGTGCTTGAACGCGGCGCCGAAATCGATGTCGGAGAACTCGCCCGGCACCTCGCCGTTCGCCGCGTAGTGGTACAGCGCGGTGCGGTAGATGCCGCTCAGGGCCGACACGATCACGGCGGAGACGACGAGCCACACGCCGCCCACCACGCCGAGCACGATCAGGCCGGCGGTGCCGATGGCGGCGCCGACGGCGATGAGCAGGATGCCCGGCAGCGCCAGCAGGAACCCGACCGCGCCGAGCCCGAACTGGCCGATCACGTTCTCGCCCCAGGTCTTCTTGAACAGGTCCTTCGAGCGCTTCAGCGCGTCTCCGACGCCGAGGTCCTCGAGCACGAGGATCGGCACCACGAGGAACGTCACCAGGTTCCATGCCAGCCCGACGAGACGGGCGACGATCGTGCCGATGAGCCCGAAGCGCTCCTCGATCGCCTGGAGGATCATCGTGACCGTGGCGGTGACGACGGCCCACGGGAGCAGGCGGTGCAACCGGGAGTTGGCGATGTCGAGCGCGCTCTTCAGGGTGCTGTCCTGGCCCCGGAGGCGCTGGTCGGCGCCCGCCACCAGGCCGGCGAGGAAGTAGGTCTGCACCATCGCCAGCGCCAGGTACGCCACGACGATGAGGACGTAGCCGAGCGGCTGGAGCGAGGTGCCGCTCGCGCTGTCGTCGATGCCCGCCACCAGGAAGAGCCCACCGAGGGCGGCGATGACGATCAGCGAACCGATCGCCGACAGCACCGGGAACCAGGCGAGCGTCTTGTCGTCACGGAGGACGGCCCACGACCGCTTGGCGATCTGCCACGACATCTGGAAACGACCCATGCCACCAGTATCGGCGCTGGCGCACCGGGGATGTAGTCAGAATGGGCTTCGGATGAGGACCGAATGAGGACTGCATGACGACCGTCGTCGCGCCCGGACGCGTCAACCTCATGGGTGACCACACCGACTACAACGACGGGTTCGTCCTTCCGCTCGCCATCGATCGCGCCTGCACGGTCCGGGTCGGCACAGGTGACGCGAACGGCGCGATCCACGCGCGCTCGCGTCAGCTCGAGGGCCGGGTGACGGTGGCCACCGACGGCAGCACCGAGCCCGCGACCGTGGAGCCGACGTGGGGGCGGTTCGTCGCCGGCGCGGTGCGGGCCCTCGTGGAGCGAGGGCTGCCCGTGTCGGTCGAAGACCTCGAGATCGACACGACGGTGCCCGTCGGCTCCGGGCTGTCGTCGAGCTCGGCGCTGGCGGTGGCGCTCACACTGGCCCTCGGTGGCGATGCCCTCGACCGGATCGACACCGCCCGTGCCGCATCCGCCGCCGAGACCCTGGCCACCGGCGTGCGCGGCGGCCTCATGGACCAGCTCGCATCGGTGTTCGGGAAGGCGGGTCACGCGCTGCTGATCGACTGCCGTGACACCACCGTCACCCCGATCGCGATCCCGCCGTCGATGGCGGTGCTCGTCGTGCACTGCGGTGTACCGCGCACCCTCGTGGGTTCCGAGTACGCGACGCGGCGCGCCGAGTGCGAGGCGGTCGCGACCGCGCTCGGGATCGACGCGCTGCGCGACGCCACGGCGGAGCAGGTGCGCGACTCGCCGCGCGCTCGCCACGTCGTCGCCGAGAACGCGCGTGTCGTCGCGATGGCGCGCGCACTCCCCCGCGGCGACCTGTCGGTGCTCGGTCCGCTCCTGCTCGAGAGCCACGCCAGCCTGCGCGACGACTTCGAGGTGTCGACGCCCGAGCTCGACGCGCTCGTCGACGTGCTCGTCGCGTGCGGCGCTGCAGGTGCGCGCCTCACCGGCGCGGGGTTCGGTGGGTGTGTCGTCGCGCTCGTCGCAGCGCAACCACGCCGACGACGTCCTCGCCAAGACGACGCTGCGCTACCGCGCCGCGACCGGGATCGAGCCGATGGGGTTCGTCGCCCGCGCCGTCGACGGCGCGTCCAGGGTCGACTGAACTCCGCGTCGACCGACTACATGCGGCCGAGCAGCTCGGCCTTCTTGGCCTCGAACTCCGCCTCGGTGATGTGGCCCTGGTCGCGCAAGCGGGCGAGCTGCTCGATCTGGTCGGGCACCGCCTGGCCCGGCTGCGGGGTCGCCGCCGGAGCCGCCTGCTGCACCATCGCCACCGGCATGTTGCGGGTCTCCATCTGCCGGTAGATCTCGTGCTGCACGCCGTCGGGATGGCGGATGAAGTCGAAGTGCGACTGGCCGTCCTTGCCCGCCGACTCGATGTCGAGGTCGCCGGCGCCGATGATGCGGTCGATGAGGCGCTGGTGGAAGTTGATGTTGTTGATGCGCTCCAGCGGGATCTCGACCCCGCGCTTGGAGATGACACCGCTGCGGTAGATGACCCGCCGGCTCGTGACCACGAAGTACGTCATGCGCCACTGCAGGTACTTCAGCCCCAGCCACACCGCCCACACCACGGTGACGATGCCGACGACGAGGCCGATGTACCTGCGGGCGTCGCCGTCGAGCCCTCCGAGCACCACGATCAGGACGATCGCGAGCGGGATCCCGGTGAGGATGTTGCGCGAGAAGTACCACCAGTGCGGTCGCAGGTCGAGGGCGACGGTCTCGCCTTCCTGCACCAGGTTGTCCGGGTACGGCATGCGCAGGAGATTACGCCCACCCGAGCTCACGGAGGCGCACATCGTCCATGCCGAAGTAGTGGCCGACCTCGTGGAGGACCGTCACCCGCACCTGCGCCGCGAGCTCGTCGACGTCGCGGGCGCGCTGCGACAGCGGACCCCGGAAGATGGTGATGCGGTCGGGCGCGACGCCGCTGTAGCTGAGCGGTCCGCGCTTCGTGAGCGGCACGCCCTCGTAGAGACCGAGCAGCGTGCCACCGGCGCCGACGCTCCCCAACTGCTCGCCCGTCGGCCAGTCCTCGACCATCACGGCGACGTTGTCGAGCTCGGTCGCGAGGGCGTCGGGGATCTCGTCGAGTGCGTCGCCGACCATGCGTTCGAACTCGTCGCGTGACACCTCGACCACCGTCCGAACGTAGGCGACGGAGCGCTTCACGCCGGCGCCGAAATTCTGCTTGCAATCGCGCGTGCGCGTCGGTATGTTGCGGAGGCCGGTGAACACCGGTCCGGTGCCGGGAAGGAACGGCCGGGACGCACGAGCAGGTCGGCGCAAGCCGGCGGGCCCGAGCGGAACGGGCGGGAAGACCCGGAAGACGGACCGGAGCGGGATCCGGTGCGGTGAACGAGCCGAACGGGACCACCCCCGGGAGGCGAGGGATCCGGAGGCCGACACCGAGGCCGAGCGCCAGGGGCAACCCGGGAGCGAGGAACTCGGAGGAGGTCGGCGGGAACGGCCCCGAGGAGATCGAAGCTGCTCGCAGCGGAGACTACTCGGGGCCTTCTGCTGTCCCGGGCCGGTGTGTCGCGTCGGCGCGGGCGACATCACCCGGGTCGACTTCGGTGTCGTACCCGGGCGGTACGGTGCCGCGGTGGACGCGCTCCTCGACGGTCTCGATCCCACTCAGCGCGACGCGGTCACGAGCCGCGCAGCGCCGTTGGCGATCCTCGCGGGCGCGGGGTCGGGCAAGACGCGCGTGCTCACCCGCCGGATCGCGTGGCAGTCGCGCGAGGGCATCGTCGATCCGTCGCACGTGCTCGCGGTCACCTTCACCCGCAAGGCCGCGGGCGAGCTGCGCACCCGCCTGTCGCGCCTCGGAGTGCGCGAGTCGGTCACCGCCGGCACCTTCCACGCCATCGCGCTGGCCCAGCTCCGGCGCCGGGCCGACGAGCAGGGCCGCGCGATGCCGGAGCTGCTCGACCGCAAGGTGCGGATCCTCCTGCGCATCCTCCCCCAACGCGGCCGCGAGGGTGCGCTGGCGGCGGGTGAGATCGCGTCGGAGATCGAGTGGTCGAAGGCCCGGCTGGTGAAACCCGACGGCTACGAGGCCGCGGTCACGCGGGCGGGGCGCAGCACCCCGCGACCCGCGGCCGAGGTGGCCGAGATCTACGCCGGCTACGAGCGCGAGAAGCGCAAGCGTGGCCTGGTCGACTTCGACGACCTGATCACCGGGTGCGCAGACGTGCTCGGGCGCGACCCCGAGTTCGCCGCCGCGCAGCGGTGGCGGTTCCGTCACCTCTTCGTCGACGAGTTCCAGGACGCCAGCGCGGCGCAGTTCCGCCTGTTGCGCGCCTGGCTGGGCGACGGCAGCGACCTGTGCGTGGTCGGCGACCCCGACCAGGCGATCTACGGGTTCGCCGGCGCGGACGCGTCGTACCTCGGGGGCTTCCGGCGCGTGTTCCCCGCCGAGCAGTTCCCCGACGTCGGCGTGGTGCAGCTCGGGAGCAACTACCGGTCGACCCCGCAGGTGGTGGCGGCGGCGAGCGTGGTCCTCGGCCCGCCCGGGCGTCGACGCCACCAGGTGCACGCGGCCCAGCCCGACGGCCCCCTGCCCACCTTCACCGAGTACCCCACCGCCGACGACGAAGCCCGCGGCGTGGCGCGGTCGCTGCGCGCGGCCGAGAGCGCGCAGCTCACCTGGTCGCGCATGGCGGTCCTCTACCGGGTCAACGCGCAGTCGGCGCTGTTCGAAGAGGCGCTCACGCGCGCCGGCATCCCCTTCCGCGTGCGCGGCGGTCAGCGCTTCCTCGACCGCCAAGAGGTGCAGGTCGCGCTCGACACGCTGCGCACCACCGCACGCGAGGCTCCACAGCGTCCGTTCGTCGAGCACCTCACCGACTTCGCCACCGACGCCGAGGCGCTCCCCGAGGAGCGGCGCGAGCACGTCGACGCGCTCGTGCGCCTCGGGCACGAGTACCTCGAGGCCGACGGCGGGCGCGGCAGCGTCGACGGCTTCCTCGAGTTCCTGCAGACCTCGCTGCGCGGCGACGATGCCGGCGGGGGCGGCGGCGGCAACGGCGTCGAGCTGCTCACCTTCCACCGCGCCAAGGGTCTCGAGTTCGACACCGTGTTCGTCACCGGGCTCGAGAAGGGGCTCGTGCCCATCTCGTACGCCAAGAGCCCGGAGGCGATGGACGAGGAGCAGCGCCTCCTCTACGTCGCACTGAGTCGCGCCGAGCGCGGGCTCCACCTCACCTGGTCGCGCGAGCGCACCGTCGCCGGTCGCCAGGCGCGTCGCACGCGCAGCAGCTGGATCCAGCGGGTGGAGGACACCATGCACCCGCCTGCGCCGGGCTCGAGGTCGGCCGACGGCAGCGCTGCCGACAGCATCGCCGCCGCCCGCGACCGCGTCGCGCGCGGCAAGGGCGGGAGCACGCGCACCAAGAACCCCACCGACGTGTCCGAGACCGACGCGCCGCTCTACGCCGCGCTGGTCGACTGGCGGCTGCGTCAGTCGCGTGCGGCGAGCGCGCCCGCGTACGTGATCTTCCCGAACACCACGCTGGCCGCCATCGCCACTGCCCGGCCGCGCACGCCGGTCGCACTGCTCGACGTGCCGGGTGTGGGCCCGGTGAAGGCCGAGCGCTACGGCGACGCGGTGCTGGCACTGGTGGCCGAGCACAGCTGAACCCCAGGAGTCGAGAGCAGTCGGGAGGCGGTCGGGCGCCGGGCGGGTGGCCGGCCATCGGGAGCGGCACCGGTCGTAAGCTGCCGCGGATGGCGCGCATCGAGATCCCCGACGGCCCCGGCGCACCCGGGCGCCGGGTGTTCGGACTCCGCCCCGAGATGGCGGGCACCGTCACCGACATGATCGACGCGGTGTACCACCGCAGCAAGCTCCCGGCGACCGAACGCGAAGTGGCGCGACTGCGTGTGGCGCAGCTCAACGACTGCTCGGCGTGCTCGACGGCGCGGGCGCAGTCGATGCTCGACGCGGGCGTGACCGACGACGACTACGGCCACCTCGACGAGTGGCGCACCTGGCCCGGCTACACCGAGCGCCAGCGCCTGGCCATCGAGTACGCCGAGCGCTTCACCATCGACCACCAGGGACTCGACGACGAGTTCTACGAGCGACTGCACGCGGAGTTCGCCGACGACGAGATCCTCGACCTCTCGCTGTGCCTCGCGATCTGGCTCGGACTCGGACGCGTGCTCGCGGTGCTGCAGGTCGAGCAGCGCACCGGCATCCTGGCCGACCTGTAGTCGTCCGCGGTGGTCGACACGAAGCGCGTGCAGCAGCAGATCGCGGCCGAGCAACAGGAGTTCGTCGACGTCCTGCGCCCCGCCACGGAGGACCAGCTCGCCGCGCCGTCGTTGTGCGCGGGGTGGTCGGTGCGCGACGTGGCCATCCACGTGGCCTGGCACATCCACCTGCCGCCGACCGCGTACGCCAAGGACGTCGTCCAGTTCGGTGCGTTCGGCGGTGCGCGGTTCGAGTCGAAGCTGCTCGCACGCGAGCGGACCCGCACGAGCGGTGACCTCATCGACTGGCTCGCGTCACCGGCGCAGGTCAACGAGAACAACCTGGGCGAGCTGATCGTGCACCAGCAGGACGTGCGACGACCGTTGGGCGCCGCGCGAGTGGTCTCGACCGACCGGCTGGTCTGGGCGCTGGACTACTGCCTCACCCGCAAGGGCGGCGGCTACTTCGGCGTGGGCGGCGGCTCGTACAAGCGCGCACGCGACCTGCGACTCGTCGCCACCGACATCGGATGGACCGGGGGCACGGGTCCCGAGGTGCGCGGTACGGGCGAGGCGATCCTGATGGCGATCAACGGTCGCGACGTGAGCCGCGAGCTCGACGGCCCTGGCCTCCAGCTGCTCGGCACGACCGAGCGTTCCTGAACCCGAGGTCGCAGCGCGCTCCGGCGTCCGGCCGGCTGAGTCCGGCTCAGGACTCACCGCCCTCGTACCCACACTCCGACAAGCCCCGACGAGGGTTGCGATGTGGGTGACCGACCACCCGGAGTGAACGAGTGCACCCGGTGAGCCACCAGGTCGATCGGTTCGGCTCGACGGTGCACTGCGTCCCCCGGAAAGCCCTTGCCAGCAGTCGCTGTCGGGCCTTCAATGAAGTGCCGGGCAGGACGGAATCACCGATCGGGGACCGTCATGACCACAGCGACACTCGACTCATCGGCCGTGGACGCGCTCCGCGGCGACGTTCGCGGCGAGATCCTCGTCCCTGGAGACAACCGCTACGACGACGCTCGTTCGTTGTACAACGCGATGATCGACAAGCACCCGGCGTTGATGGTGCGATGCCAAGACATCGCCGACGTCATCGCAGCGGTGCGGTTCGGACGCGAGGAGGGCTTGGACATAGCGATCCGGGGTGGTGGCCACAACGGCGGTGGCCTGGGCAGCGTCGACGACGGAGTCGTCATCGACCTGTCGGGCATGCGCGGGGTACGCGTCGATCCCGAAGCGCGCACCGTGGTGGCAGGGGGCGGCGCGCTCCTGGGCGATGTCGACCATGCGACGCACGCGTTCGGGCTCGCGACTCCCGGGGGCATCATCTCGACGACTGGTCTGGGTGGCCTGGCGCTCGGGGGCGGCGTCGGTCATCTCACCCGCAAGTGCGGTCTCACCATCGACAACTTCCTCGCCGTCGACATGGTGTTGGCGGACGGAAGCTTCGTCACCGTCAGCGCCGACGAGCACGAGGATCTGTTCTGGGCGGTGCGCGGAGGCGGTGGCAACTTCGGCGTGGTCACGTCCTTCACGTTGCAGCTCCACGAGGTCTCGAGTGTGTGGGCAGGACCGATGCTCTGGCCCCTCGAACGCACCGACGAAGTGCTGCCGTTCTTCCACGACTTCATCGGGGCGGCACCCGACGACCTCAATGGCTTCTTCGCCTTCCTCACCGTGCCGCCTGCGCCTCCGTTCCCCGAGGACCTCCACCTCCAGAAGATGTGCGGCATCGTGTGGTGCTACGCCGGGCCTGCGGAACGCGTCGACGAGATGTTCGCACCCGCTCGCGCCCTCGGTGGCATCGCGCTCGACGGGGTGATGGAGCTCCCGTATCCGGCATGGAACAGCGCGTTCGACGGGCTCTACCCCAAGGGCGATCAGTGGTACTGGCGCGCCGACTACGTCCGCGACCTCCCGGCGGAGGCGGTGCAGCGACACGCCGAGTTCGGCGCACAACTCCCGACCACGCAATCGAGCATGCACCTCTATCCGGTCGATGGAGCCGCGGCGCGAGTCGCCAACGACGCGACCGCCTGGGCCTACCGCGACGCCCGCTACGCCCAGGTCATCGTCGGTGTGGACCCCGACCCGGCCAACGCACCCGAGATCACACGCTGGACGGTGGACTACTTCGACGCGTTGCACCCCCACTCCATGGGCGGCGCCTACGTGAACTTCATGATGGACGAAGGTCAGGACCGAGTCGAGGCGACGTACCGCGGGAACTACGACCGCCTCGCACAGGTCAAGCAGCGGTTCGACCCGGAGAACCTCTTCCACGTCAACCAGAACATCCGACCCGCCAACTGACCGCAGCTGCGCGCCATCGCGCGTCCCGAGCGGAGCGACGCACCGACGCCTGACGACGCGAGGAACTGTGATGGAGACTCTCGACACGGGACTGATCGTCGCCATCGCGGCGTCGCTGATCGCATGGGGGCTCGTCTCGGCGAAGTTCGAGGCGCTCAACATCAGCGCGCCGATCGCGTTCGTGGTCCTCGGTCTGGTGCTCGCCAACGATCCGGTGGCTGCGATCGACGTGGACGTGCACGCAGAGACGCTTCGAAGCCTCTCCGAGGTCACCCTCGCGCTCCTGCTCTTCTCCGACGCTGCGCGCGTGAACCTCCGGGTGTTGCGCCATGACGCCGTCGTCGAAACGCGACTCCTGCTCGTGGGCCTGCCGCTCACGATCGCCCTCGGCACCGCCCTGGCGGTGTTGCTCTTCCCGGATCTCGACCCGTGGGCGGCCGCGGTGATCGCGGCGGCCGTGGCGCCGACCGATGCTGCGCTGGGTGCTCAAGTCGTGGAGGACGAGCACGTGCCCGCGCGCGTTCGACGCATCCTCAACGTCGAGAGTGGACTCAACGACGGCATCGCCACACCGTTCGTGAGCTTCTTCATCGCCGGCGCGGTCGCCGACACGATGACGCACTCATCGACGGCGCTCGGCGGCTCACTCGCGGAACTCGGCGCCGGGGTGCTCCTCGGCACGGCCGTAGGCCTCGTTGGCGGGTACTTGCTCACACTCACCACGACTCACGGACTCGCGTCCCCGACCTATCGCGGCGTCGGGGTGTTGGCGCTCGCCCTCTTGGCGTATGCACTGTCGATCGAGCTCGGAGGCAATGGGTTCATCAGCGCGTTCGTCGGCGGTCTCGCCTTCGGAACCGTGGTGCACGGTTCCTCTGAATCACCGGCGACGCTCGAGTTCGACGCCCAGAGCGGCAGGCTCCTCTCTCTCGTCGTCTGGTTCCTCTTCGGCGCGGTACTGGTGACGGCGCTCGACGCGGTGACCTGGCAGACCGCGGTCTTCGCCGTGCTCGCGCTGACCGTGGTGCGCATGGTGCCGGTGGCGATCGCCCTGATCGGCTCGGGGTTCAGCCGAACCACGATGGCGTTCATGGGGTGGTTCGGCCCTCGCGGCCTGGCATCGGTCGTGTTCGCCGTGATCGCGTTCGACTCGCTCCAGGGATCGGAAGCCACCGCAGTGCTCGCGGCAGTCACCTTGACCGTGCTCGTGAGCGTGGTCGCGCACGGGCTCACCGCGGCGCCGTTGGCACTGCGGTACGGCGCCCGCATGGCCGCGCGGCGCGAGGACACGCCGGAGCGCGAAGGAGCTCCGGAGATCGGCGTGAGGCCACGCACGACCCGCCACCCCACCCGCGCCGTCCCTGAACTCGACGGGTGAACCGCGCTCACGAAGCGCTGCCGCACGCACAGCACAGACCGACACGAGCGCACACGCTCGAACGGTGGCATCCTGGGGGTGGCGGGTGGATGACGTGTCGAGTCTGACTGAGGGGGGTCTGCTCATGGCGGTCAACATCGGTGACCTGCTGCGCCGACGCGCCCATCTCGCTCCGAGCACCGAAGCGCTCGTCGAGCCGGCGACTGGTCGTCGGCTGACCTACCGCGAGCTCAACGCCCGTGCCAACTGCGTCGCCAACGGCCTGCGCGGGATCGGTGTGAGCGAGGGAGATCGTGTCGCCCTCCTGCTGATGAACGGCGCCGAATTCGTCGAGTCGTTCTACGCAGTCGCCAAGATCGGTGCCGTCAACGTGCCGCTCAACTGGCGCCTCGTCCCGGACGAATTGGAGTTCATCCTCGCCGACGCCGGCGCGACGGTGCTCGTGTACGGGGCCGAGTTCGCCGTGGCTGCGGACGAGCTCCGCTCGCGCGGGAACGCGACGGCGATCGTGCACTGGATCCAGGCGGGCGCTGACGGTGCCGAGGGCGCGGTCGACTACGACGACTGGCTCGGCGCACAATCGGACGCCGAGCCCGAGTTGGCCGGGTGCGACGACGACCTGTTGTTCATCATGTACACGAGCGGTACCACGGGACCACCGAAGGGTGTCATGCACACCCATGACACCGTGATGTGGGCGATCCAGACGATCAGCGCCACCGCCGACTTCCAGGTCCACGACAGATTCCTGAACTCGTTGCCGATGTTCCACGTCGGAGCGCTGACACCGAGCCTGTGCGTGGCGTACCGGGGGCTGACGCTCGTGGCGATGCGCTCCTTCGACCCGAACGACGCGTGGAAGCAGATCGAGGACGAACGGGTCACCACCACGCTGTTGGTGCCGGCGATGCTGCAATTCATGCTCGGTGTGTACGACCCGGAACGGCACAAGGCCTCCACGCTGCGCTGGGTGATGAGCGGCGCCGCGCCAGTGCCACTCGAGCTGATCAAGACCTACGAGTCGATGGGTATCGAGATCCACCAGGTGTACGGGCTCACCGAGACATGCGGACCGGCGTGCCTGATGACCCATGAGGATGCACTCGCCCGCGCCGGCTCGACGGGGCGTTCGTTCTTCCACACCGAGGTACGCGTCGTGCGCGAGGACGGGTCGGACTGCGATCCGAGCGAGCCTGGAGAGGTGCTCGTCCGCGGGTCGCACATCATGACCGGCTACTGGAATCGGCCGGGAGCCACCGCCGAGGCGATCGTCGACGGCTGGCTGCACACCGGTGACGTGGCGACCATGGACGCCGATGGCTTCGTCACCATCATCGACCGCACCAAGGACATGCTGATCTCCGGCGGCGAGAACGTGTATCCGGCCGAGATCGAGAACGTCCTCCTCGGTCATCCGGCGATCATCGACGCGGCTGTCATCGGCGTGCCGTCCGCGACGTGGGGTGAATCCCCGCTCGCCGTCGTCGTCGTCTCCGACGACGACGTGTGCGCCGAGGACGTGATGGCGCACACCCGCGGCAAGCTCGCCCCGTTCAAGACGGTCAAGAAGGTGGAGTTCGTGACCGAGATCCCCCGCAATCCGAGCGGCAAGATCCTCAAGCGCGAACTCCGCGAACGCTTCCTCGAACCCACCGACTGAACCGGCCCGGTGTCACTCGGGCTCACAGACTCCCCAGAGGCCGACGCCTCGTGCCCGGGCGTTCAGCTCGTCGTCGAGCATGTCGCGGGCGTGGGCGTGATTGGGTTCGATGACGAGCAGGCGCGCGAAGCCCTTGCGCAGCAGCTCGCGCTCGTAGTTGGCACCGTCGAGGTACACGTACGCGAGGCGACGGCCGTAGATGTCGTGGCGTTCGACGTCGTCCTCGAGCTGCACGACCTGCCCGAACAGACGCCTGGTGGTGTATGCCGCGGCCTCCGGTCCGTAGCACTGCACCGGCTTGCGCGGGTGATGCGTCTCGGGCGTGTCGACGCCGAGCAGCCGGATCGTCTCCTCCGGCGCACCGACGCGCCGCACGATGATGGTGTCGCCGTCGAGCACCTGCACGACGCGGTAGGGCTGATCGGCCGCACGCCGTTGCTCGCCGAACCACCGCCCCAGCGCCGACGCCCCCAGCACCGAGGTGATGGTCAGGGTGACCACGACCACGGCCCGGGAGCGGACCATGCCCCGACGCTACCGATCACGCTCCTCGACGAACAGGGTGAACTCCCCGAAGAGGTCGCGCCGGTAACGTGACCGGGCCATGTCGCGCCGCACCCGATGGATCCTCGTCGTGCTGCTCGTCGTGCTGGTGGGCGGGGCGGCGGCGCTGGTGCTGACACAGCAACCCAAGCTCGACGACGCGCGCGCCGCGGTCGACACGACCTGGAAGCCGCTGCGCGCCGACGACCAGCTGCCGCAGCGCTACCGCGCCCTCACCGGTGCCCTGAGCGCGTTCGACGCCGCGGGCGGAGCCGATCGCCAGGTGTCGAAGGATCTGCACGCAGCACTCGATGCGTGGGATGCGGCACTGCAGGACGGCGACGCCGGCCAGCAGGCCACCGCCGCCAACGCCGTCGACGCCCAGGGCCGGCGGCTGGCTGCGAACGCGCTCGGCTCACCGCGTTTGAAGCTCGACCAGGCCGTCACCGACGCGCTCGTCCGCTATGCGCAGGCGACACCGGATCCGACGCTGGTCGACGCCTACAACCACGCCGTGCGCGACTACGAGGACCGGCGCACGGACGCCCTCGCGATCCCGGTGGCGAAGGTGCTGGGCTTCGACGCCCGCCCGGTGCTCGCCCTGGACCTGAGCGGCGACTCCAGCCGCGGCTGACGACCACGTCCGCACCGGACCAGGACGCACCACGGGCCGGGTCGTGGTGACCGACCCGGGTGCGACGTCGTTGTCGCGCTCGGGTCGGACCTGTGCCGACCACTCCTCAGCAGATCAGAGGAGCTGTCGGGTCGAAGGTGCGATCGGCGCGGGGAGCTGCGTCTCCCCCATGAGCCAGGTGTCGACCCCGGCGGCGCACGAGCGTCCCTCGGCGATCGCCCACACGATGAGGCTCTGGCCCCGTCCCATGTCGCCACACGCGAACACGCCGGGCTCGTTGGTCATGAAGGTCGCGTCGCGCACCACGTTGCCGCGCCCGTCGAGCTCCACGCCGAGGCGGTCGAGCAGACCCTCCTGCTGCGGGCCGAGGAAGCCCATGGCCAGCAGCACGAGCTCGCACGGCAGCTCGAAGTCGCTGCCCTCGATCTTCTGGAACTTGCCGTCGACCATCTCGACCTCGTGGGCGCGCAGCGCGCGCACGTTGCCGTCGTCGTCGGCGAGGAAGCACTCGGTGTTGACGCTGTAGACGCGCTCCCCACCCTCCTCGTGCGCCGACGACACCCGGAAGATGTTCGACCACGTGGGCCACGGGTTGGTCGGCGCCCGCGACTCGGGCGGGCGGGGCAGGATCTCGAACTGGTGCACCGACAGCGCACCCTGGCGGTGCGAGGTGCCGAGGCAGTCGGCACCCGTGTCGCCACCACCGATGATGACGACGTGCTTGCCCTCGGCGGTGATGGGCGGCTGCTCGAGGTCGCCGAGCTGCACCCGGTTGCCCCACGGCAGGAACTCCATCGCCTGGTGGATGCCGTTCGCCTCGCGTCCCTCGATCGGGAGGTCGCGCCATGCGGTGGCGCCGCCGGAGAGGACGATGGCGTCGAACTCCTCGCGCAGCGCCTCGACGCTGACGTCGACCCCGACGTCGACGTTCACCCGGAACTCGGTGCCCTCGGCCTCCATCTGCGCCAGGCGGCGGTCGACGAAGCGCTTCTCCAACTTGAACTCGGGGATGCCGTAGCGCAGCAGTCCGCCGATGCGGTCGGCGCGCTCGAACACGACCACCGAGTGACCGGCGCGCGTGAGCTGCTGCGCGGCCGCGAGCCCCGCGGGGCCGGAGCCGACGACGGCGACCTTGCGGCCGGTGCCGACGGTCGGCTTCACCGGCCGGATCCAGCCCTCGTTCCAGGCCCGCTCGACGATCTCGACCTCGACCTGCTTGATGCTCACCGGGTCCTGGCTGATGCCGAGCACGCACGCGGCCTCGCACGGTGCCGGGCACAGACGGCCGGTGAACTCGGGGAAGTTGTTGGTGGCGTGCAGCCGTTCGATCGCGTCGCGCCAGTGGTCGCGGTACACGAGGTCGTTCCAGTCGGGGATGAGGTTCCCGAGCGGGCAGCCGTTGTTGCAGAACGGGATGCCGCAGTCCATGCAGCGCCCGGCCTGGACCTTGAGGGCCTCCTCGGGGAACGGCTCGTAGACCTCACGCCAGTCGCGGAGGCGCACCGGCACCGGCCGGCGGGTGGGCGTCTCGCGGCCCCACTTGAGGAAGCCCGTCACCTCACCCATGTACCGACTCCATCACCATCGTGTCGGTCTCCTCGGGTCCGAGCCCGAGTCGCTCCGCTTCGGCCAGCACCGCCATCACCCGGCGGTAGTCCTTCGGCATCACCTTGCGGAACGCCTCGACCTCGCTCTCCCACTGGTCGAGCAGCCGTTCGGCGACCTGCGAACCGGTCGCCTCCTTGTGCCGTTCGACGGTGGCGCGCAGCCACTCGCGGTCGGCGTCGTCGAGCGGTTCGAGCTCGACCAGCTCGTAGTTGACCAGCGCCGGGAACGCGTCGTCGGGGTCGTGCACGAACGCGACGCCACCCGACATCCCCGCACCGAAGTTGCGACCGGTGGGGCCGAGCACGACGACGCGCCCGCCGGTCATGTACTCGCAGCCGTGGTCGCCCACGCCCTCGACCACCGCCGTGGCACCGGAGTTGCGCACGCAGAACCGCTCCCCCGCGACGCCGCGGAAGTAGGCGTCGCCACCGGTGGCGCCGTAGAGCGCGACGTTGCCGGCGATGATGTTGTCCTCGGCGACGAACGGCGCCGCGCGGTCGGGGTACACCGCGAGCCGGCCACCCGACAGGCCCTTGCCGGCGTAGTCGTTGGTGTCGCCCTCGAGGCGCAGCGTGATGCCCCGCGGCACGAACGCGCCGAAGCTCTGACCGGCGGAGCCGCGCAGGTGCACGGTGATGGTGTCGTCGGGCAGGCCCTCGCCGCCCCAGCGCTTCGTGAGCGCGGAGCCGAGCATGGTGCCCACGGTGCGGTTGACGTTGCGCACCGGGGTGGAGATCTCGACCCGCTCACCGCGCTCGAGCGCGGCCTCGGCCTGCGCGATGAGCTCCTGGTCGAGCGCCTGGTCGAGGCCGTGGTCCTGCGCCTTGGTGCAGAGCAGGTCCTGGCCCTCGTAGGGGTTCTCGGCGATGGCGAGGATCGGCGCGAGGTCGAGGCCGTGCGCCTTCCAGTGGTCGATCGCCTTGCGGGTGTCGAGCACCTCGGCGTGGCCGACGGCCTCCGCGATCGACCGGAACCCGAGCGCGGCCAGGTGCTCGCGCACCTCCTCGGCGATGAACTCGAAGAAGTTCACGACGAACTCGGGCTTGCCCGAGTAGCGCTTGCGCAGCTCCGGGTTCTGGGTGGCGATGCCGACCGGACAGGTGTCGAGGTGGCAGACGCGCATCATCACGCAGCCGCTCACGACGAGCGGCGCGGTGGCGAAGCCGAACTCCTCGGCGCCGAGCAGCGCGGCGATGACGACGTCGCGCCCGGTCTTGAGCTGACCGTCGCACTGCACGACGATGCGGTCGCGCAGGCCGTTGCGCACGAGCGTCTGCTGGGTCTCGGCGATGCCGAGCTCCCACGGCGCGCCCGCGTGCTTGAGCGACGTGAGCGGCGCGGCGCCGGTGCCACCGTCGTGACCGGAGATGAGCACGACGTCGGAGTGCGCCTTGGCGACGCCCGCCGCGACCGTGCCCACCCCGACCTGCGCGACGAGCTTCACGTGGACGCGCGCCGCGGGGTTGGAGTTCTTGAGGTCGTGGATGAGCTGCTTGATGTCCTCGATGGAGTAGATGTCGTGGTGCGGCGGCGGGCTGATCAGCCCCACCCCGGGCGTGGAGTGCCGGGTCTTGGCGATCCACGGGTAGACCTTCGCCCCGGGCAGCTGACCGCCCTCGCCGGGCTTCGCGCCCTGGGCCATCTTGATCTGCAGGTCGTCGGCGTTCACCAGGTACTCCGACGTCACACCGAAGCGCCCCGAGGCCACCTGCTTGATCGCCGAGCGGCGCAGGTCGCCGTTGGCGTCGGGGGTGAAGCGGTCGGCGTCCTCGCCGCCCTCGCCCGTGTTGGACTTCCCGCCGATGCGGTTCATCGCGATGGCGAGCGTCTCGTGCGCCTCGGCCGAGATCGAGCCGTACGACATCGCACCGGTGGCGAAGCGCTTGACGATGTCGGAGATCGGCTCGACCTCGTCGATCGGCACCGGCTCGCGCACACCCTCGCGCAGCTCGAAGAGCCCGCGCAGCGTGGCGAGGCGCGTCGACTGCGAGTCGACCAGCGCGGTGTACTCCTTGTAGACGTCGTAGCGCCCGGCGCGCGTCGCGTGCTGCAGCTTGAACACCGTCTCCGGGTTGAAGAGGTGGTACTCGCCCTCGCGTCGCCACTGGTACTCGCCGCCCTGCTCGAGGTCGCGGTGGGCGCGCTCCTCCGGCCGCTCCGCGTACGCGATCTCGTGGCGCTGGGCCACCTCCATCGCGACCTCGTCGAGGCCGATGCCGCCGAGGCGCGACACGGTGCCGGTGAAGTACTCGTCGACCAGCTCCTGGCTGAGCCCGATGGCCTCGAACACCTGCGCGCCGCAGTACGACGCGACGGTGGAGATGCCCATCTTCGACATCACCTTGAGCACGCCCTTGCCCGCGGCCTTGATGTAGTTCTTCACCGCGACCTTGGCGTCCATCCCGCCGAGGCCGTGCAGCTCGGAGGCGATGAGGTCCTCGATCGACTCGAACGCGAGGTACGGGTTGATCGCGCCGGCGCCGAAGCCGACGAGCAGCGCCATGTGGTGCACCTCGCGCGCGTCGCCCGCCTCGACGACGAGGCCGACGTGCGTGCGCGTCTTCTCGCGGATCAGGTGGTGGTGCACCGCGGAGGTGAGCAGCAGCGACGGGATGGGCGCGCACTCGGCGTCGGAGTCGCGGTCGGACAGCACGAGGATGCGCTTGCCCTCGGCGATCGCGGCCGACGCCTCGGCGCGCACGCGGTCGAGCGCCTCGCGCAGCGCGCGACCGCCGCCGGCGACCCGGTAGAGGCCGGAGAGCACGGCGGCCGCGAACTCGGGGCGGTCGCCGTCGCGGTCGATGTGGACGAGCTTGGCCAGCTCGTCGTTGTCGATGATCGGGAACGGCAGCTCGACCTGCACGCACGACTGCGGGCCCGGCTCGAGCAGGTTGGCCTCGGCGCCGATGGTGGCCGACAGCGAGGTGACCAGCTCTTCGCGGATGGCGTCGAGCGGCGGGTTGGTGACCTGCGCGAACAGCTGCTGGAAGTAGTCGAACAGCATCCGCGAGCGGGTGGAGAGCACCGCGATGGGCGTGTCGGTGCCCATCGAGCCGAGCCCTTCGCCGCCGGTGCGCGCCATCGGCGAGATCAGCAGCTTGAGGTCCTCGTGCGTGTAGCCGAACGTCTCCTGGCGCTTGAGCACCGACTCGTGGCTGGGCACGACGTGCACGCGGTCGGGCAGGTCGTGCAGGTGCACGAGCCCCTGCTCGAGCCACTCGGCGTAGGGCTGGGCGCTCGCCAGCTCGTCCTTGATCTCGTGGTCGCCGACGATGCGACCCTTGGCGGTGTCGACGAGGAACATGCGGCCCGGCTGCAGGCGGCCCTTCTGCACGACCCTGGCCGGGTCGACGTCGACCACGCCCGACTCGCTGGCCATGATCACGCGGTCGTCGTCGGTGACCCAGTAGCGGCTCGGGCGCAGACCGTTGCGGTCGAGCACCGCGCCGACGACGGTGCCGTCGGTGAACGTGATCGACGCGGGACCGTCCCACGGCTCCATCAGCGACGCGTGGAAGCGGTAGAACGCGCGCTCGTCGTCGGGCATGGTGGCGTGGTTCTCCCACGCGCCCGGGATCATCATCAGCGCCGCGTGCCAGATCGGGCGGCCCGGCGAGGTGCAGCAGCTCGAGGCACTCGTCGAAGCTGGCGGTGTCGGACGCGCCGGGCGTGACGATCGGGAACGCGCGCTCCAGCCCCGGGATGAGCGGAGTGGCCATCAGCGCCTCGCGGGCGCGCATCCAGTTGCGGTTGCCCTGCACGGTGTTGATCTCGCCGTTGTGCGCGAGGTACCGGTACGGGTGCGCGAGCGGCCACGACGGGAACGTGTTGGTGGAGAAGCGGCTGTGCACGAGCGCCAGCGCCGACTCGACGCGGTCGTCGTCGAGGTCGGGGAAGAACTCCGACAGCTGCGGCGTGGTGAGCATGCCCTTGTAGACGAGGGTGCGGCTCGACAGCGACGGGAAGTAGACCTGCTCTTCGACCGAGTCGTCGACGCCGGTGAGCTCGTGCTCGCAGCGCTTGCGCACCACGAACAGCTTGCGGTCGAGCTCGACCCCGGTGGATCCCGCGGGGTCGTCGACGAACAGCTGGCGGAAGCTCGGCACCACGCTCAGCGCGGTGGGCCCGATCATCGACGAGTCGATCGGCACCTCGCGCCAGCCGACGACGCGCAGGCCCTCCTCCTCGACGATGGCGTCGATCCGGGCGGCGGTCTTGTCGGCGGCCTCGGTGTCGAGGGGCAGGAACGCCAGCCCCGACGCCGTAGGCACCGGCGGGCGGGAGGGCGAAGTCGACGACCTCGCGCAGGAAGCGGTCGGGGACCTGCAGGAGGATGCCGGCGCCGTCGCCGGTGTTGATCTCGGCGCCCGACGCGCCGCGGTGGTCGAGGTTGCAGAGCGCGTCGAGCGCGTCGGTGACGATCGAGCGGCTGGCGACGCCCTTGATCTGGCAGATGAACGAGACCCCGCAGGCGTCGTGCTCGAAGCGCGGGTCGTAGAGCCCGAACGCCTCGGGCACCGCGCTGAAGGGCACCCCGCTGAGGAGCGGCGAGCCGGGTGCGGCCCGGAAGCCGCGTCGGGTTGGGGCTGCGTCATCTCACATCCACGCACGCGCGCCGGTCTCGTGGAGTTGCTCGAGAGCGGCGCTGAGGAACGAACCGGTGGACGCAGAGGGACGACGTTGGCCCTTGCTGCGGAACGGAAAGATTAGCCGGTGACCTGCAGCGTCAGCCACAACGAAAGGGTCGCGAGCACGAGGGCGGCGGGGGTCGCGATCCACGCGAACCGGAAGAACGCGCCCCGACCGGGCTCGACCCCGGCGGACCTCACCTCCCGCCGCCACAGGAGGGTCGCCAGGGAGCCGGTGTAGGTGAGGTTGGGCCCGACGTTCACGCCGACCAGCATGGCCAGGAGGAGGGCCGTCGACCCGGTCGGGATGACCGATCGCCAGCACCAGCGTGGCGGGCACGTTGTTCACCAGGTTGGCGAGCACGGCCGCCACCAGCGCCATGCCGAGCAGGGCCCCGAGGCCGGTGCCGGACGGCAGGACGTCACGGGCGACGTCGCCGAGCCCGTGGTCGACGGCGGCCTGCACCACCACCGCCAGGGCGACGACGAACACGAGGAAGCCGGGCGACGCCGCCTTGACGAGGGCGACCGGCGTCGCCCGCCGCTGGGCGACGGCGACGACGGCGACCACCGCCGCCCCGGCCGAGTGCGATCCAGGCCGGGCCCACGCCGACGGCGGAGCCCACGAAGAACGCGACCGTGAGCACCACGATCGCGCCCACCACGAACCGGGCGAACGGCTCGAGGTGGATCGGCTCGCGCGGCGCAGGCGGGGTCGCGGTGGCGGGGACCCGGCTGCGCCGCACGCCCCGCACCGCGGTGCCGACCACCACCGACGACGCCGCCAGGGTCGGCAGCGCCATGCGGAGGGCGAACCCGCCGAAGGTGAGTCCGGTCGCCGAGAACACGAGGAGGTTGGTGAGGTTCGACACCGGGAGGAAGCTCGACGACGCGTTGGCGAGCTGGGCGGTGGCGAGCAGTGGCGGGTCGGGGTCGCGCTCGCCGGCGCGCCACCACCTGCACGACGACCGGGGTGAACAGCACCGCGGTGGCGTCGAGGCCCATGAGCACGGTGATCAGGACCGCCACCGCGGAGACGGCGAGCACGAGCCCCTGCTCGGTGCGGCCCCGCTCCCCCATCCAGGTGCCGGCGGCGTCGAACAGGCCGGCGTCGCGTGCCACCTCGGCGAGCACGAAGATCGCGGCGAGGAACGCCAGCGTGGGGCCGAGACGGTCGAGGGTGTCGCCGACCTCGTCGATCGGCACCAGCCCGGTGGCGACGACCACCACCGCGCCGATGCCCGCGACCACGAGGTCGGGCAGACGACCCCACGCCACCAGCGCCAGCACCGCGGCCAGCACGACCAGGCTCGCCGCGGTCTCCACGACGTCCAGTCCTACCCGGTGGACCGGCCCCGTAGACCACTCACCTGTTCCGCCGCATCCGCCTGCGCTAGACAACTCGCGATGTCCGACCAGGTCGTGGCGGTGCTCGGAGGCGGCCAGCTCGGTCGCATGCTCGCGCTCGCCGGCATCCCGCTCGACGTGCGCTTCCGCTTCCTCGACCCGGTCGCGGGCGCGCCGGCGAGCGCGGTCGGCGACCTCGTGGTGGGCGAGCTCGGCGACGAGCGCCGCGCTCGCCGAGGTGGCCGAGGGCGCGACCGTCGTCACCTACGAGTGGGAGGGCGTGCCCGCCGACGCCGCCCGCTTCCTCGAGCGCGAGCTCCCGGTGCGCCCGGGTGCCCGGTCGCTCGAGGTCTCGCAGGACCGGCTCACCGAGAAGGAGACGTTCCGCCGCCTCGGCATCGGCACCCCCGCGTTCCGTCCGGTCGACGATCTCCCTGCGCTGCGACGCTGCGGTCGAGCAGGTGGGTCTGCCCGCGGTGCTCGAAGACCCGGCGGGGCGGCTACGACGGCAAGGGCCAGGCGCGCTCGCGACTCCGCCGACGATCTGGACGCGGCATGTGCGGACCTCGGAGGCGGGAGCGTGCCGCTCATCCTGGAGTCGCTGGTGCCGTTCGACCGCGAGCTGTCGGTGCTGGCCGTGCGCGGGCTCGACGGCACGGTGGCGTGCTGGCCGCTGGTCGAGAACCACCACGAGGGCGGGATCCTGCGCGTGAGCCGCGCGCCCGCGCCAGGCGTCGGCGGGAACGGCGACCACTCGTTGCAGGCGCGCGGCGAGCTGTTGGCGGCGCAGCTGCTCGACGACCTCGACCACGTCGGCGTGCTCGCGGTCGAGCTGTTCGACGTGGGCGGCGAGCTGCTCGCCAACGAGATCGCGCCCCGCGTGCACAACTCGGGGCACTGGACCATCGAGGGTGCGACGACGAGCCAGTTCGAGAACCACCTGCGCGCGGTGCTCGGGTGGCCGCTCGGTGCGACCGCCGCCCGGGGCCCGAGCGCGATGGTCAACTGCATCGGCGTGATGCCCGCACGCGACGCGGTGCTCGCGATCCCGGGCGCGCACCTCCACGACTACGGCAAGTCGCCCCGGCCCGGGCCGCAAGCTCGGCCACGTCACCGTCACCGCCGCCGACGACGACGAGCTGACGACGCGCCTCGACGCGGTGGCGACGGTGGTCGCCTCCGCCTGAGCGGGCGCGGCGGGTCAGTCGCGGCTGTCAGTCGCGGCGCGTGACGGCGCCCGACGCGAGCAGCGCGTCGACCTCGTCGCGGGCGAAGCCCCAGTCGGCCAGCACCGCTTCCGAGTGCTCGCCCGGCAGCGGCGCGGGACCCTGGATCTCCGCCTGCGGTGCGCGAGAAGCGCGGCGCTGGTGCAGGCTGGTCGATGCCGTCGTGCTCGACGATGATCTTGCGGGCGACGAGGTGCGGGTGGTCCTTCGCCTCGCTCATCGGGAGCACGGGAGCGAAGCACACGTCGGTGCCCTCGAGCGCCTCGACCCACTCGGCGCGCGTCCTCGCCTTGATCGCGGCACCGAGGCGGTCGCGCAGGAGCGGCCAGCCGCTCCGATCCATCTGGTGCGGGAGGTCGTCGTGCTCGATGCCGGTGAGCTCGACCAGCTGTGCGAAGAACTGCGGTTCGATCGACCCGATCGACACCCACTCGCCGTCGGCGGTCTCGTAGACGTCGTAGAACGGCGACCCGGAGTCGAGCAGGTTGGTGCCGCGCTCCTCGGAGTAGCCGCCCATCCCGCGCAGGCCCCAGATCGCGCCCATCAGGTAGGCCGCGCCGTCGACCATCGCCGCGTCGACGACCTGACCCTGGCCCGATGCGCGCGCCTCGAGGACCGCGCACACCACGCCGAAGGCGAGGAACATCCCACCGCCGCCGTAGTCGCCCACCATGTTGATGGGCGGTGTCGGCGGTTGGCCGACGCGACCGAAGTGCGCCAGCGCGCCGGCGAGCGCGATGTAGTTGATGTCGTGGCCCGCTGCGTGCGCGAGCGGGCCGTCCTGGCCCCAGCCGGTCATGCGTCCGTAGACCAGCTGCGGGTTGCGGGCGAGGCACGCGTCCGGGCCGAGCCCGAGTCGTTCGGTGACCCCGGGCCGGAATCCCTCGATGAGCGCATCCGCCTGTTCGACCATCCGCAGCACCGTCTCGACGCCGTCGGGGTGCTTGAGGTCGATCGTGATCCCGCGCCGCCCCCGCCCGTCGAAGACGAACCCGCTGGGCCGGCTCGACGACGCCGCGAGCTGCGCGCGTTCGACGCGCACCACCTCGGCGCCCATGTCAGAGAGCAGCGTGCCCGCGAACGGGCCCGGGCCGATGCCCGTGAGCTCGACCACCTTCACACCGTGCAGCGGACCCACCGCGCATCCCCCAGTTCGGTCGTCGTACGGTCGGCCGATCGTCGACGCGCGCCCGCACAATGCCACCCGCGCGAGGCGTACGCGAACTACCGAGTCGTAGGTAGCCGGGTCGGCACCGCTGCGTCACACCCTCCTGCTCACCTTGCTCGCCGCGGCGGCGCCCGGGAGGCGGTGACGAGCTCGAGTCCGTCGGGGAGGTTGGGGTTGCCGACGAGGGCGAGGAGCCCGTGGGGGACGAGGAGCCGGTGGTGCGCGGGGCACACCGCCGCGAGGTTGGTGATCTCGTCGCTGCCACCCCAGGTGCTGGGCAGGAGGTGGTGCGCCTGGAGTCCGCGTCGGCGCCCGCACCCGGGGAACCGACAGCGCGTGTCGCGCAGCAGCACCGCGCGCCGCAGCTTCGGTGACAAGAACGTGGTGCGACGGCCGATGCCGACCACCGAGCCGTCGTCGTCGACGACGACCGGTTCGATCGACACGTTCGCCCGCATCTGCTCCAACAAGCTGTCGGAGATCGGGATCCCGGCGATCTCGGCCGGGCCGTGCAACGGCAGTGCGAACTGCAGGATCGGCAGCGGCGCCCACGACGGCGCGTGCTCGTCCTCGACCGCAGGCGGGTCGCACAACATCAGGAGTGCGTCGGCGGCGCGCTGCTCGAACGGCAACCACGCCTGACCCTTCGCCGGCTTCATCTGCTCCGTCAGCCGGGTGATCGTCGCCTCGAACTCGGCACCCATCACATCCGGCAACTGCCCCCGCACGTTCAAGAAGCCCTTGTCCTTCGTCCACCACATCCGCAGCGACCGCGCCGCGTGCCGCACCCGCGAATCCTCCGCCGAAGGCTTCTCCACGTTCCGCACCAGCCGTGCGAGCTCGATCGGATCCACGTTCGGAGCCCGCACCGCCCACTCCCGATCCGAAGACTCATCCGCCAACCGCGCGACCTGCGAGAGCTGCTCATCCGAGAAGCCACCCTCGAACGCCACCCGACCGATCTCCGGCAACGCTTCCAACGCCCGCGCCGTCTCCACCTTGTCGCGCACCACCCGCGCCGATTCCCCGTGCGCACCCACCGTCGGATCGATGCGACCACGCGTGTCGAGCACCCGCACGATCGCGAGCTCCTCGGTGTGGAGCTCACGCTGCGCGCAGATCACCGCGTGACGGCGCGCCTCCAACCAGCCGGTGGAGTGGGTGCTCAGCTCGTCGACCAGTGCGTCGAACATGCACCCATCACACCACGGGGGTATGACACTCATCGTCCCGTTGTCGCGCAGCTACGCGCGCGCCGAGACCTCGACCACGCGCACCGACATCAGCTCGATCCCGACCGCTCGTTGGTGCTCGGCGTTGGCGCGCACGCTCTCGGCGAACGACTCCGCCGTCGACAGTGACTCGAAGGTCACGAGCACCACGCTCTCGCGCTCCGACCGGTCGAGGGTCCAGCACCCCGTGACGAAGCCAGGGGCCTCACGAACCCCTGGAACGATCACGTGCCGGAGCCCTTCGCGCTGCTCCGCTTCCCTGGTCAGATCCATGCGGAACGTCGCGAGCGTCGCGTGGGTGGCGTCGGTCATCCACCGGATGATGCCCGAACTCGAACGCCGAGACTGCCGCAGCTCGAGGATCAGTGGCGGTGGCGGTGGCGGTGGTGGATGTCACTGACGTGTGGGTGGGCGTGGTCGAGGGCGTCGTGGTGATGCGGGTGTGAGTGGCGCGTCCCGACCGGCACGGGTTCCCGATGCGCGTGCTGATGGTGGGCGTCGTGGGTGTGGGCGTGGTCGTGGTCGAGCGGCTCGTGCGTGTGGGTGTGCTCGTGGCGCTCACGCAGCAGCAGGAAGACTCCGACGATCATCAGCAGCCCGGCGACGATGTCGTTGACGGCGAACGACTCCGGGAGCACGAACGGCGCGACGACGGCCCCCACGAACGGTGCGACGGCGAACACAGCCGCTTCCCGGGCTGCGCCGAGCGCACGGAGGGCGAGCGCATCGAGGTACACGGAGAGCCCGTAGCTCACGGCACCGAGCACCAGCGCGGCCGCGACGATCTCGACCGCGGGCAACCGCTCGCCGAGGGCCAGCGCCAGCGCGACGTTGATGCTCCCGGCCACGCCCGTCTTCACGAGCACGATCGAGCGCGGGTCGCGCAGCGTCAGGGACTGGGTGAGGTTGTTGTCGAGCGCCCACGCCGCGCAGGCGGCCGCGATGAGCGCGACTCCGATCCAATCGGCATGGGTATTGCCCGTGCCGATGCCGAGCAGGAGCGCCCCCACGAAGATGACGGCTGCACCGGCGAGCGCCTGGCGTGGAAGATGCTCGCGGAACAGGAGCACGCCCACCACGATGGTGAGCGGGCCTTCGAGGTTCAGGAGCAGCGAGCCGGCGACACCGGTCACGCGGTCGAGGCCGAGGAGCAGCAGGACGGGAGCGACGACACCGCCGGCGACGATCATCAGCGCCATGCGCGGAGCATCGGCGCGCCGGAGCCGAGCTTCCCGTTCCGAGCGCCGACCGAGCAGGGCGAGCGCAGCGAACGCGCCCAGGTAGAGCACGCCGGCGAGCATCTCGGGCCGCACGACCTCGAGGAGCCGCTTGGCGAAGGGGGCACTGATGCCGAACGACACCGCGGCACCGAGGCCGAGCAGCACACCGCGCCGGAAACCAGGGTTCACACGTACACAGTGCCCGGAGCGGCGGCTCGTTGCCGCACCAGGCGTCGTGCCGAGCAGCTACCAGGAGCCTCCGCCGCCTCCGCCACCGCCACCGCCGGAGAACCCGCCGCCGCTGAAGCCACTCGAACCGCTGGACGCCGGCGACGACGTGAGCGTGCCCGCGCTCGTGGTGGCGAAGCCGTCGATGGCGCTCGAGAACACCACGAAGTCGAACGCGTGGTTCGACACGTACCACGACGACGTGTCGACCTCGTCCGCCAACCCCTCGAACGCCTTCGCCCACTTGTCGGTCGCGCCGAACACGACCGCGTACGGCAGGTACTCGGAGAAGATGTTGGCGCGCTCGGCGAACTGCGCGCGGTGCTTCTCCGACTCGTCGATGAACCGCTTGAAGCCGAGCGTGTGGCGCAGCACCGCGTAGCCCTTGGCCGTGCGCTTCGGCATCCAGCGCGACGCGACGAGGAGCAGGATGCCGCCGATGATCACCGGCACACCGATCAGCGCCGCGTGCGTCTCTGCGGCCAGGAGGATCGTGAGCGCGACACCGGCGACGAGGACCACGATGCCGAGGACGGTCCAGAGCGCCTTCACCGTGCCCGGCTTGCGCGTGAACCACTTCTGCGACATCGCGTCGTCCATGAGCTGCTCGCGCACCTTGCCCATGCGTTCGGCGAACTTGTTCTTCAGGTCGGACAGCTTGACCTCGTCACCATCCTTGAACAGCCCGGCGTAGAGCGTCCGCTCGTACTGCTTCAGCGACGCTTCCTTCGGGAGCTTGGTGAGCTTCCAGTCGTGCTTGAACTGGTACCACTCCTTCTCGACCTCCTCGATCTTGAGGAAGCCGCGCACGGCGAGGTCGATGATCGTCGCGGTCACGTCGAGCGTTCCGGCATCGAAGTCGATCAGCGTGCCGAGCTCGCCGGGACGGAGGCCGTCGGGCGGCTCGAACTCCACCGGTGTCTCACCCTCGTGCAGCGGCGCGGTGGTCTCGGGACCGCCGTCCTTGCCGTAGGCGGCGTCGACCGCAGAACCCGCGTACCGACGGTCGCGCCCGAACTTCCACACCAGGAAGCCCACCAACAGCGCGAGCAGCGCCAACATCCCGCCGGCGATGCCACCGGTCGCGGACGTGACCCGGAACGCAGACGTGAAGTTGAACCGCTCCTCCAGGATCGGCGTCGGTGACGGCGCCACCGCGCCCTTCGGGAGCGCGACCGTGAACGTCATCGCCTCGAAGGGGTTGAGCGGTGCCTTCGAGAACTCGGCCGTCGCACCGGTGCTCGTCGCGGTGTCGCAGGGGAACGTCGAACCGAACGGACCGGTGTTGCAGCCGACCTGGGTGATGTCGGCGGGTGCGTGCACCGTCGCCGACGCCTTGTCGATCGGCACCGACCAATCGGCACCGACCGCGTTCCACACCAGCTCGTCGTGGTCGGCGAACGCGTTCATCGCGCCGCGCACGCGGTAGACGATGTCGTAGGTGTGCTCGCCGGTGATCGTGCGGTCCGGATCGCCGATCTTGATCCGCTGGTCGTCGTCGCCGTAGTCCTCGACCGTGTACTGCGCCGGAGTGTCGGCCGAGCCGCTGACCGACACGACCGTGAGCGGGTAGACGCGGTCGTAGCCGTCCTTGCCCGACTGGTCGGTGCGCACGGGGATGTCGCGGAAGATGCCGTGCTTGGGCACGACGCCGAAGTCGTAGACGATGGTCTCGTGCACCTCGATGGTGCCGTCGGGCTCGATGGTGACGTCGGAGTGGTAGTCGGCGATGTGCTCGCCGACATCGGCGGAAGCAGGAGCGGCTCCGAGCACGCCCAGCGCGCACGCGGCCAGCACCACCACGGCGAGAGCGACTGCCCGGCGCGCACGCATCGAGCGGTGAGGCTACTTCGGGGGGATACTCTCGCCGCCATGCCCATCCGGGTCGTGGTCGCCGAGGACAACTATCTCGTGCGCGAAGCCGTCACCCGCCTCCTCGACGTGGATCCCGACATCGAGGTCGCCGGAGTGTGCGAGGACTTCGACGGTCTGATCGCGGCCGTCGAGACGCACGCCCCCGACGTCGTGCTCACCGACATCCGCATGCCACCCACCGGCACCGACGAGGGCGTGCGCGCCGCCGCGCAGCTGCGCCGGTCGCACCCCGAGCTGGGCGTGGTCGTGCTCAGCCAGTTCGTCGAGCCCGGGTACGCGCTCGAGCTCCTCGACGGCGGTTCGGAGCGGCGCGCCTACCTCCTGAAGGAGCGCGTCTCCGACGTCGACCAGCTCCTGCGGGCGGTGCGCGAGGTGGCCGGCGGCGGCTCGGTCATCGACCCCAAGGTGGTCGAGGCGCTGGTCGACGCCCGCTCCCGGCGGGCCGACTCACCCCTCCAGTACCTCACCCCGCGTGAGAGCGAGGTGCTGGCCGAGATGGCCCAGGGCCGCAACAACGCCTCGGTCGCCGCGGCCCTCGGGCTCTCCGAGCGGGCGGTGGAGAAGCACATCAATTCGGTCTTCTCCAAGCTGGGCCTGTCGGAGGAACCCGACGTCCACCGTCGGGTCAAGGCCGTGCTGCTCTACCTGGCCGACCGCTGACACCTGATCGCACCCAGTGGTCGGGCGGCCACCGGGTGAGGGCTCCCCTCCCGGCGGGGGTGGTGTCCGCACCCTGCCTGCGCCCCGCCCGAGGTGTGACACTGGAGACATGACCGACCCGGTCCCCGTCCTGATCGTCGATGATCAAGCGCCGTTCCGCCGCGCCGCGCGCGGTGGTGACGGCCACGCCCGGGTTCGAGGTCGTCGGCGAGGCCGAGAGCGGCGAGGAGGCGGTCGACCTCGTCGACGCCCTCTCCCCCGGCCTGGTCCTCATGGACATCAACCTCCCCGGCATCAACGGGATCGAGGCCACCCGGCGCATCACCGCCGCCCATCCGGGCGCGGTGGTGATGCTCCTCTCCACGTACCAGGCGGGCGACCTGCCCGCCGACGCCGGCGACTCGGGCGCGGTGGAGTACGTGCACAAGGAGGAGTTCGGACCGAACGTCGTGCGTGACGTGTGGGCGCGCTTCGGTGGCGCCCCGGATCGGTCCGCGACCGGCTAGAACCTCCCGATGCGCGCGGTCTGGGCTCGCGCCCGAGCCGACCTCCGACGACGGCTGCTCAGTTGGGTCGCGCTCGCGCTCCTGATCGGCATCGCCGGCGGCGCCGCCATCGCGGTCGCCGCCGCGGCCCGCCGCACCGACACCGCGTACCAGCGCTTCCTCGCCATCTCCTCGCCGAGCGACGCCACCATCACCGAGAGCACGGACTTCCTCAACAAGGTCCTCGACCTCGACCAGGTCGCTGCGCTCCCCGAGGTCGAGCGCTCGGCCCGAGCGAGCTTCCTGTTCTTCCTCGGCCACACCGCCGACGGCCGTCCGCTGAGCCAGACCGACTTCCAGCCACTGGCGACGACGCGCGGCGCACTCGGCACGAGCCTCGACCGGTGGAAGGTGCTCGAAGGGCGCCGGTTCGACCCCGACCGGGTCGACGAGGCGATGCTCGACTACGAGACTGCGCGCACGCTCCACCTCGGCGTCGGCGACGAGATGACGCTCAAGTTCATCCGCCGTCCGACGTTCGACCGTCAGATCGCGTCGTTCATCGCCGGCCTCCCGGATCGGGTCGCAGGGACCGGGACCCAGGGCGCGATCGACCAGCTCCCCTTCCCCGACGAGCCGGAGGTCACGTTCCACATCGTCGGGATCGTCACCGACCCGGTGACGTTCCCTCCGATCCCGGGCCAACTCGAGCCGTTCCTCCGGCTCACCCCCGCGTTCACCGAGCGCTACGGCAGCGACCTCACCGGCAACGACGTCCTGTTCGTCGATCTCGCCGACGTCACCGACACCGCCAGCTTCCGCTCCGACGTCGCTCGCCTCGGCGGGGGCGCGTCCGTGTTCTTCGGGCTCACGCAGGCTGACCACAAGACCAACGTGAACCGCACCCTTCACCTCGCCGCCATCGTGCTCTGGTTGCTCGCGGGGCTCATCACGCTGGCCGCGCTGCTCGTGTCGATCCAGGCGCTTGTCACGCCAGGCGTTCGTCGAGTCGGGCGATCACGCGGTGCTGCGAGCGCTCGGCATGACGCGTCGCGAGCGGTTCGCCGCCGGGCTCGTGCGCACGACGCTCACCGCGATCCTGGCGGCGATCATCGCGATCGTGGTGGCCATCGGGCTCTCACCGCTGTGGCCGATCGGGCTCGCGCGGGTCGCCGAACCCTCACCCGGCATCGAGGTGAACCTGGCGGTCATCGGACTCGGCACGCTGGGGGTGTTCCTCGGCGTGGTCCTCGTCGGCGCGTTGACCACATGGCGCTGGACCCGCCCGGCGAACCGGTCGCGCCACCCTCACGGACCGAACCGCCCTCCGCTCGCCACCCGGCTGCTCGGGGGCAACCTGCGCCCGCTCCCGCTCACCCTCGGCATCCGTCAGGCGCTCGACGGCGGTCGCGGTCGCACGGCAGTCCCGGTGCGCACCACCGTGGTCGCCGCGGCGCTTGCCGTGGTGACGCTGACCACGGCGATCACGTTCGGGTCGAGCCTCGGTCACCTCCTCGACACCCCGCGCCTCTACGGGTGGTCCTGGGACGCGCAGGTCGGCGGGCGCGGCTTCCCCGACGTCGGCGCCGCGTTGACGAAGGGCCTCGATGCCAACCCCGCGGTCGAGGGCTACGCGAGCGGCACCATCGCCGAGATCTCCGTCAACGGTGTCCGCGCCGAGGGGTTCGCGGTCCAGGCGGAGGGCTACGGCATGGGCCCTGCGCTGCTCGCCGGCCGCGCGCCCGAGCACGCGGACGAGATCGTGCTCGGCACGCAGACGCTCCGCGCCGCCGACGCGCACGTCGGCGATCAGGTGCGCGTCCTGATCGGCAACGTGTCGCGCCGGTTCCGCGTGGTCGGGCGCGCGGTGTTCCCCGACGTCGGGGACATCGGGCAGCTCGGTCGAGGCGCCTACCTGACGTTCGACGCCGTCGACGGCATCGGAGGCGCCGCGCCGCACAACGTCGTGCTGGTGAAATTCGCGGCCGGCGCCGACCGCGCCACGCAGGTGGCCGCACTGACCCACGCGGTCGCGCCGCTCCCGGTCTCCTCGGCCGCGCTCCCGCGCGACCTCGCGAGCTTCGGTCGGGTCGACGGCCTGCCGATCGCGGTCGCTGCCATCCTCGGCGCGATGGCGGGCGCGGTCCTCGTGTACACGTTGCTCACGGCCATCCGCCGTCGCCGGCGCGACCTCGCGGTGCTCAAGTCGCTCGGTTACCTGCGGCGTGACGTGGCGCGCACGGTGACCGTGCAGGCGATGACGCTCGCCGGGTTGGCCGTCGTGATCGGTCTCCCCGTCGGCGTGGCGCTCGGGCGCCTCGTCTGGCAGCGCTTCGCCGACTGGCAGGGCATCCCCTCGGTGCCGACCGTGTCGGTGCCCGCGCTGGCGGTCGTCGGGCTCGCGGTGCTCGTCGTCGCGGCGCTGATCGCCGTCGTGCCGGCACGCTTGGCGGCGCGCACTGCGCCTGCGGCCGCGCTGCGCTCCGAGTAGCGCCGCCCAGCCCCGCCGCTCCGCGACCGCCGGCTCAGTCGACGGGCTGGTCGACGAGCGGGATCCGGCCCCTGATGGACGTCCCCTGGCCCGGCGCCGACTCGACCGCGATGGTGCCGCCGATGGCACCGACGCGGTCGCCCATGTTCACGAACCCGTGACCCTCGCCGGCGCCCGACGACAGGTCGAAGCCGGCGCCGTCGTCGTGGACCTCGAACAGCAGCGCGCCCTCGTCCTCCCACACGGTGACCGTCGCCTCGGCGCCCTCCCCGGCGTGCTTCGCCGCGTTCTGCAGTGCCTCGAGGCAGCAGAAGTACACCGCCGCCTCCACCTGCTGCGGATACCGACCGATGCCCTCGGCCTCGACCCCGGTGGGCAGGGCGGCGCGCCCGGCGGCGGCCGACAGCGCCTCCGCCAGCCCGCGGTCCATGAGCAGCGGCGGGTAGATGCCGTGCGCGAGGTTGCGCAGCTCCTGTACCGCCTCCTGCAGGTCCTTGCCGATCTGCTCGAGCATCGTCTTGGCGGTGTCGGGATCGTTGTCGGCGATCTGGCGGACGAGGTTCACGCTGACCGCCAGCGCGACGAGGTGCTGCTGCGCCCCGTCGTGCAGGTCGCGCTCGATCCGACGGCGCTGTGCGTCACCGGCCTCGACGACACGCGGCACGCGACGCGCGCAGCTCGTCCGCCTGACGCTTGACCTCGTCGAGGGACTCCTGCAGCGCAGAGTCGAGCTTCACGTTGTGCAACGCGAGTCCCACCTGACGCGCGAGCTCGGTCAGCGCCTGGTCGTCGTGCTCGTCGAACGGCAACGCACCCTGCGGACGCCGGACGACGATCATGCCCAGCAGCTCACCGCTGTTGGTGATCGGCGCGACGCGCAGCACCTCGTCGTCGGTGGTGATGAGCTGCGGCAGCCAGATGCTGGCCCACGCGACGCCCGAGACCCCGGCCCGGGCGACGACGGTCTCCTCCTCGGCACCCAGTGCGATCGTGGTCATGCCGCGGTCGGGCACCGACACCGAACGCTCGAGCTTTGCGGTCGCGCCGCGGGTCCACACCTCGGCGACGCTGAGCGACATCGTCTTCTTCAACGACTCCGCCAGCTGCAGCAGCAGCTCGTCGAGCGGCAAGGCGCGCGTGAGTCGACTCCCGAACGTGCGGATGACCTCGTCGGGCGCGTGGCGTTCGCCGTAGACCCGGCGGGTGGCGAATTCCGAGAGGCGTTCGCGCACGGGGATCCAGAGCAGTGCCGCGAGGGCGGCGGCGAGCATCGAGAGCCCGAGCAGCGTCTTCTCGTCGCCGTCGGGCGCACGGCCGAGTCCGAGCACGATGAGCAGGTACGAGGCCGCGACCATCGCGGCCAGGCCGGCGAGGGTGATGGTGTGGACGAGCAGCCGGTCGATCCGCACCGCCAGGCGCTCCGACGCGCCGAGTGCGAGCGACAGCGGGATGAGCACGGTGGTGGCGAGCACGATCGCCCGCAGGTCGTCGGGCCACGACAGCAGCTCGTGCAGCACCCAGGCACCCAGCGAGATCGCGGCCGCGACCACCACGCCCCAGGCCGGCCACTGCAACCGGGCGCGCTCCTGCACGCTCTTCGCCGCCCGGTACCGCATCACGTACC
This sequence comes from uncultured Actinomycetes bacterium, assembly GCA_963755855.1. Taxonomy (GTDB): domain Bacteria; phylum Actinomycetota; class Acidimicrobiia; order IMCC26256; family DASPTH01; genus DASUAS01. Next base: position 111,307 of record CAVWLR010000010.1, on the reverse strand, counting down.
CGACGATCCCGACCACCGCGTCCACGGCCACGAGCACCACCACGGGCGCGGCCGCGATCTCGGGTCGCTCGTGCACGAGCCACACCCCGAGCGCGACGCTCGCGGCGTACCCGGCACCGACCCAGAGCTGCCGCGCCCGGGCGCCCAGCGCGCCGTCGGGGACGCCGAGCACCAGGTGCAGCCCGACGGCGGGAAACAGCGCGAGCGACGCGCCGCGCAAGCCGGAGCCGAAGTCGCGCACGGTCGCAGTCGCGACGTCGCGCCCCGCGAGCGCGGCACCGAACAAGGCGAGCGCGCCGACGAACGCGGCGAGCGCCATGAGCGCAGCGAGCGGTTCACTCGGACGGTGGAGCGCGACGAACACCGCGCCGAGCGCCCACGCCGCCACGAGCACGATGCACAGCGCGCGCCCGGGACCGAGCGGCACGCGATCGCCGATCAGCGCGGCGACGACCACCACGACGACGGAGAGCGTCGCCAACGCGACCGACGCAGTGGCGCGGGAAGTCCACGGCGGACGCTCGGGCGCTTCGTCGCGGATGCTGGCGAGGTCCAGCGGCTGGATGTCGTCGAGCCTGGTGGCCACGGTCACTCCGATCGTAGGACGACTGCAGGTCGGGTGCGGGCAGCCCGACGGGCGGGAAAGGCGGCGACGAGGTTGACCAGGAGCAGGGCCGCGGGGATCAGGACGAGGATCGCGAGCACCGGCCAGGCTGACTCATCGGCCACACCGAGCTCGTCGGCGACCCGGCTCCACACGAACGCGCCGACCAGGAGCCCGAGCGGGATCCCGACCACGAGTCCGAACGCGGCGACGGTGGTCGCCTGCCACGCGACGGTCGGCGCGCACCTGGCGCCGGCTGAAGCCCAGCGTCTTCAGGACCGCGAGCTCGCGCCGGCGTCGTCGCAATGACGTCACCAGCGACAGCCCGACCGCGACGAGCGCGATCAGGGCGACGAACGCGGCGACCGCGACGGGCAGGCCGCGGATCTGGTCGACGCGGTCGATCTCGGCCGGCACGGTCGGCAGGATCGGGCCGCCGAGCGACGCGGCCTTGCGCTGGGCGCGGATCTCGGCGGCACGGTCGGTGCCGGGAGCGAGGGTGAGGACGAAGTCCCAACCGCCCCCATTGGCACCCAGCAGCGGATCGAGCGCTCGGGACGTGAGTGCGGCACCATCGGCGATCGGGGCGGGATCGGAGATCCCCGCGAGGACGGCCTGCCCCACGATCCTGAACGTGCCGGTGCGACCGTTGCCACCGGTGATGCGCACGGTGTCGCCGACGGACCGGTGCACCGCGGCAAGCGTGTCCGCTCCCAACGCGACGTCGTGGATGCCGCGCGGCGCGCGGCCCTCGACGATCTCCGGTTGCACGGAGCCGCGCAGTTGCTGGAAGCCCCAGGCGGTGACGGCGCGGCCCTCGACGTCGACGCCACCGGAGCACACTGCGGCCACCGCGGTGAAGTCACGGACGGCCGTGAGCTGCGTGCGGATCGGCCCGCAGTCGTGGGCCGATGATGGGTTCGCGTCCTCGTCGTAGCCCACCAGGTCCCACGTCCAGCCGAACTGCGCCGGCGTGGTCACGAGCTGGTGCAGGCTGCTCGAGAACACGAGCACGGCGACGACCACGAGCACCCCGAACCCGGCACCCACCAACGACGAGCGCACCGGGAGTGCGTGGCGCTGGCGTCCCCGGTCGAGTGCAAAGCGCACTCCCACCGCGACGGGAGGCGGTACTCCCCACTCCGCAGTGGCACGCGCCGCCGCAGTCCTCCGCGCGGTCTCCGTCGTGACACGCGTCGCGCGTGCGGTCCGCAGCCCTGCGATCGTGGCGACCACCAGGACCATGCCGGCGACCACCACGAACCCGAGGAGGATGGTGAACCCGTCCACCCTGATCCCCGGGTCGGGCTCTGCCTTCGCGGCGACGCCGATCGGGAAGATGGGCGATGCCAGCACGGACCCGACGACCGCGATTGCACCTCCGAGCAGCGCAACCGGGAGCCCGATCGCCCCCGCTGCGAGTGCACGATGTCGTGGCCCGAGGCCGAGTGCGCTCAGCGTGAACTGGTTCACGTCGTTGAAGGCGATCTCCCGCGAGAGCGCGATCGCGATGCTCACCACCGCGGTGAGCGCGGCGATCGCGGCGGCGACGTACAAGCCCACGGTGGTGACGTCGATCGCGTTCTGCGCACCCTGGCCTTCGATGGTGAGGCTGGTCACACTGAACCGCGACGATCGGAAGATCTGCCGAGCCATCCGGGTGACGCGCTCGACGTCGGCGCTCCCGTGCTCGGTGCGCACACGCAGCACTGCCCCCGAGAACGAGCCGATCTCGCCGCGGTAGCGCGCGAGGAACGCCGGGGTCGGGACGATGACGCCGCCGCTCGCGCCCCGACCACCGAGGTCGAGCGGACGGCGGACGATGCCCACGACGCGGAACGTCACCCGCGGTCCGTGCGGAGCCACGGCGGCGTCGCCCGCCTCGATGTCCGCCGTGCTGAACGAATCGAAGCGCAGCCGGTCACCGACCTGGACGTGCAACTGCGACGCCAGGGTCTCGCTGATCGTGAGCTCGTGGACTGCGTCGAGGCCTGCCATGCGACCTGCCACCACGCGCGGCCGATCGACCTCGGTGCCGAATCGACGGTCGATCTGCGCCGCGCTCGGGAGGAACTGGTTCTTGAACGGCCCGGAGCGGGAGATGAGCGTGACCTGCTCGAGCTGCGCGACCGCGGCGACGCCCGGCACCCGCCGCAGCCGCTCGACCTGGGCCGGGGTCACGTCGCCGGCGTCGAACTCCACGTCGGCGGAATGGCTCGCGCGCTCGAACCGCGCGAGGGAGCTCTCGGTTCGGCGCGCGCCGGCGACGAGAGCGACCACGACGCCACCGGCGAAGCCGACGAGCAGCGTGAGCACGACGACACTGCGCCATCGGTGGCGCATCTCCGAGCGCGCGAGCATGCGCACCGCCTTCATGCGTCGTCGCTCATGTCCGGGGCTCCCGTGTCCGAGCTAGAGGGTGCGGGCGACCGCGGAGGCTGCCGCCTCCTCGGCCTCGGTCTCGATGCGACCATCGCGCATGCGCACGATGCGGTCGGCGGCGGCGGCGACGTCGTCGTCGTGCGTCACCATCAGGATGGTCTGGCCGCCGGCGTGCAGCCGCCGGAACAGCTCGAGCACCTCGTGCCCGCCCTCGGAGTCGAGCGCACCGGTGGGCTCGTCGGCCAGCACCAGCGTGGGCTCGTTGGCCAACGCGCGTGCGATCGCGAGGCGCTGACGCTGACCGCCCGACAGCACGCCCGGCGCGTCCTTGGCCTTGTCGGCGAGGCCGAGGAGGTCGAGGAGGTCGCGGGCCCGCGTCTCCGCCCGCTTGCGCGGCGCGCCCGCGATGACCGCCGGCAGCGTCACGTTCTCGAGCACGCTCATGCCCTCGAGCAGGTTGAAGAACTGGAACACGATGCCGATGTGACGACGGCGCATGATCGCGAGCTCGTCCTCGCTCTTGCCCACGAGCGCCTCGCCCGCCAACGCCACCTCACCGTCGGTCGGCGTGTCGAGCCCGGCGACGATGTTGAGCAGCGTCGACTTCCCACACCCCGACGGGCCCATCACGGCGACGAACTCGCCGGGCGTCATCGTGAAGTCGACGCCGCGCAGCGCGCGCACCGGCGCGCCCTCCGACTCGAACGTCTTGCGCAGCCCGTGCGTCTCGACGACGAACGTGCCCGTCCCCTCGCCGCTCGGTGCCACGTCCGTGCCCACCCCTGCCTCCGTCATGTTCCGAAGCCTCGTTCCATGTTGTCGAAGACGTCGATGCGGTACGCCCGCACCGGCGTGTTCCGTCCCTTGACCGTCGTCTCGTCGAGCGCCACGCTCACGAAGTCGGAGTGCAGCGCCACGTAGGTGCTCTCGTTGATCACGATCCGGCCCGACGGCCGGGCGAGGTCCTGCAGCCGCTGGGCCAGGTTCACCGTGTCACCCACGAGCGTGTACTCGACCCGTTCCTCCGACCCGAGCAGCGCGGCCGCAACCTCGCCGGTGGAGACGCCGATGCCGATGCCGAACGGGGCCCGGCTCGCGGCGAGCCAGCGCTCGTTGAGCGCCCGCTGTCGCTCGAGCATCGAGCGGGCGGCCACGACCGCGCGATCGGCGTGGTCGTCGAGTGGCACCGGTGCGCCGAAGCAGGCCATCACCGCGTCGCCGACGAACTGCATCACGGTGCCGCCCTCGTCGAGGATGGCCTTGTTCATCTCGGCCCGGTGCTCGCTCAGCTGCGCCGCCAACTGCGTGGGATCGGTGCGCTCGGCGATGGCCGAGTAGCCGCGGATGTCGCCCATGAGCACCGTGACCACGAGCTCCTCGGTCTCACCGATGGCGCGGCCCTCTTCGCGCACCTTGTCGGCGAGACCGCCGGGCAGCAGCCGGCTGAGCTTCTCGCCCTGCTCCTCGCGGTCGACGATGGCGGTGTGCAGCATGCGCAGGCGCTTCAGCGCGCCCTTGGTGCCCGTGCTCGCGCCCTCCGACAGCTTCAGGAACAGGTCCTCGACCGAGTCGGCCACCGCCGCCGCGGTGGTGCCGCGCGCCGGCGGCGATGGCCTTGATCGGGCGGCCCTCGGCGATCTCGTGCAGGAGCTGCTCGTCGGCGGCGGTGAGCCCGGCGTCGTCGGTGACCGGCTGCACCAGCGCCTCGACGATCTTCGGATCGAGCACCGAACCGCCGGTCGCCACCTCGCGCACCGCCCGGGCGAGCTGGTTGCCCTCCCCCACCCGGTCCTTCAGCAGGTACGCGTAGCCGGCGGCGCCGTCACCGAGCAGCGCGATGGCGTAGTCGGGGTCGTCGTACTGCGAGAGCACCACCACGCCGGTGCCGGGGTGCATCTTGCGCAGCGCCTTGGCCGCGTCGATGCCCTCGCTCTGGAAGCTCGGGCGGCATGCGGATGTCGGTGACCAGCACCTGCGGGGCGGCGGCGCCCGCTCCGGCGAGGAGCGCAGTCGTAGTCGTCGGCGGTGCCCACGACGTCGAGGTCGGGCTCGAGCGCGAGCAGTGCCGCGAACACCCTCGCGGACGATCACGTTGTCGTCGGCGAGGAACACGGTGATGCGGCCGTCCCCCATGAGGCTCCATTCCAGATGGTCGCGACGATTCCCGACAAGGTGGGCAGTCACCCGCGCCCGGGGGTGCAGACCCCCTCCCCTCAGGTCGGCCTGCCCCCTCGCCCTGCCCGCGGGTTGCGCCCTACTCTCGCAGGTGCACGGTCTGCGGGGAAGGACCCAACATGCGCGTCGAGTCGTCGGTCACCAGCGTGTCGTGGATCCCGTCGGAGGCGGTGACGGGCGCCGTGCTCAAGGGCACGTTCGATTCCGGCATCACGCAGCTACGACGAACCGCCGCCCGACGTGATCGACGACCTCGACGCGTGGCGCGCCGAGGGCCGGTTCCGCTTCGCCAACCGGCTCCAGGCGTGGGCCGAGATCGAGCACGGTCGCATCGTCGACGCCGGCTGCTCCGGCGGCGGGCTCATGGGCGCCACGACCGTGCGCCTGGCCAAGCTGCGGGCCACGTTCCAGCCGGTCCAGCTCCCCGACCTGCGCCCCGATCGCCTCCGAACGCCTCGGATGGCGACACCGAGGTCACGTTCGTGCAGACCACCGGTGGACGCACCGGACTGCCCGCGCCGCGGCGCGTGAAGCACCCGCCGTTCCTGCAGTTCCGCGCGCCCACGGTGTGGACCACGCTCGCGCTCACCATCCGGGCCGACGGCACGTCGAGCTTCGAGGTGCTCGGGGCCAGCAAGTTCCCGCGCCACTGGGTCTACGACGCCGACGGGAAGATCGCGGCGAAGGTCGGGCTGGCCAACTTCAAGGAGTGGTACCGCGACGCGTTCGGCAAGCACACGCCCTGGGGCGACCAGGACTCGAAGGCCCTCGTCACCGCGGTCGAGACCGCACTCGAGCGCCAGCTCTCGGTCACGATCATGTCGGGCGGTGAGCGCCCCGAGATCCGCACGCTCAAGGAGGGCGACTTCCTCGTCCACCAGGGCGACCCCGGCGACTCGCTCTTCCTCCTCCTCGACGGCGTGCTGTCCGTGACCATCGACGGCGACACCGTCGCCGAGGTGGGTCCGGGCGTCGTGCTCGGCGAGCGGGCCGTCCTCGAGGGCGGCATCCGCACCGCCAGCCTCCAGGCGTCCACCCCGGTGCGGGTGGCGGTGGCGCCCGCCGACCGCATCGACCGCGAGGCGTTGCTCGCCCTGCGCGAGCACCACACTCCGAACGCGCAGTAGCACTCGCTAACGTCGCCGGGTGCGCATCGCCACCTGGAACGTCAACTCGCTCAAGGCCCGCCAGGACCGCGTCGAGGAGTGGCTGGTGTACGCCCGTCCCGACGTGCTGTGCCTCCAGGAGACCAAGCTCTCCGACGACGCGTTCCCGCACCTGAGCTTCTCGGCCCTCGGCTACGACTCCGTGCACCACGGACAGGGGCAGTGGAACGGCGTCGCCATCCTCTCGCGCGTCGGGATCAGCGACGTCACGACCGGCTTCGACGACGACCACGTCGATCCCTACGAGGGTGACGCGCGGGTGCTCGCGGCGACGTGCGACGGCGTGCGCGTCGTGAGCGTCTACGTGCCCAACGGACGCGAGGTCCCGAGCGAGTTCTACGACCGCAAGCTCGCGTGGCTCGAGGCGTTGCACGACTGGCTGGCGGCGACGCAGTCACCCGCCGACGACGTCGTCGTGCTCGGCGACTACAACGTCGCCCCCGAGGACCGCGACCTGTGGTCGCCCAAGGCGTTCCAGGGCTCGACCCACGTCACCCCGCCCGAGCGCGCCGCGGTGGCGCGCCTGTGCGAGTGGGGCATGGTCGACGTGTTCCGCTCGCGCTACGACGACAGCGACCTCTTCAGCTACTGGGACTACCGCCGGGGCGACTTCCACGAGCACCGCGGGATGCGCATCGACCTGATCCTGGCCACCACGCCGCTGGCCGACCGTGCCCGCTGGGCGGTGGTCGACCGCAACGCCCGCAAGGGCAAGCAACCCTCCGATCACGCCCCCGTGATCGCCGACTTCGACGACAGGAGCTGATCGTGGCCGGACGCACCAAGGCGTGGTTCTGCGTCCTGGGCGCGCTGATCGTCGCCCTCGCGGTCGCGCTCGTCGTGGTGCTCGCGACCGGCGACGACGACGACTCGAAGCCGGCCGCCACCACCACGACCACGACGGTGCCGGCCACCACCACGACCACGGTGCCCGCCACCACGACCACGACGACGCCGCCCACGACCACGACGGTCGTGCTGCCGGTCATCACCGACGACCCGCAGACCTACGCGGAGTACCTGTTCGCCGTCGTGGCAGAACAACAACCAGACCGACGCCGCCAACGTCGCCAGCGCCGAGGCGGTCACGCAGATGTTCGCCCAGGCGTACCCGGCCAAGGGGCCGTACACGTTCTCGAGCTGCGACCCCGCCGCGGGTTCGCTCTACTGCACGTGGAACGGCCAGAACGGCGCGACCATCCAGATGCAGGTCCGCACGCTCACGGGTGGGTTGCCCGTCCAGGTCGAAGGCGTGACCTTCTCGCCCTGACCTCCTCGCCCTGACCTCGCGCAGCCTTTTCCACGCGTCCCCTTTCCTCGGGACGGCGCGCGACGTATCGTCGGAGCTGGCTCGTTGAATCCCTCGACCGGGGCGGGAGGAGGCGAGACGACATGGCTGTCGTCACGGCTGTCATCACGCTCGTACCGTTCGCCGTCGCACTCGTGCTCGGCGTCGGTCTGTTCTTCGCGCTGACCGGTTACCTCATTCGCGAGTCGCGCCGGCCGCACTGAGCGAGAACGCCTCGGCGACGCGCGTGTACGAGGCGACGCGGTCGTCGTGGGTCGGTGCCATCGTCGAGACCATCAGCTCGTCGACGCCCGTGCGGTCGACCAGCTCCTCGAGGCCGGCCCGCACCGTCGCCACGTCGCCGATGATGTGCGAGCGCGTCCAGTCCTCGACGAACGTGCGCTCGAGCGGGGTGAAGGTGTACTCCTCGGCCTCGGCCGCGCTCGGGTACACGTCGGGACGTCCCTGGCGGAGCCGGAGGAACGCGAGCTGGCCCGGCTTGGCGAGCTGGTGCGCGTGCTCGTCGGTCTCGCCGCAGAGCACGCTGACCCCCAGCATCAGGTACGGCTGCTCGAGCTCGGGCGACGGGCGGAAGTGCTGGCGGTACACCGCGAGCGCGTCGTCGAGCATGGCCGGGGCGAAGTGGTAGGCGAACGAGTACGGCAGGCCGAGCACGGCCGCGGCCGACGCGCCGTAGGTGCTCGAACCCAGCATCCAGAGCGCCGGCTTGTAGCCCCGGGCCGGGACGGCGGTGATCCGCTCGTAGCGGTGGCCCTCGGGCAGCGCACCCTCGAAGTAGCCGATGAGCTCGGTCATCTGCTCGGGGAAGTCGTCGGCGCCCAGCATCTCGGGACCGCGTCGCAGTGCGCTGGCGGTGAGCTGATCGGTGCCGGGGGCGCGCCCGATGCCGAGGTCGATGCGACCGGGATGCAGCGCCTCGAGCATCCCGAACTGCTCGGCGACCGTGAGCGCCGAGTGGTTCGGCAGCATCACACCGCCGGAGCCGAGGCGGATGGTCGACGTGACCGACGCCAGGTGGGCGAGCAGCACCGGCGGCGACGAGCTGGCGATGCCGGGCATGTTGTGGTGCTCGGCGACCCAGTGCCGCCGGTAGCCGAGACGTTCGGTCTCCTGCACCAGCGCGATCGAGTTGTTGAGCGCGTCGGCAGGGGTGGAACCGCGCCCCACCGGGGCGAGGTCGAGGACGGAGAGGGGGAAGGCGGACTCGGCGGGGAAGGCGGACTCGGCGGGGAGGGCGGACTCGGCGGGGAGGGAGGTGTCAGGCATCGCCGGGTGCAACCGCCGCGAACTGCCATCCGTTCCCGACGGCCTGCAATCGTCCGGAGCACGGCGGCGCGAAGTGGGTGCCGATCACGAGCAGGTCGGTGTCGGCGTGCTCGACGAGGAGCCGCCGGCGGGTGGCCGACGACTGCTCCCGGTCGCTGTCGGGATCGGCGAACCAGTCGGGTTCGGCGAACTGCACGGGGTGGTGCGCGAGGTCGCCCGTGATCAGGGCGTGCCGCCCGCCCGACTCCACGTGCACGGCGACGTGACCGGGCGTGTGCCCGGGCGTCGCTTCCAGGCGGATCTCGTCGGTGACTCGGTGGTCGGACGGCACGAGATCGGCGAGCCCGGCGTCGACGACCGGGCGCACCGCGTCGTCGATGGTGAGCGCGTAGCCGCCCTGCCCCTCCTGGTTCCAGTGCTCCCATTCGTCGCGGCACAGCAGGTAGCGCGCGTTCGGGAACGTGGGCACCCACTCGCCGTCGACCAGCATCGTGTTCCACCCCACGTGGTCGAAGTGCAGGTGCGTGCAGATCACGGTGTCGACCTCCTCGCGCGGGAAGCCGGCCGCGGCGAGATCGGCGAGGAACGGCGTCTGGAGGTTGAGCGCCTCCATGCCCGGGATGCGACGGTCGTTGCCGATGCACGTGTCGACGATGATCTTCCGGTCACCGGCCGTGATCGCGAACGCGTGGATCGACAGCACGAGCTGGCCGTCGTCGTCGACGAAGTGCGGTCGTAGCCACGACGCGTGGGACGCGAGCACGTCGTCCGACGCGCTCGGGAGGAGCCCGGCGGCCGGGATGTGGGCGACGCTCTCGACGATCCGCGTGATCGTGACGTCGCCGATGGTCCAGTGCAGGTTCTGCTCGGCCACTTCTTCCCCCCGGTCAGTGGATGGTGCGGCCCTCCTCGAGCATGGTGACGAACTGCTCGATGCGGCGGGTGCGCGTCTCCGGACGCTTGGCGTCGTGGATGCGGAACAAGATCGCGTAGCGGTTCGCGCTGTCAAGCCCGGCGAACGCCTTGCGTGCCTTGGCGTTCTTGCGCAGCGCACGCGTCAGGTCGTCGGGCACCTCGATGGTGCGCGATCCGGCGTACGCCGCGTCCCACCGACCGTCGGCCTTCGCGGCGTCGACCTGCGCCTGCCCGGCCGGTCGCATCCGGCCGGCCTCGATCAGCGCCTCGACCCGGTCGCGGTTGATCTGCGACCACTTGCTGCGCGGCTTGCGCGGCGTGAACCGCTGCCGGAAGTACACCTCGTCGTGGCGGTGGCGCAGCCCGTCGATCCAGCCGAAGCAGAGCGCGGTCTCGATGGCGTCGACCATCTCGACCGTCTTCACGCCGGTGTCCTTCTTGGCGATCTTCAGCCACACGCCCGGCGACGAGTCGTGGTGGCGGGCCAACCACCGCTCCCACGCCTTCGCCGTCGTGAACTCCTCGACCGGGAGGTCCGGCACCTGTTCGGCCACGGGCGTGACGCTACGCCAGGCGTGCCCTCCGGGCGACGCATCGGGGCTGGGCGAGCGGCGTGTCACCATGGCGGCATGTTCCGCGTGCGGAAGCCGGATGCCGAGCACCTGTCGCACTTCCTCGCCCGCCAGCGCACCGCGCCGCTCACCTACACCGAAGTGGGCGCGAGCTTCGACGCCGAGCTGCCCACGGGCTACCACCACGTGCGGGACGGCATCGACCTGGGCGCAGCGCCGGCGACGTGGGAGCGGGCGAAGGCGGGCATCCGAGCCTGGGCCGCGCACCGGGGAGCGGGCATGACCGTCGTCCCGGCCGATGCGCCCATCGCCGAGGGCACGACGGTCGCAGTGCTCACGTCACTCGGACCGCTGCACGTGCTGTCGGCGTGTCGCATCGTGCGCGTCGTCGACGAGCCCGACCGCTACGGGTTCGCGTACGGCACGCTGCCGTCGCACCCCGAAGAGGGCGAGGAGCACTTCGTGGTGACGCGCGCGAGCGATGGTGCCGTCCGCTTCGACGTGGTCGCGTTCTCGCGTCCGCACGACCTGCTCACCAAGCTCGGTGGACCGGTCCCGCGCCGCATCCAGGCACGCGCGACCCGGCAGTACCTCGCCGGGATGCGCGCCGCCGTGGAGGACGACGGCGTCGCCACCTGAGCGAGCATCCCGAGGTTCGCCGTCACCTGGGAACGCGAACCTCGAGATGTTCGAAGGATGGGGCGGCTACTTCGCCTTGAGCGCCTCGATGAGCTTCGGCACGACCTTGTGCACGTCACCCACGATGCCGAGGTCGGCGATGCCGAAGATCGGCGCCTCGCCGTCCTTGTTCACGCAGATGATGTTGTCGGAGCCCTTCATGCCCACCATGTGCTGGGTGGCACCGGAGATGCCGAGCGCGATGTAGAGCTTCGGCTTCACGACCTTGCCGGTCTGACCGACCTGCTTGGCGTAGGGCACCCAGCCGGCGTCGACGATCGCACGCGACGCACCCGAGGCACCGTGGAGCAGCTTGGCGAGGTCGTCGACGAGCGGCTCGAACGCCTCGGCGCTGCCGATGCCGCGCCCGCCGGACACGACGACCGTCGCCTCCTCGAGCTTCGGCCCCTCGCGCTCCTCGACGTGACGCTCGAGCACCTTGGCCTCACCGGCACGACCGGCGTCGGGCGTGGCCACGGCCACGACCTCGGCCGCGCCGCCACCGCTCGGCTCCGCCGCGAACGACTTCGGGCGGATGGCACCGAGGAACGGGCCGTCGCCCTCGAACTCGGTGTCGACGAGGGTCACGCCACCGAAGATGGCGGTGCCGACGATGAGCTTGTCGCCGTCGACCTTGAGGTCGGTGCCGTTGGTGAGCACCGGGCGGTCGAGCTTCACCGACAGGCGGGCGACCGCGTCGCGGCCGTCGTAGCTCTGCGCGAAGAGGATCGCGTCGGGCGAGTGCTCGCCGACCAGCGTCGGCCAGGGCGGCGGCGCCGATGACGCCGGGGAGGGCGTCGCCGGGGTCGATCGCGAACACCTTGGTGGCGCCGTGCTCACCGAGACCGCCGGCCTGGGCGTCGGCGTCGGTGCCGACGTAGACCGCCTCGACGGTGTCGGCCAGCTCGCGGGCCTTGGTGAGGATCTCGAGCGTGGCGCCGGTGAGCTTGCCCTCGGCGTCGGTCTCGGCGAAGACCCAGATCTTGGAAACTGCCATTGCGTTCTTCTCCTGCGATCTCGTCTGCGGTCTGGGCGCTCAGACGACCTTGAGCTGCTCGAGGAACTGCACGATGCGCTGGTACGCCTCGCCGTCGTCCTCGATCTTCTCGCCGGCCTCGCGCTCGGGCGCGGCACCGACGGTCACGATCTTCTGGCGGGCGCCCGCCCAGCCGACCTGGCCGGCGTCGAGGCCGAGGTCGGCCACCGTCACCTGGTCGACCGGCTTGTTCTTCGCCGCCATGATCCCCTTGAACGAGGGGTAGCGGGGCTCGACCACACCGGCGGTCACGCTCACGACCGCGGGCAGCGAGGCCTCGACCTCGTCGAAGCCCTCCTCGGTCTGGCGCTGGATGGTGACCTTGCCGTCACCGATCTCGACGTGCTTGGCGAAGGTGAGCGACGGCCAGCCGAGCACCTCGGCGACCTGCGCCGGGATGGTGCCGGTGTACCCGTCGGTCGACTCGGTGGCGGTGACCACGAGGTCGATGCCCTCGGCCCGCTCGATCGCCTTGGCGAGCACCTTGGCCGTCGACAGCGAGTCGGAGCCGGCGAGCGCGTCGTCGGACACGAGCACGGCGCGGGCCGCACCCATCGCCAGCGCGGTGCGCAGGCCCGAGACCTCGCCGTTGGGCGCCATCGAGATCAGGACGACCTCGCCGCCGCCGGCCTTCTCGGCCAGCTGCAGCGACATCTCGACGCCGTAGGCGTCGGAGTCGTCGAGGATGAGCTTGCCCGAGCGGTCGAGCGTGTGGTCGCCGCCGAGGCTGCCCGGGACGGCCGGGTCGGGGATCTGCTTCACGCAGACTGCGATGTTCATTCGGTGCTCCGTGCTCGCGTGATCCGGGCGCGCCGATCAACCGGTCGCGCCTCACTGATGACCTGATTCTTGCCGCGATCGCGCCACCGGTGCGAAACGGGAGCGAAAGGTGGGTACCGTCGACTCCTTGACGCGAGCAGCCGATCTCGACGTGCTGATCGTCGGGGCCGGTCCCGCCGGGATCGCCGCCGGCATCGAGGCCCGCCGGCTCGGGCTCGACGCGCTCGTCGTCGACAAGGCCACCTTCCCCCGCGACAAGACCTGCGGCGACGGCCTCACCACCGGCGCGCTCCGCCTGCTCGACGGGCTCGGCTTCGACGTCCGCACGCTGCCGTCGTGGGTCGGGGTCACCGACACCGTGCTGGTCTCCCCGACCGGCCGCGAGGTCGAGGTGGCGCTCCCGCCCGACGGCGCCTACGCCGGCGTGGTCCCCCGCGCCGAGCTCGACGCCGCGCTGGTCGCGCACGCGCGCGGCCTCGGCGTCGACGTGCGCGAGGGCGCGGCGGTGACCGCGGTCGACGGACCACGACGACGCCGTCGTCGCGACGCTCGCCGACGGCAGCACGGTGACGGCGCGGTTCGTGGTCGCGGCCGACGGCCACTGGTCGCCGGTCCGCCACCTGGTCGGCGCCGAGTCGGCCACGCCGCTCGGCAGCTGGCACGCGTTCCGCCAGTACTTCACCGGCGTCGACGACCGTCGCCTCTGGGTGCTGTTCGAGGAGGACCTCCTCCCCGGCTACGCGTGGGTGTTCCCCGTCGGGCGGTGGGTCGGCGCCAACGTCGGCTTCGGCGTGCTGCGGACGCGACGACGCGTCGACGAACGGGCAAGGCGCTCGCCGCGCAGTGGCGCGAGCCTGGTCGACCGCCCGAGCCTGCGGCGCGCGCTCGGACCCGACGCCGAGCCCGAGGGCACCGTGCGCGCGTGGCCGATCCCCGCCGACTACGACCGCGACCGCCTCACCCACGGGCGCGTGCTGTTCGTGGGCGACGCCGGCAACGTCGTCGACCCGATGACCGGCGAGGGGATCGCGCAGGCCTCGAGAGCGGACTGCTCGCGGCGCGCGCCGTCGCGACCGGCGGCCGAGCGGCGTCAGCCGCGCGCTACCGCGCCGACGTCGACCGCGAGCTCGGCGCCGACCTCCGGTTCGCCGGCCTGCTGCAGCACGTCCTGCGCGTCGCCGCTCGGCGCGCGCGCCGCGATCCGCGCCGCGTCGCTCACGCCCTGGACCCGCCGCAACTTCGCCCGCTGGATGTGGGAGGACTACCCCCGCGCCCTGCTGCTCACCCCGCGGCGCTGGCACCGCAACATGTTCAAGTCGACGGCGTACCGGCGTGACTCCCTACACTCGACCGATGGCCCTCACTGAGCACTGGCTGACGGCCCCGCACTGGTCCAGCGACATCCCCCTCGACACGCCCCACCCGCGGGTGAGCGCGCTCGACGAGCACGGCTACGTCGTGCTGCGCGACGCCGACCCGATCCCCGAGTCCGAGTACCTCGAGCTCGAGTACATGGACTGGAAGAGCGGCGGCGACACCAACTTCGCGCCCGTCGCCACCGCCGACGGCGAGCTCGACTGCCGTGGCTTCTGGAAGCCGGGCGAGGAGCGGCCCGACAAGGGCGGCCGGTTCACCTCGAACGCCGAGCACTGCCCGCGCATCGTCGCCGAGGTCGAGTCGGTCGGCGCCGACTTCGGTCGCGTGCGCGTGATCAAGCTCGAGCCGCAGGGCTACGACGACGCGCTGCGCCAGATCCACCGCGACGACAACAACCGCTTCAACCCCGACGCCGACGGTTGGGTGGTGCGCTCGTGGATCGAGCTCACCGACAACCCCGACAGCTTCATGATCCTCATGGAGCAGGGGCCCGACGGCCTCCCCGATCCCGACCACCGAGGTGCGGGTCCCGCTCCACCGCGGCGCGCGCTTCGTCGTCGACACGCAGCGGCTGTGGCACGTCGTGTGCCACACCGGCACCGAGCCGCGCTACGCGCTCGATCTCCAGCTTCGAGAGCGGTCCCGCGCTCGAAGCCTGGATCGCTCGCAGCGCTGATCAGACCTCTGATCAATAGCTGCCCTTGATCACGAAGTAGGAGCCGCGGATCGTGCCCGCGAGCTTCGACTTCTGGCGCGCGAACTTGAACTTCTCCGCCAGCTCGTCCGGGACGTCCATCCCGTCGGAGAGCTTGAAGCCGACCGCGCGCTTCCCGCCCTCGTCGAGGCCGTACATCACGTTGATCGAGAGACCGCTCTCGTAGAACACGTACGCGAACTTGATGCCGTCGGCCTCGAACTCCGTGGCCTCGAGCGGCTTCGACGCGATGACGACGTCGCGCTCCTGCAGGATCTTCGTCGATCCACGCGATCGTCTTCTTCGCCTTGCTCGCGGGCTCCACCGTGAACACGTGGTCGTACTTGTTCTTGAAGTAGCGCGCCTCGTTGGCCCGCAGGCCGGCGAGCGCGTCGGCGACCGGCGAGGACTCGAGCCCCTCCGTCGAGACGTCCTTGAAATCCACCGTGTACGACATCGGTTCCTCCTCGCGGGTGCCCGGTCAGCCGTCGCCCGCCACGGGCGACGCGTGGTGCACCACCATCTTCCAGTTGTCGTCGCCGGCGCCCGGAATCGTGACCGCGCACGAACACGTTGATGCTGGTGGCCTTCGAGCCCGACAGGTCGTCCGACGTCACCTGGCTTGCAGGATGTTCTCGTCGAGCGTGACCCAGGCGCTGTCGCCGACGATCGTGACCTGCTCGTCGGTCAGCACGAACTGGATGTAGCCGGTGTTGTGGAAGATCGCCTCCCACGAGCCCGCCACCCGCGCCCAGCCGCGCAGCATCGGCCATCCGGGGTGGGTCACGACGATGCGGTCGGAGTGCTCCCACACCTCGGACATGGCGTCGAGGTCCCGCGATTCGAGCGCGGCGTAGAACGCGGCGTTGGCGTCGCGGACGCCCGCCTCCGCGGCCCCGTCCGGTTCGGTCAACCGGAGGCCTTGAGCTGTGCGAGCACCGACGTCCAGATCGTCGGGATCCGACTTGTACGGCGCGTCGAAGTTGAGCCGGTCGACGATCTCGCCGTAGCGGGCGAGGATCGCGGCGGCGAGCGCGTCGGGCTCGGCCACCACCGCGAACGTCTCCAGCATCTCGTCGGTGATCAGCTCGCCCATCGCCACCCACTCGCCCTTGCGCGACAGCTGGTTGAGCTCGGTGCCGATGTCTTCCCAGCCGTGCTGGCGCAGCACGCCGTGGTAGCCGGGCGTCGACCCGTAGAACGCGATCTGCTGCTTGGTGCCCGTGCGCGCCGTCGCCCACTCCTCGTCGGTGCGGCCGGTGACGACGAACACCGGGAGGCTGAGGGTGAAGTCGGCGAGCGTGCGCCCGCTCTTCCCGAAGCCGCGCTCGAGGCCGGGCAGCGTGACCTCGCGCACGTAGCGCTCGGTGGTGAAGGGGTGCAGGATCATGCCGTCGGCGACCTCGCCGGCCACCTCGGTCATGAGGTCGCCGACCGCCGCGAGCATCACCGGCGGCGGTCCGAACGGGTTCGGGCCGGGATCGAAGAACGGCGTCATCAACGTGTGCGTGTAGAACTCGCCCTTGAAGCTCGAGCTTCTCGTCGCCGTTCCACGCCGCCCAGATCGCGCGCATGGCCAGGATGAACTCGCGCATGCGGGCCGCCGGGTGCGACCACGGCATCGAGAAGCGCCGCTCGATGTGCGGCTTGATCTGGCTGCCGAGCCCGAGGGAGAAGCGGCCCTTCGACGCCAGCTGCAGGTCGTTGGCGATCGACGCCATCGTCATCGGCGTGCGGGCGAACGCGATCGCCACCCCCGTCGACAGCTCCAGCGTCTCGGTCGCCCGCGCCGCCAGCAGCAGCGGGAAGAAGGGGTCGTGGCTCGTCTCCGCGGTGGCGGCGCCGTCGTAGCCGTCGGCCTCGAGCGCCTGCGCCCGGGCCTCGATCTCGTCGAACGACCCACCCAGCATCCCGTCGATCTTCACGCCCGCACGCTACCGAGTTTCGTCGGGCGGTCCCCGGACGCATCCGCTTCCCTGTCACACCCCCGCGGTACCGTCGAACCGTGAGCCTCGCACCCCCCCGGTCGCTGTCGCCGAGCTCCTGCTCGTCGTTCAAGGAGTGCCCGCTCGCGTTCCGGTTCTCCTACCTCGACCGGCTCCCCGAGCCGCCGGCCACGTGGACCACGAAGGGCACGCTCGTGCACCGGGCGCTCGAGCTGCTGCTCGACCGTCCGGCCGACGAGCGCTCGCTCGACGCCGCGCTTCGCCGATCTCGCGCCAGGCCCGGGTCGAGCTCGCACCCCACCCCGACTTCGCCGACCTCGACCTCACCGACGAGGAGTGGGCGAAGTTCGACGCCGAGGCCGAGTCGCTGGTGCGCAAGTACTTCGAGCTCGAGGACCCGCGCACGATCACGCCCATCGGTCTGGAGCTCAAGCTCGAGGCCGACCTCGGGCGCACCCGGCTGCGCGGCATCATCGACCGGCTCGAGCTCGACGACGACGGCGAGTTCGTCGTCACCGACTACAAGACCGGCTCGGTGCCCTCGGAGTTCTGGGAGGCCAAGAGCCTCGCCGGCGTCCACATCTACGCGCTGCTGTGCGAGCGGATGCTCGGCCGTCGCCCGGCGCGGGTGCAGCTCTTCTACCTGTCGAAGCCCGAGGCCATCATCGCCACGCCCACCGACCAGTCGATCCGTGGCGTCGAGCGCCGCACCTCGCGAGCGCACGTCGGCCATGTACGACGCCATCGCCAACGCCTGCGCGCGCGACGACTTCCGGGCCCAGCCCGGGCGGCTGTGCGACTTCTGCACGTTCAAGCCGTACTGCCCGCCCACGGTGGCAACCCGGTCGACGCCGCCGAGCTGCGCGGTCCCGGCACCATGATCTCGCCGTCGCTCCCACTGGCGGCCGGTACGGCGGCTCCCGCCCCGGAGCCGACGCTGGTGTCGGTCGAGCTCCCCCTCGTCACGACCAGCTGAGGCCCCGGTAGCCTCACCCGGATGTTCTCGCGGGTCCACGCGCTCGATCTGCGCATCGACGCCTGGGTGGAGCGGGTCCGCAGTCCCCAGCTCGACCCCGTGTTCTACGGCCTGTCCAGCGCGGCCGACCACGGCCTCCTCTGGTTGCTCGCCGGCGCCGGTCGTGCGGCACGAGACGGCGATCCCGCCATCGCGTTGCGCATGGGCGCCGCGCTCGGGGTCGAATCGCTGCTCACCAACGGACCGATCAAGGCCATGTTCCGCCGGGTGCGGCCCGAGGACGACCGCCCACCCGAGGGTCCGCTGCCCTACGGCATGCACCGCCCGATCACGAGCTCGTTCCCGTCGGGTCACGCGGCGTCGGGGTTCACCGCTGCGACCCTCCTCGCCGGGGGCCCCGCCACCCCGCTCTGGTTCGCGCTCGGCGGCACTGGTCGCGTCGAGCCGGGTGTACACCCGGATGCACCACACCTCCGACATCGTCGCCGGCGCGGCGCTCGGGATCGGGCTCGGTCGTGATCGCGCGCCGACTCGTCCCGCTCGACTAGCTGCCGCCGATCCTCCAGATTGCCGACCCCCCGGGTCGGGTATGGTTCGTTGAAGGCGCAAACAATCGCCTCACCCACCCCCCCGGGAGGTCCCACCGTGGCCCGTTCCATCGCCGTCACCTTCGACTACCGCTGCCCGTTCGCCTACAACGGCAACGCCGCAGTGATCGCTGCGGTCCGCGCCGGCAGCGACGTCGACTTCCACTTCACGCCGTTCTCGCTCGACCAGGCCCACGTCGAGGAGGGCGGCACCCCGGTGTGGGACCGCGGCCCCGACGAGTGGGGCACCGGCACGCTCGCGCTGCAGTACGGGATCGCCGCACGCGACGCCTTTCCCGACCAGTTCTTCGACGCCCACCTCGCGCTGTTCGCCGCCCGTCACGACAAGGGGCTCAAGATCGGGCACGAGGACGTCGTGCGTGACGCGGTCGCCGAAGCCGGTCTCGACCCCGACGCGGTCGCCGAAGAGGTCGCCAGCGGTCGTCCGCTGAAGGCCCTCGCCACCGAGCACGCCGAGGCGGTCGACAAGTGGGAGGTGTGGGGCGTGCCGACCTACATCGAGGACGACGAGGCGGTGTTCGTGCGCTTCATGGAGCGCGGCCGCGTCGACGACCTCGAGCGGACGCTCGACCTGCTGCAGTGGACGCGGCTCAACGAGTTCAAGCGCACCCGCATCTCGCGCTGAGCGCGACCACCTCTCTGACTATCTGACGACGGCCGGCCCGGCGAGCTGGACCATGACGTCGGACCACTCCTCGGCTCCGGGATCGCGCCACTCGCGGTGCGCGCACCGTGTCGTCGAGGTCGCGCACGTAGAGGTGCAGGGTCGGGGCGTCGTCGGCCAGCTCGAACAGCTCCCGTGAACGTGCGAACGGCGGTGCGTCCAGGACCAGGTCGGCCACCGCCATCGCCGCCAGCACCCGGCTGCGACAGCTCGGGCACGCCGACACCGTCGCGTCCTCGAAGCCACCGGTGACGCCGAGCAGGTCGTGTGCCTCCGCGGCATCGAACGCCACCGATTCGCCGTCGGCATCGAGGACCACCAGATCGACCGCCGAATCGGGTGCGGGCGGGTCGGCGACGGGCACGGCCGCACCGTAGCGCCGCCGCTCCCCTCCACTCCGCCCCCGTCCTCGAGGGGTCGGAGAGCACGCGGGGTACCGTCGCCGGCATGCGCGCCCTCGTGATCGCCGACCAGGAACTGCACGTCGAGGAACGACCCGACCCCAGGCCGGGCCCCGGCGAGGTCCTGGTGCGCGTGCACGGCGCCGGGCTCAACCGGGCCGACCTCGTGCAGCGCGCCGGCTTCTACCACGCCCCTCCCGGGTCACCCGCCGACATCCCCGGGCTCGAGTTCGCGGGTGAGGTGGTCGCGCACGGTGACGGCGTCACCGCCCCTGCCCTCGGCGCGCGCGTCTTCGGCATCGCCGGCGGGGGCGCGCAGGCCGAGCTGCTCGCGGTCCCCGCGTCGCAGTGCGCGCCGGTGCCCGACGCGCTCGACCTCGTGACCGCCGGCGGCATCCCCGAGGTGTTCGTCACCGCGCACGACGCCCTGGTGACCCAGGCCGAGATGCGCGCCGGCGAGGTGGTGCTCGTCCACGCCGTCGGTTCGGGCGTGGGCACCGCGGCGCTCCAGCTCGGCCGGTCCGCCGGTTGCACCGTCGTCGGCACCGCCCGCACGCCCGAGAAGCTCGAACAGGCACGCGCGCTCGGGCTCGACCACGCGGTGCTGGCGTCCCGCGAGTTCGACCCGGCGGCCCTGGCGACCGACATCACCGACGCGGTCGGACCGGTCGACGTGGTGCTCGAGCTGGTGGGCGGCGACTACCTGGTCACGGATCTCGCGGTCGTCGGACCCCGCGGCCGCATCGTGCTCGTCGGGATGATGGGCGGCACGCGCACGCAGGTCGACCTCGGTGCGTTGCTCATGAAGCGGGCCCGCATCTACGGCACGACGCTGCGCGGCCGCTCGGTGGAGGAGAAGGCGGCGGCGACCGACGGGTTCACCCGCGACGTCGTACCGCTGCTCGCGAACGGCGAGCTCCAGCCGGTGATCGCCCGCACCCTGCCGCTCGACGAAGGACCTGCGGCCTACGAGCTGTTGGCGTCCGACGCCGTGTTCGGCGGCATCGTCCTCGACATGACCTGACCGGCGTCAGCCGATCAGGATCTTCACCACGGTGACGCCGGGTTGCGTGGCGTCGCGGTAGCGGTCGACGCGGAACGGCCGCTGCGAGTCGAGCCCGATCACCCAGTGCACCGCGTCCTGACCGGCCGGGTCCTTGCCGTCGGGCAGCTCACGCACGATCTGCAGGTGGTGGTGATCCCCGTACTCGAGCGACAGGTTGCCGGTGTAGGTCTGCACCGGGCTGTCGGGCACGCTGAGGTCGCTGCTCGCCGCCGGCGCGATGGAGACGGCCAGGGTGGCGACGCCCGGCACCTGGATGTCGGCGAGCGGATCGCCGTCCTGGAACGGCTGCGCGGCCTGGTCCTGGTACCCCACCGTGTACCCGGGCGGCGTGCCGTCGCCCCGGGTCTGGAAGGTGAACGTCACCACGTCGAGGCAGCCCTCCGCGCCCGCGGTCGCGTCGGTGAGGAACGCCGGCGCGGTGGTGCCGGTCGACGCCAGCGCGGTGGTGGCACCCCGGAACCCGGGGCAGGTGTCCGAGCCACCGGGGATCGTGGTCGTGGTGGGCGCAGTGGTCGGCGCGGTGCCGGCGCTCGACGACGCGTCGTCGGAACCGCCGCCCGAGCACGCGGTCAGGGCGACCGCCGCGAGGACGGCGGCCACCGCGGCGCGGACCCGCCACCCCTTCACGCCGTCTCCCACTCGGAGCACCCCATCGCCGCGGAGGCTAGCGAGGCCCGGCCCCGTCGCCCGCTCGCGTACGCTGATCCGCCGATGACCACGCTCGCAGAACGGCTCGGACACGCCGCCGACGCCAAGCTCCTGATCGTCTCGTGCGACGACCTCGGGCTGACCCACGCGGGCAACGTCGCCACCTACGACGCCGTGCGCCACGGCCTGGCCTCGAGCGCCTCGCTCATGGTGCCGTGCCCGTGGGCACGCGACGCCGCCGGCGGCTACCGGGGCGAGGACATCGGCGTGCACCTCACCCTCAACGCCGAGCTCGAGACCTACCGGTGGGGCCCGATCACCCACTCCCCGAGCCTCCTCGACGGCGACGGTGGTTTCCCCCGCACGATCGAGGACGCGTGGGACCACGCCGACCTCGACGAGGTGCGGCGCGAGTGCCGGGCCCAGATCGAGCGCGCCATCGTGTGGGGCTTCGACGTGAGCCACCTCACCAGCCACCTCGGTGCGTTGCAGCTGCGGCCCGAGTTCTTCGACGCCTACCTGGAGCTGGCGGTCGACTTCGGCCTCCCGCTCCGGCTCGGCGGCGACGAGGACGAGCGCATCGCCGGGTTCCCGTTCCGTCGCCTCGCCGCCGACGAAGGCGTGCGTGTTCCCCGACCACGTGGTCGCGTGCCCGCCGGGCGCGCGCCGGCGGGTCGAGCGCGTGCTGTTCGACCTCGAGCCCGGCGTCACCGAGCTGGCGCTGCACCCCGCCATCGACACCGACGAGCTGCGCGCCGCGTGCAGCGACGACTGGTCGGGCCGGGTCGAGGACCACGCCCTGCTCAGCCGCGACCCGTCCTTCCGCGACCTCGTGACGCGGTCGGGCGCGACGGTCATCGACTGGCGCGTGCTGCGCGACCTGCAGCGCGGCTGACGCTCAGCTGCGGGAGTCGACCGCCGCCAGCACGTCGAGCACCAGCCCGAGATCACCGGCGGTCTTCATGCGTCCCTGCATGAACGCGGCGCTCACGGTGAGCGCGCCGCCGGCCACCTCACCGGCGAGCGGTGCCGGCAACGTGAGCGTCAGGTCGGCAGTGACGGGTGCGCCGGCGGCGACCTCGGTCACCACCCCGTCGTCGAGCTTCACCTGCCACGTGTCCTCGCCCTTGGGCAGGCCCATCACCACCACCTGGACCGCACCCGAACCGCCGGGCGCGTGGCCGCGGCCCACCCAACCGTCGAGCCAACCGGCCTCGACGCCGTGGTCGTCGCTCATCGCCCACCTCCTGGTCCTGGCTCGGTCGGTCGTCCGCACGCCGGCGAACAGGTCGTGCTCGGGCTCGTCTTCGCTCGGCATCGACGCGTCGGTCAGCAGCGAGCGGGCGAGGACGTACTCCTCCCACGGGAACGTCTCGCGCAGCAGCTCGTCGGGGACGCTCATCCAGTGGCTCTCGGGATCGATCTGCGTGCGGTGCGCGAGCAGCGCGCGCCGCCGAACGTCGAGGAAGTCGCCGACGTCGACCAGGGTGGTCGGCGGCGCGATGACCACCTCGGCCGCGCCCAACCGCTCCTCCATCTGCGCCATGCGCTCGGCGTAGGGGCTCTCCTCGCCGATCCGCTCGTAGGCGTCGTGGAGGGCACGGATGCGCCGGAACGAGAAGCCCGAGTAGTAGAGCTTCTGCGGTTGCCACGGCGCGCCCGCGTCGGGGAAGCGATCGGGATCACCGGCGGCGTCGAACGCCAGCACCGAGATCTCGTGCACCCGCATGTGATCGGGGTGCGCGTAGAACGCGCTCTCGTCGCCGTAGGTCACGAGCACCTGCGGCTGCTCGCGCCGGATGATCGCCACCAGCCGGCCGACCGCCTCGTCGAGCGGAGCGTTGGCGAAGTTGTCGGGCCGGGCGTTCGCCTCGGTGTCGGGCATGCCCGAATCGCGGTAGCCGAGCAGGTACAGCTCGTCGTACCCGATGGCATCGACGCTGGCGCGGAGCTCCGCCATGCGCACCGCGCCGAGATCGGCCCGCACCTCGGGCGTGTCGGCCGCGGGGTTGAGGATCTCACCCTCCTCGCCGCCGGTGCAGCAGACGAGCGCGCTGCGGATGCCCTCGGCCGCGTAGCGGGCGACCGTGCCCGCACCCTTCGACGCCTCGTCGTCGGGATGGGCGTGCACCGACACGAGGCCGAGCGGGTGACCGTTCGCGTCGAGCGGCGTCGCGCTCGTGCGGGTCGTCGGCGCCGTCGTCATCGGTTCGAAGCTAGTGGCCCGCGATCGGCAGCCCGCGATCGTCGGGAGGAGAGCGACCGATACCCTGCTCGACCATGCCCCGGCGCCTCCTCGCGTGCGTCGTCGCGCTCGCGTCGGTGGCGGGACTCGTCGGAGTGGCCGGCGCGACACCGTCGAGCGCGGCGGAGTCGACCACCACCACTTCACCGACGGCGACGTCGGCACCCGCGTCGGGCACCGGACTGTCGAAGTGGCGCACGTGCGGCGCGCAGCAGTGCGCCACGCTCACCGTGCCCGTCGACTACACCCAGCCCGACGGCGAGCAGGTCGGCGTCGCGGTGTCGCGTCTGCGGGCCACGAAGCCCGACCAGCGCATCGGCTCGCTCGTCTTCAACTTCGGCGGTCCCGGTGATGCCGGCACCGAGACGCTGCCCGACTACGCCGAGCAGATCCCCGCATCGGTCCGCGCCCGGTACGACCTCGTGAGCTTCGACCCGCGCGGCACCGGCAGGTCACGCCCGGTCGAGTGCGTCGACGACGCCACCGCCGACCGCCTCAACGCCGTCGACCCCACGCCGAACTCGCGACGCCGACCTGCCGCGCGTTCTACGACGGCACCAACGAACCGGTCGACGTGGTCGCCCAGTGCGTCGCGAAGAACGGTGCGTGGCTCGCGCAGCTCGGGAGCCGCAACGTGGCGCGCGACCTCGACCGTCTGCGCGTCGCGCTCGGCGAGGACACGCTCTCGTTCGTCGGGTACTCGTACGGCACCGTCATCGGCGCGGTCTACGCGCAGATGTTCCCGGATCGGGTCGGGCGCATGGTGCTCGACTCCCCCGTCGACCTCTCGGCCGACGCGCTCGAGGAGCTGCGCGGCAACTCGCAGGGGTTCGAGCAGGCGCTCGAGGACTTCCTCGCCGACTGCGCGAAGAACACCAGCTGCTCCTTCCACAGCGACGGTGACCCCACCGCCGCGCTCACGCACGCTCGAGCAGCGCTTCGAGGAGGGGCTCGACCTCCCGACCAAGAACCTCTCCACCGGGCGGAAGTCGACGCGCACGGCCGGAGTCGCCGCGTTCTACATCGCGATGATCTCGGCGCTCTACGACCGGCAGTACGGCTGGCCCGAGCTCGCCGACGCGCTGAACGACGCCCGCAACGGCGACGGCAGCTACCTCCTCGCGCTCGCCGACCTCTACAACGGACGCCGCGACGACGGCAGCTACGACAACATCGACGAGGTGATCGGCGTGATCCTGTGCGACGACCGCGAGGATCCGGTGCCGTCGTTCGAGGAGTACCAGGCCGAGTACGACCGCGAGGTCGCGCAGTACCCGTTGCTCGGGCAGCTCGTCGGCAGCACGCTCCTCGGGTGCGACCCCCGACTCCCCCGCCCGCCGGCCACCGAGCAGGTCGGCGACCTGCGGGTCACCGACGCGGCGCCGATCCTGGTGGTGGGCACCACCCGCGACCCGGCCACCCCGTACGCGGGCGCGCAGGACCTGGTGACCCGACTCGCCGGATCGCGCCTGCTCACCTTCGAGAGCACCGAGCACACCGCGTACACCAAGAACCCGTGCATCGACCGGGCGGTGAACGCCTACCTCCTGCAGGGCACGCTGCCGCCGGAGGGGAAGGTCTGCAAGGCCTGAGCGAGCTCGACCGGCGTCAGCCGAGCGGGGGACGTCCGTCCAGGGCACGTCGCGTGACTGGTCGGGGTCCTTGGGCAGCCCGAGCACGCGCTCACCGAGGATGTTGCGCATGATCGCCGACGTGCCACCCTCGATGGTGTTGGCCTGCGCGCGCAGGAACCCGCGGGCGACGGTGCGGGGGCCGTCGGTGACGCCGGACCCGCCACCCGATCCGGGTGCGAAGCTGAACGACTCCTCGCCCTTGAGTCCCTCGCCCTCCCAGGCGACGCCGTGCGCCCCCTCGAGATCGACCGCGAGCTTCTGCAACCGCTGGTTGAACTCCGCGCTCTGCAACTTGGTGATCGACCCCTCCGGCCCGGCCTCCGCACCGCTGCGACGGCGGTCGCCGGCCCGCTGGTTGTTGAGCGCGATGAGCCGGTGGTCGATCCATGCCGACACCAGCCGCTGGCGCAGCAACGGGTCGACGACCGGGGCGCTGCGGTCGATGATGCGCTGCACCGGGCTGCCGCCGATGGTGTCGCCGCTGACCGAACCCGGCCCCGACAGCGACACCCGCTCGTTCATCAGCGTGGTGATCGCGACGCGCCATCCCTCGCCCGACCGGCCCGAGCCG
Source organism: uncultured Actinomycetes bacterium (assembly GCA_963755855.1). GTDB lineage: Bacteria > Actinomycetota > Acidimicrobiia > IMCC26256 > DASPTH01 > DASUAS01. The sequence continues at coordinate 85,594 of CAVWLR010000010.1, read as the reverse complement.
CCACGCATCGGGCACGCGCGCGTTCTCGAAGAACACCTCGTTGAACTCGGCGTCGCCGGTGATCTGGCGCAGCGGGCGCACCTCGACGCCGGGCTGGTGCATGTCGATCACGAAGTAGCTGAGGCCCTTGTGCTTGGGCTGGTCGGGATCGGTGCGCGCCAGCAGCATCCCGTAGCGGGCGAGGTGCGCGAGCGAGGTCCACACCTTCTGGCCGTTGACGACCCACTCGTCGCCGTCGCGCTCGGCGCGCGTCGCCAGCCCGGCGACATCGGAGCCGGCGCCGGGCTCGCTGAAGAGCTGGCACCAGATCTCCTCGTTGGTGGCGATGCCGCGCACGAACTGCTGCTTGACCGCTTCGCTCCCCCACGCGATCACCGTCGGGCCGCCCATGCCGATGCCGATGATGTTCGTGGGCCGGGGCACCCGGTAGTGGTTGAGCACCTCGTTGACCGCGCGCGCCTGCCCCGGCTCGAGCGACAGCCCGGCGCCGTACTCGGCCGGCCAGGTGGGGGTGGCGAAGCCCGACTCGCCGAACGCCGTGCACCAGGCGGCGTCGTCGAGCTCGGCGCGCAGCGTCGACGACCGGCGCGGTGTCGCCGTCGTCGACCGCCTCGCATCCAGCCCGCCGGCAGGTTGTCGGCCAGCCACTCGCGGGTGCGCTCGCGCAGCTCGTCGGTGGTGAGCGCCGAGAGATCGGTCGACATGGCGCCGAGCGTAGGCTCCGCGCCGATGATCCGCGTGTGGCGCTACGCCGTCGGGAAGCCCGGGCGCGACGAGATCCCCGTCGAGCAGTTGCAGGGCCACCCCGACCCCGACCACACGCTCGTCTGGATCGACGCCGAGGGCCACACCGACAAGGAAGGCCTCCACGAGCTGAAGAAGAAGCTCGGCATGGGTGCCGCCGTCGTCGACGCCATCCTCAACCCGCGCGAGCGCACCAAGCTCATGCGCTACGGCGACTACTTCCACGTGGCCGTGCACGACTGCGACTGCTCGCGCGGCGAGGTGAGCAGCCGCGAGATCGACATCGTGACCGGGCCCGGCTGGCTGCTCACCGTCCGCCACCCCGACGAGCACGGGACGCAGGTCGACCTCGAGGAGGTGGCGCGCCGCTTCGAGCTCCAGCGGGCCGAGCACAGCGAGACCGAGCAGGGCTTCCTGCTGTGGGCGATCTTCGACGTGCTCGTCGACGGCTACTTCGACGTCACCGACATCGTCGACGACGAGATCGATGCCATCGAGGAGCGGGTCTTCCCCGACGACCCCGACGACCACGCATCGACGTCCGCGGTCCCCCGCCGCATCTTCGCGGTGCGCAGCGATCTCACCGTGGTGCGACGCGCCGCGGCACCCCTGCGCGAGGTCGTCAACGCGATCATCCGCCGCGAGATCGACTTCGTCGACGACGAGGCGATCGTGCACTTCCACGACGTGTACGACCGCGTGCTGCGCGTCGGCGACCTCGTGGAGGCCCAACGCGACCTGCTCACCGGGCTGCTCGAGGCCAACCTCGCGGTCACGTCGAACCAGCTCAACCAGGTGATGAAGAAGATGACCTCGTGGGGCGCGATCCTGATCGTCGCCACGCTCATCGCCGGCATCTACGGCATGAACTTCCGCCACATGCCCGAGCTGAAGTGGGCGTTCGGGTACCCGGCCGCGCTCGCCCTCATGGGCATCACCACGTTCTTCCTGTGGCGCTACTTCAAGAAGAAGAACTGGCTCTAGCGCGTTCGCCGCCAACGTCTCTTCGTCGTCGGGATCGCGGTCGACGACCTCGTGCGGGTCGCGCCGGCTCCCGATCACCCGGCTGAAGCGCCACCCGATCTCGAGCAGCACGATGGCGACCGCGGCCACGAGCGCGCACTCGAGCAGGACGTCGGCGGGCGGCAGCTGCACCGCGTAGAAGTCGCGGAACGCCGGCACGACCATGATCAGGAACACCGCGCCGACCATCGACGCGACCAGCACCGTCTTCCACCCGTTCTTGCGGACGGGCGTGAACGGACGGGCCTGCAGCACGAGCACCCAGAGCGCGACCGCGATCAGCACCAACGCCGACGCAGTGCGCACCTCGCGGGTCGGCAGGTCGTGGCCGTACCGCGCGATGCCGTAGGCCACGAGCGCGGCGGTGCCGACGACGAGGCCGGCCGGGATGCAGAACCGCAGCACCCGCGCGATGAACCCGGGGATGTACCGCCGGCCGTTCGGCGCCAGGGCGAGGAAGAACCCGGGGATCCCGATGGTGAAGACGCTGATGATCGTGAGGTGGCGCGGCAGGTACGGGTACGGCCAGCTGATGACCGACACCGTGATCGCCAGCAGCACCGCGTAGACGGTCTTGGTCACGAACAGGTTGGCCGACCGCTCGATGTTGGCCATCACCTGTGCGCCCCTCGGCGACGACGCCGGGCAGGGTCGAGAACTTCCCGTCGAGGAGGACGAGCTGCGCGACGGCGCGCGTCGCGGCCGCGCCCGAGCCCATCGCCACCCCGATGTCGGCGTCCTTCAGCGCCGAGCGCGTCGTTCACGCCGTCGCCGGTCATCGCCACGACGTGCCCCTTCGACTGCAGCGCCGCCACCATCGCCCGCTTCTGCTGGGGCGTGACCCGCCCGAACACCCGATGCTGCTCGAGCACCTCGGCCATCTCGGCCTGGTCCTCGGGGAGCTCGCGGGCGTCGTAGCCGCCGCTCGGATCGTCGAGGCCGACGCGCGCCGCGACCGCCGCGACGGTGCGAGGGTTGTCGCCGGAGATCACCCGGAGCTCCACGCCCTGCGCGGCGAAGTAGGCGAGGGTCTCGGCCGCGTCGGGTCGCACCTTCTCCGCGAACATCACCAGCGCGACCGGCGTGAGGTCGGCGGGCAGGCTCTCGTCGGCGAGCGCGGCGTCGGTGTGCGCGAGGACCAGGGTGCGCCGCCCACTCGAGGCCAGCTCGTCGGCACGCGCGCGGACCGGGGACGCGTTGTCGGTGAGCACCATCTCCGGCGCACCCATCACCCACGAGCCCTGGCCGTCGAAGGTGGCCGCGCTCCACTTGCGGGCCGACGAGAACGGCACCGCGCCGGTGCGCGTCCACCCCGGCGACGCGAACTCCTCGGCCAGCGCGACCGCGGTGGCGTTGCGGTTGGGGTCGTCGGCGAGCGCGCCGAGCGCCTCCTTCGCATGCGCTTCATCGCTCGCGTCGAGGGCCTCGAGCTCGTCGAACACGATCGTGCCCTCGGTGAGGGTGCCCGTCTTGTCGAGGCACACGACGTCGACGCGCGCCAGGCCTTCGACCGCAGGGAGCTCCTGCACCAGCACCTGGCGTCGAGCGAGGGTGACCGCGGCGAGCATGAACGCCACGCTGGTCAGGAGGATGAGGCCCTCGGGCACCATCGCGACCACGCCGGCCACCGTCGAGCGGAGCGCGGTGTCGAGCTCGTGGTCGCGCAGCTGGCTCCAGAGCAGCAGCGCGCACACCGGGATCAGCACCCACGTGATGATGCGCAGGATCGTGTTGATGCCCTCCATCAGCTCCGAGCGGGTGAGCTGGAACTGCCGGGCCTCCTTCGCCAGCTTGGCGGCGTAGGAGTCGGGCCCGACCTTGGTGGCCTGGAACCGTCCCGACCCCGCGGCGACGAAGCTGCCCGGAGAGGATCTCGTCACCCTCGGCCTTGTTGATCGGGTCGCTCTCGCCGGTGAGGAGCGATTCGTCGACCTCGAGACCGGACGCCACGGTCACGACGCCGTCGCACGCGATCTGGTCACCCGCGCGCAGCTCGACCAGATCGTCGAGCACCACCGTCTCCGACGGCACCTCCTGCACCGTCGCCGTCGCGCACGACGCGCGCCGGGGCCGCGCTCTTGATCGCCAGCTGGTCGAGCTTCCGCTTGGCGCTCACCTCCTGGAAGATGCCGATGGCCGAGTTCGCCACCAGGATGAGCGACGAACAGCGCGTCCTGGATCGGACCGATCACGACGATCACCGCGGCCGCGGCGCCGAGGATCGCGTTGAAGCGGGTGAAGACGTTGGCGCGGACGATCTCCGACGAGCTTGCGGCTGGTGCGCTCGCCGGTGTCGTTGGTCTGACCGCGCGCGACGCGCTCCTGCACCTCGGCCGCGGTGAGACCGGTCGGTGCGGTGGTCACGTCCACCGGGAGGAAACTACTCAGGAGTCGACGCGCACGAGGGCGATCTCGCCGGTGGCGTCGTCCTCGAGCACGCGGTACCCGCCGAGCTCGGCCAGGCGGGCGCGGCCCTCGTCGGGACCCGAAGCGATCAGCTCGTCGCCGGCCAGCATCTCGACCGGGCCGCGCGGCCGGTAGAGGTAGCGACCGGCGCGGCGGATGGCGAGCAGGTAGTAGCCGGTCTCGAGCTCGAGGTTGGCGGCCGCGAGCGTGCGGCCGTCGAGGAACGAACCGGGTGACACCGGCACGCGGACGATGACCTCGTCGGTGTCGCCGAACGCCAGCGCGAGGACGGGGTGCATCTCCTCGTTCTCCTCGACCAGCCACACCATCTGCTGGGCGGCGTCGCCGAACTCCTCGGCCGCGGCACCGAGGTGCAGCAGGCCGCGCAGCGGCGACGGCTCGACCGTCTCCGACGCGGCACGCAGCACCCACACCTCGAGCCGCTCGCGCATCTCGTCGAGCCGGTCCTCGAGGTGGCTCACCTCGGCGGCGAGACCCTGGTCGTTGAACAGCAGGGCCGAGTACGCCAGGCCGATCGCGACCTCGGACACGTTCTTCATCTCGACCAGCACGTCGACGGCGCGGTCGAGGTCGGTGGGGATCGCCGGGTCCTCGTCGGTGCCCGGCGGTCGCCACTCGGGCGCGCCCGCGAGCACGCGCAGCTCGGCGATGCCGCCGGGCGCGCCGCGCAGGATCAGGACGTCTTCGGGCAGCAGCACGTCGTCGCCGTCGGGGTCGATCATCCACTCCTTGCCGCGCCGGATGGCGACGACGCGCATGCCCACCTCGATCGGGCAGCGACACGGTCGCGAGCGACCGGTGCGCGAGCGCGCGCGTCGGGCCGGACGCGCACGCGGTGCGACACCTCCTCGGCGGCGGCGAGGTCGGCGACCAGCGCGGCGGGGATCCCGAGACGGTGGGTGACGATGCGGGCGATGTCGACGGCCGCGTTGCCCATGCGCTCGATGGCGGAGAGCACGTGGAGGACGCTCGACATCTCCTCGGCGTCGCGCGGCGAGCGCGCCGCGAGCACGCACACCTCGCGCATCGCGTGGGCGAGGTCGGAGAGGAGCTCCTCGAGCTCGTGCACCTCGTCGGCCATGGCCACGTCGCCGAAGAACAGCGCGGCGTACGCCAGGTCGACCATGAGCTCGGAGGTGTCCTTCGCCTCCGAGAGCATGGCCTTCAGATTGCGGGGTTGCTCGTCTTGTCCCACAGGTGCCAACCGAGGATAACCGCGTCGACGGGCGCACGGGCACCGCTGACGCGCGCGAGAGTCACGCGCATGACCGACCCTCACCCTCCCCGCCTTCACCGTCGCCCCCGCCGCCGATGCCGACCGGCGCGGTCCCGGGGTCATCGTCGTCCACGAGGGCAACGGCATGTCCGGCCAGCTGCTGCGCTTCGGCGAGCGACTGGCCGACCAGGGCTACCGCGTCATCGCGCCCGACTTCTTCGCTCGATCCCACGACGTCGACCCCACCGACTTCGGCGCCGTGATCGGCTCGATCACGCCGGCGAACCTCAAGGCCGACTTCGCCGCCGCCGCCGACGCGCTGCGCGCCGACGGCGCCACCTCGATCGGCGTGACCGGCTTCTGCATGGGCGGGTGGTTCACCTACCGCGCCGCCAAGTGGGCCGACGAGCTCGGTGTCTCCGCCGCGGTGCCGTTCTACGGCGGTGGCATCGCCCGCGAGCTCGGCGAGCCCGCGTGCCCCACCCTCATGTTCTTCGGCGGCCAGGACCCGTACATCCCGATGGAGGACATCGAGAAGGTCCAGGAGCACCACCCGGGCAATGCACGGGGCGACGCAGTGGTCGTGTACCCGGGCGCCGACCACGGCTTCATGCGCGACGGCTCGGAGAGCTACGACCCCGAGTCGGCGGCCGACGCGTGGACGCGCCTGCTCGCGTTCTTCGACGCCAACCTCACCTGAGCGGTTCCCCTCCGCACCGCCACGCTCGCTACGCCAGGCCGAGGGCCACGATCACGAGGATGAGCGCGAACGCGCCGAGCAGGTCGAGGCTCGAGGTGACGATGGGGATCCCGTGGTTGTCGGGATCGAGCCCGAGGCGGTGCGCGGCGACCGCGCCGTAGAAGCCGACCAGCACCGCGAACGTGGTCGCGATCAACCCCGCGAGCATCGACACCGCGATCATCTCGAGGCTCCCGGGCGACTTCAGCCCGGCGACGAGCGCGGCGATGTCGGCCGACACCCCGAGCAGGAAGAACACCGGCACCGCGTACATGTAGATGAGGAGGAAGTCCTCGCCGATCGAGCGCAGGCTCCCCTTCCCGGGGATCGAGCGTGCCGAGGTGCAGCTTGGTGGACACCCGTGCGCTCAGGATGCTGCCGAGCGCACCGGAGTCCTCGAGGAACGGCGGCACCAGGATCAGGAGCGCGGGGTACACGAGGAACGACTCGAACCGCTTCTCGATGGTGAGGCCGGCGATCACGTCGATGGTGCCGGCGAGCACCAGGACCGGGAGCGACTCGCGGGCGATGCGCCGCAGGATCGGGTACTTCGACCGGATGCTGGCGAACAGCGCGACCAGGGCGACGATGCCGCAGAGGATGGCGACGATCACCGTCAGGAACGGGATGCCCGACCAGGTAGGTGGCGAGGAACAGCGCCGGCAGCGTCACCATGTCGCCGGCGGCGGTGACGATCGGCGCGGTCACGTTGTCGAGGTCCCAGTTGCGGCGGACGCCGAGCTGGGCGACGACCACCGTGATCGCCATCACCACCAGCGACGACAGGAAGCCGCCGATCACCGAGATCACCACGAAGTCGGCGACCGAGATCGTGTTCTCCAGGCCGAACGCGACGCAGATCGCCTTGGCCAGGAACGCGAGCACCAGCGACACCGACAGCGACATCGACAGCGCCGCGGCCAGGTTCTGACCGACGAGCGTGTCGCGCCGGCCCGACATCCGGAACGTACCGGTGTGGACGGCGGTGCCGAGTCGGCTGCCGAGGGCGCCGAACACGTTGCCCCGCATGCCGATGGCGGCGGGGACGAGGACGAGGAGGCCGGGAAGGGATTCGAGGGTGCCGGTGATCGAGCCGAGCGTCAGCCCGGCGACCAGGTCACCGCCAGAGCTGAGCAGGAGCGCGTAGAAGCCCGCTCGGACCCCGGCGGCGTCCGAGCGCAACATCGCGCGAAAGCGCGTGAAGACGGCTCGCCACGACTGCAACATTGGGACTCGGAGGCTCGTTCATTTCCTCAACTCCTGGCCGACCAGCTCCTGGCCGACCGGGCAAGGCTACCCGCCGTTCCGCATGCTGACCTCGGCCCGGCGCGCGAATTCCAGGTGACGCGGCGGTGGCCGGCGGGGAGCGGCGTCAGCCGATCACCTGCGCGACGGTGTAGATCAAGAGGCCGGCGAGGGCCCCGACCACGGCGCCGTTGATGCGGATGTACTGCAGGTCGGGTCCGAGCAGCAGCTCCAGCTGGTCGGCGGTGCGCTCGGCGTCCCACGACGCGATCGTCCCCGTGACCAGCGCGTCGACGTCGCCACCGAAGCGCGTCATGGCGCGGTCGACGGCCGCCTCGACGGCGTTGCTCGATGCGCGCGTGGAGGCTGCGGGTCGTCGCGCACGCGCGCGGCGGTGTCGATGATCAGGTCGACGAGGCGCTCCTCGAGCTGCGAGCCGGGGTTGCGCGCCTCGACGCTGCAGGCGGTCGACCACGCCGGCGACCATCTCGGTGAGCACCGCGTCGACGCGCGGATCGTCGGCGATGGTGCCCTGCAGCGTCACGCAGGCGGTCGCCGAACGCCGGATCGCGCTCGAGGCGGTCGGCGAGCCCGACCAGCGCGGCGCGGAGCTGCCGCCGGGTCGGATGGTCGCGGATCACGCGCGATGGCGTCGAGCGTGTCGACGGTCCGGTCGACCAGGTGCTCGAAGAGCCGGTGTTGCAGGGCCTCCGGGAGCCACCAGGGGCGTTCCGCGGTGAGCATCGCCTCGAGCCGGTCGCCGCGCTCGGACGACGACCCGTCGGGCGGCGGTGCACAGCGCCTCGATGCCGTCGTCGAGCTGGGGGCTCTCGATCACCGCGCGCAGGATCGTCGCCGACACCTCGGTGATCGGCACGCGGCCGTCGCCCGCCGCAGCTCGCCGACGACCACGTCGACCACCCGCTCCTCGTGGGTGTCGAGCGCGCCGGCACTGCGCTCGCAGCACGTTGCGGACCATCGTCGTCGCGTGCTCCCGGTCGGCGAGCCAGGCCGACGCCCGCGCCACCGAGGCGGAGCTCCGCATGCGCTCGGCGACCGCGGCACCGCTCAGGAAGTTCTCCCGGAAGAAGATGGCGAGCGTCTGGCCGAACTGCTCCTTGCGGGCGACGACGATCGCGGTGTGCGGGATCGGCAGGCCCAGCGGGCGCCGGAACAGCGCGGTGACCGCGAACCAGTCGGCGAGCGCACCCACCATCGACGCCTCGAGCGCGGCACGGACGTAGCCCGCCCAGTCGCCCGCGGGCTGGACGATCAGGATCACCAACCACGCGGTCGTGACCGCGACGAGGGTGCCGGTGGCCCACCGACGCATCACCGTCAGCCGGTGGCGCCGGTCGGCCTCGCGGGCGAGCGGCGGCGCGACGGGCTCCCGTGCGCGTTCCGGCGCCTCGACCGGCGTTTCGACCGGCACGTCGACCGGCACTTCGACCGGCGTGTCGGGTGGTGACACGAATTGCTCCTTCGTACCGGGCTCAGTGGAAGTCGCGTGACTTCAGCAGGTCGGTGAGGCCGAGTGGGAGCGCAACGATACGGCGGGCGAGCACGTTGACGACGCCCTGGTACTTCTCGAGCAGGCCCCGGATCTCGAGCGCGGGGGCGGTGCGGGCGACCGTCCGGTAGCGCTTCCACACGTCGGGGGTGCAGATCACGTTGACCAGGCCGGTCTCGTCCTCGAGGTTGAGGAAGATCACGCCCTTCGACGTCGACGGCTGCTGGCGGTGCGTGACCACGCCGGCGACGTCGACGACCGTGCGGTCGGGCAGCTCGCGCAGCTGCGCGGCGGTGACGATGCCCCGCGCCGCCAGCCGGTCGCGCACGAGCTCGGTGGGGTGGCGCGCCGCCGACAGGCCGGTGGCCCAGAGGTCGGCCGCGATCTCCTCGACCTCGTGCATCCCCGGCAGCGTGGGCGCCTCGGCCCCGGTGACGACCCCGGGGAGCTTGTCGGGACGGGCGTCGCGCAACGCGCCCGCGGCCCACAGCGCGGAGCGGCGGTCGTGGTCGAAGCACGCGAACGCGCCCGCGGTGGCGAGGGCCTCCAGCGCGTCGGTGGGCGCGCTGGTGCGCCGGGTGAAGTCGGCGAGGTCGGTGAACGGCTGCTCGGCGCGCGCGTCGTCGATGCGGTCGAGCAGCGCGTCGCTCAACCCGCGCACGTAGCGCAGCCCGACCCGCATGGCGTGGATCGACGGGTCGGCGTGCCAGCCCGGCCCCGGGTCGGCCGATCGGGCCCGCGGCCTCGGTGCGCGGCTCCAGCGTGCAGTCCTTGCGCGACGCCTCGACGCACGGCCCCAGCACCTCGACGCCGTGGCGGGTGGCGTCGCGCACGATGGTGTGCGGCGAGTAGAAGCCCATCGGCTGCGCGTTGAGCAGCGCGCACGCGAACTCGGCCGGGTAGTGCAGCTTGATCCACGAGCTCGAGTACACGAGGTAGGCGAAGCTCACCGAGTGGCTCTCGGGGAAGCCGAAGTCGGCGAAGCCCTCGATCTTGTGCACGATCTCGTCGGCCACCTCGCCGGTGATGCCGCGTGCGGCCATGCCCGCGAGCAGGCGGTCGCGCATCGCCGCCATCCGCGCCCGTGACCGCTTCGAGCCCATCGCCTGGCGCAACCGGTCGGACTCCCCCGGCGTGAACCCGGCCACGTCGATCGCCATCTGCATCAGCTGCTCCTGGAACAGCGGCACGCCGAGCGTCTTCGCCAGGCACTGCTCGAGCAGCGGGTGCGGGTAGGTGATCTCCTCCTGCCCGTTGCGGCGCCGGAGGTAGGGGTGCACCGACCCGCCCTGGATGGGTCCGGGACGGATGAGCGCCACCTCCACCACCAGGTCGTAGAACTTCTCGGGTCGCAGGCGCGGCAGCGTGGCCATCTGCGCGCGGCTCTCCACCTGGAACACGCCGATGGTGTCGGCCGCGCTCAGCAGCGCGTACACCTCGGGCTCCTGCGGGATGGTGGCGAGGTCGACGTCGACCCCTTCGTGCTCGCGCACGAGGTCGACGGCGAGGTGCAGCATCGTGAGCATCCCGAGACCGAGCAGGTCGAACTTCACCAGCCCCGCGGCCGCGCAGTCGTCCTTGTCCCACTGGAGCACCGAGCGGTTCTCCATGCGCGCCCACTCGATCGGGCAGCACTCGGTGAGCGGACGGTCGGCCATCACCATCCCGCCCGAGTGGATGCCGAGGTGGCGCGGGAAGTCGAGCACCTGCTCCGCCAGCTCCAGCGCCAGCGGCGGGACGACCGGCGCACCCGGCGTCGCCGTCCTCGCGCAACGTGTCGAACGCTGCCGGAGTCGTGGCCCCAGCGGTCGATCCACTTGGTGAGCGCGTCGGCCTGCCCGGGTGACACGCCGACCGCCTTCGCCATCTCGCGCAGCGCCGAGCGCGGCCGGTACGTGATCACGTTGGCCACCTGCGCGGCGCGGTCGCGCCCGTACTTGCCGTAGACGTGCTGGATCACCTCCTCCCGGCGCTGGTGCTCGATGTCGAGGTCGATGTCGGGTGGGCCGTCGCGCTCGAGCGAGAGGAAGCGCTCGAACAGCAGACCGAGGTCGACCGCGTCGGCCTTGGTGACGCCGAGCGCGTAGCAGACCGCGCTGTTGGCCGCGCTCCCCCGGCCCTGGCAGTAGATGTCGTGCGTGCGGCAGAACTCGACGATGTCGACGAGCACCAGGAAGTAGCCGGGGAAGTTGAGCTGCTCGATCACGTCGAGCTCGTGCGCGATCTGCGCCATCGCCTCCGCGTGCTTCGGGTGCGTCGACGGGTAGCGCACGCGCGCGCCGCGGCCGGTGAGCTCGCGCAGCCAGGTCATCTCGGTGTGACCGTCGGGGACGTCGTGGTCGGGGAGCTCGGGCGCCGCGAGGCGCAGGTCGAACGCGCACGCGCGCGCGATGTCGACGGTGCGCGCCACCGCACCCGGCCAGCGCGCGAACCGCCGCTCCTGCTCCGCCGCGCTGCGCAGGTGCGCGAACGGCGACCGCCGGGAGCCAGCCGTCGATCTCGTCGAGCGAACGACCGGCGCGCACCGCGGCGAGCGCGGTGGCGAGCGGGCGCTGGCGCGGGGTGGCGTAGTGCACGTTGTTGGTGGCGACGACGTCGACGCCGGCCGCCATCGCGATCCGCGCCAGCGCGTCGTTGCGGTGACGGTCGAGCGGATCGCCGTGGTCCCACAGCTCCACCAGCACGCGGTCGCGGCCGAAGCCGGCGACGAGGCGGTCGAGCGCGGCGCGCGCCGCGCTCGGGCCGTCGCGCACCAAGCGCCGCGGGGACCGTGCCCTTGCGACACCCGGTGAGCACGTACCAGCTGTCGTTGTGCGCGCTCGGTCTGCGGGTGGAGGTGCACCGGCGCGCGGGCGGCGCGGCGCCAGCGCGTCGACGGAGGTGCGCGGCGCGCCCTTCTCCCCCGCCATCTGCGCCTCGCTGATCGCGCTGCGCCAGGCGCGCGTACCCCACCGGGTCCTTCGGCCAGCACGAGGAGGTGCTCGCCCTCGGGATCGGGTTCGCCGCCGTTGCCCGATCTGGTCGCCGGACGCTGATCCCGAGCGTCAGCTCGGCGCCGAAGACGGTGGGGAGCCCGACCTCGCGGGCCGCGAGCGCGAAGCGGACCGCGCCGTAGAGACCGTCGTGGTCGGTGACCGCCATGCCCGCGAGCCCGAGGCGCGCCGCCTCCTCCGCCAGCTCCTCGGGGTGGCTGGCGCCGTCGAGGAAGGAGAAGTTGGTGTGGCAGTGCAGCTCGGCGTAGCGGTGTTCCTCGAACCCCATGGGATCCGCGACCGTATCGAACATATGTTCGATCCGCAACCCCGAGGGAGGCCGTCACGACGCCCTCTACGATCGCGGGATGCTGCTGTCGGGGATCAACCACGTGGCCGTCGTCACCCAGGACACCGAGCGGTTCCACGAGTTCTACGGCAGCGTCTTCGGCGCCACCGTGTTCGCCGACGAGCCCACCAACGCCGACGAGGGTGAACCGCCGGGTCGCCTCTCCTTCGTCACCATCGGACCGCACACGCAGTTCAACGTGTTCGAGATCCCCGTCCCGCCCCCCGACCACACGCCCATGTTCGGTCGCGGTCCGATCGACCACATCGGCCTGCAGGCGGAGTCGCAGGAGGCGTTCGACGAGATCCGCCGCCGGCTCATCGAGCGGGGTCCACCGACGGCTTCGTCACCGACTTCGGCGTCGCCATCAGCCTCTTCTTCATCGACCCCGACGGACTCGAGGGCGAGGTCGTGCTCGACAAGCCCGGCACCGGCCCCGCCGACATGAAGCCGCCGGGCACGCCGGCCGAGGGCTACGAGCGCGTCCTGCCCGAGCTGTGAGCGACGACTACTGCTACCTCACGACGCGCGGGCGGGTCACCGGCGCCGACCACGAGATCGAGATCTGGTACGTGCGTGAGCAGGCGGCGGGGCGCGACACGCTGTACCTGCTCGCCGGCGCGGGCGAGCAGTCCGACTGGGTGCGCAACCTGCAGGTCGAACCGTCGGTCCGGGTGCGCATCGACGACGAGACCCACGACGCGACCGGACGCGTGGTGGACGATCCCGACGAGGACCGCCACGCGCGCACGGTCGTGTTCGAGAAGTACCAGCCCCGCAACGAGGGCGAGCTCGTGTCGTGGCGCGAGCGCGCCCTTCCCGTCGCCGTCGACCTCGCCTGACCGGTCACGCGCGCTGGCGACGCGCCAGGAGCCGGTCGTAGTTCAGTCGCATCAGCTCGATCACGTCGCGCACGTCGTCCTCGGTCTCGATCCGTCGTGAGGCCGGGCCCACCTTGCCCGGGAACACCGGATGGCCCTCGATGCGCCCTTCGGTGTGCAGCTCCTGCCACAGCGCCTTGGTGAAGCCGAAGTGTGCGGCGTGCTCACCGTGCAGGTGGCCGAGCTCGCGGTGACCGACCTTGAACGCGAGCTCGCCCAGCTCGCCGTCGTCGACCACGACGTCCGGCCACGAGCCGACCTCCGCCGTGATCTGGTCGCTGAACGTGTGGTCGTCCATGTGGTGCTCCCGTCATCGTGACCCCTCGGATCGGGGTCCTGATGAGCACCGTACGACCTCAAGTTCACTTGAAGTCAAGTGTTCTTCGATACCCTCGACGCCATGGCCACCACTGCCGAGCTGCTCTCGATCGGTGCCGTCAGCGACCGGACCGGCGTGTCCACGTCCGCCCTGCGGTACTACGAGGCCGAAGGCCTGGTGCACTCCGAGCGGATCCGACGGCGGGCAGCGTCGCTTCCACCGCGACGCCATCCGCCGGGTGTCGTTCATCCGCATCGCGCAGGAGGTCGGACTCACCCTCGAGCGAGATCCGCGAGGCGCTCGCCTCCCTCCCCGAGCACCGCACGCCCACCCAGCGCGACTGGCACCGGCTGGCGACGTCGTGGGGACCGCGGCTCGACGCGCAGATCGCGATCCTCGAGCGGCTGCGCGACCGACTCGAGGGGTGCATCGGGTGCGGGTGCCTGTCACTCCAGGTGTGCCGCATCCTGAACCCGGGCGACGCGGTGGCCGCGCGCGGGCCGGGGCCGCGCTACGTGCTCGATCCCGACGAGTGAAGCGCGGCGACCCCGCTCAGCGGACCCGCTCCGCGATCGTCGGGTAGTCGTCGACCAGACCGGCGGCGTCGAACCGGATCACGGTCTCGAACGAGAACTGCGGTGCCCGGTACCGGTAGCGGCTGCCGCCGTCGCGGTCGTCGAGGTGCTCGTAGGTCTGCTCGAGCCGGCCGATGCCGAGCTGGGAGCCGCCGACGTAGACCGCGGGCGCGTCGGCCCGCCCACCGACGGGCAGTGCCAGCCGGTGCAGGGGGAACGTGTTCGTGCACGCCGAGGCCTCGAGGTCGAGGTCGTCGCACCCGTCGAGCAGCGGCTCGTGCTGACCGTCGACGAACCACTGCGATCCGACGTGCTCGAGCTCGACGGCGTCGACGCCGCGCGCCGAGCGCACCGCGAGGCGCGCGTCAGCGCGTGCGCCAGGAGGCGTCGATGCGGATCGAGTACCCGAGCGACCAGACGTCGTTGCGACCGAGCGCGATGGTCTGGCCGTCCACGACCAGCAGGTCGTCCTCGACCCGGAAGAACGCGCACTCGAAGCCGTCGGGTTCACCGACGTGACGCCACACCGCGTGCAGGGGAAGGTGGCGGAACACCCCTCCATGCTGCCCGACGGGTCGGAATTCAGTCGTAGAGCGCTTCGACCGCGGTGCGACCGCGCTCGAGGACGACGAGGCACGCCACCCCGGCACCGTCCGCACCGCCCTCGACCACCACCTGCCAGAGCGCGCGCCGGCGACGGGCGTCCCACCAGCGCACGTCGTGGGCCCAGGGCCCGCCCCAGGCCACCAACGGTCCCCCGCCGTCGGGCAGCACCGCGCACCGCAGACCCGCGGGCGGCGCCGACGGCTCACCCCGCCCCGAGACCACGACCGGCGCGCCGGCGGCGTCGACCAGCTCGGCGGGCACCGGCGGGTCGAAGACACGGGCCGGTGCCGGGCCGGGCACCACCCCCGGCCACGGCGGCTCGGTTCGCGGCTCGGAGTCGGGCCGGGGCTCACCCCACGGCACCCAGCGGATGCGCTCGACCGGAGTGCGCCCGCCGCCGTCGACCGCGGTGGCGACCGCGTCGGGGCCGAGCATGCCCTGCACCCGGGTGAGCGCGCGCCCGGCCCGGTCGGCGGCCGCCGGGTCACCGCCCCAGAACCCGAGCTGACGGCCGACCGCGGGGCCGAGGTCGTCGGGCGCGAGGACGAGCCGGGAGATCCCGGCGGTGACGGCACCGGTGAGCAACCAGGCGTCGAGCTGCCAGCGGAGGCGGGTGACCAGCGTCGGCGGGCGTGAGCGCACCCTCGTGTCGCCACGTGCGCGAGAAGTGCTCGCCGTGCTCGGTCTCCGCCTCCACGACGACGCGTGCGCAGCACAGCCCGAGCGCGTCGAGGTGGGCGAGGAGCTGGTCGGCGAGCATCTTCGCCGCGAACGCGGCTTCGTCGACGCGCGTCGCCGGCGGGTCGAGCTCGATCGCCACGAGCAGCTCGTCGGGAGGAACGGTCGCGATCGGTTCGTGCTCCGTCTCGCCGCGCGCGAGCCGGTGGGCCAACGCACCGGGTGGGCCGAAGCGACCGAGCACCGCTGCCGGCGGGAGCTCGGCGAACGCGCCGAGGGTGCGCAGACCCAGGCGGGCGAGGAGATCGACCAGGTCGTGCCCACCGCCGTACGCGGCGTCGACCGCACCCGCGAGCACCGTGACCGGCCACGGCGCGAGGAACGCGGGCGTCTCCCCCACGGGGACCACCACCACGTCGGTGGCAGCGGCGCGGTCGCGCGTCGTGCGCGCCGAACCGTGGCGTTCGTACGTGGCGCGGGCGGCGAGGCCGGCCGCGAACGTGCCGTCGGCGATGCCCGCGCGCACGTCGGTGACGTCGAGCGTCGCGCACGCACGCGACGATGCGCGCCGCGAGCGCGTCGTCGCCGCCGAAGTAGCGCGACGGACCGCGCGTCGGGAACGACAGCTGGCCCGGCCGTTCCAGCACGAGGCGCGGCACCAGCTCCTCCACCGCCCGCACCACCAGCTCGAACGCGCGCGCGTCGGCGGCCTCGTCGGCGTCGAGCACCACCAGCCCCGCGCACCGCGCCTCGGCCTCGCGCACGCGCAGGCCCACCGCCACGCCCTCGGCGCGCGCCTCGGCCGACGCCGAGACCACCACCTTCCCGTGCCTCCGTGCCCCGTGCCCTTCCCGTGCGTGCCGGTCTCGACGACCACCACCGGCGTGTCGACCAGACCCGGCTCGAACCGGCGGGCGGCGACGACCGGCCAGTCGGGACACCACAACGCGCAGGTGCGCGCGGCCCGGTCGACGGCGGACGCTCTGGTCCACGGGGAGCCGGTCACCCGGCCCGGGCGAGCTCACCGATGCGGGGACGGGCCGCGGCGCCGCGGCCCTCGACCTCCACCCGGAGCCGACGCAGCGCGAGGACACCGGCGAGGCCGACGTGCTCGTCCCACACCGAACCCGTCGCGTGCAGGGTGAACGGCGGCGCTGCCGGGCCACACGCACCGCGGGTCTCGGCGACCACCAGCACCGACTCGCGCTCGCGGGCGCGCGCCTCGAGCCGGCGGGCGTCGCCCAGCGCCACCCCGCGGGGAACCTCGGCCAGCACCAGGCTCATGCCGTCGAGCAGCGCCGCGACCACGGTGGCCCAGCGGGCGGGGGGAACCCGCCGGACCACCGCGAACCGTTCCAGCGCCACCCCGGCCCCGGCCGCGGCGAGCGGACCGAGGGTGGCATCGATGTCGACCGCCGCCGCCCACTCCCCCAGCGCGGTGACCGCGGCCGCCAGCTCGAAGCCCACCGTGGTCGCGCCCGCGCCGGCCCGTCCGGCGACGCGCAGCACCGAGCCCCGCGCCACCGTGCCGCCGGGCACGAGGTCGCCCAGCACGCCGGCGAGCGGCACCGCCCGGTCGCGCGCCAGCACCACCGGTGCCGCACCCCGTGCCACCTCGTGCAGCCGGGCGCGGGCTTCGGCGTCGCGCCGAGGCAGCCGATCGTGGAGCGGTCGTCGTCGGGAGGAGGGTTGCGTTGGGGGAAGACGGCGACCGCCATCCCCCGACCCTATCGAACGTGTGTTCGATCCGTCAAAGCGCGCGGATCACGGCCCCGAGGGCTCCCCCGATTGCACGCGCAGAGATCCCGCGACGTCTCGACGACCAGTGCCGCCGCGCCGACGGGCAGGGCCCGGGCCGCGGCAGTCATGCCGCCGGAACCGGGGAGCAGGAACCCCGTCGACGCCCGAACCCGGGGAGGGTCGAGCCGGGCGCAGGGCCTAGTAGTCGCCCCCGGAGCGGTTCCGCGCCCGCTCGCGGGCCGCCTGGTCGACCTCGGCCTTGCTCTTCGGGGTCTGCTTCTTCGGCTTCGGCGGAACCGCAGTCGCCTTCGACGCACCCTTCTTCGGCGGCGTCTCTTCCTTCGATTCCGTCTCGTCCATGGCCTGAGAGTAGATCCTGGTCGATCGAGTGGGCGGTACCGAACGGATCCGCACCGGTCCGCGCCAGGTTCCGTCGGGATCGAGCGCCTCTCCCCGTTGCAGCACCTCGACCCGACCGGCCCGGGCCAGGTCACGGACGACTGCTCTCGTCGGCTCCATCAGGGTGCGCCAGTGCGCACCTCCGGCGGCACGCGCGGCGTCCGACGGGCAGATCGTCCGATCCGGGGCCCGGTGCATCGCGAGGGTCAGCACCGTCGCGCGCAGGCGCTCGTCCCGGCCCTCCTCGCCCGGCTCCTCCCACCACGGCTCGCCCCGCTCGCCGAGCGCGACCTTCGCCGCCTGCACCCCGTCGCGTGCGGCGCGCTCGGCCGCCGGGTCCTCGGCGCGGCGCGCCCGGCCCACCTCACGCCGCGCCGACATCAACTCGTCGACCAGCTCCCGGCGGAACGCCTCGGGGATGGCGGGGTCGGTCGCCCGCCATCGGCGACCGTCGACGACGATCCACCGACCGTCGTCGCTGCGCTGCGTCCGCATCGTCGGCCATCGTGACCGTCTACCCGGCAGGACCCGCGGTCCATGCGCCGATCACGAGCCGATCACGAGCCGGTCACGAGCCGGTCAAAGCCGGCGTGCGGTCAGGCGCTGGGTTCGGGTGTGGGGAGGGGTTCGACGCCGATCGCGCGCAGGGAGTCGGGCGACCAGCCGGCGTCGTCGCCGTAGTAGCCGAAGAGGTGCTCGATGGTCTCGATGATCTGGGGTTCCAGCGTCCCCCACTGCTCGGGCGGTGCCACCACCCAGCGCTCGGCCGGCGCGGTCACCACGGCCACCGAGCTCGAGTAGACCGTCACCGACGTGACGCCGAGGTCGAACAGCCGCTTGGCCAGCACCGCGGGTGGACGGTGGTCGCCGTCCTTCACGTCGGCTGCCGACGGGTACCGCTCGATGGCCATGCCGGTGAGCGAGCGGTTGAGGTCGAAGATGCGCACCGACGGCGACGAACCCGCCCGCGCGGTCACGGTGATGAACTGACCCATGGGCCAGACACTACGGCGTCAGCCGGACGCCGCCGGTACTCGACGTCCGAGCAGTGCGAGCAGCTGCGTCTGTCGATCGGCGTCGTCGGGCACCGTCGATCCGCGTGCCGAACAGGCCACTGCCGACGAGCATGTCCATCTGCGGTTCGATCGACCGTCGAAGCACGCTTCGACCAGCTCGGGATCGAGAGCCGGTGTCCTGGCCGGTCGAGCGGGCGACGTCCCACCCGTGGATCAGCACGTCGAGGAAGCGGTGACCGCAGTAGACCGACCCCGGCACCGGTCCGTACGACACCGCGCACGGCCGGTCCATCGCGTCCGGGGCGCGGAACACCGCGGCCGCCACCAGCGAGGAGTCGTCGTAGGCGCGCAGCGGCGTCGGTGCCGAGCACGTCGCCGTCGAGCCGGTCGCCCACCGCGTCGATGGTCGAGCCGGACGCCGAGCTCGGCGGCCCAGTAGTTGCCGGTGACGACGTGGTTCACCAGCTCCCGAACGGTCCAGTCGTCGCAGTCGGACCGCAGGCTCCCACTGGTCGTCACCGACCCCCGCCACCGAGCGGCGGGCGTGGTCGAGCGCTCGTGCGTGCACCTCGGGAAGGTCGACGTCCATGTCGCGCACCTCCTGGTCGGGCCTGCCCGTCCGGATGCGACCAACGCTAGAGGAAGAGGCGACCGGGCGCCGGGGGCACGCCCCGCCAGCACAGCGACTCCATGAAGATCCACGACCGCCGGTGGATGGCGCTCGGCCCGTAGCCCGCCAGCGCGAGCTTGTGCGCGGGTGCCGGGTAGCCGACGTTCGACTCGAAGTCGTAGGGCGGGTAGTGCTCCGCCTCTTCGCGCATCATGCCGTCACGCGTCACCTTGGCCACGCACGACGCCGCCGCCACCGCCAGGCTCTTCGAGTCGCCCTTGATCACCGTGATCACCTTGTCGGGCATCCTCAGGTAGTCGTGGTTGCCGTCGAGGACGATGCGGTCGGGGGTGAAGCCCTGGTCGTCGAGCTGCGCCGAGCGCGCGCATGGCCGCGACGCGCAGCGCCTCGGTCATGCCCCAGCTCGTCGCACTCCAGGTACGATCGAGTGGCCGACGCCGACGCCACGCGCCCAACGGCGCACCGAGCGGGCCGCCTTCTCGCGGTCGGCGCGCGTGAGCTGCTTGGAGTCGCGCACGCCGCGCACGTGCTCGGGAGCAGGGACCACCGCGGCGACGGTGACCGGACCGGCCCACGCGCCGCGTCCGACCTCGTCGATGCCGACGACGACCTGGTCGCCGGCCTCCCAGAACTTCCGCTCCAGCCGCAGCGTCGGCCCCATCTTCCGGGTGGGTCCGGCGGTGACGGGCTCGGCGGACGTGACGGGCTCGGCGGAAGTGACGGGCTCGGCGGACATGGCGGTCACGGCGACCGAACCTACCCGCGGCGGTCAGGAGCCAGGAGGTTCGAGCCCGGCGATCACGTGCGGCCTCGTCGGGGTCGACCGGCGGTGGCGAACCAGGCGTCGAGCATCTCCGTCGGCCACCTCGGCGCTGGTGAGCCGGAGCCCCATCACCAGCACGTTGGCGTCGTTCCACGTGCGGGCGCCGGCCGCGGTGGCGGCGTCGGTGCACAGCGCGGCGCGCACGCCGGCGACCTTGTTGGCCGCGATCGACGCGCCGGTGCCGGTCCAGCAGAACAGCACGCCGGTGTCGCACTCGCCCGCTCGCGACCGCCTCCCCCACCGCGCGGCCGACCTCGACCCACTGGCCGTCGTCGACCGCGACGACGGTGTGCCCGCGCGACTCGAGGTCGGCACGCACCGCGTCGGTGAGCGCGGTGTGCTCGTCGGTCCCGAACGCAACGCTCAGTCGAGCGGCAGCCTTCACGACGGGAACAGCGCGCCGTGCACGTCGGCCAGCGTGTCGAACTCGACGTGGTCGATGCCGAACGACGCGCACCACGACGCCAGCGCGCCCTTGGCGAACACCACGTCGGCGAGGAGCGCAGCCTTGCGGTCGCTGGCACCGTCGCCGATCAGCATCGTCGCCTGCCCCCGGTGGCTGCGCGTCCTTGATCGGCGCCTGCTTGCACGTGCCACACGACGCGCACGGGCAGCACCGGTCCTCGAACGGGAACTGCAGCTCACGCGTCGCGAAGTCGACCGCGTTGGTCATCACGTCGAGGCCGAACGGAGCCACCGCGTCGTGCACGTAGAAGCCGAACCCGTCGGACACCACGGTGAGCTCGGCGCCCGCGGCGCGCAGCGCGTCGACCAGCGGCCCCACACCGGGATCGAGCGTGACCTCGGCGGCGATGGCCCGCAACGTGGCTTCGTCACCCTCCACCAGCTCCCACTCGTCGAGGATGCACTCCCGGCTGTCGATCGCACCGAGCCGGAACTGCTCGTCGATGGCTCTGCCACGCGTCGGGCGCGGTGCGCTCGAGCACGTGCACACCGACGTCGGCGGTGGTGATGGTGCCGTCGAAGTCGAGGAACACCGACGTGCGGCTGAGATCGAGTGCGTCGACGTCGGGCACCGCCCGACGTTAGGTGCTGCTCACACGTGGTGGGGCACCGACACCACGGCGACCCCGGGCTCGAACAGCAGCCGCGCCTTCATCTGCAGCGCCCGGTGGTTGTGGAGGCTGTGCTGCCACCACGACGGCACGAACTCGCCGATCACCACGGTGACCAGGTCGGCGCCCTCCGCCTTGATCGCCTCGACCTCGTGGAGCAGCGGCTCGCCCATCTCGCGGTAGGGCGCGGCGACGATGTCGAGCGGCACCGGCACCTGGTGCTCGGCCCACTTCTCCTCGATCGCGTCGGCCTCACCCTCGATCTCGGCGATGTGCACCGCACGCACCTGCGTGCCCCCGCAGCAGCTGCGCCACCCGCAACGCCTCGCGCGCGCCCTCGTGGAACGTGGCCACCGGGACCAGCACCACGTGCTTGCGCGCCGGGCGGGTCAGCAGACGTGTCGTCGGCGTCGGTGGTCGGGATGTTGACCACCACGATGCCCTTCTCGTACAGCAGGCCGGCCTTGAGCCGCAGTGCGTCGTTGTGGCGGAGCACGTGGCTGAGCCGCGCCTCCTCGATGGTCTCGGGGACCACCACCGCGCACAGGTGCTCGGGGTGCTCGGCGCGTTCGCTCCGCACCAGCGCGCGAGCGGTCTTCACCAGACCGCCGTGGGCCTCGACGAACTCGAGCTTCTGCCCGTATCGGGCCCAGAACGCGGCGCCGAGGTTGCGGTCGTCGGCACCGACGTGCACCGCCCGCACCTTGTCGGCGGCGAGGTGGTCGACGTAGCGCATGGCCCGGTCGAGTCCGTCGTCGACGCGTGACACCAGCACGATCGCGCCGACGTGGTTGCTGCTGGCGATGGCGAGGTCGGGGTCGGGCTCGTCGAGCTTGGTGGCGACGTGGTCGTAGTGCTTGTTCACCCGCACCAGCACCGCCACCGTCACCGGCACGATGATCATGATGATCCAGGCGCCGTGGGTGAACTTGGTGACCGCGATCACGATGCCGACGACGAGCGTGGCGACCGCACCGGTGCCGTTGATCGCGAGGCCGACCTTCCAGCCCTCTTCCTTCAGCGTCAGGTGGCGCTTGGCCATGCCCGCCCTGGGAGAGCGTGAACGACGTGAACACGCCGATGGCGTAGAGCGGGATGAGGTGGGCGACGCTCGCCCCGAAGATGATCGTGACGACGGTGGCGAGCCCGGCCAGCACCAGGATGCCGTTGGCGAACACCAGTCGTCGGCCCCGCTTGGTGAGCGGCGACGGCAGGAAGTGGTCCTCGGCGTGGAAGCTGGCGAGGCGGGGGAAGTCGGCGAACGACGTGTTCGCGGCCAGCACCAGGATCAGCATGGTCATCGCCTGGATGACGAAGAAGGCGATGTTGCCGACGGTCCCGGTGCCCATCACCGCCTTCGTGATCTGGCTCAGCACCGTCTCCTTGGTGCTCGGGAGCGGGTGCACCTTCCAGGCCAGGAACGAGATGCCGATGAACATCGCCGCGAGCAGCGCACCGAGCCAGCACGAGCACCTTGCGGGCGTTCCTCCACTCGACCGGCTTGAACGCGGGCACCCCGTTGGAGATCGCCTCCACACCGGTCATGGCCGTGGAACCGCCGGCGTACGCCTTCATCAGCAGGAAGATGCCGATCGACCCGCCCGCACCGGCCGCCACCTCGGCGTGGTGCACGTGCACCGGGTCGAGTCCACCGACGATCGCCTTCACGACGCCGACGCCGACGAGCACGAGGATCGAGACCACGAACCCGTAGGTGGGGACGGCGAAGATGCGGCCCGACTCCTTCACGCCCGCGCAGGTTCATGAACGCGATGATCCAGATCAGCACCACCGCGATGACCACGCGGTAAGTCGTAGAACGCGGGAAACGCGGAGTAGAGCGCGGCGACGCCGGCCGACACGCTCACCGCGACGGTGAGGATGTAGTCGGTGAGGAGCGCGACGCCGGCGATCTGCGCGGGCAGCACGCCGAAGTTGTCGCGGGTGACGATGTACGCGCCACCGGCGCTCGGGTACGCCTTGATCGTCTGGCGGTACGAGAACACCAGGATCACGAGCAGCGCGACGATGCCCAGCGTGATGCGGCACGAGGGTGCCGAACGCGAGGACGCCCGCCCCGCCGATGAGGAGGACGGTCAGCATCTCCTCGGTGGCGTACGCCACCGACGACAGCGCGTCGCTGGCGAAGACCGCGAGCGCGGTCGGGTTGTCGAGGCGCTCGTGGATCTCCTGATCGGTGCGCAGCTTGCGCCCGAACATCATCTCCACGACGTCGGACCGGCGCGAGCGGCGACGCCCGCCGGGCCGGTCTCCGTCGGCCTCCGCGCCGGCTTCGCGCCGGTCGGCGTCGCCGCGGTCGGCGCGCGCTCGCCGCGGTGCAGGGCCCGCCGGGCGTGCGAGGTCGGATCTAGGCTCGGATCGGTGACTGTCGACGCCATGCGCCCATCGTCGTGGGGCAGCCGTCAAGAGGCCGTCAGCGCGGCGCCGTGACGCGTCAAGAAGCCGTCAAGACCGGCACCCGTGTGCTCCTGGCGCTCGCGATCGTGGGCGCGACGACCGTGGTGGCCCGCGCGTTCGACGCCGACCTCACCACCGCCGCCCTCCTGCTGCTCCTCGCCGCGCTGGTCGTCGACGCTCCTCGGACGCGCCGCCGCGGTGGTGGGCACGGTGGCCGCGTTCCTCGCGCTCAACTACTGGTTCACCTCGCCCACCAACAGCTTCGACGTGCAGAAGGAGGACGACCTCGCCGCGCTGGTGGTGTTCGCGGCCGCGTCGGCGGTCCTCGGGTGGACGGTCTGGCGCCTCGGCGAGGCGCGCCGCACCGCCGAGCAGCGCGAGCGCGAGACGCACATCCGGCTCGACCTCACCACTCGGCTCATGGCCGGTGAAGACCCGGGGACGGTCGTCGCCGGTGCCGCCGACGCGCTGGTCGCGCTGTTCGGTCTCGTGCGCTGCACCGTGCGTGCGCGCCGGCACCGCGACCACCGCCGCCGGACCGGGCACGCCGGGCGCCACCACTGTCGTGCGGGTCGCGCCGCTCGAGGTCGAGGCGGTCGCGAGTCGCGAGCGCCCGCTGGCAGGCTCCGACCGGGCCCTGCTCGAAGCGCTCGTCGCCGGGCTGGCCCCGGCCATCGACCGGCTCCGGCTCGAGGACGAGGCGCGCGACGCCCGCATCGACGCGCAGGTCGGCCGCACCCGTTCCGGGCTTCCTCTCCGCGGTGACGCACAACCTGCGCACACCGCTGGCGTCGATCAAGGCGGCGTCGTCGACCCTGCGCGCGCCCGACCTCGACCTCTCCGCCGACGACCGCACCGAGCTGCTCGACACCATCTACGACGAGACCGAGCGGCTCGAGCGCCTCGTGACCAACCTGCTCGAGCTCAGCCGCATCCGCGCCGGCGGGCTCGAGGTGCGCCGGCAACCGGTCGACCTGCGCGACGTGGCGCAGGCCGCGATCCGCCGCCTGCGGCCGCTCGCACGCGCGCACCGGGTGCGGCTCGAGGTGCCGACCGAGCTCGTCGACGTCGAGGTCGACCTCCAGATGATGGAGCAGATCTTCGGCAACCTGCTCGAGAACGCGCTGCGGTTCGCGCCTCCGGGTTCCGAGATCCTGGTCTCGTGCGGCGCGACCCCCGACCGCGACGACGTCGAGGTGCGCGTCGCCGACCACGGCCCCGGGGTGCCGGCCGAGGAGCGCACCCGCATCTTCGAGGAGTTCGCGCGCGTCGACGGTCGTCCCGACTCCAGCGGCACCGGCCTCGGTCTGGCCATCGTGCACGCGCTCGTGACCGCGCACGGCGGCCACGTATGGTGCGAGGAGACGCCGGGCGGCGGTGCGACGTTCGTGTTCGTCATCCCGACGCGCGTGAGAGAGGCCCGACGATGACGGGCGCGACGACGGCGCGAGACGGGCGCGATGACGACGGTGCTCGTGATCGAGGACGACACCTCGTTGCGGCGGGCGCTGCGCACGAGCCTGAAGGCGCGCGGGCTTCACCGTGGTGGAGTCCCCCACCGCCGAGGAGGGCCTGGTGCTCGTGGCCGACGACACGCCCGACGTCGTGCTGCTCGACCTCGGACTGCCCGACCTCGACGGGGTCGAGGCGCTGCGCCGCATGCGCACCTTCAGCGAGATCCCCGTGGTCGTGCTCACCGCCCGCGACCGCCAGCAGGACAAGGTCGCCGCCCTCGACGCCGGCGCCGACGACTACGTGACCAAGCCGTTCGACGTCGAGGAGCTCCTCGCCCGCGTGCGCGCGGTCCTGCGCCGCGTGCCGCAGGCGTCGTCGGCGCCCGCGGTCCTGCACGTCGACGCGCTGGAGATCGACCTGGTGCGCAAGCAGGTGCGGCTCGACGGCGAGGTCGTGCACCTCACCAAGACCGAGCTCGCGCTGCTCGAGCAGCTCGCCACGCAGCCGGGCAAGCTCCTCACCCACGAGTACCTGCTCCGCCAGGTGTGGGGCCGCGGCTACGGCTCGGAGAGCAACTACCTGCGCGTCTACGTGGGCCAGCTCCGGCGCAAGCTCGGCGACGACGCCGCCAACCCGCGCCTCATCGTCACCGAGCCCGGCATCGGCTACCGCTGGATCGGCACCGACTGATCCGAGCGCCCGTACCACCTCGTATCCTGACCCGGTGACGGCAGCACCGGAGGCGGGCGCAGCAGCGCCGAGGTCGCGTGGGCATCGTCCCGCACACGCACTGGGACCGCGAGTGGTACGCGCCGTTCCAGCGCTACCGGGTGCAGCTCGTGCACCTCGTCGACGACCTGCTCGACCTCCTCGAGCGCGACCCGTCGTTCACGCGGTTCCTGCTCGACGGCCAGACCGCGGTCATCGACGACTACCTCGCGGTGCGCCCCGAGGCCGAGCCGCGGCTGCGCGCGCTGGCGCGGCGCGGGACGTCTCCAGGTGGGGCCGTGGATGATCCTGATGGACGAGTTCATGGTCTCGGGCGAGACCATCGTGCGGAACCTGCAGCACGGCGCTCGCGCCGCGCCGGCCGAGCTCGGCGGGCACCCGCCGCACGGGACGATGCGCGGTCGGCTACCTGCCCGACATGTTCGGCCACGTCGCGCAGATGCCGCAGCTCCTGCGCCTGGCCGGACTCGAGCACGCGGTGGTGTGGCGCGGCGTCCCGGCGGTGATCGACCGCACCGCGTTCTGGTGGCGCGCCCCCGACGGTTCGACCGTGCGCGCCGAGTACCTCTACGGCTCCTACTCCAACGGGCGCGACATCCCGAAGGACCCCGCGCAGCTCGTCGCCCGCGCCCGCGGCTACGACGCCGAGCTCGGCGCCGCCGCGCTCCCCGGCGGCGACATGCTGCTGATGAACGGCTCCGACCACCTCCTCCCCCAGCCCTGGCTCGGCGAGGTGGTCGCCGCGGCCAACACCGAGCAGGACGAGTACCGCTTCGCGGTCACGTCGCTCGGCGAGTACGTGCGCGCCCAACCGACCGACGGCCTCTCCACCTGGGACGGCGAGCTGCGCTCGGGTGCGCGCGCCAACGTGCTCATGGGCGTGGCGTCGAACCGGGTCGACGTCCACCAGCTCGTGCGCCCACGCCGAGCGCAGCCTCGAGCGCTACGCCGAACCGCTGTCGGCCCTCCTGCTCGCGCCCGACGAGCTACCCGCGCGCGCTGCTCGACGTCGGGTGGCACCAGCTCGATCCTGAACAGCGCCCACGACTCGTCGTGCGCGTGCAGCGCCGACGACGTCGTCGAGGCGGTCCGGGTGCGCTACCAGGAGGCCCGCCACGTGGGCGAGGCGCTCACCCGCGAGGCGGTGCGCACGCTCGCCACCACGGTCGACGTGCCCGCCGTCGTCCACCATCGTCGTGAACAGCACCGCGCGCGACGCGCGCTGGCGTGGTCGAGCGTGCCGCTCCCGGGCACCGGACCGGTGCACCTCGTCGCGCTCGACGACGGCACCGCGTGCCCCACCCAGGTGGTGCACACCACCACGACCGACGAGGGCATCTCCACCGTCGTCGTCGGCCAGAAGATCCGGTGGGTGCTCGAGATGATGCGCGGACCGGAGCTCGCCGGCGCACGCATCGCACGCGTCGAGCACGCGCGTCCTCGACGACGGCAGCCACGAGTTCACGTTCCACGACGCCGCCCCGGGCGAGGCCGACGTCGACCTCGAGGCCACCAAGGAGCAGCTCCTCGCGCTGGGCGAGGCAGGTGCCACGATCTCGATCCGCCAGCGGCGCGCGCCGGTGCGCGACGTCGTCGTCGCCACCGGCGCGGTGCCCGGCTTCGGCTGGCGCGTCGTACCGGGCGGTCGAAGGCGCAGGTCCGACCACTGCGGTGCGGGCCGAGGGCCTCGAGCTCGAGAACGAGCACGTGCGTCGCGGTGGTCGACCCCGCACGACGGCACCGTCACCGTCACCGTCGACGGCGTCACCGTGGCCGGGCTCAACCGCTACGTCGACGGCGGCGACGGCGGCGACACCTACAACTACTCGCCACCGGCGATCGACACCGTCGTCGACCGCCCGGCAGCGGTCGAGGTGACGGCGACGGAGTCGGGCCCGGTGCGCGCCCGCATCGTGGTGCGCGCCACGTACTCGCTGCCGGCCGCGAGCGGTCGGCGACGAGCGCGCCTGCAGCGCGCGCAGCGACGAGCGCCGTCGCCACCGACGTCGTCACCACCTACGAGCTGCGCACCGGCGAGCGCTTCCTGCGCGTGCACGTCGAGCTCGACCACCGCGTGCGCGACCACCGGCTGCGGGCGCACTTCCCGTTGCCCACCCCGGTGACCGGCTCCGACGCCGAGTGCGCGTTCGCGGTGGTGCACCGTGGTCTCACCGCCGAGGGCGGGCCGCACGAGTTCGGTCTCCCCACGTTCGTGTCGCGCCGCTTCGTCGACTGCAGTGGCACTGACGACGGCGCACGCGGGTGGGTCTCGCGCTCGTGCACGACGGCCTGCTCGAGTACGAGGTCGTCGGCGCGAGGGCGCCGACGAGGGCGCCGGAGGCACCGAGCTCGCGCTCACGCTGGTGCGCGCCACCGGATACCTGTCGCGGTCCGAGCCCGTGCTGCGGCCCAATCCCGCCGGCCCGCTCGACCGCGCTCGAGGGTCCGCAGCTGCAGACGACCCTGAGCGCTCGACTACGCGGTCGTCCTCCACCGTGGCGACGCGTACGAGGCCGGCGTGGCCGGTGTCGCCGACGACGTGCTCGTGCCGCTCGAGCGCGTGCGGGGTGGCGGGTGGCCCGGTGCGAGCGCACCGGCTCGCGGCCGACGCCTCGAGGTCGACGGGCGCCGAGGTGTCGGCGCTCCTGCGTGACGACCGCGGTGCGCTGGTCGTCCGGGTCGTCAACCGCACACCGTCCGGCCGCGATCGTCGAGGTCCGCCACGACGACGCGCCGGTTGCCGGGGCACGTGGTCGACCTCACCGGCTCCGAGCTCGCACCGTTCGCCGGCCGGGCGCAGCTCCGACCGTGGGAGCTGCTCACGGTCCGCCTCGCCGGCGTCTGACACCGGCGTCTGACACCGGCGTCTGAACCGGCGCTCAGGCTCCCGGCACGAACGGCGCGAGGAGCGCCTCACCGCGCGCGTCGGTCGACGACCACGAGGCGTCGAGTCCGGGCACGGTGAACGTCGCGCCCTCGGGACCTTCCCAGAGCAGTGCCGGTCGGTCGCCGTGCCAACGCACCGAGCACGACACCGGTCCGCGACGCGTCGGTGCACCGCGCACGTCGATCGGCTGTCCGACCCAGTCGGCCGGCCAGTCGTCGAGCAGCGCGATCGACGCGTCGTCGTCGCGCACCAGCACGGCCCGCAACGCGGCGAGCAGGTGAGCATCGGGCTCGGCAGCGCGCTGGAGCACCGCTGCCCACGTCCCGCGCTCGAGCGCTCGCTTGCGCAGGCGACGACGGGCCCGACCGGTGAGCCGACCCCACGCCACCGCGGCCTCGGCGTCGAGTCCCCAGTCCTCGAGCACCGCGGCCACCTCGGGTTCGACCCGCCAGGCCTGCCCCGCCAGCACGGTCGCGACGCGTGCCGTCTCGACCTCACGCTGCAGCGGTTCGTCGGGGAGCTCCACCTGCATGCCCGCGGTCGAGCTGGGCCTGCCATCCGCGCGCGACCGACTCGGCGTCGGGCAGCGCGCCGGGCTCGGTGGTGCCGATGCCCTTCGTCCCGAGGCTCACCACCGCGCGCAACGTGGTGCGGTGCGCGACGGGGAACAGGAACGCACCCACGAGACGCGCGGCGCGGTCCTGACGGTGCGCGAAGGGTCCGTCGGTCGCGGCGCCGCTCGTCACCGTCTCCTCGGTGGAGCCGTCGACGTTCGCCGCCCAGCGGGACGGCGGGCGATGGGTGCGGATCGCAGCGCGACCGTCGGCCCACACGGTGGCGCCGTCGAGATCGAGCGCGCTCGCACCGCGCACCACCAGCGCCACGACGAACGGCGCCGGCGACTCGTTGGCGATCTCGACCACCGCGACCTCGCCCACGTCGCTCGCGGGCGCGCCGTACACGCGCTGCACCGCGTCGCCACCGGGGACCCGCATCGACGTCTGCACCACCGGCATCCCGTCGACCAGCAGCTGGCGCACTGCGGCCTCGCGCGCGGGGATCCGCCACCGGTCGTCGGCGCCGATCCACCAGTCGAGCTCCCAGGTGGTCGCGCGTGGCGCCACCAGACCGCTGCGGTCGACGGTGGCGTCGCGGGTGCCGCCGAGCACGCCGATGGTCGTGCGCCCGGTGGGGTCGGATCCGGCGCCGGTCACGGCGCGCCCGATGTGAGGTTCGTCGAACGGAAGCTCATGCGAAGCCGTGCAGCTCCGCCTTCGCTTCCCGCAGCATGAGCTCGGGCACGAGCTCGGCCGGGCGCCGGCCGTCGTAGAGCACCGCACCGACCATCGACGCGATCGGCATCTCGATCCCCACCCGCGCCGCCAGCTCGAGCAGCGCCGCGGTGCTGCGGACACCCTCGGCGACCGTGTTCGTCTGCTCGACGATCTCGTCGAGCGACCGGCCGAGGCCGAGCTCGAACCCGACGCTGCGGTTGCGGCTCTTCGGGCTGGTGCAGGTGGCGACGAGGTCGCCGAGTCCGGCCAGCCCGGCGAAGGTCATCGGCTCGCCGCCGAGCGCGACACCGAGGCGCGCCACCTCGGCCAGCCCGCGCGTGATGAGCGCGGCCTGGGTGTTGTCGCCGTAGCCGAGGCCGGCCGCGGTGCCGGCGGCGATCGCGATCACGTTCTTCATCGCCCCCGCGACCTCGCAGCCCACGACGTCGGGGTTGGTGTACACCCGGAACGTGCGGCTCATGCACAGCTGCTGCAGCTCGCGCGCGGTGCCCTCGTCGCGCGCACGCGATCACCGAGGCCGCGGGCTGCCCCTCGGCCACCTCCTGGGCGAGGTTGGGACCGGTCAGCACCGCCACCCGGTCGACATCGTGGTCGACCAGCACCTCGAGCGTCACCTCGGTCATGCGCAGCAACGTGCCCTGTTCGATGCCCTTGGCCAGGCTCACCACGGGCACGTCGCGTCGGATCGAAGGGGCGGCGCGCTCGAGCACCGCGCGGTAGCCGTGCGACGGCACCGCCATCACCACGACGGTGGCGTCGGCGCAGGTGGACTCGAGGTCGATCGACGCGCGCAGTGCAGGAGGCAGCGCGATGCCACCGAGGTAGCGGGAGTTCGAGTGCCGCTCGGCGATCTCGGTGACGAGCCCGCCGTCGCGTCCCCACAGGGTGGTCGGCGCGTGCTCGCTCATGATGGCGGCGACGGTGGTGCCCCATGAGCCGGCGCCGATCACGGCCACGGACGTCGGGGACCCCACGCTCGGTAGCATACGTGGACCGATGTTCCCCGACGCCGCCCGCGCCCACCTGTCGGGCGCGGTGATCCCGATTCGCGCGTTCGCACTGGGCAAGGCCCGGCTCGCACCGTCGCTCGACGGGGCCGAGCGCGCCGCCTTGGGACGGAGCTGGGCCGAGCAGGTCGTGCACGCAGCCGCGCCGATGCCGGTGGTCGTGGTGTCGTCCGATCCCGACGTCCGCGACTGGGCCACCGGGTTCGACGTCACCGTGCTCGACGATCCCGGCACCCTCGACGGCGCCGCGGCCCTGGGACGCGACCACCTGCGCGCCGTCGGGTGCAGCCGCGTCGTGATCGCGCACGCCGACCTGCCCCGTGCGCACGGCCTCGTGCGCCTCGCCCGCGACGGTGCGCAGCCGATCGTCGCGTTGGTGCCGTGCCACCGCGACGACGGCACGCCGGTCCTGTCGGTGCCGACCGACGCCGACTTCCGCTTCGCCTACGGGCCCGGCTCGTTCCGGCGTCACGCGGCAGGAGGCCCGTCGGCTCGGTCTCGGCCTGCGCGTCGTGCGCGACCACGACCTCGCGTTCGACATCGACGTCCCCGACGATCTCGCCGCGCTCGGCGTGCTGCCGGCGGGCGCCACCACGTCGTGACGGTCCTCTCGTGAGCGGCGACCTCGAACCGAGGGCGCGGGTCCTCGCCATCGGCGCCCACCCCGACGACATCGAGTTCGGGTGCGGCGCCACGCTGGCCAAGTGGGCGCGCGCCGGGTCCCACGTGGAGATGCTCGTGCTCACCGACGGGTCGAAGGGCACGTGGTCACCCGATCAGGACCTCGCCGCGCTGGTGGCGACCCGTCGTGACGAGCAGCGCGCCGCCGCGCGCACCCTCGGCGCCCATGAGGTGCACTTCCTCGACGCGGTCGACGGCGAGCTCGACTCGGGCCCCTACTGGCGCGAGCACGTGTGCGCCATCATCCGGCGCGCCCGCCCAGACGTGGTCCTCGGCCACGACCCTTGGAAGCAGTACCGCCTGCATCCCGACCACCGTCACGCCGGTCAGCTCGTGATCGACGGCATCGTCGCCGCCCGCGATCCCCACTTCTTCCCCGCCGCCGGCACCCCCCACCGACCCTCGAGCCTCCTCCTCTTCGAGGCTCAAGTGATCGACCACGTCGAAGCAGTGACCGACGCCGACATCACCGCCAAGATCGATGCGTTGCTCTGCCACCACAGCCAATGGCGCTCGACCATGTACATCGAGGCCGGCACGAGCGAAGAGCACACCCAAAGAGCGGCTTTCGCGGCCAAGATCCGCGCCGAACTGGCAGCCGCGGGCGGCGAAGCATTCAAGCTCATCACCGACCTCTGAGTCACTCGCGCTTCGGCGGATGCCGGCAGTCGCCGGACACGCTCGGAGTGAGGACACGAACCAGAACGCGACGAAGGGGCCCCGGAGGGCCCCTTCGAAGCAGTGCTGGTGGTGCTGACTAGCGACGCTTGGTGGCGCGACGCTTCGCGGGAGCCCGCTTGGTCGTCTTCTTCGCCGCCGCCTTCTTGACGGTGCGACGCTTCGCAGGCGCCTTCTTGGCCGCAGCCTTCTTGACGGTCCGGCGCTTCGCGGGCGCCTTCTTCGTCGTCTTCTTGGCCGCAGCCTTCTTCGCGGTCCGACGCTTGGCGGGCTTGCGTGCCGTGGTCTTCTTCGCGGTTGCCTTCTTCGCGGTCCGACGCTTCGCGGGTGCCCGCTTGGTCGTCTTCTTCGCGGCAGCCTTCTTGGCGGTCCGACGCTTCGCGGGTGCCCGCTTGGTCGTCTTCTTCGCCGCTGCCTTCTTCACAGTGCGACGCTTGGCCGGCTTCCGTGCCGTCGTCTTCTTCGCAGCTGCCTTCTTGACGGTGCGACGCTTGGCCGGCTTGCGAGCCGTCGTCTTCTTCGCCGCTGTCTTCCGTGCTGTGCGTCTCTTTGCGGGAGGCACGGTCACCACCTTTCGCTAGGGATTGTCAGAGTTGCAGGAACAGGCGGTTGCCCGACCTACTTGTTCACGGCGGTCTTGAACGCGGCTCCTGCCGAGAACTTCACGCCCTTTGATGCCGCGATCTGTACCGGCTCACCCGTGCGCGGGTTGCGGCCCGTGCGCGCCGCTCGTGACGAGCGGGAGAAGGAACCGAAACCGGGAAGTGTGACCTTGTCGTCGTTGGCGACTGCGCCCTGCACCGCGTCGATGAGCGCGTTCAACGCGCGCTCCGCGTCGGCTTTGCTGAGCCCGGCCCCCTCCGAAATGCTGTCGACGAGCTCTGACTTGTTCACGCTGGCCTCCGAGATGTGTGCGTGTTCCCAGGAAGTTGAACGCATTTACGACGTCGCGTCAAGCATTGCGACACTGCGCGTACGCACAGAGTTCATGTTCGACGTTCCGTCACACGTTCTTGAATGTTGCGTTTCGTGTGTTACCCGCTTTGCGATCTTGCAAGCGCGCGCGAACGCGCAACCCGCAACGAGGGTATGACAGTGCAGGTTCGAAGTGGTGGATATCGCTCGTGCACCGCGGTACGAGCATGCTGCGAGCGCGTCGCACGCGCGTCTCGAACGAGTTGCGTCGGAGTCGCGCGTGCGTCGCGACGCGCACCGCGCGCTGCCGCGTTCGAGGCTGCGTTCGGTGTGGCGTTCGGAGCCGCGCACGCGCGGCATGCGGTGCGCGCGCGACGCCTCGCGCGCGCACCCGGCGCAGTGCCCGCGCGACTTCTCGCGTGCACCGCACCTCGCGCATCCGCGGCGACGCCGCCCACGCGTGTGCATCTGCGCCTGCGTGGTCGGAAACAGGGCGCGACCTGCGACGACGCGCGTTCGGCACGTGTCGGGGACCCCATGTGGGCGCATCCGCGGCCCCCGGGCCCCGCCCCGGCCGCAACCCGACATGTCCGGGCGTTCCGCCCCCCGGAACCGGTCCCGGAACGAGAGGAGCCCGGCCCTGGGGCCGGGCTCCGGGTGTAGCCCCGAGCAGATTCGAACTGCCGTTACCGCCTTGAGAGGGCGGCGTCCTGGGCCACTAGACGACGGGGCCAGATGGATTGCTTGCTGCGAGCTCGGGGGGGAGGACTCGAACCCCCAAAGGCAGGACCAGAACCTGCTGTGTTGCCGATTACACCACCCCCGAAGGTCCGGCCAGGTTAGCGGACGAGTCCCCCGTGCACGCCAAGCGCAGCTCGGACCAGCACGCGGACCGGGCACTCGGGCCCGGTGCTCAGGGCAGGCGGGCGCGGGCGGCGCGGAGGCGGGCGAGGGTGCGGTCGCGCCCGAGCAGCTGCATCGAGTCGAACAGGGGCAGGCCGCGGTGGATCCCCTCCACTGCCGCGTACACCGCGGGTGCGGCCTTGCGGAACTTGATGCCGATCGCCTCGGTCACCGGCTGCAGCGCGAGCGCGTCGACCGTCCAGTCGCACGACTCGACGTGCGCGATCACCGCATCGAAGATCTCGCCGACGCGATCGGTGCCGACGACCTTCTCCCACGACTCGGGCGCGATCGTGAACGCGTCGTCGTCGACGAACAGGAACTCCATCTGGTCGACGATCTGCACCAGCGTGACCGCGCGCTCCTGCGCGAGCGCCACCGCGGCGGCGACCGTCTCCGGATCGATGTCGGCGCCGAAGCGCTCACGCGCCCGCGGCTCGATCCGACCGACGAGGTCGTCGAGGGCGAGGCGTCGGATCCACTCGCCGTTCAGCCAGTCGAGCTTGTCGCGGTCGAACCCCGCGGCCGCGTGCGTGCACCCGGTCGAGGTCGAACTCGGCCACGAGCTCGGCGGCGTCCAAGCACCTCGTTGCCGTCGTCGGCCGGCGCCCAGCCGAGCAGCGCGAGGTAGTTGGTGAGCGCTTCGGGGAGGTACCCGGCGGTCACGAAGTCCTCGAGCGCGACCGCGCCGTGGCGCTTCGAGAGCTTGGCGCGCGACTGGGCGTCGACGATGAGCGGCAGGTGCGCGAACTGCGGATCGTCGGGTGCGTCCGGACCGTCGACCAGCGCGTGACGCAACGCGAGCACCCGATGGGTGGAGTCGATGAGGTCCTCGCCGCGGATCACGTGGGTGATCCCCATGTCGAGGTCGTCGACCGCGTTGGCGAGGAAGAAGATCGGTGCACCGTCGGATCGCACGATCGACGAAGTCGTGGATGAGCGACCACTCGACCCGCACCTCTCCGCGGATCAGGTCGGTGAAGCTGCTGAAGCCCTCGTCGGGGGTGCGGAACCGGATGCGTGCGCGGGCGCCCCTCGGCCGCGAGCGCGACCCGCTGATCGGGGGTGAGCGCGCGGCACCGGCCGTCGTAGCCGGGCGGTCGGCCGGCCGCGACCGCGGCGTCGTTGCGCTCCTTCACCTCGTCCTCGGTGCAGTAGCACTCGTAGGCGTCGCCCTTCGTGAGCAGCCGATCGGCGGCCTCGAGGTAGAGGGCGAAGCGGGAGCTCTGCAGGTACGGACCCTCGTCCCAGTCGAGTCCGAGCCAGCGCAGCGTGTCCTGGATGCCGACGACCCACTCGTCGCGCGAGCGGGCGACGTCGGTGTCCTCGATCCGGAGGACGAAGGTGCCGTCGCCCGACAGACCGTGGTGACGCGCGAAGAGCCAGTTGAACAGCGCGGTGCGCGCGCCGCCGATGTGGAGCGAGCCCGTCGGTGCGGGCGAGAACCGGACTTTCACCATGTGGACGACCCTCGGGGAGTGGTGGGTCAGTGCGTGAGCGACTGCTGGAGCTCGCCGCGGAAGTCGGCGAGCAGCGCCGGCACCTTCGGCGGGAGCCGCAGGACTGCGTCGGGCACCGCGTCGACGAACGCACGGCGCACGCCGTACTCGTGGTCGGCGCCGTGCACGACCTCGCTGCGCCACGATGCGAAGGTGTCGTCGACCTCGCCCTGGTAGCCGAGGAGCGCGGCCGCGATGTTCACGTCGGGCATGGTCGGCGCCCGGCCGTACGACGCCGCCCGCTTCATGGCCAGCTCGGCGATCACGGCCAGTGCGTCGGCTGCGTGCTCGTGCGGCGCGAGCTGGATCGAGTCGCGCAGCCGGCCCGCGAGCATCACCGCGTAGCCGACGTTGGGTCCGGGGCGACCGAGGAGGTCGCCCTTGGGCTGCCCGGCGACGAGGTCGCCGGGACGGTCGGCCCTCCACGCGTGGGCCGGGGGCAGGTGCACCCCGGGCGCGAGGTTCGGCTCCTGGCGCGGGTGGTCGCCGAGCTCGGGAGCGACGAAGGGATCGGTGGGCATGGGTGAGTGCTACTGCCCGCCGGTCGCGTCGGGCAAGCCGTGGCCGATCAGCAGGCCGTAGACCAACGAGTCGTACAGCGCCTGCCACGACGCCTCGATGATGTTCTCGCTCACGCCGATGGTCGTCCAGGTGCGGTCGCCGTTGGTGGAGTCGACGAGCACCCGGGTGACCGCCCCGGTGCCGCTGGGCGGTGTCGAGCACCCGCACCTTGTAGTCGGTGAGGTGGACGCGGCGCGAGCGCCGGGTAGCGGTCGCCGAGCGCGCTGCGCAGCGCGCTGTCGAGTGCGTTCACCGGGCCGTTGCCCTCGGCGGTGGCGATCCGTCGCTCGCCGTCGACGTGGACCTTGATCGTGGCCTCGGTGGTGACGCCGCGGGCCACGGTGGGCGCGGAGAACGGGTCGTCGTCGTCGGTGATCACCCGGAACGACTCCACCTCGAACCAGCGCTGCTCCCATCCCGTGGCCCGGCGCATCAGCAGCTCGAGCGACGCGTCGGCCACCTCGAAGTGGTAGCCGTCGTGCTCCATCCGCTTCAGCGTGTCGACCAGTTCGTTGAGCTGGGGGCCGTCGAGCGAGATGCCGAGCTCCTTGGCCTTGAGCGTGAGCGTGCTCTTGCCCGCGAGCTCCGACACCACGAAGCGCGTGCCGTTGCCGACCGAGTCGGGCGGGACGTGCTCGTAGGCGTCGGGGCGCTTGGCGATCGCGCTGACGTGCAGGCCGGCCTTGTGCGCGAACGCCGACGAGCCCACGTAGGCCGCCTGCGGGTTGAGCGCCATGTTCACCAGCTCGGCCACGTGGTGGGCGACCGGCGTGAGCCGCTCGAGGCGGTCGCGCGGGATCGTCTCGATCCCCATCTTCAGCGTGAGGTTCGGGATGATGGTGGTGAGGTTGCAGTTCCCGGTGCGCTCGCCGTAGCCGTTGATCGTGCCCTGCACCTGCACCGCGCCGCCGCGCACGCCGGCGAGCGCGTTGGCGACGCCGGTGCCGGCGTCGTCGTGGAGGTGCACCGCGACGCCGACATCGGCGCCGAAGTACGTCGACCACCTCGCGCACGATGCGCTCGACCTGGTCGGGCAGCGTGCCGCCGTTCGTGTCGCAGAGCACGAGGCGCGTCGCCCCCGCCTGCACCGCGCCCTCGAGCACGCGCATGCCGAACTCGGGGTTGCGGCGGTAGCCGTCGAAGAAGTGCTCGGCGTCGTAGAACACCTCGCGGCCGTCGGCCTTCAGGAACGCGACCGAGTCGGCGACCATGGCCACGCCCTCGTCGAGCGTGGTGTTGAGCGCCTCGAGCACGTGGTAGTCCCACGACTTGCCGACGATGCACACCGTCGACGTGTCCGCGGCGAGCAGGTTGCGCAGCGTGTCGTCGGAGTCGACCTTCCCCTTCACCCGACGCGTGGAGCCGAACGCCACCAGCGTGGACGTGTCGAGCGACAGCTCCGACGGCGCGCGCGCGAAGAACTCGTCGTCCTTCGGGTTGGCGCCGGGCCAGCCCGCCTCGATGAAGTCGACGCCGAGCCAGTCGAGCTGCTCGGCGATGCGCAGCTTGTCGTCGACGGTCAGCGAGATGCCCTCGAGCTGGCTGCCGTCGCGCAGCGTCGTGTCGTAGATCTCGACGCGCGCGGGCCAGCTCGGGTCGCGTACGCCGAAGCGGTCGATGGCCGGTGTCACGTCGTCAACGGACATACTCCAACCAGTCCTTGTAGCGCTCCACCTCGCCGCGCACCGCGGCGAAGTACGTCTCCTGGAGCGTGCGGGTGATCTCTCCCCGGTTGCCGATCTCGCGGTCGTCGACCGAGCGGATCGGCACCACTTCGGCCGCGGTGCCGGTGAGGAACGCCTCGTCGGCGAGGTAGAGGTCGTGGCGGAGGAGCTGCTGCTCGACCACCGGGTAGCCGAGGTCGCGGGCGATGGTCATGATCGGAGTCACGCGTGATGCCGGCGAGCGCGCCGCTCGACGTGGGCGGGGTCATGACGACGCCGTCCTTCACGATGAAGACGTTCTCACCCGTGCACTCGGCGACGAAGCCCTGCGTGTTGAGCATGATCGCCTCGTCGTAGCCCGCCTTCACCGCCTCGACCTTGGCCAGGCTCGAGTTGATGTAGATGCCGGTGCCCTTGGCCGCGACCGGGTTGATGTTGGGGTCCATGCGCCGCCACGACGACACCTGCACCCGCACGCCGGTCTCGAGGCTCTCCTCGCCGAGGTAGGAGCCCCACGGCCACGCCGCGATCGACGACGTTCACCGTCGCACGGCAGCGGGTTGAGCCCGATCTCGCCGTAGCCCAGGAACGCGATCGGGCGCACGTAGCAGGAGTCGAGCCCGCTCTCGCGCACGATGAGCTTGCACGCCTCGACGATCTCGTCGCGCGCGTACGGGATCTCCATCATGATGAGCTTGGCGGAGTCGAACAGCCGCTGGATGTGGTCGGTGAGGCGGAACACCGCCGGGCCGTCGGCGGCCGCGTACGTGCGGATCCCCTCGAACACGCCCGAGCCGTAGTGCAGGCTGTGCGTGAGCACGTGGATGCGCGCTTCGTCCCACGGGACGAGCTCGCCGTCCATCCAGATCTTCTCGGTCTTCTCGAAAGGCATCTAGATCCTCCCCGCGATCGCGTCGCCGATCTCGGCGGTCGATCCTCGAACGTCGTCGGACTTGTCGACCGCGGCGCGTACTCGGGCCCCGGCGTCGTCCTCGCCGAGGAACTCCAACATCATCGCGGCCGAGATGATGGCGGCACGCGGATCGGCGGTGCCGGTG
This sequence comes from uncultured Actinomycetes bacterium, assembly GCA_963755855.1. Lineage (GTDB taxonomy): Bacteria > Actinomycetota > Acidimicrobiia > IMCC26256 > DASPTH01 > DASUAS01. The sequence continues at coordinate 46,875 of CAVWLR010000010.1, read as the reverse complement.
CCGGCGATGTCGGGAGCCGAGCCGTGGACCGGCTCGAACAGCGACGGGCCGGTGCGGGCCGGGTTGAGGTTGCCCGACGCGGCGCGGCCGATGCCGCCCGAGACGGCCCCGCCGAGGTCGGTGAGGATGTCGCCGAACAGGTTGTCGGTGACGATCACGTCGTAGCGGCCGGGATCCTGCACGAAGTAGATGCACGCGGCGTCGACGTGGTGGTAGGCGGTGTCGACGTCGGGGTACTCGGCGGCGACCGCGTCGAACGACCGCTGCCAGAGGTCGCCGGCGAACGTGAGCACGTTGGTCTTGTGCACGAGGGTGAGGTGCTTGCGCTCGCGCGACTGGGCGAGGTCGAACGCGTAGCGGATGGCGCGCTCGCTGCCCATGCGCGTGTTCACCGAGCCCTGGGTGGCGATCTCGTGGGGCGTGTTCTTGCGCAGGAAGCCGCCTTCACCCGCGTAGGTGCCCTCGGTGTTCTCGCGGATCACGAGCATGTCGACGCCGTCGTTGAACCGGTTCGGGCCCGACAGGAACGGGCGGAGGTTCACGTAGAGGTCGAGCTCGAAGCGCAGCGTGAGGAGGAGGCCCCGCTCGATCACGCCGGGCGGCACGCCGGGGGTGCCGACCGCGCCCAGCATCACCGCGTCGAGACCGCGGATCGCGTCGAGGTGCTCGTCGCTCGAGGACCACGCCGTCGCGCAGGTAGCGGCTGCCGCCGAGGTCGAACGGCACGGCCTCGTATTCGACCCCGGCCGCGTCGACGCACTTCATCGCCTCGGCGACGACCTCGGGGCCGATGCCGTCCCCGCCGATGATCCCGATCCGGTAGCTCACGTGACGTTCCTCGATGTAGTCCGATGATGACGACGAAATTGAAAGGCCGCCCGACTCCTGGAGGGAGTGGACGGCGAGGAGCGGGCGCCAGGGTGTGGGCGCCCGCTACGGAATTACGATGACCGCGTCGGTGGTGGTGGCACCGGTGGGGGTGCTGGTGATCGTGATGCGCATGAGCCCGCGAGGCTACCACCACACCCTCCGGTCGTCGACGAGCATTCCCTGAGACCCGTCTGAGACAGACCCCGATCCCTTCGCGGTGGCGCACCCGTACCCTGAGTGACCGTCGTCGCACGGACCTTGGAGGGATTCGCATGCGTCGTCTCTGGAAGTGGTTGGTCCTCGGCCTCGTGGTGGTCGTCGGGCTCGGTGTGGCCGGTTGGTACTTCTTCCTGAAGACCGATCCCGAGCCCCGGGCCGAGATCAAGCTGACGCCGGTGGTCACCGACAGCACCGTGGCCGGGCAGGCCGCATCGGGTGCCGACGGCACCTGGACGGTGAAGCCGGGCAACACCAACAACTTCGTGGGCTACCGGGTCACCGAGAAGCTGTTCGCGAACGTGTCCGACACCGAGGCCACGGGTCGCACCGACAACGTCGACGCGACCATGACGATCAACGGCACGACCGTGAGCGACGTCACGGTCACCGCCGACCTCCGCGACCTCACGTCCGACAACAGCTTCCGCGACGGGCGGATCAAGAGCGAGGGCCTCGAGTCGGACCAGTTCCCGGAGGCGAAGTTCGTGCTCTCCGAACCGATCACGCTGCCGTCGGCACCCACCGCGGGCACCACCCTGAAGGCCGAGGCGAAGGGCAAGTTCACCCTGCACGGGGTCACCAAGGACGTCACCCTCACCGCTCGAGGGCCGGTGGGACGGCAAGCAGGTGCAGGTGGTCGGGAGCATGCCGATCGTGTTCTCCGACTACGGGATCACCGCGCCCACGGCGCCGGCGGTGGCGTCGGTCGACGACCACGGCGAGATGGAGCTCCAGCTCTTCTTCGACAGATCTTGAGGTGACCGAGCCCGCATTCGACTTGGGTCACATTTGCCGAGTCCTTACCGAATCGGGTTCAAGGGTTCGCGAGGGGACGTCGACACCTCTCCTCGAAGTGACCAGGGTTCCCGCGCCGGGACCCGCCGGAACCGAGGAAGGGACCCTGCAATGAACCTGTTCGTGCTGCGTACGTGGATGGAAGCCAAGTTCGCCAAGGACGAGCGTGGTGCCTCGATGGTGGAGTACATCCTCCTCGTCGCGCTCATCGCCCTCGCCGTGATCGCCGCCGTGGTCTTCCTGAAGGACCAGGTCAACGGCAAGTTCAACGACGCCGGTTCGAAGCTCTCGAGCTCGGGCAGCCGAACCACGGCACGCCACGCAGCTGCGTGCGTGCCGGCGTCCTCGGTGACGCTTCGATCGGGCCCCGTCTCCGGACGGGGCCCGTTCGCGTCGCACCGGTAGCCTGCACCGATGGACCCTTCGCACCTCTCGCAGCAGGCGCACGACCGGCTCGAGGAAGAGCTGGCCGAGCGCTCGGGGCCGCGCCGCAAGGAGATCTCGCTGTGGATCGAGCGCGCACGCGAGCACGGTGACATCAAGGAGAACGCCGACTACGACGCGGCGAAGAACGAGCAGGGCCACAACGAGGCCCGGGTCCGCCAGCTCGAGGAGATCCTGCGCACCGCGGTCGTCGTCGAAGGACCGTCGGGCGAGGTCGTCGCTCCGGGCACCATCGTCGAGGTGAAGATGGACGGCGACGACGACACCATCTCCTACCTCGTCGGATCGATCGAGGAGCGCAGCGACGAGTTCGAGGTGCTCTCGACGTCGTCGCCCCTGGGGCAGGCGCTGCTCGAGCACGCGTCCCGGCGACACGGTGAGCTACGAGGGCCCGCGCCGAACGTTCGCCGTCGAGATCGTGAGCGTCCGGCCCGCAGGGTGAGCGACCTCCTGCGGTGAACCTCGTCGGCCACGTCGCGGTCGCGCTGCGGCCCGGCACCCCGGCACCCTCGACCGACTTCCTGGTCGGGTGCATGCTGCCCGACCTCGCGGCCATCGCCCGGGTGCGACTGGCCCGGCCCGTCGGCGACCTCGGCGACGGCGTCGCCTTCCACCACGCGTGCGACGCCGTGTTCCACGAGTCCGAGTGGTTCCGGGACGCCAACCGGGACCTGCGCGACGCGCTCGTCGGCGCCGGCATCGAGACGGGCCCGGCACGGGCGTGCTCGCACGCGGGCGTCGAGATGCTGCTCGACGGCCGGTTGGTCGGCGATCCCGCGATCGACTCGTCGGCCCGCATCGTGCTGCACGCGGTGAGCAGCGACGACCTCCCGCTCAGCGCGACCCTGGCCGAGCTCGCGCCCGTCGAGTCGCGCGCCGTGTGGGTCGAGCGCCTCTGGATGATCGGCCGCTCGCTCGATCCCGCCCGCTACCGCGACGCGACGTTCGTGGCCGAGCGGCTGCAGCGCATGACGAGTGGACGGCGGCGCATCGAGCTGCGCCCGGAGCACGTCGACACCGTCGCCGCCACCCTGCGCGAGTTCCAACCCGGCATCGCCGACGCCGCACCCGCCGTGGTGGCGCAGGTCAGGGCGACGGTGCTCGATCGGGCCGTCCTCGATCCGGCCGTGGATGTGGCGGCCCCCATCCCCCACCACCGGGGGTGAGCACGCGCAGCACGTCGCCGGGCGCGAGGTGCACGGTGCACTTGTCGGGGAGCCGTCGCGCGCGCGACTCGTCGCCGTCGGGGAGCAGCCAGTTCTCCCCCACCGCGCCCGGCGCACCGCCCGCGAGACCGGGCGGCGCGGTGACGCGTCGTTCGGTGATCAGCGACACCTCGGTCGGTGCCAGCGCCTCGAGCTCGCGCCAGATGCCGTCGCCACCCGCGTGGGTGCCGGCACCGCCGCTGCCCCGCCGGAGCCCGTAGCGGCGGACGCGCACGGGCAGCGCGCGCTCGAGCGCCTCCACCGGGGTGTCGAGGGTGTTCGTCATCGCGGTGTGCACGCCGCTCATCCCGTCGGCCCACGGCCGTCCGCCCTGACCGCCGCCGATGGTCTCGTAGTGCACCCACGCGCGCCGTGCGACGGCCCGTCATCGCCGCCGAGCAGGACGTTGTTCATCGTGCCCTGGCTCGCGGCGCCGACGCGCTCGGGTCGGGCCACGGCGAGCGCCGCGAGGCAGACGTCGGCGACGCGTTGGCTCACCTCCACGTTGCCGGCACCGACCGCGACCGGCGGCACCGCGGCGACCACGGTGCCCGGCGGCGCCACCACGTGCACCGGGCCGCAGCGTCCCGCCGTTGGCGGGGAGGGTGGGATCGCTGACCGCCCGGATCGCGAACGCCACCGCACTCACGGTCACGGCCTCGACCGCGTTGACGTTGCCCGGCCGCTGCGCGTCGGTGCCCGTGAAGTCGAACGTGATCTCGTCGCCGTCGACGCGCACCTCGACCACGATCGCGGGTCGGCGTCTGCTGCTCGGGTCGGGGGCCGGCCGAATCGAGCACGTCGGCGGCGGGGAACCGACCGTCGGGGAAGTCGCGCAGCGCGGCCCGCATCCGCCGCTCGCCGTGGTCGAGGACCTCGGCGAACAACCGGCCGCACGCGTCGACGCCTCCGAGCGTGCGCACGAGCTCCGCCATGCGCGTCGCGCCGAGGCGGTTGGCGCCGCGCTGCGCGTCGAGGTCGCCGCGCCGTTCGTCGGGGGTGCGCGACGCGCTGCACCACTCGCGCCAGCGAGTCGTCGTCGACCGGCGTCGGCGGGAGACGCAGTCCCTCCTCGTCGACGGTCAGCGCATCGGGCGGCATCGACCCGGGAGCGGTGCCACCGACGTCGGCGTGGTGCGCGCGGTTGGCCACCCAACCGACGAGCACGCCGTCGACGAGCACGGGCGCGACCATCGTGAGGTCGTTCAGGTGCGTGCCGCCCGCGAAGGGGTCGTTGAGCATCAGGTCGACGTCCGCGCCGAGATCGCGCGCCGCGGCGATGGCGGCCGCGACCGACGCCGGCATCGAACCGAGGTGCACCGGGATGTGCTCGGCCTGCGCGAGGAGCTCGCCCGCGCGCGGTGAACACCGCGGCCGAGCAGTCGGCCCGTTCCTTGATGTTCGGGCTCGACGCCGCCCGCCGCAGCACCGCGCCCATCTCGTCGGCGATCGACGCCAGGCGCGAGCCGAGGATCTGCAGCTCGGCCGGGTTCATCGGGCGTCGCGCCGCTCACGATCGCTCCACGATCCACGCCCCCGCCGGACCCGGCGCCGCCGACCAGCCCGCGGGCACCCACAGGGTGCAGTCGGCCTCGGCCACGACCGCGGGCCGCGCGCCGGCGCCCGGTCGGGTTCGGGGAGATCGGTCACGGCGAGCGGCGACGGTGCCGACACCCGCGCCCGGAGCGCGACCACCTCGACCTCGACCCCGGGACGCGCGTAGCCGTTGCGCTGGTCGTGCACCGCCGGGAACTCGTCGACGTCGGCGACCATCAGCTCGTGGCTCTGGCCGGCGTAGCGGCAGTCGAGCAGGCCCTCGACCTCACCACCGGGCACGAGTGCAGCGACCCGATCGGCGAGCGCGGCGCGCGCCTCGTCCAGCCCGACGAGCGAGCCGGGCGTCGGCCACGACGCCACCAGCTCGCGTTGCTCGGGTGCGCACAGGATCCCGACCGCGGAGAACACGCCGGCGCGGGGCGGCACCACCACGGCGCGCATGCCGAGCTCGTCGGCCACCGCGCACGCGTGCAGCGGTCCGGCACCACCGAACGCGAGCGAGCACCAGGTCGCGCGGATCGACGCCCTGCTCGACGGTGACCACCCGCACCGCGCGCGCCATGGCCGCGTCGACCACGGCGACGACTCCCTCCGCCGTCACCCCGGCGCGATCCATGCGCCGCGCGCGCGGCTGCGACGTCGAGCCGCCCGAGGCCGGGCAGCGCGCGTCGACGCGGGGATCCGACCGAGGAGCACGTCGGCGTCGGTGACCGTCGCCGCGGTCCCGCCGCGTCCGTAGCAGGCGGGCCCGGGATCGGCGCCCGCGCTCTCCGGCCCGACCACGAGCGCACCACCGGGATCGAGGCGCGCGATCGAACCACCGCCGGCACCGACGGTGTGGATCGCGAGCGAGGGCAGCCGCACCGGGAGCCCGGCGACCCGGCGGGTGCTGGTGGGTGCGGGGACCCCGTCCCGCACGAGGCACACGTCGGTGCTGGTGCCACCCATGTCGAACGCCACCGCGTCGGGAGTGCCGCACGCGCGCGGCGACGCGGCCGCGGCGCGCACGCCACCCGCGGGTCCGGAGAGCAGCAGCCGTGCGGGATGCGCGGCGGCTTCGTCGACGGGCACCAGCCCGCCCGCCGACGTCATCACCAGCACGTCGCGGCGAGCGGGACGAGGCTGCCCAGGTACGGCGCGCACACCGCACGCAACGCGGCGTCGGCCACGGTCGTGACCATGCGCTCGTACTCGCGGAACTCGGGTGACACCTCGTGCGAGCACACCACCTCGTGGCCACGGGCGCGGAGCACCGCCGCCACCGCGCGCTCGTGCGCGGCGTCGAGGTCGGCGTGGAGCAGGCACACCGCGACCGCGTCGACCGACGCCCACGTCGGGCACCTCGCCGTCGAACGGCTCGAGCTCCCTGCCGTACGCGTCGAGCCGCCCGGACACCTCGAAGCGCGCGGCACGGGGCACGAGCGGCGCCGGCCGGTCGACGTGGGGGTCGTACAACGACGGGCGCGCCTGACGCGCGATCTCGATCACGTCGGCGAAGCCGCGCGTCGTCACCAGCGCGACCCGGCCGAGGCGCCGTTCGAGGAGTGCGTTCGTCGCCACCGTCGTGCCGTGCGCGAGCACGCCGGTCGCGTGCGCCGTCGGGTCGCGGTCGAGCGCCACGGCAGCGACGTCGACGACCGCCCGCGACGGGTCGCCGGGCGTCGACGGCACCTTGCGGACCTCGCCCTCGTCGGTGACGACGTCGGTGAACGTGCCACCGGTGTCGACGCCGACGCGCATGGCCGCCGACGTTAGGACGTCGGTCTCGTCAGAGCGGTCAGCTCGGGCGTCAGCCGACGCCGTTGGCCTCGAGCGCCTGGAGCAGGTAGCCGCGGGCGCGGACGGTGCGGACCTCGAGCCCGAGGGTCGAGATGCGCCGCCGCAGGCGCAGCATGTGCACGTCGAGCGCGTTGCGGGTGGGGCTCCCACCGGGCCACGCCCGGCGCACCAGCGTGTCGCGACCGACCACCGCGTTGAAGCGGTCGATCAGCGCGGCGGCGAGCGCACGCTCGACCGGAGACAAGGTCACCCATCGACCCCGATACCGGAGCAATCCGTCGTCGTCGACCGACGGTGCCACCGCGGTGCGCCCGGCCCGCGACGCGAGCGTCGACACCCGCACCCGGAGGTCGTCCTCGGCCGCCGGGAGCCGGATCCAGTCCTCGAGCGGATCCACCGGCTCGGGCGCCGCCAGGTCCTCTCCCACCAGGAGGAGACGGGGAGCACCGGCGGCCCGCAGCCGCTCCAGTCGCTCGGTTTCCTCGGGCCATCGGACCAGGACGACATCGGTCATCTGCGCACCGTACGGAGGGTTCGTTACGGATCGGTTACGCCGCAGTGAATGCCGGCTTGCCTGGTGACCGTAGCCGCTCGATCATCCCATTCTGACGAACTTCTTACATAGTAAGGAGCACGAACTGTTCGGTACACTACCGGTGTGACCCCGAACTCGGCGGGCAGCCCTTCGAGGACCGCGACCCGGACGTGCTGATCCTGGCCCGGCTGGCCCGCCTGCTCGAGCGCGCGTGCAGCGACCTGGAGCCGCCGCTCACCCTCGCCCAGTACCGCCTCCTGGCCATGATCGGTGACGGCACCGACCAGGCGAGCCAGATCGCCGGTCGCCTCGCGCTCACCAAGCCGACGGTGTCGGCCACGGTCGACACGCTCGTCGAACGTGGCCTCGTCGAGCCGCGCCACGGCCGACGGCGACCGGCGTGCGCTCCGTCTCGAGCTCACGATCGAGGGTGCGGCCGTGGTGCGCGCCGCCGAGGTCGCGATGCGCGCGCGCCTCGACGACGTCCTCGCCCACGTCGACGACCGGGCCCTGGTCTGCGCGCGCTCGTCGCCGTGGGTGCCGGACTCGACGAGCGCCGCGAGGAACGGCGCAGCCGCCGCGAAGCTGCGGAGGGCGCCACGTGAAGCTCCGCCGCGACGCGGCACGAAGAGCGGCGCGCGGGCACGCCCGGGCGCGGGCTGGCTGCGGCGGCTCTGGCCGTTCCTCGCCCGCCACCGCCGGAAGGTGTTCGCCGCGTTCGCGGTGTCGCTCGGCACCACGCTCATCACCGTCGCCATCCCCCTGATCGAGCGTGCGGTCGTCGACGACGTGATCGTCACGCCCGAGCGCGCGCTCTGGCCGCTGCTCGCGCTGCTGATCGGGCTGGGCGCGGTGAACTTCGTGCTCTCGTACATCCGCCGGTTCGTCGGCGGCCGCTTCGCGTTCGACGTGCAGCACGACCTGCGCACCACGATCTTCGAGCGGCTGCAACGGCTCGACTTCGCCCACCACGACCAGCTCCCCACCGGCCAGATCGTGTCGCGCGCGAGCTCCGACCTCGGCCTCGTCCAGGTGCTGCTGCAGCTTCCTGCCCCTCGCGACCGGCAACGTCGTGCTGCTCGTGCTGTCGCTCGTGGTGATGCTCGTGCTGTCGCCGCTGCTGACGCTGGTGGTGCTCGCGATCGTCCCCGCGCTGCTCTTCGTCTCGCTGCAAGCTGCGCCGGGTGATGTTCCCCGCGCAGTGGGACGCGCTGCAGCGCGCCGGTGAGGTCGCCGGTGTCGTCGACGAAGCGGTCAGCGGCGTGCGGGTGGTCAAGGGCTTCGGCCAGGAAGACCGCGAGCTCGCCAGCCTCACCGACGCGCTCGGAGGGCCTCTACCGGTCGCGGGTGCGGACGGTGCGGCTGCAGGCGCGCTACCAGTCGGCGCTGCAGGCGATCCCCGCCCTCGGTCAGGTCGCCGTGCTCGCGCTCGGCGGCTGGCTGGCGATCCAGGGCGAGATCAGCATCGGCACCTTCCTCGCGTTCTCCACCTACCTCGTGCAGCTGCTGGCGCCCGGTGCGCATGTTCGCGGGGATCGTCGCGGTGGCCGAGCAGGCCCGTGCCGGCACCGAGCGCATCTTCGAGCTGATCGACTCCAACCCGCTCGTCACCGAGCACCCCGACGCGCCCGATCTCGCCCCGACCGACGGCGAGGTCACGCTTCGAGCACGTCACCTACGGCTACCTCCGCTCGGAGCCGGTGCTGCGCGACTTCTCGCTGCGCGTCGCGCCCGGCGAGACGGTGGCGCTCGTCGGGGCGTCGGGTTCGGGGAAGTCGACGGTGAGCCTGCTCCTCCCCCGCTTCTACGACGTGCAGGACGGCGCGGTCGCGCATCGACGGCGTCGACATCCGCGACGTCACCCTCGACTCGCTCCGCGGCGAGATCGGCATCGTGTTCGAGGACGCGTTCCTCTTCTCCGACACGGTGCGGGCCAACATCGCGTACGGGCGGCCCGACGCGACCGACGACGAGGTCGAGCAGCGCGGCGCGCGTCGCCGGCGCGCACGAGTTCGTCGCCGAGCTGCCCGCACGGCTACGACACCGTCGTCGGCGAACGCGGCCTCACCCTCTCCGGCGGTCAGCGCCAACGCATCTCGATCGCGCGCGCGGTGCTCACCGATCCGCGCGTCCTGGTGCTCGACGACGCGACGTCGTCGGTCGACGCGCGCACCGAGGAGCAGATCCACGCCACGCTGCGCGAGCTCATGGTCGGGCGCACCACCGTGCTGATCGCGCACCGCCGCTCGACGCTGCGTCTCGCCGACCGCATCGTGCTCGTGGCCGACGGGGCCGCCGCCGAGAGCGGCACGCACGAGGAGCTGATGGCGACGTCGCCGCGCTACCGCGCGCTGCTCCAGGGTCCCGGTGACGACCTCGACGACGACGAGATGGTCGACGCCACCATCGACGGCAGCATCGCCGCGGTCGACGGCGTCGCGTCGACGGCGTGGTCGAGGACGCGGTCGAGGGCATGGCCGACGGCGTCACTTCGTCGCTCTGGGACCGCAGCGCGGAAGCGGAGACCGTGCGCGCGTTCGTCGCGCCGACGGGACCGGCGGTCGCCCGCGGCAACCTGAGCGGCGAGCGGTGCCGGCGGCCGCGGCGTCGGCGGCGGGCTCGCGCTCGCGCCGACCCCCGAGCTGCTCGCCGCGGTCGACGCGCTCCCGCCCGCCGACGACGACCCCGAGGTCGACGTCGTCGCCGAGGCGGCGGCGAGCGAGGGGTTCCGACCTGCGCAGCTTCCTGCGTCCGTACCGCCGCCCGCTCCTGATCGGCTTCGCGCTCATCGTCGCTCGACACGCTGCTGACGCTCGCCGGGCCCGTTCCTGGTGCAGCAGGGACTCAACGAGGGCGTGCAGCAGCACGCCGAGGGCGCGCTGTGGTCGGCGTCGGCGCTGTTCCTCGGCACCACCCTGATCGACTGGTTCGTCACCTGGGCGCTACACGCGGTACACCGGACGCACCGCCGAGCGCCTGCTGTTCGCGCTGCGCATCCGGATCTTCGCCCACCTGCAACGGCTCGCGCTCGACTACTACGACCGCGAGCTGTCGGGGCGGATCATGACCCGCATGACCACCGACGTCGACGCGTTCGCGCAGCTCCTGCAGACCGGGCTCATCACCGCGCTCGTCAACATCCTGAGCTTCGTCGGCGTGCTCGTGGTGCTCGAGCCTGATCAGCTGGCCGCTGACGCTCGGCGTGCTGGTGCTCGTGCCGCCGCTCGTGCTCGTCGACCATCTGGTTCGGTCGCCGCTCGGCCAAGGCCTACGCGCACGCGCGGGAGACCATCTCCACCGTCAACGCCGAGTTCCAGGAGAGCATCTCCGGCGTGCGCGAGGCGCAGGCGTACGTGCAGGAGGACCGCGCCGTCGATTCGTTCACGACGACGGCGAAGCGGCTACCTCGACGCGCGCATCCGCACGCAGGTGCTCCAGGCGATCTACTTCCCGTTCATCCTGTTCCTCGCCACCTGCGGCGACGCGATCGTCCTCGGGCTCGGGAGCGCGCTCGTGCACGACGGCACCATCGCCGCCGGCACCGTGATCGCGTTCCTGCTCTACCTCGACCAGTTCTTCGCACCGGTGCAACAGCTGTCACAGGTCTTCGACCAGTGGCAGCAGGCCGTCGCGTCGATGGCCAAGATCAACGAGCTCATGCGCACGGAGGTGACCACGCCCGACGCCGTCCGACCCGGTCGAGCCGGGCGAGCTGCGCGGCGACGTCCGCTTCCGACGACGTGCGGTTCTCGTACCCCGCGACCGGCCGCGAGATCCTGCACGGCATCGACCTGCACGTCACGCCGGGCGAGACCGTCGCCCTCGTGGGCGAGACCGGTGCCGGCAAGTCGACGCTGGTGAAGCTGGTGGCGCGCTTCTACGACGCCGACTCCGGCGACGTGCTGATCGACGGCGTGTCGGTGCGCGACCTCGACCTCCGCGCCTACCGCCGACGGCTCGGGTACGTGCCCCAGGAGGCGTTCCTCTTCTCCGGCACGGTGCGCGACAACATCGCGTACGGCCGCCCCGACGCCACCGACGCCGAGGTCGAGCAGGCGGCACGCGCGGTCGGCGCGCACGACTTCGTGGCCGGGCTGCGCGGTGGCTACCTCCATCCCGTCACCGAGCGGGGCCGGTCGCTCTCCGCCGGCCAGCGCCAGCTCCTCTGCCTCGCCCGCGCCCTGCTCGTCGACCCGGCGATCCTCCTGCTCGACGAAGCGACCGCCAACCTCGACCTGAGCACCGAGGCGCCGCGTCCAGCGCGCGATGGGCGTGATCTCACGCGACCGCACGACGCTGCTGATCGCGCACCGGCTGCAGACCGCCCGCACCGCCGATCGCATCGTGGTGGTCGACGACGGGCAGGTCGTCGAGAGCGGGAGCCACGACGAGCTGGTCGAGCGCGGTGGGCCCTACGCGGAGCTCTGGAACCGCAACCTCGACGCCTCGATCTCCGCGTAGGCGGCGTCGCGACCCTCGTAGCCACGAGTGGTGGAGTTCTTCTCCGGCTCGAGCATCTTGTAGACGTCGAAGAAGTGCTCGATCTCGTCGAGCAGGCGCTTGGGGAGGTCGCCGATGTCGACGACCTGCATCCACGCCGGATCGTGCGACGGGACGCAGAGGATCTTGGCGTCGGGGCCCTTCTCGTCCTCCATCCAGAACACGCCCACCGCCCGCACCTCGATCCAGCAGCCCGGGAACGTCGGGTCGTCGAGCAGGACGAGCACGTCGAGGGGGTCGCCGTCGCCGGCGAGCGTGTCGGGGACGAAGCCGTAGTCGGACGGGTAGACGGTGGCCGAGAAGAGGCGCCGGTCGAGCCGGATCACGTGCTGGTCGTGGTCGTACTCGTACTTGTTGCGGCTGCCGCGGGGGATCTCGACGACGACGTCGAACGGTGTGCCCGGTTCGGGCGCGGGCGCGGGCGTGGACGCGGAGGTCATGCCGCTGATCCTGCCACGTGCGGCTCGTTGCCGTAGCACGGGATCGCCGGGTTGGCGTGCGTCACCGGTTCGACGAACGCGGCGCGCCGGATGGTGAGGAACGCGAGCACCCCCGCGACAGCGGCGAGCGCGGCGGCGATGTACATCGCACGCGCGAACCCGGCGTCGAGGTCGAGGCCCTGCGCGGCGGTGAGTCCCGCCGCGGCCGGCAGCACCGCGACCGCGAGCAGCCCGGCGATGCGCGCCACCGAGTTGTTGATCGCCGACGCGATGCCGGCGTGCGAGTCCTCGACGGCACCGAGGACGGTCGCGGTGAGCGGCGCCACGGTGAGCGAGAGGCCGAGCCCGAGCACGAGGAGCGCAGGGAACACCGTCGCCCAGTAGGTGGTGCCGGGGTCGACGCGACCGAGGAGCGTCATGCCGACCGCGACGACGAGCGGACCGATGGTCATCGGCCAGCGCGGTCCGATGCGTTGCGCCAGCGCACCGGCGCGCGCCGAGAGCAGCAGCATGCAGGCGGTGATCGGCAGCAACGACGCACCGGCCTCGAGCGCGGAGTAGCCGAGGTCGGTCTGCAGGTGCACGACGAGGAGGAAGGTCACCGTGCCGAGCGCGGCGTACATCGCGAACGTCACCGCGTTGGCGCCGGAGAACTGCTGCGACTTGAACACACCGAGCGGCACCATCGGGTTGGCGATGCGGGACTCGACGACGAGGAACGCGACGAGCGAGAGCACACCGATGACACCGAGGCCGACCGTGAGTGCGCCCCAGTCGCCACCGGGACCTTCGATCAGCGCGTAGACCACGCCGGCGAGACCGACCGTGAGCAACGTGCTGCCGACGAAGTCGAGGTGCGCGCCGGCGTGCTCGTCGCGCGACTCGGGCACGTGACGGAGGGCGATGAGGATCGCGGCGGCGGCGATCGGCAGGTTGATGACGAACACCCATCGCCACGAGACCGAGTCGATGAGGTAGCCACCGAGGAACGGGCCGAGTGCGGTTGCGATGCCGCCCAGACCCGACCAGGCGCCGATCGCGCGACCGCGGTCCTCCGTGGCGAACGACGCCGACACCATCGCCAGGCTGTTCGGCACGAGCAGCGCGGCGGCGACGCCCTGCGCGCAGCGCGCCGCGATGAGCGTGCCGGTGTCGGGTGCGATCGCGCACAGCAACGACGTGGCGGCGAAGCCGACGAGCCCGATGATGAAGATCTTGCGCCGGCCGTACCGGTCTCCGAGCGAGCCGCCGAGCACGAGCAGCGACCCCAGCGTGAGCAGGTAGCCGGTCAGCACCCACTGGAGATCACCGAGGTTCGCGTGCAGGTCCCGCGAGATCGCAGGGAGCGCGGCGTTGACGACCGTGCCGTCGAGGAACGCCACCCCCGACCCGAGCACCGCGGCAGCGATCACCCATCGGCCGCGTGCCGTGCCCATGCGCAGATCCAGAGAACCCATGCGAGCAGTGAACCACGCGCCTGGCAGAATCAGTTCATGGCCAGCACTCCAGCCGATTCGTCGAACCCGGCACGCACCTCAGCCCGAACGCTGAGCGAGAAGGTGTGGGACCGCCACGTCGTCCGTCAGGTCGAGGGTGAGCCCGATCTCCTCTACATCGATCTCCACCTCGTCCACGAGGTCACGTCGCCGCAGGCGTTCGACGGCCTGCGCCTCGCCGGGCGCACCGTGCGCCGCCCCGACCTCACCGTGGCCACGATGGACCACAACGTGCCCACCGAGAACATCCACCTGCCGGTCGCCGACCCGATCTCCCGGAAGCAGATGGAGGTGCTCGCGTCGAACTGCGCCGAGTTCGGCATCCGCCTCTATCCCATGGGCGCGCCGGGCCAGGGCATCGTGCACGTGATCGGCCCCGAGCTCGGGCTCACGCAGCCGGGCATGACCATCGTGTGCGGCGACAGCCACACGTCGACCCACGGCGCGTTCGGCGCGCTGGCGTTCGGGATCGGCACCAGCGAGGTCGAGCACGTGCTCGCCACGCAGACGCTGCCGCAGGCGAAGCCGGGCACCATGGCCGTGACCGTCGACGGCGAGCTGCCCCGTGGCGTCACCGCCAAGGACATCGCCCTGGCGATCATCAACCGCATCGGCACCGGCGGCGGGATCGGCTCGATCATCGAGTACCGCGGCTCGGCCATCCGCGAGCTGTCGATGGAGGGCCGGATGACCCTCTGCAACATGTCGATCGAGGCGGGCGCACGGGCCGGGCTCGTCGCCCCCGACGACGTGACGTTCGCGTACGTCGAGGGCCGCGAGTTCGCGCCGACGGGCGCCGCGTGGGAGCGCGCGCTCGACGACTGGCGCGGACTCGTCACCGACGACGGCGCGACGTTCGACAAGGACGTCCTGCTCGACGCCGCCGCGCTGCGGCCGTCGGTCACGTGGGGCACGAACCCGGCGCAGTCGGTGTTCATCGACGAAGACGTGCCCTCGCCCCGACTCGTTCGCCGACGCCGACGCGCGCGACAGCGCCGAGCGCGCGCTGCGCTACATGGGGCTGAAGGCGGGCACGCCGATGCGCGAGATCGCCGTCGACACCGTGTTCATCGGCTCGTGCACCAACTCGCGCATCGAAGACCTGCGCGCCGCCGCCGCGGTGGCCGCGGGGCACCGGGTGCGCGACGGCGTGCGCACGCTGGTGGTGCCGGGCTCGATGCGGGTGAAGGCGGAGGCCGAGGCCGAGGGGCTCCACGAGATCTTCCTCGCCGCCGGGTTCGACTGGCGCGAGGCCGGCTGCTCGATGTGCCTGGCGATGAACCCCGACAAGCTGGCCGTGGGCGAGCGGTGCGCGTCCACGTCGAACCGCAACTTCGAAGGCCGTCAGGGCAAGGGCGGGCGCACGCACCTGGTGTCGCCCGAGGTCGCCGTCGCCACCGCGATCGCCGGCCACTTCGCCACCCCCGACGACCTCGACTGAGGAGGGCTGCACGCATGGAACCCGTACGTGAGATCGTGGCGCGGGCGGTCCCGCTCGACCGCAGCGACGTCGACACCGACCAGATCATCCCGAGCGACTGGCTGAAGCGGGTCGAGCGCACCGGGTTCGGCGAAGGGCTGTTCTCCGAGTGGCGCGAGAGCTCCGACTTCGTGCTCAACCAGGAGCAGTTCGACGGCGCGCAGATCCTGGTGGCCGGACCGAACTTCGGCACCGGATCGTCGCGCGAGCACGCGCCGTGGGCGCTGGAGGACTACGGCTTCCGTGCCGTCATCTCGCCGCGCTTCGCCGACATCTTCCGCAACAACTGCCTGAAGATCGGCCTGCTCCCGGTGGAGCTGCCGGCCGAGGTGGTCACGCGGATCATGCGGGCGATCGAGGACGACCCGACCGATCGAGATCGTGGTCGACGTCGTCGACCGGCGCGTCGCCGTCCCCGCGATCGACCTCGACGAGCCGTTCGACCTCAGCGACTTCCACCACTACCGGCTGCTCGAAGGCCTCGACGACATCGGCATCACCCTCCGCCACACCGACGACATCGACGCCTTCGAAGCCAAGCGCCCCACCTACACCCCCCGAGTGCTGGCCTGACCTCCAAGAACGAACTGGCGTCGTTTCGGGCGGCTCCACGACCACTCAACTGACGCCAGTTGCCGGCTGAGGCGTGATGTCGCCGATGCGGCCGAGCGTCTCACCCTCGCGGATGAGATCGTCGATGACTCCGACGCGTCTGATCGCCCGCGTCGCTGGAAGGCATCGACCACCACGGCGTCTTCCGCAGCTCCGACCTCGAGCAGCTCGGTGTCACCGCCGACGTGCGCAAGCACCGACTCGACGCGGGCCGCTGGCGCACGCGTCCACGACGGCGTCTACCGCATCGCCGGCTGCCGCTGACCTGGCGCGGGCGGGCTCCTCGCCGCGTGCTGGGCCGGCGGCGCCGACGCGGTCGCGTCGCACCGCACCGCAGCCGGCTCTGGGAGCTCCCCGGACGTCGACGATCACCGATCGAGATCACGTGTCAACACTGGGAACGCGACTCGGCAGACAGGGCTCGCTCGTGCACGAGTCCCGCGAGCTCGCCGAAGTCGAGGACTCCGTGTCGACAGCGATCCCGGTGACGACCGTCGAGCCAGCACGATCTTCGACCTCGCCGCCGGCGTCGGCTCGGGACCCGCTCGACCTTGCCATCGACAATGCGCTCCGGCGGAATCTGACGACCCTCGATGAGCTGCACCGCGACGCTGAGTCGGCTTGGCACGACGAGGACGTGCGGGCACCGGTTGAGCAGCTCCGAGCGCGCTCGAGCGTCGCACCGACGACGACGCGCTCACGGAGAGCGAGGCAGAACCCGTGTTGCTTCGCCTGCTCGCGCAAGCACGGTCTTCCGGCACCCGTGCCGCAGTACGAGATCCGCGACGCACGACGGTCGACTCGTCGCCCGCGTCGACTTCGCGTACCGCGACCTCAAGATCGCCATCGAGTACGACAGCTACGCAGCACCACGTCGGCAAGGAAGCGCTCGTCCGCGACAGCGCACGGCGCAACGCCGTCGTCGCCCTGGGCTGGCTCGCCGATCACCGCGACCGCCAACGACCTCCGCAACGGGTGGCCACCGTCTCGCGATCGACGTTGCGAAGCGCAGCGACGCCGTCTCGCGAACTGGCGTCGACTTCGGCGGTAGAGCCACCCCGAACGACGCCAGTTCGTAGCGGGGGGACGCGCTAGGGCTGGAGGAGGACTCGCAGGCGGCGGGTGGCGATGCTGAGGCCGACGGTGCCGAGGACGACGAGGTAGAGCACGTTCAGGAGCATCGTCCACGTGAGCTGCCCGGTCGTGAGTCCGCGTTCGAGTGCGACGCCCTGGTAGAGCGGGGTGCAGCGCACCACCCACTGCAGGCCGGTCGGGTACTGCGACAGCGGGAAGAACGTCGCCGCGAACAGGAACATGGGGATCAGGGCGAGGTTCACGAAGTCGAAGTCGGTCCACGACCGCATGAACGTCGTCGCCGCGATCCCCGCGCCCGCGAAGCCGTACGCGACGACCACCGCCGCGGGCAGCGCGAGCAGCGCCCACCACGAGCCGACCAGCCCCATGATCACCATCGTCACGAGGAAGACGGCCGAGTAGACGGCGCCGCGGAGGAGCGCCCACAGCGAGCTCCCCGCGGGCGATGTCACCCACCTCGAGCGGCGTCGCCAACATGGCGTCGTAGGTGTGCGCGTACTTGAACTTGAAGAAGAAGTTGAACGTCGTGTCGATCACCGCGCCGTTCATCGCCGCCGCCGCCATCAACCCCGGCGCCACGAACTGGTCGTACGGGATCGGTTGACCACCGGGTCCGGGCACCTTGCCGACCAGACCACCCACACCGATGCCGATCGACAGCAGGTACAGGAGCGGCTCGAACAGACCGCTGACGAACGCCAGCCACATGCGCCGGTACGCGAGCGTGTTGCGCTCGACGACCCGCAGGGCGCCCGTCGCCCGGCCCCGTTCGCCGACCTCGCGACGGCGTCCGGCCTCCTTGACCGCGATGGCGGAGATCATGCCGTCAGCGCGGTCTCGAAGCGGCGCACACCCCACCAGCAGCCGGCGGCGAGGCACACGACCAGGAACGCCACGTGCCCCACCACGGAGCCCGCCGACGGCGCCGACCCGGTGGTGGCGGCGCGGCACAGCTCCACCGCGTGCCACAGCGGCGAGAACCACGAGACGGGCTGCAACCAGTCGGGCAGGCGGCTGGTCGGGAAGAACGTGCCGGAGAAGAGGAACAGCGGGAACAGCCCCATGCGCAGGATGACCGCGAACGGGATGTCGCTCTCCTGCGTGACCGCGTAGCCGTTGAGCGCGGCGGCGAACACCGATGCGCCCAGCACCGCGGCCGGGATCGCGAGCACGCCCCAGAACGACGGCACCCCACCGAGGATGACCGCCACGATGAGGAAGACCGTGGCCGACAGCAGGACGCGCAGGCAGATCCAGATCACGTGACCGGCGAAGAGCGCGCCCGCGCTCACCGGCGTGGACACCGCCGCGTGGTACGTGCGCATCCACTTCACGCCACCGAGCACCGGCCAGAGCGACTCCCCCGCGCCCTGCATCATGGCGCTCGCCGCCATCAACCCGGGCGTGACGAAGACGAGGTAGTCGACGCCGTTGACGCCGCCCGATCCCTTGTTGACGAGGTCGCCGAGCCCCAACCCCATCGCGGCGAGGAACAGCAGCGGCGAGATCGTCGCCTGGAACACCGACGCCTTCCAGAGGCGTCGCCAGGCGACCCACTCCTTCTCGACGACCCGGAACGCGGTGGGCGTGGCCACGTCAGTCGTCCAGGGTGCGGCCGGTGAGGATCAGGAAGACGTCCTCGAGCGTGCCGCGTCGCTCGTACACCGACTCCGGGTGCAGCTCGCCGTCGGTCACCAGCGCGACGATCTTCCCGGCGTCCTGCGTGTACACGAGCACGCGGTCGGTGAGCGCCTCGACGCGCTCGCCGAACTCGGCGAGGCGAGGCAGCGCGCGGTCGCGCTCCTCGGGCGTGGTGAAGCGCAGCTCGACGACCTCACGCGTCGCGTGCTCGCGCCACGAGCTCGCGCGGCGAACCCTCGGTGACGATCTTGCCGCCGTCCATGATCACGAGGCGGTCGCAGAGCTGCTCCGCCTCCTCCATGTAGTGCGTCGTGAGCACCATCGTGGTGCCCTGTCGCTTCAGTTGGTAGAAGCGGTCCCACAGGAGGTGGCGCGCCTGCGGGTCGAGCCCGGTGGTGGGCTCGTCGAGCAGGATCAGGTCGGGCTGGTTGACGAGCGCCCGCCCGATGGTGAGGCGACGCTTCATCCCGCCCGACAGCGGGTCGACGAGGTCGTTGCGCCGCTCCGTGAGCTGCATGAACTCGAGGAGCTCCTCGCTCCGACGCCGGATCTCCGCGTGGGGCAGGTCGAAGTAGCGCCCGTAGATCATCAGGTTGTCGAGGACCGTCAGCTCCGAGTCGAGGCTGTCCTCCTGCGGCACCACGCCGAGGCGCGCCCGGATGCGAGATCCGTCGACGGTGGGGTCCATCCCGAGGATGCGCAGCTCACCGCTCGTGGGCTGCGAGACGCACCCGACCATGCGCATGGTCGACGTCTTCCCCGCGCCGTTCGGACCGAGGAAGCCGAACGCCTCACCCGGCTCGACGTGGAAGTCGATGTCGTCGACCGCGACGAAGCTGCCGAAGCGCTTGGTGATGCTGGTGCCCTGGATCAGGGGCTCGGAGGACGGAACAGACACGAACGCCGACGCTACCGGTTCCGGCGCGACCGCGCCGGGCCCATTCGCGAGCGAACGGGGCACCGACGCGGTCGACGCGCGTGTTGATCGGAGACAGTTGACGCGACGCCGGTGATCAGGGACCGACGTCGGTGACCTCGCGCCGGTCGGGACGCTCGCGCAGGCGCACGACCTTGTTGACCGCAGCGAGGTACGCGCGCGCCGCGGCCTCCACGACGTCGGTGGCGACGCCACGACCGACGGCCTTGTACGCCGTCGGACTCGAGTTGCACGACGACGTCGCCGAGCGCGTCGCCGCCCTGCGTCACCGACGACACCTTGAAGTCGAGCACGGTGCTCTCGACGCCGGTGGCGTTGGCGATCGCCACGAACGCGGCGTCGATCATGCCGTTGCCCTCACCGTCGGCCTCGAACTTGCCGTCGCCGTCGGCGAGCACGACGTGCGCGCTCGGCGAGCGCGGTGGTGCCACCACGCAGCTCGAGGCTCGCCAGGGTGAAGCGGTTCACGTTGCCGATGCCCAGCTCCTCGGCCACGATCGCCTCGAGGTCGGCCTCGGTGATCTCGACCTTGCGGTCGGCCAGCTCCTTGAACCGCGTGAACGCCTGGTTCAGCGCGTCGCCCTGCACGTGCAGACCCATCTTCTCGAGCGAGTCGGCGAACGCGTGACGACCCGAGTGCTTGCCGAGCACGATCTGCGCCGCTTCCTGACCCACGGTCGACGCGTCGATGATCTCGTACGTCTCGCGGTCCTGCAGCACACCGTGCTGGTGGATGCCCGACTCGTGCGCGAACGCGTTGCGCCCGATGATCGCCTTGTTGTACTGCACCGGATAGCCGGTGAGGCGGGCCACCATGCGCGACGTGCGCGCCAGCTCCTCGGTCTTCACCGTGGTGTGCGCGCCGTCGAAGTAGTCGGAGCGCGTGCGCATCGCCATCACGATCTCCTCGAGCGCGGCGTTGCCCGCCCGCTCGCCCAGACCGTTGATCGCGCACTCGACCTGGCGCGCACCGGCGGCGACGCCGGCGAGCGAGTTCGCGACCGCCAGGCCGAGGTCGTTGTGACAGTGCGTCGACACCACGAACTCGCCGCGGACGTTGTCGATGACGTGGCGGATCAGCGCGGCGTACTCCTCGGGGACGCCGTACCCGACGGTGTCGGGGATGTTCAGCGTGGTGGCGCCGTTGCTCACCGCGAGCTGGCACACCTCGACGAGGAAGTCGACGTCGGAGCGGCTGCCGTCCTCGGGCGAGAACTCGACGTCGTCGCAGTAGCTCTTGGCGCGGGCGACCGACTTCGCGGTCTCCTCCTTCACCTGCTCCGGCTCCATGCGGAGCTTCTTCTTCATGTGGATCGGCGACGTCGCGATGAAGATGTGGATGCGCGGGTGCGCGGCGTGCTGCACCGCCTCCCACGCGCGGTCGACGTCCTTGAACGCGGTGCGCGACAGCGCGGCGATGGTCGAACCGCGCACCGCCTTGCTGATGGCCTCCACCGCCTCGAAGTCGCCCTGGCTGGCGATCGGGAAGCCGGCCTCGATCACGTCGACGCCGAGACGCCCGAGCTGCTCCGCGATCTCGAGCTTCTCGCCGACGTCGAGCGAGATGCCCGGCGACTGCTCACCGTCCCGCAGGGTGGTGTCGAAGATCTTCACGTGGTCGCTCATGGCTACTTCTTTCCTGTCTCGGTGTGTCGAGTGTGTCGAGATGACCTGTCGGTCCCAGCGGGTGCGACGGCCGAGGGATCAGTTTCGGGCAAACAAAAACCTCCCCGGCCCTGAGGGCACGAGGAGGCGTCCGCGAGCACCGAAGCGGGTGCCCGCAGCTACGTAAGGAGGAGGCTCTGGGTGCGCAGTTCCTTCGTCATGAACGGCACCAGTCTGCCAGACGGCGGCTCGCGATGCAACCACCTCGCCCGAGGCATGCCCGAACGGCGCCACGCGGCGTGCGACAATCGGCGGGTGAACGCAACGTCCGACGTGTCCTCGGGATCGGCCTCCTCGCCGGCGTCGCGTACGCGGTGTGGCGCAGACTCCCCGCTCGCAAGGGCGACGAAGGCGGCACCGCCTGGGAGCCGCAGCCGTTCCCGTTCCCGCCGCAGCCCGCGATCGACGACTCCCCGTGGGTCGACGCCGCCGAGTCGGGCGCGTGCCCGGCCCACCACCCGATCAAGGCCAAGCTCACCAGCGGCATCTTCCACGTGCCGGGCGGCGCCAACTACACCCGCACCGTCGCCGACCGCTGCTACCTCTCCCCCGAGGCCGCCGAAGCCGACGGCCTGCGAGCGTCGAAGAACTAGCTGCGAAGCACTGAGCTCGCCGCTCAGTCCAGTTCGATGGCGCGGGCGTCGACCACGCCTTCGGTGGCGCGCAGCTCGGCCACGACCTCGGGCGGCACCGGCGTGGACGTGGCGAGGAGCATGAGCGACACGTCGCCCTCGGGTCCCCGGCCGAGGTCCATCTCGTCGATGTTGATGCCGTGGTCGATCCCGAGGATGGTCGACGACGCGGGCGACCATGCCCGGGCGGTCCTCGTTGCGCACGACGAGCATGTGGCTCGACGGCGGCAGCTCGACGATGTAGTCGTCGATGGCGACGATGCGCGGCGCGTCGTGCTTGCCGTACAGCGTGCCCGCGACGTGCGTGGCGCCGTCGCTGGTCTGCCCGCGCAGCTCGATGAGGTTCACGTAGTCGCGCGCCGACGACGACGTGGTCTCGCGCACGACGAGGCCGCGTTCCTCGGCGAGCTGCGGCGCGTTCACGAACGACACCGGCTCGTTCGACGACGGGACCGAGCACGCCCTTGAGCACCGACAGGGTGAGGACGCGGCAGTCGTAGTCGGCGATCTGGCCTTCGTAGGAGATCTCGAGCGTGTCGACGGTGCCGCCGGCGACCGACGTGAACAGTCGACCGAGGCGCTCGGCGAGCGGCATGAACGGCTGCACCGTCGCGCTGGCCTCGCTGGCGGCGAGGTTCACCGCGAACGGCACGAACTCGCCGCGGAGCGCGAGCACCACCTGCTCGGCGATCGTCTGGCCGGCCTTGTCCTGCGCCTCGGCGGTCGACGCGCCGAGGTGGGGCGTGACCACGACGCTGTCGAGCTCGAACAGCGGCGACTCGGTGGTGGGCTCCTGCACGAACACGTCGAGCGCGGCACCGGCGATGCGACCCTCGCGTACTGCGTCGGCGAGCGCGGCCTCGTCGACGATCCCGCCCCGTGCGGTGTTGACGATGCGCAGGTTGGGCTTGGCGTGGGTGAGCAGCTCGGCCGAGATCAGACCCGATGGTGTCGGGCGTCTTGGGCAGGTGGATGGTGAGGAAGTCGGCGCGGGCGACGAGCTCCTCGACCGTCGGGACGAGGTCGACGCCGATCTGGCGGGCACGGTCGGCGCTCACGTACGGGTCGTAGGCCACGAGCTGCATGCCGAACGCGTTGGCGCGCTGCGCGACGAGCACGCCGACGCGACCGAGGCCGACGATGCCGAGCGTCTTGTTGTGGAGCTCGACGCCCTCCCACCGCGAGCGGTTCCACTGGTGGTCCTTGAGGTCGCGGTGGGCCTGGGGGATGTTCCGTGCCTGGGCGAGCAGCAGGGCGATCGTGTGCTCGGCCGCCGACAGCACGTTGGACTGCGGCGCGTTGACGACCATCACGCCGCGTCGCGTGGCGGCTTCGACGTCGACGTTGTCGAGACCGATGCCGGCCCGCCCGACGACGACCATCTCGTCGGCCGCTTCGAGCACCTCGGCCGTGACCTGCGTCGCGCTGCGGATCACGAGCGCGGACGCGCCGCGCACCGCTTCGAGCAGCTCGGTCGGCCGACAGGCCGAGACGGACGTCGACCTCGAGCCCGGCGGCGCGCATCGCCTCGAGCCCGCTGTCGGCGAGCTGCTCGCTGACCAGGACGCGCTTCATCGACTCATCGATCCATCACGGAACACAGCACGCGGTGCATCACGGAGGCGAGGCTATTCGCGGGTCCGGGCGGGGCCCGGAACGATGCAGGCCGACGAGCTGTCGACTAGCCGCCCAGCAGCTTGGCGATGCGCTCCACGCCGTCGACCAGCGCCTCGTCGGAGAGCGCGAAGCTCAGGCGCGCGTAGCCCGGCGCGCCGAACGCCTCGCCCGGAACGATCGCGACGCGGGCGTCCTCGAGGATCACCTCGCACAGCTCGAGCGTGGTGGTGGGGGTGCGACCGCCGATCTCGCGCCCGAGCACGCCCTCGAACGAGGGGAAGCAGTAGAACGCGCCCTGCGGCTCGAGGCACGTGACCCCGGGGATCTGCACCAGCAGCTCGTGCATGATCCGGCCGCGCCGGTCGAACGCGGCGCGCATCTCGGCGACCGCGGACAGGTCGCCGCGCGACCGCGGCGAGCGCGGCGCGCTGCGCTCACGTCGGCGACGTTCGACGTCTGGTGCGACTGCAGGTTGACCGTGGCCTTGGTGAAGTCGGCCGGGCCGATCGTCCAGCCGACGCGCCAACCGGTCATGGCGTAGGTCTTGGCGACGCCGTTGAGCACGACGCACTGCTCGGCGAGCTCGGGCACCACCACCGGCATCGAGGTGAACTCGTGACCGCCGTAGGTGAGGTGCTCGTAGATCTCGTCGGTGAGCACCCAGATGCCGTGCTCGAGCGCCCAGCGGCCGATGGCCTCCACCTGGTCGCGCGGGTAGACCGCGCCGGTGGGGTTGCTCGGCGACACGAACAGCACGGCCTTCGTGCGCGGCGTGCGCGCGGCCTCGAGCTGCTCGACGGTGACCCGGAACCCCGCCGATTCCGGCGCCGAGCACCTCGACCGGCACGCCGTCGGCGAGCTTCACCGCTTCGGGATAGGTGGTCCAGTACGGCGCCGGGATGATGACCTCGTCGCCCGGGTCGAGCAGCACCTGGAACGCGTTGTACACCGCGTGCTTGCCGCCGTTGGTGACGACGACCTGGCTCGCCTCGCACCGCGTAGCCCGAGTCGCGCAGGGTCTTGGCCGCGATCGCCGCGCGCAGCTCGGGCAGCCCCGCTGCGGGCGTGTACTTGTGGTTGCGCGGGTCGGCGCACGCCGCGGCCGCGGCCTCGACGATGTTGGCCGGGCGTCGGGAAGTCGGGCTCGCCGGCGCCGAAGCCGATGACGTCCTCGCCCGGCGGCCTGCAGTGCCTTGGCCTTGGCGTCGACCGCGAGGGTCGCGGACTCGGTGATGGCGTCGACGCGTCGGGAGATGCGGCTCATGGACACATGGTCGCGCGCGCGACCTGCGCTGCGCCCGCATGGTTTCCACGGCGCATCGTGCTCAGGCGTTGGCCGGCTCGGCCGAGAAGTTGGGCGAGGTCCTGGAGCCGGGGGTCGTTGGAGAAGATCTCGACCACCGGGATCTGGAGACCGAGCCGCCGCTGGATCACGCGGATCTCGTTCTCCTGGTTCCAGAGCATGAGGGTGACGGCCACGCCGCTCTCCCCCGCGCGCGCGGTGCGACCCGAGCGGTGGAGGTACGCCTTCTCGTCTTCCGGCGGGTCGTAGTGGATCACGACGTCGACGCCGTCGACGTGGATGCCGCGGGCGGCGACGTCGGTGGCGACGAGCACCTTGACCTTGCCGGCCATGAAGTCGGCCAGCGCCTTCTCACGCGCGCCCTGGCGCAGGTCGCCGTGGATGGCGAGCGCGCGCACGCCCTCGCGGCCCGAGCTGCTCCACCAGGCGGTCGGCGCCGCGCTTGGTGCGCATGAACATCATCGTGCGGTTGTTGGCGTTGGCGATCGCCGCCGCGACCTTCACCTTGTCCATCTGGTGGATGGCGAGGAAGACGTGGTCCATCTCGTCGACCGTGGGCTCGTCCTCGCCGGTCTCGTGCGAGATGGGGTCGTTCATGTAGCGGTCGACGAGTCGCTTGACCGCGCCGTCGAGCGTCGCCGAGAACAGCATCGTCTGGTGCGGTGCCGTGATGCCGTAGAGGATCTTCTGGACCTGGGGCATGAAGCCCATGTCGGCCATGCGGTCGGCTTCGTCGACCACCAGCACCTCGACCGCGGCGAGCGACAGCTCCTTGCGCTCGAGCAGGTCGATGAGGCGCCCGGGCGTGCCGACGATCGACGTCGACGCCCTTCTGGAGCGCGGTGATCTGCGCGTCCATCGAGACGCCGCCGTAGACGGCGCGGACCTTGAGGTCGCGCACCTCGCCGAGCGGGCGCAGCGCGTCGGTGACCTGGGTGGCCAGCTCACGGGTGGGGACGAGGATCAGGGCCTTGGGCTTGCGGGGCTCGGCCTTGCCGATGCGCCCGAGGAGCGGGAGGCCGAAGGCCAGGGTCTTGCCCGAGCCGGTCTTGGCCTTGCCCAGCACGTCGCGCCCGGCGAGGGCGTCGGCGATGGTGAGCTCCTGGATCGCGAAGGGCTCGGTGATGCCCTGGCGGGCCAGGGCCGCGACCAGGTCGGCGTGCAGGCCGAGGCCCGCGAACGTTGCAGTCATGGAGGTGGTGCTCGCTTTCGTCGGTGATCGGCACTGAGTGCCCGCCACACTGCACTTCCGGCCGTCCCGAGAGGACGGTCTGGTGGCGGTGGGTCGAACCTCGGTGCCGCGACGCAAGCGCTGTGACGATGAGGAAGGACCCGCGAGCGCCTCCCACCCGTGACAGGGGGCAGGGTGCTGCTCGCCAGGGACCAGCCTACCCCCATTCCGGGCCTGCTCCCGACACCTCGCCGCCGTGCGGGCCCGCAGCGGGCGACACCCTGAGAGGTCCCTGAGCGTTCGTGCCGCGGAACCCTCCCGGACCGGCACACTGAGGTGGTGCGCGTGCTGGTGGTCGAGGACGAGGAACTGCTCGCGGCGGCGGTCGCCGACGGCCTGATCGCGGAGGGCTTCGACGTCGACGTCTCCCACGACGGGCCCGACGGCCTGTGGCGGGCGCGGGAGGGCTCCTACGACGCCATCGTCCTCGACGTGCTGCTGCCCGGGCATGCACGGCTACCGGGTCTGCCGCACGCTGCGCGACGAGGGCGATCTGGACCCCGATCCTGATCCTCACCGCCAAGGACGGCGAGTACGACGAAGCCGAGGCGCTCGACACCGGCGCCGACGACTTCCTCTCCAAGCCGTTCTCGTTCGTCGTGCTCCTGGCCCGGCTCCGTGCGCTCATCCGCCGCGGCGCTCCCCCGCGACCGACGGTGCTCAGCGTCGGCTCGCTCGAGCTCGACCCCGGCGCCCGCCGTTGTCGACGCCACGAGACCGACATCCGCCTCACCGCGCGCGAGTTCGCGCTGCTCGAGTACCTCGTGCGCAAGGACGGCAACGTGGCGTCGAAGGCCGAGATCCTCGACCACGTGTGGGGCATCGACTTCGCCGGCGACCCCAACGTCGTCGAGGTCTACGTGGGCTACCTGCGCAAGAAGATCGACGCGCCCTTCGGCGTCGAGACGATCAAGACCGTGCGCGGCGCCGGCTACCAGCTCCTGCCCGATGCCTGACCGAGATGGATGACGACGGAGTCGCGTCCGAAGCGGCACTGGTTCCCGCAGACGGTCCGGGTCCGCCTGACGATCGTCGCGACCCTCGCGTTCGCGGTCACGATCAGCCTGGCCGCGTTCGGACTCGTGCGCCTCGTGCACAACAACCTCCTCGAGAAGATCGACCAGACGAACCAGACCCAGCTCGACTCCTTGCAGCGCGCCGTACGACCGCGGCGAGCTCCGACCGCGAGACCGAAGCCGAACTACTTCTGCGGGTACGACTTCAGAAGCCAGGTCGTCTGCACCCCGGCGCCTCCTTCGCAGCGCAACGGCACCGAAGCCGCACAGCGTGAAGTGGGCAACATCACGCTCGTCGCCCAGCAGTCGACTGCCGCGGTGAACAGCACCGTCGACTCGGTGACCAGACGTCCTCCTGATCGTCGTGCCGCTGATGATCCTGCTCGTCGCGCTGGCGGCGTGGTACTTCACGGGACGCGCGCTCAAGCCGGTCGAGGCCATCCGCGCCGAGGCGGAGTCGATCACCGGCACGACCATGCACCGACGCGTGCCCGAGCCCGACGACCGACGACGAGATCGGTCGTCTCGCCCGCACGATGAACGCGATGCTCACGCGCCTCGAGACGTCGGCGCAGAAGCAGCGGCAGTTCGTGTCCGACGCATCGCACGAGCTGCGCAGCCCGCTCGCGTCGATCCGCACCAACCTCGAGGTCGCGCTCCACAACCCCGACCGCGCCGACTGGCCGGCGGTCGCGCAGCGCGCGCTGGTCGAGGACGTGCGCATGGAGGACACGGTGAGCGAGCTGCTCGACCTGGCCCGCCTCGACGAGGCCGAGGGGCCGGCCCCGATCGCCACGCTCCCCGACGTCGACCTCGACGAGCTCGTGCTCGACGACACCGTGCAGCAGCGGCGGGTCCCCGTCGACACCAGTCGCGTGTCGGCCGGGCGCGTCCACGGACGCCGTGAGCAGCTGCAGCGGGTGGTGCGCAACCTGCTCGACAACGCGGCCCGCCACGCCACCTCGACGGTCGCGGTCGGACTGCGTTCGACCGACGACGTCGTGGAGCTCACCGTCGACGACGACGGGCCCGGCATCCGGCCCGAGGACCGCGAGGCGGTCTTCGAGCGCTTCACCCGCCTCGACGACGGGCGCGCCCGCGACGCCGGCGGCCTCGGACTCGGGCCTGGCGATGGTGAAGGCCATCACCGAGCACCACGGGGGCACGGTGGTGATCGAGGACGCCCCGATCGGCGGCGCCCGGCTTCGGGTGCGGCTCCCGGCCGCGTGACCCCGTACCGTGCACGGCCAGTGGTGCAGAGCGAGCGGTGAGCCCGTGCCCGACCTGAAGATCACGAGCTTCAACTGCCACGCCGGCCTCCAGGCGCGCCGCAACGGGCACTGCGTGCCCTACGACCTGGTCGGCGCGCTGCGCAGCTTCGACGCCGACGTGATCGTGGTGCAGGAGTCGTGGATCCCCGACGACGGGCACCGCCGCCGTGCGCGAGTTCGCCGACGCCGAGGGCGCCGAGGTGTTCGAGCTGCCCTTCGGACGGGCCCTCCTCGAACCGTGGCCGCACGTGCCGCGCGACGGCGCCGGCACCGGCATGGTCAGCCTCGCGATCGTGAGCCGCCTTCCCGCCGAGCTCCGCGGCCGCCTGGCGGTCGGCACCGTGCCCGCTCGACCCGACGCCCGAGCGCGGCGGTCTGCACGTCGTGCTCGACGTCGACGGCACCGAGGTCGACCTCGTCGGCGTGCACCTCACCTCACGCCTCCCCTACGGACCGCCGACGCAGCTGCGTCGCCTCCTGCCGCAGCTGCCCGACGACGACCGGCCCGCGATCGTGGCCGGCGACTGCAACTTCTGGGGCCCGGGCGTCACGACGTTCCTGCCGGGCTGGACACGCACCGTGCGCGGCCGCTCCTGGCCCGCCCGCCAGCCGCACAGCCAGATCGACCACATCCTCGTGCGCGACGGCAGCGGCATCGAAGTGCTCGACAGCGCAGTGCTGCCCGCGGTCGGTTCCGACCACCGACCGGTGCGGGCAACACTGCGCCTGCCGTAGCGCCGCGCACGGCGAGGCGGGACCGGTCGGCATCACGGGTCGGTACGGGCCACAACGCCGACCGGTGAGGTAGAACGGGCGTCATGGCAGCAGCAACGGTCAAGGGTGTGGTCGCGCTCGCGAAGGGTGCGCCGGTCGAGGTCCGCGACATCGTCGTGCCCGATCCCGGTCCGGGCGAGGTGCGGGTGACGGTGCAGGCGTGCGGCGTGTGCCACACCGACCTGCACTACCGCGAGGGCGCGATCAACGACGACTTCCCGTTCCTCCTCGGGCACGAGGCGGCCGGGCGTGATCGAGTCGGTCGGGCCCGACGTGACCGAGGTCGCTGCCGGGCGACTTCGTGATCCTCAACTGGCGCGCGGTGTGCGGCACGTGCCGGGCGTGCCGGCGCGGCCGTCCCTGGTACTGCTTCAACACCTTCAACGCCACGCAGAAGATGACCCTCACCGACGGCACCGAGCTGAGCCCTGCGCTCGGCATCGGTGCGTTCGCCGAGCAGACGCTCGTCGCCGCCGGCCAGGCCACCAAGGTGGACCCGGCGGCCAAGCCCGAGACCGCCGGCCTCCTCGGCTGCGGCGTGATGGCCGGGCCTCGGCGCCGCGATGTACACCGGCGACGTCGGGCGCGGCGACAGCGTCGCGGTGTTCGGCTGCGGCGGCGTCGGCAACGCGGCCATCGCCGGCGCGCAGCTCGCGGGGGCCAGCACGATCATCGCCGTCGACATCGACGCCCGGAAGCTGGCGCAGGCCGAGGAGTTCGGCGCCACCCACACCGTCAACTCACGCGACACCGACGCGGTGGAGGCGATCCGCGCGCTCACCGACGGCAACGGCGCCGACGTGTGCGTCGAGGCGGTCGGGCGGCCGGAGGTGCTCGAGCAGGCCTTCTACGCACGCGACCTCGCGGGCACCGTGGTGCAGGTGGGCGTGCCCGATCCGTCGATGACGATCGAGCTGCCGATGATCGAGTTCTTCGGACGCGGCGGCGCGCTGAAGCCGTCGTGGTACGGCGACTGCCTGCCGTCACGCGACTTCCCGATGCTCATCGACCTCTACCTGCCAGGGCCGCCTCGACCTCGACCGCTTCGTGAGCGAGACCATCCCGCTCGACGCGGTGGAGGACGCGTTCCACAAGATGGAGCGCGGCGAGGTGCTGCGCTCGGTCGTGGTGCTCTGACGACGGAGCGACGGACGCGAGCGAGGGCGGTTCAGCACGGAGTGAGCGGAGCGAGCGAGGGCGGGTCAGGACGGAGTGAGCGGAGCGAGCGAGGAGCTCAACTGGCGAGCTGCGTGCTGCCGTCGTTGCGGAGGAGCAACGGCTTCCCGCCGTAGATGGCGATCCCCCGCCAGCGGTCCTTGAACAGCGTCGATGCCGGGTTCGTTCGAGCGGGCCAGGCCGCTCGTGCCCGACACGTTGCCCGACGCGTCGAGCACGTAGTACCCGAACGCGATGCCGAACGCGGAGACGATCGTGATGTCGCGCCCGATGTCGATGCCCCAGTTCGGCGTCGTCCCGGAACCCACCGCACCCTGGAGCGCGCTCCCGTACTTGTACGTGCTGCCGAGCTTGTCGAGCACGATGTAGCCGGCGCCGTCGGGCATCACCGAGATCGCCCGGGCGGAGTCGGATCCCGGCCCGAAGGCCGGGCTGGCGAGGCCGGCGATGGGACCGGTCGTCGCGGAGCCGAACTTCAGCACGGTGCCGTCGGCGAGGAGGATCAGGTAGCCCTTGCCGTCGGGCATCACCGCGATCGAGCGCGGCGACGTCCTGACCCGGGTAGAAGCCCATCGACAACGAGCCCACGGTGTCGGGCGAGGTGGCCGACCCGAGCTTGTGGACCAGGCCGTACTGGTCGAGCACGACGTAGCCCTGGCCGTCGGGCATCACGTCGATGTCGCGGTAGGCGTCGGAGTCGGCGAGCGGGGGTGACCCGAGCGCCGGTGCACCGTTGATGGCGGAGACCGCGCCGTTGCCGTTCAGCACGTACGTCCCGCCCGACGAGGTGGTGGCGAGCGCGCGCCCGGGCTGACGCAGGCTGACCGGGCACGGGCCCGCAGCGGTGAGCGCACCGAAGAGCAGACCGTCGGGCGGGCACTGCCCGGGCTCGCCGCTGTCGGTGAGCATCTGGTTGTAGATGCTCAGCACCACGGTGGCGTAGTTGGGCGCGGTCGCCCAGTTGCCGTTGCCCAAGTTGTTCCAGAGCGGCGCCTTGCCCTTGGCGAAGTAGTGGTCGAAGTTGTAGGCGGCGGTGCTGGGGTTGCTCCCCCAGAGCTCGGGCACCGGGGGGTCGGGGATGTTGGCGACCCCCGAGCCGGCGTCGGCGTAGTTGCGCAGCAGCTGCAGCTGCGCGCGCACACCCGCGAGCGCGCTGCTGAACTGGAAGCCGTTGCCGCACGAGTCGCACGCGCCGATGCCGGCGAAGTTGTTGTTGTTCGTGCGCACCATCCCGTAGTCGGGGAAGTTGAACCACGCGGTCTCGACCAACGACTGCGCGAAGGCGATGTCGCCGCGCACGTTGTAGCGGTTCCCCTCGGTGACGAACATGGCCGCGAGCTGCGGGAGGGTCGCGCCGGTGGCGCGGTAGGGCAACCCGGTGCGCTTCTGGTAGTAGGCGACGAGCTGGTCGGCGGTCAGGCGCGACTGCCCCATGATCGGGACGCCGGCGGAGCCCGGTGACCCGTCCGACGGCGCGGGCGCGGCCGGTGGCGGCGGAGGAGGGGGCGGCGGTGGCGGCGGAGGAGGGGGAGGCACCCGGCCAGCGCGACCACGACCAGCAGCACGGGCACCAGGAACAGCGCCGTGCGCGAGCGGCGGCCGTGACGGCTGCGAGAGGGGCCGCGGGAGTGGCGGCGACTGCTGGGCAGCAGGGGAAGGCGTGCCATCAGGAAGAAGATCGGACCGAATGGGGTCCGCATTGAGCGAGAGCTCAGCGTAACGATTTCACTACCCTGCCCCAGGGATGATCGCCGTCGTCGACTACCGCGCCGGAAATGCCCCGAGCGTGCTGTTCGCCCTCGAGCACCTCGGGATCCCGCGCGCGCCTCGTCGACCGCCCGGCCGACGTCGCGACCGCCGAGCGCATCATCCTCCCCGGCGTGGGCGCGGCCCGCGCCACCATCGACGTCGCTCGTGGAGCAGGACCTCGTGGGTGCGCTCTCCGACCGGGTCCACGGCGACGGTGTCCCGTTCCTCGGGATCTGCATCGGCCTGCAGGTGCTGTTCGACCACAGCGAGGAGGGCGACACCCCCGGCCTGGGGTGGGTGCCCGGGACCGTCCGGCGCTTCCCCGACTCGCAGCGGGTCCCGCAGATCGGCTGGAACGCGGTGCGGTTCACGCGCGCCGCACCCGGTCACCGACGGTCTCCCGTCCGACGGTCACTTCTACTTCGTGAACTCGTACTACTGCGCGCCGACCGAGCCTGCGGACGTGCTCGGGCTCACCCAGTACAGCGTCGAGTTCTGCTCCGTGGTCGCTCGCGACAACGTGATCGCCACCCAGTTCCACGCCGAGAAGAGCGGCGAGCTCGGCCTCTCGCTGCTGCGCAACTTCGCCGCCTGGGATCCTGCGGAGCGAGCGACCGGGGTCGGCGTGCTGACCAAGCGGCTCATCGCCTGCTTCGACGTCGTCGACGGACGCGTCACCAAGGCGCAGCAGTTCCAGGACAACATCGACGTCGCGCCCGCCGAGGAGCTCGCGCAGCAGCTCTACGCCGACCAGATCGACGAGATCGTCTTCTACGACATCAAGGCGAGCGCGGAGAAGCGCAAGATCGACCTCGACACCGTGCGTCGCGTCGCACACCACGTGTTCGTGCCCTTCACCGTCGGCGGCGGCATCCGCGACGTCGACGACATGTTCGAGGTGCTGAAGGCCGGCGCGGAGAAGATCAGCGTCGACTCGATGGCGGTGCGCAACCCCGAGATCATCCGCGACGGCGCGCGACGCGTTCGGGCGGCAGTGCGTGGTGCTGAGCACGCAGGTGAAGCACGTCGGCATCCGCGACGGCATCCCGAGCGGCTACGAGGTGTTCATCGACGGCGCGCGCCTCGCCACCGGACTCGACGCCCTCGACTGGGTGCGACGCGGCGAGGACCTCGGCGCGGGAGAGATCGTCGTCAACAGCATCGACAACGACGGCACCGCGTCGGGCTACGACCTCGACATCACGCGCGCCGTCGCCGACGCGGTGAACGTCCCCGTGATCGCGTCGGGTGGCGCGGGCAACGTCGACCACATCGCCGACGGGCTGACCGCAGGCGGCGCGCAGGCCGCGATCATCAGCTCGATCCTCTACTCCCCGCGCCTCGACCGCAACGTCGGTGTGCGCGAGCTCAAGGCCGGCCTCGCCGAGCGCGACGTGCCGATGCGCCCGTACCTCGACTGCCGCTCGCTGCGCCGTCGGTACCGCGGCTCGGACGTCAGGTACGGCCGGGAGGGCGGTCCACTCGACGCGCGGGGCGTCGGCCCAGAGGCGGTCGAGGTCGTAGAACTCGCGGGTCTCGGACTGGAAGACGTGCACGATCACGTCGCCGTAGTCCATGAGCACCCAGGTGGCGTCGCCGAGGCCTTCGACGCTGCGGGGCCCCTCGTCGTCGGCGATCTTCAGCGCCAGCTCGATCTCGTCGACGATCGTGCGCACCAGCCGCGTGTTGGATGCGCTCACGAACACGAACACCTCGACGATCGAGATGATGTCGCCGACGTCGAGGACGACGATCTCGGCGCCCTTCTTGTCGTCGGCGGCGTGCGCCGCGATCCCGGCCCGGCGGTACGCGTCCGACATCCCGTCGTGCGATCCGGTGACGGACGAGGTCATCGGGACGGGCTCAAGCACCGGGCTCCATGGTCATCTGGATCCAGTGTAGAGGCCCCGCCGCTGGATCTCACGCACGACGTCGGCCGGGACGAGACCGTCGATCGGCCGGCCCTCGTGGAGCCGGGTCGCGCAGATCGGTCGAAGAGATGTCGAGCCGCGGGATGGAGACCCGCTCGACCCTCCACCCTGCGCCCGGCGGTTCGGAATGGACGTCGCCGGCGCGCTCGACGACCACCACCGTGGCGAGGTGACGCGTCTCCTCGAGCCGCCGCCACGTGGGCATGTTGGCGACCGCGTCGGCACCGAGGACCAGGTAGAGCTCACGTCCCGGTGCGCTGAGCGCTTCGAGGGTGTCGGCGGTGACCGACGCCTCGCCCCGCTCGATCTCGATCGACGACGTCTCGATCCCGTCGAGCCCACCGACGGCGACGTCGGCCAGCGCGAGTCGGTCCGCCGCCGACGCCACGACGCGGCCCGCGCTTCTGCCACGGATCACCGGCGACGACCAGCAGCACCCGGTCGAGCCCGAGTTGCGCCCGGGTCTCCGTCGCCACCACGACGTGACCGGCGTGGACCGGATCGAACGTGCCGCCGAAGATGCCGAGCCGTTCGACCCGATCCGCCCCCTCCGTGCCCGTCATCGACGGGATTCTACGGGCGCTTCGTGTCTTCACCCGGGCGAAACATTCGCGTCACCTGCCCCCGTAGCATCGTCGACGTGAGCGACGCCCACGAAGAGCCCAACCACGTCCTCGTGCGCGTGTGGCTCCCCGACCGCCCGGGTGCGCTCGGCCTCGTCGCGTCGCGCATCGGTGCGGTCGACGGCGACATCGTCGGCATCGACGTGCTCGAGCGCGGCGACAACGTCGCGGTCGACGAGTTCGCGGTGCTCCTGCGCAAGTCGGTGGCGATCGACCTGCTCGTGCGCGAGATCGAGGAGGTCGACGGCGCCAGCGTCGAACAGGTGCGCACCATCGACCACTTCCC
The DNA here is from genome assembly GCA_963755855.1 of uncultured Actinomycetes bacterium. GTDB lineage: Bacteria > Actinomycetota > Acidimicrobiia > IMCC26256 > DASPTH01 > DASUAS01. Next base: position 11,996 of record CAVWLR010000010.1, on the reverse strand, counting down.
CGATCCGCGCCTCGACGCGCTCGCGTCCGGCGAACTCCCTGTGCTCGTCGACCAGCGTCGGCGACGCTCCACACGACCCTCGTCGACGAGACCCGCGCCGAGTTCACCGCCGACTGGTGCGCGCTGCTGCGGCGGGCCACCGTGCTCGCGGCGTCGGGTCGACGGCACGCCCGATCCGTCGGTGCTCGAGGCACTGGCCGCCGGCATCGCCGCGTCGCCGCGGGTGGCCGACGGCACCACCGGCCCCGACGACCTCGCGGTGGCGTCGCTCCCCGACCACGACGCCGCGCTGCTCGTCGGTCGCGACGGGCGCGCGTTCCGGCGTCGGGAGCGAGCCCAGCTCGTGGCCCTCGCCGGCATCGCCGACCGCACCTGGGCGTTGTTGGACTGACGTCTCCTCCCCTCGCTCGCTTCCGCTCGCGCCGGCTCCACCTCCCCGCTTCCGCTCGCGCCGGGCTGGGTAGGTTCACCGCCATGACGTCGGTGGCGGTGGTCGTGTTCACGCGCGATCTCCGCGTCGACGACCATCCCGCGCTCGCGCGTGCGGCGCGCGACGCCGAGCGGGTCGTCCCGCTGTTCGTGTTCGACGACGCGCATCCTCGACGGCGGCGTTCAACCGCCCCAACCGCACCGGGTTCCTCCTCGAGTCGCTGCACGACCTCGACGACGCGCTCCGCGGGCTCGGCGGTGCGCTGGTCGTGCGCCGGGGCGACTGGGTCGACGAGGTCGCGACGGTCGTCGCCGACGTCGCCGCCGGGTCGGTGCACGTGAGCGACGACGTGAGCGGGTACGCCCGCTCCCGGCTCGACCGCCTGGCCGACGCGGTGTCCGTGCCCGTCGAGCGCGCACCCGCGGTGACGGTCGTCGAACCCGGCGCCATCACCCCCGGCGCCAGCCAGACCGGCGGCGGCGACCACTACAAGGTCTTCACGCCCTACTTCCGGCGGTGGCTCGAGGTGCGCCGGCGACACGTGGAGCGCGCCCCCGAGCGGATCGAGCTCCCCGACGGCGTCGACAGCGGGGCCGGCTGCCGAAGCTGGCCGACCTGGTCGAGGGCGAGCGCTCCCCCGACGTCATCCCCGGGGGCGCGACCGCGGGCCGCGCCCGGCTCGAAGCCTGGATCGACGACCGACCTCCGCGGCTACGCCGACCACCACGACGACCTCCCGGCGACGCCACGTCGCGCCTGTCGCCGTACCTCCACTTCGGCTGCCTCTCGCCGCTCGAGGTGGTGCGCGCCGCCGGCGCACCACCAGGGCGAGGGGCGCCGATGCGTTCGTGCGGCAGCTGTGCTGGCGCGACTTCTACGCACAGATCCTCGCGGCCCGACCCGACGCCGCGTGGTCCGACTACGTCGACCGGGGCGACCGCTGGCGCCACGACGCCGATGCGCGAGCAGGCGTGGAAGGACGGTCGCACCGGCTACCCCGTCGTCGACGCGGGGATGCGCCAGCTGCAGGCCGAGGGCTTCGATGCACAACCGTGCCCGGCATGATCGTGGCGTCGTTCCTCACCAAGGACCTCTACCTCGACTGGCGCATCGGCGCGCGCCACTTCCTCGATCTGCTGCGTCGACGGCGACATCGCCAACAACAACCTCAACTGGCAGTGGGTCGCGGGGACCGGCACCGACACCAACCCGAACCGGTCTTCAACCCCACCGTGCAGGGCCAGCGCTTCGACCCCGACGGCGACTACGTGCGCCGGTACGTGCCCGAGCTGCGCGCGATCAAGGACGGCACCGTGCACGATCCCGACCCGAAGGTGCGGCGCGCCTACGACTACCCCGACCCCATCGTCGACCACCGCGAAGCGATCGCCGAGTACAAGGAACGCCGCCGATAGCGAACCGGCGTCATCTCGGCGGACATGTTCCGCCCGACTGACGCCAGTTGGAACCTGGGTCTGGCCTGCGGCGCCTAGCCCTCGGCGATGGTGCCGACGAACTGGGTGAGCTGGCGCAGGTTGCGGCACTCGAACACGCCGTCGCAGTACTTGCCGTACTCGGACACGATCGAGTCGCCGGTGTCCCAGTAGCCGCGCGGCTCGGGGTCGAGCCAGTAGACGTGACGGCCGCGCTTGCGCATCTCGTCGACGACCCAGGCCTCCGACGCGTGGTAGTTGTTGCGCGCGTCGCCGAGCAGGATGATCGACGTCTTCGGCGTGATCTCGTGGTAGTGGCGCTGGTGCCAGGTCTCGAACGCGTGGCCGTAGTCGGAGTGGCCGTCGACCCAGATGACGTCGGCCTCGGTGTTCACCCGTTGCACCGCGTCGGTGACGTCCTCCGACTCCTGGAAGTACTTCGTCACCTCGTCGATGCCGTCGATGAACACCCACGACCGCACCTTCGAGAACTGGCTCGCCATCGCGTACACGAACTGCAGCGTGAAGCGGGCGAAGCTCGCCACCGATCCCGAGATGTCGGCGACGACCATGATCTCGGGCTTCGACGGGTGCGGGTTCTTGAACTTCGGGTCGGCGGGCACGCCGCCGTACGACAGCGACTCGCGGATCGTCTTGCGGAAGTCGAGGTGCCCGCGGTGGCGGCGCCGGCGCCGCTGCGCGAGCCGCGCCGCCATCGCCCGCGTCAGCGGGTAGACGGCCTGCTGCAGCGCGAGCATCTCCTCGCGCGACGCGTGCATGAACTCGATGTCCTCGGGCAGCGGCTTGCGCAGCGTGCGCGCCATCGCCTCGACGCCGCGGTCGGCCACGAGCCGGCGGCGGATCTCCTCCTCGATGAGCTCGCGCAGCTCCTTGAGCCGGGCCTGGTACTCCTCGTGCGCGAGCCGGTCGGCGAGCTCGCCTTCGTCGACCTCGCCCCGCTCGCGGGCCTCGGTCATCAGGCGCGACTGGAGCTCGTCGAGGTCGAGCTGCCGCAGCGTGCGGTACAGGTAGTAGGTGCCGCCGACGGGACGACCCGGCTCCATGCCCGCGAACTGCTGCACCGCGGCCGCGGCGAGCCGCCGGAGCGCGTCGCGGTCCATCGACTGCAGCGCGTTCATCAGCATCGCGATGAGCTCTTCGCGCGACATCGGCGTGCCGCCGGCACCGCCCTGCGCCTGGCCGTCCTGGAGCTCGCCCTCCTCGCCGTCGGCGAGCTCGTCGAGCGACGTCGGCCTGCGACGCCGTCGCTGAACAGCGAGAAGTACACCTCGAACACGGTCTCGAACGCCCGCTGGTGGCGCTCGTGCTTCACCAGCGTGGCGCTGAGCACGCCCTTGAACATCTCCCGGTCGTCGATGGGGATGAACTCGATCGCGCGCATGGCGTCGAGGTTCTCCGTCATCGACACCGGCAGCCCGGCGGTGCGCAGCTCGTGGACGAACCCCTGGAGGACGTCGAGCAGCGACAGCGATCGCCGCACCCGGCGACGGCGACCGCAGCGACGGAACCGGTCTGGCTCAGACCGAGCCCGCCTTGTCGGGCACCTGCAGCTCCTTGCGGGCCTTGGTGATGTCGGACTGGTACTTCAGCAGCACGTGCAGCGTCTCGCCGATGACCTCGGGGTCGATGTCGGACTTGCCGAGGTAGAGCAGCGTGCGGGCCCAGTCGATGGTCTCCGAGATCGACGGCGCCTTCTTCAGCTCCAGCGCGCGGATCGACCGCACGACGCGCGCGATCTGGTCGGCGAGGTGCTCGTCGATCTCGGGCACGCGCACCCGCACGATCTCCTTCTCCCGCTCGATGTCGGGGTAGTCGATGTGCAGGTAGAGGCAGCGACGCTTGAGCGCCTCGGACAGCTCACGGGTGTTGTTCGAGGTGAGCAGCACGATCGGCCGCTGCGACGCGCCGACGATGGTGCCGAGCTCGGGGATCGACACCTGGAAGTCGGAGAGCACCTCGAGCAGCAGCGCCTCGGTCTCGATCTCGACCCGGTCGACCTCGTCGATCAGGAGCACGACCGGCTCCTCGGAGCGGATCGCCTCGAGCAGCGGACGGGTGAGCAGGAACGGCTCGGAGAAGATGTCGGACTCGACGTCCTCCCAGTCGGAGTCGTGGCCCTTGTCGACCTGGATGCGCAGCAGCTGCTTCTTGTAGTTCCACTCGTACAGCGCCTTGGCCTCGTCGAGCCCCTCGTAGCACTGCAGGCGGATCAGGCGCGAGCCGGTGACCTCGGCGATGCGCCTTGGCGAGCTCGGTCTTGCCGACCCCGGCCGGGCCCTCCACGAGGACCGGCTTCTCGAGGCGGTCGGCGAGGAAGACGACCCCCGAGATGGAGGAGTCGGCGAGGTAGTCGGCGTCCCGCAGGCGGGCGGTGACGTCGTCGACCGATGCGAATCGTTCAGCCATGAGGCAAGTGGTCTAGTCGCGGATCTGGCCGTCGCCCCATACGACGTACTTGTAGGTGGTGAGTTCGCGCAGCGCCATGGGGCCGCGGGCGTGGAGCTTCTGGGTGCTGATGCCGATCTCGGCGCCGAAGCCGAACTCGGCGCCGTCGGTGAAGCGGGTCGACGCGTTGACGACGACCGTGCCGGCGTCGACGGCGTCGGTGAAGCGCTCGGCGGCGGCGAGGTCGCCGGTGAGGATGGCCTCGGTGTGGCCCGAGCCGAACCGGTTGACGTGGTCGATGGCGGCGTCGAGCGACGGCACCACCGCCACGCTCATCTTCAGCGCCAGGAACTCGCGACCGAAGTCGTCGTCGGTGGCCTCGCCCATCGCCGGGCACGAGGGTCGCGGGCACCGGCGTCGCCGACCAGCTCGACGCCCTGCTCGGCGAGCGCGTGGCGCGACGCGCGGGAGGAAGGCGTCGGCGACGGCCTCGTGCACCACCAGCGACTCGGCCGCGTTGCACACGCTCGGACGCTGGGTCTTGGCGTTCACCACGATGTCGAGCGGCGCGGTCGAGGTCGGCGGACGGCGTCGACGTAGACGTGGCAGTTGCCGTCGCCGTCGATGATGACGGGGACGGTCGCGTTGTCGCGGATGCTCTGGATGAGCGCGGGCCCACCGCGCGGGATCAGGCAGTCGACGACGTCGGTGAGCTGCATGAGCTCGACCGCGGCCTCGTGGCGCACGTCGTCGACGAGCAGCACCGCGTCGGCGGGGAGCCCGGCCTTGGTCAGCCCGTCGCGCAGCGCCTCGGCGATGGCGACGTTGGAGCGCAGCGCGCCGGCGGAGCCGCGCAGGATGGCGACGTTGCCCGACTTGAGGCAGATGCCGGCGGCGTCGCTGGTGACGTTGGGTCGGTTCTCGTAGATGATCGCGACGACGCCGAGCGGCACCCGCCGGCGCTCGATCTGCAGCCCGTTGGGCCGACGCCACCCGTCGAGCACCTCGCCGATCGGGTCGGGCAGGCGCGGCGACGGCGCGCAGGCCGTCGGCCATCGCCCGCGATGCGGGCCTCGGTGAGGCGCAGCCGGTCGAGCGGACCCGGCTTCGAGCCCGGCGGCCTCGGCCGCCTCGACGTCGAGCCGGTTGGCGGCGAGCAGGTCGTCGGTGCGCTGCTCGAGCAGGTCGGCGGCGGCGAGGAGGGCGGCGTCCTTGTCGGCGGTCGACGCCGACGCCAGCGCCGCCGAGGCCGCCCTGGGCCCGACGTCCCAGCTCGGCGACCGGCGTGGGCGAGGACATCGCCGCCGATTCTACGCCCGCGATCGGGCTGCGGACGGCCCTTTCGGCGAGGCGCCGTTCGCAGTGCCGGCGTACGGGGAGCGAGGTGCCGACGTATCGGGAGGGGTGAGGCCGTGTCGCCCGCCTGCCGCGCTTCCCGGATGGGTGCAGCGGCCGGGGCGACCCGGCCTCACCTTCCTCCCGCTCCTCGCCGACCGCCGAAGCCCTCGTGAGAGGACTCTCCCCCCGCCGGTCGACGACGAGCTCGTGAGGCAAGAGTGTGACGGAAGCCCGGCCCGGCGCGCAAGGGCGGGCTGCGCAGAATTGCTCCGTTCGCCGGCTCGAGTCGGGTGTCAGCCGGGCAGGACCACGAGGTCGTCGCGGTGGACGACCTCGTGGGGCAGCGCCGTCGCCGAGCTCCGACGTCTGCCGGCCGGCGACCCGCCGGAGCACCGTCGGCGGAGTACCTGACCAGGCCCTTCGCGAAGGGCGCGCCGTCGGGTCCGACGATCTCGACCGCGTCGTCGGCGTCGAAGGTCGCCCTCGACCCCGCGCACGCCTGCGGGCAGCAGCGAGCGGTGGTCGGTCGCACAGGGCCGCGGCGGGCACCGTCGTCGACGACGCACCCGACCGGCGGGGTTCATGGCGAAGGCGATCCACAGCTTGCGGCTCGGGAGCCGCTCGTCGCGGGCCGGAAGGCGGTGCCGACCGCGCGCCCGGCGATGGCGTCGGCGAGCACGTCGGGGGCGTCGGCGGCCGCGATCACCGCCCGCACGCCCGACCACGCCGCGATCTTGGCCGCCGCCAGCTTGGTGGCCATGCCGCCGCTCCCCCGCGTCGGTGCCGCGGCCGCCGGCCAGCGCCTCGAGCGCGGCGTCGACCTCGACGATCTCCTCGATGAGCGACGCGTCGGCGTCGACCCGGGGATCGGCGGTGAAGAGCCCGGCGGTGTCGGTGAGCAGCACGAGCAGGTCGGCGGCGACGAGGTGCGCGACCAGCGCGGCGAGCCGGTCGTTGTCGCCGTAGCGGATCTCGTCGTCGGCGACGGTGTCGTTCTCGTTGACGACCGGCACGACGCCGAGGTCGAGGAGCCGCCGCAGCGCCTCGCGCGCGTGCAGGTACTGCGAGCGCACGCCGAAGTCGTGCGGGGTGAGCAGCACCTGGCCGGCGAGGAGCCCGTGGTCGCCGAGGATCGCGCCGAGGCGCTCCATCAGCCGCGGCTGGCCGACCGCGGCGATCGCCTGCAGCGTGCCGACGTCGGTGGGCCGCGTGGTCATGCCCGAGCGCGGGGAGCCCGGCGGCGATCGCGCCCGAGCTCACCAGCACGACCTCGTGCCCGTCGGCGCGCGCCGCGGCGATGCTCGCGGCACAGCTTGCGCAGCGACGGCGTCGTCGAGCTCGCCGGTCGGCGACGTGATCGACGACGTCCCGACCTTCACCACCACGACCTCGGTCGACCGTCCACGTCAGCATCGAGGCCCTCGACGTAGTCGAGCTCGACCGGGCCGATGCGCACGACGTCGCCCTCGCGCGCGCCGGCACGCGCCGAGCGCCTGCTCGACGCCCATCGTGCGCAGCCGGTACTGCACGTACTCCATCGCCTCGACGTTGGTGAGGTCGGCCATCGCGACGACGCGCTCGGCGCTGCGGCCCGAGACCCGCCACGCGCCGTCGTCGTCGCGCACGCACGCTGAAGCCCTCCTCCGCCGGGCGCAGCACGACGAACGGCTCGGGCTCGGGCTCGGCGGCGCGCGCCTCGTCGATCGAGCGTGCCGAGGCGGCCGAGGAGCTCGTCGAGGCCCGGCGGGTGACGGCGGACCGACGCGTCGGATGCGTCGTCGGGACTCGTCGCAGCTCCGAGCGGTCGGCGACGTCGGCCTTGCTGCCGACCACCAGCCGGGGCCGCTCGAGCAGCTCGGGCCGGTAGCGGCCGCAGCTCGTCGAGCAGGATCCGCTCCTGCTCCGCGGGCGTGCGCCCGTCGACCGGCGCGAGGTCGAGCAGCAGCACGAGCACCCGCGCCCGTTCGACGTGGCGGAGGAACTCGTGGCCGAGCCCGCGGCCCTCGGCCGCACCCTCGATGAGCCCGGGGATGTCGGCGAGCACGAACTCGTGGTCGCGGAACCGCACGACGCCGAGGTTGGGCTCGAGCGTGGTGAACGGGTAGTCGGCGATCTTGGGCTTGGCCGCGCTCACCGCGGCGATCAGCGTGGACTTGCCCGGCGTTCGGGAACCCGACGAGCGCGGCGTCGGCCAGCAGCTTCACCTCGAGGCGCAGCCAGTGCTCCTCGCCGTACTCGCCCTGCTCGGCGAAGCTCGGCGCCCGGCGGGCGTTCGAGAGGAACCGGGCGTTGCCCCGCCCGCCCTGGCCGCCGTGGGCGGCGAGGTAGCGGTCGCCGTGGCGCACGAGGTCGGCGAGCAGCTCGCCGTCGCGGGTCTTGCACCTGCGTGCCCTCGGGCACCGTCGACGACGAGGTCGCTCGCCGCTGGCGCCGTGGCGCTTGTTGCCCGAGCCGTGCTTGCCCGACTCGGCCCGGCGGTGCGGGTGGTCGCGGAACGCGAGCAGCGACGCGACGTTGCGGTCGGCCTGCAGGATAGACGTCGCCGCCCGGAGCCGCCGTCGCCGCCGTCGGGCCCGCCCTTGGGGACGTGCGCCTCGCGTCGGAACGACACCGCGCCCGCGCCACCGTCGCCGCCGCGCAGGTTGACCTGGACGAGGTCGACGAACGACGGCACATGCGATCAGCCTACGGATCGACCGCCGACATCTCGGACTTCACCCCCCGGGCGCACGTCGACCTCGAGATGTTCGGGCAGGCGTGCTACTCGGCCGACGCGGGGACGATGTCGACGAGCTTGCGGCCCTTGCGGTAGCCGAACTTCACCGTGCCGTTCGCCTTGGCGAACAGGGTGTCGTCGCTGCCCTTGCCGACGTTCTCGCCGGGGTGGAACCGGGTGCCGCGCTGGCGCACGATGATCGTGCCCGCGTGCACCTCGGTGCCGCTGTACACCTTCACGCCGAGCCGCTGCGCGTTGGAGTCACGACCGTTGCGCGAGGACGCCGCGCCCTTCTTCTTCGACATGGTCTGCTCCTACTTGCCGCTGGCGTGATCGCGATGATCTCGATCGACCGAGAGCTTCTGGCGGTGGCCGCAGCGGCGCCGGTTGTTGCTCTTCGGCTTGTAGATGAAGCCGTCGATCTTCGGGCCCCGGGCGTCGCCGACGACCCGGGCCGTCACGACCGCGCCCTCGAGCTGGGCCGGCGTGGCGAGCACGGTCTCGCCGTCGACCAGGAGGATCGGGCGCGAGCTCGACCTCGCTGCCGTCGTCGACACCGAGGCGCTCGACCTCGAGCCGCTCACCGGCCTCGACCTTGTACTGCTTGCCACCGGTGCGGATCACTGCATACATGGCGCGCGAACCCCTCAGGAACTCGTGGGAACCAGGAGCTAGTCCATCGACCGCAGCAGCGCCTCGTCGAGGAGGAAGCCCCGGCCGTGGCAGGCGGGGCAGGTCTCGCGAGAACGACTCCACCAGGCCCTCGGAGATGCGCTTGCGGGTCATCTCGACCAGGCCCAGCTCCGACATCTCGAACGCCTGGGTGCGGGTCTTGTCCCGGGCCAGGGCGTCGCGGAACGACCCGCATCACCTCGTCGCGGTTCTTCTTGATCTCCATGTCGATGAAGTCGATCACGATGATCCCGCCGATGTCGCGCAGCCGCAGCTGCCGGGCGACCTCCTCGGCCGCCTCGAGGTTGTTGCGGAAGACCGTCTCCTCGAGGTTCGACTTCCCGACGTTCTTGCCGGTGTTGACGTCGATCACGGTGAGCGCCTCGGTGCGCTCGATGATGAGCGAGCCGCCCGACGGCAGCCACACCTTGCGGTCGAGCGCCTTCAGGAGCTGCTCGGAGATGTGGAACCGCTCGAAGATCGGCAGCCCCTCGTCGTCGGTGTCGTAGAACTCGACCCGCTCGGCGAGCTCGGGCGTGATCGCCTCGACGTAGCCGCGGATCTCCTCGTAGAGCGCGCGGTCGTCGATGACGATGCCGCGGTACTCCTTGGTGAACTCCTCGCGGATGCGCCGCAGCACGAGGTCGGGCTCCTGGTAGAGGAGCTTCGCCGACTTCGTCTTCGCCGCCAGCGCGGAGATCTGCTCCCACTGGTCGCGCAGCCGGCGCACGTCGCGCTCGAGCTCGTCGCGGCGTCGCGCCCTCGGCCGCGGTGCGCACGATGAGGCCGGCGTCGTCGGGCCGGATGCCGTCGAGCACCTTGCGCAGGCGCTTGCGCTCGTCGTCGGGGAGGCGCTTCGAGATGCCGTACGTGTCGGGCTCGTCCGGCACCATCACGAGGAAACGACCGGCGAGGCTCACCTCCTGCGTGAGGCGGGCGCCCTTGTGCGCGATCGGGTTCTTGGTGACCTGCACGGGATCATCTGGCCGTTCTTGAGCATGCCGCTCGATCTTGGGCTTGTTGCCGCCCTCGAGGTCGGCCTTGTCGAACGCGACGTCGCCGCGGTAGAGCACGCCGTTCTTCGGCGTGCCGATGTCGATGAACGCGGCCTCCATGCCGGGGAGCACGTTCTGCACCCGGCCGAAGTAGATGTTGCCGTCGATCGACTCGTTGCCCGTCGGCGTGGCCAGCTGTGCTCCACCAGGCTGCGGCCCTCGAGCACCGCGATGTGCGTGTGGCCGCCCTCGAGGACGTGCACGCACATCAGGTAGCGACCGGCCGGGCGGCCCTTGCGGGTGCGACCCCGGCGCCGCTCGAGGACGTCGTCGTCGAGCTCGGGCGCGGGGCCGTCGCCGACGCCGAGGTCGGCGCGGACGACGTCGTCGCGCTTCGGCTGCTGCGGGCGGCCGCCGCCGCCACCGCCGCCGCCACCGCCGCCGGCGCGCCGCCGGCGCCGCCGCCCGCCGCCGCCGGTGCCGGACCGCGCCACGACCGCGGCCACGACCGCCTCGGCGACGACGGCGCTTCGGCGCGGTCGTGCCGTCGGCTCGTCGCGCGCCGTCCGGCCGCTGCCGCCGTTGCCGCCCCCGCCGTTTCCGTTCCCGCCGTCGCCGGCCGTTGCGTCGGAGCCGCCGGTGCGGGACGGGAGTCGCCGATGCGGGGCTGGGCGCGGGACGGCTCTCGCCGACGCTCGGACGCCCGCTGCTGCGGAGCCCGGCGTCCTCGAGTGCCTCCTCGGCGACGTCGTCGGTGGTCATGCCGCGATCGGCCGCGGCGTCGGTGTAGTCGTGGCCGACGTCGGCTCGTCGTCGTCGAACTCGTCGTCGTCGTCGCTGGTCGGCATCGGCGCCGGGCGCGCCCGGTGCGCGGGTGCCGCCGTTCGCGCCACCCGCACTGGCGCCCGTGCCGGTGCCGGGCTTGCGGCGGTTGCGGCCGCCGCGCGAGCCACGCCGACGGCGCGGCTTCGGTGCTCCCGTGGGATCGGTGCCGTCGCCCCCGGTCGCCGTGGAGGCGGCCGGCGTCGGCGGAGCGTGGGCGGCGCTCGCCGTTGCGGGCGGTCGGTTCGCTGTTGCGCGGCGTTCGGCGGCCGGATCGGCCGAACGAGCGGGCGGGGCGCTCGGTGCCGCGGGTGGATGGGTGCCGCGGCCGGCGCGCCGTGGGCGGGGGCCGCGCCGGAGGCGACGGTCGCCTCCGGGGTCGTCTCGTCGGACATCGGTTCCTTCTCTCATGATGCGCTCGTCTCGAGGACGGGCGCGAACACGTCGGCTTCCAGCGGCTCCAGCCGCGTGCCGGCGTGTTCGATCCATTGGGATGTTCTCAGGACGCGGTGCTCGGTGAGACCGACGCCGACGAACGAGTCGAGGCGTCGAGGACCTCACGGGTGCGGGCACCGCGTGATTGCGTCAACAGGGTGAGCTCGAGCACGGGCGCGTCGCCGTCGTGCGCGACCTCGATGTTCCGGATCGTGGGACGGAGATCGTCCACGCTCTCCTTGCCCTTGCGGGTACGGGTGACGAGCAGCTCGTCGGACGCGAGGGCGTTCGACGCCGCGGTCTCGAGCACCTGACCCGACACGGGCCGGCCGAGGCCGTCGATGGCCTCGACCCGGTACTGGACTTCGGTGATCGATTCCTGGAGGGCGGGGGCTCGTTCGACGAGCTGCACCGCGCCGGTGGCAGGCATCCCCTCGGGGAGCGCCGGGGTGAGGCGCTCGGCGAGGGTGTCGGTGTCGACGGGTTCGGTGAGCTCGAGGTCGAGGTACTCGGCGTCGCTCTCGTGACCGACCGAGAGCGCGAGCCCGAAGCTCACCTTCGGCCGAGGCGAGAAGCCCTCGGTGAACGCCAACGGCAGCTGCTCGATGCGGAAGGCGCGTTCGAGGGCGCGGGCGACGTCGCGTGCCGAGATGAACCGCACCTTGCCCCGCTTGGCGAAGCGGACGCGCACGGGGAAGCCGCTGTCACCTCTCACTTGGTCACCAGCTGCACGGGGACGGAGATGCCAG
>CAVWLR010000009.1:0-2833756 GCA_963755855.1 uncultured Actinomycetes bacterium | reverse complement strand
GATGCCCTGGATCAGGGCCTCGGGGCGCGGCGGGCAGCCGGGGACGTAGACGTCGACGGGCACGATCTGGTCGATGCCCTTGGTGACCGAGTACGAGTCCCAGTAGGGGCCACCGCAGTTGGCGCACGAGCCCATCGAGATCACGTACTTGGGGTCGGGCATCTGGTCGTAGAGGCGTCGGACCGCAGGCGCCATCTTGTCGGTGACGGTGCCCGACACGCAGATGAGGTCGGCCTGGCGCGGGCTGGCCGGGAACGGGATGACCCCGAGTCGCATGACGTCGTAGCGCGGGCTGGCCAGCGCGGCGCCCATCTCGATCGCGCAGCACGCGAGGCCCCACTGGAACATCCACAACGAGTACTTGCGGCTGTAGTTGAGGAGCCAGGTGAGCGGCTTGAGCGCGGGCTTCGAAAGGGTGCCCTTCTCGACTAGGCCCACCGCAGCACCCCCTTGCGCCAGGCGTACACGAGACCGAGGGTGAGGATCACGATGAACGCGGCCATCTCGACGAGGCCGAACACCCCCAGCGGGTTCGGGCCGCTGTCGAGCTTGACCGCCCACGGGAAGATGAAGACCGCCTCGACGTCGAACATCACGAAGAGGAGTGCGTACACGTAGTAGCGGACGTTCGACTGGCCGAACCCCATGACCGGATCGGAACCCGCCTCGTAGGGCAGGAGCTTGGCCGCGTCGGGGTGTGATGGACGGAGGAGGCGTCCGACCCCGAGCATGGCGCCGACCATCAGCAGGGCGGCCCCGATGAACACTGCCACCGCGAGATAATTCCGATAGAACTCGCTCACGCCAGGGCCTCCCGCCCCCTCGCTGGAATGAGGCGTCGGTGTGGGGGGTTGGATTGCGGGCGCAGCATACATCCGGCCTTTCCGCGGTCGGCAAACCGTGAACCGACCGTTCGACGACCGAGAATGGACCGCATGGCAAGGGAAACCGACCGCCCCGTTCCGGCGCCGATCAGCCAGCTCCGCCAGCGTCTCGGACGCTCGTCCCGCACCGCGTTCGTGCTGTCGGGCGGCGGCAACCAGTCGGTCGCGCAGGTGGGCATGCTGCGTGCCCTCCTGGAGCGCGACATCGTCCCCGACGTCGTGGTCGGGTGCTCGGCGGGTGCGTTCAACGGCGCCACCATCGCGGCGGCGCCGAGCCTCCGCGGCGTCGAGCGGCTCGAGGCCACGTGGTCCGGTCTCAAGGGCGAAGAGGTGTTCCCCGGCGGCCGGCTCTCGCGTGCGTGGAACCTGCTCACCCGCGACGACCACCTCTTCTCGAACCAGGGCCTGCGCGACATCTTCCTCCGCGGGGACACCCCCGACACCTTCGCCGAGCTGGTGATCCCGCTGCGCGTCGTCGCCGCCGACCTCGACACCGGGGACGAGGTGGTGTTCTCGTCGGGCCCGCTGCAACCCGCGCTCCTCGCCAGCGCCGCACTGCCCGGCATCTACCCGCCCATCCGCCACGACGGCCGCACCCTCGTCGACGGCGCGGTCGTCGACACCGTGCCGCTGTGGCACGCCCTCGCGGGCCCGATCGACCGGATCTTCGTGATGAACGTGGCCGGCGACCTGCTGGCGCGGCCCCTGCGCTCACCGATCGACGTGGCCGTGCGGGCGTTCGCCATCAGCCGGAAGCAGCGCTTCGAGCTCGAGGTGCGCAACGTGCCCGAATCGGTCGAGCTCATCAACCTCCCGGCGCCGGTCGACGAGCGCGAGCTGTTCGACTTCTCCGGCGGCGACGCCCTCATGGCCTCGGCGTACGAGCTCGCCTGCCGGGCCCTCGACGACGCCGCGTCCGCCCGCACCCAGCGTCGCCAGCTCCGCCGTCCCTGGTGGCGCCGCGACGCGGGCTAGGCGCGTCGACCGCCTTCATCGCGCGCCGAACCAGCGTCCCCCTGCCGGACTCGGAATGTCGCGAGCACGCAGGTTCGTCGACGCGCCTAGAGGTGCAGGCCGCTGATCACCAGGAGGGTGGCGTCCTGGGCCCAGTGCACGAACACCGCCGGCACGATGCCGAGGACGATCGTGACCCCGGCGGTGATGGCGAGCACGAGCCCGGTGCCGAAGTCGACCCGGCGCCGGCTGGCGACCTCGGCGACCTCGCCGTCGCTCGTGGGCGTGGCGACCGCGAGCGCGACCCGCAGGTACGCGAACGTGGCGATCACGGTGGCGACGGCGCCGATGACCACCAGCAGGTAGTCGTGCGCGCTGGCGGCGGCGGAGAACACGTCGAGTTTGGCCACGAACCCGCTGGTGAGCGGGATGCCGGCCTGCGCCAGCATGAACAGGACGAGGAGGCACCCGAGCACGGGGCGGCGCGCGGCCAGGCCGCGGAGGCCGGTGATGGGGTGGTCGTCGTCGCCACGGTGGCTGAGGGCGGTGACGACCGCGAACGAGCCGACGACCATGAACGAGTAGGCGAAGAGGTAGAAGAGCGCGGCTTCTCGACCCTTGGGCGTGCCGGTCTCGACCGCCATGAGGATGTACCCGGCATGCGCGATCGAGGAGTACGCGAGCAGCCGCTTCAGGTCGACCTGCAGCAGCGCTCCGATGCTGCCGACGGCGAGGGTGAGCACGGTGAGCCCCCACACCACCGGCTGCCACTGGTCGCGGTAGCTGAGGAACGCGCCGTCGAAGATGCGCAGCAACGCCGCGAAGGCGGCGACCTTGGTGGCCGAGGCCATGAACGCGGTCACGGGGCTGGGCGCGCCCTGGTACACGTCGGGCGTCCACATGTGGAACGGCACCGCCGCCACCTTGAACCCGAGCCCCACCAGGAGGAGCACCATCCCGGCCTGCAGCGTGCCCGGTTCGAACAGCGTGTTGGCACGGAGGAACGTGTCGATGCCGGTGAGCGACGTGGTGCCGGTGCCGCCGTAGACCAGCGCGATCCCGTAGAGGAAGATCGCCGACGAGAACGCGCCGAGCACGAAGTACTTGATGCCGGCTTCCTGCGAGCTCAGCCGGCGCCGGTGGTAGGCGGCGAGCACGTAGAGCGGGATCGACAGGATCTCGAGCGCGAGGAACACGACGATCAGGTCGTTGGCGGTGGTCATCACCAACATGCCCATCGCCGAGAACAACATCAGCGAGACGTACTCGGCGACCTCGAGCCCTTCACGGCGCAGGTAGCCGATCGCCACCAGCAGCGACATGGCGGTGGCCGCGACCACGACGACACCCAGGAACACGCCGAACGCGTCGACGCGCACCATCTCGGCCATCGTGACGATGGTCGAGTGGTCCTTCACGTCCTGCCACTGCCAGAACAGCATGGCGCCGGCGGTGATGATGCCGACCGCGGCGAGCACGTAGGTGACGGGCGTGACCGCCGGGCGACGGCGCAGCAGCGCCTTGGCCAGCACGATGAGGACGGCGGCGCCGCCGAGTGCGAGCTCCGGTGCGATGGCCAGCCAGTCGACCGACGGCGGCGTGATCGGGGAGATGGCCGCGAAGCTCACTTGCCACTCTCCTTGGAGGTGCTCTCCTCGTCGGTGACCTTCGCCGTGCCGTCCCTGACGTCCTGGTCGATCTTCTGGATCTCCTTGGCGATCGCGGGCGGCTCGGGCTGGCGGTAGTCGCTCTTGCGCTCGAGGTTGTGCACCCTGATCTCGACCGAGGGCTGGATGCGGTCGAGCACCGGCTTCGGGTAGAGGCCGAGGAAGAGGCTCAGCCCGAGCAGCGGGACGACCACGATGAGCTCGCGCAGCGAGACGTCCTTCATCCCGACGTTCTCACCCGACGGCTTGCCGGTGAACGCCCGTTGGAAGGCCCACAACGCGTACACCGCGGCCAGGATCACGCCGAAGGTGGCGACGATCGCGTAGGGCCGGTCCCAGATGAACGCGCCGAGGAGGGACAGGAATTCGCCGATGAACCCCGAGAAGCCGGGCAGGCCGATCCCCGCGAACAACGCGGTGAGGAACAACCCGCCGAGGATCGGGGTGACCTTCCAGATGCCGCGGTAGGCCGACAGCTCGCGCGTGTGTCGACGCTCGTAGAGGAAGCCGATCACGAGGAACAGCGCGCCGGTGGTGAGCGGGTGCGACACCATCGTGAACACGGCGCCGTCGAGACCGATCACCGACAACGAGAAGATGCCGAGCACGACGAAGCCCATGTGGGCGACCGAGGAGTAGGCGATGATCTTCTTGAGGTCGGTCTGCATCGCGGCGACGACCGCGCCGTAGATGATCCCGATCACCGCCAGGATCATCATGATCGGTGCCATGTCGACCGACGCCTGCGGGAACAGCTCGAACGAGAACCGCACGAACCCGTAGGCACCCATCTTGATGATCACGCCGGCCAGCACGACCGAGCCCGCGGTCGGTGCCTCCGTGTGCACGAGCGGCAGCCAGGTGTGGAACGGGAACAACGGGGCCTTGATCGCGAACGCGGCCATGAACCCGAGGAACAGCAGCAACTCGGTGGTGCCCGAGAGCCCGTTCCACTGCGCCAGCACGCGGTAGTCGAACGTGAGGAACCCGGCGTCGCGCTGGTGGAGGAACGCGAGCACCAGCGTGGACGCGAGCAGGAACGCCGAACCCGCGGCGGTGTAGATGAAGAACTTCATCGCCGCGAACTCGCGACGCTCGCTCCCCCATCCCTGGATGAGGAAGTACATCGGGACGAGGAGCAGCTCCCAGAAGATGAAGAACGCGATGAGATCGAGGGAGAGGAAGATCCCCATGATGGCGCCCTCGAGCATCAGGAACCAGGCGATGTACGCCTTCACCCGGTGCTCGATGTACTTCTCCGACGCCAGCAGGCCGATCGGGAACAGCACCGCGGTGATGACCACCATGAACAGGCTGATGCCGTCGACACCGACGATGTAGCGGACGCTGATGGCGGGGATCCAGCGCTGGTTCTCGACGAACTGGAAGGTGCCCCGCCCGGCGTCGAACTGCCACAGCATGTAGAGCGCGAAGCCGAGCGTGACCGCCATGCTGGCGTAGGCGACGGCCTTCACCTGCTCGGGCCGGTGCGTGGGCAGGAGCAGGCAGATCACCGCGCCGACGAACGGCGTGATCAGGATGACCGAGAGGATCGGGAAGTCCACCGTCTCTACCGCCCCAGCCAGATCACGACGTAGAGCAGCACGCCCACCACGCCCAGGGTGATGCCGAGCGCGTAGCGGCGCACGTGCCCGTCCTGCAGTTGCTGGAGGCCACGGGCGAAGAGCGCGAACAGCGCACCGACGCCGTTGACCGCGCCGTCGATGATCTGGTTGTCGACCACCCGGTCGAGCCAGCCGGCGACGGCGCGTCCGGGTCCACCGACCAGCTTCGAGACGCCGGCGTCGTAGTAGTAGGCGTTGCCGAGGACGGGGGCGAGGCGGCCCAGCTTCTCGTTCAGCGGGTCACGGTCGGCGTGCTCCAGGCCCTTCTTGTAGAGCGTGTACGCCAGGCCGATCCCGCACAGCGCGATCGCGAACGTGAGCATCTCCAACCCGAACCCGCCGAGGAACGTGTCGGGGTGCACCTCGGGCACGCCCCGGAACGACGATTCGAGCCACTTGTCGAGCCACTCGAAGTTCGTGAACGGGAGGTTCAGGATCCCGCCGATGGCG
The DNA here is from genome assembly GCA_963755855.1 of uncultured Actinomycetes bacterium. Lineage (GTDB taxonomy): Bacteria > Actinomycetota > Acidimicrobiia > IMCC26256 > DASPTH01 > DASUAS01. The sequence goes on along the minus strand of CAVWLR010000009.1, from coordinate 2,828,176 downwards.
GCCAGCGCGGCGAGCACCATGATCGGGAAGGTCATGATCGGCGGTGACTCGTGGGGCGCGTGGCCCACGGGCTCCGGCACCGGGTCGCCGTAGGCGACGGTCGGCGAGGGGTCGCTGTCGGCGTTCGCAGCTGCGTCGGTGTCGTGCTCGTCGACCGCGGTCTCGCCCGAGCCCCCCGACACGATCGGGATGCCGTTGGGCAGCCCTTCGAGCGCGACGGTCTCGTAGCGGGCGTTGCCGTAGAAGGTCAGCCAGATGAGACGCGTCATGTACACCGCGGTGAACCCGGCGGCGATGATGCCGACCACCCACAGGCCGTAGTCGTCGCGCAGGAACGCCTGGCTGATGATCTCGTCCTTCGAGAAGAAGCCCGACAGCGGCGGCACGCCGGCGATCGCGAGCCACGCCACCACCATGGCCCCCGCGGTGAAGGGCATGAACTTGCGGAAGCGCCCCATGACGCGCATGTCCTGCACGTCGTGGTTGCCGTGGATCACCGAACCGGCACCGAGGAAGAGGCACCCCTTGTAGAACGCGTGGCACAGCACCATGAACACGGCGGCGGAGTACGCGCCGATGCCCACCGCGAGGAACATGTACCCGAGCTGGCTGATGGTGGAGTAGGCGAGCACCCGTTTGATGTCGGGTTGCAGGATCGCCACCGTGCCGGCGAGCAGCGCGGTGATCCCACCGACCCACGCCACGACCGTCATCGCGTCGCTGCTCACGTCGAGGAAGGCGTGGGCACGACAGAGCAGGAACACGCCGGCAGTGACCATGGTGGCGGCGTGGATGAGCGCCGACACCGGGGTCGGGCCCTCCATGGCGTCGGGGAGCCAGAGGTGCAGTGGGATCTGCGCGCTCTTGCCGACCGCCGCCATGAGCAGCAGCAGCGCGATGGCGGTGGCCGTGCCACTCGAGATCGCGTGCGCACCGGCCGGGATGGCGGCGTAGTTGAGCGAACCGTACGACGCGAAGATCAGGAACATCGCGAGGAGGAAGCCGACGTCGCCCACGCGGTTGGTGACGAAGGCCTTCTTGCCCGCGACCGCGGCGTCGTTGCGCTCGAACCAGAACGAGATGAGCAGGTACGAGCAGAGCCCGACGCCCTCCCACCCGAGGAAGGTGACGAGGAAGCTCGAGCCGAGCACGAGCATCAGCATCGAGAACACGAACAGGTTGAGGTAGGCGAAGAAGCGGCTGAAGCGCTCGTCGCCGTGCATGTACCCGATCGAGTAGAGGTGGATCAGGGAGCCGACGCCGGTGATGAGCAGGATCCAGGTGACCGACAGCGTGTCGGCGTAGAACCCCATGTCGACGTGGAGCTTCCCGGCCGGGAGCCACGTGTAGAGGGTGACCACGTTCACCCGCACCTCGTGCGGGAGCTGCAGCATCGCGAAGAACATCACGATCGACGCGACGAACGACAGCCCGACGAGCGCGGTGCCGATCCAGCCTGCGAACGGCTCGCCGATGCGCTTGCCGAAGAGCAGCAGGAACACCGCGCCGAACAACGGGAGCGCGGGCACGATCCAGATCAGGTCGAGGAGATCGCGCGCGCTCACGAAGTGGGGTCCTTGAGGAGATCGAGGTCGTCGGCGGTCGCACCGCGTCGACGACGGAAGATGGCGACGATGATGCCGAGCCCCACCGCGACCTCGGCCGCGGCGACCGCGAGCACGAAGAACACGATCACCTGACCGCGGATGTCGTTGAGCTGGTTGGCGAACGACACGAACGTGAGGTTCACCGCGTTGAGCATGAGCTCCACGCACATGAACATCACCAGCACGTTGCGGCGCGTGAGCAGTCCCACCGCACCGATGGTGAAGAGCAGCGCCGCGAGCGTGAGCGGATAGGAGGCGGTGATGTGGATCGACGCGACGACCGGGCTCACGAGACGTCCTCCGCCAGCATCTCGTCGGCGTTGCGACTGCGACGCGCGAGCACGACCGAGCCGATGACCGCCAGCACGAGCAGGGCGGCGGTGATCTCGAACGGCCAGAGGAAGTCGGTGAACAACGAGCGCGCCACCCGCTCGACGTTGTTGCCGAGTCCGGGGGTGCCGCCGCGGATCGCGTCGGTCGCCGGCGCCTTGGCGCCCGTGGCCCAGTGGTGGCCGGTGAGGAAGAGCACTTCGGCGACGAGCACGAGGCCGAGGACGACTGCGGCGACTCGCTGTGCCTTCAGCGGGTCGCGGAGGGTGTCGGGGTGGTCGACGCCGAGCAGCATGATCACGAAGAGGAAGAGCACGACGATGGCGCCGGCGTAGACGACCACCTGCACCGCCGCGAGCAGGTGCGCGTCCTGCTGGATGAACAGCACCGCGACGCTCACGAGCGTGACGACGAGCGAGAGCGCCGAGTGCACCGGGTTCCGGGCGAGGATCACACCGAACGCCCCGGCGAGGGTGAGCGCGGCGAACACGAAGAAGATGAACGCGTCCATGGGTCAGTGGCCGCCGGTGTGGTCAGCGGTGTGGTCAGCGGTGTGGTCAGCGGTGTCTTCGGCGGTGTGGTCAGCGGTGTGGGGATCGTGGGCGTCGGTGCCGTGCTCGGTGTCGACCAGGCCCACCGGCTCCGCCGGCGCGGCCTCCGTGAACTGGTCCTCGGACTCGGTCACCGACTGGCCCGCCTCGGGGGCGCGCACGCCGAAGCCGAGCTCACCCGACCAACCGACGCGACCCTCGTAGACGGCCTGGCCCGAGGGCGCGGTGGCCCGCATCCAGGCGCTGGTGTGGTCGTCCTCGTTGCCGAGCCACAGCTCCCAGGGCTGGCGTCGCGCCCGGCCGTCGTCGTCGACCAGCAGCTCGGACTTGGTGTAGATGGCGTCGTCGCGGTTCGAGAACGAGAACTCGAAGAGCTTCGTCTCGGTGATCGCCTCGGTGGGGCACGCCTCCACGCACAGGTCGCAGTGGATGCAGCGCAGGTAGTTGATCTCGTAGACGAATCCGTAGCGCTCGCCCGGCGACACCGGGGCGTCGATGGGGTTGTCGGCGCCGCGCACGTAGATGCACTTCGCGGGGCACACGCCCGCGCAGAGCTCGCACCCGATGCACTTCTCCATCCCGTCCTCGTAGCGGTTGAGGACGTGACGGCCGTGGAAGCGGACCGGCTTCGGTCGCTTCTCCTTGGGGAAGTGCTCGGTGACCTTCGGGCGCCCGATCTGGCGCAGGGTCACCCCGAACCCGCTCAGCCACCCCATCAGCGGATCTCTTCCACGAGCTCGGTCTTCTTCGGCACCGACAGGTAGAGGGTGGTGCCGATGGCGAGGGCTCCGACGATGGTGGCCGGGAGGACGATCCACATCGACCAGCCCTCCTCCTTGGCGACGACGACGATGCCCGAGATCATCACCCAGAGGAAGGCGATCTCGATGAGGAACTTCCATCCCACGCCCATGAGCTGGTCGTAGCGCAGGCGCGGGAGCGAGGCCCGCAGCCACACGGTGCCGAAGAGCAGGATGATCACCTTCAGGAAGAACCAGAACAGCGGCATGATCCACGCGTTGAACCAGCCGTTGGTGGGGAGGAACCCGAGGCCGGGGCCGTTGGGACCGCCGAAGAACAACGTGACCGCGATCGCGCACATCGTGATGATGTTCATGAACTCGGCCAGGTAGAAGATCGCGAACTTGATGCCGGTGTACTCGGTGAAGAACCCACCGGTGAGCTCCTGCTCGGCCTCGACGAGGTCGAAGGGAGGGTGGTTGGTCTCGGCCACCGCCGAGATCACGAAGATCACGAGGGCGACGATCGCCGGCAGCCAGTACCAGTCGCCGTTGAAGATCGACTTGAAGCCGTCCCAGCCCTGTTGGATGACGATGCCGCGCGTCGAGAGCGTGTTCGACTGCACCAGCACACCGACGATCGCGAGCCCGAACGCGGCTTCGTAGCTGAGCAGCTGCGCCGACGCGCGCACCGAACCGAGCAGCGGGTACTTCGATCCCGACGACCATCCTGCGAGCAGGACGCCGTAGAGACCGAGGCCCGACATCGCGAGCAGCCAGAGGATGCCGAACGGCAGGTCGGCGAGCTGCAGGAACGTGCGGTGCCCGGCGATGGTGACGAGACCGCCGATGGGCACGATGCTGAACGCGAGGAACGCCGGCAGCAGGGCGAGGTACGGGGCGAGACGGAAGATGCGGCGGTCGGCCGTGGTGGGCTCCGACTGCTCCTTGAAGAAGAGCTTGATGCCGTCGGCGAGGCTCTGGAGCAGGCCGAACGGGCCGGCGCGGTCGGGACCGATCCGGTTCTGCATCTTGGCGATGACCTTGCGCAGGAACCAGATGTACATCAGCACCGACAGCAGCAGCAGCACGAACACCGCGATGGTCTTGCCGATGATGATCAGCACGACCGTCGTGTCGATCCCACGGTCGAAGACCGGATCGGTGAGTGCCAGCAGTCCCGTCACGGCGGCGTTCACCGAGCGGTCTCCACGCGGAGCTCGGTGACCGAGGCGGCGATGTCGACGATGTCGTTCGGGCCGACGTCGCCACCCTGGGCGACGGGCATGAACGCGGTGCCGGGCGCGGTGGCTGCATCGGCGAGCACCGCGACGGTGACCGTGCCGCGCGGCGTCGTGACGCGCACGTCGTCGCCCTCGGCGCTCACACCGAGGCGGCTGAGGTCGCTCGGGTGCACCACCAGCGCACCGCCGGTGGCGAGCTCGGCGAGCGCAGGGGTCGCGGAGACCATGCGTCCGGCGTCGTAGAGCGTGCGGGCGGCCACGAGGCGGAGACTGTACGCGTCCGGCGGCAACGCCACCGGCGGCGTGAACGAGCGGTCCCAGACGTGGAGCGCGGGGCGGCTCGCGAGCTCCTCGGCGGCGGCCTCGACCACCTCTTCGGCGGCCTCCTGGTCCTCCTCCGGGCCTTCACCGCTCGCCAGCCCGGGCTTGATCGGGTCGGAGCCGGTGCCGCTGGCGGCGACCGCGCCGGTGCCGAGGGCGGAGAGGTGCGACTCGTCGGAGGCGACCCCGGGCTTGATCGGCTCCCACGAGCGCCCGGTCGTGACGCCGAGCACGTGGTGGAACACGATCTCGTCGGGGAAGTCGGCGATGGGCAGGACGGCCCCGTCGCGGGCGCGGTTCACGAGGTCGGCGTCGACGCCGGCGAACGCCGGCGCGACGCGGGCGATCTCGTCCTGCACGTCCTCGATCGTGTCGAAGCCGAGATCGACGTCGAAGCGCGTCGCCAGCTCCTGGGCGATGCGCCAGTCGTCCATCGTCTGGCCTTCGGGCGTGATCAGCCGCGCCAGGCGCTGCACCCGACCCTCGAGGTTCGTGCTGGTCCCGCCCTTCTCGCCCCACACGGACACGGGCAGGAACACGTCGGCGCGTGCGGCGGCATCGGTGGCGAACGCGCCCACCGCGACGACGAACGGCACCGCGTCGAGCCCGGCACGCATGCGGATGCGATCGGGGAAGTCCTGTTCGGGCTCGGCGCCGAGCAGGACCAGCGCGTGGATGCTCCCCGCGGCCGCGGCCTCGAGGATCCCGGCGGCGTCGAGACCGGCCTGGGCGGGGACGGCGCCCCACGCCTCGGTGAAGTGGTCGCGGGCGGCGTCGAGGGTGACGCGACCGGGCAGGAAGCCGGGCGTGAGCCCGAGCTCGAGCGCGCCGCGCACGTTGCCGCGGCGCAGCGCGGAGAGGAACTTGACGTCGGGCAGCGCCGCCAGCGCGGCGGCCGCCTGCACCACCGAGTCGGGCGACTCGGCCAGCGACTGACGCCCGAGGATCACCACGATGTCACCGTCGCGACCGTCGAGCGCGCTCACTGCCTTCTCGATGGAGCCGCTGGCCGAGGCGGTGACGCCCTCGCCGAGGGCGCGGGCGAACTGCTCGGCCATCGCGCCGGACTCGCCGGGCGCGTGGCGGAGCACCGCGGTGACGTCACGCGTGAGACCGGTGGCGCGCGGCGCGAGCTCGATCACGGGGACACCGAGCTCGACCGCGGCGCGGCGCACCCTCAGGTGCAGCACCGGGAGCTCTTCGCGCAGGTCGGGGGCGACGAGCACGACGGCGCGGGCGGTGTCGATGTCGGCGATGGTGGCGCCGGGCAGGCCGAGCACGACGTCGGCGGGGAGACCGTCGCCGAGCTGCGCGTCGACGTTGTCGGTGCCGAGCACGCCCTTGGCGAGTCGCGCCCACGCGTAGGCGTCTTCGTTGGTGCCGCGCGCACCGCCGAGCACGGCGAGCGCGCCGGCGCCGTGGGCGTCGAGCGCGGCCTGCAGGCCGTCGGCCGCGGCGTCGAGCGCCTCGGGCCACGACACCTCGACCAGCTCGCCGTTCTTGCGCACCATCGGTGCGCGCACGCGGTCTTCGGAGTGCACCCACTCGTAGCCGTAGCGACCCTTGTCGCAGAGCCATCCCTGGTTGACGGGTTCGGAGTCGACGCCGAGGAGGCGCACGACCCGGTTCGACGTGCTCTGCAGCGCGCCCCGGCATCCCACCGCGCACGTGGTGCACGACGTCTCGACCGTCTGGAGGTCCCACGGGCGGGCCCGGAAGCGGTACGAGCTCGCGGTGAGCGCACCGACCGGGCAGATCTGCACGGTGTTGCCCGAGAAGTACGACGAGAACGGCTCGTCGGGGTAGGTGATGACCTGCGTGTTGGCGCCGCGCTCACCGAAGTCGATGAGGGGATCGCCGGCGATCTCGGCCGCGAACCGCGTGCAACGGCCGCACTGGATGCAGCGCTCGCGGTCGAGCAGCACGAGCTCGCTGATGGCCACCGGCTTCTCGAAGTGGCGCTTCTCCTCGACGAAACGGGACTCGCCGGGACCGAACGCGAGCGTCTGGTCCTGCAGTGGGCACTCGCCGCCGCGGTCGCAGACCGGGCAGTCGAGCGGGTGGTTGATCAGCAGGAACTCGAGGACGCCGTCCTGCACCGCCTTCACGTTGGGCGACTGCGTGTTGACGACCATGCCGTCGGTGACGGGCGTGGCGCACGAGATCTGCATGCCGCGCATGCCCTCGACCTCGACCAGGCACATGCGGCACATGCCCACCGGCTTCATGCGCTCGTGCCAGCAGAAGCGCGGGATGTAGGAGCCGTGCTCCTGCGCCACCTTGATGAGGAGCTCGCCGCGCGGGGCCTGCACCTCCTTGCCGTCGATGGTGACGGTCACGATGTCGGGACCCGGCGCGACGGGGATGACGTAGCGCTGATCGGAGGGCCACTGGCTCATGCGGACGGCGTCGGTGCTCATGCAGGGACCTCCGCGGGCTCGACGGGCGCCGCGGTGACGAGGATCTCGCCCCGGGCCTCGGCGTCGCGCGCCATGCGCTCCTTGATCTCGTCGTACCAGAAGTTGCGCAGGCTCTGCGTCGGCGACATCACGCTCGGACCCAGCTGGCAGATGGTGGTCATCCCGGGCGGCCACGACATGCCCAGTGCGAGGTTGTTGCCGAACCCGAGGAGCAGGTCCATGTCTTCGGGCCGGCCGTAGCCATGAGACATGCGGTAGAGCACCTTCTCGACCCACCCCGAGCCCTCTCGGCACGGCGTGCACTTGCCGCACGACTCGTGGGCGAAGAACTTGGCGATGCGCCACGCGACCAGCAGCGGGTCGACGGTCTCGTCGAACACCATGACCGCCCCCGACCCGAGCATGGTCTTGAGCTCGCTCTGCACCGAGTCCATGTCGAGCGGCGCGTCGAGGTGCTCGGCGATCAGCCACGGCGACGACGCGCCGCCGGGGATGAAGAACCCGAGCTCCTTGCCGTCCTTGATGCCGCCGGCGAGCTCGTCGATGAGCTCGCGGAACGTCATGCCGAGCTCGATCTCGTAGTTGCCCGGACGCTCGACGTTGCCCGACACCGAGAAGATGCGCGTGCCGGTGGAGCGGTTGACCCCCAACGACGAGTACCACTCGCCACCGCGGTTGATGATGTGCGGGACGGTCGACATGGTCTCGACGTTGTTGACGATCGTGGGCGCGGCGTACACGCCCTGCACCGCCGGGAACGGCGGCTTGATGCGCGGCATGGCGCGCTCGCCCTCGAGGCTCGAGAGCAGTCCCGTCTCGTCGCCGGCGATGTAGCAGCCGGCGCCGCGGTGCAGGATCACCTCGAGGTCGAAGCCGGAACCGAGGATGTCCTTGCCGATGAACCCCTTGTCGTAGGCCTCGGCGATCGCCTGTCCGAGGCGCTCGGCGCCGAGGCCGAACTCGCCGCGCAGGTAGATGAACGCGTGGTGGCACTGGATGGCGAACGACGTGATGATCACGCCCTCGATGATCTGGTGCGGGTCGCCCTCCACCAGCATGTGGTCCTTGAACGTCGAGGGCTCGCCCTCGTCGCCGTTGACCGCGAGGTAGCGCGGGAACACGTCCTTGGGCAGGAACGACCACTTCTGCCCGGTGCCGAAGCCGGCACCGCCGCGACCGCGCAGGCCCGAGGTCTGCACCTCGGTGATGATGTCCTCCGGCGTCATGGTGAGCGCCTTCTTCAGGCCCTCGTACGCGCCGTTCGCGAGTGCGGCGTCGATCGTGAACGAGTCGTCGGGACGCTCGCGCAGGAACTTGGTGATGATGCGGGTCTCTTGTGCGGCCATGTCGTCAGCTCTTCACCCGCGTGCCGGAGATGGTGCGCGCCACCCGCTTGCCCGCCTTGTACTCGTCGACGACCGTCTCGGCGTCGGGTCCGGTGACCGGGCCGTGGAACTCGTAGTTCACCTGCAGCACCGGCGCGAGGTCGCACGCGGCGATGCACTCGACCTCTTCGACGGTGACGTCGGAGTCGGCGGCGTAGCGACGCTGCAGGTGGTCGAGGAGATCGGGGCCGCCGTTGACCAGGCAGCTCACGTTGGTGCAGACCGACACGAGGAGCTTGCCGATCGGCTCCCGCTTGAACATCGTGTAGAAGGAGCACGTGCCGAGCACGAGCGCGGGCGTGAGGTCGAGGAGGTCGGCGATCTCCTCGATGGCCTCGGGCGTGACGTGACCGTCCTGGTCCTGCGCGAGGTGGAGCAGCGGCAGCGTCGCCGACTTCTTCTGCGGGTACTTGGCGATGGTCTCGCGCGCGAGGTCGAGGTTCGCAGGCGTGAACGGCACTAGCGGTCGACCTCCCCCATGATCGGATCGATGCTCGAGACGACGGCCACCGCGTCGGCGAACATCCCGCCGGGCACCATCGCGTCCATCGACTGCAGGTTGTAGAACGACGGACCGCGGATGTGCAGGCGAGCCGGCTTGGCGGTGCCGTCGGACACGAGATAGCACCCGATCTCACCACGAGGCGACTCGACGGCCACGTAGGTCTCGCCCGCCGGCACGCGGAAGCCCTCGGTGAAGAGCTTGAAGTGGTGGATCAGCGCCTCCATCGACTCGTCGATGCGCGCACGCGGCGGCGGGGTGACCTTGCGGTCCTGCACCCGGTAGTCGCCGCCGGGCATGAGCTCCACGCACTGGCGCACGATCTTGATCGACTCGAGGATCTCGTAGAGGCGGATCTGGTAGCGGTCGAAGACGTCGCCGTTGGCGGTGTAGATCACGTCGAAGTCGACGTCGTCGTACGCGAGGTACGGCTGCGCCTTGCGCAGGTCCCACGCGAACCCGGTGGAACGCAGGATCGGGCCGGTGGCGTTGAGTGCGAGCGCCTCCTGCGTGGTGATCACCCCGACGCCGATGGTGCGCTCGCGCCAGATGGGGTTCTCCGACAGGAGGGTGTCGTACTCGGCCACGCCCTTCTCGACCTGCTCGCACAGCTCGAGCACGTCGGCCTGCCAGCCGTCGGGAAGGTCGGCGGCCACGCCGCCGGGCCGGATGAAGTTGTGGTTCATCCGCAGACCGGTGATCGACTCCAGCAGGCGCAGCGTGTACTCGCGCTCGCGCCAGCCGTAGATCATCATCGACACCGCGCCGAGGTCCATGCCGTTGGTGGCCTGGAACAGGAGGTGCGACGACATGCGGTTGAGCTCGACGAGCAGCATGCGGATCCAGGTGGCCCGCTCCGGCAGCTCGAGGTCGAGCAGCTTCTCGACCGCGAGGGAGTACACCAGCTCGTTCGACAGCGGGGACGCGTAGTCCATGCGCGTGACGTTGGTGGAGCCCTGCACGTAGGTGAGCTCCTCACCGGTCTTCTCCATGCCGGTGTGCAGGTAGCCGATGACGGGCTTGGCCCGCAGGACGGTCTCGCCGTCGAGCTCCATCATGATGCGCAGCACGCCGTGGGTCGACGGGTGCTGCGGACCCATGTTGAGGATCATCGTGTCGTCGACGTCGGGCCACGGCCCGCCCGTGAGCACGATCTCCTTCATGCGCGACTCGCCGACCATCGGGCGGAGCTGCTGGTCGCCCTCGTCGGTCTGCGCCTCGAGCCGGCGCTCCTCGGGGTCGTGGTCGAGCTCGGGACGCTCGAGGAGGTCGGTGTCGTCCACCTCGACGAGCTCGTCGACGGAGTTCTTCGGCTCGGTCGTCATCGCGGGCTCGGGTCGCCCTTGAAGGTGACGGGCACACGCGCGGGCGAGTCGTCCTTGCGCAACGGGTGGCCGATCCAGTCGTCGGGCATGAGGATGCGGGAGAGGTCGGGGTGACCCGTGAACTCGATGCCGAAGAGGTCGTAGGTCTCGCGCTCGGCGAAGTTCACGCCGGGATAGAGGTCGGTGATCGACGCGACCGTCGGGTCGTCGAGCGGTACCTGCGTGATCACGCGGATGCGCCGGTTGCGCGCGTGCGACAGGAAGTTGGCGACGACTTCGAAGCGTTCGGCCTCGACGTCGGCCGGGAGCGCCCGGGCCGCGGCGACCAGTTGGTCGACGGCGGCGATGTCGACGCACTGCGTGAACTGCTGCTCGTCGCGCAGGAGCGCGGCGACGTCGTGCCACTCGCCGCGCGGCACGTGCACCACGGGCTGGCCGTGCGACTCGACGAACACCGCGTCGGGGAACCGCTCCACGACGACCGCAGCGACCTCGTCGCTCGGCACCGCCGGTGCTTCCCCACCGTCCTCGACCTCGTGATCTTCTTCACGAGCGCTCGCGTCGCCGTCGGCCATGTCGGTGGTCGTCGCCTCAGACGCCTTGAGCAACGCCGGCCGGGGTGCCGTCGCGCTGGTTGATCTCGATCGCCGCCCCTCCGCCGCTCGCGGCGCGGCGCTTGAAGATCTCGCCGTTCTGGATCTGGGTGTGGAGGGTGAGGATGCCGTGCATCAGCGTCTCGGGTCCGGGCGGGCAGCCCGGCACGTAGACGTCGACGGGCACGATCTGGTCGACGCCCTGCACGATCGCGTAGTTGTTGAACATCCCGCCGCTGCTCGCGCACACGCCCATCGAGATGACCCACTTGGGCTCGACCATCTGGTCGTACACCTGACGCAGCACGGGAGCCATCTTCTGGCTGACCCGGCCGGCCACGATCATGAGGTCGGCCTGGCGCGGGCTGGCGCGGAAGATCTCCATGCCCCAGCGCGACAGGTCGTAGTGCGCGGCACCCGCGCCCATCATCTCGATCGCGCAGCACGCGAGCCCGAAGGTCGCCGGCCACACCGAGCTCTTGCGCGCCCAGTTGACGAGGTCCTCGACGCGCGCGGTGAGGAAGTTGTAGTTGACCGCTTCGAGTCCCACTACGCGGCCTTTCCTGGCTGCTCCGGTACGACGGTGCCGGGTGCGCCCACCGACGCGGGGTCGAGCCCGTCACGCCCCGGCGATCCCAGCGCGCGCAACACGGTGTCGCCGAGGCGCGCCGTGGCCTGCTTCACCGGACCCCACTCGAGCGCACCGGTGGAGAGGAGGTAGGCGAACGGCACCAGCAGCACGAGCAGGAAGAAGCCCATGATGATCAGGCCGTACGCCCCCAGACCGCGGAACACGGTGGTGAACGGATAGAGGAAGACGATCTCGACGTCGAGGACGATGAACGCCATCGCGACCAGGTAGAACTTCACCGGGAAGCGCTCGGCCGGCTCGTACTCGGGGACGATGCCGCACTCGTACGGCGCCTGCTTCGCGGAGGTCGGCCGCTTCGGGCCGAGCAGCTTCGAGGCAAAGAAGGAAGCCGACGCGAACAGCACGACGAGCACGATCATGCAGAGGATCGGCAGGTAGACGCGCACGCCCGGCCACTCCCTTTCTTCGTGTTCTCGATCGCGCTGATGGACGCGACAGGCGTTGTTGCGCGCAGGCTATCCGAACGACTGGCGCGGATGCCCGTTCGTACCTGGCGCGTTCCGGGGCGCTCTGGGGAACCCGTTCGGAGTCACGCTCCGAGGGGTCGGCTCAGACGAGGTGGAGTGAGCGCACGCGCTCGAACCGGGCCGCCACGTCGGGCCAGTTGACGACATTCCAGTAGGCGTCGACCCAGTCCTTCTTCACGTTCTTGTACTGCAGGTAGTAGGCGTGCTCCCACATGTCGAGCACCAGCAGCGGCGGGCCGCCCTGGCCGACGTTGCCCTGGTGGTCGTACACCTGCTCGACGATGAGGCGGCCGGCCATGGGCTCCCACGAGAGCGCGCCCCATCCGGAGCCCTGCACGTTCATGGCCGCCTCGGTGAGCTGCGACTTGAACCCGTCGTAGGAGCCGAACCACTCCTTGACCGCCGCCGCCAGCTCACCCTCGGGCTCGCCGCCCCCGTCGGGCGACATGTTCGTCCAGAAGAGCGAGTGGAGGACGTGGCCCGAGAGGTGGAACGCCATGTTCTTCTCGAGCTGGTTGATCGTGCCGAAATCACCCGACTCGCGCACTTCGACCAGCTTCTCGAACGTGGTGTTCGCCCCGTCGACGTACGCCTTGTGGTGCTTGTCGTGATGGAGCTCGAGGATCTCGGCCGACAGGTTCGGCTCGAGGGCGGAGTAGTCGTAGGGCAGTTCGGGCAATTCGTACTTCGGCACGGGTCCTCCTCAGGGGCCGGCCGCAGCCGGCACGGTCTCGAGCTCCTACCCCCCGTCGAAGCTACTGCTCTCAATCGGGTCGATTCGGACAGCTCGCTGCCGCGAGGTTCGGCGACCCCACTGGTACCGTTCCCTGTTCACCGGGCGCTCAACCGCTCCCCGTTCGCGCATGGACCCACTTCGTCGCACGCTCTCCGCCGCCCTGTCCGTGCTGCTCGCTGCGCTCGTGCTCGTGGGCGGCTCGGTCGCCTTCCTCGCGGTCCCGGGCGCCGGCGCGGCGACCGCCGACGATCTCGACGCCGCCCGGCAGAAGCTCGCCGACGCGCGCTCGGCCGCCAACGACACCGCGGCGGCGTTCTCGACCGCCGACCACGACCTCGAGGCGACGCGGGACCACATCGCCAACCTGAAGGACTCGATCGCCACGACCAAGGCGCGGGCCCAGTCGCTGCGCACGTTCGCCAAGCAGCGGGCGGTGTACGCGTACACGCACCCCGGCCAGTCGCTCGAGGCACTGGTCGACGCCTCCGACGCGATCGACGCCGCCCGACGGCAGCAGCTGCTCGACCAGGCCAACCAGACCGACAACGACGTCGCCAAGCGGCTGGCCGCGGTCAACGCGCAGCTCAAGACGCAGCAGAGCGACCTCGAGCGCCAGGAGCGCGCGCAGCAGCAGATCAGCGACCAGCTCGACGCCAAGCTCGCTGCGCTCCAGGCCAACCAGCACGATGTCGAGCAGGCGGTCGCCGACCTCCAGGCCCGCCTCGACGCCGAGATCGCGGTCGCGCAGCTCGCCGACGCCCAGCGCAAGGCCCAGCTCGAAGCGGAGAAGTCGGCGCTCGCCGCACAGCAGGCCGTCAGCTCGGGAGGCTCGGGACAGATCGTCGCCAGCCCGATCGCGGGCCCGTTCCAGTGCCCGGTCCGGGGCGCCGCCTACAGCGACGACTACGGCGGCGTCGGCGGCCACCCCGGCATCGACATGTTCGTGCCCACCGGGACGACCGCGGTCGCGGTGCGGGCGGGCACCGTCCGCTACGTCCCCGACGAGGGCGCCGGCGGCAACACCGCGTACCTCCAGGCCGATGACGGCAACACGTACTTCTACGCGCACTTCTCGCAGTTCGTCGGCGAGGGGCGCACCGTCGCCCGGGGCGAGGTCATCGGGCTCACGGGCATGACCGGCAACGCCAGCGCGCCGCACCTCCACTTCGAGGTGCGCATCGGCGGGGACAACGGGAGCAACACCGATCCGTACCCGATGCTCACGTCGGCGGGTTGCTGAGCCGAAGAACCAGCGCGAGAACATGCGACATCGCACATGAGGTGCCGGGTTGCTTGGTACCGTGAGCCGATCAGGGGCGGACACCTGAGCGAGGGGACCCCGAGGTAGGCATGGCCGACCCATACGACCGCAGCGGACGAGTGCTCGACCCCACGTACCTCGATGGCCTCGAGGGCAGCACCATCGAGGAGCTCAGGAGCAAGCACGCCGAGTGCGTGGAGCTCGAGACCGAGGTGTCGTACGTCCGGCGACTCACGCAGGCGCGCATCGACATCCTCGAGGCCGAGGGCCGCCGTCGCACCAGTGGCGGTTCACTCGAGGACCTCATCGCGCAGCTCCCCCAGATCCTGGCCGACCCCGGTCCGCGTGGGAACCCGGCGTCGAGCCGGTTGCCGCTGCAGATGGCCCCGGAGCAGGACTCGGAGTGGGCGCCGGCGTTCGAGCAGTTCGACGGCGTGCTCGCCAACCTCCCCACCCTCTCCGACACCGAGCTCGACGAGGCCATCGCCGGCCTGCGGGCCCTCGAGCGCCAGGTCTCCGACCAACGGCGTGAGCTGTTCGCGGTCATCGACCGGATCGACCTCTCCCTGGCGGCACAGCTGCGCTGAGCATCGTCGGGCCGGGCCGGGCCGGGCCGGCCCATGACGATGCGTCGAGACTCCGGGGTGCGCGAGCGCCGATAGGATCGTCGGCGCTATGCAACGGGTGGCAATGCTGAGCGTGCACACGTCGCCGCTCGCACAACCAGGAACCGGCGACGGTGGCGGCATGAACGTCTACGTGCGGGCGCTGGCCGCGGCGCTGGCGCGCGCGGGCGTCGCCGTCGACGTGCTCACCCGCGCCGAGCACCCGGAGCAGCCGCCGGTCGTCGAGGTGGAGCCCGGATTCCGGGTGCTGCACGTCCCCGCCGGACCCTGCGCGCCGGTGCCGCTGCGCGAGCTCCCCGACCTGGTCGGTGAGTTCACCGACGCCGCTCGTGAGGTGCTCGCGAGCACCGGCCGTCACGACGTGCTGCACGCGAATTACTGGGTGTCGGGCGCGGTCGGGCACCGGCTGAAGCACGAGCTCGACCTGCCGCTGGTCACCACGTTCCACACGCTCGAGCGCGTGAAGGCCGAAGTCGGGTTGGGCGACGGCATCGCGCTCCGTCCGCGCGTCGAGGCCGAGGTCGTGCGCTGCGCCGACCTCGTGGTCGCGTCGACGCAGGAGGAGCACGAGCAGCTCGTCCGCCACTACGGCGCCGACCCCGCCCGCATCGAGATCATCACGCCGGGTGTCGACCACGCGGTGTTCCACCCCGGCGACCGGGCGGCCGCTCGTCGACGTCTCGGACTCACCGGTGGACCGGTCCTGCTCTTCGTCGGGCGTCTCCAACCCCTCAAGGGTGCCGACCTCGCCGTGCGCGCGCTGGCCGAGGTGAGTGATCGCCGCGCCCAGCTCGTGATCGTGGGCGGACCGAGTGGACCCGCCGGCGCCGGCGAGGTGGTCGCGCTGCACGCACTGGTCGCAGAGCTCGGCCTCGGCCACCGGGTGCACTTCGTCGCACCCCAACCGCACGAGCAATTGGTCGAGTACTACCGCGCCGCCGACGTGTGCGTCGTCCCGTCGCACACCGAGTCGTTCGGGCTCGTCGCGCTCGAGGCCGCGGCCTGCGGCACTGCCGTCGTCGCCGCGAACGTGGGGGGTCTCCGGCTGCTCGTCGACGACGGCGTCACCGGCTTCCTCGTCGACGAGCGCGACCCGGCTGCGTACGCAGACCGCATCGACCGAGTGCTCGCAGACGACTGCGCCGAGCTCGGCGCCAACGGATACGCGCGTTCGATGCGCTACCGCTGGAGCATCGCGGCAGCGCGACTGCGCCGTCACTACGACGACCTCACCGCGCGCGGTCGTCAAGTGCCGCTAGATCCCGCGCCGTCCTCCGACTCGCTGGACGACTCCCTCGCGACCGCGCTCGATCGGTCGCACGCGCTCGTGGCCGGCCACCTCGAAGGGCCGGTGGCCGAGGAGTCGTACATCCAGACGGTGGAGTACGACCCCGAGCTCCGTCGCTGGTACGTGCGCTTCACCTGTGACGGTCGCGACGCGACGACGATCTACTTCGACCTGCACGAGCGCACGCTCCGCTACGAGGTGTACTTCCTCCCTCTTCCCCCTGAGCACCACCTCGAGCTCTACGAGTTCCTGCTGAAGCGCAACCACGCGATGTACGGCGCGCGCTTCTCGCTCGGCCCCGACGGCGATGTCTACCTCGTCGGTCGCGTCGCGCTCGAGCACCTGACCGTCGACGAGCTCGACCGCATCATCGGTGTGCTCTACGAGCTGACGGAACGGTGGTTCCAACCCGTCGTGCAGCTCGCGTACGGCAAGCGCGCGCGTCCTTCCTGACCCGGCTTCCTGACCGGCTTCCTGACCCGGCGACCGACACCGCGTGACGCGGCGACGGCGCGAGCGTCTCTCTGGACGCCGGGCCCGACGGGGTCCGTTGGGTCCGGGTCCGAGGTGCCCGAGGACCGTCCCGCTCGGGGAAGTGCGGGACGGGACCAGAGGTTCCTCGGGCCCGGCCCTCTCGTTCGCGCGTTGCGCGGCTGGTCGGGCGCGCCTGGTCGGGCCGCGCTGGAAGCGGTGCGTCCGCCCCCGTGGTCACGGTTAGCCTGCACCGGATGCGCTTGGCACTCGTGGGCGGCGGTCGCATGGGCGAGGCCCTCGCCGTCGGCCTGCTCGACGGCGGGTGGGAGGCCGAGGAGCTGGCGGTGGCCGAGGTCGACGCCGATCGTCACCACCACCTCGAAGCCCGTCTCCCCGGTGTGCGCGTCGTGCGCAACCCGGCGTGGGCGGCGGGGGATGCCGAGGTGCTCGTGCTGGCGGTGAAACCGGCCGACGCGGTCGCCGCACTGGAGAGCTGCGCCGAGGTGCTGCCCGACGGCGCGCTCGTGCTCTCGATCGCCGCCGGCGTCACCATCGCCGCGCTCGAAGCCGTCGCACCGGGACGACCGGTCGTGCGGGCGATGCCCAACACCGGCGCGCTGGTGGGACGCGGCGCCGCGGCCATCTCGCCCGGCCAGCACGTGACCGAGATCGACCTCGAGGTGTGCGAGCGCGTGCTCGGCACCGTGGGGGTCGTGACGCGCGTGCCGGAACGCCAGCTCGATGCGGTCACCGGGCTCTCGGGCTCCGGACCCGCATACGTGTTCCTGGTCGCCGAGGCGATGATCGAGGCCGGCGTGCTCGTCGGGCTCCCCCGTGACACCAGCGAGGCCCTCGTGCGTCAGACGATCCTCGGTGCCGCCACGCTGCTCGGCGAGGAGGGCGCGACCCCCGAGTCGTTGCGGGCGGCGGTCACGTCACCCGGGGGCACGACCGCGGCCGGGCTCGCGGTGCTCGAGACCCACGGTGTGCGCGGCGCCTTCCTCGAGGCGATCACCGCTGCGACCCGTCGCTCCGAGGAGCTCGGGCAGGCGTGACCCGCAAGCCGCGGTCGTCCCGCCTCCCGCCGAAGCTGCCCGATCACTCGGGCGAGCGACCGGCACGCGCCGAGCACGGACCGACCGTCCGCGAGGTGCTGAAACAGCAACACGTGGCCGGACGCAGCCTGCGCTACGGACGCGACGAGGTGATCGGCACGATGCGTCGCATCGAGCACGGTGCGCCGAACGCGCTGTGCGGACTTCCACCGTTCCCCGGGCTCACTCGGGAGCAGGTCGCGGCTGCGGTCGAGGGGATCTACGGCTGGGAGGGCGACGGGCCGCGCGCCCGCATCGCACCGGGACGCACCGTCGACGGCTTCACCGCAGCGACGACGCGCGTGCTCGAGGTGGCCCGCTCCGGTGGGCGACTCGCCTTCGCGACCGCACGCCCGGCGGCGCTGCTCCAGATCTACCGCCGGCTCGTGGCCCGCGCCGCCGCCGAGGGCGGGGACGTGCTCGCGAGCGGCGAGACCACCGCCTTCGGCCCCAGTGGCCGGCGGGTCCGGTGGGTCGACGGCGTCGCGGTGCTCACCGACGGAGCGGCACTCCTCGCCGACGACAGCGTCGAGGCCGCCGAGGAGTGGCTCTTCACCCTGGCCCGTCCCGATCTCGTGGTCGCCGACCACAGCTACGCCGGGGTGGCACTGGCATCGGGGCTCGAAGTGGTCGCATTCGTCGACCTCGACGCCGTCGCACTGGCCGTCGCCGCCTGGCAGGGCCGGGCGTTGCGGACCGTGCCCCTCGACGACCGCCGGCCGCCGGGCGCCTACTCCGGGCTGCTCGACCTGATCGAGACCGTCGCCGCCGCGCCGATCGACCCCTTCGCGACGGTCGGAAACCCCTGAACAAGGGCTCGTAGCTGCACTTTTGCAACAGCAGCCGCAGAGGCCTACGCTCACCCCGCGGAAAAGCGGGGGAAAACGGAAGGGGTATGCCAGTGGCGCAATCATTCGCCACGGCGCGGTTCCTGACAGTGCAGGAAGTCGCCGATCTCATGCGAGTCTCGACCATGACGGTCTATCGCATCATCAAGTCGGGCGAACTGCCCGCCGTACGCGTGGGCCGGTCGTTCCGCGTGCGCGACGTCGACGTCGACACGTACTTGGGAAGTCGCTACACACAAGCCGGCTGATCGCGGTCGGTCCGGCCCCCGTTTCGGGGCCGGACGCCGGGAGGGTGCGTCGGGCGGCGTGAAGGGCGGAACGGGCGGTGGGGATGTGGGCTGAAGGGCCGCGTCCGCGCGCGCTTAGTGTCGCATCGTGCTGATCGCGTTCGCGTCCGACTACGGCCACGCCGACGAGTTCGTCGGCGTGTGCAAGGCGGTCATGCTCGGCCTCGCCCCCGACGTCCGCATCCTCGACGTCGGGCACGAGATCCCGCCGCACGACGTGCGCGCCGGCGCGCTGATGCTCGTGCGGGCAGTGCAGTACCTCCCCGACGACTGCATCGTCGTCGCCGTGGTCGATCCCGGTGTGGGCACCAGTCGTCGCATGGTCGCGGTGGAGGTGGCGGGCGGCGTGCTGCTCGGCCCCGACAACGGCCTGCTCGCCCCTGCGGTCGCCATGGCCGGTGGCGCCCGGGCGGTCTTCTCGCTCGACAACCCCGACTACCAGCTCCCCGCCCCCGGACCCACGTTCGCCGGGCGCGACGTGCTCGCCCCCGCCGCCGGGCACCTGGCGTCCGGTGTGCCGCTCGCCGAGCTCGGCACCCCCGTCGACGCCGCCACCCTGGTGCCGGGCCTCGTGGCGCTGCCCGAGGTCCGTGACGACGGTTCGATCGTCGGCGAGGTGTGGTGGGTCGACCGCTACGGCAACTGCCAGCTGAACATCGACCCCGGGGAGCTCGGTGCCGGTGGCGCCGGTGAAGGGAGCCGGGTCGAGGTGCACGTCGGAGGCGAGATCCGAGCCGCGCGCTGGGTCCACACCTACGCCGACGCCAAGCCGTCGGAGCTGGTGCTGCTGGTCGACTCCTACGGGTTGGTCGCGCTCGCGTTCGACCGCGAATCGGCCGCGGCGACGCTGCGGTTGAAGGCCGGGAGCGGTGTCACCCTCGTGCCGGAGCGCCGGTCATGAGGCTCGCGGCATGAGGCGCGGCACGACGATCATGATCGTCATCCTCCTCGTCCTCATCCTCGGGGCGGCGACGGCGCAGTTCGTCCTGCGCCTCGGCCCCTGACGGCGCGCCGGGCACGACGGCCCGTGCAGGGCGGGGACCCGCTCTGCAGTGAGCGAGAAGACACCAGGCCCGTGGATGCGGACGGGCTTGGGGCGGGCTGGGAGGCTTCGTGGTGATCGGCGAACCGATCTCCACGCCGCCCACACCCACGGACCGGATGTCGGCGAGCTTCCCCCGGGGGACGCTCGTGCAACCAGGATCGACGGAGGCCGGAATTCTCTTGAGTTAAAGAATCACTCTGCGTGAGATTTTGCCACTACGGGTGACTTCTTCCGCCCGCTGGCGAGCACGAACCCGCCGTAGACGATCGAGATGCCGACGGCGAGGCTGAGCGCGAACGCCTCGTCGTGGCCGACCACGCCCTGCACCAACCCACCGCTCGAGAGCACCAAGGTGCCCAGCGCGATGAGGGCGTTGGCACCGGCCAGGCGCCCGTGGTCGGCGACCTCGGGCCGGCGCAGGAAGCGCCACGCCGACACGAGCGCTCCGGCGATGATCACCACCGCCGCCACCCCGCTGCCGGCGGCGGCCAGGATGCGGGGCAGCGCGCCGAAGACGTCCTTGCCCACGGGGATCTCGGTGCCGTGCACGGTGTCCATCGGGCAGCTCAGCAGCACGCCGGCGGCGAAGCCGCTGAAGAGCACCAGTCCCCAGTGCACCCGGCGGGCCACCTCGGGCCGGGCGAGCAGGTAGACGGTGCCCATGGCCAGCCACGGGACGTTGACCACCGCCCCGAGGAGGTAGAAGACGCGGAACGTGCCGTTGTCCCAGCCGGTGGCCGTCCCCGACGCCAGCGCGACCGACGCCAGGGCGAACATGCCCAGGGCGATGGCCCAGGCCCGGTGCTGGGGCTCGTGGCCGGCGGTGTAGCGCACCAGCATCGACTGGGCGAAGAGGGACGAGACGACCACCGCCACGAACGCCAACGCCACGACCACGGAGATCGAGGCTACGGCACCGCGACTTCGGGAAAACGTGCACAAGCTCGGTACGCTCTGAGTCGAGGCTCCGGCCTCGCCGCGCCGCCCGACCAGGAGGGCTTGAGATTTCCGAAGCGCGCCGCATCCCGGAGGCGACGGTGCTGCGCCTCCCGCTCTACTACCGGGCCCTGCTCGAGACCGCGGACCAGGAGATCGGCACGGTCTCCTCGGAGCGCCTGGCCGAGCTGGCGGGTGTCAACGCGGCCAAGGTCCGGAAGGACCTCTCCTACCTGGGTTCCTACGGCACGCGGGGCGTCGGGTACGACGTCGAGCACCTGCTCCACGAGATCTCACGCGAGCTCGGCCTCACCCACGACTGGCCGGTCGCGATCGTCGGCGTCGGCAACCTCGGCCACGCGCTCGCGAACTACCGGGGGTTCGGAGCCCGCGGCTACCGCATCGTCGCCGCCGTCGACGCCGATCCCGAGAAGGTCGGCCTCAGCGTGGGCGAGCTCACCATCGAGTCGCTCGACGACCTCCCCGAGATCGCGCGCACCCGGGGCGTCGCCATCGGCATCATCGCCACCCCCGCCCACGCCGCCCAGGAGGTCGCCGACCGTCTGGTCGACGCCGGCGTCACCTCGATCCTGAACTTCGCCCCCACCGTGGTGAGCGCGCCGAACGGCGTCTCGCTCCGGAAGGTCGACCTCGCCATCGAGCTCCAGATCCTCTCCTTCTACCAACAGCGACGCGACGACGCCCCCGTGCTGACCGGTGAGAACCGTGACGGCGAGCGACGCAACGGCGAGACCGCGGCGCGGCGCTGATGGACGGGACGACTCCATGACGGTCGGCATCCGGTGAGCCGCCCCGCGATCTCCGGGTACCCGGTGAACCTCGTGGTCGCCGGCCGTCGCTGCGTCGTGGTGGGGGCCGGGCGCATCGCCGCCCGCAAGATCGAGGCGATCCTCGCCGCCGGGGCCGACGTGCACGTGGTGGCGCCGGTCGTGGGCACCGAGGTCCGGGCGTGGGCCGAGGAGGGGCGTCTGACCCTCAGCGAGCGCACGTTCACCGCCACCGACCTCGACGACGCCTGGTTGGCCACGACGGCCACCGGCGTGCCCGACGTCGACCGGGCGGTCTTCGAGGCCGGCGAGGCGCGGCGGGTGTGGGTGAACTCGGCCGATGACCCCGCCAACTGCTCGTTCACCCTCACCTCGGTGGTGCGCCAGGGCGACCTGGTCGTCACCATCGGCACCGGGGGCCGCAGTCCCGCCCTCGCCACGTGGTTGCGCCGGCGCCTGGCTGAAGAGCTGGGCCCCGAGTACGCGACACTGTTGGACGTGTTGTCGGAAGCCCGGGAAGAGCTCCGGGCCGCGGGGCGTTCCAGCGAAGAACCGGATTGGCAGTCGGCGCTCGATTCCGGCATGCTCGATCTGATTCGCGCCGGGAACGTGGAAGAAGCCAAGGAGATCCTCCGGGCATGTCTCTCGTCGTAGTCGGGCTCAACCACCGCACGGTGCCGGTCGGGCTCCTGGAACGCATCACCGTCGCACCCGAGGCGCTGCCGAAGGCACTGCAGTCGCTGGGCGGGGCCGAGCACCTCGCCGAGGTCGTGCTGCTGTCCACGTGCAACCGCACCGAGGTCTACGCCAAGGCCACGTTGTTCCACCCGGCGATGCAGGAGGTGCGCGACTTCCTCGCCGACTCCTCGGGCGTCGACCCCGACGAGTTCTCCGACCTGATGTACACGTACCACGACGACGCCGCGGTGGCGCACCTCTTCGGTGTCGCCGCCGGCCTCGACTCGATGATCATCGGCGAGGGCGAGATCCTCGGCCAGGTGCGCGAGGCGTGGAACGCCGCCGAGCGGGAGGCCGCCACCGGGCCGTCGTTGTCACGCACGTTCCGCCACGCGGTCGAGGTGGGCAAGCGGGCCCGCACCGAGACCGCCATCGGCCGTCACGCGGTGTCGGTCTCGTCGGCCGCGGTGGCGCTGGCCACGACCCGGCTCGGCTCGCTGCACGACCGCCGCGTCCTGGTGCTCGGCGCCGGGGCCATGGGCGAGGGGATGGCGCTGGCGCTCGCCGGCGCGGGCGTCGAGGAGATCGTCGTCGCCAACCGCACGTCGGCCAAGGCCGAAGAGCTCGCGACCCGGGTCGGTGGTCGTGCCATCAGCCTCACCGAGATCCCCGATGCACTGGTCGCCTGCGATGTGCTGCTCGCGTCCACCGGCGCGCAGGACCTCCTGATGGAGCGCAGCGCGATCGAATCGGTGATGCAGGCGCGCGCCGGACGTGCGCTGCTCGTCGTCGACATCGGCGTGCCCCGCAACATCGACCCCGGAGCGGGCGAGGTGTTCGGCGTCACGCTGCTCGACATCGACGACCTCCGCGCCTTCGGTGAGCAGTCGCTCGCGCAACGGCGCCAGGAGATCGGGCACGTGCGCGAGATCATCGCGGAGGAGCTCGACCGTCATCGCGTCGAGCGCACCGTGCGCGAGGTGGCGCCGATCATCACCGCGTTCCGCGCCCAGATCGACGACACGCGCGAGCTCGAGCTCGAGCGTCACCGGGCCAAGCTCGACGCCCTCGACCCCGCCGCCCGTGCCGCCGTCGAGCAGCTCACCCGCAGCATCGTGAACAAGGTCCTGCACGAGCCGACCGTCCGGGTGAAGGATGCCGCCGGCACCGCCCGGGGCGAGCAGTACGCCGACGCCCTCGTCGAGCTGTTCGGTCTCGAAGTCGCCGATCCCGACCACTGATGCCGCGCCCGCTGCGCGTGGCGACGCGCGGCAGCGAGCTGGCCCGGTGGCAGGCCCACCGCGTCGCCGCGCTGCTCGGCGACGACACCGAGCTCGTGGTGGTGTCGACCGTCGGTGACCAGCGGACCGACGTGCCCATCCACGCCGTCGGCGGCACCGGCATCTTCGTGAAGGAGGTGCAGCAGGCCGTGCTCGACGGTCGCGCCGACCTCGCGGTCCACTCGGCGAAGGACCTCCCCGCCTCCGACAACCCCGACGGCCTCGTGCTGGCGGTGTTCCCCGAGCGGGCCGATCCGCGCGACGTGCTCGTGGGCTCCACGCTCGACGCGCTGCCGGCCGGTGCCCGCGTCGCGACCGGATCGGTGCGCCGACGCGCGCAGCTGGCCGCACTGCGCCCCGATCTCACCTTCGCCGAGCTGCGCGGCAACATCGCCACCCGGCTCGCACGCGCCGCCGACTTCGACGCGGTGGTGGTCGCCGCCGCCGCGCTCGATCGGCTCGGGCTCACCGACCACGCCGACGAGTACCTCGAACCGTCGGTGATGCTCCCGCAGGTCGGCCAGGGCGCGCTCGCGGTCGAGTGCCGGAGCGACGACGAAGACACACGCGCGCGGCTGAGCGCCATCGACGACGCGCGCGTGCACCTCGCGGTCGCGGCCGAACGCGCGTACCTCGCCGAGCTCGGCGGTGGGTGCGACCTCCCCTGTGGCGCGCTGGCCACGGTCGACGGTGACGACGTGTCGGTCGAGGCGTTGTTGGCGGCGGTCGACGGCCACGTGGTCCTGCGCGCGACTGCGCGCGACCGCGACCCGGTCGTCGCCGGACGCGCCGCCGCCGCGGAGCTCATGGCGCACGGGGGCCGGTCGTTGCTCGAGGACAGCTTGCTGTCGGGAGGCCTCGCATGACCGTCTACCTGGTGGGCGCCGGACCCGGTGATCCCGGCCTGCTGACCGTGCGGGGCGCCGAGCTGCTCCGCCGCGCCGACGTCGTGGTCTAC
The DNA here is from genome assembly GCA_963755855.1 of uncultured Actinomycetes bacterium. GTDB lineage: Bacteria > Actinomycetota > Acidimicrobiia > IMCC26256 > DASPTH01 > DASUAS01. The sequence continues at coordinate 2,803,740 of CAVWLR010000009.1, read as the reverse complement.
GACCGTCTGGCGTCGTCGGCCCTGCTCGCGCTCGCACCCGACGGCGCCGAGCTGATCGCGGCCGGGAAGTCGCCGGGCGACGTCGACCTCACCCAGGAGCAGACCAACCAGCTCCTCGTCGACAAGGGTCGCGCCGCCGAGTGCGTGGTGCGCCTGAAGGGCGGCGATCCGTTCGTGTTCGGACGCGGCGGTGAGGAGGCGGAGGCGCTCGCCGCCGCCGGCATCCCGTTCGAGGTGGTCCCCGGCATCACCAGCGCCATCGGCGCGGCCACCTACGCCGGCATCCCGGTGACCCACCGGGGTGTGTCGACCCACTTCACCGTGGTCACGGGCCACGAGGACCCCACCAAGGGCACCACCGACGTCGACTGGGGCGCGCTCGCCCGCGCCGGCGGCACGCTCGTGATCCTCATGGGCGCCGGCCGCATCGGCGAGATCGCCCGCCGTCTCGTCGAGGGCGGCCGCCCGCCCGACACGCCCGTCGCCGCGGTGCGCAACGGCACCCGCCCCGACCAGACGACGGTGCGGGCCACGCTCGCCACCATCGCCGACGCCGGGGTGAAGGCGCCGAGCGCGATCGTCGTCGGCGGCGTCGCCGGGCTCGACCTCTCGTGGTTCGAGGCCCGCCCGCTGTTCGGCCGCACGGTGGTGGTGACCCGTGCCCGCGAGCAGGTGAGCGGGCTGCGCCTCCGCCTGGAGGAGCTCGGCGCCCAGGTGCTGGAGCTGCCCGCCATCGAGATCGCGCCGCTCGCGTTCACCGTCCCCGACCTCAGCCGCTACGAGTGGCTGGTGTTCACCTCGCCCAACGGGGTGCGGGCCTTCTTCCACGACGGCCTCACTCCCGCCGGCCTCGACGCGCGTGCGCTCGCCGGCGTGCGCCTCGCCGCCATCGGCCCCGGGACCGCGCACGCGCTCTCGACGCGGGGGCTGCGCACCGACCTGCTCCCCGAGCGGTTCGTCGCCGAGTCGCTGCTCGAGGCCTTCCCGCCGCCGTCGGCACCCGACGCCCGGGTCCTGCTCGCCCGGGCCGAGGTGGCCCGCGACATCCTCCCCGAGGGTCTGGCCGAGCGCGGCTACGCGGTCGACGTCCTGCCCGTCTACCGCACCCGGCCGGCGACGCCCGACCCCACCCTCGTGCAGCGGGTCGTGGAGGGACGCTTCGACGCGGTGACGTTCACGTCGTCGTCGACCGTCGACAATTTCCTGTCGCAGATCGACCCGCGCCCCGAGCCGTTCCCGCTCGTCGTCTCGATCGGCCCGGTCACCTCCGCGACCGCGGTCGAGCGGGGCCTGCGCGTCGACGCCGAAGCCGAGCAGCACACCATCGAAGGCCTCGTCACCACCCTCCTCCAGGCATTCGGCGCCCCTCCCGCGTGACATCGACGGCGTAGCGGCGCCAAGACCGGGGTGGGGGCAGCGGTAGCCTGGCGGGTGTGACGTTCCCCGTGCGACGCATGCGTCGGTTGCGCCGCACGCCCGCGCTGCGACGGCTGGTGGCGGAAGCCCGCCTCTCCGTCGACGACCTGGTCGCGCCGCTGTTCGTGAAGGAAGGCCTCGACGCCCCCGAGCCGATCGTGTCGATGCCGGGCGTCGTGCAGCACACGCAGGAGAGCCTGCGCAAGGAGGTGCGCGCGCTCGCCGACCTCGGCGTGCCCGCGGTGATCCTCTTCGGCGTCCCCACCACCAAGGACGCCCGCGGCTCCGGTGCCGACGACCCCGACGGCGTCGTGCAGGTCGCGCTGCGGAACCTGCGCGACGAGGTCGGCGACTCGCTCGTGCTCATGACCGACGACTGCCTCGACGAGTACACCGACCACGGCCACTGCGGCCTCCTCACCGATTCCGGAGAGGTCGACAACGACTCCACCCTCGAGCGGTACGCGTCGATCGCCATCGCGCAGGCGAGCGCGGGAGCCGACGTGATCGCGCCGTCGGGGATGATGGACGGCCAGGTCGCGGCGATCCGCGACGCGCTCGACGAGTCGGGCCACGCCGACGCCGCCATCCTCGCCTACGCCGCCAAGTACGCGTCGGCGCTGTACGGACCCTTCCGCGACGCGGCCGAGTGCGCCCCGCAGTTCGGCGATCGCCGCGGCTACCAGATGGACCCACCCAACGCGCGTGAGGCGCTCGACGAGACCGCGCTCGACGTCGCCGAGGGCGCCGACATGGTGATGGTCAAGCCCGCGCTGCCGTACCTCGACATCGTGCGCTCGTTGCGCGACTCGTTCGACGTGCCGGTGGCGGCGTACCACGTGAGCGGCGAGTACGCGATGCTCAAGGCCGCGGCGCAGAACGGTTGGCTCGACGGCGACGCCGCCGCGCTCGAGGTGCTCACCTCGATCAAGCGCGCCGGCGCCGACTTCGTGCTCACCTACTTCGCACGCGAGCTCGCCGAACGCCTCGCGTGAGCTCGAACGAGCTGTTCGAGCGCGCGCTCGCGGTCATCCCCGGCGGGGTCGACTCGCCGGTGCGCTCGTTCGCATCGGTCGGGGGTGAGCCGTTCTTCGTCGAGCGCGCCGAGGGCCCGTACCTGTTCGACACCGACGGCCGTCGCTACACCGACTACGTGCAGTCGTGGGGCGCGTCGATCCTCGGCCACGCGCACCCTGCAGTCGTCGAGGCGGTGCAGCGCGCCGCCGCCGCCGGCACGTCGTACGGCGCGCCGACCGCCGCGAGGTCGAGCTGGCCGAGGCCATCGCCGCGCGCGTCCCGTCGGTCGACAAGGTGCGCCTCGTCTCCTCCGGCACCGAGGCGGGCATGACCGCGGTACGACTGGCGCGCGGCGTCACCGGTCGCTCGAAGGTCCTGAAGTTCGCCGGCTGCTACCACGGCCACGTCGACGCCCTCCTCGTCGCCGCCGGCAGCGGCCTCGCCACCCTCGGCCTCCCCGGTTCGGCCGGGGTCACCGAGGGCACCGTCGCCGACACGATCGTCGTCCCCTACAACGACGACGCCGCGCTCGACGCCGCCTTCGACCGCTACGGCGACGATCTCGCCGCGGTGATCGTGGAACCGGTCGCCGCCAACATGGGGCTCGTGGCGCCGGCCGACGGCTACCTCGCCCGCCTGCGGACCCGCTGCACCGACGCCGGCGCGCTGCTGATCTGCGACGAGGTGATCACCGGCTTCCGCCTCGGCCCCGCCGGCGCGCAGGGTCGCTACGACATCGCCCCCGACCTCTCCATGTTCGGCAAGGTCGCCGGCGGCGGCCTCCCCCTCGCCGCGCTCGGCGGGCGCGCCGAGATCATGGACCACCTCGCCCCCCTCGGCCCCGTGTACCAAGCCGGCACCCTGAGCGGCAACCCCCTCGCCACCGCCGCCGGGCTGGCCGTGCTGGAGCAGCTCACCGATGCCAGCTACGTCGAGCTCGAGCTGAAGGCGAAGCGCTTCGCCGACGGCCTGCAGCGGGCCCTCCCCGACGCCCAGGTGACGAGCGTCGGCACCCTCACCGGCTTCTTCTTCTCACCCACCCCGGTGACGAACTACGAACAGGCCCAACAGGCCGACCACGCCCGCTACGCAGCCCTCTTCCACCATCTCCTCGCCCGAGGCCACTTCCTCGCCCCCAGCGGCTACGAGACCCTCTTCGTGAGCCTCGCCCACACCGACGCCCAGATCGACGAAACCGTTGCGAGCGCGGCCGAGTTCACCACGAGCGCGTAGCGGAGAGCGTCGGGGCCCCGCTCCGCCGGAGTTTGCGGAGCTTGCGGAGCACTGTTCGAACGCCGGAGTGGGGCCCCGACGATCGCAGCGGTCCAGCTCGAAGTGGTGAGGGCTAGACGTCCTCGTCCTGCGGCAGGCGGTTGCGGCGCACGCGGTCCATGAAGAACAGCGCGCACCCGATGCTCACGATCACGACGACCATGATCACGAAGGCCAGGCCTCCGGAGCCGTCACCCTCTTTTCCGGCGTCGACCAGCTGCTGCGCCCCCGCCGGCACCGTCAGCGCGAGCAGCGCGCCGACCGTGCAGAGCGCGACACCGATCAGTCCACGGATCCGTCGCATCGTTGCCGCTCCCACGCCTAGACCTTCGTCAGTTCGGGCTCGTCGGGCACCGGCGCCGCACCGGCCACCTCGGCCTTCGCCGCCGCCTCCGCCGCGTGCTGGTCCTTCTCACGCCAGTGCAGCATGAGGAGGCCGAGCCCGAAGAGGATGGAGACGATCACGAAGACGACGAACGGCGGCAGGCGCAGGGTGCCGTAGTCGAACGTGGCGACCACGAAGCCCCTCTGGGCGTCGGCGCCGCTCGCGCACTCGGGCGGGAGCGGCGGCAGGCCGAACGTCTGCACCACCGTCGCGGTCTTGCAGTACTCGATCACCGCGTACTTGGTGGAGTGGTTGAACTCGCCCTTGTAGAAGTGCGGCTCGCTCCCGCCCACGGTCCAGGTCTGGAGGACCATGAACTGGGTGATGTCCTGGAACTTGGCGAAGCGGTTGTCGTTGGGCGTGTAGGTGATCGTGGGCGTCGACACCTTGGTGATCAGCGCCGCGTCGACCGCGGACGCCACGTTCGACGCATCGGTCTGCGACGCGCGGTTGGCCTTGGTGTTGGCGTCGCGCACCGCTTCCGTCTTCGCCTTCGCCAGGTCGGGCACGTTCTCGATGACCGACCACGACGCGACCCGACCCTTGGGCGACTCGAGGGGCGAGGCCGTGGTGAGCCAGAGGAGGCTCAGGATCATCAGGAAGCCCATCAGCGACGTGAACGTGATGAGGAAGCCGAGTCGGGCACCGACGTTGGTGCCGAGCAGCACGTAGACGGAACCCATGAACAGCACGACCGCCGAGACCACGACGAGGATGCCGAGGATCGTCGGGTACCAGATGCCTTCAGCGAGGATCGATGTCACAGCAGCACTCCTACAGCGATCGCTCGTACGCCATGATCGACTCGATGTCGGTCTTGGACAGGACTGCGCCGAAGTGCGGCATGCGCCCGGACGAGATGCCGCGGATGCCGTACTGGTCGTTGGCGGGCACGCCGATGCCGATCCACTCCTCCAGCTGGGCCTCGCCGTTGGGCGGCGGGAACTGGTTGTTCACGTCGCCGTTGGTGAGGTTCGGGCCGTAGGCGCCGCCACCCATGATCCCGGGCGGGTTGGCGCCGGGATCGGTGGTGTCGAAGTAGGACCAGCCGCGCGTGTGGCACCGGGCGCAGTTGTTCATGAAGAGGATGGCGCCGTCGGACGCGGTGTCGGTGGTCTGGAGCCAGTCCTGGGCGGCCTGCAGGGTCTCCTGCTTCTGCTGCACCAGCTTGGTGTTGGTGGCGACGTCCTGGACGCCACCCGTGGTGAGTGCCGCCTGGGCCGCGTCGAGCTCGGCCTGGGCGTCGGCGACCCACTTGAGTGCGGCGGCGCGCGTCTTGGGCGCCTGGAGCTGCTTGCGTCCCACGCACGCGAGGCGCGTGTCGCAGCTCTCGACCTCCTTGTCGGCCACTGCTTGTGCCTTGGTGGACGTGGTGGCGAGGCTGTTGACGTAGTTCACGAGGTCCTGGATGCTCTGTGTCTGGAGCGCACCCTTCCCGGACGCGACACCCCACGCGGGCATGGGTGTGCCCGGTCTGCCGTACGTGATGATCTGCGTGATCTGCTCTCTCGAGTAGCGCAGCGACGCGAGCTGCAGACTCGGCGCTGCCCACGCCACCTGCGTCGGGAGGCAGTACTTCGGCGTGTCGTCGGTGACCTTCGCGGTGGGGTCGCACCGCGGGTCGGTGCTCTGCACGGTGAAGGTGGCCGATCCGCCGCCGCCGTCGACACCGTGGCACGTCGCGCAGAGCAACGACTTCGTGCTGTCGTACTCCTTCGACTGCGCGTTGGCGAAGAGGGTCGCGCCGCGCTCGACCGAGCGCTCCTTGAAGCCGGTGGCGGCGGCCGTCTGCCGGAACGGCTCCCAGATGAAGTAGGCGAGCAGTCCGAGGACGACGACGACCAACGCGATCAGCGCCACGCCGAGCACCCGTTCGAGGTGGGCGCCCTCGAGCACGTCGTCGTCGAAGAACGGGGTGAGGTTCTCGGGTTCCGGCTCCTTGTTGTACTTCAGCCGGAGGACGCGCACCGCGACGAAGACGAGGAACGCGACGATCAACGCCGCGTTGATCAGGATCAGGATGGTGCGGAAGCTCATGCGGGCCGGGCTCCAGGACGCGTGAGGTTCGGACGGACGGTGTTCGGGCGGGCGGTGCTCGGGAGGGACGCGTCAGACACAGAGCGGGCCTTCCGGGCTCTGGTTGATGGTGTTGGTGCCGATCGGCGGCCCGAGCACGAGGTTCCCGGTGTCGACGACGATGTTGCCGCCCGAGACCTCGAGCACGAAGCGGTCGAGACCACGAGGCGCCGGACCACCCACCTTCTCACCGACCTTGTTGTACTTCGAACCGTGGCAGGGGCACTCGAACCACTGCGAGCTCTGGCACCACGGCACGCGGCAGCCGAGGTGCACGCACTTCTGGTAGAGCGCGACGTACCCGGCCTCCATGCCCGCGAGGATCGGCGGGGTGTACGCCGAGACCTTCTTGGCGTTCCCGAGGGAGGCCTTCGGGTAGGCGACGATGTAGGTCTTGGCGGTGGCGTTGTAGAACGGCTGCTTGTTGCCGATGGCGGTGTTGGCGTCGGCCACCGATCCCACCACGATCTTGCCGCCGAACCCGGCGCTCGCCCCCGGCCAGAGGAACGCCAGCGCGGCGACGCCGAAGGCGCCGAGCCCGAGGCCCGACCCGGCGAGGATCGAGCGGTTGAAGAACTGCCGCCGGGTGACGCCGAGCTCGTCGAGGTCGATCGGCTCGTACACCGCCGCGGTGCCGGCCGCACGCTTCTCGGGGACCTGCGAGGCGCCGGAGTCGATCGCGCGGCGGGCCTCGTCGGCGCGGGCGCGACCTTCGCCGGTCTCGACGTCGACGGTGGTCTCGTCACCGGGCGTGACCGCCTGGCTCAGCGTGGAACCGCCGGCCGCTTCGTCACGCTTGCGGGTCTCACGACTGACGCGACCGGTGGTGGCTCGCGACCGCGCCGTCACCAGAAGCGCGACCACTGCAAGAGCGATCACGACGACGATGGCGATGGCGATTCCCATGGAAAACGCTCCTTACAACTCGAAGAAGATGCCGTCCCGCCAGGGCAGGACGAAGTTGAACCCGGGTCCCCGGAAGAACGAACCGAGGATGACGAGCACCGCCCACATGAGCAGGAAGACCGTGAAGATCGCGATGGCGAACTTGCGGTCGGCCGGCTTGTTCGACGGGTTCTTGTCGACGAACGGGGCGATCATCAGGAGGATCAGCGCGACACCGGGGATGAGCACACCCGCGATCTGCGGGTTGAACATCGTGAGCAGTTCCTGCAACCCGAGGAAGTACCACGGTGCCTTCGACGGGTTCGGCGTCTTGTTGAAGTCGGCGAGACCGAGCAACGGCGCTCGCACGAGGGCCGAGAAGATGGTGACGCCCGCGAGCACGATGAGGATCGACGCGAACTCGATCACCAGCAGGTGCGGCCAGGTGTGCACCTTGTCCTGCGCCTCGGCCCGGGTCTGCTGGATCGATCCCGACTTGACCACCGTGAGGAGCCGCTGCGTGTGACCGCCGGGGCCCGTGGTGGTGGGCGCCGGGAGGGTCGCGGTGGCGGCCGCGGCCGAGCCGCCGCCGGCCGCGGCGACGTCGCCACCACCGGCTGCCGCCGCCTTGCGCCGCTTGGCCCGCTCGAGCAGGTGGGCGGGGATCTTGGTGCCGCTCTCGGTGGTGACGTCCTCGGCCGGCGCCGATGCCGCCGCGGCCGGAGCCTCGACCGCGGGCGCGTCGGATGCAGCCTCGACCGGAGCCGGAGCTTCGGCCTCGGGGGCGTCGCCGCCTTCCTCACCGGGCACGGGCAGGCCGAGCGCCTTGCGACGCTCCTTGCTGCGCTGGAGGAGGTGTTCGGGGATGTCGACCATCTACAGCTCCCCTCTCTACAGCGGCCCGGAGATGCCGCCGTCCTTCCGGACGCGCCAGAAGTGGACGGCCATGAAGATGACGATGACGAATGGCAACAGCAGCACGTGGAGCACGTACCACCTCAGCAACGTCTCGTTGCTGATCTCCTTGGATCCGAGGAGCACGTACTTGACGGAGTTCCCGAAGACAGGGGTGTACCCCATCATGTTGGTGCCCACCGTCACCGCCCAGAGCGCCAGCTGGTCCCACGGCAGCAGGTAGCCGGTGAACGACAGCAGCAGCGTCAGGGTGAGCAGCACGACGCCGATCACCCAGTTGAACTCACGCGGTGCCTTGTAGGCCCCGTGGTAGAAGACGCGGCTCATGTGCAGGAACACGGTCAGCACCATGAGGTGCGCCGACCATCGATGCATGTTCCGCACGAGCGAGCCGAAGGTGACGGCCGTCTCCAACGTGCGGACCGTCGGCCACGCCGCGGCGGCGGTGGGCCGGTAGAAGAACATCAGGAAGATGCCGGTGACGGTGAGCAGGATGAACAGGAAGAAGGAGAGCCCGCCGAGGCAGAGCGTGTAGGACACCTTCACCGTGTGCCGCTTCACCTTCACCGGGTGAAGGTGGTACAGCACGTTGTTCATGATCACGTAGGACCGGTTGCGGGGGCTGTCGGTGTACCCCCGGCGGAAGACCGAACCGGGACGGAAGATCGCAGTCCACGCCTGTGAGCCGCGGACCTTCTCGTCGGTCTTCTCCAGCGCCTGACCGACCTTCACGCCGATCCCGCCGTGGCCGTTGGTGCCGTTGCCTTCTGCTGCCGTTGCCGTTGGCCACGAACCCGTCTCCTCGAAACCTGACTAGAACCGCACGCCGTAGGCGTAGCCGTTGCGGGGCGTGCGGACGTGGCGATCGCCGTCGGCGATGTCGGGCGAGAGCTTCCCGAGGATGATGACCCCGGTCGGACAGCGGTCGACGCAGAGCGCGCACCGCGTGCAGATGTCTTCGTCGACGATGAACGCCACGTGGTCACGCGGGTCCTCGCCGGGCTGCTCGGTGTTGACCGCGTCGTTGATGGCGCTCACCGAGACCATGTGGATGCACTTCCACGGGCAGATGTCGACGCATCCCTCGCAGAGGATGCACTCGGCCTGGTCGATGTGGAGGAACTGCTTCGGCTTCACCGACGCGGTGAGGTAGGAGGGGTCGACCTCCTGCAGCTCGTAGTCGGTGGCGAAGTCGGGCATCGGCGGGTTGGCGTCGGTGCGGGCCATCAGGCGTCACCACCGTTCGTCGCCGCGGACGCGGTCTGACGACGGAGCGGACGGCCGAAGCGCGACTTCTTCGGTGCGGCCTCCTCGACCTCGGGCTTCTCCTGACCGCGCTTCTGCCACATCACGAAGAGGCCGACGCTGAGACCCATGCCGAGCCCGTAGATCACCACGACGATGATGTCGCGGATGTTGTGCTTGTCGAAGTTGAACGGCCAGTTGACGATGCCGAGGCCGAAGACGTCCTGACCGCTGCGGAACACGAACTGCGTCGTGTCCCACTGGAGGTAGCCGTCGGAGAAGGTGATCCACTCGTGCGGGATCACGGCGAAGGCCAGCGTCATCAACGCGAAGACGCCGACGGCGCCGGCGATGCACTCGGCCCACGTCGAGGGGCGGTCGGGCTTCGGCCTCTTCATGAGGACGAAGACGATCACCATCCCGATCAGGAACAGCGCGATCGACCAGATCAGTCGACCGGCAGGCTGCATCCACGGCAACCAATCGGGGATCACGTTGGGCATCGGGCCCGTCGTCCTCCGGGAAGCAAGGGGTGGGACAGGGAGTGAGTCGGTTTCCTATCACGCTATCTGAGCGTGGTGCAGATCGTGGGGTCGTAGCGGACGGTTCGCGACCGGGTTCTCGGCTGGTTCGTGTCGGTGGGTCCTTGACGTGTTCGGCGCGCGACGATGGCCGGGTGAGAGGAACCTCCGGATCACAAGCGCACAAGCCCGGTCGGGAGCGCGCGAACGATGGCTGATCCCGCGGTCTGGGACGTGCTGGTGGTCGGGGGCGGTCCGGCGGGTGCCGCGACCGGCTACTGGCTGGCGCCGCGCCGGGCACCGGGTGCTCGTCGTCGAGAAGAAGCGCTTCCCCCGGGAGAAGACGTGCGGCGACGGCCTCACGCCCCGGGCCGTCCGCCAGCTCGAGGACATGGGGCTCGGGTCCCAGTTGTCGGGTTCACTCCGGTACGACGGGTTGCGGTCGATCGCCCACGGGGTGACCCTCGAGCTCGAGTGGCCCCAGCACCCCGACTTCCCCGACTACGGCTACGTGGTGCGCCGCCGCGACCTCGACAAGATGGTGGCCGACGCCTCCGCCGGTGCGGGCGCCGAGGTGTGGACCGGCACCGAGGCCGTCGCCCCCTTGGTGGAGGACGGCCTCGTCGTCGGCGCGGTGGTGCGACGAGACGGGGCCGAGGAGCCGGTGCGGGCCCGCTACGTGGTCGTCGCCGACGGCGCCAACTCCCGCTTCGGACGGGCGCTGGGCACCGCGCGCGACCGCTCGTACCCGCTCGGGATGGCCGTGCGGGGCTACTTCACCAGCCCGTTCCACGACGAGCCCTGGATCGAGAGCCACCTCGACCTCCGCGACCGCGACGGCAACCACCTGCCCGGCTACGGCTGGATCTTCCCGGTGGGCGACGGCACGGTGAACGTCGGCGTGGGGCTGCTGTCGACCTTCACCGGCTGGAAGTCGATCAACACCAGCACGCTCATGGACGCGTTCGTGGAGACCGCGCCGGCGCGGTGGGGCATCTCGCCCGAGTCGTCGTGCGGCGCTCCCACCGGCGGGAAGCTCCCCACCGGCGGGTCGGTCACGCCCAACATCGGCCCCACCTGGTTGGTGGTCGGGGACGCGGCGGGCTCGGTGAACCCGTTCAACGGCGAGGGCATCTCGCTCGCCTACGAGACGGGACGCCTGGCCGCCGATGCGGTGTCCACCGCGCTCGTCACCGGCGACGGCCTCGCGCTCACGCGCTACCCCCAGCAGCTCGAGGAGATCTACGGGCTCTACTGGAAGGTGGCGCGGGCGTTCGTGCGGGCCATCGGCAACCCGGCGGTGATGCGGGAGCTCACCCGGGTCGGGATGCAGTCGCGCCCGCTGATGGAGTGGGTGCTGCGCATCATGGCCAACCTGTTGCGCCCCGACGAGCTCGGTCCCGCGGAAGCCGCGTACAAGATGGTCGCGGCGCTCGTCGCGGTCGCGCCCGAGCCGTAGCGCGAGCGATCGGCCCGCGTCAGCCGCCGCTGACGGGAGGGAGGACGGCGACCTCGTCGCCGTCGTGGAGCTCGGTGAGGTCACCGGCGAGCGGTTCGTCGCCGTTCACCCACACGCGCGCGGTGTCGAGCACCCTGGCGAAGTCGGGTCCGTAGGACGCGCGCAGGTCGTCGAGCAGCGCGCCCAGCGTCAACGTCGCGCCCAGCGTCGTGGGCGCGCGCTCGTCGTGACCCCGGCCGGCCGTCTCGCGCGCCTGCGCGAACAACCGGATGCGGACGCTCAGTACTCGTCCCTGGTCTCGGGTCCCGGCGCGGTGGCGTCGGATCCGGTGATGTTGGTGCGCGCGGCGGGGAACGCCTCGAGACGGGCGGGATCGATCGGTGCACCCGTCTCCTCGTCGACGCCGTAGGTGCCGGCGTCGACGCGCTCGAGCGCGGCCTGCAGCTCCTCGAGCTCGTGCTCGAGCTGCTCGAGGATCGACAGGTCCTTCTCGCGCTCGAACGTGTCGGTGGCGGCGTCGGCCGGGTCGGACAGCTCCGGGACGGCATCGCGCTCGGAGGTGCCGAGGTCGGCGCGGAAGTCCTCGACGAGGCCCTCGACGCGCTGCTGTTCGGCCTGGATTCGCTGGCGGGGATCGTCGGTGGTCACGGCGGTCAGGCTACCCAGCGCCGTCGAGCGTCAGGCGCGACGACGAGACGGGTCAGCCGCCGGCGAGCCGCAGTTGGAGCACCTCGGCGTGGTCGACGAGCAGCGCCTCCAGCCGCTCGAAGCGCGCGCCGGGATCGTCGATCTCCAGCAGCCGCTGCGCGTCGAGCGGACCCAGTGGCGCGTGGGCAGCCGCTTCGTACGACGCCCTGACCGGGTCGTCGTCGAGCGCCGCCGAACCCACCGGCGCGGCGGGGTCGCCGAGCTCCGCGCTCATCGCCAGCACGCGACCGAGCAGGCGTTGCACGTCGTCGCGGCGCGGCACCGGCGTCCTTGGGCACGCGCTTGGGCTCCCCCAGCACGTCGACGTCGGCGCGCGGGAAGGGGTCGTCGTCGAGCCACTTCTTCACCCGGAGCCGCTCCGTGCCGACGGTGGCGAGCAGATAGCGACCGTCGGGAGTGCGCGCGGCCTCGACGATGCGCGCCACGGTGCCGACGGCGAAGCGCTGGTCGCCGCCACCGACCTCGAAGCCGCGCTCGATGAGGACCACCCCGAACCGGCCGTCGCCGCGCAGGCACGTCTCGGCCATGGCGCGGTAGCGATCCTCGAAGAGATGCAACGGGAGCGGCGCGTGCGGGAAGAGCACGGTGCCGAGAGGGAACATCGGCATCGCCTTGGGCATCACCCCACCCTAACGATCGCCCGTCGATCAGTTCGCGCGCGCCCGCAGGTTCGCGGCCGCGGCCGCGGCCTGCTCACCACCCTCACCGGGCAGCAGCTGCGCGAGGACGTCGAGCTCGCGCGCGGCCTCTCCGAACTGCCCGAGTCGACCGAGCAACCCCGCGAGGTCGCCCCGCTGGCTGAGGGTGAGGTCGGGCACCCGCAGCCGCAGCCGGACGACCCAGACCACCGCCCGCGGTTCGCGCTGCATCAGGGTGTGCTGCAGATTGCCGAGCATGCGCTGGACGATCGCCCGCGGCCCCACGGGCATCAGGAACTGCGGTCGGAAGCGGGTGCCGGAGTGGTGCTGCGCGAACAGGGCCGCGCACCCGGCGAGGTCGAGGCGGGCACCGTCGTGGAAGGGATCGAACCACTCACCGGGACCGCCGCCCACGAGGAAGTGCCCGGGCATGCCGACGCCGTGGAGCTGGAGCCCACAGCGGCGCCCGACCTCGAGCATGACGACGCTGAGCGTGATCGGGATCCCGACGTGACGGTCGAGGACGTCGTCGAGGAACGAGTTGCTCGGGTCGCCGTAGTCGGACTGGTTGCCGCGGAACCCTTCGTCGACGAACAGCACCGTCGACAGCTCACCGGCCGAACAACCGGCCGCCCGGGCGGCGAGCGCGTCGAGCTGGGCGAGGCGCGCGTCGACGTCGAGATCCGGATGGGCGTGCGCGGCGACGAGGAGCGCAGCTTCGTCGAGCGCGATCTCGGGCTCGGGGCGCGCCATGAGCTCGGTGAAGCGCTCGGTCACGGCACGGTCGGCGTCCAAGGCTCGACGCTACCCCTGTTCGGTAGGATCGTGAGCATGTCGGGCCCGGCTGCACCCTCGTCGGAGCAGGTGCGCGAGGCCGTGGCCGAGCGGCTGGCGGCAGTCGGCCAACGCCTCACCGCCAACCGTCAGGCCCTCCTCGACGCGCTCACCCCGTCGGCGCGCCCGCTCACGATCCCCGAGATCCTCGACCAACGACCGGATCTCGCGCAGAGCTCCGTGTACCGCAACCTCGTCGTCCTCGAGGAGGCCGACGTGGTGCACCGCGTCGTCGGCACCGACGAGTTCGCGCGCTGGGAGCTCACCGAAGACCTCGCCGGGCACCACCACCACCTGATCTGCGCCGAGTGCGGGCGCGTCGAGGACGTGCCCGCGTCGGCCGGGCTGGAGCGGTCGGTCGCCGCCGCCGCAGCCGCGATCACCCGCTCCACCGGGTTCCGCACCCAGCACCACCGGCTCGACCTCGTCGGCGTGTGCGGCAACTGCGCCTGAGCGTCGCTAGCCCGCGGAGCTCTTGCTCGAGGAGGCGATGGGCAGGTCGACGCCCGCCTTCAGCGCCTTGATGTTGGCCTTGATCTGGTCGTCGGGCAGCTCACCGCTGCCCCTGCCGGCCACGGTGCCGTCGGCGTTCACCAGCACGAAGTAGGGGAATGCGCTGAGCCCGTAGGCCTTCGCCGCGGTGCCGGAGGTGCTGTCGGCCATCACCGGGAACGGCCAGTCGACGTCCTTGAGCCACGCCGACGGCGGGTAGTTGTCGGCCCGCTCGTCGGTGCTCGTGGCGACCGCGCTCACCTTCACGCCGTCGAACACGCCGTCCTTCGCCAGCGCGACGATGCGCGGCACCTCGGCCTGGCAGTGCGGGCACCAGTGGGCGACGAACAGGATCAGCTGCGGCTCACCGCCGCCGGCGTCGGGACCGATGGTGACGGCACCGCCGTCGCCGACCGACTTGCCGGTGAGCGTGGGGATCGTCTCACCGATGGCGGGATCGGGTGACTCGTCCGAGTTGAACTGGGGGAGCGGCGTGCCGCTGACCTTCACCGCCGCGGTCTCGAACTTGGTGGCGTTGGCGTCGCTGCCACCGCCCGCCACGAGGGCGACCACGATCGCGATCACGACGACGGCGGCGAGCCCTCCCCACATGAGGAGGCGGTTCCGACGGTGCTTCGCCGCCGCCGTCTCCGCGCGCTTGCGCTCGGCGACGGCCTGGGCGCGCACCTGCGCCTTGGTGGGCTTCTTGGTCACGCGGCCACGGTACCGGCCGGGGTTTCGTCGACCGGGTCGCGGCCCTCACGGGAGCCGATCAGGGTGCACACCATGAGCACACCGATGAGCAGGAACGAGCTCATGGCCATCCACGCCAGGGTGACGAAGCCGAGCTTCTCGAACCACGGCGCGCTGCACGGTGTGAGCGCCGAGCACGAGCTGCTCTCCTCGAAGGCAGGGACGCGCTCGACGAGCCAGTGGTACAGCGACAGCGGCGCGCCGACGGTCACGAACACGAGCGTCGTGATCCACACCATGCGGTCGCGTCGCAGCGCGGCGACGCCGAGCACGATGACGAGCGGGTACATGACGATGCGCTGGTACCAGCACAGCTCGCACGGCACGAACCCGGCGTGCTCGGAGTAGTAGAGGCTTCCGAGCGTCGTCACCGTGGCGACGATCCACGCGAACACCACCGACTGCGGCGCGATCGCACGCGCCCACGACGTGACCGTCGCCCGCGCGTCGCGCGACACCAGTGCCGCGACCGCGCACAGGACCGCGACCACCACCACCGCGTCGGCGACCAGGGTGAGGACGAGGAAGAAGTTGTTCGCGACGTCGACGTCGGGCATGGCCGCGCAGTCTGCCAGTGAATCGGGTCAGCGCAGCGTGAACGGACTGGTGAGCACCGCTTCGTCCGTCGCGCCGAGCTGGACCCTGATGGTCATCTGCCACTTGCCCGAGTACGGGATGTCGTACAGCGGCGCGTAGTAGTGGCCGGCCCCGAGCTTCTGCAACGGCACCGTGAACGGAGGGAGGTCCTCGCCGGGGCGCGTGAGCTGCACGGTCATGTCGGTGATGGTCGCCGGCCCACCACCGGTCGGGAGCGCGGTGAAGTGCATGTCGCTGGGTCCGGCCGCGCCGGGTTCGATGTCGGCGTACACCCACACCTGGCGCGACTTCAACGTGAGCGACACCGGCTGGGTGTTCTGCGCGCGAGCGGGCGCGGCGTTGACGAGCATGGCGGTGATGCCCAGGATCACGACGGCGATGAGCACCTCGACCCACACGGATCGACGCAGGCGCGCCATCTCCGCTTCGTCCTCGTCGTCGTCGTCCCAGTCGAGATCGGTGCCGTCGTAGCCACCGGTCGCGCGCGCGCCGTCGTCGCTTCCCCCGCGTCCACCGACCCCGGCGCCGACCAGGACCGGATCGTCGGCGGTGACCAGCTCGTCGTCGTCCTCCTCGGGCGGCAGGTCGCGGAAGCGACGGTTGACGACCTCACGGCTGAAGGCGGCGGCCACGATCAGGGCTGCGAACGCGACCAGCTTGGCGATGAGCAGCCGTCCGTAGTCGGTGCTCTTCAGCTCGTTGAAGCTGCCGACCTGGCGCCACGCCTGGTAGCCACCGGACACGACCAGCGCGACGACGGCACCCAACGCGAGCGCGGAGTAGCGCGGGAGCACGGTGCGCAGCTCCTCGACGTTGCGTCGCGGCAACACCGCGACGCACAGCATCACGAGTCCGCCGAGCCAGCACGCCATGCCGGCGACGTGCACGAGGTCGGCCGGGATCGCGAGCCCGGTCTGGATGCCGGTGCCGGCGTGGCCGGCGATGCCCGGCGTCACCGCGAGCCCGGCACCGACCACGAGCGCGGACAGCTTCCACCACAGGGGAAGCGGGTGCTCGGCCGCGGGACGGCGCTGCAGGAGGACGCGCAGCAGCGGGATCGCCAGCACCAGCAGCGCGAGGCGCACCAGCGCCACGTGGCCGTAGCGCGTGTCGAGCACGTCGCGGAACACGGTGGTGTCGAACAGGTCGCCGAGCGGGAGGCCGGCGGCGTAGACGCCTTCCAGCGCGATGCCGAGCACGGTGGTGACGGTCACCGCGATCCAGCCGCTCCAGACCAACCACTTGGCGCGAGTGAGGTCTCGTCCCTGCTGCCAGACCGCGGCGAGGAACACCACGCCGCCGATGAGCAGGGCGAGACCGGCGAAGAGCACGCCGCGGTCGATGCCGTACACGACACCGACCGTGCGGCTGCCGCCGGTCGTCGACAGCAGCGACGCGGCCGCGTTCTTCGCGTTCTTGTCGCTCAGCGTCGCCTTCGCACCGACCTGGAACGTGTAGGCGCCGTCGATCGGGTGCGAGTCGGCCGAGACCACCCGCCACGTGACGACGTACGTGCCCTTGTCGAGCTTCGGCAACGACGTGGTGACCACGCTCTGCTGCCCGTTCGGGTGCTCGGGCTTGCCGGTGACGACGCGGTCGCGATCGCTCGTGTACACGCGGATGCCACCGAGCGACACCTCGACGCCCTCGCTGAAGCGCAGCGTGATCGCCTTCGGCGGTGAGTCGTAGACGCCACCGCTCGACGGATCGGTCGACAGCAGCGACGCGTGCGCCGACGCGGGCGCGGCGAGCAGCGCCACCAGGGCGACGACGAGCGCGCCCAGCGCGAGCAGGCGGCGGAAGGCCCGCGTGCGCATCACGCGAGTTGCACCCGACGTGGCGCCTGCCGGCTCAGGAGCCAGACCACTGCGAGCCCCACGAAGTCGAGGACGTGCTGCGCCTCGCCCAACGCCTGGGTGCTCCCGTTGGCGACGTCGAGGAGCGAGGAGCCGAGGAGGCACACGACGAGCGCGGCGACGACCGGGAGCAGCCCCGGGATGCGCGACGGCTTCCACGCGGCGTAGAGGAACCCGACGCCGAGCGCGACGTCGAACGAACCGATGTGGCGGGCGGTGTGCACGGGGAGGCCGGCGTCGCTCCCGAACAGGAGCGCGGGGACGGCCACTGCGATCTGCGCGATGGCGATCGCGAGCAGGATCCAGCGCAGCGCGAGGTTCGTGTCGGGCTCGGCGTCGGCGGCGGCATCTGCGAGGGTTTCGGCACCGATCGCGGTGAGGATGCCCGGCGTGAGGTCGGGGATCTCGGGCGCGGGCGCGAGCCGGACGCTGCGGTGCAACTGCTCGGCCTGGTGCGAGAACCCGCGGCAGTCGGCGCACTCGGCGAGGTGCGAGTAGAGGGTCGACTCGTCGACGAGGGGATCCTCGCCGTCGAGGCGGGCCGAGATCGCCTGGTGGATCTGCATGCAGTTCATACGGGTTAGTCGCCGCTTCGGATGGCGAGGTTCCCGCCAGTATCGTCGGTCGCCGTGGATGACCTCACGCGGCTGTTCCTGGCCGCGCGTGACGGCGACCGCACCGCGCTGCTCCACGCCATCCGCACCAGCCAGGCCGACGTCTGGCGCCTCGCCGCCCACCTCGTGGGTCCGGACGACGCCGACGACGTCACCCAGGACACGTTCGTGAGGGCGTGGAAGGCCCTGCCCGCCTTCCGGGGCGACTCCAGCGCCCGTACCTGGCTCCTCTCGATCGCCCGCCGGGCCTGCGCCGACGAGATCCGACGCACCGTGCGCCGTCGTCGGCTCGCCGGCCGGCTCGAGGCCAGGGCGGGGCTCCCGGGGACGGCGAGCACCGTCGACCCGAGCGACGCCCACGCGGTCTCGGCGCTGGTCGACACGCTGCCCGTCGACCAGCGCGAGGCGTTCGTGCTCACCCAGGTCATCGGGTGCTCCTACGCCGAGGCCGCCACCGCCTGTGGGGTACCGATCGGCACGATCCGGTCGCGGGTGGCGCGGGCGCGCGAGCACCTCGTCGCCGCGGTGCAGCGGTCGGAGACGGGATGACGCGGCGCCGCGCCGCGCTGCTCCTCGTCGCGCTGGTCGTCGGCATCGTGGGTGTGACCGCGACCCCCGCCGGTGCGCACGGACTCGGCGGGCTGACGCCGACGAACTACCAGACCGAGCTGCAGTCGGTGTCGCCGCGGGTCCCCGGGCTGCACGTGCACATCACCGATCTCGGCACGAAGGTCGAGGTCACCAACGACGGGCCACATGAGGCGGTGGTGCTCGGCTACGCGGGCGAGCCGTACCTGCGCGTCGGGCCGAAGGGGGTGTTCGAGAACATCCGCTCCCCCGCGACGTACCTCAACCGCTCGACGACCATCACCAGCGCGCCGCCGAAGTCGGCCGACGCGAAGGCCACCCCGGTGTGGCGACGGGTGTCCACCGGCACCACCGCGCGCTGGCACGACCACCGCGCCCACTTCATGGGCGGTGCCGATCCGCCCGCCGTCGCACGCGATCCCGGCACGCGCCGCGTCGTCGACAACTTCGTGATCCCGATGCGCGTCGGCGGCGAGAAGGTGGAAGCGCGTGGGCAGATCGTCTACGTGCCCCCGCCGTCACCGTGGCCGTGGGTGATCGGCGCGGTCCTCGTGGCCGTGCTGGTGTTCGTGCTGTCGCGCACCAGCGCGTGGCGCACGGTGTTCGTCGTGGCGCTCGCACTGCTCGCCGTCACCGAGATCGTGCACGTCGTCGGGCTGTGGGACGCGTCGACGGCGTCGTTCGGCACCAAGCTCGGCGAGAGCGCCTACTCGTTGGCGGGGATCGCGCTCGCCCTGCTCGCGTTGGGGTGGATCTGGCGCAAGGGCGCGGAGTCGGCGGTGCCGATCGTGCTCGTGGCCACCATCTTCCTGTTCGTGGCCGGGGGCCTGGCCGACGTGACCAGCCTGGGCAATTCACAGGTGCCCAGCACGTTCTCGGCCGGCTTCGCGCGGCTGCTGGTGATGCTCACGCTCGGGCTCGGGGGTGGCTTGGCGGCCGCCGCCGGCTTCCGGCTCCGGCCGTCGGCACCCACGCGACGGACGGGTGGACGGCGCGGGAAGCCGCGCCGGGTGCGTCCACCGCGGCGGGCACCCGTCGCCGGTTGAGCCCGGCTACCAGTTGAGCTCGGCGCACCCGGCGTGGTCGTCGGGCTCCACCTGGATGGTGGCGTGGGCGATCTCGTGCTCGAGCAGCACCTCGCGCGCCTGGTCGAGCACGCCGTGGGCGTCGGCCTCGGGACCGACCATCACGTGCGCGCTGGCGACGTCCATCTCCGACGTCAGCGTCCACACGTGCAGGTCGTGCACGTCGACCACGTCGGGGATGGCGAGCAGTCCGGTGCGGATGGCGTCGAGGTCGACGTGCGGCGGCGCGACCTGCAGCAGCACGCGGAGCGCGCTCGCCGCGAGTCCCCATGCGCGCGGCAGGATCCACACCCCGATCACGGCGGCGACGATCGGGTCGATCTGATCCCAGCCCGTCGTCGCGATGACCACGGCGGCGACGATGACGCCGACCGATCCCGCGGCGTCGGCCATGGCGTCGACGTAGGCGCCCCGCACCGCGAGGCTGTCCTGTGCGCCGGTGCGCAGCATGAAGAAGACGATCAGGTTGACGGCGAGGCCACCGATCGCGACCACCAGCATCGGACCCGACTCGACACCGCTGTCGCCGTCGACCAGTCGGATCGCCGCCTCCACCAGCACGTAGCCCGCCACCGCGAAGGTGAGCACCGCGTTCAGGAGCGACGCCAGGATCTCGAGCCGGAACAGACCGAAGGTGCGAGCGCCGTCGTTGGACGCCCGGTTGGCCACGACGATGGCGCCGAGGGCGAGGGCGATGGCCA
This sequence comes from uncultured Actinomycetes bacterium, assembly GCA_963755855.1. Taxonomy (GTDB): domain Bacteria; phylum Actinomycetota; class Acidimicrobiia; order IMCC26256; family DASPTH01; genus DASUAS01. Next base: position 2,783,683 of record CAVWLR010000009.1, on the reverse strand, counting down.
CGCCGTCGGTGAGCATGTGGGCGGCGTCGGAGAGCAGGGCGAGCGACCCGGTGACGAAGGCGGTGATCGCCTCCACCACCACGAAGGTGGCGGTGAGGGCCAGAGCGACCCACAGCCGGCCCACGTTCCGTGCTGCGGTGCGCTTGAGGGCGTCGCCGTGGTCGTGGCCACCGTGACCGCCGTGCGAGTGGGAGCCGGACATCACCGCCATTCTCGTCGCCCAGGTGACCGCGCTGGACCGAGCGGCCATAATGAGAATCATGCTCAACTCGGAATCGGCGCCGGTCGTCCTCGCGGCCACCGACGTGTCGTTCGCCTACGGCCCCGAAGTGGTCCTCGACCACGTGGGCCTCGAGGTGCGCGCCGGGGAGTTCGCCGCGCTGGCGGGACCGAACGGCTCGGGCAAGTCGACGCTGCTCCGGATCCTCCTGGGGCTGCTCGCGCCGCAGACCGGGACGGTCGAGGTGTTCGGGGTGTCACCGGCCGACCTGCGCGAGCGCTGGCGGGTGGGGTACGTGCCGCAGCGGCCGCGCATCGCCCCCGATCTCCCCGCCACCGTCGAAGAGGTGGTGGCGACGGGACGGCTGGCGAAGCAGGGCTGGTGGAAGCGCCGCACGCGCGCCGACCGCGACGCGGTCGACCACGCGCTCGAGTCCGTCGCGCTCACCGAGCACCGTCGGAAGAAGCTGCACGAGCTGTCCGGAGGGCAGCAGCAGCGCGCGCTCATCGCGCGCGCGCTCGCAGCCGACCCGCAGCTGCTGGTGCTCGACGAGCCGATCGCCGGCGTCGACGTGGAGTCGCAGGAGCTGTTCCGCGACTCGCTCGTCCACCTGCAGCAGCACCACGACGCCGCAGTGCTGCTGGTCTCGCACGAGCTCGGCGCGGTCGCCGACGACCTCGACCACCTGATCGTGCTGAAGCACCGGATCGTGTTCGACGGCAAGCCCGACGACCTCGCCGCCACCGGCGTGAGCCTGGGCGTGCACCGCGACGACCTCCCGCTCTGGCTCGAGGAGATCGTGTGACCGCGACGAGGATCGCCTGATGGGCGGGTTGCCCGGCATGCCGTGGGCGTTCCTTCCGTGGCCGTTCGACCGCACCTACATGCAACTGGCGTTGCTCGCCGGCATCGTGGTCGGCGCCACCGCACCGCTCATCGGGGTGTTCCTGGTGCAGAAGGGGCTGTCGCTCATGGGCGACGGCATCGGCCACGTGGCCGTCGCCGGCATCGGGGCCAGCCTGCTGCTCGGCACGTCGCCGACGTGGACGGCGCTGCTCGTCGCCGTCGCCGCGGCGCTGGTGATCGAGTTCCTCCGCACGCGTGGGAGCGCCACCGGCGACCTCGCGCTCGCGCTCGTGTTCTACGGGGGCATCGCTGCCGGTGTGGTGCTGGCCAGCCGGTCGGCGACCAACACCAACCTGCAGCCGTACCTGTTCGGCTCGATCCTCACCGCCACCGCCAACGACGTGTGGACCGTCATCGGTCTCGGCGCCGTGATCGTCGTCGCGATCGCGTTCACCGGGCGCGCACTGCTCGCGGTGGTGCTCGACGAAGACTCGGCGCGCGTCGGCGGGATCCCGGCCCGGTCGCTGAACACCATGCTCGCGGTGCTCACCGCGGTGACGGTGGTGATGGCGATGCGCATCGTCGGGGTGCTGCTCATCGCCGCGCTGATGGTGCTGCCGGTCGCGACCAGCCGGCTCCTGGCCCGCTCGTTCCGCGCCACGCTGGTCGGCGCGGTCGGGGTGGGTGTGGTGTCGGCGGTCCTGGGGTTGTTCGCCGCACGGCAGTGGGCGCTGGCCGCCGGTGGTGCCATCGTGCTGGTGGCGGCGGCGTTGTTCGCGCTGGCGTCGATCGTGGCCGGAGCCCGCCGCGCCGGCGCCCAGGCCGACTCGATCCTCGCCGGCCCGCACTGATCCGGCCGCACCGATCCGCCCGGGAGGCAGGTCGGTAGCCTGGCCCGCATGCCGACGTTGTTCTCCCGCATCATCGACGGGGAGATCCCCGGGGTGTTCGTGTGGCGCGACGACCGGTGCGTCGTGTTCCTCTCCATCAACCCGATGCACACCGGTCACGCGCTCGTCGTGCCGCGCGCCGAGGTCGACCACTGGATCGACCTCGAGCCCGACCTCGCCGCGCACCTCTTCCTCGTGGCGCAGACCATCGGCAAGGCGCAGACTGCGGCCTTCGACGCCCGCCGCATCGGCGTGATGATCGTGGGCGACGAGGTGCCGCACGTGCACCTGCACGTGGTGCCGTTCGACTCGGTGGCGGAGCTGTCGTTCGCGAACGCCGATCCGAACCCGCCCGAGGGCTCCCTCGACGCCGCGGCCGCGAAGCTCCGCACCGCACTGCGCGACCAGCTCGACCCGGCCGACGCCGAGCACGTCAGCGAGTAGCGCATGGGCCGCCACGACGAGTGGGTCGCGCGCGACGCCGCGGTCGTGTGGCACGGCTTCACGCAGATGGACGCGTTCGCCGAGAACGCGCCGATCCTGGTGGAGCGGGGTGAGGGCAACGAGCTGATCGACGTCGACGGCCGTCGGTACCTCGACGCCATCTCGTCGCTGTGGGTCACCACCCTCGGCCACCACGTGCCCGAGCTCGACGACGCCATTCGCGCGCAGCTCGAACGCGGCGCGCACTCCACCATGCTCGGCAACGGCAACGTCGTGGTGGTGGAGCTGGCCGAGGCGCTGGCGCGCGTCGTGCCCGTCGACGAGCCGCACTTCCTGTTCGCGTCCGACGGCGCCGCCGCGGTCGAGCAGGCGCTCAAGATCGCGTTCCAGTACTGGCACAACCGCGGCATCGCCGGTCGCACGCAGTTCCTCGCCTTCGGTGGCGCGTACCACGGCGACACCGTCGGCGCGCTCTCGGTGGGCGACGGCGGGTTCGGCACCGAGCTGTTCGACCCGCTCCGGTTCCCGGTGCTGCGCGCCCCGCACTTCACCGACCCCGCGTGCTTCGACACCGCGTGCGCGATGGTGGCCGAGCACGCGTCGGAGCTGGCGGCGGTGATCGTCGAGCCGCTGGTGCAGGGCGCCGCCGGCATGCAGCTGCGCCGATCCCGACGGCCTGCGCGCGCTCGGCGCCGCGTGTCGCGAGCACGACGTGCTGCTGATCTGCGACGAGGTCGCCACCGGCTTCGGTCGCACCGGCACGTTGTTCGCGTCGGAGCAGTGCGAGCTGCGGCCCGACCTGCTCGTGCTGGGCAAGGGTCTCACCGCCGGCTACCTGCCGATGTCGGCCACGGTCGCGAGCGGCCCCGTGTTCGACGCCTTCCTCGGCCCCGACCTCTCGGAGCGCACCCTCTACCACGGGCACTCCTACTCGGGGAACGCGCTCGCGGCAGCGGTGGCGCTGCGTCACCTCGAGCTCGTCGACGCATGGTCGGTGCTCGACAACGTGCGCGCCCGCTCCGACGAGCTGCGCGGGCTCCTCGACGACCGCATCGCACCGCATCCCGCGGTCAAGGAGGTGCGGCTGCGCGGCCTCATGGGCGGTGTCGAGCTCGCACCACCGTCGGACGGGTTGCGGTGGGGTCGGCGGGTCTGTGCGGGCGCGGTCGAGCGGGGCGTGCTGCTCCGTCCGCTCGGTGACGTGGTCGTGCTCATGCCTCCGCTCACCGTCACGTCGGAGGAGCTGCACCGCACCGTGCACGCGCTCACCGGTGCCCTCGACGAGGTCGGCGAGGACATCGAGTGAGCACCACCTCTTCCTGGCACGAGTGGGCAGCGCGGGCGACGGAGCAGATCGCCGACGCCGGGCAGTGGCGCGCACCGCGTGCGTTCGACCCGTCGGCACCCGACGGCCTGGTGTCGTTCGCGTCGAACGACTACCTCGGCCTCACCCACCATCCCGCGGTCGTCGCCGCCGCCCACGACGCCGTCGATCGCTGGGGCACCGGCGCCGGTGCGGCGCGCCTCATCGTCGGCTCCCGTCCCGTGCACCACGAGCTCGAGGCCGCGCTCGCCGATTGGAAGGGCAGCGAGACCGCGGTGCTCTTCACCACCGGCTTCGCCGCCAACCTCGGCGTGCTCACCACCTTCGCCGGTCCCGACACGCTGGTCTGCTCCGACGAGCTCAACCACGCGTCCCTCATCGACGGTCGCCGTCTGGCCGGCGCACCCCTCGCGATCTACCGCCACCTCGACGCCGCGCACGTCGACGAGCTCCTGCACGCCAACCCCCACGACCGGGCGATCGTCGTGAGCGAGACCACGTTCTCGATGGACGGCGACGTCGCACCGGTCGACAAGTTGCTCGACGTGTGTGCGCACCACGGCGCGCTGCTCGTGCTCGACGAGGCCCACAGCGTGCTCAGCCCTCCGTTCGAGATCCGCGACGACGTGACCGTGCTGCGCGTCGGCACGTTGTCGAAGACCCTCGGCGCGCTCGGAGGCTTCGTCGCCGGGCCCCGGCGGTTCACCGACCTGCTCGTCAACCGCGCCCGGGCCTACATCTTCACCACCGCGTCGAGTCCCGCCGACGCGGCCGCCGCGCTCGGCGGCGCTGCGCGTGCTGCGCTCCCCCGAGGGCGACGCACTGCGCGAGCGGCTGCGCGCCAACGTCGACCGGCTGCGCCCCGGGCACCCGTCACCGGTCGTCCCGTACGTGTGCGGCAGCGAGGAGCGCGCGCTCGAGGCCGCCGCCGCGCTCGCCGCACGCGGCTTCCTCGTCACCGCCATCCGGCCGCCCACGGTGCCGCCGGGCACGTCACGGCTGCGGGTGGCGCTCTCCGCCGACCACACGATCGGTCAGGTCGACGCCCTCGCCGCCGCGCTCGCCGAGCTCTTCCCGACCCCGTGAACGCGGCATGAGCGCGGCATGAACGCGGCGCGTCCGCGCACGCTGGTCTTCGTCGCAGGGACCGCCACCGACATCGGCAAGACCTGGTGGACGGCGGCGGTCGCCCACGAGCTGCGGGCCAGCGGCGTGCACGTCGCCGCGCGCAAACCGGTGCAGTCGGGCGATCCGGGCGCGACCACCGACGCCGAGGTCCTGGCGGAGGCGACGGGCGAGGCACCCGACACCGTGTGCGCACCGGCGCGGACGTTGCCACTCGCGTGGGCGCCGCCGATGGCGGCCCGCGAGCTCGGCCTCCCGCCGTTCACCACCGCCGACCTCGCCGGCGGGATCGACTGGCCGGCGCGCATCGACGTCGGTCTGGTGGAAGGAGTCGGCGGGCCGCGCTCACCGGTCAGTGCCGACGGCGACAACGTCGCCCTCGCGCACGCGCTCGCGCCCGATCTCGTCGTGCTCGTCGCCGACGCCGGGCTCGGCACCATCAACGCGGTGCGCCTGTCCGCCGGCGCCCTCGCCGACTTCCCGCTGATCGTCGCACTCAACCGCTCCCGCGCCGACGAGCCGTTGCACGCGCGCAACCTCGAGCACCTCACGACCATCGACGACTTCGACGTCGTCACCACACCCCGTGCGCTCGCCGATCGGCTGCGCCTCCGTGGACATGACCCTGCACACGGAAGGCGGTCGTGACCGTGCCCCTCACCGTCGGGATCCCGCGGGAGCGCAAGGAAGGCGAGCACCGCGTCGCCATCACGCCCGACGGCGTGCACGAGCTGGTGGTGCACGGCGTCCCGGTGATCGTCGAGCACGACGCCGGTGCCGGCTCGTCGATCGGCGACGACGACTTCCGCGCCGCCGGCGCCGAGATCCTCACCGACGCCGACGACGTGTGGGCCCGCGCCGACCTCGTGCTCAAGGTCAAGGAGCCGCAGTCCGACGAGCTCCACCGCCTCCGGCCCGGCCTCGTGCTCTTCACCTACCTCCACCTCGCCGCGTACCCGGAGGTCGCCGACGCGCTGCTCGAGCACTCGGTCACCGGTGTCGCCTACGAGACGGTGCAGGTGGCGTCGGGTGCGCTCCCGTTGCTCGCACCGATGAGCGAGGTGGCCGGGCGCATGGCGCCGCAGGTCGGCTCCCACTTCCTCGAGCGCGAGCACGGCGGTCGCGGGGTGCTGCTCGGCGGAGCCCCCGGCGTGCGGCCGGCGCGGGTCGTGGTGCTCGGCGCCGGCAACGTCGGCTGGAACGCGGCGTGGATCGCGCAGGGCATGGAGGCCGAGGTGCTCCTGCTCGACCGGAACCTCGATCGACTGCGGTGGGTCGACCAGATCCACAAGGGTCGCATCATGACGCTGGCCAGCAACCAGCTGGCGGTGGAGCGCGCCGTCGCCGAGGCCGACCTCGTCATCGGCGCGGTGCTCGTCCCCGGCGGGCGCGCGCCGGTCGTCGTCACCGACGCCATGGTGCGGTCGATGCGCACCGGCACCGTGATCGTCGACTGCGCCATCGACCAGGGCGGGTGCGTGGAGCACATCCACGAGACGTCGCACGCGGAACCCGTGTACGAGGTCGGTGGCGTGTTGCACTACGCGGTCGGCAACATCCCCGGTGCCGTGCCGCACACGTCGACGTACGCGCTCACCAACGCCACGCTCCCCTACGTGGTCGCGCTGGCGACGCTCGGTGTGCGCGACGCGGTGGCCGCCGATCCCGAGCTCGCCGCCGGCGTGAACACGGTCGACGGTGCGATCGTCAACCCGGCCGTGGCCGACGCGCTCGGACGCGAGTGCGCGCCCCTCGCCGACGCGCTGCCGGAGTGATCACGTCGGATCAGTCGGCAGGCGGCAGCATCCCGATGAGCTCGTCGACCGGCAGCTCCCCCGGGCGCCGGCCCTCTCGGGCCGCGGCACCGGCGAGCTGTTGCAGGAGCAGGTTCACGGGCGTGGGGACACCGTGCAGCCGGCCCAGCAGCACGATCTCGCCGTTGAGGTAGTCGGCCTCGATCGAGCCGGTGCCCCGGGCCAGGCTCTGCCACGACGATGCACCGGGGCGCGACTTGGCGGCGCTGCTGTTCCACTGGAAGCCCTGGCCGCGCCTGGCGGCGTCCTCCTCCCGCGGCACCGCCTCGATGCCGGCGGCCGCGAGGACCACGTTGCCCTCCGTCCACGCCCGCTCGTGGACGACCTGCGCATCGGGATCCGGGCCGCACAGGGCGTCGACCGCATTGCCGAGGTTGTTCAGCAGCTTCCCGTACTTCCACCGCATGATGTCGTCGCGGGGTGCCGACTCGAACGTCGACGACGCGAACGCAGCCGCGATCTTCTCACCCCGCAGCCCGATGCCGTGCGGGAACGCGCCGATGTCGAGGATGCCGGTGACGGGTGCCGCGCTGGCTTCGACGACTCCGGCCTCGAGGTGCAGCGCGGGCAGCACCACGCAGACGCCGTACACGTCCGGGAACAGCCGGAGCGCGGCCGGCTCGTTGGCGACGCCGTTCTGCACGCACACCACCGAGATCGACGACGGTGCGGCCGCGCTCAGCGCGCTCAGCGCCTTGCCGGTGTGCTGGCTCTTCATCGAGAGGATGACGACGTCGTCGTCACGGAAGTCGATGCCCGCGGGGTGCGACACCACCGGGATCGAGAGGGTGACCGGTTCGACGTCGGGAGCGACGAGGCGGAGGCCGTCGTCGCGGATGGCGTCGTGGTGGTCACCACGCGCGATGAGCACGACCTCGTGCCCGGCCTGGGCCAGACGGCCACCCACCACTCCGCCGACCGCTCCCGCGCCGTAGACCACGAATCGCATGCGGCGCAGCATCGCACACGCACGCGACAGTGCCGGTACCACTGGGAGGGGGCCGTGGTGCCGGCACTGGCGGGGCAGGAACAGTGTTCTGGGAGGGTTCACTCGGGTGTCGGTGCGATGCTGGTCCTTCCGTCGGGGTCAGGGTCTGGGGTGGTTCGTCGGTGGTTCGTCGGTGGTCGACGGTCACCATGGTGCGCCCCGCAGGTAAGAGCTGCCCTGGGGTCGGGTCAGAACTCACGAACATCTCGGACTTCGCCCCCACCGGCGTACGCCAGCTCCGAGATGCTCGTGAATCAGAGGGCGAGGCGGGCGACGGTGCCGCCGCCGTCGCGGGGCTCGAGCGTCACCGTTCCTCCGTGCAGCACCGCGATCTGCGACACGATCGACAGCCCGAGGCCCGAGCCGGGCAGGGTGCGGGCGCTGGTGGCGCGGTAGAAGCGGTCGAACACGCGGTCGCGGTCGCCGGCGTCGATGCCCGGACCCCGGTCGGCGACCTCGACGGTCGTCCCGCGCACGCTCACGTCGACCGCCGCACCCGACGGGCTGAACTTCAGCGCGTTGTCGACCAGGTTGGCGACGGCACGGTCGAGCATCACCCGGCGCCCGTCGACCAGGCCTCCGTCGGTGACCGTCACGTCGATGTCGGTGCCGGTGCGACGGCGGAAGCGGGTGGCCACGTCGTTGACCACGTCGGCCAGCGCCACCGGTTCGACCGGCTCCTCGCTGCGCACGTCGGTGGCGAGCTCGACCATCTCGCTCACCAGGTTGGTGAGCTCGTCGAGCTCGAGCCGGGTCTCGGCGATGAGCTGGGCACGCTGCTCGGCGTCGAGCGTGGTCGCGCGTCCGAGGAAGTCGATGTTGGTCCGCACCGCAGTCAAGGGCGTGCGCAGCTCGTGGCTGGCGTCGACCACCAGTCGTTGCTGCTGCTCGCGTGACGTGTCGAGCGCGATCAGCATCGTGTTGAAGCTCGACGCCAGGCGACCGACCTCGTCGTCTCCCTTCACCGGGATGGGCGTGGCGAGGTCCTGGGTCTCGGCGATGCGCTCGGCGGTGTCGGTGAGCTGGGCGATCGGCCGCGTCGCGTGCCGCATGACCAACCAGGCCGCCAGCGCGGCGAAGGCGATGCCGATCAGGGCGATGATCACCAGCCGTGTGCGGAGGACGTCGAGCACGTCGTCCGTCTCGGAGACCTTGCGCGCGATCTGCACTGCGCCGCCGTTGCGCAGGGACGCGGTGATCATGCGGTACTCGTCGCCGTCGATCGTCACATCGCGGTAGTGCGACTCGTCCGAGCCCTTGGCGATCTCGCGGTCCTCGGCGTCGATCGGCAACGTCGGCTGGTTCGGCAGCGAGTTGGTGATGGTGCCATCGCCGTCGATGGTCTGTTGGACGGCGTCGAACTCGAAGAGGCGACCGTGGTTGTCGCGATCGTTGTCGCTGGGTGCCCCGCCGAAGTCGCCGTTGTTGGGAGGTTGCGCCACGATCCCTGCGGCGCGGTCGTGCAGGAACTTGTCGGTCTCGTCGCGCAGGGCGTCGTGCGCGCTCACCTGGGCGGCGTACGCGCCGCCGACGACGGCCACCGCGACGATGACCGCGACGATGACGGTGAGACGGGTCCTGAGGCTCATCGCCGGCTCAGGCCGGTCGGGCGGTGTACCCGACTCCCCGCACGGTGTGGATGAGGCGCGACTCGCCCGCCTCTTCCGTCTTGCGCCGCAGGTAGCTGATGTACACGTCGAGCGACTTCGACGACGTCTCGAAGTCGTAGCCCCAGATGCGCTCGTAGATCTGCTCGCGCGTGAGCACGATGCCGGCGTTGAAGAGGAGGAGCTCGAGGAGGTCGAACTCGGTCTTGGTGAGCTCGAGCTCGCGGTCGCCGCGGTGCACCTGCCGACGGGCGGGGTCGAGTGCGAGGTCGTCGACGCGCAGCACCTCGCCGTCGTCGCCCGACATGCTCGTGCGCCGCAGCAGCGCGCGCAGGCGGGCGAGCAGCTCGTCGAGGTCGAACGGCTTCACGAGGTAGTCGTCGGCACCGGCGTCGAGGCCGGCGACGCGGTCGCTCACCTCGTGGCGGGCGGTGAGCATCAGCACCGGGGTGCGGTCACCGCGCTCGCGCAGCTTGCGGCACGCGGTCAGGCCGTCGACGTGCGGCATGAGGATGTCGAGCACGATCACGTCGGGCTGCGACTCGACCACCGCCATCAACGCCTCGGCACCGTCGGCCGCGGTGGTGACGTCGTAGCCCTCGAACGTGAGGGCGCGGGTCACGGCGTCGCGCACGCTCTTGTCGTCCTCGGCGACGAGCACCCGTCCGGACGCCACCATGTTGCTCCAGCCCTCGTTGCCCTGGCTCTGCTTGCTGCGGCCGCGGTCGACGCGGATCGCCGGGAAGTCCTGCATGCACAGGATCCTCGGTGAGCATCGTAAGAGGAAGGTGAGAGCCGACACCTCCACAACGAAAGAACTCCGGGGGCGTGTGCAACGGTGCACACGCCCCCGGAGTCGCGCCCGAGCTGGGGAGAGGTGTCAGCTCGATTGCAGAGGGGTCAGCTCGCTTGCACGCACTTCGACGGGCCGTTCTTGAACCCGTCACGGAATGCCGCCACCCGCTCGAAGGCGGTCCCTCGATCGGTCGAGCCCTTGGCCGCGGCGACCAGCACCGTGACCGCCTCGTCGAGGTCACCGGGTGACAGCGAGGTCGACGTGTTCGCCGCCCACGCCCCCGCCAGGCACTCGGCGCCGCGCCGGGCGTCGTCGGTGCCGAGCGAGTTGCCGAGCTGGTGCTGCACCGACGAGGCCCACGCAGTGGCGATGAGCATGCCGCTGCCGAAGTCGCCGATGTTGTCGTGCACGCTCTGCAGCGTCGCCGCGTCGTAGTGCACCGAGTTGTCGGACGATTGGTAGGTGACCGAGTCGCTGATCACGCCACCGTCCGACCCGTCGCCCGTCGACACGTCACCCGCGGTGATCGTCGGCGCGGTGAGCTTCGACGACTGCGAGGTCCAGTAGTCGTCCAGGCTCTTCGTCATGGTGGGCACCAGCTCGTCCATCGGCAGGTTGCCGTTGGCCGCCTGGTCCTCCGAGCTCGAGTAGCCGGTCTCGGTCACGTCCGGCGGGTTGTTCTGGTAGTCGGCACACGCCTGCGCGCCGCCCTCGTAGCCGTCCTGGAACGCGTTGACCCGGTCGAAGCCGTTGCCGTGCGCGCCGTCCTGTCCACCGTCGATGCCCGACGGGTCGCTCAGGGTCAGCAGACCTGCGAGCGCGTTGTCGAGGTCGTCCTTGGAGAGGTGCACGTTCTCGTCGCTGCTGTCGGCGACGTGCTGGGCCCACGCTCCGGCGAAGCAGTCGGCCTGCTGCTCCATGTAGACGGTGGCCGACGGCTCGTACCCGACCCGTGCCTGCACCGCGTGCCCGAGCTCGTGGGCGAACACGAGGCCCACCGCGAACTCGCCGAAGTTGTCCCGCAGCTTGGGCAGGAGGCCCTGCTCGTCGTAGGCGACGAAGTCACCGTTGCTGCAGTAGAAGGCGTTGCCGGCGACGTCCTGGTAGGGCGCCTTGGTCTGGCCGCCGTCGTCGCAGTTCGGCGGCGGGTTGCTCTCCGAGTAGGGGTAGATGCGATCGGCGGGGATCGCCTCGTACTGCTGCCCGTAGACGTCGGGCATCGCCGTCGTCCAGAAGTTCTGGATGTCGGCGAGGGTCGCGTCGATCGACGCGTCGTACTTCGACGACACCTGTGCACCCGCGCTGCCGCCACTGATGCCGGCCACGACGCCGAAGGCCATGACCGTCGCCATCGCGACCCCGACCAGCTTGTGGCCGAGCTTGTTCCTGAGGTCTCTCCCGTTCCTGTCCATCGGGATCATGAACGAGGGTGGTCGCGATCGAGTTCTCCGCCGCTCTCAGGGACTGCTCAGCATGTCCGCAGCGCGTGTCGTGAACCTCAGGCGCCGTCGTAGCTGGGTGCGCGCGACTCGTCGGACACCGCGCCGGGCACGGGCGGGAGCGTCGACCAGGGGAACATGATCCAGTCGTCGGTGCGCTTCCACACGTAGTCGCACTTCACGATCGAGCGCGTCTTCTCGTAGAGGACCGCGGTGCGCAGCTCCTGCACCTGCGGGCGCACCGTCTCCGCGACGAGGTGCAACGTCTCGCCGGTGTCGGCGACGTCGTCGACGATGAGCAGGTGCGCGCCGCTGAGGTCGACGACGTCGAGGTGCGGCGGGAGGATCACGGGGACGTCGAGGCGCTCGTCGACGCCGGTGTAGAACTCGACGTTGATCACGCAGCAGTTCTTCATGCCGAGCGCGTACGACATGACGCCCGCGATCAGCAGCCCGCCGCGGGCGATGGCGAGCAGCAGGTCGGGCCGGTAGCCGTCGGCGACCACCGTGCTCGCGAGCTCGCGGCCGGCGGCCCCGAACTGGTCCCAACCCAGGATCTCACGTCGTGCATCGTCCGCCATCGCCAACGAGTACCGCGCCGGAGGTGGCGTTGTCCACGTGGCCGTCCGGGAATTCGGCACCTGAAATCAAACGTTCACGGACGACCAAACCTCGGCGGCGCATCGGGCGTGTCCCCTCCATGGACGACGCAACCCAACCTCTCCCGACCGCCCCCACCAGCACCACTCCCATCGGCACGACGCCGACGCCTCCTGCCCGCAGGCGGGGGCCGAACCGGGTCTGGCGCTTCCTGGCCGTCGGCGCCGGGATCGCGCTGGTCCCGGCGTCGATCGCGGTCGCGTCGGCGGCCACCGGTCACGACGACGGTGGGCAGCGCGGCCGTCCGGCATCGAGCAGCACCAGCGGGCGCAACGGCCGTGACGACGCCACCAGCACCTCGACCCCCACGAGCGTGAGCGTTCCCGACGTGACCACGCCGTCGACGACTCTCTCGACGACACCCTCCACCACTCCCTCGACGCCGGCACCCAGCATCCCCGAGGCCACCGTGCCGACGCTGCCCGACGACCACGGCGGTCAGGGTGAGGTGGAGCCCGGCGACGACCACGGCGGTCGCGGCGAGGTGGAGCCCGGCGACGACCACGGCGGTCGCGGCGAGGTCGAGCCCGGTGACGACGGCGGCCACGGCGGTGACAACAGCGGCAGCGGCAGTTCGGGCAAGGGCTGAGCCCCTGCCCGGCTCAGGCCCGGTCAGTCCTCGTCGTCGCCGTCGACGGCGTCCGCGCTCTGGGCGTCGTCCTCGGCGTAGGTGAGGATCTCGCAGTGCACGACCTGCCAGCCGGGGAGGCCGGCCGCGCTGGCGGCGTCGTGGAAGATGTCGAGGCCCTCCTCGAGCACCTGGATCGGGTTGATCGCATCGGTGTCGTAGGAGAAGCGGGCACCGAAGTGGTCACGCTCGTCGCTGGCGGCGACCGCACCGCCCCACGGCTCGAGCGCGGTCTCGAACTCGCTCATCCGGTCATCGAAGTGCTCGTCGGTGTCGGCCGGGTCACCGGCCGCGTCGATGTCGATCGTCCACCCGTCATCCATGGCGGGGCAGCGTACGGGTTCGCGGCTTTCCGGACGAGCACCGGCGTGGACCGGCGTGGACCGGCGTGACCCGGCGTCGATGAGAGGTGTGGGCCGCCAGGGACTCGAACCCTGAACCTGCGGGTTAAAAGCCCGATGCTCTGCCAGTTGAGCTAGCGGCCCGAGCGAATCACGATAACTGCGTGCTGGTTCTCGACGTTCCGCCCACTGCTCCATTCTGACGCCGCCCGGATCCGGGTCTCGTCCCGGCGTCGAAGAGTGTCTCTGGATGTCCTCGAATGTCTGCGATGACTTGGCGTTTGGTCGTGGCCAGGCGCGGCGTGTCGGTGGATGTCGTCGATTGTCTGCGCTGAGGGTTGGTTCTAGGTGCGCCCTCGGGGGCCAGGGCGTGGGATCTGGCCGCGTCGGGTTCGTTGGCCTTCGTAGCCGCGGAGGGTGCCGTGATCGAACGGTCGCGCAGCATCCATCTGTTCGAAGACGGCGGCGTCGCTGGCACTGATTGGCATCCCTCCTTGGAGTGCGCCGATAAGGGATAAGGGTGGTGGCGAGCTGGTCGCCGAGGTCGGGTTCAGCGAGGAGTTGGTGTACGACGTGCGCGAGCGCGTCGGCGATGTCGTCGGTCTGTACCGGGCCACTGGTGGGTTCATCGTTCGCCATCCACTGGCTCTTCGTCGGTGTCGTCGATGCCCTGCCCATAGATGAGGTCGCCTTCAATGTCCAGGAACCGCATGGTCTTCGGCTTCTGGCGGTCGTTCGCTGATGTGCACCAGGTTGCGGATCCGGCGTTGCCCGTTGCGGACGTGCTCGGGAAACGCGGTCCGTCGACGCGTCCAGCGTTGCGTGCGGAGATAGCGGGTGAGTTCCTTGCGTAACACGCGGCGGGACTGCACGAACAACGACTGATGAATCGTCTCGTGCGACACGCGCATCTCCGCCGCGCTCTGCTCGCCGGCATGCCCGAAGCCCCGCAGGACCCGGAAGCGTGGCTCACGGGACTGTGCCGGCGAATCTCGAATGGCTCGCCTTCTGTCGCTGCAGCTAGTCGTATCCCACTTGACTGGAGGTAGGGCCTTCGGTGGCGCATCCCACGCGGCATGCACCGCAAGCGACGCGCCCTGAAGGAGGCTCCGCCGCGGAAACAATGGATCCTCGATCCACTGTTATCGTCCATCCAGAAGCGTGCGGGGGCGCGATTGACGACCAGGAGAGCACGGAGGGGAGTCGCGTCGTGACTGCGATCGAGACCGACTACCTGGTGATTGGGGCGGGGGCAGCGGGCATGTCGTTCGTCGACGCACTGATCGACGCGAACCACGACTGCGACGTGGTCATGGTGGATCGCCGCCACGTCCCGGGCGGTCACTGGAACGACGCGTACCCGTTCGTGCAACTCCACCAGGCGGCCGCGTGCTACGGCGTCAATTCGCAGCCCTTGGGCACTGATCATCTCGACAACCTGGGCCTCAACGCTGGCCTGTACGAGCGCTCCCACGGCGTGCAGATCTGTGACTACTTCCGCCGCGTCTTGGACGAACACCACCTGGCGTCCGGCCAGGTGCGGTTCTTTCCGATGTCCAACTACTTGGGCCTGGAGACACAGGACGTCGCCTTCATTGCCGCCCTCACGGGGGTGACGACCGAGGTCAAGGTGCGACGCGCTGTCGTCGACGCTCGCTATCTCGAACCGACGATCCCGTCGCGACACACGCCGTCGTTCGTGATCGACGCAGACGTCCGATGCGTTTCCGTGAACGAGCTGCCCAACGTCGAGGAGCCTGCGACCGGCTACACGATCATCGGCGGCGGCAAGACCGGCTCCGACGCGTGCACCTGGCTCCTCGAGAACGGTGTCGACCCGGACCACATCCGATGGGTGCGGGCCCGCGACGCGTGGATGTGGAACCGCGCGTTCCTCCAGCCGCTCGAGCTCGTGACCGACACCATCGACGGCGTGTCACGCTGCGTCGAAGCGTCGGCGGAGGCCGGGAGCATCGACGACCTGTTCGCCCGGCTCGAAGCCTCGGACCAACTGCTGCGCCTCGACGAGCAGGTCACGCCCACCATGTACCACGGCGCGACCGTGACCATCGCCGAGCTCGAGCTGCTCCGCACGATCGAGAACGTCGTGCGACTCGGGCACGTGAAGACGATCGGCCCCGACCAGATCGTGCTCGAACGAGGAACGATCCCCACCGACCGGGGGCAGCTCCACGTCGACTGTTCCGCCGCCGGGCTCGGCAAGGCGCCGGCTCGCCCGATCTTCGCACCGGACCGCATCACCCTCCAGTGCATCGCCACAGTGTTCCCGACGTTCAATGCCGCGGTCATCGGATACCTCGAGGCAAGCCGAGGCGACGACGAGGTCGCCAAGTCCCGCCTCTCGCCCACGAATCGCTATCCGGAGACCGCCACGGACTGGATCCCGAACATGCGCGGCCAGCTGGAATCGCTCGAGCTCTGGAACGCCGAACCCGACATGACGACGTGGTTGGAGTCGAGCCGTCTGAACATCGCCCGAGGGATGTTCGACAAGGCACTCGAACCTCCAATGGCCGAGGCGATCACGAGACTCCTCACGTACACCGAACCCGCGCTGGCGAATCTCAAGAGGCTGCACGCGCCATAGCTGCCGACACAAACGATGGGCAAACGCAACGACGCCATTCGTCGGCGCAGATACTTCCACACCCCGACACTTTCCGCAGGCATCGGATGACTGTTCCGACGATTGCACGTTCATGGCGCGGCGCCGATCGCCGGAGAGCGAGCAGACGGCACTTCTGGCGTGGCCATCTTGTGGAGGAGTTGAGACGTGCGTCCGCTCACCGGCCCGCGCTGCGGTTCCCTAGTCAATTCGAAGGGCGACGCGTCGTTGAAGCCACCGGTGCAGTTCTCGGCGAGCGGGAGTTCCCAGTCCCCAAGTTTGTCTCGGTCCGCGCCGGCGAGGCGCATCCGCCTTCTCGTCTGTGGAGTAGTTGGGCAGAAGCACAGATCGTTCGGATGCGCGTCACGATGACTGCGTCGGGAGGCGGGATGTCGTCGTCCAGCGAGCAGAACTCGGGGGTTGGCCCGAGCACCATCTGACGCTGCCACAGTCTTGGTCGAACAGCGACTTGAGCGTAGAACTGGTCGTTGGGCATGCCTGCGGCCTTGTTGTACCAGGCAGCGCGCGCTGCAACCTCGAGCGGCGCGGTGTCGTGCCGGAGACTGCGGCGATGTCAAGTTCGCCGAGAGCAGTGAAGTCTTCGACGAAGTACCAGTCCTCGTAGACCACTGACGATTGCAGCCACGTCACTCCTTGGACGAGGAAGGAGTGCGAGCCATGAAAGCCCGGCATGTCCACTCGATCGAGGCTTTGGTCGAACGCCAACGGCGCCTGGTAACAGCCACCGTAACTGCCGGCGCGACAAGACCCCGACCGAAGCCGGGGCCCGTCTCGTATCCGCAGATGCGGCCACGCTCTACTCGGTGGGCGTCACTGCGTGCTCGAGCGCTCTCGTCTGCTCGTCGCGGACGGCCAGTAGCCGCTCGAGCGTTGCCGGGCTGATGTGCAGCGCCGTGCACAGGTCAGCGACGGCCTGTGCGGAGAGTCCGGCGAAGATCCCGTCCGCGGTCATGAGTGCCGTGACGATAACGCGACGAGGCCCCGACCAAGCCGGATCTCAGGCCAGCATCTCGGTGAGCCCGGTGATTTCGATGACCTGGCGCACGTTCGCCTGTGCTGCCCGAAGCCGTAGGTCGCCAGACTCTTCGCGGAGTCTCTTCCACTCGCTCACGAATGCGCTGAGCCCACTGGAATCGAGGAACGTGACCTCGGCCAGGTCGACAACCACGATTCCGCTGAGGTTGCGCAAACAGGCCCGAAGCTGTGGCGACGACGCCATGTCGATCTCACCGGCGACGGTGAGCACGGTGCGACCGGCCACTTCTCTGACCCGCAATGACAGCTCAGTCCCGCGCTGGCCGTCGCGGTTGGGTGCACCATCCATGGCTGTCTCCTCTACCTACAAGAAGAACAACAACGAATAACGCTGTGGCTGCAGGAGCCGGGGGCAAGCTAGCAAACGCGAGCGCCACGCGACAGAGCCCCGACCGTCGTCGGGGCCCGTCGTCTGCGGCCGAACCCTGCGACTCGTCTGAGCCCACCCGCTTCGCTCGATAAATCGTGTCCGCGGAGTACGACGTTCAACCGAAACGCGACGGAGCCCCGGCCGAGCGTTGGGGGCGGGACCGGGGCTCCGTACGTGTGTTGTTGTTGGTCACCGGCCCCGTTTCGGAGTCCAGCGCCGGCTGCTGTCTACCCGCGGTTCAGCGAGGCCCAAACCGTTGTGCTCACGTTGGTGACTACGCGACGGAGCCCCGACCTTGGCAGAGAGGTCGGGGCTCCGCACGGTTTTGTGGGCGCTGGCCCCATTGCCAGCGCCGCTGGCTGACTACCCGGCCCGAGTCCCAGCCGAAACCGCCATTGTCAGCCTTTGCGAGAGCGGGGATCGACCGACTGCGGATAGGAGCGCTCCTCTTGAATGCGGCCGTCACGGCCGTAGATGCGCACGCTTGTCGGACGGGAACTCCTCCGCGCCTTCCTCGCCGCAGTCTTCACGACAGCTTCCTTCGTGCGCCCTTCACAAAGCGGAGATCCGGCCGAGGGGCTCTGATCCTCGGCCGGTTCTCCTGCATCCACGGCATGGGCTGCGGGCTCAATCCCTCCGGCGACCGGGCAGTCGAATCACCTTCGGGTAAGCGTCGCAGCAAACGTGGACGTCGCACTCTCGCGGTCGCGTCCTGAATGCAGACTGAAGTGGTTCGCGACGAGGCCCCGACCGAAGTCGGGGCCCGTCAGAAGTGTCTGCGTACGAAGTGGTCCGCGTTAGTAGTAGTGACGCCGCCCACCGACCTCGCGGCCCGTGGATCCGAGGATCCACAAGATGGCTCCGACGACGATCAGGATGATGCCGATAACCCACAGGATGCTGACGCTGAGCAAGAAGCCGAGCAGCGCCAGAATGATTCCCAGGACGATCACGGTTCTGTCCCCCTTCATCGCGATTGTGGCGTGGGAAATGCTTTACCCAGATCGGTCGCTCCAAACCGTCGCAACACGCGCGACGAGGCCCCGACCGAAGCCGGGGCCCGAACCGATCGGCAGGGATGATGCTCGTGCGGCCGCGTCTTGTGGCTGCGAGCATGCGGCGGGGTTCGTCTCGTGTTGGTCTGACCGCCAGATCGGCTCGACCCTTCGGGTGTCCTTGAACTGACCTGTCGACCGGGCGAGACGAGCTTCGTCGTGTGGCACAACCGGTCGGGTGAACGTGACCGAAGAGGCGCCTGAGCTACCAGGCCTGCTCCCTGTCTTGTCCACCCTCCCGGCCGTGCGTGCCACCCCGCCAACCAGACGAAGGAGGGTGGCAATGTCCACCATCGCCGACGACGACCGGCGTGTCATCGCCGGTGTCGACACCCACAAGGATTTCCATGTTGTGGTCGTCCTCGACGAGCTGGGCCGCACGCTCGACACCGCGACGTTCTCGACCACGACACGCGGCTATCGCGACCTGAACGGATGGGTCACCAGCTTCGGTGAAGTCCTCGCAGTCGGTGTCGAAGGCACCGCGTCGTGGGGCGCCGGGCTGTCACGACACCTGCGCGCTCGAGGGTTGAACGTGATCGAAGTGAACCAACCCGATCGGCACCGCCGCCGCCGGCGCGGGAAATCGGATCCGATCGACGCCGAGATGGCCGCACGAGCAATGCTCGCGGGCGACGCGACCGCGATCCCCAAAGCCGGCGACGGACCCGTCGAAGCGTTACGTCAGCTGCGCCTTGCTCGCACGGCGCGATGAAGGCCCGCACCGCCGCTGCGAACCAGTTGCACAGCGTGTGCGACACCGCACCCGACCATCTCCGAGCCCAGTTGCGCGGGCTGACGACTCGCCGCAAGGTTGCAGTCGCGTCGCGTTACCGGCCCGGCGATCCGTTGACCCCAACCGGCGGCGCCAAACGTGCGCTGGTGAGCGTCGCTCGACGTTGGAGCTCACTCGATGCCGAGATCCGCGAACTCGACCAGGCGATCAAAGCGATCCTCGACACGATCGCCGCGCCGCTCCTCGCGCGTCACGGTGTCGGCTACGACACCGCCGGCGCGCTGCTCTGCACGGCGGGTGACAACCCCGAACGGCTCGCGACCGAAGCGAGCTTCGCGTCGCTGTGCGGCACCGCACCCGTTCCCGATCTCCACCGGCAACTCGAACCGACGACGACTCAACCGAGCCGGCGACCGCAACGCCAACTCCGCGCTCTGGACCATCGTCATGGTCCGACTCCGCAGCAAGCACGCACCCACCGTCGCCTACCTCGAACGACGCGTCGCCGAAGGCCACTCAAAACGAGACGCCATCCGCTGCCTCAAACGCTTCGCCGCACGCGAGGTCTACCTCGACATCCAAGCCATCACCACGTCACACACACCACGACCAGCACTCGACATCGCTGCTTGACACCAAGAGGCGCATCAGTTCTGCGTGCGCGTCCAGGCGATGTCGAATCGAGTTAGCGTGCGGCTGTGCCGGACCGACCTCGCGTCCTGATAGTTGGCGCTGGTATCGGTGGGCTGACCCTGGCCGCAGGACTGCAAACCTTCGGCATCGTTCCCACCGTGGCGGAGATCCAGGGTTCCTCGCTCGGGCGCGGTCTCGCATTGATGCTCACCAGCAATGTCGGTGTGGCCTTACGACGAATCGGGCTCGACCGAGCTGTTGCCCGCGAGGGGACAGTTCTCGACGAGATCGTCCAGACCGACGCGTCGGGCGCCTCCACCGACCGCCACGATTTTCGACCCGCGAACGAACGCTACGCACCCACCTTCGGCATCACCCGCGATGGCCTGATCTCGGGCCTCTCCGCGGGGCCATCATTCCCCGTGGAGTATGGCACGACCGTGTCGACACTCGATTGGTCTCTGGATTCGCCCGTCGTGACCTTCTCAGATGGAGCGCGGGCTGAGTTCGATCTGGTCGTCGGTGCTGATGGCATCCACTCCGCGATACGCCAGGCGATCTTCCCGGGCATCGAGCCGAGCTATCGCTCCTTCTGCGCCTGGCGCACCGTCATGGAATACCGGGACACTGACCAGGTCTTCACGATTCGATCGAAGCCGGGGACGATCCTGGGCAGCTTCCAGGTCGGCCCCCAACTGGTGTACGCCTTCCTCCTGTTTCACGCCGCGGAGATCCCATCGCTCTCACGAGGTCAGCACTTGGCACGCTTCAAAGAGCTGGCTTCGTCATTTCATGGGCCGATCTCGACCCTGATCCAAGAGCAGCGAGATCCAACTCGCGTCGTGTTCGTCCCGGTGTACGAGGTGCAAACCCCCGCTTATCACCAGGGCCGCGTGGTGCTCATCGGCGACGCGGCCCATGCTTTCCCACCGATCTTGGCGCAAGGTGCCGCCATGGCCATCGAGGATGCCGTCACACTGGCCGAACTGATCGGCACGAACAACAACCTCGACGACGCCCTGCGAAGCTTCGAGGCCGCGCGGCGACCACGAGTGGAGCAGATACGCGCCGCGATTCGCCATCGCACCGTTCGCAGAGGTTTCGAGGGGGCCCCCACGCCCGAGCAGTTGGAGCGACATCCACTCGTGTTCTCCAACTCATTGAAGGCCTACGACGACCTGATCGAAGATCCCTACGCGCTCCCGCGCCGCAGCGAAGCTTGACGTCCTTCGCGGAGCGGCCGTTCGTCGCACCACCGGAAGTGAAGAAGCCCCCTTTGGCGGCACAGATTGATGCTCCTAGGTGCTGTCAAGCCAGTCCCTGCTGCGGGAGGTAGGCGTAGAGCTCGCGTGCGACGTAGCGCTTGAGGCAGCGGATCGCTTCGGTTTTGGTCTTGCCTTCGGCGCAGCGTCGTTCGAGGTAGTCGCGTGTTGCGGGGTCGTAGGAGAGGCGAGTGATCACGATCCGCCAGAGCGCGCTGTTGGCTTGACGGTCGCCACCACGGCTGAGTCGATGCCGTTGTTGTTTGCCGCTCGAGGCGTCGAGCGGGGCGGCTCCGCAGAGTCGGGCGAAGGATCGCTCGTTGTGGATGCGGCTCGTGTTCTCGCCGGCGGCGACGAGCAACGCGCCGGCGGTGTCGGTGCCGACGCCGACTCGTTCGACCAGTGCGGGCGCGGTTTCGGCGACCAAAGGTGTGAGGAGCTCGTCGAGCATGTCGATCTCGGCATCGAGTTCGACGACACGCCGCGCGAGGGTCTTGAGCGCGACACGATTCGCGTTCGTGACATCCGTGCGTCCAGCGGGACGAAACCCGCCAGCGGCGCGCAGCAACCTCGGGATCGTCAAGTCCCGGAGCTGGGCGCGTAGCTCGTCGGGTGCGGTCGTGATCAACGCACGCATCTGGTTCAACGCTCGGGTGCGATCCCGTGTGGCGCTGCTGCGAGCCAGGCGCAGCACACGGATCGCTTCGACGTTCCCGTTGCGGGTCTTCGCTTCGCCGAGCGCGTCACCCGCGAACGCGGCCCGTGCCGCGCTCACCGCGTCGTGCGTGTCGGACTTGCCCGACCGGCGTCGCCGTTGACGGTTCGGGCGGTCGACCTCAACCACCGCGATCCCCAGGCCCTGGAGATGACGAGTGAGCCCGGTGCCATAGCTGCCGGTTCCTTCAACTCCGATCAACACCACCGAACCCAACGACGCGAGCCACTCGACGAGCTGCGCGTATCCGGCCGGAGTCGTCGCGAATGATGCGGTGCCCAGGAGGCCACCGTGTTCGTCGAGCGCGGCGGCGACGTGCACATCGAGGTGGGTGTCGACTCCACCTGTGATCTGTGTTCCCATGTTCGTGTCTTCTCTCTGCGTCAACCAGTAGGGAAGACACCGCCCTGCCGGGACGGCGGACAAGACAACGATGAGCCTCTTCGACAGGCTCCTAGTAGGTCACTCCGCCCGACCGGTAGGTGTCGGGTGGGCACCCGGCCAGGCCGACAGATCAATCTCAGGACAGCCCGGAAAGACCCGGCGTCAGCCCGTGCATTTGAGTCAGACCCGACCCGAGTACCCATGACACGAATACTCGTTGCCCGCTCTGGCCCGGTTACGAAGCTGTAACGTCGCCATCTCAGCTGAGCGAGGAGCGTGCTCGCGCGGGCAAGCGGCAGCTTCGACCGGACAGCGTCGGACAATGAGCCCGATGCTCTGTCAGTTGAGCTAGCGGCCCCATCAGCGCAGACACTCGATTCGACCAGCGCTTGACCGCCGCGGAGCACATCGCGCATCTACCGATTGCGTCTGAATCGTAGGCGTGACCCATCCGGAGAGAAGCGGCCTGATCCTGCACTCCAGCGCTCCAGCTTCCCATCCGATCGATCCGACCGAGACCCTCTGGGAGCAGGAGACTTCACCCACATCGCCGCAGCTAGGAGAGCGAGTGGCATCGTCGCGGATCTCGACGCGCACTCGGCGCTCAGCGTCTCGATGTCCGGGTGGTGCGCACGAGCACGGCCCAGGTGGCGATCAGGAACACGAGCGCGAACGCGGCGAGGACGAACAGGTAGGTCCCGATCGAGGCCGTGCCCGCGTCGCCGTACGACGCGAGGAGCGGTGGTCCGAGTCGGGAGCCGCCATTCGCGAGGATTCGCCGCGCGCCGAGGTCGTGACCGACGGCTTCGAAGGCCCAGCGGGTGGGGATCACCGCGCTGAGCGCCGCGCCGGCGCCGGCCATGAGGTTGACCGGGAGGATCGCACCCGAGAAGAGCACCGCGGGGAAGCACAGCATCGGGAGGGCGAGGGTTGCCTGCGCCACGTTGCCGACGGAAGCGGACGCGAGCAGGCCGAGGGCGAGCGCTGCGACCGAGCAGAGCAGCAGGCCGAACCCGATCGACGCGTAGGTCGAGAGCGAACGGCTGGGGAGACGGTCCAGCAGGCGGAGCACGCCGAGCATGGCCACGACCACGAGGAGCAGGAACGGGACGAGCACGGTCACCTTCGAGGCCACGTACGCGTCGAGCCGCAGGCCGACGAGGCGTTCGCGCCGCAGGATCGTTCGCTCGGTGCAGATCTGCAACAACCCGTAGGTGAGCCCGAAGAAGAAGGCGCCGAAGACCACCCAGAAGCCGATCATCACCATGGAGCTCGGGCTCGGGTGTCGGAGGTCGAACGCGCCCGGACGAAAGAGGATGGCGAACATGCCGACGACGAGCGCGGGTGAGCCGAGCAGGATCGCGAGCGTCAAGCGGTTGCGCACCAACGTCTCGAACGTGCGCCGGGTGAGGACACGCCACTGCGTGAACCCGTTCGCCACCGACCGCGTGACCACGGGTGCCGGGTCGGCGCCGTGGGCCGCCAACGTGGTGGTCGCGCCGGTCGCGACGGTGAGGTGCTCCGGGTCGGCGAGGCAGCGGTAGAGCTCCGAGACCGAGCTGACGCCGAACTGCGCGAGTGCAGCCGGGAGCGTGCCGACGAATCCCACCCGGCCGCCGCGCGCCATGAACACGATCCGATCGCACCGGGCGAGGTCCTCGACCGAGTGCGTGGTGAACACGACCGTCGCCGACCGGTCGGCGAGGAGACGGAGGCGGTCGATGATCTCGGTGCTCGTGATCGGGTCGAGGCCCGACGTCGGCTCGTCGAGGAAGAACACCTGGGGATCGGTGAGCAGCTCGACGGCGATGCTGGCGCGCTTGCGCTGGCCGCCGCTGAGCGACGCGACCCGCACGTCGCGATTCGGGGCCAGGCCGACGGCATCGAGCGCGTCATGGATCGCGTGGGTCGATCTCGTCGGGGGTGGTCGACGACGGGAGCCGCAGTCTCGCGGCGTAGCGGAGCATGCGATCGAGCGGGAGGTCGGCGTGGACGATGTCGTCCTGGGGCACGTAGCCGAGCACGCTGCGGAACGTGCCCGGGTTCGCGTACAGGTCGATCCCGTCGAACCGCACGGATCCTCCGGTGGGGGCGGCCACGCCTGCGATCGCCTCCAGGAGGGTCGTCTTGCCGGCGCCGCTCGGACCGACGATCGCCACCAACTCGGTCGGCGCCACCGTGAACGACACGTCATCGAGGAGCGTCACCACCCCGGCCTTGCGGGAGCGAACCTGCCGAGAGAGGCCGTCGACCTCGATGCGGACGCCCCGCGGCACCGAGGCGAGGTCGAGGACGGATCCACCGGGTTCGCCCCTCGAGCCCGGTTCCTCTGCAGTGGTGCCCAGCGGTGTTCGCAGCATCGTGTTCCTCGATCCGTCGAATAAGCACGATCGGTCGTGCTAGACCTGCACAGTACGACCGATCGTGCTATCTTGTCAACATGCCTTCCAGACACAAGCGAGCCGACGGGGAACGCACCAAGACCGCCATCGTGCGCGAGGCGGTTGCGCTGGCGACGGTCGACGGGCTCGAGGGCCTCTCCATCGGGAACCTCGCCGGTGCGCTCGACATGAGCAAGAGCGGCGTGTACGCCCACTTCGGCTCGAAAGAGGAGCTGCAGCTCGCGACCGTGGAAGAGGCCGGACGCATCTTCTCCGACGAGGTCGTCGAACCGGCGCTCGACGCCGCGCCGGGGGTCGGACAGCTCGTTGCGCTGTGCGACGCGTTCTTCGAGCACCTCGCGAGGCACACGTTTCCCGGCGGTTGCTTCTTCGCCGGCGCGGTCCTCGAGATGGGCACCCGCGCTGGACCGGTGAAGGATGCGATCGCGACGTTCCAGCGCGACTTCACCGCGCTGATCCGCCAGTTCGTCGTCAGCGCGCTCGAACGACACGAGCTGCCGGCCGACGAGGACCCCGACGCGCTCACGTTCGAGCTGAGCGGCATCACCCTCGCGGCCAACGCCAACTACGTCCTGCGCCAGGATCCCGCCACCCTCGACCTGGCAAAAGTCATCGTCCGGCGTCGGCTCGGCGTCGCGGCGACGACCCCGATCGCTTCGGGCGTGGACCGGTGACCGGGCTGGAGTGCGCGCTGGGCGCGTGGGGCGCGCACGACCGCGACGATCCCTTCGACCTGTTCGCCGAGCTGCGAGCGCGCGGCCCGGTGCACGCGGTGACGCTCGCCGATGGACACGACGCCTGGCTCATCGTGGCTCACGCCGAGGCGAGAGCTGCACTCAACGATCAGCGACTGTCCAAGGACATGCACGCCGCCCTCGCGTCCAGCGGGGAAGTCGTGGCCGAAGGGCTGCCGGGCCCGGCCTTCGCTCGACACATGCTGGGGGTCGACCCGCCGGATCACACCCGGTTGCGTCGTCTGGTCTCCGGTGCCTTCTCGACTCGCCGGATCGAGAGCCTTCGCCCACACGTGCAAGCCATCGTCGACGACCTGCTCGACGGCGTCGCCGCCCACGGACCCGACGACCCGGTCGACCTCGTCACGTCCTTCGCGCTCCCGCTTCCCTTCACCGTCATCTGCGAGCTCCTCGGCGTCCCGCTCGCCCAACGGGCCGACCTCGGCGGTGCGCTCCGAGCGCTGCTCTCACCGACGTCGACCCCCGAGGAGTACGAGCTCGCCAAGCAGGCATCCGACACGGTGGTCGCCATGCTGACCGAGCTGGTCGCGACGAAGCACCGTGCCCCGGGCGACGACCTGGTCAGCGCGCTGATCAGCGCCCGGGACGGCGACGAACGGCTCACGCAACAAGAACTGCTCTCGACGATCTTCCAGCTGATCGTCGCCGGCCACGACACGACGGCCAGCCTCATCGAGAACGCCGTCGTCGCATTGCTGCGTCACCCCGAACAGCTCGCGACGCTGCACGCACACCCCGACACGATCCCGGCTGCAGTGGAGGAGCTGCTCCGCTACGACGCCCCTGCCCCGCACGCGACGTTCCGCTATGCAGTGGAGGCCTTCGAGATCGCCGGCACCACCATCCCCGCCGGCGCGCAGGTCGTCATCAACCTCGCGTCGGCAAACCGCGACGCCGAGCACTACACCGACCCGGACGACCTCGACCTCGACCGGCCCGACAGTCGGCATCTCTCCTTTGGACACGGCATCCACTTCTGCCTCGGTGCTCCCCTCGCGGGATGGAAGCACAACTCGCGCTGCACTCGTTGCTGCACCGGTTCCCGCACCTGCGCCTCGCGGTCCCCGCGGACCAACTGCACTGGGACCACGGAGACGGCCTCGTCCTGCGGGGGCTCGAGGAGCTCCCCGTCATCAGCGGGCCGCACCACCGGCCGCACCACCGGCCCTAGGTACACGCCGCGCTCGTCGCTCTGGTACAACGACGCAACGGGTCATGGGCACCGTGACGACATACACGACGCCGGACACGACGCCGATCGGATCTTCGCCGCCTCCAATACCACGACCTGCGGCAGCCGTCACCGTCAGGAGCCGCGCGTGAGCGAGCTCGAGGACGTCATGATCGACGAGGTCGAGGGTCTCCTCGCGCGCTGGCGCGTCGAGTACGCCGGTCGACCCGAGGAGGAGAGCGAGCACCTGTGGTTGCTCGCACTCGAACGTGAGCAGATCGTTGCCGTTGCGTACCGCGAGGAGGCGGTGGCCGGTCGCATCGACGCCCTCGACCTGAGCGCCGACCTCCGCGCCGTGCTGCGCCAGACCCTGGTGTGGATCTGGAAGGACGAAGAGCTCCACGCCGAGTACCTGCGCGGCATCCTGCTCCGGCGCGGCGGGCTGGCGTCGTCGGTGGTGGTCTACGGCCGCCAGCTGCAGGGCGCGCTCTCGGGTTGGGTCACCGCCACCGAGCACCACCGCGATCCGCGTGCGGCGCGGCTGCGCACCGGCGCCGCCAGCGCACTGGTGGCCGTGGCCGGCCTCGCGGGACGCATCCCGAAGGTCATGCAACAGGAGCTGCGCTTCCAGACCTTCCGCCGCTACTGCGAGCTCAACGTGGTGCTGGAGATGACAGCCGAGCTCGCCTACCGACGGCTCGTCGAGCTGGCGACCAACGACGAGGAGCGCGGGATCTTCGCCCGCATCCGCGACGACGAGGAGCGACACACCGACGCGTTCCGGGTGCTCGCCGCCGCGATCACCGACTCCGGCGGTCTCGCCGATGGGAAGACCGACGACGACGTGTGCCGCGACCTGGCCGCGATCAGCCCGTGGTTCCTCCCCGCGGCGAGGCGCCCGGCGGTCGCCGATGTCGACGACGGGCGCCCGCGGACCTTCGGGACCGGGGCTCCGGTGGTCGTCCGGAGCGGCACCACGGATGACGACAAGCTCGCGGTGCTCGAGGAGTGCCTCGACCGGACACCGCTGCGTGAGCTCGCCGCTCGCGCGCGGACGGCCGCGATCCGGGTGTCGTTCATGCTCGGCTACGACCGCGCCGACCGGTCGAACGTGAACGATCCCGAACTGGTCGAGGGCGTGGCGCGCTACCTGCGCCGGCACGGCGTCGACGACGTCGCGGTGCTGGAAGCGCCGACGGTCTACGACACCCTGTTCGCGCATCGGTCGGTCGCCGAGGTCGGCACGCTACTTCGGGTTCATGTCGTCGGAGCACCGGATCGTCGACATCGGTGACGATCTCCGCCCGTTCCGCTTCGAACGCGGCCTCGTGCAGGAGGCGATCAGCGCGACGTGGGTCGACGCCGACCTGCGCATCGTGATGCCGAAGCTGCGCACCGACCCGACCGAATTCGCGCACCTCTCGCTGTCGACGCTCGAGGGCACGACGGGCCCGATCGAC
This sequence comes from uncultured Actinomycetes bacterium, assembly GCA_963755855.1. Lineage (GTDB taxonomy): Bacteria > Actinomycetota > Acidimicrobiia > IMCC26256 > DASPTH01 > DASUAS01. The sequence goes on along the minus strand of CAVWLR010000009.1, from coordinate 2,755,936 downwards.
GAGACCTTCTACGCCAACCGGCAGGTCGACTTCCGGTCCGCCACCATGATGGTGCTCGACGTCGCGCCCCCCGACTTCGCGGTGGTCGACGCGTGGGCGCCGATCGCGGACGGTCCGTTCGGGGTGATGGGGTGCAGTCGCCCCGCCGAGGTCCGCCACGTGTACGCCGGCGCCGACGCGCTCGCCGTCGACGAGGTGGTGCTGGAGGATCTCGGCGTCACCGATCCGCGGGCGGCACCGATCGTGCGGCGGACCCACCACTGGTTCGGCCTCCCGGTGGTGCCGGTGCCCGTCGACGGGACGCGGCCGCCCCTGCGGTCCGAACTGCGCGGTGCCCACGCGTCCGCACCGCTGCGCGCGCTGGGCCTGGTCGGGTATCCCGTCTACGTGTACCTGAGCAATCGAGGAGAGCTGTTCGTGCCGGCGATGGACGAGACCGCGTTCCCACCGACCGGCCGCGCCGGCCCGCTGACCCGGGCGGTGCGCTGGAGCGCGCAACGGGCGTTCGGGCTGCGCGCGCCGCGTGCGCCGGCGCCACGCTGATGCGCTCCCTCAGCGCCCAGGCCCGCGGCGTCGTCGGCGCCTTCCGCAGCGGTCACGGAGACGCGCTGGCACTGGCGGTGGCCGACAGCCGCACGCTCGTGCGTTCGCTGTTCCTCGCCTCCGCGGCGCGCCTCGACGTGCTGCCCTTCCTCGTGGAACCGCGGACGATCGACGACCTCGCATCGCGCGTCGACGCAACGCGGGTCGACCGCCTCACTTCGTGGCTCGAGGTCGGTGTCTCGCTGCACGAGCTGCGGCGGGTCGGCGATCGCTACGTGGTGCGCGGGCGGCGCGCACGCGCACTCGCCGACCGCGCTCCGGTGCTCGTCGCGCACTACCGCTCGATGTTCGACTACCAGCTCGGCCCGTACGACGACCTCGCGGAACGGCTGCGTGACGGTCCCGGCGAAGGTCGCGACGATCTCGAACGTCACGCCACGACGATCGCCGAGGTGTCGCGGGCGGCGACCCCGTTCATCCTCCCGTTCCTCCGAGAGTGCGTCGCCGCGGTCGACCCGGTGCGGCTCCTCGACATCGGGTGCGGCACCGGCGTCTACCTCCAGGCGATGCTCGAGGCCGCGCCGCGTGCCCGCGGAGAGGGCATCGATCTCGCCGCCGACGTGGTCGCCGACGCTCGGGCCCGGCTGGCCGCGACCGATGTCGCCGAGCGGGCGGGCGTCGTCGCGGGCGACGCGCGCGACCTGCTCGCCGATCGGGCGGGTACGTACGACGTCGTCACCCTCGTCAACAACATCTACTACTTCGATGCCGCGACGCGCGTCGGCCTCTACCGACAGGTGCGCGAGACGCTGACGAGCCGCGGCGAGCTGGTGGTGGTGACGATGGTGACGCCCGGATCACCGGCGAGTGCTCACCTCGACTTCATGCTCGTGGTGCAGGCCGGCCACGCCTCGCTGCCCACCGCAGGCGAGATCGAGCACGACCTGCGCACCGCCGGCTTCGGGACGGTCGAGGCCGTGAAGCTGGTCCCCGGCGAGCCCTTCGTCGGGATCCGGGCGCGGCGAGGGCGCTGAGTCACACTGGCCGGGATGGACGAGGACCTCGTGAAGCTCTGGCGCACGGCGGCGACCGTCCTGGCGACCGTCCTGGCGTGTGCCGTCCTCGGCGGTCTCGTCACCACCGCGTGCGGCTCGTCGGACTCGTCGGCGGCGTCGGCGTACTGCGAGCAGGTCGCCCAGGTCGACGCCCTCGACATCTTCTCGGATCCGGCCCCCGCGAGCGTCGAACGCGATCTCCTGCGATTGCTGGCGCTGACCCGCAGCGAGGCCCGCGTCGCGCCGCGCGCCATTCGTGACGATGCGCGCGAGGCCGCGAAGGCGCAGGTGCGGTTCAACGCGCTCTACCGGGCCCACGGATGGCACGCCAAGGCCACCGTGACCGATCCGGCGTTCATCGCGCTCGCCGGCGACCAGCACCTCGCGAAGGTGTACTTCCGGCTCGAGCGCTACCAGATCCGCACCTGCCACGACGACGGGACCCCGGCTCCCGCCAGCCCCGCACCGGCCTGACCCACGGCACCGGAGCGCCTCAGACGTTGGTCCACTCGCGGCCGAACCAGCGGCGGATGCGCTCGGCGCCGAACGCGGCCTTGTCGCCCGCGAGCGTGATCGACGGGCCCTAGGAGCTCGCCCGCCGGCGCCTGCCCGGGCAGGAACACGACGTCGACCTTGCCCACCTCGCCGGCGCCGAACTCGAGGTAGCAGACGCCACGACCGTCGTAGCTCGCCACCTCGCCACCGCGCTGGCGGGCGATGATCGCGTCGGCGACGACCCGGGCCTGACCCTCCGAGAACACGCCCGCCTTGGGCGTACCGACGCTGGTGACGTCGCCGCACGCGTACACGTCGGAGAACGACGTCTCGAGGGTGGCGGGATCGACCGGGATCCAGCCGTCGACGGTGAGTCCCGACTCGACCACGACCGGCGGCGCCACGTGCACGGGGATGCCGAGGAACAGGTCGTAGGGCAGTTCGGAGTCGTCGCTCAGCTGCGCGACCTTCCGGGTCGGGTCGAGTGCGCGCACGCCGCTGTTCGGCACCCAATTGATGCCGCGTTCGGCGAATGCGGCGAGCAGCGCCTGCGACGCCGCCGGCGACGGCGGGATGGGTACCCCCATGGGCATGACCAGCGACACCTCGGAGCGGTCGCGCACGCCCTTGAGCACGAGCAGCTCGTGCACCAGGAGCGCGGTCTCGCTGGGCGCCGGCGGGCACTTGAACGGCGGCCGGGTCACGCCGACGATCACGCGTCCGCCGTCGAAGTCGGCCAGCACCTGACGCAACGCGAACGCACCGGCCTCGGTGTAGAACTCGTGGCCGCCCTCGAGCAGACCGGGGGTCGACGCAGGATCGAGGTCGGCGCCGAGCGCGACCACCAGCACGTCGCCCTCGAACGCACCGGCGTCGGTCTCCACCCGCTTGTTCGTCGGGTCGATCGACCGCACCGCCGCGCGCACGAACTGCACGCCCGGCTTCACCGCGTCGGCGTACGGATGGAACACCGCCTCCTCGGTCGTGCGCCCGAACATCACGTCGAGCTTCGAGAAGCCGAACACGAAGCCTTCCGACTGGTCGATCAGCACCACGTCGGCGTCGTCGCCGAGCTCCTCGGACAGCCGGGTCGACAGCTCCAGCCCCGCGAACCCCGCGCCCAGCACCAGCACTCTCATGCACACCCCCGCATCGCGACGCCCACCTGCCCCGACCGGACGCTACCGGCGGCAGTTCGGGCGCGGCAGTGCAGATGGAGGTTCAGGCGCGGAGCTCGGCGTCGAGCGCCTCGAGGCTCTCGTGCACCTCGCCGACGAGGTCGCGCACCTGGTCGGCGGCCTGGTCGATGCTCTTCTTGGCCTGGGTGTGGAAGCGCTTGATCGACGTGTGGCGCTCCAACGCCCGCGCCGCGTCGTCGAGGAGGCAGCGGGTGCGCTCGAGGTCGATCTCGGCCTCCTCGCTCACCGCCAGCCCCTTGCGCACGGTCCAGCGCGCCCACATGTAGGCGAGGCGCAGCGCCGACTCGTCCTCGTCGTCGGGGTCGAACACGACGATCGCCTTGTCGTCGAAGTACTGGAACGCCACCGACGTGGGCGCCTGCTCCTGCGAGCGGAACACCGCGACGGCGGCCAGCGCGTCGCGGTTGCACTGCGCCTCGACCAGCTCCGCCATCGTCTTTCGCATGTTGAGCGAGCGGTTCTTCATCTCCAGGACGAACCGCGCCTCGGCCCCGTGCGTGTCCTCGCGGTTGAGCGTGACCACCTCGTCGCCGACGTGCGACGCGTTCGATCCCGACTCCTTCGCCGTGACCTCGGTGAGGTCGCCGTAGCCCGCGGCCAGCGTCGACACCCACTCGTCGACCAGGTCCTCGTAGTCGAAGCCCTTGGCGGTGGTCTGCTCGTAGACCTCCTCGGTCGCCTCGAGGATGCCCAGGTGGTCGGTGACCCGCCGCACCTCGTCGGCGATCTCGCCCACTTCGCGCTGCACGGTGTCGACCAGCTCGGACTTGAGCCGACCCATGGGGCTGTCGGCGACGTCGGGGGTGATGAGACCCTTCATGGTGCCGAGCACGAGCTGCTCGATGGTGGCGAGGACGCTCGACTTCGAGTCGGCGTCGAACGTGTCGCCGAGCAGCTGCGAGAGCTCGGTGTGGAACGACGTCAGCGTGCCGCTCAGGGCACCGCTGTCGGCGTCGAACAGGCCCGCCGACGTGCGCGCGATCTCCTCGACCGCGCCGCTGACGCGCGCCTCGAAGCGCGACTCCAGCTCGGAGAAGGAGCGCTCGATGACGTCGACGTCGACGCTCACGTTCGCGGCCCGCAGCGCCCGTGCCCCCACCCGGAGGCAGTGGCTCACCGCCGCCACCGGGTCGTCGGACTCGGTGACGATCCGCACGACCTCGTCGTCGCCCTCGTCGAGCTCCCGTACGTAGACCACACCGTCGGTCACCAGGACTCGCCCGGTGCTGAACATCATCGGCTGTGCACTCATCGCCATTCCTGTCCACTCCTCGGCACGGCGCCCGCCGTGAGATGACTGTGACAGGGGGGTGTGACACTCATCGGGATGCCCCGGGAGCCCTTGTGCGACAAGGGGCGTAGCATCCGGGCATGCTCGACCACCTCGCCATCCAGTGCGCCGACGTGGGTGTCGCCGCCGCCTTCTACGACACGGTCCTCGCCCCGCTCGGTGGCCGCCGGCAGATGGACTTCGGCGAGGTGATCGGCTTCGGGACCGACGACAAGCCCACGTTCTGGCTCGGCCCCCTCGCCGACGCCGATGTCGACGCCGGGACCAACCGGCCCGCGCACGTCGCCTTCGCCGCCCCCGATCGTGCGGCGGTCCGGGCGTTCTTCGACGCCGCCGTCGGCACCGGCGCCGAGGTGCTCCACGAGCCCCGGGTCTGGCCCGAGTACCACCCCTCCTCCGACGGCGCGTTCGTCCGCGATCCCGACGGCAACAACGTCGAAGCCGTCTGCCACCAACCCGGGTGACACCCGCCGCGTCGACCCACGCCGACCTGGTGGCGCGCGCCCGCGCCGTGCTCGACCGCAACCGGGTCGGCGCGTACACGTGCCCGTCGGTGCGGCTCTACCCGCACCAGTGGCTGTGGGACTCGTGCTTCACCGCCATCGGCATCGCCCGCTACGACGCACCGCGCGCGGCTGACGAGCTGCGGGCGCTGTTCCGCGGTCAGTGGGACACCGGCATGCTCCCGCACATGATCTTCGCCGCCGACTCACACGACGTCGGGAGCCGCCGGGTGTGGCGTTCGCAGACGCGCGCGGGTGCACCGCGCGACGTCGCAACCACATGCATCACGCAACCGCCGCTGGTCGCGATCGCGGTCGAGCGCGTCGCCGGCGCGCTGCCCGCCGACGAGCGCACTGCGTTCGTCACCGAACTCGCGCCCAAGGTGCTCGCGTACCACCGATGGCTGTTTCGCGAGCGCCGCATCGACGACTCGCCGCTCATCACGCTCATCCACCCCTGGGAGTGCGGCCTCGACTCGACCCCTCCGTGGATGCGCGCGCTCGAGGAGATGCGGATGCCGTGGTGGGTGCGCGCCGCGGAGAAGCTCCACCTCGCGGCACGTCTCCGCTCACTGCGGTACGACACGCGCCAGCTCCCGGCCAACGAGCGCGCGTCCGACGACGACGGCCTGCGCATGCTCGCGCTCGCCATCCACCTCGCGCACCACGACTTCGACCTGGCGCGTATCCCGCGCGACGACCGCGCCGTGCTCGTCGAGGACCTCGCGTTCAACGCGTTCTTCGCCGCCGCCAACCAGTCGCTGCGCGCGCTCGTCGGCGACGTCGCCGATCTCGAACTCGACGACGACCTCGGCACCCAGATCGACGCGCAGGCCGAGGCGCTCGAGCTCCTCTGGCACGCACCCACGCACGAGTACTGCTCCCGCCACGCGGTCACGCACGCGCCGATGAGCGATCGGACCATCGCCACCTTCCTGCCCCTGCTCACATCCGCCACGCACGTCGACGAGCTCGTCGCCCGGCTGCAGGATCCGGCGGCCTACTGGTCGGCGTACCCGGTGCCGAGCGTCCCGCTCGAGGCCCGTCACTTCCAGGACCACCGCTACTGGGCCGGCCCCACGTGGGTGAACACCAACTGGGCGATCGTGGAAGCACTCGGGCGTCGGGGACGGCCGGAGCTCGCGGCCGACCTGCGCGAGCGCACCCTCGCCCTGGTCGACGAGCACGGCTTCGCCGAGTACTTCTCCCCGACCGTCGGCACGGGCCACGGTGCGCCCGAGTTCTCCTGGACCGCCGCCCTCACCGTCGAGCTGGCGGCGAGCGCTGCGGACGACAGCTAGTCGGCCGCGAGCTCCTGCAACGCGTAGCGCACGATGCCGTCCGCACCGAGCGTGCGGCCGAGCTCGATGGCGTCGGCGAGGACCGTGGGGTCGAGCCGTTCCGTCACCTGCTTCACCACCACCGCGAACTCGTCGGCGCTCGACGGGTCGAGTGGCAGGGCGGTGACCGCGCCCGCGGCCTCGAGCGCGCCGTACAGCACCGCCGCGGGCTCGTCGCGTTCGAGCGACGCCAGGATGGCCGCGACGTAGCGCAACGAGAGGAGGAGGTTGGCCGAGTCGCTGCCGCGATACCAGGTGTCGATGACGTCGCGGTAGCCCTCGAGCGCGCCGAGGGGATCGCCCTGATGGGCACGGATCCAGAGGCTCTCGGTGAGGGCGAACGCGCGGATCCACCGGTTGCCCACCGATTCGCCCCGCTGCGCGCTGCGGTCGAACAGCGCGAGCGCCCGCGCCGGGTCGTCCGCCGCCAGCCCGATCGCGCGTGCGTAGTCGGCCTGCGCGAGCGCGGTCGGGCTCCCGCTCTCGATCGCGGCACCTGCGCTCAGCGCCGCGAAATTCGCGCGCCGCTTCGGGCTTCCCGATCGACGTGTGCGCGACCGCGAGCATGTAGTAGGCGTGCGCGACGATGCCGGGCGCGCCGGTGGCCTCCGCGGCGTCGATCATCCGCCCCATCAACCCCAACGCCTCGTCCTGTTCGAGCCGGAAGAAGTAGGCGTTGCCGAGCGCCCGCTCGGCGAGCCCGGCGGTGAGCGAACCGAGACGCTCGGCCTCGGCGACCGCGAGCTTCCCGACCTCGATGGTGGTCTCGAGCTCGCCCCGCACGAAGTGCCCGTACGCGACGACGCCGAGGAGCACCGGGTAGAGCTCGTGCTCGCTCGCACCGGGCATCGCCACGGTGGTGTCGGCCCAGGCCAGGTGCTCGTAGCGGATGCGACGCCACGCGTACTCACGGACGCCGATCACGATGCGCAGCGCGGAGTCGACGTCGCCGGCGGCGACCGCGGCGCGATGGGCGTCGCGCACGTCGTCGAAGCTCGCAGTCAGGTCGTCCATCCACTGGCGTTCGTGCGGTCCGCCGAGGCCCCGTGCCGCCGCGCGCGACAGCTCCGTGTGCACGGCGACGTGGGCGTCGCGGATCGCGTCGGCGTCGGGGCGTTCGGCGAGCTGCTCGCGCCCGAACTCGCGCAGGGTCTCGAGCAGGCGGAAGCGACCGCCCTGCGCGACGAGCATCGACTTGTCGACGAGCACGCCGAGCAGCCCGACGATGTCGCGCTCGTCGATGCCGTTGCCCGCGGTCACGCGTTCTGCCTGCTCGAGCACGAACGGGCCCGCGAACACGGAGAGGCGGTCGAAGAGCAGCTGCTCCACCGGTGTGAGCAGGTCGTACGACCACTCGACCAGGTCGCGGAGCGTGCGGTGGCGCGGATCCGTGGCGCGCCGTGAACCCGCGAGCACGCGGAAGCGCTCCGGCAGCCGCTCGGCGAGCTGGGTGGGGCTCATCGACCGCATCCGGGCGGCGGCCAGCTCCAGCGCGAGCGGCACCCCGTCGAGGCGGACGCACAGCTCGGCGACTGCGGCCTGGTTGTCGTCGTCGAGTGCGAAGTCGGGCCGCGCCGACCGGGCCCGCTCCACGAACAGCTGCACCGCGGGCACGAGCGCCAGCTCGTCGAGCGGGAGGTCGGTGCGCGCCGGCACCGGCAACGGCGGCACCGACCACACCACCTCGGCCGGGATCCCGAGCGGCTCACGACTGGTGGCGAGCACCTGCACGTCCGGGCACCACTGCAGCACCTCCTCCACCAGCTCGCTCGTGGTGTCGAGCACGTGCTCGCAGTTGTCGAGCACCAGCAGCATCGACTGCGTCGCGAGCAGGTCGACGATCGACTGCTCGAGCGTGCGCCCGGCACGCTGCTGCACGTCGAGCACGGCGGCGAACGCGGCGGTGACCGCGCCCTGGTCGCGCACGGGCGCGAGCTCGACCAGCTTCACGCCGTCGGTGAACCGGTCCGCGATCGTGTTCGCGAGGCGCTGGGCCAGGCGGGTCTTGCCCACCCCACCCGGACCGAACAGCGTGAGGATGCGGCCGCTCTCGAGCAGCCGGGTGGCGAGCTCGAGATCGCGCTCGCGCCCGACGAGGGCGGTGGTCTCGATCGGGAGCGCGCTGCGCGCGGGCGCCGCGCGCGTCTCGTGTCGGGACGACGGCCGGGGCCACCCACGCGAGCTCGGCCCGCTCTTCGAGGACGGCGGTCTCCAGGTCACGCAGCTCGGGCGACGGCTCGAGCCCGAGGTCGTCGCGCAGCGTGGCCCGGAACTGCTGCGCGACCCGCAGCGCCTCGGCCTGGCGACCCGACCGGTAGAGGGCGAGCATCGCCTGGCGGGCGAAGGCTTCGCGCAGGGGGTGCTCGACGAGGAGGCCGTCGACCTCGCTCACCACCTCGTGGTGACGGCCGACGCGCAGCTGCGCCTCGACGCGCACCTCGATCGCCACCAGGCGGAGCTCGGTGAGGCGGACCGCCTCGGGCCGGATCCACTCGGTCTCGGCGAATTCGGCGAAGGCGTCGCCGTGCCACTCGGCGAGCGCGGCGTCGAGGCGGTCGAGGGCGGCGACGGGATCGTGGGCCAGGAGGTCGCGCCCGGCGGCCAGCCCGGACTCGAAGCGGCCGGCGTCGACGGCGGTGTCGGCGACCTCCAGCACGTACCCGGGGGCCCGGTTCACGAGGACGGCGCCGTCGTCGAGCTCCACGAACCGGCGGAGGCGCGACACGTAGCTCTGGAGCGTGGCGGCGGCCGAGTCCGGGGGCTCCTCCCACAGCACCTCGACCAGTCGGTCGGTCGACACCACCGAGTTCCGGTAGGCGAGCAGGACCGCGAGGAGTCGCCGCGGCATCCCGCCCCCGAGAGGGAGGAGCGCGGTGCCATCGACGATTCCGACCGACCCGAGGACGCGAAAGTCCACGTCAGCAGTCTGCCCGACCCCCTTGCAAGGTGCTGGTGCAGCGGCGCGCACGTGGTCCACGAGGACCCCGGTGCACGCTGCTCCTCGAGCGATCCGCACACCGAACGGGGAGGCACGACATGAACGCGAACCAGGAGCTGTGGGAGCAGGGCGACTTCACCCGCCTCGCCGCCACGATGCGTGACAGCGGCCAAGAGCTGGTCAAGGAGCTCGGCATCACCAACGGGATGCAGGTGCTCGACCTCGGCGGCGGCGACGGCACGACCGCGCTGCCCGCGGCCCGTCTCGGGGCCGACGTCGTCGTCATCGACATCGCCCGGAACCTGGTCGAGGCCGGCACGCGGCGGGCGGCCGAGGCCGGCCTGACCAACGTCCGCTTCGAGCACGGTGACGCCAGCCACCTCGACGGGGTCGCCGACGACTCGTTCGACCTCGTCGTCACCATCTTCGGGGCGATGTTCGCACCCGACCCGTTCGCGACCGCCGCCGAGATGGTGCGGGTGACGAAGCCCGGTGGGCGCATCGTGATGGGGAACTGGATCCCCGGCGACCCCACGCTGGTGGCGCAGATCCTGAAGATCAGCGCGGCGTACGCCCCGCCGCCGCCCGAGGGCTTCGTGAGCCCCGTGCTGTGGGGTCAGGAGGAGCACGTCGTCGAGCGGTTCACCGCAGCCGGTGTGCCGGCCGCGCAGATCACGTGCGAGCGCGCCACCTACACGTTCGACTACGAGGGATCGCCGAGCGCGCTGGTCGCCGAGTTCCGCTCGTACTACGGCCCGACCATGAACGCGTTCGCCGCGGCGGAGCGGGACGGTCGCTCCCTGCAGCTCCAGCGGGAGCTCGAGTGCCTGTTCACGGAGCAGAACACCAGCGGGACCGACGACGCCACGGTGATCCCGGCCACCTTCCTGCAAGTGACCGTCACGGTCTGATCCAACACCAACACCAAGGAGCAATTCCATGCCGTTCGTGAACGTGAAGCTGATCAAGGGTGTGTTCGACGACAACCAGAAGCAGGAGATCCTGACCCGGATCACGGAGACGATGGTCGACATCGAGGGCGAGGCCATGCGCCCCGTCACCTGGGTCACCATCGAAGAGGTGGCCAGTGGCGAGTGGGCCATCGGCGGCAAGGCGCTCACCACGCAGGACGTCAAGGACCTGCAGGCCAGCTGACCTGCGGATGATGTGACGCCTGGATGACGTGATGAGCACCCGACTCGAACTGGTGACGGGCCGTGCGACGACCCCCCACGTGCTGCGGCCGGCGACCCCGGACGACGCGCCGCGGCTCGTCACCATGTTCGAGCGGTGCAGCCCGGCGACCCGCTACGGCCGGTTCCTCGCTCCGCTGCAGCACTTCCCCGCCGCTCATCTCACCGACGTGGTGTGCTCGTCACCGCTGCGTCACTCGTGGGTGGTCGAGGACGTCGCGACGGGTGACGTCGTCGGGGTCGGGAGCTGGTTCCGCAACCAGCGCGATCGATCCGGGGACGCGGCCGAGGTCGCGCTGCTGATCGAGGACGCGGTCCAGACCCGTGGCCTGGGCACCGCGTTGCTCGACCAGCTCGCCGCCGACGCACGCGGCGAGGGCATCACCACCTTCGTCGCCGACACCTTGGCCGACGCCCGGCACGTGCACCGCATGCTCGGCCGCATCGGGCCCACCACGTTCGAGGGAACCGGCACGTCTCGTACGTGGCGCGTGGCGCTCGTCGCCGCCGATCGGGGGCTCACGGGACCGCGCCGCGCCGACTCGTCGGGCTCGTCGGACCCACGGGTCCGATGCCGTGAACGACCCGGGAGTGAGAGCCGGCGCACCGCGTCCGCCCGCTGACGCCACTCGACGGAGACTTGTACGCTCGCCCGATGGCGAGCGCGCTCATCGGGCGGCGGGCCGAGTTGTCCTGGCTGCGCGCCCGCGTCGACCTCGCGCTCGGCGGGTTCGCCCACCTCGTGATCGTCGAGGGCGAATCGGGGATCGGGAAGACCCGCCTCGCCCACGAAGCGCTCGAGCACGCTCGGCGGCGACGCGCCGCGGTGCAGCGGGGCCGCTGCTACGACCACCTCGACCTCCCCTACCTGCCCCTGCGCGATTCGCTGCTCACCGCGGTGGCCCAGTCACTCACCGCGCGAGGTCGGCACGCCGACGCCGAGCTCGTGGAGCGGGCGCGCGTCGACATCGACCTGACCCGCCTGGCCGACACCTCCTCTCCAGAGACCCTCTCGCCCGAGGTCATCCAGCGCGAGCGCACCCGCGAGCTCTTCGCCCTCACCGATCTCGTGCTCGAGCACGTGCGCATCGAGCCGACGGTCGTGTTCGTCGACGACGTCGACTGGGCCGACACCGCGACGATCGACCTGCTCCGGCACCTCCTCTTCCGCCTCGACGACGAGCAGGTGCCGTTGCTGGTGCTGGCGACGTCGCGCGCCGATCCCGCGGCCCGCGCCGCCGACGGCGTGTCCCGGCTCCGCTCCGAGCCGCGCACCGCGGTCGTGCACCTCAACCCCCTCACCGCGCTGGAGGCGACCGAGCTCCTCCGGCAACGGGAACCGGGCGCCGCGCTCGACCGGGCTCGCAACCTGGCCGCCGCCAGCGGCGGCAACCCCCTCCTGATCGAGGCGTTGGCACGCGACCGACGCGCCACCGGGATCGGACCCGCGCCCGCGCACCCGATCGTCGCCGCCATCGGTACCACGCTCGACGCGCTCTCTCCGGCCGCGGCGCGAGTGGTGCTCACCGTCGCCGTGCTCGGACCCGACGCGCAACGCCGGCGCGTGCTCGCGATCAGCGAGGCCGACGACGACGCGCTCGACGAGGCGATCGTGGCCGGTGTGCTCGTCGAGGACGGGCGGAAGCTCGCGTTCAGCCACCCGGTGTACGCGCACACCGCGTACGACCGTGCGTCGTTGGCGGCGCGTCGCGACCTGCACCAGGAGGCGGCGTCGATCCTGCTCGAACCGCGCGCGATCGCGCACCACCTCGTCGCCGGCGACGCCGTCAACGACGCCGAGGCGCTCGAACGGGTGCGCGCGGCGGGGAACGACGCGCTGGCCCGCGGTGAGTGGAACGAGGCGGCGCGCTACTACGAAGCCGCGCTCGCGCGTGCCGCAGTCGCCGAACGAGACCGCCGAGCTCCACCGTCGCGCCGGGCTCAGCCGCCGCGGCAACCTGCAACTGGCACCGGCCGTCGACCACTTCGAGAGCGCACTCGAGCTCCTGGGCGACGATGCCGACGCCGAGACCCGCACCGAGCTGCACCTCTGGCGCATCCGGTGTGCGATCGGCACGCACGGGCTGCTCGACGTGGTGCGCGACCGCGGACCGCTGGAGGCGTTGGTCGACGAGGTCGAGGCCGAGTCGCCCGAGCTCGCGGCCGAGGCGCTGGTCGAGCTGTCGCAGTCGTACTGGGTGGAGTGGCGCATGAAGCAGGCCGCGCAGTGCGCCGAGCGGGCGATGGCGATCGCGGCGGCGAACGAGGACCACTCGGCGTACGCCCGGGCGACCACGGCGCTGAGCGTCCCGCAGTGGGCGCGCTACGACCTGCGGGGATCGCTGGCCACGCTGGAGGACGGCGTCGCGCACGCACGCGCCGGGCACGACGACTCGCTGCTCGCCGGCGGTCCGGTGTTCCGCGCGCCGTTGGTGCTCGCGTGGCTGGGTCGCTTCGCCGAGGCCGAGGAGCGCGCGCACGAGTGCTCCGACATCGCCGAGCGCACGCAGTACCCGCTCGAGCTGGGTCTGCCGCTGGCCGCGCTCACCCAGCTCGCGGTCGCGCGCGGTGAGTACGAGCAGGCCGAGCAGCACGCGCACCGCGCACTGCTCCTGCAGCGACTGTCCGGCTACCACTGGGCGGCGGGGCTGTTCCTCCCGCCGCTGGCGTGCGCGTACGTCGCCCGCGGCCAGTACGAGCAGGCTCGCGCCACGCTCGCCACCTGGTCCGAGACCGCCGACGAGCTCGAGCAGGCGAGCGTCGACCTCTACTCCCGCTGGGTCGCGGCGTGCGAGCGCCGCCACGCGGTGGTCGGGGCGCCCCTGCCCGGGCCTCCCGTTGCATCCGATGATCGGGGGCGACGCGTGGGCGGTGCTGGCGGTGGAGCTGGCCCAGCGCGAAGGTGCCAGCGGCGACCTGCGCGCGGCGCACGACCTGCTCGAAGCGGCCGAGGCCCTCGGCGGGGTGCTGATCGGCGGCACCGCGACGCTCGTGGCCCGTCACCTCGGCGTGGCCAAGGACCTCCTCGGCGACGAGGACGGCGCCGTCGCCACGCTCGAGCGGGCCATCGTGCTGGCCGAGTCGCTCGGCGCCGCCCCCGAGCTCGCCCGCGCCCGCACCGACCTCGCGGTGATCCGGCTCCGGCGCGGCGAGCAGCGCGCCGCGTTCGCGCTGGTCGACGCCGCGATCACCACGTTCCACGACCTCGACCTGGAGGCCGACGCCGAGCGCGCCGCGCAGCTCAGCGGCACCGCGCCCGAGCGGGCCGTCGAACCGATCGCGCCGGACACGACGTCGATCATCCTCTTCACCGACATCGTCGACTCGACCCGTCTCACCGAGGAGCTCGGCGCCGCGCACTACCGCGCCCGCGCCCGCCAGGCCGAGCGCGCCATCACCGGTGCGATCACCGCCAACGGCGGCACCATCGTCACCGGCATCAGCCTGGGTGACGGGTTCATCGGGCTGTTCACGACCGCGACGCAGGCGGTCGACGCGGCGCGACGGTGCACCGCCGACGTACCGGCGACGGGGCTGCACCTGCACGTCGGTGTCCACCACGGCGAGCTCATCGTCGACGGCGACCGCATCTACGGTCCGGGCGTGAACCTGGCGGCGCGCATCTGCGGGTTGAGCGGACCCGACGAGGTGCTGGTGTCGGAACCGATCCGTGCAGCCATCGAACGAGCAGCACTCGATCGAGACGCCCGCATCCACCTCGTCGACCGCGGCGAGCACGAGCTCAAGGGCATCGCGCGGCCACAGCACGTGTACGCGGTCGTCGGGACCGACGACCGCACCGCCGCGCTCGCGTAGCCTCGTCTCCGACGGGAGGGGACCCATGGGAAGCATGCCGAACTGGTTCGCGAAGACCAAGGAGATGGCGGCGTTCGACCGCTACTTCAGCACCCGCGACGTCGACGAGAAGGCGCTCCTCGACCGGTACCTGCAGGCGCTGGCCCGCATGCAGGGCGACGACTTCTACAGCCGGGCCGACGCGCTCGAGTCCGAGTGGAAGGGCCTCGCCGACCGCTCGTTGCGCATGCGCATGTCGCTCGACGAGCACTTCCGCGGCGACTGGATCCACCACCAGTTCCCCGACGACCCCCGCAAGTTCGGTGACAAGGGCGGGCGCTTCTGGCCGCAGGTCGCGTCGCACGACGTGATCGACCGCCTGCGGGCGGGGGTGATGTTCGCGATCCACAAGGCGATGGGTGACACCGAGCTCGCCAACCTCGGGCTGCCGCGCGACTACCGCGACCGGCTGTGGAAGGCCGAGCGCGAGAACGGCATCGACTTCGACGACGGCATCCGCGGCATCGCGCTGTCGTGGAACTGCGTGGCGCCGGCGGGCGAGGACTACTTCGAGGTCGAGGCGCTGCGCGGACCGACAGTGGTCGAGTTCGCGATCGCCACTCCCCGCCCGTACGGGCACGCGTCGGTGATGGCGATGGCCGACGACGTGCGCACCGGCCGTCTCTCGCTCACACCCGAGCGGTCGTCGGAGACGTAGAGCCAGCGTGGCGCCGAAGCAGAAGATCTGGGAGAAGAAGAACCCCAAGACGAGCAGCACGCCGCTCACCAAGAAGCAGAAGGCGAAGGCCAAGCGCGCCGCGAAGCGGCACGGACGCTCGTCACCGAGCCTGGTCGACAACATCAACGCCACGAAGAAGTCGAAGAAGAAGAAGAGAAGAAGAAGAAGCGCTCGAACTGAAGTCGGCTTGGTGGCGGTAGCGTTTTCGGATGCCGTTCGTGGTCCCACCCGAGCTCGTCGACGCGGCCATCGGCACGTTGGTCGGCGCGATCGACGTCGACGGCGGCGCCACCGACGAGCAGCTCGCAGTGCTCCGTGCCGTCGTCACCCACCTCTGGGAACGTCCCGACGTCGACCTCGCCACGGTGACGCCGCTCGGCCCCGCGGACGCCGCCGCCGCCATCACCGACCCGCACGCACGGCGACGCATCGCCGAGATGCTGGTGACGCTCGAGCTGTGTCGTCACCCCGAGACGGCAGCGCAGGTGGCGAGCGTGGAGGCGTACTCGGCGGCGCTGGGCGTCGGCGGCCCGCACCTCCAGATCGCCCGCGACTGGATCGACGAGGGCACCGAGCGCGCCACCGAGGACTTCGACCGCTTCTACGCCGAGGACCTGTCGATGCTTTCCGAGCCGTCGCTGCGCGACCGGTACCTGCGCCTCGACGAGCCCGACCTCGAGCTGGCGCAGCGGCTGCAGGCGCTGCACGACCTGCCCGAGGGCACCCTCGGCTGGGCGTACATCGAGTTCTACCGGCGCAACGACATCACCGTGCCCGGCGCCGACACGCACACACCCGCGCACTACGTGAGCCACGACATGAACCACGTGATCAGCAACTACGAGCCGACCGGTCCGGGTGAGATCGCACTCGGCGCGTTCACGCTGGCGATGAACGACAACGACGCGAACTGGTTGCAGTTCGTGGCCAACCTCGTGATCCACGAAGCCGGTCTGCTGACGCACGGGGCGATCATGCCCAAGGCGAGCACGTTGACCCGCGAGGGCGCGACCGACCTCGTCGGCGAGGCGTTCGAGCGTGGCGCGCGCTGCACGTCCGACTTCAGCCAGGCCGACCACCTCTCGATGGCCGACTGGCCGCTCGACGCCGTGCGCGCGCACTACAACGTCGTGCCGCGCGTCAACCCGATGGTGTGATCGAGCCCGCTGTGACTGCGGTCAGCCGCGCAGCTCGCGCATCACGCGATCGAACCGCTCCCACCGGAGCTTGATCGGGATCTTCGCGTTGGCGGGGTACCAATCGAGCGACCCCTTGCTCACGCGCAGTTCCCCGAGCTTCTCGTCGTCGCTCCGGATCTCGAACACCACGTCGGCGTGCAGGACGACCTTGGTGGTCGGGATGCTCATCTCGATGTCGTGATTGGGCATCCGGAAATCCTCCCAGCCCCGACCACCTGCGTCCGGCATGCTCCGGCACGGCATCGGGCAGGCTGGTGCGCCATGGACGAGATCACCTTCCTCCGGCCGGACGGCCTGCTGCAGAGTCCGGCGTTCAGCTTCGTCGCCGTCGTGCCTCCGGGCGCCACGACGATCCACGTCGGCGGGCTCAACGCGGTCGACGCCGACGGCGCGCTCGTGGGTGGTGACGACATCGGCGCCCAGACCGAGCAGGTGCTCGCCAACCTCCGCATCGCGCTCGAGGCGGCGGGCGCGTCGATGCAGGACCTGGTCAGCTGGCAGCTGTTCGTGGTCGACGGTGTCGACCTCACCGCCGGCTACCAGGCCGCGGCGGCCGCGCTCCCGAAGGACCGCGAACCGCCGTTGATCACGGTGGCGATCGTGGAGAAGCTCGGCGTGCCCGGCGCGCTGCTCGAGCTGTCGGCGATCGCCGCGGTCGTGCGGTAGTCGGCTCGTCCGTCAGGAAGTTGTGGGCGCGAGCGACCGTCGAGCCAGCACGGCGACGCCGGCGACGAGCGCGGCGACGGCGGCCCACGCGATCCACGGCTCCCACCGCGACAGACCCGCACCCGCGATCGCGCCGACGAGGAGCGCGAGGATCACGCCGACCCGGCGGAGCAGCGACGTGCGATCACCGTGCTCGCCGGTGAGCCCGACGACGACGCCGAAGGTCGCCATCGTCGCCGCCGCGATCGGGATCTCGGGCACGTGCACCAGGCGGATCACCGCGGTCTGGAAGCCCATCGCGACCGCGAGCAGCGCGATGACGACGTACTTCGCATCACCGTCGACCCCCTGCCACGCCGCGACCGCGGCACCGATCGCGATCACGCCGGCGTCGACGAGGAGGAGGACGGCGACAAGGTGGTGACGCGGCAGCTCGCGCCGGGTGACCCAGCCGGCGGCGATCGCGGCCACGATGAACCCGGCCACCGCGACGAGCCCCGGCCACGGCGATCCCGGTGAGTCGACCAGGTTGGCGCCGGCGAGGATCAGCGACGCGGTGACGTAGGCGGTGAACACGCCGAGGTGCAGCAGGCACGCGGCGTCCATCGCGCCGGTGGCCAGCACCAGGAGCAGGACGACCCGGCTCGACGCACTGTCGTTGGTGGGAGGGGAGGCAGCCACGTCGGCGAAGTCTCGTCGTCCCACCGGCGACCGGCTGGGATTCGTCCAGCCTGCCCCTTCCGGGCGGGTTCGGCCGGTGTCGAAACCGGGCCGCTCGATCGTCGTCCTGGAAAACGGATGGTCGAAAGTCGACCCGATACGGAATGATTCGACAACCGTCGAACGTTGGAGAAGATTCGATGAGCATCGAACAAGGAACCCCGACGGCGCGGGACGACTGGCAGGACCCGGACTCCCCCGCCGAGACCCCCTTCGAGCAACAGGTCGACCAGCAACAGACCGTGAGCGAGCGGGAGTACGAGCGCCGTTGGTGGACGCTCGGCGTGCTCTGCATCAGCCTCGTCATGATCGTGATGGCCAACGCCAGCCTCAACGTGGCGTTGCCCACGCTGGCCGAAGACCTCCACACCGGGGCCAGCGGCCTGCAGTGGATCGTCGACGCCTACGCGCTGGTGTTCGCCGGCCTGCTGCTGACCGCCGGTTCGCTGGGTGACCGCTACGGCCGTCGCCTCGCGCTCAACGGCGGCCTGATCGTGTTCGGCGCCGCGTCGTTGTTCGCGGCGATGTCGAGCTCGGCGGGCGCGATCATCGGTGCCCGTGCGGTGATGGGCGTGGGCGCCGCGTTCGTCATGCCGGCGACGCTGTCGATCCTGGCGCACGTGTTCCCGCCCAAGGAGCGCCCGCGGGCGATCGCGATCTGGGCCGGCTTCGCCGGAGTCGGCGTCGCCATGGGCGGCGTCGTGAGCGGCCTGCTGCTCAAGTACTTCTGGTGGGGCTCGATCTTCATCATCAACGTGGTCGTGGTGGTCATCGCCCTCGTCGTCGGCTTCTTCCTGATCCCCAAGTCGCGCGAGAAGATCCACACCGCGCTCGACCCGCTCGGCGCAGTGCTGTCGATCGCCGGCCTGGCCGCGCTCGTGTACGGCATCATCGAAGCGCCCGACAACGGATGGCTCTCGACCCAGACGCTGGTGACGTTCGGCGTCGCGATCGTGGTCCTCGGGGCGTTCGTCTGGTGGGAGCTGCGGGCCGACGAGCCGATGCTCGACCTCGGTTACTTCCGCAACCCGCGGTTCGCGGCGGCGACGACGGCGATCTCGCTGGTGTTCTTCGCCATGTTCGGTTCGTACTTCCTCTGGACGCAGTACCTGCAGTTCGTGCACGGCTACACACCGCTCTCCGCGGGATTGCGGATCGTGCCGTGGGCGCTGGCGTACCTGCTGTCGGCGACGCAGTCGGCCAAGTTGGTCGAGCGCTTCGGCCAGCGGATCGTGGTGGCGTCCGGTCTCACCATCACCGGGATCGGCATCGCGATGCTCGCGATCACGAGCAGCGTGACGTCGAGCTACGGATGGTTCGCGGTGAGCGTCATCGTGCAGGCGCTGGGCATGGGCATCACCACCGCCCCGTCGACGGGAGCGATCATGCGGTCGCTGCCGCTGCACAAGGCGGGCGTCGGCTCGGCGGTGAACGACACCACGCGTGAGCTCGGTGGCGCGCTCGGTGTCGCGGTCATGGGCAGCCTGGTGGCGTCGCACTTCCGCAGCTCGATGCAGGGCGTGATCAACGGACTCCCCGAGAAGGCGACGCACTCGCTCGCCGACGCGCTGCAGTCGGCCGCATCTGCGGGCGGCGCACGCGGTGGCGCGATCGCCGCGGTCGCCAAGACGTCGTACATCGACGCGTTCAACTCCACCCTGTGGGTCGCGGCCGTCGTGGTCGTGATCGCTTCGGGACTGGTGTTCTGGGTGCTGCGCCCGAAGGCGACGGCGAAGTCCGACGCCATCGTCGACGCCAACGAGGCCGAGGCGCAGCTCGCCATGGACGGGGTGGCGTGATGCACGACGCCGCGCTCCTCGAAGGTCCGTCGGTCGACCAGCTCGATCTGGTCGAGGTGCTCCAGGCGCTCGGTGACCCGATCCGCCTGCAGGTCGTCCGCATCCTCGATCAGGCCGACAGCCCGATCGCGTGTCACGAGATGGGGCTGCCGGTCGCCAAGTCGACCGGCAGTCACCATCTCAAGGTGCTGCGGGAGGCCGGCGTCGTGACCGCGCAGGTCGACGGCACCCGCAAGTACCACACGCTCCGCCGCGACGACCTCGAGGCCAGGTTCCCCGGTCTCCTCGACAGCGTGCTGCACGCCGAGCGCGAAGAGGCCGTGCGCCGGAGCCCGACCGTCCGCTGACTCTCGGTCGGGAGCGACCCGATCAGCGTTGGAACAGCATCTCCGCGGTGCGCCGGTCCTGCAGCGTGTCGAACGAAAGCTCCACCCCGAACGTCGAGACACCCTCGGCGCCAGCTTCGTGCTCGTCGACGTGGCGCACCACTCCGCGCAGTCGGAACCCGACGGACGTCGGGCCGATCTGCTCGACGTCGATCTCGATCGCCTGACCCAGCTCGACCGGACGGCCACCGTGGACGACCGTGCGGGCGCCGTGGGACGAGATGTTCTCGATCGCACACGGAGACCAGCCCGTCTCCGACGTGCCGGGCGTGCCGTAGTGACCGATCCACTGCACCGGTCGTCGATCGCTCGAGCGTCGTTCCTTGGGCGTGCGCTTCCTGCCGAACATGGTCGTGCTATCGGCCACTGAGACCGGTCGGTGAAGTCTCGTCCCAACCCTTGCGAACGAGTGGTCCGTGCACTACCCATGGTGCACCGGGCGCCGACACGGCGCCCGGGCGACGCGAGGGGACCAGCCATGGGAATGCTCGACAAGGTCAAGGGCCTGGTAGCCGGGAACAAGGACAAGATCGAGGGCGGGGTCGACAAGGCAGCCGACGTCGCCAAGGACAAGCTCCCCGACGAGCACGGCGGCAAGGTCGACCAGGCCGCCGACGCCATCAAGGACCAGATCAACAAGCTCGACGGCTGACCCGCGCCCGCCTGCTCGACCCGGATCGAACGTGTGTTTGGTCTCCGGATGCCGGCGGGTACGCCGATCGTCATGGCTGATCACGAGATCCACACGAATCCCGAGAAGAACCCCGACGAGTGGGTCACCGGCGACGAGCCGATGACCGGCCCGCAGGAGTCGTACCTCCAGACGCTGGCCCAGGAAGCGGGTGTCGACGAACCGGACGACCTCACCAAGGCCGAGGCGTCGAAGGAGATCGACCGCCTCCAGGCGGAGACCGGTCGCGGCTGATCCCGACCGGCCGATCACGGCGGCACCCACTCGTTCGCCGGGACGAAGCGCATGCGGCCGGGCTCGCCGACGAGCCGCCGCTTGTGCCGGTGCTTCTCGTCGTGGTGATGGCCGCACAATCGACCCAGGTTCCACAGCGCGGTGGGCCCTTGTTCTTCGACGGGGAGGTTGTGGTCGATCTCGAGGTGACGGGTGACGTGGCACCCCTCGATGTCGCACTCCGGGTGGAGCTCGTCGAGGGCGGTGCGCAACCGGGCGGGAATGCACGGCCGGGGTGCGAGACGAGGCGCACGTCGGTGCCGTCGACGAGCAGCACCTTGAGGAACGAGTCCTCCATCATGCGTTGCGCCACCGACACGGGGATCGGACCACCACCGACGATCTCGCACACCTCACCCGACAGCGTGTGCCCGCGGAGCAGCGCGCCGTAGTCGACGCGCACGACGGTCGTGACCGACGGTGCGCCGGTGTCGTCGTCGGTCGATCGTTCCGCGCTGACGAGTGCGACGAGGGCGTCGAACGCGAGCGCATCGGAAGGCTCGCGTCGACCGGCGGTGCGCGCTTCTTTGAACAGTGCTCGTTCGTACGGTTCGAGGGCGGCCATGATCTTGGCGGTGGCGTCGACGGGGCCGCGGATGTCGATGCGGCCGGTGCCGTCGGGATCGGTCCACCCACGCACCGATCGTGCCGCACGGATGCGGTCGTACTGCGCGGCTTCGTCGGTGCACGCCGCCGCCTTCACCCGGGCGCACGCAGTGCGGAGACCACGCACACCGTCGTGCGCGGCGCGTTCGAGGAGCTCGGCCTCCGCGCCAGGATCGGCGGTCGCGGCGTCGGCGATGGCTTCGACCTGGGTGAGTGACAGCGTGCCCGCGCGCAGCGCGGCCTCCGTCGCCGGCAGCTCAGCGACCCGCGCCGCGGTGTCGACCGTCGCGCGCGCCGCGCCCACAGTGGAACCGGTCGTGCCGGCGAGCCACGACGCAGCGTCGCGATGCGCACCGTCGTGCTTCCACGCACCGGTCGCCACCACCTGACGGGTAGCGAGCGCCTTCCCCGCCGCACCGAGACGCTCGACCTCGTCGAACAACTCCACCAACGTGCGCGCGCCGGGCCCGTCGAAGCAGTCGGGCTCGAGCTCACCGACCAGGGACCGCAACTCACCGACAGCACCACGCAACCGCTCGAACACGACACACCTCCCCGACAACTCGGTGACCGATGGGGGAAGTGGTACCCACACCCTACACGAACGTACGTTCGGTCTACCAGAGGTTCGTTGCCCGCTGGGTAGGAGCACCCGATGAGCGACGGGCGGCCGACGGTGTGGGTGTTCGGCGACCAGTGCAACCGCCAGATCGCGTCGCTTGCCGACCGCCAACCGGCGACTGCCGCATCCTGTTCGTCGAGAGCACGGCGAAGCTGGCGTCGAAGCGGTGGCACGTGCAGCGCGCGCACCTCGTGCTCGTCGACGATGGCGCACTTCGCCGCCGAGCTGCGCGACCGGGGGTTCGAGGTCGTCGAGCCGCGCACCCACACTCGCCGACGGCCTGCACGCGCACGTCGACCGAGTCACGCGACCACGTGCGCCGCGATGGCCCCGCTCAGCTGGGACGGTCGCGCGCTGCTCGAACGACTCGGCGTCGAGATCGTCGAGAACGACCAGTTCCTCTGCTCGTACCAGGACTTCGCCGAGTGGGCCGGCGAGCACCGGCGCTTCAAGCTCGAGGACTTCTACCGCTGGCAGCGGCGACGCTCGGCGTGCCTGATGGACGCCGGCGGTCCCGCCGGCGGACGGTGGAACTTCGACCACGACAACCGCGAGCCGCCGCCGAAGGACGGCGCGCACCTGGCCCGAGCCGCAACGACTCGAGCTCGACGACATCGACCGCGCCGTGCTCGACCGATCTGCCCGAGCACCGTCTGGGGTGCGCCGCCCGACGGCACGTGGCCGAGTCGCGCGCCGCAAGCACTCACGCCGGCTCGACGACGTTCGTCACCGACGGGCTCGCACCGTTCGGTCCGCACGAGGACGCCATGCTCGCGACGAGCTGGAAGCTCGCGCACTCGGTGCTGAGCTCGTCGATGAACCTCGGGCTGCTCCACCCGTCGGAGGTGGTGCGAAGCGGCCGAGGACGCGTACCGCAGGGCGACGCGCCGATCAACAGCGTCGAGGGCTTCGTGCGCCAGGTCATCGGCTGGCGCGAGTACGTGTGGGGCGTCTACTGGCTGTGGATGCCCGAGTACCGCGAGCGCAACGCGCCTCGACGCCCACGCGCGCGCTGCCGCCGGCGTTCACCGGCGCCGCGTCGACCGACATGGCGTGCGTCGGCCGACACCGTCGCCGGCGTGCACGACCACGGCTTGGCGCACCACATCCAGCGGTTGATGGTGCTCGGCAACCTCGCGCTCTCGCGCGGCGTCGACCCGTGGGCGATGACCGACTGGATGTGGGCGACGTTCGTCGACGGCGCCGAGTGGGTGATGCTCGCCGAACGTGATCGGCATGGCGCTGCACGCCGACGGCGGGCAGATGGCGACGAAGCCGTACGCGTCGGGCGGCGCGTACATCAACCGCATGAGCGACCACTGCAAGGGATGTCGCTACGACCCCAAGCAGCGGACCGGCGACGCACGCGTGCCCGTTCACGACGCTGTACTGGGACTTCCTCGCCCGCCACGAGGACGACGTTCCGCGGCAACCATCGCATGGCGCAACAGCTCGCAGGCATGCGCCGGCTGCGCGACCTGCCCGCGGTGCGCGACCGCGCGCGATCGAGGTGCTCGACGCACTCGACGCCGGCACCCTCTGATCGACAACCACCCAGCGTCAGAACTTCAGCGTGCCCGAACCGTCGATGAGCGACGACCAGTTGTTCTCGGTGAACTCCTGATGCTTCACCACGTCCTGCAGCGCGACCTCGTGCGCGCTCACCACCTTCAACCCCGGCTGCGCACGCGACACGTAGTTCTCGGTCATCGCCCGGTTCCCCGCGATCGCCGTGCGTGCCGCCACCACCGACACGCTGAGCGTCGGCGCGTCGGGGAAGTCACCGCGCACCACGAACAGCCCACCACCCTTCGCGAACTGCGCCTTCCCGAGATCGGTGCCTTGCTTGAGCCGTGAACCCGGCCCCGTTGGCGCCGATCACACATCCCGCGCCGATCGACACGGTCACCGACCGCACCCCGAAGGCCTCGACCAGGATCGAGCTCCACAGATCGGGGATCCCCGACATCGCGCCCTCCGACGACGCCTCGAACGCGAGCCCACCGCCCGCCGCATCGCCGGACACGTTCGACTTCGCGCCCGGCACCGCGCTGCGTCCGACCGACGACGCACCCACGACGGTGTTGGTCATGGTGAGGTCGACGTTGCGCGCCGCGAGACCACCCCCCTTGTCATGACCGCGCAACCCACCGGGCCCCGACGCGTTGCCGGTGATGGTGCAGCCGTCGAGCACGCCCGCCGACCCCATGGTCAGGCGGACGCCGCCGCCCATGTTCTCAGCCGTGTTGTCGGTGAGCGAGACCTTGGTGAGCGCGACGTGCGACAGCACCGACGCGTACAGACCCCCGCCGTCATCTTCCGCGGTGTTGTGGCTCACCCGCGTGTCCTTCACCGTGATCGCACTCTTCTTGGCGTCGGCGATCTCGGTCTGCTCCCACGCGTCCCACGCGCAGAGCGACAGCACCGTGGTCACCAGGTAGTAGAGGGCGTGGTCGGTGAGCGCGGACCATTGCCCGTGGACGGCGTCGAGCACCAGCGCCTTCACCCCGCGCCCGATCGGGTTGGGCGCCGACGGGTTGAGCAGCCACGCTCCGTAGGCGAGCACATCCGTCGTCGTGATCGACATCAGCACCGCGAGCGGGGACGCGAGGGCCGAGCGCACCTTCGAGAGCCTGCCCACGAGGAACCGCACCATGCCGGTCTCGAACAGGTCGCGCCCGAGCTTGCTCGGCACCGCCACCTCACAACCGATGCCACCACCGTCGCAGCGACCGTTGGGGAGGGTCTTGTTCTTGTCGACCACGCAGTTGGTGATGGTCGGCCAGCCGTAGCCGGTCACCGCGATCGTGCCGCCGCGGCCGTTGGCCTGGTTGCCGGTGAACAGGCAGCGCGTGATGGTCGGGCTCGCCCACACCGTCGCCAGCGCCCCGCCGAACGCCTGCCCGGCGATGGCGTGGTCGGGGCGGCCGGGCCCGATCTTGCCGTCGAAGTCCTTGCCCACCTCGGCGATCACCGTGGCCCGGCTGATGTGGGCGAGGGGTGGGGTGCCCGGACTCGCCACCGACTTCGCGAGATTGGCGGCGTCGATCACCGCGTTGATGCCCACCTCCATCGTGGGGGAGAACAGGTCGCCGAGCAGATCGGTGATCGCGTTGCGCAGCGCGAGTCGATCGGTCTCGGACCACGGGCGTACCGCCGCGGCCTGGGTCCGATTGTCCTTGAACACACAACGCTCGATGGTCACCTGGTCGGTGTCGATCACGACGACGCCACCGCCGCACCCGAGCCCGGGATCGGTCGACGTGTGCAACGAGTGCCCTTTGGTGATGCGCAGGCCGCGCAGCACGACCGCACCCATCGTCTTGCGCGTCGACGGCGTGCCCTGGATGCGGATGACCCGCCCGGCGCCGGTACCGGCGATGGTCGGCAGCACCTTGGCGTCGAACCCCGCGGCGGTTGGATCGGTAGAGGGGTTGGCGACGAGGTAGCTGCTGGTGATGGTGAGCGCCTTGTCGATCACGAGCTCGGGCACCGTGTAGGTCGCGGTGTCCATGATCTCGATGGTGTCGCCGGCCACCGCGACCTTGAGCGCATCGGTGATCGACTTCGCCGGGCCGGTCTTGGTGGTGAACGGGCTGAGCGACAGCCCGGTCGACTTCACGTACCGAGTGGACGCCATGTCGCAGACGCGTCGACGACGGCTAGACCTGCCGACCGGTCTTGGGGTCGTACTTCACCGAGACGGCGACGACCTGGTCGGTCGGCAGGATCTCCAACCACTGGTCGAACACCTCGAAGTCGAGGGGGTCGGCGGCCTTGAACCCACCGAGCAGCGGGTCGAACCCCGCCTCGTAGACCTTGTCGATGGGCGTCGCCCGCACGGTGCTGGAGTCGTCGATGGGATCGGCGAAGTCGACGGGCGTGTCACCGGCCTGGTGCTTGGCGGCGACGCGGTCGGCGAGGATCTCGAGCACCTCGAACACGGTCTTGCCCTGCCAGTCGGGCTCGGGCCCGAGGTAGGTGTCGTCGGGGCCGATGGTGCCCATGCCCTCCACGTGCTCGAGCCAGCTGAGCGCGGCACGCTCCTTGCCGGGTCGGATCGGCAGCACCGCCTTGACCCACGGCGCGTTGAGGAACGCGTTGCGCAGGTTGTCGCCGTCGAGCTGCAGCAACCACCCGAGTGAGCTGCCCTCCTTGGCGGGCTTCGAGTCCTCGGTGATGTAGTAGCTGTCGGTGCCGCGTGTCGGCGTCGCCCCACGCGCTCGATGTCCTGCTGCGGGATCGACGGCGTGACGCTCAGCGTCTTGCCCGTCGACCGGGTCGATCACCTCCGACAGTCCACCGAGCTGCTGGTGCGACTCGTGCAGACGCGGTCGCCACCACTCGGGAGCCACGAAGTAGAGCATCTTGTCGACGTCGAAGATCGAGTTGAGCAGCTCGGCGACGACGTGCTGCGTCTGACGATCGGGCTGCGGCACCAGCGCGCTCGGGGTGAGCATCCCCTGGATGAGGTTGCGATAGACGACGATGCGCTCCTCGTCGCGCAGGTCGTCGAAGGGACGGCTCACGATGTTCGACGCCGCGTTGATGCGCTCGCGCGCAGCCGTCACGAAGGCGTTGTTGAAGACGGCCTGCTCCTGCGCGGTGAACATGTCGAGACGCTTCTTGTTCTCGGTGTCGATCGCGTTCTGGTCGACGGTCGGCGCCCAGTTCAACGTGGCCTTCACCGGCAACGAGTTCTGCTCCTGGAAGTTCACGTGGTCGAGGTGCACGGTGAACGAGAAGCTGCCGGTGCCGTCGTCGACGATGGAGCTCGGCGGCACCGACATCGTGGCGTCAGCGCCCTGGGTGTCGATCGACACGCCAGTGAGGTGGAAGCCGGCCTGCGAGCAGCGGACCTGCTTCTGCGGGATGTCGGCGACGATGTGGTCGGTGGCGTCGGCGAAGCCGAGGCTGGTCTCGGAGCCGTTGTCGAAGGTGTCGTCATTGGAGGCGTCGTCGGCGTCGATGAACGGGATGGTGAGGTTCAGCGACTCGCTGAACGGTGCCGGCGGCACGATGAGCTGCGGCTGCGGGATCTTCGACAGGTCGGGCGGTGCGCCGACGTGCACGAGCCGGGCGAGGCCGAGCTGCGCGCCGGGATCGTCGACGTAGGTCTGCCACGAGAGGTAGCTGCCGACGTCCTGCACCTGCACCACCACCTGGCGCATCTTGCGGCGGAGCTCGTAGTTGATGAGGTCGTTGGTGGTGTTGGTGAGCACGTAGCGCTTGGTCGAGGTGTCGGTGTCTTCGGTGACGGTGCGGAAGGTGCTCTTGAAGTTCTCGGTGATCTCGTTGGTGAGCTTCTTGCTCTGCTGGCGCATCGACTTGTGCACCTGCTCGCGCGACTTCTCCTCCGAGTTGTCGAGGTTGAAGCTGCCGGTCTCCGACGCGCTTCCCCAACCCCAGTTCTCGTTGGCGGTGACCGACACCCCGAACTTGGTACCGGAACGGTTGTCGTCCTTGACCGCGTCGGAGATGTCGTCCTGCGTGGTGGTGGTGTCCTCGCTGCGTTGCACCGTCTGCACCGAGTGCTCGAGCGTCTGCTCCTGGTAGACACGCCGCGTGTGCACCTCCGCCATTTCGACGGTGGAACCAGGCGCGACCCACACGTGACCGACGGGCGTGCCGAGGAACGTGTCGAGCTCGAAGAAGTACTCGCGGAAGAGGTGCGCGAGCCCGATCGGCGAGAGACCGACGCGGTCGAGCTCGTGCGTCGGGTCGATGGTGTCGAACGGGTCGGCGTTCGCCGCTGCGAGCACGAGCGAGTTCTTGTTGACGAGGCTGCCGTAGAACACGTCGTGCAGGACGTCGTGCATCTTCGCCTGGTGCAGGTCGCTCAACACGCCCGCGACCTTCGACTCCTTGCCGATGAAGGTGCGGACGGTCGCCTCGGGTGACACCTGCGCACCGCGGCGGTAGAGCGCAGCGCCGTCGGTGCCGAGGCTGAGCTCGCGGAAGAGCTGCGAGGCACGGTCGGGCACGGTCTCGGCCAGGATCTTGGTGAGCGCGTCGGTGGAGAGCAGGTCGTCCCACACCGCGTCGGTGTACTTCGCCTCCGTCGGGAGCTGCTCCTTGATGAAGGTCATCACCGCGCCGTCGAAGCCGACCTCGACGGGACCACCGGGGTGGAGGTCCTTGATGCGGACGGGCTCGTCGCCCTGACCGAACTCGGCGGTGTAGGAGGGCTGGACGCGATCGGAGAGCCGGGACAGCACGTCGGACCGGCGGGCGCGGGTGCCCTGCTGGTTGCGGTGGACCTGGCGGGCCGACTTCCAGCCGAGGAGGGGTTGGTAGACCCCGAAGAGCTCGCTGTCGTAGGGCAGGACGCCCTTGTAGGAGGTGAGGTCGGACAGGCGCTGCGACACGTGAGAATCCCTCTACGTGGTGATCCGCCCACCGAGAGTGGACTCTACGCAGAGGTGACCCGATGTCGCAAGATGCGACCGGCACGTAGATTCCTGCGATGCGCGGCTGGCGAATCGTCCTGGTAGCAGTGGGAGCGGCGGTCCTGTCGGGAGTGGTGGCGCCGGCCGCAGGGGCGGCGTCGGGCGGCGGTGCGAGCGACAAGGAGATCGCCACCGCCGGGCTGATCGTCGCCAGCGACCTGCCGGCCACCTACACGCAGTCGCCGCGCGACACGTCGTCCGACGCCAAGACCACGAAGGTGGCGAAGACGGTCCCGGCCTGCACGAAGGTGGTCGCCTTCAGGAAGGCGATCGAGGGGAACACCAAGGTGCAGTCGGACGACTTCGACCAGGGCCAGACCAGCATCGACAACACGGTGACCGTCTTCCCCACCGCGGCGAAGGCGAAGGCGGCGGTGAGTGCGTACGCAGCGACCGGGGTGCCGAAGTGCTTCGCGCAGCTCCTCGCCAAGGTTGCGAAGCAGGCGGGCGGCACGGCCACCGCCGACGTCAAGAAGGTGCCGGACGTCAGTGCCGGCGACCAGTCGGTCGCCTACGAGGGGCCGATCACGCTCACCGAGGCCGACGGTTCGACGGCCGTGCAGGCGTTCGGCAACCTCGTGGTCCGCGTCGGTCGCGGCGTCGCCGTGTACTCGTACAACCACGACGCGCAGACGAGCATCGAGGCCGACCTCAAGGACGCGGTCTCGAACTCGGGCGGGCGCCTCCAGGCCGCGCTCGCCAGCTGACTCGGCGGCAGCTACGTCCGCAACGCGTTGCGACGGCTGACGAACTCGGCCTCGTCGATCTCGCCGCGAGCGAAGCGATCGGCGAGCACCTGCTCGGCGTGCGTCGCGGCGGGAAGCGTGGAGGCGGGCGCGGCCACCTCGTCGCGACGCGTGGAGTAGTGGCGCACGAGCAGCACGATCCCGGTGACGATCAGCGCGAGGACCACGAGCACGATCAGGAGCCGGAACCCGGGGTGGCCGCCACCATCGTCGCCACCGCGGAAGAACGGGCCACGCCGGTCGTGACCACCATCGGAGACACGGCCGATCCCGAACCCGATGGCGAGCAGCACGAGTCCCCCGACCACCGCCAGGATCCACGGAGCCAGGTAGAAGCCGCTGCGGCGCGGGGGCGGAGCCGGCTCCGGCGATGCGGGCGGCGGCGTCTCGATCGTGGTCATCGTCAACTCCAGCTGGGTGGTCGGCTGTGAGCAGACTCCACCACGCCTGAACGTTCGCTGAGGACGGTCACGGCAGGCCCCGCGTCACACCAGCGTGTGCAGCCGGACGAGGAGGTGCAGGAGGATGCGCTCCTCGCGCCCGGCGCGGAACTCGACGTCGACGATCGGGCGTCCGACGGGACCCGGCTCCTCCCCGACCACGACCGCCTGGATCACGATCCCGACGTCGTCGTCGGCGATGGAGTCGATCTGCACCGAGCACGACTCACCGATCGCCACGGCACACCGCACCTCGGCGGAGAGCTCGATCCGCGCACCGGTGAGCGTGACGTCGAGCACGCGGCACTCCGACCACGTCGTCGCCGAACCGATCCGGAACTGCGCGCGCCAGTCGATCGTGTCGCGTCGCGATGACGCCTCGATTCCGCCCATCTCCGTCGCCACGGCCCGATACGTCGGTCGATCCGCCGAAGTTCTGAAGCGACCGGGACGTTCGTCACGGTGCGCGCCGAACACTCGCTCAGGCGATCACCGGCGCGGCGCCGACGACGCCGAGCTCCATGGCGCGCAGCGCGGCACCGGCGCGGTTGGTGACACCGAGCTTGGTGTAGATGTGCTCGACGTGGTTGCCGACGGTCTTGGCGCTGATGCCGAGCGCCGACGCGATCGCCTTGTTCGAGCACCCCTGCGCGAGGAGGCCGAGCACGTCGGCTTCGCGCGCGGTCAGGCCCGCGGGTCCCGCAGCCGCGCGCGGACGTCCGACGCACGTGACCGGCCGCGGCGAGCACGGCGTCGACCGCGTCGCCGTCGAGCCGGCCGGCGTCGACCTCGGCCCGCAGCTCGCGTGCCGCGTCCTCCGGCGTGCAGCGCGGCGCGGTACGGACGCGGTTGCGTCATCGCGTGGTAGGCGTCGGCGGCGGCGAGCAGGCGCGCCGGCGTCGAGAGCATCGGGCCCCCGATGCCGCGGTGATAACCCGACCCGTCCATGCGCTCGTGGTGGGTGGCGGCGAGCAGGCCGATGCGCCGCAGCGGTTCGGGGCGCTGGAAGATCCGCTCCACGTAGTACACGTGCAGGCGCATGCGCTCCTGATCGGACGAGCTGAGCGGGCCCGGCTTGACCACACCGATCCCGGCACGCCGAAGCGCCCGAGGTCGTGCACCAGCGCGGCGCGGTACACGAGGCGCGCCTCGTCGGCGCCGAGTGCGAGCAGCGGAGCGGCCGCGGCGACGAGGTCGGCGGTGCCGCGGCAGTGACCGGCGAAGGACGGAGCACCGGAGGTCGCAGAAGTCGCCGATCGCCTCGAGCGCACCGATCCAATTCCTCGTCGGTCATCGCGGGTCGGGGCACGGGCTCGGGTCGAGGAACGCGTCGACAGCGTCGATCGTCGATGCCGTCGAACAGGCTCTCGGGATCGGCGCACACCGCGGCGGCGATGGCGGGATCGAAGTGCGTGCCACTGCGTGCCTGCACCATGTCGACGGCCTGGTCGAGCCCACTCGACGCGGTGCACCACCTCGCACGCCTCGGCCACGTGCGAGACGCGCGCGGCGAGCGAGACCGCGTCGCCCTGCGAGGTCGGCGGGCACGCCCTTGCCGTCCCATCGCGCGTAGGCCTGCTCGATGCCGGCGCGCACCTCGGCGTCGAGTCCGAGGCGGTCGGCGAACACACCCGCAGCCGAGCAGTGATTGGCCATCTGCTCGACGACAGCCCGGCCACCGCTGGCCATCAGCCGGGTGGCCTGCGCGACCCGGTTCACCGGTGAGGTGCC
Source organism: uncultured Actinomycetes bacterium (assembly GCA_963755855.1). Classification (GTDB taxonomy): domain Bacteria; phylum Actinomycetota; class Acidimicrobiia; order IMCC26256; family DASPTH01; genus DASUAS01. The sequence continues at coordinate 2,724,517 of CAVWLR010000009.1, read as the reverse complement.
GGCCCCGGCGCGGCGCAGCATGAACATCATCGCCGGGAAGCCGGCGAGGTCGACCTGCACAGCGTCGGCACGGAAGTCGATGTCGTCGCCGAACAGCGCCGCCGACTCGTCGCCGTACACCGGGACAGCCGACGTAGGTGAGGATGTTCACGTCGTAGAGCACGGCGAGGTCGGCGTCGTCGAGGCCGAGCCGTTCGCCGAGCCGCATGCCGAGGCGGGCCGAGCGGACCATGTGCTCGGCCGGCTGGTCGAAGCCGAGGTCGGTGGCGAGCGAGAGCGACATCAACACCTCGTTGAGCCGAACTCCCGAATCGGACACGGCTCGGACGATACCGCCGACGCCGTGCCGCGGTCCCGCAGATGGGGTGAATGCCTCATGACGTGCGCCCGCTCGGTCCGTACGTTCGACGAACCAGCACCGACACCGCCCGGTGCGCCGACGAGGGAGCCACGACATGCCGAAGTACGTGATCGAACGGACCGTGCCCGGGGCCGGGCAGATGGACGACGCCGCGCTGCAGGCCATCGCCGCGCAGTCGAACGCGGTGCTGCACGAGATGGGGCCCGACATCCAGTGGGTCACCAGCTACGTGAGCGACGACCGGATCACCTGCCTCTACTACGCCACCGACGCCGAGCTCATCCGCGAGCACGCGCGACGGGGCGGGTTCCCGTGCGACGTGATCGAGCTCGTGCACTCGACCATCGACCCGACGACCGCCGCGCCGCTGGCGTGAGAGGAGACACCGAGATGAACGCGAACAAGCAACTGTGGGAACAGGGCGACTTCACCCGCATCGCCGCGAGCATGCGCGACAGCGGTGAGGCGCTGGTGAAGGAGCTCGGGATCACCAACGGCATGCAGGTGCTCGACCTCGGTTCGGGTGACGGCACCACCGCGCTGCCCGCGGCGCGGCTCGGTGCCGAGGTGCTCGGCGTCGACATCGCCGCCAACCTCGTGGCCGCCGGCAACCGGCGCGCCCGGGAGCACGGGCTCGCCAACCTCCGGTTCGAGGAGGGCGACGCGAGCGACCTCTTCGAACTGGCAGACGAGTCGTTCGACCTCGTGGTGAGCATCTTCGGGGCGATGTTCGCGCCCGAGCCGCAGTGCGTGGCCCAGGAGATGGTGCGCGTCACCCGCCCCGGGGGGCGGATCGTGATGGGGAACTGGATCCCCGGCGACCCGACGCTGGTGGCGCAGATCCTGCGCATCAGCGGCGCGTACTCGCCACCGCCGCCCGAGGGCTTCGTGAGCCCGATGACGTGGGGCGTGGAGGACGAGGTCGTGGCCCGGTTCACCGCTGCGGGCGTGCCCGCCGCGCACACCTCGTGCGTGCGCGACACGTACACGTTCATCGCCCCCGTGCCCCCGGCCGAGTTCCTGGCCGACTTCCGCGACTACTACGGCCCGACGATGAACGCGTTCGACGGCCGCCGAGGCCGCGGGCCGCGCCGACGACCTGTGGCGCGAGCTCGAGGAGCTGTTCACGGCGCAGAACACGATCGCATCGGGTGAGACGACGGCGATCCCGGCCACGTTCCTGCGGGTGACGGTCGACGTCGACGACGTCTGACGCCTCCGGCGCTCGGGCCTGGCCGGTCGGGAACCGGTCAGGCCCGGGGCTCCCACCGGAAGAAGCGCACCGCGACCAGGAGACCGCCGACGCCCCACACGGCGACGACCAGCACGTCGGTCCAGTGGAAGGTCGTGCCGAGGAAGCCGGCCTGCATGCCCGCGGCGAAGTGGCGGATGGGGAACACCTTGGCGATCCAGATGATCCAGTCGGGGGTGCTGTTCCCGAAGGGCACGAAGATGCCGGAGAGGAAGAGCAGCGGGAGGATCGTCGCGTTGACGACCGCAGGCGCGGCGTCGGCGTTGGGCACGAACCCGGAGACCGCGAGCCCGAGCGCGCAGAACGCCATCGCGCCGACGACGAGCATCACGAGGAAGCGCACGAGCGTGAGGCCGCTCGGAATGGTGACGTCGTAGAGCGCGGCACCGAACCCGGCGGTGATGACGACGAGGAGGATGCCGACGAGCAGCGCGTGCACGACGCGAGCACCCAGGAACGCCGCGCTCGGCAGCGGGGTGCCGTGGATGCGCTTGAGGATCCCCGATTCACGCTGGAACGTCATCGTCATCGCGATGTTGCTGTAGCACGCGGTGATGAGCCCGAAGGCCGCCATCGCCGACACGTAGTACGTCGACGTGTTGACCGTCAGCTGACCGATGTGCACGGTCGAGTTGCCGAGCAACGCAGTGAAGATCACGAGGAACATCAGCGGGAACGCGAACGTGAAGAACGCGCGCGACGGGTTGCGCCAGAACGCCTTGTTCACGTAGTTGACCTGCGAGAGCGTCTCGCCCACCGCGTTCACCGCTCGTCCCCCGCCAGTTCGGCGTCAGATCGAGTCAACGACAGGTACACGTCCTCGAGCGACGGGCGCAGCACCTCGAGGCCGTCGACGGCGACGCCGTGGTCGATCGCCCAGCCGGTGAGCGCGTGCAGCGACCGGATCGGGTCGTCGACGGTGAGCTCACGGAAGCCCTCACTCGTCGGCTGACCGGAGAACTCTCCGGGCAGCTCGACCCCGTCGGGGACGCGGAAGCGCACGCGGGTCAGCGTCTGGTCGCGCGCGGCGAGGGTCGCGGGGGTGCCCTCGGCGACGATGCGACCGGCGGACAGCACCGCGACCCGGTGCGCGAGGTGCTGCGCCTCGTCCATGTAGTGCGTGGTGAGCACGACGGTCTTGCCGAGGTCGGCGAGGCTGCTCACGATGTCCCACGCGTCGCGGCGGGCGGCGGGATCGAACCCGGTGGTGGGCTCGTCGAGGAACAGCAGCTCGGGATCGCCGGCGAGGGCGACGGCCATGTCGAGGCGGCGCTTCTGTCCACCCGACAGGTGCACGACGCGCTCGTCCCGCTTCGACGTGAGCCCGACGAGATCGATCACCTCGTCGACCGCGCGCGGATGCGGATAGAAGCTCGCGTACATCGTGACCGTCTCGTGCACGGAGAGGTACGGCTCGACCGCGGTCTCCTGCAGCGCCATGCCGATGCGGGGCGCGAGCGCGGTGCGCTCGCGGCCGGGATCGTGACCGAGGACAGTGACGTCGCCGGCGTCGCGGGGCCGGTAGCCCTCGAGGATCTCGACGGTCGTGGTCTTGCCGGCGCCGTTGGGACCGAGGAGGGCGAAGATCTCCCCGTGGCGGATGTCGAGGTCGATGCCGTCGACCGCGGTCTTGCCGCCGTAGGTCTTGGTGAGTCCGCGGATTCGGATCGCGTCACCGTTCGGCGTCGCCGGTCCGTGGTCGTGCGTCATCGCAGCTCCAGGAGGTCGTACGTCGACATCTTGGTGCGGCGTGTGCGGGCCGAGCACACCGGGCGAGGTCTGCACACCAGGTGACCGGGCGATCCGGCGCGTTCGCCGGCCCGGTCAGCGGTACTCGGGGTTGGGGAAGTCGAAGCGGCAGCCGGCGTCCCACTCCGAGCGCTGGTTCCCGTGGACGGGGATGCCGCCCGCGTCGGTGAGCATGCGCGCCAGGTGCAACAGGTTCCACGTCATGAAGGTGGTGTTGCGGTTGGTGAAGTCGTTCTCGGGACCACCGGAACCGGCGTCGAGGTACGACGGACCCGGGCCCGCTTCGCCGATCCAGCCGGCGTCGGCCTGGGGCGGGATCACGTAGCCGAGGTGCTGCAGTGAGTAGAGGACGTTCATGGCGCAGTGCTTCACGCCGTCCTCGTTGCCGGTGACGAGGCAGCCGCCGACCTTGCCGTAGTAGCGGTACTGGCCGGCGTCGTTGAGCAGGTGGCTGTTGCCGTAGAGGCGCTCGATGATCTTCGTGCACTCCGACGACTTCTCGCCCAGCCAGATCGGCATGCCCAGCACCAGGATGTGCGCGGCTTCGACCTGCTCGAAGATCGCGGGCCACTCGTCGCGCTCCCAGCCGTGCTCGGTCATGTCGGGCCACACGCCGGTGGCGATGTCGTGGTCGAGCGAGCGGATGACGTCGACGGTCACGCCCTGGCGGCGCATGATCTCGATGGAGATGTCCATGAGGCCCTGCGTGTTCGACACCTCGGGCGATCGCTTCAGGGTGCAGTTGATGAACAGGGCCTTCAGGTCGGAGTAATCAGGCTCACCCGGCATTCTTCGCGTCCCCTCTCTCGTCGACGGCGATCGTCGAGTTTGGCCGGGATTGTCCCGGCGCTGGGGCTGATCCGTTGCCGACGGAGATCTGGATGTCTCCCGGGCGGGCTTGCGCAGGAGGGTTACCCTCGAAGCGTGGTGATGCTCGCCTACCTGCTCTCCCGCGCGGTCGTGATGCTCGCGACCCGGATCGTCGATCGGCACCTGCGACGCAAGCGCGACGAGGGTCGCGGTGACGACGGCGGCGGCGTGGCGGGCGCGGCGGTGGCGGCGGCACCGACGGTGACGAGCTCGTGCTGGCGGCCTGAGGCTCCTCGCCGATTGGCCCTGCCCGCGCGAGCGCGGTGCCGCTGGTGGTGCAGCAGCTGCCGTAGCGCGCGCTCACCACTCCGAGTGGAACGAGCCCTCTCGGTCGGTGCGCTGGTAGGTGTGGGCGCCGAACAGGTCGCGTTGGGCCTGGATGAGGTTGGCGGGGAGCCACTCGCGCCGGTAGCCGTCGTAGAACGCGAGCGCCGACGAGAACGCAGGCAGCGGGATGGCGTCGTGCGCACCGTGGGCGACGATGCGGCGCCAGCCGTCCTGCGCGTCGGCGAGCGCGTCGGTGAACGTCGTCGCGAGCAGCAGGTTCACGAGGTCGGGATCGTCGGCGTACGACTCGCGGATGCGGTTGAGGAACTGGGCGCGGATGATGCAGCCACCGCGCCAGATGGTGGCGAGCGCACCGAGGTCGAGGTCCCAGTCGTGCTCCTTGCTGGCGCGCTGCAGGATGTCGAACCCTTGCGCGTAGGCGACGATCTTCGACGCGTACAGCGCGGTGCGCACGTCGGCGACGAACGCGTCGCGGTCGTCGGGCGTGACCGGCTCACCGGCGTCGGGTCCGGGCAGCACGCCGGCGGCAGCGGTGCGCTCGTCGGAGAGCGACGAGAGCACGCGCGCGAACACCGCTTCCGCGGTGGTCGTCGCGGGCGCGCCGACGTCGAGGGCGGCGGTGACGGTGAGACGTCCGGTGCCCTTCTGCCCGGCGGCGCCCCTGATCACGTCGATCAGCCAGCCCTCCGGTTCGTCGAGCTCCGCGTCGCCTGAGGGCTCACCGCCGTCGGTCGCCTCCACGTGACGACGGAAGATGCGGGCGGTGATCTCGATGAGGAAGCTCTCGAGCTCGCCGTCGTTCCACTCGGTGAAGGTGTCGGCGAGCTCGTCGTTGGTGAGGCCGGCGCCGGTGCGGAGGAGGTCGTAGGCCTCGGCGATGAGCTGCATGTCGGCGTACTCGATGCCGTTGTGCACCATCTTCACGAAGTGGCCGGCGCCGCCGTCGCCGATGTAGGTGCAGCACGGCTCGCCGTCGACCTGGGCGGCGATGGTGGTGAGCACCTCGGCGATCTGGTCGTAGGCCTCGCGGGTGCCGCCGGGCATGAGGCTCGGACCGTTGAGCGCACCTTCCTCACCGCCGGACACACCACAGCCGAGGTAGCGGATGTCGTCGCCGGCGAGATCCTCCAACCGACGCTCGGTGTCGCGGAAGTCGCTGTTGCCGCCGTCGATGATGAGGTCGCCGGGCTCGAGGTGCTCGCGGAGTTGCGAGATCACGTCGTCGACGGGCGGCCCGGCCTGCACCATCACGATCACGGTGCGCGGCGCGTCGAGGGCAGCGACGAAGTCGGCGATGTCGGCGAAGCCCTCGATCCCCTCGTCACCGTGCTCGTCGACGAACGCGGTGATCTTCGAGTCGGTGCGGTTGTGCACCGCGATCGGGAAGCCGTGGTGGGCGATGTTGCGGGCCAGGTTCTGGCCCATGACCGCCAGGCCGGTGAGGCCCGACGTGACGCGTGTTCTGCGTGCTCACGTGCGCGTTCCCCGGCGGCGTGGAGCAGCTCGGCGACGTGGTCGGGTTCCTCCACCTGGGGGAGTCCGCTCTCGAGCTGACCACGTACGCACCGGCGTCGCGCCACCGCGCCGCTTCGGCGTCGTCGACGAATCCCTGCGCACGCGCCCACAGCACGGTCGGTCGCACCGCGGCGATGTCGTCGGGCGAGACGTCGAGGGCGAGTCGCCCGAACACGAACGCGAGCTGCAGGTGCTTGGCGTTCGGGAGCCGTCCGGCGCGGCGGGTCTCGTCGAGCTCGCCGTCGTCGAGGACCGTCGGGTCGGCGTAGGTCTTGTGGGTCTGGAACCAGCGGACGGAGTGCGCCGACGTGAGCGCACCGACGAACAGGTCGCCGACGGGCGTGTGCCGCACCACTTGATAGAGCGCGTTGCCGACCTCGCCCGGCGAGCTCTCACGCAACGCACCCAGTCCGGTCGGCGTGATGAGCGTGAGCGCGCTCACCTCGCCGCCGCCGCGCGACGGTGCGCAGTGCGTACGCACCGGTGAGCGAGCTGGCCACGACGTGGGCGTCGGGCCCGGCGTCGATCACGAGGGCGTCGACGGCCGACTGCACGACCTCGCGGGTGTACTCGAGGTCGGGTCGGTCGCTCCTGCCCGCCCCGAGCAGGTCGGGGACCCGCACCCGGTGGTCACGGGCGAGCACGGGCACGAGGTTGCGCCACTCGTACGAGTGCGCCCCGGCGTAGATGCCGTGCAGCAGGAGCACGAGGGGCGCGTCGGGCGGACCGTGCTCGACCCAGCGCATGACGAAGGGTCCGCACGGGGTCGATCCGGTCGTCAGCGCCGAAGTTGTCGAGGTCATGAGCGGTCCCTACCCAGCACGGTGCATGGTCAGACGATCGGAGTGCGCCTCTGGCCTTGGGGCGGCAGAAGGTGAGCTCACTCCGCTTCGAAGAGGTCCTCGCCGCGGCGGAGGCGGGTGGCGATGTCGACGACGCGGGAGAGCTCGCGGCGGGTCGGGGTGTGGGCGGCGAGGAAGCGGGCGAGGCCGGCGAGGATGAGCACGCCCTCCTCCGAACCGGCGGGCCACAGGTGGTACTCGGCGACGGCGGCCTCGAACACCTGGTACCAGTGGAACTCGGCGTCTTCGCGAGCAGCGCGTGGCCGAGCGCGGCGACGAGCTGCGCCGGGTCGCCTCCACCGCGCAGGTAGCCGGCGGCGACGTTGCCGGCGCGGTCGACGGCGCCCTGGATCTCCCAGCACTCGTCGAGGTCGGCGAGTTCGCCGGACTGCGCGTCGGGCAGGCGCGCGGCGGGCACGTTGAGGAAACGGTCGAGGTAGACGCGCAGCGCGCCGTGCACGAGGCCGCGCAGCAGCTCGCGCGTCGGCATGCGCATGAGGGCAGCGTGCAGCGCGTGCGCGGCGGTGAAGGCGTGGTGGACGGTGTCCCAGTCGCCGAAGTCGTTCTGCACGTGGAAGCGGGTGATGCGCAGCGCGGCGGCGTAGGCGAGGGCCCGGCCGAGCTGGTCGGGATCGGCGCCGGCGGTGAGCGCGTCGAGCAGGGCGTCGACAACATGTTCGGGGTCGTCGTCGAGGAGCTGCCAGGCGAGGCCGGACACGTCGGTGAACGCGCCGTGCCGGGTGGCGCCCGCGTCGATGGCGGCGTCGAGGCGGGGCTGCGTGCGCGCGATCAGCTCGGCGAGGTCGTGCGGGTGGCGCCAGGTGCCGGTCTGCTCCGACCAGGTGGCCAACGCCGTGCCGCGCACGAGGGTGGGCAGCACGTCGGCGGCGGCGTGGCGGCCGACGTAGCCGAGCGACTCGAAGGCCTTGTTGGTGAAGTCGATGGTGTGACCGCCGTCGACGAAGACGTGGTCGGTGACGGCGGCGAACATCATGCGCTCGACGTCGCCGAGTGATCCGGGCGCGGCGAGGGCGGTGGTGAGCACGAGCTCGGCAGCGTCGGCGGAGCGGGTCTCGAGGAAGCGCCGGTACCACGACGCGAGACGGGTCGGCTCGTGCTCACCGTCGTCGTCGAACGCGCGCGATCGGGAAGCGGGGCGGGTGGTTGCGGGTGTCGCGGGCGACGAAGGCGAGGCCGTGCACGAGCGCGAGGGCGCGGTCGTCGGGCGCGAGCGACGGGAGCACGTTGGCCATGGCGACGAGCACGGTGAGGCCGGCGCCCCAGCCGGTGTCGCGGTAGCGGGTGCCGAAGGCGATGCCGCGGCGCACGATCTCGTCGGGGGTGATGCCGGCGTCGAGGAGGCCGAGCACCGACTTGGCGAGCACGAGGGAGAGGCCGAGCTCGAGGCCGTCGTCGAGACGCTCGAAGAGGTGCGCGACGGGGTCGTCGCCGCGGCGGGGCTCGACGAGGACGTCGTCGCCGTCGATCGTCACCAGGAAGCCGCGGGCGTCGTCGGCGAAGGGGTCGAGGGTGCAGCCGGTGACGAGGTCGAAGCGGGCGTGGTGCCAGTGGCAGGTGACGAGGCCCGACTCGACGGTGCCCTGGTGCAGCGGGAAGCCCATGTGGGGGCAGCGGTCCTCGATCGCCCAGGCGCGGTCCTCACTCCAGAAGACGACGACCGGCAGGTTGCCGACCTTGGTCAGCAGCCGACCGGTGGACTGCAGCTCCTCGAGCGACCCGGCACGCGTGGGCACGAGTTCGAGGGTATGGCGTGGGAGCTGAAGGCCAAGGAGCCGATGCTCGACCCGCTGTCGATGGCGTGCGAGACCGCGACACCGCTCGGCCTCATGGTCGGTCGTGCAGCCATCCCGCTAGCGTCGCCAACGTCCTCCGACCGGGACCGGCGACCACGAGGCTCATCACGATGACCGACACCCGCAACCCGCACGTCGGTGCACCGTTCACCGACGACGACGCCGCCATCGCCGCCGCGCTCGACGACGTGTCGGTGCCGGTGTTGCTGTGCTCGCTGGTGCACATGACCGGCGATCCGTCGTGGATCCGTGACGTGTCGCTCCCGGGCATGCCCGGCACCATGGACCTGCAGAGCGGCCTCGACGACGACGTGCTCGCCGACCTCCGACGCCGCGCGGTGCCGGCCATCGCCGCCTACCGCGACGGCGGGTGCGTCCCGCACGAGCTGCCCGACGACCTCGTCGTCGAGATGTTCGCCTTCCTCGCGGGCGAAGCCGCTCGACGAGCAGGTCATGGTGCCGATGTTCGTCGAGGACATGCAGTTCGACGGCGCCGACAGCGGCGCGATCGCGTGGGGCGACGAGGTGTCGGACGAGGCCAAGGCGGCGGCGCCGGTCGTCGTGATCGGCTGCGGGCCTGTCGGGCATCCTCGCCGGCATCCGCCTGACCCAGGCCGGGCTGCCGTTCGTGATCGTCGAGAAGGACGACGGCCCGGGCGGCACGTGGTGGGAGAACCGCTACCCGGGCGCGCGCGTCGACGTCGGCAGCCATCACTACTGCTACTCGTTCGAGCCGTCGCACCACTGGAGCGAGTACTACTGCCAACAGCCCGAGCTGCGCGACTACTTCACGCGCGTGCTCGACAACTACGAGCTGCGTCCGCGCTGCCGCTTCGGCACCGCGGTGACGTCGCTCACCTGGAACGAACCGACGAGCTCGTGGCAGGTCGGCATCCGCAACCCGGACGGCACCGCGGAAGTGCTCGACGCGCGCTTCGTGATCAGCGCGGTCGGTTCGCTGAACATCCCGCGGCTGCCCGACATCCCGGGCATGGACGACTTCACCGGCCCGTCGTTCCACTCGGCGCGCTGGCCCGACGGGCTCGACATCACCGGGCAAGCGGTTCGCGCTCGTGGGCGCGGGCGCGTCGGGCTTCCAGATCGCGCCGACCATCGCCGACACGGTGGAGCAGCTCACGATCTTCCAGCGCACGACGCAGTGGATGCTGCCGAACCCGCTGTACCACGCGCCGGTGCCGCCGGGTGACCGGTGGGCGATGCAGCACCTGCCGTTCTACGGGCGCTGGTTCCGGTTCGTCATGATCTATCCCGGCATCGGGATGGGGACCGAGGGCTACCGGATCGACCCGGACTTCCGGCGACGCGAGGGCGTCGCGATCAACGCGGAGAACGACCTGCGGCGCCGCCACCTGATCGCGTGGATCAACGACGCACCTCGAGGACCGGCCCGACCTGATCGAGAAGTCGATCCCCGACTACCCGGCGATGGGCAAGCGCATCCTGCAGGACAACGGGTCGTGGTTGCGCACGCTCAAGAAGCCGAACGTCGAGCTGGTGCACACCGGCATCGAGCGCATCGTGCCCGACGGCGTGCGTCACCGTCGACGGCGAGCTGCGCGACAGCCGACGTCATCTGTTACGCGACCGGCTTCCGCCACAACGACTTCCTCGACACGATCGAGCTCACCGGCCGCAACGGCGTGTCGCTGCGCGACCAGTGGGGCGACGAGCCGACCGCGTACCTCGGCATCACGATCCCGAACTTCCCGAACCTGTTCTGCATGTACGGGCCGGGCACGAACCTCGCGCACGGCGCGAGCCTGTTCTTCCACTCCGAGTGCCAGATCCACTACGCGATGGACTGCATCCACCAGGTCCTCGCGGCCGACGCGCACACGATCGAGGTGCGCACGGACGCGCACGACGAGTACGTCGAGCGCTACCGCGCCGAGATCGACCAGCTGGTGTGGTCACACCCGTCGATCGAGCACAGCCACTACAAGAACCCGCAAGGCAAGATCTTCACGCTCTCGCCGTGGCCCCTCGAGCTCTACTGGGAATGGACTCGTTCCGCCGATCCGGCGGAGTACGTCGTCAGCTGACGGTCGCGGCGGCACTCCTGCGCGAAGCAGGCGCGGCTGAAGTGATGCCGCTCGTGGTGCAACAACTGCCGTCGGCGCGGGGCAGAGGCCCCACGCTCAGGGAGCCAGCGCGCCGATGGGAACGACGGCAACGCCATCGGGACGCACATAGCCGAGTCCGGTGCCCACGATGACCCCGAGCACCGACGGTTCGCCGCTGCGCGACGTGTCAACGCGCTCGCGGAATTTCAGCAGCGATGCCGCGCCGTCGTCGACGAGGCCGGGGCCCAGCTTGATCTCGAACGCCGCCCAACGGCCGTCGATCAACTGGACGATCGCATCGACCTCCAAGCCGTACTGGTCGCGATAGTGGAACACCGTCCCGTCGAGCGGTTGCGCGAGCACGCGCAGATCTCGGACGACCAGCGACTCGAAGAGCAAGCCGAAGAAGTTGAGGTCGTCGAGCAGGCGCTGAGGACTGGCACCGAGAGCAGCGACGGCGAGCGAGGGGTCGACGAAATGGCGTTTCGGTGACTCGCGAAGGGTCGCGCGCGACCGTAGGTGAGGTGACCACGCGGGCTGGTCCTCGATCACCATGAGGCGGTCGAGAGCATCCAGATACGCGGCGACCGTGTGTCGATCGAGCGGACCGTCCCCACCGCCTGCGTCGGCAGCGAGCGCAGTGATCGCAACCTCGGTTGCTGTGTTGCGCGCCAGCGATCGGAGCAATCGCTGCACTCGGTTCGGGTCGCGACGCGTCTCGGAGACCTTCGAGAGATCGACCTGACTGATCTGCTCGAGGTAGTCGCGAGCCGCGCGTCCGCCCGCGACGATTCCGCGATCGATCTGCGCAGGCCACCCACCGACGGTGATGCGGTCGGCGAGATCGCGCACGCCGAGTCCGGAGTCGGCGCTCCGTGCAGGCTCGCCTGCGAACAGGTCGGTGAGGGACACGGCGCCGTTCGTGTGCCCAGATTCGAACATCGACATCGGCCTCATCCGCAAGAACGAGAAGCGGCCGGCGCCGGTGTGGCGGTCGACGTCGTCCGCCGGGACCGACGATCCAGTGAGTATGAACTGACCAGCGTCGCCACTCTCATCGACGGCTCGGCGCACGTGGTTCCACAGGCCGGGCTCGACCTGCCATTCGTCGATCAGACGAGGGGCGGCGACCTTCGAGCACGAGTGTGGGGTCGACGGCGGCAGCGCGGCGCGCGTTCTCGTCGACGTCGAGGAACACGGTGCTCGATGCCATGCGCCGGGCCGTCTCCGTCTTCCCCGTTGCCTTGGTGCCCTCGATGACGACAGCCCCGGCCGACGCCAGCCGGGCTCCCAGTTCGTCGTCGGCGACCCTCGGTAGGTAGGCCATCCGGTGCTCCCTCGATCGACAACCACCAGATTGTAGATCTACTGAGCACCACTATGTTGGCTCTTCAATCACCAGATTGTAGGATATCGAGCCACCATCCTGTAGGGTCCGAGCCCCGCCCCTGAACCTGCGGGTTCAAGGCCCGACGTCAGTCTCCTCGAAGAGAGGTCTCGAGCCCTTCTGCTTCGAGCATCCCTAGAGTCGACCGATGTCGGTACCGAGTGATGCAGCAACCCGACCGGCGTGGGCCGAGCGCGAGCGCGCCGACCTCGTGCAGGTCGCCGACGAACATCTCGTCTCGGTGCTGGCGGCGATGGCGGGCGACGCCGCACGCGCGCATCCGGACCAGGCCCGGGCGGTCGAGGCACTGGTCGCCGACCAGGCACGCGTGCTGGTGGTGCAGGCGACCGGGTGGGGGAAGTCGGCGGTGTACTGGGCCGCGACCTCGGCGATCCGCGCCCTGGGCGGCGGCCCGACGTTGGTCGTGTCGCCGCTGCTCGCCCTCATGCGCGACCAGCTCACCGCCGCCGAGCGGGCCGGGTTGCGGGCGGTCACGATCAACTCCACCAACGTCGACGACTGGGACGCGCATCCTGGCCGACATCGGCGCGGGCACCGTCGACGTGCTCCTCGTCTCGCCCGAACGTCTCGCCAACCCGGGCTTCGCACGCCGACTCCCGACGCTCATCGCCGGCGCAGGCCTGATCGTCATCGACGAAGCGCACTGCATCTCGGACTGGGGCTTCGACTTCCGGCCCGACTACCAGCGCCTCTCGAAGGTGCTGACCAGTGCGCCGGGCACTCCCGTCCTGGCCACGACCGCGACCGCCAACGCGCGGGTGACGGCCGACGTGGCGACGCAACTCGGTGACGCCACGGTCGTGTTGCGGGGCGGCCTCGCACGCTCGTCGCTGCGGCTGTCGGTGGTCGACGGCCTCGGGCCGCTCGAGCGGTACGCGTGGGTCGACACCGCGCTGGCCACGCTGCCGGGCTCCGGGATCATCTACGTGCCCACCGTCGCCGAGACCGAGCGCCTCGCCGGCTACCTCGACTCGCGCGGCCACACCGTCGCCGCCTACTCGGGCCAGCTCGACCCCGCGGCGCGGGAGCAGGTCGAGCGAAGGTTGCGCGACAACGAGCTCAAGGCCGTGGTCGCGACGTCGGCGCTGGGCATGGGCTACGACAAACCCGATCTGGGCTTCTGCGTGCACGTGGGCTCACCCGACTCTCCCGTCGCCTACTACCAACAGGTCGGCCGGGCGGGGCGCGCCATCGACAGCGCCGACGCGGTGCTGCTCCCGGCCGAGACCGACGAGCGCATCTGGGAGTACTTCGCCACCGCGGCGGTGCCCGACCCGCGCAACGTCGCGACCGGTGCTCGACGCGCTCGACGGCGCGGCGGCGAGCCGATGAGCGTGCCCGCGCTCGAGTCGGCCACCGGACTGCGACGGGGTCGGCTCGAGTCGATGCTGCGCGTGATCGCGGTCGACGGCGCGGTCGAACGCACGCAGGGAGGCTGGATCGCGACCGGCGTGCCCTACGTGTACGACACGGAGAAGTGGGACGGCATCCGTGCCGTGCGCAAGGCGGAGGCCGACATCATGCGCGCGTACGCACGCGGGCGCGGCTGCCTGATGGAGTTCCTGCAGCAGGCGCTCGACGATCCCGATCCGGGACCGTGCGGGCGGTGCTCGGTGTGCACGGGCGAGCTTCCTGCGCCCGGGCACGAGCTCGACCCCGCCGCCGTCGAGGCCGTGCGCATGTTCCTCCGCGGCGCCGACACCGTGCTCGAGCCGCGCAAGCGCTGGCCTGCCGGTGCCGCCGGAGGACGCAAGGGCGCGATCGTCGGCGCGACCACCGGTCGGGCACTCACCTACGCCGACACGCCCGGATGGCTCAACGCGATCACCGCCCTCAACGGGCCCGGACGCACCGCTGCCCGACGACGTGGTCAAGGGCATGGTCGCGGTGCTGACCCGGTGGCGGCAGTCGTGGAACGCGCGGCCGGTCGCAGTCGTCCCCATGCCGTCGCGCCGGCACCCGGTGCTGGTGCGCGACCTCGCGGAACGGATCGCCGCGATCGGCAAGCTCGAGCTCGTCGACGCGCTCACCGTGAGCGGACCGCGCCCACCCGACGACGTGCCGTCCGGACCACGGGTCGAAGCGCTGTTCGCGTCGCTCGCAGTTGCTCCGGAGCTGCAGTCGCTTCCCGACGGACCGGTGCTGCTCGTCGACGACACCTACCGCACGGGATGGACGATGACGGTCGCGGCGGCACTCCTCCGCGAGGCCGGCGCCGGTGAGGTCATGCCGCTGGTGGTGCAGCAGCTGCCGTAGCCGGCTGCGGGTTCTGCTCCAGCGGTGGGCTCATGGTGTCGATGACCCAGTTTTCCAACCCCAGAGGAGACCTTGTGAAGCGTCACCGGTGCACGTCGATCGTCGCGGCTGGAGTGCTGTCGGCCGGGGCGCTCCTCGGAATGGTCGGCGCGGCTGGAGCTGCCGTACCGGCCAAGACCACCGTGTGCAAGGCGCTCGGGAAGGCGCAGGTGGAGGCGTACACGAGCCTCACCGCGTCGTCCGACGGCAAGGAGCCCGCGTTCGGCGGTGAGACCGCGTGCAAGTGGGTCCTGAACGACGGCGAGCAGACGGTGCGCGTGTGGGTCGACCAGACCAAGGGCGCTGTCGGGCAAGTTCAACGAGAACAAGAACGCGACCACCGACGAAGTCGCGGTCCCGGAGCTCGGGTCCAAGGCCTTCTACAGCGCGTCGGGAAACACCGTGCAGTACCTCAAGGGCAAGACCCTGGTGCAGGTGCAGTACCTCGCATCGGAGCGCACTCCGGAGGAGCAGCAGGCAGGCGCCGTCGCGCTCGCGAAGACCGCGATGTCGCGCACCTGATCCCGAACGCAGTCTACGGCTCGGCGTGACGACACGATAAGTGTCGAGACGGTCTCGCGGGCGTGCTGCCGAGGAACTGGTGCTGAGGTTGGTCGATGAGCGCTCCCGACACCGCAGCCCGGCAGCCAGCGCCCGGGCGCGCGTCGCACGTGAGTGGCACGCTCGGGAGTGCCGACCAGCCGGCACTCCTCGGCACACGCTGCGTCACGATTGATGTCATGCCTGGCACGGGCGGCCCGAAAGCTGACAACGCCTCAGCCCTCCCGCGCAATCTCACCGAGTTCTGCATGCCCGACCTCCGCCGGACGTTGCACGGACGCCGCCGGCTCGACCCTCGCAGAGAGCGCCGCGGCTTAACTGTCACACCCAAAGTCATCGTGGCCGGATAAAATGTGCCACGCGGTTCAGAAGCGAAATGCGGTGTCGACGGGCACGGGCACGCTGAGCGGCCACGGCCCCGGTAGCGTCGACCAGGTGCAACATGGGACGACTGCGATCGACGAAGGGGCGCCATGACACACGTAACAATGTCGACGTCAAGCGTTGCGCCCTAGGCGCCTACTACACGCCAGACACCGCCGCTCAGTACATGGCGAAATGGTTGCGGCTCGCGATGGGGAACGAGTGCTCGACCTTTCCGCTGGTGGAGGCGTCTTCCTGAGTGCCGTCTCGCAGGTAGCAGCCAGCGACGGGCTGGCGCACGTCGAAGCAACGTCAGTCGAGATCGATAGGGAGACAGCATCGCGTCTGACGCACAACGAGCCGCTCAACGTCACCGGTCGCTGCGCTGACTTTCTCGGGCTCGAACCCACTCCGCACCACGCCGCAATTGGCAATCCGCCGTTCGTGCGACTGCGCAACCTCGACGGCGGCCAGCGGAACACGGCGTTGCACGCTGCGGAACGCTGGCTTGGCGCCCCAATGGATCCAGCGGGAAGTACGTGGACGCCATTCGTACTCCACGCCACTCAGTTCCTACATCCAGGCAGTCGGCTACAGCGCATTGCGTACTGCCCTATGAGTTCACCTACGTGCGCTACGCACGCCCGTTGTATGGCAGTTCCTCGGGCGCCAGTTGGAGCACTCCGAGTGACTCGGACGTATCGAGCGCATCTTTGGCGACCTCCTGCAGGAAGTCGTTCTCCTTTTCGCCACGGACAAGGGGCGCACCACGAACTCCGTTCAGTTCGAAGCCTATGAATCGCTTGGCGATCTCGTCCGCGGACACGGAAGCACTTCTCGACAATTCTCCTGAGCGATGTCGTCGGCCGCCGACCCTTCGTATCTGCTCTTTTGCCCGCTGAGCTTCAGCACCTTCTTCGCGGCCGGTTTCGGCGAACTCACGTCACCGGCACAGAGTCTGCGACCTTTAACATTGGTTACGTGTCGGGAGACAAGGACTTCTTCCATCCGAGCCCTCGACCGCGTCGGAGCATTCGTTGCCGGAGCGCAGCCTTCGGCTCGGCCTCATCAGCACTCGCCGTCTGAAAGGTCAAGGACTCTGGACATCCAAACTGAGCAACGATGCGACTTCGAGACTCTTCCTTCCGGACCCACGGAGACTTACTGAAGACGAGGACGGAGTACGTCGGCACTGGAGTAGGCGGGAGTCGACCAGCGCTACAAGTGTCGGATTCGTGATCCGTGGTACGTAGTTCCCTACGTCAAGACGCCGGACGTGGTGGTCTCCGTCTTCGCCGAAGTACCACTCCTAATGGCGAACGATGCCTCGTCGCCGCGTCCGACGGCCTCCTGTTGTGCATATGCGAAGCGGGGTCGGGCAGGACAAACTAGCGAGGCGCTGGTACACCAGCCTTACGCTCCTCCACGTTGAGTTGCAGGTCCACTCTTTGGGGGGCGGCGTCTTCGTGCTGGTGCGCAGACGGGCAACGTGCGAATCGCGTGCGGCGCCGCTGTGGCGCAATCGAATCTTTCCGACGTCGACCGATGCCTAGCTGGCGGTGACCCGATTGCTGCCTACGAAGTGGGCGACCTATCGCTCTTGCGTACGCAGAGCCTCTCGATCGAGGACGTGGAGCTGGTACGGTCAGGTGTCGACATCTTGAAGCGCTGGCGTACGTCGGCCGCAGCTAGTTGACGAACGGTCCGGCGGCCGTTGGTTGGATGTACATACGGTACGAGCCATCCGAACGTCGCTCGAAGTATTCCGGACAACGTCGTTCACCAGCGGATGTTGTTTGAGATACTGACCGAACGGACCCCAGACCAACTCCGTCACACGATTTGCCTGGCCCGACTCATAGTCCGGCGTGTGACGGATCTCGAAGGCCTTGATGCCCTTGCTAGATCCTCGGACGATCACCTCGCAGGAAATAGTCGCCACTTCACACGCCTTAGCGCTCCCGAGGGTCTTGGCGGCGGACCACGCCTCACCGCTGAAGAAGACCGTGCGGAAGTACGAGTCAGTGGCAATCGGATGCCCTGAAGCGACCAATGTCATGGTGTTCGAGGGGTGACCCTTGCCGGGCTGCTGTGCGTCAATCTTTTTCAGGGTCTTGAACCAGCGCTTCACTGTTGTGACGAGGGGCGCCGGCGCAGCACTGGAGGCCGACGCGCCACCAAACGTCGGCGCCCCGCCCCCAGAACCCGCCGCAGCAGCTCTTACTGCCGCCACCGCCCGTGCCAGTCGGTCAAACCGCCGCTGACGCTGATTTTTCGCAGCCCCGTCTGCGACGTACCGAACGGCGACTTCGTCCAAAACGGCGCGCTCGGGACCGCTGATGAACCGTCCTCGGTCGGTTCAAGATTCGGCCCCTGCTTGCTCTCGTCCGACAACCAGCCATTTGCGGCGAGCTGCGAAACCATCTGCGTCGTGAGGGGAACGCAGACCACCGCGACGTCGGCGATCAAGCTGCTCGCGGCGTAGTCGCGGAGCGACTTGAAGGATCGCCCTATCCGCTGCTGTCGCAAGGTCGAGGTCGGATAGAACTCGCTGGATTTCTCGACCGCCGCCGTGAAGCTGCGAACCGACGAGAGCTAGTCCGCGCTGATCGCTCGCTGCGAAATACACCTTCGGGTGGAACGTTCGTCCGGGTTGGTGGAACACGTACGCATCATCGACGAGGTCGAGGAGTGCCGTGAGCCCCTGCTTGCTGGTTCCACCCTGGCTGATTCCGACGATCACGTTGATGAAGACGCTTCTCGCTCGTAGTGTCTTCAGAGCTGGCTCCAGGGCTCGCACACCGCTCCGCTTCACCCACACGACGATTACATCGAGTCGCATAAGTGTCACGTCAGCCGCGACCTCGTCGAGATAGTCGCGGAGGTCGTAGCCATGGTCGTAGGGCTGGTTCACGAAGCGGTGCAACACGGCGGCAGCATGCCGTTCGCGACGGCTCAGGGCACACTCCTTGGGGAGGGTCGGAAGAGCTGCAAGTGCACAGGACACAGCCCTTCACCGGGAAGTCGTGCGCAGCGACTTCTTGGTCGTAAACCGCGTGAGGCATACCCGGAGCGCGTGCTTGCGTGGAGAGCACCTCGTCTGGACCCGATATTGACTGTGTTGTGATCCTGCTAGATAGCACAAGTCTGGCCGTTCTTCATCACTGCTTAAAGTGGACCTGGTTTGGTTCGCGTCGCTTAAAGACTCCGAAGAGCATCCGGTCATTGAACTTGGCGACCATTCGATCAACGAAGGTGGCAATAGACAAATCGACGTCTTCTGAGATCCTGTACGCATCATTAATCAGCGCCGGGGGGTCTGCGTCAAAGTCGACTACCATGTAGGCGAACTCGTCGTAGACGCCGCGTATGTTCATGGAGCGCCGCCTCTTCCGGTGATGGCCGCATACATCCGAGCAAACCGTTGATGGTCGACGGACTCCGTCTCCTTGCCCTTTTTGATCGGCTTCGTTGGCATCAGGTAGAGGTAGCCGAGCTGTCACATCGGAAATCGATCCTGGAGGCTGATGCACTCGCCAATTTCCTCGTAGTAGGTCAACATCTTCCAATTGAACTCATCTGACTTCGAACGCCGACATCGATCGACGTTATCGGGGTCAACGACAGCAACGTCAACGTCCTTAGGCTTGTGGGAGCCGAGAACTGTAACTTCGTCCCGAACTTGAATACCCTTTTTCCTCGCCCAAGGCGTGAGGCACACGCCCAGTTCATCAATCAGATAGGCATGAAGCAACTTGATGAAGGACTGATTGGAGCAGCACTTCCAGTCCTGGATCGAGCCATTGTCTTCCACGTGTTTTTAGACTTGTCGGCAGCGCTGTCAGGCATCGAACACCTCGACTCATCCAGTGACGGAGTTTCGCACAGGATCTGACTGATGGTGCGACTTCCGCGGCAGTGAGGGTGCGAACAATGGCGAACAATCGACCCGGTGCATTGGTGGAGCTAGTGAGTAGCGACCGGCGCGGTCAGCACGGACAGCGGCTCGATTCCTGGACCACAAGGGTCAGGTCTACGGGAAGGTGCCGATCACGGCAGACGGCCAGATCGGACTCGCAGATGGAAGAGTCTTCCGGTCGCCATCCGGTGCGGCCGTCGCTGCAATCGACGGAAGCAACATCAATAGCTAGGGAAGCTTGGCGCCTTCCGACACTGGGCAACGTCACGATCGGATCTCTACGCGCCACTTAACGGGTGGGTGTAGCTCGCTTCAGTCTCCGACAGCGGTCCGCCATCGCGCAAACCGGGGGAGTGCCTCGGCGAGAGGCGTTCGATACACGATGCGCGTGGGTGCGGCACTCTCTGGCTCTGATGGGTGCGACGTGACCGTTAACGTCGACTGCATGACGATCTGGGGGATCCACTCGAATCAGCCGACCCTCGACCTCTTGGGCAACGGTTTCGTGGCAGTCGGCTGGAGTGAGGTCGGAGACCTCCTGCAGTACGAGCACTCGCCCGGAACCCTGAAGGAGGTTCTGCTTCAGCGCTATCCGGATGCGAAGCCGGGCGCGATCCCGGTCTGGGCCGGCATCTGCGCACGCGTTTCGCCTTCGGAATCGCTATAGGCGACCTCGTCGTCTACCCCGTTAAGCAAGACGTAACCGTGAGCATCGGGCGTGTCACCGGCGACTACTACTTCGATGCCGATGCTGGTACACCCTCACCGGCGCAAGGTCGCCTGGCTCCGAACCGGCATTCCGCGTTCCGACTCACGCAGCAGCGGTACGAAATCGGTGGTTCCACGTTGTTCCAGGTCAAGAATCATGCCAACGAGTTCTTGGCTGCAGTTGACGAATCGCCAAGGCCAACGCCGTCGCCGCCATCGGACGATCCTCCCCACTGCAGCCCCAGATCGAGAGCTACACGTTCGACTACGTAACGGACTTCCTGCTCCACATCGATCCACAAGCTCGAGGAACTCGTGAGCGAGCTCCTCCAGCACGATGGGGTACCGGGCACGTACAACGCAGTACGTCGGCGACGGCGGTGTCGACGTCATCGCGCACCACGATCCGCTCGGCATTGAGCCCGATCATCAAGGTCCAATGCAAGCGCACGAGCTCGACCATTGGAGGCCCGGAAGTCCAGAAGCTGAAGGGCACACTTGCCCCGCAAGGCGAGTATGGCGTCTTCGTAACGCTCGGTACCTACAGCGCTGGTTTACAATGGCATCGAGCACTCAAGCCAGAACCTGCGCCTCGTGAACGGTCGAACTTGTTGAACAGATCCTCACACACTATGAAGCGTTCGAGCCAGAGTGGAAGCGTTCCCTGAACCTCCGACGCCTCTACGTCGTCGATCAACTCGACTCCACGGACGTGTAAGTCCACACGCCTGCCGCCACACACAGTTCCACGAGCGATAAAGGTCACCTTCCTTAGTGATGACGCCCTTCGCGACCAAGTTACGAATCGCGGTCCGAACGGACAGCCGCACGTCAGCAGTTCGGGACCAGCCGAACAACCGAGCCGTTGCGGTCAACAACTCTTCCTCCGGCTTGATGCCGCGAGTCCGCCACGAAATGACTCGCAGCGAGCTCGACCTCGAGCCACGACACAAGCTCGTGCGTTCGTCGACTCTCGGGATCGTCGGGGTCTGGTGTTCTGACCTGCAGCTCTGACTGTGCGGG
Organism: uncultured Actinomycetes bacterium; assembly: GCA_963755855.1. Lineage (GTDB taxonomy): Bacteria > Actinomycetota > Acidimicrobiia > IMCC26256 > DASPTH01 > DASUAS01. The sequence continues at coordinate 2,703,465 of CAVWLR010000009.1, read as the reverse complement.
TAGAACAAGAACCCCACTTCGATCTCGACGAGGTCCCCGCGTCGCACCATCTGCTGCAGGTAGCTGTAGACCCGCTTCTTGGCGGCCCGCTGAGGTCGCGCGCACCGAACGCTGCCTTGATCCGTTGAGAGCACGCTTCGAACGACACTGGCCCCTCGACGCCAACGATTTCGCGCGAGTTCTTCGATCTTCGGCCCTGCCGTGACATCGGTGATCGTGCCACCGCCCCGAACCACCGGAGTCGCGAGGCGATACGGAGTCGTCCACGTCGGTGGAGCGCTGAAATCGAACTCTTCGACGAGATCGAGCGTCGACGATCGGACAACGACAGAACGCGATGACTTCGTTCGTCCTGCGATTGCGTCGTCAATCGCCTCCCGCAAACGTTGCTGCTCCACTTCTCGGTCGCGGTACCAGGCCGTGCCCCAGATGCGGTGCAGCGTCCAGCCCAGACCCTCGAGCACCTCCTGGCGCAGCCGGTCGCGGTCGCGGGCCGACCGCGCGAGTGGTACATCGCGCCGTCGCACTCGATGCCGAGCAGCGTACGACCCGGGCTGCTCGGGGTGGCGGACGCCGAGGTCGATGCGGTAGCCGGCGTGCACCGACCTGGGGCACCACGTCGTAGCCCCAGCACGCGCAGCGTGTCGAGCACCGCGTCCTCGAACGGGCTCTCGGTCGTCCGTCGGCCTCGCCGTCGATGACGGCACCGAGCGCGACGTCGCCCCGCTCGGCGTAGTCGAGGTAGCGCTTGAAGTGGCGCACGCCGTCGCTGCGGGTCTCGGCGATGTCGCCGGCGGTGATCGAGCTGACGACCTCGACCCGTTGCGCGGGCCCGGGTGACGGCGACGTTCAGGCGCCGCCAGCCGCCCGCCTGGTTGAGCGGGCCGAAGTTCATCGTGAACTTGCCGGCCTCGTCGCGGCCGTAGCCGACGCTGAAGATGATGATGTCGCGCTCGTCGCCCTGGACGTTCTCGAGGTTCTTGACGAAGAAGCCGTCGAGGCGGTCCTCGGCGAAGCAGTCGTCGAGGTCGGGCCGCGCCGCCGGCGCGCGGCCTCGAGCTCCATGGCTGATGCGGCTGGCCTGCGCCTCGGAGAAGGCGACGACGCCGAGGGTGAGCTCGGGTCGGCGCTCGGCGTGATCGCAGCACCCGCTCGACGACGGCCCGCGCCTCGATCGGGTTGTCGCGGCTGCCGCCGCGCTCGTAGACGCCGTCGGCGACGTGGATGAACACGACGCCGAGGTCGGGCGCCTCGTGTGAGCGCGCCGGGAAGGTGACCAGCTGGCCGTCGTAGAACTCGCGGTTGGAGAACGTGATCAGCGACTCGTGGCGGCTGCGGTAGTGCCAGCGCAGCGGCAGCTGCGGGCAGCTGCGCCGCGCTGCGGCACAGGTCGAGGACGGACTCGAAGTCGTCGAGCTGCTTCCTCGTCGTACACGTCGCCGTCGTCGGCCCGATGCGGTCGAAGAACGAGGTCGGCGGGAGCTGCTTGTCGTCGCCGGCGACGATGAGCTGGCGCGCCCGGTAGATGGAGTTGATGGCGTCGCACGGCCGCACCTGGGACGCCTCGTCGAAGATCACGACGTCGAACGTGCAGCGTCGGCGGGCAGGAACTGGCTCACCGACAGCGGGCTCATCATGAAGCACGGCTTGAACGCCTGGGCGACCGCGCCGGTCGGCCGAGCAGCTTGCGGATCGGCATGTGCCGGCTTCTTCTCGGCCTCGCGCCGGATGTGCCGGCGGCGCCGACGACGCTCGTCGGCCGCTGCTCGTTCGCGACGCGTTCCTCACCCGCGACGCCGCATGCTCGACGAGCGCTCTGTCGGCGGAGCGGAACTCTTCGACCGTTCGGTCATGACCACCCGCACGGAGATCGCCCAGGCGTTCGGCGTCCTTTTCGATCACGCTCTCGGCCCACGCGGTCAGCGCGGCACGTTCGATCGCGTCGACTACCGCGGTTGCGGGGATGGCGGAGCTATCGCGCTGCTTGCCGTCCGACCAACCCCTGCGTTCGTCAATCCTTCGAGCGAGAAACATGAGCTCGCCACTCCTCGATGTCGCCGGTGGTCTCCGCAAAGCCGTCAGCACCTCGACGGCATTGTCGAGCGACACATCGAGGTCAGACCGAATTGTCTCGGCACGTTCGGCAAGAACTCGTCGACGAAGTCCTTCACGAGTGGCGACTGCCGCGTGGCGATCCCGCAATGGAGAAGCGCCGACTGCAGCGGTGAGGAGTCTCCCTGCGGTCTGTTCACCGATTCTCTGGCCCACGATGCGTCGGAGCTCGTCACTCCACGCAAGTGCACGCTCGAGGGCGTCCCAGTCTGTGCCGGCACCCTCGTAGTCCGCGGCCCGAGCAGGGACTCAGCGATCGAATCTTGGGTACTGAGCTGCGACTCCAGTTCCACCAGAAGCACCCGATCACTGGTGATCTTCTGGCAGTTCTTGAGGTCCATCCGTCGTCGGCGATTGCCCGCTCGAGGACTCCAACGAGTTCGGCGGCCGCAGAGTTGCTGTCAGCCAGCCATTGGCGGAGGGAGTCGAGCGGTACGTCAGCAAGCCGTTCACCGTCAACGCCAGCGGCGTCGACCAGATCAGTGAGCAGTGACTCGGCATCCTTCTGAGACGGGCTCCGTGTTGCGCGAGTCGGCCGCATCGATGTTCCCTCGGCCGATTGCCTGCCCAAGTGTCTGGCATCCGCGTCACGGCCGGCGAGCTGCAGCGCACGCTCAGCGATTGCCGAGCGCGCCGTTGATCACCTCGATGTCGGTGTCTTCTCCGCTGTAGTAGTGAGTACCGAGCGACCTGCTGCTCCGCCTCGAGCGAGCGGAGACGTCGCGCTAGGCGTTGGAGGCGTGCTGTGGGCAGAGCGGCGACGACTTCCTTCGTCACTTTGCCGGTCGTCGTGTATGGGGCGAGGGCTTTGCGGTTCGCCCGGCCCGCTCCAGCGAACCGGCCGAGGTTCGGACTCATGTCCTGTTCGCTGTCGTACAGGCTCTCGATGTTGAAGTCCCTGAGCTCTCGCTTGAACAGCGGCGCCAGTTGCTCTTCTGTGGTTCGGAATTCCCCGATGACGGGTGCGACCAACTCGAGGCTTCCCTCGCACGGCTGGCCGCCTGCCGATCGAGCCATGACGGTTCGGGGGAGTCGTGACGGCGGCGAGTTCGCTGAGTGCCGAGAGTGTGTCAATGGTCGCCAGCGTTAGGTCCAACCCTTCGAGCCCCAGCATGGAGCGCAGGGCCGTCGCGACTCCTCGATCTCGACCGCACGCCGCTCGGCATCTGCGATGCGTTCAGACCTCCGTTTGATGTCGCCCACGATCGTGTGTGGCTCGACCTTGATCTGAGGCTCAAGCGTCGATACCGAGAGAAGCGCGGCTGCGAGATCATCAGCCGCTCCAGGATCGATGCGATCCCAGGCATCCGTGGACTCTTCGAGTCGTTGCCGGCACGCCAGACGGTCGCTGTACAACCCCCTCATGGTGTGAGCAAGCTCGGTGATGTCAGCGAACGCATCCGTGGTGAGCCAGTGCCGTTCGACTGACGGGCGGCCGTCGAGGTGATCCGCGACGCCGCACAGGCGTTCCACGTCTTCCATCGTGCTGGGGCGATCGAGACCCAACTCCAGCGCTACCGTCTTGGCTTCTTCATCGAGTTCGGTGATCTGGAGGCGTGTTCCCGCCAACACGCCTCGATCTCAGCTTGGCGCCGCAGTGACGACGCCGGGTCGGCAAGGTCGAACCAGAGAAACTCACCGGCGCGTGCGACGGGACCCCACGCGTCGGAGAACTTCGCGGCGTGCTCCAGGATCTCGTTGAGCACATCGGGCTTGAGGTCGGACCCAATCTTGTCGGGGAGTGCGAGCCAAGGGTGCGCCACCGAGCGCGACGACCCGGCCGAGAGCGGAATGGAGAGATCGACCGAGCGGAACCCGGATCATGTTCATCGCGGCCGCGTACGTGGAAGTTCTTGGCGCCGCTTGCGGCTTTCGCGACCTCAGTCGCGAGCTCCTTCCCGGGAACAGGGCGCTCCTTCAGTGCCCGCCCTAGCTCGGCGGCGACGCTCTTGCGTGTGGCCTTGTGACTGTGAAGTTGAGCACGTAGCTACCCAGCCCGGCAGTGTCGAGGCGCTGCTTGACGACCTCGAGTGCCGCTGCCTTCTCGCTGACGAAGAGCACAGACTTCTGGTTGGCCAGGAGTTCAGCAACCATGTTCGCGATCGTCTGACTCTTCCCAGATCCAGGAGGACCGTCCATGACGAAGCTCTTGCCCTCGCGAGCCGACACGATGCAGACCCGCTGCGTTGCGTCCGAGTCCAGGATCGAGATCGTCTCTTCCGGCGGAGCCACTTCATCGAGCCGCGATTCGCTGATCGCGGAGAACGAGAGGTCCTGTCCACCCTCCGGCCCCAATGCAAGGGCGCCGACGATCGGGTGCTCGGCAATGACCGCTTCGTTGTCCTTGAGGTCTCGATACATGACCTCCTTCTGGAACGAGAACACCGAGAGAATCGCCGCGTTCTCGACCTCGAGGGTGTCGTGGCTTCGCAAGGCTCTCAGCGCGTCATCGAGATCCGACGCGATATCGCCTTCCTCACTGAGATCACCCAGCTCGATGCCAGATTCCTGAAGCTTGAGAATGAGCGACGGGTTGATGAATGAGTCGTCCTCTGTCGCGAGGAGACGAAATGGAGCTCGCGGATTCGGACGGTGAAGCTGCACCGGGACGAGGAGCACCGGACTTCGCCAGGTATCGCGGAATTCGTCGGTCCAGCTCACGACACCGAGGGCTAAGTACAGGATGCGTAGACCCTTGTCGAGGTATTCCTGCGCAGCTCGACGTTCGAGATTCCGCACTGCCTTGGAGAGCACGCTCGACGTGGGGATATCCGTCAGAAGTTCGTCGGGTTCGTGTTCGTCGGTGAGGTCCGGATCCTCGGCATGAATCGCCGCAGCCAGGACAGCGTCCTGTGACTCCTCCTCATCGAGAGGTGGATAGTGGAAGCGCCAACCAGGCGATCTTCCGACGCCAGCCAAGATCTCGCCAGGCGACGGTTCGAGTAGGCGCAGATTTGAGGGGCCCGATCGAGTGGGCAGGTTGAGCGCGCGATTGCGTCGGCTCAAGTCCACGAGTTCGTCCCGCCACTGCGTGAGTTGCCGCGTGATCCGTTCCTGAGGATCTTCCGCCACCTGGGTCCCACCACCATTGTCAGATCGAGCACGCTCGAATGCTCGAATGCCGCACATTGTCTGTCGTCGCCGTGACACGCTGCCTGTAGGCCTGACGCGTTGACCGCTTAGCTGCTGCCATTGTCGAACCTCTCTAGCTCCATTCCTCCTGGAACAGCTCGACATCGTCGATCCATCGGATGAGCTCGTCGACTGTCGGGATCGAGTTCATACGCGTGTCGGTGGCATGCGCTGCTCAAGACCGCCCACAACTGATACAGCGCCCGTGCCCGTTCCTTGTTTCCCAGATACACCGGGAGGCACAGCATCTTGGATCGAGCCGCTTGACAATCCGCGACGCCAGGCGCACGGGCCCGCCAAAAATCATCAAGAGCGAGTTCGAGCGACGCCCGGGTCAGAATTGCGGCTGCACGTTGCCAGCGGATACCTCCGCCTCCAGCTGGATCAACGCAGAGCTTGCGTGCGCGCCGAGGAGATCGGTCGCCTGCATTTCGCTCACGCTGCGACTCGAAGCTTTTCGACGAGGCGAGACGTGTCCCGCACCAGCGTGGAAAGGTCGCCCGCGTATCCCTCGTGCGCGCCCTTGTTCGCTGCTTGGTACGCGTCTTGAGCCCAGCGACCGTACGCCCCTAGACGGGAGAGAACCTCTGAGCCGCGGCTTGCGTCCCCGAAGAGCGCCAGCGCCGCACGCATTGTCAGGGTTGTGACCGTTGCGATCTCGTCCTCAACTGTTGCGTGAGGCACACCCGAATCAAGGAGCTTGCGCCGGATCACGTCGTTCAACACCGCTTCCATCGCAAGCCGGCAGTATCCGGGAACGACCCGCACGTGAACGTCGTTGGGTAGCTCCTTGCTCAAGGCAACCGCGCGTGCATCGTCCAGCTGTACCTCCGCGGGATCGCCGCTGATGCTCAGTTCGACCTGCGAATCCGTTCGCCGGGTGACTTCGATCACGGTGGCGTCGATTCCGAGTACCGAATCGCCTGCGGGAGGCGGTCGTCGTGTGTAAACACGACCACTTGTCTTGAGCGCGCCGTTGCAGTCAAGCACTCGTGCAAGGCCTTCGACCTTGGCCGGGTCCATCGCCTGAACCGGGTCGTCGATGATCAGAAAGCGGAAGGGCTCTGCGCGAGCGTCGCTCGAGGAAGGAAGATGGCGAGTGCCAGAGCATGCAGTTCACCTTGGCTCATCACTGCCAGCGCAACACTTTCGATCCCGTCGACAGTGACGTCCAGGCTGACCCGGCGGCGCGGGCCGGCGCCCAGGAGTTGCATCGGGCCGAGAGCGACGTTGCTCTGTTGGCTGAGCTCCGCCCAGATCTGCTGCAGATTGGTTGGCGAGTGGCGCGAGCCGATCGTTCCTGATCTCATCGATCGCAGCCTTCAGCCATCGCTCGGCTGTCTCCACTGCCGATCGATGGGACGCCGCGGTCTGAGAACGTCGTGCGATCTGCAGCCAGGCCAGCACCTGTTCGGCGAGGGGTGACCAAAGGTTCTCGCGCTCAGCAAGCTCCTGCGCAGCGGCAGCGCGCAGAATCGCCAGTTCGGATGTCAGTCGAGCGGCACACTCTTCGACGAGCAATGCGGCAGCGGCAATTCGCTCGTGGAGATATCGAGCAAGGCCTCCCATGCTGCTCGTGCGCCCTCGGCAGGTAGCCCGAGGCGCGTTGCCTCAGGCAGCGGCACTGGCGGTATCACAATCACCGACTGGAGCCGCAGCGTTGCTTCCTGCACCGCGTCCTGCGCATGACGCGCTGTACGTGCCTCTCGCCGGAGACGCTCGATTTCGCTCGGACGTTGCGTCAGCCCAAGCCGCGTCAAGATGGCGGCTACCGCATACAGGGCACGACTCATCCCCGTTGTGCTGATGATGTTCCAACGCCAACCCGAGCAGGGAAGCAGTCGATCCGCGGATTCCGATTCGGTCCCGCGAACCGACTCGAGGAGAGCTGCGGCGTCGACGGCGTTCGCGCCACCGTCGCGACGACTTCGGGATCTGGCCCCGCCAGACTGGCGACTTGCGGAAGTAGGTCGACGTCGGTCGTGACCTCGGAAACGGCAGCTCCAGTCACGAGATCCGAGATGAGATCGAGGTTCCAACTACGGGCGCTCAGGGCCTTCGCACATCGACTGCGCGCTCGTTGACGAGATCCTGCATGTCACCTGCGAGGAGGAGGGCTGACGCTTCACTCGTCAATGAGCTTTTTCAGGTCGCCCTTCAGCGAGCTGAGCCGCGTTGACGGCGAAGTTGAGATCGTCTAGCCCAAGAATCGCGACGAGCGCGTCATAGAGCTTCGAGGGACCCTCGTCGAGGATGGATCCGAGCTCGTTGTAGGACAGGATTGGGCGATCCGCGGTAAGGGCTTCCGCCCGTCCGAGGGAACCGAAGGAGGTTCGCCGCTTCCCCTTGGTCTGCACCGAAGCCGCGGCGTCACCGACGTCCTCACCCCAGCCCACTCCTTCGAGATCGTTGTGGGTTCCTTGACGCCGTCTACTCCGAACTCTCCGACGATTCGAGTCGCCTCAGAGTGGTGCAGGTTTCGCCATCCCTGGCTCCAGGCTCTTCACGACGACTGGTCCAGCGCTTCTATCCATCGGTGAGCAACACCTCGAGCGCTTCAACAAAGCTGGACTTGCCTGAGCCATTGCGACCGACGACGAGGGTCAATCCCGGGCCCGGCGTAAGAGTCAGCGTCCGCGTTTCGCCCACGCCGCGGAATCCTTGACGAGGAGAGATCTGAGGTAAGCGCCCGCCGGTTCGACGGGGGGAGCGTCATCTCCAGGGGCTACAGCTAGCTGCACACTAGGAGGAGCGAATCCGCCCGACAGCGCATCGAGCAGCGATTCGTCACCGTCACACGCGGCGAGCACCAACAGGCCGACATCATCGCCGGGATCGTTGGATGAAAGGCGACGCATGATCGCAGCCAGAAGCGCGTCATCCATGTGTGCTCAGTTCCGTTCTCGACGCGAACTCGCACTGCGCGTTCACCAATTGCAGCTGGCGAGGCGTACGACACCGTGCGCGCAGCAGCTCCGGACTAGCAACGATCGACCGACGCGCCTCGCGCTCGCGACACGGCGACGTTGAGGCGGTGGAGGTCGTAGAGGAACTCCATCGACCGCGGGACGTCGTCGGCGCTGCTCGTGGCCATGGAGTAGATGACGACCGGCGCTTCCTGGCCCTGGAACTTGTCGACGGTGCCGATGCGCGCGCCTTCGGGCAGCTGCTGCCGTGAGCTTCGCGACCTGCGCGTTGTACGGCGTCACGATCAGGACGTCGTCCAGCGTGACCTCGTGCTTCTGCCCGAATCGATCGATCCACGTCTTGCCGAGGAGCCCCCGCACCATCTCGTCCACTACCTGTACTTCTCCGCTCGACCAGCTCCGGTTCCCTGCGTGCACCACCGGCACGTACCGCAGCCCCGCGAAGCCGTCGACCTCCTGGCGTTCGAGCCCCTCGCCCGGCGCGACGTGCAGCCGTCCGTCGTACGCGACCTCGGAGATGAACTCGCAGATGCGCGGGTGCATCCGGTACGTCGACTCCAGGAACCAACCGAGATCCGCGGGCATCGTCGCGTGCTCGCCGAGCACGTGCTCGAGCGCCGACACCTCCGCACCCTCGGGATGACTCCCCTTCGACGGCTGCGCGAGCTGCTGCGGATCGCCGAGCAGCACGAGCTGCGTCGTCGCGCCGCTCACCGCGAGCACGTCGGCCAGTGACTTCTGCCCCGCCTCGTCGACGAAGAGCACGTCGACCGAACCCGCCATCCCCTCGCGTGCCCACAGCCACGTGGTGCCGGCGATCACGTCGAACTCGTCGACCCGCTGCTCGACTTCGCTCGGCGAGTTCGTGCACTCGGCGATGCCGTCCCGGCAACGCTGGTGCTCCTTGGCCTTCTGGAGCATCCGCACCTCGGCGCCCCGCTTGGCCACCGCCTCCATCAGATTGCCGATCACCGCATGGCTGTGCGCGGTGATGCCCACCCGCTTGCCCGCCTGCACGAGCTCGACGATCAGCTCCGCGCCCCTGGTCGTCTTGCCCGAACCGGGAGGCCCCTGGATGGCGAGGTACGACGTGTCGAACGGGCCCGCGTCGGGATCGCGCCGGGTGCGCAGCAACAGGTCGAGCGCGGCACGGTACGGACCGGGCGCGTGCAGGCCGTGCTCGATCACGTGCTCGGCGAGGCGCTGGATCGCCGCCTCCGCTTCGTCGTTGTCGATCGGTGGCGGCGGGATCAGCGCACGCGGGTGCGCGCCACCGAGCGCCTTCGGACCGCGCTTGATGTCGATCGTGCCGGCGACGTCGTCGACCGCCATCACCTCGCCGACTCGCGCGCCGGTCACCGGATCACACGGCGTGTCACCCACCTTGAACTTGTGGTCCTGCGGTGCGAACTCGTACCGCTGCACCGTCGACTGCTTCACCTGCTCGACGTCACCCACGTACTCGAGCCCGCTGATGCACTCGCGGTCGTCGAGCAGCTCGTCGTCGCTCATCTTCCGGCGCGCGTAGAACATCCAGTAGTCGGGCTTCGCTTCGCGGCGGTGCCAGTCGAGCATCTGCGCGAGCAGCCAGCGCGGGTGCTGCTCGTCGTCGGGTGCGCCGGCCAGCAGCTGCTCCGACAGGGTTGCGACGACCAGCTCGCGTTCGCTGACCGCCTCGGGCGCGACGCCGTCGCGCGCCTCGAGCCGTGGGATCTCGCCGAACTGCGCCTCGGCCTCGGCGCGGCGCGCTTCCAACCAGTCGCGCAGACCGAGCGTCGAGCGCGCAGTCGTCCTCGTTGTAGGCCTCGATCTCGTCGAGCGTCGCCTGCTCGCCGTGCTCGAGGTACTCCTCGTAGGCGACGATGCTGCCGCCGCCGTCCATCACCTCGCCGGCGGGCCGGTTCATGTAGAGCTTCTCGACCTGCTTCAACGAGTACGACTCGCTGCCGATGCGCACCGCCGAGCGCACGACCGCGTAGAGGTCGACGAACACCTCGCCGCGCAGCAACTCGTCGATCTCGGACTCGCGGGTGTGGTGCTCGCCCATGAGCCGCTTCATCGCCGACGGCTCGTAGGGCGCGTAGTGGTACACGTGCAGGTCGGGGTGCTCGGCCCGGCGCTTCATCACGTAGTCGACGAAGTCCTCGAACGCGGTCTTCTCCTCGGCGCGGGAGTGCGCCCAGAACGCGCGGTAGTGCGGCGCGCCGGTCGGCGTCGAGCTCGATGACGCCGAAGAGGTACTCGAGCCCACTGCCGTGCTCGTCGTCGAGCGCGTAGGGGTCGCCCTCCATGTCGAAGAAGAGGTCGCCGGGTGACGGCTCGGGCAGCGCGGCCCAGCCCCGCTGCGGCCAGGTGGCTTCGGGATCGAGGGGATCGGGCGGCTCGGGCGGGAGCAGCTCGTAGAGGTAGGGCGGCAGGCCGTCGTTGCGCACCTGGAGCTCGGCCTGGTGACGGAGGCGCTCGACGCTCATGTCGGCCATGCCGCTGACCGTCGTGCCCGCGGGCAGGGTGGCGAGCGCGCCGCGGGTGGCGATGCCGACGTCGGTGAGCTTGCGGGTCTGGTCGCGGCGCATGCCGGAGACGAGGGAGAGGTGGTCGTCGGCGCGGCGGCGGTCCTTGCACGACGTCGGTCCAGCGGCAGATGCCGCAGTGGTCGACGGGATCGGGATAGGTGGTGATGCCGGGTGTGTCGTGGGCGCGGTCGACGAGCTCTTCGAAGCGCGCCTTCAGCGCGCGGTAGTAGGCGGAGTAGTCGGTGAGCTTGAAGGCGTGCGACTCGCCGTCGCCGGTGATGACGTGCATCTGCTGCGGCGCGACGCCCTGCAGGCGCTCGACCTGTTCGGAGTAGGCGCACATCTGGAGGAGGGCGGCGGCCTTCACCCGGCGGGCGAGCTTGGCGTCGGCGACCTCGTAGGACCATGCGCCGAGGTGCGGGCTCGGGCGTGTCGACGCGGAGGAGGAAGTCGGCGTGGCCGCGCCAGCCGTCGTGGAAGAAGGTGGCCTGGTAGATCACGTCGGCGCCGGACTGCATGGCGTCGAGGGTCTGCGGCCTCGGCCGCGGCGAGCGCGGCGACGGTGTTGTCGGGGTACTCGACCTCGACGACGTTCAGGCCCTCGGCGTGGAAGCGCGCGAGCTGCTTCTCCTCGTGCTCGCCGCCGCGGCGCGAGAGGACGTCGAGCATCGGGTCGTCGCGCTTCGGGCGGTCGCGCTCGCCGCGCAGCACCGAGAGCTCGAGCTCGGTGAGGTGCTCGCACGCCGAGTAGCCCGGTGAGGTCGCTCGCGCTCAGTGCGAGCGTGCCGTCGTCGAGAAGGTGCATCCCCGCTACCCCGCCCACGTTCCGTTGACGGCGACGCAGTCTTTCAGGTTTGTGCGGGCGCTCGAGACCGATGGTCGAGACGCAGCAAATGCAGGAGGAAGTATTCACCTCCCGAAGCATCGCAAAGGGGTGAGACAGTTACATCTTTGTGATTCGCTGTTCGAGGACCTCGAGGAAGCGCGGGTCATAGCCGCCTTGCACGTGATTGACGTTCCAGAGCCCTGACTTCCTCACTGTCACCCGATCGGCTGAGCGCCCGAGCCAGTTCGGCGATGGTGGATCGATTGCAGGAACGCCCAGGTTGCTCAGCAGTCCGATCGAGCCAGCCTCGATCACACCGCGTTCACTCGCGCTCGACGGTGGATCGTCGACCGCGACCCAGAGAAATGGGAGAGCGCCTATGCGCCTGCTGACCTCGCGCTCGAGCTCGTACTCACCAACTCGGGTTGCTCGATCGGCGCTCGACTTGTTGCCCCATGTCGTGCGCACGCCATCGGGCCACTCGCCGGTGTTCAGCAGCGCGGTGCCTACGTGAAGCCGGAAGATCGACCCACGATGGTTGCCGCCGCCAGGATTGGATCCGCCGTTGTTGCCGCGATGCTGCGACAGGCGCTTCCACAGCGTCGAGCTCGACGGACGCAGGGCGTGGGTGCCGACACGAACGACCCGCGGCGTGACCCCGTCCTCACGGACCTCACCCGGCTCGAAGAAGAAGTACACACCAAGATCCGGCCAGCCCGACGCTCGCGTGGAGGCCGCCAATGTGCGCGTGCCGCCGCAACGATCGGACAACGCAGCCATCAACCCATAGAACTGGTCGAGATCATCCGATCGAGCCATCGTCACGGATGCTCCTTGTAGAACTGCAGCTGCGAACCGATTCGCAGGCCCGCGGTCGGGTTCTCGACGACGCAGCCGCGTCGGAGTAGTCCGTCGGACAGTCCGAAGTCGAGGTAGTTCGCGCCGGCGTGGCACTCGACCACGTCACCGCGCTCGAGGCGGACCCGCTCGTCTATCTGGCCCAGGACCGCTGCGCCCACGACCGTCGGTGCGCACGTGAGGCATCGTTCAGGGTGACGTCGTACGGATCGAGCACGTCGGCCGGATCCACGAGACCGTGTTCCGCCGAGAGCACCCACCACTCGTCGCAGGTTCGTTCGACGTACCGGCGGCGACCGGTGAACAGTGTCGACGTGTAGAGGTCAGCTGCCGCGAGATGCGACCGGACGCTTCGCCTTCACACAACCGACCAGGGCGATTCGGCGAGCCATCGTCAGCTGCTCGTGAGGATAGTCATCACGGGAGCGTGGTCGCTCACGGCCCATGTAGCGTCGGTAGCGACCACTTCGCAGTCGGGGTTCAGTGATCGTGCGGCCGTGTTCCCGAACACGAAGTCGAGCTGGTCAAGCTTGCTGTCATCCTTGCGCATGTGTCGGTACGTACGAACGTGAGTGCAACTCTCGCTGCCACATCGACAATCGACGAGAGGAACATCCCAGGTAGGTCCGATGAGCCGCTGCACGCCGTACGCCTCGCGTCGCTCGAAGACGGAGTCGTAGCGACGTAGCCAGTATTTCTTGCCGTCGAGGGTGTAGCCGCGAAAGATGTTGAGATCGCCAGCGATCAACAGCGGCTCCCTCGACTGCAAGAGTGGCGTGAGGTCGGAGAGCGCACGGTGGAGCGTGGCCTCGGAGTAGATGCCGACGCCGTTCTGACGCTCCCACACCCCGTACAAGCTCACGACCGTGAGCGTCAGCCCGTCGGTCGTGACCCACGCACCACGGTGAATTGGCCAGGGTGTGACACGGCAAGGTCTTCGCCGGTGGCGAGCTGGAGCGGGACGACCGGGATGGGGTCGAAGCCCACCTCGCGGTTCGGCGTCGCAATGGTCGTGGCGAATGGGCGCACTCCGCGTACGGTCAAGCGCCAGTCCCAGACGGCGGAACCACGTGCGGGATGTCCGCCAGTTCAGGTGGTGGTGGCACCGCCTCCTGCAGCAGAGCCACGTCGGCGCCGATTTCCCCGAGCGCAGTCCACACGGTTGTCGTGTGCACGATGTTCCAAGAGACGATCTTCATCTGCGACATCTTGTGCTGTCCTGTTCAGGATTGGTTCTGGAGATCATGACACACAGTAGGTCAGGGTTTTCGAGAGTCGACCACGCTCACCGATGGCACAACGGACAGTGACAAGGGCCAGTGCAACGGGCGACGGGCACGAGTACGGCGACACCTCGGTGCAGCCGTGCCCTTGGTCGATCAGAGCCAGTCCGAGTAGCGCCTTCGTGCCGCTTCCAGACCCAAGGTTCGGCGTCGACCGGAAGATGCTGGATTGCGCGAAGGCGGCGCAGCCCACCTGCGTGACCAACGCAGTGGTCACACCCCAGAGCCCGGCGAAGACCTGCGACTGGTCTTCGATCGGGACCTCGTGCAACTTCACCGAGGCACCGTTGGAGACGATGTGCACCACGAGCGGGCCCAACCGCTCACGGAGGAAGACGTCGCCGTTGGCGGCACGAGTGCGGATGAGATCGGTTTTCGCTCGCTTCACCAGCGTCACCACGCGTGCGATCCAGGCGGTGTCAGTGGAACCGGGAGTCAGCACTTCGTCGACCGAGACGAGTCCGCCCCACCGCACTTCGCGTTGCCTGTACACGTCATGGCCATCGATCTCCCGCACGAAGTCGATCCCCCAGTCGGGATCTGTCGAGCGTGGCCCATCGAAGAGGTTCCCTGGGTACTCGAAGGCGCGCCCGCAGGTGCGGCACGATCGCGAAGGCTGCGAATCGGTCACCATGCAGCCGCCCGGCACGAAATCGCCAGAGAACCCGGTGATGAGCCCGTACCAGATCTCACCGGTGTCGCCGGAGCCGCAGTACGGACAGGGCTTCCGTCGAGGCTTGCGCGTGCGCATCGCCATCAGGCCGCCAGCACGACATCGGCGGCACGCGGCACCAGGTAGGTGCAGTCGAAGGCGTGCAGACGGGTCGAGCACCCGTTGGGTCGGGCGATGACCTCGACCACGAGCCCGCCCTCCCGCACGGTCTGCGCGCGGCTGGCGAAGATGCCGTCGCCACTGCCGACGACGAGGCGGCCGTAACGCTTCACCACGAGCTCCGGTGGCGCGAGCGACAGGAGCATGATGTCGGCACCGTCATGCCCGTGCACTGCGTGTCGACTGCACTCGACCGGGAGATCGAAGGCGATCTTCGTCATGAGCCACGGGTTCGTGGCCACGATGACGTGATCGCCCGCTTCCCATCTGCGAGCTCGAGGTACTCGGCCAACGTTTCGAGCGCCGGGTCGGCGTCGGCATGTGGGTCGCCCACGAGGTTCTCGAGGTCGACCAGGTGCAGCGTGCGGTGCGTGATGTTCGAGGAAGTGCTCATGTCTCGCCCCCATGTCGTCGTGTCTCGAGGAGCATCGCGAGGGGGTGAGACAGTTACATCGCTGTCATTCGCGAATGACGAATTCGCAATGACTGGACCGCCGATGTTCGTGTCCCAGGCCGTTCGTACGGTCCCGTGCATGCAGTGCATCAACGGACACGACAACCCCGACGACCAGAAGTTCTGCGGCGAATGCGGGGTGCCGATCCGCACCACCGCCGCCCGCACCTCCGACCGTCTACGTCGACGATCCCGTCAACGCTGACTGGCCGAAGCAGACCGACGACGCATGCTGCCATCGCCGAGCGCTCGACGCGGAGCAGCCGAAGCCGCGCAGCAAGCGCCGGAGCTGGGCCGTCATCGGCGCGGCAGTCGTCGCGATCGTCGTGATCATCGCGATCGCGAGCGCAGGATCGAACAACACGAGCGAGCAGGCGCGCAAGGCGTCGGGCAACACGCACACGAGCGTCGTGAGCAACGACACACCGCTCGTCACGACGCCGACGACCGAGCCGTTGCGCGTCACGAAGTGACGATCACCGGCAACGGATTCACGCAGCTGCCGCCGGACAGCATCGGCAACTCGTACCTCTCCTACGGCGTCGTCGTGCAGAACCCGTCCGACGACATCGCCACCCGCGTGTCGCTCAACGTCGCCTTCTACAACGACGCCGACGACTGAGTTCTGCGCGTCAACGTCGAAACGCGGCGCAGTATTCACCACTCACGAGTGTGTCGGGGCTGTCGGGTCGCTACAGAGACAGTCCGGCCGTCGGCGAGGACCCACTGACTGCCGTCAGCTCGGAACAGATCGACTGGTTCCTGCGATCCCGAAAACGTGTAACTGAGTGTCCCGGCAAGACCTGAACCGCACGCAAAGTCCTTGAGGGTGAAATCGCCGAGACCCAGGGACGGATTGTTCTTGGCCCATTGAGCGAAGGTCGGCGGACCGAGGGCATCGGCCGTGCACGGTGGCTCGAGTGGCGCAGAGAGCTCTGGAGCCGTCGATGCGGGAGGCGGTGTAGCACCGGCGACCGTGGTCGGCGCGGCTGCGCTCGTGGTGGTATCCGTGGTGAGCGACGGCGAGGTGGGGAACTCACGACTCAAGAGGTCAGCAGGATCGGCTGCGGCACGAGGCTACGTCGTTTCCGCGAATGCGCAGCGAGCGATGGTGATGTTGACGCTGCTGGCGCCGGCGATCTGCGGGTAGATCGCGACGGTGTGCGCTCCGGATCGTTCTTGCGCCCGTGCAATATCTGCCGTGACGAGCTGAAGCCGAGTGCCCTTGGGGAGGCGCGGGACACTCGGGGCTAGCAGCCGCAGCAGGGCTGCTTGGGAAATAGGCGCACACCGCTCGCGCCTGGGGCGTGGCCCGTGTAGTCGCCAGTGATCGTCAGTGACGGCATTGTCGTCGCCGCTCGAGGAGGCCTTGGCCCTCGGCGGAGATACCGACAGCGAACTCGTTCCGTTGGCGGCTTGGAGGCCTGAGCAGGCCCATCCCTTTGGAGCAAGAACCGTGCGGAACCCGTTCGAGTAGAACGTCAATTTCTTTGAGACGGCAGCGCGCAACGAGGTCGGGAGGCTCTGCGGATGCCACGGTGTTGCCTGGCCAGTCACGCCAAACTCCGTGGCGCACGACACCACTGGCAACACCCCACTCTCGGCGCCGCTCGCCGTTCCAACCGATAGACAGACTGCCGTACACACCGCCACAGCAGTCGCTAGCCCAGCGAATGCGCGTGCCGCGAGGCGCTCACTGCGGTGAGCTTGTTCACGTGTAAATAGGGCACTCTTCGCTGCACGCGGTCACCTCAAGCGCTGATCATCGTGGGCGCGAAGACTCATCCAGTTCGGCCCAAGCGCATGGTGAGGGCAGGTGCACTAGGCGGGAGTCAGCCGGTCGTCAACGGGTGCGGCAATCTATACGCCGCCGGAACTTAGGACCTCTTGGTGTTGGTTCAGGCGGCGGACGATCGTGATGAGCAGGCCGACGCAATGATCATGATTCCCGCACCGGCTATCGCCGTGTAGTCCAGACTCCTGTACTCCTTGAGCGTGTTCGGATCATTGCGTCCTGCGCCAATCATCGCGGTACCAATGAGGTACAGAACCCACCACCAAATCACGATCGCTGCGCTGCGAGTCGTTCGATCGTTTGCAGATCGCTGCCAGATGTCTCGGACGACGAGGACCGGGATAACCAGATTCGCCACCGGTATGAACCACCCACCGATGGTCCATCCGGAGGTCCAACGAGGAAGTTCCCGTTCCCAGAGCGCCGTGTTCTTCGACGCCCGAAAGAGGAAGACGATCAACACAACGAAGATGGCGATCGCCAGAATCACTCTCCAGCCGCTAGCCGTCCGTACTGCATCATCCCGCTCCACCGAGCTTGCGTGCGCCGCTCGCCGTTGGGTTCTCAAGGAAGTCCGAAATCCGTGACGCCCGGAGCGAGTGTGTGATCAGGATCGCAGAGATATCGCAGCGACACCAACAGCGAGAAGCCACGTCAAGGCCGTCGTGAGTCCGTTCAGCGAGCGGAAACCCTGTGCGCTTTGCGTGCTGACGATTGCCGAGGACGGAACCTGCTGCGCAGTTTGCGGAGACAGTGTTCCTGGTGGTGGTGGTACGGCCGGCGGCGCAGGAACGGCGAGCGCCTCTCCGTCATCTAGGCGCTCGACGCCACCGTCCGCCACCCATTGAGTCCAAATGTTGCCATCCCAGTAGCGGAACTCGGCGTGTCGCATTCGGACGCGATACCAACTCGCTGTGTCTCACTCTGAACCCCTCCCGACTGACGAACTGTCATCCTTCCACATGGCAAGGGCGCTTCGTCGCCTTGATCCCACCACAGCGGACCGACACACTGCCGTGAGTTGTCCACGGCCGTCGCAATGCCGTTAACTCTCGGATTCGGACACGGGTAGCGCAGGCACTGCGTACCGTGCTCGCCACCGATCAACTGCCCGACCCTGGACAACGGCCCTGCCGTGCCGGCGTTGGGATGCGGTGCATTTGCGCACCCGCGGAGGTGTTGCAGCAATGGGGATTGAGCGTCATAGGCCGAGCTGTGCGATTCAGTGATTCCTGAAGACGTGACGGCAAGGTCGACCAGACCGGAAGTGCACTGAAGGGCCAGATCAACGATTCGGCGATGGAGCTTGCGCCTCTCAATCCACGAGCGTCACTCGAGATGTCGTCCGCTTCACCCTGGTTGGTGAACTGGACCCCGCGTGAGCCGCAGATTTCACCGAGGGTCTCGAAGTGATTCTCCTCGGCGGGACTGCTCCTGCCCTAACGTCACGGGCACAGATCGGAGGCCCACCATGGCCGACAAGTCGCCCAAGAAGCCCAACGCCAAGAAGGCTGGGAAGTCGCTGAAGGAGAAGCGTGCCGACAAGCACGCGAAGCGCGACGAGAAGAGCCCGGGTTTCGGCCGTTGACCTGAACGAGACTGTCGGCTGCGCCGAGCTGAACGCTCGATTCAGCCGTGCGCGTTTGCCGAGACGTCGCCGTCTTCGCGCGGGTCGATCAGCTCGACCTCGCGCAGGTCGGGATCCGACTCGCGCAGGCGTGAGCCGAGGATGTCGACGAGCAGATCCTTCGGCAGCACGCACTCGGGGCAGTCGGACGCCGACAGGTCGAGCTCGATCGTCACCGTGCTCGGCGACGCGTCGCGCACGACGAGCCGCGCGCCGTCGGGTTCGACGATCGCGGCGAGCTCGTCGAGCGTCGCCTGCGCGGCCGCGCTGAGCTCGGCTCACGCACGACACTCACGATCGCTTCGTGCGTCGGCACCGCGAGGTGCGGCAGCAGCAGCCACGACTGCGCGATGCCCGGACCGCCGGCGGCGACGATGAGGATGTTCGCCGGCGACGCCAGCGACAGGTTCCGCTCGAAGCGTCCGGTCGTGTCGGCGGTGAGCATCGGATAGAGGTGCTCGGCGATCTTCTCCTTCGTCCACCCGTCGTCGAGGAAGCGCCGCTGGTGCTCCAGCCCGACCACGAACACGATGCCGCGGTCGTCGCCGGCCCACTCGTCGCGCCCGAGCCCCTGCGTGCGCGCCACCTGCCAGAACGTGTCGAGGATCGCGGTCGACTCGGCGCCGAACTCGAGGATCGGCGTCATGTTCATCACCGACTGCACGGTGACCACGCTCTCGTCGCGCTCGTAGCCGAGCTGCACGTGCAGCGGCGTCCAGTCGCTGCGCTCCTCGTCCTCACCGAAGCAGAACGAGTACCGCAGCGGCCAGCTCCACGTGGCCCGGTCGAGCACGCCCGGCACCGTCCGGCACACGTTGCGGATCACCAGCCGCAGCGCGCGACCGATGGTGGCGTTGGCGCGGAAGCCCGGGACCGAAGCACGCCTGGCCGCACTCGACGTCGATCTCGCGTCGCACCGGCCCGTTGATGATCACCGCGTGCGCGGCGCCGGCCAGCGTCGCGGTGGTGGAGTGCGCGTTCGCCTTCGGTTGCAGGAACGCGCGCACCGTGGCGACGACGGTCGGGAAGTACTCGGGCAGGCACCCGGCCATGACCGCGTTGATCGCGGTCTTCTCGGCGGTGACCTCCACGTTGCGCGTCGGCACCTCGCCGAGGATCAGGTCGGGCGCGAAGCCACCGAGCATCGCGGCGACGCGCTCGGGCGTCGGCGGGATGACGGGCAGCCCGTCGGTGAAGCCGCGCTCGAAGAAGTCCTCGATCGCGGCCGCGTCGTCGTCGTAGCTTGTAGGTGGTGGTGTCCGTCACTGCGGAGCGACGAGGGCGGCGCGGACGCGGTCGACCACGAGGTCGGCGATGTTCTCCGCTTCTTCCTTCAGCCACACGCCGGTGGGGTTGGCCGGGTAGCCGACGTCGATCATCGGGTAGTCGGTCGCACCGACGAGACGCGCCAGCGCCTCGACCGCGGGGAGCAGCATGGTGTGCCCGACGCACACGCTCGGGATGCCGATCGCCTCGAGGTCGAGCGCGTCGCGCATCGACCGCGTGCTGCAGCTGCCGCACCCGCCGAAGCCGGTGACCGCGACCGTGGCGTGCTCCACGATCTCGGCCCACTGCTCGGGCCACGGCGGCACCGCCACGCTCGGCTTCACCACCTTCACCACGCCGGCGAGGCCGTCGGACTCGCGCAGCAGCTCGCCCAGGCGGTCGAACATCACCTCGGAGATCCCCAGGCCGTTGGCCACGATGCCGAGCACCTGGCCCTCGAGGCTGCGGGGGCGGGGCGCCAGTGCGAGGTGCGCACCGACGTCGACACCCCCCGTGGTCGGATCGAGTGCGAGCACGGTCATGCTGACCTCCTCAGGAGCCTGGCCGAGTGCGCGGCCGGCCCTCCATCCTCCCCCGCCGGGCACCCCGAGGCAAGCTTCCCGACTTGGGGTGCACCTGGTCGGTCGCGCGTCACTTCGCGTCCCGGGTCACCTGCACCCGGTCGATGATGCGCCACTGGCTCCGGTCGGCAGACAGGTCGGCACACCCCGAGCTGTCCCACCGCACCGTGCGGCGCTTCGGCACCCGCTGCAGCCCGAGTGCGTAGACGGTGACTGCGCTCTCGGTGACTGCGATGCGCAGGAAGTTCTTCCACCCTTCGTGGGCGAGCAGCGGGAAGAGCGCCCAGACGCTCCGCTTCGCGAGTTGCGCCAGTGCGAAGTACAAGGCGGCCAGGAAGGTCCCAGCCACGTAACCGCCGGCGATCACGATGGCGTAGTAGCAGAGCGTCTCCTGGGAGCGTCCCGACACGCCGTGCGCCGCGAACAGTGCGGTCGTGGCGATCACCAACGCCGCACCCACGTGCGCGCAGCTGTGCCCGAACCCCCAGAGCCAGTGGAACGCGAGCCCCTTGACCTTCTCGCCGCGCTGGAGCGCGAGCGCGAGACCCGACATCGCGATCCACAGCACGGCCACGAAGATCCAGAACGTCGCCGACCGGAGACAGCCTCGGAGCAGGCGCTCGAACACGTCGCCCCACGATCCGGCTCCGACGCTGTCGATGGTGGCGTGCAGGCCCAGCCCGCCCGATGCGCCGACGCGCGCGATCGCGGCGAGCACGAGGTACAACACCGCGATGAGGAGCGACAAGCTCCACTGCCGCCAGATGCGCAGCAGCGCGCTCCACGCCAGGGTGCCGCGCGCAGTCCGTTGCGGAGGCCATGCGGTGTCGAGCGTGTAGGTGACGGGCTCGGTCGCGCCGCGCCGTTCGAGGATGGGGACCTCGTGCTCGAGTGCCTGGGTACCCGAGAGGTACGCGCCACCACCGCCGGCGACGATCTTGACGCTCCCGTCACCCCCGTCGGCCCCGGCCGGAGGGGTGTGGCGGGAGTAGAAGTGGCTGTCGCCCGACAGCATGAGCCGGACGCGCTCGATGCTCGTCGCCGAGGGTCTGGTGCACGAACCCGCGGATCACCGAGTAGGGGCCTCTCCCCTCGGTGTCGGTCTCGAGCCACCGGGGATAGCCGGTGCAGAGGATGACGCGTCCGTCCTCACCCACGACCTGCTTCGCGGCCTCGGCGAAGTACTGGAGCTGCGGCTGGTCCATCGGCCCTTCGAACGCGACGTCGATCCCCCAGATCCACCACTTGTGCGGCAACCGGAGGGCGAAGTAGCTCCGACGCTGCTCGGTCTTCCACGCGCCGACCCAGCTGCCGCTGCAGAACTGCTTGATGAATGCGCCGAGGCCGTCGTACCAATCGTGGTTGCCGGGGATGGCATAGACGTGCAGCACCGGCGGTGCGTCCGTCTCCGGCGTTCCGGGAGCCAAGGGGAGGTCAGCCGGATCGCGGAGGAACTGCAGCGCGCACTCGTAGGGTCCGGAGAGCCGGTCGCGGTACGCATCGTGCTCTGCGGTCGCAGTCGGCACCGGATAGACCTCGTCGCCACCCATGACGAGCAGTCGGCCGCGGGGCAGCACGTCGGGATCGTCGGCGGCGAGCAGCGAACGGTCGGTGACATCGAACTGCTCGCGGCCGATCTGCTCGGCGACGGCGACGGCGGCGTTGAACCCGTCACCGATGTCGGCGACGAAGTCGAACCAGTAGGGGCCGTCGTCGGGTGATCCGCCCGACGACATCGCCTCCTGGCTGTGGTCGAAGCAGCAGTCGCCGGCGGTGGCGTTGGGCACGCTGGCGAACGACTCGCGCCGGTCGTTGTACTGGCCGAAGGTCTTCGACACGACGACGTGCATCCCGGTGCGGAGCAGCTGCCCCAGCGCCAGCCATCGGATCTTGCGCTGGGGCGCGAACTGCCGATCCGAAGCCCACGGACCCGAGCCACGCTGGAAGCTCGTGGACTCCTCGGCCTCCCACTGCACGACGTCAGCCATCACGGTGCCCCTCCCCCGCCCGGCTACGACACCAAGGTGTAGCCGAATGCCGCGGCCTCGTGCGGCACCTTCAACCACTGCGCGTCGACGCGGTTCCGGCGTCGGGTGGCGCTCGCCGACTCGTCGTCGATGTGGCTCCGCAACGCCGGGACCATCTCGTACGCGGCTCGGAACTCGCGGGGACCCGTCACCTGCAGGACCATCGGGGTGCAGGCGCGGATGGTGGTGAGGTGCGGCTGGTTGTCGACGAGGGCCACTCCACCGATGTCGTCGCCGCGCTCGACGGTGCCGACACAGTGGCCGTCGCGCATCTCCGCGGCCGTTCCGTCGACGATCACGACGTATTGCGCGACCCGGTGGTCCTGGGTTGCCAGCACGGTGCCGGCGGTGACGCGCACCTCGCACATCACCGCTTCCAGCTGACGGAGCTGGCGACGGCTGCACCCGGAGAAGGCCGGGAGCTCAGCGAGAGCACTGGTGGGGGCGGTGAAACGCTTCATGATCCGATTCCCTTCGTGGTGGAAGCTGACCTGTCGAGCGTGCGGGGAACGGGCGGAATGGTCATGAGCAGCGAGTTACTCAATTCCGGAACGACCGGTGCGCAGAGGGCGAAACGGGCCTAACCTGGCGTTGTGAAGCCGGCCGAATGGGGGCTGATCGGGCGGCCGGGTGAGCTCGGTCGCGTCGTTGCGGCGCTCACGGCGCCGCAGCACCACTCGGTCGTGATCGGCGGTGCGCCGGGTGTCGGCAAGTCGCACCTGATGGCCGCGGCGTGCGACGCCCTCGGCGACGAGTACGACGTGGAGTGGTGTGCGGCGACGTGGTCGTCGGCGTCGATCCCGTTCGGACCCATGACGCGCCTCGTGCCACCCACCTCCGAAGAGGGCCGTGCCGTCGACGTGTTCCGGCGTGCGATCGACGCGATCGCAACCCGCGAACGTCGCGTCGTGGTCGCGATCGACGACGCCCAGCTGCTCGACGACGCGAGCGCGACGCTCGTGCACCGACTCGCGCTCGAGGCTGCGGCGCGCGTCGTGCTCACGGTGCGGACCGGCGAACCGACGCCCGACCCGATCACGGCGCTGTGGAAGGACGGAGACGCCGAGTACGTGCGACTCCAGCCGTTGTCGCACGACGAGGTGCGCGAGCTGCTCGCGATCGTGCTCGACGGTCCCGTCGAGGAGCCGACCGTCGAACGGCTGTGGCGGATCACGAGCGGGAACCCGCTCTTCCTGCGGGAGATCCTCACCGTGGCGGCCGAGCGCAACGACATCGTGCGCGTCCGGGGACAGTGGCGTTGGCAGGGCGCAATCGGCGCCCAGCAGGGCGTCAGCGATCTCGTGCACGCGCGCCTGGCCGGTCTCGATCCGTCGGAAGCCGACGCCGTGCGAGTGCTCGCGTTCGCTGAGCCCCTTGCGATGTCGATCCTGAGTCGCGTCGTCGTGCCCGAGGTGCTCGCGAAGCTGGGGCAGCGCGCGCTGGTGGTGCCCGGCGGGTCGGAGTCGGAGCGGGCGCTGCAGCTCGCGGATCCGCTCTACGGCGAAGTGCTCCGCGCCGAGCTGTCACCGCTCGAGGAGGTGGACGCGTGTCGACGGCTCGCGGAAGCCGGGCTGGCCGCAGGCGCGACCGAGGGTTCGACCCTCCGCTGGGTCTCGGTGTGGGCGCTCGAAGCCGGGGTTGACCTCCCCACCGACCTCGTGGCCGACGCGGCGCGTGCCGCGCTCGACGCCGCCGACGCGCACCGGGCCGAGCAACTGGCGGGCGCAGCGCTCGCACGCGGTCCGACGTTCGACATGACGCTCGTGCGCGCCGCCGTGCTGTCGGCACTCGAGCGCTTCGAGGAATCCGACGCCGCGTTCGCCGACGCACTTGCCCTCGCTCAGACCCCTCGCGAGTTGGCCAGCGCGGCAATGGGCCGGGCGCAAGTGCTGCAGATCGGGCTGGGGCGCTTCGACGACGCCGAAGAGCTGCTGCGCGACGTGGCCGCGAGCAGCGTCGACGAGAGCTGGCGAGACGTGCTGGCCGCGGAACGCGCACGACTGCTGGCGGTCGAAGGGTGGCACGAGGAGGCGGGCGCGCTCGCCATCCCGATGCTCGACGCCCACGACGAGCGTGTGCGGCTCCGCGCCGTCACCCCGGCCGCGACCCGACTGACGCTGGAGGGCCGGACCGACCGCGTGCTGGAGGTGACGGAAGCACTGCTCGAGCCCGCACTGCGGCGGCGCGACGAGCTCGCCCATGCGCCCATGTGGGTCGCCTCCGCGCGCGCGTACGTGCTGTTCTACGCGGGTGAGCTCGCCGAGACGCACGACGTGCTCGCGGCGATGGAACGCAGCAGCGGGCTGACGTCGCTCGAGGATCGCGGGTACCTGTCGGTCGGCTACGGCCGGGTGGCGCTGTCGCAGGGCCGGGTCGCAACCGCGGCGCACCATTTGCGTGAGGGCATCGGCCTCCTCGATGGGGCCAACCGCCTGGGACGGCAGGCGTGGGGACTCGGGCTGCTCGCAGAAGCGCTCACGCTCGCGGGCGACGAGGACGGCGCCGAGGCCGCGGCTGCGGAGCTCGACCGCTCACCTCGACCCACCAACCGCCTCTACCAGTTCGACTGCGGCCGGTCCCGAGCGTGGACGCTGGTCGGCAAGGGGATGGTCAGCGCGGCGGAGGCCGCGCTGCTCGAGGTGGCCGACGAGTTCCGTCGTGGCGCGCCCGTGTGCGAGCTGTTCGCGCTGCACGACGCGCTGCGCGTCGGCAGTGCGGGTGCCGGGGTCGTCGAGCGGATCCTCGACGTCGCCAGCCGGGTCGACGGCCGTGCCGCGCACGTGTTCGCGGAGCACGCGGCGGCGCGACGCGATCGGGATGCGGAGCGGCTCGACGCGGTCGCGGTTGCGTTCGAGCAGTGGGGCGCAACACTGCTCGCGGCCGAGGCTGCCGCCGAGGCCACGCTGCGGTTCCGCGAGACGGGACACAAGGGCAGCGCGTCGCTCTCGGCGGCGCACTCGGAGCGACTCCTCGCCGCATGCGAAGGGGCGACGACGCCAGCGGTGTCGGTGCTCGACGAAGACTCGCGTCTCACGCCCCGGGAGCGCGAGATCGCCGAGCTCGCAGCGCGTGGCATGTCGAGCCCCGACATCGCGCGCGAGTTGGTCGTGTCGGTGCGTACGGTCGACAACCATCTGCAGCACGTCTACGCGAAGCTCGGCATCGGCAAGCGTGCCGAGCTCGCGGCGCGCCTCGGCCGTTCCTGATCGGCGG
Organism: uncultured Actinomycetes bacterium; assembly: GCA_963755855.1. Lineage (GTDB taxonomy): Bacteria > Actinomycetota > Acidimicrobiia > IMCC26256 > DASPTH01 > DASUAS01. Next base: position 2,678,019 of record CAVWLR010000009.1, on the reverse strand, counting down.
CGCGGATCAGATCGAGACGTCGGCGTACTCGGCGAGGTCGGCCGGCATCACGTGCGACGGGTCCTCCCGCCACTGCGGCGCCCCGAGCGCAGCCGCGACCAACCCGGAGCAGATCACGGTGCCGGGCGCGCCGACGGAGCACTTCAACCCGGTGAGCAATGACAACGAGATGCTCCCGAGGGTGAGGAAGCCGAACCTGGGTCGCCGCGCCATCACCCAGCGCACGAACTCGTCGGCCTCGTCGCGCTCCTGCGCAGTGAGGTTGCTGTGCACGACGGTGAACTCGACGTCGCGGTACTTCTCGTATTCGCTCTCGTGCACCTTCGCGCCCGAGACCTCGATCAAGCAGCCGCGCGACACCCACGCCGTGTGGTTCCAGTGGGCGTACTTCTTGCGCGCGCCCCGGAACTGCAGCCGTTCGCCCCACTGGATGAGCCACGACCCGATCGGCACCGGTCCGCGCTTGCCGTCCTTCCAGACGCCGGCCGACACCAGCAGGTAGTCACCCATCGCCCAGCGCTCGGGCAACGTGCCTGGGAGATGCGTGTCGAACGCCACACCTTCGATCGGCATGTCCGGAGCCCCTCTCGCGTCCGTCCTGCGCACCGATGATGCATTCAGGGGCAATATACGTGGATATGGCCGACTCCCGCTTGGATCTGGTGCTCGAGGGTGGAGGCGTCAAGGGCATCGCGCTCGTGGGGGCCATCACGGTGCTCGAGGAACGCGGGTACGTGTTCAACCGGATCGCAGGGACGTCGGCGGGATCGATCGTGGGTTCGCTCGTCGCGGCCGGCTGCACCGGCGCCGAGCTCGAGGCGATCATGCGCGCGGTCGACTACGAGAAGTTCCGCGACGGCAAGTTCCTCGCCCACCTCGGTCTCCCCGGCCAGGCGTTGTCGGTGGTGCTCAAGACCGGGATCTACGAGGGCACGTACTTGAAGCGGTGGCTCGCCGACCAGCTCGCGCCGCACGGCGTGACGACGTGGACCGACCTGAAGCTCGTCGATCCCGGAAGCACGTTGCCGGCCGAGCGGCAGTACAAGCTCGTGGTGATGACGTCGGACGTGTCGAACGGCGCGCTGCGCGCGCTCCCCTGGGACTACCTATCGCTCGGGATCGACGCGAACTCGACGAACGTCGTCGATGCGGTGCGCGCGTCGATGTCGATCCCGTTCTTCTACGAGCCGGTGCGACTCAAGCGGAAGGGACAGCCGACGACCTGGTTCGTCGACGGAGGGATGTTGTCGAACTTCCCGATCGCGGTGTTCGATCGCACCGACGGGAAGCCACCGCGGTTCCCCACCTTCGGCGTGAAGCTGTCGGCGAAACCGGCGGCGAGCCAGGGCGCGCAGTACGAGGTCACCGGCGCGCTCACCCTCGCCCGAGCGATGCTCGGCACCATGACCGGCTTCTACGACCGCATGCACATCGACGACCCGTCGGTGCAGGCGCGCACCATCTTCGTGGACACGATGGACGTGAAGAGCACCGACTTCGACCTCGACGACGAGACGAAGCAGCAACTGTTCGACAACGGCCGGTGGGCGGCAGAGGGCTTCCTCGACGGCACTCCCGATCATCCCGGTTGGGACTGGGACTCCTACCTCGCGACCTACCGGTCGTGAGCTCGGCTGATCAGGTTCGACGAGATCCGCTCAGCCGGTGAAGTTGGGCTGGAGTGCGATCGGCTTGGGGATGACGACGACGTCGGGACCCACCGCGGTGGCGTCGTAGGTGTTCGAGATCGCCAGGGCCGACACCGACTGGCCGGGCACGCCGGTGTCGGGGAGGGCGATGTTCTGGCTCCCGTTGACGGTGGCCACCGTGACCGCGGTGTTGACCCCGTCGACGGTCTCGGTCACCGCGCACGATGCCGGCGTGGGGATGTCGTCGTAGACGGCGGCGGCGGTGCCGATCGTCCCCGCCGGGACGACGAAGTCGGGCAGCGCGGTGTCACCGCACACCACCGTGATGCGCACCTCCGACTGCAACCCGGCGGCGGAGCCCTTCACGACCTTGCTCAGGTGCAGTGACGCGGTCGCCGCTTCGTAGGTGTCGGTCACCGGCAACGCGGTCACCGGATCGTTCGGTGTGGCGTCGCCGGCCAACGTGACCGTCTGCGTCGGGTTGACGGTCGTGACGCGCACCGCGCCGTTCACGCCGTCGACGGTCTCGGTCACGTCACAGGTCGTGGGCGTGGGGATGTCGTTGTACGTGGTCTGCACGGTCCCGGTGGTGCCCGCGGGGATCACGAAGTCGGGCAGCGCGGTGTCGCCACACGTCACCGAGATGGTCACGTCGGACTGCAACCCCGCGGCGGGACCGTCGACGGTCTTGCTCACGATCAACGACGCGGTGTCGAAGAAGTCGGCGGTCGTGTTGACGGTCGTGCTCACCTCACCCGCTTCCGACAGGATGAGCTTCTGTGCGTCGTCGACGCCGGGAATGTTGTGCGCGTAGAGATAGACGTTGCCGCTCGGGACGGCTGCGGTCGCGGTCGCACTCAACGTGACGCTGCCGACGGAATCTCGTCGCAACCAGATCTGCGTGCCGTTGGCGACCGCGGTGCCGTTGGCGATGGGCGTGGTCCCCGCGGCGTCGGCGAACATCGTGCCGCCGGTGGCGTTCACCACCGCGTCCTCCTCCGGGCTGACGACGGTGTACGGACCGACCAACGACTGGATCGGCCCGCTGCCGGTGGTGGGGTTGATCTGCAGGCTCGGCGGCGGCGGGTTCACCAGCGGACCGAGCGCGATCACGTTGTCGACGATGGCGGCGACGGTGTCGTGCAGCGGATCGCTGGTGCTGATCACGTAGTTGTCGCTGAAGTACCAGATCGCCGCCTGCACCGCGGCGGCGCGGTCGTTCACGTTACCGAGCGCGGGCTGCGCGGGCACCGCGGGGTAGTAGTTGTTCAGCAGCTGTGCGACGTAGCCGACGTTCGACACGTTGGCGGCGTCCCAGGTGCCGAGGTTGTATCCCACACCACCGAACGTGTCGGTGCGGATGTTGATGCAGTAGAGGTGCACGTCGGCGCCGCCGTCGCCGGGGTCACCGAGGACGACGCCGGCGAAGCCTTCGGCCTTGAAGGTGAACGGCGGATCGGTGGGGTCGGACGTGGGGAACGGCACGCTCGGGTCGGAGACGCTGCCGATGGGACCGAGGTACCCGATGACGCCGTGACCGGGACCGACGCCGTCCATCGTCAGCTGCGCGGGACCGTTGGGGGTGCCCTTGACGCGATCGGGGTCGTACACCGCGTGCGCGACACCCGCACCGACGAGCACGGACGCGAGCAGGACGACCAGAGCCACGAGCTTCCGCATCGGCGGAGCGTAACGGTGAAGTGTCGCGGTGCGCGGTGATCCACGCGCGTAGCGCGCGATTCACTCAGGACGTCGTGAGACGCGCATTTCGCCCGTCACGCAAGGACTCGCGCGTGCACCGTGCGGTCGCAGGTCAGAGCTTGTAGAAGGTGCGCGCGGTCGCGCCGACGATCTGGCGCTGCGACTCGTCGGGCAACGGCTTCACCGCGTCCATGAGCTCGCCCACCACGCCGGGGATCTTGGCGTCGGGGTGCGGGTAGTCGGACGCCCACAGGATCTTGTCGGCACCGAGGTGCTCGGCGGTGAACGCGAGCGCGACCTCGTCGGGATCGAAGCTGATCATGCACTGCCGCGCGAACACCTCGCTCGGCAGCGTCTTCTGGTCGGAGCTGCCGAAGATCTCGAACTGGTGGTCGAACCGCTGCAGCATCGGCACGATCCAGCCGCCGGTTCCTTCGAGGAACGCGACCCGCAGGTTCGGGTGCCGCTCGCAGATGCCGCCGAGCACGAAGTAGGCGACGGCCAGCTGCAGGTCGAACGCGTTGGTGATGCCCTGGCGCAGCGCGAGGCCCTCGGTCGGGTTGACGACGCCGTCGGCGAGCCCGAGCAGTCGGCAGCTGTTCACCATGTCGCCGTGCGGCGACGGGTGCACACCGATCGGGCAGTCGAGCTCGGCGGCCGCGGCCCAGAACGGGTCGAACACGGGATCGTTGAGCTTGCGGTCGTCGATGTAGCGCGCGGGACGGATCATCACCGCCTTCGCACCGAGCTGCGCGACGGCGCGCCGCATCTCGACGATCGCAGCCTCGGGGTCCTGCAACGGGACGAGTGCGACGGGATACAGCCGGTTCGGATCGGCCGCGCAGTAGTCGTGCAACCAGTTGTTGTAGGCGCGGCACGCGGCGCCGAAGATGTCGGCCTCTTCGATCCACGTGAGCATCGCGGTCGGGTAGAGCACGGCGACGTCGATGCCCTCGGCGTCCATGTCGACCAGGCGCGCGACGGGGTCGTGGCCGCCGGGGCGCGCCATCTTGTGCTTCGACTCCTCCTCCCAGTCGGCGTCGTCGGCGACGGACTCCCAGTGGTCCTCCCCCTGCCCGGTGAGGAACGACGACGGCATGTCGGGATAGGCGCGCGTGATCCCCGTCGCCTGGACGTAGCCGCCGGTGCCCTGCGGTCAGGAGCTCGCGGAACTCGGGTTCGGCGTACTCGCTCCACACCGAGTCGGGCTCGATCACGTGCCCGTCGGAGTCGATGACCTCGAAGCGCTCGCTCTGGTCGGCCACGGCGATCCCCCTCGCTCGGCTGGCCCCACCCTGCAACCTGACGGCGGGGTGGCGCAAGCGCCCGCCGCTCCGAGTGCCTCGCTCGTCCGCTCGTCAGCTGGTGGTGGCGGCGGCGACCGAGCAGTCTTCGGTGCGGTCGTGGCGACGGAGCCACCACACCGCGGGGATCGCGAAGAGCAGCGGCAACCAGAGCGACGCCATCCGGTAGGCGAGCGTCGCCAGCACCGCACCCGACTTCTCGAGTCCGCCGGCGGCGAGCAGCGGGATGAGTGCGGCTTCGACCGGGCCCAGACCACCGGGCGTCAGCGGCAGCATGCGCAGCACGGCGGCGGCGACGAACGCGAGGAGCACCAGCGCGGGGTTCGGCGTCGTCGTGACCGCGGCGACGGCGGCGAGCAGACACAGGTAGTCGGCGATCGAACGGGCCAGCGCGACGGTCAGCACCTTCCACGCCCGACCCTTGCCCGACAGCGCGCGGCGCAGGTGACGACGCTCGCGTCGCAGCATCACGATGATCCGCTTCTTCTGGCGGGGCACGATCTTGCCGATCACCGCCCCGATCCAGTCGACCGCGCCGTCGGTGCGCAGCATCACCACGAGCAACACGGTGATCAGCGCGAGCGCGCCACAACCGAGCAGCGCGGTCTTCGCCAACGTCGCCGGCACCGCAACACCGAAGATCACCATGATCGGCCCGATGATGGCGAGGGCGCCCACCGACGCGACCTGGAGCAACGAGAAGGTGAGGATGCCGGACGTGGCGCGCCGCGGATCGACACCGCGTCGCTGCAGCGAGCGCACCTGCGCGGCCGTGCCCGCGGCGCCACCGAACGGCGCGGCGGTCGCCACCGCGTTGCCGACGAGTTGCGTCGATGCGACCAATGCGAGCGACGGGCCGTGGTCAGGGCCGTCCTGGATCAGGAGACGCTGGAGCACCCACGTGAGGTAGAGGACGACCAGCTGCGCGACGACGAGGGCGACCAGCCACCACCAGTCGATCTCGACCAGCTCGTTCGACGCCGCCAGCACCCCGAGGATCGAAGGGGCGAGCAGGTAGATGACGCCGCCGCCGAGGATCCACGGCAGGCCCTTGCGCACCATGCGACCGATCGACTGGCCGTCGACGCCGCGCAGGGGCGCGGGCGGTGGCGTGTCGACGGCCTGCTCGTCACCGACGAGCGCAGCCGAGAGGTGCTCGGGGGAGAGATCAGGCATGAGGGCGGCCCCGCGGTCGGGGAGGGAGCGGACCGCTGCCCTTGACGGTACTGCGAACACAGGGCGGAACCGGGGTCGCGATCGGTTCCCCCCGTCGTCCATCCTGCGATGTTCGGCGTTCCGGGCTCAGCGCTTGAACCGGCCCGTGCGCCCCGTGACGGACGACCTCGGCGCGCCGGGTGGGCGGGGTCGTCGGCGAGGTGTTCGGCGCCGGTACGCAGGGACGGATCATCACGATCCTCATACCCGAGAATCATGCTCCTCACCGGCTGTGAGGAGGCCGAGACCGGCCTGACAGGAGTGCGTCAGGCTCGTCAGGCCACGTCGCGGTCGTGGTGGCCGCGGTGTGGGAGCGAGGGCAACCAGCGGTGCGAACGACGCTTGCGCCGGCGCTGCGGTGCACCCACGGCCTCGAGGGGAGCGGCCTTCTCCTCGGGAGTCCCGAAGACGTCGTCGAGGCTCTCGGGACCGGTGTCGGCCGTCCCGCTGCCGTCGCTGTGCCAGCTGATCATGGGCGGTTGCGCCTCGAGCGCCGTTCGCGGCACGTGGTCCACCGGCGGCATGGTCGCCAGACAGGTGGCGCAGAACAGCGCCGACTCCGGATTCGTGTGGCCGTTCGCACAGCGCAGCATGAGGATCCTTCTTCCGCCCCGGAAGGTGTGGCCCGAACACCAGCTTCGCGTCCTGGGCCCCGAGTTCCAAGTCGGCGGGTCGGGCCCAGCTCGGCCGGACGCTGATGTCGTGTCCGAAACCGTGCCGCTCCTACGCTGTCTCGTCGGCGCGGGACCGTCCCCGCGGCCGCCTGAGTGAACCTTCCGCGGAGCGCAGCAGCGACGTGTCGATCGATCCCAACAGCGACACCACGAAGCTCTCCGCCCGTCAACGGGCGCAGAACCTCATCGCCGCGCTCCCGTTGCCCGACGGCACCCTCGCGGTCGGCGTGGGCCTCGTGGTCTCGGGCATCACCACCTACCTCTTCCAGATCCTCGCGTTCCGAGGTCTGAGCAAGCCCGACTACGGCGCGCTCAACGCGCTGTGGGTGTTCGTGTTCGTGCTCGCGCCCGGCATCTTCCTCCCCGTCGAACAGGAGGTGGGGCGCGCGCTCGCGGCGCGTCGTGCGCACGGCATCGGCGGCGCGCCCGTCATCCGGCGCGCCGGCGTGATCGGACTGATCTTCGCCACCGGCCTCGGCATCGTCACGATCTTCCTCGCCATCTTCACGCCGCTCGTCGACAGCCTCTTCGCCGGCAACACCGGGTTGGTGATCTGTCTCGTCGTCGCGCTGTTCACGTTCGGCTTCGAGCTGCTCGCGCGCGGCGCGTTCGCGGGTGCGGGCGAGTTCGGTGCGTACGGCGTGAGCATGGGCGCCGAGGGCATCATCCGGTTGCTGCCGTGCATCGTGCTGGTGGCGATCGGCTCGACGAACCCGCTCGGCTTCGGCCTGTGCCTCGCGATCCCGCCGGCGTTGGCGACGCTGGTCGCGCTGCGCGGCCAGGACTCGCTCATGACGCCGGGGCCGAACGCGCCGTGGTCGGAGCTGTCGACCAACCTCGGGCTGCTGCTCGGCGGATCGCTGCTCGCGCAGGTGCTGAGCTACGCGCCGTTCCTCGGTGCGCAGCTGCTGGCGACGCCGGGCGAGCGGACCGCGGTCGCCGACTTCATCGTCGGGCCTCTTCCTCTCGCGCATCCCGATCCTGCTGTTCCAGGCGGTGCAGGCGGCGCTGCTGCCGCGGTTGGCGGCGCAGGTGAGCTCGGGCCAGACCGACGACTTCCGCCGCGGCATGCGCAACCTCATCTTCGTCGTCAGCTGCATCGGGCTCGTCGGGGTGGTCGGGGGCGCGACGCTCGGACCGCCCGTCGGGCACATCCTCTTCGGCAGCAAGTTCGAGCTCGGCAACCTCGACCTCGCGCTGCTCGCCGCCGGCAGCGGGATGTTCATCCTCGCGTTGACGTTGTCGCAGGGGTTGATCGCACTGAACGCGCTCGGCCGGGTGCTGTGGTCGTGGGTCGTCGGTGTGGTCGCGTTCGTCGTGGCGACGGCCGTGTCGTCGCCCGACCTGTTCACCCGGGTCGAGATCGGATCGATCGTCGGTGCCGGTGCGGCGGCGGCGATGATGGGCCTCATGTACCTGCGCCGACTGCGCCAGGGCATCGACGCGACCAGCCTCGCGGCGCTGGTCGAGCAGATCGAGCACGAGCCGCTCGAGATCTGAGCGTTCGGCGAGCTACTCCTCCGGCGCCGTCAACCGCTCGTGCAGGACCTGCACCAGGGCGTCCCGCACGGCAGGGTTGTCGGCGAGCAGCGTGTCGAAGTGGTGACGCGACACGTAGGCGACCACCACCGGAGTCACCGCGACGACCGTGGCCGATCGGCGCGCAGTCTCGTCGAGGAGCGCCATCTCGCCGAAGTGCTCGCCAGGACCGAGCGTGGCCAGCACCGCGCCGTCGCGCCTGACCTCGACCGTGCCCTCGAGCAGCACGACGAGCTCGTCGCCCCGCTCACCCTCCTTGGAGAAGACCATGCCCTTGGGCTCGTGCATCCGCGACGCAGTGCGAGCGAGCTCGTGCACCTGCTCGGGCCCGAACGCGGAGAACAGCCTCGCCGCGCCCAGCTCGCGCTCGAACTCCGCCAGCTGCTTGCCCCTCACCCGTCGGTTCCCTTGTCGAGTCGCAGCGCGAGCGACGGGCAGGCGGTCACCGCGCGGCGGGCATGCGCGAGCAGCGCGGGCGGGACGTCGCGTCGTTCGATGATCGGGTAGCCCCAGTCGTCGAGGCGCACCCATTCGGGGAACAGCTCCGCGCAGATGCCGTGGCCGTCGCACTTGATCATGTCGACCACGAGCCGCTTGCTCATCGCCAGCTCCGATCACGGGTCGCGGGGTCGGGCAGGGGCAGCACGGGCGGATGCGCGACCGACGCGCACGCGCCTTTGCGCTCGTGCAGCACGTAGTCGTCGGCGAACACCGCGAGGGACGAGCTCACGAAGCCGACCGCGGCGTCGGGGAGATGGCACGCGCCGCGCCCGGCCACGTCGCCCAGCCAGCGTTCGACGGTGGCCACGGTGCCGCGTGGGGCCCGGCCGGAGGCCAGCTGCTCGAGGGCGGACGCGATCGCGTCCAGCCCGTACACGCACGGACCGCACTGGCCTGCGCTCTCCGACGCCAGGTAGCGCGCCACGTGCGCCGTCTCCGTCACGCCGCAGCACAACGCCGGAATGGCGACGACCACTCCGCACCCCAGGGTGGCTCCGGCGCGCCTGAGGACGCCGTGCCCGAGCACGAGCTGCTCGGCCGTGTGGAGATCCATCCACGTGCCGAAGTAGCCCCCCACGAGGAGGGCACCGAGCGGTTCGGTCGGACCACCGGCGCCCTCGATCACGCGCGTGAACGGGGTGCCGAGCGCGAACTCGAACACCCCGGGCCGCGCGACCGCGCCGAGCGTCGTGGTGAGGACGGAGCCGGGCTCGTCGGTGGTGCCGACCGACCCGAACCACTCGGGGCCGTACCGCGCGACGAGCGCCAGGTTGGCCAGCGTCTCGACGTTCTGCACGAGCGTGGCGCGACCGCGCACCCCGCGCTCGTAGGGACGGGGTGGCACAGAGACCGGTTTCGCTTCGCCACCGTTGAGGAAGTGGACGACCGCGCTCTCCTCGCCGGCGACGTAGCGCGACGGGACGACGTCGATCTGCCAGGCACCGGGGCGCGGCATCTCGTGCGCGCGCTCGCGCAGCGCGGCGTCGATCGCAGCATGCCCGTCGACATCGTGGCGGTCGACCACGAAGTGGATCTCCTCGGCACCGACGGCGCGTGCCGCGACCACGGCACCGTCGATCACGAGGTGCGGCGAGTGCCGGAGCAGGACGTGGTCCTTGTGGCTGGCGGGCTCACCTTCGGCGCCGTTGGCCACGACGATCGGATGGCGACCACCGTCGGCGACGGCGCGGCAACTTGCGCCCGGTCGGGAAGCCACCGCCGCCGCGGCCGCGCAATCCACTGCGCTCGACCATCGCGATGCACTCGGCCCGTTCCATGCGCTTGCGCAGCTCGGGGAGCGGCCCGTAGCGCGCCACGTGCTCACCGAGGTTCGCCGGTGACGGCGCGAGCAGGCGCGGGAGACCGGCGGGCGCGCTCGATCCGTCGTCCCCGTGATCCTGACCGCCGTCGTCACCTCGGCCAGGGGACCGACCGGGTGCGACGTGCACGTCGGCGCGCATGGTGCCCGCCTTCTGGTCGAGCGACGTGACGTCGATCACCGACTGCCACGCGGCGCCGCCGGGTCCGGGCATCTGCGCCACGATCTGCGAGTCCTGGAGACCGACGATCGCCCCCTGGTAGGAGTGCGTGCCGTCGGAGAGCGTCACCGTGCCCGAGCGCATCGAGACGCCGCCGCCGGAGAGCGGGGCACCGGTGATCTCCACGTCGACGGTGCCGCTCGGACCGCCCGAGAGCGTGCCGGTGAGCGAGACCACGACGTCGCCGTTGCTGCGTGACACCTGGCTGACGCTCCCGTCGGCGGTGGCGTCGAAGCCGGCCGCGGTGAACCCGCTCCCGCTCGACGACGCGGGCGCGGTGGCGGGCGTGTCCGTCGACGAGGACGCGGCGCGGACGACGTCGCCAGGACGCTCGCCGGCGTCCCGGCCTTGGCCGCCCAGCCGGAGGCCAACGGACCCGAGACGAGCCATGCGACGAGGAGCGCCGGGGCGAGGAGGACGGCGCCGAGGCCCAGTGCGCGCTCCCCCGGACGGGTGCGCAGTCCGACGTAGATCCGGGAGCCCGCCGCCACCAGCACCGCGACGACGCACACCGCGGTGAACCCGAGCACGAGGGCCGACTTCGCGTCGGAGCCGGTGCCGAGCCCGTGCAACACCGCGACCGGCCAACACGCGTACGCGAGCCAGTGCACCGCGCGCCACGTCGTGTAGCCGAGTCGGTGGCGCAGCAGGCTGGTGACGACGAGCGCGAGCAACAGGTCGAACGCGACCGCGCCGAGCCCGAGCCAGAACGGCCGGTAGGCGGAGATGAACGGCACGACCGCGTCGATCCACCGGATCGGTGCGAACGAGTCGACGACGACCGAGATCACGTGGACGGCGAGGAAGACGAGGACGAGCAACGACACGTTGCGGTGCACGAACTCGACGACGAAGCGCGGCCACGACGGGCTGCTCCACCGAAACGACGTGAGGATGCCGAGCAGCACGCTCGCAGTGAGGAACGCGAGCGTCACGATGCCGGTGGCGCGCGCGACGTACCAGGCGATGCTGCCGCCGGAGACCGCGAGGGTGGTCGACACGTCGAGCCGTCCCGGCTCAGGAACCGTGGGAGCGGGTCTGCGGCCGCGGCGCGTACGTGACCGGCGGCGAGGTGGGTGTGGTCTGGGTGGGCTGGGCCGACGTCGACCCGGAGCTCGAACCGCCGTTGGTCACGGGTGGCGCGGTCGCGACCGGCGTGTTCACCGTGGGCGTGCTGCTCGAGCTGCTCGACGCCTTGGCGGCGAAGAAGCCCGAGAAGGCGGCGACGAGCGCGACCCCGAGGCCGGCGAGCCACCGAGTCGTCGCGGAGATGCGCCGCATCCCGTTGTCACGGTCCGCCGGACGGTGCGGTGCCATGGGCGCCTCGTTGCTCGATCCCGAGCCGGCCGGGGAGCCCGACCGGCGATCTCGACCGTAGGAACGCGGGGTTAACGGCGGGCAAGAGGGGCGCAAGAATCGTGCGCTCCGATGCGGCGCCTACCGTGTCGGCCGCATGACCACGACTCCTCCCCCCGCAACTGAGGGCGACACCACGACGGCCACGGGTGGGTCGATCGTCGACCTCGACATCACCACCGAGCAGATGAGCGCCACCATGGCGCGATCGATGTCGCCGGTGCCCGACGCGGTGCGCGACGACTCGGGCGCGGCGGGGCTCGGCTACCTGGTGGCGCTGGTCGACGTGAACACGGCGATGGTCGGGCTGTGCGCGTCGCAACCCGACTGGACCGCCACCGCCGACCTCATGATCCACGAGGCGGCGCCGCTGGTGCAGGGGCCGACCATCCTCGAGAGCAACCTCACCCGCGCCGGGTCACGCCTCATCGTGGTGGGCGTCGACATCTACGACGGTGCCGGCCTCACCGACATGGACGAGCTCACCGACCCGATCTCGTTGACCCGGGTCGCCACCGGGCTGGTGACGTTCGCACGCGTCCCTGCGTCGACGTCGACGGCGTCGACCACGTGGGATCCGATGTCGACCATCGGCGTGCGGCGGCGCATGGAGCGGACGGGTGCGCTGCCGGTCGAGGCGCTGCGCGACCGGTGTGGGCTCGTGGTGGTCGACGCGGCCGCGGGTGTCGTCGAGCTGCCGAACTCTCCGTACGTGCAGAACAGCCGCGGTCGCATCAACGGCGGCGTGCTCGGGATGGTGTTCCAGTGGGCCGCCGAAGCTGCGGCGCCCGGATGCGCGGGGAGCGACCTGCACATCCACTACCTCGCGAGCGCGCGGGTCGGTCCGGTGCGCACGGAGACCGTCGTCGTGCGCGAGGTCGACGACCACGTCGTGTGCCGCGTCGTCGCGATGGATGCCGGCGCCGACGACCTCGTCGTCGCGCAGGCCACCGTCACCCTGCAGCGCTACTGACGACGCACGCGGCGCTACCCCGAGGTGGGTTGCTCCTTGCACGTGTAGTCACGCGACGTGATGACGCCGCGCCTGATGACCTCCTCGGCGAGCAGCTGGCGCTTGTCGGCTCGGTCTCCGACGATGTCGAACTTCATGTGCAGGTTGATGAAGTGCGCGGTCACGGCAGGCGGTCCGACGCACAGCGCGTCGGCGATCCCATTGCGCGTCGCCGGCCCCTTCGTGAGGGTCTTCCCGAAGTACGGGCGGCAGAGCTCGACGAGGACCGCACGCTCGGTCTTCGTGATGACCGGAGCCGGCGTTCCCTTGCCCGTGCTCGAACCGAAGTCGGAGTAGTCACGGAACGAGATGAGCGTGGAGCCGACCCGGATCTCGTCACCGGCGTGGAGCACGGAGCGCTTCATCAGCTCGTCGCCGTTCACCTGGGTGCCGTTGCGTGACCCGAGGTCCTCGATCGTCCATCCGTCCCTGAGCGGTCGGAGCTCCAGGTGACGGCGGGAGACCTCGTCATCGGAGATCGCGATGTCCACCCTCGAGCTCCGACCGAGGACGAGCGAGTCGCCACCGACCTCCGCCAGCAGCGCGTCGAGCTCGACCTTGTACGAGCCAGCGACGTCGTAGACCTCCAGGAATGCCATGCCGTTCCCTCCATGATGCGGCGTGACCTGCCCGCCACCATCGAATCAGGTCGAAACGGTCTCGGCCACTGACTTCGGAGCAATTCCGACCTAACCTCGTGGCCACCGAGGTCACACGTCGAGGGCATGGCAGGTGCCTCCCGGTCCGACGACGCTCGGCGCATGGCGACAACGCAGTCGGGCGCCCTCCTCTTGAAGGCGCCGGAGCAGGGAGGGGGACTGGTCCTGCCGACACCCGACCCGGCCACGTCCGCCCGATCGCGCGGATTCCACGTCCAGGGCATGCCCGTGCGTCGTTGGCTGGGCACGACGCCCGGGCGGCTCCGGGTGGGATCGGTGCTGGCGGTCGCCGCCCTCGCGCTGGTGGGCCTGGTCGGGGTCGTCGCCACCGCGGCCCGCCGGGACGCCACCCACACCGTCGGCAAGGACGCCACTCCCGCGCTCGTCGCCGCGCAGGGCCTGTTCGCCGTGCTCGCCGACGCCGACGCCGCCATGCTCAGCGGATACCTCGACCCCTCGCTCGACTCGACCGAGCTGCGGGAACGCTACGAGCTCGACATCGAACGAGCCGGCCGTTTCCTGGCGCTGCTCGGCAGCTCGGGCGGTGCGCCCGAGGTGCGTTCGGCCGTCGCCACCATCGCGCACGAGCTGCCGAGCTACGCCGCCGACGTCGAGGCGTCGCGCGCGGAAGCGCGCACCGGGCACTCGGTGAGCTCCTCGTACCTCCGACTCGCTTCGAAGACCATGCGCGAAGACATCCTCCCGCAGGCGACCGTCCTGTACGAGCACGCGGCCGCGCAGCTCGACGAGGCGTACGACATGGGCACGTCGTCGACGCAGGTGGTGTGGCTCGTCGGCAGCGCGCTGGTCGCGTTGGGCCTGCTGCTCGCCGTGCAGTGGCGGCTGTTCGCACGGACTCACCGGATCGTCAGTCTGCCGGTGGCGGCGGCGACGCTCGCGCTCGTGTTCATGGTCGCAGCGGTTGCGGTCGTCTGGAGCGCGCAACAGCGCAACCTGCACGATGCCCAGCGCACCGGGTCCGACGCGGTGCAGGTCCTCGCGGCGACACGCGTGCTCGCACTGCGGGCCGCCAGCGACGACATCCTCACCCTCATCGAGCAGGGTGGCGGCACGAACTACGCGAGCGAGTACGACGCGCTGTCGGCGCGCATCGCCGGCGACCGACGGCACGATGGCCTCCTCGACACCGCCCGCACCATCGCCGCGCGCACGGACTCCACGCAGCGGATCGAGCGCATCGCGGCCCAGTGGGCCGACGTCGCCACCGTGCACGCAGCGTTGACGGCCAAGTACGACGACGCGCAGTACGGCGAGGCGCTCGACATCGCACGCGACGACAAGCGACCCGCGGTGGAGAAGCTCGATCGCGGCCTGGGCAACGAGATCGCTGCGGCACGGGTCGAGCTCGACGGGCACGCATCCGACGCCACGTCGGGGCTGGACGTGCTGCTCCTCGTCATCCCCGTACTCACGGTGGGAGGCATCGTGCTCGTGCTCGTGGGTGTGCAACGACGGATCGTGGAGTACCGGTGAAGCGCAGGATCGTGCTCGTGTCGTCGTGTGCGGTGCTCGCACTGACCGTGGGCGCGTGCTCCGGCACGTCGAGCGACGTGAGCAACGAGGCGCGCACCGCGCTCGCGCCGGTCACCACGTCGACGACCACGCCATCACCGACGAGTACCACCACGGCTCCCTGCAACCTGTTCGACACCGCCGCACCGACGCCGCGCCCCACTCCCGGAGACTTCCCCGCCCGCAGCGCACTCCGGAAGATCTACGACCGTGGCTACCTCATCGCCGGCATCGACGAGAACACGCCACACCTGGGCGAGCGCGATCCGAGGAACGCCGAGTTCCACGGACTCGAGGTCGATCTCGTGTACGAGATCGCCGCCGCCATCTTCGGTGATCCCGATCCCGGGAGGGTCCGGTTCAAGACCGTGGTCACCAAGGAGAAGAACGACGTGGTCGAGCACGGCGTGGTCGATCTCACCGCCAGCGCCGACTCCGTCACCTGCGAACGCAAGCAGAAGGTCGACTTCAGCTCCGTGTACCTGGAGACCGGGCACGTCCTCCTCGTGCGCGGCGCCGACGGGATCGCGGCCACGGAGCAGCTCGCCGGGCGGCCCGTGTGCGTGACCGCGGGATCGTCCTCGGTCGGACTCCTCGCAGAGAAGATCCCGACGGCACGACCGGTGGAGGTCGACGCCCGCAACGACTGCCTGGTGGCGCTGCAACAGGGCGACGCCGACGCGTACCTCGGACACACGACGTTCGCTCGGGGCATGCGGGACCAGGATCCGAGCATGGTCATCCTGCCGGAGTCGCTCCGCACGCAGGACTACGGCATTGCGGTCTCGAAGGACGCGCCCGACCTGCTCGGACTCGTGAACGGAGTGCTCCAGGAGATGCGCGACGACGGCGGGCTCGCCACACTGTTCTCCAAGAACGGCGTCCCCATGACCGAGTTCCCCCTGATCCCGGTGGGTGCACCGTGACGACCTGCTCCGAGCCCGACTGCGACGGCGTGCTCGACGCCGACGGTCACTGCACCACCTGCGGGATGAAGGCGAGGCCTCCCCTGTCGGGTCCGACCCGGCCCCAGGCGTCGGCGAGCTCCGCGCCACCGACCACTCCGTCGGTGCGCGCCGGACGCACTCCGAACCGCACGACGAAGGTCACCCGCACCAAGCTCGGGGCCGGGCTGGTCGAGATCGAACCCACGCCCGCGGCCGACCCACGCTCGGCCATCATCGACGACCCCCGAATCCGCGAGGACCGGCGCTTCTGCTCCAACGCGTCGTGCGGGAAGCCCGTCGGTCGGGCGCGCGACGGTGAGCCGGGACGCACCGAGGGCTTCTGCCCCGGGTGCGGCCGGCCGTTCTCCTTCCGCCCCCAACTCGCGCACGGGGACCTCGTCGCCGGCCAGTACGCGGTCGAGGGCTGCATCGCGCACGGTGGGCTGGGCTGGATCTACCTGGCGCGCGCCCGAGACGTCGCCGACAAGTGGGTCGTGCTCAAGGGACTCCTCGACCGGACCGACCCCGACGCGGTCGCCGCGGCACTGGCCGAGCTGCGCTTCCTGGCCGAGATCGAGCACCCCAGCATCGTGCGGATCATCAACAACGTGCGGCACCGCGACGACGTGTACATCGTGATGGACTACGTGCCCGGCGTCAGCCTCAAGGCCATGCTCGACGCTCGTCGCGAGGCCAACGGCGGCACACCCGATTCCCTGCCGGTCGCGGAGGCGATCGCCTACGTGCTCGAGATCCTCCCGGCGTTCGCGTACCTGCACCGCATGGGTGTCCTGTACTGCGACTTCAAGCCCGACAACCTCATGCACACGGGCAACTCGGTGAAGCTGATCGACCTCGGTGCTGCGTACCGCGTCGAGCAACCCACCGCGACGGTCTACGGCACGCGCGGGTACCAGGCTCCGGAGATCGCGGTCGGCGGCCCGACCGTCGCCAGCGACCTCTTCACCATCGGGCGCACGCTCTTCGCGCTCTGCTGCACGGAGCATGCGGTCCAGTCGCGGTACGAGTTCAGCCTCCCCGATCCCGACACGCAGCCACGCTTCCGCCGGTACGACGCGCTGTACCGCTTCCTCCAGCGAGCGACCGCCACCGATCCCGACGATCGCTTCCAGTCGGCCGACGAGATGGCGGCGCAACTCCTGGGCGTCTTGCGCCAGGTCGTGGCTCGAGAATCGGGTCGACGCATCGCGGCATCGAGCGAGCTCTTCGCCCCGGAGCTCCGCACCGCCACCGACGCGCCCGACTGGCGCAGACTCCCGACCCTGCTGGTGTCGGCCGACGATCCCGCTGCGGGGTTCCTCGCGTCGTTGCCGACGGGCGCGGCGTCGACCGACGACACCCTCGCGCTCCTCGCCGGCGCACCGGAGCAGAGCATCGAGGTGCAGCTCCGGCAGGTGCGGGAGCTGGTGGTGGCGGAGCGGGGTGACGACGCGGCGACGCTGCTCACGGCCATCGAGGAGAACGACCCCTGGGAGTGGCGCGTCGCCTGGTACCGCGGATTGCTCCACCTGCAGCACGACGAGCCGGCGCGCGCGGTCGACGAGTTCGACGTCGTGTACCGGACCGTGCCGGGCGAGCTCGCGCCCGCACTCGCGCTGGCGTTCTCGCTCGAGGCGCTCGGTCACGTCGCACGGGCGGCGGGTTGGTACGACATCGTGAGCGGGACCGATCCGGCGTATGCGTCGGCCGCGTTCGGGCTCGCACGCTGTTGCCTGGAGATCGACGACGTCGACGGAGCGCTGGCGGCATACGACCGGGTCCCGGTCACAGCGCACTCGTACACGCGGGCCCAGGTCGCCATGGCCGACGCGATGCTCGGCGATCGGGTGCCGAGCACGCACGAGCAGGCGGTTGCGGCGGCGGCGGTCGTGGACGGATTGCCCGTCGGTCCCGAGCGCGCCCGACTCGAGGTGCGGCTCTTCACCGTCGCGCTCGAGGCGCTCGACACGCGTGGCCGGCCCGACGCCTCTGTCGAGCTCCTCGGCCACGACTTCGACGAGGTCGACGTGCGCTTCGGTCTCGAGGCAGCCAACCGGAAGCTGGCACGCTACGCGGAGACGCCCAGCGAGCGCATCCGACTCATCGACGACGCCAACCAGGCTCGTCCGGTGACGTTCCGATGAGCACCGTGGCAACTGGACGCTGCACCCGGTGTGCGCATGCGGTCGGCGTCGACGACCACTTCTGCGAGCAGTGCGGTGCGGCGCTCGGTGGCGCCACGATCACCTCCGTGCTCGACTGGAGTGCCAAGAACCTGGGGAGGGTCGCGGCAGTCACCGACCGCGGTCTCGTGCACATCACCAACGAGGACGCGTACTACGTCGCGGTTGACGGCGACGCGTCGGTCGCGGTCGTGTGCGACGGCGTCTCGTCGTCGACTGCGGGCGGCATCGCCGCGCGCGTCGCGGCCGACGTCGCCGGCCGGGCGCTCCGTGGTGCGCTCGGGACTGCACGCGACGACTGTTCGAAACCGGCGATGCTCGCAGCCTTCGCAGCCGCGCTGATCGCGGTGAGCGAGCTCGCGTGGTCACCGGCGCGCAACGGCACCGCGCCGTCGACGACGATGGTCGCAGCAACCAGCATGGGTGGTGTCGTCACCGTCGCCGGTGTCGGTGACAGTCGTGCGTACTGGATCGACGACGTCGAGGCACGCCTGCTCACACGGGACGACTCCTGGGTCGAGGACCAGGTGGCGAAGGGTCTCCTGCCGGCCGAACGTGCACTCGAGGATCCGCGCGCGCACATGATCACCGCCTGGCTCGGCGCCGACGCCCCCGAGCTCGCGCCGCGCGTCATCGCCTTCCGTCCTCGGCGTCACGGCTGGTTGCTGCTCTGCTCCGACGGCCTGTGGAACTCCTGGCCCGATCCCGACGACCTGGCTGCGCTCGTGCGAGACGCTGGCACTGATGGCGCGATCGACCTCGCCGAGGCGCTCACCGATCTCGCCATCGCGGAAGGCGGCCGCGACAACATCACCGTCGTCGTCGCCGAGATCGGTGCGAACCCGTGACCGGATTCGACACCGCCGTCCACCAGAACCGGTTCCTCGCTCCCGGTGCGGACTGCGTCGACGCGGTGGTGCGGGTGCCGCGAGCGGGATCGGGAGCGACCGAGTGGTGGACAGCACGGTCGACAGCACGGTCGAAGGCGCGGTCGCGCGCAGTGTGATCCTCGTCGTCGACGTGTCCGCGTCGATGGAGATGCCGGCTTCGAAGTTCGCGGCGGCGATGGTCGCGACCAACGCTGCGATCGACTGCATCGACGACGGGGTCGCGTTCGGCATCATCGCCGGGAGCCACAACGCCAGACGCGTGTACCCCAGACGCGGCCTCGCCGTCGCCGATAGCAGGACCCGCGCCGCGGCCAAGCGATCGCTGCGTCCACTCCGACCGAGCGGCGGGACCGCCATCGGCACGTGGCTGCAGGAAGCCGCGGCCATGTTCGCGAGCACGCCCGACGGGATCCACCACGCGATCCTGATGACCGACGGGCAGAACCAGAGCGAGACGCCCAAGCGGCTCGCGTCCGTGATCGAGTCGTGCGTCGGACGGTTCCAGTGCGACTGCCGCGGCGTCGGCGAGGACTGGGAGGTCGCCGAGCTCCGCCAGGTGTCGTCGGCCCTCCTCGGGAGCCTCGACATCATCCCCGATCCGTCGGACGCGCCCAGCCTCACCGCAGACTTCGTCGAGATGATGCGATCGGCGATGAGCAAGTCGGTGGCCGATGCCGTCCTCCGGATCTGGACGCCACGCCACGCGGGCATCGAGGTCGTGCAGCAGGTCGTGCCCACGATCGAGGACCTGACCGATCGTCGCGTGCAGGTCAGCGAGCTCGTCGACGAGTACCCGACCGGCGCGTGGGGTGACGAGACCCGCGACTACCTCGTCCGGATACGCGTGCCGGCGCGGCCGGTCGGCGACGAGATGCTCGCCGGTCGGGTCCAGCTCGTCGTGGGCGACGAGGTGATGAGCGAGGCCAAGGTCGTGGCGACCTGGACCGACGACGCTGCGCTGAGCGCCTCGATCGACCCTGAGGTGGCGCGCGCCGCGGGGAGCTCCGAGCTCGCGGACCAGATCCAGGAAGGCGTGCGGGCCTGGCAGGCCGGTGACGACGTGACCGCCACCGATCGCATCGGGCGAGCGGTGCAGCTCGCCCACGAAGCGGGCGATACTGCACGACTCGAGCAGCTGGCTGCGTTCGCGGAGATCCACGATGCGGCGGCCGGCACCGTCGTGGTGCGGCGGGACGCCGACCGCTTGGCGGCGATGACGCTCGATGCCCAGTCGGCGAAGACCGCGATCACCGAGGTGACGTGACGATCCAGGGTCCGGAGGGGCACGAGTCGCCCCCGATCCTGAGCGACGTGACCCGCGTCGCGGAGTCGACGTCGTGCGCTGCATGCGGTCACGGCGTGCAACCGGGTGAGCAGTTCTGCGAACGCTGCGGTACCTCGGTTCCGTCAGGAACCGAGGGTCGTGCGGCGGGAACCTGGGTCGCGGTCGTGACCGCCGATCCGGACTACTTCGCCGCCCTGGCACCCGTGGGGTTCAGCTACCCGACGACGTCGATCCCGGCGCGCACCATCGCGTTGGAGCACCACGAGGTGACGATCGGCCGTCGGACCGATGCGCACATCGATCTCAGTGCGCCGATCGAGGACCCGGCGGCATCCCGTACCCATGCGAGCCTGCTGCGACAGCCGGACGGTTCGTACGCAGTCGTCGACCTGGAGTCCGCCAACGGGACGTGTGTGAACGGTGACTTCACACCGATCGATCCGCACGTGCTCATCCCCGTGGCCGACGGCGATCGGATCCACGTCGGCGCGTGGACGACGATCACCGCTCGAGCTGCATGACGGAGAGCAGACAGAACCTCACGTCGTAGCCATGGGACGAGCGTCTGATGTCGTGCGACGGTCGTCGCATGACCTCGACCGATGCTCTGCTCCCTCCCGTTCCCGTCGCCCTGCGGTGGCGCTGGCGGCGTCTCCGACTCGCGACCATCGCCGTACGGGTGATGCTCATCGTGCAGTTCTTCGCCGCGTTCCGGCACTACGTCGAGGTCCCCGATCGCATCGTGACCCTCGCCAAGATCCACGAGCCGATTCGCTTCCTTCGAATCCCCCGCATCGAGCACGTGCTGCACGAGCTCAACCGTCAGCGTCCATCTTGGTTGCGGATCACGATCACCACGGCGGCAGCATTCGGACTCTGGCTCTGGGCGGCGTACTCGGTGCTCGACCGACCCGGTGACGAGCGCTGCTTCAGGCGGGTGTGGGCACTCGTCGCGTGGTTCATCCCCTTCGCCAACCTCTACGTGCCGAAGCAGATCCTGAACGACATCGTGGTCGCGCAAGAGCGCCACGACGAGCGCGCCGCTTCGGCGCGCTTCGTCCGCAACTGGGTGACGGCATGGTGGGCGTGCTGGGTCACGATGGCACTCGGAACGTCGTGGGCCCTGTGGATGCAGCACGGTTCGATCACCGTCGCCGAAGCCCAGAACGCCGAACTCTTGCGAGCCGTCTGCGACACGGCAGTTCTCGTCACGTCAGTCGTGGCGACGGTCGCGGTTCGCGAGCTGACATGCGGCCAGCGCGAGCTGCTCGTCGATGACGTGCCGCGGTTCGCTGAGTGACGTCACGTCGCGGTCAGAGTGACCTGTCCTCCACGACGGGACAGTCCCACGTCGAAGCCGTGGGACGTTCGACGTGAGCGTGTGACGGTCACGGCATGACCAACACACCTGACATCAAGGACGCGCAGCGACTCGCTCCGCGACCCGGAACCACCCTGCTGCGCAATGCCGCCATCGGCGTCTCCGTGTGCCTCGGCGTCCAGATCATCGTCGCCGCGGTGGCCCTGGGCGACGAGACGAAGCGTCACGCGCTGTACGAGCGGATCGACTCGAAGCCGTGGACGGTGACGATGGGAGACCTCACGTCGGCACAGGACCGTGCCGACCTGATGAACGGGATCTCCATCGCGGCTGCGATCGTCGTCGTGATCGCCTTCGCGTGCTGGACGTGGATCGCCTACTCCCGTCTCGCCACGCTTCGCTACGAGCGCCGCTACTCCACTGCGTTCGCGGTGTGCGGCTGGTTCATCCCCTTCGCCAACTTCGTCGTGCCGAAGCGGGTCCTCACCGACCTCGTCGACGTCGACGAAGAGCGCAACGGCGTCACCGCGGTGACGATCTCCCTGCACCGGTGGACGATCGTGTGGTGGTGCACCTGGCTCCTGGCGATGCTCACTGCGTTCGTGAGCAACTCGATGAACCAGAACGTCACGACGATCGACGACGCGCTCGCGACGTCGAACTGGTTCATGGCGCGCTGCGTGTTGCTGATGGTCGCGGCGACTCTCGGGATCCTGATGGTGTGCTTCGTCACCCAACGCCAGCGCGAGCTCCCGCCCGCCTAGTGGGCGTGCGTTCTCTTGGCCGTCGATCCCCGCACGGAGGACTGGCGGCCAAAAGGTCGCGCTCTTCGTCGCATGTGACGAAGATCGCGACCTTTCAGGACGAGGTCGACGTCGTGTAGGTGCTGATGATGGCGTCGGTGCGTTGGGTGTGGGCGATGATCACGTCGACCATGTCGCCGATGCACTCGGGGTCGATGGTCGGCGGCATCGCGTCGAGGTGGGCGAGCCACCGGGGTGCGTCGATGGCGCGGACGACGAGCACGCCGTCGATCAGCGCGAACCCACCGGTGATCTCGAGCTCGGCGAGCCCGGACGCCACGAGCACCGGGAGTGCCGGCACCCACTTCACTCGCCCGACCAACGCCATGATCTTCCGGGCCCGCCAGCGGGCCTCGGTGATGGCGTGGGCGAGCTCCTCGTCGTCGGCCATGGTCGTGAAGACCACGACGCCCGACTCGGAGAGCAGCACGTGCTCGATGTCGACGGTGGCCCCGAAGGGCACGTGGTCGATCCGGGTCCACGACGGACTGAGCCAGTCGAGGGGGTGGCTTTCGACCCACCCGGGGGCCGAGGGCTGGAGCAACGTGCCTGCGCGCATGCCCTGTTGCTCGGCAGCCACCAGGCGGTCTTGAGCCAGAATGCCGCACGTCACCCCAGTTCGTTGCCTTCGGTGCTCCGGACGGCGAGGGCATCGAGGCTCTCGACGCCACGCCGCTCGCCGAGGAGTGGAGTCCGGCGTAGGGTTCGCGGGCTGCGCTGACCGGCTGCGGCGAACCACGCCAAGGGGACTCGCATGGGATCGAGCGCCGACGTCATCCGCCGCTTCACCGACGAGGCGTTCATCGCCGGGACGTTCGACACCTGGGACGACATCGTCGCCGGTGACCTGGTCGACCACGACCCGATGCAGGGCCTGCCGGCCGACGGCGAGGGCCTGAAGATGCTGGCCCAGATGGTCGTGGGCACGTTCGACGACCGCAAGATCGATGCCGAGTACCTCGACACGCCCGACGGCCGCGTCGTGGAGAACTGGGTGTTCACGGGCAAGCACACGGGCGAGGCGATGGGCATCCCGCCGAGTGGCGAGTCGATCACGATCCGGGGCATCGAGATCTTCCGCGTCACCGACGGCAAGATCAGCGAGCACTGGGGCGTGATCGACATCGCCGACGTGCTCACCAAGGCCGGTCTGGTCCCGACGCCGGGCCAGTAGCGCGTCAGGCGGGCCTGCTCGCGGCCATTCACTGCAGACGCATCGTGACTCACCGGGGGGTGGAATGAAGTTCGGGCTGTTCCTGATGCCGGAACCGTTTCCGTGGTCGAACTGGACGCTGTCCTACGACCTGAAGCTCGAGGAGATCGCCTACGCCGAGCGCTTCGGCTACGACGAGGTGTGGGTGGGCGAGCACCACACCGGCGCCTACGAGAACATCCCCGCGCCCGACATCTTCATCGCCAAGGCGTCGGCGTTGACGAACCGGATCGCGCTCGGCACCGGCACCATCAACCTGCCGTACCACGACCCGTTCATGGTCGCCGAGCGGCTCGCGTTCCTCGACCACCTCACCCACGGACGCCTGATCTACGGCTTCGGTGGCGGCGGGCTCGTGAGCGACAAGGAGTTCTTCCAGGTGGGTGACGAGGCGTCGCCGCGCATGCGCGAGGCGATCGACATCCTCGAGCTGCTGTTCTCGACCACCGACTACGTCGACTTCGACGGCACGTTCTGGCAGCTCGACCACAAGCGCATCCAGGTGCGGCCGTACCAGGAGCACCCGCAGTTCTCGATCGCGGGCATGTCGGGCACGCACAACTTCGCGCTGTGCGGCGAGCGTGGGTACGCGGCGTTGAGCATCTACTTCACGCCGGTGCAGATCGAGAACAACCCGGGGATGCCCGACCTCATCGCGCAGGGCACCGCGATCGCGAAGGCCGCGGAGCAGGCCGGTCGTGACCCGGTCGCGGCGCGCAACGACTGGCGCATCTGTCGCGAGGTCTACGTGTCGGACTCGAAGAACGCGGCGATGGCAGAGATCCGCGAGACGCTCAAGCAGTCGTACGACTACCTGTTCAAGATCGGCCTCGCGCCGTTGATGAAGCGCGACGCGTCGATGCCCGACGCCGAGGTGACGTTCGACTGGATGGTCGAGAACCTGCCGTGGATCATCGGCTCACCCGAGGACGTGATCGGCCAGGTGCGCGAGCTCGACGAGGCGGTCGGCGGCTTCGGCTCGCTCCTGTTCAACTCGCGGGAGTGGGTGACCATCGACCGGTGGAACCGGTCGCTCGAGCTGTTCGCCCGCTACGTGTCGCCGCACTTCCGGGCCCGTGACGACCAGCGGTTCCGGGCCGAGCTCGCCGCCGACGCGTTGGGTGACTGAACGGGCGACTGAGCTACCAGTCGGCCCGGGTGTCGCCGGGGATCTCGGCGGTGGTGACACCCCAGTGCACGCCGTGACTGGTCGCGGGATCGGAGAGGAACGACGCAGCGTCCTCGAGTGACGGCGCGATCTCCTTCGACCGCAGGTGCGTCGTCGCGCCGGCGAGGTCCTCGACGTGGAGCCACACCGCGAACAGCCCGTGGTGCTCGGCTTCGACGTAGTCGGCGATCGGGCGTGCCGCTGTCGAGCGGCTCGGCGATCTCCACCACGTCGTCGCGACCGATGGCGACGTACGCGCTGCGCGTGTGCAGCAGGTCGTTCTCGCTCTCGTGCAGCAGCGTGCCGCCGATGACGTCGACGTAGAGATCACGCGCACGCTCGAGGTCGCGCGTCGCGAGCGTGAAGTGCGACGTCTTGCGGATGTGCAGCGGGTGCTCGTCGTGCCACCACGACGGCCGGAACGCCGGGTGCGGACGCGGATCCGGGATCCACGGGTGCGGCACCATGAACTCCAGCTGCGTGACCGTGCTGTTCGGGTGGGTGAAGATCGGGCGGTCCTCGGGCGCGTCCTGATCGTGCTCGAGCTTGCCGCCGAGGAGCGCGAGCAGCTCGACGTCGGCGGCCTCGAGACGCGTCACGCAGCTCGGTGAGCCCTTCGACGTCGTCGACGTACCAGGCGATCGAGTGCCAGCTGATGCCCGACCGCTCGTAGTAGCGGCCGATCGGACCCCGGTTCCACTTCTCGTCCTCGAACGCCGGCTGCATCGGCTCCAGGCAGAGCTCGCCCACGACGCCGAGCGACGCGTGCCGGTGGAGCTCGGGCGAGTAGTTGTGCAGCACGTACCACTGGATTCCGAAGACGTCGTCGTACCAGGCGCCGAGCGCCTCGAGGTCGTCGGTCATGTGGATGGCGTGGAAGTTGCGCCCGATGGTGAACATCTCCGGCAGTCTCCTGTCCGCAGGGCCTCGGGCACCATTCGAACGAGCAGGCGCGTGCATGCAGAGAGTGGTGGGAGCAGTGCAGAGGGTGGTGCTCCCGCGCTGATCGAGCGCCGAGGTGCCGACCTAGCCTCGATCAGGTGCGTCCGGGTCGTGTCATCGCCACGCTGCTCGCCGTGATCGCGGTGGTGGTCGCGGTGGTCGGTCCGTCGGCATCGGTCGCCGGAGCGGCCACGGTGAGCTCGGTCAAGACCGCGACCGACTTCTACACGCCGCCCGCGAACATGCCGAAGAAGGCGCCGGGCACGATCATCCGCTCCACCCCGATCGCGGCTCCGTCGGGCGCCAAGGCGTGGAAGGTCCTGTACCACTCGCGAGCGGTCGACGGCCGCGACATCGCGGTGTCGGGCGTGGTCGTGGTGCCGATCGCAGCGGCATCGAAGTCGAGTCGACCGGTGGTGACGTGGGCGCACGGCACCGAGGGACTCGGCGACCAGTGCGCGCCGTCGAAGAGCGCCGACGCCGCAACGACCCTCCCGTTCGTGAAGCAACTGGTCGACGCCGGCTACGTCGTCGCCGCCACCGACTACGAGGGGCTCGGGACGCCGGGCGTGCACCCGTACCTCGTCGGTGAGAGCGAGGGGCGCGGCGTGCTCGACGCCGCCCGTGCCGCACGCATGCTCAGCGGATCGAACGCGAGCGACCAGGTGCTGATCGCGGGGCACTCGCAGGGCGGGCAGTCGGCGCTGTTCGCCGGCGAGCTGGCGGCGTCGTACGCACCCGAGCTCGACGTGTTGGGCATCGCCGCCGCCGCGCCCGCGGCCGACGTCGAGCAGATCCTGCCGCTCGCCGCCAGCATCAACGGCGGCGCGGGCTACCTGGCCATGGGCGTCCAGGGCTTCCACGCCGCCTACCCCGAGGACGATCCCGCCGCCGTGCTCACTCCCGACGCGGAAGCGAAGTCGGAAGCGGCGACCACGCAGTGCGCGGGCGAGGTGATGACCGCGTTCCAGGGCACCAGCGGTCCCGACGTGCTCGCGCACGATCCGCTCTCGATCCCCGCCATCCAGGCGCGGCTGCACGAGAACTCGGCCGGCAACCGCCCGGCGGGTGCGCCGGTCCTCATCGTGCAGGGCAGCGCCGACACTACGATTCCGAAGGTGTTGACCGACGCGTTCGACGCCAAGGCCTGCGCCGCCGGCGACACCGTCGACTACCGCGTGTACGACGGCGCTTCGCACACCAGCGTCATCACCGCCGCGCAGGACGACGTGGTCGCGTGGCTCAAGGACCGGGTGGCCGGCAAGCCCGCACCGACGAGTTGCCAGTGAGCCCGCAGGTGGAGCACACCGACCTGGAAACCGCCGACGGCCCGGCGCGCACCGGCTGGTCGCTGTGGTCGAGGAACTCGTTCTGCTCGATCGCGTCGTCGGGGTCGGCGTTCTCGATCGGGTCGGTCGGTTCGTTCTTCTCGATCGGATCGG
This sequence comes from uncultured Actinomycetes bacterium, assembly GCA_963755855.1. Classification (GTDB taxonomy): domain Bacteria; phylum Actinomycetota; class Acidimicrobiia; order IMCC26256; family DASPTH01; genus DASUAS01. The sequence goes on along the minus strand of CAVWLR010000009.1, from coordinate 2,651,144 downwards.
TGGGCTCCGCCTACTCCGCGTTCTCGGCCGGCTCGTGGGCGAGCTTCGGCTCGGTCCTGTCGAGCCTGTCGTCGCTCTCCGTGCTCTCGCACCGGAGCCACCTCGGACTCTTGACCGCGCCGAACCGGCGTCGTTCGAGGGCGTAGAGCGACCCCGAACTGACGCCAGTTCGGATGGAGAGAGGGCGGTCAGTCTTCGAGGTGGAGGTGGCGGCCGCGGTCGGTGAGGCGGATCACGGCCTTGCCGTCGAGCAGGCGGTGGAGCGCCTCGCCGGCGATCTCGGCCCGCCAGCCGGAGTCGAGCCGGCTCGCACGCCCGTAGACCAGCGCCTTCACGTCGTCGCGCGTCGCCAGCAGCTGCTTCTCGAGCTTCTGGGCGCGGGCGAGCTCGGCGACGTAGGCCACGAGCAGCGCGACGGCGGCGTCGAGCTCGGGACCGTCGTCGTACTTCTCGGGGAGGCGCAGCTCGTCCTTCGGCATCTCGCGTCCCGACTCGACCGCGTCGAGCAGCTCCTGCACGACGTCGTTCGGGAGCCGGTTCACACCGCGCAGCGCGAACAGCTGGTCGCGCGTCTTCGGCGGACGGCCGACCACCGCGGCCAGCGCGAGGTCGGGCAGCACGAACCGCGGCAGCACGTCGAGTCGTTGTGCACGTCGCTCACGCCACGACGCGACCGACTGCGCGACGCGTGCCTTCTCGCCGCGCATCGACGACGCGCCCTTGACCTTCCACCACGCGACGTCGGGGTCGACGCGCCGGTCGCCGGTCAGGCGCAGGACCTCGCACTCGCTCTCGGCCCACGCTTCGCGCCCGAGCTCCTGCAACCGGCGCTGGAGCTCGGCCGTCATCGGGAAGAGGTGCTCGACGTCGGCGGCCGCGTAGCGCTGGGTGGCGTCGGACAGCGGACGCTTCGACCAGTCGGCCAGCTGCTCCGACTTGTCGAGTCGGATGCCGAGCAACGCCGACACCAGCGTGCCGAGCGACGGCAACCCCAACCCGACGAACCCGGCCGCGAGCTGCACGTCGAACAGCCTCGACGGTCGCGCGCCGATGGCGCGGTCGAGGATCGGGAGGTCGCTCGCACCGGCGTGGGTGATCATCGTGCCCGGCGCGAGCAGCACCGCTTCGAGCGCGCGCACGTCGCACGCGAGCGGGTCGACCAGCGCGACGCCGCCGGCCCACGACACCTGCACGAGGCAGAGCTGCGGCCAGTACGACCGCTCCGACATGAACTCGGTGTCGAGGCCGTAGGCGGGCTCGTCGACCAGGATCGCGACGAGCTCCGCGAGGGCACGGTCGTCGTCGATCCAGCGGGGTTCGGTCCGCTCGGTGGTGGCGGTCACGCGTGCGCCGTCACAGGGCGCGGTACTGCAGCGAGGTGAGCGACACGATCCGGTCGTCGGCGCCGGGCTCGGTCGTGGCCACCCGCACCCACGGAGCCGCCGAACCCGCCGGGCACGACCTCGGCCCGGGCGCGCACGGGACCTTCCTTCACCCGGTTGAGGTAGCGGATCTCGAGGTCGATGGCCTCGTGCTCACCGGTGACGTCGTCGCTGCGCTCGAGCGCCTGCTCACCGGCGAGCTCGGCGAGCAGCGCCTGCGCGCCGCCCTGCACGGTGCCGTTGGCGCCGTTGCGCACGATGTCGTGGTTGTCCATCTCGAGGACGCCCGGCTCCGGCTCGCGCAGCTGCAACGACGCGTCGTAGTGCTCGGCGCCGAGCAGGCCGACCGGGAACATGCCGGTGCGATCGGCGTCGAGCGGCTTGTTCATGAACGTGCAGACGGAGCGCGCGAACGGGCGGGTCACGTCGCCGGTGTGCAGCAGCGTCTCGCCGATGAAGAGCAACCGTCCCGACTTCACCGGGTACGTCACCAGCTCGATCGCGCCGCTCGGTGGGCGCGGGCGTGAGGAGCGTGACCCGGAGGTCGACGGTCGGGTTGATGATCGAGTGCGCCGGTGAGCCGGCGACCATGTCGACCAGCGTGGCCAGCACACCGAGACGGATGCGCTCGGTGCCGGGCGCGAAGAACTCCGGTTGCACCTCGGCCCTCGCGAGCGCGAGATCGCCTTCGGTCCAGAGTGAGATGCCGAGCCCGTTGACGAAGCCCGGAGTGATGACATCGGTCATGCCCGGTGAAAGGTAGTGATCTGTTTCACATCTGGGCCATATCGCTGCCGTTTGCGGAAAGGAGATCGGCGTCGTCCTCGCCGGCACCGGTGCCGTCGACGATCTCGCCGTTGGTGACCTCGAGCAGGCCGGCGGCGGCGGCCAGCGCCACCGCGAGACCCGCAGCGCGCTCGTAGACGGCGGCGAAGTAGTGCTGCGCGAGCCCGGAACCGGGGAACGGCAGCGGGCCCAGCGACTGGACCAGCGAGGTGGGATCGACGCCGGGCGTGATCACGCGCACCGGCTCGTCGTCGACGGGATCGTCGACCTCTTCACCCCAGAAGTCGCGCAGCTGCTGCGCGGTGGGCTTGCCCCCGCGACCACGACGTCGACGCGACGGGCTCACACTGCCCCCATGGGTCGCTCGCTCACGCTCACTCCGAGTCCTCTTCCGTGAGGACGGCGTCGGTGCGGATGCCGAGCGCGGCGCTGAGCTGACCGGTGTCGAGGTCGGCGAGCGAGCTCGACTTCGGCAGCACGAGGTCGGCGATGCGGCGCTTGCCCGCGACCACCTCTTCGACCCGTTCGTCGACGGTGCCGGGGCACACCAGCCGGTGGCTGATGACGGTCTTGGTCTGACCGATGCGCCACGCACGGTCACGCGCCTGGTCTTCCACCGCCGGGTTCCACCAGCGGTCGTAGAGCACGACGTGGTTGGCGGCGGTGAGGTTGAGCCCGGTGCCGCCGGCCTTGAGCGAGAGCACGAGCGCGGCCTGGCCGTCGGACTCCTGGAAGCGCTGCACCATCGCGTCGCGCACGCCGCGCGACAGACCGCCGTGGTAGCACTCGATCGGCTGGTCGAACTTCTTGGTGAGGTGCGTGGCGAGCTTCATGCCCCACTCGGCGAAGTGCGTGAACACGAGCACGCGCTCGCCGGCGGCGAACACCGACTCGACGATCTCCTCGAGCCGCGCCAGCTTGCCGCTGCGACCCTCGAGCGGGCGGTCGTCGTCCTGGTAGGCGACGGGGTGGTTGCAGATCTGCTTGAGCGCGGTGATGGCGGCGAGGATCTGGCCCTTGCGCGGCTCCTCGCCCTCGGGCAGGTCGTTGGCGAGCACCAGCCGGTCGAGCACCGCCTGGTAGAGGCCGATCTGCTCGACGGTCATCGAGCAGTACTCGATCTGGTCGATCTTGTCGGGCAGCTCGGCCTGGATCTCGGGCTCCGACTTGGTGCGACGGAACACGAGGATGCCGTTGAGCGCGCGCAGCGCGTCCTCGGCGGCAGCGCGTCCGGCGGCGCCACCGGCGACCCCGCCGCCGTTCTCGTCGCCGGAGAGGCTGGCGATGAACTGCGGCCGCGGCCCGACGAGCCCGGGGTTGGTGAAGTCGAGGATGGCCCAGAGGTCGCCGAGGCCGTTCTCGATCGGCGTGCCGGTGAGCGCGACGCGCGTGCGCGCGTTGATGCGGCGCAGCTGCTGCGCGGTCTCGTTGGTGTGGTTCTTCACCGCCTGCGCCTCGTCGAGCACGAGGCACGCCCAGTCGACCTTGGCGATGGCGTCGATGTCGCGCACCGCGGTGCCGTAGGTGGTGATGACGACGTCGGCGCGCTCCACCTCGTCGGCGATCTCGTCGTGCGCGGCGCGTCCGGGACCGTGGTGCACGAGCACGCGCAGTCCGGGGGTGAAGCGCGCGGCTTCGGCGGCCCAGTTGCCGACGACCGCGGGCGGGGCGACGACGAGCGCAGGGCCGCGGCCGTGCGCGGCGAGCAGGTGGGCGAGCATGGTGGGCGTCTTGCCGAGGCCCATGTCGAGGGCGAGGCAGCCACCGATGCCGCCGGCGTCGAGGAACCCGAGCCAGGCGAGCGCTTCGGCCTGGTAGCTGCGCAGCTCGCCGTCGAAGCCCTTCGGGGCCCGGGCCGGCTCGCCCGAGATGTCGGACGCGGCGGCGAGGAGCTCGGCGGCCCAACCGCCACCCTCGACGCTGATGCCGCCGGCGAGCGTCGAACCCTCGAGCCCGAGGGCGAGGCGCAGCATGTCGGCGCCGGTGAGCTGGGTGGTGTCGGCCTTGGCCGCCAGCGCCTCGGCGGCGGCGCGGAGGTCGGCCTTGTCGAGCGCGACCCACTTGCCGCCGGAGCGGATGAGGGGCCGGGCCTCCTTGGCCAGCTCGCGGATCTGCGCGGCGGTGAGCTCGACGTCGTCGAACACCGCCGACCAGCGCACGTCGGCGAGCTGGTTGGCGCCGACCGCGCTCTCCTTCGACTCGGCGAAGAGGCGCAGGCTCGGAGTGGCCTTGCGGGTGGAGAGCTCGGGGACGCGCACGTCGAACCCGGCGTCGGCGAGACGCGGGCCGGTGGTGGTCATGAGCTGCCACGCCTCGTCCTGGCTGAGGATGGTGTGGCCGCGCCGGTCGGTGCCGGCACGCAGCAGCTCGGGGAGCATGCGCTCGAGCCGGCTCATGTCCTGCTCGAGGTCGGAGCGCTTCGAGCGGTCGTCGACGATGGCACGCTCGACCGGTTGGAGCACCTTGCCCCGGTTGCCGCTGCCCTTCGTCGGCGGTTTGGCGACGAACACCTCGAGGTCCCACACGCCGGTGCGGTCGGGCGGGTCGAGGCGCACGATCAGCGGCGCGTGCTCGCGCGTCACCGAGCGCGACCACTGCTCCGAACGCGAGACGAGCTCGCCGGCGATGCGCGTGGGGGCGTCGAACGCGCTGCCGTCGAGGCGGGCGAGGAACGCTTCGGTGACGTCGTTGCCGGTGCGCACGACGGGCGGTGCCGCGGGCACCTCGATGCGGCGCGCGCTGTCGCGGCCGATGGCGTCGACCATGCCGGTGAGCGCGGAGCGGGTGACGGCGCGGGCGTCGACGCTCGGGTCGAGCGCGGCGACGCTGCCGGGCATGGCGTCGACGACGTCGGCGAGCCGATCGGGATCGATCGAGCGCGGGCGTCCACCGCACCGCGTACGACGCGTGATCGCCGCGGGACGAGCCGTTGCGACGACGGCGTTGGCGCAGCACCGGCACCATCGCGCCCCGTGCCGCGAGCTCGACCGCCCACATGGCGACCTTGCCCAACCAGCGGACGCTCGGGCCGACGTCGTCGCGCACGTCGCCCGATCCCGCGGCCACGAGCCAGCCGAGCACCTCGCCCACGGGCGCGCTGACCGAGACGGCCTTGTCGCCCCCGGGGACGTTCACCTCGGGGTGGGTGGTCCACGGTGCCGCCGGTGCTTCGGCCGCGGCCAGGAACTTGGCCACCTCCTCGGCGGTGGCGGTGGGACAGCCGGGGCCACCGGCCCAGGCGACGACCCGGCCCGGTTCCCACGAGAGCTGGAGGCGCACGACGCCGGGCTCGACCGGCTCGGGTTCGCCCTGGCCCTGCCCCTGACCCTGCCCGGGGCCGTGCGGCTGGCCCTGGCCCTTCTGCTGGCCCTGGCCCTGGTCCTTCGCCTTCTCCTTCTCCTGCTTGTCGCCTTCTCCGCCTTCTCCGGCTTCTCGGGACCCGAGGTGGTGCCGGGAGGCGCGGGACGGCGCTCACCGGTGAGCCGGTAGCAGCGCGTCGGTGAGGATCTGGTGGACGTACTCGGCGTCGGCGACGACCTGGTCGCGCTCCTCGCCGGTGAGGCGACGGGCCGCGACGAGGTGCTCGTCGGCGTCGACGAGGAGACGCAGCAGCGACGACCTCCACGCCACGGGATCGGCGTCGAGGACGTCGAGCTGCTCGGGCGTGGCGAGGTCGTCGGCCTCGAGCTCCACGTAGAGATCGAAGGTCGAGTCGTCGACGCGCCGCGCCTCGTGCTCAGTGGTGGTCGTGCTGTTGATCGTGGTCACCGCCAGAAGGCGATTCTGGAGAGCACCCTGCGGTGCTCTCGAAGTTCCGGTGCCGCGACGCTCGGGAGCGCTCTGGCACCTCGGGACCGTTCTGCTGGACTGCGCAGCAGAGCCCGGTGGATTCGAAGTGTAGCCCGTCTAACTGGTGGCCCAGTCCACCGGCGGCAGCGGGTGGCGGAAGAGGTGGGCGGCGTTCTCGTGGGTGAGCTTGGCCACGTCGGCGGCGGGCAGCGCGGCGAAGCGGTCGGCCAGGAGCGCCTGCGTGTCGGGCCACGACGAGTCGGCGTGCGGGTAGTCGCTCTCCACCATGATGTGGTCGACGCCGATGCGGTCGCGCACCTGGAGCGTGGTCGGGTCGTCGATGGAGCAGAACCAGAAGTTCCGCTGGACGGCCTCCGACGGCGAGAGGTTCGCACCGGTGGCGTCGGTGCCGTCGCCCCAGGCGTTGGCCATGCCCGACGCCGAGTGCGCCATCACGTAGTCGAGCCGGTCGAGCAGCATCGGCACCCAGCCGATGCCGCCCTCGGAGAAGCGCCACGTTCAGCGCCGGGAAGCGCAGCGGCACCCGGGCCCACAGCCAGTCGGCGGCGGCGAGCATGCCGTGGATCGGGAACAGCGTGGTGCTCTGCTCGAGCGGTGACTCCGGCGACGTCGGCGGTGCGATCGATCCCGAGCCGGTGTGGATGCAGACGACGGTGCCGGTCTCCTCGCACGCGCGGAGGAACGGGTCCCAGTGGTCGGTGTGCACCGAGGGCAACCCGATGTTGTTCATGCTCTCGGGGAACGTGACCGCCTTGAAGCCGCGCTCGGCGTTGCGGCGCACGTCGGCGGCCGCGACCTCGGGGTCGCGCAACCACGCGAGCTGCAACGGGATCATGCGCTCGGGGTACGTGCCCGGCCCACACCTCGTGGTGCCAGTCGTTCCACGCGCGCACGCACGCGAGCCCGAGCGCTTCGTCGTCGCTGCGCGCGAAGGCGACGCCGGCGAACCCGGCGATCAGCGACGGGAAGCAGAGGCTGGCCCAGATGCCGGCGACGTCCATGTCGGCGATGCGGGCGTGGATGTCCCAGCAGCCCTTGCGCATCTCGTCGAAGCGCGCCGGGTTCCATCGACCACTCCGCCTGCGGGCGGCCGACGACCGCGTTGAGCCCGATGTTCGGGAAGAGCTTGTCCTCGTAGGCCCACGCCTGCTTGCCGTTCTCGAACTCGACCAGGCGGGGCGCGACGGCCTCGAGCGCGGCGGGCATGCGCCCTTCGAACAGGTCGGGCGGCTCGATGAGGTGGTCGTCGACCGAGATGATCGGGAAGCGCCGGGCGCGTGGTTCCGGATCGGGCAGGAGCGGCACTACGCCGCCCTCGTCTTCATGGGCCTCACGAGGTGCTCCGGACGACGCAGCCGGGGCGGGCGCCGGTGTCGACGCCGTCGCGCTGCACGACCTGGCCGTCGACGATGGTGGCGACGAAGCCCTCGGTGCGCTGGAGCACGCGCTTCGCGCCGGCGGGGAGGTCGTGCACGACCTCCATCTCGGTCGGTGCGATGCCGACGGGGTCGATGAGGTTGAGGTCGGCCTTGAGCCCGGGCTCGACCGCGCCCCGGTCGCGCAGGCCGTAGACCGCGGCGGGTTCGCTGGTGAGCACCTTGATCGCGGTCTCGAACGGCATGGTGCCGCGGGCGCGCTCGCGCACCCAGTACGAGAGGAGGAACGACGGGTAGCCGGCGTCGCAGATGAGGTCGACGTGCGCGCCGCCGTCGCCGAGGCCGAGCACGGTCTCCGGGTGCACGAGCAGCTCGGAGGTCACGTCGAGGCTCCCGGAGTAGCCGCCGAGGAAGTAGTGGACGAGCGCGTGGCCGTCGTCGGCGATGGTCCAGTCGTAGAGGAGGTCCTCGGGATCGCGGCCGAGCCGTTCGGACTGCGCGGCGAGGCTGGTGGCCGGATCGGGCTCGTACACCGGGACGAGGTGCGACGGGAACACCGCGGTCGGTTGCGCCAGCATCAGGTCGCGGAGGCGGGGCACGCCCGGTTCGGGCCGCTCGGCGAGGATGGCGGCTCGGGTGTCGGGTTCGGCCATGCGCGGCGGCGCGCTCCTCGACCGGGAGGTGCTCGATGGCGTCGTAGGTGGGCCGGCCGCGGAACGGATGACTGCGTGCGGAGCCCGCAGAACAGGCCCTGACCGTGCGAGCTCACCTGCGGGACGATGCGCGCGCCGTTCGCGTTCTCGTGCTCCATGCGGGCGAGGCGGTCGCGCCAGTCGGGGCGTCCGCCGCCGCCGAACGCGAACGTGATCGCGATGCCGGTCTCGCGCGACACGCCGGCGAGCATGTCGATCTCGCGGTCCCAGACGGCGCGGTCGCTGCCGGCGGCGCCGGGCATGATCGTGCTGTAGACGGCGTCGGCCGAACCGCTGGCGCGCGGCGCGGACGAGCGCGGTGAGCTCGTCGTGCGTCGCGAACGTGCCCGGCACCTCACGACCGTCGACCGACTTGTGGAGCTCGAGGCGGTTGGCGCTCACGCCGACCGCGCCGGCGTCGACGCCCTCGGCGACGAGGTCGGACATGCGACCGATGTCGTCGTCGGTGGCGTCCTCGTTGGCGGCGCCGCGCTCCCCCATCACGTAGGCGCGCAGCGCGCCGTGCGGCACCTGCACGGCGACGTCGAGCGCGCGCGGGATGCGGTCGAGCGCGTCCATGTACTCGGGCACCGACTGCCAGTCCCAGCGGATCGCCTCGCGCAGGCTGACGCCGGGGATGCCCTCGACGCCCTCCATCAGACCGATGAGCCAGTCGTGGCGGTCGGGCGCGGCGGGCGCGAAGCCGACGCCGCAGTTGCCCATCACCACGGTGGTGACGCCGTGCCACAGCGACGGCGTGAGCAGCGGGTCCCAGGTGACCTGGCCGTCGTAGTGCGTGTGCACGTCGACGAAGCCGGGGGTGACCATGAGGCCGGTGGCGTCGAGCTCCTCGCGCCCGGGTGCGTCGACGGCGCCGACGGCGGTGATGCGGCCGTCGTCGATCGCCACGTCGGCGAGGCGCGGCGTGCCGCCGCGGCCGTCGACCACCGTTCCGTTGCGGATCACCAGATCGTGCACGTTCAGCTCCCCCCGGACGCTGCCGGTCGACGCTACTGCCGCACCGGGCGCGGGCGCCTCCCCGACCGAGAGGGTCGGCTCGGCGCGTGCGCCGAGGCGACGGGGTCGGACCGACATCGGCTGAGATGTGGCCGTGGACGCCGAGCAGCTCTGGACCTTCATCCGCGACATCCCCGACTTCCCGCAGCCGGGGGTCGTGTTCCGCGACATCACGCCGCTGCTCGGCGATCCCGACGCGTTCCGTGCCGCGACCGAGCTGCTGGCGGCGCCGTTCGACGGTCCGATCACCAAGGTGGTGGGCATCGAGGCGCGCGGCTTCATCCTCGCGGCGCCCATCGCGCTCGCGCTCGGCGCCGGCTTCGTGCCCGTGCGCAAGCCGGGCAAGCTGCCGTGGGACACGCACGCGCACAGCTACGACCTCGAGTACGGCTCCGACACGCTCGAGGTGCACCGCGACGCGCTCACCCCCGACGACCGCGTGCTCATCGTCGACGACGTGCTCGCCACCGGCGGCACCGCCACCGCGACGTGCCGGCTGGTGTCGGAGTTCTTCGACGCCACCGTGGTGGGCGTGACGTTCCTGCTCGAGCTCACCGCGCTGGGCGGTCGCGAGCGGGTGGCGCCGCTCGGCCACCGCATCGAATCGGTCCTGGTGGTCTAGGTCTGTCACATCGCGGAGGCCTGTCTCGTCTGGGGTGCACAGGACGACGAAGGAGACCGCCATGCAGCACGCAACCACCCCGGAGCTCGGATCCCCCACCGTCACCGTGATCGGCGCCGGCCTGGCCGGACTGACCGCGGCGATCACCGCCGCCGACCGGGGTGCGCCGCGTCACGGTGCTCGAAGCGCGCGAGCACGTCGGTGGGCGGGCCCGCACCGCGACCGTCGGTGCGTTCCACCTCAACCAGGGTGCGCACGCGCTCTACCGGGGCGGCGCGGCCTGGGCCACCCTCACCGACTTCGGGATCACGCCCCAGGGCGATCCGCCCGATGCGGCGTGCGCCCTCGGCGTGCGCGCCGACGGGACGCTCGGCGCGCTCCCGGCCGGTGGGACGGCGCTCCTGCGCACGCGACCTCTTCGGGTGGCGCACCAAGCTCGCGGTGGCCCGTGCGTTCGCCCGACCCTCGAAGCTGGCGCGCGACCGTGCGCGACGGCCAGTCGATGCAGGACTGGATCGACGTCACGATCGACGCGATGCCGACACACGCGCGCTGCTCGCGCTGCTGAGTCGGGTGTCGAGCTACTGCGGCGACCTCGACGCGCTCGACGCGCACGCGGGCGTCGCCCAGGTCGTGCAGGCGACGGAGCACGGCGTCGTCTACCTCGACGGCGGATGGCAGCAGCTCGTCGACGCGCTCGTCGACGAGGCACGCGGGGCGGGGCGTCGAGATCCGCACGCGCGCGAAGGTCGACTCCGTCGAACGACGCGGCGACCGGTTCGTGGTGCACACCCCCGACGGTGACCTCGACGCCGGTTCGGTGGTGCACGCATCCGGTGGACCGCGCGAGCTCGACGCGGTGCTGCACGGCGCGAGTTCCGTCGTGCGCGAGTGGGCCGCCCGTGAGCGGCCGGTGCACGCGTCGACCCTCGACGTCGCGCTGCGGGCGCTGCCCGTGCCCGAGCGCCGCATCGTGTTCGGACTCGACGAGCCCGTCTACTTCTCGGTGCACACGCCGTACGCGCGGCTGGTCGACGGTCCCGGTGAAGTCGCGCACCTCCTCTGGTACGGCGACAGTGCCGACGACCCGCGCCCCGGCTCGAGGCGCTGCTCGACCGGGCCCAGCCCGGATGGCGGGAGCAGGTCGTCGAGATCCGCTCGAGTCGACGGTTGACGGTCGCGCACGGGCGCCCGCTCCCCGGTCGCGGCTTCGCCGGCCGTCCTCAGGTGACGGTGGGCGACGTGCCCGGGCTGTTCGTGGCCGGCGACTGGGTCGGTTCCGAGGGCCTCCTCACCGACGCGGTGTGCAACAGCGCCCGCGCCGCCGGACGCATGGCGTCGTCGACGCGTCGCGCCGGTCACGTCGTCGACGCTGCGGATGACGGCATGAGCACCGCCGACGAGTTCGAGGCGCTGCGGCCGCGCCTGTTCGGCATCGCCTACCGCATGACCGGCAGCGTGGGCGACGCCGAGGACGCGTGCCAGGACGCCTGGCTGCGGTGGCAGCGCGTCGACCGCGGCGCGGTCGACAACGCCGAGGCCTACCTGGTGCGCGTGGTCACCCACCTCGCCCTCGACCGCCTGCAGTCGGCGCAGCGCCGGCGCGAGTCGTACGTGGGCCCGTACCTCCCCGAGCCGTTGATCGCGGACACGACCGCGGTCCAGCCGGAAGCGGCGGCCGAGCTCACCGACTCACTGACGTTCGCGTTCCTCGTGCTGCTCGACGAGCTCACGCCCAGGGAGCGAGCGGTGCTGCTCCTCCACGACGTGTTCGGGTACCCGTTCGACGAGATCGCACCGATGATCGACCTCACCCCGGCGGCGTGCCGGCAGCTCGCGAGCCGCACCCGGCGGAAGCTCGACCACGAGCGCAGCCTCGTTGCGCCGGCCGGGTGAAGCGCGCGAGCAGGAGCTCGTCGGCACCCTGCTCGCCACCATCGCCAGCGGCGACGTCGGCGCGGTGATGTCGCTGCTCGCGCCCGACGTCGTGCTCCTCTCCGACGGCGGTCCGAACCGTCACGCGGCGCGCCGACCGGTGGTCGGTGCCGACCGCGTCGCCCGCCTCGTGGTGAACCTGGCCAAGCGGCTCACGGCGACGTCGGACATGCACATCGTGCAGGTGAACGGCGAGCCCGGGTTGCTGTTCGTCGACGACGGCGAGCTCGACTACGTGCTCTCGTTCTCGTTCGCGCCCGACGGGCGTGTGCGCCGCTTCTACAGCCAGCTCAACCCCGAGAAGCTGCGTCACCTGCGCTGACGGTGGCACGGGCACCCTCGTCGGCGGTGTCGGTGTCGGTGTCGGCGTCGACGACTTCGGTCGGCGCCGGCGACTCGTCGTGTCCCGACCACGTCAGCGCGAGCCAGCTCGCGCCGAGCATCCCGAGTGCGCACGCCATCTGACCGAACCACCACGCGCCGAACGGGTGGTGGCCCGACACCGGGCACGCCACCGACAACGCGGTGAAGAACCCGGCGGCGGCCAGCGACACCACGAGTCCCCAGCGGCGCTGCATGACCAGACCGGTCGCCGTGCCCGCCAGCAGCCCCATGAACGCGACGCCCAGGAGGACGCCGTACCACGGCTCGGGCTTGTGGGTCACGGGTTCGAGCGCCCCCGCCAGCTCGTAGGCGACCAGCCAGGCGATGCCGACCCCGGCGGCGATCCGACCGTCGATGCGTGCCTGCAGCCACTCGCGCGTCTCGAGTTCCATCCCGCCAGTGTGCACCCTTCACGACCCCCCGGGCGACCGCCCGGCCGACCGCTCACGCACCGCCGCCTCGTTGGTCGGGTCGGCGAAGCGCTCGACGAGGGCGTCGGGCCGGTCCTGCTGCAGGAAGCCGAGCTCGTTGCCGTCGGGATCGCGCAGCACGTGCACGGGCCCGTCGGGCGTCCCGGCGGTGATGCCGCGGTCGGCGAATCCCGCCGCCGACAGGCGTGCGACGAGGGCGTCGAGGTCGGGCACGGTCCAGATCGGCAGGCAGCTCGGCGTGGCCCGGTGCTCGGCCAGCAGCACCTTCGGTCCGTCGTCGTCGACCCGCACCGCGGCGACCTCGGTGCCGAAGCGACGGAACCGCCACAGCAGCTCCGCGCCCAGCGCGCGCTCGTAGAAGTCGACGGCGACGCTCACGTCGTCGACACCGACGTACAGGTAGGCCGGCGGTCCGAGACCCAGCACGTCAGGAGCACATCGGGGCGCTCGTCAGTCGACGCGGTAGCCGTAGTAGTCGAAGGCGCGCTGCAGGCGGGCGCGTTGGCCGGGCTCGTAGAGCACGCCGTCGAACAGCAGGTAGCCGAGGTGGCGGCGTGCTCCCGATCGTCGCGACCGCGCCCGACGGTCTCGATGCGCACGGTCGTGTCCGGCTTGGGCAGGAACACGTGCCGACCGAACGGGAACACCAGCTCGAGGCCTTCGGCGAGCACGACGAACCGCCACGGCAGGAGGCGACCGTGCAGCCACGCGCACACCACGAGCACGGTGGCGAACTGGAACCAGTGGCTCACGTGCGATCGACCGCGAGCCACAGCGCGAGCCCGAGCAGGATCTTGGGCCACCACCGGAGGAATCCGCTGTTGCCTTCGTAGGACGCGAAGCCGTCCATCACGGAAAAGGCTATGCCCCTTGGCAAGCGCGTCGAATCGGCGCGCGTCTCGCGCATCGAACCAGCGTTCGACCAGCGTTCGGACGCGTTCAGAGACTGGTCAGTTGCCGATGGTCGACAGGAACGCGGCCACCGCGAAACCGGCCGCCGCCGCGAGTCCGGCGTGCCGTCCCGCGCCGCGCACCGCGATCGGCACCATCTCGTTCACGCACACCACGACCATCGCGCCGGCGGCGATGGTCTGGATGATGGCGATGAGGTCGGCCTCGGAGGGCTTCAGAATTGCGTAACCGGCGAGCCCGGCGACGAAGCCGACCACGACGATGGCGGCGAACCGCACCATCACCTTGCGCAGCTCGACGCCACCGGCGAGCAGCGCGGCGGCGACCCCGATGGCGTCGGGCAGGTTGGAGAGGAACACCGCGCCGACGAGCGCGACCGACACCGTGCCGCCGCCGAGCAGGGTGAGCCCGATGGCGATCGACTCGGGGATGCCGTCGAGCACCATCCCCACGGTGAGGTTGCGCGCCGCGGTGGCGTCGGCGCCGGACGGCACCGCGGTGTCGCCGCCGACGTCCTCGGCTTCTTCCACCGGTTCCTCGGGGTCCTCGCGCTCGGCGCGCCGGTTCAGCCAGGTGGTGAGGCCGTAGTACCCGACCGCGCCGACGAGCAGCCCGATGCCGGCCGGGGCGCGGCCGGCGGCGTCGTACGCGGGCACGACGAGGTCGGTGGTGATCGCGCTGATCAACGCGCCGGCGCCGAACGCCATCACCAGACCGAGCCAGCGGGGCTCGGTCAGCTTGGGGAAGCGGGCGACGAGCAGCGCGCCGACGAGCAACGCCGACTGGCCGAGCGCGGCCCACAACCCAGCTTCGAACACGAGACGGGAGTCTCGCGCACGCCGCGTGGCCGGGGGTGCCGACGCGGGAGCGGTCAGCCGGTGGCGGGCGTGTTGCGGGGCGTGTTGCGGGGCGCGTCGCCGAGCTGCGCGTGCAGCACCGACGCCACCGCGGCGCCGCCGGTGAGCATCGGCTGGATGTCGCGCAGGGCCCTGCTCATGGTGAGCGCACCCTCGTAGCTCGACAGGATGAACGTGGCGAGCGGCTCCGCCTCGGCATCGGCGACGCCCGCGCCGCGCAGCACCGCGGCGAGCGTGGTCTGCCAGCTCGCGAACACGTCCTCGCACACCTTGCGGATGGGCTCGATGTCGCTCGACGTCTCGAGCGCGACGGTGGCGATCGGACAGCCGCGCGAGTAGTCGGAGTCGCGCAGGCGCTCGGCGTGGTGCATGAAGTACTGCTTGACCGCGGCAGGGAGGTCGGGGGCGTCACCTGCTCGCTCGAGGGTCTGGCGCATCCGCTCGCCGGAGCGGGCGAGCGCCTCGATCCCGATCTGCTCCTTGCCACCCGGGAAGTAGTGGTACACGGACCCGAGCGGGGCGTTGCCCTCGGCGACAATCTGTTTGATCCCGGTGGCCGTATAGCCCTGGCGACGGAACAGACGGATGGTCGCGTCGAGGATGCGGTCGCGGGTGTCGCGAGCGTCGAGCGGCCGTGGTCACGGAAAAAGGCTAGCACCGAGAGTATGTAGAGTGATATACAGAGTATGTAGAGCGTTCTAGTGTGAATCCACGGTGGGGGCCGGAGGGGATCCCGGAGGGGAAGAGGTGAGGTCGATGACGATGGACGTGCGCGAGAGCTTCTCGGTGGCCGACCATGACGGCTGCGGGCGGTGGCCCGGGCCCGAGAGCTGCAACCGGGCGACTGCCTGTTCGACCAGGGGTCGGTGGCCACGGCTGCGTTCCTGGTGACCGAGGGGACCGTCGCCGTGCTCACGCAGGGCCAGCCGGTGAGCGAGATCCACGCCGGCAACATCCTCGGCGACGCCGACGTGCTCGGTCGTCGGCCCTACCGCGCCCGGGTCGAGGCGCTCACGCAGCTGACCGTCTGGCAGATCGACGCCCACGACCTCGACCGGCTGCTGGTCGACGCACCCACGTTCGCACGCGCGCTCGCCCGCGACCTGAGTCGGCGCCTGCGCGCCGCCGAGCTGTCACTCGCCGCCACCGCGTAGACGGACCTAGCGTTCCCCTCCGACGAGGGAGGGCGCATGTCCGGAGATCTGCTGGTCCGCGGAGGCACGGTCGTCGACGGGACGGGCGCGCCCGCACGCGCCGCCGACGTGCGCATCCGTGACGGAGTCGTCACCGAGATCGCGGCGGGACTCGCGCCCGACGGCGAGACCGTCGTCGACGCCGGCGGCGCGTACGTCGCGCCCGGGTTCATCGACTGCCACACGCACTACGACCCGTCGGTCTGGTGGGACCCGCTCGTCGACCCGATGCCGCAGCACGGCGTGACCACCGTCGTCACCGGCAACTGCTCCCTGTCCCTCACCCCGGTGCGCGCGCCCGACCGTGTCGCCGCCAGCGACGTGTTCGGATTCATCGAGGACATCCCCGTCGACGCGTTCACCACCGGGATCCCGTGGTCGTGGGAGTCGTACGCGGAGTGGCGCGACGCGCTGCGTGCGCACGGCACCGCGGTGAACGTCGCCGCGCTCGTCGGCCACTCGAACCTGCGCGTCTACGTGATGGGCGACGACGCCTGGACGCGCGCCGCGACTCCCGAGGAGCGCGCCCGACTGGCGGAGGTGCTGGCGAGTGCCTCGCCGCCGGCGCGCACGGGATGTCGACGTCGTTCGTCGACCAGGACCGCCACGGACACGCGGTGCCGAGCCGCGCCGCCGACGACGACGAGCTGCGGGCGCTCATCGACGTGCTCGGCGCAGCGCTCCCGGTCACGCACGCGGTGCTCGAGTTCCTGCCGTGGATCAAGGAGCTCGACCGCCAGCTCGTCGACATCGACCGCGTCGCGCGCTGGTGCGGCGAGGCCGGCGTCGTCGAGCACATGGAACCAGCTGGCCGAGAACAGCCGCGATCCCGTCACGCGCCGAGCGCATCATCGAGCAGGCCCACGCGCTGCACGCCGACGGCTGCCGCGTGTACGGCCAGGTGTCGCCGCGCCCGTTCGACCTGCACCTGAGCTTCGACCAGACACCTGCGTTCGTGGCCGTCCCCGCGTGGGGCCGCTTCATCGCGCTGCCCACCCCCGACGAGAAGCGCGCCATGCTCGCCGACCCGTCGTGGCGGGAGTCGGCGCGGGCCGACTGGGACCGCATCGGCGACGGGTTCACGATCTTCCCGGTGTCGCGCCTCGACCGCGTGCGCCTCACCTCGGTGCGTGACGGTGAGGAGCAGTTCCTCGACCGCTCGTTCGCCGACGTGGTCGCGGCGCGCGGCGGGCACCCGTCGGACGTGCTCGCCGACTGGGTGCTCGAGCACGACCTCGCGCCGGGCATGGTCGCCGAGGCGCTGTCGAACAACAACGCCGGCCGGGTGAGCGAGCTCATCGCCGACGCCACCACCGTCGTCGGTGCCAGCGACGCCGGCGCGCACCTGCAGATGATGTGCGGCGCGGGTGACTCGACGCTGCTGCTCACCGAGCACGTGCGCGACCGCGGCGACCTCTCCGTGGAGGACGGCGTCCACCAGATGACCGGTCGGCTGGCGGAGGTGTTCGGCATCCGCGACCGCGGGGTGCTCGCGCCGGGGCGGGCGGGCGACGTGGTGGTGTTCGCACTCGACGAGCTCGCCTACCAGCCCGACACCACGGTGCACGACCTCCCCGGCGGTGCGTCCCGACTCACGCGCCCACCCGGCGGGTTCCGCACGACCGCGGTCGGCGGCGTGGTGACGCAGGAGGGCGGCGTCGCCACCGGCGCCCGCCCCGGCGGTCCGCTCGGCTGAGCCCACCCCCGCCATTCACGAACCGGCGTCATCTGAGGGCGTCTGACGCCCCCGAACGACGCCAGTTCGACCGGGATGCGGGTCAGGTCAGGCGGTGTGGTCGAGGACGGCGCGGACGACCTGACCGGCGCGCACGGCGGCGATGGCGTCGTCGATCCCGTCGAGGGGCCACACCCGGGAGACCTGGGTGGCGAGATCGAGGTCGCCGCGGCGCACGGCGGCGACGATGGCCGGGAAGTCGCTCGGGACGTCGACGGTGCCGTTGAGGCTGCCGACGACGCGCCGGTTGCGCAGCAGTGCGTTCACGTCGACCGCCGCGGCCACGCCGGGCGGCGGGATGCCGACCAGCGCGGTGGTGCCACCGGGTCCGGTGACCGCCACCGCGGCGGCGATCGCCGCCGGGGCACCACTGCACTCGACCACGGCGTCGATCGGTGCTCCGGCCGCGGCGCGCACCCTGGCCACGAGCTCGTCGGGAGTGGTCGACGGGGGTGCGATCACCACGTCGTCGGCACCGAAGTGACGCGCCGCCTCGACCTTGTCCGGGTTCACGTCGACGGCGACGACCCGGGCGGCGCCGAGCAGCCGCGCGGACTGGATGGCGTTGACGCCGATGCCGCCGACGCCGAACACGACGACGGTGTCGCCGGCGCGCACCGGCACCACGTTGGCCACGACGCCGTACCCCGTCGACACCGCGCACCCGACCAGTGCCGCTTCGGCCGCCGGGAGGCCGGCCGCGGGGACGACCTGCTCGGCCCGCACCACCGTCATGCCGGCGAACGACGCCACGTTGGCGTAGGCGCGCACCGGTTCGTCGTGCCAGGTGAACGGCGGCGCGCCGGGCGCGAAGGCGTGGGTGCACGCGCCCGGCCGACCGGTGGTGCACGCCCGACACGCGCCGCACGCGACCGCCGACGCGAGCAGGACCTCGTCACCCGGTGCGACGGCGTCGACGCCCGTGCCCACTGCGTCGACCACTCCCGCGGCCTCGTGCCCGAGCACGACGGGCGGCGGGAGCGGGCTGGTGCCGTCGAGCACGTTGAGGTCGCTGTGGCAGATCCCCGACGCCAGCACGCGCACCCGCACCTCGCCCGCTGCGGGGTCGCGCACGCCCAGGTCGTCGACGACGCGCAGCTGCGCACCGTCGAACACCGCGGCGCGCGTGGTCAGCACGCGCGCAGCCTACGCAGAGGGGCTCGTCCGGCGCTTCGGGGGGAGCGGGAAGAAGCTGCTGGTGCGCTCGACGTACTCGCGGTAGCCGGGACGGCGGTCGGCCATCCCCTTCTCCAGCGTGGGCGTGCCGGTCTTGCGGGTGAGGGTCCAGGTCATGAGCACGGGCGACAGCACGGTGGCCAGGCCCTGCCACTGCTGCGCGGCGATCAGCCAGATGCCCCACCACATGGTGGCGTCGCCGAAGTAGTTGGGGTGGCGGGTGAAGTGCCACAACCCGCGGTCCATCACCTGGCCCTTGTTGTCGGGGTTGCTGCGGAAGCGGGCGAGCTGCCAGTCGCCGACGCTCTCGAAGGCGAACCCGATCGCCCACACCACGATGCCGACCACGAAGAGCACACCGGGCTCGCTGGTCTCGAACATCGCCACCTGCACCGCCAGCGACACGAACCAGATGGCCACCGCCTGGGTGAGGTAGATCCCGAGCGCACGCCGCGCGGGATCCGCGTGACCCTCGAGCATCTCGGCGTAGCGCGGGTCCTCGCCCTTCCCGCGACTGCGCCAGCCGATGTAGACGGCCAGGCGTCCCGCGCCCACCGTGACCAGCAGGGCGACGACGAGACGACGGGTGTCGTCACCGTGACCGGACGAGAGCGCGTACGTCACCCACGCGACGAGCACGAAGCCGAGGCCCCACGCGACGTCGATCACGTTGAAGCGCCCGACGGCCCGGGCCACGAACCACGTGGCGAGGATGAACACGAGCACCGCGCCCGCGCTCGACCGCCGACCGCGACGAAGAACTCGGCGGTGGCGAACCCGTTCACGCGTCGGGGCTGTCGGGTGCGGCGGGCTTCCGGACCAGGATCTGGTCGACGCCCATGCGGCCCTCTTCGAACGCCAGCCCGCCGCCGACGAGGTAGAGCCGCCAGACGCGGGCGATCTCCTCGCCGACCAGCGCGACGACGGCGTCCCAGCGGGTCTCGAGGTCGAGCCAGCCACTCCTCGCCGGTGCGCACGTAGTGCTCGCGCAGCGCCTGCACGCCGCGCACCTCGAAGCCGCCGCGCCTCGAGCAGGCCGATGGTCTCGCCGAGCGGGCGCATGTGCATGTCGGGCGCGATGTACGCCTCGATGAACGGCCCGCCACCCGGGCGAGTCGCCTGCGGCGCGCGACATCTGCTGCACCAGGAACGACGCGCCCGGCTTCAGGGCGCGGTGCACGGTGGCCACGAACGTGGGGTACTGCTCGTCGCCGACGTGCTCGCCCATCTCGAGCGAGGCCGCAGCGTCGTACGGGCCGTCCTGGAGGTCGCGGTAGTCGAGCAGGCGGAAGTCGACGAGCTCGCTCACGCCCTGGTCGGCGGCGCGCTTGCGGGCGAAGTCGAGCTGCTCGCGCGACAGCGTGATGCCGGTGACGTGCGACGCCGTGGTGGCGGGCGGCGTGGATGCTCAGCGATCCCCAGCCGCACCCGACGTCGAGCATGCGCATGCCGGGCCGCAGCCCGAGCTTGGTGCACACCAGCTCGAACTTGGCCTGCTGCGCCTCGTCGAGCGAGACGTCATCGGCGCCCGTCTGGTCCGTAGTAGCCGCACGAGTACGCCATGTGTCGTCGAGCAGCAGCGCGTAGAAGTCGTTCGAGAGGTCGTAGTGGTGGGCGATGACGGCCTGGTCGCGCGCCCGGCTGTGCAGCCGACCGTGGATGCGCGCCTCCGATGCCGGCGGGCGCGGCGGCGGCCCGAACACGCCGAGGCGCGCCGCGGTGCCGACCGCGTCGATGCCGGTCGCGCGCACTCGACGTGCACGCGGCCCCGCTCGCGGGCGAACGCCCAGACGCGGCGCAGGCCGTCGGCGAGGTCGCCGTCGACGTCGAGGTCGCCGGTGACGTACGCGCGGGCGAGGCCGAGCTCGTCGGGTCGCCACAGCAGGCGACGCAGGGCGCGGCGGTTGTGCAGGACCACGACGGGCCCGTCGGTCGGCGAGCCCCCTGCCGTTCGGGCACCGAGCCCGCCTGGCTGCCGTCCCACGCCCGGATCCCGACGGGGAGGTCGTCGCCGACCAGTCCGCGGACGGTGGCGGCGAGCATCGGGGCGACGGGACGGCTCATGGCTGCTCGCTCTCGGTCTTCGTCAGCACGATCTGCGCGACGTCGAGGTAGCCGCAGGCGAACCCGGCCTCGCAGTACGCGAGGTAGAAGTCCCACATGCGGCGGAAGGTGCGCGTCGAAGCCGAGCGCGTCGACCTCGCGCACGTGGGCGTCGAACTCGCTCGCGCCACGTCCGCAGCGTGCGGGCGTAGTCGGCACCGAAGGCGTCGACGCCCGTCGACCGACAGCGCCGGTGTGGTCGCGCACGGTCTCCTCGATCGCCCGCAGGGACGGCAGCGCGCCGCCGGGGAAGATGTACTTGCTGATCCACGTGTACTGGTCGAGCGTCGCCAGCATGCGCTCGTGCGCGAGCAGGATCGCCTGCACGCCGACCCGACCGCCGGGCGCGAGCACGCGGTCGAGGGTGGCGAAGTAGGTGGGCCAGTACTCGGCGCCCACCGCCTCGACCATCTCGACGCTGACGATGGCGTCGTACTGGCCCTCGACGTCGCGGTAGTCGCGCAGCTGCACGTCGACGCGGTCGGCGACGCCCGGCGCGCACGCGCGCGCTCGCGGGCCACGGCAGCCTGCTCCTCCGACAGCGTCAGCGGTGGTGACGGTCGCACCGCGCTGCGCGGCGCGCACCGCGAGCGTGCCCCAGCCGGTGCCGATCTCGAGCACCCGGCGTGCCGAGCCCGACGCCGGTGGCGTCGAGCAGCGCGTCGATCTTGCGGCACTGCGCGTCGGCCAGCGACTCGTCGACCGCGTCGGCAGCGTCGTCGAAGCGCGCGCACGAGTACGTCATCGTCTCGTCGAGGAACAGCGCGAACAGCTCGTTCGACAGGTCGTAGTGCCGCGGATGTTCGTGCGGGCGCCGGCCTTGGTGTTGCGCTCGGACGACGGCTGGTGGCGCACGTAGAAGTGGCGCAGCCGCTGCATCCATGCGGGGACCAGCTTGTCCATCCGCGCCGCGAACGGCGTGAGCACCGCGGCGGGATCGTCGGCGTCCCAGTCGCCGGCCATGAACGCCTCACCGAACCCGATGAGCCCGTCGCTGCCGAGGCGGCGGAAGAAGTCGTTGCTGCGCACCCGCATGAGCGGCGCGTCGGGACCGCCGCCGCCGATCGACGCGGCCGTCGGGCAGCACGACGCGCACGTCGAGCGACGGCACCACCCGGTGGAACAGCGTGCGGGCGATGGCGGTGTGCACCGGCTTGTGCAGCGGTGCGGGACCGAGGTCGTGCCACGGGCCGCGGGGCGACCCGAACGACGGCGACGGCGAACGGAGGTCGGCGGTGGTCATGTGACTCCCTCCTGCACGGGTGCGAGCGGGCCGGGGCACCACCGGGAGATGCTTCAACCAGAGGCGGATCCCCTGCAAGCGGATCAGGGCCATCACCCGCTGCCCGGTGGCCGGGTGGCGGAGCGCACCGGCGAGGAACGACGGCGCGGCGGGGTCGGGACGGCCGTCGACCGAGGCGCGGAACACGACGTGGTCGCCGCGGCTGAGCGTGATCGCCACGCCGAGCTCGTCGTCGGCCGTGCCGGACCGGTGACGGCGGGATCGGTGAAGGTCATGTCGTAGCGACCGTCGACGTCGAAGAACGGCGACACGTAGAACGCCTTGTCGGCGCCGGCGTGGCCGGCGGCATCGGGTCGCAGCAGGTAGCAGTGCCGCTCGCCGTAGGTGTTGTGCACCTCGGCGACCACGCACTCGAGCGCACCGGTGCCGGTCGTAGCACCAGAACACGCTGAGCGGGTTGAACGCGTAGCCGAGCGAGCGCGGGGTCGCGAGCATCAGCACGCGCCCGCCGTCGAGGTCGACGCCCTCGGTCGGCGAGGTAGGCGTCGACGTTGGCGCGGATCGACGCGTCGGCGTCGCCCAGGTGGTCGCGGGCGTCGAAGCGGGCGAGCCACCGCAGCCCACGCGGGAGCGCCGGGTACCGTCGTCGAGGTCGACCAGCCAGGTCGCGTGCCGGTACGAGAACCCGTGCTGCACGCGCTCGGTGCGACCGTGCGCGACGCGCGTGCGGTAGAGGCGCGGCGTCACCACTCGACCCCGAGTGCGGACGCGGCGCGCACGCCCGAGAGGCAGCCGTCCTCGTGGAAGCCCCACCCGTGGTACGCACCGGCGAAGGCGAGCCGGTCGCCGTTCAGCGCCGGCAGCGACGCCTGCGCGGCCACCGACTCCGTGGTGTACACGGGGTGCGTGTAGCTGCATGCGGGCGAGCACGGTGTCGTCGTCGACCCGGTCGCCGGGGTTGAGCGTGACCACGTGGTCGCGCGACTCGTCGAGCCGGTGGAGCCGGTTCATGTCGTAGCTGACGTGCACCTCGTCGGTCGCCGACGCGCAGTGGTCGAGGAGGTAGTTCCACGAGGCCCGCGCCCGAGCGTGGGTCGGGAGCACCGAGCCGTCGGTGTGCAGCACCGTCTCGTTGACCGACGACGAGAACGCGCCGAGCGTCGCCCGCTCGGCGGCGGTGGGCGTCGACCAGCAGGCCGAGCGCGTCGTCGGCGTGGGTGGCCACGACCGCGGCGTCGAAGGCGCGCAGGTCGTCGGCGTCGTCGCGGATCTCGACGCCGGTCGCGGTGCGGCGCACGCCGCGCACCGGCGTGGAGAGCTCGGTGGCGGTGAGCTCCTTGGCCGCGCGCTCGACGTAGCTGCGCGAGCCGCCGACGACGGTGCGCCACGAGGGCGAGCCGGTGACGCTGAGCGCGCCGTGGTGGTCGAGGAACGTGAACAGCGAGCGCGCCGGGTAGAGCAGCGCGGTCCGCGGCGCGCACGACCACACGCACGACACCAGCGGCACCATGAAGTGCTGGCGGAAGTAGGGCGTGTAGTTGCCGGCGGCGAGGAAGTCGCCGAGGGTGAGCGCGCCGCCGTGCGGCCCGAGCGGCTCCGACGTCGCTCGTCGAGCAGGCGGCGGGCGGCGCGGTGGAAGCGCTTCACCTCGACGAGCATGCGGAGGAACCGCGGGTTGGCGGCGTTGGCCGACTGGGCGAAGATCCCGCCGAGTCCCTTCGCCCCCGCGTACTCCAGCCCGCAGCCGTCGCAGCGCACCGACATGCTCATGTCGGTGGGCTGGGTCTCCACCCCGAGCTCGCCGAACAGGCGCAGCAGGTTGGGGTAGGTGCTGAGGTTGTGCACGATGAAGCCGCTGTCGATCGGCACGACGCCGGCCGTCGGGCGTGGCGACGTCGTGGGTGTGCGCGTGCCCGCCGAGTCGGGGCTCGGCCTCGTAGAGGGTGACGTCGCACTCGCGCTGCAGCACGTAGGCGGCGGTGAGACCGGCGACGCCGGCGCCGACGACCGCGACCCGACGCCGGTCGGTGGTCACGGGGACACCTCACCCGTGCGACGCTCGCCGGTGACGTCGCGGGCAGCCGGCGGCGCGGGCGAGCTCGAGCGGGCGTTCGAACGGCGCGTCGTCGACGATGGCGGCGGTGAACGCGGCGGTCAGCCGCTGCCAGGTGGACGCCCGGGCCAACATGCCGTGACCGCTCCACGGCACGTGCAGGCAGACGGCCCGTCGGGCGATCGGCACCGCGCGGGTCGACGAAGCGCGCCGACGCCTTCGGGCTGGTGGTGCGGTCGCGGGTGCCGTGCAGCACGACGACGTCGCGACCGGCGAGCTGCTCGACCGGTTCGGTGCCCGGGAGCCACGGCGCCAGCGCGACCACGCCGCGCACGGTCGGCATGACCGGCCGATCGCAGCGCGGCCCGTCCACCCATCGAGTGCCCGACGATGCACGGTGGGCACGCCGCCGTAGGCGGCGTCGAGCGCGTCGAGCGCGTAGTCGACGTCGGCGAGCGCGTCGGCGCCGGTGCCGTTCCACCCCCGGATCCGGTAGCGGAGCTGCGCCACCGCGAGGTCGTCACCGAGGGCGGCGAGGTCACGGGCGAAGGGGTGCATGCGCCGGACCGCGAGCTGCCCGGCCTCGACCGGGCAGCTGCTGTTGGCCTTGCCCCCGTGCAGGACGAGGATCGCGGCCCGCGGGGGCGCCGACCGCTCCGGGAGCTGGAGGTACGGCTCGGGCACGGCCCTGTCACCCACCTTCTCGTGCTGTGTCGACAGGACCACGTGGCGGCACCTCACCCGCACGCCCCCGGGTCTCCTGACCCGGGTCTCGGCGCCTCGTCCGGCTGTACCCCCGGTGTTCGCCGTGGAACCGGTTGTGGATGTTCCGCGCGCGCGTAATTGCACCCTCGGCGGCTAGACAGCCCCCGTGTCCCGCGCCGCTCCCGTCCCCGGTCGCGGATCGTCCGGCGCCGGACCACCTTCGCGCGCTCGTGCTCGCAGCGTTGGCCGCCGCCATCGCCGTTCCCGAGCCGCAGCGCGGGGGCCGCCACCTCCCGACGCACCCGCCGTCGCCCCAACGTGCTGTTCGTGCTCGCCGACGACCTCGACCTCGCCGAGATGCGGTACCTCCCGCACGTGCAGTCGCTCATCGCACGGGAGGGCACGACGTTCGACCAGTACCTGGTGAGCAACTCGCTGTGCTGCCCGTCGCGCACCACGACGTTGCGGGGGCAGTACGCCCACAACACCGGCGTGTGGACCAACGGCGGCGACAACGGCGGCTTCGAGCGCGCCCACGCCAACGGCGTGGAGCAGGACACCGTCGCCACCCGCCTGCACGACGCCGGCTACACCACCGCGCTCGCCGGCAAGTACCTCAACGGCTACCCGAACAGCGCCCGGCCCGACGACGTACCCCCGGGATGGGACGACTGGGCGAGCGCGGTCTACGGCAACCCCTACTCGGAGTACGGGTACGTGCTGAACCAGAACCAGATCTACCACGTGTACCACCACACGCCGAAGGACTACGGGACCGACGTGTACGTCGGGCCTCACCGACCACTTCATCCGCGGCGCCGCCCACGCGCACCACCCGTTCTTCGCCTACCTCTCGGTGTACGCGCCGCACCAGCCGGCGACCCCGGCGCGCGTCGACCGCAAGAAGTTCCCGCACGCGCATGCGCCGCGCACGCCGAGCTTCGACCAGGCCGACGTCAGCCGCTCACCGAACTACGTGCGCGACCTCCCGCAGTTCAGCCCGCCGGAGAAGCACGAGATCAACGTGGTGTACCGCAAGCGGATCCGGTCGTTGCAGGCGGTCGACCGCGGCGTCGCAACGCCTCGTGCACACGCTGCGCGTGACGAAGCAGCTCGACAACACCTACATCGTGTTCGCGTCCGACAACGGCTTCCACCTCGGCCAGCACCGCATGCCCGCGGGCAAGCAGACGCCGTACGAGACCGACATCCACGTGCCGCTGATCGTGCGCGGTCCCGGCGTGCGCGCCGGCGCGCACGTCACCGACCTCGCGGGCAACACCGACCTCGCGCCCACGTTCGAGGCGATGGCCGGCGTGCGGTCGCCGTCGTTCACCGACGGCCGGTCGTTGCTCCCGCTGCTGCGCGGCGACCAGCCGTCGCACTGGCGGCAGTCGTACCTGCTGGAGCACCGGGTGGAGAGCGGCGTGACCCAGCCGGCGCGCCAGATCCCGCCGCACGGTTCGACGCTCGAACCGCCCGACCCCGACCAGGCGGGCGCCGACGGCCGGCCCCGGCACCGGGAGATCCGCGACGAGATGCTGATCAACCGGGGCGCCGCGATCCCCGACTACGACGGCATCCGCACCAGCCGGTGGGTCGACGTGCGGTACGCGAACGGCCAGCGCGAGCTCTACGACCTGCGCCACGACCCCGACGAGATCGACAACCTCGCCGGCACCCGTCCGGTCCTCGAGCGCCGGCTCGCGCACCGGATCGCCCAGTTGCAGCGCTGCGGGGGCCGGCAGTGCCGTGTCAGGCCGAGGACGCACCCGTCCCAGGATGACGCCGGGATGACGCCGAACCGCGGGCGCTTCGACCGGAAGCCCCTCCCGACCGTGCTGCTACCATGCGCCCTCTCAGTTGAGGCGAGCCCCCATCGTCTAGTGGCCTAGGACGCCGCCCTTTCAAGGCGGTAACGGGGATTCGAACTCCCCTGGGGGCACGAGGTCCTGTGGTGCAGTTTGGAGTGCACGCCGCCCTGTCAAGGCGGAGGCCGCGGGTTCAAATCCCGTCAGGACCGCCAGGGGCCGGCGCTGCGGCGTCGGTCTCCGCAAGGCCGGGTAGCTCAGTCGGCAGAGCACGCGCCTGAAAAGCGCGGGGTCACCGGATCGACGCCGGTCCCGGCCACACCGCACGTACGCCCTGGTCCGAGCCCCGCTCGGCCAGGGCGTCGTCATGCCCGGAGCGCACGTCCGCGCCACTCGTTCCGGTAGCCCACCGGTGCCGCCGACCACGGCGCGACGGGTCGTAGGGTGCGCGCGGTGGGCAGCATCCAGCGTCGTCGGGGATTCGCGGTGATCGGGCTCGTGTTGGCAGGGGTGTGCGCGCTCGCGCTCCCCGCGGCCGCGGCGAAGCAACCGTCGACCACGCTGAAGGCCGGCGACAAGTACGTGGCCCTCGGCAGCTCGTTCGCGTCGGGCCCGTTGATCCCGCCGGTCGCCGATCCGACGTGCCTGCGCTCGAGCGTCGACTACCCGGCGCTCGTCGCCAAGTCGCTCGACCTGCAGTTGACCGACGTGTCGTGCGGTGCGGCCACCACCGAGAACATCACCAGCACCGCACAGGGGACGCACCCGCCGCAGCTCGAGGCGCTCACGCCCGACACGAAGCTGGTCACGATCACGATCGGCGGCAACGACGTCGACTACAGCGTCACCAACCTCGGCTGCTCGGGCGATGCGAAGAACGGTCAGGGCTGCCTGGGCACGAGCGTGCAACCCACCGACATCGAAGCCAAGTTCGCGGCGCTGCCGGCGAAGCTCGACGCCACGTTCCAGGCGATCAAGGCGAAGGCGCCGAAGGCGACCGTCGTGGTGCTGCCGTACCTGCGGGTGTTCCCGGCGGTGCCCGTCCCGTGCCCGCCGAGCGTGCCCATGGACACGCCGACGCTCTACTACCTGGCCGGCTCGAGCGACAAGCTCCACACCGCGATCAAGCAGGCCGCCACCAAGGCGAAGGTCAAGTTCGTCGACGTCTACACGCCCAAGGGCCACGACGCCTGCGCCGCTCCGGCGGCGCGCTGGGTCGAGGGAGCCGAACCGGCGTCGCCGGCGGTGTCGTTCCACCCCAACGCGGCGGGGATGCAGGCGCAGGCGAAGGCGATCGTCGCCGCGCTCGACAAGAGCAAGAACAAGAACAAGAAGTAGCCCGCAGGGCTACTCGAGCTCGTTGGCCTCGTCGGTCTGCTCGAGGAACTTGCGGATCTCCGACGCCTTGAACCGGCGGTGACCGCCGAGGGTGCGGATGGCGGAGATCTTGCCGGCGCGGGCCCAGCGGGTGACCGTCTTCGGGTTCACCCGGAACATGGCGGCGACTTCTGACGGCGTGAGCAGCTGCTCGGGCTCGGGAGCGGGGTTCTGGGGCATGCGGTCCTCGCAGTCGTCGGATCCTCACCGGGGTGCTCGGGGGGATCGGTCCCGTTTGCCCAGAGTAGCAGCTTCCGGGTCATTCGACCCGGAAGTCCCTGCCCTGGGATCACTTACGGCTGATACTTACCCGACCGTGGCCTTCTGACACCTCTCCGACGATCCAGGCTTCCTGACCCGCCGATCGGACCGCGTCCAACGTGGCAAAACGGTCTTCCGGGGCCACGACGGCCACCATCCCGACCCCCAGGTTGAACACGTGCTCCATCTCGTCGTCGGCGACGTCGCCGGCGGACTGGATCTCGGCGAAGATCCGCGGCTCGTCCCAGTCGCCCCGCCAGCACCACGGCGTCGCAGTGCGACGGGCAGGACCCGGGCGAGGTTGTCGGGGATGCCGCCGCCGGTGACGTGCGCGAACGCGTGCACCTCGACCCGTTCGCGCGAGCTTCCGCATCGTCGGGGCGTAGATCACGCTCGGGCGGATCAGCTCGTCGCCGAGCGAGTGGTGCGCGCCGGCCCAGGCGGGGTCGTCGAGGCGACGGCCGGCCCGGTCGAGCAGCGCGCGGCGGGCGAGCGAGTAGCCGTTGCAGCGCAGCCCGGGGCTGGCGAAGCCGATGATCACGTCGCCGGCCCGCACGTCGCTCGGGCAGCACCCGGCCGCGTTCGACCACGCCGACCGCGAAGCCGACGAGGTCGAACTCGCCCGGCTCCATGAGGTCGGGGTGCTCCGACATCTCGCCGCCGAGCAGCGCGCACCCGGCCTGCACGCAACCGTGCGCGACGCCGCCGACGATGTCGTCGACGATCTCGGGGACGAGCTTGCCGATCGAGATGTAGTCGAGGAAGAAGAGCGGCTCCGCGCCCTGCACCGCGATGTCGTCGACCGACATGGCGACGAGGTCGATGCCGATGGTGTCGTAGCGGCCGGTGAGCCGGGCGATCATCGACTTCGTGCCGACGCCGTCGGTCGACGACACGAGCAACGGGTGCGTCGAAGCGCTTCCAGTCGAACGCGAACAGGCCGCCGAAGCCGCCGATGTCGCCGACGACCTCGGGCCGGAACGTGGAGCGCACGTGCGCCTTGATGCGCTCGACCGCCTTCTCGCCGGCGGCGATGTCGACGCCGGCCTCGGCGTAGGTCAGCCGCTCGGTCGAGTCGTCGCCGTCGTCAGGCGTCATCGAGCCGCCAGTCGGGGGCGGGCGTGCCGGAGGCGGGAGCGTCGTCCTCGAGCGCGAGCTTCGTGTCGGTGAGCGGGACCGGCACCGGGTAGTTGCCGGTGAAGCACGCGGTGCAGAACGACTCGGCCGACGCGCCGGTGGCGGCGATGAGGCGGTCGAGCTCGAGGTAGGCGAGCGAGTCGACGCCGAGGTAGTCGCGGATCTCGCCCACCGACATGTCGGCGGCGAGCAGATCGCGAGCGCTTGCCGGTGTCCAGGCCGTAGAAGCACGGCCACTTGTACGGCGGCGACGACACCCGGAAGTGCACCTCGGCCGCGCCCGCCTCGCGCAGCATCTGCGACGACCTGGCGGGTGGTGGTGCCGCGCACGATGGAGTCGTCGACCACGACGAGCTTCTTGCCCCGGATGTTCTCGGGCAGCGGGTTGAGCTTGAGGCGCACGCTGTTGCCGCGCTGCTTCTGGTTGGGCTGGATGAACGTGCGGCCGACGTAGCGGTTCTTCACGAAGCCGTCGCCGTAGGGGATGCCCGACGCGCGCGCGAAGCCCTGCGCGGCGGGGACGCCCGACTCGGGGACCGGCATCACCATGTCGGCTTCGACCAGCGCCTGGCGGGCGAGCGCCTCGCCCATGCGCTGGCGCGCGGCGTGCACGCTCTGGCCGTAGAGCTTCGTGTCGGGACGGGCGATGTAGACGAACTCGAAGAGGCAGAGCTTGGGGTCGGCCTCGGCGAAGCGCTGGCCGTCGTGCACGCCCGATCGCGTCGATCGACGACCATCTCGCCGGGCTCGACCTCGCGGACGAAGTGCGCGCCGACGATGTCGAGCGCGGCGGTCTCGCTGGCGAGCACCCAGCCGCCCTCGATGCGACCGAGCACGAGCGGCCAGAAGCCGTGCGGGTCGCGCACGCCGATGAGGTGGGCCTCGTCCATCAGCACGAACGAGAAGCCGCCCTCGAGCTGCGGCAGCACGTGGGCGAGCGCGCGCTCGAGCTCCTTGCCGTCGCAGCGGGCCTGGGCCTCGTACTCGTGGCCGATGAGCTCGGCGACGAGCGCGGAGTCGGTGGTGGAGTCGAGGCCGAGCGCGCTGTCGCCGGGCGCGAGTCCGGGGAGCATGCCGAGGCTGCTCGGCGAGCTCGAGCGTGTTGGTGAGGTTGCCGTTGTGCCCGAGCGCGAAGCCGGCGTCGCCGACCGAGCGGTACACCGGCTGCGCGTTGCGCCAGCTGCTCGACCCGGTGGTGGAGTAGCGCACGTGGCCGATGGCGAGGTGGCCCTCGAGCGGGGCGATGCGGCGCTCGTCGAACACCTGGGTGACGAGGCCCATGTCCTTGACACGGTGATGGTCTCGCCGTCGCTCACCGCGATGCCGGCCGACTCCTGGCCCCGGTGCTGCAGGGCGTAGAGGCCCAGGTAGGTGAGGTGGGCGACGTCCTGGCCGGGCGCGTACACGCCGAAGACGCCGCAGGCGTGGCCGATCGAGGCGTCGTTCACGGCGTCGTCCACGCCCTCATCCTCCCATACACACCGTGGTCAACCCCGACCCCGCCCGTCATCTTCCGCACAATCGCCGAACTCCACGAACATCCCGGGATCGACCCCCACATACGTACGTGAACTCCGAGATGCTCGTGGGTCGAGTGGGCTCGCTCAGGAGGACTGGGGGACGTCGGCGCCGAGGGCGGCGGGGAGGGCGTCGCGCCAGGCGTGGGTGGCGTCGGCGAGGGTCGACGGCGAAGGCACCCTGCGGCGACGAGGCGGTCGCCGCCGGCGGTGCCGAGGCGCTGGGCGGGGACGCCGGCGGCGCGGGCGCGCGCGACCAGGGCGTCGGCCGACGCGGGGTCGACGGCGACGACCACGCGCGACGTCGACTCGGAGAACCACGCGAGCGCGGGAACGAGCTCGCTGGCGAGCGCGACGTCGAAGCCGCACTCCCCGGCGATGGCCATCTCGGCGAGCGCGACCGCGAGCCCGCCGTCGGACACGTCGTGCACGCCGCGCACCTCACGCGCCACGCACGAGCGTCGCGCACGAGGTCGTGCAACGCGCGCCGCGACGTCGAGGTCGGCGGCGGGCGGCTCCCCGCCGCGGAGGTCGTGCGACCGTCGCCCACTCGGAACCGCCGAGCTCGGCCTCGGTGTGGCCGAGCAGCACGATGGCGTCGCCGTCGTGGAGCTCGGGCGCGGGCGGGACCGACGTGAGGTCGTCGATCAGCCCGACCACGCCGACGACGGGCGTGGGGTCGATGTCGACGACCGCGCGACTCGTTGTAGAAGCTCACGTTGCCGCCGACGACGGGGATGCCGAGCGCGCGGCACGCGTCGGCTCATGCCGTCGACGACCTCGGAGAACTGCCACATCACCTCGGGGTGCTCGGGGTTGCCGAAGTTGAGGCAGTTGACGAGCGCCTTGGGCACCGCGCCGACGCAGGCGAGGTTGCGCGCCGCCTCGATCACGCCGAGGCGCGCGCCGGTGTACGGGTCGAGGGCGCAGAAGCGCGCCTTGCCGTCGGTGGTGAGCGCGAGCGCGCTGCGGCGTGCCCTTCAGCCGCAGCACCGACGGCGTCGCCGCCGGGCTTCGACCACCGTGTTGAGGAACAGCTGGTGGTCGTACTGGCGGTACACCCACGACTTGTCGGCGATGGTGGGCGTGGCGAGGAGCGCGAGCAGCTCGTCGGAGAGATCGGTGCCGACGGGGAAGCGTGCCGCGCAGCGCGGCCGCGGGATCGTCGGCGTGCACCGCGGCGCGATCGGCGGGCGCGGTGCGGGGCCGGTCGTAGACCGGGCCGTCGCCCAGGCTCTCGACCGGCACGTCGGCCACCAGGGGCGCGTCGGACGACACGACCGGCGGCTCGTCGCCGCGCGGCGCCGGCGGGTTCTCGCCGGGCACGCCGACCGCGTCGAACAGGCCGTCGTACACGCGGAAGCGCGCGGTGTCGGTGACGCGCCCGATCACCGACGCGCGGATCTCCCAGCGGCGGCACAGGTCGAGCACCGCGTTCGAGGTTCTCGGGCGTGACGATCGCGAGCATGCGCTCCTGGCTCTCCGACGTCATCACCTCGACGCCGTTCATGCCCGGCTCGCGCTTGGGCATGCGCGCGAGGTCGACGTCCATGCCCGCGCCGGTCTTGGCCGCGGTCTCCGACGCCGCGCACGAGATGCCGGCCGCACCGAGGTCCTGCACGCCGACCGCGAGGCCGGCGTCGAGCAGCTCGAGGCACGCCTCGATGAGGCGCTTCTCCTCGAAGGGGTCGCCGACCTGGACCGAGGGTCGCTTGGCCTCGTCGCCCTCGGAGAAGCCGGCCGACGCGAGCACGCTGGCGCCGCCGATGCCGTCGCGCCCGGTGGCCGAGCCGAGCAGCACGGCGACGTTGTCGACGCCTTCGGCCTTGGCGAGCACGAGGCGCTCGACCGGCAGCACGCCGAGGCAGAGCACGTTGACGAGCGGGTTCTCGCGGTAGCAGTCGTCGAACACGACCTCGCCGCCGACGGTGGGCACACCGACCGCGTTGCCGTAGCCGCTGATGCCCGGCGACGACGCCTTCGACGAGGTAGCGCGTGCGGGCGTCGTCGAGCGGGCCGAAGCGCAGCGGGTCCATGAGCGCGATCGGGCGGGCGCCCATGGAGAAGATGTCGCGGATGATGCCGCCGACCCCGGTGGCCGCGCCCTGGTAGGGCTCGACCGCCGACGGGTGGTTGTGGCTCTCGATGCGGATCGCCACCGCGAGGCCGTCGCCGACGTCGATCACGCCCGCGCCCTCACCCGGGCCCGACCAGCACCCACGGCGCCTCGGTGGGGAAGCGGCCGAGGTGGCGCTTGCGACGACTTGTAGGAGCAGTGCTCCGACCACATGACCGCGTACATGGCCAGCTCGAGCTCGGTGGGTTCACGGCCGAGGAGCTCGACGATGGCGGCGAGCTCGTCGTCGGTGAGGCCGAGCTGCCGGTGCAGGGGTTGGCGGTTCGGTGCGCTCGGCGGTTCGCTCATGAGTCGGCTCGCATCGTAGTCAAGGGCCCTTAGTCGAAAGATAGGAGGACACTTGTCCCTGCGTTATGGCGAAATAGCGCTTCGGGTGATACAAAACGAATGAACCCATACGCGCAGAGTGAAAGATCAGGGGTGGCACCATCATGGTCAAGGCAGGAAAGCGAACGATGACCGCGCAGCACAAGGCGGCGCTGGCCGAGGGCAGGACCGAGGGACGTGCGGTCAAGAACTACCTCGAGGCCCTGCAGCAGAACCGGCCCAAGCGGGGTCGTCGGCGCACACCGGACTCGATCAAGAAGCGCCTCGCCGCCATCGACTCGTCGTACGCCGAGGGCTCGGCCCTGCAGCAGCTGCAGCTCGCCCAGGAGCGCATGGACCTGCAGCGCGAGCTCGAGACCATGGGCGCGAAGGTCGACCTCTCGGCCCTGGAGTCGGAGTTCGTGAAGACGGCGTCGAAGTACGCCGAGCGCAAGGGCATCTCGTACGCCGCCTGGCGTGAGCTGGGGGTGCCGGCCGACGTGCTGAAGAAGGCGGGCATCTCCCGGAGCTCCTGAACCGGCCGACGAGGTCGGTCAGACCCGGGCGGCGGCCGCCGCCAACAACGACTCGAGCATCACGACGCCGTCCGACGCTCCCGAGCAGGGGGCTCGAGGCGCGCTCGGGGTGCGGCATCAACCCGACGACGTTGCCGGCCTCGTTGCTGATGCCGGCGATGTCGTCGAGGCTGCCGTTGGGGTTGTCGACGTAGCGCACGACGATGCGGTCGTCGTCGTGGAGCGAGCGCAACGTGTCGGCGTCGCAGACGTAGTTGCCCTCGAAGTGGTTGATCGGGATGCGCAGCACGCGCGCCGGGCTCGGCGAGGTGGGTGAGCACCGAACGGGTGCTCACCACCTCGAGCTCGGCGGTGTCGCACACGAAGGTGAGCCCGGTGTTCTTCTGCAAGGCGCCGGGGAGCAGCCCGGCCTCGGTGAGCACCTGGAACCCGTTGCAGATGCCGACGACGGGACCGCCGGCGGCGGCGTGCTCGTCGACCGCGTCCATCACCGGCGAGAAGCGGGCGATGGCACCGGTGCGGAGGTAGTCGCCGTGGGCGAAGCCACCGGGCACCACGACCGCGTCGACGCCGCGCACCGAGGCGTTCGCCGTGCCACAGCAGCTCGGCCTCACCACCGAGCTCCTCGATCGCCCACGACACGTCGAGCTCGCAGTTGGTGCCGGGGAAGACGACGACGCCGACCCGCGCACTCACGCCCGCTCCATCACGCGCCGACCGCCTCGCTGATCTCGACGGTGTAGCGCTCGATCACCGGGTTGGCGAGGAGCTGCGTGCACATGTCGTCGACCTGCTCACGCGCCGCCGACTCCGACGACGCATCGAGCGCGAGGCGGATCGTCTTGGCGATCGAGACCTGGCTCACGTTGTCGTAGCCGAGCGCGGGGAGCGCGCGCTCGACCGTCGCACCCTGAGGATCGAGCACCCCCGGCAGGTGGGTGACGTCGATCCGGACCTCGTACCTCATTCGTCGTCTCCGTACCAGGCGTCGAAGCTGAGTCCGCTCACCTGCTCGTAGGCCTCCACGTAGCGCGCCCGGGTGCCCTCGATGACGGACCGCGGCATGTGCGGCACCGGGGGCTGCATGTCCCACCCGATCGAGAGGTAGTGGTCGCGCACGTACTGCTTGTCGAACGACGGCGGCGACGTGCCCACGACGTGGTCGTCGGCGCTCCAGTAGCGCGACGAGTCGGGGGTCATCATCTCGTCGATGATCGTGAGCCGGCCGTCGACGTCGCCGAACTCGAGCTTGGTGTCGGCGAGGATCAGCCCGTGCTTCGCCGCCAGCTCGGCGCCGAACGTGTAGATCTGCAGCGTGAGCGTCGCGCAGCTCCTCGTAGCGCTCGTCACCCACGAGGGCGGCGGCGTCGACGTCGTCGAGCGGGAGGTCGTGCCCCTCGTCGGCCTTGGTGGTGGGCGTGAAGACGGGCTCGGGCAGCCGTTCCGCCTGACGGAGGCCGGCGGGGAGCGGACGCCCCATGATCGTGCCCGTCTCCTCGTAGTCGGACCACGCCGATCCGAAGAGGTAGCCGCGGGCGACGCACTCGAGCCGCACCGGACGTGCCGCGCGCACGAGCATCGCCCGGCCGGCGACCTCGGGACCCGCGGTCTCGGGGAAGTCGGTGGGGTCGGACGACACGAGGTGGTTGGGCGCGAGGTGCGCGGTCTGCTCGAACCAGAACGTGGACAGCGCGGTGAGCACGCGGCCCTTGTCGGGGATGAGGTCGCGGGAGCACGACGTCGAACACCGACACGCGGTCGGACGCCACCACCAGCATGCGGTCGTGGTCGACCTCGTAGAGCTCACGGACCTTGCCCGTGTAGTGGTGCGGCAACGAGAGCTTGCTCATGCGGCGTCGGTGATCGGGGGAAGGGCGTCGAGGCCTGCGACCGTAGGGAGCGAATCGAGGGCAGCGAACGTGCGGTCGACGTTGGCGAGCGCGGCGGTGAGGTCGAAGCACGCAGCGAGGCGCTCGTCGCCGAGCGCACCGAGGACGTCGGAGTCGTCGCGCAGGACGTCGAGGAACGGGCGCCGCGACTCCCAGGTGGTCATGGCGTTGCGCTGCACCGCGCGGTAGGCGTCGTCGCGCGTCATGCCCGACTCGACCAGCGCGAGCAGCACCGGCTGGCTGAACACGAGCCCGTAGGAGGCGTCGAGGTTCTCCTGCATCCGCTCGGGATACACGTGCATGCCCTCGACGATGGAGCGGAACTTGACCAGCACGTAGTACGCG
Organism: uncultured Actinomycetes bacterium; assembly: GCA_963755855.1. Classification (GTDB taxonomy): domain Bacteria; phylum Actinomycetota; class Acidimicrobiia; order IMCC26256; family DASPTH01; genus DASUAS01. Next base: position 2,615,416 of record CAVWLR010000009.1, on the reverse strand, counting down.
AGCTGCAGCGAGTCGGGGAGGATGATGCGCTCGACCGACGAGTGCGAGATGTCGCGCTCGTGCCAGAGCGCGACGTTCTCGAGCCCCGCCTGCAGGTTGCCGCGCAGCACGCGGGCGAGACCGCTGAGCTGCTCGGCCTTCACCGGGTTGCGCTTGTGCGGCATCGCGCTGGAGCCCTTCTGCGCACCGGCGCGGAACGGCTCCTCCACCTCGCGCACCTCGGTGCGCTGCAGGTGGCGGATCTCGGTGGAGAACGCCTCGACGGTCGCGCCCACCGACGCGCACGCGTAGAGCAGCTCGGCGTGGCGGTCGCGGGCGATCACCTGTGTGGCCGGGACCGGGGTGAGGCCGAGGGCCTCGCACACGTAGGCCTCGACCGACGGGATCGATGTTGGAGTAGGTGCCGACGGCGCCCGAGAGCTTGCCGACGGCGATGGCCCGCCGGGCCCGGGCGAGGCGCTCGCGGTCGCGGTGGACCTGCATGGCCCACAGAGCGAGCTTGGCCCCGAACGTGGTGGGCTCGGCGTGGACCCCGTGGGTGCGCCCGGCCATGGCGACGCTGCGGTGGGCGTGGGCCTGGGCGGTGATGGCGACCTGGAGGGCGGCGGCGGCCTCGATCACGAGGTCGACGGCCTGCACCAGCACCACCGAGAGGGCGGTGTCGACGACGTCGCTCGAGGTGAGGCCGTAGTGCAGCCACGACCCTGCCGGGGCGCCGATGCGCTCCTGGACGACGTCGACGAAGGCGGCGACGTCGTGCTCGGTGGTCTTCTCCCGTTCGAGGATCGCCTCGACGGTGAAGTCGGCCCGTTCCCGGACCGCCACCGCGTCGGCAGCCGGGACCACGCCCAGCTTGGCCCACGCCTCGGTGGCGAGGATCTCGACCTCCAGCCAGGCCCGGAACCGGGCCTCGTCGGTGAAGAGGCCGGCGATCTCAGGCAGTGCGTAGCGCTCTATCAAGGGGGCCCTTCCTCCTGCCGAACACTCTACGAGCCAGACATGGTGCGGACGGGTCCTGATCGGACGCGTCGGGAAGCGTTCGGGGCGGAGTCCGATGGACCAGGAGGTCGAGCGGGGGTGATGACGAACTGCACGAAGCACTGGAACGAGCACGCGGTCGCGCAATGCGACGAATGCGGCCAGCCCTGGTGCGCGGTGTGCCTGGTGCCCCCGCCCAAGGACGGTGGCCCGTTGCGGTGCATCCCGTGCTCGTTGGTCATCGCCGGGGTCCGGACCCGACGCCGGGTTCGTTGAGACATGGAGCGTTGACTAGTTGGCACGTCGCTGGGCCGCGGCGGCGTCGGCCGCGATGTCACGGCGGTACCGGACGCCGTCCCACCTGAGCAGGCTCGCGGCTTCGTAGGCGCGGGTGCGTGCGACCTCGAGGTCGACCCCGGTGGCGGTGACGTCGAACACCCGCCCGCCGGCGGTGCGCAGGACACCGGCGGCATCGCGCGCGGTGCCGGCGTGGAAGACGGTGACGGAGTTGACCCCGGTGGCGACGTGCACCCCGCTGATCGGATCGCCGGTGCGCGGTGAGGCGGGGTAGCCGTCGGCGGTGAGCACGACGGTGACGCACGCCTCGTCGGTGAACGACACGTCGATGGCCTTGCCGGCTGCAGCGGAGTGCAGGAGCTCGGCGACGTCGGACGGCAACGCGCGGGAGCACCACCTGGCACTCGGGATCGCCGAAGCGCACGTTGTACTCGATCACCTTCGGGCCGTCGGCGGTGAGCATCATCCCGGCGTAGAGCACGCCGCGGTACTCGGCGTCGTGTCCGCGCGAGCCAGTGGAGCGTGGGGCGGACGGCGCGCTCCATGACGTCGTCGACGATCGCGGTCGTCGACGATCGGCACCGGCGAGTAGGCGCCCATGCCACCGGTGTTGGGACCGGCGTCGCCCTCGTACGCGCGCTTGAAGTCCTGCGCCGGCGCGAGCGGCAGCGCGGCGTCGGGATCGCCGTTGCAGACGACGAGCAACGAGAGCTCGGGGCCCGCGAGACCCTCCTCGATCACGAGCGTGCGGCCGGCGTCGCCGAACGCCTCGCCCGAGAGGTACGACGCGCACGGCGTCGCGCGCGTCGGCGAGCGACTCGGTGACGACGACGCCCTTGCCCGCGGCGAGACCGTCGGTCTTCACCACGTAGGGCGCGGCGAACTCCTCGAGGTACGCGAGCGCGGCGTCGTGCTCGTCGACGCCGAAGGCGCGGTGGCGTGCGGTGGGGACCCCGGCCTCGGCGAGCGCGTGCTTCATCCAGGCCTTCGACCCCTCGAGCCGCGCGCCCGCGGCTGCCGGGCCCGAAGCAGTGGCGATCACGTGCCCGCACCGCGTCGGCGACGCCGGCGACGAGCGGCACCTCGGGCCCGACCACCACGAGGTCGACGGCGAGGTCGTCGGCGAGCTGCGCCACCTGGGCCGGATCGGCCGGGTCGATGGGGAAGCAGAGCGCGGTCTCGGCGATCCCGGGGTTGCCGGGCGCGGCGAACACCTCCGGGGCCGACGGCGAACGCTGCAGCGCCCAGACCAGGGCGTGCTCCCGTCCGCCGGATCCGACGACGAGGACGCGCACCTCAGGCAGCTCGGGGCAGGACCACGGTCTGGGCGCGGTCGGGACCGACACCCACGAAGCTGATGGGCACGCCGACGAAGTCCTCGATGTAGCGCAGGTACTCGCGCGCCTCGGGCGGGAAGTCGCTCGACCTGCGCGCACGTGTCGATGTCGCTCTTCCAACCGGGCAGCGTCTCGTACACCGGTCGCACCTTGTGCAGCACCGACTGGTGGTAGGGCACGTGGTCGTAGCGCGTGCCGTCGTCACCCTCGTAGGCGACGCACACCTTGAGCTCCTCGAACGGCGCCAGCACGTCGAGCTTGGTGATCGCGATCTCGCTGCAGGAGTTGAGCGCGACCGCGTGCTTGAGCATCACGAGGTCGAGCCACCCCGGACGACGACGACGACCGGTGTTGGTGCCGAACTCGTGACCGCGCTCGACCAGCTCCTCGCCGACGGGATCGCCGTCGAGCAGCTCGGTGGGGAACGGGCCGCTGCCGACGCGCGTGACGTAGGCCTTGGCGACGCCGATCACGCGGTCGATGGCGCGCGGGCCGACACCGGCGCCGGTGCACACACCACCCGCGATCGGGTTCGACGACGTGACGAACGGATACGTGCCGTGGTCGAGGTCGAGGTACGTGGCCTGCGCGCCCTCGAACAGCACGGGACGGCCGGCCTCGAGCGCCTGGTGCACGAGGTGCACGGTGTCGTCGATCATCGGCGCGAGGCGCGGCACCATCGCCAGGTACTGCTCGCAGATCTCGTCGGCGTCGAGCGGGAGCCGGTTGTAGACCTTGGCCAGCACGCCGTTCTTCTCGCGCAGCGCGAGGTCGAGCTTCTGGCGGAAGATCTTGGCGTCGAGGAGGTCCTGCACGCGCAGGCCCACGCGCAGCGCCTTGTCGGCGTAGGCGGGGCCGATGCCGCGCTTGGTGGTGCCGAGCTTGTTCTTGCCGAGGAACCGCTCGGTGACGCGGTCGAGCTCCTGGTGGTACGGCATGATCAGGTGCGAGTTGCCCGACAGCTTCACGCGCGAGGTGTCGACGCCCTTGCCCTCGAGCATGTCGAGCTCGTCGATGAGCACCGCGGGGTCGACGACCACGCCGTTGCCGATGATGGCGGTGACGTGCGGGTAGAGCACGCCGCTCGGCACCAGCTGCAGCGCGAACACCTCGTCGCCGACGACGATGCGGTGGCCCGCGTTGTGACCACCCTGGTAGCGAACGACGAGGTCGCTCTCCTGCGCCAGGTAGTCGGTGAAGCGGCCCTTGCCCTCGTCACCCCACTGGGTGCCGACGATCACCGTCCCAGACACGCCAGCTCCCCCGACAACGCAACGAATACAGGTGTCACGTTGGAGAGATGGTAGCCGGTCGGGTCAGCGACGCCGCAGGGCGGCGGTGACGAGTGCCCGATACGCAGGGGCGCCGACCGAGCGTGCGTTGCTCAGCGCGGTCACGACCGACACACAGCTGTCACCCTTCGCGAAGACCACGCCGGTGAGCTTCGGCTTCGCGCCGGCCGCGCCTGCCGCGCGCAGGAAGGCGATCGGGCGGTTGGCCACCGTCACCTTCGTGTTCGGCTTCTTCACCGTGGGCGGACAGACACCCTTGCGGACCGGGCTCGTGAGGATCTGCACGCTGCCGCCCAAGTTGGCGGGCAGGAGCAGGCCGAAGGCGCAGGAGCGGACCTCCACCGTCCCTGCCGTGGCGGTGGTCGTCGACGGGGTCGTCTCCTGCGACGCGTCGACGCGGATGGGCCGGAGTGCCTTCGGCGCACGGGCGAGCGCCGACTTCACGTCGGCGCGCGTCACGAGCGCGCAGGGATCGGCGACCGTCTTCTTCGGTGCGGTGGTCGTCGTCGGCGCGGCGGTCGTCGTCGTGGCGTCCTCCTGGGCACCGGCGACGGTCGCGGTCGCGGTGACCACGCCGAAGCTGGTCGCAACCAGGACGAGGCAACCGAGGACACGGCTGCACCCGCGGAAGATCGGACGCGACACCCCACGCCCCGTGGTGTTGGCGGTCATGTCTTCATCCATCGTCCTCGGAGGGGGCCGGGTTGATGGGAGATCCTGCGGTCGCCCCACGGCCTCGGCGGACCATGATGTCGGCCCGCGGGCGCCGGTGGTCGTCGGGCGTGGTCGTCAGGTCGTGGCCGTCAGGTCAGGGACCGGTAGAGGCGCTCGAGCCGCTCGGCCACCACGTCGGGACCGAAGTCGGCGGCTCGGTCCCGTGCTGCGGCACCGAGCCGCGCACGCAGCGCAGGATCGCCGGCGAGCTCGGTGAGGCGAGCGGCGAGCGCGGCGACGTCACCGGGCGTGACGAGGAGACCGTCGTGACCGTCGGTGATGATCTCGGTCGGGCCGCCGGCGTTCGCGGCGATCACCGCCAGGCCCTGCGCCATGCCTTCGACGATCACCTGACCGAAGGGCTCGGGTGTGGTCGAGGCGTGGACCAGCACGTCGCAGCGCCCGTACCAGTCGTCGACGTCGTCGACATGACCGGTGAAGTGCACTCGTGCTGCGATCCCGAGTCGCTGCACCTGCTCGTGCAGGGATGCGGCGTACGCGACCTCGTCGTCGCCGAAGAGCGCGTCGCCGACGACCAGCGCCTGCTCGGGGCCGGACGGGAACGCGGTCGCGAACGCGTCGAGGAACACGTCTTGACCCTTCCAGGGCGCGATGCGTCCGAACATGCCCACGACGAGGGCGTCGTGGTGCGGGCGCGAGTTGCTCGTGGACGCGCGCGGTCTTGCCAGCGGACTGGGGATCACTGTCCAACTCGCGCGCGGTTCGCCCAGGGTGCCGAGCGTCGTGCGGGTGTCGGCGACCACGGCCGCGGGCAGGACGCGCGCCAGCCCGCGGACGAGCACCGCCGCCGGACCCGGGAGGTAGTCGTCGCTGATCCGATCGCGCAGGCTCCACACGACGGGCACGCGCGCGAGCCGTCCGGCCACGCCGCCGTAGAGCGCCGCCTTCAACGAGTTGGTGTGCACGAGATCGACGTCGAGCGCGCGGAGCCGGCGCGCGAGACGGATGGAGTACGACGCGACGTCGATCACCGAGCGCAGCGGGAGACGGCGGACGTCGACGCGCTCACGGCCGAGGTCGCGGGTCGACTCGCCGAGAGCAAGGACCTCCACCGTCGCGCCGACCTCCTCCAGACGACCGACGAGCGGGCCGTCCTCGGCCAGGATCACGTGCGCGTCGACATCGAGCGCATCGATCATGCGGGCGAGCGCGAGCTCGGCGCCCGAGAGCAGCGCAGTGTGGTCGACGAAGGCGACGCGTGGGCGTTGCGGAGGTCGCGCCGACCGTCGTTCCGCCACTTCGCGGTACAGCGCGACGTGCCGTTCCGCCACCTTGCTCCACGCGAACCGCTCGGCGTGGCGGCGGGTGTCGTCGCGCTCGGGCAGGTCGCCCATCGCGGCGCGGCGAAGCCGATCGGCGAGCTCGCCCACGCGGTCGGGCGCGACCACGAGCGTCGGGTCGAGGTCGACGACGGCCGACGGGAGACCGCCCACGCGCGACACGATCGCGGGCGTGCCGCACGCCATCGACTCCAGTGCAGCGAGGCCGAAGCCCTCGAGCGCGCGCGTCGGCAGCACCGAGCAGTCGGCGGCCTGGTAGAGCGCCACGAGCTCGTCGTCGCTGACGCGACCGAGCAGGCGGACCGAGTCCGGTCGGCGCAGCCCGAGCCGGCGACGCTCGAGCTGGTCGCGCTCGGGCCCGTCGCCGGCGAGGAGGAGCTGTGCCTCGGGGAGCTGCGGCTCGAGCTCGGCCCAGGCGTCGAGCAGCGAGTCGAGCCCCATGCGCCGTTCCAGCCGCCGCGCCGCGACCACGACGAACGTCGACGGCGCGAGTCCGAACCGGGCGCGCGCCGCGGTGCGGTCACCGGGGTGGAATCGCTCGAGGTCGACGCCGGGTGGGATCACCTCGACCCGTTCCGGGTCGACGCCGTACCGCTGCGTGACGATGTCGGCGAAGGCGTCCGACAGCACGACGATTCGCTGCGCGCGGCGGTACACGAGGCGCTCGACCGCGCGCTTGGCGGCGACGCTCGATCGTCGTCCACCGCTGATCGCGCTCTCGTCGGCCCACGGGCCCTGGAAGTGCACGACCAGGGGTCGCCGACGCGCCATGGTCGTGAGAATCGGGAGCAGGGCGTACAGCGCGAAGTGCACGTCGACCACGTCCGCTGATTGCGCGGCACGAGCCGCAGCCGCACGCATGGCGAGCAGCCGAGCGGGCAGCGGGCGGTCGAGCGCGGGCACACCTGTCGTGCCTGGCGGTGCCGAGGAGCCGCGCGTGAGCACGATCGCTTCGCTCGCCGGCGAGCCGGCGCGGCGAGGGCGACGACCAGGTCCTCGAAGTAGCGGTTCAGGCCGCCCGGGCTGTCGTCGAACGCGGCCTCGCCGATCAGCGCGACGGCGACGCGATCCCCACGCATCGCGTGCGAACCTCTACCAGTCGACGACGGCGCGCAGCGAAGCCCGGAAGCGGATGTAGTCGAACTCCTCGGCGTGCTTGCGCAGGAACCGCTGGTCCCAATCGGTGGCGAGGAGCTCGCGGATGCCACCGGCGATCGACTCGGGTGTCGGCTCGTCGAAGAACACGCCGGTGCGGCCTTCGATGACGGTGTCGAGGAAGCCGCCGAAGCGCAGCACCGCGGCCGGCTTGCCGTAGGAAGCGGCCTCCGGCGGCACCAGCCCGAAGTCCTCGAACGAGGCCGACGCCATGCACACGCTGTTGGCGTAGAGCCAGGCGAGCTCGGGGTCGCTCACGGTGCCCAGCAGCCTGACGTTGTCGCCGGCGACCGCCTCGATGTTGGCCCACTCCGGTCCCTCACCGACGATCACCAGCCGCTGCTCGGGGAGCAGCTCCATCGCGCGCACCAACGGCTCGACGTTCTTGTAGCCCAGCAGCCGCGAGACGCACAGGATGTAGCCGGGCTCGATGCCGGCGACGGGCTCCTGGTCCTCGACCTCGAAGGGGTCGAGGTGCGACGGCGGGAGCAGGTCGGCGTCGACGCCGTAGGCGTCGCGGATCCGCTCCTGCACGACGGTCGAGATCGCGAGGTACTGGTCGGCCGACCGAGCCGCGCGCCGATCCTGCGCGCGGAGGATCGGGCCCGACACCTCGAGCGTGCGCCGTACCGCGCCCGAACGCCCGGCCAGGTACGCTGGGTGCCTGGTCGTAGAGCCAGCGCGGCCGGGTTGTAGCAGTAGACGATCTTCCGACCCTTGGTGCGGACGCCGTGGGCGAAGCCCGAGCTCGAGCACACGACGATGTCGGCATCGATCGTCGTCGTCGCGAAGACGGACGGGAAGAGCAGCACGCCCAGTCGGTGGTCGCGCCGCAGGCGCTCGATCTTGTTGGTCCACAACGGCCGCACGTCGTGGTTCGCGAACTCGGGGTAGCTGCGGTCCGGCTCGTAGAGCGCCGTGTAGAGCACGGAGCCGGGAAGGGCGTCGAGCATGGCGAGCACGACCCGTTCCGCGCCACCGCGCTGGGTCACGTAGTCGTGCACGATGGCGACTCTCTGATCAGCCATGTTCGAGAACCTCATCACGCCGACGGAGCACTGCGACCAAGGTCAGCCCGAGCTTGCGGTCGAGGCGAGGCACCCTCAACACGGACCGGCTCGCACGCAGATACGTGGGGCCGAAGCGGCGAGCTCATGATGAACTGTGCGCGCGGGTTGAGGAGCCCAGCTCCCGACGATCGACACCTCCAAGATGTCGGCCGAAGGAGGGGCGTGCTTGATGAGCTCATCTCGGGTGTAGGCGAAGAGATGGTGCTCACCACCTGGCCCGAATTGCTCGCTCTCGATCTTCTGGAGCTCACCCCGATCGAGGATGTCCTGATATGAGGGAGACGCGATCCCAGGTACTCGCCGTTCGGAGTCGTGGCGATGAGCACGCCACCCGGCCGCAGCAGGCCGACCGCACGCTCCAACAGCGCTTCAGGGTGGGCCACGTGCTCGAGCAGTTCGCCCATCACGATGGTGTCGTACGTCTCGGACGTCACGAGGTCGAAGAGGTTGCCGACATGCCAGGTGATCTCGCCGTGCGATCACCTTCTGCTTCGCATATGCGATGAACTCGGCATTCAGGTCATAGGCGTCGACCTCGAAACCGGCCTCGGCGAGCAGAATCGCCAGATTCCCCTGTGCACAACCCAGATCGGCGATCCGCCCACCTGGCGTAGTCCATCTTCGGGCCAAATCGACGATGGCAGTCACGCGTTCCACGTAGATCAGCTCGACGGCACGCCATCGGGTCGGGATTGTCGATCTCCTGCTGATCGAAGTCCCAGACGTACGTCTGATCAGGCCCGTTGGGAACCAGGTCTGAGGAGTGCCTCATCGGCGAGGTCCCATCCCTCAACCCTACGGTGATGGCACCACGTTCCGGCGCATATCGCCAGCCGGCAGCTACTGACACCGACCGCACGTGTGCCTCCGAGCCGATGAACGCCAGATTGGTCAGGCCGCGTTGGCGCCGGCCCGCCGGCGACGGGCGACCACCACGAAGGCGGCACCCAGCACCACCAGGCCACCTGCGACCCACAGCATGATCGGGGTGTCGAGGAGCCCGTGAAGGCCAGCGACCGGCCGGCCGTCTCCGCGAGCACCTGCACCTGCGCCGAGAGCGTGCACTCGGCGCTGGTGGCGGTGACGGTGTAGCTGCCGGGAGCCGTGCCGACGGGCACGTTGTATGCGGTCTGGAAGTGTCCGGCGGCGTCGGTGGTGGTCGTGGCGACCACGGTGCCGTTGAAGCTGACCGTGACCGGGAGGTTCGCTCCGCAGGCGTCGCCGCTGATCGAGAGCGACTGCCCGCCTCGACCGTGGGGGCGACCACGAGCGTGCCGGAGGGGACCGTCACGGGCGGGTACTCCTGCGCGCCGGCGATCCCCGGCGGCCGCGAAGACCGCACGCGCAGACCAGCACGACCAGCACCGACCCGAGGGTGGCAAGGTGTCGACGAGAAGTGGTCACGGCTGCAGAGTCCCTTCGAGATTCCGATCGGGTCGCGATCGGCTTGACCAGAAAGTCTTGCACATCCCGCGACCCCCGGTCGACAGATGGACAAATGGGCGCCCACGGATGGTCAGGGAGCGTTCAGATCAAGGCCGAGGCGCCGGTCGGTGGTGGGCGTCCCTTCCCAGCTGGTCGACCCCCCGGGCCCTGCGACATGCACCGCGACCCGGTCGGGATCGATGGTCGGCTGGTGCCACACCGTGAGGCCGTAGCGCACGTCCCCACGCTCGGCGGGGCAGGTGCACCGGCCCGGCGAGCTCGATCCGGATCGTGGCCGACGACCCCGGAGCGACGTCGACGAACGCCGAGACGACGTTGCGGCCCAGCTCCCGCTGCGTCGTGAACTGCGCAGGCGTACCGGAGACCACCTCGGCCTGCTGCAACGCGAGCGGCGTGTAGAAGGAGAGGTACCCCCGGTACTGACCGGGAGCGGTCGGGTCGGCGCCCGAGCCGGCGATGACGGAGTCGGGCAACCCGCTCGACGGGGCGTCGTTGCGCAGGACGATGGTGGCGACGGCCTTCTCGGTGCCGGTCGCCGGGTCGACCGACACGTCGTAGCGAAGCGACCGGTGCAGGAACAGGTCGATCTTGTTCCCGGCGGCGTTCTGCGTGACCAGCCCGGCGAAGTCGCCGCGCACCGGCGGGAACGCGCCGCCGGCATGGATCCGGGTGAAGAACTGCTCCACGGCGGGGTCGGCGGCCTGGAGCTTGAGGCGTCCCTGCTTCACCATCGGCCCGAGCACGTGACCGATCGTGCCGGCACCGGGAAGGTTGCCGTGCTCGATGCGGTCGACGACGGCGCGCACCGAGTCGCCGAGGAAGTCGACCCGCTCGCTCTGATCGGGGAACTGCACGTACTGGTCACGCAGCAGGATCCGGGCCGCGTTCTTCGCGGTGAGCGGCTCGGTCGAGGCCGTCGACCGCGACCGGTCCGGTCAGCTTCAGGAAGGCGGCCAGCGTGATCGGGTCGACGCTGATGGCGCCGTCGATCGGCTCACCACCCGACTGCGGGTAGAGGCCACCGATGACCTGCGCCACGCTCGGCCAGTCCGGCGACATGGTGACGTTCTGCCAGACGTACTGGGGATCGAACTGCGCGTAGCGGGCGAGGTAGTCGGGCGGGCCCGGTGAGGGTGCGGATCGCGTCGCCCTCCGTGTTGAGATCGCTGTCGCGACCGGTGCGATCGAGGTGCAGACGGCCGTCGGTGAACGACACGACGGCGAAGCTGCCGATGATGCCCCCGTTGGCGCGCTGCTCGGCCGGGGTCTGGAAGGCGACGAAGTAGCGCCGGGTCTGCCCGCCGGCGCCCAGCATGGCCGGCACCACCCGGGCCGCCTCCACCCCGGTCTGGGCGTCGTGAGCGGCGCGGGTGACCTTGCCTTCGAGGTCTGGAGATCTTGTCGTCGAGGGGTGCCACCAACCACGTGGCGTCGACCTGGCGCAGCCGCACACGAGCATCGAGCAACGACCGCCGCGCCCGAGAGAGGGTCCCTCGAGCGCGGCGATCTTCGCGATCGGCACCCTGCCGTCGGTGAGCTCGGTGGCTGCAGGGTCGGCCGCGCGTGCCGCGCTGGCCCCCGACGTGGCGAGCTGCACGCCGATCGCGCTCATGTCGTCGAGAGCTCGAGCGTGCTCCGACGCGATCGGAACCGCGAGCGCGCCCTTGCCCCACCACGCGTCGAGCGTGTCGTGGGCGTCGGCGAACGCCTGGCGCGCGACGTCGAACTCGCGCGCGGCGCGCACCGTGTGCCCGAGTCGCGCCTGCTCGAGCCCGGCGTTGGCGGCGTCGACCCCGTTGTCGATGTCACCCTTCGCCATCACCACGAGCACCGCGTACGCGCCGACGAGCACGATGGCGACTGCACCCACGGCACCGAACGCGACGCCCAGGCGACGACGCCCTCGCGTCGGTGCGTCGAGCAACGCCGGCACGGCGAGCACCACCAGCGCGACGAGCGCGAGCAGCGCGGTCAGCCCCGTGGTCGAAGGCCACTCGAGGCGGAGCGCCGCCTGGCCCACGCCGAGCCCGACCGCGGCCGCGAGCACCGCGCCGTCGACGCCGGTCGCGAGCACGGCGACGGACACGCCCAGCGCGAGCGCGGCGGGGATCGCTCCCGACGCGCCGCTCCCGAGGAGCGCGGAGACCACGACGACCAGTGACGCGGCGAGGCGGGGCTTCGGCCCCACCCAGGCCGCGGCCACGCACGACGGCCGCCCCGAAGGCCGCTCGCAGCACGACGTCGAGCACGGTGAGGTGCGTGGGCCGGCCGGGAGCGAGCGCGCCGAGCACCGCTCCCACGCCCACGAGCGCGATCACCGCCGCCGACGACGAACTACGCACGAGTCGAGGGGCGAGCAGCCGCACCTGCGGCGACCAGCACGAAGGCGGTCGCCGCCGACGACGAGCACCCACCCTGTCCCCACTTCCGCGCTCCCTCGGTGCCGGTCGAATCAGGGTATGGCGGTCGTGGCGCCTGACCTGTTCGCCCTCACCGGCATCGCCCAAGGGCTGCTGGGGCGCCAATACGCTGGAGTGATGGGTGTGAGCGAGGCAGCCTGGTACGACCGCTACTGGCAGGACGGCACGTCGGGCTGGCAGCCGGAGGCGGGCCTCTCGCGCTCGCTGCGCTCGCTGCTCGTCCGCGAGTGCGAAGGACGCGCCGTCCTCGACTTCGGCGGAGGCGACGGCGAGCGCTACGGCGATCTCCTCCGGACCGTGGCGAGCGAGTACCTGGTGGCCGACGTGAGTCCGCACGTGCTCGGTCTCCGTGCGGCACACGGCGATCGTGCGGTGGATGTTGGACACCTCGCCGCCGTGCCCGACCGGTTTGACGTACTGGTCGCGCTCGAGGTGTTCGAGCACCTCCTCGACCCCGAAGCCGCGCTGACCGGTGCGGTTTCGCTGCTTCACCCTGGCGGCAGTGCTCTGATCAGCGTGCCGAACGCGTTCTCGTGGTGGAACCGCGTCCGGATGGTCGCAGGCCGCCTCCCCGCGAGTGGAGTCGGTCCACCAGGCGTGCGGGGCCACACGTACGACGCGCCTCACATCCGCTTCTTCGATCGAGCGAGCCTCACGTCGCTCGTGACCCGCGCCGGCCTCGAGTGCTCGGAGTTGTTCACGGACTCGATCGATCTCCCTCGGTTCAACCGCTTCGCACCGGACCGCCTGTGGCCTGTGACCCAACGTTCCGCGATCCTCGCCCACACGCTGATCGCCCGGTGCCGCAAGCCCTGACCGGCGACCGCCTCCGCATGGACTTCCCCACGCAGCACCTCCATGAGACCAGCCCCGCGGCGGCGGCGGTGATCGCTCCGATCCTCATCGCCATGATCGAGCCTGCTTCGGTGATCGACGTCGGATGCGGCGTCGGTTCCTGGCTCGAGGCGTTTCCCGGGCTCTCGGTGCTCGGCATCGACGAGCACGACCCCGCAGACGTGTCATGTCCGTACCGACAGCACGATCTGCGGCAGCCATTCTCCTACGGGCGCTTCGACCTCGCGCTCTGTCTCGAGGTCGCCGAGCATCTTCCCGCCGAGGCGGCGCCGACGTTGGTCGCTTCGCTGGTCGAAGCCGCGCCGGTCGTGGCGTTCTCGGCCGCAATCCCTGGTCAGGTCGGTCACGGCCATGTCAACTGCCAATGGCCCGGCTACTGGCGCAGCCTGTTCGCCGAGCACGGTTACACCCAATACGACTCGATCCGAGCGCTCGTCTGGGACGACGAACGCGTCGCCTGGTGGTACCGCCAGAACACCTTCCTCTACTCGTCGGCGCCGCTCCCGGCGCAATCGCTGCCCGAGCGCATCGTGCACCCTGGGTGCTTCGAGATCGCCACCCGGACACCCGGGGCATTGGAGCTCGTGCGAACGCTGCCGACTGCTGTGGCGACGTCCGTCCGCAAACGATTGGGTTCGTAGGCCGCGGGGCTGCGCCGACCGTCGCGACGCGCCTAGGAGACCGCCGCGTCCAGCAGGGCCTCGAACGCCGAGGCGCTGGCCGGAACGCTGAAGAGCGTCTCCACCTTGTTCCGGCCGGCAGCTGGCCATCGCTTCTCTCTGCGGCGGGTCGTCACGCAGAGCCTCCAGGCAGGCTGCGAGCTCGGCGACGTCGCCTTCGGTGAACACCAGTCCACCTCCGGTCACTCCGATCACCCACGGGATCTCACCCGACGACGAGCCGACGACCGGGACGCCGCACCAGAGCGCCTCCACGAGCACCCGTCCGAACTGCTCCGCCCACCGGGGCGTCGTCAGCGAGGGCAGCACGAGCACATCCATCTCGGCATAGGCGCTCGCCATGTCGTCGTGGCTGACGCCGGTGCGCACATCGATCGTGCCGTTCGACAACCGACGTCCGCACGAGGTCCGAGCGGAGGTCTCCATCGCCCACCAGGAGCAGGCGCACGGGTGCACGCAGCCGTTGCACGGCACCCACGAGGTCGTCGAGACCCTTGGCGGAGGTCAGGCGACCGGCGAAGCCGACCGTGAACGTGTCCCCTGTTCGATGGTGCTCCGGGACGGGCCATGCCGGAACCGCATGGGGTGCCACCTCGACCCTTCCCGAGAACCCCCACTTCACGACCAGGTTGGCAGCGGCCGGGGTTCGGGCCGCGACGAAGGCCGCTCGCCGGAGCACGAAGTCGCGCATGAGGCGTACCGGCGCAGGAAGGTGACGATCGAGGTTCTCGGCTGCCTGCACGCCGAAGGGGACCCCGACACGAGCTGCTGCCGACCCCCACTGGAACGCCGCGAGCGAGAACGCCTCCTGCTCGACGAACACGACGTTCGGCCGCCAACGGCGGACGTCGGTGACGGGCCGCGCCAGATAGAAGTGCCGTTGGGGTCTCCCGACGAGCACTCGCGCGATGGGCACGAAGCTCCCAGCCAGCTCTGGCAAGGGCTCCGCCGCGAACGGCGTCGCCGCGAATTCGTGCCGCCAGGTCTTCGGTGTGACCAGCACGATCTCCCATCCGCGCTGCTGGAGCTCCGCGTAGACGAGCTGGTTCACCGGCACCACCGCGGGGTGGCTCACCACGAGCAGTCGTCGCATCTCGTCGTGTCCTGGGTTCCGCGACGATCAGTAGGCGCCGTTGCCGCGCACCACGGCGCGCGCAGTCTTCAGCAGGATCGCCAGATCCATCGTCGGCGACCAGTTGTCCACGTAGTACAGGTCGAGCCGCACCGCCTCTTCCCACGGGAGGTCCGAGCGGCCGCTCACCTGCCACAGACCGGTGAGACCGGGCTTCACCAGGAGTCGACGGTGGAGATCCGGGTCGTACTGCTCGACCTCGCGCTCGAGCGGAGGACGCGGACCGACCAGGCTCATCTTGCCGCTGATGACGTGCACGAGCTGGGGCAACTCGTCGATCGACCAGCGCCTCAGCACCCGCCCGACCTTCGTGACCCTGGGATCGCGCCGGAGCTTGAAGAGCAAGCCGTCGGCGTCGTTGGCGTCGAGTGCATTCTGGAGCTCGTCGGCCTCGCGCACCATCGTGCGGAACTTCACGATCGTGAAGGGCCGTCCCTCGAGCCCGATCCTGATCTGGCGGTAGAACACCGGGCCCTTGCTCGTGCACCGCACCGCCACCGCGGCGATCAACAGGACCGGCGAGAGCAGGACGAGCAGCACGAACGCGATCAGCGGATCGAAGACGCGCTTGAACACACGGCCACCGACGCTGAACCGCGGCCGCTCCACGAGCAAGAGCGGCAGGCCAGCGACCGGGCGGGTGCTGATCCTCGGACCGACGATGTCGGTCACCGCGGGCGCGACGATCAGTTCGACACCCAGGTCCTCGAGCACCCACGACAGCCGCCGGAGATGTCCGGGGGCGAAGACCGAGGTGTCGGCGACGACGAGTGCATCGATCTGCAGAGCCTCGATCGTCTCGAGCACCGTGCCCCGTGTCGCCTGCGATCGGCACGACCTGCGCGTCGCCGACCAGATGGGTCTCCTCGGGTTCGGTCGAGCACGCGCCGGCGACCTTGAATCCCGCCCAGGGTGACTCCATGAAGTGCTTCGCGATCGCCTCGATCGGTTCGCGACTGCCGACGAGCAGCACGCGGAGCGAGCTCCGACCTAGTGCGCGCGATCGATGGAGGCGCTTCCGGAGCACGTAGCGGCCCGCGACGGTGAACAGGATCGCGAGCGGTACGCACGCAGCGAGGAAACCGCGTGCGACGTCCACCTGGAGCACCAGTCGCACGATGGCCACGAGCGCGAAGAGGTAGAAGCCGGCTCGCAGCACCTCGCGGTACTCGTCCGCACCCGCTCCGAAGCTGCGGAGGTCGTAGGCACCTCCGAGCGCCATCGCCCCGAGCCAGATCGGCACCAGGAGGACCACGACCAGCACGTAGGGGATCTGCAGGTCGGTGCCCGCGATGGCCGAGTCGGCGAAGCCGAAGCGGAGGAGCTTC
This sequence comes from uncultured Actinomycetes bacterium, assembly GCA_963755855.1. Lineage (GTDB taxonomy): Bacteria > Actinomycetota > Acidimicrobiia > IMCC26256 > DASPTH01 > DASUAS01. The sequence continues at coordinate 2,599,411 of CAVWLR010000009.1, read as the reverse complement.
GCGATCACGGCGGCCGCGAGGGCGGACGCGCTGTCAGTGACGATCGCGGCCCTCAGATATCGGCGGATCCACGGGGCCACTCGACGCCGCGACGTCGGATCCGGGGCAGCGGTCAGCGCGGTCGGTGCCACGGCGCCGGGAATCTCCGACACGTTCTGCACGTGCCTGTCCTCCCCTGCAGCCGGCACTCGCAACGTCGTTCTGTCGCCGTGCAACGGCCTAATCTACACAGCCAGTGGTGGGCCTCCCGCGCATCACGCGGCGGACCTCGAGTCCGATCGACAGCCCGAACTCCAGCCCGAATCTCCATGGCGAAGCGGCGCGGCAGCCGCGGTGGGCCGGCTCTGCCCACCATCGCGCCTCCGTGGCACGTCGTCGCACCGGCACGGTCGGTGCTCCAGATCACGAAACGACACGATGACCCCAACGGAACGCCGGCGCGAACGATCGGGGGCGACCGGCTCGGCGCGGCCGCAGCTCCGTGCGGTGCGGGCCTTCCTCAGCGACGATCCATGGGCCATCGGCGCCCTCGTCGTCGTGTCCTTCGTCGCGGGCCTCCTCGAGTCCGCGCTGCTCCTCTTCATCGCGCAGATCGCCGCTGCGCTCGTCGAGGGGAGCTCGAAGGTCGTCGCCGACGTGGGACCGGTGCACCTCAGCGCTTCGATCTCCGCGCTGCTCGTGGCGGCGGTGATCATGGCGGTGCTCCGAGTGGGACTGATGATGCTCGCTGGGTACCTCCCCGCGAAGATCGCCAGCGACTTCGAGTCCCGCACCCGACTCCGCCTGTTCGATGCCTACCTCGCGTCGCAGTGGGCCGTGCAGTCGGAAGAGCGTGAAGGGCACCTCCAGGAACTGACCACCAACCAGGTCACGAACGCGACGTACGGCGTGATCCACGCCACCTACGTCGTGAGCGGCGCACTGGCGTTCGCGGCGCTGGTCGGGTCGGCGCTACTCCTCAGTGCGATCGTCGCCGCAGTGGTGCTCGCGGCAGCGGTGCTGGTCGCACTCCTGCTGCGCCCGCTCAACCGCATGGGGCAGCACGCGGCGCACGAGCTCTCTGCCGCCGAGCTCGACTACGCGGCAGGGATCAGCGAGTCCGTACGTGTCTCCGAGGAGACCCAGGTGTTCGGGATCGCCTCGAGCCTCCAGGCGCAGGTGGACGCGCTCGTGTCCACCACGAAGGCGCACTTCTTCAAGTCGCGCTTCCTCGGCAACGTCGTGCAGGGGGCGTACCAGAGCGTCGTGATCCTGCTCGTCGTCGGAGGCCTCGCCGGTCTCTACTGGTCCGGAGCGGGGCGCATCGCGACGCTCGGTGCGGTGGTGCTGATGCTCGTTCGCAGCGCGATGTACGGACAGCAGGCACAGGCGTCGTACCACCAAGTGCTCCAGGCCGTGCCGTACCGAGAACGCCTCGAAGCCGCCGAGGGCCGCTTCCGCGCCAGTGTCCTCCCGAGTGGGACCGCATCCATGCCCCGCCTCCGCAACGCCCGCTTCGACGGCGTGGCGTACGCGTACCGTCCCGACCGTGACGTCCTGACCGACGTGGGCTTCGAGGTGACCGCCGGCGAAGCCATCGGCATCGTCGGGCCTTCGGGCGCTGGCAAGTCGACGCTCGTGCAGCTCCTGCTCCGGCTCCGCTCCCCGCGCGCCGGGCGCTACACGGTCAACGGCGTCGCGGTCGACGACATCGCGCTCGCCGACTGGCGGCGTCGGGTGACGTACGTTTCCCAGGAGCCTCGTCTGCTCCATGCCAGCGTCCGGGACAACATCTCGTTCTTCCGCGACCTCGACGGGTCGACGGTCGAACGTGCCGCTCGACTGGCACACGTGCACGATGAGATCCTCGGCTGGTCCGACGGGTACGACACCGTCATCGGCCAGCGCGCCGATGGGATCTCCGGAGGGCAACGGCAGCGGATCTGCTTGGCGCGAGCGCTGGCGAGCGATCCGGAGATGCTCGTCCTCGACGAGCCGACGAGCGCGCTCGACCTCAAGTCGGAGTCGCTGGTGCAGGAGTCGCTCGCCAGCCTGCGCGGGCACCTGACTCTCTTCGTGGTCGCCCACCGCCTGTCGACGCTCACGATCTGCAACCGGATCATGGTGATCGACGGCGGCACCATCCAAGCCTTCGGTCCGATCTCGGAGATCGAGGACACCAATGCCTTCTATCGAGCTGCGGCTGCACTGACCTCCGGGTCGACACCGATGAACGGCGATCGAGATGGCTGACCCGACGCGGCTCGGACCCAGGCGGTGACCCTCGACGTGATCGTGCCGACCACCGGCCGGCACGACGTGCTGGCTCGATGCCTCCGCGCGCTCGCCGAGCAGACGCGGCCCGCCGATCGCGTGCTCGTCGTCGCTCGTGCCGACGACACCCGGACACCCGAGGTCGTCGACCACGCCATCACGGTGGGATTCCGGCCCGAACTGATCACGATCGACCGCCCGGGCCAGATCGAGGCCATGCGAGCGGGGGTGCGGGCGTCGACCGGCTCCCTCATCGCGTTCACCGACGACGACGCGCGCCCACACCACGACTGGCTGCAACGGATCTTGGCCGGCTTCGCCGACCCGACGGTCGGCGCGATCGGCGGGCGCGACCGGATCCCTGGACAGGACTTCGCCACCGAGCCGGTCGTCGGCGTCTACCTGAAGTCGGGCAAGTTGGTCGGCCACCACCACCTCGGATGCGGCCCGGCCCGTGACGTCGACGTGCTGAAGGGCGTGAACATGGCGTTCCGCTCGGAAGCACTCGCGCTCGCAGCCGACGGCACCCTGCGTGGGAAGGGCGCCCAAGCACACAACGAAGCCGTACCGTGCGGGTACGCCAGCGCGCACGGTTGGCGCATCGTGTACGACCCCGCGATCGTGGTCGATCACGAGGGAAGCCCGCGGCAGGGGGCGAGCAACGCGATCGCCCGTCGTTTCGCGAGGTCGTCGATGCGGGGTTCAACGCGATCGTCGCTCCCACGACGTGTCGACCCGACCGTCGCGCTTCGGTCGCTCGTTTCGGATTCGCGGTCGGGCACGCGCGATCAGCCCGGCATGATCCGATCACTTGCGGCAATCGTTCGGCGCGAACCCGAGGTCCTGCGGCCGCGTGGTGCCGTCGACCATCGGCAAGGTGCTCGCCGTGACACGAGGACGAGCACGTCGGACCGCAGACGCATACGTCACCGCAGCCGACCTCCGGAGTGGCCGAGCGTCTCGTCGCCTGGTCCTCGTCGCGCACGACGGGCGGGGCGAGGGCGGCATGGAGCGCGCCTACTGCGAGCTCGTCCGCCGCCTGCACGGCCAGATCGACGTCGTCGCGGTGACGAGCACGCTCGACGAGACGCTCGTTCCGCTCGTCGAATGGCGACGCGTCCCGGTGGTGCGGAAGCCGATCCCTCTCAAGTTCGCATTGTTCTTCGTCACCGGCGCGTTCACCATCCGGCGGATTCGCCGGCCGGACGACATCGTGGAGACGTTCGGCGCGATCATCCCCGCTCGCGTCGACGTGGTCGATCTGCACTACTGCCATGCCGGACATCGCACTGCAGTCGGACGGCTACGGCAGCCTGGCCGCTCGCGCACGAGGCGCGTGAACACTGCGGTGGACCGCGCCCTGGCACTCGCCGCCGAACGTTGGTGCTACCGACCGGCACGCGTGCGCGCCTTCGCCGCTGTCTCCCGCGGCGTCGGCCGCGAGGCCACGGCCGCGTATCCCGGCATCCCCGTGGTCCCGATCCCGAATGGCGTCGACGCCGAACGCTTCCGCCCGGACGCCGTCGCTCGCGCCGAGCTCCGCGACCGCGAATGCGCCGGCGACTCGTTCGTGGCCCTCTTCGTCGGTGGCGACTGGGAGCGCAAGGGACTGGCGATCGCGATCGGTGCCGTCGCCGACGCTCGCGCCGCGGGGCACGATGTCTCGCTGTGGGTCGTCGGTGAGGGCGACGTCGAACGCCATCAGCGCCTCGCCGACGACCGGGGCGTCGGGGACGCGGTGCGGTTCCTCGGTCACCGTGCCGATCCGGCGCGCCTCTACCAAGCGGCCGACGCGTTCGTCTTCCCGACGTCGTACGAGGCGTTCAGCCTCAGCATGCTCGAGGCGGCGGCGAGCGGGCTCCCGCTGCTCGTGCCGCCGGTCAACGGCGCTGCAGAGCTCGTCGGCGACGACGAGGGCGGCTTGGTCCTGGACCGAACCGAAGCTGCTTTCGCCCGGGCGTTGGCGCTGCTCGTCGTAGATCCGGCACGGCGTCGCGCGCTCGGGGCAACGGCCCGGGATCGGGCATCTACGTACACTTGGGAGCGTGTGGCAGAGGCGCACCTCCAGCTCTGCCGCGATCTCCCGGCGCCGCGGAGCAACTGACGAGTGAGCACCTCGTCGCGCGGCACCACGGCGCTGCTCATGGTCGCGATCGCGACCGTGGTCGTCGTGGCCGGGGTCGCAGCGTCGTCACCAGAGGTCTCGAGGATCGCCATCGCCGCATCGGCGGCGCTCTTCGGGCTCGCCATCGCTGTCGGCTATCCGCGAGCCGCGCTCGGAATCCTCGTGGTGTGGCTCGCGGCACTCGGGTTGACCCGACGCCTGACCACTGGCATCGCCACCAGTTTCCAACTCGGCGATCCGCTCATCCTGGTCGGCGCCGGAGTTCTCGCAGTCCTGACCGCCGTCGCCATCCGTGGAGGCGCACTCTCCCGGCGCACCCGGCTGACCTCGAGCGTCCTACTGCTGATGGCCGTCCTCACCCTCAGCGCACTGAATCCCGCGCAGGGTGGCATCGCCGTCGGACTCGCAGGCGTCCTGCTCGTCGTGGTGCCGATGCTGGCGTTCTTCATCGGCCGGGCGCTCGTCGACGACGACCTCCTGCGCCGGGTGCTGTGGACCTACGCGATCCTCGCAGTGCTCGCCGCCGGTTACGGCCTCTTCCAGACCTTCGTGCGCTTTCCCACCTGGGACCAGCAGTGGATCGACCAGTTCGGATACGTCGCGCTGAACATCGGCGGCGCGGTGCGCTCGTTCTCCAGCTTCTCGTCGAGCAGCGAGTACTCGATGTTCCTCGCCATCGGCGCGGTGTGCTGGTTGACGCTCGGCTGGCGCTCGCGGCTGCGCGCGCTTCTGCGTGCCCGCCGTCGCCGTCATCCTGGTCGCGCTCTGGTACTCGTCGGCGCGTGGCGCCGTCGTCATGTTGACCACTGCGCTCGGGCTGGTCAGTGACCGCACGCTTCCGGATCCCGCTCCTGCGCGGGTCTCCTGGTGACCGCCCTCGTGCTCGCCGCCGTCCCCTTGGTCCTCGGCGCAGTCGCCCCGTCGCAGTTCGGTGCGAGCGGCCCGTCGCAGCTCGCCGAGCATCAGGTCAGCGGGCTCACCGATCCCTTCGGAAAGGACTCGTCACTCCCTGGTCATTTCGAGCTGGCGTGGGAGGGCATCACATCGGCCATCAGCCAACCCCTCGGGCGTGGTGTCGGATCGGTGACCATCGCGGGTACGAAGCTCTCGACCGAAGCACCGGACCCCACGGCACTGAGCGGCACCGAACAGGACATCGGGAACGCGGCGCTCGCCGCGGGAATCCTCGGACTGATCACCTACGTCTTCGTCGCAGCCCTCGGATTGATCACGGCGTATGGCCGCGCCCGACGGACTCGCACCCCGCTCGCTCTCGCCGCGCTCGGCGTGCTGATCGTGACGCTGTCGCAGTGGCTGAACGGCGGTCAGTACGCGGTGGTCATCCTGCCCTGGCTGGTGTTGGGGTGGCTGGATGCCCCCACACCGAATGACGACGAGCCGGCACAGGACGACGCCGAGCTCCAGGTTGCGGACACCCGCCGGTTGCGTCCGGCCGTGACGTCGGCGTCGGCGGCCGCGCCGGTCGGGCAGGCATAGAGTTGCAGGTTTCCAGCCTCGTCGGCCCGGTGCGCAGGCGAGCCACGACCCGACATCCGTCGAGGGAGTAGACGCCAGACCGTGAGCGAGCGTTCCGCGGACAGAGGCTCCGACCTCAAGTACTTCCTCGTGGTGCTCCGACGCCGGAAGTGGATCATCATCGGCGTCTGCCTCATGACCGCGGTCGTCGCCGGGGTCTTCTCTTCACTGCGGTCGACGGTCTACCAGGGCAGCACGCAGGTGCTCATCGAGCGCCAGGCGTCCGATCAGGTGTTCTCCAACACCCAGACGGTCGACCCGGCACGGAACGTGCAGACCGAGGTGCAGGTGGCGGAGAGCAACGCGGTGTCGGACGCGGCGGCCAAGGTGCTCGGTCACGCTCCCGACGTCACGATCGACTCCGACACCCAGTCCGACGTCATCACGATCAAGGCCAAGAGCGGCGGCGCCGCCCAGGCCGCCAAGGACGCGGACACGTACGCGAAGTCGTACGTGGACTACCGACGCAAGAGCACGGTCGACGACCTGCTCTCGGCGGGCCAGCAGGTCCAGACCAAGATCAACGACATCGACGCGCAGCTCGCAGCGGCAGCGGCTCCGAGCGACACGCAACGAGCTGCGCTGGAAGACCAGCGCGCCTACCTCGTCGACCAACTCGGTCGCCTGCAGGTCTCCGCCAACCTGGCCAACGCGGGTGGTGCGGCGATCCTCGCGGAGTCGACCGTCCCATCCGCGCCGGTGTCGCCGAAGCCGCTGCGGGATGCCGCACTGGGTGCGATCCTCGGCCTGCTCCTGGGCATCGGCATCGCATTCCTCGTCGACTACCTCGACGACAGCATCAAGGTGCGCGACGACCTCGAACGCGCGGTCGGCAACGACGTCCCCGTGCTCGGCGAGATCCCCTCCGTCGCCGGTTGGAAGAAGAAGGGCGGCGCGTACCTCGTCACCCGAGCCGATCCCAGCGCCGCCGCGGCGGAGGCGTACCGGACCCTCCGCACCGCAGTGGAATTCGTGGGGCTCGAGACCGACATCACCCGGTTCCAGATCACCAGTGCGCGCGCCAGCGAGGGGAAGACCACCACCCTGGCGAACCTCGCGATCGCGCTCGGCCGTGCCGGACGTCGGGTCGTCGTCGTCTCGGCCGATCTGCGCCGCCCCCGGATCCACGAGTTCTTCGGCGTCTCGAACCGGGTGGGCCTCACGTCGCTCCTCCTCGACGAGGCCGACCTCAAAGAGGTCGTGCAGCGCGTGCCCGGTGAGCCGAACGTCGCGCTGCTCGCCTCCGGACCCCCGCCGCCCAACCCGTCCGAGCTGCTCGCATCGGCCCGTGTCCGCAGCATCGTCAACAACCTCAGCGAGATCGTCGACATCGTGCTCTTCGACTCGCCGCCGGTGCTCCCGGTCTCCGACGCGCTCGTGATCGCCGGCCTCACCGACGCCACGCTGCTCGTGGCCTCCGCGGGCGAGTCGTCGAAGCGCGGACTCCATCGTTCCTACCAACTGCTCCGGCAGGTGAACGCACGGGTCGTCGGCATGGTGCTGAACAACGCCGACGCGCAGCCCGCCGAGTACGGCTACGGCTACTACCGGTCCGCCGACGTCCCGGACCTGCAACCGCCGAAGAACGGCAGCGCGAACGGTGGCAACGGGAACGGCACCGCCGGCAAGGCCGGGAACCGCCCTGCCGAGTCGAAAGACGGCGACCTCTCGCAGTGACGGGATCCGTGCGCGACGCCCGTTCGCTGCGCATCGCGTGGACCGGGTCACCACCTGTGGAGGGCGGCGGCGTCCCAGGCGTCGCCTACCAACTGATCGAAGGTCTCCTCGCGCGAGGGCACGTCGTCGACTGCTACGTCGCCGACGGGGGCGGGGCATTGCCCGGACCGCTCGTCGACGCCGGCCTCGGAGTCGTGAGCTCCGGCGGAACCTGGCAGTGGGGTCGTTGGTACAGCCGCACGGCGGTCGCCGCCTTCGCCTTCGGCCTGGCGTTTCGTGCGTGGGGGCAACGACAGCTCACCCACACGCTCGTACGGCGACACGCCGACGTGCCCTACGACGTCGTCTACCAATTCTCCAACATCGAGATGCCGGGACTCAAACGACACCGGTCGAAGCTCCCGCCGATCGTTCTCCACCCCGAGACCCACGCCGCCGGTGAGCTGCGTTGGTATCTCCGCGAGGCCGCTCTCCGCCGCCGATGTGAGCCTCGCTGGAAGACGGCGACCGTCCGCCCGATCCTCGAGATCCGCAAGTTCCTCCAGCGCGACCATGCCCGCCACGCCGACCTGGTCGTCTGCATCAGCGAGTCGTTCCGGGAAGAGCTGGTCGCCGACTATCGCATCGAGCGCTCCCGTACCGTGCTCGCACCGAACCCGATCGATCTCGACACCTGGACCTTCGAGGATCACGCTCCCGGTCGGCCCTCCTCGATCGTGTTCGTGTCGCGCATGTCGGCGAGGAAGGGCGTCGAGCAGGTGGTGGCGCTCTCGCACCGACTCGCCGATCTCGAAGGAGTCGTCGACATCAAGTTCATCGGCGGCTACACGCAGTGGTCGGACTACCGCCCGCTGCTCGACGACATCGAGCCACGCGTGGCGACCGTGTTGGGTCCGTTGCCCCATGACGAAGTCCGGCATCTGGTGACCGAAGCCGATCTGTTGATCCAACCGAGCAAGTACGAGCCCTTCGGTCTCACCGTGGGGGAGGCGCTCGCAGCCGGCACGCCGGTGGTCGCGACGAGCGCGGTCGGGGCGACGGACTTCGTCCACGGCAGCGCCGTCCTGACGACACCCGTCGACGACCTCGACGCACTCGAGCAGGGAGTGCGACGGATGCTCCGTGATTCGGCCACCGTGACCGGACTGCGCGCAGCAGCCCGCGCCGAAGCGGAGCGCTCGTTCAGCCAGGGTGACGTGGTCGGCACGATCGAGGCGGCGTTGGTGCGTCTCTCGCCTACCTGAGGATCTCCTCGAGGCCGCGAGGAGCGACGGTCAGTAGAGGTCGTCGTCCTCGCCGCGGAAGCGCAGGAGTCGCGGTACGAGACTCCAGCCGCGGCGGAGCGAGAACTTGATGGCGACGTTGCGAGCGAAGTACGCGTACCTGGGGAGCATGCGGGCGCTCTGTGCGACGGCACGCACACCGCCGACGGGTTCCCGGACGAACGCGACCAGGGTTCGCGTCGAGCCCACATAGCGGTAGCTGCGGGTGAACAGATAGCGGCTCGTCAGCGCCGAGGTGACGCCCACCGACGAGAACGCGTCGTGTACGAACACGACCGCTCCGGGTGCCAGCGCCGGTTGCCAACCGTCGATGTCGGCGAGCACCGACGACCGGTCGTGGGCACCGTCGATGAACAGCAGTGCGACCGGTCCGCGCGTCCATGCCGCGGAGGCGTCACGACTCAAGCCGCGGAACACCGCGACGTCCGCGAGTCCGAACCGACGCACCGTGTCCTGGAAGCGCTCGAACGCGTCGGCGCCACCACCCCATCGAGGACTGTCGAACGGGTCGACCGCCAGCATGGGAACGTCGGCCTGCTTCGCCGACGCGAGGAACACGGTGGAACGACCGTGGTGGCTCCCGACCTCGACGATCCAGGCGCCCGGGCGGACCGATGCAGCCGCGCGCCAGAGCGCGAACGCCTGACCCTCGCTGAGCCACCCTTCCGGCAGACCCTCGGCACCCCACACCGCTGCGAACGCAGCCTCAGATGAGGTCGCCGGGGCGAAGGTCACGTCGGCAGTGGAGATGCTTCTCGACGCGACCCCCGGCACCACGCCCATGGGGGCGGGAGCGTAGCCCCGCGTCCGAGGCGACTGCGTCATGTCGCCGTACGTCTCGCGTGACGACGGGCTCCACGAAACGGAGAGAGCCGGCACCATCGGGTGCCGGCTCTCCACCGAGTGGAGTCGAACGCTCGATCAGGTCGTGGTCGGTGCGATGTAGAAGGCGTGACCCACCGGCGCTGCGGCGTGCCAGTTGGCGTTGCCGTTCTGGTACGCCCACACCCCACAGATGCCCGCGGTGTCGTAGACCACCGAGGTACCGGAGGGAGCGATGTGGCACACCGACGCCGACTCGGTCGTCACCACGAGAGTGACCGGCAGACCCGAGCTCGCCGACACGTTCAACGGCTGGCTGCCATCACTCAGCACACCATCCGCCAACGGAGCGAACGTGATCGTCTGGTCCTGTGCCACCGGAGCGATGTAGAACGCGTGACCCACCGGCGCCGCCGCAGTGAAGTTGGCGTTGCCGTTCTGGTACGCCCACACCCCACAGATGCCCACGGTGTCGTAGACCACCGAGGTACCGGAGGAGCGATGTGGCACACCGACGCCGACTCCGACGTGGTCACCAACGTCACCGGCAGACCCGAACTCGCCGACACGTTCAACGGCTGGCTGCCATCACTCAGCACACCATCCGCCAACGGAGCGAACGAGATCGTCTGAGCCTGCGACGCAGGAGCGATGTAGAACGCGTGACCCACCGGCGCCGCCGCAGTGAAGTTGGCGTTGCCGTTCTGGTACGCCCACACCCCACAGATGCCCACGGTGTCGTAGACCACCGAGTTCCCAGAGATGTGGCACACCGACGTCGACTCCGACGTGGTCACCAACGTCACCGGCAGACCCGAACTCGCCGAAGCGTTCAACGGCTGGCTGCCGTCGCTGATCACGCCGTCCGGAAGCGGAGCGAACGTGATCGTCTGCGGCTGCGCTGCCGGAGCGATGTAGAACGCGTGACCCACCGGCGCCGCTGCAGTCCAGTTGGCGTTGCCGTTCTGGTACGCCCACACCCCACAGATGCCCACGGTGTCGTAGACCACCGAGTTCCCAGAGATGTGGCACACCGACGTCGACTCCGACGTGGCCACCAACGTCACCGGCAGACCCGAGCTCGCCGAAGCGTTCAACGGCTGGCTGCCGTCGCTGATCACGCCGTCCGGAAGCGGAGCGAACGTGATCGTCTGCGGCTGCGCACCAGGTGCGATGTAGAACGCGTGACCCACCGGCGCTGCGGCGTTGAAGTTCGCATCACCGTTCTGGTACGCCCACACCCCACAGATGCCCGACGGTGTCGTAGACCACCGAGTTCCCAGAGATGTGGCACACCGACGTCGACTCCGACGTGGTCACCAGCGTCACCGGCAGACCCGAGCTCGCCGACACGTTCAACGGCTGGCTGCCGTCAGTGATCACGCCGTCCGGAAGCGGAGCGAACGTGATCGTCTGGTCGGCCTTCGCCACCACGAACGACAGTGCGCCGGACGTGCTGGGGGTGAAGTTGGTGTCGCCGCTGTAGCTGGCGACCACCGACTGGCTGCCCGCCGGCAGGGCCACCGTGATCGCAGCCGTCGCATTGGTGGCACCAGCCACCAGCGGCGCGCTGCCGATCGGGGTGCCGTTCGACGTGAAGTCGACCGTGCCCGAGGGGATCCCGGCGAACGAACCCACCGTGGCGGTGAGCGTCACCGAGTCCGGGTACACCGGGCTCGAGTTCGACGTCGTGACGCCGACCGAGGTGTCCGCCGTGTTGACGGTCTGCGTCAGCACCGGCGAGGTGCTGGTCGCGAACACCGCCGAGTCGGCAGGCGTGTACACGGCCGTGAGGCTGTGCGCACCACCGGTGAGGGTGCTGATCGGCAGGAACGCCTGGCCCCCGCCGTTGACCGCCACCGTGCCGAGCGACGTCGCACCGTCGAGGAACTGGACCGTACCGGTCGCCGTCCCGCTGGCCGGCGGCGTCACCGTCACCGTCGCAGTCAGGCCGATCGCCTGGCTGAAGATCGACGGGTTGAGCGAGCTCTCGAGCGCGGTCGTCGTGGCCGCAGCCCCGACGCTCTGGCTCGTGGTGCCGAGCGAACCCTGGAAGTCGACCGAACCCGAGTAGGTCGCGGTGATCGTGTGCGACCCGGCCGAGAGGCTCGAGATGCTCGGGCTCGTCGCCGATCCTCCGGAGAGGGGGCTGGTCCCGATGAACACCGCACCCGCGTCGGCGGTGAAGGTCACCGAGCCGACGGGCGTGCCCGCACCGGGAGCGTTGGTCGTCACGGTCGCCGTGAACGACACCGGCTGGCCGGTCTGGGTCGAGCCGGGCGAGACGACACTGGTGGTCGTCGCCGCCGCACCCACCGTGATCGGCAGGTCGCTCGACGTGGACGTGGCGTAGTTCGTGTCACCGAGGTACACGGCGGACACGGTGTGACCAGCGGTCGACAGATCGCTGACCGCAGGCAGCGTCGCGGTCGACGGCAGATCGGTCACCGGCGTGAGTGCCACCGGCGATCCGACGTTCGCACCGTCGATCTTGAACTGCACCGAACCGGTCGGCGACACGTGCGTCGTACCGATGAAGAACGAGTCCACCGAAGCCGTGAACGACACCGGCTCGCCGTGGACCGGGTTCGCCACCGACGGCGACACCGTCGTGGCCGTGTCCGCCGGCGTGATCACCTGCGTCACCGTGTTGCCGAGGCTGTTGGCGAAGCTCCCCGGAGCGTCCGAGGTGTACGCCGCACTGATCGAGTGCGTCCCACCGGTCAGGAACGGCAGCGTCACCGACGCCGCACCACCCGAGAGGGTCTGCGGAGCGCCTGCGTCGACACCGTCCACGGTGAACTGCAGCGTGCCGGTCGGCGTCCCCGTCGCCGGCGCCACCGTGGCCACCGTCGCCTGGAACGACACCGAGTTGCCGAACACCACCGACGGCGAGGAGACCGTCACGACCGTCGCGGTCTGCGCCGTCGTGACCGTCTGGATGACGGGCGCCGACGTGCTGCCGTTGAAGGTCGACGAGGTCGCGTAGACCGCCGTGATCGAGTGGCTGCCCACCGCCAACGAGCTCGTGGTGATCGACGCGTGCCCTGACCCATCAAGCGAAGTCGTCTGGATCAGGGTCGCGCCGTCGAAGAACGAGACGTTGCCCTGGGGCGTGCCCGTGGCCGGCGAGACCGCCGCCACGTCGGCCGACAGCGTCACCGTCTCACCGAACAAGGTGGTGGCCGGCGAGTTGCTCGCGACCGTGGTCGTGTTGCCGTTGGCGACGACCTGGTTGAACGAGCCCTGCGACGTGGTGAAGTCGCCGTCACCCGAGTAGATCGCCAGGACGGTGTTGCCGTTCCCGATGAACTCGGGCGTGTAGGTGATGTTCGCCTGACCACCGGTCAGGTTCACGGTCTGCAGCTGAGCACCGTTGAGGGTGAAGGTCACCGAACCGGTCGGCGTCCCCGCACCCGGGCTCACTGCGCCCACCGTCGCCGTGAACGACACCGGCTGACCGATCACCGACGGACCGGGCGACGTCACCGTCGTGGTCGTGTCGGCCTTGGCCACCGTGATCGTCAGGTCACTCGAGGTGGACGTGGCGTAGTTCGCGTCGCCGATGTACTCGGCGGACACGGTGTGATCGGCGGTCGACAGGTTGCTGATCGCAGACAGTGCTCGCCACGTCGACGGCTGGTCGGTCGCGGTGGTCAACGCCACCGGCGAGCCGACGTTGGTGCCGTCGATCTTGAACTGCACCTGACCGGTCGGCGACACGTGCGTCGTACCGATGAAGAAGGAGTCCACCGAAGCGATGAAGTCCACCGGCTGGCCGTGCACCGGGTTCGCCACCGACGGCGACACCGTCGTGGCCGTGTTGGTCGGCGTGATCACCTGCGTGGCCGTGTTGCCGGTGCTGCCTCCGAAGGTGTCCGGAGCGTCCGACGTGTAGACCGCGCTGATCCCGTGCGTCCCACCCGTCAGGAACGGCAGCGTCACCGACGCCGTGCCCCCGGTGAGCGGCTGCGCCGCGCCAGCGTTCACACCGTCGACGGTGAACTGCACCGTGCCGGTGGGCGTCCCCGTCGCCGGAGCGACCGGCGACACCGTCGCCTGGAAGGTGACCGAGTTGCCGAAGACCACCGGGGTCTGCGCAACCGTGACCACGGTCGCCGTCGAACCAGTCGTCACCGTCTGAGTGACGGCCGGCGAGATGCTGCCGTTGAAGTTGAACGCACCCAGGTACTGGGCCGTGATCGAGTGGGCACCGACCGTCGAGAACGTCGTCGGGATCGACACCGTCCCACTGGCCAGCGCGACCGGGCTGCCGATCGGGTTCAGACCGTCGAAGAACTGGACGTTGCCCGCAGGCGTCCCGACGGCAGGAGCCGCCGCGGTCACCGTCGCCGACAGGGTCACGGTCTCACCGACCTGCGAGGTCGCAGGCGTGTTCGTGACGACCGTGTTCGTGTCGCCCAGGTTGACGTTCTGCGTGAGCGAGCCCGTCGACGTCTTGAAGTCGCCGTCACCCGAGTAGACCGCAGTCACGGTGTTGCCACCGATGAAGTCGGGCGTCAGCGTCGCAGTCGCCGAACCATTGACGACGTTCACGATCTGGTCCGGGCCGCCGTTCATCGTGAACGTGACCGTGCCGGTCGGCGTGCCTGCACCGGGCAGGTTCGCAACCACCGTCGCCGTGAAGTCGACGGCCTGGCCCGTCACCGACGGGTTGGTGGCCGACGTCACCGACGTGGTCGTGTCGGCCGTGTTCACCGTGAACGGCAGGTCGGCCGAGGTGGACGTGAGGTAGTTGCCGTCACCGGAGTACACGGCGTGGATGGAGTGGGTTGCGGTAGCGAGCGTGCTCGTGGTGAGCGCCGCCTGGTCACCCGCAACGGCGATGCTGCCGAGCGAGGTCGCACCGTCGAAGAACTCGACGGTTCCGGTCGTCGGCACGGTCGACGCCGTGATCTGCGACGACTGGACCGTGGCGGTGAACGTCACCGACTGGCCGTGCACCGAGCTGCCGATCGACGAGACCACGCCGAGGGCGGTGGTCGCCTTGTCGACCGTCAACGACGCCGGGCCGGACGTGCTCCCGGTGAAGTTGTCGGTGTTGTCGCTGAGGTACTCAGCGGTGATCGTGTGCGCACCCGCGGACAGCGAAGCCGGCGTCGCCAGCGACGCGCTGCCACCGGTCAGTGCGACCGGCGCACCGAAGGGCGCGGCGTCGATCGAGAACTGCACCGTGCCGGTCGGCGTCCCCGTTGCGGGAGCCACCGGCGCCACCGTCGCGCTCATCGTCGCCTGGTTCCCGAACCCGATCGTGGCCGGAGCGACGACCGCAGTCGTCGTCGTGCCCGCGGTCGTGACCGTCTGGGTCACAGGAGCAGAGGTGCTCGTGTTGAAGGTCGACGACGTCGCGTAGACCGCAGTGAGCGAATGGACGCCCACCGACAGGGAGCTCGTCGTGATCGACGCGACCCCCGACCCGTTGAGCGACGCGGTGTCGATCAGGGTGAGGCCGTCGTAGAACGACACGTCACCGGCCGGCGTGCCCGTCGCCGGGCTCACCGCCGCCACCGTCGCCGACAGGTTCACCGGCTCGCCGATGAAGGAGGTCGACGGGGTGTTGGTGAGGACCGTGGTCGTGTCGCCGTTGGCCACGACCTGGTTGACGGAACCGAGCGACGTGTTGAAGTCGCCGTCGCCCGAGTACACACCGGTGACCGTGTTGCCGTTGCCGATGAACTGCGGCGTGTAGGTGTACTGCGCCTGACCGCCGCTCAGTGCGACGACCGTGGCGGGACCACCGTTCACGGTGAAGCTCACCGTGCCCGTCGGCGTCCCGGCGCCCGGCACCACTGCGCCCACGGTGGCGGTGAACGTCACCGGCTGACCCGTCACCGACGGACCGGGCGACGTCACCGTCGTGGTCGTGTCGGCCTTGGCCACCGAGAAGGTGAGCGCACCCGAGGTGGACGTCACGTAGTTGACGTCGCCCGAGTACACCGCCGTGATCGAGTGCGACGCCGTGGACAGCGTCGACGTGGTGTACGCCGCCTGGCCGTTGACGTCGATCGGGAGCGGGCCGCTGAGCGACGTCGCGCCGTCGAAGAACTCGATCGTGCCCGTGAGGGCGACGCCCGAAGGCGTGGTCTGCGACGAGCCTGCCGTCGCGGTGAAGGTCACCGACTGCCCGTGCACCGGGCTGCCGACCGACGTGACGACGCCGACCGAGGTTGCGGCCTGGCTGACCGTCAACGGGGTCGCAGCCGACGTGCTCCCGGTGTAGTTGGTCGGGTTGTCGCTGATGTACTCAGCGGTGATGGTGTGCGTCCCTGCGGACAGCGACGCCGGAGTCGCCAGCGAGGCGCTGCCCGCGGTCAGTGCGACAGGCGCACCGAAGGGCGCGGCGTCGATCGAGAACTGCACGGTGCCGGTCGGGGTCCCCGTTGCGGGGGCCACCGGCGCCACCGTCGCGCTCATCGTCGCCTGGTTGCCGAACCCGATGGTGGTCGGAGCGACGACCGCAGTCGTCGTCGTGCCCGCGGTCGTGACCGTCTGGGTCACCGGGTCGGAGGTGCTGGTGAGGAAGGTGGACGAGTCGGCGTACGTCGCCGTGATCGTGTGCACACCCACCGTGAGAGTGCTGGTCGTGATCGTCGCCTGACCCGACGGGTCGAGCGAGACGGTCTGGATCGGGTTCCCGTTGTCGAAGAACGACACGTCACCCTGCGGCGTCCCCGTCGCCGGCGAGTTCGCCGTGACGGTGGCCGACAGCGTGACGAGCTGACCGATGGAGGAAGGCGTCGGCGAGTTGGTCACGACCGTGGTCGTGGCGCCCTTGTCGACGTGCTGGTCGATGGAGCCGAGCGACGTGTTGAAGTCGCCGTCGCCGGAGTACACACCGGTGACCGTGTTGCCGTCACCGATGAACTGCGGCGTGTAGGTGTAGGTCGCCACACCGGCGGTCAGCGGCACGATCGTCGCCGCACCACCGTTCACGCTGAAGCTCACCGAACCGGTCGGCGTGCCGACACCCGGCGCCACTGCGCCGACCGTGGCGGTGAACGTCACCGGCTGGCCCGTCACCGACGGACCGGGCGACGTCACCGAAGTGGTCGTGTCGGCCTTGGCCACCGTGAAGTTCACGGCACCCGAGGTGGAGGTGAGGTAGTTGACGTCACCCGAGTAGACGGCCGTGATGCTGTGCAGCGCGGTCGAGAGGGTGCTCGTGGTGAGTGCGGCCTGGTTGCTCGCAACCGGCACGCTGCCCAGCGAGGTCGCACCGTCGAAGAACTCGACCGACCCGGTCGTCGGGACACCCGACGCCGCGATCTGCGACGACTGCACCGTGGCGGTGAAGGTCACCGACTGGCCGTGCACCGAGCTGCCGATCGACGGCACCAGACCGACGCGGTGGTCGCCTTGTCGACGGTCAGCGAGGTCGGGGCAGACGTGCTGCCGGTGAAGAGGTTCGTGTTGTCGCTGATGTACTGACCGGTGATCGAGTGGGTGCCCGCGGACAGCGAGACCAGCGTCGACGACCTGGGCGCTGCCACTGGTGAGTGCCACCGGCGTGCCGAACGGCGTGCCGTCGATGGAGAACTGCACCGAACCGGTCGGCGTCCCGGTGGCGGGTGCCACCGGTGCGACCGTCGCGGTCAGCAGGGACTGGTTCCCGAAGCCGATCGTCGCCGGGGCGGCGTTCACCACGGTCGTCGTCGCGGCCACGGTCACCGTCTGGGTGATCGTGTTCGACGTCGTGCCGAAGAACGTGCTGCCGTCGTCGGACACCGCGTGGATGAGGTGGTCGCCCGGAGCGAGCGAGCTCGTCGAGAACGTCGCCACCCCACTGTTGAGGAAGCCCGTGCCGATCTCCGTGGCCCCGTCGAAGAAGTGCACCAGGCCGTCGGGGGTACCGACTGCCGGCGACACTGCGGTCGCGGTGGCCGTGAAGGTCACGCTCTGGCCCAGTGCCGAAGGCGCCGGGCTCGAGGTCAGGGCGAGGGCGCTCTGACCCTTGTTCAGGTTCTGGGTGAGGAAGCCCGTGGTCGCCACGAAGTTGGCGTCACCCGAGTAGGCCGCGGCGACGGCATTGCCGCCGAGGAAGTCGGGCGTGAGCGTGGCGCTCGCCGACCCCGCCACCAACGGCACGATCTGGGTCTGGCCGCCATTCATGGTGAAGGTGACCGTGCCCGTGGGCACGCCGGCGCCGGGGGCGACCGGCGCCACCGTGGCGGTGAAGCTCACCGGCTGACCGAACACCGACGGGTTGGCGGCGGAGACCACCGTGTGGTGGTGTTCGCCTGGCCGACGTTGAGCGTGACGATGCCCGAGGTCGAGGCAGCGAAGTTGCCGTCGGTCGCGTACGACGCGGTGAGCGGGTGGCTACCAGCGCCGAGCGTCGAGGTGACGAGCGTGGCGACGCCCGAGCCGTTGAGCGTGCCGGTGCCGATCGAGACGTTGTTGTCGAGGAACGTGACCGTCCCCGTCGGGATGCCCGCGGAGGAGGTGATGGTCGCCGTCAGGGTGACGGGCTGACCGAAGACCGGGCTCGACGGGGTGGCCCCGAGCGTGGCCGAGGTCGCGGCCGGGTTCACCACCTGCGAGTACGCCGGCGACACGCTGTCGCCGAAGGTGGCCTGGTTGTCAGAGGTGTACGCAGCGGTGATCGAGTGCGTACCGCCGGTGAGCGTCGACCACGGGAGGGTGGCGACGCCGCTGCCGTCGAGCGTCTGCGGGGTACCGATGGCGACCCCGTTGTCGAGGAACTGCACGGAACCGGTCGGCGTGCCGAGGCCGGCGGCACCGAGGTGACCGTGGCAGTGAACGTGACCGACTGGTTGTAGGTCGACGGGTTCGGGGTGGAGGTCACCGCCGTCTGCGTCGCACCGGCCGCCACCACGAGGGGCGCGGTCCCGGGAGCGTTGGAGTCGTTGAACTGGTTCGGATCGGTGGCCGAGAAGAACACGGTGTACGTGTACGAGCCCGGTGCCTGGCCGAACACGTCAATGGAGCCCGTGCCGCCGATGACGTCCCCGAATCCCATGAGGTTGAGGTTCTGGTCGTAGGCGTACGACGAAGCCGTCCGGCGCAACCCCGAACTGTGAGGTCACCGTGACCGGGATGGAGACCGGCGCACCCGAGCCCGCCGGGTTCGGCGATGCGGCACCGGGGGTCGTCGTGGTGTCGGCAGGGTTGACCTGCTGGGTGACGAAGCCACTGCTGGTGCCGTAGTTGGCGTCACCCGAGTAGGCGGCCTGGACCTGCTGGGCGAACCCGGCCGGCAGACCATTGGTCTGGTTCGAAGGTGATCTGAGCGACGCCGCCGACGACGGTCACCGGGCTGCCGACCGGCACGCCCTGGACGCTGAAGCTGACCGTGCCCGTGGGCTGCGCGCCCGAGCCGGTGACGGTGGCGGTGAAGGTGACCGACTGCCCGTAGCCCGAGGGGTTCACCGACGAGGTGAGCGCGGTCGAGCTCGTGCCCGCCGTGACGGTCAGTGAGAAGTTGGTCGCGGTGCTGGTCGCGTGGCTGGCGTCACCGCTGTAGGTCGCACCCAGCGAGTGGGTGCCCGTGCCACGCGCGGTGGGCGTGTAGGTGAGGGTGCACGTGCTGGTGGCGCAGTGGTCTGCGCGAGGGTGCAGGTCGCGGCCGAGTAGTTGCCGCTGCTGTTGGTGCTCGGCGTGACCGTGCCGGTCGGCGTGGTGGCGCCGGTGGCGGAGGTGTCGGTCACGGTGTAGGTGCAGGTGCTCGCGGCGCCGACGGCCACCGAGGCCGGGGTGCAGGCGACCGCGGTCGTGGTGGCGTGGGCGGTGACGTTGAAGGCCGGGGTGCTGATGGCACTCGTGAGCCCGGTGCTCGTCGCCGTCAGGGTGTAGCCGGTGCCGGCGAGGTTGATCGCGCAGCCGGCGAAGGTGGCCACGCCGGCCGTGGCGGCCTTGGAGAGGCCACCGGTGCAGGTGAGGACAGCGCCGGCGGTGCCGGTGCCGGGAGTGATCCCGAGGGTCACCGTCGCGGTGCTGCTCACGGTGGTGCCGTTGGCGTCCTGGATCGCCACGACGGGCTGCGGCGAGAGGGTGGCTCCAGCCGCCGCACCACCGGGGTTCGTGGTGAACCCGACCTTGTTGGCGACGCTGTTGACCGTGAAGGTCAGCGTGTCAGTACCGAAATCCGGGTTGGTGACGGTGATCGTCCGCGCCCCTGCAGTGGCGTTGGCGGCGATCGAGATGTTCGCGGTGATGAGGTTCCCGCTGGACCGGGACTGCGAGTTGATGGTGATGCCGGTGCCCGAGAAGGCGATGGTGGCGCCGACACCGAAGGAGTTCCCAGCGCCGTTCACGTTCACGGTCAGGTTGGACACGCCCTGGTTCGCGTTCGTCGGAGCGACGGTGGTCGCGTTGGGCCCGGTGTTCACGGTGAACGAGGTGGCGCGGCTCCCCACTCCTCCGTCGGGGTTGGTGACGGTGACGGTGCGGGAGCCGGTGGTCGCGTTGGTCGCGAGGGTGACGTTGGCCGTCAGCGACGTGGCCGAGTTGAACGTCGTCGAGTTGACCGTGATGCCCGTGCCCGAGAACGACGCAACGGCACCGCTGACGAAGCCGGTGCCGGTGATCGTGAGGTTCTGATTGGTCGCGCCCTGACCGAGTGATGCCGGGCTCGTGTTCGCGGTGACGGTCGGACGCCGCGGTCACGGTGAACCCGTTGGTCAGCGTCCGGTGGACGTCGGACCCGCGTTGGTGACGGTGACGTTGCGCAGCCCAGTGGCCGCGCCCGTGAGCGAGATGTTGGCGGTGAGCTGAGTCGACGACACGAACGTCGTCGAGTTGACCGTGACGCCAGTGCCCGAGAACGACGCGACCGCGCCGCTGAGAAGAAGTTGGTACCGGTGATGGTGACGTTCTGGTTGGTCACACCCTGCGGGAGCGAAGCCGGACTCACGCTCGTCACCGTCGGGTTGGCGGCCTGGATCACCAGGGTGCCGGTGCCGTGTTCCGGTGCTGTTGGCGGTGCCGCCACACGAGTTGTTGGTCGTGTTGTAGTCGCTCGCGGTGACCGTGAGGGTGTAGGTGCCGGGCAGGTTGTTCGGCGTGGTGACGGTGAGCGGGAACGTGCTCGTCGGCGGGCTGTCGGTGCTGCTCGTCATCGCCTGGCACTTGGTGGCCGAGAACGTCGCACCCGTCGGCATGCCCGTGACGTTGGAGATCTTGAAGTCACGGTTGGTGAAGCTCGTCGATGTGATGTTGACGGAGTACGTGACCGGCGTCGTGCCGGTGGCAGCGGCCGTCACCGTGGCCGGTGACGGCGAGCCAACGGTGACAACGCTCACGCTGGCACCTGCCGGTGCCGCGTCGACGACGAAGAACGCCGCGATCGGCAACACGCTCGCCAGCGCGGCGATGACCATGAGGAGCGCGCGGCCTCACGCTGCGTCGCCTCCCACGCTCCGCGCGCTGTCGCTCTCCGCAGCGCGCCAGCCGAGCCAGCTTCGATCCGTCCCCGACCGTTCATGATGTTGCCCACCCTCTTGCCCACCCTCTGCTACTTCCTCGTCCGCGATCTCTTCGGTGAGACCGCTGTCGCCGGTGCCGAGCCATACCGCTACACGTAAGGGAACGTGCAACGTCACAACCAGGATTCGCCCGGTCCTCAAGCTTCGGCCCGCGAGCGGACAACTTTAGAGAGTTCACTCTCCGGAGTCAACACGGAGAGTGGCCATTGTGACTTACGCTGCGCGCGCGGCCACGGAATGACACATCTGTTTGCACACAGCGCTACATCCTGGTAGAAATTTGACCACCCCGAGTGGTTCTCAAGATGCTCCTCTGCTGAGCCGATGAACTGGACGGGGCCGCGGGGGGCGGGCACCAACAGGGCAACGGCTTTCAGAACACTCAGGGGCACAACATGGGCAAGTGGGCCAAGTCGGGGGACGAAGAGATCATCGCTGCGTTGCAGTCGGAGGTCGTGCTCCTGCGCGACGAGAACGCGGAGCTCCGTCTCGAACGCCAGCAGCACGTCACCCCGGCCACCGCCGGTGCGTTGGTGGGCCGACTGGCCGACGCGATCTCCAACACGGTGAACCCCGGTGAAGTGGAGTGGGCGACGCTCGGCGAAGCTCTGATGCTCCGCGAGTGCCTGCTCACCGTGTGCAACGAGCTCGAGCGCGCGACGAGCGCAGTTCGGGTGCAGCTCGAGAACGCCACGCCGATGCCCGAGCTCGATCGCCGGCAGCCGAACCGTCGCGCGAGCGACCAGGACGCCGCCGAGGCGATGCCCGCGCGGTTCGAGCTCGTGACCGAAGGTCCGGGCGCGCAAGCCGTCGGCTGACGGCGCGTTCGACGTCGACCCCGGAGACCGTCGTGCGATCCAACAAGAGGAAGTCACGCGCCGTCGGGCACGCACGCCCGCGCGTGATGATGACCACCGAGGGCACGTACCCGTACTTCGTCGGTGGTGTCAGCTCGTGGTGCAAGCTCGTCATCGCCGAGATCGACACCGTCGACTGGCTGCTCGTGCCCATCGTGCCCGCGAGCGTGCCGACGCAGCCGCGCTTCGAGCTCCCCGACCACGCGTACGTTGCACAGGCGATCCGACTCTGGTCGCTCACGCCTGAGCGCGACCGCTGGTCGTCGAAGCGGAAGTCGCGCATGACGAGCTACCCGAGCGAGCTGGCACGCGCGCTGCTCGACTGGGACACGTCGCCCGCCGAGGTCACGCGACTGCTGGTGCACGCGCGCATGCACGCGCGCTCGCTGCGCCCGACGTTCCGGTCGAAGGACGCGTGGGAGCACTTCTGCGCCACGCTCCGCGACATGTGGACCAACGACGAGTCCCCGGTCAAGGGAGTGGTCGAGCCCACCGCGAGCGAGACGGTGCAGCTCTACCAGACCCTCTACTGGATCTCCCAGACCGCGGCCGCGCCGACACCGCCGGCCGACCTGATCCACGTCACCGCCGCGGGGTGGGCCGGGATCCCCGCGCTGGTCGACCACGCGCTCTACGGCACGCCGATCCTGCTCACCGAGCACGGCATGTACGTGCGCGAGTCGTACCTCGGCAGCGTCCTGCGCGACGACTCGCCGGGCTTCCAGTGGATCAACACGCGCCTCGCACGTGCGTTCTCGGTTGCAGTGTGTCGCGCCAGCTCGATCGTCTCACCCGTGACCGACACCCACGTGCCGTGGGAGGAGCGTCTCGGCACCGATCCGGCGCGGATCCGGCCGATCCCCAACGGGGTGCGCATCCCGAAGGAGACGCCGCCGCCGCTGCCGGGCACGCAGACGGTGGTCCTGGTCGGACGCTTCGACCCGCTCAAGGACATCCACACCGCACTGCGCACCGCCGCCGAGGTGGTGCGTCAGGTGCCGGGCGCCAAGTTCCGTCACTACGGACCGGCCGACCCCCTCCAGACCGCGTACGCCGACTCCTGTCTCGCTCTGCGCGACCAGCTCGGGCTGCAGGACGCATTCACGTTCGAAGGCTCGACCAACGACGTCACCGGCGCGCTGCACGGCGCCGACGTCGTGATCTCCACCTCCATCTCCGAGGGACTGCCCATCGCGGTGCTCGAGGCGATGGCCGAGCGACGCCCGGTCGTGGCCACTGCGGTCGGCGGCGTGCGCGACGCCCTCAACGGGTGCGGGCTCATCACCGCGCCACGCGACCAGCACGGACTCGCCGCCGCGGTGACCACCCTGCTGCGCAACCCCGAGCTCGCGCAGAACTTCGGTGATCGCGGCTTCGAGCGCGTGCGCGAGCGGTACCCCATCAAGACCTGTGTCGACTCGTACCAGGTGCTGCTCGACGAGCTGCTCGCCGACCCGACGCCACCCGCCGAAGAAGCCCCGGTTCCGACCCTGAGCTGGATCGCCTCATGACCGCCACGACCACCGCGCCATCGCCGCTCGCGGCACCTGCGCACCCCCGTCAGGCGCTGGCGATGATCGAGGCGCGCCTCGGTCGTGCGCCGGCCGACGCGCTCGAGGCCGCCGTCGTGCTCGAAGCGTGGGGTGGGTTGCGGCCCGAAGCTGCGCTCGACCTCGGCGAGCTGGTGATGGAGGTCGTCCCGGAGGGCACGACCCGTCGCCTGCGCCCCCCGATCGTGAAGACCCCGCAGCGGTCGAACTGGCTGGCCGAGATCCTCGGCCTGGCGGGGTTCGTCAGCATGGCCACGTGGGGCGTGCCCCTCGGCCAGGCGCTGCCGTCGGTCAACGTCGACATCGCCTTCCGGGTCGGCGTCCCCCTGGCGCTCGCGCTCCAGTGGCTGACGCGCCGGCGCTACTTCTCCGGCGAGCGCAAGCTCGGGTCCTTCGGCACCGACGGCCGCGCGTTCGCCCTCGTCTTCACCCTCTCCCTCTGCCTCCTCCTCGTCGGTGGTGAGACCGGCCTGATGATCATGGCCCTCGAGGTGCTGTGGTTCTCGGGGTATCTCCTGGCGAAGGACGACTGGGGCCTGGTCTACGGCATCGCCCTCGTCGGCGTGACCGCCGCGCTGTACGACGGCTGGCCACCACAGATCGTGCTGCCCGTGGTCGCGTTCGTGCTGCTCGCCACCGCGATCTGGCGCGTGCAACGCCACGACCGGGCCCGGCGCCAGAAGACCGAGCGCAACATGCCGATCGGCATCTTCGAGTCGCTGCCGTCGGCCCTGATCGGTGGCGCGCTCGGCGTCATGATGGTCTTCTCGCTCACGCACCTGCGCCCCAACGGGTGGATGCTCGCGGTGGCACTGCTCCCGGCGGGTGTCGCGTCGCTCGTCGCCGCCGGCGTCCTGCGCACCCTGTGGTACCGGCTGGACGTCGTCCTGGCGCACGCGCGCGGGCGTGAGGTCGAGACCGCCGGCGCGCGTCGGGTCTCGAGCCGTCTCGGGTCGGCGTGGATCGCCTACTTCGTCACCTGCGCGGCGCTGTCGGTCGCGGCGGCGCCGGTGCTCGTCGACGGCGGGCGCAGCATCGTCCCGACGATGCTGCTGCTCGGTGGGTTCGGCCTGTTCTGCGCGCTGGCGATGGTGACCGACCTCCAGCACTCCTGGAACCGCATCCCGTGGGCGCTGGCGATCGCGCTCCCCGCCTGCGGCGTGGAGCTCGGCGTGCGCATGCTCTTCGCGACGTCGGCGGCCGCGCTCACGCTCGGGGCGGCCACCGGCCTGCTGATCGCGCTCGTCCCGATGATCGCGATCTGCCGCTCACCCGGGCGCATGATCGCCACCTCCGTCGCCATCCCCTGACCGCGCCGACCGCGCCGGCTACTTGCTCCAGGGGTTCGACGCGCTCGCGCACGATGCCGGCGTGGCCGTCGCCGAGAGCTCGTCGCCCCAATAGGGCGGCAGCGCGCCCCACGGGTCGGGCAACACCCCCGAGGTGACGTAGACGTACCCTGCGCGGAGGGTGCGGGACCGGGCGAACGTCGCGGTCGCCTGGTCCGCAGGAGTCGCGTACACCAGGTGCCAGAACTTGGTCGGCGCGTAGCGATCCGCCCACTTGGGCACGGTGGCCGACGCGTAGTCAGCCGCGGAGCCCTCGAAGGTCACCACGAGGTCGGCCAGCTCGACGTAGGCGCGATCGGGATACGTCCCCGGGTTGAGGATGGCGCGCCCTCCCGCGTCGTGCACCGCTTTGACGTAGCGCCGGTAGCGCGCCAGGTGCGACCGGTCGGAGGGCGCCTCGTCGAAGAACACGTTGCGCGTCCCGTACCAGGTGCGCCAGTGCTCGACGTCCTGGAGGACGTCCGACTCCGCCCGCTTGCCGTACCCGGTGGCGACGTAGCCCACGACGCCGACCTTGGCCGCGCGGAGCGTCTTGCTGGCGGCGACGAACCCCGCTTCGGCTTCGGGTCCGGGCCCCGACTCGGGGTTCAGCACGACGAACGACGGATCGGGCTGGGCCGCCAGCACCGCCGCCGTCTGCGTGCCCGCCACGTCGAACTCCATGTACGTGGGCACACCGAGGCGCGTGCAGGTCGCCGCCTTGACCGCGACCGACGTCGTGGTCGTTGCCGCTCCGGCAGCGTGCACCGCGAACGACGGCCCGAACGACGGCCCGAACGAGACCGCGCCGGTGACGAGCAGGCCGGCGATGGCCGCGCCGGCGCAGGCAGCGGTCGCGGCGCGGATCGGACGGAGCACGGCACATCCTCGCATGGTCAGGTGTGGGCCCCGCGCGGGACGACGCTCAACAGGTGCGACGCCACGCGCCGAGCGCGAGCTTCTTGACGATCGTGGAGAAGCCAGCCGCGTCCGGCGCATCGCACGCCCGCTTCGGCGTCGTGTACTCGACGTGGAACACCGGCTTGCCGGCGTCGACGAACGGGCGCACCTTGCCGCACTCGGCGTAGTGCACGCACTCCTCGTTCACCGCGAAGTCGAAGTCGGCGACGAGCTGGTCGACCTGCCCGACGTCGTTCTTCAGTCCCACCGCCAGGCCGCGCTCGTGGGCGAGCGACGCGAGCATCCGGTTGTAGGCCAACTGATCGGCGGCCTGGATCGGGAACCCGGTGTCGTTGGCGTAGCCGTCGACGTTGTCGGGATCGACGGCATCGAAGCCCTTCGCCTTGCACTCGTCCATCCGCGCCGCCATCAGCGGCTCGAGCACCGAGAGCTGGCGCACGTCGAGCCAGCGCTCGCCGGGCCAGCCGTCGAGGGCGGAGCCCTTCACCGCGGCCGGGAACGCTCCGGCATCGTCACGCCAGTTCTCCCACGAACCGGCGGAGAGGTAGCACACCACCTTCCGACCGGCGCCCTGCAACGCGGCCACGGTCGCCTTCGGGGTCTCGGCACCGTCGACGATGTACACCTTCGCCTTCACCGACGGGTCGACCTTGCCCGACAGCTGGTACTGCCACGACACGCCGGCGGCAGGCTTCCACCACTGCGGCGCGGCGTCCTGGGCGACGGCGATCGCGGGCAGCATCAGGGCGACGACGAGCGCCGCCACCCCCACGTGCACGATGCGCCTGACCCCGCCGACCACGAGCAATCCTTGCACGGGGATCGCCGGATTCCCACGCGGGGCACTCAGAGCACCACGCGCGGCGCGACACGCAGCACGAACACGCAGCGCAAATTCTCAGCAGGCGAGACGCCAGGCGTCGAGCGAGAGCTTCTTGACGATGGACGAGAACTTCGTCGTGTCGGCCGCCGTGCAGGAGGAGGTGTCGGTGCCGTACTCGACGTGGAACACGGGCTTGTCGGCGGCGATGAACGGGCGCTCGAGTGCGCACTCGCTGTACTGCGCGCACTCCTCGTTGACCGCGTAGTCGAACGAGGGGGCAAGTGACGCGACCTGGTCGACGTCGTTCTTCAGACCCACGGCGAGCCCACGGGCGTGTGCGAGCTGGGCGAGCATGCGGTCGTACGCCAGCTGATCGGCGGCGTTGATGGCGAAGCCGGTGGCGTTGGAGTAGCCGTCGACGTTGTCGGGGTCGACGCCGTCGAAGCCCTTCGCCTTGCACGCGTCCATCCGGGCCGGCCATGAGCGGTTGCAGGATCGACAGCTGACGCACGTCGAGCCAGCGCTCACCGGGCCACCCGTCGAGGCCGTTGCCCAGGACGCTGGCCGGGAACGCGCCGGCGTCGGAACGCCAGTCCTCCCAGGAACCGGCGGACAGGTAGCAGACCACCTTGCGGCCGGCGGCGTGCAGCGCGGCGACGGTGGCGGCGGGCGTCTCCTCACCGTCGACGATGTAGACCGACGCCGCGACCGACGAGTCGATCTTGCCCGACAGCTGGTACTGCCACGTGGTCCCCGCGGTCGGCTTCCACCAGGTCGACGGGCTGGTCGGAGCCGTCGTCGTCGGTGCGGTCGTCGGGCGGTCGTGCGGTGGTCGTGGTCGCCGGCTTGGTGGTCGTGGTCGCCACCGGCTTGGTCGAGGTCGTCGGGCCGCTGCCGGACGAAGCGGGAGGCGCCGTGGTCGTCGTGGTGGGTGCCACCGACGGACTGGACGGCGTGGTCGCGGGTACGCACCCGGCGAGCGCCACGGCGGCTGCGCCCGCGCCGAGCAGGGTCTTCCAGGTCATGCACACGCCTCCGGGTCGACCACTCCCCCGGTCCATCGGCCTGCATCACCTGTGTCTTGAGCCACATTCCTGAGAACACTCTCAGTGGCGACTTGTAGTGGAAGGCCCTCACTACTACTCTGAGTGTTGGGAAATGCCACTCAACGTAGTTCGACGGGCTCGAAACGGGACCGAGCGCTACGTACCGCAGTAGGGACGGGGACCGTGAAGCAACCTTCGACACCTCTTGGCGCGTCACGAGCGCGGAGGACGCACACCGCCTGGTCGCGACTCGGATTCGCGCTCCTCGCAGCGCTCCTCGCCGCCTCGGCCCTCTTCGCCGCCGGCGGCGGATCCGCCGGCGCGGCGTCGACCGGTCAGCGCATCGACCTGCGCGTGCTCGTGGTGAGCGACGGGAACGCCACCGAGGAGGCGATCGTCTCCGAGCTGGTGGCGGAGAGCATCCCCTACACGCGGGTCGATCTCACCAGCCCGAGCCGCCCGCAGATCACCGCCGCGTTCCTCTCCGGCACCGCGTCCACCGGCCCTGAGGCCTTCTTCCAGTCGGTGGTCCTGCCGAACAACGCGCCGAGCCAGCTGAGCGCGGCGGAGCTCACCGCGCTCAGCAACTACGAGACCACCTTCGGCGTCCGCCAGGTCGACTCGTTCACCCTCCCCTCGGCAGCCGTCGGGCTCAACCCGATCTCGCCGACCAGCGGGTACGCAGGCCAGCTCGACGGCCAGCTCACCAAGGCGACGCCCATCGGGAAGCTCTACGCGTTCCCGTACCTCCAGGGCACGGTGCAGTTCGAGGACAACAGCCCGACGGTCGCCGAGTCGTTCGCCTACGTCGCCGTGCCGATGGCCAACACCGCCACCCGCACGTACCAGACGCTCGTCGACGCGCCGATCCCCAACTCGGCGGCACGCGGCTCGATCGTCGGCGCGGTCAAGACCGGGACGCGCGAGGAGATGGTCATCACCGCGGCGATGAACCAGTTCCAGTCGCAGTTCCAGTACCTCGCCCACGGGATCATCACGTGGATGACCAAGGGCGTGCACCTCGGCTACGACCGCAACTACTACGAGGTGCAGGTCGACGACCTCTTCCTGCCCGACAGCCGGTGGAGCATCGACGGCAAGTGCACCCCGGGCGACGACTGCCCGCCCGGCTCGACGGTCACCACGCCCGACATCCGGATGACCCCCGACGACCTCGCCGCCGCGGCGCAGTGGAGCCAGCAGACCGGGTTCCGCCTCGACTTCGCCTTCAACGGCGGGGGCAGTGACGAGTGGGCCGCTGCACACGGCGGGGTCGACGCGCTGAAGACCGCGGTCCTGCAGTACAAGAACGCGTTCACCTTCATCAACCACACCTTCACCCACGAGTTCCTCGGCTGCATCGAAGACTTCACGGTCTCGCCGTGGCGCTGCACCACCGATGCCGGCGGCAACACCGTGTGGTACTCGCAGACCGACATCCAGAACCAGATCAGCCAGAACATCACCTGGGCTGCGAACAACGCCCTGCCCACCGACCCGACCGAGCTGGTCACCGGTGAGCACTCGGGTCTCGCGAAGCCGCCGCAACAGCCGGTCGACAACCCGAACCTCGCTCCGGCCCTGACCGCGACCGGCATCAAGGTGACGGCGTCGGACAACTCCTACGAGACGACGTCCCGCCAGGTCGGCTCCGCGGTCACCGTGCCCCGGTACCCGATGTCGGTGTTCTACAACACGGCCACCCGCACGGAAGCGGCGTCGGAGTACAACTGGATCTACAACAGCGTCGCCGACGGTGGGAGCGGCTACTGCACCGACCACCCCGACATCACCACGTGCATCGCGCCGCTCGACATCAACACCGGGTACGCGAACTACATCGTGCCGACCGAGACCCGGATCGACATGGCGCACATCACCAACAACGACCCCCGTCCGCACTACGCGCACGTGTCGAACATGGCGGAGGACCGGATCCTCTACCTGCCGCTCAACTCGATCATCAACAAGTACCGCTCGGTGTTCGCCACGAACACGCCGATCGTGCAGCCCACGTACACGGCGCAGAGCCAGATCCTCCAGCGCAAGCAGGCGTTCGCCACCGTGCTGGCGGGGACGCCCGGCGCCGGGCAGGTCGCGCCCGGGATCAGCGCCTACGTGCTGAACGGCAAGGTGTTCGTGCAGAGCACGAGCGGTGGCAACGTCCCGCTCACCGTGCCCAACGGCGCCCGGCTCACGAGTGCCAGCGGCCCGGTGTTCGGCGAGGCGTACGAAGGTGAGGCCTCGGCCTGGAACACGCTCGGCGTGAACGTCCCGCTGATCGTGAACCTGGCCGCCGGCTCGTACTGATCACCGGCGGATCACCGGCGCCGGCGTCACAACGCCGGGGCGCCGGTCCACGAGGGGCAGACGAAAGGGGCGGGGTCCATCGGACCCCGCCCCTCCGTCGTGCTCGTGACGGTTGCGGTCAGACGCTCTCGACCTGCGGCGCCGCACCGAACGTCAGCTCGCCGTCGGGGGAGGCGTCGACGACGACGGTGTCGCCGTCGGCGAACTCGCCCTTGAGCAGCGCGAGGGCGATGGGGTCGCTGACCTCGCGCTGGATCACCCGCTTGAGCGGCCGCGCCCCGAAGTCGGGGTCGTACCCGACCGACGCGATGTGCGCGAGCGCATCGTCGGAGAGGTCGAGACCGAGGTTTCGATCGGCCAGCCGCTGCCGCAGCTGCTCCACCTGGATCTCGACGATGCGCCCGATGTGGGCCTCGTCCAGCCGGTGGAACACGACGATCTCGTCGATGCGGTTGAGGAACTCGGGCTTGAAGTGGTTGCGCACCACGTTCATCACCACGGCCTCGTCGGCACCACCACCGAGGTTGCTGGTCATGATCAGCACCGTGTTGGTGAAGTCGACCGTGCGGCCCTGGCCGTCGGTGAGACGACCGTCGTCGAGGAGCTGCAGCAGCACGTTGAACACGTCGGGGTGCGCCTTCTCGACCTCGTCGAGCAGCACGACCGCGTACGGCCGGCGCCGCACCGCCTCGGTGAGCTGACCACCCTCCTCGTAGCCGACGTAGCCCGGGGGCGCACCGACGAGGCGCGACACCGAGTGCTTCTCCATGTACTCCGACATGTCGATGCGGACCATCGCCTTCTCGTCGTCGAAGAGGAAGTCGGCGAGCGTGCGCGCCAGCTCGGTCTTGCCGACGCCGGTGGGGCCGAGGAACAGGAACGAGCCGATCGGCCGGTTGGGATCCGACAGACCGGCGCGGGAACGCCGGATGGCGTTCGCGACCGCGCTGACGGCGTCGTCCTGACCGATCACGCGCGCGTGGAGGACGTCCTCCATGCGCACGAGCTTGCTCATCTCGCCCTCCATGAGCCGGCTCACGGGGATGCCGGTCCACTTGGCGACGATCTCGGCGACGTCCTCCTCGTCGACCTCCTCCTTCAGCATCTGCTGCTCGGACTGGAGGTCGTCGAGGCGCGCGGTCTTCTGCGCGATCTCGTCGTCGAGCTCGCGCATCGTGCCGTACCGCAGCTGCGCGGCCTGCTCGAGGTTGCCGTCGCGCTCGGCCTTCTCGGCCTCGTTGCGGGCGTTCTCGAGCTGCTCCTTGAGGGCGCGGATCTCGCCGATGGCATCCTTCTCGTTCTGCCAGTGCGCGACCATCGCGTCGCGATCCTCGGCGAGCGTCGCCAGCTCCTCGTCGAGCGCGGCGAGGCGTTGCTTCGACGGCTCGTCGGTCTCCTTGGCCAGCGCCGCCTTCTCGATCTCGAGCTGGCGGATCCGGCGCTCGACGACGTCGATCTCGAACGGCATCGAGTCGATCTCGATGCGCAGGCGCGACGCGGCCTCGTCGATGAGGTCGATGGCCTTGTCGGGCAGCTGGCGCGACGGGATGTAGCGGTGCGACAGCACCGAGGCCGCGACCAGCGCCGCGTCCTGGATGCGCACACCGTGGTGGACCTCGTAGCGCTCCTTCAGCCCGCGCAGGATGGCGACGGTGTCTTCCACCGACGGCTCACCCACGTAGACCTGCTGGAAGCGCCGCTCGAGCGCGGGGTCCTTCTCGACGTACTTGCGGAACTCGTCGAGCGTGGTCGCGCCGATCATGCGCAGCTCGCCGCGCGCCAGCATCGGCTTGATCATGTTGCCGGCGTCGACCGCGCCCTCGGCGCCACCGGCACCGACGATCGTGTGGAGCTCGTCGACGAACGAGATGATCTCGCCGTCGCTGTCGGTGATCTCCTTGAGGACGGCCTTCAGCCGGTCCTCGAACTCACCGCGGTACTTGGCGCCCGCGACCATCGCGGCGATGTCGAGCGAGATGAGCCGCTTGTTGCGGAGTCCCTCGGGCACGTCGCCCTCGACGATGCGCCGCGCCAGCCCCTCGGCGATGGCGGTCTTGCCGACGCCGGGCTCGCCGATGAGCACCGGGTTGTTCTTCGTGCGGCGCGACAGCACCTGGATGACGCGCCGGATCTCCTCGTCGCGGCCGATGACCGGATCGAGCTTGCCCTTGCGGGCGTCCTCGGTGAGGTCGCGTCCGTACTTCTCGAGGGCCTGGTACTGCTCCTCGGGGTTCTCGCTGGTGACGCGGTGGCTGCCGCGCACCTCTTGGAGCGCGCCGAGCACCGCGTCGTGGCTCACCCCGACCCCGCGGAGGAGGTCGCCCACCCCACCCACGACCTCGCTCATGGCAAGGAGCACGTGTTCGGTGGAGAGGTAGTCGTCGCCGAGGTTGGCGCGCTCCTCGTCGGCGGCCTCGAGCACGCGGTACGCGTCGGGCGCGAGCTGCGCCTGCTGGGCGGTCTCGCCGTAGACCTTGGGAACGCGCGAGAGCGCGTCGTCGACCCGGTCGCGCAGCGTCTTGCTCGAGACGCCGATGCGCTCGAGCACCGGGAGCACCACGCTCTCGGGCTGGCCGAGCAGGCCGGCGAGCAGGTGCTCGGACGTCACCTGCGTGTGGTGCAGGTCGCGCGCGAGGGCCTGGGCGGCGCCGAGGGCCTCGCCCGTCTTGCGGGTGAACTTGTTGGGATCGAGCGGCATGCATCTACCTCGGAGTGTGGAACCAGTGCTCCAAAGTTAACAATGCCGTTGTCAAGTTTCTTCCGCGACCACCAGGGCGGAGCGAGCGGAGCGAGCGAAGGTGGCGAGGAGCGTCAGCCGGTGAACTTGGGCGTCACGACCGCCGCCGCGGCCGGGGCCGCCACCGGCGGGACGACGACCTCCACCGCGCCGATGTCGCAGCCCGTGCCCTGGGGCCGGGTGATGCCGCGCTGGTCGACGGCCGCCCCGCACACTGCGGGCGGGATGGCATCGAGCAGCGGGCTGCCGGCCAACGGCAGCAGGGTGGCGGTGGGCCCACCGTTGCTCGCCAGTGCGCCCAGCACCGGGTCGTTCGGCGTCTTCACCTTGCTCGTCGGCGAGGCGAACGCGCACGAGTCGTCGTCGGAGAAGTTGAACCCGGCATCGTGCGCCACCGCGCCGTCGGGGCCGGCGCAGTTCGCGGCGCCCGCGGGCTGGGCGACGACCGAGTCGGCGGAGGTGAGGTCGAACGCGACCAGGTTGGCGGCGTCGCCGTCGAAGGCGGCCGCCGAGACCTCGTCACGACCCGCGGCCGCGGCGGCCTTCGTCGCCGGCTCGATCCCGAGGCTGGTGTTGTGGGTCATGGTGACGTGCAGCAACGACAGGGCGCCGATCACCGTGACTGCGCCGGTGGACCCCTCCGTGTTCCCGGTGATCGTCGAGTTCACGAACGTGGCCGCGTTCGGCGGCACGGTGATCGCCGCCGACAGGTCGGCGTCGTCCGAGATCATCACCGCGCCACCCTCGACGTCGGCCGTGTTGCCCGAGAACGTGCTGCCGTTCGCCGCGAACTTGGTGCCGGTCCCGAAGGTCCCGACGCCACCACCCAGGCCGCCGGTGTTCCCCGACACGGTCGAGTTGTTCACGGTCACGGTGGCGGGGTCCTCGGTGTCGAGGCCGCCACCGCCGAGGTCTTCGGCGGTGTTGCCGGTGATCGACGAGTCGGTCACCGTGAGCTCGAAGGTGCCAGAGGGAGTGGCGGCGCCGTCGACGCCGGAGAACGACTCCTGCTCGAACGCACCACCCCAGCCGTCGGCGGTGTTGGCCGAGAAGGTCGAGCCCGTGATCGTCACGGTGGCGAGATCGGTGAGCACCTGGAGCCCACCGCCGTCACCGCTGCCGCCGCGCGCGTGGTTGTCGGTGAAGGTCGAGTTGGTCACGGTCACGTTGCCGCCTGCGGCGACCCCGCCACCACCCGAGGTGCTCTCGTTGCCCGCGAAGGTCGCCCCGGTGAGCACGACGGCGTTGCCCGAGTCGGAGAACAGCCCACCACCCGGGCCACCGGTGGTGCCACCGGTGACGGTGACGGCCTGCAACGTGAGCGCGTCCTGCGTGTACAGCACGCGGTCGTCGCAGGTCTGCTCGATCGTGGCGCCGTTGCCGACGATGGTCACCGCGCCGGAGATCTCGACGTCACCCCAGCCGGGCGAGCCCTCGGCCGCGTCCGGGCCGGGCGGGGCGCAGATCGTGAGCTGGTAGGTGGCGCCGGCGGTGAGCACCACGACGTCGCCGTCGTTCGCGGACTCGAGGACGCCGCGCAGTGACGTCGACGAGCCGTCGTCGGCGGTGTTGGTGACCGTGGTCGTGCCGGCTGCCGCAGGGCCGGCGGTCACGAGCAGGGCACCGACGGCGCCGCCGAGCGAGAAGGCGAGCGCCGCGACGCCGGAGAGCGCGCGGGTCGAGCGGGCGCGGGTCGAGTTCATGTCCAGAGCCTTCCGGGACACCCGCCTCTGCCGTGGCGGGTCGATGGGCATACATCGACCGTTCAGCCGAGAATCTTGACGGCCCGGGTCGCCGCCCCGTGGTCGCCCGGAATCCCTCGCGACGCCTCAGCGGCGAGGGACCCGCACCACCGCGCGACTGATCGGGACGAGGTCGCGGCGGTAGCTGCGGTGCACGTCGCGGACGGCGCTCTCCTGGGCCTCGTGCGCGGCGGCCGAGCGCGGAGTCGAGCGCGTCGACGCGTTGGTGGAGCCGCTCGAGCTCGGCTTCCAGATCGAGGATCTTGCGCACCCCGGCCAGGCTCACGCCGTCGTTGGTGAGCTCCTGGATGCGCTGGAGCAGCGCGATGTCGCGGTCGGAGTAGCGCCGGCTGCGACCCTCGGTGCGGCTGGGCTCGATGAGCCCCTTGCGCTCGTAGATGCGCAGCGTCTGGGGGTGCACCCCGGCGAGCTCGGCTGCGACCGAGATGATGTAGAGCGCGCGCTGGTCGGCGTGTTGGTCGTTGCCCACCGGCTACACCCCCAGGTGCTCGCGCGGGTTGGTGGGCAGCGCGGCGGCGAGCTGCTCGCAGCGCGGCGGTGGCATCGTCGTCGAGCTCCTGCGGAACCACGACGTCGAAGGTCACGAGCAACGCGCCGGGACCTGCTTCTCCCGACTTGGCGGACGCGCGGGATGCCCCGACCCTTCACCCGCACCGTCTTGCCCGTCTGCGTGCCCGGGGGGACCTTCACCGTGACGGGCGCCTCGAGCGTGGGCACCTTCACCTGCGCGCCGAGCGCGGCCTCGGGGAACGTGATCGGCACCTTCACCGTGAGGTCCCACTTGCCGCTGCGGGCGAAGATCGGGATGGGGCGCGACGTGCACCACCACGTAGAGGTCACCGGGAGGCGCGCCGTTGAGCCCGGGCGTGCCCCGGCCCTTCACGCGGATGCGCTGGCCGTCGTCGACGCCGGCGGGGATGCGCACCTTGACCGTGCGCGGTCGCACCTCGACCCCGCGCCCCTTGCAGTTCTTGCACTTGTCCTTGACGACGCTGCCGCGCCCGCCGCAGGTGGGGCACACCTCCGAGAACGAGAACGGGCCCTGGTCGACGGCCACCGAACCCGCGCCGTTGCACGTGGTGCAGCGCTCGGGGAACGTGCCCGGCTTCGCGCCGGTGCCGTTGCACACGTGGCAGGGTGCCTCCGACGTGATGTTCACCGACGTGGTGATGCCGTGGACGGCGTCGAGGAAGTCGAGGTGGAGCTCGGTCTCGATGTCCTGGCCGCGCTGGGGTCCGACCGGACCCTGGTTGCGTCCACGACGCGCACTGCGCCCGCCGCCACCGCCGAAGAGGTTGCCGAAGATCCCGCCCAGGTCGCCGAGGTCCTCGACCCTGATGTTCTGATAGCCGCCCGCGCCACCACCGCCCGGGAAGCCACCGCCACCGAACCCGCCACCGAACCCGCCGCCGGGACCACCCGGACCCGCGCCCGACGCGACCATCTCGCGGACCTCGTCGTACTCCTTGCGCTTCGTCGGCGTCGCCGAGCACGTCGTGCGCGGCGGAGATCTCCTTGAAGCGGTCCTCGGCCGCCGCGTCACCGTCGTTGGCGTCGGGATGGAACTGCTTCGCGAGCTTGCGGTACGCGCGCGTGATGTCCTTCTCGGACGCGTCCTTCGACACCCCGAGCTCGGAGTAGTAGTCCTTCTCGAACCAGTCTCTCTGCGGAGCCAATTCAGTCGCCCACTCGTTCAGCCGGCGCGGGTGACGCGCACCATCGCGGGACGCAGGACCCGGCCCTTGAGCCGGTACCCGGCGCGCAGGACCTCGGCGACGTGCGGTTCGCCGCGCCGTCGTCCTGCATCACCGCTTCGTGCTCGTTGGGGTCGAACACCGCACCGGCGGCGTCGATGGGCTCGAGCCCGGCGCGGTCGAGCACCGACGCGAACTGCGTGCGGATGCCGACGACGCCGTCGCGCACCTTCGCCGTCTCGGGAGAGTCGGCCGCGGCGAGGCTGCCGAGCGCACCGTCGAACGAGTCGAGCACCGGGAGGAGGTCCTCCACCAGACGCTCGGTGGCGCGCTCGACCAGCGCGGTCTGCTCGCGCAGCACGCGCTTGCGGTAGTTCTCGAAGTCGGCCTGGACCCGTCGCAGCGTGTCCATCAGCTCGTTGCGGTCGGACTCGAGCCGTGAGAAGTCGGCCTCGAGCGGCGCGGCCGCGTCGGCCTCCGCTTCCGCGGCCGAGGCCGGAGCCTCGGCCGCATCCGCGGCAGGTTCGTACGACTGCTCGTTCACGCGCTCTGCTCGCCGGGCTCGTCGTCGACGATCTCGGCGTCGGCGACCTCGTCGTCGTCGGCCGCGGTCGCACCGGCGCCGGCACGCGTCGGCCGCGTTCTGCTCCTGCTGCGCGTTCGCGTACAGGCGCTGCGCGAACTCCTGGCTCGCGGACACCAGGCTCTCGTGACCGCGCTTCACGGCCTCGATGTCGGTGCCGGCCAGCGCGTCCTTCAGCTCCTTGAGCGCGGCGTCCATCTTCTCCTTGTCGTCGGGCTGGACCTTGTCGGCCTGGTCCTTCAGGAGCTTCTCGGTCTGGAAGACGAGGGAGTCGGCGTTGTTGCGGACCTCCGCCTCCTCGCGACGGACGCGGTCCTCCTCGGCGTGCGCCTCGGCCTCCTTCATCATCCGGTCGATCTCGTCCTTGTTCGAGGGCGGTGCCGCCGGTGATGGTCATCTGCTGCTCACGGCCGGTGCCGAGGTCCTTGGCGGACACGTGCACGATGCCGTTGGCGTCGATGTCGAAGGTGACCTCGACCTGCGGCACGCCACGCGGTGCCGGCGGGATGCCGACGAGCTGGAAGGTGCCGAGCAGCTTGTTGCGGTAGGCCATGTCGCTCTCGCCCTGGAGCACCTTGATCTCCACGCTGGGCTGGTTGTCGTCGGCGGTGGTGAACACCTCCGAGCGCTTCGTGGGGATCGTGGTGTTGCGCTCGATGAGCTTGGTCATGATCTGACCCTTGGTCTCGATGCCGAGCGACAGCGGCGTGACGTCGAGGAGCAGGATGTCCTTGACGTCGCCCTTGAGCACACCGGCCTGCAGCGACGCACCGACCGCGACGGCCTCGTCGGGGTTGACGCCCTTGTCGGCGTCCTTGCCGGTGAGCTCCTTCACGAGGTCGGCGACCGCGGGCATGCGGGTGGAACCACCCACGAGGATCACGCGGTCGATCTCGTCCTTGGTGAGACCGGCGTCGCGGATGGCCTGCTCGAACGGGCCGCGGCACGAGTCGAGGAGGTCGGCGGTGAGCTCCTGGAACTTCGCGCGGCTGAGCGTGAGGTCGAGGTGGAGCGGGCCGTCGCTGGTGGCGGTGATGAACGGCAGGTTGACCGTGGTCTCCTGCAGCGAGGAGAGCTCGATCTTCGCCTTCTCCGCCGCCTCCTTCAGGCGCTGCGACGGCCATCTTGTCGGCCGCGAGGTCGACGCCGTGTGCGTTCTTGAACTCGGAGACGAGCCAGTCGATGACGCGCTGGTCCCAGTCGTCGCCACCGAGGTGCGTGTTGCCGGCGGTCGACTTCACCTCGAACACGCCCTCGCCGAGGTCGAGGATCGACACGTCGAACGTGCCGCCACCGAGGTCGAACACGAGGATGGTCTGGTCGTTGTCCTTGTCGAGCCCGTACGCGAGCGCGGCCGCGGTGGGCTCGTTGATGATGCGCAGGACCTCGAGGCCCGCGATCTCGCCGGCCTCCTTGGTGGCCTGGCGCTCGGCGTCGCCGAAGTAGGCGGGCACGGTGATCACGGCCTGGGTGACGGTGTCGCCCAGGTAGGCCTCGGCGTCGCGCTTGAGCTTCTGCAGGATCCGGGCGCGAGATCTCCTGCGAGTTGTAGTTCTTGCCGTCGATGTCGATCTTCCAGTCGGTGCCCATGTGGCGCTTGACCGAGCGGATCGTGCGATCGGGGTTGGTGATGGCCTGGCGCTTGGCCACCTCGCCCACCAGGACCTCGCCGGTCTTCGAGAACGCCACCACCGACGGGGTGGTGCGGCCGCCCTCGGAGTTGGGCGACGACGACGGGCTCGCCGGCCTCGAGGACCGAGACGACGGAGTTGGTGGTGCCGAGGTCGATACCGACGGCCTTGGACATGGACGTGCCTCCAGCTTTCAGGGGGTTGGTTCGGGGGTGATGCAGGTGGGTTCGAGATGGCTGCCGGGTTCTTCGGCCGCACGGGCCGAATCCTGAACTCGACTTGAGTGTGACGCTATCAACTTTCATGCGTGCGCTGCTATTCCCGGCTCTCGACCACCTACCCACAGGCGCCACAGGGCATGCCGGGGCGGGTTCGTGGCAGGATGCCCGAATGGCACGCAACGACTCGTTCGTCGAGACCCTGGGGACCGTTCCCCTCTTCTCCGCCTGCTCCAAGAAGGAGCTGCAGCTGGTGGCGAAGTCGGCGGAGCGGGTGACGATCCCCGAGGGCAAGGTCGTCGTGAACGAGGGTGCCGCCGGCACCGAGTTCTTCGTGATCATCGACGGTCGGGCCCGGGTGGAGCGCCACGGCCGCCAGGTCGCGATGCTCGGACGCGGGCGGGTTCTTCGGCGACCTCGCCCTCCTCGACCAGCGCGCCGCGCAACGCGAGCGTGATCGCCGACTCCGAGCTCGAGGTCGCCAAGCTCGGCCAGCGCGCCTTCGACGCGCTCCTCGACGTCCCCGGCTTCTCGAAGAAGCTGCTCGCCGGCCTCGCGCGACGCCTACGGGAACAGGATGCGCGCAACCTCTGAGTGAGGGTTCCCTTCCTCCGCTCCACGCGCTCCGGTCGCCGCACACACGTCGTGCCGCGGTAGTTTTCGCGCCGTGAAGCGCCTCCCTCTGCCGAAGCCGCACCACTTGGTGCTGGTCGTCGGCGCTCTGGTCTCGCTCGGAACGCTGGCCTCGGGCATCGCCCCCCGGATCACCGAGTGGGCCGACCACTCGGTCATCTCGCGCGAGCCCTTCGGTGGCATCCCCGACGCCGTCTACTGGGCCTTCTACGTCACCGCCGCGGTGATGCTGTTCGTCTGCGCGTGGCTGGTCAGCCAGCGGGTCAAGAACTACGAGCGTGGCGGCCCCGACGACCGCCGCACCACCAAGCGCAACTTCCACCAGCGCATGAAGGACTTCCGCGCCGGCGTGTGGATGCAGACGCTGCTGCGCGACCCGGCCGCCGGGCTCATGCACTCGTGCATCTACTTCGGGTTCCTCTGGCTGTTCATCGCCACCGTCGTCCTCGAGCTCGACCACCAGCTCCCCGACAACCTCAAGTTCCTGCACGGCGGCGTCTACGAGGGGTACGCGTTCGCCGCCGACCTCGCGGGCGTGGTGTTCACCGTCGGCATCGTCTGGGCGATCGGCGCGGCGCTACGTCGAGCGGCCGTACCGCATCCGCATCAAGACGAAGCCCGAGGACGCGGTCATCCTCGTGCATGTTCCTCATCATCGCGCGTCACCGGCTTCTTCACCGAGGCGCTGCGCATCGCCGAGCTCGGCCGGCCCGCCTTCGAGAAGTGGTCGTTCGTCGGGTACCCGCTCTCGTCGCTGTTCGACGGCTCGTCGGTGAGCAACCTGCAGGACGCGCACACGCTGGGTGTGGGGCATCCACTTCGCTGCGTTCGTGGCGTTCCTGATCATCCTGCCCACCACGAAGCTGCGGCACATGATCACGTCGCCGATGAACATGTACCTGAAGGACAAGGACCGGCCCAAGGGCGCGATGAAGCCCATGCCGAACCTGATGGAGACCGACCTCGAGACGTTCGGTGCGGCGACGATCGAGGACTTCACCTGGAAGCAGCTCTTCGACACCGACGCGTGCACCGTCTGCGGGCGCTGCACGTCGGTGTGCCCGGCGCACGCCACCGGCAAGCCGCTCGACCCGCGCGAGATCGTGCTGAAGGTCGGCGAGGTCATGGCCGCCACCGGCGATCCGGCGGTGTCGCCGCCCGTCAGCACCGCCAGCGGCATCACCATCACCGCCAACTCGGTGTTCGAGCGCATCACGTCGGAAGAGCTCTGGGCGTGCACGTCGTGCAAGGCGTGCGACGAGATCTGCCCGGTCAACATCGAGATCCTCGACAAGATCCTCGACATGCGCCGCTACCTCTCGCTCATGGAGAGCGACTTCCCCACCGAGCTCGGCAACACGTACCGCTCGATGGAGAACTCGTCGAACGTGTACGGCATGAACCAGGGCGAGCGCGGCGACTGGGCCGACGAGCTCGAGGGCGTCGACATCGTCGAGGCCGGTTCGGGACCGCTCGGCCACGAGTACCTCTACTGGATCGGCTGCGCGGGCTCGTTCGACGACCGCAACAAGAAGACGAGCCGCGCGGTGGCGAAGCTGCTGCAGCGTGCGGGCATCGACTTCGCCATCCTCGGCCCGAGCGAGCTCTGCACCGGTGACCCGGCGCGCCGTTCCGGCAACGAGTACATCTTCCAGATGCTGGCGATGCAGAACATCGAGTCGCTCGACGGCCTCGGCGTGAAGAAGATCATCACGCAGTGCCCGCACTGCTTCAACACGCTGAAGAACGAGTACCCGCAGCTCGGCGGCAACTACGAGGTGGTGCACCACTCGCAGCTGCTGAGCCAGCTGGTGACCGACGGCCGCCTCTCGCTCGCGGGCGCCACGCTCGACGAGCGCGTCACG
Source organism: uncultured Actinomycetes bacterium (assembly GCA_963755855.1). Classification (GTDB taxonomy): domain Bacteria; phylum Actinomycetota; class Acidimicrobiia; order IMCC26256; family DASPTH01; genus DASUAS01. The sequence continues at coordinate 2,558,291 of CAVWLR010000009.1, read as the reverse complement.
TACCACGACAGCTGCTACCTCGGCCGCCACAACGACGTGTACCTCGCGCCGCGCAACGTGATCGGCCAGCTCGGCGGGATCGACATCGTCGAGATGCCGCGCAACGGCACCAAGGGCATGTGCTGCGGCGCCGGCGGCGCGCGCATGTGGATGGAGGAGCAGACCGGCAAGAAGGTGAACATCGAGCGCACCGAGGAAGCGCTCGGCACCGGTGCGCAACGCATCGCGGTCGCGTGCCCGTTCTGCTACGTGATGATGGACGACGGCGTGAAGGAGAAGGGCCGCGACGAAGACGTCAAGGTCCAGGACATCGCCGAGCTCCTCATCGAGGCGATCGAGGCCGGCGAGCGTGCGCCCGCTCCGATCACCGCGGAGTTCCGACCCGGCATCTAGCGGTGACGGGTTCCCACATCTCGCGGCGGCAGGTTCCTGGCCGGCTCGGCTGCGACCGCGGTGCAGCTGGGCGCCCTGGCGCTCGCCGGACCGGCGGCGGCGCGATCCGTCGCGGGCGCAGCGGTGCATCCACCCACACCGACGGTGCCGCCGGTCGCGGCGCGGCACGCGCTGAAGCGCCTGCTCACCCCGCTGCCCCCGTGGATCCACAACGGTCCCACCACCAAGCCCCGCGTCGCCATCACCATCGACGACATGTGGGGTGCCTTCGGAGCCGACAACGCCAACGCGGCGATGGACGTCGCCAAGGCCAAGGGCGTCAAGCTCAGCTTCTTCCCGACCGGCGGCGCGCTCGAGGACCACATCAACCTCGGACGTCAGGCGCTGTGGCAGCGCGCCGTCGCCGAGGGCCACGACATCGGCAACCACACCTACACGCACACCAGCCTGGCCAAGCTCACCGACGACCAGATCCGTGGTGAGCTCAACCACACCAAGGACCTGCTGGCGCAGTGCCTCGGGACGGTGCCCTACACGATGCGGCTGATGCGCCCGCCGGGGGGTGCAGGCGGGTTCGTGACCGGCGGCGACCCGCGCATCATGAACGTGCTCGGCCAGTTCGGCTACTCGATGGCGATGTGGACGGTCGACTCCAACGGCGTCAAGGGCAACGCCGCGTTCACGAGCAAGATCATGAGCAACGCGACGAACGGCATGATCGTGCTGATCCACTTCACCGAGTTCACGCCCGACGCGATCTCGACGTTGATCGACCGCCTGCGCAACGAGAAGAAGCTCGAGCCGACCAGCATCACCGGCCTGTTCAACTGACCAGCGTCGCGCTGCGCCGCACGCCCGGACTCACGTCATGCCGTCGAGCGCGGTGATGACCGCGTTCGCCTGTTCACGCAGCTGCTCGACCGCGGTGTCGTGTTGGGGATCGAGCGCGGTGCGCGAGTCGACCGCAGCGTTGTAGTCGGCGAGCACGCCACCGAGTCCGGCGTTCACCGCGGCGCGCACGGCGTCGAGATCGTGCTGGTCGAGATCGGCGAGGCCGGTGACGCCCTTGTCGAGCGCGGTGAGCTGGTCCCGCACGCTCCTGACGGCAGCCAGTGCGTCCTTGAGCCGCTGCGCGTCGGTCGACGTGTTGGCACGACGGGTCGTGAGCAGCGCGCGCGTCGTCGCACGGTCGTCCTGCGCCTCGCGGTGCTGGACGATGCTCCACCCGAGGAACGCGACCCCCGCGACCGCGAGCAGCAGCGCCACCGCGAACGCCATCCGGCGCCGCACGAGTGAGGGGCGACGTTCAGCCACCGGCAGCCGCACCCTGGAGCGCGGCGATGGCGCTCTGCGCCGCGGCGGCGGCGGCGCGCACCGCCGCGGTCTTGGTCTCGAGATCGGCGACCGCGGCGTCCCCCGCGCCTTGGAAGGCGGCGGCGACGTCGGTGGTCTGCGCGTTGTTGTACTGGTCGACGGCCTGGTTGGCGACGTCGACCGCATGGTTGCTCGCGTCGACCTGGGCCTGCTCGGCTGCGAACAGCGCCGCCAGCGTCTGCGTCGTCGCACGCGCACCGGTCCGCAGCTCGTGCGTGCGTCGCTCGGCATCCTCCTCGGTGGCGGTGATCTCACGCAGCTCGTGGGTGAGCGGCTCGATGCTCGTGCGCACGTCGTCGGTGTCGTGCCGGACGACGAGCGCCGCACCCCCCGCGCCGAGGGCGACGACCAGCAGGATCACCGTGCCGATGAAGAGCGCGGTGCCCTGGCGCCCTTCGCGCCGGGCGCGCCGCGACCGTCGATCGTTCGCCGGTTCCGTCACGGCCGGTGCCGATGTCGTCGGTTCACCCACGGGCGTGCCGGAAGCACGTGGCCACGTGGTCGTCGGCGAGACCCGCCGCCTGCATGAACGCGTAGACCGTCGTCGGCCCGACGAAGCGGAAGCCACGACGCTTCAGGTCACGGCTGAGCGCGGTCGACTCGGGGGTCGACGACGGCAGCGCACCCAGCTCGCGCCACGTGCCGACGATGGGAGTGCCGTCGACGTACGACCACACGAGGGCATCGAAGCTGCCGAGCTCGTGCTGCACCTCGAGCACGCGTTGCGCGTTGTTGATCGTCGACACGATCTTCCCGCGGTGACGCACGATTCCCGCGTCGCCGACGAGCCGCTCGACGTCGGCATCGGTGAACCGGGCGACCTTCTCGGGATCGAACCCGGCGAACGCGTGCCGGTACCCCTCGCGCTTGTGCAGGATCGTGCGCCAGCTCAGGCCCGCCTGCGCGCCCTCCAGCGTCAGCAGCTCGAACAGCGCGTGGTCGTCGTGCGTGGGCACGCCCCACTCGTCGTCGTGGTAGGCGACCATGAGCGGCTCGGTGCCGGCCCACGAGCACCGCGAGATCTCGGGCACCGCGCGCTCGCTACTCCCCGTCGGAGGAGGAGGCGCCGAAGTTCAGGTAGTAGCGCGACGGTGTGGGCCCGCGCTGCCCCTGGTACTTGGAACCGGTCGACTGGCTGCCGTACGGGTGCTCGGCCGCCGTGGTCATGCGCAGGAACGAGATCTGCCCGATCTTCATGCCCGGGTAGAGCGCGATCGGCAGGTTGGCCACGTTCGACAGCTCGAGCGTGAGGTGCCCGTCCCAACCCGCATCAACGAATCCGGCGGTGTTCGACACGAAGACGCCACCGGAACCGGCCAGGAAGTTCTCGATGTGGCGACCGTTCGGACGCACCTCGATGTCGAAGATGGTCTCGGTCTCACCGGTGTCGCGCACCTCGACGACTTCGTCCCAGAGGAGATCCCCGTCGACGAGTCGGTCGAGTCGCGCGAGCTCCTGGCTGCCGGCGGCGTGGTCGGCGTAGGCCGAACGCAGCCGACGCAGCGTCGCGAAACGCACGGCATCGCGACCGGTCCGCCGCTCGATGTTGTCGAGGTCGGTCGCGTGCGTGTATCCGGCGGCGGAGCTCCCGGCCCGCTGGTCGAGACCGGCGCGCTCCCGCACGGTGACGAGCAGTTCGTCGGGGAGCGGCACGCTGGTGAGGAGCTCGTGCTCGTTCGTCGGTGCGTACACCTGGCAGATCGGCGCGTGTCCCCGATCGCGCCACGACGTACCCGCACGTTGCCCGAGGCGGGCGAACAGGACGAGCAGGTCGGACACCAGCCCTTCGGAGGTGGTCCACACCGAGGTGCGGGTCGGCTCGACGCTGCCGTCGCCGTCGACGAGGCCCTCGAGGAACGACTCCAGCAGCTCGGTGGGCCAGGCGAAGACCGCCGGCGGGATGCGCTTCTCGGTGGCCTTGCCGCCGGCGCCGATCCACGCGAGCACGCTCGACGCGAACGTCGACGTGCACGTGATCGCGTTCGCTCCCCGTGAGGTGGGGAGACCCAGGCCGTGCAGGATCGCCTCGACGCGGTCGAGGATCTCCTGGTCGGTGTTGGACACCACGAGCTGCATGCGCCGTCGGTATCCCTCGGCGGCGTAGATCCCGAGCAGCCAGGCGAAGTCGCGATCGGCGAGCAGCGTCGGCGGGAGTCCCGATCGCCCGCCCCTCGTGAGGATGCGGTCGCCCGGGCCCATGTCCTCGAAGATCCCGTCGACCAAGGCTGCGACGTGCATCGGGAGGCGGCCACGCGCCGCGTAGTACTCGACGTGGCGATAGCCGTGGTCACGCAGCAGGGAGCCGAGCTCCGCGTGCCCGTCGGCGAACGTGTCACGAATGGTCGGCCCCTCGCACACCAGCTCGGGGTAGGCCGATTCGGGGATCACATCGAAGAGATCGATCGTGGTACGCGAGAAGTCGGGCGCGGGGATGCGGTGCGGCACGGCGACGCGCACACCCTCGCCGAGCTCGGCGGTCCGCACCTTGCGGATCCGCCCGCCACGATCGAGCGTGAAGAGGTTGTGGCCTGCGGTGACCCGGACCCGACGTCCGGATCGGAGCGTGATCTCGAAGATCCGGTCCGCAGGGCCCTCGTACCAACCGGTGATCGCGTGGTACCCGACCTCGAAGGTCTCGGGGTCGAACCCGACGACGAAGCCCTGCTGCTGCTTCCGGACCACGTCGCCGATCGGTCGGGGCTGGAGCACGCCGTCGTCGAGCACCATGATCGTCTCGCTGGCGGGCAGGCTCGAGTGAATGAGCAGTCCGAGCCTCCCCAGCGACGACTTTCCCTCGAGCCGTGCCACGAGGTCGTCGGGCAATGCCACGCGTTCGAGCGTCGAGCCGAGCACGAACTCGCCGGGGTGGAGGATGAACGCGCCCTCGTCGCCGACCTCGACCAGCTCGGTGAGGTCTTCCTGGTGCTGCTTCGGGTCGATGTAGGGCGTCGTGTCGTTGCGGAACACGCGGAAGTAGCGGTCGACGTGGAGGTCGACCGACGACGGTTGCACCGCGTCGTCGCTGAGCGGGTCGATGATGATGCGACCGGCCGCGAGCTCTTCCCGGATGGTGACGTCGGACAGGATCACGGCGGGGAGCCTACGTGAGGCGGCCCAGGACCGGCAGGGTCGGTCGTCAGTCCCCGAGGTTGATGTTGCCGAGCGAGAACTTGCTCCCCGAGCCCCCGTCGCCGCCCGAGTCGGTGGCGATGTACGGCGCGAGCGCGGCGGCCAGGTTCGGCAGCGGCAGCGTCTGCAGCCACACCTTGCCCGGACCGGTGAGCTTGGCGAGGAACAGCGCGTCCGCGCCGAACAGGACGTTCTTGATCCCCTTGATGCGCTCGAGCTCGAACGACATCCCGGCCTCGAACATCCCGACGTGGCCGGGGTGCACCATGATCTCCTGGCCCGGCGCGAGGTCGTAGTCGACGACCTCGCCGTCGAGCTCGATCCACGCGGGGCCGTCACCCGACACCTTCTGCAGGATGAAGCCGGCGCCGCCGAAGAGCCCGGCGCTGAACTTCTGCTGGAAGCCGATCTCGAGGCTCACCCCCGGCAGCCCGCACAGGTACCCGCCGCGGTGGACCATGTAGCTCTGGTCGGCGGACACCTGGATCGGCAGGATCTGCCCCGGCACCTTGGTGGCGAACGCGACCATGCCCGGTCCGCCCTGGGCGGTGAACTCGGTCATGAAGAGGCTGCCGCCGGCGACGGCGCGCTTCACCGCGCCGAACATGCCCTTCGCTCCGGCCTTGCCCGACGCCGCGGTCTCGAGCTGGATCGGCCCCGTCATCCAGGACAGCTCACCGCCCTCGGCGACGACCGACTCGCCCGCCTCGAGCTGCATCTCGAGCACGGGCATCGTGGTGCCGATCACCTTGTGGTCCATCTGACGAGCTCCTGCCTCGGGGATCTGATCTAGTTGGTCGCGAAGTACGGGCGTGCGCCCTCGACGGTGCATCGGCGCATCACTCGGTGCGCTGGATAGTGATCCGAGAGCGCGCGGTGGTTCGTGCTCGCTTCGTCCCAGACCGCGAGGTCGCCCCCGGTCCAGCGCCAGCGCACGCAGAAGTTCGGGTTCTCGATGTGACGGTTGAGGAAGCCGAGCAGCGCGTCGCTCTCGTCGCGGTGCATCCCGACGACCTGGTCCATGAACCGACCCGAGAGGAACAGCGCGCGGCGACCGGTGACGGGGTGGGTGCGCACGAGCGGGTGCTCCACCGGCGGGAACGCGGCCATGATCCGCTCCGCGACCTCTTCGCCCATGGTGCGCGACACGCGCTCGTGGAAGTCGGCGCCGGAGTGGTGGCGCACCGCCAACCGGCAGCAGAGGTCCTGCATCACCGGCGACAGCGCGTCGTACGCGGCGAACAGGCTCGTCCACATCGTGTCGCCGCCGCGCTCGGGGATCACCTTGGCGTTCAGCACCGCGTACGCCGGCGGCTCGGCCACCCAGGTGACGTCGGTGTGCCAGCCGTCGGCGTCGGGCGGGCTGTCGGCGGTGTCCTCGATCGTCGACGACATCGCGGTGCCGCCGAACATCTTGGTCAGCGGGTACTGCCCCACCGGACCGAACGTGCCGGCGAACGCGAGCTGCTCGTCCTCGGTGAGGTCCTGGTCGTGGAAGAAGAGCACCGAGTGCTCGTGCACGCGCGTCGCGCAGGAGCTGCGCGGTGGCGGCGTCGAGCGGTCGGTGCAGGTCGACGCCCTCGACCAGCGCGCCGATCGCGCCGGCCACCGGGGTGACGGTGAGGGTGAGGGGGGTGGTCGCTACGGACGGGGCCATACGGCAGCTCGTTTCTCGACGAAGGCACCCATGCCCTCGGTGATCTCGGCCGAGAGCCCGGGGACCATGAACAGCGACACGTCGCCGGGCCGGCAGCTGGGAGTTGAGGTCGCGCTTGACCGTGGCCCGGGCGAGCGGGCCGGTGCTGCGGATCTGCTCGAGGATCCAGTCGGTGCGGGCGTCGAGCTCGTCGTGCGGGACGACCTCGCCGACGAGGCCCATCGCGCCGGCCGTCGGCGGCGTCGATCTCGGCGGCGGTGAAGAAGCAGGTAGCGGGCCCGGGCGAGGCCGACGACGTCGACGAGCCGGGCCGACATGAACGGGTCGGGGATGCCCGCGCAGCAGCTCGGGCACGCGGAACCGGGCCCGGTCGGAGGCGATGGTCACGTCGCAGTGCAGGGCGAGGTCGAGCCCGCCGGCGATGCACAGCCCGTTGATCTTCGCCACCCAGAGCTTGCGGCACCGCTCGATGTGGCGGAACGGGAAGTGGTCGGTGCGCGTCCCACTCGGTCGCGAGGCCCTCGGGGTCGTCGGCGTGCGCCCGGCCATGTCGCCGCCGGCGCCGAACCACTCGTCGGTGCCGGTGAGGCACACCGCGTCGAGCTCGGGCTGGCGGTCGGCCCAGATCGCGGCCCGCTTGAGGCCGCGGTACATGTCCTGGGTGAAGGCGTTGCGCTGCTCCACCCGGTCGACGCGCAGGTGCAGCACGCGGCCGTCGACGTGCGCGACCAGGTGCGGGCTCCCGAGGTCGGGCGCGTCGAGGTCGTCCGTCGCTCACTTGACGCCGTAGACCGCGGCCGCGTTGTCGTGCAGCACCTTGCGCAGCGACGTCGTCGGGCAGGCCGCCGAGCACGCTGCTGCGCGTAGTCGCGCGGGCGCTGGCGCCGGCGTGCGCGGGCCCGGGGTGCTGGCACGTCGGGTGCGGGTAGTCGGTCTCGAACAGGATGTTGTCGGGGTACTGCGCGATGGCGTCGAGCGCGCGCCTGCCTCCTCGAACCAGAAGCAGCCGTAGATCTGGCGCCGGAAGTACTCGCTCGGCAGCAGGTCGTACTCGGGGTGCTCGTCGAGCACGCCGCCGTTGCGCCACTGCCAGTCGAACGTCTCGAGCGCGGCCGGGATCCAGCCGACGCCCGACTCGACCGACACCAGCTTCAGGTCGGGGAAGCGGTGGCACACGCCGCCGAAGATCAGGTCGGCGATGCAGCGCATGTTGTCCATGAAGATCAGCGACGAGACCTTGGCGAAGTTCGTCATCCAGCCCATGCCGGCCGTCGTCGTCGAACTGCGTGCCCATCGAGCCGCCGCCGACGTGGAAGCTCACCGACATGCCGGCCTCCTGCGCCGCCGCCCAGATCGGGTCCCAGTGCGGGTGCGCGAGCGGCGGCTGGCCGTAGTCCTGCGGCTGGTTGCAGAAGTTCACCGCGCGGTGGCCGTTGCTCGATGCAGCGCTGCAGCTCGGCGATCGCGAGGTCGACGTCCCAGAACGGCAGCGCGGTGATCGGCGACGCAGCCGGTCGGGCGCGGCGCTGCACCAGTCGGTGAGGAAGTCGTTGTACGCCCGCACGCACTGCGGCGACGAGCTCGCGGTCGCCGAGGCGCAGGAAGTAGCCGTTCCCGAAGCCGCCGACGTTCGGGTAGAGCACCTGGGCGTCGATGCCCTGCTCGTCGAGGAACGCGAGCCGCGCCGTCGGCGTCGTACATCGCGTCGGGCGATCTCGTCGTACGTCTTCGGGATCGACACCGGCATGACGCCGTCGAACCCGGCCATCGAGTAGTAGCCGGGGGCGCCGAGGCGCTCGCCGCCGGCCATCCAGACGTCGCTGCCGTCGATGCGCTCGATGTGCGGCACCTCGTCGTGCATCGCCGCCGGCATGCGTGCGGTCCACGTCGTCGGGCGGCTCGGTGAGGTGGGTGTCGACGTCGATGACGGCGATGCGGTCGAACAGATCGGTCGTCATGGCTGCGTGCGTCGTCATGGTCGTGGTCACAGTCCCGGCGGGACAGCGTGCCGATGATGCCGTCGGCTTCGAGGGCGGCGATCTCGTCGTCGGAGAGGCCGAGCGTCGGTGAGGATCTCGTGCGTTGTGCTGGCCGAGCATCGGCGCCGGGCGTGCGGAGCCAGCGGTCGACGCCGGTCGTACCGGAACGGCAGCGACGGGATGCGGCTGCACGCCGACGACCGGGTGGTCGACGGTCCTCGTAGTAGCCGCGGGCGACGAACTGCGGGTGCTCGCGACGCAGCGCGGGCGTCGCACGCCGGCGCCGCCGGGACCCCGGCGCCGACCAGCAGGTCGACGGCCTTGTCGAGGTCGATGTCGGCCGGCCCAGGCGCCGAGCTTCGTCGTCGAGCAGGTCGTGCGCGGCGCCGACGGCCGGCGTGCGTCGGCGAGCGCCGGGATCGGTCGCCCAGGTCGGGCCGGCCGAGCACGTCGACCAGCGCCGCCACTGCTCGTCGGTCGCCACCGACAGCGCCAGCCAGCGCTCCGGCGTGTCGGTGCGCGTACACGCCCTGCGGCGCGGCCCACGGGCTGCGGTTGCCCTCGCGGACGAGCGAGTTGCCGTACGCGGTCCACTCGACGATCGAGCTCGGCCGCGATGTTGAGCGCGGCCTCGAACATCGGCGCCTCGACCAGGCATCCCACGCCGGTGCGGTCGCGCACGCTCGAGCGCCGACGAGCGCGCCGAACGACCGCGTGCATGCCGCCGTTGGGATCGCACGGCCCGCGCTGGATGCGCGGCTGGTCGTCGACGTGACCGGTGAGCCACGCCAGGCCGGTGACCTGCTCCATGGTCTGCGCGAAGCCCGGGCCGGTCGCGCCACGGGCCGTCGAGGCCGAACGCGGGCATGCGCACCATCACCGCGCGCGGGTTCGTGGCGTGCACGACGTCCCAGCCGAGGTCGAACTGCTCGAGCACCCGCGGCGTGAAGTTCTCGACGACCATGTCGCACTGCTCGATCAGCCGCAGCGCGAGCGTCGCGGCCCTCGGGTCGCGCGAGGTCGAGGGTGAGGTCGCGCTTGTTCGTGTTCGAGCCGCAGGAAGAAGGCGCTGTAGTCCCACCAGTTGTCGCGGTCGGTGCTGACGCCGCTGGTGAATGCGCATGCCGTCGGGCCGGGTGACCGACTCGACGTGGATCACGTCGGCGCCGAGCGCGGCGAGCATGGCCGACGCCGACGGGCCCGCCCACCACGCGGTGAGGTCGAGGACCTTCACGCCGTGCAGCGGGAGCGTGCGCGTCGCGGGTCGCGGCCGCCTTGGGCGGGCGGGGCACGATCGATGCCGGTGTGCTCGCCGAGGCGCGGCGCGGGCGTGGGCGGCGGCGAGCTCTCGCCGTCGATGCGCCAGGACCGCTGCGGCACCCGGAACGTGCCGGTGGGATCGTCGACGATGGAGCCGCGCGCCCGACGCCTGCTCGAACTCGACGACCGCGGGGCCGTCGCACACCGGCGCGACCGGGATGCGCAGCTCGGCCGCGAGCGCGACCACCTCGGCGGTCGTGTGCTTCGGGGTGAAGTCGCGGATGATCCCGTTCCACTCGTCCCAGTTCACGACGCGGTGCGCGATCGACGCCCAGTAGCCGTCCTCGATGAGGTCGGGACGCTCGATCAGCAGCAGGAAGCTGTCGAACTGCGTGCGGGTGTTGGTGTTGAAGCCCACGTAGCCGTCGGAGGTCGGCTCGATCGACGGCGTCTCGAAGCTGCGCGCCGGTGCGCCCGGGTTGGGGCGACCGCGCAGCGAGTCCATGAGGTCGGCCGCGGTGGTGCCGGTGGTGTTGGCCACCTCCGCGATCGAGAGGTCGACCAGCTCGCCCGGGCCGCCGTGGCGCACGACCCGGCTGCGCGGCGAGCGCCGCGACCGCGGCGTAGAGACCGCTGACCCACTCCATGGTGCGGCCGCCCATCTGCACCGGCGGTCGGTCGGGGCGTCCGCGCGATCGAGAGCGCGCCGCTCTCGGCCTGGAGCGTGAGCTCGGTCGCGGGGCGGTCGGCGTACGGACCCTCGAGCCCGTAGGGCGTGATCGACACGACGACGAGCTGCGGGAACCGCTCGTGCAGCGCCGCCGGGTCGGGCACGATGCCCCGCCCGTCGGTGACGAGCAGGTCCGCTCCCGCGAGCAGGTCGGCGATGTCCTCGAGGTCGGTCGCCACGATCGAGCGGTGGCCGAAGTGCAGGAACTGGAAGAGGGCCCCGTCGGTACCGCCCACGTCACCGGGTGCACCGTCCCAGTAGCCCTGGTTGGTCCAGCGGCGGAGCGGATCGCCGTCGGGCGACTCGACCTTGATCACCTCGGCGCCGGCACCACTCAGCAGCTTGGCGCAGTACCCCCCGGAGATGCCCGACGAGCAGTCGACCACCTGCAGATCCGTGAGCAGATCCATCGTGCAAAGGTAACCCGTTCTGCCCGGACGCGACCTCGGGCGCCGGGTCGAGTCGTCCCGATAGCGTGACCGAGATGCTGAACCGAGTCACGCAGTTGCTCGGGGTCGAGCACCCCATCATCCAGGCGCCGATGGGCTACATCGCCCGGGCCCAACTGGCGTCGGCGGTGTCCGATGCGGGCGCGCTCGGGATCATCGAGACGTCGTCGGGCCAGCTCGACCAGGTGCGCGACGAGATCAAGAAGATGCGCGACCTCACCGACAAGCCGTTCGGCGTGAACATCGCCCAGCTGTGGGTGCGCGACCCCGGCATCGTCGACTTCGTGCACGAGCAGGGCGTGCGCTTCGTCACCACCTCGGCCGGTGACCCGCACCGATTCACCGATGCACTGCACGATGCCGGCATCACCGTGTTCCACGTGGTGCCGAACCTGCACTCGGCACTGAAGGCGATCGACGCCGGGGTCGACGGCATCGTCGCCGAGGGCGGCGAGGGCGGCGGGTTCAAGAACACGCGCGACGTGGCGTCGATGGTGCTCTGCCCGCTCGATCTGCTCGCAGGTCGACGTGCCGGTGATCGCGGCCGGAGGCATCTGCGACGGCCGGACGATGGCTGCCGCCTTCGTGCTCGGCGCCGAGGGCGTGCAGATGGGCACGCGCATGGTCTCGGCGGCGGAGTCGCCGGTGCACGACAACTACAAGCAGCTCATCGTCGACGTCGGCCGAGACCGGCACGGTGATGCTCAACCGGTTCCACAAGCCCGGTTTCCGGGTGCTCGCCACACCGTTCAGCGAGGCGCGGGAGCAGAGCGGCGAGCAGGTGCCGCTCACCTCGCTCGACGACATCCTCTCGCTCTACTTCGAGGGTGACCTCGACGCCGCGTTCGCGTTCGGCGGTCAGGTCGCCGGCCGCATCGACGACGTGCGGCCGGTCGCCGAGATCATCGAGGAGACGATCGTGGAGTTCCACGACACGCTGCGCGCCACGGCCGCGCGCTACGACGAGCGGTGAGCGCGCTCGACGGTCTGCGGGTCCTCGAGGCCACGGACGGCATCGCGGGCGCGTACGCGGGGAAGCTGCTGCGCGACCAGGGCGCCGAGGTGGTCAAGGTCGACCGGCCGTCGCGCCTGCGCCACTGGTCGGCGGCGACGCCCGACACGCCCGTTCGGGGGGTCGGCGCCCTGGCCGCGTTCCTCGACGCAGGCAAGGAGCTCGTGGCCGGGCTCGACGGCGTCGATCGCCGTCGACATCGTGGTGAGCGAGGGGGCCGACGCGGGCGCCGACGCGCAGTCGGGCCGATCGCGCTCGGCGACGGTGGTGCGCATCGAGCCGTTCGGCGCCGGGGTCCCGTTCGCCGACGCGCCGGCGTCGGAGTTCACGCTCCAGGCGTGGTGCGGCCTGATGTCCGGGTGCGGCACCCCGCAGACCCCGCCGCTGCAGATGGGGATCCTGCACGGGCAGTGGGCCACGGGCGCGGTGGCGGCGATGGCCGCGCTCGCCGGCGTGCGCTCGGCGCGCGCGACGGGCGTCGGGCCGGCGATCGAGGTGAGCGCGCTCGAGGTGATGGCCGTCGTGCTCAACAACTACCCGCCGCTCTACCGGCAGTTCACCGGCTCGGTGTCGTTCATGTCGCGCAACGGCGACTGGCCGCAGGTGGTGCCCTGCCAGGACGGCTGGATCGGTCTGTGCGTGTTCACGCCGCAGCAGTGGTCCGACTTCGCGGCGATGATCGGGCGCGACGACCTCTCCGCCGACGACCGCCTCAACTCGATGGGTGGTCGCGGTCGCAACCGTGCGCTTGGCGGAGTCGGTCGTGCGCCCGTGGTTGGAGACGCACACCGTCGCCGAGATCTGCGAGCTCGGTGAGCTGTTCCGCGTGCCCGTGGCGCAGGTCGGCAACGGCCGCGACGTGCTCGCGATGGACCACTTCGTCGAGCGCGGCGTGTTCGTCGAGCACCCCGACGGCTTCCTCGCGCCCCGACCGCCGTTCCTCGTCACGACGACGGCCGCGCCCGCCGCACACGAGTCGACGCCTCTGTCCGTCCTGGAGCCGGCGGGCTCCGACACGCTGCCGCTCGCCGGCGTGACCGTGCTCGACCTCACCGCGTTCTGGGCCGGGCCCGCGTGCACGCACCAGCTGGCGACGCTCGGGGCCGACGTGATCAAGGTCGAGTCGCCGAGCCGCCCCGACGGCATGCGCTTCGCCACCGTGAGGCCACCCACCGACCCCGACTGGATGGAGTACGGACCCGACGTTCCACGGCACCAACCCGGGCAAGCGGTCGGTCACCATCGACTTCTCGACGCCCGAGGGTCGCGAGCTCGTGCTGCGGCTGGTCGAGCGGGCCGACGTGGTGGTGGAGAACTTCACCCCCCGGGTGCTCGGCAACGTCGGCCTCGAGTACGACGACCTCGTCGCCCGTCGGGCCGACGTGATCCTGCTGCGCATGCCCGCGTTCGGGCTCGACGGGCCGTGGCGCGACCGTCCCGGCTTCGCGCAGACCACCGAGCAGGTGTCGGGGATCGCGTGGATGACCGGCGAGGCCGGCGGCGAGGCGCTGGTGCGCAGCACCATCGACCCGATCGCGGGCATCCACGGAGCGTTCGTCGTGCTCGCGGCGCTGGCGCACCGCGAGCGCACGGGCGAAGGACAGCAGATCGAGATGCCGATGGCCGAGGTGGCGATGAACGTTGCCGCCGAGCCCATCGTCACGTGGTCGGCGTACGGCACGTTGCTCGAACGGGAAGGCAACCGCGGTGCGCCCGGCGCGCCGCAGGGCGTGTACGCGTGCGCCGGTCGACGAGCAGTGGGTCGCGCTGTCGATCACCGACGACGACGCGTGGCGCGCGCTGGTCGAGGTGCTCGGCGACACCGAGTGGGCCGGCGACCCCGACCTGGCGACGGGCGCGCAGCCGTCGCGCCCGACACGACGAGCTCGATGCCCGCCTGTCCGAGTGGTTCGCCGGCCGCGATCGCGACGACACGGTGGCAGCGTTGCTCGACGCCGGCGTGCCGGCGGCGCCGGTGTGGGACCAGATGATCCAGGACGAGCTGCCGCAGCTCGCCGCGCGCGGGTTCACCCAGTGGCTCGACCACCCGATCGCGGGGCCGGTCGGCTACCCGGGCACCGGGGTGCAGCGCCGACACCTTCGACAACTCCTACCGCGCGCCCGCGCCGACCGTCGGCCAGCACACCGACGACGTCCTGCACGAGCTCGGCCTCACCGACACGGAGATCGCCACCCTCCACGCAACTGGCGTCATCTGAACGGACATCGTCCACCCAGGTGACGCCGGTTCGGGTGCAGCGGGTGCACCGGAGTGCGCGGACCCGGCGTCAGTCGGTGCGGTGGCGGAGGGGGCCGGCGGGGAGGTTGCCGTCGACGTCGGTGAAGCCGTACTCGTCGGCCAGCTCCCGGGCCGACACCGCCTTCCCGCTCCAGCGGGTGACGTCGGCGTCGGTGGCGAGCGCGACGACGGCACGGCCCATGAACCGGGGCGACTCCGACGTGCTCAGGTCGAGCGTGTCGGGCAGCAGTCCCATCGCCGCGCCCACGTCGATGCGCTCGGTGCGCACGAACCCCGGCCACACCGACACGACCGACACGCCCGTGGCCCCGTGCCGCGCGAGCTCGTGGGCGGTGTCGGCGGTGATGCGGTCGAGCGCGCACTTCCCGACGCCGTACGCGACCTGCCACGCGTACTCCTCGGCGCCCGACGAGCTCACGTTCACGATGAGCCCCGCGTTCGCCGTCACCATCGGGCGCGCGGCGAAGACGCTCGCGACGTAGGCCGAGCGCGTCCCGACGTCGATCGATGTCGTCCCAGTTCGAGATGTCGGCCTCCCAGAACGGCAGCCCCGACGTCAGCTGGTCGGTCACGATGAACGCGTTGTTCACCAGCACGTCGAGGTGGCCGTGCTCGGCGAGCACGCGGTCGAACAGCGCCTCGACCGCGGCGTCGTCGCGGTGGTCGAGAGCGACGGCGATGCCCCTTCCCGCCCGCGTCCGCACCGATGGCGTCGATCTCCAGCGCGGTCGCGCCGATGGTGCCCGGCAACGGATGATCGGCCTCGCTGGTCGAGCGGGCGGTGACGTAGACCGTCGCGCCCGCGGCGCCGAGCTCGAGCGCGATGCCCTTGCCGATGCCCCGACTGGCGCCGGTGACGATCGCGACCTTGCCCGGCAACGCGCTCACGCGTCCCCCAACCAGATCTCGGTGCGGTGCGACACGGTGTCGTGCGTGTCCTCGGGTTCGCCGAGGCACGCGCGGCCGACGCTCGACCACGGACCGACGACCGTGTCGCTCGGCGTGCCGGACGCAGCGAAGGAGGTCCAGGCCTCGCGCATCCGGGTCGACAAGCGCCTCGGCCGCGGCGGCTCGCTCGCCGAGCGCACCCGCGAACTCGCGCCAGGTGCTCACGTCGAAATTGCCGAAGGTGAACGGGAGGTCGAGCGCATGGCACGCCCGCCGCTCGGGCGCCTCCCACATGAAGCGGTACCGGTACACCTGGTTCCCGCGCGCCGCGTGCGCCCGGGCGAGGAGCTCGTTGGGCACGTGGAGCTCGAGGTCGGCGACCGCTTCGACCATGTCGTGGCCCGCGGCACCGTACGCGGTGCGCACGCACGCGTCGTCGGTGATGCCGAGGTGGGCGGCCTTGCCCGCGAGGTACGGCACCGCGATGTCGGGTGGCAGCACCGGCACCTGGTCGCGGAACAGCTCCATCTCGTGCGCGGTGGTGCCGACGACCAGCGGGATCGCCGGCAGCGGCGACTCGTGTGCCCGACCGTGGAGGAGGTCGCCGTCGACCCACGGGTGGAACGGCATCATCCCCACCGTCAGCAGCGCGTCGGCGACGGTCTGGTCCTGGGCGGCGAGCAGCGCTTCGACGGATGCGTCGCGCAGGTCGTCGACCGACGACGCACCGGCGGCGGTGAGGAAGTTGTCGGCCACCCAGGCCGCGGCCGTCGGCGTCGAGCGTGCCGGCGGGCGCACCGCTCTGGAGGATCGCGCCGGCCACGGGAGATCGGGGTACGCGGCGAGGAGGTGGGCGATCGTGCCCGATCCCGCCGACTCGCCCATCAGGACGATGCGATCGGGATCGCCGCCGAACGCGGCGATGTTCGTGCGCAACCAGTCGACCGCGGCGCGCAGGTCGCGCAGCGGGAGGTTGGTGGGCACGCCCTCGGTCGCGAGCCAGCCGAGCGCGCCGAGTCGGTAGTTGAGCCCGACGACCACGACGTCGTGCGCAGCGAGGTGTGCGCCGTCGTAGACCGGCAGTGCCGCGCCGCCGACGCGATAGGCCCCGCCCGGCACCCAGACCAGCACGGGCCGTGCGCCTTCCGCCGCGGGGCGTGCAGATCTCCGCGGTGAGGCAGTCCTCCGACTGCTCGTCGGGGATCATCCCGGGCACGAGGTCGAGGTCGCCAGTGGTCTGCGGTGGTGCCGCGCCGGGACGGGTGGCGTCGAACGGGTCCGACCACGTGACCGCCTCGGGCAGACCCCAACGCTCGGCGCGCGCGTACGGCACTCCCCCGAATCGGAGGACCGATCCGTCCGATCGGCCGACGACCGGGCCGACCGGCGTGTCGACGGTGACGCGCGCGTCAGTAGGCATTGGGATCGCGCTGCACCTCGAGTGGCACCGGATGGCGGAACAGGTACGCAGCGTTCTGCCAGGTGACCCGCGCGATCTCGCGCTCGTCGAGTCCGGCCAGCTGCGCTGCGAGCCGCTGCTGCGTGTGGGGCCAGGTGGAGTCGGCGTGCGGGTAGTCGGACTCGACCAGGATGTTCTCGACCCCGATCACGTCGCGCTGCAGGAACGCCGACGGGTCGTCGATCGCGCACACCCAGAAGTTGCGGCGGAACGTGTCGGCCGGACTCAGCGCGACGTCGTTCCACGTGCCGTACATCGCGTCGTACTTGCGCACGTGCTCGAGCCGGTCGAGCAACCCCGCGACCCACCCGATGCCGCCCTCGCTCATGCAGATCTTGATCTGGGGGAAGCGCACCGGGATGCGCGAGTAGAGCCAGTCGACGGCGGCGAACATCGCGTACCCGAAGAACAGCACGCCGATGGTGTCGGACGGTGCGTCGGGGGACGTCGCCGGTGACGTCCCCGACGACCCGACGTGGAGGCACACGACGGTGCCGGTCTCCTCGCACGCGGCCATGAGCGGGTCCCAGTAGCCGCTGTGCAACGAGGGCAACCCGAGCATGTGCGGCGCCTCGGAGAACGTCATCGCGGTGAAGCCGCGCTCGGCGTTGCGACGCACCTCGTCGGCCGCGACCTCCGGGATCGAGCAGGTACGGGAGCTGCAGGGGGATCATCCGGCCCGGCGCGTGGCCCACCCAGTCCTCGAGCACCCAGTCGTTCCACGCCCGCACGCTGGCCAGCGCGAGGTCGGGATCGTCGGTGAGCTGCTGGAGCCGTTGCCCGGCGAACCCGGGGAGGAACGACGGGAAGCAGAGCGACGCGTACACACCGTTGACGTCCATGTCGGCGATGCGCGCCTCGATGTCCCACGCACCCCGCCGCATCTGGTCGAAGCGCGTGGGCTCGAAGCTGTACTCGCTCACCGGTCGACCGACGACGGCGTTGAACCCGACGTTCGGCAGCTCCTGTCCTTCGTACACCCACGCCTGGCTGCCGTCGGCGCGCTCGACGATGCGCGGCGCGCGGTCGGCGTACTTCGCGGGCATGCGGCCCTCGAACGCGTCGGGCGGTTCGACGATGTGGTCGTCGACGGAGATCACCGTGAAGCGCCGTTCGGCGCGTGTCGGCTCCGGCAACCACGACACCTGGCCCGCCTGCGCGGTGGTGAAGCCCTGCTTCGCCTGGAGCTCCTCGAGCGGGATCGCCATGACTACTCCAGACCCTCTCGTCGAGGACTCTCTTCGAGGCTGCTATTCAAGGACTTCGGGCTCGTCGCGCACCAGCGCCCGCACGACGCCGTGCCAGTACACCGGCGCGGCGCGCTCGACCAACGACGCCTTGAGCTGCTTCTGGTGGGCGGGTGCGATCGGGAACGGCGCACGGTCCATCGCCCGCACCAACCAGTGGAGCATGCACGTGCGCTCGAACAGCACCGACTTGTACACCGCCTCCTCGATCGTGGGCGCGGTGACGATGACGCCGTGGCTCACGAGCAACGCGACCGATGCGTCGCCGATGCGGTCGGCGAGGTCGGCACCCAACGTCGGCTGGTCGATCTCGCCGTCGTAGTCGGTGACGAGCACGAGCTCGTCGGCGAGGATCGACGAGTTCTGGTGCACGAGCTCGGGGAGCTCGCCGATCGCGGCCAGCGCGGCTCGCGTACGGCGGATGGTTGTGCACGACCACGGTCGCGTCGGCGCGCTTCCGGTGCAGCTCGGTGTGGAGGTGGACCGCGGGAGTGACGTCCCATCACCCGCGGTCACGGTGCCGGCGGCGTCGATGGTGAGGAGATCGCCGGCGCGCACCTCACCCCACCAGAGTCCCCACGGGTTCACCAGGAAGTCGTCGCCCTGCTGCACCGTGATGTGGCCGGTCATGTTCTCGCACCACCCCACGTCGTCGAGATGGCGCAGCGCGATGGCGAGCTCCTGCGCAGCCGTGAGGTCGATGCCGGGACCGGGCACCGCGCGCGGTGCCCACGCCGCGAGGCCTCCGGCTCGTTCGACAGATCCTTCTGCGACGCGTTCGTCGGAGTCCGTCATGTCACCCCCCGGTGTGACGACAGCGGGTCGTCCTCGGAGCGTACCGGCGCAATCGGGCGTCGGTCACAGAGGGTTCGCACGTCGGACGACAGGGGTACGACGGTCACATGGGAATTCTGATCACCGTCCTCGTCGTCCTCGCCATCGTCGCCCTCGTGCTCTACATCGTTCGCCGAGGCCGCGTCTGAGGATCGGTCACCCGCCGGACAGGTGAGCCCGCCGAGCGACGAGCAGCGAGCACTCCGTCGCCCGGCTCACCCTCCACGACCCGTCGAGGCGGACGGCGACTCCCGTCCGCACCCCGAACTGCGATCGACCGTCGAAGAGCAGGGTGTACTGCACTTCGGCGTGATCCACGTCGAGCATGCGCACCGCCGACACCGCGCCCGAGTACTTCTCGAGGTCGGCCGGCGAGTGTTGGGCGAGACCCTGGTGGATCACGTCGAGCAGCGCATCGCCATCCTCGACGATCACGCGTGTGTCGTCGTCGGGGTGGTTGTGCAGCCAGGCCACGAACAGGTCCTGGATCTGCTGCTCGTCGGTGGTGCGCGGGCACGAACGTCGACACCGGGATGGTCGCTGGTGGGGGCCGTCGGCGGGGCGGGGCTCGTCTCGAGCGACGTCGTCGTGGAGGCGTGGTCATCGGCACCGAGCGGGTTCGATCCGCAGCGTGTCGAGCACCTGCGCGGCGAGTGCGAGCAGGTCCGCGTTCGTCGGCCGCCAGGTGGGAACACCGCTCACGACTCGGACGAGGAACACTCGCCCGGCGTCGCGGAACGCGATCTGGTCGTAGCGCGCGTCCGCTGCACGGCGTCCCGCACGGGCGGCCCGAGGATGAGGTCGCACCGGCGAAGCGTGGCTCAGGTCGATCGATCACGTTGCAGCGCGTCGTCGGCGGTTCCTGGCACCTGGCACCGATGACCGGCCGGGAACTCCCACACGTTGATCAGTGAGCCGGCCTCCGTCAGGTGTCGGCGGCGGCGTGCGACCCGGTCGTGCATGCGGCGAGCACACCGATCGGCCTGCGGGCGAGAGGTCCTCGACGCGACAGCGACCGGCACCCCGATCGGCGTCGTCGCTGGACGGTCGCGAGCTCCCAGGCGGCCGGGAACCGCCACCGTGATCCCCGCGTCCGTCCGTGATCGGTCTTCCAGCCGTCCGGGACGTCGGCACCCGGCCTGACGCAGGGCCGATCGCGACCTGGGCGTCGTCGCCGCCTGCGCTGCCGAGCGACGAACGCGCCCGTCACCAGCGCGAGCACGACCACCGCCACGAGCGCACCGAGGCCACGACGGCGACGCCGACGGTCGCGTGCGCGCTCCGCATCGCGCCGTCGATGTCGAGCGGGCGGCTCGGTGCGTCGGCGCTGTCGTGCAGCAGCGTGCGTACGTCGGTGGTCATCCGACCTCCTCGTCTGGTCGTCGATGTCGATCGCGTCGTCGAGCAGTCCGCTCGAACGCAGACGCTCGAGCGCGCGCCGCGTGTGCGTCTTCACCGTGTTCTCGGGACAGCGCATCGCCGCCGCCGTGTCGCGCACCGACAGGTCGGCGAAGTAGCGGAGGATCAAGCGCCTGTCGTTGCGCAGTCGGCAACGTCGCCAACGCGTCGCGTACCGCGAGCACGCTGGCGCGGTCGGGATCGACGGTGCCGAGCGGTCGATCGATCGCACGCGGCTGTACGCGTGACCACGTCGCCTGCCGGCGCCCGTGCGACTTGGCGAGGTTGAACGCAACCCGGTGCGCCCATGCCGACGGTGAGTCGGCCCGGTGCACCCGGCGCCAGTGCGCGCAGACCCGGGCGAGCGTCTCCTGGGCGAGGTCCTCGGCCAGCTCGCGGGATCCGACGTCGAGGCTCAGCGAGCCGACCAGGCGCGGCCACTCGGCTCGGCAGAACTCGGCCAGCGCCCGGTCATCCTCCACGGGAGGAAGACGCCCGACGCCGCCGCGAGGTTTCATGACCGGAACTGGGTGACCATCCCTTCCGGGTTGCGGCTCGCCCCGAGGGCGGCGAGCCCGGGCCCGATGCGGGTGAGCGCGACGAGCACCGACACGCCGAACACCACGAACGACACCTCGTCCTGCACGATCAGCAGCAGCACCGTGCTGACCCCACCGATGAGGGCGCCGCTCACCGTGCCGACCCCGCCGACCACCAGCAGCAAGCAGGAACGGGATCCCGAGCAGCATCGCGAAGTCGGTGCTGCCGACCGTGCCGCGGAAGGTCCCGAGCAATCCGCCCGCGAACCCGGCCATCGCGGCCGCCAGCGCGAACACGAGCAGCTTGGTCCACGCCAGGTTCACCCCGATGGTCGCGCTCGCCGCCGGGCTGTCGCGCAGCGCGAGCAGCCGGCGACCGAAGCGGCCGCGCCGCAACCACACGACGAAGAGTCCCAGCGACGCGCGAACGGCCACCGCCGCGAGCACCACGAAGTTGGCCGGATCGTCGAAGTTGATGCCGAGGAAGCGCGGCGTCGACAACTTGCGACCGTCGGTGCCGAGGATCTCCGGTTGCGCGAAGAACAACGGGATCGCCATCACCGCGAACGCCATCGACGCCAACGCGAGGTACAGGCCCTGCAGTCGCAGCGCCGGGCAGGGCCATGAGCACACCGAACGGCACCGCCACCGCGGCCGCGACGAGCAGACCCAGTGGGTTCCCGGGACCGAGCCACGACCGGGCATCGCCCGCCGACCTCCGCCATCGCGAACGCGCCGACGCCCACGAACGTGATCTGCGCCAGCGAGATCTGACCCGCCCAGCCGGTGAGCGGCACCAGCGACAGCATCACCAGCGCGGTGATCAACGCGAGCGCGAGGCGACGCAGGTTGGTGGTGTCGAGGCCGCCGAACTACGCGATCAGCACGACCGACGAGCACCAGCGCGGCCATCCCGACGGCCGACACGTCGCAGGCTCGGGCACCCTCGGCACCCGGTGCTTCGGGACCAGCCGGCCGACCTCGAGGCGCGCTTCCGGGAGCGCCAGCAGCGCGACGAACAGGATCACCGCGGGGATCGCGGTCGACGCCGTGCCCCACCGACCGCCCCACTGCAGGAAGTTGAGGGCGAAGCTCTGGGTGACGCCGATCACCAGGCCGCCCACGAACGTCCACGGCAGGCTGCGCAGCCGTCCGATGATCGCGGCCGCGAACGCGTCGACGATGAAGAGGGTGAGCACGTCGACGCGCAGCCCGACGTTCGGTGCGAGCAGGATGCCGGCGATCGCGGCCAGCGACGAGCCCGAGTGCCCAGGCCAACGACGACACCCGCCCCGGTCGAACGCCGTGCAGCGCCGCGAGCTCGCGGTCGTCGACCACCGCACGCATGGCCACGTCCGGTCCGGCTCCGCTTGAGCAGCAGCCGCAGGAAGACCGCGACCAGGATCGCCACCACGATGGTGATGAAGCGGTGCCAGGTCAGCACGACCTCGCCGATGTCGATGCCGTGCTTGTCGGCGAAGAACTCGGGGAGCGGTGGCGCGAGCGAGTTCTCGTCCCAGAGTCGTCGAGGCCAGGCCCATCAGGAAGAACATGAGGCCGATGGTCACGACGAGCTGCACGACGAGCGGGGTCGTCGACCAGGCGGCGCATCAACGCCCAGTCGACGAAGGCTCCGAAGAGCGGCGCGGCGATCAGCACCACGAACACGAGCGCGAGCCATGCGGGCCAGCCGTGGTGGATCCGCACCTCCCAGTAGAGGAAGGCCATGATCATCCCGATCGCGCCCTGGGCGAAGTTGAACACGCCCGACGTCGTGTACGTGACCACCAGACCCGACGCCGCGATGGCGTAGATCGAGCCGGCGGTGAGCGCGTAGATCACCGCGCCGATGATCGTCTGGCTCGTGAACGCGGCCTGGTTGAGCGACGCCACGACGATCGACACCGACCGAGGATCGCGACCACGAAGCACAGCACGCCACGCCACCTTGCCCGTCGTCACCCGCACCCCCCGTGCGTTCCGGATCGTGGTTCGACCCGTCGTGCTGTGTGTGTCCTGCTCAGCTCGGCGCCGCCGCCTCCACCGTCTGGATCAGGCGATCGGCGAAGCGTTCGTGCATCTGGTCGAAGGCGCGGTCGATGCGCCGGGATGAGCACCGCCAGGCGATCGGCGTCCTCCGGATCGAGGTGCGCGAGCGCGCCGTACACCTCGGGCGTGTTCGGGCCCTGTCGCCGCGACGCCTCCGCCATCACGTAGCCCGCCGACCGACAGCGCGATCCAGACCTGCAGCTCGGCGAGGTCGTCGTCCTCGTAACCGGCCTGCTCGAGGATCCGCACGAGCGTCGCCGCGTCGTGCACCCATCGTGACGAACCACCGGCGAACACCACCTGCACCACCTGAGCGCAGGGCACGAGGTGGTCGAGGCCGCCCAGGATCCACGCGCGCAACTGGTCCTGCCACGGACCTTCACGTGGGATCGCCGCGTTGCGCTCCATCAGTATGCGTCCGACGACCTCGTCCATCAGCTCGTCGCGGTCCTTGAAGTGCCGGTACAGCGCCATGGGCGTCAGGCCCACCGCACGCGCCACCCGGGCCATCGTGAGCGACTCGTCGGGTGCCTCCCGCAGCAGCGCGACCGCGGCGTCGACGATCTGCTCGCGGCTCGCGCGTGGCGGGCGACCGCGTCGCGGCGCGGAGGAGCCGGCAGCCGGACCGGCCGCGTTCACGCCGGTGTCGCGGGCCGAGGCCATTGCCCTCCTCCGTACTTTGTGATAGGCGTACACATAAGGCTACACAATTTAGTTCGTCGTGCGTTCGGAGCGGCACTCGTGCCCAGGGGGGAGCGGAGCCCGTGAGTGATCGACGTCTGGTCGTCGCAGTTCGTGTCGGCATTCTGCGTGGTCGCGCGTCGGCTCGTCGCCTCCACGTCGAGCGCAGCCGGGGCCGCAGACGAGAAACCCACCGCGTCGGAGATCGGCGTGACGGCCAACGAGATCCGCATCGCGGTGATCGCCGACGTCGACACACCGCTCGCGCCGGGCGCCTACGCCGGCGCACGGGACGCGGTGGAGGCCTTCGGCAAGTACATCAACGCGCAGGGCGGACTCGCCGGTCGGAAGGTGGCCGTCGACTTCATCGACTCGAAGCTCAACGGCGACGAGACACGCAACACGATCATCAAGGCCTGCCAGAACGACTTCGCCGATCGTCGGCACCGGCGGCGTTGTTCATGAACAACGTCGACGACCTCGTGTCCTGCCCGGACAAGGCGGGCGTCGCGACCGGCCTGCCCGACGTGCCGGTGGTGACGCTCTGGGAGGTGCAGCAGAACTCGCCGGTGTCGTTCCCCATCACCGCACCCTCGAAGCTGTTCAGTGACCCGTCGGGTGACCTGTACCAGGCGCGCGTCGGCCGCTTCCGCTGGTACCTCCAGAACGTGTCGAAGGACCTGCACGGCATGTTCCTCGTGGGCGCCGACCTCGAAGCACTCAAGACCGCATCGATGCCGATCTGGCTCGGCGCGCAGAAGGTCGGTGTGAAGAGCGACGGCGTGTACGACATCCACGGTGCCGACGGTCAGGACAAGTACCTGCCGATCACCGCGGCGATCAAGAGCGACGGCTCGACCATCGTGTCGAGCGCGGTGAACGACACGTCGCAGGCGTACATGCTCAAGGAAGCAGCGGTGCAGGGCGTCACCACCGTGAAGGTGTGGGACTGCACTTCGGCGTGCTACTCGAAGCGCTTCCTCGAGACCGCCGGGGCCAAGGCCGAGGGCCAGTACGTCGACATGCCCTTCGTGCCCGCCGAGGAGGCGAAGTACTCACCGGCGGTGAAGACCTACCTGAAGGCGGTCGGTGACGGCATCGTCGACGGCAACGGCGAGCAGGCGTGGGCGGCCGCACTCTTCTTCCGCGACGCGGTGAACGCGCTCGTCAAGAAGGACGGCGTCAACGGCCTGACGCGCGCCAACTGGCTGGCGGCCGCCAAGGACATCCACTCGTTCGACGCCGACGGCATGCTGGCGAAGAGCGACATCCCCGCCAAGAAGGCGACACCGTGCACGTCGTTGTTCCAGGTGAAGGGCGGCAAGTTCGTCCGGGTGTTCCCGACGAAGCCGGCGACGTTCGACTGCAACCCGAAGAACGTCGTCACCGTGAAGCAGACCGGCAGCTGAGCCGGACCCGAAAGGAAGTCGATCGATGGCGGACGAGCTCGCAGGAAAGGTCGCGTTGGTCACCGGCGCGAGCAAGAACATCGGCAAGGGCATCGCGCTCGAGGTGGGCGCGAGCGGCGCGGTGACGTACCTGACCGCGCGCACGGTCGAGGACGTGCCCGGGCAGCTCGCCAGCCTGGCGCGCACCGCGGCCGAGATCGACGCTGCGGGCGGCACCGCCATCCCCGTCGCGTGCGACCACACCGACGACGCGCAAGTGGAGGCGGTGTTCGACCGCATCAGATCCGAACAGGGCCGGCTCGACCTCGTCGTGAACGTCGCATCGCCCGACTTCTCGGCGATGGTCGGCGTGCCGTTCTGGGAGCTGCCCTTCCGCGAGATGAGCGCATGCCTGGACATCGGGCCTCGGTCCGATTACGTGACGACGGCGTTGGCGGCGCGCACCGCGATGATCGAGCAGGGGTCGGGCGTGGTGATCAACATCTCCTCGCACGGTGCCGAGACGTACCTCTTGTCGGTGCCGTACGGCGTCGGGAAGGCGGCCATCGACCGGGTGACCCGCGACACCGCGTTCGAGCTGCAAGTCGCACGGCGTCGCAGTGGTGTCGCTGTGGCCGGGCCTCGTCCTCACCGAAGGGCTGCTCGCCAACACGGTCGAGACCGACGACGGCCGACGCGAGCTGCACGGACTCGACATCAGCTTCGGCGAGACACCGAAGTTCAACGGCCTGGGCGTCGTCGCGCTCGCATCGGACCCGGCGATCCTCGAACGCACCGGCGGTTCGTTCTGGACCGCGTCGCTGGCGAGGGAGTACGGCTTCACCGAGGACGACGGTCACCTGCCGCCGGAGATGGCCAACTCGGTGCTCACCAGCATGGGCGACGACATGCCCGACTACTGGCGCGGCGTGGAGCGCGGCGCATGAGCATGAGCGAACCGAGCGGCGGTTGTCCCCACTTCCCCACCGTCACCGCGCAGGGCCTCGATCCTGATCCGCTGCTCGCGGAGCTGCGCACGACGGCACCGGTCGTGCGCGTGCAGCTCCCCTTCGGCGAGCCGCTGTGGATGCTCACACGGTACGAGGACGTGCGGGCGATGCTCGCCGACGCGCGCTTCAGCCGCACCGCGACGATCGGTACCGACATCGGCCGCATGTCGGAGTTCTTCCCCATCGAGGACTCCATCCTCGGGATGGATCCGCCGGGCCACACGCGCATCCGCCGACTGGTGAGCGGCATCTTCACCGCGCGCCGCGTGCAGGCGCTGCGCGGCCGCGCGCAGGAGATCGTCGACGGCCTCCTCGACGAGATGGAGCGCGCCGAGCAGCCGGTCGACTTCGTGCAGGCGGTCGCGCTTCCACTCCCGATCACCATGATCTGCGAGCTACTGGGCGTCCCGTTCGATGATCGCGAGCGGTTCAACGGGTGGGCCGACATCTTCATGACGTCGGGCGGCCACACCGTGGAGGAGCTGCTCGACGCC
The DNA here is from genome assembly GCA_963755855.1 of uncultured Actinomycetes bacterium. Lineage (GTDB taxonomy): Bacteria > Actinomycetota > Acidimicrobiia > IMCC26256 > DASPTH01 > DASUAS01. The sequence goes on along the minus strand of CAVWLR010000009.1, from coordinate 2,532,061 downwards.
CACGGCCAGCTCACGGCCTATCTCGCCGACCTGATCGCGAAGCGGCGCGTCGAGCCGACCGACGACATCCTCGGCGCAGTGGTTGCGGCACGCGACGCGGACGAGTCGGTGATCACCGAGGGCGAGCTCCAGTCGCTCCTCATGGCGATCCTCGTGGCCGGCTACGAGACGACCGCCAACCAGCTCGGCAAGTTCGTGCTCTGCCTGCTCGAGCGACCCGACCAGCTGCAGCTCCTCCGCGAGCAGCCCGAGCTGACGGCGAACGCAGTCGAGGAGCTGATGCGCTTCGTGCCGTTGAGCGCGGGATCGCAGCTCGCGTACGTCGCGACCGAGGACGTCGAGATCGCCGGCGTGCTCATCCGTGCCGGGGAAGGGGTGATGCCGTCGACGGCGTCGGCGAACCGTGACGAGTCGGTCTTCGCAGGCGCCGACGGCGTCGACGTCACCCGTCCCGACATCTTCCAGCTGGGGTTCGGGCACGGTTCGCACTACTGCCTCGGCGCGCACCTCGCGCGTGTGGAGCTGCAGGTGGCGCTCACGTCGCTGTTCCAGCGGTTCCCAGACCTGAGGTTGGCGGTTCCTGCGGGCGAAGTGCCCTGGAAGGACGGATCAGCGGTGTGGGGACTGGAAGCGCTGCCGCTCCGCTTCTCGACCGCTCGTTGACGAGGAGGTTCGTGTGCGAGGTCTGACCGACAAGGTCGCCGTGGTCGCCGGAGGCGGCTCGGGCATCGGCGCCGCCACCGCGGTGCGGCTGGGCGAGGAAGGCGCGCAGGTCGTCGTCGGAGACCTGGCCGCCGACAACGCCGAGGCCGTCGCCGCTGGCATCCGGCGCTCCGGCGGGCGCGCGGTGTCGGCCGAGTTCGACATCTCCGTCGACGAGAGCGTCGATGCGCTGATGGCGGCGGCGGTCGCCGCGTTCGGCGGTGTCGACCGGCTGCACGCCAACGCCGCCGACATGACCGCGGCGGCGATCCTCAGCGACACCGACGCAGTCGACGTCGATCTCGGTGTCTTCGACCGCACCATCGAGGTGAACCTGCGCGGCTTCCTCCTGTGCACGCGCCATGTCGTCCCGCTCATGCTCCAGCGCGGCGGCGGAGCGATCGTCTACACGAGCTCCGCCACCGCGCACGTGGGCGAGCCACAACGGCCGTCCTACGGCATCTCGAAGAGCGGCATCAACGCGCTCGATGCGCCACGTCTCTGCCCGCTGGGGTCGCGAGGGCATCCGCGCCAACTGCGTCGCGCCGGGCATGGTGCTCAGCAAGACCCTGCTCGAGCACTCCGACGCGGAGTTCCGCGACTTCGCGCTCGGCCTCGGTCGCATCGATCGCCTCGGTGAACCCGAGGACATCGCGGCTGCCGTGGCGTTCCTGCTGTCGGACGACTCGTCGTGGATCACCGCGCAGGTCATCAGCGTCGACGGCGGATCGACCGTCCGTCCGTAGCCCTGCGACGCAGCGCGAGCGTCAGGCGCTCGACGTCATCAGCTCGACGAGCTGGTCGAAGACGGCACCCCAGCCATCGCTGAAGCCCATCTCGTCGTGCTCCTTGCGCATCGCGGGGTCGAGGTGCATGGCGATGGCGCGGTAGTGCGTCCCACCCGAGCCGTTGGGCTGCAGCTCGACGATCGCGGTGAACAGCAGCGGACCGGTCTGGGGCCGGAACCCCGGGCCGAGCGCACCGGTCCACACCAGCCGCTCGTTCGGGATCACTTCCAGGTAGCAGCCGGTGTTGTCGTTCTCCTCGCCGTCGGGCCCGCGCATCACCGTGCGGAAGGCACCGCCCGGGCGCAGGTCGACCTCGACGACCGGCGTCTCCCACGGCTTGGGGGTGAACCACTGCGTGAGCAGCTCGGGCTCGGTCCATGCTCGCCACACCAGCTCCGGTGCGACGTCGGTCTCGCGCACGAGCTCGAGGTCGAGGTCGAGGTCGATGACGTGGGGGGTGAAGGTCATGACTGCTCCTTGTCGGTGACGGGGTTGTCGAGGGTGTGCAGGAGGTCGTCGAGCTGGTCGAGGCGGCGCTCCCACAGCCGACGCTGACGCGCCAGCCAGTCGTCGGCGACGGCGAGGGTGGCCGGGGCGAGGTCGTAGGTGCGGACCCGCCCCTGCTTCGTCGACGTGACCAGTCCGGCGCGCTCCAGCACCGAGAGGTGCTGGATGAAGGACGGCAGGGCCATCTCGAACGGGCGGGCGAGCTCCGAGGTGGACGCCGAGCCCACGACGAGGCGTTCGACCACCCGACGCCGGGTGGGATCCGACAGCGCCTGGAAGACCCGGTCGAGCTCCAACGTTTGCTGAGGCATGTACCTCAGTATTACTCACCACGATACTCAGGTCAAGACCTCAGTGTCGTTCCGCCAGCCTGTCGCCACCCTCGCCGTCACGGGTACTGTCCCGCGCGGGCGTGACCAGGCGCGGAGGGGCGAAGGGTGGCGACACAGGCCGGACTGATGGTCGCGGAGTCGGCCGACCACTCGGCGGAGCGCTCCGCGTGGCTGCTGGTGATCGCGGTGCTGGGAGGCGCCGCCGCTGCACTCTCGATGTGGCTCGCGTTCGAGAGCGATCACGTCGACCATCCCGGGGTCCAGGCCGCCCTGATGGCCTGGGTGGTGCTGGCGTACGTGCTCGCCGGCGTGGTCGCCACCGCGCGCTCGCCCGGGCCATTCGGGCCGCTCATGATCGCGGCCGGGTTCGCGATCTCGCTCTCGAGCCTCTCGTGGTCGAACAACGCCGTGCTGTTCACGATCGGCATCACGTTCGACCTCGTCGCCGGCGTGCTGTTCCTGCATGTGATCCTGGCGTTCCCCACCGGACACCTGAGGTCGCGGCTCGAGGTCGCACTGGTCTCGGTGGGCTACGTCACCGCGTTCGCACTGCAGATCGTCGGCCTCCTGCTCGGCGGCTTCGGCGACGACAACGAGCTCGACGCGTTCGGCGAACCGGACGCAGCAACCGACCTGCTCCATCTGCAGCTCGTCGTGCTCGCGGCCATCGCACTGATCTCGTTCGCGATCCTCCTCACGCGCCGACGCACCACCGGCCGCAAGCTCGGGCGATCCCTCGCGCTCGTGATCGACTCGTTCTCCCTCGTCCTCGTGATGTTCGCCTTCCTCTTCCTCGCGGGCGCGTTCGGACTCGTCGAGGGCGGCGACACGTTCGAGATGATCCGGCGCGCCACCTTCGTCGCGTTGGGGCTCGCACCGATCGCGTTCCTCGTCGGTGTGCTGCACGCGCGCTTGCGCCAGGCGTCGGTCGGGGACCTGTTGCTCGAGCTCAGCACCAACCCGGCACCGAGCAACCTGCGCTCCGCGCTGGCCCGGGCGCTGCGCGACCCGTCGCTCGAGCTGGCGTACTGGCTGCCCGACTTCGAGGAGTACGCCGACCTCGACGGTCGCCGAGCCGAGCTTCCGGGCCGCGACGCTCGACGCGCGGTGACCGAGGTCGACCGCGAGGGCGCTCCGGTCGCGGTGCTGCTGCACGATCCGGCGCTCCTCGACCAGCCCGAGCTGCTCGAGGCGGTGGCCGCGGCGGCGGGAATCGCGCTCGAGAACGCTCGGCTCCAGTCCGACCTGCGGGCACGCGTCGACGAGCTCGAAGAGTCTCGTTCGCCGCGTCCTGCACGCCGAACAGTCGGAACGACAGCGTCTGGAACGGAACCTCCACGACGGTGCCCAGCAGCGGTTGGTGGCGCTCTCACTCGACCTCGGACGGCTCGAGCACGATCTCAGCGCCGCCGACCCCGACACCCGCGACCGTCTCGTCGAGGCCCGCCGCCAGGTGGGCGAGTCGCTCGACGAGCTGCGCACCATCGCACGGGGTCTGCACCCCGCGGTGGTGAGCGCCCACGGCCTCGCCGTTGCGCTCGAGGACCTCGCAGCCGCGCGCCGCGGTACCGGTCGACCTCTCGGTCGACCTCGACGAGCGGCTGCCCGAGCCGGTCGAGGTCGCCGCCTACTACGTCGTGGCGGAGAGCCTCACCAACATCGGCAAGCACGCGCACGCGACGACGGCTTCGGTTGCCATCACCCGTGACCACGACAAGGTGGTCGTCGAAGTCGTCGACGACGGGATCGGCGGCGCCGACACCGAGGGAGGTACGGGTCTGCGCGGGCTCGCCGACCGCGTCGAGGCACTCGGCGGTCGCCTGCGCATCTGGACGCCACACGGTGGCGGCACCCGCGTGGTCGCGGAGGTTCCGTGCGCGTCGTGATCGCGGAGGACAGCGTGCTCCTCCGCGAGGGGTTGGAGCGTCTGCTCGACGACCACGGCTTCGAGGTCGTGGGATCGTGCGAGGACACCGACCGCCTGCTCGAGCTCGTCCGCACGCGCGACCCCGAGGTCGCCATCGTCGACATCCGCCTTCCGCCGACGCACTCCGACGAAGGGCTGCAGGCGGCGCTCACGATCCGGGCCGACCATCCGACCGTCGGCGTGCTCGTGCTGTCCCAGTACCTCGAGCTGGGGTTGGCCATGAAGCTGCTCGAGGACTCCGCCGACGGCGTCGGCTATCTGCTCAAGGACCGTGTGAGCGACGTCGCCGAGTTCGTCGCCGCGGTGCGGCGGATCGGTGCCGGCGGTTCAGCCATCGACCCCACGATCGTGTCCCGCCTCGTCACCCGCCGCCGCGCCGACGATCCGCTCGCCGTGCTCACGCCTCGCGAACGAGAGGTGCTCGAGCTCATGGCCACCGGCACCTCCAACCAGGGCATCGCCGAGTCCATGGTGATCTCCCTGCGAGCGGCGGAGAAGTACGTGTCGACCGTGTTCTCGAAGCTGGGCATCCCGTCGACGGGCAGCGAGTCCCGTCGAGTGCTCGCGGTCCTGCTCTATCTCCGGTCCTGAGGCCGGGGACTGATCTCGGCCCGATCCACCAGAAACCCGAACCCCCCATTCACGGGTGCACCCGGTTCCCGCCGGACGCCCTTCTTGCGACGGTGGACCCACACCGTTTCGCAGGGAGGGAAGGCCATGAGAACTCGAGTGATCCAACCGCAGAGGGAATCGTCCGCCAAAGGTCGTGCACCCGCCGAACCGCGGCCCCGCGACTCCGACCAAGCCGCGAGGACGCGTTACGTCGCTCGTCATCCGCCATCCGCTGGCGGCGTTCTTCGTGCTCGCGTTCGCGCTCACGTGGGTGACCGTCCCCGTGGGCACGTTCATGGCCGCCGGTCCCCTGTTCGCCGCGCTCATCGTGCTCGGCGTGACCGAGGGCAAGCCGGGCATCCGTGCGCTCGGTCGGCGCATGGTGCAGTGGCGGGTGGGCTGGCACCTCTACGTGGCGGCGCTGCTCGTACCGCTCGCGGTCGGGTTCGCCGCGGGTGGCGTCAACGTCGTGTTCGGCGCATCCGACGCCGCGTTCGCCAACCTCGAGGTGTCGGCACTGGTGATGTTGTTCGTGCTGCGACTCGTGGTGCCGGTGTTCGCGCCGCTCGGCGAGGAGCCCGGCTGGCGCGGCTTCGCGTTGCCCCGCATGCAGTACCTCCGCACGCCCTTCGCCGCAACGCTCGCGCTGGGCGTCATCGTGGCGGCGTGGCACCTGCCGCTCCTCGCGATCTCGGAGGAGAAGTTCGAGCCGGTCATGCTGCTCGGCACCGTCTTCGTGACCTTCTGGTACACGTGGCTGTTCGACCGCAGTCGGCGGCAGCGTGTTCATCACCATCGTCGCCCACGCCGCCGACGGCCTCATCGGCGGGAAGCTCCTCGCCGACGACGGGGGGTTCCACGGCAATGCGGCTGACCGGTTCACGGTGCTGTACAGCGCGGCGTGGCTCGTGGTCGCAGCCGTCATCGTGCTCGCGGATCGGCGGCGCTTCTTCAGCCCGGTCACCGACGACGCCCTCGTCACGCCGGTGCCCGGAGCGCGCCGCACGCACCGACTCGTCGGCGCGGGAGCGCTCCTGACCGTGGTGGTGCTCGGGATCGGGGCGTTCGCCGGCGTGGCGTCGGCAAAGACGGTCGACCGCGACTCCTACATCGAACGGGCCGACGCGATCTGCGACACGACCGTCGGCAAGACCGATGCGATCGTCGAGGACATCGGCCTCGATCCCTCGGACGAGGATGCACGCGTCGCCGGCCGCAAGATCGTCGCGCTCGGGCGAGCGGAGCTCGTGAAGCTGCGGGCACTGGCGGCGCCGAGGCAGGACTCGGCCCGACTCGCCGCGGTCTACCGGGCCGTGGAGCAGGGGTGGGACCGGGTCGACGCGAAGCCGAGCGTGCTGTTCGACGAGCCGGGACCGTTCGCCAAGGCCACGAAGCTCGCCGACGACTACGGCTTCGAGGTGTGCGGGCGAGGGTGATCCGACCCGCGGCTCGGCGGATGCACGGGAGGGAGCTCCGACGGGCTCCCTCCCTTCGCCGTACGATCTCGCCCGTGGCCGAGACGATCCTCACCGAGCAGCGCGGCGACGTGCTGCTGATCACGCTCAACCGCCCCGAGAAGCTGAACGCCTGGAACACCCGCATGGGGCGCGAGCTGTCGGCGGCGATCCGCGAGGCGAACGCCAGCGCCGAGGTCGGCGCGATCGTGGTGACCGGCGCCGGTCGCGCGTTCTGCGCGGGCGCCGACATCGGCGACACGTTCGCCGATCGCGACACGACCGCCACCGCTGCGGCGTCGGAGCCGGGGAGCACCGGCGCGAACGTCGCGTTCGACTGGGTCGAGCTGTGCCTCGCGTCGAAGCCGCTGATCGCGGCGGTGAACGGCGTGTGCATCGGCGTGGGCATCACGCAGATCCTCTGCTTCGACGGCATCGTCGCGTCCGACCGCGCGCGGTTCGGCATCGGCTTCATCAAGATCGGGCTCGTCCCCGAGCTGGCCGCGACGCGCTTCCTCACCGCAACGCATGGGCCCCGGGCACTCACGACTGTTCGCGCTCACCGGCGATCTCTGGAGCGCCGACGAGGCGCTCGACGACCGGCCTCGTCGACCGCGTCGTCGAGTGCACGATCAGCTCGTCGACGAAGCGGTCGAGCTCGCGGCGCGCATCGCCGCCAACCCGGCACCGCAGCTGCAGTGGACCAAGCAGCTGCTCGTCGACAACGCGCTCGAGACCGACCTCCGCGCGGTGCAGGAACGCGAGATGGAGGTGATCGCACGCGCCTTCGCGACGCCCGAGCACGCCGAGGCGGTGCGCGCGTTCATCGAGAAGCGCCCGCCGGAGTTCCCGCCGCGCGCCGCGATCTCCTGACGAGCGGCTACCGGGCGAGACGGCTCCCCGCTTGCGTCGAGCTCGGCCTGCACCATGCGGCCGAGCTCGCGCAACCGTTCGAGCTGCGTCGTCGTTCAGCACCCGGGGCCGATGGTCCATGATGCAGAGCGTGCCGACGGCCTCGCCCGTCGGACGTCGAGAGCGGCACGCCGGCGTAGAAGCGGAGCCTCGGCTCCGCGGGCGACGTAGGGGTTGTCGGCGAAGCGGTCGTCGCGCAGCGCGTCGGTCACGACGAACACGTCGTCGCCGAGGATCGCGTGCGCGCACATCGACGCGTCGCGGTGGGTCTCGGTGACGTCGATCCCGTGGTGCGACTTGAACCACTGGCGGTCGGCGTCGACGAGGCTGACGAGCGCCATCGGGACGTCGAACGTGTCTGCACGCGACCTCGGTGTAGCGGTCGAACCTCGCCTCCGGGTCGGTGTCGAGGATGCCGAGGTCCCAGAGCGCGGCCAGGCGTTCCGACTCGTTGGCCGGGAGCGACGCGGCCTGCCACCGGCACGCCCGCCGCAGGAACCAGGCCCGCAGCTTCGTGCGCAGGTGCGACTGCGACGCCGGCCAGACCAGCCAGTCGGTGATCTCGGGCCGGATCTCGTTCGCCGGCGGCGTCGACTTCGTCACGTAGGCGATCGGTCACGCCCTCGGGCGCGGCGTCGAGGACGTCTCGGGCGTCGGCCGCGAGCTCGTCGAGCGAACGACCGCGCGTCGGCTTCGAGCACGACGATCGGCGTGTCGTGCGCGGCGGACGCGCTCGATCACCTCGTCGAGGCCCCGACACGTGATCGCATCGAACCCCTCGGCCGCGCGCGGCCTCGAGCAGCGCGGCTTCCACGCTCGGGATCGGTCACCGCGATCGCGACGGCACGCTCGAGACCGGCGAGCGCAGGCGTGCGCGTGGCGGTCTCGATCGGTCGGGCGCACCGGCGCGTCGGCGCTCGGAGCGCAGCGTCGACCGTCATCCCCTCCGCCGCCGCGAACACCGCGCCGGTGAACCCGACGCCGTCGGCACGTGCACGCGCTCGCACGACGAGGTCGTCGACCGCGTCGTCGGTGCGAGTCGGATCGTGGTGGAACAGCGCGAGACGAGCCACGTCGCCCGCCACCGCGACGTCGACCGCGTACTCCACCGTGCTGTGTCCCCACCCGACCTTCTCCGGGTACTCCTCCTCCAGGTACTGCGCGTCGTGGATGAGGAGGTCGGCGTCGCGCACGAAGCCCGACGTGCAGCGCATCCTCACGGTCGAAGCCCTTGAGCGCGCCGGACTCGGTCATCGCGGCCGCGCTGGGCTCGTGGTCGGTGGTGTACACGACGGTCGCACCGTCGACCTCGATCCGGAACCCCAGGGTCAACGCGGGGTGGTGCAGGTAGCGCGTCGTGATCGTGACGTCGTCGATCTGGAACTGGCCCTCGACGAGGTCGTGGTACTCGATCGACGCACGGAAGTCGAGGAGCTGGACCGGGAAGTACGTGTACTGCATCTGCCCCGCCAGCGTGTGGTCGATCGACGTGTCGAGACCACGCGGCCCGTAGATGTGCCACGTGTTCCGCTCGTCGAACAGCGGCGCGAAGAACGGCAGGCCCTGGATGTGGTCCCAGTGGGTGTGACCGATCAGCAGGTGCCCGTCGACCGGTTCACCCGACTCGCTGGCCGCGCGGGCGAGCACCTGACCGAGCTCGTGGATGCCGGTGCCGCAGTCGAGCACGAGGAGCGTGCCGCCGTCGGTGCGCACGGAGACGCACGAGGTGTTGCCGCCGTACCGGACCGTGGTGGGTCCGGCCTTGGCGATCGAACCCCGCGTCCCCCAGAAGGTGACCTCCACTGCGACGAGCTTACGAGGGCCGACAGCGGTCGACGCCGGACGGCGTGCATGAGAGTGGAAAGCGGAGTGTGGGTAGGTTCACCACGTGTCCGAGCGGATCGACGTGTGCCGGAAGTGCAAGCGCAGCGAGTGCCTCATCGAGATCCTCGCAGACGAGGGACGAGGTGTCGATCCGCCGCGTCCGGTGCCAGAAGATCTGTCACGGCCCGGTCGTCGGTCTGGAGATCGACGGCACGATGGAGTGGTTCGAGCGCGTCGACGACGCCAAGTCGATCGCCTCGTTGGTGAAGCTGGCGCGCCGCAACGGGCGCGCCAAGATCCCGAAGCCGCTGCGCCGGCACCGGCTCAAGCGCAGGTCGGGACGTCCGACCCGCACCTGAGGTGGACTCAGACCGAGTCGTGCTCGGGGTGCTGGGTGCCCTCGAACTCGCGCTTGGCCTGGCCGAGCGACTTCGCCAGCGCGGGGAGGCGGGTCGAGCCGAAGAGCAGCAGCACGACGGCCAGGATGATGAGCAGTTCGGTGACTCCGAGGTTCATGACGGCGGCCTCTCGATGGCGAGCGTGGGCGATGTACGAGGTGTTCGGCACGAGACCCCGGGCGGATGAGCGTCACGACCGCTTGGCGCCACGCTTCTTGGTGCGTGCCTTCCCGGCACCCGCCTTCTTCGTGCTCTTCGTCGCCTTCTTCGTCGCCTTCTTCCTCGCCGCTCTTCTTCTTCTTGGCCTTGCCGCCCTCGAAGAGCTCGTGCCACGACGTCTCGGAGACCTCGACGTCGAAGCGCTTCGCCGCTCTTCTTGATGCGCTTCCACGCCGCATCACGCTCGGCGTCGGTGACGCCCTCGACCTGATCGAACCGCGAGATCGCGTTGCGCACGTGCTTCGCGTCCACGAGGGGCTCCTTGCGGGCGTCGGGGAACGCGAAGTCGCTGCGCTTCAATGCGTTCTTGTCGGCGGTGCTCAGGCCTGAGCTCTTGGTCCGGGTCGTGGACATGGGTGCTCCTCGGGAGAGAGCGGCCGAGTTGAAACGGCCGTGCCCGAGCAGCGTTTCCTCGACACCGACGCCGAGCAAACCACGCCCGTCCACCGACGGGTTCCTGGAAGAGAGCGGGTGACGGGAATCGAACCCGCGTTCTCAGCTTGGGAAGCTGATGTTCTGCCTCTGAACTACACCCGCGTGGGAACGGCGCGAAGCCGTCCCGAACGGGCGATGGTACCGGGAGCTGCGTCTCGCGCGGCAACCTCCACCCGGCACGGCGCCAGGCGCAACGGACGCCCGGGGCATCGGCGTCGCGTAGTGTCGTGCATCCGGGCGGCGAGCACGAGAGGCGAGTCGTGGTCGAGTCGATCTGGCGCCGATCGTGCCAGGCTCATCGGGCGGGGCGGAACTGGGAAGCCCGCTGGTGGAAGGCCGTGAACTTCCTCCTCTTCCACTGCGTGCTGCCCTACGAGGTCGAGCTGGGAGACGGCGTGCGCCTCTACCACCACGGCCTCGGCGTCGTGGTGCACCCCAACGTCACGATCGGGAACCGGGTGACGCTCGCGCACGGCGTGACGGTGGCAGTCGCCGGCGACGGCGAGGGTTCCGTCGTGATCGAAGACGACGCGCACATCGGGACGCACGCGGTGCTGCTGTCGACCGGCGGCCGGCGGCTCAGGATCGGGGCCGGAGCGTCGATCGGCGCCAACGCACTCGTGATCCACGACGTCCCTCCCCACGCCCGGGTGCTCGCACCGCCGGCCACGGTCTCGATTCCCGACCGGTAGGCCTTGTCTCGGGACGTCCAATCCCGAAGTGGACGCCGCCCGTAGAACCGGGCGAAGTCGCCCACCACGGCCGGAGGTCTCGTGATGACTCGTCATTCCTGGAAGCAGCAGCTCAGTGGGCTCGCCTTGATCGCAGGCTTGTCGCCCTCGGCACGACCGCGCTTCGCGAGCGCGCCGGCGGGTGCCGCGCCCGCCAAGAAGGCGGTGCTCACGGCAACGGTGCCCGGCATGGGCGTCATCCTCGTCGACGCACAGGGCCATGCGCTGTACACCCACACCGACGCCAGCGGTCAGGCCGTGGCGTGCACCGACGCGTGCGCCACCGCGTGGCCGCCGCTGACCGTCGCGGCCGGCGCGAAGGTGAAGGCCCGAAGGGCGTCAAGGCGCTCGCGACGGCGGGCGCCACCCACCAGGTGACGTCGGGAGGCCTGCCGCTCTACACCTTCTCGCAGGACACCGCGGCCAAGCAGGCCAAGGGTGACGGCGTCGACGGCTTCGGCGGCACGTGGCACGTCGTGACCGTGAAGGCGCAGAAGGCCAAGTCGACCCCGACCACGAACGCCCCGAGCACGAACGCCGGCACCGGCGGCGTGTCCTTCTGATCCGCTCGCGACGAGTCGGGAGCAGGTCGTGTCCACCAGCATCGTCGAGCCCACCCGAGCGCGCTCGCTCGGGTGGGTGGCAGCGGGGCGGACGGGCGGCGCGCCGCGTGCGGGTCGCCGTCTCGTCCCGCGTGTACGTGCCTGCCTGCCTGATCGCGGTCGCCGCCGGAGTCCTGCTCTGGATCGGTTGGACCAACGGGTGGGGCGGCGCCGACTTCGGCGGGTCGATCGTCAGCCTGCGCGCCGTGGTCGCCGGGCCGGCGACGTTGCTCCTCATCGGCGTGTTCCTCGTCGTGGAACGGACGTGGCCGGCGCAACGCCGGCCCATGTTCGCCCGCGGGTACCGCCACGACCTGCTGTTCACCCTGGTGAACGCGCTGCTGGTCGTGCCGCTCGTGACCGGGCTCACGCTCGCGGCCGTGCACGTGGCGACCACGTCGTTCCCGTGGATCGTCCTCCCCCGCATCGGCCTCGTGCCGCGGTGGGCGGCGATCGCACTGATCGTCGTCGCCATGGACGTCGTGCAACTGGGCGGTGCACCTCGCCAACCACCGCTGCGCGGATGCTCTGGCGGTTCCACGAGCTCCACCACTCGCAGGAGGACATGAGCGTGCTGACCGTCTTCCGCACGCACCCGCTCATCCACTTCTCGTACCTCGTCGCGCTGCTCCCCGGCGTGGTGCTGCTCGCCAACGGCGCGATGTCGATCACGGTGCTCGTCGTCTACGGAGCGATGGTCGCCTTCGCGCACTCGAACACCCGGTTGGGCTTCGGTCCTCTCGAGCGGTCTTCGTCAGCCCGAACTACCACCGCATCCACCACCAGCTCGACGGACCGCAGGACGTCAACCTCGGCTTCGCGCTCACGGTCTGGGACCAGCTCTTCCACCGAGCCGTCTTCCCCACCGAGGACACGATCAGGACCGACACCGGTCTGCCGGGCCGACCGCTCGTCGTCGAGCAAGCAGGGCCCACGCGCGAGGCACCTCGCGGTCTTCGCGGCGCAGATGGTCGCACCGTTCCGCCCGCGTGCGCGGCGCCGCCGACCTCCCCCCGGTCAGCGAGCGCGCGACGCGCAAGGGTGCGAAGCTCTCCGCGCGACCGCGACGCCCGAGCCGCGGCCGACGAGTGCGAGGTCCGGTGATGGCGACGACGACGGCCGCGCAACGTCCGACTCGGGCCCGTCGACTCCTCGCCGGCCTGCTCAGCACCCGCACCGCCGCACTCCCGGCCGACCTGTGCCTGCTCGTCGTGCGCCTCGTGCTGGCGTGGATCTTCATCTACCACGGGTCACGACGGCTCTTCGGCTGGTTCGACGGACCCGGCATCCACGCGTCGGCGAACTACTTCGCGAACTCCGCGCACCTCCACCCCGGCGAGCTTCTTCGCCGTGCTCAGCGGCGTCATCGAGTTCGGCGGCGGCATCGCCCTCGCCCTCGGGCTCTTCTCGCGCCTCGCCGGGGCGGCGATCTTCGGCGACATGATGATGGCGATCGTCACGGTGACGTGGGCGAACGGCATCAACGCGACCGGCGGAAGCTCCGGCTACGAGCTGAACCTCGCCCTCGGGTTCCTCGCGCTCGTGCCTGCGGTCTTCGGTCGCCGGGCGCTTCAGCATCGACGCGGTGCTGGCCGGGCGCCTGGTGAGCGCCGACGCGCGTTCGTCGGGGCACACGTAGCGCGACGCGTCGGCCACCTCGGGCCATCACCCTGCACGTCACGCCGTGGTCGCTCGACGCGGCGGGACCGTAACCTCGCCGGTCCATGGCTTCCCCCGACGACCCCGCACCGCAGGTGGCGCAACCGGCAGCGACCGAGGCGCTGGTCGATGCCACCCGTGCGCTGATCGCGACCCAACGCATGGCCGATGCGCCGGCCGACGTGCTCGCGCAGGCCAGGTCCCTCGTGCAGCAGGCGAACGCGCTCCTCGCCCCGCACGAGTTCGACGGGTTGCCCGGCCAGAACGCGCTGCGCGCCGCGTACCCCGACCGGGAGCAGTTCGCCACCGGCGATCCCGCGCGCTTCTTCCCGTACAGCCCGGTGGTCGGGCCGCTCAACGCCATCGCGCCGCCGGTCGTCTTCACCTTCGACGGCGAGCGCATGAGCGGGCACGGCACGCTTGCCGCGCCGTACACCGGTCCGCCCGGCACCGTGCACGGTGGCGTGGTGGCGATGGTGCTCGACGAGCTGCTCGGCGCGGTGAACGCGTGCCTCGGGCTCGGCGCGTACACCGGCACGCTCACGGTGCGCTACGAACGCCCCACCCCGATCGGGCAGGAGCTCACGTTCGACGCGTGGGTCGACCGCACCGAGGGCCGCAAGGTCTTCACCGTCGGCACGATCAGCGCGGGCGGCGACGTGACCGCGCGCGCCGACGGTGTGTTCATCCGCGTCGAAGCGCCGATCCCGGCCGACTGAAGGGACACGACCATGCCCGACCACGGACTCACCTGGGGCGTGCTGCCGGCCGACACCTTCGATCGGGTGCTGGTGTTCCAACCGCACTTCGACGACGCCGCCATGGGCGCCGGGCTCCTGCTGCTCGCGCACCCGGGTTCCACGGTGTGCACGGTGTTCGCCGGCTGGCCCGACCGCTACCCCGACGAGGTGACCGAGTGGGACGCGCTCGGTGGCTTCCAGACCGGCGACGACGTCGTCGCCGCCCGCCGGCAGGAAGAGCTCGCCGCGCTCGAGGTGCTCGGCGCCGAGCACCACTGGCTCGACTTCCCCGACCACCAGTACCTCGAGCCGGACGAACGCCCGACCGCCGACGACGTCGCGCCCGCGATCGCCGCGACCGTCGACGCGGTCGCGCCGACCGCGGTCGTGCTCCCGATGGGGATCGCGAACCCCGACCACGTGGTCGTCCACGACGCCGGGGTGCAGGTCGCGCGCGCAGCGCCCCGACCTCGCGTGGTTCGCCTACGAGGACGCCGGCTACAAGCACATCCCCGGCATGCTGGCCTGGCGGGTCTCGAAGCTGTTCCGCTCCGACCTCTGGCCGACGCCGATGATCGTGCCCGACGTCACAGGACCACGCTCGCAAGCGCGCCGCGATCGAGTGCTACGCCACGCAACTCGAGCCACTGCGCCGCGACCACGCGCTCGAGGCACGGATCGACGGCGCAGTGGCCGAGCAGTTCTGGCATGCTCGCGCCCCCGCCCCCCGGGTGGGAGCGGATGCGCGACTCCTGACCGGCTAACCGTTCAGGTCTGTCCTGGAACGTGTAGATGTTCGACTTGTTGCAGTCGAACGTGCCCTTCTTGGTCGGGTACACCCGCACGAACTTCCCGCTCCTTGAACTGGTCGAGCATGAAGCAGGCCGAACCGGTGCGGTTGCCGATGTCGGTCGTGGCGACCATGCCCGAGGCGTTGAAGTCGTGGATGTTCGCCAGCTCCGCGAGCAGGTTGGCGCGGGTGAGACCGTCCTTGCCGTCCTTCTTGACGACCGCCTCGGCCGCCTGCTGGAACAGCAGCCCCGACGTGAAGCCCCAGCTGGCGAAGCCGTTGAGGTTGTCCTTGCCCACGTACTTCACGAAGTTCTTCGTCATGGGGTTGGCCGAGCCCTCGTCGAAGGGCAGGAACTGCAGCGACATGTACTCGCCGTTCATCACGTCGCCGGCCTTGATGACGCCGTCGTCCTAGTAGCAGGCGAGCGTGCACTGCCACACGATGTTGGGGTCGGTGAGCGCCCTGCAGCTGCGCCTCCTGGCGCTCGGCGATGACGCCGGTGACCGCCTGGAGGCTCAGGCCGTAGTTGGAGCTGTCGTTCTTCATCGCCTGGATGATCGGCGTGTACTGGCTCTGCGGCGAGTTCGCGGTGACGTTCCACGAGCTGTCGGACTTGATCCCTGCCGCCTGCGCCGCCTTGTTGAGCACCTTCGACGTCCGCACCACCGACGGCGAGTCGCTGGCCAGCACGAACGAACCGTGCAGGTCCTTGTTCTGCTTCAGCAGGTACTTCGAGTCGCCGTAGTTCGCGCGGTAGGTCTGCGGCGTGGATCGGTGCGCGTGTCGCACTGCACCGAAGGTGGCGTGATCGGGTAACCCGTCGGTGCGCACGCCTCCTCGGTGTTGGTGGCGAGCGCGGCGATGTCGGGAAGTCCCGTGGCCTTCCCGGCCGAATCGGCGCAGCTCGTGATG
Source organism: uncultured Actinomycetes bacterium (assembly GCA_963755855.1). GTDB lineage: Bacteria > Actinomycetota > Acidimicrobiia > IMCC26256 > DASPTH01 > DASUAS01. The sequence goes on along the minus strand of CAVWLR010000009.1, from coordinate 2,516,514 downwards.
TCGGCCGGCGTGGTCAGGAGCAGCGTGCCCGTGCCGACGAGCGCGTAGTCCTCCGAGCACGCCTTGATGATGGCGTTACGGGTGTCGTTCGGGTTCAGCTTCGAGTCGATGAAGTCGACCTGGACCTTGCGACCCCCGATCCCGCCGTTGGCGTTCACGTACTTGCCCCACCCCTGGACTCCCTTGACGATGCCGTTCAGGAGCACGTTCGGGGCGATCGCATTGTCGACGTCGGCGACGACCGCGACCTTGATGGTCTTGGCGGTCACGCCGACCTCGCTGGTGGTGCTCCCACCGGTGGTGGTCGACTGGGCGCCGGCAGGTACGCCCACGAGCGCCACCCCGAGCACGACGAGCACCGCGACGACTCCGGTCACTGACAACCTGCGCATTGCTGTCTCCCCCCTGGATGCGGATACGGACCGGATCATGACACATTCGGGTTGATACGTAACGGGCGGGCCTCGTAATTGCCCTGATCGCCCTCCCGGCTAGCTTCTGCGCTCGTGGCCCAGCCGAGCAGCGAGAGTCGACGCGGGATCATCTTCGCCATCGCAGGGATCCTGCTCCTCGCGTTCAACGTGATCGACGCCGCCCAGCGCGGCGCGTCGGGCGCCAACGTCTTCGCCATCGTGATCGGCGCGTCGCTGCTCTTCTACGGGTTCGCGGTGGTCGCCCGGAGCGGGCGCCCTCCGACCGGTCAGCCGCCGTCAAGCTGACCGGCACCGGCGCCGAGGAGATCCCGATGGAGACGATCACCACTGCCGACGGCCGCACCCTCGCCTACGAGGTCGTCGGCGATCCCGACGGCACCCCTGTGTTCTGGCAGCACGGCACCGGCGACTCGCGCCTCTGCAAGCACCCCGACGACTCGGTCACCGCCGCGCTGGGCGTGAAGCTCGTGACCGCCGACCGGCCGGGCGTCGGTGGCTCGTCACCGAAGAAGCCCCGGCGCATCCTCGACTGGGTGGCCGACGCCGAGGCCATCGCCGATGCGGCCGGGCTCGGGCAGTTCGTCGTCGCCGGGCACTCCGGCGGCGGCCCGCACGCGCTCGCCATCGCCCAGGTGCTGGGCGACCGGGTGACCAAGGTCGGGCTGGCCGCGTCGATCGCGCCGTTCGACCTGCCCGTCGACCAGGGGGGCGTCGACAAGGGGATGGTCAAGGACAAGGACCTGAAGCTCATCTTCAAGCTCTCGCACGTGAAGTGGCTCGCCAACGCGGCGGGCAAGGTCGAGGCCAAGCACTACGAGAAGCACCTGCACAGCTTCGTGGCCCACTGCGCGAAGGAATGGCCCGCCGACGCGCCGATCTTCACCGACCCGGTGCTCGAGCCGATGTTCGAGGCCGAGTTCGCCGCCGCGTTCGAGCAGGGCGGCGTGGGCGCACTCGACGACATGTGGGGCTTCCTCGACTGGGGCTTCGCGCCCGAGGACGTCAGCCAGCACGTCGAGATGTTCGTGGGCGACGCCGACGACATCCTCGACCCCGCGATGTCGCAGTCACTCTTCGAACGGCTGCCCAACGCCGACCTGCAGCACTGGCGGAGAGTCGGCCACTACGGCGTGTACGGCCGGTGGCAGGAGTTCCTCAGCGCGATCCTCTGAGCGGCCCGGTCAGAGCAGCGACCACCGTCTTCGGCGCCACCATGCAGTACGCGTCGCGCACCACGCCCTCGACCTCACCCCAGTCGACGTCGACGTCGAGGCGCAGACCGATCCAGCCGCGGTAGCCGACGTACGCGGGCACGAAGAACCGCGTCGGCTCCTCGCGCACGACCTGGTCCTGCACCCCGACGGGCGCGGCGCACCAGATCGCGAGCGCGACCGTCGCCGTGGTGGTCGTCGTGGAACATGAGGAACGACTTCTTGCCCCTGTAGAAGAACGTCGGCGCACTGTGGCTCGGCCGCTCCTCGACGTCGGGGAACGCCGCTGCAGATCTTCCGCACGCGCGCGAGCGCGCGCTCGGCCTTCGTCGGCATCACACGCCCCGGAACCGTGGAGGGCGCTTCTCCGCGAACGCGGCCTGGCCCTCGAGGTAGTCCTCCGAGCGGAAGCACGCCTCGACCATCCGCTCCACCGCGTCGAGGTCGCGATCGGCCGGGTCGCGTGCGCGCCTCCCGGATCGCCGCCTTGCACGCCTGCACGGTGAGGGGGGCGTTGGCGGCGATGGCCGCGGCGAGGTCGCGCACCGTCGGCTCGAGGTCGTCGACCGCGACCACCCGGTTCACCAAGCCGATGTGCTGCGCCTCGGACGCGTCGAGTCGGCGCGCCGAGAACAGGATCTCGGCGGTCCACGACGGCCCCACCAGGCTCATGAGCTCCTCGACACCGCCGTACGCGTAGCCGAGCCCGAGCTTCGCCGCCGGCACGCCGAACTGGCTGTCGTCGGACGCGATGCGGATGTCGGCCTTCATCGCGGTGAGGAGTCCACCACCGATGCAGTAGCCGCGGATCATCGCGATGATCGGCTTCTCGACCGTGCGCCACGAACCCCACGCCGCCGCGAGCGCGTCGTCGTAGTCGGCGCGGGCGGCGACCGTCGTGCGCTTCTCCGAGAACTCGGAGATGTCGGCGCCCGACACGAACGCGCGGTCGCCCGCACCCTGGACGACGATCACGTGCACGTCGGGATCGGTCGTGAACGCGTCGAGGATGCGCGGCACCGCGATCTGCATGTCGTACGACATCGCGTTGAGCCGGGCAGGGTTGTTGTACGTCATCCAGCCGATGCCGTCGGCCACGTGGGCGAGCATCTTCTCGGTGCCGGTCTCGACGGCCTTGGTGTCGCTGGTCATGTCGCTCCGTCAGGTGGTGGTGGTCCCGACCGCACCGGACGTGTGCAGGTCGTCGATCTCGTCGTCGGAGTAGCCGAGCTCGGCCAGCACGGCGCGCGTGTGGCCGCCGTCGACCGGCGGACCCGACCGCACCGTCGCCGGCGTCTCGCTGAACGTCAGCGGTGGGCGCAGCACGTCGATCTCACCGCGCGTCGGGTGCGTCGACGCGTCGGGTCAGCTGCGAGGTGCTGCACCTGCGGGTCGGCGAACACCTCGTCGACCGCGAGCACCGGACCACACGGAACGTGCTCGGCGAGGCGCTCGACCCATTCCGCCGTCGTGCGCGTCTGCAACACGCGCGCGAGGTCGGCGTCGAGCTCGGCCCGGTGGGCGTGACGCGACGCGAAGTCGACGTAGCGCGGGTCGTCGGCGAGCTCGGGTGCGTCGAGCAGTTCGCAGAAGCGTCGGAAGTCACGCAGCGCCGACACGTTGAGGTGCCCGTCGGCGGTCGGGTAGGCACCCATCGGCACCATCGTGGGGTGCTGGTTGCCCTCCTGACCCGGCACCTCGCCGTCGATCAGCCAGCGTGCGGCCTGGAAGTCCATGAAGCTGACCATCGCCTCGAGCAGCGACGTGTGCACCCACTGGCCGCGCCCGGTGCGGTCGCGCGCGATCAGCGCCGCCAGCACCCCCTGGGTGAGCAGCGTGCCGGCGGCGGTGTCGGAGATCGCGATCCCGACCCGCCACGGGCCGGATCCCGGAGGCCCGGTGACGCTCATCAGCCCGCCGAGTCCCTGCGCGATCTGGTCGACGCCCGGGCGCCCGGCGTAAGGGCCGTCCTGGCCGAAGCCCGAGATCGACGCGTAGACGACACGCGGGTTGACGGCCCAGACCGCGTCGGGATCGACCCCGAGTCGCACCTTCACGTCGGGTCGGAAGTTCTCGACCACCACGTCGGCGCGTTCGACGAGCCGGAAGAACACGGCGCGGCCCGCGTCGGTCGTGAGGTCGACCGCGATCGAGCGCTTGTTGCGGTGGAGGTTGGCGCCGTCGGCGCCGAGCGACGAGAAGGGGCCGCCCCCACCGCGACGCTGGAGCGCGATCACGTCGGCGCCGAGGTCGGCGAGCTGGCGGACGCACGTGGGACCTGCGCGCGCCTGCGTGAGGTCGATGACACGGATCCCGTCCAGCGGACCGACGGAGGCGCCGGACGGCGGCGCGTACGTCACGAGACGCCGCTCACGCGGCCGGCGTCGGCCTCGGCGGCCCGCGCGAGGCGCCGGGCGGTGGCGGGGAAGAACCGCTTCAGCACCTGGTGCATGGCCCAGCCACCGATCGGGTTGGCGCCGTCGAAGTCGGCCTCCCACCGGATGCGCGTCCCGCCGTGCACCGGTTCCAGCGTGACCTCGGCGTGGTAGTCGCGCACGGGGAGGCCCTCGCGCACCTCGTACGCCAGTTGCCGCGGCGCGTCGAACGCCACGACCTCCTCGGTGTGGAGACGCCGGCCCCGGCGGTAGCGGCGGAGCGCGCCGACGCCGTCGGGCGCAGGAACGCCTTCCCGGACGCGGGTGGTCTCGTCCCACTGGCCCCACTGCGACCAGGTCGTGATGTCGGCGACGCGCGCCCACACGACCTCGATCGGAGCCGCCGCCACCGTCGTGGTGGCGACGTGGTACCGGCTCACATCGACAACGACGCGATGCCCGCGATCATCACGAAGAACCCGAGCGCCATGAACCCGAGCGTGCGACCGACCGGCGCCTGCGCGAGCTCGCGCTTCTGCGACGGCTTGGCGACCGAGCGGACCGGGCTGCCCGGACGCCCACGTTCGACGGTGCGGGCGGCGATGCGGTCCTCGTCGCGGCTGCGGCGCACGAGCGCGTAGAGGTTGCCGAAGAACAGCGCCGCGCCCATGGCGGCGATCAGCTCCCGGAGGACCTCGTCGTAGAAGCTGCCGACAACGACGTGCACGTGCGTCATCGTACGGCGAGAACGCGGCGGACTACGCCCCGGGCTTCCACACCATCAGGAAGATGATGACCACCAGGATGATGTCGAGGATCGGGCCGACGGTGCCCATCCGCTGGCCGATGCTCTGCATCTCGGCGACCTGCGGCGGCGGCCCGCCGGCGGGCGGCGGACCCGACGACCATCTCCTGCATCAGGACCCGCATGCGCTTGGCCCCCGGCATCATGATCCCGTGCGAGAGGCCGATGCCGATGATGTAGAGGACGACCGAGAGCCACACCCACGACTGCGAGAACTTGAACACCGAGTCGCGACAGACCGAGCACCGCGAAGCCGAGCACGAAGACGGCGTAGATGAAGTACTCACCGATCTGCGAGACCTTCATGTTCGCCTCGTGGACCGCCGAGCGCCTCGGCGACGCGGCCCGCCCTGCAGCCGGGTCTTGATCTGCTGGCCGTAGAGGCCGTTGAGCGCGACCGCACCGAAGCCGATGACCGCGCAGAAGATGTGCAGCGACGAGGGCGAACTTGTAGAGACCGTCGTAGTACGCGCCGATCACCATCGGTGGCACACCTCTCGTCGGCCAGGTCTCCGGTGAGCCGGTGCTCCCGAGAACTGCGGCATCGTAGGCGTCACTGCCAGGAGCTCGCACGGATGTGCTACAACGCGCTGCGTGCGCGTGCTGGTCGCGAATTGCTCCGTCGAGTACCAGGGACGTCTCGGCGCGCGGCTGCCCGCCGGCGCCGCGACTGATCCTGCTGAAGGCCGACGGTTCGATCGCGGTGCACGCCGACGCGAAGGCGTACAAGCCGCTCAACTGGATGAGCCCGCCGTGCGTCGTGCGCGCCGGTGACGGGCAGCTCGTCGCCACCAACCCGGGCGGCGAGACGCTCGTGATCGAGCTCCACGAGGTGCTGCACGACTACTCGGTGGAGCTCGGCGACGACCCGGGCCTGGCCAAGGACGGCGTCGAGGCCGAGCTGCAGGAGCTGCTGGCCAAGCGGGTCGCCGCGCTCCGGGACGACCTGCGGCTGGTGCGGCGCGAGTACCCCACCGACATCGGCCCGGTCGACCTGCTCTGTCGCGACGGCGACGACCGCGCCATCGTGGTCGAGGTGAAGCGGGTCGGCGAGATCGCCGGCGTCGAGCAGCTGCTCCGCTACCAGGAGCGCCTCGACCTCGACCCGAGCCTCGCTCCGACCATCGGCATGTTCGTGGCCACGCGGATCAAGCCGCAGGCCAAGGTGTTCGCGCAGAGCCGCGGCGTGCTCTGCGTGGAGATCGACCTCGACGAGCTGCGCGCCGGCGCGCCGGTCGATCTCCGCCTGTTCTGAGGCCGACGGTTCGTCGTGCGACGCACCGCGCAGCGCACCGGGACGACGGTGGTCGCCGTGGTCGGCGACGCCGCGACCGACTGCGTCCGCACGACTCGGTGAGGCCGCCAACGTGGTGCCGGTGCTCGGTCGACGCCGACGACCCGCCGCTCGACCGCGCGGTCGCGACGTGGTCGCGAGGCGGTGCGTTCGCACTCGCCGTACCTCGTGCACGACGCCGATCCGCTCGCCGCGGTGGCCGACGCGTGGGTGCGTCGCTACGACGAGCAGGGCCCGATCGGTGAGCTCGAGGTCGCGGTGGCCGAGACGCTGGCCCGCTGGCGCGTGGGCTCGATCGAGCTGCCCGACTACTACCTCGTGCTCGACGCCGAGGCGTGGGTCCCGACGCGTCGGCACTGGTACCTCGGCGTGCTGCACCGCGCCGCGCCGGCGCGGGTCGTGCCGGTGCCCGACCCCGATGCGGCCGCGCGCACGCTCCCGCGCCTGGGCGCGGGAGCGTGGTGGCCCGATCTCGACGACCTGCTCGGGGGGATCGAGCGGGTCGTGCCGGATCAGCTCTCGCCGGCGCCGTCAGCGCCCTCGTCCGAGCTGTCGGCCGGCTCCTCCGCCAGCAGCGCGTAGAGCTTGCGGGCGGTGTCGGAGAGGATGCGCACCGCGGCGGTCTTCTGGTCGGGCGTGCCGGCCATCGCCACCTGACGGGCCGCCACCGCGATCGGGCCGAGCGAGTCGCGCAGCTTGAACTGCTGCGGATCGATGCCCTGCGGTGACGTCGTCCCACGGCTTGCGGTCGCCCGCCTTCGCCGCCTCCTCGGTGCCGGCGTCGGTGAGCGAGAACAGGCGCTTGCCCGCCTCGGCATCGGCCGTCACGAGGCCCTGGTCCTCGAGCAGCTGGAGCGCCGGGTAGATCGCACCCGGGCTCGGGCGCCACACACCGTCGGTGCGTTCCTCGAGCTCCTGGATCATCTCGTAGCCGTGCATCGGCCGCTCGCTGAGGAGCGCGAGCACGGCGGCACGGACGTCGCCCCTGCGGGCACGCCCGCCGGGTCCGCCCCGGCGGCCACGGCGGGGTCCGCCGAAGCCGAAGCCCTCGGGCGGGCCGTCCCACCGTCGCTGGTCACGGGATTCCTGGGTCTGGAAGTTTCGGTTTCTCATGGTTCCTGCTTTCGAATCGTCTTCTGTCGAGTTGTCTCGTTACTTACGAGTGACATCACGATATATCTTTAACTATCGAAGTGCAAGACCTGCGCCGAGAAACTCCGTGTGGCTGGCAGGATCGGGCCATGGCGACGAGCAGCTGGCCGGTGACGGCGATCGGGACGGTGACGTCGAGCCGCGCGGAGGCGATCGACGACGACTGGGGCGACGTGACCGCGACGATCACGCTCCTCCCCCCGCTCGACGAGCGGTCGGTGGCCGGGCTCGACGCGTTCAGCCACGTGGAGGTGGTGTTCCTCTTCGACCGGGTCGACGCCGACGTCGGTCTGCCTCCACGCACGCCACCCGCGCGGCAACCCGGACTGGCCCGAGGTCGGGATCCTCGCCCAGCGGGCCAAGGACCGCCCCAACCGCATCGGCCTCTGCACCTGCGAGCTCGTCGCGGTGGAGGGCGCGTCGATCGTGGTGCGCGGACTCGACGCCATCGACGGCACCCCGGTGCTCGACGTGAAGCCCTACATGAGCGAGTTCGCGCCGCGCGGCGACGTGCGCCAGCCGGCGTGGTCGCACGAGCTCATGCGCGGCGTACTGGTAGGCGCGCTCCCGGACTACCGGCGGATCAGCCCTCGGGCGCCATGTTGACGAACTCGGCGCGCTCGGGCCGGAAGACGAGTCGGGCGGTGCCGGTGGGCCCGTTCCTGTGCTTGGCGATGATGATCTCCGCCAGCGCGCGGTCGTCGGACTCGGGGTTGTACACCTCGTCGCGGTAGATGAACGCGACGACGTCGGCGTCCTGCTCCAGACCTCCCGACTCACGGAGGTCGGCGAGCATCGGGCGCTTGTCCTGGCGGTACTCGAGCTGACGGTTGAGCTGCGACAGCGCGATCACCGGGCACTCGAGCTCGCGGGCGAGGATCTTGAGACCACGGGAGATCTCCGACACCTCGACCTGGCGGTTCTCGGAGCGGCGTCCGGTGGCTGCTCGGGCTCATGAGCTGGATGTAGTCGACGATCACCAGGCCGAGATCGCCGTGACGGGCGCGCATGCGGCGCGCCTTGGCCCGCATCTCCATGACCGTGCAGTGCGGGTTGTCGTCGATGTGCAGCTGCGCCTCGGCCAGACGACCGACCGCGTGGCTGATGCGCCCCCAGTCGGCCTCGCTCAGGTTCGCGGTCCACAGGCGGGTGGCGTCGACCCCCGCCTCCATCGCGAGCAGCCGCTTGGTGAGCTCGAGCGCGCCCATCTCCATCGAGAAGAAGACGACGGGCTTGCCGCTGCCCATGGCGACGTTCTTGGCCAGCCCGAGCGCGAGGCTGGTCTTCCCCATGCCGGGACGGGCGGCGAGGATCACCAGGTTCGACCGCTGCAGTCCGTGCAGCTTCTTGTCGACCTCGTCGTAGCCGGTGGGCACACCGATCAGCTCGCTGTCGTCGCCGTAGCGGGCCTCGAGCTCGTCGAGGGTGTCCTGCAGCGCGTCGCGGATGCCGACCATCGAGTCGGAGACCCGACGCTCGGCCACCTCGAACACGAGCGCCTCGGCGCGGTCGAGGGTCTCGGTGACGTCGTCGGTCTCGTCGTAGCCCATCTCGGCGATGTCGCCGGCGACGCCGATGAGCCGGCGCAGGAGCGCGAGCTCGTTGACGATGCGGGCGTAGTGCCCGGCGTTGGCCGACGCCGGCGTGTTGCCCTGGATCTGCAGCAGCGCCACGCGGCCGCCGACGTTGTCGAGGAGATCGGCGCGGCGCAGCTCCTCGGCGACGGTGACCGGATCGGCCGGCTCACCCTGGCCGTGCAGCGACTGGATCGCCTCGTAGATGTGGCCGTGCGCAGGCTTGTAGAAGTCGCTGGTCTCGACGTGCGCCTCGACCGCCGCCGTGATCGCGTCGCGGGACAGGAGCATCGCCCCGATCAGCGACTCCTCGGCCTCGAGGTTGTGCGGGGGGACCCGTCCGCTCGCGCGACGCCGCCCCATGTCGATCGCTTGGACCACTACCACTCCCCGCTCCGCCGCCCCGCTGGCGCCCGGGAGGCATCATGCGCTCTGGAGCCTGTGGATCGGTAGAGCGACAACCATGGGGATTGGCTGTTGAGAACCCCCTCGGTCGTCCGCAGGCATGTGGAGAACTCCGGTGCCGTCACCCCCCCATTGATGACAGGGGGGTGTGACAGTCATCCGCCGAAGAGAAGCCCGGACGCGACGAGGCCCCGGGCGAACCCGGGGCCTCGCACACGAGAGATGCAGGACGACTCAGCTGCTGAGCGCCTTGGCCTTGCCCGCCTCGAACTCGGCGTCGCTGATGACGCCCTGGGCCTTGAGGTCGGCGAGACGCTGGATCTCGTCGGCCGTGCTGCCACCGCCGCTCGTCCCCGCGGCCTGCTGGATGTAGGCCTTGGCGGCCGCATCCTGTGCGGCTGCGGCCTGCTGGGCGTGCTCGGCCATCTTGTGACCCCGCACGATCAGGTAGAGCAGCACACCGAGGTACGGCAGGATGATGATGCCGATGATCCAGAACGCCTTCGCCCAACCGCTGAGGTCGTGGCTGCGGAACAGGTCGCTGAACACGACGATCAGCAACCAGATCCAGATGAAGAACAGGAAGAACCAGAGCATCGACAGGAAGACCTGTCCGGTGCCGAAATCTGACGCGAGAGGCATTTCTTCTCCTCGAGAAGGCCAACAGAGCTGAGAGCGAGGCTACGCCGACCCCTCCGGCAAGCGCTTCCCCCAATCGGGGTGAAACTACGTCACCCGGAGCCCTTGCGCCACCATCCCGCGAAAGCGCGTGCCGTCTCATGGCCGCGCGTGGCAGGGTGTGCGATGGGCACGGTCCGGTCGTTGCTGAACGACCTCCGCGAGGTCGCGACGCGCGAACGCACCGAGGGCACGACCCGCCGCCGACCCGGTGACGCCGCGCGCGCGGTCCTCGCGGCGCTGCTCCTCGTCCCGCTCATCGTCCACGCGCACCACCCCACCGCCACCGAGGAAGCCGTCGTCCGGCTCTTCGAGTCGATCCCCACCGGCGCCCGCACGCTCTTCCTGATCCTCTACCAGCTCGCAGCGCTGTGGGCGGTCGGCCTGCTGGTGGTCACCGTCCTCCTGCTCCGACGGTGGCGCCTCGCACGCGACCTCGCGGTCGCGGCCGCCGCGGCGTGGGTGCTCGGGCGGCTGATGGCCTTCCTCGTGCACGACGACGGCCTGTGGCAGGCGTTCAGGGTCACCTTCGACCTCACCGGCGCGCCCCGCTTCCCGATGGTGCGGCTGTCGGTGGCGGTGGCGACGGTGCTGGTGGCGTCACCACACCTGGCCCGGCCGACCCGCCGGTTCGGCGAGGGCCTGGTGGCGCTCCTGGCGCTGTCGAGCCTCTACCTCTCGCGGGGCTTCCCCACCGACCTCGTCGCCGCCATCGTGCTCGGTTGGGGCGTCGCCCACCTCGTGGAGTGGGTCTTCGGCACGCCGGTCGGACGGCCGGCGCGCCGCGCAGGTGGAACAGGCGCTGGCCAAGCTCGGCCTCCCCGTCACCGATCTCCACCTCACGTCGGAGCAACCGCTCGGACGCGCGGTGTTCGTCGCGACGCGTGCCGACGGCGACGGTGGTGTGCGCGTGGTCGCGCTCGGTCGCGACGAAGCCGACGCGCAGCTGCTGTCACGAGCCTGGCGCTACCTCGCGTACCGCGACGCGCCCCCGACCGTGCTGCCGAGTCGCCGCGCGCAGGTGGAGTACGAGGCCTACCTGATGCTGCTCGCGCGCGACGCGGGCGTCGACGCGCCACGCGTCGTCGTGGCCGCGACGAGCGGAGCGCTCGCGCTGCTGGTCGTGGAAGAGGTCGACGGCACCGAGCTCTACGACCTCGACGCCGACGACGGTGTCCGACCGCGTGCTCGACGACGTGTGGTCCGAGCTGCGCACGCTGCACGCGAGCGCGCGTCGCGCACGGCAAGCTCGACGCCCGGCACGTGCTCGTCGACGGGAACGGCAGCGGTGCGAACGCGTCGGTGCGCATCGTCGGCTTCGACTTCGCGTCGAGCAGCGCGCGCTTCCGCCAGACCGCGGGCGACGTCGCCCAGCTCCTCGCCGCCACCACCGCGGTGGTCGGTGCCGACCGCGCCGTCGCCGCCGCGGTGCGGGTGCTGGGGAAGGAGACCGTCGCCGCTGCGCTCCCGGTGCTCCAACCCGCCGCGCTCTCGGGCTGGACCCACGACGCGCTCGGCGGTCGCGACCAGCTCGACGACCGCCTCGACGAGCTCCGGCAGGTGGGTGCAGCGGCGACCGCCACCGAGGCGGTCGAGCTCCGCCGCCTCTACCGGGTGCAACCCCGCAGCCTGATCATGGCGGTCGGCGCGCTGGTGGGCGTCGGCGTGCTCCTGAGCCGGGTCGGCGACCCCGCGGTGTTCTGGGACACGGTGAAGAACGCCGACTTCTGGTTCGTCGCGCTGGCGTTCCTCCTCGGGATCGGCACCGACGTGGCGTTCGGCATCACCTTCCTCGGCAACGTGCCGATCCGGCTCCCGGTGTGGCCGAGCATCGAGCTGCAGTCGGCGATGAGCTTCTCCAACCTCGCCGTGCCGGTCGCGGCCGACACCGCGCTGCAGGTGCGGTTCCTCCAGAAGAACGGTCTCGACCTCGGCTCGGCGGTGGCCGCGGGCGGGATCCTCAGCTCCGTCTCCGAGATCGTCGTGCAGGTCGGTCTGCTGTTCCTCGCCATCTGGCTCGCCCCCGACTCGATCGACTTCGGGCGCATCGACACCAACCAGATCGTGGTGGTCGTGCTCGGCGTCGTGCTGCTCGTCGGCGTGGCGATGGCGGTGATCTTCGGTGTGCGCCGCATCCGCCGTCGCGTGCTGCCGCCCATCCAGCGCGCACTCGCCACGGTGTGGAGCGCGGTGAAGACCCCGAGCCGCCTCGCGCTGCTGATCGTCGGCAACATCGTCGCCCAGTGCCTCTACGCCGCGTCGCTGCTCGCGTGCCTCGAGGCCTACGGCGCGTCGATCAACTTCTGGACGCTGCTCGCGCTGAACATCGGGATCTCGGTGATCGCGTCGCTCGTGCCCATCCCCGGTGGTGGCACCGCGGTGTCGGCGGTCGGGCTCGCCGGCATGGTCACCGCGTTCGGCGTACCCCCGGCAGCGGCATCGGCCGCGGTGCTCACGCACCAGCTCGCGGTGACGTACCTCCCGGCGATCCCGGGCTGGTTCGCCACCAACGACCTGGTGAAGAAGGGGATGTTGTAGCCGGACGCGAGCCCGGCGTCTGCGATCGGCCGGGCTTATTCGGCGACGACGGCCAGTGCGACCGCGACGACCACCTCGGCCGGCAGGCGCACCTGCACCTCGGCGTCGCCCAGCTCACGGATGGGCTCGGCGAGCACGACCTTGCGTCGGTCGAGCTCGATGCCCGTCTGCGCGGCCACGGCGTCGGCGACGTCGGACGCGGTCACCGATCCGAAGAGCTTGCCGCCCTCGCCCGCACGCGCCTTGACCTGGATGGTCTGCGAGCCGAGCTGGGCGGCGATCTGCTGCGAAGCGGCGCGGTCGCGCGACTCCTTGGCGTCACGGCTGCGTCGCATCGACTCGGCCTGGGCGACCACGCCCTTGGTGGCCTTCATGGCGAGGCCACGAGGCACCAGGTAGTTGCGGGCGTAGCCGTCGGCCACCTCGAGGAGGTCGCCCTTCTTGCCCAGTGTGTCGATGTCTTCGCGGAGGACGATCTTCACGCCTCGACCCCTTCGGTCTCGACCCCTCGGTCTCGACGCCTCGACCTCGGCCACCTCGACCTCGGTGATCTCGATGCCGTTCGGGGTCTCCTCGACGTCGACCGCGACGTAGTCGGACTCGACCGGCTCGGGCGCCGAACGGGACGTGTTCTCGTCGCGCAGCTCGCCACGGTCGCGGTCGCGGTCGCCGCGACGGCCACCCTTGCGCTGCGTCACCTGACGCACGCTGTAGGGCAGGAGCGCCATCTCGCGGGCGAGTCGGATCGCCTTGGCGACCTGACGCTGCTGCTGGGTGGAGTTGCCGGTGACGCGGCGCGCCCGGATCTTCGCCCGCTCCGACATGAAGCGCCGGAGCAGGTTGACGTCCTTGTAGTCGATCCAGTCGACCTGCTCGGTGTTGAGGATCGACACCTTCTTCTTCTGCGGGCGACGCCGATCGGCGGCTGCGCCCTTGCTGTTGCTGCGTCGTTCTCGTGCCATCTAGAAAGGCTCCTCGCCGAAGTCGGCGTACGTGTTCTCGGCGGGCTTGCTGCCGCCGCCACCACCACTGTTTCCGGCGCCGCCATTGCCGCCGCCGCTGTTGCCACCGCCACCGCCACCGCCGAAGTCGCCGCCTCCGCGACGCTCGTTGCGGGTGACCTGGGCCGTCGCCCAGCGCAGGCTCGGGCCGACCTCGTCGGCCACGATCTCGACCACGCTGCGCTTCTCGCCGTTCTCGGTCTCCCAGCTGCGCTGCTCGAGGCGGCCGGTGACGACCACGCGGGAGCCCTTGCCCAGCGACTCGGAGACGTTCTCGGCCATCTCCCGCCAGCACACGACGTTGAAGAAGCTGGTCTGCTCCTCCCACTCGTTCGACTGGCGGTTCTGCCAACGCCGGCTCACGGCGACACCGAACGACGCCTTGGCGGCGCCGCCGGTGGTGTAGCGGATCTCGGGGTCGCGGGTGAGGTTCCCGACGACGGTCACGGTGCTGTCAGGCATTGCGGTTCCTCCCTCAGGCGTCCGACGCGGACCCGGCGAGGTTCCCGTAGACGTGCTCGGGGATCCGCAGGATCTTGTGTCGGAGGACTTCGTCAGCAAGGGAGAGGGTCCGGTGCAGCTCGTCCATCGCGGCGGGCTCGGCCTTCGCCTGGAAGACCACGTAGTAGCCCTCCCAGCGGTGCTTCAGCTCGTAGGCGAAGCGCCGCTTGCCCCAGAAGTCGGTCTGCCCGGGCTCGGCGCCCTTGGACTGGATCAACTCGATGGAACGCGCGACTGCGGAACGGATCGTCTCCTCGTCCAGCTCCGCGTCGAAGATGACCATGACCTCGTACGGCCTCATGGGCCGACCTCCTTCGGACCGTGGACGGGTCCACGGGCGACCGTCTCACCCCGGACCAGGAGTACCGGTGCGGAGCGACGGGCGCAGGAATGAAACTGAGCCGGTCAGGCTAGCAGTCGATCGTCGACGCGGATCTATCGCTCCGGACCCTACAACCGGGGTGTGACACGCACGAGGGGCAACCGCACCGCATCCGGTCCGGCGCATCGGCCTCACGCATCAGGCGTCGGGGAGCTCGGCCTGGCGTCCGCCGCGCAGGCCCACCAGCGCGATCACGGTGGCGACGGCCATGGCGCCGGCCATGACGAAGAACACGACCCGCGACGACTGCCCGAAGTCGCCCTGCACCGCGTGGAAGATCTGCGTCGCCTTCGAGCCCGCCTGCTGCGTGAACTGCGACGACGCCGAGCCCCCACCGGAGCTGCTCAGGCTGTGTGCGATCTGGTCGGCCTTCGAGGCAGGCACACCGAAGCCGGTCAGCGTGGTCTCGACGTGGGACACGTTCTGGCTGATGAGGATGGTCCCGAGCACCGCCATGCCGACGCTGGCGCCGTAGTTGCGGACCGTCTGCGTGACGCCGGAGACCTCGCCGTAGTTGACGCGCGGGGCGCGGTTGATGGCGTCGGTGTTCGCGGGCCCGAGCATGAGTCCCATGCCCGCGCCGGCGATGACGATGAAGTACCACTGGTTGTTGAAGTCGAGGTCGGTGAGCGCGTTGCCCCAGAGCGCGAAGCCGACCGCCGCGACCGCGCACCCCAGCACGACGGGCACCTTCGCGCCGATGCTGTCGAGCATGCGTCCGCCGAACTGCGACGCGACCGCGAAGCCGGCGAAGAAGGTCATGAGGTAGAGCCCGGCGTCGGACACCGACTCACCCAGCGCGAGCTGTGCGTACATGCTGGCGAAGAAGAACACCGGGATGAACGCGATCATCGAGAAGAACAGGACGACGTTCTGCACGGTGAACGCTCGGTTCTGGAAGATCGTCACCCGGATCAGCGGGTTCGCGCGTCGCGACTCGAAGATCCCGAAGACGACGAGGAGCGCGAGGCCGCCGACGATGCAGGCCCAGGTGGCGACCGAGCCCCATCCCCACTGGCTCGACTGCTGGAACCCGAGCACGCTGAGCCCCATGCCCGCCACGATCAGGACGAGACCCGGGTAGTCCATCGGCGCCGGCGTGCGCTCCTCGACGATCTTCGCCCGCATGACCAGCACGAGGGCGATGATCGCGACCGGCACGTTGATCCAGAAGATGGCGCGCCAGGTCCACTCGCTCAGGTAGCCGCCCGCGATGGGTCCCACCGCGGTGAGGCCACCGGTGATGGCGAAGAAGACGGCGAGCGCCTTCCCCCGTTCGCGCAGCTCGTAGGCACCCACGACGATCGCGAGCGCGGCGGGCAGCATGAGCGCGGCGCCGAATCCCTGCACGGCGCGGAACACGATGAACCACGCCTCGGCCGCGTCGCCGGTCGGTGTGAGCCCGTTCATGATCGAGCCGAACGTGAAGATGACCACACCGATGATCACGAGCTTGCGGTGACCGACGATGTCGGAGAGCCGCCCACCGAACGCGAAGAACGCCGCCAGCGTGAGGAGGTAGGCGTTCACGATCCACTGCACGCCCGTCGGCGACATCCCCAGGTCGCGTTGGATCTCGGGAACGGCGATGGCGACGATCGTCTGGTCGATGAACGTCATGCCGACCGCGAAGATCATCGCGGCCATCACGAGCCCGCGTCCTGATCTCCCGGTCGATCGCCCGGTCGTCGACGAAGTGGCGGTGCCGATCATCTGCCCTCCTGCCCTGGTGCCGTGGCTGTGGTGCTGTGCCTGTGGTGCCGTCCCTGCGCGCCCGTCAGGTCGGGGTGCAGGCGGTGATGGGACCCGAGGGCAGCTGGCCCTTCTTGGTCTCCACCGCGAACGCGTACTGACCGTCGGCCGCGTAGACCGGGCAGGCGTTCTCCGCCTTCTCCGGGCACGGCTTCATGGCGCGGGTCGCGTTGCGGTTGCCGTCCTCGTCGAAGAAGCCGATGTCGAGCGGATCGTCGACTCCCGCCATCGTGAAGCGCGACTCGGTCGGCCCTTGGAACACGAACAGCATGCCGTCGTACGGCCCGAGGTCGCTGGTGTTGTCGCGCAGGCCCGCGACGCGCTCGTCCTCCGAGTCGGCCACCACCAGGCGCAGGCACCGGTCGTGACCGATCGCGGCCTTGACCTCGCTGAGCCCCTCGAACGGAGCCACCGCCGGCACCGCGCGGCGGAGCACCGCGGTGAGCGGGATGCTCCCGGCGTCCGGGTCGGGATCACCGACCTTGTTCGAGCACCGCGACCACGACGACCGACAGCACGATCGCGCCCAGCACGAGCAGCGGTGATCACGAGGGGGCGACGGGACATCGCCGTGAGATTAGGGGCGTGACAACGCGGAGCCGGTCAGGCGGAGGCGTGCTCCACGGACCCGTACAGACCGAGGGCCTCGCTGACGGTGTCGGCCGCGTGGTACGTCTCACCGCTGGCGGGGAAGTAGCCGGCGCGCACGTCGTTGGCGAAGCGCTCGATCGCGCGAGCGGCGTCACCACCGAGGTCGGCGTAGCGGCGCACGAACTTCGGCCGCACGCGGTCCTCGAAGCCGAGGATGTCGTGGTACACGAGCACCTGGCCGTCGCAGTGACGCCCGGCGCCGATGCCGATCGTGGGCACGGGCACGGAGTCGGTGACCATGCGCGCCACCGCGTCGGGCACGCACTCGAGCACGATGGCGAACACGCCGGCCTCGGCCAGCGCGACCGCGTCGTCGACGATCTCACGTGCCGCGTCGAGCGTCTTGCCCTGCACGCGGTAGCCGCCGAGCTTGTTGACCGACTGCGGGGTGAGGCCGAGGTGACCCATCACGGGGATCTCGGCGTCGAGGATCGCGTTGACGGCGTCGACGCGCTTGCGGCCGCCCTCGAGCTTCACCGCAGTGGCGCCGGCACGCACGAGCCGGGCCGCGTTGGCGACGGTGTCGTCGCGGCCGAGGTGGTAGCTCATCCACGGCAGGTCGGCGACGACGAGCGCGCGCGGCTTCGTGCGCGCGACCGCGCCGGTGTGGTGCGACCATGTCGTCGACGGTGACGTGGAGCGTGTCGTCGTACCCGAGCACGACCATCGCGACCGAGTCACCGACGAGGATCATGTCGACGCCCGCGGTGTCGACCGCGCGTGCCGACGGAGCGTCGTACGCGGTCACCATCACGAGCGGGGTACCCGACCCCTTGCGTGCGACGACGTCGGGCGCGCCGAGTGCGCGCTGAGCAGCCTGGGAACCGGCCATCTCGTTGTCCTCCACCGTCCAGGGCACCCACGGCTCCCGGCGGCAGCGCGAACGATAGCCCCTACTGCGCGGTGCGTGCCCGGCCGGCCCGACGGCGCGGTGCGCCACCCTGTCCGGCGCTGTGACCGCGACCGTGCAGCTCCCGCCGGGTGAGGAAGTTCCACCCGCAGTCGGGGCACACCTCGACCACGTAGCGGGTGTACTCCTCGTTGGCGGCGTCGAGTCGCTCGAGCTCGCTCGGGTGCACGATGCAGCGGCCGTTGGCCTGGCGCAGCTGGTCGCCGTAGACGTACGAGACGTAGCGCACGTGACGACCCGAGCAGACCGGGCACCGGAAGTCGGCGGGGTCCCCGACGTGGCGGGCGGCCCGGATGAGCTCCGGATGGGCGTCGCAGACGTCGAGCCGGGTGACCGTGCCGCGCTCGAGGTCCCGCAGGAGGGCCCGGCGGGCCAGCGCGTAGTCGGTGTGCTTGCGCACGGCGCCACTGTACCGGCGGTTCGGACGGTCCCTGGCGCGTCCCGGCACTCCGTACCGCTCGCACCGATATATCGGAGCGATATATCGTGCTACACTGTCGAGCACACACGGGAGCGCCTCGCTCCCGCCACCGACCGACGGAACCCCGATGCTCGACCTCGCCATCCTGGGACTGCTGAAGGAGCAACCGCTCCACGGCTACGAGCTGAAGAAGCGCCTCGGTGAGACGCTCGGCTCGCTGTGGGGCATCTCCTACGGGTCGCTCTATCCCGCCCTGCGCCGGCTCGAGCACGACGGCAGCATCGAGATCGTCGAGCCCGAGACCGTTGCGGTGCCGATGCCCGCCACCGGCTCGCTCGACGGTGACCTCGCCGCCGCCCGCCAGCGCCGTCCCGCCAAGGCGACCCGACGCACCAAGAAGGCCTACCGCCTCACCGAGCGCGGCGATGCCCGCCTCTCCGAGCTGCTCGTCGACGACGACGCCACCGGCGACGACGAGCGCACGTTCGCGCTGAAGCTCGCGTTCTGCGGCAACCTCGACCCCGAGTCGCGCCTCGAGGTCCTCACCCGCCGCCGCTCCGCGCTCGCCGACCGCCTTGCGCGCGCCCGGCGCACCTCGCCCGGCCGCGGCGACCGCTACACGCGGTCCCTGTTCGAGCACCGCACCCAGTCCACCCAACGAGACCTCGAGTGGGTCGACGCGCTCATCGCGGCCGAAGGCAGCGACACCGACGGGTCCGACCCTTCCAACCCCTCCCCTTCCAACCCCTCCCAGAACGCCACACCGTCCCAGAACGAAGGAGCCACCTGCATCATGAGTGGTCGCATCCGCGTCGCCATCGCCGGAGTCGGGAACTGCGCCAGCAGCCTCGTCCAGGGCGTCGAGTACTACCGCAACGCCGACCCCAACGAGGACGTGCCGGGTCTCATGCACGTCGTCCTCGGCGGCTACCACGTGGGTGACGTCGACTTCGTCGCCGCGTTCGACGTCGACGCCGACAAGGTCGGGCTCGACCTCGGCAAGGCGATCTCCGCCGGGCAGAACAACACCATCAAGTTCGCCAACGTCGGCCAGCTCGAGGTCGAGGTGCAGCGCGGCCCCGACGTTCGACGGCCTCGGCAAGTACTACCGCGAGACGGTCGAGGAGTCGCCGGCCGAGCCGGTCGACGTCGTGCAGGTCCTGCGCGACACGCAAGGCCGACGTGCTCGTGAGCTACCTCCCGGTCGGTTCCGAGGAGGCGCAGCGCTTCTACGCGCAGGCCTGCCTCGACGCCGGCGTCGGCGTTCGTGAACGCGATCCCCGTGTTCATCGCCAGCGACCCCGAGTGGGCGGCGAAGTTCGAGGCGGCCAACGTCCCGATCGTCGGCGACGACATCAAGAGCCAGGTCGGCGCCACCATCACCCACCGCATGCTCGCCCGCCTGTTCGAGGACCGCGGCACCGCGCATCGACCGCACGTACCAGCTCAACTTCGGCGGCAACATGGACTTCAAGAACATGTTGGAGCGCACGCGGCTCGAGTCGAAGAAGATCTCGAAGACGCAGTCGGTCACCAGCCAGATCGACCAGGGCATCGAGAGCGACAACGTGCACATCGGCCCGTCCGACCACGTGCCGTGGCTCGAGGACCGCAAGTGGGCCTACATCCGGCTCGAGGGGCGCAACTTCGGCGACGTGCCGCTCAACATCGAGCTCAAGCTCGAGGTGTGGGACTCCCCCAACTCGGCCGGCGTGATCATCGACGCCGTGCGCTGCTGCAAGCTCGCGCTCGACCGCGGCATCGGCGGCCCGCTCGCCGGTGCGTCGGCGTACTTCATGAAGTCGCCGCGCGGTGCAGTACCACGACGACGACGCCCGCGACATGGTGGAGCAGTTCGCGAACGAGGAGTGAGCGGACCGGTCCCGACGCCGGGCCGAGCCTCTCGCGCGATGATCACGGCGTGACCACCAGCGCGAACGACTCACCGACCGACCAGGTACTCCGGCTGCTCGGTGACCTGCGCGGCAAGCGCGTCCTCGACCTCGGGAGCGGCGTCGGGGAGCGCTGCGGTCACGTTCGCGCAACAGGGCGCGATCGTGATCGCGCTCGACGACCACCGACGCGCGGCTCGTCCGCGCCCGCGCGCTCGCCGAGGGCGCGGAGGTGAAGGTCGAGTGGCGCACGGGCGACCTCGCCGACCTCGCGTTCCTCCGCGCCGAGTCGATCGACGCTGCGTTCAGCGGCGATGCGGTCGCCGAGGTCGACGACACGTCGCGCCTGTTCCGCCAGGTGCAGCGCGTGCTGAAGCCCAACGCGCCGTTCGTGTTCTCGTTCGACCACCCGGTGTCGCTCTGCGTCGACGACGCCGGCGTGGTGACACGCTCCTACTTCGATCCGGGACCGATCGACGTCGATCGCGACGGCGAGCCACACCCGGGTCCACGTCCGTGACATCGGTCAGGTGTTCACCGAGCTCGGCCGCGCCGGCTTCCGCGTCGACACCATCGTCGAGCCTCGCCCTGCCACACCCGGCGCGCGCCTTCCCGACACCATCGTGTGGCGCGCCCGCAAGGAAGGCGCCTGACCCCGGGAGCTACGCCCCGCGCGCTCGATGCCCTGGTCGCGGGCCCAGACGTCGAGGCGCTCGTAGGCCTCGTCCTCGCTGATCGGCCCCTCGTCGAGCCGCGCTTCGAGGAGGAAGTCGAGCGCGTCGCCGACGATCCGTCCGGGCCGCACGCCGAGGTGCTCCATCACCTGCCGGCCGTCGAGCGGCGGGCGGATGGCGTCGATCTCCTCCTGCGCGCGCAGCTCGTCGATGCGGCGCTCGAGGTCGTCCATCCGCCGTTGCGAGCGCGCGCGCCCGGTTCTGGTTGCGCGTGGTGCAGTCGCACCGCTGCAGGTGGTTGAGCTCGTCGAGCAGGTCGCCGGCGTCGCGCACGTAGCGGCGCACCGCCTTGTCGGTCCAGCCCATCGCGTACGTGTGGATCCGCAGGTGGAGGTACACCAGCTTGACCACGTCGTCGACGAGGTCGTTCGGGTACTTCAGCGCGCGCATGCGCTCCTCGGTCATCCGCGCACCGACCACCTCGTGGTGGTGGAAGCTCACGCCACCATCGGCGAACGAGCGCGTCTTGGGCTTGCCGACGTCGTGGAACAGCGCGGCGAGGCGCACGACGAGCTCGGGCCGCGTGTTGCGCACCACCGCGATCGTGTGCGCGAGCACGTCCTTGTGGGTGTGGATCGGGTCCTGCTCGAGCCGCATGCGGTTGAGCTCGGGGAGGAACTCGTCGGCCAGGTCGGTCTCGGCCAGGAACCAGAGCCCGGCGCTCGGGTCGTCGACGAGGAGCAGCTTCGAGAGCTCGTCGCGGATGCGCTCCGCGCTCGACGATCTCCAGCCGGTGCCGCAGCTCGACGACCGCGGCGACGAGCGCGGGGTCGGGTTCGAGCTCGAACTGCGCGACGAAGCGCGCCGCGCGCAGCATGCGCAACGGGTCGTCGAGGAACGACACCTCGGGCGCCAGCGGCGTGCGCAGCCGGCGCGCGGCGAGGTCGACCGCGCCACCGAACGGATCGACGAGCACGGGATCGGGGAGGCGCAACGCCATCGCGTTCACGGTGAAGTCGCGTCGCGAGAGGTCGGTCTCGATGTCGTCGGAGAACGTCACCTCGGGCTTGCGGCTCTCGGGCCGGTACACCTCGGCGCGGAACGTCGTGATCTCGAGCACCGTGTCGCGCCTTGCGGCAGCCGATCGGTGCCGAAGCGCTGCCCCTGCAGCCAGACCGCGTCGGCCCACGGGCGCACGAGCCGTTCGACGACGTCGGGACGCGGCGTCGGTCGTGATGTCGATGTCGACCTTCTCGTCGGCGCGGACGGTGCGGTCGAGGAACGCGTCGCGCACGCTCCCACCCACGAGGTAGCACTCGTGCCCGGCGTCGACGAGCAGGCGCGCCAGCTGCTGCAGCGGCGACGACTCCTCGAGGAGCGGGCCCAGTCGGGGCGGGAACGCGGACATCACTCCATTCTCGTCTGCTCGGGCGCGGAACCACCGAACCAATGACGGCGGAGACGTCGAGCGGGCTCGATCGCCATCCCGGGGAGACGACATGCGCTCCACTACCGTCGACACCGTGAACGGCGCACCCAACTGCTCGCGGCTCGGCTGCGACGAGCTCGCGGTCGCCGTCTTCGCGCTTCGACGCTCGCGAGTGCCTGGTGTGGCTCGACCCCCTCGGTACCGACGGCCGAGGTGCCGGCGTGCTGTGCGGCACCCACGCCGACCGCATGTCGCCTCCGTTCGGGTGGAACCTGCTCGATCGACGGGGCGCCGAGTCGACGACTGTGGATCGGCCGCACCAAGACGGTCACCGACGGGGCCGCTGCGCCCCGTCGTCGGGAACGCGCGCCGCGCACTCGCGCCTGCGCGCCGGCCGGACCGCGCCTGCCGTTCGAGACGACCGCCCCGCGCGAGCCCGAGCCCGCGCTCGAAGCGGTGCTCGAGCGGGTGCCGGAGCTGGTGCCCGACCGCCCCTCCGAGCGCGTGCCGGAACCCACGGGTGCGCCGTGGTCGCCGCACGATCGTCCGGGGCCGGACTTCGAGCGGGTGCTCGACGCCCGCACCCCGCTCCTGGCCCGCGCCTTCGAGGGTGCGCGCCAGGTCGACGACTCCGAGTAGCCCTCAGCCGACCGCGGGAGCCGGTACGGGCGCCCCCGGAGGCGCCGGGAGCGGGGCGGTCGCTGCGGAAGGGCCAGGTAGCGAATCGCTGGCGTCGCCCGCGCCGGGCGGGGACGACGGCACGTCGGCTCGCTCCCGCTCGAGATCGGCACGATCGAGCGAGAAGCGCATCTCGCCGGGAGCGCTCGAGTGCGCGACCGCATCGACCCGTTCCACCAGGCCGTTGCGGTAGAGCTGCACCAGGCTCTGCTCGAACGTCTGCATGCCGTACAGCTCGCCGACGATCATCTCCTGTTCGAGCTCGCCGAGACGGAGCTCCTCGATCCGTTCCCGGACGCGCGAATTGACCACGAGGATCTCGACCGCGGGGACGCGCCCGCGACCGCCCGCGCGCGGCAGCAGGCGTTGCGACACGACCCCGCGCAGGGTCGCCGCGAGCGTCGAGCGCGCCTGGCGTTGCCGGTGCGGTGGGAAGAGCTCGACGAACCGGTCGATGCTGTCGACCGCGGTGACCGTGGACATCGCCGCGATCACCAGGTGGCCGATCTCGGCCGCCTGCAGCACCGCGCTCGCGGCCGCCTCGTCGGCGAGGTGCCCGAGCACGACGACGTCGGGATCCTGACGGAGCGCGTGCTCGAGCCCCGAGACCGCCGACGGCGTGTCGGTGCCCACTTCGCGCTGGTCGACGATGGAGCGCTTGTCGGGGTGGAGCACCTCCACCGGGTCCTCGATCGTGATGATGTGACCCTCGCGGTGCTGGTTCACGTGGTCGACCATGGCGGCGATGGTGGCGGTCTTCCCCGCGCCGGCGAGGCCGGTCACCAGCACCAGCCCGTGCTGCTCGCGCGAGAGATCCGCGACGGTCTGCGGGAGGCCGAGCGCCTCGAAGCTCGGGATGCCGGGCAGCACCCGCCGCAGCACCAGGCCCACGTAGCCGCGCTGGCGGAACGCACTGACCCGGAACCGGCCGAGACCGGCGATGCCGTACATGAAGTCGCACTCGTTCTCGGCCGCGAACACCTCGGCCCGCCCGCGCGGGATCACCGCGGCGGCGAGGCGATCGGTGTCCGTCGGCTCCACGGTGTCGAACGGACCTTCGCGGAGGCGGCCGTCGACGCGCAGGCGCGGGCGCGAGCCGACCTTCAGGTGGACGTCAGACGCTCCCTGTTCGACCGCGAACCGCAGCAATCCATCCAGATCCAGCACGATGCCTCCAATGCTGCGTATCGGCGTCCGACCCAGGGTCCTGAAGGGAGGCGCGGCCGACGGTGACCGACGTTTCGGCCTTCACGACGGCGCATCGCCGCCGTCGAACACCCCCACGGGCCGAGCGGACGCACCAACCGCTCATCTACGCTCCCGCGCATGGCCCCCAGTCCCGCCTCCAGCCCGCTCCGGATCGTGCAGTGGACGACCGGCAACGTCGGTCGCCGGTCGGTGATCGCCATCGCCGCCAACCCCGGCCTCGAGCTCGTCGGCTGCTACGCCTGGGGGCCCGACAAGGTCGGGCGCGACGTCGGCGAGCTCTGCGGCATCGCACCGCTGGGCGTCACCGCGACCGACGACGTCGAGGCCCTCTTCGCGCTCCGACCCGACTGCGTCGTCTACAACCCGAAGTGGCCCGACGTCGACGAGATGGTCCGCATCCTCGAGGCCGGCATCAACGTGGTGAGCACGGCCGCATTCATCACCGGTCACTCGCTGGGTGCGGGTCGCGACCGGCTGATCGCCGCCTGCGAGAGTGCCGGCGTGTCGATCTTCGGGAGCGGCATCAACCCCGGCTTCGCGAACATGCTCGCCGTCCTCGCCGGTGGCATCTGCGACCGGGTCGACTCCGTGACGATGCTCGAGTCGGCCGACTCCACCGGGTACGACTCCCCCGAGACCGAGATCAAGGTCGGCTTCGGACGCCCGATCGACGATCCCGCGCTCCCGGAGATGGTGCAGGACGGCACTGCCGTGTTCGAGGACGCGGTGCGGCTCGTCGCCGACGGCCTCGGCATCGAGCTCACCGAGGTGCGCTGCGTCGCCGAGTTCGCGGCTGCGCCCGAAGACGTCGTGATGACGTCGTGGACGATCGACAAGGGCTGCGTCGCCGGCGTGAGCGCCAGTTGGCAGGGCTGGGTGGGCGACCGCAAGGTCGTCGACATGCGCGTGCGCTGGCGCAAGGGCCCGTCGTTGGAACCGAACTGGCAGGTCGGCGAGGGCTACCTCGTCGAGATCGAGGGCCAGCCGTCGGTGCGGCTCAAGATGGAGATCTTCCCGCCACCCGACTTCGTGGCGAAGACCTTCGACGACTTCATGGTGCTCGGGATGATCATGACGGCGATGCCCGCCATCGATGCCATCCCCGCCGTGTGCGCGGCGGAGCCCGGCATCGTGACGTACCTCGACCTCCCGCTGGTCACGCCGCGCGGCTTCGTCCCCGCCCGCTGACGCAGCGGCGCCGGCCGACCGCCTGCCCCGGCGGCGGACACGTCAGCCCATTACCCTGATTCCGTGCGGCAGCAGACCCTTCGCTTCGGCGACGGCTGGGCGCGCATCGCCCCGTGGCGGGGAGGCGGTGGGGCGGCTCACCTCGTCGTCAGCCCCGACGTGACGGTGTCGTCGAGCGCGGTCGAGCGCTGCGTCGAGAAGGCGCGCGCCTCGGGCTACGACGTCGGTCCTCACCAGCGCGGTGAGCCCGAGTGAATCGGAGGCGTTCGTCGACGCCGGGTTCTCGGTGCAGGAGCGGCTCCACCTGCTCGCGCTCGACCTCGCTGCATCCCCCGACGCCCGCGACGCTGCCATTGGCGAAGGCGGCGCGTCGTGACCGGGCTGCGGTGCTCGAGCTCGACGACCTCTCGTTCGACGACTTCTGGCGCCTCCGCCCCGCCGGTCTGAAGGACGCGCTCGACGCCACCCCCGCCAGCCGCTTCCGCGTCGCGCGCGACGGTGACCGCGATCCTCGCGTACGCGATCACGGGCGTCGCCGGGTCGGTTCGGGTACCTGCAACGCATCGCGGTGCATCCCGAGGCGCGCAGGCAGCGGCTGGGGCAACGCCTTGGTCGCCGATGCGCTCACCTGGATCTGGCGACACGGTGCGTTCGCGTGCCTACGTGAACACGCAACTCGAGAACACCCGCGCGCTCGCGCTGTACCAGTCGTTCGGGTTCGAGATCCTCCCGGCCGGCCTGTGCGTGCTCGGCCGCTCGTTGTGACGGCCCGCGTGCGCCGCATCGCCGCGCTCCTCGTCACCGGGCTCGCGGTCGTGGGCGCCATGGTGTCGACCGCGGTGGTGACCGCGGCACCGGGTGCGGCGCAGAGCACGACTCCGAGCACGAGCCCCGGCACGGCACCGACGTTCCAGCTCGCAGGGCAGAGCGCGTGGATCGCACCGGGCGCCGACTTCATGATGCGCTTCGACGCCGACCGCGGTCCCGCCGGGCGCACAGGTCGCGCTCACCGTGCACGACGCCCTGCAGTCGCGCACCGGGTTCGACAACAGCATCAACGGCGACAACCTGCCGACCACCCGCGCGCGCCAGACGTTCCCGTTCGACGCGCTGCCCACCGATCCGGCGACGGGGCAACGGGTGCTCACGTACCCCACGTCGGGACTCGGCGACAACGGCGTGTTCCCGGTCGAGGTCGACCTCCGCAGCGGTGACGACGTCTCGCTCGCGCACTTCGTGACCCACGTGGTGGTCGCCCCGGTCGGAGCCGACGGCACGCTCTCGGTCGGGCAGCCGCTCAACGTCGCGTGGGTGTGGCCGTTGCAGGCGGAGCCGGCGTACGTCGCGAGCGTCGGCACG
The DNA here is from genome assembly GCA_963755855.1 of uncultured Actinomycetes bacterium. Lineage (GTDB taxonomy): Bacteria > Actinomycetota > Acidimicrobiia > IMCC26256 > DASPTH01 > DASUAS01. Next base: position 2,490,001 of record CAVWLR010000009.1, on the reverse strand, counting down.
GTGCCGATCAACCCCACGACGCTCGCCGACCTCCAGCTGAAGGGCCGCCTCGGCCGTCAGGCCATCGAGCTCTACGCAAACACCGACGTCCCGCTCACGCTGGCGCCGAGCCCCGAGACGCTCGAGGCGTGGGCTGCGTTCGGTGAGAAGACGCCCGAGCTCGGGTCCGGCGCGAACGCGGTGCGCTCGGCCGCAGTGCGCGGTGACAACCAGGTGCTGGCCGGATCGTTCGTGCCGCTCGACATGCCGTCGCTCGTCCGCAACGGGCTCCAGAACGTGATCGCGACCACCACGACCGTCCCGGGTGAGCTGACGCGCGGCGTGGCAGCGCTCGAGCAGTTCCTCGGTGCGCACGTCGATCCCGAGCACCGCGCTCCCCGGTCCGCTCGACAGCGCGTCGCTCGGCATCCTCCAGGGCGCGAGCGTCCGCCAACTCGTCGTCGACGGGAGCGCGCTCGTCCCCGTCGCCGAGAAGTACACGCCGGCGCACCCCTACAAGCTCCAGTCGGCCGCGGGCACCGACGACGCCAGCGCGGCGACGGTCGTCGCCACCGACGACGGACTCGAGCAGTTCCTCTCCGGAGACCAGCCGCCCGCGCTTGCGCGCGGCCCATCTGCTCGCGGGGCTCGCCCTCGTCGCGGGTGAGCAGCCGAGCCTGGCGCGAGGTGTGGCCATCGCCAACCCCGCCGACTGGGATGCCGACCCCACGTTCACGAACGCGGTGCTCGCCGGGCTGCGCAACAACCCGCTCCTCCAGGCGACGACGGTCGAGGGGTTGCTCCAGCGCGTCCCGGTCGCGACCGTCGACGACGAGCCCGATGGTGCGCCGGTGTTCCGGCAGCTGGCGTCGTACTCGCCGCGAAAGCCTCCCGTCACCGCACGTGAGTATGCGGCGGGCGTGAAGAGCCGCGATGCCGTCGCCGCCGCGGTCCCGAACGACGCGCGCACCATCGCCAACGCCGACCGGGCGCTCGCCTCGTCGGTCGCCGCCGCGTGGGCGAACCCGGCCGGGCGGCGTCAAGGCGCGCGCGCTGCTCACCTCGATCAAGGACTCGGTCGACAACTACGTCCACCAGGTCGAGATCCAGCCCAACAGCACCGTCACCATCACGTCCAGCAAGGCCGAGATCCCGATCAGCTTCCGGAACAACGGCATCGACCCCGGTCACCGTCCACCTCCAGCTCGACAGCGACCGGCTCCTGTTCCCGAACGGCGCCGAGCAGAACATCGTCCTCTCGCCGAAGCACAACACGACCGTGCGCGTCCCGGTCGAGACCCGCGGCTCCGGTGACGGTGAAGGTGCTCCTGACCGTCACGACGCCCGACGGGCTCGCGATCGGCAAGAAGACGATCCAGGTCCGCTCCTCGTTCGTGAGCGGTGTGGGAGTCTTCCTCACCGTGGGTGCGATCGTGTTCCTCGCGATCTGGTGGGGTTGGGACATCCAGCGTCGACGCAAGAAGCGAGCACGCGAGCAGCACCCCACCTACCGCCTGGCGCCGCCCTCCGGGCAGCCCGCGTGACCAAGCGCCCCCGTCCCGAGTACCTCGCCAAACGACAGCTGCACCCGCTGGCGTCGCCGGGCGACACCCGCACCCGCGAGCCGCGCCACGCGAGCCCGCCATTCGCAGCGTCCGCACACCCGAGGTCCACACGCCCGAGGTCCACCCGCCCGAGGTCCACACGCCCGACCGGCTGCGAGACCCCAGTCTCGACGACACCATCGAGATGGTCCTCGACGATCCCGGTCCCGTCGAGCCCGGCTCCAACCCGACCGAGTCGGAGACGTCGCTCGTCCGGTCGAGCGCGCTGGTTGCGGTCGGCACGATGCTCTCGCGCGTCACCGGGTTCGCGCGCATCGCCGCGATCGCGTACGCGCTGGGCGCCTCGACGCTCGCCGGCACCTACAGCTACGCGAACGAAGCGCCCAACATCGTCTACGAGCTGCTGCTCGGCGGTGTGCTCACCGCCACGCTCGTGCCGCTGTTCGTGAAGTACCACGAGTCGCGCGACGACGACGCGCCGAGCGCGATCTTCACGGTCGCCATCGCCGCGCTCGCGGCGATCACCGTCGATCGGCATCGTCGCCGCACCGTGGATCGTGCAGCTGTACACGCTCAACGTGCACGGCGGGAACGTGGCCCAACAACAGGAGCTCGCCACCGACCTGTTGCGCCTGTTCATGCCGCAGATGCTCTTCTACGGCATCGTCACGTTGGCCACCGCGATGCTGAACGCGCGTCGCCGCTTCCTCGCCGCTGCGTTCGCGCCGGTGCTCAACAACGTCGTCGTCATCGCAGTGTTCCTCGCGCTCCCGCGCATCGCCGACGGTTCGCTCACCGTGCGCAACGTGCTCGACGACGACGCGACTCGTCCTGCTCATCGGCCTCGGCACCACCGCCGGCGTCGTGGTCATGGCGCTGGCGCTGCTGCCGCCGCTCGCACGCCTGCACACCCACCTGCGCGTCCTCCTCGACTGGCGGCATCCCGCCGTGCTCACCATGCTGCGGCTCTCGGGATGGACGGTCGGGTACGTCATCGCCAACCAGATCGCGCTGCTCGTGGTCACGGTGCTCGCCAACGGCACCGACGGCGGACCGTTCATCTACATCAGCGCGTACGCGTTCTTCCAGCTTCCGCACGGGCTGTTCGCGGTGTCGCTCATGACCACGTTCACGCCCGAGATGGCGACCGCCGCCGCCCGCAACGACCTCGCGTCGCTGCGCACGCAGCTGTCGCGCGGCATCCGCCTCGCGGCGCTGGTGATCGTGCCCGCGTCCGCGCTGTACCTCGGCCTCGCCCGCCCGATCATCGTCGCGCTGCTGCAGCGAGGAGCGTTCTCCGCCGCCGACGCGTCCGCGGTCTCCGACACGCTGGTCGCGTTCTCGGTCGGGCTCCTCCCGTTCTCCATCTACCTCTTCGCGATGCGCGCGTTCTACGTCGCGCCACGACACGTTCACGCCGTTCTGGATCAACTGCATCGAGAACGCGGTCAACATCGCGCTCGCGTTCCCGCTCTACGCGTGGCTCGGCATCCCCGGTCTCGCGCTCGTCGTTCGCGCTCGTCGTACTTCGTCGCCGCGGTGATCACCCTCGGCGTGCTGCGCGTCCGGCTCGGCGGGCATCGACGGCGCGCAGCTCGCGTCGTCGCTCACCCGCATCGTGGCCGCCGGCGTCGTGGTGGGCGGGGTCGGCTGGGCCGTGGGCGAGCTGATCGGGTGGGACAGCTTCGCCCGGGCGGTGTTCGCGGTCGTCGCCGGGAGCGGTGATCGGCGGGGTCGTGTACCTCGGGCTCCTGGTGCTGCTGCGGGTCGAGGAGCTCTCGGCAGTGCGCGCCCTCGTGCCCGCCCGGCTGCGGTCACGCTCGTGAAGCGTGCAACGATCGTGTCGCCGACGAGGAGCGAACAGCCAATGGAGGCGGCGTGAGCATCCGGGTGGTCACCGACAGCAGTTGCGACCTGCCGCAGTCGCTCGTCGACGCGTTGCGGATCGAGATCGTGCCGCTCAGCATCCGCTTCGGCGACGAGGAGTTCGTCGACCGCGAGGAGCTGAGCGCCGACGAGTTCTGGCACAAGCTCGAGCACTCGAAGCTGCTCCCCGAGACCGCGGCACCCTCGGCCGGTGCGTTCGAGGCCAGAGTTCCGTGAGCTCCTCGCCCGCGGTGCCACCGGGCATCGTGTGCATCAACCTGTCGTCACACCTCTCGGCGACCATGCAGGCCGCGCAGGTCGCCGCGGCCGCGGTGGCCAACGACATCCCGGTCCAGGTGATCGACTCGCAGAGCGCGTCGATGGGCCTGGGCAACCTCTGCCTCACCGCGGCGCGCCGCGCGGCCGACGGCGACTCGCTGGAGTCGATCGTCAACGAGGTCGTCAACCGCCGCGACCGCACCAAGCTGTTCGCCACCCTCGACACGCTCGAGTTCCTCAAGCGCGGCGGGCGCGTCGGCAACGCCCGAGCGCTGCTCGGCACCGTGCTCTCGATCAAGCCCGTCGTCGAGCTGCGCGAGGGCGTCGTCGAGGAGGCCGGCAAGGTGCGGACCCGCTCGAAGGCCCTGAAGCTGCTCGCCGCGAAGGCCGCCGAAGGGAAGATCGAGCACCTCGCGGTGCTCCACGGGAACGCCCCCGATCTCGACGAGCTCCTCGCCCTCCTCGAACCGGTGTTCCCCCGCGACGACATCATCACCGGGCGTCGTCGGACCGGTGATCGGCACCCACGCGGGGCCCCGGGTGGTCGGAGTGACGTTCCAGGTCGTCCGCTGACGACAACAATGCTGCCGTGGAGTTGACCAGCCCCGGCCGCGTCCTCGGCGGCCGGTACCGGCTCGTGTCACCGATCGCACGCGGCGGCATGGCCACGGTGTGGGTCGCCGACGACCCGGTGCTGTCGCGTCGGGTGGCGGTGAAGATCCTCCGCGAGGACCTCGCGGCCGACGAGGGCACCCGCGCCCGCTTCCGCCACGAGGCCGTTGCGGCCGCTCGGCTCTCCCACCCCAACATCGTCTCCACCTACGACACCGGCGACGACGACGGCATCGCCTACATCGTGATGGAGCTGATCGACGGCCCCACGCTGCGCCACCTCATCGACGAGCACGGCGGACTCCCGGTCGCCGACGTGATCCGGATCGGCAAGCAGGTGGCCGACGCGCTCGACGCCGCGCACCGCGCCGGACTCGTCCACCGCGACGTGAAGCCGGCCAACGTGCTCGTCCCGCCGGCGGGTCCGGTGAAGGTCACCGACTTCGGCATCGCCAAGGCCGCCGGCGCCGCCGACCTCACCCGCACCGGCACCGTGATGGGCACCGCTCGGTACCTCTCCCCCGAGCAGGTCAACGGCCGACCCACCGATCCCCGCACCGACGTGTACGCGCTCGGCCTCCTCATCTACGAGGCGCTGTGCGGCCACCCGCCGTTCGGCGGCGACACCGAGATCGCGACGGCGATGGCCCGGCTCACCACCACCGCGCCCGCGGTGCGTGCCGAGCGCCCCGAGGTCTCGCAGGCGCTCGACGACGTCGATCCACCGCTGCCTCGCCCGCCAGCCATCGGCCCGGTTCGGGTCTGCGGCCGCAGTGCGCGACGCGCTCGACCGCGCCCGGCTCGATCCCACCGGGGCGATCCCACGGCCGGTCGTCGGGCCGGGGTCCGACCCGAGCGCGGCCCTCGCCGCGACCGGCGCGGTGCACACGGGCGGTGGCGGCGGCCTGCACACCGGCCCGACCCACCCGCAACCGGTCCCGGTGCCGGTGGCGCCGACGGCCCCTCGCCGCCGCAAGCGCCGCACGTGGCCGTGGGTGCTGCTCGATCCTGATCATCGCGGTCGGGAGCCGGCGTGGCCGCGTTCCTCATCGTGAACGACTCCGACACGTCGGGCTCCGGCGCCACCAACGGAACCTCGACCGCAGCCACCGGCCGCGAACGCGACGATCCTCACCGCCACCGCCTTCGACCCGCTCGGTGACGGCCACGAAGGCGACGAGTTCACGCACTTCGCGATCGACCACGACGCCACCACGGCCTGGAGCACCGAGCAGTACGACAACTTCCCCGACGGCGAGAAGGACGGCGTGGGCCTCGCCCTCTCGCTCGAGGGCACGTTCGACGTGAACAAGGTGATCGTCGACACCCAGGAGGCCGGGTGGGGAGCGTCGATCTACGTGAGCGACAAGACCGTCGACAGCCTGACCTCGCTGTCCGACTGGGGCGACGTCAGGGCCCAGGGCTCCGACCTCGGCAAGCAGCACACCTTCCCGATCAGCGCGGTCAAGGGCCAGTCGGTGCTGCTCTGGCTCACCCAGCTCCCGGTCGGGCAGAACAACAGCGGCGAGACCAAGCACTTCGTCGACGTGAGCGAGGTGAAGGTTGCGTGACGACGACGACGACGTCCTCGTCACCCGCGCCGTCGACGGTGATCGCCGTGCCCTCGAGGTGCTCCTCGACCGCCACGCCGACCGGATCCATGCGGTGTGCCGCCGGATCGTCGCCAACCCGGACGACGCACTCGACGCCACCCAGGAGGCGATGATCGCGATCGCGCGCGGCATCACCCGCTTCGACGGGCGCGCCGCGTTCAGCACCTGGTGCTACCGGATCGCGACCAACGCGGCCATCGACGAGCTCCGGCGCGGGCGCCGGCGACCGCTCCCCGCCCACCCGGATGCCCCGGAACCGACGGCCACGGCGTCAGGACCGGACGACATCGTGGCAGCGCGGCTCGACGTCGACGCGGCGCTCCGCGAGCTGCCGGAGGACTTCCGGGTGGCGGTGGTGCTCCGAGACCTGTGCGACCTCGACTACGCGGAGATCGCTGCGGTGCTCGACGCCCCACCCGGGACGGTGCGGTCACGCATCGCTCGCGGCCGCGCGATCCTCGTGGAACGACTGGGCACGTCTCCCGATTCGGGGAACCAGGTGCCCGTCTCCGAACGTCAGAGTGACGATGGCTGACGACGACCTCCCCCGCGGTCCCGGACCACGGCCCGACGAGGGCCAGGATCCGATCGTCGCGGGCTGGCTCGGCGTGGAGCCGCTCGACGACGTCACCCGCCGACGCCTCGTCTCGACCGCGCTGCACGAGAGCGCTCCCGGCCCCGTCGACGATCCGGTCGAAGCCGCGGTCGAAGCACCGCCGAGGTCGGCGCCACCACGTGCGTGGCGCTGGATCGCAGCCGCCGCGGCCGTCGTCGTGCTCCTCGTGGGCGGGCTCGCGCTCCTCACCGCCCAGGGAGGGAACGACGAGCCGCAGGCGACGCGTGCGCCGGAGTCGCTCTCGCAGAAGGCGAACGGAGACGTGCTCGATGCCGGCGACTTCGGCGACCTCGATCAGCCGACGAACCTCGCGGCGCTGCGCACTGCGCTCGACGCCGCGCTGGCGTCGGATGCCGCGGCGCCGTCGGCCGCGCCGTTGTCCACCGGCGACGCCGCGGCCTCGGAGCGCAGCGCAGCCGGTGCCGGCGCCACCACGTCGCGACTCGCCTGCTTCGAGGAGCTTCCCGACGGTGCCACAGTGGTCGCACGAGCGACCGGGACCCTCGGTGGCCGCAGCGCGACGGTCGTGGTCACACAGCTCGCCGACGGCACGCGTTCGTACGACGCGGTGTTCGAGGAGCCGTGCGAGATCCGACCGCTCGGCACCGACTGATCACCGACTGGTTCGGGTACGCTCCGTCTCCGCGTCCGGCTCGCGACGAAGGAGGGGCACCGTGGCGGACTGGACCACTGATGCGGTCGACACGCTCGAGAACGTCGTCGCCGCGGTCCGCGACAAGACCGTCGTCCCGGCACAGAAGGCCACCAAGGCGATCGTCTTCGGACTGCTCGTCGCCTTCTTCGTGCTCACGGCCGTCCTCATGCTCGCCATCGCCCTGTTCCGCGTGCTGGTGGTGGTCACCGGAGAGGTCTGGGCCGCCTACCTCATCCTCGGCGGAATCTTCGTGATCGCCGGAGCGTTCGTGTGGACGCTGCGCTCTCGGCGGAACGAGGAGACGAATGCCTGACATCCACGAACTGGTCATCGTCGGATCCGGACCGGCCGGTCTGACGGCTGCGGTCTACGCCGGGCGCGCCAACCTCGCCCCGATCATGGTCGAGGGCATCGGCGCCGGCGGGCAGCTCATGCTCACCACCGACGTCGAGAACTACCCCGGCTTCCCCGACGGCATCCTCGGCCCCGAGCTGATGATGAAGTTCCGCGAGCAGGCGGAGCGCTTCGGCGCCGAGTTCGTCACCGCCGACGCCGACCGCGTCGAGCTGACGCCGGGCGGCCCACACGGCGTGTGGGTGGGCGACCGCGAGATCCGGGCCCGCTCGATGATCATCACCACCGGCGCCAAGGCCCGCATGCTCGGCCTCCCCAACGAGCAGCGGCTCCTCGGGCACGGCGTGTCCACCTGCGCGACGTGCGACGGCTTCTTCTTCCGGGAGAAGCCCATCGCGGTCGTCGGCGGCGGCGACTCCGCCCTCGAGGAGGCGATCTTCCTCACCAAGTTCGCCACGACCGTCGACGTGATCCACCGTCGCGACGAGCTGCGCGCCTCGAAGATCATGCAGGACCGCGCGCTCGCCAACCCGAAGATCCAGTTCAAGTGGAACTCGGAGGTGAGCGACGTGATGGGCGACGGCTCGGTGGAGGCGATCCGCCTGCACGACACCGTCACCGGCGCCGACTCCGATCTCGAGATCAGCGGGCTGTTCGTCGCCATCGGCCACGACCCCAACACCGCGCTGTTCCGTGGTCAGCTCGATCTCGACGAGAACGGCTACATCGTCACCGCCGCCGACTCCACCCGCACCTCGGTGGAGGGCGTCTTCGCCGCCGGTGACGTCCAGGACCACGTGTTCCGCCAGGCGATCACCGCCTCGGGCTCGGGCTGCATGGCCGCCATCGAGGCCGAGCGCTGGCTCGGCGAGCACGAGCACGCCGGCTGACCCGACACGAATTCCCGACCTCACCGCTGCGGAATGCGGGCGGGCGCCGGGCGGTTGTGCCAGAAGCACGTCGGTAGACTCGACCGACCTCAGGAAAGGACCACCCAGTGGCCGACGACATCCTCACCCTCTCCGATGCGACGTTCGACGAGACCATCGCCGGTTCCGACACCCCCGTGCTCGTCGACTTCTGGGCCGAGTGGTGTGGTCCCTGCAAGATGATCGCCCCCACGCTGGCCGAGATCGCCAGCGAGCAGAAGGGCAAGCTCGCCGATCGGCAAGCTCAACGTCGACGACAACCCCGACACCGCTCGGCGGTTCGACGTGATGAGCATCCCGACGCTGCTGGTGTTCAAGGACGGGCAGCAGGTCAAGCGCCTCGTCGGCGCCAAGGGCAAGGGCCAGCTGCTCCAGGATCTCGCCGAGTTCATCGCTTGATCGACCCGGCCGTGCTCCGGCCGGGCAGTCGCGGCGAGGCGGTACGCGACCTCCAGGTCCGCCTCGCCGCTCTGGGTCACGAGATCCCCGCGGTCGAGATCGGTGGGTACGGCGCGGCCACGGAAGCGGTGGTCCGCGCCTTCCAGGACGCGCGCGGCCTGCGGGTCGACGGCATCTGCGGGCCGCAGACGTGGTCGGCGGTCGTCGAGAGCGGGTACCGCCTGGGCGACCGGCTCCTCTATCGGCGCCGGCCGATGCTGCGGGGTGACGACGTCGCCGAGCTCCAGCGCCGACTCAACGGACTCGGCTTCGACGCCGGCCGCGAGGACGGCATCCTGGGCGACGACACCACGCGCGCGCTGGTCGAGTTCCAGCGCAACATGAACCTCCCGACCGACGGCATGTGTGGTGCCGCCACACTGTCGGTGCTCGAACGGGTCGGGAGCCTCGCCGCGGGATCGGTGGCGAGCGTGCGCGAGCGCGAGGCGCTGCGGCGCGGACCGCACCGGCTCGAGGGACGGCGCGTGTTCGTGGCCGCCGCGCCCGGCTTCGAGACCCTGGCCAACCTGGTCGTGCGCGGGCTGCTGGAGCTCGGCGCCGGCGCTGCGCTCGACGCCACCGGTGCGGGCGATCCCGTGCTGGCCGCAGAGGCCAACCGCTACGCCGCCGACCTCTTCCTCGCATTCCGCGCCGGCGACTCCCCCGGGTGCCGCTGCAGCTACTACGAATCCGGCCGCTTCCGTTCGGAGGCGGGGCACGCCGTTGCCGATGCCGTCAGTCGTGAGCTGGCCCCGCTCCTCGGCGGCGACGCCTGCACCGCCGGCCGCACGTACGCGGTGCTCCGCGAGACGCGGATGGCCGCCGTGATCTGTGAACCGGTGGCCGCCGACGACGTCGCGACGCATGCGCACCCTCGTCCTGCGAGGCGCCGACGTCGCGCAGGCCGTCGTGCGCGGCGTGCGGCGCGGTGTCGAGCAGCCTCCCACCGAAGCCTCGACCTGAACTACAGTTGCGCGCGCAAGTATTTGTGTGCGCTCAGCTCTCTGTCCCGTCGACCATCCGCCGGTAGATCCGTTCGAGGTCCTCGAGGGTCGAGAACTCCACCACGACCTTCCCGCGTGACGCCCCCATCGAGATCTTCACCCGGGTCTCGAGGTGGTCTCCGAGCAGCTCCTCCAGCTCGACCAGTCCGGGCGCTCGGAGCTTCCGGCCGGCGGGCGTGACCGACGGGTCGTCCACCGCGGTCACGGGGCCTGCCCCGTTCGACTCCCCCTGGTGGGCCCGGACGGCATCCTCGGTGGCGCGGACGGAGAGGTCGTCGGTGACGATCTGCTTCGCCAACTGCTCCTGGAAGCCGCGGTCGGGACTGCCGAGGAGAGCGCGGGCGTGGCCCATCGACAGCTTGCCCTGCTGCACCGACTTCTGGATGGCAGGCGGGCAGCTGCATCAGGCGCAGCGTGTTGCTGACGGTGGCGCGGCTGCGGCCGACGCGCGCCGCCACCTCGTCGTGGGTCAGCCCGAAGTCCTCGATCAGCTGTTGGTAGGCGGCCGCCTCCTCGAGCGGGTTGAGTCCGTCACGGTGGATGTTCTCGACCAGCGCCTGCTCGAGCGCGGCCGCGTCGTCGGTCTCCCGCACGAGCGCGGGGATGGTCTGGAGCCCGACCCGTCGGGCCGCTCGCCAGCGCCGCTCCCCCGCGATGAGCTCGTACTCGTCGTCGCCCGTCGGGCGCACGAGCACCGGCTGGAGCACACCCACCTCACGGATCGAGTCCGCGAGCTGGCTCAGCGCCTCCTCGTCGAAGTGGTCCCGCGGTTGGAACCGGTTCGGCGTGATCGATGCCAGCGGGAGCTCGTCGAGTCCCCTCGTTTCGGTTGCCCCGCCCTCGGTACCCCCCGGAGGGATGAGAGCTCCGAGGCCCTTACCCAGTCCGCCGCGTCGCGCCACCGCTCACCTCTTTCGCCAGGTCCCGGTACGCGGTGGCTCCCCGCGAAGTCGGGTCGAACACGATCACGGGTTGTCCGAACGACGGCGCCTCGGCCAGGCGCACGGTCCGTGGGACCTTCGTCTTGTAGACCTTGTCTCCGAAGTGCTCGCGCACCTCGGTCTCGACCTGCTCGGCCAACCGCGTCCGGGCGTCGTACATGGTCAGGATGATTCCCCGGACGTCGAGGGATGCGTTCAGGCTCGAGCGCACGAGCGCGACGTTCCGGAGCAGTTGGCCGAGCCCTTCGAGGGCGTAGTACTCGCACTGGATCGGCACGATCACGTCGTCGGCCGCCGCCAGCCCGTTGACGGTCAGGAGTCCGAGCGACGGTGGGCAGTCGATCAGCACCACGTCGTACTCGCTCCGCACCGCGTCGAGCGCCCGCTTGAGCTTGAGCTCGCGGCTGAACGCCGGGACGAGCTCGATCTCGGCACCGGCCAGGTCGAGGGTGGCAGGGATGACGAAGAGGTTCTTGAGGCTCGTCGGCTCCACCGCGTCCAGCGCCGGCGTGTCCTGCATGAGGACGTCGTAGATGGACGCGTTCACGTCCCGGGGATTGATCCCGAGGCCGGTGGAGGCGTTGCCCTGCGGATCGAGGTCGACGACGAGGACTCGGAGCCCGGACTCCGCCAGGGCGGCCCCCAGGTTGACCGCAGTCGTGGTCTTGCCGACACCACCCTTCTGGTTGGCGATGGCGATGATTCGGGGGAGCTCCAGTGGACGAAGGACCCGCTCGGGCTCCGGCTCGACTCCGGTGTCCCCGGACTGCGGGTCCGCGGTACTGGCCTCCGGGGCCGCGGCGGCGGTCGGGGAGAGGGCACCCGTCGGAGCAGCGGTCGTGGCCGGTGCAGGGGCGGTGGACGTCGCAGGGGCTGCCACCGGCACCGGTTCCGGCACTGGCGGCGCAACCACGTCCGAGGGCGGAGGCGGGTTCGAGTCTGCCACGGCTTGGGGGGCGGGAGGTTGTGGAACGACGGCTTCAGCCGACACTCCGTCTCCCGACGAGGAAGCGTCTCGGGCCACGACCGGATCCGGTTCGGGCTGCACACTGGCCTGGTAGACGACCGGCCGTGGCGGCTCGGGAGCGGGTTGGGGTTCCGGTTCAGGCACCGGCGGAGGGGTCGGTGCCGGCGTGGGAGCCGGTGCGGGTTCGGGCTGAGGCTGCGGCTCGGGAGGCGGGGCGGGCGTCGGACTCGGCGTGGGTGCGGGAACCGGCGCGGGCTGAGGCGCCGGCTCGGGCTGCGGTTCAGACACCACTGATGCCAGAGGAGCAGCCGGCTGGGGTGACGGAGGTACGGCAGAAGAAGAGGCGTCTGCCGAAGCTCGCTCTCCGTCGAAGTCGGGACCATTGGACATCCGTGGCGCTGTCCCTTCTGCGACCTCTTCCTCCGGGCGCCTTCGTCCGAAAAGGCGCCGCCGAGGTCTCGAGTCGCTGAAATCGTCCGTCATGACCGTCCCCGAAGCCCAGGCCGACGTGCCCATCCTCGACCAGCGCAGCGGACCGGTCAAGGATGTTCCACGTGAAACATCGAGAAGGTCTCAACCAATGGGCGAGACCGTTCCACGTGGAACACTAGCCGGGTCCAGCATGCAAGACACGGTTCTCCCCTGCCTCTCGTTCAGCCGCATCGGAAGCGTCTCCCCCGGGCCACTGCGTCTCGACCCGGACGGGCGATGAGCCAGCTGAGAAAATGCCCGTCAGAGCGCCACCAGTCATCGGACAGTGCGCTCGAGCACTGCGGGTGGGCTCACCGGGTTACAAAGCTGCTGGACCATTGCTGTCCGAAGACCTCCCTCCCTCGAGCCGGACTCGAGTGAGCGCGCCTGGGTGCGCCCTCCGCCGTCCGGGACCCGACTCACTCGAGCCGTGGCCGTGCGCCTTGATCCTGCCCCTCCTGGACGTCCGGTGGAGCATTCAACGGGATGTACTCACAACCTCGCAACTGCTCGAACGGACGCCGTCTCTCCGAAATCGATCTCGGAGACGTCGGCCGAAGCGCCTGCTTGGGTGTCGTCGACGCGCACAGCGAGACAGGCTCACCCGGAGCCAAGAGCGGGAGGCAGCGCCGCCAGCACCGTCACCCCGCGGTCCGTCCAGGCACCTGCGAGTCGAGGGAGGCTCCCCCCCGAACAGGGGTGACCGACGGGAGGCGCCGGGGAGACTGGTGGCAACCTCGTCGTGTCGTCGCCTCGGGGGCAGACGGCCACCGTCGACACGCCTCTCGCCGTCGGCGATCGCGGGTTCAGCCGCCTGGGAGCACCCCGGTGATCACCACAGCGGACGCTTGGTGGGGACGCCGTCCCGGCGGGGCCACGCGTCGTCGACCGGTCCCGCGAGCTCGAGTCGGACCGCACCGGTCTCCTCTTCGCGCACCAGCGCGGGGGGACCGAATCCGAGACGGGCGAGTCCGACGTCGTCCCAGCGATCCGCGGTGTCACCGCTCGACGGCGGCTCGGTCACGACGAGCACTCCACGCGGGCGGAGGAACCCGACGGAGCACTCCGCGGTGGCCGAAGGCGGACCGAACGAACGGGCCACCACGAGATCGAATCGGGAGCGCAGGGCCTCGTCGCGCGCCAACACCTCGGCGCGTCCGCACTCCACGCTCACCCGGGCGTCGAGGCCAAGCGTGGAGACCGCCCGACTCAGGAACTCACACCGACGCCGCTGGGCGTCGAGGAGGATCCCCACGGCTTGGGGCCACCGATCGAACAACACGAGTCCCGGGAGGCCACCACCGCTCCCGAGATCGAGCATCCTGCCCTCGAACCCACCGATGGCGCGGGCGAGATCGGCTGCGTGCTCGTACTGGCGCGCGACCGGGCCGGGGCCGAGGAACCCCAGATCTCTGGCCTCCTCGAGCACCTCGAGCAGGGCTGCTGGATCGCGGTCGGTCATCGCGACCGTTCCCGGACCCTTCTCCGTCGGAGCGTCCGCCCGATGATCAGGCGGGGCGCAGGACCACGCGTCGCCGCGGGTCCTCGCCCTCCGACACCGTGGCGATGCCGTCGATCTCGGATGCCGTGTCGTGGACGACCTTGCGGTCACTCGCGGACATCGGCTCGAGCGCCTGGGCCTTGCCGGACTCCAGCACCTTGTCGGCGAGCCCGCGGGTGAACTCGGCGAGCGCCTCACGACGCTTGGCCCGGTAGCCGGCCACGTCGACGTGGATGCGGACGCCGTGACCGTCGGTCTGGCGCTGCACGACGGTGCGCACCAGCTCCTCGATCGCGTGCAGGGTCGCGCCCTTCGGTCCCACGAGCAGACCGAGGTTGTCGCCGGTCACCTCGACCACCACGACCTCGTCGTCGATCACGCTCTTCGCCTGGGCACCCAGATCGAAGGCGTCGACGAGACCCTGGGTGAAGCGCTCGGCCGCAGCGGCCTGCTCCTCGATCGGCACGTCGTTCTCGATGGTGTCCACGTCACTCCCCTGTTGCTGCTGTTCTCTCGGTGCGTTGCCACTCTGGCCCCGCGACCCACCGTTGCCGAGCCGCCGTTGCCGCCGCCCCCACCGCCGCGGCGTCGACGACTCGACGACGACCCGCCGCCGGCTGCGGCGCCCTGGCGTGCGCGAGCCGTTGCCGCCACCGCTGCCACCGTTGCCGCCACCGCCACCGGAGCCGCCCTCCGATCCGCCTCGCGGTCGAGTCGAACCACGTCGGTTCCGACGCTGGCGCTCCCCGGGCTTCTCACGTGAGATCGGCTTGACCCGCGCCCGGATCCGTCCGTCGCTGCTACCGAGTCGGCCGAGGAAACCGCTCTTCGGCTCCTCGAGCACCTCGTACTCGACGTCGGCTTCGTCGACGCCCAACTCGTCGAGCGCAGCATCCAACGCTTCTGCGATCGTGCGCCCTGTCGTCTCGACCCACTCCATGGTGACCGTCTCTCCACTCACGACGGCACGTGCTCGCCGCCACTCGTCCGACTGCTGTGTGTGACGCGACCCCGGAGGTCAGCGTCGCTTGCGCTTCTTGTTGTTCCGACGCCGGGCGCCCGAGCTCGCACCGCTCGCCTGGGAGCCGGTGTTGGAGCTGGTGCTCGCCGACGTGCTCTTGCTCTGCGCGCTCTTGCTCTGCGTGCCCTTCGCCGAAGTGCCCTTCGCGGCCGAGCCCTTCGCGGCCCCGGCGGCGTTGCCACCGCCGGCTTCGACGCGCCGTTCTTCGCCCCGTTGCCGCTGCTGCCCTTGGCCCCGTTGCCGGCGCCGTTGTCGGCATCGGCGGCCGCTTCGGCCCCGTTCGCGGCAGCCGGGATCTGGAAGAGCTTTCGCAGCCCGCCCGCGGCGCGCGGGAACGCCGAGGTGTCGCCAGCGTCGACGTCGATCACGTCGTCGTCCTTCTTCGAGCTCGCGATCGCCGCCTGTCCCGGTCTGGTGATCTTGCGCATGATGAGCTCCTGCTGGCCGAGTCGCCAGGTGTTGCTCACCAGGAAGTAGAGGACGAGGCCGGCGGGGAACTGCAGCGAGAACAGGCCGAAGGCGACGGGGAGCACCGAGGTGACGATCGCCATCTGCGAGTTCATGTTGGGGGCGTTGCGCCGGCTCTGCCGGGCCTGCAGGAACCCGGTGACGATGACGAGGCCGACGAGGATGAAGTAGGGGAGTGCGTCGAGGAACCCGCCCGTGACCGCGGTCGCGTGCTGCGACAGGTTCATGCCGAGGAATTCCTGCGGGTTCGGCAGGCCCAGCTTCGGGAGGTTGCACTCCTTGAGGTGCAGGCGGCCGCCGGGGCCGGTGCAGAACGCGGCGTAGAGGTCGGACGACTTCGGGATGTGCTTGTACGGGTCGCGCATCACGCGGAAGAGCGCGAGGAACACCGGCATCTGCACCAGGAGGGGGAGACAACCCGCGAGCGGGTTGATCTTGTTCTCCTGGTAGAACTTCATCATCTCTTCGTTGAGCTTGGCGCGGTCGTGCTTGTACTTCGCCTGGAGCTTCTTGATCTCCGGCTGCGCCCGCTGCATCGAGAGCATCGACTTCGCCTGCTTGGCGGTGAGCGGGAACATCACCAGCATCACGAGGACCGTGAGCATGATGATGGAGACGCCGAGGTTCGGGATGATCCCGTAGAAGAACGCGAGGATCGTCCCGAAGAAGTTGTAGACGGGATCGAACGGGGAGCCGGCGGCGAGGATCATCGGGTCAGCCTTCTTCCGCCGCGCCGACGGGCGCGGCCAGGGACGAACGTACGTTCGGCGGGGGGACGGGGTCGAGCCCGCCGTCGTGCCAGGGGTGACACCGGCCCACGCGTCGGATCGCGAGCCAGCTGCCATGGACGGCGCCGTGCACCGTGAGCGCCTCGAGCGCGTACTGCGAGCAGGAGGGGTGGAAGCGGCACCGGGGCGGGAGGTGCACGCTGATCACGCGCCACGCCCGGATCGGGAGCATGAGGATCCGCGCGGGCAGTGACGGGCGGCGTGCGTCGAGCGCGAGCTCGGTCATGCGCCGCGGTCCCGCGCCGAGCTCAGAAGAGTGGTCACGTGCTCACGAAGCGTGGGAAACGGGAGGGTCATGACGGATCGGTCCGCGGCCACGAGATAGGAGCCGCCCGGGAGCAGGAGCGCCTGCTCCAACGCGATCGCGGCACGCAGCCGACGACGCGCCCGGTTGCGCTCGACCGCGTTCCCGAAGCGCCGCCCGATGGCATAGGCCACCCTCGGCGGGTCGTCGGATCCATCGGTGAGGAAGCGCAGCGAGATCGGGCCGGCTCGCTGCCGGCGGGCCCCCGCGAGGGCCTCGAACGTCGCACGGTCGCGAACGCGCCAGATCAGGCGGAGAGACGCTTGCGGCCACGCGCCCGGCGGGCGCGCAGCACGGCGCGGCCGCCCTTGGTGCGCATCCGGAGGCGGAAGCCGTGGGTCTTGGCGCGCTTGCGGTTGTTGGGCTGGTACGTGCGCTTCACGAAGTGCCCCCTCGAGGCAGTCGCGCGCGGCCCGAAGGAGGGGACCACGCGGGAGGCGGAAACGACCGAGTCTACGGGTCCGGTCGCCCCCGGCGCAACGCGGAGCGCAACAGATGTGCAGGTCGGAGCCCAGGCTGGGGAAAACCCCTGTGGCCCCTTGTCCCACAAAGACGCCGGTGCTACGTTGCGCGACTCGCTCGGCCGCCGGGTCGTGGTCCGACCGCTCCAGACCCCTCCGGGGCGTCCAGTACGACCGAGCCGAACCCGTGCAACACAGACAGGACGATCTCCACTCCCTGTGGACCGTCCTGTGGACAATGTCAATGGTGGACGGGAAGATCACCCGCAGTGGTCGCGAAAGAACGGTGAGTGTTGACGGCGGAGGAGATCTGGGACCAGGGGTCGGCGACGCTGCGCGAGCAGCTGGCGCCCGCCACGTGGGCGGCCTGGTTCCCCGGCGTGCGACCTCTCGACTACGACGGTGAGACGCTCGTCCTGAGCGTGCCGAGCTCGCTCGCGGCCGAGCGCATCCGGTCCAGCTACTCGGGAATGCTCACCGACGCCATCCGCGACTCCACCGGGGTCACCGTGCGCGTCGAGCTGCTGGTCGAGACCGACCCCAAGGAGCACGAGACCGTTGCGTTCTCACCTCCACCCCCCGTGGCACTGATCCACGAGGAGCACCGCGAGCTCGAACCCCTCGCTCCCATGGTGCCGGCGCACAGTGCGATCCCGGGCACCGACATCGACGATCCGACCGCCGCCACCTGGGCGTCGGGCACGCTCAACGCCCGTTACACCTTCGACCAGTTCGTCATCGGGTCGTCGAACCGGTTCGCCCACGCCGCCGCGCTGTCGGTCGCCGAGAGCCCGGGACGCTCCTACAACCCTCTGTTCATCTACGGCCCGGCCGGGTTGGGCAAGACCCACCTCCTGCACGCCATCGGGCACCACGTCCGCACCGTCTTCCGCAACAAGCGGGTGCGCTACGTGTCCACCGAGTCGTTCATGAACGAGTTCGTCGACGCCATCCGGGCCAAGGCGATGCCCAGCTTCAAGCGGCGCTACCGCGACCTCGACGTCCTCATGATCGACGACATCCAGTTCCTGGAACGCACGCAGGAGCTCCAGGAGGAGTTCTTCCACACCTTCAACCAGCTCCACAGCGAGGGTGGCCAGATCGTCATCTCCTGCGACCGGGCTCCCAAGTCGATCGCCAGCCTCGAGGACCGGCTGCGGACGCGCTTCGAGTGGGGCCTCATCACCGACGTCCAGCCGCCCGAGTTCGAGACCCGCCTCGCCATCCTCCGCAAGAAGGCCGAGTCCGAGCACCTGGGCGGGATCCCGCCGGAGGTCCTGGCCTTCATCGCCACGAACATCAGCGACAACATCCGCGAGCTCGAGGGCGCCCTGATCCGGGTGGCCGCCTACTCCAGCCTCAACCGGGCCGAGCTCAACGAGGAGGTCGCCCAGAAGGTCCTCGCCGACCTCCTCCCTCCGACCACCCCTCGGGTGATCACCCCCGACCTCATCCTCGACGAGACCGCGAAGATGTTCGGCTGGACGGTGGAGGACATCTGCGGCAAGAGCCGCCGGCGCCCGCTGGTCACCGCGCGCCAGACCGGCATGTACGTGATGCGCGAGCTCACCGACCTCAGCTATCCCCGCATCGCCGAGGCCTTCGGCGGCCGCGACCACACCACCGTCATGTACGCCGTCGACAAGATCAAGACGCAGATGACCGAGCGGCACGTCATCTTCGACCAGGTCAACGAGCTCATCGCACGCATCCGCCTGGGGAGCAGTGGATAATGCTGTGGACTCCTGGGGACAGCCGAGGGCCGAATTGGGGAGAACTCCACGACATCGCATGACTCCACCGTCCCTCTGTGGATGACGGTGGAGAACCCGGGGAACGCGATCTGCGTCCTGACCTGCGCACACGACACGTGCTCCCCAATTCACAGGCCCTACAACAACTACACGAAGATCTAGGTAGACAGTCTTCGTAGGAGGCACGAGTGAAGTTCCGTTGCGAGCGTGACACCCTCGCCGATGCCGTCGCCACCGCTCAACGTGCGGTTGCGTCCCGCACCGGGGCGATGCCGGTGCTGTCGGGTCTGCGTGTGTCCCTGAGTCCCGGATCGCTCGAACTGGTCGGGACCGACCTCGAGCTCACCATCCGCGTGCGCGTCCCGGCCGACACCGACGACGAGGGCAGTGCGGTCGTCCCGGCGCGGTTGTTCTCCGAGATCGTGCGCCAGCTCGACGGCGACACCGTGTCGGTGGAGCTGGCCGACGACGACGCCAAGATCGAGGCCGGCCGGTTCGCCACCACGCTCCGGACCCTCTCGGCGGCCGAGTTCCCTCGCCTGCCCGAGGCGGGCGAAGGCGGCGTGCGGGTCGAGTCGACCGCGTTCGCCGAGGCGCTGCGCCAGGTCGTCCCGGGTGCATCACGCGACGACGCCCGTCCGATCCTCACCGGTGTGCTCCTCACCGCGTCGACCGGCGGCCTGCGGCTCGTCGCCACCGACTCCTACCGCCTGGCGCTGCGCGACCTGCAGGGCGTGAGCATGTTGGAAGAGGGCCAGAAGGTCCTCGTCGCGGCCAAGGGCCTGGGCGAGGTCCAGCGGCTCCTCTCGAGCGAGACCGGTGAGATCGAAGTGGTGCTGGGGGAGCGCGAGGTCGCTGTTCCGCGTCGGCACCACCGAGGTCACGACCCGTCTGATCGAGGGCGAGTTCCCCAACTACCAGCAGCTGATCCCGAGCGGGTACCCCAACCGGCTCACCGTGTCGCGTGAAGCGCTCCAGTCGGCGGTCAACCGCGTGCGGCTGGTCGGGCAGAGCAAGGACACCGCGCCGATCCGCCTGGGCATGAGCGCGGAGGGCCTCGAGCTCTCGGCGATCGCGCAGGACGTCGGCGAAGCGCACGAGTCGGTCGAGGCCAAGTACGAGGGCACCGACGTCACCGTGGCGTTCAACTCGCAGTTCCTCCTCGACGGCATCGACGCCGCCGCGTCGGAGGAGGTGGTCATCGAGTCGATCGACCCGCTGAAGCCGGCGGTGATGAAGGCGACCGACTCCGGCGACTTCCTCTACCTGCTGATGCCGGTGCGGATCGCCTAGCGGGTCGCGGCGGGTCGCGGGTCGAGGGGTGTACCTGGCGGGGCTCTGGCTGACCGACTTCCGGTGCTACGAGGAGGCGACGCTCCGCTTCCCGTCCGGGGTCACCGTCATCTGCGGCGACAACGCGCAGGGCAAGACGAGCCTGCTCGAAGCGGTGGGATGGGCGGCCACGGGCAAGTCGTTCCGAGGCGTGCCCGACAGCGCGCTGGTGCGCACGGGCAGCTCGACGGCGATCCTCCGGGCCGAGGTGGTCGACGACGAGCGGACGCAGCTGCTCGAGGCCGAGATCCGGGCGAGCGGCCGCAACCGCGTCCAGCTGAACCGCAATGCCGTGCAACGGTCGCGCGACCTGCTCGGGCTCATGCGGGTGACCGTCTTCGCCCCCGACGACCTGCAGCTGGTCAAGGGCGGACCGTCGGGGCGGCGCGACTACCTCGACGACCTGCTGGTGACGCTGTCGCCCCGGTACGAGGCCGCCCGCGCCGACTACGAGCGGGTGCTCAAGCAGCGCAACGCCCTGCTGCGGAGCGGGCTCCGGGGTGAGGACGCGGTCGGAACCCTCGACGTCTTCGACCTGCAGCTCGCGGCCGCCGGGGCCGAGCTCGCTCGTGGGCGGGTGCGGCTGCTCGAGCGGCTGGTGCCGGCGGTGGCCGAGGCCTACGCCGACCTCGCCGGCATCCGGACGCCGATCACCACCGCGTACGAAGCCGAATGGACGCCATCGGGTCCCGACGGTGAGCTCGACCCGGCCGGGTTCGACCAGTCGCTGCTCGACGCCTTCGGCGCGCACCGCAAGACCGAGGTCGACCGCGGCGTCACGCTGGTCGGGCCCGCACCGCGACGAGTGGCGGCTCCTCATCGGCGGCATGGAGAGCCGCACCCACGCGTCGCAGGGTGAGCAGCGCACGCTCGCACTCGCGCTGCGCCTGGGTGGCCACCGGCTGAGCGGTGAGCTCACCGACAGCTCGCCGGTGCTGCTCCTCGACGACGTGTTCAGCGAGCTCGACGACCAACGTGCCGTCGCGCTCGTCGCGCACCTCGAGTCGGGGCAGACGCTGGTGACGACCGCGGGATCGGTGCCCGCGGGGATCTCCGCCGATCGCGTGCTGCGCGTGTCGCCGGCCACGTCGACGAGGCCGCCTGAGTGGCGCGCTACTCCGACGACGAACCGATGTCGCTCGCCGATGCCCTCGCGAAGGTGGGTGCCGAGCTCGGGCTCCCCGCCGGCAACGCCCACGGCACGCTCGACGCGCGCTGGGAAGAGGTGATGGGGGCCGACGTCGGCCGCGCACGCGCGCCTCGTGGCGGTGCGCGACGGAGTGCTCTCGGTGACCGTCGACGACCCCATCTGGGCGACGCAGTTGCGCTACCTCGAGCCCGCGATCGTGGCGCGCGCGAGGGCGCTGCTCGGCCCCGGTGTGGTCGATCGGCTGAAGGTGCGCGTCGGCTCGTCGTGACGTGTGCGACAGGCCGCGAAAACCCCCGGAACACCACCCAATTCGAGCCCCCGTCTGGTACACTGAGAAGATCGAAATTCAGTGCTCTGACCTGCGGTTTTGCCAGAGTCCCGGCCCAGATTTCATCGAGAGGCCAGGGCCGTCGGAGCACCCCTTCCCCCAACCATCCGCCCGGCGCTCTGCCGGGGTGTGAACGAGGTACTCGCGCGTGGCGTATGCCGCCAAGGACATCACCGTTCTCAAGGGTCTCGAACCGGTCCGGCAGCGGCCCGGGATGTACATCGGGTCCACCGGTCCCACCGGGCTGCACCACCTGGTCTACGAGATCGTCGACAACTCCGTCGACGAGGCGATGGCCGGCTACTGCACCCGGATCGACGTCGCGCTGCTCGCCGACGGCGGATGCCGCGTGTCCGACGACGGACGCGGCATGCCGGTCGACAACCACCCCGAGTACAAGGGCAAGTCCGCGGCCGAGGTCATCATGACGGTGCTGCACGCGGGCGGGAAGTTCGGCGGTGAGGGCTACAAGATCTCCGGCGGCCTGCACGGCGTCGGCGCGTCGGTGGTGAACGCGCTGTCGAGTCGCCTCGACGTCGAGATCCACCGCGACGGCGGCAAGTGGGTGCAGCACTTCGCCAAGGGCGGCAAGCCCCAGGACAAGCTCACGAAGGTCGCGCCGTCGAAGAAGCACGGCACGACGATCTCGTTCTGGCCCGACGCCACGATCTTCGAGGAGACCGAGTTCCGCGCGCAGACGCTCATCGAGCGACTCCGCGAGATGGCCTTCCTCTCGAAGGGCCTCGAGATCCGCTTCCGCGACGAACGGGTCGATCCCGTGCTCGTGCAGGACTTCAAGTTCAACGGCGGCATCAGCGACTTCGTGCAGTCACCTCAACGCGTCGAAGGAGCCGCTGTTCAAGCGGGTCGTCGCCTTCACCGAGGCGGGCGACGACTACGAGGTCGACGTCGCGATGCAGTGGAACACCGGGCTTCTACGAGGGCATCCACTCGTTCGCCAACAACATCGCCACCACCGAGGGCGGGATGCACGAGGAGGGCTTCAAGAAGTCCCTCACCAACGTGGTGAACCGCTACGCGAAGGCCAAGGGCCTGCTCAAGGAGAAGGACCCCAACCTCCTGGGCGAGGACATCCGGGAGGGTCTCACCGCGATCCTGTCGGTGAAGCTCCGGAACCCGCAGTTCGAGGGCCAGACCAAGGCCAAGCTCGGCAACACCGAGATGCGCTCACTGGTCGAGAAGGCCACCAACGACCGCCTCGCCGAGTGGCTCGAGGAGCACCCCACCGAGGCCCGCCAGTCGGTGGCGAAGGCCAACCAGGCGGCGAAGGCCCGTGTCGCGGCCCGCCAGGCGCGCGACCTCACGCGTCGCAAGTCGCTGCTCGAGTCGTCGGCCATGCCCGGCAAGCTCGCCGACTGCTCGTCGAAGAACTCCGCGCTCTGCGAGCTGTTCATCGTCGAGGGCGACAGCGCCGGCGGCCCCGCGAAGCGCGCCCGCAACCCCGAGTTCCAGGCCATCCTCCCGATCCGGGGGAAGATCCTCAACATCGAGCGCGCCCGTCTCGACCGCACGCTCAAGAACGAGGAGATCCAGGCGCTCATCACCGCGGTCGGCACCGGCTTCGGCGAGGAGTTCGATCTCGGCAAGCTCCGCTACCACAAGATCGTGCTGATGACCGACGCCGACGTCGACGGCTCGCACATCCGCACGTTGCTGCTCACGTTCTTCTACCGGCAGTTCCCCGAGATCGTGCGCAACGGCCACGTGTACGTCGCGCAGCCGCCGCTGTTCCGCGCCGACATCGGCAAGGAGCGCAACTACCTGAAGGACGATGCCGCGCTGCGCGCCTTCGAGGCCGAGCACCCCAACCGGAAGATCGAGGTCAGCCGGTTCAAGGGTCTCGGCGAGATGGACTGGCAGGAGCTCGGCATCACCACGATGGATCCCGCGACGCGTTCGTTCCTGCAGGTGTCGGTGGAAGACGCCGCCATCGCCGACGACGTGTTCTCGCGGCTCATGGGTGACGACGTCGACTCGCGCAAGACGTTCATCCAGGAGAACGCGAAAGACGTGCGCTTCCTCGACATCTAGTCCCTTCGTCCTGCATCTTCTTCACCGCTGAGTCTCACTCCAGCAAGGAGGTGGTTGCGTGCCCGACGGCACCCAGCCCACGCTCGAATCGAACATCGAACCGATCGAGATCCAGGAGGAGATGGAACGCTCCTTCCTCGACTACGCGATGTCGGTCATCACCGCACGCGCGCTGCCCGACGCGCGCGACGGCCTGAAGCCCGTCCACCGTCGCATCCTCTACGGGATGTACGCGGGCGGGCTCCGTCCCGACCGCAAGCACCAGAAGAGCGCGGCGGCGGTCGGCGACGTGATGGGCAAGTTCCACCCGCACGGCGACAGCGCGATCTACGACGCGCTCGCGCGCATGGCGCAGGACTTCTCGCTCCGCTACCCACTCATCGACGGCCACGGGAACTTCGGCACCCCTGACCCCAACGACCGGCCGGCGGCCATGAGGTACTGCATCGTCGGCGGCACCCGAGCCCGCTTGGCCGATGGCACGACGCGCCGCATCGAGACGCTTGCTGATGCCGAGCCCAACTCGGACGTCGACGTCGACCTCAAGGTGCTCGACCGCGAGGGCAACCCGGTCCGGGCGACCAAGTTCTTCCATTCCGGTGACCACCCCACGTTGCGGTTGCGCACGCGGGAGGGCTTCGAGATCACCGGCACCCACAACCACCCCGTGCTCTGCCTCGAGCAGGTCGGCGGCGTGCCGATGCTGCAGTGGAAGCTCCTCGACGAGGTCGCGCCCGGCACGCGCGTCGTGATCTCGCGTCACATGGAGCACGACCGCGGCCTGCCGACGCAACACGAGCTCGACGCCGCGTTTCTCGCCGGCGCCTGGGTGGCCGAAGGGTTCGCATCGGCGCAGCGCGCCGGCTTCAACAACACCGACGCGGTGTTCTTCGATGCCGTCGTCGACGCGTTCGATCACGTCGTCGGTGGGACGCGGCGACGTGAACTCGCGCGTCCTCCCGTCCGGCAAGACGCTGCACCGAGCTCGACGTGCAGGGTCTCACCGCGTGGTCGGAGAGCCCACTGGGATCGCTCGTGGGCAAGAAGAGCGCTCAGAAGTGCATCCCCGAGTTCGTGTGGTCCGCCGGTCTCGACATGAAGCAGCTGTTCCTGCAAGCGCTGTTCGAGGGCGACGGGTGCGTCTCGTTCCTCGGCAAGAACACCGTGCAGATCAGCTACTCCACGCGCAGCGATCAGCTCGCGCGAGACGTGCAGGACCTACTGCTCGAGTTCGGCGTGATCTCACGTCGTGCCGAAGACGCCAACGGTGAGATCAAGCTGGTGATCGGCAACCGTCGCGACGCCAACCTCTTCGCGCGTCGCGTCGGGTTCTGGGGTGCCAAGCAGGAGAAGCTCGAGCAGATCCTCGACACCCTGCCCGCGATCCTGTCGACCAACGACGTCGACCGCATCCCGTTCCTCGCCGACTACGTGCGGGCCGAGAGCGATGCGCGGGGCGTCGACAAGAAGTGGCTCGAGAAGCACAGCTTCGACCGCACCGCCGACTGGGAACGTCGAGGACACGAGATCCTGAGCCACATCCCTTCGGCGGAGGTGAAGCAGGTCATCGCCCCACTCGTCACGAGCGGCTGGTACTTCGCCACCGTCGAGTCGGTGGCCGGTGCCGGCGTGCAGCCCGTGTTCTCGATCCGGGTCGATTCCGATGACCACGCCTTCCTCGCCGCCGGCTTCGTCAACCACAACACCGAGTCGCGGCTGGCACCGCTCGCGATGCAGCTGCTGGGTGAGATCGACGAGGACACGGTCGACTTCACGCCCACCTACGACGGCAACACCGTCGAGCCGGTCGTGCTCCCCGCGAGATTTCCCAACCTCCTGGTCAACGGAGGAGGCGGGATCGCCGTCGGTATGGCGACGAACATCCCGCCGCACAACCTCGGGGAGGTGATCGACGCGGTGCAGCACCTGCTCGAGCACCCCGACGCGTCCGTCACCGACCTCATGCAGTTCGTGAAGGGCCCCGACTTCCCGTCCGGCGCCTTGATCCTCGGCCGCAGCGGGATCCACGACGCCTACACGACCGGTCGTGGCTCCATCAAGATGCGCGCGGTCGCCGAGATCGAAGAGGGCCGCAAGGGCGACATGCGCATCGCCGTGACGCAGGTGCCGTACCAGACCTCGGTCGAGGTGATCGGCAACAAGATCGCCGAGCTGGTCAACGACCGCAAGATCGAGGGCATCCGCGACGTCCGCAACGAGTCGTCCGGCGACACGACGCGCCTCGTCGTCGAGCTGAAGCGCGACGCGAACGCGCAGGTCGTGCTCAACCTGCTCTACAAGCACACGCCGATGCAGACCAACTTCCCGGTGCACATGCTGGCGCTGGTCGACAACGTGCCGCAAGCTGCTCGACCTCAAGACCGCGCTCGCGGTCTACATCGAGCACCAGAAGGAGATCATCCAGCGGCGCACCGAGTTCCGCCTCCGCAAGGCGCGGGAGCGCGAGCACATCGTCGAGGGCCTGGTGAAGGCGCTCGACATGATCGACGCCATCATCGCCCTGATCCGCGGCTCGGAAGACGCCGAGACCGCCAAGCAGGGCCTGATGGTGGCGCCGTTCGAGTTCACCGACGTGCAGGCGCAGCACATCCTCGACATGCAGCTCCGCCGGCTGACCCAGCTCGACGGCAAGAAGCTGCGCGACGAGCTCGAGGAGCTGCGCACCACGATCGCCGAGCTGCAGTCGATCCTCGACGACCCGGTCAAGCTCGCCGCGGTCATCCACGACGAGCTCGCCGAGGTGCGCGACAAGTACGCCGACGAGCGTCGCACCGAGCTCATCAGCGATGTCGGCGACCTCGACGTGCTCGACCTCATCGACGACGAAGAGGTCATCGTCGTGTTGTCGAGCAAGGGCTACATCAAGACGGTCGCTGCCGACGCGTTCCGTCGTCAGGGTCGCGGCGGCCGGGGTGTGCGCGGTGGCAACCTGCGCGACGAGGACTTCGTCGCGCACCTGCTCACCAGCACCGCGCACTCGTACCTGTTGTTCTTCTCGAACCGCGGCAAGTCGTACCGACTGCGCGCGCACGAGATCCCGATGAAGGAGCGCACCGCGCGCGGCACCGCGTTGGTGAACCTCCTGCCGCTCGACGCCGACGAGCGGATCCAGGCCGTCATCGACACCCGCACCTACGAGGACGGCTCGTTCCTGTTCTTCGCCACGAAGAAGGGGATGGTCAAGAAGACCAAGATGCAGGAGTACGACTCGCCGCTGGCGCGGAACGGACTCATCGCCATCAACCTGCAGCAAGGCGACGAACTGGTCCGGGTGATCCAGACCACCGGCGAGAACGACATCTTCCTGGTGTCGGCCGGCGGCATGACCATCCGCTTCGCGGAGGCCGACGTGCGGGCCATGGGCCGTGCCACTGCAGGCGTGCGGGGGATGAAGCTCAAGAACGCCGAGGACGCCGTGGTCGGCGCCGCGGTCGCCCAGGCCGGCGAGGTGATGCTGTTCGTGAGCTCGAGCGGCCACGGGAAGCGCACCAAGCTCGATGCCTTCAACCGCCAGGGTCGCGGGGGTCAGGGCGTCCGGGGCATGAAGATCACCGCGTCCCGGGGTTCCGTCGTGGCCGCGTTCACAGTGGCGCCCACGGATGAGATACTCGTTTTCTCGTCCGGCGGAAATATCATCCGGATGGACGCCAAAGAGATCTCGGCCCAGGGTCGGGACGCCACCGGGGTGCGGGTTGCCCGGTTGGAGGACGGTGAGACGGTGAGTGCCGTCGCACCGGTCCTCGAAGCCGAGTCCGCCACCGGAGAGGACACCTGAACCGATGGAGAGCGTGGCCGAGAACACCGGGCCGGAAGCGGTCGTACGACCCCCGGCGCGCAAGCCGGGCACCCAGCCGGCGACCGCTGAGCACCCGTTGTCCGACGGGCAGCCGGCCGAGGTGGAGTCTCCCGACGAGCAGGCCCCCGAGGCGAAATCGAGCAACGGCGACAGCAACGGCGGCGGCAGGACGATCACGCGCGGCGCCGAGGCCGCGTGGAAGCCCAGCCAGGCACCGACGCCGGCCGCCGAGCCCGATCCGGCACCGGCGCTGGTACCTGCGGTGCCGGCAGCCGCCGCCGTCGCGGCCCGTCCGGCACCGGCCGCGGTCGACGAGGTCGGTCGTCGCTACCGCCAGACCATCCACCGCGTCGACCTGTGGTCGGTGCTGAAGATCTCGGTGTGCTTCTACATCTGCGGCATGGCCGTCACCATGGTGGCGCTGGTCGCACTCTGGGTGATCGCCGACGCGGCCGGCGTCATCCACAGCGTCGAGAAGTTCTTCGGCGACCTGCTCCAGACGAAGAACTTCACCTTCCTCGACGGCGAGATCCTCCGGGGTGCGGCGCTGGTCGCGGCGGTGCTGGTGGTGCTGCAGATCGTGATCACGGTGATCGCGGCCGCCTTCTACAACGTGTTCGCCGAGCTGTTCGGCGGCGTCGAGATCACGATCTCCGAGGACGAGTCGGCGCTCTGATCCGGACGACGAGTCGTTTGGTACTCTCGGCGGCTCCCCGGGGCTATAGCTCAGTCGGTTAGAGCGCATCCCTGATAAGGATGAGGTCGCTGGTTCGATTCCAGCTAGCCCCACTCGTGGACTTCCCACCCGGGTTCTTCGACCGGGCCGATCCCAACTCCGACGCCGCCTTCTACCGGCCGTTGCGGCTCGTGACCCACATCGACGACGGCGCCATCGCCGCCGTGGGCGCGCTGTACGCCGAGCTCGGCATCGGATCGACCGGGGCCGGTGAGGTCCTCGACCTCATGAGCTCGTGGGTGTCGCACTTCGAGGAGACGCCCACACACCTCACCGTGCTCGGGATGAACGACGACGAGCTCGCCGCCAACCCGCAGGCCCGGGCGCGGGTGGTGCACGACCTCAACCGCGATCCCGTGCTGCCGTTCCCCGACGACTCGTTCGACGCTGCGATCTGCTGCGTGTCGGTCGACTACCTCGTGCAGCCGATCGAGGTGTTCGCCGATGTCGCCCGCGTGGTCCGCCCCGGCGGCCCGTTCGTCTGCACGTTCTCGAACCGGTGCTTCCCCACCAAGGCCATCCGTGGCTGGTTGTACGCCTCCGACGCCGATCGCGGCGAGATCGTGGCCGAGTACTTCCGGCGCGCGGGAGGGTGGAGCGATCCCGTGATCGAGCGGCGCACACCGCCCGGGCACTTCGGCGACCCCCTCTGGGCCGTGAGGGCCTCCGTCGTTAGACTCGCCGACGCATGAGGGCCTTCCAGCGTGGCGTGCTCGTCGCATCCATCGCGGTGGCCGTGTCGGTCGTGGTGAAGGTCCGCAGCAAGGGCCCGGTGCCGCCGGCCAGTGGCGGGTGGCGCGAGCTCCAGGGCCCCGACTTCCGTTGATGCCCCTGCCGTTCGGGCACGGAGCCTGCCTGCCGTTCGGGCACGGAGCCTGGCTGCCGTTCGGGCCCGCGTGAAGACCGTCCTGGTCGTCGGGCTCGGCGAGGTCGGCATCCGCGCCGCGCGCCAGCTCATCGACACCCCCGACATCGATCGGGTGATCGTCGCCGCGCGCAACCTCGAGCAGGCGCGTGAGGTCGCAGGCGCGCTGCACGACGGTGCCGAGCCCTACCGCCTCGGTCGCGACGACCCGTTCCCCGAAGGGCTGGCCGCCATCGTCACCGCGCTGCCGGGCGAGGCCGACGCGTCGCTGGCGCGCCGAGCAGTCGGTGCGGGCATCCCCTACGCGTCGGCCGCCGACCGCGACGCCACCCTCCGAGCCCTCCTCGCCCTCGACGCCGAGGCGCGGTCGCGTGCGACGAGCGTCGTCGCCGGCTGCGGGCTCGCCCCCGGCCTCACCGACGTGCTCGCCCGTCACGCCGTCGGCGCGCTCGACTCCGTCGACGAGCTCCACGTGGCGCGCTGGGGTGTCGCCGGCAGCGAATCGGCAGCCGAGGCCCGGCGCGCCCAACGGGAAGAAGCGCGTGAGTGGCGCGACGGCGAGCTCGTGCACGAGAAGCACCGGCACGGCGAGCTGATCTGGTTCCCCGATCCCGTCGGTGCACGCGAGTGCGAGCTCGTCGCCACCGGTGTCGAGCTGCTGCTGAGCGCGAACCCCGGCGCGGGACGGATCACCGCTCGTCTGGGGGTGCCGCCGGCGAAGCGCCTGACCCCGCCGGGCCGGCGTGATCCCGGTGCGGGGTGGGGCGCAGTGCGAGTCGAGGCGTGGGGCTGGCGGGGGACCGCCCGCACGTCCGTGGTCTATGGCGTGATCGAGCGCACCGCGGTCGCCGCCGGTACGGTCCTCGGCGTCGCCGGGGCGTGGCTGGCGGGCGCCCTCCCGGGCCTCGCCGATGTGCCGGAGCCGGGCGCGTTCGGCCTCGGGTCGGTGGTGCAGCCGGTGCCGTTCCTGGCTGAGCTCGCCCACCGGGGCGTGAAGGCCGCCGCGTTCGAGGGCGTCGCCGTCGTCTGAGTGCCCGGGCACCGGGCGGGGACCGCCCCGCCGGGAACCGGATGGTGGGGCTCGCTAGCCTGTCCGCACGGACCGGACCGGTCGACGCGGGCAGCGTCGGTCATCGCACGAGACCGGTCAAGGTAGGCGTACGAACTGCCGAATCCAGCGGGGCAAGCAGGTGATGTCCGTGGGGGCCGTCGCCTGTGGGAATGGCGGAACCATTCACTCCCAGTTCTGGAGGAACTCCGTGTTGCGAAGGACACTCAGTGCCGCCGTCGCCGGCGCGGCCCTGCTCGCCGCGTTCGGCTGTGGCGGAGGTGGCAACGACACCAGCGTGAGCTCCGGGGCACGTGAGCAGGCGGTCGCACCCGCGGCCGACGCCAGCTCCGGCGCCGACGCCAGCGTCACCACGACGCCGGCCGCGACGCCCGGCCTGCAGACCGTGACGTACCAGGGCGTGCAGTTCGACGTGCCCGTCGACTGGCCGGTGCACGATCTCGCCGCCGATCCGACCACGTGCGTGCGCTTCGACGTGCACGCGGTGTACCTGGGTCAGCCGGGTGAGGACATGAACTGCCCCTCCGGCCTCGTGGGTCGAGCCGACGCGGTGCTGGTCGAGCCGACCCAGGGTGATCCCCACCGCGGGAGCCAGGGCGTGGGGTCCGATGCGGCCGACGTCGCCAGCGCGACCGCTTCCGGCCTCGACGTCCAGGTCGCGTCCGAGAGCAGTGCGAACGGCGAGGTCGCGGCCGACGTCCCGGCCGCGGGCGTGAGCGTCACCCTCACGTACCGCGACTCCGATGCGACCGCGCAGCAGATCCTCCAGTCGTTCCGGGTGGCGTCATGAGGCGGCTCATGGAGCGCTTCGGGCGCAAGGGCGCGCTGGTGGCCGTCGCGGTCGCCGCCGCAGTGCTGCTGAGCGCGTGCCTTCCGGCCGCACCTCCCGCCCCTGCTCCCGCCCCTGCTCCCGCACCGACGCCGACACCGACCGAGCAGGGCGGCTACCCGAAGGGGTTCGACGCGTGCGCGGCACCGAGCGTCACGACGATGAGCAAGTGGAAGGCGTCGTCGCCCTACTCGAGCATCGGCATCTACATCGGCGGTTCGAACCGAGGTTGCGCGCAACCCAACCTCACGCCGAGCTGGATCGCGGCGGTCAAGGCGCAGGGATGGAAGCTGCTGCCCATCTGGGTCGGTCCCCAGGCGCCCTGCACGACCCTCGGCAGCACGTCCAAGCTCTCCGACGACCGCTTCACCGCGTACCTCCAGGGCATCAACGAGGCCACGGCGGCGGCCGATGCCGCGCAGAAGCTCGGCTTCGGGTGGCTGGCTCCCGTCTACTACGACATGGAGGGCTACGGCCGCGGTGGCACGTGCTCGGTGTCCGTGACCGACTTCGCGCAGGGATGGACGCGACAGATCAACACGCGCGGATATCTCGGCGGCATGTACAGCAGCCTGTGCTCGGGCATCCTCGACGTCGCCGCCAGCACGGCTGACCCGGCGACGACACCGCTGAACGCGATCTGGATCGCCGCCTGGAACGACAAGCCGAACATCTACGGGTTCGGGTCGCCGTGCGCGTTGGCCGACGGCCTGTGGAGCAGTCAGCAGCGCGTGCACCAGTACAGCGGTGGTCACGACGAGTCGTACGGCGGCGTCACCATCAACGTCGACAGCAATGCGGTCGACGGTCCGACTGGGTAGTCGACGCGGTTCCCACCCGCCGTGCCGGTCCCGATCGGTACGATTGGGCTCCCTTCGGGGACGTAGCTCAGCTGGCTAGAGCACCTGCTTTGCAAGCAGGGGGTCGTGGGTTCGAGTCCCATCGTCTCCACCAGGAGTCTCGAGATCTCGAGGGACGGTTCGCGCTCCAGTCGTCGGCGGATGCTGTCGATGAGCGAGTCTTCCGACCCTCAGGGAGAACTCGTGAAGCGTCACCGTTGCATCTCGATCGTCGCGGCTGGAGTGCTCTCCGCCGGGGTGCTCCTCGGAGCTGCGGGCTCGGCGGGAGCCGCCGTGCCGGCCAAGACCACCGCGTGCAAGGCGCTGGGCAAGGCGCAGGTGGAGGCGTACACGAGCCTCACCGCGTCGTCCGACGGCAAGGAGCCCGCGTTCGACGGCGAGACCGCGTGCAAGTGGGTCCTGAACGACGGCGAGCAGACGGTGCGCGTGTGGGTCGACCAGACCAAGGGCGCGTCGGGCAAGTTCAACGAGAACAAGAACGCGACCACCGACGAGGTCGCGCTCCCCGAGCTCGGGGCCAAGGCCTTCTACAGCGGGTCGGGCAACACCGTGCAGTACCTCAAGGGCAAGACCCTGGTGCAGGTGCAGTACCTGGCATCGGAGCGCACCCCGGAGGAGCAGCAGGCCGGCGCCATCGCGCTCGCGAAGACTGCGATGACGCGCGCCTGATCCCGCGCGCACGCGACCACGTGGCCGCATCATCAAGGTCTTGATATTGTCCCGCCCGTGACGTTCGGGTTCGCTCGCATCGACGACGGGACGCTGGCGGTGCTCACCGACGAGCGCGCCGTCCCGCTGACCGAGGTGGTCGTCGACGGCCCCGGTGGCGACCCACCCCGCACCTTCGTCGACCTGCTCGCGCGGTGGGACGAATGGTGTGACGACGTCGAGCGCGCACTCGCGCTCGGCGCAGGCCTCACCGCCGATCCGCCGGCCGGCGTGGCGACCGCGGTCGACTACCTGCCGCCCGTGGTCGGCCCGACCGTGTACTGCGCCGGCGCCAACTACGTCGACCACATCGAGGAGATGACCGACCACCGCCCCGAGCGGGGCGAAGGCGCGCCCTACCACTTCGTCGTGCCCGGCGGCGCGTTGACCGGCCACCGGAGCGCGGTGCGGACCCCGGACGGATGCACGCAGCTCGACTGGGAGATCGAGCTCGTCGTGGTGATCGGTCGGCGCGCCGAGCGCGTGTCCGAAGCCGACGCGCTCGACCACGTCGCGGGATACACCGTCGCCAACGACATCTCGATGCGCGACTTCGCACTGCGGCCCGACACGCCGTTCGGCGTCGATTGGCTGCGGTCGAAGGCCTACGCCACCTGCCTGCCGATGGGCCCGTCGGTCGTCCCGGCGCGCTTCGTGCCCGATCCCCAGGACCTCGCGCTCCGGCTCTGGGTCGGCGACGAGCTGATGCAGGACTCGAACACCTCGGAGATGCTCTTCGGTGTCGCCGAGCAGATCGCCTACCTGTCGGCGATCGTGCCGCTGCTCCCGGGCGACGTCATCTCCACCGGGACCCCGGCGGGGGTGGGCTTCGCGCGTGGGCGCTTCCTGCAACCGGGTGAGGTCGTCACCGCCGAGATCGAGGGTGTCGGCCGGTTGATCAACCCGGTCCTCTGAGGAGCCCGGTTCCGTCAGACTGCCGACGCGGCGACGACGGCACGCGTCCGGTCGGTGACAAAGACGCATGCCGAAGCACCGGGCCGTCGCACCCGTCCTCGACCTCGCCTGCCTCGCCGCGTTCGTGGCCGTCGGCGGTCGTCGCCACGACGACCTCAACGAGGGCTTCGGGTGGTTCCTCGAGGTGCTGTGGCCGATCGCACTCGGATGGGCGGTCGTCGCGCTGGTGACCGGCCTCTCCACGCGCCGCGGCGCGGGCATGTGGGCGGCGCTGCTCCTCACGCTGGTGGGCGGGCTCGTGATCACGCAGGTGATCCGCTACACGGTGCAGGACCGACCGTGGATCGGGATCTTCACCGCGGTCGCGGTCGGCTTCATCGGCCTCACGACGTTCGGGTGGCGTGGCATCTCGTTGCTCGTGCGGCGGATGCGGCCCGCGACGACCTGAGGTCGTTCAGACGCGCACGACCACTCGACCCCAGGTGCGACGCTCGGCGAGGTCGGTGATGGCGTCGGGCACGTCGGCGAACTCGACGACTCGACTGACCAGTGGTCGGTAGCGCCCGTCGGCCATGAGCGCGTCGATCTCGTGCTGCGTCTCGGCGTGGATGCGCGACATCTCGTCGCGCGGGTAGCCACCGAGCGTCGCGCCCACGAGCGTGTGGTTGCGCACGTAGAAGTGCGGGTCGTGCGCGATCAGGCCGCCCGCATGGCCGCAGAGCACGTGGCGACCGTCGGGCACGAGCAGGTCACGGACGCGGGCGCCGGCCTCACCCTGCACCGGATCGATGATCACGTCGACGCCGCGGCCGCCGGTGACGGCACGGATCGCGTCGACCACGTCACCCTGCGAGTGGTCGATCGCCAGCGCCCCGAGCTCGGCGACGACGTCGGCCTTCTCGGTCCCGCCGACGACCGCGTACACGTCGCACCCGGCGGCGACGCAGAGCTGCACGATCGCGGCGCCGAGCCCGCCGGCCGCGCCCATCACCACGACCGCCTCACCGGCGGTGATCCTCCCGCGCCGGTGCACCGCGTGCCACGCGGTGTGGGCGGGGATCATGAACGCGGCGGCGTCCTCGTCGGACATCGAGTCGGGCACCTCGAACATCGTGGAGATCCCCACCGACACCGGCGCCAGGCTGCCGAACGGCTGGATGCACACCGCGGCGACGCGCTTGCCGAGGAGATCGGTGCGCTTCGGCGCGGTCGCGGTCACGACGCCGACGCCTTCCTGACCCGACACGTAGGGCATCGCCACCGGCACCGGGTACGACCCGCGCGCCATGGTGACGTCGGGCAGCGCCAGCGCCGCCACCGACATGTCCATGATCACCCAGTCGTCGAACTGCGGGATCCCCGGCTGCACCGGCACCCAGCCGCTCATGTGCATGCCCAGTCCGTCGAGGTCGGCCGCGGTGGGCTCGGGGATCTCGTCGAGCTGGAACACGTCTCCCGGTTCGCCGTGCCGGTGGACGCGCCACGCCTGCATCGCTACTCGACCTTGCCCGGGTGCACGCCGACGCCACCGGCGGCGCTGCTCGCGTACGCGGCGAGCGCGAAG
This sequence comes from uncultured Actinomycetes bacterium, assembly GCA_963755855.1. Classification (GTDB taxonomy): domain Bacteria; phylum Actinomycetota; class Acidimicrobiia; order IMCC26256; family DASPTH01; genus DASUAS01. The sequence continues at coordinate 2,455,190 of CAVWLR010000009.1, read as the reverse complement.
CGCAGCACGTCGACCGCTTCCTCGGCGCTCCACCACAGCGGCCCCTCGCCCGTGTGCAGCCACCGCAGCCAGTGGCGACCGGAGTCGCGGAAGCTGCTGCCCCAGTCGTCGTCGAGGTCGTGGTACGAGGTGAGCTCGCCGTCGGCGTACACCTCGAGGCTCGGCTGCTGGATGCCGCGCCCGGTGCAGCGGTTGACGCGCGCGTAGCCCCGTCGACCGGTGACCTCCCACCGCTCGTCGTTGGTGTAGTAGTCGGAGCGGAGGTAGAGGTCGGTCGCGAGGGTGATGTCCCACACCCCGCGCACGCCGCTCTCGTGCTCCCAGGCGATCATCGTCGGTGCGTCCATGGAGACGCCGGGCACGACCTCGGTGGCGCCGATCCACGCCCGCACCTCGGTGACGGGGCCGAACAACCAGATCGCGGTGGCGAGCTTGTGCCACCCGTCGTCGAACACGAGGATGCCGCGCGCGTGGTCGCGCATCTGCGTGAACTGCCACTCGTAGCTGCTCATCGGGACGTCCCAACCGCCCCGTCCGCTCGCCACCATCTTGAGGTGGTAGCCGACGACGTCGCCGATGGTGCCGTCCTCGATGGTGGCCTTGAGCTTCTGCAGCGGCTCGTAGAACAGGTAGTTCTCCATCACCCGCAGCACGCGGTCGTTGGCCGCGGCGGCGTCGAGCATGCGCTGCGCGTCGGGCAGCGTGTTGCACATCGGCTTCTGCAGGTTGACGTGCCACCCGTGACCGAGGAGCTCGATCACGCCGTCGACGTGCAGCGGGATGGGCAGCAACGCTTCCACCGCGTCGACCGCGAGCCCGCTGGCCGCGAGGTCGTCGACCGACGCGAACGTCTGCGCGTCGGGCCAGTCGCGCGCGCGTTCGGCGCGCCGCTCCTCGCTCGGGTCCACGAGCGCCACGACCTCGACGTCGGGGTTGTCTCGGTACGCGCGCGAGTTGAGGTCGTAGATGCGTCCGAGGCCGACGAAGGCCGCGCGGACGGGACGGTCGTAGGGGGTGAAGGTCATGCGGGATCCTGTTGCAGTTCGATGGTGTTGCCGGCGGGGTCGTTGATCCAGATCTGCACGTTCGACTCGCCCTGGACCGCACGCTTGTACTCGATGCCGCGGGCGTCGAGCTCGGCGATCGCGGCGTCGAGGTCGTCGACCGCGAGGCAGTAGTGGTTGCCGGTGGAGTCGATGGGCGTGCCGCGCGGGGCGCGCCGACGAGGTGGAGCTCCAGCTCGTCGACGGCCTTCCACGTGCCGGGAACGCCGGGGATCTCGGGTCGGGGGATGTCGGCGAGGCCGAGGAGCCCGCCGTAGAACTCGGTCATGTCTTCGAGCGTCGCGTCGTGGCAGTTCACCGACACGTGGTGGAAGCGGGTCACCTTCATGCGTCGAGCTGCTCCATGAATTCGAGCCGGATCCCACCGGGGGCGGAGACGAACGCGATGCGCCGCCGGCCGAACGGTCCCTCCACGACCTCGGGACCGAAGACCACCTCGTGGCCCGACCGAGTGTGGCGGTCGAGCTCGGCGTCGAGGTCGTCGGTGAAGAGCGCCGGGTGCAGGAACCCCTCGGCGGGCAGGTCGACGGCGTCTTCGTAGATCGCTCTCGTGAACAACGTGATCTGCACCGGACCCGAGCAGCACGTCGGCCCGCTCGGCGCCGTTCCACTCCATGCGGTCGCGGATCTCGGCGCCGGCGCGCTCGTAGTACGCGCACGCAGCGTCGAGGTCGGCGACCTTGACCGCCAGGTTGGCCATCCCCGTCACGCCCACGCCCGGGACTGTACGAGCCCGGCGCGCGCGGTGACCACTACGGTCGCGCCGATGCCTCACTCGGACGCGAGCCGCACCTGGCTTCGGCCGATGCCCTCGCGCGACAGGTCGGAGGAGCACCGGGCGTCGACGCCGCTCGAGCTGCTGTACGACCTGTGCTTCGTCGTCGCCATCGCCCGGGCGGCGTCGTTGCTCCACCACGCGATCAGCCACGGCGCGGCCGGTAGCGCGGTGGTGAGCTACCTGCTGGTGTTCTTCGCCATCTGGTGGGCGTGGATGAACTTCACGTGGTTCGCGTCGGCGTACGACAACGACGACGCCGTGTACCGGGTGCTGGTGTTCGTGCAGATGGCGGGCGTGCTCGTCCTCGCGGCCGGGGTGCCGCGCGCCTTCACGCACCGCGACTTCGACATCGTGTTCGTCGGCTACCTCGTGATGCGGGCGGGGCTGGTCACGCTGTGGTTGCGCGCCTCCCGTCACGATCCCGAGCGTCGCCGCACCGCGCACCGCTACGCCGCCGGCGCATCCCTCACCATGGTCGGGTGGGGTGCCGTCGCCATCCTCGGGTGGCCGGTGTGGGCGTTCTTCGTGATGGGCTTCGCCGAGCTCTGCATCGCACCGTGGGCGGAACGAGGCGGTGCTCCCACGCCCTGGCACCCGGAGCACATCGCCGAGCGCTACGGCCTCTTCACGATCATCGTCCTGGGCGAGACCATCCTCTCGTCGTCGACGGCGTTCCAGGCCGTGGTCGACGAGCGCACGGGCGACGTCACCGCGGTCCTCACCGCAGTGGGCGCTCTGCTCACCGTGTTCTCGATGTGGTGGATCTACTTCGCCAAGCCGGCGGCGCCGCGCCTCGTGTCGAACCGCGTGGCGTACCCGTGGGGCTACGGCCACTACGTGGTGTTCGCGAGCGCAGCTGCGGTGGGCGCCGGGGTCACGGTGGTGGTGGGCCAGGTGACCGGGCGCACGCACCTCGCCGACGCCGCCGCGGCGGCGTCCTTCACGATCCCGGTGATCCTCTACCTCGTGGCGGTGACCTTCATCCACACGCTGCTGTACGGCGCGCGCCGTCAGCACCTGGTGGCGATGGTGGCCGGGATCGCACTCGTCGGGGCGGCCACGTTCACCGGCCAGCCGGTCCTCCTCAGCGGGCTGGTGCTGTCGGTGCTGGTCGGGGTGCTGGTGGTGCTGCACGAACGTTCGTCACATTGAGCGTTCAGGGGTTCAGTTCCGCTTCAGCCGGTGTCGACACCATGGGGGCATGCAGGCGGAATCCCTCACCGCGACGAACGTCACGCAGGACGGGCCCACGACGACCGTCGTGACGCGACTGGCGCGCTGCATGGGCGTGTCGGTGATCACGACGATCATCAGCGTCACCACCCTGGCGGCCGCGACCGCCGGGTTCGGACTCGAGGCCTGGGTGGCGAACGTGCTCGCCACCGCGGTCGCCACCGTGCCCTCGTACCACCTCAATCGACGGTGGACGTGGGGCAAGCGAGACGCGTCGGACGTCTGGCGCGAGGTCATGCCGTTCTGGTTGCTGTCGTTCGCCGGCCTCGTGCTCTCGACCCTCGCGGTCGCGCTCACCGACTCGTGGCTCCACGGGTCGCATCTCGGCGAGCCGCTGCACACGCTCGTGATCCTGACCGCGCACCTCAGCGGCTTCGGCCTGCTCTGGGTCGCGCAGTTCCTGCTGCTCGAGCGGGTGCTGTTCGCCCGTCGCTCCGGGCCGTTGGAGTCGCCTCGTTAGCATGACCGCGTGGGGGCGGGGACGGGGACGGGACTGCGATCACGCGTCGACGCGACCGTCGCTGCGATCGCGGGGATCACGGTGGTCGGGTTCGTGCTCCGCCTCGCGGTGCTGCTGCGCCCGCTCGGGGTGATCGACCGGCTCTTCATCCCCGACGACACGTACTACACGCTCACCATCGCCCGGTCGATCGCACACGGCCACGGACCGACCGCCGACGGGCACACGCTCACCAGCGGCTTCCAGGCGCTGCTCGGGTTCCTGATGGTGCCGGTGTACTGGCTGACCGACAACGCCGACGCCGCGCTCCGCGTCGACCTCGTGCTGCTGGTCGTGGTCGACACGCTGACGATCGTCGTGCTCGCCTGGGTCGCCTACCGCTTCGCCGGTCGCGTCGCGGCGGTGACCGCTGCCGCGCTGTGGGCGGTGTCGCCGGTGGCCGTGTCGATGGCGCTCGGCGGACTGGAGACGTCGCTGGCGATCTTCGGGGCGATGTCGCTGGTGGCGGTGTGGATCTGGGCCAACGACGCCCCGAGCACGAGGCGTGCGGTCGTGGCCGGTGTCGTGGCGGGCCTCGCCGTGCTCGCGCGCGTCGACCTCGCGCTCCTGCTCGTCCTGCTCGGCGCGCTCCAGCTCTGGCGTGGACCGCGCCGGCTGCTCGTGCCGGGTGCGGTCGCCGGCGCGGTGGTGGTCGCGCCGTGGTGGATCTGGTGCACGATCCAATTCGGTACCCCCGTGCCGACGAGCGGCTCGGCCGCGCACGCGATCGCCCCGTTGCGGCCGTTCTCGCGCGAAGGCCTCGCCCAGGTGGCGGGCGCGGTCGCGGGCGGCCCGTTCGACGTGTGGCGATCGTTCCGGGAGCGGCTCGCCGACCACCCCGTCGTCGGCGTGCTCGTGTTCTGGGTGTTCGTGGTCGCCCTCGTCGCGCTCGGCGCCTGGTGGGCCCGTCGGCGGCAGATGCCTCAGCTCGCGGTGGCGGCGCTGCCGGTGTTCGCTGCCGGCCTCCTGCTCTTCTACGCCTGGTTCGGCGTGTCGTACTACTTCACGCGCTACCTCGCGCCGGTGGCGTGCGTCGTCTCGTTGATCATCGCGGTCGCCGTCGAACGCGTGTGGCACACGCGTGGCGCCTGGCGGGTCCCAGCGTCGATCGCCGCCGCCGCGGTCCTGCTCGTGGGGCTGGTCGCCGTGGTGCTCGCGACCCAGCGCAACCTCAGCGACACGAGCGTGGCGGTCTCGGCCTTCGACTCGGTCACGGGCTACCGCGACGCGGCGAAGACGGTGGTCGCCGTCCCGCCCGAGGGCAGCGTGCTCGGGGCGTACCAGAGCGGCGCGTTCGGCTACTTCGCGAACGGCCGCATCGAGGTGGTCAACCTCGACGGCGTGGTGAACCCCGCGGCGGCCGATGCGCTGCACGACGATGCGACCGTCGCGTTCATGCACGAGCGCGGGGTGGACTGGCTCGCCGACTTCTCGCTGCACATCGTGGAGTTCGTGGTGAAGAGCAAGCAGCAGATGCACCCGCCGCCGGTGGTGCGCGGGATCGAAGGCCTCCCGCAGTTCCCGCCCTTCCCCGACTACGCCGTGGCCGAGATCACGTGGCCGGGAGCGCGCGACGTCGACGGCGGCGGCTGAGCAGCCACTCGACCGCCCGCGCGCCGGCGTAGCCGGTGGCGAGCACGACCCAGCCGCCGACCGCGTCGAGGATCCAGTGGTTGGCCGTCACCACGATGCAGAAGAAGATGCTGACCGGGTAGAGGGCCCACAGCACCTTCGCCCACGTGTGGCGGAGCAGGGGCCACACCGCGAGCGCCGACCACGTCGACCACCCCACGTGCAGGCTCGGCATCGCCGCGAAGAGGTTGCCGTAGGTGCGGACGGCGGCGGCCGTGGGCTGACCGTTGGCGCCGAGGTGGACCCGCACCTGCGGACCGAAGTTGAAGAAGTCGGCGGCGGCGTCGACGAACCCGTACCGGGCGGGCATGAGGCGGGGCGGCATGAGCGGGTACGCCCAGAACACCAGCAGCGACACGCCCGAGCATGAGCACCAGGGTGTTCCGCCAGCGCACGTAGCGCGCCGGGAGCTTGCGGTACATCCACACCAGCGCGACGACGGGCATGACGAAGTGGATGGTGCCGTACCAGATGTTCCAGAACGACATGAACCAGTGCGACGCCGAGGAAGGCCTGTTGGATGGAGTACTCGTGGTACAGCCCGAGGAACTTCTCGGCGTCGACGATCTGCTGCGCGTGGCGGAACGCGTCGGCGCTCACCCCGGCCGCGTGGTCGCGCAGCGTGTCGTAGAAGAGGTAGATGCCCACCCCGACCAGCACCTCGACGATCCAGCCGTAGCGGATGCGCCGGGAGAGCGGTCCTGCCGCGGGTTCGGGATCGGCCGCGGTGCGCGGACTCCGTTGCGGTTTCGGTCACGGCGTCTTGCGGCGCACGATGAACGTCGCCATCGCACGCGACACCACCGCGCCGTCGCCATCGGTGACGGTCGACTCGGTGTACGCGACCTGGCGCGTGAGCTGGCTCACCTCACCGCGCACCGCGAGCGCGTCGCCCACCTTCGGCGCGCGGCGCGTCTGGTACGACACGTCGAGGGTCGCGACGCGGTCGCCCGACTCGAGCGCGCTGTTGGCCGCGAAGTTCATCGCCGCGTCGTGGACCACGCCGTACACCCCACCGTGGACGATCCCGAACGGGTTGCCGGCGAGCTCGGTGGGCGTCCACGACGCCTCCGCCCAGCCTTCGCCGTAGCGCTCGAACGCCACGCCGAGCTGCCCCAGCAACGGCATCCCGCCGTCACCGAGCGAGCGGTCCATGTTGCGCACCGGGTGAGGCTACCGGGCACCACCGGTACCCTCGGGTCGACCCGAACAGGAGTCGTGCATGCCCACCGCCGTCGTCGTCGATGCCATCCGCACCCCGCTCGGGAAGCGCAACGGGGCGCTCGCGGGTTGGCATCCGGTCGACCTGCTGGCGCACGTGCTCTCGACGTTGACGATCCGCAACGACCTCGACCCCGCGCTGGTCGACGACGTGATCACCGGTTGCGTCTCGCAGGTGGGGGAGCAGGCGCTCAACATCGGTCGCAACGCGCTGCTCGCCGCCGGCTTCCCCGAGTCCGTGCCCGGCACCACCGTCGACCGCCAGTGCGGTTCGTCGCAGCAGGCGCTGCACTTCGCCGCGCAGGGCGTGATCGCGGGCGCGTACGACGTCGTGATCGCGGCCGGGGTCGAGAGCATGACCCGCGTGCCCATGGGCTCGTCGGTCCTCGGCGCCGACCCGTTCGGCACGCGCCTGGTGCAGCGCTACCCGAACCTCGTGCCGCAGGGCATCTCGGCCGAGCTCATCGCCGAACGGTGGGGCTTCACGCGCGAGGTGCTCGATGCGTACGCGCTCGAGTCACAGGTGCGCGCCGCGCGTGCGACCGCCGAAGCGCGCTTCGACCGCGAGGTGGTGCCGGTGCCGATCACGGTCGACGGCCGCGCCGGCGCGATGACCACCGACGAGGGCATCCGTCCCGACACCACCGCCGAGCGCCTCGCGGCCCTGAAGCCCGCGTTCACGCCGGACGGCGTGGTCACCGCAGGGCAACTCCTCGCAGATCAGCGACGGCGCCGCCGCGGTGCTGGTCACGAGCGAAGCGGCGGCGGCGCGGCTCGGCCTCACCCCGCGGGCGCGCATCGTGCAGTTCGCGCTGGCGGGCGACGATCCCATCCTCATGCTCACGGCGCCGATCCCGGCCACCCGGCGCATCCTCGAGCGGGCCGGCACCACCCTCGACGCGATCGATCGGATCGAGATCAACGAGGCCTTCGCCAGCGTGGTGCTGGCGTGGGCGCACGAGGTGCAGCCCGACATGGACCGGGTCAACGTGAACGGCGGCGCCATCGCGCTCGGCCATCCCCTGGGCGCATCGGGCGCCCGCCTCGCCGCCACGCTGCTGTGCGAGCTCGAGCGCAGCGGCACGCGCCTGGGCTTGCAGGTGATGTGCGAGGGCGGCGGGCAGGCCAACGCCACCCTGTTCGAGCGGGTCTGAGCCGGACGACTCCGGGCTCCGAGCTGGCCGCGTTCGCGTTCCCGGCCGCTGCGGCGCGACCATCGGGACATGGCGTGGACCATCCTCCGGATCGCGATCGGCGTCGCCATCGCCCTCGTGATCTACGTCATCGGCGCGTCGATGCTCCGGAAGTTCCACCTCGCGCCGCCCGAGGAGCCCGATCCCGAGGACATCAAGCCCATCGACCTGCACTTCCGCTGCATCGTGTGCGGCGCCGAGGTGACGATGACCGCGGCGCAGGACGACCCGGAGGCCCCACGGCACTGCCGCGAGGACATGGTCCTCGTCGCCGACCCCTGACCGGTTCTCCACAGAATGTGGACAACCCTGTGTGAAGTTACACGCCTGGGGTTCGGACAATTGCCGCTGACACGCCGGTAACGCGCCGGCTTCCGGGACGTCAGCGGAAGAATGTGGACAACACGAAGCCGACGATGAGCAGCACCAGCCCGATGAGGAGGAAGTTGTTGCTCACCTCGCCGCCCGGGAGCAGCTCGAGGTAGTTGCCCGCGATGACCACCACGCCCAGGGCCAGGCACGTGAACATCGTCACCGGCACCCAGAGGTGGCTCTGCTTGACCTTCTTGGGCGCGGGCGGCGTGTAGCGCGAGCCCTTCGTGGGGCGACGGGTCGGTGCCGGCTCCGGCGCCTTCTTGGTGCGTGCCACGGCTGGGGACCTTACTCAATCACCCGAGTGCGTCGATCCCGGCCCCGGTAGCGTGCTCACGGTGCGCGTGCTGGTCATCGACAACTACGACTCGTTCGTCTACAACCTCGTCCAGTACCTCGGTGAACTGGGCGCGGAGCCGGTCGTCCACCGCAACGACGCGGTCACGCTCGACGCGCTGCGCGCGCTCGAGCCCGATGCGGTGCTGGTGTCGCCGGGCCCCGGGAGCCCCGACCAGCCGGGCGACGTCGGCGTGTCGATCGAGGCCATCCGCGCCTTCGGCGAGGCCGGCGTGCCCGTGCTCGGGGTGTGCTTCGGCCACCAGTGCATCGGCCAGATCTTCGGCGGCCAGGTCGTGCGCGCCCCGCACGTGATGCACGGCAAGACGTCGCAGATCTCCCACGACGGTCGCGGCGTGTTCGCCGGGCTGCCGTCACCCTTCACCGCCACCCGCTACCACTCGCTGGTGGTGGCGCGGGAGACGGTGCCCGACGTGCTCGAGATCAGCGCCGAGTCCGAGGACGGCCTGGTGATGGGGCTGCGTCACCGCGACCTGCCGATCGAGGGCGTGCAGTTCCACCCGGAGTCGATCCTCACCGAGGCCGGTCACTCGCTCCTCGGCAATTTCCTCGGCGTCGCACGACGTAGCGCCGCGCTACGGCAGGCGGGCGCGACCGCGGTGGACGACGGCGAGGCCGTCGTCCACGAGCGACGCCAACGCCTCGGCGTCGAGCTCGCGCACGGCGACCGAGCCGACGCGCAGCCGTGCCATCACCTCGCCGCGCCGTTGCCGGAAGCTCCCGGCGAACGGAGCCTGGCGGTGGCGGGTCTCGTCGGGCAGGGGACCGCGCGTCGCGCAGCGTCGGCGGAGCGGGCACTCGCCGCAGCGCGGTTCGCGCGGTCGGCACAGCAGCGCGCCGACGTCCATCGAGCGCGAGCAGGCGGTCGCGCCCGCGGAGCGGCCGTCCGATGCGCACGGTCGCCTCCTCCGCGGCGCGCTCGGAGAGCCGTGCCCCGCTCACCCGTTCCGCGACCCGGCGGATGTTGACCTCGATCGCGGGCACGTCGGCGTCGTCGGCCTGGGCCCGGATGGCGGCGGCGGTGTAGCGGCCGATGCCCGGCAGGTCACTCAGGTCGTCGGGCCAGCCGTGGTCGCGCAGCACGACCGCGGTGTCGAAGAGGCGTCGCGCCCGCCGCGGGTACCCGAGCCGGCCCCACGCCGTGATCACCGCGCCCGGCTCCCGCGTCCGCCATGGCCGCGGGCGTGGGGAAGCGGGCGAGGAAGTCGTCGTAGACCGCCGCCACCCGGGCCACCTGGGTCTGGTGGAGCATCACCTCCGACACGAGGATCGCCCACCGGTCCCGGGTGCGCCGCCACGGCAGGTCGTGGCGTCCGTGGTCGGCGTACCAGGAGACGAGGGTCAAAGACCGACGACGATGGCGACGGTCGATCCCTTGGTGGCCTCGCCGCCCGCGGGCGTCTGCGACACGACGATCCCCTTCTTGGTGGGGCCGGCGTTGACGAAGCTGACCTGCACCCCGAACCCGAGGATGCCGTTGAGCACGCCCTCGGCGGTGGCGCGGGGCAGACCCGACGACGCTCGCCACCGGGACCTGGGTGGGGCCGCTCGACATCTGCAGGGTGACCGCGCTGCCCCTGGGCAGCGGCGTGCCGGCGGCGGGATCGGTGCCCACCACCCCCCCACCGGTACGCCGTCGCTCTCGACGTTGGCGGTGGTGGGCTGGAACCCGGCCTGGGTGAGCGTGGCGAGGGCGCCGGCCTGGATCCAGCGAGCTGACGTCGGGCACGGGGATGGCGGGCTCGCGGGCGACGATGACCTGCACCGTGGGCCGGCCGCCCTGCGGCAGCTTGGCCACCGGCGCCCCCGCGGCGGGATCGCTGCTGAGCACGGTGCCGGGTGGCTGATCGCTGTCCTGCTCGACGAAGTTGCCGGTGAGGTTGGTGGCGGCGAGGGCCTGCGTGGCCTGCGTCCGCTGTTGGCCCACGACGTTGGGCATCGGGATGGTCGCGCTGCTCACCTTGAGCGTGATGAGCCCGCCCTTCGGGATCTTCCGCCCGCCTTCGGGGTCCTGGCCGGTGACGACGTCGGGCGCGGTCTCGGGTTCGTTGACGTCGGTGCGCGCCACGGTGAACCCGAGGGCCTTCAGCGCCGCCTCCGCCTGCCCGTACGCGATGCCGTTGACGTTGGGGACGTTGCGGCTGGGGGCGGCGTTGCCCCCGTCGCCGAAGTCGGAGTTGACCAGCAGCACGACGATGAGGGCGACGAGGACAGCCAGGGCGATGCCGATCGCGATCGCCGGTGCCCACCGACTCCGCTGCTTGCGGGGGGCGGCGGCGGGGACCGGATCCGGAGCCGGGCGCGGGACCTCCACCGGCGCGGGGATGCGCACGTTCGACGCCGCCGGCGCGGCCGTGGTGACGTCGAGCCCCATGGGCCCGCCCGACCAGCGGCCGCCCGCGCTCGAACCGGAGCAGGTCGGCGCGGAGGTCCTGGGCCGACGCGTAGCGCGCGTCGAGGTCCTTCGCCATCGCGGTGAGCACGATGCGGTCCATCGCGCCCGGGAGATCGGGGACGAGCGACGACGGCGGCGCCGGTGTCTCGCGCACGTGCTTGTACGCGACCGACACCGGGCTGCTCGCGGTGAAGGGTGCTGCGCCGGTGAGCATCTCGTAGAGGACGACTCCGAGCGCGTACACGTCGGAGCGACCGTCGAGCGTGAAGCCCTGGGCCTGCTCGGGGGAGAAGTAGGTCGCGGTGCCGAGCACCGCGCCGGTCTTGGTGAGGGGCTCGCTCGCCTCCGCACGCGCGATGCCGAAGTCGGTGACCTTCACCTGTCCCTGCGGCGTGATGAGCACGTTGCCGGGCTTCACGTCGCGGTGGACCACGCCGTGGGCGTGCGCGAACGAGAGCGCGTCGGCGATCTCCGCCGCGATGCGAGCCGCGTCGACGGGTCCGAGGTGACCGTAGGTCTGCAGGATCTCGCGCAGGGTCTGCCCGGGGACGTACTCCATCACGATGAAGGAGGTGTCGTCCTCCTCGCCCCAGTCGTAGACCGCGACGATGTGCGAGTGGCTGAGGCCGGCCGCCGCCTGCGCCTCGCGCCGGAAGCGCTCCACGTTCGTGGGATCCGACGCGAACTGCGGTGACAGCACCTTCACCGCGACGCGACGATCGAGCAGTCGATCGTGTGCGAGGTACACGTCGGCCATGCCGCCGTGACCGATCGCTTCGCCGAGCTCGTAGCGGTTCGCGAAGACGCGGGCGGTCGGCGGCATGGTCACGAGAGGCTACTCACGGGTTCGTCGCGAAGAGGTTCTGCAGGACGTCGCGCGCGATCGGTGCGGCGACCTCTCCGCCGGTCGCTTCGCTGGCGAGGTTGCCGCCGTGCTCCACGATGACCGCAACCGCGTAGCGAGGCGCATCAGCCGGCGCGAAGGCGATGAACCACGCGTGCGGCGCGGCGCCGTCGGTGGTCTGCGCGGTGCCGGTCTTGCCCGCGACCTTGATGCCGTCGATCTGCGCCGCGGTGCCGGTGCCCTGGTTGACGACCTCCACCATCATGTTCGTGAGCGCGGCCGCGGTCGCGGGCTGCATGCACGTCTTCCAGTCGGTGGGCTGGGTGGTGCGCACGACCTTGCCCTCGCTGTTGCGGATCTCCTTCACGACGTGGGGTTCCTTGATCACCCCGTTGTCGGCGATGCCCTCGGCGATGAGCGCCATCTGCAGCGGGGACGTGAACACGTCGCCCTGGCCGATGCCGGCGAGGGCGAAGCGCGCCTTGTCCTCCCCGACCCGCGGACCGACGCTCTCCACTGCCGAGGGGGTCAGGTCGATCGGCGGGGTGCTGTCGATGCCGCACTGGTCCATGGCGGGCGCGAACGCATCGCCCATCTCGTAGCCGAGCTGCGCGAACGTCGCGTTGCACGACTCGATCGAGGCTCTCCTCCAACGTGCCGCCGCAGACCTCGCCACCGAAGTTCCGGAGCTTGGTGTCGGTCCCGGGGATCTGGAAGCCGTCGGTGAAGTCGAACTGGGTGTCCGGCGACGCGGTGCCGGTCTCGAGCGCCGACTTGGTCGTGACGACCTTGAACGTGGATCCCGGTGGGTAGCGCTCGCGGTACGCACGCTGCAGCGCGGCGTTGTCGCCGCTGTTGATGAGGTTGAACGTGTTCTGCACGAACTGCGTGTCGTGCACCGAGAGACCGTTGGGGTTGAACGTCGGGTTGGAGTACATCGCCAGCACCGCGCCGGTCTGCACGTCGAGCGCGACCACCGAGCCGCGCTGATCGCCGAGCGCATCGGCGGCAGCCTTCTGCGCCGATTCGGTGAGCGAGAGCACGACGTCGTTGGTGTCGGCCTTCCCGCTGAGGGCGTTCCCGATGTTCCGGAGCTGCAAGCTGGTGTCCTGGCCGGTGAGCACCTTGTTGTACGACTCCTCGACGCCGCTGCTGCCCACCAGGTTCACGAACGACTGGTAGCCGGCCACGTGCGCGAAGAGCCCCGTCTGCGGGTACTGGCGCAGGTACTTGAAGTCGCCGGTGGTGGGCGTCGACTCGGCGACGATCTGGCCGTCGGCGGTGAGGATCTTCCCCCGCGCGCGGTTGAACTCCTTCAGCGCACCGCGCACGTTCTTGGGGTCGTTGGCGAGGTTGTTGGCGTCGACGACCTGCAGGTACGTGAGCTGCGCGACCAGCAGCAGGATGAGGATCGTCACCGCGTAGCCGACGCGGCGGATCGGGCGGTTCACCGGCGCGCCGGAGGCGTGGCGCCCACGACGTCACCTCCCTGGCCGGGTCCGACCCCGCCCCTTCCGCCGAGCCCGCCGACTGCGGTGAGCGCCGTCGAACGGGCGCCCGGGGCCTCGGCGCGCGCGACGGTCTCGTCGGAGATGCGCAACAGCAACGCGATGATCACGAAGTTGGCGATGAGCGACGAGCCGCCGTACGAGACGAACGGCAACGTCACACCGGTGAGCGGGATCACGCGGATCACGCCACCGACGATCACGAACGTCTGCACGCCGATGATCGTGGTGAGCCCGGCGGCGAAGAGCTTCGAGAACGGTCGGTCGGCCTGGATGGCGATGCGGAACCCGGTGCCCACGATGAGCAGGAACACGATGCAGATGGCGACGGTGCCGAGCAGCCCGAGCTCCTCACCGATGGCCGAGAGCACGAAGTCGGTCGACGCGTTCGGGATCTTCTGCGGGCTCCCGAGCCCGAGCCCGGTGCCGGCGAACCCTCCCGATCCGAGCGCGAACAGCGACTGCACGAGCTGGAAGCCCTTGGTCTGCGACACCGACCACGGATCGATCCACGACGTCACGCGGTCCTGCACGTGGGTGAAGATCTGGTACGCGACGAAGGCGCCGGCGAGGAACATCGCCAGCGCGACGAAGAGGTACGACGCACGATCGGTGGCGATGTAGAGCATCGCCGCGAACACCGCGAAGAACAGCAGCGACGAACCGAGGTCCTTCTCGCGCACCATCACGAGGATCGAGAAGCTCCACGCGAGGAGCAGCGGGCCGAGGTGCTTCGGATCCGGGAGCCGGACGCGTCCGATGTGTCGGGTGCCCGCGGCGAGCAGCTCGCGCTTGTCGACGAGGTAGGCGGCGAAGAACACGACGAGCAGGACCTTGGCCGCCTCACCGGGCTGGAAGTTCACCGGTCCGAGGTGCACCCAGAGGCGGGCGCCGTTGATCTCCTGGCCGACGCCGGGCAACGACGGGAGGAGCAGCGCGGCGACGCCGAGCAGGAGGAAGGTGTACTTGTAGCGCTCGAGCGTGCGGACGTTGCGGACGACGATCAGCGTGAGCACGAACGCGGCGATGCCCACCGCCGTCCACACCGCCTGCACGCGCGCGAGGTCGCGGTCGAGGCGCGAGATGGTGAAGTAGCCGATGCCGTTCAGGAGGAACGCGAGGGGGAGCAGCGTCGGTTCGGATCGGGGCGCGAACCGCCGCACCGCGAGGTGCGCGACCACGTACAGACCGAGCACGGCGGCGAGGAACACCCACAGGTCGGCGGGGATGTCGGGCCGGTCGGCGAGGAGCAGCAGCACGTAGCCCGCGCCGGTGACGACGACCGCGAGCAGGCCGAGGCCGAGCTCGCGGCTGCGCCGCCGGCGCGCCGTCGGCGACCTCATCGGGCCGACTTCGATCGTGCTGGCCTCATCGTGCTGGCCTCATGGCGCGGCCGGCGGCCGGTGTCGCCGGCGGCGCCACGGTGGTCGTGGGGGGCGCGGTCGTCGTCGTGCTGGAGGTCGGAATCGTGGTGGTCGTCGTCGTCGTGGTCGTCTGCGACTTCAGCCTCGCGACGAATGCGGCGGCGTCGGCGCGCGACGAGAACTTCTGGTGGTCACGCACCTGCGCCAGCGCGGCCGGGCGCAGGTCGGCGAGCTCCACTGCCGTGCGTTGCTCGATGGTCGGGTTCCAGCCCGCGAGGCCTCCCGGCACGCCCTTGAACACCGTGACCCGGCCCTGGCTGGTGCCGACGAAGTAGTCCTTGCGGGCGTACCACCCGACGGCCGCCACCGCGATCCCGAGCACGAGGACGATCGGGAGCGCCCACAGCAGCACCCGGCCGACGGTGCGGGCACCGCTCCGACGCCGCTCACCCGGTGCCGTCGTGGGTTCGGGCACCGGTTCGCCGTCGACACCGGAAGTGACCTCCGTGGCCACGAGCGGTTCCACCGCCTCGGCCTCGGCGACGAGCGGCTCTTCGTCGGTGACCGCGACCACCACGACGGTGATGTTGTCGACGCCGCCGGCGAGGTTGGCGGCGTCGACGAGGGCGGTGGCCGCCCGTGCCGGATCCTCCTCCCGCCGCAGCGTGGCCGCGATCTCCTCGGTGTGGACCATGTCGGTGAGGCCGTCGGAGCAGAGGAGGATGCGATCACCGGGGCTCAGCTCGACGGGGTAGACGTCGACCACGACGGCGGCATCGGTGCCGATCGAGCGCGTGATGATCGAGCGTTGCGGGTGCACCGCGGCCTCGTCGGCCGTGAGGCGACCTTCCTGCCGGAGCTCCTCGACCAGGCTGTGGTCGACGGTCACCTGCCGCAGCTCGCCCTCGTGCAGGAGATACGCGCGCGAGTCGCCGACGTGTCCGAGCAGGAGCGTGTTCCCGGCGATGAGCGTGCCCACGGTGAGCGTCGTGCCCATGCCGCTGAGCTCGTCGTCGGTGTGCGACTTCGCGTACACCGCGGCGTTGGCGTCCTCGATCGACTCGCGCAGCGGACGCCCGCTCGTGATCGACGCGCGCAGCGCCTCGATCGCGGTGGCGCTGGCGACCTCGCCCGCGCGGTGGCCTCCCATGCCGTCGGCGATGGCGACGAGCCCGGAGGCGTCGTCGACGAGGTAGGCGTCCTCGTTCCCGTCCCGAACCCGGCCGACGTCGGTGGCGGCCCCCGTGACCAGTCTCACGATGCCCGGTCCACCGGTCTGCTCCGACCGACCGCGCTCATCGCACGGCCTCGGTCACGGTCTGGCCGAACTGCACGTGATCGCCGCGTCGAAGCTGTGCGGCGTGGACGAGCGGCTCGCCGTTGAGCAGGGTGCCGTTGCGAGAACCGAGGTCTTCGACGTACACCGCGCCGTCGCGTCGGAACACGCGCGCGTGCACGGTCGAGACGAACGAGTCGTCGGCGAGCACGATGCCGCATCCGCCGCCGCGCCCGACCGTCAGCTCGTCGACGAGGGGGAAGCTCTCACCCTGACGACGCCGGCGGTTCGAGGATGCGCAGGCGGCCCGGCCCGCGACCCTTCGCCGGCTTCGCCGGTTGTGACGCCGCCACCGGGGCTGCGCTCGGCGGGGCCGCCGGCTGCTCCGGGACCGGTGCTGGCGCCCGCATCTCCTTCACGACCACCCGGACGACCCGGAAGAGGAACAGGTAGAGGAGGGCGAGGAAGCAGAACTTCAGGATGGTGAGGACGGATTCCGGCACTACGAGGCCTCGAAGCGCATCACCGTCGCTCCCACCGCGATCTCGTCACCGTCGTGGAGCACCCGCTCCTTGACCGCGGTGCCGTTCACGAGGGTGCCGTTCATCGACCCGAGATCGGCGATGACGAACCCGTCGGCGGTGGGGCGGATCTCGGCGTGGCGCCGCGAGGCCCGAGGATCGGCCAGGCTGACCGTGCAGTCGGAGTTCCGGCCGAGCGAGGTGATGTGCTCGCCGAGGCCCACCCGTCGGCCGTCGGGCAGGACGAGCGAGCCCACGTGTCCGCCGGCGCCCTCGGCGATCTCGGCCACCACGTCGTAGTCGCCGGTCTTGAGGCTCTCGTCGGGCACGAGCGTGAGCGTCACGGGACCGACGAACTGGTAGCCCTCGTCGCGGGCGTGCTGGCGGGCGGCCTCGGCCAGCTCCCGGGCCAGCGCCTCGGCGAAGGAGCCGAAGCGCTCGAAGTCGGTGGGGGACAGATACACCCCGATGTTGTTGGGCGCGACGGGACGCCCGTTCACGCCGAGCGTCCGGCCGTCGTCGAGGACGCGCGTGACCCGATGACCGATCTCGACGGGCTGGAGCCCGCTGCGGAAGGCCTTGTTGAAGGTCCCCTCGACCAGCCGCTCGAGCCTCCGCTCGAACCCCTGGAGTCCCACGCCGAGAGTGTACCGAGCAACCCCTCGTGCACGGCCGCACCCACGCCCCTTCCGGGAACATCTCGGACTCGACGTACGCCGGCGGGGGTCGAAACCGAGATGTTCGGAGTGGGGGAGTGCGGGCTACCCTGTCGCACTCCGGGCGAGTGGCGGAATTGGCAGACGCGCAGGCTTCAGGTGCCTGTGTCCGAAAGGATGTGGGGGTTCAAGTCCCCCCTCGCCCACCGGAGCGGGACCCGACGAACTCGCCGCCTCAGCTGCCGAGGCGGCGGGCGTCGAGCTGCAGGCGGTTCGGCCACCGAACCTGCGACACCCAGCCGAGCTGCTCGAACCAGCGGATCAGTCGGGCCGAGGTGTCGAGCTGCCCTCGATCGACTCCGTGGCGCGCCAGCGTCGGGAAGGCGTGATGGGCGTTGTGCCACGATTCGCCCCCTGTGAGCAGTGCGAGCGGGGCGAAGTTCGTGCTCTGGTCACGGGTGCGGAACGGGCGACGGCCGAAGCGGTGGCACACCGAGTTGATCGCCCACGTGAGGTGGTGGCCCAGACCGACGCGCAGCACCCCGGCCCAGAGGAGCGCGGCGAACGCTCCGCCCCAGGTGCCGGTGAGCGCGTAGCCGAGCCCGAAGGGCAGGGCCAGCGTGGCGATGCAGCACGGCACGAACATGCGGTCGATGAACACGAGGTCGGGGTCGGCGAGGAGATCGGGGACGAACTCGGCCCGGGGCGTGCTCGGGTTGTCGAACACCCAGCTGACGTGGGCGTGGAGCAGGCCCCGCCAGCCCGAGAGCTGCTCGCCGGCCTTCACGACGGGGGAGTGGGGATCACCGGCCCGGTCCGCGTAGCGGTGGTGGCGACGGTGGTCGGCCACCCAGCCGATCAGCGACCCCTGGAACGACATCGACCCCAGGACGGCCAGCACGATCTTGAGCGGACGCCGGGCCTCGAAGCTCCGATGGGTGAAGAGCCGATGGAACCCGATCGTCACGCCGTGCGCGATGACGAAGTAGAAGACCGTGAGCAGGATGAGGTTGAGCCAGGGCACCGGCTCACCGATCGCGCGCACGGTCACGAACACGGCGGCCACCGGTGGGCCCACCGCGATGAGCAGCGAGAGCAGCCGGCGGTAGAGAGGTGCGGGCGTGCTGGCCCAGCGCTCCTCCGGAGGGAGGGTCGGCGGCGCGGGAGCAGGCGGCGGGGGAAGCGCAGGAGCGAGCTGCATCGAGGGGACCTCGTGGCTGGTGGGAGACACCGCCGGGGTCCGGAGCAGCGCGGGCACGCCAAACGGCGTGCCCCGTCACGGTACCGGTCGCCGTTCGTGATTGGCAGGCGCGAACCGCCCGTGCGTCGTGCGGGAGGCGTCAGAGGTGGCGGGCGACGAATCGTTGGATCTCCACCACGATCTCGTCGTCCTCCGGGGCCCCGAAGAACCCGCCGTGGGGCATCGCCTCCCACACGTGGAGCTCGGCGTCGACGCCGGCCGCCCGGAGGCGTCGGTGCAGGCGCACGGTGTTCGAGAGCAGGATGTCGCGGGTGCCCGACTGCAGGAGCGTCGGCGGGAACCCGGTGAACTCGCCGAACACCGGTGAGAGGTTCGGATCCTCGAGGTCGTGGCCGTCGGCGTAGAGCGCGATGAGGTCCGGGACGCCCTGCACGATGACGTAGTCGACGCCGCGGTTGGTGCTGAAGGTGTCGCCGCTCTCGGTCAGGTCGGCCTCGGGGCTCACGAGCACGAGTGCAGCGGGCATCGGGAGCCCCTCGTCGCGCGCGGAGCAGGAGCGCGGCCGCGAGGTTCCCGCCGGCGGACGCGCCGTCGACCACGATCTTCGATGCCGGCACCCGTCCGAGGAGGGCCCGGTACACGGCGAGGCAGTCGTCGAGTGGTGTGGGGTACGGGTGCTCAGGGGGCATCCGATAGTCGACGCTCCACGTGCGCAACCCCGCGCGCACGGCCGCCAGTGTCCCCATCATCCGACACGCCTCGCCTCCGCCCGCGACGAGCGCTCCGCCGTGGATGTTCAGGAGGACGGGCGCATCGTCTGCGGCGTCGACGCCCGGAGGCGTGATCGCGTACACACGAACACCGTCGACCTCGAGCGTGTCGACCTCGGCGCCGATCGCGTCGGCTCGCGCCGAGAAGATGGTCGTGACCGCATCGTCCATCAACCGGATCCGCTCCTGCCAACCCGCGACGTCGTCGAACGCCGGATAGGAGGGAGGGTTCGCCAGTCGTGCGGCGACCGACGCGCACCCCGCTGCGATCACCGACTGCGCGTGCTCGCTGACCGTGCGGGGCACGGGTATCGAGCGCGTCAGGTGCAGTGTGCCGTCGTCGGTCGTGTCGTGCTGCATGTGGCTCCTCGTCGAAGGGCGGCGTCACACGGGGCGTCCCGCTCGCGTTGACAGTCTGTCCTTAATATTGACAGTCTGTCAAAATCACTGGTACCGTGCCCGGGTCGTGCGGCGCCCGCCGCGCGGGTGGCGTCCTGTGGGGGTTCAGTTGTGCGCAGTCGAGTGAAGGCGCTGCTGTGCGGCGCGACCGCGCTGGGGTGTGCGCTCGGGCTCGTCGCGGTGGCACCGGCCACGGCCGCCAAGGAGACGCCCGAGGCCACCGAGATCGGCGTCACCGCCGACACCATCCGCATCGCCGTGGTCGCCGACGTCGACAACCCGTTCTCCCCCGGGCTCTTCCAGGGCGTGGTCGACGGCGTGCGCGGCGCGGTGAAGTACATCAACAGCAAGGCGGGAGGCGGGGGCATCGCCGGGCGCACCCTGGCTGTCGACTTCATCGACTCCAAGCTCAACGCGAACGAAGCGCGCAACGCCGTGATCAGCGCGTGCGCGCAGGACCTCGCGCTGGTGGGGACGGCCGCACTCATGCTGAACAGCGCCGATGACATCAACTCCTGTCCGGATCGGAGCGGGGCCGCGGTGGGCCTCCCCGACATCGGGGCGGTGGTCGGCACGACCGAGGGATGCTCGCCGGTCGCGTTCCCGGTGAACCCGCCGTCGGTCATCTGCAGCACGCTCGATCAGCACCCGCAGACGTACCAGGGGAACCAGGGCGCGTACGCGCACCTGGTGAAGGTCACCAAGGACGGACTGCACGGGGCGATGGTGTACTCGAACGACACCAAGACCGCGGCTGCGGGCGGTCAGCTGATCATCGACGCCTTCGTGCACGCGGGGGCCGAGGCCGACCAGACCGTCGGGCAGTCGGGTCGCGCGCCACAGAGCGCCTACACGCCGATCGTGCAGAAGATGAAGCAGGACGGGTCGAACCTCGGCTTCGGCGCGGTGTCCCTCGGCGGGACCATCGAATGGCGGAGCGAGGCGAAGTTGCAGGGTCTCCCCGACAGCCAGGTCACGTGGGTGGTGCCGAGCGGTGGCTACGACAAGTCGCTGCGCCAGGAGTCCGACACGATGGACGGCACGTACGTCGTGATGAACTTCCTGCCCTTCGAGGAAGCGGGCACGAACGCGATGCTCGCCAACTTCTTGAAGTACGTGGGGCCCGACAAGGCGACGGGGTTCTCGGTGTACGGCTTCACCGCCGGCATCGCGCTCGCCGACGCACTCGAGGACGCGGTGGCCAAGCACGGCGTCAACGGCATCACGCGGCCCTCCCTCCTCGCGGGTCTCGGCACGCTCACGTCGTTCGACGCGGGTGGCATGATCGGCAAGAACAACCTGGCGAAGAAGGTGTCGAGCTCGTGCACCATGCTCGAGCAGTTCACCAACGGGAAGTTCGTGCGCGTCTGGCCCACCAAGAAGGGAACCTTCGACTGCACACCTTCGAACTACATCAGGATCAAGCAAGACCTGACCGGATGACGGAGGTGCCGGCGGTCATCCTCGAGTGCGGTCTTGCCGACCTCTCTGTACGCTGCACGGCCATGGCGAAGGCAGAGGTCGCCCCGTTCGAGACGCAGGGTGAACGGCGGCGCGCCCAGCTCGTCGGCGTCACCGCGCACCTGATCGTGACGAAGGGGGTCGACGCGGTGTCGCACGCGGCGGTGGCCGAGGCCGCCGGATGCACCCGGACGTTGGTGTACCACTACTTCCCCACCCGAGCGGATCTGCTCCAGGCGATCCCGGCGACCTACGCGCAGGTGTACGCGGAGCGCATCAGCGCCGACGAGGCCGCCGCGAGCATCCGTGCGGCTGCGACGTCCCGTCGCAAGGGCGCGCCCGCGGCGACCCGCGACCTCGCCGCCCGGATCTGGCTCGAAGCGGACTGGAACCAGGAGGCGCTCGAGCTCCGGCTCGCGCTCCTGGTGCTCACCACTGATCGCGACATCGTGAGCGAGCTGCACGATCCCGAGGGGACCCTCGAACCGCTCACGAACTCCGAGCTCGCCGAGCCGCTCCGGCAGCTGGGGTTCACCGAGATCGAGATCGACATCGTGCGGGACACGATGCTCGCGGGGTACTACCGGACCGTCGTGGGCGCACTCGACGGGTCGATCGACCGGGTCGCGGCGATCGAGCTGACGTCGCGCGTCAATCGCGCCGCGATCCAGATGTTCCTCCCCCGTCCCGGCCCCGAGGGTTCGTCGCCCAGGGCCACGAACCAGCCGAGGCGCCCCGCGTGACCACCTCCGAGCTGCGCACCGGGTTCTCGCTCGCCGACTCCGCGCCGGGCGACTACTCCCTGCCGCGCCCTGGCCCCGACGCGCCCAACGTGGTGCTGATCGTCCTCGACGACCTCGGCTTCGGTCAGCTCGGCTGCTTCGGGTCCGACATCGCCACACCCGCGATCGACGGCCTCGCCGCCGGTGGCCTCCGGTACAACCACTTCCACGTCACGAGCCTGTGCTCGCCGACTCGCGCGTGCCTCATGACCGGTCGCAACCACCACGCCGTGGGAATGGGGTTCCTCACCGACCTGCCGATGGCGTTCCCCGGCTACACCGGACGCATCCCGCGCTCGGCGACGCCGCTGCCGCGCGTCCTGCGCGACGCGGGCTACAACACGCTCGCCATCGGGAAGTGGCACCTCGTTCCCGGGGGTGAGCGCTCGGTCGCGGGACCGTACGACCGCTGGCCGCTCGGGTTCGGCTTCGAGCGGTACTACGGCTTCCTCCAGGGCGACACCAACCACTGGGCGCCCCACCTCGTGCGCGACAACCACTACGTCGAGCAGCCGCGCGCGCCGCGCGACGGCTACCACCTCACCGAGGACCTGGCCGACGAGGCGATCCGCGCCGTCACCGCACAGCACCAGGCGGCGCCCGACCGGCCGTTCTTCCTCTACTTCGCGCTCGGTGCGATGCACGCGCCGCACCACGTCGCGCCGGAGTGGATCGAGCCCTACCGCGGTGCGTTCGACGGCGGATGGGAGGAGTGGCGAGCGAGCGTGTTCGAGCGCCAGCTCGCCACCGGCGTGGTCCCGGCGGGGACCGAGCTCGGGCCGCGCCCGGGCTGGATCGACGAGTGGGCGTCGCTCCCGCGCGACGCGCAGCGCATGCTGGCGCGCCAGCACGAGGTGTTCGCCGGGTTCCTCTCGCACACCGACGCGCAGATCGGTCGAGTGCTCGCGCAGCTCGACGCGCTCGGCGAGCTCGACAACACGCTGGTGATGCTGATCTCCGACAACGGCGCCAGTGGCGAGGGCGGCGCGCTGGGCACGTTCAACGAGCACCGCTTCACCGAGCACGTGCCCGACACGGTCGAGGGCAACCTCGCCTGGAACGAGGAGCTCGGCGGTCTGCGTTCGTACCCGCACTACTCGTGGGGATGGGCATGGGCGGGCAACACGCCGCTCCGCTTGTGGAAGCGCTACACCTGGCTCGGCGGCACCCGCACGCCGCTGGTCGTGCACTGGCCGCGCGGGATCGCCGACGGCGGTGCGGTGCGCGACCAGTTCGTGCACGCCGTCGACCTCGCGCCCACCGTGCTCGAGCTCGCCGGAGTCGAACCCCCCGACTCGGTCGACGGGGTCGGCGCAACAGCCGGTCGACGGCGCGTCGATCCGTTCGACGTTCTTCGACGCGACCGCGCCGTCGCCGCGTTCGGTCCAGTACTTCGAGATGCTCGGGTCGCGTTCGATCGTGTCCGACGGTTGGAAGGCGACCACCGACCACGTCTCGAAGGGAGTCGTCGACGAGGAGCGCCTCCTCGAGGGCAGCCGCGACTTCGACGACGACGCCTGGGCGCTGTTCCGTCTCGCCGACGACTTCGCGGAGACGCGTGACGTCGCGGCCGAGCACCCCGACGTGCTCGCTGCGCTGCAGGCGCAGTGGACCGCGGAGGCGGAGCGCAACCAGGTGTTCCCGCTGGTCGACGAGCTCATCGGCCGCATCGCCGCGGTCATCCCGTGGCCCAACGCGGTGCCGTCGCGAGCGGTGTACCGGCCCGAAGGCGGACCGGTGCCCGACGACTCGGTGGCGCGCCTGTTCGGCGGCTTCCGGATCGTCGTCGACGTCGACGTGCCCGACACCGGCCCCGACACGGCCGCGGAGGGGATCCTGGCGACCATCGGCGACTGGACGGGCGGGCTCGCGCTGTTCGTGCGCGACGGCCACCTCGTGTTCGTGCTGAACCGCGCCGGTGACGAAGCGCGCGTCGAGAGCGACGTGCCGCTGACACCCGGCCGTCACCGGATCGCGGCGGTGTACACGCCGGGATTCGACGGCCCCGGCGTCGGGCTGTTCCACGACGACGAGCTGGTCGCCCACGCGGTGCTCGCGGTGCAGGCGCCGATGGTCTTCCAGCACGGAGGCACGGTGCTCCTGCTCGGACGCGACCGGGGGCTCCCCGTGTGCAGCGACTACGAGCCGCCGTTCCCGTGGACCGGCACCCTGCACGAGGTCGTGATCGAGACCGGCGAGGGGATCGAACCGTCGCTCACGGAGCGCATGCGGGGCCTGCTGCACCACGAGTGACCGCTGAGGTTGGGTCGGGTCCCGGGCCGGGGGAACCTCTCCCCGTGCAGATCGTCGACCGCATCGACAGCTGGCAGCAGAGCGCACAAGGTCCCGCGTTCGTCGTCGGGGTGATCAAGAAGTACGGCGACGACCGTGGCGGACAGCTCGCCGCGCTCATCACGTACTACGGCTTCCTCGCGATGTTCCCGCTGCTGCTGGTGTTCGTCACCGTGCTCGGGTACGTCGCGCACGACGACCCAGGGTTGCGCCACGACCTCCTGAACACCGCGCTGGCCGACTTCCCCGTCGTCGGCCAGGAGCTGCGCCGCAACGTCGGCGCACTCGGTGGCAACGGGCTCGCGCTCGTGGTCGGGCTGCTCGCGCTGGTGTGGGGGTCCCTGGGCGTCGCCCAGGTCGCGCAGCACGCGATGGCGCAGGTGTGGAACGTGCCGGGCGCGCGTCGGCCGGGGTTCTTCCCGCGG
The DNA here is from genome assembly GCA_963755855.1 of uncultured Actinomycetes bacterium. Classification (GTDB taxonomy): domain Bacteria; phylum Actinomycetota; class Acidimicrobiia; order IMCC26256; family DASPTH01; genus DASUAS01. The sequence goes on along the minus strand of CAVWLR010000009.1, from coordinate 2,430,947 downwards.
CTCGTGCGCTCGCTCCTCGTCCTCGCAGTGCTCGGCCTCGCCATCGTGGGAACCGCCGCGCTGACGACGGTGGCGACGCTGGTACCGGGTGGCAGCGCGGTGCCGATCCTGTCGACCGTGCTCGTCGTCGCGCTGAACGTCGCCCTGTACTGGCTCGCCTTCCGAGTGCTCACGCCGGCCGAGATCTCGTGGGGGGATCTCCTGCCCGGCGCCGTGCTCGGGGGCGTGCTGTGGACCGCGCTGCAGGCGATCGGCGGATGGCTCGTGGCGCGGCAGCTGCAACATGCCAGCGAGCTCTACGGGACCTTCGGTGTCGTGCTGGGTCTGCTCTTCTTCCTCTACCTCGCCGCGCAGATCACCGTCTACGCCGCGGAGGTCAACGTGGTCCGGGCCCGCCACCTCGTGCCCCGCTCACTCGCACCCCCGCCGCTGACCGAGGCCGACGAGGCGGTGCTCACCGACGTCGTCGAGGCCGAGCAGCGCCGCCCCGAGCAGGACGTCGACGTGTCCTTCGAGCACCCCCGCGCCTGATCGGTCGCGGGCGGACCGCGTCAGATCGTCGACGCGGTCTCGCCGCCGAGGTACTCGGCGAGCAGCTCGTCGCCGGCGTCGGCCGCCGCGCCCTGCCACCCGACGAGCCCGTGGCGCAGCACGACGGCCTGGTCGGCGAACCCGAGCGCGCGTTCGACGAACTGCTCGATCAGCAGCACGGTCACGCCCTCGTCACGCGCCCGCGCGAGCGATTCGAACACGAGGTCGACGATTTGCGGTGCGAGCCCGAGCGACATCTCGTCGGCGATGAGCAGCTTCGGCGACGCCGCCAGCACCGCGCGAGCGCAAGCATCTGCTGCTCACCACCCGAGAGGGTGCCGGCAGCCTGAGTGCGGCGCTCCCGGAGGATCGGGAACATGTCCATCGCGTGGTCGTACGCGTCCCTGCGCTGCGCGCGCGGCAGCGAGAATCGCAGCTGCGCCCACAGGTTGTCCTTCACCGAGAGGTGAGGGAACAAGTTGCGCGACTCGGGCACGAACGCGAGCCCGAGCTTGGCGACCGCGTGGGCCGCGCGACCCGTGATGTCCTCGCCGTCGAACTCGACCCGTCCGGCGCTCGGCTTCACGACCCCCGCGATCGCCGCCGCCAGCGAGGACTTTCCCGCACCGTTGGCGCCGAGCACCGTCGTCACTGATCCCGCGCGGACGTCGAACGACACGCCGAAGAGCGCGCGCGCCTCGCCGTACGAGACCTCGAGGTCGGTGACCTCGAGCAAGAGCGGATCGGTGCTCATGCGTCGCTCCCTTCGCTGTCGTCGCCGTTGCGACCCCCGACCGGGGAGCCGAAGTAGGCCGCCTGCACGTCTGGGCTGGTGCGGATCTCCTCGGGACTGCCCTCGACGAGCACCCGGCCGAAGTCGAGCACGGTCACGCGGTCCGAGAGGCCGAGCACGAAGTCGACGTTGTGCTCCACCAGCACGAACGCGGTCCCGCGCTCCTCGCGTACACGGCGCAGGGCGTCACCGAGCTGTTCGGTCTCATGCACGTCGAGACCCGATGACGGCTCGTCGAGCAACATCACGGTGGGTTCGGTGGCGAGCGCACGAGCGACCTCGAGCAAGCGCCCGGTGCCGAGCGGGATCGCCAACGCCGGCCGGTCGGCCACCGATGTGAGCCCGAGCAGTTCGAGGATGCCGTCGACCGCCTCGTCCTCCCCGGACCCGGGCGTCTCGCCGAAGCCGCTGAGGTCGCGCACCATGCCGAGGAGCCGCTCGCGGCCGTCCTTCACGCGACGGGCAACGACCAGGTGCTCGCGCACGGTGAGCTCGGTGAAGAGCTCCATGCGCTGGAAGGTGCGGGCGAGGCCCCGGTGCGCGCGGTTCTGGGGGCTGCGGCCGGTGACGTCGGTGCCGTTCATCGTCACCCGCCCGGCCTTCGGACGGACAAGGCCCGACAAGACCCCGAACAGTGTGGTCTTCCCCGCGCCGTTTGGGCCGACGAGGCCGACGGTCGAGCCGACGGGGACGGCCAGGCTCACCTGATCGAGCGCGACCACCCCGCCGAAGCGCACCGTCACCTCGGTGGCCGCGAGGAGCGGTGCGACCGCCGGCACGGGTGCGGCGGCGCTCATGCCGGCGCGCCTGTGGCGGTGAGCTCGGCGAGCTTCGCAGCTTCGTCTCGCTGCTCCGCTTCCCGGAACTGTCGAAGTCGTTGTCGGTTCACGATGTCGTAGACGACGCCCCGCGGCTCGGACACGAGCCCGATAGCCCCGAGCCCGAACAACATGGTCGGGACCTCGGCGGCCGACTCGCCCAGATCGATGCCCGCGAGAGCGACGGCCGCCCACACGCCCAGCGCGACGACGACGACGAGCAGGCCGATCTGCACCGGCCGGTGCGCGATCGGGCGCTTCATGATCCACCGGCCGACGAGTCCAGCGGCACCGAGCGCGAGCAACACCAGGATCACGCTGACCGCATCGTCGTCGCTCACGCTGTCCCAGATCCACGCGCTGCCCGCGAAGGCCACCACCGCGAGGATCGCCATGGCCATCGCGCCGAGCGCCTTGCGGTACGCCTGGCCGAGCGCGAGCTGGGTGAACACGCTCCCCACCGCAAGGAAGAAGATCAGGATGAGGATGATCGACAGACGTTGCGGTGCGATCGCGTAGATCATGCCGGCGAGCAGCGCACCCGTCACCGAGCGCACACCCCACGTCACCACGATGGCGAGCCAGACGATCCCGATGAGAGCGTTGAACGACGTCGGAGTCGCGCTCCCGACGACCGTCGCGTACAGCGCACCGCCGAGGCCGGCGACGAACGCGCTGATGCCGAACAGGACCAACTTCGCGCGGACGATGCTGATGCCACTCGTCATGGAGGCGGGCTCGCTCGACCGGATGGCCGCGAAGATCAACCCCGACGTGGCCCGCTTCATGTTGATGATCAACAACCCGACCACTGCGAACACCACCGCGACGATCGCGTACATCTCCAGGCGATCGGTGATCTGCAGACCGAAGGGTCGGGCGATCTTGAGACCGGCGCCGAAGTTGTCGTACTCCGGGCGTTGCCACACCGACTGCTCGATCACGAGCGCGAAGCCCAGCGTGAGCAGCGCGAGGTACAGGTCGCCGATGCGCAGGCTCGGGAGCGCGACCAGCAGGCCGAACGGCACCGCAACGAACGCACCGGCGAGGATCGCGAGCCACACCGGCCAGCCGGCTTCGGCGGCGAGCCGGGCCGCCGCGAACGCGCCGATGCCCGCGAGCGTGATCTGGCACAGCGAGATGAGGGCGCCCTCGCCGGTGACCAGCGTGTACGAGAGGTAGATGACGGCGAGGGCGATGCCTTGCGCGAACACGCCCACCCAGAACGCGTCGAAGATCCAGAAGTCGTTGAACAACAGGGGGAGCGCGGTGAGCGCGCCCGCCATGACCAGGGGTCCGATCGCGCGCTTCCAGCCGTGCGGCGGCGGTATCGGCGGCGCGTCACCGTGCCCGGTCGCGCTGCGTCGGTCGATCTCGAAGGCCTCGGTGCGCAGCCCCTTCTTCGAGAAGCTGTAGCCGATGAGGAACACGAGCATGACGACGAAGGGGATGCTTGCGGCCACGCCGGTCGAGAAGAACCCCTCGGACGGTTGGTACTTCACCCAGATCTGCTGCATCAAGCCGACGGCGATGGCTCCGGCGAAGGCGAGCGGCAGGCTCGTCATCCGGCCGATCACGACCGCGGCGAACGAGCCGACGAGGAGCAGGGTGAACTGGAACTCCTGCAGGCCCACGATCGGCGAGAGGAGCACGCCCGCGAATCCCGCCAACATGACGCCGACCATCCAGGAACCTGCGGTCACCGCTTCCGTGTTGACCCCCGCGATCCCGGCATTGCGCGGATGATCGACGGTCATCCGCGTGGCGAGGCCGACGGGCGTGAACCGGAGGACGAGCGTCGCGACGATCGCGATGACTGCCGCGCTGACGATGACCACGAACTGGTTCTCGTTGACCCAACTACCGAACACCCTGACGAAGGTGTCATCGGCCGGGCTCTTGATGAGTCCTTCGGGGTTGAAGATGTCCGCCTTGGACGCGGTGAAGATGATCTTCGTCGCGGCCGGCACCGCGACCCAGAGACCGACGGTGGACACGAGGCGCACCGTCGGCGTGGAGTGCGTGAGCCGCCGGAACAGGCCGAAGTAGAGCGCGAGCCCCAACAGCGGCGCGTAGACCAGGAGTGTGAACGGTGCGGCGGTCGCGATGCTCCAGCCGTTCTGCCTGGTCAGGTAGTAGTAGAAGACCGCGATCGAGTACGCGATTGCGCCGTGGGCGAAGTTGAAGACGCGTGACGACGTGTAGGTGAGTACGAGCCCCAGTGCCGAGATGGCGTAGATGCTCCCGACGACGAGCCCACTGATGATGTAAGGGGTCACGCTGGCCTTCCTCCGTCGTGATGTGGAAAGACGTGACGACGAGGTCGGGTCGCAGGGACCCGACCTCGTCGTCGGAAGTCGGTGACGCGGTTACGGAGCTGCTGTGGTTGTCGCGGCAGCCGGCGCGGCGGTCGTCGTCGTCGGCACCACCTTGGTGATCTTGTTGTCGGTGATGAGCTGCTTGGCACAGAACGGCTTGCCACCGAACTGGGGCACGAACTTCTGGTTCTCGACGTGCACGTAGTACACGCATTGGAACGGCTTGCCGTACACCTTGGCGAAGTCGATCGTGGTCTCAGGGTCCGAGAAGAAGCCGTCGCCGGTGTAGCCCTTCACCAGCCGCAGGTTGTTGATGAAGGCCTTGCGCGTCGGACACGTGACGCCGGCAGCCTGGATGCCCTTGATCAGCGTTTCGCCGGTGATCCAGCCCACGCCCGCGAACTGACCGAGCGCAGTGGAGGGCGAAGTGCTGGCCATGTACTTCTTGAAGTCGTCCAGACCCGGCCACGAGGGCGTCTCCTCGTACGGCTTGAACTCGATGCCGAAGTACACGTCGTCGTAGGCGGGGACCGAGAGGACCTGCGGGCTGTAGCCACCCGGGTAGACCGTCGGCTTCAGCTTCACGCCTGCTTGCTTGAGGGCGCTCGACAGGCCGGAGTTGCCGGCGAAGTCGAGGGTGATGTAGGCGGAGTCGGCACCCGACTGCTTGATCTGATCGGCGACCGCGCCGAAGTCGGTGGTGCCGATCGGGATGTCGTGGTTCAGGTAGACGGTCTTGAGACCCTTGGTCTTGTCGGCCGCTGACGCGACCTGCTCGGTGAAGATCGCGGAGTTCGCCGTGCTGTACCCGATGATGGCGAGCTTCTTGCCACCCAACGCCTTGATCACGTCGGCGTTGCGGGACGTGAAGTCGGTCTGGATGTTCTTGGTGTTCGCGTTCTGCATGCCGAAGTAGTTCGTGTACGTGCCGTACACCGGCAAGCCGAGCTGCCAGCCGACCACAGGGATCTTCTGGTCGTGCAGGTACTGACCGCTGGCGTCACCCGCCGGGCTCTCGGTGACGACCGTGAACACCTTGTCCGACTCGACCAGCTGCTGGGCCGCAGTGACGTTGCGGGCTGCATCACCCGCGTCGTCGACGTTGACCAGGGTGATCTTGCGGTCTCCGAGCTCACCGGTCTCGTTCGCCTTGGCGACCCGGGCCTGGAGACCGGCCAGGGTGGGCGAGTAGGTCGGCGCGAACGGACCCGAGGTCGGGATGATGGTGCCGACCTTGATCTCGGTGTCCGTGACACCAGGATCGTTCTTGCAGGGATTCGGAGCCTTGATGGGCTTGAGATTGTCGAACTGCGCGCTCGGATCAGTGGCGCCTGCGGCTCCCGCCGCGAGCAGCCCCACGCTCGCGGCAGCGAGGACCGAGATCCCAGCGACCGCGCGCACCCATCGGTGTGCCTTCATCGATTCCCCCCCAGGTTGTCGCCACCATCCAGGCGGCGAGTGGGCGCATCTTGGCACGGGCGCACCACTGGTTGCACGCGGTCGGCTCGCCCCAACGTCGAGGGGGCCCTCCGGCGGTGGTTCGCGCGGCCTGCAGGGCCTCGGCGGCAACGAGGTTGGCCCTGATGTGCGTCGGGTACCCGAAAAGGTGCACAATGGAGGGTCCCCCTCCGCGACAATGGCTCGCGGAGCCCCCGCACATCTCCGGAATGCGCCATCACCGGAACAAGGACGCATCCCCCGTCGTTCTACTGTCGACGGTCGCCTCTTCCCCGGGCGACCGCAACCCTACCCTCGGGAAGGCACCGTGGCTCGAGTACGCAATCGCACCGAACGCGACAATGAAGATCTCGTTCGGCTCTACCTGGAAGACATCGGTCGGCACCAGCTGCTGACCAAGGACGACGAGGCCCGCCTGGCCCAGGACATCGAGGCGGGCAAGGCCGCGCGCGAGACCCTCGACACCGTCGACAAGGGTCTCACCCGCACCGAGAAGCGCGATCTCCAGCGCCTCGTCCGCAAGGGCGAGAACGCGCAGCGCCAGTTCGTCCAGTCCAACCTCCGACTCGTCGTGTCGATCGCCAAGCGCTACCAGGCGTCGGGCATGCCGCTCCTCGACCTGGTGCAGGAGGGCAACCTCGGCCTCATCCACGCGGTCGAGAAGTTCGACTGGCGCAAGGGCTTCAAGTTCTCCACGTACGCCACGTGGTGGATCCGCCAGGCCATCCAGCGCGGCATCGCCAACGCAGGTCGCACGATCCGACTCCCGGTGCACGCGGCCGACAACCTCGCCCGGCTCCAGAAGGAGCGTGCGGGTCTCGAGGCGCGCCTCGGGCGTCCGGCCACGCTCGACGAGCTGGCCGAGGAGCTCGACCTCGCTCCCGAGCGGGTCAAGGAGCTCATCCCGCACCTCGCCGAGCCGGTCTCGCTCGAGACCCCCGTCGGCGAAGACGGCGAGACGGAGCTCGGCGACCTGGTCGAGGACCGTGGGGCCGAGTCGCCCTACGAGTCGGCGGCCCGGGCCATGCTCCCGGCCGAGATCGAGAAGCTCCTCGCGGTGCTCGACGAGCGTGAGCGCTACATCCTCACGCTTCGCTTCGGGCTCGACCGCGGTGAGCCCCGCACCCCCGACGAGGTCGGCCAGCTGGTCAACCTGAGCCGGGAGCGCGTCCGCCAGATCGAGGCCCGTGCCCTCGCCCGCCTTCGCCACCCCTCGGTGGAGATGGGTGCGCGAGCACTCCTGGCAGGCTGATCTCACCCAGCACTTCGTTTTGGCGCCGCAACTGTGTGCATGTCACACAGTTGCGGCGCCGAAACGCGTCTAGGGGTTGTCGAGGCCGAACGGGCCGAGCTGCTGGTGCTGTTGCGTGATGGCGCGCAGCGCCTGCATGGCGCGGTAGACGCGCTGGCGTGCCGCCTGCTCGGTGGTGTGGAGGCGAGCTGCGATGGCGGCGTGGTCGAGCTCCTCGACGAACCGGAGGTGCAGCACCTCCTGGTGCACCCGTGGCAGCTCGGCGAACGCGGCGCGCGGGAGCTCGTGCTCGTCGTCGTGCAGCAGGCGGGCGTCGGGCGATGCGTCGACGGCGACGACGTCGGGAACCTCGGCGTACGGCTCCACTGCGACGCGCGCCCGCGCCCGGGCCTGATCGGTGGCGAGGTTGCGCACGATCCGCAGCACGTACCACTTCGCCCGCTCCGGGTTGCGCACCTCGGCGCCGCTGGCCAGCGCCCGCACCACCGCCGACTGCGCGAGGTCCTCGGCGTCGGCGTCGCTGCGGCACAACGAGCGGGCGTAGCGGAAGATGTCGGCGCGATGCTCCACGACGACCTCGCGGAGGTCGAACGCGTCGAACTCGTCGCCGTGATCCGGTTCCGCCCAGCGCATCGGTTCCCGCCCTCCTGGGAACACCCGGGGACCGCCCTGCCCCGGAGATGGCCGTACCGTACATTCCGGACATCGGCGTGGCAACGCGGGCCGTGGGGCGGTGGCGACACACGGTCTACGCTCGCCCGCCGTGCCTCGCCTCCTCGTCACCCGCCGCCTGCCCGAGGGTGGTCTCGACCCACTGCTCGCAGCTGGACACGAGCTCGTCCAGCGCGACGGCGACGAGCCGTACACCGCCGGCGGAGCTGACCGAGCTCGCCGGTGACGTCGACGGGATCGTGTGCATCCTCACCGATCGGATCGACGCCGAGGTGCTCCGCGCCGGTGCGCCCCGCCTGAAGGTGGTGGCCAACGTCGCCGTGGGCTACGACAACATCGACGTCGCCACCGCCACCGAGCTCGGCATCGCGGTGTGCAACACACCCGGGGTGCTCGACGAGACCACCGCCGACCTCGCCTTCCTCCTGATCCTGGCCGCCAGCCGCCGTGCCACCGACGCCGAGGCCGACCTGCGCGCCGGGCGGTGGACCGGGTTCCACATCGGCGACTTCCTCGGCGTCGACGTCCACGGCGCCACCCTCGGGATCGTCGGGTACGGCCGCATCGGGCAGGCGGTCGCCCGCCGCGCGGCCGGCTTCGGCATGGAGGTCCTCCACCACTCGCGCAACGACACCGGCGTTCCCGGCTGGGTCGGCGATCTCGACGACCTGCTGCCGCGTGTCGACGTCGTGTCGCTGCACGTGCCGTTGCAGGACGCGACCCGCGGCCTGATCGACGCCCGCCGTCTCGCGCTCGATGAAGCCGTCGGCAGTGCTGGTGAACACGGCACGCGGACCGGTCGTCGACGAAGAGGCGCTGGCGGTCGCGCTCGAGGACGGGACGATCTTCGCTGCGGGGATCGACGTCTACGAGCGTGAGCCCGCGGTGCACCCACGTCTGCTCGCCGCGCCGCACGCGGTGCTGCTGCCGCACATCGGCAGCGCCACCGAGGCGACCCGACGCCGCATGGCGCAGCTCGCGAGCGATGGCGCCGTCGCCGTGCTCGCCGGCGGACGCCCGCCGAACCTCGTCACTCCTTGAATTGCTCGGCGCAATTGCTCGGCTGAAATCGAGTGGCGGAGGGAGAGGGATTTGAACCCTCGAGGAGGCTCAACACCCCCTACTCGCTTAGCAGGCGAGCACTTTCGGCCGCTCAGTCATCCCTCCAGTGACGGGCCAGTGTAGGCAAGCCCGAGCGACGGCCGGTCCGTGGAGCCCGGAGGGCTCAGCTGAGCGTGGCAGCGTCGAGCCCCGAGGGATCAGCTGAGCGTGGAGGCCACTGCTGCGCCGAAGGCCTCGGCGAGCACGCGGTGACCCTGGTCGCCGGGGTGGACGCCGTCGGGCAGGTCGTCGGCACCGACGAGCCCGCCACCCTCCGACCAACGTGAGGTGCCCGTCGCCCGCTGCGATCAGCTCGCGGGTGAGCTCCTCCATCGCCACCCGCAGGTCGACCAGCGTGGCGCCGAGCGCGTTGGGCGTGTCCTCGGCATCGGGCCGCACGATCGGGCTGGTGACGACGATCGGCGTCTCGGGATGCCCCTGGCGCACCAGGGCGAGGAAGGCGCGGGTCTGCTCGCGGAACAGGTCGGCGGAGAACGGGATGCGGCTCCAGCAGTTGGTGCCGTGTGAGATCGAGATGACGTCGGCGTCGAGTGCGGCGAGGTGCTGCGCCGACGGCAGCTCGCCGCGCGCCGATCCCGCGTACCCGAGGTTCACGACGTCGAGCCCGCATCGGCGCGCCGCGACCGCGGGCCACGCGCCCGACGGCCCGCTCGCGATCCACCCTTCGGCGATGGAGTCGCCGTACGCGAGCCAGCGCGGCCCACGTGGAGCGGGTGCCAGCGTGCCGCCGCCGATCCTCACCGCGAACAGGCGCGGCCGCATGCCCTCGGGGAGGTACACGACGAGGGGCCGGTCGGGATCGCTGCGGTCGAGCTGGTCGAGGGCGAAGTGGGCGGTGCCCGGGCCGAGCTGGGCCGGGACCGACAGCGTCTCCGCCTCCGCTCCGGCGCCGTTCACCAGCGTGAACGTGGTGCCGGCGCCTTCGCCGCGGTAGCCGAGATCGTCGGTCTGCGTCTGGTAGTCGACCTCGAGGCTCTCGGCGTCGCCGACGAGCTCGAGGCGCACGCCGACCGGCAGGCGTGCGGTGCCGACGGTGTCGCCGGGCAGGCGGTCGAGGTCGGCGGGATCGGCGCGCGGGTAGGGCAGCTCCTCGGTGCCCGCCCACGCGTTGCCGCGCAGGAAGGGCTCCGGTGAGACGGAAGGCGCCGAACCGCTCACAGGTCGGCCATCGGGTACGGGAACTTGGCGCCGACGCCGCCGTCGACGGTGAGCGTCTGCCCGGTGACGTAGCCGGCGAGGTCGGACGAGAGGAAGAGCAGCGCAGAGGCGATGTCGGCCGGCTGCGCGACCCGGCGCAGCGGGGTGTTGGCGATGTTGCGTTGCTCACCGTCGTCGCCGAGGAACGCCGAGACCCGCGGGGTCCAGACCACGCCCGGCGCCACCGCGTTCACGCGGATGCCCGACGGTCCGAGCTCGACCGCGCCCGTGCGCACCAACGACATGAGCCCGGCCTTCGCCGCGCCGTACGCGGAGTGACGCGGCGCCGACGTGATGCCCGAGACCGATGCGACGAACACCATCGTGCCGCCGTGGTCGCGCATGGCGCGACCGCCGTACTGCATGGCGAGGAACGCGTGGCGCAGGACGATGTCGAAGTGCCAGTTCCAGTCCTCGTCGCTCATGTCGACGAGGTCGGCGTAGCGCGACATCCCGATGATGTCGACGACACCGTCGATGCCGCCGAGCGTGCGGCCGGCGTCGTCGAACATGCGCTCCATGTCGGCGCGGTCGAACGCGTTGCCGCTCAGCGGCGTGCCGTCGACCTCGGTGGCGATGTCGGCCGCGAGGTCGGGGTCCTGGTCGACGCACGCCAGCCGCGCGCCCACCGACGCCAGCGCGTGCGACGCCTGACGACCGATGCCCTGGCCGGCGCCGAGGACGACGAAGCGGCGACCGTCGAGCCGCAGGCGGCCGGGGTAGTCGGGGACGGGCGTGTCGTCGGTCCGGGTCACGGACGCTCCTCGCGGGTCGTCGGGCGGGACGCCGAACGTACCCCGTTCGGCCGAAGGTGCGGCGGGTACCTTCGTCGGATGGATCCGGTCGACGCGCTCGAGCAGATCGCCACCCTGCTCGAACGGGAGCGGGCGGGCCGCTACAAGGAAGAGGCGTTCCGCAAGGCGGCCGACGCCATCCGCGACCGCCCGGTCGACGAGCTGCGCACGCTCGCCGCGCAGGGTCATCTCGGCGACCTGCCCGGCATCGGGTCGAGCACCGCCCGCGTGATCGCGCAGGCGCTCGAGGGCGAGCGTGCCCGAGTACCTCGCCCGGCTCGAGGCCGAGGCCGCCCCCGACGCCGGGCCCGGCGCACCGATCCGGGCCGCGCTCAAGGGCGACCTCCACCTGCACTCGAACTGGTCCGACGGCGGCGCCACCATCGAGCAGATGGCCCGCAAGGCGGCCGACCTCGGGCACGACTACCTCGCCCTCACCGACCACTCGCCCTCGCTCAGCATCGCCCACGGCCTCGAGCCCGAGCGGCTCGAGGCCCAGATCGAGCTGGTGGCCAAGCTCAACGAGGAGCTGGCACCGTTCCGCATCCTGCAGGGCATCGAGGTCGACATCCTCGACGACGGTCGCCTCGACCAGGACGACGACCTGCTCGCCGAGCTCGACGTCGTGGTCGCGAGCGTGCACTCGAAGCTCCGCATGAGCGAGCAGCCGATGACCGACCGGATGGTGGCGGCGATGGCCAACCCGAACGCCGACATCCTCGGTCACTGCACCGGCCGCATGGTGCTCGGCAAGGGCCGTCCGGAGTCCACGTTCGACGCCGACCTCGTGTTCGGCGTGTGCAAGCACTTCGACAAGGCGGTGGAGATCAACTGCCGTCCCGAGCGTCTCGACCCGCCCATGCGCCTGCTCGAGCAGGTCGTGGCCACCGGCTGCAAGGTGTCGATCGACAGCGACGCCCATGCCGTCGGCCAGCTCGAGTGGCAGCCCTACGGCTGCGCCCGCGCCGCCGAGGCCGGCGTGCCGCCTGACGACATCGTCAACACGTGGGAGATCGACCGGCTGCTGGAGTGGACCGCGTCGCACGCACAGTGAGCCGCGCGGTGGATGCGCGCGCCGGAAGCGGAGAGCGCGCCGCCCCGATGGCGGATGACACTGGTTCCATGACCGCCACCGATCTCGCCGCCGACGCCCGCGTCGGAGCCGCGCCCTCCGACGATCCGCGCTGGCCGGCGGTGCTCGCGCGCGAGGAGCGCGACGACTTCGTGTACGCGGTGCGCACCACGCGCGTGTACTGCCGTCCTTCGTGCCCGAGTCGCCGACCGCGGCCCGAGAACGTGGCCTTCTTCGCCACTGGCGCCGACGCCGAGGAGCACGGCTACCGCGCGTGTCGCCGGTGCCGCCCCGACGCTCCTGCGACCGACGAGCGACTGGCGCGCGTCGAAGCCGCGTGCCGGAGGTTCGACGACGGCGACGGGCTGCGCGTGGCCGACGTCGCGGCCGCACTCGGGACGAGCGCCGACGCGCTGCGTCGCGACTTCCGGCGCGTGCTCGGGGTCTCGCCGAAGCAGTACGCCGACGGCCGGCGCGTCGAACGGCTGCGCGCCGAGCTGCGCGACGGCCGTGACGTCACCGACGCGCTGTACACCGTGGGGTACGGATCGAGCAGCCGTCTGTACGAGCAGTCCGACGCACGCCTCGGGATGACGCCGGCGTCGTACGGCGCCGGCGGCGCGGGCGCGACGATCGCGTTCACGGCTGTCGCCGAGCCCCCTGGGTGTGCTCGTCGTGGCCACGACCGAGCGGGGCATCTGCTGGATCGCGCTCGGCGCCGAAGCGACGGCGCTGGAGGAGGGCCTGCGGCGCGAGTTCCCCGTCGGCCCGCGCCGTCACCCGCGACGACGACGTCGCTGGCGCCGGTCGTCGACGAGGTGCTGCACCGGATCGACTGGTGAGCTCCCGCGCGAAGAGCTGCCCCTCGACGTCCGCGGCACCGCGTTCCAACTCCGCGTCTGGCAGGAGCTCCAACGCATCCCGCGGGGCGAGACCCGCAGCTACCGGCAGGTTGCGGCCGCGGTCGGTGTGCCGGGCGGTGCCCGCGCCGTCGGCGCCGCGTGCGGCAGCAACCCGGTGTCCATCGTCGTGCCGTGTCACCGGGTCGTCACCGCGGCCGGCGGTCTGGGTGGCTACGCGTGGGGTCTCGACGCGAAGGAGTCGTTGCTCGAGCGCGAGGGCGCTCGGGAGCGCGCCGGCGAGGTGCCCGCCGACGAGCTGCGCACCGAGTCGAGCTCCGAGGGCAGCGGCCACGGGTTGATCTGACAGCCCTGCATGTCGATCGACTGCTGCTGCATCACCGGCGCGAGCTCGCCCGGTCCGGAGCAGTACGCGTGCCCGAGACCGAGCCAGTGCCCGGTCTCGTGGTTGATCACCATCGAGCGGTACCACGTCGAGGTCGCCCGGCCACGCCGGGGAGCCGATGGCGAAGCGGATGTCGTTGATCACGACGTTGCGACCGACCGTGCAGCTGTAGAGGAAGCTGCAGACCGGGTCGTAGGCCGCGACCTGCCGCGGGTTGGCCAGCACGAGCGTGAAGTCGCCCCCGCTCGGCACGCGCACGAACTCGATGCCCGCGGCGCGCCAGCCGTGCGGGCTGGCGTACACGCTCTCGGCGACCGACGCGAACTCGTTGACGTCGCTGGTGATCGCGCCGTCGACCGCGATCGAGTAGGTGACCGTGCGCGTCACGGGTCCGGTGGAGAGGCAGGCGCTGAGCCCGAGCGCGAGCAGGGCGAAGGTGAGCAGTGCGACGGCGGCGCGCCGCACGTCAGTCGATCTCCCGGAGGTGCCCGGTCTCGATCTCGTAGACGAACCCGCGGATCCGGTCGCGGTGCAGCAGCAGGGTCGACGCCCGCAGCCGCGCCACCGACGCCCGCACGCTGGTCTCGAGGTCGGTGAACGCGCCGAAGCGCACGTTGGCGTTGGGCGGGGTGCCGGCGGCGGCTTCGATGCGCAGCGCCAGGGCGTTCTCGTCGAGGCCGTGCATGCCGCACTTGGTGTGCTGCACGACCATCACCTCGCGGGTGCCGAGCGCATGCTGCGAGATGGCGAGTGAGCGGACGACGTCGTCGGTGACGAGTCCGCCGGCGTTGCGCAGCACGTGGGCGTCGCCGGGTACCAGTCCGAGCGCGAGCGCCGGGTCGATGCGGGCGTCCATGCAGGTGACCAACACCACCGGTCGCACCGGCTGCGCCTGCAGCTCGCCGTGATCGAAGCCGGCGGTGAAGCGCGCGTTGTTCTCGAGGAGCTCGTCGGTGGCGGACATGGCGTCAGTCTCGCATCCGCGACACCGGGCACTCGGCACCGCACGCCCGCCGACGCGACAAGATGGAGCCATGACGACGCCACCGACCGCCACGCGTGATCCGGGCGCCCTCCTCGCGGCCACCCGCGTGAAGCTGGGCGAGTTCGAGTACGAGATCGGCCCGCTCGGACACCTGGCCGCCGAGCGCGAGCGCCTGCAGTCGCTCACGTGGCGGTCGTTCGAGGTGACGCCCATCGCGGCGACGATCGGCGCCGAGGTCACGGGAGTGCGCCTCACGCGACGACCTCCCCGACGCGACGGTGGCCGAGCTGCGTCAGGCGCTGCTCGACCACAAGGTGCTCTGCTTCCGCGACCAGCCGATCACCGCCGCGCAGCACGTCGCCTTCGCCCGCCGCTTCGGCGATCTGGAGGTCCACCCGTTCATCCCGGCGAACGGTGAGCACCCGGAGCTGGTGCGCTTCGCCAAGTCGGCCGACGTCGGCGGCTACGAGAACGGCTGGCACAGCGACGTGAGCTGGCGCGCGGTGCCGTCGATGGCCGCGGTGCTGCACGCGGTCGCGGTGCCGCCCACGGGTGGCGACACGCTCTTCGCCGACATGTACGCGGCCTACGAGGGCCTCGACGACGACCTGCAGGCGCGCATCGCCGGGCTCGTGGCGGTGCACGACCACGTGTCGTCGTTCGGTCACCAGGTCCCGCCGGAGCAGCGTGACGAGATCCGCGCCAAGTTCCCGCCGGTCGAGCACCCGGTCGTGCGCACGCACCCCGAGACCGGACGCAAGCTCATCTACGTCAACCGCTTCTTCACCAGTCACGTCGTGGGGCTCGATCCGGCCGCGAGTCGTGCGCTCATCGAGGAGCTCAGCCGTCAGGCCGACGTCATCGAGTACCAGTGCCGGATCCGTTGGACGCCGGACACCGTCGTGATGTGGGACAACCGGGCGGTGCAGCACTACGCGTGCAGTGACTACTGGCCGTCGGTGCGGGTGATGGAGCGGGCGAGCATCGTGGGCGACGCGCCCCGCTGAGGCAACGCCGCGCGAAGGCGCGCGACGCGGTCAGCGGGAGAGCGCCTGGGCGATGGCCTCGCCCGTCGGCGGCGAGTTGAGGTAGGGCTCGGGCGAGTGCGCGCGGTGGCCGTTGTCGACCATCACGTCCTCCACCCGGTCGCCGAAGCGGTCTCCGAGGGGAACCGCGGCGGCCTTGTCGCCGACCGCCCGCACGTTGACCCAGCGCTGTGATCGTGCCCGGCCACTGTCCCTTGCCGTCGACCAGGGCGGGTCGAGCATGCCGCCGACCATCGGCGAACCGAGCGGTGAGCCGAGGGTGACGAACGTGTGCACCTTCCACTGCGGGTGGTTGGCGAGCGCCATGTACGACAGCACGGTGCCGAGCGAATGTGCGACGACCACACACGTGTCGTCGTCGATCAGCGGTTCGATGCGGGCGCGCATCTTGGCGCGAAGGTCGGGATCGGTGGCCATGATCGTGACCATGTCGACGGTGCGGTCGAACACGGCGTCGTTGGCCGCCTGCCCGAGCATCGCGACCGTGTCACCGCCCAGGTCGTGCAGCGACTCGGCGATGCCGGCGCGCGACTGCTCGAACTTCTCGTCCTCGTCGGTGCCCGGCGCGCGTCGGAACAGGTCGCCGTAGAAGCACACGTCGAGGTCGTCGTCGGCGATCTGCACGCCGTGGTGCCAGAGGCCGTCGCGCACCGCCGGCAACCACCGCGACTTCAGCTCGTTCGGTCCCCACAGCTCGTTGAACGCACCGTGGACGAGGACGATCTTCGCCATGCGACCTCAGTTCGTGGTCAGCGCGGCGACGGGCGGGGGCGGCACGTGCGGGAACAGCTCTGCGAACGTGCCGACGGTGATGCGGTGGCGGGTCGCCTCGTCGACGTCGTCGAGCAGCGCGTGCAGCGTCTCCTGCGTGTGCCCGAACGTGCCCTCGAGGTGCGGGTAGTCGCTGCCCCAGCACACGTTCTGCCAGCCCATCGCCCACAGCGCGGCGGGGGCGGAGCGGTCGTGCTGGAACGACGCGTACACGTGCTCGTAGAGGTACTCGCTCGGGAGGCGCTCGAGTGCGGGACGTACCGCGGTCGCGTGCTGCCGGTAGGCCTCGTCGAGGCGATCAGCCAGGAACGGACCCCAGGTGGCACCACCCTCGGAGACCATCACCCGCAACGCCGGGTGCCGGTCGAACACGCCCGCGGCGATGACCTTCGCGACCGCACGCTGTCCGCCGTACGTCGTCTCGACGTAGTTCAGGAGGGCTCCGCCCGGTCCACGGAAGTAGGCCCCGTGGGTGACCTGCGCGTCGTGGGGCTCGGTGCCGATGTGGAAGCAGCAGACGAGGCCCGCGTCGGCGAGCGCACCCCACACCGGCTCCCACCGGGGGTGGTTCCAGTCCTCCTCGGTGGGAGGTGCCACCGAGAGGTACGCGGCGTGGAACCCGAGCCCCGCAGCGCGCTCGATCTCGGCGACCGCGCTCTCCGGTGTCGAGCAGCGGGATCGTCGCGGTGCACACGTAGCGCGGCGAGAACTCCTGGAACCCGATCGCCCAGTCGTTGATCGCGCGACAACCGGCCGCGAGCAGCTCGGGGTCGTGGATCGACGCCGTCCAGATCCCGATCGACGGGTACACGAGCTCGGCCCACACGCCCTCGTCGTCGAGATCGGCGAGACGCAGTCGCATGTCGTTGGCGCCGGGCGCGCGTTCGCCGACCGTGCGGCCGTTCGCGTCGACCATCATGCGGCCGCGCGGGAACCTCCGGCGGAACGTCTGGCCGTCGACGTGGATGGTCTCCCACGCCTGGTCGTCGTCGACGACGCTGCGCGGCATGCGCTCGGCGAGGTCGGCGGGGAGCGACGACTCGAACAGGTCGGCGGGCTCCACGAGGTGGGAGTCACCCGAGTTGGCCCAGATCTTGTCCATGCGGAGTTCGTAGCACGAACCGCCGCGCACCACTACTGAGCGTTGACCCGCGTCGGCGTGAACGTCACGACGACGCGCTCCTCCTCCAGGAGGCCGGGCATCGACGCCGGATCCGTGCCGTACGCCGCGAACACGGTGCGCATGAACGACTTGTCGTCGTCGGGGGCGATCGTGACCGTCGCCCGGATCTCGATGAAGCGGAACCCGTTCTGCGGGTCGATCGAGAACACGGTGGCGCGGGGGTCGCGCTGGAGGTTGCGGTACTTCTGGCGGTTCGTGGCCAGCGACATGCGCAGCACGCCGTCGTCACCGAGCACCACCCAGACCGCAGTGGTCTGGACGACGCCGTCGGGGTTGACGGTGCTGAGGGCGACGGTCGCCGGGGTCAGCAGGTCGCGGTGGGACTCGGGGATGGCGGGAGCGGTCATGCCGCCATGATAGTTGTGCTTTCAATCACCTGTCGGGCCGGCCTCCTCCGCTTCGTCCTCCTCGGCGATGGCCGCCAGTGCGGCGTCGAGGGTGCCGTAGAAGTGGTCCCGGTCGAGCGTGTCGTAGAGGCCGTAGGTCCCGACGAGCTCCTGCAGCCGGCTGCGCATCTCGACGAACGCCAGGTGGATGCCCGCCCGGTTGAGCTCGACGTCGAGCTGTTCGAGCACCTCCGCCGCGGTCACGTCGATGTCGGTGACGGCCTCGCACTGCAGCACGACCCACCGCGGTGCACGATCGCGCACGTGGCGGCGGATCTGCTGCCGGAACGCGCCCGCGTTGGCGAAGAAGAGCGGAGCCTCCCAGCGGTACACGACGATGCCGGGGAGCTCCTGCGCGTCGGCGAGGTCGTCGATGCTGTGCCAGCCCTCGCTGTCGTCGGTGCGCCCGAGCACCGCGCCGTGCGGCCACCAGTTGCGCCGGAAGAACAGCAGCACCGCGAGGAAGATGGCGATGACGATGCCCTCGAGCACGCCGAACGCGATCACGCCGAGCGACGCGACCAACGAGAGGAGCAGCGACGAACGCCGCACCTTCCAGTACTTGCGGAGCGCGGGCAGGTTGGTGAGGGACAGCGCAGCCGCGATGACCACACCGGCGAGCGCCGACTGCGGCAGATCGGCGAGCAGCGAGTTGAGGAACAGGAGCAGGACGGCGACGAGGCCGGCGCCGATCACGCCGGTGAGCTGCGACTTGGCGCCCGACTGCTCCGCCACCGCGGTGCGGGAGCCGCTGGTCGACACGGCGAAGCCCTGGAAGAAGCCGGCGGCGACGTTGGCCGCGCCCATGCCGATCATCTCCTGGTTGGGTTGGAGCTCGTCACCCCGCCGCGCCGCGAAGGCCGACGCGGTCGCGATGGTGTCGGTCAGCGACACGAGCACGATGCCGATGGCCGCGAGGAACAAGGGGCCGACGTCGCTGAACGACGTCCACGGGAGCGACGGCGTCGGGAACCCCTGCGGCAGCGTGCCGACGGTGGCCACGCCGTGGTTCGCGAGGTCGAACGCCGCCGACACGACCGTGGCACCCACCACCGCGACGAGCACCGCCGGGACCTTCGGCACGAACCGCGGCAGCACGAGCAGCACCACGAGCACACCGAGCCCGACCGCGATCGCGCCGGCCTGGGTGGCGTCGAGGTGGTCGAACCACGCGCGCAGCTCGTCGAGGAAGCCGTCGGCGTCGGTGGAGAACCCGCAGAGCTTCGGCAACTGGCTCACGACGATGGTGACCGCCAGCCCGTTCATGTAGCCGACCTGCACCTCGCTGGAGAGCAGGTCGGCGACGAACCCGAGCTTGCCGAGCCCGAGCGCGATCTCGATGAGGCCCACCAGCAGCGCCAGCATCCCCGCGAGCGCGATCGCGCTCCCGGGGTCCTTCGCCACGAGGAGGGGAGCGATGGCGGCGAAGATCAGCGGCGACACCGACGAGTCGGGACCGAGCACGAGGACGCGCGACGGACCGAAGATCGCGTAGCCCACCAGGCACGCGATGGTCGTGTAGAGCCCGGTGACCGCGGGCAGGCCGGCCAGCTCGGCGTAGGCCATCCCCTGAGGGACGAGGATGGCGGCGAGCACCAGCCCGGCGACGACGTCGCTGCGCAGCCACGAACGGCGGTAGGAGCGCGCCGCCGCGATCCCCGGTACCCAGCGCTCGATGATCACCGGCAGGAGTATGCCGGATCGAGCGGGATGACCGGATGGTGGCGGAGGGAGAGGGATTCGAACCCTCGGAGACTTGCGCCTCAACGGTTTTCAAGACCGTCCCATTCGGCCGCTCTGGCACCCCTCCGCCGCTCAGGTTAGGAGGGCGGTGCGGCGGGGAGCCCGGTCGGTCAGCCCCGAGAGGTCAGGGCGTGTGGGTCAGGCGGTCGCGGTGTCGTGCCTCGACGCCCGGGAGCGCTCGCTCCGGCGCTTCGCCTTCCGCCGCACGTTCGCGGGCGCATTGGGGTTCTCGGCCAGCGCGGACACGACGGTCCGGTCGGCGTCACGCGCCAGCGTCTGCAGCTCGCGACCCGGCGTCGAGGGGTTGGCGGCGACGGCGGCGCGGAGCATCGGTGACGTGACCTGGCTCCCGGCGACGAGCACGTGCTCCGGCGATCGCGGGTTCGACAGCACGACTTCGGGGACGATGCTCAGCAGTTGCTCGAGCGTCTCGGCCGGACAGTTCGGATGGGCGGCGACGCCGGCACACACGCCGGTGAACTGGTCGCCGGCGAGCTCCACGAGCACCTCCACCGGACATGAGGCGTGGGTGGCGACGGCCGCGCGCACGGTGGCGTCGTCGTCGTCCGCCAGCAGGACGAGCATGCCGGGCTCGAGGGCCTGGTTGCGCGCGACCGACAGACGGACCTGCGCGGAATCGTCGCGCAGGAGCGTGAAGAGCTGCGCAGGAGGGACGTTCGGGTTCACCGCGACCGCGGCCCGGACGGCGGGCGCCGCGTCGGACACCGCCTGTTCGATCGCCGACGGCGGGATGCTGGGGTTGGCGGCGGCGGCGGTGCGCATCGCCTCGGTGCCGTCGTTCAGCACCGCGATGATCACGTCGGGTGGGAGCGCCGGGTGCGCGACCGCACGACGGCGCGCGTACCCGACCCCGTGGGTGACGATGGTGACGAGCTCGTCGGGTGACGACCCGACCGAGAGGGCGCGGACGAGCTGGTCGATCGGGCTCTCGCTCAGGTTGCGTCGTTCGATGGCCGACTCGGGCACGTCGGCCGGACCGGAGAGCAGCGGCGTCTCGATGGTGGCGGTCACGGCGGCAGTCGGTCCGGGCACCCGGGCCGACAGGCACGGCTGCTCACCGACCATGATCAGGTCGATCTCCTGGGCGCGCCGCGAGCGCATCGCGGACGCGACACGAGAGGGCACGACGAAGCGGCCTGCGAGCGTGTCGAGCTGCACGCCGTCGCCACTGGGGGCGGGGAGCTCGACGCGCTCGATCTTCCGTCGGTCGCCCGTCAGCTCGTGCACGGGCACGTCGCGACCGAGGACGAGGACGGTTCCGACGGTGATGTCGCCGTCGAGGCTGATGGGCAGCGAGTCGTCGGGCGTGGGGTCGGCCTGGGTCGCCTGGAGCAGCTCCCCGGCGTCGACGAGGATCGAGTGGCGCATCCCGGACGACACGCGACCGGGGACGTCGTGGTACTCGCTGCCGCCGAAGACGTCCTGCACGGTGAGTCGGAGCGACGCCACGGCCTGCCCCTGCGATGCCCGGTGGACGACCTCGACCTTCACCCATCCGTCGGCGGAGGTGCGCCGCAGCTCGCCCAACGACGCCACGATCTGCGAGCGCGACGTCTCGAAGATCACGGCCGGGCTCGACGTGAAGGGCGCGGCGGTCGCGGCGGTCGCGGCGGCGACGGGTGCGGGGGGCGGGAGCGGAGGCGCGAGGGTCGCGGTCTGCGTCGGCGTCCACTCGCCGCTGTACTCCGCGACCGACTCGGAGGCGGGTGCGTCGACGAGCACCGCGGTCACGGGCACGGCGTCGAGCGGCGCGGCGGGCGGGTCGGGAGTCCACGGCGTCGGGGCCGGCGCCCAGGGGCTGGAGCCGGGCTGGTCGTCGGGCCCGTGGTCGGTGGCCTCACTGGCTTCCGGGTCGGACGACGCGGTCCAGCGGAGGTCACCGGTCGGGGCGTCGACCGGGGCCGGTGCGTCGTCCGATGTCCGTGGCGCCCGGGTCGGCCCCGGCGACGACGACGGGCGTGTGCTCGACCTCGACCTGCGGAGCAGGCAGGTCTTCGGCCACGTAGGCGTCCATGGGTGCGGACACGTCCGCCCAGGTGTCCGCGAACGCGACCGCCGACACCACCTCGAGCTCCGCCTGCGGGGGCGGCAGCTCGTCCCAGAATTCGGTGCGTGACGGTTCGGGCGTCGGCAGGCCGTCGACCGACTGCACGGGCATCCCGGCGTGGAACTCGGCGACCCGACGCTCCGCCTCGGCGGTCAGGGCCTCGAGTCGCTGCAGCGCGTCGGCGTGGGCGATGTCGTACTCGGCGATGCGTTCGACGAGCGCGGCGTCGAGTCGGGTGTTCGCGCGTTCGGTCGTCGCCGCCAGCTGCTCGTCGGTGGCGACGCGCACGCGCTCGTCGAGGCGCGACAGCTCGGCCTCGACCGCACGGTCGAGACGCGCACCCTGGGTGCGGATCTGCACCGCGAGGTCACCTGCGCTCGTGGTCACCTCGTTGCGCGTGACGTCGAAGCTGTGGCGCTGCGCCTCGATGTGCTCGACCATCGCGCGCAGGCGCTCGTCGGCGTCCTCGGTGATCGCCCGCAGCGTGGTCTCCGACTGCGCGGCCGCCCGGAGGAGGCCCGCCTCGCTCTGCTCGGCGCGAGTGCGCGCGCTCGTCGCGAAGGTCTCGAGCTCGGCCACTCGACGCTGCACGCGCTCCCGTGCTTCGTCGACGGTGGCGTCGAGTCGGGTGGCGGTCTCGAGCATCTCGCGCTCGAGCTCGTCGTGGAGCGCCCGGAGCTGCTTGCGCTCCTGCTTCGCCTTGTTCTTCGTCTCGGCCTTCTTGTCGGCCTTGCCCATCCCGATCGCCTCCCAGGCGCTGAGCAGGGGCGGTCGCCACCGCTCAGTGGTTCTTCGGCGGCGCGATGGGTGCGATTGACCCCATTCGCAATTCGTGGTTGATCGCGGCCGTGAACGCGCCGATGTCCCGGTATGACCACTTCCCGGGAGTCGAGCACCCAGGCGGGCTTCGGCCGCCTGCTGGAGACGGCACGGCAGGAGGCGGGGATCTCCTCGCGCCAGCTGGCGAAGAAGAGCGGCATCGCGGCCCGCCGGCTCGGCGAGCTGCAGGAGGGGACCGAGGCCCCCACCGAGGGCGAGATCGGTCTCCTCGCCCAGGCGTGTCAGGTCTCCGTGTTCGCGCTGCTCCCGCCGGGCTACAGCCTCCACGTCCTCGCGCACGACGGCTCGACCGGCCCCCGTGAGGTCGTCGGCGACGACGCGTCGGATGCGCTGTTGCGCGAGTACCTCTCGATGGTCGTCGAGCTCCGCTCCGGACGCGCCATCGCCCCGCCGACCCTCCGCCACGACGACATGGTCGAGCTCGCTGCCGCGCTCGGCGACACCCCCGACGCGGTCGAAGCGCGTCTGCTGCAGCTGCTCGGCACCGACCGCGGACAGGGCGCGGTGTCAGAGAGCGCGTGACGCGCCCTCGCCTCAGCGAGGTGCGACGCGGTCGAAGCCGGTGTAGGGCCGCAGCACCTCGGGCACGGTGAACCCGCCGTCGGCGTCCTGGTAGTGCTCGAAGAGGAACACGAGCGTGCGCCCGACCGCGCACGCGGTGCCGTTCAGCGTGTGCGCGAGCTGGTTGCCGCCGCCCTTCGCACTGCCGGCTGCCTTGACGCGCGTGTTGAGCCGACGCGCCGAGAAGTCGAGGTAGTTCGAGCACGACGTGAGCTCGCGGTACGCGCCCTCCGACGGCAGCCACACCTCGACGTCGTACTTCTTCGCCGCGGCGGCGCCGAGGTCGCCGGCGGCGATGTTCACGACGCGGTAGGGGAGCCCGAGCCCGCCGACGATCGACTCCTCGATCGCGAGCAGTGCGCTCGTGCTCGTCCCACGACGTCGCGGGATCGGCGTAGGAGAACATCTCGACCTTGTCGAACTGGTGCACCCGGAAGATGCCGCGCGTGTCCTTGCCGTAGGTGCCGGCCTCGCGGCGGAAGCACGACGAGATCCCGAGGTAGCGGCGGGGGAGGCCGTCGACGGGGAGGATCTCGCCGCGGTGGATGCGCGGAGAGCGGCACCTCGCTGGTGCCGACGAGGAACAGCTCGTCCGTCCGTCGACCTCGTAGACCTGCGATGCGGTCGGTGGGGAAGAAGCCGGCCTGCTCCATCGCCTGCTTCGCGCACGAGCACCGGCGGCACGACCGGCGTGAAGCCCTCGCCGACGAGCTTCGCGGTCACCCAGTTGACGAGCGCGAGCTCGAGCAGCACGGCCTCGCGCATGAGGTAGGCGAAGCGGGAGCCGCTCATCACGACCGCCTGCTCGCTCTCCACCCAGCCCATCGCCTCGCCGAACGCGGCGTGGTCGAGCGGCGGGCGGCGGCGGGCGTGTCGCCGACCGACGCGGACGACCTCGCCGTCGTCCTCGCCGCCGTCGGGCACCGACGCGTCGGCCGGGTTCGGCACCTGCAGCGCGAGCGCGCGCACCTCGGCGTCGCGCGAGCGTCAGTGCCTCTTCGAGCGCCTGGAGCTCCTCCTTCAGCACGCCGGCGGCTTCGATCTTCGCCGGGCGCTCGTCGGGCGGTGCCTTGCCGATCTCCTTCGACGCCGCGTTCTGGCGCGTGCGCAGCGTCTTCGACCGGCCGGCAGCTGCTCGCGGCGCGTGGCGTCGGCGGCGAGCACGTCGTCGATGCAGCCCGGCGCGACGCGCTTGCGTTCGATGCCCGCGCGGTACTCCGGCTCCTCGCGCAGGCGCTTGAGGTCGATCATCGTGCGTTCACGCGGTCCTCGTGCGGATCTGCTCGCGCAGGCCGCCGAGCCACGCGTTCGCGTCCCGCCAGGCCTTGGTGACGGCCTTGCGGCGCGCGTGGCCGTCGGCGCCCGCGACCGGGTACGAGCCGAGGAACTTCACCTTGGCCTGCTTGGCCGCGAGGTTGCGCAGGCAGTCGGCGACGAGCTCGTCGTCGAGGTGGCCCTCGAAGTCGATGAAGAAGCAGTAGTCGCCGAGGTCGCGCTTGGTCGGGCGCGACTCGAGCTTGGTGATGTTGATGGCCCGGGCCGCGAACTCCTGGAGGATCGCGAGCAGCGAGCCGGGGCGGTCCTGGCGCTGGAAGCACACGATCGACGTCTTGTCGTGGCCGGTGGGCGCGGGCACGCCGAAGCCGACCAGCACGAAGCGGGTCTGGTTCTCGGGGTGGTCCTCGATGTCGCTGGCGAGGATCTCGAGGCCGGCGTTGGCCGCGCCCTGGCGGGTGCCGATCGACGCCATGCCCGGCTTGCGCGACTTCGCCACCTGCTGGGCGGCCTCGGCGGTGGAGTTGGCGGCCACCGCGACCGCGTCGGGGAGGTGCTTCGCCATCCACATGCGGGTCTGGCCGAGCGGGTTGGGGTGCGACACGACGGTCGTGATGTCGCCCAGCCCGGTGCCCGTCGGCACGCAGAGGTGCAGCGACACCGGGAGGTCGACCTCGCGTTGCACGAGCAGCTCGGTGTCGAACGCGAGCGTGTCGAGGGTGACGGTGATCGAGCCCTCGATCGAGTTCTCGATGGGCACGAGCCCGAGGTCGACGTCGCCCCGCTCGACCGCGGTGATCACGTGCGGGACGTCGCGGAACGGCACCGCCTCGCCCGCGGCGAGGTCGGCCTGCGTGAGCAGCGCCTCCTCCGCGAACGTGCCGTGGGGCCCGAGGAACCCGACCCGGATCATCGGGCGGAAGCGTAGTGGCGTCCCCTCTGCACCCCTATGGTCATAGCGGTGCGACATTGGACCCTCGACGAGGCGACCGCGGCGTTGCCCGACGTGCGCGCGAAGGTGCAGCGGCTCCGCCAGTTGGTGCGCGCGCGACCGACCGCGAACGGATCGGCCGCGCGCCTCGACACCGAGATCGCGTCGATCGTCGAGGCGCTGAACGCCGACGGGCATCATCGTGCGCGATCCCGAGCGCGGGCTGATCGACTTCCCCGCGCTCGCACCCTCGGGCGAGACCTACCTGTTGTGCTGGCTCGACGGCGAGGACGCCATCGACTGGTGGCACTGGCCCGACGCCGGCTTCGCCGGTCGCACCCCCATCGACCAGCCACCTGCCTGACCGCCCCCACCTTTCGGCGCCTCTCCCGCGTGACAGTCACGGCGTCGCGGCGCCAGAACGTCGTGGGGGTCAGTCGGTGTGGGTGACGCCGGCGCGCTGCGCATGGGCGAGAGCGGCGCCGACGATCCCGGCCTCGTTGAGCAGCTGCGCGGCGACGACCTCGGTCTGCACCGCGGCGAGGTGAGGGAAGAACTTGTCGGCCTTCTTGCTCACGCCGCCGCCGATGACGAACAGGTCGGGGGTGAACAGCGCCTCGACCATCAGGAGGTACTCGGTCGACGCGCTTCGCCCAGTCCTTCCACGACAGGTCGTTCGCCTCGCGCACGCTGTCGGCCGCGAGGTGCTCGGCGTCCTGCTTGCCCATCTTGAGGTGACCGAGCTCGGTGTTGGGCACGAGCGCGCCGTCCATGAACAGCGCACTGCCGATGCCGGTGCCGAGCGTGATCATGATCACGAGGCCACGACGGTCCTTGCCCACGCCGAAGGTCATCTCGGCGACACCGGCGGCGTCGGCGTCGTTGACCACGGTGACGTCACCGCCGATCGCCTTCGAGAACAGCGCCGCCGCGTCGGTGCCGATCCACGCCGGGTCGACGTTGGCGGCGGTGCGGGCCACGCCGTCCTTCACCACCGCCGGGAAGGTCGCACCGGTGGGGCCGGTCCACTCGAAGAACGTCGCCAGCTCGGCGACGACCCCGGTGACCGCGTCGGGCGTGGCCGGGTGCGGAGTGAGGATGCGGTGGCGGTCGGCCAGGAGCTGGCCGCTGCGGGTGTCGACGGGCGCGCCCTTGATGCCGGTGCCGCCGATGTCGATGCCGAGAACAGTGGTCATCGGGTCATTCTCGTCCGCGGTGGGGTACGGCCTGAGTCATCCGGGGAGACTGTCGCACATGGAACAATTCGACGTGATCGTGATCGGCGGCGGGCCGGCCGGGGAGAACATCGCCGGGCGGTGCACCGACTGCGGTGCGTCGATCGCGGTGGTGGAGTCCGAGCTGCTCGGCGGGGAGTGCTCGTACTGGGCCTGCATGCCGAGCAAGGCGCTGCTGCGGCCGGGCGAGGCGTTGGCCGAGGTGCGGCGGGTGCCGGGCGCGTCCGCCGCCGTCACCGGCGAGCTCGACGTTGCGGCGCGCGCTGGCGTGGCGAGACGACATCGCCTCCCACTGGCACGACGACAGCCAGGTGGAGTGGCTCGACGGTGCGGGCGGTGTGCTGGTGCGCGGCCACGGGCGTCTGGTCGGCGAGCGCCGCGTCGACGTCGACGCAGTCCGACGGCACGGTGCGCGAGCTCGAGGCGACGAAGGCCGTGGTGCTCGCGACGGGTTCGTCGGCGGTGATCCCGCCGATCGACGGCCTGGGCGACGTGCAGCCGTGGGACAGCCGCGCCGTCACCAGCGCGCAGGAGGTGCCGGCGCGGCTGCTCGTGCTCGGCGGCGGCGTCGTCGGCGTCGAGATGGCGCAGGCGTGGAAGCGTCTCGGCGCGCGCGAGGTCACGGTCATCGACATGGCGTCGCGGCTCGTGGCGCAGTTCGAGCCGTTCGCAAGCGAGCAGCTGCGCGACGCGTTCGCGGCGGACGGCATCACGGTGGTGCTCGACGCGTCGGTCGACGCGCGCGGAGCGTGCACACGACGGCACGGTCACGCTGACCCTCGCCGACGGCCGCACGTTCACCGGCGACGAGCTGCTCGTCGCCACCGGTCGCCGTCCGAACACCGCCGACGTCGGCATCGACGCGGTCGGGCTCGAGCCCGGGAAGCCGGTGGAGGTCGAC
Organism: uncultured Actinomycetes bacterium; assembly: GCA_963755855.1. Classification (GTDB taxonomy): domain Bacteria; phylum Actinomycetota; class Acidimicrobiia; order IMCC26256; family DASPTH01; genus DASUAS01. The sequence goes on along the minus strand of CAVWLR010000009.1, from coordinate 2,403,750 downwards.
GACCAGCTGAGAGCCACCGCCGTCGCCGGCGCCGGTGACGGCACGGATGGGACTGCGTGGCTCTACGCGATCGGCGACTGCAACGGCCGCGTCCTGCTCACCCACATGGGCAAGTACCAGGCGCGCATCGCCGCCGACGCCATCCTCCACGGTGCGACCACCACGGCGTGGGCCGACCACCGGGCGGTGCCGTCGGTCGTGTTCACCGACCCGCAGCTGGCGATGGTCGGCCTCACCGAGGCCGAGGCGCGCGAGCAGGGCATCGACGTGAAGGTGGTGAGCCACGGCACGGGCGACGGTCGCGGGTGCCTCGGTGCACAGCAAGGACATCACCGGCACCTGCCAGCTCGTGGTCGACGACGCCCGGCGGGTGATCGTGGGCGCCACGTTCACCGGCCCGGGAGTCGGCGAGATGCTGCACGCGGCGACGATCGCGGTGGCGGGTGAGGTGCCGCTCGACACGCTCTGGCACGCGGTGCCGTCGTTCCCGACCGTGAGCGAGGTGTGGCTCCGCCTCCTCGAGGCGTACGGCCTCTGATCAGACGGGCGCCGACCCTGCGTTAGAGTTCGCGGCATGGCCCCGATCACCGAGTCACCGGAGTGGCGCGCGCTCGACGCCCACTTCGACACGATGCGCGACGTCCACCTGCGCGACCTGTTCGACGCCGACCCGCAACGCGGCGAGCAGATGACCGTCGAGCTCGACGGCGTCTACCTCGACTACTCCAAGCAGCGCATCACCGCGGAGACGCTCCGCCTGCTCCTCGAGCTGGCGGAACGGGCGCGCCTCCGCGACCGCATCGACGCGATGTTCCGGGGCGAGAAGATCAACGTCACCGAGGACCGCGCCGTCCTGCACGTCGCGCTGCGCGCACCCGAGGGCGCGGTCATCGAGGTCGACGGCGAGAACGTCGTCCCCGCGGTGCACGACGTGCTGCGCAAGATGGCCGACTTCTCCGAGCGCGTGCGCAGCGGTCAGTGGGTGGGTCACACCGGCAAGCGTGTGCGCAACGTCGTCAACATCGGCATCGGCGGCTCCGACCTCGGGCCGCACATGGCGTACGACGCGCTCCGCGACTTCTCGCAGCGCGACATGACCTTCCGGTTCGTGAGCAACGTCGACGGCACCGACTTCTGGGAAGCGACGCACGATCTCGATCCGGCCGAGACGCTGTTCGTGATCTCGTCGAAGACGTTCACCACCCTGGAGACGCTCACCAACGCCCGCAGTGCCCGCGAGTGGAGCCTCGCCGGTCTCGGCGGCGACGAGTCGGCCGTCGCCAAGCACTTCGTCGCGGTGTCGACCAACGCCACCGAGGTGGCGAAGTTCGGCATCGACACCGCCAACATGTTCGAGTTCTGGGACTGGGTGGGCGGCCGCTACTCGTACGACTCGGCGATCGGCCTGTCGCTGATGGTCGCGATCGGTCACGAGCAGTTCGCAGAGATGCTCGCGGGGTTCCGCAGCGTCGACGACCACTTCCGCACCGCGCCGTTCGACCGCAACCTGCCCGTGCTGCTCGGGCTCATCGGCATCTGGTACGACGACTTCTTCGGTGCCGAGACCCAGGCGGTCCTCCCGTACAGCCAGTACCTCGCCCGCTTCCCGGCGTACCTGCAGCAGCTCGACATGGAGAGCGACGGCAAGTCGGTCGACCTCGACGGCAACCCCGTCACCATGCAGACCGGGCCGATCGTGTGGGGTCAGCCCGGTACGAACGGCCAGCACGCGTTCTACCAACTCATCCACCAGGGCACGAAGCTCATCCCGGCCGACTTCATCGGGTTCGTGCACGCCAACCACGAGGTCGGCACGCACCAGGACCTGCTCACCGCCAACTTCCTCGCGCAGACCGAGGCCCTGGCGTTCGGGCGGGCCGCGCCCGAGGGCGAGCCGTACCGCTTCTTCGCCGGCAACCACCCGACCAACACGATCCTGGCCGAACGCCTCACGCCGTTCACGCTCGGACAGCTGGTCGCGATCTACGAGCACAAGGTGTTCACGCAGGGCACCATCTGGAACATCAACTCGTTCGACCAGTGGGGCGTCGAGCTGGGCAAGCAGCTCGCCACCGCGATCATCCCCGAGCTCGACTCCGACCCCGATGGGGGTGGCTCCGAATCGGAGCTCACCCACGACAGCAGCACGAACGCGCTGATCCGGAGATACCGCCGACTCCGTAGGTGAAGCATGGGTGCCTCCGACGACGAGCAGCTGGCCACCGGCTGGGGTGCGCACGAGCCGATCGACGACTCGGTGCTGCGGCGCTTCGTGTTCAACCACGCCGACGTGCTGCGGGCGATGGCGAGCGGCCCGACGGCCCGGCACGCCAGCGACGACGACGTCGCACTCGTCGACAGCGGTGGACCGGTGCCGTACAACAACATGGCGATGCTGCTGCGTCCGGTGACGGACGCGCACGACCCGGTGCTCGACCGCGTCCGCGACTTCTACGCCGACACCGGGCGGGCAGGCCGGGTCGCGCTGCTGCTGTCGGTCTGGCCGCTGCCCGACCTCGGGCCACGCGGCTGGCAGCTGGGTGGCCATCCGATGTTCGTGGTGCGGCCGCCGGGACCGGTCACCGCCACGACGCGCAACGGGGTCGAGGTGCGCGACGTCATCACCGTCGACGACCTGCAGGCGCTCGAGCAGCTCGCAGTCGAGGGCTACCCGCTCGACGAGGCGAGGGGCGAACCGCCGGGATCGCTGTTCCCCGACGCCGCTGCTCGACTCCGAGGTCACGCTGCGGCTCGGCCTGGTCGACGGCGAGCCGCGTCGGGGGCGCCGCGGCGCTCGACGCCCATGGCGTCGTCAACCTGTGCTTCGCCGCCACCCTTCCGGCGGGTCGCCGGAGAGGCGTGTGGTCGGCGCTGGTCTGGGCACGCGTGAACCAGGCACCGCAGCGGCCCGCGGTCGCGTTCACGAGCGACGACTCCCGTCCCGGCTTCACCGGCATGGGGTTCCTGCCGATGTTCCGCTTCGGCCTGTGGGTGATCCCGCCCGCTTCGTAGTCGGGCGTCGCCTGGCAAGCTGGGGGTCGCCGACGAAAGGGAGCACGATGCAACTCGGCATGATCGGTCTCGGCCGGATGGGCGCCAACCTGGTGCGACGTCTGATGCGAGACGGCCACGAATGCGTCGCCTACGACGTCAGCAAGCCTCCGATCGACGCCTTGGCGGGCGAGGGCGCCACGGGCGCGTACTCGATCGAGGAGTTCGTCGCGAAGCTCGAGAAGCCGCGCGCGGCGTGGATCATGGTGCCGGCTGCCTTCGTCGACGACACCATCGAGAAGCTCGTCGAGCACCTCGAGCCGGGCGACATCATCATCGACGGCGGCAACTCCTACTACCGCGACGACATCGACCGTGCCGGGAGACTCAAGTCGAAGGGCATCCACTACGTCGACGTGGGGACGAGCGGAGGCGTGTTCGGTCTCGATCGTGGCTTCTGCCTCATGATCGGCGGCGAGGACGACGTCGTCACCCACCTCGACCCGATCTTCCGCACCATCGCCCCCGGCATCGACGCCGCACCCCGCACCCCGGGTCTGTCCGGCGACCCGTCGACGGCCGAGAACGGCTACCTGCACTGCGGTCCGAACGGCGCCGGCCACTTCGTGAAGATGGTGCACAACGGCATCGAGTACGGGATCATGGCCAGCTACGCCGAGGGCCTGAACATCCTGCACAACGCCGACGTCGGCAAGGACCAGCGCCAGGCCGACGCCGAGACCGCCCCGCTGCGGGATGCGCAGTACTACCAGTACGACCTCGACATCCCCGCCGTCGCCGAGGTGTGGCGCCGCGGCAGCGTGGTGGCGAGCTGGCTGCTCGACCTGACCGCGCACTCGTTGTCGCAGAACCACGACCTCTCCGACTTCGAGGGTCGTGTCTCCGACAGCGGCGAGGGGCGCTGGACGATCCATGCGGCGATCGACGAGGGCGTCCCCGCCGACGTCCTCAGCTCCGCGCTCTACGCGCGCTTCACGTCGCGCGACGGCGCCGACTTCGCCGACCGCCTGCTCTCGGCGATGCGCAAGGAGTTCGGCGGCCACGACGAGAAGCTCGACCAGACGATCGGGGAGACCAAGTAGTGGCACCGAAGGATCCGTCCGACGCGCTCGTCTTCTTCGGCATGTCGGGTGACCTCGCGCACAAGAAGATCTTCCCCGCGCTCTACGCGATGGTGAAGAAGGGTGACCTCGAGGTGCCGGTGATCGGCGTGGCGTCGTCGCGCTGGACGGTCGAAGATCTCCGCACGCGAGCGCGCGACAGCATCACCGAATACGGCGGTGGTGTCGACGACGAGGGCGCGTTCGAGAAGCTCACCGGGCTGATGCGCTACGTCGACGGCAACTACAACGACGCGTCGACCTACGCCGAGCTGGAGAAGAACCTGCGCGACTGCTCGCGTCCCGCGCACTACCTCGCCATCCCTCCCACCATGTTCGAGAAGGTGGTCGAGGGGCTTGGGCTCGTCGGGCGCGGCGAAGAACGCGCGGGTGATCATCGAGAAGCCGTTCGGGCGCGACCTCGCGTCGGCGCAGCACCTCAACGGCGTCCTCCACTCGGTGTTCCCCGAGGAGGACATCTTCCGGATCGACCACTACCTCGGCAAGGAGGCGATCCAGAACCTCCTGTACTTCCGGTTCGCCAACTCCTTCCTCGAGCCGATCTGGAACCGCAACTACGTGCGCCAGGTGCAGATCACCATGGCCGAGGACTTCGGCGTGCAGGGTCGCGGGCAAGTTCTACGAAGAGGTCGGCGCGCTGCGCGACGTCATCCAGAACCACCTGTTCCAGACCGTCGGGTTGCTGGCGATGGAGCCGCCCGTCGGCCCCGGCGTCGAGGAGCTGCGTGACGGCAAGGAGCGCGTGTTCGCGGCGATGGACACGCTCAAGCCCGACGACCTCGTGCGGGGCCAGTTCGAGGGCTACCGCGACGAAGAAGGTGTTGCGCCCGACTCCGACGTCGAGACGTTCGCCGCGGTGCGGCTCTTCATCGACTCGTGGCGGTGGGAAGGCGTGCCGTTCTACGTGCGCGCGGGGAAGAACCTCCCGGTCACCTGCACCGAGGTGCGGGTCGAGCTCCACCGGCCGCCGACCAACGTGTTCTCCGAGTACGAGCACCGCGCCCACGACGCCAACTACTTCCGCTTCCAGCTCAACCCGCGCATCTCGATCGCGGCCGGGGTGCGGGTGAAGGCGGCCGGCGACGGTTTCGTCGGCGACAGCTCGCAGCTCTACCTCTGCAACGACCACCCGGGTGAGGCGTCGGCGTACGAGCGGCTGCTCGGCGACGCGCTCGACGGTGAGACGCTGCTGTTCGCCCGGGAGGACGGCGTGGAGTCGTCGTGGCGGGTCGTCGACAACGTGCTCACCGATCACGCCGCCGGCCATCCCGTACCCGGTGCACACGTGGGGCCCGCCCGAGCAGGATCGGCTCATCTCCGATCCCGACCACTGGCACGACCCGGTCGTCGACGAAGAACCGGACTGCTGAGCGTGGATCGCTGATGGCCGTCGAACCGATCCCCACCCCGAGCGCGCCGCCGGTGGCCGGTCCCTACTCGCCCGCGGTGCGTGCGGGCGACTTCGTCGTGATGGCGGGACAGGTCGGATTCGGTGCCGACGGCGCGCTGGTGGCGGGCGGGATCGAGGCCGAGACCAACCAGGTCCTGGCCAACATCGCGGCGGTCCTGAGCGACGTCGGTGCCGGGTGGAACGACGTCGCCCGCACCACGATCTTCCTCACCGATCTCGGGAACTTCGCGACGGTGAATGTGTTGTACGAGGGCGCGATCGGGGCCAACCGGCCCGCGCGCACCACCATCGGCGTCGCGGCGCTGCCCGCCGGGGCCCTGGTGGAGATCGAATGCTGGGTCTACGCACCCGAGGAGAAGTGATGAGCGACCAGGTAGTGAAGACCGACCAGGAGTGGCGCGAGGAGCTGAGCCCGGAGCAGTACCAGGTGCTGCGGCAGGCGGGCACCGAGCGGGCGTTCACGGGCAAGTACTGGGACTGCCACGACGACGGCGTGTACCGCTGCGCCGGGTGCGGGGCGGAGCTGTTCGAGGCGTCGACCAAGTTCGACTCCGGCACCGGCTGGCCCAGCTTCACCGAGCCGATGGTCGCCGACGCGGTCGAGATCAAGCGCGACGTCAGCCACGGCATGGTGCGCGAGGAGGTCGTCTGCCGCAAGTGCGGTGGTCACCTCGGGCACGTCTTCCCCGACGGTCCCGGCCCCACCGGCCAGCGCTACTGCATGAACTCCTGCAGCCTCGACCTCGACCCCCGCTAGAACCGTTTTGGCGCCCCTATGCCGTGATATTCACGCGGCAGGGGCGCCAAATCGCCGAGGCGAGATGAAATCCGGTTTCGTGCGTCTCTGGGTACATGGAGCCCTCGCTCGACCGCCGAATCGCCGCGATCGCCGAAGCGCAACACGGTGTCTTCTCCCTGGAGCAGCTCCACGATCTCGGCTTCACCCGCGCCCAGCGCGACGCCCGCCTCCGGTCCGGCCGATGGACGGCGCCCTATGAGCGGGTCTACCGGATCGCCGGGGCACCGCTGTCCTGGCGTGGTCATCTGCTCGTGTCGTGTTGGGTCGCGCACGGCCTCGCCGTCGCGTCGCACAGGTCTGCTGCGGCGCTCTGGGACCTTCCCGGTGGGCGCACCGACATCGTCGAGATCACGTGTCGTCGATGGAAGCGCGCCAAGGCCGATGGCCTCGTCGTGCACGAGACCGATCTCCTCGACGACTGCGATCTCCGAAGCGTCGACGGCATCCCGACCGCGTCGGTCGAGCAGACGTTGCTGGGGCTCGCCGCCGTGGTCGACGACTCGACGGTCGAGATGGCGATCGACCGCTCGCTGCACCGGAAGCTGACGACGGTCGTCGATCTCCGGAAGTTCGTCGACGAGAAAGGGAAGCGTGGGCGGAACGGCGTCGGAGTCTTGCGCAGGTTCGTTCGGGGCCTCGATCCCCAGGAGGGTGTCCCCGAGAGCCCGATGGAGACGAAGCTGAAGCAGCTCCTCCGCCGGCATGGATTCCCCATGCCGGCGTTCCAGTACGAGATTTGGCACAACGGTCGATTCATCGCGCGCGTCGATGCCGCCTACCCGGAGCATCGCATCGCGCTCGAGTACGACAGCTACGAACACCATGCCGGGCGACTCGCGATCGACCGGGACAGCGAGCGCCGCGCCCGTATCCAACGCGCCGACTGGGAGCCGATCGTCTTCACCGCCGCGGCCATGCGGAGCAACGGGGGCGAGGCGCTCGAGACGTTGCGACGTCGCCTGGGATTTGGCGCCCCTACGCCGTGATATTCACGCGGTAGGGGCGCCAGAACGTTCTATTTCTTGGGTTTGGTGGTGGTGGTCGAGGGGAGGGGGGTGGCGAGCTTGGCGTCGGCGGTGAAGGCGAAGAAGTCGCGGGAGTTGGTCTGGAGGTACTGGCTGCCGTCGTGGGTCATGCCGTCGAGCAGCTTCACCCCCTCGATCGGAGCGCCGGGCACCGTCTCGTTCGGCTGGTAGGTGAACGCGCTCACCCAGTCGGTGTTGATGTCCATCTCCATCGCCCGCACCGCACCCGCCGCCTGCAACGTGCGGGCCAGGGCGATGATCGAGAGCGATGGTCCGCCGGCGTACACCAGCGCGCCGTCGGCGGTCACCCCGACACCCGAGCGCCACACGTAGACGTTGTTGCCGAGCGTGGCGCCGAAGGCCGTCGTGTCGTCCTCGCGCAACTCGGGGTTGAGCTGGCCGTTGTCGACGATCAGCACCAGGTTCTGGCGGACGGCCTCGATGTCGGGTGACATCGTGAAGTCGCGGCCCCACACGCCGACGTTGGCCGACCCGTCCTGGTTGATGACCAACGACGCCGCGCTGATCGCGCAGCGGCACGATCTCGTCACCGTCGAGGTACGCACCCCCGTTGGCCGAGTCCATCTTGAAGCCCGAGTTGAACGCGGCGATGGCGGTGTCGCGCTCCTCGGGCGGGATCTGCGAACCCCACGGGTTGGGTCCGCCACCCGGTTGCTCGGTGCCGACGACGTAGTTGGCCCGGAGCAGCTTGGTGTCGAGCCACATCAGACCCGTGTAGTACGAGGTGTGCACCGCGTCGGGTCGGACCAGCGTCGTGTAGACGGCGGGTTGGCCGGACACGAGACGACCCGTCGGCTGCCACACGCCCTCGTTCTCCTGCACGTCGGCGGCCGGAGTGGCCACGCGCGCCGTCGGCGGCGCCAGGTGCTGGATCTGCGGGTACGTGACCGGGGTCGTGTGACTTGCCCGACGACTCGACGACGGTCTTCTGCGTCTTGATCGCGTCGGGCGTACCGCCGGTCGGCGGCGGGTTGTTCGTGTACCACCAACGCTCGATGGTGTTCACGATCCCGTTGCCACCGTTGTCGCGGATCCACTCGACGGTGCGCACCGAGATGGTGTCGCTGCCGGGCTTGTTGAGGTAGTCGACGTAGGAGATGGCCACCGGGACGAGGAGGATCACGACTGCGATCGCGATGCCGCGCCGCGTCCACTTGGCGCGCTTCGACCGCTGCTTCTTCTTCGGTCCCTGGGAGCCCGTGGGCCCCTTGCGCGACCCTTTCCTCGGTGCTTCGCTGCGGCCTCCTCACGCTCGCGCTGCTCGCGGAGCTCCCGTCGGGACAGCGGCGGGCCGGTCGGCGCCGCGGCCGTGGCCGCCACGCCCGCGGCCACGCCTGCAGGCACGACCGGCACCGTGCCCGGGTCGGTCTCGGGCTCGGGCGCTCGCGGTGCAACCGGCGGTACCGGGGCCGGTGCGTCGGACCGGCTCTCGATCTCCGCATCGCGATCGTGGATGGTGACCGCGGGGTTGTCGTCGTGGTGGTCGAGGTCGTCGTAGTCGTCGCGCGAGGGTTGCGCGGGTCCGTAGGCACTCGGGAGCGCGTACGGCGACGGCTCACCCTCCGCGGGGTCCGGCGGACGGTCGGGCAAGGGTTCCTCCGGGAAGTAGGCGCGCCACCTGCGAGCGCACCCGGGCGTGGAGAGAAAATAGTGCCCATAGACGCCCGCCATGGATCGCGGTGCCCGGGATGACGGAGTTGCGCCGGTTGCGCCCCGAGGGGCTGAGGGCCGTCGGGCCCCGCGACCTCAGAGGTAGCGCTCGCCGGGCTCACGGCTGCGGGCGACACGCGGGCACGCCGTAGGCCACCACCCGGTCGGGAAGGTCGTGGACGACGACCGCACCGGCGCCGATCACGGTGTCGGCCCCGATGGTCACGCCGTGGATGATGCTCGCACCGAGCCCCACCGCGGTGGTGCTCCCGATGCGCACGGTCCCTCCGGTGGTCGCGCCCGGCCCGAGGCTGGCGTGGTCGCCGAGCACACCGTCGTGGTCGATGGACGAGTGGATGCCGAGCAGCGCGCCGCGGCCCACCTGGGTGCCGTTGCCCACCACCGAGCCGGCGAGCAGGATCGAGCCCGCGCCGACGGTGGCGTCGTGGCCGATCACCGCCGTGGGGTGCACGATGGTCGCCGGTTCGAGGTGCGGCGCGGCCGCCATCGCGCGTTCGAGCAGCTGGCCACGGTGTCGCGTTGTCACCGATCGCGACGACGAAGTGGTCGGCCCCCACCTCCGCCGCGCACGCGACGAGGTCGTGGTCGCGACCGACCACGGGAACACCGGACACGAGCTCGTCGCGTCCGAGCTCACCGTCGAGCACGCCCACCGCGGTGTGGAAGCCGCGGGCGAGGATGGCGTCGATCACCTGTCGCCCCTGGTCGGACCCGCCGATCACGAGTCGACCGCGGCTCACGTCACCTGCGTCAGCCCCGCGTCAGCACCGCGCCCGCACTCCCGCGGAACGGATCCATCGTCGCGTGGCCCGGCGCGCTCACGCCGTGGCCGCCCAGCACCTGCGTCACCGTCTTCGCCAGGATCTCGACGTCGAGGCGGGTGGAGCGGTGGTCGACGTACCAGACGTCGAGCGCGAACTTCTCGTCCCACGTGACCGCGTTGCGGCCGTTCACCTGCGCCCACCCGGTGATCCCGGGCCGCACCTCGTGCCGGCGGGCCTGCTCGGGCGTGTAGAGCGGCAGGTACTGCATCAGCAGCGGCCGCGGTCCCACCAGACTCATGTCGCCCTGCACCACGTTGAGGAGCTCGGGCAGCTCGTCGACGCTCGTGCGGCGCAACCATCTCCCGAGTGCGGTGAGCCGCTCGGCATCGGGCAGGAGCTCGCCGTCGGCGCCGCGCCGGTCGGTCATGGTGCGGAACTTCGTCATCACGAAGGGTCGGCCGTCGCGCCCGGGGCGGCGCTGGCGGAACAGGACCGGCGGGCCCATGCGCACGCGCACGAGGAGCGCGACCACCGCCAGCAGGGAGAGAGGAGCACGAGCGCGACGGACGCGCCGGTGACGTCGATGACGCGCTTCAGCACGTCGTCACTGGGTGCGGAGCCAGTCGACCGTGGCGCGCAGCGCGTCGGGCAGCGGCGTGGGCACGACGTCGGGGAACAGCTCCTCGAGCCGGGTGGAGTCGGCCTGTGAGTGCTTCACGTCGCCGGCGCGCGGCTCGGTGTGCTCGACCACCACCGTCGTGGCCGAGGATGGTCTCGAGCTCGGCGATCAGCGAGAGCAGATCGGTGCGGGTGCCGAAGGCGAGGTTCACCGGCGTGCTCGACGTGACCTCGCGCGTGATCGCGTCGGCGATCACCTCGGTGACGGTGTCGACGTAGGTGAAGTCGCGGCTCTGCTTGCCGTCGCCGTGCACGGTGAGCGGCCGGCCTTCGAGCGCGGCCGACACGAAGGCCGGCACGGCTGCGGCGTACGCATGGCCGGCGCTCTGCAGCGGCCCGAACACGTTGAAGAAGCGGAACGCGAGCGCAGGCAGGCCGAACGAGTGCTGGTAGGCGAGTGCGTACTGCTCGGTCGCGAGCTTGCTGGCCCCGTACGGGCTCAGGGGCATGGGGGCGAGGTCTTCGCGCTTGGGAAGGGTGGGATTGCCGCCGTACACCGACGACGACGACGCCACGATCACGTGGAGGTTGCCGGCGCGCCGCGCCGCCTCGAGCACCTCGACCGTGCCCGTCGCGTTGACCAGGTGCGAGGCCATCGGGTCCTTGATCGATCGCGGCACCGACGGCCGCGCCGCGAGGTGCACGACCGCAGTGGCGTCGCTCATCGCGGTGTCGAGGATCGCGGGATCGAGGATGCTGCCCTCGACCAGCGTGACGTCGAGCTCGCGCAGGTTCTCCAGGTCGCCGGTCGAGAGGTCGTCGACCACGACGACGTCGTCGCCGCGCTCACGGAGCCGACGGCTGAGGTTCGCGCCGATGAACCCTGCGCCACCGGTCACGACGATGCTCACGACGGATGAGGTTACCGTTGGCCGGTGACCCGACTGTTCCTTTCACCCCCCGATGTCGGGCCGCGCGAGCGCGAGTACCTGCTCGACGCGTTCGACTCCAACTGGATCGCGCCCCTCGGCCCGCACGTCGACGCGTTCGAGCGCGAGTTCGCGGAATTCGTCGGCCTGGGCCACGCGGCCGCGCTGTCGAGCGGCACCGGTGCACTCCACCTCGCGCTGCTCCTGCTCGGCGTGGGGCCGGGTGACGACGTGCTCGTGCCGTCGCTCACGTTCGCGGCGACGGCGAACGCGGTCACCTACGTCGGTGCGCGTCCTGTGTTCCTCGACAGCGAATGGGCGACCTGGAACGTCGATCCCGGGCTGATCGAAGCCGAGCTCGCGGTCCGATCGCGCGAAGGGCGCACGCAGCCGGCGGCGCTCATCGGCGTCGATCTCTACGGCCAGTGCGCCGACTGGGATCCGATCCTGGCGGTGTGCGCCGAGCACGGCGTCGCCGTCATCGAGGACGCGGCCGAGGCGCTGGGCGCCACCTACCGGGGCCGACCGGCGGGGTCGTTCGGCGCGTTGAACGTGTTCTCGTTCAACGGCAACAAGATCATCACCACGAGCGGTGGCGGGATGCTGGCCGGTGACGACGCCGACCTGATCGAACGGTCGCGCCACCTGAGCACGCAGGCGCGCGATCCGGCCCCGCACTACGAGCACACCGAGATCGGCTTCAACTACCGGATGAGCAACCTGCTCGCCGCGCTCGGGCGGGCGCAGCTCGAGGGGCTGCCGGCCAAGGTCGCGCGCCGGCGCGCGGTCAACGCCGCGTACCGTGCCGCATTCGCCGACGTCCCGGGCATCGGGTTCCTCCCGAACGCACCCGAGGGTGAGCCCACCAACTGGCTCACCGTGATCACGCTGGACGATCCGACACCGGTGCGCGAACACCTCGCGTCGCTCGACATCGAGGCACGCCCGGCGTGGAAGCCGATGCACCTGCAGCCGGTGTTCGCCGACTGCGAGATGCGCGGTGGCCAGGTGGCGGAGGAGATCTTCCGACGGGGGCTCTGCCTGCCGAGTGGCTCCGCGATGACCGACGACGACGTCGTGCGAGTCGTCGACGCGGTGCGTCAGGTGGTGGCGTCGGCGTAGCGCGAGCGGTTGACGATGCGGCGCACGTCGTCCTCGAACCGCATGCCGCCGCCCGCCTTGCGGCGGAACCACCGCATGCCGTCGCTCACCTGGATCGGTGAGCGCGCGAGCCGGTACGGGTCGGTGCGCCCGGACGTGTTCACGCGCGTGCCCGCGATCGCCGCGGAGTCGAAGCGCGCCCGCACCGCGCGTTCGGCGGCAGCCGAACCCATCACCGCCTTCGGGTACGCGAAGTGCCGTGTGGTCACCCCGAGCCGCTCGCCGATCAGCTCGATCGACCGATCGAGCTCGGCGTCGATCTCGGGCGTGGGGAGCCGGTCGAGGAGCGCGTGGTGGTGCGTGTGCGAACCGATCTCGACCACGCCGGTGGTCACCGCGTCGACGAGGGCAGACCACGAGACGGGGATGCCGTCGTCGGGGAACGGGATGCCCCGGTCGACGAACTCGGTGGCGACGTAGAGCGTCGACGGCACGCGGTGCTCGACCATGATCGGCAGCGCGATCTCGACGAAGTCGGCGGTGCCGTCGTCGAACGTCACCGCCACCATGGGGTCGGGCCTCCCGTCGTGGAGCGCGGCGAGCCCGTCGGTCAGCGTGACCAGTTGCGTGTGGGTGGCGAGCCAGCTCATCTGCTCGGCGAAGAGCGCGGTCGGCAGGTCGACCTCCACCGCCGTGCGCCGACCGACCCGGTGGTAGATCAGCACGACGAGCCCCGGTGCGGGGCGGCGCACCGAGTCGAGGGCGGCCGAGGTCACCTTGATGGCGGAGCGAGCCGTGCCCACCGGTCGCAGGCTAGGCGTGACGCGAACGGCTCGCCGTCGTCTCACTGAGGGGACCGGGCATCGCATGCCCGACCGCGTCGCCGGCCCGCACGGCCGGACGGAGGGGATTCGGAGCGATCGGGGACGTGGGGCGCACCGACCAGCCCGTGGTCACGACGGCGACCGACACCGGCGCGCCGGCGCGCCCGGCGCGCCCCGTGCTGCGCGTGCGTACGCGGTGCTCCTCTTCCTCCTCGCGGCCACGGCGGGGGTGGTGCTCCTGGTCGCCGGTGCCGGCCGTCCCGCTCCCGGGCCCGTCCTCGTGCTGGCCCTGGTCGCCGCACTGTGCGTCAACCGGTTCGCCCTCTTCCCGAGCGAGCACGCCGCGACGGCCGAAGCCGCGGTGCTGCTCGCGGCCGTCGTCGGGTTCCGCACCGACGCCGCCTACCTCGGTCCGCTCGTCGTCGCGTTGCTCACCGGTCCGCTCGACGCGGTGCACTGGGAGCAGCGGTCGTTCCTCCGGATGGCGTACAACGCCGGCAACCGGGGGCTGGCGGCCCTCGTGGCGGCGGCCACGCTCGCCGCGTGCACGTCGGTGGTCGACGACTCCGTGGTCGCGTGGTGCGTCGTGGTGCTCACCACCGCGACCGCCTTCGTGGCCGTCGACCTCCTCGCCTCGACGATCCTGCTGCGCTGCTTCGGTGAACGATCGGGCGCCGCGCTGCGTCACCTGTTCGAGGTCGACGTCCTGACGCTCCCCGTCGCGTGTTACGGAGCGTGCGCGGCCCTGGCGTTGGAGGGGTTCGGATGGTGGGCGGTGGCGCTCGCGCTGGTGCCGGTCGCGTTCGTGCCCGAGCTGGTCATCGCGCGTGCGCGCGGCCACGCCCAGGTCGTGCGCGACGTGTTCGCGGTGCTCGGGATCGCGGCGGTGGCAACCGTCGCCACGTCGGCCGCATCCGTCCCGGGCGGGGCCACGCGGGCGCTCCTCGTGGGCATCGCCGCGCTGGCCGGGATCGAGCTGGCGACCGAGCGCGCCGCGCTGGTGCCCCCGCTCACCGCACTCGTGGTCGTCGCCGCCGTCGTCGTGGCGCACCAGGACGCAGCGGCCGCCGCCGCGCTGGGCGCGGTCGTCACCGTGCTGGTGTCGTGGTGTCGCGCCGCGCAACGATCCCGGACGAGGCTGCTCGTGGCGACGGCCACTGCCGCGGGCGCAGCACTGCTGGCAGCGGGGATCGTGTCACCGATCGCGGACGTCGACGGCCAGCTCGCACTGGGTGCGTTGGCCGCGGGGTTCGTCGTCGAGGGAGTGGCGATCGCGGTCGGCGCCCATCGACGTCGGAGCGCCACCACTGCGCTCTGGACCATCCCGCTCGTCGCGGCCGCGGTGGCGTGGGCCTCGGTCTGGCGAGCCGCGGGCGCGGGGGGAGGCCCGGCGTTCGCGGCCGCGCTCGCCGTGACAATGGCGGCAGTGGTGTGGTGGGCGTCGCCGCCGTGGCGCAGCGGCGTGCTCACCCGTGTCCTCCGCGGCCGGACACCGCGGCACCTGGCCGCGCTCCTCGTGCTGGTCTCGGCGGGAGCGGTCGTGGCCGCAGCGGTGGCCGCCGTGCGCACCGATCGTGCCGGCGCGGTCACCTGGGCCTGGATCAGCAGCGGACTCGGCGAGTCGGTGGTCGCAGTCGTCGCGCTCGGCGTGCGCCAGTGGCGGTTCGCGCCCCGACCCCGCGCCGTCGCCCTCACCGCGAACGTCCTCGGCGCGCTCGCGTTGCTCCTCGTGCCCTCGGCGTCGGCGGACGGCGTGTGGTGGTCGGTGCCGATCGTCGCCGGTGGTCTGCTCGTGGTCCTGCTGTGCGTTCGCACCCCGGCCCGTCTCGCGCGCGCGTCCCTCCCGGGACGCTCCGTCGGTGCGGCCTCGCGATGAGTCCGACGGTGCGCCAACCGACGGCGCCGCACCTCGACCAGGTCGGGCGCGCACGCATCCACCGCACGACGGCGTACTCGATCGCGCTGCTCACCCTCGCCGCGCTCCTCGTCGCCGGGCTCACGGTCGCGGGCGAGGCGTGGCCCGCACCAGGACTCCTCCTCGTGGTGGCGATCCCCCTCGCGTGGTGCATGAACCGCTACGTGCTGTTCCCCAACGAGACCGGTGTGACGGCCGACGCCGCCGTGATCGTCGCGTCGCTGCTGGTGTTCCGCGGTGCGGCACCGTGGTCGGGTCCCCTGGTGGTGGCGCTGCTCGTCGGCGTCCTCGACGTACGGCACTGGCGCGAGCGCGCGTTCGTCCGCATGAGCTACAACTCCGGCAGCACCGCGTTGGCGACCGCGACCGCGGTTGCCGCGTTCGAGGTGGCGTCGAGCTGGTTCGGCGGTTCGTGGACGGCGCTGCTCGGCGCCGCCCTGATCGCGGCGATCCCCTACATCGCGGCCGAGACCGCGTTCGGCGTCGTGCTCGTCGCGCTGTTCGGTGAGCGCGTCGGCGCCAGCGCCAAGCAACAGGCGGGGTTGAACCTGGTCGCGTTGCCGCTCGCTGCGCTCGGCGCGGCTGCGGGGTTGCTCGGTGCCGAGATCGGCTGGTGGGTGACGACGCTCGTGCTGCTCCCGGCGCCGTTCGTGCCCGAGGTGCTGCTGGTGGTGGTGCCGCGCCGCACGGCCGCGGCATCGAGGTGGGCGGCAATCGCGGTGGCGGCGCTGGTGACGTCGGTGGCCGTCCCGGGCGCGACGGTCCGGGCGGTCGCGGCACTCGTCGCCATCACCTGCCTCGTCGTCGCCGACCGGCGTCCGCGCTCGCTCCGGGACCGGTGGCTCCCGCCGCTCCTGGCCCTCGTCGTCACCGTCCCGCTGGCCGCGTTCCCCGTGGGCCTGCCCGTGCCGACGGTGGCCGTGGTCGTGGCGGCCGCCACGGGTGCCCTCACCCTGGCCGCACTGGGTCTGCGGGCGTGGTGGTGGACGCTCCCGGTGGTGTTCCTGACCGCTGCCGCGGCGCGGTTGGGCGCGTCCACCGGCCGGTGCGGGGTCGTCGTCGCGATCGCGGCCGTGCTCACCGCGCTCGTGGTCGCCGCCCGGTTCGGCCCGCCGCCGTGGCCGAGCCGCCTGCTCGTCCGGGTGCGCACCGAGCCGGGTCCGGTGCTGGTCGACGCGCTCGCGGTGGTCACGATCGTGGGTGCGATCGGGGCGACGCTCACGCACGGCACCCTCCGCCGCGACCTGGCGCTGTCGACGACCGTTGCGCTCGAGGCCGCGGTCGTGGTGGCTGCCTTCGCCGTGCACCTCTGGCGCTTCGTCCCGCGGCTGCGCGTGCGCGACCTCACCACGCTCCTCGTCGTCGGTGTGGCCGGTCTGGTGCTCGTCCCTGAGCTCGTCCCGCTCGCTGCGGTCGTCGGTGCGGTGATCGCGGATCGCGTCGCCCGGGTGGGCCGGAGCTCGCGGCATGCCGCGGTCAGAACAGCTCGAGATCGCCCATCGTGAAGGAGAAGTCGCGACGGTGCGGCACGGCCCGGTGGTCGAGGCTGCGGAAGGCGACGATCGGTCCCATGCCGCGGCACGGGCACGAACCCGCGCAGCATGCGCCGCCGGTCGACCCGGAGCAGGTAGTCGGCCTGCGTGAGCTCGCCGATGCGCCGCATCAGCTCCTGCTCGACGTCGGGCGTCTCCTCGGGCACGAGCGCGTCGCAGACCGTGGCTTCGACCGCGCGTCCCCGGCGGCGCAGGTGGAACACCGCGAGCCCGTCCTCGATGTCGGTGGAGTGCGTGACCACTCGGTAGTGCAGCGGTGCGAACCCGTAGCGCCAGCGCAGGTAGGCGGGCGTGCGCCGGCTGGTGAGGCCTTCGTGCACCGGCAGCGTCATCACGAGTCGCGCCAGCGCGTCGTCGTCGACGAACACGTCGGCGGGTCGGGCGCCCACGTGCATCTCGATCGGGATGAGGCTGGCCGGGCGGCGCGCGCCCGCGAGCTGCCACAGCGACGACACCGACGTCGGCATGATGCTCACCGCCGGCCGGCCCGCGATCTCCCATCCCATCTGCAGGTATCCGGGGAGGCTCTTGTCGTTGGGGGTGTTGAACACCAACGCGACGCCTTCGTCCTCGAGCTCCTCGACGCCGAGCCTCGTGAGGCGGCGGAAGATGCCGCGACCCTGGAAGTCGGGATCGGTCGCCGTGTCCACGGCGCGCACGGCGCGGAAGTGGCTCTCGTCGCGGCGTGACAGCTCCCACCGCATGAAGGTGCGGAACCCCACCACGCGCGCGCCGGCGGTGGCGACCCACATCGGCGACGCCCCGAACGGGTTGTCGAGGTGCTTCCACCGGAAGAACACCTCGTCGTCGTCGCCACCGTTCCACCCCAGGGTGCGTCGGGCGAGGGCGAGGACGGCGGGGAGGTCGTCGAGCGTCGCCCGTCGCACCTCGACGTCGTCGCTCATCGAACCCACGCGTCGAGCCAGGCCTGGAACATGAGCACGTCCCACAGCTGGTGGGCGTGGTCGGAGCGACCGCGCTGGTGCTCGTCCCAGAGGCGCCGGATCGGCGCGGGGCGGAGGTAGCCGGCGCGGGCGAGCGCGTCGGGGGCGAGCAGGTCGTCGGCCCACGAGCGCAGCGGCCCGCGCAGCCATGCGCCGATCGGCACCCCGAACCCCGACTTGGGACCCGCGAACACCTCGGGCGCCAGGTGGCGTTCGAGCACGCGCCGGAGCAACCACTTGCTGCGCCCGTCGCGGATCTTCATGTGCACCGGGAGGGCCGCGAGCAGCTCCACGACGCGATGGTCGAGGTAGGGGATGCGGCCCTCGAGACCGACGCTCATCGTCGCCCGGTCGAGCTTCACGAGGATGTCGTCGGGCAGGTAGGTGACGGTGTCGCTCACCATCATGCGGGCGACGATCTCGTCGTCGGGCCACGGCTCGTCGTCGATCGCGCTCCGGTCGTCGCCGCCGATGACGATCGCGCCGGGATCGGTGCAGTGCGACACGAGGGTCCGGTACATGGCGCGCGGGTCGTCGACGGTCATGAGTGATGCGAGCTTGGCCACCTTGGTGGCGGGGATCTGCGGACGCCAGCGGGACGGGATCGGTGCGGTCATCGTCTCCCATGCCCGAGGTGGCACCGCCATCGCGACGCGGGCGCCCGCCGCGCGCAACGGGGCGGGGATCCTCCGGTTGCGCGCGGTCATCGCGGGCACCGCGCGGTAGCGCTCGTAGCCACCGAAGACCTCGTCGCCGCCGTCGCCGGAGAGCGACACGGTGACGTCGCGACGGGCCAGCTCCGACACGAGGAGGGTCGGGATCTGCGAGTCGTCGGAGAACGGCTCGTCGTACACGACCGGGAGGCGGTCGACCATCGCCAGCGCGTCGTCGCCGGTGACGATCAGCTCGGTGTGGCGCGAACCGAGGCGATCGGCGATCACCGCGGCGCGGTCGGCCTCGTTGTGCGCGCGCGAGGTGCTGCCGATGGTGAAGGTCCGGACGGGCTGGTCGCTCTGCGCGTGCATCAACGCGACGATGGTCGCCGAGTCCACGCCCCCCGAGAGGAACGCGCCGAGGGGCACGTCGGAGCGCATGCGGAGCTTCACCGCGTCGAGCAGCAGCGCTTCGAGCTCGTCGATCGCGTCCGCGTCGGTCATGTCGGCACGAGCGCGGTCGGGGGACGCGGCATCGAGCGCCGACCAATAGGTGGTGGGTGTCGCGTTGCGGGGGGCGGCGCGGGTGTCGAGGGAGAGCAGCGACGCGGGCGGGAGCTTGCGGACGTGCTCGAAGATCGACTGCGGTGCCGGCACGCAGTTGAACCGCAGGTAGTCGGTGAGCGCGGTGCGATCGATCTCGTCGTCGAAGGAGCGATGGGCGCGCAACGCCTTCAGCTCGGAGCCGAAGACGAGCGTGGTGCCGAACCAGCCGTAGAAGAGCGGCTTCTCGCCCAGGCGGTCGCGCACGAGGTGGAGGGTGCGGTCCTCGCGGTCCCAGACCGCGAACGAGAACATGCCGTTGACGCGGGCCAGGGTGCGTCGGAGGCCCCACGCGGCGATGGCCTCGACGAGCACCTCCGTGTCGGAGTGCCCCCGGAACCGGTGGCCGGCCGCGGCCAGGTCGCGGGCGAGGTCGGGGGCGTTGTAGATCTCGCCGTTGTAGGTGAGCACCCAGCGACCCGACGCCGAGACCATCGGTTGGGCGCCGGCGTCGGTGAGGTCGACGATCGAGAGCCGACGGTGGCCGAGGGCGATGCCGGCAGGGGCGTCGAGCCAGGTGCCGGCGGCGTCGGGACCGCGGTGCACGAGTGCGTCACGCATCGCGTCGACGACGGCACGGAGCTCCTCGTCGCGCGACGAGGCGTCGAGGTCGAGCACCCCGGCGATGCCGCACATCAGCGACACGTCCTCGTCAGCAGGGGCTCGTGCACGTCAGCAGGCTACGGGGATCCCCTCTGCGTGCAGATGATCAACGTGCGGAGGTTCCTGTCGTCTCCGATGTGCCCTCCGAGTGCGCTCCGAGTGCGCTCCGAGTGCGCAATTGGCGGTGCCGTAGTGTCTGGCCGATGTGGCGCCAGCGTCTGTTCAACCTCATGGCGGAGCACCGCGACGCACGCGCCATGCGCTTCGCGCATCAGCTCGCGCGCTCGGTGGATCGTGCGTACGAGAACGACAGCTCGAACAGCGCGAGGAACGGTGAGTACCGGCTCCTCGACGCGCTCGGAAGGTGCGGGGTGGCCACGGTGTTCGATGTCGGTGCCTTCCACGGTGAGTGGACGGTGCACGCACTGGGCGCGCTCCCCGCGGCGAGGTCGCACGCGTTCGAGATCCTCCCGTCGACGCGATCGAAGCTCGTGGAACGCCTGGGGCGAGATGCACGAGTCACCGTCGCCGACGTCGGGCTGAGCGACCACTCGGGTGAGACGGAGGTGTTCGTCGACGACCGGTACCCGACGACGACCACGCTCGTCAGCGGCGACGAGGGCGAACGACGCATGGAGCGGTGTCACGTGCTCTCCGGCGACGAGTACCTCCGGCGTACCGGGCTGGATCGGGTCGATGTGCTCAAGATCGACGCCGAAGGCGCGGATCTGCAGGTCCTGCGGGGCTTCGAGGGCGCGCTGGCCAGTGGGTCCATCGGTCTCGTGCAGTTCGAGTTCACCCTCTGGGCCGCGATCGCGAGGGTGTGGCTCGCCGACTTCTACGAGCTGCTCGAACCGGCCGGGTTCGCGCTCGGAAAGGTCTTCCCGGGATCGATCGGTTGGAAGGCCTACGAGCCGCGCGACGAGCAGTTCGAGCACCGGGCGAACTACGTGGCGGTCCACGCGAGCCGAACGGACATGAAGGCGGCGCTCGGCGCGAGCTGAGCACCGAGCCGGTCGCAGGGCGACCGGTAGCGTTCCGGCGGTGGGCATCGGGCGGTCGGAAGCAGAGTTCCTGACTGCCGCGGCCCAGGTCGGTGTGTCGTTCGATCGCACGCTCACGCTCGGTCGGCAGTCGCTCACGATGCGCCGGGACGAGCTGGGCGTCGTCGCGCCCGGCGTCACACCGGGATACGCGGAGGCGCTGCTGGAGCGTCTGGGCGCCACCTCGGTCGAGTCGATGGATGCGACCGACTACGAGGGCGCGACGATCGTCCACGATCTGAACGAACCGGTCGCCGCTGCGATGGACGAGCAGTTCACGGTGGTCATCGACAGCGGGACCATCGAGCACGTGTTCAACGCCGCCGAAGCACTGCGGTCGGGGATGCGGATGGTCGAGACCGGCGGGCACCTCGTGATGATGACGCCCTGCAACGGTGCTCCCGGCCACGGCTTCTACCAGTTCTCCCCCGAGCTGGTCCATCGGGTGTTCTCGCCCGCGAACGGCTACGAGATGAGGCGCTGCATGCTCCGTGAGCACCGTGGGCGCTGGTACGACGTCGCCGATCCGGCCGGCGCGCGCTGCGAGTTCCGCACGAAGCAGACTGCCTACCTCTTCGTGGTGGCGCAACGCGTCGTCGCCGGACCGATCTTCGAGCGCTGGCCGCAACAGAGCGACTACGCGGTGAGTGGTCCGGTGACCCGATGCCGCGGCGACCGGCGTCGATGTCGGCGCGCGTGGTGGACGGTCTCCCGCCGCGCATCCGGCGTGAGGTGCTGCGACTCCGCGCGAGGTCGTGGCCGCCGAGCTACAAGTCGCGGTCGCGCCTCTTCACGCCCACCGAACTGGAGCGCTGATCAGTCGGAGCGCATGCCCGAGAGCCGAAGGGCTTCCCGGTAGAAGGGATTCGACGCTTCGAGGCGATCGGGCGTGTCGAAGCCTTCCAGGATCCCGTTCATCACCACCATGATCCGGTCGCAGATCGCGAGCGTCGAGATCCGGTGCGCGACCACGATGACGGTGGCGCGGGGAGCCAGTTCCGCCATGGTCTCCCGGATCAGCGCCTCCGAGCGCACGTCGAGCGAGCTGGTGGGCTCGTCGAAGATGATGATCGAGGGGTCGGACGCCAATGCGCGCGCGATGCAGATGCGTTGACGTTGTCCGCCCGAGAGCTGCGCGCCCCGCTGGCCGGTGGGAGTGTCGTAGCCCTCGGCCCACGCCTCGATCTCGTCGTGGACGTGCGCCAGCTTCGCGGCTCGCTGCACCGCGCCGTCATCCACCTCGTCGCGGAAGAAGCGGATGTTGTCGCGGATCGATCCGTCGAGCAGGTGGGCCTCCTGCGGCACGAAGCTGATGTGGCGGTACCAGTCGTCGGCCGACAGCTCGACGGAGTCGATCCCGCCCACGCGGTACACGCCGGTTCCCGGGGTGCGGAGGCGGAGCAGCAGCTGCACCAACGTCGACTTGCCCGATCCGGACGGGCCGACCACGCCGATGATCTCACCGGGCTCGATGGTGAACGACATGTTCCGCAGCACCCGCAGGCCCGGCTCGTACCAGAAGTTCACCCGTTCGAACGTGAGTGCGGGATGTGACGGAGTCGGCGTCGAACCGCTCACCTCGACCGACCTCGCGTAGGTGGCCTCCTCCTGCCGCAACGCCTCGACGTAGGGAGCGGTCTGGTGGAGGCTCTGGATCCCGCCCTGCACGTTCTGCGCGTAGCTGAGGCTGCGGAGCATGATCAGCACCACCGCGCCCAGCGATCCGACGTTGCCGGCCCCGGCCGAGTTGGCGACGGCGAGCGCCGCGATCATGAACAGCAGCGCCACGCCCTGGTAGACGACCGGGACGCCGGCCGCGGCGTAGCTGGTGGACAGCGCGAAGCGCGACTGGCGACGGTTGAGCAGGTCGACCCGCTCGAAGACGGGTTCGCTCACCCCGAAGATCCGGACCTCCTGCAACGTCACGCTCGTCTCGGTGACGCCGGTCGCGAAGTCGAGGTTCGCGGCCGCGGCCCGACGCGAGCGTCGCCGCACCGCGCCCCGGAGCGGGCGCATCGTGACGCCGATGAGGAGCGCGGCGGCGGCGGCGCCGAGTGATGCGAGCGGGTTGACGAACAGTGCCGTCGCCAGGAGCGCAACGAGGCTGATCGCGTTGATCCCGGTCTGGGTGAACGATCCGAGCGACAGCGCGGTGGCATCGGTGTAGGTGGTGAGGAGCTCTTGGAGCCGCCCGTCGCGTTGGGTCGCCTGGAGTGGCCAACCGGCAGCCAGGTACGTGCGCAGCAGGCGCGCACGTGTGGTGCGGACGGTGTCCACGGTTGCCCGCGCCGCGTACACGGACGTGACTCCCTGCAGGACCATGCGCAGCACGACGAGCACGCCGCCGACGAGCAGCAGCGCGTCGAGCGACGTGTGCACTGATCCCAACGGTCCGAGATCGAGCGTCACGCCGGAGCTCGACGACGCCAGGGCGAAGGCGACCCGGGCGATGAGGACGAGGACCGCCGCTTCGGCGAGTGCACCGAGGATCGACGTGATCCCCACGATGATCAGCCGGTTGCGCTGCTCTCGAGCAAGTGGCCCGATGAGTTCGCGGCAGAGGCTCTTCGCGCTCCTCACCTCGTCCACGCCAGGGGAGCATCGCTGGATTCTACGCAAGCGCCGGTTCCGCGAACGTGGTCCCGGTGGTGGTTGCGCGACCCAGGGCGTGCGTGCTCTCGAGCGCGGCGATCACTCCTTGTCGATGAACACCACGCGGTACGGCGTCGCCCGGATCGGTTCCTGGCACTTCTCCTTCGACAGGTAGTCGTGCACCGCGCGCCGACAGCCCGGCCAGTCGTAGTAGTCGTCGACGAGGATCAGGCCGCCCGGCACCACCCTGGGGAACAGCTGCTCGAGGCACAGCATGGTGGAGTCGTACCAGTCGCCGTCGAGACGCAGCACGGCGACCGGCCGCTGCTCGGCCGCGTACACGGGAACGGTCTCGTCGAACCAGCCCTTGCGGATGTGGAAGTCGCGACTACCCGAGAGGCGCATCGATGCGAGCGCCTCGCCTTCGTCGACCGCGAGGCGTTCCTTCTCGACGTACTCGTGCGCCCGACGGTCGTCTTCCTCGCCCGGGTCCGGGAGGCCCTCGAAGCTGTCGAAGAGCATCGACCGGCGCCCGGGCAGGACCTCGGCCAGTGCAGCGCTCATGCCCCCGCGCCACGTGCCGCACTCGACGATGTCGCCGGCAGGAAGTGATCGACGGCACAGGACGAGGGTGTGGACGAACCGGGTGTCGCGGAGCATCGTCCGACCCGAGTACTTGCGGTACAGCTCCAGCTCGCGACGGTGGACGACGTGCAGCCGCGCCCAGGTGGCCGCGGTGCTCGCGAGGCGCACGCCGGAGCCGATCAGCGCCTGCTCCCCAGTCGGGACCTGAGCGATCGCGTGGCCGAGATCGACAGCGCACGCGACAGCTCGCGGACTCCACGGTCCGAGATGGGCTCGGCGATGCGCTCCGACCAGAGCGCCGGGTGGACGAGACGCTCCGGGAGTCGCTCCTCGGCGAACGTGTGCGTCGCCGAGTAGAGGAACGTGTTCTGCGCGTACCAGTACGCGACGCGGTCGTCGTCCCAGACCCGGTGCCGGACGCAGTCGTACTGCCGGTACCCGTGCGCGGCGAAGCGCGCCGCCCACCAGTCCGGCCATTGGCAGTTCACGTGCCCGGTGCCGTGCTGCCCGGGGATGGCGGCCCCGAAGAGCACCACCGGCGCAGCCGCGACGAGCGACTCGACGAGACCGGCGGCGGCCGACTCCGGAAGGTGCTCGGCGACTTCGAGGCAGAGCGCCAGGTCGAATCGACCGACCGCGAACGGCGCGGTCAGGTCGACGTGGCGATACGGACCACTCACCTCCGAACCCGCGCGCTGGTCGATGCCGAGGGTGGTGACCGAGTCCGGGAACGCATCGCACCATGCTCCGATCCCACAGCCGACGTCGAGCACCGACTGCGGGTGTACGAGCTCGTCGACGATCGGGACGAGGACGGCAGCGGCGCCCGGACTGGTCGTGCTCAGGAGATCGGAGCTCGTGGAGCGCACGGCGGTGGAGCGTAGACCGGGCCGGCCGGGAGGCGGCTCAGCGGTGTCGGAGCCGCTCGCGCCACCAACCCTCGACCAGTCCGATGCGACGTCCGAGGAGGAAGGCTCCCCGCCAGCGGGTCGGGCGCGACGACGAGAGCACCGCCATGCGCGCCGATGCGACGAACCCGCGGATCCCGGAACGTGTGGTCAACCGGATGGTGAGCTCGGGATGGACGCGCTCGAGCGCACGGTGGTTGCGTCCGTATCCGCGTCCTTGTCGGTAGAGGGATCGCCACGAGTCACGCAACCGGTAGTTGAGGACCGCATCCGGGACGTAGACGAGACCAACTCCTGCGTGGGCCATCCGACAACACAGGTCGACGTCCTCACACGATCCGCGGAACTCGTCCGAGAAGCCACCGATCCGCTCGAAGACGTCGCGGCGAACACCGAGCGTCGCGCCGTACCCGAAGGGGAAGGGGTCCATCGCGAGCCCGCGGACCTGCGTGATGTCGCGGACGGAGGCTCGCCACCCGGGGTTCAGGAGGGACAGATCGATCCGCGCCGCCACGAACTCGTGCTCGCGGAGCGCCTGGAGCATCGCCTCCAGGTAGTCGTCTGCGACCACGTCGTCATCGTCGAGGAACACGATCGAGCGTCCCCGGGCCGCCTGGGCGCCGACGTTGCACGCGTACCCGCGACTCTGGTGCTCGGAGCTGTCGCGCACCACGACGTCGAGACCGGGAGCGAAGCCCCGCGCGATCTCGGCGGTGGCGTCGGTCGAGCCGTTGTCCGACACGATCACCTCGAAGGTGGCGCTCGTGGTCTGACGCCGGAGGGCCGCGAGCTGCCCGCCGATCGTCGCGGCGCCGTTCAGCGTCGGGATCACCACCGACAGCTCGACGTGGCGTTCGGGTGGCGCGACCCCGGTCATCGGCGGGAGCTACGCGTGACGAGGAACCGACGCATCGAGGACCCGATGGTAGAAGCGCACCATCTGCTCCGAGGTCGCCGTGATGGTGAAGTGCGCCTCGAACCGATCTCGGCCCCGCTCCGCTCGCGCGCGCTGCGGGCGCGTGGCCGAGGGTCTCGATGATCGCGGTGGCCAGCGCGGCCTCGTCGCCGACCGGTACGAGGAGCGCGCACTCGCCCGTGACCTCACGCGTCTGTGGGAGCGCGGTCGCGACGATCGGCGTCTCCAGCGCGAGGGCTTCGATGGCGGCTCCGGGCATGCCCTCGCGTCGGGACGGGAGGGCGAACACATCTGCCGCACACAGGAGGTCGGCCACGTCGTCCCGTTCCCCGAGGATCCGCACACGTCCGGGAGGGTGGACGCGAGCGCTCGCCTCGAGGATGCCGCCCGTCGCGTGTCCCTCGCGTCCCGCGATCAGGAGCTGTGTGCGGGGCCGTTGCTGCAGGACGTCGTGCATCGCCGTCACCAGGATGTCGAGGTGCTTCGCCGGCTCGTGACGCCCGACGGCCAGGACGACCTCCTCGCCCGGCTCGATGCCGAGACGGGTGCGGACCTCCGTCCGGCGCGCCTCGGTGCGCCGCCCCAGCGCGACGGCGTCACGGCCCCGGGGGACCACGTCGATCCGGTGCAGCGGGTAGCGCAGGCGCGCGCTCATCGCGGTCTTGACCTGCTCCGACACCGCATGCAGCCGGGCGGCCAGTCGGGCGCTGAGCGCGTCGAGTCCCTGCGCGGCTCGGAGCCGAGAGCGACGGATGCCGGGCTCCCCGGCGTGCTCGGGCCCGTAGGGCTCGGCCGCAAGGGTCGACACGACCGGTACACCGGCGATCCGCGCTGCGACCCGTCCGGCCACGTCGGCCTCGAAGAGGGTGGTGTGGACCAGGTCCGGCCGGCGGGCCCGCACGAGCTGCGCGATGCGCTGGACCCGTCGCACGCGGTTGCCGGGCGGGTCCAGGGAGACGACCGACGCGCCGGCCGACTCGATCTGCTCGCGCAGCCCGGGCCGATCCCAGAGCACGACGACCTCGAGGTCGACCCCGAGGTCCCGATACGGACCCGCGAGGGCGGCCAGCGAACGCTCCGCTCCCCCCGCGGCGAGGCTGTCGATGACGTAGAGGACCCTCAGCGGAGGCAGGGAGTTCGTCATCGGCGTGCGATGCTACGGGCCTTCGTCTCGTTCGCGAACCCCCGCGGAGCGTCACCATGCAGTGCCTCGTCACCGGTAGCGCCGGCTTCATCGGTTCCTCACTGACCGATGCGCTGCTCGCGCGGTGACGACGTGCGCGGCGTCGACTCGTTCACCGACTACTACGACCCGGCCCGCAAGCGCCGGAACCTGCAGCGAGCATCGTCCGACCGGCGCTTCGAACTGGTCGAGGCCGATCTCGTCGACGCCGATCTGGCGGCGTTGCTCGACGGCGTCGACGTCGTCTTCCATCTCGCCGGCCAGCCCGGTGTGCGCGTCTCGTGGTCGGACGGCTTCCCCCTCTACGTGTCGAGGAACGTCCTCGCGACCCAGAGCCTCCTGGAAGCGGCACGCTCGGCCGACCTGTCGAGGGTCGTCTACGCGTCGAGCTCCTCGGTGTACGGCAACGCGGCGTCGTACCCGGTCATCGAGACGGATCTGCCGCGCCCGCACTCTCCGTACGGGGTGACGAAGCTCGCGGCCGAGCACCTCTGCTCGTTGTACGCGGAGAACTGGGGGCTCCCCACCGTGTCGCTCCGGTACTTCAGCGTGTACGGGCCCCGCCAGCGACCGGACATGGGCTTCACCCGCTTCTTCGCTGCCATCGACGAGGGGCGTGCGATCCCGGTCTACGGAACCGGTGAGCAGGTGCGCGACTTCACCTACGTCGGCGACGTGGTCGCGGCGACGATCGCGGCTGCGACCGCGGCCGTCGATCCGGGAACCGTGTGCAACGTCGCGGGCGGTTCGGAGATCAGCGTCAACGAGCTCGTCCCGCTGCTCGCCGACGTGACCGGGCGGCCGGTCGAGGTCGCGCACGAACCCTCGCAGCCCGGCGACGTCGACCGCACCGGTGGATCGATCGATCGGGCTCGTGCGTTGTTGTCGTGGGAGCCCGAGGTGCAGCTCGCAGACGGGCTGGCTGCCCAGTACGCGGCGACCCGGGCCCGCGACTAGCTCGACGACGCACGCGGCGGGACGTGCGCCGCGTACGCGAGCAGGCGGGCGTAGTTCCGGGCGCTCCGTGGGTTCGTGCGCACCGCCTTGCCCGCGTACTCGCGCGCGGTCGACCAGTCACCGATCCGAGCCGCATTGACCGCCGCGATCGCCTCGTGGCGTTCGCGGTCGGCCGGATCGGCCGCCATCCGGCGCGCATGGACGTCCAGGAGCCGGATCGCGGCCCGCATCCGCGCCTCGTCGTAGTTGCGCGACGTCCCGACGCCCGAGATCCTCACCACTGCGTCACCGACGACCCGGCGCCCGCGTCCCCGATGCTCGAGCAGCTCGTGCAATCGCCACGCGAGCTCGGAGTTCTCGGAGAAGCGGAGCATCTCGTCGTAGCCGCCCGACTCGTCGAACACGCCGCGTCGCACGGCGAACGTCCCGGCGAGGAAGCCGGTGTGGACGTCGGGATCGTCACCGACCAGGTGTCCGCCTTCGACGAGGCCGACCGATGGCTCGATCGCATGCCCCCAGCTCCCGAACGTGTTCGGGAGGAGAGCGTCGTCGCCGTCGAGGAACACCAACCACTCGCCGCTGGTCTCACGCGCACCCACGTTGCGCGCGTGCGCGGGCCCGTGGTTCGCTCCGCACCGGACGACCCGAACGCCCTGCGCCTCGATCTCGGCGTAGAGCGCTTCGCAGTCGTCCGTCGAGCCGTCGTCGACGATCACCGTCTCGACGTCGGTGTCGCGCGCGGCCTGTACGCTCGCCCAGGTGCGGAGCAGCGAACCGGTGCTGTTGTAAGACGGGATGATCACCGAGAACGACAGCTTCGTCTCCGAGCTCACCGCACTCTCGTGACTCTCGACGTCGGGGCGATGGCGGCGATGCTATCGATCGTCGGACGCGTCAGCGCATGAGTCGACGACGTCGGGTGCTCCTCGTCTCGCACGAAGCGTCGCGCACGGGTGCGCCGCGCGTCGCGGCCGACATCGGACGCGCGCTGACGGGCGCAGGCGCCGACGTGACGCTGCTCATGCGCTGGGGTGGACCGCTCGAGGGGGAGCTGCGCGCGGCCGCGACGCGTGCCCGGTTCGAGCGGCTCCGGCACCTCCGGGCGGCACTCCGGCGCTGGCCCCGGGCCGGGCGACTCGCCGATCGTGCCGACGAGGTGGTCGCCGCGGTCAACCTCGCGCTGGTCCGCCGTCCCGACCTGGTCTTCGCCAACACGGCCAAGTCGGCGGCCTACGTCCGTCCGGCGCTGCGACGGCGGATCCCCACGGTGCTGCACGTGCACGAGAGCGGCGCGCTCCTCAGCGACACGTTGGCGCGCTACCGATTCGACGAAGGGGACCCGCTCCTGACCGTGAGCGTGTGCTCGGCACCGGTTGCGGACGAGGTCGCCGAGGCGCTGTCGGTGCAGCGCCACGAGGTCCAGGTGCTGGAGTCGCACGTCGACCCGGAGGCGGTCGTCGCGGCGGCGCGGTCGGTGCCCGCGTCGCAGGACCAGAGGGTGGTGGTCGGTGCGTGCGCCGTCGCCGATCACCGCAAGGGCATCGACCTCTGGCTCGCCGCGGTCGAGGAGATCCGCGCGCGACGTTGCGACTCGGTTCGTGTGGGTCGGCCGCACCACGCAGTTCGCGCTCGACGAGGTGCAGCGGCGCGGCCTCCGGGACGTCGTCGAGTTCCCGGGTGAACGTGAGAACCCGTCTCCGCTGCTCGCGCAGATGGACGTGTTCTGCCTGCCGTCGCGGGCAGACGCGTTCCCGCTCGTGGTCCTCGAGGCGATGGCACTCTCGAAGCCGGTGGTGGCCTTCGGTGTCGGTGGCGTCGCGCGCCAGCTCGGTGACGCAGGGATCGTCGTCGATCCGGGTGACGTCGCGGGCTTCGCCGACGCGGTGGCGGGCCTCGTCGGTGACCGTGATCGTCGGCGTGAGCTGGGCATCGCCGGTGCCGATCGGGTCCGGCGCCTGTTCGACCGCGACTCCTTCGCGGTCGAGGTCGCGAGCCTCGTCGAGCGAGCGTGCACCGCGGGCGCTCGTCGCGCCGACGGGTTCGTCATCGGGCGCAGGTCGATCGGGGTGGCCAGTCGGTCCCGCGAACCCGAGGCGCTCTCGGTCGAGCTCCTGCACGCGTTCGATCCGTCGGCGCTCGGTGCAGTGCGCTCCGGAGCGTCGTCGGTGCTCCCGTACCGCGTCGAGACGCTGGCCGACGTCGGGTTCGACGTCGCACTGACCGACTCGATGTACCGCGGTCCCTGGCAGCGACCCGCCGTCCGGCGGATGGTCACTGCGGCCGAACGCTCGAGCGCACCGTTCCTCCAGCTGCTGCTGGCCTGGCGTGACATCACCCGGTCCGATGCGATCGTGACGGTGTTCGAGAGCGAAGCCAACATGCCCGCGCTCCTCCGGGCGCTGGGTGTTCGCAGCGTTCGTCGCCCGGCGCTGGTGGTCGTCGCGTGCTGGTTGGGTCGCGACCTGCATCGGTTCGGGCGGCTGCGGAAGGCCGTCTACCGCTTCACCTACCGGTCGGTGGACCACCTCGTGTTCTTCTCGTCGAACCAGGCCGAGACGTTCCGGCGGGAGCTCGGGATGAGCGACGATCGCCTGTCGAGCGTCGCGTTCGGCATCGACCACGAGTACTTCCGGCCCCGACCCGGGAGCGAGGGTGAGTGCGTCGTGGCGGTCGGCCGCGACCGGGGCCGTGACTGGCCGACGTTCTTCGCCGCCGTGCGTGGTGCCCCGTTCGCGGTCGAGGTCGCGTGCCGACCGGAGACGGTCGCGGGACTCGAGATCCCCGACACCGTCACGTTGCTCGGCGCGATCCGACGCCCCGCCTACCGCGACCTGCTGGCCGAAGCGCAGATCGTGGTCGTGGCGACCACGGACGTGCAGTACCCGAGCGGTCAGAGCGTGCTGTTGGAAGCGATGGCGATGGCGAAGTGCTGCGTCGTGACCGAGACCCCGGCGCTGTCGGAGTACGTGGTCGACGGAGCGACGGCACTGGTGGTCCCACCGGGTGATCCGGTCGCGCTGCGGGCCGCGATCGACCGGGCTCGCAGCGATCCGGGGCTGCGCGCGCGGATCGGCGCAGCCGCGCGACGGGAAGTGGACGAGCGGTTCAACGCCGACGCGATGTGGCACTCGATCGGCGAGATCGTCCGAGCGTCGATCGCGCAGCGTGCCACGACCGACTAACGGCCACCGCGGTACAGCTCGACGAGCTGCTCGGTGATCCGTGCCGGCGCGAAGTCGCGCGCCCGTCGACGACCGGCATCGCCCATGTCGCGCGCCTCACCGGCATCCTGCGACAACCGGACCAGGGCTTCGGCGACGGCGTCAGCGTCGTCGACCGGAACGAGCACACCGGCACCGTCGCGCAGGAGCTCTCGGATGGCGGGGAGGTCGGACCCGACCACGGGCAGCCCGTTCGTCATTCCCTCGGCCGCGACGCGGCAGAACGACTCGGCCCGCGACGGGACGACGACCGCGTCGAGCCGGGCGTAGACGGTCGACACGTCGAACGTCCGCGGCGTGAACGAGACGACATCGGTGAGGGACTCCAGGGCGTCGAGCGCCGCGTTCACGGGCGGCGAGTTGACCGTTCGATCGACACCCTTGACCACGCACACCAGTCGCACGTTCGTCCCTCGCAAGGCGCCGGCGATGCGCGGCAGCACGGTGAAGCCCTTCGCTTCGTACTCGCAGCCCAGATATCCGGCGACGAACTCGTGGTGCTGCTCCCGCGCGGCAGGCACGACGTCGTCGGGGTCGATCGGATTGGGCACGACGGCCGAGTTGGTGGCGTTCGCGATGCGGGCGCGCACGAGCTCGTCCCGCCCGGAGCTGGACACGGAGATCCACGTGATCCGTCGGCGCAGGAACCGCCAGAGCGGTGCCAGGTTCGTGAGCGCGGGAGCCAGCTCGCCCTGGTGGTGCCAGACGAACACGGGCCGCCGGGTCAGTGCCAGCGCCGGCACGACGAAGGTGAGCTCGGAGTCGCCGTTGACGTGGATCGCGAGCAGGCGGCGGCGAGTGCGCACGACCCAGCGCGCGAGCACCAGCGCGATCGCGACGCGATCGCGCATCGGCCGATCGGACGAGAGCTCGGGGATCACCACGTGCTCGGCTTCCGGGCGGTGCCCCTCGACGCGGTCGACGAAGGGCCCCCGCTCGGGCACGGCCACCGCCGCGTGGATGTCGTCGGGGAGGTGACGGAGCACGGTGGCGAGGCTCACCTGGGCACCGCCGAGATACGGGAACGCGCTCACGAAGAGCACGGTGTCGCGCGGCCGGGTCACCCGGTGACCTCGACGAGCAGGTCGCGCCAGCGTCTCGCGACCACGTCGAGCGAGAAGCGCTCCAGGCAGTGCGCTCGTGCGGCCGCGCCCACCCCGGGGCCGAGCAGCCGAGCCGCGTGCACCGCCGCGCCGATGTCCTCCGGGTCGCCCGATGCGACCACGATGCCGGTGACCCCGTCGGTCACGATGTCGCGCACGTAGCCCACGTCGGTGGTGACGACGGGCAGCCCGCACAGGCCCGCCTCGATCAGGACCGCGGGCAGGCCCTCGGTGCGGCTGGTCAGGAGCACGAGGTCCGAGGCCCGGTACACGACCGACGGATCGTCGAGCGACCCGAGGAACCGCACGCGGGATCCCGCGGCTCGCGCCAGCTCCTCGAGCTCGCCTCGTCCGGGACCGTCGCCGGCGACGACCAGCGTGCCCAGCTCGGGGGTGTCGACGAACGCCCGGATCGCCCGGTCGACCGCCTTCTCGGGGCTGAGGGCGCCCACGACCGCGGCCACGTGGTGCGCGTCCTCGACGCCGAGCTGCACGCGAGCGTCGACCCGTGCTGCGTCGGAGGCCGGGTGGAATCGGCTCCCGGCGACGCCGGTGGGGATCACCTGGAGCCGCTCGCACCGGACCCGGTGACGCTCGAGCAGCGTGCGCGCCGCGCCGTCACCCAGCGCCACCACCCGGCGAGCGCGGGAGAGGAATGTGGTGGTGCGCCAACGGCGGACCGGATCCGACGTCCAGTAGGTGGGGTCCCCGATGTTGCGGTACACGAAGGGTGTCCTCGACCCCGCGAGCGCCAGCGCGCACGCGGGCAAGGTGGTCGAACCGTGCGCGACCACCACGTCGACGCTCCGCGCCCGCGTCCGGAGCGCGCGCAACGTGCTCCACGAGCGAGGGGACGTCCCGAGCGGTTCGAGCGGCAGCCCGGGGCCCGACCCGGCCGCCAGGGCGACCGTCTCGATCGAGAAGTCGTCGGCCAGGGCGTCGCCGAGCTCCACCGCGAAGGTCTCCGCGCCCCGGCGATCGGTGGACGTCACGATCTGGAGCACACGGACGTCGGTCACGCCCGGGTCCTGCCCGAGCGGCGGGACCCGGCAGTAGGATTCCCCGGACTCTCGCTCCGGTGCTCTTGTGCGGCGACGGACTGACCGGCACAGAAGGCCGATTCGACCATGGATCTCCTCGGGTACTTCCGCGTCCTGCGCCGCCGATGGTTGGTGATCGTGGTGCTGATGGTGGTCGGCGCCGGTCTCGGCTACGCCTCGACGCTACTCAACCGCGATCCGGTGAAGACGCGCACGTACTACAAGTCGACCGCGACGCTGCAGCTCGACCCGCAGTCGACCGACGTCAACCCCTCGGCGTTCAGCACCGTCGAGCAGGTCGCGGTCTACGTCACCACCGGCGCGGTGCCCGACGCGGTCGCGAAGGCCGTCGGCACGACCGAGAGCGGCCGGGAGCTGGCCGAGCACGTGGTCACGCTCACGAACAGCGTGCCCAACACCCTCGACATCACCTACACCGACCCCGACGCGCAACGTGCGACGCAACTCGCCGATGCGTTCGCCGATCAATTGGTGAAGAACCTCGACGAGCGCGCGCAGACGAAGTTCGACGATCAACGTGACTCGCTCACCAAGCAGACCGAGCAGCTGAAGGAGCAGGCCGACGGGTTCCTCGCGCAGACCCGGGCCGTGCCGCCGCCGCCCGACGTCGACACCATCCAGAAGCAGTACGACGCGACGCAGAACGAGTACTACCAGGCCTACGCACAGCTCCAGGCGCTCAACTCGCAGGGGCCCCCGCCGAGCCAGCTGACGAAGCTGCAGGGGGCGAGCGCGATCCCGATCTCGGAGGGCGAGTACGAGTCGCGGCTCAGCCTGGGTGCGTCGGCACAGAACAACCTACGGGTCGAGAACAACAGCACCGACCCCGTGATCGACGTGTCGACGAGCAGCGCCCCGACCGTGAACGGTCCCGTGTCGCGCTCGCTGCTCGGTGCGCTGCTCGGACTGCTGGTCGGCATCGGCCTCGCACTGGTGCTCGAGCGGCTCGACCACCGGATCCGGACGCGTCGTGAGGCCGAGGAGGCCTACGAGCTGCCGGTGCTCGCCGAGATCCCCAAGTTCTCCCGGAGCGACCAGAAGCACGGTGCCGTGGTCGCGCTGACGGCGCCGCGGTCGCGCGTGGCCGAGGCCTACCGGGGCGTGCGGACGGCGCTGCTCTTCCAGCGGGCGACCGTGGTCTCGTCGGAGCGACCGCTCGCGCCGGGCAACGGAACGAACGGGAACGGGAACGGGAACGGCAACGGGAGTGCGAACGGCGCCGGGAACGGAGCCGGCTCGAGCGATCCCGGGATCGGCGTCGTCTTCGAGCCGGAGCACTCCGAGCCACTCGTGGTGATGGTCACGTCCGGGGTTCCCCAGGAGGGGAAGACCACCACCAGCGCCAACCTCGCGATCGTGTTCGCCGAGGCGGGCTCGTCGGTGCTCGTGGTCAACTGCGACTTCCGGCGGCCCTCGATCCACAAGCTGTTCGGGGTGGACGACATCCCGCGGCACGGTGCAGAACACCTCGGTGCCCGGGATCAGGATCGTCACCAACGTGAACGCCGACCCCAACGCGAACCCGGCGCAGATCATCGCCGCGCAGCGTCAGGTGATCTCCGCGGCGCGGGAGCGCTTCGACGTGATCGTGCTCGACACCGCTCCACTCCTCACCGCGAACGACGCCACGGAGATGGTGGGATCGGCCGACCTCGTGGTGCTCGTCGCCCACGCCGACCTCACGACGACCGAGCAGGCCGAGCGCAGCGTCGACGTCCTCGCCCGGCTCGACGCCCCGATCGGCGGTGTGATCCTGGTCGCCTCCGGTGAAGGCGCCGGCGTGTACTACTACGACTACACCGTCCCCGCCGGCCGCCGCACCCGCCGTGACGCGCCCGCCGGGTCGTCCACTCCGACCGCGCCCCTGGGATCGTGAGCGCGACAGGTTCCGGGCGCGGCTACCGACCGCCGCTGCCCGCGCGCCTCCAGCAGGAGAAGAAGCCATTCTCCTGGCAGCCGATCGCCCTGTTCACCTTCGGGGTGACGATGGTGTTCTGGCTGTGGCAGTGGTGGGTCTACAACTGGGACGTCGGGGTGGTGCTCGTCGTCATCCCACTGCTCGTGCTGCTGACGCTGCCCGTCTTCATGAGCGCGGCCGCGCGGGAGCGCCGCTTCGACCTCGCGGGGATCGCGGCGACCGGGCTCGCGCTGCGGTTCTTCGGCGCCTTCTACCGGATGGCCCACGGCGCCGATGCCTTCGTCTACGACAAGGACGGCAACCGGATCGCCGAATCGCTCCGTCACTTCAACTTCGGCTTCGATCCGGGGGCCGAGGTCCCGGGCACCGGTGGCCTGAAGGTGATCAGCGGTGTCGTGTCCGTCTTCACCGGTGCGAGCACGGCAGCGAAGTTCCTCGTGTTCTCCTGGATCGCGTTCCTCGGGTGCTACCTGCTGTACCGGGCGTTCGCGACCGCCCTGCCCGACGCCGACCACCGCCGCTACGCGCTGCTGATCTTCCTCTGGCCGTCGATGTTCTTCTGGCCGTCGAGCATCGGCAAGGACGGGTGGATGATCTTCACCCTCGGCATCGCCTCGCTCGGCGCGGCCCGGGTGCTGGTCCGCCGCCCCGCCGGCTACAGCCTCCTCGTCGTCGGGCTGCTGCTCGGCAGCTTCGTGCGGCCGCACGTCTCGCTCATGGCGATGTTGGCGTTCGGTGTCGCGCTCCTCGTCGGCCGGAGGGTGACCACCAGGCCGGGGGTCACACCGAGTGGTGTGGCCAAGATCGCGGGGCTCGTGGTGCTCATCGTGATCGGCGGGGTCCTGGTGTCGCGTGCGGCGTCGGTGCTCGACGTCGACGACTTCAGCAGCTCCTCCATCACGACGGCCCTCGACACGAACATCAAGCGGTCGAGCGAAGGTGGCGCGCAGTTCACCCCTGCGAACCCGGAGAGCCCGCTGGGCTACGTCGAAAGCACGGTCACCATCCTGTTCCGACCGTTCCCGTTCGAGGCCCACGGCATCGAGCAGATCATGACCGCGCTGGAAGGCCTGTTCATGCTCGCGCTCTTCGCGGTGTCGTGGCGTCGCCTGCTCGCGATACCGAGACGCCTCCTCGACTGGCCGTACATGACGTACGCGATCGTGTACCTGCTGATCTTCTTCTTCGCGTTCGGCACGATGAGCAACTTCGGCATCCTGGCCCGGCAGCGCTCGCAGGCGTTGCCGTTCGTCTTCGTGCTGCTGGCCCTCCCCGCGGTGGTGCAGCATGGTCAGCGGCGCGGCCCCCTCCGCGGGGAGAAGAAGGAGAAGAAGAAGCAGGAGCGGCGCATCTACCACCCGCGCATCCCGACCACTCGATGACGGTCGCCGCGGCGGCGATCGCCGCGTACGGACTGCCGTCGCGCCACACGACCAGTCGTGAGGCGCTCGGCGCGGCGGAGTTCGCCGGGCTCCTCGCCGACTGCGAGCGCGACCGGTTGCTCGGGTTGCTGGCCCGGGCCGTGCGCGAGGAGGCGGTCGTCCTCACCGAGGCGCAGCACGCGGAGCTCGAGGAGCTCTACCGGGCGTGGCTCGAGCACGCGCTGCGCGTGGAGCGGATGGTGCTCGACGCCACCCTCGTGCTCGACCGCCACCGCATCCCGTCGCGGGTGCTGAAGGGCGTCGCGCTCGCCCGCACCGCGTACGACGATCCCAACGAACGCGTCTTCGGCGACGTCGACCTGCTCGTCCCCGGCGCGCACCTCACCCGGGCCGCGCGGGTGCTCGCCGACGCCCTCGACGGACGTCGCGCGCAACCCGAGCTGCTGCGGGGCTTCGACGACCGCTTCGGGAAGGAGGCGATGCTGGAGGTGGGCGGGCTCGAGCTCGACCTGCACCGCACCTTCGTGGAGGGCGCGTTCGGGTTGACCGTGCGGCTCGACGACCTGTTCGCGCCCCCGTACCGCTTCCCGCTCGGCGCGTACGAGCTCGAGGCGCTCCCGATGCCCCAGCGCATGCTGCACGCGAGCTACGCCGCCGCGTTCGGCGACTGGCCCCCGCGCCTGATCTCACTGCGCGACCTCGCCCAGATCGTGCACCGGGAGCGACCCAACCTCACCGACGTGCTGCTCATGGCCCGCGAATGGCAGTGCGAACCGATCGTGGCCCGGGCGGTGCAGATCACCTGGGAGCAGCTCGCCCTGACCGAGCGGTTCCCGATCGTGGAGTGGGCCGACCGGTTCGAACCGACCAAGCACCAGCAACGCATGGTCGCGTGGCACGAAGGCCCGGCGCGCGCGTTCACGAGCCAGGCCGCGGCCCTGCTCGTGCTGCACAGCTGGGAGGAGCGGTTGGCCTACCTTCGGGCGGTGGCGCTCCCCGACCCCTCGTACCTGAAGGCGCGTGGCTTCACCGCCGCCTCGCACGTCGGGCGCGTCTGGCACCGACTCGTCGAGCGGAGGTGAGCGAGTGCACACGACCCGGGGGTTCCACGCACTCGCCTTCGACTTCGCCCTGAGCACCGACGACCCCGCGCTGCGCGATCACCTCGAGTGGCTCTTCGACGGCTTCCCGGAACCGACGACGACGCCCATTGCGCACCACGTCGAGCAGGGTGAGCTCGACGGCCGCGACGCGGTGTGGCTGTGCGGCAACGCCGACGACGACACCGAGCGGTTGGCCGAGGGAACGAACGGCCCGCTGTTCGTCTCGTACCTCGTGCAATGGGTCAACCAGCGCGCGACGCGCTTCGAAGGCGCGATCTCGAGTCATGCGGGCGGCGTGAGTCGTGGCGACGTGGCGTGCGTGCTGCCCGCGCACATGGAGTCGGGCAAGACCACGCTCACCGCCGGCCTCGTCCGCACCGGCTCCCGCTACGTGACCGACGAGGCCGTCGCCTTCGCGGCGAGCGGCGTCATCGAACCGTTCGCCAAGCCGTTCTCGATCGACCCCGGTTCGCAGTTCCTCTTCCCCGAGCTCGAGCCTCCGCTCCCGCCCAACCTGCCCGAACCCGATCCCGCGGTCGGCGCCTACCAGTGGCACGTGCCGGCGTCGATGATCAGAGCCGATGCCGTCGCGCCGCCGAGCCGCGCCCGCCTGGTGGTCTTCCCGAAGTACGACGGCGACGCCGAGACCGAGTTGCGACCGCTGACCCGCGGGGAAGGGTTGGTGGAGCTGGCGAAGAACACCTTCGAGTTCCGGGACCGCCCGCGGTACGCGCTCGAGATCCTCGCCGACGTCGTGCGCGCCGCGCAGTGCTACCGGCTGACGGTGGGCGACCTCGACGCCGCGTGCGCCGTCGTCGACGAGCTGCTGGTCGCACATGTTTGACCGACCGGTGTCGATCGACGCCGCGTTCACTCCCGCGCGCGAGCGTGGTGTACACGGTCGAGCTCGACGGTGAAGCGGTGCTGCTCGACGAGTTCCGCAACCGTCTGCACCACCTCAACAGCTCCGCCGCGCTCCTGTGGTCCTGCTTCGACGGGGTGACGTCGATCGCAGTGCTCGCGCACGAGATCAGCGAAGCGGTCGGCCTGCCCGAACGGGAGG
Organism: uncultured Actinomycetes bacterium; assembly: GCA_963755855.1. Lineage (GTDB taxonomy): Bacteria > Actinomycetota > Acidimicrobiia > IMCC26256 > DASPTH01 > DASUAS01. The sequence goes on along the minus strand of CAVWLR010000009.1, from coordinate 2,365,148 downwards.
TGCTGGACACCTCGATCGAGGTCGTCCGCAACCTCGCGAGCGAGGGCCTGCTCGACGGGATCGTCGCGGCCGGGCACGATCCGGACGTCGATCGGTGAGCGGGGTGGAGCGCCTCCGCCGCCGGCCCGACGCGCTCTGGCGTCGGTCGCTCGACGCGGTCGTGGTGCTGCCCGCGGGGACGACCGAGTCGTACACGCTCGGCGGCACCGGTCCGGTGGTGTGGGAGCTCCTCGCCGAGTGGAGGACCGAGGCGAACCTGGTGGAGGTGCTCGCGGAGCTCTTCGCCGCCGATGTCGACGTCGTGGCGCGCGACCTGGCGCCGATCCTGCACGACCTGATCGACCGGGGTGCGGTGGAGCAGGCCGCGGGCTGAAGGGTTCCAATCGGGCATTACCATGTCAGGCTTCCGCCAGCAAGGTCTCGAGCCACCCCGAAATGGATCTCCTCGCCGTACTCCGCACGCTGCGTCGCCGCTGGGTGCTGATCCTCGCGCTCACCGTGGTCGGCGCCGTCGTCGGCGGTGCTTCCACGAAGCTCAGCGAGAAGACCGCCGAGGACGGCAGGTACTCCAAGGCGACCACGACGATCGTGGTCAACGCCAACCAGGGCGAGACCGCCCAGGTGTCGCCGTACACGAGCCTCGACCAGCTCGCGGTCTTCGCCACCACCGGTGACGTGCCCGACCTCGTGGCGAAGAAGGTGGGCTCCGAGGAATCGGGGCGCGAGCTCGCCGAACGGATCGTCACGACGACGAACACCTCCACCTCGACGTTGGCCATCACCGCCGCCTCGCGCTCGAGTGACGAGGCGGTGGAGCTCGCGAACGCGTTCGCCGACGAGCTCATCGCCAACGTCAACCAGCGCGCGCTCGACGCGTACAACGCCGCGACGGCCAAGGCGCAGACGCGCATCGACACCCTCACCAACCAGAACAACGCGCTGTACGCGCAGATCGCGACGAACCCACCCAACGTCGCGAGCCTGAAGTCACAGCAGGTCTCGGTCGCGAACCAGCTCACGCAGGCCTACGACAACTCCTCCAACCTCGCCGCGCAGGGCACGCCGACGTCGAACTTCTCGATCCTGCAGAAGGCCGAAGGCGTGCCGATCGCCAAGTCGGAGTACGAATCCCGGCTCAACCTCGGTGCCACGTCACAGAACAACCTCACCGCGAACTCGGGCAGTGCCGACGACAACCCGATCGCGACGTCCGACAGCGCGCCGGCGTTCCAGGGCACGTTGACGCGGTCGGTCCTCGGCGCCTTCCTCGGTCTGCTGCTGGGCATCGGGCTCGCGCTGCTGCTCGAACGGCTCGACCGGCGGGTCCGCACCCGGGCCGAGGCCGAGGAGGCGTACTCGCTCCCCGTCCTGGCCGAGGTGCCGCTGCTGAGCCGGGCCCAGCAGCGCCAGTTCGAGATCGCCACCAACGCCGCGCCGCTGTCGCGCTTCGCGGAGGCGTACCGCGCGGTGCGGTCGAGCATCCTCTTCACCCGGGCTGCCATGTCCGAGGCCGACGGGCCGGTCGAGCGCGCGGTGGTGCCCCACGACGACGCGCTGTTCGCGCCGGTCCACGACGAGCCGCTGGTGGTCATGGTCACCTCGGCGTCCCCGAACGAGGGCAAGACGACCACGACGGCCAACCTCGCGACGGTGTTCGCGGAAGCGGGGTCGACGGTGCTCGTGGTCAACTGCGACTTCCGGCGGCCGAGCATCCACCGCTACTTCGGCGTCGAGGACATCCCGCGGCGGGTGCAGGAGTCGCAGGTGCCCGGGGTCAAGGTCGTCACCAACGTGCTCAGCGACCCGTCGTCGAACCCGACGCAGGTCGTCGCCGCGCAGCGGCAGGTCGTCGCCGCCGCGCGTGGTCGCTTCGACGTGGTCCTCCTCGACACCGCGCCCCTGCTGACCGCGAACGACGCCGTCGACCTGGTCGCCGCCGCCGACATCGTGCTGCTCGTGGCCCGGCTCGGCATCACCCGCACCGACAACGCCCAGCGCACGATGGAGCTGCTCAACCGGCTCGAGGTCGCCATCGCCGGGGTCGTGCTCATCGGCGCGTCGAACGCCGCGCACGAGTACTACTACTACTACCAACCGGGTCGGGTGGTCGTTGAGCACCCGGAGACCGACGCGCCGCCGGCGCTCGAGGATCCCGCCACGAACGGCGTGCAGGCGAACGGCGCCGGGCCGTCGAACGGTGCCGCGCGGAACGGCGCGGACGTGAACGGCGCCGGGGAAGCACACGCCGCGAACGGCGCCGCGGACCCGGGCGAACCGACCGAGAGCTCCGACGAGGTCGACGCGGTCGACGGGCTGGACGAGGACGACGCGATCGACGCGGTCGACGAGCCCGTGGCCCAACCGGACCAACCGGTGATCGCCAGTGAGGACCACTGACGCGGGCAGGGTCGACTCGGGTCCGGTCTCAGCGCGGGTACAGCAGCTCCAGGACCTCGACGGCCATCCGATCGATGTCCTCCGCGGTCGTCAGGTGGTCGGCCGCGCGCGATCCGGTCGGGTCGGCGACGTCGTCCTCGGGGGACGCCCCGAGCATGTCGGTGGGCCTCCGTCCCGCGTGCACGCGTGCCAGCCACGCCGCGACCGGTTCGTCGGCCGATCGCGGTCCGACGTCGCGTCCGCGACGCACCAGCTCCCGCAGGGTGAACGTGCGGCCGAAGGTGCCCGGCTGCAGCACGACGAGCTCCTGCACGTGGCGGCGCTCGAGCCCCACGACGAGGTCGGCGCCGGCGACCGAGGAGGCCGCGACGGGGGCGCTGCGGTGGCCGGTGAGGTCCCGCCCGAGCTTGCGGGCGGCGTCGACGGTGGGCCCGGTGGCGGGGACACCGGGCACCGCCTGGGTGCCGGCCGACCGCACCGAGACCGGGAGCCCGCGTGCGCCGGCGTGGGCGAGCAACGAGGACTCGGCCAGCGGAGATCGGCACTGGTTCGCGCTGCACACCACCAGGATCCGCAGTGTTCGCGCAGTGTGGTCGGCGGTGCCGTCGGCCGGATCGGGAGCCACTGCGCCGACAGCGTACCGAGCCCGTTCCGAGCGCCATGACGGGTGACCGGGTGAACGCGGCGCGTCGACGACTCGAGGAGCGCGTCGACCAGGGCTGGGCGCTCGCCCGCCGGCGGGTCGGTCGTGCGCAACCCGTGCCGGCGTTCGACGGCGATCCCCGGTTCGCCCTCGTGACCGTGAACCGCTCGACGACGCGCTACCTGAAGCTGATGCTGCTGACACTGGCGGACCAGGACCACCTCGACCTCCTGCAGGAGATCGTGATCGTCGACAACCGCTCGCGCGACGGTGCGCGCACGTTCCTCGACGCCCTGAGGAAGGCGGTGCCGCGGGTGACCGTGGTCGAGAACCGTCGGTTCCTCAACCACGCGCGCGGCATCCGCGCCGGACTGCGCGTGCTCGACCCGTCGGTGAACGTGGTCCTCGCCTGCGATCCCGACGTGGTGTTCCGCAACCCGAGCACGCTCGCCACGATCGCGTCGTTGGTCGTGGTGCACGACGCCGCCCTCGTCGGCGAGCTGCGCGACGTCGGGCGCACGTACCCGGACATCCAGGCGTCGTTCCTCGCCGTGCGGCGCGACTGGTCGGCGCGCCGTGACGTGCGCCCGTGGGTGAACCACGGGTCGCCGGCGTTGTGGCTCGAGGAGAGCGTGTGGGCGGCGGGCGGGGTGGTCGTCGACTTCCCGAGCAACCGAGGGGGAAACGTCCTCCACCGCGGTCGCAGCGCGGTGGCGGCGGCGCGCGAGCATGCGCCTCGTTCCTCGTACGCGACGGTGACGTCGACGACGCCGTCGTTCATGGGCGTCCCGGACGGTGCCGAGATCTGGGCCGCGATCGAGGCGACCTGGGCCCACCTGCTCGAGCCCGCTCGCGAGACCGACCTCGTCGAGCACCTGGCGCTCCGGTTCACGTCCCGCTGACCAACCGTTGCCAGAGGTTCTGCATGCTCGCGTCGGGCACGAGGTGCACCCGGAAGGTCATCGTCTTCTCCTGGGAGAGGGTCACGCTCACTCGGCGCGCGAAGTCGGTCTGCATGCCGGGCGCCTGGTCGATCTTCCAACCTTCCGGCACCTCGACCGACACGTGGAGCTGGTCGGGGTTGAGCGTCGGTTGCGCCCGCACCTCGAGCGAGTACCACCCGCCGTCGAGGCCGACCGTGCCGGCGAGCTCGACCGCGGTCGTCTTCTGGGTCATCGACGGTATCGACTGGATCAACGAGTAGACGTTGCGGTCGTTCTCGCGGCCGGGCGCGAGTGCGGTGGGCTGACCGTCGACCGCCACCGAGCGGAACTGCAACGGTGAGTAGAACGAGATCAGCGTGCGGTTCTCACCGGCGGCGTAGTTCCCCAGTGCGTACGGCCCGATCACGATCGGCGGGAGCCCCTCGGACGGAGCGGTGTTGTCGAGGGTGACCGAGAGGTCGGCGGTGGCGGACGCCTCGGTGCGCTGCTCGTCGGGTGAGAGCCGCACGCGGTAGTCGACCGATCGCTGGAGGTAGTAGTCGGCCTTGTTGCCGGCGAAGTTCGAGGTGGTGACGGCGACTGCGTCGGACTGCACGGGATCGAGTCGCCCCGACACGCCGAGTTGGTTGGCGAGTCGCTGCTCCACGGGATCGGCGAAGGCGAGCGAGATGTGGCCCTGGTGCGCGGCCTGGCCCAGCACCTTGGCGATCTTCGACGGTGACCCGAGGGTCCCGGTGGTCGCGCTGGTCGACCGCGGCCTTGGCGACGTCACCGAGGAAGTCGGCCCGGTCGGGGGTGTCGGCGAACCGGGCGTAGGCGTCGCGCAACGTGACGTCGACGACGTTGCCGCTGTCGATCGGGGTCGGCCAGTCGGGCAGGTTCACCGGCCCGGTCAGGTCCAGCAGCGCGGCCAGGCCCTTCGGATCGACCGAGAGGACGCCGTCGACCTTCGGGAGTCCGGCCTGCGGTGCCAGGTGCATGAGCACCTGCCCGACGGTCTCGAAGTCGGGTGAGAGGTTGACGTTCTGGAGGTTCGTGCCGGGGAGGTACTGCGCGTAGCGGCGGGTGTAGTCGACCGGCGCGCCGGTGTCGACGGCGCCGTGCGCGCGGATGGCGGCGTTCCACGTGTTGGTGCGTTGGATCGGACCCACCTCGAGCTTGCCGTCGCGCGCGGTGATCAGCGCGTAGCTGCCGATGAAGCCACCAGTGGCGCGGGACTCGGCGTTGTTCTGGATCGCGAGCAGGTACGTGCGCTCGCCGTCGGCCCCGAAGATGGCGGGGGCGAGCTTGGAGGCGGCCGCGGCGTGTTGCGCTTCCCGATCGGCCCGCGCCAGCTGCGTGTACACCTTGTCGACCGCCTCCTTGATCTGCGGCACGAGGTAGGGGTCGGTCCGGATCTCGTCGAGCTGGGTCGTCGCACGCGCGAGGACTGCGGCTCCCTTCTCCAGCCGGGGCGTGACCTTCCGCACCTCCTCGATCGGGAGGCGGCCGTCGACGACCTGCAACGTGTCGGGGTTGATCGCCACCGCGAGCGAGTCGCCGGCGTCGGCGAGGTCGGTGCCCATCGACGCCAACGTGCGCGCGGCGCGCACGTTGGACGCGAGGAACGGGATCCCGAGGCCGGTGGCCGTGAGCGGCGAGTCGAGCTCGCCGGAGGCGTCGGAGAACGACTTCGCGGCCTGCTCGAACGACGCCTGCGCGGTGGCGGTGTCGCCGTCGCGCGCGGCGGTGAGCGCCATCGTGGCCTGTTCACGTCCGCGTTGCATGAGGTCGACGGTGTCGTTGGCGGCGAGTGCGAGCGGGGCGGTGGCGACCACCAGCCAGGCCACGAGCAGCACGACGACGATCCACGTCCACGCCGGCAACCGACCCGCGTGCTCGCGTTCGAGCTTGGCGCGGCCGGCTTCGATGCCGACGACCATGAGCACGATGGCGGTCGTGACCGCGGTCAGCCAGAGCGGCATGACACCGCGGGCGGTGAAGACCGCGATGACCGCGAGGAGGAACTGCGCTGCGCACAGGAAGAGGACCGCCTCGACCGTCGTCCACCCGAGTGCGACGAGACGGTGCAGCACGTGATCGTTTCGGTGCTGCACGAGCGATCGGCGACGGCGGAGGCGGTACTGCGTGACGAGCAGCCCGTCGAACAGGAACAGCGTGAGGAGGATGAGGGGGGCGGCGAGCTCCCGCCAGGGCACCGCCACCGGTTCGACCGCGAGCGCACCCACGGCGAGCACGAAGCCGATGCCGAGGCGGCCACCACGGCCGATGAACAGCGACGCCGGCCGGATGTTGAAGGCGAGGAAGGCGAAGCACGCGCCCACGAACCCGATGAGGACCGACGCCAGACCGTCCTGGTGGGCGAAGGCGGCGATGGCGAAGAGCCCGATCCCGGCGGTGACGGCGAGGCCGGGCGCGAGGCCGTCGGCGTTGCCGAGCCCGTCGACCGACTTCATCACGACGAGGACGAGCAGGAACGCTCCGATGGCGTCGATGGCGTCGACGCCGGTGGGCCCGAGACCGCGCACCGGCGACGACGGCGGCGAGCGCCGCGGCGGCGGCGATGCCGAACGCGAGGCGGTCGGCGTCACGCGAGCGCTCGATCATCGCACCGCACAACGCGAGCCCGAGTGCTCCGAACGCGACGACGACGGTCAGCGTGGAGAACTCGGTGGCGAACGCCAGCCCGATGATGGGCCCGATCGCGATCAACGCCCCCGCGCGTCGCCGCCCGCCGCGACGAGCGCTGTCACGTGCCTTCGCTCGCGCGAAGGTTGCGAGCGCGAGCACGACGAGCGCCGCGAGGATGCCTGCGGACAACCACCGGTTGGCAGCAGAGAACGCCGCCACCACGGCTGTCACCATCCGGTCATCGTACGTGAATGCCCGAGATCGGGACGCGCGGCTCGCGCTCCGATTCGGCGCGTGTCGATCAGCGCAGCGCGATCAGCGCCGCCACTCGCGCTCGGTCGGATCGAAGTCGGGCTGCGTCGGTCGGGCGAGCGCGAGCAGTGCGGCGCGCGCGCCGACGTGGTCGTCGCGCGCTCGCGAGCTCCTCGAGCATCACCGAGCGCGTCGTCGAGCTGCTTGCCGCCGAGGCGGATCGGCTCGATGGCGTGGAGGAGGTCGCCATAGGTGGGCGTGCTGATCTCGACCGGCGAGGTGAGGGTCTCGGCCAGCTTCTCGCCCGGTCGGAGCCCGGTGACCTTGATCTCGATGTCGTCGTGTGGGCGCAGCCCGCAGAGCCGGATCATGCGCTCGGCGAGCGCGTAGATGTTGACCTGCTCGCCCATCTCGAGCGCGAGCACGTCGCACTCGCCACCGACTGCGGAGGCCAGCAGCACGAGCCGCACGGCCTCGTCGGTGCTCATGAAGTAGCGCGTCATCCGAGGGTCGGTGACCGTGACCGGACCACCAGCGGCGATCTGCTTCCGGAACGTCGGGATCACGCTCCCGCGGCTTCCCAGCACGTTGCCGAAGCGCACCGAGCGGTAGCCGTCGTGCACCGCGCGCTCGAGCACGATCTGCTCGGCGATCCACTTCGACGCACCCATGACGCTGCTGGGCGCGGCCGCCTTGTCGGTGGAGATGCAGACCAGCTGCGACACGTCGCTCAGCGCACAGGCGTCGCACGATGTTGCGGGTGCCGAGCACGTTGGTGCGGATGGCCTCGCACGCGTAGTCCTCGAGCACCGGCACGTGCTTGTGCGCAGCGGCGTGGAACACGATCTCGGGTCGGAACCGCCGGAACACCGCGTCGATGACGGAGGCGTCGCGGATGTCGGCCAGCACGACCTCGGGTTCGGCGATGCCCTGGAGGTCGTAGACCGTGTCGTGCAGGTGGGTCTCGTCGTGGTCGAGGAGCACGAGCTGCTCGGGCCCGAAGCCGGCGACCTGCCGCGCGATCTCGGAGCCGATCCATCCACCACCGCCGGTGACCAGCACGCGGCGTCCGTGCAGGAGGTTGCGCACGGGCTCGAGGTCGAGGTCGATCTGCTGCCGGCCGAGCAGGTCCTCGATGTTGAGGTCGCTCATCTCGCGGCAGGCGGGGCGTGCCGTGGACCCACGACGACGTCGCGCAGCACCCGCACCGGCACCTGCATGGTCTCGGCGGTGTCGGCGACGATCTGCAGGACACGGCGCGAGGCCGACGGCATGGCGAGGAGGATGAGGTGCACGTCGTACGCCACCGCGAGCTCGGCGAGCTCGTCGATCCGACCGGCCACGCCCACGCCGTACACGGAGCGGTGGAGCAACTGCGGATCGTCGTCGACGACGAGCACCGGGACCATGCCGAGCTGCGGCGTCTGCTGCATCTCGCGGAGCGCAGCCGCGCCGTTGACGCCGGCGCCCACGACGGCGACCCGGAGGCCGTTCGCAGCCGTCGCGGCGCGGCGGAACGCGAAGAGGCGCTGTTGGAAGCGCACGAGCCCGTAGAGGAACGTGGCCACGACCGGACCGACGACCACCACCGTGAGCGGGACGCGCTCGTTGCCCCACATGAAGCTCACGATGAGGACCGCGGCCGTGGTGGTGCCGGCACCGAGGAGCCGCACGGCTTCGTCGATGCTGGCGTGCTGCCAGCTGCGCCCGTAGCAGCCCCACGACCACATGCTGAGCACGCTGACGAGGCAGGCCACGGGCAGGAAGACCCGGAACTCGTTCCAGAAGTGGGTCGGGACGCTGAAGTCGAAGCGCAGCGCGAAGAGGAGCAGGTAGGTGAAGATGGTGAAGACGACGTCGAGCAGGACGAGCGCGTAGTCCCCCCGCAAGCGGGCGGCGGACCGCGCGATGCTCACGCCGAACTGCCGCGCCCGAGAGGGCTGGTCCTGCCTGGTCACAACTCCCACCGCTTCCGTCGGGAGACCTGCGCGTCGCCTCCCGGGATCGAGAACAGTAGTTCCACTCTGGACCGACACACGTTGCAGGGAAAGGGATTTCGCTCTCCCTGGGATGTGGTCGACCTCGTCTGCGCTACCGAGTAGCGGTCGTCCCCGACCGGGTCCGACTTGAGGTCAGATTCCGGGGAGCGCGATGCCCTTGCGGCGGGCGACCGAGCGGTACGTCTCGAGCACCGTGTCGACGACGCGCCGCTCGTCGAAGTGCTCCCGTGCCCGGATGGCGCCCGCGGCGCCGAGCCGGCGCCGGAGGTCGCGGTCGGCCAGCGCCCGGAGCGCAGTGGCGAGCGCGGCCGCGTCCCGGACGGGGACGAGCGTGCCGGTGACACCGGGATCGACGACCTCGCGACACCCGCGCACGTCGGTGGCCACGACCGGCAGTCCCATCGCGGCAGCTTCCATCGCCGCGCGTGGGAAGCCCTCCCGGTGCGATGCGAGGACGTACACGTCCATCGCCGCGTAGCAGCGGTCGACGTCGTCGCGCTGTCCGAGGAAGATCACGCCGCGTGCGCGGGCGCGGTCCACGACGGGGCGGGGGAGCGCGTCGGCCTTCGCGGGGTCGTCGCCGCCGACGACGACGAGCCGGAACGGCGCCGAGAGCTGCTCGAACGCGGTGAAGAGCTCGGGATAGCCCTTCTCCGCCACCAGGCGGCCGACCGCACCGATCACCACGTCGTCGTCGGCGATGCCGAGCTCGGCGCGGAGTGCCCGTCGCTCGTCGTCGCCGAAGCGGGCGGGATCGAACCGGGCCAGGTCGACGCCGTTGCCGAGGTAGCGCGCCCGACGAGTGAGGTGGAGCCGCTGCATCAGTGCGAGATCCTCCGGGTTCTGGAACAGCTCGGCGTCGGAGCAGAGCGCCGCCGCCCCTTCCAGCCCGTAGACCAGGGCGCGCTTGGCGCGCGGATCGTCGTCGGTGGCGTAGAGGCCGTGCACGGTGTTCACCACGATCGGGACACCGGTCAACCGACCGACGACGCGGCCGTAGAGCCCGGGCTTGGGGTTGTGCGTGTGGAGCACGTCGACGTGCTCGTGGCGCAGGATCCGGGCGAGCTCGGCGGCGGCGCGGAGGTCGGCGAACGGATCCATCGAGCGTGTCGACGACCGCGAGCGCGCGGTGCTCGATGCCCTCCGCCTCGAGCTCGGCCACCCACGGCCCGGGCGCGCTGATGCCGATGGCGCGGCCACCGCGGTCGCGCACCGCGCGGAGCTGCGCGAGGACGAGGAAGCGGAGGCTCATGTCGACCGTCGTCAGGTGGGCGACGGTCGTCGGCATGGTGAGCGATGCTACGAGGCGTGCACGACGTGGAGAACGTCCTGGGTGACGGCGCGTTCTGGACGGCAGTGGTGCTCGGCGGTCTCGGCACTGCACTCGTGTGGGCCCGGCTGCGCGGTGGGCGAGTCGAGCCCGGCGTCGCGGTGGTCGCGGTCGTGGCGACGGTGGTCGCGCTCCGCGTCGAGCACCGGTTGCCGGCCGGCCTGGTGGTCGGCGTGCTCCTGCTCCTCGGTGGGGAGTGGGTCTTCCGTGACGCGACGTGGCCCGCGCGCCTGCTGGCGTTGGTGCCCGGTGCGGTCGTGCTCGGCGCCGTGCTCTCGCCCGGATGGCCGTTCTGGATGCAGGTGCTGGTGACGGTCGTGACCGTGCTCGGAGGTGTGCTGGTCGATGCCGGCGACCGCGCGGCACCGCGGTGGGTCCCGTTGCTGCTGGCGATCGGAGCGTGCGGCGTCTACGTGTGTGTGCCCGACACGGAGGCGCCGAAGGCGCTCCTGGGCGCGGTGCTCGCAACCGCGCTCATCGGCCTCGCGGTCGAGGTCGTGCCCACGCTCGGCTCGGCGGCGTTGACGGGCGTGTTCGCGTGGGTGGTGGCGTTCGGAGGGTTCGGGCGTCCGGGCTCGGTGGTGGGCGGCATGGCCTGTCTGGGAGTGGTGGTGCTGGTGCCGGCACTCCGTCGGCTCGCCCGGTCGCGCGACGGCGTGATCGCGCTCATCGTGGTGCAGTGCGCGCTGGTGGCGTTCGTGGCGCGCGTCGCCGGTCTCGAGCAGGACGCGGCTCCGGCGCTCCTGCTGTCGGCGTCGGCGTTCGTCGCCGCGGGAGTGGTGCTCGTGGTGGTGGCCCGGCTCACGGCGCGGCGGCGAGCTCCCGGTACGCGGCCTCGAGCCGAGTGACCGCGTGTGCAGCGGAGAAGCTGTCGCCGGTGGCGCGCGCGCCCGTCACCAGTCGTGCGTGCTCGAACGGTTCGCTCGCCCGTGCGAGAGCGGTGGCGAGCGCGCGGGGATCGCGCGGCGGCACGAGCAGCCCGTTCTCACCGTCGTGCACGACCTGCGGCACGCCGCCCACCGCGGTGGCGACGACGGGGACGCCCAGGGTCAGGGCCTCCATGACCGTGACCGGCAGCCCCTCGTGGTGCGACGCGAGCACGTAGAGGTCGGCGGCGGCGATGAGTCGGGTGGCATCGTCGCGGTACCCGAGGAGGGCGAAGCGGTCGCCGAGCCCGCTGCGCGCGTGCAGTGACCCGATCTCGTCGGCGAGCTGGCCCTGGCCCGCGGTGACGAAGCGCACCGGAAGGCCGTCGTCGACCGCGAGACGCGCCGCGTCGATGAGACCGGCGTAATTCTTGTCGGCCCGGAGGTTGGCGACCGTCACCGCCAGCACCTCGCCGGGTGCGACGCCCAGCTCCCGTCGGGTCTCGTCTCGCTGCCCGAGGTGGCTGCGCACGCGGGCGACGTCGATGCCGTGCACCAGCACTTCGACCCGATCGCGGTGGCGAGGAGTGATGGAGTTGCGCACGTCGTCGGACACCGCGAAGACGCGGTCGTTGAGGCCGAAGGTGGCGGCGTTGGCGTAGCGCGTCTCGGCGCGGTACGACGGCCACCGGTTGTGCTCGGTGTACACGACCGGACGGCGCAGCGCGGCGGGCCTCGAGACGCGCGACCGCCGCCAACGCGGGTGAGTGCGCGTGCACGACGTCGTAGGCGCCCGTGCGCATCAGCGCGGCGAGGCGCATCGCCCATCGGGGGTCGAGCTCGGTGCGGACGCCGAGGCAGTGCGTGCGCACGCCCAGACCCTCCAACTCGTCGACGAGGTGCCGCTTCCAGTCGAGCACGTAGGCGACCTCGTACTCGAACTCGTCGACGTCGGCTCCCCGGGCGTGTTCGACCAGCAATCGCTCGGCGCCACCAGGTCCCAGGCCCTTGATGACCCACAGGACCCGCGTCACAGACGCTCGTGCGTCCCGGCGGTCGGCGTCTCGAGCGCGTTGACGGCATCGAAGGTGGGAACGCCGGTGGCGAGGATCGCCTCGACGTCCCACGCCGGGTTGCGCACCAGGACCACGACGAAGTCGTACTCGGACCACGACAGATCGTCGAGATCGGTGGCGGCGAGCTCGCGCTCGCCGACGCGCAGGGTCTTGACCAGCGGATCGGCGAAGGCGATGTCGGCGCCTTCCTCCTGCAGCAGCTCCATGATCTTCACCGCACGCGAGTTGCGCACGTCGCTCACGCCGGCCTTGAACGCGGCACCGAGGCACAGCACCTTCGCGTCCTGCAGCGAGATGTCGAGGCGGGTGGTGAAGCGGTGGATGCGGTGCATGACGTAGTTGGTCATGCGGAAGTTGATGTTGCCGGCCAGCTCGATGAAGCTCGTGTGGAAGTCGAACTCGCGCGCCTTCCACGAGATGTAGTACGGGTTCACCGGGATGCACTGCCCACCGGGACCGATTCCGGGGAGGAAGGGCTGGAAGCCGAATGGCTTCGTCGCCGCCGCCTCCATCACCTCCCAGATGTCGACGTCCATCTCGTGGGCGAGCATCGCGAGCTCGTTCACGTACGCGATGTTCACGGCGCGGTAGGTGTTCTCGGCCAGCTTCGACATCTCTGCGATCTTCGGTGAGCTCACCACCTTGATCAGCGACGGATCGTCGAGCAACGTCGCGAGGAGCGCTCGCGTCATCTCGCCGCACTGCGGCGTGATGCCGCCGCACACCTTGGGCGTGTTGGCGAGCGTCCACTGCGTGTTCGCGGGGTCGACGCGCTCGGGCGAGTACGCGAGGTGGAAGTCGACCCCGGCGCGCAGGTTGCTGGCGGTCTCGAGGATCGGCTGCACGATCTCCGAGGTCGTGCCCGGGTAGGTCGTCGACTGCAGGATCACGAGCTGACCGGGCTGGAGATGCCCACCCACGGTGGCAGCGGCGTCGCGCACGAAGTCGAGCACGGGGGTCTTGGTCGTGTCGAAGGGGGTCGGCACGCACAGGAAGATCGCGTCGGCCTTGCGCAGCGCGTCGGGAGCCGTCGTCGCCTCGAAGTGGTCCGCGGCCGCCAGCATGGCGTCGGGGACGTCGTCGACCGGGCTCCGCCCGGCGCGCAGCGCCTCGACCCGAGCCTCGTCGACGTCGAGGCCGACGGTCGTGAGCCCGGCCGCCGCGAACGCCATGGCCAACGGCAGACCGACGTAGCCGAGTCCGACGATTGCCACCGTTGCGTCACGACTCGTCACACGGTCGACGAAACCCGGGGACGTGGAGCCTGTCATCGCCCACCACGGTACGGGGTGTGCACGCCCGAACCGACCATCGCAGCCGAGGTGATGCCCCGTTGAAGACCGAACACCCGTCAAGTGGGGGCGGCTGGCGGTCGACACATCCTCTGACCGACGTTGGACCGTTCCTACACTGACGGGGACCTTTCTCCCCACGGACAGGCCACTGCAATGCACCCCGACGACGACGCGCTCGCGTCGCAGGACAACTCACGCGCCGCCGAAAGTGGGGGATTCAGTCGGCGCACGCTGATCAAGCGCGCCGCGGTTGCCGGCGCGGTGGCGTGGACCGCACCGGTCATCCTCGACTCGATGGCGAGCCCGGCTGCGGCCGCGACCTGTGTCGGCACCGTGCTCCCCGCCAGCTACACCAGCGCAGGCTCGTTCACCTTCACCACCGGACCGACCGTCACCTCGATCACGGTGTCGCTGATCGGTGGCGGTGGCGGGGGCGGCGGCGTGTTCATCGGCAACGGCGGTGGTGGTGGTGGTGGTGGATCGACCAAGCGCACCCTGACCGTGACCCCGTGCACGGCCTACACGGTCGTGGTCGGTGCTGGCGGTGCGTCGGGCGACGACGGCGACAACTCCACGTTCAACGTCCTGGGCACCTCGGCCGCAGGCGGCAAGGGGGGCGCAGCCGGCGTGTTCAGCAACGGAGCGGGCGGGGCCGGTGGCGCGGCAGGTGCCGGCGGGTTCGCCGGTGGAGCCGGAGCCAGCGGCGGCGCCGGTTCCAATCCGCGCTTCGGTGGTGGCGGCGCCGGGCTCGGTGGGGCCGGCGCGGCAGGAACCGCGGGTGGAGGCGGGGGCGCGGTGGGCACCGGACCCGCCGGCGGTCCCGGGGGTTCCGGCGGATCGGCGGGCACGCCTCCCGGGGGTGGTGGCGGCGGAGCCACCGGGTTCTCCGGCGACGGCTCGAACGGTGGCCAGGGCGCAGTGAGGATCACCAGCCCCTGATCCGGGCTGATCAGGGGCCGAAGTCGGGTGCCCGTCCACGGGTGCTGTCGGCGGTGTGTGCCGCTCGTCGCACCCGGCCCCCGCACCGTCAAGGGTCCGCGGTTCGCGTCCGAGACATCGGTACATTCCTGCCTGCGCGGGCCTGACCTCTCAGGACGACATGCCGTGATCAGCGATCTCGACACCTCTACGTGGCAGCTCGTCTGCGCGCGACTTCGAGCAGTCTCGTCCTTCCTCGGGAGACGTTCACGCGGAGCGAGTACGCGTGCTGCATCGCGTGGAGCTCGGCGGCGGCGCGTCGGGTTCCTCGGAGCCACGTCGGGAGCTGGGTGTCGTCGAGCGCGATCGCGAGGTCGGGTCCGGAGAGGCACCGGCGCAGACAGGTCACGTACGCGTTGCGCCGCATCAGGCGCCGCGAGTCGTGGGTCCAGGGCTTGGGCGACGAGACGCTGTGCAGCGCCGCGACCGGTCGTCCCTCCTGCTCGCACGCGAGGCGATCGACGTCGGTGATCCGGGTCTCGGCGAGGTTCCTTGCACCCATCACCATCGTCGGCGCCGGATCGGGACCGCGCCGCCCGACGTCCTCGCTCATCAACAGGGCGTTGAACGCGTCCTGATCGGCGTAGGCGAGAGGATCCGTCGCCGAGCGTCCGGCCTCGAAGTGCATGTCGCGGCAGAGCTGCCACCAGCGCGTCATGAACGAGTGGTGCGTCACCGCGTCGAACGCGACCACGCCGGTGTTCAGGTACTGCAGTCCCGGGACGAGCGGTGACCGGAGACCGAAGAGCGTCGACCACTCCTCCTCGCACCGGTCGATGCGATCGGCGAACGCAGCGACGGTCCCGCGCCGCGCCGCGGCGACGAGCGGATCGAGGCGCTGCGTCACGATGACGTCGCTGTCGACGATCAGCCCGATGCCGGTGCAGTCGAGCACCGCCGGATACGGCTGGAACGTGAACGGGTGGTCACCCGGGTCGCGATCGAGCTGGACGACGTCGCACTCGCGCCCGAGGATCGACCGCTGCTCCGACGTCAGGCCGAGATCGAGCACCGAGACCGGTTCGTGGTGCCCGACGATGCGCAGCGAGTTGACCAGCGCGACCGCGCCGAGGAAGTAGCGCGCATCGCACATCGAGAAGAACCGCACGTCGTCGCGCGGCGCAGTGTCGGACACCCTGCGACGCTAGGTGACGGACCGGTGGAGGAATGCTCGGTGCGCGCCGAATCTCCGGTGCACTGATGTGCGCGGAGGGCAGGCGCGTACCCTGGTGCGCGCATGGCCGCGGTGACGGAGCCCCTCAGTCCCGACGACATCGGTCCCGAGTTCGCAGCCCGCCTCGTGCCCGAACTGCAGCTCGCGAGCGTCGGCGACGAGCAGATCGTCGTGGGCGGGCAGAGCCAGCTCATGGTGCTGAACCCGACCGCGGGGCTGATCTTCCAGTTCCTCGACGGTGAGGCGACGCTCGCGGAGCTCGTCGACGACTTCGCCGACGCGCTGGGCGCCGAGCGCGACGTGGTGGAAGCCGACGTCCTGACGTTCGCGCGCGAGCTCGGCGCGAACGGGCTCCTCCAAGGCGTGGCCCTGCCGCAGCCGGAGTTCGACCCCGAGCTCTGGGAGCAGAGCGACTTCGAACCCTCGCCACCGCTCGAGGTGGGCGACGAGGTCGTCGACTTCTCGCTGCCCACGATCGACGGCTCCGAGCACTCCCTCTCCGAGCATCGGGGTCGGCGCGTCGTGCTCGTGAACTGGAGCCCGGGGTGTGGGTACTGCGTGAAGATCGCCGACGAGCTCAGCGCGCTCGAACCGCTCCTCGCTCCCCACGACGTCGACCTGCTCTACGTCTCGATGGGTGGTGCCGCGGCGAACCAGGCGCTCAACGAGGAGCACGGCATCACCGCGCCGATGGTCCTGCGCGACGGCACCCTCGTCGACCCCTTCCGGGGCACGGGCACTCCGGCCGCCTACCTGATCGACGCCGACGGCACGCTGGCCGAGACCATGCTCGTCGGTGCGAACCAGGTGCCGATGCTCCTGCGCGATCTCGCCGGCGTCGACCCGACGGTCCCGTTCGGCGACGCCGGCGCGGTGCCGGTCGACGACCACGACGACGGCTGCGGCCACGAGCACGATCCGGCCGCGGAGCTGGACGGCGAGGTGCGGGGGAGGTACCTGCCGGCGCCGGGTGCGATGTGCGGCCCGGGTGGCGGCGGCAGTGCATCCAACAGCACCGACTGGAGCGGCACCCGCGCGTACGCGCTCGGGGGCTTCCACGTCGGCATCCGCCACGACACGACCGAGACCGCGCTCGTGCTCGACCGCCTGTTCGCCGGCGCGCGCGTCAACGACCGCCGCGTCCCCGACAACTACTCGGTCGCGCTCGGTGCCCCGATCGCCGACGGCGCGGGTTCGTCGCAGTCGTTGAAGCTGCTGGTGCACGGCAGCACGCAGCTCGTGCGCTCCCGCTCAGCCGCGCGCGTGCTCGCGGCGCTGCTGCAACGCGTGTCGGGTGACCTCGAGCGTCCCGACCCGTCGCTCATGGTGGTCGACGCCACGCCTGCACTCCGCGACGGTGAAGCGCTCCTCCTTCCGCGCGGCCTGCTGGACTTCGTGAAGCAGCTCCAGCCGCGCCTGGCGAAGGAGCGGATCACGATCGTCGACACGCCGTACGCGCTCGTCGACCTCGGGACGCGCGAGCTCGTCGTTCCCGACCCGGTCGTGCCCCACGACGCCGCGGTCCTCGAGGAGCTCGATGCCGGCGTGCGCCTGGGGAGCGAGCTCCCGTGGGTGCGCCCGGGCCGGTACCCGCTGCGCGCGTGGTTCCTCACCCGCAGCCCGGCGCAGGTCGGGCCGTTCAGCCCCGCGCGGGCGGTCGCGTCGGCGATCCCCAGCGTGTACGACGTCGACGACGTGCTGGCGGAGGTCGAACGGCTCGCATCGTTGTTCGACCACATCCCGGCGTACGGCATCTGGTACGAGAGCGAAGCCGAGCTGGTGCGCGAGGTGGCGCGCTCGCTGCGCGGCGACCTGCTGGTCGAGTCGGGACCGGCCTGATCGCCCGCCGGTCTCGTCACGTCCGCGTCGCGGCCCAGTCGCGGAAGGCAGCCAGCATCGGTTCCCGCTGGGCCGGGGTGAGCGCGTCGACGTCGGCGGGCGCCAGTCGACCGCTCGCCCGGATCACCGCTCGGAACTGATCGAGCACGCTGACGCACCCGCCGCACCGTGCGAGATGCTCCTCGAACCGATGGGCGTCGTCGCGAGCCAGCGAGCCGTCGAGGTAGTCGGTGACCATCTCGACGAACTCGTTGCACGGGAAGTCGTCCGTGGGTGCGGTCATGATGCGGCACTTTCGAAGTAGGACTCGAGGGCACGCCGGACCCGAGCCCGGCCGCGGTGCAGGAGTACCCGCTGGTTCGTCTCGCTCAACCCGAGGGCGTTGCACACCTCGACCGACGACCAGCCCTCCACGTCGCGGAGCGTGAGCACCTCCCGCTGCGACGGCGGCAGCCGCCGGATCGCGTCGGCGACGAGCGACAGGGTCTCGCTCGCGAGCAGCCGGGCCTCGGGCTGGTGCTCCCAGTCGAGAGGGAACGACGCGCCAGTGCCCGGGCCAGTCAGGATCGTCAGGAGGACGGAACCGCTCAGGTGCGAAGCTGGGCTCGACGTCGCCGCCGAACGGACCCACCGCCGACGAGAACGGGATCGTCCGCGATTCCTTCACGCCTCGAGTGCGGGCGATGTTCATGAGGATCCGGTAGAGCCAGGTCTTCAACGATGACCGCTGCTCGAACCCGTCGATGCCGCGCAGGACGGCCAACCACGTCTCCTGCACGACCTCGTCGGCCTGCGCGTCGGTGGCCACGTAGATGCGCGCGGTGCGGTGCAGCGGCCCGTGGTAGCGGTCGAGGAGCCACGTGAACGCACCCTCGTCACCGGCGCGCAGTGCGACCACGAGCGTGTCGTCCTCCGAGTACTCCGGCCGCATCGAGGGAGACCGTAACCGGGCCCGTGGCCGGCGTCGCCGGGCGTCGTAACGATGTGGTCACGCTGCGGACTGCAGGGCCATGCAGGACTTCTCGTTCACCAGCCTCACCGTGGTGCTCGGCATCGCCTTCGTCGTGCCGCTCGCGCTCGGATGCGTGCCGCGGCTGCGGATCCCGGCGGTCGTGGTGGAGATCGCGCTCGGCGTCGTCGTCGGTCCGCAGGTGCTCGACTGGGCCCGGGTCGATGAGCCGGTCGCCATCCTCTCGGTCGTCGGACTCGCGTTCCTGCTCTTCCTGTGCGGGCTCGAGGTCGACCTCGACCTGCTGCGGGGTCGGATCCTGTCCCTCGCAGCGCTCGCGTTCGGGATCTCGCTGGTGCTCGCGCTCGCGACCGGAGTGCTGCTCGATGCCGCCGGACTGGTCCGGAGCCCGCTGTTGGCGGCCGTGATCCTGACCGCCACCTCGCTCGGGCTCGTGCTCCCGACGCTCCAATCCGGTGAGCGGCAGCACTCACCGTTCGGGCAACTCGTGTTCGCCGGGGCCACGCTCGGCAACCTCGTCTCCGCGCTCCTCCTGTCGCTCCTGTTCTCTCGCGACTCGAACGATCTCGGAACGCGGATCGTCCTGCTCGGAGGGTTCGCGCTGACGGTGGGTGTGGTCGTGCTGGCGCTCAGCCGGCACCGGGCGTCGATGCCGCTGTCGAAGGTCCTCCTGCGGCTGCAGGACACGACCGCGCAGGTCCGCGTGCGGGGGACGATGTTCCTGCTGCTGCTCCTGGTGCTCGCGGCGCAGGAATTCGGTCTCGCGTCGATCCTCGGCGCGTTCGTCGCCGGCGCGATCGTGAGCGTGCTCGACCGCGACGGCGTGCGCACGCACCCGCGGTTCCGCGTGAAGCTCGACGCCATCGGCTACGGCTTCGTGATCCCCGTGTTCATGGTGGCGGCCGGGCTCTCGTTCGACGTGCAGGCGTTGGTCGACGACCCGTCGGTGCTCCTGCGCGTCCCGGTGTTCCTCCTCGCGCTGCTCGTCGTGCGCGGGGTGCCCGCGCTCGCGTTCCGCCCCGTCATCGGGACCCGTCGATCGGTGGCCGCGGGACTCCTGCTGGCGACGTCGTTGCCGTTCATCGTCGCCGCCACCGAGATCGGTCAGTCGCTGGGCGTCATCACACGAGGGACCGCCGCGGCCTTCGTGACCGCGGGGCTGGTCTCGGCGCTGGTGTTCCCGCTCGTCGCCGACGCGCTGGTGCGGCGCGCCGGCGCGAGCGTCACCGCAGGTGGAGCCGCTTGAGATCGAGGAATTCGTCGACGGCCAGCGCCGACTCGAACTCCCGCATCATCGCCTGCGCCTCGGCCGGCATCTCCTGCGTCTCGTGGGCGCGGGCTTCTGCCTCGGACGAGAAGTAGACGATGTCGGTGTAGCCGTCGCCGTCGTCGTGGAGGGCGATGACCTCACCGATCACGTCGGGCCGGACCTCGGCCAGCATCTTCTCGGCGTCGGTGGCGCGGGCGAACAGCTCGTCGGCCTTCGTCGCGTCCGCGATGCGACCAGTCATCACCTGGACGAAGCCGGCGTCGTCCTTACCGCCGCCGAACAGCGTCTCGACGTGCGAGCAGTCGTGCACCTCGACGTCGGCAGTGGCCTTCTCCATCTCCTGCCACCACGTGTCCTGCTCGGCGCGGCCGCTGTTCTTCGCCGCGGCCTCCGGCGATTCGAAGCGTGCGACCACGACGAACCTGTCGTCGTCGGTCACGCCCTCGGTGGCCCCGAGGAATCCGACCGCGTCCGGCCGGAGCTCCGCCTCCCATCGGTCACCGAGTCGTTCGAACGCCTCGAGATCGGTCACCGTGCCGCTGATCACTTGTACGAACATGACGCACTCCCTTCGAGCTGCCCGTCAGTTGCCCGCTCCGCTGGCGTGGGCGACCGACACTCCGAAGGCGCGGCACCACACCAGCACCGTCCATCCGAGGCCGACGTCGGTGCCGGATGGGACTTCGTCGTCCTGGGTGCCCTGGTTCCCGCTCAGGGCCTCGAGCCCGGGTCGCCCGAGCGCTCGTGGTCGAGGCCGGGACGACGAACCCACGGTACTGCGGCCCCGATTCGATGTCGATGGCCTCGATCCCGACCACCTACGGAATCGCGAAGAGGCAACGGTGGGTCACACCAGCTCCGGATCCGTCACCACCTCGACCATCGCGGGGCCGCGGTGCGCCATGGCTGCAGCGAGTGCCTCGTCGAGGTCGCCGGGGTCGGTGACGCGTACGCCGTGCGCGCCGCAGAGGCGCGCGTACTCGGCGAAGTTCGGGTTGTGCAGGCTGGTCTGCCACACCTCGAAGTGGCCGGCGCGCTGCTCCTTCGAGATCTTCCCGAGCGACGAGTTGTTGAGCAGGACGTGGGTGATGTCCATGTCGTACTTCACCGCGGTCGTCAGCTCGGCCAGGTACTGGCCGAAACCCCCGTCGCCGGTGACCGCGAAGATCGGTCGGGTCGGGTCGGCGGCCCATGCGCCCATCGCCGCGGGGAAGCCGAAGCCGATCGAGCCGAGGTACCCCGACATCAGGACCGACTGACCCTCGCCGCACTCGAAGTAGCGGCCGAACGAGTACGCGTGGTTCCCGACGTCGACCGTGAGGACCGCGCCGTCGGGGACGACCCGGGTCATCGCGTCGAACACCGACGGCGGAGCTCACCCCCATCATGCGATCGTCGGCGAGCCGTTGCGCCTTCTCCGCCCGCCAGATCTGCCCAGCGCTCGGCGACGTCGCCGCGTTGATCGACCGCGTCGGGACGTCGGTGGCAGCTGGTCGAGGAGGAGTGACGCGGTCACGCCGGCGTGGCCGAGCACGGGCACCGTCACGGAGTGGAAGCGGCCCAGCGCCATGGGGTCGAAGTCGACCTGGACGATGGGCTTGTACGGCGCGATGCCGGTGTGGTTCGAGAACGAGGCCCCGAACACCAGGAGGAGGTCGGACTCGTTCATCAGCCAGCTCGCCACCGGTGTGCCGCTGCGGCCGAGCACACCCGCGCCCAGCGGATGGCGGTCGGACACCTGGCCCTTGGCCTTGAACGTGGTGAGCACGGGCGCGCCCAGAGCCTCGGCGAGCTCGAGCACCGGGTGCATCTCGAAGCGCACGCCGTGACCCGACGACGATGACCGGTCGTCGGGCCCCGCCGAGCAGGGCGAGCGCATCGGAGAGGGCCGCCGGAGGAGGTGACGTGTGCTCGTCGGCCACACGACCCATCGGTGACGACGGTCGTGCGCTCTCCGCGGCCGCGAGCTCCTGCACCTCGTCGGGCAGCACGAGGTGCGCGACGTTGCGACCGACGATCGCGTGCTTGAGCGCGAGGGTCATGAGCTCGGCGTGATCGGACTCGGGCAGCACCGTCTTCGAGTAGCTGGCGACGTCGGCGAACGCCGCGGTGAGGTCGACGTCCTGGAACGCGCCGCGTCCGAGCACCTTCGACGGCACCTGCCCCGAGATCGCGAGCACGGCGCGCGGTCGACCTTGGCGTCGTACAGACCGGTGAGGAGGTTGGTGGATCCCGGCCCGGCGATGCCGAAGCACGCCGCGACCTGCCCGGTGAGCTTGCCGTAGGCGCTCGCCGCGAACGACGCGGCGCCCTCGTGGCGGATGCCGACGAACGTGAGGTTGCCCGGCTTCCTCCTGCCGGCGCATCGCGTCGGCGAACCCGAGGTTGGAGTGACCGACCATGCCGAACACGTGGGTCACTCCCCACGCCACCATCGTCTCGACCATCACGTCGGAGACGGTGCGGACGTGCTCTTCGTCGTCGGGCACCTCGACGTAGACGCCGTCGTCGCGCACCTCGACCGGGAATCGGGCGGGGCCGTCGGTGAAGCCCGGCGGCGGCGTGCCCGTCAGCGGGTCGTAGTCGTACCCGTGCCACGGGCAGCGCAACCAGCCCTTCTCGATCGACCCCTCACCCAACGGACCGCCCTGGTGCGGGCACCGGTTGTCGAGCGCGCCGTAGTCGTCACCCACGCGGGTCGAGCACGACGCTGCGCCGGCCCGCGATCACGGTGCGCACGCGACCTGCGGGCAGATCGTCGAGCTCGGCCACCTTCCACCACGTCACGAGAGACGGCGGGTCGGATGCCTGCGCCTCAGTCGCGATCGGGACCTTCGTCGTCCTCGTCGTCACGGGATCCATACGGCTCAGTCGTCCGAGGCGGATCATCGTTACTGCCGGGTTGCGAGCTGCGTTGGTACTCGGTGACGGAGGAGGACCGGCCCATCACGAGCATCGCCGCCACCGCGGCGAGCAGCCCGGGGACGACGAAGCCGGGCCGACCGGTCGTCTCGGCCACGAACATGACCGCCGCCAGTGGGACGCGGTAGCCGGCGCCGAGGAACGCGGCGACCCCGATGACGACGAACAGCGTGATGTTGGCGTCGCCGCCCACCACACCGACCGCGATGCGCCCCATCAGCGCGCCCGCGACGACGAGCGGGACGAACAACCCGCCCACGCCACCGCCACCGACGGTGACCGCGGTGGCGAGGCAGCGCACGACGAGCACGACGGCGAGCAGCCAGAGGGCCCGGTGAGGAGCGAGGGCCCAGTCGATCGTGTGGTAGCCGACACCGAGGCTCAGCGGTTCGTCGGTGAGCGCCCACGTGATCGCGAAGAGACCGGCGAGGGTCAGGCCGGCCGCCGACGACGCGGGTCCAGGCACCGATGCGCTCGGGGATCGACTTCGCCAGCCGGATCGACCATGCGAACGCGCGCGCGCCGATGCCGGCCGCGACACCGAGCACCAGCGCGCCGACGAGGTCGTCGAAGGAGAGCGCGGGAGGCGAGCCCTGCGCGGCGAAGAGCGGGGTGGTGCCGTTCACCGCGACGAACGTGAGGTACCCGGCCGCCGACGACACCAGGGCCGGCAGCAGCATGCGACGCGCGAGGTCTTCCTTGTACGGGACCTCGAGGGCGAAGATCGCGCCCGTGGCGGGGGCCTTGAAGATCGCGGCGACACCCGCGGCCGCTCCGGCGACGAGCAGGACCCGGCGGTTGCTGCCGGCGGTGAATCGGGGGAACCGGCGCTGCAGGAACTCGCCGAGCCACGACCCGACGTACAGCGAGCCTCCCTCCAGCCCCATCGCACCACCGAGGCCCGGTGTGAGCACCGCCGCGAGCATGCGGCCGGGCATCTCCCGCAGCCGGTAGCGCTGGTCCTCCCGGTGGAACGCCTTGAGGTAGAGGTCGGCCGTGCCCGGATCCTTCGTGCGACCGAGGTACCGCAATGACAGCAACGAGAGCGCGAGCCCGAGGAGCGGCATCCATGCCAGCAGCCACGGGGAGAGCTCGAAGAGGTGGTCGAGCAGCACGTCGACGACGAGCCAGTCGAACGCGGCCACCGCGAGGCCGGAGATCGCACCGGTGATCGCGGCGAGGACGATCACCTCGTGCGAACGCCGGGCGAACTCGCGGAAGCGCCGTGTGGAGCTCGCCGGGGCTCATGTGGTCCCACCCGAGAACCACGCGGCGTCGGACGGTTCGGCGGCGGCGTCGCCGAGCGCGTTGCAGCGCGTGCACGGTGGCGGCTCGCTCCCGTGCGGGGATGTTGGCGGCGATGGTGGTGATCTCCGTCGCGCCGTCGGGCCGTCACCGCGTCGACCAGTCGGCGACCCTTCGGCGTGAGCCGGATCGAGACCTCGCGTCGGTTCGCGGGCGACACGCTGCGGTCCACGAGACGCTTCGCGACCAACCGGTCGCAGAGCCGGGTGATCGTCGACGGGTGGACGGCCAGGGCCTCGGCCAGGTCGGCGGGACGCTGTGGCCCCCGGCTGGCCAGGACCACCAGCGCCCGGTACTGCGGGAGTGTGACGTCGTGGTCGACCTCGGCCAGGGAGCGTGCCGCCACCGACACGAGCACCCGGGATGCGCGCAGCACGGCGTCGACGACGTCGGCATCAGACACTTGCATACAGCAAGTATTGCACACACCATGTAATGATGACCCCGATGGCGAGACTGCACTCCGTGGCACGCGTGGTCTCGGTGAACGTCGGCGGCGTCCAGACGGTGGAGTGGCACGGCCGCGCCGTCACGACCGGGATCTGGAAGTCACCCGTCGCCGGTCGGGTCGCGGTGCGGGGCGTCAACCTCGACGGGGACGACCAGGCCGACCGGCGCGTCCACGGCGGTCCCGACAAGGCGGTGTACGTCTACTCGGTGGAGGACTACGCCTGGTGGGCGAGGGAGCTCGGTCGGGAGCTGGAGGTCGGGACGTTCGGCGAGAACCTGACCGTCGAGGGCGTGGAGCTGGCGGCCCTGGTGATCGGGACGCGCTGGCTGGTGGGGAGCACCGAGCTCGAGGTGGCGCAACCCCGGCAACCGTGCTTCAAGCTCGGGATCCGCATGGGCGACGCCGGGTTCGTCGACCACTTCGACGAGGCGGCGCGCTACGGCGCCTACTTCCGGATCATCAGAGAGGGCGACGTCGGCGCCGGCGACGAGATCACCGAAGCGCCGCGGGCCCGCGGGATCACGCTCGCGGAGCTCGGGGCGATCGACGGCGACGAGACGTTCCTCGAACGACTGGTGGCCGACGACGCGGTGCCGGTGAAGTGGCGCGAGTGGGCGCGTCGCGCCCTCGATCGCCGATGAGGGTGTGGTCAGGTGCGCGGCGAGATCGAACGCATCGACGACGCGTGTGAGCGCGCCGCGGGGATCGTCGTGCGTGCTCACGGTGAACGAATCGACGATGCGCCCACCCTGCATGCGCACGACGTCTTCCACCCAGCGGCGCGCGTTCTGCCCGCGCTCGGGGCTGGGCGCCGCGCTCATCACCGCCACCGGCTTGTCGTACAGCTCGCCCGTGCCGACCAGCCAGTCGAGCGCGTTCTTGAGCGAGCCCGGCATGCCGCCCGCGTACTCCGGGGTGGCGATGACGATGGCGTCGGCGCGGGTGACCGCAGCGCGCAGCGAGGCGACCGGCGGGCCGCCGTCGTCGTCGGGGCTGAAGTGGGGGAGCGCGCCCAGCTCGTCCCAGACCTCGACGTGGTCGGGGGCCGCAGCGGCGAGCGCCCGGACGAGAGCGGAGTTGGCCGACGACTGCTTGAGGCTTCCGGAGATGGCGACGAGGTGCACGGGGCGGTGAACGCACGCGGGCGCAGGTGCATTCCGCGGCCTGGTCGATGAGCGGCGAGGTGCTCCCCGGTGAGGCGACCCTGCTCGAGTCGTGGCGGGCGCTGGCCCGGACCTCGGCCGGCGCTCGGGTGCTGACGACGCCGGGCTCGGTCGCGGCGGTGTTCCCGGCGTGGGTGCCGCTCAACAACGCCATCGCCCGGATCCCGGCCGGCGATGCCGTCGCCACGGCGGCCGAGGTCGCACGTCTGCGGTCGATCTACGAGGAGGCCGGAGTCGATGCGTGGGCGTACTGGGTCGGCAGTCCCGCAGTCGACGCCACCGCGCCGGACGCGGCACTGGTGGCGGGGCTCACCCGCGACGCGTACGACCGTGGTGATGCGCACCGACCTGGGTGACGGCCTCTCTCCGGCGCACGGGGTCCGGACCACGTCGTTGATGGCGGCGGCGGTGGCCGGCGACGAACCGGTGGCGGTCGGGGCGCTCGACCCGCCCGAGCTCGGGTCGGGCATGGTTGCCTGGGTCATGGTGCGCGACGACGTCGCGATCGCCGGGCTCTGGACGTGCCTCCACGACGGTGACTGCGGGGTGTACGCGGTGGGCACCGCGCCGGGATGGCGCCGGCGCGGCGTCGCTCGTGCCCTGGTCGAGCACGCGCTCGCCGACGCGCGGCAGCGGGGCGCGAGCACGGCGTCGTTGCAGTCGACCCCGATGGCGGTGTCGCTCTACCGCTCGCTCGGGTTCGAAGCGGTGGGTCGCTACGAGGAGTGGGTGTGCGGCGAACCGGACGACGGGGAGTCGAGCTTCCGGTCGAACCAGACCTGATCGAGCAGTGGGATGCCGTCGACCTGCAGCCCCTCGGGATAGCCGTGCTCGGGCGTGAACACGTCGCGCTCGATCGACAGCATCCGGAAGCCGAGGCGCTGGTAGAAGCGCAGGTTCCCGACGTCGGCGGCTCCCGTCGCGACCAGCGCGCGCGTCGCGCCCTCGGTGCGCGCGTGCGCGAGCGCGTGCTCGACCAGCGCGCGACCGATCCCGGTGCCCTGCTGCGACTCGGCGACGGCGAGGTTCTTGATCTCGACGACGACGGCGTCGTCGGTGGCGACGAGCTGCAGGTGGCCGACGACAGCGTCACCGTCGCGCGCGACGAACACGTCACCGTCGTCGATGTACGCGTCGAGCAGGTCGCGCGAGTCGTCGGCCAGTTCGAAGAGCGGCCGCAAGGTGCTCCGATCGCCGTCGAACCGCTCGATGTGCACCACGCTCGAGTGCGAGCTCAGCTGTGGCGGGCGTCGTCGAGCAGTTCGAGCACGTCGTCGTCTTCGCGGGTCGACTCCGGACCGAAGGTGAGCACGAGCGTGCCGCGGATCCCGCAGGTGGGGCAGCCGACGGCGCACACCGCCAGCATCTCCGAGGGGTCGGAGTCGCCCTCGAGTCGCTCGAGGTGGTGCAGCTCGAGCGTGTTGGCCGGATGCGGAGCGTGGCACTGACCGCACTCGACCACCCCGCCGGGGCGAGTGCGGAAGTCGTAGGTGAACCCCTCGTCGTGGAAGGCGGCGAGGATCCCGAGCAGTGATCGCTCCATGGGCCGAGCCTAGGAGGGCAGGGTCGGCGGCTCGTCGCCGGGTGCCATGGGTTCGGTGGGGGGCTCGTCGGCCGGCTCGTCCGTGGCCGCGGCCACCGCGGCGGCAGGGACCGGCTCGGGCTCGAGCGCCGCTCCTGGTTCCGCTCCCGGTTCGGCTCCCGGTTCGGCGTCGTCGAAGGCGCCGATGCGGTGGCCCGGCTCGTGCGCCCCGTACCAGGCCGCCATGCTCACCGCCCCGATGCCGTAGATGCACACGACGAACCACACGATCAGACCGAGCCCGGGGATCAGCGCGATCAGGCGCAGGATCCCGAAGCCGGCGAAGAACGCGCCGATGCGGCGCGCGGCGTCCGCTTCTTCACCCAGAGCCGCCCGATCACGAGCGCCGCGGTCACGTACCCGAGCGGGGCGAGCACGTTCAGGCCCGAGAGCATGGCGAGCCCGAGGGGAAGGCCGAGCACGGTCGCCACCACCAGCACCGCGATGAGCGGTCCGGCGACCCCGATGACCAGGCCCCAGCCGAACGATGCGCCGACGCGCTTCCCGGCCGCGGCCGCGGTGTCGGCGGCGCGCGGCAGCAGTCCCACGAACACGAGTCCGAGCAGTGCCGTCGAGAGCGTGGTCGCCAACCAGAGGTAGGCGAGGAAGCCGATGATGACGCCGGTGAAGATGCCGCGGAGGTCGACGCTGCGCACCTCGCCGTCGACGGTGCCGCTGGCGATGTGCGGATCGCGTCGCGACACGACGTCGCCGCCGACGCTGCCGGTGCGGGTGACGGTCACGCGCCCCGTGAGCGCGACCACGTCGCCACCCACGTGACCGGAGATCACCGCGTTGCCGTGCACGACGACGACGCCCTTGGTGACGCGTCCGCTGACGATCAGGTCGCCGTCACCGACCACGACGTAGTCGGTGACCTTGCCGCGCACGAACACCGAACCGTCGACCGCGGCCACCGGGCCGGTGACGACCTCACCGCGGGCGACCTCGACGTCGCCGCTGACGCTGATGCGGCGGTCGCTCGAGGTGATGCCCCCGGTCTGCGCCGCCGCCGGCGCCGCCGCCAATCCCACCCATGCGAGCACGGCTGCGCACGCGAGGACCAGACGGAAGCGGCGCATGCGCGCGCATGGTGACACGCCTCCGCGCCCGTGGCAACGACGAGACGCCGCGGACGCGACGAGCCCGGTCGGGGGATCCCCGACCGGGCTCGTTGCAGGTCTCGGTGCAGGTGGCGTGCCGGGTCTCGTGTCTGGTCGTGTGCGGTCGACCGGCGCAGCTCAGGTTCGGGTCAGGACGGGTTGCCCGATCCCAGCTCGATCGTGGCGCTGTGGGTCTGACCCGACGAGTCGGTCCACTCGACCTTCACCTTGTCGCCCGGCTGGTAGGGCACCATCTTGTGCGTCAGCTCGGTGGCCGACGAGACCGACTCGCCGTCGACGGAGGTGATGGTGGAGCCCTCCGTGATCCCGGCGTCGTCGGCGCCGGAGCCCGACTGCACGTTCTCGACGTAGGCGCCGTTGCCGGTGCTGGCTGCCCTGGCTCGACGGAGCCACCGAAGTCGCCGTTGCCCCCGTAGGGGTCGCCGTACCCGTTGCTCGTGCCGTTGTCGCTCACCGCCACGCCGATGATGGCGGAGTGGGCACCGACGTGGATGGTGTCGCCACCCTCACCGGAGGAGATCTTCTTGGCGATGGCGAGCGCGTCCTCGATCGGGATGGCGTAGCCCTCGTTGGCGGTCTCGCCACCGAAGCTGTAGCCACCGTTGCCGCTCGAGGCGGCGGCGTTCATGCCGACCACGTCGCCGTCGGCGTCGACCAGCGGACCGCCGGAGTCGCCGGGCTGGATGTTGGCGTCGATCTGCACGAGGTCGGTGAGGGTCTCGGCGTGGCTGCCGTCCTGGTCGGCCGCGGTGATCTGCTGGTCGGTGTCGGTCACGCTGCCGCTGACGACGGTCGGGTCGCCACCCTTGCCGCCGGCGTTGCCGAGCGCCACGATCGCGTCGCCGGCCTGCACCGACGACGAGTCGCCGAGCGACGCCGCGGTGAGGTCGGACACGCCTTCGATCTGCACGAGCGCGACGTCGTGCTCGATGTCGTACCCGAGCACCTTGACCGGGTGGTAGTTGCCGTCGCCGTTGAGCTCGGCCTCCAGGTCCTTCGAGCCGGACACCACGTGGTTGTTGGTGATGGCGAGGCCCGACGACGAGATGATGATGCCGGTGCCGGCCGCCTCACCCTCGTCGAGCGTGCTCACGAGGTTGACCACCGACGGGCTGACCTTCTGCCGCGATCGACTGCACGTCGATGTTGGCCTGCTGGCCGCTGCTCGACGACCCGGTGCTGCCCGACCCGTTCGACGACTGCCCGGTGCTCGGGTCGAACTGCTGCGTGGGGAAGGAGCTCGACGCGTCGGACGAGTTGGAGCCGTGGTTGTTCCCGATCGAGTAGCCGAAGACGGCGGCCAGGGCGAGGAAGCACGCGACCGCGAGCACCCCGAGGGAACGGCGGCGGGATTCGCGCTGCCTGCCGCACGACCGCCCGCGGCGGGACCCCGGGGGGAGGGGTCGCCGCCATCGGGACGGTCGGGGGTCCCGCCGGGGGGATCGGCGGGGGAGGTGGCGGCGGAGGCGCGGAGGCCGCCACCGGAGCGGGGGGCGCGGGCGGAGCCGGCGGCGCGGGCGGGTACATCGGCTGGTAGGGAGGCGACGCCTCCGGCCGGGGCGGAGGGGAGGCCGCCGGGCGCGGCGGCCAGGCCTCCGGCTGGGAAGGTTGCGTGTCGTCGGGGTTCGACATCGTGCTGCTCCAGGGTCGACGGGCCGGGGGGAGGGCCCGTTGTTGAGATGACTGTGCCGGACCGTTCCTGAGAGGACGCTGTCCGACCCGACTGGTGGGGGGACCGGTCGTGAATTGAACGCCACCACGGCCCTCGTTGTGCCCTGGTTCCTGAGCGCGATCCTCAGCAGTCTCAGTCGCCAGTCTCAGTCGCCGTTTCAGTGCTGGCGGGCGCGGGCACGCTCATCAGGCACCAGGAGTGGGCGACCCAGGCGACGACGGGGAAGGCATGGAATCCGTCGAGACACATCTCCCCAGCACGCGTGAGCTCGCCGCAACTGGCTCGGGCGTTCCTGCGCTCGACCCTGCAGACGTGGAAGCTCGACGGCTTCGGAGACGTGACCGAGCTGCTGGTCAGCGAGCTCGTGGCCAACGTGGTGACCCACGTCGGGTCGCCCATGACCCTCGGGTGCAGCGGAGTC
This sequence comes from uncultured Actinomycetes bacterium, assembly GCA_963755855.1. Classification (GTDB taxonomy): domain Bacteria; phylum Actinomycetota; class Acidimicrobiia; order IMCC26256; family DASPTH01; genus DASUAS01. The sequence goes on along the minus strand of CAVWLR010000009.1, from coordinate 2,334,843 downwards.
CGTCGACCATGCGGGTCGAGATCGACGATCCGAGCCCCGAGGTCCCCGTGCTGCGCCACCCGGACCACGGCGACGAGCACGGTCGCGGCGTGCTCCTCGTCGATCAGCTCGCCACCGACTGGGGCGTCGAGCCGCACCCCGAGCGCGGCAAGACGGTGTGGTTCGAGATCGACGTCTCGACCGCCACCGCCGAGGTGCACCACCCCGACCAGTGAGGCCCGACGCCTGAGTCAGCTGTCGATCCAGTCCTTCAGACCGACGATCTCGAGTGCCCGGCGGGGCATGTCCTGTGGGTTGCGCAGCCGCAGCGCGCCGCCGTCGGCGACGAGGCGCTTGTGGGTGCCCACGAAGACGCCGATCGTGCTGGAGTCGACGAACGTGACGTCGGTGAGGTCGATGGTGACGGTGCCGTGCAGCGTCGAGAGCACCTCGCGCAGCTGGTCCTTCACCGCGAGGTCGAGCTCGCCGACGGCCGTGACGACGGGTCCGTTGTCACCGTCGCCCACGGAGAAGAGGTGCGATTCGGTCACAGCATTGTTCTAGCCGTTGAGGGTGGAGCTCCGCGTGGCGTTCGTGCTCGGCTGCGGCGACCCCGCCCGTCCCGCCTACACTCGACGGGTTCCACCTGGCGCTCGTAGCTCAACGGATAGAGCATCTGACTACGGATCAGAAGGTTGTGGGTTCGAATCCCGCCGAGCGCACCAACTCTCCCGAGCCGGCAGTCGCCGCTCGTGCAGCCCTCGATCGACGTGTTCACAGCGTCGTGTAGGCGATCATCGCAACGCCGAACACCACGCTGTAGACGGCGAACGGCGTGAGGGTCCGGGTGGCGAAGTACCGCGTGAGGAAGCGCACCGACAGGTAGGCGGCGATCCCCGCGCAGACGCTGCCGACGAGCACCTGACCGCGCACGTGGTCGCCGTTGGGGCCGAGGAGATCGGGCAGCTTGTAGAACCCGGCGGCGAGGATCACGGGTGTCGCGAGCATGAACGAGAGGCGCGCGGCGTCCTCGTGGTCGAGGCCGCGCAGCAGACCCGCAACCATGGTGACGCCGGAGCGGCTGATCCCGGCGAAGAGCGCCAGGATCTGGGCGCTCCCGACGAACACGCCCTCCTGCAGCTCGAGCGTGTCGAGATCGCGGCCGACGTCGTGGCCGGGATCCTCGTGGTGCGCATGCTCCTCCACGAGCTCGCGGGTGGCTGCCCGTCGCCGGAGGCGCTCGCCGGCGAAGAGGATGAGTCCGTTGAGGGTGAGGAAGATCGCCGCCGCGGTCGGTTTGGCGAACACGGTGCGCAGGTTGTGCTCGAACACGAGGCCCACGATCCCGACGGGAATGGTGCCGAGCACCAGCAACCACGCCATCCGCTGCGACGGGGTCTCGATGCGTCGGTGCGCGATCGAGGTGACGAAGCCGCGCACGATCTCCACCCAGTCGCGCCAGAAGAACACGATCAGCGCGATGGCGGTGGCGACGTGCAGGCCGACGAGGAACGCCAGGTAGAAGGACTCGTCGGACGACTGTCCGGCGACGAGCGAGTGCCAGCCCAACAGCTCGGGGACGAGCACGGAGTGGCCGAGGCTCGAGATCGGGAACAGCTCCGTGACGCCCTGGAGGATCCCGATCACGATCGCCTGCAGGTAGGACAGGGTGTCGGCGGCCAGGATCACCGGCCGGAAGGTAGGGGGGAACGCTGAATCTGAACTGAAGAGCGCCGTCGTCACCGGTTCGCCGCCGGCCGCCGTACCTTTCAGTTCTTCTTCAGGTTCACGATCGACACTCCTGACGAACCAGTGGACGACGAAGGCGGAGAGCCGTGCGCGTGCTGATCGTCGAGGACGACAAGAAGGTCGCCGGCATCGTGCGTCGAGGGCTCGAGTCGGAGGGCTTCGGGGTCGACGTCGCGCTGAACGGCAACGACGGTCTCTGGATGGCGAGCGAAGGCTCCTACGACGTCATCGTGCTCGACATCATGTTGCCGGGCATGAACGGCTTCAAGGTCTGCGCGAACCTCCGCGAGGCCGGGAACTGGACACCGATCCTGATGCTCACCGCGAAGGACGGCGAGTACGACCACGCCGAGGCACTCGACACGGGTGCCGACGACTACCTGACGAAGCCTTTCTCGTTCGTGGTGCTCCGAGCCCGCATCCGCGCGCTGCTCCGTCGCACCGGACCGACGCCTTCGGTCGAGTGCCGGGTCGGCGACCTCACCATCAACCCGATCACGCACCGGTGCTTCCGTGGTGAGACCGAGATCAGGCTGACCGCCCGCGAATTCTCCGTGCTCGAGTGCCTGATGCGACGGTCAGGAGAGATCGTGACGAAGTCGGAGATCCTCGACAACGTCTGGGACTTCGCCTTCGACGGCGATCCCAACATCGTCGAGGTGTACATCCGCCACCTCCGCCGGAAGATCGACGTGCCGTTCGATCGTCGCGCGATCGAGACGATTCGCCGGGCGGGCTACCGCCTCGATCCCGACGGTGGTTGACCGGTGCGTCGCCTGGCCACCGTCAGGGTCCGCATCACGCTCGCCGCGCTCGTCGTGGTCGGCACGGCGCTGGTCGTCGGTGGGCTGGTGCTGGCGCGGGCCCAACGCGCGTCGTTGACCCGCAACGTCGAGAGCGCGGTGGAGCTCCGCGCTCATGACGTCACGGCGGCGATCTCGAAGGGCGACATCCCGCGGCTGCTCGCCGTGCCTCGGGGCGAGGACAACCTCGTGCAGGTGGTCGACGCGCAGGGCCGGATCGTCGCCTCGTCCAAGAACCTCGCCGGCGATCCGCGCATCAGCGACCTCGCGCCCGACAAGCACGGCACCACGGTCGACGCGCTCGACATCGACGAGGGCGATGGGCCCTGGCGGCTCGAAGTGCGCCACGTCGTGAACAACGGCCGCGACTACACGGTGTACGTCGCCGGCTCACTCGACCGGGTGCACGACAGCCTCGAGAGCCTCGAACGTCTGCTGCTCATCTCGTTCCCGGTCCTGATGCTGCTGCTCGGTGTGACCACGTGGGTGGTGACCGGTCGCGCGCTCCGCCCGGTCGAGTCCATCCGACGCGAGGTCGAGCGGATCGGTGCCGAGGACCTGAACCGTCGCGTGCCCGAGCCGGCGACGCACGACGAGATCGGCCGACTTGCGCAGACGATGAACGCGATGCTCGCACGGCTGGAGGATTCACAGGATCGCCAGCGCCGGTTCGTCGAGGACGCCAGCCACGAGCTCCGGAGCCCGCTCACCGGCATGCGCGCCGAGCTGGAGCTGGAGCTGGAGCGGGTCACCGACGACCACGGCCGAGCGACCACACGCGAGCTCCTCGCCGACACGGTTCGACTCCAGCGGCTGGTCGAAGACCTCCTCACGATCGCGGTCGCCGACGCGTCCGCCCTCGACGCCTCCCACCGTGAGCCCGTGGACCTCGACGAGATCGTCCTCGCCGAGGCGCGTCGCGTGCGGTCACACACCACGCTCGACGTGGACACGTCGCGCGTCTCCGGCGCGCAGCTCGACGTCAACGCCGACCAGTTCGTGCGGGTGGTCAGGAACCTGCTCGACAACGCGGCGTCCCACGCGACCGCATCGGTGGACGTCGTGCTGAGAGAGACGGCAACTGCGGTCGAGCTCATCGTGAGCGATGACGGTCCTGGTGTTCCGGCGGAGGACCGCGAGCGGATCTTCGAACGCTTCGCCCGGGTCGACGACGCGCGCTCACGAGACAACGGCGGCACAGGACTGGGTCTGGCGATCGTCCGAGAGGTCATCGACGCGCACGGTGGCACCATCGATGTCGACGAACCACCGGGCGCGACGTTCACCGTCATCCTCCCGCTGGACGGAGCGATCGATCGCGCGACGGACGCGGTGGAGTCGCCGACGATCTTCAGGACGGATTAAGGGGACTCCTCGACACTCGGGTGGTGCAGCGACAGGGGAGGCCTCACCACCACGAGCTCGGTGTCGTCGCCGCCACCGTCGGGCTCCTCGCCGGCGCGCTCGCACTCCAGTTGGCCGTCTTCGGCAACGGCGGGCACACCGCGCTGAGCGATCTCCCCCGGGTGCTGCTCCATCGGCAGATCACGCCGGCGTCACCGCCCTACCTCGTCCGCGTGCTCGAGTACCCGGTGCTCTCGGGGGTCTTGCTCTACGGCGCTGATCTCGTGTGGCCGTCTGCGCTCGGGGCGTTCCTCGTGACCGCCGCCGCCGCCTCCGCGTGCGGTGTGTTCCTCGCGGTTCGGCTCGCGCGTCGCTTCGGATCCCGCGCCTGGCGCTGGGCGCTCGCGGTGCCCCTCCTGCTCTACGCGTTCCAGAACTGGGACGTGTTCGCCGTCGCTGCACTCGTCATCGGCCTGCTCGCGTTCGAGCAACGCCGCAACCGGTCCGCCGGCATCGCCCTGGGCATCGGCGCCGGGATCAAGCTGTTCCCCCTCGCCGTCGTGCCCGTGCTCGCCGCCATCCGCTGGCGACAGGGTCGACGCGACGAGGCGCGCCAGGTCCTCGTCGGTGCGGCGGTCACCTTCCTCGCCGTGAACCTGCCCGTCGCCGCGCTGTCGCCGCACCGCTGGTCGTGGACGTACGAGTTCCAGTCCCACCGTCAGGCGACCTGGGGCAGTGCCTGGTTCTACCTGCTCCGAACGCTGCAACTCCCGGTGCACGGGGCCGCGGGTGCGCAGGTGGCGAGCTGCGTGGCGCTGGTCGTGCTCGGCGCCGGCCTCGGCTGGCTCGTGCGGCACGTGGTCCTGCACCCCACAGATCCGTTCGCAGCTGCCGCCGCTGCGGTTGCGATCTTCGTGCTGGCGAACAAGGTCTACTCGCCCACCTACGACGTGTGGCTCGTCGTGTTCTTCGTGATGGTCCCGTTCAGTCGCCGACTGTGGCTGACGTTCTGCGCCGTCGACCTGGCCGTCTTCGTCGCCGTGTACGGCTACTTCCACCAGCTGTTCGACGCTGCGCTCGTCCACACGCTGCTGCCTGTGCTCGTCGCGGTCCGCACCGTGACCCTGCTCGCCGTGATCCGTCAGGCGACGCGCACTGCCGGCGACCGGATCGACATCCAGCCGCCGGTACCGCCGGCCCTTCCCGTGGGAGACACGACCCGATGATGACCACCACGACCGGACGCGTCGCCCGCACGATGCTGAACAAGGTCCCCGAGGTCACGATCTTCTTCTGGGTCATCAAGATCCTGGCGACGACCGTCGGCGAGACCGCGGCCGACAACCTCGCGACGAATCTCGGGCTGGGGCTGACCGGCACGACCTGGGTGATGAGCGCGGTGCTGGTCGTCGTGCTCTTCTTCCAGTTCCGACTGCGACGGTACGTCCCGCTCGTGTACTGGCTCGCAGTGGTGCTCCTGAGCATCGTCGGCACGTTGATCACCGACAACCTGACCGACAAGTACGACGTCGCCCTCGCGACGACGACCACCGTCTTCGCCATCGTGCTCGCGCTCGTGTTCCTCGCGTGGTACCTGAGCGAGCGGACGCTCTCGATCCACACCATCTTCACGACGAAGCGAGAAGCGTTCTACTGGCTCGCGATCCTGTTCACGTTCGCGTTCGGCACCGCGGCCGGTGACTATCTCGCCGAGACCCTGAACATCGGGTACTGGAAGTCGGCGTTGCTCTTCGGTGGCGCGATCGCCGTGATCACGTTCGCCTGGCGGTTCCTCCACCTCAACGCGATCCTCGCCTTCTGGTTGGCGTACATCCTCACGCGTCCGCTCGGGGCCTCGCTCGGTGACTACCTCTCGCAGCCGAAGGCCGACGGTGGTCTGGGGCTGGGGACGAACACGACGACGTTCATCTTCCTGGCCGCGATCCTCGGCGTGGTGGTGTACCTGACCGTCACCAAGCGCGACCAGGCGCTTCCGGCGACGGTCGCGGTCGAGGCGAACGGCTGACGATGCTGCACCTGGCGGTCACCCTGGCGCTCAGCCTCGACCCGAAGGCGATCCTCGACTCGCTCAGCCCCTACGGCGAGATCGGGCTCATGCTCGTCATCTTCGCCGAGACCGGTCTGCTCGTCGGCTTCTTCCTCCCCGGCGACTCGCTGATGTTCACGGCCGGTCTGCTCGCCAGTCGGGGCTCGCTGAACCTGGCGCTCGTGCTCGTGGGGTGCTTCGCCGCCGCCGTGCTCGGCGACCAGGTCGGCTTCACCATCGGTGAGGTGGTCGGACCGCGAGTCGGACGCAACCCCGACGCGAAGATCGTCAAGCCCGAGTACATCGAGCGCACCCACACGTTCTTCGATCGCCACGGACCGAAGACGATCGTGCTCGCGCGGTTCGTGCCCATCGTGCGCACCTTCGCGCCGGTGGTCGCCGGCATCGCGCGCATGCGGCGCGCCGTGTTCCTCCGCTACAACGTCGTGGGCGCCGGCCTCTGGGTCGTGGTCGCGACGATGTTGGGCTACCTGCTCGCCGACCTCATCGGCGACTCGATCGACACCTACATCCTGCCGATCATCGGCATGATCGTCCTGGTCTCGTTGATCCCTCCGTTCCTCGAGTGGCGCAAGCACCGGGGCACGAGCTCGACGAGCGACGGTGCTGAGCCCTCGTCTTAGCTCGGCGCAGCCGCGTGCTCGAAGGGACAGACGGTCGTCGTCGTCGAGGAGATCCGAGAGCGCCTCAGAGACATCGTCGGACATCACGAGCGCCCAGTGCTCGGCGTCGACCCGCCGCGGTCGTCTCCTCGACGCCGAGGACGGCGAGGAGTTGCTCGGCCACCCCGAAGTTCCGCTGCAGCGTGGCGGCGAGCTCCCGACCGTCGGGGGTGAGCACGAGCACGCGGTCGTGGCCGAGTCGCACGTAGCCCGAGGTCTCGAGTCGACGCACGTTGGCGTCGACCGTGGTGTGCGACGCGTCGAAGCGCTCGCACGGACGAGCGCGGATGGGCGCGACGCCCGCCTCCTCGAGATCGAGGATCGCGGGGAGATATCGCTCCGCGGGGAGCCGCCACCTCAACGGTCTCACCGGTGCACTCCTGACGATCTGTGGGGCGATGAGTCGCTCATGCACTGAGCGGGATCGTGACGGGCACGGGCCCATCCGCGGCGGTGGGGGCGGACGGCGTCCAGGGGTGCAGGCGGAGCTCGGCGACGAGTCGGAGGGCTTCGCGCGCGATGCGCGCCGACATCTTCGACTCGCCGGCGTGGCGATCGTGGAAGACGATCGGCACCTCGGCGATGGTCGCATCCAGGCGGTCGACCCGGTGGAGCATCTCGAGTTGGAACGCGAAGCCGTTGGCGCGCACTGTTGCCACCTCGCACTCGCGCAGCAGCGCGGTGCGGAACGCGCGGAAGCCGCCGGTGGGGTCGCTCGACGGCAGGTGGAGCAGCAGCCGCGCGTAGACGCTCGCACCACGTGAGAGCGCACGGCGCCATCGCGGCCAGCCGGGGGTCGCGCCGCCGGCGGTGTAGCGCGACCCGATCACGAGATCGGCGCCCGCCGCGAGGCCCTCGAGCAGGGCGGGTATGGCTCCCGGGTCGTGTGAGAGGTCGGCGTCCATCTCGACGACGGCGTCGTAGCCGTGCTCGATCGCATGACGGAACCCGTCGCGGTACGCGGCGCCGAGTCCGGGCTCGCCCGCGCGGCGCATCACGACGACGCGGCCGAGCGCTCGACCGACGGCTTCGGCCCGGTCGGCGGTGTGGTCGGGACTGGCATCGTCGACGACGAGGACGTCGACCGCAGGCGCATTCGCGCGAACCCTGCGGAGGAACGGTTCGATGTTGTCGAGCTCGTTCAGGGTCGGAACGACGACGAGAGCGCGGGTGACGGCGGAGCGCCGTCGGAGCGGAGTGGTGGACACGAGGAGACCTCCTGGTCGGTGGGACGGGACAGGTGGACGGAACGCACGAGGCATGCGAGCAACGCGAGCCCGGCGAGTGGGGCACCCACGGTTGCGACGACCACCAGGACGTGGTCCAGCGCCCCGTTGAACGGGTGGCGGACGATCGCGTAGGCGGCGACGAGCACGACCGCCTGGCACGCGACGATGCGTGAGATGCGGGAGCGGTGACGCAGCGCGGCGACCGGCAGGGCCCACGCGACGTACCCGGGCAGCGTGTACGGAGCGCTGAGGGTCAAGGCGGTGAGCGTCGCCGGCACTGCGGTCTCGGGACCCGACCGCGCGCTGCGCCACATGACCCAGCACACGAGGCCCCCGATCGGCACGAGCGCGAGGTGGGTCGCTGGGAGCTTCGCTCCGGCGACGGCGAGCACCTGCCACACCGACGCTCGTGAGTACCGGGCCCCCGCGGTCTGCATCGGAGTGAACACGGCGGCAGATCCCGCAGCTGCGTACGCGAGGGCCACGGTGGCGGACGCAGCGAGACCGAAGCGCCGCGCGGGACCTCGCGCCCGCATCACGACGAGGGAGATGCACAGCGCAACGACACCGACGAGCCCGGTGAGCTTCACCAGGGCACCGAGCCCGCCGACGACACCGCCGGCGACGGGACGACCACGGGTGACGAGCACGACCGCGGCGACCAGCGAGAGCGCGACGAGGAGATCGTTGCGGCCTCCGTTGACGAGATACAGGGCGGTCAGCGGGTTCAGTGCGAGGAACGCGACCGCCTCCGCCGATCGGGTCCGCTTCCAGACGAACGCGCAGGCACCGACCAGCGCGGTGGCCGCGAGCCCCTGGTAGAAGACGCGCGTTGCCGGCTGCGACGGTCCGAACAGGAGCGCGACCGCGCCCGAGAGCGCACTGAACGCGGGTCCGTAGACCGACGGCGTGTGACGCCACGTGTGACCCACCAACGGGAGGAGCGGGTCGTGCGGATACGACGCCGCCACGTGCGTGTACGGGCTCGCGTGGTAGACGGCGAGGATGCGACCGTAGATCGCGTACCACCAGAGGTCCTCGGTCGCGGACGGTGGCACCGCCAGTGCCACCGCGGTCTGCGCCGCGATCGCGAGTGCGACGAACCGGATCGAGAGTGGCGGGCCACCGGGTCGAGTGATCACGGACAGGTAGGCACCGCACGCGAACGCCATCAACATCACGTGGGTCGGGTTCGACAGCGACCTTCCACCGCCGACGAGCACCATCGTGGCGAGGGTCGCGACCGCCACGCCGAACGGCCCACCCGCGAAGCGACGCACGCGGTGGAGTGCGCACGCCGTCACGTCCACGACGACGACCGGTGATTCGCGTCGTCGCGTCATGTGCATGCGGCGAATGATCGGTGAACCTGCTGAACCAAGACTGAAGGAGGACGCACGCGCGCTTCAGCTGTGCTTCAGCGCACCCGGGCAGGGTGAGCTCGATCCATGTCGACGCCGCTGCCCCCTGCGACCACACCGCTGCGAGCGGCGCGACGTGGCGAGGCTCGCCGCGTCGCGTTCCGTGGCGTCGTGACCTTCGTCGGAGTACTCGTGGTGGTCTCGCTCGTGGGTGTGCTGGTTCGTACCGTCGGCGCGACCGACGGTACGAACGCGATGGATGCGCACTTCCTCGACTGGATGCTCGATCGGCGCTCCGCAGCGCTGACGCCGTTCGTGCGCTCGGTGACCACGCTCGGAGGATCGCTCGTCCTCGTAGCGCTCACGGCCGTCGCGGTGCTCGTCCTCGGTGCGGCGCGGCGCGTCCGGCTCGCCGGGTACCTCGCGACGGTCGTGGTCGGGGCCTCGGTGCTCAGCTCGACGGCCAAGGCCATCGTCGGTCGACCACGGCCACCGGTCGGGGTGCGGCTGGCCGGCGCCGGAGGGTCTGCGTTCCCTTCCGGCCACGCCACCCAAGCGGCGGCCACCTACATCGCGTTGGTGATCGTCGTGGGTGTCGTGGTCGGTTCACCGGCGGTCCGTGCGGTGCTCGGGTTCGTCTTCGTGACCATCGTGGTGGGCGTCGGTCTGTCACGCCTGTACCTCGGTGTGCACTGGGGCAGCGACGTCGTCGTCGGCTGGGTCGCCGGCACGGCGTGGGCGCTCGGTGCCGCGCACTCGTTCCGACCGCTCCGGACGGACCCGCGCGACGTGCGCCACGCGGGTCCGTCCGGCGGTTCCCTCAACCCTGGGTCGACGAGCTGACGCTCGGGGGCGTCGTCTGCACGCCGGCGTCGGGCTGGTCGTTCGCCTCCGGCTTGTCGACCGTCGTCGACGCACTCGACGGGGCCGGAGTGCTCGGCGACGTGTCGGTCGCCGCGGCGGTGACGCCGGCCGCGCCGAGCACGATGCCGAGCGCGGCGGCGCCGGTGAGCACGACCTTGCGGGTGGGACTGAGATCCATCGCGGACTCCTCGGTGCAGGTGCCGTCGACGAGCTCGCCGACGTGTCCAGCCACGGTGACCGAGTCCGCTGACGCCAACCTGAAGGCGCGGTCGTGTTGGTCCGCATCAGGCCTCCCTTTCGCGGCGATCACCAAGAGAGAACCGAGAGAGTCACTTGTAGGCTCGTGGACGTGTCGCACTTGCAGCGCGCGTCGCGTCGTCGAGGGTTGCGGTCGGAGACGGTCGCCTCGCGTGAGTGCGCATGAGTCCATCGATCACGACGGTGCTGCGCCAGAGCACGACCGTCGTGCGCATGGTCTGGAACCACCCGGAGAACCGGCACCGTCGGCTCCGTGCAGTGGTCACGCTCGTGACGTGGCAGGTCTGGGAGCGGACGATCCGCCGCCCATGGACGATCACTCTGCATGACGGCGTGCGTCTGCGCGTGTATCCGCACAACGCCAGCGCCTCGTACGTCTTGTACTGCGGACTCGGTGAGACGCGAGACATGCGGCTCACGCTCTCGTACCTTCGCTCTGACGATCTGTTCGTCGACGTCGGGGCGAACGTCGGCGTCTATTCGCTGCTCGCCGCTTCGATTCCTGGCGTGTCCGTGGAATCGTTCGAACCATCGAACGAGGCGTACGGCCACCTACTGGAGAACGTCGCCCTGAACCGCTTCGACGCGAGGGTGACCACCCACGAGGCGGCGGCAGGTGCGCACGACGGATCCGGTTGGCTGATCGACGGGGAAGACGTCTACAACCGGCTCACGACATCGGACGATCCCGCGGCCGTGGCGGTGGACGTCGTGACGCTCGATCGGGTCCTCGGTGACGACCGTCGCCGCGTCGCGCTGATCAAGATCGACGTCGAGGGCTTCGAAGCGGACGTGCTGCGCGGAGCGGCGGCGGTGCTTCGCCGCGACGCTCCGGCGATCATCGTGGAAGGTCCATGGGAGGCAGTGGCAGCGGTGGTCGAACCGCTCGGATATCGCGCGTACGACTACGACCCCGCCGCGCGTGTGTTGTGTGCGACGACGCAACTGGTCGGCTCCAACAGCCTGTTGCTCGCAGATGCGGATGAAGCGTGCCGGCGCCTCGGCGCACGGGTGGTCGAGCGGACCGACGCCGTCGATTCGTAGGCGTGCGGTCTCGGCCGCGTCAGTCGGGGTCGGGCATCGAGAAGGTGAACATCCGGCGCGGCCGGATGCGGGCGAAGGCGCCTTCCTCGAGGATGGTCAGCCAGTCGTCGCCGTACCGGGGGAGGTAGATGTCGAGCACGGCCTGGCGGAACTCGGCGTGCTCGGGCGAGCCGACGTCGACGATCTCGGCGGTGCCGTGGACGGTGACGGCGAGGTGCTCCCCGGGCAGATGGGTGGCGCTCACCTCCGGCCGCTCCCGGAGGTGCCGGAAGCGCAGCGAGTCGGGGGCCGAGCCGAAGTGGAACCACCCGCGGAAGAACACGCCGTCGACGGGCCCGGTGATCGGTCGACCGTCGCGGGTGGTCGTGGCCAGCACCAGGAGTCGCATCCCGGTCAGTGCGGAGGCGACGGCGGCGGCGTCGAGCCGACGCTCCGGTTCGTGGACGGCCAGCAGGTGCGACGTGGCGTTGGCGTAGCTCTCGTCGAGGACGGCCTGCAGCGCGGCGAGGTCTTCGGGGCGTTCGTGCACGTGGCGGCTCCGGGGTCTACGGTGTAGAGCAAACTACTCTACACCGTAGAGATCATGGGAGCGATGGTGCAGGCACGGGCGCGGCGAACGGATCCACTGACCGTCGACGACATCGTCGACGCCGCGTGCGCGCTGATCGCCGACTCGGGTCTGACCGCGCTCTCCATGCGCCGGCTCGGCGGTGCGCTCGGCGTCGACCCGATGGCCGTGTACCACCACGTCGCCGACAAGCGCGAGCTCCTGTCCCTCGTGATGGCGCGTGTGGTCGGGTCCATGGAGCTGCCTGCCGCCGCCGAGGCGTGGGACGTCCGGGTGCGGGCCTGGGCGCGGGCGTACTGGGACGTCGTGGTGGCGAACCGTGAGCTCGTCGCGGCCGGCTTGGCCGACCCGGTGATCGCTGCCGGAGCCACGCCGCTCGTCGCGCCGCTCACCGAAGCGATCACCGACAGTGGCCTCGCCGTCGGGCTCGTCGAGGCGAACGTCTGGCTCGTCGTCGACTTCGTCCACGGGGCAGGCCTCGGCGCCGCGGCCCCGCTGCGTCACGCGGACGACGACCTCGGTCCGCTGCTCCGGGCGTTCGACTCCGGTCTGGACACCGTCATCGCCGGCATCGTCGCTCGCGCTGCGGTCGAGCGCTGACGGCGCCGATGCCCCGGTCTCGTGCCGGTCTCGTGCCGGTTTCGTGCCGGTTTCGTGCCGGACGCCGGCGGGGTACCGCGCCCCGATGACCGACGACGACCCCCGTGCAGTGGCCGAGGAGTACTTCCGGGCCTGGAAGGCGAAGGACTGGCCGGCGCTCGAGTCGCTGCTCCACGACGACGCCACCTTCGACGGCCCGTTGGCGAACCTCCGGGGCGCCGGGCCACTGCTCGAGGGCCTGCAGGGCATGGGCCAGATCATGGAGGACCTCGTCGTCCACCATCGCTGGGTCGACGGTGACGACGTCCTCACCTGGTTCGACCTGCACACGTCGGTGGCGCCGCCCGCGCCGACGGCGAACTGGATGCACGTCGAGGGCGGGAAGATCACGGCGATCCGGGTCACCTTCGACGCCCGACCGCTCGCGCCACCGGGCTGACCTGGTACACACCTTCAGGTGACGACCTTCGATTCGCCGTACCGACACGGGTTCGCGCGCGTCGCCGCCGCGGTCCCGTCCGTCGAGCTCGCGGAGCCGCACGCGAATGCCGAGGCGATGCTCGCGCTGGCGCGTGAAGCGGCCGCCGCCGACGTCGCGCTGCTCGTGTACCCCGAGCTCGGGCTCACCGGCTACAGCAACCAGGACCTGTTCCACCAGCAGGCGCTCGTCGAAGCGGCGGAGGACGCGCTGCTGACGTTCGCCGACGACACCGCCGGTGTGGCGACGGTCCTCGTCGTCGGGCTCCCGCTGCGCGTGGGGCACCAGCTCTTCAACGTCGCCGCCGTCCTCCACGGCGGTCGCGTGCTCGGTGTGGTCCCGAAGTCGTACCTGCCGAACTACCGCGAGTTCTACGAGAAGCGGCACTTCGAGCGCGGCACGCCAGGCGATCGTCGACACCGTCGCGCTCGGCGGGACCGACGTGCCGTTCGGGACCGATCTCCTCTTCGAGGCGGCGTCGGTCCCCGACCTGGTGGTGGGCGTGGAGCTCTGCGAGGACCTCTGGGCGCCGGTGCCGCCGAGCACGTTCGCGGCGATGGCGGGCGCGACCGTGATCGCCAACCTGTCCGGCAGCAACCTCACGATCGGCAAGGCGGGGTATCGCCGCCAGCTCTGCTCGGCGCACTCGGCGCGGATCCTCGGCGCGTACGTGTACGCGGGCGCCGGCGAGGACGAGTCGACCACCGACCTCGCGTGGGACGGTCACGCGATCGTTGCCGAGAACGGCAACCTGCTCGCGGAGTCGACGACGTTCGTGCGGGAGCCGCAGCTCGTCACCGCCGACATCGACCTCGACCGACTCGTCGCCGACCGGATCCGCACGACCAGCTTCGTCGACTGCCTCGAGGACCACGACGACCGGCTGCGGTTCCGCCGCGTCGTCGCCGAGTACGAGGCCCCCACCGAACGGTCACCGCTGCGCCGCCGCGTGCCGCGGTTCCCGTTCGTACCCGGCGACCCGTCGGAGCGCGCCGAGCGGTGCAGCGAGGTGTACGCCATCCAGCGCAGCGGACTCCGCACCCGACTGCGCGCCAGTGGGATGGAACGCATCGTGATCGGCGTGTCCGGTGGCATCGACTCGACGCAGGCCCTGCTGGTGGCCGTGTCGTGCATGGACGACCTGTCGTTGCCGCGCACCAACGTGCTGGCGTACACGTTGCCCGGGTTCGCGACGAGTCGCGCGAACGCTCGGGAACTCGCACCGGCTCATGGAGTCGCTCGGTGTCACCGCGCACGAGATCGACATCGGTCCCGCGTCGATGCAGATGCTGCGCGACCTCGATCATCCCGCGGCGCGCGGTGACGCGGTCTACGACGTCACGTACGAGAACGTGCAGGCGGGCGCGCGCACGTCACTCCTGTTCCGCCTCGCGAACCAGCACGACGCGCTCGTGCTCGGCACCGGCGACCTGTCGGAGCTTGCGCTCGGGTGGTGCACCTACGGCGTCGGCGACCACATGTCGCACTACGGCGTCAACGCCTCGGTGCCGAAGACCCTCATCCAGTACCTGGTGCAGTGGGTCAGCGAGCACGAGGGGCTCGACGACGGGACGCGCGCGACCCTCGACGACATCCTCCAGACCGGCGTCTCGCCGGAGCTGGTGCCCCACGCCGAGGGCGACGCCGACGAGCCCGCGCAGCTCAGCGAGTCGTTCGTGGGTCCGTACGAGCTGCAGGACTTCTTCCTGTACCACGTGCTGCGGTTCGGCTTCCGGCCGTCGAAGGTCGCCTACCTCGCCCACCACGCGTGGAGCGACCGCGACGACGGTGACTGGCCCGCGGCGCGGGCGGACGCGCCCCGCAACGAGTACGACCTCACCGAGATCTGCGCCTGGCTGCGGGTGTTCCTCCGCCGCTTCTTCGCCAACCAGTTCAAGCGCTCGGCCCTCCCTGACGGGCCCAAGGTCGGCTCCGGAGGCTCGTTGTCACCCCGAGGTGACTGGCGGGCGCCGAGCGACGCGTCGGCCGCGACCTGGCTCCGCGAGCTGGACGCCTTCGAGGCGCGCGTGCTCTGAGCCGGACGTCTCGATCTCCCGTGCGGATTCCGGAGAGGCGGTCGGCCTCCCGTCGACGACACTGGTGCGGTGGGATCGGCGCGGACGACGTCTGGCATGCGCGGTCGGACCAGCAAGCTGGGCGGCGAGCCCGTCGCGCTCGGGCGCACCCGCGACCGCACCCGCCGCGCAGCTCGGGCTCGGGATCCCCGCCGAGCCCACCCGCACGGTGTGGGAGCCGCGCCCCGGGGTCGTGCGTGGTCCCCGACTGGCTGGACCTCGACGCGCAACGGGCGCTCGTGGCCGAGTTCCGCGAATGGGCGCGAGCCACCCGCGGGGCTCCGCCACCCACGCGTGCCCACCGGTCACCTGATGACCCTGCAGGCGGTGTGCCTCGGGTGGCACTGGTACCCGTACGCCTACAGCCGCACCGCCGACGACACCGACGGCGCGCCGGTGAAGCCGCTCCCCACGAGCATCGACCGGATGGCTCGCGCCGCGGTCGCCGCGGCCTACGGGGACGACAGCGTCGAGGCGCGGTCGTTCGCGCCCGACGCCGCCATCGTGAACCTCTATCCCGACGGCGCCAAGCTCGGCCTCCACCAGGACGGCGAAGAGCCGTCGGACGCGCCGGTCGTGACCGTCAGCCTCGGCGACACGTGCACGTTCCGTCTCGCCGACGTCGACCGGCGCGTCGGGCCCGTACCTCGACCTCGAGCTGCGCAGTGGCGACCTGCTCGTGTTCGGGCGGGAGCAACGGCGCGTGTTCCACGGCGTGCCGAAGGTGTTCCCCGGCACCGCGCCCGCGGGTCTCGGCCTTCCGCCGGGCCGCCTCAGCATCACCGTCCGCGAGACCGGCTTCTCCTGATCGGCCTCCGGTCGTCGGCGCCGGCCGTCAGCGCCGGTCGTCAGGCCCGGGGTGGCACGCCGGCGAGCATCGCCGGGGTGCTGAGCACGAAGCGCTCGGCCCAGTGCGGCAGTCGGTTGCGCACGACGCGTGCCCGGTTCGGCGCGACGTTGCCGGCCTCGACGGCGCGGTCGACCTTCGCGCTCGGCGTCGCGCACGACCGCGTCGACGACGCGGCGCGACGGGATCCCGGCGTCGGCCGCCACCGCAGAGATGGTGCGGCCGTCGTCGACCGCGCGCCGCAGCTCGTCGGGGGCGATGCCGATCGCGGTGGCGGCGACGTCGAGCTCGTTGCGGGCCAGCCGCTGCAGCAGCTGCCCGGAGCGACGGCGGCCCGCACCACCGGGCGTACCCGCCGTGGATCCGAACGACCGCATCCGGCGCTGCATCGCGACCAGCATGGCGATGCGCAGGCCGGCCATGACGACGAGGACGACGCCGATCAGCGTCGCGCCCGCCGCCAGGAGTGCGATCCCTGCGACCAGCCCGATGCCGGCGATCACCCAGCGCATCGTCTTCACCGTGTTCCCTCGCATGCCGTGGCCTCCGTGCTCGGCCCGCATCCGAGCCTCGGTGACCACTCTCGCCAGCGAAGCCGAACCTTCGGCAAACGCAGTGTGAAGAGAGTGTGAGCGCGTCAGCCCGGCATCTGGATGAGCTCGACCACCATGCCGTTGAGCATGGGCACCTCGAGGTAGGCGAACGACACGCCGCCCGCGCCGCCTTCGAGGATGGTGGAGCAGCCGCCGGCCTCCATCGACGTCGCGGCTGGCCGCGAGGTCGGCGACGGGATAGCGCAGGTGGTGGAGCCCTTCGCCGTGCTCGGCCAGCCAGTCGACGGTCGGCCAGGCACCCGCGACGACCTCGACCAGCTCGACCTCGAGCCCGCCGGTGCGACCGAAGCCGAGCCGCAAGGTGGTGGAGCTCGGGCTCGCCGCGGCACACGACGTCGAAGTCGGGGACGTCCATCGCCGTGAACGTCCCCGCCGAACATCGACCTCGTAGCGCGGGAGCGCGTCGTCGACGCTCGGCACCGCGAACGAGATCTGGTCGATGTCGCCGAGCCCGAACCGCCGGCCGAACCGCTCGTCGAGGGAGGTCATACGCGGTAGAGGCGCGCCGCGTTCTCGCCCATGACCTTGCGCCGCGTCTCGGGGCGGAGCGTGTTCATCTTCGCCGCCACCGTCTCGAGCGGCGCCGGGTACAGGCACGTGGGGTGGGGGAAGTCGGTCTCGAACAGCACCCGGTCCTCACCGACCTTGTCGAGCATGCCCTGCACGTCGCCCTGGTTCTTCTCGAACCAGAACGTCGCGTACCAGTTGCTGCGGAAGTACTCCGACGGCAGCTTCGACAGCGCCTTCGCCTGCGTCGGGTGCGTTCTCGAACAGCTCGTAGTCCATGGTCTCGAGGATGAACGGCACCCAGCCGATGCCGCTCTCGACCGACACCATCTGCAGCTCGGGGAAGCGGTCGAAGATGCCGGCGAAGACCGTGTTGATCACGACGCGCGCGTTGTTGATGAACAACATCGAGCCGCCGATCGCCGGCTTCACGTATTCGTCCTGCGACTCCCAGAAGTAGTTGCCGTAGAAGTCCATCGCGGTGTTGCTCGAGCCGATGTGGAAGTGCACCGGCAGGTGGAGGTCGGCGCACACCTCCCACAGCGGATCCCACGCGCGGTTGGCGAGGTCGGGCGAACCGAGGTCCTGGGGGTCGGACGTCATGTTGATGCCGCGCGAGCCCATGCGCCGCGCGACCGTTCGTCTCCGTGACGCAGAGGTCGACGTCCCACGCGGGCATGACCGGCATCGGGAGGAACCGCAGGTTCGACTGCTCCTGCAGCTCCGCCATCGCGTCGTTGTAGATCTCGATGCACAGCAGTGCGCAGCTTCTCGTCCTGCACGTTGTTGTTGATGTTGCCGCCGCCGAGGCCGACCGCGTTCGGGAACAGCACCTGCGCGTGGATGCCGCACTCGTCCATCACCTGCAGGCGCGCCTCGGGATCCCACGCGCCGCGGTGCACCCAGTCGTGGCCCTTGTCCATCGAGTCGAGGAACGGGATCTTGCTCTTGTCGCGCGCGACCACACCGCCGCCCTTGGCGAAGCCGAGCTCGACGCCGTCGACCACCCACGACGGACCCTCGGGACGCTGCTCGATGTGCAGCACGCGGTCCTTGTACGCGGCCGGCGCTCGACTGGTCCACAGGTCGTAGGGCTCGGTGAAGTGCGTGTCGGCGTCGATGACCCTGAGGCCGTCGTCGGCGAGCGTGGCCATGGAGCGCACCTCCTCGCGCCCGTGGAGTTGGGCGTCGTCCAACGCATCGTAACCACGTCCCCGCACTGGCCGACGGGGATCGGATCGGCCGTATCCCGTGCGTGATCCCGGCCGTATCCCGGACGCGGATCGCGACGTTGGCAGGGATGGAGAGGGACCGGCACGCGTCACGCACACGCACTCGACTCTGGAGGAGACCCGGAGATGTCGCAGACCGATTCGCCGATGCACCCGAGCGCTCGCCGCCACGCTGGTGGCGTGCGGAGCGTTCGCGCTCGCCGCACCCGCGGCGTCCGCCGACCCGAAGGTCCCGTTCAGCCAGGACGTCTACGCCAGCACGCACCTGGCGAAGTCGGGAATGGACATCACGGTCCCGCGCGGGCCAGTTCGACGGCACCATCGATCTCGCCACCGGTCGAGGAGACGGGCACGCTCACGCTGCCGCCGGCGACGGTCACCATCAACCTCCTCGGCCTTCCTCCCCGCGGCCGACGCGTCGTTCGTGATGGCGCCCGCGGGCCCGATCACCGGCCACGTCGATCTCGCGACGTTCGACGTCGACACCACGGCGTCGCTTCAACGTGCGCTGGCCAGGCTCACGCCGCACGGCACCGACATCAACCTCGTGGGCGACGGCTGCACGACGGTCGACACCGGTCACGGTGCGCATGCAGGGAGTGGTGAACCCCGCCGCCGGCGGGACGTTCGCCAGCACCTACACGATCCCCGACTTCAAGGACTGCCAGCTGCTCACGCAGGCGATCACCGCGTTCGTGTCCGGTCCCGGCAACACGTTCGTCGCCAGCTTCGCTCCGCACGGCTCGCCCGCTCCGGCGGCGCCCGCGGCGCCGGCTCCTGCGCCTCCGGCGCCGCCGCTGGTGAGCGCCGACGCGCAGGGTGCGGTCACCGTCGGCGGCACGCCCGGCCGGCAGCCATCACGCTCCCGATCGACCAGCACCTGAGATCCCCGCGCCGGCGCTGCCGCTTCCGCCCCTTCTGTCCGCCACTCCGGCAGCCGGGCCGACCCCGACGACCTCCGCACCACCGGTCTCCCCGCCGGCGACGGGTCTCGGCGGTCTGCTCGGCGCATTGCTCGGGGGCGGCTGACGCGCCTCGCCCTCCCGCCGTGGTCTGCGCTCCCGGTGCTCACCGGTGAGTCACGGCGCGAGGGCGGGCGCGGACATCGAGGCAGGCGGATCGGCGACCCGGGCGTTCAGCCCGGGTCGCGTCCGGTGTCGGCGAGGAACCTCGCCTGCGGCGACGCCCGACGGTGCACCGCGAGCTCGGGACCGAACGTCCCCACGCGCTGTTCGTCGGTGATCGCGCCGTGCACGATCTCGTAGGCGGCTCGCGCGAGCCCGTCGGGCATGGACGTGCTCTGTCCGGTCGCGGTGGCGAGGTCCCAGCCGTGCAGCAGCGTGTCGCTGAACGCGATCGCCAACGACGGACCGGTCCGCTCGATCACGTCCTGCTTCCGAGAACGTGCGGAGCAGCAGCGCGCAGTTGCGTTCGTAGGCCGCCGCGGGGTCGGCGCCCATCCGGTCGGTCGGCGGCTCGGGCGACGGCTGACGCAGGGTGACCGAGCGCGCGGTCCAGGAAGTACTGCTGCGGCTCGAGCATGTGGTTGCGCAGGGTCGCCACGTCCCATCCGTCGCAGAGGGTGGGAGCGTCGAGCTGCTCGGCGGCGCCAGCGATCTTCGAGAGGGTCCAGTCGCTCGCGGTGCGATACCGGTCCAGCAGCTCGCCGGCCCGTGTCTCGTCGGTCTTCATGGAGCCCCGATTCGTCGACGTTCGCTCGGCGTCTCCGCGTTACCCCGACGGGGCGCCGGGGTAGTTCTTCCTGAACTCGTTCCCGAACCCGAAGAGGTGCGCGATGACCATCGAGAACGCGCTGGCCAGCGTGCCGGTGCGAGACGTCGAGGCCGCCGCAGCTTGGTACGGGCAGCTGCTCGACCAGCCGGCGCAGCGCCCGATGGGTGAGGTGGCCGAGTGGAAGTTCGCCGGCGGCGGCGGACTGCAGGCGTACGAAGCGCCCGACCGGGCGGGCGGTGGGTCGGTGACGTTGGCGGTGAGCGACCTCGACCACCACGCCGAGGTGCTCCGCGACGCGGGGATCGACGCGCATGTCTTCGGCAACGACCGGGTCAAGACGGTGATGGTGAAGGATCCCGACGGCAACTCGATCGCCTTCGCCGAGGCGATCGACCCCTCGTTGCTGCGCTAGCACTGCTGCGTCAGCTGGTGACCGTCGACCTCACGAGGTCGGGATCGACACGCAGAACCCCGCGAGCACGGCGTCGACGATCGCCGTGACCTCGGACGCGACGCACCGGCACCTGCGCCACCACGCGTCGGTAGATGACCGGCGCGCGCGCGAGGTCGACGACGAGGTGCATGTCGACGTCGGCGGGAAGCTCGCCGCGCGCGATGCCGAGGCGCACGACGCGCTCGAAGCTGGCGCGTCCCATGCGCAAGCGTCTCCTGGCGGAGCTCGGCGAGCTCGGGATCGCGCACCGCGGCGTCGAGGAACGACGGGAACATCGCGCGCGACCTTCGGTGAGTCGAAGTAGCCGAGCAGGTGACGTGAGCAGCGCGACGAGGTCGTCGCGCAGCGAGCCGGTGTCGGGTTCGACCGTGGTGGGCTGCAACGACGAGATCGCGGCGTGGATGAGCCGGGCCCGTGAACCCCAGTGCCGGTAGATCGTCGCCTTGCTGACGCCCGAGCGCGCCGCGACGGTGTCGACGCTGATGCCCATCACGCCCTGCTTCGGCGATCACGTCGAGGGTCGCCTGCGAGCACGACGTCCTGGGAGCGGCGCGGGCGCGGCGACACGACGACTCAGCCGGCGGGGAGCTCGACGCCGATGTTGTCGAGCAGGCGGGTGTCGCCGAGCGCGATCGACGCGAGGAGCCGCACCGAACCCGCGAGCTCGTCGAGCGGTGTCATCGTCGGGCCGTCGACCACTGCGAAGTACTGGATCGCGGCGGCGCCGTCGACGGTCTTGGTGAAGACCTGCTCGAGCTCGGCGGCGGTCGACGCGCCCGCGAGCGGCGGCGTCGCGGCTCGCGCGCAACGCGGCGGTAGAGCACGGGTGCGACCGCGCGCTGCTCGGGCGTGAGCTGCGAGTTGCGGCTCGACACCGCGACGCCGTCGTCGTCGCGCACGGTGGGACAGCCGAGCACCTCGACCGGGAACTCGAGGTCGTCGGCCAGGCGGACGAACATCACCAGCTGCTGCCAGTCCTTCTCGCCGAAGTAGTTGCGGCACGGACCGAACATGTTCCAGAGCTTGCACATCGCCAGCGCGATGAGGTCGAGGTGCGCGGGGTCCTCGAGCTGCGAGCCACCGCCCTGGGAGAAGGCGGACGAGAACGACGGCAGGGTGACGGTGGTCGCGGGGCGCGCGGGAACATCACCTCGCCCGGCGGCGCGAAGAGGATGTCGCAGCCGGCTTCCTCGGCGAGCGGCCAGTCGTGGCCGGAGTCGCGCTCGTAGGCGAACGTCGAGCCCGCGTGCCACGACGACAGGTCGGCCGGCGCGCCGCCCCAGTACATCGCGGTGATGTCGTTGTCCTGCGACCGACTGCCGCACGAGCGACTGGTGGCCCTGGTGCATGCCCCCGCTGGTGCCGACCATGCCGATCTGCTTGCCGGCGGTGCGCTCCGGGTCGAGGAGGGCCCGGAGCTCGGCGACGGTACGGATCAGCTCCACGTCAACGGCTCCCGCTCACTCGGCCCGCATGGCTTCGAAGTCGAGCTCGGGGACCGCCTGGTGGCACAGCGCGCCGCCGTCGATGGTGAGCTCGGTGCCGGTGACGTACTTCGACTCGTCGGCGGTGAGGTACACGACGCCCGCGGCGATGTCGGCCGGCTCCCCGAAGCGGGGCACCATGATGTTCTTCATGAACGCGGCCTTGTACTGCGGGTTGTCGAGGATGGCGGTCATCGCCTCGGAGCCGGTGAAGATGAACCCGACGATGATCGCGTTGGCGCGGATGTCGTCCTTGCCGTAGTCGACCGCGAGTTGGCGCGTCGAGCGCGTTGATGGCGCCCTTCGACGCGTGGTACGCGGGCCGGTGCGGGAGCGCCGACTTCGACGAGCTCGCCGAGATGTTCACGATCGAACCGCTCCCGGCCTTGCGCATCTCGGGGACCGCGTGCTTCGTGGCCCACACCGTGCCCATGAGCGCGATGCGCAGGATCTTCTCGAAGGTGCCGTCGTCGACCTCGTCGACGTGGCTGTCGAGACCGCTCCCGACGTCTTCCGACGCGATCGCGTTGTTCACGAGCGTCGTGAGCTTCCCGAAGCGCTCGACGGTGGCGGCGACCGCGCCGGCCAGCTGCTCCTCGACGCCGTTGTCGGCCTTCACGTAGAGGGCCTGCCCGCCGGCGGCGGCGACGCCCTCCTCGACCTCGCGGCCGATGTCCTCGGAGCGGCCGGTGAAGGCGACCTCCGCGCCCTCGGCGGCCATCATCTCCACCACGCCGCGGCCGATGCCCTTGGTGCCCCCGGTGACCAGCGCCACCTTGCCGTCGAGTCGTCCTGGCATGTCGTCCCCCTCCAAGTGCTTGTGCTGCATGCTGCGAAACGAAACTCTAGAGTGTCGAAACAGTTTACGATGCCGAGTCCGAGGGGGACGAGATGATCCGGCTGGCGCCAGCTGTACACGGGTGGGGTGGGGAGCGAGATCGTGCGGCGGTGCGCCGGGCATCCGGAGCTCGAGCTGGTGGCCGTGATGGTGCACTCGGACGACAAGGCCGGGCGCGACGCCGGCGAGCTCGTCGGCGCGGCACCGAACGGCATCGTCACCACGCAGTCGCTCGACGACGTGCTCGCGACGAAGCCCGACGCCGCGATCCACTCCGGGCTCACGTTCGACCTCGACCTCATCACCACGCTGCTGCGCGCGGGGGTGAGCGTGTACACCGGCATCGGCGGCTACTACCTGCCGGGCACGCCCGACTTCGAGCTCGTCGACACCGCCGCGCGCGAAGGCGACGCGTCGTTCAGCGCCGGCGGCAACATCCCCGGCCTGATCAGCGACGTGTGGCCGATGTTCGTCACCGGCTACACGGGTCGCATCCGCCAGATCCGTGCGCGTCAGATGAACGACGTGTCGACGTACCCGTCGGGCGTGCAGATCCAGTCGCTCGGCATCGGGAAGGACGTCGGCGCCGAGGCCGAGTACGCGGAGATGTTCGACGCGCACTTCACCGGCGCGATCCGCCAGTCGGCGCAGATGATCGCCGACGGTCTCGGGGTGGAGCTCACCGACTGCGTGCTGTCGGAGAAGCGCACGGTGGTGGCCGAGGACGACCTCACGTTGCCGGCGTCGGGGCTCGTGATCACCAAGGGCCAGGTGGCCGGGATCGAGTGGACGTGGACGGCGACGTCCGGCGACCGCGAGTTCCTCAAGGTGAGCAACCAGCAGACCGCGGCGCTGCGCCTCGGGCCGGGGTGGCGCGAGACCCACGAGGACCCGCCGTGGCGGGTCGAGATCGACGGTGAGCCGTCGATCGTCACCACGTTCGGATGGCCCGAGGGCGCGCCTCCGGGTGAGTCGACCTCGCTGCTCAACGTGTCGCGGGCCATGAGCACGATCCCGCAGCTGGTCGCGGCGCGTGCCGGCGCGGTGTCGGTCCTCGACTTCCCCGCGCCGCGGGCCGCCGGCCTCGCCTGAAGCTCGCGCCCGGTCGTGCCCTGTCGCGCCCGGTTGCGCTCCTCCGGAGCGCGTGGTCGACTCCGCGCCGTGACCCGAGCCGTGCCTGCACCTGTCGTCCTCGTCGACGTCGCCGACCGCATCGCCACCATCACCCTCAACCGCCCCGAGGCGCGCAACGCGCTGAGCCGTGCACTCGGCCACGCGCTGTGGGACGCCGTGGGGGAGGCCGGTGACGATCCCGACGTCGACGCGGTGGTGCTCACCGGGAGCGATCCCGCGTTCAGCGCCGGCGTCGACCTCAAGGAGGTGAGCGGCGAGATCCCGCCCACCGACTCGGCGCGGGGACCCGGCGAGGGGCCCGAGCGCTTCGACGACAACGGGCTCTACCGGTTCATCCCCGTGATCCCGAAGCCGATCATCGGCGCCATCAACGGCGTCGCGGTCACCGGGGGTCTCGAGCTCGCGTTGCAGTGCACCTTCCTCGTGGCGTCGGACCGGGCCCGCTTCGCCGACACCCACGCGCGCGTCGGGATCATGCCCGGCGGCGGGATCACGGTGCTGCTGGCGCAGTGGATCGGCCTGCCGCGCGCCATCGAGATGTCGCTCACCGGCAACTTCGTCGCCGCCGACGAGGCGCTCCGCCTCGGGCTGGTGAACCACGTCGTCCCGCACGAGGAGCTGCTGCCGTTCGCTCGCGGGCTCGCCGCCGACATCGTGAGCAACGACCAGACCGGTGTGCGGCGCCTGCTCGCGCACTACCGGCGCATCGCCAACACCGCGACGCTCGACGAGGCGCACCTGATCGAGGGGTACATGGCCGAGCAGTGGACGCGCGACGCGTCGGCGCTGGCCGAACGGCGGCGCGCGGTGACCGACCGCGGTCGCGAGCAGCGGGGCTGATCGGCATGCCGGGTGCACTCGAAGGACTGCGGGTCGTCGACCTCACCACGGGGCTCGCCGGTCCGATCGCGACGATGACGTTGAGCGACCACGGCGCCGACGTGGTGAAGGTGGAACCGCCGAGCGGCGATCCGCAGCGCGGCTACGTGGGTTCGGTGGTCACCAACCGCGGGAAGCGCAGTGTGGTGCTCGACCTCGACGACGCGGGCGACCGTGACCGGCTCCTCGCGCTGGTCGACACCGCCGACGTGCTGGTCGAGAGCTTCGCGCCCGGGTACCTCGCGGCGCGCGGCCTCGACTTCGACCGCGTCGCCGCCGACCGCCCGTCGTTGATCTACTGCTCGCTCACCGGCTACCCGCGCACCACCGACGCCGCCGATCGTCCGGCGATCGACCTGCTGGTGCAGGCGCGCTCGGGCATGCAGTACGAGCAGCCGGGCTTCCGCGAGGGACCGATCTTCCTGCACGCGCCGCTGCCGAGCATCGCCGCGTCGTACCTCACCGTGGAGGGCGTCCTCGCCGCGCTGTACGCGCGTGAGCTCACCGGTCGCGGGCAGTGGGTGGAGACGTCGCTCTACCAGGGCGTGCTCTCGTTCACGACGCAGCTCTGGCAGGACGTCGAGCACCGGGTGGAGCCGTGGTTCGAGATCGGCTTCGAGCCGCGCCCGAGCATCTACGAGTGCGCCGACGGCCTGTGGGTGCACTCGATGCACTTCGCCGGCGGCCGGGGCAAGGACCGCAGCATCGTCTGGGAGATCCTGGGCATCGACGCGCCCGACCTCGAGTGGAACCCCACCGGCGGCCAGGCGTTCGAGGAGATCATCGGCCAGGCGATCGGCCGGATGAACCGTCAGGACCTGCTCGACCAGTTCTGGGCGCACGAGATCCCGATCGCGCCGGTGCGGCACGCGCACGAGGCGCTCGAGGACGAGCAGGTGATCAACAACGGCATGTCGGTGGAGGTCGACGACCCGGTGCACGGTCGCGTCCGGCAGGCCGGCATCTCGTTCCGCGTGCACGCGGCGCCGACGCCGCAGGTGCAGGGCCCGCAACCCGCGATCGGGCAGCACACCGACGAGGTGCTCGGCGCGATCGCCGACGAACCGGCACGGGCACGTGCGGCGCGCCCGGCGAAGCGCCCGATCACGCACGCGCTCGAGGGCATCAAGGTGCTCGACCTCGGCAACTTCCTCGCCGGCCCGTTCGGCCCGATGCTGCTCGGCGACCTCGGCGCGACCGTCTACAAGCTCGAGTCGCCGCAGGGCGACCAGATGCGACCGGTCACGCAGCCGTTCAACGGCTGCCAGCGGGGCAAGCTCGACATCGTCGTCGACCTGAAGCAGCCCGAGGGCGCTGGAGATCGCGCACCGGCTGATGCGCGAGGTCGACGTCGTGCACCACAACATGCGGCCGGGCGTCGCCGAGCGACTGGGCGTCGACTACGAGACCGCCAAGCGCCTCAACCCGAACGGTCATCTACTGCCACACCACGATGTGGGGCAACGACGGCCCGCGCGCCACCTGGCCGGGCTTCGACCAGCTCGCGCAGTCGTCGTGCGGGCTCGAGCAGGAGCTCGGCGGCGAGGGCAACGGCCCGAACTGGTACCGCTTCGGGATGTGCGACCAGGCGTGCGCGGTGCAGTCGGCGCTGGCGGTGCTGATGGCGCTGTACTGGCGCGAGCGCACCGGTGAGGGCCAGCTGGTCGACACGTCGATCGTGAACGGTGGTGTGCAGCTCAACACCGACGCGTGGATCGGCCCCGACGGCTGGTCGGAGCGACCGCGCACCGACGCGCAGCAGACCGGCTTCGGTCCGCTCTACCGGCTGTACGAGACGAGCGACGGCTGGATCGCGCTCGCGTGCCTGGGCGAGACCCACCGGCGCGCGCTCGCGACGGTCGTGCCCGCGCTCGACGCGGCGACCCTCGAAGCGTTCTTCGCCGGCCACACGATGCAGAGCGCGTTCGACCTGCTCGACGCGCGCGGGCGTCCCGGTCGAGATGGCGCGCGAGGACGCCCGGCGCACGTGGTTCACCCAGCCCGACCTCGTGGCCGCAGGCCTGGTGGCCGACTACGAGCACCCGACGTACGGGCGCTTCCGGCAGTTCGGCCACCTGGTGAACCTGTCGGACACGCCCGGCGACATCGGCGGTCCGCCGCCGCTCCTCGGGCAGCACTCGCGCGAGGTGCTCGCCGAGCTCGGCTACTCCGACGCCGAGATGCAGACCCTCCGCGACCTCGGCGTCACCCTCTGGCCCGACTGAACCCTGAGAACGTTTTGGCGCCCCTACGCCGTCATGTGCACGCGGTAGGGGCGCCAGATCGTTCTTGCAGGGTCAGTGGCCGTCGGGTTGGTCGGGGGTGAAGGGCCACTCCTCGAACGCGCGGCTGCGGCCGTCGGCGTCGAAGGTGACGATCCAGAGGTCGCGCCACCGCTCGCCGTCGCCGTAGGCGACCTCGACGCGGATGATCGCGACCGGATCGTCGACCGCGATGACCTCGGCGGTGAGCTCGAACGGCTCGCCGGATCCCTCGCGCTCGGCCTCCCAGAACCGACCGAGCGCGTCGAGCCCGTGCAGTGGCGCGGCCCAGGGCGACGGCACGTACGTGACGTCCGGCGCGAACACGTCGGCGAGGGCCGCGGTCCCGTCGGTGCGCCAGGCCGCCTCGTAGGCGGAGACCCACTCGAGTGCGGTGTGCCGGTCGACCATCCTCGTCTTCTACCCGGGACGGGCACGCTCCACGCGCAGCCGACGCCGGTACGCTCCGCGCGATGACGGCACCGCGGCCGCGCTCGCCCGCCTCGATCGCCCGGGCCCGCATGGTGGGCCTCGACGTGTGGGGGAAGCCCGCGGCCGATCCGGCGGCGGTGGTCGGCGATCTCGTCGCGATGCAGGCGCAGGAGCACGCGTACGCGCGCTGGTCGGTGGGGCAGCGGTGCGGCGCGGCGCGCGTCGGTGGTCGACGCCGCCTTCGACGCCGGGGACTTCCTGCGCACGCACGTGCTCCGTCCCACGTGGCACTACGTGGCACCAGCCGACCTGCGGTGGCTGCTCGCGCTCGACGGGCCACCGGATCAACGCCGCGGCCGACCGCCGGTACGACGAGCTCGCGCTCGACGGCCGCACGCTGCAGCGGTCGACCGACCTGATCGCGGCGGCGGTGGCCGAGCGGACCGATGACGCGTCACGAGCTGGCGGCGATGCTCGCAGGCAAGCGCGATCGCCCCCGACGGCCAACGCATGCCGCACCTGTTGATGCACGCGGAGCTGCACCTCGCCGTCTGCAGCGGTCCGATGCGGGGGAACCAGCACACCTACGTGCCGTTCGACGACCGCGTGCCGCCCGGTCCGGACTACACGGAGGACGAAGCGTTGGCGGTGCTGGCGCGCCGTTGGTGCACGACGCGTGGCCCGGCATCACTGCGCGACTTCGCGTGGTGGTCGGGCCTCCCGGCCGCGCCGGCGCGTCGTGCGCTGGCGGCGGTGGAGTCGGAGCTCTCGTCGTTCGAGCAGGACGGCGTCACGTACTGGTTCGCAGAGCTGGCCCGGGGCGTGCGCCAGCCCGCGCGTCGACCTCGTGCAGTGCTACGACGAGACGATCATCTCGTACTCCGAGACGCGCGGCGTGCTGCAGACCGACGAGGTGTCGTTCAAGGTGCCGGGATCACTCGACGGCTTCACCCACGTGCTGCTCTGCGACGGCCGTGCTGCTCGGGCACTGGCGCGTGCATCGGCTCCCGCGCGGCGAGGCCGAGATCGAGACCCGCCTGGCGCGCGCGATCGACGAGCGCGAGCAGGCGGCGCTCGACACCGCCGTCGGCCGGTACGAGCAGTTCACCCGCACGTAGGGTGCGGCCATGACGGACGAGCTCGGCACTCCCGCACTGCACTTCGAGCGGGAAGGGTCGATCGCCTGGTGCGTCATCGACCGCCCGCACGCCCGCAACGCGCTGACACCGGGCATGTACTACGGCATCAAGCGCGCGGTCACCATCGTCAACCAGGATCCCGACCTGGCGGCGCTGATCATCACCGGCACCGGTGACGTGTTCGCGCCGGGCGGCGATCTCGGTGGTCGGTCGGAGGAGGGTGAGGCACCCTTCGACGCGATCGGCACCGACGTGCTGCCCTTCCTCACCGTGCGCGACAGCCGGGCGCCGGTGATCTCCGCGGTCAACGGGCTCTGCCAGGGCGGTGGCCTGCTGATCGCGATGCTGTCCGACATCGCCGTCGCCAGCGACCGGGCGACGTTCCGCGTACCCGAGCTGCTCCGCGGCATCATCGACGCCACCTACGCGGCTGTGCTCCCCGCGCACGTCGGGGTCGCCGTCGCACGCGACCTCATGCTGTCCGCGCGCCGCTTCGACGCCGAGGAGGCGGTGCGCCTCGGCGTGATCAGCCGCATGGCGCCGCACGACGACCTGCGCGAGGCCGCGCTCAGCGCCGCACGCGAGGTCCTGCAGACGGCGCCGGATGCGCGCGTGCTCACCAAGCGCATGCTCCACGACCGCTACGAGCCGATCGACTACCAGACCATGTTCTGGGGCCTCGAGCACTCACCCGAGCCGCGTGAGGGCATGACCGCGT
The DNA here is from genome assembly GCA_963755855.1 of uncultured Actinomycetes bacterium. GTDB lineage: Bacteria > Actinomycetota > Acidimicrobiia > IMCC26256 > DASPTH01 > DASUAS01. The sequence continues at coordinate 2,305,488 of CAVWLR010000009.1, read as the reverse complement.
TCATGGAGAAGCGCCGGCCGAACTGGATCCCCGACGACGTCTGACGGCGAACATCCCGCGGCCGACCGTCACATGTGCACGCGAACCTCGAGATGTTCGCTGACCGGGGCGGGGACGGGCTAGAAGGTGCCGACGCCGGCGGCGTCGTTCTTCTTGCGCCACTCCTCGCGGGACATGCGCGTGGTGTCGACGTCGGTCGCCCGGGCGCGCAGCGCACCCACCGTCGCCTCCTCCTTCGGCGTGTACTGGAACGGGTCCCAGTCGAAGAAGCGGCAGGTGTTCTCCCACGTGATCTGGTGGATCTCGGCGTCGGTGCACCCGGAGTCCTGGAACTCCTTCCAGGCGAACTCGGGCGACTCCGGCCACGTGGTGTCGGTGTGGGGGTAGTCGCACTCCCAGGCGATGATGTCCATGCCGATGCGGTGCCGCGCGTCGAGGCCCGACGGGTCGGTGATGAAGCAGGCGAGGATGTGCTCGCGGAACACGTCGGACGGCTTCTTGCCGCCGAAGTCGTTCTGCAGCCAGGCCTGGTTCTCGAAGTGACGGTCGGCGCGGTCGAGGTAGAACGGGATCCAGCCGATGCCACCCTCGGACAGGGCCACCTTGAGGTCGGGGAACTGACGCAGCGTGGGCCCGAAGAGCAGGTCCTGCGCGATCAGCGCCGTGATCTGCGCCGACAGGATGATGAGGTGGTCGATCGGCGCTTCGGCGGGCTTCTGGATGAGGTCGAAGCCGGCGCCGATGTGCAGCGACAGCACGGTGTTGGTGTCGCTGATCGCCTGGAGCATCGGGTCCCAGTGGCCCGAGAGGAAGCTCGGGAACCCCTGCGCGTGCGGCGCCTCGAGGAAGCTGATCGAGCGGCAGCCCTTGTCGGCCAGACGCTTCACCTCGGCGACCGCGAGGTCGACGTCCCACATCGGGACGATGCCCTGCGGGATGAAGCGACCCGGGTACGCGGCGCACCACTCGTCGATGGCCCAGTCGTTGTAGGCCTGGAGCATGACGAGCGACAGCTCCTTGTCGCCCGCCTCGGTGAACGTGCGCGCGTTGAACCCCGCCATGGTGGGGAAGTTCATCGAGCCGAGCACGCCGTTGACGTCCATGTCGCGCACGCGCTCGTGCACGTCCCAGCAGCCGGGGCGCAGCTCCGAGAACGAGCCGGGGTTGAAGCCCCACTCCTCGCGCGGCCAGCCGACGGTGGCGGCCATGCCGAACGGCGTGGCGGTCGCCTCGCCCTGGAACGTCCATTCGTCGACGCCCTGCGCGTTGCGCACGACCTTCGGGGCCTGGTCGAGCCACTTCGCCGGGAGGTGGTTCTTGTACATGTCCGGCGGCTCGATCATGTGGTCGTCGATGCTGACCAGGATCATGTCGTCCATCTGCATGGCGGACGTCCCTTCGGTGCGGTGGTGACTCGCGGGCGCGTTTGGGCGGAGCCCAAAAACCTTAGCGGGAGGCCGTCGTCGGCCGCTCTCTCCCGAATCGGGTCAGACTGGGCGACCCACGACGAAGGAGCCCATCGTGCCCTCCGCAACCATGTTCGACTTCCAGCCCGGGCAGGCGGAGACGATGCTCCGCGGCATCGCGTCCGCCGTGGGCGGTGATTCCGGTATGTCGCCGACCCAGGCGTCGGTCCTCGCCGCAGTCGGCACGAACATCTTCGGCATCGACACGCCGATCGACCAGCTCGAGCCGCTGAGCGCGACCGACCTCGCGGCCGAGCTCGATCCGATCCTCGCCCGCGGCGCCGTGCGCGGGATGGTGACGCTCGAGATCGTCGCCGAGCCGGTGACGCCGGAGCTCGCGACCCGCGTCGACTCGTACGCGGCGGCGCTCGGCATCGACGACCACATGTTGCAGGTGGCGCGCGACTACTCCAAGGGCGCGATGGACGTCGCGCACGACGACTTCTTCCGCAGCTCCTACGTGCTCGACTACTACTCGAAGCACGGCAACGACGGCACGCTGCACCGCACGGTGCGCGCAGCCCGGCGACGCGGGGCCCCTCGATCCCGCGCTCGAGGCGAAGTGGAAGACGCTCGAGACCTGCCCGTCGGGCTCGCTCGGCCGCACGGTGTGGGACTTCTACCAGCGACGCGGCTTCACCCTCCCGGGCTCGCCGGGGGCGGTCGACGCGCTGCTCGCCCAGCACGACTTCGTGCACTGCGTCGCCGACTACGGCACGTCGGCCACCGGCGAGATCGAGGTGTTCTCGTTCATCGCCGCCGCCATCCCCGACGCCAGCGGGTTCAGCTACCTCGTCGTGATCCTCGGCCTGTTCGAGACCGGCAACGTCGACGCGGTGGTCGGCGTCGCCACTGCCTCACCGGGCCACCTCCAGCTGCCCGGCGGCACCGAGCGCATGGGCGACGCGATCCGGCGCGGGCTCCTCCTGAGCCGTGACGTGATGGGCGGGATCGACTGGTTCGAACACGCCGACGACGCCACTCGACGACGTGCGCACGAAGCTCGGCATCGTGCCGAAGGGCGCCGACGCGGTGGCGGCGGGGTCGCTCTCGGCGGACGACCCGAACGCGGTCTTCGGACGATCCAACTAGCGGTTGGTGGCGCCGGTCAGGCCACCTTCGTGCAGGTCGACCGGTTGCGCCTTCTGACCGCCGATGATCTTCGCCATCAGCCACTCGCCCGCCTGCACCGGCGGGTAGCGGGGAACGGCGCCGGGTTCGACGCACGACGGGATGGCCTCGATGGTCATCGACGGGTCGCCGTCGAGGAAGCGCGCGATCGACCGGCGGCGCGCGACACCGTCGTTCGGAGACGGCGGGAGCACGCGGTGCATCGTCGACACCCACCGGTCGTTGGTCCACATGGCGAGCATGTCGCCGAGGTTGCAGATGATCGACCCGCGCGGCGGGATGACGTCGTGCCATTCGCCACCGCGGAGCACCTGGAGACCGGGCACCGGATCGGCGACGAGGAGCGTCACCATCCCGTAGTCGGTGTGGCCACCCAGCCCGGGTTGATCGGGCAACGGTTCGAACCCCGCGCCGCGGAGATAGTGGTTGCACGTCCTCGTGACCACCGCGCGTTCGGCTCGTCCCACCAGCCAGTCCTCGGGCAGGTCGAGCGCGAGCGCCATCGCGCGCAGCACGGCGTCGGCCACGTCCTGCAGGGCGAGCTCGAGCGCGTCGGACGCGGCGCGCAGCTCCGGCGGGCGTTCGGGCCACACGTTCGCCGGGAACCAGTCGCGGTACGAGTCGAAGAACGGATCGGTCGTGTCCTCCCGCCCGACCGAGTACGCCTCCACCAGATCCGGCGGCGAGGTGCCGCCGGCGGTGTAGGCGAGGGCCTGTTCGCCGTACGCGACGTAGCCGGTCAGCCCCTCGGACTCCGGCGCCGCGACGGAGCGCAGCTTCTCCTCCAACGGGAGGTCGAAGAACGCCTGCCACGCGTCGAACGCGGCGTCGATCACCGCCGGGTCGACGCCGTGGCCGGTGAGGAGGATGAAGCCGCTGCCGCGTCCGGCGCGGTCGAACGCGGCCGCCACGGCGGCGCGGTCGGCCGGGCTCCCGGTGCGGAACGGCGCGAGGTCGATCTCGTGCACGGGCAGTTCGGGCATCGTGACAGCCGACCACACGTTCCCCGGCGGTGGGTTTCCGCTCTGTGAAACGTCCCCTGGTGCGATCGCCGGTCAGGTGACCGCGTCGAGCACCCGGGCGACGACGTCGTCGACGGCGCCGGTCGCGACCACCCGCACGGTGTCGTCGCCCAGCTCGAGCGTGGCGAGCTGGCTGGGCAGGAGCTCGGTGCCGGCGAAGTGGTCGGTGCGCCCCGCGAGCCGGTGGGCCAGCGTCTCCGGGTCGACCTCGAGGTCGACGAAGGTGAGGTCGGACACGCCGTCGCGCAGCACGTCGCGGTACGAGCGCTTCAGTGCGGAGCACGCGAGGACGAGCGGGGCGCCGTCGCCGACGGCGATGGCGTGGTGCACCGCGGCGCGGCACGCGCTGCAACCACGGCGCGCGCTCGGCGTCGTCGAGCGGATGACCGGCCTGCATGGCGGCGACGGCGGCCGGGCTGTGCAGGTCGTCGGCGTCGATGAACCGCGCCCCGAGACGATCGGCGAGAGCCCGCCCGACGGTGGTCTTGCCCGAGCCGGCGACGCCCATGAGCACGATGCGAGGCGTCGTCACCCGTCCAGGATCGCGCGTGCTGCGAGGTACGCGCGCCAGCCACCGTGCGCGGTGATGTCGGGAGCATCGGCGAGCGCGTGCGGTTCGCACAGGAAGCCGGTCACCTCGGTGCCGTCGGCGAGCTCGACCTTCCCGACCCCGAGGGGCGCGGGGATGGCGGCGACGAACTCGCCGAGGCCGGCAGCGTCGAGGGCCCACACCTCGACCTCGATGGCGGCGCCCTCGGACGGGGTGCGGACGAGGCCGGGCTTCGGGCGGGTCGGTGGGCAACGCGTGGAGCCGGTACTCGGCCGCGGTGGTGGTGCGGGCGGCGAGCACCGCGCCCCGGTCGGTGAGCTGGTGCTCGAGCGGTTGCCCCACCAGGTGCGCGCCCACCACCGCCAAGCGGAACGGACGGGTGGCGAGCTGCGACTCGGTGGGCGCGGGCTCCCTGAGTGCCTCGGCGTGGAAGTCCTGCGCGGGCGTGTGTGGTCCCGACGCCCGCACGTCGGTGGAGGCGAGCGCGGCCGTCAGCCCGGCGGCCAGCTCGAGCAGCCCGCCGTCGGCGCCGCCGGGCGCGACGAACGACACCCCGAACGGCAGCCCGCTGGCGCGGTGCCCGGCCGGCGCCGCGAGCGCGGCGAGTCCGAGCGGGTTCACGAACGCGGTGAGCCGGCCGAGCTCGACGCTCGGGCCCACAGGATCGGCGAGCGCCTCGGCGAAGGTCGGCGGGCGCGCCACCGTCGGGACGACCAGGGCGTCGACGCGCGACCACCACCCTTTCGCAGCCGCGTCCCGTTGGGCCCAGAGCGCCTCGCCCGCGCTCGACCATCTCCGACGCGTGGAAGTCGCGCGCTCGTTCCACGATGGCGAGCACGGCGGGATCGATCGCGTCGCGGTGCTCGAACGCGAACTCTCCGAACGCGGCGAAGCGCTCGGCGAGGAGTGCGCTGCCGTAGAGGAGCGCGCCGGCGTCGTACATCGGGCGCGGCGTCCACCGCCTCGACGGTGCATCCGAGCGCCACGAGCTGCTCGACGCGCGCGCTCGAAGCATCGACGGGCGTCGTCGTCGCCGAGCCAGTCGATCGGCGCGGGGACGCCCACCCGCATCGGTGGCTGGACGACATCGGCGCCGGGCACTCTCCACACGGCGTACACCGAGCGCGGCGTCGGACGCGTCGGCGACGAACACCGACACGCAGTCGAACGAGCGCATGGCCGGGACGACACCCTCGTTGGTGAGCACGCCCGGCGCCGGCTTGGCGCCGACCACGCCGCACAGCGACGCCGGGACGCGACCCGAGCCTGCGGTGTCGGTGCCGAGTGCGAACGAGACCTCACCGGTGGCGACCACGATCGCGGAACCGGAGCTCGATCCGCCCGAGATCAGCGTGTGGTCGAGCGGGTTGCGGCAGGTCCCGTAGCGGGGCGAGCGGGTGCCGACCAGCCCGGTGGCGAACTGGTCGAGGTTGGTCTTGCCCGCGAACACCGCGCCCGCAGCGAGGAGCTGCTCGACCACCGGCGCCGAGCGCGCGGCGACGTACGAGAACTCTTCGCACCCGGCGGTCGTCGCGACACCCGCGACGTCGATGTTGTCCTTCACCGCGAACGGCACGCCGGCGAGCGGGAGGTCGTGGCCGGCCGTGAGCGCGGCGTCGATCTCGGCCGCGCGCGCCCAGAGGTCGTCGGAGGACGGTTGGCTGATCCAGGCCGCGGGTTGCGGTGACCGTGACCGACGCGCGAGCAGCTCGCCGACGACTGCGTCGGCGCCGCCGCGAGCGACGAGCGCCCGGATCGTCGTCGATGGGCCAGGGCGTGGGCTCAGTCATCGGCCACCACCACGACCAACGGCGTGCCCGCCGCGACCACGGCACCCTCGTCGCACACCATGCGGACGATCGTGCCACCGATCGGCGTCGGCACCGACGACTCCGTCTTCATCGCTTCGAGCACGACGACCGGCGTGCCCGGTGCCACCCGGTCGCCCTCGCTCACGAGCAACCGGGCGACGCACCCGTGCAGCGGCGCCTCCACGACGAACGCGCCCTCGGGGAGGGGGCCGAGGTCGCGGTCGCCGGGTGCCGGCGCCGGCTCGACCGGTTCGCTCCCGCGCGTCAGCTCGCCGGAGTCGGCCCAGCGCGCGCGCTCCTCGCCGAACGCGCCCTCGCGTCGCGTCCGGAACTCGGCGATCGACGGCGCGTGCTCGGCGAGGAACGCGCGGTGCTCGGCGCGGGAGAAGGTGCCGGAGTCGATGCGGAGGTCGAGGCGACCGGCGGCGGCGTCGGCGCGCAGGTCGAGCAGCTCGTCGGCGCCGACCGGGTACCAGCGCAGGCGGTCGAAGCAGCGGAGCAGCCACGGCTCGGCCGCGGTGGTGTGCCGGGCCCGCCCGTACGTGCTCCACACCGGGACGGTGCGCCCCACGAACTGGTAGCCGCCGGGGCCCTCCATGCCGTAGATGCAGAGGTAGGCGCCGCCGATGCCGACCGCGTTCTCCGGCGTCCACGTGCGGGCCGGGTTGTACTTGGTGGTCACGAGCCGATGGCGCGGGTCGACGGGAACCGCCACCGGTGCGCCGAGGTACACGTCGCCGAGCCCGAGCACGAGGTAGTCGGCGTCGAACACGATGTCGCGGACGGCGTCGACGTCGTCGAGGCCGTTCACCCGTCGGATGAATTCGATGTTCCACGGACACCACGGCGCGTCGTCGCGAACGACTCGCATGTAGGTGGCGATCGCCTCGCGCGTCGAAGGGTCGTCCCAGGACAGCGGGCAGGTGGACGATGCGGCTGTCGACCACGACCTCGTCGAGCGCGGGGAGCTCGTCCTCGGCGTGCGCGAGCAGCTCGACCACCGAGTCGGGGGTGTGGTCGACGGGATCGAACTGCACCTGGAGCGAACGGATGCCGGGGGTGACCTCCAGCGGGGTGAACGAGCGCTCGTCGGCGAGCCACTCACCGAGCGCATGGGCGCGCAGCCGGAGGTCGAAGTCGAGCGTCATCGGCCCGTACTCCACGAGCACGGCCGCGTCGCCCTGCGCCCGGTAGGTGACCTGCGGGGTGTCGTCGTGCGCGGCGCGGGTGGCGAGCACGGTGGGGGCGGGACCGTCCCGGCGGCTCGACGCGTGCGAACGGTGGGTCCGGCGGGCGACGACGCGCTCGCGCGCCTCGTCCCGCTCGACCGGTACGAAGGTCACGTGGTCGCCGGGCGCCAGCTGCCCGAGCTTCCACCGGTCGGCGGTGACCACGGTGACCGGGCACGTGAACCCGCCCAGACTCGGTCCGTCGGGACCGAGGAGGATCGGCATGTCGCCGGTGAAGTCGACCGCGCCGACGGTGTAGGGCGTGTCGTGCACGTTCGACGGGTGGAGGCCGGCCTCGCCACCGTCGGAACGGGCCCACTCGATCGGCGGGCCCACGAGGCGCACGCCGGTGCGGGACGAGTGGTGGTGCACCTGCCACTCGGTGGCGTAGAAGGCGGTGATCCCGTCGGTGGTGACGAAGTCGGGTGCCGCGTGCGGGCCGTCGATGACCGCCAGCTCCCAGTCGGTCGTGAGCTCGGGGACGAGCTCCGGAACGGCGCGACCGGGTCAGCGAGCGGCAGCGAGCCGGCATGGAGGTGCACGACGTCGCCGGTGCGCAGCTCGCGGCCGCCGTGGCCGCCGAACCCGCCGAGGGTGAAGGTGGAGGCGGAGCCGAGGACCTCGCCCACGTCGAAGCCGCCGGCGACGAGCACGTACGCGCGCAGGCCCGGTCCCGACCGGGTCGCCGAGTGCGAGCACCTGCCCGTCGTGCACGTGCACCGGGGCGTAGCGGTCGACCGGCGTGCCGTCGAGCGTCGCCCCCATGTCGGCACCGGTGAGGCACACGGTCGTGTCGCCTGCGAAGCGCAGCGTGGGGCCGGCGGCGGTGCACTCGAGCCCCGGCGCGCCTTCCGGGTTGCCCAGGAGCCGGTTGCCGAGCGCGAAGGCGCGGTCGTCCATCGGCCCGCTCGGTGGCACTCCCACGTGCCAGAGCCCGACGCGCCCGGGCAGGTCCTGCACGGTGGTGGTGCCGGGCACGAGCACCTCGACCGCATGACGCGAGCGACGGGTGGCACTCGAAGCGTCGCGGTCGTGACGGTTCCGGCGCGGAATCGCGTCCGTCGCGACGAACGACGTCAGCGCCTCGACGTTGGTCTCGATGCCGCGCACGGTCGTGCGCGTCAGGGCGTCGTGCAAGGTCGTCGACGGCCTCGCGGCGTGACGGTCCGTGCACCACGATCTTCGCGAGCAACGGGTCGTAGAACGGCGGGATCTCGGTGCCGGGTCGCACCCAGGTGTCGACGCGCACCCCGCTCGGGCCAGCGCGCGTCGGTGACCAGGCCGGGGCTGGGCACGAAGTCGCGCGCCGGATCCTCGGCGTACACGCGGGCTTCGATGGCGTGGCCGGCCACCACGGGTGGACGCGACGCCGCCGCGCGCACGAACGCGGTGTCGCCACCGGCGGCGCGCACCATCCACTCGACCAGGTCGATGCCGGTGACCGCCTCGGTGACGGTGTGCTCGACCTGGAGCCGCGTGTTCACCTCGAGGAAGTGGAACTCGCCGGTGTCGACGTCGAGCACGAACTCCACCGTGCCCGCCGACCGGTAGCACTCGGGTTCGAGGAGCGCGCGGGCGGCGGCCGCGAGCGCGGCGCGCGTGTCGGCGTCGATGCCGGGCGCCGGGGTCTCCTCCAGCACCTTCTGGCGGCGGCGCTGCGTGGAGCAGTCGCGCTCGCCGAGGGTCGCGACGGTGCCGTCGCCGTCGCCGAAGACCTGCACCTCGACGTGCCGGGCGTTCGTCACCAGCCGCTCGAGGAACACCGCCGGGTTCCCGAACGCCTGGCGGCTCTGGTGCATCGCCTGCTCGACGGCGGCCCGCAGGTCGGAAGGATCGGCTGCAGGCGACCATGCCGATGCCGCCACCACCGGCGACGCTCTTCACCAGGAGCGGGAAGCCCACCGCGCCGGCCGCACCGACCGCGGCGTCGACGTCGACGAACGGCGGCGTGCCCGGGGGGAGGGGGACGCCGGCGGTCGCGGCGGCGGCGCGCGCCTCGTCCTTCGCGCCGAAGCGGCGGATCTGCGCGGGCGTGGGGCCGATGAACACGAGCCCGGCCGCCTCGATCGCGGCGGCGGCGTCGGCGTCCTCGGCGAGGAACCCGTAACCCGGGTGGAGCGCGTCGACGTCGTGTGCACGGGCCACGGCGAGGAGCGCGTCGACGTCGCGGTACCCGCGTCCGGTGGCGGCCCCGATCGGGACCGCGATCGTCGCCAGGTCGCAGTGCAACGAGGCGCGGTCGACGTCGGTGAACACCGCGACCGACTCGATCCCCATGCGGTCGAGCGTCCGGATGATCCGGCACGCGATCTCACCCCGGTTGGCGACGAGCACGCGATGGATCACGGGGTGCATCGGTGGTGCGTGCTCAGCGGCTGATGACCACGCGGATGGGCGTGGGGTCGAAGCCGTTGCAGGGGTTGTTGATCTGGGGGCAGTTCGAGATGACGACGAGCACGCGCATGTGGGCGCGCAGGTCGACGGCGAGCCCGGGCGCGGAGATGCCGTCGACGATGCCGAGGGTGCCGTCGGCCTCCACCGGCACGTTCATGAACCAGTTGATGTTGCTGGTCATGTCGCGCTTGCCCATGTCGCGCCACGAGTGCGCGAGGAGGAAGTTGTCGACGCACGCGTGCTCGTGCCGGGTGTGGAACCCGTAGCGCAGCGCGTTCGACTCGCGACTGCACGCCCCGCCGATGGTGTCGTGGCGCTCGCACGTGGTCGCGGTGACGGTCATCATCGGCCGGCCCTCGTTGGAGAGCAGCTGCGAGCCGGCGACGAGGAAGATGTTGCCCTGGGCGACCATCGTGTCGGGCGCGCTGTAGCGCTCGGCGGGGTCGTCGGCGTTGTAGAGGATGCAGTCGACGGCCTGGTTGCCCTCGAGGTCGACGATGCGGAGGCTGCCCCCCGGCTCGACCACGTGGGCCCACGGTGCGCGGGCGTCGACGATCTCGTCGTGCAGGACGGTCACGACGGGCTCCCAGCGGGAGCGGGCTCGGCGGACATGGCGGGCTCGGCGGGAGGACGTGAGGACGAACTCCTCGGTCTGCAGGAACGCCCGCTCGCCCTCGGGGGTGGCGGTCCAGGCGGCGTCGTCGCGGGTGGTCGGCCGGTCGGCCCAGGCGGTGATGCGCAACGGGGTGACCGTGTACTCCGCGCGGGGATCGAGCACGTGGGGCGTGTTGACCACGGCGACGATCACCGGGAGCTCGGCGCGCAGCTCCACCACCGCACCCGCGTGCGAGCCGTCGCCCACGAACACGAGCGTGCCGTCGGGCTCGACAGTGGCGCCCTTGAAGAAGTTGATGCCGGGCACGATGTCGCGCCGCGCCAGCCCGTGCTTGGCGAGGCCGACGGCGAGCCGGTCGCGGGCGTTGGGGTGCTCACCGTGCACGCCGCCGTCGCCGTACTTCTCCTCGTTCCTCACCCGCGTCGACCCTCCGCACAGCGCGTCGTGGGTGCCGCAGGTGTCACCGGTGACCGACAGGAGCACCCGCCCCATGTCGGAGAGCAGCAGCGACCCGGCGCCCAGGTAGGCCTGCCACTGCACCTTCACCGTGTCGGCCACGTTCAGCCGCTCGGCCGGTTGCGCGGCGTTGTACACGAGCAGGTGGGCGCAGCCGTCGCCCTCGAGGTCGGTGATGCGGAGGGCGGCACCCCGGGGCAGCACCCGGGTCGAATCACCGCCGGGGCCGATCAGGTCGTCCCAGAGCAGCCGCGCCGGTGCGACGGTCGCACCGGACGCGTCGCGCACGTCTGCCGCATCGGCCGCCGGCACCGTCGGTTGGAAGGCGGCGCGGCGCTCGCCCTGCGAGCGCGCGTGGTCGCGCGCCGCCAGGGTCGTGCTGGTGTCGGGCGGCGGGGGAGGCACGGCGCGGGAGCGTCCTTTCGGGGTGTCCGTTCGGGGTGTCGCTCGGGTGTCTTTCGAAGTGACCTAGAAACCTGTGCCCCACTGTGCGGGACCCGGCGTCGCCCGGTCAAGGGTGCGGCGGTCGTGTTCACGCGCCCGTTACGAACGCGGAGTACCGTCCCGGCGTGGTCGCTGCCCGCGAGCCGGAATCACGTCGCACCGGACGCCCGCGTCGGAGTGCGCGTCCGCCGCGCGACGGCGATCCGCGCCGCGAGATCGTCGCGGCCGCCAGCCAGCTCTTCACCGAGCGCGGCGTCGCCGGGACCACGATGGCCGAGATCGCGCGCCGCTGCGGCCTGCAGCAGCCGTCGCTCTACTACTACTTCCGGAGCAAGGGCGAGCTGCTCGACGAGATCGTCGGCGAGGCGAACCGGGCGCCGCTCGAGCTGGTGGCACGGGTGCGTGCCGCGGGTGGGTCCCCGGCGGTGCAGCTCTACCGGATCATCCGATCCGACGTGGCGGCCCTGTGCGCACTGCCGTACGACCTCAACGAGATCCACCGCCTGGCCGCTCGTGACCCGGATGCGTTCGCCCGCTACTGGACCGAGCGCGAGCAGCTGGTCGAGGAGCTCGGCGCCATCGTCGCCGAGGGCGTGGCGCGCGCGGAGCTGCGCACGGTCGACCCGCGGCTCACCGCGCTCGACGATGATGTCGAACGACGAGGGCACGCAGAACTGGCTGCGCGTCGCCGGGCGCGACGGCGCCCCGGTGCACAGCTCCGCCGCCGAGCACCACGCGGTGGGCGCGTTCCTCGCCGATCTCACCGTGCGGGGGCTGCTCGTCGCGCCGCGCGACCTCGATCGGGTCCGCCGCAGCGCCGACGCCCTCGACGCCGCCGCCGTCGTCGCCTGAACCGCACCGCGCTCCGCGCCGGCTGGTTGGCAGACATCTGTCAGGCGCGTGAAACCGGGTGGTGTTTCGAACGACCTTCGACAGAAACAGCCCAGCCGTACCGTGCTGATGATCCGCCCATCCAGGAGGTTCGCGTGGGCACTCGCTCAGCACACAACGGTCGTCGCACGAGTCGGTTCCCCACGCATCGGATTCGGCGACTGGTGGCGGTCGTCGCCACCGCGGTCGTCGTCGGGAGCGTCGGCGTCGTCGCGATGCCGAGCGCGCACGCCGCCAAGCTCGACAAGGTGACGATCGGGTACAGCGCGTGGCCGGGCTGGTTCCCGCTCGCGGTGGCCGAGAAGGAAGGCATCTTCGAGAAGGACGGCCTGGACGTCGACCTGAAGTACTTCGCCGACTACGTCTCGTCGCTCGACGCGATGTCGGCGGCCAAGCTCGACGCCAACACGCAGACCCTCAACGACACGATGGCGGCGGTCGCCGGCGGCTCCAAGCAGGCGATCATCGTGACCAACGACAACTCCGCCGGGAACGACGCCATCATCTGCGACAAGTCGGTGGGGAACACCGATCGCCGACCTGAAGGGCAAGAGCATCGCCGCCGAGGAGGGCGTGGTCGACCACTTCCTCCTGCTGCAGGGTCTCGCCACCGCCGGCCTCACCCAGGACGACATCGACTTCCGCGGTGTGCTCACCGCCGATGCGGCGTCGAGCTTCGCCGGCGGTCAGTTCGACTGCGTCGGCGTGTTCGCACCGTTCACGGTGGAGGCGCTGAAGCGGCCGGGCTCGCACGTGGTGTTCAGCTCGAAGGACTTCCCGGGCAGCATCCCCGACCACATCGTGGTGTCGCAGTCGATGGTGGCCAAGCAGCCCAAGGTCGCGCAGAAGATCGTGAACGCCTGGTACGACACGCTCGACTACATCGCCGCCAACCCGGACAAGGCCACGAAGATCATGGCCGACGCGGCGCAGGTGTCGACGGCGGACTACGACGACTTCGCCAAGGGCACGAAGATCTTCTCGGTCGACGAGGCGCTGGCGGCCTTCACCCCGAGTGACGCCCCGACCTCGCTTGCAGCACACGGCCGACCTGATCAACCCCTTCCTCGTGAAGTCGGGGCTGACCAAGAAGCAGGCGTCGCTGAAGAACCTCTTCGCCCCGCAGTTCACCCAGGCCTACGCCACCGCCCACCCGGCGGCGGCGACCACCACCACCGCACCCTCGTCGTGACCTCGGTCGGCGCCCCTCCCGCCCGCAGGACCCGTGTGGGTCGCGCGCGCGGGCGGGGGCGTCGGCAGCACGCACTGCTCCGGCTGCGGGGCGACATCCCGATCGGTGGTCGCATCGCGCTCGCCGTGTTCGGGATCGTCGTGCTGCTCGGGTTCTGGTGGCTGGCTGCCGACCTGCTCGTGAAGAAGGAGTTCCTACCCAACCCGACCGACACGCTCGATGGGCTCAAGACCTACTGGAACAGCGGCGACTTCGGATCCGACGTGTGGGCCAGCAGCCTCCGGATCCTGAAGGGCTACTCGATCAGCCTCGTGATCGGCGCGGTGCTCGGGTTGTTCATCGGCAGCTTCCGGTCGGTGGAGGCGTTCTGGGAATCGCCCATCGGCTTCCTCCGGTACATCCCCGCGACCGCACTCGTGCCGCTCTTCCTCGCCTGGCTGGGCATCGACGAAGCGCCCAAGGTCGCGCTCGTGATCGCGGGCACGGTGTTCTTCAACATCGTGATGATGGCCGACGTCGCCCGGCTCGTGCCCCGCGAGATGATCCTCGCCGCGTACACGCTGGGTGCCGGTCGCGGGCGCGTGATGCGACGCGTGGTGCTGCCGCACTGCCTGCCCGGGATGATCGACGTCGCGCGCGTCAACCTCGCCGCCGCGTGGCCGATGCTCGTCGTGGCCGAGCTGCTGGCGGCGACCGACGGGCTCGGGTACCGGCTCACCGTCTTCCGGCGCGGCAACGAGTGGGACCAGATCTTCGCCATCCTCGTGGTGTTCGCGGTGATCGGGATCACCAGCGACCTCTTCCTCCGCTGGCTGCGCAACCGGGTGTCGCCGTGGGCCCGGTCGTGACCGACATCCCGCCGTCACCGCCGAGCCCGTCACCTCCGCCGAGCCCGCGGTGACGGACGAGGTCGTGACGCCGCGCCCGACGGTCGACGGCGACGGCACCCCGCGCCCGCCGAAGCTCGTCGTCACCGACCTGGTGAAGGAGTACCGCACCAAGAAGCGCGGGACGGTGCTGGCCATCGACCACGTGAACCTCGAGGTGGCCGATCAGGAGTTCGTGTGCCTGGTCGGGTCGTCGGGGTGCGGCAAGTCGACCCTGCTCAACATCGTCGCCGGCCTCGACATGCCGACGTCGGGCACGGTCGAGATCGACCACGAACCGGTGATCGGCCCCGGCCCCGACCGGGGGATGGTGTTCCAGACCTACAGCCTCTACCCCTGGCGCACGGTCGCCGAGAACGTCGCCTTCGGGCTCGAGTGCCTGCACCTCCGCAAGGCCGAGCGGCGGGCGCGGGTGCAGGAGCTCCTCGGCATCGTGGGCCTCACCAAGTTCGCCGACCACACCCCCGATCAGCTGTCGGGGGGCATGCGGCAGCGGGTGGCGATCGCACGCGCGCTCGCACCCGAGCCCGACGTGCTCCTGCTCGACGAGCCCTTCGGCGCGCTCGACGCGCAGATCCGCCGCTCGATGCAGGACTTCCTCCTCACCGTGTGGCGCCGCACCCAGTCGACGGTGCTGTTCGTCACCCACGACATCCCCGAGGCGATCTACCTCGGCTCGCGTGTCGATCGTGCTCGCGTCGCATCCCGGCCGCGTGATCGCCGACATCGACGTGCCGTTCGGCGCGGGGCAGAACACCAACATCACGCGCGACCCACGCTTCCTCGACCTGCGCGACGAGATCGAGGATCTGCTCGGCACGGTCTGACCGGCGGCGCTCGTAGGTAGGGAGAGCCCCACCATCACGAGTCGTGGTCGCTCCATGGTTCGGGCCGCACGACATCGTTAGCGTGAGCACGTGCTCGGGCGTGTCTTCGATCCGTGGCGTCACCCGGCGACGTGGTGGACCCTCAACCATCTGGTGACCGACGTCGTCGTCGGGACCGTGACGTTCACGTTCGCCGTCGCCCTGCTGGCGGCGACGTTCGGCACGCTCGTCACCGTCGTCGTCGCCATCCCGCTGTTCTGGCTGCTGATGGTCGGCAGCCGCGGCTTCGCGCACGTCGAGCGCTCGCGCGCATCGGCCCTGCTCGGCCTCGAGCTCCTGGATCCGGTGGCGCCGCTGCAGCAGACCGCGTGGTGGCGCCGACTGCTCGAGCGGGCGCGATCCGCCGCCCGGTGGAAGGAGGTGGGCTACCTCCTCCTGCTGCTCCCGCTCGGGGTGCTGAACCTCGTGCTGGTGGTCGCGGCGTGGTGCGGGTCGCTGGCGCTGCTGGCGCTGCCGCTCTACGTGTCGGCCCTGCCTCAGGGGAGCGCCAAGTTCTGGTTGTTCGAGGTCGCCGCCGGCGGCGATGCCTGGTTGGTGGCCCTGGCCGGACTCGCCGGTGTGGTCTTCCTGGCTCCGTGGGTGACCGTGGTGCTGGGCCGCCTCGACGCGGTCACGTGCTCGTGGTTCCTCGGCCCCGACACGCGTGCCCTGCAGGAGGCACGAGTCCGCGCCGCCGAGAGCGGTCGGGCCGCGGCGGTGGGCAGTGCCGAGACGGAACGTCGCCGCATCGAGCGCGACCTGCACGACGGCGCGCAGCAACGCCTCGTCAGCCTGGCCATGGAGCTGGGCACGACCCGTGAGCACTTCGACGACGAGGACAAGGAAGCGATCCGCGCGCGCGTCGTCCATGCGCACGAGGAGGCGAAGGCGGCACTGCAGGAGATCCGTGATCTCGTGCGCGGCATCCACCCGGTGATCCTCGAAGACCGCGGGCTCGACGCCGCGCTCTCGGCCGTCGTCGCGCGCGCACCGATCCCGGTGTCACTCGAGGTCGACGTCGATCCCCGGCCTTCACCCGAGGTGGAGAGCGCGGCGTACTTCGTCGTGTCGGAGGCGCTCACCAACGTCGCGCGCCACTCCGGTGCCACCAACGCCGCGGTGTCGTTGACGCGCACGGGTGACCTCCTGGTCGTCGAGGTGCGCGACAACGGCCACGGCGGGGCCGGCGACCCCGACCATCCGATCGACGGCTCGATCGACGGTTCGAACGGCGGTTCGAACGGCGGCACCGGCCTCGCCGGCCTGCGCGAGCGGGCGGCGTCGCTCGGTGGCTCCATCCACCTGGACAGCCCCGTCGGCGGTCCCACGATCCTGCGGGCGGTGCTGCCGTGCGAGTGATGATCGCCGAGGACTCGGTGCTGTTGCGGGAGGGGATCACCCGCCTGCTCGTCGATGCCGGCGAAGAGGTGGTGGCGGGCTTCGGCGACGCCGACGCCCTGCTCGACTCGCTGGCCGAGGCGCCGGCCGATGATCGGCCCGAGCTCGTCGTCCTCGACGTGCGCATGCCGCCGACGTACACCGACGAGGGCGTGCGCGCCGCGCTGCAGATCCGCGAGCGGTGGCCCGACATCGGGATCCTCGTGCTGTCGCAGTACGTCGAGGAGCGCTACGCGACCGAGCTCATCTCCGGTGACGGTGCCCGCGACGGTGCGGCCAAGGACCGCGGTGGCGGCGTCGGGTACCTGCTGAAGGACCGGGTCGCCGACGTGCGCGACTTCGTCGACGCGCTGCGACGCGTCGGCGACGGCGGCACCGTGCTCGACCCCGAAGTCGTCACGCAGCTCCTCGCCCGCGCCCGCCAGCGCGACCCGCTCGACCGGCTCACACCGCGCGAGCGCACGGTGCTGTCGTTGATGGCCGAGGGCCGTTCGAACGCGGCGATCGCGCAGTCGCTCGTGGTCAGCGACGGTGCGGTGGAGAAGCACGTCAGCAACATCTTCACCAAGCTCGACCTCCCGCCCGCGCCCGAGGACCACCGGCGCGTGCTGGCGGTGCTGCAGGTGGCTCGAGTCGTGACCGCGACGACGCACGGCCGAGTCGACGCGACGGTCCCGGTGCCGCTCCCGGTGCCCGTGGCGCGGCACCGCGGCCGTCCGGCCTGGCGCATCGTCGCGTCGGTGCTCACCGTCGCCGCACTGCTGTGGGGCACGCTCAACGTGGTGAACCTGCTCGCCCACGGCGAGCAGCACTTCACCCGCACGTTCGCGGCCGAGGGCATCACCCGGGTCGACGTGTCGACCGATCGTGGTTCGGTGCGCGTGATCGCGACCGATCGTGACGACATCTCCGTGCACGCGTACGTGAGCGACGGCCTGGGCGACACCGACCACGCCGAACGCGTTCGGGGCGATCGCCTGCTCGTCGACGCCAGCTGCAGCTTCCCGGTCGCGTACTGGTGCACCGCGTCGTACACGGTGCGCGTGCCGCGCGACGTGAAGCTGGTGCTGTGGTCGGGGAGCGGCGACGTCACCGTGACCGGCGCCACCGGTGACGTCGATCTCACCAGCAACCACGGCGCGATCTCGGCGACGCGACTGCGCAGCCAGTACGCGCGTGCGAGCAGCGACCACGGGTCGATCCACCTCGGTTTCGCCGCGGCACCGATGCAGGTCGTGGCGTCGACGTCCCACGGCAGCGCCACCGTCGTCGTCCCACGCACCGGGGAGGCCTACCGGGTCGACCTCTCGAGCGACCACGGGTCGACCGACGTCGCCGTGCGCACCGATCCCACCGCGCGGCGCACGATCGAGCTCTCGTCGCAGCACGGCGCCGTGGTCGCGCGCTACGCACCCCACTGACGTCTCGGCCCTGACGTCTCGGGCTGACGCTCTCGGGTGCACCCCCGTTGCGACGGGGGGTTGTCCCCACCCACCGAGACGCCCGGCTGCTCCATGGGATCGCGCCGGTGATCTCCGTACCGTCGAACGTGCCCCCGGCCCACGAACCGGCGTCACCAGACGGGGTCAGGCACCACGCCGGTGACGCCGGTTCGCCGGTCCGCCCCGCTTCGGACAGGAGCCACCATGACCGTCACCCACGAAGTCCTCCCGCCCCGGTCCCCCGCCGTCGAACGTGCACCCGCAGGCGGTGGTGAGCGCCCGCGACCTGGTGAAGACCTACGGCACCGGCGACGCCGCCGTGCACGCACTCGCCGGCGTCGACCTCGACGTCGTCCCCGGCCGCTTCACCGCGGTCATGGGCCCGTCGGGCTCGGGCAAGTCGACCCTCATGCACCTCATGGCCGGCCTCGACACCCCCACGTCGGGCTCGGTGCTGGTCGACGGGGTCGACCTCGCCCGCCTCTCCGACCGCAAGCTCACGCAGCTGCGGCGCGACCGGCTGGGCTTCGTCTTCCAGTCGTTCAACCTGGTGCCGACGCTCAGCGCGCGGGAGAACATCGAGCTGCCGAGCGTGCTCGCCGGGCGCAAGCTGGACCGGCGGTGGTTCGACACGGTCGTGCGCACCACCGGTCTGCGCGATCGCCTGCGTCACCGCCCGGCCGAGCTCTCCGGCGGTCAGCAACAGCGCGTCGCGGTGGCGCGCGCGCTCGTCGCCCGACCCGCGGTGGTGTTCGCCGACGAACCCACCGGCAACCTCGACTCGCGCTCGGGCACCGACGTGCTCGGCTTCCTGCGCGACGCGGTCGACACCCACGGCCAGACCATCGTGATGGTCACGCACGACCCCAACGCCGCGAGCTACGCCGACGAGGTCGTGTTCCTCGCCGACGGCCGGGTCGTCGACCTGATGCCCGCACCCACCACCGCTCGTGTGCTCGAGCGCATGAAGGCGTTCGGAGGCTGACGATGGGAACGCCTGACGTTCAAGGACCTCTGGAGCCGCAAGCGGCGGCTCGTCGGCATGTTCACCGCGGTGATGGTGGGCGTGGCGTTCCTCGCCGGCACGCTGGTGCTCGGCGACACGGTGCGCGGCAGCTTCGGCACCCTGTTCACCGAGGCGAACAGCGGCACCGCCGCGCTCGTGCGCAGCGAGCACCGGCTCACCGTGAACGGCGAGACCGAGCAGGGTGCGATCCCGGCCTCGACGGTGGCGCAGGTCGCGGGTGTCGCCGGTGTCGCCACCACCGCACCGCTGGTCGAGGGCAAGGTGCAGCTCCTCGGCGCCGACGGCGAGCGCCTCGGCGGCAACGGCCCGCCGACCCGAGGCTCGAACTGGGTCACCCCGGCCACGCTCAACCCGTGGCACGTGGTCGACGGCCGGGCCCCGGCGGCGGCGGGCGAGGTCGTGATCGACCGCACGTCGGCCGACGACCGGCGACCTGCACGTCGGCAGCACCACGACCGCACTCGTGCCGCGGCCGGTGAAGGTCACGGTCGTCGGCATCGCCAAGTTCGGCAGCTCCGACAGCATGGCCGGCTCGACGTTCACCGCGTTCACGACCGCGGAGGCGCAGCAGCTGCTCCTCGGCGGTCGTGACGAGGTCACGGGCGTGCTCGTGGGCGCAGTGCCCGGTCTGAGCCAGGCGCAGCTCGTGCGACAGCTGCAGCCGGCGTTGCCCGCCGGAGCCAGCACGATCTCCGGCGCGCAGCTGACCGCCGAGCAGAAGGCCGACGTCGACAGCGCGTTCATCGGCTTCTTCGAGACCGTGCTGCTCGTGTTCGCCGCCGTGGCGCTGCTCGTGGCCGCGTTCAGCATCTACAACGCGTTCTCGATGGTCACCGCGCAGCGCACACGTGAATCGGCCCTCCTCCGGGCGCTCGGCGCGTCGCGCCGGCAGATCACGGTGTCGGCTGCGACCCAGGGCCTCGTGATCGGTGTCGTCGCCGCGGTCACCGGCGCGCTCGTGGGCATCGCGCTCGCGGCAGGTCTGTACGCGCTCATGAGCGCAGCCGGCTTCGGCCTGCCGGCGTCGGGCTTGGTCGTCGAGCCGACGCGGCTCGCGCTCGCCGCCCTCGTCGGCGTCGCGGTCGCGGTGCCGGCGAGCCTGGTGCCCGCGGTGCGCGCGTCACGTGTGAACCCGCTGGCGGCGATGCGTGAAGGCACCGACGACGTGACCGGCCCGGCGCGGGCGCGCACGCTGCTCGGGCTCCTCGGCCTCGGCGGCGGCGTCGCCCTGGTCGTGCTCGGCGCCGTCGGGGAGTCGTTCACGCTCGTGGGCCCCGGTGCGGTCCTCACCCTGGTGGGTCTCGTGCTGCTCGGCCCCGCCGTCGCCCGCCCGGCCAGTGCGATGCTCGGCACCCCGGCGACCACGCTGCGCGGCGCCACGGGCTCGCTTGGCCCGGCGCAACGCGATGCGCAACCCGCGGACGACGGCGGGGGCCGCGACCGCGCTCATGGTGGGCGTCGCCGTCGTCACCGTGTTCACGGTGCTGGGCGCGTCGATCAAGGCATCGATCGGTGACGTGGTCCGCAGCGACTTCCACGGCGACCTCGTGATCGTCAACAACGCCCAGAGCGGCGCGGGCATCGACCCGACCATGGTCGGGCGGCTCGAGCAGACGTGCCCGAGGTGCGTGACGCGACCGGCTTCGGCATCACGCGCGCGGTCGTCGCCGGGAGCTCCGCAGCAGGTGACCGCGGCCGACGCACGCGAGCTCGGTGACGTGATCGACCTCCACGTCGCGCAGGGCGACCTGGCCGGAGTGGGGGAGGACGGCGTCGCGCTCTCCACCCGCTTCGCCGACGAGCACGGCCTCGCGCTCGGTGACGACGCGCCGGTGACGTTCGGCGACGGCGCACGCGTCGACCTCCGGGTCGCCGCGCTGTACGACTCGAACTCGAGCTTCGGCGACGTGGTGGTGCCCGAGGCGTCGTGGCTCGCGAACACCCAGCAGCCCGCGCTCACCGGCGTGTTCGTCACCCTCGCCGACGGCGTGTCGATCGCGCAGGGCCGCGCCGCGGTGCGAGCGCGTCACCGCCGTCGGACCACGCGCCGGACGTGCAGGACAAGGCGCAGTACCTCGACGTCGGTCAGCTCGCAGGTCGACACCCTGCTCGCGATCGTCTACGTGTTCCTCGCGCTCGCCATCCTCATCGCGTTCATGGGCATCGCCAACACGCTGTCGCTGTCGCTGCGGGAGCGCACGCGGGAGCTCGGGCTGCTGCGGGCCGTGGGGCTCACCCGGTCGCAGCTGCGGGCGACGGTGCGTTGGGAGTCGGCGATCATCGCCGGCTTCGGTGCGCTGGGCGGGATCGCGGTGGGCGTGCTCGTGGGCTGGGGACTCACCCGGAGCTTCTCCGGCGACCTCCCGCTCGACGTGTTCTCGGCCCCGGCCGGCCGGTTGCTGCTCATCGCCGCCGCCGGCGCGGTCGCCGGGGTGCTCGCCGCCGCCCGCCCGGCGCGGCGGGCGGCCCGCATGCCGGTGCTGTCGGCGCTCGCCGGCGAATGAGGCGAGTGACGCGAGTGAGGCGAGTGAGCGAGTGAGGAGGCGCGATCAGCAGTCACGGTGGATGGCGGACTCGACGAGTCCGCCCCACTCGTGGGCGATGGCCCACAGCAGTGGGAGCGGCGCGTGGCTGCTGCGGGCGGTCGACACGTCGAGCGTCCCGGAGAAGCAGCGTTCGAGGAGGAGGCGGGCGCGCGTCGCGTGGTAGTCGGAGGTGACGAGCACGAGGTGCTGCCACCCTTCCTGCGCCGCGATGCGACCGACCGCCTCCGCCTCGCCCGCGGGTGTCGTTGGGATCGGGGACGAAGCAGAACACCGCGAAGTCGTGATCGGTCGAGCACAGCTGGTTCGGTCCGGTGGAGACGACCAGGTTCGACGCCACGCCCCGATTCACCAGGTCGAGCCCCTTGTCGAGCCGCTCGCCGCCGCCGCCGGCGAGCACGACGACGGCGTCGGCGTGCGCCGGCGTCGACGACGGCGGGAACACGAAGAGGCGCAGGTTCAGGGCGACCACCGCCACGACGAGCACCACCACCGCGACCAGGGCGGCCACCACGAGCCTGCGGCCAGTGCGGAGGAACAGCACCGGTCGAGGTTACGGGGACGGCTGTCGGAGGATCGGTCGCGCGTGCGGTCGTGCAGAATGACGCCCATGTCCGAACCACAGTTCGCGCCGCGCTTCGTCCCGCTGCTCGACGCACCCGGTGATCCCGACGAACCGAGCCTGCTGATCGCGGTGCAGGGCACGCGCGTCGTGCTGCTCGAGGGGGAGCCGCAGACCGGCGCTCCTGATGCCGGCGCTCCTGATGCCGGCGCTCCGGCGGCGTCGGGCGGCATCTTCCTCGGCGTGCTCGACGGTCGGCACTGCTGGGCGGTCGACGTGGGTCCCGACGGCGACGGCGGTGCCCGCGACGACGTCGTCGACCTGTTCCGGCTGTGGTCGTCGGTCGACGAGCCCACGTGGGCGCTCGCGGGCCGGGCCGTGCAGCTGGTGGAGTGGCAGCGCAACCACCGCGTTCTGCGGTCGCTGCGGCACGCCGACGGTCGACGCCCCCGGCGAGCGGGCGCGGAAGTGCCCCGAGTGCGGGCTGCTCGCCTACCCGCGGCTCGCGCCTGCGGTGATCATGCTGGTGGAGCGCGACGACGGCCGCGCCCTGCTCGCCCGCAACGCCAACTTCCCGGCGGGGATGTTCTCGTGCCTGGCCGGGTTCGTGGAGCCGGGGGAGACGCTCGAGCACGCGGTCCGGCGCGAGGTGATGGAGGAGGTCGGGCTCGACGATCGGCGACGTCGAGTTCCGCGGCAGCCAGCCGTGGCCCTTCCCGCACCAGGTGATGATCGGCTTCGGCGCGCAGTACCTCTCGGGTGAGATCGAGATCGACGGTCAGGAGATCGTCGAGGCGCAGTGGTTCACGCCCGACGAGACGCCGAACTTCCCGACCGGCGGGATGTCGATCGCGGGCCGCCTGATCGACGAGTGGCGCAGGGCGCGTCGGCTGACTCAGCGGGGCCGCACCGACACCGGGTGGCCGGCGTCGGCCTTGCCGATCACGTACGACCCGGCGGCCATGTCGCCGAGGCGGCGGTGGCCGCTCGACACCGACGACGTGATGATGCCGCAGAGGAAGAAGCTCAACGGTCCGTCGACCGCGAACACCGCCCACCGCCCGAGCGCGCGCCCGAGCCCGATGCGCTGCCCGTCGGGGTGACGACGCGCAGCCCGGTCATGTGCTTCCCGGGTGACGCGCCGGTGAGTCCCCTCCATGACCGCGAAGTAGAGGAGCGTGAACACGACGCACAACAGCAGGCCCAGAGACCGAACGACGTCTCGTAGACGGTGTCGTTCACGGTGATGACGGCGCGGTTGTCGCACTCGACCTGCGACGAGTCGTTGGCCGA
Organism: uncultured Actinomycetes bacterium; assembly: GCA_963755855.1. Classification (GTDB taxonomy): domain Bacteria; phylum Actinomycetota; class Acidimicrobiia; order IMCC26256; family DASPTH01; genus DASUAS01. The sequence continues at coordinate 2,282,268 of CAVWLR010000009.1, read as the reverse complement.
CAGGTGGCAGCCCGGGCTTCTGCAGCATCTCGGCGCGCGTGTGCGTGCGTCGCGGTGGCGAAGAAGAGGATGCCGAACACGATCAGGCTGATGGCGGCGTCGATCAGGAACGCGCCGTAGCGGCGGCCGAGCACCGCGGTGGCGTCGTGCCCGTAGCCGGGCCGTCGGGTTGGGGCCCGGGCTGCTGCCACGCGGGCTGCTGCCACGCGGCCGCGGCCGCGGTCGCGCCCGAGCCGGGGAGCGGGCGCGCCGAGGTGGGTGGCGCCGAAGCTGCCGGCCGCGGCGCCGGCTCCGGCCGGGCGTGGGCGCCGCGTACCCGGCGTCGGCGGGACCGCGGTCGACGACATCGGCCACGCCGTCGTCGACGCGGTCGTCCACGCGGTCGGTGGCGCCGGGGGTCGGGGCGGCGCGGGAGACGGTGAGGGCGAACGGGATGGGGACGGCGCGGGTCGGCGACCGGCGGGTCGGCGCGGACGACGCCGTCGTCGGACACGTGCTCGGTCCACTGGGCGCCGTCCCAGTAGCGGTACTGGTGGCGGCCGAGCGGATCGGGCGCCCAGCGGGCCGGGTTCTGGGGCGCCGGGTTGTCGGGAGGCCGGGTCCTGGGGGTGGTCACGGGTGCAGTGTCCCAGGCTCACCGGGCGCGGTAGTGGACCTCGCACGGGTGCTGGCTGCGGGCGACGCCGCCGATCTGCACCGCGAGCGGCGTGATCGTGGTGAAGCCGGGGGCGGGCGTCGAGGTCGTACGTGGCGACGAGCCGTTCGGCGGCGCGGCACATGGCGGCGAGCGAGAACGGCTGCGCCGGACACGTGTGCTCGCCGTGCCCGAAGGTGGTCACGAGCTCGCGGGCGGGGAGCGCCGACTCGTCGCGCAGCCGCCGCCGGAGCCAGCGATCGGGGTCGTAGGTGTCGAGGCCGGGCGCGGCGGTGGTGTTGGTGAGCGGGAGCAAGGTCGCGATCTGCGCGCCGGGCGTCGACCCGGTACGTGTGGTCCTCGTCGTGCACCTCGCACGGGGCGAGGACTGCACGCAGCATCACCGAGCGTTGGCCGAGACGGGTCGACTCCAGCGCGCACCGCTCGAGCAGACCGGTCTCACCGTCGCGGACGCGCGCGAGCACGTCGGGGTGGAGCACGAGCTGGCCGAGCATCCATCCCGAGGCCGCGAACAGGTTCGACATCGACGCCAGGTGCACGAGGATCACGTCGCGCGCGATGCCGGTGGTGCGCTCGGGCTCGTCGACGTCGGACCAGTAGCTCCATCACGCGCGTGAACAGGTCGTCCGGCCGCGCGTCGGGTGCGACGCGCGTCGCGTGCGCGCACGGTCGTCGTCACCAGCGTCCTCGACGCGCGCCATGGCCGCGCGCTCGTCGCCTGCTTGCCCGCCGCCGCCACCGCGGCCATGGCCTCCGGGTGCACGAACGCAGTCGGACCCGTCGAGCTCGTCGAGTGCGGCGACGAACCGGTCGAAGCGGTCGCCGTCGTCGGCGGCGGCCGACGGCGACTCGCCGGCCCAGGCGGCGAGACCCATGCGGTGGCCGAGCCGGCGCGAGAACGCGAACACGTCGAGGGTGCCCTCGGTCGCCCAGCTCGGCGAACGCGACGTCGATGGCGGCGTCGAGCTGTCGCGAGGTGGTTGCGCACGTCGTCGCGACCGAACAGCTCGTGGGGCATGGTGCGCCGGCCGTCGAAGAGCTCGTCGGGCAGCTTGCGGCGCAGCATCATCCAGTCGGCGACGCCCTTGCTCGCGAGGGCCTCGGGGAGCGCGTAGAAGCTGCGCACGCCCTCGGCGGAGAAGAGGAACAGCGTCGGCCGGTCGGGTCCCTCCACCACGAAGGTGTCGCCGCACTCCGTGCGGGCCGCGGCGAGCGCCGCGACCGGGTCGGCGAGCTCGCGGTCCCAGGGGAGCGCGGTGCCGGCGACCGGCGGCATCGGCTCGATGACGCTCATCTGCGGACGGTAACCGCGATCAGCGGTTGAGCCGCTCGGACGACGGACAGCAGGTCGCCCTGCTCGGCGAAGTCGACGGCCACCAGCGTGGGCGCGCGGCCGCGCTGGTGGGTGCACTCGGCGACACGTTCGCGCAGGATCGACGAGTTCACCCGGTGCGCGGTGAACGGTTCGGCCGGCGTGACCCAGTGGTTGAACTGGAAGATCGGAGCGTCGACGGTGCCACGGTGCGCCGCGCACGACGCCGGTGACCGGAGACCGCGAGGACGGGCGAACGTGAAGGGCGTCTCCTCGACGAGCCCGCCGAACGCGTTCGGCAACGTCGGTGGGTCGGCACCGTTCTCGAGCGAGACCTGCAGGCGCGTCCCGGCGTCGATCATCGCACCGAGCGTCGGCAGCGGTGTCGCCGGGTCGACCGGGAGCAGCTCGGCGTCGAGCCCGGCGTCGTGCAGCACGGCGCGGATCGCGTCGGGCGGCACGTAGTCCTCGATGACGATCACCAGCACCTCGCGCGGGTGGGCGTCGAGGAACGCGCGCACCACCTTCATCTCGTCGAGCATGCGCACCGCGCCGATCTCGCAGAACACGTGGCAGAGGTACACGTCGTACGCCGTGCCCGCGGGCGGCGCGCCGAGGCGCCGGTGCAGGAGCTCGGCGGCGCGCACCGCGTTGCGGGGGAGCTCGGCCGCCTGCCCGAGGGGGCCGGAGAGGTCGGTGTAGACGCGGCCGCCGCGTGGAGTGCCGAAGTACGCGTCGATCTGCAGCGCCCGGATGCCGTGGTCGAGCTGCGCCTGCAGACCTCGACGCTGGTTGGGGGGCGTGAAGCCGTTCGCCGACGCCGCCATCGAGTTGTGCGTGGTCGCGAACGCGACGTCACCCAGGCTGCGGCCGCACAGCTGCACCTCGCCGTTGCACGTCGGCTCCTCCGCAGCCCCGGCCGCAGCCGCGGCCGCGTGCGGGGGTGCCGCGGCGACGAGCGCGACCAGCGCTGCAAGTGCGAGCGCACCCGCCTTGGCGGCGAGGGCACGCAGGCGCGTCAACCGGGCGGATCGTCGAGCTCGCGCAGGTAGCGCTCGAACTCGGCCGCGAGATCGTCGGACGACGGCAGCTGCTCGGTCGCCTGGCGGTCGTACTCCGCCTCGAGCTGCGGCAGGTAGCCGCTCGCCTCCGGGTTCTCGGCGACCGCGTCGTCGACGAGCTGCTCCCACTCCACGACGCGGTCCTGCAGCGCGCCGTGCCCGGTGGGGATGCCGGTCACGTGCTCGAGGTTGCGGAGCAGCGCGGCTGCGGCCTTCCAGTTCTGCGCGCCCGCCGCGTAGTAGGGCACGCCGACCTGCATCGAGATCGCAGGGACGTCGAGGTGGTCGAACGCGGCCTGCAGCGTGCCGACGATGCCGGTGATGCCCTGGTAGCGCGGCCGGGCGAGACCGAACCGCTGCGCGATCGCCGGGTTCGCCGACGACGCGTGCACGAGGGGCATCCGACTGTGCGGCACCTGCGCGGGCATCGCGCCGAGCGTCACCACCACCTGGGCGCCGGTGTGCTGCGCCACCTCGACGATCAGGTCGGTGAACCGTCGCCAGGCGTAGTGGGGCTCGATGCCCGAGAGCAGCACCAGCTCACGGCCGGCGCCGGTCTCGTCGTTGGCGTGGACCGTGTTCTCGGGCCATTCGATGCTCCGGGTCACGCCGTCCTCGAGCACCACCTGCGGGCGGACCTGTTGGGCGTCGAAGAAGGCGTCGCCGTCGATCGAGGCGAGCCGGCTCGCGCCGGTGAACTCGATGAGGTGGTCGACGGCGCCGGTGGCCGCCGACGCGGCGTCGAAGTAGCCGGCGAACGCGAGCACCAGGATGGAGGTGCGCGGAGGCCACTCCCGCTCCCACTGCAGCTCGCTCGCGCTCATCCCGGGCAGTCTGACCGATGGCGGACGCCGGCGTCGGCGCGGGCGCGACGACCCGGGTGCACCGGCCGCTCGACCAGGCCAACGACCCGGCCCACGACCCGCCGCCGACCCGCCCCAGACCAGGCCACGCCGCGTGACCACTGCGGCGACGACCCGGGTAGCGTGGACCGGATGGAAGCCACCGTCTTCGTGCTCGGGCTGGTCGTGGCGCTCGCCGCGGCAGTGCGCTCCACGTGGTCGCCGTGCGGGCAGTCGATGCTCTCCCAGCTCACCCCCGTGGGTGAGGCGTCACGGGGCTACCGCTACCGCACCACCGCCACGTGGTTCGTGCTCGGTGCCGTCGTCGGCGGCGCGACCCTCGGTGCCGCCATGGCGGCGCTGGCGTTGGCGGTGTCGGCGCTCGGCGCCACCTCCACCGCGCTCCTCGGGATCGCCGCCGGCCTCGCCGCGCTCGGTGCCGCCGTCGACAGCGGCGTGCTCGGCGTGATGCCCCCGTTCTTCAAGCGCCAGGTCAACGAGTACTGGCTCGCCCGCTACCGCGCCTGGGTCTACGGCAGCGGGTTCGGCTGGCAGATCGGCGCCGGTGTCACCACCTACATCATGACCGCCGCGGTCTTCGTCACCGTCGCCTACGGCGCGCTCACCGCAGGACCGTGGGCCGCCCTCGCGCTGGGTGTCGTCTTCGGTGTGGCACGCGGGCTCGCGGTGCTCCTCACCGCGCGCAGTCGCACCACCGCTGAGCTCTTCGCGCTGCACCGTCGCTTCGACGCGCTGGGCGAACCCGTGCGCCGCGCGGTGATCGTGGTGCAGCTCGCGGTCGCGGTCGTCGCCGCCGGTGCTGCGTGGGGCCTCGTCGCCGGTCTCGTGGCCGCCGGGGTGCTCTCGCTCGCAGTGCTCGCCACGCGCGGTGCACGCCGGCGCGTCAGCGAGCCCGCCGTCACCGCCTGACGTCCTCCCTCTCCTCCTTCGGTGCCGCGCCCACCGCGGCGCCGCCCGTCGACGGCGCCGGGAGCCGGGTCCAGTGCAGCGCGAGCACGGCCACGTCGTCGTCGTGCTCACCCACCACGAGCGAGTCGACCAGGTGTGCCACGAGCTCCTCGATCGGGAGGTCGGTGACCGCGGCCGCACGGAGCCGTTCGCGTCCGACGTCGGGGTGCTCGCGGCGTCGCTCGACCAGCCCGTCGGTGTAGGCGAGCAGGATGGCACCGTCGGGGAGCACGTGGGTCGCCGACGTGTACGACCAGTCGGGGTCGACGCCGACCGGCGGCCCGAGCGGGATCTCGAGGTAGCGCGCACCGTCGCGGTCGACGAGGAGGAGGTCGGGATGTCCGGCCCTCGCCACGGTGAGGGTCCCGGCGGTGGTGTCGAGGGCGCCGCACACGACGGTGGCGAAGTTGTCGTCGGGCGTCGTCTCCATCATCGTCGCCAGCTTGTCGAGGATCGTCGCCGGATCGGGCTGCTCGAGCGCATAGGCGCGGATCGAGTAGCGCAACGACGCCATCAGCACCGCAGCGACCAGCCCGCGCCCGCACACGTCGCCCACGGAGAAGACGACGCGGTCCTCGGCGATCGGGAGCACGTCGTACCAGTCGCCCCCCACCTCCGTCCCGGCGACGCCGGCCTCGTAGCGCGCGGCCGCGTCGAGCCCGGCGAAGTGCGGGAGCGAACGCGGCATGAGGCTGCGTTGCAGCTGCTGCGCGATGTCGCGCTGCGACGCATAGAGCACCGCGTTCTCCTCGGCCACCTCCTCGAGCCGGTCCGACAGGTTCTCGGCGCGTTCACGCCTCCGGATCAGGCGCTCGGTCACGAACGCCGCGACCAGGGTCAGCAGCGTGCCGAGCACGGCGAGCACCCATGGCAGTGCGGAGAGGAGGTCGCCGCCGAGCTCACCGCGCGGGCTGACGATCAGGAGGATCTCGGAGTCGCCGAACGGGACCGACTCCGACGCGGTGCGGCCATCGCCCAACCCGTGGCCCGAGCTCGACGCGATCAGGTGCGACGGCGTGGCCTTCGTGCCCAGGTACAGCGCGTAGTCGAGGTCGGCGAACGCAGAATCGGACCCGATGCGCGCGCGCCGGTTCCTCGGCAGCGCGGCCTCGATGTAGACGACCGACCGCGCGCCGGGATCGCGGTCGCGTAGCCGAGGCGGCGCTCGCGGTTGTCGAGCAGGTCGAGGATCGCGAGCGTGCCGTCGTCCGGCACTGCGTCGAGGTATGCCCGCCGCGCCGCGGCGGACTGCGTGCCGAGATCGGGAGGTGCACCGACGACGAGCGAGGGTTGCGGATCGGTCGCGCCGCGCGGCCAGACCGACGCCGAGACGAAGCGGCCACCGTTCCCGACGAGCGGGTCCACGACGTCCTCGAAGAGCGCGCCGTCACCAGCGCTCCCGGTCGCGCCCCGGTGGCACCGGCCTCGGCTGCGACGCTCGCCGCGGTCAGCTGACCCTGGGTGGTGCCGACGCTCGAGGAGGCGACGGCGGCAGCCTCGTGGGCCCGTTGCTCCAGGAGGCGGTCCTCGTTGCGGTCGTGGACGATCCACGACCCGATGGTGGCGGCGGCGGTGATGACGATCCCCACGACGACGACCGCGACCGTCATCACGTGCAGGCGCCGCACGGGGTTGAGGCGTGACAGGGCCTCGACCCGGGCCGGGCGCTCGGTGCGCGTGGCGTGCATCGGGGCCCTGTCTACCCCCGTTCGAAACCGGTGGAAACCGCTCGTCCGGGGCGCCGGTCAGGCGCCGGCCGAGGGGTCGGTCAGGACGTGCGCCCGGCGACGATCTCGTCGCGCAGCCGCCGGCGGCGGACCTGGCCGGTGGCGTCGGTGCGCGGGAGCGCGTCGACCTGCCACGACCACACGTGGTTGCTTGGCGGAGATGAGCGTCGAGCCGACGTGGCTCCTCAGCTCGTCGACGGTGGGCAGCGTGGCGCCCGGGCGTACGACGATGGCGGCGCACACCAGCTCGCCCCAGCGGTCGTCGGGGAGCCCCACCACCGCGACGTCCTGCACGGCGGGGTGGCTGCGCACCGCGCTCTCGACCTCGACCGGCGCCACCCACTCACCGCCGGAGCGGATCGATTCGGAGCGTCGACCGGTGATCGTGAGGAACCCCGCCTCGTCGCGCGTCGCGAGGTCGCCGGTGTGGAACCACCCCTCGGCGTCGAGCGCCTCCGCGGTGGCGTCGGGGCGGTCGAGGTAGCCCGAGAACACCGTGGGACCGCGCAGCCAGAGCTCGCCGTCGTCCGAGAGTTCGGCGGTGACCATGGGCGGCGGCTGTCCCACGCTGCCGGGGTGGTCGTGGAGGTCGGGGTCGAGGAGCGTCGCACCACGACCGATCTCGGTGGAGCCGTAGGCGATCGACGTCCACGAGCCGGGGAAGCGTGCCTTGATGCCGTCGATGAGGTCGAGGGTGACGAGCGACGTCCCGGTGAGGGCCTCGACCAGCCCTGACGTGTCGTGCCCACCGGATGCACGTGGAGCCTCGTCGAGGATGCGCTGCCACACCGCGGGGATGCAGTAGAGGGTGCTCGCGCCGTGGCGTTCGACGATGCCGAGCAGCTCGTCCGGTTCGGCCCGGGTGCTCAGGTGGATCGCGCGGTCGCTCGACCACGACGTCTCGATCGACGACCAGCCCGCCATGTGGAACAGGCCGAACATCACCACGTAGCCGCGCCGCCCGGTGGCGCCGCTCTCGACGTCGTGCTCGATCGCACGCAGCCACGCGGCGCGGTGCGAGACCATCGCGCCCTTCGACACCCCGGTCGAGCCGCTGGTGAGGAAGATGTTGCTGATGTCCTCCGACGTGCCGACTCGCGGCGGAGCCGCGGTCGAGGCCGATCCCTGCCAGCCCGGAGCCGTCACCATCAGCGGGAGGTCGAGTGGCTCGGCGACGGCCCGTGCGACGTCCTCCACGTCGGGGTGCACGACCACGAGCCGGGGCTTCAGCGTCTGGAGCGCGTCGGTCGCCTCGGCCTCGCTGAAATTGGGGTTGATCGGTGCAAGGGTGCCGCCCGCCTTGCTGATCCCGTAGCCGAGCTCGAGCGCGTCGAGCACGGTGGGGCCCCACCACACGACCCGGTCGCGCGGCGCGACGCCTTCGGCGATCGAGTCGGTGTGCCGCCCGGTTGGCGCCGGCGTCGAGCTGCGCGAACGTGCGGGCGTCGTCGCCGAGGGTCGCGCCGATCCGGTGCGGGCTCACGGTCGCGAGGCGGGTCAGCAGGTCGTGGATGCGGACGTCCATCGGCCGGGGAGTCTCGGCGGCTGCGGCCCACGTGGTCAAGCCGGCGGGTCGAGCCGGCGGCGTCGGCCGGCTCGGCGATCCGGCCGGGAGCGTCGGCGGGGGTGACGACTAACGTCGCGCCACGTGGTGGACGAGGCTTCCCTGCTCGCCGACGTCGACCGCCAGCTCCGCTCCGTGGTGGCCACGTTCGGCGAACCGGTGGCCGGCGTGCTCGAACCGATCGCGATCTCCGGATCGCGTCATCGCGCCCGACTGGTGCTCGAGCTCGCCCGCCACGGCGATCGCACCCTGGCCGTCCGCGGCGCCAGCGCGGTCGAGCTGCTGCACCTCGGCACGCTGGTGCACGACGACATCGTCGACGGCTCGCCGCTGACGGCGGCACTCGCCGACCGTCCACGTCGCGCTCGGGTTGCCGGTCGCACTGTGGACCGCCGACGCGCTGTACGCCGAGGCGCTGCACCTCGCCGACGCCGTGACCCCGGCCGGCGGGCTCGCGCTCGGAGACGCCCTGCGCCGCATCGCCGACAGCCAGATCCTCGAGGCACTGGGCGTCACCACCTCGCGCTACTGGGACGTCGTCGACGGCAAGACGGTGTCGTTGTTCGAGGCGTCGTTCGCGCTGGCCGACGAGGCGTCCGGCGGCGCGCTCCCGCGGCCGTGGGCGATGCGGTACGTGCGTACGGGCGGTTGTTCCAGTACGTCGACGACCTGCAGGACATCGGCGGCGAGCCCGACGCGTTGGGCAAGCCCACCGGTCTCGACGCCGACAACCAGCTCGCACACGCTGCCCGTCCGCCGATCTCGTGGTGTCGGTCGACGCCGTCCGCGCCCGCCTGCGCGAGCTCGCGGATCCGATCACGCGCTTCACCGCGGGCACGGAGTGGGGCACGCACTTCGCCGGCATGACCGACCACCTGCTCGACGCTGCCGGTCGCGTGCTCGACCGCGCCGCCGCGTGAGCACGCCGTGAGGCGCCGACACCCGACTGCCCGGGCACGTCGCCGTGATCATGGACGGCAACGGGCGCTGGGCCGAGCGCCAGGGACTCGCCCGCACCGACGGGCACAGTCGCGGCGAGGAGCGGTTGGCCGAGATCGTGCGCGCCGCCGATGCGCTCGGCATCGGGTGGCTCACCGCCTACGGGTTCTCCACCGAGAACTGGCGCCGCCCGCGGCTCGAGGTCGACTTCATCCTGGGCCTCCACAAGAAGATCTTCGGGCGGCGCGAGGAGATGCACGCGAACAACGTGAAGATCCGTTGGATCGGACGTGACACGCGCGCCGGATCGCGGATCCCGCTGCGTCGTGCGCCGCGAGATCGAGAAGTCGACTCGGCTCACCCAGCACAACACCGGGCTCAACTTCACGGTGGCGTTCGACTACGGCGGACGGCAGGAGCTGGTCGAGGCCGCGCGCGCGATCGCGAACGAGCAACCCGACCGGATCGACGTGGCGACGGTCGGTCAGCACCTCTACGCACCAGAGCTGCCGCCCGTCGACCTGATGGTGCGCACCTCCGGTGAAGGGCGCATCTCCAACTTCCTGTTGTGGGAGGGCGTCGGTGCGCACCTCTACGTCACGCCGACGCTCTGGCCCGACTTCGGCGCCGCCGAGCTCGATGCCGCCATCGACTGGTGGAGGGACCGGGTGTCGCACCTCGACGAGCAGTCGGACGGATCGGCCTGACGAGAAAGCCCGGGAACCGGCTCGGACGTCGCAGTTAGCGTGATCGGATGCGCGTGCTGCGGGTCCGGGGGTTCGCGCTGCTCCTCGCCGGGCAGGCGATCAGCGAGTCGGGGAATTGGATCGCGGTCATCGCGATCTGGGGCTTCGCGTCGTTCCGGTTCGACGTGGGCGCGGGCGACCTCGCGCTCCTCTTCGTCGTGCTCTCGGTGCCCGGTGCGCTGCTCGGACCGCTGCTCGGGGTGCCGATCGACCGCCTGGGCCCGCGACGCACGCTCCTGATCGCGAACGTGCTCGGCATGCTCGACGCGCTCGTGCTCACCCAGGCGAACAGCTACACGACCATCATCCTGCTCGCACTGCCGCTCGGGCTTGATCGAGGCGATGGCGACCGCGTCGCTCGACTCCATCCCACCGCGGCTCGTGCCCGACGACCAGCTGGTCACCGCCAACGCCCTGCTCGGTGGTGCGCAGGACCTCGCCATCGTCGTGGGCCCGCTCGCGGCGGCGGCGGTGAACGCGCGCTGGGGACTCGAGGGCGCGTTCCTCGCCGACGCCGCCACCTTCCTCGTCGGTGCTCTCGTGGCGCTGCGCATCCGCATCGAGCCGGTGCCGCGCGACGACGGCGACGACGCGGTCGACCTGGCGCGAGCTGCGTGAGGGCGCCTCGTTGGCGCGCCGCACCCGCGGGTTGCGGTGGACGTTGACCGTGGCCAGCTGCGTGTACCTGCTCTGGGCCGCGTTCGGCGTGCTCGAGCCGCTGTACGTGCGCGACGTGCTCGGTGGATCCGATGCGATGTTCGCGCTGCTCCAGACCGTCTTCGGCGTGGGGCTCGTGCTCACCGGCCTGGTGCTCGCGGTGGTGGGGGAGCGCATCGCGCGTCCGCGGTACGTCGCGATGGCGATGGTCGTCTCGGGGCTGACCGCGGCGCTGTACCTCGGGACGGAGTCGGAGGTGGTCGCGTTCGTCGGCGTGTTCCTGTGGGGCGTCGACACCGCGTTCTTCTTCGTGCCCGCGCGCACGCTGCTCCAGCGGTACGCGCCGGCGGCGTTCCACGGCCGCGTGCTGTCGATCAACCAGTCGCTCGAGCCGGCGGCGGGGATCGTGGCCACGCCGATCGTCGCGCGTGGCGCTCGGGGTGGTGAGCATCCAGGCGCTGGGCATCGTCGCCGGCGCGATCGCGACCGTCGTCGGTGTCGTGCTGCTCCTGCTCGCGCGTGGGCTCGCCGCGCCCAGGTCGTCCGACTTCGATCCCACCGCGGGTTCGTCGCGCGACGCGGTCGCCCTCGGCGGCGCCGCGCCCGGGTGAGCGGTGCCGACGCCGGGAGCCGACGGCCGGGGTGTCCCGGTAGGCTCCGCGGGTGGAGATCCAGGGGACGGTCGGCGGTGGTCACCGGTGGTGCGAGCGGCATCGGACGCGGCACCGCGCTCGAGCTGGCGCGGCGCGGCGCCGACGTCGTGCTCGCCGACATCCACGAGGAACGGCTGAGCGACACCGCCGCCGCCGATCACCGCGCTCGGCCGCCGCTGCCTGCCGGTGCGCTGCGACGTGAGCCAGTGACGCCGACGTCGACGCGCTCGCCGACGCCGCGCATCGCCGAGTTCGACCACGTCGACCTCGTGATGAACAACGCCGGGATCTCGGTGATGGGGCCGTCGTACCGGGTGCCCACCGACGACTGGCAGCGCATCCTCGACGTCAACGTGCTCGGGCTCGTGCGGGGCGTGAACGCCTTCGTGCCCGCGATGGTCGAGCGCGGCCGCGGCTACGTCGTGAACACCGCGTCCATCGCCGGCATCTGGGCCTACACGTGGGACTGCGCGCCGTACATCACGTCGAAGTTCGCGGCCTACGGCTACTCCGAGGCGCTGGCGCGCTCGCTGCGCCCGCTGGGCGTCGGCGTGTCGGTGCTCTGTCCCGGCCTCGTGCACACCAACCTCGGCTGAGAACGTGCGCATCGCGGGCGTGCCCGACGAGCACGCGGAGCTCGTGGATCCACTTCCCGGCCGACATGGCCGCCGACGCGGTCGACGCCGATGCGGTCGGTCCGATGGTGTGCGACGCGGTCGAGGCCGAGCGCTTCACCATCTTCACCAACGCCAACGACGCCGAGCTCTACAAGTCGTGGCGCACCGACATCGACGCGTCGCTGGCCACGGCGAACGCCGGCGGCTCCGGTCCCCCCGAGGATCTCCTGATGTTCGGCAAGAAGCGTCCGCGGCCGACGTCGGCGCCCTTCGCTGCCGCCCACTGCGCTCACCGCGGAGCAGCAGCGCCACGAGTTCCACTCGCGCAGCGAGCCCATCCCCACGCGCCCGGTCCGCACGGTGCTGATCGACGTGGCGACCGACGAGCAGCTCGGGTTCTGGGACGCGCCGCTCTGGTTGCCGATCGGTGGCGTCGTCGAGGGCGGGGACGACCTGTGGGAGATCGTCAGCGTGCGCCTGCGACTCCCGACCGCGTCGCCCGAAGAAGGCGTCCGCCCGGTCCTCTACCTCTACGCCCGGAAAGCCGAGGCCTGAACCGCCGGTCGCTGTCGGTCATCTTGCCGACCACCACGGAGTTGCCACCCCGGGCCTTGGCGACGTAGACCGCGTCGTCGGCGGCGCGCAGGATCGCGGCGGCATCGCCGACGAGATCCGGCCCGGACGGCGTGACCCCGATGCTGGCGGTCACACCGAGCGGAGGCGTGCCCACCCGCAGCGCGGCGATGGCGGCGCGGCACCGTTCCATCACCGTGAGCGCCTCGTCGCCACCGGGCCCCGAGAGCAGCACGATGAACTCGTCGCCGCCGAGTCGACCCACGATGTCGTACTCGCGGGTCTGCGTCGTCGAGCACGCCGGCCACCGCCACGAGCAGCGCGTCGCCGGCCGCGTGACCGTGCGTGTCGTTGACCGGCTTGAACTGATCGAGGTCGATCACCGCGACCGCGAAGCGCCCCCCGGTCCGCCGGGCCTGCGCGACCAGGCGCTCGAGCGCGTCCTCGACCAGACGGCGGTTGCCGAGACCGGTCAGCGGATCGGTGGCCGCCCGCTCCTGCTCGTGGGCCAGCAGCTGCAGCGTCCCGAGCACCGGCCCCGCTCGCAGGATGCTGTCGTGGACCAAGCGCTCCACCGGCGCGGAGAGGTCGTGGTCGGCGCGGATGATCACGGTGGCGACGCGTGCGCCGCCGGACATCACGGGCCGTCCGATCGGCGACGCGTCGTCGGGTCCGGTCACGAGCACCATCGCTCCGGGCGCGACGACCTCGAGGTGGCGGGCGAGCATGGTGCGCGCGGCGGGCTCCGAGCGCGCCGTCGGCAACCGGTCGGCGAACGCCATCTGCCGATCACGGATCGCGTGCTCACGGCGTTCGCTGCGCAGGAAGAGGCCCCAGTTCAGCGCGGCGAAGAACACGCAGCATCCGATGACGATCAGGAGTCCGCGCATCCCGGCGTCGTCGCGCTCCTCGCGGTCGTGGCGGTCGAGGGCGCGCAGCAACGAGTCGTTCGCGGCGCGGATCGCGGTGAGCTGCGCGCCGCGTGCGGCGGCGCGTTCGGCATCGGTCGCACTCGCGCCACTGCCGGCGGCGGCGACGTCCTGATCCACCGACGCCGTCCACGAGTCGACGAGCGCGAGCTCGTGGTCGAGCTGCGCACGCAGGGCACCACCGTGGAGTGCAGCGCGTGCATCCGTGATCACCGTCGCAAGCTGCTCTCGGCTCGCGGTGTACGCGTCGAGCGTCGCCTGATCGCGCACCACCGTGGAGTCGCGCGCCGCGTTCTCCGACTGCACCACGGCGTCGAACACCATGGCCACCGACGCGTTCGTGGCCGAGGCGGTGTTCGCGCGCGTGCGTTGCGTCACGAACTGCGCCCACGCCGCCGCGCCGATCACCACGACGAAGGCGGTGAAGAACACGATGCGGCCGATGCGGCCCATGGCGGTGCCGGTCACCGGGCGAGCACCGCGCCCCTCCTGCCCGTCTCGCCTGTCGGTCATGGCCTGCCCTCGGAAGCGCGTGGTTTCCGTCTCTCCTGCGTGGTGTCATCGGCCGGTCAGCCGGTTCCACTGAAGAAATTCGGTCGGTGCAACCGATGCCCTTCATCGGTGCAACCGATGTTGCGCGCAGACGCGCCCGCTTCGGGCGGTATGCCGACGGACCGCCGGCGACCGACCCGTAGGCTCGGCGACGCATGGACGCGACACGACCCGGTGAGCGGACGAGCGCCGTCCTGGTGATCGAGTCGTAGCGCGGTGACCCTCGCGGTCGTGCGGCGTGCACGCGCGCTGGCCGCCGTCGCCGCCGCCCTGCGGGGCGAGACCGGAGTGCTCCCCACCGACGCGGTCGGGTGGAGCGCGTTCCTGGAGCTCGCGGGCGTCCACGACGTGCTGCCGGCGGTGTGGGTGGGTCAGTCCCGGGCGGGCGTGCTCACCATGCCGTCGACGCTCGCGGTCGCGCTCGAGCGGGAGGCGCCTCCGGGTCTGGCGGTGCCCGAGGCGGTGCTGCGCCGGGCCCACGACCGCAACGCCGCGCGGGTGCAGCAACTGCTCGACCACGGTGTCGACGTGCTCGAGCGGTTCGCCGCCGCCGGGATCCGCGCCGTCCCCCTCAAGGGCCTGCACTCCCTGCTGTGCGGCACGTGGCCCGATCCGTCGGCGCGCACCATGGCCGACCTCGACATCCTCGTCGACGCCGAACACGCGACCCGTGCCTACGAGCTCTTGCGTACGGGTGGCTACGAGGAGCACCCGGACCCGATCGGCGAGCACGCCGATCACCACCTGCCGATGCTCCGCGACGGTGAGGTCACCGTCGAGCTGCACGTCGAGCCCCTGGTGTCGCGGTGGCGCGCCCTCGTCCCGGCCGAACAGATGCTGCGATGCGCGAGGTCCCGCCCCACCGCACGCGGGATGCTGCTCCTCGCCGACGACACCGATGCCTTCGTGCACCTGGTGGCGCACGCGCAGCTGCAGGAGGAGACCCACACGCTGCTCGGTCTGCCGTTGCGAGCGTTGCTCGAGACGTCGTGCGTCGACGTCGGTGCGATCCGGTGGCCCGACGTGCGGGCCCGCTTCGCCGCCGCCGGGGTCGGGCACGTCCTCGACGCCCACCTCCACGCGACGCGGCACTGGCTCGACCCCGACGATCTCCCGGGTCCCGCCGACGGGCGCGCGCTTCGTGCGAGCCGCGCACACCCGGCTGGTGGAGCTCGGTGTCGCCGAGCCCGCCACAGTCGCGACGTGGACCTACGCGGTGCGGGTGCCGCGCTCGTTTGCCCGCGACCGCATGGCCGCGGAGTTCGGGCCGGTCGAGGGAGACGCCTGGCTGTGGCGAGCCCGCACCCGGCACGCGGCCCGCCGGGTGGCAGCGCGGTGCACCCGCCGGCAGCCCGACGACGCACCGACCTGACCCGCCGTCCGGCGCGACCACGACACGCACCCCCGCAGGCGCAGTAGAACGTGGGTCCGAGCGGAGGAAAGGATGCACACGGATGATCCTCGAGGGCAAGACGGTGGTCGTGACGGGGGTCGGACCCGGCCTCGGCGGGGAAGTGGCGAAGCTGGTGCTGCGCGACGGCGGCAACGCGGTGCTCGCCGCGCGCACCGCCGACAAGCTCGCCGCCATCGCCGAGGAGCTCGACCCGAGCGGTGAGCGGGTGGCGCAGCTCCCCACCGACATCGGTGACGTCGAGCAGTGCCGTGCCCTCGCACAGCTGGCGGTCGAACGCTTCGGCGCCGTCGACGGCGTCGTGCAGGTGGCGGCCTACGACGGCCTGCTGGCCGGGCTCGAGGGCACGAGCGACGACGAGTGGCACGCGGTGCTCAGCACCAACGTCGTCGGATCGATGCACGTGATCACCGCGACCGCCGAAGCGATGGGCGACCGCGGTGGTTCGATCGTGCTGATCGGCTCGCAGAGCTCGGTGCTGCCGCCGGTGATGGAGCAGCTCGCGTACGCGTCGTCGAAGGGTGCGCTGCGCGCGGCGATGTTCCACCTGGCCAAGGCGCTCGGGCCCCGCAAGATCCGCGTCAACCACGTCGTGCCCACCTGGATGTGGGGACCGCCGGTGCAGATGTACGTGCAGTGGCAGGTCGCCGACCGGGGGATCACCGAGGCGGAGGCCATCGGCGAGATCACGGCCAACATGCCGCTCGGGGAGATCCCGGCCGACGAGGACGTCGCCGAGTCGGCGGTGTTCCTGTGCTCGGACCGCGCCCGCATGATCACCGGCCAGACGCTCTACGTGAACTCCGGCGAGTACATGACGTGAGCGGAGTCGCTGCGTACGAGCACCTCCTCGCGCCGGGGCGCATCGGCTCGCTGGAGCTGCGCAACCGCATGGTCATGGCGCCGATGGGCGAGGACCTCGGTGACCTCGACGGCATGGTCTCCGCCACGCAGATGGCGTACCTCGAAGCGCGTGCACGTGGCGGGCTGGCGATGGTGATGCTGGGGTCGGTCGCGGTGTCGTTCCCCGTCGGGTGCTCCAACGCGCGGCAGACGGCCATCTCCGACGACCGCCACCTGCCGGGTTGGCAGGAGGCGGCCCGCCGGGTGCACCGCCACGGCTCGACGCTCGCGATGCAGCTCACCCAGGCCGGTGGCAACAGCCTGAACGACACGTTGGCGGGACGGCCGATGTGGGTGTCGTCGGAGCCGGGACCCCCGAGTCCCGACGACCTCTACGGCATGGTCACCGCGGCCGAGGGCGCGAAGATGATGGAGCCGTTCGTCGGCCCCGACTCGAAGCACTTCTACAAGGTGCTCGACCACGACGACATCGCCTCGGTGATCGACGACTTCGCGTCCGCCGTCGTGCGCGCCCGCGAGGCCGGCGTCGACGGGTGCGAGCTGCATGCCGGGCACGGGTACCTGATCGACAGCTTCCTCTCGCCGGCGAAGAACCACCGCACCGACGAGTACGGCGGTCCGGTCGAGCAGCGGGCGCGCCTGCTGGTCGAGATCCTGCAGGAGACCCGCCGGCGGGTGGGCGACGACTTCGCCGTCTGGTGCCGGCTGAACTCCACCGAGAACCGCCCCGACGGCACCACCCTCGACGACTGCATCACGGTGGCGAAGCTCGCGGTGGCCGCGGGCGCCGATGCGGTGCACGTGTCGGCGTACCACGATCCCGGCTCCGCCACCGGTCCGACCGACTCGTACGCGCCCGAGGTCCCCGGACTGCTCGTCGACAACGCGCGCGCGGTGAAGGCCGCGATCGACGCGCCCGTGATCGCGGTGGGTCGGATCGCTCCGGATGCCGCCGACGCCGCGATCGCCGACGGCGCCTTCGACTTCGTGTCGATGGCCCGCATGATCCTCGCCGAGCCCGAGCTCCCCAACCTGCTCGCAGCGGGCCGGCCGGAGGAGATCCGGCCCTGCGTGTACCACTACCGCTGCATCGGCAACATCTTCGTGCGCGGCCAGGTGCGGTGCGCCGCGAACGGTTCGGTCGGTCGTGAGGACGAGCTCGTGATCGGTCGGGCGTCGGCACCGCGCTCGGTGCTCGTGGTGGGCGGTGGTCCGGCCGGCATGGAGGCGGCGCGCGTCGCGGCGTTGCGCGGGCACTCGGTCACGCTGGTCGATGCCGCGCCGCGGCTCGGCGGGCGCTGGGCGTACGCGGCGGCGACGTCGTCGGTGAACGCCGACCTGCTGCGGTGGGCGGAGCACCAGCTCGAGCTCCGCGGCGTGACCGTCCGCCTCGACGAGCGCGTCGACGCCGACGCGGTGGTCGCGACGGGCGCCGACGACGTGATCGTGGCCACCGGAGCGCGCTGGGGTCGCCCGGCGATCCCGGGTGGCGATCTGCCGCACGTGCACGCGGTCGACGACCTCGGCAGCTGGTTGCTCGACGGTGCCGCACCCGGCGCCGACGTCGTCGTGCACGGCGGCGACCTTCCCGGGCTCGGGATCGCCGCGCGGGCGGCGGCCGACGGTGCCCGGGTCACCGTGCTCGAGCCGTCCGACGTGTTCGCGCTGCACCTGGGCTTGCCGGGCCGATGGCGGCGGGTGCACGACCTGCGCGCGCGCAGGGCATCGTGCTCGCTGGTGGCGCCGACGTGCTGGAGATCACGCCCGACGTCGTGCGGTGGCGCGACCTCGACGGCGACCACGAGACCGCGGCCGCCGCGGTCTTCGCGACCCTCGACGTCACCCCCGACACCACGCTGGCCGACGAGCTCCGGGAGCGAGGTGTCGACGTCTGGGTGGTCGGCGATGCCGAGGCCGGTGCGGGTCTGCTCGAGCACGCCATGCGGACCGCACTCGAGACCGCCGTCGCCCTCTAGCGAGGACCGCGGGGCCGCATCGCATGGTTCGTGGTTCGAGCGGGCTATTCGATCCCACTTATATAAGCAAGATCCGATATGCTCCTGACATGGAGGCGTTCGACGTGCTCGGCGACCCCGTCCGACGGGCGATCCTGGAGCTGGTCGCGGCCGGCGAGCTGGCGGCGGGCGAGATCGGTGGCGTGGTCCAGGCCCGCTTCGGCATCAGCCAGCCGGCCGTGTCCCAACACCTGCGGGTGCTGCGGGAGAGCGGCTTCCTCGCCGTCCGCCCCGACGGCGTGCGCCGGCTGTACTCGGTCGACCCGAGCGGGCTGCAGGACGTCGACGCCTGGCTCGACCGCTTCCGGCGGTTCTGGGCCCCTCCCCTCGCGGCCCTTGGCACCGAGCTCGCACGCGGCACGCGCGCGCGTCGCACCGAGATGCAGCGGAAGGAGACGTCGTGATCGACGGAGACGACCAGATCGGAGCCGTCACCCGGCAGGTGAGCGCAGCTGGCGCCGAGACCCGCACGGTGACCCTCACGCAGACCTACGCGGCCGCCATCGACGACGTGTGGGACGCGTGTACGAACCCCGAGCGCATCCCGCGGTGGTTCCTCCCCGTCACGGGCGACCTGCGACTCGGCGGCCGCTACCAGTTGGAGGGCAACGCCGGCGGCACCATCGAGGAGTGCGAACCGCCCACCCGCCTCCGCGCGACCTGGGAGTTCGGCGAGAGCGTGAGCTGGATCGAGGTCCAGCTCACCGCCGAGTCCGCCGAGTCCGCCGAGTCCGCCGAGTCCGCCGGCACGACCCGCCTCGAGCTCGCGCACACCGCACCGGTCGACGACCACTGGTCGCAGTTCGGTCCCGGTGCCGTCGGGATCGGCTGGGACCTCGCGCTCGTCGGGATGCTGCTCCACCTCACCACGGGTGCGCCCGTCGATCCGGTGCAGGTCGACGAGTGGACGCGCTCCTCCGCCGGGCTCCGCTTCATGACCCGCAGCAGCGAGGCGTGGCGCGAGGCCGACATCGCGTCGGGCACGCCGGCCGCCGTCGCCACCGGCGCGGCCGATCGCACGACCGCCGCGTACACCGGTGGCGAACCGAGCTCCGATCCACGCGTCTGAGCGCTCGCTACGCTCGACCGGTGGCGTACGACGAGCAGCTCGCCGACCGGATCCGGGAGATCCTCGAGCCGGAACCGGGCGTCACCGAGAAGCGCATGTTCGGTGGCCTCGCGTTCCTGGTCGACACGAAGCTGGCGGTCAGCGCGAGCAGCAAGGGCGGTCTGCTCGCCCGGATCGACCCCGCGCAGCACGACCGGCTCACGCGCAGCGCGCACGTCGAAGCGTTCGTGATGCGCGGCCGCCCGATGGACGGATGGCTGCACGTCCATCCCGACGCCGTGCGCACCACGCGTCAGTTGCGCACGTGGGTCGAGCGCTGCGTCGCCTACGCCCGTTCGCTGCCCACGCGTCCACCCTCCCGCTCCGCGAGGCGCTGAGCGCGACCCACGTACGATGCGGCACATGGGCCTCAGGGGGGATGCGTGCATCGTCGGGATCGCCGAACGGCCGGCAGAGCGGAAATTCAGCGGCACCCCCACGTTGACGCTCGAGCAGTGGGCCTCGCTCGCTGCCGATGCGCTCGCCGACGCCGGGATCGCGTCGGCTGAGGTCGACGGCCTCGTGTGCGCAGGTGACGTCGCCGAGGCGTCGTTGTTCGTGCCCGCGACGATCGCCGAGTACTGCGGCTGGTCCGTCGACTTCGCCGAGAAGATGGACCTCGGCGGTGCCACCGCGGTCGGGATGGCGTGGCGCGCCGCGGCCGCCATCGAGCTCGGCATCTGCGAGGTCGTGGTGTGCGCGACCACCGGACGACCCCGCCCGCCCCGGCCGCAGGCCGACGAGCCGGGTGCGAACCCCCGCGTCGTCTACGGCGCCTCGAGCCTGGAGTGGGGTTCGCCCCAGGCCGAGTTCGACGTTCCCTACGGCAACGTCGCGCAGAACTGCGGGTACGCGATGTACGCGCAGCGCTACCACGACCTGTACGGCTGGGACGAGCGGGCGCGGGCGAAGATCGCGGCCGATCAACGCGTGAGCGCGTGCGCCAACCCGTCGGCGGTGTTCCACGGCCAGCCGATCTCCATCGACGACGTGCTCGCGTCGCGTGTCATCGCCGCGCCGCTCCACCTGCTCGAGATCGTGATGCCGTGCACCGGCGGCGCCGCGTTCGTGGTGACCACGGCCGCGCGCGCACGCGACCTCGCGCACCGACCGGTGACCATCGCCGGGTTCGGCGAACGACTCACGCACAAGACACCCACGTACGCAGCGGAGATGCCCCGCACGCCGGTGCGCGACGCGGCGGCGCGCGCGTTCGGCATGGCCGGGATCGCGCCGACCGACGTCGACATGGTGCAGCTCTACGACTGCTACACCATCACCGCGCTGCTCACCATCGAGGACTCGGGCTTCTGCGGCACGGGTGAGGGCATGGCCTTCGTGACCGAGCACGACCTCTCGTACCGCGGTGACTTCCCGTGCAACACCCACGGTGGTCAGCTCGGGATGGGCCAGACCGGTCTGAGCGGGGGCACGTCGCACGTGATCGAAGGGGTGCGGCAGGTGCAGGGCCGGGCCGGCGACCGACAACTGGCGCGCCACGACGTCGCGTACGTCACCGGCACCGGTGGCGTGATGAGCGAGCAGACCGCGGTCGTGCTCACGGGGGTGTGACCGTGCCCGACGCTCCTGACACGCCGCCGCCGGGCGAGCTCCCCAAGCCGCGTCCGGTCCCGACGCCGGTGTCGCAACCGTTCTGGGACGCCCTGCGCGACGAGCGGATCGAGCTCCAGCGGTGCGACGACGTGCGCGCGGTGGGTCTACTACCCGCGCTCGCGCTGCCCGGCGTGCCTGTCCGACCGCCTCACCTGGACCGCGGTCGACGGGATGGGCTCGGTGTACACGTTCGCGGTCGCCGAGCAGCCCACCGCACCACCGTTCGCCGACGAGGTGCCGCAACTGCTGGCGGTGGTGGAGCTCACCGAAGGCGTACGGCTCTCGACCACGCTGGTCGACGTCGCACCGGCCGCGATCACCATCGGGATGGTGGTCGAGCCGGTGTTCGACCACGGCGACGACGGGCTCACCCTGTTGCGCTTCCGCCCCCGGACGGGCGCGCCCCGCCCGTCCTGAGCGATGATCCCCGCATGGGATACCTCGAAGAACGAGCAGGACTGCAGGGCAAGGTCGCGCTGGTCGCGGGCGGTGGTGGCGGCCTCGGGCGCGCCGTCGCGATCGAGTTCGCCAAGGCGGGGATGCACCTCGTGCTCCTCGACAAGAACGAGGAGCTCCTGGCGAGCACGGTCGAAGAGGTCACGGCCGCCGGTGGGGAGCCGTTGGCGGCGATGGTCGACGTCCGTGACGCCGATGCGGTCACCGCGACGTTCGAGGAGGGCCTCGCCCGCTTCGGCAGGCTCGACACGCTGGTCAACGTCGCCGGCGGCACCTTCAAGGCCGACTTCACCGACACCAACGTGCGGGGGTGGGACGCGGTCATCCGCATGAACTTCGGCTGGCTGCTGCACACCACCCACCTCGCGGCCAACCAGATGAAGGAGCAGGGCCACGGCGGGAGCATCATCAGCATCACGTCGATCGAGGGCCACCGCGCCGCGCCGGGGTACGCGGTGTACGCGGGCATGAAGGGCGCGGTCACCAACTTCTCGCGCACGTTGGCGCTCGAGCTCGCACCCGACCGCATCCGGGTGAACACCATCGCTCCCGACCAGACGCCCACCGAGGGCATGCCGATGGGATACGACCAGCGCGTCATCACCGCCGGCATCCCGATGGGCCGTCAGGGGACCTACGAGGACATCGGCGGCGCGGCGCTGTTCCTCGCCTCCGATCTCTCGGAGTACATCACCGGCACGTCGCTCCATCCCGATGGCGGCGCGTGGGCATCGGCGGGATGGTGGAACTGGCCTGAGCTCGGCTGGGTCAACAACCCGCCGCTCACGGGGCTGGACACGTACGAATGACCGCGCTCGACGCGGCACGGGCACTCGCCGATCTCGTCACCGAGGAGGCCGGACGCTCCGAGGACGACGCCACCCTCTCGCCGGTCGTCGTCGAGGCAGCTCCACGACTCGGGCCTGTTCGGTCTCATGGTCCCCAAGGAGCTCGGTGGCGAGGAGGCCGACCTGCCCACGGTCCTGGGGGTCTACGAGGAGGTGAGCCGCGCCGACGGCTCGGCGGGGTGGACGTTGCTCGCCAACGCCACCACGTCGTCGTTCGCGGGCGCGTACCTCGGTCCGGTCGCGGTCTCGGAGATGTTCGGCGGCGAGCGGGTCCCGGTCGCCGCCGGGCAGTTCTCGCCGCGTGGCACCGCCGTGCGCGCCGGTGACGGTGCCGGTGACGGCTACGTCGTGTCCGGGCGCTACAGCTTCGGCAGCGGGAGCGCGCACTCGTCGTGGATCGGCGGCGGCGCATTGGAGCTGCGCGACGGCGAGTTCGTGCCCGGGCGGTCGGGGATGCCGATGATCCGCGCGTACTTCGTGCCGCGCGACCGCGTGGAGTTCCTCGGCAACTGGGACGTGATGGGTCTCGCCGGGACGGGCAGCTACGACTACGAGGTCCCCGAGCAGACGATCCACGAGGACTTCACGTTCGATCTCGTCAACGCCGAGCCGCTTCGGGGCGGCCCGGTGTACCGGCTCGGCGTGCTCGGGCTCACCTGCGCCGGTCACGCCGCCTTTGCGCTCGGCGTCGGGCGTCACGGGCTGGACGAGCTCACCCGGATCGTGCAGACCAAGCACCGGCTGGGTGCTGATCCCCTGCGCGATCAGCAGGTGTTCCGGCACGACTTCGCCATGCACGACGCCGCGCTGCACGCGGCGCGCGCGTTCGTGTACGAGTCGTTCGCGAAGGCGCAGGACGTGCTCGACGCCGGCGACGAGCCCACGACCGTCCAGCGGCAGCGACTCCGCCAGTCGACCACCTACGCCACGCGCGTGGCCACCGACGCGGTGCGGTTCGCGTACACCGCGGCCGGCACCGACGCGCTCCGGCCCGGCGCGCTGCAGCGTTGCTTCCGCGACCTGCACGCGTCGACCCAGCACCTCATGGTCGACAACAACACGCTGACCGAGACGACGCGGGTGCTGCTCGGACTGGACGCCTGACGTGGAGGTGACCGGATGAAGGACCTCGATGGTCGCGTCGCAGTGGTGACCGGTGCCGCGAGCGGGATCGGGCGCAGCCTCGCCGGGCGCCTCGCGGTCGAAGGCATGCACGTCGTGCTCGCCGACGTCGAGGAAGGCGCCCTCCGCGACGCGGTGGCGGGCATCGGCGGTGACGCGGTCGCGTTCACGGCCGACGTCACGTCCATGGAGCGCATCGAGGCGCTGGCCGAGTTCACCTACGACACGTTCGGCGCGGTGCACGTGCTGTGCAACAACGCGGGCGTGTTCCAGGGCGGCCTGATGTGGGAGTGCTCCGACGCCGACTTCGAGTGGACCATCGCCGTGAACGTGATGGGCATCGTGCACGGCATCCGCGCCTTCGTGCCCCGTATGCTCGCCGCCGCGACCGAGGGTCACGTGGTCAACACGGTGTCGATGGCCGGGCTCGCGACCACGCCGTTCAGCGGGCCCTACGACGTGTCCAAGTTCGCGGCCATGGCCGCCACCGAGTGCCTGGCCCACGACCTGGCGTCGGTGGGCGCCTCGATCCGGGTGTCGGCGGTGTGCCCCGGCCTGGTCGACACCGGCATCAGCCGATCCCGCCGCAACCGCCCCACCGATCTCGACTCGCCGCAGTCCGACGGCGGCGCGTTCGTCGAGCAGGCACTGGCCGACGGGACCGCCGGGAGCATGGCGCCGGCCGCGGTCGCCGACCTGGTGCTGGAAGCGATCCGGGAAGAGCAGTTCCTCGTGCCGACCCGACCCAGCTACGCCCGCCAGCTCGCCGACCGCAGCGAGGACCTGATCGCCAAGCAGCTCCCGCGCTCACCCATGTTCGACTAGGCGAGCATCTGCTGCACGGCCTGGCGGCTCACACCGAGCTCACGTGCGATCTCGGCCTGCGTGCAGCCGCGGTCGATGAGGTCGCGCATCAGTCGGCGCCGCGTCTCTGCGAGCTTGCGGGCCATGCGGGCATGGTGGAGGGCCTCGGTCCGCACCGCGCGCAGGCGGTCGAACCGTTGACGTCGTTGCGCTTCGGTGAGGGGCATACCCCGACACTTGTCAAGACCCAGTTGTCGTGTCAAGAGGTCATTGTCGGCACGAATGAGTGTCATACCCCCGTGGTGTGATGGGTGCATGTTCGACGCACTGGTCGACGAGATGCGCACCCACTCGAGCGAGTGGTTGGAGTCGCGTCGCCGCGAGGTGATCGGCGCGCAGCGTGAGCTCCACACCGAGGAGCTGGCGATCGTGCGGGTGCTCGACGAGCGTGGTCGCGTCGACTGCTCTGTGGGCGCATACGGCGAGTCGGCACGGGTCGTGCGTGACAAGGTCGACGTGGCGCGGGCGTTGGAGTCGCTGCCGGCGGTTGGCGCCGCTGCGTGCAACGGCGCGTTCAGTGATGAGCAGTTGAGTTCGGTGGTGCGTCTGGCCGACGAGGAGTCGGATCGGGAGTGGGCGGTGCGGGCACCGAACGTCGATCCGATCGAGCTGTCGCGGTTGGTACGGAACGCCTCGAAGCCGAGCTCCGACAATTCGCGGAAGCGATATGCGGCGCGGTCGCTGCGGATGTGGTGGACGAAAGACGAGGGGTTTCTGCAGGTGCGCGGCCAGTTGCCGGATGTGATGGGCGCCGAGTTCGAGGCGACGATCACGCGCCTCACCGAGCAGATGAAGCCGGCGAAGGGTGAGGTGTGGGCACCGTTCGAGCGACGCGCGGCGGATGCGTTGCTGCAGCTGTGCGATCCGCCGGCCGTGTGTGAGCACGAGCACGAGCCGTCGTGGGCGCCGCAGCCGATCCTGCAGTTCGCACTGCCGTTGCACGGCCCGGCGGAGATCGCCGGCATCCCGATCTCCGACTCCTTGTTGGAGCAGATGCGGGCGAACGTGTCGATCGAACCGGTCGTCGTCGACGACGACGGCTCGGTGGTCGGCTTCGGTCGTCGTACCACGTTCCTGTCACCCAAGCTGCGCCGCGCGGTGCTGCTGCGCGACACGCGCTGCCGGTTCCCCGGCTGCGGCCGCCGACGCGGACTCCAGGCACACCATCTGCTGCCGAGCACCTGGGGCGGGCCCGACGAGATCATCAACCTCGCCGCCGTGTGCCCCGCCCACCATCGCCTGCTGGTGCCGCACGGGCTGCTCGCCCTCGTCGGCAACCCCAACCTCCCCGACGGGCTCGAGCTCGTCACCGCCAGCCGGGGACCACCCCGGTAGTGCGGGTCAGAGGATGGCGAGGGGGTTCACCGGCGAGCCGGTGCCGCGTGGGATGACCAAGGGTGCGACGACGAACTGGAACGCCCACCGGTTCGCGTCCGCGCACGCGCCCGCGAGGCCTTCGAAGTCGGCGTTGTCGAGGATCGGCATGCCCATGTAGGGCAGCAGGATGTGGTGCACGTGCAACGCCATCGGGAGGCCGCGAGGGTTGGGGATGCCCTGGTCGGCAGGCGGCGCGTCCTGCATGTCCCACACGAGCATCGCCGCCTCGGTGTCGTGGAGGAACTCCACGCACGACGCGTGCACGCCGGCGGCGCCGCCGAAGCCCGGTCGCTCGCCGATCGACTCGTAGTACGGCCCGTGCCCGCTGCGGATGAGCACCGCGTCGCCCGACTGCGGGGTCACGCCCTGCGCGGCGGCGGCGTCGGCGAGCTCCCAACCGTGCACCGGTGCACCCGGGGTCACGAAGTCGGTGCCGCGCAGGCGTGGGATGTCGTAGAGCACGCCGCGGGTGACGATGCCTTCGCGCCAGAAGTCGACCGTGCCGCGGTGCGCGAGCGGCATGCCGTACTGGTCGAGCTGCTGGCCGTTCCAGGTGTCGTTGCCCTCCTCCACGGGGAGGTGGCAGAGCGCGTCGAGGTGCGTCTCGGTGAAGCCGTGGATGAACAGCGACAGGTGGTCGCACATCGCGCCCGAGTCCTGCATCGCCACCATGTGCCGAGCCGGGTAGGGGTTGGCGGGACCCGGCTTGGTGTCGATCGACCGCGCGCACGAGACGACGCGGCCGTCGCGCACGAGCTCGGCCGCCGCACGACGCACGTCGTCGGTCACGAAGTTGAGGGTGCCGAGCTCGTCGTCGTCGCCCCAGCGGCCCCAATTGGAGAAGTCGCGACGCCAGGCGTCGTACTCGTCGGCGGTGGGTGGGGTGCGGTCCTGGATGCCCATGCGCAGAAGGTAACCCCGCGGCTACGGTCGCCGCTCGTGGCACCCCCGCCGCAGCCGGCACGCAGTGACCACGGGTACGACCCGTTCTCGGTCGAGGTGATGACCGACCCGTACCCGCTCTACCGCGAGCTGCGCGCCCGCGGTCCGGTGGTCGCGCTGCCGCAGTACGACGCGTTCGCGCTCACGCGCTTCGACGACGTGTGGCGCGTCCTCACCGACCGCGAGCGGTTCTCCATCTTCGAGGGGCCCGTCTTCCACCGGGAGGCGCTGCTGCACCATCATGACGGCCCACCCGACCCTGCCGTCGGCCGGCCCGTCCCCACGTTCTCGATGCTCGACCCGCCGGTGCACACGCAGCTGCGCCAGGCCATGCTCGGACCGTTCCGACCACGCGCGGTCACTCCGATGGAAGCGACCGTGCGGCAGTTCGCGCGGTCGCGCCTCGACGAGCTGGTGGAGCGCGACGAGTTCGACGTGCGGCACGACTACGCGTCACCGGTGGCGGCGCAGGTGGCGGCGTTGCAGCTCGGGTTCCCGGTGGAGGACGCCGAGCTCCTCGTGACCTGGGTCAACGCGTTCGTGGCGCGCGAGCCCGACGTCGCCGGCGTCAGCGAAGCCGGTCAGGCCGCACACGTCGAGCTGCACCAGTACCTCACCGAGCTGGTCGCAGAGCGGCGAGCCACCCGCGACGCCGACGGCACCCGCGACCTGATCGACGACCTCTGCGACCACGTCGGCGCCCACGGACCCCTCGACGACTCCGAGATCGCGGTGCAGCTCTCCACCCTGTTCATCGGCGGGTCGGAGACGCTGCCCAAGACCGTCGCCGGCGGCGCCCACGAGCTCTGGCGCGCGCCCGGGCAACGCGCTGCGCTCGTCGAACGTCCCGAGGCCGTCACCGGTGCGTTCGAGGAGATGCTGCGCCACCAGCTGCCGCTGCAGTTCGTCGGGCGCACGCTCGTCGTCGACACCGAGGTGGCGGGCGTGCCGATGCGCGCCGGTCAACGCGTGGTGCTGCTGCTCATCTGCGCCAACCGCGACGAGGGCGAGTTCGACGATCCCGAGCGCTTCGACGCAGCACGCACCATCGACCGCCATCTGGGCTTCGGGCACGGCGTGCACGTGTGCATCGGCGCGCACGTCGCGCGGTTGGAGGGCACGGTGCTCGTGCAGGAGCTGCTGGCGCGCTGCCCCCGCTACGAGGTGGTCGAACCCGGCCTCCAGCGAGAGGTGTCGGAGTTCCACGTGGGCTGGGCCCGCATGCCGATCGCCCCTGGGTGAGCCCGGGCCGAACGGGTCCCGACGGGCGTACGGTGATCCCATGACGCAGCTCATCATCGACGCCGACACCCACCTCACCGAGCCGCCCGACGTCTGGACCACGCGGGTCCCGAGCAAGTGGCTCGACCAGGTGCCGCACGTGGTGCGCAACGACGAGGGCCGTGACGTGTGGGTGCTCGACGGCACGCCGTTCAGCAGCCCCGGCATGACCGCGGTGGCGGGCTGGCCCGAGCCGTTCCCCGCCGGCCCGAAGACCTACGAGGAGTGCCCGCGCGCTTCGTACGACGCCGACGCGCGACTCGCGTACATGGACGAGGTGGGCATCTGGGCCCAGGTGCTCTACCCCAACGTCGCCGGCTTCGGCAGCCAGCGCTTCCTCTCCATCCGTGACGACGAGCTCAAGCTCGTGTGCGTGAGCGCGTACAACGACTTCCTGCGCGACTGGGCCTCGGCCGACGCACGTCGACTGCTCACGATCATGTCGCTCCCGTTCTGGGACATCGACGAGATGGTGAAGGAGATCACCCGCAACCTCGACGCCGGCCACCGCGGCATCCTCTTCACCGGCGAGCCGCAGCGCTTCGGCCTGCCGTACCTCGCCGAGCCGCACTGGGATCCGCTGTGGGCGATCGCCCAGGAGGCGGGTCTGCCGATCCACTTCCACATCGGCAGCGGCGACATGACCACGTCGTTCGGACCCGAGCGCATCTCGCGCTACGGCACCGCGGCCACGTACGCGTACACGTCGACCGAGCTGTTCCTGAAGAACGGCCTGCAGTGCGTCGACCTCATCACCAGCGGCGTGCTCCCGCGGTTCCCCGACCTGAGGTTCGTGTCGGTCGAGAGCGGCATCGGGTGGGTGCCGTTCGTGCTCGAGGCCGCCGACCACAGCTACCTCGAGGGACGCCCGGGGCGCACGAGCGAGTGGGAGCTGCTGCCGTCGGAGTACTTCGCCCGGCAGGTGTACACCACCTACTGGTTCGAGACCGTCGCCCCCACCAAGCTGCTGGGCGAGATCCCGGTCGACCGCATCCTCTTCGAGACCGACTTCCCGCACCCCACGTGCCTGTACGGGAACGTGCAGGAGAAGATCGAGGCCAGCCTCGCCGGTGCCACCGACGAGCAGCGCTCGCGGATCCTGTGGGAGAACGCCGCCGAGCTCTACCGGGTGGAGCGCCCGTCGTACGGTCCCTGATCCGACCCGGTGTCACCGGCGATCCAGCGGTACCCCAGGCCGTGGTGCGTGATGATCAGCGTCGGATTGGCCGCGTCGTCCCCGAGTTTCCTGCGCAGCTGCGCCACGAACACGCGGATGGTGCGCTGGTCGAGCTGGCGGCGTGGCGTGTGCAGCTCCTCCTCGAGCTGCGCGTAAGTGATCAGGCGACCATCGCGGCTGACCAGCAGGTCGAGCATGCGCAGCTCGGTGCGCGTCAGGTGCACGGCTTCGCCCGCGCGTGTCACCTGACCGTGAGCCCGGTCGATCTCGAGATCGCCGACGACCAGCACGGCCGGTACCGACTCGCTCTCGGGCGCGTGGCGGAGCGCAGCCCGCACTCGGGCGAGCAACTCGTCGAGATCGAACGGCTTGACCACGTAGTCGTCAGCGCCTGCGTCGAGTGCCCGGACCTTGTCGCCCTTCGCGTCGCGGACCGTGAGCACCACCACCGGGATGTCGGTGAAGGTCCGGAGCCGCTCGAGGACGTGGAATCCGTCGGCGTGCGGCAACGAGAGGTCGAGCAGCACCAGGTCGGGGAGGTCGTGCCCTGCGAGCACGACGGCCTCCTCGGCGGTCCCGGCCTCGCTGACGTCGTACCCGTGGGCGTGCAGGCTGGTGGCCAGCGCGTCGCGCAGCGGGGCGTCGTCCTCGACGACCAGCACGCGCGTCATGTGACGACTTGTGTCGCGACCGCCCGTGGCCCCGGCAGCGCCACCACGAAGGTGGCGCCACCGCCGGGCGTGGGCTCGTAGGTGAGTGAACCCGCCTGGGCCTCGGTGAACGCTCGCGCGATTGCGAGACCGAGTCCGGATCCCGGTCCATCGAGCCGCACGAACTCCTCGAAGATGCGCTCGCGGTCGGCGACGTCGACCCCGGGACCGTGGTCGACGATCCTGATCTCACAGCCCTGTGCACTCGGGCGTGCCAGCACGCCGATCGTGGTCGCCGGCGGAGCGTACCGCAGCGCGTTCTCCAACAAGCTCACCAGTACCAGCTCCAACATGGCCGGATCGGTCTCGACCACCAGCACATCCCCCTCGACCTCGAGCGCGATGTCGTGACTCGGCGCCACGTGGCGCAGTCGGTGCACGGCTTCTCGTGTCAGCTCGGCGACGTCGGTCGGTTCCGGGTCGGGTTCGAGGGCGCCACCGTGGACCCGGCTCAGCTCGAGCACCTTCGTGACGAGACGTTCGAGGCGGTCGGCCTCGTCGTGCACCGTCCCCACCAGTCGCGCCCGCGTCTGGTCGTCGAACTGCGCAGTGGGTGACTGCAACGTGTCGGCTGCGGCCTTGATGGACGCGAGGGGCGTGCGCAGGTTGTGGGTCATCGACGAGAGGAAGGCAGCCCGGTTCTCGTTGATCGCGGCGACCAGCTCGGCGGCGTACGCCGCCCGCTGGTGGGTCTCGGCCATCCGGCGCATCGTGTTGAGCCGGGTCACCACGACGCTGCAGGCCGCAGCCGCGAACACGAAGGCGATCAGAGGTGCCACGAAGTCGCCGCTCTCGAGGAGCAACGAGCCGTGCGGTGGGATGAACCACACGTTGAACGCCAGGTAGGACGCGACCACGCCCGTGATCGCGGCCGCGGTGCCCAGGAGCGCGGTGAGGACCACGACCACGACGTACACCGAGATGGCGATGGTCGCATCGGCATCCGCCGCCAGGAGCACGGCGGTGCAACCGCCGACCAGGATCAATGCCAGTGCGACGAGGACGGAAGGCCTCATGCCGCGATCCTCGCGTGGTCCGCTCGAACCGGACCGTTCCCTCAGGTACGCCCGGTCGTCGAGGTCAGGGTGCTCCCGGAGGTCGCGTCCCAGATCTCCACCTGCGACCACGACCACAGCAGCGCCCGCCCCTGGCGCCCGACCGGCGCCGGGAAGCCCAGGCGGTGGACCCGCAGGTCGAGGACCGTGCGCGCGTTCTTCAGCCCCAGTCGCTCGGCGACCTCGCGTGCGTCGACCAGTTCCTGGCCGTCGGTGTCCAACGTCATCGGATCGTGTGCTCCCGCGTTCGTGCCCGCCCATCGGGCGCTGCGCCGTCGGCGAGCGTGCATCACTGACGAGTAGCTGACGGGCGCCTGACGAAGAACCTACGGACCGAGGCGTTTCGCCCCGATGGGCGCAGACGTCAACGACGAGGTGACACGGCCTTCGTATCTGACGACGCGATGAAGCGATGTCGTCAGGAAAGGGCGAGGATCGCGTCGTAGGGAAACCGTTGGTATCACGCAAGGCGCGGGTCCAGTTCACATTCCCGACACACGAAAGAAGCGCGGGGGAGACCTTCTCTCCTTACCTTCCGGGGCATGATCCCCCGGGGGAGGAACCCTGGCGGACCTCGAACAGGGAGAGAGACAAGCCATGAAGCTCGTGGTCGCGATCATCAAGCCGCACCAGGTCGAAGCGGTGACCAGTGCTCTGGACAACATCGAGGTGTCGGGGATGACCCTCACCGAGGTCCGGGGCCACGGCCAGCAGCGCGGACACTCCGAGGTGTACCGGGGCGGCGAGTACAAGGTCGACTTCCTGCCCAAGGTCCGCATCGAGGTGCTCGCCGCCGACAGCAAGGCGGAGCAGGTCGCGAACACCATCGTCGACAACGCCCGCACCGGCAAGATCGGCGACGGCAAGCTGTGGATCCAGCCCGATCGACGTGGCCGTGCGCATCCGCACCGGCGAGGTCGGTGACGAAGCGATCTGACGCGGCTTCCTCGGAGGTCAGGCCCGCCTGGCGCGGGCTCGTCGCCGACCCCGAGCTGGGCGGTCTCGCCTTCGGGGTGGCCGCGTCGCACGTGGTCGACGAGTGGCTCGTCGGCCTCCTCGGCGACGAGCCGGGAGTCGTGCTGCTCGCAGTCGGCGCGTACGGCCGTCGCGAGCTGTGTCCGGCGAGCGACCTCGACCTCGTCCTGATCCACGACGGGCGTCGAGGTCGCGACGTCGGCGAGCTCGCCGACCGGCTCTGGTACCCGATCTGGGACTCGGGGTTCAAGCTCGACCACAGCGTCCGCACGCCCAACCAGGCGCGTGCCATCGCCGACGACGACCTGAAGGCCGCGCTCGGGCTGCTCGACGCTCGCGTCGTCGCCGGCGACCACGCGATGGGCGACAAGCTGGTCGACCGCATCGCCGGGGAATGGCGAGACCGCGCCAAGAAGCGGCTTCCTGCGCTCGACCAGCTGGTGCAGGACCGCCACCAGCGCCAGCGGCGACGTCGCGCACGCGCTCGAGCCCGACCTGAAGGAAGGACGCGGCGGGAGTCGCGACGTCACCGTCGTGCGCTCGCTCGCCGACCGTCACCACGGTGGTGAGTCCCGACGAACGCCTGGCCGGCGCGGTCGCGACGCTCTTCGACGCCCGGGTCGCGCTGCAGCGCGTGGCGGGGCACACCGACCGTCTCATGCTCGAGCACCAGGACCAGGTCGCGGAGCTGCTCGGGGCCGCCGACGCCGACGAGCTGATGACGTGGGTCAGCACCGCCGCCCGCACCATCGCGACGCAGTCCGACGACGCGTGGCGTTCGGTGCGGGCATCGTTGCAGGGTCCGCGCGGTCGCTCGCCCGGGTCGCGACGTGCCGCTGTCGACGGGGCTCGTCCTCCGCGACGGCGAGGTCGCCGTGGTCGCCGACGCGTCGCCGGCCGAGGATCCGGCGCTGCTCCTGCGCGCCGCGGCCGACGCCGCCTACCTCGGCGTCGCGATCTCGCGGCCGACGATGCGACGCTTCGACGCCGAGGCCGGCTCACCGTCGGTCCCGTGGTCCGCCGACGTGCGCGACGCGTTCGTGGCGCTCCTCGGCGGCGGCGACGCGATGGTGCCGCAGGTCGAGCTGCTCGACGAGCACGGCCTGTTCGTGCGGTACGTGCCCGAGTGGGACGGCGTGCGGTGCAAGCCGCAGCGCAACGCGTTCCACCGCTTCACCGTCGACCGGCACCTGCTCGAGGCGGTGGCGCGGGCCGGCGACGTCGTGCGCTCCGTGCGTCGACCCGACCTGTTGCTGGTCGGCGCGATGCTGCACGACCTCGGCAAGGGGCAGCCGGGTGACCACACCGACAACGGCGTGGTCCTCGCGCAGACGGTCGCGACCCGCATGGGGTTCGACGCCGCCGATGTCACCGTTCTCGTCGACCTCGTGCGCCACCACCTCCTGCTCCCGAGCTTCGCCGTCGGACGCGACCTCGAGGACCCCGCGACCATCGACGCGGTCGCCGACGCGGTCGGCAGACCGAGGACACGCTCGACCTCCTGGCCGCGCTCACCATCGCCGACTCGCTCGCGACCGGTCCGACCGCATGGAGCGACTGGAAGGCCGGTCTGCTCGCGCGTCTCGTCGACAAGGTGCGCGCCGAGCTGCGTCGCCGGCGGGGTGAGCACACGACCGTCGCCGCCGACGACGTGCGCGACCCGCACCTCGACACCTTCGACGGCACCCTCACCGTCGATCCCCGGCCCGGCGGGCGTCACCCTGGTCGCACCCGACGCGCTCGGCCTCCTCGCCATCGAGGTGGCCGTGCTCGGCGTCCACGCGCAGAGCGTGCGCCGCGCCCGCACGTTCACCGTCGACGGCGTCGCGGTCGGCGAGTTCGAGCTCGAGCCCGAGCGCGGCCGCGAGCCCGACTGGAACGAAGGTCGGTGACGACCT
The DNA here is from genome assembly GCA_963755855.1 of uncultured Actinomycetes bacterium. GTDB lineage: Bacteria > Actinomycetota > Acidimicrobiia > IMCC26256 > DASPTH01 > DASUAS01. The sequence continues at coordinate 2,248,755 of CAVWLR010000009.1, read as the reverse complement.
GCGGGCGGCGCTCGTCGACCCCGCTGCCCATCCGCGAGCGACTGGCCGCACGCAGCGCCCGCTACGGCACCTTCTCGCGCCCGACCGCGGCGCGGACCGCCGACCCCCGCGTCTTCGTCGACAACGACGCCACCGACGCGGCGACGCTGGTGGAGGTGCGGGCGGCCGACGGCATCGGGGTGCTCGCCCGCATCACCGACGCGATCGCCGGCCTGCAGGTGCGGGTCGAGCAGGCGTACGTCTCGACGCTGGGCCACGAAGTGGTCGACACCTTCTACGTGACCGCACCGGACGGGACGAAATTGACCGATCCGACCGTGGTGGCCGCGTTGGAGCAGGCCCTGCTGCGCCGCGCTCTCGACAGGGGCCGGGTCCTTCCGCCGACTGACCGTCAGATTCTGGTCATGGTGATGACCAGTTGCGGTAACGGGAGGAACACCATCCAGCAATCGCGTCCGCGGAATTTGGCGGTCATGATCACAACACTGCGCACCAACTTCAAGGATCCCGTGCGGCGCAAGCTCGTCGGCGCCCGGATGGGCGGCAAGATGATCGGCGTCGCGCTCGTCGTCGGGCTCATCTACGCGTTCGCCTACATCTTCAGCACGGAAGCGGCGCACGCACTCCCTGTGCACAGCGCTGCGACCGACATCAAGGAGCAGCTGACCGGCACCATCAACGGTCTGAACACCGCGTGGGTGCTGTTCACCGCGTTCCTCGTGTTCTTCATGCAAGCCGGCTTCATGATGTTGGAAGGTGGGTTCGCCAGAACCCGTGAGGTCTCCAACGTCATGATCGAGTGCATCGTCGACACCGCGCTCTGCGGAATCCTCTTCTATGCATTCGGCTTCGCGTTCATGTTCGGGCCCGGCAACGGCTGGATCGGGTACCACTACTTCTTCCTGCAGGGCGTCCCGCACACGTACACGTACGGTGGGTTGTTCGACACCGGCGTGGCGTTCATGGCGTTCTTCCTGTTCCAGTTCGCCTTCGCCGACACCGCCAGCACCATCGTCTCGGGCGCGATGGTCGGTCGCACGGCCTTCAAGGGCGACCTCATGTACAGCGTGGTCGTCAGCGGCTTCATCTACCCGATCTTCGGTCACTGGATCTGGGGTCCGAACGGCTGGCTGGGCAAGGCCGGCGTCTCCGACCTCGGCGACACCACCCCGTTCCGTGACTTCGCTGGTTCGACGACGGTGCACACCATCGGCGGTGTGCTCGCCATCTGCGGAGCCATCGCGCTCGGGCCGAGACTCGGGAGGAAATTCAAGCGAGACGGGGGAGGGATGCCACCCGGTCACAACATGACGCTCGCCGCCCTCGGCGCAGTGATCCTCTGGTTCGGCTGGTACGGCTTCAACCCCGGCAGCACGCTGTCCGCGATCGACGCCGAGGGCATCGGCCGGGTCGCCACCAACACCACGCTGGCTGCATGTGCCGGTGCGCTGGTCGCCGTGGCTCTGGGTCTATCCCCGCTCGAAGAAGTGGGACGTCGGCATCTCGATCAACGGCCTGCTCGCCGGCCTCGTGGCCATCACCTGTCCGTGCTACTGGGTGTCACCGACGGGAGCGATCGCCATCGGTGCCATCGCCGGTGGCGATCATGATCCTGGCGGTCGACTTCACCGAGTGGATCCGGGTCGACGACCCCTGCGGTGCGTTCGCCGTGCACGGGATCTGCGGCATCTGGGGCACGCTGAGCCTCGGCCTGTTCGCCGAGGGCAACTACGGCGGCGTGACGGGCATCCTGTACGGCGGGAACGCCAACCAGCTCGTCGCCCAGATCAAGGGCAGCGCCGTCATCACGGCGTGCACGCTCGCAGCCGGTCTGATCCTGATGTTCGGCATCAAGGCCATGGGCCAGCTGCGGATCTCGGAGGCCGAGGAGCTCGAGGGCCTCGACATCGCCGAGCACGGTGCCCCCGCGTACCACCCCGAGTACGCCTACATGGGCTACTCGCCGATCCCCTCGAACATGGAGGGCGTCGCCCCCGGCATCACCGCAACGTCGGTGCCGCCATCGGACATCCACATCCCGACGTCGGACTGACCGACCGACGGGACCGAGAGCCCTCACCGCCTGGTGGGTGCGCAGTGCGGAGCCGGGCCCCTCGGGGTCCGGCTCCGGCGCGTGTGCCTCACAGGCGCAGGTAGCGTGCCCGGGGGCAGGCTCGACTCGAGGGGACAGCGAGATGGTCAGGTCGATCGGTGCTCGGGCGGGGCTGCTCGCCGTGGTGCTCGCGCTCGGAGCCAGCGCACTCGTGCGTGGTGCCGCACCTGCAGGCGCCGCCGCCACCAACCCGTGCAAGGTGCTCAAGAAGTCGGAGATCCAGCAGGCCTTCGGCGGCACGGTGGGCTCGGGCAGGAAGGGGCTCAGCACGCCGGTCAGCGCGCAGTGCGAGTTCTCGGTGAGCGCGAACGGCGACCGTCCCGACGGCACCGTGATCGTCCACGTGATGACCACCGGCGCCAAGCCCGCGTACGACGGACTGAAGAAGGTGTCCGGCTACGTCCCGATCGACGGTGTGCCCAACTCGCTCTACGCCGAGAAGCTGCAGGTCGTCGACCTCCTGAAGGGCGACGTGCTGGTCGGCGTGCAGGGCGGGTTCACCATCACCGACCCGTTGCCCATCCACTCGTACGACGACAAGGCGCAGCTCACCCAGCTCGCGCAGCTCGCCGTCAAGCGGGTCTGATCCGCCGGTCGGCGAAGGAGGACGCGGTGGAGTTCGATCCGTTCGACTACGGGTTCCACCGCGATCCGTACCCGACGTACCGGTGGCTGCGCGACGACGCGCCCGTGTACCACAACGAGCGCATGGGCTTCTGGGCGCTCTCGCGCTTCGACGACGTGCTCCACGGCCTGCACGACCCCGCCACCTACACGTCGACCGGGGGCGTGGCGATCGAGAACACCGCGTCCGGGTTGAAGTCGATGATCGAGCTCGACCCGCCCGACCACACCGCGATGCGCAAGGTGATCGCGCGGCGGTTCACGCCGCGACGCATCGCCGAGCTCGAGCCGCTCGTGCGCGACTGGACCGGCGCCCTGCTCGACCGGCTCGAAGGGCGTGGCGAGTTCGACGTCGTGGCGGAATTCACCGCGCTCCTCCCCACCACGGTGGTCGGCACGCTGCTCGGCATCCCGGCCGACCGCCACGACGACGCCCGCCAGTGGACCGACGACCTGCTCACCAGGGAGGCGGGGAACCCCGTGCCCCCGCCGGCGGCGGCGGCGGGCGCCCAGCAGATCGCCCTGCTCGCGTACGAGCTCGCAGTGGCGCGCCGCGAGCGACCGGCCGACGACATCCTGAGCGTGCTGGTCGACGCCGAGATCGACGGCGCTCCGCTCACCGACCAGCAGGTGATCGGCTACTGCCTGCTGCTCATCACCGGCGGGCACGAGACCACGTCGAAGCTCATCGCCAACGGGATCCGCCTCTTCGCCTCGCACCCCGACCAGCGCGACGCGGTGCTCGCCGACCCCGACCTGATGGTGGGCGCGGTCGAGGAGCTGCTGCGCTTCACCAGCCCGACGCAGTACATGGCTCGCACCACCACGCGGGCGGTCGACGCTCCACGACGTCGAGATCCCGGTCGGGGAGAAGGTGGCGCTCCTCCTCGGTTCGGGCAACCGCGACCCGCGCGAGTTCGATCGACCCGACGAGTTCGACATCACCCGCGCCAACCCACGCATCCTCGCGTTCGGGCACGGCGCGCACGTGTGCCTGGGTGCCGCGGTCGCGCGCCTGGAGGCGCGGGTCGCGCTGCAGGAGTTCCTCGCCCGGTACCCGCGCTACGCGGTCGACGAGGACGGCATCGAGTTCCTGCACTCCGGCAACGTGCAGGGGCCCACCCGCGTCCCGGTGTCGCGGTGACCGACGCCAGTCGGGCAGCACCGGACCCGCAGCAGGCACTCGTCGACCGGCAGGCCATCGCCGACGTGGTGCTCCGCTACTGCCGGGGCATCGACCGGCTCGACCTCGAGCTCGTGCGCGACTGCTACCACGCCGACGCCACCGACGAGCACGGCACGTTCCTCGGCACCCGCGACGAGTACGTCGAGTGGGTGGCTGGCGTGCTCACGCGCTTCACGGGCACGATGCACACCGTGTCCAACCAGTTGATCGAGCTCGACCGCGACGGCGACACCGCGCGCTGCGAGACCTACGGCGTCGCGTACCACTGGGGCGATCCACCCGACGACCACCGCCGCAACTTCACCACCGGATTCCGCTACGTCGACCGGTTCGCGCGGCGCGACGGCGAATGGCGCATCGCCCGCCGCGTGGCCGCACGTGAGTGGACCCACGTCGTGCCGGCTGCGCAGCAGCTCGTGGTGCCGCCCGATCGCGACGGTCGCCGCGGCCGCCGCGACCGCGAGGACGCCCTCTATGACGACTGACTTCGACGACCGCCCCGGGGTCGCGATCGTGACCGGCGGGAGCGGTGGCCTGGGCGCGGCCGTGTGCCGGCTCCTCGGCGAGCGGGGGAGCGACGTCGCCGTCCTCTTCCGGAGCAACGAGGACGCGGCCCGCGCGGTCGCGGCCGACGTCGAGGGTCACGGCCGCCGGGCGGTGACGCGCCGGGTCGACCTGCTCGATGCCGCCGCCACCGCCGATGCCGTCGACGGGATCGCGGAGGAGCTCGGAGGCGTGCACACGCTGGTGCACGCGTCGGGCCCGTTGGTGCGCCAGCTGCACGTGAGCCGGGTGGAGCCCGCCGCGTTCCGCGAGCACCTCGAGCAGGAGGTGATGGGGTTCTACGACGTCGTGCACCCGGCGTTGCCGCACCTGCGGGCAGCGCACGGCAGCATCGTGGCCGTCACCAGTGCCGGCGCCCGCCGTCATCCCGCACGGGATGCGCTCTCGGTGGGACCGAAGGGCACCATCGAGGCGCTCGTGCGCGCGCTCGCGGTGGAGGAAGGGCGCTTCGGCGTGCGCGCCAACTGCGTCGGCCCGGGGATGCTCACCGACGGCATGGCCGTGCGGTTGCGGGAGTCGGGTGATCTCGACGACGCCGCGCTCGAGGCGGCCCGGGCCAACATCCCCATGCGCACGTTCGGCACCGCGGTCGACCTCGCGGAAGCGGTCTGCTTCCTCGCGTCACCGCGTGCCGGCTACATCACCGGCCAGTACCTCGACGTCGACGGCGGCTACGGCGTCTGACCGCCGGCCCCGCCCGTCGCCCGTCGCCCCGTCAGTCGTCCTTGAGGGCGACCGCGTTCGGCGTGACGTTCATCTTGGGCTCGTAGGCGGCGACCTCGACCTCGCGTGCGCCGCGGTCGAACTTCTCCCGCAGCTCGCCCCGGCAGGAGCTGCACAACCCGTAGAACCGCATCGGCTCCTCCTGGTGGCAGCGCATGCACTCCATGGTCTCGGGGGTGAGGTCGACGACGTCCACGGGATGCGGCTCCGGAGCGGCTCGGGGGCGGATGCGAACCGAGAGCATGCCGCGCCGCACCGGCTCGATGACGGATCCGGCCGATGGTGGATGCAGGTGGCCGCGGATCCGGGTGACGGACCCCGTCGGGAGGTCCCTAGGGTGGTCCCGTGCAGGAGGAGCAGGGTGAAGCGCTCGTCGACGGATACCTCGCGGCCCGGGAAGCGCACGACCGCGACGTCCTGACCGCGGCCGACGCCGCCGGTGCGGTGGTCGCCCTCCTCGCCCTCGGCCGTGAGCGTGGTGTCGGGGGCCCCATCGTGCGGGTCCTCAACCCGACCCGCGCCGACGACGGGTGGGAGTCGCCCCACACGGTGGTCGAGGTGGTGAGCGACGACGCCCCCTTCCTCGTCGACAGCGTGAGCACCGCCCTCGCGCGTCGTGGTTACGACATCCACCTGGTGTTCCATCCTCTGCTCGAGGTCGCGGGGGTGGGTCCCACGTCGCACCTCCACCTCGAGATCGACCGCGAGAGCGACCCCGCGGTCCTCGACTCCCTCCGCGACGCCATCGAGAGCGTGGTCGACGACGTGTTCGCAGCCGTGGGCGACTGGAAGGCGCTGCGCGCCGCCGTCTCCGACTTCGCGGCCGCCCTGCGCACCACCCCGCCCGACGGGGTGACGCCGGAGGAGACGGGCGAGGTCGCGACCTACCTCGACTGGCTGGTCGACGACCACTTCACCTTCGTGGGCGCGGTACGCATCGATGCCGACGGCACCGCGGTCCCCGACTCCGAGCTCGGCGTCGCCCGTCGCCGCCCGCTGTTCGACCTCGCCGACGCCGATCCGTCCCCGACCGGCCTGCTCACGCTCACCCGCGCGCGAGCGGTCGACGGTGCACCGCGACGTCCCGCTCGACTCGGTGACCGTGCGGGTGCTGCACGCCGACGGCTCGACGAGTGGAGAGCTGCGTCTCCTCGGGCTCTACACCGCCAACGTCTACAGCGACAACGTCGACTGGATCCCCGTCGTCCGCCAGAAGGTGGCCGCGGTGCTGGCGGGCTCGGGGCTGGCGCCCGACAGCCACGACGGTCGCAGCCTGGTCCACGTGCTGGCCACGTACCCGCGCGACGAGCTCTTCCGGCTCGCCACCGACGAGCTGGCCGCGCTCGCGCTGGCGATCGTGGGCATGGGCCTGCGCCGGCGCGTGCGGCTGTTCGTGAGTCGCGACCGGGTGGGCTGCTTCGTCTCGTGCCTCGTGTACCTGCCCCGCGACCGCTACACGACCCACGTGCGCCGGCTCGTGGTCGACACGCTGTGCGAGGCCTACGACGGTGCCAGCGCGGACTTCACCGTGCTCGTCACCGAGGAGGTGATGGCGCGCCTGCAGATCGTCGTCGACACCCCCGCCGGCGTCCCCGACGTCGATGCCGAAGCACTCGAGGCCCGGCTCTCGGCCGTCGCCCGCGACTGGGTCGACGACCTGCACGACGCGTTCGTCGACGCGCTCGGTGAGGAGGCCGGGGTCGAGCAGTCCCGGAGTTGGCGCGACGCGTTCCCGCCCGCGTACGAGGCCGAGGTGCCGGCGACGGTCGCCGTCGACGACGTGGAGGTGCTCGGCCACCTCGATCCCGCCGGCGATCTGCAGGTGCGGCTCGAACCGCCGCGGGGCGAGGAGATCGCGCACATCAAGCTGTACCGGGCGGGGGGCACGCTCGTGCTCTCCGACGTGATGCCGTTGCTCGAGCAGCTCGGGGTGACCGTCGTCGACGAGCACCCGTACGAGATCGCCGCGCCCGACGGCCCGCGTGGGATCTATTCGTTCGGTGTGGTGGCGGCGGCCGGTGATCCGCTGGCCGACCCCGCCACGCAGACACGCGTCGCCGAGGTGTTCCTCGGGGTGTGGGCGGGCACGGTCGAGAACGACGGGCTCAACCGCCTGGTGCTGCACGCGGGTCTCGAGGTGCGCGACGTCGTCATCGTGCGGGCGCTGTGCCAGTACCTGCGGCAGGCGGGTGTGCGCTTCACCGATGCGTACCTCGCCGACACGCTGCACGACAACGCCGACGCGGTCCGTCTGCTCGTGGCGCGCTTCCACGCGCGGCTCGACCCGGCGCGCGCACGCGACGACTCCGACCGGGCTGCGCTCGAGGCGAACCTCGACGAGCAGCTCGGGCGCACGATCGATGCCGTGGTCAGCCTCGACGCCGACCGGATCCTCCGCGCGCTCTGGCAGGTGGTGCGCGCGACGGTGCGCACCAACGCGTACCGCGGCGAGGCGCACATCGCGTGCAAGCTCGATCCCACTGCGCTCGACTTCCTGCCCAAGCCGCACCCGCAGCACGAGATCTGGGTCGCTTCGCCGTCGGTCGAAGGAGTCCACCTGCGTGCGGGTGACGTCGCCCGTGGCGGCATCCGCTGGTCGGACCGGCGCGAAGACTTCCGCACCGAGGTGCTCGGGCTCATGAAGGCGCAGACGGTGAAGAACGCGGTCATCGTCCCCGTCGGGGCCAAGGGCGGGTTCTACGTGAAGCGCGGCGACTCGAAGACCGCGTACCAGACGTTCATCCGCGGCCTGCTGGAGCTCACCGACAACCTCGTCGATGGCGAGGTCGTCCCGCCGCCCGACGTCGTGCGACGCGACGGCGACGACCCCTACCTCGTCGTTGCGGCCGACAAGGGCACCGGTGCGTTCTCCGACGTCGCCAACGCACTCGCGGCCGAGTACGGCTACTGGCTCGACGACGCGTTCGCGTCGGGCGGTTCCCGCGGCTTCGACCACAAGGCGATGGGCATCACGTCGCGTGGTGCCTGGATCTCGGTGAAGGCGCACTTCCGCGCGCTCGACGTCGACGCCGACACCGCGCCGCTCACGATCGTCGGCATCGGCGACATGTCCGGCGACGTGTTCGGCAACGGGCTCCTCCGCTCACCCCACGTGCGCCTGGTCGCGGCGTTCGACCACCGTCACGTGTTCGTCGATCCCGCGCCCGATCCCGGCGGCGTCGTTCGCCGAGCGCCGACGGCTGTTCGAGCTCCCTGCGTCGTCGTGGGCCGACTACGACCCGGCGGTGCTGTCGCCGGGCGGCGGTGTGTACCCGCGCACTGCGAAGTCGGTCGACCTCTCGGCGGCGGCGCGGCTCGCGCTCGGCATCGGCGACGGCGCACTGACCCCCGACGAACTGGTGAGCGCGATCCTGCGGGCGCCGGTCGACCTGCTCTGGAACGGTGGGATCGGCACCTTCGTGAAGGCGTCGACCGAGAGCGACGCCGACGTCGGCGACCGCTCCAACGACGCGCTCCGCATCGACGCCTCCGAGTTGCGCTGCCGCGTCGTCGGCGAGGGCGGCAACCTCGGGTTCACGCAGCGCGGACGGGTCGAGTACGCCCTGGCCGGCGGGCGGATCAACACCGACGCCATCGACAACTCCGCCGGGGTCGACACGTCGGATCACGAGGTGAACATCAAGATCCTCCTGCAGCGCGCCATCGCCGCGGGAACCATCGCGGCCGGCGCGCGCGACGCGCTGCTCGCCGACATGACCGACGCGGTCGCCGACCTGGTGCTCGCCGACAACGACGCGCAGGCCAACGCGCTGGAGATCGCCGCGGTCGAGGCGCCCGAGCTGGTCGGAGTGCACGCGCGGCAGATGGAGCGGCTGGAGCAGACTGCCGGGCTCGACCGCGCGTTGGAAGCGCTCCCCACCGGGAAGGTGCTGCAGGAACGTCATGCCGCCGGGCGCGGGATGACCTCGCCCGAGCTCGCGGTGCTGCTCGCGTACACCAAGCTCGAGCTGCAGCGCGCGCTCGTCGCGTCCGACGTGCCCGACGACCCGTACCTGCACCCCGAGCTGGTCGGCTACTTCCCACCGTCGTTGCGCACCGGCTTCGACGACGAGATCGCTGCCCACCCCCTCCGACGCGAGATCGTGGCCACGGTGGTCGCCAACGCGGTCGTCAACCGCGCCGGCATCAGCTTCCTGTCACGGCTGTGCGACGAGACCGGCCTCTCGTTGCCGGTGCTGGCACGCGCGCACGTGATCGCGCGCGACGTGTTCGACGCCGCCGACACGTGGTCGGCGATCGACGCGCTCGACCTCGTGGTGCCGGCCGCGGTGCAGGACGAGATGTTCCTCCTCGTCCGTCGACTGGTCGAGCGCGCCGCGCGGTGGCTGGTGCGGCACGTGGATCCGCTGGACTTGCGACCCGACGGTCGAACGCTTCCACGACGGCGTCCGGTCGGTGGCCGAGGTGCTCCCGGACCTGCTGGTCGGCGCGGTCGGCGACGCCGTGACCGCGACGACCGCGCGCTTCACTGCCGCAGGCGTCGCACCCGAGCTCGCCCGACGCGTCGCGACCAGCGATGTCGCGCTGGTCGCGCTGCCCGCGGTGGCGCTGGCGCAGGACCATGCCCTCGACGTCCGGGTCGTCGCCCGGATCCAGTTCCTGCTCGACGAACGGCTCGGGCTCGATCGACTGCGTGACCACATCGCCGCCCTGCCGCGTGCCGACCGTTGGCAGACGGAGGCCCGCGCCGCCCTGCGCGACGACTTCTACGAGTCGCAGCACGCGCTCACCGCGAGCGTGGTCACCGAGACCGATCCCGGCGTCTCCCCCGAAGCACGCGTCGACGCCTGGCTCGCTGCGCACGACGCCCCGGTCGGCCGCTACCGCGACCTCGTCAGCGACGTGGAGCGCGCCGACGCGGCCGATCTCGCCGCCCTCGCCGTCGTCCGCCGCGCGCTCCGGGACCTGGCCGGGGTCGACTGAGTCAGTCGCGCCGGCCGGTGAGGCGTCGGATGCGGTGGGCGCCGAGGGCGGCGCGGGCCGCGTTGGCACCGCAGGCGCCGTGGACGCCGCCGCCCGGGTGTGCGGACGCGGAGGCCAGGAACAGGCTGCGGATGGGCGTCTCGGACCGCCCGAGTCCCGGGATCGGCCGGAACACCGCCTGCTGGGAGAGCGCGGTGGTGCCGCCACCGAGCGCACCCCCCGCCAGGTTGGCGTTGCCGGCCTCGAGTGCGGGCGGGCTCAACACGTGCCGGCCGGTGACGAGGGTGCGGAAGCCGGGTGCGTGGCTCTCGATCTCCTGCTCGACCCGGTCGGCGAACGCCTCGACCTCGGCGGCGTCCCACTTGCCGGTGAGGTCGCCGCCGCCGTCGGCGCGCGACGCGCAACGGGACGTGGGTGTATGCCCACACCGTCTCGGTGCCGGCGGGTGACCGGGTCGGATCGGCCTTGTTCATCTGTCCGACGAGCACGAACGGCCGGGCGGGGATCCGGTCCTGCGCGAGGTCGGCAGCGACCTGGGTGAAGCCGTCCATGCCGTTGCACACGTGCACGGTCCCTGCACGCGTCGCCGCCTCGGTCCGCCACGGGATCGGCCCCGAGAGCGCCCAGTCGACCTTGAACGTCGCGGGGTCGTACTGGAAGCGTTCGAGATCGGCGACCACGCGCGCCGGGAGGTGCTCCTCACCGACGAGGTCGCGGTAGAGCGCAGGTGCACCGACGTCGGCGAGCACACCGCGCGGCGCGCTGATGGTCTCGCCGTCGGCGAGCACCACGGCGACGGCGCGACGGTCGCGCACCTCGATCGCGCACGACCGGCGCGTTGCAGCGCACCACGCCACCACGCTCGGTCAGTCGGTGCACCAAGCGCTGCGGTGAGCTGGCCCGCGCCACCCTCGGGGACCGGGAAGCCGAACTCCTGCCCGAGCCCGGTGAGCATCCAGCCGAGGAAGCCGCCGGGCGGCACGTCGGGACCGAGGTCGGCGTGCATCGTGTTGCCGGTGAGGAGCAGCGCCGCGCCCTCGCCGTCGAACTGCTCCTGGCTCATGCGTCGCACCGAGAGGAGTGCGAGGCGGGTGAACTCGAGCAGGCCGCGCGGGCCGAGCTTCGCGGCCAGGCGCACGCCTCCCTTGACCGGCGGCATCGGCGACGTCAGCGCGTCGAGCAACGGCCCGCTGACGGCCTCGAAGTCGGCGGCGAACTCGCGCCACGCGTCGCCGTCACCGGGTGCGTACGTGTCGAGGCTGGCCGCGGTCTCGTCGACGTCGGTCGAGAGCGCGGCGCACCGGCCGTCGTAGGTGGGGTGCGCGAGCACGAGCGGTGCGTGGCGCCAACGGAGCCCGTGCGCGGTGAGGTCGAGCCGCTTCATGACCGGCGACGCGAGCCCGAGCGGGTAGAACGCGCTGCACAGGTCGTGCACGAACCCGGGGTGGGTCAGCTCGGCACTGCGCACGGCGCCGCCGGGGTCGGGCTGGGCCTCGAGCACCAGGACCCGCCACCCGGCGTCGGCGAGCAGGTTCGCGGCCACCAGCCCGTTGGGTCCCGCCCCGATCACGACCGCGTCGACGTCACCCACTGCCTCGACGGTACTGCACACCTCCGTCGTCACCGGCCACGTGGGCGTTGTCGGCCGTGCGCCGGTGACCGGGCATGATCCAGGTGATGACGACCTCTCCGGCACCGGCGACCGCGTCGACGGCGGCGTTCGAGCTCTCGGGGGTGCACCTCGTCGAGCAGGGCTCGGTGGTGCTCCACGAGCTCGACTGGACCGTCGCCCGCACCGAGCGGTGGGTCGTGCTCGGTCCGAACGGTTCGGGCAAGACCTCGATCCTGCGACTGCTCTCGTTCGTCCGCACGCCGTCGCGCGGCACGGTGACGGTCCTCGGTGACACGTACGGCGCGGTCGACGTCAGACGCGCGCGGCGACGCATCGGACTCGCGAGCAGCGCGCTGCTCCAGCAGTTGCGTCCGTCGCTGAGCGCGCACGACGCCGTGCTCACCGGCGCCGACGCCGCGTTGGAGACGTGGTGGTCGACGTACGACGACGCGCAACACGCGCGCGCGGACGAGCTGCTCGAGCTCGTCGGATGTGGCGGTCATTCGCAGCAGGAGTTGGCGACGCTCTCGGAGGGAGAGCGCAAGCGCGTGCTCGTCGCGCGCGTGCTCATGGCCGATCCCGAGCTGCTCCTGTTCGACGAGCCGTGTGCCGGCCTCGACCTCGGTGGACGCGAGGCGATGGTCGCGGTGCTCGGTGATCTGGCGCGCGTCGCCGACGACGCGCGTGGCGCGCGTCCGCTCGTGATGGTCACCCACCACCTCGAGGAGATACCGCGCGGGCTTCACCCACGCGCTGCTGCTGCGCGACGGAGCGGTGGTGGCGGCCGGACCGATCGCGGAGACGCTGACGTCCGACGCGGTCTCCCGCACGTTCGGGCTCGACGTGACCGTCGATGCCACCGCCGGACGGTGGTTCGCGCGAATCGGGCACTAGCCACCATTCCTACCGGTTGCTACCGTCAAGGGACGATTCTCCGGGGGCGCGATGCCCAGACCGGGGGACCCCTCCACTAGCGTTTCCACCGGGAAGTTCCACCCGTGTAGTACCCGGCGGTAGGACCTTTCCACTCCCAAACCCAAACCCTGCTTCGCGCGCGCGCGTCCAGGGCCGACACCCAGAAAGGAGCACCACATGCGCAAGCGCGTACTGCTCATCGCAGCACCGCTGCTCGTCGTGGCGATCGCGGCAAGCGTTGCCGTCGCGTCACCGTCCAGCGCCGAGCACTCACGTGGTCCCAAGCTCGACAAACTCCATGCGGAGCGGCCGGACGCCGCTTCTGACAGTAACGCCGCCCCTTCGATCACCGATGCGGGGTTCGACAAGGCGGCGAAGGACATCCAGGACTACGTGCGTGCTCGGAACGTGAGCGCCTATCAACAGCTCGTCCTCGCGGTGCAGGTCGGCGACTACATCGCCTTCCGTGAAGCCCAGGACGCGGCACGGGCGGCAGCACCCGCTCAGCAAGCGGTGAGCTCGTCCGTGTACTCCAACTCCAATCCCGGAGACTTCCTGAGCTGTGTGCGCAACCGCGAGAGCGGTGGCAACTACGGCGTCTACAACGCTGGTGGGTCTGGCGCTGCAGGTGCGTACCAGTTCATGCCGGGAACGTGGAACTCGATCGCGGCGTCAGCCGGTCGGGGCGATCTCGTCGGGGTGGACCCGGCGCAGGCTGCTCCGGGCGACCAGGACGCCATGGCACAAGCGCTCTACGCGCAGCAGGGCGCCGGCCCGTGGGGCGGCGGTTGCTGACGTACACCTGATCTGGCGCGGGCGGCTGCGGCCGTCCGGAGATCACGAGGAGCCCGGCCGAGTGCGACTCGGTCGGGCTCTTTTCGTTCCGTGCTCCACCTGAGGGAAGGAACGACCAGGCCGGTAGCGTTCTCCTGACGATGACCGTGTCCGATCCCGTCGCTTCTGATCCCGCCGAGCCCGTCGAGCCGGCCGTCGATCGCGTCGATCGCGTCGATCGCGTCGAGCCGGCCGAATCCGTCGAACCGCTGTCGCCCGACACCGTGTGGGGTGCGTTCAGCGACCACGGACCCTGGGTGCTCGACCTCGACGACATCCCGTGGCAGTGGGACATCGACCGCATCCGACGCGGCACCCGGCGCGAGGTGCCGCGCCTCCTGGCGTCGGGACGGTTGCCCCCGCTCGGCTCGGCTCGGGCGCACGCTGGTCGAGATCGGCAGCGCGCTCGGCGGGTGGTTGGTCTTCGAATGGCGACGGCCGTCGTCGCGCGCCGGCATCTCCCGCCGGCTGCGGTTGGCGTTCGAACGGCTCGGGTCGAGCTACGTGAAGCTGGGCCAGATCATCTCCGGCGGTGAGGGGCTCTTCCCCGACGAGCTGGTCAACGAGTTCAAGCTCCTGCGCGACCAGGTGCCGCCGGAGCCGTTCGCCGACGTCCGCGCGGTCGTCGAGATCGATCTCGGTGGTTCGCTCGAGGAGCTGTTCGACTGGTTCGACGAGACACCCATCGCGGCGGCGTCGATCGCGCAGGTCCACGCCGCCCGGCTGCGCACGGGTGAGGAAGTGGTCGTCAAGGTGCAGCGGCCGCTCGTCGCGCAGCGCTTCCGTGACGACATCGCGTCGCTCTCGTGGCTGGCGCCCCGACTCGTGGGGCGCATCCCGGTGGCCGCGCTGGCGAACCCGCCGGCCTTGGTCGAGCTCTTCGCGGAGACCGTCATCGAGGAGCTCGACTTCCGCCTCGAGGCGCAGAACATGCTCGACATCGCGCGCGTGCTCGCGGAGACCGCGCAACGCGGGATCATCGTGCCCCGCCCGCACCCCCGCCTCGTCTCACGACGCGTGCTGGTGATGGAGCGGCTCGACGGCTTCGCGTTCGACGACGTCGAATCCATGCACGCCGCCGGCATCGACACGCACGCGCTCCTGCAGGCCGGGCTCATCGCGTCGCTCGAAGGGGCGATGATCTACGGCGTCTTCCACGGCGACCTGCACGGCGGCAACCTCGTGGTGCAGCCCGACGGCCGCACCGCGCTCTTCGACTTCGGCATGACCGGGCGCCTCTCCGAGCTGCAGCGCGTCGCGTTCATGCGTCTGCTGATGTTCGGCACGACCGGCGACCAGAAGGGTCAACTGGTCGCGCTGCGCGACCTCGGCGCGTTCCCGCCCGACGTCGACCTCGAGGCGCTGGCGCGCGATCTCGACCTCGAGGGTCCCGTGAAGGACCCCACGCAGATGTCGGCCGAAGCGCTCATGGCCGAGATGCGCGAGGTCACCAAGAAGCTCCTCGCCTACGGGGCGCGCGTGCCGAAGGAGCTCATGCTGTTCGTGAAGAACACCATGTTCCTCAACAGCGCGACCGCGATCCTGGCGCCCGACCTCGACATGCTGCAGCAGATGATGTCGATCTACACCTACTTCGCCGAGACGCACGGCGAGCGCATCCTGCGCGAGGTCGGCATCGACGCCAGCGACGCGGCTCCCGACCCCGACGCGATGAAGGCGGCGCTGCTCGTCGACTCGCAGACCGACACGCTCACGTTCCGCGACCTGCAGGCCCGGCGCGACGAGGTGCGCCTGAAGCTGCAACGGCAGCGTGAGCGCAAGCGTCGCCGCGCCCCCTGGCGGGGACCGAAGTCGCGCGGGAGCTGAGCGGTGCCCGAGCTCCCGCAGATGCAGGCGCTGGCCGAGCGCCTCGGCGACGCCCTCACCGGCAAGGTGCTGGAAGGGGTCGAGCCGCTGGGCTTCTCGGCGCTGAAGACGGTGGTCCCCGCGCCGGAGTCGTTCATCGGGCGACCGGTCGAGCGCGTCGACCGGCGGGCCAAGTACGTGATCCTCGACTTCGGCGAATCGGGCCGCATCCTGATCCACCTCTCGCAGGCGGGCCGCCTCGACCTCGAGGACCCGCCCAAGAAGACGCGGGCGAAGGGCTCGGTGGTGCGCCTGCGCTTCGCCGACGCGCCGGCCGTCCTCGTGCGCGAGTACGGGCACGAGCGCAAGGCCGCGTGGTGGGTGCTGGCCCCGGGCGACGACGGTCCGCTGGAGCGCCTCGGCCCGGAGCCCGACTCCGACGAGTTCGCCGAGATCATCCTCCACGGCGTCGACGGCCGACGCGTGCACACGCTCCTGCGCGACCAGCGCACGGTCTCGGGTGTGGGTCGCGGCTACGCCGACGACGCGCTGTGGCGTGCGCAGCTCTCGCCGTACGCGTCGCTCAAGTCACTCGACGACGACCAGCGCGCGCGGTTGCTCGAGGCGATCCGCGACGTCATGCACGACGGCCTGGAGCGCGAGCGCGGCCGCACCGGCGGGTTGTCACAGCCGAAGCTGGGGGAGCACTTCGAGGTGCACGCGCGCTACGGATCGCCGTGCCCGCGGTGCGGCGAGACCCTGCGGCGCGTGAGCTACGAGTCGCACGAGGTCGCCTACTGCCCGCAGTGCCAGACCGGCGGCAAGGTGCTCGCCGACCGCCGCATGTCCCGCCTGGTCAAGTAGCCCGCCCGCTCCGAGCATCTCGAGGTTCGCGTCGACATGTGACGGTCCACATCGGGATGTTCGTGGATGGCGGGGCGATCACCAGCCGCGCGATCCGGGACCGCCCTTGAAGGGCCCGACCACCGCCGACGTGATCCAGCCGCCGTAGAAGCCGCCCGGCTGGGGCACGACGAGCTCGTCGTCGACGAAGCACGCGTCCATGCGGCCGGCGTAGAACGCGACGTGGTCGCGCAACGGCGCGAACGCGGCGCTCGGATTGGCGTAGGCCCACGCCGCCTCGGTCTCGACCCGCTCCTCGCCGCGCTCGCCCCGCGCACGGTGAAGTAGTGCGCGCGCCCCTTCCACTCGCAGAACGAGCTGCCCTTGGCGGGCACGAGCGCGTCGGACGCCACGTCGTCGGGCGGGAAGTAGTAGTTCGGCGGATGACTGGTCTCGAGCACGCGGTACGCGCGCGTCGTGTCGGCGATGGTCACGCCGCCGAGCACGATCACGAGGTGCGCGGTGGTCGGTTCGAGCCGGGGAGGTCGCGGATAGTCCCACGCCGACTCCTGGCCGGGACCGACGGGGTCGGGTTCGGGCCGGGTCGAGAACACGACCCGAACAGTAGGACTACTTGTGCAGGGCCTCGCCGGTGTTGACGACCTCGAACGCGCTGCCGGGCACGTTCTTGAGCTGATTGAGGTCGTCGTCGTCCCAGCGGGTGTCCTGGGCGCCGGAGATGTACCAGTTGCTGCCGTTGTCGGCGACGATCATGCCGTACTTCTTCAGCGCGGTGAGCACGACGCGCGCCTCGCCGCTGTACGCCGACACGTCGAAGCTCGCCTTCAGTCGCAGGCGCAGCCCCATCGGCATCAGGTTGGCGCTCGTCGACGACGACGCCCAGTGCGTCGCCGGGTGCAGGTACGCCTTCTGCGACTTCGACACGGTGAACCGGAGCGCGTGGTCGATGTGGCCGCTGGCCACCTCGTCGTAGCGGACCAGACCGGGGAAGATCGGCAGCCCGGCGGCGTCCGCCGACGTCCATCCCTCGGGGCGCAGCGCGTTCGACGTCAGGTCGAACACCGCGCCCGACGCCGCCGACCAGCGGGTGGAGCTGCGGCCGGCGCCGAAGAGCTCGTAGAGCTTGCAGTGGTCGCGATCGATCGCGAGCACGTGCGCGTCGCCATCGCCGTTGCCCTCGATCGGCGCGGCCAGCGGGATCGGGTACGGGCCCGGGATCGCTCTCGTCGCCGTAGTCGGTGAAGTCCACCGGCACGAGCGACTGGGTCCCCGGCACGGTGATGTAGGGGATCCCGTACTCGCCGTCGCCGCCGAAGTCGGCGTGCAGCTTCTGGTTGCCGCCGAGGCCGGCGATCCCCGCGAGGTAGTTGGCGGAGTTGGTGTCGACGGGCAGACTCGAGACGTCGCGGTTCCACGCGTTGTCGGCAGGGAACACCGTGCACGTCCCGAGCGACCCGTTCTGCGCCCAGGGGCCACCCGTCGACGGCAGGGTCGTGGTCGTGGTGCCCGGCGCGGTCGTGGTGGTCGCGGGCCTGGTGGTCGTCGTGACCGCCGGCTTCGTCGGTCGGTGGTGGTCGTGGCCGCCGGCTGGGTCGTGCTGGTCGGCGGCGCCGCCGGAGGTGTGGCGGGGAGGCACGCAGCGAGCGACACCGCTCCCACGACGAGGGTGACGGGGAGCAGGAGGGCGCGGCGCATGCAGGGGTATCGGCACCGGGGGGCGAAATTCTTGAAGCGGCGCCGCCCCGAGGGTACGGCCCTACGATGATCGGCCGATGCTCACGGTCTCCGGCTCGGTCCTCGGGTCGATCCCCAGCCCGGCCGACGGCAACCTGGGGCCGTTCCACATGTACGGCATCATCCTCGCCGTCGGGACGCTGCTCGGTGTGTACGTCGCCGAGCAGCGGTGGCGCCGACGGGGCTACCCGCGGGACGGGATCTACGACATCTCGTTCTGGGTCGTGATCTGGGGCGTCATCGGTGCGCGCCTCTACCACGTGATCAGCGACTACGAGCTCTTCGAGCACGACCAGTGGCGCGCGTTCCAGATCTGGCGCGGCGGCCTGTCGATCTGGGGCGCGGTGCTCGGCGGCGCGATCGCGGTGATCGTCATCACCCACCGCCGCAAGCTCCCGACGCTCGTCGTGATGGACTGCATGGCGGTCGGCATCGTGCTCGCGCAGGCGATCGGTCGCTGGGGCAACTACTTCAACCAGGAGCTCTTCGGGAAGCCGACGACGCTCCCGTGGGGACTCGAGATCGCGCCGCAGCACCGGCCGCTGGGCTACGCGCAGTTCGCCACCTTCCAGCCGACGTTCCTGTACGAGTCGCTCGCGTGCCTCGCGATCGCCGGCGTCCTGCTGCTGGTCGAGCGCCACGCCCGCCTCAAGATCGGGCAGACCTTCGCGCTCTACGTCGCGCTCTACTGCTTCGCCCGCTTCTTCTTCGAGAACATGCGCATCGACCCCGCGAACAAGATCGCAGGCATGCGGCTCAACGCGTGGGTGGCGATCATCGTGTTCCTGTTCGGAGTCGGATGGTTCGTCTGGCTCGGTCGTCACGAGCCCGAGCAACGGCACCCCGGTGCACGCGACCCCGACGAGAAAGCCACACCGGTTGCACCCGAAGGTGTGTCCTAAGGTTCTTCGGTCCGGTCCCCCACGGAGAGAGCCCCCAGATGACGGAGACCCTCACGCCGCCTTCGGTCGACGTGGCCGCCCGCGCCATCGACGCGTCGAAGATCTACGGCACCGGCGAGGCCGAGGTACGTGCGCTCGACACGATCAACGTGCAGTTCCAGACCGGTCGGCTCACCGCGATCATGGGCCCCTCGGGGTCGGGCAAGTCGACGCTGCTGCACTGCATGGCCGGCCTCGACCGGCTCACCTCGGGTCAGATCTTCCTCGGCGAGGTGGAGATCAGCCGCGCCAGTGAGAAGGAGCTGACGCTCATCCGGCGCGACCGGCTCGGCTTCATCTTCCAGTCCTACAACCTCATCCCCACGCTCACCGCGCTCGAGAACATGACGCTGCCGATGTCGCTGGCCGGCAACAAGCCCGACCCGGCCTGGCTCGACACCATCGTCACCACGGTGCGGCTCAAGGACCGCCTCTCGCACCGGCCGTCCGAGCTCTCGGGTGGACAGCAGCAGCGCGTCGCCGTGGGTCGCGCACTGCTCAGCAAGCCGTCGATCATCTTCGCCGACGAGCCCACCGGCAACCTCGACTCGCGCTCGGGGGCCGAGATCCTCTCCTTCATGCGCAAGGCGGTCGACGACCTCGGCCAGACCATCGTCATGGTCACCCACGACCCGATCGCGGCGGGCTACGCCGACCGGGTGGTCTTCCTCGCCGACGGCGCCATCGTCGACGAGCTCGCGTCGCCCACCGCCGACGCGGTGCTCGACAAGATGAAGAGCCTCGGCGCCTGAGCCGGAGGGTCGACACATGTGGAAGGTCACCCTCAAGGGCATCTGGAGCAAGAAGGTCCGCTTCCTGCTCACCGGCGTCGCGGTCATGCTCGGCGTGGCGTTCGTCTCGGGCACGTTCGTGCTCACGGCGACGATCTCGAACACGTTCGACGGCCTGTTCAACGACATCTACCAGCACACCGACGCGGTGGTCCGGGCCAAGGAGGAGTTCAGCGGCCAGGGCTTCGGCAACGAAGGGCGCGGCACGATCAGCGCCGACCTGCTGCCCACGGTGCGGGGGTCGGAGGGCGTCTCGGCGGCCGACGGCACCGTGCAGGGCCTGGCCGTCATCGTCGACAAGAAGGGTGACGCGCTCGGCAGCAACGGCCAGGGCGCGCCCACGCTGGGCTTCAGCTACATCCCCGACCGCGACCTGAGCACGATCCACGTCGTGCAGGGCCGGGGGCCGCGCGGTCCCACCGAGGTCGTCATCGACAAGGGCAGCGCCGACGATGCCGGCTACAAGGTCGGCGACAAGGTGCCGGTGATCACCAAGGCCGGGCGCGACGAGTACACGCTCAGCGGCATCGTGAAGTTCGGGAGCACCAACAGCCTGCTCGGCGCGACCATCGCCGCGTTCGCTCCGTCGACCGCCACGCGGCTGCTGGGCACCGCCGGGCAGTTCCAGGCGATCGACGTGAAGGCCGACTCCGGCGTCTCGCAGAACGAGGTGGTGGCGAACATCCGCACCGCGCTCAAGGCGGAGCCCGGCACCTCGAACGTGGAGGTGATCAGCGGCAAGGACATCACGTCCGAGAGTCAGAACAACCTGAAGGACAACCTCTCGTTCTTCAACACGTTCCTGCTGATCTTCGGTGTGGTCGCGCTGCTCGTCGGTTCGTTCATCATCTTCAACACCTTCTCGATCGTCGTCGCGCAGCGCAGCCGCGAGCTCGCGCTGCTGCGAGCCATCGGCGCCGGTTCGAGCCAGGTGCTCGGCTCGGTCATGTTCGAGGCCGTGCTCGTGGGCATCGTGGCGTCGATCATCGGATTCGTCGGCGGCATCGGGCTCGCGGTGGGACTCAAGGCCCTCCTCGGCGCGCTCGGGCTCGACATCCCGGCCAGCTCGATCGTGATCCCGGCCACCGCGGTCATCTGGTCGTTCGCGACCGGCATGATCGTCACGGTGGTCGCGGCGATCGCGCCCGCGCTGCGTGCGGCGCGCATCCCGCCGATCGCGGCCATGCGCGACTCGAGCATCGACCACTCGAGCACGTCGCCGAAGCGCGCGGTGTTCGGGATCCTGATCACCCTGATCGGCATCGCGTTCCTGCTGCTCGGGCTGTTCGGCGACAGCGGACTGCTCTACGTCGGCGTCGGCATGGGCGTCGTGTTCCTCGGTGTCGCAGTGCTCGGACCGATCATCGCCGCACCCATCGCCGGTGCGCTCGGCATCCCGATCCAGAAGATCAAGGGCGTCACCGGCCTGCTCGCCGCGAGAACGCGATCCGCAACCCGAAGCGCACCTCCGCCACCGCGGCCGCGCTGATGATCGGCGTCGCGCTGGTCGGGCTCATCACCGTGTTCGCGGCGTCGGCGCGCACGTCGGTGGACGCGGCCATCGACCGTTCGATGAAGGCCGACTACGTCGTCTCGTCTCAGGGCTTCGGACAGGGGTCGATCCCACTTGCGGCGCAGAAGTCGCTCAGCCAGCTCCCGCAGGTCACGTCGGCGTCGGGCGTTCGCAGCGGCCAGGCCAAGATCGACGGCTCGGTCACGCAGGTCATCGCCGCCGATCCCACCCAGATCGACTCGCTCTTCGACCTGCAACCGAAGCAGGGCGATCTGCGCGACCTCAGCGACAACGGCATCGCGGTGCTCGACTCGACCGCGAGCGACAACGGCTGGAAGCTCGGCGACACCGTGCCGATCACGTTCGCCCAGACCGGCAAGCAGCAGTTCAAGGTGGAGTCGATCTACCAGCAGTCCGGCTTCACCAACTACGTGATCACGACCGCGGCGTACGCGAAGAACTTCACCGACCAGTTCGACTTCCAGGTCTACGTGAGCACGAAGGGTGGCGTCACCCCGGCGAACACCGCGGCGATCAAGCAGGTGATGCACCAGTACCCGGGGCCGAAGGTGCAGACGCGCGACGAGTACAAGGCGAGCCAGGCCGCGCAGATCAACCAGTTCCTGAACCTGGTCTACGTGCTCCTGTTCTTCGCGATCATCATCGCCCTCTTCGGAATCGCCAACACCCTCGGCCTGTCGATCATCGAACGCCGCCACGAGCTCGGGTTGCTGCGCGCCGTCGGCATGACGCGACGTCAGCTGCGTTCGAGCGTGCGGTGGGAATCGGTGATCATCGCGTTGCTCGGCACCATCCTCGGGCTCGTCATCGGGGTGGTGTTCGCGTGGGCGATGGTGAGCGCGCTGTCCGACCAGGGGATCGACAAGTTCTCGATCGCGCCCGCGCAGCTGCTGGTCATCGTGATCCTCGCCGCCCTGTTCGGCGTGCTGGCGGCGGCCTGGCCGGCACGACGCGCAGCGAAGCTCGACGTGCTCGACGCCATCAGCAGCTGACCCGCTCCGCCCGGTCGGGCGCTACACCTGTTGTCCCGGTTTTACCGAAACTTGGCGCTTCGCTGGTCGCCACGTGAAGGCACGAGGCGTAGGTTCTCCACCAGCACGAGGCGCGATCCCCACCGCACAGGGACACCGCGAACCTCGGCGAGACACCCCGAACCGGCGAACGCCCCTTCCGCCGGACGAGGAGACCGAGAAGCCCGCCCGGACGCCCCTCCGGGCGGGCGTTCGGTTTCCAGGCCCGCCCGGACGCCGCGTCCCTCTCCCGGCGAGGCGTTCGGTTTCCAGGCCCGCCCGGACGCCGCGTCCCTCTCCCGGCGAGGCGTTCGGTTTCCAGGCCCGCCCGGACGCCGCGTCCCTCTCCCGGCGAGGCGTTCGGTTTCCAGGCCCGCCCGGACGCCGCGTCCCTCTCCCGGCGAGGCGTTCGGTTTCCAGGGTTTCGTTTCCATGGCCAAGGCCGGGGGTGGGCACTCGGTTTCCCGGGCTGCGTAGTCTTCGCCGCATGGCTGCCTACGACACCATCGACCTCGACGTCCGCGACGGCGTCGCCCGCCTCACGCTGAACCGGCCCGACGCCGCCAACGGGATCGACCTGTCCCTGGCGCGCGACCTCTTCGACGCCACCCTGGCCGTCGCCGCCGATCCGACGGCGCGCGTGGTGCTGCTCTCCGGCGCCGGCAAGTTGTTCTGTGCGGGCGGCGATCTCAAGGGCTTCGCCGGTCGCGCCGACCTGCCCTCGCACCTGCGCGAGATCCTCGGCCCGCTGCACTCGGCCATCGCCAACCTCGTGCGCGGCGACGCGCCGGTGGTGGCCGCGGTCCAGGGCAGCGCGGCAGGCGCGGGCATGGGCCTCGTCGGCGCGTCGGATCTCGTCGTCGCGGCGGAGTCGACCAAGTTCGTGATGGCCTACACCGGGGTGGGGCTGGCGCCCGACGGCTCGTCGAGCTGGTTCCTGCCCCGCCTGGTCGGCCTGCGCCGGGCCCAGGAGCTCACCCTCACCAACCGCGTGCTGTCGGCGGCCGAGGCCCTCGACTGGGGTCTGATCACGCAGGTCGTCCCCGACGACGAGCTTGCCGACACCGCCGGTGCGTTGGCGGCCAAGGTGGCGCGCGGCGCGGCTCCGGCCCTGGCCCGCGCCAAGCACCTCCTGCACACCAGCCTCGAGGACACGCTCGAGACGCACCTGGCGCGCGAGGCCGAAGCGATCTCGAGTGCGTCGGCGACGCCGCAGGGCATCGAGGGAGTGGCCGCCTTCGTCGAGAAGCGCAAGCCCGAGTTCAACCCCGGCTGAGGCCCTCGCGGGGGAGTGCCGCGTCCTTCGCCCTGACCGTGGCGTCGAGCGCGGCGCGGTGCTCGTCGAGCTTCGAGCGCAGTGCGTCGTCGTGGGCGGCGAGGATGCGGACCGCGAGCAGGCCCGCGTTCCGCGCCTTGCCGACGCCGACGGTCGCCACGGGGATGCCGTCGGGCATCTGCACGATCGACAGGAGCGAGTCGAGCCCGTCGAGGTGCTGCAGCGGCACCGGCACGCCGATCACCGGCAACGACGACATCGACGCGGTCATGCCCGGCAGGTGCGCCGCACCGCCGGCGCCGGCGATGATCACGCGCAGACCGCGCGCAGCGGCGGAGTGGGCGTATTCGTACATCACGTCGGGAGTGCGGTGGGCCGAGACGACGCGCACCTCGTGCGCGACGCCGAACTCGTCGAGCGCGTCGAGCGCCCCCTGCATGGTGGGCAGGTCGGAGTCGCTGCCCATGATCACACCGACGAGCGGTGAGTCGGTGCCGGCCACGACGTGACCTTACCGGGGTCTCGGGTCGTCAGCGGCCGACGGCGGCGCGGGTGCTCTCCTCGGCGAGGTCGGACTCGTACATCCGCCGCACCAGGCCCTGGAAGTCGACCGTCGGTTCCCAGCCCAGCTTCTCGCGTGCCTTCGACGCGTCTCCCATGAGGAGATCCACCTCGGCCGGACGCTCGAAGCGCGGATCGCGCGTCACGTAGGGCGCCCAGTCGTCGTACCCCGCGCAACGGAACGCCTCGTCGAGGAAGTCGCGGATCGTGTGCGTCTCGCCGGTGGCGATCACGTAGTCGTCGGGTTCGTCCTGCTGCAGCATGCGCCACATCGCCTCGACGTAGTCGCCGGCGAATCCCCAGTCGCGTGCGGAGTCGAGGTTGCCCAGCGCGATCGAGTCCTGGAGCCCGAGCTTGATGCGTGCCAGCGAGTTGGTGATCTTGCGGGTGACGAACTCCAGCCCGCGCTTCTCGGACTCGTGGTTGAAGAGGATGCCCGACGACGCGTGGATGCCGTACGCCTCGCGGTAATTCACCGTCATGTGGTGGCCGAAGACCTTGGCCACGCCGTAGGGCGAACGCGGATGGAACGCGGTGAGCTCGGTCTGGGGGGTCTCCCGCACCTTGCCGAACATCTCCGACGACGACGCCTGGTAGAAGCGGATCGGGTTGTTGTCGGCGCCGCCGACGATGCGCACCGCTTCGAGCATGCGCAGCACGCCGAGGCCGGTGATCTCCGAAGTGAGCTCGGCCTGGGTGAAGGACAGGTGCACGAACGAGATCGCGCCGAGGTTGTAGACCTCGTCGGGCTGGACCCGCTCGACCACCGCGATGAGCGACGACAGGTCGCGCAGGTCGCCGTCGACCAGCTCGAGCTGCGGCGTCTCGTGCATGACCATCTCGGCCTTGGGGTTGTTCTGGCCCCGGATGAGCCCGAACACCTGGTAGCCCTTGCTCGCCAGGAGCGAGGCGAGGTAGCGACCGTCCTGACCGGTGATGCCGGTCACGAGCGCTCGTTTCACGAGTGCACCTCCATCACGTCGATCCGACCCCACCCCGGCTCGAGCTGCAGGAGGAACTCGGCGCAGCGGGCCTCTTCCTCGGCCTCGCCGATCTCGGCGGCCCGTTGGCGCAGCCCGTCGAGGGCCCGGAGGAAGCCACGGTTGGTCTCGTGCTCCCAGCGCACGTAGCCCGAACCGCGCCAGCCCGACTGACGGAGCCGGTCGAGGCCCCGGTGGTAGCCGACCCGGGCGTAGGCGTACCCCTCGACCGGGTCACGGGCGAGTTGTCCGAGTCGTGCCCACCCGTCGAGGAAGCGCGGCCAGCGTCCGACGACCGCCGCGACGGCATCGCGCCGGTCGGCGGCGGGGGCGTCGAGGGCAGCGGCCAGGGCGGCCAGGGCGTCGGCGGGCTCCGGATCGAGCACGGTCTCGGGCAGACCGGGCGAGAAGGAGATGGGCTGCGTCACGGGGAGGAGACTAGGGGGTGCGCCGGTAGAATTCGGAGGAGTGACCGACGCTGCGCCCACCGCCGACACCGCCTCCCACACCACACCCGCGGTCGAGACCGACCCGCCGGAGACCAGCGCGTCCGCGCCCGCTTCCGCGCCCGAGCCGGCGCCCGCGCCGGCGCCGAAGCCGACCCGCCTGATGCTCGTCCGCCACGCGGTCACCGCGCAGACCGGACCGCTCCTCTCGGGCCGCACGCCCGGCATCGACCTCTCCGACACCGGGCGCGCCCAGGCGAAGGCGCTCGGCGAGCGTCTGGCCAAGCTCCCGATCTCGGTCGTCTACGCCAGCCCGATCGAGCGCACCACGCAGACCGCGGGCGCGGTCGCCGAGCACCACGGCCTCGCGGTGCAGCCGCTCCCGGGCGTGCTCGAAGCCGACTACGGCGAGTGGACGGGCGGCAAGATCTCCGAGCTCGCCAAGACCGACCTCTGGAAGACCGTGCAGCGCACGCCCTCGCGCGCCCGGTTCCCCGACGGTGAATCGCTGGCCGAGATGCAGTCGCGCATGGTGGTCGCGCTGGAAGACGTCGTGGCGCGCCATCCCGGCGAGCTCGTCGTCGTCGTGTCGCACGCCGACCCGATCAAGGCCGCCATCGCGCACTACACGGGCGTGCACCTCGATCTCTTCCAGCGCATCGTCGTGTCGCCGGCGTCGGTCACGGTGTTCGAGCTCGGACCGCACGGTGCCGCGATGCTCAAGTGCAACGACACCGGCTCGCTCGACGAGCTGCTCCCGCCCGCGCCGAAGGCCGAGGAGGCCGAGCCGGCGGAGGCCGATCCCGAGAAGCCCCCGTCGTGAGCGCCGAGATCATCGAGCTCGACGACGTCGACAGCCTGGGCACGGGCGCGGTCGGCCAGCCCGGCCAGCGTGCGTTCTACATCCAGGC
The DNA here is from genome assembly GCA_963755855.1 of uncultured Actinomycetes bacterium. GTDB lineage: Bacteria > Actinomycetota > Acidimicrobiia > IMCC26256 > DASPTH01 > DASUAS01. The sequence goes on along the minus strand of CAVWLR010000009.1, from coordinate 2,222,386 downwards.
CCGCACCGAGCACACGCAGCTGACGGTGCTGGTGGAGAAGGAGCAGGTCAGCCTGCTCGCCACCGAGGCGGTCACGTTCCTCGACAAGATCGCCGAGCAGTACCCCGAGCTGCCCTTCGACCTCCCGAGCACGCAGAGCGCGCTGCGCGAGCCGACGGTGCCGCTGTTCCGGGCTCGCCTCATCGGCCTCGGCTTCGATCCGGAGCGCGAGCTGGTGCTGATCGAGCTGCGCGAACGACCCGAAGACGAGGAAGAGATCGACACCGACCCCGGCGCCGCCATCGACGACGACGACGGCTACGTCGCCCGCATCTACGCCACGCGCGCCCAGGTGCGGGCGATGGCGGCGCGCGGCGTCGAGGCCGTCGCCGGTGGTCGCCCCCCGTGCCCGCTCTGCGAGCAGCCGATGGATCCGTCCGGGCACCGGTGTCCGCGCTGGAACTGACCCCCGACGAGCTGCGGGGCGCGCTGGAGACAGCGGAGCTCGAGGTCGTCGGTCGCATGCGCTACTCGTCGAACGCGACGTTCCTCGTCGAGGCCAAGGTCGACGGCGTGGAGCTGGCGGCGATCTACAAGCCGCGTCGTGGCGAGCGGCCGCTGTGGGACTTCACCGAGGGCACGCTCTGCCACCGCGAGGTGGCTGCGTTCGAGCTGTCCGACGCGCTCGGCTGGGACATCGTGCCGCTCACCGTGCTGCGCGACGGCCCGCTCGGCGTCGGCGCGGTGCAGCGCTACGTCGATCACGATCCCGACGAGCACTTCTTCACGTTGCGCGACGATCACGTCGACCGGTTCCGCGAGTTCGCCTGGTTCGACGTGCTCGCCAACAACACCGACCGCAAGGGCGGCCACTGCCTGCACGACCTCGCCAACGACGTGATCCTCGGCATCGACCACGGCCTCTGCTTCCACGACGAGTACAAGCTGCGCACCGTCATCTGGGAGTACGCGGGCGAGCGCCTGCCGTCGGAGGCAGCCGACGACGTGTGCCGCGTGCTCGCCGAGCTGCACGAGGGGCCGCTGCACGAGCGCCTGGCGCCGCTGCTCGACGAGGGCGAGCTCGACGCGCTGGAACGGCGCGCCCAGGTGCTGCTCGCCCGGGGCCTGCCGCTCCCCGGCGACTGGCACAGCACTCCCTGGCCCCTGGTCTGACCGGAAGAGCGATCTGGCGCCGCTACGCCGTGATATTCACACGGTAGGGGCGCCGAAACGTGGAGGGGTCGTCTACTTGCGCTTGTAGACGTCGATGCCGTCGATGGTGACGACGTACTTGTACTGCGTGTCGACGATGTGCTCGAGGCGCGGGAAGTCGGAGATCGGGTAGTACTGCGCGCCGCGCACCTTCGCCGGCGACGTGTCGACGAAGTACTTCGGCGGGTGCGCGGTGAAGTCCTGGAAGAAGTCCTCCCACGCCGTCTCGGTGTCGGCGCCGGTGTTGGCGTCTTTCGGCGGTCGACCCGGGTAGTTGCCGGTGAGGAACGGCTGGGTGAGGAAGCGCGTGGCGGGGCGACGGCCCGACGCCCAGTAGATCTCGGGCACGCTGCCCCACACGTAGATCGGGTCGTCGGGGTTGGTGGTGGTGGCGAGGTAGCGCGACACCGACTCGTAGTTCGGCTCCTGCACGAGCGGATGGAAGAAGTAGCCGGCGGCCGAGAACACGAAGCCGACCACGAGCGCGAACGCCACCGCGCGCTTGGCCCACACCACGCTCCCGCGTGACAGTGCGCCGGCGGCCAGCAGCGCGAACGGCGGGATCAACTGCATGTAGTAGTGGCCGAAGAAGCGCAGGCCGACGGCCACGGACACCGCGGCCGAGAGCGCCCACAGCCACAGGTCGGTGTCGCGCTGACCGTCGAGTGCGACGAGCTTGCGGTCCTTCCACGCGCTCGGGATCTTCCAGAGCAGCGGCAGGTTGCACAGGATCCACATACCCGTCATGAAGAGGAAGAGGACCAGCACGGTCGTGGTCATCGTCTTCATGCCGACGTAGGAGCCGTTGCCCAGCACCGTCCAGTAGAGGAGCTGCGAGGGACCCATCGCGAGCGCCACCAGCGCGGTCGGGATGGTGAAGCCGGCGAGCACCCCGGCCAGGCCGCGCTTTCCACGTTTGCGCGCGATCAGGTAGACGACGGGGAGCAATGTTGCCGCGCCGGTCTGCTTCGCCAACATCGCGGCGGCGACCGCGACCCCCGCGAGGAAGCCGCGTCCACGTCGCGCGAAGAGGATCGCCGCCACCATCGACGGCAGCATGAACACTTCGAAGTTCGCGGCCTGACCGTCTTGCGGCATGAACGTGATCATCGCCACCACGAAGAGGATCCCGGCGATCCATCCCGCGCGCGCGCCGTACCGTCGTCGGGCCTCGATCGCGAGCAGCAGCGCGGTGAGCGCGACCGCGAGCATCGCCACCACCCGCACCGACCACAGCGCGGTGGTCTCGAAGAACGAGAACGTCGCCGCGTACACGTAGGGCACGATCGGTGGCTTGCGGTCGATGGCGTCCTGGTAGAGCTGCCCGCCGTCGTTGAGCACGTGCGCCTGGGTGGCGAGGAAGGTCTCGTCGGAGTTGAACACCGGCGTGAAGAACGCAGGCAGCCGCAGCACGAACGTGAACGCGAGCAGCACGAGGAAGATGCGGATCAGGTCGCGGCGCTCGACCCGGCGCTCGCGCAGTGGTGTCGCGGCGAGGTCGTCCGGGCGCGCGAGGTCGTCCGACGCAGCGGGGGCGTCGTCGACCAGGACTCCGGAGTCGATCACTCCGGGCGCGCGAGAGGAGGGGTCCATCGGCATGGAGAACCTCCATTGTGCCCGGTCTGGTTCCCCGACCGGGGTGCGGTCGCTCCAGAGGTTGCCCCGTCAAGGCCTCGGGGTATCCCCTCCGGCACATCCCGACGGGCAGCGGGTCGCACCGACACGGAGGAACTCTCATGGACACCTGGATCTGGATCGTGCTCGCGATCGTCGTCGTGGTGGTGATCGTGGCCATCGCCGTCGCCGCGTCGGCGCGCAGCCGGAGGCGTCATCACCTGCAAGAACGCTTCGGCTCCGAGTACGACCGCACCGTCGACGGTGCCGATCGGCGCCGCGAGGCAGAGCGCGAGCTGCGCGAGCGTGAGACCCGCCACGACGAGCTCGACCTCCGGCCGTTGAGCGACGCCTCGCGTCAGCGCTACACCACCCAGTGGCAGGACATGCAGAGCGGCTTCGTCGACCGCCCGCAGGTGGCGGTGGCCGACGCCGACCGCCTGATCACGGATCTGATCCGCGAGCGTGGCTACCCGGTCGACGACTTCGAGACGAGGAGCGAGCTCGTGTCGGTCGATCACCCCGACGTGGTGGAGAACTACCGGACCGCGCACGGCATCGCCGCGCGCACGGTCGAGGGACAGACGTCCACCGAGGACCTGCGCCAGGCCGTCATCTCCTACCGGGCGTTGTTCGAGGAGATGCTGGTCGACGACCCCGTCAACAACTGACGCAGGCCGAGCGCATCACCACACGGCAGAGCTCGAGCCGGCTATGCCGGCTCGAGCTCGTTGCCGTGGTACCGGTCGCGGCAGAGCGATCGTTGCAGCTTGCCCGACGACGTCTTGGGGAGCGTGCCCGGCCGCACGAGGACCACGTCGACGGGAGGGACGCCGACCGCATCCCGCACGTGGGTGACGACCGACGCGTGCACCTCGTCGAGGTCGTCGGTGCGGGTCTCGGCGACGACGACGATCGACTCGCGGCCCCGCTTGCGGTCGCTGGCGAAGGCGATCACGTTGCCGGCGCGGACGCCCTCGACGGCGGCGGCGGCGCGCTCGACGTCCTCGGGGAACACGTTGCGGCCGCCGACGATGATCACGTCTTTCTGCCGACCGCACACCACCAATTCGCCGTCGACCAGGTAGGCGAGGTCGCCGGTGCGCAGCCAGCCGTCGTCGAAGGTGGCGTCGGTCGCCTCGGGGTTGCGGTAGTACCCCGGCGTGACCGAGGGGCTGCGCAGCTCCAGCTCGCCGACCTCGCGCTCGCCCCGGACGGCGTCGGTGAGCGGATCGACGATGCGCAGCTCGAACCCCTCGAGCGGGCGCCCGAGCTTCGCCAGCCGGCGCACCGACTCGGGCGGTGCGTCGTCACCCGCAGGGACCGCCTGGCGGTCGTGCTCGAGTGCGTGGCGGTCGACGGCATCGACGGTCATCCCCTCGCCGACCGCCGGGAAGGTCACTGCCAGCGTGGCCTCGGCCATCCCGAACACGGGGTACGCCGCACGCGCGTCGAAGCCGAACGGGGCCGCGGCGGTGCAGAACGACTCGACCGCCCCGGGGTCGACGGGCTCGGCGCCGTTGAGCGCGAGTCGCCAGCTGGAGAGATCGAGCGCGTCGGCACGTCGCAGCGCGCGTGCGGCCAGCGCGTACGAGAAGTTCGGCCCCGCGGTGATGGTGCCGCGGTGCTCGGAGATCCACTCGAGCCAGCACGCCGGGCGGGCGAGGAAGTCCTGGGGCGCGCCCAGCACCAGTTCGAAGCCGTGCAGCATCGGGGCCATCAGGAGACCGATGAGGCCCATGTCGTGGTACAGCGGCAGCCACGAGACGGCGCGGTCGGCGTGGGTGAGGCCGGCCCCGGCGATGATGGCGTCGATGTTCGCTCCCACGCAGCGGTCGGGCAGCATCACGCCCTTGGGTGCTGCGGTGGAACCGCTGGTGAACTGCAGGATCGCGAGGCGGTCGGGGTCGTCCGGCGGCCGCATCCACGCCGCGGCGCCGATCCGTGCACCCTCGGCCGCGAGCTCGTCGAGCAGCACCATGGCCACGCGCAGCTCTGCGCGCGCCGGTGGCGTGTCGAGGAAGGGTGCGAGGTCGCGATCGACGACCACCAGTGCGGCATCGGCGTTGGCGATCCGGCGGCGGGTCTGGTCGACGAACTCCTCGATCGAGCCCAGTCGCATCGGCAACGGGAGCGCGACGACGGTGCCCCCGGCGAGGTAGATCGCCTGGATGGTGGTGACGAGCGGGCGCGACGTCGGTCCCAGCACGCCCACGTGCACACCCGGGCCGACCCGCGCGCCTGGAGGGCGGCGGCCACCCGCTGCGCGTCCTCGTGGAGCGCGGCCCACCCGACCCGGTCTGCAGGGCCGGCGGCACCGGCGGCGGAGCCGACGAAGGTGACGGAGCCCGACCCTTCCGCGGCGGTCTGGAGGCGCGCGACGACAGAGGGCATCCAGGGTTCGACTCCCGCCGGCGGGCTTTGGTTACTCGCCGGTAGCACCCCAGGCGTCCCAGTAGGTGATGCCCTCCACCGGCGGTCGCACCGCGGGCTTGAAGTCGTCGCCGGTGAAGTGGGCGACGGGGATCAGCGCCACCTGGGTCATGCCGTCGGGGATGCCGAGCAGCTCGGCGGTCTCGGCCTCGTTGGCGAGGTGGAGCGTGGTCCAGACCGTGCCGAGGCCCCGGGAGCGCGCCGCGAGCATGAAGCTCCACACCGCGGGGAGGATGGATCCGTAGAAGCTGGCGGCGGCGAACGGCTCCGGGCTGTCCAACCGGCCCTCGACGCAGGGGATGACGTGCACCGGCACGCGGTCGAGGATGTTCAGCAGGTAGACGGCCGACTGGTACACCCGCCGGGTCTGGGGGTCCTCCGAGGTCTCGGCCTGCGACTCGAGGTACGGCCGGGCCATCCCGTCGTAGAGCTCCTTCAGGCGCGCCCGCTTGGCGGGGTCGGTCACCACGACCCAGTGCCACTTCTGCGCGTTGCTGCCCGTCGGCGACTGCACGGCCAGTCGGAGGCAGTCGAGGATCAGCTCGCGCTCGACCGGGCGTTCGAGGTCGAGGCGCTTGCGCACCGCGCGCGTCGTGCTGAGGAGGTGGTCGGTGACGGTGGTGTCCATGGGGTGGTCGGCCATCGGCGCAGCTTCGCAGACTCAGGGGCGGAGCGCGGCTGCCGGGTCCTGGAAGAACCGGGAGCGGGGGAGGACGACGTCGGCGCCGTCGCGGTCCGCCTGTGCCAGCACCTCGGTGTCGACGTGTGGGCCGAACGCCACGATGCGGGCATCAGGTGCGGCGGCGCGCACGGCTGCGACGAGCGCAGCGTTGCGTGCGAGGTCGATCACCACCACGTCGGCACCGGCGCAGGCGCCTGCATCGCGTGCGAACTCGGCTCCTTCCACCGCACTGCTGATGCGGGACCGGTCCATCAGGTCGTTCGTGATCGCCACGATCTTCATGCGAGCTCCTCTCTCATCTCGGGCGTGAGCTTCGGGACCGAGCCGCGCAGCAGTACCCGCAGCACCACCATGCCGAGCAACGCTGCGACTGCCGATGCGGCGAGCACGCCGATCTTGGCGTCGTCGATCACCTCACCACGGAACGCGAGGTCGGTGATGAACAGGGACACGGTGAAGCCGACGCCGCCGAGGACCGCGACCCCCGCGATGTGGTGCAGCCCGAGGCCCTCGGGGAGGGTGCCGAGACGGGTGCGCATCCCGAGCGCAGTCGCCCCGAGGATCCCGACGAACTTCCCGACCACCAGTCCGGCGACGATGCCGATCGTCACCCGGCTCGACAGCGCGTGGTCGATGGCGTCGCCGCTCAGCACCACACCCGCGTTCGCGAGGGCGAAGATCGGCACGATCACGAAGCTGGAGAGCGGGTGCAGTGCGTCTTCGAGCTTCTCGAGCACGGGCACTCCGCGGCGCGGTCGCGCCGGCGTGAGCAGTCCGAGCAGGACACCGGCGAGCGTCGGCTCCACGCCCGCTTCGTGGAGGCACCACCACAGGACGATGCCGGGGATCACGTACGCCAGCGGATGGTCGACCCGGAGTCGTGACATCACGACGACGAGGGCGACGGTTGCAAGCGCGCCGAGGAGCCACCAGCCGTCGAGGCCACGGGAGTAGAAGAGCGCGATCACCACGATGGCGCCGATGTCGTCGACGATCGCCAGCGCGAGCAGGAAGAGCTTCAGACTCGACGGCACGCGCGGTCCGAGGAGCGCGAGCACGCCCACCGCGAACGCGATGTCGGTGGCCATCGGGATCGCCCAACCGTCGAGACCGCCCCCGCCGGCGTTGATCGCGACGAAGACGAGCGCGGGAACCACCATCCCACCGAGCGCCGCGATCGCGGGCAGCGCGGCGCGATGGCGGTCGCGCAGCTCACCGGTGACGAGCTCGCGCTTGATCTCCAGCCCGACGACGAAGAAGAACACGGTCATCGAGCGCGTCGTTGACCCAGTGCACCAGTGACTCGGTGATGGCGAGGTCGCCGGGTCCGACAGTGAGCTGGTGGTGCCACCAGCTCGTGTAGCCCGCGGTGTTCGGTGTTCACCCAGATCAGTGCCGCCGCCGCACCGAGCAGGAGCACGATGCCGCTGGCGGCTTCCAGCGACACGAAGTCGCTGCCGATGGGGGGCGCGGCCTTCCCGAGGACCGGGATCCGGATGTGGCGGCGTGGAGCCAGTGCTACGAACCGGCAGGCGCGGGCAGGAGGCGGGGAGCGTCGATGGCGAACTCGGGCCAGCGCTTGCGCGACTTGGCCGAGAGCTTGTGCATCAGCGCGATCGCGCCGGGGTCGTCGTCGCCGGGGCGGGTCTCGATCCAGCCGTCGCGCACCAGGCCGTCCATCAGCTCACGACCGACGTCGGTGCGCACGATGGTGAGCGTCCAGTCGTTGAACGCGCCGATGCCTCCGGTGGAGATGTCGGCGTGCTCGGCCGCGAAGTCGGGGCACATCTTGCAGCCCTCACGCGTCCAGGCGTGGCACTCCTTGAGCGGGATCTCGTGGTAGTCGCCGTTGTTCATCCAGATCTGGAAGACGCCCTTGATGTTCATCTTCTTCATGTCGGCCTTCTTGAGGCCGTACTTCGCCTCGAAGAGCTCCTCGAAGATGGCGTCGTCGAAGGTCTTGGAGCACAGCAGACCGATGTTGAGGGCGAGGCGACGGGCGACCTTGCCCGCCTTGCGCTGCTTCATCACCGGTGCCACCGACGACTGGCAGCTCATCCCCACGATCGCGATGCGCTCGGCCCCGCTCTCGATCGCGTCGGGGTAGGCGAGCGTGTTGGCCGAGTACGTGTAGCGGCTGCCGGCGGAGGCGATGACGTCTTCGCGCGTGCGGGCGACGCCCGGGATCGCCTTCCACGTGGTGCCGTCACCCTCGAGGTAGCTCACCAGCGCGGCGTCGATCATGTCGTGCTCGAGCGCGTACACGAGCATGGCCGAGACGAGGCCGCCGTCCTGACCCACCTCGGCGAGCACGGGGTCGGTGGCGCGGGCCAGCACGATGTCCTTGTAGATGCCCGACGGCTCGTCGTTGGTGCGGGCGCGTCCGAACATGAACTCGTCGATCTCGGGCTCCCAGGTGCGGAAGCGGGGGCAGGCCCGGGTGCACGACGTGCAGCTCTTCTCACCGTGGCTGCAGTTCTCGGGACCCCATCCCTCCTCGAGCTGGAACGGCTTGTAGACACCGTCGGTGTCGCGGTAGCCGAGCACGTCGTGCGGGCACGCGATCACGCAACCGGCGCAGCCGGTGCACAACCCCGACGTGACCACCTCGGAGTAGAGGTGCTTCCAACTGAGCTTCTCGGGCGGCATCGGGCCAGTCTCGCGCAGGCGGGTCGTCCCTCCCCATGCCGGTACGATCCGCCCGGTGACGCAGCTCCCGCCGCCTCCGCCACCGCCGGGGCCGCCGGTCGCACCGATCCCACCACCACCGCCGCCGATCGCGGTGGCCCCGGGCCGCTGGCGTGATCTCCGGGGCCTGGCGGTGGCCCTGGTCGCGGTCTTCGCCGTGATGCTCTGCGCCTCCGGCGTCCTCGGTGCGGCGCTGGCCAACCGGATCTCGGTGGTGCAGGACATCAAGGCGGGCGACTTCTCCGACGTCCTCCAGCGGGCGAACGACGCCGACGACTTCGTCAGCGGAGCTGCGGTCTTCTACGGCCTCACCCAGCTGGTGATCGTCGTGCTGTTCATCGTCTGGCAGTTCCGCGCCGCGAAGAACAACGAGGCGCTCGATCGCGTCGGCGCCCGCTTCGGGCCCGGATGGTCGATCGGCGCCTGGTTCATCCCGCTGGCCAACCTCGTGATCCCGGTGATGATCCTGCAGGACCTGTGGCGGGGCGCGACTCCGGAGAGGCCGCGGGGCGACCCCCGGTGGCGCAGCGCGAAGGGCTCCTGGCTGGTCGGGATCTGGTGGGCGGCGTGGTTGATCTCGCTCCTGCGCTACGGCGCGTCGAACGCCGGCCTGCACGACAGCAGCTCGCTCGACGACATCGAGGCGAGCAACACCGTCGCGCTCATCGGTGTCGTCGCGACCGCGATCGCCGCGGTGCTGGCTGCGTGCGTCGTGTGGCAGTTGTCGCGCCGCCAGCTCGACACGCTGCGGGCCCAGCGTGCGTCGTACGAGAGCGGGACCACGGCCTCTCCGGGCTGATCCCGGCTGATCGGGTCGCTCCGGGTCAGACCCGCAGCAGGCGCTCGACCGCCTGGACGGCCTCGTCGATCTTGGCGTCCCCGCTCGCGGGATCGGAGGTCGCGGCGTCGCGCACGCAGTGGCGGACGTGCTCGTCGAGGAGTCCGAGACCGACGCTCTGCAGCGCCTTGGTGACCGACACGATCTGGGTGAGCACGTCGATGCAGTACTCGTCGTCGTCGATCATCCGCTGCGAGACCGCGGACCTGCCCCTCGATGCGGCGCAGCCGCTTCCCGTACTCGTCCTTCTCGAGGCTGTATCCCCGCGCCGCCATGTGTCCCCCTGCTCGTCGTCCGCCCGTGTCCGGGTGTTGCTCAAGATACCCTAGGGGGGTATGCTACCACGCATGGCGACCGACACCCACGAGCTGGAGCCCGAGCCCGTGCTCGACGCCGGGCTCGAGCGGTGCGATCTCCCGCTCGTCGGGATGAGCTGCGCATCGTGCGCCTCCCGCATCGAGTCGGGGCTCGGCGGCCTGCCCGGGGTCACCGCCGCCAGCGTCAACTTCGCCACGAACCGCGCCACCCTCACGTACGACCCCGCCGTCACCGGGCGGGAGGAATTCGCAGCCACCGTCGCCGACCTCGGCTACTCGGTCCCCGACGTCGAGCCCGACGACCCCGAGGGTGACGAGCTGCGAGACCTCACGCCGCGCCTCTTCGTCGCAGTGGTGCTCGCGATCCCGGTGATCGCGATCTCGATGGTCCCGGGGCTCCAGTTCACGGGATGGCAGTGGGTCGCGTTCGCACTCTCGACGCCGGTCATCCTGTGGTCGGCGTGGCCGTTCCACCGCGCCACGCTCGCCAACCTGCGCCATGGCGCCACCACGATGGACACGCTGGTGTCGTTGGGCACGCTCGCCGCGTACCTGTGGTCGGCAGTGGCGGTGATCTTCCTCGGTGCCGGCGACGAGTCGATGTCCGGAGGCATGTCGTTCGGCGCGGTGTTCGGCGGTGGCGACGGCCCCCACGTGTACTTCGAGACCGCCTGCGCGATCGTCGCGCTGCTCCTCCTCGGGAAGTACTTCGAGGCGCGCGCCCGGGGCCGTTCGGGTCACGCGCTGCGTGCGCTCCTCGAGCTCGGCGCGAAGACGGCGCGGCTCGAGAACGGCGACGAGGTGCCGATCGCGTCGCTGCGAGTCGGGTCGAGCGCTTCGTCGTGCGCCCGGGGGAGAAGATCGCGACCGACGGCACGGTGGTCGACGGCGCGTCGGCGGTCGACCTCTCCATGCTCACGGGCGAGCCGGTGCCGGTCGACGTCGTGCGCGGGGACGAGGTGTTCGGCGCCACCCTCAACACCAGCGGACGACTCGTCGTCGAGGCCACCCGGGTCGGCAGCGACACCGCGTTGGCGCAGATCGCCCGTCTGGTCGAGGAGGCCCAGGGGTCGAAGGCCCCGGTGCAACGGCTCGCGGACCGCATCTCGGCGGTGTTCGTCCCGGTCGTGCTCGTGATCGCCGTGCTGACGTTCGTGGCCTGGCTGGCGCTCGGGAACGCGGCCGACCAGGCGTTCACCGCCGCGGTCGCGGTGCTGATCATCGCCTGCCCGTGCGCGCTCGGGCTCGCCACCCCCACCGCGATCATGGTGGGCACCGGTCGCGCCGCCCAGCTCGGGATCGTGATCAAGGGTGGCGAGGTGCTCGAGGCCACGCACGTGGTCGACACCGCCGTGCTCGACAAGACCGGCACCATCACCGAGGGCCACATGGCGCTGAGTGAGGTCCGTCCCACCCCTGGCGCCGACGTCGACGTGCTGCTCCGGCGCGCGGGTTCGGTCGAGGACGCGTCGGAGCACCCCATCGCGCGCGCCATCGCCGACGGCGCCCGGGCGCGAAGCGTCGAGCTGGTCGCGCCCGAGGGATTCGTGAACCACCCCGGTGAGGGCGTCGAGGCGACGGTCGACGGCACCGTCGTGCGCGTGGGGCGCCGCGAGTTCGTCGGTGCGCGCTCCGGCTCGAGTGGCGACGCGTGGCCGCGCAACGAACGGCGCGAGGTACGGCTCCAGCACCGTGGTGTACGCAGGGTGGGACGGCGACGTGCGCGGCGCGTTCGTCGTCGACGACACGATCAAGACGACGTCGCGCGAAGGCATCGCCGCGTTGCGCGACCTCGGGCTCACGCTCGTCATGCTCACGGGTGATCGGCAGGAGACCGCCGAGTCGGTGGCGGCGGCGGTGGGCATCGACCGCGTCGTCGCCGGTGTGCTGCCGGGCGGGAAGGTCGACGTGGTGCGCGCGCTCCAGGCCGAGGGTCGTCACGTGGCGGTCGTCGGCGACGGCGTCAACGACGCGCCCGCGCTGGCGCAGTCCGACCTGGGCATCGCGATCGGCACCGGTGCCGACGTCGCCATCGAGGCGAGCGACCTCACGCTGGTGTCGGGCGACCTGCGCGCGGCCGCCGACGCGGTGGCGCTCTCGCGCCGGACGCTCTCGACCATCAAGGGCAACCTGTTCTGGGCCTTCGCGTACAACGTCGCAGCCATCCCGCTCGCCGCGGTGGGACTGCTCAGCCCCGTGATCGCGGCGGCGGCGATGGGCTTCTCGAGCGTGTTCGTGGTGAGCAACTCGCTGCGTCTGCGGCGATTCAGCGGGTTCCGGTCTTCGCGACCCCGGTAGCCTGATCCGCCGTGAAGATCAGCGAGATCCTCAAGACCGGACCGAGCATCTCGTTCGAGTTCTTCCCGCCGCGCGACGAGAAGATGGAAGGCGTGCTCGCACAGACGTTGCGCGAGCTCGTGGAGCTCGAGCCGTCGTACGTCTCGGTCACCTACGGCGCCGGGGGCACGACCCGCGAACGCACCCACGACCTCGTCGTGCGGCATCCACCGCGACACCCCGATGACGGCGATGGCACACCTCACGTGCGCGGCCACACTCGCGTGCCGAGCTGGTCGAGATCGTCGAGCGCTACCGCGATGCCGGGATCGACAACATCCTCGCCCTCGGCGGCGATCCGCCCAAGGACCTCGACGCTCCCCGAGGGTGAGCTGAAGTACGCGATCGAGCTGGTGGAGCTCGATCCGCGAGGTCGGCGACTTCTCGGTCGGCGTGGCTGCCCATCCGGAGCCACATCCGCGCTCGGCGAGCCGGGAGAGCGACCGGCGCCACACCGCCGAGAAGCTCGCCGCCGCCGACTTCGCCATCACCCAGTTCTTCTTCGACGCCGAGCACTACTTCGAGCTGGTCGAGAGCCTCCGGGCGCTCGGGGTCGACAAGCCGGTGATCGCCGGGATCATGCCGGCCACGAGCGTCGGCAGCATCAAGCGGATGTCGGAGATGCAGGGCTCCGACTTCCCGAAGTGGCTCTCGGAGAAGCTCGACGCGGTGGGCGAGGACGCGGCCGCGGTGCGGGCGGTCGGGATCGCCGAGGCCACCCAGCTGTGCGCCACCCTCCTCGAGGGCGGGGCGCCGGGCCTGCACTTCTACACGCTCAACCGCTCCACCGCGACCCGTGAGATCTTCGAGAACCTGGGGCTGAGGGAAGCTTGACTTGCATCGCGGCTAAGGGGTTCCTAACCTTAGGACCGTGCTCCCCACCTTCGTCATCGGCCTCCGGGAGGGCCTCGAAGCTGCGCTGATCATCGGCATCATCGCCGCGTTCCTGTCCCAGCAGGGACGACGTGACGCGTTGCGGTGGATGTGGCTCGGTGTGGTCGGCGCCGTGCTCCTCTGCGGCGGCGCCGCGTGGGCGTTGCACGCGGCCGAGGAGAACCTGCCCCAGCGCGAGCAGGAGCAGCTCGAGACGGTCATCGCGCTGGTCGCGGTCGGGATGATCACCTGGATGATCATCTGGATGCGGCGGCATTCGGCCGACCTGAAGGGCGACCTCCAGGAGCGAGCGTCCGTGGCGCTCGTCGAGGGCTCGGCGCTCGGCCTCGTGGTGATGGCGTTCCTCGCGGTGCTGCGGGAGGGCCTCGAGACTGCCGTGTTCATGCTCGCAGCGTTCCAACAGTCGGATCGTCCGGGACTCACCGGCACCGGCGCGCTGCTCGGCGTCGCCCTGGCGATCGTGCTCGGCTACCTCCTCTACCGAGGCGGCGTGAAGATCAACCTGTCGAAATTCTTCCGCGCCACCGGAGTCGTCCTCGTCCTCGTCGGCGCCGGCCTGTTCGCCTTCGCGGTGCACACCGCGCACGAGGCCGGCTGGTGGAACCTCATGCTCGATCGGGCGGTCGACCTCCGGTGGCTGATCGATCCCGGGTCGGTGCAGTCGGCGCTGATCACCGGGATGTTCGGGATCCAACCTGAACCCACGTGGGGCGAGCTGCTCGCCTTCGCGGTCTACGCGGTCCCGATGCTCGTCTACGTGTGTCGCCCGCAACGCCCGAAGGCGCGTGCGATGCCGGTCGCTGCATCGGTGCACGCCGTCGAAACCGTCTGACCCAAACGATTCCACTTCCGGGAGGATCCGTACCGATGTTCCGAACCACTGGTCGCGCGCTGCTCAGCGCGACCCTGAGCGGTGCAGTGCTCGTCGTGGGCCTGATCGGCACCGCAGGTGCCAAGACGTCCACCGTCAAGGTCGAGATCAGCGACGACGGCTGCCCGGCGAGGCTCAGCGTCACCGCCGGGCCCACGAACTTCAAGGTCAGCAACACCGGCTCGGGCGACGTGAGCGAGTTCGAGATCCTGTCCGGAGATCACATCGTCGGTGAGGTCGAGAACGTCGCTCCCGGGCTCAACAAGGAGTTCTCGCTCACGCTGAAGGCGGGGACCTACACCACGTACTGCCCCGGCGGCTCGCGGCGACAAGGGCAAGCTCGTCGTGAAGGGCGACGCCGCCACGAAGCTCAGCGCCGACGGCCAGGCCGCGGTCGACCAGTACCGCCAGTACCTCATCACGCAGACCGCCACGCTGACCGCCGCCACCAAGACGTTCACCGACGCGGTCGACTCCGGCGACATCGAGGCGGCCAAGGCGGCGTACCCCGCGGCGCGCATCCCCTACGAGGCCATCGAGCCGGTGGCCGAGGCCTTCGGTGACCTCGACCCCCGCATCGACGCCCGAGAGGGCGACGTGCCCAAGAAGGACTGGGGTGGCTACCACTTGATCGAGAAGGCGCTCTGGAAGGACAACTCCCTCAGCGCGGTCACACCCCAGGTCACGGCCGACCTCAACACGAACGTGCAGACGCTCCAGAACCTGGTGCAGGACGTCGAGCTCCAGCCGGCCGGCATCGCCAACGGCGCGGTCGAGCTGCTCAACGAGGTGTCGAAGTCGAAGATCACCGGTGAGGAGGAGCGCTACTCGCGCACCGACCTCGTCGACTTCGAGGCCAACGTGAAGGGCGCCGAGGCTGCCTACGATGCGGTGAAGCCGATCCTCCAGAAGAAGAACCCGCAACTCGTGACCGAGCTCGACGCCAAGTTCGGCGGCGTCTACACCGCCTTGGCTTCCTACGGCAGTGGCACGAATTACGTCGCCTACACGGATCTGACGAAGGCCGACACCAAGAAGCTCTCCCAGGCGATCGACGCCCTGGCCGAGCCTCTGTCGCAGGTGTCGAAGCAGGTCGTCGGGTCATGACCCGACCGTGAGTCCGAAGTCGGTGAGTCGGCGGGCGTTCCTCGGCACGGCAGGGGCCGGGGCGCTCGCCACCACCGTCGCACTCGGTGCGGACGCGCTGGCGCTTCCCCCCGCGGCCGGCGCGTCCACACCGAGCGGCGCCGACGCTGCAGTTCCGTTCGAGGGCGTCCACCAGGCCGGGATCGTCACGCCGGTGCAGGACCGGCTGATGTTCGTGTCGTTCGACGTCGTCTCCGACGACCGCGACGATCTGGTGAGGGTGCTGAAGGAGTGGACCGACGCGTCGCGGCGCATGGTCAAGGGCCAGCTGATCGGGACCGACAACGACAACCTCGACGCTCCTCCCGACGACACCGGCGAGGCCGACGGGCTCGGCCCCCAGTCGCTCACCATCACCTACGGGTTCGGGGCGTCGCTGTTCGACCGCGAGGGTGACCCGTTCGGCATCGCCGCCCGCAAGCCGGCGGCGTTGGCCCCGATGCCGCTCTTCGCGCGCGACGAGATCCAGCCCGACATCAGCGACGGCGACCTCGCGATCCAGGCGTGCGCCAACGACCCCACCGTCGCGTTCCACGCCATACGCGACCTCGCCCGCATCGGGCGCGGTGTCGTCGTGCTGCGATGGTCGCAGCAGGGGTTCGGCCGCACCTCGGTCACCGACGAGGCGCAGGTGACGCCCCGCAACCTCATGGGGTTCAAGGACGGCACCAACAACATCGTCGTCGAGGACTCGGGTGCGCTCGACGACCACGTGTGGGTCGCGGCGAAGGACGACCCGGCGTGGATGCGCAACGGGAGCTACCTGGTGACCCGGCGCATCCGGATGATGCTCGAGATCTGGGATCGCTCCACGCTCTCCGACCAGGAGCTCACCATCGGTCGGAACAAGCAGGAGGGCGCGCCACTCGGCGCGTCGAAGGAGCACGACACGGTGAACCTCACGGCGAAGAAGGGGGGCGTGCCGGTGATCCCCGCCGACGCCCACATCCGGCTCGCCGCGCCGTCGGAGAACAAGGGCATCCGCCTGCTCCGCCGCGGGTTCTCGTTCACCGACGGCATCGACCCGGTGACCAACCAGCTCGACGCGGGCCTCTTCTTCATCGCCTACCAGCGGGACCCGCGCACCGGGTTCATCCCGGTGCAGCAGCACCTCTCCACCGACGCGCTCAACGAGTACATCCGTCACGACTCCACCGCGACCTTCGCCTGCCCGCCCGGCGTGGGCGCCAGCGGCTTCGTCGGCGAGACCCTCTTCAGCTAGTACTCGTTCACAGCGTTCTCACGGGTGGTTCGGTGGCCTTCTCTGAGGGGCGGACGCGAGCTTGGCCGCCATGCACGAACAGCCTTCCGGGCACCCCGACGCGCCCGTGGCCCCGTGGTGGCGCCGACGTCGGCGCGCGCTCGTCGCCGGTGCGCTCGTCATCGTCCTGGTCGTCGGGGTCGGCATCTGGTTGGTGCTCGGGCGCGACGACGACAGCGCCGCCTTCACGACGACCACGACGAAGGCGCTCGTCACCGTCACCCGCGGCCCGCTGGTCGAGACGGTGTCGGCCGAGGGCACCGTCGCCGCGTCGCACACCGATGACCTGAGCTTCGGCGCGTCGGGCACGGTCACCGCGGTCGACGTCAGCGCCGGCGACAAGGTCACCGCCGGTCAGGTGCTCGCGACGCTCGACTCGGCCAGCCTGCAGTCCGCCGTGGACGAGGCGCAGTCGACGCTCGCCGACGCGCAGGCGACCCTCGCCGACGACCAGTCGTCCGGCGCGTCGAGCACCCAGATCGCGGTGGACCAGACGCAGGTGCAGAGCGCGCAGGACTCGCTGACCACCGCGCAGCAGGCGCTCGCCGGTGCCACCCTCACCGCGACGGTCGACGGCACGGTCACCTCGGTGAACGTGACCGCAGGCGAGAAGCTCGGCTCGAGCGGCACCGGCGGCACCGACCAGACCGGTTCCGACAGCGGGACCGGCAACTCGTCGGGCAACCTCCCGAGCAGCGGTTCGAACAGCCCCACCGGCGACAGCAGCGGGAGCGGGAGCACGACGACTCCCGACATCCAGGTCGTGAGCACCGGGAAGTACTCGTCGGAGCTCCAGGTCGACAGCAGCCAGGTGGACAGCGTGAAGCTGGGCGCCCCCGTGACGGTGTCGGTCTCGACCGGTTCCTCGAACGGGAGCTTCGGCGGCTTCTTCCCCCGGGGCGCAGCCGCGAACGGCACGACCCGGAACGGGACCACCGGCACCGGCACCACCGGGAACGGCAGCGCGGGAACCGGGAACACCGGGACGAGCGGCACCGGCGCCTCCACGACGGTGACGGGGATCGTGGTCGCGGTGGGCAAGGTCGCCGACGCATCGTCGGGGGTCGCGCAGTACCCGGTGACGATCGCCTTCAGCACCGACGACGCGGCGTACAGCATCGGGACGTCGATCACCGGTGCGATCTCGGCGACGGTCAAGGACGACGTGGTGCAGGTCCCGGTGCGGGCGGTCACCACGAGCGACGGCACGTCGACGGTCACCGTCGCCGAGGACGGTACGACGAAGGGCCGCACCGAGCAGGTCACGGTGACGACGGGCGAGTCGGCGGGCGGGCAGATCGAGATCGCCAGCGGCCTGAAGGAAGGGCAACAGGTGATCGTCGAGAGCGTCGTCATCACCGGCGGTGGCAGCGGCACCAGCACCGGCACCGGCAACCGCGGTGAGTTCCCCGGCGGCGGCCAGTTCCCGGGTGGCGGCCAGTTCCCCGGCGGCGCGCAGCTCTCCGGCGGTGGGCAGTGAGCGACGCGCTCACCGTCGGTGCACCGGCACCGTTCGCGGCTCCCACTCCGCCGATCGTCGAGCTGATCGACGTCAGCAAGGTGTACTCCACCGGCGTCATCGAGGTGGCCGCGCTGCAGTCGATCGGCGTGCGGGTCGAGGCGGGCGAGTTCGCCGCCATCATCGGGCCGTCGGGGTCGGGCAAGTCGACCCTCATGAACATCCTCGGTTGCCTCGACGTGCCGACCTCGGGGGTCTTCCGCCTCGCCGGGCGCGACGTCCAGGACCTCGACGAGGACGTGTTGGCGCGGGTGCGCAACGTCTTCATCGGCTTCGTGTTCCAGCAGTTCAACCTGCTCGCCTACCTGAACGCGTGGCGCAACGTGGAGCTGCCGCTGATCTACCGCGGGGTCGAGCCCGACGAGCGGCGGGCCCGGGCGATGGCTGCGCTCGAGCGCGTCGGTCTCGGCGATCGCACCGAGCACCGACCCGGTGAGCTGTCGGGTGGTCAGCAGCAGCGCGTCGCGATCGCCCGCGCGCTGGTGACCGAGCCCACGATGCTCCTCGCCGACGAGCCGACCGGCAACCTCGATTCACGGTCGTCGGCCGACGTGCTCGGCTTCCTGTCCGACCTGCACGCCGACGGCAACACGATCGTGCTCATCACGCACGAGCGTGATGTCGCCGAGCACGCCGAGCGCGTCATCCAGATCCGTGACGGCGAGATCGCGAGTGACCAGCCGTCCGAGCGCGAGCAGGCACCCGCGTGAGGCCGACATGAGCTGGCGCGACGTCCTGCACACCGCGCTGGACGCGGTCCGCTCGCACCGGCTGCGCTCCGCGCTCGACGATGCTCGGCATCCTGATCGGCATCACCGCGGTCGTGTTGACGGTGGGCATCGGCCAGGGTGCGCGCGCGCAGGTGCAGGACGACATCAACTCGCTCGGGACGAACCTGCTCGTCATCTCGCCCGGCAGCTCGACCTCCACCTCCGGTGTGCGGGGTGGGTTCGGCTCGTCGTCGACGCTCACCGAACAGGACGCGCAGTCGCTGCGGTCGGACTCGAACGCACCCGACGTGGCCGCGGTCGCACCGGTGTCGACCACCACGGGGTCACTGGTCCGGGGCACCGACAACTGGACGACGACGATCACCGGCACGACGCCGTCGTGGGACTACGTGCGTTCGCGCACAGTCTCGTCGGGACGGTTCATCACCGCCGCCGACCAACGCGATGCCGCGGGCGTGGTGGTCCTCGGGTCCGACACCGCCGGCGAGCTGTTCAGCGGGCGGGATCCCGTCGGCGAGACCATCAGCTACAACGGCACGAAGCTCGAGGTCGTCGGGGTGCTCCAGCCGCTGAGCTCCTCGGAGCAGACATCGAGCAACGACCTCGCGGTCGTGCCCCTGAGCACGTACCAACAGCGTCTCGTCGGTGGCACCAACCGCAACTCGGTCAGCTCGATCTACGTGAAGGCCACGTCCTCGTCGGCGCTGTCGGGCGCCTACCAGGAGACCGACGCGATCCTCCTGAACAACCACGCCATCACCAACGCCACCGACGCCGACTTCTCGATCGCCACCGCCGAGTCGGTGTTGAGCACCGCGAACTCGGTCGACGACACGCTCACCGTCATGCTCGGCGGCATCGCGTTCATCGCGCTGCTCGTCGGCGGCATCGGCGTGATGAACATCATGCTGGTGTCGGTCACGGAGCGCATCCGTGAGATCGGTCTGCGCAAGGCGATCGGCGCCCGTCCGGCGTCGATCCGTCGCCAGTTCGTGGTCGAAGCGGGGCTCCTCGGTCTCGCCGGCGGCATCCTCGGTGTCATCACCGGTGTCGTCGGGGCGGTGGTCATCCCCGCGGTCAGCGACACCCGGATCGAGATCTCGATCCCGGCCGCGTTGGTGGCGATCGTCGTGGCCATGGGCATCGGGATGGTCTTCGGCGTGTACCCCGCGTCGCGCGCGGCCCGGCTCGCACCCATCGACGCACTGAGGAGCGAATGACCATGGCCGCGGGCGTGCCCGAGATCACGCTCGAAGCCCTCCTCGAACCCGAGGGTCCGAGCCGCCGCTGGTGGCGCCGCCGCAGCAGCATCGTCGCCTTCACCGTGGTGCTCGTGGTGGTGCTGATCGTCGCGTTCGCGACCGGCGCGCTCGGCTCGAGCGGCGCCTCGTACCGCACGGCGACGGTGGCGCAGCGCGCCGTCGACTCGGAGCTCACGAGCGTCGCCACGATCGAGCCGGTGTCGCAGTCGTCGGTGGGCTTCCCCGCGTCGGGCACGGTGAAGTCGGTGTCCGTCCAGGTGGGCGACGAGGTCGCGGCCGGCGCTGATCTCGCACAGCTCGACACGCAGTCGCTGGAGGACGACCTGCACTCGGCGCAGGCCACGCTGGCGCAGGCGCAGCTCACGCTCGAGAAGGGTCTCAGCGGTGAGAAGTCGAGCAGCTCGCCGAGCGGCAGCGGTGGGAGTGGCGGGAACGGCACCAGCGGCGGCACGGGCACGCTCAGCTCCGCGTCGACCGGCGGGACCCGCATCGTCCTGGCGGTGACGAGCACCGATCCGCAGCTCGCGGCCGCCCAGCAGGCCGTGCTCCAGGCCCAGCAGAACGTCGACACCGCGCTGGCCACGGCGTCGACCGCCTACGAGAACGCGGTCACGGTGTGTTCGGCCGACCCGCCCGACGCCACTGCCTGCCAGCAGGCGCTCGACGCTGCACTCGCAGCGCAGAAGGACGTGCAGACCGCGCAGCACGAGCTGGTCGACGCGTCGGTCGCGTACGACGACCTGCTGACGCAACGCGCCGCCCAGAGCGGTGGTGACTCGAACCCCTCCGGTGGGCCCACGCCGTCGGGCGGCAGCACCACACCGGAT
Organism: uncultured Actinomycetes bacterium; assembly: GCA_963755855.1. Taxonomy (GTDB): domain Bacteria; phylum Actinomycetota; class Acidimicrobiia; order IMCC26256; family DASPTH01; genus DASUAS01. The sequence continues at coordinate 2,201,775 of CAVWLR010000009.1, read as the reverse complement.
CCGTCCGGCTCGTCGACCAGTGGAGGGTCGTCGCCGGCGACGAGCGGAGGCAGTGGGGGCAGCGGCGGGAGCGGCGGGAGCGGCGGCGCGACGACGCAGTCTCCGTCGGCGGCTGATCTCGTGTCCTACCAGAAGGCGGTCGACGCGGCGACGGCCAAGGTCGCGGTGGCGCAACAGGCGCTCGACCAGGCGACCATCACCACGCCGATCGCGGGCAAGGTCGTGGCGGTCAACCTGACCGTCGGCGAATCGGTGTCGGACGCGACCACGCAGAACGTGATCGTGCAGGGTCCGGGCGGCTTCGAGGCGACCACGACGGTCGGCGTCAAGGACGTCGCCAAGGTGAAGGTCGGGCAGCGCGCGTGGGTGACGCCCGACGGCTCGTCGAAGCGACTCGCGGGCTCCGTGGCCGTCGTCGGCGCGGCCCCCGTCTCCTCCAGCTCGACCGACTACCGCGTGACCATCGCGCTCGACGATCCCACCGTGTCGGTCAACAACGGCAGCACGGGCACGGTCGGCATCGTCACCGAGCAGAGCGCCCGGGCGCTCGCCGTGCCCACGTCGGCGATCAGCGCCGTCGGCACCCAGCACTTCGTGACCGTCGACGACGGAGGCAGGACGACTCGCGTCGCGGTCCAGGTCGGTGTCGTCGGCAAGGAGTGGACGTCGATCACGAGCGGACTGACCGCGGGCCAGCACGTGGTGCTCGCCGATCTCGACCAGGCCCTTCCCGGCTCCGCGACGCAGTCGAACAGCAACACGGGGAGCTCGCGGTTCCCCGGAGGGGGGCAGCTCCCGAGCTTCCGCATCGGCCGGAACCCCTGACCGGCCCCACCACCAACCCGACACCGAGGACACCGATGCACCGATCCGAACGCACGCCCCCGAGCACGTCGTTCCGGCGTTTCGCGCGCCGCAGCACCCGCGCCGTCCTGCTCGGGCTCGCGCTCGTCGCCGTGACCGCGACGGGCGCGTTCGCCCAGACCGAGGGCGGGCCGGGTGGTGGGGCCGGACGGTTCGGTGGCTTCGGTGGGTCGGGGAAGTTGACCGGCAAGAGCGGTTCCACGCTCCAGATCGAGGGGTTCACGGGCACGACCTCGAAGGTCATCGTGACCACCTCCACCAAGTACCGCCAGACCGAGGACACCGACGCCTCCGCGATCACGAAGGGTGCGTGCATCCGCGTGAGCGGTGACGGTGACCCGTCCACCGGCACCTCCACGCCCTCCACTCCGCCTCCAACGCCATCGCCGCCACGAGGGTGTCGGTCCTCGACGACGCGCAGTGCAAGGCGCGCACCGCCACCGGTCGGCGCACGTTCCCGAACGGCGGTTCGCGCCCCGAAGGTGGTTCCTTCCCCGAGGGAGGGTCGGTGCCGAACGGAGGGTCGCTGCCCGCCAACGGGTCCCGTCCGCAGGGCGGGTTCGGCGGCGGCGTGACCGGCACGGTCACGTCGGTGTCGGGCGACACGGTGGTCGTCTCTGCCCGGGTTCCCAAGCAGACGGCCAGCAGCGGCACCAGCACCGGCGCGCCGAAGTTCGTGAAGAAGAACGTGAGGGTGACGCTGGCCGATTCGACCACCATCTCGCACACCGTCGACGCGACCGACAGCGTGCTCGTCGTCGGCACCTGCGTGTCGAGTCAGGGCTCCACCGACAGCGTCGGCACGGTCACCGCGAAGACCGTGACCGCCTCCCAACCCGACAGCACCGGCGCGTGCACCGGCGGTTTCGGCGGGTTCCCCGAGGGTGGGCCGTCGACCTCGAGCGGTTCCGACTCCGGTTCGACGTCGGGCTCGATCTGACCCCGCGTCACAGGCCGCGTCACAGGCCGCGTCTCAGGCCGTCGTCGGGCTCGCGGCGGCGGCCACGCTCGCGTCACGCGGACTCTTTCCGGCTCGCTCTCCCGCGGTGAGGCGTGACGCGGGTCCGACACGTACCACGCGCCACGTGACCCACAGCGACACGAGACCGATGGCGAGGCCCACCACCACGTCGCTCACATGGTGCATGCCGCGGTACAGCCGCGACGCGCCGACCAGCGCCGGGACCACGAAGGCTGCGGCGATCGCGACGGTGCGCGCGATCCGGTTCCGGGTGTGCCAGCACACGATGATCGCGATCGCGCCGTAGAACGCGATCGCCGCCGCACTGTGGCCGGACGGGAACGCACCCGTGGGTGGGATCGGGTCGAGGTGTGCGATCGGCGGCCGTGGTCGATCGACGACGAAGCTCGAGAGCGAGAAGATGCCGACCTCGAGCACGAGCGCACCCGCGAGCAGGGCCGGCTCGGTCCACCGCCGCCAGCGCCAGACGAAGAAGACGCAGAGGACCGCGGTGGCGGGGATCTTCACGTACGCATCGGCGATGAAGCTCCCCACCCACGTGAGGTGGTCCCAGGTGTCGGTGCGGCGTCGCTCGAGCCAACGTGCGACCCGATCGTCGAACGAGCGCACCCCGCCGAGCTCGTGCGTCAGCAGGAGCCCGATCGCGGCGACGAGCGCGGTCATCACCACGAACGTCACGACCCACACCACCAGGCCGCGCCGGTCGACCGGCGGGGTCCGCCACCAGGGTCTCGTGCGATCGTGCGCTGCCCGCCCGGCTTCGACATCGACTCCCGCAGCGGGCTGTTCGCGGTGCATCAGGCGCGTCATGCGGGAGTCGCTACCCGGCGGGTGCGTGGCGCACGCCTTGCGCCCGATCCGGGTGACGGCGGGCACGTCGTCTCGCAGGGGGATTGTCATCTGCGGCCGCATGCGTCACCGTGGGGGGAACGACCCGCGGGCTCGAGGTGACCTGACTGCGGCGCGAGCCGCCGGAACCGAGGAGGCCGAGATCATGGCCGGAGTCGTGAAGAAGGGCTTTGCGTCCGCCGACGAGGTGCGGACGCCCGAGAAGACCCGCCTGGAGGTGCTCGACCTGGGTGGCGGGATCAAGGCGGCACGGATGACCGCGCAGCCCGGATGGCGATGGTCGGAGTGCATCAAGCCGGTCGTGGGCACCGAGAGCTGCCAGGCGCACCACGTCGGAGCCGTCGTCAGGGGCAGCATGCACGTGGTGCACGAGGACGGCACCGAGCAGGACCTCGTCGAAGGCGACGCCTACGTGATCGACCCTGGCCACGACGCGTGGATCACGAGCACCGAGCCCTTCGTCGCGTTCGAGTTCGACAGCGCCACCGCGACGTCGTTCGGCAAGGTCGGCTCGTAGGTCAACCAGTCAGAGCCTGCGTCGCGGGCTCGGTGGGCGTCACGCGGGAGCGCACGTGCCACGCCCACCAGATGAGCGGGAGTTGCAGGGGCAGCCGGAGCAGCGCAACCACGAACTCCGAGGTCGGGCGCGACGCCCAGTCGACCGCCATCTGCACGTTGGCAGGGAACACGAGCACGAAGAACACCGCGGCGAGGGTGGCGGCCCGCCGTCGCGTCCTCGGCCAGACGATGCCGGCGGCGAGCAGGAGCTCGACGACGCCGCTGACCGTGGTCCAGAACCGCTCGGGCAGGGGCAGCACGTGCGGCACGATCCCGTCGAAGCTGTCGGGACTCGCGAAGTGCGCGACGCCGGCGATCGTGAGCAGGGCCGCCAGCGCGAGTGCCCAACCGTCACGCCACTTCACCCGTTGCGGCTCACGGGTTGTGACTCATCGAGCGGTGCGGCACGCCGGATCGGGGAGGACCTCGGTCACGTACCCCCGACCCGGCGCCGCTGCGATGGCGGAGGGACTGGGATTTGAACCCAGGGTGACTTGCGCCACAATGGTTTTCGAGACCATCCGATTCGGCCGCTCTCGCATCCCTCCGAGCCCGGTCATTGTAGGGGTCCGCCGTCCGCGAACGGACCCGACACGGTCGCGAGCGCGACGGCGGTGGCGACGATCCACACGTCCCCCACGGTCAGACCGAGTCGTTGCCACGCACCGTGCGCAGGGCCGAGCGTGCTCGCGACCAGGCAGGCGGTGGCGATGACCGCGGCCAGCCAGCCGCTGCGCGACCAGCCGGTCCGACCGCGCGCCGCGAGCTCCGGGGCGGAGAGCGCGGGGACCAGGACGATCGCCGCGTATCCCAGCCCGGCGAAGGTCGCGTGGACGGCGTCGCCCGACCATCCGCCGAGCGGAGTCGCCGCGACCGCGATCGTGCATCCACCCGTCGTGATCGCGGCGATCCACGCACGACCGGCGAGCGCCCGACGCAGTGCGAGCCCGTAGGCGACCAGCCCCAGACCGAACACCACGAAACCGGTGGTCATCGCGACGCGCGCGGGCGCGTCGACGGCGGCGAGATCGCTGATCGCATCGTCGACCGCGGAGAAGCCGTGCGTACTCGCGCCGGCGATGGCCCAGCATCCGACGAAGGTCAGCGGTCCGACGATGCCACCCAGCGCGAGGAGGCGGACCCGGACGCTCACCGACGGCTCGAGAAGAACTCCCTGAGCAGGCCCGCGGACTCGTCGGCCCGCACCCCGTCGACGACCTCGATCCCGTGGTGCAGCCGAGGGTCGGAGCCGAGGTGGTACAGGCTCCCGAGCGCGCCGGCCTTGGGGTCGGCGGCGCCGAACACGACGAGCGGGATGCGCGCGAGGAGCGCGGCACCCGCGCACATCGGACACGGCTCCAACGTGACCACGAGCGCGCAGTCGTCGAGCCGCCAGCCGTCGCGCGTGCGCGCGGCTTCGGCGATCGCGAGCAGCTCGGCGTGCGCGGTGGGATCGCCATCGAGCTCGCGTTGGTTGTGACGGCGGGCGAGGACCTCGCCGTCGCTCCGACGCACGATCAGGGCGCCGACGGGGACGTCGTCGTGCGCCAGCGCCGCGCGGGCTTCGTCGAGCGCGAACCCCATCACCGCGTCGTACTCATGCTTCGACACTGGTCGACTCCGTGACGCCGTCGTGCTCGTCGAGCACGGTTCCGCTACGTCTCCTCGACGAAGTCGCTGGCCTTCTCCGGTGACTGGAGCAGGTGCTTGAGCACCTTGCCACTCGCGTTGTGCGGCAGGTCGTCGCGGAACTCGACCGAGCTCGGCACCTTGAACCCCGCCAGCGTGGCGGCGACCCAGTCCTGGACGTCGGCGGCGGTGAGCGTGCCGGGGGTGTGCAGCACGACGAACGCCGCGACCTCCTGGCCCAGCTTGGGGTGGTCGACGCCCACGACCGCGACCTCCGCGATCTCCGGGTGCTCGAACAACCGGTTCTCGATCTCGACCGGGGAGATGTTCTCGCCGCCGCGGATGATCAGGTCGTTGCGACGCCCTTCGAGGTGCACGTAGCCGTCGCGGATCACGCCGATGTCGCCGGTGCGGTACCAGCGGTCGGCATCGAGCGCGCGCGCCGTGGCCTCCGGGTTGCGCCAGTAACCCAGGAACACCGAGCCACCGCGCAAGCAGATCTCGCCCACCTCGCCCTCGTCGAGCACCTCGTCGGTCTCGGAGTCGCGCACCTGCACCTGCATGGTGGCGGACGGCAGGCCGATGCTGTCGGCGTGCGCGAGCTCGGCGCCCGGGCGCAACGTGGTGCCGAGCCCGACCGTCTCGGTGCTGCCGTAGCCGAGCGCGGTCCCGCCGCGGGCGGAGGGAATGCGCTCCTGCAGCGTGCGCAGCAGCTCCGGCGGCCACACCGCGCTGCCGCCGCCGACGTTGCGCACCGACGACGTGTCGTAGCTGGCGAGGTCCGGATGGTCGAGGATGCGCCAGAGCTGGGTGGGGACCAGGGCCCACGTGGTGGCGCCGTGGCGCTGGCTCAGCTCGAGGTGCGTCTCCTCCTGCCACTTGCCCGGCGGCGCGTACACGATCGTCTGCCCCATCATCGTCGCCGCCACCAGCTGGCAGTTGAGCCCCGCGATGTGGAACATCGGCGCGGCCGAGATGATCACCGACTGCGCAGGCGTCGGCATCGGGACGCCCTGCTCGGCATCGGTCAGCGCCGCCGCGCCCCCGTTGAGCATCGACGCGAGGAGGAAGTGGATGTTGTTGCGGTGCGACAGCATCACGCCCTTGGGGCGCCCGGTCGTGCCGCTGGTGAAGAGGATGACGAACGGGTCGTCCTCGTCGAGCGCGACGTCGGGGAAGGGCGCGTCGGGCGCGTACGTCTCGAGGGTGGGGAAGTCGTCCTCGAACGAGAGCACGGTGACGCCGTCGGGGAGGGTCACGCCCTCGAGCCGCTCGAGCCGACGGTGGTCGCCGAGCAGCAGCTTGGGCTCCGTGAGCTCGACCGCGTACGCGATCTCCTCGCCCGTCCACCAGCCGTTGAGGCCCACGACGACGCCGCCGAGCGCGACCGTCGCCCAGAACGTGAGCGTGTACTCGACCGTGTTGGGCGCGACGATCGCGACTCGGTCACCGGGACCGATGCCGTGCTGATCGCGCAGCGCGGCCGCGACCGCGGCGATCGGCTGCAGGACCGACGCGAACGTGTACTCCCGGTCGGGGAAGATCACGTAGGGCTTGTCGCCCATGCGCTCGGCCGCGCCCTGCAGCAGCTGGATGATCGAACGCGGCCGGTTGACGAACGTGAGCATGCGCGCGCCGAGCACGTCGTCTTCCTGCAGCTCGAACGGCCCGCCCGGTCCGGCGAGCGTGTCGAGCGCGGTCTTGGAGATGGCCTCCGAGGGCCAGACGAGCGTGGTCACGCAGGTCGGCGCTGCGCGAGCGCATACCCGTTGTCACGCATCACCAGCTTCGCGTCCTCGGGAGAGAAGCCGAAGTTCTCGAGGTCCTTGATGTAGGTGCTCGGGTCGGCGAGCCCCTCGGCGTGCGGGTAGTCGGATCCCATCAGCATGTGGTCGGCACCGATGATCTCGCGCAGGCCGGCGAGGTCGTCCTCGTAGTAGGGCGACACCCACACGTGACGACGGAAGGTCTCGCGCGGGTCCTCGGCGTACGCGTAGGGCGTCTGCGAGTACGACTTCTTGAGCTTGTCGAAGAGGTGGAACACCCAGTCGGAGCCGGTCTCGATCGACGCCATGCGCAGGTTCGGGAAGCGCTGGAACAGCCCGTGCGCGAGGAGGTTGGCGAACCAGTCCTGCACCGCACTCCACGACACGATGGCGCGGAACGGGTTCTGCCGGAACGCCTCCATCTCGGTGCCCTCACCCCAGTCGGAGAGGTAGCGCGTGTAGTAGGCGTTGCCGCCGTGCGCGGTGACGACCGCGCCGGCCTCGTTGAGCAGGCCCCACATCTCGTCGAACACCGGGTCGGCGGGCGACACCGGGCCCGACGCCGTGATCACCGGTCCGGGCACGAGCACGAAGAAGCGGGCGTCGCGATCGAGGCTCCACTGGACGGTCTTCACCGCCTCCTCGGGGTCGACCATGGTGAGCATCGGCGCGCCGAAGATGCGGTCCTTGTACGCGAAGCCCCAGTCGTCGTCGAGCCAGCGGTTGAACGCACGGAAGGCGGAGAGCAGCGCCGGTCGGTCGTCGAGCAGCGCCTGCTCCATGCCGACGCCGAGCGTCGGGAGGAAGATCGCCCCGCCCATGCCCTGCTCGTCCATGAGCGCGATGCGGGCGTCGCGGTTCAGGTACTCGGGGTGCTCGCTCAGCGGGTCGAGGTCGCCGAAGAGCTCCTTGATGCCCTCTCCCTTGGGGTTGCGGCCGCGGAAGTACTCGTCGAGCGCGCCCGGCTTCGAGATCGGGTCCCAGGTGGGGTTCGGGATGAAGCGGTTGACCTTCCCGCCGACGAGGAGCCGCTGCTTGCCGTTGATCTCGGCCCACTGCATCGTGCGGCTCGCCATGCCCTTCTCGGCGTGGCGGGTGAAGGCGTCGATGGCCTCGTAGTAGTGGTTGTCGCAGTCGAAGTACTCGAAGTCGACGGAGCTCATGATGGGTCCCCCTGGGACGTCGGACGGCCCATTCAGCCTACGCAACCCCTGCCGGCCCGTCCCAGGCTGCGGAGCAGTGGACGCTGCGGCGCAGATCGTGGCGAGCAATACTGCCGGGCATGCCGAACCACCCCGGCGGGACGAGATCGACCTCCTCGACGGCCACTGGTACTCCACCGAGCCCCACGACGACTGGGCGTGGATGCGTGAGCACGCGCCGGTCTTCTACGACCCGAAGAGCGACGTGTGGGCGATCACCAAGTACGACGACGTGCTGGCGATCGAGAAGGACGCCAAGGGGTTCTCGAGCTTCGGCGGCCCGAGACCGCACGGCATGCCCCTGCCCATGATGATCAGCATGGACAACCCGGAGCACCAGCGCCGACGGTCGCTCGTGTACCACGGGTTCACGCCCAAGCGGGTGGCCGAGCACGAAGCGCGCATCCGCGCCATCTGCAACGAGATCGTCGACCGCGTGTGCGAGCGCGGCGAGTGCGACTTCGTCTGGGACATCGCCGCACCGCTCCCGTTGCTGCTCATCGCCGACATGCTCGGGTTCGAGCCGAGCGCGTACGACGACCTGCTGCGCTGGTCCGACGACCTCATCCGCGCGACGACCGCCGACCCCAGTCCCGAGGTCGCGGCGGCGTCGCTCGAAGCGAGCCTCGGGTTCCGGGCGATGCAGCTCGAGGTGATCGCCGACCGTCGCTCGAAGCCGCAGGGTTCCGACCTCATCTCGCTGTTGTGCCACTCCGAGGTGAACGGTGAGCGGCTCGACGACGAGTCGATCGTCCAGGAGACCCTGCTCATCCTCATCGGCGGCGACGAGACCACGCGCCACGTGATCACCGGTGGGCAGCTGGCGCTGTTCGAGCACCCCGACCAGTGGGAGATCATGCGCAGCGAGCCCGGCGCGCACGAGACCGGCGTCGAGGAGATGCTGCGCTGGATCTCGCCGATCAAGAACATGTCGCGCACCGTCGTGAACGAGGTCGAGCTCCGCGGCGAGACGCTCCACGCCGGCGACCAGGTGATCCTCATGTACCCGTCGGCCAACCGCGACGCCGACGAGTTCCCGGACCCGTTCACGTTCGACGTGAGGCGCGACCCGAACCACCACATCGCGTTCGGGTTCGGTCCTCACTACTGCCTCGGGCAGGCCCTCGCCCGGCTCGAGCTCAACGTGATGTTCGACGTGCTGTTCCGCCGCCTGCCCGACCTCGAGCCCGCGAACGACGGATCGTTGCCGTACCGGGCGAGCAACTTCATCGTCGGTCCCGAGGCCATGCCCGTGCGGTTCACGCCCACCGCGAAGGCCGGCTGACCGGGGCGAGCTACGACGCGGCCGTCGGCCAGCGGTAGGCACCGAAGATCGCCGGCACCACCACGCCCGGCGGGGCCGCCAGCACGTACGGCATCGCCCGCATGCCCGACATCGCCACCGCGAGGTGTCCGCCGGAGACGCCGCCGAAGTCGGCGACGGGAGCCCGGTCGATGCGCAGGTCGACCGTGACGCCGGGCGCGCCCTCGACGATGACGCGCACGAGGAACTGGTCGTCGAGCGCCATGTCCCACTCGGCGATCCGGGTGCAGGTCCAGTACTCCTCGGCCACGAGCGTCGGGCGACCGTCGTGGTACGCGCTCCACGACAGGATCTGCCCGACGACGGAACCGGCGGGGAGGGTCGCGGACGCGACCACCACGTCGTCGGCGACGGTTGCGGTCCGGATCTCGTGACGGATCTCGTCGATCGGGAGGTGCAGGGTGTCGGCGGTGGCGGCGAGCGCCTGCTCGTACTGCACCGAGACCGCCCGGAACATCGGTGACGCCACCGAGATCTCGTCCGGCTGCTTTCCCATGCCCATCAGCTCGACGAGCATCTTGGGCTCCTCGAGCCCGGAGCAGTCGACGAACTCCTGCACGGTGATGCGGTCGACCCGTTGGCAGAGACCGGTGACCGACGCCGCCAGGCGCTCGAACATGAAGCCCGGATGTTCGCCGGCCGCGTGGAACCGGGTGCCGGCCGCTCGACACGCGGCTTCGATCCGTTCGGCGACGTCCGCACCGAACGTCGGCAGGTGGTTGTACGAGGTGGTGGTGATCACGTTCTTGCCCGACGCGAGCAGCTCGACGATGTCGTCGGTGTTCGTGTTGACCGGGAAGCCCTTGCTGGCGGCGTGCAGGACGACGTCGGCGTCGAGGGCGAGGATCTCGGCCTTGTCGTCGGTCGCGAGCACGCCGGTCGGCGCCCGGCCCACGAGCGTGCCGGCGTCGACACCGACCTTGTCCGGGCTGTACACGAACAGCCCGACCAGCTCGAGGCCGGGATCGTCGATCACCGCCCGCAGCTGCGCGCCGCCGACGGCGCCGGTGGCCCACTGCACGACGCGCGTCACGACGACACGTCCGCTGGCGGCGCGACCGGGCCTTCGGCCACGAGTCCTTCGATGGTGCCGTAGATGACGGTGCCGCTGCCGTCGTCGAGCACACGGCGCGCGACGAGGTACTCGCTGCCCATCCACGCCTGGCGGATGTAGCGCCCGAAGCGCAGTCGGGTGCCGGGAGCGCCGCTCGCCGCCGGCAGCATCTTGATCCGCTCCAGCGCCTCCTTCACCCCGAGGCCGGTGAGCGGGCGGGCGTCGGCGACCGCGGTGAGGATCACCCTCGCCATGTCGTAGAGGTACACGGGCATGAAGTACGCGGGCCGGCGGCCGGTCCGGCGCTCGTAGCGGTCGAGGAAGTCCTGGCCGACGGGATTGCGCTCGTCGTAGGAGTCGAGGCCGACCCAGCCCGCGAGCGCGCGGCAGTTCTCCGGCGAGTTGGCCGCGAACTCGAACGCGGTCGTGGTGTACCGGCGCGGCATCCACCCGAGCTCCTGCAGCGCTTCGTTCATGCCGAACAGTCCGAGGCCGAAGCCCACGTGCATGATCGCGTCCGGCCGCGCCTCGGCGAGCGCGACCATCGCCGCCTGCTTCTCGTCCTCGACCTGAGGGATCGCGACCTCGGCGGTGACGCGCAGGCCGTACTCCACGCACGCGACGCGCGTCGACCGGAGGTACTCCTCGCCGATCAGCGATGCCTCGTACGCGATGCCCACCGTCTCGCAGCCGTCGTAGGTCGCGATCGCCGCCATGATGCGCGGTTCCTCGGGCATGGAGCCGTTGTTGAGCGCGAAGTTCCACTCGCCGAGCATGGACTCGGTCCCGGCCATGGAGAGGATGGCGACCTCCGCGGTGCGCTCCACGTGGTCGCGCAGCGGCACGGTGTTCTCCGACACGTAGGGCCCGAAGATGACGAGACAGTCCTCCTCGACCAGCTCGTAGAACGCGTCGCGGACGGCGCGGAACGTCCCGCTGGGAAGACCTTCGACTGCCCGCACGACGAACTCGACCGGGCGGTCGAGCAGTCCTTGTGCGGTGTACTCCTCGGCGACCATCTCGAAGATCGGGAGCATGTCGGGGGTGTACGGGTGCTCGGGGTCGCGGGCCGTGTCGACGAGGAAGCCGATGCGGGCCGGTGAGATCTCGTTCATGTCGTCACCTCGAAGTGGGTGTGGAGGTCGGCCACGTGAGCTGGAGGTCGGGCACGAACCGCAGTGGAGGTCGGTAGCCCACCTCGTACCCCGGGCTCAGCGAGTACTCGGGGATGCGCCGGTGCCACTCGCGCAGTGTGATCCGGAGCTCGCGGCGCGCGAGGTGCGAGCCGAGGCACCGGTGGATGCCGCCACCGAACGCGAGGTGCCGGTTGACGGCGCGATCGAACCGGACGTCGAGCGCGTCGGGGAACTCCGCGTCGTCGACGTTCGCGGCGCTCAGGTTGGCGATCACGAGGTGACCCGCCTCGGCCACGTGGCCGTCGAGCGAACGGGTCTCGCGCGCCCATCGGATCACCGCCGGCACCGGCGTCTCCCACCGCAGCAGCTCCTCGACCGCATCGGGGATGAGCTCGGGCTGCGCGACCAGGAGCCGACGGTGCTCGTCGTGCTGCGCGAGGAACGCGAAGAAGCACGTCAGGGAATCGGTGACCGTGTCGAGCCCGGCGGTCAGCAGCACGAAGCAGATGTCGAGCGCGTCGTGTCGTGAGAGGCGCTCGCCCGCGGCGTCGGCGTCGAGGAGGAACGAGAGGATGTCGTCGCGTGGCTCCGAGGTGCGGGCTCCGAACGCGGCGTCGAAGTACGCGTAGACGTCCTGCGCGGTGCGCCGCTGGATCTCCGAGCGCTGCTCGGGCGTCGACGTGGCGTCTCCCGGCCGGAGCAGTCCGTCGCGCAGCGCGATCAGCGCGGGCAGCTCCTCGAGGGGCAGTCCCATCATCCCGAGGAAGACCGACGACGGCAGCAGCTCGGCGAACTCGTCGGTGAAGTTGCACGACCCGCGGTCGACGAACGTGTCGATGCACCGGTTGACGCGCTCGGCGATGTCGCCTTCGAGTGCATCGACCCGGCGCGGGGCGAAGAGAGGGTCGAGCAGACGCCGGTACTTCACGTGGTCGGGAGGGTCGACCGCGAGTGGGATCAACGGCCGGACGTTGCCCTGCTCGACCAGGTCCGCGGACGAGTACACGCCCGGGTCCTGCAGGACCTCGTCGACGAGTGCCCGACTCGACACGACGACGGTGGCACCGGCCGTCATCGCGCCGGCGTGCGCAAGTGCGTGGTTCCCGGGCTGCGGTGCGGTCGTCACCACCGACCCCCACTCGACGCTGTTGACGAAATCGGCTCGTTCGATCGGCCGGTCGGCTCGGTCAGCTGCCACGACGTCTCCCCTGAGTGCGGAGGTCGTTAAGCTAGTCATGACTATCTAAAACGGTCAAGAGCGCGGGTTGGGGAGCGCCGAGCCCGCGCGTGTCAGGCTGGTGCTCCGCCGTCGACGAGGAGCCCTCGTGCCCGCCAGCCGACCCCGAGCTGCGTCCTCCGGCGAGCCCGCGGTGGAGGAGCCGGTCAAGGCCACCCGGCGCCGTCGAGGCGAGCCCCGGCGGCTGCTGCTCGACGCCGCCCGCGAGCTCTTCGCCCGCCAGGGCTTCACCAACACGACCGCGCGGGAGATCGCCGATCTCGCCGGGGTCTCGGAGCCGTTGCTCTTCCGGCACTTCGGGTCGAAGGTCGGACTCTTCCGCGAGGCGTTGGTGATCCCGTTCCTCGAGCTCGTCGACGAGTTCGAGGGCACCTGGCGGCTGGGGGCGCTGACGACGCTCGACGGCGAGGACGCGGGTCGGCGGTTCCTCGGCGACCTGTTCGATCGCTTCCAGACGAACCGCGGCATCGTGCTCACGCTGTGGGGAACCGAGGCCGACAACGTGCCCGAGCTCGTGGAGAGCGGCGTGTGCGACGAGATCAGCGAGGGGCTGCGTCGCCTGGTCGACGTGAGCACCGGCGAAGCGGAGTCGCGCACGAAGCGGTCGGTCTCCGAGCGGGAGCTCAGCGATCGTGCCGCAGTGGCGATGGTCGCGGGTGTGGCCCTGTTCGGGCAGTCGGTCTTCCTCGGCCGGAACGCGCCCTCACGGGACGCGCTGGTGGAGGAGATGGTGCAGACGATCCTGCACGGCCGCCTCGACCGGGACGGCTGATTCGTTCTCGAAAGGTGGACCGTGCACCCGCTTTCGACAAGGGCGCCAGGAGGTCGTATCCGCATTCGACTCGGGTCAGGCACCCCTGCGGCACACGAGAGGGCCCGCTGAGAGCTGCTTCCTTCCGGACCTGACTCGATTCACAGGATCCCGTTGCGCAGGACCCGACCCTCAACGCCTCGTGCGGGTCGTACCTCTCGGCGGCCCGAGCCTCGAGCGGGAATTCAGCCCCCCTGACGTGGGTTTGGGGTACAGGGCACCACGAGCTCCCCGCCTAGCACGGTCCACCAGGGAGGCTACTCGGCGACGGGTACCATCGTGCCCCCTGGAGGGGTGCGAGAGCGGCCGAATCGGCACGCTTGGAAAGCGTGTGTGGGGCAACTCACCGTGGGTTCGAATCCCACTCCCTCCGCCACTCGCCGAGTCAGTCGCTGACCGCCCGATGACCCGTGGGAGACGTGATGGCTGACCCGTTGACGAACCTGGACACGGGGTTCGTCGCCCTGCCCGGCTACTTCTCGTTGCTCGACGCGACCCAGTTCGCGCTGGTGGATGCCGCGCAGCGATCGACCGGGATCTCCGGAGACCTCTTCGAGATCGGCGCCTTCTTCGGCCGCAGCGCGGTGGTGCTGGGGCAGCTCGCGCGGCCCGACGAACGCGTCGTCGTCGCCGACATCTTCGACCAGGGTGGGAACGACGATTCGACCATCCCGGCGCGGATGCTGCGCGACACGACGCTTCCCTCGGTCGAGCAGTTCAGCGCCAACTACCTGCGCTTCCACGACGAGCTCCCCGAGATCTTGGTGGGCCCGTCGACGTCGCTCGACGCCGACGAGCTCGGCCCGGGAGCGTTCCGGCTGATCCACGTCGACGGTGCGCACGACTACGACACCGTCGTGCACGACCTCACGCTGACCCGGACGCTCGCCACGACCGGCGCCGTGATCGCGTTCGACGACATCAGCAACGTCGACTTCCCGGGAACGGGCGCGGCGATCTGGCCCGAGGTCGCCGCGGGACGGCTCCGGCCGTTGATCGCCGGCCAGAAGCTCTACGCCACCTGGGACCTCGAGCATCCGGTCGCCGACGCGCTCACCCGGCTCGTCCAGGCCCGGCCCGGCTGGGAGGTGGAGTCCCGGCGTCTCGGCGACTTCGAGGCGCTCACCATCTGGGAGCCCCCGAACGAGGACGACTCCAGCTGGAAGGGGAAGTCGAAGCGCATCGTGCGCAACTGGACACCTCCGGCGGTCTACGAAGGCGCGAAGCGGGTGCGCGACGCGCGTCAGCGGTGAGGCGGAGCGCCCCGCGCACCCGCGCCGGTGATCAGACGTCGCGCACGACCTCGTAGGTGAGGAACACGAGACCGTCACCGACGGTCCTGCTGTCGACCAGGCGGATCGGCTTCGAGTCGTCGGTCGCGCCGAAGAGGCGTTCGCCGTCGCCGAGCACCACCGGGAACACGAACAGCCGCAGCTCGTCGACGAGATCGCGCTCGAGCAACGTGCGCACCAGCTCGTAGCTCGCGTAGACGACGATGTCGCCGTCGATGGTCTCCTTCAGCCGCGAGACCTCGTCGACCACGTCACCCTCGAGCACCGTCACGTTGGTCCACGCCGGATCACGGAGGGTCGAGGACACGACGTACTTGGGCAGGCTGTTCAACCGGTCGGCCCACTCGCCGTCGCGTGACGACCACCGCGTCCCGAACCACTCGTCGGTCCGACGGCCGAGGAGCAGGGCGCTCGTCCCCAGCGCCTCCTCGTACATGAGCTTGCCCCACGGTTCCAGATCGGCGCCGCCGAAGCGCCCGAACCAACCTCCGAGCTTCGATCCCTCCTGTCCGTCGGGGTCCTGCACCACTCCGTCGAGCGACACGTTCGTGCTGACGACGATCGTTCCCATTTGCTGCTCCCTGGTCGTGGAGGCACGTTGCCTCTCTCCCCGGGTGGACGCTTCGGCCGTCGGCAACTGGGCGCGTCCCGACCGCCCAGTTCGCGCCTTCGGCGACGTCCACACGCGATGGGACGCGACATGCTGGAGGAGGGAAGGGGTCGACGTGGACGCAGCGCAGCCGGTGCCGGCGGAGCTGATCGCGAGGGCGAGCACGGGTGACGAGGAGGCGTTCCGCGCCCTGACCGAGCCGCATCGCCGGGAGCTGCAGGTGCACTGCTACCGGATGCTCGGCTCGCTCCAGGATGCCGAGGACGCGGTGCAGGACAGCCTGCTCGCAGCGTGGCAGGGCCTCGCCGCGTTCGAGCGCCGCGCCTCGATCCGCACCTGGCTGTACCGGATCGCCACCAACCGCTGTCTCGACGCGTTGCGTGCGGCCCGGCGCCGCCCGGCCAAGGCGTGGGACATCCCCGGGGTCGAACCGCCCGAGCCGACGGGTCTCGGCGAGGTCGTCTGGCTCGAGCCGTATCCCGACGTCCTCCTCGACGACGCGCTCGGCGTGCCGATCGGACCCGAGGCGCGCTACGAGCAGACCGAGTCGATCTCACTGGCCTTCGTCACCGCGCTCCAGCTCCTGCCGCCCCGCCAGCTCGCGGCGGTCGTGCTGCGCGACGTCCTCGGGTTCCGCGCCAGCGAGGTGGCCGACATGCTCGACACGTCCGTGGAATCGGTGACCAGCGCGCTGAAGCGGGGACGCGCCGGTCTGCAGCGCAGGCGGGAGTCAGCCGACGTGGACCGGGCGCCGACGCCCGGGTCCGCCTCCGAGCAGGCGTTGGTCGCCCAGTTCGTCCAGGCCTACGAAGCGGCCGACCTCGATGCGGTCGTCGCGCTCCTGACCGATGACGTGTTCGTCTCGATGCCTCCGATGCCGCTCGAGTACGAGGGTCGCGACGTCGCCGCCCGCTTCTTCGCCGGCATCCTGCGTCCCGGTCGCCGCTTCGACCTGGTGCCGACGCGCGCCAACGGCCAACCGGCGTTCGGGACCTTCCTGAGGGGCCCGGACGGCGCCCGCCACGGCACCGGCCTGTTCGTCCTCACCCTGAGCGGAGGACGGATCAGCGCCATGACCCGCTTCGAGAACACGGTGTACCCGTGGTTCGGGCTCCCGGCATCGATCCCGAGCGACGAACCGGAGTCGGCGAAGTAGCGACTCAGCCCGGTCGAGCGAGCCGCCCGGCCCGGTACGACGACACGAGCGCATCGCACACCGCCTCGGGCGGCCCGGTCGCGTCGATCAGGTGGCGCTCGTCGAGCGCCAGGCCGGCGAATCGTTCGTGCACGGCGACGAAGGGCTCGCGTTCGAGGGGCCATCGCCCCTCGGCGCGGCCACTGGCCCTCGCCCAACCGGTCTCGAGGTCGGTGGCGAGCACGGCGTAGTGGCACGACAGGCCGCGCGCGGCGCAGGCGTCGGCGAGCCCGTCGACCCCCACGGGGAAGAGGTAGCCGTCGACCACCGTGGTGTATCCGTCGGTGGCGAAGGACATCGCGCTCACGGCGAGCGCCGCACCGATCGCCTCGTGCTGCCGCCGGGCGTTCGTCGAGTTGGGATCGACCCAACCACTCACGACCGCGGCCATGAGGTCGGCGGCCTGCAGGTGCACGCTGAGCTCGAAGGCGGCGGCGACGAGCCGACTCACGGTCGACTTCCCGACGCCTCCTGCGCCCGACACCACGATGACGGGTCCGGAGGTCTTCGTCCGACCAGCTTGTGATCCCGACGACGGGTCGTCAAGCGCCGGCGTGCGACGATGACGGCGTGGGCCACGCCGTCGAGACCGTGTGCGACGATCTCGTCGTCTTCCTCCGCACGTCGTTCGCCGCCGCCGAGGAGCACGGCGCGCGACGCGATGCGGACGCACTCGGCGGCGTCGAGCCGGCTCGGGTCGTGTTCCGCGAGCGCGACCACGCCGCGCAACGGACCTACCTCGCCGAATGCGGTCGTGCGCGTCAGCGGTTGACGACGACCGAGAGCTGGGCCGGGCTGACGGGCCTGCCGTCGTCGAGGATCGCCGTGAGCCGCGCGGCGGTGAGGTCGTCGGCGGCGCGCCACGTGACGAGCTGCTGGTCGTCGTCGGCGAGCAGCAGGACCTCGTAGGCGAGGTCGAGATGCCCGGCGCCGGGGTGCGCGAGGCGTTTGGTGCCGCGACGCTTCTCCGCGATCGGGTGAGTCGACCAGCGCGCCGCGAACTCGTCGAGCGCGAGGAGCTGGTCGCGCAGCGCGACGAAGGCAGGCTCTTCACCCCAGCGCGGTTCCGCAGCGCGCAGCTTGGCGACCTGGTCGTCGGCCGCGGTGGGCCAGTCGGCGTAGACGCCTCGTGCGCTCGGATGGGTGAACACGTAGCGCGCCAGGTTCGTGGGTGGGTCGTCGAGCATGCCGAGTGGGGTGACGACGCGCTCCCACGGGGCGTTCCACGCCACGATGTCGCCGAAGGGCCCGACGACGAACGCGGGCGTCGAACCGAGGTCGTCCAGCAGATGGCGGACGCCGGGAGCGGCCTGGTCGAGGAGCGGCGTCGCGTCCGGGCACAGCTCGCGCGAGTGCCCGAGCGCGGCCAACTTCGCAACGTGCGTGCGCTCCTCGTCACCGAGGCGGAGCGCAGCAGAGATCGCGGCGAGCACCGAGGCAGACGGGTTGTTGTCCCGTCCCTGTTCGAGGCGGGTGAGGTAGTCGATGCTCACGCCGGCGAGCGCGGCGACCTCTTCACGACGGAGGCCCGGGGTGCGACGGCGCCCGTTGTCGGGGAGACCGACGTCGGCGGGGTGCAGCGCCTCGCGGCGCGCCCGCAGGAACGTGCCGAGATCGGTGGGTTCGCTCACCGCTCCAGCATGCCGTACGGGAGCGATCCGATCCTGGCCCCAGCAGTCCCAGGATCGACCCGGCCTTCCTGGCGGCCCGGTCGAGGCGGAACATCGGGGCATGACCACAACCACCCGGACCTCATCCGACACCCTCTCCACGCACCCTCTTCCTCTGGGCGCCGGCCACTGGGCCGTCGACGAGAACCACTCGTCCATCGGCTTCACCGTCCGGCACCTCGGCGTGTCGAAGGTGCGCGGCCGCTTCAACCGCTTCGACGTCGACGTCGAGATCGGCGAGACGCTCGAGGCCACGTCGTTGACCGCGACCATCGACGTCTCGTCGATCGACACCGGCAACGCCGACCGCGACGCGCACGTGCTGAGCGCCGACATCCTCGACGTCGAAGTTCGCCCCACGCTCGTGTTCCGCTCGAAGCGCATCACCGATGCCGGCGAGCACTACGCGATCGACGGCGACCTGACCATCGGCGAGGTCACGCACCCGGTCACGCTCACCGCCGAGCTCGGTGGACTCGAGACCTTCCCGGGCGGACCGCGCCACGCCGGCTTCGAGGCGACCGCGCAGATCCGGCGCAAGGACTTCGGCATCGACGTGGCGCTTCCGCCCGGCGTGAGCGCGGTCGCACTCGGTGACGTGATCAAGGTCGAGATCGACCTGCAGCTGCTCGAGCCCGACGCCGCCGGCTGATCGCGCACGTCGTGCCGTGCCATCCCGTCCCGCGCCATCCCGTCCCGCGCCGGGCGCATCATGGGGCTTGACTTCAAGGCGACTTGAAGTCGTACGTTGCCCCGATGCGCCCTGCGTCGGTCGGGAAGTCGTGAGCATGCGAGCGGTGGTGCTCGACGGGTTCGGTCCGCCCGAGTGCCTCCACGTGGTGGAGGTCGCCGAACCGGTGGCGGGTCCGGGTCAGGTGGTGGTGGCCGTGGAGCTGGCCAGCGTCACCTTCGTCGAGACCCAGGTGCGCGCCGGTCGACCGCCGAACCCGGCGATGCTGCCCGACCTGCCGGCGGTGCTCGGCAACGGCGTCGGGGGGACGATCGTGGAGACGGGTGCCGGCGTCGACGACGCGCTGCTCGGCCACGAGGTCGTCACGACCACGGGAGGCTCGGGTGGCTACGCCGAGCGCGTGGTCGTCGGCGCCGACGCAGTCGTCGAGGTGCCGGCTGGAGTCGCGCTGCCCGATGCGGTGGCGCTCCTCGCCGACGGTCGCACCGCGGTCGGACTCGTCGACGCGGCCGAGCTCCGCCCGGGCGCGACGGTGCTGGTGTTGGCGGCGGCGGGAGGGGTCGGCGGCCTCCTGGTGCAGCTCGCCCGAGCAGCGGGCGCGGTCGTGGTCGCAGCCGCCGGGAGCGCGCGCAAGGTCGCCGCGGCGCAGCGACCTCGGTGCCGGCCACGGTGTCGACTACTCCGCACCCGGGTGGGCGACGCGCGTCCGCGACGCGGTCGGAGCGGTCGACGTCGTGTTCGACGGCGTCGGTGGTGAGATCGGACGGGCTGCCTTCGAGCTGCTCGCGCGGCACGGCACCTTCGTGCCCTACGGCATGGCGAGCGGCTCGTTCACGCCGACGTCCGTCGACGAGATCGCTGCTCGTTCGCTCACCGTCGCGCGCATGCAACCTCGCGGGCTCGGTGAGATGAACGGGTTGACGCGCCGTGCGCTCGATGCCGCGGCGCGCGGAGCGTTGCGGCCGGTGGTGGGTCAGACCTTCCCCTTGGAACACGCTGCCGATGCCCACGCCGCGATCGAGGCGCGCACCACGGTGGGGAAGACGCTCCTGGTCGTCGGGCCTGCATCCGCGCCTCCGCAATAGGCTCGCCCACCCATGACCGTGCTCTACGAAGTCCGCGACCGCATCGCGTTCATCTCCTTCAACCGTCCCGAGAAGCACAACGCCCTCCGCGACGAGGACATCGCCAGCCT
The DNA here is from genome assembly GCA_963755855.1 of uncultured Actinomycetes bacterium. Lineage (GTDB taxonomy): Bacteria > Actinomycetota > Acidimicrobiia > IMCC26256 > DASPTH01 > DASUAS01. The sequence continues at coordinate 2,181,710 of CAVWLR010000009.1, read as the reverse complement.
CGTCGACGCGTTGCACCGGCTCGACGACGACGAGGACGCCGACGTCGCGATCCTGTTCGGCCAGGGGAAGTCGTTCTCGAGCGGCGGTGACGTCAACGACCGCCTGCAACGCTCGATGGACGAAGGCTCCACCAGCGAGCGCACGACCGAGTACGGCGCGTTCACGCAGAGCACGAGCTGGAAGCCGGTGATCGCGGCGGTGCACGGCTACTGCCTCGGTCACGCGCTCGGTACCGCGCTGTACTGCGATCACCTCGTCGCCGCCGACGACGCGGTGTTCGAGGTGACCGAGATCAAGCTCGGGCTCCCCACCGCGCACTTCATCCCGCGTCTCGGTCGACCCGCGTTCGCGAACGACGTGACCATGACCGGGCGCCGGTTCACCGCCGTCGAGGCGTGGGACGCCGGCATCGTCACCCGCCTCGTCGAGGAACGTGCGCACCTCCACGCGGCGGAGGAGCTGGCCCGCCAGCTGCTCGAGCACCCGCAGTGGGCGCTGCGCCAGAACGTGCGGGTGCGCCGCACGGTCCTCGCCGAGGAGTCGGCCCGCTACCAGGCGGTGCCGCCGGGGTGGAGCTGGGCGGAGGATCCCGACGCCCAGGCCGCGGTGGCGAAGCTGGCGGCGCGCGACAGCTGAACGCCGGCGAGCCGGCCGCGCGCTCAGGCGTTCGGCAACACCACGCGGGCGGCCTGCCACTCGGCCGACCCCCGGGGATGGCCGCCCTCGCCGGACGCGAACGACGCCAGGCTGGCGACGAAGTGGTCCCAGCCGTTCGAGCAGATGCCGTAGCAGTCGCAGGTCGGGAGCAGACCCACCTGCACGAAGTCGATCCGCGTCGACCCGCCCTGTTCGCGGAGGTCGAACCACAACGTGGTGTCGACCCACTCGGCGAACCTGGTCGACTCGGTGCACGCCCAGACCACCAGCGTCGGCTCGAGGTGCTCCACGCGCATGGTCACGTGCTCGTCGTCGAACCGGAAGACGACCTCACCGCCGACGCGCGCCGGATCACCGCTGACGTCGGGCATCCACCACCCGCCCAGACCGTCGAGCGTGGTCAGGGCGCCGAGCACTGCACTCGCAGGCGCGGCGGCGACCGCGCTGGTGGTGTACCCGTCGTCGTCCACGTCTCCGGTCTCGAGCAGCGTCTTCAACGAACCGACGACCTTCGGCCACCCGCCGCGCACCTTGTCCAGCACCTCGCTCCCGGGCGCGAAGCCGTCGTGGATCACGGTGAGCTTCACGAGCGGGCCGTCGGGCTCGAGCTCGAAGGTCACCTTCGAACGCGGCTCCGCCGCGAGGCGTGCACGCTCGTCGGGATCGACGCCCACGGCCACGGCCCACTCCTCCGTGAACGTGTGCCAGGAGTAGGACAGGCGACGCGGCGGATCGACCTCGAGCACGACCTGTTCGACGTCGACGGTGGTCGTGCCCCGCTGCCGCCAGATCATGGTGGACCCCGGAGTCCAGTCGGTCTCGAAGTCGAGGTCCCAGTAGCGCCGGGTGAAGGCGGGCTCGGTGAGCGCCGCGAACAGCCGCTCGGGCGTGGTGCGGATGAAGGTCGTGTAGACGAACTCGGGACGGTCGGATGCAGTGGTCATGTCGGTCTCCTCCAGCGCGTGCTTCAGGTCGGCGAGGGCCTCCACCCGGGCCCGGTCGTAGGGGCGGATCCAGCGATCGGCGATCTCGTGGATCGGTGCCGGGTTGAGGTGGTGGAACTTCTCCCGGCCCCGACGCACCGTGGTGACGAGCAGTGCGGACTCGAGGATCGCGAGGTGCTTGCTCACCGCCTGCCGGCTCATGTCGAGGTCGGCGCAGAGCTCCCGCAACGTCTGACCGTCGCGGGTGTTGAGACGGTCGAGGAGCTGCCTGCGGTGGGGGTCGGCGAGCGCCCGGAACACGTCGTCCACGACGCCACAATAGGCAACTGAATAGTTGCCTGTCAACCCTTGGTCCCAGAGGGCGCGCGGGAGTGGGATGATGCCCGCTCGTCGCGACGCCAGCGGAGGACCACGTGCACACCACCACCAGCCCGGGCCGGGCCGCCCGACTCCGACGGGTCCTGCTCCTCGGTGGCCTCACCGCCCTGGTCGCGATCGGGGCGTCGGCGTGCGGAGGTGGCGACGACAACGACGCCGCCAAGACCTCGACGAGCGCCAAGACGTCGACGTCGGTCGCCCGGTCGACGACCACGACGAAGGCTGCGTCCGGTGGGTCGAGCGGCCAGAACGGCGGTTCGCAGTCCGGCGGTGGGAGCACCGGGACCCGGCCGACGATCACGAGCTTCCAGACCCCCGACAACATCGACTGCCACAACGGCGACCTGCAGATGTTCACGGCCAGCTGGACCACGACCGGCGCCACCAAGGTCACGATGTCGATCGACGGTCCCGGCCTGTACAAGACCTACCCGGGGCCCAACGGCAGCGACAGCTTCCCGTTCAACTGCTCGTCGTCGCACACCTTCCTGCTCACGGCGTACGGATCCGGGGGACAGACGGCGACGCGCACGATCACGCTCCAGCCGCGCAACGTGCAGTCGCCCACGACCGCGGAGCCGACCGAGCCGCCGCCGACGAGCCCGAGCGGCCCGACCAGCACGACCTAGGCGCTACTTCGAACCGACGCCCGCGGGCTGCGCCTCGGCCTCCAGCTCGGCGAGCTCGTCCTCGAGCGAACCGCCCTCCACGTGCACGCGCGGGAGGATGCGGTCGAGCCACTTGGGCAGCCACCAGTTCCAGTCGCCCAGCAGCTCCATGGTCGCGGGCACGAGCACCATGCGCACGATGGTGGCGTCGATGATCACCGCGATGGCGAGCCCGAGGCCCATGAGCTTCAACGCGACCTCGGGACCGAACACGAAGCTCCCGAACACGAAGAACATGATCAGCGCCGCCGCGGTGATGACGCGCGCCGTGAGCGCGAGGCCGTCGGCCACTGCGGTCGCGTTGTTGCCGGTGCGGTCGTACTCCTCCTTGATGCGCGAGAGGAGGAACACCTCGTAGTCCATCGACAGGCCGAAGACGATGGCGAAGATGAACACCGGTGCCCACGCCTCGACCGGCGCTTCACGCCCGACGCCGATGAGGCTCGCACCCCAGCCCCACTGGAACACGGCCACGACCACGCCGTACGCGGCGGCGATCGACAACAGGTTCATGATCACGGCCTTCAGCGGCACGAGCAGGCTGCGGAACACGAGCATGAGCAGCAGGAACGACAGGATCAGCACCGCGCCCATGAAGATGGGCAACCGCTCCGCGGTGTAGGCGGCGAAGTCGTCGGCGGCCGCTGTGAGCCCGCCGACCTTCACGTCGACGGTGTCACCGACGACCGAGGGGATGACGTCGTCGCGCAGGTGGGTGACGAGATCGGCGGTGGCCTTGGCCTGCGGATCCGTGGTGGGGAACACCTGGAGCACGGCCACCGTGCCCTCGGGGTTGGCCTGCGGCGGGGTGGCGAACGCGACGCCCTTCGTGTCGTTGAGCGTCGCGGTGAGCTTCGTGAGCGCGTCGACGTCGGCTCGACCGTTCGGCGTCTCCGCCGCGAGCAGCAGCGGACCGTTGAAGCCGGCGCCGAAGCCGTCGGCGACGAGGTCGTAGGCCTGGCGGGTGGTGTCGCTCTCCGGGCGGTTGCCGGCGTCGGTGAAGCCGAGCCGCATCGAGAGCAGCGGGATCGCGAGGACGAGCAGGAACACCAGTCCGAGGATCGCGGCGGGCCACGGGTGGCGCTGGATGACGTGGCTCCACCGCGTCCAGCCCGACTCCTTGATCTCGCCCTCCGGCCGCTTGCGGTGGGGGAGACCGAACTTGTCGATGTTGCGACCGACGAAGCCGAGCAGCGCGGGCAGCAGGGTGACCGACGCCAGCATCGTGACGAGGACGCCGATCGAGATGCCGATGGCGACGCCGCGCATGACCGACGTCTTCATCAGGAGCAGACCGAGCACCGAGATCACGACCGTGGTGCCGGCGAACAGCACTGCGCGACCGGCGGTGTCGAGCGCGTGCACGACGCTGCGTTCGGGGTCGGCACCGGCCGCGAGGTCCTCGCGGTACCTCGTGACGATGAAGAGCGCGTAGTCGATGCCGACACCGAGTCCGACCATCGCCACCGCGGCGGTGGTGAAGTCGGGCATGTCGACGATCGTGCGCACGCTGAGCACGATGGCGATGCCGGTGCCGATCCCGAACAGCGCGGTGCCGATGGGCAGGCCCATCGCCAGCAACGAACCGAACGCGATCAGCAGGATGATCATGGCGGCGAGGATCCCGACCGCTTCGCTCGCGCCACCGATCTCGGCGTCGGAGAAGATGTCGCCGCCGAACTCGATGCGCAGACCCTCGACCTTGACGTCCTTCGCGAGGTCCTTGACCTCCTTGCCGGCTTCCTTGAACGCCTCACCCGAGCGGTCGGCCAGGTTGAGCTGCGCGTACGCGATCTTCCCGTTCCTCGACACCTGACGCGCGCCTTCGGCCGCGTACGGGCTCGCCACCTCGACGTTGGCGACCTTCTGCTCGACCTCGTCGAACAGCTGCTCCATCGCCTCCTGGACCGCGGGGTCCTTCACGCCCTGGTTGGCCGCGAACACGATCTGGGCCTGCACCTGCCGGTTGCGGAAGCTCGACTTGGCGAGGAGGTCGAACGCCTCCTGGCTCTCGGTGCCGGGCAGGCGGAACTCCGTCTTGAACGCACCGCTGAGCCCGCTGGCGAGCGCGAAGGTGGCGACGAGCAGCACGATCCATCCGCCGAGCACCCAACGGCGTCGGCGGTACGAGAAGCGCGCGAGACGTTGCAGCATGGGGAACCTCACAGAGCCACGGGGGGTGCCCTCACGCTACGCGGAGGCCCCTCGTCGTGGCACCGGTTGGCACGAAGTGTTCACGTTGCCCGATCGCTACAGTCAGCCTTGATGGCGTACCAGTCGCTCTACCGCAAGTACCGGCCCCAGCGGTTCTCCGAGCTGGTGGGGCAGGAGCACGTACGCACCGCGCTGCAGAACGCGGTCCGCGACGAGCGCGTCGGTCACGCCTACCTCTTCTCCGGCCCCCGCGGCACCGGCAAGACCACCACGGCCCGGCTGCTCGCCAAGGCGCTCAACTGCACGAACCGGGGTGACGACGGCGACCCGTGTGGTGTGTGCGACAGCTGCGTCGCCATCGCCGACGGCACGTCGCTCGACGTCATCGAGGTCGACGCCGCGTCGCGCAGCAAGGTCGACGAGATGCGCGATCTCCTCGAACGGGTCGCCTACCTCAGCGCCGGCGGCGCGAAGAAGGTGTACATCCTCGACGAGGTGCACATGCTGAGCGGCAGCGCCGAGGCCGCGCTGCTGAAGACGCTCGAGGAAGCGCCCGAGCACGTGGTGTTCGTGCTCGCGACCACCGACCCGCTCAAGGTCGCGCCGACGATCCGCTCTCGTACCCAGCACTACGAGTTCACGCTGTACTCGACCGACGAGCTCGCCGCGCACCTCGCCGACGTGTGCGCGAAGGAGGGGATCGAGGCCGACGCCGACGCCCTCGCAGTGATCGCGCGCGGGAGCGGGCTCGATGCGCGACTCGCTCTCGTTGCTCGACCAGGCGATCGCCCACGGCGCCATCGATCTCGAGCAGGTGGGCGCGCTCTTCGGCGGCAGTGCGTTCGACGGGCGGTTGGCCGTGCTGCGCGCGGTCGCCGACGAGGACGTCGCCGGCGCGCTGGTCGCGCTCGGTGAGCAGCTCGATGCCGGCACCGAACCCCGCCGACTCACCGAGGATCTCCTCACCACGGTGCGCGACACGTTCCTGCTCACCTCGGCCCGGGGTCGCGTGCGCGTCGACGTGCCCGACGAAGCCCGCGACGCGCTCGCCGCGCTCGGCGACCAGGTGGGCCCGCCGATGCTCGTGCGCATGCTGGAGACGCTCGGCCAGGCCGTCGTCGACATGCGCGGCACCGACGCCGCCGACCCACGCCTCGTCGTCGAGATCGCACTGGTCCGCCTGGCGCGCCGCGAAGCGGGCACCCCGCTGCAGGCGCTCGCCGAGCGCATCGACCGGCTCGAGCGCAACGGCGTCAGCGCCGCGCCCTCGGCGCCGGCGACGGGAGCGGCACCGGCGAGCCGTTCACCGGAGGCCAGGGCACCGAGCCCCTCACCGCAGGCCCCGGCCGAGGCCGCACCGGCCCGCGCGTCGGGTCGCACCGGTCGATCCTTCGCCGAGCTCCGCCGCGAGCGCGGCGACGCCGCGCCCGAGCCCGACGCCGAGCTGCGCATGGCGGCCGAGTCGTCGCCCGAGCCCGAGGCGGATGCGCCCACCCCGCCCGCCGGTCCTGCACCCACCGTCGACATCGACGACGTGATCGTCGCGTGGGCCGAGGTCCTGCCCGAGCTGCCGCCCGCCACGCGGGCCGCGGTGCGCGAGGCGCAGCCGATCTCGGTCGAGGACGGCGTCATCACCTTCGGCGTCCCGCGCGCCCACTACGAGGTGGCGGTGCCACGCTTCAAGAAGGAAGCCGACAACATCCGGGCCGCGCTGTCGCGCCGGCTGGGCCGGGAGATGCGCTTCAAGCCGGTGCCGCACGACGGCTTCGACGCCACTCCCACCACGCCCTCGGCGCCGCTCGACGAGGAACCTCCGGACGACCACGACCTCGACATCTCCGATCTGGTCGACGAGGACGCGCCCCCGCGCTCGACTCCGTGTCGCTCATCACGCAGAGCCTCGGCGCCACCGTGGTGGAGGAAGTGCCCCGCGACTGATCGGCGAACCCGATCGGAGCCGCCCGCAGGTAGCGTTGACGGCACCAGATTTCGTGTCGATGCGATCGAACGGGAGCGCTGTGGCGAAGGGCCAGGGTGGCCGACCTCCGATGCCGGGCGGCGGCGGAGGCCAGCTCAACCAGATGATGAAGCAGATGCAGAAGATGCAGGCCGACATGGCCGCGGCGCAGGACGAGCTCGCCGAGCAGACGGTCGAGGGCTCGGCCGGTGGCGGCATGGTCAAGGTGGTCGTCACCGGTTCCGGTGAGGTCCAGTCGGTCCACATCTCGCCCGACGTGGTCGACCCCGACGACGTCGAGATGCTCGAGGACCTCGTGCTCGCGGCCGTGGGCGACGGCTTGCGCCGCTCGCACGAGCTGCAGCAGGAGAGCCTGGGGGGCGTGACCGGAGGTCTCGACCTCGGCGCCCTCGGTGGGCTGCTCGGCTGACGCGTGACCAGCCCGTACGCCGCGCCGGTCCAGGCCCTCATCGACGAGCTCGGTCGCCTTCCCGGCGTCGGGCCCAAGTCGGCGCAGCGGATCGCGTTCTACCTCTTGAAGGCTGCGCCCGAGGACGCCAACCGCCTCGCCCGCGCGATCACGGAGGCGAAGGAGCGCGTCAGCTGGTGCCGGCGCTGCTTCAACATCGCCGAGGGTGAGCTCTGCGGCTACTGCCTCGACGACCGCCGCGACGCCACCAGCCTCTGTGTGGTCGAGGAGCCGCGCGACATCGTCGCGGTCGAGCGCACCCACGAGTTCACCGGGCGCTACCACGTGCTCCAGGGCGCGATCTCGCCCATCGAGGGCATCGGGCCCGAGCAGCTGCGGGTCAAGGAGATGCTGGCCCGCGTCGACGCCGAGGGCGTCACCGAGGTGATCCTGGCCACCAACCCCAACATCGAGGGCGAGGCCACTGCGATGTACCTGGCCCGCCTGCTCAAGCCCCTCGGGGTGCGCACCACCCGCATCGCCAGCGGTCTCCCCGTCGGGGGCGACCTCGAGTACGCCGACGAGGTCACCTTGGGCCGGGCGCTCGAGGGCCGTCGCGAAGTCGACGCTTAGGTCGGACCCGAACCGAGCCGAGCATCCCTGCAACGACCGGAGCGCCGTGCGAGCCTTGCTCGCCGATTCCGGTACCAACCGGGCAGGGAGGATCCGAGATGACCGACGCCACACCCACACCCACACCACCGCCGCCGGCGGGCACGCCGGTGCAAGCCGGGGGCTGGGGCCCCAAGGGGAAGGTCCGCGAGCCGATCGCCGTCGCGATCTTCTCCATCATCACCCTGGGGATCTACTTCCTCGTGTGGACCTACAAGATCTACAAGGAGAACAAGGACTACAGCGGCGACGGCATCGGTGGCGTGATCGGTCTGGTGATCGGCCTCGTCATCGGCATCGTCAACTGGTTCGTCATCCCCTCGGAGATCGGCAAGATCTACGAGCGCCAGGGCCTGGAGAAGCCGGTCCGCGGCGTCACCGGCTGGTGGAACCTGATCCCGATCGTGGGCTTCTTCATCTGGGTCTTCAAGGTCCAGGGCGCGATGAACCGTCTGTACGACTGAGGCGACCCTCGGTCTGACGCAGGGATCCCTGCACCACCTCGGGAATCGCGCGAGCCTTTCCCGTTGTTCCGGCGTGGCCGGGAGCAGGGGAGCCGACATGACCGACGTGACACCACCGCCGCCACCGTCACCGCCGCCCTCCCCGACGTCGTCGGGCGGGGCGAGCGGTGGGGCTTCCTACCCGATCGACCTCGAGTTCGACCACGACTACGACGTCCAGAATTGGCGACCGCTGGTCAACTGGCTGCTCGCGATCCCGCACTGGATCGTGCTCTACTTCCTCGGGATCGTTGCGTTCGTCCTCTGGTTCATCTCGCTCTTCGTCGTCCTCTTCACGCAGCGGAACCCGTTCGTCGGATTCCAGACGATGTACCTGCGCTACTACTGGCGGGTCTCGAGCTTCGCGGGCTTCATGCGCGACGAGTACCCGCCGTTCGACTTCGCCACCGACGACGCGACGGTCGTTGCGGATGCCGCGGTCGTCACCGCCGACGACCCCGGCGACCTGAACCGCTTCCTCGGCTTCGTGCAGTGGTTGCTCGCGTTCCCCCACTACATCGTCCTCTGGTTGCTCCAGATCGCGCTGTTCGTCGTGTTGGTGATCAACCTGTTCATCGTGCTGTTCACGGGCCGGTGGAACGAGCCGATGCGCGACTTCTGCGTGGGCGTCGCCCGCTGGCACACGCGGGTCTACGGATACGTGTTCCTCATCACGAACAAGTACCCGCCCTTCAGCCTCCAGTAGCACCGTCTCCCGACCGAAAGAATCGTCATGACCGACGTCCCGCCCCCTCCGCCTCCCGCGAACTACGGAGGCAGCTACGGCGGCGGAGGCTCTCCGCAGCCGCCGCTTCCCAACCCGCTGATCAACTACTGGAAGAAGGTCGTCCTCGAGAACTACGCCAACTTCGACGGTCGAGCCCGTCGGGCCGAGTTCTGGTGGTACGCGCTGGCCAACCTCATCGTCAGCGTCGTGCTGAACCTGCTCCAAGCCGCGGCGAGCATCTTCGTCGTGCTGGTGGTGATCTACGGGCTCGCGGTGCTGATCCCCGGGATCGCCGTGGGGATCCGGCGACTGCACGACACCGACCGGAGTGGTTGGTGGCTGTTGTTGGTGTTCATCCCCATCGTGGGCGCGATCGTGCTGATCGTGTTCTGGGCCACCGACGGCAAGCCCGAGGTGAACCAGTACGGGGCGTCGGAGAAGTACTGAACGTCCAGGAGCACTGAGCGACACCGAGTTGGCGCGATCCCGGGTCCTCGGACCCGGGATCGTCCGCGTCAGAGCGTCCGGAGGAGCGCAGCCTCGCCCTGACCACCGCCGCCGCAGAGCGACGCGGCACCGAGTCCTCCACCCCGTCGGCGGAGCTCGTCGACGAGCGTGAGCACGACCCGCGCGCCCGACATGCCGATCGGGTGACCGAGGGCGATGGCGCCGCCGTTCACGTTGACGATCTCGTCGGTGACGCCGAGGTCCGCCATCGAGGCCACGCCGACCGCGGCGAAGGCCTCGTTGATCTCGATGAGGTCGAGGGCGCTCACCTCTCGTCCGGCCTTGGCCAACGCCTGCTTGATCGCCCCCGACGGTTGGTGGAGCAGCGAGGTGTCGGGGCCGGCGACGTTGCCGAACGACAGCAGCTCCGCCAGCGGTTCGACGCCGAGCTCGTCGGCCTTGGCCTTCGACATCACGATCACGGCGGCGGCGCCGTCGGAGATCTGCGACGCGTTGCCGGCGGTGATGGTGCCGTCGCCGTCGAACGCGGGACGCAGGCCGGCGAGCGACTCGATGGTGGTGCCGGGCCGGATGCCTTCGTCGGCCTCGACCACGATCGGGTCGCCCTTGCGCTGGGGGATCGCGATCGGCTCGATCTCGGTGAAGCGGCCTTCCTTGGCCGCGTTGGCGGCGCGCTCGTGGCTCTTCGCGGCCAGGTCGTCCATCGCCTCGCGGGAGATCCCGCCGTGGGCCTGCGTGGCCCGCTCGGTGCTCTCACCCATGTGGATGTCCTCGAGCCCGCACACCAGGCCGTCGGCGAGCATCGAGTCGAGCAGCTTGCCGTCGCCCATCCGGTAGCCGGCGCGCGCCTGCTTCAGGAGGTACGGCGCCTGGGTCATCGACTCCATGCCGGCGGCGACGACCACGTCGGCGTCGCCCGCCTGGATCATGAGGTCGGCGAGGTAGACCGCGTCGATGCCGGAGAGGCACGCCTTGTTGAGCCCGACCGACGGGACGTCGAGGGAGATGCCACCCTTCACCGCCGCCTGGCGTGCCGGCATCTGACCCGAGCCGGCCTGGATCACCTGACCGACGTACACGTAGTCGACGACGTCGGGGCTCACCCCGGCCCGGGCGAGCGCCGCCTTGATCGCGTGGCCGCCGAGATCGGTGGCGCTCAACGACGAGAGGGCGCCGGAGAGCCGGCCGATCGGGGTGCGGGCGGACGAGACGATCACGGAGCCGGGCATGGCGAACCCCCGAGGGAAAAACGACAAGTTACCCAATGGTAGCTTCGCGCTCCGTGGGGGATTCGAGCGTGGGGAGCGGCCCGGAGATCGGCGCGATCCGCGACGCGATCCTCGCCGGCGCGTCGGGCGACGAGCTCGCCGCGCTCCCGCTCCCCGGCTCGTATCGCGGCGCGGTGGTGCGGGCCGACGAGCAGGAGATGTTCGCCGGCGTGCCGTCGGCGGAGAAGGACCCGCACGAGTCGTTGCACCTCGACGAGGTGCCGTTGCCGGAGCTGGCGCCCGACGAGGCGCTGGTCGCGGTGATGGCGTCGTCGGTGAACTTCAACACCGTGTGGACCTCGATCTTCGAGCCGGTGCCGACGTTCGGGTTCCTGCAGCGGCTCGGTCGCGAGAGCGTGTGGGGCGCGCGTCACGACCAGCCGTTCCACGTGGTGGGGAGCGACGCCGCCGGCGTCGTGCTGCGCGTCGGATCGGCCGTGCGGTCGTGGGTGCCGGGCGACGCGGTGACGGTGCACTGCAACCACGTCGACGACCAGGACCCGAGCGCGCACGACGACTCGATGCTGGCGACGAACCAGCGCATCTGGGGCTACGAGACCAACTACGGCGGTCTCGGTGAGCTGACCCTGGTGAAGGCCAACCAACTGATGCCGAAGCCCGCGCACCTCACGTGGGAGGAGGCGGCGGTCAACGCGCTGACCAACTCGACGAGCTACCGGATGCTCGTCAGCCCGAACGGCGCGCGGATGACGCAGGGCCAGACGGTGCTCATCTGGGGTGCGAGCGGGGGCATCGGTGCGTACGCCTGCCAGTACGTGCTCAACGGAGGTGGCACGCCGGTCGCAGTGGTGTCGAGCCCCGAGCGTGCCGACCTGGTGCGCTCGATGGGCGTGGAGCACGTGATCGACCGCGCCGCCGAGGGCTACCGGTTCTGGTCCGACGACCAGACCCAGGACCCGGCCGAGTGGCGTCGGTTCGGGAAGCGGATCCGCGAGCTCGCGGGGACCGATCCCGACATCGTGTTCGAGCACCCCGGACGTTCCACGATGGGTGCGTCGGTGTTCGTGTGCACGCGCGGCGGGACGATCGTCACCTGCGCCGCGACCACCGGGTTCATGATCGAGTACGACAACCGCTACCTCTGGATGAACCAGAAGACGCTCAAGGGCTGCCACTTCGCGAACTACCGCGAGGCGTGGGAGGCGAACCGTCTGATCGCCGAGGGGCGCATCCACCCTGTGCTGTCGGCGACGTTCCCGTTCGAGCAGGTCGCCGACGCGGTGCTGCAGGTGCACCGCAACGAGCACGAGGGCAAGCTCGGCGTGCTGGTGCTCGCGCCCGACGAAGGACTCGGCGTGACCGATCCCGAGCTGCGCGCGCAGCACGTCGACCAGATCACGCTCTTCCGGCGGGCTCCGGTCGCCTGACGCGTCGGGCGACCGACCACGCGGGCAACGCGGCCACCAGCACCGCGGCGGCGAGGGCGACGGCGACGACGGCGATGAGCAGGAGCACCGGCGACGCGACCGCCGACTCCATGTAGAGCGCGTCCTGCGTGACGCGCCACGCGAACCGACCGACGACGAAGCCGAGCGGTGCACCGATCGCGACCGCCACCGCGACGAACACGAGCGACGTCGTCAACACCGTGCGCCGCAACTGCGCGGGACGCAGGCCGATCGCACGCAGCGTGTCGAACTCGCGCCGGCGGCGGCGAACGAGGGTCACGAGCACGTGGAAGAGCACCGCGAGCACGAGGAGCACCAGCACCACGACGAGGAGCGCGGGCAGGCGACCGAGCTGCGCGAGGTTCTCGAGGTCGGCGGGACGAGTGGGTCGGCTCAGCTCCACGTCGCGTGCCACCACCGCCGACGCCGCGTCCTCGTCCACCCCCGACCGGAACTGGATCGCCGCGCCTCGGAACGGGTCGGTGAGCGCGATCTGCGACAGGTCGTCGACCGCGACCACTGCACCGTTCGCGAACTGGTCGTTGGTGTTGTCCGGCCCGCTCCCGATCCCGACCACGTCCAACGGCACCCGCCGGCCGGAGCGGGTGAGCACCGTGACCCGGGATCCGACCGACGTGTCGAGTGATCCGGCGAGGCGGGCGCCGAGCGTGATCTCGCCCGTCCTCGGCATGCGACCGTCGGTCAGGGTCCAGCCGAGCGATCCCTTGCGCTCGGTGAAGGCGCTGGCGGTCACGGTGTGGCCGCCGACGTCGAGATCGGCGTTGTCGACCACCGCCACCGCGGCCAGCTGCGGGTCGTCGACCAGGCGACGGACGGTCGCCGGCTGCACGTCGTCGACGACGGCGTCGGCGATCCAGCCCCAACGCTCCGGGTGGACCGCGAGGTGGTCGACGCTGGTCGACCACACGAGGATCGCGACGACCCCGGCCACGCCGATCGTGGCCGCCGCGAGCGTGGCGCGTGTGGGCAGCGCGCCGCGACCGCGGCCGGGATCGAACGCGAAGCGGGAGCCGAGCAGCACCGCAGGAGGTGCGCCGGACCGTCCGAGCCGGGTGGCGATCCCACCGGTCCGGGCGGGGCGCGAGGCTCGCCGACGCGGTTCGCCCGCGAGCGCCGCGACCCCGAAGAGCGCGAGGGCGACGACGACGGCGCCGAGTGCGAGGAGCGCGACGTTGGGGGCCCAGCCGGGATGGGGTTCGCGGCTGCCGGTGCTGCCGGCCGGGCCGATGCCTGCGGCCGCGACGGCGACGGCGAGCGCGACGCCCGTTCCGAGCGCGACGAACGGCGCGGTCGTCGCCCACCGTGCCCGTCGCACCTGCGAGCGGGTCGCGCCGAGTGCGCCGAGTGCGGCGGGCGAGAGCTCCGACGCGGCGAAGGTGCGACGCAACGTGAGCGCGCTCACCAGGAGCCCCGCGAGCGCGGTCGTCAACGCGAACGCATCGAGCCCGACGACGAGCACCTGCGTGGTGACGTCGATCGCGGCGCGTTGCCGCAACGGGGAGTGCACCTGGTAGCCGAGGAACTCACCGGCGCCGACGTCCGGTTGTGACGCGGTCGCGAGCTGCTGCACCGATCGCCGGAACGCGGGCAGCGAATCGGCGCCGTGACGGAGGCGCACGAACACGTCGGGTGCACTGCTGTCCCCCGAGATCAGGCGCCGGGCGAAGGCCGGGGTCGAGAACGCCTGGGTCGAGGATCGGTCCTCGTCGGCCACGCGGACGATGCCGACCACGCGCATCGACAACGACGGTCCGTCGGGATCACCGAACCCGGTGTCGAACTGCGTGATCTCCTCGCGGGTGAGGAACGACAGCGGCACCCGGTCGCCCACACCGACGCCCAGCTGCTGGGCGAGGCGTTCGGAGACGACGAGATCGGTCGCCGAGTCCGGGTCGGGGGAGTGGCCCGCGACGAAGATCGGGGTGAAGAGACCGGGCGGCGGTGGCTCGGTGCCGGCGAAGACGCCCAGGTAGGCGAGCGGTCCCTGGTCGATCCGGCCGACCCCGCCGACGGTCGTCCAGCTCTGGGTGACCTCGGGCAGTCGGGTGACGGCACGCGCCCGGGTCTCGTCGCCCAGCACGAGCACCACCGCGTCGGCGGCGCCGGTCGCCTCGGCCAACCGGTCGTACGCGGTCGACGTGCGGCGGGCCACCTGCGCGGCGGCGAGCGCGATCCCGAGCGTCACGCCGGCGAGGACGCCGAGCGCGAGCAGCGTCTGCCATGCCTTGCGCGTCTCGCAGCGCGCCAGCATGGAGGTCACGCCGAGCCGCATCCGCACGTTGATACCCGAAGTGCACGGGAGCGAGGTGTCAACCGTCGGTGAGGCGGTCGGCGGAGGCCTCGGTAATGTGGATCCATGCTCACCGAGATCGACCACGTGGCCATCGCCGTCAACGACCTCGAGGCCGCCATCGACTACTACCGCACGGCCTACGGCGTGGAGGTCGAGCACCGTGAGGTGGTGGAGAAGGACGGCGTGGAGGAGGCGCTGCTCAAGGTCGCCGAGTCCTACGTGCAGCTGCTCACGCCGGTGCGGGACGACTCCACCGTGGCCAAGTACCTCGCCACCAAGGGCGAGGGCATCCACCACGTGGGCTACCGGGTCGACGACTGTGCGGCGGCGCTCGAACGCGTCCGGGCCGAGGGTGGTCGTCTGATCGACGAGGCACCCCGCCCCGGGAGCCGAGGGACCACCGTGGCGTTCGTCCACCCGAAGGGCGCCTTCGGCACCCTGATCGAGCTCGTCCAGGAGTAGTCGGGGGCCGAGTCCGTCCCGGTAGTCTCGACCGCCTATGGCCGTCGAGGAACCCGCACCGATCCCCGTCCACCCGATCGAGGAGCGGCTCGAGCAGCTCGCCGCGCTGCGGGAGCAGGCGCTCCACGCGGGATCGGACGCCGCCGTCGCCCGTCAGCACGAGCGCGGCAAGCTCACCGCCCGCGAGCGCATCGACCTCCTGCTCGACCCGGGCTCGTTCGTCGAGCTCGACATGCTGGCCCGGCACCGGGCCCACGGCTTCGGGATCGAGGCGAACCGTCCGCTCACCGACGGCGTCGTCACCGGGTGGGGCACCGTCGACGGCCGCAAGGTGTTCCTGTTCAGCCAGGACTTCACCGTGTTCGGTGGTGCGCTCGGCGAGGTGTTCGCCGAGAAGATCCACAAGGTGATGGACCTCGCCGAGTCGGTGGGCGCACCGATGATCGGTCTCAACGACGGCGCCGGCGCCCGCATCCAGGAAGGTGTGGTCTCGCTCGACGCCTACGGCGGCATCTTCTCGCGCAACGTGAAGGCGTCAGGGGTGATCCCGCAGATCAGCGTGATCCTCGGCCCGTGCGCCGGCGGCGCGGTGTACTCACCCGCCCTCACCGACTTCGTCGTGATGGTCAAGGGCACGTCGCACATGTTCATCACCGGCCCCGACGTCGTGAAGACGGTGACCGGCGAGGACGTCACGCAGGAGGAGCTCGGCGGCGCGGTCACGCACGCGTCGAAGTCGGGTGTCGCCGCGTTCGTCTACGACGACGAGCCGACGGCGTTGGCACAGGTGCGCTACCTCCTGTCGTACCTCCCGGCCAACAACCTCGAGGACCCTCCCTACTTCGAGACCGACGACCCCGCCGACCGCTCGTGCGACGGCATCGTCGACCTGATCCCCGACGTGCCCAACAAGCCGTACGACATGAAGAAGGTCATCGCCGAGGTCGTCGACGACGGCGAGTTCCTCGAGGTGAACGCACTCTGGGCGGGCAACATCGTGTGCGGGTTCGCGCGCATCGACGGTCACTCGGTGGGCATCGTCGGCAACCAGCCCGCCAACCTCGCGGGCACGCTCGACATCGACGCGTCGGAGAAGGCGGCCCGCTTCGTGCGCACCTGCGACGCGTTCAACGTGCCGCTGATCGCGTTCGTCGACGTCCCCGGCTTCCTCCCCGGCACCGACCAGGAGTACGGCGGCATCATCCGCCACGGCGCGAAGCTGCTCTACGCGTTCTGCGAGGCGACGGTGCCCCGCATCCAGCTCATCACCCGCAAGGCCTACGGCGGCGCCTACGTGGTCATGAACTCGAAGGGCATCGGCGCCGACCTCGCGTTCGCGTGGCCGTCGGCCGAGGTGGCCGTGATGGGTGCTCCGGGTGCGGTGAACCTGATCCACCGCAAGGAGATCCAGGCCGCCGACGACGTCGAGGCCAAGCGCGCCGAGCTCATCGGCGAGTACGAGGAGCGGTTCGCCAACCCGTACGTGGCCGCCGAGCGCGGGTACGTCGACGACGTCATCGACCCGCGTGAGACCCGCAAGGTGCTGAGCCGCTCGCTGGCGATGCTGCGCACGAAGCGCGAGCAGCTGCCGTCGCGCAAGCACGGGAACGTCCCCCTCTGATGAGCGACTCCGACACCGGCGTGGTCCTCCGTTCCATCTCACCGGCGGCGACGCCCGAGGAGATCGCGGCCATCCTCGCCGCCATCGCCGCGGCCACGCCGGTGGCCGTCGTCGACGACGAGCGCGACGACACGTTGCACGAATGGGTGCGCACCGCACGTCTGCGGTCGCACCGCGCCGGCCTGCAGCGCGGACCGTGGCGGCTCTCCGGACGCGTCGGGCGCCGTAGCCGCGCGTGACCTGACGTGACCGTCGCCCACGCCGAGCTCATGAGCGTGGGGCCCGACGAGGTCGTCGTCACGTTCACGACGCCACCGGGTGCGCGCGTCACCACGCGCGTGGGTGACCACGAGGTCACGACCGAAGGACCGTTCCACGCCGCGCGCGTCGACGGGCTCGAGCCCGACACCGACCACGAGCTCGCGGTCGAGGGCGTCGCGCCCGACGCCCGCTGGCTGCCCGCCCGCGTGCACACGCTGGCCCGACCGGCGGGCCGGCTGCTGGCCACCGTCGCCACCGCCAACGACGTGCACTTCGGCGAGACCGAGTGCGGCAAGACCGGTGATCCCGCCACCGACGCCATCGGCCCCGTGCTGCGGGCGGCGCCGGGCGAGCCGCCGTACCCGGAGGTCATGAACGGCGCGGTCGTCGACGAGATGCTCGCCCTCGACCCCGACGTCGTCGTCGTGAAGGGCGATCTCACCGACACCGGCAAGGCCGAGGAGTACGAGGCCTTCCTTGCCTGTTATGGCCGTCTCGGCCCGCGGATGCACCACGTGCGCGGCAACCACGACGCCATGCGCGACCCCGAGATGGCCCGGCAGGGCGCGCCGTACACGATCCCGCTCGCCGGTGTGACCCTCGCGGTGCTCGACACCGCCGTCCCCGGTCGCGTCGGCGGTGCGCTCGACGCGGAGCAGCGCGGATGGCTCGACGAGCTCGCGGCGTCGACGCCGGACCCGGTTCTCGTGTTCGCCCACCACCCGGCGTTCAACGCCGACCTGAACTACGGCCTCGGGGTCGACGACTACGAGGCGCTGCTCGCGGTCTTCGAGCGGCGCGAGAACATCGTCGGCTACCTCGCCGGGCACACGCACAGCAACCACGTCGCGCGCGACCCTCGCGGGCGCGACGTGCCGTGCGTCGAGGTCGCGTGCGCCAAGGACTATCCCGGTGCGTGGGCCGAGTACCGCGTGTACGAGGGCGGTTACACGCAGGTGATGCGCCGCGTCACCGCGCCGGTCGCGCGCGACTGGTCGGAACGCGCGCGCCACATGATCCAGGGCATCTACCGCGACCTCGTGCTCGGCGCGATCGACGACCGCTGCTTCAGCCAGCGCTTCTGACCCGCGGCGAGCGGGCCGCGTCAGCCGTCGCGCTTGGCGGCGAAGCTCACCATCTGGAAGTACACGGTGAGCACCTTCTGCGAGTAGCCCGGGTCGGTTGCCCAGTTGCCGTTGCCCATCACGTTCCAGGTCGGCGCGACGCCCTTGGCGAAGAACGTGTCGTAGCCCTGCGCGGCGGAGATCGGATCGTGCCCGTAGATCGTCGGCGAGGGTGGGTTGGCGAGGTTCGACGCCCGTGACGCCTTGTCGGCGTAGTTGCGCAGGAGCTGGATCTGGCCCCGGACGCCGTCCTGCGGGGTGGGGAAGCCGGGCTCGCCCTGGCAGCTGTCGCAGGCGCCGATGCCCGCGGTAATTGCTGTCCATGGCGTTGCCGAACGACCCCGTCTCGATGATCGACTGGGCGAAGGCGAGCTCCGGTCGGACGTGCTCCGCCTTGCCCTCCGAGTAGTAGAGGTTCACGAGGTCGCCGATCGAGATCCCACCGGCCAGGCGGTACTTCACGTTGCGGGACTCGAACCAGGCGGTGACGTCGGCGGCCGAGAGCTCGGCGTCACCCATCACCGGGATCGCGCCGGCTTCGTCGAGCAGCTTCTTCTGGTGCGCGGTGAGTGCCTGGAGCGCTTCCCGCGCGTTCTCGAGCCGATCCTTCTCGTCCTGCTGAGACGCGCGCGCGGTCTCGAGATCCTTGCGTTGCGCGTCGAGCTGGTTCGACATCTTCTTCAGACCGTCGAGCTTCCCGTTGTCGGTCTGCGTCGCCGACTCCGCGTACTTCTTGCCCGCGCTGATGTCCTGCACGTGTTGGATGTCGCCGACCGCGGTGTTCGGTGTGTCGGCGTGGCGGTAGATGTACGCAGCGCGCGCACGGATGACGTCGCGCACGCGGTCCATCTCTCCGCGCGTCGCGTCGAGCTTCTGCTGGGTCGCGTCGATCTGCGCGGTGAGCGCCGCCAGCTTCTGGGTGGACTGGTCGACCTGCGCGGTGAGCTGCACGAGCATCTGCTGGTTCTGGCTCACCTGGTTGGCGAGCGCGGCGAACGCGTCGGGGTCGGGCTTCGGTGTGGTCGACGACGGTGTCGACGTCGGCGCGGCCGTCGTCGGGCTCGGAGCAGGGATGGTGGTCGTGGTCGACGACGTGGTGGTGGTCGACGACTCCTGCGCCACAGCGGCACCGGCCGGGACGAGGAACACGGCGATCAGCGCACCGGCGACGAGTGCGCGAGCCGGGAGCATTCCCCATCTATCGGCACCGGAGCCGTTCGCGTTGAGCCGGCGACGGTCTCGCGCCGTCTCCACGCCGTTCCGGGTCGGGGCGCGAGTTCGTCCCGAGGGGAGTCGGCGTAGAGAAGCCCGCCCATGGCGGTGCCCCAACGATCTCCTCGGGACGAACTGGGCGCCATTCTTCCCCATCTCGACGAGGTTTTCCACCCAAGATCCGTAGTTCTCCACCTCGAGGTGTGGATAACGTGAGCCCGTGGCAGCGCCAGACACCATTCCGGGCCGATTCCTGCAGACGGTGACCGAGCGTGGTGGGCAAGTCGCCCTCCGGGAGAAGGTCGGTGACGCTGTCCGGTCCCTGACCTACGACGACTACGCCGACCAGGCCGCCCGGGTCGCCGCCGGGCTGCACGCCCTCGGGGTCGGCCCCGGTGACCGGGTCGTGATGCTGCTCGGTAACCGTCCCGAGTTCCACGTCGCCGACGTCGCCGTGCTCCTCCTCGGGGCGACCCCGATCTCGATCTACAACTCGTCGTCACCCGAGCAGATCGCGTACCTCGCCGGGCACGCCGAGGCGTCGGTGGCGATCGTCGAGGACGCGACCTACCTCGAGCGCGTGCTCGAGGTCCGCGCCGACCTCCCCGCGCTCCGTCACCTCGTCGTGGTCGAACCGGTCGACGCCGCGGGCGTCGAGTCGTGGGACGAGGTGCGCTCCGCCGCGCCGGTCGGACTCGAGGCGGCGGCCGCAGTCGCCGAACCGCACGACCTGGCGACGATCATCTACACGTCGGGCACCACCGGTCCGCCCAAGGGCGTGATGCTCGACCACCACAACGTGTGCTGGTCGATCGACTCCGCGCAAGGGGCGTTCGCGTTCGACCCGCACGGCCTGCGCATCGTCTCGTACCTCCCGCTCGCCCACGTGGCCGAACGGCTGATCACGCACTACTGCGGCATCGCGTTCGGCTACGAGATCACGACGTGTCCCGACATCCGCGGGCTGGGTGCAGCGCTGCTCGACTCGCGTCCGCAGCTGCTCTTCGGCGTGCCCCGCACGTTCGAGAAGATCCACAGCACGGTGCAGGCGGTGCTCGCGACCGATGCGGACCACGCCGAGCGCTTCACGCGCGCCCTCGAGCTCGGCGCACGCGTCGCCGAGCTGCAGTCGCGCGACGAAGCGGTGCCCGACGAACTCGCGACGGAGCACGCCGCCGCCGACGCGGAGTCGCTGCGCCCGGCGCGCCAGCTGCTCGGCCTCGACGACCTGTGCTGTGCGGTCACGGGTGCGGCGCCGATCCCGGTCGAGACGCTCCAGTTCTTCCGCTCGCTCGGGGTGCCGCTGTCGGAGGGCTACGGCCTGTCGGAGTCGACGGGCGTGATGACGTGGGACGTCACGCGGGTGAAGGTCGGCACCGTGGGCCGGGCCATGCCGGGCGAAGAGGTGCGGCTCGGCGACGACGGCGAGGTGCTCGCCCGTGGCGGCAACATCTTCCGGGGCTACCTCAACGATCCCGAGCGCACCGCAGAGGCGCTCGACGCCGACGGATGGCTGCACACCGGCGACATCGGTGAGTTCGACGACGAGGGCTACCTGCGCATCGTCGACCGCAAGAAGGAGCTCGTCATCACCGCGAGCGGGAAGAACGTGTCGCCCGCCAACCTGGAGGCTGCGCTGAAGGCCCAGCCGCTGATCGGACAGGCGTGCGCGATCGGCGACGGCAAGGACTACATGGCCGCACTGCTGGTCCTCGATCCCGACGTGGTGCCGGCATGGGCCGCGAGCAACGGCGCCACCGGGACGACGCTGGCCGAGCTCGCGGTCGATCCGGTGGTCCTCGCCGAGATCGAGCGTGAGGTCGCGGTCGCCAACGAGCGCTTCTCGCACGCCGAGGCGATCCGGGAGTACACGGTGCTGCCCGACGAGTGGCTCCCCGACAGCGAGGAGCTGACGCCCACCATGAAGCTCAAGCGACGCGGCAGTCGCGCAGAAGTACGCGCAGCAGATCGCCGAGCTGTACGACCGCTGACCGGTCGCTACGCGGGCTGCTCCGCGATCGCGACGTGGTCGTGCAGGTGGCCGTCGCTGACGCGCGTGCTCGAGCGCGCGTCCGGCGCAAGCCACGAGCTCGGCGGCGTCGAGCGCGTGCGTCGGGTAGCAGGCGATCCCGGCCGACACCGTGAGCGAATCGCCCACCGGACTGCTGCGGAGCGCTTCGCGCACCCGCCCCGCGACCATCAGCGCGCCGGGCTCGGCGGTGTCGACGAGCACCGCCACCGCGACGACGTCGCCGAGACGGAACACGGCGTCGCTCTCACGGAGGGTGCGCCACGCCACGGCACCGAGCGCGGTGAGGGCCTGCTCGCTGGCGGCGCTGTCGGCGTCGTGGAGCCCGTCGAGCTCCCAGAACACCACCGACACCGGCTGCACCTTCCGGCGCGCGGCCGCGACCACCTGCTGGAGCAGCACCGGGAGGTGCCGCTGTCGCAGGAGTCCCGACACGGGGTCGATCTCCCAGTCGTCGGTGTCGGTGCCGGGAGGCAGGCCGAGGGTCACGTCGGCGCGCGTGGCCGCGAGCAGCTGCTCCTCGGCCACCGCCGCCTGCAGCGCGTCGAGCTCACGACGGAGGCGGCGGGCCTGTGCGCGCGCCTCGAAGAGCGAGTCCTCGACGCGGCGGCGACGCACGTCGAGCAGTGCGCCGATCCCGGCGGCGGCGACGCCCACCACGGCGGCGGCGAAGCCGAGGAACGACTGGTCGGCGATCACCGACGTGACGCCGATGATCACGGCGACGACGGCGAGCGCCGCGCACACCACCACTCCGCGGTAGCCCGCTCCGGTCTCGGCCGCCGGCTTCATCGTCGACCCGTTCCGGCGCTCATCGGGCGGTCACCAGCTCGGCGAGCTCGGCGACGATGTCGCTGACGCGGAAGTCCTTCGGCGTGTAGACGCGCGCGACGCCGGCGGCGAGGAGCGCGGGTTGGTCGGCCTCGGGGATGATCCCGCCGACGACCACCGGCGCGTCGACGCCGTAGTCGCGCAGCAGCGCCATGATCTCGGGCACCAGGGTGCGGTGCGAACCGGAGAGCACCGAGAGCCCGACGAGGTCGACGTCCTCGTCGCGGGCGGCGGCGGCGATCTGCGCGGGCGTGAGGCGGATGCCCTGGTACACGACCTCCATGCCCGCGTCGCGCGCGGCCACCGCGATCTGCTCGGCGCCGTTGGAGTGGCCGTCGAGGCCGGGCTTGCCGACCAGGATGCGGATCGGGTGGCCGAGCTCGGTGGCGCGTGCCTGCACGCGGGCACGGGCGAGGTTCATCGCCTCGTTCGACGTGACGTGGACGCCGCCGACGCCGGTCGGTGCGCGGTACTCGCCGAACACGTCACGGAGCGCGCCGGCCCACTCGCCGACGGTGCCGCCGGCGCGGGCGAGGGCGATGGTGGCGGGGGTGAGGTTCCCGGTGCCGCGGGCCGTGTCGCGCAGCGCATCGACGGCGCGCGCGACCGCGTCGGCGTCGTGTGCGGCGCGCCACTCCTCGAGCTGGTCGATCTCTTCGCGCTCGACCGTCGGGGTCGACCACCAGGATGTTGGCCTCGCCGTCGAGCGAGTCGACGAGGGGCGACGACGCGGTCTCGGTGTAGGAGTTCACGCCCACCACGGTCATCTCGCCAGCCTCGATGCGGCGCACCCGTTCGGCGTTGCTCTGCACCAGGCGTTGCTTCATCGCGTCGATCATCGAGAACGCACCACCGCCGTCGAGCACCCACTGCAGCTCGGCCTCGGCGGCTTCGGCGATCTCGGTGGTCTTCTGCTCGACCACGTGTGAACCGGCGAACAGGTCGTCGTACTCGAGCAGGTCGGTCTCGTAGGCCAGCACCTGCTGGATGCGCAGCGACCACTGCTGGTCCCACGGGCGGGGGAGCCCGAGCGCCTCGTTCCATGCGGGCAGCTGCACCGCGCGAGCACGGGCGTCCTTGGAGAGGGTGACGCCGAGCGCCTCGAGCACGATGCGCGGCACGTTGTTCTCGGGTTGGGCCTCGGTGAGGCCCAGCGAGTTGACCTGCACGCCGTAGCGGAAGCGGCGCAGCTTGTCGTCGGTCACGCCGTAGCGCTCCAGCGGTGATGCGATCCCACAACGCGCCGAACGCGCGCAGCTTGCACATCTCCTCGACGAAGCGGATCCCCGCGTTCACGAAGAACGAGATGCGACCGACGACCGCCGGGAACTCGTCGTCGTCGACCTGACCGGAGGCGCGCACCGCGTCGAGCACGTCGACTGCGGTCGCGAGCGCGTACGCGACCTCCTCGACCGGAGTCGCGCCCGCTTCCTGCAGGTGGTACGAGCACACGTTGATCGGGTTCCACGTCGGCACGTGTCGCACCGCGTGGCACACGAGGTCGACGGTGAGACGTCGCGACGGTTCGGGCCCGAAGATGTACGTGCCGCGCGAGAGGTACTCCTTCACGATGTCGTTCTGGGTCGTGCCGGCGAGCAGCGCCGGGTCGACGCCGCGCTCCTCGGCCAGTGCCAGGTACATGCCGAAGAGCCACATCGCGGTGGCGTTGATCGTCATCGACGTGTTCATCTCGTCGAGCGGGATGCCGTCGAAGAGCGTGCGCATGGAGCCGAGGTGCGGCACGGGCACGCCGACCTTGCCGACCTCACCGCGGGCGAGCGGATGATCCGGGTCGTACCCGGTCTGCGTCGGGAGGTCGAACGCCACCGACAACCCGGTCTGGCCCTTCGCCAGGTTGGAGCGGTAGAGCTCGTTCGAGGCGCGCGCGGACGAGTGCCCCGAGTACGTCCGCATCAACCAGGGTCGGTCTGCCACGTGCACATTCTCCCCCACCGATGGGGTGCCCGAGAACCAAGGCCCCGCAAAGGTTCCGCCAGGATCAGCGCGAGTAGTCGTAGAACCCGGTGCCCGTCTTGCGGCCCAACCGCTGGGCCGCGACCATCCGCCGGAGCAGCGGGGCCGGCGCGAAGTTGGGATCGCGGAACTCGGCGTGGAGCGCGTCGAGGATCGCGAGGCTGGTGTCGAGGCCCACGAGATCGAGCAGCTCGAGCGGCCCCATCGGGAAGTTGCAGCCGCCCTTCATGGCGGCGTCGATGTCGTCGCGTGACGCCACCCCGGCGTCGAAGAGCCGCACCGCGTTGTTGAGGTACGGGAACAGCAGCGCGTTCACCACGAACCCGGCCTGGTCCTTCACCGTGACCGCGGTCTTGCCGCACGCCTCGACGAACGCGCGCGCTTCGGCGAGCACGTCGTCGGCGGTCGTGATCGCGGGCACGAGCTCCACCAACGACATGGCCGGCGCCGGGTTGAAGAAGTGGATGCCGCAGACCCGTTCCGGCCGCTGCGTCACCATGGCCATCTCGACGATCGGCAACGTCGACGTGTTGGTGGCGAGGATCGCCGACGGCGTGCACACCCGGTCGAGGTCGCGGAAGAGGTCCTGCTTGGTCGCGAGGTCCTCGACGATCGACTCGAGCACGAGGTCGCACGCGGCGAGCTCGTCGAGCGCGGTCACCGCGGTGACGCGGGCGCGCACGTCGGCCGCGTGCGCGTCGTCGATGCGGCCCTTCTTCACCTGACGGGCGAGCGACGCGTCGAGGCCGGCGAGCATGGCGTCGGCGCCCGCCTGCGTCCGGCTGCGCAGCACCACCTCGAAGCCCGACGCCGCCGCCACCTCGGCGACCCCTGCGCCCATGATCCCGGACCCGACCACTCCGATGCGCTTGACCGCCATCGCACGCTCCCCGCGTCGGCGACAGGAGACCTGCCGCAGGAAAGCAGCCAGGTTACCAGCCGGTAACTTGCGGGGCGTCATCACCCGTCAGCGGGAGGCCGCCGCCTCCGGCCCGGTGCGCAGGGGCGCGGGCTAGTGTCCGCCCCGATGGGAGCCCGCCGCGCCACCGGTTCGCTCGCGCTGATCGGAGGCGGGGAGTGGGGTGCCGACGCCGGTGCGTTCGACGCCGAGCTCCTGGCCCGCAGCGGGGCCGACCGAGGTGCTCGTGCTCCCGACCGCCGCCGCGTTCGAACATCCCGAACGGGTGGAGGCGCGGGCCGAGGCGTACTTCGGCGGGCTCGGTGCGAACGCCGCGCACCCTGCCGGTGCTCCACCGCCGAGAGGCCGAGGACCCGGCGATCGCCGACGCGGTGCGGGCGGCGAAGTTCGTGTACCTGGTCGACGGCTCGCCGCTGCACCTCCGTTCGGTGCTCAAGGACTCGGCGCTGTTCGCGGCACTGGTGTCGGCGTACGAGGGTGGCTCCGTCGTCGCCGCGTCCGGCGCCGGCGCGACGCTGCTCTGCGATCCGATGGTCGATCCCCGCGGTGGCGCCTACACCGTCGGTCTCGGCATGGTCCAGAACCTCGCCGTCTTCCCGTACCACGGCACCGCCGCCACCCACCTGCGCGAACGTTCGATCGAGCTGCTCCCGCGCACCGCGGTGCTGGCCGGCGTCGACGAGCAGACCGCGTTGGTGAAGAGCCCCGACGGATGGGTCGTCGCCGGCGCAGGATCGGTCACCGTCTACGCGGGCGGCGACGTCACCGGCTACGCCGCCGGCGACACGCCTGCAGGGCTCCCCGACTGAGTCGCGAGTCGCCCGTCTAGTCGCGGAGCTGCTGCGCCAGGTAGTTGGTCTCGCCCAACTTGGCGACGAGGCCGAGCTGGGTCTCGAGCCAGTCGGCGTGGTCTTCCTCGCCTTCGAGGATGTGCTCGAGCAGCTCGCGGGTGCCGTTGTCACCGAGCTCGAGGAGCCGGGCGATCCCGAGGTTGAGGCGCTCGATCGACTCGTACTCGAGGTCGAGCGAGAGCTGCAGCTTCTCGGGCACGCTCTCGCCCACGCGCACGGTGCCGAGCCGTTGCAGGTTGGGCACACCTTCGAGGAAGAGGATGCGACCGATCAACGCGTCGGCATCCTTCATCTCGTCGATCGACTCCTCGCGGTAGTGCTGCGCGAGCGGCTCGTAGCCCCAGTTCTCGAGCATCTTGTAGTCGACGAAGTACTGGTTCACCGACGTGAGCTCGGCGGTGAGCACCTCGTTGAGCAGTTCGTTGATGGCCGCGTCGCGTTGCATGCGACGAGAGTAGCGATGCTGCGCGTGCAGAGCTACGGAGGTTCACCTCACCGATGCGTGTCCGCGCCGCGTGTCGGACCCGTACGTGTCAGGCGTGCGCGTGGGCGTGCGTCGACGCGCTCACCAGTTCACGGGGGAGGCGGTTGCGTTCGAGCAGCTCCTCGAGCGCCGGCCAACATCCTCCGCACTCGGAGCCGGCGCCGCAGCGTGCGGCCAGCTCCTCGACCGTGGACGCGCCGCGTGCCACCTCGCCGTCGATGGTGCGGTCGGTGACCGCTCGGCAGTGGCACACGTACACGTCACCCAGGTTAGGGCAACCTGACCTGATGGTCAAGGGAGCCCTTCGAGGTGACCGTTCGCCCAATGCATCGGGGGCGTTCACGGACACGATGCCGATCCCGTTTGCGTTGGGCGGGATCACCGTGCTTCTGGACGCCACGCTTCTGGCGGCTCCGAGCCGCCGCCACGGCTTCCAGCCGTGAGCTGAAAGGCCGGCGGCGGCAGCGAGGAGGGAGTCGGCCCCCGCCTCGCCGCCGCCGGGACCTCGCCACGATCACGAGCTCTCTGCGTGCTGAGCGGTCGCCCACCGCGACAGCCTTGAACCCTGCCTGCCCTGAAGGGCCAGGCCGGACCGAGCTCGGGCTACTTGGCGGCCGTCGTGGTGGTCGTCGAGCTGCCGTCGGTGACGGTCACGCCGTTGATGGTGATCGTCTTCGTCGGCGTACCGGTGGAGTCGGCGCTCCCGAACGTGTTGATGGTCTGCGCGACCTGGAGGCCGGCGGCGTCCATCGTGCCGAGCGCCGAGTACTTGTACGGCGGGGTCGTGCCCAGCTGCTGGGCGCCGGTGTCGCTCACCACGAGGAAGAACTGGGACCCGGTGGTGCCGGATCCGGCGTTCGCCATGGCCACCGAGCCGGCCTTGTAGCCGTCGGACGGCGGCTCGTCGGGCAGGGTGTAGCCGGGGCCTCCGGTGCCGTCACCCTTGGGGTCGCCGCCCTGGTCGACGAAGTCGGTGACGATCCGGTGGAAGGTCGTTCCGTTGTAGAAGCCCTTGCAGGAGAGGTACACGAAGCTGTTGACCGTCTTCGGCGCGGTCTTGGCGTCGAGCGCGATGGTGACGTCGCCCTCAGCTGGTGTGGAGGACGGCCGTGTACTGCTTCTTGGGGTCGATGCCCATGCCCGGCTTGGGGAGGGTCGTCGTGGCCGCCTTCGTCGGCAGCGCGGTGTCGCACGTGGTCTTGAAGTTGGTCGGGGCCGACGAGCTCGACGACTTGCTGTCGCTGCCGTTGGTGAGCTGGAGGACGACGAAGAGGATGGCCAGCGGCACCAGGATGAAGGCGAGGTTGCGGATGGTGCGGTTGCGCTTCTTGCGCTTCTCCGCCTCCATCATCGCGGCCCGACGGGCCTCCTTGTTCTGGCGCTGACGTTCGCGTTTGGTGGCCTTGGGCACGGCGGGGGAGTCTACCGACGACGCATCTCGTCCCAGACGATCCGGCCAAAGGATCGTGGGCAATCTCGCCGGAGGTTCCGGAACCCGCCTCGGTACCATGTTCGGTCGTGAGCCTGCTGGTGCAGAAGTTCGGCGGCACCTCCGTCGCCGACCCCGAACGGATCCGCGCCGTGGCGGAGCACATCGTGCGCACGCGCCGTGCGGGCAACGACGTCGTGGTCGTGGTGTCGGCCATGGGCAAGACCACCGACGACCTCGAGCGTCTCGCCCACGAGGTGTCGAGCGAGCCGACCGCCCGTGAGATGGACATGCTCCTCACGTCGGGCGAGCGCATCTCGATCGCGCTGCTCTGCATGGCCGTCATCGACCTGGGTGAGGCCGCGGTCTCGTTCACCGGCTCGCAGGCCGGCATCGTCACCGACACCGCGCACCGCAAGGCCAAGATCCTGGAGATCCGCAGCGACCGCCTGCGCGAGGCGGTCGCCGCCGGCAACGTCGCAGTCGTCGCCGGCTTCCAGGGCGTCTCCACCGAGAGCGCGATCACCACCCTCGGCCGCGGCGGCTCCGACACCACCGCGGTCGCGCTGGCCGCCGCGCTCGAAGCCGACGCGTGCGAGATCTACACCGACGTCTCCGGCGTCTACACCGCCGACCCGCGCATCGTCCCCGACGCCCGCCGGCTCGACCGGCTGTCCTACGAGGAGATGCTCGAGATGTCGGCCACCGGCGGGCGCGTCCTCGCGCTGCGCTCGGTCGAGTTCGCCCGCAACTACCGGGTCCCCGTCCACGTGCGATCGAGCTTCACGTGGGAGACGGGCACCTGGGTGCACGACGAGGAGCACGGTATGGAAGCGCCGATCATCTCGGGCGTCACGCACGACGTCTCGGAGGCGAAGGTCACGATCTTCCGGGTGCCCGACCGCCCCGGCATCGCGGCCAAGGTGTTCCGGTCGCTGGCCGACGAGAACGTCAACGTCGACATGATCGAGCAGAACGTCTCCACCGACGGCCACACCGACATCTCGTTCACCGTGCCGCGCGACGAGCTCACGCGCACGCTCGAGATCGTCGACAAGGTCGTCGTCGAGATCGACGCCGGCGGCGCCAACTTCGACGACGCCATCGGCCGGGTGTCGGTGGTGGGCGCGGGCATGAAGACCAACCCCGGTGTGGCCGCGCAGATGTTCGAGACCCTCGCCACCGAGGGCGTCAACATCGAGATGATCTCCACGTCGACGATCCGCATCTCGTGCGTCGTGCAGGAGCGCGACGTCGAGCGCGCCGTGCAGGCACTGCACGCGGCGTTCGAGCTCGAAGCGGCGCCGTCGTGACCGCGGGCATGAAGGTCGGAGTGGTCGGTGCCACCGGCCTCGTCGGCACCGAGATGCTGCGCCTGCTCCACGAGCGCGACTTCCCGGTCGACGAGCTGCGCGCGTACGCGTCGTCACGCTCCGAGGGTCGGGCGTTGCCGTTCGGCGACGGCGAGGTCATCTGCCAGGTGCTCGCCGACGGCTGCTTCGACGGCCTCGACCTCGTCGTCATCGACGTCGACGACCCGCTCGCGCTCGAGTGGGCGCCCCGCGCCGCTGCGGCCGGCGCGCGCGTCGTCGACAACTCCGCCGCGTTCCGCACCGACCCCGACGTGCCGCTGGTCGTGAGCGAGGTCAACCCCGACGACGTGCGCGACCTCCCCAAGGGGATCGTGTCGTGCCCCAACTGCACCACGATGGTGCTCGTCACCGCGCTGGCGCCGCTGCACCGCGCCGCCGGCATCGAGCGGCTCGTCGTGTCCACGTACCAGTCGGTCTCGGGCGCGGGACAGCCCGGCATGCACGAGCTCGACGAGCAGTGGACGAAGGGCGCGGGCCAGATGGACCGCTACGCGCGTGCCGGCGTCGGCCGAGGGCTTCATCCAGGCCGGTGAGGTCTGGGACCGGCCGATCGCCGGCAACGTGATCCCGCTCGCGGGTTCGGTGAAGGAGGCCGGGTACACGTAGCGAGGAGTGGAAGCTCGTGCACGAGAGCCGCAAGATCCTCCACGCGCCCGAGCTCCGCGTGACCGCCACCTGCGTGCGCGTGCCCGTGTACGTCGGCCACGCCATGACCGCCAACGTGCAGTTCGCGGCGCCGCTCACCAAGGCCGACGCGGTCGCGCTCCTCGCCGACGCGCCCGGCGTGCAGCTCGTCGACGGCGGCGACGGCTCGCCCACGCCGCATGGAAGCCGCGGGCATCGACCCGGTGCTCGTCGGTCGGCTGCGCGAGGACCCGTCGCAGCCGAACACGCTCGACCTCTGGGTCACCGGCGACAACCTCCGCAAGGGCGCCGCGCTCAACGCGATGCAGCTCGCGGAGCTCCTGCTCGCGCGATACTAGTTCGAGCTCGGGTCGCCCAGCTCGGCGGCCGTCGCGCGCCGGACGCTGCTTGTTGCCGTAGAGGCTCACGAGGCGCGCCACCAGGGTCACGAGGAAGATCTGGCCCATGACCGCCTCGAACGTCACCGTCACGCGCCCGCTGCTGGTGGCCGGGGCTGAGGTCGCCGTAGCCCACGGTCGTGATGGTGATGAAGGAGAAGTAGAGGAAGTCGACGTTGTTCGGCTCGATCTTCTGGGCGAAGAACCCGGTGGGCTCGGCTTCGTTGATCGCGCCGTAGATGCCGGCGAACGAGATCGCGATCAGCACGTACACGCAGATCGACCCGAGGATCGTCTCGAGCCCGACGGTCTCGTGGCGGATGATCCGGTGGATGATCGCGATCGGGGCGAGCAGCACCAGCACGAACATGATGAAGGTGGAGCCGTTGCCGCCGGTGTGCCCGGTCGCCGCCTGCACGAGGTTGGCCAGGTCGGCGACCACCACGAGCACGATGCCGACCTTGAACGCGCGCGAACGCACGTGCGACGTGTGGAACGCGAGCAGCAGCACGCCGCCCGAGCACCACGGTGATGACGAAGCGGCCCCACAGGCTCCGGTGCGACTCGGCGGCGATGAGGACGTAGAGCGCGATCAGGAGCGCGAGCAGGAGGCCGTAGCTGTCACCGCGTGCGAAGCGTTCGGCGTAGCTCTGCCGATCGAGATGAGGACGTCGCGATGCAGCATCGTCGGGCATCCGACGATGCTCGCATCCCTCAGCTGACGATGACGGTGATGGTCAGCTGGATCGCGGCGGCGACGAAACCGATCAGGAAGCACGCGTAGCTGAAGCGCAGGTACCGGTACTTGCTCTTCAACATGTAGAAGCCCTGGTCGTAGATGTCCTCGACCATCACGCGGTAGGTGGTGTTCCCGTCGCGCAGCATGTCGGCCATCACCTCGACGTGGCGCGCCTTGGTGATCTGCGAGAAGTGGCCGAAGAAGAACGGGTTGAACCCGACGCGGCAGCTCGTCGCCGGGATCGGGGTGGATCTTGAACTTCGGGAACACGGCCATGACCGAGCTGAGCAGTGCGAGCAGCACGAACGCGACCAGCGTCACCAGGCTCCAGCGCAGCTCGTCGACGTTGAACTGTGTGACGCTCACGCTCACGACGATCGCCGACGCGGTGATGATGATGCTGCCCTTGAGGTCGGCCTGACCGGTGAGCTGCGTCATCTGCTGTTGGAGCCCGTACAACAGGTAGTCGGTGGTGATGCGTTCGGGGACGTCGGCGAACGGCCCGGGGTCCGTCGAGAAGGCGTCTTCGGGCATTCGTGCAGCTTCGCACACGTGCCCTCGTCAACTTCCGGTCGCGCCGAGCCGGGTCAGGAGGTCGCGCACGCGCTGCCTCGATCTCGTCGCGGATGGGACGCACCGCCTCGACGCCGAGACCCGCCGGGTCGTCGAGCGGCCAGTCCTCGTAGCGGACGCCGGGCACCACCGGGCACGCGTCGCCACATCCCATCGTGACGACCACGTCGGTCTGCTGGAGCAGGTCGTCGGTCCACCGCTGCGGTTGCTGCGCGCGCGATGTCGATGCCGACCTCCGCCATCGCCGCGACCGCGGCCGGGTTGACGTTGGCTGCGGGCTCGGAGCCGGCCGACCACGAGCGGCGCGCGGTCGCCGGCGAGGTGGCGGAACCACCCGAGTGCCATCTGCGACCGACCGGCGTTGTGCACGCAGAGGAAGAGCACTCCGGGACGCGCGATCGGAGTCGCTCACGTCGGCTCCTGTGAGGGATGGGGGACGACGAGGTCGGTCGCGGGGATCCCGGGGAAGAGGAAGAGGCCGAGCCCCAGTGCCGCGAGCGCCCCGACGACCTGCATGACCACGAACATGGGGACGCTGGCGGGAGCGATGCCGGCGAACGTGTTGCTGAGCATCCGGCCGATGGTCACCGCCGGGTTGGCGAAGCTGGTCGACGACGTGAACCAGTAGGCCGCGACGATGTAGGCGCCGACCGCGAACGCCGCCATGTTGGCGCGCCCGACCCGGACGACACCGAGGATCACGAGGACGAGCCCGAACGCGGCGACCGCCTCGCCCAGCCACAACGCGCCGGACGCCCGGGTGTGCGTCGAGACGTCGACTGCGGGCAGGTCGAACATCACGTTCGCGACCATCGCACCGATGCACGCGCCTGCGAACTGCGCCGCGACGTACGCGCACGCGTCGCGCGACGACGTCCCTCCGAGGAGCCGGTCGACCATCGTGACCACCGGGTTGAAGTGGGCGCCTGAGACCGCCCCGAACGCGAGGATCAACGCAACCAGCCCGGCGCCGGTGGCCACGGAGTTCTCGAGCAACTGGAGCCCGGTGTCGCCGGGGGAGAGCCGTTGTGCGGCGATGCCGGAGCCGACCACCACCGCGACGAGCACCGCGGTGCCGACGAACTCCGCGGTCGCGCGCCGGGCGAGGTCGCGGTCCACGCCCGTCGTCAGCAGCAGCGGGACGCGGTCTCGGGCGCGTCGCTGCAACACAGATCGCCTGCCAGCGTCGTCCCGCCCGAGTCGGCGTCGGCGTCGGCGAGCACGGTGTAGATCTCCCACGGCTCGTGGTCCGGACCGTCGACCCAGACCTTGTCCTGCAGCGCGTGGCAGCAGGTCACCGCGTCCTCCGCGACGGTCGGGAGCCCGGTGGCCGCGAGCCGCTGCTGCGCCGCGCTCACCTCGTCGGTCGACTCCACCTCGACTCCGAGGTGGTTGAGCGAGCCGGGCTCGCCGTGTCCCTCGATGAGCACGAGCTTGAGCGGCGGCTCGGTGATGGCGAAGTTCGCGTAGCCCGGGCGGACCTTCGCCGGCCCGGTGCCGAACAGCTTCGTGTAGAAGGCGATCGCCTCGTCGACGTCGGACACGTTCAGCGCCAGCTGCACCCGGCTCATCGCGACCTCCAGGGTCGGTGGGATAGATTGAAGTTGGTCGATTGATCGATGGTCGCAGATCCATCGACACCTGTCAATGTCTTCCGGGAGTGGACGATGACCACGGTCGAACCCACGGCGCGACGGCGTTGCGCTCACCGACACGGTCGACGTGTGCTGCCCCTCGGTGCTGGCCGAGCCGCTGGCCGAGGCCGAAGCCGCGGACCTGGCCCAGGTGTTCGCGGCCTTGTCGGATCCCGTGCGGCTCCGGCTGCTCAGCCTGGTGGCGGGGGCGGGCGAGATCTGCTCCTGCGACCTGCAGGATCCACTGGGCAAGGCGCAGCCGACCATCTCGCACCACACCAAGGTGCTGGCCGAGGCGGGACTGCTCGTCGGCGAGAAGCGGGGCCGCTGGGTGTGGTGGCGGATCGTGCCGGAGCGCCTCGCCGCCATCCGGGCCGCGCTCGAGGTCCGCGACTGATCGTCCGCTAGTGTTCTGAGAATGGTTCTCAACAAGCGGATCGTGGCGCTCGCCGTGATCGTCACCGCGATGCTCGTCGGACCCGTCGGCCGCGCGACCGCCGCGTCGCGCCTGCCGGTGGTGGCGAGCTTCTATCCGATCGCGTGGGCAGCTCAGCAGGTGGGTGGTGATCGCGTCGCGGTGACGAACCTCACTCCTGCCGGTGCGGAACCGCACGACCTCGAGCTCAACCCCGACCAGATCGACGAGGTGCTCGACGCGAAGGTCGTGTTCGATCTCGGTCAGGGCTTCCAGCCCGCGGTCGAACAGGCGGCCGAGCAGCGCGACGGCCCCACCGTGCAGTTCCTCCCGAAGGGTGCCAAGGACCCGCACGTGTGGCTCGATCCCGTGCGCATGCAGAACATCGTGCGGACGGTGCAACGGCAGCTCACGAAGGCAGATCCGAAGGGTCGAGCCGTGTACGCGCGCAACGCGACGCGCGTGCTGGACGAGCTCGACGACGCTCGACACGCGGTACCGCGACGCGTTCGACGCACTGCCAGCGCACCGTGATCGTGACCGGGCACGAGGCCTTCGGGTACCTGGCGAAGCGCTACGGCCTGCGCCAAGAGGGAGTGGCGGGTCTGTCGCCCGACGCCGAGCCCGACGCCAAGCGCATCGCGCAGCTGAGCGACCTGGTGAAGCGCCTCGGTGTCACCACCGTCTTCACCGAGGATCTCGTGTCCCCACGCATCGCCGACACGCTCGCGCGAGAGGCGGGCGTGAAGACCGAGACGCTGAACCCGCTCGAAGGCCTCACCGACCGCGAGCTGCAGGCGCGGCGACGGCTACGTGAGCGTCATGGACGCCAACCTCGCCAAGTTGAGGACTGCGCTCGGCTGTTCGTGAGAGTCAGGTAAGAGGCCCCGAAGATCTCCGGCAAGACTCGCGGTGCAGGCGGTGAACTCCGTCCGGCCATGGGTACGTTCGCCCGCATGCTCGCTCTGGACTCGATCTTCGGCCTTCCTGCGCACCCGTTCCTGGTGCACATCCCCGTCGTGCTGATCCCGCTCGGCGCGATCGGCGCGGTGCTCATGCTCTGGCCGCGCCTTCGCCGGACCTTGGGTTGGTGGGTGTGCGGCATCCTGGTCGTCGCCGGCATCGCCACCCAGCTCGCGATCTCGTCGGGCCAGTCGCTCGAGGAACTACGTGCACGAGACGGCCCTCGTACGAGCGCACGTCCACATCGGCGAGAACATCCGCCCGTGGCTGCTGTTCCTGTTCCTCGCGCTGCTCGGGGTGATGCTGATCGACCGGGCGGTCCAACGTCGAGCGGAGCGACCCGAGGGGCGTGACGCTCTTGCAGATCGCCGGCATGGTGCTCTCCGCGCTGAGCATCGTGTTCGCCGCGGTGTCGGTGTACTGGGTCTACCGGATCGGGCACTCGGGCTCGAAGGCCGTGTGGCACACGACCCAGGTGAAGATCGACAAGGGCCGGTCGAACCACGAGGGCGGCGAGACCGCGAGGATGGCGGCTGACGCGGGTCAGCGCCCCGCGAGGGGGCGCTGACCGCTTCCTTCGATGGTCGGGATGCCGGGATTTGAACCCGGGACCTCAGCGTCCCGAACGCTGCGCGCTAACCAAGCTGCGCTACATCCCGAAGGGAGAGGAAATCCTATCTGACGGTCGTCTCGACCTCTCGGGTCGAGGAGCTCGTCGACGGTGCGGCGGAGCGTGCCCGGGTCGACCGGCTTGACCAGCTCGGCGTCGGCGTCGACCCGCTTGGCGAGGAACCGGTCGGCCTCGCGGTCGAGCAGCAGCAGGATCGACGTGTCGGGGATCCGCCCGGCCGACCCCTCGAGGCGCAGGTCGATGGCGACGGCGAGGCCGCCCATGTTGCCGATCTGCATGTCGAGGATCACGAGGTCGGGCTTCTCGCTGCCGACGACGTCGCGCACGTCCTGGCCCCGGGTGACCTCGACCACCTCCTGGCCCCGGCGCGGTGCACGCCGACTTCACGAGGTCACGGACCCACTTGGCATCGGCGGCGACGACGATCGTGCTCACGGCGCGAGACGCTAGTCGGCACCCATGAGGTGGTCCCCGACCGCGCGGAGCGCGGCGAAGTCGTGGACGTCGTGGCCGAGCTCGGGCACGTGGGCGACGGACGCGTCGCCGATCCGGTCCTCGAGGCCGGCGAGCTCGGCGCGCTCACGCACGGCGACCTCCTCGAAGTCGGCCAGGTTGGCGTAGTGCGTGGCCAGCCGGGCCGACGCCTCGCTCCGCCGTCCCGCGAGCTCGCGGGCGTGCTCGCGCAGCGCGTCGGGATCGGTGTCGCAGTAGCGCTCGTGCACGCGGTTGACGATCAGCGCGTCGACCGCGAACGTCGCCGTCGGCCAGCCGGCCGGCGAAGAACTCGGCCTCCTCCACCGCGTCGCGCCGCGGCGAGGTGACGAGCACGAACGCGGTGTCGTCCGACGGCGAGGAGCTGCGTGACCTGCGCGGCGCGGTCGCGGAAGCCCTCTTCCATCCCTTCGAACGCGCGGAAGAACGCGATCACGTCGTCGACCGCCTCGCCGCCCGACGACGCGGGAGATGGTCCGCAGGAACGCCTGCGCGGCCATGCCGCCGACGCGCACGACGCCGCGCGTCGGCACCATCAACATGCGGAACACGCGGTTGTCGAGCAGGCGGGTGAGGCGACGCGGCGCGTCGAGGAAGTCGAGCGCGTGCCGGGTCGGTGGCGTGTCGACGACGATGAGGTCGAAGCCGCCGCGGTCGTGCAGCTCGTAGAGCTTCTCCATCGCCATGTACTCCTGCGTGCCCGAGAGCGCGCCGGCGATGTTGCGGTAGAAGCGGTTGTCGAGGATGCCCGCGGCCTGCTCGTCGGTGCGCGCGTACGTCTGCACGAGGCTGGTCGAACGTCGACTCGGTGTCGAGCATCAGCGCGTGCAGCCGCCCGCCCGGTGCCGCGTCGCCGTCGGGATCCCAGAGCGCGCGCTCGACCTCGTGCGCGGAGTTCGACAGGTGCTCGAGCCCGAGCGTGTTGGCGAGGCGCTTGGCCGGGTCGATGGTGACGACCACGGCGTTGCGACCGCGGCGCGCGCGCCTCGATCGCGAGCGTGGCCGCGGTCGTGGTCTTGCCGACGCCGCCGGTGCCGCAGCACAGGAGGACGTGGCGCTGCTCGACGAGCTCCGCGGCGCGGTCATGCGGTCACGGCGCGTCGGCGAGCGCGCCGATGCCGAGCACGAGCTCGTCGGCGAGGAGCTCGATCTCGGTCGGCCCGACGTCGGCGGTGAAGAAGTACGGGAGCCGGAGCTGCGGGAGCGGCAGGCGCTCGGCGAGGCGGACGCACTGCTCGTCCTGGCGCCGGGTGAGGTCGGCGCGGAACCGTCGCCGCAGCGGTGAGGGCGTCGAGCTCGGACGGCTCGACGGTGACGCCCGCGAGTGCGGCGTCGGCGGCGACGTCACCGTCGAGCGCGAGCGGCGGCACGCACTGGTTCACGACGATCGGGCCCAGGGCGACCCCGGCCCGGTCCTCGACCGCGTACGCGGTGTCGACCAGCTCGTTGACCGGGGTCTCCTCGGGCAGCGTCACCAGGAGCACCTGGCAGCGCGCCGGGTCGGAGAGCAGCTCGACCACGTCGGCCGCCTGCTTCTGGATGGGTCCGACCTTCACCGCATCGAGCAGACCGCGGGCCGACAGCAGGAACGACACCGCGTGGCCGGCCGCCGGCGCGTCGAGCACGATCAGGTCGGCGACCCGCGCCTGTTCGAGCTGCTTCACCTTGCCGAGCACGAGGATGTCGCGCATGCCCGGGCACCGCGGTGGCGACCACGTCGAGGGCGCCCGACCGAGTGAGACGCTTCGAGATCCGTCGCATACCGTGGCCGTCGAGGTACTCGAGCAGGGCGTCGTCGGGGGTGAGGGTCCGTGCCCGCACCCGTGGTCGGAGCTCCGCTTCCTCGTAGGTGAGCGGGGCTTCGCCGAAGCACGCCGCCAAGCCCGATTTGCCCTCGACCTCGACGATCAGCACGCTCATGCCCGTCCGGGCCGCTGCGGTGGCCAGCGCGGCGGTCACCGTCGTCTTGCCGACCCCACCCTTGCCCGCCACGATCACGACCCGGGAGGCCGCGCAGAAGCGCTCGAGGTCCATGGCCACCGATGCTACGGGAGTCCCCATCGCACGCCGCCTGCGCCGCGGCGTCGCCCTGCTCGCGATCGTCGTCGCGGTGTCGGTGCTCGCGCTCGACGCGCTCGCGGGCGCGGCCACGCCGCCGGTCGGCAAGCGCGGCATCGACGTCGTGCAGGTCGAGGGCTACCTCGACCCGCCCAACGTCTCGCTGATCCTCGACGCGATCAAGGCGTCGAACGAGCACCGCTCGACGCTCCTCATCCTCCAGGTGAAGTCGGACGGCGGGATCGACACCGACATCGAGCAGGTGGTGCGCGCCATCCACCGGTCGCGCGTCCCGGTCGCGGTGTGGGTCGGTCCGTCGGGATCCGACGCCAAGGGCGCGGCGACGATCCTGTTGCAGGCCGCGCACCTCGCGTACATCTCGCCGGGGTCGGGCGCGGGGCCCGGCCAGCCGGTGAAGCTCGACGACCCCGGTGCCAGCACCCGCGCCGGTGTGGCCGACCAGCTCGCGGCGTTGGCGAGGCGCAACGGCCGCGACCCCGACGGCGCCCGCAAGCTCGCGGGCACCCGGCTCGGCTCCTCGGCGGCCCGTGGCGTCGGCGCGACCAACGGCGTGCGCGTCGACCATCGGCGAGCTCATCGTGCAGCTCAACGGCAAGAAGGTCACCACCGCGGCGGGTGAGCTCACGCTCTCGACCGCGAAGGTGATCGGCGCGGGCAAGGACCGTCGTCGCCAGCCCAACCAGGAGGTCGTGTTCAACCGCCTCGGGCTCGGGGAGTCGTTGCTCCACCGCCTGATCAACCCGTCGATCGCCTACTTCCTGATCGTCGTCGGTCTCGCGCTGATCGTGTTCGAGTTCTACACCGCGTCCATCGGCCTCGCCGGCCTCGTCGGTGCGCTCTGCCTCATCGGCGCGTTCGTGGGCTTCTCCCACCTGCCCGTGCACTGGTGGGCGCTCGCGCTCCTCTTCTTCTCGTTGTTCGGGTTCGCGGTCGACGTGCAGGCCGGCGGACTCGGCGATCTGGACGATCATCGCGCACCGTCTGCCTCGTCACCGGCTCGTGGTTCCTCTACGGCGGCGCGTCGGAGCTGCGACCGTCGTGGTGGGTCTTCCTGGTCGTGATCGGCGGGACGCTCCTGTTCATGCTCGGCGGCATGACCGCGATGATCCGCTCCCGGTTCTCCACGCCCACGGTCGGGCGCGAGGGGATGATCGGCGAGGACGGCGTGGCCGAGGTCGCCGTGAATCCCGACGGCGTCGTCCTCATCCGGGGCGCCCGCTGGCGGGCCCGCACCAACCGGGCCACCCCGATCGAGGCCGGTGAGCCGGTGAAGGTCGTGTCGGTCGAGGGCCTGGTGCTGGAGGTCGAGCCGCCCGAGGGCGGCGCCCAGGACTACCGGGAGCGGGCCCGCAACCGGACGCCCGAAATCCACGGAAAGCGAATCTGACCCCTTGTCAGATACGGAGCCGTCCGAGTAGGTTCCGCGCCGCGAGACACTCTGATTTGGGGGAGGAGAGTCCGTGGTCGTCAACACACTCGACACCTGGCGGACACGTGCCGCTTGCCGCGGCCCGGAGACGGCGTTGTTCTTCCCGCCGTCCAACACCGAGCGACGCGAAGACCGCGACGTCCGCGAGGCGAGGGCCAAGGCGATCTGCCGCCAGTGCCCGGTGCAGCGCGACTGCCTCGATCACGCCGTCGACTTCGGCGAGGCGCACGGCATCTGGGGCGGCCTGAACGAGCACGAGCGGCGTCAGCTGCTCGAGGCCAGCTTCAGCTGACGGTCGCCGGACGCCGCACCAACTGCGGCATTCGGGGCGCGGTCGCCACCTCTACACTGTGCAGGTGACGGTGAAGGTGACGGCGAGGTCCCGCTGACATGACCGACGCCGACTCGCCGAACGGCGCGGAGAGCAGTCCGACCCGGCTGGTCCCGGGGGTGCCCAGTGCGCTCTCGCCCCTCGTCCGGCGCATCGTGGCGCCCAACCCGGGCCCGTTCACCGGCCCCGGCACCAACACGTACCTCGTCGGCATCGACGAGGTGGCGGTGATCGATCCCGGCCCCGACGACAAGCGCCACATCGACGCCATCATCGGCGCGTCGATGAAGGAGCGCGTGCGCTGGGTCCTCCTCACCCACACGCACCCCGACCACTTCCCCGGCACCGCCCGGCTGGTGAAGGCGACCGGCGCCGAGGTGCTCGCCTACGGCAAGCGGCTCGACAAGGACGCCACCGTCAGCATCGACCGGGTGCTCGGCGACGGCGACGTCGTCGAGGGCACCGAGTTCGGCCTGAAGGCGCTCCACACGCCCGGGCACGCTCCGAACCACCTGTGCTTCCTCCTGGAGGAGGAGCGGGTCCTGTTCACCGGCGACATCGTGCTCGACGGCATGTTCTCGGTCGTCAGCCCGCAACGCGGCGGCGACATGGCGCAGTACCTGGAATCGCTGGAGCGCATGGAGAAGCTGCGGCTCTCGCGCCTCGCCCCGGGACACGGCGACGTCATCGACGACCCCAAGCCCCGGATCCAGGAGTACGTGGCCCACCGTCACGACCGGGAGCGCCAGGTCGTCGCGCTGCTGCGGAGCGAGGGCCCGATCAAGATCCCCGACATGGTCACCGTGCTCTACGCCGACCGCGAGCTGCACCCGAAGCTGGTCGAGGCGGCCGGCTGGCAGCTCCACGCGCACCTGCTGAAGCTCAAGGCCGAGGGCACGGTCAAGGGCACCTCGGTGCGGTCGGCCTGGTCGCTGGCCTGACCCTGCGCCCGGCTCGCCGGGTGCGAGACTGCCCACCTCCCGCAAGGCGTGTTGACATGCCGGAGCAGGGGGGTGCCAGCAAGCTGTTCGCCGAGCGCGAACAGGGGCACGATCGGCAAGACAACGACTCTGGCCACGTTCAGGAGGAAACCAACTCGTGCGCACTCACACGCGACGCTCTCGCGTCGCCCGGTTCTGGGTTGCTCTGGCGGCACTCGTCGTCGTCCCCGCGACGCTCGCGGTGTCGACGAGCGGTGCCGGAGCAGCTGGCTCGAACACGCTCACGGTCAAGGCCGGTGAGTACACCTACCTGCTCAGCGGCAGTCCCAAAGCGGGCTGGACGCAGATCAACTTCGACAACACCGGCGTGGAAGACCACATGATGGTGGGCTTCAAGCTGAAGAAGGGAACCACCCCCGCGCAGCTGAAGAAGGCCCTGCTGTCGCAGGACGACAGCGCGCTCGGGAAGATCGCGGCGCCGGGCGGCGACCCGAGCGTCAGCGGCATGCCGGCGCTCGTCGGCCCCGGACAGAAGACCACGACCCTGACCGAGCTCACCGCCGGCACCTACGGGATCGTGTGCTTCGTACCCGCGCCCGACGGCTCACCGCACGCGGCGCACGGCATGTTCAAGGTGTTCACGGTCGCAGGGAAGTCGAACCTCAAGCCGCCCAGCGA
Source organism: uncultured Actinomycetes bacterium (assembly GCA_963755855.1). Classification (GTDB taxonomy): domain Bacteria; phylum Actinomycetota; class Acidimicrobiia; order IMCC26256; family DASPTH01; genus DASUAS01. The sequence continues at coordinate 2,140,684 of CAVWLR010000009.1, read as the reverse complement.
CGGCGTGGCCGACGTGACGATCAGCGACACCAGCATCACCGTGCCGCCGGGCGACGCGCCGAAGAGCCTCACCGTGAAGGTGACCAACTCCGGCACCACCGTGCACAGCTTCCAGCTGGTCAAGCTGGCCGACGGCAAGACCCTCGCCGACGTCAACACCTACTTCAACACCCTCTTCAACACGGGCACGGCGCCCGCGGGTGATGCACCCGGCGTGCTCGTCGGCGGTGTCCAGGAGGTGGCTCCCGGTGGGATCGGGTACGTCGAGTGGTCGCTGCCCGCGGGCAACTACGGCTACGTGAGCACCGACGGTGACGCGCCGAACGACGACTTCACCAAGGGGCTCCAGGGCACCTTCGCCATCAGCTGACCGCACTCGGCTGCGGCACCACGAGCGACGACGAGCCCGGGCTCCGGCCCGGGCTCGTTCGCGCGACCGACCAGGGTCGATCAGCGTTGTGTCAGCGACCGATCAGGACGCGTCGACCTGAGCGACCAGGTCGAGGAGGCGGGCGCTGCACCCGGCCATCTCGATCGGCGGCAGCAGGTCGGTCGTGATCCGCGCCGCGAGGTCGGTGAAGGCGCGACCCGCGGGGCTGTCGGGTGCGTCGAGCACGATCGGCCGGCCGATGTCGCCGCCGCTCGACACCGCGGGCTCGATCGGGATGCGGGCGACGAGCGGCACGCCGGTCTCCTCCGCGAGCGCGGCGCCACCGCCGGCGCCGAAGAGCGCGTGGCGGGAGCCGTCGGGGGCGACGAACTCGCTCATGTTCTCGACCACGCCCACCACCTTCATGTACGAGCGGCGGGCCATGTCGGCGACACGCGTCGCGACCTTCTGCGCCGCGAGCGCAGGTGTGGTCACCACGAGCATCTCGGCCTGCGGGAGCAGGCGGGCCAGGCCCATCTGCACGTCGCCGGTGCCCGGCGGCATGTCGACGAGCAGGTAGTCGAGCTCACCCCAGCGCACGTCGGTGAGGAACTGCTCGAGCGCCTTGGTGAGGATGAGGCCACGCCACATGAGCGCAGTGCTCTCGTCGTCGACGAGGAAGCCCATCGACACGACCTTGAGCACGCCAGGTGTCGCTGAATCGGCGCCGACGGGGAGCACGTTGGGTTCGATCTTCCCGTCGCTGCCGCCGAGACGGCCCTCGACGCCGAGCATGCGCGGCACGCTGAAGCCCCAGATGTCGGCGTCGAGCACGCCCACGGTGAGTCCGCGCGCGGCCAGCGCGGCGGCGAGGTTCACGGTGACCGACGACTTGCCCACGCCGCCCTTGCCGCTCGCGATCGCCAGCACGCGCGTGGTGGACGACACCTCCGTGGGCGACGCCTGCTCGCGCGCGTTGAAGCGCGCGCGTTGCATGGCGGCCGACTTCTGCTCCTGCGTCATCTCGCCGTACTTCACCTTCACCGAACGCACGCCCGGGAGGCCACGGACCTTCGACTCGACGTCCTGACGGATCTGCACCCGCAGCGGACAGCCCGCGGTGGTCAGCGCGACGACGACCACGACGTCACCGGCGTCGTCCACCCGGACGTCGTCGACCATCCCCAGGTCGACGATCGAGGCGTGCAGCTCGGGGTCGATCACCCCGGCCAGCATGTGCCGGACGTCGTCGGCCGTGGGCGCAGGGCCGGGGACCGGCTCGTGCACCGGGGCTCCCGGGTCGTCGGGGTCGGGCGTGGGCATCTCCATACCTATTAATACAGGCTACATCTTGAAAATATGCCCGGTGGCGGGTACCGTCAAGTGTGTGAACCGGCGTGAATCGGAGCATCAGCTCGCGGTGCTCAAGGCTCTCGGCGACGAGACCCGGTACGCGATGTACGAGGAGCTCGCCCGGTCGACCGCCGCGCTCTCCGCCTCCGAGCTCGCCGAGCGCCTCGGGATCCACGCCAACACCGTGCGTCTCCACCTGGAGCGCCTCCGTGAGGTCGGTCTGGTCGACGTCGAGGCCGTGCACCGCGGCACCGTCGGCCGTCCCCAGCACCTCTACTTCCTGAGCTCGGGTGCCCCGGGGCTCGGGTTCGACCCGCCGGCCCACGCCCTCCTGGCCGGGCTCCTCGCCGCGATGGCGGAGCGGGTCGGCGCCGTGGCCGACGACGCCGCCGCCACCGGACGGGTCTGGGGCACCGAGGCCGGCGCCCGCACCCGGGCCCGCAGCTGCCTGGGCGCCCTCGAGTCCGAGCTCTCCAAGCTCGGCTTCGAGCCCGCGCTCGAAGCCGACGGTGCCGACGGCCGTCCGGCCCGCATCGAGTTCCTGCACTGCCCCTTCCGCGAGCTGGCCGAGGCCTACCCCGAGCTGGTGTGCAACCTGCACCGGGGACTGTGCGAAGGCGTCGTCGACGCGGTCGGTGGGGGAACAGTCGACGAGTTCGCGACGTTGTACGACGCTGAGCCGTGCCACGTGACGGTAGGGCTCGCACCGTCGTCCCGATAAGCTGATCACAGTCCCCTGAGACCTGCTCTCCTTAGAACACTTGCGAGGTTCGATGTTCTCCGTCCAGGACGCCAGCACCGTCTTCACCCTGACCGACGCCGCGGCCGACAAGGTCAAGAGCCTCATCACGGCCGAGGGCAACCCCGACCTCGTGCTGCGCGTGGCAGTGCGCCCCGGCGGCTGCTCGGGCTTCAGCTACGAGATGTTCTTCGACAGCGACATCGCCGCCGACGACATCAAGGCCGAGCACGCGGGCGTGACCGTGGTGATCGACCCGGCGAGCGCACCGCACCTCGGTGGCGCGGAGCTCGACTTCAAGGACGGGCTCCAGGGCGCCGGGTTCGCGATCAACAACCCGAACGCCCAGCGCAGCTGCGGCTGCGGCCAGAGCTTCAGCTAGCCCGCACCACCTTCTCGCTTTCGGCGCCGTTCACGCGTGACAGTCACGCGGGAGGGGCGCCGAAACGCGTCCGGGCGTCTCTCGGCGGGCGTCTTTCGGCGGGCGTCTACTGCGGGGTGACGAGGGCGTCGAGCAGCGCCTTCATCTCGGTCCCGCCGAACGCGCCGTCGATGCGCGACTGCACCGTGCCGGTGGCGTCGATCCCGAACAGCCACGGTTCGCTGGGCAGGTGCCAGGCCTCGACCGTCGGGACGAGCGCGGTGCCGGTGGACTTCTGGTAGATCTCGATGTGCACCGGCACGATCTTGTCGCCGTAGGGCTCGATGGTCTTCAGGAACTCGTCGAGCACGGGCGCGCAGTACTGCGACTGGCAGCGGGCCGGGGTGGCGAAGAGCGCCGCGACCGGCTTGCCCGCGCCGATGACGGTCGACAGCGACTGCGTGTGCAGCGGGCACATGGGGTCGCGCGTGCAGATCGGGTCGACGCCCAACGTGTCGGTGGTGGTGGGTGACGCGTCTCGGGGCGCCGCCTGACCCGGGACCACCGCGGTGGGGGCGTCGGCCACCTGGATCGTGAACGGGATCTTCTGGCCCTGGGCCCGTGCCTCGACCTGCCAGACGCCCGAGCTGTCGAGCTGCGGACGGGCGACGTAGACGCCCCGGCCCTTGGGCAGACCCGCCCGGTCGAACGCCGGCTTCTGGGCCTGCGACCACGGCCCCGCTGCCTTCTTGCCGTCGGTCTTGCGGAACCGCACCGTGACCGCGGGCCCGCTGGCGTACTGGATGCCGTTCCCGGTGCTGTGCGACAGGGCGAACACCAGCCGCTGCGGCTGCGACGACGCGGCGAGGTCGGCGCTGAGCACGAGCGGGAAGAACGTCTTGGCGTCCGGCTTGCTGCTGTCGTCACCGGCCCACGCGACGTCGGCGAGCGAACCGGCGACGACGAGTCCGCCGGCGGCACCGAGCGCACCACCGAGGAACGCTCGCCGAGACAGCGCACCGGAAGAGCGGGCGCCGGGCGAGAGGTCCGCGGGAGGCATCCCCCTATCCTGCCTGCCCGTGACCGGAACTGGGCATCGGGTGCAGTTCTCGTGCAACGGCGAGCAGTACGAGGTCGACACCGACCCGGGCGAATCGCTCCTCTCGGTGCTGCGTGAGCGACTCGGTGTCGTCAGTCCGAAGGACGGGTGCGCACCGCAGGGTCAGTGCGGCTGCTGCACGGTGCTGGTCGACGGCGAACCGCGGGTCGCGTGCGTCACCCCGATCGCGCGCGTCGCCGGCCGTGCGGTCCTGACGGTCGAGGGTCTCGACCCCGCCGTGCGCGACGACCTGGCCGCGCGCTTCGTCGCCACCGGTGGGTCGCAGTGCGGCTTCTGCACACCCGGCATCCTGATGCGGCTGGCGGCCGCGGAGCAGAAGGGCAAGACCCGGCGCGTCGACCTCGACCGCACCCTCGCCGCCCACCTCTGTCGCTGCACCGGCTGGCAGTCGGTGTACGCCGTCGTGGACGGTCCGGTCGAAGGGCGTGCGTCGGTCGACCTCCGCGACGTCGACGCCGCCGCGCAGCGGGCCGAGCTCGAAGGGGGTGCCCAGCAGTCGGTCGGCCTGCTCGTGCCGCTGGGTGACGGTGGGTTCGCCGACGACGGCGCGCCCCGCGACGCGCTGGTCGCGGTGCCGGCCCCACCCGGCGCCACCGCCGACGTCGTGGACGCGGCGGGGATGTCGTGGGTCGTCGCCGACTCGCTGCTCGAGGCCCGGGCACTGGCCGGCAAGGTGCAGGGACGGCGCACGACGGTCGAGCCGGCTCCGCCGCTCCCGCTCCCGGCACCGGTCGACGGAGGGGTGCGCCTCACCACCTCGTGGGTCGAGCCGGGTTACCTCGAACCCGACGCCTCGTGGTGCGCGCCGGGGGGAGCACCGGCGACGCCGCTCGCGAACGGTGGCGCGTTCGGCGGGAAGGTCACGTCGCCGGTCGCCGCAGTCGCCCGCGAGCTCGCCGACCGGACCGGTCGCGTCGTGCGCGTGGTCTACGCGCGCGAAGACGTCGTGCGCCTCGGCCCCAAGCGCCCTCCGATCGCGGCGACCGCGTCGTTCGACGGAACGACGGTGCACGTGCAGGGTGCGGTGCTCGGAGATCCGGCGCCGTTCACCGCGCCGATCGACTGGCCGTACGCGCTCGACCGAGCACGGCGACTGGACACGCGCCGCCGCGCCCGGCCCCACGACGGCGTCGACGCTGCGGGCGGTCGGGCTCGCCGAGCGCGCGGTGCTGCTCGAGGGCGCGCTGCGGGCTGCCGGCGCCGACCGCGTCGCGCTGCTCCGGGACGCGCACGGCGCGTCGGTGGTGCTCGACACCTGCGTCGCCGCCGCGAGCGGCGCGCTCGCAGGCGCACGCGTCGTCGTCGGTGACACCGGGCGCATCGATCGCGTGCTCGTGCGCGTCGCGGCCGGTGACCCACTCGACGACGTCGTGCTCCGCTCGTACGTCGTCGGCGCCGCGCACATGGCCCTCGGGTGGGTCCTCACCGAGGGCCTCGCGGTCGACCCCGAGACCGGCGAGGTGCACGACCTCACCATCCGGTCGTTCGGGATCCTGCGGGCGAAGGACACGCCGCCGATCGAGGTGGAGGTGATCGACGACCCTCGCCCACCGCTGGCGCGCGCCTCCGACGCGGTGTTCGCAGCGGTGGCGGCGGCCGCGTGGAACGCGGTGAGCGACGCCGAGGGTGCGCGCCCCGAGTCGTTCCCCGCCCGCGACACGCGCGCGCGGCTCGCGCACTCAGGCGCTGAGCGCGCGTCGGGCTAGTCTCACCCCATGGTCGGTGGCGGCGTCGTGATGGTCGTGCTGATGGTCCTGGTCCTGCCGGTGGCCGTGATGCTGGGCGGTGCGATCTGGAGCGCGCTGATGGGCTTCCTCCTGACCGAGGACGCCGCCGACGACGCCGAGGCTGCGTAGTCCTCTCGCTCAGAGGATGAACAGCATCTCCTGGTAGGTCGCCAGCGGCCACAGGTCGTCGGCCACCAGGCCCTCCAGCTCGTCGGCGGCGACGCGCACCGTCTCCATCGTCGGGAGCAGTTCCCGGCCCGCGTGCTCCGCCTCCTGCTCGGTGCTGTCGAGGCCTTCCGTCGACAGCTCCGACCGCAGCCGGGTGATCCCGGTGCGCAGCGCAGTGATCGCCTCCGACACCTCGTCGAGTGTGGAGCGGTCGCCCTCGATCCCGACCGCGGTGAGGCTGGCGAGGTTGGTCGCCAGCTCGGTCTGGTAGCGCAGCGCGGCGGGCAGCACGATCGTCGTGGCGATCTCCAGCGTCAGCCGGGCCTCCACGCTGATGCTCATCGCGTACTGCTCGAGCGCGATCTCGAAGCGGCTGTGCATCTCGCGCGGGGTGAACACGCCGTACTTGCCGAAGAGCTCCATCGCCTCGTCGGTCACCAGCGCGGGCAGCGCGTCGAGCGTCGTCTTGAGGTTGGGAAGCCCGCGCGCCTCGGCCTCGATCTTCCAGTCGTCGGTGTAGCCGTCACCGTTGAAGACGACGCTGCCGTGGTTCGACATGACGTCCTCGAGCACCTTCTGCACCGCGGCGTTGAAGTCGGTGCCGTTCGCGATGAGCGACTCGAGCTCCGTCGCGAGGTGGTCGAGCGCCTCGGCGAGGATCGTGTTGATCGTGGTCATCGGGGCCGCGATCGACTGCAACGCGCCGGGGGCGCGGAACTCGAAGCGGTTGCCGGTGAACGCGAACGGGCTGGTGCGGTTGCGATCGCCCGGGTCGGTCGGGAGGACCGGCAGGGTGTCGACGCCGATGGTCAGCGCGCCCTTCTCCTTGGAGCTGGTCGCGCCACCCTTGGCGATCTGGTCGAACACGTCGGTGAGCTGGTCGCCGAGGAAGATCGAGATGATCGCCGGGGGCGCCTCGTTCGCACCGAGTCGGTGGTCGTTCGTCGCCGACGCCACCGACGCGCGCAGCAGGGCGCCGTGCTGGTGCACGGCGCGGATCACCGCGGCGCAGAACACGAGGAACTGCGCGTTGTCGTGCGGCGTGTCGCCGGGGAGGAGCAGGTTCCCCTCGGAGCCGTTGCCCAACGAGAAGTTCACGTGCTTGCCCGAACCGTTGATCCCGGCGAAGGGCTTCTCGTGGAAGAGGCACTCCATGCCGTGCTTCTGGGCGACGCTCTTCAACGTGACCATCAACAGCTGCTGGTGATCGGCGGCGACGTTCGAGCGCTCGAACACCGGCGCGATCTCGAACTGTCCGGGAGCCACCTCGTTGTGCCGCGTCTTCGCCGGGATGCCGACCTTGAACAGCTCGCGTTCGGCGTCGAGCATGAACGCGAGCACGCGCTCGGGGATGGCGCCGAAGTAGTGGTCGTCGAACTCCTGACCCTTCGGCGGCTTGGAGCCGAAGAGCGTGCGCCCGGCGTTCAGGAGGTCGGGCCGGGAGAAGAAGAAGCTCTGGTCGATCAGGAAGTACTCCTGCTCGGCACCTGCGAACGACACGACCGCGTCGGGGTCGGTGTGACCGAAGAGGTGCAGGATCCGCTCCGCCTGGCGGGCCATCGCCTGCTGCGAGCGCAGGAGCGGGGTCTTGAGGTCGAGCGCCTCGCCCGTCATCGACACGAAGACCGTCGGGATGCAGAGCGTGTTCCCGTTGGGGTTCTCGAGGATGTACGCCGGACTGGTCGCGTCCCATCCGGTGTAGCCGCGCGCTTCGAAGGTCGCACGCAGCCCACCGTTGGGGAAGCTCGACGCGTCGGGCTCGCCCTGGATCAGCGTCTTGCCCGCGAACTCGGCGATCGACGCGCCGTCGCCCCCGGGTTCGAGGAAGCTGTCGTGCTTCTCCGCCGTGAGCCCGGTCAGGGGATAGAAGACGTGCGCGTAGTGGGTCGCACCCTTCTCCATCGCCCAGTCCTTCATCGCGGTGGCGACGACGTCGGCGACGGCGGGATCGAGCGGCTTCGACTGCTCGATGGTCGACATCAGTGACTTGAACACCGGCTTGGGGAGCCGGCTCTGCATCACCGTCTTGGTGAAGACGTTCTGGCCGAACACCTCACCCGGTGCCTCTGCCCTCTCGAAGACGCCGGCGGGCGGCTGGTAGCCCTTCACCGCGTCGATCGCCTGCAGACGTGCTGCGCTTCCGCTCATCGTCGTTCTCCCTCGAGGCCCGGAGGTCGCGCGCTCGGCTCGAACGTAGGGAACGTCGATATCGGGAGTGTTTCCTCAGCGGGAACGCAGGCGCACTAGTCGCCGGGGGACCAGCGCGGCGAGCCGAACCGGTAGCCCACCGACCGCACGGTCTGGATCAGGCTCGCGTGCTCCTCGCCGAGCTTGGCGCGCAGGCGCCGCACGTGGACGTCGACCGTGCGCGCGCCGCCGTAGTACTCGTAGCCCCACACGCGCGACAGCAGCTGCTCGCGGGTGAACACCTTGCTCGAGTGCGTGGCGAAGAACTTGAGGAGCTCGTACTCCATGTAGGTGAGGTCGAGCGGACGACTGCTGAGTGCGGCCTGGTAGGTCTCGAGGTTGAGCACGAGGTCGCCGTACTCGACGATCTCGGGTCGCGAGCCACGACCGGTGCGCCAGAAGAGGTGACGCAGCCGCGCTTCGAGCTCCTTCTGGTGGAACGGAGCGAGGCAGAAGTCGTCGAACAGGTCTTCGCGCATCTCGAGCTCGGCGAGCTGGGCGCCGGACACGAGGAGGAGCACCGGCTCGAGCGTGCTGTCGCGCTTGCGCAGCGCGCGGCAGATGCCGAACGCGCCTTCGGGATCCTCGTCGGCGCAGACGACCGCGCCGGCCCAACCGTCGCTCGGCTCCGACTGCGTGGCGACCGACGCGTTCGCGACGGCCTTCCACGGGTAGCCCGCGAGGTCGAGGGTCTGCGCCAGCAGCGGCGGCGGCGGGTCGGGGAAGACCAGGAGCGGTTCGGGTGCCATCAGAGGGATCCCAGGTACCGGTCCAGCTCCCACGGGGTGACGTGAGCCTTGTAGTCCTGCCACTCGGACCGCTTGTTGCGGATGAAGTAGTCGAACACGTGCTCCCCCAGGGCTTCGGCCACGAGCTCGGAGTCTTCCATGGCCGAGACCGCTTCGGCGAGGCTCTGGGGCAGTGACCCGATCCCCTCGGCCGCTCGCTCCTCCGGGGTCATCTCGTAGATGTTGTTCGTGGCCTCGGGCGGGAGGTCGTAGCCCTCCTCCACGCCCTTCAGGCCGGCGGCGAGGATCACCGAGAACGCGAGGTACGGGTTGCAGGCCGGGTCGGGCGAGCGGAACTCGATGCGGGTCGAGCTCTCCTTGCCCTTCTTGGGCGTGGGCAGGCGCACCAGCGCCGACTCGTTGTTGCGGGCCCATCCGATGTGCACCGGGGCCTCGTAGCCCGCGATCAGGCGCTTGTACGAGTTGACCGTCTGGTTGGTGACCGCGGTGATCTCGCGGGCGTGGTGCAGGAGGCCGGCGATGAAGTGCTTGCCGACCTTGGAGAGGCCGTACTCGTCGCCCGGGTCGTAGAACGCGTTGACGTCGCCCTCGAACAGCGAGACCTGCGTGTGCATGCCCGAGCCGAACGCGCCCTCGATGGGCTTGGGCATGAACGTGGCGTAGACGCCGAGCTCGTTGGCGACCTGCTTGACCACCTGGCGGAAGGTCATGACGTTGTCGGCCATGGTGAGCGCGTCGGTGTAGCGCAGGTCGATCTCGTGCTGGCTGGGGCCGAGCTCGTGGAAGCTGTACTCCACCGGGATGCCCATGGCCTCGAGGGTGACGATGGTCTGGCGGCGCAGGTCGCTCACCATGTCGAGCTGGGTGAGGTCGAAGAACCCGGCGGTGTCGAGCGGCACCGGCGGCGTGCCCGCCGACTCGAAGATGAAGAACTCCATCTCGGGGGCCGTGTAGAAGGTGAAGCCCTTGTCGCGGGCGCGCTCGAGGTTGCGCTTGAGCACGTGGCGGGGATCGCCCTCGAACGGCTCCTCGGACAGGTGCTTGATGTCGCAGAACATCCGCGCCACGGGAGCGTCCTCGCCGCGCCACGGCACGATCTCGAACGTGCTCGGGTCGGGGAGGGCGAGCATGTCGGATTCCTGCACCCGGCTGTAGCCCTGGATGGCCGACCCGTCGAAGGTCATGCCCTCCTCGAGCGCCGCCTCGAGCTCGGCCGGGGTGATGGCGAAGCTCTTCAGGGAGCCCAGCACGTCGGTGAACCAGAGGCGGACGAACCGGACACCGCGCTCTTCGACCGTCCGCAGGACGTAGTCGAGCTGCTGCTGCATGTGAGCAGTCTACGGACGTTGTCGTACGATCCCCGAGGTCGGATCCCCCCAGAAACAGAGCGTTCATGTTCGGGCAATGGTGGGGAAATCCCGGCGGAACAGGCTTGCCACTTCACAACCAGGCGTAGGGCTTCCGGCCACCGCGAGCGCGCCGGAGCAGACGAGGATCAGGAGACGAAGCGTGAGCTACAAGGCCGAGTACATCTGGATCGACGGCACCGAGCCGAGTGCCCGTCTCCGGTCGAAGACCAAGATCCTCGAGGACGGCAAGGACCTGCCGATCTGGGGCTTCGACGGGTCGAGCACCAACCAGGCGCCGGGCAGCAACTCCGACTGCGTGCTGCAGCCGGTCGCCTCCTACGCCGACCCGATCCGCGGTGGTGACGACGTCCTCGTGATGTGCGAGGTGCTGCTCCCCGACATGACGCCGCACGTCACCAACCTGCGTGCGCAGCTCCGGCCGGTCGCGGAGAAGTACGCCGACCAGGCCCCGATCTTCGGGATCGAGCAGGAGTACACCTTCTTCCGCGACGGACGGCCGCTCGGCTTCCCGCCCAACGGGTTCCCTGCTCCGCAGGCCTTCTACTACTGCGGTGTCGGTGCCGACGAGGTGTTCGGTCGTGACGTCGTCGAGGCGCACCTCGAGGGTTGCCTCGAGGCGGGACTCGGCATCTCCGGCATCAACGCCGAGGTCATGCCCGGCCAGTGGGAGTTCCAGGTCGGCCCGCTGAGCCCGCTCGACGTGTCGGACCAGCTCTGGGTCGCACGCTGGCTGCTCTACCGGATCGCCGAGGACTTCGGCGTCTCCGCCACCCTCGACCCGAAGCCCGTGAAGGGCGACTGGAACGGTGCCGGTGCGCACACCAACTTCTCGACCGAGGCGATGCGCAACGGCTACGACCCGATCATCGCCGCCTGCGAGGCGCTCGGCACCAGGGCGCAGGAGCACGTCGCTGCGTACGGCGCCGACATCGAGCACCGCCTGACCGGTGCGCACGAGACCGCACCGTGGTCGGAGTTCAGCTACGGCGTCTCCGACCGTGGGGCGTCGGTGCGCATCCCGTGGCAGGTGGAGATCGACAAGAAGGGCTACATCGAGGACCGGCGTCCGAACGCGAACATGGACCCGTACCTCGTGACCAAGATGATCACCGAGACGGTCTGCAGCGCGCTGGCGTAGCCGACCGGCACCGACAGTCCTCGACACGAGGCCCGGTTCGCGGACAGGATCCCCTGGGTGCGGACCGGGCCTTCGTCGTCCTCGCAGAAAGGCGGGTGAGTCGTGGCGACTCCCAGCGACGTCCTGAAGATGCTCTCCGACGAGGAGGTCGACATCGTCGACATCCGCTTCTGCGACCTGCCGGGGTTGATGCAGCACTTCTCGATCCCCGCCCACGAGCTGAGCGAGGACGTCTTCGAGGACGGTCTCGGCTTCGACGGCTCGTCGATCCGCGGCTTCCAGGAGATCCAGGAGTCGGACATGCTCCTGATCCCGGATCCCGACACCGCGGTGATCGACCCCTTCACGAAGCACAAGACGCTCAACATCAACTGCTTCGTGCAGGACCCCGTCACCGGCGAGGCCTACAGCCGCGACCCGCGCTACATCGCGAAGAAGGCCGAGGACTACCTGCGCGGCACCGGCATCGCCGACACCGCGTACTTCGGTCCGGAAGCCGAGTTCTACATCTTCGACTCCGCGCGCTTCGACCAGAACCAGCACTCCGGGTACTACTTCCTCGACTCGATCGAGGGGGTGTGGAACTCGGGGCGCCCGGAGGAGCTCGACGGCTCACCGAACCTCGGGTACAAGATCCGCTACAAGGAGGGGTACTTCCCCGTCTCGCCGATGGACCAGTACCAGGATCTCCGTTCCGAGATGCTGATGACGCTGGAGCAGGTCGGCATCCCCGTCGAGGTGCAGCACCACGAGGTGGGCACCGCGGGTCAGGCCGAGATCGACATGCGCTTCGACACGCTGTCGTCGATGGCCGACAAGTTGATGCTCTACAAGTACGTGGTCAAGAACGTCGCCCGCAACGCGGGGAAGACCGTGACGTTCATGCCCAAGCCCCTGTTCCAGGACAACGGTTCGGGCATGCACGTGCACCAGTCGCTGTGGAAGGGCGGCGAACCGCTGTTCTTCGACGAGAAGGGCTACGCCGGCCTCTCCGACATCGCGCGCTGGTACATCGGGGGCCTGCTCACGCACGCGCCGTCGTTGCTCGCGTTCACCAACCCCACGGTCAACTCGTACAAGCGGTTGGTGCCCGGCTACGAGGCGCCGGTCAACCTCGTGTACTCGCAGCGCAACCGCTCGGCCGCGGTGCGCATCCCGCTCTACTCGAAGAGCCCGAAGGCGAAGCGCATCGAGTTCCGCTGTCCCGACCCGTCATGCAACCCCTACCTCGCGTTCTCGGCGCTGCTGATGGCCGGCCTCGACGGCATCCAGAACCGCATCGAGCCGCCGGCCCCGCTCGACCGCGACCTCTACGACCTGCCGCCGGAGGAGCTGGCGAAAGTGCCGCAGGTGCCGGGGTCGCTCGAAGAGGTGCTCGACGCGCTCGAGGCCGACCACGAGTACCTGCTCGCGGGCGGCGTGTTCACGCCCGACGTGATCGAGACGTGGATCGACTACAAGCGGATCAACGAGGTCGACCCCCTCCGGCTGCGCCCGCACCCGTGGGAGTTCTACCTCTACTACGACATCTGAGGCAGCAAGGCTCTGACCTGCGCAGTCAGCCCCCGGACGCCCCCGTGTCCGCGGAGAGTCCGCGAGACCGTCGAGCGCGGACTCCATCGCCTGGCGTGCCCGGAGTGCCCGAGGTACTCGGCCTCGGCGCTGGGGCTGGTGCCGCTCTCCAGTTGCACGCTCGCGGACCAGTGCCGGAGTGCGTGCATCCCGTTCGCTCGCGTGGGCTCCACGCCAGCGGCGACGAGCGCGGGCTTCCAGACATGGCGGTTGTAGTGGCCCCGGTGCAGTCGGCCGCGCTCACGAGTCGAGAACACGAAGCCATCCACCGGGGGTGCGTCGCCAGGTGTTCGGCCAGCGCGAGCGCGACCGGTTCGGGCCGCGGCACCTCGCGGGTCGTGCCGCCTTTCGGGAGCGCCACGATCGGGGCGCCGCCGAGCAGCTTGATCTGCTGGCGCACGTGCAGACGTCGACCGAGGAAGTCAATGGCGCGCACTCGCAGCCCGAACGTCTCGCCCTGGCGGAGCCCACACCCGGCGGCCACGACCGGGACTGCTCGCCACCGCTGCGGGTGTGACGCAACCACGTCGGCAAGACGAGCGTGCGACGACGGGACCACCCTCCTCTGCTCTCGTGCCGGTGCGCTGACCGAGCGGGACGCGCACGGGTTCCGCACGATCACAGATCGGCAGTCATGGCCGGGCTGGTTCGGGGTGCGACGAGCGGCCCCCGAAGGGGCCGCTCGCCGAGAGCGTGCGGACGCCGTTGTCCGCGTTGGAGTGCCGCATCAAGAGCGCACCCCACCACGGCCCCGACCGCTCTCGGGACCGGGATCGCTACCGCGCACCCTTCAGTCAGGCGGCAGTCCGTGTCGGAGTCATCGCGTCGAGGATCTTCAACGCGAAGTCCTTCTGCAACGCAAGTACCTCTTCCGCGAGCCGGAACACCTCTTGGGTCATGTAGCTGGGGTCGAAGACGCCGCTGAAGAGTGCCGGGGACACGTCGCCCGCAACAAAGGGAGCGGCCAGCTCCGTCCAACGGTCGACGCCGTCCGCGATGAGCTTCTGAGTCTGTCCCATCATCGAGGACACCGCGCTGGTGGCCTCCGGTTTCGTCTCTGCCGTGTCACCGCGTCGCGTGCTGTTGCTCTCGCCGGGCGGCCGCTCTTCAATGACGACGACGACTTCTTCTTCGATCGGTGAATCGGCGGCAACCTTGGCTGCCGCCTCTTCGGCGATCTTCTTGACTCGCTTGTCGTGAGCTTGTGTACTTCGCGTAGTAGCCACTGGAGCTCCCCTTGTCGGAGGCGTGTTCGGTCCTGTGCTCGACTGCTTGTGATCGCTTGCGGGGATACCCGTGCGCGGGTCGCAGCCATACGCGTGACGAGTGAAATCACCCGCGGGGGTGGGGGTGTCGCAATGCCCCGATCGGTATCGTCGGAAGTGCCAGACCAGAACCCCAGTCCGACTTTCGGCCTGGGGTTCCTGCTTGTGTCGGATCAAGCCTTTCTCCGCTGTCCGGTTGCGCGACCGGAAGGAGCCAAGTCATGGATGAACGAGAACGCTTCCGTCAACCAAACGACGTTTCGCAGTCCGTGTCGGACTACCTCGAGATGACATCGCCACAAAGGCGACGGCTGAAGCCGAACCCTCGCCGTCGCGACGACCGGGAGGACTCGCCTCGTCGTGGCATCGACAACCGGGGACTGTCGCTCGATGAGGGCAACGACTTCGCTTGAGCCTGCCGCCACCGCCGCGCGGGACAAAGGCCGGCGCGCGACCAAGCCGGACGAGTGACTTGGCGACGACGCGTGCCCGGTCCGGCCCTGTTCAGCGAGCGCCGAGCGGCAGTCATGGCGCGCGGTTTCGCGGTGACTGACCGAGCTGTGGTGTGAGTCCGTCGCCGTGCATCTCGTAGTACTCGTTCGTCGCCCACGCTCCGACAGCACCTTCGACCACCTCGCGTACGGCGTCAACAGACTCACCCTGCGCCCGGACGCGACCTTGCTGTCGGACCGAGCGGCAGTCCGCGGAGCGTCCGCGAGGTTGTCTCAGGAGTCCTCGGACAGCCTCAGCATCATCAGCTGTTCATGCAGGTCAGAGGACTGATGATGGCTTGGCTGCAGGCAGCGACACCGCAGGATCAGAACTACGACATCTAGGCGCTCAGCACCGCGCCGGTCGACTCCGGCCACATGCGGCGGCGGGTGCCGTCCTGCTCGACGCGCACGACCGAGAGCGTGCAGCTCTCGACGTCGTCGAGCCGATCGACGACGGTGACCTCCTTGATCTCGGCTACGCGTCGCTCGAACTGGTCGATGCGCTGCCAGCTGTCGCGACCCTTCGCGATGGGCGAGCGCGGTGACGCGCCCGAGTTGTGGCGCGAGACCTCGACCCGGTCCTCGGCGCTGCGCAGGGTCGTGAAGGTGTTGAGGGTGATGACGTCGACGGCGCCGTCGGCGAGCAGCGACTCGCGGAACCCGGTGGCGGTGTCGTCGCTCGGGAAGAAGTACACCCGGCTGGCCAGCAGGCGCAGGTAGTCGGACTCGGTGGTCCCGGTGAGGGCGAGGCTCTTGCCGAGCACCGCCGAGTTGATCGGCCGCTGATGGCACAGACGAGCCGGGTCGTGGCCGTTGGCGCCCTCGACGGTGACGTAGTCGCGCCGCGGGGTGGTCACCAGCTCGTCGATCTTGGCGGCGTCCCAGCCGTACGACTCCAGCAGCACCGTGGTGCTGAGGAGCCCCTGGTCGAAGATCCCCCGGTAGGCATCCGGCGCGGTGATGTGGAAGAGCTTCGGGCGAAGTCTGGCGAGCGCGGAGGCCTGTGGGTGCATGGTCGGACTCTAGGCACAAAGTGTGCACCACCCCGGAGGGGAGCCCGTTCTCGGGCGGAAGCGGCTGATTCGATGCGTCGGTACGCTCGGGGGATGTTCGATCTGAAGATCACCGGTGGGACGATCGTCGACGGCACCGGGAGCCCGGGGTTCGTGGGTGACGTGGCCATCCAGGGCGGCGAGATCGTCGCCGTCGGGGAGCACGTCGAAGGCGACGCCACCGAGGTCATGGATGCCACCGGTCTCCTGGTCGCGCCCGGGTTCGTCGACATCCACACGCACTACGACGGTCAAGTCACCTGGGACCCGGTGCTCGACCCCTCGGCGAGCCACGGCGTCACGACCGTGGTCGTCGGCAACTGCGGCGTCGGCTTCGCGCCCGTGCGTCCTGGTGGGCAGGAGCGCCTGGTCGAGATCATGGAGGGCGTCGAGGACATCCCCGGCACCGCGCTGCACGAGGGCATCCGGTGGAGCTGGGAGACCTTCCCCGAGTACCTCGACGCGCTCGAGCAGCTCGAGTTCTCCATGGACGTCGCTGCGTTCCTGCCGCACGTGCCGCTGCGCGTCTACGTGATGGGCGAGCGCGGCGTCGCCAACGAGGACGCCACCGACGACGACATCGCCGAGATGGCGCGCCACGTGCGCGAGTCGATCGCAGCCGGCGCGGTCGGCTTCTCGTCGTCGCGGTCGCTCAACCACAAGGACCTCGACGGCGAGTACGTGCCCGGCACGTTCGCGGCGGCCGACGAGCTGATCGGTCTCGCGCAGGCCGTGGTCGACGCCGGCGGCGGGCTCTTCGAGGTCGTGCCGCAGGGCGAGACCGAGGGCGACGCCGACCTCGTGCTCAGCGAGGTGGAGCTCATGGGCAAGGTGTCCCAGGCCACCGGCGTGCCACTGTCGTTCCTCCTCGTGCAGTCGCGCATGGATCCCGATCTCTGGCGTCGCCAGCTCGAGCTGGTCGAGAAGGTCAACGCCAACGGCGCGCACGTGAGCGCGCAGGTGGCGGCGCGTCCCGGCGGCATGCTGCTCGGCGCCGCGAGCTACCACCCGCTCGCGCGTCGGCCCACCTTCCGTCGGCTCGAGGACTCGCTCACGCTCGACGAGCTCCTCGCCGAGCTGCGGAAGCCCGACGTGAAGGCGACGATCCTCGCCGAGACCGACCTCCCGGCCGACCCGCACCGGCAGTACGAGTCGTTGGCCGACAACGCGCCGTACCTGTGGGGCAGCGTCTTCCCGCTCGGCGACCCGCCCGACTACGAGCCGCTCCCGGAGCGGTCGATCGCCGGGCGGGCAGCCGCGAGCGGCCGTGACCCGTTCGAGGTGTTCTACGACCACCTCGCCGCGGGCGAGCTCCTGCTCGGCGCCTTCACGAACTACGCGCAGGCGAGCGAGGACCACCTGGCCGAGATGATCAGCGATCCGAACACCGTCATCGGACTCTCCGACGGTGGTGCGCACGTGAAGATGATCTGCGACGCCTCGGCCCCCACGTACCTGCTGACGCACTGGGTGCGCGACCGCACGCGCGGTGCGCGGCTCCCGCTCGAGACCGTGATCCGCAAGCAGGCCGCGGGCACCGCCGCTGCCGTGGGGTTGCACGACCGCGGCACGATCGAGGTGGGCAAGAAGGCCGACATGAACGTGATCGACCTCGAGCACCTGACGCTGCACTCGCCCCGTTCGGTCGACGACCTTCCCGCGGGTGGGCGTCGCATCCTGCAGGACGCCACCGGCTACCGGGCCACGATCGTGAGTGGCGTGGTGACGCGTCGCGACGACCGCGACACGGGCGAGCGCCCGGGTCGACTCGTGCGCTCGCGCTCCTAGCCCTCCGGCTCGCCGGCCGCGCGTTCTGCGGCGTGGAGCGCGGAGACGACGCGCTCCTGCTCGGTGCGAGCGCGACGTTCAGCGCGTTGCGTGTCGCGCTCGACCCGCTTGGCCTCGGCCAGCTCGGCGCGCGCGTCGGCGAGTGCGGCTTCGAGGTCGGCGATGTGTCGGTGGGCGGCGTCCAGCCGCTCGGTCGCCTCGGCGGCCGCGTCCGCATGTTCCTGCACGGACTCTTCGGCTTCCTCGACGCGTTCGCGGGCCGCTTCGAGCTCGGCGCGCGCCCGACGGGCCGCGAGCTCGTCGCGAGGCGGTGCGCCGGCGTCCTTCGAGCGGGTGGCCTTCCGAGGGGCGGCCCGCGGCGCAGGGGGCGACGCATCGTCGCCCAGCACGAAGCGGGTCGCCGGGGTGAGCTCCTGCGTGAGCCGACCCCGGAGCAGGTCGTCGCGCAGGTGCTCGTCGAGGGACGCGGTGTCGAGCGTCGCGCCGACGGAGGAGCGGGCGCCGTCGGGCCGCTCGGTCGTGGCCGCGGCGTCCTCCGTGAGCTGGTGGAGCAGCGTGCGCCGCTGACGGGTGAGGTCGCGCAGCTCGTCGCGATCGGCGCCGGCATCGGACTGGATCGCAGCCAGGTCGTCACCGATCTCCACCAGCGCTGCGACCTGGTCGGCGTGCGTGCGCGCGATGCGGTTCACCGCTGCAACCGCGACCGTCGGCTTGCGCAGTGCCTTCACCGCCGCGGCGTCGTCGGCGCGGTCGGCGCCCTTCAGCTCGCGGGCGAGCAGGTCGCGTGCAGCGGTGAAGTCCTTGGGCTCGGTGGCGAAGAGCGCGTCGAGCCGGGCGTCGAGATCGAGGTCAGGCATCCGGCTCGTCGTGCAGCGACATCTCCCGCTCCCGGAGATACGCATCGAGGTCGTCGCCGGCGCGTCGCAACTCGTCGCGCACGTCGTCGGCGGTGAGCACGAGGAACGCCCGCGACTCGACCGCGTCGGCGACGCGTGTGCCGGCGACGTCGGCGGTGACGATCGGGAAGTCGGGGGCCCGCAGCGGGAGCTGCTCACCCACGGGTCGCATGCTCTCGACGATGTTCGTCATGACCCCGGCCGGCGCCAGGCACGACACGCCGACGCCGTGCGGGCGCAGGTAGACGAAGAGCTGCTCGGACAGCATCATCACCGCGGCCTTGCTCGCCGCGTAGGGCGTGCGGTCGTACGAGTACACGATGATGCCGTTGGTCGACGACGTGTTCACGACGTGGCCGTGACCCTGTTCGATCAGACCGGGCAGGAACACCTCGTTGCTGCGGACGATGCCGAGGAGGTTCACGTCGAGCAGTCGTGACCACTCCTCGGCCGGGATCTGCTCGGGACGGCCGGAGAGCATCATGGCCACGTTGTTCACGACCACGTCGACGCGTCCGAACTCGTCGAGGCACCGGGTGCGGGCGGCGACGAAGTCGTCGCGCTGGGTGACGTCGAGGTGCTGCCACACCGCTCGACCACCCTCGGCGGTGATCTCACCAGCCACGGTCTCGGCCCGCGTGTCGTCGACGTCGGTCACGAGCACCCGTGCGCCGCGCCGGGCGAACTCGGTGGCGATGGCCCGGCCGATGCCGCTCCCGCCTCCGGTGACGACGGCGGTGGCACCCTGCAGGTCGAACCGCGCCAGCTCGGTCATGCGTCGGACCGTACCGCGTCGGCCACGACCGATTCGGCGCCACTGGATGCCCCATTGAGGCATCGAACGGCGCCGGAACGAACGGGGTGGGGGAGGGTGAAGTGGTTCAGGGCTGCGAACGACGGAGACAGGTCGCATCGCCGAGGAACAAGGTGACGGCGCGGACGCGCCCGGCCGCTTCGAAGCACGGGAGCTTCCGGGTGGCGGCGAGGTCGGGTGCTTCGACCGGCAGCACGACGAGTCGGACGTGCTCGTCGCCGAGCACCCGGTCGGCGCCGTAGGCGAAGCCCAGGTCCGGTGCGACACGGGTGGTGATGCCGTCGCGCTCGAGCTGCGCGGCGATGCCGGCGCCGATCCAGGCCGAGCCCGGTGTCGTGCCGCCGCGGATCTCGACCACGCCGTCGCCCGGTGGCAGGGCGGCGCGCACGTCGTCGACCAGGGTCGCCACCTGGGTGGAGGCCTGGGGGTCGGGGTTCTCCGACGTGGTCGCGTCGACCGTGTTGACCACCGTCACGACGACCAGCGCCGCCGTGATCACGCCGATGCCGATGCGGCCGACGCGTGCGTCGGTGGCGTCGCGCTGCTGCCACCAGCGCACCACCGACCACGCGATCGCCAGCCAGGTGAGCATGCCCACCGCCCACGTCCACGTGACGAGGTACGGGAAGATGTCACCGACGATCCGACTCACGGACACGACCGCCACGACGATCGTCAGCCCGAGCAGCACATCGAGCCGGAACGCGTCCTTGGCCCGGCGCCAGGTGAGGGCGGCGGCGCCGACGAGCACGACCACCCACACGGCGACGGGCGCGCCCCGGGTCAGGTCGATGCCGCCGGTGTAGATGTTCAGCACCTGATGGCCGTGGACCCAGTCGGGCCACGCGCTCAGTTGCGCGGCGACCACCTGCCACGCGTCTCCGTAGCTGTGCTCGCGGCCGTGGTCGCGGAAGAAGCGCACCAGCGTGCCGAGGTTGCCCGGTTCGTCGCGCAGCTGCTGCACGACGACCGGGAGCCAGAGGAGGGCCGCGACGCCGACGGTGATCACCGATGCGAACGCCCACGACCGGACGCGGTCCCGGTGGTGCGCATCGTTGCGTCGTCGCCACAGCGTGATCGCGGCGCCCCCGAGGCCGGCGAGCAGCAGCACGGCCGCCACGAGCCCGTAGCTCACGTGCGTCTGCACGAGGAACGTCGCCACCGCCACGCCCACGGGCAGTGCCCACGCCTCGCCGCAGCTCGCCGACCAGGCCACGAACACGAGCAGCACGAAGGGGAGCACCGTGATCAGCGGGTTCCACACGTCGCGGGTGAACTGCGTGCCCTCGTTCGCGCACAGGAGCCCCACGAGGAAGAGGGTCACGAGCACGAGCGGGAGACCGCCCCGCCGTCGGGCGACGAACGCGATCGCCACCACCGTGAGCGCGTTGAGGGTGAGCGCGGCGAGGCCGAGGCTCGCTCCGCTGCTGCCCGTGAGCCGGTACGGGAGCCAGAGCAGGTAGTAGAGGAGTGGTCCCGGGTGGAACCAACCGAAGCGCGAGTACGGCCCGAGCAGCACCGCGTGGTGGCCGATGTCGCGGATCTGCAGCTCGATCCAGGCCTGGTCGGCGCTGGGGCGGTACGTGTTCCCGAGCACCAGCGCGATCGCGGAGACCACGAGTGGGAGCACCGCGAGCACCACGGCACCGGGGAAGGCCCAGCGCTTCCAGGTTGCCGTCACCATCAGGTGTCGTAGAAGACGCGTTCGACGACGCGGCGCGCGCGTCGCGTGACGCGGCGGTAGTCGTCGCGCAGTGCGCTGTGCGGGCGGCGCACGTACCCGAGCAACAGAGCCAGTCGCTCGAGCTCGACCTTGTCGGACGGCAACGCGTCGGACGGTTGCGCGGTCTGCAGGTAGTGCGCGTTGCGTGCCCGTTCGCAGAACCGGTACGCCTCCTCGAGCACGTCGGTGTCGTCGGCGTCGAGCAGGTCGCGGGCCCGGAGCCGCTCCAGGGCATCGATCGTGCCCGGCACGCGCACGTCGGGATGGTCACCGCCGTGGACGAGCTGCAGCAACTGCACGGTGAACTCTACGTCGGACAGCGAACCGCGCCCGAGCTTCAGGTGGAACTGCGGATCCTCGCCGGGAGGGATGCGCTCGCGTTCGATGCGCGCCTTCATGCGTCGGATCTCGCGCACGTCGTCGTCGGTCATCGGGAGCCGGTAGGAGAAGTCGTCGGCGAGCGCGGTGAAGCGCGCGCCGAGGTCGGTGTCACCGGCGACGAGCCTCGCCTTGGTGAGCGCCTGTCGTTCCCAGGTGAGGCCCCACTGCGCGTAGTAGCGGCCGAAGCTGCCGATCGACCGCGCGAGTGGGCCCTGGTTGCCCTCGGGGCGGAGGCGGGCGTCGATGCGGAACGTCTGTCCTTCTGCAGTGGTGGCCCCGATCTCCTGCACCAGCTGCGCAGCCACGTGTTCGGCGTGGTGGAAGTCGTCGGCGCTCTCACCGTCGTACACGAACATCACGTCGATGTCGGACGCGTACGACAGCTCGCCGCCGCCGAGGCGTCCCATGCCGATCACCGCGAAGGGCAACGACGGCCGCAGCGACCGGAGCGCGGCCTCGAGGCACGCCTCGGCCAGCCCGGTGAGCTCGCGCTCCGTCGCCTCCAACCGCGCGTACCCGAGGAGGTCGCGCGTGGCGATGCGCAGGAGCTCGCGCCGCTTGAACCGTCGCAGCCCCTCGCGACGCTGCTCCTGGTCGCCGCGCCACTCGAGCGTGTCGAGCGCGTCGGCCACGAGCTCGGCCCGGGTCGACTCCGGAGCGAGGGCGTCGTCGTCGCCGAGCACGTCGACGAACTCGGGGTGGCGCCGCATGGCGTCACCGACGACCCGGCTCGTGCCGAGCAGGTGGCAGGCCCGTTCGGCGGCCCCGGGCTGATCGCGGAACACGACGGCCAAGGACGCGGACCGGGCCGGCCCCTCCGCCAGTCGCCGCAGCTGGAGCAGCCCGAGGTCGGGATCAGGGGTCTCCGAGAGCCACCCGAGGATCACCGGCAGCAGCTCGCGCATCACCCGTGACCGGCGGGTGAGTCCCACGGCCAGCTCGCGCACCGCGGCGCGGGTGCGCGCCACGTCGGTGAAGCCGAACGCGGCCAGGCGCTCCTCGGCCGCTTCGGGCGACAGCGGCCCGGTGCCGGCGAGCGTCTCGAGCAGGGGCGCGAAGAAGAGGCGCTCGTGGATGCCGCGGACCGCGCGCTGGTGGTCGCGGTGCTCGGCCTCGAATCGCTGCGAGTGCGGTGCGTTCGGGGCTGTCGCGATAGCCGAGCACGCGTGCGAGTCGCACGCGCGCTTGTACGTCGGAAGGGATGAGGTGGGTCTGCTGCTCGTCGTAGAGCTGGAGGCGGTGCTCCACGGTGCGCAGGAAGCGGTACGCGCGGTCGAGGCGGTCGGCGTCGGCGCGGTCGATGTAGCCGCCGTCGGCGAGCTCGTGCAGCGCGTCGAGGGTGGTGGGCGAGCGCACGGACCTGTCGTCGCGACCGTGCACCAACTGGAGGATCTGGACCGCGAACTCGATGTCGCGGATCCCGCCGCGGCCGCGCTTGAGCTCGCGGTCGCTGATGCCCTTGCGCTCGGTGATCTCCTCGGCGCGCTCCTTCATCGCCCGGATCTCCCGGATCGCCTCGGGGTCGAGCTTCTCGGGCCAGACCCTCGGGGTCGCCACGGCCATGAACCGCTCGCCCAGCTCGAGGTCGCCGGCGACGGGCCGGGCCTTCACCAGGGCCTGGAACTCCCAGGTGCGGGCCCAGTCGTCGTAGTAGGTGGTGTAGCTGGCGAGCGTGCGCGTGAGCGGTCCCTCGCGTCCCTCGGGCCGGAGGTTGGCGTCGGTGCGGAACACGATGCCGTCCTCGCTCGGCGTCGTCATCGTGGCGAGCACCGCGCGGGCAGTGCGCTCGGCGTGCTCGGCGTCGCCCTCGTGCACGAACAGCACGTCGATGTCGCTGGCGTAGTTGAGCTCGCGTCCGCCCAGCTTGCCCATGCCGATGACGGCGAGGACCGCGTCGGAGTCGACGATCTCGAGCGCGCTCTCCACGCAGACCCGAGCGAGCTCGGCGAGCTCACGCCCGACCGCGGGCATGTCGGCGATGCCGAGCAGATCGCGGACCGCGACCCGCAACAGCTCGCGTCGCTTCCAACGCCGCAAGCCTCCGGCGTCGTGGGCGTCGGTCGCGTGCCACAGGGTCCGGTACGTCTCGAGCGTGCGCTCGGAGCCGAGCGCGTCGGGCGCGCGCAGGGGATCGAGCATCGAATCGTCGGCGACGACGGCCGATGCCAGCGCGCGCGAGGCGCACGCGAGCGCGACGAGTCCATCGCGCAGCAACGGGTCGTCGGCGAGCTCCACCGCGAGCGCCGGGTGCGCCTCGATCGCACGTTCCACCAGCATGCGTGCCGTCGGAGCATCGGCGGAACGCTCGATCGCGGCGTCGAGGTCGGGGCTCGGAGCGCGCGTCGTCCCCCCGGTCATGCACGCAGTGTCGCGTATCCTGCAGTGGTGTCTCGGGTCCGTGTCGCCGCCGCCCAGCTCGATCTGGTCGTCGGCGATCTCGACGGCAACGTCGATCGCATGCTCGACGCCTACGAGCGCGCCGACGCC
Organism: uncultured Actinomycetes bacterium; assembly: GCA_963755855.1. Taxonomy (GTDB): domain Bacteria; phylum Actinomycetota; class Acidimicrobiia; order IMCC26256; family DASPTH01; genus DASUAS01. The sequence goes on along the minus strand of CAVWLR010000009.1, from coordinate 2,116,930 downwards.
GCCGGGTGCGATCTGGTGGCCTTCCCCGAGCTGTCGATCACCGGCTACCCGCCCGAAGATCTCCTGCTGCGGCCTGCATTCGTCGCGCGGTGCGCCGAGTCGGTCGAGAAGTTCGCGGCGCGCACCGGTCGCACCGCGGCGGTGATCGGGTTCCCGGAGGCGCAGCGCGATCTCGCCAACGCGGCCGCGCTCTGCGCGCACGGGAGCGTGCAGGGCGTCTACCGGAAGCACCTCCTGCCGAACTACGCGGTGTTCGACGAGCAGCGGTACTTCACCGCGTCGGCCGTCGACGGTCCGCTGTTCGTCGTCGCCGGCGTGCGCGTCGCCATCACGATCTGCGAGGACGCGTGGAGCCCGACCGGTCCGATCAGCACCCAGGCTGCGGGCGGTGCGGAGCTCGTCGTCAACATCAACGCGTCGCCGTACTACGCCGGCCGCATCCACGAGCGCGAAGCGATGTTCGCCACGCGCGCCGCCGACGCGTCGGTGCCACTGCTCTCGGTGAACCTCGTCGGCGGCCAGGACGAGCTGGTGTTCGACGGCGCGTCGATGCTGTTCGACGAGACCGGACGCCTCGTCGCGCGCGCGCCGGCAGTTCGACGAGGACCTCTTGGTGGTCGACCTCGAGGTGCAGCCCGCGTTCCGGCGCGGACTGCTCGATCCTCGCGGCCGCACGCGTGGCAGCGCTCTGCCCGAGGTCCCGGTCAGCGACGCGCGTCTCGACCGAGCGCCGCGAGGAGTCGCGCATCGAAGCACTGCTGCCGCCGGTGCGCGAGGTCTACGAGGCGCTGGTGCTCGGCACCCGCGACTACGTCCGCAAGAACGGCTTCTCCGACGTGCTCATCGGCCTGTCCGGGGGCATCGACTCGTCGCTGGTCGCAGCGATCGCGGTCGACGCGCTGGGGCCCGAACGGGTCGTCGGCGTGCTCATGCCTTCACGGTTCTCGAGCGACGGCAGCATCACCGATGCCGAGCTCCTGGCAACCAACCTCGGCATCCGCACCGTCACCGTCCCGATCGAGGCCGCCCACACGGCGTTCCTCGATCTGCTCGCCCCGACCTTCGAGGGCACCGAGCCGGGCCTGGCGGAGGAGAACCTCCAGGCGCGCATCCGCGGCACCATCCTCATGACGATGTCGAACAAGTTCGGCTCGCTCGTGCTCACCACGGGCAACAAGAGCGAGATGGCGACCGGGTACTCCACGCTCTACGGCGACATGGCCGGCGGCTTCTCCGTCATCAAGGACGTCCCGAAGATGCTGGTGTACGCGCTGTCGCCGCGACCGCAACGACCGCGCGGACCGGGTGGTGATCCCCGAGACGGTGCTCGAGAAGCCACCGAGCGCGGAGCTGCGACCGGATCAGAAGGACTCCGACTCCCTCCCCGACTACGAGGTCCTCGATCCGATCATCGAGGGGTACGTGGAGGACGACCTCTCGATCGCCGAGCTCGAGGCGGCCGGGCACGACTCCGACACGGTCCGTCACGTGGCGCGCCTCGTCGACCGCAACGAGTACAAGCGGCGGCAGGCGCCGCCCGGCGTGCGCGTGTCGCCCAAGGCGTTCGGCAAGGACCGCCGGCTGCCCATCACCAACCGCTGGCCCGGTTAGCCCGCCACCCGGGCGAGGGCCGTGGGCGTGAACGTGAGGAAGCGGTACGTCGCGGAGGCCGCGCTCGTCGGCGCCGCACTGCTCTACGGCGTGACGTTCCCGCTCGTGCACGACGCGCTCGACGACATCACGCCGTTCGCCTACCTCGTGGGTCGCTTCGGCATCGCGACGCTGCTGCTCGCGCCGGTCACGATCCCGGCGCTGCGCACGCGCGGGCCGGAACGTCGCATGCTGCTCCGCGCCGGCCTGACCGCCGGCGTGATCCTGTTCGGTGGGTACGCGACGCAGACGATCGGCCTGCAGTACACGTCGCCGTCGACGTCGGCGTTCCTCACCGGGCTGTACGTGATCATCACCCCGGTCATCGAGTCGGCGATCAGCCGGCGGCCGCCACGCCCGCCGGTGATCGTCGGGATCGTGCTGGCGACGATCGGCCTGTACCTGCTCACCGGCGCCGACGTGCACCTCGGACGCGGCGAGGTGTTCACCCTCGCGTGCGCGGTGCTGTTCGCGTGGCACATCGTGTACATCGGCGCCTACGCCAACCTGCTCTCGCCGTTGCAGTTCGGTTCGATGCAGATCGGCGCGGTCGCGCTCCTGTCGGTGGCGCCCGCGGCGGAGCAGGGCGTCGGCTCGTTGAGCACGTTGGCGATCTTCGCGGTGCTGTTCACCGGCATCGCGTGCTCGGCCGTCGCGCTGCCGCTCCAGCTGTGGGGACAGCAGCGGATCCCCGCGACCCGCGCCGCGCTCATCCTCCTGATGGAACCGGTGTTCGCCGGCATCGCCGGCTACGTCAACGGCGAACGGCTCGGTGCGACGAGGCTGGCGGGCGCGGTGATCATCCTCGTCGGGATCGTCGTGTCGGAGTTCTGGCCACGGCGTCCGGTGCCACCGGCCCCGGAACCGCGTGACAGGCTGACGTCGTGAGCGGGGAGACGACATGAGTGGAGCCACGACACAGGTCGGCATCGTCGAGTGGGCCGACCGCATCGAGAGCGCCCGGGCGCTCGAGCTGCAGCTCGCGGCGGTGATCGGTGGCTGGGTGCCCCGGATCACACCCGCGAGCGCCAAGCTCCTCCTCGCCCGCCACGCCCGTCACTTCGCCTGGCACGCGGAGCTGTGGGACGGGCTCGTGCCCGTCCTCCACGACCGCCCCGAGGGGTCGGCGGTGGTCGACGCCTCGCTCACCGGTGCGCAGGCCGCACTCGCCGCCGCCACCGAGCCGAAGGGGGTGTACGACGACGTGCTGCCGCTGGTCGTCGCCGCCTACCGCACCTGGTCGGGCGAATCCACCCCGATCGCCGAGCGGCCGGTCATGCGGGTGCTCGATCTCGTGCTCAACGACATCGACTTCGACTCCCAGGAAGGGCACGACCTCTTCGCCCGGGGTTGACCGCATGCGCCCCTACCGGCCGCTTGACTCGGCCGGTATCGTGAGTGGGCAACAGCGAGCAACATCCGTAGCAACGTTCGCGGATGCACGCACCGGCTCCTCCGGTGTGGGGGGTCCGAGCCCGCACCGAGTTGGTGCCGACGAGGCAAGGGGTCACTGGGTGGCGAAAGAGCGTGTCGAGCGCGACGAAGAAGATCTCGTCCGGCTCTATCTCACCGACATCGGTCAGTACCCGCTGCTCACCAAGGACGACGAGGTCCGCCTGGCGCAGCAGATCGAGCAGGGCAACGCTGCTCGCGAGGAGCTGCTCAACGGCGGGAAGGCGCTCACTCCCACGAAGAAGCGCGAGCTGCGGCGCGGCGCGCGCCTCGGCGACGACGCGCAGCGCACGTTCGTCCAGTCGAACCTGCGCCTGGTGGTGTCGATCGCGAAGAAGTACCAGGCGTCGGGTCTGCCGCTCCTCGACCTCATCCAGGAGGGCAACCTCGGCCTGATGCACGCGGTCGAGAAGTTCGACTGGCGCAAGGGCTTCAAGTTCTCCACCTACGCCACGTGGTGGATCCGCCAGGCCATCACCCGCGGCATCGCCAACACCGGCCGCACCATCCGCCTCCCCGTGCACGCCGGCGACACGCTCGCCCGTCTGCAGAAGGCCCGGTCGCGCCTGGAGCTCAAGCTCGGCCGTCCGGCGACGCTGTCGGAGCTCTCGGCCGAGGTCGAGATGCCCGAGGACAAGGTCACCGAGGCGCTGCGCTTCGCGGCCGAGCCCCTCTCGCTCTCGGAGCCCCTCCGTGAAGACGGCGACGCCGAGCTCGGCGACATCGTCGAGGACCGTTCGGCGGAGTCGCCGTTCGAGGTGGCCGCCACCGCGCTGCTGCCCGACGAGATCGAGAAGCTGCTCGCCCCGCTCGACGAGCGCGAGCGTCAGATCCTCGCCCTCCGCTTCGGTCTCGACCGCGGCGAGCCGCGGACGCTCGAAGAGGTGGGGGAGCACTTCAACCTCACCCGTGAGCGCATCCGCCAGATCGAGGCCCGGGCGATGTCGAAGCTGCGCCACCCGTCGGCCGACACCGGCGCTCGCGACCTCCTCGCCGTCTGACGTCTCCGGCGCCGGACGCCGGCACCGCCGATTCGTCGCGGTCGTCCGCTCGCTGCGCTCGCATCACGAAGGCTCCTCATCGGGGCACCGGCACCCGTCGCCTGGTCTTCCGCTCATGTCGGCGTTGCCGGTGGCGGCCGCAGTCGCAGTCCACTCTGGGCTGAGGGCTGGTGGGTGTGAAATAGTTGACTGATGCAACGACATTTCGTCACGTGTCCGCTGTGCGAGTGCATGTGCGGGCTGCAGGTCGACGTCGAGGACGGGCACGTCAAGCTGATCCGCGGTGACCGCGACGACGTGTGGTCGAAGGGCTACCTGTGCCCGAAGGGCACGACCCTCGGGCACCTGCACGACGACCCCGACCGTCTCCGCGCGCCGATGGTGCGCGACGGCGACACGTGGCGCGAGGTCTCGTGGGACGAGGCGTTCGCGCGGTGCCAGGAGCTGATCCACGGTGTGCTCGACCGGCACGGCATCGCGTCCGCCACCGCCTTCGTCGGCAACCCGGTCGGCCACAGCTTCACGCTCGGTCGCTACATGCCGCTCTTCATCGGCCAGTCGGGCATGTCGCACATCTACTCGTCGGGCACCATCGACCAGTGGCCCAAGAACGTCTCGTGCATCCTCATGTACGGGAACATGTGGAAGATCCCGGCGCCCGACATCCAGCGCACCGACTACCTCATCTGCATGGGTGGCAACCCGCAGGCGTCGGGCGGTTCGTTGCTCGCGTGCCCCGACGTCCTGGGTGAGCTCGACGGCATCCGCGCGCGCGGTGGCCGGGTCGTCGTCATCGACCCGCGTCGCACCGGAACCGCCGACCACGCCGACGAGTGGGTGCCGATCCTCCCCGGCACCGACGCCGCGTTCCTGCTCGCGATGTGCAACGTGCTCTTCGCCGAGGGGCTGACGACGCTCGGCGCGCTCGAGGAGAAGGTGAAGGGCGTCGACGTCGTGCGCGACGCGTGCGCCGAGTTCACGCCCGAGTCGGTCGAGGCGTTCTGTCGCGTTCCGGCCGACACCATCCGCCGGCTCGCACGTGAGTTCGCGGCCGCCCCGACCGGTGCCGTCTACGGGCGCATCGGTCTGTGCAACCAGGAGTTCGGGACGCTGGCGTCGTGGCTGGTCGACGTGGTGAACATCGTCGTCGGCAAGTTCGACCGCCCCGGCGGGCTCATGTGGGGCAAGCCGGTCGCGTGGCCGATGGCGTGGATGGCGTCGACCGCGAAGGACGGCCCGCGCGCGTTCGGCAAGTGGACGTCGCGGGTGTCGGGCGTCCCCGAGGTGCTCGGTCAGGTCCCGGCCGCCTTCATGGCCGAGGAGATCGGCACGCCGGGCGACGGCCAGATCAAGATGCTCTTCACCGTGGCCGGCAACCCCGTCATCAGCGTGCCCGACTCCGCCCGGCTCGAGGCGGCCCTGCCCGAGCTCGAGTGCATGATCAGCGTCGACAACTACCTCAACGAGACGACGCGGTTCGCGCGACGTGATCCTGCCGGGACCGTCGCCGCTCGAGACGCCGCACTTCGACGAGGTGCTCTGGGGCTGGGCCGCGCGCAGCGGCGCCAACTGGAGCGATCCGGTGTTCCCGCCGTCGGCCGATCGACCCGACGAGGGTCGCATCGTCGCCCGGCTCGGCTGGCTGTGCACCGGCGGGAAGAACGAGGACTTCGACTTCGAGACGCTCGACGACGCGTGGTTCACCGCGCTCTGCCGCTCGCAGAAGCTCGACGCCGCCGACATCCTCCCGCACTACGACCACGGTGGCGCGGAGCGGATCATCGACCTCCAGGTGCGCACCGGGCCCTGGGGCGACCGCTACGGCGAGGTGCCCGACGGCCTCACGCTCGAGCAGATCAAGGCGGAGCCGCACGGCATCGACCGGGGCCCCATGGTCCCGCGTGTCGACGAGTTGGTCTGCACACCCGACGGGCTCATCGACCTCGCGCCGGAGTACATCGTCGCCGACCTGCCGCGCCTGCGCGACCGCATCGCCGCCACCGACGGCGATGGCTTCCGGCTCGTGAGCCGGCGGCACCTCCGCTCGAAGAACTCGTGGATGCACAACGTGAAGGTCCTGGTGAAGGGCAAGGACCGCTGCACGCTGCTGGTGCACCCCGACGACGCCTCGGGCGTCGGGCTCGTCGACGGCGGACGTGCGCGCGTGACGTCGGAGGCGGGCAGCATCGAGGTGCCGGTCGAGGTGAGCGACGAGATGATGCAGGGCGTGGTCTCGCTGCCCCACGGGTGGGGACACGACCGGCCCGGGACCCGCATGTCGGTGGCCCGGGAGCACGCGGGCGTCAACAACAACCTCCTGGCCCCCATGCACTTCTACGACACGCTCTCCAACAACCACGCGGTGAACGGCATCCCGGTGGAGGTCGTGCCCGCCTAGGCCGAAACGGCCGATTGCTCCCGGGTCGTCCGCGACCTACGATGCTCGGAATCTCCGCGCCCGGCGCGCCGACGAAGGGGAACCCATGAAGAAGCTGCTGATCGTCCTCATCCTGGCTGCAATCGGGATCGCGGTGGCCAAGAAGGTCCGCGACGCCTGATCCGGCACCCAGTCACCTCTGAAGTCCGACGGGCCCGCCTCCGGCGGGTTCGTTCGCGTCCGGGCCCGTTGCTGCTCGCGTTCCCGTTCGACGAGCGCGTAGTAGAGCACGGCCGTCGCCATGCCGAACAGCGGCGACGTGAGCACGTGGACGAAGTACTCGCCGGTCGGTTCGGCCCACGACTGCGGCAAGAGGTCGAGCAACGCACCGGCGAGGTTCGAGATCGTCTCGCTGACCACGAACGCGAGCAGGACGAACAGTGCGACGGGTCGGAACGATCCGCGCACGAGATCACGGCTCCGCCTCGGCGCGTGCAGCGCGGCGCTGCCTTCGGCGACGATCACCGGGCCGGTCACGACGCCCCACGTCGCGATCACGAACCCGGGGATCACGAAGAACACGAGCCCGATGCCGACGCCGAGCTCGTAGACGATCGTCCCGAGCAGCAGCGTTCCCCACGGCACGCTGCGGAGGAACGTGCGGGGAGCCGGCAGCTCCTCGCCGTGCAGGTCGCTGGCGACGATCTTCTCCGACGCCGCCGCGAGGACCTCCGCGACGAGCAGCTCGAACACGAGCACGATCACCACGTTGACGGCGACGTCGGTGAAGCGGAAGCGGTCGGTGTCGATCTGGATGCCGTGGGCGACCCCGCTCAGCTCGAGGATCCCCAACGGCAGCCAGAGCGCCGCCGCGATCACGGTGAGGTACCAGAAGTGCACGCGCCAGAAGCCGCAGCGCGTCGCGCAGCACCGCCCGGAGGGACACGGGTGCAGGCGAGGAGGGCGCGGGCGCGGACGAGATCGACACGGTGAACGCGAAATCCTACGAGCAGCCGGATCTCTTCCGGAGGTGCCCGTCGCGCGAATTGGCCCTTGACGGCGCGCGACCCGCGTCGTACGTTGCCGTCTCTTCCCCGTGCAACTTCCTCCTGTCGCCGGCGCACGTGCGCCACCGGGAGGAAGGTTGCCTCCGTTGCTCATCGCTCTCTGGTCCGCCACCGGCGGATCCGGTACGTCCGTCTTCACCGCCGCGTGCGCGCTCGTCCTCGCCCGTGAGGCCCGCGAGACCGGGCACGCCGTCGGGTGTGCGCGTCGCCGATCTGGCGGGCGACCTGCCCGCGGTGTTCGGCCTCGGCGCCGATCCCGACGTCGGCCTCGCCGACTGGCTCGACGCCGGCGTCGAGGCGCCCACGGAGGCGCTCGACCGCCTGCTGACCGAGGTCGCGCCCGGAGTCGCGCTGCTGCCGCGTGGGCGTGGCCCCCGGGTGCCGACCGTGCTCCCGGCGCCCGAGACCGGCGCCGCGCTCGGCGTCGCCCTCGGCTCACGGATCCTCGCCGGTGCTCGTCGACTGCGGCACGGCGCGCGAGCCCGCCACCCGGGCGGTGGTGGAGGTCGCCGACGTCGGCGTCGTCGTGCTGCGGGGGTGCTACCTCGCGCTGCGCCGTGCCGTGCACGCACCGCCGCTCGAGCACACCGCAGGAGTCGTCCTGCTCGACGAGCCCGGTCGATCGCTCGGTGCGCAGGAGATCAGCGAGGTGCTCGACCTGCCGGTCCTCGCACGGGTCCCGGTGAAGGAGGCGATCGCCCGGGCGGTCGACGCCGGGGTGCTCCCCACCCGGCTCCCGAACCGCTCGCCCGGGCCGCGGTCGAGGTCGTGCGGCGGATCGGCGTGCTCGGCCGCCAGGGTGAAGCCGCGTGACCGCGGTCGCGCTCCCGTGCACCCCGGCCGCGTCGGTCGGCGCACCATCCGACGACGGCACGCTGAAGCAGCGCGTCCACCAACGCCTCGTCACCCAGGGCGTCGACGACGGCACCACCGACGCCGACTCGCTGCGGCGCACCCTCGGCGATCTCCTGCGCGACGAGCAGCCGCTGCTCGCGGCGCCGCGGTTCGACGTCCCTGCTCGAGGAGCTCACCCACGAGGTCACCGGGCTGGGCCCGCTCGAGCCGCTGCTCGCCGATCCCACCGTCACCGAGGTCATGGTCAACGGGCCCGGCCGTGCCTACGTCGAGCGCGCGGGTCGCCTCGAGCCGGTCGTGCTCGGGCTCGACGCTGCGGCCATCGTGCACCTGGTCGAGCGCGTGGTGGCGCCGCTCGGCCTGCGCCTCGACCGCTCGTCGCCGATGGTCGACGCCCGCCTCCCCGACGGCTCCCGCCTGCACGCGGTGATCCCGCCCGCTCGCGGTCGACGGACCGTGCGTCACCATCCGACGGTTCGGCGCCCGCCCGGTGGCGCTCGAGGAGTTCGGCGTCGACGGAGCGGCGGACACGCTTCCTCCGCTGGGCGGTCGCCGCCGGGTGGAACCTGCTGGTCGCCGGAGCCACGAGCGCGGGCAAGACCACGCTGCTCAACGCGCTGTCGCAGTCGATCCCCCGCACCGAGCGTGTCGTCACCATCGAGGAGACGGCGGAGCTGCGCCTGGCGCAACCGCACGTCGTGCGGCTCGAGGCCCGTCCGCCCAACGCCGAGGGCGCGGGTGGCGTCACCGTCCGAGCCCTGGTGCGCGCCGCGCTGCGGATGCGGCCCGACCGGCTCGTCGTCGGAGAGGTGCGGGCGGGGGAGGCGCTCGACATGCTCCAGGCGCTCAACACCGGGCACGACGGTTCGATGTCCACGATCCACGCCAACGGGCCGGGCGACGCGCTGGCGCGGCTGGAGACGCTCGTGCTGCTCGCCGACAGCGGGTTGCCGCTGGCGGCCGTACGGGCGCAGGTCGCGTCGAGCATCGACGCGGTCGTGTTCGTCGCCCGTGGTCGCGACGGCGCCCGTCGGGTCGAGGCGATCGCCGAGGTCCACGGAGACCGCCGTGACGGTGCCCGTCCGCTGTTCGTCCGGCGCGGCGGGAGGTTGGTGCCGATCGCGACGATCACCCGCACGCCGCGTCGCCACGGCGCCGAGGCCGTGCTCGGCGCCGAGCCGCGGCGAGAGCTCGACCCGACGTGCTGACGCTCGTGCTCGTGGTCGTGGGGCCACTCACGTGCGCGACGCTGATCGCCGCGGGTCGCCGCGCCGCGGTCGCGGACCGGGCGCGGGTGCTCGGTCCGCGATCGCGGTGGCGTCTGCCCACCCGTGTGCGTGATCCCCTGACGCGTGCGCTGCGCGACGCCGACGTCTCGTGGACCCCCGAGACTGCGATCGAGTACCTGGGGATCGCGGTGGTGGCGATCTCGCTCCTCGGGCTGGCGTTCTCGCCGGTGCTCGCGGTACCGGCGGCGCTGGCGGTGGTCGTCGCCGGTCCGGTGGCGCTGGTGCTCGCCCGTGCTCGCCGCGGGCGCGCGTTCGCGGCCGGGTTGCCGGTCGCGCTGGAGCAGATCGCGGCCGAGCTCCGTGGTGGGGGCACGGTGGCGAACGCGATCGACCGGCTCGCCGTCGGGACCGGCGCGGTCGCCGACGACCTCCGCCGCGTGCACGTGCGCACCCGGCTGGGGCTGCCGCTGGCCGAAGCCCTCGCCGGGTGGCCCGGCGATCACGACGCACCCGGGCGTCCGGGCTGCCGCAGGAGCGCTCGCGGTGGCCACCACCATGGGCGGGCGGGCCGCCGACGCCATCGACGGGCTGGCGTCGTCGTTGCGCCATCGCCTCGACGCGGTGGCCGAGGCCCGCTCGCTGTCGGCCCAGGCCCGCCTCTCCGCAGTCGTGGTGGGTGCCGCGCCCCTCGGCTACCTGGCCTTCTCGGCGATGGTCGACCCCGCCGCGGTCACCGCGCTCGTCGACACCGGGGTCGGTCGTGCCTGCCTCGTGATCGGGCTGGCGCTCGAAGGGCTGGCGGGCCTGTGGATCCGGCGCATCCTCCGGTCGGCGGGATGAGCGCGACCGTGCTCCGTCCGTGGCTCCTCGGGTGCGCGTGGGGGATCGTGGCCGCGGTGCCGCTCCTGCGCCGAGCGAGCCGCCTCGGCGCCGTCGACCGTGCGGTGTCGTTGACCACCAGGGCCCCGGTTCGCCCCGGCCTGTGCTGCCGTCGGCGCGCGGTTCGGCCCCTGGGTGCGAGCGCACTCCGACGGGGCCGTGGTGCGCGTCCTGCGCAGCCTCGGGGCCCGGCGCGCCGGGCAGGCTGCCGACGCCCGCTTGGCTCGCGAGCTCCCGGTCGCACTCGACCTGCTCGGGGTCGCGGTCGGGGCCGGGTGCACGCCGTACCTGGCGGTGGAGGTCGCGGCCCGTTGGTCGCCGGCGCCGCTCGCCGACGCATTCGACGACGTCCTCGCCAGCTGCGCGCTCGGGCTCGACTTCGCGTCCGCGCTCGACGCCACCGCGCACGCCTCGCCGCGGCTGCGACCGCTCGCCGACGCGCTGCTCGCCACCGACCGGCTCGGGGTGCCCGTCGGTCCGGTGCTCGCCCGCCTCGCCGAGGAGGACCGCACCGCGCTGCGGCGTGCCGCCGAAGCCCACGCCGCGCCGCATCCCGGTGCGGCTGCTGTTCCCGCTGGTCTTCCTCGTGCTACCCGCGTTCGTGCTCCTCACCGTCGTCCCCGGTCTCGCCGCCGGCCTGGGTCGGCTGTGATCGCGAGCACGTCGTCCGCACCTCCCCGGCTCCTTCCCTCGACGCTTCCCCTCGGCACTTCCCCGAATCCGAACCACGAGGAGGTTGTGCACATGTCAGGTCGGTTCCTCGCGCGGGTGCGCGCACGGTTCACGGGAGCACTCGCCGGTGAGGCGGGCCAGTCCACGGCGGAGTACGCGTTGGTGATCCTGGGTGCGGTCGCGATCGCGACGTTGCTCATCACCTGGGCAACGGGCAGCCACGCGATCTCGCAGCTGTTCGATGCCGTGGTCTCGAAGATCCTCCCGTCGTGAACGGGCGTCGACGGTTCCCCCGCGCTCGGCGCGGGGGAACCCGGCGCCACCCGCCCGGCCGACTCCGCGGAGAGCTCGGCGAGCGCGGGCAGGCGACGGTCGAGTTCGCGTTCGTGCTGCCGCTGTTGGTGCTCGCGATGCTCGCCGTGGTGCAGGTCGGGTTGGTGGTGCGCGACCAGTTGGGTGTCGTGCACGCAGCGAGGGAGGCGGCGCGTGCGGCGAGCGTCGACGCCGACTCGGGTCGTGCGGTGCGGGCGGCGCACCGCACGTTGCCGGGCGCCGATGTCGACGTGGGTGCGCGCCCGAAGATCGGCGGTGAGATCAGCGTCACGGTGCACTACACGTCGGTGACCGACCTCCCGCTGGTCGGTGTGCTGTTCCCCGATCCCGATCTGCACGCCACGTCGGTGATGCGGGTGGAGAAGTGACCGGGCACGAACGGGGCACGAACGGGCACGAACGGGGAGGTGTGAGCATCGTGATGCTGGCGGTGCTGGTCGTGGGGCTCGTGCTGGCGACGGGTGCGGCGCGTCTCGGTGGTGCGTTGGTGGGGCGGGCCCGGGCGGAGTCGGCTGCCGACGCCGCGGCGCTCGCGGCCGCCGACCGTCTGGCGCTCGGGGGTGGGGCCGCGTCGGCGCAGTCGGCCGCCGCCCGCACCGCCGGCAGCAACCACGCCCGGCTGGTGTCGTGCGAGTGCTCCGGCACGAGCGCGGCGGTGGTGGTGGAGGTCGATCTCCCGCCGCTGCTCGGGGTCTTCGGGCCTGCCCGGGGGCGGGCCCGGGCCGAGGTGCGGCCCGAGTGCGTCGTCGATCTCGACGACTGCTGACGGCCTACTTCACCGTCACCGCGAACTTGGCGGTCTTCGCCGGTGGCACCCCGGGCTCGAACGAGCGCGAGTACGCCAGCTCGAGCGTCGACTCGCCTGCGTGCTCTGCCTGGAACGCCAGCTCCTGGGTGCCGGACGCGCCCGGTTGGCTGCCGCCCGCCACCTGATGGCTCGACACGAACATCACGTCGGCGTCGTCACCGGCCGTCCACGAGTACCCGGTGCTCGGGTTGGCCGGCAGCGCGATCACGAACTCGTCGCCCTGCGCCACCGAGATGTCGTCGCCCTCGTGGTACACGGTCGGCGCCTGCACGGCCGGCGCGTCGTCGCCCCAGGGCACGGCCACCACCGCGACCAGCAGTCCGACGCCGATCACGACGAGCACCACCAGCGCGATCCATCGACTGCGCGTCATGCGCCGGAATCTAGAGGGAGTCGGTGCGAACGGCGGGGGATGCCGTCGCCGTGGGTGACGACGGTGCGGATGCGCCGAGCACCTCGAGCAGCACGATGGCCGCGGCCTTGTCGAGGTACTCGTTCCAGTTCCCGCACTTCGGCGACTGCACGCACGACGGGCACCCGTCGTCGCACGGGCAACCGCTCACCAGCTCGTGGGCGGCGCGCACGTGGCGCGACAGCTCTGCGAACGCGAGCTCGGCGATGCCCGCACCGCCGGGATAGCCGTCGTACACGAAGATCGTGGGGTCGCCGGTCTGCGGGTGCAGCGCCATCGACACGCCGCCGACGTCCCAGCGGTCGCAGATCGCGAAGAGCGGGAGCAGCCCGATGAGCGCGTGCTCGGCCGCGTGCACGGCGCCGATCACGCGTGACGGGCTCGAGCCCGGCGGCGAGGAGCGTCTCGAGCGGCAGCGTGTACCAGCACGCGCGGGTGGTGAGCTCGCGCGGCGGGAAGTCGAGCGGCACCACCTCGATCACCTCGTTGGTCGAGGTGCGCTTGCGCTGGTAGGCGACCAGGTCGTGGAGCACCGTCACCGCGCCGAGGTGCGCGGTGCCGCCGCCCACGGGCCGCGACTGCTCGGTGGCCAGGATCGAGATGTCGGTCTCCTCGCGCGGTTGGGTGTGCTCGTCGGCGTCGTCGGCGGGATCGAGCACGGCGACCTGGTGCTCGACGTCGAGGTCGCGCACGCGGTACTGACGCCCCTGGTGCAGGTACATCGCACCCGGATGCGCGACGTGGAACGCGCGCGACGAGTCGACCGTGCCCACGAGGTGGCCGTCGGGATCGACGAGCTGGCACTCGACCGACGAGCCGGTGCGGAGCCCGACCCGAGCGGCCGGGGCCTCGCGGCCGGCCCAGTACATCGCGCCGTTGCGCGGCTTCAGCTCCTCGGCGAGGACGAGGTCGCGCACGGCGTCGTCGAGCGCGTCGCCGAAGTAGCGGTCGTCGGTGTGCGTGAGCGGCAGCTCGTGGGCGGCGCAGGCGATCTGGGCCCGGGCCACGAACGGGTTGTCGGGGTTCACGACGACCGCCTCGGCCGGTCGGTCGAGCAGCTCGGCCGGGTGGCGGGCGTACCACTGGTCGAGCTGGTCGTCGCCGGCGATCAGCACCGCCGCCGCCCGCCGATGCGTGCGCCCGGCCCGGCCGACCTGCTGGCGCATCGACGCCAGCGTGCCCGGGAACCCGTTGAGCACGACGGCGTCGAGCGAGCCGACGTCGATGCCGAGCTCGAGCGCGCTGGTGGCGACGACCCCGCCGAGCTCGCCGCTCGCGAGCTTCGACTCCAGCTCGCGGCGCTCGGTGGCGAGGTAGCCCGCCCGGTACGCGGCGACCGCCGGTGCCGCAGGCGCGTCGTCGGCACGATCCTGCGCGAGCGTGCCCCGGGCGTGCGAAGCGACCAGCTCCGCGCCCTTGCGGCTGCGCGTGAACGCCAAGGTCTGGTGGCCGTCGGCGACGAAGCGCGAGAGCAACATCGCGGTCTCGATGTTGGCGGACGCACGCGTTCCCGAGTGCACGTCGACGAGCGGTCGCTGCCACACCGCGAAGCGGCGTTCGGCCTGCGGCGAGCCGTCGCCGTCGATGGCCTCGACCGGGAGCCCGCAGAGCCGTGAGGCGAGGTCGGCGGGGTTGCCGATCGTCGCGCTGGTGAAGCAGAACGTGGGCGACGAGCCGTAGTGCTCGCACATCCGGCGCAGCCGACGCAGCACGTGGGCGACGTGGCTGCCGAACACGCCGCGCAGCGTGTGCAGCTCGTCGACGACGACGTAGCGGAGGCGCAGCAGGAAGGTGGCCCACCGGTCGTGGCCCGGGAGGATGCCCATGTGGAGCATCTCCGGGTTGGTGAGCACGACGTTGGCGTGCGTGCGGATCCACGCGCGCTCGTCGGTGGGGGTGTCGCCGTCGTAGGTCGCCGCGACGAGGTCGGGCACGAGCCACTCGACGGAACGATCGCAACTGATCCTGCGCGAGCGCCTTGGTGGGGAACACCAACAGCGTCGTGTCGCGGCTCCCCGCGACGACCGAGTCGACGATGGGCAACTGGTAGCAGAGCGACTTGCCCGACGCGGTGCCGGTGGCGACGACGATGTTGCGGCCGGCCCGGAGCGCGTCGACTGCGGCCGCCTGGTGCGACCACAGCGTGTCGACCCCGCGGGCGCGGAGGCGCTCGGTCACCGGTGCAGAGAGCTCGGGCGGAGCGATCGCGGGCCGGGCCGCGCGCTCGGGGAGCGACGTGTTCGCGACGACGCGGTCGAAGTGCTCGTGCGCGAGGTCGTCGAGGGTGTCACAGGCGTCGGCGTGGCGGCCGGCCGCGGCGCTCGTGACGATGCTCAATGGCTCTGCAGGACTCCGTCGTCGGCGAAGTCGGCGAGCAGGCCGTCGGCGTCACCGCTCTTCACCAGGTTGCTCCCACTGCCGGCTCCCACGGGCAGGACCACGTTCTTCACGTTGGCGGGATCGAAGCTGAGCGACAGCGATCCCATGTGGAACAGGTCGGTGATGCCCACCCCGTCGAGCTTGGTGTGGCGACCGAGCGTCGCGAGCAGTCGGACCGTGTCGCCTGCGCTCGGGTGCTTCGCCTGGATCGTCTGCAGCGCGGAGACGATGAGCAGGCCCTGGTTGCTCGTGCGGCTGAGGTCACCGTCGCTGAAGGAGTGGCGGTCGCGCGAGAACTGCAGCGCCTGCTCGCCGTTGAGATGCGTGAGCCCAGGAGCGAAGTGCGCACCGGAGAAGTCGTCGTCCATCGGCGGTGGGGATGTTGACGTCGATGCCGCCGATCTCGTCGACCATCTGCTGGAAGTTCGGGAAGTTGGCGCGGATGACCCACGTGATCGGCACGCCGACGATCGACGACACCGCGTCGGCTTCCGACGCGCAGGTCGTTGCCGTCGGGGTTGTTCACGATGTACGAGTTGATCTTGTTGCCGCCGGGACCTTCGGTGTCGCGCGGGATGTCGACGATGGTCGCCGACTTGAGCGCGGGGTTCACGCCGATCACGTGGACGGCGTCGGCGAGTCCCGGGTCGTCGGGCGACTGCGACGGGTCGTCGGAGCGCGCGCCGGTGCCGAGCACGAGTGCGAAGAACGGCTGCTGCGGCCCGCCGTCGTTGCGGGCGCTCCCGAGCTTGGTCACCTGGAACCACACCGCGGCCTGCGCCGGGACCGGCTCGCCGAGCACGAGCCATGCGCTGGTGATCGCACCGGCGAGCGCCAGCCCGCAGACGAGCGGTGCGACCACGAGCAGGGTGAACGCCCGGCGACGGCGCGGGTCGCGGCGTGGTTCGGCGGGGGGCTCGGTGCTGGGGCGCGGCGCGCGGTTGCGGCGGGTGGAGGTCACTTCTTGGCTCCGGTCGTGGCGGCAGCGGGCGCGGACGAGGGCGTCGAGGTGGTGGTGGGGGAGAGGCCGGCGCCTTCGCGCGCCACCACGGCGCTGTACGCCGTGATCTTCCAGGCGCCGGTGGCGTCGGGCTGGAGCACGAAGTCGGCCTTGCGGGTGATGTGCAGCGGTCCGCCCTTCACCTCGGTCGCGCCGGTCGTGTCGGTGGTGAGCGCGGCGGTGATCAGCGTGAGCGCGCCCGACTGGTCGCCGAGCCCCACGAGCGCCGCGGGTTGCGCGGTGACGGTGAGGTCACCGGTGACCTTGGGCAGACCCTCGTCGAACATGACCCCCCGGTCGGTGGTCGTCACCGACGCCAACGTGGTGGGATCGAAGATCGCACCGAAGTCGGCGCTGGCGGGCTGGCCCGAGCGCAGCGGCTCCACCGACCCGCCCTTGACGTAGGTGGTGAGCGCGTCGAGGACCTTCTGCGACTGGTCGGGCGCGATCGTGACCGGAGCGCCCGCGCTGTCGGCGGTGACGTCGCCGAGCTTCAGGTCGACGGTCGTCTTCGGTGCCGCGGTCGTGGTGGTCTTCGATGCGTCGGAGTCGTCACCCCCACCGCCGGAGCAGCTCGCGAGCGCGACGGCGGCGCTCAGCACGACGACCACGAGGACCGTGACGACGACCCAGGCGCGCCGGCGCGTGCGTCGGCGGCGCGCGCGGGTGCGGGTGGTGGGCGCAGCGTCCATCGCCGCCTCAGGGTAGGAGACCGGACGTCGCCGACCCGGGCACTCGAACGTCGTCGTCGACGACTCGTATCATTGGTTGCATGGCCCTGAAGAAGATGGTCCAGCGCCTCACGAAGCCGGTCGAGGAGATCGACCGCGAGCACCTCACCGCCTTCTGCGACGCGCGGCACCTGGCGGCCATGGACGGGATCGCACCCCGCACGCGGGTGAAGGTCGGGGGTGAGGTGAGGTCGGTGCGCATCGTGCCCCGAGCCGGCGCCGCCGCCCTCGAGGTCACGGTCAGCGACGGCCGGGGTTCCGTCGTCGGCGTCTTCCTCGGTCGGCGCAAGATCGCCGGTCTCTCACCCGGCCGCAAGGTCGCGTTCGAGGGCGTCGCGGCGCGCGACGGCAAGCGCTACCTCGTCTTCAACCCGATCTACGAGCTGCTCAGCTAGCCGAGGGTCGCGGGCGCGGGTGGCTAGGCGCCCGCGCCGGTGAGGATGCGGCGGACCTCGTCCTCCGACTCCGGCGTGACCATGGCCAGCACCTCGTCGCCGGCCTCGAAGATCGAGTCGCCCCGTGGCATCACCACGTGCTCGTCGCGCACGATGGCCACGATCGTGGCGTTGCGGGGCACGTCGACGTCGCGCAGGGCCTGGTCGATGACCGGCGAGTTGTCGGCCAGCGTGACCTCCACGAGGCGGGCCTGACCGCCCTCGAACTGGAGGATCCGCACGAGGCGGCCGACGCTGACCGCCTCCTCGACCAGCGCGGTGATGAGGTGCGGGGTCGACACCGAGAGGTCGACGCCCCAGTTCTCGTTGAACAGCCACTCGTTCTTCGGGTGGTTGACCCGGGCGATGACGCGCGGCACCGCGAACTCCTGTTTGGCCAGCAGCGACATGACGAGGTTGTCCTCGTCGTCTCCGGTCGCGGCGACGACCACGTCACACGCGTCGAGACCGGCGTCGCGCAGCGAGCTGACCTCGCAGCAGTCGGCGACGTGCCACTGGATGCCGTCGGAGTCGGTCTGGGCCCGCTTCACGACGGCAGGGCTCTGCTCGATCATGAGGACGTCGTGGTCGGCGGCGCGCAGGTCGTTGGCGATGAACAGCCCGACGTTTCCTGCACCCGCGATGGCGACGCGCATCAGTGGTGCTCCTCTCCGTGCTCGAGGCGATGGCGCAACGTGTCGAGCTCGGCCACGTCGGCGGCGAAGTGCAGGATGTCGCCGTCCTGGCCGATCGCGCTCGGCGTGCTCGACCTGCGCGGCACCGAGCCGGGTGATGGCGACGAGCCAGAACACGCCCGGTTCGCTGAGCGGCGCGAGCTTCTTGCCCGCCCACTTCGGCGGGATCGGGTAGTCGAGCAGGCACACCTTGCCGCTCGGGTCGAGCCACTCGTGCGGGCTGCTCCTCCGCCGGGAGGAGGCGGCGCATCACCTGGTCGGTCGTCCAGGAGACCGTGGCCACGGTGGAGATGCCGAGGCGCTGGTAGATGAGCGCCCGGCGCGGGTCGTAGATGCGGGCGACCACGCGGTCGATGGAGAAGTTCTCACGGGCGATGCGGGCGGTGAGGATGTTCGAGTTGTCGCCGCTCGTGACCGCGGCGACGGCATCGGCCCGCTCGATCCCGGCTTCGATCAGGTGGTCGCGGTCGAACCCGAAGCCCACGACCTTCTGCCCACCGAA
Source organism: uncultured Actinomycetes bacterium (assembly GCA_963755855.1). Lineage (GTDB taxonomy): Bacteria > Actinomycetota > Acidimicrobiia > IMCC26256 > DASPTH01 > DASUAS01. The sequence goes on along the minus strand of CAVWLR010000009.1, from coordinate 2,098,454 downwards.
GCCACCGTCGGGCAGGCGCTTGCGGAACGCGTCGGCGTTCTTGTCGATCACGGCCACCGTGTGGCCATTGCGCTCGAGGCTCAGGGCGAGCTCACTGCCCACCCGCCCGCATCCGACGACGACGACGTGCACCGGGTCTCCCTCCCACGACGGGACCGGGGAAGGCTACCGAGGTGGGGCTCGGAGCATGCAATCGGTGAACGCTGGATGACAGGAGAGGTGCGGATCGGTGATGGACCCCCGGCGGATGGCAAGCTGTCCCCAGCCGGTCGTTCCCTGGGGCTCGGAGAATCTGCGACGTGGCATTCGTCAAACGTGTACTCGTCGGCCGTCCGCTCGCGACGACCGAGATGGAGCACCAGCGCATCCCGAAGACCATCGCCCTGGCGGTGTTCTCGTCCGACGCGATCTCGTCCACCGCGTACGCGACCGAGGAGATCCTCTTCGTCGTCGCGGTGGGCGGCTCGAGCCTGGCGCTCGGGCTCAACACGCTGATCCCGATCGGCATCGCGGTCGCGATCCTGCTCACGATCGTCATCACGTCGTACCGCCAGACGATCTTCGCCTACCCGAGCGGCGGCGGCAGCTACGTCGTCAGCCGCGAGAACCTCGGTGAGAACCCGTCGCTCGTCGCGGGTGCGTCACTGCTCGTCGACTACATCCTCACCGTCGCGGTGTCGATCTCGGCGGGCGTCGCGGCCATCGTCTCGATCCCTGCGTTCCAGGACCTCGCCAAGCACCGCGTCGCGCTCGGGCTGGTCCTGATCGTCGGGCATCAGCCTGGCGAACCTGCGCGGCATCAAGGAGTCGGGGCGCATCTTCGCGGTGCCCACGTACATCTACATCGGAGTGCTCGGCGCGCTCGTGAGCTACGGGCTGTTCCGCAGCTTCGTGCTCGACGACATCCACCGCATCAACCCGATCGCGTTCAAGGAAGCCGGCAACAGCATCTTCGGCGGCACGCTCGGGATCTTCATCCTGCTGAAGGGCTTCTCGTCGGGCGCGGTCGCGCTCACCGGGGTGGAGGCCATCTCGAACGGCGTCCCGGCCTTCCGGCGCCCGGAGTCGAAGAACGCCGCCGCCACGCTGGTGTGGATGGGCGATCATCCTCGGCACGCTGTTCATGGGCGTGCAGATCCTCGCCCACCACCTCGGGCCCGTACCCGAGCGAGCACACCACCGTGATGTCGCAGCTCGGCACCGCGGTGTTCGGCAGCGGCACCGTGCTGTACGTGGTGCTGCAGTTCGCCACCGCTGCCATCCTCACGCTCGCGGCGAACACCGCGTACGCCGACTTCCCGCGGCTGTCGTCGATCATCGCCGCCGACGGCTACCTCCCGAGACAGCTCGCCAACCGTGGCGACCGGCTGGTGTTCTCGAACGGCGTGCTGGTGCTCGCGACCGCGGCCGGCGCGCTCGATCATCGCGTTCGGTGGCAAGACCAACGCCCTGATCCCGCTGTACGCGGTGGGTGTGTTCCTCTCGTTCACGCTCTCGCAGGCCGGCATGGTGCGCCACCACCAGAAGGAGCGCGAGAAGGGCTACAAGCGCAACATCGTGATCAACGCGGTGGGCTCGGTCGCGACCTTCATCGTGCTGCTGATCGTCGCGACCACGAAGTTCACGAGCGGTGCGTGGGTGCCGCTGATCGTGATCCCGGTGATCGTCGTCGGGTTCAAGACGATCCACCGCCACTACAAGACCGTCGCCGACGGCCTGCGGGTCACGCCCGACTACAAGCCGCGCCGCATGAACCACACCGTGGTCGTGCTGGTCGGCGGCGTGCACCGCGGGGTGCTCGAGGGGCTGGCCTACGCGAAGTCGCTCTCGCCCAACCACCTGGTGGCGGTGTCGGTCGTCTCCGACGAGGAGGAGCAGGAGAAGCTCGAGCGGCTCTGGCACGAGTACAAGCTCGACGTCCCGCTCGAGATCGTCTACTCCCCGTACCGGGAGCTGACCCGTCCGATCCTCCGGTACGTCGACGAGCTCGACGCCCGCTGGGAGAACGACGTGATCACGGTCCTTTTGCCGGAGTTCGTCGTGCGGCACTGGTGGGGCAACATCCTCCACAACCAGACGGCTCTGCTGCTCAAGGGCCGACTGTTGTTCCGCAAGGGCACGGTGGTGACTTCCCTGCCCTATCACCTCGAGTGACGAAGAGGCTCCTCCGGAAACCTTGCCGAAAGATTGGACTCGGAGGAGCCCACGCCCCTACTTTTCCCTAGCTTCCTCGCGCGCGGTCTTCGCACCGCGCGGCTGCATCCCGAACCGCTCCCACACACCATCCCGAGGTCTGCATTCCATGATCAGCTTGGCTGCTGAAGGCGGCTACCAGGTCTTCAGTCTCAACGGCGAGGCCTGGTTCTGGCTCATCTTCTCCGCCGTGACCGCCGTGTTGGCGCTCCTCGTCGGGCTCTACCTCATGCGCGGCGTGCTCGCCGCCGACGAGGGCACGCCCGACGATGATCGAGATCGCCAAGGCCATCCAGGAAGGCGCGATGGCCTACCTGAAGCGGCAGTTCAAGACGATCGCGGTGATCCTGATGCCGCTGGCGATCGTCGTGTTCGTCACGTCGACCGAGGTGACGAAGCCGCTCCTCGCCGGACCGAACGCGTCGTCGGGTCTCACCTTCGCCCAGTCGGGGCTGTTCCGGACCCTCGCGTTCATCGCCGGCTGCGTGCTGTCGGGCCTCACCGGGTTCATCGGCATGAGCCTCGCGGTGCGGGGCAACGTGCGCACCGCGGCCGCGGCACGCTCGGGATCGCTGCCCGCCGCGCTCAAGGTCGCGTTCCGCACCGGCGGCGTCGCCGGCATGTTCACCGTCGGCCTCGGTCTGCTCGGGGCGACGTTGATCATCATGATCTTCCAGAACACCGCGTCGGCGATCCTCATCGGGTTCGGCTTCGGCGGTTCGTTGCTCGCCCTCTTCCTCCGAGTGGGCGGCGGCATCTTCACCAAGGCGGCCGACGTCGGCGCCGACCTCGTGGGCAAGGTCGAGGCGGGCATCCCCGAGGACGACCCCCGCAACCCCGCCACCATCGCCGACAACGTGGGCGACAACGTCGGCGACTGCGCCGGCATGGCGGCCGACCTCTTCGAGAGCTACGAGGTCACCCTCGTCGCCTCGATCATCCTCGGCGTCGCCGCCTTCCAGTCGATCGGGCTCAACCCCGCGCTCGGGCTCATCTTCCCGCTCGCCGCCCGGGCCATCGGCGTGCTCGCGTCGATCTGCGGTGTGTTCGCGGTGCGCGCCACCGACAAGGACAAGTCGGCGATGGCCCCGATCAACCGCGGGTTCATCACCGCCGGTCTGCTCACCGTGGTCGGCACCGCGGTCGTCGCCTTCGGCTACGTCGGCAACGACAAGTTCGACGCCGGGTGGAAGTGCTTCGGCGCCGTCATCACCGGCCTCGTGCTCGCGCAGGTGCTCAGCCGCCTCACCGAGTACTTCACCTCCACCGAGACCGCGCCGGTCCGTGAGATCGCCGAGGCGACCCGCACCGGCCCCGCGACCGTGGTGCTGTCCGGCACCAGCTCCGGCCTCGAGTCGAGCGTCTACGCCATCATCTGCATCTGCATCGCGCTGGGTGTGGGCATCTGGCTGGGCGACGGCAACATCCAGTTCACCTTCTACATGGTCGCCCTCACCGGCATGGGCATGCTCGCCACGACCGGCGTGATCGTCTCCGAGGACACCTTCGGCCCCGTCGCCGACAACGCGGCCGGCATCGCCGAGATGTCGGGCGAGTTCGAGGGCGAGCCCGAGCGCATCATGGTGAGCCTCGACGCGGTGGGCAACACCACCAAGGCCGTCACCAAGGGCTTCGCCATCGGCTCCGCGGTCATCGCCTCGGTCGCCCTGTTCGCCTCGTACATCGAGACGATCGGTGGTGAGCTCGACCCGCTCAAGGGCCTCACCGGCAACAAGCTGTTCAACAACCTGCTCACCCAGATCAACCTGGCCAACCCGAAGGTGCTCATCGGGCTCCTCGTCGGTGGCTCGGTGTCGTTCCTCTTCTCGGCGCTCGCGATCCGCGCCGTCGGCCGCACCGCCGGTGTGGTCGTGCAGGAGGTCCGCAGCCAGTTCGCCGACGGCGGGATCATGGCGGGCACCAAGAAGCCCGACTACGGCCCGGTCATCGACATCTGCACCGCGGCATCGCTGCGGGAGCTCACCACGCCGGCGCTGCTCGCCGTGCTCACGCCGCTCATCATCGGCTTCGGCATCAACTTCTACGCCCTCGGCGCGTTCCTCGCCGGCGTGATCCTCACCGGTCAGCTCATGGCCAACTACCTGAGCAACGCCGGTGGCGCGTGGGACAACGCCAAGAAGTACATCGAGGACGGCCACGAGGGTGGCAAGGGGTCCGAGGCCCACAAGGCGGCCGTGATCGGTGACACCGTCGGTGACCCGTTCAAGGACACCGCCGGTCCGGCGCTGAACCCGCTGATCAAGGTGATGAACCTGGTGGCGCTGCTCGTGCTGCCGGCGATGATCAGCCTGCGCAACGACGACGTCCGCTTCGTCATCGCCGGCGTCTGCCTCGTCGTCCTCATCGGCGCCGTGCTCTTCTCGAAGCGCAAGAGCGGTGGCTTCGGCGAGGAGTCCGAGATCGTCGCCCAGGCCATGGCCGAGCACGGTCGCGGCCGAAGGCTCCTCCGCCGGCGAGTAGCTCTCACTCGACAGGAACACGAGGTTGCGTCGCTGCTACGTGTCATTCACGTCGCAGCGACGCAACGTCGCGTTCGAGACCACGTCGGCACGACGACGAACTGAGTCTGGCGATGCGCTCGCCATGGTCTCTCAGGTCGGCTGATGTTGCCGTGAGCACCGAGTAACCGAGATCGCCGATCGCGTCTCGCCGGGTGCTGTCTCGAATGTGGGCAGCGGTTCCAGTGTGGTGTTCCACGCTGTCGTATTCGATGATCACTCTCCACTCCGGATAGGCGAGGTCGACGCGAGCGACGAATGCCCCGGCGTCGTTGCGGACGACGAACTGGCAAGCAGGAATCGGAAGTCCGCGGCGGACGAGCATGTCAGCGAGCAGTCGCTCCGGGACGCTCTCTGGGATGGCGCTCGCGACGGATCGAGCGTCGACCGCGGCGCGGAACCGTCGGCCACCACGACGGCCCTTGGTTGCGAGACGGGCCGAGGTGCTGCGCAACTGCTCGATCGAGACGAGATCACGACGCAGTGCGTTGTCGAGATTCGCATCGAGCATGACGGGACTGAGCAGACGGGCGAGATCGAAGAGCGTGCGTGTGACCGAGGTGCACGGGATTCCGTCCACCTCGGCTCGGTCTTCATCTGCATCCTCGATGTCGAGGCTCTCGTGGACGATGAGCCCGTGATGCCGTGCTCGTTTCCACCTCGGGCACACCAACTCGGCGATATCGGCCCGCCCCGAGGGCAGATGCCAGAGCGCAGCAGCAGATCGGTGCGATGCCAGGGCACGGGTTCCGCCTGCCCAGCACGCCGCAACGAGCTCTGACCGCCACGTCGTGGGTGAACCGGCCATGCGGAAGACTCCGTCGTGCACGGCGATCCAACGACCCGATTCGACCCGCACGGCGCGCGCCTCGCGGCTGATCTCCAGACCATCGAGGTGATGACTGGCGAAGATGCCGTGATGACGCTCGGCGATCCGCCCGACTTCCTTGTCCAGATCCTTGGCCATGCCGAGGAGTGAACTGCCGGGGTGTGACGCTCAAGTCACCCCACGACGTTGCGTCGCTGCTACGTGCAGAACACGTCGGAGCGACGCAACCTGTTCGGGTGGGTCAGTCGTCTTCGACGATGTCGTGGAGGGCAGCGGCCTCGGCCTCGGCCTGGGCCTGGGTGAAGCGGACGGCTGCCTTCTTCTTCGACTTGCGCCACTCGATGAACGGCGGGATCAGGGAGATGACGATGATGGCGCCGATGAGCGGGTAGAGGTACGTGTCGATCGAGTCGCCGATGGCGTCGGCCAGCCAGTAGCCGGCGAGCGTCACCCCGAACACCCACACGAACGCGCCGATCACGTTGAAGCTGAAGAACGTGCGGCGCGACATCTTGCCGACGCCGGCGACGACCGGCGCGAAGGTGCGCACGACCGGCACGAAGCGCGCCAGGACGATCGTCTTCGCGCCGTGCTGGTCGAAGAAGTCCTCGGTGCGGTCGATGAATTCGCGTTTGAACAGCTTCGAATCGGGTCGGCGCAACAGGCGCGGCCCCGTCTGCTGGCCGATCGTGAAGCCCACCTGGTCGCCGATGACGGCGGCGGCGAAGCACCCGAGGAGGATCGCCGCCAGGTTCAACTTGCCCTGGTTCGCCAGGATCCCGGCCGTGAACAGGAGCGAGTCGCCGGGGAGGAAGAAGCCCACCAGCAGGCCGGTCTCGGCGAAGATGATCAGCATCAGGCCGATCTCGCCGTACGGGCTCAGGTCGTTGAGGATCTCCTTGGGATCCAGACTGAGCGCGAGAATGGTGGAGAGCAGGTGCACGACGGCGCAGGATAGACGGCCGGTCTCCACGTTCCTGGGAACGACCCCGAGTTGACAGCGGGCGTCTGCGGCGTCACTGTCCGACGCCGATACCCCCTCCCATGCGCTCCGCCGACCACACTGGGCGGCCGATCCAACCCCAGCCCGAGGACAACCGGTGGCCAAACCACTCGTGATCGTCGAATCCAAGGCGAAGGCGGAGACCATCGCGGGCTTCCTCGGTCGCGACTCGTACACCGTCAAGCCGAGCGTCGGGCACATCCGCGACCTGCCGCAGGGCGCGAAGCAGGCGCCCAAGAACATCACCAACCCGCAGGTGCGCCGGCTCGGCATCGACGTCGACGACCACTTCCGCCCGGTGTACGTCGTCCCCGACAACAAGAAGCACGTCGTCGCCGAGCTGAAGGCCGCGCTGAAGGACGCCAGCGAGGTCTACCTCGCGACCGACGAGGACCGCGAGGGCGAGGCGATCTCCTGGCACCTGCTCGAGGTGCTCAAGCCCAAGGTCCCCGTCAAGCGCATGGTGTTCCACGAGATCACCAACGACGCGATCAACGATGCGATCGCGAACTGGCGCGACCTCGACATGAAGCTGGTCGAGGCGCAGGAGGGTCGGCGCATCCTCGACCGCCTCGTGGGTTACGAGGTGTCGAACGTCGCGTTCCGCCGCATCGGGCGCGGCACGTCGGTCGGACGCGTGCAGAGCGTCGCCACTCGGCTCGTCGTCGACCGTGAACGCGCGCGCATGGCGTTCCACAACGCGTCCTACTGGGACCTCGAAGGAACGTTCGACGCGGACGAGCAGTCGTTCCCGGCGACGCTCGTGCAGCTCGACGGTCGTCGTCTGGCCCTCGGACGCGACTTCGACGCCGACACCGGCCGCCTCGCGCCCGACGCCGACGTCGCGCTCCTCGACGAGGATGCCGCGGTCGCGCTCGCCGGTCGCCTCGACGACGCCACCTTCACGGTGGCGTCGGTCGAGACCCGCTCGTTCACCGAGAAGCCGAAGGCGCCGTTCATCACCTCGACGTTGCAGCAGGAGGCCGGCCGCAAGCTCGGCTTCAGTGCCGGTCGCACGATGAGCATCGCCCAGGGCCTCTACGAGCGTGGCCTCATCACCTACATGCGCACCGACAGCACCACGTTGTCGGCGCAAGCGGTGAGCGCGGCACGCGGGCAGATCGCACGTCTCTACGGCGACGACTACCTCCCCGCCGAGCCGCGCGAGTACCGCAGCAAGGTGAAGAACGCGCAGGAGGCCCACGAGGCCATCCGCCCGGCGGGCGAGCTCATGCGCACCGCCGACGACCTGAGCGGCGAGCTGCGGTCGAACGACGAGCGCCGCCTCTACGACCTCGTCTGGAAGCGCACGGTCGCGTCGCAGATGGCCGACGCGCGCATCCGCCGCGTCACCGTGAAGCTCGCGGCCACGTCGACCGCCGGCGAGGACGTCACCTTCCAGACCAGCGGCCGCACGATCGAGTTCGCCGGGTACCTGCGCGCGTACGTCGAGGGCGCCGATGACCCCGAGGCCGAGCTCGAAGACCGCGAGACGCTGCTCCCGCCGCTGCAGGAGCAGGAGACGGTCGCGTGCGCCGACCTTCGTCCGGCCGGCCACACGACGCAGCCCCCGGCGCGCTTCACCGAGGCGTCGCTGGTGAAGGAGCTCGAGGAGCGCGGCATCGGCCGACCGTCCACCTACGTGTCGGTGATCGAGACCATCCTCGCCCGCGACTACGTGTTCAAGAAGGGCACCGCGCTCGTCCCCACGTGGAAGGCGTTCGCGAAGGTGCAGCTGCTCGAACGCCACTTCGCGCACCTGATCGACTACGACTTCACCGCCACGATGGAAGAGGCGCTCGACGCGGTGGCGCGCGGCGAGGGCGAGGCCGAGAAGTGGCTCGACGCCTTCTACTTCGGCAACGGACAAGCGGGACTCCGCGAGCTCGTCTCCGACGAGCGGCTCGCGCAGATCGACATGGCCGAGGTGAACTCGGTGCACGTCGGTGCCGACGCGCAGGGCACCGAGCTCGTGGTGCGGGTCTGGCCCAACGGCGCCCGCATCGAGCGCGGCGACGAGAAGGCGCCGATCCCGCCCGACCTCGCACCCGACGAGCTCACGCCGGAGAAGGCGGAGGAGCTGCTGGCCAAGGGCGGCGGGGGTCCGCGTGACCTCGGTCCCGACCCCGACACCGGTCTCACCGTGCTGGTGCTCAACGGCCGCTTCGGTCCGTTCGTGCAGCTCGGCGAGCAGCCCGAGGGATCGAAGGAGAAGCCCAAGCGGGCGTCGCTGTTCGCGACGATGGAGCACGACTCGGTCACGCTCGAGGAGGCGCTCCAGCTCCTCGCGCTGCCCCGCGTCGTCGGCACCGACACCGACGGCGAGGAGATCACCGCGCAGAACGGCCGCTACGGGCCGTACATCAAGAAGGGCACCGACAGCCGCAGCCTCGGCGCCGAGGGGGAGCTGTTCTCCGTGACCCTCGCCGAGGCGCAGGCGATCTTCGCCCAGCCCAAGCAGCGTCGCGGTCGCGTGGCGAAGCCGCCGCTCGCCGATCTGGGTCTCCACCCCGAGTCCGGTGCGCCGGTGCGCGTGCTCGACGGCCGCTTCGGTCCCGTACATCACCGACGGCACCACCAACGCCACCGTGCCGCGTGGCATCCAGCCCGACTCGGTGACCATCGACCAGGCGGTCGAGCTGCTCGCCGAGCGGGCGGCGCGCGGCCCCACGAAGAAGGCGGCGAAGAAGACCACGGCCCGGAAGTCCGCCGCGAAGAGGTCGACCGCCAAGAAGACGCCGGCGAAGAAGGCCACCGCGAAGAAGGCCACCGCGAAGAAGGCGCCCGCCAAGCGGGCGACGAGGAAGGCGACCACGCCGCCCGTTCCGGGCTCCGCTCCGGAGTCGTAGGGGCGGGATGGCCGACGACGAGCAGCAGCCTCAGCGCGAGGCGCCGTTCATCCCTGCCGACGCGTCGGATCCGCCGATCCCGGACTCGCCGCTGCGGGTCTTCGGCAGCAAGACCTTCTTCCGGCTCTGGACCGCGCAGTTCATCTCGAGCCTGGGCGACTGGATCGGCCTGATCGCCGTCCTCGCGATCGCGAACCGGGTGTCGAACAACTCGGGTGCGGCGGTCAGCCTGGTGATGACCACGCGCGTGCTCCCCGGCTTCCTGCTCGGCACCGTGGGCGGCGTCATCATCGACCGGTTCGACCGCCGCAAGGTGATGGTGCTGTGCGACATCGGACGCGCCAGCCTGCTCGTCGCTGCTGCTCTTCGTCGACAACCTCGCCGGGCTGCTGCTCATCTCGCTCGGTCTCGAGATCCTCACCCTGCTCTGGGGACCGGCGCAGGCGGCGACGGTGCCGAACATCGTCGACGAGGAGCACCTCTCGTCGGCGAACTCGCTCTCGCTCGCCGCGAGCTTCGGGACGTTCCCGATCGCGTCGATCATCTTCTCGCTGCTGGCCGGGGTGGCGACCGTCATCGGCGACTTCGGCATCATCTCCTCGTTCAAGGTCGACCAGGAAGCGTTGGCGTTGATCTTCGACGCCATGACGTTCCTGGTGTCCGCCGCCATCGTCTACCGCCTGGCGATCCCGCGGCCCGAGCGACGCACCAACGAGAGCGGCAAGCGGATCGACTGGACCGAGACGTTCCGGGAGATCAAGGAGGGCCTGCAGTTCGTCGGGCAGCACGCGCTCGTGCGTGGCGTCATGCTCGGCCTCGGCTTCGGGCTCATCGGCGCCGGCGCCATGATCCCGCTCGGGCCGAGCTTCGCGAAGGAGGTGCTCGACGGCGGACCGGCGGCGTTCGGTGTGCTGATGACCGCGCTCGGCTTCGGCGCCGCCATCGGCGTCGTGACGCTGCTCTGGTTGCAGGGTCGCCTGCCGCGCGTCACCGTCTTCTGCTTCGCGATCGTCGGCACCGGTGCGTTCCTCGTGCTGGCGGCGTCGTTCTCGGCGCTCGCGCCGGCGGCGTTGATGATCGGCGCGGTCGGTGCGTGCGCGGGGACGTCGTACGTGACCGGCTTCACGGTGTTGCAGGAGACGGTCGCCGACGAGCTGCGCGGCCGCATCTTCGCCGCGCTCTACACGGTCGTGCGGCTCTGCCTGCTCATCGCGCTCACCATCTCCCCGCTGTGGGCGGACTTCTGGGACTGGGTCACCCGCGAGCTCTTCGGCGCCGACCAGTCGATCCCGATCGGTCCCTACACCTACGCGCTCCCCGGCGTCCGCATCGCGTTGTGGGGCGGCGGGATCATCGCGTTCGTCGCCGGTCTCTTCGCCTGGCGCTCGATCCGCCGGGCCGGACGGGTCGCGGCCGAGCACGGTGAGCCGCCGCCGCTGGCGGAGGACGGCCCGCTCGAGTTCGTCCCGCTCGGCCTCCTCGAGCCGTCCCCGATCCCGACCCCGATCGACGAGGCCGCCGCTGTCGACGACGAGTCTGGTGCTGACGAGTCTGGCGGCCAGGCCGACGACGAGGATCGCCCCGAGGCGGGAGCGGCACCATGAACCGCGCCGTGGACCGGGCTGGGACGCGCGGCCGCTTCGTGGTGCTCGAGGGTGGCGACGGGAGTGGGAAGAGCACGCAGGCGGCGCGGCTCGCAGCGTGGCTGCGCAGCCAGGGGGTCGTGGTGCTCGAGACGTTCGAACCCGGTGCGGGCCCGACCGGCGCGCTGCTGCGGCAGGTGCTGCTCCACGGTCCCGAGCCGCTCGCCCCGGTCGCGGAGGCGCTGCTGATGGCAGCCGACCGCGCTCAGCACGTCGCCACCGAGATCGAGCCTGCCCTGGCCCGCGGCGAGTGGGTGGTGTGCGACCGCTACGTGCCGTCATCACTCGTCTACCAAGGGGTCGTCCGCGGGCTCGGCGTCGACGCGGTCGAGGTGCTCAGCGAGGTCGCGACCGCCGGCCTCGCTCCCGACGCGGTGGTCCTGCTCGACGTCTCCGATGCGACCGCCGAGGCACGTCGTGCCGAAGCGAACCGTGCCGAAGCGAACCGTGCCGAGGCGAACCGTAGGAGAGAACCGCTCCGACGTCGAGCGCGGCGAACCCGACCGGCTCGAGCAGGAGAGCGCCGAGTTCCACGCATCGGTGCGCGCGGCGTACCGCGACCTCGCGCCCGTCGCGCGCGTGGATCGTCGTCGACGCCGACGACGTCGTCGACCAGGTCGCGGAGCGCGTCCGCAGCGCGGTCGCGCCGCTGCTGGCAGGATGACCGACATGGTGACCACCGACCACTGGGCACGCGTCCCCGGACAGGACCGCGCCGTCGCGCAGCTGCAGCGCGCCGCGACCCGGCCGGTGCACGCGTATCTGCTCGTCGGGCCGCGCGGCTCCGGGGTGGAGGAGGCGGCCCGGTGCTTCGCCGCGTCCTTGATCACCGGCGACGACGACGAGCGCTCGTGGGACCTCGTGCTGCGCGGGGTGCACCCCGACGTGGTCGAGATCGATCCGCCGGCCACCCAGATCCGCATCGAGGACGCCCAGGCCGTCGTCGACGAGGTGTCGCGCAGCCCGATCGAAGGCGAGCGCAAGGTGGTCGTGCTGTTCGACGCCGAGCGGCTGCGCCTCAACGAGGCCGCCGCCAACAAGCTGCTCAAGACCCTGGAGGAGCCGCCTCCGCGGGCAGTGATCATCCTCGTCTCGTCGGGTGCCGACCAGCTGCTCCCGACGATCCGCTCGCGGTGCCAACGCGTCGACTTCGCGTACCTCGGTGCCGAAGCGGTCGCGGCGGCGCTCGTCGCCGACGGCGTGCCCGCCGAGCGCGCCGACCTGCTGGCGCGACTCGCGGGTGGTCGCATCGACCGGGCACGCGGGCTCCACGGTCGGCTCGGTCCCGTGCGCGACGCGTTCGTCGCGGTGGCGGGCGCGATCGACGGGACCGGCGGCGCGGTGGCGACGCAGGCGGAACGGGTGCAGGAGGCGCTCCAGACCGCCCTCGCCGGACTCGAGGAGGCGCAGGCCACCGAGACCGAGCAGCTCGGTGCGGAGCTCGAGGCTGCGGGCTACCCGGAGCGCACGCGCCGCGCGCAGCTGCGCCGGCTCGAGGAGCGTCACAAGCGCACCCACCGACGGGCGCGCATCGACGCGCTCGTCGAGGGGATCACGGCGCTGGAGACCGTCTACCGCGACGCGCTGGCGGGTTCGGCCGAGGAGCGGCTGAACACCGACCGCGAGCTGCTGGCGCTCGCCCCGCGCGCCGCGGCGGCGGCGCTCGACGCGTGCCGCGACGCCCGGCAGGCGATCGCCGAGTTCAACCCCAACGAGACGCTCCTCGTCGAGCGCCTCTTCCTGCACCTGCCGCCCGCAGGTGGAGGACGGGCCACCGACCGGGAAGGGCTGCGAGGGCGCTGACCCGGGGCCGGTACACTCGCCGCCGCGCCGGAGTAGCTCAGATGGCAGAGCAGCTCACTCGTAATGAGCAGGCCAAGGGTTCAAGTCCCTTCTCCGGCTCCACCTCGCTCAGCACGCACCACCGATCCCGACCACGACCCGGCCCCGTGCCGGGTCGAGTCGCGCCCGGGCGATTCGTCACCTGGACGGATCCTGTGCACCGGCCTGATCGGCTCGCCCGGGCCGTGCTCGAACGCGCGGGCTGATCACCCGCGGCGGGCTCAGTCGAGCAGTCGTGGCTGCGCGGCGACGTGCCGCGCGTGGACCCGGCGTGGAGGCGTGTCGGGAGACACGTCGCGCATGAGGAGGTGGTAGGTGGCGACGACCGCCACTCCGGCGACGTCGATCAGGAGCGTCGCCAGCACGTAGTCGCGCGAGTACGGGACCGTGCGCAACCCGTCGGCGTCGAGCGACGACACGAGCACGACCACGAACGCGGCGAGCAGCAGCGCTCCCACCAGCACCGTGAGCGCGGGTCCTGCCCGTTCCTCGACGACGTCTTCGTGCAGCCGTCGTGGATCCCCGCGACCGCGCCAGCGGACGAGGAAGGCCATCACGAAGCTGAACCAGGCGAGCGAGACCAGGTAGGCGCCGAACACGTCCGACGGTCGGTGCCACCCGGTGGTCAGCACGCCGGTGCCGAAGAGGACGGCGACGACCGAGGCGCCGATCGCCGCCAGCCAGCGCCAGTGGTGCGCGACGACGATCACCAGTCCGAGTGCGAGCGACATGCCGATCGTCGCGTGCCCACTCGGGTAGCTGTTGCCGGGGATGCCTTCGATCGTGGGATCCGCGGGGCGATCGAGGATCCAGCGCTTGAGCACCTCCGTGGTGACGACGGCACCACCGAGCGCGACGCCCACCGCGAGCGCGAGTCGTGGGCGCCGCCGCAGCAACGCAGTGAGGATCAGCGCGCCGCCGAGCAGCGCGAGCGAGGTGCGGGTGATCGTGTTCAGCAGTCGTTCCGACGCGTTCGTCGCCGACGGCTTCGCCACCGACCGTCCTGCGTACGCGACTTCGTCGAGCACGCGCCCCCAGTGCGTGTGCACGGCGAGGGCGTCGACGAGCACGACCCCGACGATGCACAGCACACCGACGACGACGAACATCTGGATCTTGCGCCGGGCGACGTCGTCGAGCGCGATCGGGTCGACCACGGCGGAAGTCATCCAAATGCCCCGGAATTCGGCGGGAGACGCGAGGCAGCAGGGTATCGGCAGGCCCGTTGGTCAAGGTGGGGTCGATGCACGCCGACATCATTCGTCAGGGGACCGGTGGGATCTCCGGGTGGGTCAGGGACGACGACATGGTGGAGCACGCGCAGGAGCCAGTGACCGAGGACGATCTCGTCGCGGCGCGGGTGGCGGTGCGCCGTGGGATCCGGGGACTCCTCGGAGCGCTCACCGCGGTGCTGCTCGTGAGTGGCGCGGCGGCGGGTGCGCTCGCAGCCGCGATCGTCGCCGACGCGTCCGTGCTCGTCATGGCCGGTGCGGTGGCGCTGGGCACGGTCGCGATCGGCGGTCCGATGCTCTACGCGCTCTACGTCGTCATGCAGCGGCGCGGCCTCGAGATCGCGCTCGAATCGGTGGTGCAGGAGCGTGTGATGGAGAGCGATGCGCGCCGCCGCGAGTTCGAGGCCAAGCTCGCGCGCGGACTCGAGATGTCCGACGACGAGACCGCGGCGTTCGACACCATCCGCCGCGGTCTGCGCATCGCAGTGCCCGCGTCGTCGGTCGAGCTCCTCCTCGCCGACAACAGTCAGGCGCACCTCGACCGCGTCGTCGCGGTGGTGCCGGAGGACGAGACGCTCGGAGCCACCCACGGGTGCCCGGTGGCGTCGCCCGACCAGTGCGTCGCCGCGCGGCGTGCGCAGACCCAGGTCTTCCCCGACAGCGACGCGCTCGACGGCTGCCCCATGCTGCGCGGTCGCGGTGGCGACGACTTCTCCGCGGTGTGCGTTCCCGTGTCGATCATGGGGCGCACCGTCGGGGTCGTGCACGCGACCGCCCCTCGTGACGAACCCCTCGACGACGCCGCCACCGGCGCGCTGCAGGTGGTCGCCAACCTCGCCGGAAACCGGCTGGCGATGCTGCGGATCATGGCCGAGACGCAACTGCAGGCGATGACCGACGGCCTCACCGGGCTCATGAACCGGCGCAGCTTCGAGAACCGGGCGCGTGCGCTGCGTGCGAACGGTGTCGACCACGCGCTCGTGATGGCCGACCTCGACCACTTCAAGGGGCTGAACGACGCGCACGGTCACGAGACCGGTGACCGGGCGCTCCGGGTGTTCGCCGAGACGCTGCGGGAGTCGGTGCGCTCCGAGGACCTCGTGTGCCGCTACGGCGGTGAGGAGTTCACCGTGCTCCTCCCGGGCGTGGACCTCGCCGAGGCGGTCGAGATCATGGAGCGGGTGAGGGAGACGCTGGCGCTCACCACTCGTCGCGGCGACGTGCCGTCGTTCACGGCCAGCTACGGCGTCGCGGAGTCGGACGCCGCCGCCGACTTCGAGGATCTGCTCGTGCGCGCCGACCGGGCCCTGTTCGCGGCGAAGCGCGCAGGGCGCAACTGCATCTGCATCGACGGCCACAGCATCGCCGTCGCTCCCAACCTCACGGCCATCAACTGACCTGCGGTCGACTCCAGCAGGATGTCGACGTTCGCCGAGTGGCCACCGGCTGGTCATCTGCGGGCGCGTACGGTGACGACGTGACGGCACACGAGGACCGCTTCGTCCCGCTCGACGGGGCCTTCAACTTCCGCGACCTGGGTGGGCTCCCGACCCGTGACGGCGGTACCACGCGATCGGGCGTCATGTTCCGCGCCGACGCGCTCCACCACCTGGTGCCGAGCGACGTCGAGCTCCTGACCGAGCTCGGGATGCGCACGGTGATCGACCTGCGGTCGTCGGTCGAGGTCGATCGCACCGGACGCGGTCCGCTCGAGGAGACGGACATGCAGTGGGTGCACGCGCCGCTCACCCACGGCGACGCCAGCGCCGGTCGCGTGCTGCCGCCCGCGCTCGCGGAGGGCGACGTCGGACGTCACTACGTCGACAGCCTCGCCGAGCGCACCGAGACCCTGGCCCAGGTCATCGGGCACCTCGCGTCGAAGGACGACCTGCCGGCGGTCTTCCACTGCTCCGCGGGCAAGGACCGCACCGGGTTGGTGGCGGCGCTCGTGCTGTCGCTCGTCGGCGTGTCCGACGACGTGATCGTGCACGACTACACGCTCACCGAGGCCCGCATGGCCCTGGTGATGGAGAGGATCCGCGCGTCGGGCGACTTCCCCGAGCCGATCACCCCGGCCCAGGAGCGGGTCGGACGCGCCGAGGCGGTGTCGATGGAGACCTTCCTCGCCGCGGTGCACGACCGGCACGGCGACGCGCACGGATGGGCGCGCGACGCGGGCCTCACCGACGAGACGATCGGCGCGCTGCACGACGTGCTCGTCGTTCACGGCGGATGAACGGCCGCGGCCCGGTGCTGCGGTAGGTTCCCCAACGCCCAAATCGCTCTCGGCCGGCACCCATCGCCAGTCGCCCGTCGGCCCGTCACTCACCGGAAGGCTTTGTCTCGTGAAGTTCGGCTCACTTCGCCTGCGCGCATCGCTCGCCGTCACCGTCGCGGTCCTCGGACTGGTCGCGCTCGCCGCGCCGGTCCAGGCGGCAGCACCCCGTGCTGTCGCCGCCCCGGGCGAGGTGTCGCTCGTGGCGGGGCTCAACGACCCCAAGGACCCGAACATCGCGGTGCTCGAGTTCCTGCCCGAGAAGGTGAAGGTGGCGACCGGCACCACCGTGACGTGGGCCATCGCCGGGCCCGAGCCGCACTCGGTCACGTTCGTGCCGCCGGGCACCACGGTGCCCCCGAACGTCGAGACCGACCCCACGCTCTTCGCGCCGACGCCGGCCACCGGCGCGTACGACGGCAGCACGCTCGTGAACTCCGGCGTGCTCCCGGCGGGTGAGACCTCGCAGGTCGCGAAGTTCTCGATGTCGTTCTCCAAGACCGGTACGTACACCTACTACTGCGTGCTGCACCCGAACATGGCGGGGAGCATCACCGTCACCGGCGACACCCAGGACTCGCAGCAGAAGATCACGAAGACCGGCAACCAGGAGAAGGCGCAGTACCTGAAGGAGGGCGAGGCGGCGAAGAAGAAGCTCACCTCGACCAAGCCCAAGGCCACGAAGAACGCCGACGGCTCCAGCACGTACAGCGTCGAGATGGGCACCTCCACGGCCCACACCGACGTGCTCGCGTTCTCGCCGACTCCCAAGAAGGTGAAGGCGGGTGACCAGGTCACGTTCGTGAACAACTCGGCCGCGCCGCACACCGCGAGCTTCGGCGGCCCGCTCGTGCCGACCGACCCGACCGCCCCGAACGTGCTCGCTCCGGTGCCCGGCGCATCGCCGCAGCCCCTCGCTCAGGGCGTCTACCTCAACACGGGATGGCTGCCGCCCAAGACGAAGCAGGGTCCGCCCGTCGCGGCCCGGAGCTACACGTACTCGGTGCCGGCCGCGGGCACCTACACGTACGTGTGCGTCCTGCACCTCCCGAGCGGCATGGCGGGCGAGATCGACGCCAGTTGAGGCAGCGGTCCGCGCCAGCTCGGTCAGAGGCCCGGGGCCGGCGCACGGCCGCGGTTTTTGGTGCAGACTGCGGGCCGCCACGAGGGAGGGAACCGACATGGATCGCCACGAACGCATCGAGGACCAGCTCGCACAGGTGCCGCTGTTCTCGGGTCTGTCGAAGAAAGAGCTCCGGCTGATCTCGCAGCTGGCGACCTACCTCGAAGAGCCGGCCGGCACGATCCTCACCGAGGAGGGCCGGCCCGGGCACGAGTTCATCATCGTGCTCGACGGTGAGATCGAGGTCCGCCAGGGTGACAAGGTCGTCGCCGAGCGGGGCGCCGGTGCCTACGTCGGCGAGATCGCGCTGCTCGACCACCGTCCCCGCACCGCCACCGTCGTCGCCAAGACGCCGGTCGCCATCTCGGTCATCGGGCAACGCGAGTTCGCGGGGCTCCTGGCCGAGGTGCCCGAGCTCTCGCAGCAACTGCTCGCCACCGTGGCCCGCCGCCTGGCCGACCTCGACCAGCAGGGGTCCTAGGGCACAGCACCCCTGGGGGCGCTCAAGCGATCCGCCTCCGCAGCCGATCCTCCTGGAGCCGGGACGGGGCCCTCGCACGCGGGGACCGGCGGGAGGGTGCTGCCATGAGTCCTGTCCAGCCCACGGTCGTCCCCGAGTCGCAGCTCCAGCGCGCCCTCGACTGCGGTGAGCTGATCCGGCTCTACCAACCCGTCTTCGACCTCCGCACCGGGCTCCCGGTCCAGGTGGAGGCGCTCCTGCGTTGGGACCTCCCCGACCACGGTCTCCTCGCACCCGGCGAGTTCCTCGTCGACGAGGACGACAGCACGTTGCTCGTGCGCATCGGCTGGTCGGTGGTGATCGAGGCCGCGCGCCGGGCCGCCGAGTGGCGCGGCGCGTTCCCCGACCGCCCGATCACGGTGGCGGTCAACCTCTTCGACGACCACCTCGAGCGCAGCGACCTCCCCAACCGCATCGAGCACCTCCTCCACGACAACCTGCTGCACGAGAAGGAACTGACCGGGTCGCGTGCGCTCGCGTTCGAGGTCGGTGAGCACCACCTGCTCTCGCGGCGCTTCCGCACGCGCGACCGCCTCGTGATGTTGCACAACCTCGGGGTGAACGTCGTGGTCGACGACCTCGGGGCCGCCCGGGCCGCCGACGGCGACGCCGACCCCGATCACCTCCGCGACTGGGCGGTCGAGTTCTTCGCCACCCTCCGGTCGTTCCCCCTCGAGGCGGTGAAGCTCGACCCTCGGTTCGTGCGTCGGCTCGAGACCGACGAGCGGCTCCGGACGGTGGTCGAGGCCGCGCACGAGTGGGAGGTCACCGTCGTCGCCCTCGCGGTGGAGGACGAGGCGATGGCCGAGCGCGCCGAGCGCGTGGGCTTCGACCTCGGCCAGGGGTTCCACTTCGCCCGTCCCGAACGTCCCGGCGCCATCGACGCGCTGCTCGCGACGTCGTGAACGCGGTCGTGAACGCGGCAGTGAACTCGGCAGTGAACGCGGCAGTGAACCGGCAGTGATCGCGGTCGTGAACGCGCCCGGGCCGACCCGCTCGCGTCCGGGGTGGGTAGCCTGGCCACATGGCCGACCAGGCCGAGTTCTCCGAGCTCGCCATGCCGTTCATGTCGGCGCTGTACTCAGCGGCGCTGCGCATGACGCGCAACCCATCCGACGCAGAGGACCTCGTGCAGGAGACCTATCTGCGCGCCTACCGCGGGTTCGGTGGGTTCAAGGAGGGCACCAACCTCAAGGCCTGGCTCTACAAGATCCTCACCAACACGTTCATCAACTCGTACCGGGCGAAGAAGCGTCGCCCCGACGAGGTCGACCTCGACGACAGCGAGGACTTCTTCCTCTACCGCCGTCTGGGCGGGCTCGAGTCGGTGGCGGCCGATCGCACCCCCGAGACGGAGGTGCTCGAGAGCATCCCCGACGAGATGGTGAAGGCGGCGCTGGAGGCGCTGCCGGAGCAGTTCCGGATGGCCGTCCTGCTGGCCGATGTGGAGGGATTCTCCTACAAGGAGATCGCCGAGATCATGGATGTGCCCATCGGCACGGTCATGAGTCGGCTCCATCGCGGAAGAAAGCAGCTCCAGGAGCGGTTGTGGGAGTTCGGTCGCGAACGCGGCCTGCTCCCGACGCCGGCACCCACGACGGCGCCGGCGCCGGAACCCGAAGCCGCCGGTCACGCGGGGGGATAGCGCACCACCATGGACTGCGACAAGGCGATCTACCGGGTCTACGGCTACCTCGACGGCGAGCTCACCGTCTGGCGCCGTTGGACGATCCGGCGCCACCTCGGCAAGTGCCCGCCGTGCGCGCAGGGCTTCGACTTCGAGATCGAGCTGCGCCAGGTGATCTCCACCAAGTGCCGCGACGAGGTCCCGCAGGAGCTGAAGCAGCGCATCGCGGAGGCGCTCGGCGTGCCGATCCCTCCCGACGAGTCCGACCCCGCCCGCCGCTCCGTGTAGGACCGGCACCACTGCCGGGAACTAGGGTCGTGACGTCCCGATCCGGACGCCCCCTCGCAGGAGCTGCTCGTGAACTCGGTCCGTGTCCGCGTCGCCTACGTCGTGACCCTGTCGATGGTCGCGCTCGTCGCGCTGGCCACGCCGGCCATGGCCGCAGGCGCGACTCCAGTGCTCGCCAACGAGAAGTTCAAGTGGTTCTACTGGATCGGCTTCATCCTGGCGGCGAGCATGGCGCTCTGGCTGCTCCGCACCGCCGTCATGTACTACGTCAAGGTCGTCCGCCCCAAGCACCGGGGGCGCGAGACCTCGTGACCCCGGGCCACCGCCGGTGACGCACGTGCCCGCCACCGTGGTGGTCGAGGCGCCGCCCGCCGGGCCCGTCCACGAGCCGATCGACTGGGATCTGGCCGAGAAGGTGGCGCGCCGCTTCAGCGGCCGTGAGCCGCTGGCGGCCAGCTACCTCGCCGGGTCGCTCCGCGACGACTTCGACTCGGTCACCACCGAGGCCGAGGCGCTGGTGGCCGAGCACACCGGGCTGCGGTCACCGGGTCCGGCGCGGGCGCAGGTCGTCGACCGCCTGGCGTGGGTGTCGGCGAACGTGTCGTCGATGCGGAGCCTGCTCGCGCCGCTCACCGCGCGGGTGGGCGAGCGCATGGCCACGAGCCGGGTCGCACCCATCGGTCGCCGGGTCGCCGGCACCGAGACCGGCGTGCTCCTCGGCTACCTCTCGCAGCGCGTGCTCGGGCAGTACGACCTCCTCGTCCTCGACGACGACGCGCCCGACGCCGTGTACTACGTGGGCGGCAACGTGCTCACGTTGGAGAAGCGCTTCGCGTTCCGACCGCGCGACTTCCGGCTCTGGATCGCGATCCACGAGGTCACGCACCGGGCGCAGTTCACCGGCGTGCCGTGGATGAAGCCCTACTACCTCTCGCTCGTCGAGCGCGCGCTGTCGTCGATCGATCCCGATCCCAAGCGGCTGGTGCAGGCGCTCACGCGCGCCGCCGACGAGTTCCGCAACGGTCGCAACCCGCTCGACGACGGCGGTCTCGTCGCACTCCTCGCGAGCGAGGAGCAGCGCGGCGCGCTCGCCGACGTGCAGGCGCTGATGTCCCTGCTCGAGGGTCACGGCAACGCGGTCATGAACCAGCTCGGCCGCGAGCACGTGGCCGGCCAGGCCCGGATGGCGCGCGTGCTCCAGGCCCGCCGC
Organism: uncultured Actinomycetes bacterium; assembly: GCA_963755855.1. Lineage (GTDB taxonomy): Bacteria > Actinomycetota > Acidimicrobiia > IMCC26256 > DASPTH01 > DASUAS01. The sequence continues at coordinate 2,077,301 of CAVWLR010000009.1, read as the reverse complement.
CAGAGCAGCGGGATGGCTGCGTTCCTGCAGAAGCTCGTCGGGCTCGAGTCGAAGATGCGCCAGTACGAGGTCGGCGAGGCGTTCGTCGCCGCGATCGAGCGGGAGGCGGGCCCGCGCGGCATCGACGCCGCCTGGCGCGGTCCCGAGAACCTGCCGACCGTCGACGAGCTGACGCGGCCGCTCGACTGGCTCGCCCGGGTCGACGGACGACCGGGCGTGAACCCGGCGGGCAGCTCGGCGAGCAACCCGGCGTGATCCCGTCCACCGCAGCCGCGGTGGACCCGTGCGCACCCTGGCGCGCGTCGTTCTCGGCTGCGACCGCCGACGTCTCCGCGCCGGTGGTGGTGGCGTGCTCGGGCGGAGCCGACTCGGTCGCGCTCCTCGCGCTCGCGGTCGACGCCGGCCTCGCGCCGACCGCGGTCCACGTCGACCACGGGTTGCGCCGCGAGAGCGCGGACGAAGCGGAGCGCGTGCACGCGATCGCCACGGTGCTCGGCGCGCCCGCTCACTCGGTGCGGGTCACGGTGCTCGCGGGACCCAACCTCGAAGCGCGCGCGCGGAGGCGCGCTACGCCGCGCTCGAGAGCGCGCGCGCGGACCTCGGCGCCGAGGTGGTGCTGGTCGGGCACACCGCCGACGACCAGGCGGAGACCGTGCTCCTCAACGTGCTGCGCGGCGCGGCCGCGTCGGGCCTGGCCGGCATGGCGGCGCGCCACGGCACGATCGTGCGTCCGCTGCTCGACCGACGCCGCGACGACACGCGGGCGCTGTGCGCAGCACTCGGTGTCGACGTGGTCCTCGATCCCATGAACGACGACCGCGCCTTCCGCCGGGTCGCGATCCGTCACGACGTGCTGCCGTACCTGTCGGCGCTCGCCGAGCGCGACCTCGTCCCCGTGCTCGCCCGGCAGGCCGAAATCCTCCGTTCAGACTCGGAGTACCTCGACGAGCTGGCGACGCGTGCGTGGCCGGGCGACGACGGGCCGCGTGCGGCGACGCTCGTTGCGCTGCCGACGCCCTTGGCCCGCCGTGCGGTCCGCCGGTGGATCGGCGCACCGCCACCGTCGATCGCGGAGGTCGAGCGCGTGCTCGCGGTCGCGTCGGGTGACGCGCGCGCGACCGAGCTCAGCGGTGGGCGCGCGGTGCGGCGATCGGCCGGACTGCTCGTCCTGGACGTCGGCTAGGTTCACCCCCCGTGGACCTGAGCGCGATCGGCGACGACGTCGTCGGCGAGGACGAGCTGCAGGCGCGCATCCGCGAGCTCGGCAAGGAGATCACCGCCGACTACGAGGGTCGGCCGCCGCTGCTCGTCGGCGTGCTCAAGGGGGCGTTCGTGTTCATGAGCGACCTGTCCCGCGCGATCGACCTCCCGGTGGAGTTCGACTTCATGGCGGTGTCGTCGTACGGATCGGCGACGCGGTCGAGCGGCGTGGTGCGCATCCTCAAGGACCTCGACCTCGACCTCACCGACCGCCACGTGCTCATCGTCGAGGACATCGTCGACTCCGGGCTCACGTTGGCGTACCTCCGCAAGAACCTCGCCGCTCGCGGTCCGGCGTCGATGGAGGTGTGCGCCCTGCTGGTGAAGGAAGGCCTGCAACGCGTCGAGCTCGACCTCAAGTACGTCGGGTTCACGATCCCGCCGAAGTTCGTCGTGGGCTACGGCCTCGACGTGGCGGAGCGGTACCGCAACCTCCCGTACATCGCCGAGTACGCAGGTCCCGAAGCGGTCTGAACCGACTCGTCCGCAGCTGATGCAGCGGCGCGGAGCTCCGGGAAGGGGCCTCCGGACGAGCAGGTAGATTGTTCCGGCTCCCGTCTCCCGCTCGGAGTCTCCGTGCCCAAGCAGCGCCGCAGCCTGGTGATCGTGGTGGTCGTGATCGCGATCGTCGCCGCCTTCTTCGGGTTCCGCGCGCTCACGAAGGACGACGGACCCAAGGAGATCCCGCTCGATCGGTACACGCGTCAGCTCGAGAACGGGAAGGTCGCCACCGCGACGGTCCACGACAAGGACCACACCGTCACCGGCAAGCTCACCGACGGCACCGAGTACACGGTCAACTACCCGTCGCAGTACACCGCGCGCCTCACCCAGGACGTCGTCGACGCCGGGGTCGACAAGTTCGACACCGACCACCAGAGCCAGAGCCCCTGGCTGAGCCTGCTCTACGGCCTGCTGCCGTTCGTGCTGCTCGCGCTCGTGCTCATGTGGGTGCTCGGCCAGGTGCAGGGCGGCGGCGGTCGCGTCATGGGCTTCGGCAAGGCGCGCACGAAGCAGCTCACCAAGGACCCGCCGAAGGTCACCTTCGCCGACGTCGCCGGTCTCGACGAAGCGGTCGAGGAGCTCGAGGAGATCAAGGAGTTCCTCGAGGCGCCGGCCCGCTTCCAGCAGATGGGCGCGAAGATCCCGAAGGGCGTGCTGCTCTACGGTCCGCCCGGCACCGGCAAGACGCTGCTCGCCAAGGCCGTCGCCGGTGAGGCCGGGGTGCCGTTCTTCTCGATCAGCGGCTCCGACTTCGTCGAGATGTTCGTCGGCGTCGGCGCGTCACGTGTGCGCGACCTCTTCGAGCAGGCGAAGGCGGCGGCGCCCGCGATCGTCTTCGTCGACGAGATCGACGCCGTCGGCCGTCACCGCGGTGCGGGCCTCGGCGGCGGGCACGACGAGCGCGAGCAGACGCTCAACCAGCTGCTCGTCGAGATGGACGGCTTCGACCAGAAGCAGGGCGTGATCCTGCTGGCGTCCACCAACCGTCCCGACATCCTCGACCCCGCGCTGCTGCGGCCGGGGCGCTTCGACCGCCAGATCGTCGTCGACCGCCCCGACCTCGAAGGTCGCAAGGCGATCCTCGCGGTGCACGCGAAGTCGAAGCCGCTCGCGCCAGGCGTCGATCTCGACGTGATCGCGCGTCGCACCCCGGGCTTCACCGGCGCCGACCTCGCCAACCTCATGAACGAGGCCGCGCTGCTCTCGGCGCGCTTCCACCTCGAGCTGATCGGTCTGCCGCAGCTCGAGGAGGCCATCGACCGGGTGATGGCCGGACCGGAACGCCGCAGCCGTCTGATCTCCGACCGCGAGAAGCGTGTGATCGCCTACCACGAGGGTGGCCACGCGCTCGTCGCGCACGCGCTGCCCAACACCGATCCGGTGCACAAGATCTCGATCATCCCGCGTGGGCGGGCGCTCGGCTACACGCTCACGCTCCCCACCGAGGACAAGTTCCTCGTCACCCGCAGCGAGCTGGCCGACGAGCTGGCGATGCTGCTCGGTGGGCGCACCGCGGAGGAGATGATCTTCGCCGAGCCCACCACCGGCGCGCAGAACGACATCGACCGCGCCACCACCATCGCCCGGCAGATGGTCACCGAGTACGGGATGAGCGACGCGCTCGGGCCGATGCGCTTCGGGCATCCGCAGGGCGAGGTGTTCCTCGGCCGCGACTTCACCAGCACCCCCGACTACTCCGAAGAGGTCGCGGCCAGCATCGACGCCGAGGTGCGCGGGCTCATCGAGCGAGCCCATTCGGCCGCGCAGCAGGTGCTCGACGACAACCGCGAGATCCTCGACGTGCTCGCCCAGGAGCTGATCCGGAACGAGACGCTCGAGGCCGAGCGGGTGCAGGAGCTGTTCGCCGACGTGCGCATGTGGGACGGCGGCGCGCTCGACGGAGCCGCGCGCGCGAGCGTGCGACCCGAGGGCTCACCTCCCGCGCCGAGCCGCAACCCTGCGGCCGCGGCCACCCAGTCCGACTCCAGCCGCCGCCCCGGAGGGTCCGCGTGACCGACTCGAATTCCACCGCCAGTCCGACCGGCACGAGCCCCATCGACACCGAGAGGATCGAGCGCGCAGTGCGCGAGATCCTCGAGGCGATCGGCGAGGACCCCGAACGTGACGGACTGCTCCGCACGCCGGCGCGGATCGCGCACATGTACGAGGAGATCTTCGCCGGGATCTCACGAAGACCCGTCGCACCACCTCACGGTCACCTTCGAGGCCAACCACGACGAGATGGTGATGGTGCGCGACATCGCGGTCACGAGCGTCTGCGAGCACCACCTCGTCCCGTTCGCAGGTCGCGCGCACGTCGCCTACATCCCCGGTGCCGACGGCCGGATCACCGGGCTCTCGAAGATCGCCCGCCTGGTCGACGGCTTCGCCAAGCGACCCCAGGTCCAGGAGCGGCTCACCACCCAGATCGCCGACGCGCTGGTCGACGTGCTCGATCCCGCAGGGGTGCTGGTGATGATCGAGGCCGAGCACTTCTGCATGTCGATGCGCGGGGTGAAGAAGCCGGGGTCGCTCACGATCACGTCGGCGGTGCGCGGCCTCTTCAAGACCAACGCCTCCACCCGGTGCGAGGCGATGAGCCTCATCACCTACCCGGGGAACCGCCTGTAAGCCCTGAACCGTGCCAGACCGCACGGAAGGGACGGTTTCGCCCGACTGTCGGCCCCGATATCCTGCCCGCCATGTTCGGCTGGTCGGAGGTCTGCGGGGAACGCCCCGCCGTGATGGGCATCGTGAACGTCACGCCCGACTCGTTCTCCGACGGCGGACGCTTCCTCGACCCCGACGCCGCCGTCGCCCACGGGCTGGCGCTGGTGGCGGCAGGCGCCGATCTCCTCGACGTCGGCGGAGAGTCCACCCGCCCCGGTGCCGACCCGGTGGGGGAGGCCGAGGAGCTGCGACGGGTGCTGCCGGTGGTCCGCCGTCTCGCCGTCGAAGCCGGCGTGCCCGTCAGCATCGACACCAGCAAGGCGGCCGTGGCGGCCGCGGCGCTCGACGCCGGCGCCACGGTGGTCAACGACGTCGCCGCCGGTGCCGATGCCGAGATGTTCGCCGTGGTCGCGGCCGCGGGTGCCGGCCTCGTCGTCATGCACATGCAGGGCGAGCCGCGCACGATGCAGCAGGCACCCCACTACGACGACGTCGTGGCCGAGGTGGGCGACTTCCTCGTCGATCGGCTCGGGTCCGCACGGGCCGCCGGGATCGCCGACGGCGCGCTGTGCGCCGATCCCGGCCTCGGGTTCGGCAAGACCGCGGCGCACAACCTCGAGCTGCTCGCCCGTCTCGGTGAGCTGGTCGCACGGGTCGACGTCCCGGTGCTGCTCGGCCCGTCGCGCAAGGCGTTCATCGCGCGCGGTGCTCGGTGACGATCTCGGCGCCGACCTCGTCGCGCGCGACGACGGCACGCTCGCGGTCGCGACGTGGGCCGTCGACCACGGCGCGCGCGTCGTGCGCGTGCACGACGCCGGCGCGGTGGCCGACGCGCTGCGCCTGCTCACGGTGATGGACGCCATCGACGCGGAGGCGGTCGCGTGAAGGGACGGTGGGCCCAGGGCCTCGAGCCGCGCGCGTTCTGCTGGATCATCAAGGACCGGCTGGCCGCGTCGGAACGCCCCGGCGGCTTCGCGCGCAACCACCGCAAGGTGCGGCGCCAGGAGGAGCTGATCTGGCTCATCGGCCACGGCTTCACGCACATCCTCTCGATGCTCGACTCGCCGCACAACCTCCACGCCTACGACGAAGCCGGCATCCCCCACGCGCACGTGCCCGATCGGCCGCCACGACGAGTGGGCCGACACGCTGCCGCGCCTCTACGGCACGCTGGCGGCGTGGCTGGACAACCCGCAGGAGCGTGTGCTCATCCACCACGAGGAGTTCGGCGACCGCCTCCTCGGTGTGCTCGCCGGGTACCTGCTCTACGCCGGGCTGGTCACCGAGGGGACGCACGCGACGCTCGTCATCGAGAAGATCACCGGCCGCCAGCTCGGTTCCCTCGCGCGCGAGATCGTCGCCGTCACCGTCGACGAGGGCATCGTGGCCGCCGGTGGGCCGAGCGGCTCGACCCGGAGCTGAGCATGGGAACCATCGTCATCAAGGGACTGCGCGAGCTCGGCGTGCACGGTGTGCTGCCCGAGGAGCAGACCCGCCCGCAGCCGTTCGAGGTCGACGTCGAGCTCACCGTCGACGTCAGCTCCGCGGGGGAGACCGACGCGCTCGACGACACCGTCGACTACTCGGCGGTCGCAGAGGCGATCAGCCGCGTCGTCACGTCGGAGCGCTACGCCCTGCTCGAGCGCCTGGGCACGCGCATCGCCGAGGTGTGTCGCGTCGACGAGCGCGTCACCGGCGTGCGCGTCACGGTGCGCAAGTTGCACCCACCGGTGCGCGCGATGGTCGACCACGTCGCGGTGACCATCCAGCAGTGACGGCACCCGAATCGGCGTCGCCCCGCCGGCGCGCGTACCTCGGGATCGGGTCCAACCTCGGCGAGCGCCTCGGGTACCTCCAGCTCGCGGTCGACCACCTCGCGGCGACCGACGGCGTCACCGTCGTGGGGGTGTCGCCCGTGTACGAGACCGCGCCGGTCGGTGGCCCCGACCAACCCGACTACCTCAACGCCGTCGTCGCCCTCGACACCGCACTCGACCCGCACGAGCTGCTCCGGATCGCCCAGGGCATCGAAGCCGAGGGCGAGCGTGTGCGCACCGTGCGGTGGGGCCCGCGCACGCTCGACGTCGATGTGCTCCTCGTGGGCGACGAGCGCGTCGACACCCCCGACCTCGTCGTGCCGCATCCCCGCATGGCCGAGCGGGCGTTCGTGGTCGTGCCCCTCGCCGACCTCGACCCGGCGTGGGGTCCCCGCATCCCGGCCGACCGGGATTCCGTCCGCCCGACCCGTCTAACATTGAGGACGCCCGAGTAGACCGGCACCCGTACCGGGGCCGGAACGAAGCGGCGAGTCGAGGAACCAGTGCAACAGAGCCGAACGCAGCTCCCTTCGGGGTCGCTCGCCCTCGTGGGTCCCGGGCGTGCGGGTACGACGCTCGCCGTGGCGCTGGCGGCGCGCGGCTGGACCCCGGTCGCGGTGGCCGGTCGTGCCGCCGACGCAGCCTCGACCCTGCGCGCGGCCGAGCGCCTCGGTGCGCGTGCCGTCGACCTCGCCGACGCCGGGCGCGAGGCCGACCTCGTGCTCGTGGCCACGCCGGACGCCGCCATCAGCGACACCGCGCTCGCCCTCGCGGCCGGGCTGCGGCCGGGCGCGCTGGTCGTGCACCTGTCGGGTGCCTGCCCGCTCGAGGAGCTCGACAAGCTGCGCGCCGAACGTCCCGACGTCGAGATCGGCGCCCTCCATCCCCTGCAGTCACTGCCGTCGGTCGAGCTCGGGGCGGCCCGGCTCCCGGGTTCGTGGTGCGCGGTCGAAGGTCCTCCCGCGGTCGAGCGTCTGGCGCTGTCGCTCGGCATGCGCCCCTTCCGCGTCGCCGACGAGCAGCGCGCCCGCTACCACGCGGCGGCGACGATCGCCTCCAACCACCTCGTCGCGCTCCTCGGCCAGGCCGTGCGCGTCGCCGAAGCCGCCGGCGTACCGCCCGAGGCGCTGCTCCCGCTCGTGCGGGCGAGCGTCGACAACGTCGAGGCGCTCGGCGCCACCGACGCGCTCACCGGACCGGTGGCGCGCGGCGACGTCGACACCGTGGCGCGGCACATCGAGTCCGTCCCGCCTGCGGAGCGCGCGTCGTACCGCGCGCTCGCCTCCGAGGCGTTGCGACTCAGCGGTCGCGACGACGCCGCACTCCACGAGCTGCTCTCCGGTGACCCGAGGAGCGCATCGTGATCACGCTCACCACCATCGCCGACGTGCGGGCCGCGTGCGACGCCGCCCGGGCGGACGGCCGTTCGGTCGGCTTCGTGCCCACCATGGGCTTCTTCCACGAGGGTCACCGTTCGCTCATGCGCGCGGCGCGGGCCAACGACGACTTCGTGGTCGTGAGCCTCTTCGTGAACCCCACGCAGTTCGGTCCGAAGGAAGACCTCGGCGCGTACCCCCGCGATCCCGGCGGCGACCGCGCCGTCACCGAGGCCGAGGGTGTCGACGTGCTCTTCACGCCCACCGTCGACGAGATGTACCCGGCCGGCGCCCGCACCACCGTGCACGTCGACGGGCTCACCGAGCGCCTCTGCGGCGCGAGCCGGCCGGGTCACTTCGACGGCGTCACCACCGTCGTGGCCAAGTTGTTCTCGATCATCGGTCCGTCGCGCGCGTACTTCGGTCGCAAGGACGCCCAGCAGCTGGCGGTGATCCGCCGCATGACCACCGACCTCGACCTCCCCGTGGAGGTCGTCGGATGCCCGCTCGTGCGCGAGACCGACGGGCTCGCGCTGTCGAGCCGCAACGTGTACCTCGAGCCCGACGAGCGCCAGGCCGCGACCATCCTGTCGGGCGCGCTCTACATGGCCTCCGAGGCCGTCGTCCGGGGCCAGCGCGACGCGGTCGTGCTGCGACAGCTGGTCGTCGACACGGTCGCCCACGCGCCGCAGGTGCAGCTCGACTACGTCGAGGTGGTCGACGCCGCGACGCTCGAACCGGTCGGCGAGCTGACCACCGACACGTTGGTTGCACTGGCCGCATTCGTCGGCAAGGCTCGCTTGATCGACAACGTCACCATCACGTTCGCGGCGGGCGTGCCCACCCCCGATCTCGGCGTGATCACCGCGTCGTCCGGGACGCAGAACGAGTCGGCGTGAGCGAGCCGACGCACGTCATCATGGTCGGCTCGGCGAGTCGCCGACGACCACTGGAGGAGGCAGACCACTGATGCAACGGATCATGATGAAGTCGAAGATCCACCGCGCCACCATCACCGGCGCCGACCTCAACTACATCGGGTCGATCACGCTCGACACGCGGCTCATGGAGCTCGCCGACATCCGTGAGCACGAGCAGGTGCACGTGCTCGACATCGACAACGGTGCACGCTTCGAGACGTACGTCATCCCCGGCGGACCCGGTGACGTGATCCTCAACGGCGCCGCCGCCCGCCTGGTGCACCCGGGCGACAAGGTCATCGTCATCACCTACGCGCAGTACGACGAGATGGAGCTCGAGAAGCACGAGCCGCGCGTGGTCCACGTCGACGAGCACAACCAGCCGACGGTGCAGTCCGTCCGCGAGGTCGCGCCGTAACCCGGCGTCATCTCGCCGAGCCGGACCCCGCCATGACCGAAACTCCCGCTGCTCCCTCCGCGGTCCCTCCCGTGTCGTCGGCACCCGTCGACCTCCTCGTGCTGGGCAGCGGGGTCGCGGGCCTCTCGGCTGCCGTCCGGGCCCGTCACGAGGGCATGTCGGTCACCGTGGTGACCAAGGGCGAGCTCGGGTGGTCGGCCACCCGCTACGCCCAGGGTGGCGTCGCCGCCGCGCTCGACCCCGCCGACGACTCGCCCGAGCTGCACGGCTCCGACACCCTCGCCGCGGGTGGTGGTCTCTGCGACACCGACGCCGTGCGCGTGCTCTCGGGCGAAGGTCCCGCGCGCGTGCGTGAGCTCGCCGCGCTCGGCGCCCACTTCGACGAGGTCGACGGCGGGGGAGAGCTGGCGCGTGCGCGCGAGGGCGGGCACTCGGTGGCCCGGGTCGTGCACGCAGGAGGTGACGCGACCGGCGCCGAGATCGAGCGCGCGCTCGTGGCTGCGGTGCTCGACTCCGGTGCCGAGCTGCACGAACGATGGCTCGCCTCCGACCTGCTCCTCGAGGAGGGCCGGGTCGTGGGCGTCTCCGTGGTCGGTCCCGACGGCCCTGCGACCGTGCGCGCCCGGCACGTGCTCGTCGCGACCGGTGGTGCCGGCCAGTGCTTCGCCGTCACCACCAACCCCGCGCTCTCGACCGGTGACGGCGTCGCCATGGCGATGCGCGCCGGCGCCGCGGTCGCCGACCTCGAGTTCATGCAGTTCCACCCCACCGCGCTGCACCACCCGTCGATGCCGCGCCCGCTGCTCTCCGAGGCCCTGCGGGGTGAGGGCGCGATCCTGCGCGACGAGCAGGGCGTCGCCTTCATGCGCGAGGAGCACCCGCTCGCCGACCTCGCGCCGCGCGACGTCGTGGCCAAGGCCATCAGCCGGCGGTGCATCGAGCGCGACCTCGACCACCTCTGGCTCGACGCCACGAACATCGACGACTTCGCGGCGCGCTTCCCCACCATCTGGTCGGCGTGCCGCGCGGTCGGCCTCGACCCCACCCACGACCTGTTGCCGGTCGCACCGGCCGCGCACTACCTGTCGGGTGGTGTGTGCACCGACCTCGACGGCGCCACGACCCTGCCCGGGCTGTGGGCGTGCGGTGAAGCGGCGTGCACCGGGGTCCACGGGGCGAACCGGTTGGCGTCGAACTCCCTGCTCGAAGGGTTGGTGTTCTCCGCTCGCGTGGTCGAGGCCATCCGCGACGGTCGCACCGGCTGCGAGCCCACCGGCGTCCTGCGGGGCGTCGAGACCTTCGCGCCGCCCGCACCCGCCACCGTGCGCACGGCGCCGGGCGAGTCGATCCGCGAGGAGCTCCAGCGGATCATGACCCGCGACGCCGGAGTGGTCCGCAGCGCTGCCAGCCTCGGGCGTGCGGCGGGGCTCCTCCACGACATGAGTCCCACCGACACCGAGAGCGCCAACCTCCTCGCGGTCAGCACCGCGCTGGTGCGCGCGGCCACCGCGAGGCGCGAGTCGCGCGGCACGCACACCCGCTCCGACTTCCCGTCGTCGTCGAACGACTTCCTCGGACGACTCGTGTTCACCGGTGGGCCGACGCCCGAATTCGTGCCGCTCACCACCAGTGCGTCGGAGCACGCGGGATGAGCGAGTTCGACGCGCCGGTCCACGTCGTGCGCGCGTTGGTGGCGAACGCGTTGGCCGAGGACATCGGACCGCTCGGCGACCTCACCGCCGCGCTCGTCCCCGCCGAGGCGCGCGCCGCCGTCGACGTGGTCGCGCGCGCGGAAGGCGTCCTCGCCGGTGCCGCGTGCGCGACCGAGGTGTTCGCCCAGGTCGACCCCGAGGTACGGGTGGAGTGGCTGCTCGAAGACGGCGACGTCGTCGCTCCGGGCACCAAGGTCGGTGAGGTCTCCGGTCCGCTGCGCTCCGTCCTCACCGGGGAGCGCAGCGCCCTGAACTTCCTCTGCCACCTCTCGGGCGTCGCCTCGCTCACCCGCCGCTTCGTCGAGGCGGCCGGGCCGACGGCGCGCATCTGGGACACCCGCAAGACGCTGCCCGGACTGCGTGCGGTGGAGAAGGCCGCGGTGCGTGCCGGCGGGGGAGTGAACCACCGGGGCACGCTCTCCGAGTTCGTCCTGGTGAAGGACAACCACCTGGCCGGTCTCGGCATCACCGAGGCGGTGCGCCGCGCACACGCGCGGTGGCCGGGTCGCACCGTCGAGGTGGAGTGCGACCGCTCCGAGCAGGTGCACGAGGCGATCGCGGCGGGCGCCACCATGGTGCTGCTCGACAACATGACCCCCGACGCCGTGCGGGCCTGCGTGTCGCTGGCGCGCACGACCGCGCCCGCCGGCTTCCTCGTCGAGGTGTCGGGTGGGATCACCCTCGACACGGTGAGGTCGTACGCCGACGCCGGCGCCGACCTCATCTCCGCCGGCGTCATCACGCAGTCGGCGCCCGCACTCGACCTCGCGTTCGACCTGCGATCGGATCCCCGGCACGACCTCCAGTCCGACGCCCAGTCCGACGCCCGGCGAGAGGAGCACTGACATGTTGTTGGCCATCGACTGCGGGAACACGCAGACCGTCATCGGGCTCTTCTCCGACCACGAGCTCGTCGACCACTGGCGCATCGCCACCGCGTCCGACCGCACGTCCGACGAGCTGGCGCTGATGTTCCAGCAGTTCCTCGGCTTCCACGGGTTCTCCTTCGACGCCCAGGTGTCCGGCGTCGCGATCGCATCGGGCGTCCCGCGCGTCACCGCCGCGCTGCGGGAGATGACGGAGCGCTACTTCGGGTACGAGGCGATGGTCGTCGAACCCGGTGTGCGCACTGGGATGCCCATCCTCTACGACGAGCCCAAGAACGTCGGCGCCGACCGCATCGCCAACGCGGTGGGTGCGTACGACCTGTTCGGAGGGCCGACGATCGTCGTCGACTTCGGCACCGCCAACACCGTCGACGCGGTGAGCCCGAAGGGCGAGTACCTCGGCGGCGCGATCTTCCCCGGCATCGAGATCTCGATGGACGCACTGTTCGAACGGGCGGCGGCGTTGCGCAGCGTCGAGCTGGTCGCGCCGAAGAACGTGATCGGCAAGTCGACGATCGAGGCGATCCAGTCGGGCGCCGTCTACGGCTACAGCGGTCAGGTCGACTCGATCGTGCGCCGGTTCGAGGCGGAGCTCGGGCCGTCGTCGGTCGTGGCGACCGGGGGCCTGGCCGAGCTGATCATGCCCCACTCCGAGACGATCCAGCACTTCGAACCGTGGCTCACCCTGCAGGGTCTGCGCATCATCTACGAGCGCAACCACTGACCCGGCCGGCCCGGTCGATCGGGCTGCTCGGTAGCCTCGCCGCATGACCGACGCGCAGCGCTACGAACGGATCGAGACGGCGGACGGCGCGGGCAGCTTCGACGCGTACTGCGCGGTGCCGGCGTCGGGTGCCGGACCGGGGATCCTCCTCTTCCAGGAGATCTTCGGGATCAACGACAACATGCGTGGACTCGCCGACCGCCTCGCCGACGCGGGCTACGTCGCACTCGTCCCCGACATGTTCTGGCGCCTCGAACCGCGCTTCGAGCGCAAGGACGAGTCGGGGATGGGTGACGCGTTCGGCATGATCCAGCGCTTCGACTTCGACACCGCGCCGGCCGACATCAACGCCACCCACGCACACCTGCTGGCGATGCGGGAGTGCACCGGACGCGTCGGCGCGGTCGGGTTCTGCTTCGGTGGTGCTCTCGCCTTCGCGGCCGCCGCCACCAGCCGTGTCGACGGCAGGGGCATCGACGCCGCGGTCTGCTACTACGGCTCGGCCATCAACGACATGCTCGCGATGGTCGGCGGCATCGAGTGCCCGGTGATGTACCACTACGGCGACGCCGACTCGTTCATCCCCTCGGAGAACGTCGACGAGGTGGAGCGCACGGTGGCAGCGTGCCCCGGCGTCGAGTTCCACCGCTACCCGGCACCCGCCGGCCACGCGTTCAGCAACTGGGACGCACCGTCGATGTACCACGCACCGGCGGCGGACGCGGCGTGGGACCGCACGATCGAATTCCTCGACCGCCACCTGCGCTGAGGACGGTCGCAGAGCGGTCAGCGATCGCCCTCGATCGCGAACGTGTTGCCGTCGGGGTCCTGGAACCACGCGATCCGCCCGCCGCCGGCGCGCGGCGAGATCCCCTTCTCGTCGGTGCCGTAGTCGAAGCCGCGCTCGAGCTCGCCGTCGTAGTGCTCGAACGTCACGCCGTTCGCAACCAGGGCGTCGACCATGCGCTCGACGTCGTCGACGTACCAGGTCGCCATCGTCGCCGTCGCCTTTCCCGCGTGCTCGGGTGACGGGTACACCATGAGCGCCACCGCGCCGCCGGTGGCGTAGATCCGGCTGCCGTCGGCACCGGCCTTCGTGGCGACGAGGCCGAGCTTCCCTTCGTAGAACGCGATGGCGCGCTCCATGTCGGACACGGCGATGGACGCGTTCATCGGATGGTCGCTCAGGCGCATCGTGACTCCTCGTCTCGGCGCTGCACGCCGTTGTTCCCCGATGGGTCGCTGTGCAAGAGTGCCCGCATGGCCGATGAGGTGAACGTCGTCTTCATGGTGGCGGGTGAGCCGGCGGCGAACGTGGCCGCGTGGCGCGCCGACCCGCCGCCCTTCCTCCACGACTACGAGCGCACCGACGAGTCGTACGAGTCGCTCGTCTACGAGGCGAACGTGACCTCCGCGTTCACGAAGATCTCGACGTTCGGGTTCGGCAAGACGCTCTACCGGCTCGCGTTCACGTTCCGACCGGTCGAGGACACCACGCTCACGCGCGTGAGCGTGCTCGGTCAGGCGTCCGAGCGCACGGTGCAGGCCATGGGTTCCTGGGCGACGGCGAACGCGCCGAGCTGAACCGCGCGCTGAACCTGGCCGAGCTGCACCGCGCGCAGCTGCACTCGCGCTGCGACTCAGAGGTCGGCGAGGATCTCGGCCTTCTTCGCCTCGAACTCCTCGTCGGTGACGAGGCCGGCGTCCTTGAGCTGGCTCAGCTTCTTGAGCCGCTCGGCCGGGTCGTTCGCCGCCGCGTCCTGGCCGCCGCCTTCGCGTCGGCCTCGGCCTTGTCGGCGAGGTACTGACGACCGGCGGCGTCGGCGGTGCCGGCGTAGGTGTTCTGGATGCCCTGCATCGCCACGGCCATGTCGCCGCCCGACGCCGCGATCGAGCCCTTCAGCGCGTCCCACTGCACCGCGACGGCCTGCGGGTCGTCGGCCATGACCTTGACCGGCACCTCCATGCCCATCGACAGCGGCGCCTTCATCCGCGCCGACGGGAACGTGTAGTCGACCGTGTACGGGTCGCCGCCCTCGGGCGGGTACACGTCGAGCTGGATGCCCATCGTGAACTTGTCGACCTGCATCGGGAAGCCGTTCACGCGCGCCTTGGTGGGCACACCGTGCTTCAGGATGTCGCCCTGACCCTGGTCGTCGGTGAGGGCCTTGATGTCCTTGAAGGAGCCCTTCATCGACGGCATGCCGCCGTGGTAGTCGCCCAGCTCCTTGGCGCCCTTGATCGCGCCGAACCCGTCCTTGAAGATGCCCACGGTCGCTCCTCCTACCAGCTCTGCAGCACGGCCGACGTCGGCAGGTCGGGGTCGTACTTCACCGTGCACTGCTTGCCCTCGGTCGAGCCCCTCGAGCTGGAACGGCAGCAGGCTCTGCTCGATGGTGGTCTCGATCGGGTCGGCGCCCTCGGGCCGGTAGGTGACCGCGATCGCGTGCATCGTGGCGCCGCTGACGTCGGGGGTGCCGGTGGCGGTGATCGTGTGGATCACACCGGGTGCCTCGAGACCCGACTGCGCGAGCTTGTTGACCTTGGCCGAGTAGGCCGCCAGCGCGGCCATGTCCTGGCCGCCCATGCCGGGCATGTTCGCGGTGCCGAAGCCCCTGCGGGACGCCCGCCTGCTGCTGCATCGCGCCGGCCTGCGCCATCGCGTCGGCTGCGCTCTGCTTGGCCTGCTTGGCCTTGTCGAAGAGTCCCATGGTTCCTGCCTCCTGGAGGTGTGGCGGGTCACCGTGGTCGTGACCCGACGCCGAGACGGTACGTCCACGCGCGTTCGTCGTTCAATCAACGGCAGGCTGGGAGTGACCCTTGACTCAACTCTCGCGGTGCACGAGCCCGTCGACGAGGCGACCGAGCGTGCGGCACACGTCGGGGTCCAGGCCGTCGGCGCCCTCGAGCGCGTCGCTCGCCTTCACCGCGTGGTCGCGCGCCACCCCGAGCGCGGTGTCGACCGCGGTCGACCCCGAGGCGAGCGGTGCGAGCGCCAGCGCGCGGGCGGCGTCGAGCTGCTCGGGGTCGAGCGGACCGCCGAGGAGGTCGCGCAGCTCCGGCGACTCGCGCAGCACGTAGATGACGGGCAGCGTGTAGATGCCCTCGAGCAGGTCCTGCCCGGCGTGCTTGCCGAGCGCGTCGTCGGTCGACGAGAGGTCGAGCACGTCGTCGACGATCTGGAAGCACATCCCGAGATGACGGCCGAAGCGGGTGAGCGCGTCGAGGGTGGCGTCACCGACGCCCGAGACCATCCCGCCGATGCGACACGACGTCGCGAAGAGCGCGGCGGTCTTGCCCTCGATCGCGGACGAGTAGTCCTCCTCGGACCGCTCGACGTCGAAGAGGTGCTGGAGCTCGAGGACCTGGCCGCGGCACAGCTCGCCGATGGTCGCAGCGAGGAGCGACGCGACGTCGGCGCCGAGCGACGCGGCGAGCGACGACGCACGGGCGAGGAGGAAGTCGCCGGCGAGGATCGCGACGATGTTGCTCCAGCGCGCGTTCACGCTCGGCACACCGCGCCGGGTCTCGGCCTCGTCGATCACGTCGTCGTGGTAGAGCGACCCGAGGTGCACGAGCTCGCACGCCACCGAACCGGTGAGCGCGTCGTCGGTCGAGGGGCGGCCGGCGCCGTCCGTGCCGTCGGGATCGGCGGCGCGGGACGTGTACGCCGACACCAGCGTGAGGGTCGGGCGGAGGCGCTTGCCCCCGGCTCCGATGAGGTGGGTGGCGACCTCGGCGAGGAACGGATCGGGCGTTTGGACCGATTCCCGCAGTGCGGCGTCGACCCGCAGCAGGTCGTCGGGCAACGCCGGGAGGTCGACCGCCAGTTCGGCCGGGCCGGGCGGCCGTAGCGGTTCTCCCGGCCCGGTCATGCGCCCACGGTAGGCAGCAACGGGAACAATCTCCAAGCTGGCGGTGGTTCCACCCTCACGGCCCGCTTTTCCCGTGCCGAAGAACTCTCCGGGGTGCCCGGAGGGCGCACAACTGCGCGGGAGGCTCCCCAGCGACGCCGATTACACTGAAAACACGTTGATCCGAACGGATCCGGCGTGGAGACACACAGAGAGAGGCGGATCCCCACCGTGTTCGAACGCTTCACCGACCGAGCCCGCCGAGTGGTCGTCCTGGCGCAGGAAGAAGCGCGCCTGCTCAACCACAACTACATCGGGACCGAGCACATCCTCCTCGGCCTGATCCACGAGGGCGAGGGTGTCGCTGCCAAGGCGCTCGAGTCCCTCGGCATCTCGCTCGAGGCCGTGCGCGCGCAGGTCGAGGAGATCATCGGTCACGGCGGCACCGCGCCGTCGGGCCACATCCCCTTCACCCCCCGCGCCAAGAAGGTCCTCGAGCTCTCGCTGCGCGAGGCGCTGCAGCTCGGCCACAACTACATCGGCACCGAGCACATCCTGCTCGGGCTCATCCGCGAGGGTGAGGGCGTCGCCGCGCAGGTGCTCGTCAAGCTCGGCGCCGACCTGTCACGCGTCCGCCAGCAGGTCATCCAGCTCCTGTCCGGCTACGCCGGCGCGAAGGAAGGTGCGCCCCAGGGCGGCGGCACCGCCACCGAGACCGCGCAGGGCGGCTCGCTCGTGCTCGACCAGTTCGGTCGCAACCTCACGCAGCTCGCGCGCGACAAGAAGCTCGACCCGGTGATCGGGCGCGAGAAGGAGATCGAGCGCGTCATGCAGGTGCTGTCGCGCCGCACCAAGAACAACCCGGTGCTGATCGGCGAGCCCGGCGTCGGCAAGACCGCCATCGTCGAGGGCCTGGCCACCGACATCGTCGGCGGCGAGGTGCCCGAGACGCTCCAGGGCAAGCAGCTCTACACGCTCGACCTCGGCGCGCTGGTGGCGGGTTCCCGCTACCGCGGCGACTTCGAGGAGCGGCTCAAGAAGGTGCTGAAGGAGATCCGCACCCGCGGCGACATCATCCTGTTCATCGACGAGCTGCACACGCTCGTGGGTGCGGGTGCCGCCGAGGGCGCCATCGACGCCGCCAGCATCCTCAAGCCGATGCTCGCCCGCGGTGAGCTCCAGACCATCGGCGCCACCACGCTCGACGAGTACCGCAAGCACCTCGAGAAGGACGCCGCGCTCGAGCGGCGCTTCCAGCCGATCAAGGTCGAGGAGCCCACGGTCGCGCACACCATCGAGATCCTGAAGGGTCTGCGCGACCGCTACGAGCAGCACCACCGGGTCACCATCACCGACCAGGCGCTCGTGGCCGCGGCGAACCTCGCCGACCGCTACATCTCCGACCGCCACCTTCCCGACAAGGCGATCGACCTCATCGACGAAGCCGGCTCGCGCCTGCGCATCCGTCGCATGCAGGCACCGCCCGACTACCGCGAGCTCGAAGACCAGATCGCGACCACCCGCAAGGAGAAGGAAGCGGCCATCGAGGCGCAGCAGTTCGAACGCGCCGCGAAGCTCCGCGACGACGAGAAGGCGCTCCTCGAGCAGCGCGAGGCCAAGGAGACCGAGTGGCGCGCCGAGGGCGTCGACCTGTTCAACGAGGTCACCGAGGAGTCGATCGCCGAGGTGCTGGCGCTGTGGACGGGCATCCCCGTCTACAAGCTCACCGAGGAGGAGACGGCCAAGCTGCTCCGCATGGAGGACGAGCTGCACAAGCGGATCGTCGGCCAGGAGCCCGCGATCAAGGCGGTGTCGCAGTCGATCCGCCGCACCCGTGCCGGCCTCAAGGACCCGAAGCGCCCGTCGGGCTCGTTCATCTTCCTCGGCCCGTCCGGCGTGGGGAAGACCGAGACCGCCAAGACGCTCGCCGAGTTCCTCTTCGGTGACGAGACCGCGCTGATCCAGCTCGACATGTCGGAGTACATGGAGAAGCACACGGTGTCGCGGCTCGTGGGCTCGCCCCCCGGCTACGTCGGGTACGACGAAGGCGGTCAGCTCACCGAGGCCGTGCGGCGCAAGCCGTTCTCGGTCGTGCTCTTCGACGAGATCGAGAAGGCGCACCCCGACGTGTTCAACACGCTCCTCCAGATCCTGGAGGACGGTCGTCTCACCGACGCCCAGGGGCGCACGGTCGACTTCAAGAACACCGTGATCATCATGACCTCCAACCTCGGCACCGCCGACCTCCGCAAGACCGCGGTCGGGTTCGGCAAGGTCGACGAAGCGGTGACCTACGAGAAGATGAAGGAGAAGGTGCACGAGGACCTGAAGCGCAGCTTCCGGCCCGAGTTCCTGAACCGCATCGACGAGATCATCGTCTTCAACGAGCTCACCAAGGAAGAGGTCACCGAGATCGTCGACCTGCTGATCAAGCGGGTCGTCGGCCAGCTGGAGGGCCAGGGCCTCGGGCTCGAGCTCACCACCGACGCCAAGCTGCTCCTCGCCACGAAGGGCTACGACCCCTCGCTCGGGGCACGGCCGCTGCGGCGGGCGATCCAGCGGATGATCGAGGACCCGCTCTCGGAGAAGATCCTGTGGAAGGAATTCCACGCCGGGGAGACGATCGTGGTCGACGCGCTCGACGACGAGATCGTGTTCCGGGCCATCGAGGCCATCGAGCCTCCGCCGGTCGAGCTGGCCGGCTAGCGGCTCGGCGGAGTAGGGGTTCGATCACCCCTTCGCCCGGTACCTCGGCCACGACGGCCACGCACCGCTCGAGGACCAGCCGTTTTCGGCTGGTCCTCGTCGCGTTGGCCGTCATGCTGCTCGCGGCGGCGTGCAAGGTCGACACCACCGTCACCGTCACCATGCACGACGACGGCAGTGGCGTCGTGAGCGTCACCGCCGTGCTCGATCCCGACGCGGTGAAGGCGGCGGAGTCGGGCGGCGGCAAGCTCGAGGACCGCGTGCGTCTCGGCGACCTGGCCAAGGCAGGGTGGACCGCGCAGCCGTGGGCGCGCGCTGCGGACGGTTCCGCCCAGATCACGCTCACCAAGCCGTTCGGCAACCCCGAGCAGGCGACCGCGATCGTGCAGGAGATCAGCGGCACCGCGGGACCGTTGCGCGGCGTCACCGTGACGCGCGACGCGGGCACGTTCTCCACCAGCTACTCGACCACCGGCACCCTCGACCTCAAGGACCTGCAGACCGGTCTGACCACCGACAAGGACGTCGTGGGGTCGCTGCTCGGTCAGGCCGTCGACGCCGGTGCCGTCGACCAGTCGCTGCTCGCCGACCTGCGCGACTCGCTCGGGGTCACGGTGAAGGTGGAGCTTCCCGGTGGCACCACCGTGGTGAAGGGCACGCCCGGTCAGGCGACGGCGGTCGACGCGTCGACGTCGGTGCTCGACACCACCAAGGTGATCCTGGTGACGGTGGCCGTCGTGCTCGTGCTGCTCGCGATCGTGGTGCTGCTGTGGCCCGGACGTCGCCGGCGCCGGCGGGCGACCCGCAGCAGGCGTTACACTCCAGCGGAATAGTGTAATGATCGGGGTCGTGAGCACCGCCGGTCCGACCGGGGAGCAGGCGTCGCCGTGCACGATCTCGTGATCAGGGGTGCTGTCGTCGTCGACGGCACGGGTGCTGCCGGGCGCGCCGCCGACGTCGCGGTCGACGGCGACCGCATCACCGTCGTGGGTCGGGTCGACGAGCGGGGTGCCGAGGAGCTCGACGGGCGCGGTCAGGTCCTCGCGCCCGGGTTCATCGATCCGCACACGCACCTCGACGCGAACCTCTTCTGGGACGCCGACGTCACCCCGAGCTCGCTCTACGGCGTCACCACCGTCGTCACCGGCAACTGCGGGTACGCGCTCGCGCCCGTGGCCGACGCCGCCGCGCGCGACTACGTGATCGACGCGCTCAGCTGCGTCGAGCAGATCCCGCGTGCGGCGCTGGAAGAAGGTGTGCCGTTCGCCTGGAGCACGCTCGCCGAGTACTTCGCCACGCTCGACGACCTCCCCGTGCTCGTGAACCACGCCACCTTCGTGGGCCACGTCCCGGTGCGCACGGCGGTGCTCGGTCCGGTCGACGCCCGCGAGCGCGAGGCCACACCGGGGGAGCTCGACCAGATGCTCGCGCTGCTCCGGGAGGGGCTCGAGCTCGGTGCCGTCGGGTTCTCGACCGACCAGTGCGTGGGCAACTTCGGGCCGAAGGGCACCGCGCTCCCCGGACAGGTGTGCGGCGAGGACGAGCTGCTGGCCCTGGCGTCGGTCCTGCGCGATGCCGAGGGCCCGGGGTTGTTCGCGATGGTGCCGGCCGCGCTGAACCAGGGGCGGGAAGAGCGGTCGGCCGACGTCGGGTGGCACCTGCGCCTCGCCGCCGCGAGCGGCCGGCCGGTGGTGGTCGGTCCGGTGTTCGACCGCTGGTTCGATCTCGGTGTCGGGTACGACCTGGTCGACGAGATGGCCACGCGCTCGACCGCGGACGCGCGCGTCGTCCCCCAGATCTCCAGCCGGATCTTCGAGCTGTGGTCGCGCATCGACATGCCGGGGTTGCTCGTGCGGCTGCTGCCGACGCTGTCGAGGGCGGTGCGCGACGGTGGTGCCGACGGTGTGCGGGCGCTGGCCGCCGACGACGACGCCCGGGCGCGTCTGCGCGCCGAGGGCGCGGGCGTCGAGGGCAACCTGGTGTGGTCGGGCCGATGGGAGCACGTGCGCCTGCGGTGGTCGACGACGCGGCCCGAGCTCATGGGCGAGACCGTGCACGAGCTCGCGGTCCGTCTGGGGATCGCGCCGACCGACGTGCTCCTCGACCTCGCGCTGGCCGACGACTTCGACACCCAGTTCGCGATCGAGATGGCCAACGGCGACGACGAGCAGGTCGGCCGCATGCTCGCGCATCCCGACGCGATGATCGGCGCGTCCGACGCCGGCGCGCACGTGTTGGCGAACACCGACTCGTGCTACGCCGTCTGGACGCTCCAGCACTGGGTGCGCGAGCGCGGGGTGCTGTCGCTCGAGGCCGCGGTCAAGAAGCTCACCGCCGACCAGGCCGACCTGCTCGGACTCGCCGACCGTGGTCGGATCGCGCCCGGGCTGGCGGCCGACCTCGTGCTGTTCGATCCCGACCGGGTGGCGACCACCGGCGTGCGGTTCCTCGACGACCAGCCCGCCGGCGGCCGACGCCTGGTCACCGGGGCCACCGGTGTGGCCGCATCCGTCGTCAACGGCGTGGTGGCGACGAAGGACGGCGAGTCGACCGGGGCGCGTCCCGGACGCTTCCTGCGCTCGACCACGAACGGTGCAGGCGCCCGCTGACGCCCGGTCACTCCCCGTCGGTGTCGTCGCGCCAGCCGGCGAGCCAGGCGGGGAACTCGACCAGCGAGTCGAGCACCGTCGTGCGCGCCCGCGGCGCGCAGCTCCTCCGCCGGGTGCGGACCGGTCGTGACCGCGACCATGTGCGCATCGGCCAGCCGCGCCGCGGCGCGCACGTCGTTGGGCGTGTCGCCCACGTAGACCGACGCCGCCTCGGCGATCAGGGTCTCGCCCTTGCCGTCGGCGTAGCGCCAGCCGAACAGCGCGTCGACCTCGAGGCCGACCTGGTCGAGGCAGCGCCGGGCGTTGGGCTCGTACTTGGCGGTGACGACGATGGCGCGACCGTCGAGCGCGCGCACGGCGGCGACGGCCTCGCGTGCGCCGGGCAGGAGGTGGGTGCCGGGCACGCCGTGGTCGACGTACAGCTCACGGAAGCGGTCGGACCACTGCGTCGGCGAGCTCGGGGTCGAACCGGTCGCCGAACTCGAGATCGAGGTTGCGACGCAGGAGGGCGTCGAGCATCTCGTCGGTGGCGACCGGAGCGCCGGTCTCCTGCTCGAGGACGCTGCAGCGTGGCCATGATCCCGGGCTGGGAGTCGACCAGCGTCATGTCGAGATCGAACCCCACCACCAGCTGCGTCACCCGGCCGACGCTAGGCCGTCCCACCCCCGGCCCCCCGAGCATCTCGGAGTTGCCGTACACATGTGGGGGTCGATCCCGAGATGCTCGGGGGTCGGGGGGGTCCGCTTGAGTGTCACACCCCAGCTCTAGGTTCCGACGATGGGGAAGATGGTGTGAAGACGAAGACCGTCCACCGCTGCTCCGAGTGCGGGTGCGAGACCCCGCGCTGGCTCGGCCGCTGCCCGGAGTGCGACGCGTGGGGCACGCTGGGCGAGGCCGCACCGGTGGCCACGGCCGCGTCCGGCACTGCGACGGGCAGGGAGGTGCGGATCGCGCTCGACGGCCCGGTGCCGATCAGCGAGGTCGACGCCGGCAGCCGCCGCACCGATGTCCACCGGCGTGGGCGAGCTCGACCGGGTGCTGCAGGGCGGCCTGGTGGCGGGCTCGGTCACCCTGCTCGCTGGCGAGCCGGGCATGGGCAAGAGCACGTTGCTGCTGCAGGCCCTCGGGCGCCTCGCGGCGGGCGGCACGAGCTGCCTCCTCGTCACCGCCGAGGAGTCGTGCGCGCAGGTGAAGCTGCGGGCCGAGCGGGTCGGTGCGCTGCACCCCGACCTGCTCGTGGTCGCCGAGACGTCGCTCCCGCACGTGCTGGCGCACGCCGCGCACGCCGCGCCGCAGGTGCTCGCGATCGACTCGATCCAGACCGTCGTCGATCCCGACCTCCCGGGCGCGCCCGGTTCGGTCACGCAGGTGCGCGACGGCGCGTACCGGCTGGTGCAGCACGCCAAGGAGCACGCGCGGGCCACGGTGCTCGTCGGGCACGTCACCAAGGAGGGCACGCTCGCCGGGCCGCGCGTGCTCGAGCACGTCGTCGACACCGTGCTCTCGTTCGACGGCGACCGTGGCCACTCGCTGCGAGCCCTCCACGCGCTCAAGCACCGCTTCGGCGGCACCGACGAGGTCGGCCTGTTCGAGATGACCGAGCACGGTCTGGTCGACGTGCCCGACGCGTCGGCGCGCTTCCTGGTCGATCGGCGCCCGGGGGTGCCGGGCTCGGCGGTGGCGGCGGTGCTCGAGGGCGCGCGCCCGATCCTGGTCGAGGTGCAGGCGCTGTCGATGCCCACCGCGGCGCCGATGCCGCGCCGGTCGGCCGCGGGCATGGAGTCGGGGCGCCTGGCGATGCTGCTCGCGGTGCTCGAACGCCACGCGGGCGTGAGCTGCGGCGGCGCCGACGTCTACGCCAGCGTCGCCGGTGGCCTGCGCATCACCGAGCGCGGGCTCGACCTCGCGCTCGCGCTGGCGGTGGCCGGCGCGCAGCTGTCGCAGGTCACCACGCGCGACACGGTCGCGATCGGCGAGCTCGGGCTCGGCGGCGAGGTGCGGTCGGTCCCGCAGCTCGACCGGCGCCTCGTCGAGGCGGCCCGGCTCGGCTTCCGGCGGGCGATCGTCCCCAACGGGCACGCGGCCGACGGCGCGCATCGACGGCCTCGACGTGGTCGAGGTGAGCAGCGTGCGCGACGCGCTCGGTCGGGCGTTGATCCCGGCGGGCTGAACGGCCGCGGGTCGAGCACCAGTGGATTCGTCCGAGGCCTGCGGTAGCGTTGGGCCACTCGCCGGCGCCGTCGCAGGAAGAGAGCCCGTCGTGCCCGCCCAACCGCGATCTGAAGCCATGATGGTCGCCCTCCGGCTGGTGGCCCCGGGAACGCAGCTGCGCGAAGGCCTCGACCGCATCCTGCAGGCGCGCATGGGCGCGCTGATCGTGGTGGGCGACGGGCCCGAGGTGCTGTCGGTGTGCTCGGGCGGGTTCCTGCTCGACGCCGAGTTCACGCCGCAACGGCTCTCGGAGCTGGCGAAGATGGACGGCGCCATCATCCTCGCGTCCGACACGTCGCGCGTCGCCCGCGCCAACGTGCACCTCGTCCCCGACCCCAACGTGCCCACGTCGGAGACCGGCACCCGCCACCGCACCGCCGAACGGGTCGGTCGCCAGCTCGACGTCCCCGTCATCACCGCGTCGGAGGACATGTCGCTGGTCGCGATCCACCGGCGCGGCGAGAAGCACACGCTCGAGCCGATCCCGCGCGTGCTCGCCCGCGCCGACCAGGCGCTCCAGATCCTGGGTCGCTACAAGACCCGGCTCGACTCGGTGAGCGGCTCGCTCTCGGCGCTCGAGGTCGAGGACCTCGTGACCGTGCGCGACGTCGCCACCGTCCTCCAACGCGCCGAGATGGTGCGCCGCATCGCCGAGGAGATCGAGGGCTACGTCATCGAGCTCGGCGCCGACGGCCGGCTCGTCATGCTGCAGCTCGACGAGCTCGTCGGCGGCGTCGAGGAGGACCGCCGCCTGGTGGCCAAGGACTACTTCCAGTCGGCCGACGGCTTCGAGCTCGCCGGGCGTGATGCAGCGCCTGGCCCACATCGAGGACGAAGAGCTCCTCGACCTGGCCTCCGTCGCGTCGGTGCTGCACCTCGATCCCGACATCGGCATCGACGGCGCGCTGCAGCCGCGCGGCTTCCGCCTCCTGCACAAGATCCCGCGCCTGCCCGAGCTGGTGTCCGACCACGTCGTCGCCCGCTTCTCGAACCTGCAGAAGATCATGCGCGCCGGACTCGCCGACCTCACCGAGGTCGAGGGCGTCGGCGAGGTGCGGGCGAAGGCGATCAAGGAGGGCCTGTCCCGGCTCGCCGAGACCTCGATCCTGGAGCGGTACGTCTGACATGGCTGAGCTCCACACGGGTGCCCACGACGTCGACGTCGAGCACATCACGCTGAAGGGTCCCGACGGCGCCGCCATCGACGCCATCCACGCCCGTCCCGACGGCATGCCGCGGAGCGGGCTCGTGCTGCACCCCGACATCATGGGGGTCCGGCCGTTGTTCGACGACCTGGCCCGACGTCTCGCCACCCACGGCTTCGCGGTGTGCGCGCCCGAGCCGTTCGCCCGGGCGCCGGTCGAGGTGCGGGCCGACCCCGACACCGACACGCGCATGGGCTACGTGAAGGAGCTCGACGACGACCTGCAGATCGGCGACCTCGAGGCGGCGGCCGACTACCTCGTGGTGCACGACGACGTGCGCGAGGTCGCGGTGCTCGGGTTCTGCATGGGTGGCATGCAGGTGCTGAAGGCGGCCGCGACCGGGCGCTTCGACCGCGCCGTCGCCTTCTACGGCATGATCCGCGTGCCCGAGAACTGGGTGGGACCGAAGACGCGCCAGCCGCTCGACACCGCGGCCGACGTGTGCCCGACGCTCGCGATCTTCGGAGGCGACGACCCGTTCACCCCCGCCGCCGACATCGACGCGCTGCGCGCGGCGTGGGCCGACCGTCCCGACTGCGAGATCGTCGTCTACCCCGAGGCGCAGCACGGGTTCGTGCACGCACCCGAACGCGACGCCCACCGGGCCGACGACGCCGCCGACGCCTGGCGCCGCGTGCTCGCGTTCCTCGAGCCCGCCTGACGGACGTCGTGCCGGGAACCGGAGCTAGAGGGTGGCGCGCTCGAGCAGCGCCTGGCGGTCGAGGATCCGGTAGCGGTTCCGGCCCTCGACCTCGATCCAGCCGAGCCGGGTGAACAGCGACAGCGCCTTGTTGACCCGCTCACGACTGGCACCGACCAGCCCGGCGAGGTCTTCCTGCGTCATCGGGAGGCGGAACTGGTCGGCGTCGCCCGCGATCTCGAGCAGGCGCTTGGCGGTGCGGGCGGGCACGTCGAGGAAGACCGCGTCGGCGAGCGACTCGTCGGTGTCGCGGAGGCGCCGGGCCAGGAGGCGCACGATCACCCACAGCATCGTGGGATGTGCGTCGATCGCGGCGCGCACGGCGTCGTAGCCGAGCACGATGAGCTGGCTCTCCTCGAGCGCACGCGCGTCGGCCGAGCGGGGACCGTCGTCGAACAGCGGCAGCTCGCCGAGCAGCGAGCCCTCGTCGAGCACCGCGACCAGCGACTCGCGCCCGTCGGGGGACCGGGTGAGCACCGCCACCCGCCCGCTGACGATGCCGTACATCTCCGCTGCGGGCTCGCCCTGGCGGAACAGCACCTCGTTGCGGCTCACCGTGCGCATGGTGGCCTGCTGGCGGAGGGTCTCGAGCGCGTCGGGCGGTAGGGAGCCCAGCAGCTGGGTCGTCTCGAGCATCCGTCGTTCCGCCATCGTGCTGGCGAAGCGTAGTCATGGCGGCACTGCAGGTGGGTGAGTGTCGCGGGACGCCGGGAGGAGCCCGTCGGGCCTCTGGTATCCTGGCTCCCCGGCCGATTCTCGGTCCATCCGGCGGACCGTCCCCGGCACGGCCCCCGCTGCGGCAAGGAGCATCATGACGTTCGACGTCGGCGACAAGGTCGTCTACCCCCACCACGGCGCGGCCACCATCGAGCGGCGTGAGAAGAAGGAAGCGTTCGGGGAGAAGCGCGACTACCTGGTGCTGCGCCTGGCCTACGGCGACCTCACCCTCATGGTGCCGGCCGACAACGCCGAGGAGATCGGCCTCCGTGAGGTCATCAACGACGAAGAGGTCGAGGAGGTGTTCGCGGTCCTCCGGAAGAAGGAGGCGCGGATGCCCACGAACTGGTCGCGCCGGTTCAAGAACCACGTCGAGAAGCTCAAGAGCGGCGACATCTACCAGGTCGCCGAGGTGGTGCGGAACCTCTCGATCCGCGAGGCCGACAAGGGCCTGTCGGCGGGCGAGAAGCGGATGCTGGCGCGAGCCCGCCAGATCCTCGTGTCGGAGCTCACGTTCGCGCTCAACGTCGACGAAGAGGCCGCCGAGGCCCGCCTCGACGAGGTGCTGAAGAGCGAGGACAAGCCGGCGCCCGCGAAGAAGGCACCGGCCAAGAAGGCCGCCGCCAAGAAGTAGGCGACGGATGGCGATTCCGCGCGTGTGGGCGGTGATCGTCGCCGCGGGGTTCGGCGAGCGCTTCGGGGGACCCAAGCAGTTCGCGGAGCTCGGCGGCGCGCGGCTGGTCGACCACGCGATCGACACCGCCTCCAGCTCGTGCGACGCGGTCGTGCTGGTGGTCCCCGACGCCTCCGACTGGCAGGGCGCCGACGTCGACGCGCTGGTCGACGGCGGTTCGACGCGCGCCGAGTCGGTGCGCGCCGGCCTCGCGGCGGTGCCGCGCTCGGCCGAGATCGTGGTGGTGCACGACGCCGCCCGCCCGCTGGCGACCGCAGCGCTCTTCGAGGCGGTCGTCGACGCAGTGGTCGGGGGTGCCGACGGTGCGGTGCCCGGCCTCGCCGTCACCGACACGCTCAAGCGCGTCGACGAGGTGCGCGTCACCGCGACCGTCGACCGCGTCGGCCTCGTCGCGGTGCAGACCCCGCAGGCCTTCCGCGCCGAGATCCTGCGCAGCGCACACCTCACCGGCAGCGACGCCACCGACGACGCCGGTCTGGTCGAGGCGCTGGGCGGCACCGTGGTCGTCGTGCCCGGCGATCCGCGCAACCTCAAGGTCACCGGTCCCGCCGACCTCATGATCGCGGCCGCGCTGCTCGAGACCTCGTGAACCGGGCCGTGAGCCAGCGATGAGGCCCTCGTGATCAGGGTCGGGCTCGGCTACGACGTCCACCCGTTCGCCGACGACGAGCGTCCGTTGGTGCTGGGTGGGGTCACCATCGACGGGCGCGGGCTGGCCGGCCACTCCGACGCCGACGCCGTGTGCCACGCGGTCGCCGACGCGCTGCTCGGTCCGGCCGGGTCTGCCCGACCTCGGCGCGCTGTTCCCCGCGACCGACGACACCTACCGCGACGCCTCGTCGCTCGTTCTGCTGCGCGACGTCGTCGCGCGCGTGACCGCGGCCGGCTGGTCGGTGGCGAACGTCGACGTCGTGGTCAACGCCGAGGAGCCGCGCCTGGCGCCCCACCTCGACGCGATGACCGCGTCGGTGCGCGACGCGCTCGGTGGCGCGCACGTGTCGATCACGCCCAAGCGCGGCGAGGGCATCGGCACCGTCGGACGCCGCGAGGGCATCCAGTGCTGGGCGGTGGCGCTGCTCGAATCGGTCGAGCCGTCCCGCGGCTGACCGCTACCCTC
The DNA here is from genome assembly GCA_963755855.1 of uncultured Actinomycetes bacterium. Taxonomy (GTDB): domain Bacteria; phylum Actinomycetota; class Acidimicrobiia; order IMCC26256; family DASPTH01; genus DASUAS01. Next base: position 2,049,199 of record CAVWLR010000009.1, on the reverse strand, counting down.
GACGCGCCATGGTCCGCATCCGCGACACGCTCTCGCGCGACACCGTCGAGCTCGTCACGCGCGAGCCGGGCAAGGTGTCGATCTACGTGTGCGGTCCGACCGTCTACGACGCCCCGCACATCGGCAACGCGCGCACCGCGGTCGCGTTCGACGCCATCCGGCGCTACCTCGAGTGGGCGGGCTTCGACGTCACCTACGTGAGCAACGTCACCGACGTCGAGGACAAGATCATCGCCCGCGCCGCGCGGGAGCGCCGGACCGAACCCGAGGTCGCAGCGGAGTTCGAGGACGTGTACTTCGACCACATGCACCGGCTCAACGTGCGCGACGCCGACCACCGGCCCCACGCCACCGAGTACATCGACGGCATGCTGGCGCTGATCGGTGAGCTGGTCGAGCGGGGGCACGCCTACGAGGTGCCGGGTCAGGGCGTGTACTTCGCGGTCGAGACCTTCCCGGGCTACGGAGCCTTGCCGCACCGCACGATCGAGGAGCTGCGCGAATCGGCGGGGGCGAGGGTCGACGTCGACGAGGCGAAGCGCAGCCCGATGGACTTCGCGCTGTGGAAGGCGGCCAAGGCGGGCGAGCCGGCGTGGGACTCGCCGTGGGGTGAGGGCCGCCCGGGATGGCACATCGAGTGCTCGGCGATGTCGCTCGACCTGCTGGGCGAGGGGTTCGACCTGCACGGTGGCGGTGAGGACCTCGCGTTCCCGCACCACGAGAACGAGCGGGTCCAGGCCGAGGGGGCGGGGCACCCGTTCGCCCGCCACTGGATCCACACCGGCATGGTCACCATCGGCGGCGAGAAGATGTCGAAGTCGCTCGGCAACTTCACCACCGTGGACGAGGCGCTCGCCGAGCACGACTGGCGCGCGGTGCGGCTGGCGATGTTGCAGACGCACTACCGGCGCGCCGCCGATCTCGGGGTCACCGAGCTGACGGCGGCGGCGAGGGCGGTCGAGCGCCTCGACGCGCTCTTCCGTCGCGCCGAGCCGCGGCACCGATGCGCCCGCCGACCCGGCGACGTTGGACGCGTTCCGTGCCGCCATGGACGACGACTTCGACACCGCGCACGGGCTCGCGGTCGTCTTCGATGCCGCCCGCACCGCCAACCGTGCGATCGACGACGGTGATGCGCCGCGCGCCGCCGGCCTCGTCAACGCGGTCGAGGAGCTGCTCGGCGTGCTCGGGCTCACGACCGACACCGGCGACGACACCGGCGACGACACCGGCGACGACGGCGAGATCGACGCGCTCGTGCGCGAGCGCGACGAGGCCCGGGCCGCACGCGACTTCGCCCGCGCCGATGCGCTCCGCGACGAGCTCACCGCGCGCGGGATCAAGCTCGAGGACACGCCCACCGGTACCGTCTGGCACCGATGACACCCCCCAAGAAGCCGTCCAAGAAGAAGCGCACCTCGTCCTCCTCCTCTCGCGAACCGGCGTCACCAAACGGGGTCAGGCACCCCGCCAACGACGCCAGTCCGGACAGGCGAGCGACAAGGGCAGCGATCGGGGCCGCGAGGCGGACGCGACGGAGGTCGCGACGGCGGCCGAGACCACGCGCCCGACCGTGGTCAGCGCGGGTCGGGGCGCGACGACCGGGGTCAGCAGATCGAGGGGCGGCGCGCGGTGCGCGAGCTGCTCGTCGCCGGCAACCGCAAGGTCCACGAGCTGCTGGTCTCGGCGGGCGCCGAGGACGCACCGGAGCTGGTCGAGCTCGAAGCGCTGGCGCGCGACGCCGGCGTGCGCATCAAGCCCGTCCCACCCGACCAGATCGAACGACGCGCCCGCACCAACGCACCGCAGGGCGTGATCGCGTTCGCGGCACCCGTCGCCGCCGCCGATCTCGACGCCCTGCTCGCCGATCCGCAGGCGTTCCTCGTCGCCCTCGACGGCGTCACCGACCCGCAGAACCTCGGCGCGGTCATGCGCAGCGCCGAGACCGCCGGGGCCAGTGGCGTGATCCTCGCCACGCACCGCGCTGCCGGCATCACCCCCGCAGTGGCCAAGGCGGCCGCCGGTGCCGTCGAGCACCTGCCGGTCGCGTTCGTGTCGGGCGTGCCCGGTGCGCTCGATCGCGCCAAGCGGGCCGGCGTGTGGTGCGTCGGACTCGACGCCGACGGCGACCAGTCGCTGTTCGCGCTGTCGGTCGCCGATGCGCCGCTCGTGCTCGTGCTCGGTGCCGAAGGGCGCGGGCTGTCGCGTCTCGCGCGTGCACGCTGCGACGTGATCGCGTCGATCCCGATGCACGGTCACATCGAGTCGCTCAACGTGAGCGCGGCCGCCGCGGTCGCGTGCACCGAGATCGGCGCGCCGACGCGCGGGATAGCCTTTCGCTCACGCCGGGTTAGCTCAGGTGGCAGAGCACTTCTCTTGTAAAGAAGATGTCGTCGGTTCGAATCCGACACCCGGCTCGCGAGCGTTGGGCACCCGCGTCGACGCGAGAGCCCAGGGGGAACCATGCGAGCTGCCATCCTCACCGCGTACAACGAGCCGCTGGTGTCGAAGAGGTGAGCACCGCGGCGATCGGCCCGCACGACGCCCTCGTGCACATCGACGCCAGCGGCGTGTGCCACTCCGACCTGAGCTTCGCCAACGGCAGCGTGCCGCTCCCGCCGCCGGTCATCCTCGGCCACGAGGGTGCAGGCACCGTGCTCGCGGTCGGCAGCGACGTGTCGCGGGTGAAGGTCGGCGATCGTGTGATCTCGTCGTTCACGCCCGCGTGCGGCAACTGCTTCTTCTGCCTGCGCGACCAGTCGCAGCTGTGCGAGACGATGGGCGCGCACATGTTCTCGCCCAAGGCCACGCGCGCCGACGGCAGCGCGGTGATCGGGGCCAGCGGACTCGGCACCTTCGCCGACGAGATGTCGGTCGACGAGTCGATGCTGGTCAAGGTGGAGACCGACCTCCCGTCGGAGCAGCTCGCGCTCATCGGGTGCGCCATCACCACCGGGGTCGGCGCGGCGCTGAACACCGCGCAGGTGAAGCCGGGCGCGACCGTCACCGTGCTCGGGTGCGGTGGGGTCGGCCAGTCGGTCATCCAGGGCGCGCGGATCGCCGGCGCGTCGCGCATCTTCGCCGTCGACCCGGTGGAGATGAAGCGCAAGACCGCGGAGCAGTTCGGGGCCACCGACCTCGATCGACCCCGCCGACGGCGACGTCGTCGAGCAGGTGCGCGCGGCCACCGCCGGCCGGGGCACCGACTACGCGTTCGAGGTGATCGGGCTGCCGCAGACGATCCTCCAGGCCTACGAGATCGCGCGAGCGGGCGGCACCGCGGTGATCGTGGGGATGGCCCGCTTCGACGACTCGGTCACCTTCCCGGCCATGTCGCTCTTCTCCGGCAACAAGGCGCTGCTCGGGTCGCATGTACGGCTCGGCCCAGGTGCGGCGCGACTTCCCCCGCTTCGTGCAGCTGGTCGAGACCGGACGGCTCGACATCGGCTCGATGGTCTCGCGCCACATCCACCTCGACGAGGTGAACGACGCGTTCCGGGCGATGGAGGCGGGCGAGGTCATCCGGAGCGTCATCACCTGACATTTCGGATGAACCGGTCGATACGCCACTGCATATCCGCTTCCCGACGCGGTCCGGGGTGCGAGGATCGCAGGCCTGATGGGCCTCTCGACGCGCGATCGCGCGATCCTCGACTTCGAACGGGACTGGTGGAGCCGTCCCGGACCGAAGGAGGCGGCCATCCGCACCGAGCTCGGGGTCTCCGCGACCCGCTACTACGAGATCCTCCGGCACCTCGTCGACGTGCCCGAGGCGTACGAGTACGACCCGCTCACCGTGAAGCGGGTCCGTCGCGAGCGCGACCGGCGCCGGCGTGAACGCCTCGAGGGCCATCGGGCCGACCCGGGTACCCGGTGACGGCGCCGCGCGGTGGAGGCCCCGCGCGGTCCCCCGGTGCCACCGGTGGAGCGCGCGGCGCGGTCGTGATCGGGTTGGCGGTGATCCTCGGGATCGTCGGCCTGCAGATCCTCGACGACTCCGGCAACGGATCGAGCGGCAGCACGGCGACGACCGTCCCCGGAACCCAGACCACCGACGGCGGTGGGTCGACGGCCACGACGGCCCCGCCGCGACAGAACCAGGACGTGCGGGTCAAGGTGTACAACGCGTCGGGCGTGCAGGGTCGGGCCCAGACGCTCACCGATCAGCTGCGGGCCAAGGGCTACAACATGCAGGAGCCCGCCAACCTCGACAAGCAGCGTCCGGGCACCGTCATCGAGTGCACCACCGGCTTCGAGCGCGAGGCCCAGCTGCTGCGCGTCTACGGCATGGCCGACCTGCCGTCGACCGTGGAGGCGTACCCGTCCGACCCGCCCGCGGGCGCGTCCGACGCCGACTGCATCGTCGTCATCGGCACCGCGTAGCGACGGGCGCCGAGCCCCGGTGGTCGTTCCGCTCGCACTCTCACCGTTCGTCGACGACCCCCGCCGCTCGGCCCTGTTCGTCGACTTCGACGGGTCGATGGCGCCGATCGTGCTCGATCCCGCGGCGGCGCGGCCGCTCCCGGCCGCGCGCGCGGCTCTGGCCCGGCTGGTGCCGGTGCTCGGCACCGTGGCCGTGGTGAGCGGGCGTCCGGCCGCCTTCCTGCGCGACGCGCTCGCGATCGACGGCCTCGGCTACGTGGGCACCTACGGCCTGGAGCGCATCCTCGACGGCGAGGTCGTGCTCGACGAGCGCGTCCTCCCCTTCGTGACCGCCGTCGCCCGAGCGGCCGACGACGCCGAGGCCGCGCTGCCCGGGCTGCGGGTCGAGCGCAAGGGCGAGGTCGCGGTCACCGTGCACTGGCGCGACCAGCCCGACCGCGGCGCCGAGGCCACCCGCTGGGCCGCCGAGGCCGCGCCCCGACTCGGGCTCGAGGCACCGCTGCGGGGCCGCATGGCGGTCGAGCTGCGGCCGCCGGTGCCGGTCGACAAGGGCACGACCGTGGCCGACCTCGCGCGCGGCTCCACCGCCGCTGCGTTCGCGGGTGACGACGCCGGCGACCTCCCGGCCTTCGCGGCCCTGCACGAGCTGGTGGTGACGGGCGTGCTGGCCCACGGCGTGAGCATCGGCGTCCGGTCCGACGAGAGCCCGGCCGAGGTGCACGCCGCCGACGTCGTGGTCGACGGCCCCGTCGGTCTGGCCGAGCTGCTCGACGCGCTGGCCGACGCGATCTCGGGTGCTGCTACCGGGCTTGGCTGAGGAGCGCGTCGAGCCAGGTGCGCGGCGTGTGCACGCTCGCGAGCTCGCGCAGGCTCGCAGCCCGCTTCTCGCGTTCGTCGTCGGGCATCGTCAGCGCCACGTGCAGCGCGTGCGCACCCTCGACGATGTCGTACGGGTGCACCGGCACCACCGCGTCGCGCAGCTCCTCGTAGGCGCCCGCCTCGGGTGAGAGCAGGACCACGCCGTCACGACGGTTGACGAGCGGGCCCTCCTTCGCCACCAGGTTGAGGCCGTCCTTGATCGGGTTCACCATCAGCGCGTCGTAGCGGGTGAACCCGGCGATGGTCTGCTCGTAGTCGTCGCGCGTGTCGACGACCACCGGCTGCCAGTCGCGCGTCGCCCACCGCTCGTTCACCCGCGCCGCGGCCTGGTCGACCTCCTGCTCGTAGGCGAGGTACTCGGCCAGGTTGGACCGCGAGCGGTTGAGCAGGGCGACGAACACCACTCGCTCGCGCCACTCCGGGTGCGCGTCGAGGAAGGCGTCGTACACGTGGAAGCCGCGCACGATGTTCTTGGAGAGATCGATGCGGTCGCTGCGGAGCAGCAACTTCCGGTCGCCGACGAGCTCGTCGAACGCGGCGGCGGCGCGCGCCGTACCGGCGGCGGCGGCGAGCTCCGCCAGCGCATCGGGATCGGGGCCCGAGCGGCGCGGCGTAGGCGGCGGTGACGTCGCGTCCGAGCACCGTGCGCGCCGACGCCCGGTACGACGCCGCCCACCGCTCGGTGTGGAACCCGGCCGTCACCGAGCCCATCGACGCACACATCGCCTCCGCCATCGTCGGTGGGGAGGACCCGGATGGAGTTGGGGCCGCAGAACGGGGTGTGGGTGAAGTGCGTCAGGCGCAGGTCGGGGCGCGCCGCGCGCACCATCCCCGGCACGAGTGCGAGGTGGTAGTCGTGCACGAGCACCTGCTCGCCCTCGGGCGCGGTCTCGGCGACGACGGCGGCGAACGCCGCGTTCACCGCCACGTAGCCGTCCCACGCGTCGTGGAGGTGACGATCGAACCGGGGTCGCCGGGCGAGGTCGAAGAGCCCGTGGTGGAGGAACCACAGCACCGCGTTCGAGATCACGTCGTAGTGCATGCGGTGCAACGCCGGGTCCAGGTCGAGCAGGCGCAGGTCGAGCCCGGGGACCGTCGCCGCGCCCGCGGCGACCGCGGCGCGGTCGCCGCCGTCGATGGCGGCCGCGACCCACGACGGCTGACCGCCGATGTCGTCGCGCTGCACCAGTGGGAGCAGCGCGCTGACCAATCCACCGGCGCCGCGCCGTGACGTGAACGATCCGTCGTCGCGCACCGAGAACCGATACGGCCCTCGGTGCGTGACGAGCATCACTTGCGCAGTGTCCCGAAGAGGGTGAGCCAGTCGGTGAGCTCGCGCGTCGAGAGGAAGTTGTCGCGCACGTGCTCGCGGCCCTGCGCCCCGAGCGCGTCGGCACCCACGGGGTCGGCGAGCAGGTCGACGGTGCGCTGCGCGCACTCCTCGACCGAGTCGACGAGGTAGCCGTCGAAGCCGTCGCGGATCTGCAGCTTGATCCCGCCCGCACGCCCGCCGATCACCGGGCGACCCTTCCAGAGGCCCTCGCTCACGGTGAGGCCGAAGCCCTCGCGCAACGACTTCTGCAGCACCACCTGCGCGACGCGCTGGAACGCGTTGATCTGCACCGAGCCCACCTGGTGGAGGTTCGAGAGCAGGTAGATGTCGCGGTCGCCGGCGCGCGCGGCCTCGGTGTCGTCCCAGACCTTGAAGCCCTCGGGGTCGTCGGTGGCCATCGAGCCGGCCAGCACGAGCTGCGCGTCGGGCACGCGCTCGCGCACGATGCGGAACGCCTCGATCACGCCGACCGGGTCCTTCCACGGGTCGAAGCGGCTCACCTGGCACACGATCGGGCGGTTGACGTCGACGCCGTACTGCTTGGTGAGCTCCTGGCAGAACGGCATCGCCAGTTCGAGGTTCTTCACCGACAGCGGGTCGATGCACGGCGGCGCGTGCACGATGTTCGCCATGTCGAGGGAGCCCGGGACGAACTCCGGCATGGTCCACACCGACGCGTCGTGCATCTCCACGAACGGGCGGAAGAACTCCCACACCTTGGGGTTGGCCTCGGTGAGGTCGATGTGGCAGCGCCAGATCCAGGTGGTGTCCTGCATCTGGACGCCGAGGCGCTCGCGCAGGAAGCTCAGCATCGCCGCCGGCTGCGGGTCGTGGATCACCACGTAGTCGTACTGGCCTTCGAGCAGCAGCGCGTTGTCGAGCACCTTCTCGAGGTAGATGCGCTGCATCTGCGGCGTCCACTCGATGTCGGCGCCCTGCAGCCCGTTGTGCACGGCCTTGGTGACGGCGAAGAACTCGTCGCTCCCGTGCATCACCTGCCAGTCGGCGTCGATGCCGACGCTGCGGAGGAGCGGGACGTGCGTGGCGAGCAGCTCGGCGACACCACCGCCGTACGCGGTGGCGTTGACGTGCAGCACCCGCGCGCCCTGCAGCGGTTTCGCCAGTTCGCGGATCCGGTCGATGACCTCGGCACCGACCACCCCCGCGTAGTCGTCGAGGTGCTTCTCGAGCAGGGGGACGCGGTCGAGCACGGACACTCCGGTGTGCCGGGGACGGGAATCTCGGTCAATCTATCCAGTGATGCCCACCGCTCTCGTCTGCCCCGACAAGTTCAAGGGCACGTTGAGCGCCGCGAAGGCCGCCGACGCGATGGAAGCCGGACTTCGGCGTGCCGGCTTCGACGAGGTCACGTCGCTGCCGCTCGCCGACGGCGGTGAGGGCACGCTCGACGCGCTCGTCGCCGCGCGCGGCGGATCGCGTCGTCAGGCAACCGTCACCGGACCGCTCGGCGATCCCGTCGACGCCGAGTGGGCGCTGCTGCCCGGCGGGGTCGCGGTGGTGGAGATGGCGCGCGCGAGCGGCCTCGGTCTCATGCCGCGCGCGCGCGATCCGCTGCGCGGCCTCGACGCGCGGCACCGGCGAGCTCATCGCCGCCGCCATCCGCGGCGGTGCCCGGCAGCGTGATCGTGGGCGTCGGCGGGAGCGCCACCACCGACGGCGGCCTGGCGGCGCTGGAGGCGCTGGGCTGGTCGTTCGGCGCGGTGCCGGTGACCGTCGCGTGCGACGTGACCACGCCGTTCCTCGACGCCGCCACCGTGTTCGCGCCGCAGAAGGGCGCCTCCGGCGCGCAGGTCGGCCTGCTCACGCGCCGGCTGGCGAGCCTGGCCGAGACGTACGAGCGGCGCACGGGCGTCGACGTGCGCACGCTGCCGGGTGCGGGCGCCGCCGGCGGGCTCGCGGGTGGGCTCGCCGCCATCGGTGCGGAGCTCGACTCCGGGTTCGACGTGGTCGCGAACGCGGTGGGCTTCGACGACGCGCTCGACGACGTCGACCTCGTGGTCACGGGCGAGGGCCGCCTCGACGTGACCAGCTTCGCCGGCAAGGTCGTGGGCGGCGTGCTCGAGTGGTCGGCCGACGCCGGCGTGCCGCACGTCGCGGTGATCGCCGGTCAGGTCACCGCCGACGCGCGCGGAGGAGATGGCGCTGCACGCGGGCGCGCAGCTGCTCGCGCTCACCGATCGGGTCTGGCAGTCGGCGGAGACCTTCTCGCGCACCGCGGTGCTGGTCGAGGAGGCCGCGCTCGAAGCGGGACGCGCCGCCCGGGGCGGATGACGTCAGGCTGGTGAGCTCAGGCGGGCGCCTGGAGCGACAGCGTGTTGCCGTCGGGATCGGCGAACCACGCGATGCGCTCGCCGCCCGGAGTGGTCCACGCGCCGCGGTCGTCCTGCGCCATGCCGTCGAAGCGGAGGAACGTCACCCCGCGGGACACGAGGCCGTCGACGGTGGCGTCGAGGTCGTCGACCTTCCACCCGAGCACGGTGTACACCGCCGCTGCCCGCTCGGGCACCGCGGTGATGCGCACCGTGGTGCCGTGCGCGTCGACCACGCACGCGAAGCCGTCGTCGTGGAGCACGGTGAGCCCGAGCACGCCCTCGTAGAACGCCCGTGCGCGCGCGGTGTCGGTGGTGGCGACGAACGCCACGAGCTCGGCGCCGGAGAGACCAGTGCGGGCGACGTCGGTCATGCGGAGAGCTCCCTTCCGAGCAGCTCTCTTCCGAACCGCGCGCGGTACGCGGGGATCGTGAGCATCGGTGGACGTTCGCGGATCTCGACGGCCACCCGCTCGGGTTGGAAGGTCGTCGTCGTAGCGCACCAGCTCGGCCAGCCGCTTGTCGACGGGCACGCCGGCGCGGCGCAACCCGGTGACGAGGATGGCCATCGCCTGCGGGCCGAGCTGATCGAGCGGGCGGTTGCGGTGCTCGCGCACGTCGAGGTCGACCTGCGCGATGGCGTCGATGCCGAAGTTGGCGACGAGGTCGATGAGCAGGCCGATCTCCACGCCCCATCCCTCGACGAACGGCACCGTCTCGAGCAGGGCGCGCCGTCCGGCGTACTCGCCGGCGAGCGGCTGCACGAACCCCGCGAGGTGGGGGAACAGCGACGAGATGACCGGGCCGGGCCATGAGCTCGGTGACGCGCCCGCCGCCGGTGGCCTCGCCGTGCAGCGGTCGGCGGTAGTAGCCCTTCACGAACCCGACCGCGGGGTCGGTCGAGCAGGGGCGCGACGAGCCGGGTGACGAAGTGCGGCGCGAAGTTGCGGACGTCGGCGTCGAGCCAGCACACGATGTCGCCCTCGCACGCGTACAGCGACATCCAGAGCGCGTTGCCCTTGCCCGAGCCGCGGGGAGCTCGGGGAGGACGTCGGCCACGGCGACGACCCGGGCGCCTTCCCAACTGCGCGGCCTCGGCGGTGGCGTCGGTCGAGCCGTCGTCCATCACGACGACCTCGTCGACGAGCGGCGCGTGCTCCACCAGGTTGCGCCGCACGGTGGCGACGATCTGGCCGACGGTCGGCTCCTCGTTGCGGGCCGGGAGGCACACCGAGATGGTCGTGCCGGCGGCCTCCTTGGCGGCGACCAGCGCGGCGATGTCGGCACCGGGTGCGGCCATGCGCACTCAGGGTACGCGGGCTCGCCACCGGGAGATTTCGTGCGGCCGGCAGGCGGGCAGGCCCGTGGTAACTTCTTCGCCGAACGCGTTCATCGAGAGCGGTTGAGGGACAGGCCCTGTGACGCCGCGGCAACCAGCATCACGACCGGCCACCGGGGTCGGGAGGGTGCCAGGTGCCAATGCCTGAACGATGAGCAGTCCGAGAGCGGTCCTCCGCTCGAGGCGCTCGAGAGCGCGTCGAGGTCGCCGGGAACACCCGGCTCAACGGAGGAGACCCTCATGGCCCACGTGCACGGACTGCGATGTCGGGAGTGCGGACGCGAGTACGACGTCGCGCCGATCTTCACCTGCGAGTGGTGCTTCGGCCCGCTCGAGGTCGCCTACGACTACGACGCCATCCGCGCGGCCGTCAGCCGCGAGAAGATCGCGGCCGGCCCGCTGTCGATCTGGCGCTACGCCGACCTGCTGCCGTCCGACCGCAACCCGGCCGTCGACCTCGGTGCCGGCTTCACGCCGCTGGTGCGCGCCGACCGCCTCGCCGCCGAGCTCGGGCTCGGCGAGGTGTGGATCAAGAACGACACGGTGAACCCCACCAACTCGTTCAAGGACCGCGTCACGTCGGTCGCGCTGTCGAAGGCGCTCGAGTTCGGGTTCAAGGTCGCCGCGTGCGCGTCCACCGGCAACCTCGCCAACTCGGTCGCCGCGCACGCCGCGCACGCGGGCCTGCGCAGCTTCGTGTTCATCCCCGCCAACCTCGAGCAGGGCAAGGTCGTCACCACCGCGGTCTACGGCGGCAACGTCGTCGCCATCGACGGCAACTACGACGCCGTCAACCGTCTGTGCGCCGAGCTCGCGGGCACGTACCCGTGGGCGTTCGTCAACGTGAACGTGCGCACGTACTACGCCGAGGGTTCGAAGACGCTCGCGTTCGAGACCGCCGAGCAGCTCGGCTGGGAGGCGCCCGACCACGTGGTCGTGCCGATCGCCAGCGGCTCGCTGCTCACCAAGATCCGCAAGGGCTTCGACGAGCTGTTCAAGGTCGGGCTGCTCGACGAGGAGCCGAAGATCCGCGTGTCCGGTGCGCAGGCCGAGGGGTGCTCGCCGGTGGCGCGGGCGTGGCTCGACGAGCGTCGACACCATCAAGCCGGTGAAGCCCGACACCATCGCCAAGTCGCTCGCCATCGGCAACCCCGCCGACGGCTACTTCGCGCTCGACGCGGTGCGCCAGACCGGTGGCGGGCTCGCCGCGGTCACCGACGACGAGATCGTCGACGCGCATGAAGCTGCTGGCCCGCACCGAGGGGATCTTCGCCGAGACCGCGGGTGGCGTCACCATCGCCACGCTGAAGCGGCTCGCGGCCGAGGGCATCGTGCGGCCCGACGAGCGCGTCGTCGCCTACGTCACCGGCCACGGCCTGAAGACGCTCGACGCGGTCGCAGCCGACCGTCGGCCCCACCGCGGTGATCCCGCCCACCCTCGACGCCTTCCACGAGGCGTTCCCGCCCGACGAACTGGAGAAGTGAGCATGTCGGTCACCGTCCGCATCCCCACCCAGCTGCGCGAGCTCTCCGGCGGCAACGCCGAGGTCAGCGCCGAGGGCGGCACGCTCGCCGTCCGTGCTCGACGGCCTCGAGACCGCGCACCCCGGCTTCCGCGAGCGCCTCTTCGACGACCAGGGCGAGCTGCGCCGCTTCGTGAACGTGTTCGTCGACGACGAGGACATCCGCTTCCTCGACGGCGTGAACACCGAGGTCAAGGACGGCGCCACCGTCAGCATCGTCCCCGCCGTCGCCGGCGGCTGAGCTCCGAGGCCAACTGCGCGGGCCGAACTACGCGGGGCCGAACTGCAGGCGGGGATGGCGTAGACGAGCTGGGCGAGCTTGCGGGGGACGGTCTGCTCGCCCGCGGCGCTCGTGACCCGCACGCCCTCGGTGCTGGTGCTGACCACCACCGCGTTGGAACCGGGGATGAGCTCGGCGCCGGCGAGGAAGGCGATCGCGTCGTCGTCGATCTCGACCTTCTCGCTGATGCGGCGCACGATCACCGGGCCGGGCTGCAGCTGCGTGAGCGGCACCGACGCCGGGCCCTCGACCTTGTGCGTACGAGCCGGGGATCGGGTTGCCGTGCGGGCAGGTGGCCGGGTCGCCGAGGAGCAGCACGAGCTTCTCCTCCACGTCGGCCGAGATCGCGTGCTCCCAGCGGTCGGCCTCCTTGTGGACCTTCTCCCACTCGAGGCCGATGACGTCGACGAGCAGGCGCTCGGCGAGGCGGTGGCGGCGCACGATCGACGTGGCGATCTCGCGGCCCTTCGTCGGTGAGGCGGAGGCTGCGGTCGTCGAGCAGCTCCGCGTAGCCGTGGTCGACGAGGCGGTTGACCGTCTCCGACACCGCGGGCGCCGAGAGGCCGAGTCGTTCGACGAGTCGAGCCCGGATCGGGATCGTGCCCTCCTCCTCGATCTCGAGGATGGCTTCGAGGTACTCCTCGGTGGTGTCGTGCCACTCGGCCACGCGCAGGCTCCTCGCTCGCGAAGCGCCCACCCTACCGCCCGATCGCCGCGAATCCGTCGGTCGGGACGATCAGTCCCCGTCGATGTTCGCGTCGAGTCGTGACGCGTCGCGCAGCGCCGCGAGGACGCGTTCGAGGAAGCCCGTCGCGTCGCGCCCGTCGACGACGCGGTGGTCGGCCGACAACGACACCGGCAGCGTGGGCGCGGCGACGACCTGTCCACGCCCGCGACGTCGGCCGAGGAGCCGTCGACCACGCGGACGCACCCGCACCGCGCCGAAGCCGAGGATCGCGACCTGCGGCGGGCGGACGATCGGAGTGGCGAAGCGCCCACCCTCGGTGCCGAAGTTCGTGACCGTGAACGTCGCGCCCCGCAGCATCTCCGGCGCGAGGTGGCCGGCGCGCCCGGCCTCGGTGACCCGGAGCGACCTCGCGACCGAGGTCGAGCACGTCGCGCTCGTGCGCGTCGTGCACGACGGGCACCACGAGTCCGTCGGTCGCTCGCGACCGCGACCCCCATGTGGACCGCGCCGTGGAACACGAGCTCGTCGCGATCGACGTCGAGTGAGGAGTTGAGGATCGGGAACGCGTCGAGCGCGACGACCGCGGCGCGCACGAGCAGCGCGGTGAGCGTGACGCGGTCGGTCGCGGGCGCGCACCGCCGACGTGCGCGGCGAGCAGCGGGCGGGCGTCGACCTCGTCGAACAACGAGATGTGCGGGACCTCGCGCCACGCGTCGGCCAGGTTGCGCGCCATCGCCCGACGCACGCCGCGCAGCGGCTGGCGCCGGTCGCGAGGATCGCCCACGGCCGACCCGGACGTCTGCCGCGGTGACGCGCCCGCCGGGCCCGGTCCCGTCCACCGCCGCCAGGTCGACCCCCAGCTCCTTCGCCAGCTTCCGCACCGGCGGCGCCGCCAACGGACGAGCGGCCGCCTCCGCACGTTCCCCGCACGTTCTGGCGCCGCAACGGTGTCCATGTCGCGCCGTTGCGGCGCCGAAACGGCGAGGTGGTCGTCGCGCCGCCGCGGACGGGGGTGCCGCCGAGCGCGGTGCCCTCGTCGGGGAGGAGCTCGAGGAGGGGCGCGCCGACCGGCACGAGGTCGCCGACCTCGGCGCCGAGGCGCACGATGGTGCCCGCCGGCAGGGACCGGCAGCTCCACCTCGGCCTTGTCGGTCTGCACGTGGGCGACGATCTGGTCGCGGGCGACGTGGTCGCCGACCGCGACCCGCCACTGCACCAGCTCCGCTTCCGTCATGCCCTCGCCGAGATCGGGCAGGAGGTAGGGGAGGGGTTCGGTCGACGGTTCGCTCATGGGGCGCTTCAGGCGTCGAACGACGCGTCGAGGGCGGCGACGATGCGCGCGACGTCGGGTCGGCACCAGTCCTCGACCAGCGGCGGGGCGGAGCCCACGTCGACGCCGGCGACGCGACGGATCGGTGCCTCGAGCGACCAGAAGGCCTCCTCCTGCAGCGTCGCCACCACCTCGGCGCCGAACCCGCCGGTGAGCGGCGCCTCGTGCACGACGACCACCCGACCGCACCGCTCGGCGGCGCGCACGATGGTGTCGACGTCGAGGGGTGCCAACGAGCGGAGGTCGATCACCCCGACGTGCGCGCCGCGCTGCTCGAGCGCGACGTCGGCCGCGGCCACGGCGACGTCGACCATCGCGCCCCACGTGATGATCACCGCGTCGTCGGGCGCGCGCACCTCACGCGCGAGCCCGAGCGGCACGAGGTGCTCGCCGTCGGGAACGTCGCACGACGTGCGGTAGCAGGGGATCGGTTCGAACACCAGGACGGGGTCGTCGCTGCGCACCGCGGTGGTGAGCAGGCCCTTGGCGTCCGCCGCGTTCGACGGCACGACGACGCTCAACCCCGGCGCGTGCGCGTACGGCGCCTCCACCGAGTCGCTGTGGTGCTCGGGTGTGCGCACGCCGCCGCCGTACGCACTGCGCACCGTCACCGGGCAGTGGTACCGGCTGCGGCTGCGGTAGCGGAAGCGGGCGAGCTGGCCGACGAGCTGGTGGTACGCCTGCATGGTGAAGCCGCCGAACTGGATCTCGACCACCGGCACCAGTCCCGCGACCGACAGCCCGACCGACGCGCCGACGATCGCCGACTCCGAGATCGGCGTGTCGAACACGCGCTGCGGGCCCGAAGCGCGCGAGCGCGCCGTCGGTGGCGCGGAACACGCCGCCGTTGGCGGCGATGTCCTCGCCGAGCAGCACGACGCGCTCGTCGCGCGCCATCTCGTCGAGCAGCGTCTCGCGGATGGCCGCGAGCATGGTCATGCTCGCCACGACAGCCCCCCGTCGGAAACGTCCGAAGCGGTGTCACCGGTCGTGTCCGGTGGGGGTGGGGGTGGTGGTGCCGGTGTCGGCGTGGCCGTGGGTGGAGGCGTCGACGCGTGCCCGCCGCTGCGTTCGGCGATCTCCGCGCGTTGCGCCCGGTTGCGCGCACCCGGACGCGCGACGACGTGGTCGAGCGCGGTCGCGGGATCGATCTCGCGCGCGAGCGCGCGTTCGATGATGCGCTCCAACCGCTCCTCGACCGCGGCGGCGGCCTCCTCGTGACGGGCGTCGTCCCAGAGACCGGCGTCGCGCAGCACACCGGCGAAGCGGTCGATCGGGTCGCGCGTGCGCCACTCGCGCGAGCGCGTCGTCGGGGACGTAGCGCGTGGGATCGTCGGAGTTGGTGTGCGCGCCCATGCGGTAGGTGACCAGCTCGAGCAGCGTCGGCCCGTCGCCCGCCGCGGCGCGCCGACGCGCCGCACGCGTCGCCTCGACGACCGCGAGCACGTCGTTGCCGTCGACGCGCACGCCCGGGATGCCCGCAGCCGCGCCCTTGGCGGCGAACGTCTCCGCCGCGGTCTGGTGCTCGGTGGGCGTGGAGATCGCCCAGCCGTTGTTGATGCACGCCACGATCAGCGGCGCGCGCTGCACGCCGGCCAGGTTGATCGCCTCGTAGAAGTCGCCCTCCGACGTCGCGCCGTCGCCGACGAAGGTGCACACCACGCCGGGATCGCCGCGCAGGGCGAGGCCCCAGGCGAGCCCGGCGGCGTGCGGCAGCTGGGTGCCGAGCGAGATCTGCACGGGCAGGGCGCGCACGCCGTCGGGGATGTGCCCGCCGTCGGGATGCCCGCGCCAGTAGACGACCAGCTGCTCGACGAACTCGTCGCCGAGCGCGCCGTACCCGGTGGCGTCCCGGTAGTACGGCACCAGCCAGTCGGTGGCGAGGTCGAGGCCGCGCACGACGCCGACCACGGCGGCCTCCTGCCCGGCGAGCGGGGCGACGGTGGTGAGGCGGCCCTGGCGCTGCAGGTTCCACATCCGCTCCGACAGGCGCCGGGCGAAGAGGAGGTCGCTCATGAGCGCGTCGGCCAGGACCGGGTCCAGCCCCGGTGAGGGGTCTGGTGAGGGGTCTGGTGAGAGGTCTCGTGCGGCGGTCTGGGGGACGGTTTCGACGTCGGTCATCGGCTTCCAGCCTACCGAGTGATAGGTAGAGCTACGGGGAGGCGGGCTCCAGTGCGTGGCGGAAGAGATCGAGGATGTGGTCCTGCTCGACGGCGAGCGCCTCCGGGCTGGTGGGGTCCTCGCCGAGCAGCGAACCCACCAACGGCGCGTCGGAGAGGTAGGAGAGCACCGCCCCGTAGGCGGTGATCACGAGGCGGCGGGCGTCGCAGCGGCGGATCCGTCCGGCGTCCATCTCCGACTCGAGGAAGCCGGCACCCAGGTCGAACAGGGGGCGCAGCACCGCGGCCAGCTCGTCGACCAGCACCGATCCGCCCTCGAGCGCCTCCCACCGGGCGAGGCGCACGAAGTCGGGCCGCTCCACGAAGAAGCGGAAGGCGGTGCGGATGACCCGCTCCACCTGGGGCCAGCCCTCGGCCGCCTCGACGGCCATCGTCTCGTCCATGAGGGCGAACCAGTCATCGAACGCGTCGAGCAGGACGGCCCGGTACAGCGCGACCTTGGACGGGAAGTGGTGGAAGAGGCTCGGCGGCCGGATCCCGACCTCGTCGGCGATGTCGGCCAGGCTGGTGCCCGAGAACCCCTTGTCGGCGAAGCGCTGCCGGGCCACCACCAGGATCGTGTCCCGGGTGCTCGGGGCCGCCGTCGTCATGGCGCCCAGCGTAGGCCCCACCCACAATTTGCACTCGCGGGTCGCGAGTGCCAACATGGTTAGCACTCGTCGCCTCTGAGTGCTAACAGCCGCCCGTCGAGTCCGAGGGCGCCGGTTCGACACCAGCGGGCGACGACCAGATCCAGCAACACCCGAACCCAACCCACTCCCAGGGGGTACCCCAGAATGCCGAAGCAGATCGCTTACGCGGAGAACGCACGCCGCTCGCTCGAGGCGGGCATGAACAAGCTCGCCGACGCGGTGCGCGTCACGCTCGGGCCGAAGGGCCGCAACGTCGTCCTCGAGAAGAAGTGGGGTGCGCCCACGATCACGAACGACGGCGTCTCCATCGCCAAGGAGATCGACCTCGAGGACCCGTACGAGAAGGTCGGCGCCGAGCTGGTCAAGGAAGTCGCGAAGAAGACCGACGACGTCGCCGGCGACGGCACCACCACCGCGACGGTGCTGGCGTGGGCGATGGTGCGTGAGGGCCTCCGCAACGTGGCGGCCGGCGCGAACCCGATGGTGCTGAAGGGCGGCATCGAGAAGGCCGTCGAGGCAGCCGTCGAGTCGATCAAGAAGGACAGCAAGAGCGTCAAGACCGACCACGCGCAGATCGCCAACGTCGCTGCCATCTCGGCGGCCGACAAGGAAGTCGGCGCGATGATCGCGGAGTCGCTCGAGAAGGTCGGCACCGACGGCGTCATCACCGTCGAGGAGAGCCAGACCTTCGGCATGGAGCTCGACCTCGTCGAGGGCATGCGCTTCGACAAGGGCTACATCTCCCCGTACTTCGTCACCGACACCGACCGCATGGAAGCGGTGCTCGACGACGCGTACGTCCTGCTCGTCAGCAGCAAGATCTCGGCCGTGAAGGACCTCCTTCCCGTGCTCGAGAAGATCATGCAGTCGGGCCGTCCGCTGGCGATCATCGCCGAGGACGTCGAGGGCGAGGCGCTCGCCACGCTCGTCGTCAACAAGATCCGCGGCACGTTCAAGTCGGTCGCCATCAAGGCTCCCGGCTTCGGCGAGCGGCGCAAGGCCATGCTCCAGGACATCGCCATCCTCACCGGTGGTCAGGTCGTGTCCGAGGAGATCGGCCTCAAGCTCGAGAACATCGGGCTGGAGCTCGTGGGTCGCGCCCGCAAGGTCGTCGTGACCAAGGACGAGACCACGATCGTCGAGGGCAGCGGCTCCAAGGCCGAGGTCAACGGTCGCATCCAGCAGATCCGCTCCGAGATCGACAACACCGACTCCGACTACGACCGTGAGAAGCTCCAGGAGCGTCTCGCCAAGCTGGCCGGCGGTGTCGCGATCATCAAGGTCGGCGCGGCCACCGAGGTGGAGCTCAAGGAGAAGAAGCACCGCATCGAGGACGCGGTGCAGACCACCAAGGCTGCCGTGGAAGAGGGCGTCGTGCCCGGCGGTGGCGTGGCGCTGCTCCGTGCGCAGGAGAAGGTGCTCCAGCTCGCCACCACGCTCGACGGTGACGAGGCCACTGGCGCCAAGATGGTCGCCCGGGCCCTCGAGGAGCCCCTCAAGCAGATCGCGGTCAACGCCGGTCTCGAGGGTGGCGTCATCGTGGAGAAGGTGCGGAGCCTCAAGGGCGCCAACGGCCTCAACGCGGCCACCGGCGAGTACGAGGACCTCGTGAAGGCCGGCGTCATCGACGCCGCGAAGGTGACCCGCTCGGCGCTGCAGAACGCAGCTTCGATCGCCGCGCTGTTCCTCACCACCGAGGCCGTCATCGCCGACAAGCCGGAGCCGGCCGCCGCTGGTGGCGGGATGCCCGGTGGCATGCCCGACATGGGTGGCATGGGCGACTTCTAGGGTCTCCCTCGCTCTCCGAGCGAGTCACAGCGATTCAGTGGTGGGGCGCCCTTCGGGGCGCCCCACCCGCGTGTCGCCCCCTTGCTCGACGAGCCGGTCGAAGCTCAATCTCCACGCCGCGCGTGCCGATCCTGAGGAGGCGCCTTCCGGGGCGCAGCGCCCACGCGTACGGTGGGCCGGCAGTCTGCGGTCGGAGGGACCATGAAGCGGCGGGGAGCACTGGTCGGGGTCGTCGTGGCCCTCGGGATGACGATCGCCGCGTGCGGCGGTGGCGGTGGCGGCGACGCCAGCGTCAAGAGCCCCGTCGTCTCGATCAAGACGCTGCAGGCGGCGGTCAGCAACACGCAGGCGGAGCCGTCGAGCAAGTTCACGATGGACATCGACGTCGACGCCGCCGGGCAGTCGGTCACGATGCACGCCGACGGCGTCGCGTCCGGCGACGGCAAGACCGGTCAGATCACCCTCGACATCCCGTCCCTCGGCACCATCGAGGAGCGGGTGGTCGACGGCACGATCTACATGGACATGAGCAACCTGCCCGTGGGGTCGGTGCTCGGCGACAAGCAGTGGGTGAAGGTCAGCCTCGACGACCTGAGCCAGAAGACCGGCACCGACTTCGGCGCGATCGCCGACCAGGCGCAGTCGAACGGTCCGCAGCAGGGCCTCGAGTACCTCCAAGGGCTCTCGGGCGACGTCACGAAGGTCGGCGACGACACCGTCGCCGGCCAGCACGCCACCCACTACAAGGCGTCGATCGACTACGACAAGGTGGCAGCGAAGCTCCCCGAGGGCGCGACGCGCGACAAGCTCGCCAAGATCGGGGTCGTCCCGGCCGACGTCTGGATCGACGACAACGACCGGGTGGTCAAGATGCAGTTCGCGATCGACGGGTCCGGCCTCGGTGCCGACGGCGCCAAGGTGCAGATGACGATGGAGATGACCGAGTTCGGCGTCCCCGTCGACGTGCAGGCGCCGCCCGCCGACCAGACCGTCGACCTCTCCGACCTTCCCGGGTTGAACGGCGGCACGCAGAGCAGCTGATCGATCCCGGCGAAGCGCATCGAGCCGGATCGCACGCAGCCTGACGTGGCAATTCGCACCGGTAGCCTGAACGGCATGGACGCGGTCGAGCCCAGTGTGGGGTGGGGGGTCCTCCACCTCTTCTACCGAGTCGACCGTGCGCGCGCCGACGCCGATCCACAGGCGGGCAAGCGGATCGTCGACGCGGTGCAGTCGTTGGTCGACGACGGGCACCAGGCCCTGCTGTTCGCGGTGCTCGGCCACAAGGCCGAGCTCGGCGTCATGGTGCTCGGCCCCGATCTCGCCCGGCTCCAGCAGTTCCAACACGAGCTCGCGGTGACGCCGCTCGAGCTGGTCGACTCCTACGTGTCGCTCACCGAGCTCTCCGAGTACACGAGCAGCGAGGACGACGAGCGGGCACGCCTCGAGTCGGAGGAGGGTCTCGCCGGAGCGGCGGCCGAAGCGCGCCTGGCCGCCTGGCGCGAGCGCATGGAGCACTACCACGAGCAGCGCATCCACCCGCAGCTGCCGCTCAAGAAGACGATCTGCTTCTACCCCATGTCGAAGCGCCGGGCGACCGACGCCAACTGGTACTCGCTGCCGTTCGTCGGAGCGGAAGCGCCTCATGGCCGGACACGCCAAGGTCGGCCGCACCTACGCCGGTCGGGTGCTGCAGCTCATCACCGGGTCCACCGGACTCGACGACTGGGAGTGGGGCGTCACGCTCCTCGCCGACGACCCGGCCGCGCTGAAGGAGATCGTCTACGAGATGCGGTTCGATCCCGTCTCCGCCGACTACGCGGAGTTCGGGCCGTTCGTCACCGGGTTGCTGCTCGAGCCGGTCGACGCGCTGCGAGCGCGTCGGCCTGCCGGGCTGACGAGGAGGTCGCGATGTCGGAGCACGTGCGGCTGTTCGTGTCGTTCCCGGAGGAGCTCGCCGACCGCCCGATGATCTACGAGGTGGTCAAGCGCTTCGACGTCGTGCCCAACATCCGGCGCGCCAACGTCGAGCAGCACTCGGGCTGGGTGATCCTCGAGCTCAACGGTGACCAGGAGCAGCTCGACGGCTCCATCGCCTACCTCGAAGGGCTCGGCTGCACCGTGAACACGATGGAAGGCGACGTCATCGAGGGATGAGTCGCACCGACGACGACGAGCGCTCCGCCGACGAGGTCAGGGGCCTCGCGCTGCTGCAGGAGGCGAGCGACGCCATCCTCGCCGGTGTCGAGCGAGAGCTCACCGGGTGGGTCGAGCGCTCGGTGGCGCACATCCTCGACGCGTGGGGACGCACGCCGACCGACGAGCGTGCACGCGCCGAGCGCGACGCGGTCGACGTTGCGGGCATCGCCGCGACCGCGCGGGTCGTGGCGGAGCTGCGAGCGCTCTTCTCCCGCGACCCCGAGGAGCAGCGCGCCGACCCCGCTCGAGATCGTGCGGGGTGCGTACCTCGAGCCCACCGCGGTGCTCGCAGCGGCGGGCATCCCGCCCGTCGAACGCGACGACTTCGCCGAACGGGCCTGGCCCGACGACACCTACGGTCTCGTCGTCCACGGCCTCGGGGAGCTCGGCGACGACGAGCTCGCGCCGCTCCAGATGGCCTGGGGCCTCGCCAAGGCCAAGGTCCTGCGCGCCCGTCGCGCGGCCGTTCGGAGCGAAGGCCCGCATCCCTGACGACTTCGTGTCGTCACAATTTCGAGTACCTGTCGTCTCTGTATGCTCCCTGACCGAAGAGGCCCGGGCCGGTCGCGCCCGGTCCGGAGGGGGAGGGGGCTCGATGCGGATCAACGCGGGCGACACCGCGTGGGTGCTGATCGAGCGCGGCGCTGGTCATGTTCATGACGCCGGGGCTGGCGCTGTTCTACGGCGGCATGGTGCGGGCGAAGAACGTGCTCGCCATGCTCATGCAGAACTTCATCTGCCTCGGGCATCGTGAGCGTGCTGTGGGCGGTGTGCGTGTACTCGCTCGCGTTCCAGCGGCACCGGGAAGTGGATCGGCAACTTCGACCTCGCGTTCATGGACCACGCCAACACGGTGCCGGCCACCGGCTTCGGCGGCGTGCCGATCCCGCCGCTGTCGTTCTCGGCGTTCCAGATGATGTTCGCCGTGATCACGCCCGCGCTCATCACCGGCGCGATCGCCGACCGCATGCGGTTCTCCGCGTGGGTCTGGTTCGTCGGCCTCTGGTCGTTGGTCGTCTACACGCCGGTCGCGCACTGGGTGTTCTCGCCCGCGGGCTGGCTGTTCCGACGCGGTGCGCTCGACTTCGCCGGCGGCACGGTGGTGCACATCAACGCCGGGATCGCCGCGCTCGTCGCGGTGCTCGTGATCGGACGCCGTCGCGGGTGGCCGAACCACGCCGACGCCACCGCACTCGCTGCCGCTCACGCTGCTCGGCACCGGCATCCTCTGGTTCGGCTGGTTCGGCTTCAACGCCGGCTCCGCGCTCGGTGCGAACGGCATCGCGGCCCAGGCGTTCATGAACACGCTCTCGCCGCCGCGGCCGCGCATGCTCGGCTGGCTGCTGTTCGAACGCATCCGCGGCAAGCACGCCACGACGCTCGGCGCGGCGTCGGGCGCGGTCGCCGGGCTGGTCGCGATCACGCCGTGCGCGGGCTTCGTCGGACCGATGGCCGTCGATCGTGATCGGCTTCGTCGCCGGTGCGATCTGCTTCTTCGCGGTCAGCGTGAAGTTCCGCTTCGGCTACGACGACGCGCTCGACGTGGTCGGCGTCCACCTCGTCGGCGGGCTCCTCGGCTCGCTGCTGCTCGGGCTCTTCGCCGATCGGGCGTTCAACCCCGCGGTCGTGCACCAGGGTGTGTTCGTCGACGGCAGCTGGGAGCTCATGGGTGACCAGCTGATCGCGGTGGTCGCCACCGTCGTGTGGTCGGCGGTGCTCACGTTCGTGATCCTCAAGGTGCTGCACCTCGTCGTCCCGGGCGGACTGCGGGTGTCGGAGGAGGACGAGCAGATCGGCCTCGACCTCACGCAGCACTCCGAGACCGGGTACGCGTACGACCGCGTCTGACGCCGCCGTCACCGTCGCACAACGAGAGGGAAGCACCCCATGAAGCTGATCGTCGGGATCATCAAGCCGTTCAAGGTCGACGACGTGAAGGAAGCGATCAAGGACCTCGGCGTGCAGGGCCTCACCGTGTCCGACGTGCAGGGCTTCGGCCGCCAACGCGGGCACACCGAGGTGTACCGCGGCGCCGAGTACACGGTCGACTTCATGCCCAAGGTGCGGATCGAGATCGTGGTCGACGACGGTGACGTCGACCGGGTCGTGCAGCAGCTGCTCGCCACGGCCAAGACCGGCAAGATCGGCGACGGCAAGGTGTGGGTCGTGCCGGTCGAGAACGTGTGGCGCATCCGCACCGGTGAGACCGGTCCCGACGCGCTGTAACGTCCGCGCGTGCTTGCCGACCGGGCGCGGAGCGGCCGAGCCGCGTTGATCGCCGAGCACGACGTGCGCGGAAACGACTTCGGTGAGGCCCTCGCCGATCTGGTCGACGACGTCACCCGCGACGCGATCGGCACCGTCGACGGCACGTCGGGGTGGGCCGTGCTCGCGCTCGGCTCGTACGCGCGTCGCGAGCTGACGCCGGGCTCCGACGTCGACATCATGCTGCTGCACCCGGGCGGCCGACGCTCCACACCGAGCGCCGACGACGCCGGTGCGCTCTGGTACCCGCTGTGGGACGCGGGCTTCGCGCTGGGGCAGTCGGTGCGCACGGTCAAGGAGGCGCTGGCGCTCGCCGACGACGACCTCGACGCGCTCACTGCGCTGCTCGACCTTCGCCTCGTGGCCGGCGACCGCGCGCTCGCCGACGACCTGGCCCGACGGGTGCGCGCCCTGGCGCCGCGCCGACGCGACCGCGTCGTCGACGCGCTGGCGTCGGCGGCGGCGGCACGTCTGGAACAGCCGGGCCCGATCGCCGAGATGCTCGAACCCGACCTCAAGAACGGCGGTGGAGGGCTGCGCGACGTCCAGGCACCGGGCTGGGCGGCGTGGTCGTTGCCGGCCGGCGGCGAGCCCGACGTCGACCGGCTCGACGGACGGGGGTGGGACGCTGCCGTCGCCGTGCTCGTCGCCCGCGGGCTATCTGGGCGCCGACGATCCCGACCGGCTGCGCGAGGCTCGCACCCGATTCCTCGACGCCCGGGTCGCGCTCCACCGCGTCACCGGTGGGCGTTCCGACCGGTTGCCGCTGCAGGACCAGGACGCGGTGGCCGAGCTCGTGGGCGCGGGCGACGCCGACGATCTCGTGCGGCGGCTCGGCGAGGCCGCGCGGTCGGTCGTGTGGATCACGCGCGACCTCTGGTCACGACTGCTCGCGACGGAGGCCGGACCCAGCGGGATGCGAGCAACCAGTCGCGATCTCGGCGACGGGGTGGTGCTGCGCGACGGCCGGGTCACGTTCGCACCGGACGCATCGATCGACACGCTGACCGTGCTGCGCGCCGCGGTGCACGCGGCGCGGGCGCGCGTCCCGTTCGAACGTGTCGCGGTGGCGCGCCTGTCGGAGTGCACGACCGTCGAGTGGTCTCCGGCAACCCGTGACGCGTTCCTCGACCTGCTCGCAGCCGGTCGCGGCGCCATCCCGGTGTTCGAGACCCTCGATCACGTCGGCCTGCTCGTGCGGCTGCTCCCGGAGTGGGCGTCGGTGCGCGCCCGCCCCCAGCGCAACGCCTACCACCGCTTCACCGTCGACCGGCACTCGCTTGGAGGCGGTGAGCGAGTGCGCCGCACTGCTCGATCCCGACGACCCGGCGGGGGAGGGCTTCGACGGCGCCGCCGCCCGCACCGCGCGGCGGGATCTGCTGCTCTTGGGCGCGCTGCTGCACGACATCGCCAAGGGCAAGCCCGGTGACCACTCGGTCGTGGGCGAGGAGATCGCACGCGAGGTCGCCCTCCGCATCGGCGTCGACGAGGTCGGTGCCGACGACCTGGCGTGGGTCGTGCGCCACCACCTGTTGCTGGCCGACACGGCCACCCGGCGCGACCTCGGTGACGAGCGCACCATCACCAAGTACGTCGACGAGGTGCGCGACGGGCAGCGGAACGCGCTCCTCTACGCGCTCACCCTGGGCGACTCGCGCGCCACCGGCCCCGCGGCGTGGAACACGAGCAAGGCGGCGCTGGTCCGTGAGCTGTTCGTCAAGGCCGATCGGCGGCTCGGCGCCGACTCGGCCGTCGAGGTCGACCGCGATCCCCGGGAAGACCTGGGTGCGCACCTCGGCGCCGTGCGTGCCGGCGCGTTCCTCGACGCCATGCCCGATGCGTACGCGCGTGCGTTCACGAGCGACGACCAGGTCCACCACCACGAGCTCCTGCACGACGGTGGGCTCGCGGTGGAGTGGAGCGCGCTCGACGACGGGCGATGGCGCTGCACGCTGGTCGCGCCCGATCGCACCGGACTGCTGGCCACCGCCGCCGGCGCGCTGGCGCTGGTCGGCTTCGACATCGACACCGCGGCCGCGTACGGGCACGCCGATGGACTCGCCCTGGAGGTGTTCACCGGCCGTGACCGCTTCGACCGCTTCGTCTCGCCGGACGGGCGCACCGCGGCGACGGCCGCCGTGAGCGAGGCGCTCGCGGGTCGGGTCGCGCTGGACGAGCAACTCCGTGACCGCGCGCAGCGGTACCGGTCCGCGAGCGTCGAGGCGCGGCTCGATCGCGACGTGCGGGTGCTGGTCGACACCGATGCGTCGGCGTCGTCGACGGTGGTGGAGGTGCACGCACCCGACGACATCGGGCTGCTCGCCCGGGTGAGCGCGGTGTTCGTCGACCTCGACCTCGACGTCGAGCAGGCCCTCGTCTCGACCGTCGGCGACCGTGTTGTCGACGTCTTCTACCTCCGCGACGTCACCGGCACCCGCTTCGCCCAGCGCTACGCGGTCGAGTCGCTGCGCGCGACCCTCCTGAGCCGCCTCACCGCGGTGATCACCCTCGAGGGATGAACGGCCGGGCCTGAGCGACGGGGACGCGCGTAGCGTGCATCCGTGCCCTCGCTCGACGTTCCCGGTGCCCGTCTGCACTACGAGACGCACGGTCGCGGCCCGCTCCTGCTCCTGATCGGCTCGCCCATGGACAGCACGGGCTTCCTGCCACTCGCGGAGGTGATGAGCGACGACCACACCTGCGTGGTGTACGACCCGCGTGGGCTCGTCCGCAGCACGCGCGACGACCCCGACGCCGACATCACCCCGGAGGTGCAGGCCGACGACGTGCACCGCCTGATCGACGCGCTCGGTGATGGTCCCGTCGACCTGTTCGGCAGCAGCGGCGGTGGGGTGGTCGGGCTCGCGCTGGTCGCCGCCCATCCCGGTGCCGTGCGGACGCTCGTCGCCCACGAGCCGCCCGTGTTCCACGCCCTGGCCGATCCCGCGCCCGATCTCGCCCGGATCGCGCACCTCCACGACACGTACGTGCGCGACGGCGTCCCCGCGGCCATGGGCGAGTTCCTCGCGCTCATCGGCGTCGAGCCGCCGAGCGGCGACGACGGCGGCTGGCAACCGACCCCGGAGCAGCAGGCGGCGATGCTCGCCACCAACGAGGTGTTCCTCGCCCACCTCGTCCGTGCCACCACCGCGTTCACGCCCGACGTCGACGCGCTGCGTGCCGCACCGACGAGGATCGTGGTCGGGGTCGGGGCGACGTCGGGTGGACAGCTCGCGCACCGCACCGGCGAAGCGACCGCAGAGCTGCTCGGGCTCGAGCCGGTCGTGTTCCCGGGCGACCACGTGGGGTTCGTCACCGATCCCCTCGCGTTCGCGTCCGTGTTGGCCGCGGCACTCGCCGCGCCCTCGACTGACTGATCGCGCCCGGCGTTAGTCTCCACCTCGTGAGCGAGCCGTTCAGCCCCTCCGCCGTCGACCTCCTCCGCTGGGCGGAGACGCTGTCGGCGGTCGCCCGCACCGGCCTCGGGTTCACGCAGAGCCTCTACGAGCAGGAGCGCTTCGAGGAGGTGCTCAAGGTCGCCGCCGACATCCGCCACGTCGCCGTGGAGGAGGCCGAGGCGGAGACGCTGTTCGACGACTGGATGTCGAGCGTCGGCCAGGGTGTGCAGGGGTACGTGACCCCGAAGCTGGCGGTCGCCGCCATCGTCGCCAACGAGCGCGGCGAGCTGCTGCTCACCCAGCGCGCCGACTCGGGCGTCTGGCTCTACCCGGTCGGGTACGCCGACGTCGGCTACTCACCGAGCGAGATCGCGGTGAAGGAGGTCTTCGAGGAGACCGGCATCGAGGTGGAGCCGCTCTCGGTGATCGCCGTCCTCGACGGTCTCCGCCTCGGCTTCGCGCGCCTGCCGCTGTACTCGCTGCTGTTCCACTGCCGGATGACCGGCGGCGAGCTCAAGGGCCATCCGCTGGAGACCCGTGCCGTCGGGTTCTTCGACCGCAACAACCTGCCCTGGCCGGTGGCGGGGATCGAACGGTGGGGTGAGCTGGCGTTCGCGGCGATCGACGGCGAGATCCGGCCGTGCGACTTCGACGCCCCCCGCGAGCCCAACTGGCGCGGCGACGGCACCAGCGTGTGACCAGGGCGTGTGACCGTGCAGGGCGTGTGACCAGGGCGTCCGACCGGTGGTTCAGCCCTCGCCCGCGGCTTTGAGCTCGGTCATGGTGAAGAGGGGGCGGAGCTCGACGCCGAGGTCGGCCAGCGCCGCGGGACCGCCCGACTCGCGG
The DNA here is from genome assembly GCA_963755855.1 of uncultured Actinomycetes bacterium. Classification (GTDB taxonomy): domain Bacteria; phylum Actinomycetota; class Acidimicrobiia; order IMCC26256; family DASPTH01; genus DASUAS01. Next base: position 2,021,806 of record CAVWLR010000009.1, on the reverse strand, counting down.
TCGATGACGCAGAGCGCGTGCTCGACGATCGCGCCGCGCTCGCGCAGGTCGCCGCACGAGAGCACGACCTGACCCCCCGACGTCACGACGTCCTCCACCACGGTCAGGCGCCGGCCCTCGACGAGCGCGCCCTCGGCGAGCTGGCAGGTGCCGTAGGTCTTCGCCTCCTTGCGCACGAACGTGGCCGGGATGCCGGTGAGTTGCGACAGCACGGTGGCGATGGGCACGCCGCCGAGCTCGAGGCCGGCGAGCACCTCGGTGCCCTCGGGCACGTGGGACACGAGCGCGGCCGCGATGTCGCGCAGCAGCGCGGGGTCGGCCTCGAAGCGGTACTTGTCGAAGTACTCGGTGCTGGTGACGCCGGAGCGCAGCACGAATTCTCCCGTGATGTGCGACGACGCGTAGATGGCCGCGGCCAGGTCGTCACGGTCGCGCGTCGTCGCGGCAGTCATCGGGGGTGCCTTTCGTCGGTGGCGGTGTCCTCGGGAGCTCGCGGCAGAGTACCGAACCCGCGACCGCGGTACTGTGCCGCCCGAGGGGCAGAGGTGCGCAGGTGGGGACGAAGGCGTTGCTCGGCAGCGTGTGCTGCGGGCTGGTGCTGCTGATGGCCGCATGTGGCGGAGGCAACGGACGCCTCTCCGCTCGCGCCTACGCGCACGAAGCCAGTGCGGTGTGCACGCGCGGCAACCGCGCCGTGGCCCGGATCACGGTGCCGGCGCTGCCGGTCGGTGACGACGGGTCGATTGCGGCGGCGCGGGCCATGGCGCACGTCGTCGTGGTCGAACGGGACACCATCGACGCGCTGCGGGAGCTGCGCCCACCCGAGCGGCTCGCCGCCACGGTGCAACGGTGGATCGCGCTGCTCGACCAGGGCGCCGACGAGCTCGAGCTCATGGCGTCGCGGCTGCACGCCGGTCACGGCGCCGAGGCGCTCGACTTCGGGGCCAAGGCGGACACCCTCATCGACCGCGCGCGTGAGGTCGATCGCGCCACTGCGCGTGACGTCGTGTCGCGGCCCCGTCCTCCCGACCGTCTGACCCATACGCTCGCGCGCGATGAGCGCCGCCGGATACGACCGCCTCTCTGCGCTCGACGAGAGCTTCCTGCACCTCGAGCGCCCCGAGACGCCGATGCACGTCGGCGCGGTCGCGGTGCTCGAACGGGCGCCGTTCTACGACGACGACGGCCGCTTCCGCCTCGACGACGTGCGGCGGATGGTGGCGTCGCGCCTCCAGCTGATCCCCCGGTTCCGCAAGCGGGTGATGTCGGTGCCGTTCGGGCAGCGGCCGCCCGGTGTGGGTCGACCACGAGGGCTTCGACATCGCCGACCACGTGCGGCTCACCGCGCTCCCCGCGCCGGGCAGCCGCCGGCAGCTGTTCGAGCTCGCCGAACGTCTCATGGTGCAGGTGCTCGACCGTGACCGCCCGCTCTGGGAGCTGTGGTTCGTCGAGGGCGTCGACGGCGGCGAGCACGTCGGCCTGATCCACAAGTCGCACCACACGCTGACCGACGGCATCTCGGGGGTCGACATCGCCACCGTCCTGCTCGACTTCTCGCCCGAGCCGACCGTGCTCGAGTCCGACGGTTGGACACCCGCGCCGGCACCCGATCCGAGCCGGCTCGTCGTCGACAGCGTGCGCGAGCGGCTCACCCGCCCGAGCGAGGTCGTGAGCACGGTGCGCCGTGCCACCGACGCGCCCCGCGACGCGATCGACCGCGCCACCGGGCTCAGCCGTTCGCTCGGATCGTTGATCGACGGTCAGGTCGTCGTCCCGCGCCTCTCGCTCAACGCGCCGGTCGGGACGCGGTCGGCGCATCGAGACGGTGCGGGTGCCGCTCGACGACCGTGCGTCGTCTGCGCGAGGCGTTCGACTGCACCGTGAACGACATCGTGCTCGCGCTGGTCGGCAGCGCGGTGGCGCGCGTGCTCGACGCGCGCGGACGAGCTGCATCCCGACCTCGTGCTCAAGGCGTTCTGCCCGGTGTCGGTGCGTGACGACGGGCAGCGCATGCAGCTGGGCAACCGCATCTCGGCGATGCTCGTGCCCCTGCCCGTGGGTGAGCCCGACGTGCGGGTGCGCCTCGATGCGGTGCGCGCCACGACCGCCGACCTGAAGGAGCGCCGGCAGGCGGTGGGCGCGGCGGCGTTGCTCGGACTGTCGGAGTACGCGGCGCCGACGCTGCTCGGGTCTCGCGGCGCGCGTCGCGCACGCGCAGCGGCTCGCCAACCTCATCGTGACCAACATCCCGGGTCCGCAGGTGCCGCTCTACTGCCTCGGTGCACGCATGTTCGAGGTGTACCCGGTCGTGCCGCTGTCGCGGAACCTCACGCTCAACGTCGCCATCCTGTCGTACTGCGGGCAGCTGCACTTCGGCCTGATCGGCGACGGCGCAGTCGGGTCGCGACCTCGAACGGCTGGCGGGCGGCATCGAGGACGCGGTCGCCGAGCTGGAGGAGCTCGCGGCGCGGAGGTCGAGTGAGCTCGCGAGCTCGCCGTGGAGAGGTCGAGTGAGCCGCGAGCTCGCCTGGAGGAGTCGAGCGAGCTCGAGCTCGCCGTGGAGGAGGTCTAGCGTGGCAGCGGTGAGCCACCACGACGACCCGACCGCCGAGGTCACCGACCTCCTGCAGCTGCTCATCCGCAACCACTGCGTCAACGACGGCACGCTCGCGTCGGGCGAGGAGACCCGCAGCGTCGACCTGCTCTCCGGGTACCTCGCCGGTGCGGGCGATCACGAGATCTTCGAGCCGCAGCCCGGGCGCCAGAGCCTGGTGGCGCGCATCGAGGGCACCGACCCCGATGCCCCGGCGCTCCTGCTCATGGGCCACACCGACGTCGTCCCGGTGAACCCCGACGGCTGGTCGCGCGACCCGTTCGGCGCCGAGGTGGTCGACGGCTTCGTCTGGGGTCGGGGCGCGGTCGACATGCTCAACCTCACCGCGTCGCAGGCGGTCGCGTTCCGTCGGCTCGCCGACAGCGGCTTCCGCCCGCGCGGCACGCTCATCTACCTCGCGGTGGCCGACGAGGAGGCGCTGGGCACGTGGGGCGCCGACTGGCTGCTCCAGCACGAGCGCGACGCGGTCTACGCCGACTACGTGCTCACCGAGTCGGGCGGGTTCCAGATCCCGAGCCCCGCGGGCCCGCGCCTACCGGTGCTGGTGGGGGAGAAGGGCACGTTCTGGACGAAGATCCGGGTGAAGGGCACGCCCGGACACGGATCGCAGCCGTTCCGCACCGACAACGCGCTCGTCACCGCCGCCGAGGTGGTGCGTCGCATCGCCGAGTTCCGCCCGCAGACGCAGATCCACGAGTCGTGGCGGCAGTTCGTCGAGGGGATGCAGCTACGACCCCGAGATCACCGCCGCGCTGCTCGAGCCCCGACGACTTCACCGAGCGCGCTGGCCGAGCTGCCGATCGGCATCGCGCGGCACTGGCACGCGTGCACGCACACCACGTTCGCGCCGACCGTCGCGCACGGTGGCACGAAGACCAACGTGATCCCCGACAAGGTCGAGCTCGAGGTCGACATCCGCACGCTGCCGGGACAGACCGGTGCCGACGCCACCGCGCTGCTGCGCGAGGCGCTCGGTGATCTCGCCGACGCGGTCGAGATCGAGTCGAACGACGACCCGGCCACGTCGTCGCCGATCGACACGCCGCTGTGGGACTCGCTCGCGCGCACGAGCGCGGCGTTGTGCAAGGACTCCGCGCTCGTGCCGTCGCTCATGGTCGGCGGCACCGACAACCGCTTCTACCGGCGGGCCGGCGCGGTCGGGTACGGCTTCGGCCTGTTCTCGCAGCGACTGCCCTACGAGGACTTCGCGGTGATGTTCCACGGCAACGACGAGAAGGTCGACCAGGAGTCGCTCGCCCTCTCCACCCAGCTCTGGGAAGCCGTCGCCCGCGACCTCCTCGGCCTAGGGGCTCGTCGCCGCGAAGCGGCTGCGCACCTGCTCGTCGAGGGCGAGGCGGCCGGCGCCCGCCCACACCAGGAACAGCATGGCGACGAGCATCGCCGGCCCCACGCCGAGGTGGAAGGTGCCGCCGTCGACGCGCCCGGCGGTGGCGATCGCGCCGACGAGGTTGGCGGCCAGCACGGCCGCGGCGGGGCGGGTGAGCAGCCCGACGAGCAGCAGCATGCCGCCGACCAGCTCGAGCGTGCCCACGAGGTAGGTCGCGACCTCGGGCGCGGGGATGCCGTAGTGGTCGAAGTCGGCGCTCTCCTGCGCGTGGTCGACGAACTTGCCCAGCGAGAACGAGACGAACAGCGCGCCCGCTGACCACCCGCACGACGGTCGTGGCCCACGCGCCGGCGCCGTGGGTGCGCGAGCCGAACGCCCACGCGGTGAGCGTCGTCAGGAGCCGTCGTCCTGCTCGCGCAGGAACTGCTCCACCTCGGCGGCGAGCTCCTCGGCGTCGGGCACGGTGCCGCCGCCGGCCGGATGGCCGCCGAGCACGATGCCGCGCTCCTCGGCGTCTTCCGCGTCGACACGGCCTTCGAGCTCGCGCACGTAGCTGTTGACCTCGTCGTTGTCGCGGATCGCCTGGTCGACCTGCACCCGCCAGAGGTCGACGAGCTGGTCGAGGCCGTGCAGGTCGAGGTCGAGCTCGGCGAGCTGTCCGAAGTGCTCGAGCAGCGCGCGCGTCGCCGGAGGGTTGGGCGGCGACGACACGTAGTGCGGCACCGGCGCCCAGAGCGACGCCGAGCGCAGGCCGCTGGCGCGGCACGCGTCGTGCAGCACGCCCGACGATGCCGGTCGGCCCTTCGTACTGCGAGCGTTGCAGCTCGAGCCCGTTGACGAGCTCCGGGTCGGAGGCGGTGCCGGTGACGCGCACCGAGCGCGTGTGGGGGACGTCGCCGAGCAGCGCTCCGAGGGTGACGACCATCTCGCAGCCGGTCTCCTCGGCCACCGACACGACCGCGCGGCAGAACGACTTCCACCGCACGTTCGGTTCGACGCCGCGCAGCACGACGAGATCGCGTTCGCCGAACGTGACCGCGTAGCAGTCGTTCGCCGGCCACGTGATCGCGCGCGCGACGCCGTCGACGAGCTCGAGCTGGGGACGGTGCGACTGGTAGTCGAGGTGCTCGTCGGGATCGATGCCCGCGAGGCGGAGCGGATCGCGCTGACGGATGAGCCAGTCGGCGGCACCGGTGGCGGCGTCGCCGGCGTCGTTCCACCCCGAGAACGCGGCCACGAGCAGCGGCCGGCGAAGGTCCGGACGTCGCTCCCACACCAGGCCGTCGGTCATCGAGCCAGCTTACGGCCAGCGTTCATCGGGCCCGCCTAAGGTTCCTCGATGGGACTTTCGACCGCCGACGAGTACCGCGCGTCGCTCGACGACGGACGTGTGCTCTGGTACCGCGGCCGACGCATTCCCGACATCCTGGCGGAGCCCGACCTGCGCGTCGCCGTCGACCACGCCGCGCTCGACTACGAGGTGGGGCACGACCCGCAGTACCGCGATCTGGCCGTCGCGAAGGATCCCGACACCGGTCGAGGAATTCAGCGCGTACTACAAGGTGCCGCGCTCGAGCGACGACCTGCTGGCGCGGTCACGACTCATCGAGACCGTCACCGGTCTCGGCGGCACGATGGTCACGCTCATCAAGGAGATCGGCTCCGACGCGCTGTTCGGGCTGCTGCGCGTGCTCGACGGCGAAGCACTCGAACGGGCGCAGGCCTTCTTCGAGCACTGCCGCGACGGCGACCTCGCGGTCGCGGTGGCGCAGACCGACGTCAAGGGCGACCGATCGCTCGCACCGCACGCGCAGCCCGACCCCGACCACTACCTCCACGTGGTCGAGGAGCGCGCCGACGGCATCGTCGTGCGCGGCGCCAAGTGCCACACCAGCATCAGCGCCAACGCGCACGAGATCATCGTGCTGCCGACGCGGGCGATGGGCCCCGACGACGCCGACTACGCGGTCTCGTTCGCCACGCCGGTCAACGCGCCGGGCCTGTCGCTGTACGTGTCGGCCTACGGCGCCCGCGACCACGACGCGTTCGAGTTCCCGATCTCGTCGAAGCACAAGATGCTCGAGACGCTCACGGTGTTCGACGACGTGTTCGTGCCGTGGGAGCGCGTGTTCCTCTGCCGCGAGCCCGAGCGCGCGGGCGCGATCTCGAACTCGTTCGTCGAGTACCACCGCTTCACCGCGGTGTCGTACAAGCTGCCGTTGCTCGACGCGCTGATCGGCACCGCGGCGCTGATCGCAGAGATGAACGGCGTGGCCAAGGCCGGCCACATCCGCGACAAGCTCACCCACCTCATCATCTACGCGGAGACCGTGCGCGCGCTCACCGACATGGCCGCGCTGCGGGCGCCCGTCGACGAGCGCGGCATCGCGTATCCCGACCCGCTCACCACCAACCTGGCGAAGTACACCTTCGCCACGCAGTACCACACGGCCCTCGAGCTGGTGCAGGACTGCGCCGGCGGCCTGCTCGTGACCGGCCCCGGCGGCGCCGACTGGGCGAACCCCGAGGTGCGCGCGGTGCTGGAGAAGTTCTACGCGGCCAAGGCGCCGGCGGAGGAACGTCTCCGCCTGATCAACACGATCAGCGACCTGACCGCTCGCGACTTCGGCGGCTACCACGCCGTGCTCGCGGTGCACGCCGAGGGCTCGATCGAGGCCGAGAAGATGCAGATCTACCGTGCCTACGAACCCGGCCGTGCCCTCGCCTACGCGAGGCGCCTGGCGGCGATCGACTAGTTCAGGAGCTCAGGCGACGCGGGGAGTGCGGGGCTCGACGGGAGTGCCGTTGCCCTTGGGGTAACGGGCGACGCGCCCGACGGGCATGTCGACGCGGTACCCGGCGGCGGCGCGCTCCTCTTCGGACTCGCCACCCCAGAAGCCGTACTCGCGGTGCTCACGTGCCCACTGACGGCACGGCGAGAGCACGGCGCAGTTGGTGCAGACGGCACGGGCCTTGGCCTCACGCACGTTGCGGGTCTCGGGCCGCTCACCGGCGGGAGCGAAGAAGAGATCGTTCTGGCCCTGACAGGCAGCAGTGCCGGTCCAGGTCAGCGGTCCCGTGAAGACGAGGCTCGAGACGGAAGTGGATTCGGTAACGGACACCAGGAAACCCCCGTGAGTGCGTGGAAGGCGGGAGATTCGGGGAGCCGGTGGGGGGAACCGGCTCCCCGAGTCGTCCTGCGAGACCCATGTTGCCTGCTCCAGGTGAATCTGTCCAACAGTTAGACTCGATGGTATCCATCGGCATGACCGATGCTCACGAACCATCCGCGCAGACGGGAAAGCAGGCCCGACCCATGGAGCTCCGTCATCTCGAGACGCTCCTCGCCATCGCCGAGGAGGGCTCGTTCACCGCAGCCGCCGACGCGCTGGCGACGGTGCAGTCGAACGTGTCCGACCAGGTCCGTCAGCTCGAGACCGAGCTCGGCGTGCCGCTGCTCGTGCGCAGCCGGCGCGGCGCCGAACCGACCGAGTTCGGTCTCCTCGTGCTCGAACGCGCGCGACGCGTCGAGCGCGAGCTCGAGGCGATGCGCGCCGACCTGGCGCTGCTGCAGGGGCTGGACGCCGGGTACGCCCGCCTCGGCGTGGTCGGCACCGCCAGCCGGTGGTTGGTGCCCGGCCTCGTTGCCGACCTGCGCGAGCGCGCACCGGGCGTGCGCCTGCGCGTCAACGAAGGTGCGTCGGAACGGCTCTTCGCCGAGTTGGTCGACGGCGAGCTCGCGCAGGCCGTGGTCACCGAGCCGGTGAACGACCGACGCCTCGCGGTGGAGTCGCTCCTCGAAGAGGACCTGATCGGTCTGGTCGGGCGCGACGTCGAGCTCCCGCCCGAGCCGGTGCCGCTGGCGGCGTTCGCGCAGCTCCCGCTCGTGCTGCCGCCCGATCCGAACCCGCTGCGCATCGAGGTCGACCGCGCGGCCGAGGAGGCGGGCATCACCCTCGAGGTGCCGGTCGAGGTGGAGGGCATCCGCCTGATCGCCGACCTCGTGGTGGCGGGTGGGTACGCGTCGATCCTGCCCGAGACCGCGATCCCGCCCGAGCTGAACGACGCGCGCACCGTGAGGCTGGCGGGACTGCCTCCGCGGCGCCTCGCCATGGTGACCGCGCGCGACGTGCAGATGTCGCTCGCCGATCAAGCCGTGCGCGAGAGCGTGCGCTCGCTGGTCGCGCTGCACACGGAGACGCGGGAGAAGGCGCGCAAGCAGGTACGGTCTCGGGCGAAGCGGGGGTGAACATGGCTCAACCGGTCCATCACGACGACGGTCGCAAGGTCAACGTCAAGCTCATCCTGCTGGGGCTGCTCGCAGCGATCCTCGTGCTGTTCGCGCTGCTCAACACCCACGAGGTGGGTGTCGACTTCATCTTCAACACGTGGTCGGCGTCGCTGATCGTCGTGATCGCGATCTCCGCGGTGATCGGGTTCGCTATCGGCTTCCTGGTGCGGGGGCACCTGGCGAATCGGTCGGACGACTGAGCCCCGCGTCGAGGGCCGCCTCGGTGCCTGCGTCCCCGTCGGGCGCGATCGCCGGACCGCGCCCGGCGCGGGTGAAGATGCGGGCGGCCACGTAGCCGACGCCGAGCACGAAGAACCCGCCGGCGGCGTCGAGGAAGTAGTGGTTGGCGGTCACGACGATCACCGTCACGGTCGTGATCGGGTAGACGACGGCGAGCACCTTCGCCCACACGTGCTTCACGCGCGGCACCAGCGCGCACGCGCAGAACAACGCCCAGCAGCAGTGCACGCTCGGCATCGCCGCGAACTGGTTGGAGATCTTGTTCACCGCGCCCGAGTTGAACGACCAGAACGCGGGGTCCTTGGCGAGGGTGTCCTCGAACCCGAAGTTGTGGTGGATGAACGGGTAGAGGTGTGACGGCTCGAGCAGGCGCGGCGGCATGAGCGGGAAGAACGCGAAGCCGATGAGCGCGAGCGCAGTGGCGATGCCGACCGTGTTGCGCCAGCGCGGGTAGTCGTCGCTCCACTTCCGGTAGAGGTAGATCATCACCCCGCCGGTGACGATGAAGTGCAGCGAGCCGTAGAAGTAGTTGGCGGCGATGATCCCTGTGCGCCAGCCCAGCGCCCACGCCTGGATGGCCTGCTCGTGGTAGATGCCGAGCGACTTCTGCCACCGGATGATGTCGAGCGCGTGCTCGTACGCCTCCTGCGGGTTGCCGTGGTGCAGGTTCCGGATGAACGTGTAGATGCCGTAGAACGCGAGCACCGCGACGATCTCGCCCCACCAGTAGATGCGGTGACCGTCGCGCAGCGTGCGCCCGCCGGGAAGACGCCGGTGGAGCGGGACGGGAGGAGTCGGGGTGGGCTCGTCCTGTTCGACGACGCTCATGAGGTCGGCGCCGACGCCGAGCGCTCACCGGAGCCCGATCGGGGCGTCGTGTCGATGACCGACCGCGAACGCGGGGGCACCCAGGAGGCTGACGACGAGCGTCATGCCGTACCAGAGGAGCCCCACGCCGATGGCCTTGCCGGCGGTGACGTCGAGGGGTCGGAGCAGGAGCACGAGGAGACCTTCGCGGATACCGAGGCCCGAAAGCGAGATCGGGAGCACCTGAGCCGACGCCACCGCGGGGAGGAAGGCCAGGACCGCACCGTTGGGGAGCGAGATCCCGAGCGCGTGGATGGCGCAGTAGACGGCGATCAGCACCGAGAGCTGGTAGGTGATCGCGGCGATCAGGACGCTGAACGCGCGACGGGGCTCGCGCCGGATCCGGTCGACGCCCACGTGCACGGCGCCGATGAAGCGCGTCCAGTTGTGGTGCTTGGCGAAGCGGCCGGCGAGGCGGGGGCTGGCGGCGACCACGAGGATCACCACGAGGGCGAGCACGGTGACGCCGGCGATCAGCAGGGCGATCCACGAGTGGTCGAGCCCGACCAGCGACGGCTCCGAGCGCGAAGCCGATCAGCGAGAGGAGCGGGAGCGCGACGAAGCCACTCAGCCGCTCGATGACCACCGACGCGAACGCGACGTCGCTGGTGCCGGTCGTCTTCGCGGCACGGCTGACGCGCAGGACGTCGCCCCCGATCGTCGAGGGCAGCACGTTGCCGACGAACTGGCCGGCCAGGTAGTGGGCGAGGAGGGTGCGCAACGGCACGTGCACGTCGAACACCGCGAACACCCGCTGCCAGCGCCACGCCGACAGGACGAACCCGGCGAAGGTGAAGAGCAGCCCCGCCACCAGGAACGTGATGGTGCCCGGATGCGTGTCCTTCGGCTGGACCTCGTCGATGGGGATCTTCGTGACGAGCAGCGCGAGGAGCGCGGCGCTGACCACGATGCGGATGCCCAGCTTGGCGGGGGCCGACAGATGGAGCTGGTGGCGCGGGCGAACCGTGCCAGCAGTCCCGGAAGCCGCCATTCCCTCATGTTACGGCTTTGTTCACCGGCGGTTCCGGCCTCGTAGATTGAGCCCGATGCGGGTGACGACCGACGACGGCGTGGGTCTGGCGACGGTCGCAGTCGGTGATCCGCGTGCTCCCGGACTGCTCCTCGTGCACGGGATCGGCGGCGCCAAGGAGGACTTCGCCGACCACCTCGACGCGCTGGCCGCGCACCATCGCGTCGTCACCTTCGACCACCGCGGACACGGCGAGAGCGACAAGCCCGACGACGAGCGCGCGTACTCACTCGACCGCCTGGCCGTCGACATCGCGACGGTCGTCGACGCCCACGATCTGCACGACCTGCGCATCCTCGGCCACTCGATGGGCGGCATGGCGATGCGGCGCTTCCTGCTCGCACACCCGGACCGGGCCCACGCCGTCGTGTTCATGGACACGTCGGCGGGCGCACCGCCGGGGTCCGACACCGAGCTGGTGGCGGCCGCGAGCGAGATCGTGCGCTCCGGCGGCCTCGCCGCGCTGAAGCAGCTGTCCGACGAGCTCGACGTGCTGGGTTCGGCGGCGCACCAGCGGATCCTGGCCGAGCGGCCCGGCTTCGCCGAGTACTCCGACTACAAGTGGCACGCGATGGCGCCGGTGATGTGGACCGCGCTGATGCACGAGATCGTCACCCAGCCCGACCAGCTGCCCGAGCTCGCCGCGCTCACGGTGCCGGCGCTCGGGATCGTCGGCGACCAGGACGTCATGTTCCTCCGGCCCATGGACGACATCGTGAGGACGGTGCCCCGCGCTCGACTCGTGGTGATCGACGCGGCCGGCCACTCGCCGCAATTCGAGAACCCGCCGGCGTGGATCGCGGCCATGCGGGAGTTCCTCGACGGTCTCGCGTGACCCGGTAGGGTCTGCCGACTTCCGTACTGGTCGGGCAGGAACAGGCAGGGTGTGCGATGCGAGCGACGACGGTCCGACGGATGCTGGCGGGTGCCTCGGTGGTGTCGCTGAGCGGGCTCGGCTTCGCCGCGCTGGCACCGGCGAGCGGTGCGGCGAGCACCGACCCGCTCCCGTTCGCGTACACCGGCGCGCCGCAGACCTACGTCGTCCCGCTCGACGGCACCATCTGCTCCGTGACGCTCGACGTCGCGGCCGGCAACGGTGGCGTGTCCGCCAGCGGAGAGGGCACGGACGCTGACCCCGGCACCGGGGGCACCGCCGCGGCGACGTTCACCGTGACCCCCGGTGAGGTGGTCACGGTCGACGTCGGTCAGGCCGGCACGGCCGGCGTGGCAGGTACGGGCGGCGCGGCCGGCTTCGGCGGCGGCGGCGCCGCGGGGAACACGGCCTGGACGAACGGCGGCGCCGGTGGTGGTGGCGGGGCCACGACGGTGCAGATCGACGGCACCGCCGTCCTCGTCGCCGGTGGCGGCGGGGGCGCGGCCCAGTTCTACGGCGTCGGCGGAGCCGGGGGCGACGGCGGCTCGAACGGCACCGACGGCGTCCAGGGTGGCAGCGGCGGTCCGGGTGGCGCCGGTGGTGGCGGCACGACGACCGCAGGTGGCACCGGTGGCGCAGCAGGTGGCACGGACGCCACCGCGGGCACCGCCGGCACGAGCGGCGCCGGTGGCAACGGTGGCAGCACGACCGACTCCGGCAGCTCGAGCGGCGGTGGCGGTGGCGGTGGCTGGTTCGGCGGTGGTGGCGGCGGTGCGGCCGACGACAGCGGTTCCGGTGGCGGTGGCGGTGGTGGCGCGGGCTTCGTGGCGCCGACCGCGACGAGCACGTCGGCCGCGACCGTGGCCCAGGACGACGCCGGCAACGGTGCTGCGATCCTCACGCCGGTGGCGGGCAGCTGCCCGCTGGTGCCGGTGACGCCGCTGCCGACCCCGGCGGCGCAGCTGGTGATCGCCCCCCGCTTCACCGGCTGAGCGACCGCCCGACGGTCAGTCGCCGGCGGCCTTCTCCATGAAGCGGGTGCGTTCGACGATGACGCGCGTGATGCGGCCGGCCGCGACCAGGCCGTGGCCGTCGCTCACCGACACCCGGAAGTTGAGGCGCCGGCCCTCGATCGCCTCGAGCGTCGCCTCGGCGCGCACGTGTCCACCGACCGCCGTGGGCGCGAGGTGGTCGAGCTGCACCCGGTAGCCGACGCTGGTGGTGCCCTCGGCGAGCTCGCCCTCGACCGCGTTGACGGTGGCTTCCTCGGCCAGCGTGACCACGCGCGGCGTCGCGAGGACGGGCACGTCGCCGGTCTTGAGCGCGAGCGCGGTGTCGTCGTCGGTGACGACCAGCTCGACAGCAGCGGACAGACCGGGGCGCAACGGCATCGGCCTACGATAGACAACCCCCGCAGGAGGCGACTTGATCGAGGAATCGGTACTCCAACGCACCCTCCAGACCGCGCTGCGTCACGGCGGCGACTTCGCCGAGGTGTTCGCCGAAGACCGGCGCAGCGCGTCGGCGCGCCTCGACGACGCCAAGGTCGAGGAGTTCGTGTCGGGTCGCGAGCGGGGCGCGGGCATCCGCGTCGTGCGCGGTGACACCACCGGCTTCGCCCACACCGCCGACCTGACCGAGTCCGGCCTGCAGACCGCGGCCGAGGCCGCCGCGGCCGCCGCCCGCGGCACCGAGGGGGCGACCCACGTCGCGACCCTCGAGCGCCGGACGGTCTCGCCCACGCACGACGGTGGGCGTGCTGCCGGAGTCGGTGGCCAAGGCCCGCAAGGCCGAGGTGCTGGAACGGGCCGACCACGCCGCCCGCTCGGTGAGCGACTCCATCCGCCAGGTGAGCGCCACCTACGCCGACTCCCGGCGGCGCGTCCTCATCGCCAACTCCGACGGCCTGCTGGTCGAGGACGACCGGGTCCGCACCCGCTTCGGCGTCAACTGCGTGGCGGTCGGCGACACCGGCATGCAGACCGGCACCGAGGCCCCTGGACGCACCCTCGGGTTCGACCTGTTCGACGTGATCGATCCCGAAGAGGTGGCCCGCACCGCCGCCGAGCGGGCGCTCACGATGCTCCGGGCACGACCGGCCCCGAGCGGCCGACTGCCGGTCGTGCTGCGCAAGGGCGCCGGGGGAGTGCTGTTCCACGAGGCGTGCGGGCACGGGCTCGAGGCCGACCTCGTCGACAAGGACGCGTCGGTGTTCCGAGGCCAGGTGGGTGAGCTGGTGGCGTCGCCGCTCGTGACGCTCGTCGACGACGGCACGTACGCGCAGGAGTGGGGCACCTACGCGATCGACGACGAAGGCGCGCCTGCGCAGCGCAACGTGCTCATCGAGGACGGCGTCCTCACCGACTACATGTGGGACCTCGTGCGGGCGCGCAAGCACGGGCGCGCCAGCAGTGGCAACGGCCGGCGCGAGACGTACCAGCACCTGCCGATGGTGCGCATGACCAACACGTTCCTGCTCGCCGGCCCCGACGACCCCGACGACATCATCCGTGACACCGAGCACGGCCTCTACTGCGTCGCGCTCGGCGGCGGTCAGGTCGACACCGCCACCGGCGACTTCGTGTTCGGCATCACCGAGGCGTACATGATCGAGCACGGCGAGATCACCGAACCGGTGCGCGCCGCGCAGCTCATCGGCAACGGGCCGGAGACGCTGCGGCTCGTCGACGCGGTCGGTTCCGACTTCGACACCTGGGCGGGCACGTGCGGCAAGGCCGGGCAGGGCGTCCCGGTCTCGTCGGGCCAGCCGACGCTGCGCGTGGCCGAGCTGACGGTGGGTGGCACGGCCGGTGACTGACGTCGATCTCCTGGCCGTCGCCCGCCGCGTCGCCGGCGATGCCCGGCCCGGCGAGCAGATCGAGGCGTACGTCCTGCGGTCGCGCGACACCGACGTCGAGGTGTTCGGCGGCGAGGTGGAGTCGCTCTCGGTCGCCGAGGTCGAGGGCGTGGGCGTGCGCGTGATCGTCGACGCCCGCCAGGGCTACGCGTGGGCGGGCTCGCTCGACGCCGACGTCATCGCCGACACCGTGGCCGAAGCGCGCGACAACGCAGGGTTCGGATCGCCCGACGAGAGCTACGTGCTGGCGGCGCCGTCCGACGTCGTCGTCGACACCGACCGTGCCGGCGCGGTCGCGTCGGCGCTCGACCTGTGGCGCGACGACGTCCTGTCCACGTCGACCGTCGACAAGGTCGCGCTCGCGCTCGAGCTCGACGCCGCCGTGCGCGCCGCCGACCCGCTCGTGCGCGGCGTGGAGTCGGCCTCGTACGGTGACGCCGCGGTCGAGGCCGCGGTCGCGAACTCGCTCGGAGTCGAGGCGTCGACGCGCCGCACCACGGCGTCGTGCTCGGCGTTCGCCATGGCGGGCGAGGACACCCTCACGCAGACCGGGAGCGGGTTCTCGGTCGGACGGGGCTTCGCCGACATCGACCTGCACGAGGCGGCACGCGACGCGGCCGAGCGCGCGGTGCGTCTGCTCGGCGCCAAGCCCATCCCGTCGGGACGACTCCCGATCGTGTTCGATCCGCTCGTGACCCGGTCGCTGCTCGGTCTGCTCGGCGGCGCGCTCTCGGGGGAGGCGATCGGCAAGGGCCGCTCCCTCTTCGTGGGCCGCGAGGGCGAGGAGGTCGCAGGGCCCGGCATCACGCTGGTCGACGACCCCACGCTGCCCGACGCGTTCGGTGCCGCCACCCACGACGCCGAGGGCGTCCCCACGCGTCGGGTGGAGCTGATCGCCGGCGGTCGGTTCGACGCCGTCCTGCACAACGTGCACACGGCGAAGCGCGCCGGTGCCGGCGCGCGCACGACCGGTTCCGCGGTGCGCGGTGGGTTCAAGTCGCCGCCGGGCGTCGGTGCGCGGGCGTTGCACCTCGTGCCCGGTCACCTCGACCCCGAGGAGATCCTGGCGTCGGTGGATCACGGCCTGTACGTGCAGTCGGTGAGCGGGCTGCACTCGGGCACCAACCCGGTGAGCGGCGACTTCTCCGTCGGCGCCGTCGGCCTGGTCATCCGCAACGGCGAGTTCGCCGAACCCGTCCGCGAGGTGACGATCGCGTCGACGCTGCAGCGCATCCTCCACGACATCACCGTGATCGGCGCCGACCTCACGTGGCTCCCCGGTGGCGCGGGCATGACCCTCCTCGTCACCGACATGTCCATCAGCGGCGCCTGACGCACGCTCCCGCCACACCACGATGTGGCGCTGCTGGTGTGCCGTAGTGGCACAGCACCAGCGCCGAATGGTGCGACCAACGAGCGAAGCGAGTGCGAGCTGGACGGTGGGAGCTCCTGCATCCGGGCATCTACCGCATGGCGGGCGTCCCCGACTCGTGGCGAGCTCGCCTGTTGGCTGCGTGCTGGGTGGCGTGCGGTCTCGCTGCTGCATCGCACCGATCGGCGGCCCGGCTCTGGGACCTTCCCGGAGGCACCGAAGACCATCTCGAGATCACGTGTCGCCGGTACGAGCGCGCGCACGTCGACGACTTGATCGTGCACGAGACCGAGCTCCTCCGTCCCGAAGACGTGACCGTGATCGACGGCATCCCGGTCACGACGATCGAGCAGACGCTGATGGGCCTCGGCGCGGTGACGACCTCCACGGTCGTCGAGATGGCCATGGACCGAGCACTCCATCGCCAGCTCACGAGCAGGAAGCAGCTCGACGCGTTCCTGCGCGCGAAGGGAGCCCGAGGTCGCAACGGGATCGGCGTGCTGCGCGACGTCCTGAGGCTGCACGATCCGCTCGCCGGTCTCCCGGAGAGCGCAGCCGAGACCAGGATGAAGCAGCTCCTGCGTCGTCACGACCTCCCGATGCCGGTGTTCCAACACGTCATCCGTCACGAGGGCCGATTCGTCGCACGCGTCGACGCGGCGTACCCCGAGCTACGGATCGCGATCGAGTACGACAGCTACGAGCATCACGTCGGTAAGGCGGCGATCGTGCGCGACAACGACCGTCGGAACGTGCTGCGCGACATCAACTGGGATCTCGTCACCTTCACCGCGTCCGATCTCGCGCAGGACGGTGGCCCCGCGCTCCAGGCGTTGCGCAAGGCCCGTGCTGCGGCTTTCGGCGCCGCTTCTGTGCCGTAGTGGCACACGAGCAGCGCCAAAACGAAAGGGGTGGGGGGAGGGTCAGCGGATGCCGGTGGCGAAGATGATGATGACGGCGACGCCGACGACGATGCGGTAGATCACGAACGGCGTGAAGGAGTGTCGCTGCACGTACTTCAGCAGGAACGCGATGGCGAGGAATCCGCTCACCATCGACGCGATGATCCCCCAGAAGAAGGCAGCTTCGAAGCCGGCGGGGATCCCGCCGTCGCCGAACATCTGCGCGCCCTTGTAGAGCACCGCACCCCCGGTGATCGGGATGCTCATGAGGAACGACAGCTTGGCGGCCGACGCGCGGTCGAACCGCAGCCAGCGGCCCATCGAGATGGTCGCGCCCGAACGGGAGACGCCCGGGGCGAGCGCGAGCGCCTGTGCGATCCCCATGAGCGCCGCGTCGCGACGTTGGAAGTCGTCGGTCGGACGCGCGCCCGCGAGGCCGTCGGCCCACTGCAGGACGAGGGCGAAGAGGATCAGGTTGATGCCGATGAGGATCGGGTCGCCGAGGTTGTCCTCGATCACGCTGGTGAACAGCGCCCCGATGATCGCGCCCGGGATGGCGGTGACGAGCAGGAGCCACGCGAGCCGCTCGTCGACGGTCGTGATCGACCGCGTGCGGAGCGAGTGCCATGCCGCCACGATGTACGACCACACCTCGTGCCGGAAGTACCCGAGCACGGCGATGAGCGTCCCGAGGTGCAGCGCGACGTCGAACGTCTTGTTGAGCGAGTCGTTCGACGTGAGCTCGGTCCACCCGAACAGCTCGGGGACGAGGATCAGGTGGCCGCTCGACGAGATCGGGAGGAACTCGGAGAGACCCTGGACGATCCCGAGGATGATCGCGTGGAGCACCGGCAAGCCGCCGATGCTAGAGGCGGGGGTGCGCCCGCCTCGCCCCCGCCGTTCAGTCGGGAGCAAGCCACGACGGCGAGGGGTGTGCGGCGTCCTCCGGGGGCACGAGCGCGAGCGTGACCACGCCGTTCGTCTCGGCGTCGGCGAGCGTGGCGGCCTGTTCGGGGTCGACGAGCAAGGTGACCCCGGCGGTCCCCGAGCGGCCGGTGCCGCCGCCCGCGCCGTGGTCGGTGCCGAGCACGGTGACACCCGCCGCCACGACGATCGTGCCGCCGCCGCCGCCGCGCGTCGCCCGCTCCCGCCGGGTCGTAGGTCGCGAGGACGTCGACGGCGGCACCCGCGCGCGGCGTGATCGCGTCGGTCACCACGATGCGCATCGCCCGCATCCCCGCCGGGACCACACCGTCGAGCCCGGTGCGCCGGCGGGGCGCGAGGTTCCGGCGCACGAGGTAGCTGCCGTCGAGCACCGGCGCCGCCACCACCAGCCCCACCAGCGCAGCGCGGTCGGTGCGCACCCCGGCCGGCAGCTGCTACCGGTGCACCGAGCGCGTCGTCAGATCACGCGCCGCGACGACCCGGCCGACGGGCAGGTCGCGGGTGGCGATCACCGCATCGACCTGCGGGTCCGAGATCGCCGGCACGGCGGTGCAGGGCGGCGAGGTCGCCGGCGACGACCGCAGCCGTCACCACGGCGACGACGGCAGCCGCGCCCCAGAGCGCGAGGGCGCGTGGAGAGCGTCGAGGCATGACGTGTCCTTTCCCAGGGATCGTCCGGCACGGCCGACAGGCGGGCCCGGCGGGACGGGGTCGGGGGAAGGACGGGGAAGAACGGGGAAGGAGGAGGCGGGGCAACCACAGGCCGGAACGGCCCGGGGAGACCCTACGACGACGAGGAGCCCGACGACGAGGGAGAGCCCGACGTGGAGTCGGACTTCTTCTTCGCGCCCGACGACGAGGTGTCGGACGACTTCGAGTCGGAGTTCTTGGAGTCGGAGCTCGTCGAGCCGGAGTCGGACTTCGTCTCCGACTTCGAGCCGGAGTCGGCCGACGTGGACTCCGTCGACTTGGTGGATCCGTTCGAGCGCTTCCCGCCGCTGCGGCTGTCGTTCTTGTAGAACCCGGAGCCCTTGAGCACGATCCCGACCGGCTGGAAGACCTTCGCCACCTTGCCGCCGCAGCCCGGGTGCTTCTTCAGCGGCTCCTCGGAGAACGACTGGTAGAGCTCGAACTCGTCACCGCACTTGGCGCACTCGTAGACGTAGGTGGGCATCGGGACCTCTCGAGGACCTTCTCGGGGCTACGACCGGTCGAGCATCGTTAGCACTCGATCGACGCGACTGCTAACCCTACCGCACCTCCGCACTATTCCTCCAGAACCCGGAGCCCCGACCGGGACCAGGGAGTGCGGGCACACCCCGCTTGGCAGTTGAATGGGCGTCGATGAACACCGGCGTCGAAGTGGCACTCCTCGTGCCCGTGGCCTACCTGCTCGGGACCTTCCCGAGCGCCACGCTCGTGGCGCGCCGTCGGGGCGTCGACGTCACCGCCGAGGGCTCGGGCAACCCGGGCGCCTCCAACACCTTCCGCCTCCTCGGCTGGAAGGCCGGGGCCCTCGTGTTCGCGATGGACGTCCTGAAGGGAGTGCTCGCCGCCCTCGCCGGCCTCGCCGTCGACGGCCACCGCGGCGCCTACGTCCTCGGGGTCGCCGCCGTGATCGGCCACGTGCTGCCGGTCACCCGGAGGTTCAAGGGCGGGCGGGGCGTCGCCACCGGCGCCGGGGTCATGCTCGTGATCTTCCCGGTGCTGACGCTGGCGATGGTGGTGCTGTGGGTCGTGCTGGCGCGCGTGACGCACAAGGCGTCGATCGCATCGGTCACGGTGGCCATCGCGTTCCCGATCGCGGTCGCGCTCGCGGGCCACGAAGCGGGCGACATCATCGTGATCTCGGTGATGGCGCTCCTGGTCGTCGCGCGCCATCTCTCCAACCTGCGCCGTCTCGTGAAGGGCGAGGAGCTCGGGCTCGATCCCGGCCAAGGAACGCGACGATCCGCCCGACGTCGGCGACGAGCGGGCCGCGAGCTGATTGGTAGCTTCGGGCGGTGACCAACGCTCGACAGCAGACGGTGAAGAAGGCGGTCATCCCCGCGGCCGGGCTCGGCACGCGATTCCTCCCGGCGACCAAGAGCCAGCCGAAGGAGATGCTGCCGGTCGTCGACAAGCCGTCGATCCAGTACGTCGTCGAGGAAGCCGTTGCGGCCGGCCTCACCGACATCCTCATCATCACCGGCCGCGGCAAGCGCGCCATCGAGGACCACTTCGACCGCAACTTCGAGCTCGAGCACTCGCTCGAGCAGTCGTCGAAGCTCGACCTGCTCGCCGAGGTGCGCGAGATCAACGAGCTCGCCGACATCCACTACATCCGCCAACGCGACCCGCTCGGGCTCGGCCACGCGGTGAGCGTCGCCCGCGAGCACGTGGGCAACGAGCCGTTCGCGGTCATCCTCGGCGACGACATCATGGTCGACGACGGCGAGCTCCTCCGTTCGATGATCGACGTGCACGAGCGCGAACGCGCCTCGTGCCTCGCGTTGCTCGAGGTGCGACCCGCCGAGATCTCCGCGTACGGATGCGCGGAGGCGGAAGACCTCGGCGACGGCCTGCGTCGGGTGCGCGACGTCGTGGAGAAGCCCCAGCCCGAGGACGCGAAGTCGAACCTCGCGGTGATCGGTCGCTACGTGTTCACGCCCGGCATCTTCGACGCACTCGAGCGCATCACGCCGGGCGTCGGCGGCGAGCTCCAGCTCACCGACGCCATCGAGCTGCTGATCCAGTCGGAGTCGGTGTTCGGGCGGGTGTTCACGCACGGGCGCTACGACATCGGCCAGAAGCTCGACTTCCTGCGCGCCAACATCGAGCTCGCGCTCGCGCGACCCGACCTCGGACCCGAGCTGGCCGACTACCTGCGCACGCTGGTGCGCGAGCAGCTGTCGTGAACGCGCGGGGATGACACGATGCCGCTGATCCCGCTGGCCGACGTCCAGGCCGCGGTCTTCGGCGCGGTGCGCGCGCTCGAGCCGGTCGAGGTCGACCTGCGCGACGCGCTCGGTCTCGTGCTCGCCGAGCAGCGTCACCGCGCCCGACCCGGTCCCACCGTTCCCGAACACCGCGATGGACGGCTACGCGGTGCGCGCCGCCGACACCGCGGGCGCGGCCGAAGGCGCGCCGGTGCGGCTGCGCGTCGTGGGCGAGCTCGCCGCCGGCCACGCCCCGACCGTCGCCGTGGGCGACGGCGAGGCGATCCGCATCATGACCGGCGCGCCCATGCCCGACGGCGCCGACGCGATCGTCATGGTCGAGCGCACCGAGCGCGACGCCGACCGCGGTGGTGGCGACGGTGACGGCGTGCTCGTCACGCTCGCCGTCGAGGCCGGCCTGCACGTGCGTCGCGCCGGCGGCGACCTCGAGACGGGCGACGTGGTGTTCGAGCCCGGCACCGTCCTCACCGCGGCGCGCATCGGCGTGCTCGCGACCGTCGGCGCCCGCCGCGTGCGCGCGCACCCGCGTGCGCGCGTCGGCGTGCTCTCCACCGGTGACGAGCTGGTCGAGACCGGCCCGCTCGCGCCCGGCAAGATCCGCGACTCCAACCGACCGATGCTCCTCGCGCAGCTCGCCGACGCCGGCGCGGAGCCGCTCGATCTCGGGACCGCGCACGACGACGCCGACGTCATGACCCGCACGCTCGCCGACGCGGTCGCGCAGTGCGACGCGGTCATCACGAGCGGGGGAGTGTCGGTCGGCGACTTCGACTACGTGAGCGACGCGCTCGAGCGCATCGCGGCCGACGACGCGTCGGGCGGGTCACGGGTCGACTGGTACCAGGTGGCGATCAAGCCGGCGAAGCCGCTGTGCATCGGCATGCTGCAGGGCACGCCCGTGTTCGGGCTCCCGGGGAACCCGGTGTCGTCGTTCGTGAGCTTCGAGCTCTTCGCCCGTCCTGCGCTGCGCATGATGATGGGCCACGACCGACCGTTCCGTCGCGAGGTGACCGCCACCGCGTCGGAGCCGCTGCGCCGCCGGGTCGACGGCAAGCTGCACCTCGACCGCGTCGTGGTCGACGTGGTCGACGGTGCCTACGTGGCGACGGGGGTGCGTTCGCAGGAGAGCAACGCCCTCGCCGCCAGTGCCGCCGGCAACGCCTTCGCGCTGCTCCCCGACGGCGACGGCGTCGACGCCGGCGACCCGGTCACCGTCATGCTCCTCGACTGAGCGAAAGAAGAGAGCACCCGGGGTCGCCCCCGGGTGCTCGCCTTCCAGCCCGCCCCAGACGAGCCGCGCCGCCCCCACGTGCGCACGGCTCGTCGGACCGGACGAATCAGCCCGTCTTCACGGTGCAGCCCCCGGGGATGTCGGGTTGCTCACCAGTGGGCACCCTGGTCACCGACAGGGCCGACATCTGGATGTCACCCTGGGTGATGGTGCCGCTGGAGCACTCCACGACTGCCGTGTTCGACGGAGCTTCGTCCGTTGCCACCGTGGACGACGGGAAACCGCAGCTCGAGAGGCCGAGCGTTGCGGCGCCGAGCGCCACGGTACCGACCAGGAGTCGCCATCGCCGTCCACGAACCTTCTGCTCACGAATCGCCATCTCGGAATCCCTTCCGGGAACAAGCAACCGGCCCTCCCCGACGAATCTGCGTCGAGAATGGGGCCGGTTTCGCTCTGGCTCCCCGCAGACTCAAGCGACCAATTCGGCGCCTGCGGATCGATGCCTCCCCGTAGATGGTGGCTCGGTGTTGCTCGGGTCCCTGGTGCTCGGTTGTTCTCCTGTTTGGGTTCCCAGCCCGGCTACAAGCAGTGGCTAGCTAACCACAGAGAGTGAGATAGGTCAAGTCACCCAGAGTGCAATGTGGCGTACGTCGCATAGCCTGGGAGGGTGGAAGCAGCGGCGGACCAGCACCTCGAGGCGCAGACGGAACGCCAGGTCCAGCCCCTGATCGACCCCTTCGGGCGCCGGGTCACCGACCTGCGCGTCTCGATCACCGACCGCTGCAACTTCCGCTGCACCTACTGCATGCCGCAGGAAGGCATGCCCTGGCTCGAGCGTGACCAGCTGCTCACCTACGAGGAGCAGGCCCGGATCGTGCGGGTGGGGGTGGAGCGGTTCGGCTTCGAGTCGGTGCGCATCACCGGCGGCGAACCCACGGTCCGTGCGCACCTCCCGCGCCTGATCGCGATGCTCGCGCCGCTCGGCATCGACATCGCCATGACCACCAACGGCGTGAAGCTCCCGGAGATGGCGCACGACCTCGCCGACGCCGGCCTCCGCCGCATCAACGTGTCGCTCGACTCGCTCCGCGCCCGAGGTGTTCCGGGAGCTCACCCGGCGCGACGACCTCGACCGGGTGATCGCGGGCATCGACGCCGCGCTCGACGCCGGCCTCGACTCCGGTGAAGGTCAACTGCGTCGTGATGCGGGGCATCAACGACGACGAGGTGGCCGACCTCGCGGCGTTCGGTCGTGAGAAGGGCGTCGGCGTGCGCTTCATCGAGTTCATGCCCCTCGACGCCGACGGCCAGTGGACCCGCGACAAGGTGGTCCCGGCCCACGAGATCCTCGAGCGCATCGACGCCGCGTTCCCGCTCGAGCAGCTGCCGGTCGCCGGTGCGCACCACGCCGAGCACGTCGAGCCCGCCGAGCGCTTCCGCTACGCCGACGGCATCGGCGACGTCGGGGTCATCGCCAGCGTCACCGAGCCGTTCTGCGAGCAGTGCGACCGCATCCGCATGACCGCCGAGGGGAAGCTGCGCACCTGCCTGTTCGCGCTCGAGGAGTTCGACCTCCGGTGCCATCCTCCGTGGCGACGTTCCCGCCGACGAGCTCGACGACCGCATCGCCGACGAGATCGTCCGGGCCGTCGGCACCAAGTGGGCCGGGCACCGCATCGGCCAGGTCGACTTCGTCCGCCCGAACCGCTCCATGAGCCAGATCGGCGGCTAGGCCCCGATCCGACGGCCGCTCCTGCTCGCCCCGTCCCGACTCGCAACAAGACGGCAACAGGCGGCGAAATAGACTCCCCGACATGTCGGCCTCGGAGTTCACGCACCTCGACCCGCTGGGCCGTGCCCGCATGGTCGACGTCACCGCCAAGGACGCCACCCACCGCCGGGCCGTGGCCCGGTGCCGGGTGCACATGGAGTCCGACACCGCGGCCAAGATCGCATCGGGTGCCATCACCAAGGGTGATGTGCTCGCGGTGGCCCGGGTCGCCGGCATCCAGGCCGCGAAGCAGACCCCGAGCCTGCTGCCGCTGTGCCACCCCCTGCTGGTGGGGTCGGTCTACGTGAACTTCCGCATCGAGCACGAGCACGTGGAGATCGAGGTGCAGGTCGACACCGTCGACCGCACGGGCGTCGAGATGGAGGCCCTCACCGCCTGTGCCGTGGCGGCGCTCACCATCTACGACATGTGCAAGTCGATCGACCGCAGCATGACCGTGGGCGAGCTGGCACTGTGGGAGAAGACCGGCGGCCGCTCCGGCACCTACCGCCGGCCCGGCGCCGATCTCGACGACCTCGAGCTCTGAGCACACCCGCCGGGCGCCTTCCCGGTGGTCGGCGTGGCTGACGGCTTCCTGACGCCGCGGCCGTGCGCCTCGACGTGTCCGCGGTCACTTCGCTAGGGTGATCGAGGCCGCGAAGCGGGCGGTTCACATCAGCCGGGTCCTCAACCTTGGGGAAACAGCCGGTTACATTCTTGTTCGGGCGACACAAGACGGGGGCGTTTGCCTTGACGATTGCGGTCATCCTGGTTCTCGGAATCCTCTGGGTCGCGGTGCTCGTGCCGCCGATC
The DNA here is from genome assembly GCA_963755855.1 of uncultured Actinomycetes bacterium. Classification (GTDB taxonomy): domain Bacteria; phylum Actinomycetota; class Acidimicrobiia; order IMCC26256; family DASPTH01; genus DASUAS01. The sequence goes on along the minus strand of CAVWLR010000009.1, from coordinate 1,997,712 downwards.
CTCCGGGCACGTGGGCAGCAGAGCCGGTCGGACTCCGTCGGCGACTTCCACCACAAGCTGCGTTCGCTGGGGCAGGCCAACGGCCACCGCTCCCGGCCGCGGCGCACCACAGCGCCTCGAGCCCGATCTTCGTGCCCGTGGGCACCGGCCCGGGCAGCATGAACGCGCAGCAGAAGCGTCGTCGCGACGTGCTGTTCGTCCTGCTCGGCCTGGTGGCCTTCACGTTCTTCCTCGCCGTGCTCACCCGCTCGATGGCGTTCATCGCGCTGCAGATCGATCGCCGACGTCGCCCTCGCCGGCTACGTCGTACCTGCTGCTGCAGTACAAGCAGCGGGCGCAGGATCAGCGGTCGAAGGTGCGCTACCTCGGTGCCGCGTACCGCGAGCCGGCGTCGTACATGAACGGCCGGGTACTCGCCCGCCACGAGCGAGCCCAGCGGCCCTCGTCTGGTGCCGCTGCGCCAGACCGCCTCGCACTGATCGACAGCGGCGGTCTGACCCTTGGAACCCCCGGGTCAGATCGCTGCTGCGGGCGATGCCGCCCGGACCGTCCTCGAGGAGAAGCACGCGCGCGCGTGAGATCACGCTCGTCGGCGTCGCGCCGGGCGATCCGCTCGTGCGCGACGGCGATCCGCGCCGTGCACCGGGGCGAGTTCCGCGAGGCGCGGGCGCTGATCGCAGAGGCGGCGGCGCACCTCGATGGAGGCCGAGCACGCGCTCGGTCCGCCACGCCGACGTGCGCTACGGCGGGTTCCTCAACGACGCCAAGAAGGAGTTCGCCGAGGCGAACCTCACGCTCGCGTTCGTGGAGGACAAGTCGCTGCCGACCGCCAGCGAGCTCGGCGTCGACGTGCAGCCGTACCTCAACGGCATGGCCGAGGCCGCCAGTGAGCTGCGACGGCAGGTGCTCGACTGCCTGCGGCGCGACGAAGGCGCCGAGGCCGAACGGCTGCTCGGGCTCATGGACGACGTGTACTCGATGCTCGTGACCGTCGACTACCCCGATGCGCTCACCGGCGGGCTGCGGCGGTCCACCGACGCGCTGCGCGCCGTGCTCGAACGCACCCGCGGCGACGTCACCACCGCGATCGTCGCGGCCCGGCTCCAGGCCGCGATCGAGGCCCGCTCCGACGAGCGGTAGCTCGACCACGACCTCGGGCTGATCGCCGCGTCGGTGTAGGATCTCGGGTCCCACCGGGGGTGTAGCTCAGCCTGGTAGAGCGCTACGTTCGCAACGTAGAAGTCGTGGGTTCAAGTCCCATCACCTCCACTCCCGAAAGTCCTGGTCAGAGGCTCGCCGCGCCTCCCGGGACGATCAGGTACCAGCTCCGATCCCGCGACCGACCCGCGAACATCGCGCGAGGCACCGGCAGCGTCTCGTCGTGCCTCGCTTCAGTGTGCGTTCAGGACGCGACCGCGAAGGTGCGACGTCCACGATTGCTGCGACGGTTGCCCGAAGACGATTCGACTGCCCGGTCGCCAGAGGGTCGAGCCGCAGCCCGCACCCGTGGATGCAGGAGGACCGGCCGAGGATCAGAGCCCCTCGGCCGGTTCTTCGCGCCACGTCCCGTCCTCGAGCGCGAGGTTCGCAGTCGCGCGAGCACGTCACGGATCGCGGCGACGACGGCGTCGGGGCGCTGGTTCTGCACGTAGTGGGTGGTGCCGGGGACGGTGATCACCTTCGCGCCGGGCACGCCGGCGGCCCAGGCCGCCTGACTGTTCCACTGCGCGCTGGTTGAGCGCATCGATGTCGGCCGCGGTGAGCGGTCCGCCGTCCGGGATCGGGTCGTCGCTCAACTTCGGCGCGCCCCTCCGGACCACGATGACGGGGATGTCGGGCAGGGGGCCGGCCGCGTCGATCTCGTCGAAGGCGGTGTCGAGGTCGTAGACCTCGAGCTCGTAGCCGGGCACCAGGCTCGGATCGAGCGGGCCCAACTTCACGGTGTCGCGGAGGTTGGCGGGGATGAGCTCTCGCGGGGTTCGGTGTCCATGCACCGAAAGGCGTTCACCGCGATGGAACGAATCGTTCCCACCGGCCCCGGGCCGGATCGGGGTGGGGCCGGAGGCGGAGCACGCGAACCCTCGGCGCCGGGCACGACGTTGACCAGAACGAGGAGCGTGCGCACGAACCGGAGGCATCGAGGTGACGATGAGACGTGAACACGACCAGGAGCTCGCAACCGTCGCTCGCGGGATGCAGGATCTGCTCGACGGGGTCAGTGGGCAGCCCAGCCTGTGGGTCCAACGAAGAGACGAGTACCAGCAGCTCGCGGAGCAACTGCACGAGCTCTCGCAGCCCTCGGGGTACTACGTCGTCCGCGGGCGCGTCGAGCAGCAGTTCCCTTCGTTCCTCTGGGCGTAGCGGGTCTCACTCTCCGAGCTGACGAGACCGTCAGGTGGCGGGGAAGTCGACGATGCCGAGGTACAGCGGGTAGGCGCGACGGATGGGCTTCGACGCCGGCGTGATCACCAGGTGGTCGCCCGTCGAGGCGTCGAGGTCGATGGTGCCGACCTTCGTGAAGCGGTGGAAGACGAACGGCAGGCTCCGCCCGGCGAAGAGGTCGGGCTTGTCGAGGAGCCCGAAGTGCAGGTGCGGGCCGCTGGACGGACCCGTGTTCCCGAGCTTGGCGAACGGCTGTCCCGCCTGGCCCACCTCGCGTGCGTTCCACAGGAGACCGGCGGCTCTCGGCTGTTGGTCCGCCGCGACCAGATCACTGGCCACCTGGCACGCGGCTTCGACCGCGGCCCCGACCGCGGCGGTGGCCAGCAGTGCTCGGGTGTCGGGGCCGAACCGGTCGAGTGACCGCTCGAGCACCTCGCCGATCACTCCGCCTGCGTCGGAGGTCCGCACGAGCTCCTGCACGAACAGCGGATTGCCGCCGGTGCGCGCGTGGAGCGCGACCGCGTCCACCGATGCGGTGGTCTCCGCGGCCACGAGCCGGCGCACCCCGTCGACGTCGAGCCCTCGCAGCTGCACCACTCGGGCGACTCGGCGCACCCCGTCGAGGCGGGCCATCCCGGGTTCGTGGTCACGGCTGGTGGCCACCAGCGCGATGTGCCCGTCGCCGAGGGCCCTCGGCAGGTGGTCGAGCACCCAGATCGCGATGGGGTCGGCCCAGTGGAGGTCCTCGAGCACCACCAACGTCGGCTGGTGCGAAGCAATGCGTCGGACAGCGACTCGAGATGCTCCCAACGCCGCTCCTCGACCGGGAGCGAGGGATCGCTCTCGGGCTCGACGCCGAGCGCGCGGTAGACGCCGCGTCAGAGCTCCATCGGGTCGCGCCGGGACGCGTCGGCCTCTCCTCGGAGCACTCGCATCCCGTCGGCGCGGGCCACGATCGCGGCTTCGTCGGCGAGGCGGGTCTTGCCGATGCCGGGCTCGCCCGTCAGCAGGACGGCGGTCGGTCGACCGGCGCGGGCTGCACCCAACGCGTCACGCAACGTGCTCAGCTCGTCGTTGCGACCGACCAGCACTGTGGCATCGGACGTCGAAGGGTCGTCAGCTGCCACCGCCTGATGCTGCCAGACCCACGTCGGGGCGAGCACCTCGTGCACCAACACGCGTGGCCGTGCTCGGTGCAAGACTCGTGCACCGTGAACGACGACACGCGAGAGAACCTGGGCAAGGCGATCGCGGTCATGACCGCGTGGAACGCAGGTTCGGAGCTCGAACACCAGCAGTTCACCGTGCAGACCGCCAACGACATGATGGACGCCGGCGACGGACCGCTCGATCTGATCTCCGGGTTCATCACGCTGACCGGCTGGTTGCTGACGCGCCTCGAGTCGAGCACCCAGGTGACGCCGGCGGCCACGCTCCAGGACATCGCCCGGCGGATGAACACGGAGTGACGGCCGGGGCCGGGCACCCGGCGCCTTCGTGAACCCGCTGCGCACGTTGGCGTAGCGTCGTTCGCCATGCCCACGAAGCGGAAGGTGCCGGCGAAGGCGCAGGCCGCTCACGTCGCCGACAGCCACGAGGCCATACGCGTGTCGGCGCGCGCGTGAACAACCTCAAGGACGTCAGCGTCGAGATCCCGAAGCGTCGCCTGACCGTGTTCACCGGCGTGTCCGGATCGGGCAAGAGCTCGCTGGTGTTCGGCACCATCGCGGCGGAGTCGCAGCGGCTGATCAACGAGACCTACAGCACCTTCGTGCAGGGCTTCATGCCCACCCAGGCGCGGCCCGACGTCGACGTCCTCGAAGGGTTGACCACCGCGATCATCGTCGACCAGGAGCGGATGGGCGCCGACCCACGGTCGACGGTCGGGACGGCCACCGACGCCAACGCGCTGCTGCGCATCCTGTTCAGCCGGCTCGGGAAGCCGCACATCGGCTCGCCGCAGGCGTTCTCGTTCAACGTGGCGTCGATCAGCGGCGCCGGCGCGGTGACCCTCGAACGCGGCGGGCGCACCACGAGGGAGAAGCGGACCTTCAGGGTCCTCGGCGGCATGTGCCCGCGGTGCGAGGGCCGCGGTGCGGTGAACGACATCGATCTCGCGCAGCTCTACGACGACACGAAGTCGCTCAACGAGGGTGCGATCACGATCCCCGGCTACAGCATGGATGGTTGGTACGGCCGCATCTTCCGCGGCTGCGGCTTCTTCGATCCCGACAAGCCGATCAGCAAGTTCACCAAGAAGGAGCTGCAGGACCTCCTCTACAAGGAGGCCACCAAGATCCAGGTCGAGGGCATCAACCTGACCTACGCGGGGCTGATCCCGTCGATGCAGCGGTCGATGCTGTCGAAGGACGTCGACGCGCTGCAACCGCACATTCGCGCCTTCGTCGAGCGCGCGGTGACGTTCACGACCTGTCCCGAGTGTGGCGGCACACGACTCAGCGAGGAGGCGCGGTCGTCGAAGATCGGGAAGACCAACATCGCCGATGCGTGCGCGATGCAGATCACCGACCTCGCAACCTGGGTCGACGGTCTCGAGGAACCGACCGTCGCCCCGCTGCTCGACGCGCTGCGCGCGATCCTCGACTCGTGCGTCGAGATCGGGCTGGGGTACCTCTCGCTCGAACGGCCGTCGGGCACCTTGTCGGGGGGCGAGGCGCAACGCGTGAAGATGATCCGCCAGCTCGGCTCGTCGCTCACCGACGTGACCTACGTGTTCGACGAGCCGACGGTGGGCTTGCACCCGCACGACATCCAGCGCATGAACGACCTGCTGCTGCAGCTCCGCGACAAGGGGAACACCGTGCTCGTCGTCGAGCACAAGCCGGAGGCGATCGCGATCGCCGACCACGTCGTCGACCTCGGCCCGGGCGCGGGGAGCGGCGGTGGCGAGGTCGTGTTCGAGGGCACCGTCGACGGCCTGCGCTCGAGCAGCACGATCACCGGCCGTCATCTCGACGACCGCGCGTCGTTGAAGGACGCGCTGCGCACGCCGAGCGGTGCGCTCGAGGTGCGGGGCGCGAGCACCCACAACCTGGGCGACGTCGACGTCGACATCCCGCTCGGCGTGCTCGTCGTGCTGACCGGGGTCGCGGGATCGGGCAAGAGCTCGTTGATCGACGGCTCGGTGGCCGGGCGCGACGGCGTGGTGTCGATCGACCAGACCGCGATCCGTGGCTCCCGGCGGAGCAACCCTGCGACCTACACCAAGCTGCTCGATCCGATCCGCAAGGCGTTCGCCAAGGCCAACGGCGTGAAGCCGGCGCTGTTCAGCGCCAACTCCGAGGGCGCCTGCCCCAACTGCAACGGGGCCGGCGTCATCTACACCGACCTCGGCGTGATGGCGGGTGTCGCGACCGTCTGCGAGGTGTGCGGCGGCAAGCGGTTCGACGCCTCGGTGCTCGAGTACCACTTCGGCGGCAAGGACATCAGCGAGGTGCTCGCGATGTCGGTGGCCGAGGCCGAGGTGTTCTTCGCCGAAGGTGACGCGGCCACGCCCGCGGCGCACAAGATCCTCCTCCGCCTGGCCGACGTGGGCCTCGGGTACCTGACCATCGGCCAGCCGCTCACGACGCTGTCGGGTGGGGAGCGCCAACGCTTGAAGTTGGCGACGCAGATGGCGGAGCCGGGCGAGGTCTACGTGCTCGACGAGCCGACCAGCGGCCTGCACCTCGCCGACGTCGAGCAGCTGCTCGGCCTCCTCGACCGGCTCGTCGACTCGGGCAAGTCAGTCGTGGTCATCGAGCACCATCAGGCGGTGATGGCCCACGCCGACTGGATCATCGACCTCGGGCCCGGTGCGGGTCACGACGGGGGCCTGGTGGTCTTCGAGGGCACACCCGCGGACCTCGTCGCCGCGCGGTCGACCCTCACCGGCGAGCACCTCGCGGCGTACGTCGGCGGCTGAACGCACCCGGGACGGCGCGAAGCATCTTCCGCCGGTGCTGTTCTGCCGGGTCACCTCCACGTCGGCGGTCACGACCGCTTCGTCGGCCTCGGTGACGCCCTCGCCGCGCGAGACGTGACGAACGCCGTCGGTCTCGCTCAGGAACCGCGTCACCACGTCGACCTCGGCAGGGTCGATGGCTCCAGGGGCAGTTCCGTCAGCGGCGCTCGATGGCCGCGCGCTGACCTACCACGGCATCGTCTGGCCGCCGTTGACGCGGAAGATGTTGCCGGTGGCGAACCGGGCGGCGTCGGACACGAGGTAGTGGATCAGCAGCGCCTGGTCCATCGGTTCGCCGATCACGTGCAGCGGCGACTGCTCCTTCGACTGCTCCACGAACGCGTCGTAGGCCTCCTGGTCGAGGGTGCCGTCGGGCCGGTGCAGGCGCCACGTCGTGAACGGCGTGAGCGTCATCCCCGGTGCGATGGCGTTGACGCGGATGCCGTGCTCCCCGGCTTCGAGCGCCGCGGTCATCGAGAGCATCGCGACCGCAGCCTTGGTGAACGCGTACACGCCGATGCCCACGTAGGGCTGGTCGACGGCCGCCGACGAGACGTTGACGATCGAGCCGCGCCCGGCGGGCTTCATGGCCCGGATCGCGTACTGGGTGCCGTAGAGCACGCCCTTCAGGTTGAGATCGATCCCGCGGTCGATGGTGTCGTCGTCGAGGTCCTCGATCAGACCGGGGAACATGGCCCCGGCGACGTTGCACATCGCGTCGATGCGCCCGAACTCCGTCATCGCGGTGCCGACGAGTCGCTCCACCTCCGACCGGACGGTCACGTCGGTCGGAACCGGGATCGCCCGGCCACCGACCTCGCGCACCCGCTCGAGCGTCGCCTCGAGGCCTTCGGCGTTCAGATCGCCGCAGACGATCGTGGCCCCGGCGGCTGCGAGCACCTCACAGGTCGTGGCGCCGATCCCGCTGGCGGCGCCGGTGACGACGGCGACGCGGTCGTCGAGGCGGTGGGCGTCGAACATGTCGGTCATGCGGACCGAACGTACCGCGCGTACAGTCCGGACCGACGCCGACACCCTGGGGGGTGCGTGATGACCGCGACCGACGACAGCACGGCGGCCGACGACACGACGAAGGAACGGCCGTTCATCTTCGACGTGGCCGAGATCGAGGGCCACACCAACGAGGAGATGATGCGCGACGCGCCCGAAGCCGAGTTCTTCTACGAGCTGCTCGGCAAGGACCTCCTCACCAAGGTGCTGGTGCAGTCGGAGCACCTGTGCGTGTACCACGAGACGGCCAAACCCGGCGAGCAGGTCAAGCCCCACCGCCACGGCACCTACCAGGTGAACTACGTGCTGCAGGGCGAGCTGCGCTTCGGCAACCAGCGGGTGGGCCCGGGCATGGGCTACTTCTCGCCCGACCAGCTCTACTCGTGGCGGGCCGGCGACGACGGCGCCGAGTGGATCGAGATCCACTCCGGCCTCGGCGGCATCTACACCGACCGTCCCGACGCCTGACCGCCACCCCGTGAAGGTCCTGGTCGTCGGCGGTTCGCAGTTCAACGGCTTCGCACTCGTGCAGGAGCTCGCGCGTCGCGGGCACGACGTCACCGTCGTCAACCGCGGCCGCACCGAGGCGCCGTTCCCCGAGGGCGTGCGCCGCCTCACCGCCGACCGCACCGACCGGGACCGCATGGCCGAGGTGCTCGGGGCGGAGGAGTTCGACTGCGTGCACGACATGTGCGCGTACCACCCCGAAGACGTCGAGCTCATGATCGAGCTGCTGCGCGACCGGGTCGGCCACTACGTGTTCGTGAGCTCCACCGTGATCTACGCGCGCTCGACGATCCTCCCGATCACCGAGGAGTCGCCCGTCGATCGGAGCGATCGCCAGATCGAGTACGGGCTGCACAAGCTCCTGTGCGAGGACCGCCTGTTCGAGGAGTTCGCGTCGTCGGGCTTCCCGGCGACCACGGTGGCGCTCTCGATGGTGATGGGCCCGCGCAACATCGTCCCCGACCGCGAGCAGCGGATGTTCGTGCGCCTGCTTGCGCGGACGTCCGGTGCTGCTGCTCGGCCGCGGCACCGCGGTGAGCCAGATCGGTGACGTCGACGACCAGGCCGAGGCGTTGTGCGAGGTGATGGGGAAGCCGGTCACGTTCGGCCAGCGCTACAACCTCACCGGCGGTCAGTACTTCTCCGACGAGGGCTACGTCGACACGTTCGCCGCGGTGGTGGGTGCCGAGGCGCAGAAGGTGTTCGTGCCCGCCGGCGTCGTCGACGACGTGTGGGACGGCCGGCTCGAGCTCGGCCTCGGCCGTCCGACCGGTGCCCACATCGACATCCGCACGACCGGCAACGAGCAGCGCATGCAGGAGATGGCGATCCGGCAGCGCTACCAGCTCGCCAACGTGGTGCAGAAGCTGTCGCCCCACCTCCACCACTGGGACGACACGGTCGTGTTCGGCATCGACAAGCTCGCACGCGATGTCGGGTGGCGACCGCGCCGCACGTTCCGCGACACGGTGGAGAAGACCTACGACTGGTTCACGCGCGAGCAGATCGCCGACAACGTGACGTTCGACTTCGCGTTCGAGGACGAGCTGCTCGCACACGCACACGACGAGGAGTGACATGGCCGAGGGTGAGATCGAGATCAACGGCGGCAACGTCGTCTACGAGTTCGTGGGTCCCGACGACGGCGAAGTGGTGGTCATCACCCCGGGCGGTCGCTTCAGCAAGGACTACGGCGGCGTCCACGAGCTCGCGAACGCGCTCGCCGACGGCGGCAAGCGCGTGCTGCTCTGGGACCGTCCCAACTGCGGACGCTCCGACGTCCAGGTGTACGGCCGGTCCGAGTCGCACATGCGCGCCGAGACGCTCGGTCTGCTCGTGCAGGAGCTCGGCATCGAGCGCGTCGTCGCCACCGGCGGATCCGGCGGTGCGCGCGACATGATCTGCTTCACGATCATGTGGCCCGACCTCGTGCGCAAGCTCGCGGTCTGGTCGATCGTCGGTGGCACGTACAGCACCATGCTGCTCTCCACCGCATACGTGCTGAACGAGCTCGGCGTCGTCCGGTCGAAGGGCATCGAGGGAGTCCTCGAGATGGACGACAGCCCGTTCAGCTGGGCGGCGTTGATCCGGCAGAACCCTCGAAACCGCGACCGTCTCCTCGCCCTGGGCACCGACGGCTTCGAGCAGGCGATGGAGCGGTGGCTCGACGCCTTCGTGCCCAAGCCCAACGAGGCCATCCCGGGGGTGCCCGACTGGGAGTTCGCCACGATCACGTGCCCGACGTTGGTCGTGCGCGGCGGTGAGCACGACTACGACCACCCGAAGCGCACGAGCTTCGAGGTGCACGCGCTGATCAAGGGGTCGCGGCTCATCGAGCCGCCGTGGCCCGAGGACGCGTGGGAGCGCGCGGTCGAGGCCACCACCGAGGGACGCGGGAGCCTGTTCGACCCGTGGGTGCTGGCGGCACCCGCACTGCTGGAGTTCATCGACGGGGACTGAACGTGGGCGGCCGGCCCATCGGGCGCGTCGAGCCGCGCTGAGCCGCGCTGAGCCGCGCTGGTCGCGGCCCACCTCCACGGCCGGTCAGAATGACGCCATGACCTGCGACGTGTTCGTGATCTTCGGCATCACCGGCGACCTGGCCCGGGTGATGACGTTCCGCTCGCTGTACCGGCTCGAGCAGCGCAAGCTGCTCGACTGCCCGATCGTGGGTGTGGCCGTCGACGACTGGACCCACGAGCAGCTCGTCGACCGGGCCCGCACGTCGATCGTCGCGACCGGCGAGAACATCGACGAGAAGGTCTTCGCCCGGCTCGCGCAGCGCATGACGTACGTGTCGGGTGACTTCTCCGACGACGCGACGTACCGCGCGCGTGGGCGCCGCGATCACCGGCAAGCAGCAGCCCGTGTTCTACCTGGAGATCCCGCCGTCGCTGTTCGCGATGGTGATCAAGGGGCTCGCGGGAGCAGGGCTCACCAAGGACGCGCACGTGGTGGTGGAGAAGCCGTTCGGTCACGACCAGGCCTCGGCGAAGGCGCTGGCCGCCGACATCCACCAGTACCTCGACGAGTCGCAGCTGCTGCGCATCGACCACTACCTCGGGAAGATGGGGCTGGAGGAGATCCTCTACCTGCGCTTCGGGAACACGTTGCTCGAGCCGGTCTGGAACCGGAACTACGTCGAGTCGGTGCAGATCACCATGGCCGAGGACTTCGGCGTGGAGGACCGCGGCAGCTTCTACGACCCGGTGGGCGCGCTCCGCGACGTGGTGGTGAACCACCTCATGCAGGTGCTCGCGGCCGCGGCGATGGAACCGCCCGCCGGCGGCGACGTCGAGACGCTCAAGGACGCGCAGACCACGTTGTTCCGTGCCGTCCTGCCCGCCGATCCGAAGCACTACGTGCGCGGTCAGTACGACGGCTACCAGTCGATCAAGGGGGTCGCGCCGGACTCGACCACCGAGACCTTCGCCGCACTGCGGCTCGAGATCGAGAACTGGCGCTGGTTCGGCGTGCCCTTCTTCATCCGCACGGGCAAGAAGCTCGCCGTCACCGAGACCGAGATGCGCCTCGTCTTCAAGCGACCCCCTCGCCTCGGGTTCGGGCTCAGCGACCAGCACTCGCAGCCCGACCAGATCGTGATCCGGCTCGATCCGTCCACCGGGATCCGCTTCGAGCTCGAAGCGCGTCACGCCGGGGACTCGGTGCGCTCGCGGCCGATCCAGCTCGACATGGAGTTCAAGGACCAGGGCGGCGAGGGCGCCACGCCGTACGAGGTGCTCCTCCACGCGGCGATGACGGGACAGACGGTGCGCTTCACGCGCCAGGACACGGTCGAGGAGGAGTGGCGCGTGATGCAACCGCTGCTCGACGCGCCGCCGCCGGTGCAGCCGTACGCGCCGGGTTCGTGGGGACCCGACACGAAGAAGCTGCTCGGGGAGTGCGCGCCGTGGCGCGGGCCGTGGATCGCCGAATGAACCGGCACGGGCGAGGAGGAGTGCTCCGATGACTCGACACGGCGCCGACGTCGACCGCACCGAAGAGTGGGCGGCGCTGCGTGAGCGGTACCTGCAACCGGGTGACGAGCGACCGGCGTCGTCGGCGCGCGGGGTGCACCACCTCGCGCTGCTGTCGAGCGACGTGGAAGCGACGATCCGCTTCTACCAGGACGTGCTCGAGTTCCCGCTCACCGAGCTGTTCGAGAACCGCGACTACCAGGGCTCGACGCACTTCTTCTTCGACATCGGCCACGGCAACCTGCTCGCGTTCTTCGACTTCCCCGGGCTCGACCTCGGTCCCTACGCCGAGGTGCTCGGCAGCCTGCACCACCTCGCGATCTCGGTGACGCCCGACCGGTGGGAGCACCTGCGGGGGAACCTCGCCGCCGCCGGGGTCGCCACCCAGGAGATGAGCGGCTCGTCGATCTACTTCTCCGGCCCCGACGGCGAGCGGCTCGAGCTGATCAAGGACACCCTCGGGGAGATGTACGGCACCAAGGTGATGTGAAGCTCGTCGCTGACTAGTTTGGGCACTCGCCCAACAGTGCCTGCGGAGGTCGTGCGACGTGGAGAACATCGAGTCGATCGACTTCTTCTTCGACCAATCGCTGGTCGAGGACCCGTACCCGTACTTCGAGGCGCTGCGGGCCGAGTGCCCGGTGCTGCCCCTGCCCCATCTCGGCATCGTGGCGGTGACCGGCTACGACGAGGCCAGCGAGGTGTACCGCGACCCCACCACGTTCTCGTCGTGCAACTCGGTCATCGGCCCGTTCGCGACGTTCCCGGTGCCGCTCGAGGGCGACGACGTCGGCGCCATCATCGACCAGTACCGCGACCAGCTCCCGATGGCCGAGCACATGGTCACCATGGACCCGCCCGACCACACGCGCGAGCGAGCGCTGCTCATGCGCCTCATCACGCCGAAGCGCCTCCGCGAGAACGAGGACTTCATGTGGCGCCTCGCCGACCAGCAGCTCGACGAGTTCGTCGCCAACGGTCGCTGCGAGTTCATCAGCGAGTTCTCGCAGCCGTTCGCGATGCTCGTGGTGGCCGATCTCCTCGGCGTGCCCGAAGACGACCACCGGCGCTTCCGCGAGGGCTTCGGCATGCTCGGCACCGTCGGCGAGGTCGGCGCGGGCGCCGAAGACCGGCAGAGCGGCAACTCGCTCAGCTGGCTCGACCAGGAGTTTGCTTCCTACATCGAGGACCGCCGTGCCAATCCGCGCGACGACGTGCTCACCGACCTCGCGCTCGCCACGTACCCCGACGGCACCACGCCCGACGTGATGGCGGTGGTGCGCACCGCGACGTTCCTGTTCGCGGCCGGGCAGGAGACGACGGCGCGCCTGCTCGCGTCCGCGCTCAAGCAGCTCGCGGTGCACCCGGAGCTGCAGACCGAGCTGCGCGAGCACCACGACCGCATCCCGAACTTCATCGAGGAGACGCTGCGGGTCGAGAGCCCGGTGAAGGCCGACTTCCGCATGGCGCGGCGCACCACGACCATCGGCGACGTCGAGGTGCCGGCGGGCACGCCGGTGATGCTGCTCAACGGCGCCGCCAACCGCGATCCCGCGCGCTTCGAGTGCCCGGCCGAGTTCCGCGCCGACCGGCCCAACACGATGGACCACGTCGCGTTCGGACGCGGCCACCACTCGTGTCCCGGTGCACCGCTCGCGCGTGCCGAGGGACGCATCGGCATCGAGCGCATCCTCGAGCGCATGCACGACATCCGGCTGTCGGAGGACCACCACGGCCCCGAGGGCGACCGGCACTTCGACTACGAGCCGACCTGGGTGCTGCGCGGCCTCACCACGCTCCACCTCGAGTTCACCCCCGCCTCGTCACCACGCAGCGAGGTGCGCGCTCACTCCCAGGGTTCGAACAGGCCTTCGAACTCGAGCTTGCCGTTCGTGACGCGGCCGTAGAGCAGCCAGTCGCCGCGGAACATGCCGTGCTCGTACGGCGAGCACGCGATGTGCGTGTGCGCGCCGCCGGTGCTGCTGGGCATGAACCGGATCGTCTCGAGCCCGGCCTTGAGCCCGGGCCCCGACAGCACCGGTGCGCGGAACAGTCCTTCGACGAGCACGCGTGCGGTGTCGTACCCGAGCACCGGGATCGCGTTCGGCCACATCATCGGATCGGAGTCGTGGCGCGCCCGGTACCGCTCGATGAAGCGGTCGACGAGCGCGTTGCTCGGATCGAGCTGGTCGATGCCGACCCAACCCTCGAACTTCTCGTAGCCCATCAGATAGAACATGAACGCGGTGCCCATGATGCGGGGCGGATCCCAGGCGAGCTCGTCGAGCGCCTCGCGCAGCAGCCCCTTCGCCGCCAGCATCCCGTAGCCCATGTACACGAGCGCGTCGGGTCCGACCTGGCGCAGGTGGTCGAGGTTGTCGGCGAGGTGCTCGGGGCTCTGGTTGACCGACTCGACCGCGGCGATCGAGATGCCACGCCGACGGCACTCCTGACGGAAGTAGCGGAAGTACTCCTCGCCGTTGGGCGAGATCTCGCTCAACACCGCAACGCGCGTGTGGCCCTGCTTCGCCAGCCACGCGACCACGAGCGCGGCGTCGCCGCCGACGTCACCGTTGCCGAGCCGGAAGCAGTACTCGCCACGCAGCCGCTCGGTGCCCGCCCAGCTGAGCAGCGGCACCTCGAGCTCGTTGGCGAGCGGCGCCACCGTGATCGCGTTGTCGGATGAGTACGCGCCGGCGACACCGATGCAGCCCTCGTCGACGAGGTACTTGAAGCCGTCGGTGGCGTTCTTCGCCGATCCGTTCGGCAGGCCGTTCTCGGCGTGGAGCACGAACTCGTACGGCCGGTCGAGGAGGCCGGACTCGACCGCCTCGTCGAAGGCCATGCGGTGGATCTTGTCGAAGCTGCCGCCGGGGCCGTCGAGGCACGCGCCGAGCCAACCGATCTTGATGGGGTCCATGCTTCGTATATTAGATACATCACGCGGCGCATGATCCGGTCCTGGTAGGCCGGGTCGATGCACTTCCACCCGTACCTCACGTTCGGCGGCACCTGCGCCGAGGCGTTCACCCGCTACCAGGAGATCTTCGGCGGTCCGCTCGACCTGCTGACCATGGCCGAGGCGCCCGGCGGCGCGCCCGAAGGGATGGATCCCGACCTGGTGATGCACGCCGCGCTGACCACCGACGGCGGCGCACTGCTCATGGGTGCCGACCACCCGACCGGCGACTTCGCCGGCCCGGTGCACGGGATGTGCGTGACCGTGGAGCTGCCGACGAAGGAGGAGGCGCACCGCGTCTTCGACGAGCTCTCCACCGACGGTGTGGTGCAGATGCCGGTGGGGGAGACGTTCTTCTCCCACGCGTTCGGGATGTGCGTCGACCGCTTCGGGACGCCGTGGATGGTCATGGCCGGGACGATGCCCGGCGACGCGCGCTAGAACGCGTACTCGGCTGCGGGCTGCTCGAACGGGTACACGTTGACGGTCTGGACCGCAGGCAGCAGCTGCTCGTGCGGGACACCCGCGAGGTAGCCGTCGATCGTGCGCTGGAAATTCGAGATGTGCCCCTCGAGCCCGGTGGACAGCCGCATGTACTCGAAGCCCCGCGCGTGGAGCCCGAGCTGCTGGCGCGGGAGGTTCGAGAAGTCCTGGGCCGGGATCGCCGGCCACCGCGGGTCGTCGACCTCCCAGATCTCGGGCGGTGTCGGTCGTGCGCGCTCGTCGCCCTCCGCGTAGCGGGCGAGCGACCAGATCTCCATCAGCGTCTCTTCCGGTCCCAACGGACGGAAGCGGTACGCGGACGCGCCGCTGTACATCGGCAGCACGAAGTAGTGCGGGAAGCCGTGGAAGAACGTGAGGTTGATGCCCTCCTCGTCGAGCTGGTTGAGGTCGGGCATGTCGTGACCCTGCTCCTGATGCCAACGCAGGACGGCATCGTTGAGCGTCCGGTTCCACGTGGCCACGCGCGAGCGCGGCGTCGGCCGGGAGCTCGAGATCGCGCAGGCTCTCGGCGATGCGCACGTCGTCGGCGTGGCACATGCCGTCCATGCCGTCGCTCATCTCGCGCAGGTACTGGATGTCGGCGTCGATGAAGGCCTGCGGGTCGAACGGCGTGCCCTCCCGGATCCCGAACCTCGTGGGGATGACGAGCTGCGGGTGCGTCTGCACGACGTGGTACATCTCGACGAAGGCCTCGATGCCGAGCTTCCAGTTCACCGGGAGGCGGCAGGCGTACCACTTCTCGGCCCGCATCGACTCGAGCTTCCACGCCTCGAGGTTCGTGGCGGCAGGTTCGAGGGACTCGCGCACGGGAGGGGCGTCGTCGTCGAGGTTGATCCACGCGCAGCCGCCCCAGGTCTCGCAGCGCACCGGTACGAGGTCGAGGTCTTCCTCCACCAGGTTGTGCTCGGCGAAGGTGCGGCGCTGGGTGACCGCGATGTTCTTGCCGTCGAGCCCGTAGCTCCATCCGTGGAACGGGCACCGGAAGCGACCGGCGCAGATGCCGCTGCCCTCGACGAGCTTCACGCCCCGGTGGCGGCAGGTGTTCTCGAAGGCGACGACCTCCATGTCGTCGTTGCGCACGACGATGATCGACTGGTCGAGGAACTGGTACTCGACGAAGTCGCGCGGCTCCGGGATCTCTTCGAGCCGGCACGCCATCTGCCACACGCGCGTCCAGAGGCGCTCGTTCTCGAGCCGGAAGAACTCCGGGTCGTAGTAGCGCTCCTTGGGCACGCGGTCAGCGAGCTCCATCGCGTAGGGCACCGGCATGTCGAGCTCCGGGTGGGTCTGGACGCCTCGGGGTAGCGTGGTCGCGTTCGTCAGACTAACCGGTCGGTACAAGATTCACGGGGGCCCGACGACCCATGGACACCGCAGCTCCCGACGTCGACGTGCTGGTCGTCGGCGCCGGCATCACCGGCATCTACCAGCTGCACCGGGCCCGGGAGGAGGGCTTCTCGGCGCTCCTGCTCGAGGCCGGCGGCGGCGTCGGGGGCACGTGGTTCTGGAACCGCTACCCGGGCGCCCGGTTCGACTCCGAGAGCTACACCTACGGCTACCTCTTCTCCGAAGAGCTCTTCCACGAGTGGGAGTGGCAGGAGCACTTCGCCGGCCAGCCCGAGATCGAGCGCTACCTCAACCACGTCGTCGACCGGTTCGACCTGCGCCGCGACATGCGCTTCGACGCCGCCGTCACCGCCGCGGAGTGGGACGACGCGAGCGGCACGTGGAACGTCACCGTCTCCGACGGCACGCAGGTGCGGACGCGCTTCCTCGTCGCCGCGACCGGCGTGCTGTCGGTGCCGTACCTCCCCGACGTCCCGGGTCGCGACGAGTTCCGTGGCATCCAGCACCACACCGGCCGGTGGCCGGCCGAACCGGTCGACTTCACGGGGAAGCGGGTCGCGGTCGTCGGCACGTCGTCGAGCGGGGTGCAGGTGGTCCCCACGATCCTCGACGACGTCGCGTCGATCACCGTGTACCAGCGCACCGCCAACTGGTGCACGCCGCTCAACAACCGGCCGATCACCGCCGACGAGCAGGCGGAGCTGCGCGCCGGCTTCGAGGACCTGCGCGAGACGTTGAACACGTCGATGAGCGGCTTCGCGCACCCGGTGAACCTGCAGGCCGGGGCCGACGCGACGCCCGCCGAGCGGCGCGCGCTGTTCGAGCAGCTCTGGAACAGTCCCGGCTTCACCAAGCTCACCAGCAACTACTACGACCTGCTGTTCGACGAGACGGTCAACGACGAGTTCTGCGCGTTCATCGCCGAGAAGATCCGCGCCATCGTCGCACGATCCCGACACCGCCGACCGACTGATCCCGAAGGACCATCGCTTCGGTGGCAAGCGTCCGCCGTTCGTGCGCGGCTACTTCGAGGCGTTCAACGACCCGAAGGTGTCGTTGGTCGACCTGCGCGACACACCGATCGTGCGCGTGACCGACACGGGGATCGAGACCACCGACGGCACGCGCGACTTCGACGTCATCGTGTGGGCGACGGGCTTCGACTTCGGTACGGGCGCGCTCAACCGGATGGGCATCGTCGGCCGCGACGGGCTCGCGCTCGACCGACCACTGGGCCGACGGCCCGACCACGTTCCTCGGACTGCAGACGCGCGGCTTCCCGAACCTCTTCTTCCCTGGCGGCCCGCACGCGGCGGCGGGCAACAACCCGCGGTACAACGGAGACCTCGTCGACATGGTGACCGACACGCTCGTGTTCGCGCGTGAGCACGGCGACGACGTCATCGAGGTCAGCGAGGAGTCGGAGGAGCGCTGGACCCGCATGGTCGACAAGGGCGCCGCGACCACGACCTTCGGCACCGTCGGGCAGTACGTGGGCTCGAACATCCCCGGCAAGCCGAGGCGCTACCTGCTCAACACGGGTGGGCGCCAGAAGCTCTTCCAGATCCGCGACCAGGTCGTCGCCGACGACTACCGCGCCTACGAGATGTCGAAGGCCCCGGCGGTGGACCGCGCCGGGAGTGGGAGCTAGACGGTCGCGACGGGGGTGAGGGGCGAGCCCACGATGCCGGGCAGGCGGAGCGGCGGCGCGGTGAGCAGGAAGCGGCTGCGCTCGTGCTCGCGCAACCACGTCGCCAGCTCGTGCAGGTACCACATCTCTCCCAGCGGCACGCCCAGCTCGAACAGGCAGAGGTGGTGGATCGGCAGCAACGTGCGCTTGCCGTCGACCGGCGGCGATCCGCCGAGCATCGCTTCGACCGCGTAGTTGTCGGCGACCAGCGCCGAGATCTGCGAGTCGCGGATCCAGTCGAGCAGCGACTCGTCGCGCGGGTCGAGCGCCGGGCACATGCGGTGGATCTGCACCGGGTCCGGTTCCTTGTTCCACTCCAGCACCTTGGTGGCGAACCCGGTGTGGAGCAGCAGCATGTCGCCGGGCTCCACCACCACGTCGTCGGCCGCCATGATCTCCTGCAGCTGCGGGAGCTTCACCGCTTGCGCCTTCTCGCCGAGGTGGTGCGCGAGGTCGATCAGCACGCCGCGACCCTGCACACCGTGGAAGGCCATGTGCTCGAGCCCGAGGTGGTGCGCGAAGCACGCGTGGCCGGCACCGTCACCGGCGGCATCGCGGCTCGGACCGACGAGGTCGGTGCCGGCGCGGTAGCCGTTGTAGTAGACGGACTCCGCGGTGCCGTCGCCGTCGGCGTCGAACTCCGCACCGACGTGGGCGAGCGAGTCCCACTGCGTGGAGTACTGCAGCCAGAGCGTGACCTGGTCGTCGGCCCAGACGTCGACGAACGTGTCGTCACCCTCGGCCATGTCGGCCATCCGCTTGTTGTAGAAGACCTCCGGGGTGCCGTCCATGTCCTCGGTGGGCGCGAGGCGCGGCGGGTAGCGGCGCTGGTTGAGCGCGGTGCCGCCCGGGAAGTCGAGCGGGAGGCTCAGGCAGAAGGTGATGCCGTGCTCGACCTCGCGCACGCCTTCGAGCACCTTCTGCGGGGTGACGAGGTTGATGCGACCGAGCTCGTCGTCGTCGCCGAAATCGCCCCAGGTCGAGCCCTCCGGGCGTCGGGTCCAGCGCTTGGTCACGGGCTCCCCCTCGATTGCTGGCCATTGCCAGACGTCTGTACCGATCGGTACACTACCCAGGCCGGACGAGGCTCGCAGGGGGTCGGACATGGGCTCGGACATGACGGAATCGCAGCGCCCCACCGAGGGTCTCGTGGTGTCGGCCGACGGCCACATCCTCGAGCCGACCGACCTCTTCACCACCCGCCTCCCGAAGCACCTGCGCGACCGCGCGGTGTGGGAGGAGGACTTCGAGATCGAGCCGCTGGTCGAGGGCGGCGCCACCGTCTTCCGCCGCCTGCACACCCCCGGCTTCGAGGGCTGGACGATCTCGCGCTACCGCCAGACCGGCGGCCGCACGCCCGAAGGCGACCCCGAGCTGATCCTCGAGGACCTCGCGTTCGACGGCGTCGACGCCGCGGTGATGCACCCGAACCTCTCGCTGTTCGGGCTCTACTCCGACGACCACGAGCTGTCGATGGCGCACGCGCGCGTCTACAACGACTACATCGCCGAGCGGTTCACGCCGTACCTCGACCGCATCGCACCGACCGCGCCGGTGCCGATCACCGACATCGACGACGCGGTGGCCGAGATCGAGCGCGTCGCCGCCGCAGGATCGCGCGCAGTGCTCCTTCCCGCGACGCCGCCGCTGCCGTACTACTCGCGCGACCTCGACCCGGTGTGGGACGCGCTCGTCGCCACCGGCCTGCAGCCGTTCTTCCACACGCAGACCGGCGGGGTGAAGGTGAACGACCCCGCGTCCACGACGTTGCGCGTCGTGATGGAGCAGGCCCGTCAGGTCAACCAGCCGATGACCGAGAAGTCGGCGTCGAAGCGCATGATCACGCAGGCGGTGTACAGCCCGATGGTGCCGTCGCAGCTGATCTGCGAGCTCATCGGTGGTGGGGTCGCCGAGCGGTACCCGTCGCTGCACTTCTCGCTGATCGAGTTCAACGCGCACTGGTTGGCGTCGTTGGTCGGCGCGATGGACAAGTGCTGGGTCACCGGCATCGGCCAGGACGCCGACTGGTGGCTGGGCATCTGGGACGACGAACGTCCGCCCACCGACCAGCCCAACGTCGCGCAGCTCTTCCGGCTCAACGACAAGTGGCCCTACCCGCTGTCACCGAGCGAGTACGTGCAGCGCCAGTTCCACGTGTCGTTCCAGGACGACCCGGTCGCGGTCGCGTGCCGCCACCTCACCGGGGTGTCGAGCATCGTGTGGGGCAACGACTACCCGCACGCCGAGGGCACGTTCCGCGGCAGCCGCGAGCTCATCGCCCGGCAGTTCGTGGGAGTGCCCGACGACGAGCGCGACGCCATGATCGGCGGCACGCTCGGCGGTCTGCTCGGCTTCTCGGCCCCGGTCACCGTCTGACCGAACCGCCTCGCTGGAGCGGTGGCTTCGCGCCACCGTCGTGCATCATGACCGCCGTGGAAGCCAAGGCGATGTTCGTGCGCGACGGCGATGCCTTCGTCGGCACGACGCTCACCCAGGGCGGCTGGGACCGACGGCACATGAACGGCGCCGCGGTGCTGGCGTTGCTGGGGCACTGCCTCGACGACGTGCCGACGCTCGTGCCCATGGGGGTCAGCCGGTTCACCGCCGACCTGGCGCGGCCGGTGCCGATCGGTCCTCGGCTCCACGTGGTGCACGAGGTCGTGCGCGAGGGCAAGAAGCTCCAACTCGTGCAGCTGCGGATCGTGGTCGACGACGTCGAGCACGCGTGGGCGACTGCGCTGCGGCTGCGGGTGGACGACCTGTCGGACGTGGCCACGCTCCCGCCGAGCAGCGCCACCACGCCGACCGCCGACGAGATCCTGGTGCCGCGCTCGGAGCTGGCGAGCATGCGCGACACGAACCGGGACCTTCCCGGCTTCCTCCACGCCATCGACCTGTGGCGCGCGCCGAAGCTCGACGGCAGGGGATCGGGGTACTGGGCCCGGCTCGACACACCGGTCGTGGCGGGCGAAGCGAACCGTCCCACCGCGTTCGTCACCTTCGCCTTCGACTGCGCGAACGTCATGGGCATCGAGAACCCGATGGCGAACGTCACCATGATCAACCCCGACGTCACCGCACACGTGCTGCGGCCACCGGCGGACGACTGGATCGCGGTCACCGGCGAGACCTACGTCGAGCCGTCGACGGGCCGCAGCATGACGATCGCGACGTACAGCGACCGCCGGGGGATGTACGCGCACGGATCGCTGTCGCAGCTGGTGCAGCCCCGCTAGGTCTGCTGCGGCGCGGTGGGGGTCGTGTCCGTCGCCGACGTGTCCGTCGCCGGCGTCCGGTCCTTGCGGACCTGCTCGGTGACGGTGTACGCCCAGTAGAGGGCGCCGAACGGGATCGCGATCCGCAGGAGGAACGGGTCGCTGTCGGTGTTGGCGGCGATCACCAGCGCGACGCTGCCGATCAGGAACGCGATGCACCAGGCCAGCGAGATGCGCCGATTGACCTCGCGGAACTCTTCCGAGCCCCAGAACTCCTTCGGCACCGTCTCACGCACGTACGACTCGGTGAACGGATGGCCGATCAGCACCGCGCCGAACATTCTGCTCGTCAGCGCGAGTGCGCACAGCTCCAGATGAGCTCGAACACCGCTGCTGCTCCTTGGTGCAGATGCCCGCGTTCACGCGCCGATGCCGCGGATGAAGATGTCGGCGAACGGCTTGGCCACGTCGCGTGCCGAGACCGAACCACCTGGCTTGCAACCAGAGGTATGTGTAGTTGTGCATGCCGAGCCACGCACGTGCGGTGAGCCACGGGTCGACGTCACGGAACTCGCCCGTCTCGACCCCGGCCCGGAGCACCGCTTCCACCCGGCGCTCGTACTCGCGCCGGCGCGTGCGGAACTGCTCGGCGCGCTCGTCGGTGAGCGCGGGGAACTCGTGCAGGAACACCCACACGTGGTCGGGGTAGCGGTGGATCACGTCGAGCAGCTCGGTGCCGAGCATCTCGAGCTGCTCCGAGGGTGATCCGCCCGCGGCGACGACGCGGTCGGCGCCGAGCAGCACCTCGTCCATCACCCGGTCGTGGATGGCGGCGAGGAGCTCCTCCTTGGAGCCGATGTAGTAGTAGAACGCGCCCTTGCCGAAGCCGTTGACCTCGCAGAGCTCGGCGATGCCGGTGGCGTGGTAGCCGCGCCGGGCGAACACGGTGGCCGACGTGTCGACGATCGTGTCGCGGCGCTCCTTCCACTTCGCGCTGCGTTTGGAGTCGTCGACCGGCGCGCTGGTCATCGGCCGCGACCGTACTCGCCGTCGCCGGGCATCAACGGCCCTGCCACTCGCGGCGGTCGCTTCTCCGCGAACGCGCGCAGTCCCTCTTCCGCGTCGGCCGACTCGAGCAGCTCGTCGAGCAGCGCGCGTGATCGCGTGCGCAGCTCGTCGTCATCGGCGAGGGCGGCGGCGCGCACGATCGTCCGGCTGGCGCGCACCGCGAGGGGTGCGGCGGTGGCGATGGCTCGCGCCACGTCCATGGCGGTGTCGAGCACGGCGTCCGGGTTCGACGAGCCGGCTGACCAGCCCGAGTTGGTACGCGCGCTCGGCGGTGATCGGCTCGCCGGTGAGGATGGCGTCCATCGCCGGCGCGCGACCGATCGCGCGCGGGAGCCGGAAGAGGCCACCGGCGGCGGCGATGAGGTTGTGCCGCACCTCGGCGAGTCCGAACGACGAGCGGGTGCTGGCGACGACCACGTCGGCGGCGAGCACCAGCTCCATCCCGCCGGCGGTGGCGAGGCCGTCGACCGCGACCACGATCGGCTTCTCGCGCTCGCGGAACACGAAGCCGCCGAAGCCGCCGCGCTCGGTGTCGAGCGTCGCCGCGGTCCCGGTCTCGCGGATGACCTTCAGGTCGGCGCCGGCGCAGAAGACCGGGCGATCCTGGCCCTCGACGTTCGGCGGTGAGCACGCCGACCCGCAGCGCCGGGTCGGCCTCGAGCCGGTCGACGGCGGCCTCGAGGGCGAGGGCGACCTCGCGGTCGACCGCGTTGCGCGCCTCGGGGCGGTTGCAGGGTGATCGACGGCGACGTGCTCGGCGCCATCGGGGGTCTCGTAGAGGACGGGCGCCGCCGGTGCCGACATGGCTGCAAATGTAGGGTGACTGGTCGGTACAGAACGACTGCACCGGCACTCTTCACCCGGCGGTGGGCATGGATCGGTACGGCTTCGAGGGACGGGTCGCAGTGGTCACCGGGGCCGGGCGCGGCATCGGACGGGCCCACGCCCGCCTGCTCGCCGAGCTGGGCGCGAGCGTGGTCGTGAACGACCTCGGTGGGTCGATGGCCGGCAGCGGTGCCGACGCCGGACCCGCGGCCGAGGTGGTCGACGAGATCGTCGCCGCCGGTGGTGTCGCGGTCGCCGACACCAACGACGTGTCGCAGGAGACGGGCGCGAGCGCGTTGATCGCAACCGCGGTCGAGCGCTTCGGTCGCATCGACGCAGTGGTGAACAACGCCGGGATCATCCGCTGGAAGAGCTTCCCCGAGGCCGACGCCGAGAACCTCGAGAGCCACCTCGTCGGTGCACGTCGGCGGCTCGTTCCACACGTCACGCGCCGCGTGGCCGCACTTCGTCGAGCAGGGCTACGGACGCATCGTGAACACCACGTCGTCGGGGATGTTCGGGCTGCCCGAACAACGTGGGGTACGCCACGGCCAAGGCGGCGGTGGTCGGCCTGACGCGCAGCCTCGCCGACCGCGGGCGTCGAGCACGGCATCCGCTGCAACCTCGTCGCGCCCGCCGCGTTCACGCGCATGGCCGGCGCGGCCGACGACGACTCGCCGATGGCGACCACGATGGCCCCCGAGCTGGTGGCACCGATGGTCGCGTTCCTCGCCCACGAGGACTGCCCGGTGACCGGCGAGATCTACTCCGCCGGCGCGGGCCGGTTCGCCCGGATCTTCCTCGCCCAGGCCGAGGGCTACGTCGACGAGACCGGCGCGCCCAGCGTGGAGGACCTCGCCGCGCACTGGGACGAGATCAACGACGAGTCGCGCTTCACCGTCCCCGCCGACCTCATGGCCTGGTCGAACGCCTTCATGGCCCACCTCTCCTGACCCCTCACGATTCGGCGCTGCTCGTGTGCCACTACGGCACACCACCAGCGCCAGATGGTGGGGGTGGCGGGTGGGAGGTCGGGTGGAGTGGGGTCGTAGGCTAGAGCGGTCGCGGAGGTCGCGCTTGAGCACCTTGCCCGACGGGTTGCGGGGGAGGGCGTCGACGAACACGACGTCCTTCGGCACCTTGAACTTGGCGAGCTGCGCCCGGCAGTGGTCGATCAGGTCGTCGGCGGCGACCGCCGCACCGGGATGCGTGACCACGAACGCCACCGGCACCTCGCCCCACCGCTCGTCGGGGCGACCGACGACCGCGACCTCGACCACCGCGTCGTGCTCGTACAGCGCCCGCTCCACCTCGGAGCTGGCGATGTTCTCGCCGCCCGACACGATCATGTCCTTGAGCCGGTCGACGATGGTGAGGAAGCCGTCGTCGTCGAGCACGCCGATGTCGCCGGTGTGGAACCAGCCGCCCGCGAACGCGGCGGCGGTGGCGTCGGGGTCGCGCCAGTAGCCGGCGAACACCTTCGGTCCGCGCAGCACCACCTCGCCCCGTGCTCCGGCCGGCAGTGATGCCCCGTGCTCGTCCCAGATGTCGAGCTCGAGGTACTGGCACGGGCGACCGACGCTGCCGAGCTTGCTGACCGTGTGGTCGCGGTCGAGGAACGTGTCGCCGGAGACCGTCTCGGTGAGGCCGTACGCGTCGGCGAACCACGCCGACGGGAAGGTGGTGCGGATGCGCTCGATGGTGGGGATCGGCATCTTCTCGCCGCCGGCGATGATCACCTTCACCGACGAGAGGTCGCGCGTCTCGATCCCGGGCACGTCGAGCACCGCGCGCACCATCGCCGGCGCCGCCCAGATGGTGGTGACGCGCGACCGCTCGATCTCGTCGACGACCTGCTCGGGGTCGAACGTGGTGTGCACGATGGTGGTCGCACCCACCGAGATCATCGTGGTGGTGACGAGGTCGAGCGCACCGACGTGGTACAGCGGTCCGCACGCGAGCCCGACGTCGTCGGCGGTGAAGCCGAACTCGACGACGTGGGCGGCGTTCTTCCACGCCAGGTTGGCGTGGGTGAGCATCGCGCCCTTCGGGCGGCCGGTCGTGCCCGACGTGTACATGAGCCGGTGCAGGTCGTCGCCGGTCGCGGCGACGCGCGTCGGCGAGACACCGACGACCGGGAGATCGGCGAACCGCTCCCATCCGGCGACGCCGTCGTCGCTCACGCACACGCGGCGAGAGGTCTGGTCGAGCTCGCTCCGTCGCGGCGTCGGCGAGGTCGACGAGCTCGCGTCCGCACACCAGCGCCCGTGCGCCCGAGTGCTCGAGGATGAAGCGCAGCTCGGGCGCCGCCAGCCGCCAGTTGATCGGCATCGCCACCGCGCCGAGGTGGTTGGCGGCGAAGATCGTGGCCAGGAACTCGAGGTTGTTGTGCGAGAGCAGTGCGACGACGTCGCCGGCGCGCACGCCGCGCGCGGCGAGTCCTCCCGCGACCGCCGCCGACCACTCCCGCATCTCCGCGTAGGTGACGCTCCGGTCGCCATGGACCGCGAGCACCTGGGCGGGGGTGCGGCGCGCGTGGTGCTCGAGCACGGTGCACCAGTTGACGTCGGGTTGCAGCCCCGACCCCTCGGCGCTGCATCGCTACGGCGCGGCGTAGCCGCCGTCGACGACGATCGCCGAGCCCGTGGTCCAGCGCGCGCCGTCGCCGGCGAGGTACGAGTACGCGCCGAGCAGGTCGTCGGCGGAGCCGAGCCCGAGCGGGTGCTTCACCGCGATGGCGTCGATGGCCTCCTGCGGCAGGCCCTCGTGGATGCCGGAGAGGAAGGTGCCCGGGGCACACGCAGTTCACCCGGATGCCGTCGCGGGCGTATTCGACCGCTGCGACCTTGGCGAGCTGGATCACCGCCGCCTTGGTCGCGCAGTACGGGCGCCGCGTGCGACCACGCGGTCATGCCCGCGACCGACGCGGTCAGGATGATCGATCCCGAGTGCTGCGGGCGCATGACGCCGACGGCGGCGGTGATGCCGTTGACCGCGCCGAGCACGTTGACCCGGAACGAGCGCTCCCAGTCGTCGGTCGTGAGGTTGTGGATGCGGCCGTTGGGAGCGAGCACACCGGCGTTGCTGATCAGCACGTCGAGGTGGCCGAAGCGCTCGACCGCGCGCGCGACGACGGCTTCGACGTCGGCGAGCACGCTCACGTCGGCGCGGAGCGTGTCGACCTCGCCGCGGTCGTCGGGGAGCCCGGCGACGCGTGGCGGCGAGCATGTCGTCGCTCAGGTCGCTGAGCACGACGTCGGTGTCGGGCTCGCCGGCGAACCGGCGCGACAGCGCGGCGCCGAGCGTCCCGCCCGCGCCGGTGATGGCGACGACGCGCTTCGCCGGGCTGCTCACGACGGGTCGCTCATACGAGGAGGTACCCGCCGTCGACCGTCAGCACGGTGCCGGTCATGAACGCCGACGCATCCGACGCCAGGAACTCGTACGCGCCCACGAGGTCGGCCGGCGCGCCCCACCGCTTCAACGCGGTGTGCGCGAGCACGCCCGCACCGAGCTCGGGGTCCTGCTTCCACGGTTCGACGAGCGGGGAGTCGAACCACCCGGGCGCGACCACGTTCACGGTGATGCCGGCCGGCGCGAGGTCGAGTGCGAGCGCCTTGGCCAGCCCGACCAGCCCCGCCTTCGACGCGCTGTACGCGGCCAGCCCCTCGCGGGGCCGCTCGCCGAGCACCGAGCCGGTGAAGATCACGCGCCCGCTCCCGGTCCCGGGCCCGGTCATCACGCGCGCCGCGGCGCGGGCGCCGAGGAACGCGCCGGTGAGGTTCACGTCGAGGATCTCACGCCACATCGACGCCGATGGTCCTGCGCGGTCCCGGCCACCACGGGAGAGATGCCGGCGTTGCAGATCCACGCGTCGAGCCCACCCCATTCGGCGACGGCGGCGTCGGCGACGGCCTCGTTGAAGTCCTCGTCGGTGACCTCGCCCGGGACGACCAGCGACGGGCCGGGGAGCTCGTCGGCCAGGGTCTTGAGGTCGGCCTCGGTGCGCGCGACCAGCACGACGCGAGCGCCCGCCACGCGAGAACGCAGTGGCGAGCACGCGGCCGAGGCCTCGGCTGGCGCCGGTGATCACCACCCGCTTCCCGGCCACGTCGCCGGCGCGGGCGTAGGACTCGGGGAGGTCGACCTGGTTGGACATCTCGCTCCCTCGTTTGTACCGGTCAGTACAATACACGTCTCATGCCCGTCGACGCCGACCTGCTCGAGCTGCACCGGCGGATGCTGGTGATCCGCGGCTTCGAGCAGCGCGTCGCCGCGCTGTACCGCGACGGCGAGGTGCCCGGCTTCGTGCACCTCTCGATCGGCCAGGAGGCGTCGGCGGTCGGTGCGTGCTGGCCGCTCGGCCCGCACGACGTGATCACGTCGACCCACCGGGGGCACGGTCACTGCCTGGCCAAGGGCCTCGATCCGGGCGGCATGTTCGCCGAGCTCATGGCCCGCGACGACGGCACCAACCGCGGCCGGGGCGGTTCGATGCACATCGCCGACCCCACGCTCGGCATCTTCGGTGCCAACGGCATCGTCGCCGCGGGCCTGCCGATCGCGGTCGGCGCGGCCACCGCGGCCGAGCTCCGCCACGACGGCACCGTCGCGGTGGCGTTCTTCGGCGACGGCGCGGTCGCGCACGGCAGCTTCCACGAGGCGGTGAACCTCGCCGCGGTGTGGCACCTCCCGGTGGTGTTCTTCTGCGAGGACAACGGCTACGCCGAGTTCTCGCCGTCGTCGACGCAGCACGTGGCGTCGCTCGCCCAGCGGGCGATCGGCTACGGCGTCGAGCACGTCGCGGTCGACGGCAACGACGTGGCCGCGACGGCCGCCCTGATGCAGGAGGTGGTCGAGCGGGTGCGCGCCGGCAGCGGCCCCGTGCTGGTCGAGGCCACCACCTACCGCTGGCACGGTCACTACGAAGGCGACCCCGAGCGGTACCGCACCCCCGAGGAGCGACAGGAGTGGGAGGCGCGCGACCCGCTCGTGGTCAGCGCGCGCCAGCTCCGCGACGGCCGGTGTCGACGACGACACGCTCACCGCGATGGAGCGCGAGGTGGCGGAGCAGCTCGACGCCGCCGTCGTCGCGGCACGTCGGCTCCCGCCGCCTGCGGTCGAGTCGCTCGGCGACTTCGTCGTGCGGGCACGCCCCGAACCGGTGGAGCCGGCTCCACTCGCGCCGCGATGCTCCCGGTGTTCCGCACCATGGACGCGGTGCGCACCGCGCTCGAGGTGGAGCTCGCCACCGACGAGCGCGTGTTCGTCGCCGGCATCGACGTGGCCGCCGGCGGCAACGTGTTCGGGCTGACGCGCGGACTGCACGACACGTTCGGCGAGCGAGTGCGCGACACGCCGATCTCGGAGAGCGCGATCGTCGGCCTCGGGGTGGGCGCGGCGATGGCCGGCATGCGACCGGTCGTCGAGCTCATGTACCTCGACTTCCTCGGTGTGTGCCTCGATCAGCTGCTCAACCAGGCCGCCAAGCTGCCGTTCATGACCGGCGGTGCCGCCCAGATGGCGCTCACCGTGCGCACGCAGTTCGGCGCCGGGCGCTCGTCGGGGAGCCAGCACTCGCAGAGCCTGGAGGCGCTGCTCGCGCACATCCCCGGGCTCACGGTGGTGATGCCGTCGACGCCGGCCGACACCTACGGCCTGCTGCGCGCCGCCATCCAGGACCCCAACCCGGTGGTGTTCATCGAGAACCGGTTGCTGTACGGGATGAAGGGGCCGCAGCCGCCGATCGACCACGTGCTGCCGATCGGCCGGGCCGCGGTGGTGCGGCCGGGCACCGACGTGACCGTGGTGTCGGTGTCGCGCATGGTGCACGACGTGGTCGCGGCCGCAGAGCTCGTCGCGGCCGACGGCATCTCGGCCGAGGTGATCGACCTGCGCACGGTGCGCCCGCTCGACACCACCACGATCCTGGAGTCGGTGGCGCGCACGAGCCGGTTGCTGATCGCGCACGAAGCGGTGGTGCCCTTCGGCATCGGTGCCGAGATCGCGGCCACGGTCGCGAGCGAGGGGTTCTGGAACCTCGACGCGCCGATCGAGCGGGTCGGTGCCGCCGCCACGCCGCCGCCGTACGCGCCCGAGCTCGAACGCGCGTGGTTGCCCGACCGCGACGTCATCGCCGACGCCATCCGGCGGGTGACGAGCGCCTAGCAGCCGAGGGCGCGGGCGATCACGAGGTGCTGGATCTCGTTGGTGCCCTCGCCGATCTCGAGCACCTTCGAGTCGCAGTAGAACCGTGCCACCGGCGACTCGAGCATGTAGCCGACACCGCCGTGGATCTGCACCGCCTCCGACGCGGCCCACGTGGCGAGACGACTCGCCTTGAGCTTCGCCATCGCCGCCTCCTTGAGGAACGGCTCGCCGTTGTCGCGCAACGACGCGGCGCGGTACGTGAGCCAGCGCGCGGCCTCGAGCTCGGTGGCGATGTCGGCGAGCTTGAACTGCGTCGCCTGGAACTTGTTGATCGGTTGACCGAACTGCACGCGCTGGGCCGCGTAGTCCATCGCCAGGTCGAGCACCGCCTGCGTGAGGCTGAGCGACAGCGCGGCGATCGAGATGCGACCGACCTCGAGCGTCTGCAGGAATTGGCTGAGCCCCATCGCCGGATCGCCGACGAGGTGCTCGTCGGCCACCCACACGTCGTCGAACCACAGCTCGCGCGTGTCGAGGCCACGCCAGCCGATGCCGCGCATCTTCGGACCGATGGTGAAGCCGGGGGTGTCCTTCTCGACGACGAAGCTCGCGTACGTCGGTCTGCCGTCCTCCCCCGACTCGGTGCGGGCCAGGAGCGTGACGCCGAACGACATGTCGGTGCCGGCGTTGGAGATGAAGGTCTTGCGCCCGTTGAGCAACCACCCGCCGTCGTGGGGCACGGCGCGGGTCTGGATCCCGCGGGCGTCGGAGCCGGCATCGGGCTCGGTCAGGCCGAACGCACCGAGCACCCGTCCCTCGGCGAGGGGGCGGAGCCACCGCTCGCGCTGCTCGTCGTTCCCGAACAGGAGCAGCGGCAGCGATCCGATGGTCACGTGCGCCTGCCACGCGGCCGCCACCGACTGGTCGGCCAGGCCGATCTGCTCCATCGCCGCCACGAACCCCACCGTGGTCATGCCGATGCCGCCCCAGCGCTCCGGTACCAGCATCCCGAGCAGGCCGAGCGCGCCCATCTCCCGCAGCAGGTCGGTGGGGCAGACCGCGTCGTCCCACGCCTTCGGCGCCCGGGTGGCGATCTCCCGCTGCGCGAACCCGCGGCACAGCTCGACGAGGTCCTGCTCGACCTCCGAGAGCGAGAAGTCCATCGCCGGATGTTATTGGACCGGCCGGTACAAATCTTCGGCCGCCCGGTTCACGAGGGCACCAGCGGCGGTGCCCGGCTGGCGGTGACGAGCTCGAGTCCGTCGGGGAGGTTGGGGTTGCCGACGAGGGCGAGGAGCCCGTGCGGGACGAGGAGCCGGTGGTGTGCGGGACAGACCGCGGCGAGGTTGGAGGTCTCGTCGGACCCGTCCCAGCTCCTCGGGACCATGTGGTGCACTTCGAGCCCGCGTCGTCGACCACACCCCGGGACTCGACACCGCGCGTCGCGCAGCAGCACTGCGCGCCGCAGCTTGGGTGACAGAGCGGGCGTGGCGCGCCCGATCGACACGACCGTGCCGTCGTCGTCGACGAGCACCGGCGTGATCGACGCGTTCGCCCGCAGCTGCTCCAACAACGAGTCTGCGATCGGGATCCCAGCGATCTCGGCTGGCCCGTGCAACGGCACCGCAACCTGGAGGCCGGCCAACAGCGCCAGCGACGGCGCATGCTCGTCAGCACGTGCCGGCGGATCACACAACTGGAGCAGTGCATCCGCCGCGCGTTGCTCGAACGGTGCCCACGCCTGACCCTTGGCCGGCTTCATCTGCTCCGTCAGCCGCGTGATCGTCGCCTCGAACTCGGCACCCATCACATCCGGCAACTGCCCCCGCACGTTCAAGAAGCCCTTGTCCCTCGTCCACCACATCCGCAGCGACCGCGCCGCGTGCCGCGCCCGCGAATCCTCCGCCGAAGGCTTCTCCACGTTCCGCACCAGCCGCGCGAGCTCGACCGGATCCACGTTCGGAGCCCGCACCGCCCACTCCCGATCCGAAAACTCATCCGCCAACCGCGCGACCTGCGAGAGCTGCTCGTCCGAGAAGCCACCCTCGAACGCCACCCGACCGATCTCCGGCAACGCTTCCAACGCCCGCGCCGTCTCCACCTTGTCGCGCACCACCCGCGCCGATTCCCCGTGCGATCCCACCGTCGGATCGATGCGACCACGCGTGTCGAGCACCCGCACGATCGCGAGCTCCTCGGTGTGGAGCTCACGCTGCGCGCAGATCACCTCGTGACGGCGCGCCTCCAACCAGCCGGTGGAGTGGGTGCTCAGCTCGTCGACCAGTGCGTCGAACATGCACCCATCACACCACGGGGGTGTGACAGTTATCCGCCGAGTTGCGCCGGTTTCGGCAGGTCGTCGAGGGACGCGAACGCCCATGACGGTCGCGGCGGCGGACCGTCGAGTCGACCCACCTCGACCGCGGGAAACCCGTCGACGTCGGTGCCCGCAGCGAACTCGGAGCGCTGCTTCACGACCGCGCCGGCGCGCACGACGCACCCCGCGCCGAGCACGCTGTGGTCGCACACGATCGCACCCGGTTCCACCACCGAACCCGCGCCGATGCGGCAGCCGTGGACCATGGCGCCGGGTCCGATGATCACGCCGTCCTCGAGCACGAGATCGTTGTCGGGGAGGAGGTGCAGCACCGTGTTCTCGAGGATCTGCACGTCGGCCCCGATGCGCACCGGGCCGTGCGAGTCGCCGATGATCTTCACTCCGGCGCCGATGATCGTGCGCTCGCCGACGACCACGTCGCCGGTGAGCTCGGCCGACGGGAACAGCACCGCCGTCCGGGCGACGGTCGGCACGATGCCGCGGTAGTCGTAGAGCTGGCCCATGGTCGTGATCTCCTCGATGGTCGTGCTGATGCCGTCGACGGTGGTGAACGTGGGCGGCGGGAGCGACAGGTCGCCGTCGCGCAGCGCAGTGAGGCGCGCCAGGTCGTCGGCCGAGGCCGGCCGCACGACGCGCGCAGGGCGCCCGACCGCCACCGAGTCGTCGGGCAGCGTCATCCCCGACGGGACGAGCGTCCCCTCGCCGAGGAACACGCGGTCGCCGAGCACCGCGCCGGGCATGAGGATCGACGCGTTCCCGATCTCGCACAGGTCGCCGACGGTCGCGCCGACCACCAGGCACCGGTGACCGAACACCGTTCGTCGGCCCACGACCGCGCGCGCAGCAGGTCCACCGACCACCACGCTGTTCTCCAGCACCGCGGATCCCGCGCCAACGGTGACGTCCTCGACGTGCATCGACCGCACGACCGTGCCCTGCGCCAGCAGTGCTCCCGATCCGAGGCGCGCCGACCCGAGCACGACCGCCGACGGTGCGAGCTCGGCATCATCCACGACTCACACGGCTCCCGCGGGCGCGG
The DNA here is from genome assembly GCA_963755855.1 of uncultured Actinomycetes bacterium. GTDB lineage: Bacteria > Actinomycetota > Acidimicrobiia > IMCC26256 > DASPTH01 > DASUAS01. The sequence continues at coordinate 1,965,237 of CAVWLR010000009.1, read as the reverse complement.
GTCCGAGCACCGCGTCGGTGATCTCGTGGGCGAGGCCGGGATCGAGCGGCTCGCCACTCACCAGCACGCGGTAGTAGAGCGGGCTCACGAGCAGGTCGGCGAGGAACTCGAGGTCGGCATCGGCGGGGAGCTCACCACGCGCCTGGCCGGTCGCCAACATGCGGACCACCTCGGCCCGCCGTGGCGCGATGAGCCGTGCCCGCAACTTCGCCGCCAGCTCGGGATCGCGTCCTGCCTCACCGACGAGGTTGGCGATGACGGGCCGTGCGTCGGGTGCGGCCATCACCCGGATCACACCGTCCACGAATTGCTCGCAGTCGCTCCGCAACGACCCGGTGTCGGGGACCGGGACCTCCGCCTGCATCTGCTCCACCACGCTGGTGACCATGTCGAGCTTCGACGTCCACAGTCGTTCGATGGTCGCGGTGCTCACACCGGCGCGCGTCGCCACGCCCGAGAAGCTGAGGCTGGCGAAGCCGGCTTCGGACATGAGTGAGAGCGCGGCGTCGAACACGCCCTTCGGCGCCGTCTTCATCGTCTGCGCGGTGGACACCACGAGCGAACCGAGGTCGTCGGTCGTGTCGGCTTCGGCCCGTGGCCTCGCCGGGAGGAACGCCAGCGCGATGAGCGCACCGATCCCCGCCGCCACCGCCCCGATCGTGACCGCGTGCGTCATCGCCGACACGAACGCGTCGTTCGCCGCCGCGAGCAGTGGTGCCGCGGCGGCCTGCAACGGCGTGCCCGCCAACCGGCCCGCAACGGTCACTGCCCCGCCGATCGAGTTCGAGGCGGCGTCGACCGCCTCGGTGGGCAGCCCCTTCAGCGACGCCGAGCCCGACATCGCGCTCGTGTACTGCGACGCGGCGATGCTCCCCAGGATGGCGACGCCCAGCGCACCGCCGATCTCGCGCGTCGTGTCGTTGACCGCCGAGCCCACGCCGGCGCGCTCGGGCGGCAGGCTGCCCATGATCGAGTCGGTCGCGGGTGCCATCGCCGAGCCCATGCCGAGGCCGAGGAGCACGAGCGCGGCGAGGACGAGCGGGTAGCCGCTGTCGTCGGAGGCCTGCCCGAGCACGAGCAACCCGGCACCGACGACCGCGAGCCCGGCGGCGACCACGAGCTTGGTGCCGAACCGACGCGTGAGGATGCTGCTGGTCGGCGCTGCGATCATCAGCACCGCGGCCACCGGGATCAAGCGGAGCCCGGTCTGCAACGCGTCGTAGCCGAGCACGAACTGCATGTACTGGCTCAGGAAGAACAGCGATCCGAACATGGCGAAGAACACGAAGGTGACGGCGAGCGACGCCGCGCTGAACCTCGGGTTCTTGAAGAAGCGCACGTCGAGCATCGGGTGCGGGTTGTGCAGCTCCCACAGCACGAATGAGGTCAGCAGCACGGCACCGATGGCGAACGCGCCCAGGATCGTGGAGCTGCCCCATCCCTTCGACGGTCCTTCGATCACGCCGTAGAGCGCAGCGAAGAGACCGACCGCCGACAGCACGGTGCCGACGAGGTCGAGTCGGGGCGAGGTGGGGTCCTTGGTGCGCGGCACGATGAACCACGTCGCGATGACGGCGACGATCACGACGGGGACGTTCACCAGGAACACCGAGCCCCACCAGAAGTGCTCGAGCAGGAAGCCGCCGGTGAGCGGACCCAGCGCGACGCCGAGTCCCGAGACGCCCGCCCAGATGCCGATCGCCCGGCCGCGCTCCTCCGACGGGAACACGTTGGTGAGGATCGACAGCGTCGACGGCATGATGAACGCGCCGCCGAGCCCCATCACGCCCCGCATGACGATGAGCGCGCTGGCGGAGCCGACGAAGGCGGAGATGGCCGAACCACCTCCGAAGATGACCAGGCCGACCATCAGCGCGCCGCGTCGACCGAACTTGTCGCCCATCGTGCCCGCGGTCAGCAGCAGGCTGGCGAAGACCAGCGTGTAGGCGTCGACGATCCACTGGAGCTGGCTCGCGCTCGCGTGCAGCTCCTCGACCAACGTGGGCAGCGCGACGTTGAGGATGGTGTTGTCGATGCTGACGACGAGCAGGCAGAAGCACAGGACCCCGAGGATCCACCAGCGCCGTTGGTAGGCCTGGCGCGAGTGCGCGGGATCGACGTCGAGCGGGGACGCGACCACCGTCGTCATGGGCGCGAAGGCTACGCCGCTCACGCGGATTGCATCAGGTGGCGGTGGCCGCGACATCATGACGACCGTGGCCGACGACGATGCACCCGTGAGCCCCTCGTTCGAAGGCGTCGACGCGACGGTCTTCGATCTCTACGACGAGCTGCTGGTGCCGCTGCTCTTCCAGCCGTATGCCGACGACCTGGCCGCGCACCTGGTCGATCCCGCCGGTGCGCTCGCCGGGCGCGACGGGGTTGCCGTCCTCGAGATCGCCGCCGGCACGGGGGTGGCGACGCGCGCGATGGCCGACGCGCTGCCGTCGTCGGTGGCGATCACCGCCACCGACCTCGTGCCGGGGATGGTCGAGCGGGCTCGCCGGATCGGGACCTCCCGCCCGGTGACGTGGGACACGGCCGACGCCGCCTCGCTGCCCTACGACGACGAGTCGTTCGACGTCGTGGTCTGCCAGTTCGGTGCGATGTTCTTCCCGTCGAAGCCGGCCGCGTTCGCCGAGGCTGCCCGTGTGCTGCGACCGGGCGGACGCCTCGAGCTCGCGGTGTGGGACCGGATCGAGGCGAACGAATTCGCCGACGTCGTCTCCTCGACCGTGATCCGACTGTTCCCCGACGACCCGCCGCGGTTCCTGGAACAGGTGCCGCACTCGTACCACGACCCCGACGTCGTCGCCGCCGATCTGCGCGCCGGCGGCTTCACGGTGCCGGGGGTCGAGTCGGTCGAGCACCGCAGCACGGCGGCCACCGCGGCGGTCGTGGCGCGCGCCTACTGCACCGGCACGCCCCTGCACGACCAGCTCCGAGGTGGTGGACCGGATCGCGTCGACGCCGCGATCGAGGCCTCGACCCGCGCGCTCCGGGCGCGCTGCGGTGCGACCGATCTCGACGGACGGATCTCGGCGCTCGTGGTGAGCGCGAGCAAGGCCTGAGTCGTAGCATCGGCGCCCGAAGAGCGGGGACGGAGCATGGACGGTCGGGCGCCAGCCGACAAGACGACCGACACGGCCGACACGGCCGACATCGAAGTGCACGACCTCGGAGAGGTCACCCTCGTCGCGCGCGGCATCGCGACCGCGGTCGCGCCCGAGACCGGCATCACCGACGTGCAGGCGGAGCTGCTCCAGGCGATCGCGGCCGCGCTCACCGGTCACGACGTCGACTACCGCACGCTCGAGCCACTCGGCCCCGACGGCCTCGCCGACGTGCTCGCCGCCAAGGACCTCGACTACCGCCAGCGCATCGTGCACCACATGGTGCTCGGTGAGCTCGTGCTGCGACCGATCCCGGTGGTGGTCGCCCACCGCGTCGCCAAGTACGCAGAGGCGCTCGGTGTGCGGGACGACTTCGTGCGGGTGGCCCGGCGCTACGCACAGGGTGCGTACGGTCTGGCCTGGATGGACCTCGAGCGCAGCGGCTTCGTGGAGCACGTCCGGGAGGCCGACGACGGCGCACCGGCGATGTCACCGATCGCGCCCTCACCGGCGGACCCCGAGCTCGAGGCGCGCTGGCAGGCGTTCGCCGAGCTCCCGCGCGACACGCTCGGGTACGGCGTGTGGGACATGTACGACAGCCGCGCCTTCGAGCTCCCCGGCGCACCCGGCGGCCCACCGGTGGGCCTGGCCAACCACGACTTCGTGCACGTGCTCGCCGACTACGGCACCAACCTCCGCGGCGAGGTCGAGGTCTTCGCGCTCATCGGGCGCACCGATCCCGATCCGAAGGGGTTCGCGTGGCTGGCCACGCTCATCGGGTTGTTCGAGACCGGCTACATCTCCACGTCCGGGTTCTTCGATCGCGACGTCCGTGATCCCGTGATCCAGGCGCCGGGCATGCACGTGCGCGTCGCCGACGCCGTCCGGCGCGGGAAGATCATCTCCCGACGTCACGGCAAGGACCTGCTGATCGCGGACTACCACCAGTTCGCGGCGCTCCCGGTCGACGAGGTGCGCGAGCGGCTCGGCATCCCGCCGAAGTCCGCCGCCGCGCTCGACGCCGGCTCGGCCGCGCTGTGCTCGTTCGAAGGCATGTCGGAGACGCAACGGAGGGTCGTGACCGAACGCAGGGGAGGGGTCGGGTGAACCGCAACTTCAGTCAGGCCATCTCGGTGAGGTGCTCCGACCCCGCGAAGGTCGAGCAACTGGTCGAGCTGCTGCGGCAGTGGGACCGCAACCAGGCCCAGGCCGACATCATGGGGTACATGGGGATCCGGGTGCTCGCCGACCGCGAGACTCCCGACGAGTACCTCATCGTCGCCGACTTCGGCGTGGTCGATCCCGACGTCTCCGCCGCCGACGAAGCGGCGCGCAACAACGAACGGCCCGAGACGCAGGAGTACGCGCGGCAGATGCGGGAGCTGGTCGACGACGAGCCGGTGTACCGCCACTACGACTGGCTGTACCTCACCGACGGCTGACCCGGAGGAGACGCGTGAGCTACGAGAGCCAGGCCGAACCGATCAAGCTCGGCTACCTGTTCGACTTCAAGCTGCCCGAGGGCTTCCCGCAGGAGCAGCGCGACGACCTGTTGCTGCCGTTCCAGCTCGTGTTCGCCGACGGCCTCGAACGCGGAGAGCTCGACCGGCCGGTCGAGATCGTGTTCCGGGAGGTCGAGGGGCTCCCGAAGGGGAGCGTCAGGGCGGTGACCGACGCCTACGTCGACCTGGTCGACGCCGGGTGCCTCGCCGTCTTCGGTCCCGCCATCACCGACAACGCGGTGCCGACCCGCGAGGTGATCGAGCGCCTCCAGGTGCCGGCCATCAGCGTGTGCGGCGCCGAGGAGTGGTTGGGCGAGTGGACGTTCGCGCTCCCACAGGGATCGATGACCGACGAGCCGATCTACTGGGCGAAGTTGCTCGCGGAACGGGGACTGACCGAGGTCGGCGTGCTGATCGAGGGCTCGTTGATCGGCGAGTCGTACGCGCGGAACTTCCGCAAGGCGTGCACCGCACACGGGATCCGTGTCGTCGCCGAGGAGCGCATCGCGCAGACCGCCCAGGACGTGCGCGACGCGGTGGCGCGCGTGCGCGACGCGCGCGCGACCGCGATCGTGCACTGCGGCTTCGGGTTCGGTCTGGTGCAGGTCAACCCGGTGTTGCGCGAGCTCGGATGGGACCCGCCCCGCTTCATGGGAACCGCGTTCGAGAACGCGTGGATCAATCCGGTGATGTGGCAGGCCATCGTCGGGTGGACCGGCCTCGACCAGTACGACGAGGGCAACCCGGTGGGGCAGGAGTTCCTGGACCGCTTCGAGACGGCGACCGGTCGTCGTCCTCAGTACTGCGCCCCAGTGGTGAACCGCGATCTCGCCACCGTGTTCCTGCACACGTTCGCCGACGCCCACCCGTTGACGCCGCGGGGCGTCATGGAGGCGCTCGAACGCGTGAAGATGGTGCCGGCGGCGTCGGGCGCGCCCGGCACGCACCTGTCGTTCGGGAAGTGGACCCGCCGCGGGTGGATGGGTGCGGGCTACCTCGTGGCGCGTGAGCTCGATCCCGACGGCGTGACGTCGCGCCTCGTCGGCCGCTTCGCCGGCTGACCGGGCTACCGGTCGAAGACCTCGTCGACCCAGTCCCAGACCGCTTCGTTGCTCACCTGCGGCGCCATGGGACCGCAGTGGTACTGCGCGCCGTTGACCGCCGTGAACTCGTGGAACCTCCTCGTCTTCGCCTTCGTCAGGCCGTCGTGGAGCGTCCTGCCCTCGGTCGTGAAGCTGACATCTCCCTCGTACTGCGTCACCATCGTGGGCGCGGTGATCTTGTCGAGCACGTCGGTGATGTCGTACCGCTCGATCTGCGCAGCCACCGGCGCGAAGTCGGTGAGCACCTCGCCGCGCTTCGCCGACGCGTGGGCGTCCTTGGTGAAGATCTCCAGGGACTTCATGAGGGCGAACTCCTGGACCGGCGTCGCGTCGGGGACGACGGTCGCGTTCCACGCCGCGTTGATCGCAGCGGGACTGCCGTCCTTCGCGATGTCACGGATGATCGGGGGGTAGTCGAGGATGGCGCGCGTCGCGCCCGGATCGGCGACCACTGCACCGAGGCGGTGCTCGTACGCGGCCGCGCGGGACGAGCAGACCGCCGAAGCTGATGCCCCTGATCGCCACCTGGTCGAGGTTCACGTCGGTGCGCGTCTCGAGGTGATCGACGATCGGGGTGATCACCTTCTCCCAGTCGGGGCGGAACGGGATGTCGTGCAGGAACAGCTGCGATCCCTGGCCCGGGCCCTCGAAGATCACGACGTTGTAGCCGCGCTCGAGCGCGGCCAGCCCGCCCTGCGGGAGCATGTCCACGTTCTGGCCGTCGCTCCCGTTGTTCATGATGACGGTCGGCCGACGCCGCTGGTCGGCCGCCGGCTTGAGGAACCATGCGGGGAACGACGACGTCCCGGAGCGGATCTCGATCTGCTCGGGACGCGGCGTGCGCAGCTTCATGCCTGCCACGAAGTTCGCGTCCATCGCGGTGTACACGTCGGCTTCGGCATCCGGAGTGGACGTCCCCGGCACCCAGTAGAGCGCCTGCGCGTAGTACTTGGCGGCACGGATGAACCGCGACTGCGCGGTCACGAGGTGCCGCGCCTTCCGCGCCTCGAGCGCCGACTCCTGCAGACGGTTGGCCTGCGCGACGAACTCGTCGAACACCGACTGGTAGCTCGCGCCGCCGGATGCGGCGTTGGCGGCCGCGACCACTGCGGTCACCTCGCCGCACACCGAGTTCAGGCCGGCTTCCCCCAGTCCGAACAGGGTCTGGAAGTTGAGGTCGCTCTGCGCGAAGAGCTGGAACGTCCCGGAGCCGAGCGTGTCCGTGCCCGAGGGCAGCGGGATGGTGGTCGCGGTCGCGGCGGCTCCGGTCGTGCTCGTCCCGCCCTCGGCGGCGCCGGCGACGGAACCTCCGAGGGCGCCGACGGCCAGGGTCGCCGCGCCGGCACCCAGGGAGGCCAGCACCGCGCGACGGGACATCTCGTTCATACGAAGTCTCTCGGTTCGGAGCGGCGGCCGCTTGACGGCGGACCCGACGCGCCCGCGCAGTCGGACACGCCGAGTGTGACGTGGTAGAGCATGGCAGAACGATCAGCGACGACAGGAGCACGTGATGCGAGCGGATGCGTTCCGGTACGACGGCAAGCGGGCCCTGGTGGTCGGTGGCGCGACGGGCATGGGCGCGGCGGTCGCCGAGCTGGTGCAGGACCTCGGTGCCGACGTGGTCGTGATGGACTTCGCGCCGGTCACGCTCGAGGGTGCCACCGCGATCAGCCTCGACCTGCGCGACAAGGCGGGCATCGAAGCCGCCCTCGACGAGTGCGGGGGTCCCATCGACGCCCTGTTCGCGTGCGCAGGTGTCGCCGACGGCACGCCCGGCATCGAGAAGATCAACTTCATCGGCCACCGGCACCTCATCGACCGCGCGATCGAGAAGGGGTTCCTCGGTCGCGGCAGCGCGATCGGGTTCATCTCGTCGACCGCGGGGCTGGGCTGGCGCAACCACCTCGACGAGGTGAAGGCGTACCTCGAGGCCGCGCCCGACTTCGACTCGGCCGTTGCCTGGATCGAGGCCAACCCCGACAAGGCCAGCTACACGTGGAGCAAGCAGACGATCAACGTCTACGTGCAGGGCAACGCGCTCGAGTTCCTGAAGCGGGGCATCCGCGTGAACGCGATCCTGCCCGGGCCGACCGACACGCCGCTCGCGCGCGCCAACGAGGAGACGTGGTTGGGCTTCGGCACCGACTACCGCGCCGACGCCGGCATCCAAGCTTCTCGTCCCGACGAGCAGGCCGGTCCCCTGGTGTTCCTCTGCAGCGATGCGGCGTCGCACGTCAGCGGCGAGATCCTCGTGGTCGACGCCGGCTTCACCGGCTCGGGCGTGACCGGCACCTACGAGACGGCGGCCGCGGCCGTGGGGTTCCTGGAGAGCATGTAGCGCAGTCGCCCCGCGGCCCGACGGGCCGCGGGGCGATGCGTGCGCTACCAGTACTTGGCGACCGGCCGCACCTCGATGGCGCCGCCGAGGCGTGCGGCGGGGATCTGCGACGCGATCGCGATCGCCGCGTCGAGGTCGTCGGCCTCGAGCACCGCGAACCCGCCGACCGCGCCGTCGGTGCCCAGGTGCGCGCCTTCGCGGACGTCGACGGTGCCGTCCTTCACCACGACGGTGCGCGCGTCCGCCGGGAGTCCGAGGGGCGGACCGCCCGTCATGCCCGGCGTCTGGTTGAACGCTGCGTAGTCGGCGTACACCTGCGTCTGCTCGGCCTGCGGCAGTGCGTCCCACTCGGGCGTGCCCGGCAGGGGCGTGGTGCCCTGGTAGATCAAGATCACGAACTGCTCCATGGTGTGCTCCTCGTTTCGCATCGGTGTGTGTCACTCCGATGTCGTGCGTCGAAGCGCGCGTGTGACAGGCGTCAGCCGATGGTGACGATGTCGAGCGTTCGGATGAGCTCGTCATCACCGGTCACGTCGATGGCGACGATCCGCTCGTCGCGCAGCGTGAAGCGCACGACGCCGCGGACGTGACCGCCGGGCGCCCACACGAACGCCGCGACGCCGTCGACGATCGCGAGCGTGGCGTTGCTCGCCCCGCCGGACAGCGCGGTGGCGACCGCTTCCGCGCCGCGCATCTCGCGCAGCGATCCCATCGCGACCGCGGCCGCGTCGGGGACGAGCACGACGTCGGGGTCGAGCAGTTGCAGCAGCCCCTCGAAGTCACCGCCGCGCGCGGCGCGCAGGAACGCGTCGACCACCGTGCGTTGGCGCACGAGGTCGAGGCCTGTCGCTCCCAGCACGCTGCCCTGCAGGCGGCGCCGGGCGCGACTGGCGAGCTGCCGTGACGCATCCGGGGTCCGGCCGAGGATCTCGGCCACGTCGTCGAAGGGCACCGCGAACACGTCGTGGAGGACGAACGCGACGCGCTCGGCCGGGCCCAGCCGTTCGAGCACCACCATGAGGGCGGTGCCCACCGACTCGGCGAGGATCGCCTCGTCGAGCGGGTCGGCCGTCGGGTCGACGGCGGGAGCGCCGCCGGTCGTCAGGTCGTCGACCGGGTCCTCGGGCCGAGCGCGGCGGGCGCGCAGGCGGTCGAGGCACACGCGCCCGACCACGGTGGTGAGCAAGCCGCCGACGTTCTCGATCGCCTCGGGGTCGTTGCGCCGGAGCCGCAGCCACGTCTCCTGCAGCGCGTCGTCAGCCTCCGCGTGCGAGCCCAGCATGCGGTACGCCAGCGCGTGCAGGCGCGGGCGGCTCTCCTCGAACTGTGCGGTCAGCCAGTCGTCGTCGTGCATCGGTCCTCGCGGTCGGTCGCTCCGTGGGCACTGGCGTCCACCAGCATGTGCCATCCCGGTGTCGCCCACCATGTCGCCGGCGGCGACCCGAATGTGACAGCCGATCCCCGTGAATGCCAAACGACCCGGTGGCGTGGTCGACTGGGTCGCTCATGCTGAAGGTCGCGCTGCGGGGTGTGCTGGCGCGGAAGTTCCGGCTCGCGCTCACTGCGGTCGCGGTGCTCCTCGGGGTCATGTTCGTGACCACGACCTACGTCCTGACCGACACCCTGGACGAGTCGTTCAACCGGGTGTTCTCGCAGTCGCTCGCCGACGTCGACGTCGTGGTGCGCGGCCTGCCCGGGTCGCGCGACGGCGATCCTGCCCGTCTCCCCGCGGCTGCCGTCGCCGACGTGCGCGCCGTCGACGGTGTGGCCTCGGCCCGGGGCTTCGTGCAGGGCTACGCGCAGTTCGTCGGACGCGACGGTGAGGCGGTCGACAAGGGCGGTCCCTCCATCGGGGTGACGTTCGTCGGCGGGCGCGAGCGTGGTCCGCTGGTGCTGGTCGACGAGGACGGTCGCACGAGCCGGGCGCCGCGCGGTGGGCTTGAGGTCGCGATGGACGTGGACACGGCCCGTGACGCGGGGTTCCACGTGGGCGATTCCGTCGACGTGCTGTCGGCCGGTCCGCGTCAGACGTTCCGGCTGGTGGGCGTGTTCACGTTCGGTGCCGGTGCCGACACCGGGCCCCTGGCGTTCGCGGCGTTCGACCTGCCGACGTCGCAGCGCGTCGCGGTCGCGCCCGACCTGCTCGACGCGATCTACGTGCGGGCCGACCCCGGAGTGTCGAGCGAGACTCTCCGGCGGTCGCTGCGCGCGGGACTCGGGTCCGGCTACGACGTCACCGACGCCGCCCAGCTCGCCCGCACCGGCGACCAGGACGTCGGCGAGTTCGTGAACCTGCTCACCGGTCTGCTCCTCGGGTTCGCGGCGCTCGGCGTGATCGTCGGCGCGTTCATCATCTTCAACACGTTCACGATCCTGGTGACGCAGCGCACGCGCGAGCTCGGGTTGCTGCGGGCGATGGGCGCGTCGCGCCGGCAGGTCATCACCGCGGTGGTCGTCGAGGCGGGGGTGGTGGGCGCGCTGGCGTCGGCGGGCGGCTTGGTGCTCGGTGTGCTCGTGGCGCGCGTCCTGATGTCGGTGGTCGACTCGCTCGGGTTCCGCATCCCGAGCGGCGACATCGTCGTGCTGCCGCGCACGGTGGTGGTCGCGGTGGGTGTGGGCCTGGTCGTCACCATCGGCGCCGCGCTCTGGCCGGCAGTCCGCGCGTCGCGGATCCCGCCGGTTGCCGCCCTCGGCGATCTCCCCGAGGCCCGACTCGACACGTTCCGACGGCGCGTGACGCTCGGGCTCGGGCTCGTCGCCGTCAGCGTGCCGGTGCTCCTGATCGGCATCGACCGGGCCCAGCAGTCCGCCGACACGATCGGTCAGCTGCCGCTCGTCGGCCTGGGCGCGCTGCTCCTCTTCTTCGGGATCGTGGTGCTGCTGGCGACGTTCGCGCGCCCGCTGGCGAGGCTGTTCGGCGCGCCGGTGCGCGCGGCCGCCGGTGTCCCCGGCGCGATCGCGCGCGGGAACGCGATGCGCAACCCCCGCCGCACCGCGGCGACCGCGAGCGCCCTCGTCATCGGGCTGGCGTTGGTGGCGATGGTCGCGGTGCTGGGCCAGTCGGCCAAGGCGCAGATCGACGCCGCCGACTCCGATCTGCGCGCGGAGCTGGTCATCGACACGAGGCAGTTCACGGGGTTCTCCCCCGAGGTGATCGACCGCATCGAGGCCTTGCCCGAGGTCGAGAGCGCGGTCGGCTTCCACTTCGGCAGGATCCCGTTCGAGGGCCGGCGCGAGCGCATCATCGGGGTGAACGGCACGGGGCTCGCCGACGCCTTCGACCTGCGGCTGCGTCCCGGATCGACGACCGAGCTCGGCACCGACGGTGTGCTGCTGGCGGCCGAGGACGCACGACGCCACCGCGTGGCGGTGGGCGGCACGGTGTCGCTCCCGTTCCCGACCGGAGCGCGCGACGCCCGCGTCGTGGGCATCTACCGCGCCGGCGACGTCGTGGGCGGCTCGCCGATCTTCGTGTCGCGCGAGCTCTTCCGGTCGGCGGTCCCGGAGGCCGACCTCGACTACCGCGCCTACGTCTCCGTGGCGCCGGGCGTCGCGGTGCGCTCGGCGCGCGCGGCGATCGAACGGGAGATCGAGCACGACTTCCCCAACCTCGAGGTGCTCACCCAGGACCAGGCCCGCGACGCGGAGGCCGAGCTCGTCGACCAGTTCCTCGGGGTCCTCGTGGCGCTGCTGCTCCTGTCCGAGGCGATCGCGGTGCTCGGGATCGTCAACACCCTGGCGCTCTCGGTGCACGAGCGCACCCACGAGATCGGGATGTTGCGCGCCGTCGGCATGACCCGACGCCAGCTGCGGCGGTCGGTGCGCTGGGAGTCGGTGATCATCGCCGCCATCGGCGGCAGCGTCGGCCTCGCGCTGGGCCTGGTGTGGGCGTGGGCGTTCACCTCGGCGTTGGAGACGGAGGACCTGTTCCGGTTGAGCGTGCCGGTGGGTCGCATCGCACTCCTCGCGCTGCTCTCGCTCGCCGCGGGCGCGATCGCGGCGGTGCTGCCGGCGTGGCGCGCCTCACGCCTCGAGATCTTCGACGCCATCGGGCACGAGTAGGCACCCACGACGGGGCGGCCCCGGGGCTCCCGGATCGGTGGGGGACTAACTTCGGACCGTCGCGCACCTCTGACGCGCCCCCTCCGAGGAGACATCATGGCCCGCTCCACCACCATCCCCCTCGAGCACCCCGAGTCGTTCTTCATCGGCGGGTCGTGGGTGGCGCCCTCGTCCGACGCCGTCATCGACGTCATCGACGCCGGCACCGAGGAGGTCGCGTTCAGCGTGGCCGAGGCGCAGGCCGCCGACATGGCCCGCGCGGTCGACGCCGCCCGCACCGCGTTCGACGAGGGTCCGTGGCCCACGCTCACGCACGCCCAGCGCGCCGAGTACATCCGGGCGTTCGCGGCTGCGCTCATGGAGCGCAACGACGCGCTCGGTGAGCTGTGGCCACGCGAGTCGGGCACCCTGCACAGCATCGCCCAGTACTCCGGGATGATGGCCGCCGGTGGCCTCGAGACCTACGCCGCCCTCGCCGACACCTTCCCGTTCGAGGAGCGGGCGCAGCCGTCGGGCCCGGGCTTCGGCCTGCTCGTGCGCGAGCCGGTCGGCGTGGTCGGAGCGATCATCCCGTGGAACGCGCCGGTGCAGCTCATCACGCACAAGATCGGTCCTGCGCTCCTCGCCGGGTGCTCGATCGTGCTGAAGATGTCGCCCGAGGCGCCGGGCGAGGGCTACGTGTTCGCCGAGGCGGCCGAGGCGATCGGACTCCCTCCGGGCGTGCTTCAACGTCGTCACCGCCGACCGCGAGGTGTCGCAGCTGCTCGTCACCGACCCGCGCGTCGACAAGATCACCTTCACCGGTTCCACCGCGGCCGGCCGCAAGATCGCATCGCTCTGCGGCGAGCGCATCGCCCGCGTCACCCTCGAGCTCGGCGGCAAGTCGGCGGCGGTCGTGCTCGACGACGCCGACATCGCCAAGGTGGCGGCCGACATCACCGGCGCCGAGTGCATCATGACGGGCCAGGTCTGCTCGTCGCTGACCCGCATCGTCGTCACGCAGGACCGGCACGACGAGATGGTCGAGGCGCTCGCCGAGGGCTTCGCCCAGGTGAAGGTCGGCGACCAGTTCGACGACGGTTCGCAGATCGGGCCGCTCGCCATGCAGCGCCAGCGCGACCGCGTCGAGGGCTACATCCAGAAGGGCGTCGACGAGGGCGCGACGCTCGCCGCCGGTGGCGGACGACCGAAGCACCTCGAGCGGGGCTGGTTCGTGGAGCCCACGGTGTTCGGCAACGTCGACAACTCCTCGACCATCGCCCAGGAGGAGATCTTCGGCCCCGTGCTGAGCGTGATCCCGGCGCAGGACGAGCCGACGCGGTCCGCATCGCCAACGACACCATCTACGGCCTGAACTCCTCGGTGTTCACCGCCGACGTCGACCGCGCCCGTCAGGTGGCGGGCCAGCTCCGTGCCGGCACCGTCGGTCACAACGGGTTCAAGACCGACTTCGGCATGGCGTTCGGCGGGCTTCAAGCAGTCGGGCATCGGCCGTGAGGGTGGCAAGGAAGGGCTGCTGCCGTTCCTCGAGACCAAGACCGTGATCCTCGACGAGGCCCCGAGCTCGTACCCGGCGGAGGGCTGATCGTGGACCCGGACCGGGCGCCGCTGCCGTACATCTACCTGCCGCCCGTGCACGGGATCGAGCTCCTCAGCGACGATCTCGAGCACGAGGCGCAGATGCCCGAGCTGCACCACGCCGACAGCAGCATGGGGATGAGCGGCGGGAACGTCTCGCCGCACCTCTCCTGGTCGGGCGTGCCCGAGGGCACGCAGTCGCTCGCGGTCACCTGCTTCGACCCCGACGCGCCCACCGGCAGCGGCTTCTGGCACTGGTCGGTCTTCGACCTCCCCGCGTCCACCACCGAGCTCCCGCGTGGCGCGGGCAGCGGCGACAAGGCCGGGCTCCCGGCGGGCGCAATCCACGCCCGCAACGACGCCGGCGGGCTGGAGTACGTCGGGGCCGCGCCGCCCCAGGGTCACGGCGACCACCGCTACGTGTTCGCGGTGCACGCGCTGGAGGTCCCCACGTTGGGGATCGACTCGTCGGCGTCGCCGGCCGCGGTCGGCTTCAACATGACGTTCAAGACGCTGGGCCGGGGCCTGCTGATCTCCCACTTCGGGCACTAGCGCCGCGCGGCGAGGCAGTGGAGCTACGAGCGGAGCTTGGCCAGGAGGCGCAGCACCTCGAGGTAGAGCCACACGAGTGTGACCATCAGCCCGAAGGCGCCGTACCACTCCATGTACTTCGGCGCACCGTGCTTCGCCGCCTGGGCGATGAACTCGTAGTCGAGGAACAGGTTGAGCGATGCGATCACGCAGATGATCACGCTGATCGCGATTCCCAGCGGGCTGGGGTCGTTCAGGAACGAGATGTCGGCGCCGAACAGCGACAGCAGGAACGTGCCGAGGTACAGCACGAAGACGCCCGCGGTCGCACCGATGACGATCATCTGGAACCGGCGCGTCACCTTCACCACGCCGAACACGTAGAGCGCGAGGGTGGCGAAGAACACCGCGATGGTGGCGAGGATCGCCTGGAAGACGATGCCGTTCCACTGGCGACTCGAACACCTTCGAGATCACGCCGAGGAACATGCCCTCGGCCAGCGCGTAGAGCGGCGCCACGAACGGCGACGTCTTCGGCCGGAAGATGCACACCAGCGCCAGACCGAAGCCGACGAACAGTGCGATCAGCGACCAGGCCGGGAAGCTGATGTTCTGGGTCACCACCCCGTTGCTGATGGTGGTGGTCGGGTCGGGGGTCTGCGACCACCCGAACGCACCGCCGGCCACGACGATGAGGAAGAGGACGAACGTCTTGGCGAACGCGCCGTTCGCGGTCATGTGCGACACGCGTCGTCGGCGGTGTGGTGCCGGTCGCCTCGGCGTGGGCGAGCGCCACCGGCGCGGCCCAGCCGGCTTCGTCTTCCTTGGCGATCTGATCGAACCGCTTGTCGCTCAGCGCGGGGTTGGCCATGTCGTCCTCTCGGGTGTGTGAAGCCCTCCGGGGGGAGACGACCAGCGTAGGGCAGTGCTGGTGGCGAACGGTCACCGCCCCCGGCACCCGCACACCCTTGTCGTTAAGGTGTCGCCGTGCTGGAGACCCTGCCGGAACCGAAGCCCCGCGCCCACCGTCGAGCCCTCGCATTCGGAGCGACGCTCGGGCTGGTGGTGGCGTCGGCCCTCTCGTCCGTCGTCGTGCTCGCGCCCGGGGCCGCGCCGCCCGCAGCTGCGGCCACGTCGTGCGCGGCGAGCGCCTTCGTCGCCGACAACGGCGACGCCGCCCTCTCGGTCGTCGACGTCGCCACCGACACCGTCGTGGGTGCGCCCATCGCGGTCGGTGCAGGTGCCAACCGGGTCGCGACCTCGCCCGACGGGTCGCACGTCTACGTGACCAACAGCGATGCCGGCACGCTCTCCGTGGTCGATGCCACCACCGGCACGGTCACCGGCACCATCGCCGTGGGGGCGAGCGCGGTCGGTCTGGCCGTGAGCCCCGACGGGCACACCGCCTACGTCACCCACTTCTTCCTCGGATCGTCGGTCACGGTCGTCGACCTCGACACCGGCACCGTCGACGGCAGCGACATCATCGTGGGGTCGGGCCCGACCGACGTCGCCTTCACGCCCGACGGGGCGCACGCCTACGTGGCGAACAGCGCCGGGTCGTCGGTGTCGGTGATCGACACCGCCACCCGGGGGGTCACGACGATCCCGGTCGATCCGTTCCCGGCATCCGTCGCCGTCAGCCCCGACGGCACGAAGGTGTACGTCGGGCACCAGAACTCGGGCGCGCAGGTGACGGTCATCGACACCGCGACCAACGCGGTCGTCCACACCATCGCGGTCGGACCGAACGTCGGAGGGCTCGCCTTCGCCCCCGACGGCTCCACCGCGTTCGTCACGAGCTTCGACGACAACACGGTCTCGGTGATCGACGCCCTCACCGACACGGTCGTGGGCAGCCCGATCACCGTGGGCACCGGACCCGCCCTCGTCGCGGTCACGTCCGACAGCTCCCGCGCCTACGTGACGAACGCCAACTCGGGTTCGGTCTCGGTGATCGACGTCGCGACCCGCGCCGTGGTGGGCACGATCACGGTCGGGAACAGCCCGCTGGGCATCGCGACGACACCGTGTGGCGTGCCCCTGATCCCGCTCACGCCGGCCACTCCGGCGCCCGCAGCGCTCGTCGTCGCCCCTCGCTTCACCGGGTGAGGTGCGGCAGGGCCCCGTGTACGATCGACCGATGAGTGACCCGCACGGCGCCGGCCACGACGGTGAGCCGCCGCTCGTCCTCGTCGTCGACTTCGGCGCCCAGTACGCGCAGCTGATCGCGCGCCGGGTGCGCGAGGCGCGGGTCTACAGCGAGATCGTCCCGCACGAGATGCCCGTCGACGAGCTCCTGGCCCGCCGACCGGCTGCGGTCATCCTCTCCGGCGGCCCCGCGAGCGTCTACGCCGACGGCGCGCCGTCGATCGACCCCGCCCTGTTCGACGCCGGCGTCCCTGTGTTCGGCATCTGCTACGGCTTCCAGGCCATGGCCGAGGCGCTCGGCGGCACGGTGAAGCGCACCGAGGGCGCCGAGTTCGGCCGCACCACGGCCACCGTCGATCCCGAGGCGGTGCTCTTCGCGGGTCAGCCCGAGCACCAGCCGGTGTGGATGTCGCACCGCGACGCGGTCGTCGTCGCGCCGAACGGGTTCGCGGTGACCGGCCGCACCGACGGCGCCGAGATCGCCGCGTTCGAGCACCCCGAGCGGCGCCTGTACGGGATGCAGTGGCACCCGGAGGTCCTGCACACCGCCCACGGCCAGACCATGCTCGAGCGGTTCCTCCACACCGGCGCCGGCATCGCGCCCACGTGGACCACCGCCAACATCATCGACGACGCCGTCACCGAGATCCGCGAGCGCGTCGGCGACCGCCACGTGCTCTGCGGGCTGTCGGGCGGGGTCGACTCCGCGGTGGCGGCGGCGCTCGTGCACCGCGCCGTCGGCGACCAGCTCACGTGCGTGTTCGTCGACCACGGCCTGCTGCGCAAGGGCGAGCGCGAGCAGGTGGAGCGCGACTACGTGGCCGCCACCGGCATCCGTCTCATCACCGTCGACGCGTCGGAGAAGTTCCTCTCCAAGCTCGCCGGCGTCTCCGATCCCGAGGCCAAGCGCAAGATCATCGGCACCGAGTTCATCCGCACGTTCGAGGAGGTCTCGGCCGAGGTCATCGCGTCGGAGGTGGCCACGTCGGGAGGTCAGAGCGCGGTCGAGTTCCTGGTGCAGGGCACGCTGTACCCCGACGTCGTCGAGTCGGGCGGCGGCACCGGCACCGCCAACATCAAGAGCCACCACAACGTCGGTGGCCTCCCCGACGACCTGCAGTTCGAGCTGATCGAGCCGCTGCGGTCGTTGTTCAAGGACGAGGTGCGCGCGGTGGGCCTGGAGCTCGGGCTCCCCGAAGCGATGGTGTGGCGCCAGCCGTTCCCGGGGCCGGGCCTCGCGATCCGCATCGTGGGCGCGGTCGACGCGCGACGCCTGCACACCGTGCGCGAGGCCGATGCCATCGCGCGCGAGGAGCTGGCGATGGCCGGGCTCGAGCGTGACGTGTGGCAGTTCCCGGTCGTGCTGCTCGCCGACGTGCGGTCGGTGGGCGTGCAGGGCGACGGGCGCACCTACGCGCACCCGATCGTGCTGCGTCCGATCACCAGCGAGGACGCCATGACCGCCGACTGGGCGCGCCTGCCGGCCGAGGTGCTCGAGCGCATCTCCACCCGCATCACCAACGAGGTGGAGGACGTGAACCGGGTCGTGCTCGACATCTCGAGCAAGCCCCCCGCCACCATCGAGTGGGAGTAGCGGGTGGAACGGAGCGAGCGGTAGCGACTACCCCGCGGCGAGGAAGCCGTGGACCGCGGCGACCACGCCGCCGTCGACGCGCAGGTCGCAGCCGCTGACGAACGATGCGGCCGGGCTGGCCAGCCACTGCACGGCGGCGGCGATGTCCTCGGCGGTGCCGATGCGGGGCACGGGCGAGATGTCGAGCATGCCCTGCATCTGCTCGCCGGCGCCCTCGGCGAGCTCCTGGCGGCCCATCGGGGTCGAGATGATGCCGGGGCTGATGCTCACGACCCGACCGCCGCGCGGGCCCCACGCCACCGCGGCCTGCTCGACCCGGAGCTGGTTGACGCGCTTGGCGATGCTGTAGGTCGCACCGAAGTCGTCGAGGTCGACGTCGCCGAGCGCGTCCATGAGCCCGTCGGTGGTGGCCCGGGTGAGCGCGTGCTCGAGCTCGCGGGGCAGATCGGCCATCGAGCCCGCCATGCTCGCGATGCAGACCGCGACGGTGCCCTGCGTGACGACGTCGAGGAACGCGTTGAGCACGTGGTCGGTGCCGAGCATGTCGACCTCGAGGACGCGCGCGCCGGTTGCCTGGGTGGGGGAGAGGCCGGCGGTGTGCACCAGCGTGCGCAGCGGGCCGAGGTCGCGCACGGTCGCGACCAGCGCGTCGACCGACGACCGGTCGGACACGTCGACCTTCACGCCGGTGACGGTGAAGCCGTCGCCGGTGAGCTCGTCGACGACGGCACCGAGCTTCGTCTCGTCGAAGTCGGCGAGCACGAGCTGCGATCCCGCGCCGAGGCGTCGCGCGCACGCGACGCCCATCCCACCGACTCCGGTGACCACGACCACGTCGACCATCTGCTCCCCCTGAGTGCTCTCGTGAATGCGCAACCGACCCTATGGCAGCGGCGGCGCGTGGGCGTTGCCCACCCCCGGTAGGGTCTCCCGGATGTTCTCCTCGATTCGGTCGCGGCTGCGGCTCGTCCTCGTCGTCTGCCTCGCGCTCGGCACCCTCGTCGTGGTCGCACCGGCGAGCGGTGCCGCGCCCTCCAAGCGCCGACACCGCGCTGCAGAAGGCGCTCGACGCGTTCGTCAAGCGTCCCGACGGTCCCAACGGCATCTCGGTGGTCGTGCAGAGCGGCGACGACCCGGCGCAGTTCGTCGCCGGGTACGGCGACGTCGCGACCAAGGCGCCGTTCGGGCTCACCGACACCATGCGACTCGCGAGTGTGGCCAAGGCGTTCAGCGGTGCGGCCGCGATGTCCGCCGTCGCCGAGGGCAAGCTGACCCTCGCCTCGACCGTCGGCGAGATCCTGCCGACCCAGTCGGCGACGTGGGCCAAGGTGACGTTGGCGCAGCTGCTCCAGCACACGAGCGGCATCCCCGACTTCAGCAAGAGCCCCCAGTTCCAGGAGACGGTCGGTGCCGCGCTCGACACGGCGCCGCCTCCCGAGACCCTCCCCACCTTCGTCGCCGACGCGCCGCTGAACTTCCCGTCCGGCAGCAAGTACGCCTACTCGAACACCGACAACATCCTGGTCGGGCTCATGGTCGCGGCGGTCGACGGCACGCCGTACGAGCAGTCGCTCGAGACCAGGGTGTACGCGCCGCTGGGTCTCACCAAGACCAGCCTGCCGGTCGGGGTCGAGATGCCGACGCCGTTCACCCACGGGTACCAGCCCGACCCGCCGAACGCCGACGAGGACGTGAGCGAGGTGATCGCGGCGGGATGGTCGTGGGCGTCCGGTGGCGTGGTCTCCACCCCGCAGGACGCCAACCTGTTCGCACGCGGCTACGCGTCGGGCAAGGAGACGAACGCGGCCACGCAGAAGCAGCAGTTCACCTTCCGGCCCGGCAAGTCGGAGCCGACCGGCCCCGGCACCAACTCCGCCGGCCTCGGCATCTTCCGCTACCAGACGTCGTGCGGGACGGTGTACGGGCACACGGGCAACACCCCGGGCTACACGCAGTTCATCGCCTCGACGAAGGACGGCACGCGCTCCACCGTCGTGTCGATCAACTCGCAGATCACGCCGGAGCGCAACCCGAAGATCTTCCCGGCGCTCCGCAAGATCTACGGCCTGGCGGTGTGCTCGGCACTGAAGGGTTGACGAGGAGGACGACGATGGAAGACCGCGAGACTCCCGTCCTCTACCTCGAGATGACCGAGGCGACTCCCGACGACTACGCGCGTGATCGCGTGCCCGAGGTGCGCGCGCTCCCTGGCGTCGAGCGCGCGACGTGGTGGCGCAACGTGTACCGCGATCGTCCCGACCTCCCGCGCGAGCTCGCCGAGTTCGACACGCTCGCGGTCTACGAGTGCGCGCCGTCGTTCACCGCGCCGGCCACGCCCGACGGCATCACCGGCCACCACTTCCTCCGCACGCCTCGCCCCGGGCAGGGCCGGCTCACCGGCAAGCCCACGGTGTCGCTCTCGCTGGTGCTCATCAGCCCGACCACGCCACCGGAGGCGCAGGCGCTGCGCGACTGGGGTGACTTCGTGCACCTCAACCACATCGTCGAGGCGGGCATCCCGGGCTTCACCATGATCACGCCGTACGAGAACGCGACCGGTGGCGATCCCCGCGTACCTGCACTTCTACGAGTTCGACGACCCGGAGGCCGAGATCACCTTCAAGCGGATGCGCCCGCTGGTCGAGGCGCGCCTCGGCGCGTGGGAGACGCCCGAGTGCCAGGCGTGGGCCGTGCATCCGGCGCTGCGCATCATGTACGTCAACTCGTTCGCGCTCGTCGGCGAGGCGTGACCTCCGCGGCTACGGGCTGACGACCTCGATCAGGGTGCTGCTGAGGTCGACGCTGACGTTGTCCTCCGCGTAGCGACGACCCTGCACGTTGAGGAGCCGGACCGACGCCGCGCCGCGGATCGGGAACGGTCCCCAGTGCCATGTGCCCTGGTGCAGCACCACCGTCTCACCGGGTTCGAGCACGAACGCACGGATGGCGTCGACGTCGCCCGGGTCGCTGAACCTCACGTCGGCGGGAGCGACCGCGACGACCGAGGCGACGTCGAGCGGTGTGAGCACCTGGGTGTGCGTCTCGTGCCGGTACAGCACCGCGCAGCGGAGTCCGTGCGCGGTGGCGTCGATCTCGTCGGTGGTGTGCTCGATGGTGTTGAGGTGCGCGTCGCCCCACTCGTAGTGGAGCGTGTCGTCACCGTCGGCCGGGTCGGTGTCGGCGAGGGGCAGCCATCCGAACGGGCCTCCACGCGGCCGCGGTCACCGGCTGGGCGTCGACGCGGTGCACGGGTTCGTCGACGGACTGGTGCGTCATGGCGTTCCTCTACATTTGTCGAGATGGACGTGCGCTCGATCGAAGACGTGGCCCCGGTCGTCGAGCACAACGGGACGGTACCCGTCTGGTGGCTCGTCTCGCCGCGTGAGATGCAGGAGCATCACCGCCGGAGGTCACCTGGAGCTCGTGAGCGAGTTCGAGGTCGCGGGCGGGGGACTGGTCGATCCGCACTCGCACCCGACGCACGAGTTCTACTACGTCACCGCGGGCCGCGGTCTCATGACCATCGGCGACGAGACCCGCGAGATCGCACAGGGCGACCTCGTGCACATCCCACCCGACGCGGTGCACAGCCTGCGGCCGGTGTCGGATCACGCGCCGATCCACTGCTTCGCCTTCGCGGTGGCGGTGCCCGGCGCGGGCGAGATCGACTACACGAACCACTGAGGTCGAGGGCTACGCGCCCTCGATCAAGGTCGTGTCGAGGCCGAACGCCTCCACGGTGCTGCCGCCGGCGCGGAGCGCGTCGAACAGCGCCGCTTCCTTGGCCGTGCGGGCGTCACCCGACGCGAGCACGGCGTCGAGCTCGGCGCCCGGCAGGACGACCACGCCGTCGACGTCGGCGACGATCCAGTCGCCGGGCTCGACCACGACGTCGCCCGCGGTGATCGTGCGGTCGATCGACCCGGGCTGCACCTTCGATGCGCCCGTGAGCGCGAGGCCGGTGGAGAACACGGGGAACCCGTGGGCCGCGAGCGCGTTGCAGTCGCGCACGCACGCGTCGATGACGAGCCCGGCGATGCCGCGGGCTTCCGCACCGGTGGTGAGCACCTCACCCCAGTAGCCGTAGTCGCGCTCGCCGCCCATGTCGGCGACCAGCACGGCGCCTGCCGGGGCGCGGGTGACCGCCACGTGGATGGCCAGGTTGTCGCCACGGCTGCAGCGCACCGGGTAGGCGGGCCCCGCGACGCGCGCACCGGACCAGGCGGGCTTCACGCGCGAGTCCATCCGGCGCGCCCCGGACTCGCCGAGGGTGGCGGCGCCGAGCGCGAGCGCCCGGGCCACCAACTCGTCGTGATCGCTCACGGCCGCGTTCAGCCGACCTTGCGCAGCGTGTTGCGGTCGGAGTGCTCGAACGGCTCGGGGAACTCGTCCATCTTGAGCATGGTGATCTCGTCGTAGGCCCAGCTGCCGTCGTCGTTGATCGTGATGGTGACGTCGTAGCTGAGGGTCGACGCGTGCTGCGAGAGGTACTTGTTCTCGCCGATCGAGTAGTTCGGGTCGCCGGGACGGGCCGACAGCGAGAACGACTTCGCGTCGGGCGCGGCGACGCCACCGGCGAGCACGGTGATGCCCCGGGGCACCACGAAGCCGCGCATGACCTCGTTGGTGGCGGAGTCCCACAGCCAGTAGCCGACCTCGGTGTGGAACGGGTTGTCCTCGTCGCCCCGCCACATCGCCGACTTGTAGTCGAGCCCGTAGAGGTGCTGGTTGCCGTTGTCGACCGGACCGAACGGCTTGAGGGTCAGCTTCTCCAGGTACGGCGTCTGCAGCACCTCACCCTGCGAGTGCGAGAACGCGGCGTCGAGACCGCCCTTGTCCGACTCCCATTCGCCCGCCAACGCTTCGAGCGGGCCCCATTCACCGGCCATCTGTGCTGTTCCTCCCGGGTCCGCGCCGCGCTCAGGCCCGGCGTCGGACGGCATCCTACCGAGCACTTCCGACGTACCGGACCTGTCGGCGCGAACAGCACGCGAACGCCGCGTGAACGCGGTCGTCCACCGATCAGAGACGTTCAGCCGGTGCGCGTGGTGGCGAAGACCTCCACGATCTGCCGGCAGAACGCGGGGAGGTCGTCGGGCTTGCGGCTGCTCACGAGGGAGCCGTCGACGTGCACCTCTTCGTCGACCCATGTCGCGCCCGCGTTCTCGAGATCGGTCTCGAGGCTCGGCCACGACGTGAGCGTGCGGCCGCCGAGCACGTCGGCCTCCGCCAGGATCCAGGGCCCGTGACAGATCACACCGACGGGCTTGTGGTCGTCGAAGCACTGGCGCACGAAGCGCACCGCGTCGTCGTCGAGTCGCAACTCGTCGGCGTTGGCGACGCCACCAGGCAGCACGAGGGCGTCGAAGTCGTCGGCCCGGGCATCGTGGACGGTCACGTCGACGGGTGCGGTGTCCGCCCGATCGAGGTGCTCGAAGCACTGCACCGTGCCGGAGTCGACTGCGACCAGCGTCGGCGCGCCACCCGCGCTTCGCACCGCTTCCCACGGTTCGGTCAACTCGCGCTGCTCGACGCCTTCGTTGGCGACGAGGAACGCAACGCGCACCCCGGCGAGGTCCTGCGTCACGGCGGCTCCTCCGTCTCGGTGCCCTCGTTGCGATGGCAGGTGCGTGCCACCTACCCGCGTGGACGCGGACGAAAACTGCGGGCGGCGCGCGGTTTGCCGCGTGCCCGACGAGGGCACCCCGGCCCGATGGCATTCCTGCTGTGGCTCGTCGCCGTGATCCTCGTCGTCGCCGGCATCGTCTACGTGGTCCGGGGCTCGGTGCTCGCCGGCATCCTGCTGATCGTCGTCGGGTTGTTGGTGGGCCCCGGTGGCGTGAGCGTGTTCACCTGACGTCGTTCATCTGTCGTCGCGGATGCGACGCCGGTAGTCGAGCGGGCGTTCCCCCGTGAGTCGACGGAACGCGCGGTCGAACCCGCTCAGGCTGGCGAAGCCCACCTCGGTCGCGGTGTCGAGGACCGAGCGGTCGTGTTCGGCCAGCATGGTCATCGCGCGCAGCACGCGGCTGGTGGTGCGGTACTCGCGCCAGCTGGTGCCGGTCTCGGCCCGGAACGTTCGTCGCAACGAACGTTCGGAGACGCCGACGGCCGCGCACAGCGAGCGCTCGTCGACGTCGGCCAGGTGCTCCTGCGTGTGGCGCATGATCGCGCCGACCACCGGCACCGTGCTGGTCGGGAGCCAGAGCGGGGCCTCCGCGGTGTCGAGCCATTCGGCGGTGAGCAGCGCGAGCGCGGTGAAGAACGCATCGGCGGTGGGGTCACTCGCCGGACGGTCGATGCGCCAGCGGGCGGCGTAGACGATCATCTCGCGCACCGGAGCCGCGGCCGAGAGCACGCGCACGCGCTCGTCGTGGCCGGGCACCATCGACGGTTCGAAGAACACCGCCACCGTCCGCACCCGTCGCAGCGTCGTCTGGTGGGGGAGTCCGGCCGGGATCCATGCCGCCTGCTGCGGGGGGAGGAGGTGGTGCGAGCCGTCGGTCTCGACCTCGGCCACGCCCTCGAACGCGTAGAGGAGCTGGTGCAGCTCGTGGGTGTGCCACAGCGCGACGAGGTCGTCGGCATCCTCGGGCCACGCACCGGCGCGGACGGGCGACCCGTCCCGCATCTCGACCGGCACTGCGACGGCACTGAGACCGGCACTGAGACCGGTGCGGCCTCATCCCTGGCCGCTGAGGCGGCGACCCCCACGGCGCGAACTGTAACAGTGCCCCCATGAGCGACCACGACGACCTCGTCCGCACATCGTTCAGCCGTCAGGTGGGCCTGTTCTCGGGTCCCGACTCGCCGTTCGTGCGCCGACCCGCGGGCACGGTCGAGCAGCTCGAGCCGCTCGACGGCACCATGATCGTGCTCGACGTGTGCTGCGGCGCCGCGCACGCGGCGGAGGTGGTGGCGCCGCGGGTGCGTCAGGTCGTGGGCGTCGACCTCACGGTGGCCCTGCTCGAGCTGGGCGCGACGCGTGCTCGCCGCGGCCGGCGTGGAGAACGTGCTCCTGCAGGAAGGCGACGCGCAGGCGCTGCCGTTCGTCGCCGGCTCGTTCGACCTCGCGTACTGCTTCGCGTCGCTGCACCACGTCGGGGATCCGGCCGCGGCGATGGCCGAGATGGCGCGGGTGGTCGTGCCCGGCGGGCGCATCGTCGTGCAGGACCTCGTCGTCCCCGTCCCCGAAGCGCGCGATCGGTTCGACGACGTGCACCGTCGTCTCGATCCGTCGCACGGTCACGGGTTCCTCGAGGCCGAACTGGTCGCGCTCCTGCCCGACGACGCCGAGCTCACCTACGCGGCGACCAACGAGTCACGCTTCCCGATCTCCATCGCGTACACCGCGCAGTCCGACGTCGACGGGGCCGAGGGCGCACTGCGCGCCGAGCTCGACGGCGGATCCGTCACCGGGCTCGAGCCGCAGGACGACGACGGCACGCTCACGGTGTCGTTCTGGACGACCACCGTGCACGCGACCCTGCCGAGCGCCTGAGCCACGGGCCTGACGCGCAGGGTTACGCTCGACGCGTGACCGACGGCGAGCTCGACGGGACCCGCGTGCACCTCCGCGCCGCGACGCCTGACGACATCCCCGTCCTGGTGCGCATCCGCGAGACGCCCGAGGTGTACGCGCACTGGCGTGGCGGTGACGACCTGCGCGCCGCGGTGGAGGACGACTTCGCCGAGGACGGGATCCACCCGTACGTGATCGAGCTCGCAGGCGAGGTGGTGGGCTGGATCCAGTGGCAGGCGGAGGAGGATCCCGACTACCGCCACGCGTCGATCGACGTCTACCTCGACCCGGCGGTGCGCGGGCAGGGGGTGGGACCCGACGCGGTGGCGACGGTCGCGCACCACCTCTTCACCGATCGCGGTCACCATCGGATCGAGATCGACCCCGCGGCGCACAACGACGCCGCCATCCGTGCGTACACGAAGGTCGGGTTCCGTCCGGTCGGGATCACCCGCCGCTCCGAGCGCGGGCCCGACGGAACCTGGCACGACGGGCTCCTCATGGACCTGCTCCCGCACGAGCTGCGACGCGTGCCGGAGGTCGATCGCGACTCCGGCGGGGTGTGACAAGCTCCACTCCCGTGGCCGACGACGTGCAGACGAACGCCGACGGGACCGACCGCGTCGGTCGGAACACCTGGTTCGCGCTGAGCGCGATGGCGCTGGGTGTGTTCGTCATCGCCAACGACTTCACCGCGCTGAGCGTCGCGATCCCCGAGATCGAGCACGACCTGTCGACGTCGCTCACCAAGGCGCAATGGGTGATCAACGGGTACGCGCTGGTGTTCGGCGTGCTCCTCGTGACCGGCGGTCGCCTGGCCGACATGTTCGGGCGCAAGCGCATCTTCATGGTCGGCGCCGCCATCTTCGCCGGCTTCTCCCTGGTGGCGGGCCTGGTGCCGGGCGCGGGGCTCCTGATCGCGGCGCGCATGGCCATGGGGATCGGCGGCGCGCTCATGTGGCCGGCGATCCTCGGCATGACCTACGGGCTGCTCCCCGAGTCGAAGGCCGGGCTCGCGGGCGGGATCATCCTCGGGGTCGCCGGGCTCGGCAACGCGGTCGGGCCGATGCTCGGCGGGTTCCTCACCGACGAGTTCAGCTGGCGCTGGGTGTTCTTCCTGAACCTGCCCATCACTGCGTTCGCGGTGTTCGTCACCGCGCGCCGCGTGCCGGAGTCGCGCGAGCCCGGTGCACAACGGCACATCGACTACGGGGGCGTCGCGCTCGTGTCGACCGCGATCGTGCTCATCCTCCTCGGCCTCGACGAAGGCACCACCGAGGGCTTCGGCGATCCGGTGATCCTCGCCCTCTTCGTGGTGGGCGCGGTGCTGCTCGCCGGGTTCTTCCGCTTCGAGCGCTCACAGGGTGACGGCGCGCTGATCCCGAGCGACGTGCTGCGCAACCACGTCTTCGCCGCCGCGTGCCTGGCGACGCTCCTCATGTCGGCGATCTTCTTCTCCGCGCTGCTCTACGTGCCGCAGTTCTTCGAGAACGTGCTGCACTACTCGGCGCTGAAGGCCGGCGCCGGCCTCCTGCCGCTGATGGGCGTGTTCGCGGCGACGTCGTTCGTCGCCGGCTCGCTGTACAACCGCGTCGGCGGACGGATCGTCGTCGCGGCCGGCGCCGCGTTCCTCGGCGTCGGCATCCTGTTGCTCTCGTTCGTCGACGCGGACTCCGGCTACGGCGCGTTCATCCCCGGCATGATCGTCCTGGGCATCGGGGTCGGGCTCTTCTACTCGGCGATCACCACGATCGCGGTCACGTCGCTCGACCCGTCGCGATCGAGCCTGGCGGGCGGGATCGTGTACATGTGCCAGATCGCGGGCGGGGCGGTCGGCCTCGGGCTCAACACCGCGCTCGTCACCAGCGAGTCGTCGCTGGCCGACGGCATCGCGCTGGCGTTCAAGGTCGACGCCGTGTTCGCGTTCGTCGGGCTCGCAGTGGTGCTGGTGTTCATCCGCCGCCCCGCAACTGCGGAGGGCCACCCCCGCGCGTTGCGGTGGCGCCACCGCGCCCACGCCTGACGCGCCAGGACGCCGGGAGTGCCGCCTCGGGATTTCTGCGAGGCTGGTGTCGATCCCGACGGTGCTCGTTCGTCGTGTCACTGGAAGCACCGACGAACTGCCGAGGAGGCACCCATGCGTTACGCACTGCTGATCTGCACCGAGGACAAGCGTCAGGCCGAGCTCTCGGAGGAGGAGACCGGCGCCCAGCTGGCCGCCTACATGGCCTGGCACGAGGAGATGGGCCCGCGCGGCGTGCTGCAGGCCGGCGAGCGGCTCCGGCCGACGGCGACCGCCACGACCGTCCGCGTGCGCGACGGCGAGACGCTCACGTCGGACGGTCCGTTCGCAGAGACCAAGGAGCAGATCGCCGGCTTCTACCTGGTCGAGTGCAAGGACCTCGACGAGGCCATCGAGGTGGCGGCGAAGATCCCGGGCGCCGCGCAGGGCTCCATCGAGGTGCGTCCCATCTGGGAGATGTGACGATCGCTGACGTCGAGGAAGCAGTCGCCCGTGCGTTCCGGGAGGAGTGGGGACGGATCGTCGCCACCCTCATCCGGACCACGGGCGACTGGGACCTCGCCGAGGAGTGCGCGCAGGACGCCTTCGCGCGGGCACTCGAGCGGTGGCCGCGCGACGGCGTCCCTGCCAACCCGGGCGCGTGGCTCACCACGACCGCCCGCAACCGCGCGCTCGACCGCCTGCGCCGCGCGCAGACCGGTGCGGCGAAGACACGGGAAGCGGTGGTCCTGATGCCCGACGAACCGCCGGTGACGGTCGACGACAGCGGGGTCGTCGACGACCGCCTCCGACTCATCTTCACGTGCTGCCACCCCGCGCTGTCGGTCGAGGCCCAGGTCGCGCTCACCCTGCGGACGCTCGCCGGGCTCACCACGACCGAGATCGCACGCGCGTTCCTGGTGCCGGAGGCCACGATGGCGCAGCGCCTGGTGCGGGCCAAGCGCAAGATCCACGACGCCGGCATCCCGTACCGCGTCCCGCCGGCACACCTGCTCCCCGAGCGGACGAACGCGGTGCTCGCGGTCCTGTACCTCCTGTTCAACGAGGGATACCTCGGCAGCAGCGGCACCGAGCTGGTGCGCGCCGATCTCACCGCCGAGGCCATCCGGCTCGCCCGCACCCTCACCGCGCTGATGCCCGACGAACCGGAGGCGATCGCGCTCCTCGCGCTGATGCTCCTGCAGGACTCCCGGCGCGACGCGCGGGTCGACGCCGACGGAGGCCTGGTGCCGCTCGAGGATCAGGACCGTGCGCAGTGGGACCAGGAGATGATCATCGAGGGCCAGGCGGAGCTCGACCGCGCACTCCGTCGGCAGCGCGCCGGGTCCCTACCAGGTGCAGGCCGCCATCGCCGCGTGCCATGCAACGGCGAGCACTGCCGCCGACACCGACTGGCACGAGATCGCTCTGCTCTACGGGGAGCTCGTGCGCATGACCGGCTCGCCGGTCGTGGAGCTCAACCGGGCGGTGGCGGTGGCGATGGCGGAGGGGCCTGAGGCCGGCCTGGTCGTCGCCGACGGCGTCGCCGACCGGCTCGACGCGTATCCGTACCTGCACGCGACCAGGGCCGATCTGCTCCGTCGTCTCGGTCGCCGTGACGAGTCGGCCGTCGCCTACCGACGCGCGCTCGAGCTCATCACCGCGACGACCGAGCGCGCCTACCTCGAACGCCGGCTCGCCGAGGTGACCTCGACCTGACCAGGGTCCGGTCGGGCCCTCAGTTGCTGGCGCAGCCGTGCTGCACGACCGCCACCGGCGGCGTGGTCGTGGTCGTGGGTGCAGGCGCCGACGTCGGTTCGGTCGTGTCCGTCGTGGCGTTCGTGTCGTCGGGCGTGACGGTGGCGTCGGTCGTGGTCGGTGGCTCGGTCGTCGACGTGGCCGCTTCCTTCTGGAACTTCTCGTACGCCTTCTTCTCGGCCGCGGTCGCGGCGTGCGTGCCGTCCGGACACGGTGACGCCAGGTACTTCAGCCGTCGGGGCGTGGGGATCGAATCGGCCAGCGGTCCGAGGAGCTTGCGCGCCTTCGCTTCGCTGATCCTGGGGAGCCGCCGCAGCTCGTTGAGCTCGGCGTCGGTGAGCTGGTCGGCCTCGCGCAGCTGCTTCACCGTCTTGTCGATGACCGCGGTGACGCCCGACTGTCGTGCGATGGCCGCGTTGAACAGGCGGACCGTCTTCTGCATGTCACCGATGGCGGTGAAGTCGACCGCCACCGCGTTGGGGAGCTGCCCGCGGGTCGCGATGCAGTCCTGCAGGCGTTGGGTGAGCACCTTCTGCGAGTTCACCTTGCCCGCCTCGACCGGGTCGGGAGGGCCGTCGGGGCGCAGCCAGTGGTTGACGATGAAGAACGACTTGTCGGTCCCGCCGCGGTTCGGCGTTGCAGTTGAAGTCCTTGATCGACGAGAACGTGAACGGCGACTCCTGCGCCACCGAGTAGGCCCCGAGCAGCCACGGCTGCTCGTCAGGGTGCTTCTCGCTCATCACGATCAGCCGCCGCGGGTTCTCCTCCTGGTCCTTGGCCTTCTTGGCGGGTGTCACCATCTGCTGCAGCGTCGGCCACCCGATCTGCTTCGGGTTCGGCCGCCACACGCGGCGCCAGAGTCCGGCGTCGACGAGCGCCCGCTTGAGGTCCTTCGGCTGCACGTAGTCCTCGACGTCGATCACCACGACGTCGGTGAGGTTGCGGGAGAGGAAGTCGTCGATGTCGTGGAACACCTGCGCCGACGGGATCGCTCCCAGCTCGCAGAAGTCGTGGCAGAAGTAGATGTCCTGCTTCTTGCCCGACGTGTCGGCGACCCCCGTGAGCGCACCCAGCCGGTCGAGCTCGTGCACCGCCTCGTCGCCCCGTTCCTTGCGCAAC
Organism: uncultured Actinomycetes bacterium; assembly: GCA_963755855.1. Lineage (GTDB taxonomy): Bacteria > Actinomycetota > Acidimicrobiia > IMCC26256 > DASPTH01 > DASUAS01. The sequence continues at coordinate 1,934,864 of CAVWLR010000009.1, read as the reverse complement.
TGGTCGCGGTTGATGCCGCCGGCGAGGTTCGTGCGCACCAGACCGTTGTCGTCGTAGCCGTAGTAGGCGTCGATCATCAGGAACCGGGTGCCGCCGTTGAGCTGCTCCGGGATGGTGATGGTGTGCTCGGCGCCGAGGAAGTCGTAGGCCGCCGACGACATCGCGTTGTGGCTCGCGGGCCACACGATCTGGTTGAGCGGCTGGGGGCAGAGCTCGAGGTAGCCGTTGCACCCGGTGTCGTTGGGGTTGGCCACGGCCTGCGTGGTGTTGTCGGCGACGATCCCGACCGCCACGAACGCGGTGAACGAGGCGGCCGCGACGATCCCGACGAACACGCCGACCAGCTGGCGCTTGTGGAACTTGGGGATGGTGTGGTCGGTGACGAGCAGCCCCGCCGCCCGGAGGCACACGATCAGCCCCACGTAGACCGCGAGCACGGCCACGACCACCAGGACGGTGCGCAACATCTCCTGCGGGTTGGTGATGAAGAGGAGCGCGACGACCATCAGCGCGAAGCCGCCGGCGAAGCGCCAGCGGGGCCGCGTGCGCTTCTCGGCCACCCACGCCTTGAGCTGCTCGACGCGGTAGCGGAGGTCGCCACCGTCGCTCCCGGGTGCCAACGCGGTGAGCAGGCCGAGGACGAGGAAGAACTGGCCGGCCCCGACCAGCCGACCGATCAGCACGCCGATGAACGCGGCGACCGCCTCGCCGCGTCCCGGATCGGTGGTGGCGGCCACGCTGGCGAACGCCGGCGTGGCGAACCCGACGCCGAGCAGGAGACCACCGGCCACCGCCAGCGTGACGCCCACGGTGCGGATGGCGCGCACACGTTCGCGCGCCTTCACGATCGCGAGGAGCAACAGGGCCACGCCGACCAGGAACAACGGCCCGTAGAGGTCTTCCACCCACCGCGACGAGCGGAAGAGGACGTCGACGGTGTCCGACTGTGAGATCGATGCGGTCGCGTCGAGCACGTTGGCCGGGAGCTTCTTCGCCAACGCGGGGTTGATGGTCTGCAACGCGCTGCGGATCGTGACCGCCGCTTCCTGGGCGTTGACGTCGACGCGTCGAGCGCCCCGCGCCTGGAAGACCTGCTCGTGCGCACGTTGCGCGAAGTCGCGGATCGCCTCCTCGACCGGTGGGGTGGCGATGGCGGCGGCGATGGCGTCGCTGACGACGGGGCGGGCGGCGGTGACGAAGTTCGACGTGCGGGCGAGGCGCAGCGACGCCTGGTCACCGATGTAGCTGCGCACCTCTTGCTGCTGCGACGACTTGGCGACCACGTCGGCGAAGCCGTCGGCCTCGAGGACCCGGGTCGACAACCACCACCCGAGCGCGCTGAGGGTCATCAGCAGGACGCCGGCGAGCGCGAGCCAGCGCACGCCCCACCGACCGAAACCCCTCCCGCGAGCCATGAAGGGGACATTCTTGCAGTTGCGGCTCCCGTGACCGGGTCGGGTCCGCCGCCGCGCTGCAGCGGCGTGTCACGCGGTGGCGGCCCGCACGGTGTCGCGGTCGACGTCGGCGAAGACGTCGCCGCTGGCGTCGACGTCGTAGTACTCGACACCGTCGGTCACGACCGCCTGGTCGCCACCGAGGGACACCGCGATCTTGTTGGCGGCGTTGCGCACGAGATCGAGCACGATCTCGACGATCTCGTCGTCGCTCAGCTCCGCTCGCACGCGTCCGACCAGCGCGTCGTCGATGGCCGTCGGCTGCCAGATCACCGCGTCGGCGAGTGCGAGCGCGGCCCGTTGGCGGTCGGTGAGCGCGGACTCGTCGGCATCGGCTGCGAACAGCCCGTCGTCGCCCGCCGACTCGACCGCGCGCAGGCTGAGTCGCGATTGGCAGATCCGGCAGTCGTGCGCGCGGGCGCCGCGGAGCCGCACCAGCTCGGTGGTCACCGGGTCGAGCGCGGTGTCGAGCGCGACGATCCGCATGAACTCCTCGAGCGTGGCCCACAGGTCACCCGTGGTCGGTGCGGGGGCAGGACCGGCGGGGGCGGCGAAGATCCGCTCGAGCGCGATGCGGCCGCGTTGGAACACGTCGAGCACGTAGAGCGCCTGCACGAACTGGAAGGTGTCGGCCCCCATCGCCGCCCCGAGCGCCGCGCGCTGCTCGTCGGTGGTACCGGAGACGTCGACGACGAACTGCTCGGCGAAGGCCACGCACGCGCCGACGCGTTCGTCGTCCGCGGCACCGACGGCGGCCGGCGCCGGGCTGCGCACGAGCTCGTCGGGGTGGCCCAGGGCCGCCGCGACGGCGACGCGCACCGGGTCGAGGACCGCAGGTTCGACCGCCCCGGCGGCCAGTCCCTCGATGCGGTCGAAGCGGTCGAAGGCGGCGGGGGAGTGGCCCCGCCAGGGCGCAGCGGTCATGCTCCCGACGCTACAACCGGGATCGCGGCCTGGGAATCCCGGCGCGGCCTGCCCGGTTGCACCGCAGATGGACGAGATCGTGCTCGAGACGGTGCCGCTGACCGGGAGCCCCTGGCCGACGATCGACCCGTTCCTCTTCTGCGTGCACCACGACGACGACTACCCGACCGGCAACGGGAGCTTCGGCCCCGATGCCCCGCTCGCCGGGCGCGAGATGGGGTCCGACTTCGCCGGGATCGACGGGTGGCGGATGTACCACGGCACCGAGGTGCCGGGCTTCCCGCAGCACCCACATCGCGGCTTCGAGACCGTCACGTACGTGCGGCGCGGCGTCATCGACCACTCTGACTCGCTGGGCGCGGCGGCGCGCTTCGGCGGTGGTGACACGCAGTGGCTCACCGCCGGTCGCGGGATCGTGCACTCGGAGATGTTCCCGCTCCTCCACGACGACGAGCCCAACCCGCTCGAGCTCTTCCAGATCTGGGTGAACCTCCCGGCGGCGTCGAAGCTCGCCGATCCCTACTTCGCGATGCTGTGGGCGCGCGACGTCCCGGTGGTGACCGAGCGCGACGACGACGGCCGCGTGGCCACGATCACGGTGATCGCGGGCGCGCTCGGCGAGCACGTCCCGCCGTCACCGCCACCCGACTCGTGGGCGTCGCACGACGACGCCGACTTCGCGATCTGGCACCTCGACCTCGGCGCCGGCGCCGCGTGGACGGTGCCGGCCGCCGCGGGCGGCGACACGACGGTTCGCGTGCTCTACGTGTACGACGGCTCGGTGACCGTCGGCGGCACGGAGGTCGAGGCGCCCACCGGCGTCGTGGTCCGCGCCGGCGCCGATGCGTTGGTCAGCGCGGGCCCCGACGGCGCGCAGGTGCTGATGCTGCAGGGCCGTCCGATCGGTGAACCGGTCGCGCAGTACGGCCCGTTCGTGATGAACGACCAGGACGAGATCGCGCAGGCGTTCGCCGACTACCGCGCCACCGGCTTCGGTGGGTGGCCGTGGCCGGCGGACGACCCGGTGCACGGGGCGACGCGCGGGCGCTTCGCCCGCCACGCCGACGGTCACGAGGACGAGCTCGTCGAGACGCCGATCAGCTGAAGAGCTCGAGCCGGCCGTGCTTGATCACGGCCGCGCCCGCGCACGTCGCTTCGAACGCGAACACGCCGTCTCCGAGGGCCTCGCTCGCGTCGTAGACGTCGACGGTCAGGTCCTCGTCGAGTCGGGTGGGTGACGCGAACCGCACCGCCACCCGGCGGACCCGTGACGGGTCACCGTCCGCGACGAGCCCGACCGCGGCCTGCGTGCACATCGCCATCGTGCACAGGCCATGCGCGAACACGTAGTCCAAGCCCGCGCCACGCGCGGCCTCGAGCTCGAAGTGGTGGGGTGACCAGTCGTTCGACACCTCGGCGTAGCGCGTCGGCGCGGCGAGGTCGACGTGCTGCGTCACCGAGCCGACGAGGTGGTCGCGCGCCGACTCGGGGAAGGTGTGGTCGGGAGGATCGGCGCCGACGTCGGCCAGCTCGTCGCAGCCGGGGAAGAAGATCGTCCACCAGTGCTCGGCCGCGAGCGCGCCGTCGACGCCGAACTGCTCCATGTGCAGCACGACGCGCGCACCGGCGCGCGTGTTGCGCACCGCGAAGGGCTCGGAGAAGGTCTCCAGCGCCTCACCCGGGACGAGCGGGCGGTGGAGCAGCACCTCGTGCTCGCCGTGCACGCCGTTGCGCCCGCTCTGGTACACCGACTTCGGCACCGCGGCGTTCGCCGCCCACTGCGCGTCGAAGATCAGGATCACCGGGAACGTCGCCGGGACCGCGGCGCCGGCGACGACCGGCAGGTTGGTGTCGTTCGTGGCCGCGGCGTACTGCGCGATCGCAGCCGGGTCGAGCGTGCCCGGGAACGGCCCGTGCCGTTGCACGAGGTCGATCTCCACCGCCGGTGCTCCGGTCATGGCGGCGCAGCCTAGAGGTGTCGTCCGACCTACTTCTTCTCGCTCCCGCCGAAGCCGACGACCTCGAGGTTGAGCGGCATCTCCTTGGTGTGCGTGCCGGAGAGCGCCGACGTGTCGACCGGTGCGACCTGGTTCGAGACCAGTGCCTGCTCGTCGGTGACCACGCCCTCACCGGTGAACTTGGTGAACACGAACGGGAGGCCGTTGGACAGCAGTGGCGAGGGGCCGTCCATGATGTGGAAGTGGAGGTGGGCGGCGTCGCTGTTGCCGGTGTTGCCCAGGATCCCGAGCACCTGTCCGGTCTTCACCGTGTCGCCGACCTTCACCTTCAGGCTCCCGGGCTGCATGTGCGCGTAGAACGCGTAGTGGTCCTTGCCGATGTCGACGACGACGTAGTTGCCGCCCGCCGTCTGCACGGTCTGGCCGGCCGGGAGCGCGCCCGGGGTGCCTTCGCGGCTGGTCGTCCTGCAGGGCCACGACCTTGCCCGGCGCCACCGAGTAGATCTCGTCGCCGAAGTAGCCGAAGCTCTCGTTCTGGGTGGGATCTCCCTGCACCAGCGAGCTGTTGTCGCCGAGCTGCACGAAGTCGATGGCGAAGCGCTCGGGCGCCTTGGCGGTGCCGTCGATCGACAGGGTGGCGCCGCGGTGCGCGTTGATCGGCTGGCAACAGCCGTTGCCGATCACCCACCCCGAGCCGCGCAGGGGCGGTGCGACCACGATCGCCTTGGCCTTGTCGTGCACGGTCGACGGGGACGCCGTCGTACTCGATCGACTGCGGGGTGCCCCCCTCGGAGGCGACGTCCATCGTGAAGTGGTGGAGGAGCGACTTCGGGATCGTCGCGGACGGGTCGAGCTGCACGTCGAAGAACAGGTAGCCGGACCCACCCGGCGGGAACGTCGTGCCGTCGACGCCTCCCGCGATGTGGAGCATCGTCGGGAGCGTGGCGGCGTCGATGGTGTCGAGCACCGCGTCGTCCTTCGCCGGGTCGAGGGTCTCGACCGACGTGAGGGTGACGGACGCGGTGCTCGCGTTGAGCACCTGCATCTCGTAGGCGAGGTGCACCTTGTCGTCGGAGCCGAGCACGGGATCGGGCTGGGCGAGGGGCGCGAACGCGAGTGGCGAGAGCACCGCGGCGTTGGTCTCGTCCGCGCCCTCACCGCTCGACTCGGCGCCGGCGGGGACCGCGGCCAGCGCCACCAGCGTCACCGCCGCGAGCGCGCACGGCCAGAACTTCGAGAATCGCACCTGCATCTCCTGCCCTCCAAGTCGTCTTCGGTGGAGATCTTCGCACGCCGGGGTCGCTCAGCGTGGCGATCTAAGGTCACGCATCGTGCGCATCGGCATCCATCTCCCCCAGTTCGGACGGGCGTCGAGCCCGGCGGCGATCACGGAGGCGGCCCGGCTGGCGGAGTCGTCGGGCTTCGCCGACGTGTGGGTCAGCGACCACGTGGCCATCCCCGCCGCCCAGGACTATCCCTCGCCCTACCTCTTCGACCCGCTCCTCACCCTGACCTGGGCCGCGGCGGCCACCGAACGGGTCGGACTCGGCACGAGCGTGCTCGTGGTGCCCCAGCACAACCCGCTCGCGCTGGCGAACTCGCTCGCCAGCCTCGACGCGCTGTCGGGCGGCCGGCTCACGATCGGTGCCGGCGTCGGATGGTCCGAGGCCGAGTTCGCCGCACTCGGTCGGTCGTTCTCCGACCGCGGACGGCGGATGGACGAGACGCTCGACGTCCTGCGCGCGTGCTGGGGCCCCGACCCGGTCGAGTTCCACGGTGAGTTCGTGCAGCTCGACGCGATGAAGGTCCAACCGAAGCCCGCGCACCGCATCCCGATCTGGGTGGGCGGGCGCAGCGAGCCCGCCTACCGGCGCGCGGCCGAGCGTGGCGACGGCTTCCACGCCATCGGCCTCGACCCCGAGGGCGCGGCGCGGGTGGTGCGAGCGCGTGCGGCGCGACCACCCCGAGGAGTCCTTCACGATCTCGCTGCGCACCGGCTGGGACCCCCAGGGCATGGACCCCGACCTGATCCGACGCGAGCACGACGAGTTCGAGGCCGCGGGCATCCAGCACGTCGTGAGCGCGCCGTGGCGCAACGACTCCGCGAGCTGGATGCAGTCGATGGAGCTCCTGGCCGAGCTGGTGCTCGACCGCTGAACCCCGGGTTCAGCTCGCGGCCGGCGCCGGGGTCACCGACACGGGGGCCTGGACCGCCCAGCCGGCGTTGAACCCTTCGATGTCGTTGGTGACGTCGGTGACCGGGGAGGCGCAGTCGACCTCGGCGATCGAGTTGTCGGACGTCGTTGCGGTCACGGTGAGCTTGAGGCCGCGCGGCTTGCCCGTCGGGCAATTGGGCACGTTGATGCTGTCGATGTTCGTGGGCGCGGCCTTCGGCTTCTTCGCCAGCCCCGCCCGGTGGGCCGCCAGCCACGCCAGCGCGAGCTTGGCCGCGTTGTCGTACTGGGGTGCGTCGCCGATGCCCTGGCTCAGCGCCAGCGCCGGGATGCCACGCATCGCCGCCGCGCGTGCGGCACCGACGGTCCCCGAGAGGTCGACGACGCCACCGAGGTTCTGGCCGAAGTTGATGCCCGACAGCACCACGTTCGGCTTCACGCCCAACTGGTCGAGCGCGGCGGTGACGGTGTCGGCGGGGTACCCCTGCACGGCCGTGGACGCGTAGCCGCCTGCGGTCGTGGCGGGGGCGGTGGTGAGCGTCCCCGGCGTGGTCTTGCCGCCCGTGCCGCTCTGGTTGGTCGCCGGCGCGACCACGACGACCTTCGTGTTCTTCACCTTGGTGAGCGCCTGCACCAGCGTGTCGATGCCCGGGGCGCCGACCCCGTCGTCGTTGGTCACCAGCACCGTGAGGGTGACCGGCTTCTTCGCCTTCGCCGCCGACGCGGGGACGGCCGCGACGAGCGACACGCTTGCGAACGCGGTCAGGACGAGTGCAGCCAGAGATGGCGGCCGGAAGTGACGCATGGAGATCCCCCTCGATCTGGAAGGGGGCAACCTATCCGGCAGGGCGCGGTTCCGGAGCGCGGGCCACGTCGCCGATGCGCTGCAGGTCGTCGGTGAGGGCGGCGCGGCGGTCGCGGTGCACGGGCACGAACTGGTAGATGAACCGGTCGAAGAGCGGTCCGAGCTTCACCACCTCGTAGCGCTGCGTGATGCGGGTGCCGGTGTCCTCCGGCTCCACGCTGATCGTCCAGATCGTGCTGTCGCGGTAGAACGCGGTCGGGACGGTCCGCCAGCTGATCTCACGCCCGGTGTCGTAGGCGACGATCTCGCACGTGCGCGACCATCCCGTCTTCCCGACCCGGTTGCGACCGCGGAACCGCACACCGACCGCGGGCGCAGCGGCCCCTTCGACGAGTTGCACCTCGAGGCACTCGTGGCTCCACTCACCTGTGCGACGCGGGTCGCCGACGACCTCCCACACCGCAATGGAAGGTGCGTCGACGACCACGTCGACCTCGGCATGACGCGGGATGGTCCCCATGTGTTCGACTCCTCAGACGGCGGTCGTCGCGAGCATCGCGCGCAGCAGCTCCAGGACGTCCTGTCCGGGCTGCTCCGACGGTGCCCGCCCGGCCAGCGCGCGAGTCCGGCGGAAGGCGTCGGCGATGCGATCGCCGCGGTGGAGTGGTCCGTGCGCACTTGCGACCACGGTCAGAGGGAGCGACTCCGTGCTGTGCACGTGCGCGTCGAAGCGCGCCTGGTCGACCCACTCCATCCACGGGGTGTTGAGGAGGTTGAGCAGCTCGAAGCTCGGGTCGTAGACCTCGGCCGGGATGTCGTCGGCGTCGTACACCGCCGCCGGGGAAGGCGGCGCCGAAGCTGTCGGCCGCCCAGAGCGCCCCGGTGCTGGTGTCGAACAGACCTCGCGTCGCGGGCGAGTCGAAGATCGGCGGCCGGACGACCAAGAGCTCACGGTCGCCGACGTCGATCGACTCACCCACATTGGTCCACCGCATGCGCTCGAGCGGCAGCTCGACGTCGCCGAACAGCCGTCCGACCATCGCGTAGTTGACGAGCAGCGTGGCATTCGGGCACAGGTCGAGCACCGGATCGAGGTTGCCGATGTGGTCGTGGTCGTCGTGCGACAGGAAGATCCAACGCACGTCTTCCGGCTCGACGACCGAGAAGACGTTCTGCAGCCACTGGTCGCGGCCGAAGAGCACGCTGGTGTCGATCACCACGGGTTGGGTGCCGCGGATCACCGCGCTGTGGGCACCGACGAAGCCACCGGCGGGATCCGCCGCGAGCGTGGGGATCAACCAGGTGTCGGGGGCGATCGCCTCGGGGGTGGTGGGCAGCAGCTCGGGCTTCATGGCGTGTCCTCTTCGTCGGTCCGTGGAGACGGGAACTTTCACTGGAACGAGACTGGATTGAATCACAGGATGTTCTACAATGCAACCCATGGCGAAGAGAACCACTGCGAAGCAGCCATCGGAGCGGAGCGGCGAGAAGCGGCAGTACTCGTCGAGCCTCCGGGCCCGCCAGGCGGCCGACACGAAGCGACAGGTGCTGGCCGCGGCGGCCGAGCTCTTCGAGGAGTCGGGCTGGGCCGGCACCACGGTCGCCGCCATCGCGAGGCGCGCCGGTGTCGCCGTGGAGACCGTCTACTCGGGGTTCGGGTCGAAGAAGCAGGTGCTGCGGGCGGTGGTCGACTTCGCCGTCGTCGGTGACGTCGAGCCCGTCGCGCTCGCAGACCGTGACGTCTTCGCGGCCCTCTCGGCCGGTGACCGCAACCAACGGCTCGACGCCGGACTCGAGATGCTGATGGACATCCACGAGCGTCTGGCGAAGCTCTGGCGCACGGTCATGGAAGCGGCGGCGAGCGACGACGAGATCGATTCGTGGCGGATCCAGTGGGAGGAAGGTCGCCGCCTGGACACGCGCCGGAGCGTCGAGCGCATCTTCGAGCGGGAGCTCGACGAGGTCCAGCTCGACGTGTTCTGGGGCGTCTTCAGCCACGAGGTCTACGGGATGTTCGTCCTCGATCGCGGCCTCGACCGTGCGCAGTACGCAGAGCGCATGCGCACGGTCGCGGCCGCGTTGTCGGGGGAGCGCTGACCGGCGTCAGAGACCGAGGCGGGTGCGGAGCAGGCCGAAGCGGTCCTGGTCCAGCACCATCTCCGCGAGCATGAGCATCCCCTGGAACACCTCGGGCGGCACGCCGCCGCGCGCGCCCTCGAAGAGGTCGGTCTGGTCCTCGATGTTCATGGCCGGGAGCATCAGCGCCGCGCACTTCGCCATCATGTCGGGCTCGATGCTGGCGACGATCGCGTTGTCGATGGCGAGGAGCTCCTCGAACGGCAGGTGCTGCGACGAGCATCACCATCACCTCGAACTCCTCGAACTCCTGGTGCTGCAGGTACTCGGCGGTGAACGACGCCAGCCCCAGGTAGAGGCGGTGCGTGAGGATGCGCGCCTGCTCCGGGCACGCGCCGGCGGCGCGGTCGGCGAGCACCTCGAGCTCGGCCATCTGGCACTCGAGCCGCGGGTGGGCCTCGGCGATCTCGGCTGCGTACGCCGGGGTTGGCGCGCTCGATCACCGGCTGCACGAACTCGTCCTCGTGCTCGGCGTGGGCGACGAGCAGCTCGACCATGTCGGTCCAGCGCCCGGCGACCCCTCGCACCGCAGCCTGGTCGTGCGGGTCGACCTGGCCGACGGCCTGCGTGACCGAGAACAGCCCGGAGCGGATGCCCTTGTGGATGTTGCGGTAGAGGTCGAAGGTCACGGTCTCCAGCGCAGCGGTCTCGACGATCAGCGGGGTGGTGGTGGTTGCGGTCATGGTCCCCTCCCAGGGCTCCGGGTCGTGTGCCCCTCCGGCGCACGGCCTCCGTGGTTCGTGTCACCATCGTGCGGGAGCCCGAGCGGGCCCGCTCCCAAGAACCGCGTGAGCGAACGCTAAGAATTCGCTACTTCCGCCGATTCGTCACCCTGCCGGAGCCGTCGTGATCGAACCCGAGGTCGTCGCCCAGTTGGAATCGGCGTGCGCGCTCCTCGTCGGTTCCGTCGACCGCGACGGCGTCCCCGACGCGATCCGCGGCTGGGGGGTCGAGGTGCTCGGGCCCGACCGCCTGCGGGTGCTGCTGAGCGACAACGCCGACCGCACGTTGGCGAACCTCGCCGGCGGCGGACGCATCGCCCTCACGACCACGCACTTCGTGACGCTCCTGTCGTGGCAGCTCAAGGGCCGCGCGGTCACCATCGAGCCCGTCACCGCGGCCGACCGGATCCGCTACGACGCGTTCTGCGCCGGGTGCGTGGCGATCCTCCACCTCGCCGACGGCACGCCGGAGGAGATCATCTGGCGGCTCGCGCCGCCGGGCATCGTCGCGTGCGAGATGGTGGTCGAGCAGGTCTTCGACCAGACGCCAGGACCCGAGGCCGGAGCCCGGATCGCGCCCGTGGGTGGGGCATGACCGTCGACTGGGACGGGCTGCGCCTCTCCGACATCACCGCCTGCTTCGAGGGCATCATCCCGGCGGAGATCGCGACCGCGTCGGCCGACGGCGTCCCGAACATCACGCACCTGTCGCGCGTCCACCTCCTCGACGACGAGCGCGTCGTCGCTCTCGAACCAGTTCTTCTCCAAGACGGTGCGCAACCTGGCCGAGAACCCCGTGGGCTGCGTGGTGGTGATCGACCCGCTCACCTACGACAGCTACCGGTTGCTGGTGCAGTACGAGCGCACCGAGCGCCGCGGCCCGCTGTTCGAGCGCATGCGGCGCGACGTCGACGCGATCGCCGCGCTCACCGGCATGGAGGGCGTGTTCAAGCTCCGGAGCGTCGACATCTACCGCGTGCTCGAGCTCGAGCGGGTGCGCTCGAGCGTCGACGTCGCCGCCGTCGACTCGTCCGACACCGGAGTGGACTCCTGACGTGAGCGGCGCGCGCCCACACGACGAAGGCGTGCTCCGGCTGGCGCAGCTCGAGCGCGCGACTGGCTCGCTGCCCCGATCTCGACTCGCTGGTCGAATCGACGCTGACCTCGCTCGACGACGCTGTTCGGCTACTCGAACTCGCTGCTGCTGCTCGTCGACGAGTCGGGCGAGCGGCTGTACACGATCGCCAGCCACGGCTACGAGGTCGAAGGCGTGGGATCCGAGGTGCGCATGGGCGAAGGCGTGATCGGCATGGTCGCCGAGCGCGCCGAGTCGATGCGCGTCGGCAACCTCCGTCACATGCTGGCGTACGCCCGGAGCGTGCGGCGGATCTACGAGCAGCGCGGAGGCGAGGCACCGGGTCACGAGATCCCGCTCCCCGGGCTCGCGCGCGCCGAGAGCCAGGTCGCGGTCCCGGCCATGGTGCTGGGCCAGCTCGTGGCGGTGCTCGTGATCGAGAGCGAGACCCAGATGGCGTTCAGCATCGAGGACGAGGCGTTGCTCGGCGTCGTGGCGACGCTCGTCGCCAGCGCGATCGAGATCGACTGGGCGCACGAGCGCGCCGCGTCCGACGCAGGGACCGGCGAACCCACGACCAGTCCGGCGGTGGCGCCACCGAGCCCGGCGACGGCACGGGTGCGGTTCTTCGCGGTCGACGGGAGCACGTTCCTCGACGGCGACTACCTCATCAAGGGCGTCGCCGGCCGGGTGCTGTGGGTGCTGCTCGCGCACCACGCGCGTGAGGGTCGCATCGACTTCACCAACAAGGAGGTGCGGCTCGACCCGTCGCTGGAGCTGCCCGAGTTCCGCGACAACCTCGAGAGCCGCCTGATCCTCCTCAAACGGCGACTCGACGAGCGCGACGCGCCGATCCGCATCGAGAAGACGGGGCGTGGTCGGTTCCGGCTGCTCGTCGACGGCGAGTTGCGACTCGAAGAGGTCGAGGCCGAACGATGAGCGGCGCGTTCACGCACGATCGGGCGACCGATCGGGAGCTCCGGCTCGTCGACGGCCGCCGGATGACGTGGTCCGAGTTCGGCGCACCCGCGGGCACGCCGGTCCTGAGCTGTCACGGCGGCCTCCTGTGCCGCTTCGACGTCGAGCCGTGCTCGGCGGATCTCGCCGCCGCCGGGCTCCGGGTGCTCTCGCCCGACCGGCCCGGAGTCGGTGGCTCCGACCGCGCGCCCGGCCACTCGACCGCCGACTGGGTCGACGACGCCCGTCAACTGCTCGACGCGCTCGGGCTGGAGCGCGTCGCGGTCGTGGGCTGGTCCCTGGGTGGGCAGTACGCGGCCGCGGTCGCAGCCCGGCTCGGCGAGCGGGTGAGCGCCGCCGCGATCGTCGCCGGCTGCCCGCCGCTCGACGACCACGATCGCTTCGTGGAGCTGAACACGACGGACCGGCGTGGCGCGGCTCTCGCAGCGGTCGGCGCCGCTCGCTCGCGCCGCCTTCTCGACCGCCGCCCGTCTCGGTCGTCGCTCGCCGCTGCGGCTGGCCCGCTTCGAGGCGAAGCACTCGCCGCCGAGCGACGCCGCGGTCATCGACGCTCACCGCCCCGGGGCACTGGCGTCACCTGAGCGCAACCAGTGCGCCGAACTGACGCCGGAACGCGCGAGGGGGATCAGCGCGCGTCGATGGCGACCCGGAAGCCGGCGTTGCCGGTGGAGCTCACGGGCTCGCTGGCGGACCGGGCCGACACGCGGTAGCGCCGGCAGTACGAGAGGTGGCACAGGTACGAGCCGCCGCGCTGCACGCGCCGGTCACCGCTCGCGGGACCACGGGGGTCGTGAGCGTCGTGCCGCGCGTACGCATCGACGTCGAACCAGTCGGTGCACCACTCCCACACGTTGCCGGTCACGTTGTGCAGCCCCAGGTCGTTGGGCGGGAACGCGTCGACCGGTGCGGTGCCGAGGTGGCCGTCGGCGCCGGTGTCGGCATCGGGGAAGCGGCCCTGGAACACGTTCATGCGGTGCTCGCCTCCGGGCTCGAGGTCGTCACCCCACGGGAACGCGGTGCCGGTGCGCCCACCGCGCGCGGCGCGCTCCCACTCGGCCTCGGTCGGGAGCCGGGTGCCGGTCCAGCGGCAGTACGCCACCGCGTCGTGCCACGACACGTGCACCACCGGGTGGTCGGCGCGGGCGTCGACGTCGGACTGCGGTCCCTCCGGGTGTCGCCAGTCGGCACCGAACACCTGCCGCCACCACTCGGCGCCGGCGACGCCGCGCGTGTCGGGGAAGCCGTCGGGCAGGAGCCCACCGAAGACGAACGACCACCCGAAGCGCTCGGCGTCGGTGACCCAACCGGTGGCGTCGGCGAAGTGGGCGAACGCGTCGTTGGTGACCGCGTGCCGGTCGATGCGGAACGCGTCGAGCGTCACGTCGTGCACCGGGCCTTCGCCGTCGCCCGGATAGGCCCAGACCGAGTCGTCACCCATGCGGAACGTCGCCGCGTCGACGTCGATCCACGTGTCCGGATGCGTGCCCGATCGTTCCGGCACCGCGTCGAGCGCGATGGATGCGTCTGCATCGAGCTCTGCATCGGGTGTGCGGTCGTGTCGTTCGTCACCGGGCATGCAGCACGCACCGCTCATGCACCGAGGGTACGCGTGGATGTCCGTAAGATTCCCGGGCCATGCCCGAACCCGTCCACATCCACACCCCGCACGAGCTCGGCGAGGTGCACCCGACCACGAGCACCCGCGAACGTTGGCTCGAGATCGCGGCTGCGCTCATGTTGTCGCTGGCGACGTTGGGCATCGCGTGGAGCGGGTACCAGGCCGCGAAGTGGAGCGGGTTGCAGGCGCGTCGTTACACGCAGGCCAGCACCGCCCGCAGCTTCGCCAACCAGGCGTCGACCCTCGCGGCCCAGGACCGGACCCAGGACCTGCTCAACTTCAACCGCTGGCTCGAGGTGTACACGGAGGGTGACACGCAGCTGGCCGACGCTCTACGAGCGCCGCTTCCGCGACGAGTTCCGGCCCGCGTTCGACGACTTGGCTCGCCAGCGACCCGATCAACAACCAGGACGCGATCGCGAGCCCACTGCTCGAGAAGAACTACAAGCTCGCCAACATGGAGAAGGCCGACCGCCTCGAGAAGCTCGGCGACGTGCGGTTCGAACAGGGCAAGGAAGCCACGGAGAACGCCGACGACTACGTGTTCGTCACCGTCTTCTTCGCGATCGTGCTGTTCTTCGCCGGCATCTCGCTGCGCTTCTCGTGGTTCCCGATGCGGATCCTCATCATGGGGCTCGGCACCGCGATCCTCGTGTGGGCCACGTTCCGGCTCCTCAGCCTGCCGACCCTCTAGTTCGCGCGGTCACCGCTCACGAGAAGAGCCCGAACAGCGCGTCGACGACCACCAACATGCCGAGGATCGTGAGCGGATAGAAGGTCATCGGTCGCTTGTGGGCCGAGAGCCAGTGCTCCACGTCGAGCATCCACCGCTCACCGCGGTCGCCGAACACGATCGCCAGCACCACCGGCAGCGTCACCAGGATCGTCGCGATCACGACGTAGACCGCGGTGAGGCTGGTGGCCGCGAACGCGCCGAGGTTGCCGCCGGCGATCGTCGCGGTCACGAGCACCGTCAGTCCGAGTCGCTTCGGACCGAGCGCGAGCACCGCCCCGGCGCCGAAGACCTCGAGCAGGTGCAGGTGCGCGAGCCGTTCGAGCACGGCCTTGGCGCGGGAGTCCGGCTTCGTCGGTCGTTCCTCGTCGGGCCGGCTCCACACGATGGCGCCGGCGATCAGCAACGCGACGCCGAGCGCGAGCTCGAGCAGCGCGCGCGCAGTCTCGTGGGCGTGGTGGCCGACCGGCATGGCGGCTGCTCCCACTGCGTACGCGACCGCGCAGAGGAGCACCTGTCCGATCACGACGCCCAGCGCGAACGAGAGCGCGTTCCAGCGTCCGCCGCGGCTGCCGAGCACCACGAGGGTCGCGCCGAGTGCCACCGGGCTGGCGCCGGCGACGAAGGCGAAGAGGAGGACCTGGAGGGGGACGGAGTTCACGAGGGCGTCGGGGCGCCGAGCGGCCTACGCGTACCCCTTCGCCCGCAGCCAGCGCAGGGTGAAGAAGCCGAAGATGGGCGGGATCAGGAAGGTGATGCCGCGGAACAGGAGCACGCTCGCCAGCGCGGGTGCGGCCGGGATCCCGAACGACGTGAGCCCGGCGGTGAGCGCGGCCTCGGTGACGCCGATCCCGCCGGGGACAGGCGCGACGTTGCCGACCATGCCCGCACCGACCTGCACGACGATGAGCTGGGCGAAGTCGAGGTGCTGGTTGAACGCCAGCATGCACACCCCGAGGATCAGCGGGTAGATCAGGTTGCCGGCGGTGTCACCGCCGATCAGCTGCATCGCCTTCTTCGGGTTGCGCACGACGGCCCAGATGTCGGTCGCCGCCCGCTTCACCGCGGGAACGACCTTGTTCTTGATCTTCGGGATGAACAGCACCACGCCGACGAGCGCGGCGACGATGGCGATGATCAGCAGCGTGTTGCTGCTCGACGAGTCGCTGCTGCTGCCCGTGTCGACGGCGGTCGCGGTGATCGCGGCGGCGCTGAGGAAGAGGATCATCTGGATCGCGCCGCCGACGCCGGTGCTGAGCACCATGGCGCTCGCCGCCGATGCCACCGGCACGTCCTGCTTGTGCAGGTAGTCGATCTGCAGCGCGGTGCCGCCGATGCCGTTGGGCGTGATCAGGTTCAGGAACGAGCAGGCGAGCTGCGTCAGCACCGTGGGGACGAAGGGCAGGTCCTTGTTCACGCAGCCCAGGAGCGCCGTCGCCCAGGACGATGGGACCAGCGGGTACATCAGGAGGGCCAGGAACGCCCACGCCCAGGTGGCGTGCTCGAACTCGCCCTTGACCGACGCCCAGTTGATCCCCTCCATGCTGTGGAAGGCGATGCCGACGGCGAAGAGGACGCCGAGGAGCATCCCGATGTTGAGCAGGCTGAGCCGCTTGATCTTGAGCGGAGGGACGTCGTCGACGCCGGTCGCGGTCGCCAGCTCGCCGCGCAGCGACTTCAGGGTCTTGCTCTGGTGCTTGACGCCCGTGGGTGAGGGCGGAGGGGAGGACCGCGGGCTGCACGACGGGGATGACCTCCGCGGCTCGTTCCTTGCCGAGCGCCGTGACGATCGACGCGACCGCACGCTCGTCGCCCACCAGCTGCGAGGACAGCACGAGGAGCGCGGCATCGTCGCGGTGCATCCAGTACTGCTCGCCGGTCGAGTCGGCCGAGCTGAAGTCGTCGAACGCGACGGTCCCGTCGTCGTCGACGACGACCCGCAGTCCGTCGATGTTCCCGTGTGCGATCCCCGCACCGTGCAGGGCGTCGAGCCGCTTCCACGCGTCGGCCAGCACGGCGTCGGTGACGCGCTCGACCGGGAGCGATCCGAGCGGGGTGCCGCGCGGCGGCACCGTGACCAGCACTGCGGCGTCGTCGCCGCCGACGCCGGTGCGGACGAGCTTCGCGGCCGGCACGAGCGCCCGGTCGGCGAGCATGAGGGCGTAGGCGATGTGCTCGACCTGCTGGATGCGACTGCCGAACACCGGGACGCCGGGGTCGTGGTACATCGCCTTGTGCCAGAGCTTGGCGGCGATGCGGGCGTCACGTTGGTCGCGGCCGAACGCGTCGACCCTGAGGTGCTCGCCGGTGGCGAGCTCGACGTCCATGACGGCCGCGCGCTGGCATGTGCTCGACCGCGGGTCCGATGGTCGCGACGTCGTAGCCGAGGTCGGTGAGCGCGGCGCGCACCTCGGCGACCGACGGCTGCCCGCCGGGCGATCCCAGCAGCACGCGAACGAGCGCGGCGACTCCGAAGCCGAGCAGCACGCCGCCGATGACATCGGACGGGAAGCCGGCGCCGAGGTACATCGCGGCCGCGCAGACCAGGAGGATGACGACGACGAGGATCCGCCGGAGTGGGCGCACGATGAACGGCGCGATCCCGAAGGCGAGGGCCGTGATGGCCGCCACGTTCGCCACCGGGTACACCGGACCGTCGCCGATGCGCACCGCGACCCCCAGCCCGTTGATCGGGTGGGTGCCGAGGGCCTCGTTGAGCAGGAGTGCGAGGCCCCACGCGCCGGCGCCGGCGACGACCGCGTAGACGGCGACGCGGAGCTGGCGCAGGACCAGCAGCACCAGCGCCACCGCGAGCACGGCCCAGATCGAGCCGAGCGCGTAGACGCCCTTGGCGAGACCGACCATGTTCCCGGACAGGTCGTTCAGGGCCCGGAACAGGTTGACGTTGACCGACGACTGGGTCTGCGCCCAGAAGCCCACGAGCAGCGCGAGGAGCGCGCTGACCACGAGCAGGGCGATGTCGGCGGGGCGCCGTCGTGCGCGCTCGTCGGTGTCGCGGATCCAGCTCACGCGTGGAGCGCGATCACGCGGCGACGGCATCGTCGTCGGTGTCTTCCGCGTGGTACCGGTTCAGGAGCTCGAGCTCGGCATCGTGCTTCGGGAACATGAAGAACACGAGCACCGCTCCCAGGGCGATCGCGACGAGCCCTGCGACATAGGCCCAGTCGGCGCCGTCGATGAACGACGTCTGTGCCGCGGCGATGATCTGCTTCGAGTACTGCGGGTACTGCGCGGCGGTGTTCGCCGCGCTCGAGAAGGACTTCGTGAGCTGCGACTGCACGCTGGTGCTCACGCTGCTGGCATTGGACGAGCCCGCGATGAGCGTGGCGAACGAAGCCGCGTAGCCGGCGGTGAGCAGCGCGCCGAGGATCGACTGCATGATCGCTCCGCCGAGGTCGCGTTGGAGATCGGCGGTCGCCGACGCCATCCCCGCGCGCCGCACCGGCACCGAACCGGTGAGTGAGTGCGATGCCGGCGTGCCCGCCAGCCCCACGCCGATTCCGATGAAGGCGTACGCGAGCCCGACCTGCCAGTAGGGGCTGCCGGTGTCCCACAGCGTGAGCATCGTGAGGAACCCGAGGAAGCAGAAGACGTAGCCGCACAGCAGCGTGAACCGCGCGCCTCTGGCCTCGATGAGCTTGGCCGAGCGCGGCGCGACGATGACCATCATGATCACCGCGGGAAGGATGGCTGCCCCGGCCTCGAGGGTGTCGTAGCCGAGGACGTTCTGGAGGAACTGCTGTCCGATGAACATCGCGGCCATGAGCGAGCCGAAGACGATGATCCCGGCAACCGCAGCCACCCAGAAGATGCGCCGCCGGGCGATGTCGAGGTCGTAGAGCGGGTTGCGCGCACGGCGCTGGCGGATCACGAATGCTCCGGCGGCCGCCGCGGCGATGACCCCCAGACCGATCGCGAGCGTGCCCTTGTCGGGAACGGCTGCGAAGTTGATGCCGAGGATCAGCGCGCCGACCATCAACGCGGAGAGCACGCCGCCGAGGTTGTCGACCGGGTCGGACGCCTCGTTCACGTGGCTGGGCACGAACTTCAGGGCCATGACCAGCGCCACCACCGCGAGCGGGAGGGTCACGAGGAACACCGAACCCCACCAGAAGTGCTCGAGGAGCGCGCCCGCGATCAGCGGGCCGAGAGCGGAGATCCCGCCGCCGATCGCCGACCAGAGCGCGATCGACTTGGTCCGCGATTGCCCGGACCAGAGCGCGGTGATGAGCGCGAGCGTGGTGGGGAAGGCCATGCCGGCCGAGAGCCCTCCCAGGATGCGGGCGAGCGCGAGCACCTCGTCGGTGGGAGCGTACGCGGCGAGGAGACAGGCGGGGATCGACAGCAACACGCCGCCGATGAGCATCATCTTGCGCCCGTACCGGTCGCCCAGCGCACCCAGGTACAGGACCGACGCCGCGAGTCCGAACGAGTAGCCGACCGCGATGAGGTTGAGGGTGGTCTGCGAGGAGTCGAACGCCTTGCCGATGTCGGGCAGCGCGACGTTGGCCACCGCCAGGTTCAGGTTGGCGACGGCGGCGACGAGGATCAGCGCGAGGAGGACGAGCTTGCCGCGCGCGGGCGCGCCATCGGCTGCTCCCATGGCAGGTGCCCCCACGGCCCCCTCGCCCTTGGCGGGCTCCCCCTTGCCCTGACCCGGGCTCACCGGCGCGGTCACCGCCGCACCCTACCGGGGTCTCGCCATCGGGCGCTTCACCCGATGCGGATGATCGGTCCGGCTTCTGCGGATGAGCGAGTTGAATGGTGGGGTGGTGGAGGCGGTGGAGCGCGGAGTGGTCGACGACACCGTGCTCCGCATCGGAGCACGGGCCGGACTGGTCGAGCGCCCGCGCCTGCTCGATGAGCTCCGGGCGGCCGCCGACGTGCCCGTCGTGCTCGTGCTCGGCGGCGCCGGGTACGGCAAGACCACGCTGGTGTCGCAGTGGCTGCGCGACGACCACCGCTCGATCGCCTGGCTCACGCTCACCGCGTCAGCACGACGATCCCGCGGTGCTGCTGGCCGACATCGTGCGGGTCCTCGACGAGTTCGAACCGCTCGAGCCCCGGGCGAAGCAGCGCCTCGTGGCCACGTCGACCGACTTCTCCAGCGTGCTGGTGCCCCGGGTCGAGCGCGCGGTCGCCGAGCGGGCGCGCCCGTTCGTGCTCGTGCTCGACGACGCCCACCGGCTGCGCCAACGAGCGGTCTGGTCGCTGGTGCAGGCGCTCGCCGATCGCGTGCCTGCCGGGTCGCAACTGGTGTTGGTGTCCCGGCACGATCCCGAGCTCGCGCTCGGGCGCATGCGCGCCGACCGGCGGGTGCACACGGTGTCGGGCCGCGCGCTGGCGATGGACCCGGCCGAGACGCAGGCGCTGGTCGAGGCGTCCGGGCTGTCGCTCCCCAGCTCCGTGGTCGACCAGCTACGAGATTCGCACCGAGGGGTGGCCGGTCGGCCTCTACCTCGCGACCCTCGCGCTCGCCGATGCCGACGACCCGGTCGTCGCCGCGGGCGAGTTCGCGGGTGACGACCGCATCGTCGTCGACTACGTGCGCGAGGAGCTCCTCGGTGTGCTCCCGCGCCGCACGCGCGACTTCCTGCTCCGGGTGTCGATCCTCGACGAGCTGCGCGCCATGGTGTGCGATGCCGTCCTCGAACAGGACGACTCCGCGACGATGCTCGCCGACGTGGCGGCGTCGTTCCACCTCCTCATCCCGCTCGATCGCCGCGGCGAGGCGTTCCGCATGCACCAATTGCTGCGCGACACCCTGCGGGTCGAGCTCGTGCGGCGGGATGCCGCGCTGGCAGCGCAGCTGCACCGGCGCGCCGCCGAGTGGTACGAGGCCGTCGGCGACTTCGACCGTGCGGTGGAGCACCGGCGCGCGGCGGGAGACGACGCCGAGCTCGAGCGGGTCGTGTGGCGCGGCGCGCCCGTGTACGCCGGTGCCGGGCGCACCGCCACCGTCCAGCGTTGGATCGACGGGTTCACGTCCGACCAGTTGCACTCGCGGGCCGCGCTGCCGGTGACGCAGGCGTGGCTCTCGTTCATGGCCGGCGACATGTCGTCGCTCCGCTACTGGACCGACGTCGTGGCGACCATCGGCGACGGCGACCTGCCCGACGGCAACCCCATCGCGCAACAGGCCTCGCTGTTCCGCGCGTTGATCGGCGCCCACGGCATCGAGGCGATGCGCGCCGACGCCGCGCGTGCGTACGAGCTCGACCGGGCGGCGAGCCCGTTCCGCTCGATGGCGCGCTACCTGGAGGGGGCGGCGCTGCGCGTGCAGGGCCGCCGCGCCGAGGCGCGTGAGCGCCTGCTCGAGGGTGAGTCGATCGGCGCGATCGCGCTGCCGGCGACGCAGGCGCACTGCCTGGCCCAGTTGGCGGCGCTGGCGATCGACGACGACGACTGGGAGACGGCGCGGCAGCACGTCGATCGCCTCCTCGGCGTCCTCGACCGCTTCGACCTCCGCGAGCGCCCGGCGCAGGCGGTGTCGCTCGCGGTGGCGAGCCTCGTGCTCACGCGCTCCGGTGATTCCGCCGCGGGAAGGATCGAGGCCAAGCACTCGCTGTTCCTGGTGTCGATGCTGTCGACGGTGGCTCCGTGGGTCTCGATCGAGACTCGCATCGTGCTCGCCCGCACCTTCCTCCACCTCGGCGACGTCGCCCTCGCGCGCACCCTCACCCGCGAGGCGATCGAGCTGTTGGAGCTCGTGCCCGACGGCGCGCCGCTCCGCGACCGCCTCACCGCGGCTCGAGCAGTCGACCGAGGCCGACGACGTCCCGGTCGGTGTGCTCGCCACCCCGATGACGCCGGCGGAGATGCGGGTGTTGCGCTACCTGCCGACCCACCTCACCTTCGCGGCCATCGCCGACGAGCTGTTCGTGTCCCGCAACACGGTCAAGACCCAGGCGATCTCGATCTACCGCAAGCTCGGGGCGAGCTCCCGGGGTCCGGCGGTCGACAGCGCCCGTGCCCTCGGTCTGCTCGACGAGTAGCGCCATCGACGCGCGCCCCGAGAGGGCCGGGAACCCTGGATCCGTTCATCCAGGCTGGGTGAGGACGTCCGTCGCCGGACGCGCCAGGATGGGGCCATGAGCAGCGCCCATTCCACCGCGCCCGTCGCGCACCTCGATCCCGAGCAGCGGGCGGCCATCGGCCGGGCTGCGCGCGCCGAGGTGCGGCGGTCGTCCCACGCCGAGTGGCAGCCGCCGGCCGATCGGCCCGACCCCACCGGGCTCCTCACCGCGCAGGAGGTCACCCGGGTCGAAGAGCTGGTACCGGTCCGCCACGAGCGGATGCTCGTGTCACCGTTCACCTTCTACCGTGGCGCCGCGGTGATCATGGCGTCCGATCTCGGCTCGCAGCCCGACAGCGGGCTCCGGGTGCAGGCCTGCGGCGACGCGCACCTCTCCAACTTCGGCGGGTTCGCGTCGCCCGAACGAGCGCTCGCGTTCGACATCAACGACTTCGACGAGACCAATCACGGTCCGTTCGAATGGGACGTCAAGCGCCTCGTCGACCAGCTTCGAGATCGCGGCGCGGTCCAACGTCGTTCTCGGAGAAGGAGAAGCGCCTCGTCGTCAACCGCGTGGTGCGCTCCTACCGCGAGGCGATGGTGCAGTTCGCGGCGATGAGCAACCTCGACGTCTGGTACGCGCACCTCGACGTCGAGCAGGAGTTCGACGAGTACCGCAAGCAGGCGACGCCGGAGGACGTCAAGCGCTTCGAGAAGAACCTGGCCAAGGCCCAGTCGAAGGACAACCTGAAGGCGCTCGCCAAGCTGACCGAGCAGGTCGACGGTGAGTACCGCATCAAGAGCGACCCGCCGCTCCTCGTGTCGTTGCGCGACCTCTTCGACGAGGACGACGACGCCAACCTGCGGGCCTGGCTGGCCGATCGGCTCCGGTCGTACCGCCGCTCGCTGCAGCCCGACCGCCGCCACCTGCTCGAGTCGTACCGGATGGTCGACTTCGGACGGAAGGTCGTCGGGTGTCGGCAGCGTCGGGCACTCGGTGCTGGATCGCGCTGATGCTCGGACGCGACAACGCCGACCCGCTGTTCCTCCAGATCAAGGAGGCGGAAGCGTCGGTGCTCGAGCCGTACGCCGGGTCGGAGCGGGTTCGCCAACCACGGCCAGCGGGTGGTCGAGGGCCAACGCCTCCTCCAGGCGTCGAGCGACATCATGCTCGGCTGGATCCGCACGCCCGGGATCGACGGTGTCGAGCGCGACTACTACGTCCGCCAGCTCTGGGACTGGAAGTTCTCGGCCGAGATCGACGCCATGTCGCCCGTCGGCGCTCGGGATCTACGCCCGCCTGTGCGGTTGGACGCTGGCGCGCGGTCACGCGCGCTCGGGCGACCGCATCGCCATCGCGCGCCTACCTCGGCACGGGTGAGTCGTTCGACAAGGCCATCGCCGAGTTCGCCGTTGCCTACGCCGACCAGAACGAGCGCGACTACGCCAGCGTCGCCGAGGCGCTGAAGGACGCAGCGGAGGTTCCCGCCGCGCGAAGCTGACGGCGGAGCGGCATCTGGATCGACGGGTCGGGGAGCGACGTCATGGGCAACGCGCTGACCTGGGTGCTGGCGGTGAACCCGGTGCCGTGGGCGCGCTCGCAGATGGCGTTCACGCTCGCGTTCCACATCGTGCTGGTGCCGCTCGGGGTGGCGTGGGGCTTCATGACGCTGGTCGCCAACTGGCGCGCGATCAAGAAGGACGATGCCGACGCGCTCCTGCTCGCGCAGCGCTGGTCGAAGTACATGGCGGTCACCTTCGCCGTCGGCGCGGTGACGGGCACGGTGCTCTCGTTCGAGTTCGGGCTGCTCTGGCCGCGCTTCATGGGCCGCTTCGGCGACGCGTTCGGCATCCCGTTCGCGATCGAGGGGCTGTTCTTCTTCCTCGAGGCGATCTTCCTCGCCGTCTACATCTACGGATGGAAGCGGCTGAAGCCGTGGCCGCACTTCTGGACCGGCGTGCCGATCGTGATCGCCGGCATCGGCGGCACCGTGTCGGTGGTCGCCGCCAACGCGTGGATGAACGAGCCCGCCGGCTTCACCCTGAACTCGGCGGGCAAGGTCGTCGACGTCGATCCGTGGAGCGTGATCTTCAACAAGGCGATGCCGCTCCAGTCGATCCACATGCTCATCGCGGCGTACCTGGTGGGCGGGTTCCTCATCGCGTCGGTCTACGCGTGGGGGATGCTCCGCGGTCGTCGTGACCGCTACCACCGCATCGGGTTCCTGATCCCCTTCACCATCGCCGCCATCGCGATGCCGCTCCAGATGCTGGTCGGCGACGAGCTGGCGCGCTGGGTCTACAACAACGAGCCGGTGAAGTTCGCCGCCATCGAGATGGTGCCGAAGACGGCGACCGACGTCCCCGAGACGTTGTTCGGGCACCTGAACGACCAGGGCGAGGTGGAGGGCGGGATCCCCATCCCCGGTCTCGCGTCGATCCTCTCCGATCCTGCCGACGGCACCAGCACGCAGATCCAGGGCCTCGACTCGTTCCCGAAGAACGCGCGCCCGACGAACGCCGAGGTCGACGTCGTGCACCTCGCGTGGGACGTGATGGTGGGCTTGGGCACGTTCCTGTTCCTGCTCTCGCTCTGGTACTTCGCGTCGTGGGTGTTCAAGCGGCGCATGCCGAAGAGCAAGCTCTTCCTCTGGATCGCTGCTGCCGCGGGCGTGCTCTCGGTGATCACGCTCGAGGCGGGTTGGGTCGTGACCGAGGTCGGCCGCCAACCGTGGATCGTGCGCAACTACATGCGGGTCGAGAAGGCGGCGACCGCGAACACCGGCGTGTGGGTGACGTTCATCGCGGTGCTGCTCGTCTACCTCGGACTGGCCGTCACGCTGATCCTGGTGCTCCGGTTGATGAGCCGTCGCTTCCGTGAGGGCGACGCCCGAGGACGAGGCCGACGACGGTGGACCGTACGGCCCGCGTCCGACGCCGCAGCACGCCATCGACGACCGAGAGCTGGTGACGTGAGCGACGTCGTCGCGCGTGATCCTCATGGTGGGGATCACCGCGTACGCGCTGTTCGGCGGCGCCGACTTCGGCGCCGGATTCTGGGACCTCACCGCCGGTGGCGCGGAACGCGGCCGGGAGCCGCGCGCGGTCATCAGCCACTCGATCGGGCCGGTGTGGGAGGCGAACCACGTCTGGCTGATCTTCTGCCTCGTCGTGCTGTGGACCGCGTTCTCCGAGGCGTTCGCCTCGATCACGCTCACCTTGTTCGTGCCGCTGTCGCTCGCCGCGCTCGGCATCGTGTTCCGCGGCTCGTCGTTCGCGTTCCGCAAGGAGGTCACCCGCACTTCCAGCCAGCGCAACTTCGGTGCCGCGTTCGCGATCTCGTCGGTGATCGTCCCGTTCTTCATGGGTGCGGTGGCCGGCGCCATCGCGTCGGGCCGCGTGCCCGCCGGCGGCAAGGCCGGCGACCCGTGGTCGAGCTGGATCAACCCCACGTCGATCCTCGGGGGTGTGCTCGCGGTCGACCGTGTGCGCGTACCTGGCCGCGGTGTACATGGTGTGGGACGCCCGCCGGCTCGGTCACGACGACATGGTCGAGTACTTCCGTCGGCGTGCGGTCGTCGCCGCCATCGTCACCGGGGTCATCGCGCTCGCCGGGATCTTCGTGCTCCACGGCGACGCGGTCTACGTGTTCCACGGGCTGCTGTCGCGCGCGCTGCCGCTGGTCATCCTCTCGGGGCTCTGCGGCCTCGGTTCGCTGGTCCTGCTGCTGCGGTCCAACCAGACCGGCGCGCGCATCCTCGCCATGGGCGCCGTGGCCACCGTCGTGCTGGGCTGGGGCGTCGCGCAGTACCCCTACATCCTGCCCACGAGCATGACGCTCTCCGCCGCCGCCGCACCCGACCCGACGCTCTGGTCGGTGGTCGTGGTGTTCGTGGTCGCGGCCATCGTCATCCTGCCGTCGCTCGGGCTGCTCTACTACCTCGACCAGCGCGATCTGCTCGCCGCGCCCATGGTCGAGCCCGGCCTCGGCGACGAGCAGAGCTGACGCGTCCGCGCTCGCTCAGGTCGACGGGTCGGGCGCGGGCGGCGCGGACACGGGTGCCTCGGCGGTGGCCGGGTGCGGCGCCATCTCCGGTGCTGTCTGCGGCGCGAACCCCGTCCCGACCCTCGCGCTCAGCCGGCTCACGAGCACCGCGATCACGGTCACGAGGTAGAGCTGGCCGCCCATCGCCTCGACCACCGACAGGGCGCGGCCGAGGTCACCCTGGGCGGTGAAGTCGCCGTACCCGACGGTGGTCTGGGTGATGTAGCTGAAGTACAGGAAGTCGGGGGTGGTGGCGTGCGCGGTCTGCACGAAGAAGGGACCGCTCGACAGCGCGTCGATGGCCGCGTAGAGGAACGCGTAGAGCATGCCGAGCAGCACGTAGATGCACACCGCGCCCAGCACGGTCCGGATGTCGATGACCCTTCGGCGCCAGAGCGCGCGCGCGATCACCCACGGCACCGTGGCCACGAGCAGCACGTTCAGCAGGTAGAAGACCCCGCTGGGGTTGCGCCCGTTGTCGATCACCACCGATCCGATCGCGGCGACCAGCGAGAGCAGTGAGACGACCGCCGCGAGGCGGAAGAGCTTCAGGTTCACCCGTGAGGCCAGCAGGGCGGCGCACAGGGTCAGGCCCTGAAGGAGGACGGTGATGATGCGGGTCCACCCGTCGGGAGGGCCCGCGGCCATCACGATGAACGTCGCTGCGAGCAGGCCCAGGACGTAGCCGTACTGGTAGCCGGGTGAGTGCCGCTCGAGGAACGCCTCGATGCTGCTCGGCTTCTCGTTGGTCCGCTCCGCCACGTGCTGTCCTCCCGGATCCGAGCGCTCATCCTCGTCGCGCGATCGAAGCAGTGTCGAGTGCGGGGACGTTCATCCGGTTCGGATGATGTGGCGTGCACGCCACGCGGCCATCCTGACGGGACAGCACCGTGTGATTGGTGGACATCGGGCCGCTTCGGGCCGGTGGATCCCGGCACCAGAGCGGTGACACGCGGAGGAGTGGGACATGGGTCTGTTGATGCGGAGACGGCGGCCGGTCACGCGCCTCGCCGGTGCAGCTGCGCTCGGCACCGCCGCCTACCAGTCGGGCAAGCGGCACGAGGAGCGGTCGCAGGAGAGCGACCAAGCGCCGCCCCAGCAGTACGCCGAGCCCGCACCTGCGCCGGCGCCGGCAGCAGCCGAACCCGACACCACCGCGGAGCTCGAGCGTCTGGCGTCGCTCCACACGTCGGGCGCACTGACCGACGACGAGTTCTCGGCCGCCAAGGCCAAGCTGCTCGGCATCTGAGCCGGCAGCCGATGAGGGAGACCGGACCATGGCATCGAACGCAGAACGGGCCGCCACCCTGGTGCGCGCGCTCGAGGCGAGCATCATCGGCGACAGCACCGTGATCGCCGACCTCTACACCGACGACGTACGTGGCTGGGCCCCGGCGCTCACCGTCTCGTCGGCTGCCGAGCTCGCGGTCGAGTTCGAGGACCGCGACGGCGCGTTCTCCGACATCGAGCTCGACGTGTCGCCCTTCGACGTCGCCGAGGACCGCGCGTGCGTCGAGTGGGTCGTCAACCTCACGCACTCGGGCCCGCTCGAGCTCGACGACGACATCGAGCTCGACCCCACCGGCCTGCGCGTCTCGCTGCACGGGGTCACCGTGGCCGAGTTCGACGGCGCCAAGATCTCGTCGTTCCGTCAGTACTGGGACGAGGTGGAGCTGCTCGAGCAGCTGGCGCTGCTGCCCACCGAGTAGCGCGCGTCGTGCCCGAACCCCTGCTGCGCTGCGAGGTGTCGGCGGGCGTCGCCGACGTCGTCATCGACCACCCGCCGACCAACCTGGTCGACGGTCCGTTCATCGGTGCGCTCATCGCGCTGCTGGACGATCTCGAGGCCGACGATCACCGCACGCGTCGTGGTGTTCCGCAGCGCCGATCCCGACTTCTTCCTCATGCACGGCGACGTGCACGGCATCCTCGCCATCCCTCCGGGCGAGCACGTGCCCGCCACCGAACCCAACGTCGCCGCGCTGCTCTTCGAGCGTCTGCACCGCAGTCGCCTGGTGTCGATCGGAGTCGTCGACGGTGCCGCCCGCGGTGGTGGCGCGGAGTTCCTCGCCGCCCTCGACCTCCGGTACGGGAGCGAGCGGGCGGTGCTCGGGCAGCCCGAGGTGGCGATGGGGATCCTCCCGGGGGCCGGGGGCACCGCCCGTCTCCCGCACCTCCTCGGACGTGCCCGCGCGCTCGACGTCATCCTCAGCGGCCGCGACGTCGGCGCGGAGGAGGCGCTGCGCATCGGCTGGCTCGACGCTGTGCACCCGCGTGCTGATCTCGATGGGATCGTGTACCGGCTCGCAACTCGGATCGCGTCGATGCCGCCGGCATCGGTGGCCGCGGTGAAGCAGGTCGTGGACCGGTCGTTGGAGTCGTTCGCCGACGGCCTCGTGGCGGAGACCGACGCGTTCGGCGCGCTGACCGCGGGCGGGCTGCACATCGTGCGCATGGAGCGCTTCCTCGATGCCGGGGGTCAGACGCGCGAGGGCGAGACCTCCGACTTCGCCGCCCTCGTCGACGCGATGACGGAGCGAGCGGATGACGAGCGAGCGTGACGCGATGACGGAGCGAGCGGACCCGGACGACGACTGACTACGGCTGCGCGGCCGGGTGCTCACGACGGCTGGTCCCGTCGGCGAGGGTGCGGTGCAGCGACATCAGGGCGTCGACGCGAGCGACCTCCGACGCGGTGAACCGCAGTGAGCCGGACCGGGTGAGGAACGCGATGCACCGGGTGTGGGGCTGGCCGTCCGGCACCGCGAGCAACCACATCGTCGACGCCGGCCGGCCGCCGAGCTGCTCGGGGAGATCGTGCGACCGCTGCACGAGGGGCGCACCGCGTGCGAGGGCGAGCCGACCCGCCGGCACCTCCCGCGCCTCGTCGATCGGCGCCACCCAGACCTTCGACGACGGGCAGGCCGACGGCCAGGATCCGGCCCACGGTTGCGGCGTCGTTGGTGGCGGCCAGCTCCCGGGCCCAGGCGAGGGCCTCGACCACGGGCTCCGGGCGGGCGGGCGCGGGCGAGCACGACAGGAGGATGCCGGCGTCGGCCGCTTCGAGCGCAGCGCCGAGGACCCGGCCGTCGAGCTCGGTGAGCACCTCCACGACCAGCTCGTCGACCACCTGGTGGCCGTCGAGCTCGTGGATGTCGAGGGACACGACGTCACCGTCGAGGTCGGAGATGACCGTCGCCACCTTGGCCAGGGCGCCGGGCAGGTCGGGGAGCTCCACGCGGAGGCGGTATCTGCTCATCGGGCCACCCTGCCCGCCCGGCGTTTCGTGGATGTTGCGGCGGGGTGAACGCCGTCGCGGACCCTTGCGGGGAGTACGGTCCACGCCGCTGTGATCGTCCCCGACCCGCCCGGAACGCTCCCCTTCGAACCTCTCCGGGAGCACCTGTACTCGCAGGAGGAGCTGGCCGCCCGCACCCCATCGGGTTCGGGTGACGAAGGGCCGACCGTCGACGAGGTGATCGGCGCCTGGTTCCAGGGGCCCGGCCACGGCGTCGACTTCGCGATCGCCCGCGCACTGCACGACGCCACCATCGACACCGCGCTCGGCCGCGCACCTCGTCGGGCGCTCGGTCGTGGGCGTGATGGGCGGGCACGCCGACCCGCGCGGCAGCGACCCGCTACGACGCCGTCGGCGCGTCTGGGCCGCGCCTTGAGCCGGGCGGGCTACCACGTCGCCACCGGCGGCGGTCCCGGGCTCATGGAGGCGGCGAACCTCGGCGCGTGGTTCGCGCCCGCCGCCGACCACGACCTCGACGCTGCGCTCGCACTGCTCGCCGCCGCGCCGTCCTACGAGGCGGACGCGGTCGCGTACGTCGACGTCGCCACCACCGTGCGCGACCGGTGGCCGGTCGGTGGGGAGAGCCTGGGCGTGCCCACGTGGGTGTACGCGCGAGGAGCCCACCAGCGCGTTCTCCACGCACATCGCCAAGTACTTCACCAACAGCATCCGCGAAGACGGGCTGCTCGCACTGGCCCGCTCGGGCATCGTGTACACCCCGGGAGGCGCGGGGACCGCGCAGGAGATCTTCACCGACTCGGCGCAGAACACGAACACGCTCTACGAGGTGCGGAGTCCCGATGGTGTTCCTCGGGCGCGCGTTCCACGAGCGCGACGAGCCGGAGCTCGTCGCCGGCGTGCGACGTCAGGCCGCGCGCTTCGGATGGTCGGAGCTGGTGACGGTGGTCGACGACGTCGACGACGCGGTCGCCTTCGTGCTCGCCCACGATCCCGATCGTGACCGGGTCGGCGCCGATCCGGACGCGATCACCGCGCCGCGCCGCCGCCGTCCTGATCGTCGTCCCGCTCGCCGGCCCGAACGCCCGTGACCGCCGCACCGCTGCGCCTGAGCGCGTCGGCCGGGACGCTGGCCGACGACTTCGCCCGGGTGCGCGCCGATCTGCACGTTCCGCTCGACTTCCCGTCCGACGCGCAGGCCGAGGCCGACGCCGTCGCCGCGCGCGGGCCCGTGCTCCCGCCCGACGTGCCCGACGAGGAACGTCGCGACGCGCGCGACCTCGAGTTCGTCACCGTCGACCCGGCGGGGAGCCGCGACCTCGACCAGGCGTTCCACGCCGAGCGGCAGGGCACCGGGTACCGGGTGCACTACGCGATCGCCGACGTCGCCGCCTTCGTCGCGCCGGGCGGAGCGCTCGACCGCGAGGCCTTCGAGCGGGGTGAGACGCTCTACCTGCCCGACGGCCGGGCACCGCTCTACCCGGACGTCGTCGGCGAGGGCGCCGCCAGCCTCCTGCCCGACGTCGACCGACCGGCACTGCTGTGGACGTTCGACCTCGACGACGCGGCCCGCCCGGTCACCACGACGTGCGAGCGCGCCACTGTGCGCAGCCGTGCCGCGCGCTCGTACGCCGAGGTGCAGGCCGAGATCGACGCCGGAACGGCCTCGTCGTCGCTCGCACTCCTCCGCGAGCTCGGCGAGCACCTCCTCGACCGTGAGCGCGAGCGCGGCGGGGTGAGCATCGCCGCGCCGGGCCAGGAGGTCGTGCGCGACCCGTCGGGCAGCTATGTGCTCGAGCTCGAGGCGTCGCTCCCGGTCGAGACCTGGAACGCGCAGATCTCGCTCCTCACCGGCCGCGAAGCCGCGCGGCTCATGGCGCGTGGAGAGGTCGGGCTCGTGCGCACGCTGCCGCCGCCCGATGCCGGGGTCGTCGGGCGGCTCCGGCGCACCGCGCGCGCCCTCGGCGTCGACTGGCCCGACGGCGCGACGTATGCCGACGTCGTGCGCGGGCTGCGGCCCACGACCCGCCAACGGGCCACGTTCCTGCTGCAGGCGCTCCACGGTCTCCGAGGTGCGGGCTACGCGGTCGTGACCGCCGACGCGCCGGCGCCGTCGCACGCGGCCGTCGGCGCCACGTACGCGCACGTGACCGCGCCCCTCCGCCGCCTCGCCGATCGCTTCGCCAACGAGGTCGTGCTCGCGGTCGCCGGCGGGTACACGCCACCGGCGTGGGCGGTCGATGCGCTCCCCGCGCTCGTCGAGGCGATGCCCCGAGCCGATCGCCACGCGAGCGCGGTCGACCGGGCGTGCATCGACGCGGTGGAGACGGCGCTGCTCGCCGACTCGATCGGCGACACCTTCGCCGGCACGGTGGTCGACCGCCACCGCCGAGGCGTCGTCGTGCTCCTCGCCGACGTCCCCGTCGTCGCCACCGTCCCCGGTGACCGCGCGCTCGGCGACGCAGTGACGGTCAGGCTCGAGGCAGTGGATCCGATGCTGCGGACGGTGTCGTTCGCCCTGCTGCCTCGCTGACGCGCGTCGCCGCCTCGACCGGGGCGCCGAGGCGCAGGAGCCGGCCGCCGAACGCGATCGAGCACAGCGCGAACCAGGCCCACCCGAGTGCGAGCCCACCGAGGACGTCGCTGAGCCAGTGCACGCCCAGCAGCACCCTTGACGCCGCCACCGCGACCGCGACGAACACTGCGGCGCCCGCGAGCAGCGACTGCACGTTGCGCGAGCGACCACGCCCGAGCACGAGCGCGAACGCAGCGAAGCACGCGGCCGCTCCGGTCGTGTGCCCGCTCGGGAACGACGGCCCGAGCGTGTGTGCGATCGGGTTGGCCGTCGGGCGCACCCGGTCGATGAGCTCCTTCACGAACGTGCTCATCAGCGTCTGTCCGACCGCGACGGTGATCAGGAACACCGGGAGCCACCGGCTCGGCCGACGGATCATCTCGACGACGAACACGCCGAGCGGTGAAGCCCACGATGTAGCCCGTGCTCCCGAAGGACGTCACGAAGTCGAGCATCCACTTCGCGAACGACGTCGCGTGCTCCTCACCCCACGGTGCGATGGAGCTGTCGACGCTCAGCAGGCCGGAGTTGGAGCGGACGAGGAGGGCGAGCAACCCGAGGGCGACCCCGCCGACGACCAGCACCACCAGGGCGAGACCGAGCAGGAGCCCGGTCTCGGTACGAGGTGCGAACCGGGACCACCACTGCCCCCGACCGCGCTCTTCCTCCCGCTCGAGCTCGTGCGCCACCGTGCTGGACGTACGGGCGGATGACGGGTCGATGCCCGGGTGCCGACGCACGGCGATGGCGAACAGCGCTCCCAGCAGGAGGGCAGGACCGAGCAACACGAGGGTGACGAGCACGGCGACTCCCGGCGGACATGACGTCGTTCACCTGATGTTTACCGTGGCCCTCCATCGGTGAAACCCACCACGGTGAACATCCGTGAGGAACGCGCCACGTCGGACATTCGTCCCCATCCGGTCCTGGTCACCGCGATGGTGGGATTCCTGGGCTGGGTCGTCCTGGTGGCGCTCGCCCTCGGCCTCGGCGCTCTGGTGACGCACTTCGTCGTGGGTCACAGCCTGGGTCACGGGGACCTCGACGTGGCGCGCTGGTTCGCCGAGCGACGGACCGACACCTGGAACTCCCTGTCGAAGGTCGGCTCGTACTTCGGCGAGACGGTCACCGTGTTCGTGGTCGTCGCGGTCGCGCTGATCGTGCTCGCGGTCAAGCGCGGCGTGGCCGCAGGCGGGTCTCCTGGCCATCGCCATGGCGTCGGAGGGTGGTGTGTACCTGGTCGCCACCTACGTCATCAGCCGGCAGCGGCCGGCCGTGCCGCGCCTCGAGGACCTGATCGCGGCCGACAGCTACCCCTCGGGCCACACCGCGGCGTCGATGGCCCTCTACGGTTCGTTGTGCGTCATCGTCTGGTCGCTCACCGGGTCACGAGCCTGGCGCGCGCTGTTCCTGCTGCTCGCGATCGTCGGTCCCCTGATCGTCGCGACGTCCCGCGTCTATCGCGGCATGCACAACGTGACCGACGTGATCTGCGGCCTGCTGATCGGCTTCGGCTGCATCGCGGTCGGGTACGTCGCAGTGCGGGCAGGCATGAAGGCTGCGCACCAGCGGAGGCTCGCAGCGGACCCGACGGCGACCGCGCCGTCGCTGCGGTTCGTTCCGGAGGCGGCGCGATGACGTCGGTCGCGGTGGTCGCGCACGCGGGCAAGACGCTCGGTGGCGGGCTCTCGGAGCTGCGCCGCGTGCTCGCCGACGCCGGCGTGGCGGATCCGGCCTGGTTCGAGGTGCCCAAGAGCAAGTACGCCCCGGACTGCGTCCGTGAGGCGATCGACGGAGGCGCAGACCTGGTCTTCGTCTGGGGCGGCGACGGCATCGTCCAGCGATGCATCGACGCGGTCGGGGACGCGCCGGTGGTCCTCGCGATCCTCCCGGCCGGCACGGGCAACCTCCTGGCTCGCAACCTCGGGATCCCGATCGATCTCGCGCAGGCGGTGGATGTCGGCCTGCACGGTGCCCGCCGCACCATCGACGTGGGCAGGGTGAACGGGGAGCGCTTCGCGGTGATGGCCGGCACCGGGATCGACGCGCTGATGATCCGCGACGCCGGGCGCGACATGAAGGACCGCTTCGGGCGCGCCGCGTACGTGTGGACCGGGGCCAAGAACCTGCGCTTCGAGCCGTTCCGGGTGCGGATCGACGTCGACGGTCGCCGGTGGTTCGACGGCCGGGCGGGCTGTGTGCTGGTGGGCAACGTCAGCAAGGTGTTCGGCGGCATCGAGGCCTTCGACGACGCCAGCCCCGAGGACGGCAAGCTCGAGCTCGGTGTCGTCACCGCCAAGGGTGCGGTGCAGTGGCTGCGGGCGTTGGCCCGCACCGCGATCGGCAGCGCCGACCGGTCGAAGTTCGTGCGCACCACGAAGGCGCAGACGATCCGGATCCGCCTCGACCACAAGCTCCCGTACGAGCTCGACGGTGGCGACAAGAAGCCGAAGAAGCAGCTGAAGATCGACGTGCAACCGGCCGCAGTGACGATCTGTGTCCCAGAGGGGGAGACATGAGCACAGCACGGTTCGTTCCCGAGACCTGGGAGCTCAGCGGCGACGAAGCGCGCGCCACGCTGCGGCGCACCGGACGAACGAAGCTCGTCCGGGACGCCTTCGTGCGCTTCCGGGCGTCGGACGGGTTCAGCCACGCGCGGTCGCTCGCGTTCGTCACGTCGCTGCTCCTCGTCCAGGGGGTGATCCTGCTGGTCGGGTTGGCGGCGGCGCTCGGCGACACCGACCTGAGCGGCAGCATCGTCCGCGTCATCACGGAAGCGGTGCCGGGACCAGCGGGCAAGGCGCTCACCGATGCCGTCTTCCATGCGTACGCGGCAGGGGCCTCGGGCCAGCGAGTCGTGCTGGTGGTCATCGGGGTCACGACCATCATCACCGGTTCGACGCTCATGGGTCAGATGGAGCGTGCGCTGAACCGGCAGTACGGCATCGAGCAGGACCGCCCCACCCTCCAGAAGTACAGCCGCGCGGTGGCGCTCGCCTTCACCGCGGGGCTGCTGTCGACGGCCGCGTTCGCGATGTTCGCCCTCGGGCACGGGATCGGCCGGGGCCTGCACGACCACACGGTCACGCAGCATCTGGAACGTCGTCCGCTGGCCGATCGCCCTCGTGCTCATGATGGCGGCGATCGCGCTGTTGTTCCGATGGTCACCGAACCGCCACCAGCCCGCGTGGTCGTGGTTGGCGTACGGGTCGACCGTGTCGGTGGTGCTCTGGTCGCTCGCGACGCTCGGTCTCGGCCTGTTCTTCCAGTCCAGCACCACGTTCAGCACCACCTACGGGCCGCTGGCGGGGATGATCGCACTCCTGTTGTGGTCGCTGTTCTCGTCGATCGCCATCCTCTTCGGTGCCGCGATCGCCGTGCAGCTCGAGGCAGTGCGCGCCGGTGCGGCCGCACCACGCGACGAGAGCAAGGCGGAGGCGGAGTCAGGGCAGGGCTCACCGGCGCTGGCCGGCACCGCCTGACGATGCCGCTCGGCGACTGGTTCCTCGCTGCCGAGGAGCGCGGCAACCCGACCACCGAGATCGACCGGCGCCACGCCGACGGGCGCGCGTGGACCGAGGGCAACGCGGGCGCGATCCTGATCGACGGCGTCGACTACTTCGCGCGCCTGCACGAGGTCCTGTGCGGGTGCGCTCCGGGCGACTGGGTGTCGTTCACCGACTGGCAGGGCGATCCGGACGAGCTGCTCGACGGCCCGGGGACCGAGGTGGGCACCGTGCTCGCCGACCTCGCAGAGCGTCGACGTCAACGTGCGCGGGCTGCTGTGGCGCTCGCATCCCGAGCTCATGAACTTCGGTGAGGGCAAGAACCTCGCATTCTCGAAGGCGATCAACGAGGCCGGGGGCCAGGTGCTGCTCGATCACCGTGTGCGGCGCGGCGGCAGCCACCACCAGAAGCTCATCGTCGTGCAGCACGACGACCCTGCCCGCGACGTCGCCTTCGTCGGCGGCATCGACCTCTGTCACGGGCGGCGCGACGACGCGCGCCACCTCGGTGACGCGCAGGTGGTGGAGCTCGACGACTCGCACTACGGCGACCGGCCCCCGTGGCACGACGTGCAGCTCGAGCTGCGCGGCCCGGTGGTCGACGACCTGGCGTGGACGTTCGCCGAGCGGTGGCACGATCCCAACCCGCTCGACACCCGCAACCCGGTTCGAGCCGGCGCTGCACCGGGTGGCACGCCATCCCGACGCGCCGGGGGAGCTGGCACCGTCGCGTCCGGCACCTCCGGACGGGCCGTTGGCGGTGCAGGTGCTGCGCACCTACCCGGCCCGCCGACGGGGCTACCCGTTCGCGCCCGACGGTGAGCGCAGCATCGCCCGGGCCTACCTCAAGGCGTTCGCACGCGCGCGGCGCCTCGTGTACCTGGAGGACCAGTACCTCTGGTCCCTCGCCGCGACCGAGGCACTGCGCACCGCGCTGGCTCGTCACCCCGACCTCCACGTCGTGGCGGTGATCCCGCGCTACCCCGATCCCGACGGCGCGCTCTCGGGCGAGGCGAGCCGGATCGGGCGGCGAACGCGTCCTCGACGCGTTGCACGAGGTCGGTCACGACCGGGTCGCGGTCTACGACCTCGAGAACCGTGAAGGCACCCCCATGTACGTGCATTCGAAGGTGTGCATCGTCGACGACGTGTGGTTGGCAGCCGGCTCCGACAACCTCAACCGCCGTTCGTGGACGCACGACTCGGAGCTGTCGTGCTCGGTGATCGACGAGCGACGCGACCCGCGGCTCCCGCTCGATCCCGGGAGGACTGGGTGACGGTGCCCGTGTGCTCGCCCGTGACACCCGCCTGCGACTCGCGGCGGAGCACCTCGGTCGGGGGCCGGACGACGTCGACGACCTCGTCGACCCGGCCACCTGGTTCGAGGCCTTCCGCAAGAGCGCCGACGCGCTCGACCACTGGCACCGCGGTGGCGAGTTCGGTGACCGGCCATCGGGGCACCTCCGCGTGCACCCGTTCGAACGGGTGAACGGAGCGATCGCGCGCCGGGTTGTGGGCCCTCCATGCTGCGCTGCTCGATCCCGACGGTCGTCCGTCGCGCCTGCGTCGCACGAACGACTTCTGAGCCGTCGAGCGGGTCAGAT
Organism: uncultured Actinomycetes bacterium; assembly: GCA_963755855.1. Classification (GTDB taxonomy): domain Bacteria; phylum Actinomycetota; class Acidimicrobiia; order IMCC26256; family DASPTH01; genus DASUAS01. The sequence goes on along the minus strand of CAVWLR010000009.1, from coordinate 1,898,265 downwards.
CGAGCGCGAGCAGCTCGTCGAGGGCGGGGGCGGGGTCGTCGCCGACGAGGATGCCGTGCATGCCGAGGGCGCGGGCGGCGTCGATGTTGCCCGGGAAGTCGTCGAGGAAGATGGCGCGCGTCGGGTCGTCGACGCCGACGCGGTCGAGCGCGGTGCGGAAGATCGCGGGGTCGGGCTTGCGCACGCCTTCCTCGCAGGAGTCGACGACGGCGTCGAACAGCTCGTCGAGCGGGAATTGGCCGCGCCAGGCGTCGCCGTACTCGCGGATGTTGTTGGTGACGATGGCGGTGCGCAGACCCGCGGCGCGCACCCGCCGCACGGCTTCGACCACGAGGCCGCGGTCGATCTGGTCGGTCACCATCATCGAGAACATCTCGCCCGTGTCGAAGCGGAACCCGTGCGCCTCGGCCTCGGCCTTGATGCGCGTGAGCGCGTCGGCGAACGTGATCTCCCCGCGCTCCAACTGGTGCCAGGCGTGGTCGGTGTCGGAGTCGTAGGCGCCGAACACGATCTCGACCATGCGGGCGGGGTCGACGTCCTGCGAGACCGCGTACGCGTGCGCAGCGCCGAACGGCGACGCGGTGAAGATCCCGCCGTAGTCCCAGAGCACTGCGTCGAACGCGCTCACGAGGCGATTCCGGTCATGCGCCGTGCTGCGCGGCGACGCGCCGGTAGGCGGCCTGGATCTCGGCGCCGAGGTGGTCTGTCTGGTATCGCACCTCGTCCATCATGTCCGACGGGATCTCCCAACCCTCGATCGCGAGCAGCTCGTCGACCTGCGCCGCGTACGACTCGGGTGTGTCGCCGTGCACGCCCGGGCACTCGGCGAGGAACACGCGTGCGGCCCGGTCGGCGCCGACTGAGAACGTCTCGCCCGTGATCGTGGTGCTCTCGTGGGCGAGGAACGCCACGAACGGAGCCACCTTGTCCGGCGGGAAGTAGGTCTCGAGGAAGGTGCGGAAGCCGTCTTCGTCGGGGAGCTGCGCGGTCATGCGCGTGAACGCCGACGGCATCACCGAGTTGGCGTTGATGCCCGAGAACCGGCCCTCGGCGGCGAGCGCACGCGTCAACCCGAAGATCCCCGCCTTGCTGGACACGTACGGGCTGGTGAACGGCGTGCCGAACACCGACGCCGACGACATGTTCACGATCCGACCCGCTCCGGACTCCTTGAGGTGGGGCCACGCGGCGCGACTGACGCGCACGGCGCCGCCGTAGTGGGTGTCGACGAGGAGGTCGAAGGCCTCGGCCGGCATCTCGTCGAACGGGCCGCCGCCGGAGATGCCCGCGTTGTTCACCACGATGTCGACCCGGCCGAACTCGTCGAACGCGTGCTCGACGATGACGGCGGCGCCGTCGCCGATCACGCTGTTGCGGTCGGCGACCGCGATGCCACCGTCGGACACGATCTCGGCCGCGGCGTCGTCGGCGGCGTGCTCCTCGGTGGCGACGCCGTGGGTCGCGACCCCGGGGTCGTTCACCAGCACCTGGCACCCGCGGGCCGCCAGCTGGCGTGCGTACGCCCGCCCCAGCCCCCGGCCACCCCCGGTCACGATCGCCACCTTGCCGTCGAAGCGCAGCTCGGCCATGGGTTCGTTCCCCCCTCGAGATTCAAACAGTGTTTGAACCCTTCCACGTGGCGTGGTTAGGGTGCAAGCGATGAGGGCCGCGACCACGTCGAACCCGCCCGTCTCGGGCACGAAGGCCCAGCTGCTCGACGTGGCGGAGCAGCTCTTCCTGCGCAGCGGCCTGGGTGTGTCGGTGCGCGACATCACCGACGCCGCGGGCCAGAACGGCGCCGCCATCCACTACCACTTCGGCTCCCGCGACGCGCTGATCGGCGCGGTGATCGCCCGCCGCGCCAACGACCTCGCGACGCGACGCCGGGCGGCGCTCCAGGCGTTGCGCGACGCACCGACGCCACCCACCGTCCGCGACGTGGTCGCCGCGCTCGTCGGCGCCTACGTGGGGATGGTCGAGGCCGAGGGCCCCGACGCGCAACGGTGGGTCGACCTCATGCACGCGCTGTGGCTCGACCGATCGCCCGCGCTCTCGTTCATGACCGAGTACGCCGGCGACGAACGCGACTGGGCGCGCCTCGCGCGTGCGGCGCTCCCCGGTGTCACCGACGACGGCTTCGATGCCCGCTTCGAACTTGCGATCGAGACGATCATCGTGGGACTGCGCACGCCCACGCGCGCGCCCGGTGCCGACGCACTGCGACTGCCTGCCCCACTTGCCGAACGGGCCGCGATCCTGGTCGACTTCGTCGCCGCCGGACTGGAGGGAGAGAGCTGATGTCTTCGTTGGTGCTCACCGAGGAGCTCGATCCGGGCGTCCTCCTCGTCACCATGAACCGCCCCGAGCGGCTCAACGCGCTCAGCCAGGGGCTGATCGCCGAGCTGCACGACACCTTCGACCGGATCAACGGCGACCGCGACGTTCGCGCCGTGGTCCTCACCGGCGCCGGTCGCGGGTTCTGCGCCGGCGACGACCTCAAGGGCGTCGAGGGTGAGCACGGCGCCCCCGGGACCGAGGGGATGAACACGATCCCGCTCATCTACCTCACGCAGGAGCACCTGGCCTCGCTGCACGAGCGCATCCACCGACTGCGCCAGCCCGTGATCGCGGCGGTCAACGGCGCCGCGGTCGGCGGCGGCTTCGCGATGGCGCTGTCGTGCGACATCCGGTTCGCGTCGGAATCGGCACGCTTCGGCTCGGTGTTCATCACGCTGGGCGTGTCGTCGTGCGACATGGGCACGAGCTACCTGTTGCCGCGCCTGGTCGGTGCGTCGCGGGCGGCGGAGCTGATGCTCACCGGCCGCATCTTCGACGCCGCCGAAGCGCGCGAGATGGAGCTGGTGCTCGACGTCGTGCCCGACGGCACGGTCGTCGACCGTGCACTCACCACCGCACGCCAGATCGTCGCGCACTCACCACTCGCGGTGTGGATGACCAAGGAGACGATGTGGCAGACCATCGACTCGCCGAGCTTCCGCCACGCGCTCGACATGGAGAACCGCACGCAGGTCATGTGCACGCAGACCGGTGAGCTGTCCGCCGCCGCCGAGGCGTTCCGCGAAGGACGCCCACCCGAATGGAAGCCCCTGTGATGAGACCGCCAGTGAGGAGACACCTGTGAACCGCGAGCAATTCTCGAAGCTCTTCGACCTCACCGGTCGCGTCGCGATCGTCACCGGCGGAACCCGTGGCATCGGTCGCTCGCTCGCCGAGGGCCTGGTCTGTGCCGGGGCCAAGGTCGTCGTCGCCAGTCGCAAGGCGGAGGCCTGCGCGGAGACCGAAGCCCACCTCACCGCCATGGGCGGCGACGCGCTCGGCGTGGCCACGCACATGGGCGACCTCGACTCGCTGCAGGCGCTGGTCGACGCCACCGTCGAGCGCTTCGGCGGGATCGACATCGTCATCAACAACGCCGCCAACGCGCTCACGCAGCCGCTGGGCGAGTTCAGCGTCGACGCGTGGAACAAGTCGTTGGACGTGAACCTGCGCGGGCCGGTGTTCCTCGTGCAGTACGCGCTCCCGCACCTGAAGGCGAGCGAGCACGCAGCAGTGGTCAACGTGATCTCGGCCGGAGCGTTCCTCGCGTCATCGCAGCAGTCGATCTACGCCGCGGCCAAGTCGGGGATGATGTCCTTCACGCGTGCGCAGGCGCGCGAGTGGGCGCCCTTCGGCATCCGGGTGAACGCACTCGCGCCGGGGACCATCGACACCGACATGGTGCGCAACAACCCGCCCGAGGCGCAGGCGCGCATGGCGGCGGCGAGCCCGATGAACCGGGCCGCCCACGCCGACGAGATGATCGGCCCGGTCCTGTTCCTCGTGTCCGACGCCGGGAGCTTCATGACCGGCCAGGTCGTCCTCGCCGACGGCGGCATGGTCCCGCACTGACCCGATCGGCAATGCGCGCGTCGGCGGGTCCGTCGTAGCATCGTGTCGGTGGACGAGGAGTCCGACGGGCTGGGAGAGAGCGGGGCGGGCGCCGACGCGCCCGTGGAGGTCGACGTGGTCGCGGAACCCGACGCGGCTGCGGAACCGATGGAAGCGATCGAAGTCGACGATCCCGGGCCTCCTCCGCTCAACCCGCGGCAGGTGCGGGCCCGTCGGCGTCGTCGGCGCCGGCAGTTCGGCACGCTGCTGTTCCTGCTCGTCGCCGGTGGGATCCTGGCCACGGCCTACTTCGCCGTCGCCGGCAACGACGACTCCGACTCGAAGACGTCGGGGTCGGGCGCGACCACCACCACGGCCGCGCCCCAGTTCATCGCCCGCTACAAGGTGACCACGGGCATCAACGTCCGCCAGGCGCCGGCCACCACCGCCGCCCAGGTCGGCGCGGTCGCGCAGGGTGCGGAGGTCGCCGCGCTCTGCGTGACCGAAGGACAGTCGGTCACGGGAGGGAGCCAGTCGACCACCCAGTGGCTCAAGGTCTTCGGGCCGTGGCCGCTCGGGTACGTGTCGGCCGCCTTCGTCGACACCGGCGACGACCTCGTCGCCAAGAAGATCCCGACCTGCACCGCCTGACCGGCGCGAGGTCGCACGTCCGATCGTGGACGCGGGTGTCGGTCAGCGGAGGTGCGGCAGCACGACCTTCGACTCGCGTCCCGGCGCGTGGTGCACCGCGAGTTCGTTCGTGACCATGTCGACCGCGGTGGCCACGGGTTCGCCGGTGCCGAGGTTCCGCGCGTACACCGGGTGCGAACCGCTCGCGACCTGCACCCGGAGGCGGTGACCGGCGGCGAACCGGTGTCCGATCGGCCAGAGGTCGAACCGCGCCGTGAACACGCCGTCGGCGTCGCGGTCGATCGTGGCCGGCGTGCAGCGCTGTAGTGCGTCGCAGACGTTGAACGACGCGCCGTCGGGATGGACGTCGCACACGCGGGCGAACACGTCGACGTGGTCGAGCGCCGACTCGAGGTGCACGACGGCCTCCACCGGACCGACGAGCTCGAGCGGCTCGGGGAGCTCGTCGCTCGTGTACACGAGCACGTCGTCGCGCGCTTCGAGCCCGCGGTTGTCGACGGCGCCGCCGGTGAGCATGCCGATGCCACCGGTGGACGGGGTCGGGTCGGCCGGGTCGTAGCGGTAGCGCTCGGGCGTCGTCGATTCGTCCGACGTCGGCGCCTCGGTGGTGAGCCGGCCGTCGGCGTGGAGGTACCAGTCGGTGGGCGTGGCGGGCGGCGGCCAGTCGTCGAACTCACGCCAGCCGCCGTCGCCCTGGACGTGGAGGGCAACCGGCCGGTCGGACAGGAGCCCCGGCTGGTCGCGCAGGTAGGTGTCGAACCAGTCGAGCGGCGCGTCGGTCATCCCGCCCTCACCGCCGCCACCGAGGTGACCGCCGGCGCCGATGCGCAGGTGCACCGGCGCGGGCGCGTCGCGCAGCACCGCGTAGTCGGCGAGCACGCCGGGCAACGGGTAGTCGTGCCAGCCGTCGACGAGCAGGATCGGCACCTCCCAGTCGGTGAGCATCTGGCGGAAGTCGACCGCGGCCCAGAACGGGTCGTCGCGCCCGCCGTGCGCGAGCTGGTCCTGGTAGAGCGGGAGGTCCTCGCCGGTCATGTGGCGGATGACGTCGCCGAGCGGCAGGTGGTCGAAGCCGGCGCGCAGCTGCTCCATGCGCCGCGCCACCGCTTCGGGCGTGACGTCGTCGACGATGTTGCCGGCCGCGGGCTTGTTGAAGTTCACCGCGCCGAGGTCCCACGGGATGATCACCTCGAGCGCGTACGAGTCGCCGGGGTACCAGGAGAACTTCCGCACCGACGTCGACAGCGCGACGACCATCGCCTGCAGGTGCGGAGGTCGGGTCGACGCCAGCGCCCACTGGGTGAAGCCCATGTAGCTGGCGCCGTAGCTGCCGAGCCGGCCGTCGAACCACGTCTGCTCGGCGATCCAGTCGGCGGTGGCGCGACCGTCGGGGGCCTCGGCGAAGTAGCTGTGCGAACCACCCGAACCGTCGGTGCCCCGGCACGCCTGGATCAGGTAGCGGTAGCCGCGCGCCGCGAACTCGGGTCCCATCGCCGACGCGATCGCCTGGCGGCCGTACGGCGTGCGCTCGAGCAGCGCGGGCGCGTCGTCGATCCCCACCGGGTGGTACACGTCGGTGAGGAGGACGACGCCGTCGGGCATCTCCACCTTCACGTCGCGTTCGACCTCGACCTCGTTGCTGCGTCGGCGCATGGCGGTGAGTGTTGCGCCGCAGGACCGGCACCGTCCAGCGGAAGGCCACTACCTTCCCCCTCATGGATCTCGGACTTGCAGGGGCGAACGTCGTCATCGCCGGCGGCACGAAGGGCATGGGCCTCGCCGCCGCCGAGTGCTTCGCGGAGGACGGCGCCAACGTGGCCGTGCTGGCCCGACGGCAGGGTCCGCTCGACGAGGCGCTCGAGTCGCTGAAGGCGCTGGGGAGCCCCGACCCGATCGCCATCCCCACCGACCTGAGCAGCGCCGCGTCGATCGAGGAGGCCTTCGCCACCATCGGCGACCGCTGGGGTGGCACGGTCAACTCGCTCGTGAACGCGGTCGGCCCCGGCAGCCAGGGGAACGTCGAGCAGGTGACCGACGAGGCGTGGTTCGAGGCCATCGAGATCGGCACGCTGAGCGCGGTCCGGTGCGTGCGATCGTGCCTGCCGATGCTGCGCGCCGCGGAGTGGGGGCGCATCGTCAACGTGTCGGCGCACTCGACGAAGCGTCAGACCGCGGGGTTGATCGCGTACACCGCGGCGAAGGCGGCGTTGACGAGCGTCAGCAAGAACCTGTCACTGCACCTGGCGCCGGAAGAGATCCTGGTGAACACGGTCTCGCCGGGCACCTTCCTGTCGGAGGGGCTGCTCACCTACATCGAGGCGTTGCCGCCGGAGCGCAACGTCGACCCGACCGACCTCTACGACGCGATGCGCGCCATCTCCGAGGACTTCGGCCACCCCGCGCAGATGCCGCGCGCGGGTGATCCCAAGGAGATCGGCGCGGTGATCGCCTTCGTCGGCTCGCGGCGCAACAGCTACATGACCGGCGCCAACATCAACGTCGACGGCGGCTCCGACTTCGCCTGAGGTGCATCGCGCGCTCGCGGTCCTGGGCGTCGCCCTCGTCGCACTCGGGTTCGTCGGGGACGTGGCATCGGCCGCGTCGTCACGGGCCGACGACGTGCTCGCCACGCTCACCGTGAAGGGACGCGGACCGAAGACCGGGTACTCGCGGGAGCAGTTCGGCGAGGCGTGGGCCGACGTCGACCGCAACGGCTGCGACACCCGTGACGACGTGTTGAACCGCGACCTCGGCCGGCGGGAGTGGCGGCCCGGGACGCACGACTGCGTCGTCGTGGCCGGCGTGCTCCACGATCCGTACACGGGGCGGCGGCTCGTGTTCCGCAAGGCGACGGCGGAGGCGGTGCAGATCGACCACGTCGTGGCGCTGTCGGACGCGTGGCAGAAGGGCGCGGCGCAGTGGAACGCGCGGCGCCGGGAGCAGTTCGCCAACGACCCGCTCAACCTGCTCGCGGTCGACGGTCCCACGAACTCGAGCAAGAGCGACGGCGACGCCGCCACGTGGCTCCCTCCGCAGCGGTCGTACCGCTGTCGCTTCGTGGCGCGGCAGGTGGCGGTGAAGGCGAAGTGGAAGCTGTCGGTCACCGCCGCCGAGCACGACGCCATCGCGCGCGTGCTGGCTTCGTGCCCGCAGCAACGCATCCCTCGCTGATCCGGTGGTCGCGGCCGGGAGGTGCCGGCGGGAGATGGCGATGACCCCTTGCGGACCGAACGTACGTTCGGTAGCGTTGAGGTACGCCGCGAGGGTCTGGCGTGATGACCCTCCTTCCAGTCGCATCGCCGGGTGTTCGGGAGGAGGGTCGTGTCGCGCTTGTCGGAGTTGTTGGTCGAGGTGCGCGACGCGGCCGCTGCGTTCGAAGCGGATCGCTGGACCGGCGATCGACTGCGCCCGCCTGGCGGAGGAGTTGGCGCGGGCGGCGAAGGCGTGCACGGCGGCGTCGGCGCGCGCCGCGACGCGTGCGGTGGAGTGCGGCCGGCGTGATGTGGAGTGGGTGGCGCGCACCGCGGGTGCGACGCCGAGCCAGGCTCGTGAGTCGTTGGCGACCACGTCGGCCTTGGCGGCGTGTCCGGCGACCAGCGACGCGGTCGCCAGCGGCAGCGTGTCGATGGGGCAGGCCCGCGAGATCGTGCGGGCGGAGGCCGCGGTGCCGGGGTCGGAGCACGCGTTGTTGGTGGTGGCGGAGACGCGAGGGATGGCGGGGCTGCGGGCGGAGTCGCGGCGGATCGTGCTCGGGTCGGTCGATCGAGAGGAGCTGCACCGCCGTCAGGTCTCGGCGCGGACGGTTCGGCACTGGGTCGACGACGACGGGATGGTGGCGGGCCGGTTCCGACTGCCGCCAGCGGTGGGGGTGCCGTTCGTCAACCGCCTCGACCGGGAGACGGATCGGGTGCACCGGCGCGCCCGCAAGGAGGGCTCCACCGAGTTGCGCGAGGCGCACGCGGCCGATGCGCTGCTGCTGTTGGCGACGGGCGAGGGGAAAGCTCTCGCCGGTCGGGCCGACGTGGTGTACGTGTGCGACCTGCACGCGGCGGCGCGTGGGCACACCCACGGTGGCGAGCTCTGTCATGTCGTCGGTGGCGGGCCGGTGCCGGTCGACGTCGTGCGGGCGGCGGCGGTCGACGCGTTCGTGAAGGTGGTGCTGCGCGACGGCACGAAGGTCGACACGCATCGTGCACTACGGACGTCACATCCCGGCGTTGTTGCGCACGGTGCTCGAGCTCGGTGACCCCGAACGTCTCGACGGAGCGGTGTGCGTCGAGGAGGGGTGCGATCGTCGTCACGATCTCGAGTGGGATCACGACGATCCCGTCGCCAACGACGGTGTCACCAGCTACGAGAACCTGAACGCCCGGTGCAAGCCCGACCACTGGGCCAAGACCGAACGTGATCGCAAGGCGGGCAAGCTCGGCGGCGGACGCGCACCGCCAGGCAGAACGTAGGGTCGGAGCGTGAGCGGGCAGCGCTACGTCGCGGTGATCGGGCCGAGTGATGCGACCGCCGAGGAGGCGGACCGTGCCGAGACGGTGGGTCGGCTGCTCGCGGAGCGAGGTGTGGTCGTGGTGTGCGGAGGACAGGGAGGTGTGATGGAAGCGGTCTCGCGTGGTGCGGCCGGTGCAGGCGGCACGGTGCTCGGGATCCTGCCGGGGACCGATCGTGCCGCGGCCAACGAACACGTGACCATCGTCGCTCACGACCGGGATGGGGGAGATGCGCAACGCGCTCGTGGTGCGGGCGGCCGATGCGGTGATCGCAGTGGGCGGCGCGTACGGCACGCTTGTCCGAGATCGCGTTCGCGCTGCGCACGGGTGTCCCGGTGGTCGGCATCGGCACGTGGGACCTCGACGACGTGATCGACGCAGCCGATCCCGAGGCTGCGGTCGATCTGGCGCTGGAGCTCGCATGACGACGAACGATCCGTACTACCGAAGCGACCTCGCGCTCGTGCACCACCGCGGGTTCGGGTTCCACGCCGACGGGTGCGCGCCCGACCTGATCGAGCTGCTGGCGCCGGTGCGCGAGCGCGACGGGTTGGTGCTCGAGATCGGCTGCGGGAGTGGGCTGCTCACCCGCCACCTCGTCGACGCGGGCCTCCGGGTGCTCGCCACCGACGCGTCGCCCGCGATGCTCGAGCTCGCGCGTGAGACCGCGCCCGGCGCGGAGGAGTTCGCGGTGGTGCGGCTGCCCGACGATCCCGTGCCCGAGTGCGACGCCGTGGTCGGCGTCGGTCACCCGCTGAACTACCTGCCCGACGAGGCCTCGATCGAGCGGGCGTTGCGCGCGCTGGCGCGGGCGTTGCGCCCCGGCGGCGTGTTCGCGACCGACCTCGAGGACTTCGAGTGGGCGACGGCGCGCGCCGACGTGCACGAGCAGTCGCGCCTCGGCGACGACTGGGCGATCATCACCCGCTACGAGAACCCGAGCCCGATCGGTACGTCCGCGACATGACGACCTTCGTGCAGAACGACGACGGCACCTGGCGTCGCGACCACGAACGCCACGAGAACGTGCTGCTCGACATCGCCGACGGTGCCGCCGCTGCTCGCCGGCGAAGGGGTGACGGCCGAGGTCCGCCGGTCGTTCGGGACCCAGGAGCTGATCGTGGGGCTCTACGCCATCGTCGGGACCAGGTCGGGGTGATCACCGACGCCGCCCGGGCGGCCCACGATCGCGCCGTGGCGGCAGGCGAGCCGGGCTACCTCGATCCCGACACCGGGTACTTCGTGTTCACCGCGGTGACGCTGGCGGAGCGGGGGACGTGCTGCGGTTCCGGCTGTCGCCACTGTCCCTATCCGGACCGGGAGCAGCAGATCGGTACGGTGGGCGCATGAGCATCGCGGTCGGGCTCGACGAACTGCGGGCGCGCGATCGAGGAGTTCGACACCGACGCCTACCTGCTCACCGTGAGCGACGACGGCCGATCGCACACGTCGCGGTGCCGGTGCAGTGGGACGGCGACGAGCTCGTGATCGCGTCGGGTCGCACCACCTCGTCGAATGCCCAGGCGCGTCCGTTGGTGGCGTTGCTCTGGCCCCCAGCCGGAGCGTGGTGGCTACAGCCTCATCGTCGACGCCGAGGTCACGGCCGTCGACGAAGCGGTGGTCCGACTCGCGCCGACGCGTGCGGTGTTGCACCGGCCCGCACCGTCGGGAGCGGGCAGCGACTGCGCTCCGGTCGGCTGACGTGCCAGCGGAGGGTCAGGAGGACGAGGGTGGCTCGACGCCGACCTCGTCCCAGAACCGGCGCCACGACTCGAACGCGTCGGGGAGCTGGTTGGTGGTGAGCGCGTCGTGGTCGGCACCGACGCCGGCGCCGTGCGCCGGTCGCTCCAGGGCGTCGACCATGTACCAGCGCAGGAACTTGCGCCGGTCGAAGCACCACTCCGCGCCCGTCGGGGCCGTCCACCCGGACGTACGTGTCCCAGTACTGCAGCATCCCCTGGTCCCAGCCGCCGTTGGGCCGCCCGAGCTCGTCGTGGCAGTAGACGATGCCGTGCGCGTGGTCGGCGTCGTCGAAGTCGATCACGTGGTTGCCGACGAAGTGCACCGACACCTTCGGTTCGCTCAACGTCTTCACGAACCAGACGCGCAGCGCGTCGCGTCCGCGCTCCTCGCGCCCGACCCGCACGTCGGGCGTGAACAGCGACACCATCATGTCCATGTCGCGCGAGTCGAGCGCGAGCGCGTAGCGGTACGCGAGCTGCTGGATCTGGGCCAGCGACTCCAGCCGGTCGATGCGCTCGTCCGCGGTCGCGGGCTGCCAGGGTCCGAGACGTGACATGCAGCCGACGCTACCTCTGAGCGACAACTAGCGTCCCCGACCGTGCTGACGGGCGAGAAGATCCTCATCACCGGGCCGGCCGGGCAGATCGCGTTCCCGCTCGCCCGGTACCTGGCCGCCGACAACGAGGTGTGGGGCATCGCCCGGTTCTCCGAGGAGGGCAGCCGCGAGCGGGTCGACGCGCTCGGGGTCACGACGGTGGTCTGCGACATCGCGCACGGGAGACTTCTCCGGCGTCCCCGACGACTTCACGTACGTCGTGCACCTCGCCGCGTACCAGGGCGCGGGCCTCGACTACGACCACGCCATCACCGTGAACGCGGAGGGCACCGGGCTGCTGCTCGCGCACACCCGCACGGCGAAGGCGGCGCTGGTGATGTCGACGCACTCGGTCTACAAGCCGCAGGACGACCCGCTGCACGTGTTCGTGGAGACCGACCCGCTCGGTGACGTCAACTCGGGGCTGTCACCGCCGTACTCGATGTCGAAGATCGCGCAGGAGGCCGTGGCGCGCACGTGCGCGCGCCTCTACGACCTGCCGGTCACGATCGCCCGCATGAACGCGTCGTACGGACCCAACGGCGGCCTGCCCGTGTACCACCTCGACGCCGCCGTCGCCGGGGAGCACGTCACCACCCGCTGGGATCCCTGCCCGTACATGCCGATCCACGAGGACGACATCAACCGCCAGACCGCCGCGCTCCTCGAGGCCGCCACCGTGCCCGCGCGCATCGTGAACTGGGGCGGCGACGAGGCGGTGACCGTGCAGGAGTGGTGCGCCTTCTTCGCCGAGCTCACCGGCCACGACGTGCCCGTCGACGTCGTGGAGACCCCCGGCACCCTGCGGGGCTCCATCGCCGATCCGACCGCCCGCCAGGCCGTCGCCGGGCGGTGCGAGATCGGCTGGCGCGACGGGCTGCGGGCCGCTTGGGAAGCGCGCCACCCCGGCGAGAGCAAGCCGTCCGAGAGCAGCCCGTGAACGTCCTGGTGACGGGCGCGTCGTCGGGCATCGGCGCCGCCACCGCCCGGGCCTTCGCCGCCCGGGGCGACACCGTCGGCATCTGCGCGCGCCGCGAGGACCGGCTCGCCGAGGTGCTCGCCGATCTCCCCGGCGGGCGGGCGTGGGTCTTCGACCTCTCGGAGCTCGACGGCATCGACGCGTTCGCGGCCCTCGCCGACACCGAGCTCGGCGGCGTCGACGTGCTCGTGAACAACGCCGGCGTCCCCAAGCGCCGCCGCACCACGACCATGACGCCCGACGACGTCGAGGACGTCATGGCGATGAACTACTTCTCGCCGGTGCGCCTCACGCTCGCGCTGCTGCCCCGCATGATCGAGCGCGCCCGGGGCGACATCGTCAACGTGTCGTCGATGGGCGTGCACCTCGTCGCGTTCGGTGTCGGCGCCTACTCGGCGTCGAAGGCGGCGCTCGAGCTGTTCACCGAGTCGCTCTACGTCGAGCTGCCCGGCACCGGCGTGCGCGCGCACCTCGTCGTCCCCGGCACCACGCTGACCGAGTTCAGCACGCCGCGCGACGGCAACGACCCGCCGCTGCCGCCGGGACCCACCGCCGCGACCCCGGAGGAGGTGGCCGCCGCGATCGTGGCCAGCGTCACCGATCCCGACATCGGCGAGCACTACGTGTCGTACGCGACCGCCCGCGACGCCGACGCCTCGGCGACGAAGGCGGCGGACCCGAACGCCTACCTGACCCAGATGCGCGAGGCCCTCGCGGGGCTCCGAGGCACCTGACCCGCGCTAGCCGAGGTCGATGAGCAGGTGCAGTGAGAGGTCGCCGATGTGGTCGACGCCCATGTGGCGCCGGCTGTAGCGCCACTCGCCGTCGACCTTCTCGAACTCGTCGCGGTAGTGGCCGTTGATGATCGGTCGCAGCGGCGCGTCGCCCGCCTTCTGGAACACCGTGTAGTACGAGCGGCAGGTGCCGGTGAGCCCGTCGTCGGCGACCTCGACGATCGGGTTGGTGATCACGTGCTTGGTGAGCGGCGTGCCGTCGTCGTACTTGCGCGTGGTCGCGTGGTACATCGCCGCGACCTTGTCGGCCCCGCGCGTCTCGGCGTCGGTGCCGTCGGTGGTGATCACCGCGTGCGCGAGGTGCTCGCCGATGCCCTCGTAGTCGCCGGCGTCGATCAGCTCGGCGTAGCGGTAGAGCAGGTTGGTGATCGCGATCGCGTCCGGAACGCCTTTCGAAGTGCTGCTGCTCATGGCTGGTCCCTCCCCAACAACATGACGTCGGTGAACAGCGCACCGGCGCCGCCGCCGCTGCACAGCGCGACCTCGGCGTCGGCGACCTGCATGGTCGGACACCCGCCGCGCAGCTGCTGCACCCCGCGGATGACCCGCTGCAGCATCTGCACCGTCGCGCCGCCGTGGCTGAACGACATGAGGCCGCCGTCGGTCGTGATCGGGTGCTTGCCGCCGGGCTCGATGACGCCGCTCATCACGTAGTCGCCGCCCTCACCCTCGGCGCAGAACCCGAACGCCTCGAACTGGCGGATGATCTCGAACGAGAAGGGGTCGTACAGCTCGCACACGTCGACGTCGTCGGGCCCGAGCCCCGACATCGACCATGCGGTCTCCATGGCGCGCCGACCGACGGTGCCGTCGACCAGGTCGGCGCGCACGTTGCCGCCGAGGTCCCACGCCGGCGGGTGCTGGTACGACGGCCCGAAGTGGTCGGTGTTGCCGCCGAGCACCCAGATCGGGTCCTGGGCGAGGTCGCGGGCGATGTCGGCGCGCGCCAGCACCAGCGCGCAACCGCCCTCCGCCGTCATCGAGCAGTCGAGGAGGTGGAAGGGATCGGCGACCATGCGGCTGTCGAGGATGTCCTCCACGGTGAACGGACCGCGGCCGAAGTAGCAGGCCTCGGGGTTCACGTGGCCGTTGTTGCGGATCGTGGCCGCCACGGTGGCCAGCGCCTCCGGCGGCGTGCCGAACCGGTGCATGTGCCGGCGCGCGATCAGCGCGAACTCCGCAGCGGTGAACATGCCGAAGGGCGCCACGAACTCGTGCGCCGGCCGCGTCCACGGCGCGGTGGACGCACGGTCGGTGTACACGCCGGCCGAGCCCGCGCTGATGAGCACGGTCGACGCCAGACCGGTGGCGATCGCGGCGGCCGCCTCGAGCACCGCGGGGATGCCCATGCCCGAGTACGAGCGCCACACCGGGCCGCTCCGCGCCTGGTAGAGGAGGTCGGAACCGGTCTGGCCGATGACGCCGTCGATGTCGCGCGGACCGAGTCCGGCGTCGGCGAGCGCGCCCATGCCGGCGGCGAAGGTGATGCTGCGCGAGTCGTGCCCTTCGAGCACGCGCGCCTGCTCGGTGTTGAAGACGCCGACGATGGCGACGTCGTGGAACGGGTGCGAGGGCATGCGCCGCTCAGCCGAGCACGAGGTCGCGCACGACCTTGAGCTGCTCGGGATCGCGCCCGGCCACCATCAGCGTGGTGACCGGGCTCGCCTCCCACGCCTGCAGTCGTTCCTTGATGCGCGACGGCGGGCCGACGATCGAGATCTCGTCGGCGAAGTCGTCGGGCACCGCCATGATCGCCTCGTCGCGCTTGCCCGCGAAGAAGAGGTCCTGGATCTTGAGCGCCTCTTCCTCGAAGCCCATCCGCTGCATCAACTTGGTGTGGTAGTTCTGGCCCTTGGCGCCCATGCCACCGATGTAGAAGCCGAGCGCGCCCTTCACCGGCAGCAGGCCCGGCGGCGACGTCGTCGGTCACGGTGACGTTGGCCATGGCGTTGATCTCGAACCCGGGCTTGGCGTCCACCAACTGGTCGGCGTACACGTCCTGGCGGTACGGCGAGTAGTAGAGCGGCAACCAGCCGTCGGCGATCTCCGCGGTCTGCGTGACGTTCTTCGGACCCTCGGCGCCGAGGAAGATCGGGATGTCGGCGCGCAGCGGGTGGGTCATGATCTTCAACGGCTTGCCGAGCCCTGGCTGCCCTCACCGCGGTAGGGGAGCGGGTAGAACTCGCCGTCGCTCTCGAGCGGGCCCTCGCGACGCAGCGCGCGGCGGATGATGTCGACGTACTCGCGGGTGCGCGCGAGCGGCCGGTTCGAGGGCTGGCCGTACCAGCCCTCCACCACCTGCGGGCCGGAGACGCCGAGGCCGAGGATGAGCCGGCCGTTCGACAGGTGGTCGAGCGTCACCGCGGCCATCGTGGTGGCGGTGGGCGTGCGCGCCGCCATCTGCACGATGCCGGTGCCGATCTTGATCGTGGACGTGTTGGCCGCGACGTAGGCGGCGTACGTGAACGCGTCGTTCCCCCACGACTCCGCCACCCACACCGAGTCGAAGCCGAGGCGCTCCGCCTCCTGCGCCTCCTCGACGAAGCCGGGCCGCGGCCCCGCCCCCCAGTACCCGAACACCACACCGAGCTTCATGACCGCACCTGCTCCATGACAGCGACTGACGCGGGAGCGTACCCTCCTCGCCGATGCAGCTTTCCATGACCCTGCCCACCATGCTCCCGCACTCGCGGGCAGACGCTCGCCTGGTGCAGGGAGGTCGACGCCGGACCGTGGGCCGGCCTGGCGGTGCCGGAACGCATCACCTACACCAGCCACGACTGGACCGTCGACCTCGCCGCGGTGGCCGCGCTCACGGAGCGGGTGCGGCTGTACACGACGATCGTGATCCTCCCCGCGCACGACGAAGTGGCGGTGGCGAAGCAGCTGGCGTCGATCGACGTGCTGTCCGACGGCCGCCTCACCGTCGGTGTCGGCGTCGGTGGACGCGAGCACGACTACCGCGCCATCGGCGGCTCGTTCGAACGCCGCTGGCAGCGCATGGACGAGCAGGTCGCGCGCATGCGCCGGATCTGGGCCGGCGAACCGCCGTTCGAGGGCGCCGACCCGGTGGGACCGCGGCCGGTGCAGGACCCGCTCCCGGTCATCGCCGGGCGTGATGGGCCCGAAGGCGATCGCACGCGCCGCGCGCTGGGCCGACGGCGTCGACGGTGCGTGGACCATGGACGGCGATCGTGACGCGATGGCGAGCCGCGTTCACCCAGATCCGCGATCGCGTGGGACGAGGCGGGGCGGAGCGAGCCCCCGCACCTCTCGTCGAGCATCTGGTACGCGCTCGGTGACGGCGCGGAGGAGCGCCTGCGCGACTACACGCACACCTACATGAAGATCCTCGGTGAGGAAGTGGGGCAGTGGGCATCGGGCGCGGTCACGTGCTTCACGCCCGACGCGTTGCGGCGTGCTGTCGACAACGCGCGTGACGCGGGCGCCGACGAGTTCTTCCTCGTGCCCACGACGTCTGATCCCGACGAGCTCGCGCGCACGCACGACGCGCTGGGGATCTGACTTGGACGTCGACGGGCTCCTCGACGAAGTCGCGGCGCAGGCAGGCCTCGACGACTACGGCGACCCGACGTTCCGCGACGGGCTCGAGCCGCTGTGGTGGTCGGGGATGCACGAGGCCGACCTCACCGAGATCGGGCTGCTGGCGTTCGAGGGCCAGATCCGCATGAACCTGGCCAACCGCCTGCGCGTCCTCGACTGGCACCGCACCCACCCCGAGCTGGCGGCGACGAAGGTGGAGACGCCGCTGATCCTCGTCGGCATGCCCCGCAGCGGCACCACCGCGCTGAGCCACCTCCTCGCGGCCGACCCCGACAACCGCTCGCTCCTCGCGTGGGAGGCGAGCGAGTCGATCCCGCCACCCACCACCGCCACGTACGAGACCGACCCCCGCTTCGAGGTCGCCCGCAACACGCCGAGTCCCACCGAGCTGCTCAACCCCGAGTTCGCCGCGATCCACCACGACGCGCCCGACGACGCGATGGAGTGCACGGTGCTGCACGCGCAGCACTTCCAGAGCCTCATCTACTCGACCGTGTTCAACCTGCCGAGCTACGACGAGTGGCTGCTGCCGTCGACGTGGGAGGGCGCGACCGGGTACCACCGGCAGGTGCTGCAGGTGCTCCAGTCGGAGTGCCCGGGACGGTGGCAGCTGAAGTCGCCGCAGTACGGCCTGCTGCTCGACGAGCTGTTCACCACCTATCCCGACGCGCGTCTCGTCGTCACCCACCGCGACCCGGTGAAGATCGCGGCGTCGACGTTCAGCCTGCTGCGCTGCCTCACCGGCACCTTCACCAACGACGACCACACCGAGTACATCGTGGCGCACTGGCCGGACACGCTCTCCACGTTGCTCGACCGCGCGATGGACGCTCGCGACCGCATCGGTGAGGACGCCTTCTTCGACGTCGCGTACGCCGACATCGTGCGCGATCCGGTGGCGGTCGTGGGCACGATCTACGAGCGCTTCGGGATCGAGTGGAACGACGACAAAGAGGACTACTTCCGCCGCTTCCACGCCGCCAACCCGCAGCACAAGCACGGCACGCACACCTATTCACTGGCGGAGGTGGGGCTCGAGCGCGGTGCGCTCGACGAGCGCTTCGACCGGCTACATGGCGCGCTACGACGTGCCCAAGGAGGACGCGTGAGCGACGACACCTACGAGACGCCCAGCTACGAGACGCTGCTCTTCGACGTGCGCGAGCAGGTCGCGACCGTCACGCTGCAACCGGCCCGACGTACGCAACGCATTCGGCGCTGGGATGGGCGGCGAGCTCGACGCCGCACTCCGACGCTGCGACGAGGACGACGACATCCGTGCCGTCGTGCTGACGGGGACGCCGCCGGCGTTCTGCTCCGGTGCCGATCTGGCACGCGGGGGCGAGACCTTCGGCAAGGTCGACACCTCGACGTTCAACGCCGCCGGTCTCCGCTTCCCGCCGTGGGACGTGCGCAAGCCCGTGATCGGTGCGATCAACGGGCACGCCATCGGCGTGGGGATGACGCTGGCGATCCAGTGCGACCTCCGCTTCATGGCCGCCGACGCCAAGTACGGGGTCGTGCAGACCCAGCGTGGGGTGATGGGCGACGCGTACGTCCACTGGTCGCTGCCGCGCATCGTCGGGATGGCGAACGCGGCGGAGATCCTGCTCACCGGCCGGACGTTCGACGGCAACGACATGCAGCGCCTCGGGGTGGCCAGCCGCGTGCTCCCGGCCGACGAGGTGCTGCCGGCGGCGTGGGAGTACGCACGCGACATCGCGGCCACGACCGCGCCGATGTCGGTGGCGTTCAGCAAGCGCGTGCTGTGGGCGAGCTTCGATCTCGACCGCGACGAGGTGAACCACCTCGAGACGGTGCTGCACCACCACCTGATGGGCAGCCCCGACGCCAAGGAGGGCGTGATGGCGTTCCTGGAGCGGCGCGCGCCGAAGTGGCAGGGGAGCGTGGCCGACGACTGGCCCGGGGTGTGGCCGGGCGACGAGGAGGAGACGCGATGAGCTTCGAGACCACCACCGACGAGGTGCTCGACGGCGTCGACCTGCGCGGCAAGGTCGCGATCGTCACCGGGGCGTCGACCGGACTCGGCCTGGAGACGGCGCGCGCGCTCGCCTCGGTGGGTGCAGAGGTGGTGCTCGCGGGACGCGACCCGGCGCGCATCGACGCCGCCGCGGCGACGATCCTCGAGCGCGAGCCCGATGCACGCCTCGAGCAGGGCGAGCTCGACCTGGCGTCGCTCGACAGCGTGCGCCGGTTCGCCGACTGGTTCGCGAGCAGTCACGATCGGCTGCACCTGCTGATCAACAACGCCGGCGTGATGTACACGCCGTTCGAGCACACCGCCGACGGCTTCGAGATGCAGTTCGGCACCAACCACGTCGGGCACTTCCTGCTCACGAACCTGCTGGTGCCGCAGCTGCTCGCCGACCCGCCGGCGCGCGTCGTCAACCTGAGCTCCGGAGGCCACATGGGCTCCGACATCGTGTGGGACGACGTGCACTTCGAACGCCGCGACTACGACAAGTTCGCGTCGTACGGCCAGTCGAAGACCGCGAACATCCTCTTCTCGGTCGAGCTCGACCGCCGGCTCGGGGACCGCGGGGTGCACGCGTACGCGGTGCACCCGGGCATGATCGCCACCGAGCTCGGTCGCCACATGACCAAGGCCGACTTCCAGGCGCTGATGGACCGGGCGAAGTCGGCGCCGTCGGGCGGGATGCCGCCGTACAAGACCGTCGAACAGGGCGCGGCCACCTCGGTGTGGGCGGCCACCGCGCCCGAGCTCGACGAGCAGGGCGGCACCTACCTCGCCGACGCCGAGGTCACCGACCAGCACGCGCCCTGGGCGCGCGACCCCGAGTCGGCCGCCCGCCTCTGGACCCTCACCGAGGAGATGGTCGGCCAGACCTTCGACCCCTGATCACGATTCGGCGCTGCGGGTGTGCCGCTACGGCACGCGACCAGCGCCACATGGTCGGGGGTGGAGCTAGTTGCTGGACTCAAGCAAATAAGTTAGGGTCGCCGTCCGATGGACGACGTGAGTGCGATCCAGCGGGGGCTCGAGCAGCTCGACCGCCTCCGGGCCAGCCGCAACGGGCACGCCGCGCTGAGCGCAGCCGCCGGGATCGACCTGTCACGTCCTGCGTACGCGCTGCTGCGGCGCCTCGACGAGGAGGGCCCGGCGACGCTGAGCGAGCTGTCCCGCGCCGCCGGGATGGACGCGGCCTCGACCGGCCGCCAGGTGCGCCGGCTCGAGGAGCTCGGCTTCGCCCGGCGTGCGCCCGACGCCGCCGACGGCCGCGTCATCACCGTGTCCATCACCCCCGCCGGTCGCACCGGGCGCCGGCGCATCGCCGAAGTGCTCGAAGCGCACCTGCGCGACGCCCTCGGGCGCTGGACCGAGGCCGAGCGACACGCACTCGGCGAGCTGCTCACGCGCCTCGTCGACGACTTCCGCGACATCCGGTTCCGCCAGCCCGACCCTTCGACCCATCCCGTCAGGAGCCCTGCATGACCATGCCCACCGACATCGGCGCCATCGATCTGATGATCAGCTTCCCGAAGTCGAACGCGTCGAAGACCTACGACTACCTGCGCGAGACGACGCGCGGCGACGACGAGTCCACCGCCGAGTTCCCCGCCGGCTACATGTTCAAGGACGTGCCCAACAAGCTCGACGAGGGCGACGACGGCGTCACCGTCACCATCGCGCGAGATGGACAAGTGGGGCGTCGACATGGGGCTCGTCGGTGCAGGCCCGCTGACCAAGCAGGCGCAGGAGCGCTACCCCGGGCGCTTCATCACCAGCCTCGAGATCGACCCCAACGACATCACCGGCACGGTGCGCAAGATCCGCGAGTACAAGGCCGAGTACGACTTGAAGGCACTGACCACGTTCCCGGCGGGGTGCAACCCGCAGGTGCCGGTCGACGACCGCCGCTACTACCCGATCTACCAGGAGTGCATCGACCTCGACATCCCGATCATCTCCAACGCGGGCATCGCCGGGCCGCGCTTCCCGTCGAAGTGCCAGGACGTCATGCTCTTCGACCAGGTCTGTTACGACTTCCCCGAGCTGAGGATCGTGATGCGCCACGGCGCGGAGCCGTGGGAGGAGCTCGCGGTGAAGCTGATGCTCAAGTGGCCGAACCTCTACTACATGCCCAGCGCGTTCGCGCCCAAGCACTACCCCGAGGCGATCGTCAAGTACGCGAACACGCGCGGCGCCGACAAGGTCATGTACGCGGGCTACTACCCGATGGGCCTCACGCCTCGAGCGCATCTTCACCGAGATGCCGAACGTGCCCTTCCGCGACCACGTGTGGCCGAAGTTCCTGCGCGACAACGCGATCCGCGTCTTCAACCTCGACGCAAAGCCCTCCTCCTCGACGGCGGACGCGTCGTGAGACCCGACCAGCGCCGGATCGAGTACTCGGGCAGCGTCCACGACGAGGAGGAGATCGAGGCCGTCGTCGAGGTGTTGCGGGTGGGCCGAGCGCGTTGCGGATCAGCAAGAACGTGAAGGCGTTCGAGGAGGGTGTGGCCGAGTACTTCGGCAAGCGACGCGGGATCATGGTCAACTCCGGCTCGTCGGCGCTCTACCTCGCGGTGGAGCTGCTCGGCTGTGAACCCGGTGACGAGGTGATCACCGCATCGGTCACGTTCTCGACCGACGTGGCGCCGCTCGTGCGCGCCGGGATCGTCCCTGCGTTCGTCGACGTGGAGCCGGACACGTTCAACATCGACGTCGACGGCATCGAGGCGATGATCTCGCCGCGCACGAAGGCGATCCTGGTACCGAACCTGATCGGCAACTGCCCCGACTGGGACCGCATCCGCGCCATCGCCGACGCCCACGGCCTCACCGTGATCGAGGACTCGTGCGACGCGCTCGGCGCCAAGCTGCGCGGCACGCCGACCGGCACGCGTTCGCACATCAGCGTCACCAGCTTCGCCCTCGCGCACGTGATCACCGCGGCGGCGACGGGCGGCATGGTGCTGCTCGACGACGACGACCTGATCGACCGGTGCGTGCTGCTGCGCCGTTGGGGTCGTCGGTCGGAGACGCAGTTCTACGGGTCGAAGAAGGGTGACAAGCGGTTCTTCACCGAGGTCGACGGCATCGAGTACGACAACCTGTTCATCTTCGACGAGGTGGGTTGGAACTTCGAGCCGAGTGAGATCAGCGCCGCATTCGGTGTGGTGCAGCTGCGCAAGCTGCCGCTGAACCTGGCTCGGCGCCAGCGCAACTTCGAGCTGCTGTCGGCGTTCTTCGGTCGCTACCCCGACGTGTTCGTGCTGCCACGCCAGACCGCCGAGCTCGAGACCGGGTGGCACATGTTCCCCGTCCTGATCCGGCCCGAGTCGGGGATCCGCCGGGCGGAGTTCCAGGAGCACATGGAGGAGCACGGCGTCGACACGCGCATGGTGTGGACGGGCAACGTCACCCGCCAGCCCGCGTTCGCGAAGGTGCCGCACCGCGTGCCCGAAGGCGGTCTGCCCAACGCCGACCGGGTGATGGAGCAGGGCCTGATCCTGCCGCTGAACCACGGGCTCGACGACGACGACATCGAGTACCTGTGCGTCACCGCCGGCCGGTTCCTCCAGGAGCACGGCCACGCCTACGCAGGAGCTACGGAATGAGCGTGCGCGAACGACTTCTGGAGGAAGCATGAGCAGTGGACGGTTCACCGGTCGCCGGGCGATCGTCACCGGCGCGAGTCGGGGCATCGGCGCCGGCATCGCCGAGCGTCTGGCGGCGGAGGGCGCGGCGGTGGCGATCGTCGCCCGCACGCTCGCAGTGGGTGGGCGCGCCAACCTCGCCGGCAGTCTCGAGGAGACGGCCGAGCGCCTCGCGGTGTACGGCAACCCCGTCGCGCTCGTCGCGGCCGACCTGACCGACGGCGACGACCGTGCCCGCATCGTGCCCGAGGCGGTCGAGCAGCTCGGCGGGCCGATCGACGTGTTGGTGAACAACGCCGCGGCCGCGATGTACGCGCTGCCGTCGGAGATGCCGTTGAAGCGCCGGCGGATCACGTTCGAGGTGAACGTCCACGCGCCGCTCGACCTCGCGCAGGCGGTGCTGCCCGCGATGCTCGAGGCCGGCGAGGGCTGGATCGTGAACGTGTCGAGCGCGACCGGCAAGCTCGATCCCGGGCCGCCGTTCAAGATGGAGGGCCTCGCTTCGACCACCGGCATGTACGGCTCGTCGAAGGCCGCGCTCAACCGTGAGACCAACGCGCTGGGGCACGAGCTGTGGGGCCGCGGCATCCGGGTCAACACCGTCGAACCGCGTGCGGCGGTGATGAGCGAGGGCGCCGAGGTGCTCGCGGGTCATGTCATCCAGGACCACATGATCGAGTCGATGGAGGAGATGGTCGAGGCCGCGGTCCACCTGTGCGACTGCGACGCGGAGACCACGGGCCAGGTGTTCGTGAGCCTCGATCTCATCGCCGATCGCGCCCTCCCGGTCATGACGCTGGACGGCGCCGGCGCCGTGGAGCAGTCCTGCGAGCGCCGGGTAGCGTTCGCGGCCATGACCACCACGAGCGACCGGGTGATCGACCTGCTCGACGGCGACCTCTACGCCGGTGATCCGTACCCCACCTACGCGTGGATGCGCGAGCACGCACCGGTGTACTGGGACGCGCAGAACGAGCTGTGGGGCATCGCCCGCTACGACGACATCGTCGAGATCGAGAAGGCCAAGGACGTCTTCATCAACTCCGACCGCGTGAAGGGCGGCTACCGGCCCAACCTCCCGTCGGACCCGTCGATCATCGGGCTCGACGACCCGCTCCACACGAAGCGGCGGAAGCTCGTGAACCGTGGCTTCACCCCGCGCACGGTTCTCGCGTGGGAGGACCACATCCAGGAGACGATCACCGGTCTGCTCGACGCCGCCGCCACCAAGCCGCGGGTCGAGCTCATCGCCGACCTCGCCGGTCCGCTCCCCGCCAAGATGATCGGCCTGCTCCTCGGCTACCCGCACGAGATGTGGCCGAAGCTCATGGAGTGGTCGGCCCGCACCATCGTCGGTGGCGGTGGACCCCGCTACGCCGACGACGACGTGATCATGGCCGCGATCGAGTTCGCGGGTGCGTGCGCGGAGCTCTACGAGGAGAAGCAGCGCTGCCCGGCCGACGACATCATGACCGTCTGGACGACGGCGGAGATCGACGGCGAAGCGATCGGTCTCGATCCGGTCATCAGCGACTGCCTGCTGCTGCTCGACGGCGGCGCCGAGACGACGCGCACGGTGATCGCGCGCACGATCCTCGAGCTGGCGGCACGGCCCGACCAGTACCAGCTGCTGCGCGACGGTGCCGACCTCACGGTGGCGGTCGAGGAGTTCATCCGCTGGGTCACGCCGGTCCTGAACATGTGCCGGGTGGCGAACCGCGACTACGAGATCGGCGGCGAGACCATCCGCGCCGGCCAGCAGGTCGTGCTGATGTACCAGTCGGCCAACCGCGATGCCGGCCACTTCACCGATCCCGAGAGCTACGACGTCACCCGCACGCCGAACCACCACATCGCGTTCGGCTTCGGCACGCACTTCTGCCTCGGCGCCGCGCTCGCGCGGCTCGAGATCAAGATGTTCTTCGAGGAGTTCGTCCGCCGGGTGCGTGAGATCAACGTGGTCCCCGGCAGCGTCGACTTCCTGCCCAATTCCTTCGTCAACGGCGTCAACCGCGCCGAGGTCGAGCTCGTCTACGGCTGAACCGAGCCGGGAGGAGGCGTCGTGTACGACGTCAAGATCACCAACGGCACCATCGTCGACGGCACCGGCGCACCGCGATTCGTCGGCGACGTCGCGATGAAGGACGGTGTGGTCGTCGAGGTGTCGCAGTCGTCGCTCGACGCCGACGCGGTGGAGACCGTCGACGCCACCGGGCTCCTCGTGACCCCCGGCTTCGTCGACATCCACACGCACTACGACGGCCAGGCCACGTGGGACCCGCTGCTCGAGCCGTCGTCGGGGCACGGTGTCACCACCGTCGTCGCCGGCAACTGCGGCGTCGGGTTCGCGCCGGTGCGCCCGGGCGACGAGGAGTGGCTGATCAAGCTGATGGAGGGCGTGGAGGACATCCCCGGCACCGCGCTCACCGAGGGCATCGACTGGAGCTGGGAGACGTTCCCCGAGTACCTCGACGCCCTCGACCGCCGCCAGTTCGGTGTCGACATCGGGGTGCAGGTGTCGCACGGCGCGGTGCGCGCGTACGCGATGGGGGAGCGGGGCGCGGCCAACGAGCCCGCCGACCCCGACGAGATCGCGGCGATGGCCGCGATCGTGCAGGAGGCGGTCGAGGCGGGCGCGCTCGGGCTTCTCGACCTCGCGCACGCTCGGACACCGCGCCATGGACGGCCGCCCGGTGCCGGGCACGTTCGCGGCCGAGGACGAGCTGTTCGCGCTCGGACGCGCCATGCAGCGCGGTGGGCGCGCGGTGTTCGAGCTCGCGCCCGCTCGGCGCGTCGGGAGAAGACCTCCTCGCACCCGAGCGCGAGATGGCGTGGATGGTGAAGCTGTCCGACGACCTCGGGCTACCGGTGTCGTTCACGATGTTGCAGATCGACGCCGCACCCGACGCGTGGCGCGGCCTGATGGACGAGTCGCTGCGCGCGTACGACGCCGGCGCGCAGGTGGTGCCGCAGGTCGCGGCACGGCCGTTCGGGATGCTCCTCGGCTTCCCGACCCGCCACGGGTTCTCCGGCCGACCGACCTACCGCGCGCTGGCGGCCCGGCTCGGCCCCGACGAGCTGCTCGCCGAGCTGGCGAAGCCCGCCGTGCGCGCGCAGATCCTGGCCGAGGACGACGTCGCCCCCGACCCGACGGTGCTGTTCGACGGGTTCTTCCAGCTCGTGCAGGGCTCGCTCGACCGTCTGTACTCGCTGGGTGACCCGCCGGTCTACGAGCCCACGCCGGATCGAACGATCGCGGCGATGGCGGAGGCCGCGGGCGTCGCCCGCTCGACCTGCTCTACGACGTGATGCTCGAGCACGGCGCGCAGCACCTGCTGATGCTCCCGTTCTTCAACTACGCCGAGCGCAACCACGACGCCATCCGCGAGATGCTGCTGCACCCGGCGGGCGTGTCCGGGCCTGTCCGACGGTGGCGCGCACTGCGGCCTGATCTGCGACGCGTCCATCCCCACGTTCATGCTCACGCACTGGGCCCGCGACCGCGTGCGCGGCGACACGCTGCCGCTCGAGTACCTGGTGAAGAAGCAGACGTCCGACACCGCGACGCTGTACGGGCTCGGTGACCGCGGCGTGCTCGCGCCGGGCAAGAAGGCCGACGTGAACGTCATCGACTTCGACGGCCTCACGCTGCGCATGCCTCGGGTCGCGCGCGACCTCCCGGCCGGCGGTGCACGCCTCCTGCAGGAGGCCGACGGCTACGTCGCCACCATGGTGAGCGGCGAGATCACCCGGCGCCACGGCGTCGACACCGGTGCCCGCCCCGGCCGCCTCCTCCGCGGCGCCCGCTGACCCCCCTCCGGGGGACCCCCACCCCACCGTTCTGGCGTCAGCTGGGCGCAATGGTTGCGCCGAACTGACGCCAGTTCGTGAACACGAGGAGCAACCGATCGTGACGCACCCCGACGACGAGTTCCATCCGCCGACGAACGACGACCCGTTCTGGAGCGAGACCGCGTGGTTCGCGTTCTCGGTGCCGGAGCGCAAGCTCGCCGGGTGGACGTACCCGTTCTTCCGCACCAACCAGGACACGTGCTCGGCGGCGGTGTTCCTCTGGGACGACCGGGGTGACACGCCGTTCGACTGCCGGTACTACAAGCAGCTCTGGCACCTCCCCGTCCCCGAGCGGCTCGAGCGACTTCGACCTGCCCAACGGGCTCGGGTACACCGCGCGCGAGCCGCAGCGGGTCTACGACCTGCGCTACCGCGATCCCGACACCGACGCGGTGTCGTTCGACCTCACCTTCACCGCGATCATGGATCCGCTGCACACGAAGACGTCGGGTCCCGACGGTGGGCACCTCGACCAGCTCGGACGTTTCACCGGCACGCTGGTGCTCGACGGCGAGACCATCGCGGTCGACTCGTACGGCGCACGCGACCGGTCGTGGGGTTCCCGCAACCCCTTCGGCCCTCACCTGATGTCGGCCGGGGAGTGGAAGGCGACGCAGATGCCGTACAGCCACGCCACGTCCGACACGGTGTCGTTCCTCACCATCACCGCCAACGTCACCGACGACTTCCCGGTGATCATGGGCTTCCACCTGCGCGACGGCGAGGTGTCACGGGTGACGAAGGGACGGCGCGCCATCCTCGAGCGTGATCCCGCGACCGACACCGCGACACGCGTGCTCGTGGAGGGGACCGACGAGCTCGGCCGCGAGTTCCACGCCGAGGGCGAGTGCGTCAGCCGGTTCGTGAACTTCTGCAACGAGAACCTGGTGGGGTGGAACCACCTCGTGCGCTGGGACATCGACGGCGTCGAGGCCTGGGGCGAGCAGCACGAGAACTACAGCCCGTCGGCGTTCAGGGAGTACCTGCGCTCCCGCCCTGGCTCTGCTGCGTCGACGGCCCCTGGGCTGCTTGCTTGACCGCGGCCGACAGGTCGCCGCCGAAGAACTGCTTCGACGTCTCGAGGTTGCTCGCCAGTCCCTGCAGCTCGGAACCGGCACGGGTCGCGGTGCGCACGCCCTTGAACTCCATCGCCCGGTGCACGGTGCGCTTGTTGATCTGCAGCAGGTCGCTCGGGATCGAAGCCACGCGCTCGGCCATGGCGAGCGTCTCGCGCTCGAGCTCGGAGGCGGGGAACGCGCGGTTGGCCATGCCGATGCGCACGGCCTCCCGACCGTCGATGGCGTCGCCGGTGAGCATGAGCTCCATCGCCGGGCGCATGCCGATCAGCCACACGTGGTACTGGAAGTCGGGCGGGCTGACGACGCGCACCACCGGGTAGCTGAGCTGCGCGTCGTCGGCGATGTACACGAGGTCGCACGCGGCCATGAGCTCGGTCCCGCCCGCCATCGCGTAGCCGTGCACCTGCGCGATCACCGGCTTGGCGAGGTCCCAGATGCGCGACCAGCCTTCGGCCGCATGGCGTGACCACGCCCCGTCGCCGGGCGCGGTGTAGAACGGCCGACCCTCCGACAGGTCCGACTTGAGGTCGTAGCCCGACGAGAAGCACGGTCCCGCACCGCGGATCACGGTGACGCCGACGTCGGGATCGCGGTCGGCGGCGTGCAGGGCGTCGTAGAGCTCGGTCCGCAGCGCGTTGCTGATGGCGTTGCGCTTGTCGGGGCGGTTGAGCGTGAGCCGGCGGACCCGGGGGGCCGGATCGTCCACGAGAACGAGCTCGCCGGCCCCGGTAGTGTCCGCGCTCATGGCCGCTCCCGTCGCTCTCGTCACCGGCGCGAGCCGGGGCATCGGGCGTGCCACCGCACTCGCGCTCGCCGCCGCAGGCTACGACGTCGCCATCGCCGCGCGCACGGTGCACGAGGGCGACGGCCGCATGGCGCCGGGCTCCGTGCGCGAGGCGCAGGAGCTGCGCGTCGTCGAGGGCAGCCTCGACTCCACCGCCGCCGCCATCGTCGAACGCGGTCAGCGCGCGTTGCCCGTGGCGATGGACCTCCTGGACCGACCGAGCATCGACTCGATGGTCGACACCGTGCTCGGCGAGTGGGGTCGCATCGACGCACTCGTCAACAACGCGATCTACCAGGGGCCCGGACGCATGGACCGCGTGCTCGAGCTCGACCTCGAGGCCGCGACCAGGCTCGTGGTCGGCAACTACGTCAACCAGCTCCACCTCGTGCAGCTCGTCGTGCCGGGGATGCTCGAACGCGGCGGCGGACGCGTGGTCAACATGGCGTCGGCCACCGCGACGATGGACCCGCCCGCACCGGCCGGTGAGGGTGGATGGGGTCTCGGGTACGGGGCATCGAAGGCTGCGTTCCTGCGCGTCGCCGGCCAGCTGCACGTGGAGTTCGCGGCGCAGGGCATCGTCGCGTACAACGTCGACCCCGGCTTCACCACCAACGACAAGCCCAGCGACGAGCAGTTCGCCCAGCGCTTTCGCGGCGCGCCGCCGGAGGTGACGGGCGCCGCCATCGCGTGGCTGTGCTCGTCCGACGACGCGCTCGAGCTCGCCGGCACCCTCGTGCACTCGCAACCTCTCTGCAAACGCCGCAACCTCCTTCCGGGATGGCCGCAACCATGAGCACTCCGAAGACCATGACCGCCTACCAGCTCACCGCGTGGGGCGAGCCGCCCGAGTTCCGCGAGGTCGACGTCCCGGTGCCGGGCCGCGACGAGGTGCTGATCAAGGTGGCCGGCGTCGGCCTCTGTCACAGCGACTTCATGTTCCTCGACACGCCGCCCGGGCATCATCCCGTGGCGGCTCCCGTTCACGCTCGGCCACGAGAGCGCGGGGTGGGTGGAGCAGCTCGGCGACGGCGTCGACGACCTCGAACCCGGGCAACCGGTCGCGGTGGCGGGCATCCACTCGTGTGGGCGCTGCGAGTTCTGCCTCCGCGGCCAGGACAACTACTGCCCGCGCGGCGCCAGCGGCCGCGGCTACGGCGAGGACGGCGGCCTCGCGCAGTTCCTCGTGGTGCCCCGCCGCGAGCTGGTGCCGCTGCGCACGCTCGACCCGCGGCGGGTCGGACCGCTGACCGACGCCGGCGCCACCTCGTACCACGCGGTCAAGCGCGCGCTCCCGAAGCTGGTGCCGGGCTCGACCGCGGTCGTGATCGGCGCCGGGGGCCTCGGTTCGTACGCGGTGCAGTTCCTGCGTCGGCTCAGCGGCGCGCGTGTGATCGCGGTCGACGTCGTGCAACAACGACTCGACCTCGCCCAGGAGCTCGGTGCCCACGACGTGCTGCTCTCCGACGAGACCACCGCGCTGGCGGTCCGCGCAGCTCACGGGCGGCAGGGGCGCCACCGCGGTGTTCGACTTCGTGGGCGACGACACCACCATGGCGATGGCGCTCGCGTGCGCGGCCAACCTCGGCACCATCGGGATCGTCGGCGCCGGCGGCGGCACCGCCCGTGTCTCGTGGGGCGTGCTCCCGCTCGAGTGCGACCTGTTCATCCCCATGGCGGCGTCGATCGCCGACCTGCACGAGGTCATCGCACTGGCCGAGACGGGCGAGGTGCGGGTGGAGGTGGAGCTGTTCGCGTTCGACGACGCCCCGCTCGCGTACGACCGCTTCCGCAACCACGACCTGAAGAGCCGCGCCGTCGTCACCCCGAACGGCTGACGCCCGACGCGAGGAAGGCGATACGGTCTCGGCCCGTGGCGCGCCTGGACGACCTGCAGCGAGTGGAGAAGGCCATCGTGCGCATCGCGCGGATCGGCGCCGGACGCGAAGCGGCGCGCAACCGCGCCGAGCGGTCGGGGGTGGATCTCTCGCGTCCGGCGATCAGCATCATCTCCGCCCTCCACGCATCGGGACCGGTGCGCCTGTCGCACCTCTCCGATCTCACCGACCTCGAAGCACCGCTCGTGAGCCGCGAGATCGCGCGCCTCTGCGAGGGCGGGTACGTGAAGCGGGCCTCCGATCCCACCGACGGCCGGGCGTCCATCGTCGACCTCACCCCCAAGGGCGGCAAGGCGTACACGGCGTACCGTCAGGCCACCGACGAGATCGTGGTCGAGGCGTTCGCGGGCTGGAAGGCGCCCGAGCTGCGCACGCTCGCCGACTACCTCGAGCGGGTCGTCCACGACGTGAGACGCCGTCCCGATTCCGGATAGGTTCCTTGCCCTGGTCAAGTAACTCAGGAGATGTGATGACCGCTCCGATCGTGAAGATCGACATCGAGTTCCCGTACACGCGCAGCGTGGGACCGGTGATCGGTGCCTACCTCGACGGTCTCGAAGCGGGCCGGCTGCTCGCCTCGCGTGCCGGCGACCGCACCCTCTCACCCCCGCTCGAGTACGACCCGGCCAACGGCGCGTCGGTGGAGCCCGAGCTGGTGGAGGTGGGCCCCGAGGGGGTCGTCACCTCGTGGACGTGGGTCGACTCGCCCAACCCCAACCACCCGCTCGACCGTCCGTTCGCGTTCGCGCTCATCCAGCTCGACGGCGCCGACACCGCCATGGTGCACGTGGTCGACGGCCCGCGCGAGGGGATCAGCACCGGCGTGCGGGTGCGACCGAGGTGGCGCGACGAGCGCACCGGCTACGTGACCGACGTCGAGTGCTTCGAAGTGATCGAGGCGTCCAAGTGAGCCCCGACGCCAAGACCGACGGGCCGCGCATCATGCCGTTCCCGGTCGCGCTGCACTACGAGTCGCCCGCCGCGCCCGCGGTCACCCGCTACGCCGAGGCGTTGCTCGACGGCAGGATCATCGGGCAGCGGTGCACGGGCGACTGCGGCCTGATCTACGTGCCGCCCAAGGACTTCTGCCCCATCGACGTGATCAAGCTCACCACCGAAGACGACGTCGAGCTGGGCGACACCGGCACCGTCGTCAACTTCACCGTGGTCACGCCGGTCGCAGTACCCCGGCCAGGAGGAGACCGAGCCCTTCGCCCGCGTGTCGATCGCGCTCGACGGCCCCGGCGGGATGTTGCAGCTGCAAGAGGTGCTCGACACGCCGGTCAGCGACGTGCACGTCGGGATGCGGGTCGCTGCGGTGTGGCGCCCGGAGGCGGAGCGCAACACCGAAGACCTCGCGGCGGGCGGCTGGAGCAGCACCGACGGCGGCATCGAAGGCTGGATGCCCACGGGCGAACCGGACGGCGACGTGAGCGCACTGCAGGGGAAGGGCTACTGATGATCGATGTGGCAGTCGTCGGGTACGGGCAGATGCCCTCGGTGCGCAGCACCGAGATCACCGAGACCCAGATGGTGCTCGAGGTCACGACCCAGGCAGTCGCGATGGCGGGGATCGACCGCCACGACATCGGGTTCACGGTGTCGGGGAGCTGCGACTACATCGCCGGTCAGACGTTCGCGTTCGTGCAGACCATCGAGGCCATCGGCGCCTGGCCGCCGATCTCCGAGTCGCACGTCGAGATGGACGGCGCCTGGGCGCTGTACGAGGGGTACACCCGTCTGCAGGAGGGCGACATCGACCTCGTGCTCGTGTACTGCCACGGACGCTCGTCGCCGGGCAGGCCCGAGCAGATCTATCCGCTGCAGCTCGACCCGTACCACCTCGCGCCGCTCGGCCTCGACCCCTGGTCGCTCGCCGCGCTGCAGGCGCGTGCACTGCTCGACGCGCGGCGTCGCCACCGAGCGCGACTTCGCCGAGATCGTCGCCCGCAACCGCGCCAACGCGGTGGGCAACGAGTACGCACAGGTGAGCGGGAAGTTCGACGTCGACGCGCTGCTCGCCGAGCCCTACGTGCGCGAACCGCTGCGCCGCCACGACCTCCCGCCGGTCTCCGACAGCGCGGCTGCCGTCGTGCTCGCGGCCGGCGACAAGGCCGCGTCGCTCGTCGAGCGGCCGGCGTGGATCTCCGGCATCGACCACCGCATCGACATCCACCAGCCCGGCATGCGCGACCTCACCGTGTCGCCGTCGATCAGCCTGGCCGCCGAGGGTGCCGGCCTCGGCTCGGGTCCGGTGCAGGTCGCCGAGATCTCGGCGCCGTTCTCGCCGCAGGAGGTGATCCTGCGCAACGCGCTCGGGCTCGACGACGCCGTCGAGGTCAACCCCTCGGGCGGCGCGCTCGCCGCCAACCCGGTGATGGTCACCGGCCTCGTGCGCATCATCGAGGCCGCCCGCCAGGTCACCGAGCAGGGCCGCGACCGCGTGCTCGCGCACGCCACCGGCGGTCAAGCGCTCCAACAGAACCTCGTCTGCATCCTGGAGGGATCGCGGTGAGCAACGCACAGCCTCCCGGCGTCATCGGCATCGGCCAGACCAAGTACTCGAAGGCCCGCACCGACGTCTCCATCCCCGGCCTCGTGCGCGAGGCGGCCAGCCGCGCGCTCGACGACGCCGGCCTCGACTGGGGCGACATCGACGCCCTGGTGATGGGCAAGGCGCCCGACATCTTCGAAGGCGTGATGCAGCCCGAGCTGTTCCTCGCCGACGCGCTCGGCGCCAACGGCAAGCCCATGCTGCGCGTGCACACCGCCGGCAGCGTCGGCTGCTCCACCGCCAACGTGGCCACCGACGCGGTGAAGGGTGGCCGCTTCAAGCGGGTGCTCGCGGTGGCGTGGGAGAAGCAGGCCGAAGGCAACGCGCAGTGGGGCCTCGGCGGCGGCAAGAGCGGCAGCATGGGCGCGGGCGGCATCTTCGCCCCGTGGGTGCGGGCCTACATCAGCCGGTCGGGCGCGCCCGAGCACATCGGCTGGCAGGTCGCGGTGAAGGACCGCCTCAACGCGGTCAAGAACCCGTACGCGCACCTCAAGCTCCCCGACATCACCATCGAGAAGGTGCGCGACTCGATGATGCTGTGGGACCCGATCCACTTCCTCGAGTCGTGCCCGTCGTCCGACGGTGCGTGCGCCATGATCGTCGCCGACCACGAGACCGCGAAGACGCACTCGTCGGCGGCGTGGGTGCTCGCCACGGCCATGCGGTCGGAGCTCGGTCAGTTCCCGGGGCGCGACACCGTGCGCCCGCAGGCCGGCGTCGACTGCAGCGCCGCGCTCTACAAGGACGCCGGCATCACCAACCCGCGCGAGCAGATCGACGTCGCCGAGCTCTACGTGCCGTTCTCCTGGTACGAGCCGATGTGGCTCGAGGGTCACGACCTCGCCGACCGCGGCGAGGGCTGGAAGATGACCGACAGCGGTGCGACCGAGATCACCGGGTCGTTCCCGGTGAACCCGTCGGGCGGGGTGCTCTCGAGCAACCCGATCGGCGCGTCGGGCATGATCCGCTTCGTCGAGGCGGCGCTGCAGGTGCAGGGCAAGGCCGGCGAGCACCAGGTCGAAGGGGCGGAGGTCGCCATCGGCCACGCGTACGGCGCGATGGCGCAATACTTCGCCATGGCCGTGCTGGCGAAGTCGCCGACGCCCTTCTAGGCGCAGCCAGCCGAGAGCAGCACCGTTCCAGCAGCACCGGGGGAGAGCCGTCATGACCATGTCGATGCAGGAGATCTCCGATCGTCTGGAGATCCAGGACCTGATGGTGCGCTACAGCTACGCCATCGACAACCGCGACTGGGACGCGCTCGACCAGGTGTTCACACCCGACGCGCACATCGACTACTCGGTGTTCGGTGGGAGCGTCGGCACGCTGGGCGAGACCAAGGAGTTCCTCGCCGGCGCGATGCCGATGTTCACGACGCTGCAGCACATGGTGTCGGGCACCACGCTCACGTTCCACGGCGACGCCGATGCTCCCGACTCGGCCGACGCCAAGACGCAGTGCCACAACCCGATGACCATGGGCGACGCCGAGAAGCCCGACCTCATGGTGTGCGGCCTCTGGTA
Source organism: uncultured Actinomycetes bacterium (assembly GCA_963755855.1). Lineage (GTDB taxonomy): Bacteria > Actinomycetota > Acidimicrobiia > IMCC26256 > DASPTH01 > DASUAS01. The sequence goes on along the minus strand of CAVWLR010000009.1, from coordinate 1,864,219 downwards.
CGTCGACAAGCTCGTGCGCACCGACGACGGCTGGCGCATCAAGGAGCGGGTCGAGGAGAGCGTCTACATGCGGATCTTCCCCGGCACGTGACCGACGGCCCCGGAGTACGTCCCCGGTCATTCGCTGCTCGAGGGCAAGACGGTCCTCGTCACCGCGGCGGCGGGCTCGGGCATCGGGTCGTCGGTCGCGGAGCGCTGCCTCGAGGAGGGCGCGCGGGTCGTCGTCTCCGACAAGCACGAGCGCCGCCTGGCGGAGACCGCCGAGCGCCTGGGTGTCACGGGCATCCCGTGCGACGTGACCAGCGAGGAGTCGGTGCAGGCGCTGTTCGCGGCCGCGACCGCCGAGCTCGGTGCCATCGACGTGCTGGTCAACAACGCGGGCCTCGGCGGCAGCGCCGAGCTGCACGAGATGACCGACGACCAGTGGAACGTCGTCCTCGACGTCACGCTCAACGGCACCTTCCGCTGCACCCGCGCCGCGCTCAACCACATGTACGCGAACGGTCACGGCGTGATCGTCAACAACGCGTCGGTGATCGGCTGGCGCGCGCAGGCCGAGCAGGCGCACTACGCAGCGGCGAAGGCCGGGGTGATGGCGCTCACCCGCTGCGCGGCGATCGAGGCCGGTCGGCGCGGCGTGCGCGTGAACGCGGTGGCGCCGAGCATCGCCATGCACGCCAACCTGGCCAAGGTCACCAGCGACGAGCTGCTGGCCGAGCTCTCGGAGCGTGAGGCGTTCGGCCGCCCCGCGGAACCGTGGGAGGTCGCCAACGTGATCGTGTTCCTGGCGTCCGACTACTCGGGCTACATGACCGGCGAGGTCGTGTCGGTGTCCAGCCAGCACCCGTAACGTCAGCACGCGCGAGAGCGGCACAGCGTCCAACAGGGGGAACCGTGGAGTTCGGCATCTTCGTCGGCATGTACCACCCGAACCACCGCCGGGCGGCGGGGGAGACCGAGCAGGACGTGCTGCGCGCCGAGCTCGACGTCGTGCAGGCGGCCGACCGCTCGGGCTTCAAGTACGTGTGGGTCACCGAGCACCACTTCCTCGACGAGTACTCGCACCTCTCGGCCAACGAGGCGTGGATGGCGTACGCGCTCGCCATCACCGACCGCATCCACATCGGGTCGGGGATCATCAACATCACGCCGCCGGTGTGCCACCCCGCGCGTGTCGCCGAGAAGGTGGCGATGCTCGACCAGCTCGCGCCGGGTCGCTTCGAGTTCGGCACCGGGCGGGGATCGTCGTCGGTCGAGGTCGAGGGCTTCGGCATCGACTCGATGGACGTCACCCGCGACATGTACGACGAGGCGCTCCCCGAGATCGTGAAGATGATGGGACCCGGAGGAGTACGGGCCCTACGACGGCCAGTTCTTCTCGCTGCCGCGGCGGCAGGTGCTCCCGAAGCCGGTCACGCTGCCGCACCCGCCGATCTGGGTGGCGGCCGGTTCGCCGGGCACGTTCGAGAAGGCGGCCCGCATGGGCATCGGCGTGCTCTGCTTCAGCTTCGCCGGCGCCGAGGCGCTGAAGCCGCTGATCGACATCTACAAGACCACCATCGAAGACGCCGACCCCGTCGGTGGCTACGTCAACAACAACGTGATGGTCACCACCGCCATGCTGACGATGGAGGACGGCGACCGTGCCCGCGAGGTGTTCCGCAACACGCAGACCGACTACCACACGTCGTTGGTGGCGAAGTACCTCGACTCCTTCCCGCAGACGGCCGGCATCGACAAGGTGCCCACGCTGAAGCCGCCGATCCCGCTCGCGCAGGTGAACAAGGCGATCGAGATGGGCGCGATCGCGGTGGGGACGCCGGAAGAGGCGATCAACACGATGCGCAACTACGAGGCGATCGGCGCCGATCAGGTGTCGTTCGGTGTGCTCTCCGACGACACGCCGTTCGATGCCGCCATCGAGTCGGTCGAGACGTTCGGTCGGTACGTGCTCCCCGAGTTCGACAAGGACCCGGAGTTCTCGACGACGCGCCAGCGCCTCCAGCAACTCGGGGGCGCGCAGTCGGGCGTGGGCGCCTGATGGCGATCACCATCGACCTCTCCGGTCAGGTGGTGCTGGTCACCGGCGGCACCAAGGGCGTCGGCCGCGGGATCGCGCAGCGGCTCGCCGACGCCGGTGCGGGCGTGGCGGTGTGCTCGCGCAGCGAGCCCGAGGCGCTGCCCGACGGCTGGTCGTGGTTCGGCGTCGACCTGCGCGACGGCGACGCCGCGTGGGCGATGGTCGACCAGGTCGTCGAGCGCCTCGGCCGGGTCGACGTGCTGGTGAACAACGCCGGCGGCGCGCCGCCGGCCGACTCGACGACCGCGAAGCCGCGCTTCACCGAGCGCATCATCGCCCTCAACCTCTTCGCCGCGATCTTCTGCTCGCAGCGCGCCAACCACTGGATGCAGCAGCAGGACACCGGCGGCTCGATCGTCAACATCGGCAGCGTGAGCGGGCAGCGGCCCACGCCGCAGACCGCGGCCTACGGCGCGGCCAAGGCCGGGCTGGTGAACTTCACGCAGACCACCGCAGTGGAGTGGGCGCCCAAGGTGCGCGTGAACCACGTGACCGCGGGGATGGTGCGCACCGAGCAGTCGCACCTCTTCTACGGCGACGAGGCGGGCATCGCCGAGGTGGGCAAGACCGTGCCGCTCGGGCGCATCGCCAACCCGGAGGACATCGGCGACGCGTGCGTGTTCCTCGCGTCACCGCTCGCGGCCTACGTCAGCGGTGCCAACCTCGCCGTCCACGGCGGCGGCGAACCTCCCCCGTACCTCGACGTCTCTGCCCTCTGACCGCCCACGTTTTGGCGCTCGCTGCTGCGCCGTGAGCATGCACGGCGTAGCGGCGCCAGAACGTGGAGGTGGCGTCAGTCGAGGGTCGTGCTCGCCCAGTCGACGAGTTGCGGCGCGAGCAGGGGCCAGCGCTCGAAGCCCTGCCACATGCCGGCGGCGCGGTCGATCCACTCGGTGTCGGGCCACGGCGGTTCGACCAGCTGCGCGTTCGGGAGGAGCCCGGCGACCTGCTCCGAGGTCTCGCGGGATGGTTGGGGTCGGACGCGCCGCTGCGGAACACCAGGGCCGGGATGTCGAGGGCGCGTGCGTCGTCGTCGGGCAGACCGGGGACGAGCTCGCCGCCGCAGCTGCAGTACGCCTCCATCCACCGCTCCATGGTGGCGATGAACTCCTGCGGATCCTGCGCCAGCAGCAGCTCGCGGTTCGGTGGACGGCGGGTGAACGTCTCCTCGAAGCTCGGGATCGACATCACCGCCTCGAGGCCGTCGTTCCACACCGCCGGCACCGCGGGCGCGCAGTAGTACGACGCCAACGACAACATGCCGTAGACGCCGCCACTGATCCACCAGATGCCGAGCGCGCGGGCGACGTCGCGGATGGCGGTTGGCGGCCAGCAGCGACACGCGCGCGCCGCCGGATCCGCCGATGACCACCGCCGGCGTCATGTCGAGCGTCCGGAGCAGCCCGGCGAGCACGTCGGCCTGCATCTCCGACTCCGAGTCGCCCCGGAAGCACACGTCGGACTCGCCGCAGTTCGGGCGGTCCCACGACGAGGACGCGGTTGCCGTGCTCGGCCAGCGCGACCGCGAGCTCGCGCACGCCGGGGTAGTCCTTGCTGTAGCGGCCACCCGGGGTCAGGACCCAGGGCCGTCCCCTCACCGATGATCTCGTAGGCGATCGAGATCCCGTCGACGTCGGTCCTCGGCATCGGGTCAGTCCGCGAGCCGGTACAGCTCGATCGCGGTGTCGCCCATCACCTTGCGCTGGGTCTCGGGCCGCAGCGCGCCGATCTTCTCCTCGACCGCGGCGAGCGGGCTCGGGTACAGGCACGTGGGGTGCGGCCAGTCGGTCTCGAACATGATGTTGTCCTCGCCGACGGTGTCGATGAGGTTCTGCAGGCCGCCGCGGCCCTGCTCGAACCAGAGCGTCGCGTACCAGTGGTCGCGGAAGTACTCCGACGGCAGCTTCTGCAGCTTCTTCGCGTACTCGGGGGCGTTCTCCTCGAGCTCGTAGTCCATCGCCTCGAGCATGAACGGGATCCAACCGATGCCGCTCTCGACCGACACCATCTTCAGGTCCGGATGGCGGTCGAACATCCCGGAGTAGGCGCTGTTGAGGAGGACGCGCGAGTTGTTCTGGAACAGCGACGCGCCACCGATCGCGGGTTTGACGTACTCGTCCTGGCTCGGCCAGTACGTGGTGCCGAAGTAGTTGAGCGACGTCTGGCTGGCACCGATGTGGAAGTGCACCGGGAGCCGGAACTCCTCGCACACGTCCCAGAACGGATCCCACTCCGGGCTGCCGAGGTCGGGTGAGCCCGAGTCCTGCGGGTCCGAGGTCATGTTCACGCCGCGGTATCCCATCGCCGCGCAGCGCTTCGCCTCGCGCACGCACTCGTCGATGCTCCACGCGGGCATGATCGGCATGGGGACGAGGCGACCGTTCGACGCCTCCTGCGTCTCGGCCAACGCGTCGTTGTACAGCTGCACGCACAGCAGCACCAGCGCGTGGTCCCGCACCGTGTTCACGAGGTTCTGGCCACCGAGGCCGATCGAGTTCGGATAGATCACCTGGAAGTCGATGCCGAAGTCGTCCATGATCTCGAGCCGGGCGGTGGGATCCCATGCCGAGCGGTGGACGTCGTCGATGCCCCACGACCCGCCCTGCGAGTCGGTCCACGGGTGCTTCTTGCCGTCGAGATCGATGGTGCCACCCGAGCCGGCCTTGCCGAACGTGTGGCCGTCGAGGACCCACATGTCGGTCCCGTCGATCTTCACGACGTGCGGCACCTTGTCCTCGAGTCCCTTCGGCGCGCGCGAGGTGAACAGGTCGTGCCGCTCCGTCATGTGGGCGTCGGCATCGACGATGCGGACCCCTTCCGCCAGCTTCGTCATGGCTCGCTCCTTCCGGGGGCGGCGCGCACACCGATGTCCCGGGGCGTTCGACCGCTGCGGCCGAGCCTAGGACCGCTCGCGGGTGTGGCTCACTGCTCCAGTGCGGCGCGCAGGGCACCCACGGCATCGAGCTCGTGCACGGCCGCCTCGGCGCGGGCGAGGAACGCGGCGGCGAACACTTCGCGCTCCGGGGTGACGTCGTCGGGGAACGTCACGACCTGGCAGCTCGCGACCACGGTGTACGCGGCGCGGAGCCGATGTTGTGCCCACGCGACGTCGAAGTCGATCGGTGCACCACCGAGTGCGGAGCGCACGGCGAGGTAGTGCCGGAGCAGCTCCCGCTCGTGTGCCGCGCGCTCGGGCGGTTGCATCGCCATCTGGATCAGGTAGCTGACGTCGCGGAGCGGTTGATCGAGGTGGATGACGCCCCAGTCGTAGAACCCGACGCGGTCACCGTCGAGGAACAGGTTCCCGATGTGGGTGTCGCCGTGGACCACGGTCACGTCGGGTCCGGTCCAGAGCGCGTGGACCGCGACCCGGTGCGCGATGTACAGCTCGCAGATCGTCGCGAACTCGTCGCTGATCCGGTCACGATGGTGATCGAGCGCGACCTGGAGACGGTCGGCGGCGTACGTCCCTCCGGCCGAGTATCCGGGCACCCATGCGGCCTCGACCTCCCGGCGGGCCGGCACCTCGTAGCGCACGTGCATGCCCGCGAGGTCCTCGAGCGCCTGCGCCGCGCCGTCGCGTTCGATGCCCCACGTCCCGTCCGACACGCGACACCCCGAGGCGTCGAGGTCCTCGAGCAGGACCACGAACTCGCGATCGTCGCCGTCCGTCGCGGCCACGTGCACCTGCGGCACCCGCAACGAGAGCTTCGGCGCGAGCTGTGCGTAGAAGCGCGCTTCCCGCGGACCCATCCGGGTGCTCGCGATGCTCTCGCGACGCGCCGGTTCCAGGGGGAGCAGCTTCCCGAACATGGAGGTCGGTGCCCCCGCCGCATCGTCGTACGTGATGCCCAGGCGCACGTGCTGGTTGGTGACCTCGCTGCTCCCGAGCACGTCGACCGCGGCGACGTGAGCGCCGGGATGGCGCTCCTGCAGTGCCGCCGTGAGCCACCCGGCGGTGATGTCCCCGGGGTGCCGAGGGATGGTCGGACCGTTGGTGACGCTCACGCCCGCATCCTCGCACGCTGCGTCCGGCGCACGCCCGGCACCGCGACTGCCGCTACGCCGTGGACGCGGAGGCGGGCGCGCCGATCTCACGGCCGGCGTCGTCGCCGCGGCGCCAGAACACGAACTGCAGGAAGATGAGCACGCTCACGACCGCGGCCCAGGTGCACCAGAGCGACGTGAGCCCTTCGGCCTGGATGGTGGCGAAGGCGGCGACCGCAACGACGTTCGCGATCCCGAACCAGACGATGGCTCGGAACCCCGAGAGCAGGGGCGCCCCGCACGTCGCGACGATGTAGAGGACGGTGGCGACGGTGGCGAAGCGACCGGCGCCGCCGTACTGCACGGTGTGCTCGACCGCGTGGGCGGACACGTCGCCGCGCACGATGGCAGCGGCGAGGTACGCGCCCGCGATCGCTCCGAGGACGACGAGCACTCCGATCGCGCGCCGGCGTGGGCCGGGCGGCTCGAGGATCATGATCGCGAGCGGCGCGAGGATCGGGAGCACCACCCAGGCGAAGGCCAGGTAGAGGTACACGGGCACCCCGGTCGAGTGCGCGACGCCCGCGTCGAGGTCGCGCCAGACGAACCCCTCGGCGACCTGGTGGAGCGCGAACGCGAGCGGCAGGATCGCCAGGGGAACCTCACGCGGTCGGTCGACCTGGGTCAACGTCGCGATCCCGATCGCGCCGATCACGGCTCCGCTCACGAAGTCCGCTTCGGCCGAGAAGCACACAGGCTTGCCTCGTCTCCGTCGCCGATCACCGTATCGGTTCGGGCCTGGTTCGGAATCTGACGCTGCATCAGGCCGCCGGTAGGCTCCCCGGCCGTGGGGATCACGAGTGAGCGGGACGAGCGCGGGATCGTGGAGATCGTCGTCGATGTCCCTCCGGTGAATGCGCTGACGGTGGCCGGCTGGTTCGCGCTGGCCGGATCGGATCACGGAGGTCGGCAAGGACCCCGAGGCCCGGGTGGTCGTGCTGCGGAGCGAGGGCAAGGGCTTCAACGCCGGCGTCGACATCAAGGAGATGCAGAACACCGAGGGCTTCACCGCCCTCATCGGTGCCAACAAGGGCTGCTTCGCCGCCTTCGCCGCCGTCTACGACTGCCCGGTGCCGCTGATCGCCGCGGTCAACGGCTTCTGCGTCGGCGGCGGCATCGGCCTGGCCGGCAACGCCGACATCGTGATCGCCAGCGACGACGCCTTCTTCGGGCTCCCCGAGGTCGACCGCGGCGCGCTGGGCGCGGCCACGCACCTGGCCCGGCTGGTGCCCCAGCACAAGATGCGGGCGATGGTCTACACCGGGGCGACCGCCACCGCCGCCGAGCTGCACGCGTTCGGCTCGGTGCTGCAGGTGGTGCCGCGCGACGAGCTGCGCGACGCCGCGCTCGCGGTGGCCGCCGACATCGCGGCCAAGTCGCCGACGGTCATGCGGGCGGCCAAGGAGAGCCTCAACGGCATCGACCTGTGGGACGTGAAGCGCTCCTACCGGTTCGAGCAGGGCTTCACCTTCGAGCTCAACCTCGCCGGCGTGTCCGACGAGCTGCGTGACGCGTTCGTCGAGAAGCGCGACGCCGACACGTCCAAGTAGTTCTGGCAAGTAGCGACAGCGACAAGTAGTTCTGGAACCCAGGAGCAGCGTGAGCGACAAACGGATGACGGAAGAAGATGTCGTCGCGGAGCTCCGCGACGGCATGACCATCGGGATCGGAGGGTGGGGTTCGCGCCGCAAGCCGATGAGCATCGTGCGCGCGATCGCGCAACTCGGACCTGAAGGATCTCACGGTCGCGAGCTACGCCGGCCCCGACCTCGGCCTGCTGTGCGCGACGGGCAAGGTGCAGAAGGCGATCTACCCGTTCTGCTCGCTCGACTCGATCGCGCTCGAGCCGCACTTCCGCAACGCGCGGCAGTCGGGATCGGTGCAGACGCTCGAGCTCGACGAGGGCATGTTCCTGCTCGGGCTGCAGGCGGCCGCGTGGCGGGTGCCGTTCCTCCCGACGCGCGTCGGACTCGGTTCGTTCGTGGTCGACCGTCAGCCCGAGATCAAGACGGTGGTCTCGCCCTACGACGACGGCGAGGAGCTCGTCGCGGCGCCGGCGCTGAACCTCGACGTCGCGATCATCCACATGCACCGGGGCGACGCACGCGGCAACGGGCAGTACCTCAACGTCGACCCGTACTTCGACAACCTCGTGGCTCTGGCCGCGCCGACGTGCTTCATGAGCGTCGAGCAGCTGGTGCCCACCGAGGACCTGGCGAGCAACGGTCCCGTGCAGACGCAGCTGATCAGCCGGCTGATGACCCACGGCGTGGTCGAGGCGCCGAAGGGCGCGCACTTCACCGAGTGCGTCCCCGACTACGGCCGCGACGAGGCGTTCCAGAAGGAGTACGCCGCGAGCGCCAAGGGTCCCGACGAGTGGGCGGCGTGGAAGGCGCAAGTACCTCGACTGCGGCGACCACGCCGAGTACCGGAAGGTGGCCGGACTGTGAGTGACGTGAATCGAGCCGACTACTGCACGATCGGTGTCGCCGAGTGCTTCCGCGGCGACGGCGAGATCATGGCCAACCCCATCGGCACCATCCCCGCCATCGGCGGCCGGCTGGCGCGCGACGGTGTTCGAGCCCGACCTGGTGATGACCGACGGCGAGGCGCTGCTCGTGAGCAACAACATCTCCGTCGGCGTCGATGCGCCCGACAAGACGATCGAGGCGTGGAACCCGTACCGCACGATGTTCGACGTCGTGTGGTCGGGTCGACGGCACGTGATGATGGGTGCGTCGCAGCTCGACCCGTACGGCAACCAGAACTTCGCGTTCATCGGTGATCCTGCGCAGCCGAAGGTGCAGCTGCTCGGCATGCGCGGCGCGCCGGGCAACACGGTGCAGAACGTCACCAGCTACTGGATCCCCGCGCACTCGCCGCGCGTGTTCGTCGAGAAGATCGACGTGGTGTCGGGCGTCGGGTACGACCGCGCCGCCGAGCTGGGCGAGTGGGTGAAGGAGCACCACGAGCTGCGGCGCGTCGTGACCAACCTCGCGCGTGCTCGACTTCGGCGGTCCCGACCACCGGCTGCGCCTCGTGAGCGTGCACCCGGGCGTCACCGTCGACGACGTCGTCGCGGCCACCGGGTTCGAGCTCGCGTCGGTGTGAACGGAGCCGACTCGGTCGAGGAGACGCGCCCGCCGACGCCGGAGGAGACCGAGGTGATCGCGCGCCTCGACCCGAAGGGCATGCGCGGCCAAGAGGTGCCCGGCTGATGCATCCTCGGCTCCGCACCCGGTTCTGCGATCTGGTCGGTGTCGAGTTCCCGATCGTGCAGACCGGGATGGGCTGGGTGTCCGGAGCCGGGCTCACGGGCGCCACCGCCGCCGCGGGCGGCCTCGGCCTCATCGCCAGCGCCACCATGGACTTCGGGCAGCTCCGCACCGCCATCGCGCAGGTGAAGCAGCGCACCGCCAACCCGTTCGGCGTGAACCTGCGGGCCGACGCCGCCGACATCGGCGACCGCATCAAGCTGCTGATCGACGAGCAGGTGAAGGTGGCGAGCTTCGCCCAGGCGCCGAAGGAGGCGCTGATCGGGCAGCTGCACGACGGCGGCGTGCTGGTCGTGCCGTCGATCGGGGCCAAGCGCCACGCCGAGAAGGTGCTCGACTGGGGCGTCGACGCGGTGCTGGTGCAGGGCGGTGAGGGCGGCGGCCACACCGGCTCGGTGCCCACGACGATCCTCCTCCCGCAGGTGGTCGACGCGGTCCAGGGGCGCGTGCCCGTGATCGCAGCCGGTGGCTTCTTCGACGGCCGTGGCCTCGTCGCCGCGCTCGCGTACGGCGCCGACGCCATCGCCATGGGCACACGCTTCCTCCTGAGTGCCGACAGTGCAGTCCCGCGTTCGGTGAAGGACGAGTACCTCGTCGCGCGCCGTCACCGGCACCGTCGTCACCAAGCAGATCGACGGCGTGCCCCACCGCATGCTCGACACCGAGCTGGTCGAAGAGGTCGAGAGCGCGCGGGGCAAGGTGTGGGCACTGCCGCGGGCCACCGCCAACGCGTGGCGCTTCCACCAGCTCTCGGGCATCAAGCTGCGCGACATGACCAAGGAGGGCCTGGCGATGCGCAAGTCGCTCGGCCTCACGTGGACGCAGACGATGATGGCGGCGAACGCACCCATGCTCACCAAGGCGGCGCTCGTCGACGGCAAGGTGGAGTCGGGCGTGCTGCCGAGCGGACAGGTCGTCGGTGTGATCGACGACCTGCCAACGTGCAAGGAACTGATCGACCGGATCATCGCCGAGGCCGACGAGGTCCTCGGGAACCTGGAGGGAAAGCAGTGACGGAACCGCGTGTGTTCAACGGCGTCGACAGCGTCAAGGCGGCGGAGGGCGAGCACCTCGGCTACAGCGACTGGCTGGAGATCACCCAGGAGCGGGTCAACACCTTCGCCGAGGCCACCGGCGACTTCCAGTGGATCCACATCGACGTGGAGCGGGCCAAGGCGGGCCCGTTCGGCGGCACCATCGCCCACGGCTACCTCACGCTCTCGCTGGCGAGCTTCTTCCTCCCGCAGATCGCCCGCTACGAGGGCTTCGCCATGGCCGTGAACTACGGCGTCGACAAGGTTCGCTTCGTCGCGCCGGTGCTCGTGGGCAAGCGCATCCGTGCCGGCGCGGAGATGATGAGCGTCACCGACGTCAAGGGCGGCGGCATCCAGACCAAGGTGCTCATCACCATCGAGATCGAGGGCAGCGAGAAGCCCGCGTGCGTGATCGAGTCGATCTCGCGCTGGATCCCGTAGTGGCCGCCACCGAACCCGGGGACGGCGCCGCGGCAGGAGACGGCGCCGCGGCAGGAGACGGCGCCGCGGCAGGAGACGGCGCCGCGGCAGGAGGTGGCGCAGCCGCCGAGATGGGCAAGGGCGTCAAGCAGCGCGACAAGATCCGCATGACCGACGACGAGATCGCCGAGTTCCTCCGCGGCAAGCACACGATGTCGCTGGCATCGATCAACGCCGACGGCAGCATCCACCTCGTGGCGATGTGGTACGGCTTCCTCGAGGGCGAGATCGCGTTCGAGACCAAGGCGAAGTCGCAGAAGGTCGCCAACCTGCGCCGCAACCCGAACATCACCTGCATGGTCGAGACCGGCGACGACTACAACGAGCTCAAGGGCGTGCAGATCATCGGGACGGCGGAGATCTTCGACGACCGCGACCGGATGCTCGAGATGGGCAGGTCGGTGTTCTCGCGCCACGTGGGTCCCTACACCGACGACATGCTCCCGGCGGTCGAGATGATGCTGAACAAGCGCGTCGGCATCAAGGTGCACCACACCCGCGTCGCCAGCTGGGACCACTCCAAGCTCTAGGACACCTGGGTGTTCGTCTCGAGCTGGCGCGCGACCAGCCGACGTGACAGAGTGTCACGAGTGTCGCAGGATGTCATTTCACCCGCGCTCCCGATGGTGGGGTCGTTCGAGTCGCAGGGCACGCGCCGGCGCGCGCAGATCACGGCCATCGCGACGACGCTCATCGTCACCGAGGGCGCCGAGGCGGTGAACCACGCAGTCGTGGCCGAGCACGCGGGCCTGGTCCGCACCGCGGTGTACCGCTACTTCCCGAGCCGCGACGACCTGCTCGCCTCCGTCGCCATCGCGCACTCCGAGCTGCACGCCGAGCGCATGGCCGACGTCGACGTGGCGGCGGGAGTGCTCGCTCTCGGGCACGGCCGGCCGTCGCGCATGCCGCCGGCGACGCGAGCGCTGCTCGAACGGCTGTGGGATCCGCGGGACTGGACCCGGGAGCGGCTCGAGCGCAGGCTGGCCTCGCTCGTCCTCATGCAGGACAAGCAGCTCATGGCGCGCTTGCGTGCGGCGCACCCGCAGATCGCGGCACAGCTGTCCACCCAGCAGGACGGGCCGCTCGAGCAGCTCGGCCTCGGTCCGCTCGAGGCGCGCATCGTCACCGACTCGTTCGTGGTCGCCGGGTACCACACGACCGTCGCCGCGCTCGCCGGAGAGATCGATCGCGCCGAGGCCATCCGACTCACGTACCGGTCCAACCTCGCCGCCGTCCGCGCGTTCCTCGACTGACGGTCGGCGCAGGAGCACGAGACGCCGAAGCGAACGAGCAGCAGGACTCGCAGTCTGGCGACGCGCACTCGCGCTCGACACCGAATGAAGGGCAACGGAATGTTCAGCAAGACACGAGCGCTCGTCGTGGGCCTGACCCTCGCGGCCACGGCGACCGGAACGATCGCGGCCACGTCCACGTCCACGGTGGCGTCAGCGGCCCCGGAGAAGCCGACCGCGACCGAGATCGGGGTGACCGCGACCGAGATCCACATCGCGGTGATCGCCGACGTCGACAACCCGATCGTGCCCGGCATCTTCCAGGGCTCGGTCGACGGTGTGCAGGGCGCGGCGAAGTACCTGAACAGCAAGGCCGGTGGTGGTGGCCTCGCGGGGCGCAAGCTGGTCGTCGACTTCATCGACTCGAAGTTGAACGCCAACGCCGCGCGCAACGCGACCATCACCGCGTGCGGACAGGACCTCGCCATGGTCGGCACCAGCACCACGGGGCTCGCCACCGCCGACGACATGGTGAACTGCAAGGACCAGGCCGGCGCGGTCACCGGCCTCCCCGACGTCCCGGCCATCTCGGGCGCCGTGGTCGGATGCTCCTCCGTCTCGTACCCGGTCAACCCGAGCTCGACGGTCTGCGCGACGCGCGACCAGAACCCGCAGACCTACCAGTCGAACCAGGGCGTGTTCACGTATCTCGCCAAGCAGCACAAGGGGTTGCACGGCGCCTACGTGTACAGCAACGACTCGAAGACCGGGGCGGTGACCGGCTTGTCGCTGATCCACGCGGCGACGGGCGCGGGCATCCAGGCCGACTCGACGACCGCCCTCTCCGCACTGGCGCCCCAGAGCGCGTTCACGCCGGTGATCCAGGCGATGAAGGCCGACGGATCGAACTTCAACTACACGATCGGCTCCGTGAACGGCATGATCGCCGTGCGGAGCGAGGCGCAGCTGCAGGGACTCACCGATCCCGGGATCGTCTGGACCTGCACGACTGCGTGCTACGACAAGACGCTCCACGACCAGGCCAGCACCATGGACGGCACGTACCTGCCGATGCAGTTCCTGCCGTTCGAGGAGGCGAAGGCGAACCCGATGCTGGCGAACTTCGTCGAGTACGTCGGCCGCGACAAGGCCGACGCGTTCGCCGCCTACGGATGGGTGGCGACCATCGCCTTCGCCGACGCGGTGAAGGCGGCGGTGGCCAAGGGCGGAGTCAACGGCCTCACCCGGAGCGCGGTGTTCGAAGGGATGAAGACGCTGACGAAGTTCGACGCCGACGGGATGTACGGCACCGTCGACCTCGCCGACCGCAAGATCTCGGCGTGCACGCTGCTGGTGCAGTTCAAGAACGACAAGTTCGTGCGGGTGTGGCCGTCGAAGGCAGGCACGTTCGACTGCAAGCCGTCGAACGCGGTGACCTATCAGGCCGATTTCGCCGGCACCGGCTGACCGCTCACCAGGGTCGGGACGACCGTGCGGTCGTCGAGCACCTGGGCGGCGACGAGCTCCTCGAGGTAGCGGTCGTTCCACCACGAGATCTGCAGCTGCTTGGCGCGCCGGAAGTACAGCTGGATGTCGTACTCCAAGGTGAACCCGACGCCGCCGAAGATCTGCTGCGCGGTCGCGGTCACGTCGCGGAACGTCTGGCAGGCGAAGAGCTTCGACATCGGCGCCAGCGAGCGGACGTCTCGCCCCTCGTCGTGCGCCCACGCCGCCTCCCACACGAGCGTCTCGGCGCCGTCGACCGCGGTGATGCCGTCGGACAGGTAGTGGGCGAGCGCCTGGAACGCACCGAGCGGCTTGTCGAACTGGAAGCGGTCCTTGGCGTACTGCGTGGTGAGCTCGTGGGCGCGCTGCGCACCACCGACGGCCTGCGCCGCCAGCAGGACGATGCCGTCGTGCATGACCGCGTCCCACGTGGCCCACGCGTCACCTTCGGCGCCGACGATCGCGTCGGCATCGACGTGCACACCCTCGAAGTCGACCCGGTACTGCGTGTCCGACGAGATCGACATGAGCTGGGTGAGCGTGACTCCCGCCGCGTCCGGGTCGACGAGGAGGAACGTCGGACCGGCGTCGGTGCGGGCCAGCACGAGCAGGCGATCGGCCGCCCTTGCGAAGTACACGTGGCGCTTCACGCCGTCGAGTCGCCACCCGCCGTCGTCGCCGTTTCCAGAGGTGCTGGTCGCGGTGAGCTGGATGCCCTCGGGGCCGAACCCACCGTGCGGCTCCAACCAGGCCGGCGTGACGATCGCCTCGCCCGCGCTGATGCGGGTGAGCCACTCGTCCTTCTGCGCGTCGGACCCGGCGGCGAGGAGCACGGCTGCGCTCACGACCGAGCTGACGAAGTGCGGCGAAGGGGCCAGTGCCCGTCCGAGCTCCTGGTACACCACGGTGCCGTCGAGCAACGACATCTCGCTGCCGCCGTACTGCTCGGGCAGCAGCATGCCGAGGAGGCCGAGCTCTCCGAGCTGGGTCCAGAACGCGTCGGAGTAGCCGACGGGGTCGTCCTCCATCGCGCGCACGACGTCGAGCCCGCAGTGCCGGGCACAGGCACCGGCCACCGCGTCGCGCAGCATCTCCTGCTCGGGTGAGAGGTCGAGATCCATCAGGGTCTCCAGTCGTCGCCGTGGCGCCGCCACGGGTTGTCGTCGGGCGAGGTCGGCACCGCGACCTTCGCCTCCGATTCGGTGCAGGTCACGTCGCCGACGCGGATGGTGAGGTCGAGCTCGACCCAACCGCACCCCGCGTCGTCGACGCTCACGTCGCGCACGGTGCCCTCGAGCACCATCGTGTCGCCGGGGAAGATCGGCTTGCGCATCTTGAAGCGCAGCCGGCCGAGTCGACCGGTCGGTCCGGTCCAGTCGGTGACGAAGCGCTCGAGCCACGACCCCTGGTTGGGCGAGTTCAGGAAGATGTCCTGCACGCCCTGCCGGTCGACGGCGAAGTGGTGGTCGTGGTGCATCGGTCGCCAGTCGCGCGCGGCGAGGGCGCCGAGCACGACGGTGGTCGCCGTCACGTCGTACGTGAGTGCAGGGAGCGCGTCGCCGGGTTTCACCGCGTCGAGGGCGATCACGTTGCTTCCCTCCCCGCGGAGTCCGTCTTCTCCGCCGAGCCCGTCTTCTCCGCCGAGCCCGTCCTGCGGTAGCCGAAGCCCTCCCACCGCTCGATGCCGCACAGTTCGCCGCGCTGGTTGCGGTACTCCACGTCGATGATCCAGAAGCGGCCGGTGCCGAGGCGCCGATCCAGCTCCTCGGTCACCGCCACCAGTCGCTGCGCGCTGGTGATGAGGTCACCGGGGCGGACCGGCTCGTGGAAGATGGTGGTGTTCTCGGTCATGATCGCCTCGGGGAGCCCGAAGCGCGCCTTGAGGTCGAAGTGGATCTGCAGCGGCAGCTTCTCGACCGCGCGCCCGGGCGCCCAGTGGTGCGGGCGGAACCAGGCCGAGAGCAACATCAGCGGGGCGACCGGTCCATCGGTGATCTCGTCGGCCACGGCGTCGTCCCAGAAGAGCGGGTTGCCGTTCTCGACCGATGCCGCGCTGGTCCAGAAGTAGCCGCGCTCCACCGGGAACTCGCCCGCCTCCTCGTACTGCAGGGTGCCGATCAGCGCCTGCACGTCGTCGGGCAGGTTCGGGTCGGACTCGCGCACCGGCGCTGCCGCGCTCATGCGATCGCTCCGCTCTCGTGCAGCTTCGCCACCTCGTCGTCGGCGAGGCCGGCGGCGCGCAGGAGCGCGTCGGTGTCGGTCACGGTCATGTCGCGCGCCTCGTAAGGGTCGGTCGATCGGTGCATGCCCGCGAACACGGGCCCGACCTGCCGGAAGTCGCCGGCCTCTGCGTCGTGCGCATCCGAGTAGTCGTCACGCGCGAGGAACTGCTCGTCGGCCGCGATCTCGGGCACGGTGAGCACCGGCGCCACGCACGTGTCGGCGGGACTCAGCTCGGCGATCCACTCGTCGAGGTCGCGGGTGAGGAACACCGCGCGCAGGTCGGCGCGGATCTGGTCCTGCACCGCGTCGTCCTCCTGGTGCGCGGCCCAGTGCGGGAGGCCGACGCGCTCGCACAGGTTCGCCCAGAAGCGCGGCTCGATGGCGGCAACGGTCAGCCAGCGTCCGTCGCGAGTGGGGTACGTGTCGTAACAGGCGTACCGACCGGTGAGCAGGCCGTGACGTGGCGCGGGCTCTTCACCGGTTGCGAGGTACTCGTCGACCGCGAGGGCCATGAGCCCGAGCACGCCGTCGGCGATCGACACGTCGAGGAACGCACCCTCACCGGTCGTGGCCCGTCGCACGAGTGCCGCGAGGATCGCCATCACCGCGTGCATGCCGCCGCCCGCGCTGTCGGCGAGGGTGAGCCCGGGGACCGGCGGCTGGCCGTCGGCTCCCCGCCCGGTGCAGTGGAGGAACCCGCCGACGGCGAGGTAGTTGAGGTCGTGCCCTGCCCACTGCGAGCGGGGGCCGGTCTGCCCGAACCCGCTGGTGGAGCAGTAGACGAGCCGCGGGTTGCGCGCCGAGGCGGTGTCCCAGCCGATGCCGAGGCGGTCGACGACTCCGGGCCGGAAGCTCTCGATCAGCACGTCGGACCGCTCGACCAGCCGGAGGAACGCCTCGCGACCCTCGGGTGACTTCATGTCGACGAGCGCGCGCTGCATGCGCCGGTGCGCGCTGTACGCGTAGAAGGGAGGCGTGATCTGCACCCCGGTGTCCTTGGGCACGGGGCCCACCTTCACGACCGTGGCGCCGTAGTCGGCCAGCCATCGTGACGCGCGCGCGGCAGGACCCACACTGGCGAGATCGAGCACCGTGACGCCCTCGAGCATCTCCGTCATCTCGGGTCGATTCCGCTTCGGCGCCATGGCCTCAGGCCATGCCTCCGCCGAAGCCTCCGCTGCATCTCCGTCATCTCGGGCGGACCGCG
Organism: uncultured Actinomycetes bacterium; assembly: GCA_963755855.1. Classification (GTDB taxonomy): domain Bacteria; phylum Actinomycetota; class Acidimicrobiia; order IMCC26256; family DASPTH01; genus DASUAS01. The sequence goes on along the minus strand of CAVWLR010000009.1, from coordinate 1,847,135 downwards.
CTCAGAAGTTCTTCGGGAGGCCGAGCTTGCGGCGCGAGATGATGTTCTTCTGGATCTCGGAGCCGCCGCCGCCCACGGTGTCGATGACGGTGTAGCGGTACGTCGACTCGGCGCGGCCCTTCATGGGCGCTTCCTCGGTCTTCACCCGCAGCTGCGCGCCGGGACCACCGAGGTCCATCGACGCGTTCGCGAGTCGCTTCGACAGCTCGGTGGCGAAGAGCTTGTACTCCGACGCCTCCGACGTGGGTGCGGCGCCGCCCTTCATCGACTTGGACACGAAGCGCAGTCCGAGCACGCGCGCGACCTCGGCGTCGGTGGCGAGCCGCGCCACCTCCTTGCGCACGACCGGATCGTCGCGCAACGGCTCGCCGTCGATCTTTTCGGTGGCGAGGTAGTCGCAGAGCAGGTCGAGGCGCTGCTTGATGGGGGAGTAGGTGAACATGGTGAAGCGCTCGAGGTCGAGCGCCTCCGAGATGTACTGGAAGCCCTTGTTCACCTCGCCGACCACGTAGTCGTCGTGCACGAACACGTTGTCGAGGAACACGTCGTTGGTGCGCTCGTCGCCCATCGTCCAGATCCCGTTGACGGTGATGCCGGGGTCGTCGAGCGGCACGAGGAAGAGCGTGATGCCGAAGTGCTTGGCGACCTCGGGATCGGTCCGGGCGCCGACCCAGTACCACTCGGCGAAGTGCGCGGACGTGGTCCACGTCTTCTGGCCGTTGAGGCGCCAGCCGTCGCCGTCGCGCGTGGCCTTCAGCTTCATCGAGGCGGCGTCGCTGCCGGCGTCGGGCTCGCTGTAGCCGACGGCGAAGTCGATCTCGTTGCGCAGGATCTTCGGCAGGAATTCCTTCTGCATCTTCTCGCTGCCGTGGCGCAGGATCGTCTTGCCGATGATGCCGATGCCCTTGCCGATCTGCGGGCCGCCGCGACGGGCGAGCGCCTCGTTGAGCAGGTACTCGTAGACGCCGTCGCCCTCCTGGCCGCCCCACTCCTTGGGCCAGGTGATGCCGAGCCAGCCCTGCTGGGCGACCTTGCCCATGAACGCGCGACGCTCCGGGATGTCGGCGACCTGCGCCATGTTCTCGCGGGTGACGTCGAACACGACCGGATCGTCGTTGGCGTCGAGGAACGCCTCGACCTCGTCGCGGAACGCGAGCTGGTCGGGCGAGAAGTCGAAGTCCACCGGTCCCCCTCAGAGAATCTGACGACCCGTCAGGTTAGCGGTGTGCGTGAGGGGACGTCTCAGTCGGTGACGACGCCGTCGGCGACGAGCTGGTCGACGGCGGCGTCGTCGAGCCCGAGCTCGTCGTGGAGCACGGTGCGGGTGTGCTCGCCGAGCCACGGCACGCGCGACTCGGGGCCCTCTGCCACCTTCGACAGCTTCACCGGGTTGCCGGGCATGACGATCGGCTCCTCGACGCCGTCGGAGCGCTCCATCTCCACCAGCATGTTGCGCTGCTCGAGGTGCGGGTCGACCAGCACCTCCTGCGCGGTCTGCACCGGCGCGGAGGCGATGCCCGCCGCCGACAGCTGCCCGACCGCCTCGAGCCTGGTCATGTGCGACGCCCACGCCTCGATGGCGGGGCGCAGCATGTCCTCGAGGTGCGCGGCCCAGCCCTCGCGCGTGGCGAGGCGGGGATCGGTCGGCCACTCGGGGTGCCCGACGAGCTCCGAGATGCGTTCGAGCTGGTGCTCGCGCACCAGTTGCATCACGAACCAGCCGTCGGACGCTCGGAACGGGTCGAGGATCGCGTTCTTGGGCTCGTTGAGGCGGAACTTCCCCATCGAGCCGAAGTTGGTCACGATGTCGGTCATGGCGACGGTGGCGTCGTACATCGCGATGTCGACGCGCTGGCCCTCGCCGGTGGCGTCGCGGTGCCGCAGGGCTGCGAGGATGCCGATGGTGGCGAAGAGGCCCGACGAGATGTCGCCGAGCGCACCGACCGGATTCGGCCGCGGCGTCTCGTCGCCCACGAGCACGTAGTCGTAGATGCCCGACATCGACTCCGCGATCGACGCGTACGCGGGCCAGTCGGCGTACGGCGACCCGCTGGCGCCGAAGCCGGAGAGCGACGCGTAGATCACGCTCGGGTGGACGGCGGCGACGGCCTCGTAGCCGAGGCCCATGCGGTCGAGCCCGCCCGACTTGAAGTTCTCGGCGAACACGTCGAAGTGCGGCGCCAGCGCGAGCACGAGGTCGCGACCCTCGGGCTTCTTCAGGTCGACGGTCACGCTCTTCTTCGACAGGTTGTTGCGCAGGAACGTGGCCCCGATGAAGCGTCCCTCGGGGTCGGTCATGCCCGGCTGCGAGCCGCGCCCCGACTCGCCCGTGGGCGCCTCGATCTTGACCACGTCGGCGCCGAGGCGCGCCAGCAGCTGGGTGGCGTACGGCAGCGCCTGCATCTGCTCGAGCGCGAGCACGCGCACACCGTCGAGCGGCTTGCCGTACTTCGCCGCATCCTCGTTGGCCACGTCGCCGACCCGCACCCGCGCTCCCTCGTCCGCACGTTCCCGGCCGCGTCCCGGGCCGGTCGGGAGCAGGGTACCGGGGTCCGCCATGCCGTTCCCCATGCACTGCGAACGAGGCTCCGACGGGCTCGCGATCGGATCTGACGGCCCGTCAGAACTCGTGGCGCGACAGGTACCCTGAACCCATGCGAGGCATCCAGTCCTGGTCGGCCTATCTGCCCTATCGACGGCTCGACCGCACGCAGATCGCTCCCTTCGTGGGTCAGGGCGGCGGCAAGGGCACCCGCACGGTGGCGTCGTTCGACGAGGACTCCACCACGATGGGCGTCGAGGCCGCGCGGCTCGCACTGGCAGGTCGCGACCTCGTCCCCGCGCAGCTGCTGTTCGCCACGACCTTCCCCGCCTACGCCGACCGCACCAACGCCACCGCCATCCACGCTGCGCTGCGCCTGCCCGACACCGCGCCCGCCTTCGACCTCGGCGCTTCCGTGCGCTCGGCGGTGGGTGCACTGCTCCTCGGCCTCACCGGCGCCGCGGATCCCGTGCTCGTCGTCGCCGGCGACGTCCGCACCGGGTTGCCGGGCAGCGGTGAAGAAGCGGGCGGTGGTGATGGCGCCACCGCGTTCGTGGTGGGCTCCGACGCGTCGGCGCCGGTCGTCGCCGAACTGGTCGGCTCGGCCTCGGTCACCGACGAGTTCGTCGAGCGCTGGCGCGCTCCGGGTGAGCAGCGCACGAAGATCTGGGACGACAAGTTCAGCGAGATCAGCTACGCACCGCTCGGCGTGCAGGCGTGGAACGCCGCGTTGGGCGACGCCGGCCTCACGGCCAACGACGTCGCCGCCGCTGCGGTCGTCGCACCGAGTCAGCGGGTGGCACGGTCGGTCGGGGGCAAGCTCGACGGCGTGCACGTGATCGACGACCTCTCGCAGGTGGTCGGGAACGCCGCCGCCGCGCAGCCCGGGCTGCTGCTCGCGTCGCTGCTCGAGCAGGCCGAAGCGGGCCAGGTCGTCGCGCTGGTCGTGGTGGCCGACGGTGCCGACGTGCTCCTCTTCCGCACGACCGACGCGCTCGACTCGTACCGACCCACCCGCCCCGTCGCGTCGCAGGTCGCGGCGGGGGCGCCGGTGGCCTACGGCAAGTTCCTCGCGTGGCGGGGGATGCTGCCGGTCGAGCCGCCGCGTCGTCCCGAGCCCCAGCGGGTGTCGGCCACCGCCGCCGCACGCGGTGAAGACTGGAAGTTCGGCTTCGTCGGATCGAAGGAGCGCGACACCGGAGTCGTGCACATGCCGCCGGCGCGCGTGTCGCGCGACGGCCTGCACACCGACGAGATGGATCCGGCGCCCCTCGCCGACGTGCAGGGCACCATCGTCACGTTCACCGTCGACCGCATGGTGTACTCACCGAGCCCGCCGGTCGTGTTCGCGGTCGTCGACTTCGACGGCGGCGGTCGCCTCCCCGTCGAGCTCACCGATGCCGATGCCGGCGAGATCGAGATCGGGCAACGCGTCGAGATGACGTTCCGCCGGCTCTCCGCGGCCGACGGCATCGTCAACTACTTCTGGAAGGGAAGGTTGGTGCGCGATGGGTAGTCACGGCATCAAGGATCGCGTTGCGATCGTCGGCATGGGGTGCACCAACTTCGTCGAGCAGTGGGACAAGGGTCTCGACGACCTCGAGGTCGAAGCCGCCAACGCGGCGTACGCCTCGGCCGGCATCGAGAAGGACAAGGTCGACGCCTACTGGCTCGGCACCGCGCAGGGCGGCATGAGCGGCATCACGCTGGCGCGGCCGTTGCAGCTCGACAACAAGCCGGTCACGCGGGTCGAGAACTACTGCGCCACCGGTTCGGAGGCGCTGCGCCAGGCCGCCTATGCGGTGGCGTCGGGTGCCTACGACGTGGCGATGGCGCTCGGGGTCGAGAAGACCAAGGACGGCGGCTTCCAGGGGCTCAACGCGGTCCCGCCGCCGAACGACGGCACCGGCCGCACGCTCACTGCAGCGGCGATGTTCTCGATGGTCGCGCCCGCCTACGGCGCGAAGTACGGCGTCGACCCCGACAAGATGCGCGAGGCGATGGCGCACGTCGCGTGGAAGAACCACCGCAACGGTGCCCGCAACCCGCGCGCACAGTTCCGCCGCGAGGTCTCGATGGAGACGATCTGCAACTCGCCCAAGCTGGCGGGCGATCTCGGTGTGTACGACTGCGCCGGCGTTGCCGACGGCTCGGCCGCCGCGATCGTCGTGCGGGCGGAAGACGCCTACGAGTACACCGACACGCCGATCTTCGTGAAGGCGCTCTCGTTCATCGCCGGCAACGGCAGCGGCGTCACCGACCCGTCGTACGACTACACCCACTTCCCCGAGATCGCGGCCACCGCCGCCGACGCCTACGCGCAGGCGGGCATCACCGACCCGCGCCGCGAGCTCGCCCTGGCCGAGGTGCACGACTGCTTCACCATCACCGAGCTCGTGCTGATGGAGGACCTCGGGTTCTCGGAGCGCGGCGCCGCATGGCGTGACGAGCTCGACGGCGTCTACGACCTCGACGGCGCACTGCCGGTGAACCCCGACGGCGGGCTCAAGTCGTTCGGCCACCCGACGGGCGCGTCGGGTCTGCGCATGATGTTCGAGGCCTGGCTGCAGCTCCGGGGCGAGGCTCCGGCCGAGCGCCAGATCGAGGTGGCCAAGCCCGGCGGCGACCGCAGCCTCGCGCTCACCCACAACCTGGGCGGCTACCCGGGCGAGATGGTGAGCTTCATCTCCATCCTCGGTCGGTAGCTCCTCCGGCGTAGGCGAGCGGCGCGGGGTACGTTCCCCGCATGTTCGATCTCAGTGGGAAGACGGCCGTCGTCACCGGCGCCGGACAGAACGTGGGTGCCGGGATCGCGCGGCTGCTCGCCGCGCAGGGCGCGACCGTGCACGTGAACGACATCGTCGAGGAGCGGGCCCGGACCACGGTGGCGCAGATCACCGAGGCCGGCGGCGCCGCGGCGACGGCGCCGTTCGACGTCACGGACTACGACGGTGTGTCCGCCGCGATGGAGGCGATCGGCACCGTCGACATCCTGGTGAACAACGCCGGCAACGGTGGTGCCGCGGGCATGGGCCTCGTGCAGTTCCGCGACAGCGAGCCGGCGGGGTGGCGCGGCGCGATCGACGTCAACCTCTTCGGCGTCCTGCACTGCTCGCGCGCCGTCATCAACGGCATGTGCGAGCGCGGGTTCGGGCGCGTGATCACCATCTCGTCGGGCGCGGGCATCACCGGCCTGCGCATCGGCGTGTCGCCGTACGCCGCGGGCAAGGGCGGCGCGATCGCGTTCATGCGCCACCTGGCGATGGAGAACGCGCGCGACGGTGTGACCGCCAACTGCCTCGCTCTCGGGCTCATGCAACCGGAGAACAGCGGTCCGGTCGACGCACTCGCCAAGCAGATCCCCGTCGGCCGCACCGGCACCCCCGACGACATCGGCTCCGCCTGCGTGTTCCTCGCGTCCGACGAGGCGTCGTGGATCACCGGCCAGACCATCCACGTCGACGGCGGCGCCACCTTCGGCTGACCCCGTCCTCACGATTTGGCGCTGGTCGTGTGCCATGACGGCACACCAGTAGCGCCAAATGGCAATCAGCTGGTGACGAGGTCGGGGCGGGACGTCTTCACGAGGCGGGTGATGCCGTCGCGCCAGGTGACCGACGAGTGGAAGCCGAGGTCGTTGAGCTTGCCGACGTCGAGGATGAGCGGCGGGACGCTGGCGTCGGTGAACTCGAACTCGACCGGCTTGCCGATGAGCTCGCCGATGAAGCCGCACCACTCCTCGACGCTGACGACCTCGTCGCCACCCCAGTTCACGACGTTCGCCGGTGACGACGCCGACGCGAGCAGGGAGGGGAGCGACGCCACGATGTCGTCGAGGTTGAGCGGGTTGTACTGCGACGGCGCGTCGGTGTGCACGGGGATGGCCATGCCGTGCTCGAGCATCATCACGTGGAAGAACGGCCACCCGAACGTGTCGCCGTACGGCACGCTCAACCGCGCGATGACGGTGGGGATGCCGAGGCGCTTCGACGTGTAGCGCACCATCGTCTCGGCTGCGATCTTCGAGATGGAGTAGCTCTCCATCCCGGCGGCGCGGTGGCTGTCGCCGAGGGGTGCGTCTTCCTTCAGGTGATCGTGCTCGTGCTCCTGGTACACGCCTCCGGAGCTGCAGTGGAAGAAGGCCTCGACGCCCTGCACCTTCTCCATCAGGTTGGCGGCACCGTCGGCGTTCGCGGCGAGGTCGCGCGCGAAGTCGTTGGTCTTGGCCACCGCGAAGTGGAGGACGACGTCGAGATCGTCGGGCACCTCGTCGAGCTCGCCGTGCTCGAGGTCGACCCGGATGGTCGTGATGCCGTTGGCCTCGTGGGCCTCGCGCTGCGCGGGATCGGCGAAGCGGGCGGCGCCGTGGACGGTGTTGCCGGCGGCGGCGAGCCGGGCCGCCATGGGCCCCGCGACCATGCCCGTGACCCCGGTGACGAGGATGCGCTTGCCGGTGAGTGCGAGAGGAGTGGTGGCCATCGCGTGTAGTAGACCACAATCTGAAGGTCCGTCAGAAACGCCCTGCACAGGCGCACACGCACCGGAGTCCGCGATGGAGATCGGCTACACGCCAGAGCAATTGGCGATGCAGCAGGAGCTGCGCGCCTACTACGACAAGCTGCTGGATCCGGCCACGGTGGCCGAGCTGCACGAGTCGCACGCGGTGGGCGAAGCGCCCCGGCGCATCTGGAAGCAGATGTGCGCCGACGGCTGGGCCGGCATCGGTTGGCCCAAGGAGTACGGCGGTCAGGGCCGCTCGGCGATCGAGCAGTTCATCTTCTTCGACGAGTCGATGCGCGCCGGCGCGCCGGTGCCGATGCTCACGCTCAACAGCGTCGGCCCCACGATCATGGCGTTCGGCACCGACGAGCAGAAGGCCGACTACCTCCCGCGCATCCTGTCGGGTGACATCCACTTCTGCATCGGCTACTCGGAGCCCGGCGCGGGCACCGACCTCGCGTCGCTGAAGACGCGTGCGGTGCGCGACGGCGAGTCGTACGTCATCAACGGTCAGAAGATGTGGACCTCGCTCTCGAGCGACGCCGACTACTGCTGGCTCGCGTGCCGCACCGATCCCGACGCCGCGAAGCACAAGGGCATCTCGATGATCCTCGTGCCCATGGACACGCCCGGGATCACGTTGTCGCCGCTCAACCTGCTCGGCACCCACGACATCAACGCGGTGTTCTTCGAGGACGTCATCGTGCCCGCCGGGAACGTGGTCGGTGGTGAGAACCACGGGTGGAAGCTGATCACCAACCAGCTGAACCACGAGCGGGTCACGCTGTTCGCGAGCGGCGTCATGGACCGTGCGCTCACCGAGGTCACGCAGTACGCGCAGGACACCAAGCTGTCCGACGGCCGTCGTGTGATCGACCAGCCGTGGGTGCAGTACAACCTCGCCAAGTTGCAGGCCAAGGTCGAGGTCGTGCGCCTCATGAACTGGCAGGTGGCGTGGGAGGCGACGCAGGGCGTCCTCGACATCGGACACTGCTCGGCGCTCAAGGTGTACGGCAGCCAGCTCAACATGGAGGGCTACCAGCTCCTCATGGAGATCCTCGGGCCGGTGTCGTACCTCGAGCCCGACGCCCCCGGCGCAGTGCTGAAGTCACGCATCCAGCAGGGCACGCGCGGGGCGATCATCCTCACCTTCGGTGGTGGGGTCAACGAGATGCAACGCGACCTGATCTCCCAGTTCACGCTGGGCTTCCCGAGGGCTGACCGCTGATGGACTTCTCCTTCACCTCCGACCAGCAGGACCTCCGCGAGCTCGCGGCCAAGATCCTCACCGACGCCACCACGCTCGAGCGCACCAAGCGCGTCGTCGCCGACAGCGACGGCTTCGACCGTGACCTGTGGTCCGCGCTCGCCGAGGCCGGCATCGTCGGCATCTCGTTGCCCGAGTCGGTGGGTGGTGCCGGGCTCGGCTTCCTCGAGACGTGCATCGTCCTCGAGGAGGTCGGACGCACCGCGGCGCCGATCCCCGCGCTCGCGGTCATGGGTCTTGCTGCACCCGCGCTGGCGGAGTTCGGTGCCACCGACGCGCTCGACGGTGTCGCCGCCGGTACGCGCATCGTCACGGCCGCGCTCACCGAGGCGGTCGGCGACGCGTCGGCGCCGTCGACCAGTGCCACCGGTGGCAAGCTCACCGGCGAGAAGGTGTGCGTGCCCGCGGGGCTCGACGCGCAGGCGATCGTCGTGTCGGCGGCCGACGGGCTCTACCTCGTCGACCCGTCGGCACCTGGGGTCACGATCGAGCGCGAGGACACGATGCTCGGCGCGCCGACCGCCCGCCTCGTGCTCAGCGGCGCCGAGGCCACCAAGCTGGCGGGCCCGGAGGGCCTCACCTGGCTGCTCGAGCGGGCGCAGACCGCGATGACGGTCATGATGTCGGGCGCCGCCAACGCCGCCCTCGACCTCACGGCCACCTACGTGAAGGAGCGCGAGCAGTTCGGGCGCGCCATCGCCACGTTCCAGGCGGTCAGCCAGCGGACGGCCGACACCTACATCAACAAGGAAGCGATCAAGCTCACCGCGTGGCAGGCGGCGTGGCGCCTCGACGCCGGCGTTCCTGCGGCGGCGCAGGTCGACGCGGCGAAGTACTGGGCCGCGCAGGGCGGCCAGGACGTGCTCCTCGCCGCGCACCACCTGCACGGCGGTGTCGGTGTCGACCGCGACTACCCGCTGTACCGGTACTTCCTGCTCGCCAAGCAGCTCGAGCTCGACCTGGGATCCGAGACCCCGACGCTCGTGCACCTGGGCGCACTGATCGCCGACACGCCCGTCGGTTGACGCGCGTCACGCGCGTCGCGGTCGCGCTGGCAGCAGCCCTGCTGGTCGCACTCGGCGCGTCGGGCGCGTGGTTGTGGTGGAACTACCGGCCGGACCAGGACGGCTGGATCCGCGTCGTGCACCAGGTGGCGGCGGTTGCCCTGCTCGCAGTGGCGGTCGTGCTCGTGGTGCTCGCGATCCTGCGTCGGCGCGGACGGGAGCGGCCGGCATCGTCGCCGCGGCGGGAGTGCTCGTCACCACCGGCGCCACGTACGTGCTCGGTCGGCTGCTGGCGTGGGACCAGCTTGCCCTTTGGGCCGTGGTCGGCCGCGATCACTTCCCGCTCGGTGCCGCGGCGACGTTCGACGACCGCGTGAAGTTCATCATCGTGCGCGGTCGTGAGGTGGCGGCGTCGACCTACCACGGCTGGGCGATCGCGCATCTCGTGGTGAGCGCGCTGGTCGTCCTCGCGCTGGTGATGGTGTGGTTGCGCGCCCGCGAGCGGGACGTCAGTCGGCGAGCGCAGCCGCCAGCACCGGCTGAGGAACCGGTGGGCTGACCGGCCCCTCGACGGTGCTGCCGTCGGCGAGGTCGTCGACGTCGGTGCGGGTGCGCCAGTGGTGCCCGCCGGCGACGGCCCCCACGAAGAGCGGCAACCAGAGGTCGAGCAGGCGGAACGCGATGACGGCACCGGCCGCCGCGGCCGCGGGCACGCCGTTGGCGATCAGCAGCGCGCCGAGCGAGGCGTCGGCCACGCCGATGCCGCCCGGGAGCGGACCGATGAGCGAGGCCATGATCGTGAGCGTGTACACGAGGAGCGTCGTCGCCAGACCGAGGTGGATCCCCATGCCGGTGAGCACCAGGAAGAGGGCGGCACAACCGAGCAGCTTGCCGAACACCGCAGTGCCCAGCAGCGCGGACGTCGCCCGCCAGTCGGCGCGCAGTCGGGCCATCGCGCAGGCGAGCTCGTGACCGGCGCACCCTTCGACGTCACGTTCGGGATGTCCGAACCGTGCCCGGAGGCGCGCCCGGAGCTGCCGCGACCGTCCTGCGATGGAGACGACGAGTGACCGGCGGCTGGCGATGAGGACGAGGCCGACGCCCACGACCAGGGCGTAGATGCCCGACCCGATCGCGCCGTACAGCGCGGCGCCGTGCAGGCTGCCGCTGGTCGCCCCGGCGACGAGGGCCGCGGCGACCAGGAGGCACAGCGAGATCGTCTCGGCGACCTTCCCCGAGAGGTACGCCGCCGTGGTCCGGGCGCGGGGCTGGCCCGAACGGTCGGCGTGGGCGAGGTAGGGGACCAGCCCGGCCGCACCGGCCGACTTCACCACCTTGTTGGTGGCGTACGACATCGCGCTGACCTTCACCATCGGGGCGAGCGGTGCATCGAGCTCGACCAACCGGAAGGACGCGCGTGCCTGCAGCCCCCGGTTCAGCACCCCGAGTCCGACGAGCGCGAGGCCGATCGGCAGTGCCGCGGGGCCGAGGGCGAGGACCTTGCCCAGGGCGGGGAGGAAGTCGTCGGCGTGGGAGACGACGAACCAACCCACGAAGGCGAGCAGCACCGCACCGAGGATCCGGGGGGTCCAGCCCGTTCGCAGGTTCACTGCCGGAGCATCGTCGGGTGACCCTGAAAGCTTGATGAAGACAGTGTCCCGGATGACGGGGGTCACCCGGGCATCAGGGCACCGGGTTCGTGATGAACGTGGTGTTACGAACCGGCCGAAACCGGCTCTCCCAGCCGGGCCCGGCTCAGATCGTGGTGAGGATGGGGGCGACCTCGGTGGCGAATGCGGCCATCTGGTCGCACTGCTCCTCGCAGCTGCGCGACTTGAAGCGCACCTGGAGCTGGTTCACGCCCTCGGGCGTGTCGGCGAGGATCTGCTCGGCGATGTCGCCGGGCGCCCCGCTGAGCGTGTCGGCGCCGACGTCCCAGCCGGGCGTGCCGACGTAGAGGAACGGCGTGATGTCGCCGATCATCATCGGCCGGTCGGCGCGGCCGTGCTCCTCGCGCTGGGCCTGCAGCTTGGCGACCATCTCCGCGTTCGAGGGGCCCTGCGGCAGCCAGCCGTCGCCGAACGTCGCCGCGCGGCGGATGGCCGCCGGGCTCGAACCCGCGATCCAGACCGGGGGCCGGGGCGACTGCACCGGGCGGGGCGTGGCCCCGAGGCCGTTGACCCACTCGTGCTCGAGGGCCTCGATCAGCAGGGGCAGCTTCTCCTCGACGAGCTTGCCGCGCCGCGCGTGGTCGACACCGAGCACCTCGAACTCGGCCTCGACGTGGCCGGCGCCGATGCCCACGATGGCGCGACCGTCGGTGAGGTAGTCGAGGGTCGCGAACTCCTTCGCGGCGACGAGCGGGTGGCGGTAGGGGAGGACGTACGCGTGCGAGAGCAGCGCGGTGCGCTCGGTCAGCGCCCCCAGCCACGCCAACGTGGTGATGCAGTCCTGCCAGTAGGTCCCCATGGTCGAGCCGAGGGACTCCGGGATCGCGATGTGATCGCAGACCGCCACGTAGAAGTAGTCGTGCTCGTCGGCGGTGCGCGTGACGCGAGCCAGATCGGCCGGCGTGGCGGACAGCTCCCAGTCGGCGACGAACGTCTTGCTCTTCGACTGGATGGGAAGTTGGATGCCGTAGACGCGCGTTCCCGCGGGGATCTCGATCATCGCGAGAACGTAGCCGCGAATCTGACGGGCAGTCAGATGAGCCGGCCGGTGACCGTCCCTCGATGACCGTGCAACACCGACGTGCCGGGCTGCCGCTCTGCGCAGTCGCACTGGCGGTGTTCGCGTGGGGTTTCGGGCCCCTCTTCGTGAAGGGGATCGACGCGTCGTTCAACACGATCGTGTTCTGGCGCGTGCTCATCGGCACGGTGTTCGCGGTCGCGTTCGCCCACCTCGTCGGCGGCCGGATCACGTGGAAGTTGCTGGTCGTCGCGTTCCCCGCAGGTGTCTGCTTCGCGCTCAGCTTCATCTTCGGCTTCGCGTCGTTCCAGGAGACGTCGATCGTGAACGCGACGCTCATCCCCGCGTTGCAGCCGGTCCTGATCCTGCTGCTCGCGACCCGGATGTTCGGTGAACGGCGCTCTCGGGTCGAGCTCGGGTTCGCCGCGCTGGCGTTCGCCGGAGTGGTCGTCGTCGTCGCCGGAGCCAGCGCCGACGGCGCGTCGCTCGAGGGCAACCTGTACGCGCTCTGCAACCTGTTGGTGTTCACCGCGTACTTCGTGCTCGGCAAGCGCATGCGCGAGACCGACGTCCACTCGTGGTCGTTGCTCGCCGCGGTGTTCATCGGCGCGTTGGTCGTGGTCGTGCCGTGGGCGCTGGTCACGTCACACGACCTCGACGCCATCCACGGCGTCGACTGGCTCCTGCTGCTCGGGCTGATCCTGTTCCCGGGCATGGTCGGTCACGGGCTCATGACGTGGGCGCACCACTACGTCGACGTCACCGTCACGTCGATGATGACGCTCGCCAACCCGGTGGTGTCGATCGTCGGCGCCTGGATCCTCTACGACCAGGACCTCGCGCCCGCACAGGTCGCCGGCGGCGCCGTCGTGCTCGTCGCCCTGGGTGCCGTCCTCCGCACGCAACGGGCCGATCGTGCGCTCGCGGCCGAAGCGGCCCTCACCGGCGACCTCCTCGACGAAGAGCACGAGGTTGCGTCGCTCCTCCGTGAGAACACGTCGCGGCGACGCAACTTCGTTACGAGAGGCGCTCGATGATGGTGACGTTGGCCTGGCCGCCGCCCTCGCACATGGTCTGCATGCCGTAGCGGCCGCCGGTGCGCTCGAGCTCGTTGAGCAGCGTGGTCATGAGCCGGGCGCCCGTGGCGCCGAGCGGGTGACCGAGCGCGATGGCGCCGCCGTTGACGTTGACCTTGCCGAGGTCGAAGCCGGTCTCCTTCTGCCACGCGAGCACGACCGACGCGAACGCCTCGTTGATCTCCACGAGGTCGATGTCGTCGACGCCGAGACCGGTCTTCTGGAACGCGTACTCCGTCGCGGGAATCGGCGCGCTGAGCATGAACACCGGGTCGTCACCGCGCACGCTGAGGTGGTGGATGCGCGCACGCGGCTTCAGGTCGTGGTCCTTCAGCGCCTGCTCGCTGGCGATGAGCAGCGCGGCCGAGCCGTCGCTGATCTGGCTCGCCAGCGCGGCGGTGAGGCGACCACCTTCCACGAGGGTGGGCAGCGAGCGGATCTTCTCCCAGTTGGGCTCACGCGGGCCTTCGTCGAAGGTGCACTCACCGAGCGCGACGATCTCGTTGTCGAACCGACCCTCGTCGCGTGCCCGCAACGCCCGTACGTGTGACTCGACCGCGAACTCCTCCATGTCTTCGCGCGAGATGTTCCACTTCTCGGCGATGAGCTCGGCGCCGCGGAACTGCGAGACTTCCTGGTCGCCGTAGCGCGCCTGCCACCCGGGCGAGTTCGAGAACGGCGTCTCGTGCCCGAAGGGAACGCCTGCGAGCATCGCCGACATGATCGGGATCTGGCTCATGTTCTGCACGCCGCCTGCGACCACGAGATCCTGCGTGCCCGACATCACGCCCTGGGCCGCGAAGTGGATGGCCTGCTGCGCGGAACCGCACTGACGGTCGATGGTCGTGCCGGGGACCGACTCGGGGTAGCCGGCGACCAGCCAGCAGGTGCGGGCGATGTCGCCGGCTTGCGGGCCGATGCTGTCGACGTTGCCGAACACGACGTCCTCGACCGCGGCGGGGTCGACCCCCGTGCGCTCCATGAGCGCCTTGATCGAGTGCGCCCCGAGGTCGGCGGGGTGGACCTGTGAGAGTCCGCCGTTGCGCCGTCCGACGGGTGCGCGGACTGCGTCGACGATGTAGGCCTCGGCCATGGGGTTCTCCTGCGTCTCGATGTGCGACTAGTTGCTGACGATCACGGACGACCCATGTCCGAACAATCCCTGGTTGGCGGTGATTCCCACCCGCGCGCCCTCCACCTGGCGGGCGCCGGCCTGGCCCCGCAGCTGCCAGGTGACCTCGCACACCTGCGCGATGGCCTGCGCGGGGATGGCCTCGCCGAAGCAGGCGAGCCCGCCGCTCGGGTTCACGGGGATGCGGCCGCCGAACCCGGTGGCGCCCGAGCGCAGCAGCGCCTCGGCCTCCCCCTCGCCGCAGAGCCCGATGTTCTCGTACCAGTCGAGCTCGAGCGCGGTCGACAGGTCGTAGACCTCGGCCAAGCGAGAGGTCGTCGGGACCGATGCCCGCCTCCTCGTAGGCCGCGCCCGCGATCGAGTCCTTGAACGTGCGGTCGGGCGGCGGCACCACCGCGCTGGAGTCGGTGGCGAAGTCGGGCAGCTCGAGCACCGTCTGCGGGTACCGCGGGGTGACGGTGGAGACCGCCTTCACGCGCGGCACGCCGTCGGTCGATCCGAGGTGGGTGCGGGCGAAGTCCATGCTCGACACGATCATCGCCGCCGCGCCGTCGGACGTCGCGCAGATGTCGAGGAGGCGCAGCGGGTCGGCGACGATCGGGCTGTTGAGCACGTCCTCGACCGCGTTCTCCTTGCGGAACCGCGCGTTGGGGTTCTCGAGGCCGTGCTTCGAGTTCTTCACCTTCACCTGCGCGAAGTCGTCGCTGGTCGCGCCGTAGACGTCCATGCGGCGCCGGGCGTACAGCGCGAAGTACACCGGGTTGGTCGCACCCAGCAGGTGGAAGCGCAACCAGTCGGGGTCGTTCTTCCGGTCACCGCCGCCCACGGGGGCGAAGAACCCCTTGGGCGTGGTGTCGGCGCCGATCACGAGCACGACGTCGGCGAAGCCGGCGAGGATCTGCGCGCGCGCCTGGTGCAGCGCCTGCGCGCCCGACGCGCACGCGGCGTAGTTCGACGACACGCGCACGCCGGTCCAGCCGAGCTTCTGCGCGAAGGTGGCACCGGCGATGAATCCGGGGTAGCCGTTGCGGATCGTGTCGGCGCCGGCGACGTACTGGATGTCGCGCCAGGCGAGCCCGGCGTCGTCGAGCGCGGCCCGTGCCGCGACCATCCCGTACTCGGTGAAGTCGCGTCCCCACTTGCCCCATGGGTGCATGCCCACCCCGAGCACGGCGACATCGCGGTCGGCGCTCATGCGGCACCCTCCGGCGTCCTCGAGGCCGGCGACGCCGGGGCCCACACGTAGACGAGGTAGTCGTGCTCGTCGTCGCGGTGCAGGGTGTCGAGCTCGAGCTGCATCTCCATGCCGACGCGGAGGTCGGCGGCGCGCACGCCCTTCGCCACCTGGCCGAGCACGACGATGCCTTCGTCGTCGAGCTGCACCGCTGCGAGCGCGTAGGGCTCGAACGGATCGGCGGCGACGTACGGGGGTGGTGGCGCGTAGTGGTTCTCGGTGTACGACCACACCCGGCCGCGACGCGACAGCGGCGTCGGGGCGAGCGAGTCGGAGTCGCAGTCGGGATTGGGGCACGCGCCGTCGCGAGGCGGGAACACGATCGTCCCGCACACGGTGCACTTGCCGCCGATGAGATGAGGTGCGCCGTCGTCGGTGGTGAACCAGCCGTCGATCGCGGGCACGCGGGACACGGTGTCTGACACGCCGCCACATTACGCCGTGCCCGGGGAGCCGACTCCTTGGGCGGCGACGCTGTACCCGGGTGTGCCGCTGTGCCCGGCTGTGGTGGGTGCGTACGATCGCGGCGATGGTCGACGACAGCACCGCCACCCGCTCCGCATGCGAGCTCGCCGCCGGCATCCGGGCCAAGAAGTGGTCGAGCCGCGAGCTGCTCGAGCTCTACCTCGATCGCATCGACCGCCTCGACGGCCCCGTGAACGCGGTCGTCACCCTCGATGCCGAGCGCGCCCGCGTCGCCGCCGACGCCGCCGACGCCGCCCTCGCCCGGGGCGACGAGATCGGTCCGCTCCACGGGCTCCCGGTCACGATCAAGGACGCGATCGAGACGGAGGGGATCCGGTCGACCGGTGGCGCGCGCGAGCTGCTCGACCACGTGCCCACGGTGGATGCACCCGCGGTGGCACGGCTCAAGGCGTGCCGGCGCCATCGTGTTCGGCAAGACCAACCTGCCGCGCTGGTCGGCCGACTTCCAGACCCACAACGACATCTTCGGCGTCACCAGCAACCCGTGGGACACCAGTCGGACGACCGGTGGTTCGTCGGGCGGTGCGGCCGCCGCGGTCGCGGCCGGGTTCACCAGCTTCGAGCTCGGCACCGACATCGGCGGGTCGGTGCGCATCCCGTCGCACTGCTGCGGCACGTTCGCGTTGAAGCCGAGCTTCGGGGTGATCTCGCAACGCGGCTACCTGTCGCACGTCGGTGGGGGCACGACCGACGTCGACATCAACGTGTTCGGCCCGATGGCGCGGAGCGCGGACGACCTCGACCTGCTGCTCGGGGTGCTCGCGGGTCCCGAGCCGGAGCGGGCCGACGCCTGGCGGGTCGACCTTCCCGCGAGCGACGCGCACACGCTCGGTGATCTCCGCATCGGCACCTGGCTCGACGATCCCGCCTCACCGGTGGAGAGCGAGTACGCAGGGATGCTGCGCGGTGCGGTCGATCGCCTCGCCGATGCCGGCGCGCGGATCGACGACGATCGCCCGCCGGTCGAGTTCGCTGCACAACGCGACCTGTTCGTCCGGATGATCGTGCCCGCGATGGCACCGAGCCTCGCCCACGACCAGGCCGACGACCAGGCCGACGCGTCGTCGGGTTCGCACCTCGCGTGGCTCCGCGCCGAGGAGGAGCGCGCCGCGCTGCGGCGCACCTGGGCCGACTGGTTCACGGGCCACGACCTGCTGCTGCTCCCGGTGGTGACGGTGCCGGCGTTCCCGCACGACCACGACCCCGACATGTGGGGACGCACGATCGAGGTCGACGGTGGGATGCGCCCGCTCATCAGCACCATCGACTGGATGGGTCTGATCGGCATCGTCGGCCTGCCCTCGGCGGTCGTCCCCATCGGTCGCACCGCCGGTGGGCTGCCGGTCGGGATGCAGATCGTGGCCCCGTACCTGCACGACCGGCGGGCGGTGCGCGCCGCGCAGCTCGTCGGAGCCGTGCTCGGCGGCTACGAGGTCCCGCCCGGATTCTGACCCTCACGGCCTACTGTGGGGTGATCAACCGCAGACCCGGGGGAGACGCATGGGTGCGGACACGCTGAACGCGGACGACCACTACGTGGTCATCTCGGCCGACTGCCACGGTGGTGGCGAGATCCGTGAGTACCGCGACTACCTGGCGTCGCAGTTCCACGACGAGTTCGACGCCTGGGTCGACACCTATCCGATCCTCTTCCCCGACCTGCTCGGCGATCTGGGGAAGCGCAACTGGGACTCCGACCGTCGCGTGCGCGACCTCGAGGCCGACGGCATCGTCGCCGAGGTGATCTTCCCGAACACGATCCCGCCGTTCTTCCCCGGTGGTGCGCTCGTGACCCAGGTGCCGCCCGCCGACGCGCACGACCTCGAGCTGCGCTGGGCCGGCTTGCAGGCGCACAACCGGTGGCTCGCCGACTTCTGTGCGCGCACGCCGGGCCGGCGCGCCGGCATCGCGCAGATCCTCCTGCACGACGTCGACCGCACGGTCGAGGAGATCCGCTGGGCGCACGCCCACGGCCTCACCGGCGGGATCCTCCTCCCCGGCGCGCCTCCCGGCGTGGGGCTGCTGCCGCTGCACCACAAGCAGTACGACCCGATCTGGTCGGTGTGCGAGGAGCTCGGCATGCCGGTCAACCACCACGGCGGCAGTGCCGGGCCACCGCGCGGCATGGAGCAGGAGGACATCGTGATGTTCCTGCTCGAGGTCACGTGGTGGTCGCACAACGTGCTCACCAACCTGATCGTCGGCGGCGCGCTCGACCGTCACCCCGAGCTGCAGTTCGTGTTCACCGAGCAGGGCACCGCGTGGGTGCCCGACCACCTCGGTCAGCTCGACTACTTCTTCGACCGCATGCGCAACGCGGTGGGTTCGCAGGAGCGCGAGTGGGGTCTGCCGGTCGTCGAGAAGCTGTCGCTGCTGCCGAGCGAGTACTGGGCCCGGCAGTGCCACATCGGTGCGAGCTTCATGCGCCCGTCGGAGGTGCCGATGCGCGGGCAGATCGGCACCGACCGGATCATGTGGGGGAGCGACTACCCGCACAAGGAGTCGAGTCACCCCTTCTCGAGGGAGGCGATCCGGCTCAGCTTCGCCGGGGTCGACCCGGTCGAGGTGCAGATGATGCTGGGCGGCAACGCGGCCGCGCTGTACGGCTTCGACCTCGATGCGCTTCGACCGCTCGCGGCGGCGATCGGGCCCGCGGTGGCGGAGGTGGCGCGCCCGTTGTCGGCGGCCGACTTCCCCGAGGGCTCGCAGAAGTGCCCGGCGTTCTCGGATCCTCTGCTCGCCGTGCTCTGACGCCACACAGTCGCAACACACCGTCCGCAACGACTCCGGGGGGAGCATCACATGTCGGTCGACGAACGCACTCGTGTGGACGGAGAGGTCGACCCGGTCGATCCGACCGCGTGCTTCGAGGAGGTGCTGCCCGACGCGTTCGAGCGCGGCGCGACGCTCCTCGCGCCGGCGGTGGCGGAGTACGCGCCGCGACCGCTGACCATCGACGTGGACGGCGACGCCTGGACGCTCGCGGTCGCCGACGGCGTCGTGCGGGTGCGCGCCGGGCGTGACGACGACGCACCGACCGTGCTCCGCACGAACCGCGCGCAGCTCGACGACCTCGTGCGCGACCAGGTGACCGTGGTCGGCATGCAGACCAACGGCTCGCTCGACCAGCCGGTCGGCAGCTTCGGCGCGCTGCTCGACTGGTGGCTGCTGCTGCGCGGTGCGCTCGACGCGCGTGCGCCGCACACGCGGGGCGCGATCGACCTCGTCGACCGCGACGGCGCACCGCTCGCGCTCGACCGGAGCTTCGACGCGGGCTCGTCGTTGGAGGAGATGGGCGACTTCCTGCAACGCGCCGGCTACCTCCACATCACGGGCGTGTTCGACGACGGCGAGATGGGTGCGGTGTCGCGCGACATGGACGCCGCCGCGCCCACGTACTCCCGTGACGACGGTCGGTCGTGGTGGGCGCGCAACCGCGCCGGTGACGACCTGCTCGTGCGGATGCAGTACTTCGACGAGGTCTCACCTGCGGTCGAACGACTGGTGGGCGACGACCGGCTGCAGCGCCTCGCCGGGCTCACCGGCGACGGCCACGTGTTCGGCACGATGGACGACAACCGCATCGAGGCGCTGTTCAAGCCGTTCGACGTCGTCGAGGGCATCTCCGACCTGCCGTGGCACAAGGACTGCGCGCTCGGTCGTCACAGCTACGACTGCAGCAGCATGACCGTCGGCATCTCGGTGAGCGGTGCCGACGACGTGTCCGGCCAGTTGCGCACGGTCGCCGGTTCCCACCGCGCGCTGATGTGGCCGTCGTTGCACGACCCGCGCCGCTCCGACCTCCCGACGGTGCCGCTGCCGACCCGCACCGGTGACGTCACCGTGCACCTGTCGTGCACCCTGCACCAGTCGGTCCCTCCGATCGAGCGCGAGCGTCGCGTGATGTACACCGGCTTCCGGCTCCCGGCGCGCGGGACCGACGCCGAGCGCGCCGCGCTCGAGCGCCTCCGCGCCATCCGCGAGGACGCCCCCGTGAAGGCCCCGAGCGCGAACCGGGCCTGACCGCCCCGACCTCCCGCACGAGCATCTCGGACCTCGCCCCCACGGGCGTACGTCGACTCTGAGATGTTCGCCGTGGGGCGGGTACCGTTCCCGACCGATGGACCTCAACTACACGCCTGAACAGGAGGCGTTCCGGGCCGAGGCGCGCACCTGGCTCGAAGCGAACGTCCCGTCGGCGCCCCTGCCGAGCTTCGACACCGAGGTCGGCTTCGCCCGCCACCGGGAGTGGGAGCGCACCCTCTGGGACGGCCGCTGGTCGGCGGTGTCGTGGCCGGTGGAGTACGGCGGTCGCGGGGCCGACTACCTGCACTGGCTCATCTTCGAGGAGGAGTACTACCGCGCCGGCGCGCCCGGGCGCGTCAACCAGAACGGCATCTTCCTCCTCGGGCCCACGATCATGGAGGTGGGCACCGACGAGCAGAAGGCGCGGTTCCTCCCGACGATGGCGTCGAGCGAGATCGTCTGGGCGCAGGCGTGGAGCGAACCCAACGCCGGTTCCGACCTCGCCGCCATCCGCGCCACCGGCGTGCTCAGCGACGACGGCTCCGAGTGGGTGCTCAACGGTCAGAAGATCTGGGCGTCGCGCGCGGTGTGGGCCGACTGGTGCTTCGGCATCTTCCGCACCGACCCCGAGGCCGAGCGCCACCGCGGGCTCACGTTCGTGCTGGTGCCGCTCGACTCGCCCGGTGTGACGGTACGTCCCATCGCGCAGCTCGACGGCGACACCGGCTTCGCCGAGATCTTCTTCGACGACGTGCGCGTGCCGGTCGAGAACACGCTCGGCGACGTCAACCAGGGGTGGCGGGTCGCGATGGCGACGGCCGGCTTCGAACGCGGGGTCAGCCTGCGCAGCCCGGCCCGCTTCAGCGCGACGGCCGACCGCCTGGTCGCGCTCTGGAAGGAGCACGCCGATCCGTCCGACACCGCGTTGCGCGACGCGGTCGTCGACGTGTGGATGCAGGCCGAGGGCTACAAGCTGCACACCTACATGACCGTCACCCAGATGATCGAGGGCCACACCATCGGCGCCGAGGCCAGCCTGAACAAGATCTTCTGGAGCGAGATGGACGTGCGCATCCACGAGCTCGCGCTCGACATCGCCGGGCCCGAGGCCGAGCGCATGGACGGACCGTTCGAGCGCTGGGTCGACGGCTTCCTGTTCTCGCTGTCCGGTCCGATCTACGCCGGCACCAACGAGATCCAACGCAACATCATCGCCGACCGCGTCCTCCAGCTCCCGCGGGGGGCGTGATGAGGTTCGCGTTCACCGACGACCAGAAGCTCTTCGCCGAGGGCCTGCGCGAGCTGCTCGACAAGGAGTGCACGCCTGCGCACGTGCGCGCGGCATGGGACGACGGCGCCGGCCACGACTTCACCCTCTGGAACCACCTGGCCGACATGGGTGTGTTCGGCATGCTCGTCCCCGAGTCGGCGGGCGGGCTCGGCGGCACCGAGGTCGATCTCGTGCTCCTGCTCGAGGAGCTCGGACGCGCGGCCGTGCCGGGCCCCGTGTTCGAGACCGCGGCGGTGGTCGCGCCGGCGCTGGATGACGCCGCCATCGTCGGCACGGCGGCACTCGACGGATCGCCCTACGTCCCGCACGCGCACGTCGCGTCGCTGGTGCTCGTGCCCGGTGGGATCGTGCGCACCGACGGGGCGACGCTCGATGCGGTCGACGCCATCGACGGCGGCCGACGTCTGTTCACCGTCGACGGACCCGTCGAGGCCCTCGCCTACGACGAGGCGTTGGCCTTCGACCGCGGCGCGCTCGCGGCCGCGGCCTACCTCGTCGGCCTGAGCGAGCGCATGCTCGACGTCGCCGCCGAGTACGCGCGGCAGCGCGAGCAGTACGGACGTCCGATCGGGGTGAACCAGGCCGTGAAGCACCTGCTCGCCGACGCGCTCCTGAAGGTGGAGTTCGCGAAGCCTGCGGTCTACCGCGCCGCCTGGTCGGTCGCCACCGACGACTCGACCCGCGCGCGCGACGTCTCGATGGCCAAGGCGTTCGCCAGCGATGCCGCCTACCGCTCGAGTCGGAGCGCGATGCAGGTGCACGGTGCCATCGGGTACACGTGGGAGGCCGACCTGCAGCTCTGGATGAAGAAGGCGTGGGCGCTGCAGCGGGCCTGGGGCGACGCCACGTGGCACCGCCGGCGGGTCGCCGAGGCCGTGCTGTGACCCGGGCCGACCTCGAGTTCGGGACGATCCCGGCGCTCGTGCGCGCCAGCGCCGAGCGCTTCCCCGATCTCGAGGGTCTGGTCGACGCCGACCTGCGCCTCACGTTCCCCCAGCTCGCCGACCGCATCGACGAGGCGTCGCGCGCATTCATCGCCGCCGGGCTCGAGGCGGGCGACCGGGTCGGCATCTGGGCCCCGAACACGGCGGAGTGGGTGTTCGCCGCCCTCGGTGCCATCGGTGCGGGTGGCGTGCTCGTGCCGTTGAACACCCGGTTCAAAGGGGGTGAGGCCGCGTACGTGCTGGGCCGGAGCGGAGCCCGCTTCCTGTGCACGGTGAACGGCTTCCTCGACACCGACTACGTCGCGATGCTCCGCGAGGCCGATGTGCCCGACACCCTGGAGCAGATCGTCGTGCTGCAGGGCGACGCGCCCGACGGCACGCTGTCGTTCACCGACTTCCTCGCCCGCGCCGGCGACGTGTCGTCCGATGCGGCGCGCGCCCGCGCCGACGCGGTGCAGCCCGACGACGTGTCCGACATCATCTTCACGTCGGGCACCACGGGGAAGCCCAAGGGCGCGATGACCACGCACGCGCAGACGTTGCGCACGTTCGACGCGTGGGCCGACATGGTCGGCCTGGAGCGCGGCGACCGCTACCTCGTGGTGAACCCGTTCTTCCACACCTTCGGGTACAAGGCCGGGATCATCGCCTGCTTCATCGAGGGTGCGACCATCGTGCCGGAGCCGGTGTTCGACGTGCCCGCGGTCCTCGCGCACATCGCGGCCGAGCGCATCACCGTCGTCCCCGGTCCACCCACGCTCTACCTGTCGATCCTCGACCACCCCGATCGCGACCGGTACGACCTCTCGTCGCTGCGCCTCGCGGTCACCGGTGCCGCCGCGGTGCCGGTGGAGATGATCCGCCGGATGCGCGAGGAGCTCACCTTCCGCACGATCGTCACCGCGTACGGGCTCACCGAGTCGTGCGGCACGGTGTCGATCTGCCGGCCCGAGGACGACCCCGAGACGATCTCGCACACCTCGGGACGGGCGATCGAGGGGGTCGAGGTGCGCATCGTCGACGACGACGGCGCCGAGGTGCCGCGCGGCGACTCCGGCGAGATCGTCGTGCGCGGGTTCAACGTGATGGTCGGCTACTTCCAGGACGAGGCCGCCACGCGTGAGGCGATCGACGCCGACGGCTGGTTGCACACCGGCGACATCGGCGTGATGGACGACCGCGGGTACCTGCAGATCACCGACCGCAAGAAGGACATGTTCATCGTCGGCGGGTTCAACGTGTACCCGGCCGAGGTGGAGAACGCGATCCTCGCCCACCCCGACGTGGCGCAGGTGTCGGTCGTGAGCGCACCCGACGCCCGCATGGGCGAGGTCGGCGTCGCGTTCGTGGTGCCGCGCGCGGACGCGACCGTCGACGCCGACGAGCTGCTCGCATGGTGTGCGCCGCGCATGGCCAACTACAAGGTGCCGCGTCGCGCGGTCGTGGTCGACGCGCTCCCGGTGAACGCCAGCGGCAAGGTCCTCAAGTACGAACTGCGGGAGCGGGTCTGAGCATGGAGCACCACTCGGAAGGTCGTCACGAGGGCACGCGGGCGATCGTCACCGGCGCGGGATCGGGCATCGGCCGGGCGACCGCGCTGCGGCTCGCAGCGGAGGGCGCGCACGTGGCGTGCTTCGACGTGAAGGCACACGACGACACCGCGGGCGAGATCGTCGAGTCCGGCGGTCACGCGTGGGGCTACGAGTGCGACGTCACCGACGCCGAGGCGGTCGCGCGCAGCGTCGACCTCGCGTTCTCGGAGCTCGGCGGCCTCGACGTGGTCTGCAACGTCGCCGGCATCGGCAACTTCTACCGGACCGAGACCCTCGATCCGGCGGTGTTCGACCGCATCATCGCGGTGAACCTCCGGGGAACCTTCCTCGTGTGCCGGTACGCGCTGCCGCACATGCTGGAGGCCGGCCGCGGCGTGATCGTGAACACCACGTCGGTGTCGGGCATCGTGGGCAACCCGTGGAACGCGGCGTACGCGGCGTCGAAGGGCGGTGTGCTCATGCTGACCAAGGCGCTCGCCGCCGAGTACAAGCACCGCGGGATCCGGGTGAACGGTGTGGCGCCGGGCATGGTCGCCACCGACCTCAGCGCGGGCTTCTCCGACTTCTTCGCCCGCGAGGAGATCGACATGTCCGAGTTCGGCCGCGGCCAGCCGGTGCGGGCGGCCGAGCCCGAGGAGATCGCCGCCGCCTTCGCGTTCATCGCGTCGGCGGACGCCGGGTACATGTCGGGCGCCATCCTGGTGCTCGACGCCGGTAGCACCTCTTGACCGACGCGCTGCCGGTCGTCGTCGGCGTCGGCCAGGTCACCCACCGGGACGACGACGACCTCGCGCCCGCGGAACCGATCGAGCTCCTGCTCGCCGCCGCACGCGCAGCGGAGGACGACACGGGCGCGCGCCTCCTCGACCGGATCGACGCGATCGAGCTCATGCCGATCGGCGCGTGGCCCTACGACGACCTCCCGGGCCTGGTGGTGGAGCGCCTCGGCCTCGATGCCTCCCGTGTGCGTGCACGCGAGCACCCCATCGGGGGCGAGACGCCGATCCGCGCTCTCGACGCGGCGGCGGCACGGATCGCCGCCGGGGACGCGCGGGTCGTGCTCCTCGCCGGCGCCGAGGGAACCCGCGCCGTGACGCGCGCCCGCCGCGCCGGCGTCGAGCTGCCGTGGACGCCTCCCGGTGCGCGCCCGACCATCCCCACGATGGCCCCGGTGCTGCGACGTGCCGCGGCCGTCGGCATCGGGCGGGCCATCCACTGCTTCCCGCTCTACGAGCACGCACTGCGGGCGCACGAGAGTGTGTCCCTCGACGAGGCCCAGGCCGAATCGGGCGCGCTGTGGTCCGGGCTGTCGGCGGTGGCGGCGGACAACCCGTACGCGTGGTCGCGCACGGCTCGCAGCGCCGCCGACGTGGCGCACGTGGCACCGGACAACCGGATGATCACCTTCCCGTATCCCAAGTCGTTGACCGCGAACCCGTTCGTGAACCAGGGCGCTGCGCTCCTCGTCACCGACGCCGACACGGCACGCGCCCTCGGGATCCCCGAGACGCGGTGGGTGCACCCGCTCGGCGGTGCGGGTGCCGACGAGCCCACCGACCCGCGGGTCGCGCGTCGCGTACCACCACGTGCCCGCACTCGACGTCACGGTGCGTGACGTGCAGGAGATCACCGCCACGACGACCGACGACTACGACGTGGTCGAGCTGTACAGCTGCTTCCCGGCCATGCCCAAGCTCACCGGCCGCGCGCTGGGCCGGAGCGCGTCCGAAGCGATCTCCGTCACCGGCGGGCTCTCGTTCGCCGGTGGCCCCGGCAGCAACTACCTCACCCACTCGCTGGCGGCCATGGTCGAGCGACTCCGCGACGACGGTGGGACGGGCTTCGTGCACGGCGTCGGGATGTTCAACACCAAGCACCACGCCATCGTGCTCGGCGACCATCCGCGTGACGACGGCGCGTACCCCGCGCCGAGGCACGACGTCGGCGTGCCCCGGCCGCCGGTGACCGAGCCGGTCGAGCTCGACGAGGGCTACACCGGCCCGGCGACGGTGCTCACGTGCACGGTCGTGTTCGACCGCTCGGGCGCCCCCCAGTCGGGCGCGGTGATCTGCACCGGCGCGCACGGCGAACGGGCTGCCGCCGCGGTGCACGACCGCGACACGCTTGGACCGTCTCACCGACGGGACCGAGCCGGTGGGCACGCGAGGGCACGGTGACCGTGGGCGACCTTCCCGAATTCCGAGTGTGAGCACTACCGTTCCACTGACGCGATCTGAGGAGAAAAGGTGAACCAGGACAAGTTCTTCATCGGCGGCGACTGGGTCGACCCCGCGGGTTCCGACCAGCTCGCCGTGATCTCGCCCCACACCGAAGAGGTCATCGCCAAGGTCCCCGAGGCCACCACCGCCGACGTCGACCGTGCCGTCGCCGCCGCCCGGGAGGCCTTCGACAACGGTCCCTGGCCCCAGATGAGCCCGGCCGAGCGGGCCGACGTGATCGCCGCCATCTCCGCCGGCATCCAGGCCCGCTACGAGGAGATGGCCCGCACCATCTCCGAGGAGATGGGCTCGCCCATCACGTGGGCGACCATGGGTCAGGTCTTCGCCGCCACCATGGTGCTCGACTACTACGCGGGCCTCGCCCGTGAGTACGCGTTCGAGGAGCGCCGTCCCGGCATCCTCGGTCCCACGCTCGTGCGGCGCGAGCCGGTGGGTGTCGTCGGGGCGATCGTGCCCTGGAACGTCCCCCTGTTCGTCACCTCGCTCAAGCTCGGTCCGGCCCTCGCGTCCGGCTCGACGGTGGTGCTGAAGCCGTCGCCGGAGACCCCGCTCGACGCCTACCTCCTCGCCGAGATCGTGCAGGAGGCCGGGCTGCCGGCCGGTGTGCTCAACATCGTGCAGGCCGACCGCGAGGTGAGCGAGTACCTCGTGCGTCACCCCGACACCGACAAGATCTCGTTCACCGGATCGGGTGTCGCCGGACGCAAGATCGGTGCGATCTGCGGTGAGCAGCTCAAGCGCTGCACCCTCGAGCTCGGAGGCAAGTCGGCGGCGATCGTCCTCGACGACGCCGACCTCGAGGCCACCGTCGCCGGTCTCATGCCGAACGCGATCATGAACAACGGCGAAGCCTGTGTCGCCCAGACCCGCATCCTCGCGTCGCGCGCCCGGTACGACGACGTCGTCGACGCCGTCGCCACGGCCGCGGCGGCGATGAAGGTCGGTGACCCGCTCGACCCCGCGACCGAGGTCGGCCCGCTGTTCGCCTCGCGGCACCGCGACCGGGTCGAGGGCTACATCGCCAAGGGTCGCGACGAGGGTGCGCGTGTCGTCACCGGTGGTGGTCGCCCGGCGGGCTTCGACAAGGGCTGGTACGTGGAGCCGACGATCTTCGCCGACGTCGACAACACCATGACCATCGCCCAGGAGGAGATCTTCGGCCCGGTGCTGTCGGTCATCCCCTACGACGACGTCGACGACGCCGTGCGCATCGCCAACGACTCCGACTACGGCCTCTCCGGCTCGGTCTGGACCGGCGACCCGCAGTCCGGGGTCGACGTCGCCCGCCGCGTGCGCACCGGCACCTACGGCGTCAACGGCATGGGCATGGACTTCTCGTCGCCCTTCGGCGGCTTCAAGGACTCCGGCCTCGGTCGTGAGCTCGGCCCCGAGGGACTGGCGGAGTACCTCGAGGCGAAGACCATCGTCCTGCCCCAGGGCTTCGAACCTGCCTGAGCGTGCCTCCACCCTGAGGGTGGCAGTCGGCGACGTCGCGCCCGCGGGGGTGCGGACGCTCGCCGTCGACATCCACCTGCCGGAACGCGTCCGCCTGGATGACGCCGGCGCACGTCCAATCGTGTGCTGCTGCGTTCCCGGCGGTGGGATGTCGCGCGGCTACTTCGACCTGCAGACGCCGGCGTCGCTCGGCAACTTCAGCATGGTGCGGCACCTGGTCGACCGCGGCTTCGTCGTCGTCACCCTCGACTCCCCGGGGGTGGGTGAGAGCGACGTCCCCGACGACGGCTACACGCTCACGCCGGACGTCGTCGCCGACGTGAACGCGCACGCGTTCGACCAGGTGCTCACGCAGTGGCCCGATGCGCGTCGCGTCGGCGTGGGGCACTCGGCGGGCGCGCTGCTGACGGTCGTCCAGCAGGCGCGCCACCACACCTACGACGCGCTCGGTCTGTTCGGGTTCGGTCGCGGTGGTCACGCGCAGTTCGCGCTGACCCCGGCAGAACGCGAGCAGGCGGGCGGGATCGTCGAGCTCACGCGCCAGCGGTTCGGCAACCCGCTTCCGGGCGGTGGGTCCACCACGACGTCGCCGTTCCTGCTCGGGGGCATGCAGGTCCCGGAGGATGCGCTCGCCGCGCTGGGGTCGGTGAAGAGCCGGTTGCTCGGCGTCGTGGGCCTCACGTCGATGATCCCCGGCAGCGTCGACGCGGAGATGGCCGCGGTCGACGTGCCCGTGTTCCTGGCCCTCGGCGAGCACGACATCGCCGGCGATCCGCACGCCATCCCGGCCTGCTTCACCGCGAGCCGCGACTTCACGCTCTTCGTGTTGCCGGGCACCGGCCACAACCACAACGTCGCGCCGGAGCGGGAATTGCTCTGGGAGCGGTTCGTGGTGTGGGCTCGGGCCCTCTGAGCGCCTGCCACTGATCCGGGGGAACGTCATGGCCATGCCGAGCGACATCGAGATCGTCGACCTGGGGATCGGGTTCCCCTACACGTCGGTCGACCAGAAGATGCACGCCTACGACTTCTTCCGGGCCAACCTCAAGGACGCCCAGAGCCAGCAGGAGATGGAGTTCCCCGTCCAGTACATCTTCAAGGGGGTGCCCGACGTCGTCGACGAGGACACCGACGTGGTCGAGTGGGTGCTCGAGAAGATGGACGCGTTCAACATCCGGATCGCACGCGTCGGGTTGTCACCCAACGGGATCGAGGCCCAGCGCCGTCATCCCGACCGCTTCGTCATCGGGATGTCGGTCAACCCGAACGACATCATGGGCGCCCTCCGGGAGATGGAGACGGCGAAGGCCGAGCACGACGTCGTGAACTCGATGGTGTTCCCGTCGGGCTGCGTGCCGCAGGTCGGGATCGACAGCCCGCTGATGTACCCGGTCTACGCGAAGTGCGTGGAGCTCGACATCCCGATGTGCATCAACGCGGGGATCGTCGGACCCCGCATGCCGAGCTGGCCGCAGGAGGTCTTCCGCCTCGACCGGGTCTGCTACGACTTCCCCGACCTCACCATCGTGATGATGCACGGGGCGGAGCCGTGGCAGGAGCTGGCGGTCAAGCTCATGCTGAAGTGGCCGGGCCTCCACTACATGACCAGCGCCTTCGCGCCCAAGCACTACCCGAAGGCGATCATCGACTACGCCAACACCCGCGGTGCCGACAAGGTCATGTTCTGCGGCTACTTCCCGGCCGGCCTCACCCTCGAGCGCCAGTTCGAGGACATGCCGAAGGTCCCGTTCCGCGACCACGTGTGGCCGAAGTTCCTGCGCGAGAACGCGCTGCGCGTCTTCAAGATCCCCGAGACGATCGAGCGGGCCACCGGCCGGCCGTTCGGTTCGTGACGGGCGCTCCCGGGGCCCTTGGGCCGGGAGAGCGTCTCAGGTCGTGATCGCCGCAGGCCGATGAACCGGTGTGGCCGCTGTCTTCCTCGTGTGCATCCTCCTGTACGCCGCGTTCGGCTTCGTGGGGTGGAAGCTCGGGGAGTCGAAGGGCCGACCCGGGCTGGGCATCGCGCTCGCGCTCCTGCTCGGACTCGCTCGGCCTCCTGATCGTCGCGCTGCTCCCGTCGGCGCGGCCGCGCACCGACCAGGAGATGTGGCAGGAGCGGGTCGACGGCCGATCGTGGCAACCCCCTCCGCCGCCCAAGCAGCCGGCGCAGTGGGTGCGGTGCCCGTCGTGCGGCCAGACGATCTCCGGCGCGGTCGCGTCGTGCGGCTACTGCCAGGCGTCGGTGCGGCCGTCGGCCCTGCTGCCCCCGCCCGACGGGACACCGACGGGATGGCTGCGCGACCCGAGCGGCCGGTACGCCGACCGGTACTGGGACGGCGAGCGGTGGACCGAGTGGACCCGCAACGGGAACGACTACCTGACGGATCCGCCCGTCCCGAGCTCCTCCGTCTGAGCCGGGACGCGCGCTGGGGCACGACATGACGACGGCGAAGGGGCAGGCACGGTCACCCGCGGACGCGGCGGCGCTGGCGCGCTTCGAGCAGCGCATGGCGTTCCCGCTGGTCCTCTCCGCGGTCCTGCCGCTGCTGCTGCTGCCCGGCGGGGCGCATCGGTGGATCGCCGGCGGCATCTTCATCGCCGCGTGGCTCGTGTTCCTCGCCGATCTCGTCGCCCACCAACGCCGCCTCGTCCACTACCTGGGCACGTGGATCGGCCGCTTCGACCTGTTCGTGGTCGTGCTCACCGCGCCCTGGTTCCTCTTCCTCGGCACCGGGACCGGGAAGTTCGTGATCCTGATCCGGTTGGCCCGGGTCGCCCGGCTCGCGATGGCCACCCGCGGCGCGCGGCGGCTGCTCGAACGGCTCGGGTACGTGTCGCTCGTCGCCATCGGAATCGTCCTGGTCGGTGGCGAGGTGGCCTACCACGCCGAGCACGCCACCAACCCGGGGTTCGCCACCTTCGGCGATGCGCTGTGGTGGGCGATCGTGACGCTCACGACGGTGGGAT
Organism: uncultured Actinomycetes bacterium; assembly: GCA_963755855.1. GTDB lineage: Bacteria > Actinomycetota > Acidimicrobiia > IMCC26256 > DASPTH01 > DASUAS01. The sequence continues at coordinate 1,816,730 of CAVWLR010000009.1, read as the reverse complement.
ACGGCGACATCGTGCCGAAGACGACGGCCGGGCGGGTCGACGGCGTGATGATCATGGTGGCGGGACTCGGGATCCTCGGACTCCTCGCCGGGTCGCTCGCCAGCTTCTTCGGCGTGGGCGCACGCGGCGGGGCGGGGCCTCCGTCGCCGGCCGCCCCTCCGTCGCCGGCGGCTGGGACCGCGGCCGCGGATCCGGTGGCCTCCGAGCTCGCCGAGCTCCGCTCGCAGGTCGCGCGACTGGCCGACGAGGTGGCGCGCCTCGCACCTCCTGACGAGTGACGGCTGACGAGTGACGGCCGCCGAGTGACGGCGCGAGTGACGGCCGCCGCCTGACGGGGAGCCGTCCGGGGTCAGCTCGCGGCGAGCAGCCCGTGCTTCGTGAGGAAGCGCCTGACCTCCACTGCCATCTCCGCGTCCTCGGGCGCACCGAAGAAGCCGCCGTGCGGCATGGCCTCCCACACGTGCAGCTCGGCGTCGACGCCCGCGTCGCGCAGCTTGCGGTGGAAGCGCACCGCGTTGGACAGGAAGAGGTCGCGCGTGCCCGCCTGCACGAAGGTGGGCGGGAAGCCGGTGAGGTCACCGAAGATCGGCGACAGGTACGGGTGCGTGAGGTCGTGGTCGCCGGCGTAGAGCGCGATCGAATCGGTGAGCCGGTCGACGAGCACGTAGTCGACGCCCGCGTTGGTGTCGAAGGTGTCGCCCGATTCGGTGAGGTCGATCTCCGGTGTCATCGCCACGAGCGCAGCGGGCATCGGCAGGCCTTCGTCCTTGGCCCGCAGGAGCATGGCGGCCACGAGGTTGCCGCCGGCCGACCCGCCGCCGACGACGATCTTCTCCGGCGGGCGCTCCTCGAGCAGGGCCCGGTACACCGCCACGCAGTCGTCGAGCGGCGCGGGGTAGGGGTGGTCGGGCGGCATGCGGTAGTCGACGCCCCACGTGAGGAGCCCGGCTCGCGCGGCGGTGCTCGTGTTCATGAGCCTGCACGCCTCGCCGCCGCCGGCGATCAGGGCACCGCCGTGGATGTCGAGCTGGATCACGCAGTCGTCGCCGGTCTCGACGCCCTCCGGAGTCACCACGTTCACGTGCACCCCGGCGATGTCCCGTGCCTCGACGGTGCCGGGGAGGTCGAGTGCGCTGGCGGCGACGCCCGTGATGATGAACTCGTCGGTGGTGGCGATCTGGGCCTTCCACCCGGCGGCGTCGTCGAGGGCGGGACTCGTCGGCGGGTTGTTCAGCCGATCGGCCGCCATCGCCGCGCCGGCGGCGATGACCGCCTGCGCGTGCGCGCTCACGGTCGTCGGGACGCGGATGGTGCGCTCGAGGTGGAGGGTGCCGTCGGGGCTGCTCTCGGTCATGGCGGGAACCTACCCTCGACCGCGTGTCCGTGCCCGGGGAGCGCCGCCCGCCGTCCGAATGCGTCCGGCTGGAGGCGGTGGCGGTGCGTCTCGGCGGCACGCCGGTGCTCCACGACGTCACCTTCGAGGTGCGCGCCGGGGAGCACGTGTGCGTGCGGGGCGCCAACGGCGCGGGCAAGACGACGCTCCTGCGGCTGGTCGCGGGTGCGCTGCGCCCGGCGCGTGGCACCCGGACAGGTCCGAGGTCGTGTGCCTACGTACCACCCGCGCTCGCCCCGCCGACGATCTCCGTGGCGGCCTGGTTGCGTGGGGTGCGGCGGGACCGGGTCGAGGATCCGTGGAGCGCCCTCGCGCGCCTCGGCTTCGACGACGACGGCCGGTCGAGCTGCCGCGAGCTGTCGTTCGGGAACCTGCGCAAGGTGCTGCTCGCCGACGCGTTCACGTCGGCGGCACCGCTCCTCGCGATCGACGAGGTGCACGTCGGGCTCGACCACACGGGCCGGGGCGGGCTCGAGGAGCTCGTCGCCGCCGCCCGCGCCCGCGGTGCCGGCGTGGTGGTCGCGGCCCAGGACGACGACGCGGTCGACGGCGCCGACCGCACGCTGGTGATCGCCGACGGACGGGTCGCCGAACAGTCGCCTCCGGACGCCCTTGTGCGGCGCACGCTGCGGGGACCGCGCACGGCGGAGTCGGCGCTGCTCGACGCAGCGGAGCGACTCGGCTTCTTTCCCGTCGACGGGGACGAACGATGAGGTTCGCGCTGGCGCTGCTCGCGCGCTCGGGGCGGTGGATCCCTCCGGCGCTGCTCCTCGTCACCTGGGTCGTGCTGGTCGTCGCCAACCCGGGCAGCGCGCTCGACAACGCGGCCAACCTCTTCTTCGCCGTGCTGATCGTCTCGGTCTGGTGCACCAGCGCGATCGGCAACGTCGACGACGATCCGCACCGCGACCTGTGCGCGGCCGCGATGGGCGGACCGGCGCGACTGGTGGTGTCGCGTCAGGCGGGCGCGGTGCTCCTGACGGTGGTGGTCGCGCTCCTCGTGTCGGTGCCCGCGATCGCGACCGGCTCGCGCGCCGGCGCTTCGTCAGCGACGATCGTCGCGGGAACGGTCGGGTTGCTCGTCGGTGCCGCCCTGCTCGGCGTCGCCATCGGCGGGTTCCTCCACCGGCCGATGCTCCGCTCGCCGGCATGGACGGTGGTCGTCGCGTCGATCGCGATCATGGTCGTCGTGCTGCTGCCGCCGGTGCGCGACGTCCTGCACGACGCCGACCACGCGCGAATCGGTGGCGTGGGAGTGCTCGTCGTCGTGGCCGGCGCGATCGCGGCTGCCGCCGGCTGGTCGGCTGCGGCGCTCGCAGCCCGCGCCGGCTGAACGTCCGACTGCCGACGACCCCGAGGACCGACCTGCGCGTTCAGAACCCGGCGACGGGATGGGGTGCGTACGGCTCCTCGAGTCGCGCGAGCTCCTCGTCGGACAGCGCGAGGTCGACGGCGGCGACGGCATCGGCGATGTGGTGGGGCTTGGTGGCGCCGATGATGGGCGCGGTGATCCCGGGCTTCGCCAGCATCCACGCGGTCGCGACCTGGGCCATCGGCACGCCGCGCTCGTCCGCGATCTCCGCCACGCGCTCGACGATGGCACGGTCGCTCTCCGGATAGAGGGTCGACCCGAACGCGTCGTTCTCCGAGCGGTTGGTCGTCTCGTCCCACGCTCGCGCCAGGCGCCCGCGCGAGCGGGCTCCACGGGATGACGCCGATGCCCTGGTCGCGACAGAGCGGCAGCATCTCGCGCTCCTCTTCGCGGTTGAGCAGGTTGTAGTGGTCCTGCATGCTCACGAATCGGGTCCAGCCGTGGGCGTCGGCGGTGTAGAGCAGCTTCGAGAACTCCCACGCCCACATCGACGACGCACCGAGGTAGCGCACCTTGCCCGCGCGCACGACGTCGTCGAGCGCCTGGAGGAGCTCCTCCATCGGTGTGCCGCGATCCAGGCGGTGGATCTGGTACAGGTCGATGAAGTCGGTGCCGAGGCGGCGCAGGCTGTGGTCCACCTCGGCCAGGATCGCCTTGCGGGAGAGCCCGACGCTGTTGGGCCCCTTGCGCATCGGCATGAACACCTTGGTCGCGATCACCACCTCGTCGCGGTTCACGCCGAGGTCGTGCAGCGCCCGGCCCAGGAATTCCTCGCTGGTACCGCCGGAGTAGGCGTTGGCGCTGTCGAAGAAGTTGATGCCGGCGTCGAGGGCCTGCACGTAGAACGGGCGCGACGTCTCCTCGTCGAGCGCCCACGCGTGGTTGCCGCGTGCTGCCTCCCCGTAGCTCATGCACCCGAGGCAGATGCGGGAGACGTCGAGACCGGTACGACCGAGCTTCGTGTACTGCATGCCGTCGTTCTACCCGGCGACGGTGGAGAGGGGACGGAGCGAGCGAGGGTGGGAGGGACGGAGCGAGCGAGGGTGGGAGGGACGGAGCGAGCGGAGCGAGCGAGGGTGGAGAGGAGGCCCTGATGGTGCGTCAGATACGCTCCGGCACCGATGGACCTCAGGTACACGGCCGCCGAGCAGCAATTCCGCACCGAGCTCCGAGCCTGGCTGGGCGACGCGCTCCCGAGCCTCGGGCCCGAGCCCGACCGGGAGGACTGGGAGGCCCGCCGCGCGTGGGACACCGGCTGGCAGCGCATGCTGTTCGACGCCGGGTACGCGGGCATCAACTGGCCGAAGGAGTACGGCGGCCGCGGTGCGACGCCGGCCGAGCACCTCATCTTCATCGAGGAGACCGAGCGCGCCCGGGCCCCGTACGTGGGCATGAACTTCGTCGGCCTCCTGCACGCCGGCCCCACGCTCATCGCCGAGGCGTCCGACGAGCAGAAGGCCTTCCACCTTCCCGGCATCCTCAAGGGCGAGCACGTGTGGTGCCAGGGCTTCTCCGAGCCCAACGCGGGTTCCGACCTCGCGAGCCTCCGCTGCCGCGCCGTGCGCGACGGCGACGACTACGTGATCAACGGTCAGAAGATCTGGACCAGCTACGGCCACATGGCCGACTACTGCGAGATGCTCGTGCGCACCGACACCGAGGTGCCCAAGCACAAGGGCATCACGTGGATGATCGTCCCGATGGACACGCCGGGCATCGACATCCGCCCGCTCGAGACCATGGAGGGCACCGCCGAGTTCTGCGAGGTGTTCTTCGACGACGTGCGCGTCCCCGTCGCGAACCGGGTCGGTGACGAGAACGACGGCTGGCGCGTCACCATGGTCACGCTGAGCTTCGAGCGCGGCACCGCGTTCGTCTCCGACGTGCTCGAGTCGATGGAGCTGGTGCGCGACCTCGCCGACCTCGCGAAGACGATCACGAGCAACGGCGCCACCCGCTGGGAGGACGCCGGCCTGCGACGCGAGATCGGCCGCATCGCCGCGCAGTTCGACGCGCTGTGGGCGCTCACCAAGCGCAACATCTCGCAGGCGCAGCGCACCGGTCTGGTCGGCGTCGGCGGCAACGTGTTCAAGATCGCGTGGTCCGATCTGCGTCAGCACCTCGGCGACGTCACCATGCGGCTGCTCGATCGGGCGTCGCTCTCGCTCGACGACGTGAGCGAGCTGCCCACCGGGCGGCACGTGCACGCCCGCTTCTACGCGATCTCGATGACCATCGCCGCGGGCACGTCGCAGGTGAACCGCAACATCGTGGGCGAGCGGGTGCTCGGCCTGCCGAAGGATCGCTGAGGCCACCGGGATGGACTTCGAGCTCACCGACGACCAGGTCGCGCTGCAGGAAGGTGTCCGTGCCTTCCTCGACGGACGATTCTCGCTCGACGACGTGCGCGCGATCGAGGCTGCCGGGCATCTCGATCGCGACCGCTGGCGCGAGCTGGGCGAGACCGGCGTGTTCTCCATCACGCTGTCCGAGGCCGACGGCGGTCTGGAGCTCGGTGTGTCCGAAGCCGCCCTCGTGTTCGAGGAGCTCGGGCGTGCGCTCGTCCCGGGTCCGTTGGTCGCCACGTTCCTGGCGGCCGGGTGGATCGACGGCGCCGCGACCGGCGAGACGATCGTCGGGCGCTTCGAACCGGGAACGCCGGTGTCGGTGCTCGAACACCCGGCCGACATCGACGCGCTGTACATGCTCGCGGACGACGGTGTGCATCGGATCGACCCGTCCGTGCTCGCGACCAGGCCGGTGGAACGTCCGGTCGACGCGCTGACACCGCTCGCCATCGTCGACGGCGACGCGCCTGCGGGCGATGTGCTCGCCGACGCCGCTGCCGCCGAGCGCGCCCGGCTCGTCGGCATCGTGCTCACCAGTGCGCTGCAGCTCGGGCTGGCGCTGCGCGCGACCGAGCTCGCCACCGAGTACGCGAAGGAACGTGAGCAGTTCGGCAAGGTGATCGGCTCGTTCCAGGCGGTCAAGCACCTCTGTGCCGACATGCTCGTCCGCGCCGAGGTGGCGCGCGCCGCGGTGTATGCGGCGGCGGTCGCGCTCGACGGTCGCAGTGACGACGACCCGGTGCGCGCCGCGGCCGCGGCCAAGATCCTCGCCGGTGACGCCGCCATCGCCAACGGCAAGTCGGGCATCCAGGTGCACGGCGGCATCGGGTTCACGTGGGAGGTCGACGCGCAGCGCTTCTGGAAGCGCGCCACCGTGCTCGACACCCACTTCGGCAACAGCGACGAGCACGCCGAAGCCGTCGCCGCCATGCTCTGACACGGCCGACTGACGGGGGAGCTGCGAGATGGGGATCTGCGACGGACGCGTGGTGATCGTGACCGGCGGGGGGCGGGGGCTCGGCCGGGCGCACTCGCTCGCGTTCGCGGCCGAGGGCGCCAAGGTGGTCGTGAACGACCTCGGCGCGTCGCTCACCGGTGACGCCACCGACGAGTCTCCGGGCCAGGAGGTCGTCTCCGAGATCGTCGCCGCCGGGGGAGAGGCCGTCGTGAACGGTGACGACGTCAGCGACTGGGACGGCGCCGGCCGGCTCGTGACGCAGGCGATCGACACCTTCGGCGGGCTCGACACCGTCGTGTGCAACGCGGGCATCGTGCGCGACCGCATGCTCGTCAACATGTCGGTGGAGGAGTGGGACGCGGTGATCCGCGTGCACCTCCGTGGTGTGTTCTGCCCGGTGCGCCACGCGATCGGGTACTGGCGCGACGAGAGCAAGGCGGGGAACGAGCGCGTCGCCCGCATCGTCACCACGTCGTCGGGTGCAGGGTTGCGCGGCTCGATCGCACAGTCGAACTACGTCGCGGCCAAGGCCGGCATCGCCGCGTTCACCATCAACGCGGCCGCCGAGCTCGGTCGCTACGGCGTCCTCGCCAACACCATCGCCCCGTCGGCGCGCAGCCGCATGACGGAACAGGGGATGCCGGAGATGATGAAGAAGCCGGAATCCGGCTTCGACGTGATGGATCCGGCCAACGTGTCGCCGTTCGTCGTCTGGCTCGGGAGTGGCGACTGCGACGTCACCGGTCGCGCGTTCGAGATGGCCGGTGGCGACGTGTGCGTGATGAACGGCTGGCACCGCGGCCCGGCGGTCGACGAGGGCCGCCGGCTCGCGCCCGCAGAGGTGGGCGCCGTGCTGCGCTCGCTGGTCGCCGAGGCGCCTGCTCCCGAGGCCGTCCACGGGACCTGACAGGTCGTCAGAAACTCGTGGGCTCCGCTAGCGTCGGCCCACAGTGACCGAGTCAGTGACCGAGCCCGCACTCGCCTCCGACGGCAGGGTGATCGGCGCGCGGGCGCACCGCACGCGCCGCCGGCTGCTCGACGCCACGGCCAGGCTGCTCGAGGAGCGGGGTGCGCTCGGCCTGAGAGTCGTCGACATCACCCGCGAGGTCGGTACCTCTCCCGCGACCTTCTACCAGTACTTCCCCGACGTCGAGGAGGCGATCCTCGTCCTCGCCGACGAGGCCACCGACGACATCGAGGCGCTGCGGCCGTGCATGCTCACGCCGTGGAACGACGAGGACGGCGTCGTCCACGTGCAGGAGTTCGTCGCCGCGTTCATGGAGTACTGGGACCAGCACCGCGTGATCCTGCGCGTGCGTGACCTGCGGGCGGAGGAGGGCGACGAGCGCTTCTGGGCCGTCCGCCGTCGCGGCTACGCCGCGATCATCCCCGAGCTCACCGACAAGATCGAGGCGGCGCAGTCGTCCGGTCGCGTCTCCAAGGAGCTCAACTCGTACGCCGCGGCCGCGGCGGCGATGGCGATGCTCGAACGACTCCTCACGTACCGGTCGGTGTTCCGCCGCCGGGGTGTCACCAAGGAAGCCATGGCTGCGACGCTCGCAGCCATCCTCTACGAGACCGTCACCGGTCACCCGAGCTGAGACCTGCGTCTCAGGAACGAGGTCCCCATGCCCCGCGAGATCCCCCGCTTCGTCAGCGTCGACGACCACGTGGTGGAACCGCCCCACCTGTTCCAGCGGTGGTTGCCCAAGAAGTGGGCCGACGACCCGCGCTCGCCCCGCGTCGAGCGCAAGGGCATCGGCAAGATGGAGTACAAGGGCGGCACCACCTACGAGATCGAGTGGGACGACACCCAGCCGAAGTCCGACACGTGGTTCTACGAGGAGCTCGTCGCGCCGCACAAGCGCCACGTCGCGTCGGTCGGGTTCCCGCGCGACGAGATGACGCTCTCGCCCATCACCTACGACGAGATGCGCCCGGGGTGCTACGACCCGAAGGCGCGCCTCGACGACATGGACATCGACAACGTCGAGGCGTCGCTGTGCTTCCCCACGTTCCCGAGGTTCTGCGGGCAGACGTTCGCGGAGGCCAAGGACAAGGACCTCGCGCAGGCGTGTGTGCGCGCGTACAACGACTGGATGGTGGAGGAGTGGTGCGGTGACTCGGGCGGTCGCCTGATCCCGCTCTGCATCGTGCCGCTGTGGGACGTCGAGCTGGCGGCGGCCGAGATCAGGCACAACGCCGCGCGCGGCGTGCACGCGGTCGCGTTCTCCGAGATCCCGGCCAAGCTCGGGCTGCCCACGCTGCACTCGGGCTACTGGGAGCCGTTCTTCCAGGCCTGTGCAGACACCGAGACGCTGATCTGCATGCACATCGGGTCGTCGTCGCAGATGCCGTTCACGTCGGCCGACGCGCCGCCGGCGGTGGCGGCGACGCTGAGCTTCGGCAACGCCATGTCGTCCATGAGCGACTTCCTCTTCTCCGGCGTGCTCGTGCGTCACCCGTCGCTCAAGCTCGCGTACAGCGAGGGCCAGATCGGCTGGATCCCCTACGTGCTCGAGCGCGCCGACGACGTGTGGCTCGAGCACCGGGCCTGGGCCGGGGTGAAGGAGATCGTCCCCGAGCCGCCGTCGACCTACTACTACGACCACATCTACGGCTGCTTCTTCCGCGACCGCACCGGCCTCGAGAACCTGCACCGCGTCGGCGCCGACAACGTGACGTTCGAGACCGACTACCCGCACACCGACTCCACCTGGCCGCACACCAAGAAGCTCTTCGAGGAGCAGGTGGAGCACCTCGACGACGAGACCGTCTACAAGTTGGCGCGGGGCAACGCCATCCGCATGTTGCGCCTCCCACTCACCTGACCAGCCGCGCACCGAGACCAGACCGACACCGAACTCCGGGGGATACGGATGCCGCTCGACGACGACTTCGTGCAGCTCGCCGCGCGTGTGCGCAACTGGGGCCGGTGGGGTGACGACGACGAGCTCGGCACGCTCAACCTCATCGACGCCGCGGCCGTGCAACGCGGCGCCGCGTGCGTGCAGAACGGGACGACGTTCAACCTGTCGATCCCGCTCGACGACCACGGGCCGCAGATCGGGTTCATCCCCGGTCGCTACAACCCGATCCACAAGGTGTTCCAGATCAACGAGGTGACCCTCGGCGATCCCGACGGCACCCGCTTCTCCGACGACCAGATGGATCTCGCCCTCCAGGCGTGCACGCACTGGGACGCGCTCTCGCACTCGAGCTACGGCGGCAACCTGTGGAACGGCCACCCGGCCGACTCCATCACCGAGGCCGGTGCGGGGAAGTGCGGCATCGGCCTCGTGACGTCGATCGTGACGCGCGGCGTCCTGCTCGACATCGCACGGTTGCAGGGTGTCGACGTGGTTCCCGCGGGCACGCCGTTCACCGGTGAGATGCTCGACGCCGCGTGCGCGGCCGCGAACGTCACCGTCGAACCGGGCGACGTGGTGCTGCTGCGCACCGGCGCGATGTCGTTGTTCCTCGCCGGCGACCGTGAGGGCTACGCCTCGACGAACGCGGGACCGTCGCTGCAGAGCGTCGACTGGTTCCACGACCACGACGTCGCCGCGGTCGCCACCGACAACCCGACGTTCGAACACGTCGACTTCGAGCGTGCGGTCCCACTCCCGGTGCACGCGCTGCACCTGGTGGAGATGGGGATGACCCAGGGCCAGAACTGGAACCTCGAGGCGCTGGCCGCCGACTGCGCCGCCGACGGCCGGGCCACGTTCCTGCTCTCGGCCACCCCCGAGCCCGTCACCGGTGGCACCGGCGCCCCCGTCGTCCCCATGGCCGTCAAGTGAAGCGAGCACACCGATGAAGTTCATCGCCAACATCTCGATGTGCGACCCGACGTTCTACGTGCCGCTCGCGCAGGTGGCAGAGGAGGCGGGCTTCGACACCATCGCGGTGCCCGACTCGATCGCGTACCCGAAGGAGTCGTCGTCGACGTACCCCTACAACTTCGACGGCACGCGCGAGTTCCTCGAGAACAAGCCCTTCATCGAGCCGATCGTCGCCATCTCGGCGATGGCCGCGGTCACGAGCACGATCGAGTTCCACACGTTCGTGCTCAAGATGCCGATCCGTCACCCCGTGATCTACGCCAAGGAGGCGACGTCGCTCGCGGTCATCAGCGACAACCGCTTCGTGCTCGGCGTCGGTTCGAGCCCGTGGCCCGACGACTACGAGATCGTGCAGTTGCCGTGGGAGGGGCGCGGCCGCCGCTTCGACGAGTGCATCGAGATCGTGCGCGGCTTCGCGGCCGGCGGGTACTTCGAGTACCACGGCGAGTTCTACGACTTCCCCGCGGTCAAGATGGAGCCGGTGCCGACGCAACCGATCCCGGTGCTCATCGGCGGCCACAACGACGTGCAGCTGCGACGCGCGGCGCGGCTCGGTGACGGCTGGATGGGCGCGGGCGGGATGCTCGACGACCTGATCCCGATGATCGACCGCATGAACGACCTCCGGAAGGAGAACGGCCGGGCGGGCGAGCGGTTCGACATCTACGCCACCACGCCCGAGTCGTTCACGGTCGACGGCATCAAGCAGCTCGAGGACCTCGGCGTCACGCACACCGCGGGCGGGTTCGGGCGGTTCAACCCCTACGGCCTCGAGACCGATCCCGAGTCGCTGCAGGAGAAGATCGACGTGCTCCGCCGCCACGGCGACGAGGTCATCAGCAAGCTCCGCTGACCCGACCGAGTCCCTCGACGGGTAGCATGGTCGACGGCGAAGGGGAGTAGTTCCTCGCCGGACGGTCGACATGCTGGGTGATGAGCCCCGGCCCTCCGGGTCCCGCAGCTGCGGGGCGAACGAGACCTTCGACCGGCATCCGTCCCGACGGTTGCCTGGTCGAGGTCGTGACTCCCTCCTCCAGGCAGGAGGAGCTCCCCGTGAACGCACTGCTCGTCAGCTTCGCCGTGATCTTCGTCGCGGAGATGGGCGACAAGAGCCAGCTGATGGCGCTCACGTTCGCCACCCGCTACCGCGCCGTCCCGATCCTGATCGGCATCGCCATCGCGACCGCTTCGGTCCACGCGGTGTCGGTGCTCGTCGGCGCGGTGCTCGCGGTCAGCCTGCCGACCGACGTGATCAACATCGTGGCCGGGCTCGCGTTCCTGGGGTTCGCGGCGTGGACCATCCGCGGCGACCGGCTCAGCGAGGACGAAGCGGCGAAAGTCGAAAGGCAGTCGAACCGCTCGGCGATCGCGGCGGCGAGCGGCGCGTTCTTCCTCGCCGAGCTCGGCGACAAGACGATGCTCGCCACCATCACCCTCGCGTCCACCCACAACCCGTGGTGGGTGTGGCTCGGGTCGACGATCGGCATGGTCTTCGCCGACGCGCTGGCGATCCTCGTCGGCCGCCTCCTCGGGAAGCGCCTGCCCGAACGCGCCATCACCATCTTCGCCGCGGTGATGTTCGTGTTCTTCGGGGTGGCGCTGATCCTCGAGGGCGCCGGCGTGCTCTGACCGCTACGGCGCGACCGTGCGTGCCTTGGTGCTCTTGGGGATGAGGCACACGGTGTCCTCCGGCGGCGCGGGGAGCCTGCACGGGTACGTCGCGGTGCTCTCGTACGCGGTCGTGGGTGCGGTCTTCGTGTCGATGTAGACGACGACCGGCGCACCACCGATGCCACCGATCGGGTCGGGCGGCAGCTTCCGCAACGCGTCGACGAAGGACTGCTGCGTGAGCTTCGGGCCCGCGTCGTACATCGCCCGTGCGACCATGCGCATGTTGGTGCACGAGAGGCCGACCATGCCCCACTTCGTGTAGCCCGCGGTGTCGGGCTCGTACGTCGCACCGGTCTTGGTGCTCTTCGCGTACACGTCGTTGCACATCGTGCCGATCGGCGGCGGCGCGAAGCCGGGGAGCCTCCAGTCGCCGGCGACCGTCGCCGACACCAGCGTGGCGCCGTCGTAGTACTTCGCGAGATCGGCGCCACCCACCTGCAGCACCTTGCTCTGCACCAGGTCGGTGCCCAACGCGTTGTACGTCGTCTCGTAGAGCTTCGCCTTCACGCCCGCCTTCTGCATCTCGTTCACGTAGACCGGCAGGGTGGTGGCGGTGAGGACCGGCATCACGACGTCAGGCTTGGTCGCCGCGACCTTCATGACCGACTGCGGGATCGGCTGCGTGCACAGGATGCTGCCCTGGCACGGCAGCACGTCGTAGGTGACGACCTCGACGCCGGCCCGCTTCAGCGGGTCGACGAGCGCCTGCTGCACGACGTCGACCTGGTCGGGCAGGTCGGTCGAGACGACCGCCACCGTCTTGCCCTTCAGCGCGCCGCTCTTCACCAGGTCGGCGGCCAGCACGCCCACCTGTCCTTCGGCGGACGGTCCGTACGAGGCCAGTCGCCCCTTCGACGCCTTGTACTGCGCGTCGCTCGCGCCGCCGACGTAGACGAGGGGCGTGTGGTGGTCGCCGGCCACGCAGTAGGGACCGGTGCCGGTGAACGTGTTCGCGTTCACCACGACGAACGCCTTGTCGTCCTCGGTCGCCGCGATGCACGCGGCGTCGCGGCTGGCGGGGTTGGTGGGGTCGTACTCCTCGTTCTGCAACACGATCTTGCGGCCGCGGATGCCGCCGCACGCGTTGATCTGGTCGGTGAACACCTGGAACATGTCGTTCACGTCGCCGACCGGCAGGGAGTAGCCGAGCGCCTCGTACTTCTCGAGCTGCGAGCGGATCTGCACCACCGTGATCGGGTTCTTGGTGGCAGGCGGTCCCGACTTCGTGCAGAACGTGTCCGGCGCCGAGAACGGATTGGCCGACGCGCCCGGATCCTTCGTGTCGGTGGTGCTGCTCTGCGCGTGCGCGCCACTCGGGCCGACGACGACCAGTGCCGCGGCCGCGACGCACACCGCGATCAGAACCCTTGCCCCCCGGCGGTTCACGTGGGCAACGCTAGGTCGGGTCAGCGCTTCCCGGCGGTCAGCGACGAGCCGGCCCAGATCGCCAGCACCGGCTTCGCCCCCACGATGCCCATCAACTGGTGGAGCGCGCCGTCGATGACCGGACGGGCCTGATTGCTCGACGAGCGCAGCCGGACCGCCAGGTCACGGGCGCGCTGCGCCTGCTCCGCCCTGCGCTGGGCGGGGGTGACCGTCGGGGTGTCGGCGGGGAGGGCGTCGCGCACCGACGTGATCGGCACCACCTGGCCGGTCGGGTACAGCTCGCTCGGCAACGCGGCCGGGAGCCCCTGCCACCGCAGGAACAGCAGCCCGCGCGTGCGTCCCGAGGTGTCGATCCAGTTGGGGACGCCGGGATCGGTGGGCGAGACGACGAAGTGGAACCGCCCGTCGCTGCCGAGGGTGGCCTGCGTCGCGTTGAGGCTGCTGGTGTGGGTGCCGAAGGGCAGCGTCTGGCCGAACGCGTCGGCGATCTCGAAGCCCTGGTACGCAGCATCCGACTTCCCGACGCTGACGACCAGCGCCTGACCTGCGGGGAGGTCGACGGCCGAGAGCGACGACAGCTGGCCGGCGAGACCGCCCTGGGTCGGCATCGGCGTGCGCACCTGGTTGGCCGGGAACGACGTGAGCAGGCTCTGCCACAGGCCGATCCAGTACGGGCCCTGCTGCGCGAGCGCGTCGGTCGCAGCGTCGAGCGCGGTGACCAGTTGCGCGTTCGTCATCTTCGGCGGGCGCGTGCCCGTCGCGCCGACGGCGGCGAGCGTGAGCTGCTCGGGCTTCGCCTTCGCCCAGTCGTTGAACGCCTCGCGCACCGAGATGATCGTGGTCTCGGGCGTGGTCGCGAGGCGCGTGCCGGCGGCGGTGGCGGTGGCGTTCGCGGTCGGGGCCGATGTCGATCGTGTAGGTGCCGTCGGAGCCCACGGAGATCTGGTCCTTCAGCACCGTCTCGGTCGGCGCCCCGGTCGTGCCGGAGCCCGGGAACCCGGTGATGGCCTGGAAGCTCAGGTCGTCGGAGTTCCCGCGCGTGCCGTGCAGCGTGTACTGCCGCGTGCCGTCGACGATCGCGATGTAGCTGATGTTGTCGGGGGAGTAGATGCCCGAGCGCACAGGCGGGTTCCCGCCGGGCACGGTGAGCGGGTCGGGATCACGGAAGAGCGCCGGGTGGTCGGGATCGAGCGCGAGCAGCTGCACCCCGAGCAGGAGCTGGGCGAGCTGGCGCACGTAGCTCGCCGCCTGCGCGTGCCCGTCCGGACCCTGCGGCGCGGTGGACGCGGCGGCCGACTCGGTGGCGGTGGAGATCGCGTCCTGGAACGACGCGAACGCGGCCTTCACGTCGGCCGCGGTGCCGGCCGCCCCTGCATCCGTCGACGTGCTCTGCGCGGTCACGGGTGCCGCCGCTCCGAGCGCCAGCGCTCCGGCGACGGCCGACGCCGCGACAGCACGACCGATGATCCGGAACACGTTCCGCGCCCTCGTCTGCACCCGTGCCCGGGATCAGGCGTCGTGCGGTTCGGACGTGCGGTAGTCACCGAAGGGAGTGTCGCGCTCGTCGAGCGCGGCGCGCAGGCCGGAGGACTGGATGCCGGACACGAACTTCTTCATCGACTCGGTGTGCGTGGCCAGCGCGCTCAGCTCGGTGCCGGCGCGGATCGACGACCGCAGCCCCATGACCTCCATGGCGCGGTGCACGGTGCGCTTGTTGATCTGCACGAGATCGGACGGGGATCTGCGCGATGCGCGACGCGATGGCGAGCACGTTCTCCTCGAGCTCAGCCTCGGGATACGCCCGGTTGGCCCAGCCGAGCTGCGCGGCCTCGACGCCGGAGAACGAGTCGCCGGTCAGCATCGACTCCATCCCGCCACGCATGCCGAACAACCACGCGTGGTACTGCATGTCGGGCGTGCCGAAGCGCACGGCCGGGTAGCCGATCTTCGCGTCTTCGGCGACGTACACGAGGTCGCAGCCGGTGGCGAGCTCGCTGCCACCCGCGAGGCAGTAGCCGTGGACCTGCGCGATGACCGGCTTGGCGAGGTCCCAGATGCTCATCCAGCCGTTGGTGACGCCGCGCATGTACGAGCCCTCGCCCTCGGCGTTGTAGTCGATCGGCTCGCCCTGCGCGTTCGGGTCGCCCGACAGGTCGTAGCCCGCGGAGAAGCACTTGCCGGCGCCGCGGATGATCGTGATCCGCACGTCGTCGTCGCGGTCGGCCTCGCGCGTCGCGGTGAGGATCTCGCGTCGCAGGGTGGCGTTCAGCGCGTTGCGCTTCTCCGGCCGGTTGAGGGTGATGCGGCGCACGGCGGGCGCCGGCTCGTCGATCAGGAGGAGCGAGAAGTCCATGCGCCGGAACGTAGGGCAGGTCCCGGTCCGGACGCCACCGGGCCCCGGCAGCCGGTCGGAGGGGTCACCCTTCGCGCCGAGGCTCCATACTGCTCGCGAGTGGTCACGTCCTGATGGTACGAACGAACGGAGATCCCGTGGCTGAAGAACTGGTCCTCGTCGACTTCCCGTTGCCCCAGGTGAAACGGGTGACGATGAATCGACCCGAGAAGCGGAACGCGCTCTTCCATCCGTTGCGCGGGGCGATCATCGACGCCCTGCGTGAAGGCGACATGGACGACGACATCAAGGTGATGATCGTGCGCGGCAACGGCCCGTCGTTCTCGGCGGGCTACGACCTCGGAGGCGGGAACGAGGGGCTCGAGTACCCGCACTTCACCGCACCGGGCGAAGGGCAGTGGCCGCGCCACGTCACCGAGACCTGGATGGGGATCTGGGACATGTCGAAGCCGGTGATCGCCCAGGTGCACGGCTACTGCCTGGCCGGTGGCAGCGAGCTCGCGACCGGCTGCGACCTGGTGTACATGGCGGACGACGCGCAGATGGGGTACCCGGCGGTGCGCTTCGGCGTCCCGACATGCACTTCCACCCCTGGTTCCTCGGCATGCGCAAGGCGATGGAGATGTTCATGACCGGCGACTCGGTGAACGGAGTGGACGCCGTCCGCTACGGCTGGGCCAACGCCTCGTATCCCGCCGACGAGCTCGAGGGCGAGGTGCTGAAGATGGCGGAGAAGATCACCAAGCTGCCGCTCGACGTCCTGCAGCTCAACAAGCGGGCGATCCACCGCCAGATGGAAGCGATGGGTCTGCGCAACGGGATCCGTGCGGGGACCGAGCTCTGCGCCCTCGGAACGCACACGCAGTCGATGGCCAACTTCGTGTCCGACATCCAGAGCGACGGCCTGACCGGCGCCCTCGATCGCCGCGACGGCAAGTTCGGCGACTACCGCACGACCTCCGGCGATTCCGGCGCCACCACCGAGTGACCGACGGTTCGACGTGCCGGTCACGTGGGCCGGCACGTCGAACTGCTCGCGCGGGCCCGGGTCGGAGGGAAGGGATCGAACGCCGGCCTGCAGGACCGGGAGCGCTCCCGGTGGCGGCGATGACCCGGACCCGTCATGATTGCCCGGGGCGGTCGGACGAAGGAGAACCTGATGGCTCCGAACGGTGGTCCCCGCAAGGACGCTCCGAAGGACACCGTGCACCACGACGTGGACGGGACCCGCACGGTGCATCCCGACGGCAGCGAGATCGACCGCTACGACAACGGCGCGGTCCAGGTCTTCGGGGCTGACGGGAACCTCCAGGAGTGGATCGACACCGACGGCACCGACCTCGAGATCGACGCCACGGGCAACCGGGTCGAGACCCGCACCGACGGGACCGTCACGTACACCTCTCCGACGGAGCACTCCGTCACCGAGGACGCGTCGGGCAAGGTCGTCGGTCAGGGGTGGGCGGACGGCACGCAGCTGACGAACCAGCCGGGGGAGCAGACGTGGTCGTTCCCCGACGGGAACACCGTCAGCAACTACCCCGACGGGTCGGTGCAGGTCGTGAAGCCCGACGGCACGTCGACGCTCGACTCCCCGGACGGCACCCGCAGCTCGGCGATCCTGAGCTCCGACCCCCAGCACCCGGGCGTCGTCTTCGACCGCACCGACCACCCCGACGGCACGACGGACATCACGTTCCCCGGTGGGACGCTGCTGGAGCGCAGCCCCGACGGCACCGCGACGTGGAACCCGCAGCCCGCGGCTCCGACCTCACCGTCGACGCCGTCGGGCAGCGCCGACGACGACGGGAGCTGGTACCAGGGCGCTGCCACCGACACGTCTGGATCCGCCTCCGGATCCGACGACCTGATCGGTGATCTCGGGACACCCGGTGCTCCGGCCGACGCCGCCGCCGCGGCCACATCGACCGCGCCGTCCGACGTCGGGTTCGTGCAGGGCGACACGACCGCATCCTCGGACGCCGCGTTCGGTCAGGTCGACGGGTCGGAGTCGACGTTCGCCGGAGTCGGCGACGTCACCGCCGACGCCGCCACGACCGGCGACACGTTCACGGGCGCGTTCGGAGGCGGCGACGACTTCGGTGCGGTTGCCGACACGACGGACGCGTCGTCCGCGGACGACGATCCCTCGAGCGGGTGATCAGGTGGCCGTGATCAGGTGGCCGTGATCAGCTGGCCGTGATCAGCGGGCGGTGACGGTGTCGGTGTCGCGCCCGGAGCGCAGCACCACACCGGGCGTGGCACCCGTCGCCACGCCGTCCTCGACGACGGCCACGCCGCCGACGAGCACGCGCTTGACGCCCTGCGAGCCGGCGGTGAGCCGTGCGGAGTCGCCGGGGAGGTCGGCGACCAGCGTGGCGTCGTCGGACCCGATGGTCTCGGGGTCGAAGAGCACGAGGTCGGCGATCGCGCCTTCACGCACCACGCCGCGGTCGCGCAGGCCGAACAGCGCTGCGGGCTTGCTGGTGATGAGCTCCACCGCACGCTCGAGCGAGATCAGCTGGCGGCCGCGCAGGCAGTCGGCGAGGAAGCGCGTGGTGTAGGGCGCACCGCACATGCGGTCGAGGTGCGCGCCGGCGTCGGAGCCGCCGATCAGGGCACGGGGGTCGTTCCACACCTCGCGGCGCAGGTCCCACGAGCTGCCGTCGTCGTCCTGGGGGATGGGCCACAGCACGGTGCGCAGCTCGTCGGCGATCACGATGTCGAGCAGCGTGCCGAAGTTCGACTGCTGGCGCTCCTCGGCGATGTCGCGCACCATGCGGCCGCGCAGCGACTGGTTCTCGGGCGCGTACACGTCGCCGAGGCGGTAGTCGCCGAAGTCGGCGAGCCGGCGGAACACCCCGGCCGCGGGCGACTGCGACAGCTCGAGCATCTTGAGGCGGATCTCCGGGTCGCGCAGGCGCTCGATGCGCTCGGGCACCGGGGCGCTGAGGATGTCGCTCCACCCGGGGATGAGCCAGATCCCGCAGAAGTTGAGGAAGCTCATGTTCATCGGGACCTGCACCGGCATGGTGAGCGCGACGAGACGGCCGCCGAGCTCGGCGGCGCGGTCGCCCGCCGAGAGCTGACGCGGCACGCGCTCCGGCTCGCGCGAGTCGACGGTGAGCACGTTCCAGTTGAGCGGGCGGTTGGCCGCCGCGCTCACCTGCGAGAGCAGCTCGATCTCGTCGTCGGAGAACTGATCGAGGCAGCCCTGCACGATGCCCTCGAGCGTGGTGCCCTCGTGCTGGCCGGTCTCCTCGCTCATGGCGATGAGCTCTTCGGGCGTCGCCCACCGGCTCGCCACCGGCTGGCCGTCACCGTCGCTGTGCGACGACGACTGCGTGAACGAGAAGCCGAGCGCACCGCTGTCGAGCGCGCGGCCGAGCTCGGCGCGCATCTCGGCGATCTGCTCCGGGGTGGCCTCGCTGCCCACCGCGTCGGTGCCCATCACGTAGCGACGGATCGCGCAGTGACCGGCGAGGAAGCCCGCGTTCACCGAGATCGCGCCCTCGAACCGGTCGAGGAACTCGCCGAACGACTCCCACTTCCAGTCGACGCCCTGCTCGAGTGCGGCGAGGGGCATGCCCTCGACGCGCGACATCATCCGGCGCAGGTAGTCGGCGTCGCCGTCCTGCAGCGGCGCGAGCGAGAAGCCGCAGTTGCCACCGACGACGGTGGTGACGCCGTGCACGCTCGACGGGCTCGCCGTCGGGTCCCACATCAGCTGCGCGTCGTAGTGCGTGTGGGGGTCGACGAATCCGGGTGCGAGCACGAGCCCGGTGCCGTCGGTGACGATGGTGGCGTCGCCGTCGTCGAACGATTCGGACGCGCCGATCGCGACCACGCGGCCGTCGGCGACGCCGACATCGGTGACCACGGCCGGTGCGCCGGTGCCGTCGACCACGGTCGCGCCCTTGATGATCTCGTCGAGCACTGGGTCCCCCGATCTCCGGCCGCTCGAACGGCGGCTCGGAAAAAGTCTGACGGAGCGTCAGATTGTAGCCTTGGCCGTCCCGGGCGCACCCGGGCCGCACACGAACGCCCACACGCACATGCACGAGGGGGAGAGCGATGGCCGACTGGCAGCAGCACGAGTGGAAGCTCCTGATCGGGGGTGAGCTCGTCGCCGGAGCAGCCGGCACCGCGCCGATCGTGAACCCCGCGACCGAAGAGGTCGTGGCCGAGGCGCCCGAGGCGTCGGTGGCGCAGGCCGAGGAGGCCGCCCGGGCCGCCCAGGAGGCGTTCCCCGCCTGGTCGGCGACGCCGGCCGCGGAGCGGGC
This sequence comes from uncultured Actinomycetes bacterium, assembly GCA_963755855.1. Lineage (GTDB taxonomy): Bacteria > Actinomycetota > Acidimicrobiia > IMCC26256 > DASPTH01 > DASUAS01. The sequence goes on along the minus strand of CAVWLR010000009.1, from coordinate 1,797,121 downwards.
CGAGCTCCTGAAGGCCGCCGCCGCCCGGCTCGAGCAGCTCGGGCCCGATCTCGTGCCGCTGATCATCTCCGAGACCGGTGCCACCGCGACCGTGGGGTCGCGGATGCAGGTCCCCGTCGCGCTCGAGCGGTTCCACCGCTACGCGCGCGACGCGGTGAAGAGCATCGGCATCCCCATGCCGCCCCAGCCGGTGCAGGCCACCCCGCTCGCACCGGGCGGCCTGATGGGTGCCTACGTCAACCGCCAGCCGGTCGGCGCGGTGGCGTGCATCTCGCCGTACAACTTCCCCCTCACCAACATGGTCGGCAAGATCGCGCCCGCGCTCGCGGTGGGGTGCACGGTCGTGATGAAGCCGGCCCCGCAGGACCCGCTCGCGATCGTCGTGCTCGCCGAGGTGCTGCACGAGGTCGGCTTCCCTCCGGGCGTGGTCAACCTCGTCACCTCGGTGGCGCCCGATCCGTCGGCGGCGCTGTCGTCGAGCCGTGACATCGACATGGTGTCGTTCACCGGCTCCACCGCCATCGGGGCGAAGATCTACGAGGCGGGCGCGCCCACGATGAAGCGCATGCTGCTCGAGCTCGGCGGCAAGGGCGCCGCGCTCGTGCTCGACGACGCCGACATCACCGGTGCGGTCACCGCCATCGCCAGCGTGTGGGGCTTCCACAGCGGCCAGATCTGCACCGCACCGACGCGGGCGATCGTGCACCGCAGCAAGTACGACGAGCTGGTCGACAAGCTCGCCGCCGTCGCCGGCAACATGAAGGTCGGCGACCCGCTCGACGAGGACACCATCGTCGGCCCGGTGATCTCCTCGATCCAGCGCGAGCGCATCGAGGCGCACATCGGTGCGGGTGCGAACGAGGGCGCCGACATCGTCGTCGACGGCCGTCGTCCCGGTCACATGGAGCGCGGCTACTACGTCGCCCCCACGCTGATCGCCGGCGCCAAGCCGGAGATGTCGCCGGCGAAAGAGGAGATCTTCGGCCCCGTCGTCGTGGTGATCCCCTTCGACGACGACGACGAGGCCATCAGCATCGCCAACGGCACCGACTACGGCCTCTACGACTACGTGATGACCGAAGACACCGAGCGCGGCTTCCGCCTCGCGGGCCGGTTGCGTTCCGGCAACGTCGGCATCAACACCGCGCAGCGCAACATGGAGACGCCGTTCGGCGGCTTCAAGATGAGCGGCATCGGACGTGACGGCGGCGACTTCGGTCTGCACGCCTACACCGAGATGCAGTCGGTGGTGTGGCCCGCATGAGCGACGCAACGTCGAACGACCGTCCCGCGATGCTCGAGGGCGTGCGGGTGATCGAGTGCTCGCTGCTCGGTCCCGCCGCGATCACGTCGCACCTCGTCGACCTCGGCGCCGAGGTGATCAAGGTCGAGTCTCCCGCGGGTGACTACGGCCGCAAGATGACCTGGCCGTTCTACGGGGACACGTCGCTGCTCCACCTCCACGTCAACCGGGGCAAGCAGTCGCTCGTGCTCAACCTCAAGCAGCCCGACGGCATCGCGGTGTTCGAGGACCTCGTGCGCGGCGCCGACGTCGTCGTCGAGGCGATGCGGCCAGGGTTCCTGGCCAAGATGGGCCTCGGCTACGAACACCTCAAGGAGATCAACCCGAAGATCGTGATGTGCACGATCTCCGGGTACGGCGCCACCGGCCCGTACCAGAACCTGCCCGAGCCACGGCATCGCGTACGACGCGTGGTCGGGCACCATCCAGCCCGTCGTCGACGACGAGGGCTTCGCCCACATCCCCGACCAGGCCAACATCGGCATCACCGCCGGGCCCGCGTTCGGGGCCATCGGCATCCTCGGTGCGCTGCTGCGCGCGGAGAAGACCGGTGAGGGCGCGTGCATGGAGATCGCGCAGTCCGACAGCTCGGCGTACTTCGACTGGTACCGCATCGAGACCTGGAAGGGCTACGACGACTACCCCGACGACGTCGTCACCGGCAACCCGAGCGACGACTTCGAGCGGCGTCCGCCCGGTCTGGGCGGCATGTGGGAAGGCGTGCGCTACCAGTACTACGAGGCGTCCGACGGCTACGTGCTGTTCATGGCGTCGGAGCAGTCGTTCTGGAAGAACTTCTGCGAGGGCATCGGCCGCATGGACCTGTTCGAGAAGTGGCCGGGCAAGACCATCGCCGACCACGCCCGCGGCAACAAGGAGCTCCAGACCGAGCTGCGCGACATCTTCCGCACCCGCACGGCGCAGGAGTGGATCGACTTCGCCGACGAGCACAACACCACCATCGCGCCGGCGAACACCGCGCAGACGGTGCGCCACGACCCGCAGTTCCAGGACCGCTTCCGGTGGCAGCTGTCCGACCAGGCCGGCGCCGACATGCTGCTGTTCCCGCTGCACGTCGAGGGCGAGGAGCTGCCGGTGCCCACCAAGGCACCGGAGCTGGGCGAGCACACCGACCAGGTGCTGCACGACGTGCTCGGCTACGACGACGCCAAGGTCGCGTCGTTGCGTGATGCCGGCGCCCTCGGCTGATCCCGTGACCGAACGCACCGGGCCACTCCGCGGCATCCGCGTCCTCGACTTCTCGATCGCGCTGACCGGTCCCTACGCGGCCGCGCTCATCGCCGACCAGGGCGCCGACGTGGTGAAGGTCGAACGGCCCGGCATCGGCGACCTCGGTCGATGGATCGGCGTGTCGGTCAACGGCATGAGCGCGTTGTACTTCACGTGCAACCGCGGCAAGCGGTCGATCGCGCTCGACCTGCAGCAGCCCGAGGGCGTCGCGATCGCGCTGCAGCTGGCGGCGCAGTCCGACGTGATCGTGCAGAACTACCGACCGGGCGTGATGGATCGCATCGGGCTCGGCTACGAGGCCGTGCGCGCGCTCAACCCCGACGTGGTCTACGCGTCGCTCAGCGGGTTCGGGGCCGAGGGCCCCTACAAGGACCGCAGCGCGTACGACACCGCCATCCAGGCCTACGGCGGCTTCGCCGCCAACCAGGGCGACCCCGAGACCGGCCTGCCGATGTTCCTGCGCCAGACCGCAGCCGACAAGGTCACCGCGCTCTACGCGTCACAGGCGATCACGGCGGCGCTGTTCGCGCGCCTCAACGGCGACGGCGGGCAGCACCTCGAGCTGTCGATGGCCGACGCGGTGGTGTCGTTCCTCTGGGCCGACTCCGCCGGCAACGAGGTGCTGCTCGACGCCGACGGCTCGCTGAACTCGTCGTTCGTCGCCGGCTTCCAGCCGATGCGCTTCGAGGACGGCTGGGGGATCGTCGTGCCCACCTCCGACGCCGACTTCCAGGGCATGTGCCAGGCCCTCGACGTCGAGGGCTGGGACGACCCGCGGGTGGCGACGATGGCGCAGCGCCGTGAGCACCGCGACGTCATGGAGCCGATCATGGACATGGTGTACGCGAACGCGGCCAACCTCACGCAGGCCGAGGCGACGAAGCGCTTCGAGCAGCAGCGGGTGCCGTTCTCGATGATCCTGTCGCCCGACCAGCTGACGCGCGACGAGCACGCGGTCGCCATCGGGATGTTCGTGGAGGACGACCACCACATCGTGGGGAAGACGCGCATGCCGCGCCACCCCACGCGCTTCCGCGGCACCCCCGCCGAGCTCACCAACCACTCACCCGGCCTCGGGCGAGCACACCGACGAGATCCTCGCCGAGCTCGGTCACGCCGACGACATCACCCGCCTCCGCGAGTCCGGCGTCGTCGCCTAGCCCTCGACCCACGAGGTTGCGTCGCTCGTACGTGCATGACACGTAGCAGCGACGCAACCTCGTGATCGGGGTCAGTCGACGGGCGGGTGCTCGTCGGCCATCTCGCGGAGCTTGTTCTTGAGGATCTTGTCGAGGGTGCCGGTGGGGAACTCCTCGACGAAGTAGACGGCGCGCGGCACCTTGAACGACGCCAGGTTGTCGCTGGCGGCGGTGATGATCTCGCCGGCGACGACGTCGTGGTCGTGGTCGCCGGGCGCCAGGATCACGAACGCCACCGCGACCTCGCTCAGGAACTCGTGCTGCTTGCCGACGACGGCGACGGCCTGCACCGCCGGGTGGGCGACGACGAGGTCCTCGACCTCCTTGGCCGACACGTTCTCGCCGCCGACCTTGAGCAGGTCCTTGTCGCGCTCCTGGTAGAAGACGTTGCCGCCCTCACCCATCTTCACCATGTCGCCGGTCTTGAACCAGCCGTCCTCGAACGCCTTGGCGTTGGCCTCGTCGTTGTCGTAGTACTCGAGGAACAGCTGGATGCCGCGGGTGCCGCGCATCCACAGCTCGCCGGTCTCGCCCTCGGCGCACGGCTCGCCGGTGTCCTTGTCGACGACCGCGATCTCGTAGCCGGGGGTGACGTGACCCATCGACCGCGTCGGCAGCTTCTCCGACGACTTGCCGGTGATGCAGTGCGTGACCGTCTCGGTCATGCCGTACGCGGCGTACACGTCGATCCCGAACATCCGGTCGAGGTCGGGCATGATCAGCCCGAACACGCCGACGCGCAGCGTGTGGTCCGCGGGCTTGTCGGGGCTGCCGAGCGCACCCATCACGAACGGCATGACCGACGTGTGCGTGACGCCGTGCTCGACCACCGTGGGCCAGAAGCGGCTCTGCGACCACTTGGGCATGAGCACCGCGGTGGCGCCGACGCCGAACACCGAGAACAAGCTCCAGCTCTGCGCGTTCACGTGGAAGAACGGCAGGAAGATGATGTAGGTGTCGTCGTCGCCGAGGTCGATGTTGCGCGGACCGGTGCGGCTGGCCCAGATCGCGTTGGCGTGCGTGTGCACGACCGCCTTCGGGCGGCTGGTGGTGCCCGACGTGAACATGATCCCGAACGGGCAGCATCGGCTCCGGCGCGCGCGGCGTGAAGTCGGCGGCATCGCCGAAGAGGCCGTCGAACGCGTCGAACCCGTGCGCGGCCTCGTCGGCGCTCGCGGGCTCGCCGCTGTTGTCGTCGGTGACCGCGATCCACTTCAGTGCCGGCGCGGCGGCGGCGACCATCGCCGCGTACTGCGGCTGGGTGATCGCGGCGACCGCGCCGGTGTGCTCGGCGAAGTAGGTGACCTCGGCGCCGACCGACTTGGTGTTGGTGGTCACGCCGACGGCACCGAGCGTGGCGCACGCCAGCCACGACAGGACCATCTCGGGGCAGTTCTCCGAGTGGATGAGCACCTTGTCGCCCTTGGCGATGCCACGGGTCGCGAGCCCGGCGGCGAGGCGGTGCACGTCGGCGAGCAGCTCGGCGTACGTCCAGCGTCGTACGTCGCCCTCGCGTGGTGCCCACACCAGCGCGTCGTGGTCGGGCTTCTGCTCGGCCCAGTGCGAGAGCAGCCAGGGGATGTCCTGACCGTGGGTCTGGAAGTCGAGGATGGCGGCAGTCGTCCATGGCCGGCACGCTACCGAACACCGCGGCGTCCCTCCCGGGCCCGCCCGGGCGCTGCCCGCCGGCCGCCGGACTGCTTGCCCTGGTCAAGTAACGTCGACGCCTGCGCCCGGCGCGGCTGGAGCCGCGATACTGGGGTCCGACGAAGGAGTTGCGCATGGACACGCCCCGCATCATCTCGGTCGACGACCACGTGGTCGAGCCGCCGACCCTCTGGACCGATCGGATCCCGGCCAAGTTCAAGGACCGTGCGCCGCGCGTCGAGCGCGACTCGGCGAAGTTCAGCTTCGTCGGTGGTGTCTTCTCGTACGAGAAGGGCATCGAGGACGGCGAGCCGTGCGACTGGTGGCTCTACGACGACCTCGTCTACCCCTTCCCCAAGCTCTCGGCCGCGGTCGGCTTCTCCGAGCTCGACGTGACGCCGACCACCTTCGACGAGATCCGCCCCGGTTGCTGGATCCAGTCCGAGCGGCTGGCCGACATGGACGCCAACCACATCGACGCGTCGATCTGCTTCCCGAACACGCTGCCGCGCTTCTGCGGTCAGACGTTCCTCGAGCGCGACGACAAGGAGCTCGCGCTCCTCTGCGTCAAGGCGTACAACGACTGGATGATCGACGAGTGGTGCGCCGGCGACGGCAAGGGTCGCCTGATCCCGCTCACGATGGTGCCGCTCTGGGACGTCGAGCTGGCGGCGGCCGAGGTGCGCCGCGGCGGCCGCCAAGGGCAGCTTCGCGGTCACGTTCCCCGAGAACCCGTATCCCGCTCGGCCTGCCGTCGATCCACGACAAGGACCACTACTGGGAGCCGTTCTTCCAGGCCTGCCAGGACACCGAGACCACCGTCTGCATGCACATCGGCTCGAGCTCGAAGATGCCGACCACGTCGCCCGACGCACCGTTCATCGTGAGCTCCACCCTCACGTTCTCGAACGCCATGGGCTCGATGTGCGACTACATCTTCTCGGGCACGCTCGAGCGCTTCCCGACCCTGAAGATCGCGTACTCCGAGGGCCAGGTCGGGTGGATGCCCTACGTGATGGAGCGGGCCGACAAGCTCGCGGCGGAGCGGGCCGACAACAGCTTCGGCACGTCGCTGCCGCAACCGCCGTCGAGCTACGTGTCGCGCATCTACGGCTGCATCTTCGACGACGAGATCGGCCTCGCCAACCGCGACGTCATCGGCATGGACCAGATCTGCTTCGAGACCGACTACCCGCACGCCGACTCCACCTTCCCGCACTCGAAGAAGGTGGTCGAGGACATCTGCACCCAGGCCGGTCTGAACGACGAGGAGATCTACAAGCTCCTGCGTGGCAACGCCATCACGGCGTTCGGCCTGGAGCGCTTCGGCATCAGCAAGTAGCAGCGACGTTGGCCGCGAGCGACGACCAGCTGCTCGTCGACGACGTCGACGGCGTCCGCACCATCACGATCAACCGGCCCGAGGTCAAGAACGCGCTCACCGCGGCCATGCGGGCGCGGTTCTGCGCGCTGGTCGAGGAGGCCGACGCCCACGACGCCATCCGGGCGCTGATCGTCACCGCAGTCGACCCGGTGTTCAGCGCCGGCGTCGACTTCAAGGAGGTGGCCGCAGGCTCCGGCTCACCGACCTCTTCCAATCCCGGTGCGGCGCTGCGCGCTGCGTCCACGCCGACGGTGTGCGCGGTCAACGGGGCGTGCGTCACCGGTGCGCTCGAGCTCGCGCTGAGCTGCACGTTCATCGTCGCCTCGGAGCGGGCGCGCTTCGCCGACACCCATGCGCGCCTCGACGTGGTCGCGGCGTGGGGCCTCACCGCGCTGCTGCCGCGGGCCGTCGGGGTGCGCAAGGCCGCCGAGCTCTCGATCACCGGCAACTTCGTCGCCGCCGACGAGGCGCTGCGCATCGGGCTCGTCAACCACGTCGTGCCGCACGACGACCTGCTGCCGTTCACCCGTGCGCTGGTCTCCGACATCGCGCCCACCGCCGCGGTCGGTCACGTGCTCGACCTCTACCGCCGCGGCGACGGTGTCCCGTTCGCCGACGCACTCGCACTCGAGGCCGCGCACGCGGCCACCCAGCGGGTCGATCCGGCCGCGTTCGGAGCCGCGGGCGCGGCCACGGCGGCGCGGCATCGACCGTGAGCGACGACTCGACGCGCGCGAAGGTCATCGCCGCCGCCGTCACCTGCATCCTCGACGAGGGCTTCTACCGCGCCAGCTCCAACAAGATCGCCAAGCAGGCCGGCGTCACCTGGGGTGTCATCCAGTACCACTTCGGCACCCGTGAGGCGCTCATGCTCGCGGTGCACGAGCGGGGGGTCGCCGAGCTCGATCGGTGCCTGGTGGAGGCCGAGATCGTGGGGGACACGCTCGAGGAGCGACTGGGTTCCTTCGTCGACGCGCTGTGGGCGTACTACCGGCGGCCCGAGTTCCTCGCCTACATGCAGGTGATGCTGAACCTCAGCCACGACCCCACCACCGCGGACTCCACCCAGGCCGCGCTGAAGTCCGTGGGGGTGCGGGTCAACGAGCGGGTCCCGGCGCTGGTGCGAGCGGTGCTCGGCTCCGAGCCGCCCGACGACGAGGTGGCCCGGATCGGCCGGTTCTTCTACAACCTCGTGCGCGGGTTGGCCCTCGACCAGGAGCTGCTCGAGGCGATGCCGATCGAGCACTCCACCGCGACCGAGTTCGACGCCCAGCGCGCCGAGCTCGTCGCGCGCACTCGCGCGTGCTGTCGACCGCTGATCGCGATCGGGTCTAGCGCCGCCTCGAGCTGATGGCGCCGGCCGCCAGCGCGAGGCACAGCGGCGCGTAGACGCGCCGGTCGACTCGCCGGAACCGGGGCGACACGCTGCCCGGAGAGACCGCATCGGTCCGGCCCGCGAAACCCGAGCGCGGCACGCGTCGCCAACACGGTGGCGACGCCCGTGACGCCGAGTCGCTGCATCCACCGCGGCAGACGGGGCACGTCGGCGACCAGAGCAGCGGCGACGGTGAGCGCACCGGCGACGGCGAAGCACGCGCTCGGTGGCGGCGTGGAGGCGCGCCCGGCGACGGTGTCGCCGAGTCGCTCGCGGTCGGCGAAGGGGAACGACGAGCCCCGTCCCCACGCCACGTGCAGTCCGGCGAGTGCCAGCAACGTCGTGGTCGTCGCGCCGCGGACCGCCGCACTCACGGGTCGGTCGTCACCGATTCGGCGTCGCGGTCGGGGAGGCGCCGGTCGACCCAGGTCGCCCCCGCGGCGACGAGCCAGAAGAAGAACGTGATCACGATCCCGTTGCAGAGCACGCGCAGGTAGCCGTGGGCGGCGACGTCGGCGAACGGGTACGGGTACCAGTCGCGCACCAGCGGGCCGCGGATCGCGGTCGCGATCATGTAGACGATCGGGAAGGCAACGGTCCACAGCGCGATCCGGGACGAGGTGAGTCGGCGTGGACCGAAGAGCAGCCAGCCCGCGACCGCGAGGATCGGGACGATCGTGTGCTGCAGCTGGTTCGCGATCGCCGCCCAGCCGTCGAGATCGAGCAGGTGGCTCAGGGCGACGTGGAACACCACGAACGTCACCGTGATCGCGACCACGCCCATGAGCCGGAACACCGCGAACACGGTCGACGTGCGTCCGAGGTTCAACGCCAGCAGGAGGCACGTGACGCCCACGATCACGTTCGACTGGATCGTGAAGTACCAGAAGACGTTGAACACGCGTGCGGCGGCAGAGTGGAAGTGGCCGTCGGTGTTGTCGGCCGCATTGAGGCACGTGATGACGAGCTCGACGACGACGAGGACGAACGTCGTCGCGAACCACGGCCGAGCCCACCTCTGCGGCATCCGGGGACGCTACGCCAGAACGGCGCGGGTCAGGGGGAGAGGACCAGACCGCTGCGGCCGGCCGACACGAGCACGTGCTCGGCGCCGTCGACCTGGTTGGCCGCGGTGCCCCGCACCTGGCGCACCCCTTCGAGGATGTTGTTCATCCCGTGGATGTACGCCTCGCCGAGCAGGCCGCCGTTGGGGTTCACCGGGATCTTCCCGCCCACCTCGATGTTGCCGCCGGCGATGAAGTCGGTGGCCTCACCCGGGCCGCAGAAGCCGAACGCCTCGAGCTGGATGAACACGATGGGCGTGAAGTTCTCGTAGATCATCGCCACGTCGATGTCGTCGGGCGCGAGCCCGGTCGCCTCGTAGAGCTGCTGCGCCGAGGAACGCGCCCTCCTCGTAGCCCGGCGAGGTCGCCGCGGTAGTAGCCGAACATCTCGTCGCCGTCGCGCAGGTGGCCCTGGCTGGCCGCGGCGACGCGCACGGGTGCGTGCGGGAGGTCGCGGGCTCGGTCCATGCTCGTGACGACGAGCGCGACGCCGCCGTCGCTCTCCTGGCAGCAGTCGAGCTTGCGCAGGATCGGCTCGACGATCCAGCGCGACTGCTGGTGCTCCTCGAGGGTGAGCGGCTGCTGGTAGTAGAACGCGTTCGGGTTGGTCGCCGCGTGCTTGCGCGCCACCACCGGGTAGAGGCCGAAGTCGACGTTGGTGATGCCGTAGGTGTGCATGTAGCGCTGGTACCAGAGCGAGTACACCTTCGCCGGCGTGTCGAGGCCGAACGGCAGGTACCAGTTCCACCCCGGCGGCACGACGCGCGACTTGTTGTTCTCGCGAGATGGGTTGACCGAAGCGCCGTCCCGAGCGCTCGTTGAACGCGCGGTACACCACCACCGCGTCGGCGGCACCCGACGCCACCGCCGCCGACGCCAGCTGCACGGTGGCGCACGCGCCGCCACCACCGCCGCGGGTCCGGGCGGTGTAGCGGAGCGACGGGATGCCGGCGCAGCGCATCACTGCGAGCTCGTCGTTGACGTCCATGGCGAAGGTCACCGCGCCGTCGATGTCGGCGGGCGTGAGCCCGGCGTCGGCCACCGCGGCGGCGACGGCCTCGCCCGCGAGCTGGAGCTCGCTGCGTCCCGAGTGCTTGGAGAACTCGGTCTGGCCGATGCCGACGATGGCGGTGTCGCGCGACAGCGCCATCAGGCACCTCCGCCGTTCGGCCCGCCGTCGACGGGACGGAACTGGGGGAGCACCACGCCGTCGACCTCCTCGATGCTCACCGCGACCTCGAGCCCGTTGTCCACGGCATCCGGCGTCGACCCCGAGCAGGTTCGACACGAAGCGGATGCCGTCGTCGAGCTCCACCAGCACCACGACGCGCGGCTCGGCGTCGGGCTTGGTGGGGTGGTGCGACACGATCCACGTGTACACGTGGCCGTGCCCGGACGACTCCTGCGTGTCCCACTCGACCGAGTGGCACTCGCCGCACATCGGTGCCGGCGGGTGCCGCACCACGCCGCACGCGGAACAGCGCTGGAAGACCAGGCGCCCCTCGGCGATCGCGTCCCAGAAGAACTGGTCGTCGAGGGTCGGGGACGGCGGGATCACCGACGGCACGTCACGGCCTCCAATCGAGGATCGTCTTCGACTCGGCAGAGGGCATCGATGCGGTCGTCGTCGTACCCGAGCTCCTGCAGGATGGCGCGCGTGTCCTGCCCCGGGACGAGCGACGGTCCCTGCACGACGCCTGGGGTCTCGGTGAAGTCGAAGAGCAGGCCGAGCACGTCCATGTCGCCCACGATCGGGTGCCGCTGCTTCGTGACCCAGCCCTTCTCGATCATCTCCGGATCGTCGAAGAGGTCGAGCACGAAGTCGGGGCTCGACACCTCGCACGGCACGCCGACCGCGTCGAGGCTGGCGAACCACTGCGCGGCACTGCGGGTGCGGAACGCGGGCTCGAGCGCGCCGAACGCGGTGGCGTCGGTGACCTTGTCGACGCCGATGGCCGACGCGAGCGCGCTGCGCTGCTCGTCGCTGGTGGCGGCGATGCAGAGCCAGCCGTCGGCCGTCTCGTAGAGCCGCTGGGTCGCGTGGTGACCGAGCTGCATGCCGTCGAGGCTCGGCCGGTCGCCGTGCCGGCTGCCGTCGGCCAGGCTCCACGCGATCGACGCGTTGAGCAGCTGGGCGTACATGATCGACGTGTCGACGAACTGGCCCTCGCCGGTGCGGTCCCGGTGGTAGAGCGCCTGCACCATCGCGATGGCCGACAGGAACCCGTTGCCGGTGTCGCCCAGCGAGACCACCGGCCAGAGCGGGATGCCGTCGTGGTCGAGCCCGCCGTCGAGCCAGTCGGGCCCCGCCAGCGCGGCGCCGGTCTGGTCGTTGCCGGGCAGGCCCTCGCGGGCGCCGTGCTCGAAGCCGCGGGTGTGGCAGTAGATCAGGTCGGGCTTGATCGCGCGCAGGCTCTCGTAGTCGACGCCCAGCCGCTCCGCCGCGTCGTAGCGCATGTTGTGCTGCACGATGTCGGCGCCGGCGACCAGCTCGTGCAGGACCTCCATCGCCGCGGGGTCCTTGAGGTTCATCGCGATGCTGCGCTTCCCCCGGTTGCACGCCATCGCGATGTGCGTGCTCATCCAGTAGAAGTCGTGCACCGGGTTGACCTTGATCACGTCGGCGCCGAGATCGGCGAGCATCATCGTGCCCCACGGTCCCGCGACCGCGAGCCCGAGGTCGACCACCCGCACTCCGGCGAGCGGCGACGCAGGCGCCGCGCGTCGAGGTGCGCGTCGCGGCCGTGGCGCCGGCGAGCGCGTCGGCCTCCGGCCGCACCGCGTCGGTGTGGGCGCCGACCGTCGGCGGTGCGCCGGGCGCGTCGGTGGGACACGCGTGCAGGTCGTAGACGCGTCCGACCTGACGCACCGGGCCGAGCTCGGGATCGTCGACCTCGACCACGCAGCCGTCGGCGAGGAACGCGGGGTCGTGCAGCGCCTCCTCGGGTGAGCGCAGCGGCTGGAGCGGGACGCCCACCTCGGCGCCGAGCTCCACCCACGGCTCCGACGGGAACTTGGCGATCGCCGCGGCCATGAGCGGTTGGTAGTGGTGCAGCAGGAGCATCTCGTTGACGTCCATGCCGATGCGCGTGGTCGCCTCGCGGGGCCGCGTGGTCTTCTCGGTGCGCTGCACGCGGTCGCCTTCGGCGGCGCTGATGACGAAGTCGGGGAGCGGCACCCACTGGTGGATCCACCGGCCGTCGGCACAGCGGAACACGCCCTTCGGTGCCCGCGGGTCGCTGATCCAGCTCTGGTAGTTCGGCGTGTCGGCGTGCTCGGTCCGCTGCCAGGCCGAGAGCGTGGTGGCGAGCACACCCTGGAACAGCGAGGTCGACACGCGCTGCCCGCGCCCGGTCTGCTCGCGCACGCGGAGCGCGGCGCTGATGGCGAGGGTGGCGATGTACGCCGACGCCATGCTCACCCACGGCACCCCCGAGTGCAGCGGGCCCGGGCGGGGCGCGGCGACCCAGCAGTCGTCGGGGACGACGAGGTCGGGGAACGCCGGTGGGATCCCGGCCAGGCGCGCCAGCGTGCCGCCGGGGACGCCGCGGCTCTCCCACTGGTGCCCGGTGCGCGCCGCGACCAGGGCGTCGACCGCGGGACGGTCGGCGTGCGCGCCGTCGTCGCCGTAGGCGGTGATCGAGCAGTGCACGAGGCGAGGGTTGCGGGCCAGCAACGTGTCGTGGTCGAGGCCGAGCGTCGCCGCGACGCCCGGCGCGAAGTTCTCGACCAGCACGTCGGCGTGCGCAGCGAGCGCGACGCACGCGCTCCCGATCGGTCGGGTCCTCCAGGTCGAGGACCGCGCTGCGCTTGCCGCGGTGCCACACCTGCGCGCCGCTGAACGCGCGCGTCGGATCGCCACCCGGCGGTTCGATCTTGGTGACCTGCGCGCCGTGGTCGGCGAGCAGCATGCCCGTCACCGGCCCGGCGATCCCGGTGGTGAGGTCGAGCACGGTCAGGCCGTCGAGCACACCGGTCATCGGTTGCGTCCGATCATTCGGGGACCGCCGTTCGGTAGACGTCGGGGTTCGAGAACTCCCGCCACCGCACCACGAGGCCGTCGCGGAAGTACAGGAACATGATGTAGTGGTTCTGGTAGCGCTGCTCGCTCCCGCTCCCTGCACGCTCCCTTGTCCGGGCTCGCGCACGCGGTTGTCCCCGCGCACCTCGACGATCACGAGGTCGGGATCGACGGTGGGGAAGTCGTCGACGACCACGTAGGAGACCTCGTCGAAGCGCTCCTGCACCGAGGCCAGCATCGCCGCCAGCTCGGCCTGCCCGTGGCGCTCGATCCCGTAGTACGGGGCCTCGTAGACGACGTCGTCGGCGCAGTGCTCGAGCTGGCCCTCGGCGTCGCCGGCCGAGAAGCAGGCCAGCATCCGCCGCACGGTGTCGAGCGGTGTGTCGAGCGGTGTGTCGGGCCGAGAGGAATCGAGCCGGGTGAAATCGGCGGTGTCCATCGGCGGGAGCATAGTAGTCACTAGGTCCGTGCGCCCAGGCCGGTTCCGAGCCGGGTGCGAGGCGATCGGTGTAGGTTTCGCGTCATGCCGGAGCAACCCGAATCGCAGGCCGCGGAAGCGTTCGACGAGCCGCCCCGGGAGGAGATCCCGGGCATCAGCCGCGGTCATGTCGCCTACATGGAATCGACCGACGCCGAAGAGGCGTGGTGCATCGCGGGCATGCACCACGTGGTGCTGCACACCATCGGGCGCAAGAGCGGCAACGAGCACAAGGTCGCCCTGCCGTACTGGGTCGATCCCGACGGCAACCGGGTCGTGGTGGCCTCGTTCTCGGGTGCCCCCGACCACCCGTCGTGGTACCTCAACCTGAGCGACCGCGACGCCAACCCCGAGGTGAAGATCCGGGTGCAGCAGGGGCTGTTCTGGGCCGACCCGCAGGTGATCGACGACAGCGACTACGCCGAGACGTGGGCCGGGCTCACCGCCGACCGCCCCTGGTACGACGACTACCAGAGCCGCACCGACCGCCGGATCCCGCTGGTGCGCCTGGTCGAGCTCCGCCCCGCCTGACCGCGAAAGCAGGACCGAGCCGTGGACGTCTCCGGGATCATCTTCGCGTCGGTCGACTGCGACGCCGACGCGGTCGAGGACTGGAACCGCTGGTACGACCTCGAGCACCTGCCGCCCAACATCGCGCTCCCGGGGATCATGTCGGGGAAGCGCTACGTCGCCCCGCCCGCGCTCGCACGAGGTGCGCGAGCCCGCCGACCGGTTGGAGGGCTTCGCCGACGGCCGGGGCGTGCACGTCACCGTGTACACGCTCCACGGTGATCCGGCGCAGGTGCTCGCCGACATGACATCGACGCGCGACGTGCTCGAGGACGCCGGCCGCATGTTCGCACCCGAGAAGAAGATCGTGCGCGCCGGTGACGCGATGACGCTCTCGTGGGGGTGGCCGATCCCGCGCTGAAGGCCGATGCGCAGGACGTGCCGCACATGCAGCACACGTCGATCCGGGCGGTGATGCGACGCGGCGGCGACGCAGCCGCGCGACGACGTCGCGACCGCGGCGGTCGCGCGTCGACGGTGTGCACGTGGTGCTCGGGCACCGGTCGATCAACGACCCGACGCTCGATCTCGACCTCTACCTGCTCGAGGGCGATCCGGCGGCGGTGACGCGTGCCGCGCGCGCGGCCGCGCCGTACGGCGACGACACCGAGGTGCTGCTCGACGCCCCGTTCCAGGTGATCGTGCCGTTCGACTACGGCTTCGCCGAGGAGATCCGGGCCAGCTCGTTGCCCCAGAAGATCGACGGGAGCGCATGAGACGCATGAGCGTGCACGGGACGAGTCCGCATGAGGACGATCGCGATCACCGGGTTCGGCGTCGGGGATGGGGGCGGCGCTGCGCGAGCGCCTCACCGCCGCGGGCGACCGCGTCATCGGCGTCGACCTCCGCAACGCCGACGTCGAGGCCGACCTCGGCACTCCGGCGGGCCGCGCGCAGGCGATCGAGCGCGTCACCGAGCTGTCGGGTGGTGCGCTCGACGGGCTGGTCACCCTGGCCGGGCTCGCCGGTCTGCCCGAGCGACCGGCGTCGCTGCTGATCTCGGTGAACTACTTCGGCACCGTCGAGCTGCTCGCGGGGCTGCGACCGCTGCTGGCGAAGGGCACCGATCCCGCCGCCGTCGCCATCAGCTCCAACTCCACCACCTGCCAGCCCGGGCTCGACGAGGACCTCATCGCCAGCTGCCTCGCCGGCGACGAGGACGCGACGCGCACGCTCGCCGGTGAGGGCGAGTCGCTCAGCACCTACCCGGTCACCAAGACCGCGCTCAGCTGGTGGGTGCGTCGCCACGCACCCACGCCGGAGTGGGCGGGCGCCGGCATCACGCTCAACGCGGTGGCGCCCGGCGCGATCGAGACGCCGCTGCTGCAGGAGGGTCGCGACCACCCGACGGTCGGTCCGCTGATCGACGGGTTCAAGTCGCCGCTGGGTCGCAACGGCCGTCCCGACGAGATCGCGGCGCTGCTGCAGTACCTGCTCGGGCCCGACGCGCGGTTCTTCTGCGGCTCGGTGCTCTTCTGCGACGGCGGCATGGACGCGCAGTTCCGGGCCGACGACTGGCCCAGACCCTGGAGGCCCTGATGGCGACGCACGAAGAGCTCGACGCGATCGAGCAGATCAAGAAGCTGAAGGCCCGGTACTTCCGGTGCATGGACACCAAGGACTGGGACGGCTTCCAGGCGGTCTTCGCCGACGACGCGACCATGGACACCACCCAGGAGGCGCCGAACATCGAGGTGGTGGTCGGTGCGCCCGCAGATCCGCCAGTTCGTGGAGGGTTCGGTGGGCCCGGTGGTCACCGTGCACCACGGTCACATGCCCGAGATCGAGATCACGTCGCCCACCACCGCGAGCGGGATCTGGGCGATGCAGGACTTCCTCAAGATGCCGGAAGGCTCCCCGCTCGGGGTGAAGACCCTGGTCGGGCTGGGGTCACTACACCGAGACCTACGAGCTGGTCGACGGCACGTGGAAGATCAAGACGCTCGTGCTGACGCGGCTTGCGCCGCGACGTCGAGGTCTGAGCCGGCCGCGTGACCTACGACTCGCAGTTCCGGCCGCCGCAACCGGCGACGCCGGCGCACGACGCGTTCACCATCCACCGCTCGGTCGTGCGCGACGACCTCGCGCTGGCATACGTGCGCGAAGGCGTCGGTGGGACGCCGATGCTGCTGCTGCACGGCTACCCGGAGACCAAGCGCATCTGGTGGCGCAACATCGAGCCGCTCGCGGCGGCGGGCTTCGAGGTGATCGTGCCCGACCTGCGCGGCTACGGCGACAGCGACCTCTCCTCCGACGACGTGTACGACCTCGCGGTGTACTCGCGTGACGTGCACGCGCTGGTGCACGACGTGCTCGGCCACGAGCGGTGCATCGTGGTCGGTGGCGACATCGGCGGTGTGGTCGGCGTCGACCTCGTGCACCGGTTCGGTGACTTCGTCGAGCGCTTCTGCTTCTTCAACACCGTGCCGCCCGCCGCGATCGAGGAGTACGCGGCGGCGGGACTCGACTACGGATCGCTCGAGCGCGTTGAGCGACGGCCCCACCGGCGACTACCGCGAGCTGCAGGGCGCGCGCCCCGACGAGCTGGCGGCGATGCTCCCGACCGAAGCCGCGCGCCGGCAGTGGATCGCCGGCATGTACTCGAGCCGGTTGTGGGCGTCGCCGGGATCGTTCGGGCGCGAGGACGTCGACTTCATGACCGAGCCGTTCGCCGACGAAGCGCGCCTGCGGGCCGGATGGTCGGCGTACCAGCTCGGCCACGGACGGCCGATGACCGAGCCCCCGCTGCTGATGGGCACGGTCGACGTGCCGACGCTGCTCCTCTACGGCACCGACGACCACGTGGTCGACGACGACTTCGTGATGTTCATGCGAGCGCGCGTTCACCGACCGCATCGGGCCGCTGCTCATCCCCGGCGCCGGCCACTTCCTCCAGTGGGAGCGCGCCGACATCTTCAACCCGCTGCTGATCTCCGTCTTCGGCTGAGGCGCGCGACCGCGGTCAGCCGCGGAAGTGACGGGAGAGATCGCCGGTGAGGTCGATGTGGAACTCGCGGTCGGCGAAGCGCCAGCCGTCCGGGCCCCGCTCGTAGCGGTCGACGTACCGGCCGGCCAGGATCGGCGCGATCGGCGATCCCGGCTCACCGCCCTGCAGCACCGTGTAGTAGCAGCGACCGGTCGCCTCGTCGGCGCCGTCGACGTGGTCGATGATCAGGTTGTCCATGAGGTGGCGCGTGCGCGGCGAGCCGTCGTAGAGGATCACGTTCTCGTACACCGCGCGCACCTGCTCGCGCGTCGTGAGCACCGCGCCGGTGGCGGCGGAGCGCCACGTGGCGTCGGCGAACAGGTCGGTCACGCCGTCGAGGTCACCGCCGTCGAGCAGCTCGGCGTAGCGGTACACGAGGGCGCTGATGTCATCCCGATCGGCCACGGCCGAACGGTACCGCGCCCGGGCGGGTCGCCTCAGGGCCGCGCCGGTTCCAGATGTGCCCACGCCGGCGGGAGCGACGCGTCGTAGTCGGGGTGCTCCGGCGGTGCGTTCATCTCGGCGCTGGGTTCCCAGCCGACATCGCGCAGCGCAGCCTGGATCTGCGCCACGTTCACCATCTGGTACTCGTAGCAGAACAGCCCGTCGCCGGCGTAGTAGAGGATCGACAGGCAGGGGACCGCAGCCTCGGAACCGTCCGACCGGGTGCCGACGACCTGGTCCCACTGGCTCACGACGCGGTGGCCCTCGTACATCGTCCAGTTCTCGCGGCTCCACCAACCGGAGCTGGTGAGACCTGCCATCGACTCCACGCAGTACGCACGAATCGTCTCCCGTCCCTCGATGCGTCCCCACACGGGATCGATGGTGACGCCGTCCTCGGTGTAGAAGTCGGCGAGCCTCCCCCACTCGATCCGCTGGGCCTCCGCCTCGTCACGGGCGGCGACGAACGGCTCGTAGGCGGCACGCGCCTGGTCCTCGATGCTCATGGGCACGGTGGGTCTCCTCGTTCAGTGGCCGCAGCGCGCGGCGTGGATGGGCAGGTCCTGGTAGCGGAGGAGTCCGGGAGCGGCGCGGCACACCGCGGGGACCGCGTTCACGGCCGGGCACGCGGTGGCCGTCATCCCGAGGTCCATCGCGCTCTGGAGGTCGGTGAAGTTCGACGCCGATCCCGGGAGGATCCCGAGATCGAGGGTCAACGCGGGATCGCCGTCGATCTCGATGTGGTAGCCGTCGCGTGCTTCCCAGGTCGGCTCGACGGCCTCGCCCATCCGCCACGTGAGTCGACTGGTGACCACCGCCTCTCCCTCGCGCGTCGCGACGTAGGTGATGCGCAGCCCGGCGACGGTGCCCGGCGCGTAGGTCGTCCAGAGGGTCGGCACCGGTTCGGTCGCGACCGCGACCTCTTCGTACCGCTCGTGCCCGTCCACCTCGAGGCCCAGCGCGTCGGCGACCGCGTAGCAGGACTCGAGGTAGGAGATGCCGTCGACCGAGTGGTGCGCACCGGGCGCGACCCACTCGTCGCCGACGAGCGCCCGCCGCGCCTCCGGCGTGAGTCCGAACCCCAGCGAGCTCCACATCTCGGGGGCGTCGTAGAGCCCCACGTTCGAGCACTCCTCCCACGACACCGACCGGACGACGCGCAGCGGAATCGAGAGCATCGTCGCCAGCAGGTGCACGTAGCCGGGGTTGAGGCCGGTGCCGAGCAGCGACGCACCGCCCCGGAGCGCCGCGGCTTCGAGGTCGTCCCAGAACGTGGCGCCTCTCGGCCCGTTGCGCACGGTGATGTAGCCCGAGGTGGTCACGACGTTGATCCCGGCGTCGAGGAAGCGCACCACGGTCGCGTCGTCGCCGTGTGCAGGTGTGTAGACGACGCAGTCGGGGGCGAGCGCGAGCAGTGCATCCACGTCGTTCGTGGCGGAGATGCCGACCGGTGCCCGGCCGCACAGCTCACCCGCGTCGCGGCCCACCTTGTCGTCACCGAAGGCGAACAGCCCGACCAGCTCGAGCTCGGGATGGTCGATCACGGCAGCGAGGGCCTGACGACCCACGTTCCCCGTCGACCACTGCACGACTCGGAACGGACTCATGAGACTCCTCATCAGGACAGGTGGCGACGGACGAAACGACGGAGCTCGGCGCCGATCTCCGCGTCCTCCGGTGCGCCGAAGAACCCGCCGTGGGGCATCGCCTCCCACACGTGCAGCTCGGCGTCGACACCTGCGTCGCGCAGTCGCCGGTGCATCCGCACCGTGTTGGACAGGAAGAGGTCGCGCGTCCCCGACTGCAGCAACGACGGCGGGAACCCGACCAGGTCGCCGAAGAGCGGGGAGAGCAAGGGATCGGTGAGGTCGCGACCGGCGGCGTACAGCGCGATCGAGGACGCGAGCCCGTCGACGAGCACGTAGTCGACGCCGACGTTGGTGGCGAAGGTGTCGCCCGACTCGGTGAGATCAGCTTCGGGTGAGACGAGCACGAGCGCGGCGGGGAGCGGCAGGTGCTCGGCGCGTGCTCGGAGCAGCATCGCGGCCGCGAGGTTGCCACCGGCGGAGGCGCCGCCCACGACGATCCGCTCGGCGCCGACGCGGGCGAGGAGCGCGCGGTACACGGTGAGGCAGTCGTCGAGCGGTGCGGGGTAGGGATGGTCGGGCGGGGTGCGGTAGTCGACCGCCCACGTCGCCAGTCCGGCACGGTGGGCGGCGATGGTCGACATCAACCGGCAGGCCTCGCCCCCGCCACCGACCAGGGCGCCGCCGTGGATGTCGAGGAGCACGGGCGCTCCTTCGCCTGCCGGCGCGCCGTGCGGGGTGATCTCGTACACGTGCACGCCGTCGACGTCCCGCTCGGCGGTGTCGGCCTCGGTGTCGTCGACCCGACCGCTGAACGCGAGGACCATCAGCTCGTCCATGGTCGTGACCCGAGCGCGCCAACCCTCGAGATCGTCCAGCGCGGGCAGCTGCGGAGGTGTCGCCAGGCGCGCGGCCACGCCGGCGCAGCCCGCGGTCATGACCTGGCGCGCCTCGTCGCTCACGGAGTGCGGGACCGGGATCTCGCGCGTGAGGTGCAGCGTGCCGGCCTGGTCCGTGGCATCGTCCACGACGAGCTCCTCTCAGTCCTGGTGCAGCGCCGCGCGCGGCGTCGGTGGGTCGAGGTGCGAACGACGGTGTGGTCATCACCACTTCGTGCAGCTGGCCGGTCCACGGGAACGGGACCACGTAGTCGTCGGTCACCGGGAGGCCGCGGTCTTCGCCGAGCCGGAGCGACGTACCCCCGTGCTGCCACACCATCGGGAGCCGGAAGGGGAGCGCGGCGTCGCCGATGGGCCGACCGTCGCAGTGCAGGGTGAGCGCGGGCGCGCCGTCCGGCGCGATCCGGTAGGTGCAGCCGAGCTCGTGGTCGCCTGACTGCACGAGCTCGTCGCTGGTCACCGCGAAGGCATCACCCGCGCGGCTCATCGCGTAGACGAGCCGATCTTCCTTCACGTAGAGCGCGAAGCCGCCGGTCCAGTCACCCATGGCGCACAGCACACCCTCGGCACCCGCGGCCGGCACGGTGACCCGCGCCGTGATCTCCGCGCCCGCGAACATGCGCGGCACCGAGTCGTCGGGCACCGGTGCCCCTTCCGGTCGGAAGACCACGCGCGGCTGGGGCGGGTTCGGCGGCGGCAGCATCACCGTGATGCGCTGGATCAGGTCGTCGACGAGCGGGAACACCTGGTTGACCTCGGCCTCGGCGGTCCAGCGGGCCTCGAGCTCGCGCACGAGCTCCGGGTGCTCGTCGGCGACGTCGTGGGCCTCGGCGAAGTCGTGCTCGAGGTCGAACAGCGACCAGCGGTCGGCGGCGAAGTCGCGACTGCCCTGCAGCAGGCGCTCCTCGTCGACCACGCCCTTGGACACGTGGTCGGTGGTCGCCTTCCAACCGTCCGCGTAGATGGAGCGCGAGCCGAGCATCTCGAAGTACTGCACGTCGCGAGGGTTGGGCGCGTCGGCATCGTGGAGCGTCGCTCGGATCGACGCGCCATCCCACCGCTGCTGCACGACGCCGTCGACCTGCTCCGGCGCTCCGATGCCCACGAGGTCGAGCACCGTGGGCGCGAGGTCGACGGCGTGGACGAACTGGTCGCGCACCTCACCGCGCGCGGTGAACCCGGCGGGGTGGTGCACGATCAGCGGGGTCCGGCACCCACCGAGCCACGTGTAGCGCTTCCAGAGTCGCAGCGGAGTGTTGCCGGCCCACGCCCACCCCCACGCGTAGTGCGGATACGTGCGGATCCCACCGAGATCGTCGTCGTACGCGGCGTTGCCGGCGATGGTGTCGGGGACGTGCTCCGTGAACCGGTGCTCGTTGAACGTCCCGACGGTGCCCCCCTCGGCGCTGGCGCCGTTGTCGGACACGAGCATGATGACGGTGTCGTCGAGCACGCCGAGCCGTGCGAGCTGGTCGACGACGCGACCGATCTGGGCGTCGGTGTGGGTGAGGAAGCCGGCGAAGACCTCCATCTGCCGACTCATGGTCCGGCGCTCGTCGGCGGTCAGCGCCTCCCAGTCGGGGATCCACTCGGGCCGCTCGGAGAGCTCGGTCTGCTCGGGCACGACGCCGAGGGCGTGCTGTCGCTCGTGCACCTCGTGACGCCACTGGTCCCAGCCGCCGTCGAAACGACCGCGGTAGAGGTCGCTCCACTCCGGTGACACGTGGTGGGGCGAGTGGACCGCGCCCAGCGCGAAGTACAGGAAGAACGGACGGTCCGGCGCGGCCTGCTGGTGCTGGGTCACGGAGCGGATCGCCTCGTCGGTCAGGTCTTCGCTGAGGTGGTAGCCGGCGTCGGGGGTCGCGGGAGGTTCGACGTAGTGGTTGTCGCGCACCAGGTTGGGCGCCCAGTGGTTGGCGTCGCCGTGGAGGAAGCCGTAGTAGTGCTCGAATCCGAACCCGAGCGGCCACCGGTCGAAGGGACCGGCGCTCCCGCGTTGGCCGCCGGGAGTGAGGTGCCACTTCCCGACGCAGGAGGTGCTGTAGCCCTCGTCGCGCAGGATCCGCGGCAGCGTCGCCGCGGTGTCGGGCACGCGACCCGAGTAGCCGGGGTGTGCGATCGGCATGTCAGGGAGGAACCCGACGCCCACCGCGTGGTGGTTGCGGCCGGTCAGCAGGCAGGCGCGCGTCGGTGAGCAGAGCGCGGTCACGTGGAAGCGGTTGTACCGGAGCCCGCCGGCGGCCAGCGCGTCGATGCGCGGGGTCGCGATGTCGGAGCCGTAGCACCCGAGCTGCGCGAAGCCGAGGTCGTCGAGCACGATCATGACGACGTTCGGTGCGCCCGCAGGGGGACGGGGGAGCGCGTACTCCGCCGCCGCGTCAGCCATGCGCACGCGACACCGAATCGAGTTGGGCGTCGAACCAGGCGGCCTCCGCGGCCGCGCACGCGTGGGTGAGGTCGCAGTCGAACATCTCGAACGCGTGGGGCAGGTCGGGGAGCACGAAGAGCTCGAGGTCGTTGCCGGCCGCAGCCCAGCGCGCCGCGAGGCCGAGCGAGTCGTCGAGCAGGTGGTCGTCGGTGCCGACGCACACGAAGGCCGGCACGAGGTCGTGCAGGTCGGCGAAGAGCGGCGAGACCGACGGGTCACGGCACTCGTCGTCGGACCGGTCGGGGAGGTAGCAGGACCGGAAGAAGAACGGGTCACCGGCGTCGAGCAGCGCGCGTCGCCTCGGACCGGAACGTCCCCAGTCGTAGGGCCCGTACGAGAGCTTCGCGCCGTGCACGCGGGTCAGGTCGGCGTCCTCCTCCCGCAGTCGCAGCAGCGTCATGACCGCCAGGTACGCGCCCGCCGATTCGCCGCCGAGCACCAGATGGTTCGTGCCGAGCTCGGCGGCGCCGTGCTCCAGCAGCCAGCGCGTCACGCGCCGCGCATCGTCGATGCCAGCAGGATGTGGGTGCTCGGGTGCGGTCGAGTACGCGACCGACACGACCGCGACACCGTGCCGACGCGCGATCGCCGCGTTCCCGCCGTCGTTCATCAGGGGCGTGCCGAGCACCATGCCGCCGCCGTGCAGGTGGACATAGACCGCACGCGGGACCGCCCGGGTCGGCGTGAACACGCGACACGGCACCCCCGCGAGCACGCGGTCGGTGCCGGCCGGGTCCGGGTCGAAGCGCGGGAACGACGATCGGACGAGTGCGGCGCGCTCGAACCGGTCGAGGTCGGGTGCGGGTGACGGTCGGTCGTTGAACGCGGCGCGCAGGAGTTTCGTCCGCTCGGCGACGCACCGACGCGCCTCCGGTCGCATCGCCTCGAGCTCCTCGCTCCAGAACCTCAAATGCCCAGCAGATCGAGCTTCATGGTCACCTGGTTCGACGGGGTGCAGTCGAAGGTGCCCTTCTTCGCCGGGTGCTCCCGCACGAACTTGCCGTTCTTCACCTGCAGCATGATGAAGCACGGTGTGCTGATGCGCTTCGCCAGGTTGATGGTGCCGGTCATCCCGTCGGTGTCGAACTTCGTGAGCGTCGGGATGCCGGTGTCGAGCAGTGCCTTGCGGGTGAGCCCGTTCACACCGTCCTTCTCGACCACGGTGCGCGCCGCCTGGGCGAACGCGATCATCGCCGACCATCCGCTCACCGCGAAGTTGTCCGAGTCCTTGCCCACGTACTTCACGAAGTTGCGGAGCATCGCGTTGGTGGAGGCCTCCTCGAGCGGGAGCGCGCCGACATAGACGTGCGTGCCGTCCATCACCGGGTTGGTGCGCACGTCCTTCGTGTAGCAACTGCCGCCGCAGGTCCAGACCACGTCGTCGTCGAGGCCCTGCAACTGCGCCTCGCTGCGAAGGAGGATGCTGCTGTTCGCGCTCAGCGTGCTCTGCGCGTAATTCGAGCCGTCGGCCTTCATCTGGCTGACGATCGGCGTGTACGCGCTCTGCGGGTCACGGCCCGACATGAGCTTCACCTGGTCCGCCTGGGCGCCGCCCTCGATCGACGCCTGCACGAGCACGGTCGTACCGCGCTGCGCGTCCTTGCTGTCGCTGGGTTGGAGATACGCGCCGTGCAGATCCTTCTTGCTCTCCTTCACCAGGTACTTCGAAGGACCCGCGTTGCCGCGGACCGTCTGCGGTGTCTGGTCCTTGGTCGCGCAGTCGAGCGGGGAGGGCGTCACCGGGTACGACACCGGCGAGCACCACTGCGCCACGCCGGTGACGATCGCCCCCATGTCGGGCAGGCCGGTCGCGGCACCGGTCGAGTCCTTGCAGTTGACCTCGTCGTCGACGTTGGTGAGGAAGATCATCGCCGAGCTCACCAAGGCGAAGTCCTGGCCGCAGGCGGTGATGACCGCGTTGCGCGAGGTGTTCGGGTTGAGCTTGCTGTCGATGAAGTCGACGACGATCTTGCGCCCGCCGATCCCGCCGCCACCCGCTTTCGAGTTCAGGTACTCGGCGGCACCGTTGGCGCCGTCGACCACGCCCTGGAACAGGCCGGGCTGGAACGGGTTGTCGACGTCGGCAGGCACGGCGACGTGGATCTCCTTGGCGGTGATCCCGGTGTCGCTGGCCGCCGGCGTGTCGTCGTTCGCGGCCTGCGCGGCCGTCGGCAGTGAGGCCGCCAGTCCGACGACGAGCAGTGCCGTCGCGACCACAGTGAGCTTGCGCATCGTTCCCCCTCGGTACCCGCCCGCGGTGGGTCAGCGAGCCCGCGCAGCTTACGACAGGTGTCTTAATCTGACAAGTGTCGTAATCAGTGCTTGCCGGCGGCCGTGGGGGTCGCACGTCGGCCCTGCGCCGACCGGTCGGGGAGCGGGGCCTCCAGCACGGCGGCGCCGGAGATGATCAGGTCGTCGAGGAACAGGTCGTCGGGGATCTTCCGCCGTGACGGCGACCGGGGGGTGCCGAAGTGCTCGGCCAGCGCGCGCAGCATCATGTCGAACGCGCGGCCGATGCGCGCCTGCCGCAACGCCGGCGGGATGTGCTCGAGCGCCTCGTCGAGGTACGTGATGATGCGGCGCGAGCTCGGCCCGTGCTCGTCGCCGATCTCGCCCCAGATGTCGTTGAGCACGACGGGCTGCAGCGCGACGACGAAGCGGAGGTAGTTGGAGTCGCTCGGCTGGCTCT
The DNA here is from genome assembly GCA_963755855.1 of uncultured Actinomycetes bacterium. Lineage (GTDB taxonomy): Bacteria > Actinomycetota > Acidimicrobiia > IMCC26256 > DASPTH01 > DASUAS01. The sequence continues at coordinate 1,771,797 of CAVWLR010000009.1, read as the reverse complement.
CGACGAGCGGCACGAGCGCGGCTTCGAGCAGCCCGCGCACGTCGCGCTGGCGTCCGGTGCGCTCGAGCTCGTCGAGTGCGGCGCGGCGCCGGTGGTGCGCCTCCTCGGTGCGGAAGCGGACGATCGCCCGGAGGAGCTCCTCCTTGGTGCCGAAGTGGTACTGCACGACGGCATGGTTCTTCTGGTCGGCTGCCTCTGCGATCTGACGCAACGACACTGCGTCGAGTCCCTGGTCGGCGTACAGGCGTTCCGCGACGACGATCAGCCGTTCAGTGGTGAGTGCGGATCGAGCCACGGTGCACCGATCGGACGGGAGCGAGGGACGCGTCGTCGACGTCCTGGACGTCCGCGGGAGGTTACCGCCGGTCGCCCGCCGCGATTCGCGACGGCACGTGTCTGGACGACGGGCGGCGGCGGGACCATGGTGGACGACACCACCTCGTCCTCGTCAAGGAGCGGATCGATGCCGAAGTACCTCGCCCTGTTCTCGTACTCGTCCGACGCCATGGCGGCCATGATCGAGAGCCCGGCTGATCGTGAGACCGCGGTGCGCGATGTGCTCGACAGCGTAGGGGGACGTCTGGAGTCGATGTACTGGATGTTCGGCGCGCACGACGGGATCGCCATCGTCGACGCGCCCGACTCGCTCACCATGGCCGGGATCAGTGCGGCCGTCAGCAGCACGGGTTCGATCACTTCGGAGACGCATGAGCTGTTCAGCGCGTCGGACGTGCAGCAGATCCTGTCGACGGCCCGTCAGGCCCGTGACCACTTCGCCCGGCCCGGCGAGCGCGGCTGACGCACGGCGCGTCAGTTGGCGCGGGCGGCCTCGCGGCGAGCGTGGCGCACGTCGCGGATCTCGTCGACGAGCGCGTCGAGGTGCTTGCTCTCGTCTGGCGTGCGTCTCCGGCCGGTCGTGCGGCAGATCAACGAGACGAGACCGCGCGTGAGATCGCGCTCACGGGCTTCGAGGGCTCTCTGGTCGAGGGTCTGGGTCGCGTTCGTCCTGCTCATCGGTACCTCTCCTGACCACCGTCACCACCACGGGCGTCCTGCAGCGGTTCCCCGAGCGATCTGACCGGCGCGGGCTGGTTCGACCACTTCGGGGCTCCGCTGACGAGCCGACGATAGGGATCCCGTCGGACGTCGAGACGACGCGCCGGTGAACGAGCGATGGCCGGACGGGGAACCTTGCTCACCGCACGGCTCACTCGATGCTGGCTCACTCGATGCCGGCTCACTCGATGCCGGCTCACTCGATGCCGGCGCGCTCCGCCAGCCCGCGGACGTACGCCGCCTGTCCCGCGTGCGCGATGTCGTCGTCGGCGACGCTCACGAGGCGCGCGCCGAGCGACACCGGCGGATCCCACCGCTCGTCGACGATGCGATCGAGATCGCCGGCGTCGAGACCACCGAGGTAGCGGCTCGTCGCCTCGTGCACGGCGTCGAAGTAGCCACGCAGGAGCGCGCCGTCGACGTCGACCTGTGCCACCTCGTCGCTGCTCTGACCGTATCCGGTGGCATGCGGGGCGAAGGGCAACCCGAAGCGATCGCACCACTCGGCACCGAGCCACTGCTGCTCGGTGCCGGCGACCTCGGCCACGTGGTCGTCCTGCACCCGCGTCAGGTGCCAGACCAACCAGGCCACGCTGTTGGCGTCGGCATCCGGTCGGAAGGTCAGCACCGCGCGAGGCGCCGTTGAGGACGCCGTGCGTGGCGCCCTCCACCCGTCCGTACGCGTCGAGCAAGAGCTCACTGATGTCCATACCGGTCCCTTCCCGCTCACCGGAGGCGTGACACCTCTCGTCAGCGCACGCCGGTCCACCGCACGGGCATCTCGGCGAGCCCGTCGATGAGGTTGGAGTTCACCCGCGGCAGCGCAGTGGGATCGGCGGCCAGCTCCAGGCCCTCGAACCGCGTGAGGATCGCCTCGAACATGAGCTTGCTCTCGAGGCGGGCCAGGTGGGCGCCGAGGCAGAAGTGCGGCCCGCCGGCGCCGAACGCGACGTGGTCGTTGGGGTCGCGGGTGAGGTCGCAGCGCATCGGGATCGTCGAAGGCACGCTCGTCGCGGTTCGCCGACGCGTAGACCATCAGCACGTGGTCGCCCTCGGCGACGGCCTGGCCGCCGATCTCCGTGTCCTTCGTCGCCCGACGGGTGAACGACATCACCGGCGTCGCCAGGCGCAGCAGCTCCTCGATCGCGACGGGCAGGATCGACAGGTCGCCCTGGAGCCGGGCCAGGTCGTCGGGGCGTTCCAGCAGCGTGAGCATTCCCGTGGTGATGAGGTTGCGCGTGGTCTCGGAGCCGGCGTTCTGCAGGAGCATGAAGAACACCGCGATCTGCATCGCGTCGAGGCGGTCGCCGTCGATCTCGGCGTGCAGCAGCACCGACATCAGGTCGTCGCGCGGATCGTTCGCACGCTCCGCGCACATCGCGTCGGCGTACGCGTACATCGACTGCGCGGCTTCGGCGCGCTCCTCCGCGGTGGTGTCGGCGTCGAAGCCGAAGGTGAGCTCGGTCCACTCGAACACCTGCTTGCGGTCCTCTTCGGGCACGCCGACGAGATCGGCGATCGCGTGCAGCGGCAGCCACAACGCGACGTCGCGGACGAGATCGCACTCGCCCCGGTCGGCGACCGAGTCGATGACGGAGTCGACGCGGGCCTTCACCTGGATCGCGAGGTCGTTGATGCGGCGGGGCGTGAACCCGGACGAGATGAGCTTGCGCAGCTTGGTGTGGTCGGGGGGATCGAGGCTGATCATCAGGAGCGACGAACCGCTCTCGTCGACGAGCTCCTCGTTCGCCGGGCAGGAACGGGTTCGGCGCGTTGTGGAAGCCGTTCCAGTCGCGCGAGACCCGCTGCACGTCGGCGTGGCGGGTCACCGCCCAGTAGCCGCCGTCCCAGAACGGGTGCTCCTGGTGCGACACCGGGTCGTGGTCGCGCAGCTCGCGGAACACTTCGTACGGGAACCCGTGCGCATAGGTCGTCGCGTCGTGCAGCGGCGGACCCTCGTAGGTGCGCGTGCTCATGATGGTGACCTCCCCCGGTGTCGGCCCGTAGGTTACCGACGACCCATCCAGCCTTCACCTCCCGCTGATCCGACTGCCCCAGGCTGTGCTCCGTGCGCCTCCGTGCGATCCTCCTCCTCTTCGTCTCGGCCGGCGTGGCCCTCGCCCTCGCGCCGTCGTCGGCGATCGGAGCCGCCGCGGCCGCCCCGGGGACGACGGCGGCGGCCACGACGGGCAAGGGATCGGCCGGATGCGGGCGGACGACCGTGGCGGGGGTCACCACCGAGCACCTGACCGTCGACGGCACCGAGCGCGAGTACCTGCTGTCGATCCCCGCCGGCTACGACCGCTCGAAGCCGGCGCCGCTCCTGTTCGACTTCCACGGCTTCACGTCGAGCATGTACGAGCAGGCGGCCTACACCGGGCTCGACGAGCAGGGTGGCGACCGGGGCGACGTGGTGATCACGCCCAACGGGCAGGGTGACGCGCTGCGCCGGTGGTCGTTGGTCCCGTCGGCGTCGGCCAACCCGGACGTGGCGTTCGTGCAGGCGATGCTGCGCACGACCCAGCGCACGCTCTGCATCGATCCCCGCCGCGTGTTCGCCGCCGGCATGTCGAACGGCGCCATGTTCTCGACGCTGCTCGCGTGCGCGCTCCCGGGCCAGCTCGCCGCGATCGCGCCGGTGGCGGGGGTCAACGCCACCAGCGTGTGCGAAGCCGGGACGCCACGGGTGAGCGTGCTCGCGTTCCACGGCACCGCCGACCCGATCGTGCCCTACCAGGGCGGCGACTACTTCTCCGGCGCTCCGCTGGGGAAGCTGTTCTCGGCCCGTGCCCGCGAACCCGGTCGACGGTGCGGTGACGGCCTGGGCGGCGTTCGACGGGTGCGGGACCCCGCCGACGACGTCGTTCGTCGCCGAGGACGTGCAGCGGATCGTGTGGCCACGGTGCCCGAAGCTCGGCACCGTCGAGCTCTACCGGATCATCGGGGGTGGCCACACCTGGCCGGGTTCGATGCCGGTGCGCGCCGAGCAGCTCGGTGGCACGTCGTCGTCGATCGACGCCACCACGCTCATCCTCGACTTCTTCGACGCCCACCCCCGCGCGCGCTGAGGACGGACCGAGGACGGAGCGGACGGAGCGAGCGAGGGTGGAACGGGAGCGCTACAGCTTCGCGAAGGCGGCGGCGAGGAGCGCGCGCTGCTCGGCGTCGTGCACCTTCGAGCTCCCGCTCGCCGGGCTCGCGCTCGGAGCACGGGACACGTGCTTGAGCTTCGCCCGGTCGCGCAGCACGCGGTGCAGACGGATGTGGATGTAGTTCCACGCGCCCATGTTCGCCGGCTCCTCCTGCACCCACCACACCTGCTTGATGTCGGGGTAGCGGTCGAGCACCGAGAAGAGCTGCGCCTCGGGCCACGGGTACAGCTCCTCGATCCGCACGATCGCGGCCGGCGCGCCGCGCGCGTCGCGCTCGTCCATGAGCTCGTGCGCGATCTTGCCGGTGCAGAGGATGACGCGGTTGACCACGTCGGGCGCGCCACGGTCGTCGAGCACGGGGTTGAAGCGCGCCTTCGGTGAACGCGGCGAGCGGGGAGCGGGTCGACGGCATGCGCAGGTAGCGCTTCGGCGTGAAGCACACCAGCGGGACGTGACGCGCCGACACCGCCTGGCGGCGCAGCACGTGGAAGTACTGCGCGGCGGTGGTGGGGTACACGACGCGGAGGTTGCCCTCGGCCGAGAGCGTGAGGTAGCGCTCGATGCGTGCGCTCGAGTGCTCGGGACCCTGGCCCTCGAGGCCGTGCGGCAGGAGCATCGCCAGGCTGCTGCGTCTGGCCCCACTTGTCGGCGGCGGTCGAGATGAACTGGTCGATGACCGCCTGCGCGACGTTGGCGAAGTCGCCGAACTGCGCTTCCCAGCACACGAGCGCGTCGGAGCTGATCGAGTAGCCGTACTCGAACCCGAGGGCGGCGTACTCCGACAGCACCGTGTCGTAGAGCATGAACGGCGCCTGGTCGTCGGTGAGGTGCGCGAGGGGCACGTACTCCGCGCTCGCTGGCCTGGTCGACGAGCACGCCGTGGCGCTGGCTGAACGTGCCCCGCCGGGTGTCCTGGCCCGCGAGCCGCACCGGAGTGCCCTCGAGCACCAACGATCCGAACGCCAGCGCCTCGGCCATCGCCCAGTCGATCTCGTCCTTCTCGAGCATCGACGCCGCGTGCCGTGAGCTGGCGCTCGAGCTTGGGGTTCACCTCGAAGCCCTCGGGCCAGTGGACCATGCCTTCGGCGACGCGCGTGAGCGTCTCGACCGGTACCGCGGTGGCGACGGGGTCGTCGACCGGCGGCAGCTCGGAGTCGTCTTCCGACAGCGCGCCGTCGCAGAGGTCGTCGTCGTCGGGCTCGGCGGCGCGACCTGCGTGCGTCTCCTCGAAGGCGCGGTCGAGGCGGACCTTGAAGTCGTACTCGACCGCCTGCTCGTCGTCCTCGGTGATGTCACCGCGCTGCACGAGCTGCTGCGTGTAGAGCGCGCGCACGGGCAGGTGCTCGTCGATGAGCTCGTACATGCGGGGCTGGGTGAAGGCCGGCTCGTCGGCCTCGTTGTGCCCGTAGCGCCGGTAGCAGAAGAGGTCGACGACGACGTCCTTCTTGAAGCGGTTGCGGAACTCGAAGGCGAGCTTCATCACCCGCACCGCGGCTTCGGGGTCGTCGCCGTTCACGTGGAAGATCGGCGCCTGCACCATCTTGGCGACGTCGGTGGGGTAGACGCTCGACCGGCCGAGCTCGGGTGCGGTGGTGAACCCGAGCTGGTTGTTCACGACGACGTGCACGGTGCCGCCGACCTGGTAGCCGGGCACCTCGGAGAGGTTGAACGTCTCGGCGACCACACCCTGACCGGCGAACGCGGCGTCGCCGTGCAGCAGCACCGGGAGGACCGTGCGGCGGGTGTCGTCGGCGGCGGCGTCGCCGACCGCGCGCGCGACTCCTTCGACCACCGGGCCCGACCGCCTCGAGGTGGCTGGGGTTGGCGGCGAGGGTGAGGCGGATCTCGTGGCCCTCGGGCGACTGGTGCTTGCCGACCGCGCCGAGGTGGTACTTCACGTCGCCGGAGCCCTGCGTGCTCGACGGGTCGAGCTCGCCCTCGAACTCGCGGAAGATCGTGGAGTACGACTTGCCGATCACGTTGGCGAGCACGTTGAGCCGGCCGCGGTGGGCCATGCCGAGCACGACGTCGCTCATGCCGGTGTCGGCGGCGAAGGAGCACAGCGCGTCGAGCATCGGCACGAGCGTCTCGGCCCCCTCGAGGCTGAACCGCTTCTGCCCGAGGTACTTCGTGTGCAGGAAGCGCTCGAACGCCTCGGCCGCGTTCAGCCGCTCGAGGATCCGGTGCTTCTCCGCCGCGGTGACGAGCGGGTACGGCACCTCGATCTGCTCCTGGAGCCACTCCTTCTGGTCGTGCTCCTGGATGTGCATGTACTCGACGCCCACGGTGCGGGCGTACGCGTCGCGCAGCACGCCGAGGATGTCGCGCAGCGGCATGACCTTGCGGGCGAGGCGTCCGGCGCCGAGGTTGCCGATCGGGAACTCGCGGTCGAGGTCCCAGATCGAGAGGTCGTGGTGCGTGATGTCGAGCTCGGGGTGGGTGTCGGGCGCCCGTCGGCCGAGCGGATCGAGGTTGGCGATCAGGTGACCGCGCACCCGGTACATGTTGATCAGGGCGTGCACCTGCACGACCTTCTCGTACTGGGTGGTGGGATCGGCGAAGCCGCTGCGGTCCTCGAGCCAACGGGCGGGCTCGTAGGGGACGGCCAGGCTCGCGAACACGTCGTCGTAGAAGTCGTCCTCGCCGAGCAGCAGCTCGTGGATCCGGCGCAGGAACTCGCCGCTCTCCGCGCCGGTGATGATGCGGTGGTCGTAGGTGTTGGTGAGCGTGGTGACCTTGCTCACCGCCGAGCTGCGCGAGCGCAGCGGGGTCGGCGCCCTGGAACTCGGCCGGGTAGCCGATGCTGCCGACGCCGACGATGAAGCCCTGGCCCGGCATCAGTCGCGGCACGGAGTGCACGGTGCCGATCATCCCGGGGTTGGTGATCGATGCCGTGGTGCCCGCGAAGTCGTCGGGCGAGATCTTGTTCGCCACGCACCTTGACGATGAGGTCTTCGTACGCGTGCAGGAAGCCGGCGAAGTCGAGGGTCTCGGCGCCCTTCACGTTGGGCACGAGCAGCGAGTGCGTGCCGTCGCGCTTCTGCACGTCGACCGCGAGGCCGAGGTTCACGTGCTGGTGGCGCACGACGACGGGCTTGCCGTCCTCGGTGGCGTACGCGGAGTTGAGGGCCGGGAAGTCGGCGAGCGCGCGCAGCACCGCGTACGCGATGAGGTGCGTGAAGCTCACCTTGCCCGCGCCGGTGCGCGCGAGGTGGTTGTTGAGGATCTGGCGGTTGACCTCGAGCAGCTTCGCGGGGATCGACGCGCACCGAGGTGGCGGTGGGGACCGCGAGGCTCGCCTCCATGTTCTCGACCGTGCGGGCGGCGGCGCCGCGCAGCGGCTCGGGCTCCTCGCCCTCGAGCACCAGCGGGCCCGGGCCGGGGTGCGGGCGGCGCGGGCGCGTGCGGGCGGTGCAGGAGCGGCGGCCGGCGGCGCGGCGGCCGGGGCGGGTGCAGCGGGAGCGGCGGCCGACGGCGCCGACGGCTCGGCTCCGCCGCCGTTGGTGGGCGGGGGCTGGCGGTCGAAGTAGTCACGCCAGTGGCCGTCGACCGAGGCCGGGTTCTCGAGGTAGCGCTGGTACAGCTCCTCGGCCAGACCCGAGTTGGGACCGAGATCGTCGAAGCGGCTCACGGGACTTCCTTCACTGGTCGATCTGCATCGATCGGCTGCATCGCGCCGACGTGCGGGCGCGGCTCCAGGACCCCCACATGCTCGCGACGGGGAGGGGCGTCCGATCAGCGACGCAGGAGCTCGGCGACCTGGAACGCGAGGTCGAGCGACTGGCGGGCGTTGAGCCGCGGGTCGCAACTGGTCTCGTAGCGCTGCTCCAGGTGGTCGCCCAGCACCTCGTGGCTGCCCCCCAGGCACTCGGTCACGTTCTCGCCGGTGAGCTCGATGTGCACGCCGCCGGGCCACACGTCGGCGCCGTCGCACGCGGCGAAGAAGCCGCGCAGCTCGCGCATCACGTCGTCGAAGTCGCGGGTCTTGTAGCCGCTGGCGTGCTGGAAGGTGTTGCCGTGCATCGGGTCGCACATCCACACCACCGGGTGGCCGCTGAGCTTCACCGCGCGCAGGAGCGGCGGGAGCGCGTCGTCGATCTCGTCGGCACCCATGCGGCTCACGAGCACGAGCCGCCCGGGTGTGCGCGCCGGGTCGAGGCGGTCGCAGATCGCGACGACCTCCTCCGGCGACACCTTGGGGCCGAGCTTCACGCCGACGGGGTTGCCGATGCCGCTGAGGAACTCGAGGTGCGCGCCGCCGAGCTGGCGCGTGCGCTCGCCCACCCACACGAGGTGGGCCGAGCAGTCGTACCACTCGTCGGTGAGGCTGTCGCTGCCGGGTGAGCGCCTCCTCGTACCCGAGGAGCAGCGCCTCGTGCGACGTGTAGAAGTCGACCTCGTGGAGCTGGTGCTCCGCGTCGAGGTCGATGCCGCACGCGGCCATGAACCGCAGCGCGCGGTCGATCTCGGCGGCGAGGGCGTCGTAGCGGCGGCCCTCGGGGCTGGCGTCGACGTATTCGAGGTTCCACGCGTGCACACGCGTCAGGTCGGCGAAGCCGCCCTTGGCGAAGGCGCGCAGCAGGTTGAGGGTGGACGCGGCCTGGTGGTAGGCGCGCACGAGCCGGTCGGGGTCGGGGCGTCGCGCGGCAGGGTCGAACGCGAAGTCGTTGACCATGTCGCCGCGGAACGAGGGGAGCTCCACGCCGTCGCGCGTCTCGGTGGGCGCCGAACGCGGCTTGGCGAACTGTCCGGCGATGCGACCGATCTTCACCGTGGGCACGCCGCTGCCGTACGTGAGCACGACGGCCATCTGCAGGATGACCTTCAGCTTGTCGCGGATGGCGTTGGCCGAGAACGCGTCGAACGCCTCGGCGCAGTCGCCGGCCTGCAGCACGAAGCCGCGCGCTCGGTGACCGCGGCCAGCGACTCGGTGAGGCTTGCGGGCCTCACCGGCGAAGACGAGCGGCGGCACCTCGCGCAGGGTCGCCGAGCGAGCGCTCGAGCGCGTCGGCGTCGGGCCAGTCGGGCTGCTGCTCGGCCGGGAGCTCACGCCAGCTCTCGGGTGTCCACTGCTGCATGCGGAACAGCTTCCCTTCGGAGGGTTCGGCCGCGCTCACAGGTACCCGCTCGGCCCCGCGGCCGACGGGCGGCTGCTCGAGCGCGCGGCGGCGCATCTGGTCGAGCTGGCCCTGCGCGGAGGCCTGCTGCGTGAAGAGGGTGGCCTGGATGCCGTGGAACAGGCCTTCGAGCCACCCCACGAGCTGGGCCTGGGCGAGGCGCAGCTCCGACTCCGTCGGGGCGTCGCCGGTGAGCGGGAGGATGACCTCGCTCAGCTCCTGCTGGAGATCGGGGGAGAGCACGCTCTGCGAGCTCCTCGAGCGACCGCTCGTGGATCTCGGCGAGTCGGCGGCGGCCGGCATCGTCGAGCGGCGCCCGGCGGACCTCGTCGAGCATCGTGCGCACCATCGAGGCGATGCGGATGAGCTTGGTGGGGCTCGAGATCTGCTCGCCGGCTTCGTCGGCGGCGGCCTCGCCCTGCGACCGCAGCGAGGCTCTCGGCGGCGTCGTCGACGAGCTCCGGGTGGACGGTTTCGGTCGCGCCGGCGGTCGGGGTTCCTTCTTGCATGACGTGAAGGTTAGGGGGTGCCGTCGCAGCGTCGACCACCGCTTTCGGCGCAGGGGACACCTCGTCCGGCGCAGGCGACCGCTCCGGCGTGCGATCATGCGGGCGTCCGGAACCCGAGGGGGCATCGTGCCGGAGCTGCCGTCGGGAACGGTGACGTTCCTGTTCACCGATCTCGAGGGTTCCACCCGGCTCTGGGAGCAGCACCCGGCCGAGATGGTGCCTGCGCTCGAGCGTCACGACGCGCTCCTCCGCGGCGTCGCGGTCGAGCAGGGCGGCGGCGGTGGCGCAGGTGGTGAAGACGACCGGCGACGGCCTCCACGGGGTGTTCACCACCACGCGGGCCGCACTCGACGCCGCGCTGGCGGCCCAGCGCTCGCTCGGGGCCGAGGAGTGGGCACGTGCCCGGTGGTCTGCGGGTGCGCATGGGTCTCCACACCGGCGACGCGGTGGCCCGTGACGGCGACTACTACGGCCCCGCCACCAACCGGGCGGCGCGGGTGATGGCATCGGCGCACGGCGGCCAGATCGTGGTGTCGCACGCCACCGAGGAGATCCTGCGCGACGCGCTGCCCGACGAGGTCGCGCTCGTCGACCTCGGTGAGCACCGGCTGCCCGACCTCGCGCGCCCGGAGCGCATCTTCCAGGTGGTCGCCGCCGATCTCGCGCGCGAGTTCCCGCCGCTGCGCTCGCTCGACGCCGTGCCCGGCAACCTTCCCGGCCAGTTCACGTCCTTCGTGGGCCGCACGGTCGAGCGCGAGGCGATCGCCGATGCGCTGCTCGCGTCGCGACTGGTCACCGTCACCGGGGTGGGCGGTGTCGGGAAGAGCCGCATCGCCATCCAGGTCGCGCTCGACATCGCGCCGAGGTTCCCCGACGGCGCGTGGCTGTGCGAGCTCGCGGCGGCGCAGGACGCCGAGGAGCTCGGGCAGGTCGTGGCCGCCACGCTGGGCGTGCTCGCGCGTCCCGCGACGACGCTCGCCGACAGCGTGATCGACGCGCTCCACCTTCGCGAGCTCGTGCTCGTCCTCGACAACTGCGAGCACCTGGTGGAAGCGGTCGGTCACCTCGCGGACGGACTGCTGCGCGACTGCCCGGGCGTGCGCATCCTCGCCACGAGTCGCGAGGCGCTCGGCGTCGCCGGGGAGCAGGTGTGGCCGTTGAGCGCGCTCGAGCTGCCGGCACGGAGCGCGAGCGTCGACACCGTGATGGAGAGCGATGCGGTCCAGCTGTTCGCGGAGCGCGCCCGGGCGGTCCAGCCGGGCTTCGTGCTCGACGCGTCGAACGCGGAGACCATCGCCGAGATCTGCCGTCGTCTCGACGGCATCCCCCTCGCGGTCGAGCTCGCCGCGGCGCGGGTCACGATCATGACGCCGATCGACATCGCCGCCCGGCTCGACCAGCGCTTCCAGCTGCTGACCGGTGGCCGTCGCGGCGCGGCCGAGCGCCACCAGACCCTGCGGGGCGCGATCGAGTGGTCGTACGAGCTGCTCGAACCCCGCGAACGGGCGCTGTTCGAGCGGCTGAGCGTCTTCCCGCGCAGCTTCGACGCCGACGCGGCCGCGGCCGTCGCGGTGCAGGACGACCTGGAGCCGTGGGACGTCCTCGACGCCGGCGCCGGGCTCGTCGCCAAGTCGATGCTCACCGCCGACGACGCGAGTGGAACGACCCGGTACCAGATGCTCGAGACCCTCCGGACCTTCGCCCGTGAACGCCTGGAGCAGACCGGCGATCTCCACGAGATGTTCCGGCGTCACGCCGCGCACTACACGCGGTTCGCGGAGGCGGCCGACGTCGGGCTCGCCGGACCGGACGAGCTGGCGTGGCGCAAGCGCGTGCACCTGGAGTTCCCCAACCTGCGCGGCGCGTTCGTCCGCCTGCAGATGCTCGGGGAGGACGACGACGTGCGCCTGGCGCTGCGCATCGTCGCTGCCCTCGCGTTCGAGGCGGTCAACGACCGCGGGCTGGGCATCGGCGGCTGGGCCGAGGAGCTGGCCGACCGCGTCGAGCTCGCGCCGCCGGCGGTGCGCACCTCGGTGCTGGCGGCGGCGGCCTTCAGCGCCCAGGGCCGCAACGACGCCGACGCCATGCGCACGCTCACCGAGGCCGCACTGCGCGACGGCGTGCCCGCCGACTGCCCGGGTGCGGTGTGGGCCTTCATCGCGATCGCCGCCGGCCACAGCATGAGCGGAGACTTCGCCGGTTCGATCCGCACCATCGAGGAGGCCGAGGTCGCGCTGACCGCAGCCGGCGACTCGCCCCGGGCGCTGTCGTTCCTCTACTCGGCGGCCGCGAACTTCCACAACCTGATGGGCGACTGGGAGGCGGCACGGGTCGACGCCGAGCGATCGCTCGAAGCGGCCCGCCGTTCGAAGAACCCGACCGCCACCGCCAGCGCGCAGTTCGCGCGCGCGGTCGCACTCGCGCACGACGACCCGATCGCGGCGGCCCGCGCGCTCGACGAGAGCATCGAGTTCGGCAGTCGCGGCGCGAGCGGCGGTCTGCTCGGGTTCGCGCTGGCGCGCCGTTCGGTGTTGCGGGCCGACGCGGGCGACTTCGCCGGCGCGCGCCGCGACGCGCGCGAGGCGGTCCGGCACGGGAACGAGCGGGGCGACCGTCCGATGTTGTCGAGCGCACTCGAGTGCTCGGTGGCGGTGCTCCACGCGATGGGCCGCGACGAGGCCGCGGCGGTCCTCGCCGGTGCGCTGCTCGCGGGTGTGGCCACGGGCATGCCCCGGTCGGTGACCGGCGGCCTGGTGGCCGACCTCGGCGTCGCCGGTGCGCTGGAGGAGTCGCGAGCGGTGCTGGGCGAGGAGGAGTACCTGAACGCCCTGGGACGGGGCGCCGAGCTCACCCTCGACGACACCGTCGCCTACGTGTTCACCGTGCTGGACGTCGCCGCGCTCGCAGTTCCGTGATCGCGACCGGCACGAGGGTCAGGATGATCACCGCTTCGGAGACCATGCCGACCACTGCCTCGGTGGTCGTGGAGGTCTCCTTGAACCCGAGGATCCCGCGGGTGCGCGACAGGAAGTACGCGACCAGCGTGGCCACCGCGAACACGACGCCCGCAGCCGCGGCAGGCAGCAGGAGCTCCCGGTAGCGGAGCCCGAGGATCACCGCTTCCGCGATGACGACGGCGGCGATGGCGTTGATCGCGAACGACCGGCTGATGTTGATCCCGAGCACCGAGTCGATCGCGATGCCGCGGTAGCCGCCGCGGAAGTACAGGTAGAAGTGGACCCAGCCGCTCACGAGGAGCGCGGTCGCACCCACGATCGCCGCGGTGACGATGCCGCTCGAGAGCGACGCGTGGTCGGAGCTGTGGTCGGCGCCACGGTCGGAGCCGGAGATGGTGGTGTCGCTCACGGTGCTCATTTCGCCTCGATCGTGCCGGTCATGTAGTTGTGGATCGTGCAGTGGTAGGTGAACGTGCCGGCCTTGGCGATGGTGATGGCCTTCTTCGCCCCTCCGTCGAGGTTGCCGGTGTCGAAGCTCTTGTCGTCGGCGGTGAGGGTGTGCACGGTGCCGTCGCTGTTCGTGACGAGGACCTTGGCTCCGACCTTCACCCTGATCGGGTTCGGTGAGTACTGGAAGCTCTTGATGTCGATGGCGGTGCCGGACCCGGCCTTCGTGGCACCCGCACCGGACGCGGCGCTGGTCGAGTCGTCGGTCACGTTCAGCGTGACGAGGACGGTCACCAGCGCCACCAACGGCACGATCAGGGCCAAGAGGATGGTGGGCAGACGGCCGAGACGGTCAGTGGCCATGGGCGGGGAGCCTCCTGCGGGTGGATTCCCGGCTGCGGTGGATTCCCCACTGCGTGGGGTTCCCCGGGTGTTCGCCGTCCGCCGGTCCACGGATGACCCGAGTGGGCGAATGGACCGATTCTCGATTTCCGTCATCCCCGGCGCCCCCGGTGACGAAAGACTGGTGTGGCGATGGACTCCCCTTACGCGCGTACCGACGACGTCGGGCTGGTCATCGCCATCGCGCGCTACAACCCCGATGCGTTCGCCGAGGCCTACCGCCGCCACGCAGGAGCCGTCTTCGGCCTCGCGCAACGGCTGCTGTGGGAGCGGGCGCTGGCCGAGGAGATGGTGCAGGAGATCTTCCTCCGGCTCTGGGAGCACCCCGATCGCTTCGACCAGGCGCGAGGTTCCCTGCGCTCGTTCCTGCTCATGGACGCGCACGCGCGGTGCGTCGATCGCATCCGGTCCGACACGCGCCGCAAGGACCGCGAGGAGCGCTCGGCCCGCGCCGAGATGGTCTCCGAGTACGACCTCGATCTCGAGGCGTTCGACCTCGGCATCGCCGAACAGGTGCGCGAAGCACTGGCGGAGCTCTCCGACGCAGAACGTCGCGCCATCGAGCTCGCGTACTTCGGCGGACACACCTACCGTGAGGTGGCTCGCATCCTCGACCAACCCGAGGGCACCATCAAGAGCCGGATCCGAACCGGGCTGACGCGGTTGCGCGCGCAGCTCGTCGACAGAGGAATCGACGGGTCATGGATCGTGAACTGACTCCCGAAGAGATCGCCGAGCTGCTGCCCGCGTACGCGCTCGACGCGGTCGACGACGACGAGCGCGCCGCCATCGACGCGTATCTCGACGCGCACCCCGAGCAGCGCGACGAGGTCTCCGATCTCCAGGTGACCGCATCGATGCTCGCCCACGCGGGCGGCCCGCCCCCCGAAGGCGTGTGGGAGCGCCTCGAGTCGATCATCTCCAACACTCCGCCGCCGCTGCGGATCGTGCCGCCGACCGTGCTGTCCCCCCACAGCACGCCGGCACCGGACACCCGGGCACGATCCGATCGGCGGTGGCGGTGGCTGGCTGCGGCCGCCGCGGTCGTCGCCCTCGCCTTCGGTGGGCTCTGGCTCGTCGAACGGGGTGACGGCGGCGGTGGCGCGGCCGGCGACACGGCTGCGCTCGCCGCCACGGCCGCCACCGCACCGGGCGCGCGGCACGTGACGCTCGCCGATCAGGGTGGCACCTCCCTCGCGACCGCGGTGATGACCTCCGACGGGACCGGGTACCTCACGTCGGAGCTGCCGCCCGCGCCCGCAGGCCACACCTACCAGTTGTGGGGCATCACCCGCACCGGCACCATCTCACTCGGCGTGCTCGGTCGCGACCCGGGCACGGTCGCGTTCACCGCCGCGGGTCCGACCACGAGCCTGGCGATCACCACCGAGGTGGCAGGCGGCGTCCCCGCGAGCCACAACGCGCCCGACGCGGTCGGCGACATCACCTGACCCGCGCGGGTCGCCGCGGGCGATCGCGCAGTTTCACCGGAACCCGCCATCCGCGTCGCGCGCAGCGGCGAACACCTCCCGAGCGACAACGCCGACTCCGAGGGAGATGGACATGGCACTTGACGACACCGGGTTGCGCAGACTGCTGGAGCAGTCGGGCGACCTCCATGCCGACGCGATGGCGGCGACCGACGTCGCCCTCGACGAATACGTCGAGCTCGCGCAGGAAGATCCGTGGAAGGACGTCGACCCGGTCACGCGCCGCACGACGCTGCTGCGCGGGCTCCCGAAGGGTGGCGTGCTCGCCGCTGCCGGGCTCGGTACCGCGATGGCCGCGCTGATCGCATCGCCGGCGTTCGCCGACAAGACGATGGACGTGCAGATGCTGCAGACGGCGGCATCGATCGAGAACCTCGCGGTCGCCACCTACGAGACGGCGCTCACGCTCGACTTCATCGGCGGTGCCAGTGCCAACCCCGTGGTCAAGGCGTTCGTGACCAAGACCAAGGAGCAGCACCAGCAGCACGGCGAGGCGTTCAACGCCGCCGCCACGCGGCTCGGCGGCAAGTCGCAGGACCAGCCCGACCCGGTGCTGCTGACCGTCGTGAACAACGCCAAGCCGTCGCTCACCGGGCCCGCCGAGGTCGTCGACCTCGCCCTCGAGCTCGAAGACGGCGCGGCCCAGACGTACGTGTCGAACACCGGGACGTACTCGAACAAGAACGCTCGCTCGGTGGCCGCCAGCATCATGGGCGTCGAGGCGCAGCACGTCGCGATCCTCAACGCGGTGAAGGCGCTGCTCGCCGGAGGTGCGGCCGATCTGATCGCGCTGCCACCGGACGCCGCTGCAGCTGCCCGCGGCGGCAGGGAGCATCGGCTTCCCGAACGCGTTCTACCCGACGACGGATGCCCGTCCCGCGAACGAAGGAGCAGTGCAGTGATGCGCCGCACCCGCAAGCAGCAGATCGCGATCAGCGAGGCCGAGCTCGTCGGCATGACGCACGACCTCGAGGACGCGCACCACGAGTCGCTGCCGTCGATGCGCGACAGCCTCGTCGAGTGGAGCGAGTCGAGCTCCGACATCCGTGAGGGCATCACGCACCTCGTGTCGACGCCTTCGAGCCGTCGTGCCTTCCTCTTCGGAGGCGGTGCGGTGCTCGGTGGTGTGGCGCTCGTGGGCAGCGGCTTCGGCAGCGGCCTCGCCGCCGCCGCCACGAAGAGCGGGCTGTCGGTGCCGGGCGCAGCTCCGGCCCAGAGCTCGCAGAAGCTCACCGGTGACCTCGCGGTCGTGGCGCTCGCCGCCTCGCTCGAGAACCTCGCGGTGGCGACGTACCAGGCCGGGATCGACGCGGCGACCGCAGGCAAGCTCGGAGCGGTGCCGCCGGCGATCGTGACCTTCGCCCAGACGGCCCAGAGCCAGCACAAGGACCACGCCGCGGCGTGGAACGGCGTGCTCACCGGTGCGGGCAAGAAGGCGGTCAGTGGTGTCGACCTCACGGTCAAGAAGTCGGTCGACACCGCCTTCGCCCAGGTGAAGGACGTCGGCGGGCTGGCGAAGCTGGCGCTCGGCCTCGAGAACGCGGCTGCGGCCACCTACCTGGCGGCCATCGAGCGCGGTCAAGACCCCGGCCGGCATCAAGACGGCGGCCACCATCCAGCCGGTCGAGCTGCAGCACGCGGCGATCCTGAACTTCGTGCTCGGCGAGTACCCGGTGCCCGACGCCTTCTCGAAGACCACCGGCGCCCGCACCACGAAGGACAAGATCGGCGCTGCGTAGACCCCCCGTCGGCCTGGTCCTGGCGTTCTGTAACGTCGGACGCACAGGACCGGGCACGACGAGGAGGCCGCGATGAGGTACCGGGCGTTCGGACGGACGGGCGTGCAGGTCAGTCGCCTGTGCCTCGGGGCGATGATGTTCGGTCAGTGGGGAAACCCCGACCACGACGAGTCGATCGCGGTGATCCACGCCGCCCTCGACGCCGGCATCAACTTCATCGACACCGCCGACGTCTACTCGGCCGGTGAGTCGGAGGAGATCGTCGCCAAGGCGCATCGTCGGCCGACGCGACGACATCGTGCTGGCCACGAAGTTCTTCGCGCCGATGGGCGCCGACCGCAACATGATGGGTGGCTCGCGTCGCTGGATCATGCGCGAGTGCGAGAACAGCCTGCGTCGCCTGAACACCGACCACATCGACCTCTACCAGGTGCACCGGCCCGACCCGAACGTCGACATCGACGAGACGCTCGGCGCGCTGACCGACCTCGTGCACCAGGGCAAGGTGCGCTACCTCGGCAGCTCCACGTGGCCGGCGTCGGCGATCGTCGAGGGGCAGTGGGTGGCGGAGCGCCGCAACCGCGAGCGGTTCGTGTGCGAGCAGCCGCCGTACTCGATCCTCGTGCGCGGCATCGAGGCCGACGTGCTCCCGACGTGCCTGCGCAACGACATGGCCGTGATCCCGTGGAGCCCGCTCGCGGGCGGGTGGCTGTCGGGCAAGTGGAAGGTCGGCGGTGACTCGTTCACCAGCCACCGGGCCAACCGGGTGCCGGCCCGCTACGACCTCGACGAGCCCGGCAACCAGGAGAAGCTCGAAGCGGCCGACGCGCTCGGCAAGCTCGCCGACGACGCCGGCCTCTCGCTCGTGCACCTGGCGGTGGCGTGGGTGCTGCGCAACCCTGCGGTCACGTCGGCGATCATCGGTCCGCGCACGATGGAGCAGCTCACGACGCAGCTCGGTGCCGCCGACGTCGACCTCGACGACGACGTGCTCGACCGCATCGACGAGATCGTGCCGCCGGGCACCAACTTCATGTGGGCCGACGCCGGCTACACGCCGCCGATGATCTCCGACCCACGCGCGCGTCGTCGATCGCGGTGAACGCGGCCGAGGCGACCGCGGTCGTCGAGGGTCTCGCGGCGCGCGGGCACGTCATCGGCGACGGTCACAGCACCGGCACGTCGGGGGGCGTCTACGCGCACCACAACCCGGCGACCGGTGTGCTGCAGGCCGAGGTGCCGCTCGGGGGTGCGGCCGAGGTCGACGCTGCCGTCGTGCGCGCGCGTGAGGCGCGGGCGACGTGGCGTGCGGTGCCGATGGCCGAGCGCATGGCGATCCTGTACCGCCTCGCCGACCTGCTCGACGCGCACGACGACGAAGCGTGCGCGATCAACGCGCTCGACAACGGCACGCCGGTGAGTGCGATGCGCTCGGGCGCGTACACCGCGGCGTGGACCCGCTACTACGCGGGGTGGATCGACAAGCTCGACGGCGAGGTCGTCCCGGTCGCCGGCGACGTGCTCGACGTCGTGCTGCCCGAGCCCTACGGCGTCGTCGGCGCCATCGTGCCGTGGAACGGTCCGATGATGGGCATGGGCCAGAAGGCGGTACCGGCGCTGGCGGCCGGCAACACCGTGGTGGTGAAGCCGCCGGAGCTGGCGCCGTTCGGCGCGTTGCGCTTCGCCGAGCTCGCGCTCGAGGCGGGCCTGCCGCCGGGCGCGCTCAACGTCGTCGTCGGGGGCGCGGCGGCGGGCGACGCGCTGGTGCGGCACGCCGGCATCGACAAGGTGTCGTTCACCGGCGGATGCGCGACGGCACGCCTGGTGATGGCGGCGGCGGCGGAGACGCTCACCCCGCTGACGTTCGAGCTCGGGGGCAAGAGCGCCAACATCGTGTTCCCCGATGCCGACCTCGAGGTCGCCTCGATCGATGGCGGCGATGCTCGGCGCGGTGCTGCTGAGCGGACAGGGATGCGCGCTGCCCGACGCGCCTCTACGTGCACGACGACGTGTACGACGACGTGGTGGCGCGCGTGGTCGCGCAGATCGAGTCGGTGCACCGTCGGCGACCCGTTCGACCCGTCGGTGCTCATGGGCCCGGTCGTGAACGCGGCCGCGTGCGAGCGCATCCTCGGCGTGATCGCACGCGCCGTCGACGAGGGTGCGGGCACGCTCCTCACCGGCGGTCGTCGTCTCGACGGCGACCTCGCCGACGGCTACTTCGTCGCGCCCACCGTGTTCGGCGACGTCGACCACGACAGCTCGCTGGCACGCGAGGAGATCTTCGGCCCGGTGCTCTCGGTGCTGCGCTTCCACGACGAGGACGAGGTGGTGGCCAAGGCCAACGACAGCCGACTTCGGGCTGTCGGCCTACGTGCACACCCGCGACGGTGCGCGCGGGCAGCGGGTCGCACGCGCACTCGAGGTCGGCACCGTCGTCGTCAACGGCTTCCCCGGCATGTCACCGGGTGCGCCGTTCGGGGGTGCGAAGCAGAGCGGCTTCGGCCGCGAGGGCGGTCGCGCCGGCATCGAGGAGTTCGTCCGCCGCAAGAACATCGTCTTCGGCTGACCCCCACTCACCATTTGGCGCTGCTCGTGTGCCGTAGTGGCACACCAGCAGCGCCGAAACGTGGGGGTCAGGGGGTGGGTTGCTCGCCGCGGATGAGGCGGCCGGGGAGGGCGCCGGTGGGGGAGTCGTCGCGGATGGTGACCTCACCGGCGACGACCGTGGCCACGTAGCCAGAGGCGCGCTGCATGAGGCGCCGCCCGCCGGCGGGGAGGTCGAACACCACCTCGGGCTGACCCAGCTGGAGGCGGTCGTGGTCGATCACGTTGAGATCGGCGCGGAAGCCGGGCGCGAGCCGACCGCGGTCGCGCAGTCCGTAGAGGTCGGCGGTGTCGGACGTCATCCACCGGACCGCGGTGGGCAGGTCGATGCGCGGACCGCGCACGCGGTCGCGCACCCAGTGCGTGAGCATGAGCGTCGGCCCGCTCGAGTCGACCGCGGCGCCGCAGTGGGCACCACCGTCACCGAGACCCCACACCGACGCCGGGTGCTCGAGCATGTCGTGCACGTCGTCGAGGCTGAAGTGGAAGTAGTTGGTGAACGGGAACATCACCAGGTTGCGACCGTCGCCCTCGGTGAGGAAGTCGTACACCACCTCCTGCGCGGGACGCCCCTCGCGCTCGGCGATGGCGGCCATGGTGTCGTCGGGGGTCGGTTCCCACTCCATCGGCTGACGCACCGGCAGCATGTTCGAGAACGTCTCGTACACGAACGACGCCAGCGGGTGGTCCCACTCGCCGTTCGGCTCGGCGAGGATGCGCGATCGCACCTCCGGATCGCGCATGCGCGCGAGCCGCTCGGCGAGCGGCAGCGTTGCGAGCTCGATGTAGCTCGGGCGGGTGCAGAACACGTTGTTCTTGCTCTGGAGGCCGAACAGGATCCCGGTGGCGCGGTTCGCCACCTGCGGGTAGATCGGCACTCCCTCGTCGCGCAGCTCGGCGGAGCGGTCGAGGATCACGCGCCATCGGTCGAGCTCGGTGTGGGTCTGCACGACCGAGAACGTGAGGCGCGTCCCCGCGTGCGTCGGCGAGGCGGCCGAGCAGTTCGAGCTCGGCGTGCGCGGCCTCGCTGACCTCGCCGTCCATGCCGCGCGGCACCACCTCGAACACGCCGGTGCCGCGTTCGCGCAGGACGCCGGCGAGCGCGCGCAGCTCGTCCTCGTCGGCGAAGGTTCCCGGCACCTCGTCGCCCCGGCTCGTGTGGTGGGCGAGGATGCGCGACGTCGAGATGCCGAGCGCGCCCGCGTCCATGCCCGCTCGCGCGATTGCGACCATCGCCGCGAGGTCGTCGGGCGTCGCGACGCCGATCCGGCGCGGTCTCCCATCACGTAGGCGCGCACTGCCGCGTGGGGTACGTGCGTCCCCACGTCCATCATGCGCGGCCGCTCGGCGAGCGCGTCGAGGTACTCGGGGAACGACTCCCACCGCCAGTCGATGCCCTCCCACAGCGCGGTGCCGGGGATGTCCTCGACGCCCTCCATGAGCTCGACGAGCTCCTGCTCGCCGCCCGGGTGCACCGGCGCGAAGCCGACGCCGCAGTTGCCCACGACGACGGTGGTCACGCCGTGCCAGCACGAAGGGCCGAGCTGTGAGTCCCACGTCGCCTGGCCGTCGTAGTGCGTGTGCACGTCGACGAAGCCCGGCGTCACCAGCAGGCCGTCGGCGTCGACGGTCTCGCGCGCCGGGCCGTCGACCCGACCGACCTCGGTGATGCGACCCGTCGGTCACCGCGACGTCAGCGGTGGACGGCGCCGAGCCGAGCCCGTCGACGACCGTCCCGCCCCTGATCACGAGATCGTGCACATCGAACCTCCTGGTCGCCGTTGACGTTTCGGCGCCACAACTGTGTGCATGCGACACAGTTGCGGCGCCAAAACGGTGGTGGGGTGTCGCTACGGGTCGAGGCGGGCGGTGGCGGTGCCGGTGAGCACGGTGGTGCCCTCCGCGTCGACGGTGGTGATCGACACGTCGGCGTAGGAGACGCCGTCCTCCTCGCGGATGGCGTCGACGACCGCGGTGGCGGTGAGCGTCGCGCCGGGCCACACCTGGCGCACGAAGCGCACGCCGTACTTCGTGACCCGACCGACGTCGAACCAGTCGGTGACGATGCGGCCGGTCATGCCCATGGTGAGCATGCCGTGGGCGAAGATCCCCGGGTAGCCGGCGACCTCGCGGGCGAACTTCTCGTCGCTGTGCAGTGGGTTGTAGTCACCCGACGCACCCGCGTACATCACGATCTGCGTGCGGGTGAGGTCGTCGACGAGCAGCTGCTCCTTCGAGTCTCCGACCTTCAGGCTGGCCGCGCTGACGCTCACTTGGGTCCCTCCGTCAGCACCGCGACCGTGCGGGCGGTGATCACGACCTCGTCGTTCTGGTCGAGGTACTCGGTGATGAGCTCGCGGAACTTCAGCGTGCCCGAACGTCCCTGCTTCTCCCACTCCTCGCCGCTCCGGCCGCGTGCGTGGAGCACGTCGCCGACGACCAGCGGACGGTGGTACTCGTAGTGCTGCTCGGCGTGCAGCGACGTGCCGCCGCCACCCTCGCCTCCCGACGGGACCGTCGGCGTGGCGCCGGTCGCCTCGCGGCCGGAACCGAACCACGGCTCACCGGCCTTGGGGCGGAGCGGGTAGTCCGGGTCGAACTGCGCGCTGGCGGTGACGAACGTCGGTGGTGCAGGGATCGCACCCACCTCGGAAGCCGCCGCGACGTCGGCGTCGGCGTAGATCGGGTTGGGGTCTCCGATGGCGCGGGCGAACATCAACACGTGCCCGGCCTCGATGGGGAACTGTTCGATGGCCATGGCGGCGGAGATTCACGCGCCTCACGCCGGTTGTCAAAACCGCGCCGGCGCGCCTGCGTGACATGGCGCACGGGTCGACGTACGCTCGCCGACGCGATGGATGGCCCCGAGCCCGTGGTGCTCCTCCCCGACGGTGCCGGACCTCATCCGGGTGTGGTGCTGGGCGCGGAGGCATACGGGGTCAACGACTTCATCATCGGTGTCGGCGAGCAGCTCGTCGCCGGGGGTCATGCCGTCCTGATCCCCGACTACTACGAAGGTGGCGGCCCGATCGATCGCGAGGCCTACGACGACTTCACCGAGGTGATCGGTCACATCGGCGTCCTCGACTTCACCAGGGCGACACGCGTGCTCGTTCGTGGCATCGACCAGTTGGGGGCCACACCCGGCGTCGACCCGGCCAGCATCGCGGTGTGGGGGTATTGCACCGGCGCGACCCTGGCGTGGCTGGCCGCCTGCCAGCGTCAGGTCGCCGCCGCAGTGCTGTTCTTCCCGAGCCAGCCGACGTTTGCAGAGCTGGGCCCTCGCACCCCCGTCCAGCCGATCGACCTGCTCTGGATGCTCGACACGCCGACGCTCTTCATCTATGGCGACGACGACGAGGTCATGCCGCCCGACGCGCTGGCAGATCTCCGAGCGCGCCTCGAGCAGTGGGAGGTGCCGGCCGAGGTGCGGACCTATGCCGGTGCCGGACACGCGTTCA
The DNA here is from genome assembly GCA_963755855.1 of uncultured Actinomycetes bacterium. Taxonomy (GTDB): domain Bacteria; phylum Actinomycetota; class Acidimicrobiia; order IMCC26256; family DASPTH01; genus DASUAS01. Next base: position 1,748,860 of record CAVWLR010000009.1, on the reverse strand, counting down.
CGGTGCCGAGCGGCCCGCTCCGCAAGGCCGACGCAGCGGAAGCGGCGACGCGTGACGCGTTCGCCTTCCTCGCCCGGAACCTCGCGGTCGACGGGAGCTGAGGCGGCTTCGGGGAGACGCCCTCGACGTCGTTCGTCAGACGAAGCTCCGGGTGGGGGACAGGGGAAGGTCGAGCGGGCTGCGCACGCCCGGTGCTGCGGCACAGGTGGCTGCGATCGAGTTGATGACACGAGCCGCGGTGGCGTCGACGCCGGGTTGGTCGCTGCCCGACAGCGTCAGGGTCACGTCGACGTGTGGCTCGCCCTGGATGGTCACCTGGGTGAACCGGGCGAGGTCCGGTGCATCCGGTCGTACCGCGGGCGCCCAGTCGTCGACCACGTGGTCGATCATCGAGTAGATGATGCCGGTGCTCACGCGGGTCTCCCCGTCGGCGACCCCGTTCGAGCACAGCCGCACGCTCGCGACGGTGCCCTTCGGGATCACGCCGGCCGCGACCACGTGATCGGCGTCCGCGACCGCGAACTCGCGGTGGTTCCACACCTCGTCGAACCGGCACCCGAGTCCGTCGGCGAGCATCGAGAAGGTCGAGGAGAACGCGTCCGACGCCTTGGTCGGGCGAGCGTCGTCGACCAGCTCCTCCGGCGGTCGTCCGAACCCCAGGAACTGGAAGCTCAGCGGATCGGTGTAGGAGCCCATGAAGATGCGCTCGTTCACGGCGACCGACGTGACGCGCGCGCACAGGCTCGCCGCCGTCAGGACGAACGCGTCGCCCGTGAACCCAGGCGCGATCCCACTGCAGAAGAACGACGTTCCACCGGCGGTGCATGCGGCTTCGAGCCGTCGCAGCACCTCGGGTGGCGCCGCCGGCGGGTAGATCAGCACGGGCATCGTCGAGGTCACGATGTTCCGGCCCGACTCGAGCATTCGGCACATCTCGTCGATCACCGTGTCGTGGTCACGACCCATGTCGGTCGCGAAGTAGGCGACGCAGTCGGCGTCGACGGAGAGGAGCTCGTCGATGTCGCCCGTCGCGAGCACTCCGACCGGCGCAACACCGGCGATCTCACCCGAGTCTCGCCCGATCTTCTCCGGTGAGTGCACGAGGTGCGCAACGAGCTCGAACTCGGGGCGGGCGATGATCCCGCGGAGCGCCTGGCTCCCGGTGTCGCCGGTGCCGTAGTGGGCCACGCGATATGTGGGTGCGAACGCCATGGAGTTCCCCTTCGAGGACGTGGGTGCTCAGGCCGGCCCGGTGATGCAGATCGGGACGTCAGTCGACCTCGAGGAAGCCGAGGGCCTCGAGGTCGTGGTTCTCGAGGTAGTGCCCGCGGAACGACGGCGGCTGGTCGGCGATGCGGGCCACGGCCTCACCGAAGGGTCCCATGGGCGCCATCCGGCGCTTGAGGTCCTCGAACCGGGGTCCGGTGAGGTGGTACTCGACCGATTCCGTGAGCACCACCGGCGCGACGAGGTCGACGGCGATGCCGGTCTCTTCGAGGTCGTGCATCAACCCGTAGGAGAACGAATCGAGGCCGGCCTTGCTCGCGGAGTACGAGAGCTGGGGGACGTCACGGGGCGGGTGCTCGCGCGTCCTCGCCGCCGACGACGTGATGTTGAGGATGCGGCCCGAGTCGCGCTCGAGCATGTCGGGGAGGAACCCGTGGATCAGCGCCACCGGCGCGAGCAGGTTCAACGCCAGCGCCGTCTTCCACCGCGACACCGGGACCTCGAGGAACGGCCCGATGAAGGTTGCGGCGGCGTTGTTGACGAGCACGTCGGGAGTGCCCCACGCCGCCCGCACCTCGGCGACGACGCGCTCCGCCTCCTCGGTGTGGGCGAGGTCGGCGACGATGGTCGTCACGTCGGGACTGCCCAAAGCGCGCAGGTCGGAGGCCACACCCTCGAGCGTCCCGGGCAGCCCGACCCGGTTGGGGTTGTCCTCGGTGCTGCGCGCGACCAGCACGAGGCGGTCGCCGCGTCGCGCGAACGCGTCGGCGATCCCGCGTCCGACGCCGCGCGTGGCACCGGTGACCAGCACGGTCCGGCTCATGTCATGAAGTTCCCGGCGTTCACGTACAGGGTCTGGCCGGTGATCATGCGCGACCGGTCGGAGCAGAGGAACAGCGCGGCCTCGGCCACGTCGTGCACCGTCGGGATCTCGCCGAGGGGCATGGCGGCACGGATCGGCGCGGTCACGTCGTCCTCGCTGACGCCCCGCCGCTCGGCCTGCGCCCGGACGAAGCCCTGCACCGCCGGTCCCCACATCCACGACGGCACGAGCATGTTCACGCGGATCCTGCGGGGCCCGAGCTCCCAGGCGGCGTGGAACATCGCCGAGTGCAGCGCGCCCTTCGACGCCGCGTAGGCGGTCTGCTCCGCGGCCGCGCCCGAGGTGCGAAACGTCTGTGACCCGACGATCACGAACGCACCGCCGGCGTCGCCCATCAGCTCCGTGGTCGCGGCGAGCACGTGCATGGTCCCGACCACGTTGGTCTCGAGCACCGCGCGCCAGTCGTCGTCGCCGGTGCGGCCGATCCCGCCCATCACCTCGCGGGCGGCGACCTGCACCACGCCGTCGATCGCACCGAAGCGCGCCACCGCGAGCTCGGCCAGGGCCCGGCACTGGTCGGCGTCGGTCACGTCCGTCGACTGCTGGGCGATGCGCGTGTCGTCGACCCCGAGCGCGGTCGCGAGCTCGGCCAACCGGTCACCGTCGCGGGCACCCAGCACCACGTTGCCGCCGTCGCGCAGCACACCCTCGGCCACCGCCTGGCCGAGCCCGGCACCCACGCCGGTGACCACGATCGTCTTCCCCTCGAGCATCAGCGCATCGTCGCACACGTCACAGGCTCATGAAGTGGCCGCCGTCGATGCCGAGCGTCTGGCCGGTGATGAACGCGGCATCCGCGCTCACCAGGAACGCGACCGCACGCCCCACATCGGTCTCCGGGTCGCCGACCCGCCCGAGCGGGACCCGTCGGTTGAGCCGCCCCTCCATGTCGGGGTCCTCGGCGATGGCGTTGACCATCGCGGGGGAGAACGCGAGCGGCGACACCACGTTGACGGTGATCCCCGACGGCGCCCATTCACGGGCGAGGCTCTTGGCGAAGCCCCGCAACGCGCCCTTCATGGTGGCGTACATCGGCAGCGTCGCGCTGCCCTCGATGCCCGCAGGCGACGTCATCACGATCAGCGTGCCGTGCGACTGCTCCAACGCCGAGCAGGCGGCGCGGGCGCAGTGGTACGCCCCGCGCAACGACACCGCCGCGTGCTCGTCGAACAGCTCCCGCGAGACGTCTTCCAGCCGATGCGGTTCACTCGAGCGGTTGCTGGTCGCGTTGTGCACGACCGCGTGCACCACGCCCGTGCGTTCGAGGGCGTCGGCCACCACGCGCTGCATCGATCCCAGTTCACCGACGTCGCACGCCGACCACGTCGCGACACCACCGCGTGCCGTGATCTCGTCGACGACCTCGCGGCCGTTCTCGCGCCGGCTGGCAACGACGACGTGACCACCCGCGGCACCGCACGCCAGTGCGATGCCGCGACCGACGCCGGCCGCGCCGCCGGTCACGATCACGGTCCGCCCCGACAGGTCCACGCTCACGGCGCCATCACCGATCCTCCGTCGACGACGAGGGTGGCGCCCGTGGTGCCTGCGCCGAACGCCCCGATGGCGACGGCCACGTCGTCGACCGTCGACGGCGCACCCAGCGCGGGTGGCGGGAGGAACGCCGTGAGCTCGGCGGCGGCAGGGGACAGGAGCTCGAGCGGCACCAGCACCGTGTTCACGGTGATGCCGAGACCGCCCCATTGTCGAGCGGCCGACTTCGCCATCGCGCGCACGCCTTCGATCGCGGTCACGAAGGGCACGAGCGACGGCGCGCCGCTGATGCCGGTCGTGGCGGTGACGAGCACGACGCGCCCGCCGGTCGGGGCGAAGCGGGCGCGTGCGGCCTGCAGGGCGACGAGCGCCGTGCGCAGCAGTCGCTCGCCTCGCTCGTCCCAGGAGTCGGCCGACGTGGCGTCGATCGGTGCGGGGGCCAGCGCGACGTCGTCGCCGCACACGTGCACCAGTGTCGCCGCCGGCTCGTCGGGGCGCACCGCCTCGTCGACTGCGATCGTCGTGGCACCGAGCGCGTCGGCGAGCCTGGCGGCGAACACCGACGGACCCGACGGCGCGACGACCACGCTCGCGCGCCTTGCGCTCATCGGAGCATGACCCGACCGCCGTCGGCCATCAGCGTCTGCCCGGTGACGTACGCGCTGGCGTCGGAGAGCAGGAAGCCGACGACCGGCGCGATGTCCTCTTCGAGGCGCCCGTCGCGGGGCACCGGGTTGTGTCGGAACGAGCGCTCGAACTTCGCCAGCGCCTCGGGATCGTCGAGCCCGGGGGTGTGGTGGCGCACCGACACCGGGCAGACGCAGTTCACCGTGATCCCGTGCTTTCCCCACTCCGTGGCCGCGGTCCGGCTGATCGCCCGGATCGCCTCCTTGGCCGCCGAGTAGGCCGAGTAGCTGCCGACGCCCTCCAGCGCGGCGTTCGACCCGAAGGTGACGATGCGCCCGTGGCCCTGGTCGCGCATCACCGGGAACGCGGCCTGCATGAGCCAGACCGTGCCCTTCACCCCGGCCGCGAAGGGCACGTCGAGATCGGCGTCGGACAGGTCCTCCACGCCGATCGGCGCGTTCGACGTCACCGCGTTGGCGACGACACCGTCGACGGTCCCGAACTCGCGGACCGCGTCCTCGACCAGCGCGAAGTTCGCGTCGCGGTCGGCGGCGTCGGCGGTACGTGCGACGTGCTCGGCGCCGAGCTCGTCCAGCTCGGCCGACAGCGCGGTGAGTGCGTCAGCACCACGCGCCGACACCACGAGCTTCGCTCCCTTGCCCGCGAGGTAGCGCGCGATCCCGCGTCCGACGCCCTTGCTCGCCCCCGTGACCACGACGACCTTGCCGTCGAGGTCGTCGGTGACGCTGCTCACTGGATCACCCCGGTCCACTGGGCTCCGGTCATGACCCCGGCGACCAACGGCAGGTCGTGCGACGACACGATGCCGGGCGCAGCGGCGACCACCGCCGGAACCGCATTGAGCGGGCGCATGAACGTGGCGAAGCTGAGGCCGCGCATGTTGCTGCCACGCCCGTGCATCTCGATGTCGACGGTGTACGTGGGCATGCCCTCGAGGATGACGCGGTACCCGCCGAGTGGTGACGGGTGACGCGGCCAGTCGGGCGCCGAGTGCTCACCCATGCGGGTGATGTGCTCGAGCACGATCCGCTCCTCGCCGTCCTTCACGCCGACGAGCCGGAACCACATCGCGCCGACCGTCCCCTCGGGGAGCGGTCCCGACGCGGTCTCGTACGACTCGGGCGCGATCCACTTCTCGAGCGTGTCCTCGACCGCGTCGAGCTGGAGGCCGTGCGCGGCCGCCAACCCCCACACGACCGGTGACCACAGCGCGTTGAGTCGACCCGGTTCCTGCAGCGGCGTGACGTACTCGGGAGGATGGGCGAAGCCCATGAAGTCGTACATGATGTCGGGCTGCGCGATCGGTGCGTAGTCGAGGATCTCCTGCATCGTGATCTTGTCGATGCGTGAGCACGTCGCGCTGAACACGAACGGCACCATGTCGTTGATCCAGCCGGGCTCGACCCCGCTGTTGAACAGCGTCGTCCCGCCGTCCTGGCACGCGCGATCCAGGATCTCCCAGAGATCGTCCTCAGCTGCGGGCGGGTAGCAGAACGGCACCAGTGACGTGGTCACCACGTTCTTGCCCGCGCGCAGACACCGGGCGATGTCGTCGGCGGCCTCGCGGTAGCGGTAGTCGCCGCTCGCGTAGTACGCGACCGCGTCGGCGTCGAGCGCGAGCGCGGCGTCGATGTCGCGGGTGGCCACGATCCCGGTCGGAGGCAGGCCGCACAGCTCACCGGCGTCGCGGCCCTCCTTCGACTCGCTGTGCACCACGAGCCCGGCGAGCTCGAGGCCTGGATGCTGGATCAACGCCCGCAATGCGCCGATGCCCATCTGGCCCGGGCCCCACAGGATCACTCGCATGCCGTCCCCCCGATTCTCGTGGCTGCGTAAACGCGGTTCTCGCGGAACGGAACTACATTAACGGCGCTCGTCCCGATCGGCCTCGGAGAGGATCCGCCATGACCGCACCCGAGCTCCTGATCTCGTCCGACTCGCACGTGTCGGTGAGCCACGACGCCATCAAGGCGCACCTGGCGACCAAGTACCACGAGGAGTACGACGGCGCGGTCGAGAAGTTCGTGCAGCGGATGATGGGAGGGGCGGGCGCGGCGAACCAGGCGTGGGCGACGAAGCGCCAGAAGAAGGAAGGTCCCAACCCGAAGCGGTTCAAGAACAACTCGCGACCCGGCTACCACGACGGTGCGGCCCGACTGGTCGACATGGACCTCGACGGCGTGCAGACCGAGGTGATCTACAGCGAGCTCAGCTTCTTCCGGTACTGGGGTGACCTGCACGAGAGCCAGCACGACACGACGGTGGCGTTCAACGAGGTGCTGCGCGGCTTCGCCGAGCCTGATCCGGCGCGGCTCGTCGTGTCGTACCAGATCCCGATCCAGGACATCGACGGGGCCATGGCCGAGGTGCGACGCGTCGCCGGCCTCGGCGCGAAGTCGCTCCAGCTCCCGGTGTTCCCGCCCGAGCTCGGGCTGCCCGACTACTACCACGAGCGCTACGACCCGCTGCTCGCACTGATCCAGGAGACCGGCCTGCCGATCTGCTGCCACATCGGACTCAACACGGGGCTCGACGACCTGGTGCAGCGCGACCCCACGCCGGGCAGCGCCATCATGGTCCCGATGGCGATGCTGAGCACCGGCGAGGCGCTCGGCATGTGGATCCTCGGCGGCGTGCTGGAGCGCTTCCCCGACCTCAAGCTGGTGTTCGTCGAACCCGGCGTCGGCTGGATCGCGTGGTGGTTGAACCTCGTCGACGACATGGTGCTGCGCCAGGACTACGAGCTGCCCGATCTGAGGGAGGTGCCGAGTCACTACTTCCACAAGAACGTGTTCATCACGTTCATCGACGAAGCCGACGCGCTCGCGTACGCGCCGTTCCGCTACAAGATCGGCGTCGAGAACATCATGTGGTCGAGCGACTACCCCCACCCGGTGTCGAGCTTCCCGAATTCCCGGAAGATCGCAGCGGAGTGCGTCGCCGCGTTGCCGGAGGACGAGCGGGAGCTGATCACGTCGGGCAACGCCAAGCGGGTGTGGAACCTCTGAGTAGCGTCGGCGAGATGAGCGACGCAACCTCCGAAGTGCAGCCGGAACCGCGCCCCGCCTCGCGAGACGACCAGTTCTTCTGGGATGCGGCGGCGGAGGGCCGCCTGGTCATCCAACGCTGCACCGACTGCGGCACGCTGCGCCACCCGCCGGCACCCATGTGCGGCGCGTGTGGCTCGCTGCACTGGGACACCGCCGAGTCGTCGGGCCGGGGTCGCATCGTGTCGTGGATCACGTCGCTGCACCCGAACCGCCCCGACGACCCACCGCGCATCGTCGTGCTGGTGCAGTTGGAAGAAGGCACCCGGTTGGTCTCGAACCTGGTCGACGCCGGTGACGAGCCCTACGACGACCTCCCGGTCGTCGTCGACTTCCGCGATGACCGCGGCGCGCTCACCCCGTTCTTCAGGACCGTCTCCCGGGTGACGCCGTGACCGGCACCATCGTCGCCGGCATCGGGGCCACCGAGTTCTCGAAGGAGTCGGGCCGCAGCGAGATGCAGCTCGCCGCCGAGGCGAGTCGAGCTGCGATCCTCGACGCCGGCCTCATGCCGGGTGACATCGACGGCATGGTCACCTTCACCGTCGACGCGAACGACGAGCAGGAGCTGATGCGCAACCTCGGTGCGGGCCCGGTCACCTGGTGGTCGCGCGCGCCTGGGGGCGGCACCGGGGCGTGCGCGGCGATGCAACAGGCGGTGGCGGCGGTCGCCTCGGGCCTGGCGAACAACGTGCTCGTGTACCGCGCCTTCAACGAACGCTCCGGCTACCGGTACGGGCAACCGCACGCGACGGCAGGCCCACCGCGGCTCGACTGGTACCGGAACTTCGGCGTCGACACGCCGGCGAAGATGTACGCGCTCTGGTTCCGTCGCTACATGCACGCGTACGGCGCCACCAACGAGGACTTCGGCCGCTACACGGTGTCGGCACGGCGGTACGCGGCGACCAATCCGAAGGCCTGGTTCCACGACCGACCGATCACCCTCGAAGACCACCAGGCCTCGCGCTGGATCGTGGAACCGGTGCTGCGCCTCTACGACTGCTGCCAGGAGAGCGACGGCGGTGTGGCGCTCGTGGTGACGCGTGCCGACCGCGCCGGCGACGTCGATGCGCCCGTGGCCATCGCTGCAGTCGCCGACGCGCGGCATGCCGACGCCAGCATCACCGCGAACTACTACTACGACGACCTCGCGACCTACCCGGAAGCGGCACAGTGCGCGCGGCTCCTGTTCGAGCGGTCCGGTCTCACCCCGGCCGAGATCGACGTCGCCGAGGTCTACGAGAACTTCAGTCCGTTGGTGTTCTACGTGCTCGAGGCCTACGGGTTCTGCGGTCCCGGTGAGGCGGTGTCCTTCATCGCCGAAGGCAACCTCGACCTCGAAGGCTCGCTCCCCACCAACACCCACGGTGGGCTCCTCGGCGAGGCCTACATCCACGGGATCAACAGCATCCAGGAAGGCGTGCGCCAGGTGCGCGGCACCGCGGTGAACCAGATCGCCGAGGTGGAGCACTGCCTGGTCAGCTCGCTGAACAGCGGGCTGATCCTGCGCCGACCCTGATCGTGCGCAACGCCTGATCGACCCACCGTACGATCGACGCCGTGCCGATGGCTCCGCCGCGCATCGATCTGCTCGATCCCGAGTTCTACGTCGACGGCGCGCGCGACGCCGAGGCGAACACCACCGTCTTCTCGAGCGCGGGTGGGAGCAACCCCGGATCCGGGCCGCTCCCGTGGATGATCGACATGGACCCGCCGGGCCACCGGAAGCGGTGACGGCTCGTGAGCGGCGCGTTCACGCCGGCGCGGGTGCGCGCCATCGAGTGGCGGATACGAGCCACCTGCGACGAGCTCATCGACGCGTTCGTGGAACGCGATGAGTGCGACCTCCGCCACGATCTCGCGGCGCCGTTGCCGCTGATCGTGATCTGCGACATGTTGGGTGTCCCGCCCGCGGATCGCGACTCGATGCTGCACTGGTCGGACGCGATGCTCAGTGCGCTGAACGGCGGCGCCGACGCCATGGATGCCGCCGCCACTTCGTTCGGCGCGTACGCCGAGTACGCGCACGCGATGATCGCCGACCGGCGCGTGCACCCTCGTGATGATCTGATCAGCATGCTCGTCCACGGGGAGGTCGACGGGGACCGACTCGACGACGACGAGATCGTGTTCGAGACGCTGCTCCTCCTGATCGGTGGCGACGAGACCACCCGGAACGTGACGTGCGGTGGCGTCGAGGTGCTGCTGGCACACCCCGACCAGTGGCGGCGCATGGGCGACGCCCCCGACCTGCTCGCAGGTGCGGTCGAAGAAGCGCTGCGGTGGGTGTCTCCGATCAAGAGCATGCAGCGCACCGTCACGCGGCCCGTCGAGCTCGTCGGGCGCCGGCTGGCCGAAGGTGACCGGGTGCTCCTGCTCGACGAGTCGGCGAACTTCGACGAAGCGCAGTTCGACGACCCCGATCGCTTCGACGTTGCGCGCACGCCGAACGATCACATCGCCTTCGGCTTCGGCGCGCACTTCTGCCTCGGCGCGCACCTCGCCCGACTCGAGCTCCGCACCGTGTTCGAACGGATGCTGGTGCGCCTCCCGGAGCTCCAGCTCGAGGGCGACGGACCACCACCGCGGGGATTCACCGGCATCTCGGAGATGCCGGGGCGCTTCCGCCCCACCCGCCGCCTGGCCTCCTGACCCGTCGCTTCACCCGAGCACGGGCGGGCGGGAGCGGTGCTGTGGGAGGGTGACGCCGACGTCTTCCTCGAGGTGGAACATGACCACACCCATCCGGGTCGGGATCCTGCACGACATGACCGACGAGGTCGACGACGAGCTGCCCGACAGCTCGTTGGAGGCGCGACTGCGGCCCGCGGTGACGGCGTTGGTCGCCTCCGGACGACTCGACCGTGACGTCGAGTTCGTCCACGCCGCCGGCACCGGGTTGCCGGAGGGCACCGCGGCCGCAGTGGCGCGCGCGTTCCGCGCCCTCGACGAGCAGGACGTCCTCCTGGTCGTCGGGCCCGCGATCGGTGACAACGCGCTCGTCATCACGCCACTCGCCGACGAGGCCCGGCTGCCGACGATCAACTGGGCCGGCACCGAGCGGGCCCGCAGCGAGCACATGTTCCACCTGCAGGTCGGCTCCCACGAGGACGAAGGAGTGCTGCTCGCCCGCCACGTCGCATCGCTCGGGATCCGCCGCGTCGGCGTGGTCTTCGACCGGTCACCGATCGGTCGGCGCTACACCGCGTTCTTCGAGGCGGAGTGCGAGGTGCTCGGGCTCGAGCTCGCGGCACGGACGAGCCTGGCGCCGCTCGCGGAAGACGCGACCATGGAGGTGGCGGCGGCGAAGTCGTCGGGGGCCGACGCGCTCGTGTACCTCGGGCTCGGACTGGTGGCGCCGGCCGTGGCGCGCGCCCGTCGTGACGCCGGCTGGGACGTGCCCGCGGCGATGAACACCGCCGGCCTCCGTGGCTACGACCCGGAGTTCGGCAGCGCGATCGACGGCTGGGCCTACATCGACATGGTCGCCGACGGCAACCAGGTGCTCGCCGGCCTGCGCGCCCGCAGCGGCGACGCGCCGATCTCCCCGATGACGCTCGCGGTCGGGCACGACCTCGGCCAATTGGTCGCAGAGGGCCTCGCCCGCGCGCCCGAGCTGACGCGCGACGGCGTGCGCGAGGGTCTCGAGCTCGTGAAGCTGGTCCCGGCGGCGGAGGGACGCGACGGGACGACACTGGCCTTCGGGCACTTCGACCATGGCGCGCTCCACGGCGAGTACCTCGTGTTGCGCCGGTGGCGGGACGGCACCTCGGTGGAGGTCACCTAGATTTCGTGCCTACCAGTCGAGGGGACGAGCACAGTGGAGACGTCGCATCCCGCAGGGTGGTTGCCCGATCCGATCGGCCGGTACCACTACCGCTACTGGACCGGGAGCGAGTGGACCGCGCAGGTGAGCACCAACGGGAGCAACGAGACCGATCCGCAGGGCCTCGCTCCGAACGCCGCGGTGACGACGCCGGGCCGCCCGCCGGTGCCCGTCCCGCGGCCATCGTGGTCGATGGACGTCCGGCTCCTCGTCCTGGGCGGCGCGGCCGCACTGATCCTCGGAGCGTTCCTGCCCTGGGTGAAGGCAGAAGCGGGCGTCTTCAGCGCGACGAAGAACGGCATCGACGGCGACGGCGTGATCACCCTCGTGCTCGCCGGTGCACTGGCGCTCGCCTTCCTGATCGCCCGGTCCGAGAAGACCGGAGCGTGGCTGGTCATCACCTTCGCCGCGCTGGCGACCGCGGTCGCCGCCTACGACACGATCGACGTCGCGAGGAAGGCCGACGAGCTCACGAGCCAGGCCTCGTTCCTCCACGCGGACGCCTCGGTCGGCATCGGGCTCTGGCTCTCGCTCGCCGGCGCGATCGCCGCACTGGTCGGAGGGGTGCTCGCGATCAGACGCGCCGGGGCGCAGACGTCACGCTGAGCGGGCTGCGCTCAGCCGCCCATGGACCCGTACGTCGGGGGTCCGCCGAGGTCGTACGTGAGCTGGAGCGCGCCGCTGGGGTACGTGACGGATTCGGCCACCTTCATCGTGGTGGGGACGGTGCCGTCGGCGAACACCTGCTTCCCGGTGCCGAGCACCAACGGGAACAGCCAGAGGTTCATGCGATCGACGAGTCCGAGCCGCAGCAGTGACTGCAACAGGTCGAGGCTGCCGATGACGTGCACCTCGTCGTGGCGTTCCTTGATCGCGGTGACGTCGTCGGCGAGCGACGCGCCGACGACCGTCGAACCCGCCCAGCTCAGTGGGTCGGAGAGCGTCCGGCTGACGACGTACTTCGGCACGCGGTTGAGCAGACCGGTGAAGGGGACCTCCGCCGGCGCCATGGGCCAGAAGTCGGAGAAGATGTCGTAGGTCTTCCGCCCGAGGAGCAGGGCGTCCATGCCCTCGGCCTGCTCGAACATGACGGCGCCGGCTTCGTCGTCGCTCAGCGGCGCCATCCATCCGCCGTGCGTGAAGCCGTGCTCCGGGTCTTCGTCGGGTCCTCCCGGTGCCTGTCCGACCCCGTCGAGGGTCATGAACTCCGTCACGATGAGCTTGCCCACGATGCCTCTCCTCGTCCTGTGCCGTCGATGCACCGGTACCGACTCCACTCGCGGGGAGAACTCATCGCAGGTGCCTCGTCAGGTCACCGCGACGACGATCACCACGACGAAGGCGTTGAAGAACGCGTGCGCGACCATGCCCGGCCCCAGCCTCTCGTAGTGCCAGCGCGTCGCGCCGAGCACGAGGCCGGTGACGCCGATGGTCACGATCGTGATCACGGCCTGCGCCGCGGTCATGCCGATCCGGTAGTGCACCATGCCGAAGCAGGCCGCCTGGGCGAACACCGCCACCCGCGCACCGAACCGGTTGGTGAACGCGCCCTGCACGAGACCACGGAAGAAGAGCTCCTCGAAGAACGGCGCGCCGACCACCAGGATCAGCGAGACCACCAGGACCGGCCCGACGCCCTGGTGCAGCTTCACGACCGGTTCCGCGGTGTTGCGCAGCTGCTCGTTGGTGAACAGCTGCGCCAACGCCACTGCGAGCACACCTGCACCGATCCGGGCGACGAGGCCGATGACGAGCCCCGCTCCTACCTGCTTCCGTGAGATCGCGGCCAGCCCGAGCTCGCGCAACGAACCGTTGCCGTGGCGGCGGACCGCGACCTTGCACGCCGCGAACAGGCATGCCCACAACGCGGCCTGGCCGGCACACAGCGCCTCGAGGCTGTGCACCGATCCACCGAGCCACTCGATTGCGAGCACGGTGAGCGCCGACGTCACGAGCGCCGCGAGGAAGCCGACGAGGGCGATGCCTCCGCCGCGCATCGCAAGCTCGCGGCTGTCGCGGGGCGGGATCCACGACCGCTCCGGTGGCGGAGCGGTGATCACGTGACCCGTCCACTCGATCCCGTCCCACCAACGGGCGGCGACGAGCTCCCACGGGTCGGGATACCAGCCCGGCGGCGCTCGGTGGGTGCCGCGCAAGGACGCGACGATGCCGTCGACGACCGCCTGCCGATCGGCCGGCACGACGACGCGCGCGCCGTCCCACTCGGCGGGGACGCCGGCGGTGACGAGACGCGTGTCGAGCGCGCGACGGGCGGTGTCGTCCCACGCGTCGAGTCGGTACTCCCAGCGGGCGGCGTCACCGAGTCGCGTCATCGGACTGTCTCCGTGTGCTCGGTCCGCGGTGCCGAGGTCGTCGGCGCGAGCTGGCCTCCCGGTCCCGTAGCGTACGGACCTCGCAGGCGCGTGCGGGCGAGCGGGGAGGGCCACGTGAGCGACGACGGCTTCGGGGAGCTCGACGACGCGGATGCCGTCGCGCCACCGCCGCCTCCGCCCGCGGCAGACGCGATCGTGCCACCACCGCCACCGACGTCGGGCCTGGTGGGCTCGTCGGCGCCACCACCTCCACCGCCACCCGCGCCGGTCCCGGCGCCACCACCCGGGCCGGTACCGGTCGCCGCGACCCAGTGGCGGAGCCTCCGCGGGCTCACGACCGCGCTCACCGTGTTCCTCTGGCTCGCCGTGGCTGCGGCCGTGTTCGGCGCCGTCGCGTTCACGCTGCGGGTGCACGCGTTGGGCGAGGTCATCGACCACGGGCTCAGCTTCGATCGCGTACAGCAGGCCCACGACGCCGACGACGTCGTCGGCGCGGCCGTCGCGATCATGCTCCTCGTCTCGTTCGTGATCCTGGTGCTGATCATCATCTGGACGTACCGGGCCGCGAAGAACAACGACGCGCTGGGGCGCCTGTCTCCCCGGTTGAAGCCGGGCTGGGGCATCGCCGGCTGGCTGATCCCGCTCGCCAACGCGGTGATCCCGGTGCTCATCCTCCAGGACCTGTGGCGGGGTTCCGAGCCCTCGACACCGCGCGGGGACCTGTCGTGGCGCGCCAACAAGGGTTCGGCGCTGATCGGCTGGTACTGGGGTGTGCTCCTGCTGTCGGTGGTCCGCAACGGCCTCGGTCGCGCCAACGCGCACCTCGGCGCCACCGACGAGCTGCGCGACCTCCGGGGACACGACGTGATCGCGGTGATCGGCATGCTCGCGACGGTCGCTGCCGCTGTGCTCGCGATCCAGGTCGTCCGCCGGCTCGCGGCGCGCCAGGAGGAGTGCCTGCGCACGCAGCAGGATGCGTGGGTGGCGCCGGTCGGGTAGCGGAGGGCTCCGCGCGTCATCCCGTTGTATCGGCACCAGCCCCGTGCAGATGAGGATCGGCGGCGCTTCGTGACCTCCGAGCCGGACTCACGCGGTCCGGAGCTCGACCACCAGCTCTTCGGGGCCGCGGATGACGTTGCTCGACCACACGAGGTCCTGCTCGGGCAGCTGCGACGCCGGGTAGCGGTCGAGCACCGTGCCCAGCACCACCTGGAGCTCGAGCCGGGCCAGCCAGCTCCCGACGCACACGTGCGCGCCCTTGCCGAAGGCCACGTGCTGACGCGCGTCCTCACGGGTGATGTCGAGCGCATCGGCCGTGGGTCCCCATCGCGCCGGATCGCGGTTCGCCGACGCGATCCAGCAGACGACCCCCGCACCGGCCGGGATGGAGATGCCGGCGATCTCGACGTCGTGCTCGGGAGACCGCCGCATGTACTGCGCCGTCGACTCGAACCGCAGCAGCTCCTCGACCGCGTTCTCGAGCAACGCGGGCTGCGCCGCCAGCAGGTCCCACTGGTCGCGGTGCTCGAGCATCGCCAACAGGCTCAGCGCGGTCTGGTTGACGGTCGTGTGCATCCCCGCCAGGTACAGCGTGTGCACGTACGGCACGACCTGCTCGGGCCGCATCACGTCCCCGGCGGCGGCGGCGGTGATCACCGCCGAGAACAGGTCGTCGCCGAGGTGGTCGCGCTTCCACTCCGTCACCTCGTGCAGGTGCGCGGCCAGCCCCGCCGACGCCTCGAGGTTCGCCTGCAACCGCTCCGGCGTCGCGAACGCGTCCATCAGCTCCAGGCTCTGCCACGTCCAGCCGCGCAGCTCGTCGGGGTCGTCGACCTCGGGGATGCCGAGGAGGTCGCACGTCAACTCGTACGGAAGGCGGAACCCGATCTCGTCCACCACGCGGAGCTCACCGCCGCGCTCCCGGTCGGCGAGCACGTCGTCGACGATCTGCTGCGCGCGCTCCCGGTACCGCTGGACGGACCGGTTCGCCAACGAGGGCACGATGACCCGTCGGGGCCCCGCGTGCCCCGGTCCGTCGGCCGCGAACGGGTTGCCCGGGAAGTGCTCGCGCGTGTCGGGTCCCTCCCGCTCACCGCGCACGATCTGCGACAGCCCGGCCTCCACTGCGTCGAACGACAACAGGAACCACTGGCCGCTGTCGGGATCGACGAACGACGGGCTCTGGTCCCGCAGCGCAGCGAGGTGCGCATGGGGATCGCTGAGGTAGTCGGTGGAGCGTGGAGCGAACGGAGACGGAGACACGTCAGGAGCGTGGAGTCCACGATCGGCGCTGTCAAACGGTGCACGAGCCGGGCTGCCGGATATTCGTTGGCCGCGGGCCGCCTCGTCCGGACAGGCTCGCGGTGTGACCGGGCACGCGCACGTGGACGAGTGGGATCGGCACGTTCCGTTCGACGGCTGCTTCAACTTCCGCGATCTCGGCGGCTACGCAACCGTCGACGACCGCGAGGTGCGTCGAGGGCTGCTGTACCGGTCCGATTCACTCCACCACCTGTCGGACGACGACCTCACCCGGCTCGCGGCGTTGCGGATCCGAGCCGTGATCGACCTCCGCACCGGCGCCGAGCTCGCGATCACGGGCCGCGTCGCCGAGCACCACGAGCGGGTGTTCCACCACGTGCCCCTCGAGGATGGGAACGACTACCGCAGCACGCGTGCAGATCGGTATCTCGACTTCGTCCAGGTCCGCGGTGCTCGAGTGGCGAGCGCCGTTCGACTCGTCGCGCATGCCGATGGTCCGCTCGTCTTCCACTGCCTGGCCGGCAAGGACCGCACCGGCGTGCTGGCGGCCGTGCTGCTCGCGGCGCTCGGCGTCCCGGACGCGAGCATCGCGTCGGACTACGCGCTGACCGAACGCACGCTGCCCGCCGCACTGGCGTGGGCTCGCGAGCACGATCCCGACTGGGACGTCCGCGCCGCGTGACCCGGGTTCGTCGACCAGCTCGACGCCCCCGAGGTCGTGATGGTCGAGTTCCTCGCGAAGCTCCGCGCCCGGTACGGGACGATCGACGAGTACCTGGACGGGGCCGGCGTCGACGAGCAGACGGTGCACGCGCTGCGCGAACGCTGCCTCGGCTGAGCTCAGTTCGTTCGGGCCGCTCGTAGGTTGTCCGGCTCAGGATGGACGCGCGAGGAGCTCCAGGAGGTTGTCGCGCATGATCTTCTTGATGTCGGCCTCGGGCAGCTTCTGGATGCTGTCGGCGAAGTCGCCGGGCATGATGTTGCCCTCGGGGTGCGGCCAGTCGGAGCCCATGAGCACGCGGTCGACGCCGATCATCTCGGTGAGGCCGACGACGTCCTCCTCCGGGAACGGCGAGATGTAGATGTGCTCCTTGAACACGTCCGACGGCAGGTCCTGCATCGTCTGGCCGAACGCCTCGATGCGGCGCTCGAGCAACGAGCCCGCGTGGTCGACCATGTGCAGCGCGTACTGCGTCCACGCGCACCCGAGCTCGATGCTGGCGATCTTCACGTTCGGGGAAGCGACCGAACAGGTTGCCGAGCACGAGCGCGACCGTGAGCTCCAGGATGCCGCGGTCGGAGTTGAACGCGGCCGACAGCGACGCGTTGTAGCCGGGGTCGGTGAGGGACTGGCCCCACATCTGGTCGAAGGACTCGCTGTACCGCGTGGCGCCGCCGTAGCCGTGGTACGCGGCGAGCACCTTGCTCTCGTTCAGGAGCGACCAGAAGCGGTCCCACGACGGGTCGGCGGGCGAGCGACCGTTGGCCGGCCCCGGCCGGATCGACACCACCTTGATGCCCTTGTTCAAGAGGAACTCGAGCTCGTCGGCCGCGAGCTCGGGGTCGAGCATCGGGATGTACGGCGGCGCGTAGAGGCGGTCCTTGTACGCGTAGCCCCAGTCTTCCTCGAGCCAGAGGTTGAACGCGTGGAAGACCTTGTACGCCATCGGCACGTTGTCGTGCATGAGGCCCTCGACGCAGTCGCCGAGCGTGGGGAAGAGGATGCACCGCTCGACGTTCTGCTCGTCGAGCATGTCCATGCGCGCGTGGTTGATGCGGTAGCCGTCAGGCAGCTGCTCGAGCTGGCCGTACGCCTTCTGCATGTCGTTGAGCGGGATGCCGGTGACCCCGTGGCTGCGCTCCTGCAGCTCCTTGAGGCGCGCGTGGAAGGCGCCGGGCGTCGCGATCGGGTTGAACGTGGGGTTCGGCACGCTCGTGTTGGCGAGGCCGATCATCGTGGAGCCGAAGACCATGTACCGGCGCTTGCCCTCGGTCACCCACCGGACGTAGCGCTTGACGTCCTGGTCACCGTGGCGGATGAAGGCGTCCTCGGCCTCGTAGTAGTGGTTGTCGGCGTCGACGTACATGTAGTCGGCCATGGTTCCTCCACGAACGGACTCGGCAGCGAGCTTCGGCTGCGGAAATGGCTCTCTCGCGCAGCGGGGACAACCTTATCGGGTCACCCGACCGAGCGCAGATGCTCCGAGAGCGATGCCGCGATGTGGCCCACCGCGTCGCTGCTCAGACCGTGGTGCGAGGGCAGGGTGAGGCCGCGGTCCATGACGAGGTCGGCGTTCGGCAGTCCGCCGTCGGGCGCCCGGTGGGTGATGTGGGCGAACCCGGGTTGGCGCAGGATGTTGCCGGTCCACACCATGCGCGACGGGATCCCGCGTTCGAGCAGGAACTCCTGCATCGCGGTGCGGTCGATGCCCTCGCGCAGCAGGAAGGGGAAGCGCATCCACGTGGTCTCGACGTCGGGCGTCGTCCGCACCCGCACGACCGCGTCCTCGTGCTGCGCCAGCACCTCGTCGAGGCGGGCGAAGTTCTGCTGGCGACGCTGGTTGAACTCGACGAGGCGATCGAGCTGCACGTTGCCGAACGCCGCGCTGATCTCCGACGGCTCGAAGTTGTATCCCGTGTCCTCGAAGAGGAACACCATGTCGTACGGAGTGCCGTCGGCCAGGGTGCCGAAGCGGTCGTCGTCTCCCTGCTTGCTCCCGAAGAGGTAGCGCTCGGAGTGACGGCCCCACCGTCGTCGCACGAGCGACTGGTCGAACCACTCGGGATCGTCGACCGCGATCATGCCGCCCTGGCTGGCGGCGGTGATCGAGTGGCCGCGGGCGAAGCTGGTCACGGTGATGTCGGAGCGCGTGCCGGTGCGCGTGCCGCGCAGGTACGAGTCGAGCACGTCGCAGCTGTCCTCGACCACGAGCAGACCGTGGCGGTCGGCGATGGCACGGATGGCATCCCAGTCGGGGCAGTTGCCGACGAGGTTGGGGGTGAGGATCGCCCTGGTGCGGGGCCCGATCATCGCCTCGATGCCGTCGACGTCGATCTGCAGCGTCTCCGGATCGACGTCGACGAAGGCGGGCACGATGCCGTTGCGCACGAGCGGCGCGATGTCGCTCGAGAAGGTGAGCGGCGACGTGATCACCTCGTCGCCGGGTGCGCAGCCGAGGAGGTCGACCGCCAGCCACAAGGCCGACGTGCCGCTGTTCACCATCACCGCGTGCCGCTTCGCGAGCAGCTCCGCTCCACGCCGCTCGAACTCCGCGACCTCGGGCCCGATGGCGAGACGACCGGGCGCCTCGAGCACGCGGACGACGGCGTCGATCTCGCGCTGGTCGTGCACGGGGCCGGCCTCGGCGATGGTGGGGTGATGCGCTTCCTCGTACGTGCTGCTCATGCGTGTCGCTCCTCGGTCAGGTGATCGAGCAGGCCCTCGGTCAGGTACTCGGGATACTCGAACCGGCCCACCGGCGCACCCTCCGGGCCCGGCCAGCCGATGCGTGCGCGCACGTCGGGCGACCGGTAGTAGGCGGCGAGGACGAGGAGCACCAGCGCCCGGTAGGCAGGTGGATCGGCGTGACGGAGGTCGTCGATGACGTCCTGCGGATCGACGATCTCCGCGGCGAGCGCCCGTCGCAGCTCGCCAGCGAGGTCGGGACGGGCGCGCAGCACCGCGTCGAGGAGGTCGTCGGCGACTCCCACATCGCTCGCGGCGGGCATCCGCTCGTCGCCGGGAAGGAGCGCGTCGGCGAGGGTGCGCAGACGGTCACGTTCGTGCGCAGTGGGGGTGATGGTGAGTGAGACGGTCGTGGGCTCGACGACCGGGACGGGCGCGAGGTCGTCCGACCCCGACAGCGCGAACGAGCGGGACGGTTCCGGGACCGGCACGTCGGCGCGGTGCGCGAGCAGGTGCTCGGTGGCACGCAGGGCAAGGGCCGAGATCGTGCTGGTCGGGTTGGCCGAGCCGACGGTGACGAACACGCTGCCGTCGATGATCGCGAGGTTGCGCACGTCGTGGGCCACCCCCCAGGGGTCGACCACCGACGACGCCGGGTCCGCGCCCATGCGCGCGGTGCCGAGCAGATGGCTGTTCGTCGGCATCGTCGCGCTGTCGATCGTGTGCGCACCGGCCTCGACGAGGGACTCGGACGCGCGTTCGGTGCTCCACGCGATCGCGCGGCGGGCGTCGTCGCTGAATCGGTACGTCACCTTCGGCGCCGGGAGTCCGGCGCCGTCGACCAGCGTGGCCGAGAGCTCGACGCGGTTGTCGAGCTCCGGCAGGTCCTCGCAGAGGATCACCCACCGTGCGCCGCGACCGAACCGGGACCGGTGGCGTGCGTGGTGCTCGGCGCCGAGCACGAGTCGGCCGCGCAACCCGAACGCGGCGGCCACCGGCCCACCCGTGGGCGCGAGGCTCCAGCGCGTCCCACCGACGAACCCGCGGCTGGGGTCGGTGTGCGCGTACTCGAGGGAGTTGATCTGTCCGCCGAAGTGGCCGCGGTGGCTCTGCAGGTCGTCGTCGAAGTAGCCGTCGACCATCACTCCGGGATGCACCATGAGGCGGCGGCCGACGAGCCCCGACGAGTTCGCCAATCCGTCGGGTGCGCCCGCGTGCGCGGAGAGGAGGAGCAGCCTCGCAGTGCCGATGCCGTTCGCCGCGCAGATCACGACGTCGGCGGCTTGGAAGTGCTCGCGCCCGGTCGCGTCGAGCCACGTGGCGCCGCACGCGCGACCGCGCCCGTCGACCTCGAGCTGCCGCACGCGCGCACCGGTGACCAGGTGGGCACCGGCAGCGACGGCCTGGGGCCAGTGGGTGACGTCGGTCGAGCCCTTGGCCCCTTCGTTGCAGCCCGACCCGCACGACCCGCGCTGCACGCAGACGTGCCGCCCGTCGTGCTCGGCAGAGAGGATGGCGTTGTACTCGGGCCACCAGTGCCGGCCGAGACGCGCGTGCGCCCGCGCCAGCGCGAGTCCGGCGCGTCCGATCGGCAATGGTGGGAGTGGGGGATCGGCGCCCGGCGGATACATCGGGTTGCCGCCCAACCCCGAGACCCCGAACTGCCGGTCGGTCTCCTCGTAGTGGGGTGCGAGGTCCTGGTAGGTGAGAGGCCAGTCGTCGGCGATGCCGTGCTCGGTGCGGGTGCGGAAGTCCGACGGGAGCAGGCGGGGCCACACTGCGCTGTAGAGCACGGTGCCGCCGCCGACACCGTTGAAGTTGCCGAGCACCAGGTCGGCGTCGTCGAAGTCGATGGGATAGTCGGTCGACCGACCGCGCACGTTCGGCGACGACGACCACTGCTTCCGGGCCTGCAGCTCCCAGTCGTCTCCCGCCCCCGGGTAGCCCGCGGGATCCTGCCAGTCACCCTGCTCCAGGCACACCACGCGCAGGCCGGCGCGGGCGAGGCGCAACGCGGCCACGCCCCCGGACGCGCCGGCGCCGACGATCAGGACGTCGGCGCGCTCGGTCATGAGGAGGCGGTCATGTCGTCGGGTTCACCTGGCGAGCCGGACGGCGAGCTGTTCGGCGAGCTCCTGCTTCTTGATCTTCCCCGAATCGAGGAACGGCAGGTCGGCCTTCGCGCACACCCACAGCTGCTTGGGCACCTTGTACGCGGAGAGGTCGCCCTTCAACCGGGCGCGCAGCTCGTCGGGGTCGATGGTCGCGTCACCGCGCGGCACCACCGCGCCGACCACCAGCTCGCCGGCACCGTCGGCGGGGATGCCCGTGACGTAGGCCTCGAGCACGTCGGGATACGCCATGAGCGCAGCCTCCACCTCGGCCGGCGCGACGTTGGCACCGCCGGGCGTCTTGATCATCTCGCCGAGACGACCGGTGAAGTAGAACCAGCCGTCGGCGTCGAAGTGGCCGGCGTCGCCGGTGCGGTACCAGCCGTCGGGTTCGAACACGTCTTCGCGTTCACGACGGTGCAGACCCTGCATGAGCGAGTAGCCCCGGGCCCACAGCTCGCCGTCGACGCCGACCGCCACCTCGTCGAGCGTGTCGGGGTCGACGACCTTGTGCGAGAGCCCCGGCAGGGTCTTGCCGAACGCGCCGCGGCGCGACTCCGGCAACGGGTCGTACTGGTCCCACGAGAGGTGCACGCTGCACATCTCGGTCATGCCCAGCGACGTGGAGTTGACCGCGGGCGGCTGGTGCTCGGGCGGTACGAGGTCGGCCATGCTCGTGCGCACGACGGTGGCGACGCGTTCCGGTGCGTACGACGGGTGCTCGCGCAGTGTCTTCCCCTGCTGCGGCCAGCCGGTGACGATCGTGGCGCGCTCCTGTTCGATCAGGTCGAGCGCAGCTCCCGCTTCGAACGAGCTCTGCGTCACGAGGGTGGCGCCCACGTGCAGCACCTGGAAGATGCCGGTGATCAGCCCGCCGATCCAGAACGGCGGCATCGAGGAGAACATCACGTCGTCGCGCTCGATCGGGTAGCCGACCGACACGTTGCACGAGTGGCGCACCACCGAGCCCTGGGAGTGGATCGCTCCCTTCGGATCGGCGGTGCTGCCCGAGCTGTAGACGATCACCGCCGGATCGGCCGGTACCACGCAGGCCTCGACGCGCGCGAGGAATTCGTCGTCGATGTCGGCGCGCTCACCGGCCGCGACGATCGCCGGCCTCGTCGCCGCGAGACCACGAGCGGTCGGACGGTCCCCACACGTGGATGGCGCGGAGGAACGGCGCGTCCGGGAGGAACAGCGGCTGCTCGGCGCGTTGGCCGGCGAGTCCCGGCAGCGCAGCCTCGAGTCGCTCCAGGTAGTCGTTGTTCAGGAAGCTCGGGTGCGCGACGAGCTCGGTGACGTCGGCGTGACGCAGCAACCAGCCGAGCTCGCGCGTCTGCGAGAAGGTGTTCACCGGCACGAACACCGCGCCGACCCGGGCGACCCCGAGGGCGGCGACGACGAAGTCGGCGCTGTTCGGCATCAGGATCCCGACGCGCGAGCCCTTGCCGATGCCGTTCGGCGAGCAGTCCCTTGGCGAGCGCGGCGGTACGGGTGTCGACGTCGCGGTACGTCAGGCGCTCACCGTTGGCGACGAGGTAGGTGCGGTCGCCGAACCGGGCGGCGGAGCTCCTCACCAGCTCGGGCACGGTCGGGGTGAAGTCGGGGAACGCCATCGCTCAGGCCGGCTCTGACACCGGCCGGAACACCGGCAGGTGCCGGCCGTCGGACAGCGGTTCCCAGCCGAGCGCGACGCGCATGCCGGCCGCGACGTCTCCCGGGTGGACATCCGACCACGTTGCTCATCATGCGCACCCCCGCATCGAGATCGACCAGCACCACCACGTAGGGCCCTTCCTCGGCGTCGCGCCCGGGCCCTGGCTTCGAGTGCACGCTCGCGGCGTACACCGTGCCGTCGCCGGCGTCGTCGCGCCACTCGACCGCGTCGCCGAGACAGCGGGGGCACGTCGTGCGCGGGTACCAGATCGCGCGCTCGCAGTCGGTGCACCAGGGGAGCACGAACCGCTGCTCGCGCGTCGCGTCCCAGAACGGGAGCGCCTCTTCGGACGCCGGCGGCTCACGACGGGCGGTCACAGGGTCGCCTCCGTGCCGAGCACGACGGTGCCGGTGGCGGAGAGCACTCCGCCGCAGCCGTGCGCCACCGCGATCTCGGCGTCGGGCACCTGGCGCTCGCCGGCCGACCCGCGCAGCTGTCGCACCGCCTCCACCAGCAGGAAGATGCCGTACTGACCGGGGTGCGTGTACGAGAGGCCGCCGCCGTTGGTGTTGGTGGGCAGCGATCCGCCCGGCCCGAGCTTGCCGTCCTCGACGAACGCGCCACCTTCGCCCTTGGCGCAGAACCCGAGGTCCTCGAGGTGCAGCAGCTCGGTGATGGTGAACGAGTCGTACGCCTGGAGCACGTCGACGTCGTCGGTGGTGATCCCGGCGTGGGCGAACGCGGCGGGACCCGAGATCGCGCCGGGGGTGACGGTGAGGTCGGGCATCTGCGAGATCACCCAGTGGTCCGACGCAGTGGCGGCGCCGAGCACGTAGACGGGCGGCGACGCGAGGTCGCGCGCGCGCTCGGCCGACGTGAGCACGTAGGCGCCGGCGCCGTCGGTGCGCAGGCAGCAGTCGAGCTGGTGGAGCGGCGACGCGATCACCGGTGAGGCGAGCACGTCGTCGATGGTGATGGGGTCGCGGTACCGCGCGCGTGGGTTCATCGCCGCCCAGCGGCGTGCGTCGACCGCGAGCTGCGCCAACTGCTCGGGAGTGGTGCCGTACTGCGCCATGTGCCGGTCGGCGGCGAGCGCGTACGACGTCATCGGCATCATCGACCCGTACGGGACCTCCCACTCGGCCGCGACGTCGGGACCCATCGGGCCGAACGCCGCCGGTGACGCGCCGTGGCGGCGATCGCCCCGCGGGGTGGAGGCGTAGACGCCGACCACCACGTCGCAGAGCCCGGCGGCGATCGCGGCCGCGGCGTGCTCGACGTGCACCTCGAAGCTCGACCCGCCGACGAAGGTCCCGTCGACGTACCGGCGGGTGCAGGTCGAGGTACTCGGCGATCCCGGTGGCGATGCCGGAGCAGCACACGCCGTCGACGTCGTCGAGGGTGAGGCCGGCGTCGTCGAGGGCTTCGCGGATCATCGCCGCCTCGAGCGCGCGGCCGCGCGTCTCGAGCTCACCGGTGGGTGACGCGGCGTCGGCCACCCCGACGATCGCCGCCGCTCCCCTCAGTGATCGTGCCATCGGCCGGTGCGTCTCCCCCTGGGAGGCGGGCATGGTGAAGAACGGCGTTTCCGCTGAGCGGCGCCGCCAGTTACGGGCAGTGACCGGGAGCATACCCAGCCTCCGGAGCGCATCGGAGGGGAGCAGCGCACGTACGTTGTCACCATGGACCACGAACGCCTCGCGGTGGACGCGTCGACGTCGATGGAGGACTCCGTCGCCCTCACCGAGGCCTGGGTGGAGGAGCACGTTCCGGTCGCGTGGCGCGACGCCGCCGCACGGGGCGGCAACACCGCGATCCGGGAGGTGCGGGGACGCGCCGACTACGAGGCGTGGTACCCGGTGTTCGGCGCGTCGGGCCTGGTGATGCCCACGTGGGCGCCCGAGTACGGCGGCCTCGGCGTGGCGCCCGAGACCGCGGGCGCGATGCGCGCGGTGCTCGCGCCCTACAACCTCCGCGCGCTCAACCCGCTCGGGCTCAACAACACCGCGGCGGCGCTGTTCGCACACGGCACCGAGGAGCAGAAGCGCCGCTTCCTGGGGCCGATCGTGCGCAACGAGGAGAAGTGGTGCCAGCTCTTCAGCGAGCCGGGCGCGGGTTCCGACCTCGCGTCGCTCGCCACGCGGGCGGTGCTCGACGGCGACGAGTGGATCGTGAGCGGGCAGAAGGTGTGGACCACGTGGGGCTCCGACGCCGACTTCGCGATCCTGCTGGCGCGCACCGATCCGAGCCTGGCGAAGAACAAGGGCATCACCTACTTCCTGATCGACATGCACCAACCGGGGGTCGAGGTGCGACCGCTGCGCCACATCAGCGGTGAGGTCGAGTTCAACGAGGTGTTCCTCGACCAGGCGCGCGTGCCCGAGTTCCAACGCCTGGGCGACGTGAACGACGGCTGGCGGGTGGCCAACGCCACGTTGTCGAGCGAACGGCAGATGGTGGCGGGCGCCGGCTCCGGAGGGAGCGGCCGGGTCGGCGGCTCCGGGGTCGACGCGCCTCATCGACCTCGCCCAGAGGCGGGGCATCGCCGGTGAACCGCACGTGCGTCAGCGCCTCGCCGCGCTCTGGAGCGAGGAGCGCATCCGGGCTTGGACCAACCAGCGGGTGGCGTCGAACCTCGCCGCCGGCCAGACCCCGGGTCCCGCGGCCTCCATCGGCAAGGTGCACCAGGCCGGGCTCAACCAGAAGGTGCAGCTCGCCGCGGTCGACCTGCTCGGTCTCGACGCGCTCGCGTGGGACGTCGACGGTGACGTGCCCGAAGACAGCGACGCCTACTACGAGTCGTTGCCGTTCGAGGTGAGCGGCATGCTCCGCAGTCGTGCCAACACGATCGAGGGCGGCACCACCGAGATCAACAAGAACGTGCTCGGCGAGCGCGTGCTCGGGCTGCCACGCGAACCCGACGTGTGGTTGAAGAAGCCGTGGAGCGAGATCCCGCGGTCGTGACGGAGCCATGATGCGGTCATGATGAGGCGCGTCATCCTCCACGAGTTCGGCCCGTACTCGAACCTGCAGGTCGAGGAACGTCCCGATCCCGTGCCCGCGCCCGATCAGGTGGTCGTCGCGATCGAGGCCGGAGGCGTCGGCTTCGTCGACACGCTCTGCGTGCACGGCACGTACCAGGCGCTGCCCGCCCTCCCGTGGGTGCCCGGCTGCGAGCTGGCCGGCACCGTCGTCGCCGCCGGCGACGCGGTCACGAGGTTCGCGGTGGGCGACCGCGTGCTCAGCACGTCGTGGACCGCGAGCTTCCAGACCCACGCGCTGCTTCGCGAAGACGAGATCGGACCGGTGCCGGGACCGCTCACCTCCGGGCAGGCCGCCGGACTGGTCGCGTCCTACGGCACGATGCTCTACGCGTTCACCCGCCGCATGACGCTGGCCGAGGGCGAGTGGCTGGTGGTGCTCGGCGCGGGCGGCGGGGTCGGGCTCGCGGCCACGGATCTCGCGACGACGTTGGGCGCGCGCGTGCTCGCGTGCGCGTCGAGCTCCGAGAAGCTCGAGCTCGCGGCGCGCGCCGGCGCCGAGGTCACCATCGACTACTCCGACCCGGCGCTCGACCTGAAGACCGTCATCCGCGAGCACACCGGAGGTGGTGCCGACGTCGCGGTCGACCCCGTCGGTGGTCCGCGGGCCGCACAGGCGCTCCGGGGCCTGCGGTTCGAAGGTCGTCACGTGATCGTGGGCTTCGCCAGCGGCGAGATCCCCCAGGTTCCGCTGAACCAGGTGCTGCTCAACGACCGCACCGTGATCGGGATCGACTGGGATCTGTGGGGGCGGAACCGACCGGCCGAGCGCGCCGAACTGCTCGACGAGCTCTTCGCCCTCGCAGTCGACGGGCGCATCCGTCCCGCCGAACCGACTGCGTACGCGCTCGAGGACGCGGCCACCGCACTCGACGATCTCGAGCACCGTCGCGTCGTGGGCAAGGTCGTGCTCGCGCCGCAGGGATGATTCAGGCGAGGCGGGCCTTCAGCTCCTGCTTGAGCACCTTGCCGTACGAGTTGCGAGGCAGCGCGTCGACGAGCTCCAGCTGCTCGGGGCACTTCTGCACCGCGAGACCGAGACCGCGGCAGTGCAGGCCGAGCGACTGCACCGTCGGTGCCTCCGCGTCGGGTGCGACCACCACGAACGCGCACACGCGCTCCCCGGTGCGCGGATCGGGCGCGGCCACGACCGCGACGTCGGCGACTGCCGGGTGTTGGTAGAGCGCGTCCTCGATCTCGAGCGCGGAGATGTTCTCGGCGTTGCGGATGATGATGTCCTTGATGCGCCCGGTGACGGTCACGTTGCCGTCGGCGTCGATGATCCCGAGGTCGCCGGTGCGGAACCAGCCGTCGTCGTCGAAGGCGGCGGCGTCGAGCGACGCGTCGACGTAGCCGAGGAAGCACTGCGGTCCGCGCAGCCGCAGCTCGCCTTCCTCGCCCGCTGCAGTCACCCGGCCGTCGTCGGTGACGGTGCGCACCTCGACGCCCGCGACCGCAGGTCCGGTCGTCGTGTCGAGCACGTCGAGCGGCGCGTCGAGCCTCCCGTAGGTGGCGACGGGGAACTCGGTGAGCCCCCACGAGTTTGCGATGCCGCGCACGCCGAGCACCTCGCGGCGCGGCGGCTGATCTCCGGCGGCGTGGGTGCGCCGCCACCGGTGAGCATGCGCAGCTGCGGGAAAGAGCGGGTCGTCGCCGTGGCGCTGCTGGGCTTCGAAGTAGGCGAGGAAGAACGGCACAGCACTGCCGAGCACGGTCGCGCCGTGGGCGGCGAAGCGCTCGGGAGAGGTCGCGGGGTCGAACGACTCGAAGAGCGCGAGCTGCATGCCGGTCATCAGGGCCGCCGTGAGCATGAGCATCCCGCCGATGTGGGAGACGGGGACGGCGACCGCGTTGACGTCGTCGGCTGTCGCGCCGGTGCCGATCGGTCCGCCGGCACCGTGCATCACGGAGCGGTCGGTGTGCCGCACGCCCTTGGGGTCGGCGGTGGTGCCCGACGACGTGTAGATCCAGCGCACGGGTGCCTCGTCGAGCGGCGGCGCCGCGCCGAGCGTCGCCGGATCGCCCTGGTCGAGGCGGAGCGTGTTGCCGATGCTCGCGGGATCGGTGTCGAGATCGGTGATCATCACGGTGAAGCCCTGCTCGGCGGCGAGCGTGCGCGCCAGGTCACCGTGTTCGAACCCGCGCCACCGCTCGGTGGTGATGAACACCTCGGTGCCGACCTGGTTCGTGATGAACCGCACCTCGCGCTCGCGCAGGATCGGGATGAGCGGGTTCTGGATCGCGCCGAGGCGGGCCAGCGCGGTCATCACGACCATCGTCTCGAGCGTGGTGGGCAGCTGCCACGAGACGATCGTCCCCCGACCGATGCCGTGGGTGGCGAAGCGCCGCCGCGGTGCCGTCGGCGGCGTCGCGCAGCTCGGCGGCCGGTCAACGAGCGGCCGTGGTCGTCGGCGAGGATCACGTGATCGGACCACTGCTCGGCGGCCTGCTCGACCAGCGCCCAGACGGTCGGCGGGTACGGCGGGATGCCGGCGTCGGAGGTGCCTTCCATGGTCGGGCGACCGTAACATGACTCTCCGGATCCGCGTCTGGCGCTCTCGGACGCGGCCCGTCCTGGCCGACCACGAGGAGTGCTCCGGGTGACGACCAGCCACGAGCTGACCGGGCCGGCGGCCGCGCGTGCGGCCACCCGGGCGCCGCGGTTCCGCGCCGCCGGCCACTGGGGGACCGATCCGGTCGACCTCGTGCGCGACGCGGCGGCGCGCGAGTCCCGAGCGCGTGGCGGTCGCCGAGCGGGGCCGTTCGCTGACGTACGGCGAGCTCGATGCCTGCGTCGACGGCGCGGTCGCCGCGTTGCAGCGCGAGGGTGTCGGTGCCGACGACGCGGTCTTCGTGCTGACGGCGAACGACATCGTCTCGGTGGTCGCGATCCACGCGGTGTTGCGACTCGGCGCGTTGGTGATGGTCGCGCCGACGAGCGCCGGCGCCGCGCAGGTGCGGGACATCGTCGTGGCGACCGAGCCGTCGGTCGTGCTCGCTCCGGAGGCGTTGCTCCCGGCCGCGGGCGATTCGGAGCAGCGCTGGCTCCGGACCGACGCCATCGGTGCTGCCGATCCGGTCGCCGGCGGGCATGCGGCCGGGTCGCGATCCCGACGAACCGTCGGTGGTGATCTTCACCTCGGGAACCACGTCACGACCGAAGGGCGTCGTGCACTCCCTGAACACGATGCTCGCGGCCACGCGCAACTTCGTCGTCCCGGCTGCGATCGGCGCGGCCGACAACATCTTCATGATCAGTCCGTTGGCATCGGTGACCGGGATGCTCCAGGCGACCACGGTGGCGCCGTCGCTCGGCGCGCAGGTCACCCTCGAATCGCGCTTCGACGACGCCGCCACCTTCGACTTCCTCGTGGCGTCGGGCGGCACCTTCTTCGGGGGCCCCGATCTCCTCCTCGATCGCGTGCTCGACCAGGCCGAGGCACGCGGTGTCACCGACGTGCCGATCACTGCGGTGTTCCTCGGCGGTTCGATGCTCGATCCGCGCATCCTCGCCCGCGCCGAGCACGAGTACGGCATCGTCGTGCTGCGTGCCTACGGCTCGTCGGAGGCCCCGGTCTCCACTGCGAGCTCGCGGTGGAGTCGGAAGCAGTCCGACTCGCTGATGACGGTGCGCCGCTCGACGGCGTCGAGGTGCGGATCGGGTCGACGCGCGGACCCCGCGGAGTGCTGTCTCGGCGGCCCGCACCTGTTCCTCGGCTACGTGGACGCCGACGACGATGCCGGCGCCTTCGATGGTGGGGGCGGCGACGACGACTGGTTCCTCACCGGCGACCTGGCCGAGCTGCACGACGGGCGCCTCCGCATCACCGGCCGGATCAAGGACATCGTGATCCGCAACGGACTGAACATCCCGATCGCAGAGGTCGACGGCATGGTCGCCTCGCTCCCGGGGATCGTGCAGTGCGCGGGCTACGGCGTGGCCGACGACGTCACCGGCGAGCGCCTGGCGATGGCGGTGCGACTCGCACCCGGGGCCGTCGCTCGAGTTCGACGCGATGGTCGAAGCACTCGTCGCTGCGGGCGCTCGCCAAGTGGAAGATCCCCGAAGAAGTCGTCTCCTGGAACGTGCCGTTTCCCGAGACCGCGTCGGGCAAGGTGCAACGCAACCAACTCGAGGAGCTCGGCGCCGGCTTCGATCGCGTGCTCGCGGCGCGCGTGTCGCTGACGACCAGGGATCACGCCTACCAGCGGATCACGAACTCGTCGGTGCTCTCGATCTCGTCGATCCGCTCGGCGATCATCTCGGTGGACAGATCGGGCTCGGTGATGCCCGTGGTCATGCCGAGGAACAACCGTGAGACGCGCCCACCGCCGACGGAGTAGGCCTGGCCGGTGATCTCGCACGACGCGTGGCAGAGGTACGCGACCAGGGGCGAGATGAGCTCCGGCCGCATGTCCTCGCTCATCTGGCTCTCGGTCATGCGCGTGTGCGCGATCGGCGCGATGGCGTTGACCCGCACGTTGTTGCGCTCACCTTCGATCGACAGCACGCGGGTGAGCCCCATCAGCCCGGCCTTGGCGGCGCCGTAGTTCGACTGCCCGAAGTTGCCGAACATCCCCGAGCCCGACGTGGTGTTGACGATCGCGTCCGTAGTTCTGCTCGCGCATCAGCGGCCACGCGTGGCGCAGCACGTTGAACGCGCCCTTCAGGTGGACGTCGATGACGGGGTCGAGCAGCTCGGGGGTGACGTTCTTGAACGCAGCGTCGCGGAGGATCCCCGCGTTGTTCACCACGACGTCGATCCGGCCGAACGCGTCGAGCGCGCACTGCACGATCGCGGCTCCGCCCTCGGGAGTCGCGACGGAGTCGGCGTTGCTCACCGCCTCGCCGCCGGCGTCGACGATCTCGCCCACCACGAGCTCGGCAGCGGTCGCCGAGCCGCCGGTGCCGTCGACTGCGCCACCGAGGTCGTTCACGACCACCCGGGCGCCGCGCCGGGCGAGCTCGAGTGCGTGGCTGCGTCCGAGACCGCCACCGGCGCCGGTGACGATCGCGACCTGTCCGTCGTAGACCAGAGGATCCATCGTCGGAGACTACAAATCCGCAAGTCGGTGCACGCATTTCCGCTCCCGGTACGCTCTCTCCCGGTAGGCGAGAACGTGCAGCGAGACACCAGAGAAGGAAGCCCGGCGTGGCGAAGCCCTCCCCGAAGCCGACCACCGCGAAGAAGCAGGCCAAGCCGGCGGCACCGACCGAGACCGCCGACCTCAGTGGTTGGCAGCAGCGTGCGCTCGACCGCTCCCTGGTCGAGGCCAAGCGCCGTGCCCTGAACAAGAGCAACGGCTTCGTGGAAGCGGCGATGGAGCTGCTGACGACGACCGGCGGGCTCAGCTTCACGGTGCAGGACGTCGTCGACCGGTCGAAGCTGTCGTTGCGCAGCTTCTACCAGACGTTCGCGAGCAAGGACGACCTGCTGCTCGCGCTGTTCGAGGAGTGCGTCGCCGTCGCCGCTGAGTGGCAGCGCGGGAAGATGGAGAAGCACGACGACCCGATCGAGCAGATCCGGGTCTTCCTCACCAGCCTCTGGAGCGGTCAACTCAGCCCCGACGTGGTGCGTGCGCTCTCGCTCTACAACCTCACGCTCTCGGCCACACGCCCGAGCGACCTCGCGCACGCGCTCGAACCGCAGCTCGAGGTGTTGCACGAGGCGGTCCAACGCGGCATCGCCACCGGAGTGGTGCGTGACGACGTGGACGCACGACGCCTCTCGGAGATCCTGCTGCACACCGGCAACGCCGCGGTGCACACCACGATCCTCCAGACCGGGAGCGAGTCGCCCGACGACGTGTGGGCGTTCTGCCTCGGAGGCATCCGGGCGCGGACCTGATGTGGCTCCGACGACGTCACCGCTAGTGTCGCCAACATGGAGCTGTGGGAGCTGATCGCCCGCGAGAGCATCCGTGATCGGATCGCCCGCTGGAACTCGAACGGCGACGCCGGACGCATGGCCGAGATGGTGGAGGTGCTCGCACCCGACGTCGAGTTCAGCGTCCGCGACGGCGAGATCATGCACGGCCGCGACGAGGTGCTGCAGTCGCTGCTCGGCGTGCGCGACGGCAAGGCCTCGATCGGCCTCGGCGCCGGCGGCGACCGGCCGGTACCTGCCTCCAGGCAAGCAGCCGTCGATCCGTCACTACACGAGCAATCCCACCATCGACTTCGACTCCGAGACCCGGGCCCGGGTGCGCACCTACTACCAGGTGCTGTCGTCGCACGGGCTCGACCACTGGGGTCGGTACCTCGACGAGTTCGGAGTGATCGACGGCGAGTGGCTGATCACCAGGCGCACGGTCACGACCGAGGGCGTCGATCCCGACGGCTGGGCCGCGCCGCTCGACATGAGTGCGCCGCCGGCGATCGTCAGCACCACGCTGGGCGATCTCTTCGAGGAGATCGGCACCCGCGAACCTGCTGCACTCGCCTACGTCGACGGTGATCAGCGGCTCACCTACGGCGAGTGGCTGACCGGGGCCGACTCGCTCGCCGCCGAGCTGCGAGCGCGAGGGATCGGACCGGGCGACGTCGTCGCGTTCTGGTTGTCGTCGTGCATCGACTACGCGGTGGCGTACGCCGCGTGCACCCGCCTGGGCGCGGTCGCGACCGGCATCAACACGCGCCTCGGCCCCGCCGAGGTCGCCGCCATCCTCCACCGCTGTGAGCCGGCCGCGCTGCTGCACGAGGGCGACACGTTCGTCGGCCCCGCGCGACGCCCCGACTCCGAAGGTGCTGATGCCCCGTACCGAGGTGGCGGAGGCGTGGGCGGCGGGCACCGAGCTCACCGACCGACCGCAGCGCGATCCCGGCGACCCGGTGTGCATCGTGTGGACCAGTGGCACCACCGGGCTGCCCAAGGGCGCGTGGTTCGACCACCGCGCGCTCGAGGCGTCCGCCCGCCTCAGCAACATCCTCAGCGCCTACCACGACGTGCGGCTCATGCCGGTGCCGTTCCCGCACGCGGGGTTCATGAACAAGCTGTGGGACCAGGTCGAGTTCGTCATCAACTCGGTGCTCACCGGCACGCCCTGGACGGTGGAGTCGATGCTCGACGCCATGGTGCGCGAGGGCGTCACCGTCGGGCAGGGCGTCCCGACGCAGTGGAGCAAGCTCGTCGACCTGCCGCAGCTCGCCGACGCCGACCTCTCGTCGCTGCGACTCGCGTCCACCGGCTCGGCGCCGGTGACGCCCGACCTCGCCGAGAAGATGCGCACGCGCCTCGGGTGTCCGATCGTGGTGCGGTACGCGTGCACGGAGTCGTCGTCGATCACCGGCACGCGCGTCGACGACCCGCCCGAGGTGCTGCTGCACACGGTCGGACGCCCGCAGGAGGGGATCGAGCTGGTGCTGCGCGACGCAGCCGGCGATCCCGTGCCGCAGGGCGAGGTCGGAGTGGTCACGCTGCGGTCGCCGTGCAGCATGCGCGCGTACTGGAACGACCCGGAGCGCACCGCCGACACGCTGTCACCCGACGGCTGGATCACCACCAGCGACCTCGGCGCCCTGCGCGCCGACGGCAACCTCGAGCTCAAGGGCCGCACCAGCGAGATGTACATCCGCGGTGGCTTCAACATCCATCCGCTCGAGGTGGAGCGCGTCGTCGCCGACCACCCGAAGGTGTCGCGGGTGGCGATCGTGGGCGCGCCGGCGCCGACCATCGGCGAGATCGGTGTGGCGTTCGTGGAGCCGGTCGACCCCGACGATCCGCCCACCCTCGACGAGCTGCGCGCGTTCGTGCGCGAGCAACTGGCCGACTACAAGGCGCCCGACCGGCTCGAGGTCGTCGCCGAGCTGCCGATGACGTCGATGCTCAAGATCGACAAGCGCGTCCTGCAGGACCGCCTCGCTCAGGAGCGCTGAGCCAGCTCGTCGGCCGCAGCGTCGATGGCATCGAGCGCCCGGAAGTGCGGGATCACCTGCTCGCCGAAGATCCGGATCGACTCCAGCATCTCGGGCTGCGTGAGCGTGCCCATCTGGATGAGGCACATCACGTTGTCGACCCCGGCGGCGCGCAACCGGTCGACGTACGCGATCGCGGTGTCGGCGTCGCCGAGGGCGTGATCGGTGTTGTAGAGCGGTGACGCGGCGGTCGGGGGTGCATCACCGCGGGCGACCGCGGCGCGCGCCTGCTCGAGGTGCTCGTGCATGTACGCGGCGTTGTCGACGTCGGCGGTGCCGCGCGCCGGTGCGACGCCGTTGGGTGCCGACCAGTGGGAGATCGCTTCGGCGAAGAACCGCAGCGCGCGGCAGCCCTTGCGGAACGCCTCGTCGCGGTCGTCCATCAGGAAGGTGGGGCACAGGGCGACGAACTCGTCGTTGATCATCCCCGGCGACACCACTGCGTCGACGTCACGTATGGCCCGCTCCTCGTCGAACATGCGCCGCATGTCGCCGATGACCTCGGGGCCACCGAAGCCGAGCACCATCGGTCCGACGCCGTACCGGGCCGCGCGGCGCACGGTCTCGGGATTCGTGCAGGCGAGGAAGAGCGGCGGGTGGGGGAGCTGCACCGGACGGGGCACCACGGTGTGCGGCGGCCGACCGGGCGGGTGCTGGATCGTCAGCAGGTCGGAGTCCCACTGGATCGTGTCCTCGCGCCAGCACTGACCGATGAACCGCAGCGCCTCCTCGACCTGCGGCGTCGTCAGCTCGGGGTCGACCCCGCACAGCGACAGCTCCTGTGCGGTGCCGCCGCGTGCGGCGCCGAGGTTCAATCGGCCGTCGGAGATGATGTCGAGCATCGCGGCGCGCTCGGCGACGCGCACCGGGTGGTTGTAGCCGAACGGCATGCACACCGCCGCGTGTCCGACGCGGATGCGCGACGTCTTCGCCGCCACCGCGGTGAGGAAGATCTCGGGCGCGCTCATGTGCGAGTACTCGATGAGCGAGTGGTGCTCGACCGCCCAGACGCCGTCGAAGCCGACCTCCTCGGCGAAGACCGCCTGCTCGACGCAGTTGCGGATGGCGTCGCGTTCGACGTCGGGCGTGCCGTACTCGACCTGGGCCTCGAAGATCATGGAGAACTTCATGCGCGGA
The DNA here is from genome assembly GCA_963755855.1 of uncultured Actinomycetes bacterium. GTDB lineage: Bacteria > Actinomycetota > Acidimicrobiia > IMCC26256 > DASPTH01 > DASUAS01. The sequence goes on along the minus strand of CAVWLR010000009.1, from coordinate 1,713,870 downwards.
ACGTACTCCCGGACGGCTGGGTGCGCACCCGGGCCGAGCCGGTACGTTGGCCGGTCCATGCCGCAGCACCCCTATCACGACGTCGCGATCACCGGGATCTTCAACACCGAGCAGGCGCGCGTGCTCGAGGGTGAGGATTCGATGTCGATCGCGTTCAAGGGTGGGCTCGGTGCGCTGGCCGACGCCGGTCTCGCCATCCGCGACGTCGACGGAGTCGTCGGCCAGTTCGCCAACGACTTCGTGTACCAGGCCCGGCTCTCGCCCGTGTGGACGTCGACGTCGTGGTCGGGGATCCCCGCCATCCTCCAGGCCGCCACCGCGATCGCGGCCGGGATGGCCACGAAGGTGCTCGTGCTCGCGGGCACGGCGGGCGTGTACGTCGACCGGGGCTCCACCGCGCCGTGGACCCGCCCGAGCAGCGAGTTCGTGGCGCCGTTCGGCATGTTCACCGCGGCGGAGTTCGCGCTCGTGGCGCGTCGGCACATGCACCGCTACGGCACCAAGCCGGACGCGCTCGCGGCGGTGGCCGCAGTGATCCGCAACAACGGTCACGTGCACCCGGGGGCGATCTACCGCGGTCGCGGGCCGTTCACCCCGCAGGACATCCTCGACAGTCGCATGGTCGCCGACCCGTTCCACCTCCTCGACTGCGCCACCGCGTCGGAAGGCGGTTGCGGACTCGTGCTCACCCGGGCCGACCTCGCGGGCGACGCACCTGGGAAGCCGGTGTACGTCCTCGGTGGCAACGGCGACAGCGGCGGCACCGCCTACAAGAACCCCCCGACGTGGGAGCTGGGTGGGAACCGTCGCTCCGACTGGGTGAACGGCACCGTCGGCCGGCGGGCGGCGGAGGACTGCTTCCGCACCGCCGGCCTCGCGCCCACCGACGTCGACGTGTGCGAGTTCTACGATCCCTTCTCGTTCGAGATCATCCGCCAGTACGAGGCGTTCGGCTTCTGTGGCGACGGCGAGGGCGGAGACTTCGTGACCAGCGGCGCGATCGAACCGGGTGGCCAGTACCCGGTGACGACCGACGGCGGCGTGATGTCGTACAGCCATGCGGGCGCGTCGGCGCAGATGCTGCAGCGGGTGATCCGCAGCGTCGAGCAGCTGCGGGGCGAGTGCGCGTCGACCCAGGTCGCCGGGGCCGAGGTCGCGATGTGCTCGAACGGTGGTTCGGGAGCCTTGTTCACCGATGTGATGCTGCTGGGAGTCGAACAGCCGTGAGCGAGCCGATGAGGGAGTCGTCATGACCTTGTTGCAGCCACAGACGGGCAAGGTGCCCGTCCCGCACCCGGGAACCCTCACCCAGCCGTACTGGGACGGGTGCGCGCGCGGCGAGCTCCTCTTCCAGCGGTGTGGCGTGTGTGGTCACGCGACGCACACGCCCGCGTACCTGTGCAGCAACTGCACGTCGCAGGACCTCACCTGGGAGAAGAGCTCGGGTACGGGCGAGATCTACAGCTGGACCACCGTGTGGCGTCCGCAGATGCCGTCGTTCGAGGTGCCGTACGTCGCGATCATCGTCGACATGGCCGAGGGATGGCAGATCCTCTCCAACCTCGTCGGGTGCGAGCACGACGCGGTCGAGATCGGCATGCGGGTCGAGGTCGAGTTCCACGAGATGGAAGGCGACTTCACACTGCCGTACTTCCGGCCCGTCGCTGGAGCCTGAGCGTGCAGCAGGGGCTGGCGGCGCTGCGCGTCGTCGATCTCAGCACGGGGATCCCCGGTGGGTACTGCAGTCGGCTGCTCGCCGACGCCGGTGCCGACGTGGTGAAGGTCGAGCCGCCGGGCGGTGACCCGTGGCGCGCGTGGTCGTCGGGCGGTGCGACCGTCGACCCCGAGACCGGTGGCGCGCTCTTCCAGTTCCTGCACCACGGGATGCGCTCGGTCGTCGGTCGGCCCGGTGACGCCGAGGTCGAGGCGCTGGTGGCGTCGGCCGACGTCGTCGTCGACAGCTTCCTCCCGTCGGAGTTCGACGTGGAGTCGTGGGTCGACGCTGCACCCGGGACTCGTCGTGTGCTCGATCACGCCCTACGGCCGCACCGGACCGTACGCCGAGCGCCCGACCACCGAGTTCATCGTGCAGGCGGAGTCGGGTGGACTCGTCGGGCGCGGATCGGTGCGCAGCGTGCCGTTCCAGGCCGGCGGCCGCACCAGCGAGTGGTTGGCGGGCACGTTCTCGGCCATGGCCGTCGCCGCCGCCGCCCGGCGCGCGCAGCGGACCGGACGTGGTGACCACATCGACTTCTCGATCGCGGAGGTGATGACCATCGCCGCGAGCAGCTACGCCGACTACATGCGCGCGCTGGTCGGCAACCCGCCGATCGTCGGCCCGCGGCGCACGATCGAGACGCCGTCGGTCGAGCCGACCCTCGACGGCTACGTCGGCTTCTGCACCAACAGCCGCCAGCAGTTCCACAGCTTCCTGCTGCTCATCGACCGCGCCGATCTCATCGACGGCGATCCGTGGAGCAACCAGGCCGATCGCCAGAAGGGCTGGGACGAGTGGAACGACATCGTCCACGCCTGGACCCCGCACCACACGACCGCCGACACCGTGCGGCTGGCCAGCGAGCTGCGCATCCCCGTCGCGCCGGTGCACAGCGGCGAGAACATCCTCGAGTGCGACCAGTTCGTCGCCCGCAACGTGTTCGTCGACGACGCCACGAACACGTTCAAGATGCCGCGTCGCCCGTGGCGCATGGACGACGAGGACCCGCCGTTGCCGCGCCCGGCGCCGCGCCTCGGTGAGCACACCGGCGCGATCGAGCCCCACGCCCGGGCCGCGGCGGCGTCGATCGGCCCCGACGAGCTGCCGCTGGCCGGGGTGCGGGTGCTCGACCTCACCGCGTGGTGGGCCGGTCCGATCGCCGCGGGCGCGCTCGCCGCGCTCGGCGCCGACGTGATCCACGTCGAGTCGATCAGCCGCATCGACGGCATGCGCGCCACCGGCGCCGGGCACGGGCATGGAAGGCGCGTGGTGGGAGCGCAGCGCGCACTACCTCTGCTCGAACACCAACAAGCGCGACCTCACCCTCGACCTCGGCACCGACGACGGGCTGGCGATGCTGCGCCGGCTCATCGGCGAGAGCGACGCGGTGCTCGAGAACTTCTCGCCGCGGGTGCTCGGCAACTTCGGGCTCGACTGGGAGCAGATCCAGGCGCTCAACCCGCGCTGCCTCCTCGTGCGGATGCCCGCGTTCGGCCTGTCGGGACCGTGGCGCGACAACGTGGGCTTCGCGCAGACGATGGAGCAGGTCACCGGCATGGCGTGGATCACCGGCCACGTCGACGACCAGCCGCGGATCCAGCAGGGCCCCAGCGACCCGAACGCAGGGATGCACGCCGCGTTCGCGCTCATCGTCGGTCTCGCCGAGCGCGAAGCGACCGGGCGCGGGAGCCTGCTCGAGGTCACCATGGTCGAAGGCGCGCTCAACGCCGCGTGCGAGCTGGTGCTGGAGAAGACCGCCTACGGCAACCTGCTCGAGCGCGACGGGAACCGCAGCCCGAACGTCGCGCCGCAAGGGCTCTACCGCGGGCGCGAGCACGAGACCTGGCTTGCCATCTCGGTCGCGACCGACGCGCAGTGGGAGGCGTTGGTCGACGCGCTCGGGCGGCCCGCGTGGGCGACCGCGCCCGACCTCGCGACCTACGCCGGCCGCCGCGCTCGCCACGACGAGCTCGACGCGCACCTGGGGGAGTGGGCCGCGACGCACGACGTCGGTGAGGCGGCGGAGCTGCTGATCGCCCACGGCGTGCCCGCCGCGCTCGGACGCGATCCACGCCTGATGATCGAGCACCCGCAGCTCCAGGCCCGGGGCTTCTACGAGGACATCGACCACCCGGTCGTCGGGCACCAGGCGCACGCCGACGTGGCCGTTCCGCTTCGCGTCGGTCGACCGCTGGCTGCGCACGCCCGCACCGACGCTCGGCCAGCACAACCACGAGATCCTGGTCGACGACCTCGGCCTCGACGACGACGCCTACCAGGCGCTCGTCGACACCCAGGTCATCGGCGACCGCCCGCTCGGGCTCTGACGGCCCCACACCAGACTGGCGTAACATCGTTCTCGCTACACGGAGTCGGCCTTCTCGCGCCGGTCCACGACGGGGGAGCGCCACGCATGACCGCAGTCCTCGACGACCAGGTCCGGCTCATGGAGTCGGCGTGGTTCATGTCGTACCCGCACGACGTGTACGCCCGACTGCGGCGCGAGGCGCCGGTGTACTGGTCGCCGCGCGACGAGGTGTGGGCGATCTCCAAGTACGAGGACATCCGCTGGATCTCCAAGCAGCCCGAGCTGTTCTCGAACGCGTACCACATCTACATCGCGGGCGCGAAGAACGAGGATCACGGGCAGGAGATCGCGGGCGACACCGGTCTGCCGCGCGCGGCAGAGCTGCGGCGCATCGCCGGGCTCGGCCCGCTGCAGGTCGACAACCTGGTGATGGCCGACGGCGTCGCGCCACCGGTTCCTGCGCAAGATCGCGAGCCATGCGTTCACGCCCAAGGCGATCAACGAGATCGAAGCGCAGGTGCAGCGGATCGCGGTGGAGCTCTTCGACGAGATCCCCGCCGACGTCGAGCTCGACTTCGTCGACACCGTCGCCGCACCGCTTCCGATGATCATGATCGCGTTGATGCTCGGCGTGCCGCTCGAACGGCTCGACGACTTCCGTCGCTGGTCCGACTCCTTCATCGAGATGTCGGAGGACACGTTGCCGCAGGCGTTCGACGACGACGGCCTCACCCAGAAGATCAGCGACATCCTCGAGTTCCGTGACTACTTCGCCGAGCAGCTGAAGGACCGGGCCGTCAACCCGCGCGACGACCTGCTCACCAAGCTCACGCAGGCGGAGTGGGAGGGCAAGCCGCTCGAGCTCGAGGAGCAGCTGTCGATGGCGCAGGTGCTGCTGATCGCCGGCAACGAGACGACGCGCGGCCTCATCGCCGGCGCGGGCAAGGCGCTGGCCGAGCACCCCGACCAGCGGTCGATCCTGGCGGGGTCACCCGAGCTGATGCCGGGGGCGGTGGAGGAGTTCCTCCGCTACGTCACGCCGGTGACGCACATGTGCCGGACCGCGCTCGACGACGTCGAGCTCCGCGGCCAACAGATCAAGCGGGGCGACTTCCTCTGCCTGCTCTACGCGTCGGCCAACCGCGACGAGGACGCCTGGACGCGCGGCGACGAGCTCGACGTGCGCCGCGACCCCGATCCGCCCCAGCTCGCGTTCGGGTTCGCCGAGCACTTCTGCCTCGGTGCCAGCCTGGCGCGCCGCGAGGCTCGCATCGTGCTGACCGAGCTCCTGACGCGGTTCCCGAACTACGAACTGGTCGGTGACACGACGCGCACGCGCCAGCACATGACTCCCGGCATCAAGACCATGCCGGTCGTGTTCCGTCGCTAGGCGACGACGCCCTTGACCTTCAGCTCGATGATCGTGTCCCAGTCGAGGCCGAGCATCTCGGTGAGGATCTCGTCGCCGTGCTCGTTGAAGTCGGGCGACTTCCCCGGCACCGACGGCTGCTCGTCGAACTGCACCGGAGTGGCGACGAGCTTGTAGGGGTAGCCGTCGTACTCGAGCTCGGGCAGGTAGCCGTTGGCGACCACCTGCGGGTCGTCGGCGATCTCCAGCGTGTCCTGCACGATCGCCCACTGGCCGCGCATGCCGGTGAGCTTCTGCTTGATCTCGTCGAGCGTGTACTTGGCGACCTCGGCCGCGGATGATGTCCGCACCGACCGCCGCGTTCGCCATGAGGGTCTCGTTCGAGTCGAACCGGGGGTCGCCGATGAGGTCCTTGCGGTCGAACCGCTCGCACACCTCGGGCCAGTAGTGGAAGCCCTGCAGCATCGAGAACATGATGAAGCGCCCGTCGCTGGTGCCGAAGTAGCCGATGAGCGGGTTGAAGGGCGCGGCGGGCTGACCGGCGGGCGGTGCCTGCCACGGCATCTTCGATGTCCTGCGAGACGGCGATGGTGCCGCCCATCGCCCACATCGCGGTGGAGAGCAGCGAGATGTCGACGACCGGCGCCTCACCGGTGCGCTCCCGGTGGAGGAGCGCGGCGGAGATGCCGCCGGCGATGGTCATGGCCCCGATCGAGTCACCGAACGCGGGACCGGGCTGGTTGACCGGTTGGGGCAGGTCGGACGGCGTGACCGAGTGGGCGACGCCCGAGCGGGCCCAGAACCCGAGCGAGTCGTATCCACCCGCGTCGGCGTCGGGACCGCGGTTGCCGTAGCCCGTGCCGCGCACGTAGACGATGTTCGGGTTGTGCGCCTTGATCTGCTCGACCTCGATCTGCAGCCGCTCGCGCACCCCCGCCATCTTGTTGGTGAGGAAGACGTCGGAGACGGCGGCGAGCTGGTAGAGGATGTCGCGGCCCTCGTCGCTGGTGAGGTCGAGGCCGAGGCTCTTCTTGCCCCGGTTGGCGTGCTCCATGAGCACCGCGACCTTGCCGCTGAACCCGGCGATGCCGGTCGATCCGAGACCTCGTGCCGCGTCACCCCGGGTGACGTGCTCGATCTTGATCACCTCCGCACCCCAGTCGGCGAGGACGCCGGACGCCGCGGGCACGAAGGTGTGCTCGGCGACCTCGAGGATGCGGATGCCTTCCATCACGTTCGTCATGGTGCGGGAGCGTACGCGTTCGGCCGTCCGTTGGGCGTCGGACCGACCGGGCGGTAGGCTCCTTCCCGTACTGCAAGAACGTGCTTTCCGCCCCTCGCGCGACGAGCCGGCGGCGGCGGACGAGGGGGACGATGCGCGCCGCGCTGTTCAACGGCACCGACACGCTCGAGATCGGTGACGTCGAGGTCGCCGACCCCGCTCCGGGACAGGTGCGGGTGCGCGTGCACCACTGCGGCATCTGCCACTCCGACTACACGGTGCTCGCCGGCGGGCTCGGACAGCGTCCGCAGATCCTCGGGCACGAGGCCGCGGGGGTGGTCGACAAGGTGGGTGACGGCGTCGAGCTGCTCGAGGTGGGAGACCACGTCGTGCTCACGCCCATCGCATCATGTGGCCGCTGCTACTGGTGCACCCGTGCGCAGCCGTCGCAGTGCGTCAACAAGGGCCAGACCTTCTCGGCCTCGTTCCTCGACGGGACCACCGGCCTCTCGCGCGACGGCGAGGTCGTCTACCGCGGCATGGGCGTCGGCGGATTCGCCGAGTACGCGCTGGTGAGCGAGACCGGCGCGGTGAAGATCCCGGCCGACGTCCCGCTCGACATCGCCTGCGTCATCGGTTGCGCGGTGCAGACCGGTGCCGGTGCCGCGATGAACACTGCGCACGTCGAGCCCGGATCGACGGTGCTGGTGCTCGGCCTCGGCGGCATCGGCCTCTCGGTCGTGCAAGGTGCGCGCGTCGCCGGCGCGGCGCGCATCTTCGCGAGCGACCCGATCGAGGACCGGCGCAAGCTGGCCCAGCACCTCGGCGCCACCGACGTGATCGATCCCGGCGCCGAAGATGTCGTCGCAACGACGCAGCAGCTCACCGGCGGCATCGGCGTCGACTACGCGTTCGAGGCCGCCGGAGTCGCGGCGCTGCAGGGCGTCGCCATCGAAGCCACGCGTGCAGGTGGGTCGACCGTCTTCGTCGGTGCGCCGTCGTTCGAGGCCGACCTCGTCATCCCCAACGTCCTGCTGTGGGGCATGCAGGAGAAGAAGCTCCTCGGCTGCTTCATGGGGAGCACCAACTCGCTGCGCGACATCCCGGCGTTCCTCGCGTTGTGGCGCGCCGGGCAGCTCGATCTCGAGTCGCTCGTCACCGCCCGGCGTCCGCTCGAACAGATCAACGAAGGCTTCGCCGACCTCGCCGCCGGCGTGGGTGTGCGCACCGTCATCGATCTCCAGTGATCGACGTGGAGGAGCAACCATGATCGACAAGGACGACCTCATCCTGGTCAGCGTCGACGACCACATCTGCGAACCCCGCGAGATGTTCGACGCGCACGTGCCCGACAAGTACCGCGACCAGGCGCCGCGCGTCGTCGAAGAGGACGACGGCGTCGAGCAGTGGTGGTACGGCGACATCCGCGGTCGGAACATCGGCCTCAACGCCGCCGCCGGCAAGTCGCGCGAGTACTTCAACCTCGATGCGTCGCGATACGACGAGATGCGCCCCGGGTGCTTCGACGTGCACGAGCGCGTGCGCGACATGAACGCCGGCGGCCAGCTCGCAGGGCTCAACTTCCCCAACTGGACCGGCTTCGCCGGGCAGGTACTGAACCAGGGCCCGGACCGCGACGTGAACATGGTGATGATCCAGGCGTACAACGACTGGCACGTCGACGAGTGGTGTGGCGCGTATCCCGATCGGTTCATCCCCTGCGGCATCCTCCCGATGTGGGACGCGGAGTTGGCGGCGGGTGAGATCCACCGCCTGTCCGCCAAGGGCGTGCACGCGGTGACGTTCTCGGAGAACCCCGAGGCGCTGAACATGCCGTCGATCCACACCGACTTCTGGGACCCGGTCTTCACCGCCGCGTGCGACACCGAGACGGTGCTCTGCACGCACGTGGGCTCCTCCTCCCGCGGCGCGCAGGTGTCGACCGATGCGCCCCCCAGCGTGACCATGGCGCTCGGCGCCGCCTCGGTGCTCGCCACCTTCGGTGAGCTGATCTGGGCCAAGTTCTGGGAGCGCTTCCCGACCCTGAAGTTCTCGCTCACCGAGGGCGACATCGGGTGGATCCCGTACTTCCTCGCTCGCGCCGAGCACGTGCAGAAGCGCCACTCGGGCTGGACGATGCACACGTTCCCGAACGACGGCGGCCCCTCGGACATCTTCAACCAGCACATGCTCTGCTGCTTCATCAGCGAGGACGTGGGCATCGAGCTGATCGACCGCTTCAACATCGACAACGTGTGCTGGGAGTCCGACTACCCGCACTCCGACACCGACTGGCCGAACGCGCCGGAGGCGGTGGCAAAGGTGATGGAGCCCCTCACCGACGTGCAGGTGGCGAAGATCACGCACGAGAACGCGATGCGCCACTACCACTTCGATCCCTTCGCCAGCCGTCCGAAGGAGCAGTGCACGGTCGGCGCACTGCGCGCCGAATCGCCCGACGTCGACACCGTCACGCGGGTCGGCCACCTCGCGACCGAGCGAGACGCCGAGATCTTCAAGTACGCCCTCCGCGGGATCAAGGTCCCGGCGAGCACCGACGGGCAATGATGGACGGCATGACCGACGTGCTGCCGTCGCTGCGGGACCGGATCGACGCCGGCGAACTGGTGCTGTGCCTCGCGCTCGCGCAGGCGCGCACCGCCGACATCCCCATGATCGCCGCCGCGAGCGGGTTCGACGCGGTCTACGTCGACCTCGAGCACACCGCCACCTCGTTCGAGACCGTGTCGCTCCTCTGCACCGGCGCGATCGCGGCGGGCATCACCCCGCTCGTGCGCGTCCCGTCGCACGACCACGACCAGCTCACGCGCTCGCTCGACGTCGGGGCGATGGGCGTGATCGTGCCCGCACGTCGAGTCACCGCGCGGAGGCCGAGCAGATCGCCGATGCCTGCCGCTTCCCGCCGCGAGGGCACCGCTCGGTGGCGGGACCGAACCCGTCGAACCGCTACCGCGCCGCTGCCGCAGCGGGAGCTGCTCGACGCGTTCGACGCGCAGACCACGGTGGCGGTGATGCTCGAGACGCCCGACGCGGTGGCGCGTGCCGACGAGATCGCATCGGTGCCGGGCATCGACATGGTGATGCTCGGGCCGCACGACCTCACCGCGGAGATGGGGATCCTCGGCGACTTCCGCAACCCCGCGTTCCTCGACGCGACGCATGCGGCGGCGCAGGCCTGTCGCGACCACGACGTCATCTTCGGCATCGCCGGCATCCGAGACCAGGAGCTGCTCACCGAGCTCGTGGAGCTGGGTCTCCGGTTCGTCAGCGCGGGCACCGACGTGGGGTTCATGGCCGAGGCCGCGGGCGCGCAGGTGTCGCGCCTGCGCAGCATCCCGGTCGAGAAGAAGGGCGAGCGATGAGCAAGGACGCGAGCACGGACCCGGGCACTGACCCGGGCACTGACCCGATGGCCTGGGTGGGCAGCCGACTTCCCCGGCGACGACGACCTCGTGTACCGCCTCACGCCCGCGACCGTGGCCGGGCTCGAGGAGCTCGTCGAGCGCACCCGCGAGCTGCCGCGCGACGAGATCACGCGCGAGCACGTCGGACATCCCGACGTCGACGGCCCCGCGCGCGAGGTCTACGAGGAGCTCATCCGTGGTCGCGGACTCGTCGTCGTGCGCGGTCTGCCGGTCGAGGGCCACACGATCGAGGAGAACGAGCGCCTCTTCTGGTGCTGGCTGTCGCACTTCGGCGAGCTCCTGTCGAACAACTCGTTCGGGCACCGGATGGTGCGGGTGCAACAGGAGGTCATGCCCGGGGGAGTGCAACCGGCGCGCGGCACGAAGTCGGCGGCCGAGCTCGCCATGCACAACGACTCCTCCGACCTGTTCTCGCTGCTCTGGATCCACCAGGCCGAGCAGGGTGGTGAGAGCCAGTTCTCGAGCGGGCCCGCGGCCTACGCCACCATCGAGGCCACCCGGCCCGACGTCCTGCCGATCCTCCGCCGCGGGTTCCCGCACCACCGTCGCAGCGAGCAACCCGACCACCAGCCCGACGTGACGCCCTACGACGTCCCGATCTTCTCCGACATCGACGGCCGCATCGCCATCAACTTCACCTACAGCAGCATCCTCCCGGCACTGCACGTGCTCGGTCGTGAGCTCACCCCCGAGGAGGACGAGGCGCTCGAGGTCCTGCGCCGCGTGCTGGTGGAGCAGCAGGTGGAGCTGCGCATGCAGCCCGGCGACGCGTCGATGGCGAACAACTACGCCATGTGCCACTCGCGCTCCGACTTCGTCGACGGCCCGGACCCCGAGCGGCGTCGCCTGGTGCTCCGAGCGTGGAACGAGGTTCCCACCGAGGACCGGCGGCTGCCGGTCGGGCGTGAGTACTTCCTCATGGAGAACGAGGGCGGCCGCCTCGGCTACGACCCCGTGCCCGGTCGCGAGGGTCGCATCGCCATCAACGACTACAGCAACGTCGATGACGACCTCGCGAACCTGTTCAAGGCCGCGCAGGTCAAGCCCAAGCTCGGCTGACCGGTGCGCCCCGAGCTCGTCTACTTCGACCAGTGGACCGATCCCGTCGCGGCTGAGATCCTCGCCGACCACGGTGACGATCGACGATCGCGCGCCTGGAGATCACCGGCGACGTCGACGCGAACTGGGCCGGTCTGGAGCGTGCGCACGGGTACCAGTCGCTCATCCGCACCGAGCTGGCGCGCAACCCGGGCGTCGCCGAGCAGTGGATCTGTGGCCCCGAGCTGCTCGCACGCTGTCCCGACCTGCTCGCGGTCTGCTCGGCCGGTGCGGGCTACGACATCATCGACGTGGAAGCGTGCACGGCGGCGGGCGTGATCGTGTGCAACAACTCGGGACCCGGGCGCGAGGCGGTCGCCGAGCACGCGCTCGGGTTCATGCTCACGCTGGCCAAGAAGATCTCGCTCGCCGACCGCATGATCCGTCGCGGGAAGGTGCAGGACCGCGCCGCGTTGCGCAGCAGCGAGCTGCTGGGCAAGACGCTGGGCATCGTGGGTGTCGGGCAGATCGGCGGGCGCCTGATCGAGCTGTGCGCGCCGTTCGCGATGGAGGTGCTGGCGTACGACCCGTACCTCTCCGACGAGGACGCGGCGGCGCGCGGCGTCACCAAGGTCGACGCTCGACGAGCTCCTCGACTCGGTCCGACTTCGTGCACCTCAACTGCCCGCTCACGCCCGAGACCGAGGGCCTCATCGGGCGCGAGCAGTTCGCGCGGATGAAGCCGACCGCGTACTTCATCACCACCGCCCGCGGTCCGGTGCACGACGAGGACGCGCTCTACGACGCGCTGGTCGACGGCACGATCGCCGGTGCCGGCATCGACGTGTTCCACGACGAGCCGCCCGATCCCGTCGCACCCGCTGCTCTCGCTCGACAACGTGGTGGCGAGCCCGCACACCGCGGGGATCACGATCGAGGCGACGCGCGACATCGCCATCGCGACCGCCGAGCAGTGGATCACGATCTTCGCGGGCAAGGTCCCGCCCCGGCTGCTGAACCCCGAGGCCTGGCCCGCCTACGCAGAACGTTTCGATGCGCGCTTCGGCGTGCGCCCCGAGGAGTTGCACCTGTGACCAGCCGACCCCCCTGACCAAGAGCGCCAAGGTGCGCGAGCAGCTGGATCATCCGGTGATCGACGCCGACGGCCACTGGGTCGAGCTGTTCCCGATCTTCTTCGACTTCATCGCCGAGGTCGGCAGCGCCGGCCGACGTCGACAAGTTCCGCACCCGCTACGGCCACCGCTTCCACGGGTGGTACGAGCTGACGGTCGAGGAGCGTCGCCAGCAGCGGCTGCGCCGCCCGTCGTACTGGGGGGTGCCGATCAACGTGCGCGACCGCGCCGCCACCGCGCTGCCGGGTCTCTTCTACGACAGCCTCGACGACTGGGGCATCGACCTCGCCATCGTGTTCCCGAGCGTCGGGCTCACGTTGGGTCGCGACATCGCCGACCCGGAGCTGAGCAACATCGCGCTGCGGGCCTACAACACGATGGTGGCGGAGCTCTTCGCGCCCTACCTCGACCGCATGGTGCCGGTCGGCGTGCTGAGCCTGGCCGAGCCGACCGAGGCGATCGAGCAGATGGAGCACGCCCACGGCCTCGGCCTGAAGGTGCTCGTCACCGGCGGCACGATCCCCCGCACGATCGAAGCCGACGCCGAGTGGCAGCCCGACCCGGCCAAGCGCCGCGTGTACATCGACGCCCTCGGTGTCGACAGCGCCTACGACTACGACCCGGTGTGGCAGAAGTTCGTCGACCTCGGGATCCCGGTCACGAGCCACAGCGGCTCGATGGGCTGGCCCGACCGCAGCCTCTCGTCGAACTTCGTGGGCAACCACCTCGGGCACTTCGCGCAGAGCCACCACACGTTCGCGCGCAGCCTCTTCCTCGGCGGCGTCACCGAGCGGTTCCCCACGCTCAACTTCGGGTTCCTCGAGGGCGGCGTCGGGTGGGCGTGCAACCTCTACGGCGACCTGTTCGGCCACTGGGAGAAGCGCAACCGGCGCGTTCATGCACGAGCACCTCAAGCCCACCAGCCTCGACACCGCCGAGTTCCGGCGGCTGTTCGAGCAGTACACCGCGGGCAACCCGCGCTACGCCGGCAAGATCGACGACATCGTCGCCCAGAACCTCGACGCGCTGGAGTCGGACACGTCGCAGGCCGAGCTCACCGAGCGCGATCTCGACAGCGACGACTTCGCGCACGTGCACATCGACGGTCCCGACGACATCCGCCGCCTGTTCACGGAGAACTTCTTCTTCGGCTGCGAGGCCGACGACCCGATGACGGCGATCGCGTTCAACGAGCAGATGGGCCTGCAGTTGAAGCCGCTGCTCGGCTCCGACATCGCGCACTTCGACGTGATCGACGCCACCGAGGTGCTCGAGGAGGCCTTCGAGCTGGTGGAGGACGGCCACATCACCGAGCACAACTTCCGCGAGTTCACGTTCTCGAACGTGGTGCAGCTCTACCGCGAGATGAACCCGAACTTCTTCACCGGCACGATCGTCGAGCAGGATGCCGAAGCCGAGTTCGCCAAGTACCAGGGGAGCGCGAGTTGACCTTCGAGACCATCGTCATCGAGCGGCGCGGGCACACGGCGTGCATCCGCCTCGACCGGCCCGAGGTGCTCAACGCGATCAACGACGAGATGATCGCCGAGATCAACCAGGTCGCGGCCGAGCTCGAAGCCGATGCCGACGTCTGGACGATCATCCTGACCGGCACCGGCCGTGCGCTGTGCAGCGGCGCCGACGTCAACAAGGCGGGCGACGAGGAGAAGGGCAACTACACCAGCGGTCTCGACCCGCAGGGCGAGGAGCTCCTCGGCGTCGGCCCGGCAGTGGAACGCGCCGCAGGAGGCGACGCTGCCGTACCTCGAGATGACGAAGCCCCTCATCTGTGCGGTCAACGGCATCTGCGCCGGTGCCGGACTCGATCTCGTGACCACGTCCGACATCGTGATCGCGTCGGACGACTCCACGTTCTTCGACCCGCACGTGAGCATCGGTGTGGTGTCGGGGCGTGAGGCGCTGCGCCTGGCACGCGTGCTGCCGTTGAACATCACCATGCGGCTGGCGCTGATGGGCAAGTACGAGCGCCTCTCGGCGCAGCGAGCGTTCGACCTCGGGTTGGTGAGCGAGCTCGTGAGCCGGGAGGAGCTGATGGACCGGGCGTGGGAGATCGCCGAGGTCGTCAACCGCAACGCGCCGCTCGCGGTGCGCGGCACCCGGCTCGCGATCCGCAAGACCCTCTCGCTGCCCACCTACGAGGCCGAGCTGCTGGCCGAGAACTATCGTCAGCGAGCTGGTCGAGCGCGACGCGCTGATGGACAGGGCGTGGGAGATCGCCGGGGTCGTCACCGCAACGCCCCGCTCGCGGTGCGTGGCACGCGCCTCGCGATCCGCAAGACGCTGTCGCTTCCCACCTACGAAGCCGAGCTCCTGGCCGAGAACTACCGCATGAAGGTCGCCGTCACCGACGACGCCCAGGAGGGCGCCCGCGCCTTCCTCGAGAAGCGCGACCCCGACTGGAAGGTGCGCTAGTCAGACGGCGAGCGCGTCGAGGCGGAGCAGGTCCTGCAGGTTCTGGCTCATGATCTTGCGCACGGCGTCGGCGGGAAGGCCGTCGAGCTCGGCCTCGAACTCGAGCGGCTCGCCGAGTCCCTCGGGGTGCGGGAAGTCGGAGCCGAACAGCACCCGGTCGGCACCGATGGCGTCGACGAGCGCCGACATGTCGTCCTCGTGGAACGGGTTGATCCACACGTGGCGGCGGAACACGTCGGCAGGATGCTCGTCGAATCGGTCGGGCATCTTGTCGTAGACGTGGTCGAAGGTCTCGACGAGCCGCGACACCCAGCCGCCACCGTTCTCGACCACACCGACGCGCGTGCCCGGGAACCGGTGGAACACGTCGTGGGCGACGAGCGCGGCGAGCGTGTCGAAGATGTGGCGGTTCTCCTCGTAGAGGAACATGCGGAAGACGGTCTGGTTGAAGCCCTGGAACTCGCCGCGTCCCGGCTCCCAGTCGTTCGGCGTAGCGGTCGTAGCCGGAGTCGGCGTTGTGCATCATCACCGAGACGCCCGCCTCCTCGCAGCGACGCCAGAACGGGTCGAACTGGGGTGCGCCCATCGAGATCGACGAGCCGTCGCGCTGCGGCACCGGCGCGGGACGGATGAGCACGGTGCGGGCGCCGTGCTCCAGCACCAGTCGAGCTCGGCGAGCGCGAGGTCGAGGTCGGGCAGCGTGATCGCGGGCGTCGGGATGATGCGGCCCTCGTAGTCGAACGTCCAGTCCTCGAGCAGCCACTCGTTGTACGCGTGGAACACCGCGTGCGTGGCGTCGATGTCGGACTTCATGTGCTCTTCGATGAGCCCTGCGGTCGTCGGGAACATCACGCAGCCGTGCACGCCCTGCTCGTCCATCAGCTTCAGCCGGAGCTCGGGGTGGCGGAACTCCTCCGGGCACCGGATCGGGTTCGCCAGCTCGCGGAGGCTCTTCCCCTCGGGGTTGTTGCCCCGGTAGTACTCGGTCCACGCGCCGGGCGTCGGGACGACGACGTACGTGGGGTTGGGGATGGTCTCCGAGATCTTGCCGAGGATCTGCAGCTTGTCGCGGCCGTTGACGTCGACCATGCGGATGGCGTCCTCGTACTGCTTCGGGAGGTACCGCGTGTACGAGTCGACCGCCTCGTACATGTGGTTGTCGGCGTCCCAGACCTCGAAGCTGCGCTGCTGGTCGTCCATGCTCGCCCCACGTTCTCATTCGTGACACTCGACTGTCACCGATGACGATACCATCGTGCCGATGACCCCGCTCACCCGCGTCCCGAGAGCCGTCAGCGCGGCCCGCAGCCGGGAGGCGATCCTCGACGCCGCGCTCGAGCTGTTCTCGGAGCAGGGCTACGACGAGACGCCGACCGAGCAGGTGGCGGAGCGGGCGGGCGTGTCGCCCCGCACCTTCTTCCGGTACTTCCCGACCAAGGAATCGGTCGTCTTCTCCCGGCGACTTCGGGCTCGATGCGCCGGTTCGAGACCGAGCTGCAGGCGCAGCCCCCGACCGCGCTCGGACTTCGACGCGATCTGCGCGACGTTCGTGTCGCTCAGCGCGGGCTTCGAGGAGCTGCGCGAGCGCGTGCAGCGCTACCGGCGCGTCGTCGACTCGTCGTCGGTGCTGCTCGGCCGTGAGCACCTGCACTCCCAGGAGCACGCGCAGACGATCGCCCGCGCGCTCGCGCACCGGAACGGTCGCGGCTAGCCGAACGAGGACGACGCCGCCCTGGGTGCGATCGGCGTGCTGCTCTACAACCGTGCCTTCGCGCGAGTGGCTCGAGGGTGGCGGTGCCGTCGACCTCGGCGAGCAGCTCGAGCTCGAGTTCGAGCGGGTGCGCCGACTCGTCTGACTCAGTCGAGACGCGTTCAGTCGAGCGGCAGACCAGCCGGGCTCGCGCTTCTCGGCGAACGCCCGCGGACCCTCCGTCCTGGTCGGGGTGGCCCCACATCGCCACCAGCTCGCGCGCGCCGGCGCGACAGCGCGTCGGTGAGGCCGTGCTCCAGCGCGCCCCCGAGCGCCCGCTTCGTCGCGCGCATCGCGGCGGGGGAGTTGCGGGCGATCGTCTCGGCCAGCTCCTGCGCGCGCGTCGCGCAGCCGCTCGGGCGGATCGACGACCTGCGCGACCATGCCGAGCTCGTACGCGCGCGCTGCGCCGACATCCGCTCGTGGCGACCGAGCAACGCCATGCGCATCACCGCCTCGAACGGCATCTTGCGGCATCAGGCCGATGGCCTCGATCGCGACGACCTGGCCCACCGACACGTGCGGGTCGAAGAACTGCGCGTCGCGCGCCGCGATCACGATGTCGGCGTCGGCCACCCAGTGGAACCCGCCGCCGGCGCAGATGCCGTTCACCGCGGTGATCACCGGCTTCCGCACGTGCTGGTGCCAGCGCGGTGAAGTGGAGGTCCCAGTGCTCGACCGACTCGCGGTAGCGCTCGACGCCCACGCCGTCGCCCGCGAGCTCGGCGAGGTCGACGCCGGTCTGGAACGCGCGGCCCTCGCCGGTGTGCACGATCACCCTCACCGTCGGGTCGGCGTCGAGCTCGAGCCAGGCGTCGGCGAGCTCGTCGCGCATCTGCGCGCTCATCGCGTTGAGGTGGTCGGGCCGGTTGTTGATCAGCCACCCGACCGGGCCGCGCCGCTCGACGAGCAGGGTGTCGTAGCCGGGCACGATCAGAGTCTCGTCCGGAAATGCGCTTCTCTCAAATCGAGCATGCGCTTACGGCCGCTCCGCGCCTGGTCGAGCGGTGGTGCCGATCCCGGCACCCTGTGTAGCGTCCGGGTGCCCGTTCCGCCTGGAGGCTCGCCCATGGCCGAGACCGAATACCGCCACGTCACCTACGAGACGCTCGACGACGGCACGATCGCCCGGATCATGCTGAACCGGCCCGAGATGCGGAACGCGCAGAACCGCGGCGATGCTCGTCGAGCTCAACGACGCGTTCCTCGCGCGCCGAGGCCGACGACACGGTGCGGGTCGTGATCCTCGGCGGCACCGGCCCGATGTTCTCCTCCGGTCACGACATCGGCTCGCAAGGAGATGTCGGGAGGAGCTGCCGGGCCGACAACCCGCACCCGTCGGCGGCCATCAACGGCGGCACGCGCGAGGGCGCCGAGAGCCTGATGCTGCAGGAGTGGCACTACTTCTTCCAGAACACGCTGCGCTGGCGGAACCTGCGCAAGATCACGATCGCCCAGGTGCACGGCGGCGTGTACGCGGCCGGGCTGATGCTCATGTGGGCGTGCGACCTGATCGTCGCGGCCGAGGACACGAGTCTTCGCCGACGTGGTCGGCACCCGCCTCGGCATGTGCGGCGTCGAGTACTTCGCCCACCCGTGGGAGTTCGGCGCCCGCAAGACCAAGGAGCTGATGCTCACCGGCGACTCGATCGACGCCGAGGAGGCGCTACCGCCTCGGCATGGTGAGCAAGATCTTCCCGGCCGACGAGCTGGCCGAGCGCACGCTCGAGTTCGCGCGCCGCATCGCGCAGATCCCGACGATGGCCGCGCTGCTCATCAAGGAGTCGGTGAACCAGACGCAGGACAACATGGGCTTCTACAACGCGCTGCACGCGTGCTTCACCATGCACGAGCTCAACCACGCGCACTGGGCCGTCGTCCACGACGACGGCATGGCCGTCGCCAAGCTCGGCGAGGACGTGCCCGACTGGCGCGGCACCAAGCTCAAGCCGTCGGAGAAGGACACCGTCGAAGCCGCGGTCGAGGCGATGAGTGACGTCCTGCTAGCGGGAACGCCGCGGCGGCGGTCGAGCTCCTGACCCTCAACCGGCCCGAGAAGCGCAACGCGCTCAACAAGGAGCTGCTCGACCGCGCTGGCCGACACCTTCGCCGAGCTCGAGACCGACGACGCCGGTGAACGTCGATCGTGCTCACCGGCGCCGGCGACAAGGCGTTCTCGCGGGCATGGACCTGGCCGAGTTCGCCGCCGGTGGCGGCGGGGGCAGTCACCGTCGCCGCAGGCGACGCCGAGGCCGACGACGCCGTCGACCCGCCCGTCACCAGATCGTCTCGTGGGACTACCCGAAGCCGATCGTCGCCGCGCTCAACGGCGCCACCGTCGGCGGCGGCTTCGAGATCATGATGGCGTGCGACCTCGTGGTCGCCGCCGAGCACGTGAAGTTCGGGCTGGCCGAGGTGAAGCGGGGACTGATGCCCGGTGGCGGCGGCACGCTGCTCGCCACCCGGATCCCGCTGACGATCGCGCTCGAGATCACGCTCACCGGTGAGACGTTCGACGCCGCCCGCGCGCTCGAGCTCGGGCTGATGAACCGGGTGGTGCCCGGCGGGCACCGAGGTCGACGAGGCGCTGGCGCTGGCGGAGCTGATCGCCGCGAACGGGCCGCTGGCGGTGCGCACGGTGAAGAAGCTGGTGCGCGCACGACGCACCGAGGGCGGCGACGCCGGCATGGCCGCGGCCGAGCGAGATCGGCGCGGTGTTCTCGAGCGAGGACGCACGTGAAGGCGCCACTGCGTTCGCGGAGAAGCGGGCCCCGAACTTCGTGGGCCGGTACGACCGAGCAACCCGAAGTCAGAACGAGAGGGGGCGACGCCATGGCGTGGGATTTCGAGACCGAGCCCGAGTTCGAGACCAAGCTGGAGTGGATCCGGCAGTTCGTGCGCGACAAGGTCGAGCCGCTCGACCTCGTGTTCCCGCACCGCTCCTTCCACCCGCTCGACGACGAGACCGGGCCGCTGGTGCGGCCGATGCAGGACGAGGTCCGAGCCGAAGGACTGTGGGGCGCGCACCTCGGTCCCGAGCTCGGCGGCAAGGGCTTCGGTCAGCTGAAGCTGGCGCTGATCAACGAGATCCTCGGCACGTCGAGCTGGGCGCCGATCGTGTTCGGCACCGCCGCGCCCGACACCGGCAACGCCGAGATCATCGCCCACTACGGCACCGAGGCGCAGAAGGAGAAGTACCTGCAGCCGCTGCTCAACGGTGAGTGCTTCTCGTGCTACTCGATGACCGAGCCGCAGGCCGGCGCCGACCCGAAGATGTTCACCACGCGCGCGGTCAAGGACGGCGACGAGTGGGTCATCAACGGGTACAAGTTCTTCTCGTCGAACGCCCGCACCGCGCGCTTCATCATCGTGATGGCCGTGACCGACCCCGACGTCGAGCGCGTACCAGGGCATGTCGATGTTCCTGGTGCCGACCGACACGCCCGGCGTCGACGTCGTGCGCCACGTCGGCCTCATGGGTGAAGGTCCCGACGAGGGCATGCACGCGCTCATCCACTACAACGACTGCCGCGTCCCCGCCGACGCGCTGCTCGGTGGTGAGGGCCAGGCGTTCGCGGTCGCCCAGACCCGTCTCGGCGGCGGCCGTGTCCACCACGCGATGCGCACCGTCGGTGTGTGCCAGAAGGCGCTCGACATGATGTGCGAGCGGGCGCTGTCGCGCGAGACGCAGGGCTCGATCCTCGCCGACAAGCAGATGGTGCAGTCCGACATCGCCGACGCCTACGCCGACCTGATCCAGTTCCGGCTGCTGGTGCTCTACACCGCGTGGGAGATCGACCGCTACCACGACTACAAGCGGGTGCGGAAGAACATCGCCACGATCAAGTTCCTCACGCCGAAGGTGCAGGAGAGCGTCGTGTTCAAGGCGATGCACCTCCACGGCGCGCTCGGCGTGTCGAACGAGATGCCGTTCGGCAGCATGTGGTCGGGCATCCCGATCATGGCGTCGGTCGACGGCCCGAGCGAGGTGCACAAGGTCACCGCGGCCAAGGAGGTGCTCAAGGGCTACAAGCCCGTCGACGGTCTCTGGCCGTCGGAGTGGCTGCCGGCCAAGCGCGAGGAAGCGCGCAAGAAGATCGCCAACATGCTCGAGCACCAGATCGGCAACTCCTGATCGGCAGCTCCTGACCGACGGCTGATCGCAGCAGCACCATGGGGGGCGCGTTCGACGGAGTGACGGTGCTCGACCTGTCGGTCGCGCCCGGTGGCGCGATCGCGGCCATGCACCTGGGTGAGTACGGCGCGCACGTCGTGCCGGGTCGAGCAGCGGCGCCCGATCGCCGACCGTCCGCGCTCTGGCGCTACGCCAACCGGACCAAGCACGTGGTCGCGGCGCCGGACGGCGTCGTGGTCGCGGAGCTCGCGGCGACGGCCGACGTCGTGGTCGTCGACCTCCCGGCGAGCGAGCTCGAAGCGGCGGGGCTCACGGCCGAGCAGCTCCGGGAGCACAACCCGTCGCTCGTCCACGCGTGGCTGCCGCCGCACGCGCCGAGCGGCGAGACCGCCGACCTGCCCTACGACGAGCTGCTGCTGTGGGCGTGGACGGGGCTCGCCGCCCAGCAACCGGGCGCGACCAGCGACCACCCGGTGGCGTCGGTCGTGCCGATCATCACCTACGAGCAGGGCGCGCTCGGCGCGTGCGCGATCGGTGCCGCGCTGGTCGACCGCGCGACGCGGGGCACGGCGCACGCGTCACGGTGTCGGGTCTGCACGCGGTCAACGCGATGAACACGTCGATCCGGATCGACTTCCCCGGCATCTTCCGGCCGTTCGGCGCCAACAAGGACGGCACCGGCGCGTCGCCGCAGTTCCGCATGTACCGCTGCCGCGACGGCGTGTGGCTGTTCGTGTGCGCGCTCACGCCGTCGTTCTTCTTCAAGCTGCTCGAAGCGCTCGACGTGATGGACATCATGTTGATCCCCGAGGTCGACGGCGAGTTCGCCAAGTTCGTGACGCCGCCGGTGCAGGCGATCGCCAACGAGCGCTTCGCGGCGCGGATGGCGGAGATGGACTCGGACGCAGTGGGCGGCGCGCTTCGACGAGTTCGGCGTGCCCTACGCGCCGGTGCAGACCCGCGCGGAGTGGGCGGCGAGCGAGACCGTCGCCGCCAACGACCTGCTGCTCCCGGTGCCCGGCGACGACGGCACCGTCGGCCCCGGTCTGCCCGCGGTGCTGTCGCGCACGCCGGGTTCACTTGCGCCGGCTCGCCCGTCGCTCGTGGGGACGGAGCGAGCGGACGCGAGCGACGGGAGGCACGGCGGTCGCTCCCGCTCGACGGCGTGCTCGTCGTCGACGCCACCAAGTTCCTCGCGGGGCCGTTCGGGTGCCTCGTGCTGCAGGACCTCGGCGCGCGGGTGGTGAAGGTCGATCCGCCCGGCGGCGAGGACTTCCGCACCGTCGCGGCGGCGTCGTTCTCGGCGCTGAACCGCGACAAGGACCAGGTGTGCCTCGACCTCAAGGACGCGGCCGGGCGCGAGGCGTTCACCGCGCTCGTGCACCACGCCGACGCGCTGGTCGAGAACATGGCCCGCCAGGTGGCCGAGGACCTGCGACCTCGACCTCGACGGCCTGCGCGCCGGCAACCCGGGCCTGGTGCACTGCCACATCGACGGCTGGGGAGAGGGCCCGCTCGCGGGCACCGCCGGCTTCGATCCGCTCCTGCAGGCGCGCAGCGGGATCATGGTGGCGCAGGGTGGCGCCGACCATCCCGTGATCCAGCCGATGTCGCTGCACGACATCGGCACCGGCACGCTCGCCGCGTTCGGCACCATCGCCGCGCTGTACGCGCGCACGCACCTCGGCGAGGGCCAGGACGTCGACGTGGCGCTGAGCCGCACGTCGGTCGCGTTCCAGGGCGGCGAGTTCACGAGCGCGCCGGATCTGCCGGCGCCGGTGCCGGGTACGTCGACTACGTCGGCGACGAGCCCGACCACTGCTTCGTGGAAGCGGCCGACGGGTGGCTCGCGGTCGCGGCCACGACCTACGAGCACCGCGCCGCATGGCACGCGATCCGCGGCGCCGACGGTGGCGCGCTCGCCGAGCTCGGTGTCGACGCGGTCGTCGCCGCGTGCCGCGCCGCGGCGTGCCTGCGATCGCGGTGCTCGGACGTGACGAGGTGTACACGAGCGCGGCGCTCGTCGACGCCGGGCGTGTGGCTCGCCGTCGACGACGACGACCTGGGCGAGGTCAAGGTGATGCGCGACTACTCGCAGTGGGACGGCGTGCCGCCGCGCACCCGCGGCGCACATGCGCGCCGCCGGTCGCGACACCGACGCACGGTGCTGCAGGAGATCAACGCGCGCAGAGCTGACCGCGCCGAGGCAGAAGTCGACGAGGTGGTCGACCTCGGCCCGGTCGGCGTGCGCGCCCTGCCAGAGCAGCTCGGCCAGGCGGCCGAACACCGCGTGCGCGACGAGCGCGGCGTCGAGCTCGGGCCGCGTGCTGCCGAGCGCGGCGAACGGCTCCTCCAGCAGCGTCGCCGGGCGCGGCGCTGGCGGCCTGGACATGCGCGCCGCCGGCCGCGACACCGACACCGTGCTCCGGGACCTCGTCAGCGACTGACCGCGGCGAGGGTGAACGCGACGAGGTGATCGACCTCGTCGGGAGTCGGCGTGTCGGTGCTGCCAGAGGAGCTCGGCCAGCCGCCCGAACACCGCGTGGGCGACCAGCGGATGCGTCGAGGTCGGGCCGGTCGCTCCCGAGTGCGGCGAAGGGCTCGCGCAGGAGCGTCGCCGGGCGCGGCGTTGGCCGCCTCCCGGCCGGGCGCCGATCCGCGCGTCGATGCTGTCGCCGTTCCAGATCACCGCCAGGGTGGTGTCGGCCACCTCTCCCTCGGCCTGCGACATCACGCCCTCGACCCACCGGCGCACCTTCGCCGTCGGGCGTGGGCTCCTTCGCCATCTGGTGGTCGAGGTAGCTGCGGAGGCGGAGCGCACCGTCGTCGACCAGCGCCGCCACCAGCGCGTCCTTGGAGCGGAAGTGCCGGTAGAAGGCGTCGTTGGAGAGCCCGGCGGCGGCCACGATGTCGGCGACCCGCGGGCGCTTCTCGGTGCCGCAGCTCGCGCATGACGTCGAGGCCGGCGTCGAGCAGCCGCCGCACCTCCTCGGCGTAGGCGGCCTCCCGGCGGGCCAGGGCCTGCTGGGCTGCGCTCGGTTCCGCTCCTCTGCCCGGGCCCGGAATTGTGTTCTTCACGTCAAGAATCCTATTCTGAGATCTCCGACGAGGAGGACATCGACGATGGCATGGGACTTCCGCACCGATCCCGAGTACCAGGCGCAGCTCGACTGGGTCGACACGTTCGTGCGGGAGGAGATCGAGCCGCTCGACCTGCTCTTCCCCGACCTGCAGTTCCACCCGCTCGACGACACCCGGCGGGCGATCATCGATCCCGCTGAAGGACGAGGTGCGCAAGCGCGGGATGTGGGCCACCCACCTCGGACCCGAGCTCGGCGGCCAGGGCTTCGGCCAGCTCAAGCTCGCGCTGCTCAACGAGATCCTCGGTCGGTCGCAGTGGGCGTCGATCGTGTTCGGGTGCCAGGCGCCCGACACCGGCAACGCCGAGATCATCGCCCACTACGGCACCGCCGAGCAGAAGGAGCGCTACCTGCAGCCGCTCCTCGACGGTGAGTGCTTCTCCTGCTACTCGATGACCGAGCCGCACGCGGGCGCCGACCCCACCATGTTCACCACCCGCGCGGTGAAGGACGGCGACGAGTGGGTGATCAACGGGTGGAAGTTCTTCTCGTCGAACGCGCGCACCGCGTCGTTCCTGATCGTGATGGTCGTCACCGATCCCGACGTGAGCGCGTACCAGGGCATGTCGATGTTCCTCGTGCCCGACCGACACGCCCGGCGTGAAGATCGAGCGCAACATCGGTCTCGCCGGTGAGCCGCTCGGCGAGGGCATGCACGCGCTCATCCACTACGACGACGTGCGCGTCCCGGCCGACGCGCTGCTCGGCGGCGAGGGGCAGGCGTTCGCCATCGCGCAGACTCGGCTCGGTGGCGGTCGCATCCACCACGCCATGCGCACCATCGGGCTGGCGCAGAAGGCGATCGACATGATGTGCGAGCGGGCGCTGTCCCGTCACACCCAGGGATCGCTCCTGGCCGACAAGCAGTTCGTGCAGGGCTTCATCGCCGACTCGTACGCGCAGCTCAAGCAGTTCCGGCTGTTCGTGCTCTACACCGCGTGGGAGATCGACGAGTACAACGACTACAAGCGCGTGCGCAAGGACATCGCCACCGCCAAGGTCGTCATGCCGACCGTGCTGCACGACATCGCGTGGCGGGCGATGCAGGTGCACGGCGCGCTCGGGCGTCAGCAACGAGATGCCCTTCATGGGCCTGGTCATGGGCGCGGCGTCGATGGGTCTGGCCGACGGCCCGACCGAGGTGCACAAGGTCACCGTGGCCCGGCAGTTGCTCCGCGAGTACAAGGCGACCGATGATCTCTGGCCGACCGAGCATCTGCCCAAGAAGCTGGCTGCGGCCAAGGCGAAGTACGCCGAGTACCTGGACCACGAGGTGGGGAACCTGTGATCGATTTCGACCGGCTCGCGAGCATGGATGGACGACCAGGGCTTCGACGGCAAGGGTGAGCCGCTCGAGCACTCGTTCGTCTCCGGCGGTTCGCAGAACGAGATCTACGAGCTGCGGCGGGGCGACTTCCACGGCGTGATCCGCATCCCGCCGGCGGCGGCGCCCGTCGACCGCGACAAGGGCATCCTGCGCGAGTGGCGCATCATCGAGGCGCTCGACGGCACCGAGGTGCCGCACACCGCCGCCATCGGCGTGTGCGAGGACCCGTCGGTGCTCGGCCGCACCTTCTACCTGATGGGTTGGGTCGACGGCTGGTCGCCGATGAACACCGACGGGTGGCCGGCGCCGTTCGACACCGACCTCGACGCCCGCAAGGGCCTCGCGTACCAGTTGGTCGAGGGGATCGCGCTGCTCGGCAACGTCGACTGGCAGGCCAAGGGCCTGCAGGACCTCGGCCGTCCCGACGGGCTTCCACGAGCGCCAGGTCGACCGCTGGACCGCGTTCCTCGAGCGCATCAAGGGTCGCGAGCTCCCCGGCTTCGACGAGGCGTCGGCGTGGCTGCGCGCGCACAAGCCGATCGACTTCGTCCCTGGCCTCATGCACGGCGACTACCAGTTCGCCAACGTGATGTTCGAGGACGGTGCGCCGGCCAAGCTCGCCGCGCTCATCGACTGGGAGATGGGCACCGTCGGCGACCCCAAGCTCGACCTGGGCTGGGTGGTGCAGAGCTGGCCCGCCGACACGATGGCGGTCGAGGCCGAGACGGCGGGCTACGCCAACATGTACGGCATGCCGTCGCGCGACGAAGTGGTCGCGCACTACGCCGAGGTGTCGGGCCGTCAGGTCGACGACATCGACTACTACATCGTGCTGGCGAAGTGGAAGCTCGCGGTCGTGCTCGAGCAGGGCTACCAGCGCCGCGGCGACGACGCCAAGCTCGATGCCTTCGGCCCGATCGTGCTCGACCTGATGCAGGGCGCGGCCGATCTCGCCGAGTCGTCGCGACTACGCCGTCACCGAGAGCCGATAGCGCGGTGCGCGCCGCTTACGTGCCCGAGCACGGCGCCGCCCGAGGTGGTCGTCGTGCAGGAGCTGCCCGACCTCGTCCCGGGGCCGGGTGAGGTGCTCGTCGACATCGCGTACGCGGCGGTCAACTTCCCCGACGTGCTGATCGTCAACAACGAGTACCAGGTGCAGGTGCCCGCGCCGTTCGTGCCCGGGAGCGAGTTCTCGGGTGTGATCGCGGCTGTCGGCGACGGCGTCGCCGGTGGTGAAGGCGGCGTCGCGGTCGGCGACCACGTGTACGGCGCCAGCTTCGTCGGTGCGTACGCGGAGCAGATCGTGGTGCACGCGGCGAGCGTGACCGTGATCCCCGACTCGGTCGACCTGCGCGACGCGGCCGCGTTCAGCGTGGCGCACACCACCGCCATGCACACGCTGCGCACCATCGCCGACCTGCAACCGGGGGAGAGCGTGCTCGTGCTCGGCGCCGCGGGAGGCGTGGGCCTGGCGTCGGTCGAGTTGGCGACGTTGCTCGGCGGGCGAGGTGATCGCAGCGGCGTCGTCGCCCGAGAAGCTCGAGCTGTGCGCGCAGTACGGCGCGGTGGCGGGGATCGACTACACGAAGGAAGACCTCAAGACGCGCGCCAAGGAGCTCACCGGTGGCGGCGCGGGCGTGGTCGTCGACCCCGTCGGCGGTCCGTACTCCGAGCAGGCGCTGCGGGCCACGAAGTGGGGGAGCCGGTTCGTCGTGGTCGGGTTCGCGTCGGGTGAGATCCCGCGCATCCCGCTCAACCTCGTGCTGCTGAAGGGCGTGATCCTGCGGGGGATGGAGATGCGCAGCATCGGTGAGGCCGTCCCCGACCTCGTCGCCCGCGACCAACGGGAGCTGAAGGAGCTGTTCGTGGGCGGGAAGATCCACCCCCACGTCTCCGCGACGTACCCGCTCGGCGACACCGCCGTCGCCCTCCGCTCGATGCTGGAACGCACCGCCACCGGCAAGGTCCTCATCGACGTCACCAGATAGGCGAAGCCTGCGAGAACCGTCCCCCTCCCTCCCAGCAACTGGCGTCACTTCGGCGCAACATTTCCGCTCGGATGACGCCAGTTCGTGATCTGGGGAGGGTCTAGCTGCCGCCGAACTGCTTGCGCAGGAGGGGCTTCTGGATCTTGGCCATGGCGTTGCGCGGGATGTCGTCGACGATCTCGAGCTGCTCGGGCACCTTCTGCTTGGCGAGGCCGAGCTCGCGGCAGTGCTCGGCGACCTCCACCAGGGTGAGCGACGTCACGCCGTCGACCAGCGTGACCACGGCGCACGCGCGCTCGCCGGTGCGCGGGTCGGGGAGGCCGATCACCGCGACGTCGGCGATCGACGGGTGCCGCTGGAGGATCTCCTCGACCTCGCTGGCCGAGATGTTCTCGGCGTTGCGGATGATGATGTCCTTCAGCCGACCGGTGATGGTCACGTGGCCGGTGTCGGCGACGATGCCGAGATCGCCGGTGCGGAAGTAGCCCTGCTCGTCGAGTGCGTCGGCGTCGAGCTCCGGGTTGGCGTAGCCCAGGAAGAGATGCGGGCCGCGCAGCCGGAGCTCGCCTTCCTCGCCGGGACCGCAGTCGGTGCCGTCGCCGCGCACGACCCGCAGCTCCACGCCGGGCGAGGGCTGGCCCTCGGTCTTCTCGATCTGCTCTGGCGTGTCGTGGACGCTGGCGCTGGTCGCGGTGGGGAACTCGGTGAGGCCCCAGCTGCTCACGACGCCGATGCCGCCGAGCTCCGAACGGATCAGGTCGTCGATCCCCGCGGTCTTGGGTGCGCCGCCACCGACGCAGGCGCGCAAGCGGGGGAAGAGCGGTTCGTCGCCGTGGGCGCGCTGCGCGGCGAGGTACGCCTGGAACATCGGCAGGGCGGTGCCGAGCAGCGTCGCACCCTGCTCGGCCATGAAGTGCGGCGTCCGTTCGGCGTCGAACGCCTCGACCAGCGGCAGCCGGTAGCCCACGTGCAGTGCCGCGCCGAGCATGGCGGCTCCACCGATGTGGGTGACGGGGAAGCAGACCGGATAGACGTCGTCGGGCGTCGGCAGGATCCGGGTCACGAAGGCGTACATGCTCGCGATGACCGACGTGTCGGAGTGCCACGCACCCTTGGGATCGGAGGTGGATCCGGACGTGTGGTACAGCCAGCGGCGCACCCGCTCCGGACCGGGCGGTGGCGGGAGCACCGACGGATCGCCGGTGGGCAGCGTGTCGCTCGAGAGCACGGTGCAACCGATCTCGCCCGCGATCTCCTCGGCGAGCGCGCCGTACGCGAAGCCGCGCCACTCGGGACGGACGAGGAAGTACTCGGTCTTCGCCTCGTTGGTGATGTAGCGCACCTCGCGCTCGCGCATGATCGGCACGATCGGGTTCTGGATCGCGCCGAGGCGCGTGAGCGCGACCAGCAGCACGAGGCTGTCGATCGTCGTCGGCAGCTGCCAGCTCACGACGGAGCCCGCGCGCACGCCGAGGTCGTGGAGGCCGGCGGCGACGCGCTCGGCCTCGTCGCGGAACTCCGAGCACGTGACCACGCGGTCGTGCTCGTCGCTGAGCAGGGGTCGGTCGGGGCTGTCGGCCGCGCGGTGCTCGACCAGGCCCCAGTAGGTGGGTGGATGTTGCGGGATCGCGCCGGTCATCGAATCACACCCTCATGATCCAGCCGCCATCGACGCTGATCGTCTGCCCGTTGATCCAGTCACCGGCCTGTGACGCCAGGAGGAGCACGGTGCCGACGAGATCGTCGGGCGGTCCTTCCTTCTTCCCCGGCACGCCGGCGAGCATCGCGGCGCGGATCGGGTCGTCCTTGCCCAACGACTCGTAACCGGCGTCGTCCTGCACGAACCCGGGTGCGATCGCGTTCACGTTGATGCCGCGCGGCCCGAGCTCGCGGGCGAGGCTGGTGGTGAGGCTCACGAGGCCGAGCTTGCTCACGCTGTACACACCGCCCGGTGTGAACGCGCCGCCCGACACCTGGTTGATGATGCGTCCGCCGCCGCGTTCGAGCATCGACGGCACGGCCGCGCGCGTGCACACGAGCGCGCCGGTGAGGTTCACCCGCAGCACGCGCTCCCACCACTCGAGGTCGAGGGTCAGGAGCGACTCCTGGGGGATCTCCTTCATCGAGCGCGGCGTTGTTGATCAGGATGTCGACGCCGCCGAACGCGTCGGTGGCTGCTTGCACCATCGCCGTTGCGGCGTCGGGGTCGGTGATGTCGACCCGGACGCCGATGGCGTCGCGGCCCTCGGCGGTGAGCTCGGCGGCCACGGTCGCGGCGCCGTCGCCGTCGAGATCGGCGAGGACGACCTGCGCGCCCGCGGCGCTCAGCCCCCGTCCGTACTCGGCACCGCAGCCGCCGGCACCGCCGGTGATCACCGCGACCTTGCCGTCCAACGAGAACCGCTCGACGCTCACGCGAATCCCCCGCGTTCCGTGTGGAGTCTGGACTGGAAGAGTGGTGACAATACCCGTAGGTTCTCGCGGCATGAAGATCGGTGTGATGCTCGCGGGGGTCAACACGAAGTTCTGGACCGCGGCCGCGCAGGCCGCGGAGGAGGCCGGGTTCGAGTCGGTGTGGCTCCCCGAGCACCTCGTGTTCCCGGTGGAGATGCAGGGCAGTCCCCACGACGGTGACTCGCACCCTCCGATCCCGTCGAACACGCCGGCGTTCGACGCGCTGATGGCGCTGGCCGCGATCGCGGCGACCACCGAGAAGGTGCGTCTCGGCACCAACGTCTACAACATCGGTCTGCGCCACCCGTTCGTCACCGCGCGTGCCATCACGACCCTCGACGTGCTGTCGAAGGGTCGGGTCGAGTTCGGCATCGGTGCCAGCTGGCTGGAGGAGGAGTGGACCGCGACCGGTCTCGACTTCTCGACGCGCGGTCGCCGGGTCGACGAGTGCATCGACATCTGCCGACGGCTGTGGACCGACGACGTCGTCGAGCACCACGGCGAGTTCTTCGACTTCGACCCGGTGATGTTCAACCCGAAGCCGGTGCAGCAGCCGCAGCCGAGCCTGCTCATCGGTGGTGACGGCAAGGCGGCCAAGCGTCGCGCTGCGCTCGTCGGCGACGGCTGGCTGCCGATGAACCACACGCTCGAGCAGTTGCCGGGCGCGCTGGCCGAGATCAACGAGATGCGCGCCGCGGCCGGACGCGAGGGCGTCACCACCCTCACCGTCGGCGGCAGCATCGACACGCTGGCCGACGTCGATCGTTACCGCGACGCGAACGTCGAGCGGGTGTGCGTGCGCCCGTTCGTGTCGTCGCGCGAGGCCCTCGACGGCATCGCCCGCTTCGGCGACGAGGTCATCGCCAAGCTCGACGCCTGACGCGGAGCAGACCACGAGGTTGCGTCACTTGACCGCGATATACGTGGTCAGCTGACGCAACCTGGTTCAGGAGGGGAGGAGGTCGGCGAGCCAGTGGACGTCCTCGAGGCCGCGGAGGACGTCGTTGAGGTGGGTGCACGTGCTCGGACCGACGAGCTTGGTGCGCGCCTCGGGACGCAGGTCGTCGACCACCCAGCCGACGAGTCGTCCCGCGCTCCCGATCGCCTGCGGGCACTCGGCCCACGGCAGCACGCGCGGCTCGGCCGAGCACTCGGTGATGACCATCGTGTCGGGGTCGACGGTGACGGCGACGGTGTACTCGTGCACGACCGTCTCGTTCGCCTCGCCGTCGCTGCACGAGTCGCGGAAGAACCCGTCGACGTGGACGGCAGCGTCGGGGCTCTCGTCGCGCCAGACGTCGAGGCGACGGATGCGCCGGGTTCCGTACGCGGGCAACGGATCGAACGCCACCCAGCCGAGCGGGTCGTCGGGGTCGGTGATGTCGGGCGCGTCGGGGCCGAGCAGCACCGGCGGACGGCCGTCCTCGAGGTTGGCGAGCAGCGTGCCGCCGGTCTGCCACCCCGCACAGATGTCGGCCTGCTGCAGGCGGATCTCGGTCTTGGTCACCCGGTCGCGCCACGAGTCGAGGTCGACGGCACCTTCGTCGGCGGCGATCGACATCGCCATGCCCGACACCAACGTGGAGCCGGGGACGTCGTCGAGCAGCAGGTAGGGGAGCGACCCGCGCTGCGCGCCGCTCTGCAGATCGAGCACCTTGCGGAACCCACCGCCGGCACGGGCGCCCACGAACGCCTCGGCGCCGGGAACCGCGGGAGTGACGTCGAGCTCGCGCACGAGCATGCCCTGCGTGTACTCGGTGACGAGGTGGGTCTCCGACTCCGCGGCCACCGAGGTGTCGCCGTCGGCGGCGGTGACGACGTCGCGCCCGAGCCCGTGCTGGTGCAGCAGGCCCTGGAGGCCGTCGGGCCGCGTCGACGTGATCGACGTGGTGCGGCGCACCGAGCCCGGCCGGCGCGCGGGAGTGGCCGTCGTGGGGTGGTGCGGGCCCTGGCGCGGGTCGCGCGGTTCAGGCACTCGGTCCTCGTTTCGGCTCGGGCCCACTCGGGTGCCCGGCGCTGGTCGGTCCCCTCATCGTACCGGCGGGGGCCGCGCGCGGGCGGGGCGACGCGGCGAGTTGTCTGACCTTTCGTCTAGCGTCGCCGTGTGCTGAAGCTCGGATTGCGACTGGAGCTGTACCGCTCACCGACGGTGCAGGTGCCGTACGAACTGGTGCAACGCGCCGAGGAGCTCGGCTTCCACTCCGTGTGGACCGCCGAGGCCTACGGCGCCGACGCGCTCACCCCGCTGGCGGCCATCGCCGCGCGCACCGAGCGCATCAAGCTCGGCACCGCGGTCGTGCAGCTCGCCGGCCGTCCGCCCGCGATGCTCGGCATGCAGGCGATGACGATCGACGCCATCGCCGGTGGCGGGCGCATGATCGTCGGCATCGGCCTCTCGGGTCCGCAGATCGTC
Organism: uncultured Actinomycetes bacterium; assembly: GCA_963755855.1. Lineage (GTDB taxonomy): Bacteria > Actinomycetota > Acidimicrobiia > IMCC26256 > DASPTH01 > DASUAS01. The sequence continues at coordinate 1,681,997 of CAVWLR010000009.1, read as the reverse complement.
GAGGGCTGGTACGGCCAGCCGTGGGGCAAGCCCAACGCCCGGTTGCGCGACTACGTCGAGATCCTGCGCGACGTGCTGCGCCGCGAGGGCCCGGTCACCCACGAGGGTCCCGAGATCTCGCTGCCGTACACCGGTCCCGGCGCGCTCGGGCAGGGCAAGGCGCTCAAGTCGATCCTGCACGCGCCGTCCGACATCCCGATCTGGTTGGCGTCGGTCGGTCCCCGCAACACCGCCCTGTGCGCCGAGCTGTGCGAGGGCTGGTTGCCGATGGGCCTCCCACCGCTCGGCACGGGTGACCCCGACGTGGCCGCTGCGCTCGACCGTGGGTTCGCAGCCCGCGCCGAGACGCGCACCGGTGCCGCTGCCGACTTCGACGTGTTCAACGGCCTCACGGTCAAGGTCACCGACGACGTCAAGGGCTGGCTCGACAGCATCCGGCCGTACCGCGCCACCTACGTCGGCGGCATGGGCAGCGAGTCGCACAACTACCACGTCGAGTCGATGGCCAAGCGCGGCTTCGCCGACGACGCCGCCCGCATCCAGGAGCTGTTCCTGGCCGGCCGGCGCGACGAGGCGATCGCGGCCATGCCCGACGAGGCGCTGCTCCAGGGCACGCTGGTCGGCACCCCCGCGAGCATCAAGCAGCAGTGGGACGCGGGTGGCGTCGTGCCGCCGGGGGTCACCGGCGTCATCGTCGGCGCCGACCGCCCCGACGAGCTCGAGCTCATCGCCGACATCACCGGGATCCGGGAGCACTCTGATGCCTGAGCTCCGTGACGAGTGGGAAGCGACCCTCGAGGACCTGGCGCAGCGGCGGGCCGTCGGTCGGGCGATGGGCGGACCCGAGCGGCTGGCCAAGCACCACTCCCAGGGCAAGCTCGACGCCCGCGCCCGAGTCGACGCGCTCGTCGACGAGGGCTCGTTCCTGGAGCTGGGCACGCTCACGGGTGGCGACGAAGCGCCGGCCGAGGCCATCGTGCTCGGCTCGGCCCGGGTGGGCGGCCGTCCGATGATCGTCGCCGCCGAGGACTTCACCGTGATGGCGGGCACGATCAGCCACACCGCCAACTCCAAGCGCTACCGCGCCGCCGAGCTCGCGCTCCGAGACCGCATCCCACTGGTGATGATCCTCGACGGCGCCGGCTTCCGCGCCGACGGCAAGGCCTACGGCAAGTCACCCACCGACATGCTCTCGCAGTCGAAGTGCTCGGGCTACGTGCCCCTGATCACCGCGGTGTGCGGTTCGTCGGCCGGCCACGGTGCGCTGGTGGCACCGCTGTCCGACTTCTCGGTGATGAGCTCGCACGCCGCGATCTTCACCGCCGGTCCACCGGTGGTCGCCGAGTCGCTGGGCGAGCAGGTCACCAAGGAGGAGCTCGGCGGTCCCGGCGTCGCGATCCGCGAGCGGACTGATCCACAACCTGGGCGCCGACGACGCGGCCACGCTCGAGCTGGTGCGCCTCTACCTCAGCTACTTCCCGTCGTCGGCGTGGTCGTACCCCCCCGACTACGTGCACGACGACACCGCGCCGCGCCTGGTCGACGAGATCCTCGACATCGTCCCGCGCGACGGCAAGCGCGTCTACGACGTGCGCGACGTCATCGACGTCGTGGTCGACCAGTCGTCGTGGTTCGAGGTGCAGCCCGACTTCGGGAAGACGGTCGTCACCGCCCTCGCACACCTCGGTGGGCACCCGGTCGCGATCATCGCCAACCAGCCCAAGGTGGGTGCCGGCTCGATCGACGTCGACGGCGCCGACAAGGCATCGCACTTCATCACCGTCGCCGACTCGTTCCACCTGCCGCTGATCTTCCTCGCCGACAACCCGGGCGTGATGCCGGGCACCGCGTCGGAGCGCAGGGGGATCCTGCGCGCCGGCGCGCGCATGTTCGCGGCACAGTCGATGGCGACCTCGCCCAAGTTCGAGGTCACCATGCGCAAGGCCTACGGCTTCGGCTCGATGGTCATGGGCATGATCGGGTTCGACAACCAGTCGGCGGTGTTCGCGTTCCCCGGCGCCACGATGGGCGCGATGGGCGCGGCGGCGATGAGTCGCTCGCGCGGCTCCGACGTCGACGAGGCCGAGCTGCTCAAGAAGATGGAGCTCGAAGCGTCGTACAACTCGGCGCGGGGCTTCGGGTTCGACGAGCTCATCGACCCTCGCGAGATCCGCAACGTGCTCCTGCACTCGCTCGAGCGCGCGCTCCTGCAGCGGCAGGTCGCGGCCGAGCCCGTGTCCCGCACCGGCATCACGCCCTGACCTTCAGGCGTCGGCGAGCAGTTCGTCGAGGGCGTCGCTGATCGCGTTGTCGTAGCCGAACGGCTCGGGGATCACGCCCATCTCGTGGAGCAGCGTGCCGAGCCGGAGCATCACCACGGTGAAGCGCAGCGCCGCGAACACGAGGAACCAGTGCAGGTCGTCGCCGCTGCGACCGGTGAGCTCCTCCCACCGCGCCACCGTCTCGGCGCGTGACGGGAAGCCGGGCAGACGCTCCTGACCCGCGCCCTTGGTCAGCACCTCGTCGCAGAACAGCCACCACCCGAGATCGATGCGAGGGTCGCCCAGCGCGACCATCTCCCAGTCGAGGACCGCGACCACCTCGCCGTCGCGGAACATCTGGTTGGCGAGCCGGGCGTCGCCCCATGTGATCGCGACCTGGTCGGGATCCGACGCGGGTCGGTGCGAGCGCAGCCACTCGAGTGCAGCACGAGCGCCCGGGTGGGGCCGACCGCCTTCGGCGTGCTCCGCCCACTCCAACGACTCGTCGTAGTAGGTGAGCTGCTGCTCGAGCGTGGGCTCGCCGCGCGCGGGGTCGTCGAGGTGCTCGAGCCCGAGCGCGCGCCAGTCGAGGTTGTGCACCGCCGCGAGTGCGGCAATGCCGTTCCACCACACCTGCGCCTGCTCCGCGGCGCTGAGGTCGCGGAGCCAGCCGTCGACCGAGTAGTGCGGCGCGTCGGGCGGTGCGGCGCCGTCGATGCGCGACATGATCCAGAACGGACTGCCGAACCACGACGGGTCGTCCTCGAACCAGAGCATGTCGGGCACGGGCACGTCGGTGTTGCGGGCCAGCGCGTCCATCACCCGGAACTGGGTCTCGAAGTTGGCCTCGAGGAACACGGTGTAGGCCAGCGGTGCGATGCGGGCCACGAGGCGGTGCACCGTCGGCGCGCCGGCGCCCTCCAGCCCGGCGCCCTCCGAAGAGTCGTCGGGCCAGGTGGCGTCGAAGAGGATCGTCTCGTTGGAGAAGCCGGTGCCGCCCGGGATCTCGAGGTGGTCGACGGTCACCTCCGGGAGCCCGGCGACGTCGGCGAGCCAGGTGCGCAGCTGCGCTGCCGTCTGCTCCGGATCGCGTGACAGGACCCCCACGCCGGCGGACGATAACGCACCTCGGTCTGCCCCGGTTGGTGCCGACGAGCCGCCGTCCGCTGAAATTGCGCCGAGTGCAAGAACTGGCCAGGATGGCTGGCTGGCCCCGTGCCGGGGCCCCACCCGGCCCCACCCGCCGGCCGACACCGCCGAACGCCCGCCGAACGCAGAAGAGGACGCCATGGAGCTCGTGCTGACCGACGACCAGGAGTTCTTCCGCGACACCACGCGGAAGTTCCTCGGGAGCGAGTGCCCGCTGCCCAAGGTGCGGGAGCTCCGGGCGAACGAGGCCGGGTTCGAGCCCGACTACTGGCGCCAGGGCACCGAGCTGGGCTGGACCTCGCTGCTGGTCCCCGAGGAGCTCGGCGGCGGCAGCGTGAGCGGGAACGGCCCGTCCGACCTCGCCCTCGTCGCCCACGCCTTCGGCCTGCACGTGGCGCCCGGACCACTGATCCCGTGCAACATCGTGGCGTCGACCATCGCCCGGTCGGGGAGCGACGAGCAGCAGAACGGGTTGCTCCAGGACCTCGTCTCCGGCGCGCAGATCGCCACCTGGGCCGACACCGAGCTCCCGCCGCACGATGCGCTCGGCGATGTCGCCCTGCGGGCCGAGGCCGACGGCGACGGGTACGTGCTCACCGGGATCAAGTCACCGGTCGAGGCGGGCGCCGAGGCCGACCAGCTCCTCGTGACCGCGAGCACCGACGCCGGCACCGCGCAGTTCCTCGTGCCGCGTGACTCCGACGGCGTCACGGTCACGCCGCTGCGCAGCGTCGACCTCGTCCGGCGCTACGCCCGCATCGAGTTCGCCGGCGTGCGCGTGCCCGCCTCGGCGGCCGTGGGCACACCGGGCGAGATCGCCGACGACCTCGAGCACCAGGTGCAGATCGCCGCCGTGGCGCAGTCGGCCGAGATGGCCGGCGCCGCCGACGCCGGCTTCGACATCACCCTCGACTGGGCGTTCAGTCGCTACTCCTTCGGACGGCCGCTGGCCTCGTACCAGGAGATCAAGCACCGCTTCGCCGACATGAAGATGTGGCTCGAGGCCAGCCACGGCCTCGCCGACAGCGCGGCCCGGCACGTGTCCCGTGACGACGACGACGTCGGCGATCGTGGCGAGCGCGGCCAAGGCGTACGCCGGCCAGTACCTCGCCGAGCTGCTGCAGGACTGCGTGCAGCTCCACGGTGGCATCGGTGTGACCTACGAGCACGACATCCACCTCTTCCTCCGTCGCGTCACCGTCGACCGTCTCACCTACGGGACGCCGGCCGACCACCACCGTCGCATCGGCGAGCTGCGCATCGCGCAGGCCGCCTGACCTCCAGAGGACCGGACATGACCACGACCACCAGCAGCAGCACCGACGTCGAGTCGGTCGAGGAGTTCCGCCTCAAGGCCCGCACGTGGCTGGCGGAGAACTTCCCCAAGTCCGACGGGCTGCGCCAGCCGCTGCGCCCGGCCGACTCCGATGAGGAGGAGCTGGCCGCGATCCAGCGCCAGCGCGACCTCCAGCGCCTGCTCTTCGACGGCGGCTTCGCCGGCGTGTGCGTCCCGACGGAGTACGGCGGCCTCGGTCTCACCCCTGAGCACCAGCGCGCGCTCAACGAGGAGACCGTCGGCTACGAGATCCCGTACCTGATCCAGGTCCCGACGTTCGTGCCGTGCATGGCCGTGCTGCTCGAGTTCGGGACCGAGGAGCAGAAGCTGAAGTACATCCCCCCGATGCTCAAGGGGGAGGCGATCTGGATGCAGTTCCTCTCCGAGCCCAGCGGTGGGTCCGACGTCGCCGCCGCGCTCACCACCGCGGTGCGCGACGGTGACGAGTGGGTCGTCAACGGCTCGAAGGTGTGGACGACGGGCGCGTGGTTCTCCGACTACGGCCTCTGCCTGCTGCGCACCAACTGGGACGTCCCGAAGCACCGCGGGCTCAGCGTGTTCATCATCCCGATCCACCAGGAGGGCATCGAGCTCCACCGGATCGAGATGATCAACGGGTCCAAGGAGTTCTGCCAGGAGTTCATGACCGACGTGCGGGTGCCCGACTCCGACCGGGTCGGCGAGGTCGACCAGGGCTGGACCGTCGGCACGCGGTGGATGTTCCACGAGAAGAACGCGATGGGCGGCGGCTCGCCGTTCGTCACCGGCACGCTCCACTCCGGCATCCAGGAGAGCCGCGACCCCTACGTCGACCTCGTGCGCGCCACCGGTCGCACGGACGACGCACGTGCGCAGGAGCTCGTCGGTGAGGCGCACATGCTCGGCCTCGCACGCAGCGCGCTCTCCGGTCGCATCACCACGGGGATGCGCACCGGTCAGATGCCCGACAACAGCGCCGCCATCGCCCGCCTGATCTCGGCGGTCGTGTTCCAGCGTCAGAACACGATCTCGCTCGACCTCGCCGGCGCCAACGCGGCGGCGACCCTGCCCGACGACGTGTGGGCCGAGAAGGGCTTCAGCTTCCTCGAGCGCCAGTCGTCGGGCATCGGCGGCGGGACCACCGAGATGGCCCGCAACAACATCTCGGAGAAGGTGCTGAAGATGCCGCGCGAGATCACGCACGACAAGAACATGCCCTTCCGCGACGTGCCGAAGGGGCCGCCCGGCAACTGACCCGGGCGTCCGAGCGCCTGCGCTCAGGGGACCACACGCGAGAGGGGGAGCCGGCGAACCGGCTCCCCCTCTTCCGTTCGTGGTGTCAGCCGATCAGGTCAGCTGGCCGGTGCCGCGGTGGTGGTCGTCGCCGAGTCGGAGCCCGACGGCAGGTACTTGGCGAGGATGTCCGGGTCGCCGACGATCTTGCTCTTGATCGGCTTGCCGTTGTTGAACAGCACGAACTTCCCGTTCTTCACCGTGACGTAGTAGAGGCACCCGGGCGTGCTGCTGATCTTCCCGAAGTGCGCGTAGCTCAGGTCGATGTCCTTGCACGTCAGGCCGGCCGAGTTGTACTTGCCGCCGTTCGTGTTGCGGATGCCGTCGACGAAGCTCTGGCGGGTCGGGTTCTTGCCCGCGTTCTGGAGCCCGAGCACCACCATGTCGCAGGTGATGTAGCCCGTGTACACGCCGTAGTTCGGAACGCCCGTGATCCCGGCGTACTTCTTCAGGTTGCTGGTGAACGTCTTGACGTCCTTGCCACCCACCTCGATCGGCTTGTAGCTCGACTGCATCACGTCGGTGGGCGTGATCGTCTTCGCGATGGGCTGGTCGAGCAGGTCCTGGCTGTAGCCGGTGGCGAGCACGTTCGCCTTCATCGGCACGCCGTTCTGCTGCAGCTGCTGGATGATGGCGAAGTTGGTGTTGGAGTCGAGCGGCAGGTAGAGGCCGTCGGTGCCCGAGTTCTTGACGCCGAGCACCACGGAACCGGTGTCGGTGCTCCCGAACTCGACCGAGTTGTTGAGGTAGCCCTCCTTGAGGCCGAGCTCCTGCGCCGCGTAGTCGACGGTCGCCTTGGCGGTCTCGCTCGACGACGGCGACGAGCCGTAACCGATCGCGCCGACCTTGGTGGCGCCCAGCTTCTTCATCACCTGCACCGGGCTGTCGCTGGTGATGCCGGGGATCGGGGTGCCGTCACCGAGGCTCGAGATGAGCCACTCGTTGCCGGCGTCGTAGTAGTACGAGCCGTCGAATCCGCCGCCGATCGTCGGGACCTTGGCGTCCTTCAGGTACCGGTACGTGAGGAACGCGAACGGCGAGTCGTTCACCACTGCGAACGCGTTCTGGTTCTCGACCAGATCCTTGGCGCCGGTGAGGTTGGCGCCGGTGGACTTGTCGTCGATGGCGACGAGGTCGATCTTGCGGCCGTTCACGCCGCCCTTGGCGTTCTCGGCGTCGATGCGAGCCTGGCACCCCTTGTCGGCGCCGATGAAGTTCGGCGACGCGACGCCGCTCTGCGACGAGATGAACCCGACCTTCACCGCCTTGTCGGTGACACCGGGCGCGGCGCCCGACGACTGCGCGGATGCGCCGGTTGCGAGTACCCCGACCGTCGCGACGCTCAGCGTCGCGAATGCGGCCAGTGCGCGCACGCGGCGCGTTCTGTGCTGCTGCATGGAGCCAGTTCCCCCTCATCATCGTCCCGTGTGCGGGACCCCCTGTGTACCGAGCGGCACGCTAGTGGCCTTGCCGCGAACAGCCCAGGCACCCTCGGAGGTGCGCGCACCGGTGCGCGATCGGCGCACGATGCGACGAGGGGGAGCCGCGAACGGCTCCCCCTCGTGTGCTCGTGTCGACGCGCGCGTTGACTACGTCGCCGGTGGCGCGGTGGTCGTCGTCTGCCCGGCGCCGGCGTTGCTCTGGTACTGCTTGATCAGGGCGGGGTCGCCGACGAGCTTCCCGCTCACGGTCTTGCCCTTGTTCAGCACCTCGAACTTGCCGTCCTTCACGGTGACGAACCAGGTGCAGGAGTTCGGGTTGATCGTGCCGAACGCCTCGTAGCTCAGGTTGATCGGCTGGCACAGCAGCCCGGCACCGTCGTACTTGCCACCGTTGGTCTTGCGGATGCCGTCGACGAAGGCCTGGCGGGTCGGGTTCTTGCCTGCGTTCTTGAGCCCGAGGATCGCCATGTCGCAGGTGATGTAGCCGGTGTAGGTGCCGTAGTCGGGCACGCCGGTGAGGCCGGCGTACTTCTTCAGGTTGGCCTGGAACGTCTTGACCGCGGGTCCACCGAGCTCGACCGGGCGGTACGCCGTGAACATGATGTCGTTCGGCGTGATCGTCTTGGCGATCGGCTGGTCGAGGAGGTCCTGGCTGTAGCCGGTGGCGAGGATGTTCGACTTCATCTCCACGCCGTTCTGCTGCAGCTGCTGCACGATGGCGAAGTTGGTGTCGGAGTCGAGCGGCAGGTAGAGGCCGTCGGCACCCGAGTTCTTGATGCCGAGGACGACGGGCCCGACGTCGGTGCCGCCGAACTCGAGCGTGTTGTTCAGGTAGACGCCGTCGAGACCCTGGGCCTTCGCGCCGTAGGTCTCCGTGGCCTTGGCCGACTCGCTCGACGACGGCGACGCGCCGTAGCCGACCGCCGCGACCTTCTTGGCGCCCATCTGCTTCATGACCCTGGTGGTCGTGTCGTAGGTGAGGCCGGGCACCGGGGTGCCGTCACCGAGGCCGGAGATGATGTTCTCGTTGCCGGCGTCGTAGTAGTAGTTGCCGTCGAAGCCGCCACCGATCATCGGGACGTCGGCGTCCTTCAGGTACCGGTAGGCGAGGAACGCGAACGCGGAGTTGTCGACCACTGCGAACGCGTTCTGGTTCTCGACCAGGTCCTTCGCCGCGGTGAGGTTGGCGCCGCTGGACTTGTCGTCGATGACGACGAGGTTGATCTTGCGACCGTTGACGCCGCCCTTGGCGTTCTCGGCGTCGACGCGCGCCTGGCACGACTTGTGCGCGTTCTTGTGCGTGGCCGCGGCGACACCCGTCTGCGACGAGATGTAGCCGAGGGTCACCTCCTTGTCGGAGACGCCCGGGGCGTTGCCCGACGACTGGGCCCCGGCCCCGGTCGCCAGGACGCCGACGGCGGCCATGCTCACGGCGGCCGCGACGGCGACGATGCGCACGCCGCGAATGCGGTGCTTCCTCATGTTGTTCCCCCCTGGGAGTGGCCCGCTGCCGGGCCGAAATTGTGCTCGGTCAGCAACGCTAACGCGTTCGGCCCTCGCCTGCTGCGCGACTGCCCAGTAGGCCGGTGGGCGTGTGCCGGGAGGGTCGCGAGAGGGTGGACGACCGCGCGACGAGGGGGAGCCGGTGGTACGGGCTCCCCCTCGTCGTGGATCTCGTTCGGGTGGGTCAGGAAGCGGGTGCCGCGGAAGTCGTCGTCACCAGATCGGGGTTCCCCGTGGCGTTGGCCTCGAGCGCAGCCTTGCTGCCGACCAGCTTGCCGATCACCGGCTTGCCCTTGTTGATCACGACGAACTTGTCGTCCTTGACCTGGGTTCCGTAGATGCAGCCCGTGCTCGGGTACTTGCCGAACGTGTCGAGTCCCACGTTGTAGGGCGCGCAGTTGAGCCCGGCGGCGTCGTACTTGCCGAGGGCGCGGAACTTCGGTGCGAAGTCCGCGCGGTTCACGTTCTTGCCCATCTGCTTGAGCGCGGTGACCGCGATGTCGCAGGTGATGTAGCCGGTGTACTTGCCGTAGTCGGGAATCCCGGTGATCCCGACCTTCTTGAGGTCGGCCTGGAACTGCTTCGTCGCCGCGTCCTTGACCTCGACCGGCTTGTAGGTCTGCATGAAGTACGTGTTCGGCTTGAGGCTCTTGGCGGCCGGGGAGTCGAGCAGCGACTGCCCGTACCCGGTCATCAGCGCGTTGAACTTCATCTGCACGCCGTTCTGCTCCAGGTTCTGCACGAGCGCCAGGTTCGACTCCGCCACCATCGGCATGTACGCCGCGTCGGCGCCCGCGTTCTTGATGCCGAGCCCGAGCGGGCCGACGTCGGAGGTGCCGAACTCCACGGCCTTGTTGAAGTACACCGGGTCGAGGCCCTGGGCCGGGGCGGCGTAGTCCATGAGCGTCTGCGCCGAGGCGACCGACGAGGCCGAGGCGCCGTAGGACACTGCGGCGACCTTCTTCGCCCCCGCCTGCTTCATCAGCTTGGTGAGGTTGTCGTACGCGAGGCCCGTGAACGGGGCGGAGTTGCCGAGCGCGGAGAGGATGCTCTCGTTGCCCTTCTCGCCGTAGTAGGTGCCGTCGAAGCCGCCGCCGATCATCGGCACGCCGGCGTCCTTCAGGTAGCGGTAGCTCAGGAACGCGAACGACGAGTTGTTGATGACGCCGAACACGTCCTGGTTCTCGACCAGGTCCTTGGACGCGGTGAGGTTGGCGCCGCTCGACTTGTCGTCGATGTACGCGATCTCGATCTTGCGGCCGTTGACCCCGCCCTCACGGTTGGCGCGGTCGATGCGTGCCTGGCACGCCTTGTCGGAGCCCTGGAACGTGGAGCTCGCCACACCCGTGCCGGACCAGATGAACCCGAACTTCACCGCCTTGGCGGTGACACCGGGGTCGGCGCTCGACTGCGCTGCCGCGGTCGACGTGATCAACGTGACGGCGGCCAGGCCGCCGATCGCCATGGTTGCGACGGCGCGCAGGCCGCGCGAGGTGTGGCTCAACATTCGCGATTCTCCCCCCGGAAACCGGTCTGTTGCTCAGTTGTGTGTGTCACCACCCGTTGCGGGTGGTGGGCGCAACCTAACCCACACCAGACTGGAGCGCAGGTCGCCCGGCGGCCCTACGCCATTGCGTCAGCGGACTCGCCGAGGTAGCGGTCGAGCACTTCCTGCCGCGCGTTGTCGGCGGGGCCGGTCCACGCGACCGCACCCTGCTTCAGGATCACGCACTGGCTCGCGAGCCCGAGGGCGCGGTGCACGAACTGCTCGATGAGCACGATGGTGACGCCGCTCTGCGCGGCGCGCTCGATGCTCTCGAACACGAAGTCGACGACGAGCGGCGCGAGACCGAGCGACATCTCGTCGGCGATGATCAGCTTCGGCGGCACCGCGAGCGCGCGGGCCAGCGCGAGCATCTGCTGCTCACCGCCCGAGAGGGTGCCCGCACGTTGGTTCCGACGTTCGGCGAGGCGCGGGAACATCTCGTAGGCGTTCTCGATCGCCGACTTGCGCTGGTCGGGGGTGCCGACGCGGCGGACGGCCATCCGGAGGTTCTCCTGCACCGAGAGACCGGGGAAGATCCCGCGACCTTCGGGGATGTGCACCAGCCCGGCGCGACGGATGTCGTGGGGGTGGGCCTTCGTGATGTCCTGGCCGTCGAAGAGCACCGCGCCGCCGCTCGAAGGCACGAGGCCCGACACGGCACGCGCGAACGTGCTCTTGCCGGCGCCGTTGGCGCCGAGCACGGCGACCACGCTGCCCTGCGGCACGTCGATGCTCACGTCGAACAGTGCCTGCACGGAGGCGTAGCTCACGTTCGAGCCCCTGCACCGAGAGCAGTGCGTCGGCCATCAGGACTCAGCTCCTTCTTGGGTGTCCACTGGGGTGTCCACTTGGGCATCACCTTGGGTGTCGTCGTGGGTGCCCTCGACCGCTTCGTCGTCGCCCAGGTAGGCGGCGCGGACGGCGGGGTCGTTGCGGATCTCGTCGGGGGTGCCGTAGGCGATGCGCACGCCGAAGTCGAGCACCGCGACCTGGGCCGACAGCCCGAGCACCATCGCGACGTCGTGCTCGACGAGGAGGAGCGACACGTGCTCCTCGTCGGCGACCGTGCGCAGCGCGGCCCCGAGCTGCGACGTCTCGTGGGCGTCGAGTCCCGACGACGGTTCGTCGAGCAGCACGACGGAGGGCCCGGTGGCGAGCGCACGCGCCACCTCGACGCGACGCGCGGTGCCGAGCGGCAGCACCGCGGCCGCGGTGTTGGCGACGCTCGTGAGTCCGAGGAGGTCGACGAGGTGGTCGACGCGCTCGCTGCTCGGCGGTGCTCTCGCGGTGCAACGCGCCGGCGGTGAGGAGGTCGCTCCACAGCCGTCGTCGTTGGTTGCGCACCCGGTAGCCCGAGCACGACGTGCTCGCGCACGGTGAGGCCCATGAACAGCTCGAGCTGCTGGAACGTGCGGGCGAGCCCGAGTCGGGACCGCTTCGAGGGCGACTTCCCCGTGACCTTCTGGCCACCGAGGAACACGTCGCCGTTGTTCGGGTGGAGCAGTCCGGACAGCACACCGAACAGCGTGGTCTTGCCGGCCCCGTTCGGCCCGACGAGGCCGACGATCGTGCCCGAGGGCACCGAGATGCTCACGTCGTTGAGGGCGACGAGGCCACCGAAGCGCACGGTGACGTTGTTGGCCTCGAGCGCGGGCGTGGTGGAGGTCGGTGGCGGTGGCGTCGGCCGGCTGGGTCGCCTCGGTGGCGGTCATGATCCGGCAACCTCCGCGGTGGTGCTCCCGGGTTGCCCGGATCGGTCGGCGAGGGATCGGGGCGACGCCGGATCGGGAGACGCCGGTGTGTCGTCGGGGTGCAGCCGCGGATCGTGGCGACCTGCGAACGCAGTGGCGGCCGGCACCGGGCGCGCCCCGCCCCGCATCGCCTTGTGCAACATCTTCTGGAAGCCCATCGCCTGCTGGTGCACCGTGCCCTCCGGGTTCTTGGCCAGCGCGATGGCACCGAGACCGAAGAGGAGGATCGGCAGGTCGGACCACGGGGCGTCGAGCTTCAGCACGGTCTGGATGAACGCGGGGGAGAAGGTGAACAGGAGACCCGCGAGCAGGGCGGCGATGTTGGAGCGCACGCCGAAGGTGACGAGCACTGCGAGCCACGCGAGGCCGAGCAGCGTCGCGTAGTCGAGCGGGATCGCCTGCTTGAACGACAGTGCGTAGAGCCCGCCGCCGACGCCGGCCACGAACGCGGCCAGACCCGACACGAGCATCTTCATCTGGATGACGCTGAGGCCCATCGTGCGCGACGCGTTCTCGCTCCAACGGACCGCATTGAGCGCGAGACCGGTCGTCGACCGGCGCAGGTTGACGATGAGGATCGCGAAGATCGCGAACACCGCGAGGCCGAAGTAGATGAACCCCTTGTCGGTGCTCACGAATTCGGGCCGCGCGACCGCGACGCCGGCGCCGAAGTTGGCGAAGTCCTGGAGGTTGAACACGAGGCGCTCCATGAGGAGCCCGAACGTGAGGGTGACGAGCGCGACGTACAGGTTGCCGAGCCTGATCGTGAGCAGGCCGATGACCACGCCGATCGCCGCCGCGATCAGGCCGCCCATGAGGATCGCGGGGATGATCGGCCAGCCGTGCTCGGTGGCGAACTGCGCCGATGCCAACGCGCCGACACCGGCGAACGTGATCTGGCAGAGCCAGAGCATGCCGCCTTCGCCGGTGACCAACGTGTAGCTGAGGAAGATCACCGCCAGCGCCACACCGGTGACCATGAGGGCCTGCCAGTACGACGAGAAGATCAACGGCAGGATGCAGATCCCGATGAAGAGGATGACCGGGAACGTGAAGTTGAGCTTCGGGTAGAGGTTCTCGGCGTCGCCCGACGCGGCGAGGCGGCTGCCACCGTTGGGCGTGATGGCGCGGTCGAGCGCACCACCGACGCCTTCTTCCTCGTTGACGCGACCCGACCGGATGATGTTGACGATCAGCGAGATCACGACGAACGCGAACGGGATGGCCGGGACGATGTTGGCGGTGATCTCGCTGTCGGGCGGGAGCCAGTACTGCACGAGGCTGCCCACGACGCCCATCAGCAGACCGATGCCGACGGCGATCGGGAGACTGCGCAACCGGGCGGCGATGACGGCTGCGAACGCGGCGGCGATCAGCAGCGTGTACTTGTTGGGGTCGAGACCGATGACGGGGGCGGCGAGGATCCCCGCCAGTCCGGCGAGCATGGTGGAGACGACCCACACCCCGGCGGCGATGCGCGACGGGTTGCTCCCCGACAGCGACGTCATCGCCTCGGAGTCGACCATCGCCCGCACGCTCAGACCGGCCTCGGTGAAGCGCAGGATGAGGAAGCCGAAGACGACGATCCCGAGCACGCAGGCGTACGCGATCACCTGGTCGAGCGTGACCGCGGTGTCGAACACCTTGTAGACGGCCACCGGCTGGGAGGCGAGGCCGGGGGCCTGGAAGATCTCGTCGTTGCCGAAGATGATGGTGGCGACCACGGGGATCACCACCGACAGACCGATGGTGACCACGACCTTGATCAGCTGCGACGACAGCCGCAGGTACCGGAAGATCGCGGCGTAGAAGAAGATCCCCATGAAGGGCGCCAGCACGAACAGGCTCACCGCCGCGCTGGCGAGGATGCCCCACTCCTTCTCGACGTGCAGGAAGTAGTAGAAGCGCGCGATGAAGAAGGCGAAGGCGCCGAAGGCGAAATTGAGCACGCCGGTCGACACGTACGTGATGACCAGGCCGGACGCTGCGAGCGCGTAGATGCTCCCGAACACGAGTCCGACGACGATGAATTGCAGCACCGGTGAAACCCCCCTGGTTCCCTGCTGGACGCCCGGTCGCCGCCGCGCCGTCACATGACGCTGAGGCTGTGTTGTTGTCGTTGTTGTTGTTCTCGGTGCGACTCTAGCGAGGTCGTCGCGGCGGCGCACCCCCCAGTCCGGGGAGTGCCGTCGCATTTCAACCCTGCAGCGGCGGGCGCACTCGCGAACCGGTGCACCTCGGCGCCCACGCCTTCGCTGATCGTGAAGTAGCTCGCGCCGTTCGCGGCGAATCCGACGGCTTCGCCCTGTCGTTCGTCGAGCTGCGGGGCTTCGCACGGCGGCCGACGGAACGCGGACGCGACCGTGCCCCGGGGACCGCGCGAGAAGGCGAGGACGCGGCGGTAGGTGCGCACGAGGATGGTGCCGCCGTCAGGAGAGATGTCGGCGCTGGTGATGATGGTGCCGGGGAAGCGGGAGGCGCCGGGGTTCGTGGTGGCGACGTCGGGCTCGAGGGTGAACGACGCGACCTCCTGCATGACCACGTCGGCCCCGTCGACCAATGCCCGGGCCGGCACGCGGAAGACGTGGCCCACGCCACTCAGGTACTGCTTGTCGATCACGTAGAGGTCGCCGCGTGCGCGGGTCGACGAACATCGATTCGGCGTCGACGGGCTGGTCGGGGTAGCGCAGCGAGATGACCGCCGCGCCGGCGAGCGTGCCGGTAGACGCGATCGGGGCGTCGGGCTCCGGGACCCGGTACACCGTGACGTGATCGCGGGCGGCCAGGTTCTGGCCGAGGTCGCCGACGAACAGGTAGCTGGTGCCGTGCTGCGGGCCCGGTCCCACTGCGATGTCCTCCCAGTCGGTGTTGGTCGCGCCCTCGATCGTGTAGGTGCCGACGAGCGACCCGTCGGGGCGGATCGCGTACACCGCCGGCGCCCCGCCGGAGTCGTTCTGCACCCAGAGGAGTGGCGGGTGCGTGCGGCTCGCGGCGACCCCCGACACCTCGTCGAGCACCGGATCGCCGAGCGTCGCCTGCTGGTCGGACGCGACGGAGAAGCGGTCGCAGACCGCGGCGGCCGACGGCGTCGTGGGCGTGGTCGTGGTCGTGGTCGCGGCGCGGCTCGGTGCTGCGCCGGCCTCGGTGATCGACGCGGCGGACATCGCGACGACGAGTGCCAGGGCGGCCGCGGTCGCCGTCGTGGGCGACCGCCGCCTCACGCGGGTCGGACGTCGAGCACGCCGACGAGACCGGTGAGCTCGAAGAGCCGGAGCAGCCCCGGGGGCACGAGGATCACGAGGGTGCGCCCGCCTGCGGCGAGCCGCTTGTGCGCGGTGACGAGCACGCTGAGGATGACGGAGTCGACGAACTCGACGTCGGAGAGGTCGACGACCACATCGGCGGAGTCGCTCGCGGTGAACGCCGACTGCAGCGCCTCGCGCAGGCGGGCGGCGTCGCCGAGGTCGAGCGCGCCCGTCTCGCGCACGACGATCGCGTCGCTGTCGTCGTGCGTGGCCGACGGCGACGGTGGTGACGTGGTTCCGACGGTCGTCCAGGGTTGTGGCGTCGCGCCCCGGAGCTGCCCGATGACCTCGGTGAAGAGCCAGGTACGGAACTCGCGGAGGTCGGGTGGGGTCACGATGGTGAGCAGCTGGTCGCCCGCTTCGCAGTACGCGTCGATCTCGTCGAGGAGGTCGGCGAGCGCCTGCACCGCGGTGGCGCGCTCCTCGGGCTCGCCGAGCACCGGGATGGGGACGTCGGCGTGGTCGGCGCCCTGCGCGATCAGCCCGTCGAGGATGTCCATCGTGGCCCGGTACCCGGTGAACCGGGCGTCGAGGTCGGCGACGATCTCGTCGTAGCCCCGGGGGACGCGGCCGACCCGCGCGCCCTCGACCCGCAGCACGTCGAGCTCGCGTTGCACCGCCGCCGCGTGCTGCTGCGTGCGGAGGAAGAGGTCGATCGGGAGGTTCAGGAGCTCGAGCTGCACCGGGCGGGCTCCTTCTCGGGTTGGGGCCTCATCGGCCCGCGGCGATCTCGAGCAGTGCGTCGGCGACCGCCTCCGGCTCGGTGATCATCAGGTCGTGGCCGGTGTCGATCTCCCAGAACCGCCCCTCGGCGCGGGCGCGATCCATGAGCTGGCGGTCGCGGGTGCGGAGGTTCTCGGTGCACACGATGTGGTACTGCGGGATGGCGGCGAGGGCGTCCTCGTGCTCGAGCCGCAACGGCTGCTCGAAGCACTTCCACGGGTGGCCGGTGAGCCGTGCGTCGGTCCACGCGAGGTCGTCGGGATCGGTGATCCCGTAGAAGGCTGCGGCGCCGGGCGCGGGGAGGAGCACCAGCTCGACGCCGTCGACGGTCTCGCCGAGGGGCCGGGTCATCTCGATCATCGGCCCGGCGACGTCGATCAGCGACTGCCCGTCGGTGGGATTGGCGGCATCGAGGTAGACGAGCCCGGCGATCTGGTCGGCGGCGCGGTCGCCGACACCGGTGATCACCATGCCGCCGTAGCTGTGGCCGACCACGTAGACGTCGCGCAGGCCCTCGAACTCGAGGACGTTCACGACGTCGGTGATGTGGGTGTCGAGGTCGATGTCGGGGTGGAGGAGGTGCGACCGTTCGCCGAGCCCGGTGAGCGTGGGCGTGTACACGTCGTGGCCGTGCTCACGCAGGAGTCGCGCCACGCGTTGGTAGCACCACCCGCCGTGACCGCCGCCGTGGACGAGGACGAACGTCGCCATGGGGTGCGAGGGTACCGAGCGCGCCCGTCGTGGCGCTTCGTTCCGCATCGGTAACCGGCGTGTTACGGTAACCGCGTGGTGACCGACGGGGCGGCGGGCGAGGCGTTCGAGGCGCTCGGCGACCCGAACCGGCGAACCATCATCGAGCTGCTCGGCGAGGGCCCGAGGTCGGTCGGCGAGCTCGCCGGGGAGATGCCGATCAGTCGACCGGCGGTCTCGCGTCACCTCCGGCTGCTGCGCGAGGCGGGACTCGTGGTGGAGGAGCCCCGGGGAACCCGCAACATCTACCGGCTGCACGACGAGGGGATCGCAGCCGTGCAGGCCTACCTCGCCGAGGTGTGGGGCGACGCGGCGACGCGCTTCGAGATGCTGGCCGCGAACACCGAACCGCGTCGGACGACGTCGCCGTGACCGTCGAACCGCTGGTGATCGACCTGCGGGTCGAGTGCGACCCGGTGCATGCGTTCGACGTGTGGACGACGCGGTTCGGCGACTGGTGGCCGCGCGGTCACAGCGTGTCGGGCGACCCCGCGGCCATCGTGCTCGAGCCGCGCCTCGGTGGGCGGATCTACGAGCGTCTCGCCGACGGGCAGGAGATCGAATGGGGTGAGGTGACCGCGTGGGAGCCGCCGGTGGGCCTCGCCTACCTGTGGCACATCCGCCGTGATCGCGCCGACGCGACCGACGTGCGGTTGACGTTCGCCGACGCCGGCGACGGCACCACGCGCATCGAGATCGTGCACTCCGGTTGGGATCGGCTGGGCGTCGGCGCCGACGAGTGGCGCGATGCCAACCGCGGCGGGTGGGCGGGACTGCTGCCGCACTTCACCGCATTCGCGCAGCGTGCACCCGACGAGCTGGAGGCGAGATGACGAAGGACCTGGGCGGCGAAGGCACCCCCGACGACCCGTGGGTGTTGGAGACACCGAGTGGTGGCTCGGAGTACCGGATGCACCGCGACCCGGAGGCCGAGCCCCCGGCGCTCGTGTGCCAGGTCGGCTCGACGCAGCTGCGCTACCACCTCTCCGCGGTCGAGGACCTGCACGACATGCTCGTCGCCCACGGCGACTGGATGCTCCTCGGCAACGCCGACGAGCAGAAGCCGGCCAAGGACGGCACCGTCGAGGCGTGGGCGCGGTCGGACGACAACCCCGTCGGCGGCTGGTACGGGTTGCGCAAGGGCTACCGCGGTCGCTTCGGCAACTACGTGCCGCCGCTGCTCGAACGCCTCGGGCTCGCCGAGGTCGAGCACAACCCCCGCAACAACCGCATGCGCGCGCTCGAGCGCGTCGCGTTCGGAGTGCCCCCGGCAGGACTCGAACCTGCGCATCCGGCTCCGGAGGCCGACGCTCTATCCGCTGAGCTACGGGGGCGAGGGGTTGGAGGTTACCCGGCTCGTCCGCGGCAGCTCAGGCCGAGACGTGGAGCTCCGACGGCGCGGCCTCAGCCGATCGAGCTGATGACCCGGCCGGGCAGCGCGCCGGTGCGCTCGCCGCCCTGCTGCACGACGGTCCCGCCGAGGAGGGTGGTGCGGTACCCGCCGGTGGGGCGGCGCATGCGCATGCCGCCCTGCGGCAGGTCCTTGACGAACTCGTCGCCGCCGTAGGTGAGCTCGTCGAGCGCGAACACGTTGAGGTCGGCGACGTTCCCGGGCGCGACGACGCCGCGCCGGTGGAACCCGAACACGTCGGCCTGGCGTCCGGTGAGCTGGTAGACCGCGTCCTCGAGCGTGAAGTCGTCGCGGTCACGCACGTGGCGCGTCAGCAGCAGGGTCGTGTCGCCCGACGAGCACATCATCTGCGCGTGGGCGCCGGAGTCGGACGAGCTGATCAACACCGCCGGGTTCTGCAGCGTGCGCGCCGACGCCCTCGACGTCGGCGTTCGCCATGCCCGTGGCGACGAGTCCGGGCCGGCAGTCGTTCTCGAGCACGAAATCGGCGAGCACGTCCGACGGGTGACCGCCGCGCTCCTCGACCACGTCGGCGACGGTGCGACCGAGCCAGCGCTGGTTCTCGGTGCCGACCACCTCGACGATGCGCACGACGTCGAGGCGGTTGACGGGGAACATGGCGAGCTTGGTGCGATCCCACTCGTCGCGGGCCGCGGCCCGCCAGGCGGGGTCTTCCAACAAGGCCTTCTTGTCGGCGCCGCTCGCGGCGACCACCTTGTGCCACCCCTCGGGCATCGACATGAACATCATCGACGAGTCCCAGTTGAGACGCATGTCGACGGTGCGCGGCGAGAGCTGCGGGTACATCTCCGTACCCTGCTCCGCCAGCTCGGTGGCGACGTCGATCCACCGCTGCGTCCGCTGCGGTGCGGAGTCGACGTAGGTGAACCCGGTCCACGTGATCGGGACGCCGCGTGCGCCGCAGCGCTGTCCGAGGTCGCGCAGCGTGTCGATCGCGGTGGGCCCGAGCAGGTCGGGAACGACCTCGACCACGCCGCGGCCGGCGTCGTGCAGCACGTCGAACAGGGCGTCGAACTCGGCCCCTTCGGCCTGGCGCGACGGCACCGGACGGCCCGACTGGTCGACGTCGAGGAAGGAGGTGGAGAGCCCCCACGCGCCTTCGGCCATGGCGTCGCGGAGGATGACGGCCATCGCCGCCGATTCGTCGTCGGTGGCGGCGCGGGTCCACGCGTCGGCTCCCATCACGACGAGACGGAGCATGCTGTGCCCGACGAGACCGGCGAGGTTGATCCCCGTGCCCGTCGCGTTGACGACGTCGCGGTAGCCCGCGTAGTCGGACCACGTCCATGGCACCGCGTCGTCGAAGAGGTGTCGCGGGACGTCCTCGATGTACGCGAAGAGATCGGAGACCTCACCGCGCGTGGCGTCGGTGACGGGGTACAGCGACAGGCTGCAGTTGCCGACCAGCATCGTGGTCACGCCGTGGAGCAGGTCGGGGTCGACGTAGGGGTCCCAGAACACCTGCGGATCGGTGTGGCAGTGCGTGTCGATGAATCCGGGCGTCACGACCGCGCCGGAGGCGTCGATCTCCGCCGACGCACCGTCGACCGCGAGGTCGGCCCCCACCTCGACGATCTCGCTCCCGTGCACCCGGACGTCGGCGCGCCGGGCGGGCGCACCCGTGCCGTCGACGACGTCTCCGCCTCTGATCAGGATCTCGGTGTCGGCCATGGGCCCGACGATAGGACGCCGTCGCCGAGTGCGCTGCGGACGCCGGGCGTGCAGGGGGTCAGTCGGCGCGGACGACGACCGCGTAGGCGCCGATGCCGAGCAGCCGTTCGGCGTCGATCGACTCGCTGCCGACGTGCAGGGACTCGAGCCGGCCGTCGGCGGGATCGAAGTCGACGTCGTCGACCGTCCCGAGCTCGTCGCCGCCATCGGTCAGCACCCGCTTGGCCAGCAGATCACCGTCGCCGTCGGCCACGCGCTGCTCGAACGGTCCGCTCGTCTCCCGGACCACGCTCGCGTCCTCGACCATCACCGCATCGGTGCCGAACGACGAGACCTGCTCCCACGGCACGAAGCGGGCCGATCCCTTGCTGCCGCCGACGTGCACGGCCACGATCTTGGAGCTCGCCGGGTCGACGGCGACGCCGCTCGTCTGGCCGAGCTGCTCGGCGTTGCCGGTGGCGACCACCGGGTGTCCGAGCGCCCCACGGAGACCGGTCATGACGAACCACCCTTCCCGGTGTCCTGCGTGCCGGCGTGCTCCTCGTGCAGGCGGGCGCGGAAGTCCTCGACCGCGGCGCCGAAACCGGCGAGGTCGTCGCGGATGAACCCGCCGACCTCGTGCGGCACGATCAGGGCGTCGCCCGACACCGCCATCTGCTCGGGGAGCGGCAGGTAGCGAGCGTGCTTCGCGTCCTCGCCCTCGACGTGCACCTCGTAGCCGACCGCGAGCGCACCCGGTCCGAGGGCGACGATGACGTCGCGCACCTCGCCCAGGCGTTCACCGTCGTCGGTGAGGACGCTCGCACCCAGGACGTTGCGCCCCGAGGGGGGCTCCGCGACCTCGGCCGGCGCGTCTTCGGGTGCCGTCAGGTCGCCGTCGGACGACACCATCACGGCGTCGCGCCCGATGGCGTGGACGGATGCCACCGGCAGGCGTTCCTTGAGCCGACCGCGGAACCAGCCGCGCTTGTTGAGCGTGAACCCCAGCAGCGTGCCCCGATCGGCGTCGTAGACGACGTCGCGGATGTCGGCGACGTCGTCACCGGCGAGCGTCACGACGGGCCGACCGACGAGCTCGGTGGCCCGGATCACGCGATCGGGTGTCTCGTGCGCAGAGGTCTCGCTCACGATCCGTCCCCGGTCCGGGGCGGGCGGCTCTGTTCTGCAGGGGGTGCTGCGATCACTCCGCCGCGGCGTCGCGACCTGGTCCAGAGCGCGGCTGCAACGGCGAGCAGCACGAGCACGACGATGATTGCGATCACGACACCCATGTGGTCCCTGTAACCGCACGGGCCGCGCGGCAAACCCCGCGCCGGAGAACCCGCGTGCTGGAGGGCGCCTCAGACGGGCGCGGACGCGAGGTACTCGTGGACGGAGCGCACTGCGCTCGATCCCTCGCCCACGGCAGCGGCGACGCGCTTGGGCGAGCCGCTGCGCACGTCGCCGGCGGCGAAGAGCCCCGGTTGCGACGTCTCGTACGGCAACGCCCGTCGATCGACGACGGTGTCGTCGGGGAGCTCGCGATCGGTGAGGACGAACCCCGCGCGATCGAGGCGGACGACGTCGCCGAGCCACGCGGTCGCCGGGATCGCGCCGATGAACGAGAACAGCCCGGCGCACGGGATCGTCTCGAGGTCGGTCCCCTGCGTCGGTCCCAGCCTCGCCTCGGCGAGGTGCGGGTCACCGGAGAGCTCGCGGACCTCGGTCCCGACGCGGACGCGGATCGACGGGCTGTCCTCGATGCGCTCGACCAGGTACTCGGACATGCCGCGGCGGAGATCGTCGCCCCGGATCACGATGGTCACGTCGCACGCCTGCTGGGCGAGGAACACCGCAGCCTGGCCCGCCGAGTTGCCGCCTCCGACCACCACCACGGGCGCGCCGGCGCAGGCCCGAGCCTCGAGCTCGGTGGCCGAGTAGTACACGCCGGCGCCTTCGTAGCGCGCGAGGTCGTCGATGGGGAGGCGTCGGTAGTGCGCGCCCGATGCGATCACGACTGCACGGGCCGGGAGCTCGCTGCCGTCGGTGAGCGTGAGCACGTGGAAGCCCGCCTCCACGCGGAGCCCGGTGACCTCGCACGGCGCGTTGAGTCGTGCGCCGAGGCGCACGGCCTGCGCCGCTGCACGCGCGGCCAGCTCGTCTCCCGCGATCCCGTTGGGGAAGCCCACGTAGTTCTCGATGCGCGAGCTCGTCCCGGCCTGGCCGCCGATCGCCACCGCGTCGAGCGAGATCGTGTTCAGCCCTTCGGACGCGCCGTACACCGCGGCCGCCAGCCCGGCCGGCCCCGTGCCGACGACGGCGAGGTCGAACAGGCCGCCCTGGTTGCGGTAGGTCATCCCGAGCTCCTGCGCGAGGTCGCCGGGAGACGGTCGGACCAGGCGCGCGGCCGGGGTCAGGACGAACGGGACGTCCGATGCGTCGGCACCGACACTGGTCAGGAACGCCGACGGGTCGTCGAGGTCGTCGAGGTCGATCCAGGTGTGCGGGAGTCGTGACCGGCTCGCGAACGAGCGCAGTGCCAGCGCGTCGGCCGAGAAGCGGCTCCCGATGATCCGGATCGCGCTGGCGCCCTCGCCGGCACGGAGCACGCCGCGCCGGGCGAGGAACGCCCGGAACACGATGTCGGAGAACTCCGGGTTGCGGCTCATCAACCGTCGGAAGTCGACCTGCGCCACCTCGACCACCCGACCGTCGGTGTGCATGCGGGCGGTCATCAACGGACGCTGCCCCATGAGGAGGCCGAGCTCGCCGAGGAAGCTGCCGGGACCCCACTGGGCGATCCGCACGTCGGTGACGCCGGCGCGCACGACCTCGACCTCGCCGTCGACGACGGCGAAGAAGGAGCAGTTGTCGGCGCCCGCGTCGTAGAGCACGGTGCCGGCGGGCAGCGATCGTTCGGTGCCGACCTGGGCGAGCTCCGCGAGCATCCCGGCGTCGAGGGTCGCGTCCGTCGGGTTCACTTCGGCGGGGTGTGCGTCGCCGGTCGCCATCGGTGCGATCCTTGCACGCGTGCACCGTCGGGTTCGTACGTGAGCCCGCGGTGACACGGGACGCGTCTGGGTAGGAGGTGACGATGAGCAGCGAAGTCCGACGCAACGACGAACGGCAGCGGTACGAGCTCGTGGTCGACGGCGATCTCGTCGGCATCGCCGACTTCACGGTGGAAGGCGACGCAGTGGTGCTCCCGCACACCGAGATCGACCCGTCGCGACGGGGTGGCGGACTGGGTGCCGTCCTCGTGAAGGGCGCGCTCGACGACGTCCGGGCGCAGGGCCGGTCGGTGGTCCCGGCCTGCTGGTACGTGCGCGAGTACCTCGAGCTGCATCCCGAGGACGCCGACCTCCTCGCGAAGTAGAAGTAGAGGGAAACGCTCGGTCGACCGAGCCGATCGGTTGCAGGAAATCTGCAAGGCGGGTGACGGTCGGGGCGTCTCGCAGTCGGTGGGCCAGACTGCGCCGGGGCCGACGAGGCGTCCGGCCGCGAACGAGGGGGATTCGGTGCGCGGTGATCGGGGTGCGCGGAGGCGCGCCGGGTGGGCCGCGGCGGTCGCCTGCGTGGGCGTGCTCGCGGGTGCACTCGTCGCTCCGGGCGCTGCTGCCGGCGCGGCGACGACGACCACGACCACGACCACACCGGGAACGACCTCGGAGTGGCCGCAGCCGGGTGGTGACCACGAGAACACCCGCGCTGCCGTGGGTTCGACCGTCGACTCCGCCAACGTCGCCGGGCTCGCGCGCGCGTGGGAGGTGGCGACGCCTGGATCGCTGACCACCGCGGTCGTCGTCGTGGGCGACACCGTCTACATGGAGGACAGCCGCTGCATCGTGACCGCCGTCGATCGCGCGACCGGCACGGTCCGGTGGCAGTCGGAGCCGGTGGGGTTCACCATCGGCCCCCAAGGCGTCGCGGTCGGCGACGGTGCCGTGTTCGCGACCTCGCCGACCGGTGCGATCGCGCTCGATCAGGCCACCGGGCAGGTGCGCTGGAAGCAGGAGCTCACCGACACGCCCACCGAAGGCGTCGACGCGCAGCCGCAGTACGTGGACGGCAAGGTGCTCATCGCGACCGTGCCGGTGAGCGCGAGGGTGCAGTACCGGGGTGGCGACCGCGGCGTCCTGTACGCGCTCGATGCGAAGACGGGCGACATCGACTGGCTGTTCGACACCGTCGCATCGGACGACCTCTGGGGGCATCCCGAGA
Source organism: uncultured Actinomycetes bacterium (assembly GCA_963755855.1). Lineage (GTDB taxonomy): Bacteria > Actinomycetota > Acidimicrobiia > IMCC26256 > DASPTH01 > DASUAS01. The sequence goes on along the minus strand of CAVWLR010000009.1, from coordinate 1,657,656 downwards.
TCAACTCGGGTGGCGGCGCGTGGTATCCGCCGGCGGTGGACCGCACTGCTGGGCTCGTGTACTGGGGGGTCGCGAACCCGGCGCCGTTCCCGGGCACCGCGGAGTTCCCGAACGGAGCGAGCCGACCCGGAGACAACCTCTACACCGACTCGACCGTCGCGCTGGCCCTGAAGACCGGGAAGCTGCGCTGGTACCGGCAGGCGGTGCAACACGACATCTTCGACCAGGACTTCGTGCACGCCCTGATCGCGACGACCGGCACCGGGAAGACGGCGCGCCGTGTCGTCGTCGGCGCGGGCAAGGGCGGACAGGTCCTCGGCATGGATCCCGCGACCGGCAGGCTCCGATGGAAGACCGCGGTGGGTGTGCACCAGAACCACGACCTCACCGCGCTCACCGGACCGACCGAGGTGCTGCCCGGCACCTACGGCGGAGTGATCACCCCGCCGGCGACGGCCGACGGCGTGGTCTACGTCGCGACGCTCAACGCGCCGGCGACCCTCGAACCGGACAAGACCGCGTACTTCGGCGGCTCGATCGGCACCCGCGACGGCGAGGTCGTTGCCATCGACGCCCGCAACGGGAAGCACCGCTGGGACACCGAGGTGCCCGGCGACCCGATGGGCGGTGCGACCGTCGTGAACGACCTCGTGCTCACCGCGACGTACCAGGGACAGCTCGTCGCGCTCGATCGCGCGACGGGGCGCATCGTGACCACCATCGACGTGGGGAGCGGCATCGCGGGGTGGCCGGCAGCGGTTGGAGACCTGCTGCTGGTCCCGACGGGCACCGTCGGGCGGCCCGGGAAGCTCGTTGCCTACCGGGTGCCGGCCTGAACGTCGGGACGTCGGTCAGGCACTGCCGCCGAGGTAGGCGCTGGTGAGGAGGCGCATGTCGGCCTCTTCGCGTGCGCCGGTCCAGACGATCGCGCCGAGCTCCATGAACGCGAGCGTGTCGGCGGCGCGGAGTGCGTTCTGGGCGTGCTCCTCGACGAGCAGCACTGCGCACCCGCGGTCGCGCAGCTCGAGGATGGCGTCCATCACCGCCTCGGCCGCGAGCGGCGCGAGCCCGAGCGTGGGCTCGTCGGCGATCAGCACCACGGGCGGGTCGGCGAGCGCCGGGGCCAGGCTCAGCATCTGCTGCTCACCGCCGGAGAGGAGCCCGGCCACCTGCTTGCGTCGCTCCGACAGGATCGGGAACCGCGCGTACGCGTCCTTGCGGAGCTGCTCGTCGCGCAGCAGCACGGTGAGGTTCTCCTCGACGGTGAGGCCGGGGAAGATGCCCCGCGCTTCGGGGACGAGCAGCACGCCGGCCCGGGCCCGCCGGAACGCCTCGGTGCCGGTGATCTCCTCGCCTTCGAGGTAGACCGCGCCGATCGACGCGTCGACGGTGCCGGCCGCGACCGAGCACAGCGTCGACTTGCCGGCGCCGTTGGCGCCGAGCAGCGCGGTGACCTTGCCGCGCTCGACGCGCAGGTCGACGCCGTGGAGCACCTCGGCGTCGCCGTAGCCCGCCACGACCCCGCGCATCGCGAACGCCGCGTCGGCGACTTCCGAATCGGACAGGCGCGCCGGCACGTCGGCCACAGGTGCGACCGTCGCGGGGACGTCATCCGCCGGAGCGCCCTCCGCGGCGTCGGCGCTCCACACGAGCTCGTGCTCGGGGACGACCCCGCCGTGGGCCTCGGCCTCCGCTGCGGCGATGCGCGCCAGCCGCACCTTCTCGCGCTTCTTCCGGAGCTTCTGCTGTCCTGCGAGCGACAGGATGCCGTCGGGCTCCTGCGCGAGCTGGATCGCACCGAGACCAGAGAGGATCGGGATGAAGTACGTCGACGTGATGAGCGACTGCACGTCGCCGCCGCTCAGGAACGACCACGACGCGATCCAGTGGAACACCGCGGTGCCACCGGCGAACGCGAACCCGGCGAGCAGCGCGCCGCCCGGACGGCGGATGCCGAACGTCACCGCGAGCGCGAGCCAGATGAGCCCCGGGAGCACGGGTGCGGTCTGGTCGGTGAAGGCGAACGAGTACATGCCGAGCAGCGCGCCACCGATGCCGGCGATCGCCGCGGACAGGGCGAAGATCAGGATCTTCGACCGGTTGACGCGGATGCCCGACGCCTCGGCCGCGACCTCCGAGCTGCGCACCGCGAGGGTGGCACGCCCCGACGCCGACTTCAGGACCGCGTGCACCACCAGCGTCAGCAGGCCGAACAACGCGAGGAACAGCAGGATCTGCTCCTGGAGCATCGTGAAGTCCATCTTGGGCAGGTGCGCGACGTCGCCGGTCCACTCGAGCTTGTGCACGAGCAGGTCGTTGACCCAGTTGAGGCCCGGGACGTCGAGCGTGGGGGCGCGGTACGACCAGCCGCTCTGGCCGTTGCGGATGTCGTCGATCGTGAACGGCACCAGCGCGAGGAAGAACGCCCACGCCAGGGTGCCGAGCGCGAAGTTCACCCCTCCCAGTCGCATCAACGGCCACGCCAGCAGCGCGCCGAGGGCCGCCGCCGCCAGCGCGGCGATCACCACGGCCCAGAAGAAGTTGAGCTGGCCGTGGGAGGCGAGACCGGGCACGTCGACACCGAAGTCGTGGGTGAGCGCCCACCCTCCTGCGAACCCGCCTGCGGTGACGAAGCTCGCCTGCATGAGACTGACCTGACCGCTCATGCCGGTGACGACGACGAACGACAGGAAGATGATCGCCATCACCAGGCTCAGCGCGATCACGGTCTGGTCGTAGGCGTCGGCGCGGAACCAGTCCCAGCCGAACCACCCGAGTGAGAAGGCGAGGAGGATGACCGTCCAGATCGCCCACGGGAGCCGGCGCCGCAGCTTCGACAGGCCGGCGCGATGGTCGGGGGGCGGGACGTCGTCAGACACCGATCCCGCGCGCCGGGAGCGGTCGCGGCCGATGAACAGCAGCAGCACGATGACGAGGAGGTACGGCACCGACGATCGGAGCCCGCCGAGATCGCTGAGGAACTTGGGCAGGATGTCGTCGCTGTAGCCCGCCACCAGGTTCTGGATGACGCCGAGGAGCAGGCCGCCTGCGAACGCGATCGGGATCGAGCGCAGGCCGCCGAGCACGACGGCGGCGAGGGACCCGAGCACGACGAGCGTGAACACGTAGTCCTGCAACTGGAAGAGCGGCGCGATCAGCACGCCTCCGAGCCCGGCGAGGATCATGGTCATGATCCAGGCCACGGCCGAGGTGCGCGCCGCGTTCACGCCCCGGATCTTCGCCAGCGACTCGCGGTCGACGACCGCACGCATCTCGAGTCCGACACGCGTGCGGCGGATGACGACCCACAGCATGATCGCCGCCAGCGCGGCGACGACGAACACCGCGATCTGGTCGGAGCTCAGCACGACCCCGCCGATCTTGTACGTGTCGGGCGGTGTCTTGTAGATGCCGGGCACGTGCAGGCCCTCGTTGATCGCGTCGTTGCCCTCGAAGCCGAGACCGAGGACGTCGTTGCCGACCGCGATGAAGAGCCACTGGATCAATGCTGGGAGCGCGACGAGGAGACCGATGGTGCCGACGATGCGCGCGTAGACCGGTGCCGAGGCGAGACGGCGGAGCAGGAGCCGGTCGAGCAGCAGGCCGAGCAGCGGGGCGAACACGAACACCGAGAACACGAGCGCCGGGACGATCGGCACGCCGAGGCCGGTGTTCAACTGGTAGTAGAGGTACGCGGTCGCGAACGCCACTGCGCCGTGGGCGAAGTTGAAGATGCCCGACGTGGTGTAGGTCAGGACGAGACCCGACGCCATGATCCCGTAGATGGCGCCGGTGACGAGCCCGGAGAACGCGAGGTTCCAGAACTCCCTCACTCGTCGTCTCCCTCGGTGGGGGTGTCGGTGGCGCGGTCGTGGGTCTCGCCGAGGTAGGCGTCGCGCACGGCCTGGTTCGCCTGCACCTCGGAGGGCAGGCCCTCGGCCAGGAGCCGACCGAGGTTGAGGACGACCACCCGGTCGCACTGCTGCATCACGAACCCCGCGTTGTGCTCGACGAGCAGGATCGTGCACCCGGTGTCGGCGCGCACCGACTGGATCTGCTCGCCGAGGCGCACCGTCTCCGTCTCGTCGAGGCCGGAGGCGGGTTCGTCGAGGAGGAGCACCTTCGGCTCGTCGACGATGGCCCGGGCCAGCTCGACCATCCGGGCGACGCCGATGGGAAGGGATCCGGCCATCTCGTGCCGGACCGGCACCAGCCCGCAGTGCTCGAGCACCTCGTCGACGCGTTCCCGCCGGGCGCGCTCACGGCGCCGACGGGTGGGGAAGGACACCATGTCGGCGACGAACCCGCCGCCACCCCCACGCCACTCGAGCGCGGCGAGGACGTTCTCCTCCACCGTGAGCCAACCGAACGTCTGCACCCTCTGGAACGTCCGGCGCAACCCGTTGCGGGCACGCGCCGTGCTCGACGTGGAGGTGATGTCACGGCCGGCGAGCACCACGCGCCCCTCGTTCGGCGCGCGCACACCGGCGATCACGTCGAAGAGCGTCGTCTTGCCCGCGCCGTTCGGGCCGATGATGCCGAGCACCTCGCCCTTCCGGGCCTCGAAGCTCAGCTCGCTGAGCGCGTTGATGCCGCCGAAGCGCACCGAGATTCTCGACAAGCCCAACATCGACTCGTCGTCCGACGCGGGCGCCGGCTGGTCATTGACCGAGGTGGCAGTCACCGGTGGTCCCCCCAGTGGCGGCTGATCGCCGCACATTAGCGGGATGAATGATGTAGAACTTTCTCTACCGGCTCGGTCGAGTCGGCCGTGCGGACCCTGGGGGGATCATGCAGTTGTCGAGGAAGAAGCGCGGCGTCGGTGCCGTGCTCGTGACCGCGGTGGTGGCCGGACTCGTCGCCGCGCTGCTCACACCCGCCGCCGGGGGCGCGTCCACACCCCGCGTCGCCACTGCGTCGGGCGGGAAGATCGTCGTCGCCGGGCTCGGGTACGCCCAGACGTTCGGCGACGCCGGCGTCGGTGCCGCGGCCCGCTTCAAGGCCGCCAACGACGACAAAGAGGTGAAGGGCTACACCTTCGAGTACAAGGAGCTCGCCGACGACAAGAACGACCCGGCGACGTCGCTCTCGGAAGCGCGACGCCTCGTGACGCAGGAAGGCGTGCTCGCGATCGTCCCCGCGGTCTCCGTGGTGACGCCCAGCGACTTCCTCACCCAGCAACAGATCCCGTGGTTCGGGGTGGGCTACGACGTCACCTACTGCCCCGAGGGCTCGACCGGGTTCGGCATCAGCGCCTACGGCTGCCTGATCCCGACCAGCCCGAAGAAGATCCCGGGCACGCAGTGGATCCAGCTGAAGAAGCAGCTCGCCACCAAGGGCATCTCTGCCCCGACCCTCGCGCTGCTCGGTACCGACACCACGTCGGGCAAGCAGAGCGTGCAGAACTCGGCGTCGGCCGCCGAGGGCGCGGGCTTCAAGGTGGTCTACGCCAAGGGCGCGTTCCCCGGACCGCCCGCGGTGGTCAGCGACTTCTCGCCCTACTCGCAGGCACTGCTGACGGCGAACGGCGGCAAGGCACCCGATGTCATCTACTCGTCGATCGCACCGACCAGCGCGCTGTCGCTCACGAGTCTGCTGAACAACAGCGGCTACACGGGCACGTACCTCTCTCCCTTCTACTCGCCGCTCCTGTTGGGTGCGCTGAAGGGCGCGTACGTGTTCGTGCAGTTCGCGGGCTTCGAGGCCGACTCGCCCGGCATCAAGACCATGAACGAGCAGATCGAGGCGTTCAAGCCGGGGGTCAAGCCGTCGCTCGCGCTGTCGGCCGGCTACTTCTCCGCCGACATGTTCATCCAGGCGGTGAAGAACTCGCTCAAGACGTCGAAGACGCTCACCTCCGCCTCGGTGCAGAAGGCGGCGGCGAAGATGACGTATCAGGTCAAGGACACGGTGGGGCCGACGCAGTACCCGGCGTCGTTCAAGATCTCGACCCAGGCGTGCTCGACCCTCGAGTACGACGCCGACGGCACTGCGTTCGAGATCGTCCAGCCGTTCTTCTGCACGACCAAGACGTTCCCGGTCCTGCCGAAGTACGCCAACGGCTGATCCGTACGGCGAAGACGATCACGTGGCACGCGCCCGCCGGTGCACCCGGCGGGCGCGTGCTCACGCGTCGGTGACGCGGTCGCCCTCGAGTCGACGCAGGAACTCCTCGACGTAGGCGATCGTCGCGACGTGTCCGGTCGACATCTCGAGAGATCCCTGCTCGAGCGCGAGCAGGATCGAGATGCCGGCGATGAGGATGGCGGCGACGACCGGTGGGCAGTCGGCCGGTGTCACACCGTGCCCTGCGAGCACGGCGGTGAGCGCTTCGACCTGCTGCGCGCGGATGCGCTCGGCGGCGGCGGTGATCTCGGCCCGGATGGCGGGACGGTGGTTGGCGAGCGCGGAGAACTCCATCGTCAGGACGGTCCCGCGTGGATCGCGGCTCACCTCCCACAGCGCCCAGAGCGGCTGGGGTGACCGCAGCGCCCGTTGCTGGTGCACGAGCGCCTGCTCGGCGCGGCGTGTGAACGCGGCGAGGAACAGGTCGTCCATCGTGCGGAAGTAGTAGTGGACGAGCGCGGGACGGACACCGGCCATCGCCGCGACCCGCCGTGAGCTCACCGCCGCGTAGCCGGCGTCGAGCATCAGCTGCTCGGTGGCGTCGAGCAGCGCGAGGCGCGTCTCGGACGTCTCGGTGCCCAGGCGACGGGTGGCGACCACGGAGCTAGGGTACGTGTTTGGGCGGTCGCCCAACATCACGGCTCGCGTCGTCGGGCAGTCGATCAGGTCGAGGGGGAGCACGCCGATGACCGGTGCCGCGCGGTACTCGGGGATGCGGGTGTCGCGGGTCGAGGACGCCCGGCTGCTCACCGGCCACGGCACGTACGTCGACGACATCCGGCTCCCCGGCATGCTGCACGCGTGCTTCGTGCGGAGCCCGTTCGCCCGAGCCTCGGTGCACGCGATCGACACCCGTGCTGCGCTCGCCGCGCCCGGGGTGCGGGCGGTGTACACCGCCGCCGACCTCAACCCCCTCGTGAAGGAGCAGTGGCACACCTCGATGGGTCCGAGGGGCCCGGAGACGCCGCGCCCGCCGCTCGCCGACGACGAGGTGCGCTTCGTCGGTGATCCGGTTGCACTGGTCGTCGCCGACACGCTCTACCTGGCGGAGGACGCGATCGAGCTCGTCGACGTCGACTACGAGCCGATGCCCGCGGTCGTCGACTACGTGGGTGCGGCCGACGCCACCGACCTCGTGCACCAACAGCACGGATCGAACCTGATCGGTGAGCTCGCGGGCCTGCCGGGCTCCGCGCTCGACGAGCTCTTCGCGTCGGCTCCTCACGCGGTGAGCGCCACCATCTCGCAACAGGCCTACGTCGCGCTGCCGATGGAGGGCCGGGGTCTCGTCGTCGACCACGCGACCGGCACCGGCGACCTCACGATCTACGCGGCCACGCAGTCGCCCCACGAGGTGCGGCTCTTCTGCTCGCGGCTGCTCGGGATCCCCGAGCATCGCATCCGCGTGATCATGCGCGACACGGGCGGTGGCTTCGGTCAGAAGATCATGGTGCAACGCGACGAGATGTGCCTGATGATCGCGGGATACGTGCTCGGCGCGCCGCTGAAGTGGATCGAGGACCGGCGCGAGAACCTGCTCGCGGCGGGCAAGTCGCGGCGCGAGTGCGCCGACGTGCGCATCGCGCTCGACACCGACGGCGTCATCCAGGCCGTCGGCATCGACTTCACCGCCGACTGCGGCGCGTACCCCACCCCGTGGCCGGTGATGACGGCGGCAGCGGTCGGCGCGCTCTTCCCCGGCCCGTACCGCACGCCGAAGGCGAGCTTCTCGGCCAAGAGCGTCTACACGAACACCGCGGGACGCACCGCGTACCGCGGCCCGTGGCAGTTCGAGACGTTGGCACGCGAGATGCTGCTCGACCTCGCCGCGCGCGAGTGCGGGTTCGATCCCGCCGAGCTGCGTCGCCGCAACCTGTTGCGCATCGACGAGCTGCCGTTCACCAGTCCCAACGGGATGACCTACGACAGCATCTCGCCGCTCGAGACGTTCGAGCACGCGCTGGAGCTGCTCGACTACGACGCGTTCCGCGTCGAGCAGGCTGCCGCGCGCACCGAGGGACGCCACCTCGGCGTGGGCATCTCCAACTACGTCGAGCCGTCGACGCCCGGGTACGGCTACTACGGCACCGAGGGCGCGACGATCCGCATCGAGCCGTCGGGCACGGTGAACGTCTACATCGCCGGCGGCTCCACCGGGAACAGCATCGAGACGACCGTCGTGCAGCTGGCGGCCGACGCCCTGGGCGTCGCGATCGACGACGTCGCCACCATCCAGGGAGACACCGCGGTCACCGGCTTCGGCGCCGGGGCCGCCGGCAGCCGGAGTGCGTCGATGACCGCAGGCGCGATCGGCGAGACCGCAGCGATCCTGCGGGAGCGCCTCGTGGCCATCGCCGCGCACAAGCTCGAGGCGGCCCCCGAGGACATCGAGCTGTCCGAGAGCCGCGCCAGCGTGCGCGGCGTGCCCGACGTCAGCGTGTCGTTCTCCACCCTCGCCCGCATGGCGTACTTCGAGCCCGAACGGCTCCCGCCGGGGCTGCCGGCCGGGCTCGAGGCGAGCGCGCGCTACACCGCGACGAACGGGTCGATCTTCGTGAACGCCACGCACGTGTGCACGTGCGAGGTCGACGTCACGACCGGCAAGGTCACGCTGCTCCGCTACATCGTGAGCGAGGACTGCGGGCCCATGATCAACCCCAACGTGGTCGAGGGGCAGATCGCCGGAGGCACCGTGCAGGGCATCGGCGGCGCGTTGTTCGAACACCTCGAGTACGACGAGTCGGGCAACCCGGTGACGACCACGTTGATGGACTACCTCGTCCCGACCTCGGCGGACATCCCGATGCTCGAGTACGGGCACGTCGAGACCCCCGAGCCCGGGACCGGGCGGCTACAAGGGCGTGGGGGAGGGTGGTGCGATCGGTGCGCCACCTGCCGTCGTGAACGCGGTGGCCGATGCGCTCGCACCGTTCGGTGTCCGCGTGACCGACCTGCCGCTCACGCCGTCGGCGATCGTCGCGCTGCTCGACGGACGCACTGCTTCGTAACCAAACTGCAACCAGGGGGAACCACATGGGAGAGCTCGACGGCAAGGTCGCGGTCATCACGGGCGCGGGATCCGGGATGGGGCGCTCGTCCTCGCAGGTGTTCGTGCGCGAGGGCGCGCGCGTCCTCGCGGCCGACATCAGCGGCCGCGAGGAGGAGACCGCCGAATCGCTGGGTGACGCGGTGAAGCCGTTCCGGGTCGACGTCACCCAGGAGGACCAGGTCGAGGCGATGTTCGCCGCTGCGCTGGAGGCGTTCGGGCGCGTCGACGCGGTGCTCAACGTGGCGGGGATCGGCGGGGCCGAGCCGGTGCACAAGATCACGATGGCCGAGTACGACCGCATCATGGACGTCGACCTGCGCGGCGTGCTGCTCGGCACCAAGCACGCCATCCGTGCCATGCGGGCGACCGGTGGTGGCTCGATCGTCAACTGGTCGTCGATCGGGGGTCTGAACGCATCGGACATGCCCACGAGCGTGTACAGCGCGGCCAAGGCCGGTGTGATCGCGTTCACCAAGGCGGCGGCGGTGGAGTACGGCGCCAAGGGGATCCGGGCCAACGCCCTCTGCCCCGGCCTGATCCTGACCGAGCTGTCGGGTGGGCAGGCGGCGATCGACGCCTACCCGCAACTGGTGGAGGGCGCGGCGATGAAGCGCGCCGGCCAGCCCGAGGAGGTGGCCGAAGTGGCCTGCTTCCTCGCCTCCGACCGGGCCAGCTTCGTCAACGGGGCGATCATCCCGGTCGACGGCGGCAACACCTGCGCCCTGCGCTGAGCGGGGCGTGGTCCGCACGGCTGTGCAGACCAGGGAGAAGGGGGTTCTCATTTCCAGGCACGCGTGTTAGGTTCTCCCGGTCGGTCGTCCAGGGGGGATCACCCAATGCCGCACTTTCCGAAGCCCGCCGAGGGCTCGTGGACCGAGCACTACCCACAGCTCGGCACCGCACCGGTGTCGTACGAGGACTCGATCTCGCCCGCGTACTACGAGCGTGAGCGGAGCGCGATCTTCGGTCGCAGCTGGCTCAACGTGGGTCGAATCGAGCAGCTCGCGCGCGTCGGGAGCTACTTCACCCGCGAGATCGACGCCGCCCGCACGTCGGTGATCATCGTGCGCGCGCCCGACGGCGTGCGTGCGTTCCACAACATCTGCCGCCATCGCGGCAACAAGCTGGTGTGGCAGGACTACCCGGGCGAGGAGACCGCGGGGGTCTGCCGCCAGTTCACCTGCAAGTACCACGGATGGCGCTACGGCCTCGAGGGCGAGCTCAACTTCGTGCAGCAGGAGGGCGAGTTCTTCGACCTCGACAAGTCCGACTACGGACTCGCGCCGGTGCGCGTCGACACCTGGGAGGGGTTCATCTTCGTGAACCTCGACAACAGCGACACCACACCGCTGCGCGACTACATGGGCGAGCTGGGCAAGGGGCTCGAGGGCTACCCGTTCGGTGAGATGACCGAGGTGTACAAGTACCGGGCGGAGGTCGGGAGCAACTGGAAGCTCTTCATCGACGCCTTCACCGAGTTCTACCACGCACCTGTGTTGCACGCGCGACAGGCGGTGTCGGAGGAGTCGCAGAAGCTCCAGGGCTACGGCTACGAGGCGCTCGCCTACGCGCTCGACGGTCCGCACGGCATGGTGTCGTCGTGGGGTGGGATGTCGCCGCCGAAGGACCTCAGCATGGTGAAGCCGATCGAGCGCGTGCTGCAGAGCGGCCTGTTCGGTCCGTGGGAGGCACCGATCGACATCCCCGAGCTGCCGGTCGGGCTCAACCCGGCGCAGGCCAAGCAGTGGGGCGTCGACACCTTCCTGTTCTTCCCCAACTTCATGTTGCTGGTCTGGAAGCCGGGCTGGTACCTCACGTACCACTACTGGCCGACGGCCTACAACAAGCACATCTTCGAAGGCACGCTCTACTTCGTGCCGCCGCGCAACGCGCGCGAGCGGCTCGCGCAGGAGCTCGCGGCGGTCACGTTCAAGGAGTACGCGCTCCAGGACGGCAACACGCTCGAGGCCACGCAGGTGATGCTCGAGTCGCGCGCGGTCACGTCGTTCCCGCTCGGCGACCAGGAGATCCTGCTGCGCCAGCTGCACCACACGACCCACGAATGGGTCGACGAGTACGAGAAGGCGCACTGACATGGCCACCGACACGCCCATGCTGCCCACGGAGTTCGCCGACCTCGAGCCCTACGCAGACTGGTGCCTCGAGTTCGAGCGCGAGCGCTACGCCAAGCGGTTGTCGAGCTCGATGGACGAGATGCAGGCGTTCTACGACGCTGCGTTCCCGCGCCTCGAGGCGGCGATGGCGCACCTCGACCGCCACGAGCTCGGCGAGCTGCCCGACGACGACCGCCACCTGCTCTGGCTCTGCTACTCGCTCGTGAACGTGTCCTTCCCCATCGAGGTGTGGCGCCAGCCGCGCGTGCCCGACAGCGGCGCGGCCACCATGGACGTCATCGTCGAGCCCGCGGTCTGACCGAGCGTCCCGTGGACGACGAAGCACTGCAGGCCGCGTACGCGAAGCGGCGCGCCATCCTCGGCGACGACTACGTCGACGCGGTCACCTCCGAGGACGACCCGGCCGCGGCCGAGTTCCAGGACTTCATCACGTCGACTGCGTGGGGTGTGTGGACGCGCGAGGGTCCGCTGTCGACCCGCGACCGCAGCCTGCTGGTGCTGGCGATCACCGCGACGTCGGGGCGGATGGAGGAGTTCCGGTTGCACGCCGCAGCCGCGCCTCGCGCCGGTGTCACCGACGCCGAGATCGACGAGCTGCTCTACCAGTTGGTCGCGTACGCGGGCGGTCCCGCCGGGGTCTCGGCCCGCCGGGTGATCCGACAGCTGCGCGAGACGCGGGACGCCGGATGACCGCATCGACCGTCGGCAGCACGATCGGGTGCGTCGGGCTCGGCAACATGGGCAGCGCGCTCGCCGCCAACCTCGTGGGCGCCGGCTTCACCGTGGTCGGCTACGACGCCGCCGGTCCCGACCGCGCGCCGGTGGGGGTCACGCCGGTGGACTCCGTGGCCGACGTCGCGCGTGCTGCCGGAGTCGTCGTCTGCAGCCTGCCCGACGGTGCTGCGTCCGACGTGGTGGCCGCTGAGCTCGTCGAGACGAGCAACCGGCTCACGACCCACGTGGTCGACACGTCCACGGTCGGTGTCGCCGCGTCGCGCGCGATCGACGCACGGTGCGCCGACGGTGGGATCGCGTACGTCGACGCCGCGGTGTCGGGCGGGGTCGCGGGCGCGCGGGCGCGCACGCTCGCAGTGATGTACGCCGCCGCCGACGACGTGTGCGCGCATGTTGAACCCGTGCTCTCGGGCCTGAGCGACTGCCGCTACCGCGTGGGCGATCGCGCCGGACTCGCGCAGGCCATGAAGCTCGCCAACAACTTCCTCTCTGCCACCGCGCTGGCCGCGACGAGCGAGGCCATCGCCTTCGGCGTCGCCGAGGGCCTCGACATGACCACCATGCTCGAGGTGCTCAACGGCTCGAGCGGCCGCAGCGCGGCCACGAGCGACAAGTTCCCGCACCACGTGCTCACCGGTCGGTACGCGTCGGGGTTCACCAACTCGCTCATGGCCAAGGACGTGCAGCTCTACCTGGGCGCGGTCGCCGATCGGGGCGCGTCCACGACCGTCGGCGCGGTCACCAGCGCGATCTGGGATGCCTTCGCGGCCAGCGAGCCCGGCGCCGACTTCACCCGCATCTATCCCTTCGTCTGCACGGATCCCGGCACGACGAACCAGGAGGCACGATGACCACCGTCGCCACGAAGCCACTCAGTGACAGCGTCGGAGCCGAGGTGCTCGACGTCGACCGCGACCGTCTGCTCCACGACGAGACGCTGGCCGACGACTGCCTCGAGCTGCTCGATCGGTACGGCGTGCTCGTGTTCCGGGAGCTGCACCTCGACGACGAGACGCAGGTGGAGTTCAGCCGGCGGCTCGGTCCCGTCGAGCGGGTGGGGCGACGTCCCGACGGCGCCGAGATCTTCCGCGTCACGCTCGACCCGGCGAAGAACCCGGCCGCCGACTACCTCAAGGGCACGTTCGACTGGCACATCGACGGGATGACCGACGACATCCCCATCATGGCCACCGTGCTGAGCGCGCACCAGGTCGCGGCCTCCGGGGGCGACACCGAATTCGCCAGCACCTACGCCGCCTACGACGACCTCTCCGACGACGAGAAGCAGCAGGCGCTCGACACCCGCGTCGTGCACTCGTTCCTCGCCGCGCAGAAGCTGTCGCACCCGAACGCCTCGGCCGACGAGCTCGAGATGTGGAGCAAGCGCCCACCGAAGACCCACCCGCTGGTGTGGCGGCACGAGCACGGCCGCCGTTCGCTCGTGCTCGGTGCGACCACCGACCACGTCGTGGGCATGGGTGAGGCCGAGGGTCGCGCGTACCTCGCCGACCTGCTCGACCGGTCGACGATGCCCGAGCGGGTGTACCGCCACGAGTGGGCGATCGGTGACCTCGTGATCTGGGACAACCGGGGCGTGCTGCACCGGGCCACCCGCTACGACCCCTCGTCGGCGCGCGACATGCACCGCACCACCATCGCCGGGAGCGAGGCGGTGCAGTGAGCGGCGCGAGCGGCGGCAGCTCGCCGCGCATCCCGCCGCTCCCGCCCGACCAGTGGGGCGACGACGTGCGGGCCGGCATCGCCGCGCTGCGACCGCCCGGCGCCACGCAGGAGCTGCGTCGGTCGAAGGGCGGACCCCGTGGTCTCAACGTGCTCGGCACGCTCGCGCAGCATCCGGCGCTGATGCAGGCGTACCACACCTTCAACGGGCACATCCTCTACACCAACACGCTCGACGCCCGTCAGCGTGAGCTGCTCGTGCTGCGGGTCGCGGCGCGACGCGGCGCCGAGTACGAGTGGCGCCAGCACGTGCACATCGCGCGCGACCTCGGCTTCACCGATGCCGACATCGAGCGCGTCGCCGAGGGTTCGCACGCTGACGGGTGGTCGCCGCTCGACGCCGCGCTGCTGCGAGCGGTCGACGAGCTGGTCGCCGACGCCGAGATCACCGACGGGACGTGGGCGGAGCTCGCCGCCGAGCTCGACCAGCACCAGCTCATGGACCTCGTGTTCACCGTCGGCGCGTACGACCTGCTGGCGATGGCGTTCAAGTCGTTCGGCGTGGAGCTCGATGCCGACCTGGCTGCCGACCTCACCACCGATGCGGACGGCTGACGTGACCGTCAACGAGGTCCCGGCCGAACCGGCCGACACCACGTCCGCGCCCACGACTCGACGCGAGCTCGCGGTGGCGCGGGCACTCGACACCGCCCGCTCGAAGGCCGAGAACCGGGTCGAGCTCTTCCTCGACGCCGCGCGCGAGCTGATGAACACCAACGCGACCGACTTCACCGTGCAGGAGGTCGTCGAGCGCTCCGGCCAGTCGCTGCGGACCTTCTACCAGTACTTCGCCGGCAAGTACGAGCTGCTGCTGGCGCTGTTCGAGGAGTCGGTCGCCGGCGCGGCCGCGCACCTGGCGGCCGTCGTCGCCCAGCACGAAGCGCCCCTCGACCGCCTGCACGCGTTCTGCGTCGAGTACTTCCGCATGTGCCGGCCGACCGTGACCGGCGAGCTCCCGACCGGACCGGCGCCGGCGTTGGTGGAGTTCGCTCAGCAGCTCCTCACGTCGCACCCCGATCAGGCCGCGCACGCGTTCGCGCCGCTGGTCGAGCTCTGCAGCGCATTGCTCGACGACGCCGCCGCCGCCGGTGCGCTGCGCGCCGGGATCGACCGACCCCGCATCGTCGGCGTCGTGCTCCAGGCCATCATGTTCAACGCGTTCGCGTCGACGATCAGCGCGTCGCCGCCCGGAGTCGGTGACGAGGTGCTCTGGGATCTCCTCGTCCACGGCATCAGCAAGTGACCGACATGGTGAGGGACGCGTGACCCGTTCACGACGAGCTCAGGGGGAGCACCGATGACCGCGACGATCTACGCCGGCGAGCGACCGAAGCCGCCGGCGCCCCGGGTCGTGCTGAAGGCCGACCGCATGGTCGACGTCGTCGACCGGGTGATGGTGGAGCCGGGAGTCGTCGTGGTCGAGGGCGACCGCATCGTCGACGTTGGTCCCGAGCGCATCCCGGACGACGCCGAGGTGATCGAGCTCGGCGACGTCACGCTCCTCCCGGGGCTCATGGACATGGAGCTCAACTTCCTCATGGGCGGGGCCGGCTCCACGCACCTGAGCGCGGTGCAGGACGATCCCGCCATGAAGATGCTGCGGGCGATCCCGGCCTGCCGCAAGACGCTGCTCGCCGGCTTCACCACCGTCCGCAACCTCGGCATCTTCGTGCAGACCGGCGGGCTGCTGCTCGACGTGTCGCTGATGCGCGCGATCGACGCGGGATGGTTCCCCGGTCCCCGGATCTTCCCGTCGGGCCACGCCATCACGCCGACCGGCGGCCACCTCGACCCCACCATGTTCATGGGCATCGCCCCCGGGTTGATGCCGCTCACGGTCGAGGAGGGCATCGCCAACGGCGTCAGCGAGGTGCGGCGGGCGGTCCGCTACCAGATCAAGTACGGCGCCAAGCAGATCAAGGTGTGCGCGTCAGGCGGTGTGATGTCGCTGACCGGACCTCCCGGAGCCCAGCACTACTCCGACGAGGAGCTGTGCGCCATCGTCGACGAAGCCCACCGGCGCGGCATGCGCGTGGCGGCGCACGCGCACGGCGACGACGGGATCCGCGCCGCCATCGAGGCCGGCATCGACTGCATCGAGCACGCATCGCTGATGACGGAGGAGACCCAGGCGCTCGCGCTGGCGCGGGGGACGTTCATCGTGCCCACCTCGTACCTCTCCGAGGCCATGGACACCTCGAAGGCGGCGCCCGAGCTGCAGGCGAAGGCGGCGGCCGTGTTCCCGGTCGCCAAGCAGACCATCGCCCGGCTCATCGAGGCCGGCGCCAAGATCGCCACCGGCACCGACGCGCCCGCGATCCCTCACGGCCAGAACTGGAAGGAGCTGTGGGCACTGGTGCAGCGCGGCATGCGCCCGGTCGACGCCATCGTCGCGTCGACCGTGACCAGCGCCGAGCTGGTGCAGTCGGAGGACACGCTCGGGCGGCTCGCGCCGGGCTACCTCGCCGACGTCATCGCGACGCCGGGCGACCCCACCGACGACATCGGCGCGCTCGAGCACGTCAACTTCGTGATGAAAGGTGGCGTCGTCTACAAGACGCCTGCATGACCAGGGACCACGGCTTCCACGTGCTGCGCGTCCAGCGGGTCGTGCAGGAGACCCACGACACGAAGTCGTTCGTGTTCGAGGTCCCTGCTGATCTGCGCGACGCGTTCGCGTACGACGCAGGCCAGTTCTGCACGTTCCGGATCCCGTTGGGTGACGACGAGCTGCTGCGCTGCTACTCGATGTCGAGCGCGCCCGGGGTCGACGACGACTTCGTGCTCACGGTGAAGCGGGTGGCCGGTGGTCGTGTGTCCAACTGGTTGCTCGACGAGGTGCACGAGGGCGACGAGCTCGCGCTCACGCTCCCGGCCGGGGTCTTCACCCTGCGCGACCGACCGACACCGATCGTCGCGTTCGCGGGCGGGAGTGGGATCACACCGGTGATCTCGGTGATCAAGCACGCGCTCGCCACCACCGATCGCCGCGCGCGCCTCCTCTACGCCAACCGCGACGTCGACTCGGTGATCTTCCGCGCCGAGCTCGACGCGCTCGTCGCCGCGCACCGGGGTCGGATCGACGTGGTGCACCACCTCGACACCGATGACGGCTTCGTGCACTCGGATCTGGTGCGCGGCTTCGTGGGCGACGACCTCGACGCCGACTTCTACCTGTGCGGCCCGGGGCCGTTCATGGACGTGATCGAGGACGCGCTCGACCTCGCGGCGGTGACGCCGGAGCAGGTGTTCGTCGAACGCTTCGCGTTCGCGGGGAGCGTGCGCGAGGAACCGCCGGCGGCGCCGGTCGCCGACGCGGTGCCGAGCGAGCGGGCGGAGGCGGTCGGGACCGAGACGGTGACGATCGTGCTGGGCGGCAAGGCCACCGAGGTGAGGTACCAGCCGGGGGAGACGTTCCTCGAGACCGCCCGGCGCGCCGGGCTGCGGGCCCCGTTCTCGTGCGAGTCGGGGAGCTGCGCCACGTGCATGGCGCGCCTCGAGGTGGGCGAGGCCAAGATGCGGGTGAACAACGCGCTCATGCCCGACGAGGTCGAGGAGGGCTGGGTGCTCACGTGCCAGGGCCTGCCGACCTCCCCGACCGCGAAGGTGGTGTACGAGTGACCCAGCCCACACCGCCCTCCCCACCCACCCCGTTGCCGCGCCGCGGTCCGGCCACCCACCCGAGCCTCAAGGACGCCGCCGCCGACCACCTCCGCGAGCAGATCCTCACCGGGAGGCTGACGCCGGGGACCAAGATCGACCAGGAGGAGATCAGCGAGGCGCTCGGGTTCAGCCGGCTGCCGGTGCGCGAGGCGCTCATCGAGCTGGCCAACGAGGGCCTCGTCGACGCGGTGCCACGGCGCGGCGCGTTCGTCGCCTCGCTCGAGCGGGCCGACATCGTCGACCACTACCGCATCTTCGGGCTCGTCGCGGGTCTCGCCGCGAGCCGCGCCGCGACGTCGTTGACCGACGTGCAGCTGGTCGAGCTGCGCGAGGTCCACGAGGCGTTCGTGGCCGCGTCCGATGCCGACGCGCAGGCGACCTGGAACCACGAGTTCCACCGCCGCATCAACCGTGCCGGTGGTTCGCGCCGACTGGTGTCGGTGCTGGCGCTGCTGTCGCGCAGCCTGCCCGTGCGCTACTTCGAGTTCGTGCCGGGATGGGCCGACGCCTCGGCGCGCCATCACGAGCGCATCCTCGCCGCGCTCGAGCAGCGCGACGCGCACGAGGCGCAACGGGTCATGGAGCACCACATCGCCGAAGGTGGGGAGCTCGCGGTCGAGATCCTCCAGGAGATGGGCTACTGGGACACGCACGCGGGCGACGGCGCCCGCGGGTCGGGTGCCGCATGAGACACGTCGAACAGGGGAGTGGTTGATGTCCTTCTTCGGAGCCAGCGCGATCGTCACCGGCGGCGCGTCGGGAATCGGGCTCGCGATCAGCGAGCGCCTCGCCGCCGACGGGGCCAAGGTCGCGATCTTCGACCTCGACGCCGAGCAGGCCGAGCAGGCGGCGGCGGCGATCCGCGACGACGGCGGTGCCGCGATCGCGTGCGCAGTCGACGTGTCCGACCGCACCGCGGTCGACGCGGCCGTCGAGCGCGTGCGCGCCGAGCTCGGGCCGGTGCTCGTGTTGGTCAACGGCGCGGGCAAGGACGGCTTCGACCGCTTCATGGACATCACCACCGAGCAGTGGGAGCGCATCATCTCGGTGAACCTCACCGGGACGTTCCACGTCACGCAGTCGGTGCTGCCCGACATGATCGACGCCAAGTGGGGCCGCATCGTGAACATCTCGTCGTCGAGCGCGCAGACCGGCGCCGCGTTGATGGCGCACTACTCGGCGTCGAAGGGCGGGATGATCGCCCTCACCAAGACGCTGGCGCTGGAGCTCGGGCCGCTCGGCATCACCGTGAACACCATCCCGCCGGGCGCCATCGACACACCGATGAGCCGCCGGGCCGCGTCCGAGGGCCGCTTCGGTGGGGGGACGCTCGAGGACGTCGGCCGGCACCTGCCGGTGAAGCGCATCGGGATCCCCGAGGACATCGCCGCCGCGGCGGCCTACCTGGTGTCCGACGAGGCGGGCTACGTCACCGGCCAGATCATCGGCGTCAACGGCGGCCGGGTCACCTGACGACCCGACGTCCCCGTGCCCGAATGGGGCATGATCAACACCCCTGTTGACGACCTCGGCGGGGCGAGCGCAACGAGGAGCGAGCGATGGACCACCAGCAGCTGAGCGACCAGATCGAGATCCAGCAGCTCTGCGCCCGGTACATGATGCTGTCGGCGCGCAAGGACAACGACCACTGGACCGACGTGTTCACCGACGACGGCGTCTACAACGCCTTCGGCACGCCGTACGGACTCGATCACTTCCCGATGCTCCTCAAGAGCGCACCCAACGGCCAGTACATCGGCAACCCGCCGGTGGTCGAGTTCTCGGGTGACACCGCCACCGGCGTGCAGCACTACGTGTTCATCGACCAGACGTCGCACGAGATGCGCCTCGCCTGGTACGACGACGAGTACGTGCGCACCGCCGACGGGTGGCGCATCCGCGCGCGCTCCACCACCTTCATGCGTCGCAGCGGTGGCTTCGACCACGGCAAGGCCCACGATCCCGCGCGCTACGTCGCCGGCCAAGAGATCGAGTAGCTCACCGTGCGCATCGGCATCATGGTGGGTCCCGAGACCCGCCGCTACCACGCCAAGATCGACCAGATGGTCGGCGACGCGAAGGCCGCGGAGGACGCCGGCTTCGCCACCGCGTGGATCCCGCAGCTCCCACAGGACTTCGACGCCATGACCGCGGTCGCGCTCATGGGGCGCGAGACCAGCCGCATCGAGCTCGGCACCGCGGTGGTGCCGCTGCAGCCGCGCCACCCGATCGCACTCGGGCAGCAGGCGCTGTCGGTGCAGGCGGCGTGCGACGGCCGCTTCCGCCTCGGCGTGGGGCCGTCGCACCACTGGATCATCGACTCGATGCTGGGGCTGCCCTACGACAAGCCGGCGAAGGTCGTGGAGAGCTACCTCGACGTGTTCGATGCGATGTTCGACGGCCCCGACCCCGTCGACGTCGAGAACGCGCAGTTCCGCATCCACAACCCGCTCGACGTCACCGACCTGCCGGTGCCGGTGTTCCTCGCCGCCCTCGGTCCGGTGATGCTGCGCCTCGCGGGCGAGCGAACCGCGGGCACCGTGCTCTGGATGGCCGACGAGCGCGCCATCGCCGAGCACGTCGTCCCCAAGATCACCAAGGCCGCGGCCGACGCCGGTCGTCCGGCACCGCGCGTCGTCGCCGGAGTCGCGGTGTGCCTGTGCGCGCCCGACCAGGTCGCGGGTGCGATCGAGCGGGCCAACGAGGCGCTCGGCCACGCCGAGTACTCGCCGAACTACCAGCGGCTGCTCGAGCAGGGAGGGTCGGACGACGTCGGTGACATGTCGGCGATCGGCACCGAGGCCGACATCGAGCGCCGGCTGCGGTCGTACCGCGACGCGGGCACCACCGACTTCTCGGCCCGCATCCTCCCGCTCGGCAGCACCAAGGACGAGATCGTCGCGTCGTCGCGCCGGACGCGCGAGTTCCTCGCGTCGCTCGCGCCCGAGCTCCCGTGAGCGCGGCGCCGACGCGGGGCGACCTGCTCTGGCCGTCGATCCCGGCGATGGCCGTCGACGCCGCCGCGCGCTTCGGTGATGCGGTCGCCGTGGTCGACCGCGGTCGCCGGATCAGCTTCACCGACCTCGTCGCCGACGCGCGTCGGATCACCGCCGGCCTGATCGCGGGCGGGCTCGAGCCGGGGGAGCGCGCCGCGGTGTGGTCGCCCAACCGGTACGAGTGGCTCGTCGCCGCGCTCGGGATCCTCGGCGCCGGCGGCGCGGTGGTGCCGGTGAACACGCGCTTCAAGGGCGAGGAGGTGCGCCACGTCCTCGCGAGCAGCGGTGCACGCGTCGTGTTCACCGTCGGTGAGTTCCTCGGCGTCGACTACGCGGCCACGGTGGGCGGGCTGCGGGCCGAGCTGCCCGAGCTCGTGACCGTGGTCGGCTTCGATCCGGCGGCGGGCGACCGGTCGCTCGACGACCTCCGGGCCGCGGGGTCCGCCGTCGACGACGCGACCGTCGACGCCCGCATCGCCGCGGTCGGTGGCGACGACGTGAGCGACGTGCTGTTCACGTCGGGCACCACCGGTTCGCCCAAGGGCGTGCTGATGACGCACGCGCAGACGCTGCGGCAGTTCTCCGACTGGTGCGACATGGCCGGGCTGGTCGAGGGTGACCGCTACCTCATCGTCAACCCGTTCTTCCACATGTTCGGGTACAAGGCGGGCTGCCTGGCGTCGCTCATGCGCGGCGCCACCATCATCCCGAAGCCGGTGTTCGAGGTCGACGACCTCCTGCGCACGGTGGCCGAGGAGTCGGTGACCGTCTTCCCCGGTCCGCCGACCGTGTACCAGTCGATCCTCGATCACCCCGAGCGCGACCGCTACGACCTGTCGACGCTGCGGCTGGCGGTCACCGGCGCCGCCGACATCCCCGTCGAGCTCATCCGGCGGATGCACGAAGAGCTGCCGTTCTCGCTCATCGTGACCGGCTACGGCCTCACCGAGGCGGGCACGGTCACCGCCACCGCACCCGACGACGACTTCGAGACCATCGCCACCACCGTCGGACGGGTGCGCCCCGGCCTCGAGATGCGCGTCGCGGGTGACGACGGCGGCGAGCTCCCGGTGGGGGAGGCGGGTGAGCTGCTGGTGCGCGGCTACAGCGTGATGCGCGGCTACCTCGACGATCCCGACGCCACTGCGGCCACGATCGACGCCGACGGCTGGCTGCACACCGGCGACCTCGCGACCGTCGACGAGCGCGGGTGCGTGCGGATCGTGGGTCGCAGCAAGGACATGTTCATCGTCGGTGGCTTCAACGCGTACCCGGCCGAGATCGAGAACCTGCTCCTGGGTCACCCCGCGGTGGCGCGGGTCGCGGTGGTGGGCATGCCCGACGAGCGGATGGGCGAGGTGGGCATGGCGTTCGTCGTCGTGGCGCCGGGTGCGGAGCTCGCGCCCGAGGCGCTCGTCGCCTGGGCGCGCGACGCGATGGCCAACTACAAGGTGCCGCGCGCGGTGGAGCTCGTCGACGAGCTGCCGGTGAACGCGGCGGGCAAGGTCGAGAAGGAGACGCTGCGCGCGCGAGCTGCGGCGATGGTCGAACCCGCAGGGAAGACGGAGAAGGCGTAGCCATGGACACCCGGTACTCCGACGAGCAGCTCGAGCTGCAGCGCAGCGCGGCATCGCTCGTCGCCGATCTCGGACCCAAGACCGTCGACGATCTCGACGACGCGACTCGGCGCGACCGCCTCGCCGACGCCGCGCGCCGCTCGGGGTGGTTCGAGCTGCGTGGCCCCGGCGAGGACGACGGCCCGCTGGCATCGGGCGTCGAGGTCGCGATCATCGCCCGCGAGCTCGGACGGGGCGCGGCCGACACGCCGTACCTCGGACCGGTCGTCGCGGTCGACCTCGCCCGTCATGCCGGCCTCGAGGTCGAGGATGCAGCGACCAGCGCGGTGTTCGACCGCTCGCTGCTCGACTTCGCGGTCACGCCCGACACCACCGAGGGAGTTGCGGTCGACTGCGCGGGCGCGACCCGAGGGCTCGCGCTCTCCGGCGACGTCGCCATCGGCGCCCACCTGCTCCACGTGCCGCTGCCCGCGCCGGCTCCCGAGACCGACCTCACCCGCGCGGTCGCGCCGGTGTCGTTGCTCGACGTGGCTCCCGACGACGACGACGGTGGTGTGATCGGAGAAGCGGCTCTGGCGCGTTCGCGCGCGCTGGCGCTCACGATCACCGTCGCCGACCTGCTCGGGACGATGGAAGGTGTGCTCCGCACCACCACCGACTACGCCAAGGAGCGCCAGCAGTACGGCGTGCCCATCGGGTCCTTCCAGGCGGTGCAGCACCTCCTGGCCGAGGCGCAGGTGCTGGTGGAGGGATCGATCAGCGTCGCGCAGTACGCCGCGTGGGCCGTCGACGCGCTCCCGGTGGCCGGGGCCCTCGAAGCGGCGTCGATCGCGAAGGCCTACTGCGCCGAAGCGGCCCGCACGGTGTGCGAGACCGCGATCCAGGTGCACGGAGGCATCGGCAACACCTGGGAGTGCTTCGTGCACGTGTACCTGCGTCGCGCGCTGCTCGACAGCGCGCTGCTGGGCGACGAGGGCCACCACCTGCGCGCCCTCGCGCAGCAACGACTCGGCGACGAGCGAGGAGGCGGCCATGGACTTCGATGACTCACCCGCGGAAGCCGAGTTCCGGGCGCGCTTCCGCGCCTGGCTGGTCGACCACAACCCCGGGTTGCCCGCATCGTCGACCGACGACGAGTACTGGGCCAAGCAGGCGGAGTGGCACTGCTCGCTGTTCGACGGCGGCTTCTTCGCGCTGACGTGGCCGAAGCGCATCGGCGGGCAGGAGCTCCCGCCGGTCTACGAGGTGATCGTCGACGAGGAGCTCGCCGCCGCGGGTGCGCCACCGAAGCCCGGCCTCGGCTACCTCATCCAGGGCATCACCCGCCACGGCAGCGACGAGATCTGCGACCGCTTCCTGCCTGCGCTGATCAGCGGGCGCGACCGCTGGTGCCAGGGCTTCAGCGAGCCCGACGCCGGCTCCGACCTGGCGTCGTTGCGGACACGCGCGGTGCGCGACGGCGACGAGTACGTGATCGAGGGCCACAAGATCTGGACCAGCTACTCCGACGTCGCCGACTGGTGCATGTTGCTCGCCCGCACCGATCCGGACGCCCCGAAGCACAAGGGCATCTCCGCGTTCGCGGTGCCGATGGACCAGCCCGGCATCGAGCAGCGGCCGTTGAAGATGATCAACGGCGTCACCAGCGAGTTCGGCCAGGTGCTGTTCGACGGGGCTCGCGTGCCGGCGGCGAACATGATCGGCGGGCCCGGAGAGGGGTGGGCGCTGGCGATGACCGTCGTGAGCCACGAACGCGAACCGGCCGAGCTCGGTTACGTGGCGCGCTACAGCAAGTCGGTGAAGCAGCTCGAGGCGCAGGTGCGTGCCGACCTCGACGGCTACCGGCCCGAACAGGTGGCGACGCTCGAGCGCGCGTTCGTGGAGTCGGAGATGCTGCGCCTGCACGTGCGGCGTCGGCTCTCGGAGCGCCTCGACGGGGTCACCCACGGGTCTGACGGCTCGATCGACAAGTTGCTCATGACCGCGACCGAGCAGGCGGTCGGTCACGCCGCGCTCGCCATCGGCGGCGGCGCGCCGCTGCTCGACGCCGACGACACGTGGCTGAAGGTGTACCTCTACAGCCGCGCCCAGAGCGTCATGGGTGGCACCGCGCAGATCCAGAAGAACATCATCGCCACCCGCATCCTCGGTCTCCCGACGTCCTGAAGCCCACCAGGTTCCGTCACCTGACCGCGTACATCGCGGTCAACTGACGCAACCTCGTGGGCACCTGGGGTGGGTGGTGGGGTCAGAGGAGCTGTTGGGCGAGCGTGGTGGCCAGCCAGTCGCGGTAGCGCGCGGCCGACCACCCTCGATCGCCGACGAGCAGCCGGTAGACCTCGGGTGACATCACCGCGTGCACGCGGTCTTCGGCGTCGCGTGCCGTGAGCCCCGGTCGCAGCTCCTTGCGCCGTGCGAGCGCACGCACGATCTGACGCTGGCCACGGTCGCGCTGGTCGCGCACCTCGGCCAGGAGCGCAGCCGCACCGGGATCGGAACCGGCCGCGCCGACGAGCACGCGGTGGACGTCGTTGGTCCGCTGGTTGATCGCGGTCGTCACCCCGGCGAACCCGGCGAGGAGCGCGACGGGATCGGCCTCGTCGAACAGCGGCGCGATCTCCGGCCGCGCGGCCACGGCGACGGGTTCGTCGTCACCTGCGATCGACGTGTCGAGCATCGCCTTCAGGATGCCGAGCTTGGATCCGAAGAGCCGGTAGACGGTCGCCGGCGGCACGTCGGCGAGCTTGCTGACCGCGTCGACGGTCGTGGACGCGTACCCCTGCTCGAGGAACAACGTCCGGGAGGCGTCGACGACTGCACGGCGCGCCAGTCGGGTCCGGGCCTGTTCGGGCACGAGATGAGAGTAGCACTCTCGAAATGAGAGTGATACTCTCAAACAGTCCCACTTGCAACGACCCGACCCGGGGAGGAACCCATGAAGACGATGACGTGTGCGCAGCTCGGTGGGCCGTGCGACCACCCGCACCACGGCGAGACCGCCGACGAGGTGATCAACGCGCAGGACGGTCACCTGAAGGAGATGGTCGCCGGCGGTGACACCGCACACGAGCCTGCACTGAAGGACATGAAGGCGCGCTGGAAGCGACCGATCGCCGGCATGAAGTGGTACAAGACCGCGAAGAAGGACTTCGCCGCGCTCCCCGAGGACGCCGTCGCCTAGGTGTCGTCGGCGAGGAACTGCTCCCGCAGCGTCCGGCGCAGTGCCTTGCCCGACGGCAGGCGGGGGATCTCGTCGACGAACACGACGTGACGCACCCGCTTGTACCCGGCGAGCTGCGACGCGACCGCGCCCTGCAGCTCCTCGGCGGTGATCGTCGCCCCGTCGACCGGCGCGACGGCGGCGACGATCGCCTCACCGAGCTCGGGGTCGGGGACCCCGAAGACCGCGCAGTCGCGCACGCGTGCGTCGCCGTGGAGCACCGCCTCGATCTCGGCCGGCGCGACCTGGAAGCCCCGCACCTTGACCATCTCCTTGAGGCGGTCGGTGATGTGCAGCCATCCGTCGGGTTCGAGCCAGCCGATGTCGCCGGTGCGGTACCACCCGTCTCGGAACGCGGCCGCGGTCTCCGACGCGGGGAGGTACCCGGCCATCGCCGACGCGCTGAGCACCTCGATCTCGCCGGTCTCGCCCGCGGGCAGGACCTCCCCGCGCTCGGGGTCGACGATGCGGATCTCGACTGCCGGTGTCGCCGGGGGTGTGCCGGGGATGGCGAGGCCGACGGTGTCGAGGCGCCACCGCTCGGGCGCCTGCACCGGGTTGCACGCGATGACCGGCACCTCGCTGGCGCCGTACGCCGGGAGCCACCGCACGCCCGTGCGGCGGGTGACCGTCTCGGCCACCTCGGGGGCGACCGGCGTGGCTCCCCACATCACGTAGCGCAGCGACGACAGGTCGAACTCCTCGAGCTGCGGGTGGTTCGCCATCCCGAGCGCGATCGGGGCCACCGCCTGGTCGAGCGTGAGGTGCTCGTCCTGCACCGTCCGCAGCGACTCGTCGAGGTCGAACCGCGGGTGCAGCCGGAAGCGCGCGCCGGCGGCGACGGCGGTGAAGATGTTGAGCAGCCCGAGGATGTGGACGGGTGGGGTCGCGATCTGGAAGCGGTCGGTGTCGGTGAGTCCGAGCGCGGTGATCCAGTGCTGCACTCCGTGACCCATCGACCGGTGGGTGTGGCGCACGGCCTTCGGGAACCCGGTCGTGCCGGAGCTGAACACGAGCACCGCGTCGGCGTCGGGATCGGTGCCCTGCCACAGCCCGATGTGCCCCGACAGCACCGGCGGGTCCTCGAAGGCGAGGGTCGGCAGCTCGGGAGCGGCTTCCGCGAGCGTCGCGCGGCCGGCGGCGTCGGCGAGCGCGAGCTGCGGTGCCACGACGTCGCACGCGTGCGCGATCTCACCGGCCTTCCACGCGGGGCTGCAGAGCACGACCGCGGCACCCAGGTGCAGCGCGCCGTACAGCGCGAACACGAACTCGGGGCGGTTCGCCGACAGGAACACGATGCGCGCATCAGGCTGCGCTCCTGCGTCCGACAGGATCAGCTGCCAGGTCTCGGCGCGCGCCTGCACCTCGCGGTACGTGAAGCTGCGAGTGCCGAAGTCGAACATCACGCGGTCACCGTCGCGCTCGGCTCGGTCGCGCAGCACCTCTGACAGCGTCACCATGGCCGGGCTACGGTACCAAGCGGTCGACGAGAGACCGCGTCCGAAAGGCAGAGTCGTTGTCGTACCGCGTCATCCAGTGGGCCACCGGCAACATCGGCCAGCGAGCGTTGGCGGCGTCCATCCGCCATCCCGATCTCGAGGTGGTCGGGCTGCGCGTGTACGGCGCCGACAAGCTCGGTGTCGACGCGGGAGCCATCGCCGGCACCGACACGGTCACCGGCGTGCTCGCGACCGACGACGTCGACGCGCTCGTCGCGCTCGACGCCGACTGCGTGCTGTACATGCCGAGCCGCCTCGACCTCGACGAGCTCTGCCGGTTGCTGGCGTCGGGGAAGAACGTGGTGAGCACCTGTTCGGAGCTGCTGCACGCGCGCCGCGCGCTGCCGGCCGAGCAGGTGGAGCAGCTCGAGCGGGCCTGCGCGCAGGGCGACGTGTCGCTGTTCGCCACCGGCAGCAGTCCCGGCTTCATCAGCGAGGTCGTGCCGATCGCGTTGCTGCTCCTCGAACGGCGGGTCGACCGCGTCGTGATCGAGGAGTTCGCCAACATGTCGCAGCGGCCGTCACCGCAGCTCCTGTTCGAGGTGATGGGCTTCGGGCGGGAGCCGGGCCCCGTCGACGAGCGGCGCGCGCACCACATGCGATTCAACTTCGGGCCGCCGCTCGAGGCGCTCGCCGAACGCGTGGGCATCCCGATCGACCGCGTCGAAGCGCGCGCCGAGGTGGCGGCGACGACGCGCGCCGTGACCATCGCCGCCGGCGAGATCGGCGAGGGACGCGTCGCTGCGCAGCGCACGATCGTCGCCGCCATGGAGGGCGACCGCGAGCGGCTGGTGTTCCAGGCCACCTGGTACTGCTCCACCGAGCTCGACCACGACTGGCTGCTCGGTGACACCGGCTGGCGGATCACGGTCGAGGGCGACGCACCGCTCAAGGTCGACATCGCGTTCCCGGTGGCGATGGAAGATCTCGCGTCGGTCACGCCCGGGCTCACCGCGCACCCCGCGGTGAACGCGGTCGTCCCGGTGTGCGAGGCACCCCCCGGACTGGTCACGAGCACCGACCTCGGCGTCATCGTCCCGAACTTCAGCCGAGGGTGACGACGAGCTCGCGCGGGGCGCGACCGGGCGACGCGTCAGCTGAGGTCGAGTTTGATCTCGACGATGTTCTTCTTGTTGCAGTCGAAGGTGCCGACCTTCGTCGGGTAGGTCCGCACGAACTTGCCGTTCTTGATCTGCGTCATCACGATGCACGGCGAAGGCGTCTTGGCAGCGATGTCCGTGGCGCCGATGATGCCTTCGGCGTCGAAACTCGTTTCCTGCTTGAGCGCGTCGAAGAGTGTCGCACGGCTCAAGGTCCCGCCGTTGGCGACCGCCTTCTCCGCCGCGTCCTGGAACAGGAGTGCCGCGACCAACGCCGACACCGAGTTGAAGTCGACGTTCTCGATGCCGCCGGCAGCAGCGACGAGCTTCTTCAGCGTCGGGTTGCTCTTGTACTCGGAGTAGAACGGGATCGTCGACAGCAGGATCTGGGTGTCGTTCACGTCAGCCCCACCCTGCTCGATGATGAGGTTGTCGTAGCAGGCCTGGTTGCAGGCCCAGACCTTCACCGAGTTGGCGCCTTGCAGGGTCGCCTCCTTGCGGAGGTCGGCCATCTTGTTGCCGCCGTTCTTGGCGAACGTCGAGTTGTTCTGCTTGATCGTCTGCACGATCGGCGTCATGGCGCTCTGCGGATCGCGCGAGAAGATGTCGTAGAAGCCCTGCCCGTCCTTCTTGATGCCGAGATCGACGCCCGCCTGCGCGGTGGGAAGCACTGCGTTCTTGGTCGACTTCAGGTCGGCGGGGATGGTCCAGATGCCGTGCAGGTCCTTGTACTTCTTCATGTAGTACAGGTAGTCACCCTGCTGGACCGTATACGTCTGCGGGTGGTCGTCCTTCGTCTCGCAGTACTTGCCCAGGCCGGTCGCCACGTAGGTAACCGGTGAGCACGACTGGGTCGTGTCGAGCGCGTTGCCGGGCATGTCGGGTAGACCGATCGCCTCGCCCGCCTTGTTCTTGCACGCGACCATGTCGTCGACGTTGCTCATGAACAGCGCCTGTCCGCCGACCATTGCGAAGTCGTCGGCACACGCCTTGATGATGGCGTTGCGCGTGTCGTTCGGACTGAGCTTGCTGTCAATGAAGTCGATGACGACCTTCCGTCCCGCGATGCCGCCCGCCTTGTTCGTGACCTCGGCCCACGCCTTCATCGCGTCGACTGATTTCTTGAACAGGCCCGGCTGGATCGACGTGTCGACGTCGGCGATCACCGCGAGGCGGATCTCGGTGTCGGAGATGCCGACGTCGTCGGCTTTCGGCTTCGAGGCCTGTGCCCCCGCGCCGACGGCGCTGAGGCCGAGCAGGGCCATGACGACGGTCAGGACGACCGCCATGAGACGTGAGAATCGCAAGGTTCCCCCCGGGTGCGCTGCCTCCCGCTCGCAGAGTTCGAACGGTCGGTACAAATTATCAAGTTCTGGTCCCCGAGGCATGTCGGGGACGGCAGGGCCGGAGGTCGAGCCGGGACGTCATGATGGTGGGCGTGACCGACGAGCTCCGGGCCGCCGCCGAGCGGGCCCTTCAGGGGAACCTCGAGAAGGAGGCGGCCAAGCTCGAGCGTCAGGGCAAGCTCTTCGTGCGCGACCGCCTCGACCTCCTGCTCGACGAGGGATCGTTCGTGGAGAGCTCGCTCCTCGCCAACTCGCTCGCCGGTGACCTGCCCGCCGACGGCGTGGTCACCGGCGTCGGCACCGTCGGCGGCCGTCCGGTGTGCGTCATGGCCAACGACTCCACGGTCAAGGCCGGATCGTGGGGCGCGCGCACGGTGGAGAAGATCGTGCGCCTCACCGAGTACGCGCTCGAGCACGAGGTGCCCGTCTTCTGGCTGGTCGACTCGGCCGGTGCGCGCCTCACCGATCAGGTCGAGCTCTTCCCCGGACGTCGGGGTGCCGGTCGCATCTTCTACAACCAGAACCGCCTCTCGGGCCGGGTCCCGCAGATCTGCTGCCTGTTCGGTCCGTCGGCCGCAGGCGGCGCCTACATCCCCGCGTTCTGCGACGTCGTGATCATGGTCGAGGGCAACGCGTCGATGTACTTGGGGTCACCGAGGATGGTGGAGATGGTGGTGGGGGAGCGCACCACGCTCGAGGAGATGGGCGGTGCGCGGATGCACGCCACGGTGTCGGGCAGCGGCGACAACCTCGCGGTCGACGACGCCGACGCGATCGCGCAGGCGAAGGCGTACTTCGGCTACATGCCGAGCAGCTGGCGCACGGAACCGCCCGTGTACGCGGGGGAGGCGCCCGCCGTACCCCTCACCGCGGCCGTCGTGCCGCCCGACGAGCACGTCGCGTTCGACATGCACGACCTCCTCGCCGGCCTGCTCGACGCCGACAGCTTCTTCGAGGTGAAGCCGTTGTTCGCGCCCGAGGTGATCGTCGGCTTCGGGCTGCTCGACGGGCGGCCGGTGGGCGTCGTCGCCAGCAACCCGGTGCACAAGGGCGGTGCGCTGTTCGTCGACTCGGCCGACAAGGCGGCGCGCTTCATCTGGTGCTGCGACGCGTACGGCATCCCCCTGGTGTTCCTCGCCGACGTGCCCGGGTTCATGGTGGGCACGGAGGTCGAGCGCCAGGGCATCATCCGCCACGGGGCCAAGATGATCACCGCGGTGTCGGAGGCGACGGTCCCGAAGCTCTCGGTCATCGTGCGCAAGGCGTACGGCGCCGGTCTCTACGCGTTCGCCGGGCCCGCCTTCGCGCCCGACGCGTGCATCGCGCTGCCCACGGCACGCATCGCGGTGATGGGTCCGGAGGCCGCCATCAACGCGGTGTACGCGAACAAGATCGCCGCCATCGACGACGTCGACGAGCGCGAGGCCTTCGTCGCCGAACGCCGGGCCGAGTTCGCAGCCGACGTCGACCTGCTCCGGCTCGCGTCGGAGCTGGTCATCGACGCCGTCGTCGAGCCCGAGGACCTGCGCGCCGACCTGATCGCCCGGCTGGCGCTCGCGGGTGGCAAGGACCGAACCTTCAGCGACAGGATCCACGGTGTGCCACCCGTGTGATCGCTGCCGGTCTGCTCTCGGCCAATTCTGGATACGATATATTCCAACGCTCGGCGAGGAGCCACGCGCATGACCGTCACCGACGTCTACTACGACCCCTACGACTACGAGATCGACGCCGATCCGTACCCGGTCTGGAAGCGCCTCCGCGACGAGGCGCCCGTGTACCACAACGAGAAGCTCGACTTCTGGACGTTGAGCCGGTACGACGACGTGCTCCGCGGGCTGCTCGACCACGAGTCGTTCGTGTCGAGCCACGGGATCATGCTCGAGATCATGTCGGAGGAGCCGTACGGCATCCCGATGATGATCATGATGGACCCACCCGACCACACGAAGCTGCGCAAGCTCGTCGCCCGGGCCTTCACACCCCGGCGCATCGCCGACCTCGAGGTGAAGATCGCGTCGCTGGCGAACGACTTCCTCGACCAGGTCGAGGGCGAGGAGGAGTTCGACTACGTCGAGCACTTCGCCGGACTGCTCCCGCCCACGGTCATCCTGTCGCTCGTCGGCTACCCCGAGGGCCACGCCAAGGAGTTCAAGGAGCTCACCGACCAGAGCCTGCACGTCGACGAAGGTGCCACCGCGACGCACGGCCAGCAGAACCGCCAGATCGTCAACGAGAACGGTGAGATCAACAACGAGGCGTTCGCCATGATCCCCGAGCTCATGGAGATGCGCCGGAAGGACCCCCAGGACGACCTGCTCACCGGCCTGGTGCACGCCGAGATCGAGGAGGACGACGGCACGACTCGCATGCTGACGCTCGAGGAGATCCTCGCGTTCATGCAGCTGATCTCGTCGGCCGGCACCGAGACCGTGGCTCGGCTGCTCGGCTTCGGCGTGGTCACGCTCCAGCGCTTCCCCGACCAGCGCCAGCTCCTGCTCGACGATCCCTCGCTCATGGGCAACGCGGTCGAAGAGCTCATGCGCTTCGAGGCGCCGTCACCCACGCAGTCGCGCTGGGTCGCGCGCGACACCGAGTACCACGGCATCACCATCCCCGCGGGCTCGAAGATCTCGCTGCTCAACGGCGCCGCCGATCGCGACGAGCGGCACTTCCCGAACCCCGACCAGTTCGACGTGCGGCGCGACATCGACCGCCAGCTCGCGTTCGGCTACGGCGCGCACTTCTGCATCGGCGCCGCGCTGGCACGCATGGAGACGCGCGTCGCGTTGGCGGAGACGCTCAAGCGGTACCCCAACTACGAGATCGACGAGTCGCGCCTCGAGTTCGTGCACACCGCGACCGTGCGGGGCTACAAGACGGTGCCCATGAGGGTGCGGTGAGTCCCGTCACCTCGACCCTGCGGGTCGAGCGGCTCGCGGGCGCGATCGGCGCCGTCGTCACGGGGGTCGACCTCGCCGACATCGACGACGCCACCGTCGCCGAGCTGCGCGCGCTCTGGCTCGAGCACCTCGTGGTGTTCTTCCGCGACCAGCAGCTCGACGCCGACGCGTACCTCGCGTTCGCCCGCCGGATCGGCGAACCGGTGCGCTACCCGTTCGTGAAGGGCTTCGACACGCACCCCGAGATCATCGAGGTGGCCAAGCTCCCGCACGAGACGGTGAACTTCGGCGGCATCTGGCACAGCGACACCGTGTACCTCGAACGGCCGCCGATGGCCACGATGCTGCTCGCGCGCGAGCTGCCTCCGTACGGTGGCGACACGATGTTCGCGAGCATGTACGCGGCGTACGAGGCACTCTCGCCCGGCATGCGAGCCCTGCTCGACGGGCTCGAAGCGGTGAACAGCTCCGCCCTCGCCGATGTGTCGAAGACCCGCGAGGACCGCATCCGTGACGCCGGTTCGGAGGCCGACGAACAGCACTTCGTCGCCACCCACCCGGTGGTGCGCACGCACCCCGAGACCGGGCGCCGGGCGCTCTACGTGAACCGGGCGCACACCGCGTCGTTCGCGGGGATGACCGAGGCGGAGAGCGCGCCGCTGCTGCAGTTCCTCTTCGAGCACTCGGTGCGCCCCGAGCTCACGTGCCGCTTCCGGTGGGAGCCCGGATCGCTCGCCTTGTGGGACAACCGCTGCGCGATGCACAATCCGGTGAACGACTACCACGGGTTCACCCGGCGGATGCACCGCATCACCCTCGCCGGCGACCTGCCGAGCTGACGGCACCTCCGGGGACGCCCGGATCGACCCCGGGCACCGACGGCAATTCCACACCCGTGTTGACTGCGGCGCGCCGGGGCCGCAGAATGCGGGCGTGCCCCCGGAGACCGCCGCCGAGCTGTTCGTGCGCAACGCCGACGGGGAGGGGTCGGGCGACGGCATCGCCGCCCACTTCGAGGATCGCTCCTGGTCGTGGCGTGAGCTCGCGCACGAGTCGCGCCGGCGCGCCGCGCTCTGGTCGGAGCTGCGCGATCCCGCGGCGCCGCCACACCTCGGCGTGCTGCTCGACAACACCGCGGAGTACCTGTTCTGGCTCGGCGCCGCCGCCCTGACCCGGTCGGTGATCGTCGGGATCAACGCCACCTACCGGGGCGCCGAGCTCGCGCAGCTGATCGACTACACCGACTGCCAGGCGGTCGTCACCTCCGACGCGTACGCCGACCTGCTCGCCGACGCGCCGAGCCGGGTGCCCGAGGAGCGTGTGCTGCACACCGGGTCGGCGCGCTACGCCGCGCAGCTCGCCGCCGTCGATCCGACCATCGAGCACGTGCCGGCGGAACCCGACGACCTGTACCTGCTCATCTTCACGTCCGGATCGACCGGATTCCCGAAGGCGGTGCGGTGCACGCAGGGACGCTTCGCGCGCACCGGAGTGCACGTGAGGACGGTCGCCGAGCTGGGCCCGGGCAAGGCGGTGTACGCGCCGCTGCCCTTCTTCCACTCCAGCTCGTTGTTCACCGGGCTGGCGAGCGCGCTGCAGGCGAACGTGCCCTTCGCGACGCGGTCGCGGTTCTCGGCATCGAACACGATGCCCGACATCCGGCGGGTCGGCGCCACGATGCTCGCCTACACCGGCAAGGTCCTCAACTACATCCTGGCCGTGCCTCCCGCACCCGACGACGCCACGTCGCCGCTCACGTTCGCGTTCGGGAACGAGGCGTCGGAGGCCGACATCCGCGAGTTCGCACAGCGCTTCGACTGCGCGGTGCGCGACAGCTACGGCTCCACCGAGGGACTGGTCGTCATCCGTCGCGACGCGTCGATGCCGGCGGGTGCACTCGGCACCGCCGACGACACCATCCGGGTGTTCGAGCCCGACACCGGGGCCGAGTGCCCGCGGGCCGAGTTCGACGGCACCGGTCGGCTCGTGAACGCCGACGCTGCGGTGGGCGAGATCGTCAACACCGCACCGGGGGACTCGTTCGAGGGCTACTACCGCAACGAGGAGGCCAACGTCTCCAAGGTGCGCGACGGCATCTACTGGTCGGGCGACCTCGCCTACCGCGACGCCGACGGCTGGTTCTTCTTCGCCGGCCGCTCGAACGAGTGGCTGCGCGTCGACGGCGAGAACTTCGCCGCCGCGCCGGTGGAGCGCATCGTGCTACGGGCGCCGGGGGTGCGTTCGGCGGCGGTGTACGCCGTTCCCGACGACCCGGTGGGCGACCGCGTCATGGTCGCGGTCGAGGTCGACGACGTCGCCGCGTTCGACCTGGCCGCGTTCGACGCCTTCGTGCGGGAGCAGCCCGACCTCGGCCCCAAGTGGGTCCCGAGCTTCCTGCGCGTCGCGCCGGAGCTGCCCAAGCTGGCGAGCATGAAGATCGACAAGACCCGCCTCCGACGCGAAGGCTGGGAAGCACCGGCAGTGAGCTGGCGACCCCGACGCGGCGACGACCTGCGTCCCCTGTCGCCGGCCGACGTCACCGCCCTCGAACACCTGAGGTCAGGCGCATGAGCAGAGTCGATGCGGGAACGGGAACGGGAACGGGAACGGGAGCGGGACCGGTGAGCGATCAGGGTGGCGGTACCAAGCTGGGCGAGCGGAGGTCGAGCGCGCGCGCCGAGGCCGCACCCGCGTACAGGGCCCGGCGCGAGGAGATCATCGCCGCCGCGGGCCGGGCGTTCCTGACCAAGGGGTACCGGGCCACGTCGTTCCGCGACATCGCCGACGCGGTGGGCGTCGATCGCGCGTCGCTCTACTACTACTTCGAGAGCAAGCACGAGCTGTTCCGCGCCGCCACCACCGTCGCCGTCACCCGCAACATCGCCGAGGCCGAGGCGATCGTCGAGAGCGACCAGACGCCGCCGGACAAGCTCACCGAGATCGTGCAACGACTGCTCGCGTCGTACACCGAGCGCGACTACCCGTACATGTTCATCTTCCTCCAGGAGGACGTGAACCAGCTCACCGAGGACCCCGAGGACGACTGGGCCCGGGAGATGAACGACTTCAGCCGCCGCTACGAACGTGCCATCACCGCGGTGATCGCGGAGGGCGCCGAGCGCGGCGACTTCGTGCTGCCGGGCGAGCCGCACGTGCTCACCAAGACCGTGATCGGCATGGCGAACTGGATCCAGCGCTGGTACCGCGCCGACGGACCGCTCACCGCGGCGGAGATCGCCGACGTGTTCGCGTCCACGTTCCTCTACGGCGTCGTGCGACGCGACGGCGCGGCGTCGTGACCGCGACCACCGCGACGTCGAAGGCGCCGCACGTCAACGTCCTCGATCCCGACTTCTACGTCGACCCCTGGGACGCCTACCGGTGGCTCCGCGACGAGGCGCCGTGCTTCTGGGATCCCGTGCAGAGGCTCTGGGTCGTCACCCGTTACGACGACGTGATGGCGATCGAGAAGCAGGGTGCGCGGTACTCCTCGTTCTCGGGTTCTCGCCCGCAGATCGACCAGAGCGCCGACCGCTCGATGATCAACATGGACGACCCGACCCACCAGCAGCAGCGGAGCCTGGTGGCGCGTCGGTTCAACCCCGGCGGCGTCCGCGGGCAGGAGGACCACGTCCGCGCGCTCGTCACCGACATCCTCGACCCGGTCGTGCCGCTCGGCGAGTGCGAGGTGGTCGAGGCGATCGCGTCGCGCCTGCCGGCGATGATGATCGGTGACCTGCTCGGCTACCCGCGCGACATGTGGGAGCTGCTGCGGCACTGGTCCGAGCGCACCATGACGCTCGGCGGCCTGAACATGACCGACGGGCCGCCCTACGTGTCGCACCCCGACGTCGTCCCGGTCATGGTCGACTTCTTCACGCAGACCGCCGAGCTGGTCGAGGCCCGTCGCGCCGAGCCGCGCGACGACCTGATCTCGATCTGGGTGGCCCAGGGCTGGGAGACCATGCACGTGATGGAGGAGACGCTGCTGCTCCTCGACGGCGGGGCCGAGACCACGCGCACGGTCATCGGTTCCATCATCCGCGAGCTCGCGCTGCAGCCCGAGCAGCGCCGGCTGCTGGTCGAACGCCCGGAGCTCCTCACCACCACCGCGGTCGAGGAGTTCATCCGCTTCGTGTCGCCCATCCTCAACATGCGCCGCACCGTCACCGAGGAGCACGAGCTGCACGGCCAGACGTTGCGGGAGGGCGACCAGGTGGTGCTCATGTACGCGGCGGCCAACCGCGATCCGCGGGCGTTCACCGATCCCGACCGGCTCGACGTGACCCGACCCGACAACCGCCACGTCGCGTTCGGCTTCGGCACCCACTTCTGCCTGGGTGCGTGGCTGGCCCGGCTCGAGCTCCGGGTGATGTTCGAGGAGCTGCTGCGGCGCATCCCCGAGTGGGAGCTCGTCGATCCCTCCGAGCCGCAGATCGTGCCCGGCACCTTCGCTCGGGCCTACGACCGCATCCGCATCCGCTACTGATGGGAGCCAGCATGCAAGTGCCCGTGGCCGAAGGCGTGTTCACCTGGCCGTCCGACGACCCGCAGCTGATCGGCGGCCGGTGCACCGACTGCGGGATGGTCACCTTCCCCCGGCAGGACTCGTGCCCGCGCTGCGCGTCGACCTCGATGGAGCAGGCGCTGCTGGCGCGCCGCGGCACGCTGTGGGCGTGGACCACGCAGGCGTTCCCTCCGCCCCCGCCCTACTCCGGACCGAACGGGAAGGACTTCGTCCCGTTCGGGGTGGGCTACGTGGAGCTGCCCGGCGAGGTGAGGGTGGAGACGCGCCTCACCGAGTCCGATCCCGACGTGCTGGTCAACGGCATGGAGATGGAGCTGGCGATCGTGCCGTTCCGTACCGACGACGACGGCAACGAGGTCGTGACGTTCGCGTTCCGACCCGTCGCCTGAGGAGGCATCGATCATGAGCGAAGACGTCGCGATCGTCGGGGTGGGGCTCCACCCGTTCGGCCGGTTCGGTGAGACGACCGGCATCGAGATGGGCGCGGTCGCCATCCGCAACGCGCTCGCCGATGCCGGCGTGAAGTGGGACGACATCCAGTTCGCGTTCGCGGGGAGCTACGAGATCGACAACCCCGATGCGGTCGTCGCCCTGCTCGGCCTCACGGGCATCCCGTTCACCGACGTGTACAACGGCTGCGCGACGGCGGCGAGCGCGCTCGCGCTGGCGGCGCAGACCATCCGCCTCGGCGATCACGACCTCGGCATCGCGGTGGGCATGGACAAGCACCCGCCGGGCGCGTTCGGGGCCGACCCGCGGCTCTATGCGTGCCCGTCGTGGTACGGCGAGGTCGGCGAGTTCGTCACCACCAAGTTCTTCGGCATGAAGATCAACAAGTACATGACCGACCACGGGATCTCGTCGTCGACGCTGGCGAAGGTGGCGGCCAAGAACTACCGCAACGGCTCGCTCAACCCGAACGCGTTCCGCCGCAAGCCGCTGTCGGAGGACGAGATCCTCAACTCGACGATGCTCAACTACCCGCTGACGCAGTACATGTTCTGCAGCCCCGACGAAGGTGCCGCCGCGGTCGTGCTGTGCAAGGCCGAGCACGCGCACCGGTACACCGACACGCCCGTCTACCTGCGCGCCACCGAGGTGCGGACGCGTCGGCTCGGTGCCTTCGAGGTGCACAGCCCGTGGCTGCCGATCGAGCAGACCGTCGGGCCGACGGTCGATGCGTCGCGCGCCGCGTACGAGCGCGCGGGCATCGGCCCGGAAGACGTCGACGTCATCCAGCTGCAGGACACCGACGCCGGTGCCGAGGTGATCCACCTGGCCGAGAACGGGTTCTGCGCCGACGGCGAGCAGGAGGCCCTCGTCGCCGACGGCGCCACCGAGATCGACGGGCCGCTCCCGGTGAACACCGACGGCGGGCTCATCGCCAACGGCGAGCCGATCGGCGCGTCGGGCCTGCGCCAGATCCACGAGGTGGTGCGCCAGCTGCGCGGCCAGGCCGGTGACCGCCAGGTGCCCGGCAGCCCCAGGGTCGGCTACACCCAGCTCTACGGCGCCCCCGGCACCGCCGGCGTCAGCATCCTCAGCCTCTAGGACGTTTCGGCGCCGCTACCGCGTGATGTTCACGCGGTAGGGGCGCCAGAACGTGCTCAGTCGGTGCCGTAGCGGCCGACGAGGGACGACTTCCAGTACTTGCCGAGCTCCTTGCCGTCGGGATCGAGCGTGCGCGCCACCATGTAGCCCGCGCCCATCCAGCCCCGGTGCATCCAGTTGCCGAACGTGATGCGCGTGCCCGGCGAGCCGCAGGCGGCCGGCAGCATCTTCACCCGCTCCAGCGCGGTCTTGACGCCGAGCGGGGACAGCGGCCGCGCGTCGGCGAACGCGTACAGCAGCGCGGTCGCGCAGTCGCGCCACAACAGCGGGCCGTAGTACTCGGGGCGGTGCCCGTACTCGGCTTCGTACCGGTCGAGGAACTCCTGGCCGACGGTGTTCGCCTCGTCGTACTGCTCGAGCCCGATCCATCCGCGGTAGGCGTCCCACAGGTGCTCGTTGAACCCGGTCTCGAACGCGGTGCCCATGTACCGGGGTGGATCCCAGTCGAGCTCCTGCAGCGCGACGTTGATCTCGGCCACCCCCAGGCCGAACCCGCAGTGCACGATCGCATCGGCGCCCGCGTCCCGCAACGCGCGGACGGCGTCGGTGATGTCCTGGCCGGTCTGGGCGATGCCCTCCTCGGCGACGATCTGGATGCCCTCGAACTGCGCGGCGCGACGGAAGTGCTCGAGGTAGGCCTGGCCGATGTACGCCCGCTCCACCAGCACCCCGGCCGACGACTGACCGGCCTTCGCCATCAGGTGCGCCCACAGGATCGGCTCGTCGCTCATCGAGCCGTTGTTGAGGAGGAAGGTCCACTCTCCCAACCAGTCCTCGGAACCGCAGACGCTGATGGCGGGCACCTGGAACCGACGTTCCACCTCGTGGCGCATCACCACTGCGTTCTCGCTGATGTGCGGCCCGATGATCGCGATGCAGCCCTGGTCGACGAGCTCGCCGAACCCGTCGATCGCGTCCTTCACGTTGCCCTTGGGCAGCCCCTGCGCGCCCCGGTAGATGATCTCGACCGGGCGGTCGATCAGCCCCGCCGCGTGCCCGTCGCGGAACACCAGCTCCAGGGGCTCGGAGAAGCTGCTCCAGTCGTCCGAGCCGCTGAGGTAGTCCATGAAGAAGCCGACCTTGATCGGCGACGCCTCACTCGCTTCCGACACTGGGACCTCCGTGCTCAGGGTTCGAGATCGAGGTGGAGCATGCGGATGGCGTTGCCGCGCACGATCTTGCGGACGTCGTCGTCGGCGAGGCCGGCGAACATCTTGGTGGCGATCTCGAACGTGTCGGGCCACGTCGAGTCGGTGTGGGGATAGTCGGTCTCGAACGTGATGTTGTCGACGCCGACCTCGTCGAGCGACGTGAGCCCGTGCCGGTCGCGGAAGAAGCAGCCGAACACCTGGCGGTAGTAGGAGGCGCTCGGCGGTTCGAGCACCGTGTCCTGCACGCCGGCCCAGGCGCGGTGCTCCTCCCACACGTCGTCGGCCCGCTCCAGCACGTACGGCAGCCAGCCGATCTGGCCCTCGCTGTAGGCGAGGCGCAGGTTGGGGAACTGCTGGAGCTTGCCGCTGAACAGCCAGTCGGTGAGCGACGCCATCGCGTTGCCGAACGTCAGCGTGAGCGCGACGGCCACGGGCGCGTCGGGACCGGTGGCGGGCATCTTCGACGACGACCCGACGTGCATGTTGATCACGGTGCCGGTCTCGTCGCACGCCTGGAAGAACGGGTCCCAGTGCCCCGAGTGGATCGACGGCAGGCCGAGGTTCGGTGGGATCTCGCAGAACGTGACCGCGCGCACGCCGCGCTCGGCGTTGCGGCGGATCTCCGCGGCGGCGAGCTCGCCGTCCCACAACGGGATGATGATCAACGGGATCAGACGACCGCCGGAGTCGCCGCACCACTCCTCGACCATCCAGTCGTTGTACGCGCGCACGCACGCGAGGCCGAGGTCGTGGTCCTTGCCTTCCAGGAACGTCTGGCCGCAGAAGCGCGGGAACGTCGGGAAGCACAACGACGCCTCGACCCAGTTGTCGTCCATGTCGGCGAGACGGGCCTTGGGCTCGTAGCAACCCGGGCGCATCTCGTCGTAGCTCATGGCGAGGGGCTTCATCTCGTCACGGGGGAAGCCGACCGCCGCGAACATGCGCCGGTGCACCATCGCGAGACGGTCCTCGTAGATCCAGCAGTCGACGGGCTTGCCCTCGTCGGCCCACGTCTCGGCGAACGCGCCACCGCCGACGGGTCGCTCGCCTGCGCTGTACCGGCGTTCGATGCGGGGGCCGAGCGCGCGGTGCTGCTCGGGGAGCCAGGTCTGCCAGACGTGCGCGGGTTCGACGACGTGGTCGTCGACGCTCACGATCTTCGGGAGCTCAGCGTTCACGGTTCGACCTCCACGGTTCACGGCCTCCTGATCAGCCGAAGAGCTGACCGGCGTTGACGTCGATGGTGGCACCGGTGATGCCCGATGCGAGCTCGGACGCGAGGAACAGCACGGCGTTGGCGACCTCGTCCTCGGTGGCGATCCGCCGCAGCGCCATGTGCTCGGTCTGCGCGAGGAGCTGCTCCTCGAAGGTGACGCCGTTCCGCGCCGCGTTTCCCTCGATCCAGCCGCGCACGCCCTCGCCGAGGATGGCACCGGGCGCGACCGCGTTGACGCGGATCCCGGAGGGTCCCAGCTCGTCGGCCAGCGCCCACCCCAACCGGTGCATCGCCGCCTTGCCTGCGGCGTAGTCACTGCGGCCGCCGTGCGCCATGCGGCTGGTCATCGACGTCACGTTGACGATCGCCCCGGAGCCGGCGTCGATCATGTGAGGGGCGACGAAGCGGCACGTGAGCAGGGTCCCGTAGGCGCCGGCGTCGATGCTGCGCCGCCACGCGTCCATGGCCCCGTCGTCCATGTCGACGACGGGGCCGCCGGGCGCGGGCGGGAACGCGGCGTTCACGAGCACGTCGATGCGCCCGAACTCGGCGACGGCCTGCTCGACGAGCGACTTGACCTGGTCGCGCTCCGACACGTCGGTCGGCACCGCGAGCACTCGCGCGCCGGAGGCGCGCGTCTCGTCGGCGATGCGTTCGAGCGTGGCGGCGGTGCGCGTCGCGAGCACGAGGTCGGCACCGTCCTCGGCGCACCGGCGGGCGAGCGTGGCCCCGAGCCCCGGGCCGGCGCCGACGATCATCACCACCTTGTCGTCGACGAACATCGCCTCCCCCTCGCTGTCCCTCGCAGTGGTGCGGACACTACCGCACAAAGATCTACACATCTCTGGGCTCACGGCGTGCACCGGGATACAGTTCGGCGAGTCTTCCTGGGGGAGCGACCATGAGCGATCTGTACTGGGACCCGTTCACGCCCGAGCTGCGGAACGATCCGTATCCGCTCTGGAAGCGGATGCGCGACGAGGCCCCGGTCTGGCACAACGACCGCCACGACTTCTGGGCCCTCACCCGCTTCCACGACATCGAAGCGGCCAACAAGGACCACGACACCTACGTGTCGTCGCACGGCACGACGGTCGAGATGATGGCCGACCAGCCGATCCTCGACACGGGGATGATCATCTGGACCGACCCGCCGAAGCACACGCGGCTCCGGAAGTTGGTGTCGCGCGCGTTCACGGCGAAGCGGGTGTCGTCGCTCGAGGACACCATGCGCGAGGTCTGCGCCGACCTGCTCGACCCGCACCTCGGCGAGGCGCAGTTCGACTACGTGCAGGACTTCTCCGCCGTCCTGCCGCCCACGATGATCTCGATGCTGCTCGGTGTGCCCGAGGGTGATCGCGACTACCTGCGCAAGGTCGTCGACGACATCTTCCACATCGAGGAGGGCTCGGTCGGGATGGTGAACGACGTGTCGGTGAACGCGCTCGTCGAGATCAACCGCTACCTCGGCGAGCAGTTCGAGGACCGCAAGCGGCATCCCCGCGACGACATGTTCACCGACCTCCTGGAGGCCGAGATCGTCGACGACGACGGCTCCACGCGGCGTCTGTCCGACTCCGAGCTCACCGAGTTCGTCACCGTGCTGTTCAGTGCCGGCACCGAGACCGTGGCCCGACACCTCGGCTGGTCGGTCGACCTCCTCGAGCGTCACCCCGACCAGCGCGCCGAGCTCGCGGCCGACCCCACGCTGGTCGCGAACGCGGTGGAGGAGAGCCTCCGCTACGAGCCGCCGTCACCGGTGAACGCGCGCTTCACGACGCGCGACGTGACCCTGCACGACGTCACCATCCCGGCGGGGTCGAAGGTGGTGCTGGTCACGGGCGCGGCGGGACGTGACGAGCGCATGTATCCCGATCCCGACACCTTCGACGTCCACCGCCACGTCGATCTGCACATGACGCTGGGATACGGCATCCACTTCTGCCTCGGTGCCGCGCTGGCGCGCATGGAGGGCCGCATCGGCGTGGAGGAGACGCTCAAGCGCTGGCCGGAGTGGACGATCGACCGGGAGCACGCGGTGCCCCTCTACACCAGCACCGTGCGCGGCTACCTCGAGCTGCCGTTCGCGCCCGTCGCGGGCTGAGGCGCGCTCACCCGCGCGCCAGCATCGTGCCCGGTCGGGCGCCGGTGGCGGCGCCGTCGAGCCACGTGGGGCAGCCGGCCACGATCGTGGCGCGGTACCCGCCGGGGGTCCGGCCGTAGCGCCAGGCGTCGCCGGGCAGGTCGGTGCGGGCGACCTCGTCGCCCGGTTCGAGCTCGTCGAGCGCGAACACCACGAGGTCGGCGACCGCTCCGGGCTTCACGACGCCCCGGTCGGGGATGCCGAAGAACGCCGCCTGCTTGGCGGTGAGCGCGTGGATCGCCTCCTCGACCGAGAGCGTGCCACGGTCGCGCACGAGGTGCGCGAGGAGGTACGTCCCGTCACCGGCGCCGCTGAACATCTGGACGTGCGCGCCGGCGTCGCTGGCACCCGACAGGGTGAACGGGGTGCGCAGCACGTCGACGGCGGCGTCGTCGTCGATGGGACGGTGGCTGGTGCGGATGTGACCGTCGAGGTCGGTGGCCAGCAGCCAGTCGGCGAGCGCGTCCGACGGGTGCGCGCCGGTGCGGGCGACCGCGTCCGCCAACGATTCGCCGCTGTGCGCCCCGCCGACGAGCAGGAGCCGCTCGGGCGCCTTGATCGGGACGAGCGTGTAGGTGCAGCCGTCCCACTCGGCTCGGGCCCGCTCGCGCCAGGCCGGGTCGGCGAGCGACGCGCGCTGGTCGTCGGGGCGGGCGTTGGCGAGCTCGTGCCACGCGGGCACGCCGCTCCACATGATCGAACGCTCGAAGTGCATGTTCACGTGCGACGGCCGCACGCTGTAGTTGACCCACAGCGGCACGCCGGCGTCCCAGTACGGCGCGAGGAATTCGTCGAGCTCGCGGCGCGCCTCGCCCACGCTCTCCTCGAGCTGGTAGCCGGCGACGAGGAGTGGCACACCGGCAGCACCCGTCATGGCCGCGATCCGCTCGATGTCGGCGAGGAACTCGGGCTGGCGGATGCGTGGAACGTATTGCAGCGTGGCGTCGCGCCGGGCGAGGACGTCGATCAACGCCGCGAACTCGGCGTCGTCGGCCTGGCGACTCGGGACC
Organism: uncultured Actinomycetes bacterium; assembly: GCA_963755855.1. Taxonomy (GTDB): domain Bacteria; phylum Actinomycetota; class Acidimicrobiia; order IMCC26256; family DASPTH01; genus DASUAS01. The sequence goes on along the minus strand of CAVWLR010000009.1, from coordinate 1,613,908 downwards.
GGTCGGTTCCCGCGGTCGGTGTCCATCACCGACGTCGACAGCCCGAGCGCGCCCGCCGCCAGCGCGGTGTCGAGCACCGCGCACAGCTCGTCGCGCTCCGCCGCGGTCGCCGGCCGTTCCCAGGCGTCGTCACCCATCACCCACGTGCGCAGGAGCTGATGGGGGAGGAAGCCGACGGTGTTCACCGCCGTCGGGTGCTCGGCGGCGGCGGCGCGGTACTCGTCGTACGACTCCCAGGTCCACGGCACCGCGAGCCGGAACGCCTCGGCCGGGATGTCCTCGATGAACGCGAACAGCTCGACGATCGTGTCGCGGTCGGCGGCGTGCAGCGGCGCGAGCCCGAGGCCGCAGTTGGCCATGACCAACGTGGTGCAACCGTGCGCGGGCATCGGGTCGCAGTCGGGGTCCCACCACACCGCCGCGTCGTAGTGGGTGTGCGACTCGATGAGCCCCGGCGCCACGAACGCGCCGTCGGCATCGACCACGAGCTCGCCGGTGCCGTCGTCGGGATCACCGAGATCGGGACCGATCTCGGTGATGCGGCCGTCGCGCACGCGCACGTCGGCCCGCCGGGCGGGCGCGCCGGTGCCGTCGACCAGGTGACCACCACGCACGAGCAGGTTGCCGTCGAAGATGGTGTCGTCCATCCGGCCATTCTGTCCCGCCCGCCGGGACGGCGCCCGGGACCGCTCGGGGCCGCTCGGGACCGCTCAGCCGGTGGCGTCGAGCGCGTCGGTGGCCTGCTCCTTCGCCCAGCGGTAGTCGGCCTTCCCGCTCGGGTGCCGGCGGACCTCGTCGACGAAGGTGATCGCGCGGGGAGCCTTGTACCGGGCGAGGTGCTCCGAGCACCAGGCCCGCAGCTCGGCCGGGGTCGCGGCGCCCGGGGTCGTGAGCTGCACGACGGCCACCACCTCCTGACCGAACCGCTCGCTCGGACGGCCGGTGACGAACACGTCGACGACGGCGTGGTGGCGCTTCAACACGTCCTCGACCTCTTCCACGAACACCTTCTCGCCCCCGGTGTTCACGATCAGCGAGTCGCGCCCGAGCAGCACGACCTGGCCGTCGTCGGTGTACTGCGCGCGGTCACCGGCGACGGCCACCCGCTCGCCCCCGATGACGGGAAAGGTCGCGTTGGTCGCGGCTTCGTCGTCGAGGTAGCCGAGCGGGACGTGCCCGGTGCGCACGATCCACCCGATCTCGGTCTCGTCGCCGGTCAGGAACCGGCTCCGGTCGTCGGCGGCGATGCGCGCCGAGGGGATGACCTGGAAGCGCTGGGTCTGCGCGACGCGCCCGGCCTGGTCGCCCGAACCCATCACGCCGATCTCGGACGCGCCGTAGCCGTCACGGATGGTGACGCCGGGCAGCATCTCGGCCAGCGCGTCCTTGGCGCCGGCGCTGGTGGGCGTGCCGCCGGTCCCCAACACGGCCAGCGCCGAGAGGTCGTACTCGTTGGTGCGCAGCTCCTCGAGGAGCGGGCGCGCGTAGGCGTCGCCGATGATCGTCATCATGTTGGCGCGCTCGCGCGCCGCGGTGGCGAGGATCGTGGGAGCGTCGAAGCGTCGGCTGTCGTCGTGCAGCACGACGGTGGCGCCCATGCTGGCGGCGAGGAACACCGTCCACTGCGCGGCGACGTGCATCAGTGGTGACGTGGGGAACCAGACCCCGGCGCCGGCCTCGGCCCGTGCCCTGATCGAGGCCTCGTCGGTGTCGTCGGTGCCACCGACGGCCGCGACGAACAGGTCGCCCTGGCGCCAGAGCACCGCCTTGGGTCGGCCCGTGGTGCCGCCGGTGCAGGCGATGTAGATGTCGTCGGGCGAGGTCTCGTCTTCGAGGTGGCCGCCCCGAGCGACGACGGTCTCGAAGTCGACCGCGCCCTCGAGCGACGGGCCCTCGCTGCCGTCGTCCAGCTCGACCAGCACGTCGACCGGCACCTCGACGCCGGTCCCGAGCTCGACCAGTGCGTCGCGGAGCAGGGGTGCGAGCCCGCGCTCGTAGATGACACCGCGCGTGCCGAGCATGCGGAAGAGGTCGGCGATCTCGCCCGCGGTGTACTGGTAGTTGACGTTGCAGGGGATGGCGCGCGCCCGCCAGCACGCGAGGATCGACTCGACGTGTTCGGGTCGGTTGTGCATCAGCACCGCGACGCGGTCCTGACCGCACTCCCAGTTCTCGAGCTCGGCGCGCTCGCGGTGCAGTCCCAGTCCCTGCGCACTCAGGTGTGCGGCGAGCGCGTCGGCGCGCGTCAGCACGTCCGCGAACGTGCGGCGCTCGTCACCCCAGACGATCATCTCGCGATCGGGGATCGTGGTGCCGACGACGTCGAAGACGGCGGTGAGCGACCACTCGCTCATCGGCCGTTGAACTCGGGCGGGCGTCGCTCGACGTACGCAGTGAGCGCCTCGCGGATGTCCTCGGTCCCGACGTTGACGCTCTGCGCGAGGGCTTCGGTCTCGAGTGCCTGCGCCAACGACGACGTGCCTGCGTTGTCGAGCTCGCGCTTCGTCATCGACAACGCGAGCGGCGGTCCTCCGGCGATGGCGTCGGCGAACTCCGCGGTGGCGGCGTCGAGGTCGTCGACGGGGACCACGCGGTTGACGAGCCCGAGCTCGTGCGCCTCGGGCCCGTGGACCATGCGGGCGGTGAGCGCGAGCTCCTTGGCCCGGTGCACCCCGATCCGCTGGCGCAGCAGCCACGACGTGCCGAAGTCGAGGCTGATGCCGCGCTTGGCGAAGATGGCCGAGAACCGGGCCCGGTCGGAGCAGACGGTGAGGTCGCAGGCGAGCGAGAGCCCGAAGCCGGCGCCGACGGCGACGCCGTCGACGCGGGCGATGGTGGGGACCGGGCAGCCGTGCACCGCGACCACCGCGTCGCCGAGCACCCGCATCCCCGCGAGCTGGTTGCCCATCGGCCCGCCGCCACTTCCCGAACCGCCGCTGCCGCTCAGGTCGGCGCCGGCGCAGAAGTCGGTGCCGCCGCCGGTGAGCACGATGACACGGGTGCCCGAGTACGAGAGCCGGCGGAAGGTCTCGCCGATGGCGACCCACATGTCGCCGGTGCACGCGTTCTTGGTGTCGGGCCGGTCGATGGTGACGGTGGTGACGTGGCCGTCCTGGACGACCTCGATGTCGGGGTGGATCGAGAACGGTTCGGTGGGACTCATGAGAACGCGTGCCTCGTCGGAGCGGGGGTGTGATCGGGAGGTCGAGCGCTTGACGTGTCGATTGTCTCACTCATGAGAACGCGTGCCTCGGGGCGGTGATGGGGAGGTCGAGCGCGGTGCGCAGGCCGGGTTCGGCGTCGACCAGGTAGGGGACCGCGTTCACCGCGCGCATCGCGGTCGCGACCATCGCCCCCGGGCTCGAGTGCTCGGGGTCTCCCGCCGCCATCTCGCACACGATGTCGGGATCTCCCTCGATCGTGATGCGGTACATGCCGTCGCGGGACGCGGTGGGCCACTCGGGCGCGAGGTCGGCGGCCATGCGGTTCACGTGCTCGATCACGATCGCGTCGCGACCGCCGACGACTCCGATCGCCTGCGTGCGGATCGCGCCGACCGTGCCCGCCTCGATGGTGCCGCACGCGACCTCGAGCGTGCGGTCGGTGGGGGCGGCGTCGAACTGCTCACGGATCCCGTCGAGGTCGGCGCCGAGCGCCTCGGCGATGAGGTGGATCCCGGGGGACCATGCAGAGAGGATCGACCCCGGGAGCCCGAGGAGCGCGTCGGCGTCGTCGAGCGACTTCCCGAAGCCCATGACCTCCTTCATCATGAACTCCACCGGGTAGGTGTCGTACATGGCGATCTCCGACGCCCGGATCGACGTGATCGAGTTCGACATCGTGGTGAGCAGGAGCGGGAGCTGGTCGGCGGCGAAGCCGGGCTCGATGCCGGTGGCGTAGAGCGAGGCGCCGCCCTCGGCGGCGGCGGCCTCGAGCTGCGCGAGCCACGTGGGCTCGTAGGTCGACGGGTGGAGCAGCGCCCACGAGCTCGTGGTCGAGACGTTCACCCCCGCGGTGAGCAGGCGGACGTAGTCGGGGACGGACGCCGCATCCTGCTCCGGTCCCTGCGCGGCGTAGACGACGCAGTCGACGCCGCGGCCGAGGATGGCATCGACGTCGTCGGTGGCGGCGAGGCCGATCGGCTCGATGCCGGCCAGCTCGCCGGCATCGCGCCCGACCTTGTCGGGGCTGTGCACCCACACGCCCACCAGCTCGAGGTCGGGACGACGCCCGATGGCGCGGATGGCGATCGAGCCGATGCCGCCGGTGGACCACACGGCCACACGGACGGGACGGGTTGGCATGTGGCCTCCAGGCTCACGCAGCGGTCGCGTCGAGCCGACGCAGCGTGGTTCGGCGTCGCTCGGCGTCGGCAAAATGTCAGATGTATCGTCCCCCTGTCAAGGCGTGTCCGGCGCACCAGAGGGGGAGCTCGTGGGGGATCGACTCGAGGACAAGGTCTGCATCGTGACCGGTGCCGCCCAGGGCATCGGCGCTGCGTACGCGCGTGCACTGGCGCGCGAGGGCGCCGATGTCGCGATCATCGACCTGAAGCGCATCGACCAGGCCGGACCCGTGAAGGACGACATCGAGGCGCTCGGTCGACGCGCGGTCGTCATCGAAGCCGACGTGAGCGATGCCGAGCAGATGACCGCGATGGGGAAGCAGGTCGTCGACGAGCTGGGTCACGTCGACGCTCTGATCAACAACGCGGGCCTCATGTTCGACCAGCTCACCGCGACGTGGGACGACTTCCTCGCCGTGAATTTCATGGGGATCATCAACGCCTCGAACGCGGTGCTCCCGTACCTCTGGGAGCAGCAGCGCGGTTCGATCGTGAACATCTCGTCGAACGCCGCGTTCCCGCTGGCGCTCCCGATGCTGTTCACGCTTCCCGACGGCGCGCCGGCACCGACCCTCGCGCCGGAGGGCTACGGCATGACCAAGTGGATGATCATCCGGCAGACCAAGACGATGGCCCAGCTCCTCGGATCGCGCGGACATCCGCGTCAACGCGGTGTGCCCGGGAGTGACCATGTCCGCGGCGACGAAGGCCGTCGTGCCCGGCGCCATCGTCGACTCGCTGGTGGAGTCGTCGGCGTTGAAGTCGTCGCTCGAGCCGGAGGACATGACCGGCGTCGTGCTGTTCCTCGCCTCGGACGAGAGCTCCAAGATGACGGGCCAGGTGCTCATCAACGACGCCGGCGCCTGGATCGGCAGCGTGTGACCGCGACGGAGGTCATCGACCCCGAGGTCGCTCCGGCACTGGTTGGGCGACGCCCTCGGCGAACCGGTCACGGCCGTCGAGCTCGAGCTCCTGCCCCAGGGTCACGCCAACGGCGCGTGGCGCATCGTCGCCGCCGTCGGCAGCGGTCCCGAGGCCGGCACGCGCCGCATGGTGCTCAAGGCGCCGCGCGTCCCGAGCATCGTGCACGACCTCGATCCGTGCCGCGAGGCACGCGTGGTCGACGCGCTCGGCCGGGCGGGCGCGCCCGTCCCCGCGGTCGTGGCCATCGATCCCGGCGCGAGTGCCGTCGGGCGGCCCTGCTTCGTCATGGAGTGGGTCGAGGGCCGCAGCGTTCCCGACGCCTGGCCGAACGCCTACCACGACGGTTGGTTCCTCGAAGCGGGTGCCGACGCGCAGCGCACCATCTGGGAGTCGTTCCACGACGCGCTCGCCGCCGTCCACCGCGTCGACGTGAACGCAGTGGAGGCGGCGTACGGCGGCCCGCAGGGAACGCTCGACGTGCTCGCCTACTGGCGCGAGGCACTGCTCGCGGTCGTGGAGGAGTCGGTCGTCCCGCGGCACCTGGCCGTGTTCGACTGGCTGCTCGCCAACGTGCCCGCGTCGGCCGAGGCACCGCCGGCACTGTGCATGGGCGACGCCCGGTTGGTGAACGCGATCGTCGACGGCTCGGAGGTCGCGGCACTGGTCGACTTCGAGGTCGCCCACGTCGGCAACCCGATCGCCGACGTCGGGTACAGCCTCTTCCTCGAGCGCTCGCACGCGCACACCGCGCCGCTGCCGGGCCTGCCGTCGGAGACGGAGACGTGGGCGCGGTGGAGCGATGCGACCGGGCGCGAGCTCGTCGACCTCGAGTACTGGACCGTGTTCGGCGCCACCATCATCGTGGTGACCGCGAGCCGTGCCGGCGCCATGTGGGGACCGCCGGGCTCGTTCTCGGAGGACCAGCAGGGGCTGCTGCGCCTGTGGGAGACGGTCGTGCGGGAGGCAGGGGTGTGAGCACCGACGAGCGCGTGCACCCGGCCGACCCCGCGGTGTGGTCGTGGAACGAGTCGTGGTACTTCTCGTGGATCGACCTCGACGGTGGGCCGGTCGGCTTCTTCCGGCTCGGGCTGCTCCCGAACCAGGAGCGGGCCATGATCTGGTCGTACGTGCTCCACGACGGTGTCTGGTACGGCACCGAGGAGACGCGACTCCGCCACGACGACTTCGAGCTCGCCGACGGCATGGCGTACGACCGGTACGGGCTCCGGTTCGGATGGGCGCCGGGCGAGCCGGCGGCGACGTTCACCTACGACGGGATCGTGCGGACGGTCACCGGTCCCGACGCCGGAGGGTTCGTACCGGTGGCGCTCGACCTGCGCGCGATGCCGACGACCGAGGTCTACGGCACCGGCACCGGCAGCGACGTGGGCAGCGAGCTGTACCCGGCGAGCCGGTTCGAGCAGTCGATGGGCGTCACCGGGACGGTGCGCATCGGCGACGGGACGCACACCGTGCGCGCCGCCGGTCACCGCGACCGGTCGTGGGGACCACGCAACTGGCGGGTGACCTTCACTCTCGGCGACCTCCAGTCGGAGGACGCGCAGCTCTACTTCGTCGGCGCACCCCAGCTCGCCGAACGCGGCGGGGGATATCTCCGCGACGCGACAGGGGTGCGACGCGTGCGGTGCGTCGACGGCGCCATCGACTACGACGACGTGGCGCGCACGATCGCACCGGCGCAGCTCCGCTTCGTGGCCGACGACGGCAAGGAGCTCGAGGTCGAGCTCGTGCCCGCGTCGCCGACGATCAGCTTCGACATGGCGCACACCTGCGAGGTCCCGGAGCACTGGCTCTACTGGCGCATCCTCGTGGACGCACGGGTGTCGGGCTGGTCCGGCACGACCCGGGGCTGGGTCGAGGCCAACCGCTACGGCATCGCCTGACTTCGCGGACCTGCCACTCGGGGGATCTCGGTGCTGTCGCCGGCCGGTGGATCGAGGTGATCCCGCAGGCTTAACCTTTGCGGGTGGCGGCGTTCGGCACGGTTCGGGTAGCAGCGGTGCAGGCGACTCCCGTGATCCTCGACGCCGAGGCCACGATCGACAAGACGATCGAGTTGCTCGGCGATGCCGCCGACGAGGGCGCCGAGCTCGTGGTGTTCCCCGAGTGCTTCGTCTCGCTCTATCCGAGTGGTTCCTGGGCCGCACCCGCCGCGACCTGGTCGGACGGCTGCGACGAGTTGTGGGAGCGGATGTGGGCATCGAGCATCGATGTCGGCGGACCGTCGGTCGGCCGGCTGGTCGAGGCCTGTGCCGAGCACGACACGCACGTCGCGATCGGCATCAACGAACGAGAGGACGAGCGCCCCGGATCGCTGTACAACACGCTCTTGGTCGTCGGTGCGGAGGGCGTTCTGCACCGCCATCGCAAGCTGATGCCCACCATGCACGAGCGGGTGTTCCACGGAGTCGGTGCCGGCGACGATCTGGGCGTCGTCGAGCTGCCCGGAAGTGCCAGAGTCGGAGGCCTCATCTGCTGGGAGAACCGGATGCCGCTCGCCCGGTGGCGCGTGTACGAGGGCGGACCGCAGATCTGGTTGGCGCCGACCGCCGACGACAGCGACGGCTGGATCGCCTCGATGCGACACATCGCGATCGAGGCCGGAGCCTTCGTCGTGAGCGTGCCCCAGTTCATCCCTGCCGCCGCGTTCCCCGACGACTTTCCCCTCGCGCTCCCCGCAGGGGTCGAGGTGTTCGGGCGCGGCGGTGCCTGCATCGTTGCTCCGAGCGGCGAGACGATGGCGGAACCGCTGTACGACGCCGAGGGGACGGTCTTCGGTGACTGCGATCTCCGCGTCGCGCTGCACGCGAAGCGCGCCTTCGACGTCGCGGGTCACTACAGCCGCGCCGATCTGCTCGATCCACTCGGGACCAACCGCACCACGCCCTGACCACCGCACCGGCACGATCTCGCCGGGCGTCGACGCTCAGTCCGGGGCGATGCGCCCGCGAGGGCGGCGTCGATCGCGGCGTCGCCGAAGCGCTTGCGCACGAGCTCCTCGAGGTACGGCGCCTTGGTGAGCTCGTTGCCGCCCTCGATGCCGATGCTCTGGCCGGTGACCCATGCCGACTCCGGCCCGGCGAGGTAGCGCACCCCGGCGGCGATGTCGTCGGGCACGCCGGTACGACCGAGCGGCTTCTCGGCGAGGAACTTCTGCATGACCGGTTCGTTCGCGAACAGGCCGTCCTTCGTCGCGTCCGTCTTCACGAGGCCGGGCCGTACCGCGTTCACGCGTATCCCCAGCGGTGCGAGCTCGAGCGCTGCGCCGCGCACGAGACCTTCCACGCCCGCCTTGCTCGTGTTGTAGAGGGTGAGGAACGGCCACGGGATCGTCGCCGCATCGGACGAGATGCACACGATGGAACCGCCACCCCCGTCGGTCATGAACGGAGTGGCGTTGCGGACCACGAGGAACGCGCTGAGGATGTTGCGTTGCAGGTCGTCCATCACGTCCTGCGGCTCGAACATGAGCAGCGGCTTCATGGTGCCGCCGCCGACGACGCTCACCGCGATCGCGAGTCGATCGGCGAGTCCCGCAGCTCGCCGGAACGCGTCGCGGAGCTGGGTCTCGTCGAGTGCGTCCCCGACCGCGATGTCGACCGTGGCGTCGTTGCCGGCGAACGCCTGGATCTCGCGTTGCGCGTCGAGCAGCGTGGCTTCGGTGCGGCCCATGATCACGACGGCGGCGCCGTCACGCGCGAGCCACGCGGCCGACGCCTGGCCGATCCCGCCGCCGCCTCCGGTGATCACGGCGGCCTGACCGGCCAGGGGCTTCTCGTCCATCGGGCGCGTCCCTTCACGACAGGGAATGACGGTGAGTGCGGGTGCGACACACGTTCGCACGTGGGACCACATCCGTCGACCGGTGAGTCGGCCGAGGCCGTTCGACCCGGGCGGAGCGCTCTGACGGGGGTCAGTGCCAGTTGGGCTTGGCGGTGTCGACGTCGCTCGAGGAGTGGATCACACCGTCGGCCTCGAGTTGCGCGAGATCGTCGGCGGTGAGGCCACACCGTTCGGCGAGGACGGCACGCGTGTGCTGGCCGAAGCGCGGCGCCGGGCCGCGCACGCCGATGGTGGCGTGGTTCGAGCGGAACGGTGCGGCGGCGACGCGCGCGCCCGGTTCCACCTCGACGAAGACCTCGCGCTCCTCGGCCCACGGCGTCTGCGCGAGCTCCTGCACCGTGCGCACCTCCGACACGAGGAACCCGAACAGCTCGAAGCGCTCCTCCAGCGTCGGGAAGTCGGGCACCTGCGCGACGAGGTCGCCGACGATGCGCCACGCCTCCTCGCGCGAGCTGGCGGGCGCGACGGGCTCGTCGGTGAGCGCGGCCGCGATCTCGATCAACCGTCCCGTCGGGTCGCCCATGAACGCGACATCGGTGCCGTCGGCGACGCGGAAGATCGGGTAGTTCCACGTGTCGGGGATGCGCGGGCCCTCGTAGCCCGCGAGGTCGGTCGTGGTCCACTCGTCGGTGTACACGAGCGCCTCGGCCATCGACACGTCGAGGTGCTGGCCTTCGCCGGTGCGCTCGCGTTGGAAGAGCGCGCTCGACGATCGGCGGTGACCGCGAGCAGGCCGGGGGTGATGTCGCCGTCGACGTGCGGGCTCTGCTCGGGGGGCGCGTCGCGCAGCCGCGCGTCGAGCTCGACCCGGCCTGCTTCCGCTTGCACCATCGCCGCGTACGCGCGGCGTTGCGACCACGAGTTGCCGTCGCCCCAGCCGTTCACCGAGCAGTACACCAGGCTCGGGCTTCGCCGCCAGCAGGGAGGCGGCGTCGAGCCCGTACTTCTCCATCGTGCCGGGCCGGAAGTTCTCGAGCACGACATCGCTCGCGAGCGCGAGCTCGCGCGCCAGTGCCGCGCCGCGCTCGGTGCGGAGGTCGAGTGACACGGAGCGCTTGCCGGCGTTGACCCAGGTGAAGTACACGCTCACCGGGTCGGCGCCGACCTTGGGCTGGAGGAAGCGGATGACGTCGCCCTCGGGGGGCTCCAGCTTCACGACGTCGGCACCGAGGTCGGAGAGCATGCGGCCGCAGATCGGTCCCGACACGACCTGCGACAGGTCGAGCACTCGGATGCCGTCGAGCGGCCGTCCTCCGAGGGGCAGGCCTCCGAGTGGGCTGGTCATGCGTGCGCGCCTCTCGTCGATCGGGGCCACGAGACGGGCGGCGAACCGCCCGTCTGCGATCAGGTCGGACAATACCTGTGAATGTTTTCGGCGCCTGACGTGTGTCGGACCCGGCGCACCGGGTTAAATCTCTACATCGATTGGATGCACGAGGGCAGGAGGCGATCGCCGTCCTGCCGAGGGGGGAAGATGAGCACACGTACACATCGCGCCCGACGCGCGCTGACCGCACTGGTCGTCGCAGGGATCGCCACCGTCGGGTTGGTCTCGGTCGCCGGCGCCCAGACCGACGCCGCACCCGGGGTGACCGCCAAAGCGGTCAAGATCGGGTACATCTTCTCGGAGACCGGCGCCGCCAGCTCGACGTTCAAGGACGCCGGCAAGGCGTTCCAGGCCCGCATCGACCGCGCCAACCGCGAAGGTGGCGTCAACGGGCGCAAGATCGACGCCGTCCTGCTCGACGACAAGTCGGGTGCGGGCAACCTCACCGCGGCCAAGGACCTGGTCGAGAACCAGGACGTGTTCATGGTCGTGAACAACTCGTCGTTCGGGTTCCTCACCTACCGCTACCTGCTCGACGCCGGCGTCCCGGTGATCGGTGGCGGCTACGACGGCACGTACTACGGCCAGAAGGGCAACGAGAGCATCTTCTCGGCCAACGGCAACGCGGCGCCCATCAACGGCCTCACCTACGACTACGTCGCCAAGGTGATGAAGCAGAAGGGCGCCACCAAGGTGGCGGCGGTGGCCTACGGCGCATCGGCGTCGTCGAGTGAGAACGCCAAGACGGTCCAGCAGTACGCGGTCCCGTCCCAGGGCATGAAGGACGTCTACACGAACACCACGGTCGACTTCGGGTCCTCCGACGTCAACCCGATCGTGCTCGGCATCAAGAACGCCGGCGCCGACGCCACGTACCTGCCGATGGTCGCGTCCACGAACATCGCGATCGTGCAGGGGCTCCAGCAGAACGGTGTCGACATCAAGGCCAACGTCCTCGCCACCGGCTACGGGCAGGACCTGCTCGACTCGCCGGCGGCCGCGACGCTCGGTGCCAACACGGTCCTGTGGCAGGGCTACGTGCCGGTCGAGAACAAGACCCCGGCGACGAAGCAGTTCGTGACCGACATCAAGAAGACGGGCATCGACGGCATTCCCGACTACGGCGACTACCTCGGCTACATCACCGCCGACATGGCCGTCACCGGGCTGCAGGAAGCGGGCAAGAACCCGACGCGGGAGGGCTTCGTGGCGAACCTGCACAAGCTCGGCACCTACGACGGCGCGGGGCTCACCTGCACGAAGCTCGACATCAGCCTCGAGAACTACGGGAAGTACGCGCCGACCGGTTGCGCCTACTTCGAGACGGTGAAGGACGGCAAGTTCCTCATCTACAACAAGGGCAAGCCGGTCACCGGCAAGCTCATCGGCGACGCCGACCTGCTGAAGAAGAACGCGGCGGGCGAGCTGAGCGACGTGACGACGACGACGGCAGCCGCACCGGCGTCGTGATGCACCACTGACGTGGGTCGGGGTGCGTGCGGGCGACCGTGCGCACCCCGACGCGTCAGTAGTGGTTGAGCAGGTCGACGACGGTCTTCGCCATGTGACCGATCATCACCTTGCCGACCGCTTCCATGTGCGCACGCCAGTGCACCTCGGCGTCGTTGCTGGCGCCGATGGCGATCAGCTCGATCAGGCGCTCCTGTGAGCGGATGCCGCGCTGGCGGACGGGGAGCGAGTTGCGCTTCGAGGGCTCCTGGCTCACTGCGGTGACGGCGCGGGCGATGATCTCGTTGAGCATCTCGGCCACGATGCCGATGGTCTGGTTGCCCGACAGCTCGATCAGGCGCTCGTGGAAGCGCGCGTTCGCGTGCCCGAACGCCTCGGGGTCGTCGATCACCGCGCGCTGCGCGTCGACGAGCGACTGCAGCTCCGCGACCGCCTTCTTGCTCGGCGCAGAGGCCAGCACCCGGACCGCGGCGGGTTCGATCATGCTGCGCGCCTGGTGCACGTCGCCGAGGGTCACGTTGCGCGCCTGGAGCACCAGCGCCGCGGTGCGTGCGGTCATGCGCTCGTCGGGCTGGTGCGCGACGACGCCGCCGAGCACGCCCCGCACGACGGTGATGAGGCCCTCGGCCTCGAGGATGCGCAGCGCTTCGCGCAGCGACGGGCGCGACACGCCGAAGCGCTCGACCAGGTCGGGCTCGCGTCCGAGCGACTCGCCCTCTTCGAGCTCGCCGGCTGACGATCAGGCGCGCGCAGCTCGTCGGCGATCTGCTCGGGCTTCTCGCGCGATCGAGTGGGCCTGGTCGTGGGCACCGACGCCTCCGTCTGCCTGCCGTTCCGCCACCCGCCGCCCGGGCCGGATGGCAACGGTACCCCGCCGCCCGTCGGGTGGCCGCGGTGGGTCGAAACGTTATAAGGTTTGCCCGCGCTGCGAAGCGTGCCGACGCGCGGACCACGAGGAGGACGCCATGGAGCTCGGATACCGCGCCGTCGACGCCGACAACCACTACTACGAGACGCTCGACTCCTGCACCCGGCACCTGCCGAAGGAGTTCAAGCAGCGCGGCGTGCAGATCGTGCAGCAGGGCTCGCACTCGCTGCTGCTCGTGGGCGGGAAGCTCTACAAGTTCATCCCGAACCCCACCTTCGACCCGATCATCGTGGCCGGCTGCATGGACCTCATGTTCCGCGGCCAGATCCCCGACGGCGTCGACCCCCGCACGCTCATGAAGCTCGAGCCGCTCCGCGCCGAGTACCAGGACCGCGACGCCCGCCTCGCGGTGATGGACGAGCAGGGCCTCGAGGCCGTCGTGATGTTCCCGACGCTCGCGGTCGGCATCGAGCAGGTGCTGCGCGACGACATCGAGGCGACGGTCGCCGTGCTCCACGCGTTCAACCAGTGGCTCGACGAGGACTGGGGCTTCGCGCACCAGGACCGCATCTTCGGTGTGCCGATGATCTCGCTCGCCGACCCCGACGCCGCCATCGCCGAGGTCGACTGGGCGCTCGAGCGCGGCGCCCGCATGGTGCACGTGCGCCCGGCGCCGGTCCCCACCGCCAACGGCAAGGGCCGCTCGTTCGGCCACGCCGACCACGACCCGGTGTGGGCGCGCCTCGCCGAGGCCGACGTCCCGGTGGCGTTCCACCTCGGCGACAGCGGCTACGAGATGTTCGCCGGTGCCTGGGGTGCGCGCGACTGGTTCGAGCCGTTCCGCGGTGGCGTCGACGTGCTCAGCAAGCTCGTCGTGTCCGACCGGCCCATCCACGACACGATCGGCAGCATGGTCGTCGACGGCGTGTTCGACCGGCACCCGAAGCTGCGCGCCGCGAGCATCGAGAACGGCTCCGACTGGGTCGCGCTGCTCGTGAAGCGGCTGCTGAAGCAGGCGAACCAGACGCCGTGGGTGTTCCCGGAGAGCCCGCTCGACACGATCCGCGAGCACGTGTGGGTCACGCCGTACTACGAGGAGGACATGCGCAAGCTGGCCGACCTCATCGGCGCCGACAAGGTGCTGTTCGGATCCGACTGGCCCCACGGCGAGGCGCTGGCCAACCCGCTCGACTTCGTCAAGGAGCTGCACGCGTTCTCCGACGACGAGATCCGCCTCGTGATGCGCGACAACGCGCTGGGCCTGCTCGCGCCGAGCGGTCCCGCTGCGTGACCGCGGCCACGACGCGACACGACCACTGAACCAGGGGGAGACGAAGATGCCTGTCGTCGCACGCGCGCACGACCTGTTGGTGAACACCGACATGGGCGACATGAAGCAGCCCGAGTGGATGGTCCGGGTCAAGGAGGACTACTTCCGGCAGAACGACTCCATGTTCCAGAGCCGGGAGCTCAACGAGCTGCTCGACGAGATGGACGAGATGGGCGTCGAGCGCTCGGTGCTCATGACCAACATGGAGCGCTCGTCGGAGCGGGTGCTGTCGTTCGTCGACGCAGCGGCCCGACCGCTTCGCCATCGGTCTCGGCGGTCACAACCTGCTGCGCCCGATGGAGAACCTCGCCAACCTCAGAGTCTTCGTGGCCGACCACCCGGTCGCGTACACCGTCGTCGGCCCCAGCTTCTGGGGCGACGGCATGTACCCGCCCAGCGACGCGGTCTACTTCCCGCTCTACACGAAGTGCTGCGAGCTCGACCTGCCGCTGTTCCTCAACACCGGGCTGCCCGGGCCTCCGATCCCGGGTGAGGCGCAGAACCCGATCCACCTCGACCGGGTCTGCGTGCGCTTCCCCGAGCTCCGGCTCGCGATGATGCACGGCGCCGATCCGTGGTGGGACGTCGCCATCCGCCTCATGATCAAGTACAAGAACCTGCGGCTGGTCACGTCGGCGTGGGCGCCGCGGCACCTGCCCGAGTCGCTGCTGCACTTCATGCGCACCCGGGGCAAGACGCGGGTGATGTTCGCGTCCGACTCGCCGGTCCTCACGATCCGGAGGACCGTGAAGGAGGCGTCCGAGCTCGATCTCCCCGAGGACGTGCTCGACAACTACCTGTACCAGAACGCCCAGGACTTCCTGTTCAGCAAGTGAACGGGACCGACGGACCGGAGCGCACCCAGGTCATGGTGGAGACGAGCGAACACGACCCGCGCGTCCATCTCGAGCGCGATCCCGAGACGCACGTCGCGCGGATCACGATCGACAACCCCGAGCGGCGCAACGCCTACGACCCGCCGATGCGGCGCGCCATGCGCGCGCACCTCGACGAGCTCGCCACCGACGACGACATCAAGGTCGTGATCCTGCGCGGCGCCGGCGGCGTGTTCAGCACCGGCGCCGACATGGCCAACTCGTACTGCGTGGTACGGCAACGACCCGAACAGCCGTCGTCCCAGCCAGCGCCGGCGACTCGGCGTCGACCGCGAGAGCTTCGCGTTCTACCACGAGCTCATGGCGTACCCGAAGGTCACGGTGGCGCAGGTCGAGACCTACGCACTCGGCGGCGGGTTCGAGATCGCGCTCATGGCCGACCTCGCGGTCGTCGCGCGCGACGCCAAGCTCGGGATGCCCGGCGCCCGGCTGCTCGGTCCCGCGCTCGGCAACCTGCACCTCTTCTTCCACCGGCTCGGACCGGTGCTGACGCGTCGGCTCCTGCTCACCGGCGACACCGTCACCGGCGCCGAGGTCGAGCACCTCGGCGTGTTCACCGAGGTGTGCGACGCCGACGACGTGGCCGCACGCGCCGAGCGGTGGGCCGCCAAGGCGGCGCGCATGCCCGCCGACGGCATCGCCATCGCCAAGACGAGCTTCGCCCTCGTCGAGCAGAGCACCGCGTTCGTGGGCGAGGAGGCCAGCGGGTTCCTCGTGCACGCGTTCGCCACCAACCTCCGCTTCGAGGAGGACGAGTTCAACTTCGTGAAGACGCGGGCCAAGGTCGGGCACGAGCGAGGCGTTCAAGGTCGCGCGACGAGCACTTCGGGGTCGACGACCTGCCGTGAGCCCGATCGACGCGGGGGAGCTGGCGGCTGCGCTGCCCGCGGCCAACCTCGCGGTGCTCGTCGCCGCGGTCGCGCACCTCACCGGCGACCTCTCGATGGTCGACGCCCACGCCGAACCGCGCACGTTCGACCACGGGCGCGGGCCCGGGCTCGCTGACCGATGACGACGCCGATGCGATCCGGGCGTGGGCGTTCGACGCCCTGACGACGCTCCCGGCCGACGACGGCATCGGGCGCGACCGGCCGCCGACCCGAGGTCGCCGAGCTGCACCGGCTGCTCGAGTTCGTCGTCGGGGAGCCCGTCGGCGCCGAGTACGTCCCGCTGGTGGAGGAGGAGGCCGACTTCGACGGCGCCGACCCCCGCCGCTTCGAGTGGACCGAACGGCCCGGCGCCGACGACGCTCGCCGGCTTCCACGTCGGCATCATCGGCGCCGGCCTCGGTGGGCTCTGCGCAGCCATCCGGCTGGAACAGGCGGGGATCCCGTACACGGTGTTCGACAAGAACGCCGACGTCGGCGGCACCTGGTTCGAGAACACCTATCCCGACCTGCGCGTCGACGTGCCCAACCACTTCTACTCGTACTCGTTCCGGCCCAACCCCGCTGGTCGCACTACTACGCGCGCCAGCACGAGCTGCTCGACTACGTCGCTGCGTGCGCGAAGGAGCACCACGTGCTGCCGCACGTGCGGCTCGGCACCGAGGTGGTGTCGGCGACGTGGGACGAGGACCGCGCGCACGTGGTCGGGTGTCGCTCGCGCGACGCCGACGGCACGTCGGAAGTGGAGGTGCACGCGCTGATCAGCGCGGTCGGGATGCTCAACCGGCCCGCCGTTCCCGACATCGATGGGCTCGACATCGTTCGCGGGGCCGTCCTTCCACTCGTCCCGCTGGGACCACGACGTCGACCTCCACGGCAAGCGGGTCGTCGTGATCGGCACCGGCGCGAGCGCGATGCAGTTCGTGCCCGCCATCGCGCCCGACGCGCGAGCACGTCACGATCTTCCAGCGCTCGCGGCACTGGGTCACCCCCAACCCCGACTACCACCGGCCGGTCACCGACGCCGAGCAGTGGCTGTTCCGCTCCGTGCCGCACTACCTCTCCTGGTACCGGGTGCTGCAGTTCTGGAACAGCGCCGACCGCATGTACCCGGCGTTCCGCAGTCGATCCCGAGTGGCCCGACCAGGACGTGTCCATCAGCCGCCAGAACGACAAGCTGCGCCGGGTGATGACCGCGCACGCCGAGCGCGAGCTCGCCGACCGACCCGAGCTGGTCGACGAAGTGCTGCCCGACTACCCGGCGCTCGGCAAGCGGATGCTGCAGGACAACGGCTGGTTCCGCACCCTGCTGCGCGACGACGTCGACCTGGTGAACGAGCGTGTCGTGCGGGTCGAACCGCACGCGGTCGTCACCGAGTCGGGCGCGCGCCACGACGCCGACGTGCTGGTGC
Source organism: uncultured Actinomycetes bacterium (assembly GCA_963755855.1). Classification (GTDB taxonomy): domain Bacteria; phylum Actinomycetota; class Acidimicrobiia; order IMCC26256; family DASPTH01; genus DASUAS01. Next base: position 1,596,585 of record CAVWLR010000009.1, on the reverse strand, counting down.
TCGGCACCGGGTTCCACCCCAACAAGTACCTCTGGCCGATGGAGATCACCGGCCGCGACGGTCGCTGCTGCACGACGAGTGGGGCGACGATCCGAGGGCGCACCTCGGCATCACCGTGCCCGGGTTCCCGAACCTGTTCTGCCTCTACGGCCCGAACACCAACCCGGTGGTCGGGAGCGTGGTGTTCGTGCTCGAATGCCAGGTCAACTACGTGTCAAGGCGATCGGCGCCATGCTCGAGCACGGGTGGTCCTCCATGGAGTGCAGGCGCGACGCGCACGACGCCTACAACGCAGCGGGTCGACGCCGAGCACGAGCAGCTGGTGTGGCGTCACCCTCGGGTGCACAGCTACTACAACAACGACGCCGGGCGGGTCACCACCAACATGCCGTGGAAGCTCATCGACTACTGGCGGATGACCTCGAACCCGGCGATCGACGACTTCGTGGTCGCCGACCGACGGGCAGGGAGGCTGACGTGGGCCGACTCGACGGCAAGGTCGCGATCGTCACCGGTGGCGGCATCGGGCTTCGGGCGCGCCACCGCGGTGCAGTTCGCGCGTGAGGGTGCCCGGGTCGTGGTGCGTCGACGTCGACGAGCCGCGTGGCCGTGCCGTCGTCGAGGAGGTGCGGGCCGCCGGGTCCGACGGCGCGCCTCGTGGTCGGCGACGTGTCGCAGCTCGACGTCGCGCGAGGCAGCGGTGGCCGCGACCGCGACGAGCTCGGCCGGCTCGACGTGCTCGTCAACAACGCCGGCATCGTGCAGGGCGACGACCGCGACACGTGGGACACCACCGAGGAGAAGTGGGACCGGGTGCTGCAGGTGAACCTGCGGAGCGTGTTCGCCTGCTCGAAGGCCGCGATCCCGGCGATGCTGGCCGGTGGCGGCGGGTCGATCGTGAACATGGCGTCGATCGCGGCGTCGGTGTGCACCGGTGGTGCCGCGTACGCGGCGTCGAAGGGCGCGATCCTCAGCTACACCCGTCACACCGCCCGTGAGCTCGCCCGCAGGGGCGTGCGGATGAACGCGGTCTCGCCCGGCTTCATGCGCATCACCGATGACCACGGGCGAGCGCGACGGCCTCGACGAGGACGCGCAGGAGGAGCGGGTGGCGGGGTTCGCCGCGCACCTGCCGATGAAGCGCATGGGGGCGATGGACGACATCGCCGACGCGATGCTGTTCCTCGCCAGCGACGAGGCGAGCTACGTCACCGGCCAGGAGCTGATCGTCGACGGAGGGTACGTGGTGCGATGAGCGAGGGCGGGGAGAGATGACGTACGAGACGATCCTCTACGAGGTGGAGGACCACACCGCGACGATCACGTTCAACCGGCCGGAGAAGCTGAACGCGATCAGCCGGAAGATGGAAGCCGAGCTCGCCGACGCGTACATGAGCGCCGAGACCGACGACGACGTCTGGACCATCGTCGTCACCGCCACCGGTCGTGCGTTCTGCACCGGGGCCGACGTCGACACCGTGCGCGACGACGGCAAGATCCCGTTCGACGGCCGCTACCTCTCGCGCTTCCACGAGTGGGACGCGCCGCAGGAGGCGACGCCACCGTTCCGCCAGATGGCCAAGCCGATCATCGTCGGTGTCAACGGCATCTGCTGCGGCGCGGGCATGGACCTCGTGACCACCGGCGACATCGCCATCGCGTCGGAGCAGGCCCAGTTCTTCGACCCGCACGTGAGCATCGGCCTGGTGTCCGGTCGGGAGATGGTGCGCGTCGCCCGCGACGCTCCCGCTCAACGTGGCGATGCGCATGGCGATCATGGGCCGCCAGGAGCGGCTGAGCGCGGCGCGCGTGTACGAGCTCGGGCTGATCACCGAGGTGGTCGAGCACGACGCGCTCGTCCGACCGGCTCCGGGAGCTGGCGGAGATGGTGAACCGCAACGCGCCGCTCGCCGTGCGCGGGACCCGGCTGGCCATCCGCAAGGGCCTCGGGCTCCCGCTCTACGAGGCCGAGCTGCTGGCCGAGGCCTACCGCGAGCGGGTGCTGCACACCGAGGACGCCAAGGAAGGTCCGCGCGCGTTCATGGAGAAGCGCGAGCCCGAGTGGAGAGCCGAGTGAGCGCGTCCGGGTCGGAGACGCCTCGGTTCGAGACCATCCTGTACGAGGTGTCCGCCGACGACCGCGTCGCGACCATCACGCTGAACCGGCCCGAGGTGCTCAACGCCTTCGACCGGCAGATGTGCGAGGAGATGCGCGACGTCGTGGCACGTCGTCAAGGCCGACGACGCCGTGAACGCGGTGGTGCTGCGCGCCGCGGGCGACCGCGCCTTCTCGGCCGGCCTCGACACGTCGAAGAGCTTCGGGCAACCCGACCTCGTGTGGAACCACGACGACCCCGGCGAGCTCCTGAGCCCGAAGTGGCAGAAGTGCTGGAAGCCCGTGGTGTGCGCGGTGCACGGGATGTGCACCGCCGGCGCGCTCTACTTCGTGAACGAGGCCGACGTCGTCATCTGCTCCGACGACGCCACCTTCTTCGACTCGCACGTCACCTACGGCTACGTGTCGGCGCTCGAGCCGATCGGGCTCATGCGACGCATCGGGCTCGGCGACACGCTGCGCATGGCGCTGATGGGCAACCGCGAGCGGGTGTCGGCCGAGACCGCGCTGCGGCTCGGGCTGGTCACCGAGGTGGTGGCGCGCGACGCAGCTCTGGGACCGCGCCCACGAGCTCGCCACCATGATCGCGTCGTATCCCGCGGTCGCCACCCAGGGCACGGTGCGCGCGATCTGGGAGTCGCTCGACAAGCCGTACCGCGCCGCGATGGACCAGGGCCTCATGTACACGCGCCTCGGCAACCCGGTCGGGACTGGCCGAGATCCAGCGCACCGGCGTCGACCGCACGCCGCCTCGAAATCCGATGACGGCCGATGACGCGATGACGGGTCATCCCGCAGCGCCTCCGCGAGGTCATGGCGCTCGACCCGTCGGCGCCCGCGCTCGAGTTCGAGGGCGCGTGGTCCACCTGGGGCGAGCTCGCCGCCGCGGCCGACGCGGTCGACGTCGTGCTCCGCGCCTGTCAGCCTCGGCGCCGGTGCGCCGGTCGGTCTGATGCTCCGCAACCGCCCGGTCGCGCTGGGCACGCTGCTCGGGCTGCTGCGCGCGGGTGCGTGCGTCGTCACCGTGAACCCGTTGCTCGGCGCCGAGCGGCTCCGCGCCGACCTCCCCGGGCTCGGGCTCCCGCTCCTCCTCGGCGCGCCCGACGACCTCGCGCTGGTCGCCGCCGCGAGATGCTGCCGGTCACCGCGCGCGGGCGAGCTCGGTGCGCTCGGCGCGCCGATCGACCTGGTCGTGCCGCGCCGACGCGCTCACCGATCCTGCTGCGGTCGCCGACGCCGCCCGGGGTCGCGGTGCGCATGCTGACCAGCGGCACCACCGGGCCGCCCAAGCGCATCGACCTGCGCTACGAGATGCTCGACCTGGTGATGCGCGGCGCCAAGCACTACGAGACCGGGCAAGGGCACCGACGTGCGCCTGCGCACGGGGGTGGTGATCGTCAACGCGCCGCTCGTGCACGTGAGCGGCGTCTTCCGCGTGGTGCAGGCGATGCTCGACGGCCGCCGCATCGCGCTGCTCGAGCGCTTCAGCGTCGACGGCTGGACCGCGGCGGTGCGCGAGCACCGGCCCAAGACCGTGAGCCTCGTGCCCACCGCGCTGCGCATGGTGCTCGACGCCGACGTCGACGACGACGTGTTCACCAGCATCCGCTCGGTGGTGTCGGGCACCGCGCCGCTCGATCCCGATCTCGCCGAGGCGTTCACCGCCCGCTACGGCGTCCCGGTGCTCACGTCGTACGGCGCCACCGAGTTCGGCGGCGGGGTCGCGGGCTGGAACCTCGCCGACCACGAGCAGTTCGCCGCGGCCAAGCGGGGGAGCGTCGGCCGCGCGCACGCCGGGTGCTCGCTGCGGGTCGTCGACCCCGACGACGGCACCGACCTCGGTATCGACGCCGTCGGGCTGCTCGAGGTCCGCGCCGCGCAGCTCGGCACCGACGAGTGGGTGCGCACCACCGACCTCGCCCGGCTCGACGCCGACGGGTTCCTCTGGATCGTCGGCCGCGCCGACCAGACCATCCTGCGCGGTGGGTACAAGGTGCAGCCCGAGGTCGTGCGCGCCGCGCTCGAACGGGTTCCCGGCGTGGCCGAGGCGGCGGTCGTCGGCGTGAGCGACGAGCGCCTCGGCGCGGTGCCGGTCGCCGCGGTCGAACGCCGACCGGGCGCAGTGCTCGACGAAGCCGACGGTGCTCGCGGCCGCGGGCGCGCACCTGGCGCGCTACGAGGTGCCGGTGTCGGTGACGGTGGTCGACGCGCTGCCGCGCACCGCGTCGGGCAAGGCCGATCTCGCCGCCGTCCGCGAGCTCGTGGCCGAAGCCGCGGGGACGTCGTCGTGAGCGTCGAGCAGGTCTGGGTCTTCGGCGAGCCGCCCCTGCCCACCGTCGTCGAGCTGGCGGGCGCGCTGCGAGAGCTCACCGACACCGTGCAGTCGCTCGAGCAGACGTCGCCCGAGCTCGAGGCGCTGGTGCAGACCGTGCGCGACGCGCAGCGAGGCCTCGCCGCGCAGGCGCCCGCCGATCTCCGACCGCGGGTCGGCGACGACCCGTCGGCGGACCGGCGCGTCGTACGTCGACCACGGCTACGCCATCGGTGACTACAACCCGTGCTTCCCGCAGTACGACCTCGAGCTCGACGACGACGACGGGAGACGGCGCGCACGGCACGGTCGAGTTCCCGATCAGCTACGAGGGCCCGCCCGGCATCGTGCACGGCGGCTTCCTCGGCGTGTTCTTCGACTGCGTGTTCCAGGAGCTCAACTGCGCGCTCGGGCTCGCGGGCAAGACCGCCGAGCTGTCGATCCGGTTCCGGCGACCGACCCCGTTGCTCACGCCGCTCGTGTTCACCGCCGAGCGCGTCGTCGGTGACCGGCGCATCACCGCGCACGCCGAGCTGTTCCAGGACGGCGAGCTGCTGTGCGAGGCGCACCTGGTCGCGGCCAAGGGTGACCACGCGGCGCTGCCCGCGGTGTCGCCGCGTCGCTCATGACCGCGTCACCCGTGACCGCGCCGGCGCGCGAGCTCGGCACCGTCAGCCGCGTGCTGCGTGCCCGGGTGGCCGAGCGGCCCGACGCCGACTACGTGGTCTGCGACGACGACCGCCTCACCTACGCCGAGGCGGAACGGCGCAGCCGGGTGCTGGCACGGGGCCTGCTGGCCGCCGGCGCCGGCCGCGGCAGCCGGATCGGCCTGCTGTTCCCGACCGGGGTCGACTTCGTGCTCGCGTGGCTGGCGGCGGTCCGGGTCGGGGCGATCGCCGTCCCGATCAGCACGTTCTCGACCGCCCGGGAGCTGCGCGACCTGCTCGTCGCGCGCCGACGTCGACCTCGTCGTCGGTGTCGGCGCGTACCGGGGCAACGACTACGCCGCCGCGCTCGACGACGCGGTCGGCCACGCGTCGACGACGACGGCCGCCCGGTCGCGGCGCCGCACCTCCGGCACGTGTGGCTCGACGGCTTCGCCGCGCTCGAGCGCTCGCCGCCGACGTGCCCGACGCGGTGCTCGACGCGGTCGAGGACGACATCACGCCCGACGACCGCATGGTCATCGTGCACACGTCGGGATCCACGAGCGCGCCCAAGGGTGTGATCCACCAGCACGGTCCGCTGCTCGGGCACCTCGACACGCTCAACGGGATCCGCGGCCTGGAGGCCGGCGACGCGGCTGTTCTCGAACTCGCCCATGTTCTGGATCGGCGGCCTCGCCTACAACGTCGCCGGCGTGCTCGTCGCCGGTGGCACGCTCCTGTGCTCGGTCGCGACCGACCCGGTCGAGACGCTCGACTTCATCGAGCGCGAGCGGCCCGAGCTCACCAACGGCTACGCGGCGTCGATCGCGGCACTGGTCGCGCACCCGAGCTTCGCCGGCCGCGACTTCTCGTCGATCCGCTCCGGCAACCTGCACCCGCTGCTCCCGGCCGCGATCCGTCCCACCGACCTCGAGCTGCGCCACAACATGCTCGGCACGACCGAGACCGGCAGCGTCTGCCTCATGAGCGGCGACGAGACCGACCAGCCCGAGCACCGCCGCGGCTCGTTCGGGCTGCCGGTGCCCGGGCTCACGCCGCGCGTCGTCGATCCCGAGACGCTCGACGACGTGGCCGTCGGCGCCGTCGGCGAGCTCTGGTTCCGCGGGCCGTCGCTCATGGAGGGCTACTACGGGCGCGAGCGCGCCGAGATCTTCACCGCCGACGGGTGGTACCGCACCGGCGACCTCTTCCACGTCGACGCCGACGGCTTCTTCTACTTCCACGGCCGGCGCGGCTCGATGATCAAGACCGCGGGCGCGAACGTGTCGCCGGTCGAGGTCGAGGCCGCGCTGAGCGACGCGACGGGTGGTCTCGCGGCGATGGTGCTCGGCGCTGCCCGACCCCGAGCGCGACCAGGTGGTCGCCGCGGTGATCCTCGCCGAGCCCGACACCGCACCCGATCTCGACGCGCTCCGCACCGAGCTGCGCACGCGCCTCTCGGCGTACAAGGTGCCGCGCCGGTTCCTCGTGCTCGCGCCCGCCGACCTCCCGATGCTGTCGAGCGGCAAGCCCGACCTCGGAGCGATCGCGGAGCTGTTCAGCGTGGTCGGCGATGCCTGAGCTCGGTGAGCGCCTGACCGTCCCCGCGCTCGTGCGGCGCTGGGCCGAGGAGCAGCCCGAGCGCGCGTTCGTCGTCACCGACGACGACGCGCTGACGTACGGCGAGCTCGAACGCCGCAGCGCAGACGCTCGCCTGCCACTTCGCCGACCTCGGCGTCGGCAAGGGCACCCGGGTCGGGGTGCTGATGCCGAACGGCACCGCGTGGCCGGTGGTCGCGTTCGGCGCGAGCCGCGCCGGCGCCACGATCGTGCCGCTCAGCACCTTCCTCCGTCCGCCGGAGCTCGCGGCGCAACTGCGCACCGCGGGCGTCGAGCACCTCGTGCTGCTCGGGCGAGTTCCTCGGCGCGCGACTACGTGGCCGATCTCATGGCGATCTCGCCGGAGCTGGTCGCCGGCACGCGCCTGATGGTCGACGCCCTCCCGCGGTTGCGCACGATCACGATCTGGGAGGGCGACGGTCCCGCGGCCGCGCGCGCGTCCGGGCCGCGTCCGGAGCTCGTGGCCGCGCTCGACGCGTCGGTGCGGCCGGCCGACGACCTCGCCATCGTGTTCACGTCCGGGAGCCGGGGCACGCCGAAGGGTGTGATCCACACCCACGGCGGCGCGCTCGCCGCCACCGCGGCTGGGCTCGAGGTCCGTCGCCTCACGCGTGACGACCGCCTCTACATCCCGATGCCGTTCTTCTGGGTCGGCGGCTTCGGCACCGGGCTCCTGTCCACCCTGCTCGCGGGCGCCACCCTCCTCACCGAGGCCCGACCCGAACCGGAGCGCACGCTGCCGTTCCTCGACCCGCGAGCGGGTCACGCTCTTCCGCGGCTGGCCCGACCAGGCCGCCGCGCTGGCGCGCGACCCCGGCTTCGCCGCCGCCGACCTGTCGTCGCTCCGTCCCGGGAGCCTCGACGCGGTCATGCCCGCCGACCAGCGTGCCGGCGCCGGGCAGCGCGCCGGGCTCCTCGGGATGACCGAGTCGTTCGGTCCGTACAGCGGGTACCGGCTCGACCAGACGCTGCCGCCGGGCAAGGAGGGGAGCTGCGGGCAGGTGTTCGACGGCGTCGAGCTGCGCGTCGTCGACCTCGACACCGGCGCGCCCGTCGGTCCCGGCGAGACCGGCGAGCTGCAGCTCCGCGGCCCCAACCTGATGCGCGGCATCTGCGGCCGCACGCGCGCGGAGATCTTCACCGACGACGGCTTCTACGCCACCGGCGACGTCGGCCACCTCGATGCCGACGGGTTCCTGTTCCTCACCGGTCGGCGCGACGACATGTTCAAGGTGCGGGGCGCGACCGTCTACCCGAGCGAGGTCGAGGGTGCGCTGCACGCGCTCCCGACCGTGCGCCGGGCCTTCGTCGTCGACGTGGTCGGTGCCGGTGGTGCCGCAGAGGTGGCCGCGGTGGTGGTGCCGGTCGACGGCGAGGGTGCGACGCCGGTCGACGAGCTCGTCGACCGACTTGCATCCGACGCGAAGCAGCGGCTCAGCTCGTTCAAGGTCCCGACCCGGTGGTGCATCATCACCGGCGACGACGTGCCCATGACGACCACGGGCAAGGTCGACAAGGCGGGCCTGCAACAGCTCTTCGACTGACGAGAGGACCCGATGACCGCCGACCGCGATCTGTTCCTGCACGAGTTCATCGACATCAACGGCATGCACCAGTGGGACTACATGGAGCACACGCTCCAGCAGTCGGGTGACGAGAAGGTCGAGTTCGAGCTGCTCGGCACCTGGTACACGATGGGCATCACCGCCCGGTGGCCGCAGGTCGTGAACATCTGGGAGATCCCCGGCGGCTGGGACGGCTGGTTCGGCAAGGTCGACCGCCTCGGCCTCAAGCGGTCGAGCAACATGACCCTCAACGCGTGGTGGAAGCAGGCGTTCGAGTACCGCTCCGGTGGGTTCGACCGCCTGCTCGGTGCGGTGCCGGGGTGTCCGAACCTCGAGTCGCTGGCGCGTGACGACGTCCGGGGTTCGCTCGTTCGTGCACGAGCTCACCGAGGTGAAGCCCGGCACCGCGCTCGACTACCTCGCCGCGGTGCGCGAGGAGCGCGTGCCGCTGCTCGCCGAGTACGGCCACACGCTCGTGGGCCTGTACGAGGTGCTGATGAACGACTACGAGGTGTGCACGGTCTGGGCGACCGACGCCGACGCCCACGTGCGCGCGGGCAAGGCGCGCGACGTCGCGCGCGGGCTCGCCACCGAGACCGACACGCCCGGGCGACCCGCGCTTCGAGGCCTGGCACGAGCGCGCCCGCACGTGGGCGGTGCGGTGGCGCGAGGAGCTCATGACCCCGCACGTCGGCTCGCTCTGCGCGCCCGCCGAGGCCCCCCTCGACGACTCCGTCACCCCCGACTGACATCCGCGTCAAGTCTGCGACAGTCCGCTGGCCCTGACGCACGGGGCGGCTAGTACGAGCGGGGCAGGCCGAGGATGTTCTGGGCGAGGTAGTTGAGCGTCATCTCCTGGGTGACCGGCGCGATGCGTTGCAGGCGCGCCTCGCGCCAGTAGCGCTCCACGTGGTACTCGGTCGCGTAGCCCATGCCACCGAGCGTCTGCACCGCCCGGTCGGCCGCGTAGAACGATGCCTCGGCCGCGAGGTACTTGGCGGTGTTGGCGGCCTCGCCGCACTCGAGTCCGGCGTCGTAGCGACGGCCCGCGTGCAGTGCCATCATCCACGCCGCCTTCAGCTGCGCGTGCGCGTGGGCGATCGGGTGACTGATCGCCTGGTTGGCGCCGATGGGGCGGTCGAACACGATGCGGTCCTTGGCGTACGCGATGGCGCGGTCGAGCGCGACCTCGCCGATGCCGCACGCCTCGGATGCGAGCAGCACGCGCTCGGGGTTGAGTCCGTGCAGCAGCAACCGGAACCCGTTGCCCTCTTCACCGAGCAGCCGCCAGTTCTCGACCGGCAGCCCGTCGTACGCCACCTCGCACGACGCCACCGCGTTGCGCCCGACCTTCGGGATCGGTCGGATGTCGACGTAGTCGCGGTCGAGGTCGGCGAGGAACAGCGAGAGCCCCTTGAGCCCGCTGTCGGCGTCGCCGGTGCGCGCGATCAGCAGCACGACCTCCGACTCCAACGCCTTGGTGGTCCAGATCTTGCGTCCGTGGATGCGCCATCCGCCCTTGCCGTCGGGCTCCGCGCGCGTGGTGATGCGACCGGTGTCGGTGCCGGCGTCGGGCTCGGTGACGCCGAACGCGACGTGGAGCTCGCCGGCGGCGGCGCGGGGGAGGAACGTGTCCTTCAACCGGTCGTTGCCGAACTTCACGACCGGGTTGAGCCCGAACACCGTGAGGTGCACCGCCGAGCAGCCGTTCATCGCCGCGCCGCTGCGCGCGATCTCGTGCAGCATCACCGCCGCGTCGGTGATGCCGCGCCCGCCGCCGCCGTACTCCTCGGGGATGGCGAGGCCGAGCCAACCGCCCTCGGCCAGTCGGGCGTAGAAGTCCCACGGGAACTCGTGCTCACGGTCGCAGCGGGCCCAGTAGTCGTCGTCGAAGCCGGTGCAGAGGTCGCGGATCGCCTCCGCGATCAGCACCTGGTCGTCGTCGAGGAGCTCGTCGGTGGCCGTCACGGTGGGCAGTCTGCCACCGCCGTCGTCACCGGTTTCGAACGTCGGCAGAGCCCAGGCCGCAGATCGTCGTGGTGGTCAGGGGCAGCGTCAGCTCGACGTCGGTCGGGCGTGGCACTCCGATGCCGGCGCCGCCACCGGGCGCGGTGGTGAACCCGCGCGGTCGCCCGGCGGCGTCGCCGTCGACGAACCGGAACGACGCGTCGGTGGGAACGTCGGTGGCGACCCGGAACGACCCCGCGGTCGGGAGGTCGAGGCGGACCCTGGGGTGTCGTCCGTCGCGTGGCGAGAACGCGATGCACCCCGACGCGGCCGGGGTCGCGATGCCGTCGACCACGTCGACGGTCTGCACCGCGCCCTCCGGGTACTTCGACGCGTCGCCGACCGCCGCGCCCACGTACTCGCGTGCGGTGAGCACGTCGGCGGTCGAGACGTCGAGCGCGGGCAGCTCACCGTTGCGGTCGAGCCGGGCGATGGTCGTGGTCGACGGTTCGGTGAGGTAGGGGATGCCGAAGATGTTGGTGCTGGCGATCGGCTCGTGGTCGCGCATGATCCGCGCCGTCGCCAGCACGCGGGGTTGCATCTCGCCGACGAACGCCTCGCCCTCGACCTCGTCGTTCAGGGCCACCACCTGCACCACGAGGAACGCGACGACGACCACGCTGAGCACCGCCACCATGGGCCGTCCGAACCGGCGCGTCAGCCAGCGACCGCCGTCCTGCACCATCAGCGCGAGCACGGGGAGTGCGAGCAGCACGACGATGTCGCTGTAGCGCGACACGGGTGGAGCGGTCGAGCGGCGCAGGCCGGTGAGCGTGACCGAGGCGAGCGCCCCGACGGTGGTCGCGATCACGAGGGGCCACGGCTCCCGGCGGGGCCCCGCCTTCCACGCGCTCCACGCCAACCAGGCGACCGCGAGCACGACCAGCAGCACGCCGGTGTGCTCGACGCGCGTGAGGTCGTCCAGGGCGGTGGTGATGCCGCGCCACACGAAGCCGGGCAGGTCGCGCAGCACCTTCGACATCGGCGTGTCGTCACGCTGGCCCGAGGTCCCCTCGGTCACGTACCAGATGCCGTACACGGCGGCCGGCACCACCGCGATGCCGGCGGCGACCTTCCAGCCGCGGCGCAGCAGTGCGGCGAGGACGACGACGACGGTCATGGTCACGCCGGTGCCCGAGCACATGAGGCCGAGGAGGAGGAGCGCGACGACGGCGGCGTCGCGACGGGTGAGCGAGCCGGTCGTCGGCATCAGGAGCAGCGCCGCGAACCCGAGCGCGACCGGACCGATGACCACCACCTGGAACGCGGTCGAGCGGTTCTCCCACCCGACGGCCATCACCGTCGTCAACGCCGCCACCGCGGTCGCCAACGGTGGGGAGACGCCGATGCGCAGGAACAGCCGCCACGAGAGGTGCGCCACCGCGAGGATCACCAGGATCATCACCGCGACGTACGGCACGTAGGTGCGCGCCGCGAACACGCCGTAGAGCGCCTTGTAGAGGAGGATCCCGAGCGTGATCCAGTGCTCGAAGTGCGGGGCGAACAGGCCGCTGCGCGTCGGGTTCGATCCGAGCCCGTTGCTGGTGATCACCTGCCACTCGTCGCCGGAGAACCACTGGTCGCGGTTGATCCACGCGAGCACCGGCACGGCGACGGCCAACGAGGCGAGGTGCACCCACAACCAGCGTCGGTCGTCGGCGCGCGGCGGCGTCGGTTCGGCGCCGTCGATCCGCGCAGGCGACGCCGAGGTCGACGGCGCAGTCGATGCGCTCACGCGGGCGGCACGACCAGCCGCGGGAGCACCTCGCCCACGAGCCGGTCGAGGAGCGGCCGACTGTCGCCGCGCACCATCGGCGTGAACACGAGGTGGCGGGCGCCGGCGTCGACGAAGGCCTGGAGCGTCGCGGTGACCTGGTCGACGGTGCCGGCCGCGGCGACGCGGTCGATCATCGCCGCGAAGTCGCCCGTGCGATAGGTGCCGCCCAGGAAGCGGGCGGCGTCGGCGCGGGCCCGGACACCGTCGTCGTCGAGGTTCACGAACACGAACGCGAACCATTCGAACCCGGTGAGGTCGCGCCCGTCGGCCGCGGCCGTCTCACGGATCGTCGCGACCGAGTCGGCGTAGCGGCGCGGGGAGTAGAGGTACGGCATCCAGCCGTCGCCCAGCCGTGCGGCGCGGCGCATCGCCACCGGTTGACGACCCGCCACCACGATCGGGAGGTCACTGCCCTGGAGCGGCGCCGGGTGGATGCGCACGCCGCCGAACCGCACGGTGGGACCGTCGTGCGACACCGGCTCGCCCGTCCACAGCTCGCGCAGCAACGGGATCGCCTCGTCGGTGCGCGTGCCACGTTCGCCGATCGGCACGCCGCACGCCTCGAATTCGGCCGGGTACTCGCCGCCGACCCCGACCCCGAGCGTCACCCGACCGCCGGTGGCGCGATCGAGGTCGGCGATCTGCTTGGCGACCACCGCCGGCGGATAGAGGGGGAGCAGGAGGATCGCGGTGCCGACGCGCACGCGCTCGGTGCGCGCCGCCAGCCACGTCAGCGCGACCATCGCCTCGGGCGACGGGTTGGGCGAGGCGACGTGACCACCGACCCACAGCGACGCGATCGGCAGCGACTCCAGGTAGCCGATGTCGCTGTCGGCACCACCCGACATCACCCCGAACGACAGCGCGTCCGGCGTCGGTACCATGCAGTCGACCCTATCCCCACCGCGCGTTCCCCGCGCGACCGAGCGCGGCCCAGAGCAGCGCGCATCACCCCGAGGAGCATCCCCATGGCCGAGGCCGCAGCACGCGACTACTCGTTGTTCGGTGACGACCACATCGCGAAGTACGAGGACACCGACGGTGAGGTCGGATACCTCTGGAACGGCGCGACCTGCCTGGTGCTGCACACCAAGGGACGCAAGACGGGTGAGCTGCGCAAGTTCCCGCTCATCTTCGGCGAGCGCGGCGACGACATCATCCTGGTCGCGTCGAAGGGCGGCGATCCGGCGAACCCCGGGTGGTACCTCAACCTCCTCGCGCACCCGGAAGACGTCTCGGTGCAGATCAAGGCCGACGTCATCGCCGGTCCGTGCGCGCACCGCGGAGGGCGACGAGCGCCAGGCGCTGTGGGACCTCATGCTCGAGCAGTGGCCCGACTACGACGGCTACCAGGCCAACACCGACCGCGAGATCCCGGTCGTGGTGCTCGAGCGACGCTGATCGCCGTGGGCGACTACGACGCGCTCGACGGCGCTCGTCTCGGGAAGCTGTTCGACCTCACCAGCGCGGTGTACGCCACACGGGGAGGGGCGTTCGCGACCGATCCGTACCCGGCGTTCGCCCGCCTGCGTGAGTCGGGCCCGGTGCACGAAGGCATCGTCGGACCGCTGGTCGGCTTCACCGGCGAGGGGTTCTTCCAGGGCCTCCCGTACCCGAACCGTCCGCACTTCTCGGCCTTCGACTGGGCCACGTGCGACGCGGTCTTCCGCGACGGCGAGACCTACGTGTCGAAGCCCCCACCCGAGGACACGCCCGGGCTCACGAACGCCAGCATCCTGTACATGGACGGCATGGAGCACCGGCGCTACCGCGCGCTGGTGCAGCCGTCGTTCCTGCCCAAGCGCGCGCTCGTGGTGGACCGAGCGCTGGGTCGTCGGCGCGATCGACGCGCTGCTCGACCGCATGGAGCCCAACGGCCGGGCCGACCTCAACGTGGAGTTCTTCTCCGCCATCCCGCTGCTCACGATCACGGGCAGCCTCGGCGTGTCGGTCGCCGATGCGCTCGACATCCGGGAGGCGGTCACCTCCGACGGCCTCGGCATCCAGGCGTTCGCCCGCATCGTCCCGCCGATCGTGCAGGCGCGTCGTGCCGAGCCGGGCGACGACCTCATCAGCGTGCTGGTCGCGGCCGAGATCACCGAGGAGGACGGCAGCACCCACCGCCTCACCGACGAAGAGGTGCTGATCTTCTGCTTCATCCTCCTCGCCGCCGGCTCGGGCACCACGTGGAAGCAGATGGGCATCACGATGCTCGCGCTGTTCGACCATCCCGAGTGGCTGGCTGCGGTCCGCGACGACCGCACCGTGCTCCGGCCGGTCGTCGAGGAGACACTGCGCTGGATGCCCACCGACCCGATGTTCAGTCGGTTCGTCGCGCACGACACCGAGCTCGCCGGCGTCGACGTTCCCGAGGGTGCGGTGGTCCACATGTGCCTCGCCGCCGCCAACCGCGACCCGTCGCGGTGGGAGCGACCCGACGAGTTCGATCCCGGACGCCCGGTGCAGCCCCACATGGGCTTCGGCACCGGTGCCCACATCTGCCTGGGATCGCACGTCGCGCGGGCCGAGATCGTCACCGCCGATCGGCGCGTTGCTCGACCGCTTCCCGGACCTGCGCCTCGACCCCGACGCCGAGCCGCCGCACATCACGGGGATGTACGAGCGCGGCCCGACGTCGGTGCCGGTCAGGTTCTGAACGCTGCGCCCTCGGCGACCTCGATGCCTTCGCCTTCGCTCCCGCCCGCCCCGCCCGCCGGGACTGCGAGCGCAGGTGCGAACGACGGGGAGCAGGACGGTGACGTCGAGCTCGTCCTCGGTGACCTCTTCGGTGCTCGAGGCACCGCGGAACCAGACGAACAGCGCGCCGATCAGCAGCAGGCCCATGCCCACGAGGACGGCGTAGCGCATCCCGGTGGTGAACGCCTCACGGGCGACGTCGGCGAGCGCCGAGCCTCCCGGCACCTTCGCCCGCGAGCTGCACCGCGATGGCCGGCGCCTCCCGCGCCTGGCGGGCGACGTCGTCCGGCAGTCCGGCGAGGTGGCCGTCGATCGAGTTGCGGTACCCGGTGTTGAACGCGCTGCCCGAGCACGGCCACGCCGAACGCGGCGCCGAGCTCACGCGACGTGTCGTTCACCGCCGACGCGACGCCCTGCTTGGCGCGGGGGAGCGACGCGACGATCGCGTTGGTCGCCGGCGTCATCGCCAGCGCGGCGCCGACACCGATCACGATGGTGACGAACATGAACGCGAGGAACCCGCTGCCGGTGCCGAGGGTCGCGAACAGCCCGAAGCCGATCGCCGACACCGCGAGTCCGATGCCGCCGACCAGCCGGTGCCCGTACTTCTCCGACATCGTGCCGGCGACGGCCGAGATGGGCAGGATCACGAGGCTCATCGGCAGCAGCGCCAGCGCGGCTTCGAACGTGCTGTAGCCGAGCACGAGCTGCAGGAACTGGAGCGACACGAAGAAGAAGCCGAACATGGCGAAGAACTGCAGGAACAACGAGGCCGATCCGGTCGCGAAGCCGCGGTGCTTGAAGAGGCGCGGATCGAGCAGCGGCTCGTCGGTGCGCAGCTCCACCCAGATGAACCCCACGAGGAACGCCACGCCGCCGATCAGGCCGACGAGCGTGATCGGGCTGGTCCAGCCCCGCTCCGGGCCCTCGATGATGCCGAGCACCAGCAGGCCGATGCCGAGCGCCGAGATCACCGCGCCGCGCGGGTCGAGGCCGACGTGCTCCTCGGAGCGCGTGCTCGGCACGACCGCGATGACGCCGATGCACGACAGCGTCGCGAGGCCCGCGGTCACGAGGAAGATCGAGCCCCACCAGAACTGCTCGAGCAGCGCGCCCGACACGAGGATGCCGAGGGTGCCGCCGGCGCCGGCGAAGCCGGCCCAGATGCCGACCGCCTTGGCCCGCTCCTCCGGCGGGAAGACGCTGGTGATGGTCGACAGCGTGCCGGGCATGAGGAGCGCGGCGCCGAGACCGGTGAGCGCACGCAGGCCGATCAGCGGGCCGGCGGAGCCGACGAACGCCGAGAGCAGCGACCCGATGCCGAAGATGGCGGTGCCGGCGATGAGCGCACCGCGCCGTCCGAACCGGTCGCCCATCGCGCCGGCGGGGAGCAGGAGGGCGGCGAGCACGAGGGCGTAGGCGTCGACGATCCACTGCTGCGACGACTGGCTGGCGTCGAGGCTGGCGGCGATGCTCGGCATGGCGTTGGCGAGCATCGACACGCCGGCGACGACCATCACCAGGGCGGTGCACATCACCGCCAGGATCCAGCCCCGGTGCTCGTAGTCGACTGAGGGCGGATGCGGGCGCGATCGACTGCTGGGTCACGAGCTGCTCCTCGGGGACGACCGCGGGGGATGCGGCCGGGGCTGGTGTGGGGGAGGGTGTGGCGGGAGGGTCTGGCGGGATGGGTATGCTCGGCAAGAACGGATGCCGCCTCCGGATACTAAGCGGAGGTAGACTCCGTTTGCAAGTGGTTTCGTCGGAACCTCCAGGAGCGCCATGACCGCTCGCACGTCCACGCTCGTACCGGGCCTCGAGCCCACGCCCACCCGCCGGCCGCGTGCCGACGCGGTGCGCAACCGCGCTCGCATCGTCGAGACCGCACGCACCGTCTTCACGGCGCGCGGCTCCGACGCGTCGCTGGAGGAGATCGCCCGCGGCGCCGGGGTGGGCATCGGCACGCTGTACCGACACTTCCCGACGCGCGACGACCTCGTCGTGGCGGTGTTCCGCGAACGGATCGACGAGCTGCAGGCGCTGGCCGAGCAGCTGCTGACGTCCGACGCGCCCGGGGACGCGCTGGCGACGTGGCTCCACGAGCAGCTGGTGCAGGCGGCCACGTGCTGCGGCCTCGCGGCGGAGGCGATGCTCACGATGCTCGGGCACCACGACGAGCCGTCCGCCTGCGAGTCGATGCGCAACGCCGGCGCCGCCCTGCTCGCCCGGGCGCAGGCGGCGGGCGACGTGCGCGAGGGGGTCGACGATCGACGACCTCGTGCGCATGGTGCAGGCGGTCACGCTCGCCGCGGAGGAGAGCGACGATCCCGACACCGCGGAGCGCCTGTTCGGCTTCCTCCTCGACGGCGTGCGCGTGCGCTGAGGTCTCCGACCGCGCACACCCGCAACCGCGGTTGCGAAAAGTGCTTCAGCTACCCGCACCCGGTGCCGTCGAGCGCGGGGCGACGTGTCCGCAACCGCGGTTGACGGATGCGTCGTACGGCGCAGGGTTCCGGCCCGGGGTGTGCGCGTTCGCGTCCCCCGCCCCGGCGCGCACCGTCGCCGGAGCGAGTCCGGCACCGGCGCGGCCGGGTGGGCAGAATGTCGGGATGACTGCACCTCCGGTTGCGCTGCCCGAAGACCTCGACCGACTCCGTCGCCGATACCTCGACGCCGTCGACGCGGTGCAGGACGCGTGCGAGCGCACCATCGAGGTGCTGGTCTCGACGCGGGACGGCGCGTGCGCTCACGCGCGAGAACGTGATGACCGGCCGGCCGATGGTCGAGCTCGAGAACGTGCTCGAACCGCAATCGCTGCGCTCGTCGCTCTCCGACACCCTCGCCGAGCTCGAGCGCACCCGCCACGACGCGCAGCGCCTGCTGTTCCAGTTGCTGCACCAAGAGGGTCAGACGATGGCCGACATCGGTCGCATGTGGGGCATCTCGCGCCAGCTCGTGTCGCGGCTCGTCAACGAGCCCGATCCGCAACCGCCGGGCTGAGCGCGGCGCCCGCACATTGCGGTTCGGGCGTCAGGTCCTTAGCGTCGGGGGCAGTCGACCATCCGGGGGGAACCGACCATGTCAGAAGACGGTGCTGGTCTCGAAGACGTCGCAGCCGTCGACGGCTACGCGGAGATGCAGGTGGACACGCTGCTGAACCTGGCGTCGCCGCAGCCGATGTACCGCGACATGATCGAGCAGGGCGGCATGGCCTCGCCGGCCGACGGCATGGTCATGGTCTTCAACCGCGAGCTCAACGACTTCGTGCTGCGCCACCACGAGCTGTTCTCGTCGCACATCGACATGCCGCTCGGCAACGTGCGCCCGCTGATCCCGCTCAACGTCGATCCGCCGAAGCACTCGAAGTACCGCAAGCTGATGGACCCGCTGTTCTCGCCGAAGCGCATGGACGAGCAGGAGGCCGACATCACGCGTCGGGTGAACGAGTTCATCGACGCGTTCGTCGATCGCGGCGAGTGCAACTTCACCGAGGAGTTCGCCGAGCTGTTCCCGTCGTCGGTGTTCCTCGGGCTGATGGGGCTGCCCGAGAGCGACCTCCGCATGATGCTCGACCTGCGCGACGGGTGCCTGCACCCGGAGAAGGTCGACCCGAACGCGATGTTCGACGTCGACGCGCGCCAGGCGGTGATGGACGCCAACGGCGTCGACATCTACGACTACTTCAACGAGCAGCTCGATGCCCGTGAGGCGGCGCCGACCGACGACATCCTCACCCACTTCCTCCGGGCCGAGATCGACGGCGAGCAGCTGACGCGCGAGGACATCCTCGACACCTGCTTCCTGTTCCTGATCGCCGGGCTCGACACGGTCAGTGACACCCTCACCTGCTCCTACGCGTACCTCGCGCAGCATCCCGAGCACCGGCGCCAGCTCGTCGACGATCCCGACGTCATCCCGTCCGCGGTCGAGGAGCTCCTGCGGTGGGAGTCGCCGGTGCCGAACGGCGTCCCGCGGATCGCGACGCAGGACGTCGAGCTCCCGAACGGCGTGACCGTGCCCGCGGGCACCGCCATGATGGTGAGCTACGGCGCCGCCAACGTCGACCCGACCGAGTTCCCCGACGCGTTCGACGTGCGCTTCGACCGCGAGCAGAACCGTCACATCGCGTTCGGCGGGGGTGTGCACCGGTGCCTCGGCTCGCACCTCGCGCGGCGCGAGCTGCGCATCACGTTGCGCGAGTGGCACCGGCGCATCCCCGACTACCGCATCAAGCCCGGTCACGAGGAGCTCGAGTACCCGCCGGGGCTGCGCCACGTGAAGGACCTGATCCTGGTCTGGGACTGAGGCACGCCGCGCGACCGATCGGTAACGTTCCCCGATGGTCACGCTGAACGCCAGGGAAGGTCGCGACGCGGAGGTGCGGCGCGACGGCGTCGAGCGACTGGCGGCCGCGACGCGCGCGCTCGCCGACGCGATCGCGGTGACGGCCGTCGACCGGACCACGCTCGACGAGGTGAGCGGCGCGCTCGAGCTGCTGACGCACCGGCTGTCGGTCGAGACCGACGACGACGGGTACTCGGGGCTGCTGGTGCTCCCGGTCGACCCGGTGCGACCCGAGACCTACATGCCGTTGAACCCGATCATCGGCAACTGCAACCCGTCCCGTCCCGACATCGAGGTGCGCATCGTCGACGGTGAGGTGGTCGGCACCGCGACGTTCACCCGCCGCTTCGTCGGTCCCGCCGGGCACGCCCACGGCGGGATCAGCGCCATGCTCGCCGACCAGCTGGTGGCGGCAGCCCCCATGGCGATCGGGGCGCGCACGGTCACCAAGTCGCTCACCATCCGCTACCTGCGCGCGCTGCCGCTCGACGAGGAGCTCGAGCTGTGGGGCGTGTGCACCGACGAGGGCGAGCAGTTCAAGGCGAAGTTCGAGGTGCGCGCCCGGGGCGAGGTCGCGGTCGCCGGCACCGCGGTGCTCGTGCCCTACAAGAACCTGGCGAAGCGCGCCGGCATCACCCGCGAGGGGAAGCCGTCCGCGGCGTCGGGCTCGGCGTCGGCGCTCGTAGGCGGCCTCGGTCAGGGCGCCACCGTCGTCGGGGGTGTCGAAGCCGGTGGGGTGGTAGAGGCCGATGAGCATGTTCTCGTGCATGCCGTACCCGACCTCGCCGGTGTCGGTCTCGAACCGGCACAGGGTCTCGTTGAGGTAGGCGTACTTGCGCCGCTCCTCGGGGTCGGAGAGGTCGTGCACGAGGCCCTCGACCTTCAGCTCGCCCTGGTAGCACGCCGTGGCCCCAGCCGTCGAGGTTCACGTAGCCCGAACCGGCGGCGAGGTACAGCGTGCGCAGCGGCGTGTTGTGCACGGTGATGGTGTCGCCGCTCCCGTCGGCCGTCGGGACGGTCACCGTGGCGCCGCGCATCTCGCGCGTGCCGGGCAGGTAGTCGATGTCGACCTCGGGACGACCGAGGTGCTCGACCGGTTCGTCGCGCCCGAGGTCGGAGTTCCACACCCGCATCGACTCCTCGACGTGGCGCTCGCCGTCGGCGTCCTGGTCGATCTGCACCTTGAGCATGTGGTCGTCGAACTGCATCGGCAGCCAGTCGTGCCGGAAGCCGTAGCCGTCCTGCGCGCCGCGCACCTGGATGCCGGGCTGCTCGCGCTCGCCGACGGGACGCACGCCCCACGAGCGGTCGCGCGCGCCCTTCCACACGTCGGGGGTCACGTCGAACGTGCGACCGGCGGCGGTGATGGTGCCTTCCCACACGCCGACCTGCGCGTAGCGGGTGACGTCCTGGATCACGCGGCCGTAGCGACGGATGAACGTGCGCGGCTCCTCGAGCGCGTCGACGGTGCCGGTGAACGTCAGGTCGGCGCTGATGCCCCACTCGTTCTCGTCGCACTGCACGCGCAACTTCCGGAGACCCTCGAGCACCTCGACCGACAGCGGTCCGACCGAGGTGTCCATGCGGTCGACGCCGAGCTCGCGCGACGCGCGCACCGTGTGCTGCTCGGTGCCGATCGACACGGTGATGAACGCGTCGGTGACACCGAGGTTGGGGTACTGCCCGAGACCGGTGATCACGAACAGCTCGTCGCTGCTCGAGTGCATGTTGAAGTAGTACCGGTCGTAGAAGTTGCGATCCGACGTGCGCGACGTGGTCGAACGTCTCGCTGGTCTGGTGGGCGAGGAACTCGTCGAAGGGTCCGAGCGGCATGGCCGGACCCTACCGTGGTCGCAGGTGAACAGGCGGTGACAGAATGCGCCCCATGACGCACACGCGGTTCGACGGCCTCTCGATCATCGACGCCGACACCCACCTCACCGAGCCCCACGACCTCTGGACCTCCCGGGCCCCGAAGGGCTACGAGGACCGGGTGCCCCAGGTCCACGAGATCAACGGCGTGCCCACGTGGACGATGGACGGCGTCCCGCTGGCTCGGGCCGGCGCCTCCGGCGTGGTGGGTGCCGACGGGGTGAAGGTCCCCGGCACCACCTTCTTCCAGTGGAACATCGAGGACGTGCACAAGGGCGCCTACGACGTCGACGCGCGCCTCGCGCTGATGGACGAGCAGGGCATCTGGGCGCAGATCGTCTACCCGAACACCGTGGGCTTCGGCGGGCAGAAGTTCTTCGTCGTCGAGGACGAGACGCTGCGACGACTCTCGGTCGAGCTCTACAACGACGCCATGGCCGAGATGCAGGACCGGTCCGGTCAGCGCCTCTTCCCGATGGGCATCGTGCCCTGGTGGGACGTCGACCTCGCGGTCGCCGAGATCGACCGCATCGCGCGTCTCGGGCTGCGCGGGCTCAACACCACGACCGCGCCGCACGACCACGGGCTGCCCGACCTCGCCGACGAGCACTGGAACCCGATGTGGGAGGTGGCCGCGGCCAACGACCTGCCGATCAACTTCCACATCGGTGCCAGCGACTCGTCGCTCGCGTGGTTCGGTTCGGTGCCGTGGCCGTCGCTCAACGCCGACCAGAAGCTCGGTCTGGGCTCGGCCATGATGTACCTCAACAACGCCGGGGTGATCGGCAACCTCATCTACTCGGGCGTGCTCGAGCGGTTCCCGACGTTGCAGTTCGTGTCGGTGGAGAGCGGCGTCGGTTGGATCCCGTTCCTGCTCAAGGCGCTCGACTACCAGGTCGGCGAGATGACGCCGGGGTCGATGGACAACCTGTCGATGGCGCCGTCCGACTACTTCCGGCGCCAGATCCACTCGTGCTTCTGGTTCGAGCGCAGCGGCATCGCCGAGGCGATCGAGAGCGTCGGCGCCGAGCACCTCATGTTCGAGACCGACTTCCCGCACCCCACCTGCATCTATCCCGACGGGCTCGACTACGCCGACGCCGCGCTCGAGGGCGTCGACCAGGACACGGTCGCCGGGATCATGGGCCTCAACGCGGCGCGCCTGTACGACATCCCCCTCCCGGATGTGGCGTCTGCTTGATCGACCCGGTCGCGCGGCTTGCGGCGGCGGGATGCGTCGCTCCCGAGGAGGAGACGCGCCAGCTGCTGCGCGACGCGCCTGACGACGTCGAGCTCGAGGCGCGCGTGCGCCGTCGCGAGACGGGTGAGCCGCTGGCGTGGATCGTCGGGCGCGTCGACTTCGGCGGGCTGGTCGTGCACGTGGAGCCCGAGGTGTACGTGCCGCGGGCGCAGAGCGAGGAGCTGGCGAGTCGTGCGGCCGCCGTCCTTCCTCCGCGTGGTGTCGCGCTCGACCTGTGCACCGGGAGCGGCGCGGTCGCCGCCTGGATGCAGCACGCGGCGCCCGACGCGTTCGTGGTCGGCCTCGACGTCGATGCGCGCGCGGCGCGGTGTGCGGCGCGCAACCGCGTGCGCGCCGTCGTCGGTGATCTCGCCGCACCGATCCACGCGCCCGGTGGTGTCGACGTCGTCACCGCGGTGGCGCCGTACGTGCCGACCGCGGAGCGGCACCTGCTGCCGTCCGACGTGCAGCGCCACGAACCCGTGCGCGCGCTCGACGGTGGTGACGACGGCCTCGACGTCGTGCGCCGCGTGGTCGCGCAGGCGGCGTTGCTCCTCCGGGTCGGCGGTCACCTGCTCCTCGAGCTCGGCGGCGCGCAGGACCAGGCGCTGGCACCCGATCTCGACCGCCACGGCTTCTCGACGGTCGAGCCGTGGCACGACGACGACGGCGACCTCCGCGGCCTGATGGCCCGGCGCCGCTGAACTACGACGCGTGCTCGTCGTGCGAGAGGACGAGCTGCCACGAATTGCTCAGCGCGATGGCGACGAGGATGACGATGCCGGCGCCGAGCAGCTCCTGCACGGTCTCGTCGACACCGGACACCGCTCGCGCGACACCACCCACCGCTACGACCAGCAGCCCGAGGTGGTACGCCGCCGCGCGCCCGTAGTTGAGCGTGCGCGAACGGATCGAGCGCAGGGTGAAGGGAGACGAGGCGACGAGCACCGCCACCGGAACTGCGGCCTGGGCCACGCCGACGAGACGCGAATCGGTGCCGGCCAGCGCGAGCAACGAGACCAGCACGACGGTCGTGAAGGCGTAGAACGCGGACCGGGCCCGACCGACCATGACGACCGACTCGCGGATCTCGCGTGGGCGCAGGGACACCGCGACGAACAGCAGACCGGTCAACGCCGCCGCGGCACCGCCCACCGTGACGTAGAAGTCGCTCCAGTCGTTCGCCACCGGAGCAGTATCACCGATCGGTGCTCTGGCCACTCCCGCGCCTGAAGGTGCGCGCAATTCGCCGCATGTGGCGAATTGCGCGCACGATCAGCGCGTCAGTTCGAGAACGGGTCGAGGGAGCTGCCGACCACCCACATCGAGAAGTACTGCGCCGACGCGCCGTACGCCTGGGCGAGTGCGACCTTGGCCCCGTCGACCTGGTGCTCGCCGGCCATGCCCCGCACCTGGAGTGCAGCCTCGGCGAAGCGGAGCAGGCCCGACGCGCCGATCGGGTTCGACGACAGCACGCCGCCCGACATGTTCACCGGGAACGAACCGTCGAGCGCGGTGTCGCCCCGCTCGACCATCTTCCAGCCCTCGGTGGCCTCGGCGATGTCGTGGGCCTCGAGCCACATCGGCTCGTACCAGCTGAACGGCACGTAGAGCTCGGCGCAGTCGATCTGCTCGAGCGGGTTCGTGATGCCGGCCTGTGAGTACACGTCGGCGGCGCAGTCGACCGCACCCTGCGGGCGGACCGGGTCGCGGCCCGGGAACGACGACGGCTCCGAGCGCACCGCCGAACCGAGCAGCCACGCCGGCGGACGACCCTCGGCCGCCGCCGCGTTGCCACCGGCTTCGTCGGTGAAGATCACCGCGCACGCGCCGTCGGACGACGGGCACGACTCCAGGAACCGGACCGGGTCCCACATCATCGGCGACGCCTTCACCGTCTCGAGCGAGATGTCCTTCAGCTGGAGGTGCGCGTACGGGTTCTTCGAGCGCGTTCTTGCGGTCCTTCACCGCGACCATCGGCCCGATGTCGTCGGGGGCGCCGGTGCGGTACATGTACGAGCGCATGTACGGCGCGAACGCACCGCCGGCGCCGATGGACGCGCCCTTGCCGGAGCCGAGCGCGAACTCCGCGTTGCCCTCCGACTGCTTCTCGAGCGCGACCGCGAGCACGCGCTGGTGCCGGCCGGTCTCGACGTGGTGCGCGGCGACGATGCCGGTGGTGCCACCCACCGATCCGGCGGTGTGCACGCGGAACATCGGCTTGCCGGCGGCGCCGAGCGCGTCGGTGAGGTACAGCTCGGGCTTCATCACGCCCTCGAACAGGTCCGGGGCCTTGCCGACGACGACGGCGTCGATGTCGCTCCACGTCATGTGCGCGTCTTCGAGCGCGCGCAGCGCGGCCTCACGGGCGAGGCCGCCGTAGGACACGTCGCGACGCGCCTTCTTGTGGTGGGTCTGGCCGATTCCGACGATGGCGCACGGCTGGTGGCTCACTGTGCACTCCCTTGAGTGGAGGCGGCCTCGAGGATGCAGACCAGGTTCTGTTGCAGGCACGGTCCCGACGTCGAGTGCGCCAGCGCACGGTGCTTGCCGCCGTCACGGATGGCGTTGGCCGCCTCGGTGATGCGCACGAGGCCGGTCGCCATGATCGGGTTGGCCGAGAGCGGCCCGCCCGACGGGTTGACGGCGACGTCGGCGCCGAGGCCGAGGGCCTCCACGAGGAGCGGCTCCTCGTGCGTGAACGCGCTCTGGAGCTCGGCCACCTCCACCGGCGCCTCCTCCAGACCCGCGGCCTTGCCCGCGAGCGTGGTGGACGGCGACGACGTGAGGTCGCGCATGCCCGGGTAGTGCAGCTCGCTGTAGTGCGCGAAGCCGGAGATGAAGACCGGGTTGTCGCACAGCTCCCGGGCCTTGTCGGCCCGGGCGATCACGACCGCGACCGCGCCGTCGGTGATGGGCGGGAGGTCGTGCCGGCGCAGCGGCGACCGCACGTAGTCCTCGGCGAGGAGCGTGTCGACGTCGAAGTCTCCGGTGACCTGCGCGTTGGGGTTGCCCTGCGCGTCGCGTCGGCACCGGGCCGCGACCTCGGCCATCTGGCGTTCGGTGACCTTGCCCGCGTCGACGAGCGCCCGCGCCTGCAACGCCGCGAACGACGCCGCGTCGGTGCCGAGCGGTGCGAGGTAGTAGGGGTCCATCTCCATCGGGTAGATGAGCGCGGGATCGGCGGTCGACGAACGACCCGAGCCCATCGCCACCGCGATGTCGATGTCGTCCATCTGCAGGCGGAGCCAGGCCTCGTAGAGCGCCCACGCACCGTCCATCTCCACGTGCGAGTCGCGCTTCGGCGGCCACGCGCCGATGGCGTCGATGTTCTGCACGAACGAGAACGCCTGGCCGGCCACGTAGTCGCAGCTGCCCGCGCAGGTGAAGTCGACCTCCTTGCGGGTGATGCCGGCGTCTTCCACCGCGCCGGTGATCACCTCGAGGAGCATCTGGGCTTCGGTCTTGTCGGTGCTGCGCACCATCGGCGAGACGTTCCAGCCGATGAGCGCGATGTCGTCGGAGTTGGGCATCACTGGATCCTGTTCACGAGGCTGGGGTCGTCGACGTCGGGTTCGCCGGTCGGCATCCAACCGAGGAGGCTGCCCTCGGCGGTCGAAGCCAGGTCGGCCTTCTCGGCTTCGGAGGCCCACACCGCGGCGACCCGCATGCCGACGCGCACGTCGGAGTTGGGCACGTCGACGAGGGGCTGGTACCCGAGGATCACGTCGGTGTCGTCGAGCCAGACGTGCACGCGGGAGAACGGCTCGGTCTCGGTCTGGCCGGGGTACTGCACCGGCGTGATGATCGTGTAGCTGGTGACGGTGCCGACCTGCGGCAGGTCGACCTCGTACTCGCGGGTGAGCTCGATGGCGTCGACCGGGCAGTAGCCCTTGCCGCCGGTGTAGGTGCGACTGCACACCGGGCACCGCAGTCCGAGGAACCGGCCTTCGTCGTTCGCCTCCTCGGCGCGCTTGACGTTCGGCGTCACCGGGAGCGTGTACGTGATCGACGCGTTGTAGTCCATCATCGTCACCGGCTCGGCGGCGGGGCCGCCGTCGTCGTCGGGCACCACCGGCTCCTCGCCGGGGACGAACGCCTCGATGTCGGTGATGTGGCCGATGCGGGCGGCGCGCCACCGGGGGGCCACCCGCATGCCCGTGCTCATGGCATCGATCGACCCGGCGTCGACGGCGTGCAGCAGGGTGGTGTCGGCGCCGTCGAGCTTCACCAGGGCGAACGCGAACGGGACGTCGAGCGGGTGCTGCTCGGTGGGCGTGGCCACCCACGACCACGACTCGACCGTGCCTGCCGGCCCCACGTCGACGAAGTCGTGGGCGAGCTCCTCGGCGGTGTCGGGATCCCACTCGAGTGGCGGCGCGATGACTCGGTCGCCGCTGCGGATGCCGATGATCCGCCGGTCGGTGAGCGCGGTCATGAACGCACCCACCACCGGCCCGAGCGATCGCTTGTACGGGAATTGGATCGTGGCCTGCACGACGTCTGTCACGCGGTTTCCCCCCGAGATGCTCACGGCTTCGAATTGATGAGGGGAGATTACGTCCGCGGCCGACCGGTGTGTCCAGGCGTTGCACTTGGTCGAACTTTCACACTCGCGGCGCGTGCACCTGACTGAGCCGGTGTGCGCTGGTGGGGTGCGCCGCCACCTGACCGGACTCACCTTCGCCGTCGCCCTGGTCGTCGCGCTGCTGGTGCGCGGTCCCGCGGTGTTCGGCATCGCCCTCCTCTTCGGGCTGTTCGTCCCCTTGGAGAAGCTGTTCGCCCTCCGCCGGCAGCGGACCTTCCGGCCCGGTCTGCTGACCGATCTGACCCACATCCTGGTGAACGGATTGCTCTCCGCGATCGTGGTGGTCGCCCTGGTGGTGGTGGCCGCCGTCCCGTTCCTCTGGCTCCGGCGGATCGACCTCGTGGGCGGTCTCCCGGCGTGGGCGGCGGTCACGCTCGCGGTCGTCGTCGTGGCGGTCGCGAACTACTGGGGCCACCGGCTCACGCACCGGGTGCCGTTCCTGTGGCGCTTCCACTCGGTGCACCACAGCATCGAGCAGATGGACTGGGTCGCGTCGGGCCGTCTGCACCCGCTCGATCAGGCGTTCACCCAGGCGTTCACGATCTTCCCGCTCGTGCTGCTCGGCTATGGCGCCGGCGTGTTCGGCGGTGTGGCGGCCTTCATCACGCTGCTCGCGCTGTTCCAGCACGCCAACGTGAGGCTGCGCTTCCCGGGTCTGCGGTGGGTGATCAACACTCCCGAGTGGCACCACTGGCACCATGCGATCGACGACGAGGCGCGCGACAAGAACTTCGGGCTGCCGGTGGTCGACAAGATCTTCGGCACCGCGTACCTGCCGAAGGGAGAGCAGCCGGTCGGGTTCGGGACGCGCTCGCCGGTGCCGGCCGACGGCTACCTCCGGCACCTCGCGTACCCGTTCACCCGCACGGCACGAGTCGGCGTGGTGCAGACGACCCGCTCGTAGGGTGGGGGGATGCGAATCCTCGATCTCGATCAGGTCACCACTCCGGAGTCGGCAGTCGAGGCGCACGTCGCGCTGCCCGAGCCGCGACCGACCGACCGCGCCTTCGTGCGATTGAACATGATCTCGTCGGTCGACGGCGGCACCGCGGTCGACGGCCTGTCCGGCGGGCTCGGCAACCGCGACGACCACGCGGTGTTCGCGGCGCTGCGCGCCGGCGCCGACGGGTGCATCGTGGGCCTCGGAACGGTGATCGCGGAGGAGTACCACGCGACCGACCGGACCGACTTCCAGTTCTACGTGGTGTCCGACACCAACGACGTGAGCGGAGCGGAGGAGCTGTTCGCCTCGGGTCGGGCGACGCTGGTGGTGCCCACGAGCGTGGGCCCCGCGCCCGACGGTGTTCCCGAGCTGCGCGCCGGTGACGGCCCGTTCGTCGACCTCGAGGTGCTGAGCCGCGCGCTGGCGGGGCAGGTGCTGGTGGCGGAGGGCGGACCCACCTTGGCGGGGCTCCTCGCCGCCGACGGCCTGCTCGACGAGTTCTTCGTGACCATCGCGCCACGCGTCATCGCCGGCAACTCCGCGCGCGTCGCCCACGGCCCCGACGCCGACGCGTCGCTCTGGGAGCTGGAGCACGGCTTCCTCGACGACGACGGCTTCCTCTTCCTCCGCTACTGCCGCTGCGACTGACCCTCAGAACGTTTTGGCGCCCCTACGCCGTGAATGTCACGCGGTAGCGGCGCCAGAACGTTCTAGACCTTGGGTTCGCGGGGGAGGCCGAGTGAGCGCTCGCCGATGATGTTCTTCATCACCTCGGTGGTGCCACCGGCGATCGTGTTCGACCGGCTGCCCACGAGCCGGCGTCCGCTGCGCATGTCGTCGCCGGCGATCGCAGCGAGGCCGTCGACCTCGGCGGTGTACTCGGCGAACGACTGACCGAGCGTCGACCACGCGAGCTTGATGATCCCGGCGACGGCCCCGTTGGGACCGGTCCCGTCGGACACCAGCGAGCGTTCACCGAGCCAGCCGAGGATGCGCGCACGCGTGTAGATCGCGGCACCGCGATCGCGGTCGCGCGGACCGAGCTTGCCCTCGGCCGAAGAGGTGCGCAGGAACTGCTCGATCTCGCTGATGAGGTTGCCGGCGATCTCGATCACGCCCGCCGCGCTCGTAGCCGAGCGTCGACATGGTGACGCCCCATCCCCCGTTGAGCGGGCCGAGCAGCGCGTCCCTCGGCACGATGACGTCCTCGTACACCACCTCGGCGAAGTCGCTCTCGCCGGTGGCCTGGATGATCGGTCGCCGGGTGATGCCGGGCGTGTCGAGCGGCACGAGGAGCGCCGAGATGCCGCGGTGCGCAGGCGCGTCGGGATCGGTGCGCACGAGGACCATGCAGTGCGTCGCCCACATGCCGATCGAGGTCCAGACCTTCGTGCCGTTCACCACGAAGTGGTCGTCCTCGAGCACGGCGCGACAGCGCAGGCCGGCGAGGTCGCTGCCCGCGTCGGGCTCGCTGAAGCCCTGGCACCAGACCTCCTCCGCGCTCAGGATGCGTTGCAGGTGCAGCTTCTGCTCGGGCGTGCCGGCGGCGGCGATGGTCGGGCCGACGTTCTTCGTGCCGAAGACGGCGATGCGTCGCGGCGCCCGGGCACGACCGAACTCGGCGTCGCAGGCGATCTGGTCCTCGACGCCGAGGGCGCGCCCGCCGATCTCGACCGGCCACGCGGGCGCCGACCACCCACGCGCGCCGAGCTCGCGCTGGAACTCGACCAGGCCCTCCCACTCGTCGGAATCGCCCCACCGTTCCCGGTGCTTCGGAACGATCTCGTCGAGGACGGCGCGGAGCTCGAGGTGCGGCTGCATCGCGGGAGCGTAGTGAGGCTCCCGCGATGCCGCGCCGGTCGATCAGGTGGAGGCCCGTGACAGGTCGTAGACGGTCACGCCGCCGACGGTCTGGGCGGTGAAGTTCTCGCTCACCCAGGTGGAGATCGCCGAGGACGTGCTGCTCGTGGTGCCTCCGCCGGGTCCGAAGCCGCCACCGCCGAATCCACCTCCACTGATGAAGTAGTGGATCTTGCCGTCGCGCACGTCCTGCTGGAACTGCGCGAGGGTCGGGGTGGGGTCGGTGCCGTTGAACCCGCCGATCGCCATCACCGGTTCACCTGTCGCCAGCTGGTAGCCGGCCGCGGAGTTCGCCCCGCTGGTCGCGGCCACCCAGGTGTAGGAGTCGGCGTCCTTCGCGAGCAGCGTCGTGAGCTCGGAGTCGGGCGTGCTCCCGTTCAGGAGACCGCCCGCGCCACCGGCACCGCCGGGGAACTGGCCACCGTTCGCACCGCCCGGTGCCGCGCCCGCCGCGCCGCCCGGGAACTGGCCGCCGCCCGGGAGCTGCCCGCCGAAACCACCGGGCCCGCCGAAGCCCATGCTGCTCGCGCCCGCAGGCCCGGCGGTGGGGATCGCACTGGTGTGCGGCGTGTTCACGGTGTTGAGCGTGTACGCCGCAGGCGCGGCCAGGATCACGCCGATGCCCGCCGAGCGCGAGCACGACCATGGCGCGGCCGCTCACGAGGTGGGCGACGAGGAGCGTGCCCGCAACACCGACTCCGAGGACGAGCAGTGGCGCGCGCAACCACGAGTTCCAGTCGGGCGTGCGAGCGAGGAGCACGAACGTCCAGATCGCGGTGACCGCGACCGTCACCGCGAGCACCGCGCGTGCGCGCACGTCGGCGCGCCGCTTCCACAACATTCCCGCGCCCATGCCCACGAGTGCGCCGATCGCCGGTGCGAGTGCGATCGCGTAGTACTGGTGGATGATCCCCTTGCCGAGGCTGAACACGAGCCCGGTGACGAGGAGCCAGCCGCCCCAGAGGATGAACGCGGCGCGCACGCGGTCGGTGCGCGGACGGTTGCCGCGCCACACGATGCCCGCGACGAGCAGGATGAGCGCGGCCGGCAGCAGCCACGAGATCTGGGTGCCGAACTCGGCGTTGAACATGCGCGTGATCCCGGTGGGACCCCACTGCCGGTCCCGCCGCCGCCGCCCCCGCCGACGCTCCCGGTCTCGTTGCCGGTGAGGCGGCCGAAGCCGTTGTATCCGAAGATCAGCTCGAGGACGCTGTTGTGCTGCGAGCCGCCGATGTACGGCCGCGACGACGCCGGCCACAGCTCGACGATCGCGATCCACCACCCGGCGGACACGAGCAACGCGGCGCCCGCGACCGCGCCCTGCCACACGCGCTTCCAGAACGACACCGGTGCTGCGATCAGGTACACGAGACCGAACGCGGGCACCACGAGCAGGGCCTGCAGCATCTTGGCCAGGAAGCCGAAGCCGACCATCGAGAACGCGAACACCAGCCACCACGTGCTGCCGCGCTCGAGCGCGCGGATCATCCCGTACGCGCTGGCGACCAACAGGAGGACGAGCGCGGCATCGGGGTTGTTGAAGCGGAACATCAGCGCCGCCACCGGGGTGAGCGCGAGCACCGCACCCGCGAGCAGCGCGGAGCCGGCCGAGAACCACCGGCGCACGGCGAGGTAGAGCACGCCGACCGCGGCGACGCCTTCCAGCGCCTCGGGAACGAGGATGCTCCACGAGTTCACGCCGAACACGCGCGCCGACAGCGCCATCGGCCAGAGGGACAGCGGCGACTTGTCGACCGTCACCGCGTTCGACGCGTCGAACGATCCGAAGAAGAACGCCTTCCAGCTCTTCGTCGCCGCCTGGACCGCGGCCGAGTAGTAGGTGTTGCCCCAGCCCGACGCGCCGAGTCCCCAGATGTAGAGCACCGCCGTGCCGAGCAGGAGCGCGAGCAGGCACGGTCGCACCCACACCGGGTCGTGGTCGCGCCCGCGCACGAAGCGTCCGAGGCCTTCGCGTCCGCCGAGCCCGCCGCGCCGGGCGCCCGCCGCGTCACGACCGGGCGGGTCGTGATCCGGCGGCGCCTCGGGCGCGGCAGGGGATCGTCCGCTCATGGGGGGAGCGGTCGGTTCGAGGGTGGTCGTCATCGGAGGGCCTCGTCGGGGAGTGCGGCGACGGGCGTCGGGGCCGACGTCACCTCGGAGCGGAACAGGATGCGGTCGAGGATGAGGAACTGCGCGACCCAGAGCGAACCCCAGGCGACGATGTTGGCGGCCTCGATCGCGGCGGTGAGGGCGAAGCCCTGGAGGCCGACGGAGTCGGCCCACGACGCCGCGAGCGTCACGGTGAGGGTGGAGAGCGCGAGCCCGGTGAACGAGAGGATCCAGAAGGGCACCAGCTCGGCGCGCATCGACCGGTGCCCGCTGCGCTTCCACACCCAGCGGCGGTTGAGCTCGAACGACGGGAACGTGCCGACCGCGGTGGCGATCATGTTGGCCACGCCCGCGGGCATCGCCGTCGCGCTGACGAGCACGCCGAGGACGGCCAGGCTGGTGACGGTCGCGATCAGCGACACCGAGCCGTAGCGCAGCCACTGGCCCCATCGACCGGTGAAGAGGTGCTTCACGGCCGGAACACCCAGTGGCGCAGGAGGAGGAACCGGGCGGTGGTCGCGACCAGGTTGGCGCCGGTCAGCACGACCAACGTGACCGGCAGCGACGCCACGCCGGCCGCGGCCAGCACCGCCAGCGACGCGAGGGTCAGGGCGAGGGGCAGCAGGCCCAGTGCCGTGCCGGCGGCGTAGTGACGGACCCGGCCGGCGCGGCCCCGCAGCGCGAACGTGAGCCGTCGGTTGGCAGCGGTGTTCGCGAACGCGCACACGAGGAGCGCGACCACGTCGGCGCCCACCGCGCCGAGCGGGCCGGCGAGCAGCGCGAACAGCGCGGCGAACACGACCGTGCTCACGACACCGATCGACGCGAAGCGCACGACCTGCGGTCCGAGTCGCGGATCGATCACCGCGGTGTCGCGCGGGCTCGCGAGCTCGCCGTCACCGCGTGCGAAGCGGCGGATCATCCGCCACACGCCGCGCAGGTCGTCGGTGGCGGTGCGGACGATGTCGACGCGCGACACCGGGTCGTCGATCCAGTCGACCGGCACTTCGTGGATGCGCAGGCCGTTGTGCTCGGCCAGCACGAGCAGCTCGGTGTCGAAGAACCAGCCCTGGTCCTCGACGAGCGGGAGCAGCTCGCGGGCCACGTCCGTGCGCACCGCCTTGAAGCCGCACTGCGCGTCGGAGAAACCGGCCCGCAAGGCGGTGCGCAGGATGAGGTTGTAGCTGCGCGAGATCAGCTCGCGCTTGGGGCCGCGCACGACGCGGGCGTTCGACGCGAGCCGGCTGCCGATGGCGACGTCGCTGTGACCGCTGAGCAGCGGCGCGACGAGGGGGAGCAGCGCGTCGAGGTCGGTCGACAGGTCGACGTCCATGTAGGCGACCACGTGCGCGGTGCTCGCGGTCCACGCGGTGCGCAGGGCGCGGCCGCGCCCCTTCTGGTCGAGGTGGAGGCACGTCACTCCGGGCAGCCGGGCGGCGAGGTCCTCGGCGATCGCCCAGGTGCGGTCGGTGCTGGCGTTGTCGGCGATGGTGACCGCCCACGTGACGGTGAAGTGGTCGGTCAGGTACGAGTGGAGGGCGCGGACGGACGCCTCGAGGTCGCGCTCCTCGTTGTGGACCGGCACGACGATCTCGACCGCGGTGCGCGACGCGGCGAAGGCCTCGGGGTGGAGCACGGCGGCGAGAGGGGTCTCGGTCACGAGGGCCATCGTCCGTGGTGCAGGTTGCCCCGACCTCCGGCGTTCCTGGGAGTTCGCCGTGAACGCGGGCCGAACCGG
Source organism: uncultured Actinomycetes bacterium (assembly GCA_963755855.1). Lineage (GTDB taxonomy): Bacteria > Actinomycetota > Acidimicrobiia > IMCC26256 > DASPTH01 > DASUAS01. Next base: position 1,563,151 of record CAVWLR010000009.1, on the reverse strand, counting down.
TGCCCGTTACGCTGCGCGGGCTCGAGGCGAACGGGGGAGGCCCACGTGCTGAGCAAGTTCGACGACTACCCGATCCACCAGACCGCGCAGCCCATCGCCACACCGGTGAGCGGTGACCGCAACACCTACGACCGGTACTGGTTCAACGGCTACCAGGACGACGGCGAGTTCTACTTCGGCATCGGCGCGGCGCTGTACCCGAACCTGGGCATCCTCGACTGCGGCCTGAGCATCGTGCGCGACGGCGAGCAACATGCCTTCCACGCCTCGCGTCGCGCGCCGGACGAACCCACCGACCTGCGCGTCGGTCCGTTCGAGATCGAGGTCATCGAACCGATGCGGCGCATCCGCGTCGGCATCGACGACAACGACACCGGGATCACCGCCGACCTCACCTTCACCGCCCGCACCGCGTGCGTCGAGGAAGGGCGCCAGACCGCGCCTGCACGGCCGTCGACCGATCATGGACGTCACCCGCTTCGCGCAGTTCGGGAAGTGGGAGGGCGAGATCACCTACGACGGCGCGACCGTGCCGATCGATGCGTCACGCGTCTACGGCACCAAGGACCGCAGCTGGGGCTTCCGTGGGGTGGGCAGCCCCGATCCCGGGCTCGCGCCGTCGCCGCCCGGCTCGATCCAGGCGTTCTTCCTCTGGGCGCCGCTGCACTGGGACGACCGCTGCACGCACTTCGGCGTGTTCGAGGACGCCAACGCCAACCGCTGGCACACCGACGGCGCGGTGCTGCCGGTCTACGCGTCACCCGACGACATCCCCGGTGCCGAGGACCCGGGCCTCGAGCTGCTCGCGGGCTGCGAGCACGAGCTCGACTACCTCCCCGGCACGCGGCGCGCCGGGCACGCGCGCATCGCGCTGGTGCACGCCGACGGTCGACGCGAGGACATCGAGCTCGAGCCGCTCATCTGCTTCCGCATGAAGGGCATCGGCTACATGCACCCCGAGTGGGGCCACGGCATGTGGAAGGGCGAGCTCGCGTACGCGGGCGAGTCGTGGAAGGTCGCCGATCTCGACCCGATGGCGTTCGAGAACCAGCACCTCCAGCAGGTGGTGCGCGCGACGAGCGGCGACCAGGTGGGCATCGGGGTGCTCGAGCAGATCGCGTTCGGCCCGCACGCCCGCTACGGCTTCAAGGAGCTCCTCGACCCCGCCTGACCGGACGCGCCACCCCACACCCTCCAGGTTGCGTCGCTGCTACGTGTCCTGCACGTTCGTGCGACGCAACCTCGTGTGGGGGTGGGGCGGGAGCTAGAGGTCGCGGCTGATGGTGCGGTTGAGTGCGGCGAGGGTGGCGCGGACCGCGCCCTCGACCGGGGTCGCACCCTCGGCGGCGCCGCGACGGTGGGTGCGGGTGAGCGGGTCGGTGACCGACGCGACCACGAGGAAGCGCCGATCCGGGGTCGTCTCGACCGTGCGGGCCCACCCCGGGAGGTAGGCGAGGTCGGGGAGGAAGGTGCGGACCGCGACCGATCGTGGCCTCGACCGCGGCGGGCAGCCCCCCGGCCGTGGACGCCCGACCGAGGGCCTCCTCCTCACCGCGGGCCAGGCGCACCGTGAGGTCGCCGGCGGCCGGATCGGTGGCGACGTCGACCAGGCGGAGCCGGGCCTCGGGCGTGTGCGGGACGCCGTCACCCCAGCGCACCACCTCGACCGCCACCGGGCCCTGCACGTGCCGGGCGGCGAGGACGGTGGCGTCGCGGGCGAGCTCCTCGTAGGCCTCGGGTCCCGCCTGCACCTCGACCAGCGTCAGCTCGTCGGTGGCGACGAACCCGACCGCGACGACGCCGTCGAGGCGCCGGAGCTGCAGCTCGAGCTCGTCGAGGCTCACGACGCTCACGACGCTGACGGATCCGCGGGCGCGGTGGCGCCTGCGGGGGGAGAGGGTCGGGCGTCGTGGCGCAGCGCGAGCGTGCCCAGCGCCAACATGAGGCGCGAGAGCACGGGGTCCTCGAGCGGAGGCTCGAGGTACAGGCCCGGTTCGGCCGCGTGGAGACCCTGGTCGTCGGCGCGCAGCGGGCGACGCCCGGCGTGCAGCACCTGACGGCCGAAGCCGGGCACGTCGACCACGACCGCGGCGTCGTCGAGCGCGTAGAGGTCGACGAGATCGTCGAGCGCGCGGTAGACGGTGGCGAGGCCGGTGGAGTGCTGAGCGGCTCCGATGAGCGTTTCGTCCGTGGTTGTCACTCACCCCTCCCCGCCCGACGCTGGAAACGCGACGATACCGCGACGCGGAGCGCGTGCTGCACGACAGTCCGCGCGCGACTGACGGTCGGGGGCGAATCGGCCCGAGGCCGTCCGGAACGCCCAACTACGATGCGCGGGCACGGCGAGCGGCGAAGGGCGCCGGGCGCCGCGACCCTCCTGAGCCAGCCCCGAGGCTTCGTGATCCGTGACCAGCTCCTCGCCGCAGTGCACGCCGCGCTCGACGTGTGCGGCTACCCCGCGCCGCCCGCCGGCGTCGAGCTGACCCCGCCGAAGGACTCCGGGCACGGCGACTTCACCACCAACGTCGCCCTCCAGCTCACGAAGGCGGCCGGTCAACCGCCCCGTGAGATCGCAGCCCGGCTGGTCGACGAGCTCGAGCGGTCGCGTCCCGCCCACCTGGCCCGGGTGGAGATCGCCGGGCCCGGGTTCCTCAACCTGTACCTCGAACCCGACTGGCTGCACGAGGTGCTCGTGGCCGTGGTCGCCCGGGGCGAGGCCTACGGCCACGGCGACTCGCTCGACGGGCTGCGCATCAACCTCGAGTTCGTGTCGGCCAACCCCACCGGGCCGCTGCACGCCGGCGGCGGTCGCTGGGTGGCCGTGGGCGATGCCCTCGCCAACCTCCTCGCGGCGCAGGGCGCCGTCGTCCACCGCGAGTACTACCTGAACGACGCCGGCAGCCAGCTCGACACGTTCGGGGCGTCGCTCTTCGCCCGCTACGAGGGCCAGGCGCCGCCGGAAGGCGGCTACCAGGGCCAGTACCTCGTCGAGATGGCCGCAGTGATGCGGGCCGAGCTCGGGGACGCGGTCACCGAGGGGCAGGCGCGCGAGTGGGGCTACCAGTACAACCTGCGCACCCTCCAGGACGACCTCGCCCGCATCGGCGTGCAGTTCGACACCTGGTTCTCCGAGCGCACCCTCCACGAGGGCGGCAACGTGAAGCGCGTGCTCGACGACCTCCGCGCGCGGGGTCGTGTTCGAGCAGGACGGCGCCACGTGGCTGCGCACCACCGACTTCGGCGACCAGCGCGACCGCGTGCTGGTGAAGTCCGACGGTGCCACCACCTATCTCTGCAACGACATCGCCTACCACCGCGACAAGTTCGACCGCGGGTGGGAGCACCTCGTCGACATCTGGGGCGCCGACCACCACGGCCAGGTGAAGTCGCTCCAGGCGGGCATGGCGGCACTCGGCGCCCCCGACGGCGAACCCGAGGTGCTGCTCGGTCAGCTCGTGAAGCTGATGAAGAGCGGCGAGACCGTCCGCATCTCCAAGCGCACCGGCGACGTGATCGCACTCGCCGACATCCTCGACGAGGTCGACCCCGACGTCGCGCGGCTCACCTTCCTGCTCCAGGGCATCGACACCACGCAGACGTTCGACCTCGACGTCGTCACCGCGCAGTCGATGGAGAACCCCGTGTACTACGTGCAGTACGCGCACGCCCGCATCGCCTCGATCGGGCGCAAGGCGGCCGAGGTCGGCGTCACGCGCCTCCCGTTGCTCGACACGTCGCTCGCACCGCTCCTGCACGAGCGCGAGCTCGAGCTCCTCCGCGCGCTCGAGGCGTACCCCGGCGTGCTGGCCGAGGCCGCCGAGATGCGCGCGCCGCACCGCGTCTCCACGTGGGTGCGCGACTTCGCCAAGGACTTCCACGGCTTCTACCGCGACTGCCGCGTGATCTCCGACGACGCCGCGCTCACCCAGGCCCGCCTGTGGCTGGCCGAGGCGTGCCGGCTCGGCCTCGCCAGCGCGCTCGCCATCCTCGGGGTGCACGCGCCCGACGTGATGACGCGCCTCGACGACGACGACGACGAGTCCGAGTCGTGAGCGCCGGCGCCGCCGACGAGGCTCCGATCGCGCTGGGGCTGTTCCCGCGCACCGCGAGCGTCGCCGACGGCCGTCTCACCATCGACGGCGTCGACCTCGACGCCCTGGCGCGCGAGCACGGCACCCCGCTGTACGTGTACTCGGAGACGGAGCTGCGTGCCCGCGCGCCGCGAGTACCGCGCCGCCTTCGGCGACGACGCGGTGTCGTACGCAGGCAAGGCGTTCCTCTGCGTGGCGATGGCGCGCATCGTCGCCGAGGAGGGCCTCCACCTCGACGTCGCCACCGGCGGAGAGCTCGAGATCGCGCTGCACGCCGGGTTCCCGGCCGCGCGTGTCGTGTTCCACGGCAACAACAAGTCCGACGCCGAGCTGCGCCTCGCGCTCGACGCCGGAGTCGGTCGCATCGTCGCCGACTCGTTCGACGAGCTCGACCGCATCGAGGCGCTGGTCGGTGCAGGCGCATCGACGCGCCGCGAGTGCTCGTGCGCGTGACGCCGGGAGTCGAAGCGCACACCCACGAGTACATCGCCACCGGCGCCGACGACTCCAAGTTCGGCTTCACCGTCTCCAACGGCAGCGCGCGCGACGCCGCCCTGCGCGTCGCCAAGTCCGATGCGATGGAGCTCGCCGGCTTCCACTGCCACATCGGATCGCAGATCCTCGTGCTCGAGTCGTTCGCCCGCGCCGCCGCTGTCGTCGCCGAGCTCGCGGCCGACGTCGCCCGCGCAGCGGTGCGCCGATTCCCGAGATCAACCTGGGCGGCGGGCTGGGCGTGCCGTACACCGCCGACGAGCTCGACGCCCCGAGCATCGCCGAGTTCGGTCGCGAGACGCGCGCCAACTTCGCCGACGCCTGCGCCACCTTCCACCTCGATCCCGCGCCCGCGCTCACGGTGGAGGCGGGCCGCTCCATCGCCGCGCCCGCGGGCGTGACGCTCTACACCGTCGGCACGGTCAAGGAGATCGCCGGGGTCCGCACCTACGTCGCGGTCGACGGCGGGATGAGCGACAACCCCCGTCCGGCGATGTACGAGGCGGCGTACGAGGCCGCCATCCCGGCCCGGATCACCGCGCCCCGACCGTTCGTCGCCACGGTGGCGGGCAAGCACTGCGAGCAGGGCGACCTGCTGGTGCGCGACGCCCACCTCCCGGCCGACGTCGCGGTGGGCGACGTCCTGGTCACACCGGTCACGGGCGCCTACGGCCACTCGATGGCCTCGAACTACAACGCCGTGCCCCGGCCGGCGGTGGTGTTCGTGCGCGACGGCGCCGCCCGGCTGGTCGTCCGGCGCGAGACGATCGCCGACCTCGTGGTCCGCGACGTCGACCCCGAGGGACGGAACCGGAGATGCGAGCGTGCCGGTGAGGGACGACGCCGTAGCGGAATCGACCGGGACTGATGGAGATGCAGCGGAGGCGTGGCCGCAGGGGCGTGGCCGGAGGTCGGGACGCCGTAGCGGAATCGACCGGGACTGATGGAAGAGCGGGTACGAGTCGGGATCCTCGGCTGCGGTCACGTGGGGGGAGCGCTGGTGCGCCTCATCCACGACCACGCCGATGTCATCGAGGCCCGCGCCGGGGTGCCCCTCGAGGTGGCCCGGGTGGCGGTGCACGACCTCACCAAGGAGCGCGACCTGCCGTTGCCGGCCCGTTGCTTCACCGACGACGCCGCCTCGGTGGTCGACGATCCCGACGTCGACATCGTCGTCGAGGTGATCGGCGGGATCGAGCCCGCCCGTCGGCTCATCGTCGACGCGCTGATGGGCGGCAAGCCGGTCGTGACCGCCAACAAGGAGCTCGTGGCCACCCACGGCCGCCAGCTGTTCGAGACCGCCGAGGGCGCGGGCGTCGACATCCTCTTCGAGGCGTCGGTGGGTGGCGGCATCCCGCTCATCCGCCCGCTGCGCGAGTCGCTGGCCGGTGACCGGATCCGCCGGGTCATGGGCATCGTCAACGGCACCACCAACTACATCCTCACCGCCATGACCGAGGTCGGCTCGACGTTCGCCGACGCGCTCGGCGAGGCGCAGCGGCTCGGCTTCGCCGAGACCGACCCGACCGCCGACGTCGAGGGCTTCGACGCCGCGGCGAAGTGCGCGATCATCGCCTCGATCGCGTTCGGCGCGCGCGTCGTCGCCGGTGACGTGTACCGCGAGGGGATCACCGGCATCACCGCCGACGACATCGCCTCGGCGCGCGACCTCGGCTACGTGGTGAAGCTGCTCGCGATCGCCGAAGACTTCGACGGCGAGATCGCGGTGCGCGTGCACCCGGCGATGGTGCCCGAGCAGCACCCGTTGGCATCGGTGCGCGACTCGTTCAACGCGGTGTTCATCGAGGGCGACGCCGTGGGTGAGCTCATGCTCTACGGCCGCGGCGCCGGTGGGATGCCGACCGCGTCGGCGGTGCTCGGCGACCTCGTCGACGCGGCCAAGAACCTGGTGGAGGGACGCAAGGGGGCGACCATCGGGCACGATGGCCGCGCGGCCGATCCGCGCCATCGAGGACGTCGAGTCGCAGTTCTACCTGCAGATGGAGGTGGCCGACCGCCCCGGTGTCCTGCACGCGATCACCGGCGAGTTCGGCGGGCGTGAGGTGTCGGTGCGGTCGATGCGCCAGCGCGGCATCGGCGACGACGCCCGCCTCATCTTCGTCACGCACAAGGCGCGCGAGGCCGACCTGCGCGACGCGGTGGAGGGTGTGCGGGGGCTCGAGCCGGTGCACCGGGTCGGGTCGGTCCTGCGCGTGATCGGGGAAGAAGAGTGAGCGTGAGGGCGGCGGGCTGGCCCGGGCTGATCGAGGCGTACCGCGAGCACCTGCCGGTCACCGCGTCCACGCCGGTGATCACGCTGCTCGAGGGCAACACGCCGCTGCTCGAGGCGCCGCGCGTCGCGCAGCAGGCCGGCATCGCGCGGGCGTACCTCAAGGTCGAGGGTCTCAACCCCACCGGTTCGTTCAAGGACCGCGGCATGACCATGGCCATCTCGACCGCGGTCGAGCACGGCGCCAAGGTCGTGATCTGCGCGTCCACCGGCAACACGTCGGCGGCGGCCGCGGCCTACGCCGCGCGGGCCGGGCTCATGTGCGCGGTCGTCATCCCGCAGGGTCAGATCGCGCTGGGCAAGCTGGCCCAGGCCCTCATCCACGGCGCTCGCGTCGTGCCCGTGCTCGGCAACTTCGACCGTGCCCTCGAGATCGTGCGCGAGCTCGGCGAGCGTCCCGGCGTCGAGGTGGTCAACTCGGTGAACCCGGCGCGCATCGAGGGACAGAAGACCGCCGCGTTCGAGATCATCGAGGTGCTCGGCGACGCGCCCACGGTCCACTCGATCCCGGTCGGCAACGCGGGCAACATCACCGCCTACTGGCGCGGCTACTCGGAGTACGCCGCCCTCGGTCACGCGCACGCGCACGCCGCGCATGCTCGGCTGGCAGGCGGCGGGCGCAGCTCCCATCGTGCGGGGCGAGCCGGTGCTCCACCCCGAGACCCTCGCCACCGCCATCCAGATCGGCAACCCGGCGTCGTGGCAGGGCGCCGTCGACGCGCGCGACCAGTCGGGCGGGCACATCGGTGAGGTCACCGACGCCAAGATCATCGAGGCGTACCGGATGCTCGCCGCCGAAGAGGGCTGCTTCGTCGAGCCCGCATCGGCGGCGTCGGTGGCCGGACTGCTGCAGGCGGCGGCCGACGGGCTCCTCGGCGCCGACGACGTCGCGGTGTGCACCGTCACCGGCCACGGTCTCAAGGATCCGAACCGCGCCATCGCCGAGGTGCAGGTGGGCGATCCGGTCGACGCCACCGCCGCGACCGTCGCCGCGCGCTGGACCTCTCGTGAGCAGCACGTGCGGCACGTGAGCCGCGCATGAGCGTCGCCCTGGTCACCGGGGCGTCGGCGGGCATCGGGCGCGCCTTCGCGACCGGGCTCGCCGCTCGCGGCCACGACGTCGTCCTCGTGGCGCGCGACGCCGCCCGGCTCGAGCAGCTCGCGACCGAGCTCACCGCCGCTCACGGCGTCGACGCCGAGGTGCTCGCCGCCGACCTCCTCACCGGAGACGGCCTCGCGGCGGTGGCAGCGCGCGTCGTCGCCACCGATCGCGCCGTCGACATCGTCGTGAACAACGCCGGCTTCGGCACGTTCGGTCGCTTCGCCGAGCTCGACGTCGACCGCGAGGTGGAGGAGGTCGAGCTGAACGTGGTCGCGCTGCTCCGCCTCACCCACGCCGCGCTCGGTGCGATGGGGCAGCGGGGGAGCGGAGCGATCCTCAACCTCGCGTCGCTCGCCGCGTACCAACCCGCGCCGTCGAGCGCGACGTACGCCGCCACCAAGGCCTTCGTGCACAGCTTCACCCACGCCGTGCACGAAGAGGCGCGGGGGACGGGCGTGCACGTGATGCTCGTGTGCCCCGGCTACACGCACACCGAGTTCCACGACCGCGCCGAGCTCGGGCCGACCGACCTCCCGGAGTTCGTCTGGCAGTCGGCCGACGATGTCGTCGCCGCCGCGTTGCGCGACCTCGACCGCGGCCGTTCGGTGTCGATCCCCGGCGTGCTCAACCAGACCGCCGCCGCCTTCTCGAGCGTCGCTCCGGCCGGGATCACGCGCCGCGTGGCCGGCCTGGTCGTCAAGCGCTCCGGGTGAGTGCCGGGTGAGTGCCGGGTGAGCGTGCGAGCGCCGGGCCCGACCGCGGTCCTGCTGCTGTCGTGCCCCGACCAGCCCGGCGTGGTCGCCGCCACCGCCGACTTCGTCTACCGCCACGGCGGCAACATCGTCGACGCCCAGCAGCACACCGACCGCACCGACGGCGTGTTCTTCCAACGGGTCGAGTTCCTCCTCGACGGCTGCGACCTCGCCCGCGACGAGATCGAGCCGGCGTTCCGTCCGATCGTCGAGCGCTTCGGCATGCAGTGCGCAGTGCGCTTCTCCGACGACATCCCGCGCGTCGGCGTGCTCGTGTCGAAGGAGGCGCACTGCCTCGTCGACCTCCTGGCGCGCTCGCGGCGCGGTGAGCTCACCATCGACGTGCCCGTCGTGATCTCGAACCACGCCGACCACGCGGAGGTCGCGCAGTGGTTCGGCGTCGAGTTCGTCCACCTCCCGGTCACGCCCGACACGAAGCCGGAGCAGGAGCGCGCGATGCACGCGGTGCTCGAGGCGCACGGCGTCACGCTGGTGGTGCTGGCCCGCTACATGCAGATCCTGAGCGCCGACTTCGTCGAACGGTGGCCCGATCGCATCATCAACATCCACCACTCGTTCCTGCCCGCGTTCATGGGCGGGCGGCCCTACCACCAGGCCCACGAGCGGGGCGTGAAGATCGTCGGGGTCACCGCGCACTACGCCACCGCCGTGCTCGACGACGGTCCGATCATCGACCAGGACGTCGTGCGCGTCAGTCACCGCGACGCGGTCGAAGATCTCCAGCGACGCGGGCGCGACCTCGAGGTCGTCGTGCTCGCCCGTGCGGTCCGCGCGCACGTCGAGCACCGCGTCCTCGTCCACGGCCGCCGCACCGTCGTCTTCGACTGACCGTCCATCACCAACTGGCGTCGTTTCGGGTCGCTCGACGACCACGAACGACGCCGGTTCGGCACGATCGTCAGCCGGTGATCATGAAGATGCCGTCGCTCAGTGAGGCGACGTAGAGGGTGCCGTTGTTGGCCTGGCCGAAGCTCGACACCGCCGGCGCGTACATGCCGGAGTCGCCGGCGGTGACGCCACCGTTGCCGTCGGACGACGAGCGTGCGGATGGTGCCGTCGCAGTTGTCGCTGAAGAAGTAGGTGCCGTCGAGGTCGGGGATCGCGGCGCCCCGGTAGACGTAGCCGCCGATGACCGCGCACGCACCCGTGTCGTGCGAGATCTCGTGGACCGGTGCCACCAGCGTCGGCCGGCGCCTCGCCCTCGTACGCGATGGTCGCCCTCGAGTGCGGTTCCACCCGAAGTTGTCACCCTTGCCCGCGTTGCGCCCGTCGGTCGCGCGCACGTGGTCGATCTCCTCGTACTCGTTCTGCCCGACGTCGCCGATCCAGAGGTCGCCGGTGCGGCGGTCGAACGAGAACCGCCACGGGTTGCGCAGCCCGTACGCCCAGATCTCCGGCTCGGGCGCCGTCGGTGCCGACGAACGGGTTGTCGGCCGGCACCGTGTACGGGGCGTCGCCCGTCGGGGTGGGGTCGATGCGCAGGATCTTGCCCGAGCAGCGTGCCGAGCGACTGCCCGTTGCCTCCCGGCACGTGCCCGGGCCCGATGTCGCCCGGCCGCGCCGCCGTCGCCGATCGCGATGTAGAGCTAGCCGTCGGGGCCGAACGCGAGCTGACCGCCGTTGTGGTTCGGTTGCGGCTGCTCGACGTGCAGGAGCAGCGTCCGGCGCGACGCCGGATCGGCGTTGCGGCCGCTGCATCGTGTACTCGTCGACCTGGTGTTGCCGTCGCGTGTCGGTGTAGTCGAGGTACATCCGCTTGCCGTCGGGTGAGAACGCGATGCCGAGCAGGCCGCGCTCGCCCCGTCCTGGTTCACCTGATCGCGCAGGTCGATCGCCGGCGTCGATGCGACCGAGCCGTCGCGCAGCGTCCGCACCACGCCGTTCTGCTGGATCAGGTAGAGCGTGCGCGTGCCCGGGCGCGCCGCGATCAGGGCGGTGACGCCCTCGATCTTGGCGACCTTGGTGAGGCGCAGCTCGGGGGCCGCGCTCGCGGGCGTCGGCACCCCGGCGAGGAGCAGCAGCGTGGAGAGGACGAGACCGGTGACCGTCGAGCGCGGCTCGGACCGCGGGGCGACGCATGACCTCGGCACCGTACCGGCCCGCGATCGCGCCGGAACCTCGCGCAACCCGGTCACGTAACCTGGCGTGATGAAGTACCTCGTGCTGGTGCCCGACGGCTGCGCCGACGAACCGCTCGCCGAGCTCGACGGCCGCACGCCGCTCGAGGCCGCCCGCATGCCCAACCTCGCCCGCCTCGCGGCGGCGTCGGAGGTCGGGCTGGCCGAGGTGATCCCGCCGGGCCTCCCGCCGGGCAGCGACGTCGGCAACCTCGCCATCCTCGGCTACGACCCCGCCGAGTACCACACCGGTCGCGCGCCGATCGAGGCCGCGGCCATGGGCGTCGACCTCGCGCCGGGCGAGGTCGCGTACCGCTGCAACCTCGTGACCGTCGCGCCCGACGACGTCGGGTCGCGACGTGATGGTCGACTTCGCCGCCGGCCACGTCACCAGCGAGCAGAGCCACGTGATCGTCGCCGCGCTCGACGACGCCCTCGGCAACGGGCGCGACGGCGTGCGCTTCCACCCCGGTGTCGAGTACCGCCACCTCTGCGTCGTGCCGACCGACTTCGGCGACGCCGAGTGCGTCCCGCCGCACGACCTCACCGGTCAGCCGATCGTCCTCCCGACCGGGCCCGCGGCGGCCAAGCTCACTGCGCTGATGGACGCGTCGAAGCCGGTCGTCGCGCGGGCTGCGGCCGAGGTGGGCTCGGTCGCCACCCAGATCTGGCTCTGGGGCCAGGGCACGCGCCCGCAGCTCCCCGACTTCACCGCGCGTCACGGCGTCCCCGGCCGGCTCTCGTCGGCGGTCGATCTCGTGCGTGGCCTCGGGGTGCTCTCGGGCATCGAGGTGGTCGACGTGCCCGGCGCCACCGCGGGCTTCGACAACGACTACGTCGCGCAGCGCGACGCCGCCCTCGAGTCGCTCGCCGATCGCGACTTCTTCCTCCTCCACGTCGAAGCCACCGACGAGGCCGGGCACCAGGGTGCGATCGACGAGAAGGTCACGTCGCTCGAACGCTGGGACGCCGAGATCATCGGACCGCTGCTCGACGCCCTCGGTGACGAGCCGTTCCGGCTCCTGCTCCTGCCCGACCATGCCACTCCCTGCGCGTCGCGCACCCACACGTCCGAGCCGGTGCCGTACCTGTTCTTCGGCACCGACCTCACCGGCGACGGCGGCGAGTACTCCGAGCGTGGCGTCGCGGGACGGGCACCGGTCGCCGCGCACGAGCTCATGGCCCGCCTCCTCGCGACCCACCTGACGAGGTGGTTGCCGGGGCGGTTGTCCCGGCGTTAAGGTGTCGCCGCCGCCGGTCGATTCTTCGCCCAGTTCACTGGACGAGATCCCGGTTTCAGGTGACGAAGCCCCGGCAGGATCCCAGTGCTGTCGAGGTCTGACAACCGTGCCCGTCCCGTCGTCGCGCGCCAGCGCGCGCGGTGCGTCGGGTCGAGGGAGAGGGAATGGCCACGGACCAGCAGATCGACCGGTCGGTGCTCGCGGGCAAAGACCGCGACGAGCTCCACACCATCGCCGGCGCGATCGGCGTGAAGGCGGCGACGCGCATGCGCAAAGCCGACCTCATCGACGCGATCCTCGCCGCGGCCAACGGCGGTGAGGCGCCGCCTGCCGCCGATGCACCCGCGCCGGCCGCCAAGCCGCGTCGGGTCCGTTCGACTCGCGCGTCGCAGCCCCCCGCCGACGACCTCGCGGCCCTGGCCGCCGAGGAGGACGCGCTCGGGGGTGACGCCACCGACGCCGAGCCGACCCCCCGTCCACGGGCGCGCCGCGCGCGTCGCGTCGGCGTCGGCTCCGGCTCCGGCCGAGGTGACCGAACCGGTCGACGAGTCCTCCCGCGAGGTCCCTGCGGCCCCGGTCGCCGCGAGCACCGACACCCCTGACCACGCCGCTGACCATGCCGGCGACCATGCCGGCGACGACAGCCCGCCTGCGACCGCACACGAGTCGCGCCCCGAGGCGCGTCCCGACACGGGCCGCGAGTCGTCTCCCGATCCCGCCGATGCCGACCGCGACGACGACCGCAGCTCCGGCGGCGACCACGACGCCGACTCCGACTCCGACTCCGAGGACGACCGCCAGTCGTTCGGCGACGGCAACCGGCGGGGGCGTCGCCGTCGCCGCGGTCGCAGCAGCCAGGACCAGCCCGGTGGCGACGCCCGCCCCGGTGACTACCAGGGCGACCCCATTCCGGTGAACGGCCTCCTCGACCTCCGGCCCGAGGGCTACGGCTTCCTCCGCGGCGACGGCTACCTGCCTGCGCAGAAGGACGTCTACGTGTCGGCCTCGCAGGTGCGGCGCTTCGCGCTGCGCAAGGGCGACTACGTCACCGGCACGTCGCGCCCGCAGGCCAGCAACGAGAAGTATCCCGCGCTCCTGCGCGTCGACGACATCAACGGCCTGACGCCCGACGACGCGCGCGGACGTCCTCGCTTCGAGGACCTCACGCCGCTGTTCCCCGACGACAAGCTCCACCTCGAGGTGGGGTCCGACCCGCAAGAGGTCACCGGTCGCATCGTCGACCTGATCGCGCCGATCGGGAAGGGTCAGCGCGGGTTGGTCGTGTCGCCGCCCAAGGCGGGCAAGACCACCATCCTCAAGCAGCTCGTGTACGCGATCGAGCGCAACAACCCCGAGGTGCACCTCATGGTGCTGCTCGTCGACGAGCGGCCCGAAGAGGTCACCGACATGAAGCGCCACGTGCAGCGCGGCGAAGTGGTGGCGAGCACGTTCGACCGCCCCGCCGACGAGCACACCCAGGTCGCCGAGCTCGCCATCGAACGCGCCAAGCGCCTCGTCGAGCACGGCAAGGACGTCGTCGTCGTGCTCGACGGCATCACCCGGCTGGCGCGTGCGTACAACCTCGCCGCGCCCACCTCGGGCCGCATCATGTCGGGTGGCGTCGACTCCACCGCGCTGTACCCGCCGAAGAAGTTCTTCGGTGCGGCGCGGAACATCGAGGAGGGCGGCTCGCTCACGATCATCGCCACCGCGCTGATCGAGACCGGCAGTCGGATGGACGAGGTGATCTTCGAGGAGTTCAAGGGCACCGGCAACATGGAGCTCCGCCTCGACCGCCACCTCGCCGAGCGGCGCATCTACCCCGCGATCGACGTCGCCGCTTCGAGCACCCGCCACGAGGAGCTGCTGTTCGATCGCCACGAGCTCCAGCAGGTCTGGAAGCTCCGCCGGGTGCTCAACGCGCTCGAGGAGGGCAAGGGCGTCGAGCTCCTGCTCGAGAAGATCCGCACCACCAAGGACAACAACGAGTTCCTCCGCGAGATCGGCAAGGCCCCGTCGCCCGGGAGCTGACCCGAACCTGCAAGACCCCCCGCTCGGGCCGCCGGCCGACGGCATGAAATCATTTGCCGTCCGTTGGTGTTCTCTTGGCCACTGCCCGTGAATCCAGGGCCCCCGGTGTCTCCTAGACTGGACAGATCATGAAGACCGGAATCCACCCCGACTACGTCGAGTGCCAGGTGCACTGCTCCTGCGGCAACGAGTTCACCACTCGCTCGACGGTTCCCTCCCTGCGCGTCGAGCTCTGCTCGGAGTGCCACCCCTTCTTCACCGGCAAGCAGAAGCTGGTCGACACCGGCGGTCGGGTCGAGCGCTTCAACCGTCGCCTCGCCAAGTCGGCGCCGGCGAAGGGCGCGAAGAGCGCCAAGGGTGCGGCCACCGAGAAGGCGTCGGCCGAGGCCTGACCTCATGAGCGCACCGATGAGCGACTCCGCCGCATCCGCGACTCCCCGCTACATGGGCGGCCAGGCGGTCGTCGAAGGGGTCATGATGCGCGGCGAGCGCTCCTGGGCGATCGCGGTGCGCACGCCCGAGGGCGACATCGAGATCGAGACCCACGACGCGCCGAACTGGGCGCAGAAGTGGGCCAAGATCCCGCTCGTGCGCGGCGTGATGGCGCTGGCCGAGTCGATGTCGCTCGGCATGCAGCGCGCTCACGTGGTCGGCCAACCGCCAGATCCCCGAGGAGGAGCAGATCTCCTCGAAGGCGATGGGGTGGACGATCGGCGTCGCGCTCGCTGTTCTTCACCGCGATCTTCATCGTGCTCCCCGCGGTCGCGGCCAACGGGTTCGGCAACATCTTCGGACTCGACGGGTTCTGGTTCCACGTGTCCGAAGGCGCGCTGCGGCTCGCAATCTTCCTCGGCTACCTGCTCCTCATCGGTCAGCTCAAGGACATCAAGCGCGTCTTCATGTACCACGGCGCCGAGCACAAGGCGATCGCCGCCTACGAGAACGACGTCGAGCTCACGGCCGAATCGGCGCAGCGCTTCGACACCTCCCACGTGCGCTGCGGCACCAACTTCCTGCTCACGGTGATGGTCATCACCATCGTCGTCTACTCGTTCATCGGTCGGCCCGGCTGGGCGCTGCTCATCGCCAGCCGCATCGTGCTGCTGCCGGTGATCGCCGGCGTGAGCTACGAGGTCATCCGCTTCGCGGCGAAGCACATGGACAAGGCGCTGGGTGCGCGTCGCGATGAAGCCCGGGCTCCTGCTGCAGCGCCTCACCACCCGTCAGCCCACCATCGACCAGGTCGAGGTGGCGGTGGCGTCGCTGCGGGCGGTCCTCACCGCCGAGCAGCTCGCCGAGGTCGACTCCCGAGCGCACCGCATGGCGCCCGCGGGCACGATGCCTCGGCCCGCGCTCGGCGTCTGATCCCACTTCCTACGCCGAATCGACGCGGTGCCCTGACGTTCTCCTGACGTCGGCACGCGACGGTGGGGCGGTGGCCGTCTCCGACCGTGAACGCATCGCCCACGTCCTCCGGCGCCTCTCCATGGGGCCGCACCCCGGGCTGGTGGCCGACCTCGACGATCCGTCCGCCGCGATCGCGCGGGCGCTCGACCTCTCGGGTCCGGCGGCGACCCCGCTCGATCTCGCGGTGCCGGCCGGCGATCAAGGATCCGGGCAAGGTGCGCGACGTGCTCGCGATGGTCGACTGGTGGGTCGACCGGATGCAGAGCCCCGAGCGGCTCGTCGAAGAGCGCCTCACCTGGTTCTGGCACGACCACTTCGCGACCAGCGTGGCGAAGGTGCGGGTGCCCTACCTCTCGTACCAGCAGCACCTGACGCTGCGGCAGCACGCCACCGGGAGCTTCGCCGACCTGCTGGGTGCCGTGGCGAAGGATCCGGCGATGCTCATCTACCTCGACGGGATCACGAACACCGCCACCGAGCGCAACGAGAACTTCGGCCGCGAGTGCCTCGAGCTCTTCACCCTGGGTCGCGAGGGTGGCTACACCCAGGACGACGTCGTCGCCGCCTCGCGCGCGTTCACGGGGTGGGTGGTCGTGGTGCCGGATCGTCCCCGCCTCACGAGGTTGGGCGCCCCGTGGAGCGCGGCATTCGTGCCCGGTCGCCACGACGGCGGCACCAAGACCCTGCTCGGCACCACCGGCCCGCTCGACATGGACCGCGCGGTGGCGGTGATCCTCGACCAGCCCGCCACCGCGCGGTTCGTCGCCACCAAGCTCCACCGCGAGCTGGTCGGCCTGGACCCCGACGATGCCACCGTCACGTCGCTGGCCAAGGCGTTCCGCGCCGACTACGACGTGATGGCGCTGGTGCACGCGATCGTCGACCACGACGCGTTCACGTCCGACGCGGCAGTGCGGTCGAAGTTCCGCTCACCGGTCGAGAAGCTGGTTGCCATCCGCCAGGCGGCGGGGGAGCAGGTCACGACGGTCGCGGCGGGGACCGCCGGGCGCCGACTGCCCAGGGGAGCCGGTGCCGCGGTCGCGCTGCGGTCGATGAGCTCCCTCCCGTTCCTGCCGCCGAACGTCGCCGGCTTCCCCAAGGGGGCGCGGCTGCTCGGCCCCGCCGACCTCGTGCACACGTTCGACCTGCTGCAGTCGGTCGCCGCGCCTCCCTCGGTGAAGAAGGTCGACGACCTGTTCGCGCGCTTCGGCGTGTTCGACGTGAGCGACGCCACGCGACGAGTGGTGGATCGTGAACGCGATCCTGGCCGACGGTTCGCGCTGGCCGCGACGTCTCCGGAGCTGACCCTCGTATGAGCCGCGAACGCCTCAACGACGAATCCGGCATCACCCGTCGTCGCTTCCTCACCGGGCTCGGCGTCGCGAGCACTGCTGCGGTCGCGGCCGGCTACGGGCTGTCGGTCTGGGGCGACGGCCGATCGTCGTCGACGACGGCCACGAGCACGACGATCCCGAAGTTGCGTGGACGAGACGATCGCACGCTGGTCGTGGTCGAGCTCGCGGGCGGCAACGACGGGCTCAACACCGTCGTGCCGATCAGCGACCCCGCGTACCGCACGTTGCGCCCGACGTTGGGGGTCACCGACGCGATCGCGATCGGCGACGGCAGCATCGGACTGCACCCGAAGCTGTCGAAGCTCGCGGCGCGGTTCCAGCAGGGTCATGTCGCGATCGTCGAGGGCCTCGGCTACGACGACCCCAACCTCTCGCACTTCGCGTCGCTCGCGTACTGGTGGTCGGGCACACCCGGCACCAGCAGTGACACCGGGTGGCTCGGTCGCTACCTCGATGCAACGGTCGGTGACGAGGATCCGCTCGCCGCCGTGGGCATCGGTCCGGTGCCGTCGCCGGCGCTGCTCGGCACGCGTTCGTTCGCGACGACGATCGCCGACGCGTCCGGACTGCAACCGACGCTGCCGCCGTGGGTCGACACGCCCGACGACCTCGTCGCCGCGTGGTCGCGCTTCGCTCCCGCGTCGCCCGACCCGTCGACGGTGCTCGGCGAGATCCAGCACGCGATCGCGCTCACCGCGAAGGGACGCGCCGAGCTGGCCGGCGAGCTCCGGCGCGCGCCGGCGAGCAGCGGATCCGACGACAGCTACTTCGCCGATGCGAGCGCGACGAGCTCGCTCGCACTGGCCGCGCAGCTGGTGACGAGCGGCCGCGCGCCACGTGTGATCTACGTGAACGGACTCGGCGACTACGACACCCATCAGGGCGAAGCCGAACGTCACCCGGTGCTGATGGCCGATCTCGACGCCGGCATCGACGGGTTCTTCGGCGCACTCGAGGCTGCCGGGGCCGGCGACCGCGCCATCCTCATGACGGTGTCGGAGTTCGGACGCCGTCCGGCGGAGAACGGCAGCGGCACCGACCACGGCACCGCGGCCGCGCACTTCGTGGTCGGCGCGTCGGTCGAGGGCGGTCGCTACGGCGCGCCTCCGTCGCTCACGCAGCTCGACGGTCAGGGCAACCTCGTGCACACCACCGACTACCGCCGGCTCTACGCCACCGCGGTGCAGGGGTGGCTCGGGGTCGACGCCGAGCCCGTCGTGGGGAGAGGTCTCGATCCGTTGCCGCTGCTCGCATGACGCAGCCGGCCAACGTGACATCCGGCGCACACGCTACGTGGCGACTTGCAGCCACTCTCCGTGTTCGTCATACTGGACCTATCACGCTGCGTGTCGAAGCAACGGCGCTTCACCACGCGGGGTGATGAACACCGGATCCGAGGTTGGGTCCGGAACCAGGCTGAGGGGCTAGGAAGCGTTGACCCCCGGGGACCAGTTCGGTCACCCATGTGACCCCGGGGCGAGCGAGTGGTGAGACCGGCCGACCTTCCGCACCGTGAACCCGCGACGCACTCGTCGTCGGGATCGTGCAACGAGGTTGTCGTGACGAACTGCTCCACCACCACCGTGCATCGACAGCGAGCATCGTGGTCCGGGATCGCGACGCTCCTCCTCGTGACTGCAACGACCCGACGGCGATCGGTGGAGTGCTCGCGGGTCGCGGTCCGGGACCGCCTTCGAGGCCAGGTGAGCCGGTAGCGGGACGGCTCCCGAAGCTCCCGGGCGGGGGTGGTGGGCGTTCCCGGGGGGCGGGCCCGGGAACGTCCTCCATTGGGATCCGACAGCTCGTTCACCATCAGCGACGCACGCGCAGTCGGCCCCGGGCTCCGGTCCGGGGCCGCGTCGTGGCAGGGTCGTGCCAGGGGTCGTACCAGGGGTCGTGCCAGGGTCGCGCCAGGGTCGCACCCCCGTGAACGAGCCGAGGGCACCGGTACCCTGAACGGGTGTTCGAACGACTCGCGGAGCTCGAGACCGAGATGGAGAAGCTGGAGCTCCAGCTCTCCGAGCTCTACGCGTCCGGCGACCAGCAGGCGGCCGCGGCGGCAGGGAAGCGCGTGGCCGAGCTGCGCCCGGTGGTCGACGCGTACCGCGACCGGCGCACCACCGAGTCGGAGCTCGCCGAGGCGCGCGAGATGCTGACCGGCGAGTCGGACGCCGAGATGCGCGAGTACCTCGAGAGCGAGATCGGCACGAAGCAGTCGGCGCTCGAGGCGCTCGACGACCGGCTGCGGGAGCTGCTCGTGCCCCGCGACCCCGACGACGGCAAGAACGTCATGGTCGAGATCCGCGGTGGCGAGGGCGGGGAGGAGGGCAACCTCTGGGCGCGCCGACCTCTGGGAGATGTACCAGCGCTACGCCGACCTCCGCCGCTGGAAGGTCGAGACCCTCGACAGCCAGCTCTCCGACATGGGTGGGGTGCGGGAGGTCACCTTCGTCGTGAAGGGTGATGACGCGTGGGCACGGCTCAAGCACGAGGCGGGACCGCACCGCGTGCAACGGGTGCCCGCGACGGAGAGCCAGGGTCGCGTGCACACCAGCGCGGCCACGGTCACCGTGCTCCCCGAGGCCGACGCGATCGACGTCACCGTCGACCCCAACGACCTCGAGATCGACGTCTACCGGTCGAGCGGTCCCGGTGGGCAGTCGGTCAACACCACCGACTCCGCGGTGCGCATCACCCACAAGCCGTCGGGACTCGTCGTCACGTGCCAGGACGAGAAGAGCCAGTTGCAGAACAAGGAGAAGGCGATGCGCATCCTGCGCAGCCGTCTCTACGAGATCGAGCGCGAGCGCCAGGAAGCGGAGCTGTCGTCGGCCCGACGGGGTCAG
The DNA here is from genome assembly GCA_963755855.1 of uncultured Actinomycetes bacterium. Classification (GTDB taxonomy): domain Bacteria; phylum Actinomycetota; class Acidimicrobiia; order IMCC26256; family DASPTH01; genus DASUAS01. The sequence goes on along the minus strand of CAVWLR010000009.1, from coordinate 1,543,406 downwards.
GTGAAGAGCGGGGGCCGCTCCGACAAGATCCGCACCTACAACTACAAGGAGAACCGGGTGACCGACCATCGCATCGGGCTCACGCTGCACTCGCTCGACCAGGTGCTGGCCGGCCAGCTCGACGACCTGAGCGACGCGCTGATGGCCGACGAGCGCCAGCGTCAGCTCGGCGACGACGCATCCTGAGCGCCGGCGCGATGGCTGAGCTGACCACCTGGGCCGAGCTGCGTGCGCGCGCCGAGGGCCGCCTGCGCGACGTCGGTGTGCTCCGACCCGAGAACGAAGCGCGGTGGATGGTGGAGCGGGTCTCCGGCTACGACGGTGCCGAGCTCCTGGTCAACGAGCACGAGGCCGCCACGCCTCCTGCAGTGCAGCACCTCGACGACATGCTCGATCGGCGCGCCGCTGGTGAGCCGCTGCAGTACGTGCTGGGTCGCTGGGACTTCCTGGGTCTCGACCTGCTCGTCGACCGGCGCGTGCTGATCCCGCGCCCGGAGACCGAGGTGGTCGTGCAGGTCGCGATCGAGGAAGCGGTGCGGCTCGGCGCGCGTCGCGGGAAGCACAACCCCTGGCTCGCCTCCGACACCGAGTATGCGGTTGCCGATCTCGGCACCGGCTCGGGGGCGATCGCCTTGACGCTGGCGCGCGAGCTCCCCGACGCCGAGGTGTGGGCCACCGACGCCAGCGACGACGCGCTCCTCGTGGCGCGTGCCAACATCGCCGGCGTGGGCACGGCCGCCACCCGGGTGCAGGTGCGCGCCGGTTCCTGGTTCGACGCGCTCCCGGCGGAGCTGCGCGGCGCGTTCCGCGTGATCGTGTCGAACCCGCCGTACATCGCCGAGCACGAGGTGAGCGACCTCCCGCGCGACGTCGTCGACTGGGAGCCGCGCGGTGCGCTCGTGAGCGGACCCAACGGGTACGAGGCGCTCGAGCTCCTCCTGGGTGGCGCCCGCGACTGGCTCGACCCCGACGGCGCCGCGCTGGTGCTCGAGCTCGCGCCGCACCAGGCGGAGCGGGCCGAGGAGCTCGCGGTCCACGCGGGCTTCACCGACGTGCGCGTCGACCGCGACCTCGTCGGGCGCGCTCGTGTCCTCGTGGCCCGGATGACCGGCCAACGCGACGCCTGACCGCGATAGCGTCGCCGCCATGACGCTGTGGCCGGAGGAGTACGAAGGGCTGCGCGCCGAAGCGCGCGCGACCGCGACTGCGATCACGGAGATGTTCGGTGCCGCCGCGAACGCGTCGAGCCAAGCCGTGTCGGCCGATCGCGACGAGCGCGTGCGCGGGCAGCGGGAGATGATGAAGGCGTTCGAGGCCGTGTCGCCCTCGGGCACCGACCAGGACATCGCCGGCGTGCCGTGTCGCGTGTTCCGCCCCGAACGACCGGCGCGCGCGGTCTACCTCCACTTCCACGGCGGCGCGATGATCCTCGGCTCACCGTTGATGAACGACGTCGGCAACGCCGACCTGTCGTCGCGCTTCGATCTCGCCGTCGTCTCGGTCGACTACCGCCTCGCGCCCGAGCACCCGCATCCGGCGGGCTCGGACGACTGCCTGGCAGTGGCGCGCTGGGTGGTGGAGCACGGCGACGCCGAGTTCGGCACGCCGCGCATCCTGATCGGTGGCGAATCGGCCGGCGGCTACTACGCCGCGCTCGACGACCCTGCGCATCCGCGACGAGCTCGACGCCATCGACCGCGTCGTCGGCGCCAACCTCGTGTTCGGCGTGTACGACCTGTCAGGGTCGCCGTCGATGCGAGGCGTGCGACCGTCCGACGTTCCCGACATCCTGCAAGAGGACCTGGGTCAGTTCGTCAACGAGTGCTTCGTCCCCGGCCTCACCCCGGACGACTGCAAGGATCCGAGCATCTCGCCGCTCTACGCCGATCTCTCGGGCCTGCCGCCGGCGTTGTTCACCGTCGGCAGCGCCGACCACCTGCTCGACGACAGCCTGTTCATGGCTTCGCGCTGGGAGGCCTACGGCAACGAGTCGGAGCTGGCGGTGTACCCCGACTGCATCCATGCGTTCAACGCGTTCCCCACCGAGCTGGCCAAACGGGCCAACGAACGCATCGATGCGTTCCTCGAGCGGGTGCTGGGCTGATCGCCATGGCCGACGAGCTCGACGTCGACGCGATGATCGCCCGCTTCCGCGAGCGCGCCGCCGCGGTGCGCGACCGCCCGCTCCCGCCGGTGGCGGGCTCGGAACGTCAGCGGTTCGTGGAGCAGGCCCAGCGCGACTTCCAGGACTTCGCCATCGTCGGCGACGCCACCTGGGACTTCACCGACGGCATCCTCACCCTGCGCGTCGACCTCTCCGGCTGACCGCTCGATCGGGCGTCAGTGCCCGCGGAACTGCTCGTCGAGCGCCTCGTTCTTGTCGAGGTGCTGGAGCAGCGCACGGTCGACGGCCACCCAGATCGTCTTGGAGAACGGGTAGCCGAACGTGGGCACGACGATCATCAACGGAATCAGCACCGCGAGCATCGGCACCACGGGGATGTTCGGGACGGTGAGCGCGACCCCGATCACGAACGCGATCACGAAGACCACGCAGGCGACGCCGATGTTGATGGCGAGCGCGCCGGCCCAGTAGCCCGCCTCGCGCTCGAAGTGCAGCCCGCAGCGCGGGCAGTCGTCGACCATCGTGAACCAGCGCTTGAACAGGTGCCCGCTGCCGCAGCGCGCACAGCGCTTGGTGAACCCCCACCACATCATCCGTCCGCGCGAAGTCGGCGCTGCAGAGCTCATGTCTGGTCCTCGTCCTCGTCGACCGTCGGCCACACCGGCACTCCCGGGGTCGCGGACTCGGGGCAGATCGAACGGTACCGGCAGCGCACGCACACCTCCGGATCGGCGACGCCCAGGAACTCGGTGGTCGACCGGATCGCAGTGACCTCACGCCGCAGCTCCTCCTCGATCGCGAGCAGGTCGTCGGCGTCGGGCTCGAACGGCTCGGGGTCGTCGACCACGTCGGCCGCCAGGTGCTCGAACGCGACGCGCAGTCGCAGTCCGCGCGCGTCGGCGATGGGAGCGAGGATCCACGCCTGGAGGCGCGCCTGCTTGTCGTCGGCGACGCGGTCGCTCCACACCTGACCGGTCTTGAAGTCGCGGGCGTCGAGGACGCCGTCGTGCACCCACACCGCGTCGAGGCGGGCGGTGGCCATGAAGGGCGTGGTGGGATGAGAGGAGAAGCGGGCGCGGGTGATCTCGTGACCGAGGGCGTCGGCCGGATCGGGGCAGCGTGCCGCGTGGCGCTCGATCTCGCCCCACAACCGGTCGTCGTGATCGAGCTCGCGGCGGACGAGCACGTCGCCGACGTGCTCGACGTCGTGGCACGAGCCCTCGACGTGGATCATGTGCAGAGCGTCGTGGAGCTGCTGCCCGTGGACGCCGCCGGGATCGGTGTCGCTGGCGGGGATGTTGAACAGCTGGTGGTCGCGCCACTCGCGCGGGCAGCGTCGCCACGTGTCGAGGCCGGTCGGCGTGACGTGGAGGATGCCGGGGAGCAGGTCGCGCTTGCGGCCGTAGTGCGCGCCCTTGCGGTGCTCCGGGCACGCCGAGACCACCGCGCACCCCCCGCAGTCGCGCCCGCTGCGCGCCACCGGATCGGCGGCGCGCTCGCGCACGACGGCGATGCGCTCGTCGAACCACGCCGTGACCGCCGGGCGTTCGTCGGGCTCGACCTCGCGCTCGACGAGGAGGCCGCGCACGAGGTCGGCCCACGCCACCCGGAGCGATGCGCCCGCCAGCCACGGCGTCAGACGGAGGAACGCGACCCGCAGCGCTTCGAGCTCGAGGGGATCGGTCGGCGGCACCCGTCGGCCCCAGAGCTCGAACTGGCGCAGCTCGAACCCGTCGTCGGCGGTGCGGAGCGGCAGGTCGACCCAGCCGCCCACGCGGAGGCCGCCGCGCTCGGTCGGATCGATCTCGGGGTCGTCCCAGCGCGCCGGTCGATCGCCGAACATCGACACGTACCAGCGACCCGCCTGCTCGAGCACCGCCCGCTCCTCGGGCAGCACCGGCGGATCGAGGGTTCCGCCCACGTCGGCGAAGTCGGCCGCGGTCGGGCACCGCCAGCTCGGCGTGGACGTCTCGCACCGCGGCGAGGAACGCGTCGCGGAGGCGGGAGCGGTGCACCGGGTCGTGGCTGCGCTCCCCGCCCTCGAACATCCGGGACAGTCGGCGCGCGCACATCGAGTCGGCCTGCCGCAGCAGGTAGGGGGTGACCCGGGGGAGCGGCTGTGCCTCCACCCGGCCCAGGCTACGAACGGTGTGTGACACCCCCGCGGCAAGCAGCCCGGAACGGGGCGTTTCGCTCCGACGATGGGCACCCGACCACTCCTACACTGGCTGCTTCGCGTCTTCGTCGCGGGAGCACCCCTTGCGCATCACGATCGGCTCCGACCACGCGGGCTTCCGCCTGAAGGAGCACTTCATCGCCGTCCTGAAGGACGACGGTCACGACGTCACCGACCTCGGCACCGATTCCGAGGAGCCGGTCGACTACCCGATCTACTGCTCGCGGGTCGGGCGCGCCGTCGCCGGGGGCGACGCCGACCGCGGCATCGTGCTCGGCGGCAGCGGTCAGGGCGAGCAGCTCTCCGCCAACAAGGTGAAGGGCGTGCGCGCCGCGCTGTGCAACGACCTCTACACCGCCGAGTTCTCCCGCCGGCACAACGACGCCAACGTGCTGTCGATCGGCGCACGCGTGGTGGGCGAGGGCCTGGCCGACGAGATCCTGCGGGTCTGGCTCACCACCGACTTCGAGGGTGGCCGCCACCAGCGCCGCATCGACGAGCTCACCCAACTCGAGAACGGAGAGATCCTGTGACCAGCTCGACCACGTCCGACGCCGCCTTCGACGAGCTGCGCGCCACCGACCCTGCGATCGCCGACATCATCCGGCGCGAGACCGAGCGCCAGAACACCACCATCCAGCTCATCGCGTCGGAGAACTTCACCTCGCCCGCGGTGCTCGCGGCGCAGGGATCGGTGCTCACCAACAAGTACAGCGAGGGCTACCCGGCCAAGCGCTACTACGGCGGCAACCTGGTGGTCGACGAAGCCGAGGAGCTGGCCCGCACCCGCCTCTGCGAGCTGTTCGGCGCCGACCACGCCAACGTGCAGCCGCACTCCGGCGCCAACGCCAACATGGCCACCTACCTCGCCCTGCTCGAGCCGGGCGACAAGGTCATGGGCATGCGCCTCGACCAGGGTGGTCACCTCACCCACGGCTCGCCGGTCAACGCCAGCGGGCGCCTCTACGACTTCGTCGCCTACGGCGTCGACCGCGAGACCGAGCGCATCGACCTCGACGAGGTGCGCGCCATCGCGCTGGCCGAGCGGCCCAAGCTGATCATCGCCGGGGCCACCGCGTACCCGCGTACCATCGACTTCGCCGCCTTCCGCGACGATCGCCGACGCGTGCGGCGCGCTGCTGATGGTCGACGCCGCCCACATCGCCGGGCTGATCGCCGGCGGCGCGCACCCGTCGCCGGTGCCCTACGCCGACATCGTCACCACCACCACGCACAAGACGCTGCGCGGCCCCCGCGCCGGAGCGATCATGTGCCGCGAGGAGCACGCCAAGGCGATCGACAAGGCCGTGTTCCCCGGTCTCCAGGGTGGCCCGCTCATGCACGTGGTCGCGGCCAAGGCCGTCGCCTTCAAGGAAGCGCAGCAGCCCGAGTTCACGACCTACGCCCACCAGATCGTGAAGAACGCCGACGCGCTCGCCGAAGCGCTCTCCGCCGAAGGCTTCCGCATCGTGTCCGGCGGCACCGACAACCACCTCATGCTCGTCGACCTGCGCCCGTTCGGCGTCACCGGCAAGGTGGCCCAGGAGGCGCTCGACCGCGCGGGGATCACCTGCAACAAGAACGCGATCCCCAACGACCCCGAGAAGCCCTTCACCACCAGCGGCCTCCGCCTCGGCACCGCCGCCGTCACCACCGCCGGCATGCAAGAAGACGAGATGCGCCTGATCTCCCACCTCATCGCCGAAGTCCTCCGCAAGGCCGACGACGACAACATCGCCGAACAGGTCAAGGCCCAAGCCGCCGACCTCTGCTCCAACTTCACCCCCTACCCCGCAACGCGTAAAGGGCGGCTCAGAGAAGATGAGAACAGGCGTGGGGGGACGGACGACTCGGGCGGGGGGTAGCACCCGCCGGAGGAGACCCGGCACGAAGTGCCGACCCGAGCGCAGCGAGGGGAGCAGGGGCTCGTCCGGGAGAAGGGTGCGTCCCCGCACGAGGCGTGCGGTCACCCACGCCGTGACGGGCGAGGGGAAACGTGCCCGGGTATCTGACCGTCGCGGGCATCGCGGCCGCCGTCACCTTCCTCCTCACCTTCGTCATGCGCTGGGTCGCCCCGCGCATCGGCGCCATCGCCATGCCCGGGCCCGCGCAGCGTCCACACCAAGCCCACGCCGTCGCTCGGCGGGGCGGCGATGTTCGCCGGCTTCCTCGTGGCGCTCGCGGTCGCGTCGCAGCTCAGCCAGTTCCACGAGATCTTCGCCGACGACACCGAGACGCTCGGCCTGCTGCTCGCGGCCGCGATCATGTTCGTGGTCGGCGCCATCGACGACCTGCGCGACGTGTCACCACCCGCGAAGATCGCCGGCCAGGTGCTGAGCGGCAGCGTCCTCTCGCTGCTCGGCGTCACCATGCTCTACTTCCGCGTCCCGTTCGCGCGCTACGAGTACGTCGTCCTCTCGCCCGACCTCGCGCCGCTCGTCACCGTGCTCACCGTCGTGGTGCTGGCGAACGCGATCAACCTCATCGACGGGCTCGACGGCCTGGCCTGCGGGATCGTGGTGATCGCGGGCGCGGCGATGTTCCTGTACGCCGACCGGCTGTTCAAGGCCGGGCTGCTCGAGGGCTCGAACATGGGGCCGCTCGTCGCCGCGATCACGGTCGGGATCTGCGTCGGCTTCCTGCCCCACAACTTCAACCCCGCGCGCATCTTCATGGGCGACGCCGGCGCGATGTTCCTCGGCCTGCTCATGGCCACGACCACCATCACGGTCGGCGGCCGCACCGCCGACCCGTTCAGCGGCCAGACCTACTTCTTCTTCGCCCCCCTCGCCATCCCCCTGGTGATCCTCGGGCGTGCCCATCTTCGACACCGTGTTCTCGTTCCTGCGCCGGGTCTGGCGAAGACAGTCGTTCGCGCAGGCCGACCACGAGCACCTCCACCACCGGCTGATGCGCATGGGTCACGGTCCCGCGCCGGGCGGTCGTGATCCTCTGGTTGTGGACGGCGATCCTCTCCGCGGTGGTGCTCCTGCCCACGTTCACCAACCACGGCAACTCGCTGGTCCCGCTGGCGGTGATCGCCCTCGGACTGCTCCTCTACATCTACTTCCACCCCGGTGTCCGCAACCTCCGGGCTGCGCCGGTGGGTGTTCCGACACCCGACGAGGCCGCCACCGACGACGACGCAGGGTGCCGATGTGGTGGAGTTGGCACCGAGACGTGAATCTCGCGGCGGCGGCTGAAAAAATTGCCGCGCGCGCGGGCCCGTCCGGTTTGACGATTCGCGAGGCCGCGGGCTAGCTTGTGCGTGCATTCACAAGCGGGAGTGGCACGCAACGTGGCGTCCACTCGGGGGAGGAAATCGCCGGTGAAAACCCGGCTCCGACGATTCGCTCGCTGGCTCTTCGTGCCCAAGGCGGCGCGCAGCGAGGACAAGTACCGCGGCGAGGCCTTCGCCAGTGGCCTCGAACTCGTGGTTCCCACCGTGGTCTTCACGTTGCTCGGCCTGTGGGCCGACAGCAGCTGGGGCACCGCGCCGCTGTTCCTGATCATCGGCTTCGTGTTCGGCGCCGTCGGCACGTACGCGAGCCAGTACTACAAGTACCGCGCCCGCAGCGAGATCAACGACGAGGGCAAGCCCTGGGCGCGCTCCACGAAGCCAGGAGGTGGACGATGACCGAGCCGGGAGTCCCCGCCGACATGACCACCGGCATGACGGGGTCCGACATCACGGTCCCCGATCCCGACATGATCGAGTCGCGCATCGCCAAGGACATCGTCAGGCACGCGCTCTGGGTGGCGCCGGTGGCGATCATCGCTCTCGGCATCTGGCAGGGAGTGGGCGGCGCGCTCGGCGTGGCGCTCGCGCTCGTGGTCGTGCTCGCCAACTTCCTCATCACCGGTGCGCTGCTCGGTTGGGCAGCACGCATCTCACCGGCGATGATCATGGCCGTCTCGCTGGGTGGGTTCCTGGTGTGGCTCATCGTGATCTTCGGCATGGGTCTGCTCGTGGAGCAGATCGATGCCGTCAACCTCGACGTCTTCGTCGTGTCAGTCCTCGTGCTGCATCTCGGTCTCCTGTTCTGGGAGATGCGCTCGATCAGCTTCAGTCTCGCGTCCCCCGGGCTCAAGCCCCGGAAGTCCTAGGAGCACTGCGTGGTCCCGGTTCTCGCCGACCTCCTGCCCAACGTCAACGAGCTCTTCGAGTACAAGGGCATCTTCGGTCGCAACCAGTGGTACGAGTTCAACAAGACGGCGCTGATGGCGGCGATCTCGACGCTGATCTGCGTGGTGATCTTCCTCATCGGGTCGCGCAAGAAGGCGATGGTGCCCGCCGGCATGCAGAACGTGGCCGAGATGGGCTACGAGGCGGTCGAGCAGCAGATCGCAGTCGAGGTCATGGGCCCCGAGAGCGGCCGCAAGTGGGCGCCGTTCCTGGCCACGCTGTTCTTCTGGATCTTCTTCATCAACATCTGGTCGACGGTGCCGTTCGTCTACTTCCCGGCCACGTCGCGCATGGCGATCCCGATCTACCTGGCCCTGCAGACCTGGGTGATCTTCATCTTCGTCGGCTTCAAGCACCAGGGCCTCGGCTACTTCCGCAACGTGGTGCCCGTCCGGCGTGCCCAAGGCCGCTGCTGATCCTCGTGGTGCCGATCGAGATCCTCTCGAAGTACTTCATCCGCCCGTTCTCGCTGGCGGTGCGACTCTTCGCCAACATGGCCGCCGGCCACGTGCTGCTCGCGGTGTTCTGCATCATGACCAGCGAGCTGATCATCCACCACGACAGCGGCATCTGGCAGATCCCCCTCGGGATCCTGCCGTTCGTCGGCCCTGGTCGCGATGACCGCGTTCGAGTTCCTCGTGGCCCTGCTGCAGGCCTACATCTTCACCATCCTCACCGCGGTGTACGTCAACGAGTCGCTCCACGCCGAGCACTGATCCACGCGGCACCCCGGCAACCCATCCAGTTCGCACCACCCATACGCACCAACACCAGCAACCAAGGAGAACCAGCAGTGAACGAGTTCGTGAGCCTGGCGGTGACGCAGGCGGACGCCCTGAAGTCCGGCCTCGGTTCGGTCGGTTACGGTCTCGCCGCCATCGGCCCCGGCATCGGTATCGGTTACCTGGTCGGTCAGTCGGTGCAGGCGATGGCCCGCCAGCCCGAGATGGCCGGCAACGTCCGCACCACGATGTTCCTCGGCATCGCGTTCGCCGAGGCGCTCGCCCTCATCGGTTTCGTCCTCAAGTTCATCTGACCGCCGCGCCGCGCCCTCGTGGGCGACGGCGCACACTGACCTGTGAAGGAAGGACGCGCCATGCGCATCCGTAGGTTGCTGGCAGCAGCGTTGCTGGGCGGAGCGATGTTCGTTCGCGCTCGCGCAGCCCGCGAGCGCCGACCCGTCGAAAGACGCCAACAAGGATCTCGCCGAGTGCGTCGAGAAGGCGGTCAACGCCTACCACAAGGACACGTCGACGGACCTCGAGGCCTCGATCCAGGACTGCCACAAGTCGGCCAGCATCCTGCTGCCGGCGCTGCCGGAGCTGATCTGGGGCTCGCTCGCGTTCCTGATCGTGCTGCGGCGTGCTGGTGAAGTTCGCGTTCCCGACGCTGAAGAAGACGCTGAGCGGACCGGCAGGACAAGATCCGCGGGGACCTCGAGGGTGCGGAGGCCGCCAAGGCCGAAGCCGAGCGTGAGCGCGACGACTACCGGCAGAAGATCCAGGACTCCCGCCAGGAATCGGTCGAGATCCTCGAAGCCGCACGTGGTGATGCCGAGCGGGTGCGCGCCGACATCATCGCCCGGGCCGAGTCCGAGGCGGCCGAGATCAAGGCTCGTGCCACCGACGACATCCGCCTCGCCACCGAGCGGGCCCAGGCCGACCTCCAGGCGTCGGTCAAGGACCTCTCGATCGAGCTGGCGGAGAAGGTCGTCGAGCACAACCTCGACGCCGACACCCAGCGGGCCCTGATCGACAGCTACATCGCGCAGGTCGGGAGCAACTGAGGTGAGTGAGACCAGCGAGCGCGTCGAGTCCTACGCCAAGGCGTTCCTCGAGGTCGCCCGGACGGAGGGCCACCTGGCCGAGGTGGAGGACGAGCTCTTCCGCTTCGCGCGGGCGTACAACGCCTCCGACGAGCTGCGGCTGGCGCTCACCGATCCGAACCTGCCCCTCGCCCGCAAGGTCGCGGTGATCCAGGACCTCCTCGAGCGCAAGGCGCTCGCCACCTCCCAGGCGTTGGTGCTCGCCGTGGTGGTGTCGGGTCGCGCCGGCGAGCTCGAGCAGATCGTCGACAAGTTCGTGGAGCTCGCGGTTGCCGAGCGCGCGCACGAGGTCGCCGAGGTCCGCAGCGCCGTGCCGCTGAGCGACGACGACGTCGAGCGGCTGCGCGTCGCGCTCAGCCAGTCCACGCGCAAGAACATCGAGGTGAAGGTCGTCGTCGACCCCGAGGTCATGGGCGGCATCGTCACCAAGGTCGGCGACCTCGTCATCGACGGCTCGGTCCGTCACCGTCTCGACCAGCTGCGCGAGCAGATCTAGCCACCGAACACTGCGGCCCCCAGAAAGACTCGGAAGGAACCAGATGGCAGAGCTGACCATCAACGTCGAAGAGATCGCCGCCGCGCTCAAGGCGCACGTCGTCCACGTTCTCGCCCTCCCTCGACTCGGCCAACGTCGGCCAGGTGCTCGAGGTGGGTGACGGCATCGCCCGCGTCGCCGGACTGCCCGAGACCTCGGTCAACGAGGTGCTCGAGTTCGAGGGCGGCACGCTCGGCCTCGCGCTGAACCTCGACGAGGCGTCGATCGGTGCGGTCGTCCTCGGTGAGGCCAGCCACGTGGAGGAGGGCGGCGCGGTCAAGGCGACCGGGCGCATCCTCTCGGTGCCCGTCGGCGACGCGCTCATCGGTCGGGTCGTCGACTCGCTCGGTCGTGCGATCGACGGCAAGGGCCCGATCGCGACCACCGAGATCGCGCCGCCTCGAGGTGCAGGCGCCCGGCATCGTCGGCCGCCAGCCGGTGCACGAGCCGCTGCAGACCGGCATCAAGGCCATCGACGCCATGACGCCGGTCGGCCGCGGTCAGCGTGAGCTCATCATCGGCGACCGCAAGACCGGCAAGACCACCGTCGCGATCGACACGATCCTCGCCCAGAAGGGCCAGGGCGTGAAGTGCATCTACGTCGCGATCGGCCAGAAGGGCTCCACCGTCGCGCAGACCGTCGCCACGCTCGAGGAGCACGGCGCGATGGACTACACGGTGGTCGTGAACGCGCCCGCCGCCGACGAAGCGGTGTTCAAGTACCTCGCCCCCTACGCCGGCTGCGCGATCGGCAGCACTGGATGGACAACGGCGAGCACGCGCTCGTCGTCTACGACGACCTCTCGAAGCAGGCCGAGTCGTACCGCCAGATGTCGCTGCTGCTGCGGCGCCCGCCGGGTCGTGAGGCGTACCCCGGCGACGTCTTCTACCTGCACAGCCGCCTGCTCGAGCGCGCCGCCAAGCTCAGCGACGCGCTCGGTGGCGGCTCGCTCACCGCGCTGCCGGTCATCGAGACCAAGGCGGGTGACGTCTCGGCGTACATCCCCACCAACGTGATCTCGATCACCGACGGCCAGATCTACCTGCAGGAGAACCTGTTCCGCTCGGGTGTGCGTCCGGCGGTCGACGTGGGCATCTCGGTGTCCCGCGTGGGTGGTGCCGCGCAGATCAAGGCGATGCGCTCGGTGGCCGGCACGCTCAAGGTCGACCTCGCGCAGTTCCGCGACCTCGAGGCGTTCGCCACGTTCGCGTCCGACCTCGACGCGGTGTCGAAGGCGCAGCTCGAGCGCGGCTACCGCCTGGTCGAGCTGCTGAAGCAGCCGCTCAACTCGCCGATGCCGGTCGAGCTGCAGGTGCTGTCGGTGTTCGCCGGCACCTCGGGTGCGCTCGACGACCTCGAGGTCAGCGAGGTCCGGCGCTTCGAGACCGACATGCACGAGTGGTTCCAGGCCCGCCACGGCTCGTTGGTCGACAACATCCGCTCGACGGGCGCGCTGCCCGCGGGCGACGAGCTCGCCGACGCGATGGCCGACTTCAAGCAGACCTTCGCCGCCGCGCTCGCCAGAGCGAGGCCGCTGCAGTCCGAGGCTGACCGCCGACGACCGCTGCCGCCGCAGTTGCGGCCGCGGCAGCGGAGTAGCGCACGACCGATGGCTGGCGGTCAGGAGCGACGTCCTGCGCCGACGGATCAAGAGCATCCAGTCGACGCAGAAGATCACGCGCGCCCAGGAGCTGATCGCGGCGAGCCGCATCGTCGCGCGCGCAGGGTCGGGTGCACGCCGCGCAGCCCTACAGCGACTCGATCACCGAGGTCGTCGCCGACCTCGCCGCCGGCGGCGGTGGCGGCGACAGCGCGCTGCTCGTCGCCGCGTCCCGAGGTCCGGCAAGGTCGCGCACATCGTCGTCGCCGCCGACCGCGGGCTCTGCGGTGCCTACAACTCGAACGTGCTGCGCACGGCCGAGGCCGCGATCGCCGAAGACCTCGCCGCCGGGCGTGGCTACCGCTCATCACGAGCGGGCCGCAAGGCCGAGGCGTACTTCCGCTACCGCGAGTACGACATCGACGCGTGCGTTCAGCGGCTTCTCCGACGCGCCGACGTACGAGGACGCCCGCGGCATGGTCGGTGCGGTCGCCGCGCGTCGTTCCTCGCCGAAGAGACCGACCTGGTCGAGATCATCTACACCCGGTTCGTGTCGGTGGGCATCCAGGTGGTCGAGCGCCAGACGCTCGTGCCGCTCGGTGCGCGACGGAGGTCGACGCCGGCGAGCGAGGACGGCCGCGGTCGCCGCCTCGTACGAGTTCGAGCCGTCGCCCGACACCATCCTCGATCTCCTGCTCCCGCGCTACGTCGAGTCGCGCGTGTTCGCCGCGCTGCTCAACGCGTCGGCGTCGGAGCACGCGTCCCGCCAGCGGGCGATGAAGTCGGCCACCGACAACGCCGGCGACCTGATCATCAGCCTCAGCCGAGTCATGAACCGCGCCCGCCAGGACTCCATCACCACCGAGATCATGGAGATCGTGAGCGGCGCCGAGGCGCTGCGAGGGTCGAAGAAGAAGCTCGTCTCCGACGACTTCCTCGCCGACACCATCGAAGGCCGCGACGCCGACCTGTTCGAAGCCCGCACGGAATCCAACTCGTAGGAGACGAGAGAATTGGAACAATGACTGTCACCGCTGACACCCCCACCACCGCCGGATCCGGCCTGAAGGACGGCCGCGTCGTCGCGATCGCCGGCCCGGTCGTCGACGTCGAGTTCCCGCCCGACGCGCTGCCCGAGATCAACTTCGCGGTCGAGATGGACGCCGAGCTCGAGGGCGAGACCATCACCATCACGGCCGAGGTCGCGCAGCAGATCGGCGACAGCCGGGTGCGCGCCATCTGCCTGAAGCCCACCGACGGCCTCCAGCGCGGCACGCTCGTGCGCAACCTCGGCCACGGCATCACGATGCCGGTGGGCGACGGCGTGCTCGGCCACGTGTTCAACGTGATCGGCGAGCCGCTCGACATCGAGGAGTCGCAGCTCACCAACATCGAGGACCGGTGGGAGATCCACCGCGACGCGCCGTCCGTTCGACCAGCTCGAGCCCAAGGCGCTGATGTTCGAGACCGGCATCAAGGTCGTCGACCTGCTCGAGCCCTACGTGCAGGGCGGCAAGATCGGCCTCTTCGGCGGTGCCGGCGTGGGCAAGACCGTGCTCATCCAGGAGATGATCCAGCGGGTCGCCACCCACCACGGTGGTGTGTCGGTGTTCGCCGGCGTCGGCGAGCGCACCCGTGAGGGCACCGACCTCTGGCTCGAGATGCAGGAGTCGGGCGTCATCGAGAAGACGGCGCTCATCTACGGCCAGATGGACGAGCCGCCGGGCGTGCGCCTCCGCGTCGCGCTGTCGCGCGCTCACCGTCGCCGAGTACTTCCGCGACGTGAAGAACCAGGACGTGCTGCTCTTCGTCGACAACATCTTCCGCTTCGTGCAGGCGGGCTCCGAGGTGTCGACGCTGCTCGGCCGCATGCCCTCCGCGGTGGGCTACCAGCCCACCCTCGCCGACGAGATGGGCGAGCTGCAGGAGCGCATCACCTCCACCAAGGGTCACTCGATCACGTCGCTGCAGGCCGTCTACGTGCCCGCCGACGACTACACCGACCCGGCCCCGTTCACCACGTTCACCCACCTCGACGCCACCACCGAGCTCTCCCGCCAGATCTCGGCGCTCGGCATCTACCCGGCGGTCGACCCGCTGGCGTCGACGTCGAACATCCTGGCGCCCGAGATCGTGGGCGAGCGCCACTACACCTGCGCCCGGCGGGTGCAGGAGGTGCTCCAGCGCTACGAGGAGCTCCAGGACATCATCGCCATCCTCGGTCTCGACGAGCTCTCCGAGGAGGACCGGGTGACGGTGTCGCGGGCCCGCAAGATCCAGCGGTTCCTGTCGCAGCCGTTCTTCGTCGCCGAGGTGTTCACCGGTCAGCCCGGCATCTTCACGCCGGTCGAGGAGACCATCGAGTCGTTCGAGGCCCTCGTGAACGGTGAGCTCGACGAGGTGCCCGAGCAGGCGTTCTTCAACGTCGGCGGCGTCGAGAGCGTGCTGGCCAAGGCCAAGACGCTCCAGGAGAGCTGAGCCCTCGTGCCTGCGGACGTCTTCGAGGTCCAGCTCGTCTCGCCCGAGTCGATCCTGTTCGAGGGTTCGGCCGAGATGGTGGTCTGCCGCGCGCTCGACGGCGACATCGCGTTCCTCAAGGACCACGTGCCGTACCTCGGCGTGCTCGACGACGACGCAGTGCGCATCATCCAGCCCGACGACACCGAGACCGCAGCTGCGGTGCACGGTGGGTTCGTGCAGATGAACGGCGACAAGCTCGTGGTGCTCTCCGACCTCGCCGAGCTCAAGGACGACATCGACGTGCCTCGGGCCCAGCAGGCCAAGGCCAACGCCGAGGCGGCCCTGGCGACCGACCCCGACGACGCCGAGGCGCAGGCGGCGCTCGCTCCGGGCCGACACGCCGACTCAAGGTGGCGGGCGCAAGCTCGTAGTCTGACCTCCCATGCGACGGCGGCTCTCGTGTGTGGCCGTCGGCGCTGCTGGTCGTGGTGGGCGCCGCGTTGGGCGCGGTCGCCGCGTTCGGGCCGTCGGCGGGCGCCGACTCGCCGTCCCTGTCGGTGTTCCGCCGGGTCGGGGCGTGGGTCGACGTGTTCGACTACGCGCCGCGCCTGCAGAAGGCAGGGACGGAGCCGCGCGTCACGCCCGATTCGATCGGCGACATGGCCGCGCTCGGCGTGAAGACGCTCTACGTGCAGGTGGCGAACCCCGACGGCGCGCCGGCCGAACCAGCTGACCGACCGCACGCGAGCTGCGCGCGCTGCTCGAGCGCGCGCACGACCGCGGCATCGCCGTGGTGCCGTGGTTCCTCCCACGCGCGGTGACGCCCGCCGACGACCTCGCGACGATGAAGCAGATCGTGAACCTGCGCGTCGGGGGCGAGAAGTTCGACGGCATCGGACTCGACCTCGAGTCGGGCGAGGTGCCCGACATCACCCTGCGCAACCAGCGCACGGTCGCGTTCGCCAAGCAGGTCCGGAAGCTGGTCGGTCCGTCGATCCCGCTGGCGGCGATCGTGTACCCGGCGGTCCAGCTCGAGGTGCTCAACACCACGCTGTGGCCGGACTTCCCGTACAAGGCGGTGAACCGGTCGGTCGATCTCTGGATGCCGATGAGCTACTACACCTACCGCGACACCGCGTCGGGACTGCGCAGCGCGTACCGCTACACCGTCGACAGCGTCGATCGGCTGCGCAAGCGCGTGGGTGATCCGAACGTGCCCGTGCACCTCATCGGTGGGCTCGCCGAGGACAGCACCCCCGACGACTACCTCGACATGACGCGCGCGGTGCAGGCGACCGACGCGCTCGGGTGGTCGGTGTACGACTACGCGACGACCGGCTCGTGGGCGTGGCCGTACCTGCGCGACCAGGTGCCGGTGCCCACCACGTTGCAGCCGCCCACGACGCCGGCCCCGAGCACGGCGCCGCCGTCGACGACCACCTCGTCGCCCGCCACGACCACGACGGCTCCGTCGGCCACGAGCACGACGCTCGCGGGTTGACGGATCGCACGGTCGCGCCGTCGGCGCGAGCTCGTGATCCGCGACCTCGACAACTTCGACTATCAAGTGGCGATGGCAGGTCACGCCTACGACTTCTCGAAGGTCCCGGGACCGTCGGTGCGCGAGCTCGTCGCCGCCGGCGCGAGGGGTGTGCTCGTCTACTCGTTCGCGTCCCGCCCCACCGACGACTACCTCGACGAGTGCCGCCGTGCCGGCCTCGAGGTCGTCTGGATCTGGGAACGTGACCGGGACTCGATCCTCTTCCTCGACGGCGCCGACGAGTGCCGCGCCCATGAGGCGCGAGCCGCGCCGGGCGAGCTCACCTACGTCGCCTGTGACCTCAACAACGGCGACCTCGCCGGTCGTGACGTCACCCGGTTCTGCCGAGAGTGGGCGAGTGCGACTCGTGAGCGCGAGTTCGGCCTCTACGGGTCGCAGGACGCGATCGCGCAGGGCCAGGCGAGCGGGATCCCGAAGCTGACGAAGTGGTGGGGCGTCGTCAACTGGATCACCGGCGGCGGTCCCGACAACGACCCTCGCAACATCGCCTTCTGGCACGGCGTCGAAGCGCACATCGTCCAGCTGATCGGCTCACCCGTCGACGACACCGACCAGAACCTCATCCTGCGCGACGATTGGGCCGCCTTCGGGACGCGCGCACCGACCCTCGAGGACGACGACATGAAGACGATGATCTTCACCATCCGCAAGTCCGACGGCAAGACGTTCTGCTGGTGGCGCTCCGGCAGCGAACTGCTCATGCGCGGCTTCGCCAACGGCAAACCGGAGGACAACGTCCTCACGGTGTTCGACCAGTGCGATCCGACCAACCTCCACATCGAAGACGCCGGCTTCGGGGTGCTCTACACGCCGAGCGCCAACGGCCGACTCGTGCGCGTGACCCACACGCCCAAGGGCCCCATCTCGACGATCGTCTGAGCGGTCGGTCTCGCGGGATGTACGCAGCGACGGAGCGGGCGGGGCTCTGCGAGTTCCTCGACCTCCAGCGTGGAGCGCTGATCGAGAAGGTGCGTGGCGTCTCCGACGAGGACGCCCGACGCACCCCGACGGTGAGCTCCTTGTCGTTGCTGAGCCTGGTCAAGCACTCAGCCGTCTGGGAACGCCGATGGTTCCAGGTCGTGGTCGCCGGGCGCAGCTTCGCGGGTGAGTGGCCCGACGTCCTGCCCGAGGACGACAACGCCTTCCGGCTCACCGATGACGACACCGTCGACACGGTGGTCGCGTACTACCTCGACCAGATCGCTGCGTCGCGGGAGATCCTCGAGACGTTCGATCTCGACGCTCCCAGTGCGTGGCCCGACCTGGCCGGGAACCTGCGCTGGGTGGCGATCCACATGATCGAGGAGACCGCCCGCCACGCTGGTCACGCGGACATCATCCGCGAGACCATCGACGCACTTCGCGACTAGATCTCCGACGCGGTCGGTGCCGCGCTACTCGTCGGGTTCGACACGGAGCGATTCGAGTTGCGGAACACCGGAGAGCTCGGCGCCGAGCCCGCTGGTGATCTGCTCCTCGGCGATGCGCCGGGCCTCGGCTCTCGTCGTCGGCCTCGACGGTCAGCGTCACCTGGCGTTGGACTCCACCGCGGTTCGACTCCATCACCGCGCTCAGCCCCAGCACGCTGTCCTCGAGTACGCCCTGGCCGAGCACGAGGTTCGGCACGTCCACGGTCGCGACCACGGTCCATTTCATGCGGTCAACGTAGTCACCGGACCGTGTCGGTCGGTGCGTCCAGAGGCGTGGCCCGATCAGCCGGGCTCAGGGGCGCTGGCGCTCGCCCTGCGGACGGAGCAGGAAGACGTTGAGCAGCGCGGCAAGTGCCGCCAGCCCGATCAGTGCGACGATCACCATGGCGGCAGGGGGAAGGTCTGCGCACGCTTCGACATGTACCGCTCCTTGCTTCGTACCGGGCCAGTGCGTTCCGACGAGCTGGAGGTGGCCAGCGCGGAACTGTCTGGTTCACGTTCGGCGTCGACGTGCCACGCCTGTAGCGCGTGTTGGCCGGTGCGCGTGAAACCGCGTGAACGTGCGCGAACCGCTCTACAGGCCCCCGTGGTCCGAGTCGATGAGTTCGGCGTCGCACCGGACGGTGTGGCAGCGCAGGAAGACGAATGTCCACGGTTGTGGCGCAGACACCCAGTGGAGGAAACCCAACAATGTCCGGTTCACTCCCCGTGCGGGGATCGTCGGGCGCGGCCCGCGATCACGCCCGCATGTGGTTCGACGCGTGGCGCGTTCCCGCTCTCCGACGCCCGCTCGCAGTCGGCAGGTCAGTTCGCCTCGTGGGGCGCGTGCCCGAGAGTCGGGTCGGGACGCTCTTCGTCGACAACGGGTGGCTGACCGCGGTCGACTTCCACGCCCACGAGTCCCCTCGCAGCTACGCGATGGGGAAGTCGAAGTAGGTGTCGGGATACGGCTCGTCGCTGAGCACGTAGTGCCACCACTCGCGTTCATAGGGCTCGAAGCCGCTGGCCTCCATGAGCGCGCACAGGGTGCGACGGTGCTCGGCTTCTGCGCCGACGACCCCCGGCGCCCCGTGATGGGATCGCTCGTCCATCAGGTCGTGCCCGCCGCCCATCGCCGCGACCTCGCCGGTGTCGAGTCGGTACAGCGTCAGGTCGATGGCACCGCCCCGGCTGTGCCCCGACTTCGATGCGACGTACCCGTTCGAGAACATCTCGGGTCGGTCGATGTTCGGGTAGAACCGCTGCTTCGTGCGTCCGTCCTCCGGCTCGGCCGACCACTGCAGGAAGCGGTTCACGGCGCGCTGCGGCCGGTAGCCGTCCCAGAGCAGCAGACCGAAGCCGAGCGAGGCGGCCCGCAGCTTCGCTTCCAACAGTGCACCGGCGAGGGCGTACGAACCCACGATGCGGTTGGCCTCGTATCCCTCGACCGGCGTGCCGGTGAAGTTGTCCCAGGTCGCGTACTTGGCGTCCCACCGGACCCCGCAGAGCACCTCGTCGAGGAACACGAATCCGCGCTCCATGGTTCAGCGCGCCATCGCCAGTGAGAGCAGCCGGTCGATCAGCTCCGATCGACCGAGGCCGGCCGCGGCCATCATGCGGGGATAGCGGCTGTAGCTCGTGAAGCCGGGCAACGTGTTGACCTCGTTCAGCACGATCCGCCCGTCCTCCTGCAGGAACATGTCCACGCGGGCGAGTCCCGAGCATCCGAGCGCGGTGTAGATCGACCTCGCGGTGGCGCGGATCTCCTCGCACTGCCCTTCGGGCAGGTTCGCGGGGACGGTGATGGTCGCGTTCTCGGAGCCCTGCTCCGGCTGGTCCTCCTGATGGATGCGGAAGTACCCGTGCGACAGCTCGATCTGATCCACGGCGCCGACGAACAGGTCGGCGTCGTTGCCCAGCACCGCGCAACCGACCTCCGTGCCGACGATCGCCTGCTCGATCACGACCTTGCGGTCGTACTCACGTGCTGCCGCGATGGCGGCGTCCAGCTCGCGCGCGCCATCGACCTTCGTCACTCCGAACGACGATCCCGAGCGCGCCGGCTTCACGAAGACCGGGTACGTCAAGTCGTCGGGCTCGGCGACGCCGACACCGACGCCGTCGAGGATCGAGAACGCGGGAGTGGCGATCCCCGCGTGCCGCGCGACCACGTACGCCAGCGTCTTGTCCATGCAGATCGCCGAGCTCGCGATGCCGCAGCCCACGTACGGGATCCCCGAGAGCTCGAGCAGTCCCTGCACGGCTCCGTCCTCGCCGGTCGTGCCGTGCAGCACAGGGAACACGGCGTCGATGTGCACCGTTCGCCACGCGTCGCCGGCTTCCACGAAGAGCCCGTGCGTGGCGCGATCCGGCGAGAGCACCGCTCGCGGGCCGGCATCGTCGTCGTCGGTCACACCCGGCTGCTCACACAGCATCCACGCGCCGCGCTTCGAGATGCCGACGTAGATCGGTTCGTACCGGTGCGTGTCGATGCCCGCCGCGACCTCGACCGCGGACTTCACCGACACGTCGTGCTCCTCGGAGCACCCCCCGAACAGGATCGCGATCCTCGGCCGCTCAGACATGCTCACGGCTGCTCTCGAACTCGCGGCACTTGACGAGGGTCTGCACGACGGTGTCCCGCAGGGCGCGCCGCGTGTAGTAGGCGGTGTGCGGCGTGATCACGACGTTCGGGAGACGTTGCAGGCGGAGGAGGGCGCCGTGGTCGATCCGTCGGTTTGTGCAGTCGAAGTAGAAGAGCCCTTCCTCGCCCTCCAACACGTCCAGCGCCGCGCCACCCAACCGTCCGTCCTCCAGTGCGTCGACGAGGGCGTCGCGTGTCCACCAGCGCGCCGCGCCCGGTGTTGACGAGCACCGCGCCGGCCTTCATCGTCGCGAGCTCCCGGTGCCCGATGAGGTGGTGCGTCGTCGCGTTCAGGGGCAGGTGCAGCGTGACGACGTCGCTCTCGAGCAACAGCGTGTCGAGGCAGACGCTGGTGGATGCCAGCACCCGGCATCCGAATCCCTGCAGGCGCGTGATGACCGCGCTGCCGATGCTCCCGACGCCCACGACGCCGACGGTCAGGTCGCGCAGGTCCTTCCCACGCGCGCGCGTGAGACGGAAGTCGTTGCCGTCAGCTGCGCCCACGATCTCCTTGATGTTGCGGATCGACATCAGGATCAACATCAGGGTGAAGTCGGCGACGCCGTCCGGGTCGTAGACCGCGTTCTCGACCGTGATGCCCAGTCGTGCAGCAGCGCACAGGTCGATGTGGTCGACGCCGATGCTCCGGGTGGACAGGTGCTCGACGCCGGCGTCGTGGAGCGCGTGCAGCGTCGTGCGCGTGATCTCGGACTTGTGGCCCACGCTGATGCACCGGGTGCCGGGCATCGCGGCGATGTCGGCGTCCGTCACCGCGGCACCCGTGATCGTCGGCGCGATGCCGAAGCTCGGACCGAGCTCGTGGAAGAGCTCGGCTTCGTCGGGCTCGCAGCTGTAGACGGTGAGTCCGAGCGCGCCGCTCATCGCTGCATCCTCGGATCGTGCGTGGGGTCCCGGTACATGGGTGGGCAACCCCGGTCGACGGCGCCGGTGCGCAGTTCGTAGTGCCAGGTCTCGTTGCCGTAGATCTGGCACAACCCGTACGCGGCGCCGTGCGCCGAGAGCCACGCCGTGGCGGTGGGCGGCCCGAGGTCGACCGCGTCGCCCGACACGTGGGCCGAGGTGGCGGGGGTGGCCACCCAGCGAGCCGCTTCCTCGGCCGAGCCGTGTTCGGCGACGGCTCGGTCGAACAGGTCTTCCTGGTACGCAGGAGAGCGCCAGCCGCTCTCGACCACGAGCTCGACGCCGTCGTCCGCGGCATCGGTCGCGGCCCGGCGCAGAGCGCCGAGGAGCGACGGATCGAGGTTGCCGACGCCCGGAACGTCGTCGTCGAACACCGTCGTGCCATCGGGGACGGCACCGTTCGCGGCGTCGCCCTGCGATGCGCCGAGCCCGTCGGCACGCGATGCGGCCGTCGCCGACGAGGACGCCAGCCACTGGTGGCCGAGGGGTGCTGCGATCACCGCAGCGACGACGAGCAGGCCGGCCACGAGGATGCCGGAGACGTGTCGGGGCGTGGTGCGTGCCGGTGCGCCGGAGGCCATGACGCCACTCGACACCCGACCGTGTTGCCGTCACGTACGTGCTTTTCGATATGCCGGCGATATCCACCGGCTCGTTACCATCGGGGCACGCGTGTGCTGATCGTCGAGGACGAACCCTTCATGGCCGAAGCCATCCGCGATGGACTGCGGCTCGAAGCAATAGCTGCCGACATCGCGGGTGACGGCGACGTCGCGCTCGAGCTCCTGCGCGTGAACGTCTACGACATCGCGGTGCTCGATCGCGACATCCCCGGACCCACCGGCGACGAGATCGCCGAACGGATCATCGCCTCCGGCAGCGGCACGCCGATCCTCATGCTCACCGCCGCCGACCGGCTCGACGACAAGGCCTCCGGGTTCGAGCTCGGCGCCGACGACTACCTCACCAAGCCGTTCGAGCTGCGTGAGCTCGTGCTCCGGATCCGCGCGCTCGACCGCAGGCGCGCGCACAGTCGGCCACCTGTGCGTGAGATCGCGGGGTTGCGGCTGGATCCGTTCCGCCGCGAGGTCTACCGCGACGGTCGCTACGTCGCGCTCACCCGCAAGCAATTCGCGGTGCTCGAGGTGCTCGTCGGCGCCGACGGCGGTGTCGTGAGTGCCGAAGAGCTCCTGGAACGGGCGTGGGACGAGCACGCCGACCCGTTCACCAACGCGGTGCGCATCACCGTGTCGGCACTGCGCAAGCGCCTCGGCGAGCCCTGGGTCATCGCCACCGTGCCCGGCGTCGGGTATCGCATCGATGCCGGCACGGCGGAGAGCGCGGGGGAGAGGTCGTGACGGAGGAGACAGCGGCGCGTGAGCCTGGTGTCAGCGCCCGCCTCAAGCTGACCTTCAGCTACGCCGGGTTCCTCATGATCGCCGGGATCCTGATGCTCGCCGCGGTCTGGGTCGTGGTGCTGCGCTACATACCGCCCGGGGTGATCGCACGCGCCCATCCCTCGTGGTGGTTCTTCTTCTCCAACCGCTCCGATCCCCTCCACGGCTTCGGGCTCACCGCGCTCATGGTGCTGGGAGTCCTGCTCGTGTTCGGTCTGGTCGGCGGGTGGCTGCTCGCGGGTCGGATGCTCGCCCCCCTCACCCGCATCACGGACGCCACCCGCAAGGTGGCGAACGGATCGCTCTCGCACCGGATCGAACTGGAAGGTCGTCAGGACGAGTTCCGCGAGCTCGCCGACAGCTTCGACGCCATGCTCACCCGGCTCGAGGCCCAGGTCGCCGAACAGCAGCGGTTCGCGGCCAACGCCTCCCACGAGCTGCGCACTCCGTTGGCGATCACGCGGACGTTGCTCGAAGTTGCGCACGACGATCCGGATCGCGACACCGGTGAGCTCGTCGACCGCCTCCTCGTCGTCAACAACCGGGCGATCGAGCTCACCGAGGCGCTGCTCCTGCTGAGCCGAGCCGACCGACGTTCCTTCACCCCGACAGCCGTCGACCTGTCGCTGCTCGCGGAGGAGGCCACCGAAGCGCTCCTGCCGCTCGCGGAGGCGCGCGGCGTCACCATCGAGGCTTCGTGTGACCCGACTCCCACCCGCGGGTCACGCGCGCTCCTGCTGCAGATGACCACGAACCTGGTGCAGAACGCGATCGTCCACAACCTTCCTCGCGACGGCACGGTGTGGGTCACGACCAGGGCTCGTCGTGACGGTGTCGAGCTGACCGTCGAGAACACCGGAGCGGAGCTCGCGCCCGAGCTCGTGTCCACGCTGGCCGAGCCGTTCCAGCGCGGGAGCGAACGTCTCCGCGGCGACGACTCCGGCGTCGGTCTCGGCCTCGCGATCGTGGAGAGCATCACCCGCGCGCACGACGGTGCCCTGCTCCTCGAGTCCCGGCGCGACGGCGGACTCCGCGTCACGGTGCACCTCCGCGCGCACGGAGGAGCGGACGTCTGACCGGTGCGTCGCACCCTGCCGCCCTCGTGAGGGAGGGCGGGGAGTCACGACGTCTCTCGGGGCTGCTCCTCGCTCATCCAGTCGTGCCACACCGGGAACTCCGCCGGATCCCACACGCTCTGCACGAACTCGTCGGCCTCGTCGGCGGTGCACAGGCCGCGACGCACCGCGTACAGCGCGTAGAACGCAGTTGCCCGGTAGTTCGCAGCACAGTGCACGTGGATCTTGCGCCCGGCGCGCGCGTCCATCGCTTCGGTGAACGCGTCGAGGTCGGCGCGCGACGGCGCCTCGAAGTCGACGGGGATGTACACGTAGTCGATGCCCTGGTCCTCGACGATGCGTGCCTCGTCCGGCACCGATCGCTCACCGTCGGGGAAGAGGTTGATCACCGCGTCGTAACCCTCGCCGCGGAGGCCGCCGAGCTGCTCGGCGCTGACCAGGCCCGACGTGGTGAGCCCGTCGTTCACGCGCCTGAAGTTGTAGCTCTCCTCCACGCCCATCGTTCAGAGACCTTGGCGCACCGTGCGCTCGAGGATGCCGAGCGTCGCACGCAGCGCGGATTCGGGGACGATCGGGAAGCGCCCCTTCGCGTCGTCGCCCACCTTCGTCCAGTCGTAGTAGGCGGTGACGTTCGTGGTGCCGTCTTCGCCCGGCTCCAGTCGGTAACCGTAGAAGTGCGCGACCGGGACGTCGGGACCGAGGTCCCACGCGATCTCCCGGTCACGTTCGAACGTGATGATGTGCACCGTCACGTCGTACTTGCCGAGCGGGAAGTCGTTGAGCGATTCACGATCCATGTGGATCACGAAGGTGTCGCCGACCTTCTCGGCGGGTTCGCCGGTGAAGTCCTGCAGCATCCCCGACGCGTCGATGGCCACATGACCCGCCGGGCTGCGCACCACGTCGAAGATCGCCGAGGGCGACGCCGGGATCGGACGGGTCACCTCGATGCGATCGGTCAGGAAGACGGTGTCGGGCACGGGAGGGCTCCTCGTTCGGGGATGACGCTCCGAGCATCGCGCACCGCACCCCGATCCGCCCGACGAGATGGAGGGAAACCGATCGCCCGGCTCCGACGTGCTTGAATTCGGACGGACGCGGCGCCCGTCTCGGGACCGGTCCCGGAAGGTTGCGGAGCGATGGGCTCGAAGAAGCAGCAGCAGCAGAGCCCTCGGTCGGGGAAGAGGTCCGACGAGAAGCGCGGCAAGAAGTCCGGCAAGAAGTCCGGCAAGAAGTCGGCGGAGCAGGCCGGCAAGGGGTCGGGGAAGAAGCTGGAGCCGGCCCGTGCGGTCGATCCCGAGGCGGCGGACGGCGTCGACGCGGTCCCGGCGATCGCCACCGTCG
Organism: uncultured Actinomycetes bacterium; assembly: GCA_963755855.1. Lineage (GTDB taxonomy): Bacteria > Actinomycetota > Acidimicrobiia > IMCC26256 > DASPTH01 > DASUAS01. The sequence goes on along the minus strand of CAVWLR010000009.1, from coordinate 1,518,146 downwards.
ACGTCGGCGTGCGCGATCTGCAGGCGCGGCTCGAGGTCGTGCAGTCGCAGTTCGGTGGCGTCGTCGCCGCGCTGAGCGAGTCGACCGCGCGCCTGCAGGCGGCGGTCGCCCTGATCGCGGATCTCCCCACGCGCGAAGCCGCGACCGACTCGGGGCGGGAGCTGCGTCAGCGACTGGAGCAGATGCTCGTCGCCCAGCAGCGGACGAACGAGCTCCTCGACCTCGCGTTGGGCGTGGCGGTGGCACCCGACGTGGCGCGGCGTCCCTGACGCACGCCGGTCGCGACGGTCAGCGCTTTCCGAAGCTCCGGGTGAAGTCGCGGGCCTGGCGGGCGAGTCGCACCGAGGTCTCGTAGAACGTCTCCGTACGACGTGCCGGCACGAGAGACTGGCCGGGCTTCCCGGCACCGGTGTTGGTGCTCGCCGGCGTCGACGTCGGCACGCGTGCCGGCGTGGAAGTCGGAGTCGGCGCGGGAGTCGTGTCGACGGCGACCGGCGGAGTCGGATCGTCCGACGGGTCGGCGGCGTCGGTCGCCTCCGGGCCGGGGTCGTCGTGCTTCCATCGGATCGGGTCGACGCCGTCGCCATCCTCGGCCGTGCCGTCGTCGGCGGACGCGTCCCGGTCGGCACCGCGCCGGGGCATCGTCGACTGGCTCTTGAGCACCTCGACGATCTTGCGGAGGTCCTCGACGTTCGCCTTGTACGCCTCACCGAGTGCTCGTGCCTCGAGTGCCCGCTCGCGCCAGATCAGCGCCTGCCGGCGCCAGTGGTGGATCTGCTCCTCGGCCCGCTCGAGGTCGGTGGGCGGCTCCTCCGTCGTCACCGGAACGGGCGCCCCGTCGGTGCCCTCCGGGACCACGGCCGTCTCGGGCAGCGCCATGGGGAGGACGGCCTGCGCGGGCTCGACGGGGGTGGGTCCGGACGGCTCGCTCGGTCCGCTGGGCTCGCTCGGCTCGCCGGCCTCGCTGGGCTCGACCGGCTCGGAGGGTGCGGCTGCGGTGGTGGCGTCACCGCGGCCGACTGCCGCGAGTGCGGCGGCGACGGCTGCCGGGAGGTCGGCTGGTCCTGCGGCAGGTGCCGCGGCAGGCGCCCACGGCGCCGCCGGTGCCGTGGACTCGACCGGGACCGGCGCGACCATCGCCGACGCGGCGAGCGCGAGCGGTGCCGCCGGCCTGAGCTCGGTGTCCGACCAGTCGGTGATCAGGTTGTCCTCGGAGAGCTCGAACAGGCTGCGGACGGTCACGTCGACGTGGTCCTCGCCGAAGGTCCACCGGTCGCGCCGCACCGTCACCACCGTGTGGCTGTCGATGACGTCGACGTCCTCGACGCTCGACGCCAGCTCGTCGCCGGTCTGCTTCGACCAGAACACGTACTCGGCGACGGGGACGCTCTGACCCGTGCCGTCGATCGCGGTGCCGAAGCGAGCTGCGAGGGGCGCGCACTCGGCCAGGGCGCGGTCGGCATCCCGCTGGCCCGCGGCGTCGAGGAAGCGGCCCACCACGCCGGCGGGCTGGTGCCAGCTCTCGTCGGTGAACGCCGAGACGATCGTGCCGCGGCTCGCGTGGCCGTCGGGCGAGCCCGCCGCGTCGCTGGCGGACTCCGCGTCGCGCTCCAGCTCGGAGGACTGCGGCCGGGACGTCGTGCGCTCGTGCACCGCGCCGATCGCTTCCGCCCACTGGGCGGGGAGCGAGGTACGCGCGTGGACGGGCGTCAGGTTCGCCCGGGCTCCTTCGGCGAACTCGCTCGGACGTGTCGACCAGCGCTCGGCGAGGAGACCGATGCGCTGCGCGAGCTGGGTGGAGTCGCCGGCGTCGAAGCCGAGCTCGAGGTCTCCCGACGGGACGAGGGCCGCCAGCCGCGCGTTCGAGGTGAGCACGGGACGTCCTGCCGCCAGCGCCTCGAGCGAGGAGTGACGGAGGTCGTCGTCGACGCTGGCGTCGATGACTGCGTGCGTTCCCGCGATGGCGGCCGGGACGTCCTCGGGCGGGATCGCGTCGTCGATGGTCACCACCGACGTCAGGGCGATGTCACGGATCAGGACGCCGAGCGCGCGCCGGTAGCTGTGCTCGACCGGACCGGTGGCCGGACCGACGATGCGCAGGCGGGCGGCGACGCCGTTGCTCCGCGCCATCGCCACCGCGCGGACGATCGTGGTGAGTCCCTTGTCGGGTGCGGTGCGGCCGAGCACGAGCAGCTGGAGCGGGAGCCGCGGCGGCGCCTCGGCGATGTCCGCCTGCAGGTCGAGACCCGCGCCGACGATCCAGCACGGCAGGTCGCCGGTGCCGCCCGTGGGCTCCGCCAGGGCGACCATGCCGTCGGCCCAACGCTTCGCCAGGACGACCGTCTTGGCCGTCGGCACCTGCGACGACCACCAGAGCACCGTGGCCCGGGCACCGAACTCGCTGCGCACCTGGGCGAGCAGCGAGACGTCGTCGAGCACGATCACGACCGTCTCGCGGTCGTTGCCCTCGTAGACGTCGTCGATGGCGGAGCGGGTGTCGGCGGCGCTGGTGTCGCCCGGCGCGTCGTCGGGGGTGATCACGATGACGCGTTCGAACACCGAATCCATCGCCTCGACGTGGCGGGTCACGAAGGCCCACGCCGGATCGGACGCGTCGTTCGACGGCGTCACGAGGATCAGGGTCTTCACCGCGGTGGCGTCTGTGCCGTCCATGGGGCCGGTTCCGATGTCGATCAGGGTCGTCAGTCGAACTTCAGCGCGCTGTAGCGCATGAGCTTCTGCCACTGGTGGGTGGCGTCGATCGTGCGGATGGTGCCCGACTTCGAGCGCATCACCATCGACTGCGTGCTCGCGCCGTTGCCCCAGTAGCGCACGCCCTTCAGCAGGTCGCCGTCGCTGATGCCGGTGGCGCTGAAGAACACGTCGTCGCCGGACACGAGGTCGTGGCTCGTGAGCACGCGTTCGAGGTCGAAGCCGGCGTCGAGTGCGGCCCGCTTCTCCTCGTCGTTGCGCGGGTAGAGCCGGCCGAACATCTCGCCGCCCATGCACTTCAGCGCGGCGGCTGCGATCACACCTTCGGGGGTGCCGCCGATGCCGAAGAGGATGTCGGTGCCGCTGTTGGGCTGGGCGACGGTGATCGCGGCGGCGACGTCGCCGTCCTGGATGAGCTTGATGCGGGCGCCCGCCTCGCGGCACTCGCGGATGATGTCCTCGTGGCGCGGACGGTCGAGGACCACTGCGGTGATGTCGTCGACGTCCTCACCCTTCGCCTTCGCCACCGCCTCGAGGTTGGCCTTGATCGGGGCGTCGATGTCGATGACGTCGGCGGCCTCCGGACCGACCGCGATCTTGTCCATGTAGACGCACGGCCCCGGATCGAACATCGTGCCGCGCTCGGCGATCGCGATCACCGAGATGGCGTTGTTGCGTCCGAGCGACGTGAGGGTGGTGCCGTCGATCGGGTCGACGGCGATGTCGCATGCGGGTCCGCCGGCACCGATCTCCTCGCCGTTGAACAGCATGGGCGCTTCGTCCTTCTCGCCCTCGCCGATGACGACGACACCCTCCATCGAGACGGAGTTGAGGATGATGCGCATGGCGTCGACCGCCGCGCCGTCGGCGCCGTTCTTGTCGCCCCGCCCGAGCCACCGGCCGGCGGCCAGTGCCGCGGCCTCGGTGACGCGCACGAGCTCCAGCGCGAGGTTGCGATCGGGGGCCTGGGTCTCCGGTTCCATGGCGGGGAGCGTACCTTGCAGGGCATGGACGAACGCCTGCTCGAGGCGGCGCGAGCCGCGGTCGGCTTCATGCCCGACGCCGAGGGCCTGGCCCTGCACGAGGCGGGTCTGGCGGCGGCGCCGAGCGGGCCGTTGCTCGAGATCGGGACGTACTGCGGGAAGTCCGCCATCTACCTCGGTGCGGCGGCACGGGAGCAGGGGAGCGTGCTGTACACCGTCGACCACCACCGGGGGTCGGAGGAGAACCAGGCCGGGTGGGACCACCACGACGAGCGGCTCGTCGACCCCCGCACCGGACGCATGGACACGCTGCCGTTCTTCCGGCGCACCATCGAGGACGCCGGGCTCGAGGACGTCGTCGTCGCCGTGATCGGCCAGTCACCGACGGTCGCCGCGCACTGGGCCACGCCGCTCGGTCTGGTGTTCGTCGACGGTGGTCACGCGTACGACGTCGCGCTCGCCGACTACGAGGGCTGGTCGCGCCACCTCGCACCCGGCGGCACGCTCGTGTTCCACGACGTGTTCGAGGATCCGTCGGAGGGCGGGCAGGCACCCTTCCGGGTGTGGCAGCGCGCGGTCGCCGACGGCTTCACCCCGCTCGCCACCACCGGCAGCCTCCGGACGCTGCAGAAGGAGACGTAGCGGAGCCTGCCGGCGTCAGCGCGGCCTGCGACAGGCGGGCGAAGCGAAGTCGACCATCGAGGGTGGAGCAATAGTTCCGCTCGACTGACGCCGGAACGCTGGTGGGGAACGAGAGGGCCGGTCTACTTGTGCGGGTCGCGGGCGCGCTCTTCGGCGATCTCGACGCCGGCAGCGAGGAGCTCGTCGGCGCCGAGGCCCTCGGGGAGGCGCTCGCCGCGGAAGATGCCCGCGGTCGGGCCGGTGCCCGCGAGCGCGTTCGCCGCGAGCACGACGGCACCCGAGTTCCACGTCGGTTGCTCGACGGGGTAGAGCTCGCCGTCGAGGTGGAAGGCGTCGTCGTCGAAGTTGGCGCCGGTCCAGTAGCCGCCGCCCTCGGCGCGCAGGAACTGGATCCATCCGAACAACTGGCGTGCGTGCTCGTGGCTGCCGATGGCGTCGAGCGCCATGACCAGCTCGCACGTCTCCGCGGCGGTGATCCACGGTCGGTCCGACACGCAGCGGACGCCGCGGCCTTCGACCGCGAACGTGGCCCAGCGTGACGCGACGCGCGCGTCGGCGGGAGAGCCGCGCAGCACGCCGCCGAGGATGGGGTAGTACCAGTCCATCGCCCAGCGGTCCTTGTCGAGGAACACGTCGGGGCGGTGCGCGATCGCGATGGCGAGCGAGCCGAGCGACAGCTCCCAGTCGGGGCGTTCGTGGCCGAGCCGTGCCGCGATGGCGAGCGCGCACTTCAGGCTGTGGTGGATGCTCGACGATCCGGTGAGCAGTGCGCCGTCGTCGGGGTCGTCGCCCCGCCACGCGATCTCGCCGGTCTCGCGCTGGAAGTCGAGCGCGAAGTCGATCGCCGCCTCGACCGTCGGCCACTGCGCACGGAGGTATGCGGTGTCGCCGGTGACGAGGTGGTGGTGCCACGCGCCGGTGGCGATGTAGCAGGTGACGTTGGTGTCGAGGGTGGGGTCCTCGATCTCGTCGCCGAGGTAGTAGGCGTGCCACCCGCCGTCGGCACGCTGCATGCCCGCGAGCCAGTCGTACGCGGCGCGCGCTTCGTCGTGCAGGCCGCCGAGGTCGAGCGCCATCGCGGCTTCGACCATGTTCCAGGGATCGGTGTGACCGCCGGGGAACCAGGGGATGTTGCCGTCGACGAGCTGGACCGACGCGATCGCGTCGACCGTCTCGAGCAACTCGGTGGCGGTGACGATGCCGTCGACGTCGGGAAGCGAATGCTCGCGGGAGCTCAAGATCAGGTGACCTTCTGCGTGTAGACGACGAGGCTCTTGCCGAGCACGGGGTTGAGCGCGGTGTCGAGGGTGCCGAGCCACTTGGGCTGGCGGACGATCTGGTAGGTGAGGAAGTCGTGGTACTTCCGCACCGGCCACGCACCGGTGTTGTCGAGGCCGAACGTGCACTTCAACCACCAGTACGGCGAGTGCAGTGCGTGCGCGTGGTGCGAGCCGCGCAGCCAGAGGCCCGCCGACTCGAGCCGCTCCTCGAGCTCGTGCTGGCGGTAGATGCGCACGTGCCCGCCGGGCGTGTCGTGGTAGCGGTAGTTGATCGCCCAGCTCACGCGCTCGGGCCACCGGGTGGGCACGGTGACGGCCATGCGTCCACCGGGCCGCAGCACGCGCACGAGCTCGGCGATGGCACCGCGGTCGTCCCAGAGGTGCTCGAGCACCTCCGACGTGATGATGCGGTCGAAGCTGGCGTCGGGGAACGGCAGGCGCAGCGCGTCGCCGTTGACCTCGCCGCCGGGCGCGTCCTCGGGGATCTCGCCGCTCTCGATCATGGCGCCGCGCGTGGCGCGCACCTCTTTGAGCTCACCGGCGTCGTAGTCGAGCGCGACGACCGTCGCGCCGCGTCGCATCGCGGTGAACGCGTGCCGCCCGCCGCCGCACCCCATGTCGAGGAGGCGGTGTCCTTCGCGCAGGTCGAGACGTTCGAAGTCGACGGTCAGCATCAGGCGACCGCGCCCGTGCCGGAACCCGAGGCCTCTACGGCGCGCGCGTCGAGGAGGGCGCGGTAGTTCTCGACCGTGCCGATCGCGGTCTGGCGCCAGGTGAAGTTGTCGAGGACGCGCTTGCGACCGGCGGCGCCGACGCGGGCGCGCAGGTCGGCGTCGCCGAGTGCACGCAACAGCGTGTGGGCGAGCGCGTCGGGGTCGCCGGGCGGCACCATCAGGCCGGTCTCGCCGTCGGTGCCGACGACCTCCGGCAGCGCACCACCGGTGGTGGCGACGAGCGGCACCCCGCACGCCATGGCCTCGACCGCGGGCAGCGAGAAGCCCTCGTACAGCGAGGGCACCACCGCCACCTCGGTCTCGGCGTAGAGCTCCACGATGCGCTGGTCGGTGACCCCCGACACGTACCGCACCGAGTTCTTGAGCCCGAGCCGGTCGATGATGCCGGGGATCTTGCTCTTGCCCTTGGGCTTCCCGATGATGACCAGTTCGGCGTCGTCGCGCTCGGTGCGGACCTTCGCCAACGCCTCGAGCAGCGGCACGAGCCCCTTCATCGGGACGTCGGAGCTGGTGGTGGTCATGAGGCGCCCGGGCACCCGCGCGATCTCGGGCATGGGGTGGAAGAGGGCGGGGTCGACGCCGACGGGCACGATGTTCAGCCGGTCGGGCCGAACGTCCATCTGCTTCACGATGTCGCGCTTGCTCGACTCGGACACGGTGATGACGCGCGGGATGGCGCGTGCCACCTTCATCTGCATGCCGAGGAACCCGTACCAGCGGCGCAGCGTGAGCCGGCGCCAGGCACTGGTGGCGTACTCGAGGTCGAGGTCGCGATCGACGGTGATCGGGTGGTGGAGCGTGGCCAGCACGGGCCAGCCGTCGGCCATCAACCCGAGCAGCCCGGAGCCGAGGCACTGGTTGTCGTGGATGAGGTCGAAGTCGGCGCGGCGCGGGGCGAGCAGCCGCTGCGCCCGCAGGCTGAACGTGTACGGCTCGGGGAAGCCCGCCGAGCACATGATGGCGAACTCCTGGAGATCGATCGTGGTCTTGAACTCCCACGGCCACGGCACCCGGAACGGGTTCTCGGGGCGGTAGAGGTCCATGCTCGGGACCCGCTCGAGCTGCGAGGGATCGGCCAGCTCGGGGTACGGCTGGCCGGAGTACACGGTGATCCGGTGACCCAGCTCGGTCAGCTCCCGGGCCAGGTAGCGGGTGTAGACACCCTGCCCGCCGCAGTAGGGGTTGCCCCGGTAGACCAACCAGGCGATGCGGAGACTCTCGGACTGAGACGGCATGAGCAGAACAGTCTCGCAGACGGCACCCGCTTCCGACGAACGTGCTGACCTGCTCGTTTAGCCTCAGGTCCTCATGACGGGCATCTCGGCAGCCGCAGTGGCGCGATCGCGCACCCTCGGCGAGGCTCGGTGGTCGCCCGGTGGCACCCGCCTGGCCTGGCTCGTGGCCTTCGCCGGCCGGGTCGACCTCGTGGTCGGTCCCGCCGACGGCCGGGGCCCGGAGGTCACGGTGACGGCGGAGGTCCCGGTCACCGGTCTCGGCGCCTACGGCGGCGGAGGGTACTGCTGGCTCGACGACGACCGCCTGGTCTACGCCGCTGCCGACGGCCGGTTGCTCCTGGTCCCGGCGGCGGGCGGGGCCGTGCAGGTCCTGTCCCGCGACGGACACGCCGCCGCGCCGGCAGCGTCGCGAGACGGACGGAGCGTTGCGTTCGTGCTCGAACGCGACGACAGCTGCGACATCGCGGTCGTCGACGTCGAGGGAGGCGTGTGGCCGCGGCGGATCTCGCACGCCGACTACGCCTGGGATCCCACCTGGTCGTCCGACGGACTCACGCTCGCGTGGCACGAGTGGGACCTGCCGAACATGCCGTGGGACGGCTCGCGGATCATGGCCGTCGCGCGTCGACGATCCCGACGCGGTGCCGACGCTGGTCGCCGGTGGTGACGACGTCGCCGTCGGCCAACCCCGCTTCGCGCCGACGGGCGACGCACTCGCGTTCGTCGCCGAGCTCGACGGCTGGATGAACGTGTGGTCGGTCGACGCGAGTCGGTGCGCTGCCCGCGCCGGTGCTCACCGAACCGTTCGAGCACGCGGAGCCGTCGTGGGGTCCGGGGCAGCGCTCGTTCGCGTGGGCACCCGATGCTCGCGCGCTCGCGCTCAACCGCAACGAGCGCGGCTTCGGCCGACTCGTCGTCGTGTCGCTCGACGGCGCTGCCGCCGCCGACGTGTCGAAGGGCTGGCACGCCGGCCTCGACTGGGGGAGCGCGGGCATCGCGTGCATCCGCTCCGGTGGTCGCACCGCGCCGCAGCTCACCGTGCTCGACCCGGCCACCGGTGCGCGCGACACGCGCCGTCGTGGTGCACCGGCCGAGCTCGACGCCCACGACCTCCCCGAGCCCACACCGATCACGTGGCCGGGTGCCGACGGCGAGACCGTGCACGGGCTCCTCTGGCTCCCGCCGCGCGAGCGACGACTCCGGACGTGGCGCCGCCGCTCATGGTCGACGTGCACGGTGGGCCCACCGACCAGTCGACCGTCGACTGGAAGCCCCGCATCCGTTGGTTCGTGTCCCGCGGCTGGGCCGTGCTGAGCCCGAACTACCGGGGTTCCACGGGCTACGGGCGCGCCTACCGGCACGCGCTCGACCACGAGTGGGGCGAGATCGACGTCGCCGACACGGTCACCGGCATCCGCGCGCTCGCGCACGACGAGCGCGTCGACGCCGCCCGCGCCGCGGTGATGGGAGGCAGCGCCGGCGGTTTCACTGCGCTGCTCGTCGCCGCGCACGCGCCGCCGGTCGTGCGCGCCGCGGTGAGCATGTTCGGCGTGACCGACCTCTTCGACCTCGCAGCCACCACACACCGCTTCGAGTCGCGCTACCTCGATCGCCTGGTGGGCACGCTGCCGGAGCACGCCGACCGGTACGAGGCGCGGTCGCCGGCGACGCGCGCCCGCGAGATCGAGGTCCCGGTGCTCGTGCTGCAGGGTGCCGACGACAAGGTCGTGCCGCCCGCGCAGGCGCAGCTCCTGGTCGACTCGATGCGTGCCGCCGGCGGCACCGTCGAGCAGCACGTGTACGACGGCGAGGGTCACGGCTTCTCGAAGGAGGCCACCATCGTCGACTCGTTCGAACGCATCGACGCGTTCCTGACCCGGTGGGTGCTGCAACGATGACCACTCCGAAGTCAGCGCCGAAGTCGGCTCCCAAGCCAGCGCCGTCGGTCACCGAGTACGAGTGGCAGGGACCGAAGCGGGGCGCCGACCGCGCGGTGCTCCTCGCGCACGGCGCCGGTTCCGACATGAACGGCGCCGCGCTCGTCGCGGTCGCCGACGCGCTGGCGCAGGCGAAGATCCCCTCGCTGCGCTTCAACTTCCCGTACCGCACCGCCGGCCGGAACGCGCCCGACCGCCCCAAGGTGCTCGATGCCGCAACGCGTCAGGCGGCGGCCGAGCTCGCGAAGCGGGCGAAGCTCCCGCCCGAGCGCCTCGTGCTCGGAGGTCGGTCGATGGGTGGCCGCTACTGCTCGATGGTGGTGGGCGACGCCGATGATCCGCTCCCTGCGCTGGGGCTGGTGATGCTCTCGTATCCGCTCCACGCCGCCGGCAGGGCGGACCAGCCGCGCACCGCGCACTTCCCGGGCATCCGGGTGCCGATCCTCTTCGTGTCGGGCACCCGCGACTCGATGGCGGGGAAGGCCGACCTCACGAAGGCGGCGAAGCAGATCCAGGGGAAGGTGTCGTTCCACTGGGTCGACACCGCCGACCACGGATACCGCCCGCTGAAGGCGAGCGGGCGCACCGCCGCCGAGGTCGCGGTCGAGGTCGCCGACACCACGGTGGCGTGGGTGGAGAGCCTCCCCGGCTGACGGCGGTCCCTTTCCGACCGATTCGAGCTCAGCAATCCCTCGCGTCGATGGGTTTGATCGGAAATTGTGATGGGAACCCTTGACGGGGAGAGCGCCACGTGCGCCCAATGGGACGTCCCGACAAGGGCCGGCAACGGCGCCGGATTCTTCCTTCACCCGCTGCTTTCCCCGGAGGATCCTCATGCCCGGCACCCAGCTCCGTGCTCCCGGCGTCCACTCCCGCATCGGCCCCCAGCGCGGCCGCCTGCGCAACGCCGCCAGCGTCTTCTGGCAGATCTCGGCCGACGTCGACGCCGAGCCCGACCGCTGGCTGGTGGCCATCAACGTGGCCCTCGACGGCTTGGAGAGCGCCTGGGAGGAGCACGTCACGTTCACCGAGTCGCCCGAGGGCCTGTTCGACGAGCTGCTCGGCGAGACCCTCGAGGTGGCGTCCGAGGTCGACCGCCTCCGGCGTGACCACGAGGTCGTCGCCGCCCACATCGCCCGGGCCCGGGAGCTCCTGGCCGCCCCCGGCGCCGGTCCCGACGACACCGGGATCCTCCTGGCCCTCACCGGGATCAGCAAGCAGGTCGACCAGCACCGCCGCCGGGGCGCCGACGTCCTCTACCGGGTCTACAGCGTCGACGTCTCCGCCGGCGACTGACCACTCCTCCGCTCCACGCTCGATCGCTGCCGCTCGCTCCGTCTCGCCGATCAACCCCGGAGCGGGGGCGGCCATCGGCCAAACTGTCGGGGTGAGGGTCTTCCGGTGCTTCTCGTTCGTCGACATGTGCGGCTTCACGCGCATGAACGACACCCTCGGTGACGACGAGGCGCTGGCGGTGCTCGCCGAGTTCCGCTCCATCGTCCGTGGGCTCTCGCCCGATCACGGCATCCGGGTGGGCAAGTGGCTGGGCGACGGCTGCATGTTCGTGGGCACCGAGGTGCGCCCGGTCGTCGAGACGGTCCTCGACCTCACCGAGCGGATGCAGAACGCCAGCATCGTCCTCCCGCTGCGGATCGGCATCGCCGCCGGGCGCGTCATCGTCTTCGAGGGCGACGACTTCATCGGCATGTCGATCAACCTCGCGTCGCGGTTGTGCGACGCCGCCGCGCCGGGCGAGATCATCGCCAACGACGAGGTGGTCCAGGCGCTCGGCGACACGTTCCACACGATCCCGCTCGGCGAGCGGCAGATCCCCGGCATCGTGACCCCCATCCCGGTGTGGCGGATCGCCGCACCCGAGATGGAGGACGACGACCTGCCGCTGAGCTTCGCCGAGTGAGCGCACGATGACCGACTCGTTCGTCGTCCGCGCCGGCGGCCCGCTCTCCGGCACCGTCCGCGTCTCGGGCGCGACCAAGAACGCAGGCACCAAGCAGATGGCCGCGGCGCTGCTCGCGTCCGGCACCACCACGCTGCACAACGTCGACCCCGTCGCCGATCTCGACGTGATGATCGACGTGCTGCGCGCCATCGGCGCGCACGTCGAGTGGACCGGTTCCACCGACCTGCAGATCGACGCGTCGGCACCGCTGCACGCGGAAGCGCCGTACGAGCTGGTGACGCGCATGCGCGCGTCGATCAACGTGCTCGGTCCGTTGCTGGCGCGCTGCGGCGAGGCGCGCGTCGCGATGCCGGGCGGCGACAACATCGGCAACCGCAAGCTCGACATGCACTTCCGTGGGCTCGAGGCGATGGGCGTCGAGCTCGACGTCGTGCACGGGTTCATCGAGGCCCGCACCAACCGGCTCTCCGGTGCGCGGGTCGTGCTCGAGTTCCCGAGCGTCGGCGCCACCGAGAACCTCCTCACCGCCGCGGTCCTGGCCAAGGGCGAGACCGTGATCGAGAACGCGGCCCGTGAGCCCGAGCTCACCGACCTCGCCGGCATGCTCATCCGCATGGGCGCCGAGATCCACGGCGCCGGCACGTCGACGCTCGTGGTCGAAGGGGTGGAGGAGCTCGTCCGCGGTCGAGACCGAGATCATGTGCGACCGCATCGAGACCGGCACGCTGCTCATGGCCGTCGGCATCGCCGGCGGTCACGCCACGCTGCTCGGCGCGCGCGCCGACCACGTGGAGACCGTGGTGATGAAGCTGCGCGAGATGGGGTTGCAGATCACGACGACCCCCGACGGCCTCGAGGTGCGCGCCGACGAGCGCGTGTCGGCGATCGACGTCGCCACGCTGCCGTTCCCCGGCTTCGCCACCGACTTCATGCCGCTCGCGGTCGCGCTGCTCGCCACCGCCGACGGCACCGCGATCGTGACCGAGAACGTGTTCGACAACCGACTCGGGTTCGTCGCCGAGCTCAACCGCATGGGCGCCGACATCCGCCACGAGGGTCGTCACGCGGTGGTGCGCGGCGTCACGCGGTTGTCGGCCGCCCCGGTGCGCGCGCTCGACGTGCGTGCCGGCGCGGCGCTGGTGCTCGCGGGGCTCGCCGCCGACGGCGAGACCGTCGTGCTCGATCCGTTCCACGTCGACCGCGGCTACTCCGATCTCGCGGCATCGCTGCGCACGCTCGGCGCCGACGTCGAGCGCGTTCGAGACTGGCGCTGACGCCGTGCCGTGGGTGGTGGGTGCGCTCGGATCACGACCGGCCCGTTCGAAGGGCATCGGGCGGCAGTCGGGCGGTGGACGGGAGCCCAAGGGCAAGCGCCACGCGGTCGATCTCGACACGGGCGTCGTCGCCTGCGGCACGCACGACTCGCTGCGCATCTTCGACGACTGGCTGTGGGCGCCGGAGGACGACTGGTGCCCAGCGTGCGAAGACGTCGTCGACAGGATGTCGCCGTAGCCTGGGTCGGATGCCCACCGATTCCGTGACCGTCCATGTCGATGCTCCGCCCGAAGAGGTGTGGCGGTTCGTGAGCGACGTCCCCAACACCGGGCGCTTCAGCGCCGAGACGCTCGAGTGCGAGTGGATCGACGGCTCGACCGGCCCCGAGGTCGGTGCGAGGTTCCGGGGGCACGTGAAGCGCAACGGCCGCGGCCCGATGTACTGGACCAAGTGCACGGTGGTGGCGTCCGACCCGGGCAAGGAGTTCTCGTTCGTCGTGGGGACGCCGGAGAAGCACCCCATGACCTGGGGCTATCGCTTCGAGGCCGCGGGCGACGGCACCGACGTCACCGAGTTCTACGACCTCGCCGAGAACCTGCCGCTCAAGCTCTACTGGGGCCTGTTCGGCAAGGCGCGGGGTCGCACCAACGCCCGCAACATGCAGGCCACGCTCGAGCGGCTCAAGGCCGTGGTCGAGGAGTGACCCGGTCGGGCGCGCTGCGCACGATCGCCTTCCACCTGCCGCAGTTCCATCCGACCCCGGAGAACGACGAGTGGTGGGGTCCGGGCTTCACCGACTGGATCAACGTGGCGCGCGCGCGACCGCGCTTCCGCGGCCACGCGCAACCGCACGAGCCCGGCGAGCTCGGCTGGTACGACCTGCGGGTACCCGAGGTCCGCGCCGCGCAGGCGGAGCTCGCCGGCGCGCACGGGATCGACGCGTTCTGCTACTACCACTACTGGTTCTCCGGCCGGCAGCTGCTCCAGCGGCCGGTCGACGAGATCGTGCGGTCGGGTGAGCCCGACTTCCCGTTCCTCCTCTGCTGGGCCAACGAGCCGTGGACGCGCGCGTGGGACGGCAAGACCAGCTCGGTGCTCGTCCCGCAGACGTACTCGCCCGACGACGACGTCGCGCACCTCCGCGCGCTCGCCGAGGTGTTCGCCGACCCGCGCTACCTGCGGATCGACGGACGACCGGTGTTCCTCGTGTACCGCGCCTTCCACCTTCCCGATCCGGTCGGCACCACCGACCGCTGGCGCGCCGAAGCGGCGCGCCTCGGGCTCGGCGACCTGTACCTGTGCTGCATGCAGACCGGCCCGGGGGAGCGGCACCCACCGGCGACGCTCGGCTTCGACGCCGCAGTGCAGTTCGCGCCCTTCTACGCGCTCGCCGCGCTCGGCGCCAAGGACCGCGCCGCGAGAGCGGTCGAGCGTCGCGTCGGCGTCACGACGCGCAACGCGCGCTACCGCATCGTCGACTACGACGCGGTGGTGGATGCGCACCTCGCGGTCGACGACGTCGACTACACCCGGTTCCCGTGCGTGTCGCCGGGCTTCGACAACTCGCCGCGCCGACCGGAGCGTGGTGCGACCATCGTCACCGGTTCGACTCCCGATCGCTACGCGCGCTGGCTGCGCGCGGCTGTCGATCGCTTCGTGCCGCCCTCGCCGGACGAGAACCTCCTGTTCGTGAACGCATGGAACGAGTGGGCCGAGGGCAACCACCTCGAGCCGGACCGACGTTGGGGACGCGAGTACCTGCGCGCGCACGCGGAGCTGGCGGCGGTCGGGGAGCCGTCGTCGTGAGCGCGCCGAGCTCCGCCCGCGCGCGCGTCATCGCGCTGTACCTGCCGCAGTTCCATCCCATCCCGGAGAACGACGAGTGGTGGGGTGCCGGGTTCACCGAGTGGACCAACGTGGCGCGGGCGCGTCCGCTGTTCCCGGGGCACGACCAGCCGAAGCTCCCCGGTGCGCTCGGGTTCTACGACCTGCGCCTCCCCGAGACGCGTGCGGCGCAGGCGGCGCTCGCGTCCGCGCACGGCATCGGTGCGTTCTGCTACTGGCACTACTGGTTCGCCGGTCGGCGACTGCTCGAGCTGCCGTTCACCGAGGTGCTCGAGTCGGGTGAGCCCGACTTCCCGTTCTGCCTCGGCTGGGCCAACCAGAACTGGTCGACGGTCTGGACCGGTGGCAACCGGGTGCTCGTCGAGCAGACGTACCCGGGTCCCGACGACCACGCCCGTCACTTCGACGCCGTGCTCCCCGCGTTCGAGGATCCGCGCTACGTGCGCGTCGACGGTCGGCCGTTCTTCTTCGTGTACCGACCCCACGAGCTCCCCGACGCCCGCCGGTTCGCCGACCAGTGGCGGGCGCTCGCCGAGCGCGCCGGCCTGCCCGGCCTGTACCTGGTGGGGGAGACCAAGGGCGGCTGGTCGGCGGCGAGCAGCGGGTTCGACGCCGAGCTGGAGGTGCCGTTGTACGGCGGCGTCTCGCCGGCGGTTCACCGGACCGGTCGGGTCGCGGATCGAACGACTGCGGCGCCGCCCGCTGCGGGTGCCGTACGAGTCGATCGCGGCGCCGCCGCCGTCGGTGCTGCCCAACCCCCAGCTCCCGGTCGTGATGTCGAACTGGGACAACACCCCTCGGTTCGGCAGTCGTGGGTTCGTGCTCACCGACGCGACGCCCGAGGCGTTCGGCCGCTCGTTGCGGTCCGCGGTGGAGGCGGTGCAGGACCTCCCGCCGGAGCAGCGCATCGTGTTCCTCAAGTCGTGGAACGAGTGGGCGGAGGGCAACTACGTGGAGCCCGACCGTCGCCACGGCACCGCGTTCCTGGAAGCGGCCGCGGTGGCGATCACCGGTGCTGCCGTCACGGAGCCCGCCGGATGATCTACTTCTGCACCCCCGACACGGCGCGGCCGAGCGGAGGGGTGCGCGCGATCTACCGCGCCGTCGACCTGCTCGACGACGCCGGTCTCGACGCCGCGGTGATGCACACGAAGCCGGGCTTCCGCTGCGACTGGTTCGCCAACACCACCCGGGTCGTGCATCCGCCGGTCGAGGTCAGCGGAGCGGACGTGCTGGTGGTCCCGGAGGCGTTCACCCCGGCCGACATGGAGCGACTGCCGTTCGGGATCCCGAAGGTGGTGTTCAACCAGAACGCGTACCGCACGTTCTGGAGCGCAGCGCGGCGCGATGGTGTCGTCGTCGCAACCACAGCCGACCACCCGGATGTCGTCGCGACCCTCGTCGTCTCCGAGGACAACCGCCTCCTGCTCGAACGCGCACTCCCGGGGCGGCGGGTCGTGCGCATGCACCACTGGATCGACACCACGGTGTTCCATCCGGATGCGGCGCGACGTGAGCAGCGCATCGTCGCGATGCCGCGCAAGCGCACTGCCGACTTCGCGTTGCTCGTCGACGTGCTGCGACGGCGCGGTGTGCTCGACGACTGGGAGCTGGTCACCCTCGGCGATCGACCCGAGGCCGACGTCGCCGCCGAGTTGCGGCGGGCGGCGCTGTTCGTCGCCCTCGGTCGTGACGAGGGGTTCGGACTCCCGGTGGCGGAGGCACTCGCCAGCGGTTGCCCGGTGGTGGGATTCCACGGCATGGGTGGTCGCGAGCTGTTCGGTGCCGAGTACGCCGTCGCCATCGACGACGGCGATGTCGGCGCGCTGGCGAGGTGGGTCGAGGACTTCGTGCGCAAGTACGACAGCTCCCGGCTGCACTGGGAGCGGCTCGGTGTCGCGGCGACCGACTTCGTGTCGTCGACCTACTCACGCGATCGCGATCGACATCGGACCTCGTCGAGTGCTTCGGCGAGATCGACGCCCGCGTCCGAGATCGGTGCGTCGACGATCACGAAGAAGGACCTGCCCCGCCCGACCATCACCGAGCGGGCCCGTGGTGGGGCGTTGCGGCTCGGACGTCGGTACGTGTCGAGAAGCTGACCTCGCAGAACGCGCAGCGTCGTCAAGTGAACGCGTTGAGTGAGGTCACGTTGACGAAGAGTCGAAGGAAACCGTTGGACGGCTCTGAGTAGCATCGTGCGGATGTACGAGGCGCCGGCAACGGCACCGATGGACCTGCGCGACTACCTGGGCATCCTCAAGCGGCGCGCCTGGGTGATCATCCTGGTCACCGTTGTCGTCGTCGGCGTCGGCGGCAGCGTGGTCGCTCTCGCGTCCGAACGAGTACCAGGCGTCCGGCACGCTCGTGATCGCGAACGGCGCCACCGACTCGACGTCGCCAACCAGGCCGGCATCATCCAGAGCCAGGCGGTGCACGAACTCGCGGAGAAGGCCGACCCGAGCGCGAGCGTCGGTGAACGCAGAGCCCAGCACCACTGGCGGAGCCGTCACGGTGACGTCGACCAGCAGCGACCCGCAGGAGGCGGCGCGCACCGTCAACGCCCACCTCGACGCGTACCTGGCCTACCTCAAGCAGCAGGCCCAGACAGGGTACGACACCCTCAACGCGGCGTTGCAACCCCAGATCGCAGCGTTGCAGGCGCAGATCGCCGGCATCGACGCGCAGACTGTTCGCTGGCGGCGACGCGACCCGCCTCAACGGACAGCGCAACACCCTCAGCACGCAGGTCACCGATCTGCAGGCGAAGCTGCAGACGACTCGAACCTCAACGTCGCGCTCGCCGGGCAGGACGTCCAGATCATCAACCGGGCCGCACCACCCACTTCGCGGACGTCGCCCAACCCGAAGACCGATCTTCTCGTCGCGCTCGGCGCCGGCCTCCTGCTCGGCATCATGGTGGCGTTCCTGCTGGAGTTCCTCGACGACTCGATCAGGAGCCGCGCAGGACCTGCTCGCGGCCTCCGGCAACAGCGTCCCGGTCATGGGCGTGATCCCGGCGAGTCGGTCGTGGGCCGGAGTGGTCTCCATCTCGTCGCCGCACTCACCGACCGCGGAGGCCTACCGTTCGCTCCGCACGGCGGTGAACTTCGCTCAGCTCAACGGCAACAACTGCATCGAGGTCACCTCGACCCGCACCCGCGACGGGAAGACCGAGACGTTGGCGAACCTCGCGGTGCTCGCTGCTCGTGCTGGTCATCGAGTTGTGGTCGTCGACTGCGATCTGCGCTTCCCGAGGGTGCACGACTTCTTCGGGCTGTCCAACGACGTCGGGTTCACATCGGTCGTGCACGGTGAACCGCTCTCGTCGGCGCTGCAGCGTGTCCCCGGCGTCGAGCGCCTCTACGTGCTGCCGTCCGGGCCCATCCCCGCCGAACCCCTCGGAGCTCCTGGCCACGGAGCGCTGCCACGAGGTGCTCGCTTCGCTGCGAGGCCGACGACACGCTCGTGATCGTCGACACCCCGCCGGCGCTCGAGGTCACCGACGCCGCCTCGCTGGCTTCCTCGGCCGGTGGCATCCTCATCGTCAGCGCGGCCCGGTCCACGCGGCGCAAGCAGGTGCGCCAGACCCTCGAGATCCTGCGTCAGATCGAGGCGCCGATCCTCGGGCTCGTGCTCTACCGCGCCGACAGTCGCCGACATCGCTCGTGGCACGCAGAAGCCGAGTCGTCGTGAGCAGCGGCGACGCTCGGAGCAGCGGCGCGCGAGGTGCAGAAGCAGGCTCGCTCCGCGGCGAACTGATCGCCCATCGCGGTTGCTCAGTCGGGCTGCAGCGCTTCGACCACGGCGGCGACGCTGGCACCCCAACGGTCGAGCGAGTGCTGGCGCGTGCGACGTGTGCCCGGATCGCCGCGCCGATGTCGACGAGCTCGTCGTGCCGGGCGTCGGCCAACGCGGTGATGCAAGCCGCGAGCGACATGGCATCGCCGACGGCGTAGACGAGCGGCAGCGACTCGTCGGCGAGCAGCGGCGTGAACGCGGGGCGAGACGAGACGACCGCGCGTCCGCACGCCATCGCCTCGAGCACCTCGTGATCCATCTCGGTGTCGGTACCGGCGTCGATCACGGCATGCACGTGTCGAAGGATGCGCGGCAGGGACAGCTGTCCGTCACCGTCGATCAGCTCGACCGACTGCGTGAGCGACAGGTCGGCGATGAGCGACTCGGCGGTCTGGCGAGCCGAGAACGAGGAGATGCGGACGGAGTCGACGAGGATCAGGTGCGCGTCGGTCCCGCGTGCGCCGTGACTCGGCGAGCGCACGCAAGGTCACCGCGAGGCCACCCTGCTCGACCGCGCGGCCGAGCACGAGCAGTCGGAGCGGCGGACGCGGCGGAAGCGGCACGTTGCCGAGCGACCTGGTGTCGATCCCTGCTCCGATCGGCACGTAGCGGCCGATGCTGGCCTCGTCGACCGGCGCCAGCACCGCGTCGACGAGCTGCGACTGTGTCGCGCTGGATCTCGTCCGCCGGTGGTCCGTCGCACCACCACAGCGCGGGCACCGCGTGTTGCGCGGGCCACGCTCCCGGCTCGCCGCACGGTGCGGATGTCACCGTCGATGATCACCGCTGCCCGGGACCGTCGCGCTCAGTCGCGAGCACGCCGAGCACGGTCTCGAGTGGGGCGTTGGTCTGGCTGACGGCGATCGCTCGACGACATCCACGTTCCGGGCTCGATCCGTCGGTCAGCGACCGCGGTCGACGACCATGACCACCCGGTCGAACCGGTCGGCGAGCTCGCGGAGGTGGCCGGCGAGAAGCGGTCGCCCGTACCGTCGCCGCGCAGCCCGGGGGTCACCAGCACGAGGGTGCTCACGAGCCGGCCATCCATTCGGCGAGTCGAGCGATGCCCTGCTCGTACTCGGCGCAGCGGATCTCGTGCCCGGGCTCGTCGACCGGCTTCTTGCCCATGGCCCGCGCGGCGGCGGGTCTTCCAAGCAGCTCGACGAGCGCGTCGGCGAGCGCGCCGGCATCCTCGGGCGGGACGAGGATCCCGGTGACGCCGGGCTCGACCAGTTCCACGATGCCACCCACGGCTGAGGCGACGACCGGCCGTTCCCGGCCCATCGCCTCGAGGATCACCCGTCCGAGCCCCTCCGAGCGCGACGGCAGCACCAGGCACGTGGATGCGTCGATGTGCCGGCAGAGCTCGGCCCGCGACACGGGTGCGCAGCAGATCGACGGACCGCGACAGCTCGCTGCCTGCGATGCGAGCCTCGATCTCGTCGCGGAGGCTGCCGCCACCGATCATCGTCAGGCGCGCATCGGGGAGCCGCTGCGGCCACGACGTCCCATGCGTCGAGCAACACGTCGACCGCCTTGTAGCGCTCGAGCATCCCCGCGAAGAGCGCCCGGGGTCGGGCCGGTGGCGCGTCCGGCGCGACCGCGAGGAACTGGTCGTAGTCGCTGTACGCGATGTACTGGTCCATCGGACCGTCATACCCAGCCGCGCGCACGAGCTCCGCCGAGCCAGTCGCTCACGACGCGGACGCGGTCGGCTCGTCGCAGCGTCCACTCGGCGACCCGGTCGGCGTACGGGCCCGAGCACGCTGCGGCGCCGGTCCCCGTAGAGGCGGGTCGCGGTGCGCCAGTCGCCGTGCACCTCGATCTGCAGCAGCGGTCGCCGCGACTTCGGGAGGGCATCGCGCAACGCCACTACGCCGAACGCCTCGAACGGGCTCTGGCACACGATGGCGGCGGTGGGCGGCGAGCCGCGGCGCGCGAGCGCCACCACCGGACCCGCGGCGTAGAAGAGGGCAGCTGCCGACCGGGGCCGGACGCAGGCGAGGGAGTGCCACCGCGTGCGCGCCCGCAGGTCGGCGCAGCCCGGCGGGCCGCCCGACGCACACGACGTACGAGCTCACGTGGCGACCGTTGATCGCGTACTTCTGCTCGTCGTCGAGCGTCGGCGGCGCGGGCATGTCGGTCTTGCCGAGGAACACCGCACGTGGCGGGGGATCGGTGAGCTCGATGAACAGCGCCTCGAGCTGGTCGACGCATGCGGTCGAGCGTCCACTCGCGACCGCTCGTGCGGGCGCCCTCGCGCAGATGCGTCGCGCAACGCCTGTCGGTCGCCAGCCGGTCGAAGGCCGCGGCGAACGCTCCGCGTTGCCCGTCGACGAGGAGCGCGTCGACGCCGTCGGTCAGCACCTCGCCGAGACCGTGGTGCGGCAGTCGTGACGACCGGCGTCCCGCACGCGAGCGCTTCGAGCACGACGTGCGGAAGCCCTTCGTAGCCGCTGGCCAGGACGAGCGCGTCGGCGTCGGCGATGCGGGTCAGCGTGGCGTCGTGGTCGAGCGCCCCGTGGAACTGCACTCGGTCGCTCACCCCGAGCTCGTCGGCGAGCGTGCTCCACGTCGTCGTGCTCGGGACCGTCACCGACGATGTCGAGATGCGTGCGATCGCTCTGCGCGACCGCAGCGATGATCTTGTCGACGTGCTTGTGCACGACGAGTCGCCCGACGAACACGAGCTGCAGGTCGCGACGCGCCGTCGGTGCGGCTCCGTCGAGCGCGACGCCGCCGGACGCCGTTCGGGATGACCCGCACGTCGTTGCGTCGCGCCCATCGACCCGCGCGCGCAGCGAGGTGCGGGCTCGGTGAGAGGAGCGCGGTGGCGTGTCCGCGCCGACCAGTTGCGGACCGCGCGCATCGCCCGGAGCGCGAGCGGTCCGCCCTCTCGTCCTGGAAGTCGTCGAACGACCACGTCGGTGAGGCCTTGCGCGCACGCCTCGCTCCCAGGCCGGATCGCCGACGACCTTCAGCGCGACCGGCGTGCCCGCGGCCGGGCACCGCCGACCGCCGCGAGTCGAGACCGGTGGCGTAGACCACGTCGAATTGCGGGCGGCCGCGACGCCACGCCAGCGCCGCGGCCGTGCGCAGCGGCCACGGCCACGACGGGGGAACCGCACGACGGGCCGCGGAGCGGGGCCGCGGCTCGTCGGTCAGCGTGAGCACCGTGACCTCGTGGCCACGATCGGTCAGTGCCCGGCGGACGTCGTCGGCGTGGGTCGCGGGACCGCCGATGTCAGGCGGGTAGATGCCGGTGACGATGAGGACCTTCATGGCCGGTGGGTCACGCGGAGTCGGGGCAATGGTCACGGGCGGGCACCTCGGGCGTCGTGGGTCGCTGCTCACGTCCGGTCTCGGTGCGACGACCTGGAACGAGCGGGCCCCCTCCGAGTCGCATGCACCGTAGTGGCTCGAGCGGTGCCCTTCCTTCGGCCGCTGGGCCCCGAGCTGTGCCGTCAGTGCCGGTGACGAGCCCGCCGGGCGCTGACGGCGGCGGCGACGTCGAGGACTGCTCGGCCCAGTGCTCGGTGGAGTGGCCGGCCACGACCCGTTCCGCAGTTCGTGCCCGATGCGGCCGGTCGGCGCCGCGAGCTCGCGCAGCCGGCCGGCGAGGGCCGCGGCGTCCTCGCGGGGGAAGCGCAGGGTGGCGGGCAGGAAGTCGTCGAACACCGGGTTGGAGGCGAACACCGGCAGGCACGACGCGCCGGCCTCGAACACCACCTTGTCGGGCGCACCGGCGCGCATGTTGTTCACGAGCACATCGGCGTCCGCGAAGAGCTCAGGCACCTCGCGTCCGCGGCACCGCGTCTCCGAGCGTCACCCGGTCCTCGACGCCGAGCTCGCCGACCAGCTGCGCGAGCTCCGCGCGGTGCGCCGCCTCCTCGTCGGTGAGTGTCGGGACCGTGGTGGATCAGCTCGTGCCCGGCGTCATCGCCACCGCACGGACGACCGTGTCGATGCCCTTCGCGGTCGAGTAGCGGCCGAGCGACAGCACACGCAGGCCGGCGTCGTCGGCGTGTCGCGTCGACGCACGGGAAGTCGTCGACGTCGATGCCGTGACCGATCGCGCGACCTTCGGTGACTCGAGCGGAAAGGAGCGGCGGTCGACCGAGACGACGGCGTCGGCCGCGCGGAGGCCGACGCGCAGCATGGGCGTCGCGCTCCAGTGCGTGTACCAGAGCAGCAGCGGTACGCGGCGCGGTCGGCACCACGGCGCCGCGAGCACCGCGTACACGGGCGCCATGTGGGCGAGCACCGCGTCCGGCCGGGAGCGACAGGCCGAAGCCAGGGTCGACGCGAAGCGGGCGACCCGCGCGACGGGACGGAGCGCCGAACGTGAGGATCCGGCAGTTCGGGGAGCGCGTCGGCGTCGCCCTCGAGTGCGAGGACGACGACTTCGTCGACCCGCGGCGGCAGCGCTCGGATCTTGGCGACCGTCGCTCCGAGCGCCGGATGGTCCGGATCGACGACCTGGGTGATGAAGACGAATTCGGTCATGGAGCGCTCCTCGGCGCGCGCCGAGGGTAGCGGAGGGTGCGCGTGCTCGGCTACGGCGCCGTCACGGCCTTGCGTGCTCATCAGTCCCTTCATGTCGTCGAAGGTGAACGTGATCGGCGTGCCCGGCGCCGCCGGCACGGTTGCCGACCAGTCCATGCGCCACTGGTAGCCGGTGCCGTACGTGCCGCTGAGGACCTTCCAGTTCATGGTCGCCGCCCGGTCGCACCGGTCGGCGTGCTCCAGCGCACGTCGCGCACGGCGAAGTTGTCCGTCGCAGAACCGGAGACGTTCACGATCGCGCCGCTCCGGGTGGTGTGCGTCACCGTGCCGGTCGGAGGGTGGGTGTCGACGGTGCCGGGCGCGGCTGCCGCCTGCATGCCCGGGATGTACGGGCCTGTAGTCGAAGCGAGCTCAGCTCTGGTACGCGAAGTTGGCGAACGCACCGCCGGTGCCCCACTTGCGGAACGCGGCGAGCTGGGCCGCCACCTCCTCGGGAGCGGGCCGCGTCGAACGAGGCCGGGCCCGAGTCGATCCAGGCGAACGGACCCCAGTCGATGCGGCGCGACGCGTAGGCCCAGTTCGAGAGGCGTCGGCTGAACATCGCCGACATCCGATTGAGGTCGTAGGTGAACGCCGTGTCCCATGTCGCCTGGAACAGGTGCGAGGTCTTGTTGTACACGTGGTCCATCAGGCGGATGGGGCCGTAGCCGGAGACGCTCGTCATGCCGTCCCAGAAGTCGATCTTCACCATCGTCCTGGTACGCGTTCGAGATCCCGTTGATCTCCTGCTGCACGAGCTCCGACCAGCCTTCGGGCAGCACCATGTGGATGGCGATGATGTCGACGTCCGGATACGCGCCGACCAGCGCGCTCATGAGCTGCGCGCCACGCTGCCTCGCCTGGCTCCGCACGGCCGCCTCGGAGTGTGTGTTGCCGGGGTAGTTCCAGTTCCAGCTGCCCGCGGCTCCGGCCCCGGCGTAGAGCTCCGAGTCGAACGCGACACCGGCGAAGCCGAGCAGCTTCGCGGCACCCGCGAGGTTCGCCAGCCGCGGGAGCACGTTGTTCGACCAGGTGGCGTCGTCGAACCAGTCGCCGAACGGCGCGGTGCCGCTCCAGTAGTTGCTCATCGACGCCGAGCCACAGCTTGATGCCGCGCGCCGCCGCGCGGCTCACGATCTTCGTGCCCTTGATCTCGCGTTGGAGGTCGAACGCCGTACCGGTGAGCGACGATCCGGCGTCACCGGTGAACGTGTACTTGCCGCCGATGCCGTACAGGTACCGGTGCTGCAGACGAACCCGCCGACGCCGCGGCTCCGCCACGTGTCGAGCTGCGCGTCGGTCATCGCGACGACGTCCCAGCAGTTCGTCAAGAAGACGTCCTTGCTCGCGGCGGCGCCTGCGCCGGGTTGCTGGGTGTCGTCGCCTGCAGGCGGGTCGTCGTGGTCGTGGTGTGGTCGTGGTCGTTGGCGTGGTGGTGGACGTGGTGGTCGACGCGGGCGTGGTCGTCGTGGTGGGCCTGCTCGTCGTCGTGGTCGTGGTCGGCGTCGTCGTGGACGGCGCGGTCGTGGCGGCGTCGGCGTGGTGGGAGCTGCGTGGCCGGGCTCACGGTGGTGGGGCTCGGCGCGGCCGCAGGCGGCGGTGCCGGCGGCGCACACGCAGCGAGGAGCAGAGTGACCGCGGTCGCCACGGCCGCCCCCATCGCGCGCGGTTCGCTCGCCGTCGCCGGGCAGTGCGCATGGTTCATGTATCGACACGTGCGCGGCCACCTTGACCACTGAGTGTGGTCGCCAACCTCTGAGGGTGTATCTCAGACTTCGACCGATTCGCGTTCGGAGCTCGGTCCGTGCGCGGGCGATGGCGGGCGCAACTGCGACAATGCCGAGGAACGTCGCCGCGAGCACGCTCTCGGGTTGGGCGCCGTACAGCGTGTTGTCGTTCCACCAGACCAGGATGACCACGAGCAGGACGACCGCCGCCCGGACCGCGACGTAGAGGTCGCGGTTCGATCGGAGCTCCGGAGCACGCGGGCGATCCCGATCCCAGTGCGACGATCGTCGCGATGAGGAGCAGGAACCCGACGAGCCCGGATTCGGCGAGCACCTGGATGTACGAGTTGTGCACGTCGGTCGTTCCTCCCGCTTCGGGAAGAACTCGGGGTTGACGGTCGGGCCGAAGCGCTGCTCGAGCGTTCGGCACCTGCGGCGTGCCCAGCTGCGTCGGTGACTGTTGCCATCCGGCGCCGAAGAGCGGGTGCTCCTGGAAGACGGTGAGGCCGGCGTCGGCGAGCACCGCCCGGTGCACGGTCGTGCTCTGGCCGAACGCCGACGACATCGGAAGGTTGCCGGGCCGGAGCGCCATCGCGGCCGCGAAGCCGATGACGATCATCGCCAGCAGTCGTGTCGGCACCACCAGCTGCTGCTGCGGTGACTTCGCCCTCCGGGCACTGATCGACTGGATCCCGTAGATGCCGAGCGCGAGCACCGCGGCCATGGTCGAGCCGAGGGAGCGGGTCATCAGGAGCCCGACCAGGCCGGTGATGAACATGAGCAACCGGAACGAGGGCCGGAGGCGCAACGGACCGTGCAGTGCGAGCACGACGATGATCGCGGCGAGCAGGCCGGTCGTGTTCGGATCGTTCGCTCCGCTCAGCCGAGCGCCGATGTTGCCCGAGCCAATGCGACCGCGATGGCGCGAAGGATCTCAGGGTCGACACGAGCGCGATGAACCCGAGCACCCACTCGATGTCGCGAACCCGGAACAGCGCGTAGGGAACCAGCCAGACCAGCGCGAACGTGACGACCAGACGGACCCAGCCGACGAGAGCACCGGTGTCGACGGCGCCTCGGACGAGCAACGGATACAGCGAGAACCCCAACGCTGCCAGCCAGAGCGCGAGGAGACGACGCCCGGCAACCCACCCACGTTGACCGTTGCGCGATCGGAGGATGAACGCCCAGACCGCGAGCGCGACGAGGAACACGTCGGGAACACGCACGTCGATCGACCCGAGCGAAACGGAGTCGTGGGCGAACCCGAGCACGACGGATGCGATGAGGCCGGCCAGGCACCACTTCGGGCCCTGCGTGACGAGGAAGCCGAACGCGAGGAGCGCGGGCACCGCCAACAGTGCGAGGCCGGCCGAGATCCCGGTCGCCGACGCGACGCCCACCCCGACCGCGATCGCCGCCACCAGCACCCCGACGGCGAGCAGCAGTGCGCGGCCGGCTCGGGCCGCGCTTTCAGCCCTCGGAGCGCCCGCGCCGACCGGTAGCGTCAACATCGCCTCGTCACGCGCAGGAGGGAATGATGCGGATGAGCAGCAAGGCAACGAGTGTAGGAGGACGCCCTCGTCGAACGCTCGGACGGCGCGCCTGATGACCTTGCGGGTCCTGCACGTCCAGCGCGCGAAGGGCGTGTCCGGGTCGGAACGCCACCTGCTCTCGCTGCTTCCCGCGCTCGGCGCCCTCGACGTCGAGACCCGCATGTGCGTGCTCTCGACCGGCGACGGTCACACGTTCGTCGACGAGCTGGCGGCCGCGGGCATCGACGTCGTCGCTCGGGACGGTGGCGGCGACCTGAACCTGAAGTTGGTTCCCGAGCTCCGGGCCGAGATCCGCGCCTTCCAGCCCGACATCGTCCACACGCACCTCTTCCACGCCGACGTCATGGGCCAGGTTGCAGCACAGGATGGCCGGCGTCCCGGCTGTCTCGTCCGTCCATTCGACCGACGACTTCTATCGACGTGAGCCATACCGGTCGGCAGGGCGGATCATCGGGCGTTCCGTGCAACGGCGGATCGCGATCTCGGAGCACGTGGCGCGGTTCCTGCGCGAGGTCCGCTTGGCGCCACCCGAGCGCATCCGGGTCGTGCTCTACGGGATCGACGCCGCGAAGTGGGAGCAGGAGGCTCCGACACGCGAGGTCGCGCGGGGAGCGTTCGACGTCGGCGACGACTTCGTGGTGGGAATCGCCGCGCGGCTGATCGCGGGCAAGGGGCATCCGACGCTCATCGAGGCCGTGGGCCGCGCCGTCCGACGAGGACGGGCTCGGGATCACGCTGTTGGTCGCGGGTGCCGGAGAGGAGCGAGAGCACCTCGAAGCTCTCGCGGCGATGCACTGTCCACCCGGGAGTGTGCGATTTCTCGGGTTCGTGCAGGACGTCGAGACGTTCCTCGCGGCATGCGACGTCGTCGCGTTCCCCACCGACAACTATGCAGAGGGCTTCGGCCTCACTGCGCTCGAAGCGATGGCAGCCGCGCGACCGGTCCTGGCGACGCGGTACGCATCGTTGCCCGAGGTCGTCGACGACGGCGTCACCGGGATCCTCGTCGAACCAGGATCAGTGGACGAGATGCGCGCCGCGCTGGTCCGCTTGGCAACCGATGAACCGGAGCGAATCGGAATGGGCCTGGCGGGCTCGCAGCGAGCGAAGGAGGTCTTCACGTTGGACCAGATGGCGGAAGGCACACGTGCGGTCTACGACGAGGTCATGCGACCGTGAGGATCCTGAGCGTCGGCCCTCACGACCCACTCCCGCGCGCGATCGACAAGGAATTCGCCACCAACCGGTCCGGTCGTAGGTACGCCTCGTAGTACCGGCGGTTGGCCTCCATCATCGAGAGCCTGAGCTGGCGGTCGCCGACCATGGTGACCACGCGTTCGACGCATTCCTCGGGGGTCTCGAACGACGAGTAGTTGGTCCCCGATGTGAAGTCTCCCGGCACCTGAGCGAGGAGGCGCTCGGACACGATCGCACGCGAGGCCGCGATGTACTCGCCCAGCCGCCAGCCGTTCGAACCCGCGAGACCGGTCGTCGCGATGCAGACCTCGGATCGTCGCATGAGTTCGAGGTAGAACGCCTTGCGAGTCACCCGCGGCTCGTCCACGACGCAGTCGCCGTAGTCACGGACCGCATCAGGGGTCGGCGCAAACCCGCTCACCAGGTTCGGACCGAGCTCGCGACGGAGGAGCCTGATGCAGGTCGCCCGGTTGCGGTTCAGCGATGCCCACGCCTCGGCGAGCGCCGCGTCGTCCTGAACGACCTTGGGATCCCACGTCCTCGTGAGGAGCAACACTCGTGGGCGGTCGCTCGTCGAGGGCGATGCTTCGAAGGCCGAGACCGGGCAGAACGCCCGGCCGGCGGGGCGACGAGCGAGCCGCGAGAGGACCTCGCTCATGTCGAGTGATGCTCGAAATCGCGTTGCGTGCACCTCGCTGGCGAAAGTTGGTGGCGTTCCACACCATCCTCTGCCGAAGCCAGTCGCCCGGCGCGTAGACGGGGAAATTGAAGCCGAGCGGTGCGACCTTGGCATTGGCTGCTTCGGGCGCGATCCCAGGCGCATAGCTGCGCTTGAAGTAGCGGTCGCTCCAATCGAGTGCGTCTTGCCGGATTCGCGCCGCGTCGAGGAGGTCGTAGATCAAGCGAGTTCCGTCGCCGAGCACGACCGCGATGATCGTGGACTGCCCACGCCAGTTCGCGTTCGACCGTCGCACGCTCGCATTCACGTCTCCTCGACGTGAGAGCAACGCGAAGCCCGTGAAGATCTGCGAGGACGCGGCCGAGAACGGACCACACTCGATGTGACAGTCGATCGGCGACGGAGTGCCGCTCATCGTCAGTCGCGTCTCCGCCACGCGCTCGCCCTCGATCTCACTCCGCGGACTGTCCGCTGTGCGCGTTGCGACACCAGGTACCACAGCGCGCTGCTCTCGGACTGCGTCCGTTCCCAGAGCGCGTGACTTCGGTACGACACGGCGCGAATCCCGTGAGCCTGGAGCGACTCGAGCGCGAGCACGTCGGCTCGCGCGCCGGCCGGCGCGACGACAGCGGCCGGCCGGCGTAGTGACGGATGCGCGCGGTGCCAGCGCCCCGGAAGCGGCGAATGTCGTTCCACTCCGGAGGAAGCACGGTGGTTCCCTGTGTCCACTCGGTCGGCGGACCGGGCAGACAGGGCCACATCGAGTAGCCCAGCAGCGTCACGACGGCGGCGTTCTCCCACCAGCGATCGTCGATGAACTGCTCGGAGTCCCACACCGCGTCGAGGAAGCGAGCCGCGCGCTCGCCCGACCGGAGGAGCCAGACGCCGGTGTTCGGTCTGAGCTCTCGACCCCACTCGGTGACGGCGAGCGCCTGGTACGCATCGTCCTCGACGCAGTCGGCGAGGTCCTTGTCGAACGACACGACGACGGTGTCGGCGTCGAGCCACAGCACGGTGTCGTAGTCGTCGAGGGCCCGTGCGAGGAGCGGGATCTTGGACCACGCTGATGGGCGGGGTGCGGCTTCCGTTCCTGTCCCGACGATGATGTCGTAGCCGAACGTCTCTGCGAACCGCGTGAAGGTCGGGAGCGCGATGTCGAGCAGCTCACGGTGCGGGCCAGTCGCCATCGTCACGATGGCCTTGGTGTTGCCCGGCGAGGCGGGTCCTGGGTCGCGGGCGCGTTCGGCAGTCATTCGACATCCCCTGCTCGAGGAAAGGATGGCACATGACCTGCGTGCTTCTTCCCACGGAGGGTCGCTGAACGCATCCGCCAGACAGCGTTCATCGCCCGTTCGACCCCGCTTACCTCACGTGGATGAGGATGGGGTGTGCGCATCACCCACCTGACGCAGATCATCCGCGGTCACGGTGGGGTCCAGCGCGTCCTCCGGGAGGTTCTCGACCGACAGGCCCGTCGAGGACACGACGTGCGCCTGCTCGCGATCGGCGATTCGGAGCTCGAGGAGGATCTCGGTTTCGGTCCCGGTGTTTCGGTCTCGTGGTTCACGACGAGTCGAACCTTCGTGAGTTCCTACTCGCACCAGCCAGGTCTGCTCACGCGCATACGCGCCGAGGCGCAGACGCCGGGCGTCTTCCACGCGCACCAGCACTTCGCTCCACCGACGCTGCTTGCGGCGACAACGCGCGCGCCGAAGGTTCTGACGCCGTACCTTCACGTGCCCGGATCGGTGAGTCGAACCGCCGAAGCTCGCCGTCGGTGGCAGCTCCGCGTCGTCGCACGTCGGTACCGCGGAGGCCTCGTGTTCCTCTGCGAGAGCGAACGAGACGCGTTCGAGGATCTCGCCATGGTGCGCGTTCCCGAGGCCGACATCGTGCCCCCGGCGTCAGCCTCCCGGTCGATGACGTCGAGCCGTACGAGAAGGACGGTCCGATCGTGCTCGTCGTCGCTCGCATCGTGCGCGCCAAGCGGATCGACAGGGTCGTCGAAGCGGTCGCGGCGAGCGCACGTCGTCCGCGACTCGTGGTGGTGGGCAGCGGACCTGCACTTCCCGAGCTGGAGGCGACGTGTCGCCGCTGCGGACTCGACGTCGAGCGGACACTCCTCGGTTCGGTCGACGACACCGCACTGCGGAGGTGGTACCGCACCGCAGATGTCGTGGCGTCACTCTCCCGCGAGGAGTCGTTCGGATTGACGCTGCTCGAAGCCGCGGCCGCAGGTGCTGCACTCTTGGTCTCGGACATCCCGGCGCATCACGACGCGCTCGAGCTCTGTGGCGACCGCGACCGTGAACTCGTCGACGTCGCCGCCGACGCCAGGTTGGTCGCAGCGGCCCTCGATCGGTTGCTCGATCGTCACGGCGAGCGCTCGGTGGAGCCACAGCCATTGCGCACGTGGGGCGACATGGTCGACGACCTCGAGCGCGTGTATCACCGAGTGCTCGACGAGCACGGGCGCTGAACACAGCAGCCGCGTCCGGCACGGCGGGCGCCCCGCCTAACCTGCTCGGGACGCTCCGAGGAGGTGGCGCCGACGTGACCGAGGCAGAACCCACCCGCCGGGAGGCGCTGAAGCGTCTGGGTCTGCTGGGTCTGGGCTTGGTCGGAGCGGGCTCGACGGAGTTCGCGTTCGCCGAGCATGCGGCCGCCGGCACGACCCGGGTCCTCGACGTCGTCGCGCGTGCTGCACCGCAACCTCCTCCCGACGTCGTCGACGGGTACGGGGCATGGCGGATGATCGACTGGGGCAACGCCTACGAGGCCTTCGTCGACGTCCCGCTGTGGAAGTCGCGTGGCTGGGGCGGGTTCTCCGCCGGCATCGACCGCGACGGCCAGGACTTCACGCCTTCGTCGAAGCTGGGCACCAAGGATCCGGCGTACGAGTTCCAACGCTTCATCGAGGGCGAAGACGGCAACTCGCTCCCGAAGCGTTCGCACGCGCAAGGTTGCGAGGCGTACATCGGTTCGAGCTGGTCGGACGCAAAGCTCCGGGCCGACGACATGCCGCCATGGGGGGACTGGTTCGACGACGGGACGCGCGCCGACGTTGCCGCGAAGTTCGGTCGACTGGCTTCGTTCTGCAAGTGGATCGGCATCGACGGACTGAGCGCAGACGCCGAGCTCGGAGCATGGGACAGCACGGACTACCCGGGGAACACCCACTCCGCCGACGAGACGCGCGACCAGGCGCACTCGTGGGGTCTCGCGATCGGCACGGCAATCCTCACGGCTCATCCCACGGCAAAGTTGCTCGTCTACTACTGGAACCCGCCTGGTGGTTGGGAGGACACCTTCGTCTACGGGCAGAAGGGCGCGAAGTCGCCCATGACCGCGTTCTGGCTGGGATACCTCGAGGCCATGGCGAAGCAGGGGAACGCGCGATCCCGGTTCGTCGTCGTCGACGCGTTCTTCTACAAGCCCACGCCTCAGGTCTCGGGCGCGTCGCTCGCGAACGCGCTGAAGTTCCACACCCAGGGATCGATCGCGTGGCTGTCACAGCATTTGCCGCCGGACGTGTGGAACGAGGTGTGCGATCGGATCGACATCTCGCTGTTCTCGTGGGCAGGCACCGACTCGAACGACGCCGGCTTCTACAAGCACACCGGGGAGCCGGAGTTCGCTGATCAGCTCGCGCTGTTCCGCAAGTACTCGATGGGGTCGCGGCGAGCGAACTTCACGGTCGAAGGAGCACCCGACCGGTACTGCTGGCTCGACCACACCCACCCGGCGCCCCAGAACAAGGACCGCCAGTACGACCAGGCCAACAACTGGTACGTCGTCGACAAGGAGAGCGGGCCGAACGATGCGCCGGGCGGGCACCTCCCGGGCTTGCGTGCGGCGGCGCGCCGGAAGCCGATCGACACCAAACCGCCGACACTCAAGGCCTCCGCCGACTGACAACGGCGACGGCATGTTCACCCTCACCGGCTCGGCGCACCACCTCGACGGGATTCGTTGCGTCCGGGCGTACGTGCACCCCGATGACAAGCAGCGCACCGCCGCCAAGATGACGTTCAACGTCGGCTACGGCGACTACAAGACGAACTACAACGACGCGACCCAGGACTTCGAACTGACCCTCGCGGGCACGTCGGGCAGCTACGTCATGGTGACGGCGGTGTCGATCCACGACCAGGAGCACTCTGTTCGCTTGCAGCTCTGATTCGTCGCGACGCGCCACGTCCTTTGTAGGCCGGTGCGCTGACGTGCGAAGATTGCCCGATGCGGGCGGGCTTTCGAATGTCCTTCGACGTCGATGCGTCAACACGGGAGGCACTTGGCGGACTGGGGAGGATCGAAGACGTCCGCTTCTCGCCCGACAACACCCGGCTCGCCCTCGCCTGCCACGATCGCAACTCCATCGCCCTCGCCGACGTGGTCGTCGAGGTCGAGGGCGATCGACCTCACGTCACGATCAAGGATCTTCGCGAGTACCCGTCGCCGGTCCTCGTCACCCCGCACGGCGTCGACTTCCTCCACGACGAGCTGCTCGTCGTCGGGGACCGGGACGGGACGGTGGCCGCATTCCACGCACCCCGATCCGACGGACCGCATGGAACGGAGACGCTCACACGTGTCGACCTCCCGCAGCGCGGCGACTTCACCTCGTTGCGTGCGCCCGGCTCGCTGGCTGCCGTCCGCTCCGCCGACGGCCCGACCGAGGTGCTCGTCTGCAACAACGAAGGTGACACGGTCACCCGGCATGTTCTCGCCGACGACCCGCTGCGAGTCACGAGCAACGAGATGTTGCTGGTGAAGGGTCTCGACTTCCCCGACAGCGTCGCCGTGGATCCCGAGCGAAGGTGGATCGCCGTCAGCAGCCACGACGCTCACGTGGTCATGCTCTACCGGTGGACCGAGTCACTCGGACCGCGGTCGATGCCCGACTTTGTCCTGCGCGGAACGATGTACCCCCACGGCCTGACGTTCGTGGACAGCAACCACCTGCTCGTCGCCGACGCCGGGGGACCGTTCGTCCGCCACTACCCGCTCGCCGAAGGCCCGCCTCGAGGTGTGCGGTATCCCGCCGCGTCCGTGCGCGTGATGACCGACGAGGCTGCCGCTCGAGGTCGCACCCTCGAGAGCTGCGGACCGAAAGGCGTTGCGCTGGACCAGCACCGGCGAATCCTCGCCGTGACGTTCGAGACGGACCCGCTGTCGTTCTTCGACGTCTCTCGGATCATCGACGGCTCCGAGGTCGAGCCCTTCGACGATGCATCCATGCTCGCCTACGAGATGGAGGCACTGGAGCGGCGGCGCCGCCGCCTCGACGCGAGCGTCCGAACACTGATGGGCAGTCGCGCTCTATCGCTCAGCAAACCGCGTTCGACCTCTACGACCGCTGGTCGCGTACCCGACAGACGAGAAAGACCCCGTGACGCTCGTTGTGGGCGTGCCGCCTATTCTCTCATTCTGCCTGGACGCCTACCGCCTCCCGTGCGATTCGCGCGAATGTCATCGCGTACTCACGCGTCCGTTGTGGGAGGTCACCACGGGCGCGGTGCTCGAGGTCCGTGTCAGGACCGGGCGTCAAGTCTGATACGCATCGACCAGTGCCTCCGCGAGCGCACCGGCGTCGGTGGGATCGAAGTAGCGCACGCGTCGGCCGGTGACTGCTCGCGGTGCACCGGGATGTCGGAGAGCAGCATCGTCTTCCCGATCGACTTCGTCTCCTCGACCGTGGTGCTCCACCCTTCGAACCTCGACGGCTGGAGCACCGCGAGCGACTGACGCATGAGATGGCCGATGTGCTCCTGAGGGACCCAACCCAGGATGACGAAGTTGTCGCGCACGCCGCGCCGCGACACCTCGGCGAGGAGCTCTCCGAAGTACTGCGGTGCGCGGTTGTCCGACGGGTTGCCGGTGCACACGACGACGATCTCGGGGTGGCTGGTGCGGAGCTGCGCCAGGGCCTCGACGACGACGCGGTGACCCTTGTGCATCCAGAACTGGTTCGGCAGGTACACGAAGCGCTCGGGCAGCTGGTACTCGTCACAGATCCACCGGGGGTCGGTGTCGTAGACGCCTGCCGGCACCTGCGCGACGAAGCGCATCACGCGCTCCTTGGAGGTGTACGCAGGAAGGAATCGTGCGAAGTCGCGCTGGGCGTCCTCCGAGCTCAGCACGACTCGTGCGCTCGCATCCGAGAGCCGAGCGAAGCGGTCGTCGCGTTGCGCCCGCTCCTTCGCCGAGAACAGCTCCGGCAGGTGCGCGTGCTGGAAGTCGTGGATCCAGCCCAGCAGGGGGACGGCGACCGGAGCCTCGTACTCTCCCCACGACATGAACATGGTGTCGATCTCGCGAGCGCGCAGCACCGCGTCGAGCTGACGGGTCGCGAGTGGATCGGTCTTGAGCAGCCGGCTCGCCCGGCGGGCGTAGCGCTCGACGCGGGACGGCTGCGGCACCTCGACGATCTCGTCGGCGAGCTCCCGGTAGTCGTGGTACCCGCCGCCGCGCTCGGCTGGCGGCACGAGCAAGACGATCCGCGGTCGCTCGGCGTCGTCGAGTGATCGCAACGCGACGAACAGGTTCGTGTAGTAGTGCGCCCCAGCGGTCCAGCCCGGGTTGGCGAGGTCGTAGAACGCGACCCGCAGCGGCTGCTCAGACCCGTTCGGCACGGTACCAATCCCAGATCGCGGCGACGCCGTCGCGCAACGACGTGCGCGGCGCGGTATCCGAGCGAGCTCAACGCGGTGATGTCCACCGACCATCGCTGTGCATCACCGGGACGCACGCTTCCCGTGTAGGCGATCTCGGGGTCGAGCTGCATGACGTCGCACAGCGGAAGCGACGAGCTGCGCGATCGAGTAGCTGCTTCCCGACGCGACGTTGTAGGTCTCGCCGCGACCCGGCGCCGAGGTCCCGACCAGCGCGATGGCGGCGGCGACGTCGGCTGCGAAGACGAAGTCGCGCTCCTGGGTGCCGTCGCCGAACACTTCGAGGCGCGTCGGTTCGCGTGCGAGACGATCCATGAGGTCGTAGACGACCTGCTTGCGTTGTCGAGGTCCGTACACGGAGAACAGGCGCACGGACGACGCGGTGATGCCGTAGAGCTGGCTGTACACGGCCAGGTACCGCTCGGCCGCGAGCTTGCCCACGCCGTACGGCGAGATCGGCACCGTCGGGTCGGACTCGTGGATGGGGAGTCGCTGCGGGTCGCCGTACACGGCTGCCGACGACGTGAAGACGAGTCGGGGCGGTGTTGCCGCGGTGCGCAGGACCTCGAGCAGGCGGAACGTCGTGTCCAGGTTGAGCATGTAGTCGAACGCGGGATTCTCGACCGACGGCGGGATGTACGCGTTCGCGGCCAGGTGGAACACGATGTCGTGGTCGAGCAACGAGGCCGGCGTCTCGAGGAGCGCGGCGAGCGGCCGCTCGTCGACCTGGATCCGTGTCCGCACCCGTTCGAGGTTCTCGGGCCGTCCGGTCGACAGGTCGTCCACGACCGTCACGCTCATGCCCTGGTCGACGAGGTGCTCGACGACGTGAGAACCGATGAACCCAGCGCCACCGGTCACGAGCGCCCGCGGGGCGGAGTTGGTCACCGACTGCAGCCTTGTCGGCGCACGGCGACGATTCCAAATCTTGTGCGCACGGATTGTCAATTCTCGATCAGGGCCGATGCACCCCCTGTCCGGCGCCGGCAGCGGTCGGTATCGTGATCGGACCATCCGAGCGAGATCTGTGCAACGGAGTCGAGCCATGACGGAGACCGTTGACATCGCCGGGCGGCTCGTCGGAGACGAGCAGCCGACCTACGTCGTCGCCGAGATCGGCATCAACCACAACGGCGACCTCGATCTCGCGCGCAAGCTCATCGCCGCCGCGTCGGGCGCCGGCTGCGACGCAGTGAAGTTCCAGAAGCGCACCGTCGACGTCGTCTACACCGAGGAGGAGCTGGCCCGGCCGCGCGAGTCGCCCTTCGGCGAGACCAACGGCGAGCTCAAGCGGGGCCTCGAGTTCGGCGAGGAAGAGTTCCGAGCGATCGACGACTACTGCAAGGTCCTCGGGATCCAGTGGTTCGCGTCGTGCTGGGACGAGCAGTCCGTCGACTTCATGGAGCAGTTCGACCCGCCGTGCTACAAGATCGCATCGGCGTCACTCACCGACGACGCGCTGCTGCGGCACCACCGTCGCTACGGCCGGCCGATCATCTTGTCGACCGGCATGAGCACCCTCGACGAGATCGATCACGCAGTTGACGTCCTCGGCGCCGACGACCTCGTGGTGTTGCACGCGACCAGCACGTATCCGTCGTCTCTCGACGAGCTCAACCTTCGGGTCATCACCGCGCTGCGAGAGCGCTACGGCGTGCCGATCGGGTACTCCGGTCACGAGGTGGGTCTCGCGTCGACGCTGGCGGCGCAGGTGATGGGCGCGTGCATGATCGAGCGTCACATCACCCTCGACCGGGCGATGTGGGGATCGGACCAAGCGGCGTCGGTGGAACCGATGGGCTTCCAGCGCATCGTGCGCGACCTCCGCGCCATCGAGCGCGCCCTCGGCGACGGCAAGAAGGTCGTCTACGAGAGCGAAGTGCCGATCCGGGAGAAGCTGCGCCGGGTCTAGGAGCTCAGCGACTCGCGCCGAATCCTGCGCTCGTACGCGACCGGCGGCGCGCCGGGGGAGCGAGGCGGGTGGTGCCTCGGGGCTTGCGAGCCCGTTCCTCCCACCAGTCGAGCATCGCGCCGGATGTGGCGGCGGGAGATGCTCGTTGACGTCTACCACTGGCGGTCGGGCGGTCCACCTCGGTCCGGATGCCGCAACGGCGGGGGCAGCGTTCCCATGCGGGAGGCGGGCCAGTGGGTGCTCCGGTGTGAAGACCGCGGCCGTCGGTGTTGCCGAGGTTCTCGACCAGGTTCACCGCCGGGACGATGGTGAGTCCCGCCGTTGGACAATCGGGTCAAGCTCCAGGGGAGATCCCAGGAGTGCCGGTCGGTGCTGTCGGTGTAGAGACGCTCGAACCGCCGGGCCTGGATGGCGTAGTGCTCGTCGTCTGCGACGAACACCCGGACCTGGGCGCGCACCGAATCCGTCGCTCCAACCGGAGAGGGTCATGTCGTTGTGGGCCCAGGCCCGTTTCCACGTGGCCCAGCCCCACACGCCCCCGTAGCACGAGAACGTGTAGCTCTCCCGGTCGCTCGTGCCAGCGTTCGAGATAGTTGGTGCCGCGAGATCATCATCACCCGCGGGTCGTCCCGGTAGCGCGCGAGCAGCTCCTCGCAGAAACCGAAGAACGTCGGATCCGGGAGGCAGTCGTCGTCGAGCACGATGGCCTCGTCGACCTCGGAGAAGACCCAGTCGACGCCATGACGAGTCAGACGCAGCCGCGGTCTGGTTCTGTCCGCCACGTCGAAGTCGGACGTCGCAGTCCCAGTCGACGCTTCGTGGCGACTGTCTAGCGCTTGCTACGACACGCGACTCGGCCGTCTTCCTCCGGAGCGGGGTCCGTCGGCGAACACGAACAGGCGGCGGGGACTTCGCTGCGGCGATCGTCGGCGAAGACGATCCGGGTCAGATCCGGTCGGTTGAAGATCTGAAATGCGACTGAACTTTCCATCGCCTACCTCGAGGTTGACCCAAGAGCTCGGAGCGTTTGCGCGTCACGCTAGGCGAGACGTCTTCGTCCGCCGACGGGCGCAGCTCCCACTCGAACGGGCACGGTGAAGTGCCCGTCGCCGGCGGAGTAGTGGTACCCGGTGCCGAGCACGTTGGCGGGGATGACGGTGAAGTCGGCCGGCGCTGCGCACGAAGTCGATGGTCCCTGCGGGCTCTTGAGGTGGAGCTTCGATCGAGTAGTCGCCGGGGGTGAGCGGCAACGAAGGCAGGTCGAGCACGATCGTCTCGTGGTGCTGGCGTGCGTGCGCCGAGGCGAGCGGCTGCATCTGCGAGGTGACGCGGAACAGGTTCTGGCTCAGGCTCGAGCTGAACGTCACCGCCAACACCGGCTCGGGCACCTCGTCGAGTCCCTCGACCGCGACCTCGACCTGCAGCCGGTCGCCCATGCGCACCGAGTCCGACGGCGCACCGCCGTCGGGGCGCAGCTCGAGGCGCTTGAAGACCTTCTGGTAGCTGTTGCCGGACCGGTCGGCGGCGGCGAGGTCGAACACGCCGATGGTGTCGCCCCGCTCGCCGTGGGGAACGTTCGGAGGTACCGGGCGACCGTCTCCTCGGTGGGTCCGTCGAAGACCAGTCGACCGTCGGCGAGCAGCAGCGAGCGCGGGCACAGGTGCTCGAGCGTCACGAGGTTGTGGCTCACGTAGAGCACGGTGCGGCCCTCGTCGGACGCGATCGACTTCATCTTGTCGAGGCACTTGGCCTGGAAGCCGGCGTCGCCGACCGAGAGGACCTCGTCGACGATGAGGATCTCGGGGTCGAGGTGCGCGGCCACCGCGAACGCGAGGCGCACCCGCATGCCGCTCGAGTACCGCTTGACCGGTGTGTCGAGGAACTTGTCCACCTCGGCGAAGTCGACGATCTCCTCGAGTCGCCGGTCGATCGCGGCGCGTGACATCCCGAGGATCGTGCCGTTCAGGTACACGTTCTCGAGCCCGGTGAGCTCGGGGTGGAACCCGGTGCCGACCTCGAGGAGTGATCCGACGTTGCCCGCCATCTCGATCCAGCCCGAGGTGGGCGGCGTGATGCGGCTGAGGATCTTCAACAGCGTGCTCTTGCCGGCGCCGTTCTTGCCGACGACACCCACGGCCTCGCCGTGCTCGACATCGAAGGTCAGGTCGTCGAGCGCGGTGAACTGCTCCCGCCGCACCCGCCCGCGGAACGGGTGGCGGGCCCGGCGCTCGATGACCTTGAGCAGCGAGTCGCTGCGGCCGGTGAGCCCGAGCTTGTAGGTCTTCGAGATCCCGCGGACCGTGATGGCCGGTTCAGATGACATCGGCGAAGCTCGACTCGAGGCGGGCGAAGACCGCGAGTCCACCGACGAGGGCGCCTACCGAGACGACGACCGTGTACGCGATCGCCCAGCCGGTGAGGCTCCCGGTGCCGAGCACCGACCATCGGGTGCCCTCGACGATGGTGCTCAGCGGGTTGAGGAGGATGAGGTTGCGCAGGTTGGCCGGCACCGCCTCGATCGAATACGCCACGGGACTCAGGTAGAGGAGCACCGACGTGAGCACCGGCGTGATGTAGTTGATGTCGCGGTACGACACGGAGAGCGCGGTCAGCGCCAGCGAGATGCCCATCGACAGGACGAGGGCGAGCGCGAGCCAGACGGGCAGGAGCAGGATCTGGGGAGTCAGCGCGATCCCGTAGGCGATGAGGATCACGACCATCACGCCGAAGCTGATCACCGTCGTGACGAGGGTCGAGGCCAGCGTCGAGAGCGGCAGCACCAACCGCGGGAAGTAGATCTTGCTGATCAGCGATGCGTTGGGATTCAGGCTCGTCGATGCGCTGGTGACAGTGTTCGAGAACAGGTTCCACGCCAGGAGTCCGGCGTAGGAGAAGGCGAAGTACGGCACGCCGCCGGTGGGCAGGTCGGCCACCCGGCCGAACACGAAGCTGAAGAGCCCGGCGGTGACGAGGGTGCCGGCGAAGATCCAGATCGTGCCGAGGACCGTCTGGCGGTACCGCACCGTGATGTCGCGGCGGCCGAGCAGCACGGCGAGTTGCTCGGTAGCGGAACAGCTGCCGCAGGTCGGGGAACCACCGGCGGCGGCTGTCGATCCGGATGCGATCGCCCGGGGGCGACGGCCGGACCGACCGTCGTGGGCGAATCCATCAGTGGAACGCTACCGCCCGCCCCTGTGAGCAGGTACTACCGAACCTCGATCCGCGTCAGCGTTCGATGGCAGCGCACAGGTTCACGACCGCGATCCCGTCGTCGAGTGTGCAAATCGGTCGCGCGTGACCGTGCACGACATCGAGGAAGTGACGGGCCTCGTCCACGAAGAGGTCACTGCGAGACTCGACGCTCGGGAGCTCTGTCGTCTCCCACGCGGCGCTTGCCGTGGACCACACCCGGAGCTCGCCGGTCATGAAGTCCCACGCGATCGTCCCCTCGGCGCAGGTGATCTCGACGTGATGCGCCTGTGGCCGGCTCCAGTAGTCGAGCCGGACGTGCGCGGTGACGCCGGCGCTGAACCGCAGCAGGACGTCGGCGGCTTCGGCGACGTCGAGATCGAGCGGGCCGTGGTCGGTCAGCGTGGCGCGCACCACCTGGACGTCGCCGAACCACCATCGCAGGTAGTCGAATGGATGGCAGATCGTGTGGTGCACTCCGCCGCCGAGCTCGCGCACGGCTGCGTAGCCGGTGCGCCAGTCCTCCCAGGGGTGCCACGCGGGCAGGTACTCGCCCCAGAAGATCTCGGCGTGGAGCGGCTCGCCGACCGCGCTGCCGCTCGACGAGCTCGTGGATCCTCTGCAGCGCAGGATGGAAGCGGAACTGGAAGCCGACGAGCACCTCACCGGCGCTGGAGCGCTCCGACTCGAGCAACCGTTCGAGGTCGTCGACGGAATGGGAGACCGGCTTCTCCAGGAGCACGTGGCAACCCGCGTCGAGGCATGCCGCGGCCGACGATGCGTGGGCGCTCGTCGGGTTCGCGATCACCGCGAACGTCGGTGCCTCTTCGCGCAGCGCCTCGTCGAGCTCGGAGTAGATCCTGGTGCCGGGCGGCACGTCGACGGCCAGCGTTCCCCGTCCGGTGTGGACGAGCGCCCAGTCGTGCACCCCCAGCTCACTGAGGTTGGTCAGGTGCCGACGCCCGATCGAGCCGTAGCCGACCAGGAGTCCTCTCACGACACGAGTCCGAGCGGCCCGAGCGCTCCGGCGACGACGTCGCCGAGCTGCTGCGCCTCGGTGCGGCGGCGATCGCAGAGCGCCTGCAACTCGATCTCGAGGGTCGCTCGTCGTTCGACATGTCGAGCGGCCGTCGTCTCGATCGCCTCGAAGCAGGATCGGAGGTCGGTGCCGTCGAACGGTGTGCCGATGAGCCCGTCGAGCATCTCGCAGGTGCCGTGCACCTTGTGACTGGACGAGGCGAGAGCGATCGAGGGGCACCCGACGATGGCTGCGAGGATCGGGTTGTGGTATCGACCGGAGACGAGGAACTCGGCGCGCTGCACGAGCGCCATGAACTCCTGGTATTCGGCGAGCGTGTCGACGTAGATCGACTGCGTCTCGTCGGCGACGGCCTTGATGTACTCGTCGGCGGGTGCACTGGACACGAGCACCGCCTGTCCGACGACCTTCTTGAGTCTGACGACGAGCTCGAACAATGACGATCGTCGTGTGGGCGTGTGATCGACCGGCATCGCACCGGGGTCGAAGCAGAAGAACGACGATCCTCCGAGACGCGCGAGCACATCGCCAACTGCCGCGGTGTCGCGCGCTGCGTCGGGTGCGATCGCGAACGCCGAGTCGGCGATGAGTGTGGCGCGAACGTCCGGGACGTACTCCGCGAGGTTGCGCAGCGAGTACGGGTCGCGCACGGTGACCGCATCGAGTGTGCGGAACGTCTTGCGGACCATCGCCGGGAGGATGGGCATGACGGCGGTGAGATGCACCATCCCGTTGACGAACACGGTGGGGACACCGAGACGTTCCTTGGCGAGCCAAGCGAGGAAGAGCTCACGGATCGCGCTCGAGGTTGTCGCGATAGAGGCTGCCCTCACCGTTGAGCACGACGACGTCACTGCGTCGGATGCGATCCAGGAACTCGGCGGCACCGGGTCCGCCGTCCCCGGCCAGCCAGTCGTCGGCGACGGTCTCGAACTGATCGGCGAGGGCCGGGAAGGTCGCCTTCGGTTGCTGCATGCCGGCGCCGGAGTTCCGGAACCCGCCGAGCCCGTGTCGGGCGTCGATCACCCAGTGCGAAGGAATCGGGAGGATCTCGCTCGTCGGGAGACGGTGGGAGAGGATCTCGAGGAGACCGTCGACCAGGACCTCGGCGCCGAAGTTGTCCTGGTCACGGCAGTCGTTGAGGAGCAGCACGGTCGGCCCCGGAGGATCGTCGGCCCGGAGCGGCGGGATCGGCGCCGAGTACGTGCTCGCGTCGACGGCGTCAGCGCCGGCGTGGCTCCGTGCCGTCGCCTGCTGCCAGAGGTCACCGGTTGCCGAGCGGAGCCGGCGCGCGAGGTCTCGTACCGGGTCGCTCACCACTCGCCTGCAGCTCGCGCGCGTTCGTGCCGGAGCAGCGACACTGGGATGTCGTCGTCGAGTGCAGCCAGCAGGTCGGCGACCTCGGGGTCCCGGAAGACCTCCGACGGTGACCGGCGGACCCACTTGGCGAAGTCGGCGGGGACCGACGTGAACTCCGTCCACACCCGGTTGCGCACCGCCACGAGGTAGTAGCAGAGCCAGGCGCGCTCCTGCTGGTCGACGAGCGGGGGCAGCTCGCCGGCGAGTGCGCGCCGCAGCGTGTGCAGGTACTCGTCCCGCGACGGTGCCGCCCACGTGAAGCCCAGGTCGGCGTAGAAGGACGATCCTGCGACGAGCACCGTCTTCCCGAGCGCAGCCGCCTCGATCCCGATGTTCGAGGTGAACGGGAGGACGACCTCCGCGGACTGCAACAGGTCGTACGAGCTGATCGGGTCGGCGGCGCTGACGAACGAATACCGAGGGTCGTCGCCGAAGTCGGCGCCGAGGATCCCCTCGAGGTCCAGTCGGCTGCGTTGGCCGGGTCGCCGCTCGGACGGATGTTGCCGCACGATGACCTCGTCGTGCTCGCCGGTCGAATCGAGCACCGCCCTGATGGTGGTCGTCAACCAGTCGACGGTGTCGTCGAAGGCGACGTGCCGTCCCAACGCAGCCGTGTCCCACTCGACGTTGAGCGGGATCAGGACGCGAGGGGAGCGCACGTCGCCGGACTGCTCACTGGCGACCACCTGGTACCCGTAGCGGTC
This sequence comes from uncultured Actinomycetes bacterium, assembly GCA_963755855.1. Taxonomy (GTDB): domain Bacteria; phylum Actinomycetota; class Acidimicrobiia; order IMCC26256; family DASPTH01; genus DASUAS01. The sequence goes on along the minus strand of CAVWLR010000009.1, from coordinate 1,475,200 downwards.
GCTTCCGTCTGCACGTTCCCCGAACTCCGCGCGAGCGATCTCGATCGCGTGGTCCCTGGTCTCGCGCGGCTCGTCCACGAGGGTCCTGAAGGCGCGAGCGAGGTCACCGTTCTGGGCCGCGACGCCGTCGACGCACAACTGCGCGACGCCTCGGTCCGCGTCGAAGGTGGCGACGCGCGTCCCACGATCCGCGGCGGCGAGGAAGTAGAGGCCGCTGGCGCCGTACACCCCACCCGGGACCAGGATGCAGTCGAGGTCGAACTGGTCGACGGTCGCACTCACGAGCGGGAGGCGTTCGAGGAGCGCGGCTTCGATGTCCCTCGCCCACCGGTCCGCGGTCGCGTCGCGTCGATCACCTCGCAACCACCAGGTCACGATCTGGTCGGCGAGCGCCCGCACGGCGAGCGCGTCGTTCGCGGATCGCGCCGACCGTGCTCTGCTGCCGGCTCAAGCGCACGACGGGCACGCTGTCCGGCAGTCGGCTGAGCACCCGCCGGATGACGAAGTTCTGGGTGGGGTCCTCGCGGGGAAAGCCGGTGTCGTCCCAGAGCAGCACGACGGAGCGACCGCGCTGCCGCAGCCCGAGCGCCACCATGATCGCCAACCACGGCGCGGGCGTGCGCACCCACGGCATGACGACCACGCCGAACGTCGGTCGGCCGGTCACCTGTGGGACGGGCCGGTACGCCTTCAGGGCGCGACTGAACGCGGCTCCCGTCCAAGCGAAGTACGAGGGCTCGTCGTAGGAAGGTTCGGGTGATCCGGCCTGGCCAGCCGTAGTTCCGCGGAGCGAACCTCGAGTCGTTGAAGCGTCGTCGGAGACGACCGGCCAAGCGCCGCGATTCACGAAGGGGGGAGTTCAAACCGCCGATGCCCTCGTCACCACACCGTGCGGCCGCCGTCGAGCACCATGCACGCACCCGTCATGTACGACGACGCGTCCGAGCACAGGAAGACCATCGCGTCACGGTACTCGTCGGCCTCCGCCATTCGGCCGAGCGGAATCCGCTCGGAGACGCGCTCGACGAACACCGGATCCTGGTCGCGTGCCACGCCACCGAGGCAGAGCGCGTTGGCGCGCACGCCCTGCTGGGCCCAGTACGTGGCCAGGTAGCGGGTCAAGTCCGATGATGCCGGTCTTGATCACCGAATAGGTCACCGGCTTCACCGGCTGCGACGCTTCGGCGACGCCTTCCATGCGGTAGAGGCGCTGATCCGGCGCCACCAGGCCGAGGTCGGACGCGATGTTGACGATCGCACCGTGGCCGCGCTCCGCCATCGCCGGGCCGAACGCCTGCGCGCACAGGAACGCGCCGGTGAGGCCGACCGACAACTCCGTGTTCCAACGTTCGAGGCTGAACGTCTCGAGCCGGTCGCCGTCGGCGAGTCCGGTCGAGAGCACCGGCGCGTCGATGGCGGCGTTGTTGACGAGCACGTCCACCGCGAGACCGTCGTCGGCGAGCCGCGTCGCGAGCGTCTCGGAGGGCGTGCGGATCGGTGATGTCGACCTGTTCGTGACGGAGCTGCGGGTCGCGTCGCCGTCGTGCTCGACGGCGGGTGCCACGTCGACGCTGACGACGGTCGCGCCCGCGTCCACGAGCGCTGCGGTCCACGTGCGGCCCAGGAACCCTTCGCCGCCGGTGACGAGCGCGGTCCGACCGTCGAGCCGCGAGCGGTCGGGGCTCACGCCGCGTCCGAGACATCGAGGGCGAGGAGCAATGCGCGATTCGTCGCGGCGGTGAGCGCGGGGTCGTCGCCGCGGGTCGCCTCCATCGTGACGAGACCGTCGAACCGGATGTCGTGGAGCGCGGCGAGGGCGGCCCGGAAGGGCACCGCGCCGGTACCGAACTGCACGTTCACTCCCGCATCGTCCTTGTCCTTGGCGTGCACGTGCACGACCCTGGCGCCGAGCGACCGGAGCTCGGATTCGGCGGAGAAGCCGAGCGCGGTCGCATTGCCGACGTCGTAGCAGAGCCCCACCGCATCGACGTCGACGAGGTCGAGGAACTGCTCGCTCGTCTCGGCGGACACGTTCATCTCGAGTGCGACCGCGGTTCCGCTCGGACGAAGCGCTCGCGACGCGGAGCGCGCGGACGCTCTCGGCGGCTCGTGGCCAGTCGATCATCTCCAGCGCGCTCGCCTCGTCGAGTGGGAGCACGACCGTACGCAGCCGGAGCTCGGACGTGCGACCGGCAGCAGGCGGCTCGCGAGCTCTTCGCCGGCGTCGACACCCTCGACGCTCTCGGCGAGCGTCTCGTTCACGCAGAGGCTCGGAGCTCCGACGCCGGTGGACGCGACGACGTCGCGGATCGCGGCGACGTCCTCGGTCGACCAGATCGGATTGGCGCTCTCGGGAGCTCGTTCGGCCATGAGCTCGATGTGGGCCAACCCGAGCCGGCGGCGATCGAGAACTCGTCGGCCCACCGGTTGCCGGGACCGCACTGGAGCTCCCCGGTGCTCGACGGCACGAGTCGTCCCTGCATCGTCCCGAGACGGCTCGCCAACGTCAACGTGCGTCTCCGTCGTTCGCCGACAGCGCGTCCTCCACGTACTCGACGAGGACGTGCACCAGGACGAGGTGGCACTCCTGCACGGTGGAGAGGTTGTCGCTCGGCGCGGCGAGCACGTGATCACACCGCTCGTGCAGAGGACGCGGGCTGCGTCCCAACAGGCCGATCGTCGTGATGCCCGCTCGCTCGTGCCGCATCGACCGCGCGAACGAGGTTCGGTGACGCGCCGCTCGTGGAGAGCACGACGAGGACATCTCCCGACGCGCCGATGCCCTGGACCTGGCGAGCGAAGACCTCTTCGTAGCCGTAGTCGTTGGCGACCGCGGTCAGCGTCGACGTGTCGGCGTGGAGCGCGACGGCGGGAAGTGCGCGACGTTCGCGTGCCGGATGGAGCCGGCCGATGAACTCGCTCGTCAGGTGCTGCGCCTCGGCCGCCGAACCGCCGTTGCCGGCGGCGAGGAGCTTGCCTCCGGCGATCACCGATCGTGCGATCGACGCCGCGCTGGCGCGCAACTCGTGTCGAGCTCACCGAGCTGGCCGAGCGCTTCGCGCAGCTCGTTCGCGTGGTCTTCCAACGCGCTCATGACTGCTCCGCAGGATCGACGTCACCTTGGATCAGGGCCACCGCCTCGGCCACCGCACCGCGACCTCCCGTTGCGCTGAGCACGTGGTCGGCGGCGGCCCGTGCCTTCGGGGTCGCGCCGTTCGGTGCGAGTCCCAGCCCGGCGATCTCCAGCGCCGGCGCGTCGCGATCGGCGTCTCCGACGTAGCACGTCTCCGTCAGCGCGAACCCGAGGCGATCGGTCAGCGCGATCAGACCCGCCCGCTTGTCCTTCGCACCCCACACCGCCTCCCCGATGCCGAATCGGGCCGCGAGCCTGCGACTCGCGGGTGTGTCCTCACCGCTCAGGATGGCGACGGCGATCCCCGCCCGACGTGCCTGTCCGATCGCGTCGAGATCGTGGAAGTGCACCGAGCGGGCCTCGTCACCCGACTCGAGCAGCAGCACCGTGCCGTCGGTGATCACGCCGTCGACGTCCAGCACCAGGAGCCCGATCGGCACCTGCGGTCGGTCATACCGGGTGCCTCCCGGGATGTTCTTGGGAAGTTCGAGCCCGTGTCTCGAGCAGACGCAGGCCGTCCTCGACGGCCGCGATGTCCTCCGGGTAGTCGAGCTCGTACGGGACCGTGTCGACGACGAACGGAAGGACCCGGTCACCCCACATCGAGCCCTTCTCCAGGACGGCCCTCGGACGGAGCGCGTCGACGTACCCGTTCTGCCAGTACACCAACGGCAGGAGTTGGCGGGGCCGGGACTGGGAGTCGGGGAGTCCGGGCAGGTCGATGACCGGTCGCATCGTGCCGTCGTCCGCGATCTGCCACATCTTGTAGGGCGTCTGGTGCACGAGCGAGACCGATCGCACCGCGTCGACGTCGGGACGCTGCGCGAGCACGTCGACGACCTCGTCGATGTCCCGGACGAGCCGGACCGGCCCGGTCGGACGCAGGTGCACGACGATGTCCGGATCGTAGCCATCGCGCCCGAGGTGCTCGAGCGCGTGGCGGAACACGTCGATGTCGGGGGAGAGGTCGTCGGCGTACTCGCTGAGGACGCCGGAACGGCACGTCTGCGCCCCACTGCTCGGCCGTCGACGCGATCTCGTCGTCCTCGGTGCTGACGACCACGCGGGTGATGCGCCGCGATTCGAGCGCCTGGAGGATGGACCAGGCGATGAGCGGCTTGCCGCCGACCTCCATCAGGTTCTTCCGCGGGATGCCCTTCGAGCCGCCGCGGGCGGGGATCAGCGCGAGCACTTCACGAGACACGACGAACGACTCCAAGCGGTGTTCGGCGACAGATCTGCTGGTGACGAAGCTCTGCTCGACGCTGCCGATGCATCTGCCGTGATCTCTCCGCCAGGGCGCGAAGCGCCGTTCGGTCAGCAGGTTCCGAGCTGTCGATGGTACCGGGTCACCGCTCTCGGCCTCGTGGGAGCTCCCGGTCGCCACAGCGTGTCGGTCCGGGCGGACAAGAGCTGCGGCCGGATTCTCGGGGCGTTCCTCCAACTACCGTGGCGGTTTCCCCGAGCAGCCCTGGAGCAGCGACTTGCTCTTCTCTCGTCGCAAGCGTGGAACCTCGAGCCAGCAGCCGACGCCGCCCGGCGCTGGTGTCGCCGCGCCGCCGACGCTCGAGGAACTGGGCATGGCGCCGCTGCCGCCGCCCGAAGCGACGGCGACCACCGACGCCGGTGCGCCTGCAGTGCCCGTCCCGGCGCCGTCTTCGTTCCCGCCTCCGGCCGCGCCCGATCGCCCGGTTGCGCCGATCCGCTCCCCGCGCCGTCGACCGAGTCGCCGCCCGCGAGCGGAGGCGACGCGGACGACCTCGACAAGTTCTTCGCCGCGTTGCGACAGGTGGTGCACGACGCTCGGGAGCAGATCTCAGTCGACGAGCCGCAGCCCGATCCGATCGACTCCCGCTCCGCAGACGCATCCGAACCTTCGATGCGTCGCACGGCCGGCGACGCCGTTCAGAGCGCGCCCGCTCCGCCAGGCGTCGACACGCCGGCGTTCGCCTCGTCGACCGAGCTCGCCCCGTCGACCGCCGAGCTCGTCGCATCGCTGGAAGCCGACCGCGACCTCTGGCGCGAGCGTGCCGTGGTCTGGCGCGAACGGGCGATGGGTGCCGACATGCTGGTCAAGGCGCTCAACGAGCACATGTCCGACCTGCAGATCAACCTCGAGGACCTGCGCCTCGCGATGCGCGTGCTCGCCACGCGACGGCGTCGCACCACCGGAACCCCGAGCCGAACTCTCGGCTGCGTGATCTCAGCTGGAGCGGGCGACGTGCGGAACGCGAAGTGGAAGCCGGCCCTCAGGAGTAGTCGGCGAACTCCGACAGCGAACGGCACAGCGATCGCTGGAACACCCACTCGGCCGCAGCGTCCTCGACCCGTGCGAGCTCGTCGGCCGTGGTGTCGGCGGGGGCCATGCCCTCGAGGTGCGCGGCGAGCAGCAGCCACTCCTGCGCGGGCGATCGATCCGCACGCGGCGCTCGGTTGGTTCGGCGTTCGACGCATCTGGGCCTTCGTCTGCTCGAGTGGCTCCTGAAGGCTACTGGGGCCAGAGTGACAGAACGCGGCTTTCCGCGTCAGACGCAGCTCGCTCGACGATGGCGACGAGGTCTCGCGAGAGTGCGTCGATGCTCGGCGGTCTCCCGGAAGCGGGCGTGACCGCCGTGCGGCGATCGAGCTCCGGAGCGCGTCGTCGCCGCGGATGCGGGCGATCGCGTCGGCGAGGTGCTCCGGATCGCCGGGTGGGCAACCATCACTTCCTCGTCGGGCCGGAGCAGTTCGGCGATCGCAGGCGTGTCGGCGGTGATGACCGGACGTGCGCACGCCAGTGCGTCGTACACCTTGTTCGGGATCACGCGTCTGCGCCTTCGGCGACGTGCCGAAGATGCCGAGGCACACGTCGGCCTGCGCCATCAGCTCGGGAAGCTCGACGTACGGGCGGCGTCCGAGGAAGTGCACCGAGTGCACGCCGAGGTCGGCGGCGAGGCGGTGCACCGACGTCGCCGTGTCGCCGTCACCGACGACGTCGATCGTCACCTCGACGCCGCGCGCTTCGAGCAGCGCAGCGGCGCGGACGACGTGCTCGAGCCCGTGCAACGGGATGAAGCTCGCGTACACGAACACCCGGAACCCGTCGTGGGGCTCCACCGGTCGGGGCTGCATCACGTCGTCGTCGGCCCCGACCCACAGGCGCCGGAGCTTGCTGCGCGGAACGCCGAGATCGGTCACGAAGTGCTCGCCGTGAGCATCGGTGTCGACGAGGACTCGATCGGCGAGTCGGAACGCCACTCGATCCTCGAGCTCGAGCCGTCGTCGCGGTGCAGCTCCCTGCGCGCCGTTGCGGTCCTCGGCAGTCTCCTGCAGCGACACGAACGCGTCGAAGAGCACCGGAGCACGGCGCACGGCGGCGATCGCCTTCGCCGTTGCGACATCGGCGTGTCCAGGAAAGCCCACCAGCATCAGGTCGACGGGCCCGCGCAGTGCGCTCGCAGCGAGCACCGGAGTGCGCTGCGCGAACGGGCGCGGATCGGTCACGATGCGGACGTCGGCGCCCGCTCGGCGCAGCGCCTTGCCGACGATCCGGTTGCGCGAGTACTCGGGATCGAAGTGACCGAAGTGCAGGACCCGAAGGCCCTGCAGCGGCCGAGCGGTGGTCCGTCGTCCGGCGTTCTCAGGTGCTGTCGGCATCCGGGGCCACGTAGAAGAAGAGCTCACGATCGAAACCGGCGGCGAGCTGCTGCACCGATCGGCCTGATCGTACCTGGGGAGGTCTCGGGGACTCCGTGCCGTCCTCGGGGCTCGACGGCGGGGCGTCACCTTCCCTTCGTGCAGGCCGCGCAGGTACGACCACGGACTGAAGAGCCGCAGCGCTTCCTGGTGCGACGGGCGGTGGGCGTCGTGCAGGAACAGCGCCCCTCCTGCATTGAGCAACTTGTCGTGGTGCACACGCTTGAGGCACGACGTCCGAGCGCGGCCATCGACGAGGACCACGTCGAACCGTCCATCGAGAGGCGCAGAGACGTAGTCGGCGAACTCTGCGTAGAGCCCGTCGAGGATCGGGCGTCCGGTGCCAGATGCGATTCCGCAGTTGCGGCACGGCGTAGGTACTCGAGCTCTCACGTTCGAGGTCTCGAAGACGATCCGCGTCGGCGAGCGCAGCGCGGAGACCTCGGGTGCCTGCACGGTGCCGGCGCTCGCGCGTGAGGGCTCGACATCCTCGGCGCCCACGGCGCGACGCACGCGGTGGAGCGCGTGCCCCGCCGAACAGCGGAGCTGCGTGATAGGAGCGGTGCACGCCACCGAGTCGGCCGGCGTCGCGACCCCGTGGACGTGCGTCCATGATCCAGTAGTCGTCGTTGCGGGTCCGCCAGAGCACCTTCAGGAACTGCGCTTCGTAGAGCGGTACGAGGGGATCGGGACGGAGAGCCTGCAGCAAGACGGGGCTTCGGGTATCGCAGTGGCTCGATCGTGCACGAGGCCGTCGACACCGGCGCGGCGGAAGGTCTCGGCGATCGCGGCCATCATCTCGTCGGCGAATCCGAGATCGCTCTCCACGGCGTGGATCTCCCAGCCGGCCCGACCATCTCTCGAGCGCCGTGCGGAGCATCGCGAGCGTGCTGTTGCCGGTGCCCCACTCGAGGTAACGGCATGGGCCACGGGCCTCGGCCGCCTCATGGATGGCCTGCCAGCAGTTCGGGCTCATCATCGGAGTGCCGTCAAGCACCATGGCCGCTCCTGGCCGGAGGAGACGCCTCGCGGCACCGCTCGGAGCACGAACGTAGCGGGTGGGGCAGAATGGAGCGGTCTCGACAAGATCCAGCGAGATGTACCGGGGCGGTACGTACCAGGGCGAAGGTGCGATGGCGGGGATCTCACAGGCATTCAGCGCGTCGAAAGTGGTCGACAGCCGGCCGCTCAACCGGGTCGGTGCCCAGCCGTTCCGGGCCGTCGCCGCGCGGCTGATCCAGCGAACTGCGGGTGCGATCGGACGCGGCGGCATCGAAGAGCTCTCGCGGACGGGACTGGTCGTCATCGAAGACTTCCTGCCGGTCGACGAGTTCGAACTCCTGCGCGACGACGCGACGGCTTCGCTCGTTCGCGACCGCCGGGATCGGGTGGTCTCGGATGGTGGCACCCGCACCGAGATCTGGACCCTTCCTCCGAAGGACGCGGTCTCGTTACGACGAGCTCGAGCGTTGGAGTCGGAACGAGCAGGTGTTGGGTCTCGCGAGTGCCGCCGAAGCGCGGCCGGTGTCGCCGAGCCACGCGTACCGCACGCTCGAGCACCTCCACATCGACGACCCGGACGACCACGACGGCCAGACCGACCTCCACATCGACACGCCCTTCGACACCCACAAGCTCTGGCTCTACCTCGACGAGGTGACGCCGGACCACCCGCGATTCATCTACGTGCCCGGATCTCACAAGCTCGACTGGACTCGTCTCAGGAGCGAGTACCTCGAGTCGATCGGTGAGAACCGGCGCTCTCGGCGGATCGGCGTCGAGGAGCTCCGGCCGTCGAGGCCTCGAGACGCGGTCGGTAACCTGCGGACCCAACACGCTGGTGCTCGCGAACACCTGCGGATATCACTGCCGGTCGAGCGGCGCCGCCGGGATGACACGCCGGACGCTGCACATGATGTTTCGTTCCAACCCCTTCGATCTTCGACGTCGACTCGCGGCCACTGCGACGGAGCCTCTCTCGATGAAGCACACGGAATTCCTGAGGACGCCGCTGGTGTCGCGGATGCGCCGGAAGGCCGCGCGGATGCTGTGGCCGGCGGCCGCCGGCCCTGAAGCGGGCTACTACGTCACCAGGTACCTGCGTGACGACTTCGGCACCGTCGGCGCAGTTGGAGGCCGGGCTCCGAGACAACGTCCGATCCGGCGCCCACATCTCCTGCGGTGTTGGAACGTCTGCTCAGCGCCTGGCAAGCGATGCAGACCCGCCGCAGCAGGACGCATCGGCGGTGTACCAGGTCGGCGGGGAGTGGAAGGCGATCGTCGCAGAGTCGTTCCTGCCGCTGACCGACCGCGCTCGATGCGGGCGACGAAGCGACGCTCGATCAGCTGCTCCGCAACTTCATGCGCCGGTTCGGCGACTTCTTCGGCGAGCCGACGAAGCTTCGACTCAGAAGCGAACAAGCGGGCTCGCCGCGAGCAGTTCGCCTTGTACGTCTCGCGCTGGATCGATCTGTTCGGCGAGGAATCGTTGCCCGAAGCACGCGTGCCACGAATCGGCAACCCGATGGGGTTCGTGATCCACGGCAACCTCTACACGGCAGATGCGCTGCGCCACAACTTCTACGCGCACCGCATGGCCGATCTGGCCGACGACCTCACCGACCCGATCGTGTGCGAGGTCGGTGGCGGGTTCGGGGGTTTCGCCCGGCACCTGCTGAGTCTTCCGGGGTCGGCACTTCAAGTACGTCGACTACGACCTCCCGGTCGTCTGCATCGCAGCCGCGTACTACCTGATGACCGCGCTGCCCGACAAGCGACTGCGACTCTTCGGCGAAGTCGACGACCTCGCCGACCCGCTGCACGATGCCGACATCGCGATCCTGCCGAACTTCGCGCTGCCGGATCTCCGCGACCAGAGCGCAGACGTCTGCTTCAACACCTGCAGCTTCGCCGAGATGGAAGCCGCGACAGTGCAGGAGTACAACCACCAGTTCGAGCGAGTCTGTCGTCAGTTCATCTTGTACGAGGACCACAGCTGGACCGGTGACAGCAGGTACGCGTACTACCAGCCCATGGGCGGCTTCCAACACTGGAACCTGTCGGCCATCCAGCCCGTCACCCGAGCTGTTCAAGCGGGTGTACAAGATCCCCGCGCCCTTCCACAGCGACGTGTTCGGCGAGTTCTTCGAGTGGCTGTACGAGCGCCGACGGACGGAGCCGGGCACGTAGGAGTGTGCTGGACACCCCGTCGGGGTGCTCGCCATCTGATTCGCGGTTCGCCCGTTTCGGAATGCACCTCTGGACCAGCGCACCGTGCGATGAAGTGCGATATCGTCCCGGCGCTCGTTGAACCCCCCGGGCGGGAGGGACTTGGCCGATGCGGAAGACGTGGGTTTTCCGCGATCCGTTCGCCAAGAGCTGGTTCATCGCGCTTCCCCTTCGTCCGTGTCGTGCCGAGCTCGAGATCTGGCCCCCGACGCTGCGCGTGTTGCGCGGCCCGACGTGGGTGCGGCGAATCTGGTTCGTCCACCCGGTCACCAAGCGTGCCGAGGACGCCTGGCGTGAGCAGTTCCTCGTGCAGGAACGGTGGATCGGCGACGACCATCCATGAGGTGGCTCAAGGAGGTCGCCGCCCCGGCTCAGCCCGGTGGCTCGACCAGGGGTTCTTCCAGCCAGACCGACAGATCTCGCGCGATGAGGGATTCGAGGAGACGGATGTCGTCTCGGTACAGGTCGATGATCCTGAGGCGGAGGTCGGCCGGATACTCGAGCGTGATCTGATTGCGGCGCTCGAGTGCGGCGAACGCACGCTCTCGAATCGACCGAGGTACGACACGATCGAGCGAAGGTGTGATCCTGGACGTCCCTGACGTCACGTGATGAAGGCGATCACTGCGCACGGCAGGACGCGCTGACATGTGCACGTGCGTCTCGCCCGGATCGAAAGCTGGATCCACGCCCAGGAATCGGTAGAGGGAAGAGACGACGGTCGACGGATCCGCGACGAGGTCATCGAGCAGCAGCACGTGGAGTTGCTCGGCATCGAACAGCTCGAAGAAGTGCGACAGCTGGCGCCCATAGAACCCGTCGGCCAGGTGACAGCGTTCCGCCTTCTCTCCATCCGGATTGCCTGCGAGCTCGAGGGCGACAGCTCGTTCGAACGTTCGCGCTGGTTCGAATCGCTGGGACCGCCGGTACGAGTACGACGAGAAGGCGCGGTCTGCGGGGTTTCGCAGCACGACGACGAACTTCGGATCGGTGATGACCTGCTCGATCCGCGACAAGGCTGCGGGAGAAGCCATGTACGACGGTGACGCCTCACCGATCGCGTGCTGGTCTCGCTACACCGTCGAAGAGATCCAGGTAGCTGCGGAGGGAGCGGGGTCGATTCGGATAGATCGGATCGACGGGCTGACCGACGTACTTGAAGTAGTGCGGTTCCTTCTCGGAACTCATGAAGATGTCCGGATGGGCGCGGAGCAATTGCCACAAGCGTCGTCGTGCCCGACTTCATCGCGCCGATCACGAAGAAGTTCGGTACACGTCCGCGGTCTTCGCTGGTCAGTGCGCCCCAACCTTGCTCCTCCAGTAGTTCGTCCATGCGGACAGTCCTCACGGTGGCGTTCTCGCCGCGTCGACAGCAGGTGACGACCAGCGTGGCATTCCGCAACCGATGCGGCATCCTGAGGGTTGCCGCGTCGATGTCACTCGAAACTCAACCATCGACGTGTGAACTGCACGCGTCAGACGCGTGACGAGAGAGGAAGACATGACGCGCGGTTGTCGAACCGTTGGTGTGCGACCGTCGTCCTCGAAGGCGGTCGACCGTAGGCTGGCGACCGTGCCGCCCATCCGTGTGTTGCAGGTGATGGACCGCCTCAACGTGGGCGGGCCGGCGCTGCTGATGGCGGAGCTCAGCCGCGGTCTCGATCCCGACACGGTTCGAGCAGCGACTCCTCGTCGGTTCGGTAGGAGAGGAGGAGGGCGACTACGTCTCGCTCCGCGCACCCGACCTCCCGATCGAACACGTCGTCGGACTCGGGCGCGAACCACACGCCGGTCGAGACGCGCAGGCGCTCGCCCAGATCAGTCGCGTCATCCGCGAGTACCGGCCGCACATCGTGCACACGCACAAGGCAAAGGCCGGCGTGCTCGGCCGCACGGCAGCGTGGGCCCATCGTGTTCCCTCGACCGTCCACACCTTCCACGGTCACCTGCTGACGGGATACTTCTCACCGGCGAAGACGCAAGTGGTCGTGAACGTCGAGCGGGCATTCGCGTGGAAGACGACGCGTCTGGTGGCAGTGGGCGCGCAGGTGCGCGACGAGCTCCTCGCCGCCAAGGTCGGCCGCCGCGAGCAGTACGTCGTCGTGCCACCCGGCACGACGTTCGAGTCCGTGCCGAGCCGGGAGGACGCCCGCCGAGGTCTCGGGCTGCCGCTCGACGTACCCGTCGTCTCGTTCGTGGGTCGCCTCACCGCAGTGAAGCGGCCCGAGCGGTTCGTCGACGCGGCGGTCCGCATCGCTGCTGAGCGGCCGGACGTGCACTTCGTCGTGGCCGGTGGCGGAGAGCTCCTCGAGTCGCTGCGGGAGCGGGCTCGTCGCACTGGGCGACCGGGTCCGGTTCCTCGACTGGTGGAGCGAGGTCGAACAGGTCTACGCGGCCAGCGATGTCGTGATGCTCACGTCGGACAACGAGGGGATGCCGGTGTCGCTCATCGAGGCTGCTGTGGTCGGTGTGCCTGCAGTGACCACGCGTGTCGGCAGCGCTCCCGAAGTCGTGCTCGACGGTGTGACCGGTCTCGTCACCGGGACCGACGTGGCGGAGCTCGTCGCCGCGACCGGTCGACTCCTCGACGACGACGCGCTCCGCACCCGTCTCGGTGACGCAGCGCGGCAGCACGCTTCGACGTGCTTCGGTGCCGCAGCGCTTGGTCGACGACATCGCTCGCCTGTACGAGGACGTCGCGGCTCGTTGACGTCGCAGAACGTCGTGTTGACGCCACGTTGAAGCGCGGAGGGGCACGCACCGTGTCGAGGGCGCGGGGTTTGCGCGCTTCTGCCCGAACTTCTATGAGAACAGAAGGTTTCATGATGGAATTCGCTCTGGATCTGCGCGCGGAACGTCACTAACCTCGCTCGGAGCGCGGCTCTGCTCAGTACCCCACTCGCCAGCAGACGGCAGACAGCAGACAGCAATGGTCGACGGTGTGCGCATCGCAATCGCCGGCGGCGTCACGTTCATCGTCGTGGCGTTGCTCGTTCCCGTGGCTCGGCGCTACGCGCTCCGGAACGGGATCACCGACAAGCCGGCGCCCGGCAAGGCTCACGCCTCGCCCACGCCGTACCTCGGCGGCATCGCCATCGCACTCGGCGCCCTGATCTGCTCGCTGGCGCTGCCCGGATCGCAGGCGCAGGCCGCGACCATCCTGGCGGCCGCGGCCCTGGTCGCCATCACCGGCCTCTTCGACGACATCCGCACGGTGAAGCCGGGAATGCGCCTCCTCGTCGAGGCCCTCGCCGCCGGCGCGGCCGCCGCGGCCGGCGCGCACGTGCAGCTGTTCGACAACCCGCTCGACTACGTGATCACCATCGTGTGGATCGTGGTGATCACGAACTCGTTCAACCTGCTCGACAACATGGACGCCGCCGCCGGATCGATCGCCAGCGTGATCGCGGGCGCCATCGCGGTGACCGCGCTGATCGAGGGCCAGCACCTCGTCGGCGGCCTCGCGGTCGTCATCGCGTCGGCGTGCCTCGCGTTCCTCATCTACAACTGGCACCCGGCCCGCATCTTCATGGGCGATGCCGGCTCGCTGTTCCTCGGGTTCATGCTCGCGGTGATCTCGCTGAAGCTCCGCATGCCGGTGCCGCACGGGGCGAGCATCGTCGCCGTCGTCCTGCTGGTGGGTCCCGCGGTCTTCGACACCATGCTGGTGGTGATCTCCCGCGTCACGCACGGACGTCCCATCTACATCGGCGGCACCGACCACACCTCGCACCGCCTCCTGCTGCTCGGCGTGCCGAAGGTCGGGGTGACCGGGGTGCTGATCACCGGGACGACGTTGTCGTGCACGCTCGGTGTGCTCGTCGCGCAGGGCATCGTGTCGCCGTACGTCGCCGTTCCGCTGGCCGGGATCCCGGCTGCGCTGGCGATGGCGTTCCTGCTGCGGATGGGCGTCTACTCCGAGGACTCCCGTGGTCGCCACCAATTGGTGGTGCACCCCTCGCGCGTGCCCAGCTACGGGCCGCCCACCCCGCCGTCACTGACGCCCCGCTTCGCCCGGGCGCGGACGCACCTCGGTGGGCGCGCGCGGAAGCAGCACACCCACCCGAGCTGACCCGACCCCGGCTGTGGTCCGACCTCGACCTACGAGTGGACCTTCTGCCACCACTCGATCGTGCGGGCGAGGCCCTCGTCGAGCGGCACCTCGGGTCGCCAGTCGAGGAGCTCACCGGCGCGGGTGATGTCGGGAACGCGTCGACGGGTGTCCTCGAACCCGGGCCCGTAGTACGCCTCGTACGGCATGCTCTGGATCACGGAGTCGGAACCGAGCGGTGTCGCGGATGAGCTCGGCGAGCTCGAGGATCGTGGTCTCCTTCGGGTTCCCGAGGTTGATGACCTTGCCCTCGGCCTCGGGCGTGAACCCGGCGGCGAACGTGCCGCGCACGGTGTCGGACACGTAGGTGAAGCACCGGCTCTGCTGGCCGTCGCCGTGGACGGTCAGCGGCTCGCCGTTGCGCGCCTGGCGCAGGAAGTTGGCCACCACCGAGCCGTAGCCGCGTTCGTCGAGCCGGGGGCCGTACGAGTTGAAGTAGCGGACGATGACGACAGGGAGCTGGTGCGCCCCGTAGGCGAACGCGAGGTGCTCGTCGATCGCCTTGGCGGTGGAGTACGACCAGCGGTGGACGGTCGTGGGCCCGAGCACCCGGTCGTCGTCCTCGCTCATCGGGACCTTGGCGGTCTTGCCGTAGACCTCCGACGTCGAGGCCACGACGACCTTGCGCCAGTGCTTGAAGCACGAGCTGAGGACGTTCTCGGTGCCGCGGGTGTTCACCAGCAGCGCCTCGAGCGGAGCGTCGACGATGTGGCGGACGCCGACCGCGGCGGCGAGGTGGAACACCAGGCCGACCCGCTCGACCTCCTTCTCCACCAGGCCGGCATCCATGATCGAGCCGTTCACGTACCGGATCTGGTCGAGGCGACCCTGGAGGTTGGCGACCCGCCCGGTCGTGAGGTTGTCGAGGACGCTGACCTCGTGGCCTGCGTCGCAGAGCGAGTCCACCAGGTGGGAACCGATGTACCCGGCGCCCCCCGTCACGAGTATGCGCATCGTGGCAGTGTAGAAGCGCGATCGACCTGGTTTGCCGGGAAGTTCGGGAAGGCCTGCGATACTGGTGGTGTTGCACCCAGGTACGCCTGCGACAGGAGCTCTGCGATGCCGATCGACACCGAACTCTCACCTGCCGAGATGGAAGGTCGGGTGCTCGAGGCGATCGAGCTCATCCGCCCGGCGCTCCAGAGCGACGGCGGCGACATCGTGTTCGACCGCCTCGACGACGCCGGCGTCGTCCACGTGACCCTCGTGGGTGCGTGCGGGACGTGCCCGATCTCGATGCAGACCCTGAAGGCCGGCGTCGAGCGCATCATCATGGACCGGGCTCCCGGCGTCACCGCCGTCGTCGACGACAACCTCGTCGACGAAGAAGCACCTTTCGCCTAACTCGGCACCAGCTGAGTCATGACCGATCCGGCGGGGTTGGTCGGCGCCGTCCGCAGCGGGGATCGCAGCGCGCTGGCGCGCCTGTTGTCCGTGGTCGAAGCGGGAGGCGAGGCCGCGCACGTCGGCGCTGGCCGATCTGCCGGTGTCGGCGGCCGAGTCGGCGTGGACGGTCGGCATCACCGGCGCGCCCGGTGCGGGGAAGTCGACGCTCACCGGCGCGCTGGTGCGGCACCTCCGCGCCAGCGGCGCACGGGTGGGCGTGCTCGCGGTCGACCCGAGCAGCCCCTTCACCGGTGGCGCGATCCTCGGCGATCGTGTGCGCATGCACGACCACGCCACCGATCCCGACGTGTTCATCCGCTCGATGGCCACCCGCGGTCACCTGGGCGGCCTCGCGCGCGCGGTCCCGCAGGCGATCCGCGTCCTCGCGGTCGCGGGCTACGACTGGATCGTCGTCGAGACCGTCGGGGTGGGGCAGGTGGAGGTGGAGATCGCCGGCACCGCCGACACCACCGTGGTCGTGGTGAACCCCGGATGGGGTGACGGCGTGCAGGCGGCCAAGGCCGGCCTGCTCGAGATCGGCGACGTGTTCGTGGTCAACAAGGCCGACCGCGACGGCGTCGCCGCGACCGTGCACGACCTCGAGTCGATGCTGCATCTGGCGGAGGCGCGTCCGTGGCCGCCGCCCGTGCTCCAGACGGTGGCCACCACCGACCGCGGCGTCGACGACGTGCTCGACGCGATCGAGCGGCATCGGGCCGCGATCTCGGGCTCCGGGGCGCTCGCCGCACGCCGCGAACAGCGCATAGCGGACGAAATTCGAGCGCTCGTGCTTGATAGGTTCATCAAGCAGGCAGATGATTTCTGTAGCGGAGCGCGCTTCGCTACGGTGGTCCGGCGAGTCGCTGACGGGGAGTCAGATCCCTACACTGCGGCGACCCTCCTCAGCGAGGGCGCCGACGGAGGAGAACCATGAGCGAGTCCATCGAACGCCTCGGGGTCGTCGGCGCCGGGCTCATGGGCGCAGGAATCGCCGAGGTCGGCGCCAAGGCCGGCATCGACGTCACCGTCTGCGACATCAACGACGCCGCGGTCTCGGCGGGGCGCTCCCGCATCGAGACGTCGCTGCAGAAGGCGGTGCGCGCGGGCAAGCTCGACGACGACGCGGCGATGGCCGCGCAGGCGCGGATCCGCTTCGTCACCGACATCGGTGAGCTCGCCGACCGCCAGCTCGTGGTGGAGGCGGTGCGCGAGTTCGAGGACGAGAAGCTCGAGGTGTTCCGCAGCCTCGGCAAGCTCGTCATCGACGACCGGGCGATCCTGGCGTCGAACACGTCGTCGATCCCGATCATGAAGCTCGCCGTCGCCAGCGGGCGCCCCGAGCACGTCGTGGGCCTCCACTTCTTCAACCCGGTGCCGGTCATGCGCCTGGTCGAGCTCATCCCGTCGATCGTCACCAGCTCCGAGGTCGCCGACCGCGCCGAGGACTTCATGGTCGAGGGGCTCGGCAAGCGGGTCATCCGTTCGCAGGACCGCGCCGGCTTCATCGTGAACGCGCTGTTCGTGCCCTACGTGCTCGCCGCCATCCGCATGCTCGAGTCGGGCTTCGCCTCCGCCGACGACATCGACGCCGGCATGGTCGAGGGCTGCTCGCACCCGATGGGCCCGCTCGCGCTGGCCGACATGATCGGGCTCGACACCGTCGAGGCGGTCGCCGACTCGATGTACGGCGAGTTCAAGGAGCCCCTGTACGCACCGCCGCCCCTGCTGTCACGCATGGTCGAGGCGGGCCTGCTCGGCCGCAAGGTCGGGCGCGGGTTCTTCAACTACACCAAGTAACCGGGAGCCGCTGCCATGTCCGACCCGCTGGTGCTCGTCGAGTCGCGCCCCGACGGCGTGACCCTGCTGCGGCTCAACCGGCCGCCGCTCAACCCGCTGTCGACCGCGCTCCTGCGCGAGCTCGAGGCGCATCGCCACCGGCCTGGCCTCCGACTCGTCGGTGAAGGCCGTCGTGGTGACCGGCAGCGAGAAGGCGTTCGCCGCCGGCGCCGACGTGGCCGAGTTCACCGCCGACGGTGCCGCGCCCGTGATCAGCGCCGGCATCCGCGCCGGGTTCGACGCGCTGGGCGCGATCCCTCGCCCGGTCATCGCGGCGATCAACGGGTTCGCGCTCGGTGGGGGACTCGAGCTCGCGCTCGCGTGCGACCTGCGCGTGGCGTCGGAGTCGTCCCGTCTCGGCTTCCCGGAGATCCAGCTCGGCATCTTCCCCGGCGGCGGTGGCACGCAGCGCGCCGCGCGCCTGATCGGTCCGGCGAAGACCAAGGACCTCGTGTGGACCGGCCGTCACGTGCGCGCCGAGGAGGCGCTCGCGATCGGCCTGGTCGACCGGGTGGTCGCCGCCGACGCGGTGCTCGACACCGCGCTCGAGCTGGCGGGGTCGTTGGCGTCGGGCGCGGTCGTCGCCATGGGTCTGGCCAAGCGCGCCATCGACGGCGGGCTCGACGGCTCGCTCTCGGCCGGCCTCGACCTCGAGGCGCAGGGCTTCGTCGACGTGTTCGCCACCGACGACGCCAAGCTCGGCATCCGCAGCTTCCTCGACGACGGCCCCGGCAAGGCCACCTTCACCGGCAGGTAGCCCACCTCCACCGCGAGGTTGCGTCAGCTGACCACGTATCTCGCGGCCAAGTGACGCAACCTGTGACTCGCTAGCCGCCGATGGTCGAGACGGCGGCGGCGGCCTTGATGCCCTTGGCGTCGGCGGGGACGATGAACCCGGCCTTCACCGCCTTGTCGGTGGCCGCGTTCCAGTCCTTCACGAAGGCCTCGTGGGTCGGGTACAGCGCCGCCAGCTTGGCGGCGTCGAACGGCTTGGTGGTGCCGAAGAGGAAGCAGAAGCTGGTGCCCGTCTGCCCGAGGCCGGAGAGCGTGGCGATCGGCGCGTCGACCTGCGGCGTGCGGATTCCGCCCTTCACGTTGCCGTTGGCGTCGAGCGACGAACGGTGCCGCCTCGTTGCCGGTCGAGTCTGCAGCCGCGGCGCCTTCGGCGGCGGCGTGCCGTCGGCGACCCAACGGTTCATGCGCTGCCGATCGACGCCGCGCAGCACGTAGGTCTATCGGCCCGGTGTTGATCGGCTGGGTCGCACTTGATGATGTCGGGGTAGGGCGCGCTGACAGTGGTTGATCATCGTCTGGAAGAACTCGACGTCGGCGTCGATTGTCGCCGTCGTCCTTCGGCCCGACGACGAGCGAGTAGGTGTCGGCGTGCGACGTGCCGGCGACCTCCCAGTTGCGGAAGCGCTTGTGTCGGGCTGCCGGGCGGCCAGGTAGCGGAGCGTGCACGAGATCGGTCTCGGTGGCGAGGACGTCATCACCGGAACGGCGAGGTCGGTGCGGATTGCACCGTGCGGCGACGGGCCTTCACGTCGGGCTCCGGCGCCTGCGAACGGCGCGGCGCCGTCGTCGCCGCGGCTGGAGATGAGGAAGCCGTCGAACACGCCCTTGCTCGAGCGGCTCGATGGCGTCGATGTAGGTGGTGAGGCAGAACGCCGACTGCGACTCGCCGACCGCGGCGAGCCGTGCTTCGGCTTCAGACCCGCCGAGGACAGCTCGCCGGCGTCCTTGCGCACCGCCTGCCCGGCCTGGCGAGTACATGTCGTAGGAGAACTGAGTCGCCGGGGTGGACTGAGCGAGCCGTAGCGCGTCGGGTCGGCATGCATGAGTGCCTGAGGTCGGGCACGAGTCGGTTCGGCCGCCGCCGAGAGCCGACCTTCTGCGCGGTGACGCCGACCCACGCGTATGCCCTCGCGGATAGCTCTTCGTGCGCGGTCCATCGCCAGTTCGGCGCCGGCGTCGAGCCCGCCGCTCACGTTGAGCCACTCGACCATCACCGTGCCGTTGAACTTCTTCGGGTCGATGGGGCGGTACACGACGATGCGGGTCTTGTACGGCGCCGTGCCGCCGCCGTGACCTGTCCACTTGCCGTCGTTGCTGAGCGGCGTGGCGCTCGTGTACGAGGTGCGTGGTGCCGCCGAGATGAAGTACTCCGCTGCTCGTAGCCGACGGTGGCGAGGTCGAAGTTCGATGCTCTGCGATCGACGATCTTGCCCTTGCCGCCGTGATCGGGCCCTCGACCGTGCGTGTCGGTACCGCGATGGCGGCGTCCGACGGTGCAGCGGCCGCCGCCGATGGTCGTCAGCACGACGGCCAGCACCGACACCACGACCGCGACGAACCGCTTGCGTCCTCGCACGGTCCCCCCAGAGCCAGTGACGGGCGGTCAAGCTACCGGCGTCGGTCCTCCACCTTCGCCTTCAGCCGACGGAGGTTGCCCTCCCAGATCCGCTTGAGCACGGGACGACCGAAGCGCTCGCCCGCGACGCTGCCCAGCCACAGCGGGAAGGTGAGCGTCTCCTCCCAGCAGAACTCGGTGCTGTCCCCGCTCGCGAGCGGGCGCAGGCGGAACTCGCCGACGCCGGTGACCGCGCCCCGGTGCTCGATGCCCATCGCCACGCCCGGCTCCCAACGCGTCACCACGAACCGGTCGGTGGTGTGCAGCGGGCCGACCCGAGTCAGGCAGTCGAACTCGGCACCGACGCCCTCGTGCTGTTCGCTGCGGAAGGTGATGCGATCGGCGTCGAGCATCCACTCGGTGTGGGTCTCGATCCGCTCGACGGCGCGCCACACCGCGTCGGGCGACGCCGCGATCGTCGTGCAGATGTGGATGGTCGCGCTCACGACGACACGTGGGCCGCGCGCAGGAGGTCGGCGGCCTGCTCGGGCGGCACCGTGTTCACGAAGATGCCGGTCGCCTGCTCGAACCCGGCCGTGATCGACAACCGCGGGAGCACCTCGACGTACCAGTGGTACGGCGTGGCGGCCAGGTCGGCGGCGCGCGGCGCGGAGTACACGACCAGGTTGTAGGGGACATCACCCAGCGCTTCCCGCAAGCGTGCGAGTGCGTGGCGCGTGCTGGCCGCCACCGCGGCGATGGTGTCGTCGTCGGCGGTGTCGAAGCGCGGCCCCGCGTCGTCGTGCGCCACGCGGAACAGGTACTGCGACGACGATGCCGGCGGACACCACGCGGTGACACCGTTCGGCGCGAGTGATCACGAGCTCGTCGTCGGCGGCGTCGGCGCGGACGAGATCGCCGCCGGCGTCGCGCACGCGTGCGACGGCTTCGTCGACCGCGTTCGGGACGACGTCGAGTGCGAACACCTGCGCGTGCGGGTGGGCGATCGACGCCCCGGCGGGCTTGAGGTGGTTGATGATCGCGACCCCGTGGAGGTGCCCCGCAGCGAGGTAGGTGTGCACGCGATCGCGCAGCAGCGAGAACACGCCGACGGCTTCGTCGTCGTGGAGCTCGGCGAACGACCGGTGGTCGGGCGCGAGGATCACGACCTCGTGGACGTCGACGATGGGATAGAGGTTGGGGATCGCCCGCACCTCCCAACCCGGCTGGTCGGGGGCACCTCCGCCGAGGCGTGCGACCTCCGGCGGCGTCTTCGCCTCGTTCCCGGGACAGAAGGGGCACTCGCCGACGCCGGTGCGGTCGTCGGTCGACGCCGCGAAGGTGCTGGGACGCGCGGCGCGGGCGGTGGCGACGATCACGTCGCGTCCGCTGAGCGGATCATGGCGGAGCTGCGACATTGCCATCAGGTTACGCGGACGACCTCGTGAGCCGTCCCGCCGGGCAGTCTCCTACGATTGCTCGCCATGCCGAGTCTCGTGATCCTGGGCGGTGGTCCCGCGGGCAACACCTGCGCGACCGTCGCGGCGACGCTCGGTGCCGACGTCACGTTGGTGGAGCGCGACATCGTCGGCGGTGCCGCGCACCTCTGGGACTGCATCCCGTCGAAGGCCCTCATCGCCACCGGGGGCGAGCTGGTCGAGCTCGACCGCGCCCACGCGATGGGCCTGAAGGCCGAGGGCCACCTCGACATCGAGGCGCTGCGCGAGCGGGTGGCGTCGATCGAGGGTCGTCTCCACCAGATGATCACCACGCAGCTCTCGTCGCAGCAGGTGCGGGTGATCCACGGGCGGGCCGAGCTCAAGGGCCCGCACCAGGTCGTCATCGACACCAACGGGGTGATCGAGGAGCTGTCGGCCGACTTCATCGTGGTGGCCACCGGTTCGCGCCCGCGGGTGCCCGGCTTCGTGCCCGTCGACCACGAGCGCGTGCTCACCACGCGCGACGCCTACCCGCCGCCGGAGATCCCCGAGCACGCCATCGTGGTCGGGTCGGGCGTCACCGGCGTGGAGTTCACGCACCTGTTCGACTCGCTCGGGTCGAAGGTCACCCTGCTGGTGTCGCGCCAGCAGGTGCTGCCGATCAAGGACGCCGAGGTGGCGTCGGTGCTGGAGGACGCGTTCCTGCAGCGGGGCATCAGCCTGCTCAAGGGCGCGCGCGCGAGCGCGGTCGAGCGCGAGGGCGACGTCGTGCGCGTGCGCTGCGAGGACGGCCGGGTGGTCGAGGGCTCGCACGCGCTCCTCGCGGTGGGATCGATCCCGAACAGCGAGGACATCGGGCTCGACGCGGCCGGGGTCGAGGTCGACGCCGGCGGCTACATCCGGGTGAACCACAACTGCCTGTCGAACGTGTCGCACATCTACGCGGCCGGCGACGTGTCGGGGAAGCTGCCGCTCTCGTCGGTCGCGGCGATGCAGGGCCGCAAGATCGCCGAGCACCTGATGGGCCTGCACAACCGTCCGCACCGTCACCTCGACTACGACAAGGCGGCGTCGGCGGTGTTCACCGATCCCGAGATCGCCGACGTGGGACTGGCCGAGGCGGAGGCGTTCTCCGAGGGCCGCAAGATCCGGGTGACCAAGGTGCCGTTCACCGCCAACGCCAAGGCGCTCATCAAGGGCGACCCGCGCGGGTTCGTGAAGATCCTGTCCGACCCCGCCACCGGTGTGGTGCTGGGCGGATCGATCGTCGGTCGCAACGCGGCCGAGCTCATCAGCGTGCTCGCGTTGGCGGTCACCAACGGGTTGCGCGTCGACGACATCGTCGACTCGCTCCTCGTGCACCCCTCGCTGGCCGAGCTCCTCGCCGACGCCGCCAGCTAGTTCCGCTCGTTCCGGTCCCGAGTGGGACTACGGCTTCACGAAGCGCTGGATGAACTTCAGCGACGTGTCGGCGACCTTCTTCCAACCGTGGTCGATCGTGAGCGCGTGACCACGGTCCTTGAGCTTCACGATCTCGGTCACCGAGTCCTTGTTGCGCCGCTCGCGCTTGAACGACGAGTTGCAGATCGACCACGGCACGGTGTGGTCCTCGGCGCCCGCGACGATGAGCAGCGGACCGCGGTCGGGGTTCTTGGTCTTGACCTTCACCTCGGTCCACGGGTTGAGGTTGGCGCTCGCGGCCTGGAACAGGGGGAGCCCGGCGGCCGGGACCGCGAACGTGTTGTACAGCTCGTGCGCCTCGTCCTCGCTCACGACGTTGGCGAAGGCGTAGCGGAACTGCTCGTAGGTGAGCGGCACGGCGCGACCGTGGTTGCGCGGGTTGCGCAGCACCGGTGACGACGACCGCAGCGCGGAGATCGGCAGCGGCAACACGCCGCGGTGCGGCGCGGGCGAGATGGCGACCGACGCGTCGCTGCAGCCGCGGCCGGCGAGGATCTCGGTGAGGAGCCCGCCGAAGGAGTGACCCACCACCGCGGGACGCTGCTTCAGCTCGCGGATGAGGCCCTCGACGTGGTCGGCCACCTGCTGCACCGACTTGCGGGCGAACACCTCGGGGTGGCGGTTGGCCTCGTCGACCGAGTTCGGGTCGTCGGGCCAGCCGGCGGTGATCGTCGAGTAGCCCGCCGCTTCGAAGTACTCGGTCCACCGGTCCCAGCTGCTCGGCAGCAGCCACAGGCCGTGCACGAACACGACCGGCTTCTTGCCCGACGTGTTCGCCTTCTCGACTTGCTCGGCCTCGTACTCCATGAGCTCGGTCATCCGCGGAGTCTGACCGACCCGCTCGCGTCATGCCAAGCGGGAGACGCGTTCCTGCGCTCGCTACTCGATGACGACGAGGACGTCGCCGGTGCCGACGGTGTCACCCTCGGCGACGCGCACCTCTTTGACGGTGCCCGCCTTCTCGGCGCTGATGTGGTTCTCCATCTTCATCGCCTCGAGCACGAGCACCGACTGGCCGAGCTCGACCTCTTCCCCTTCGGCGATGAGCACCTTCACGATCGTGCCCTGCATCGGCGCGGAGATCGTGCCGCTGCCGGCGGCGCCACCCGAACCGCCCGCACCCGGACGGGGCCGGGCCGAACGCTTCTTGGGCGCGGCGGTTCCCGCCGACGACTCCGGCATCCAGAGCTTGACCGAGTAGCGCTTGCCGTCGACCTCGACCGGGATCGTGCGCTCGAGCAGCGGCTCCGCCTCTTCGCCCTCGACCGCGGCGGTGGCCTCCGGAGCAGCGGCTCGCGTGAAGCTCGCGGCGTCGACCTCGTCCTCGACCCACTTGGTGGAGTGGGTCACGTTGGCGAACGCGTCGGTCGCGAGCAGCGCCACGTGCGCGGGGATGGTGGTCTGCAGTCCGGCGATCTCGAACTCGCCGAGTGCGCGCAGCATGCGCTTGCGCGCCCGCTCGCGGTCGGGAGCCCACACGACGAGCTTGCCGATCAGGTTGTCGTAGTACTGCGACACGGTGTCGCCCTGCGCGTAGCCGCCGTCCCAGCGCACACCGGGACCGCCGGGCAGCCGCAGGTGGGAGATGGTGCCGGGGGAGGGCGCGAAGTTGGCGGCCGGGTTCTCGGCGTTGATGCGGCACTCGATCGAGTGCCCGGTGTGGACGATGTCGTCGGCGGTGAACGACAGCGGCTCACCCGACGCGACGCGCAGCTGCTCGGCGACGAGGTCGAGCTGCGTGACCTCCTCGGTGACGCAGTGCTCCACCTGCAGGCGGGTGTTCATCTCGAGGAAGTAGAACTCGCCGTCCTGGTAGAGGCACTCGACGGTGCCGGCGTTGACGTAGCCGCAGCCCCGAGTGACCTTGACCGCGGCCTCGTTCATGGCGGCGCGGATCTCGTCGCTCAGCTCGGGAGCCGGGCTCTCCTCGATGAGCTTCTGATGACGCCGCTGCGTCGAGCAGTCGCGCTCACCCAGGCACACGACGTTGCCGTGCGTGTCGGCGAACACCTGCAGCTCGATGTGACGCGGCCGGGTGAGGT
The DNA here is from genome assembly GCA_963755855.1 of uncultured Actinomycetes bacterium. Classification (GTDB taxonomy): domain Bacteria; phylum Actinomycetota; class Acidimicrobiia; order IMCC26256; family DASPTH01; genus DASUAS01. The sequence continues at coordinate 1,450,539 of CAVWLR010000009.1, read as the reverse complement.
AGCGCTCCATGTAGCACTCGCCCCGACCGAAGTACGCGACCGCTTCGCGCGCTGCCGACTCGAACGCCTCGGCGGCGTCGTCGGCGCTGTGCGCGATCTTCAGGCCGCGACCGCCGCCGCCGTACGCGGCCTTGATCGCCACCGGCCAGCCGTACTCGTTGCCGAACGCGACCACCTCGGACGCGTCCTGGATGGGGTCGAGGGTGCCGGGCACCGCTTCCACGTTGGACGCGGCCGCGGACTTCCGCGACGAGATCTTGTCGCCCATGATCTCGATCGCCTCGGGGGGCGGCCCGATCCAGGCGACGCCGCGCTCGCTGATGGCGCGGGCGAAGTCGGCGTTCTCGGAGAAGAAGCCGTAGCCGGGGTGGACCGCCTCGGCGCCGCTCTTCTCGATGGCGTCGAGGATGGCCTCGGTGTTGAGGTAGCTCTCGGCCGCGGTCTGGCCGCCGAGCGCATACGCCTCGTCGGCGTAGCGCACGTGCATGGCGTCACGGTCGAGCTCGGAGTAGACGGCCACGGTCTTGATGCCGAGCTCGCGACAGGTGCGCATGACCCGGACTGCGATCTCGCCGCGGTTGGCGATGAGGACTTTGCTGAACACGTGCCCCTCGGGATGCTCTGGCGACAGGTCGCCGTATCCTACGGCGATGCCTGCACCGGCTCGCACCTCGGCGCGCGGCCCCTGGCGGGTGGAATGGTTCGCCCGCCTCGACTCCACCAACCGCCACGCGCTCGAGGCCGCCCGTGGGGGAGCCGACGACGGCCTGGTCGTGGTCGCCGACGAGCAGACCGCCGGACGGGGCCGGTTGGGGAGGACCTGGGAGGCGCCCCCGGGCTCATCGCTCCTGGTCAGCGTGCTGCTGCGGCGGCCGGGCGATGCCAGCCGGACCGTGATGGCGGCGGGGGTGGCCCTCGCCGGCGCGGTCGAGCAGGTGGCCGCGGTCGACGTCGTGCTCAAGTGGCCCAACGACCTCCTGGTGGGGGAGCGCAAGCTGGCCGGCCTCCTGGCCGAGGCCGAGGGGGATGCGCTCGTGGTCGGCGCCGGCTGCAACGTCAACTGGGAGTCGTTTCCCGAGGAGCTGACGCAGACCGCCACCGCCTGCAACCTCGAGGCGGGTCACTCCGTCGACCGTGACGCCCTGCTCGACGCCTTCCTCGACCGGCTCGCCGAAGCGCTCGCGGCCGGTGACGCGTTGGTCGAGGAGTACCGGTCGCGCCTCGCCACCGTCGGCCGCACGGTCCGCGTCGAGCACGTCCGCGGCGACGACCTCGTCGGCACCGCGGTGGGTCTCACCGACGACGGCGCCCTCGTCGTGCGCGACGACGCCGGCACCGACCACACCGTCGTCGCCGCCGACGTCCACCACCTCCGCTGACCAGAACGTTTTGGCGCCCCTACGCCGTGAACATCACGCGGTAGGGGCGCCAGAACGTTCTCAGGGGTCGAGGTGCTGGGCGACCAGGGCGGTGAATGCCGTGGCCAGGGTGGCAGCGACGGGGCCGGGCACGGCGGGCACGGCGCGGTCGTCGACGTGGGAGATGGGCTGCACCTCGCGCGTCGTGGAGGTGAGGAACGCCTCGTCGGCGTCGCGGAGGGCGTCGAGGGAGAGGGCTGACTCGTCGACGGCGATGCCGGCGTCGGCGGCGAGCTCGAGCACGAGCGCCCGCGTGACCCCGAGCAGGCAGCCCGACGAACCGGGCGGGGTGGCGACGACGCCGTCGCGCACGACGAACACGTTCGAGCCGGTCGCTTCGCACAGCTCGTCGCGCGTGTTGGCGAAGATCGCCTCGCTCGCGCCGCGCTCGTGCGCGAACGCCAGCGCGCGCACGTTCTCGGCGTACGACGTGGTCTTCAGGCCTGCCGTCGCGCCGCGGTCGTTGCGCACCCAGGGCACCACCACGACGCCCACGGAGGCGGGCCACGGCGAGAGCGCGCTGCTCGCCACGATGACCGTGGGCCCGGCGACGCCCCGCTCGGACCCGAGCGGTGCAACGCCGCCGGTCACGGTGATGCGCAGCCGTGCCTCGAGGTGCCCGTTCGCCCGCAACACCGCGGTGGCGGCGGCGCGCACCTCGTCGCGGTCGGGGACGGGCAGGCCCAGCCCGGACGCGGAGTGGGCGAGGCGGTCGAGGTGGCGCGTCCACGCGAACGGCTCGCCGCCGTAGACCCGCAGCGTCTCGAACACGCCGTCGCCGACGAGCAGGCCGTGGTCGAACGGGGAGATGCGGGCGTCGTCGACGGCGACCAGCGCGCCGTCGAGCCACACGCACTGGGCCGCGTGCTCGGCCGGGCTGGTCACGAAGCGGCCCGCGTCGTCGCGCGTGCGCCGGCGACGGCCAGCAGTCGTGCGGCCTTGAGCTCGGTCTCGGCCCACTCGGCCTCCGGCCGCGAGTCGGCGACGATGCCGCCGCCCACCGCGAAGTGGGTGCAGCCGGCGCCTGACGGTCCCGGCGAACCCAGCACGGTGAAGGTGCGGATGGCGACGGCGAGGTCGGCGGCGACGCGCTCGGGGTCGTCGGCGGACGTGTCGATCCAACCGAGCGCACCGCAGTACACGCCGCGCCGGACCGGCTCGAGGTCTTCGATGGCCTGGAGCACGCGCGGCTTCGGGGCGCCGGTGATCGAGGCGGCCGGGAAGGTCGCGCGCACCAGCGCACCGAGCCCGACGTCGTCGCGGAGCGTGCCCCGCACGGTGCTCACGAGGTGGTGCAGCCCGGGGTGCGACTCCACGGAGCAGAGCGCGGGCACGCGGATCGACCCGGGGGTGCACACCCGTCCGAGGTCGTTGCGCGCGAGGTCGACGATCATCACGTTCTCGGCGTGGTCCTTGCTGCTGGCGCGCAGCGCCGCGCTCGTCGACGCGGTGCCCTTGATCGGACGCGTCTCGACGTCGCGGTGGCGCACGCGCAGGTAGCGCTCGGGCGACGCCGACACGACCGCGGTTCCGAGACCGAGGTCGGGGAGATCGAGGAGCGTGAGGTGGGGCGCCGGGTGCGCGTGCGCGAGCGCGCCGTACAACGCGACCGGATCGATGGCCTCGTCGCACGTGAGTCGGCGAGTGAGGTTGACCTGGTAGCACTCGCCCGCACGGAGGAGCTCGAGCACGGCGTCGACCCGGTCGGAGTACTCGCCGCGGTCGAGGCCGCTCTGCCAGTGGGTGGCCGGGATCGCCGGAACCTCGGGTCGCGTCTCGTGCGCGTGCGCGACGACCGCGTCGTCGAGCAGCGCGCGTCCGGGACCGGTGCCCTGCACGCGGACACGCGCCCCGGGCATCGACGACCGCGAGCGCGTCGAAGCGGGCGAACACGGCGTCGGGCACGTACGCGGGCTCCGTCGACGCACCCCGGGCGACGACCCGCTCGGCGGCGTGGCCGAGCTCGAACGAGCACCACCCGACCCAGAACCCCGGCGCCAACGCGTCGAGTGCGGCGAACGCGTCGGCGCCGCCGGCCACCAGCACCTCGGCCGGCACGACCCCCACGACCGTCGTGCGCCCGCGCCGCACCGAAGCCACCCCCGCACCGGGCGGAAGGTGCCTGACCAGCCCGGATGCGACGACGTCGGCATGGCGCACGGGGACCAAGGTACAAGGCGGGTCCTCGGCCGGTACGAGGTCGGTACGAGGTCGAAGCGAGCCCGCGTCGCTCACGATCCGCGGCTTCATTGCTGCGTTCCGTGGTCGGATGACCACGCGGCCCGACACCGTCAGGTCCGACCTCGTCGGTACCATGACCGGACCGTGAGATCTCCCCTCGCCGCTGCGCGCGCGCTCTCCGGACGCATCGTCATCGCCCTCGTGGTCTGCACGCTCGTGATGGGCGCGGCGGTCTTCCGCATCAACAGCTACATCGACGACAAGATCGACGACATCCCGCGCGTCCAGGTGACCACCGCGGCCGCGACCGGCTCCGCCACCAACTTCCTCATCATCGGTTCCGACACGCGGTCCTTCGTCCAGAGCGAGCAGGACAAGGAGGCGTTCACCGACAAGGACACCACCACCGACGGTCCCGCGCGTTCCGACACGATGATGGTGCTGCACGCCGACGGCGACGCCAGCTACATCGTGTCCTTCCCGCGCGACCTCATGGTGAACGTCCCGGGACTCGGACGGCAGAAGATCAACGCCGCGTTCAACAAGGGTCCGCAGCTCGTGGTCGACACGTTGGCGGCCGACTTCAACGTGCCGATCAACCACTACCTCGAGGTGAACTTCAAGTCGTTCGAGGACATCGTGAACGCGGTCGGTTCGGTGAACGTGTGGATCCCGGAGCAGATGCGTGACCAGTACTCGGGTCTGCAGCCGTTCGCGTTCGGACCCGGGTGCTACCCCCTCGACGGCGCCACCGCGCTCGCCTACGTGCGGGCGCGGCACCTCGAGTACTACGAGAACGGCAAGTGGGTCGACGCCAGCGGCCGCTCCGACATCGACCGCATCCAACGCCAGCAGGACTTCATCAAGCGGTTGGGCCGCATCGCGGTGGAGAAGGCGACCGACGACCCCTCGATCGCACCCGATCTCGCCGACCACCTGATCCCGAACCTCACCGCCGACCAGGGCTTCGACCGCCCCGCGTTCAACGAGCTGGTGCGGGCGTTCATGGGGCTCTCCGACGGCGACGGTGGCGGACCGATCTTCGAGACGCTCCCCTGGAACATGGGTGACTCGGCCGGCTCGTACCTGGTCGAGAAGCAGCCCGAGGCCGACGCCGTGCTGGCCGTCCTGCGGGGTGAGGCCCCCATCCCGACCACCACGACCGCGCCCGCCACGGGGACGTCCGGTGGTGGCACCTCGGCGCCGGCGGTGCGGCCGGTCGACGTGCGGGTCAAGGTGCTGAACGCCTCCGGGGTGCAGGGCGCGGCGGGCACGACCGCGCAGGAGCTGCAGCAGAAGGGCTTCGTGAACGGCGGCGCCGACAACGACCCCCGGGGCACCGTCGACCACAGCGAGATCCGGTACGTGTCGTCCGACCTGGCGAAGGCGCAGCTGGTGGCCGCATCCGTGCCCGGCGCGCAGCTGATCGAGGACTCCTCGCTCTCGGGCACCGATATCGTGGTGGTCCTCGGGAAGGACTTCCACGGGCTGGGCAGCACAGCGACCACGGGCGCTCCCGAGGCGACCACCACGACGGTGTCGCCCGAAGCGGCGTGCGTCTGAGACCGGAAGGGACGCAGCAGGATGTCGGGGCCGGTGGCCGACGCGGGGGACAGCCCCATCGAGGGCGCGAACAGCGGCAGCCCACGCGGGCGACGACCGCATGCGCTGGCGCGGCTTCTGGGGCCGGCTCGTGATCGCGGTCGTCCTCGCCAGCCTCTTCATGGGCAGCGCGGTGGCCCTCGTCGACCGGGGCATCACCGACCGGGTCGCGAAGATCCGGCGCGTGCAGCTCACGCTCGCGGAGCCGCCGCCGGGTGGAGCGAACTACCTGATCATCGGTTCCGACACCCGGTCGTTCGTGAACAACCCCGACCAGGCGGCGGAGTTCGGCGACCCCAACGACCCCGAGGCCGGTGTCGACGGCCAACGCTCCGACACGATCATGGTGGCGCACGTCGAGCCCAGCTCGCAGCGCACGTTCGTGGTCAGCTTCCCGCGCGACCTCATGGTCGACGTGCCCGGGACCTCGGGCAAGAGCCAGATCAACTCGGCCTACTCGACGGGTGGACCGGACCTCGTCGTCGAAGACGCTGAAGGCCAACTTCGACATCGACATCAACCACTACCTCGAGGTCGACTTCAAGAGCTTCCAGGAGATCGTCGACGAGATCGGCAACGTGACCGTGTACCTGCCGGGGCGCACCCGCGACCAGGAGACCGGTCTGAGCACCCCGTTCGGCGGCGGCTGCTACCCGCTCGACGGTGGCGCCGCGCTCGCCTACGTGCGGGCCCGCCACATCGAGATCTCCGACCCGCAGGGCGAGATCGTCGACCCGGACGGTGAGCACTGGGCCAAGCTCGACGACTGGTCCGACCTGTCGCGCATCAAGCGCCAGCAGTACTTCATCAAGAAGCTCGCCGGCCTGGCCATCTCCAAGAGCCTGGCCGACCCGTTCCTCGCGCTGTCGCTCGCCGACAACGTCCTGAAGTACATCAAGGCCGACCAGAACCTGAGCCGCGACGACGTGAACGCGCTGGTGCGAGCGTTCCGGACCGTCAACGTGAACGACACCAACGCGATCAAGTTCGAGACGCTGCCCATCGAGGCCTACCCGCCCGACCCCAACCGGGTCCAGGCCGCTCCCGAGGCCGATGCGATGGTCGACCAGCTCCGCACCTTCGGCGACGACACCCCGAAGCCCGCGACCGTGCAGCCGTCGGCGGTGACGGTGCGCGTCACCGACGCCACCGGCACCAACGTGTCGGCATCGGCGGTCCAGGCGCTGGCCGACCAGGGGTTCAAGGCCTCGGCGACGAAGGCGGCGGCGACGGTCCCGGTCACCGAGATCCACTACGGCTACGGCCAGGCCGAGGAGGCCAAGGCGCTCCTCACCTACATCCCCGACGCCAAGCTCGTGCCCGACGTCAAGGCCGCCAACGCGGTCGGGCTGGTGCTGGGCACGTCGTTCCCCGGGACGATCACGGTGCCGTCGACCACGACGACGGTCCCGGGCGCTCCGGTCGTCACCGCGCCCGACACCACGACCACCACCACGCAGCCCCCTGCCATTTCGGATCCCTGCCCGCAGTAAGGCCGTACACTTCCCAGCCGTGCGCATCCTCGTCACCGGCGCGGCCGGCCAGGTCGGCGCCCGCGTCGTCGAAGCCCTGGGGGACCACCACGAGGTGCTCGGCGCGGCACACGACACCCTCGATCTCGCCGACCGTGAGCAGGTCGAGCAGGTCGTTGCCGAGTTCGCCCCCGACGCGGTCGTGAACGCCGCCGCCATGACCAACGTCGATGGCTGCGAGCGCGACCCCGAGCGGGCGTTCGCCGTGAACGCGCTGGGCGTCCGGAGCCTGGCGCAGGCCAGCGCCCGTCGCGGGGCCCACCTCGTGCACGTGTCGACCGACTACGTCTTCGACGGCGAGGCGACCCGGCCCTACGACGAGTGGGACGCGGTGCGGCCCATCTCCGAGTACGGGCGCTCGAAGCTCGGCGGTGAGCTGGAGGTCGAGCGGCACGCGACGAGCTGGGCGACCGTCCGCACCTCGTGGGTGTTCGGCCGGCGCGGCACCGACCTCGTGAGCTGGGCCTTCGGCGCCTTCGATCGGGGTGAGCTCGACGGCGTGCTCGCCGATCAGGTCAGCATCCCCACCTATGCCCCCGACCTGGCCGAGCTGCTGGCGCGCTTCGCGGTGGAGCGGCGCCAGGGCCTCTTCCACGTCACCAGTGGCAGCGAGGTGGTGACTCGCCACGAGCTGATCGTCACCGCCCTGCGGGCGCGGGGCGTCGATCCCTCGGGGATCGAGGCGATCGAGGCCGCTGATCTCGACCGGCCCGCCGCCCGCCCGCCGATGAGCGCCATGGACAACCGGGCGCTGCGGCTGGCCGGGCTGCCGTCGCTGCGCCCGTGGCGTGACGCGGTCATCGAGTACGTCAAGGGTTGGGACGCATGAGCGAGCGGCAGCGAGCGAGTCGCGGAGTCGGAGCATGAGCGAGCGGCAGCGAGCAAGTCGCGGAGTCGGAGCATGAGCGACGTCGCGGTCATCGGCGCCGGGTACGTCGGGCTCACGACGTCGGCGTGCCTGGCGCGGTTGGGGCACTCGGTCACGTGCGCCGACCTCGATCAGGAGCGCGTGCGCTCGCTGTCGAAGGGCGAGGTGCCGATCCTCGAGGAGGGGCTCCCCGCGCTCGTCGCCGAGGGCCTGGCCGCGCGACCGGCTCCGCTTCGTGGTCGGCGCCACCGCAGCCGTGCGCACGGCGGAGTTCGTGTTCCTCTGCGTGCAGACGCCGCAGTCGGAGTCCGGGGCCGCCGATCTCTCGGCGGTCGAGGCGGTCGTCCACGAGATCGCACCGGTGCTGCGGGCCGGCGCCGTCGTCGTCAACAAGTCGACGATGCCGGTGGGCTCCACGCAGTTCGTGGCCCGCCACCTCAGCGAGGCGGGGGCGATCGCCGACGTGGGCGTGGCGTCGAACCCCGAGTTCCTGCGCGAGGGCACCGCGGTGCGCGACTTCCTGGAGCCGTCGCGGGTCGTCATCGGCTGCGACGACACCGCGGTCGCGGTGCGGGTCTCCGACCTCTACCGCGACGTGAAGGCGCCGATCCTCGTCACCGACCCCGCGTCGGCGGAGATGATCAAGTACGCGTCGAACGCGTTCCTCGCCACCAAGATCTCCTTCATCAACGCGGTCGCGAACCTGTGCGAGGCGGTCAACGCCGACGTGCGCGAGGTCGCGCTCGGCATGGGCTACGACCCGCGCATCGGGTTCGAGTTCCTGCACCCCGGCCCCGGCTACGGCGGCTCGTGCTTCCCGAAGGACACCGCCGCCCTCATCCACACCGCCGACACCGCCGGCTACGAGTTCAGCCTCCTGCGCGGCGTCGTCGAGGTGAACCACCGTCAGCACGAGCGGATCATCGAGAAGCTGCGCGACACCGCGGGCGGGTCGTTGCGCGACGTCGCGGTCGGCGTGTGGGGGCTCACGTTCAAGGCCAACACCGACGACCTGCGCGACTCGCCGGCGCTCGTGGTGTGCCGCCGCCTGCTCGAGGAGGGCGCCCACGTGCGGGCCTACGACCCCGCCGCGGGCGAGGCCGCCGGCCGGACGCTGCCCGGTCTCGACATCGTCACCGATCCCTACGACGCGGCGCGCGACGCCCAGTTGCTGGCGCTGCTCACCGAGTGGGACGAGTTCCGGTGGCTCGACTTCGGTCGTGTCGTCGAGACCATGGCCGCGCCGCGCGGACTGGTGGACGCACGCAACCTGCTCGACCCGGCGGCGATGCGCCGGCGCGGCTTCACGTACCACGGCGTCGGTCGCTGATGCCGAGAGCAGTCGTCACCGGAGGCGCAGGGTTCCTCGGGTCGCACCTGTGCGACCTGCTGCGCGCGCGCGAGTGGGAGGTCGTCGCCGTCGACAACTTCCTCACCGGCAACCCTGACAACGTCGCGCACCTCGCCGACGACCGCGCGTTCACGTTGCTCGAGCACGACGTCATCCACGGCGTGCCCGTCGACGGCGCGGTCGACGCGGTGTTCCACCTCGCCAGCCCGGCCAGCCCGCCCGAGTACCACGCGCACCCGATCGCGACGCTCGAGGTCGGCTCGGTCGGCACCCGGCACGCGCTCGACCTCGCTCGAGCGAACGGCGCGCGCTTCCTCGTCGCGTCGACCAGCGAGATCTACGGCGATCCGCTCGTGCACCCGCAGCCCGAGAGCTACTTCGGCAACGTCAACAGCGTCGGCCCCCGGTCGGTCTACGACGAGGCGAAGCGCTACGCCGAGGCCATCACGATGGCGTACCACCGCGAGTTCGACGTCGACACCCGGATCGTGCGCATCTTCAACACCTACGGGCCCCGGCTCGGTGCGTCCGACGGCCGGGTCGTCTCCAACTTCCTCGCGCAGGCGATGCGCGGCGAACCGCTCACGGTGTACGGCGACGGCAAGCAGACCCGCTCGTTCTGCTTCGTGAGCGACGAGATCGCCGGACTGCTCGCGCTCCTCGAGTCGGAGCACGTCGGCCCGATGAACATCGGCAACCCCACCGAGTTCACCATGCTCGAGCTCGCCGAGCTCGTGCTCGAGGTCACCGGCGCCCGGAGCGAGCTCGTCTTCGAACCCCTGCCGCTCGACGACCCCAAGCAGCGCCGCCCCGACATCTCGCTCGCCGAATCGGTCCTCGACTGGCATCCACAGGTCGGCCTCCGCGAAGGTCTCGCCCTCACCCACGACTGGTACCGGAGGATCGGTGTCACCTGACGAACCGCGCGAGTACCGCAAGTTGTCGGTGATCGTGCCCGTGTTCGACGAGCGCAACACGGTCGTGGAGATCGTCCGGCGCATGCGCGCGGTCGACCTGCCCGTCGACCTCGAGATCGTGATCGTCGACGACGGCAGCACCGACGGCACGCGCGACGTGCTGCGCCAGCTCGCCGACAGCACGGTGCGCGTGATCACGCACGAGTCCAACCGGGGCAAGGGCTCGGCGATCCGCAGCGGGCTCGAGCACGTCACCGGCGACCTCGTGCTGGTGCAGGACGCCGACCTCGAGTACGACCCCGAGGACTGGCCCAAGCTGCTCGCGCCCATCCTCCGGGGCAAGGCGCAGGTGGTCTACGGCTCCCGCTTCACCGGTGAGCGGCGCAACATGCTGTTCCTGCACTGGATCGGCAACCGCTTCCTGTCGCTGGTCACGAACGTCCTCTACAACACGACGCTCTCCGACATGGAGACCTGTTACAAGCTGTTCGACCGCGTCGCTGCTCGACGGCCTCACGTTGCGGGCCGAGCGCTTCGACTTCGAGCCCGAGGTCACCGCCAAGATGCTGCGGCGCGGCATCCGGATCTACGAGGTGCCGATCTCGTACACCGGGCGCGAATTCGACGAGGGCAAGAAGATCACCTGGCGCGACGGCTTCGTCGCGCTCTGGACCCTCGTCAAGTACCGCTTCACCGACTGAGATGGCCCGCTGGGCCGCCGTGGTCGTGAACTTCGAGTCGGGGCCTCTGCTGCTGGAGTGCGTCCGGTCGATCCGGACCGACACGAGCGCCGGGGAGCCCGAGGTCGTCGTCGTCGACAACGGGTCGACCGACGGCTCGGTCGCCGCGCTGCGGGCCGCGCTGCCCGGGATCACCGTCGTCGACCCGGGCGAGAACGTCGGCTACGCGGCTGCCGCCAACCGGGGCATCGCGGCGACGACCGCGCCGGTCGTCGCCGTCGCCAACCCCGACCTCGACGTCGCCCCGGGCACCGCGGCCGCGATGCTGCGGCGCCTCGACGCCGAGCCCGACCTGGCCGCGGTCGGGCCGGCACTGCTCAACCCCGACGGCTCGCAGTACCCGTCCGCCCGCTCCCACTCTTCGACGACCGACGCGGTCGGGCACGCCGTGCTCGGCCGCCTGTTCCCCCGGAACCGGTTCACCCGCCGCTACCGCCAGCTCGACGCGGTCTGGGATCGGCCTCGTGACGTCGACTGGGTGTCGGGCGCGCTCCTGTACCTCCGGCGGAGCGCCCTCGACTCGGTGGGGGGCTGGGACGAGCGCTACTTCATGTACATGGAGGACGTCGACCTCTGCTGGCGGTTGCGGCGGATCGGCTGGCGGGTCGCGTTCGAGCCCGCCGGGAGCGCCATCCACGTGCAGGGCGCGAGCACGGCGGCGCACCCCTACCGGATGATCGCCGAGCACCACCGCTCGGCCTACCGGTTCGCGGAGCGGCGGTGGAAGGGCGTGCGCCGCCTCCTCCTGGTCCCGGCGGCCTGCTTCCTCGCCGTGCGCGCGATGTTCGACATGGCGGCGAGGGCGCTGAGGACGCGCCCCGAGGTGCCGAGGGTCAGCGGGTAGCCTGCGACTCGCCATGCCCCAGTCCCGGACCCGTTCTCGCGCCGCGCAGCGCTCCCGGTACCGAAAGCCGAAGCGCAGGCGCAGCGGATCGACCGCCTGGAACGTCGCCATCGCCGCGCTGGTCATCATCGGCATCGTCGCGGTGTTCCTGGTGCGAGGCTCGAACGAAGACGCGAGCAGTGGTGCGCCGCGGGCGCCCGACGCCGCGACCAACGAGCCCGGCGACCACTGGCACACCGCGTTCCAGGTCGACATCTGCGGCGAGTGGCTCACCGCGCAGCCCCAGTTCGAGAAGCCGGCCGACAACCCCGGGCAGACCGCGAACGTCGGCATCCACACCCACGGCGACGACCTGATCCACACCCACCCGTTCGTCGTGAGCGAAGAGGGCAGCAACGCCACGCTCGGGAAATTCGCCGACTACGGCGGCTGGTCGGTGTCGTCCGACTCGATCGACGCGTGGACGGGCCCGGCCGCGAAGCCCAAGCAGACGCAGTGGTCGAACGGCGACACGTGCCCGGCCGGTCAGTACAAGGGCCAGAAGGGTCGAGATCACCTGGGCGGTCGACGGCAAGGCGCGCACCGGCAACCCGAGTGACTACAAGCTGAAGGACGGCGAGACGCTCGCCATCTACTTCCTGCCGAAGGGTGCCGACCAGCCGTTCCCGCCGAACGCGTGCACCGCGTTCAGCCAGATCAACGACAACTCCACCGCGAACCTCAGCAAGAACTCCCCGTGCGTCGCGATCGACGCCACGACGACGACGTTGCCCGCGGACACGACCACCACGGTCCCCGCCACGTCGACGCCGTGATCCCGGTGCGCACGATGAGGCGGGCGTCGTGAAGGCGATCGTCCTCGTCGGTGGCGAGGGCACGCGTCTCCGGCCGCTGACCTACGCCACGCCCAAGCCGCTCCTCCCGATCGCCAACCAGGCCTTCCTGGAGCGTCAGCTCGCGTGGCTCGCCGGGTACGGAGTCGACGAGGTCGTGCTGTCGCTCGGGTACCTGCCCGATGCGTTCGAGGCCCACTTCCCCGAGGGTCGCTTCGGCGACCTGGTGCTCCGGTACGCGGTGGAAGACCACCCGCTCGGCACCGCCGGCGCGATCCGCTTCGCCGCGCAGGGCCTCGACGAGCGACTCGTCGTGTGCAACGGCGACGTCCTCACCACGCTCGATCTCGACCAGCTCGTCGCCTTCCACGACGAGCGCGAGGCCGAGGCCACGATCTGCCTCACGCAGGTCGGTGACCCGTCGGCGTTCGGCGTCGTGCCGACGCGCGACGACGGCGAGGTCGTGGCGTTCGTCGAGAAGCCGCCGAAGGGCAAGGCACCCACCAACTGGATCAACGCGGGCACGTACGTGCTCGAGCCGTCGGTGCTGCAACGGATCCCCGAGCGGCTCACGGTGTCGATCGAGCGCGAGACGTTCCCGCGCATGCTGCAGGAACCGAGCCGCATGTACGCCATGACGACCGACGCGTACTGGATCGACATCGGCACCCCCGAGAAGTACCTGCAGGCACACGCCGACGTGCTGGCCGGGATGCTCGGCGGCGTCCCCGCGCCCGGTGCGCGCGAGACCGCGCCCGGGGTCTGGGTGCAGGGCGAGCCCGACATCCACCCCGACGCACGGATCGAGGCGCCCGCCCTCATCGGCGACGGCTCGGTCGTCGCCGACGGTGCGCGGGTCGCCGGATCGGTCGTGGGTGCCGGCGTCACCGTCGGATCCGGCGCGCGGCTGCTGCGCGCGGTGGTGCACGACGGCGCCACGATCAGCGACGACGCCGAGGCGATCGACTCCGTGGTGAGCGACCGGGCGTCGCTGGGCGTGGGGGCCATCGCGTCGGACCACACGATCGTCGGCGCCGACGCCGAGCTCACAGCCGGCGCACGCGCGTCCGGCGCGCGCATCCGTCGCCCCGAACCCGAGCCTGAACCTCCCTCGGCGTCACCCGAGGGCTGACCCGTGCGCGTGATGGTCACGGGCGGCGCGGGCTTCATCGGCTCGACGCTCGTCGACCGGCTCCTGGCGGAGGGGTGCGACGTCGACGCCATCGACGACCTGTCGACCGGCGTGCTGGCCAACCTCACCGAGGCGCGCGCACAGCGCAACCGCAAGTTCAGCTTCCACCGCCTCGACATCCGCTCTCCGCAGCTCACCGATCTCGTGACGCACCGGCGTCCGGAGGTGATCTTCCACCTCGCCGCGCAGCTCGACGTGCGCGCGTCGGTGGCGAAGCCCCTGCACGACGCCGACGTCAACGTGATGGGCACGCTCAACGTGTGCGAGGCCGCGCTCGCCGCCGGCACCCACAAGGTGGTGTTCGCCGGTTCGGGCGGCACGCTCTACGGCGACGTCGATCCGCTCCCGGCGCGCGAGAGCCATCCGCAACGGCCGATCTCCCCGTACGGCGTGTCGAAGAAGGCCGCGGGCGACTACCTCCACTACTACCGCGAGGTGCGCGGGCTCGAGTACACGGAGCTCGCGCTGGCCAACGTCTACGGCCCGCGCCAGGACCCCCACGGCGAGGGTGGCGTCGTCGCGATCTTCGCCGGCCGGATGCTCGCCGGACGTCAGCCGACCGTGTTCGGTGACGGCGCGCAGACCCGCGACTTCGTGTTCGTCGACGACGTCGTCGACGCGTTCGTGCGCGCCACCGAGAAGGGCGGCGGGCTGCTGATGAACATCGGCACCGGCGTCGAGACGAGCGTGCTCGGCCTCTACGAGACCCTGGCGCGTCTCACCAGCTACCCGGAGTCGCCCAACCGGGCGCCCGCACGAGCAGGTGAGCTGCAACGGTCGGCGCTCGACCCGGGCGCGCGGCCATCCACCTCGGGTGGAAGCCGTGGACCGTGCTCGACGAGGGCCTAGGGCTCACCGTCGACTGGTGCCGAGTCGGCGTCGCCTGACGGCGCCGCGGCCGCGGCGGTGTCGAACTCGTCCGACGGCTCGACGATCGTGGGTGGGCGGGGTCCGAGCACCGTGTCGAGGTGATCGCCGAGACGGAGGGCGAGGGCGACGAGGGTGAGCGTCGGCGGGTTGGCGCCGCTCGTCGGGAAGACGGCGCTGCCGCCGACGTACAGGTTGGCGAGGCTGTGCACCTTCAGGTCGGGGTCGACGACGCCCGCGCTCGGATCGGCGCTCATGCGGGCCGTGCCCATGTGGTGGGAGCCGGTGTTCACCGCGAACTCGAGGTCGGCGTCGTCGGTGGCATCGAGGTCGTGGTAGCCCCCGATGTCGAGGCGGAACCGTCCGTGGCCGCGCGCCGCGATCTGGCTGGCGAAGTACCGCAATGAGCGCAGCATGCTCAGCCGGTCGTCGCGCGTGATCCGCCAGTCGAGCTGGATGCGCGGCATCCCGAGCGCGTCCTTCGTGCGCACCAGGCTCACCCGGCTGGCCAGGTTCGGCTCCTGCTCACAGAGCACCCGCGCGGTGGCGACGGTCTGCGGCGTGATCCCTTCCGCGCGCATCAGGTCGAGGCCGTTCGTGATCCCCGGATAGATCTGCTCGAGCTCTGGGTCGGCGGCGGCGAACGGGAACTCGAGCGTGAGCTCGCACGCGCGCAGCTCCTTGCGCTTCATCACGTCGGGATCGACGAGCGCGACGCTCTGCAACGAGAAGTCGCGCGCCTCGCCGCCCACGTCGACGGTCGTCGCGTTGAGCGCGTAGGGAGCGAGCGCGTCGTCGCCGACGGTCAACGCCACCGGGCCCGACGCGATGTTGAGGTGGTCCATGAAGCACCGGCCGACCAGGTCGTTGTCGTTGCCCAGCCCGGCGGGCCGACGGTCGTTCGAGGCCAGCAGGAGGCGAGGCACCTCGAGGCCGCCGGTGGCCAGCACGAACACCGGCGCGCGGGCGCTGAACGAGTTGCCGGTGAGCGTCTTCACCTCGAGGTGGTCGACCGAGTTCCCGCTGTCGTCGAGCGCGATGTTGGTCACGTTGGCGTGGAGCACCAGCTGGATGCCGGGCGCGTCGGTGATCTCCTGGCGGTAGGTCGCGCCGAGCGCCGGGTGACCCGCGACCTGGATCAGCGTGTGCGGCGTCGTCGTGACGTCGTCGAGGAACGGCAGCCCGATCTTCCCTGCGGCGTTCCACGTCGCGGGCGAGTAGTTGTACGGGCCGAGCTTGATGACGTCGTGCGCACCGAAGTAGTACGGCTCGAGGTCGGCGCGCGCGATCGGCCACCCCGAACGCGTGACGTACGCACGCGGGTCGAAGTCGAGGGCGGGGAACGGCCGGCAGTAGCCCGCCCAGTGGTTGGTGGTGCCGCCGAAGTAGCGGAGGCGCGGCCCGTCGAGCCCGGAGCGCTCGTTGGGATCGAGCCGGAGCCCGACCTCCTTGCCCCGGTAGAGCGCCTGCGTGGCGGCGTCGGGATCGAACGTACCGCTCTCGAGCAGCACGACGTCGTGGCCCTTCGCGGCCAGCGCCCGTGCGAGCGTGATGCCGGCCGCCCCGGCGCCGATGATGCACACGTCGCCCTGCAGCGTCGTGCTGGTCGGCAGGTCGTTGCCGTCGACCAGCACCTGGTCAGGCTCCGAGGGCGACGGCGGCGGCGGCCCGGGCCTCGGAGCCGGCGAGGAGCCAACCGTCGACGGCGACGGTGCGGCCACGGACGAACTCCGCCGTGCACGCGGCCGCGATCGCGGGGAGCTGGGGCCGCACCGGCTTCGTCGCGTCGAGCCCCGTGATCTCGGTGCGGAGCCGACGGACGCTCGCGTCCTTCGGGTGGGCCTTCAGGTACGCGCGACCGAGTCGGACGACCCCGTCGGTCGCCACCGCGCGCGCGGCGCGCGTGCTGCGGTCGAGTCGGTCGAAGTTCAGGCGGGGGACGAACGGCGCGGCTGCGGCGACGGCCACGAAACCCAGGAAGGTGCGGCGTTCGAATCGCGCGGGCACCCGCCGATGCTAGTGAGCACCTGTCCGTCTTGCCGTGCTGGGGGTCGGGCTCTCGGCCGATCCACAGCCATCGCTCAGCGGAAGACGCGCAATTCGCCGAGGGGGACCGGCGGTCGCGGGCGTCCGACGTACGCAGGATCGGGACGACCGAGCACGACCATCGCGTGCGGCAACCACTCCGCGTCGAGCGCGAGCGCATCGCGCGCTGCCTCGGGACAGAAGATCGGTGCTGCCACCCAGCACGACGCGTAGCCGGCGTCGGCCGCAGCCACCATGAGGTTCTCGACCGCGGCTCCGAGTGACAGGAGCGCCATGCCGAACTCGGCGCGTTGACGGGCCTCGTCGGGGTAGCGATCCAGACCCTGCCAGGTGAGGCACCCGAGGACGATCGCGGGCGCGCCCGTGATCTTGGCGTGCGACGCGTCGACCAGCTCGTCGACGCGCGCGGCGGGAACGTCGTCGCGCTCCAGGTCGCGTCGCCAGGCGTCGCCCATGCCGTCGGCGAGCTGCTGCTTGGCGACGGCGGTGTCGACGACCACCCAGCGCCACGGACGCGAGTGGTGTGGCGCGGGTGCCGCACACGCCGCCTCCACGAAGCCGTCGAGCGCCTCGCGCGGCACCGGTTCGTCGACGAACGCGCGGATCGAGCGTCGCGCCTCGAGGAACGCAGGGATCCGACTCACCGGCCTGTCACCGGAAGAGGTCCTCCGCGGGGCCACGCACGAGCTCGCGGGAGCTGCTCTCGCGGAACCAGGTGCGGTCGAGGCCGCGCACGATCGCCACCGGGACGCCGGACGACTTGCCCATGACCAGCTCGGCGGCGGCGGCGACCTCGTCGGCCACTGCGACCTCGGTGACCTGCAGCTCGCGGCCGAGCGCGTCGTCGGTCCCGCGCAGGTCGACGACCGCGGCGAGCCCGGCGACGCCGATGGCGACGTCGGTGAGCCCTTGGCGCCACGGTCGGCCGAAGGTGTCGGAGATCACGACCGCGACCTCGACCTTCCGCGTCGCGCGCAGCGCATCGCGGATGCGGCGGGCCGATCGATCGCTGTCGACGGGGAGGAGCGCGGCCCAACCGGCGTCGACGTTCGACAGGTCGATGCCCGCGTTCGCGCACACGAAGCCGTGGCGCGTCTCGCTGATGATGAGGTCGCCGCGACGACGGAGGATGCGCACCGACTCGCTCTCGACCAGTGCGCGCCGGGCCTCGCGGTCGTCGGGGTCGACCTGCACCATGCGGCCCTCGGCCTTCGACACGATCTTCTGCGTGACGACGAGGCAGTCGCCGTCGAGCAGCGGGGTGTCCTGCGCGGCGGCGGCGTCGGCGACGAGCGCAGCGAGCGGATCGTCGCGCCGCACCTCGGGGATGCCGTGGACGGGGATGAGCGTGAGTGGTTGCACGACGCCTTCGCTCGGTGACGGATCAGGCGACCGCAGCGAGCGTGTCGCGCGCCAACGCCGCCGCGACCCGGGCGTCGGTCATGAGCGTGTCGGCGACCACGGCGCGCACACCGAGCGCCTCGATCTCATCCGCGTGCGCGGCGTCGCCGGT
Source organism: uncultured Actinomycetes bacterium (assembly GCA_963755855.1). Taxonomy (GTDB): domain Bacteria; phylum Actinomycetota; class Acidimicrobiia; order IMCC26256; family DASPTH01; genus DASUAS01. The sequence goes on along the minus strand of CAVWLR010000009.1, from coordinate 1,432,635 downwards.
GTCGACGACGAGCGCGCTGCAGAACTCGCGGTACTCGCGGGCCACGCCCACGCACGACACGTCGATGCCCATCGGGCCCATGAGCCGGTCGGCCGGCCCCTTCACGGGACGGCCGGCGATGATCGGGCTGACGCCGACCACGCGATCGCGTCGGGCGACCAGAGCGTCGCGCACGCCCGGGACGGCGAGGATCGGGCCGATCGAGATGACGGGGTTGCTCGGGCACACGAGGATCGTGTCGGCGTCCGCGATCGCCTCGAGCACACCGGGCGCGGGTGAGGCCTCTGCGGCGCCGGCGAAGTGCACACCGACCACCGGTGGCTCGCAGTGCTCGCGCACGAACCACTCCTGCATCGCCAGCTCGCCGGCGTCGGTGGTGATGCGGGTGGCGACGCGGTCGTCGGTCATCGGCACCAGTCGTGGGCCCAGCTCCCAGGCTGCGGCGATCCGGGCGGTGGCCTCGCTGAGCGTTGCACCCTCGCGCAGGAGCCGGGTGCGGAACAGGTGGGTCGCGAGATCGCGGTCGCCGAGGCGGAACCAGGTGTCCTCCCCGTACCGGCCGAGGGCGTCGATGGCGGCGAAGGTCTCGCCGGCCAGGCCCCAGCCGGTGTCGGGGTTCTGGGCCCCGGCGAGCGTGTAGGTGACCGAGTCGAGGTCGGGGCTCACGTAGAGCCCGTGGAACCAGTCGTCGTCGGCGGTGTTGACGACGACGGTGACGTCGCCGGGGTCGACGACCTGCACGAGGCCGCGCAGGAACCGGGCCGCCCCCACACCCCCCGCCAGCGCTGTGATCATCGGTCGAGCGTACCGGCCGACCCGCTCACCGTCCCGGGCTGCGCTCGCCGCCACCCACCCGATCGAGCCGGTCGGCGACGCCCGCCGTGTCCCCGGTGCGAGAGGGGGACGACGGTACGCTGTCGTCTCTCATGAGCGTGCCCGAACCGCCCGACGCGCCCGTCGTGGGGCCGCCCGGGGACGAGCCGCCGAGCCCCCTCGACCCCGCCGCGGACCCTGCGTTCGACGAGCTCGCCGAGCTCGCCGACCTCGGCCCTGCCGACGTCGAGCCGATCACCGCGGAGGGGGAGGTCGAGGAGGTCCTCGCCCAGTACCCGCCCGTCGTCGCGGTGGTCGTCACCCGGAACCCGGGTCCCTGGTTCGAGGACACGCTCAACAGCCTGGCCGGCCAGGACTACGACGACCTCACCGTGCTCGTGGTCGACACCGGCTCGCAGGAGGACCTCACCCCTCGCGTGGCCGCGGTGCTCCCAAGGGCGTTCGTGCGCCCCCTCGGCGCCGACGCCGGGTTCTCCGTGGCCGCCAACGAGGCCCTCCACGTCGTCGAGGGCGCCACCTTCCTGCTCTTCTGCCACGACGACGTCGTGCTCGACGAGTCGGCGGTGCGGCTCATGGTCGAGGAGGGGTACCGCTCCAACGCCGGCATCGCGGGGCCGAAGCTCGTCAGCGCCGAGAACCCCGAGATCCTGCTCGAGGTCGGCCGTGGCATCGACCGCTTCGGTGCGCCCTTCACCGGCATCGAACCGGGCGAGGTCGACCAGGAGCAGCACGACGGCGTCCGTGACGTGTTCTACGTGACCACCGCGGTGATGCTCGTGCGCACCGACCTGTTCGTGGAGCTCGGCGGCTTCGACCCCGAGACCTATCCCGGCGCCGAAGACCTCGACCTGTGCTGGCGGGCCCGACTCGCGGGTGCACGCGTCCTCGTCGTGCCCGACGCGCGCGCAAGGCATCGTGAAGCGTCGACCGACCGCGATCACGACGACCGGCCCGACGAGTTCGCCATGGCGCGGTCGCGCGTGCGCGTGCTGTTCACGTCGTACTCGCTGCGGAAGCTCCTCTGGCTGGTACCGGTCGGGTTCGTGGTGGGGTTCGTGGAGGCGGTGGGCGACCTGATCACCGGTCGCCCGAGGCGGGCGCGGGCCGCGATCGGGAGCTGGTTCTCGAACCTGCTCCACGTGCGTCGTCTACGCGCGTCCCGCAAGCGTGCCCAGGCGCTGCGCACGGTGCACGACTCCGAGCTGCGCGAGCTGCAGGTGTCGAGCACCGCCGCGCCTCGGCGCGTTCTTCGCGCACCACCTCCACACCGACACCCGGCTGCGCACGATCGGCGACGCGTCGCGCACCGCGGTCGACTCCATGTCCGACGGCATGCGCACGCCGGCCGCGATCGCGTTCCTCGGGTTCCTGGTGATGGCGGTGCTCGGCTCCCGGTCGCTCATCACCCACGGCGTGCCCGCCATCGGCACGTTGGCGCACTGGCCGAGCGTCGGCGACGTGTTCGACAGCTTCGGCTCGGCCTGGCGCTACACCGGTCTCGGCTCGGCGTCACCGCAACCGGCGGCATTGGCCGTGATCGGGGCGTTGGGCACGGTGCTGCTCGGGGCGACGGGGCTCGCGCAGACGATCGTCGTCGTCGCCGCCATCCCGCTCGGCGCGTTCGGCGCGTACCGCCTCGGCGCGCGTGGCCATCGGCTTCCGTGGGCCCGCCCTCGCCGCCGGGTTGGTCTACGGGATCAACCCCGTCGCCCGCAACGCGATCGCGCAGGGCCGGCTCGGACCGCTGGTGCTGTTCGCGCTGCTGCCGTTCCTCCTCCTGCGCGTCGTGCGGCTCGGCGAGCGCAGCGACGCTCGTCGCGGGCGCGTGCTGCGGCTCGCGGTGCTGTGCGCGCTGCTCGGCGCGTTCTATCCGGCCGGGCTCGGTCTCTTCGTGCTCGCGGTGCTGGCGTTCGTCGTCGCCATCCCCATCGCCGGACGCGCTCGCCCGATGCTCCGTGCGTTCGGCATCGCGATCGTCGCGTCGGTCGGAGCGCTGGTCCTGCTCTTCCCGTGGCCGCTCGCGTACGCGCACAGCGGCACCGACAAGGCGTCGCTCGGCTTCGCCTTCCGACCCGATCCTCGATCTCTCGCAGGTGCTCCGGTTCGACACCGGGCCGGCGTCGGCGGGCTGGCTCATGTGGGGCCTCTTCCTCGCGGCCACGGTCCCGCTGTTCGTCGCCACCGGCGACCGCCTCGCGTGGACCGCGCGCGGTTGGGTGCTGGCGCTCATCGGGTGGGCCGCGGTGTGGGTTCCCGCGCGCTTCTTCCCGCACACGTCGGTCCTCGCTCCTGAAGCCGGGCTCACGCTCGCCGCGTTCGGCCTCGCGCTGTGTGTCGGCGTCACGGTCTCGGTGTTCGTCGACGGGATCCAGACGTTCAAGTTCGGGTGGCGCCAGCCGGCGGCGATCATCGGTGCGCTCGCGATCGTGCTGCCGGCGTTGGCGTTCACCGCCGACGTCTTCGACGGTCGTTGGGACGCGCCCGACTCGGGGTGGGCGAACGACCTCGCCTTCACCCAGGCCTCGACCGGGAAGGGCGAGTTCCGCATGCTCTGGGCGGGTGACCCGGCCGAGCTCCCGCTCGATCCGGTCGTGCTGCACGACGGCACCGGCTACGTGCTGACCCGCAACGGACCCGGCGACGTCACCGAGCAGTGGCGTGCGCCCGAGCACGACGCCGACCACGTCGTCGACCGCGCGCTGGTGCTCGCCGAGACGGGTCGGACCGACCGGTTGGGTCGGATGCTGGCGCCGATGGGGGTCCGCTACGTGGTCGTGCCGAGCACGCAGGGGAGGGGCGGCGGCGACGCCGCCGAAGCGCCGCTCGCCCTGCGGAGGGCGATGGCGCAGCAGCTCGACCTGGCGCGACTCCGCTCGAGCCGCGGCCTCGTGCTCTACGAGAACCTCGCCTACGCCCCGATCCGCGCCGCAGTGCCGCCGCCCGCCCTCCCGGTCGACTCCCGCCGCCCGAACCGCGCCGCGCTGGCGACCGACCTCACCCGCGCCGTGCCGCTGCCCACGGGTCCGACCGCTACCGGCACCGCGTTCTGGGGTGAGGCCTACGACTCGGACTGGAAGGCGACCGCCGGCGGCACGGCGCTCCGCCACCAGGAGTCGTTCGGCTGGGCCAACGGGTTCGTGGTGCAACGACGGGCCACCGTCTCGATCACCTACGGGGGCCAGGCCGTGCGCTGGGCCATGCTCGGCGGCGCGCTGGTGATCTGGCTGTTGGTGCTGTGGCGCTGGCGCCGCACCCGGGTCCGGCGCGACCCGTCGACCCGCGCCGTCGCGGCCCGGCGGCGTCGGGAGCGCGAGCGCGAGTCGAGGCCCGATCCGCTGGCCGAGATCGACGACGAGTCGTTCTGGTGGGAACGCGTGTGAGCACCGACGCCCCGACTCCCGATCCGTCGACCTCCGACGTGCCGACTCCCGATCTCCCACCGGGACCGAGGTCCGACGGGGAGCGAAGGCGCAGCCGCAGGGTGCGACGCGGCCCGATCCTGTTCGTGGTGCTGGTCGCGCTGGTGGCGGCGATCGTGGCGCAGCAGAACGCGTCGGGCGGTTCCGGCGCATCAGGCGCGTCGAGCGCGGCGGTGGCCGCGCGCGCCAGCATCGGCGTGCCCGCGGGCGACGTCGCGTCGAGCGCGTGGTACTGCGCGGCGGGAACCTCGTCGACCGACGGCACCGCAGCCGAGACCGTGAACATCGCCAGCCTCGCTCAGACCGACATCCAGGCCACCGTCACCGTGATGCCCGGTGGTGACGCCAAGACGGCCACCGACACCCTGCGCCTGGCCCCGGGTGAGGAGGTCAGCGTGCCGGTGGCCGACGTGCTCGCCACCGCCGAACCCGGTGTGGTCGTCGAGACCGTCGGCGGGCCGGCTGCGGTGTCGCACGTGCTCGAGCACGAGAGCGACGTCGCGGTCGAGTCGTGCACGCGCACCGCCGCCGCCGACTGGTACTTCGCGTCGGGGACCACGGTCGAGGGCAGCCAACAGGACCTCGCTGCTCTTCAACCCGTTCGGCGACGACGCCATCGTCGACGTCTCGTTCGTCACCGACACCGGCGCCCAGGAGCCGTCGGCGTTGCAGGCGCTGGTCGTGCCGCGCCGGTCCCGCATCACCATCCCGGTGCAGGACTCCGTGCTGCGCCAGTCGCGCGTCGCCGCCCGCATCCACGCGCGGACCGGGCGCATCGTCGCCGAGCAGACGCAGACCTTCGACGACGCGTCGGTCGACGGCACCACCCGCACCGGCATCGCCCTCTCGGCCGGTGCGACCTCACCGGCGATGGTGTGGCGCGTCGCCGCCGGCTCCACGAACGACGGCGGCCGCGTACAGATCGCGTTGGCCAACTTCACCGCCGACGACGCCCGCGTCGACGTCACGACGATCGTCACCGACGGCAAGAAGCTGGCGCCGCAGACCGTGCGGGTGCCGTCGCACGGTGTGGTGAACGTCGACGCCAGCCAGCGGGTCGCCCTCGACCGCGACTTCGCGGTGACCGCCACCGCACGCGCCGTCGACGGTCGGCGCGTGCCGGTCGTGGCGCAGCTCCTGGCGACCTGGCCCCCGGCGTCGGCCAGCACCGGTGTCGCGAGCACGATCGCCTCCACCGTGACCGCCACCCGCTGGGTCGTCACGCAACCCGACGTCGATGCCAACGTCACCATCACGGTGTACAACCCCGGGCCCGATCCGGTGACGGCTGCGTTGCTCCCCGCCAGCGAGGTCGACCGCGCCACCGGGCCCACGAGTGAGCCCGAGCTCGCGATCCCGGCCGGCGGCGTCCGGCAGATCAGCGCGTCGCGCGTGAGCGGTCGCCCCGTGCCGGTCGTCGTCACCACGAACCACCCGGTCGTCGTCGGCTACGCAACGACCGGACGCGCCGGCGCTGCGATCAGCTCCGCGCTTCCCGATCTCTCGCACTCCCCGTCCGGCAGCGGAGGCTGACGCGGTGGTCGTGCGCATCGTGATCGCACTGCTCATCCTCGCCACCGTGGGTGGGGTCGCGCTGGTGATGCGGCGGCGGCCGCCCGAGGCGCCGCCGCGCGACGTGTACCCGGTGCCCAAGCAGCTCGACCGCGCCGACTTCGGGCGGCCCGAGACCGCGTGGCTCGTCGTCCTGTTCTCGTCGGCCACGTGCGATTCGTGTCACGGCCTCGACGACAAGCTCACGCCGCTCGAATCGGCCGACGTCGCGGTCAGCGTGATCGACCTCGAGCACTTCGCCGCCCTGCACCGCCGCTACGACCTGGCGGCGATCCCCACCACGGTCGTCGCCGACCACGAGGGAGTGGTGCGGCGCGCCTTCGTCGGTGCGTTCACCGCCACCGACCTGTGGGCCGCGGTCGCCGAGCTGCGTGATCCCGGCAGCAGCCCGGAACCCGGCCTCGGCGAGGTCTGAGCAGACCGATTCGGCGTGGCTGGTGTGCCGTAGTGGCACACGAACCACGCCGAATGGTGGGGCTGGCGTTGCTTGCTACTCGACGAAGTCGGAGAGGGAGTCGCCGTCGCCGGTGGTCTCGATGACCTCTTCGGTGCCGTCGGCCCGGAGCGCCCGACGCGGGCCGCCGCTCTTGTGGCCCATGGCGGTGTCGACGAGGTCGGCGACCTCCTGGCCGTCGACGGTCTCCCGTGACAGCAGGGCCTCGGCCACCGCCACGAGACCGGGACGGTGCTCGGTGAGCGTGGTGCGGGTCCGGTTCTCCTCGTCGCGCAGGATCTGCTCGACCTCTTCGTCGATCACGCGGGCGGTCTCGTCGGAGTAGTCGCGCGTGTGCACGAGGTCCTCGCCGAGGAACACCGCACCCTCGGAGCCCCAGGCCATCGGGCCGATGCGGTCGCTCATGCCCCACTCGCGGACCATGCGGCGGGCGATCTCGGTGGCGCGCACGAGGTCGTTCTGCGCACCGGTCGACTTGGTGCCGAACATGATGTCCTCGGCGACGCGTCCACCCATGAACACGCCGAGCGAGTCGCGCAGGTACTCCTTGTCGTGCGAGTACCGCTCCTCGACCGGCATCTGCTGGGTCATGCCGAGCGCCATGCCGGTCGGGAGGATGGTGACCTTGTGCACCGGGTCGGCGTGCTCGAAGACGTACGCAGCGACCGCGTGGCCCGCCTCGTGGTAGGCGGTGTGCTCCTTCTCGAGGTCGTTCATCACGATCGACGGGCGGCGCAGCCCCATCAGCACGCGGTCACGCGCGTCGTCGAAGTCGTTGGCGTGCACCTCGTTCTCGCCTCGGCGCACCGCGAACAGCGCGGCTTCGTTCACGAGGTTGGCGAGGTCGGCACCGGCCATGCCCGGCGTTCCGCGCGCGACGATGTCGACGTCGACGTCGGGCGACATCTTCTTGTCCTTGAAGTGCACCAGCAGGATGTCGCGGCGCTCGTCCTGTGTCGGCAGCGGCACCATGATCTGGCGGTCGAAGCGCCCCGGACGCAGCAGCGCGGGGTCGAGGACGTCGGGGCGGTTGGTCGCCGCCATCATCACGATGCCTTCGGTGGCCTCGAAGCCGTCCATCTCGGCGAGCATCTGGTTGAGCGTCTGCTCGCGCTCGTCGTGCCCACCACCGAGCCCGGCGCCGCGCTTGCGGCCGATGGAGTCGATCTCGTCGACGAAGATGATCGCGGGCGCCTGCTTGCGCGCGGTCTGGAACAGGTCGCGCACGCGGGCCGCACCGACACCGACGAACATCTCCATGAAGTCGGAACCGGTGACCGAGACGAACGGCACGCCCGCCTCACCGGCGACGGCGCGGGCGATGAGCGTCTTGCCGGTGCCGGGGGGACCGACGAGCAGCACGCCCTTCGGGATGCGCGCGCCGATCTCCTTGAACTTGCCGGGGTTCTTCAGGAAGTCGACGACCTCCGAGATCTCCTGCTTCACCGGTCCGTATCCGGCGACGTCGTTGAACGTCGTCTTCGGCTTCTCGGTGTTGTAGACCTTCGCCCGGCTCTTGCCGATGTTCATCACCGCGCCCATCTGTCCCTGGGCGCGCCGGCTCATCCACACGAAGAGACCGATGATCAGGACCAGGGGCAGGACCCACAGCAGGATGTCGCCGAGGATGTTGCTCCCGTCGTCGACGTAGTTGAAGTCGATGTCCTTCTTCTTGATCTGGGCGAGCATCGTGTCGGGGAGGTTGTCCTTCGGCCCCGAGCTCGAGAACTCCGACTTGCCGTCGACGGGCGTGACGAACTTGCCGCTGATGGAGCCGCTCGACTTGTTGAAGTCGATGCTCTTCACGTTGCCGTTGTCGACCGCGGTCGTGAACTCCGAGTAGGTGAGGTCGGCCTTCGACGAACCACTCCCGGCGAGGCTGCTCACGATGAACGCGGCCGCGATCAGCGCGAGGACGATCCAGGGCACCCAGCGCAACGACGGCGAGCTGCCACCTCCACCCGACGTGGGCGTGGGCCGGCGCTCGGTCGGCGGGCGGTCGGCGGGCGGGCCGTCGCTCGGCGGCGCACCCGGAGGGCGCGCATCGGGTCGCCACGACGGAGGGGGCGTGGGCGGGTGGCCGTTGCCGCCGCCCGGAGCGCGATAGGGCTGCGTGTCGCCCGCATCGGGTTCGACCCCGGGTTCGAGATCGGTCTGGCGGCGGCTCATCCTCGGGCCGGCTCCTCGTCGTCGATCGCCCCATGCTACGGCCCGACGGCGGATGCCACGGAGCGGGAGCGGAGCGGGTGGTGTCCCCGGGGTCAACCGCCGCGACGGGTCACGGATTCCGCCTTTCCACCGGTAGCGTTCCCCGGAGTGAGCAGCGCCGTCCCACCGCCGCCTCCTCCGTCGGGACCGCCGGCCCCTCCGCCACCGCCCCCGCCGCCGTCGGGCTCGTGGCCGTCGGCGCAGCCGGGGGCGCGCCGACGGGTGCGCTGGGGGATCGGCGACGTCATCGCGGCCTTCGCGGTGGGGCTCGTCGTGTCGCGTCGTCGCCGGGCTGTTCGTGATCGATCCCGACCACCCGAACCGTCCCAACACGCTCATCGTCCTCATCTGCGCGCAGAACTTCGCCATCATCGCCTGGCTGGCGATGGTCGCCCGGCGCAAGGGCACCGGCTCCCTGCGCAGCGACTTCGGCCTCACCCTCCGCCGCCCGGTGGCGGCCTGGTTCGCCGACGTGCCCTGGTTCTTCGCCGGTGTCGGCCTGCAGCTGGCGGCGCTGGCCCCGATCGCACTGCTCAACGAGATCTACGGCCACACGGCGCAGCAGGACGTGGTGAAGACGGCCGACCACGCCTCCGGGTGGCAGGTGCCCGTGCTCGCGCTCACCATCGTGCTGCTCGCCCCGCTCACCGAGGAGCTGCTGTTCCGCGGGGCGTTGCTCCGGTCGCTGCTGCGCAAGGTGAGCCCGACCGTGGCGGTGCTGCTCAGCGCGGTGGTGTTCGGGCTCGTCCACGCGCTCGGCGACCCGTCGGTGGGCACCGTGATCGCGATGCCGGCGATCATCCTCCTCGGCATCGTGTCGGGGTACCAGGCCGCCCAGACCGGCAACCTCTCCCGCTCGATACTCCTCCACGTGGGATTCAATGCACTCAGCGTGGTGTTCCTGTTCACGAACTGACGCATTCGCGCCGTCCCCGCACCGCTCCGCGACCGCTGCGGGAGCGGGCTGCGAACGTGACTTCTGCGACATTCAAGAAATCGCACCTTCCTGCCGATGCCCCGCGGGCTGCGGACTGGGAGGTCCGACATGCACTGTGCAAGGTGCTCCAAGGCGGGCATGATCGAAATTCGGATGCGGGTCGCCGAGCGCGATCTGACGTTCCGGCGATGCGGGAAGTGCGAGGCGCAGACGTGGGAGACCGCCGACGGCCAGGTCCCGCTGGTGCACGTGCTCGAGCTCGCGCGCGTCGGCTGACGCCCGGGACGACCGAACCGCGTCACATCGAGAGCAGGCGGCCCGGCGCGCGTGACGCGCCGATGCCGCCTGGCATGCTGGCGTGATGGTCAGCGCGCCCGAGGTGATCGACGCGCCCGAGCGTCACGACCACGCCGAAGCAGGGGAGGGGGACGACGACGGCGACTCGCCGCGTCCACCGCCGACGCCGACGCGTCGCGTGCGCGACGGGTACGACCGACTCGAGCACTGGGTCGGCCTGGCGATCGTCGCCACGTGCGTCGTCTACGTCTTCATCCAGCTCGGGCCGTCGCTCGTGCTGCGCAACACGACGATCACCGGCGGTGACACCGGCGCGCACGTCTGGTTCCCCGACTTCCTGATCGACCACTTCCTGCCCTGGCGGGTGGCGGGATGGTCGAACGACTTCTACGCCGGGTTCCCGGCCGGGCAGTTCTACTTCCCGTTCCCGGCGGTGCTGATCGCGCTGCTCGACGTCGTCCTGCCGTACAACATCGCGTTCAAGCTCGTCACCGTCCTCGGACCGCTCGCTGCTGCCCGCCGGCGCGTACGTGTTCGCCCGCGGCATCCGCGCGCCGCGTGCCCGACCGCGCCGATGCTCGCCGTCGCCGCCACCGGCTTCCTGTTCTTCAAGGACGGCGGCGACTCGACCATGACGTTCGACTTCCACATCATGGGCGGGAACCTCGCCGAGCACGTTGGCGGGCGAGTTCTCGTTCATGATCGCGGTCGCGCTCGTCGCTCTTCTTCCTGGGCACGCTGGCGAGCGCGCTCGACCGTCGCGGTCCGCTCTGGCTGCCCGCGGTGTTCCTCGCGCTCACGTTCACGAGCCACGTCGTCGTCGCGATCTTCGCGGTGTACGCCGGCGTCGTCATCTGGCTGGTGATCCACCCGCTCCGGAACTTCACCCGCATCGCTGCCATCGGTGTCGTCGGCGTGCTGCTCACCGCGTTCTGGTTCGTGCCGCTCGCGGCGAACCTCGGGAACACCACCGACATGCGGTACGAGCCGATCGGCATCGGCGCCGGCCTGCCGCACTACCTCGACTGGATGTTCATCTCGCGAGAGCTGGTTCATCTACCCCCTCGCGCTGATCGCGCTCGGGTGCGGGATCTGGTACCGACGCCGGTCGACGCTGATCGTCGCCGCGATCACGGTCACCAGCGGGCTCGTCTTCTACAACTGGGAGGGGCTGCGCGAGATCTTCGGGAAGGCGCCGGCGTGGAACCTGCGCCTCCTGCCGTTCTGGATGCTGATGCTCTACCTGCTCGCCGGCATCGGTGTCGCCGAGCTCGTGCGCCTCCTCGCGCTCGGCATCACGTGGGTCATCCGGGGTGGTCGCGACAAGGGTGGTCGCGACACGAGGGTCGGTGTGTCGACCGCGACGTTGCCGGCGACGTCCGGCACCTCCGCCGTGGCCGACCCACCCGACCCGCAGTTGCCGTTCGACGAAGTCGACTCCGCCACCGCGTCACCCGAAGCCGCCGCGTCACCGACCGCCGGCCCACCGATGGAACCGCCCTCGGGCCGCGCGCCCTCGAGGACCTCGAACCGGATCCCGCGTCACGGCGTGCGCCTGATCGCGATGGCGGTGCTCGCCGCCATCGCCGCGACGATCTGCCTCCTGTGCATGCAGAACGCCCGTGACTTCATCCCGTACTGGGCCCGCTACAACTACACCGGCTACGAGAGCGGGTCGGCGGCCAACTTCACCGCCAAGTCGTACCCCGAGTACAAGGCGTTCATGGACACCGCCGACAGCCTGGCCCCCGGCCGCATGCTGTGGGAGGGCGGCGACGCCATCGGCGCGTACGGCACACCGCTCGCGCTCATGCTGCTGCCGTACTGGACCCACGGCCGCATCCAGTCGATGGAAGGCCTCTACTTCGAGGCGTCGACCACGACCCCGTACCACTTCATGACGGTCGCGACGTTGGCGCAGACGCCGTCGAACCCGGTGCGCGGCCTGCCGTACAAGAACATCGCCGACTTCGACCTCGGTGTCCGGTACATGCAGCTCATGGGCGTGCGGTACTACGCCGCCTTCACCCAGGTGGCGAAGGACAAGGCCGCGCTCAACCCGAACCTCGAGGTGGTGGCGACCGTTCCCGACCTCGACGGCAAGCCGCCGTCGGGATGGACCATCTACCAGGTGAAGGACTCGCCCACGGTCCAGGCGCTGCAGTACGAGCCCGTCGTCGCCACCGGCATGCAGTCCGAGCCGTCGTGGAAGTGCGAAGGCGTGCCGAAGGCCGACGCCGGCACGGGCTCGGTGGCGGAGTTCAGCCCGTGGGAGTGCACCGCGGTGCCGTGGTTCTCCGACGCCGCCGCTCTCGACCGGCCGCTCACTGACGACGGCCCCGCGTCGTGGAAGCGTGCGCCCGTCGCCAAGGCGCGCTCGGTGGCGAAGCAGGCCCTGCCCGAGGTCGACGTGTCGAACATCCACACCACCGAGTCGTCGGTCGAGTTCGACGTCTCGCGCACCGGGGTGCCGGTGATGGTCAAGACGTCCTGGTACCCGAACTGGAAGGCCGAGGGCGCCGACGGGCCCCTGGCGGGCCACCCCCAACTTCATGGTGGTCGTCCCCACGAGCAAGCACGTGAAGCTCACCTTCGCCACCACCCCCGTCGAGTGGGCGGGTCGGGTGCTCACGGTGGTCGGCCTCGTGAGCCTCGGGGGCCTGGTGTGGTGGGGCATGGCGGCTCGCCGGCCGGACGACGTCGGCTCGGAGTCGGAGGCGGGCACCGAGGACGATGCGGGCACGGCGGTGCAGGCGGCAGAGGGGTCCGAGGGTGACGTCGGCGCCGAGGGTATGGAATCCCGGCGTCGGCGGGTACGATTCCCGTCCCGCTCTCCGCGGTGAGGACCCGAGGCTTCTGTGCCCGACTCTGCGCTCGACTCCATCTTCAAGGCCTATGACGTTCGCGGGATCTATCCCGACGAGCTCGACGAATCGATCGCCCGCCGCATCGGCAACGCCTTCGTGGCGTTCACCGGGTCGGCCCGGGTGCTCGTCGGCCGCGACGCCCGTCCGTCGTCGGCACCCCTCGTGGCGGCGTTCACCGAGGGTGCGATCATCGGCCGGCGCCGACGTCGTCGACCTCGGCGAGGCGTCCACCGACCTCTGCTACTTCGCCGCCGGCAGCCTCGACGCGCCCGCGGCGATGTTCACCGCCAGCCACAACCCGGCCGAGTACAACGGCGTGAAGCTGTGCCGGGCCGGCGCCCTGCCCATCGGGCAGGACACCGGGTTGGCCGAGATCAAGGCGATGGTCGCCGGGGGGCTCCTGGAGCGGGCCGAAGACCCGGGCCGCGCCGAGTCCCGCGACCTGCTCCCGGCGTTCGTCGCGCACGTGCACTCGTTCGTCGACCTCGATGCGCTCGCGCCGCTGCGCGTCGTCGCCGACACCGCCAACGGTGTCGGCGGGGTGATCGCACCGGCGGTGTTCGCCGGTCTGCCGTTCGAGTTCTCGCTCCTCTTCGGCGAGCTCGACGGCACCTTCCCGAACCATCCGGCCGATCCCACGAACACCGACAACCTCAAAGACCTCCAGGGCGCGGTGCTCGACGCCAAGGCCGCGGTGGGCCTCGCGTTCGACGGCGACGCCGACCGCGTCGTGCTCGTCGACGACCAGGCGCAGCCCGTCTCCGGATCCACCACCACCGCGATGCTCGCGGCGTCGATCCTGCGACGGAAGCCGGGCGAGAAGGTCGTGCACAACCTGATCTGCTCGAAGGCGGTGCCCGAGGTCGTGCGCGAGCTCGGCGGCACGCCGATCCGCACGCGCGTCGGCCACTCGTTCATCAAGCAGGTGATGGCCGAGACCGGTGCCGTCTTCGGCGGCGAGCACTCGGCGCACTACTACTTCCGCGACAACTACCGCGCCGACTCCGGCATCATCGCCGCGCTGCTCGTGCTCGAGCAGCTCTCGACGAGCGGGCGACCGCTGTCGGAGCTGCGGACGCCGTTCGAGCGCTACGCGATGTCGGGCGAGATCAACACCCGGGTCGACGACCCGCTCGGCGTGATCGAGCAGGTGGCCGCCACCTACGCCGATGCCGAACAGGACCGGCTCGACGGGCTCACCGTCGACTTCGGCGACTGGTGGTTCAACCTGCGCCCGAGCAACACCGAGCCGCTGCTCCGGCTCAACCTGGAAGCGGCCGACCGCGCCGCCTGCGAGGCTCGCACCGCCGAGGTGCTCGCGCTGGTGCGGGGCACGTAGCCACCACCTTCGCGATCCACACTGCGACACCACACCGCGATCACACCGCGATCACACCGCGATCCACACTGCGAACCACCCCCGGAGGAACCACGATGGCGCTGGACCCGAAGCTGCTCGAGATCCTCGCGTGCCCCGAGGACAAGGGCCCGCTCCTCTACTTCGAGGACGAGGCGACGCTCTACAACCCGCGCCTGAAGCGGCGCTACGACGTGCGCGACGACATCCCGATCATGCTGATCGACGAGGCCGAGGCGCTCGACGACACCGAGGCCGCGCGACTCGAGGCGAAGGCCTCGGCCGACGGCATCCAGCCGACGTTCTCCGCGTAGGCGGCGACGCGATGGCGGTCGACTCGCTCGGGTTCGGTGACGCGCTGGCGGGCATGCCCGAGCAGCTCGCGGCCGCGCACGAGGCGGCGGGCAAGGTGCCCGGCTCGGCGTTGCCCGACGCGGCGGCGTTCGACCGCATCGTGACCCTCGGCATGGGCGGGTCGGGGATCGCCGGCGACCTGTTGCAGGCCGTCGGCACGGCCTCGCTGCCCGTGCCGGTCACGGTGCTGAAGCACTACCGCACGCCCGCGTTCGTCAACGACCGCACGTTGGCGTTCGCGCTGTCGTACTCCGGCGACACCGAGGAGACCCTCGAGATGGCGCGGGGCGCGCTCGCGGCCGGTGCCACGCTCGTCGCCATCTCGAGCGGTGGTGAGCTCGCTCGGCTCGCGCGAGGAGTCGGGATCGCTGCACGTGCCGTGCCCCGACGACATCCTCATGCCGCGCCTCGCGCTCGGCGCGCTGGTCGGGCCCGTTGTTCGTCATCCTGTTCCGCATGGGCATGCTGCCCGAAGCCCACGGCGCGCTGCTGCGCGCGCAGGAGCAGCTGGCGCATCGGCGCGACCAGTGCCGCCCGTCGGTCGAGGGCGACCGCAACCCGGCGCGTGCGCTGGCGCGCAAGATCGGACGAACGATCCCGATCGTCTACGGCACCGGCGGACTCGGCGGTGTCGCCGCGCTGCGCTGGAAGCAGTCGGTGAACGAGAACGCCAAGGCGCCCGCGTTCTGGAACGAGTACCCCGAGCTCGACCACAACGAGGTGTGCGGCTGGGGTCAGCACGGCGACGTCACCCGCCAGGTGTTCACGCTGGTCCAGCTGCGTCACGGCCTCGAGCACGAGCGGCTCGAGGCGCGCGCGAACGCGACTCGCGAGCTCATCGACGAGGCGCTGGTCCAGGTGCTCACGGTCGAGGCGGAGGGCGAGGGCCGGCTGGCCCAGCTGCTCGACCTCATCCACGTGGGCGACTGGACCAGCTACTACCTCGCGCTCGACAACGACGTCGACCCCGGACCCATCGACGCGATCGTGCAGCTGAAGGCCTCGCTCGGCTGACCGCTACTGCGGCGGGCCGACCTGCCCGCCGCCGCAGCCGATCGACGCCCGCACCTGCTTCATGTCGGTGGCGAGGTCGGTCGCCTTCGCCGCCGGCACCAGGCGCAGCATCGTCGCGACCCGGGTGAGGTCGACGAACACCGTGGTGAGTGCGCACGCCACCGGTGTGCGTCCGCGCACGACCGCGTCCTTGGTGAACGAGATCGCGGTGACGAACGTGGCGGTCACGCCGCTGTTCAGGCGCAGTGCGCGCACCTTGGCGCTCAGCGCGTCGAGCTGCTGCACCGCGGGGTTCACCGGGTTCACGAACGGGGTCACCACCACCATGAACGAGCCGGTGCCGCGGTTGCCGGCGGTGTCGAACGCCTCGCAGTGCACGGTCGTGCCGCCCACCGCGAAGGTCGAGCCCGACGGCAGGTCGCACGCGAGGTCGGCGACGGTGCCGCTGTCGTCGGTCGCATTCACCGAGTAGTTCACGACCGCGCCGGCGGTGCTGGTCGCGGCGACGGTGATCGTCGCCGGGAGCACGAGGCTCGGGGCGGTGAAGTCGCAGCCCGAACCGACGCGCGCGATCCGGTTCCCGGTGCTCTCGGTCACCCAGAGGTCGCGGTCGGTGCCGCTGGTGATCCCGGCGGGACCGCTGGCTGCGGTGGGCAGTGCGAACGGCGTGATCGACGAGCCGTCGGTCGTGAGCCGGTCGACGCGGTTGCCGGTGCGCGCGGTGTACCAGAGGTTGCCGTCGCATCCGGTCGCGATGCCCGCGGGTCCGGTGCCGGTGGGAACCGCGAACTCGACGAAGCCGACGAAGTCGGCGTCGAGGCGGCCGATGCGGTCACCGGTCGCCTCCGTGAACCACACGCGCGAGTCGGAGCCGACCGTGAGCTGCTCGGGCCCGCTGGCCGGGTTCGGGAGCGCGACCTCGCTGATCGTCCCCGCGGTGGTGATGCGGCCGATGCGGTTGCCGGTGGTCTCGGCGAACCAGAGGGCGTCGTCGGGTCCGGCCACGATCCCGTGCGGTCCGCTGGCCGCGGTCGGCAGCGGGAACTCGGTCACGACGCCCGCGGTGGTGATGCGGCCGATCCGGTTGCCGGTCGACTCGGTGAACCAGAGGTTGCCGTCGGGGCCGTTGGCGATGCCGAGCGGCGTGCTGTCCGGGTTCGGGAGTGCGAACTCGGTGAGACCGGTGCCGTCGGTGCCGATGCGGCCGATGCGGTTGCCCGTCGTCTCGGTGAACCAGAGGTTGCCGTCAGGGCCGCGCACGATGTCGGCGGGCCCGCGGCCGGCGGCGAGCGGGAATTCGGTGACGGCGCCCGACGGAGTGATGCGTGCCACCCTGCTCGCCGCGGTCTCCGTGAACCAGTGGTTCCCGTCGAAGCTCGGCGTGATGCCACCGGGCGCCGCCCCGGTCGTGGGCAGACCGAACTCGGTCACTGCTCCGGCCGGTGTCGCAGACGCCAGTCCCGGAGCCAGCGCGAGCGCCAGGGGAACTGCGAGCACGACGACGAACAGACGCGTCAGAGAACGCATGTCGACACCTCATGTCTTCCATGGGGCCGCACATGCGGTACCCCCGCCACACCGAGGTCATCGGCAGGAGGGCTCGAAATCTCGACCCAACAGACGGGCAAGCGTTCGGTGAAGTGACCAGCGACACGAAGCGCGGTGCGCGGGTCGGCGTCAGAAGTGCGTGGTGCACCACGGCGACGGGTGCGCGAGGAACGCCCGATCGCCGCGCGCGACGGCACCGGACGTGAGCTCGCGCACGCGGCCTGCAGCTGCGAGCGTCGACACCGGCACGCCACCGAGCGACAGCGCGCCGAGGTCGGCGGCCGAGAGCGCGAGATCGGCGGCGCGGTCGGTGCGGGAGCACGTCGCCCCGTCGGGTCCGCCGTCGACGAGCCAGCACCCCGAGTTGTCGGGACGGAACTCGTCGTCCAGCTCGAGCACCGAGCGCGTCGTCGCTCGCCGTAGGTGCGCGACGACAGCACGCGCGCGACGTCGAGGACGCGCACCCAGAGGTGGTCGCGCAGCTCGCGCACGCGCAGTCGACGGATGTCCGGCAGCTGCCAGCGGATCGGATCGTCGACCGGTCGCTCGCTCGCGGTGATCGTGCCCACCAGGTCGATGCCGAACAGGTACGACCACATCGCCGCGGCTGCGTCGGCGTCGACGGCCTGCACCTCGACCACACGCAGCGTGCTGTCGGCGACGCCGTCGGGCCAGCGTTCGTCGATCACGTAGCGGGCGAACGCGTCGGTGGTGCCGGCGGCGTCGTCGTGCACCGCGGTGAAGAAGCGCGGGCCGCGCGGCGTGGGCGTGAAGAGCTTGGGCCACCACGCCTCGGGACGCGCGAGCTCGCCGACGCGCGTGCGTGCGACGCGCGAGTACACCGCGTGCGCGGCCGCCGCGCCGGCGGTGGCGTCGACGATGCGGACTCGCCCGCCGGTCGCAGCGTCCTGCTCCGGACGGGTCTCGAGCAGCTGTGCGTGGTGCGACTCGAGCTCCCAGCGCGTCGTGAAGGTGGCGGCCCCGTACCCGAAGCGCGGGTAGATCGACGCCTCCGACGCGGTGAGGCCGGCGAGCGGTTCGCCGCGACGCGCGACGTCGTCGAGCTGTGCCGTCATCATGCGGCGGAGGATGCCGCGACGA
Organism: uncultured Actinomycetes bacterium; assembly: GCA_963755855.1. Lineage (GTDB taxonomy): Bacteria > Actinomycetota > Acidimicrobiia > IMCC26256 > DASPTH01 > DASUAS01. Next base: position 1,414,673 of record CAVWLR010000009.1, on the reverse strand, counting down.
CGATGCGTGGGGTGCACGGTCACCATGGACACGCCCGCGATCGGCAGCTGCGCGCCACCGGGGACGGTGACCTCGAACGCGTACGAACCGGCGGTCGCCACCACCGCGCCACCGCTCGTTCCACCGTCGCGCACGGCCAGGGCACGGTCCGGCGTGAGCAGGTGCGCCGGGTACTCGTCGAGGTCGTCGTGGACCGTGTTCCCGAACCCGGTCTGCACGGCGAGGAGGAAGTCGACGAACTCGTCGTCGGTCACGGTGCGCGGTGCGAAGTCGTCGTCCACGGGCGAGAGCTTCGCACGACGCGGACCAGCGGCGGCGCCCGATTCCGCTATCGTTGACGGCTGGTCGGGCCTTCGGGCTGTCATCCGGTGATCCGGGCCGACTCTGACATCACCCGCACCCGCTGCGCACGCACCGGCTGCGTCCCACTGATGAAGGAGTCCCTCCGTTGACGACCACCATCGATCCTGCCGCCGCGACCGATTCCTCCGACTTCAAGGTCGCCGATCTCTCGCTCGCCGAGTTCGGCCGCAAGGAGATCGAGCTCGCCGAGGTCGAGATGCCCGGCCTCATGGCGCTCCGCGAGCGCTACGGCGCGACCAAGCCGCTGACCGGCGCGCGCATCACCGGCTCGCTGCACATGACCATCCAGACCGCGGTGCTCATCGAGACCCTGGTCGCGCTCGGCGCCGAGGTGCGCTGGGCGTCCTGCAACATCTTCTCCACCCAGGACCACGCCGCCGCGGCGATCGCCGCGGCCGGCATCCCGGTGTTCGCCTGGAAGGGCGAGACGCTCGAGGAGTACTGGTGGTGCACCGACCGCGCGCTGTCGTGGCCGGCGGACGGCACGGGCAGCACCGGCCCGAACATGATCCTCGACGACGGTGGCGACGCCACGCTGCTCGTGCACAAGGGCGTCGAGTTCGAGCAGCGCCGGCGCGGTGCCCGACCCGTCGACCGCCGACAACGAGGAGTTCGCGGTCGTCCTCGGCCTCCTCGCGCGACGTGCTCGCCGACGACGACCGCCGCTGGCACCGCATGGCGGAGGGCCTGCTCGGGGTGACCGAGGAGACCACCACCGGCGTGCACCGCCTCTACCAGATGATGGAGAGCGGGCTCGCTGCTGTTCCCGGCCATCAACGTCAACGACTCGGTCACCAAGAGCAAGTTCGACAACCTCTACGGCTGTCGGCACTCGCTGGTCGACGGCATCTGCCGCGCCACCGACGTGATGCTCGCGGGCAAGGTCACCGTGGTCTGCGGCTACGGCGACGTCGGCAAGGGCTGCGCGCAGTCGCTGCGTGGCCAGGGCGCACGCGTGATCGTCACCGAGATCGACCCGATCTGCGCGCTGCAGGCGGCGATGGAGGGCTACGAGGTCACCACGCTCGAGGACGTCGTCGAGACCGCCGACCTCTTCGTCACCACGACCGGCAACATGAACGTGATCACCGTCGACGCAGATGTCGCGGATGAAGCACAACGCGATCGTCGGCAACATCGGGCACTTCGACACCGAGATCGACATGGCCGGCCTCGCCAAGTTCGACGGCATCCAGCGGATCAACATCAAGCCGCAGGTCGACGAGTGGAAGTTCCCCGCCACGTCCGAGAAGGCGAGCCACTCGATCATCGTGCTGGCGGAGGGTCGGCTGCTGAACCTCGGGTGCGCCACCGGCCACCCGAGCTTCGTGATGTCGAACAGCTTCACCAACCAGGTGATGGCGCAGATGGAGATCTTCACCCACCGCGACTTCTACGAGAACAAGGTGTACACGCTGCCCAAGCACCTCGACGAGGAAGTGGCGCGCCTGCACCTCGAGAAGCTCGGCGTGAAGCTCACCACCCTCAGCGACGACCAGGCCGACTACCTCGGCATCCCGGTCCAGGGCCCCTACAAGCCCGAGCACTACCGCTACTGAGACCGTCGCACCGCGAGCGTTGCGTCGTTCAGTACGTGGTCACGACCCGTCGCTGGTGACGCCGACCTCGTCGTGACGGGCCGCTCAGGCGGCGGCGAACAGCACCACGAGGCGATCGCGAGCAGCACCAGCACGCCGATCAGCATGCGGTCGAACATGTGGTCGGAACGGCCCAACGTGTGCTCGACGTTGGCCAAGGTCGACCGGGCCCAGCTCATCAGCACGCTCATGGGGCTTCCATCCTCTGGTTGTCCGGGCCGCCCCCGATGTGCCTTCGGACACAGTGATCGGCCGCGCCCCGGATTTCCTTGAACCGGCATGGCCGTCGTACCCCCGCTCTACGTTCCGACCGTGCTCGACGCCCTGTTCACCGCCGTGTTCCCGCTCGTGTGCCCCGGCTGCGGCCGGCACGGCGCGCCCGTGTGCGGCGCGTGTGCCGGCAGCTCCGACCCGCACCGCCCGGGCCGCCGCCGCCGGGGGTCGACGCGTGGTGGGCCGCGTTCGCCTACGAGGGCGTGGCGCGGGAGATCGTGGCGCGGGTGAAGTACCGCGGCGTCCGTGCCGCGGTCCCGTGGCTCGCCGAGGCGATGGTCCGCGCCAGCCAGGTCGCCGGGTGCGTGCCGACCGCGCGGTCGACGTCGTCACCTGGGCGCCCACCAGCACCGCGCGGCGCCGCGCGCGCGGGTTCGACCCGCCGAGCTGCTGGCGCGGGCCGTCGCCCGTCGCCTCGGAGTGCGCACCCTCCGGATCCTCGAGCGCGTGCCCGGGCCACCGCAGACGGGCCTCACCGGTGCCGACCGCCGCGTCGGGCCGCGCCACGTCGCCCGGCGCTCGGCGCCGTCCTCGGTCCTCGTGGTCGACGACGTCGCCACCACCGGCGCCACGTTCAGCGCCGCGGCGCGCCGCGTTGCACGCCGCCGGCGCGCGACGCGGTCGTCGCGCTCGAGCGCGGCGAGGACACCGCCGCCGCGGGCACGTCCCGACCGGTCATAGACTTCGGCCGCACGTCCACGTCCGCGTACGAGGAGGTCGCATGGACATCGAGGTCCGGGGCAAGAACCGGTCGGTGTCGTCCCGACTCGACGAAGTGGCGCGCGAGAAGGTGTCGCGCATCGCCAAGTTCACCCACGACGCCGGACGCGTCGAGGTCGACTTCTCCGAGCAGCAGCACCGCCGCGTCGCCGAGTCGCAGCTGTGCGAGATCACGGTGCACCTCAAGAAGCACTTCGTGAAGGCGCACGCGTGCGCGCCCGAACCCGAGGCCGCGCTCGATCTCGCGGTCGACAAGATCGGCCACCAGGTCGCGCGCATCAAGGACAAGCGCGTGAGCCGCTCGCACCCGCGTCGGCGTGACGGCCACGTCGTCGGCACGACCGACGACGGCACGATCGGCGAGCGCCTCCTCGAGCCGCTGGTCGACGACCACGTCGACGCCCGCATCGTGCGCACCAAGCAGTTCACCGCCAAGCCCATGGATCCGGGCGAGGCGGCGCTCCAGCTCCAGCTGCTCGGGCACGACTTCTACCTGTTCACCAACAGCGAGACCGGCCGTGCCGCGGTGCTCTACCGCCGCCACGACGGCGACCTCGGCCTGATCGACACCGACGACTGAGCCACCCCGGCTCACCGGTCGGGCGGCGGGTGCACCCGCTTCGCCACCACGATGTCGTCGCGGTCGAAGACGGTGCGGAACTGGCGCTGCTCGCAGGCGTTCGAGCAGGGTCAGGTCCTCGGCCGACATCTCGCGCCGGTCGACGACGATCCACTGCACGCCGGCGGGGTCGGCGAGGTGCTCGCCGTCGACGCCCCAGTTCACGTTCCGCCACGGCACCGGGAAGTCGTAGATCTCGTCGCGGTGCGCGAGGTGGGGGAGCAGGTTGTAGATCGCGCTCGTGGGTGCGCCGTCGGGCACCAGGTCGACGGCCTCGTCGCGCGCTGGCCTGGCGGTCGGACTGCAACGGCCAGATCCCGGTGTGGTACTTCACGCCGATCGGTGACGGTCCCCACGCCACCGTCGCCGCCAACGACGACGCGACCACGAGCCCGACGAGGAACCGCACGAACCCCGGCCGCTTCACCGCGACCCACGCGATCGCCTCGACCGTGGCCAGGATGATCCCGACGAGCACGAGCGACGAGTAGTGGTAGCGGATCTCGCGCGTGTACGGGAACGACGAGAAGATGTTCACCGCCAGCATCGGCCCCGCGATGAGCAACGTCGGGATCGCCAGCAGCGGGACGAACGCGACCGGCGCGAACATCATCTGGTAGTAGCTGATGCGATCGTGCTCGGTGGCGAGCTCGACGGCCTCGCGCGGGTGCGTGGCCAGGTGGGTGCCCACCTCGATCGGGTTCTTGCCCAGGTCGCCGAAGAAGCTGTCGTAGAACGGCCCGATGCCGTTCTGCCACGGGATGATCACCCGGGTCGCGATCGTGTACCACGCGATGCTCGCGCCCAGCGTGATCAACCCGATCTTGCGGTTGCCGCGCACCGCGATCAGCACGCCCATCACCGCGAGCGCGAGCGCGACGTCCTCCTTGCACGCGGCTGCGAGCACGGCGAACAGCACGAACCACTTCCAGCGGTGGGTGCGCGCGGCCCAGTACGCGAACAGCAACGGCGCGATGGCGAGGGCGTCGGGATGGAAGAACTCCCACGTGAGCCACTGGTACGTGGGGTTGAGCAGCAGGACCGCCGCCAGCGCCACCGCCAGCCAGCGGTCGCGCAGCCGGTCGCGTGCGAGCAGGAAGACCGCGATCGCACCCGACGCCTGCACCACGACCTGGACCGACAGCAGGAAGAGCGGCCCGGCGCCGAGCCAGTAGAAGGGCACGAACAGCAGCACGATCGGGTTGACGTGGTGCCCGAAGAACTCGAGTCCCCGCACGGTGACGAACGGGTCGTGGAAGCGCGAGAGCAGCCAGACCGCCTGGTCGTAGATGCCCAGGTCGAACGAGAACGTGGCGAAGCGCTCCTGGCGGATCCGCTCCGAGCACGATGAACAGGACGCTCCAGCCCACGACCATGGCGCCGAGCACCCACCGCACCGGGTCGCGCCAGCCGACGGCGACGGCGGGCTCCGGCGCCCCCTCGTCACGCCCGAGCCCGGCCTCGCCCATCCCCGTGCCGATCGTCGTCGACGTCGAGCTCCGGGGTGACGGTCACGGCTGAGATCTTGCCAAGGACGCAGCCCCCGCGGGGCGTCGGCGGCGATCGGATCCGGGGAGACCGGCCCTACACTGGGAGGCTCCATGGGACTCTTCAACAAGCTCCTCCACGCCGGCGAGGGCCGCAAGCTCAAGTCGCTCGAATCGATCGCCCCGGTCGTCGGCGCGTCACGAGCCGGAGATGGAAGCGCGCTCCGACGACGAGCTCCGCGCCCTCACCGGCAGCTGGCGCGAGCAGCTCGACCAGATCGACGACGACGACAAGAAGCAGGAGCACCTCGACGACCTCCTCCCCGAGGCGTTCGCCGCCGTCCGCGAGGCGGGCAAGCGCACGCTCGGCCAGCGCCACTTCGACGTCCAGATCATGGGCGGCGCCGCGCTGCACTTCGGCTGGGTCGCCGAGATGAAGACCGGTGAGGGCAAGACCCTCGTCGCCACGCTCCCGGCCTACCTCAACGCGCTCTCGCGGCGGCGGCGTCCACCTGGTCACCGTCAACGACTACCTGGCCAAGCGCGACGCCGAGTGGATGGGCCAGCTCTACCGGTTCCTCGGGCTCGAGGTCGGCGTGGTGCTCCCCGAGATCGACGACCACGAGGCCAAGCGCCAGGCCTACGCCGCCGGACATCACCTACGGCACGAACAACGAGTTCGGCTTCGACTACCTGCGCGACAACATGGCCGGCTCGCTCGAGGACGACCAGGTGCAGCGCGGCCACGCGTTCGCGATCGTCGACGAGGTCGACTCGATCCTCATCGACGAGGCGCGCACGCCGCTCATCATCTCCGGGTCGCGCCGACGACGCGCAGGAGCTCTACTTCCAGTTCGCCGCGCATCGTGAAGGCCGCTCCAGCGCGACCGCGACTACGAGGTCGACGAGGCGAAGCGCACCGTCGTGCCCACCGAGGACGGCATCCACCGCGGTCGAGCAGGCGCTCGGCGTCGACAACCTCTACGAGCACGTCAACCAGAACTTCGTGCACCAGCTGCAGGCCGCGCTGCGGGCCAAGGAGCTGTTCAAGCGCGACGTCGACTACGTCGTGCAGGACGGCGAGGTCAAGATCGTCGACGAGTTCACCGGCCGCATCCTCGAGGGCCGGCGCTGGAGCGAAGGCCTGCACCAGGCGGTCGAGGCGAAGGAGGGGGTGCGGATCAAGGAGGAGAACCAGACCCTCGCGACCGTCACCCTCCAGAACTACTTCCGCTCTACGACAAGCTCGCCGGCATGACCGGCACCGCCTACACCGAGGCCGGCGAGTTCGCGCACACCTACGGGCTCGAGGTCGTGTCGATCCCCACCAACCGGTCGATGGTCCGGCTCGACGAGCCCGACCTCATCTACAAGACCGAGGCCGCGAAGTTCGAGGCCGCCGCCGACGACATCGCAGAGCGCCACGACCGACGGCCAGCCGGTGCTCGTGGGCACGATCTCGGTCGAGAAGTCCGAGCAGCTGTCGCGCCTGCTCGAGAAGCGCGGCATCCCGCACGCAGGTGCTGAACGCCAAGCAGCACGAGCGGGAGGCGCACGATCGTCACCCAGGCCGGGCGCCTCGGCGCGGTCACCGTGGCCACCAACATGGCCGGTCGGGGCGTCGACATCCTGCTCGGCGGCAACCCCGAGGGCCTCGCCCAGCAGGAGCTGCTCGCCAGCGGCACCACCATCGAGGAGTCGCCCGAGAAGTACGACGAGCTGGTCGAGCGAGTTCAAGGCGCAGTGCGCCGAGGAGGGCGACCGAGGTCCGCGAGCTCGGCGGCCTCTACGTGCTCGGCACCGAGCGCCACGAGAGCCGTCGCATCGACAACCAGCTCCGCGGCCGGGCCGGCCGGCAGGGCGACCCGGGCGAGAGCCGCTTCTACCTCTCGCTCGAAGACGAGCTCATGCGCCTCTTCGCCACCGGCGCCATGAACTGGGTGATGGGCAAGGCGTTCCCCGACGACATGCCGCTCGAGGCGAAGATGGTCACCAAGGCCATCGAGCGCGCGCAGCGCACGGTGGAGGACCGCAACTTCGAGATCCGCAAGGACGTCCTCAAGTACGACGAGGTGATGAACGAGCAGCGCAAGGTCATCTACCGGCGCCGCCAGCAGATCCTCGACGGTGGCGACCTGCGCGACGAGTCGCTCGCCGCGATCGACGAGGCGCATCGACCACGTCGTGCTCGCCAACTGCGGCGACGAGTTCCCCGAGGACTGGGACCTCGACGAGCTGCACCTGCAGATGACCACGATCTTCCCGACGCGCATCACGCGCGAGCAGCTCGACGAGCTGCTCGCACCGCGAGATGCGTCTTCGAGCTGCTTCACCGACGACGCGGTCGAGCAGTACGAGGCCAAGGAGAGCACGATCGGCGCCGAGAACCTGCGCGAGATCGAGCGGCGCGTGATGCTCTCGGTGATCGACCAGCACTGGCGCGAGCACCTCTACGAGATGGACTACCTGCGCGAGGGCATCAACCTCCGCGCGATGGGCCAGCAGGACCCGCTCGCCGAGTGGCAGCGTGAGGGCTTCGACATGTTCGAGGCGATGATGGGCCAGATCCAGGACGACTTCGTCGCGCTACATCTTCCACCTCGAGGTCGTGGCGGTCGAAGAGGCGCCGCGGCGCCGGCCGGCGAAGAACCTGCAGTACAGCGCGGCCGAGGACCCGGTGCAGGGCTCGGGCGCGCTTCGCGCGCCACCGCCGCGTCGATGCCGGCCGAGGAGCTCATGGGCGGATTCGAGGAGCTCGGCGGCGGCGGCGCCGAGCCGATCGCGCGCCGAGCCCGAGAACCTCGATGCCGGTGCGGGTCGAGAAGACGCCCGGGCCGCAACGAGCCGTGCTACTGCGGCAGCGGCAAGAAGTACAAGCTCTGCCACGGCCGCTGAACCGCGCCGTCGCTCCTCATGCGTGACTTCTCCGACGACCTCGCCGAGCTGCGCCAAGCCGCGTCGAGGACGCGCGCGGCTACCTGAACATCGACGACGCCCGCGGCCCGGCTCGTCGAGCTCGAGGTCGAGGCGAGCAAGCCCGACCTCTGGGACGACCAGGACGCGCGCGCAAGAAGGTCAACACCGAGCTCTCCCAGCTGAGCGACGACGTCGACGCTCGTCGACGGGCTCGACGGCACGGTCGTCCGACCTCGAGACGCTCTCCGAGCTCGGCCGCGAGGAGGGCGACGAGTCGGTCGAGCCCGAGATCGAGGCCGGGCTCGACGCGCTCGCGCGGCGAGCTCGACACGCTCGAGCTGCGCGCGCTGTTCACCGGCGAGTACGACGAGCGCGACGCGATCTGCCAGGTGAACTCCGGCGCGGGCGGCACCGACGCGCAGGACTGGACCGAGATGCTCCTGCGCATGTTCCCGCGCTGGGCGGAGCGCCGCGGCTTCGCCGTCGAGATCGACGAGGTCAGCGAGGGCACCGAGGCCGGGCTCAGCTCGGCGACGTTCACGATCAAGGGCCGCTACGCGTACGGCCTGCTCACCGGCGAGAAGGGCGTGCACCGGCTCGATCCGCATCTCGCCGTTCGACGCCAACGCGCGCCGCCAGACCGCGTTCGCGTCGTTCGACGCGGTGCCCGCGCTCGACGAGACCGAAGCGCCCGAGATCGACGCGAAGCGACCTGCGCATCGACACCTACCGGTCGTCGGGCGCCGGCGGCCAGCACGTCAACGTGACCGACTCCGCGGTGCGCATCACGCACCTGCCGACCGGCGTCGTCGTGTCGTGCCAGAACGAGCGGTCGCAGACTGCAGAACAAGGCGAAGGCGATGCAGATCCTCGCCGCCCGCCTCGCCGAGCGGCAGCGCCAGGAGCGCGACGCCGAGCTCGAGCAGCTGTCGGGCGAGAAGCGCGACGTCGCCTTCGGCAGCCAGATCCGCACCTACACGCTGCAGCCCGTACCAACTGGTGAAGGACGAGCGCACCCGGTTCGAGACCGGCAACGTGCAGGCCGTCCTCGACGGCGACCTCGACGGCCTTCATCGAGGCGTTCCTCCAGTGGCGGCGCACCGGGACGAGCGCCGACGTAGTGCGCAGGTGTCGACCCGGTGCAGACGTGACCCAGATTCGCGCAGGGGCCGCGGCTAGCCTCGCTCGCTCTCATGATTCGCTTCGAGAACGTCACCAAGGTCTACAAGGGCGACGTCGTCGCACTCCGCGACGTGTCCGCTCGACGTCGCAAAAGGGCGAGTTCGTCTTCCTCGTCGGCCCGTCCGGTTCCGGGAAGTCGACCTTCCTGCGCCTCCTGCTCCGCGAGGAGCAGGCCACGCACCGGCCGCATCGTCGTGGCCGGCCGCGACATCTCCCAGCTCAGCCACTGGAAGGTGCCCCAGCTGCGCCGCAACATCGGCTGCATCTTCCAGGACTTCAAGCTGCTGCCCAACAAGACGGTCTACGAGAACGTCGCCTTCGCCTCCGAGGTGATCGGCCGGCCCCGCCACGTGATGCGCACGCCAGGTGCCCCAGATCCTCGACCTCGTCGGCCTGGCCAAGAAGGCGGGACGCTTCCCGACGAGCTCTCCGGTGGCGAGCAGCAGCGGGTGTCGATCGCCCGCGCGTTCGTCAACCGCCCGCTCATCCTGCTCGCCGACGAGCCCACCGGGAACCTCGACCCCGCCACCACCGTCGGCATCATGCGGCTCCTCGACCGCATCAACCGCACCGGCACCACCGTCGTCATGGCCACCCACGACTCACGCATCGTCGACACGATGCGCCGCCGCGTCATCGAGCTCGACCAGGGCTCGCTCGTCCGCGACCAGGCGCGCGGCGTCTACGGCGTCGGGAGCTGAACCCGCCCCATGTGGACGCGCATCTCGTACTTCTCGCGCGAGACCCTGGTCTCGCTGCGCCGCAACGTGCTGATGACCATCGCCGGCATCATCACGGTCGCGGTGTCGCTCTGCTGTTCGGCGGCATCCTGCTGCTGTCGAAGTGGGTCGACCACGGCACCGAGCAGATCAAGGACGGCGTCGAGCTCGAGATCTTCATGACGGTCAAGGCCACCGACCAGCAGATCCAGGCGGTCCAGGACCAGCTCGACGGCGACAAGGACGCCAAGGGCAACGTCAAGTCGTACCGGCACCTCAGCAAGGAAGACGCGTACAACGAGTTCAAGCGCATCTTCCGGCGCAACCCCGACCTCGTGAACAGCATCCGGGCGCAGGACCTCCCCGAGTCGTTCCGGGTGGTGCCCGAAGAAGGCGGAGCTCACCGACACGGTGCAAGAGCGAGTTCGAGACCGTGCAGGGCGTCGAATCGGTCGAGACCCCCGGTGAGGCGCTGAAGGGCCTCATCGACGTCACCAACACCGTCCGGCTGGATCTTCGTCGTCATCTCGCTTGGTGCTGCTCGCGTCGTCGCTGTTCCTCATCGTGAACACGATCCGCCTGGCCACCTTCGCCCGCCGACGCGAGATCGAGGTGATGAAGCTCGTCGGCGCGTCGAACTGGTTCGTGCGCATCCCGTTCATGCCGAGGGCATGGTGCAGGGGCTCGTCGGCGCCGGCCTCGCCATCATCGCGGTGGCCGTCGCTCAAGCACTGGGGCTTCGACCAGGCCTTCAACGACCGCAGCAGCTTCTTCAGCGAGTTCTTCGTCACCACCGGCGACGCCACCAAGATCGCCCTCCTGGTGCTGCTGATCGGCATCGTGATCGGCGTCATCGGCGCCACCATCGGCCTGCGCCGGTTCCTGCGCACGTAGGTCCGCGCACGTCACCCCGCTCCGGAGCCGCTTCGGGCACTTCGGCCGGTTCCTGACCGATTCGCGGCTGTCCACTTCCACGCCGCGTCAACTGGTGGTGGTGCTGTTGCTGTTGTGGCTGATGTTGTTTACAGTCATCGGTCTATGCGCCGGCTTCGTCCCCTGGCCGCGCTGCTCCTCGCGGCCGCCGCAACGCTCTCGATCTCGGCGCGCGCCAGCACACCGGCGGTGGCCCAGCAGGGCGACAAGCAACAGCAGCTCCAGCAGCAGGCCAGCGAGGCCAGCGCGGCCGAGGACACGGCCCGCGCCAAGGTGGTCGAGGCCCAGGCCGAGCACGCAGCGGCTCGACGGCAGCCTCGCCGACGTGAGCACCCGCGTCGCCGCGGCCAACGACCGGCTCGCCGCCGCGCAGGCGACCGTCGACCGTCTCGGTCTGGAAGCGGCTCGCGCTGCAGGTGAAGGCTCGACGCCACCCAGAAGAAGCTCACGGCGGCGCGCGACGACGTGCGCCGCAGCGCGGTCCTCCTCTACCGACACGGCGACGGCACCGCGATGATCGGGCTGCTCGGCTCCGCCGACGGCTCGGGCGAGCTGGTCGAGGGCAAGCACTACCTGCAGCGGGTCAACGACAAGCGCCAGGCCGACGCCGGCCGCGTCACGAAGCTCAAGGACCAGCTCGACGCGCAGCGCGACGCGGTGGCGCAAGCAGAAGCAGGATGCCGACGCCGCACGCGCCGCGGCCGCCGACGAGAAGGCGCAGCTCGACGAGCTCGCGGCGCAGCAGGCCCAGGCCCGCGATGCTGCGGCCGCGGCCGAGAGCGCCGAGAACGCCGCGCTCGGCGCAGCGATCTCACAGCACGACGAGGCGGAGGCCGAGCTGGCCGCGGAGTCGCAGCGCATCGCCGAGCTCGTGCAGTCGACCGGTGACACCCCGGCGCTGGGTGACGGCACGTTCCTCCGGCCGGTGCCGGGTCCGATCACGAGCGGGTTCGGCTCCCGCTCCGATCCCATCACCGGCGCGACCGCCTACCACTCCGGGCTCGACATCGGCGCGCCGTGCGGCACGCCGATCAAGGCCGCGGGCACCGGCACCATCCTCTCCGCCGGGTTCAACAGCGGCGGCTACGGCAACATGACGCTGATCAACCACGGCAACGGGATGTCCACGCTGTACGGACACCAGTCGTCGATCGTCGTGTCGGCCGGCCAGTCGGTGACCCAGGGCCAGGTGATCGGCTACGTGGGTTCCACCGGCAAGTCGACCGGGTGCCACCTGCACTTCGAAGTGCGAGTCGGCGGCAACCCGGTCGACCCCAACGGGTACCTCTGAGCTCTCCCCGGTCCGGGGGCTACTTGTTCGGCTGCGGCGTGACCCGCAGGTAGGGCTTCTGCGCGTCCCAGCCCTTCGGGAACTTGGTCTTCGCTTCCTCGTCGCTGACCGCGCCGGTGATGATCACGTCGTCACCGTCGTTCCAGTTGGCCGGCGTGGCCACCTGGTAGTTGGCGGTGAGCTGCAGCGAGTCGATGACCCGGATGATCTCGTCGAGGTTCCGACCGGTGCTCGCCGGATACGTGATGATCAGCTTGACCTTCTTGTCGGGGCCGATCACGAACACGGAGCGCACGGTGAGCGTGTCGTTCGCGTTCGGGTGGATCATGTCGTAGAGGTCGGCGACCTTCTTCTCGGGGTCGGCGATGAGCGGGAAGTTGAGCTTCACGCCCTGGGTGTCCTCGATGTCGCCCACCCAGCCCTGGTGGGACTCGAGCGAGTCGACGCTGACGCCGAGGATCTTGACGCCGCGCTGGTCGAACTCGGGCTTGCGCTTGGCGAACGCGCCCAGCTCGGTGGTGCAGACCGGCGTGAAGTCCTTCGGGTGCGAGAACAGCAGGCCCCAGCCGTCGCCCAGGTAGTCGTAGAGGGTGATGGTGCCCTCGGTGGTCTCGGCGGTGAAGTTCGGGGCTTCGTCGCCCAGTCGAACCGGCATGGTGGTTCCTCCTTGGAACAGAGAGCGCGTGCGTCGTTGCCGCGAGCTCCCACGATACCGAGCGAGGCGTCGAAAGGCGAGTGAACTGGTCAGAAATCTGACCGGCGGCCCCGACCGGGTCCCGGGGCGGTTGACAGGGCGGGCCCGACGCGAGGAACCTGCGCCCGGGGCACGCCGGGAGGCAGGGGCGAGATGACGACGACGAGCGCCGGGTACTCGGGTACCCCGCTCCCGAAGAAGCTGGGCATCCGCGAAGGGTCGCGCCTGGCCATCGTGTCCGCGCCCGACGGGTTCGAGCAGGTCCTCGGTCCGCTGCCCGTCGGGGGTCGAGGTGCGGGCCGGGGCGCGCGGTCGGTGCGACGTGGTGGTGTTCTTCGTGACCCGGCGGGCGGAGCTGACCCGGCGCTTCCCGTCGTTCGTGCGCGCCCTCGCCACCGACGGCGGGCTCTGGGTGGCGTGGCCGAAGAAGACGTCGGGCGTGGCCACCGACCTCGGCTTCGACGCGGTGCAGGAGATCGGTCTCGGCGCCGGCCTGGTCGACAACAAGGTGTGCGCCATCGACGCCACCTGGTCGGGGCTGCGCTTCGTCCGACGGGTGGCCGACCGCTAGCACCGCCCGACTACGAACTGGCCTGCATGTGCGGACGGTTCGTGTCGGTGTCGTCACCCCAGCTCCTCGTCGACCGCTTCGGCGTCGAGGAGACCGCGGTCGAGACGCGCGAGCCCGACTACAACGTGACCCCCCGGGCGACGGTGCCGATCGTGCGGGACCGCCCGCCCCGCAAGGGCGTCGACGGACCGACGAAGCGGGCGCTCACCATGGTCCGGTGGGGGCTGGTGCCGTCGTGGGCCGAGAGCACCGCCATCGGCGACAAGCTGATCAACGCCCGGGCCGAGACCATCACCGAGAAGGCGGCCTACAAGCGGGCCTTCGCCCGGCGTCGGTGCATCGTGCCCGCCGACGCGTTCTACGAGTGGCGGCCGTCGAAGAGCACGTCGACCAAGCGTCCGCCACGTCAGCCGTTCCTCGTCCACCGCCGCGACGGTGAGCCCATGGCGTTCGCCGGGCTGTGGGAGATCTGGCGCGATCCGGCGGTCACCGACGACGACGACCCCGACGCCTGGGTGCGCTCGTGCGTGATCGTCACGACCAGGGCCAACGAGCTCCTCGAGCCCGTGCACTCGCGCATGCCGGTGATGCTCGACGAGGGCGACTGGGACACCTGGCTCGATCCCACCACGAGCGACGTCGCCGGGCTGGAGGCGATGCTGCGGCCCGCGCCCGACGACTGGCTCGAGGTGTATCCCGTGAGCACCCGCGTGAACTCGCCCGACAACAACGACGCCGAGCTCATCCGCCGGGTCGAACCCGACACGCTCCTCTGATGGTCGACTCCGCTGCGCCCGGGTGCTCCGTCGTCGTAGTCTCCGCGTGATGGAGACGCAGCAGTACCTCGACCAGCTCACGCAGAACTCGGAGCGACTGGCCGACGCCGCGTCGGCCGCGGGCGTCGACGCCCCCGTGCCGTCGTGCCCGGGTTGGGCGGTCGCCGATCTCCTCGAGCACTGCGTGGGCGGCGACGCCTGGGCGCGCGCGATCGTCGAGCAGGGCAAGGCGGGCAGCACCGACCGCGTGACCCGGGGCGAAGCCGACCCGTCACTCGCGGGCGACGCGCTGGTGGAGGCGTTTCGTTCGGGTGCGCAGGCACTCGTCGACGCGCTCTCGTCGGTGAGCCCCGACACCCCGGTGTGGACGTTCTCCTCCACCGATCGCACCGCCGCGTTCTGGCAGCGGCGGCGGTCGCAGGAGACCGCGGTGCACCGCTACGACGCCGAGCTCGCCGCGGGCACGCCCACGCCGATCGACGCCGCGCTGGCGGTCGACGGCATCGACGAGATCCTCACCGTGTTCCTGCCCCGCATGGTCGACAACTTCGAGCCGATGGGCGACGGCACCGTGCACCTGCACTGCACCGACGTCGACGGCGAGTGGTTGTTCACCCGGCGCGACGGCGAGGTGACGGTCACCGCCGAGCACGCCAAGGGCGACGTCGCGGCGCGTGGCACCGCGTCGGACCTCCTGCTGTTCCTCTGGGGTCGCGTGCCCGCGAGCGAGCTCGAGGTGTTCGGCGACGCCGAGCTGCTCGGCCGGTTCGGCGCGGGGATGCGCGTGTAGCTCGGCGCGTGGAGGTCAGGGCGCCGGCGCCAGCGCGCGGATCGTCTCGCGCACCGACTCGCCCCGCCCCATGATCGACGGCGCCGTGGTCGTGACGCCGTTGGCCGCGTAGTCCTCGACCCTCGCCCGGATCCGCTCCGGCGTGCCCCACACGATGAGGTCGTCGATCACCTCGTCGGGCACGAGCTCCAGCGCCCGGGCTCGGTCACCTGCGGCCCACGCGTCCCACATCGGCTGGAGCACCGGCCCGCGACCGAGCCACTCGTGGAACTTGGCGTAGACGTCGACGTTCAGGTAGCTCGTGATCGCGCGCGCGGCCATCGTGCGCACGACGTCGAAGTCGTCGGTCGGCGCCACGAAGATGCGGGCGACGATCTCCTTGCCGCCGACGTACGGCGCGACCTGGGCGACGTCGGCGGCGGAGAGCCAGTTGACGATCGCGCCGTCGCCCTCCTCGCCGGCCAGCGTCAACATGCGCGGACGCAACGCCGCCACGAGGATCGTCGGTGGGACCTCGGGCACGAGGCCGAGCCGGAAGCCCTGCACCTCGAAGGTGTCGTAGCGCTCGGTCACCTTCTCGCCGGTGAGGGCACTGCGGAGGAAGCGCACCGTGTCGCGCGTGCGCCGGAACGGGTCGACGAACGGGATGCCGTTCCAGCGCTCGACGATCGCGGGCGACGACGCGCCGATGCCGAGCGCGAAGCGCCCGGGCGCGGCGTCGGCCATCGACGCCGCCGACTGCGCCAGCAACGCGGGACCGCGGGTGAACGCGGGCACGATCGCGATGCCGCCGCGCAGCGTGGGCGTCCATGCCGCCGCCAGCGCCAGCGGCGTGAAGCCGTCGGGACCGTCGGCCTCGGACGACCACACGTCGCTGAACCCCAGCGCCGCGATCTCCTCGAACCACTCGCGGTGCGCGTGCAGCGGCACGCCGGGAATGGGCACGGTGACACCGAAGCGGCGGGGGACGGCCATCGGGCGAATCTACGCCGCGCACCCGCCGTGCACGCTCGGATCCGGGCGCGGCGTGCCTTGTAGGCTGCGACCCTCATGTGTGGCATTGCCGGGTTCTGGGGCGCGCCCGACGCCGCCCTCCTGGCCACCATGACCGCCCGCATCGCCCACCGCGGGCCCGATGGCGAGGGCTTCTTCGAGCACCCGCTCGCAAGCCTGGGACACCGCCGCCTGGCCATCATCGACCCCGCCGGCGGCCACCAGCCGGTGGGCACCGACGACGGCCTGGTGCAGCTCACCTACAACGGCGAGGTCTACAACTTCCGCGAGCTGCGGGCGGAGCTCGAACCGCTCGGGCACACCTTCCACACCAACTGCGACACCGAGGTCGTGCTGCACGCGTACCTCGAGTGGGGGACCGACTGCTTCGCCCGCTTCAACGGCATGTGGGCACTGGCGATCCTCGACCTGCGCGAGGGCACTCCCACCTCCGGGCCGCGGCTCGTGCTGGCCCGCGACCACTTCGGCATCAAGCCGCTCTACTACGCGCGTTCGACCGGCGGACGGGTGCTGTTCGCGTCGGAGGCCAAGGCCGTGCTCGCCGACCCCGAGCTCGTGACCGAGCCCGACCGGCAGTGGCTGTACGACTACCTGTTGCACGGGCTGCACGACCACAAGCCGCAGACCGCCTTCACCGGGCATCCGCGCCCTGGCGGCGGCGACGTGGGCGGTGGTCGACGCCGACGGCGTGCACGAAGAGACCTACTGGACGCCGACGCTCACGACCGACGCCGCACCCGATCCGGCCGAGTTCCGCGCCCGCTTCGAGAAGTCGGTCGAGCGGCGGCTCGTCGCCGACGTCCCGGCGGGCACGTGCCTCTCCGGTGGGATCGACTCGTCGTCGATCGTGAAGGTCTCGGATCAGTTGCTCCGCGAGCACGTTCCCGACGCGGTGTCGCTCGGCGACCACCTCAAGACGTTCTCGATCGTCTACGACGGCGACCCCATCGACGAGCGCGCCTACATGGACGCGGTGCTGGCCGAGGTCGACGCCGAGCCCGCGTTCGCGGAGCCGACGTCGCAGCGGTTCGTCGCCGAGATCGACCAGATGGTGTGGCACCAGGACGAGCCCATCGTCTCCACCGGCCCGTACGCGCAGTGGTGCGTGATGCGGCTCGCGCAGCCGTCGGTCACGGTGCTGCTCAACGGCCAGGGCGGCGACGAGCTGCTCGCCGGCTACGTGCCCTATCAGTACGTGTACCTGCGCCAGCTGCTGAAGGAGCGCAAGTTCGGTGCGTTCCAGCGCGAGGCGTGGGCGTCGCGCGACGTGCTCCAGCCGTTGATCAAGCGCCGCCTCGCCGATCGGCGGAAGTCGCTCCCGATCAAGCCGCTGCTCCGACCCGCGCTCTACGACGGCCTCGAGCCGCCGAAGTTCCAGCGGTCGCAGGACGACATGAAGAAGCGGCTCGTCGTCCGATCTCCAGACGTTCTCGCTGCCGTCGCTGCTGCGCTACGAGGACCGCAACTCGATGGCGTTCTCGATGGAGTCGCGCCTGCCGTTCCTCGACCAGGAGCTGGTCGACTGGGTGCTGCGGCTGCCGCCGTCGGCCATCGTGCACGACGGCTGGAGCCGCGCCATCCTGCGCGACGGGCTGAAGGGCGTGCTCACCGAGAAGGTGCGCACCCGCCGGTGGAAGGTGGGCTTCACCACGCCCGAGACCCGCTGGTTGCGGGCGCGACGCGCGGTCGTGCAGGGGCTGTTCCGCTCGCCGCAGTTCTGCGACCGGCCGTACTGGGACGCCGCCGCCCTGGCCGGCACCTTCGAGCGGTTCTGCGCCGGCGAGGTCGAGCCGTCGCAGATCTTCTGGCGCGCGATCAACACCGAGCTCTGGATGCGCGTGTTCTTCGACCACGACGGCGGCTCGCGGCTCGGCGCCGAGCCGGGCGCGCACTTCGCTCGCGTCGGCGACGAGTGGCTCGCTGCGCGCAACGAACGCGCCGCGGCCGCACTCGCGCAGTTCTCCGCGCACGACCAGCGCCACCTGTTCGCGCGTTCGACCGTCGACGGACGTGACTACGCGCGTGCGCCGATCCGCACGCCGCCTGTTCGTGAGCGGCGACTCGTTGCTCGACGGCCTGCGCGAAGCGCTCCGCGACGTGGAGCTCGCACCCGCCGACGTCGTCGCCATCAGCGAGAAGGCGGTGGCCATCTGCCAGGGTCGCTCGTACCCGGTGGAGGAGGTGCACGCCCGCCCGCTCGCCCGCACGCTGTCGCGCTTCGTCGGCCGCACCGCGTCGGGCATCGGCCTCGGGATCCCCGCCACCATGGAGCTGGCGATCCGTGAGGCCGGCGAGGCCCGGATCCTCGCCGCCACCGCGGCGGCCGCGGTCACCAAGCCGTTCGGCGTGAAGGGCGTGTTCTACCGGGTGGCCGGCCCCGGGGTGCGCGCCATCGACGGTCCGACGACCGGCACCATCCCGCCCTACGACGGTCACGCCAAGCTGGGCCCCGAAGATCCCGACGGCGTGGCGCGTGAGGTGGCGCGCGAGCTCGGGGTGGGCGTGGCGGTGATCGACGCCAACGACATCGGCGTGAACGTGCTCGGTGTCTCCGACGGCGTCGATCCGGCACTGGTGGAGTCGCTGCTCCGCGACAACCCGCTCGGACAGGGCGCCCAGCAGACACCGGTCGCGCTGCTCCGTCCGGTCTGAGACCGGCGGCGGCCGTTATCCTGCCGCCCGTGAGTGCTGCCGAACCGTCGTCTGGAGGACGTCCGAACCGACGTCGTCGCGGCGGTGGTGGAGGTGCTGGCGGCGGCAGTGGGGGAAGTGGCGGCGGCAGTGGGGGAAGTGGCGGTGGCGGTCGTGGCGGAGGTACCGGGCGCGGCGGTGGTGGTGGTGGCGCACGGGGCAAGAGCGGAGCCGGTGCCGGGGGACGCTCGAGTGGGCGGCCCGGCGGACGGTCCGGCGGAGGTTCGCGCGCGAAGGTGAACCCGCGCATCCAGATCGGCACCGTGGTCGCGCCCGCCGACGTGGTGGAGCGTGCTCAGCACTCGCGCGTCATGGAGATCGACGCGTCGAGCGAGCCGCTCACCGAGCGTCTCGTCGGCCCGTGGGTCGACCGCACGCCCGAGAACGTCGTGCTCGACGTGCGCGCGCATCGACTCCTCACCCACCACGCGGCGGCGATGGAGTCGATCTGGCCCGAGGTCCGCGACACCCTCACGCCTGCGCTGCGTGAACGCCGTCAGCTGTACGCCGACGACCTCCCGGCGCGGTCGCTCGACGCCGCCCTCGACCGCTTCCTCGCGTCGATCGCTTCGGTGCGCGAGTTCGGGAAGCTCGGCAGCGTCGTGTTCCCGTTCCCGTCGTACTTCGTCCCCGGCACCCGTGCCCGCGACTACCTCGAGTGGCTCCGGGGTCGCAGCGGCGATCTGCCCATCGCCATCGAGCTCCGTCACCGCGACTG
The DNA here is from genome assembly GCA_963755855.1 of uncultured Actinomycetes bacterium. Classification (GTDB taxonomy): domain Bacteria; phylum Actinomycetota; class Acidimicrobiia; order IMCC26256; family DASPTH01; genus DASUAS01. The sequence continues at coordinate 1,395,318 of CAVWLR010000009.1, read as the reverse complement.
GGTCGCGGGCAAGCAGCGTGACGAGACGATGCAGTTCCTGTCCGACCACCAGCTCGCCTACGTGTGCGTCGACGTGCCGTCGGGCTTCGACAGCTCGCAACCGCCGCTCTCGGTGGCCACCACCGACACCGCGTTCGTCCACTTCCACGGCCGCAACAGCGGCGCATGGGAGCGCGACGCCGACATCGGCGACGACAAGTTCTCGTACGACTACAAGGACGTCGACCTGGAGCCGTGGAAGGCGCGGCTGGAGAAGCTCGCGGGCGCGGCGAAGTCGGTGCACGTCACGTTCTCGGGGCGCACGTCCGAGGCCGCCAGCCGCAACGCCCGCCTCCTGGTGCGCGTGCTGAGCGGCGAGGTCGTTCCCGAACCGCGACCGCCGACGTCGGGGCCGCCGCGCAAGGGACGACCGCGACCGCGCTGAGCGGATCTCAGAAGTGGTCGAGCAGCTCGCCGAAGGCGACGAGCTGCAGGATGCCGTGGTCGTCGGGATCGAGCTCGGTGTGCTCGAGCGCCCACGTGTTCACGTTCGGGATGAAGACGGCGCGCAGCCCGGCGGCCCGTGCCGGCGCCACGTCGGACTTCGGTGAGTTCCCGATCATCCAGCTGGTGGCGGGGTCGAGGTCGTGGCGGCGCGTGAGGTCGCGGTAGGTGTCGACGTCCTTCTCGGCGACGATGTGCACGTGCTCGAAGTGCGGTGCGAGGGCCGACGCGTCGATCTTGCCCTGCTGCTCGTCGGTGGCGCCCTTCGTGAGCAGCAGCAGCCGGTGGCGCGTTCCGAGCACGGTGAGCGTCTCGACGACACCGGGGAGCGGCGTCACGTGGTGCTCGAGCAGCGGCACTGCCAGGGCGTCGATGGCGGCCGTTTCCTCGGCGGTGGCCGGGCGCTCGTTGAGGTGGAGGAAGCAGTCGCGCAGGCTGCGGAGGAACACGTGGGTGCCGTAGCCGTGTTCGGCGGCGTTGGCGGCCTCGATGTCGAGGAGCGCGGCGCGGATCTGCTCGCTCGACTGCGTCGGGTGCGCGAGCCACTCGAGGTAGTCGTCGATCACGCGCTCGAAGAGGTGGTTGAACTCCCAGAGCGTGTCGTCGGCGTCGAAGATCAGCACCTGGTCGCGGTACGGCACCGCCGGGATGCTATTTCGCGTGTCGCTACTGGGGCAGGTCGAGCAGGAGCCGCACCGCGACGACGACGTCGCTCACGAAGTTGGGGAGCGGTGGGAGCACGACCAGGTACGTCGCCGCCGCGGCGGCGAGGATCCCACGCCCGGACACGGTGACCTGATCGGGTAGGGGACGATGCCAGTGGTCGCGTTCGGGTGAGGGACGGCGAGCGCGACCGTCGATGGCGACGATGGCCGCGAGCGCGAGCAGAGCTGCGAACGTGATCACGGTGATCCAGCGCAGCCAGTCGAACCCGAGCGCGAACAGCATGACCGTGAGCCCGCCCGTCGCTGCGACCCAGACGACGCGTTCCGCCCGCGTGCGCAGGAGCCAACTGTTGATCGATCCGACGTACGGGAGCGAACCGCGGAAGACCGCGAGCAGGATGGCCACGAGCAACACGCCGACCAGGATGCTGAGCTCCGGGTTGGCGCGCTCGATCACGCGCTGGAAGCTCGCCCTGAACGTGTCACCGAGGTACTCGAACACCGAGCCGTGGCCCTCGATGATGTTCGGCGCATCGAGCTCGAGCGCTCGCACCTGCTCCATCGGAGGCGCCCCGTGTGCGGAGAGGGCCAGCAGGACGACCGCCGAGGGCACGATGCACAGCGCCACGGGCACGGCGATCCGCGCCGTCGCGCCGCGGTGGGCTCGCGTCGTGGCGATGACGACGAGGACGAGCCACGGGGCGACGATGAGCGGCGCGGCCTCACTGGCGAGCGTGCACACGGCCAGCAGGGCGCCGGCGACGAGCGCCAGGCGCGTCGGTGCGACGGGCCGGGTGCCGGCCCAGAGCGCGACCACTGCGAGGAGGAGGAACGCGAGCAGGTCGGGTCGGCGCTGCCCGCCCACGGAGTCGAACGCGAACGGCGCAACCACGAGCGCGGCTGCCGCGGCGTAGGCGATGACGGTCCGGCGGCGTGCGAGCACCACGACGAGGGCCACCATCGCCGCGAGGGTGACCACGGCCACGACGTTCTGCACGAGGTCGACGGTGGCGATGGTCGGTCGCCCGTCGGTGAGGGTGCGCAGCACCTCGCCCGCCAGACCACGGCGCACGAAGCCGTGCTCGTACGACACGTACCAGAGCGAGCGCCCGTACTCGCTCATCCCGTAGCCGGTGTAGGTGAAGCGCTGGATCACCTGGTAGGCGATGGCGAACGCCAGCGCGAGCCGGACCGCGAGCTCCACGCGGGGAAGGGGTCGGACCCTCCTCCCGACGTCGATCCCGACTGCCACGGGCGGTGCGTCGCACGGCACCGGTGCAGCCTGGCAGCAGCGGCGCCGAATGTCCGCGCGGGGCGAAGCCTTGACTTCCTATCGTCGATAGGTAAGATGCCTATCGATGGTAGGGAAAGTGGCGGAGCGGCGCGAAGCGAGGACGGCGGAGATCGTCGCCGCCTCCTGGGAGCTCGCCCAGATCGACGGCATCAGCGGGTTCTCGCTGCACGGTCTCGCCCGCACGGTCGGCATCCGGCAGCCTTCGCTCTACGAGTACTTCGACTCGAAGCTCGCCCTCTACGACGCGATGTTCGCCGACGGGAACCAGCAGCTGCTGGCGCGCCTCGGGGACATCTCGCTGCCGGACGATGCCCGCCTCGCGGTGAAGGAGTTCATGCGCGCCTTCGTCGAGTTCGCGCTCGAGGAGCCGGCCCGGCACGAGCTGCTGTTCATGCGGACGATCCCGGGCTTCGAGCCGTCGCCGGAGGCCTACGCGCCGGCGGTCGAGGTGCTCAAGCGCACCGGTGCGCTGCTGCGCGCCGCACAGATGCGGGCGCAGGGCGACATCGACTGCTTCATCGCGATGATCGGCGGCCTCATCGCCGCACAGTTGAGCAACGAACCGGGAGGAAACCGATGGGTGCGTCACCTCGATCGCTTGATCGACCTGTATCTCGACGACGCGATCAGTCGGAGGCGACGGTGAACACGCGTGACATCGCGCGCATCCAGCGGCCCGAGGCGCGGGTGCTCGCGGAGGAGGAGTTCCGGCGCTTCGCTGCACTCTGCGCGTCGTTCACCGAGCAGGAGTGGGCGATGCCCACCGACTGCACGGGTTGGACGGCGCGCGACATGGCGCTCCACGTCCTCGGTGCGGGCGACGCGCAGGCGTCGGTGAAGGAGTTCCTGCACCAGTTCGTACGGGGAGTACCGATCAACCGCCAGATCGACTCCCACCACTGGGTCGACGGCATCAACGAGCTCCAGATCCGGGAACGACGCATGCTCACGAACGACGAGCTCGTCGCGCAGCTGACCACGGTCGGGCCGAAGGCGGTCGCGGGGCGGTGGGGCACGCCTGCTCCGATGCGGCACCTCCCGCTCCCGATCGGTCCGCCGGTCGGCTGGAAGGGGCTCTGGTACCTCCTCGACGTCGGGTTCACCCGCGACGTGTGGGCGCACCGCATCGACCTCTGCGCGGCCACCGGTCGTCCGCTCGAGCCCACCGGCGACCACGACGGGCGCCTCGTCGCCGACCTGCTGGGGGAGTGGGCGACGATCTACCCGGATCCGTTCGAGATCGTGCTCACCGGCCCCGCCGGGGGCACGTTCACCCAGGGGTTCGGTGGTGAGCACGTCGAGATCGACGCCGTCGAGTTCGTGCGCACGCTGTGCGGGCGCCGCCCCGGTGTCGGCGTGCTGTCACATCCGCTGCCGCTCTGACGTCTTCCGTCCGCGCTGACCACCTTCGTCTCGAACCCAACGCACAGGAGCAGTTCCATGACCGACATCGCCGAGATCGCCGACGGCATCCACCGCATCAGCACGTTCGTGCCCGAGATCGGGCCCACCGGCTTCACGTTCAACCAGTTCCTCGTCGACGCCGACGAGCCGCTCCTGTTCCACACCGGGCTGCGCGGGATGTTCCCGCTGGTGTCCGAGGCGATCGCCACCGTGATGCCGGTCGAGCGCCTGCGCTGGATCATGTTCGGCCACTTCGAGGCCGACGAGTGCGGCGCGATGAACCAGTTCCTCGCCGCGGCCCCGAACGCGCAGGTCGCCCACGGCGGGATCGGGTGCATGGTGAACCTCAACGACGAGGCCGACCGGGCCCCGCGTCCGCTCGGGCCTGACGAGGTGCTCGACCTCGGCGGCAAGCGCGTCCGCAACCTCGACACGCCGCACGTCCCGCACGGGTGGGACGCCCACGCCATCTTCGAGGAGACCACGAGCACGCTGTTCTGCGGCGATCTCATGAGCCAGGTCGGCCAGGGGCCGGCGATCACCGGCGACGACCTCCTCGGCGCCGCGGCCCAGGCCGAGGACATGTTCCAGTCGACGTGTGTCACGCCCCAGACCGGCCGCACGATCCGATCGCTCGCCGAGCTCGCGCCGGCGCGGCTCGCGATCATGCACGGCTCGTCGTACGAGGGCGACGGCGGTGCCGCGCTGCGGGCGCTGGCCGACGAGTACGACCGTCGGCTGGGCACCGCGATGGGGGACGTCGTCCCGGCGTAGCCTCGCTGGCGTGAGCATGGACGCGGAGGCCTCGCGCTCGGCGGAGTGGTTCGACGTCGTGGTCGTCGGTGCCGGCGTGTCCGGCATCGGCGCGGCCTGGCACCTCCGCACCGAGCTGCCCGACCTCACGTTCACGATGCTCGAGGCGCGCGACGCGATCGGCGGCACCTGGGACCTGTTCCGGTACCCGGGTGTGCGCTCCGACTCCGACGTGCAGACGTACGCGTACGCGTGGAAGCCGTGGGCCGACGACGACACCGTCGCCGCCGGTGACGCCATCCTCCACTACCTCGACGACGCGGTCGACGAGCACGACCTGCGCCGTCACGTGCAGTTCGGCCGGCGCGTGCGGCAGATCGACTGGTCGTCCTCCGAGTCGGCGTGGACGGTCGACGTCGAGGACACGGCGACCGGTGAACGCACGGAGCTCCGGTGCTGGTGGATCGTCGCCGCCACCGGCTACTTCCGCTACGACCGGGGGCATCTCCCCGAGTTCGCGGGCGTCGACGGCTTCCGGGGCGCCTACTTCCACGCGCAGGAGTGGCCCGAAGGGCTCACGGTCGACGGCGCGCGCGTCGTCGTCATCGGGAGCGGGGCGACGGCCGCGACCCTCGTGCCGGCCCTGGCCGACCTCGGCGCGCAGGTCACGATGCTGCAGCGCTCACCCAGCTACTACCTGTCGTTGCCGGCGCAGGATCCGATCGCCGACGCGATGCGGCGTCACCTCTCGACGGGGCGGGCGGAGACCTGGATACGAGGGAAGAACCAGGCGACCCAGGCGCTCTTCTACCGGCTGTGCCGCTGGTTCCCGGCTGGCATGCGACGCGTGTTGGTGGCGGACGCCAGCCGTCGCCTGCCCGAGGGGTACGACGTCGCCACGCACTTCACGCCCGCCTACGCGCCCTGGGACCAGCGCATGTGCATCGTGCCCGACGGCGATCTCTTCGCCGCGATCTCGTCGGGCCGGGCCGAAGTGGTGACCGGCGTGATCGACACCTTCACCGAGGACGGCGTCCGCCTCGCGTCGGGTGCGGAGCTACCAGCCGACATCGTGGTCGCAGCCACCGGGCTCGAGGTGCTCGCACTCGGCGACATGCGCGTCGCGGTCGACGACGAGCAGATGATCGCGGGCGAACGAGTCGTGTACAAGAGCGTCATGCTCTCCGATCTCCCGAACTTCGCGTACGTGTTCGGCTACACGAACGCGACGTGGACGCTGAAGGTCGACCTCGCCTGCTCCTGGATCTGTCGCGTCATCTCGCACATGCGGCGCACGGGCGCGACGAAGGCGGTCGTCGCTCCCGACGATCCTGCGATGCCCACCCGCTCCATGCTCGACCTCGCCGCCGGCTACCTGACCCGCGCCGTCGAACGCATCCCCCGTCAGGGGACGGGGGTGTGGTCGGTGCCGAAGGGCTTCCGTACCGACGCGCGACGGCTGCTGCGCGACCCGGTCGACGACGGCGTGCTGCGCTTCTCACGCGCCGAGTCGGTCGCGTCACCGGTCGGTTCGTCGCCGACGAGCTGACGCCCACCGGGTTGTCGCCGAGCCCGTGCTCTGCCATCATCCTCGGGCTGTGGTCGACAAGCCGGTGGTCGTGTTGTTCGACGTCGACGAGACGTTGATCCACACGGGCGGCGCGGGGGCACGGGCCTGGAACGCAGCGTTCGAGAAGGTCTACGGGGTGTCGGCGGACATCGGCGAGCACACCTCTGCCGGCGAGACCGATCCGCAGGTCGCCCGGGAGACGTTCGAAGGTGTCCTCGGTCGCGAGCCGGATGGCGACGAGCTCGATCCGCTGTACGCGGAGTACCTCCTGGGGATGAGCGAGGACATCTGGCACTCCGCCGAGTACCGGATGCTGCCGGGCGCGGAGGACGTGCTGCAACGTCTCGTCGACGCCGGCGTGATCCTCGGGATCGTCTCGGGAGCCATGGAAGGTGCAGCGCGCACGAAGTTGATGCCGGCGAACCTGAACCGCTTCTTCTTGTTCGGTGCCTACGGTTCCGACTCGCCCGATCGTCCTGAGCTCACACGCATCGCCATCGAGAAGGCGGCGCACCTCCATGCCGGTCTGTCAGCCGACGAGGTGTTCGTGGTCGGTGACACACCCCTCGACATCGCGGCTGCGCACGCCGCGGGCGCGGTCTCGGTCGGTGTCGCCACCGGCAAGTACGACGAAGCCGAGCTCGCCTCGGCCGGCGCGAAGCACGTGCTCGCATCGCTGGACGGTCCATTCCCGGGCATCTGATCGACCACCCCCGAGCGACGAGCTGCGGGTGCGTCAGTCTCTCGTCCGACCAAACGGATGAAGTGATGGCCACGGCACCGCTACACACCCGACTCTGTCGGCGACGAAACGAGGACGGCGATGAAGGCGGTCACGGTCGAGCCCGGAGTCGCGGGATCGGTGCGGTACGAAGACGTCGAGGAACCGGCGGAGGGCACCGGCTCCGTTCTCGTGGAGGCCGTCGCGGTCGGGGTCTGTGGGACGGATGTCGAGATCGCGTCGGGGGCGTACGGGTGGGCGCCCCCCGGTCGCGATCGACTCGTCCTCGGGCATGAATCGCTGGGGCGGGTGCTGGACCCCGGGCCGAACGCAGGTGTGTCGGCGGGCGACCTGATCGTCGGGATCGTCCGCCGCCCCGACCCCGTGCCCTGCCCGAACTGCGCGGTGGGTGAGTGGGACATGTGCCGCAACGGCCGGTACACCGAGCGGGGGATCAAGGAGCTCGACGGGTTCATGTCCGACCGCTGGCGCATCGAGCCGGGCTACTTCACCAGGCTCGACCCTGCGCTCGGAGTGCTCGGTGTCCTGCTCGAGCCGACGACGGTGGTGGCCAAGGCCTGGGAGCTCGTTGCCGCCATGCGGGCGCGGGCGTTCTGGGAGCCTCGGCGGGTGCTGGTGACCGGCGCAGGCCCGATCGGGATGGTGGCGGCGCTCATCGGGGTCCACCAGGGTCTGGAGGTGCACGTCCTCGACCACGCCACCGCCGGCCCGAAGCCGCAGCTCGTCCATGATCTCGGCGCCACCTATCACTCCGGACCGATCGCCGACATCGGGTTCCAGCCCGATGTGATCATCGAGTGCACGGGCGTCGGCGAGGTCATCACCGATGCCATCGTCCACGTGGGCGCCGGTGGCGTGGTCTGTCTCACGGGGGTCGGGAGCGGCGGTCCCGCGGCAGTCGTACCCGCGGCCGATCTCGCTCGGGAGGTCGTGCTGCGCAACAACGTGATCGTCGGTTCGGTCAACGCCAACCGTCGGCACTTCTACCGGGCGGCCGAGATCCTCGCCCGGGCCGACCGGGAGTGGTTGTCGCGGCTGATCACGCGGAGGGTGCCGCCGGCGAGCATCGGCGACGCGCTCATCCGGGAACCTGGTGACATCAAGGTCATCGTGGAATTCGGCGATTGAGGCGCACGACTCGGAGGGTTCCATCGAGAGCGCTGCAGGACCGTCCGCACACGTGCCGCGCGAGCGGGTGACACGCGCGGATCAGTGAGTGGCGGACTCTCCGGCGATCACCGCGTCGAGCCAGGTCTCCATGGTGTGGTAGTCGAAATTCGTCATGTCGAGGTTGTGCCCTGCGTCCTCGGCGAGCTCGAAGTACACGCCGTGCGAGAACGGTGGCGTGCCCGACCTGTCACCACGGACCGCGGCCCACGGTTGCGCAATCGCAAGGCCCTGGGTGTCGGCGGGGATCATCGTGTCTTGAGCCCCGTACGCGAAGTACGCGGGCGGAGTCTTCCGGCGGTGCAGATAGGTCTGTGGTGACGCTTCCTCGGCGAGCGGTTCGCTGCAATTCTCGAGCTGCATCTCCGGGCATCCCAGATAGGCGATGACCCCGTCCTTGGCGAACCCGATCGCGTTGTGGATGAGCCACACGAGATCTGAGGGACCGACGAAGTCCATCACCCCTTCCACGTCGGGGGAGACCCTGCGCAGCTCACTCGGCAACGACGGGGCGACGAAATGGCCGGGATCTGCTCCCGCCATCAACGCCAGGTGCCCACCGGCGGAAGCACCGGAGACCACGAACATCTTCGGATCGAGGTTCCAGGTGGCCGCGTGCTCACGCACGAAGCGGATCGCCTGATCCACGTCCTCGTTCGGCAACGGGAACGCATTCACCGGTGAGCCGTCAGCAGCGAAGCTGGACAGGCGATAGTCGACGGACACCAATGCGACCTTCGCCCGATCGATCTGGGCCCACAAGAAGTCGGGGATGAACTCGTTCGCGCCTGCGACCCACCCCCCGGAGTGGAGATACATGACCACCGGATACGGACCGGGGCCTCCCGGGAAGTACATGTTGACGAACTGCGCCGGATCGTCGCCGTACCTGTAGTCGAGGACCTCGTAGGGCTCCTGACTCCCTGCGGTCGGCGCCGAAGCTGAGAACGTCGCCGGCCTCTCCGCGGAGGCCGACCGTGCGCGTGCGGAGACCAGCACCACGATGCATGCCAGGATCGACACCGCGACGCACAGCCGTGCGCGGAACCCACTGGATCCGCGAATACTCGTGTGCATCCCCGCCGCCCAACGTCACTGCGCCGCTGCTCGCAGCGCGCTGCCACATCGTGGCCCACACTTCAGCACCCGCGTTGGTCCCTGCTGCGGTCATCCTCGTCAGCCTGGGCGAATTCACCCCCGATGAGTGAGGACGGGGTCCGGACGAATCGTGGACACTGCGACGGCATGAGCGTGAGGAGGCCGGTCGTGGTCTACGAGATCACCTTGCGGGGCCAGTTCACTCGTTCCCTCTCGGCAGCGTTCGACGACCTGCAGCCGATGACGAACGCCGGTCACGACACGGTCTTGCGGGGGGACCTGGCAGATCAGGCGGCACTCCAGGGTGTGTTGACGCGCGCGATGCGTCTCGGCCTCGAGATCGTCGAGATCCACGAATGCCGAGATTGATGCAGACAGCCGCTCCGAATCCCCCGATGTCGCGGAGCCCCGGCCATGCCCAGCGCTGGTCGGGGCTCCGTACCCCTCGAGTACGCATCCGTTGATGGAAGGGACGCCACACCATGGTCGAGACAACCCGTAGAGGGCGCAGCACCGGTTGGATCGTCTTCGCCGGGATCGTGATGATCCTCGCCGGCGGCAACATGGCGATCAACGGGCTCTGGGCGCTCCATGCCACCACCCAGGTGGAGAAGACCTTCGGAGACACCCTGTTGTTCAGTAGCGGCAACCTCGACACCTGGGGATGGCTCTATCTGATCGTCGGCGCTCTGGTCGTCGTCGCCGGCATCGCGGTGTTCTTCCGTGCCGCGTTCGGGATCTGGGTCGGGGTCCTCGCCGCCGTCATCCAGGCGTTCTTCGCGTTCTTCTGGGTCTTCTCGCCGTACTGGGCTGCAGCACTGGTCATCATCGCCCTCGACCTGTTCGTGATCTTCGCCCTCAGCTCGACGCAGACAACCGACGAGTACGCCTGACGCCCTGACGCCTGCCGCCGCGCAGGTGCGCGCGAAACGCAGCCCATCTCATCCTGAGTGGACGAAGTCGCAACGGCCGCCCACAACTTACGGTCCAACCGTCGGAGTCCCCGGCCTCCTGCGCTGGCCGGGGACTCCGACGCGTACCGACAGTGACGGCCCAACCAATCCGGACGACCCCAGGGAGCCCTGCGTTGGCTCGATGCAAGGTCTACGAGGTCAAGGGGCCAGACAGTGCGCGCACCGCGAGCGCGGAGCGCTGCGTTCGCACTGCCTCGACGACGGCCGAGGTGGATGGCGCGTCGTACCCGATCTGCACGCGTCACGATGACGATCGCTGGTCGCTGTACCGCAGGGAAGGATGGCTCTACGCCATCGACGAGAGGGCTGAGCCAGTCCCAGGACGCTCGGCGGGCGGGAAGCGCAGTCAGTGAGGCGCCGCGCTTCCACGGCGAGTGCGTGCCACGTCAAGTCGTGTTGCGCGTCTCCTCGAGCTCCGTCAGGATGATGGATGCCGACGCGAAACGGAGTCCGATGAAGAAGAAGCTCGTAATGATTCTGGTGATACTCGGCGCGGCTGCGCTCATCGGGTACCTGATGGGCACCGAGGGCGGCAGGGCTCGGCGAGATGATCTCCTCTCGCGGCGCCGGAGTGCGACCGAGGCCGCCGAACCCGAGGAAGAGCCTGCCGCAACCGGAGGATGACGCCCCGGTGTTCGGGCAACTCGTCGGTTCCGACTCCGGCCTGCAGCCTCGGTCAGGTGGTGGCGACGATCACGATGATCAGCGCGACGACGGAGAGCAACGAGATGGCCCACGGAACCATCGGAACCCATCTCGAACGCTCGACCGGTGTCGGGCGCTTGGCCATCTTCTTCGCACCCGCGGCCGCTTCGGCCCGTGCGTCGGCCTGACGAACGAAGTCTCCGATGAGGACGAGCCCTGCGACGGCTGAGCACGACAGCGCGGTCTTCAGCCTCCCCAGGGACCTTCGTCGAGTCTGCTCTCCGAGCTCGGGGCTTCCCGCGTTCCCGTCGACGCCCTCGTCGTGTGCCATCAGTCCAGAGTGCCTCTCGGAGTGAGATCCGTCGAGCGCGACGGCATGGGTGTCAACCTGATTCCAGGCGGTAGCCGGGCGTGTCGCCTGCCGCGGCCAGCCGTTCGGTCGCGGCGGGATCGCCCTTGAGGTAGAGGTCGAAGAACGCGACCATCGCGATGGCGACGTGGTCCTCCCACGGTGGGTCCACGTAGACCTCCAGGTGTGAACCGCCGTCGATGGTGAAGAGGTGCTTGGGTGACTGGGCCTGGGCGAACATCGAGGTGCTGGCGCCGTACGGGTTCACCTCGTCGGCGGTCGCGTGCACGAACAGCACGGGTGGGGTGCCGGGCGGGAACCACTGACCATCGAACCCGAAGGCGCCACCGGTGAGGAGTGCCGACGCCTTGATCCGCGGGTCGATGCAGCAGGTGTTGTACGCCGCGGCTCCGGCGACCACCGCGCCGTCCGATTGCCCGGCGTCACCGACGGCGTTCGGGTCGACGAGTCCCGCGAGGGCCCCCGACTGTCCTGAGAGCCCGATCATGGACGAGATGACGAAGGAGATGTCGGCCGGCTCTTCGAGGGAGTCGCTGCGCACCGCGTCGCCAGGCTGCGCAGTGCTGGTGCCCGGGAAGTCGGGCGCGGCGACCACGTAGCCGCCTGCGGCCAGGTCGTGCAGCAGCGGTGTGTACGCGGCCGCGTCGATGGCGTAGCCGTGTGCGAACACCACGAGCGGGAACGGACCGACGACGGGAGGCGGGTTCGGGACCGGCGCCGCCGTCGGGTAGTAGACGGTGGTGGAGAGGGTCCGGCCTGCCGCCGCGGGAGCGCCGCCGCGAGCAGGCGTGGCTCGCGTGGGGTCCACGAAGGTCTGCGAGATCGTGCCGACCGTGAACGGCGCGGTCGCAGACGGGATCGTCGTCGTGGTCGTCGTCGACGTGGACGATGTGTCAGCGCCTTCTTCGCGTCGGCGTGCCCGCCGCTCTCGGGCCAGGATCGTCGTGAGTCCCTCCGGTGCGATCACGCGGAGCTTGCGACCCTGCTGCGCCACCGTGGTCGTCGGTGAAGAAGACGCCTGATCGGTACCGCCGCCACCGCTGCAGGCCACGGCTGCGAGGGCGAGCGCCACCACCACGATCATCGTTCGGATGCGCACCAGGATCAGCTACGACACCGAGGTATCGCGGTGGGGAGTGAAGGGCGTGGGGATGTAGCGAAGATGCGTGTCGTCGAGCGCTGGCGCGTCGTGCACTCTTCGCTCGGGCAACGTCGACCTTCTTGCGGCGCGGAGCCTCGTACGGGATCTGGCTGAGCAGGTGCGTGATGACGTTGAGCCGCGCACTCCGCTTGTCGTCGGAGTGCGCGACGAACCACGGGGCCCATGCGGTGTCGGTGGCTGCGAACATGTCGTCGCGTGCGCGGGTGTAGTCGTTCCACCGCGGTAGGACGCGAGGTCCATGTCGGAGAGCTTCCAGATCTTCCGCGGATCGTCGATGCGACTCTCGAGGCGGCGAGTCTGCTCGTCGGGACTGACCTCGAGCCAGTACTTGAGCAGGATGATGCCCGGAGTCGACCATGGCCTTCTCGACCGCAGGAACCTGTTCGAGGAACCGCGCCGACTGCTCCTCGGTGCAGAATCCCATCACGCGCTCGACGCCGGCCCGGTTGTACCAACTGCGGTCGAAGATCACGACCTCACCTGCCGCAGGGAAGTGCGGGATGTAACGCTGGATGTACATCTGCGACCGTTCGCGTTCTGTCGGCGCCGGGAGCGCGACGACGCGGAACACCCGCGGGCTGACCCGTTCGGTGATCGCCTTGATCGTTCCGCCCTTGCCTGCGGTGTCGCGCCCCTCGAACGCGATCAAGACCTTGGCGCCCGACGCCTTCACCCACTCCTGCATCGCGACGAGCTCACCGTGGAGTCGGCGGAGCTCTCGGAGGTACTCTTGTTCTTCATCTTGTCCTTCATTCCGGACCTCCAGGAAGCGGCGTCAGACCGGTCGGTCGTTGCCGTCGCTGTTGCCAGAGCCTTGTCGATGCCGACGAGTGCGGGCGCGACGACGGACAGGGCGATCACGACGACCCATTGGCCGCCGGTGAGGCTCTCGGTGTCGAGGAGCCGCTGCAGCATGTTGAGCTCGACCGCGGCCCACGTGAGGATCCAACCGAGGATGATCCACCCGTAGTACGGGAACATGGGCGACGACCACGGCGCCTCACGCTCGCGTCGCAGCACGACGCCGAGGTTCACCGCGCTGAGCGCGACGATCGCGAACGCCATCGTCATCGAGCGCGACGCGTGCTCGGTGCTGGGCGCGTCGGGACCCCATTGCAACGCCGCGAGCGCGAGGCCCGCGACGACGAACCCGCTGACCAGCCAGCGGACCACCTGAGGTCGGGTGACGATCCTCGTGCCGGGCCTGCGCGGTGGCCGCTGCATCACGCTCGGATCGGGGACGTCGGCGATGAACCCGATGACCACGGTGACGACGACGAAGAACTTGCAGAACAGCAGCTGCATCGGGAACAGCGCCACGCCACCGTTGATGTTGAAGATCGTCGCCAGGAGCATGAGCTGCAACACCGACGACAACACCGTGAGCTGGAGCTTCACGTAGGACGTGATGCGCCGGTAGATGTCGCGGCCGAGGTCGACCGCGCGCACGAGCGTGGCGAAGTTGTCGTCGGTGAGCACGATCTTGCCGGCCTGCTTCGTGACCTCGGAGCCGCTGCCCATGGCGACACCGATGTCGGCCTGCTTGAGCGCGGCGGCGTCGTTGACCGCGTCGCCGGTCATGGCGACGACCTCGCCCGTCTTCCTGCATCAGCCGCGCGAGACGAACCTTGTCCTCCGGTGCGACCCGGCCGAAGACGTGCAGCTGCGGGAGGCGTTCGATCACCTCGGCGTCGGAGAGGCGTTGCAGGTCGGTCCCGGTGATGAGCCCGGGGCCGAGCTCGAGCTGGTCCGCGATGGCGCGCGCGGTGACGGTGTGGTCGCCGGTGATCATGCGCACGTCGATGCCGGCATCGAGCGCGACCCGCACCGCTCGCTTCGCCTCCGCGCGGAGCGGGATCGATGATCCCGACCAGCGCGACCAGCAGGAGATCGTCGACCGCCGCCATCGGGTCGCGCGTCCCCGGTCGGCATCGCGGCGTCGTCGAGGTCGCGGACCGCGAACGCCAGCACCCGGAGGCCCTGCTCCGACAGCTGCTGGTTGGCGGCGAGGAGTTCGTCGCGCACGTCGGCGATCGGCGCCTGCTCGCCGTGCCAGAGCGCCTGGGCTGCACCGGTCGATCACGACGTCCGGCGCACCCTTGACCGTCATGAAGTGCGGCGGCTTGAAGCACGCCTCCCGTCATCCAGTCGGGCCGGTCGTGGAACGTCGCCATGAACTTGTAGTCGGAGTCGAACGGCACCTCGGCCAGTCGCGGGAGCGCCGCACGGGTCTCCTCGGCGCCCACCCCCATCTTCGCCGCCAGCACCACGAACGCCGCCTCCGTGGGATCACCGATCACGGACCCGTCGTCGCCGACGGTCGCGTCGCAGGAGAGCACCAGACCGAGGGCCAAGCGTGAGAAGTCCGGGACGCGCGCCGCCACCGACGCCGAGGATCGCACCCGTCTTCTGGTAGCCACCGCCCTCGACCTCGAACCACTGACCGTCGGCGAGCATCGTCGTCGCGGTCATCGCGTTCATCGTCAGCGTGCCGGTCTTGTCGCTGTTGATGACGGTGGTGCCGCCGAGGGTCTCGACGTCGGTGAGCGACTTCACGACCGCCTTGGAGTCGGCGAGATGCCGGGCGCCCGACGACAACATCGTCTGCACGAACGTCGGCAGGCCGACGGGAATCGCCGAGATCGCAGTGGAGATGCACAGCAGGATGACGGTCTCGGTGTCCTGACCGCGTGCGATCCCGACGACGGCGATGATCGCGACCGCGGTCCACGCGATCAGCCCGAAGATCTTCGTCATGCTGTCGAGCTCGCGCTGCAACGGTGAGCGCACACGCTGCGTTGCGTTGACCATGTCGGCGATGTGGCCCATCTGCGTCGCCTGGCCGGTGTCGGTGACGACGAACTCGGTGGTGCCACGGGTGACCTGCGTGTTCTGGAACACCATGTTCGTCGGTCGCCGAGGGCGACATCACCTTCGGGCAGCGTCGCAGCACCCTTCGCGACCGGCGCGCTCTCGCCGGTGAGGGCCGCCTCCTGGACCTCGAGCGTCGCCGACACGAGGACACGTCCATCGGCCGGCACGATGTCGCCCGCCTCCAGCAACACGATGTCGCCCGGCACGAGGTCGATCGATTCGACGATCTCGACGCGGCCGTCCCGCCGCACACGGGCGTGAGGAACCTGGAGCTGAGCCAGGGCAGCCACGCTCGCTCGGGCCGAGAGCTCCTGGCGCGAACCCATCACGACGTTGAAGGTCACCAGCAGCGCCACGAAGATGCCGGTCGCGGCCTGCCCGATCGCGAGGCTCGCCACCGCGACGATCGCCAAGCATGATGTTCATCGGATTCGACATCTGGCCGCGCGCGACCGCCCACAAGCTCGGCGGCGGCTCGGTCGCGAGCTGGTTCGGGCCGTACCGAGCGACACGTCGCTGGTGCTCGTCGTCGGTCAGCCCCTGAGTGGGATCGACCGACAACCGAGCCGAGGCTTCGGACGCCGGCAACGCGTACCAGGTGACCGATTGGTCAGTCGGCTCTGTCGTGCTCATGGTCCATCAGCTCCGGTCTCGGAGCGCGCCGTACCCGGCCGTCCCGGTCCAGGCGGCAGTGTGAGGCCGTTGATCGGCATGACGCCGCCGGCGAACACGAGAAGCGATTCCTGCGAGAGCACTCGACCCGTGCCGTCTGGGTGCCTCCCCCTGTGGGCTCCGCCATCGGTCCCCTCCCAACCCCGGATCGTCGAAGTGCGCCTCCGACGAGTGTGACGCTCCAGCATCGTGACCGCCTCGTCTGCCACGGACCAATTGCGGGCAAGAACTGGTGATTCAGGAATCGAAGAGGTGGAGTGCGCGGGCGCGGGCGAGTGCTTCGGCTCGCGAGTTCACGCCGAGCTTGCGGTAGATGCCACGTACGTGGGTCCGAACGGTGTTCGTCGCGACGAAGAGCTCTCGTCCGATCTCCTCGAGTGTCAGAGGTCGTCGTAGGTAGCGCAGGACGTCACGCTCGCGGCCGGAGAGAGGCTCCAAGAGCACCGGTGAATGCGTCTGCACCAGGCCGGCGCGGATCGCGATGCCGAGATCCCAGGCATCGGGACGGGCGGACTGTTCGGCGGCCCTCAGCGCTCGTTCGCGAACGGCGGGCGTGACTTCGAGGAACGGGCGCACGAAGGTCTCTTCGGCGGCTCTCTCTATCGCCGCACGGGCGTGCGTGCGGGCCGCAGCGTCATCGGTCTCTGCGGTCGCGCGGATCAGGAGTGCCTCGAGCTCGTAGCCGACATTCGGCCAGTGTCGCGTCGCGACCAACTGCATCGCGAGGGGAAGGTCTCGGTCCGCGAGAGCGAGGTGAGCGTGGAGGAGCGCGCCGCGCTCTCCACTGACCTCCCTGGCCAGCTCGTGGGCGCGATCCTTCTCGCCCAGGATCGACTGCAACCGAGATTTCGCGTCGGCGATCTGCTCCGCCAGGCCTCCCACCACGCCTGCTGCACGCAGCGCACGCCGTCCGATCGCGAGCATCGAGAGTGCGTCGGCTGAGTTGTCGCGCAGGACAGCGACACGCGCCTGGAGGAGCAGCGCCATGACCTGGTACCCGATGCTCTTGCGACGCTCGGCGAGCTCCAGTGCGACCTCGAGCGCTTGATCGGCGGCGCTGAGATCGGCGCGGTCCACGTGGACGGACGCAGCGGCCAACTCGGCGTCGAGCATGGCGAAGTGGTTGTTGACGTTCAGCGCGGCGAGCTGCCGAGCGCACACCGTCGACGAGGGCGAGCGCCGACTCGAGCTCGCCACGCCAGGCGGCAAGGCGCGCCCACACTGACGGGAGCACGATGTGGTCGGTCACGGGGTCGTTCGCCACGGACTCGTCGAGCACGGCCATCGCCGCCTCGGCGTCGTCGACGAGCAGGAAGGCTCGCGCCAGGTTCGCTCCTGCGCGCGCTCGAAGCCGATGATCGGAAGCATCACTGGCTGCCGCGCGCGTGCCCTGTGGGACGGGCGGCCGGGCGAGTGCCCGCCTCGCGTCGCCGTTGGCGAGGTGATAGGCGGCACGCACGACATCCAGGTCGGCACGGGCGTCCTCGTTCGCAGCGCTGTCGAAGCGTTGCTCGGCCAACTCGAGCAACGGCGGGATGCGCTTCCATTGTCCGGAGGAACCCAGAGCGACCATGTACGGCACGATGCGCCGTGGCTCTCGCTCGAGATATTCGAGGGGGAAGAGGTCCACGGTCAGTTCGGCCTGCCTGAGCTCGCCCTCGTGATCCCACAGATCCATCCCAGGAGCGACCGCGAGGTCGAACGCAGCGTCGATCTCACCTGCTTCCAGGTAGTGCGACACCGCGCCGACGACGTCGCCCTCTGCGGTGAGCCAATCGGCGGCGCGACGATGCAGCGCGCGCTCTCGTACGCCGTCAGGATCGTCGGCGCGTAGCTCGAGCCGGGTCACGTCGACGAAGAGCTGGTGATAGCGGTATTGGCGGCCCTGGAGCGCGATCACGAACAGGTTGTCCGCCCGGAGACCTTGCAGGACTGCGTGCGCGTCGCTTCGCTGTGTCACGGCATTGCACAAGGGTGCGTTGAAGATGTCGAGGATCGACGTGTCGATCAGGAAGTCGCGGATCTCGCACGGTTGGCGGTCGAGGACCTCGGTGATCAGATACGCGGCGATCGGCGACCCGTCCTGCCCGATCGCATCGATCACCGTTCGCGGCGAGGCGCTGCGGGAGCTGAGCGCGGCCAGCTGCAGCGCGACCGGCCACCCTTCCGTGCGCTCTGTCACCGTGCCGATGTGTTGCGCGTCGAATCCGGTGGCGAACGCTTCGAACAGCTCGCCTGCTTCGTCGACGTTGAAGGCCAGCGCGTCTTGTCGTACTTCGCCGAGCTTTCCGTTGCCACGCCACCGCGAGAGCGGGAGCGGTGGGTCGATCCTGGACGACGCGACGATCCGCAGCGTCTCCGGCGCGCGCTCGACGAGCAGCTCCAACTGCTCGATCAGCAGCGCGTCGGTGAGGTGGTGGAGATCCTCGAGCACGAGGTACGTGAGGTCTCGCTGGGCCATGTCGTTGAGCAGCGAGATGACGATCGCCGCATCATCGCGGTCTGCCTCGGAGACGAGCGCTCGTGTCTCTTCGAACGATCCGGCTCCGCTGCCCTCCAGAGCGAGCAAGACGTAGGCCCAGAACCGTCCGGGTGAGTCGTCGCTGGAGTCGAGCGAGAGCCATGCCACGCGTGCCCCGTCGGGCAGGCCGCTCACGAGCCACTGCTGCAACGCGACGGTCTTCCCGGCGCCCGGTGCCCCGGTGACCATCACGAGCGGCGCGCGTGCCGCGTCGGACACGAGTTGCGTCACCCGCGGCCGGAACACGTTGTGAACGGGGAGCTGCGGTGCCCGCACCTTGGTGCGGATCAGCGCCGGTGTCCGGGACTGGGCCGTCAAAGTCTCTCTCGATTCCCATGCCAGAACCGATGCACGAATGGTGCACCGAGAGAACCGTAGCGGGGAAGGCGGCCGAGGGCCGGGGGATCCCCGGCGGGTCACAGAGGGTGCTGGCGCACCTCCAACAATGCTCTCGCGAGAGAGCACTCTTGGAGGTGGCGGGAGTCGAACCCGCGTCTTCCGGGATGTCAGTGGGACTTCTCCGAGCGCATCCGGGATTCGAGATCTCGGGTCGCCCCCGCTCACCGGCGGCGAATGGCGACCCCAGCCTCAGTTCGGTGTCCCGTCGAGTCCCGAGGCGATCCTCGACGGTGAGCCACTCTTGATGGCGCCCCGGTTCCGGCCGAGTGGCTGGGCCGGGAGGGACGCGCGTCTAGTTGGTACTAGGCCGCGAGTGCGAGGTTGCCCTCGTTGGTGTTGGCATTTCTGCACGTTGCCGACTCTTTAACGACGTTCCGGCGACGTCGGCTCGCTTCCCCCACCTCGACCGTCGAAATCGAAGCCACGCACCCCCATGTCAAGTGCCGCACCGGTGCGTGTCGGTTGGCGCAGCCCGTCCATCCTACCGGGGCCGGGGACCCGACCGGCAGGGGTTCCTAATGCCGGGTGAGCCGCACGATGGTGCGTTCGAGTGGACCGGTGTCGATCGCGTCCTCGTCGGCCTGGTTCGTGGTGAGGGCGTACGACAGGTGGCGGGCCGGGCACGAGGCCGCAACCGTGCCCCAGTAACCCGGGTGGCCCCAACACCGGACCCCTGCGACCGTCCAGCGAAAGATGCCGAGCGCGGCGCCGGCGCGTCGCCCCGGCCCCGACACCGTGAGCATCGAATCGAGCGTGGCGTCGTGCTCGAAGACCTGCCCGTCGAACAGCGCCTGGAAGAACCGGCTGACGTCACCGACCGTCGACACGAGACCACCGCCACCGAAGAGGTCGGCCGACGCGTCGAGCGTGGCGTTGTCGAACGTCGTGTCGTAGTACTGGTGCGCACGCGTGATGGACCCGGGCGGCGCGACCTCGAGCTGCTCCCACCACGTGTGATCGAGCCCGAGCCGATCGAAGCCGACCTCCTCGCGCACCGCGTCGGCGAGCGAGTGACCGGTCGAGCGTTCGAGGAGCTCACCGAGCAGCACGTAGCCGGTGTCGGAGTAGTGGTAGACCGCGCCGGGTGCACCGACGGGCGCGCCGCGATCGACCGCGAAGTCGAGCTGCTCGGCCCGCGTCCAGCGGTGGCCCGGGTCCGAGGTGTTCACGGCGTCGTAGGCGTCGCTGCTCGCGTAGTCGAAGAGGCCCGACGTGTGATCGAGCAGCTGGTGCACCGTGATCACGTCCGGGTCGTAGCCACCGCGGTGCAACGTCGCGTTCGACTCGGGCGAGAGGTACCGGGCGATCGGCGCGTCGAGCTCGACAACGCCCTGCTCGACGAGTCGGAGCACGGCGACCGCGACGAACGTCTTCGTCACGCTGGCGATCCGGAACGGCGTGTCGACGCGCAACGAGGTGTGGGCGCCGACGTCGGCATCCCCGCGTGCGACTGCGACGTCGAGCCCCGGCCCGCGCACACTGACCGCTTCGCCGGGGATCGACGGATGTCGGCGCAGGTCGGCGGCGATCGTCGTCGTCAGCCGTGCCCGAGCGTCCCGCGTGCGGGTCACCCCACCAGCGACCGTGGCTGCGGCCGCCACGGTGCCGAGCATCAGCGCGAGCGCGAGCAGCACTCGGGAGCGGCGGCGCAGCGACGGGATCACGATCAGGGATCGGACGGATGACGCTCCGGGTGAACCCCCTTGCGCTGACACTCCGCTCAGTATACTCTGCTCCGAGTATTCGAACGAGGACTGGTGTCACATGCCCCGTCGCCGCAGCAACCCGCTCGCCCTGGCCGTGATGGCGTGTCTCACCGAGCGTCCGATGCACCCGTACGAGATGGCGGCGACGATGCGGACGCGAGGCCAGGACGCCAGCATCCGCCTGAACTACGGCTCCCTGTACGGGGTGGTCGAGACGCTGCTCAAGCGGGGTCTCATCGAGGAGCAGGAGGTGGTGCGGGAGGGCCGCCGCCCCGAGCGCACCGTCTACCGCATCACCGACGAGGGTCTCGCCGAGGTCGACGAGTGGCTGGCCGAGCTGCTCGGCACCTCCGCAAAGGAGTTCCTGCGCTTCGAGGCCGGCCTCTCCCTCATGGGCGTGCTGCCACCCGAGCGGGTGATCGCGCTGCTCGACCAGCGGGTCGCGGCGCTGCACGAGCGGCTGTCGGAGCTCGACGCGATCATCGCCGCGACCACCGGCAACGGGGTGCCGCGCCTCTTCATGGTGGAGATGGACTTCGAGCGCGCCCTCGTCGACGCCGACTGTGCCTTCACCGAGCAGTTGGCGCGCGACATCGAGTCGGAACGTCTGGATGGCGTGGAGTTCTGGAAGAGCTTCCACGCCGATCGCGAGCACACCAGTCCGAACACCGGTCCACACGCCGGCACCCATGCCGGAGCAGAGGAGCAGGCAGGCACATGAACGCAATCGTGGAGGTCGAGGGGATCACCCGCTCGTTCGGCGACACGCACGCGCTGCGCGGCGTCGATCTCGCCGTGCCCGAAGGGGGAGTGGTGGGACTGCTGGGCCCGAACGGTGCCGGCAAGACGACGCTCGTCCGCATCCTCTCGACGCTGATCGCGCCCGACGGCGGCACCGCGCGCATCGCCGGGTTCGACGTGGAACGGCAACCCACCGCGGTGCGGCGCTGCATCGGCCTCGCCGGGCAGTACGCCGCGGTCGACGAGACGCTCACCGGCCGCGAGAACCTCGAGATGGTGGGGCGGCTCTCGCGGCTCTCGAAGCGGCTCGCCGCCGAGCGCGCCGCCGAGGTGCTCGAACGGGTGAGCCTGACCGACGCCGCCGACCGCCAGCTCAAGACCTACTCAGGCGGCATGCGGCGACGCATCGACCTCGGCGCCGGCCTGGTGGCGCGCCCGCGGGTGCTGCTGCTCGACGAGCCCACCACCGGGCTCGATCCCGCGAACCGTCTCGACCTCTGGGCGTACCTGCGTGACCTCGTCAACGAGGGAGCCACCATCCTGCTCACCACGCAGTACCTCGAGGAAGCCGACCAGCTCGCGTCGGACGTCGTCGTCATCGACCACGGTTCGGTGATCGCACGGGGCACCCCGCTCGAGCTCAAGCAGCGCTTCGCCGGGGACGTGCTCGACGTGACCGTCGACGGCGAGGTGCTCGACCGCGTCGTGGAGCTCGTCGCCGACGTCGGCTCGGAACGGCCCGGCGTCGACCGGGGCACGCGCCGGGTCTCGTTGCCGGTCGACGGTGGTGCCGGCAGCCTCGTCGAGGTGGTTCGTCGCCTCGACGAAGCCGGCATCAAGGTCGTCGACATCACCCTGCGGCGCCCGTCGCTCGACGACGTGTTCCTCGCCCTCACCGGGCACGCGACTGCGCCCGGTGCCGACGCCATCGAGGCCTCGGACCACCTCTCCGCCGATCACCTCTCCGTCGAAAACCACTCGGAGGCATCACGATGACCGCCACCACCGTCCCCACCACCGCCACCGTGGCCGACCCGCAGGTGTCGAACCGGTTGCCTCGGGGCGCCGCGCTCAGCGACGCCCTCGTGATCGCCGGGCGCAACATCAAGCACCTGCTCCGCACGCCGCAGCTGCTCGTGGCGAGCGTCGCCCAGACGGTGATGTTCCTGCTGCTCTTCCGCTACGTGTTCGGCGGGTCGATCCAGATCCCGAACATGACGTTCGTCGACTTCCTCATCCCGGGCTACCTCGCGCACCATCGCCATCTTCGACGGCTTCGGCGTGAGCATCTTCTTCGCCGAGGACTCGAAGTCGGGCCTGATCGAGCGGTTCCGCGCACTGCCCATGGCGCGCTCCGCCGTGGTCGGTGGTCGAGCCATCGCCGACCTCCTCCGCCAGGCCGCGCTGCTCGCGATCACCACCGTCGGTCGGCGTCGCGGTGGGCTTCGGCTTCGCCGGGAGCTTCGGCGGCATCGTGCTCGCCTACGTGATCGCGCTGGTGTGGGGCTTCGCGCTGTTCTGGGTCTTCGCTGCCATCGGGCTGTTCGTGCGCGACTCCGAGACCGCGCAGGCGGCGTCGACGCCGTTCTTCATCCTGGTGTTCGTGTCGTCGGCGATCATCGACGTCAACACGTTGCCGGGCTGGCTCCAGCCCTTCGCCCGCAACCAGCCGCTGAGCCAGGTCTGCAACGCGATGCGCGGTCTGATGGACGGCAGCGCGGGCGCGGCGCTGGTCGAGCACTCCACCAGCCACTACGTGCTCACGTCGTTCATCTGGTGCGCCGCGATCACCGCGGTGTTCGCGCCGCTGGCGATCTACGCGTACCGCCGTCCCTGAGGCCGCGGTCGCAGGTCGTCGGCGGCGCTAGTCGCGGATGCCCTTCATCGCGCGGTCGGCCTCTCGCTTGGCGTCGCGCTCGGCGATGGCCTGGCGCTTGTCGTAGTCGCGCTTGCCGCGGGCGAGCGCGATCTCGACCTTGGCCCGGCCGTCCTTGAAGTAGACGCGGAGCGGCACGAGCGTGGTGCCGCGCTCGGCGAGGGCGCGCTCGATCTCGACGATCTCCCGGCGGTGGAGCAGCAGCTTGCGCTTGCGCACCGGGTCGAGGTCTTCGCGTGAGTACGCGTACGGGAGGACGTGCAGGCCGAGGAGCCAGACCTCGTCGTCGTCGAGGCGGGCGTAGGAGTCCTGCAGGTTGGCGCGGCCCTCGCGGATCGACTTCACCTCGGGACCGGCGAGCATGATCCCCGCTTCCCACGAGTCGAGCACGTGGTAGTCGTGCCGCGCCTTCCGGTTGCTGATGACCAGTTGGTCGCCGCGCCTGCTCACCGCTGCACGGTAGCGTCCGCCCCGATGCCCGGGACCGGAGATGAAGTGGAGGCGGGGCGGGAAGACCGCGACGCCGAATCGGAATCGACCATCAGGATCGTGAATGTCGAACAGGCGGCGGCGTGGGACGGCGCGGCCGGTGATGCGTGGGTCGCCCGCGAGGAATTCCAGAACGCCGCCCTCGCCGGGCACACGCGACCACCTCTTCGCGGCGGCGAGGGTGCAGCCGACCGACCACGTGCTCGACGTCGGGTGCGGCACCGGCGACACGCACGCGCCTGGCGGCGCGTCACGCCGTCGAAGGCGAGCGCACTCGGAGTCGATCTGTCGAAGGCGATGCTCGCCCGCGCCCGCGAGCGAGCGACGGAGGACGGCCTCACCCACGTGACCTTCGAGGAGGCCGACGCCGAGGTGCACCCGTTCGGTGACGCCCGTTTCGACGTCGTCATCAGCCGCTTCGGCGTGATGTTCTTCGGCGATCCGGTCGTCGCGTTCGCCAACCTCGCCCGCGCCACGGTTCCCGGCGGTCGTCTCGCAGTCGTCGTGTGGCAGCCCGCCGCCGGCAACGAGTGGATGCAGGTGCCACGGGCCGCGCTGGCGATCGGCCGGGACGTCCCGCCGATCCCCGAGGACGTCCCGGGCCCGTTCGGGCTCGCCGACCCCGACCGGGCGCGTCGCATCCTCACCGATGCGGGCTGGTCCGACGTGCGGTTCGACGACGTCCAGGTCCCCTACGACTACGGCGCCGACCCCGAGACCGCCGCGCAGCACGCGAGTGAGATCGGAGTCATGCGGGTGCTGCTCGAAGGCCTCGACGAGGCGCAGACGGCGCAGGCGATGGACGCGCTCACCGCGGCGATGCGCGCGCACGCCACGAACGACGGCGTCGTCCTCGACTCCAGGATCTGGGTCGTCAGCGCGGTCCGGTAGGAGAGGAAGCGGAGCGGACTCGACCGAGTCGTCTGGGTAGATTGCCGAGCGATGGCGCCCCCCGACCTGCGGCTCTCGCACGCCCAGTACGAGACGATCGTCTCGCACTGCTTCGACGGCTTCCCCGACGAGGCGTGCGGCCTCCTCGCCGGTCCGCTCGATCCGGCCACGTCCGCGGGCACGGGTGAGGTCAGCGCCGCCTACCCGTGCGAGAACGCGGATCGTTCGGCGCGCACCTACACCGTCGACCCCCGCGACTACCTGCGCTCCATGCGCGACGCCGAGGGGCGGGGCCACGAGATCGTCGGCGTGTGGCACTCGCACACCCACACCGACGCGTACCCGTCGCCCACCGACGTCCGGCAGTCGGTCGATCCGGCGTGGTGGTACGTCATCGTCAGCCTGAAGTACGGCGAGCCGGTGCTGCGCGCCTACGAGATCCGCGACGGCGAGATCGCCGAGGTCCCGGTCGAAGTCAGCTGAGCGGGAGCGAAGCTGCGATCGAGCAAGTCAGCTGAGCGGGAGCGAAGTGCTCAGGGCTCGGTGACGAAGTCGATCAGCTGCTCGACCGCGGCGACGAACGGCTGCTCGAGCTGCTTCCAGTCGTGCACCGAGTCGAGGATGCGCCGCCACATCATCCACGGCTCCTCGACGCCGAGGGCACGGCAGATCCCCTGTCTTCCAGTCCTGGCCCTTCGGGATCACCGGCCAGGCCTCGATGCCGACCGCCCGCGGCCTCACTGCTTCCCACACGTCGACGTAGGGGGTGCCGGTCACGAGCACGTGCGGGTCGCGCACTGCCGCGGCGAGGCGGGCCTCCTTGCTGCCGGCGACGAGGTGGTCGAGGAGCACGCCCAGGCGCTGTCCCGGACCGGGGCCGAACGTGCGCACCTCGGCTTCGAGGTGATCGGCGCCGTCGAGGCGCTCCACGACGATGCCCTCGATGCGCAGGTCGTCGCCCCAGACCTTCTCGACGAGTTCGGCGTCGTGCACGCCTTCCACCCAGATGCGGCTGCCGCGCGCGACGCGCGCCTTCGCTCCGACGACCGCGCGGCTGCCCGACGCGGTGCGACGACCCTCGGCCACACGCGGGCCGGCGTCGTCCCCGGGTGACGACGCGCGCACCGGTACGAGATGCGTCGGCGTGCCGTCGACCGCGAACGTGCCCGGCAGGTTGCGGTAGCGCTTCTCGAGCCCGGTGTGTCCACGCAGCACGACGTCGTCGCCGTCGAGCGCGAGCAGCTCCCCGGTGAACCCCGACGCGCGGTGGAGGACCCGGATGCCCGGGGTGGCCTCACGGTGGGGATACTGCGCGGCGGTGCGCTCGGGACCGTCGATCGGCCCCGAGAGGATGCCGCCTGGCGTCAAGCGTCGGCCGGCGTCAGCACGCGTGCGCCGGGGGTCCACTTCACCGGCATGTGCTTGATGCCGCCGATGAAGTTCGACAGGAGCCGGTCGGGATCGCCGGCGAGCTGCATGTCGGGCAGGCGGTTCGCCAGCTCGAGGAAGATCAGCCGGAGCTCGGTGCGGGCGAGGTTGGCGCCGAGGCAGAAGTGCGACCCACCGCCGCCGAACGCCACGTGCGGGTTCGGGTCGCGCGTGATGTCGAAGACGTACGGGTCGTCCCACACCTCTTCGTCGCGGTTGGCGGAGATGTGCCAGATGACGACGCGGTCGCCGGCCTTGATCTGCTGACCGCGGATCTCGGTGTCGACGAGCGCGGTGCGACGGAAGTGCAGCACCGGCGACGCCCACCGCAGGATCTCTTCGACCGCGTCGGCGATGCGGGCTTCCGGATCGCTCTTGAGGATCTCGAACTGATCGGGGTTGGTGAGGAACGCGTACATGCCGTGCGCGGTCGCGTTGCGGGTGGTCTCGTTCCCCGCCACCGCGAGCAGCAGCATGAACATGTCGAACTCGAGCTCGTTCAGCTGCTCGCCGTCGATCTCGGCAGCGAGCAGCTTGCTGACGATGTCGTCGCGCGGATCGCTCTTGCGCAGTCCGGCGAGCTCGTTGGCGTACGCGAAGAGCTCGACGAACGCGCCCTGCTGGTCGTTCGACCTGGTACTCGGGGTCGCCGGCGCCGACCATGCTGTTGGTCCACTCGAACAGCTTGCGGCGGTCCTCCTGCGGCACGCCCATGATCTCGGCGATCGCCTGCAGCGGCAGCTCGGCGGCGATGTCCTCGACGAAGTCGGCGGAGCCCGCCTCGATCACGTTGTCGACGATCATGCTGGCGCGGGCCTGCAGCGCCTGCTCGAGGAGGCCGATCATGCGCGGCGTGAAGCCCTTGTTCACGAGGAGCCGGTAGCGCGTGTGCTTCGGCGGGTCCATGTCGAGCATCAACGAGCCGCGCGTGTCGAACGGCATGTCGGGGTCTTCGCCGATGGGGAACTGGCCCGACATGATCATCGTGCCGCCGACCTCGGACGAGAACGTGGCAGTGTCGCGGTTCACCTCGATGAGGTCGGCGTGCTTCACGATGTTCCAGTAGCCGCCGCCCTTGAACTCGTCGGGCTGCCAGTACACCGGGGCCTCGGCGCGCAGGCGACGGAACATCTCGTGGTGTTCGAGTCGCTTGAACCGTTCGGGGTCGTTGAGGTCGATGCCCTCGATGACGGTGCGTTCCATGGGTCCTCCTCGAGCGCGTGCGATCCCAGGTTATTTGACCTGATGAACCATTTCGGACCGAAGGCCCGGTGTCGGTCTCAGCCCAACAACGTCGACACGGTGACCGGCGTGAGGTTGCGCTGGTCGAGGCCGTCGAGGATGGCGGGCATCGCCTCGACGGTGCCGGGGTGACCGAAGTGCAGGCTCACGATGGCGCCGGGATGGACCGCGGCCAGGGTGCGCTGCGGTGACCGCAGCGGCGCCGGGATCGTCGTAGTCGAGCGGGTCGACGTCGAAGCCGAGCACGGTCTGGTACCCGGCTTCCGCCGCGACCGACAGCACCTGGTCACCGGGCGAGACGGTGCCGTCGTCGGTGCCCGACGGCCGGAACGCGGCCCCGGGTCCACCGGTGAGGCGCACCAGCACGTCGCGGCAGCGGACGATCTCGTCGAGCTGGGCGTCGCGACCGAGCTGCAGGAAGTCGGGATGGGTGTAGGTGTGGTTGGCGAACTCGTGGCCGCCGTCGGCGATCCGCTTCGCCATGTCGGGGTTGGCCTCGAGCCAGTCGCCGACGACGAACGACGTGATCTTCACGTGGCGCTGGTCGAGGATGTCGAGCAGCTGGTCGACCAGGCCGAGGTCGCCGTTCGTGTGGAACGTCGAGCGCGACGCGTGGCTTCGTCGTCGGGCCCGACACCACGAAGCGCGCCACCGGCGGCGCAGTGGGCGCGGGCGTCGTGGGAGCGGTGGGAGCCGTCGTGACCCCGGCAACGGTCGTCGTCGTGCCCGCGCCGTCGCTCGCGCCACCGTCACCACCGCAGCTCGCGGCGAGCACGCCGACGGCGGCGACGGCACCGGCGAGGAAGGTGCGGCGGGGGACGGCCATCGAGGGTTGACAGTAGCCGTCGGGCTCCCTAAGGTAAGGCGACCCTTAGTCTCGCTCGGTCGTGAGCAGACGTCCGGAGGATCGCCGTGCCCGTCCCCGCCCTCGAAGCCCAGGACGTCTCGATGCGCCGGTGCGGGCGGTCGCTCGTGCAGCGGGTGTCGCTCACGGCGGAGCGTGGCGAGCTCCTGGCCTTGTGCGGTCCGGAGGGATCGGGCACGCGCACGCTGCTGCACCTGCTGTCGGGCCACCTGCTCGCCGACGCGGGGCGGGTGCTGGTCGACGGGCGTGACCGGGGTCCCCGCCGCCGATCGGCCCTCGACGAGCGGCGTCCCGACCCGCGTCACCTCGCGTACGGACCCGAGGAGTCGGTTGCGCTGCTCACCGCGCCGGGCGACGCGTCGGTGCTGCTGCTCGAACGACCGACCGCCGATCTCGACGATGCCGACGCGCACGCGCTGCTGACCGCAGCCCGTCGCCGCGCCGACGAGGGCTACGCGGTCGTGCTCACCGCCGACGCGCCCGACGGCGTCGCTGCGCACAGCACGACGCTCGCGCTCTTCGTCGCCGGGCGGTTGCTGAGCTGGGGCGCGCCGCCCGTCGCACTCGTGCCCGCCCTCCACATCATGGGTGCGGGCGGG
Organism: uncultured Actinomycetes bacterium; assembly: GCA_963755855.1. Lineage (GTDB taxonomy): Bacteria > Actinomycetota > Acidimicrobiia > IMCC26256 > DASPTH01 > DASUAS01. Next base: position 1,366,688 of record CAVWLR010000009.1, on the reverse strand, counting down.
TTGGTCGCAGGCGTCGGTCAGGCCGGCTCCATCATCACCTCGTCGACGTAGCACCACAGCCAGTCCTCGTTCGGTTCGAACGACTGGATCAGCGGGTGCTTCTCCTCGTGGAAGTGCGCGGTCGCGTGCTTGTTCGGCGAGTTGTCGCAGCACCCGACCTTGCCGCACGTGAGGCACAGGCGGAGGTGCACCCAGGTGCCGCCGATCTTGAGGCACTCCTCGCAGCCGGTGCTGCTCGGGGTCACGTCGCGGATGGTGTGGAGGTGTGAGCAGGGCGGTTCCATGTGGGGGACGAACCCTTCCTGGTCGGGGGATGTTCCGGCGGAACGTGAGGAGCGCTCACGATCCTGCCGCGTCGATCACGGCGCGTCGTGGACCGTCGCCGCGCCCTCGTCGCCCTCGTCCAGCTCCGCCTCGGCGAACGCGAGGTCGTGCTGCAGCTCGTCGACCGACTGCACCGGGCCGCGCCCGCGCCGTCCCTGGACGACGAGTGAGACGGCGACGAGCGTGAACGTGACGCCGGTGAAGTACCACTGGTAGTCGGTGACGAACGACACGATCGAGCGGATGGGACTGGCGAGCAGCTCGCCGATCACGAAGATGAGTCCGACGCGCACCAGCGTGCCGGTGATGTTCAACGAGAAGAACGCGAGCGGGCGCATCTTCGTCGCCCCCGCGAGCACGCACACGACGTTGATCGGCCACACGGCGACGACCACGTAGGACGCTCGGCGGAACAGGCGCTCGACCGTGCGCAACCAACGCGAATCCGGGCCTGATCGCTGCTCGAGCCAGCGGATGCCGACGTCGCCGTACCGCCGACCGAACAGGTAGAAGAGCGGATCACCGATCAGCTCTCGGACCAGTGCGACGCTGAGGAACACCTCGCCCGGCAGCAGCGGTGCCACGAGGAGCAGCCGGTCGGCGCGCGTCGTGAGCGCGGGGACCAGGGCCGGCACCTCGGCGATGAGCGTCGGGAGGATCGCATTGGCCACGATGCCGGCGACCGCGAGGATCGTGACCGGGATCAGGAAGAGCGTGAGGAGCGTGCGCTCCGACAGCCGGTCGGTCCACCGCAGCGCGACGGGCATGGCGTCGCTCAGCCGGGATCGACGTCGGTGAGCTCGATGACGTTGCCCGGCGGGGTCACGGATGAACGCGGCGAGGACGGGCTTGCCGAAGTCGAGGCGCTCGCTCGGGCGCACGAGGAACTCGATGCCCCGTGCCTCGATGCCGGCCATGGTGTCGTCCCACGCGTCGGTCGGGATGTGCAGCGCCAGGTGCGGGAAGCCGGAGGGGCGCCCCATCTCCTCGACCGTGCCGAGGTGCACCTGCGCGGTGCCGAGCTGCAGCCAGGCGCCCTCGGTGCCGGGTCCGAAGTCGGGTCGGGGGAGGGGACTGAAGCCGAGCGTGTCGCAGTAGAAGGCGAGCGCGGCGTCGAGGTCGTCGACCATGATCGCCACGTGGCTGTATCCGGCGACGGTGATGGCCGGTGCACGCGTGGGCACGACGGACTCCCTTCGGATGTCGATCAGAGACCGCGAGCGTATTCCTCCGCCAGCTGGGCGCAACTCTCCACCCGGCGCCGGAAGTAGTCGAGATCGACGTCGCCCTCGCCTCGCGCGCCCGAGAGATGACGGGCGAGCACGCCTTCGAGGATGCACGCCAGACGCCAGAACGAGAAGGCCACGAAGTAGGGGATCTCGCCGACGTCGCGACCAGAGCGCGTCGGCGTAGCGCGCGAGCAGCGCGTCGCGCGTCGTGAAGCCCGGGGCCAGCGTCGGGTTGTGGTCGTCGGCCCGCAGCGGGTCGCCGGGCTCGGCCCAGGTCGCGAGCACGTACCCGACGTCGGCGCGCGGGTCGCCGAGGGTGCAGATCTCCCAGTCGAGCACGGCGCGGACGTCGCCGCCGTCGTCGACGACGCAGTTGCCCAGCCGGAAGTCGCCGTGCACGACCGTGCTCTCGGTCTGCGTCGGGATCCGGGCCGACAGCAGCTCGTGCACGCGATCGACGGCGGGCACGTCACGCGTCTTCGACGCTTCGAACTGCGCGTGCCACCGCTTGAGCTGGCGCGCGACGAGCTCCTCGCGTCGCGCCAGGTCTCCGAGACCGACTGCGTCGACATCGACGGCGTGCAAGGCGACGAGCGCGTCGACGAGCGAATCGCCGCTATGAGCGCGAGCCGCTTCGTCGAGCTCGGTCGATCGCGATGGTGTCGTCGTGGAGCACGATGCCGCTCGACGTACGACATCACGTAGAACGGCGCGCCGATCACGTCGGCGTCGTCGCAGGACGCGAGCGCTTCGGGGACCGGCACCGGAGTCGGACCGAGCGCAGCGATGATGCGATGCTCGCGGCCCATGTCGTGTGCAGTGGGCAGCACGCCGTGCAGCGGTGGACGGCGGACGACGAACTCTTGCCCGGCGGCGTCGCGTACGCGCGCGGTGATGTTCGACTGGCCGCCGGTGATGAGCTCGGCGGTGAACGGGGGTGTGGTGCCGGGCAACGCGGAGGCGGCCCACTGCGCGAACGACTCGAGGTCGATCCCGGTCGGCGCGCCGTTCACGGCCTACCGCCCGGTGAAGTTCGGGAGCCGGCGCTCGGCGACCGCGGCGACACCCTCACGGAAGTCGTCGGTCTCGCGCAGTCGTTGCTGCTCCGCGTTCTCGCGTGCGGTCGCGGCGCGGACGGCGTCGGCGAGCGATCGCCGCGCATGGTCTCCCGGATCGCGAGGAGCGCGAGCGGCGCCGACGCCGCGATCTCGGACGCGAACGCGTGCGCCTCGCTGCGCAGCTCGTCGGCCGCGACCATCCGATCGGCGAGCCCGATCCGCAGCGCCTCGTCGCCGTGCACGTCGACCGCGGTGTACATGAGCTCGAGCGCGTGCTGCTGACCGACGACCGCGGGGAGCGTGGCCGAGATGCCGAAGCCCTGGTGGAACCCGAGCTTGGCGAAGTTGCAGGTGAAGCGGGTCTCCGGCGACGCGACGCGGAAGTCGGCCGCGAGCGAGAGGCCGAGACCACCGCCGACGGCCGCGCCCTGCACCGCGGCGACGATCGGCTTGCGGTTGGAGAAGAGGCGTGCGGCCTGCTCGTAGAGGGTGGTGGTGGCGTCGAGCAGGTCGCTGCCCTTCAGGTCGGCGCCGGCGCAGAAGTTCTTGCCCTCGGAGCAGAGCACCACGGCCCTGCACTCGGGTTCGTCGTCGAGCCCGAGGATGGCGTCGGCGAGCTCGGTCATCACCGCGATGTCGAACCAGTTGTGCGGCGGACGGTGGATCTCGACCGTGGCGACGTGTGCCGGCGAGGTCGACGCTGACGGCGGCCTGGTCGCGGCTGTCGGTGGGTGCGCTGCTCATCGCCGCGGACGCTACTGCGCGGGGTCGCACCGCGCCGCTTGGTCGGAGGCTGCCGTCGGCTTCACGAAACCCTGACGTTGCCGGCGTTTCATCGTTGACATGAGTCGAACCCCCTCGGCTCGGTCGTCCGAAGCTCACGCACCAGGAGAAGCAGGAACATGGACTCGAAGATCAAGAAGCTCGTCGCCGGAGTCGCACTCGCCGGTGCCCTGACCGTCGGCACCGCAGGGGTCGCGGTCGCCGCCGACGGCTCGGGCTCCGGCACCGGTGCACCGACCGCGCAGGCCGCCAAGGGTCACCCCGGTCTGCGGGTCGCGATCCGCAAGGGCGGGGCGAACGTCGTCGCCGACACGCTCGGCGTCAGCCGCCAGGACCTGCGCGCCGCGCTCAAGGGTGGCCAGACGATCAGCCAGTACGCCACCTCCCTGGGCAAGGACCCCAAGACCGTGTCCGACGCGCTGACCGCCGCCGTCACCACCAAGCTCGGCGAGCTGGTCACCGCGGGCACGATCACCCAGGAGCGGGCCGACACGATCAAGAGCAAGCTCCCCGCCCGGATCGACAAGGTGATGAACCGCCAGTTCGGTCAGCACGCCAGCGCCTAGGGAGCACCGATCCCCTCAGTCACTGCATCACCGCACGCCTCGATGCCCGCCGGCACCCGCCCCGGCGGGCATCGTCGCGTTTCCCGGTGCGACGGGCCGGATGCTAAGTTACTCACCGGTAACTTGCGCCTGTCGAGGAGACCCCGCCGTGGCCGATTTCTCGCTCGAGCTCAACGAGGACCAGCTCCAGATCCAGAAGTGGGTCCACGACTTCGCCGAGGACGTCGTCCGTCCCGCCGCCCACGAGTGGGACGAGCGGGAGGAGACGCCGTGGCCGATCATCGAGGAGGCGGCCAAGATCGGCCTCTACTCGATGGAGTTCGGCGCCAACGCGCTGGCCGACCCCACCGGCCTCACCTGGCCGATCATCAGCGAGGAGATGACCTGGGGCGACGCCGGCATCACGCTCGCCATCTTCGGCAGCACGCTCGCGGTCTCCGGGATCGTCGCCAACGGCACCCCCGAGCAGATCGGGGAGTGGGTGCCGCAGTGCTACGGCACGCCCGAGAAGATCCAGCTCGGCGCGTTCTGCGTGACCGAACCCGACGCCGGCAGCGACGTCAGCTCGTTGCGCACGCGTGCGGTGTACGACGAGGCCAAGGACGAGTGGGTGCTCAACGGCACCAAGACGTGGATCACGAACGGCGGCATCGCCGACGTGCACGTCGTCGTCGCGTCGGTCGACCCCGAGCTCGCGGGGCGCGGGCAGGCGAGCTTCGTGGTGCCGCCGGGCACGCCGGGGCTGAGCATGGGTCAGAAGTTCAAGAAGCACGGCATCCGCGCCAGCCACACCGCCGAGGTCGTCCTCGACGACGTGCGCGTCCCCGGTTCCTGTCTGCTCGGCGGCAAGGAGAAGCTCGACGAGCGTCTCGCTCGCGCCCGTGCCGGGACGAGCAGTCGTGGCCAGGCCGCGTTGAAGACGTTCGAGGCGACGCGCCCGCTCGTCGGCGCGCAGGCGATCGGCATCGCGCGCGCCGCGTACGAGTACGCGCTCGACTACGCCAAGGAGCGCGAGCAGTTCGGCCGGCCGATCATCGAGAACCAGGCCATCGCGTTCAAGCTCGCCGACATGAAGACCGAGATCGACGCGTCACGGCTGCTCGTGTGGCGGGCGTCGTGGATGGGCGCCACCGGCAAGCCGTTCGAGAACGGCGAGGGCTCGATGAGCAAGCTCAAGGCCGGTGAGACCGCGGTGCGCGTCACCGAGGACGCCATCCAGATCCTCGGCGGCTACGGCTACGTGCGTGAGTACCCGGTCGAGCGCTGGCACCGCGACGCGAAGATCTACACGATCTTCGAAGGCACCTCCGAGATCCAGCGCCTCGTGATCGCCCGCGCCATCTGCGGCATGCACATTCGCTGAACCGACGTTCGCGTCGACCTCCGCCTCGTCGGTGGAGCAACGTCCGAGTCCTGCCACACCGACCGGCGACGGCAGCGCACTCGGAGAGCGTGGCCGTCCCGCTGGAGCACGCACAGTGTGCGATCGAAGCGCTCGCACACGCACTGTCGTCACATGACCTCTCTGCGTCAACATCTCGACGCACCGCGCGCATCGTCAGCACGGTGGGTGACGATCGGGAGCGAGAAGCCCTTCCAAAGTCGGACCCGAGCGGGCAAGCTGTGCGCCTGTCGTCGCCGAACCGCGGCGACGACGTGAGGGCGGCGCCGGGCGGAGTCGTTCAGAAGCAGGTTGGTGGCCCTGCTTCCTGAAGACGTCTGCTCGGCCAGGCGATCGGGAATGCGACCCAAGATGATGCACACGTCCGGAACCAACGGGCGCCACCGCGATGCGCGAAGCAGTGCTTCCGCGCGCGTCTCGTGCGCGCTCACCGAGAGGAGTCACCGTGGCTGAACGCGGGGGTTCTCGTACCGTGATCATCGTCGTGCTGGCCGTTGCCCTCGTGGGAGTGGTCCTGTTCGGGCTCAGTCGCAACGACGACTCGGCCGATCGGGTGATCAAGCTGGCCGAGGTGACGAGCACGACGAGCGCGCCCGTGAAGGTGGACGCGGCACCCGTCGCACCCAAGGCAGCCGATCCGCCGCTCGACATCCGCGTGATCACGGCCTCGCCGCAGGCGCTCGCGAACATCGTCACCTCGTCGCCCAAACCGATTGCGGGCCTCTCCCGTGCCGCGATCGCCGACCTCCCGACGCCCACGATCCCGGTGTCGGCGCCTGTCGCCGCGATCGCTCCGCCGAAGAACCCCGACCCGCCGTCGACGACCAAGCCGCCGTCGACGACGAAGCCGCCGGTGACCACCGACCCCCCGACGACCGATCCGCCGACGACGAAGCCGCCGTCGACGACGAAGCCGCCGTCGACCACGAAGCCGCCGTCGACGACGAAGCCGCCGTCGACGACGAAGCCGCCGGTGACCGTCCCGCCGACGACCAAGCCTCCGACGACCCTGCCACCGACCACGGTGCCGCCGCCGACGCTGCCGCCGACCACGGCCCCGCCGCCGACGCTCCCGCCGACCACGGCCCCGCCGCCCACGACCGCTCCTCCGATCACGCTCCCGCCGATCACGCTCCCGTTCCCTCCGATCACGCTCCCACCGATCACGCTCCCGCTCTTCTGACGACCGCATCGGCGACCGCTCGAACGCCACAGCCGTAGGACTGCCACACTCGCAACGTGTCGTCGTTCATCCTCAACGTGACCTTCGACTGTGCCGACCCGACGTCGCTCGCGGGCTTCTGGTCCGCCGTGACCGGCTACGAGCTCGCCGAAGCGCACGACGACTTCGCACAGTTGCGCGCGCCCGACCATCGCGGCGTGCGACACATCCTCTTCTTCCGGGTCGCGGAGCCCAAGGCCGCCAAGAACCGGATGCACGTCGATCTCGCATCTCGCGATGCGGACGCAGAGATCACGCGCCTGGTCGCGCTCGGCGCGGCCCTGGTCGACGGCGCACCTCCACGGTGGCGAACCGGGCACGGGACGCGTTGGGTCGTGATGCAGGACCCCGAAGGCAACGAGTTCTGCCTCGGCTGACGCCGCACCGATGTCGGCGTCGGGGCGTCGGAGACGCTCAGTGCTCGATCATCTGCATCTGTTGCTCGTTGTGGTGCTCGCCCGCGGCCGGAGTGATGTTCGTGAGCTTGTCGATCTGCTCCGGAGTCAGCTCCACGCGATCGGCGGCGACGTTCTCCTCGACGCGGACGACCCGCTTGGTGCCGGGGATCGGCGCGATGTCGTCGCCTCGGGCGAGGACCCACGCGAGCGCGACCTGTCCCGGTGTGGCGCCGACTTCCGCGGCGATCGCCTTGACCTCGTCGACGGCACGCAGGTTGCGCTCGAAGTTCTCGCCGGTGAAGCGTGGGTTGGTCTTCCGGCTGTCGTTGTCGGCGAAGTCGTCGGTGGAGCGGATCTCTCCCGTGAGGAACCCTCGGCCGAGGGGCGAGTACGCCACCAGGCCGATCCCGAGCTCGCGCAGCACGGGCAGGACGTGCTCCTCCGGATCGCGCGTCCACAACGAGTACTCGGACTGCAACGCGGTGACGGGATGGACGGCGTGCGCACGTCGGATCGTGTTCGCGCCGGCTTCGGAGAGACCGATGTGGAGGATCTTCCCCTGGGTGACGAGTTGGGCGAGCGCGCCGATGGTGTCCTCGATGGGCGTGCTCGGATCGACGCGGTGCTGGTAGTACAGGTCGATGTGATCGGTGCCGAGCCGACGCAGCGAGCCTTCCACCGCGGTGCGGACGTTGTCCGGACTGCTGTCGAGGTTCCAGGCTCCGCCGCCCGCGTGCGAGACGAGACCGAACTTCGTCGCGAGGACGACGTCGTCGCGACGGTCCTTGATCGCGGCACCGACCAGCTCCTCGTTGACGAAGGGGCCGTAGATCTCGGCGGTGTCGACGAGGGTGACACCGAGGTCGAGTGCGCGGTGGATCGTGCGGATCGACTCGGCGTCGTCGCTTCCGGCGCCGGTGTACGCGCTGGACATCCCCATCGCGCCGAGACCGATCCGTCCGACGTCGAGGCTTCCGAGCTGGAGGTGCTGCATGTCGCGGCTCCCTGTTCGTGCGAGGCGGTGACCCGGCCATTCAAGCGGACGTGGCGCCGTCGACGGATGTCCGTAGGATGACGGAGGTGCCGGGAGGACCGGCAGGAAGGAAGGTCGTCGTGAGCGATCTGGGTTTGCAGCGCGGGAGCGTCGAGCTCCGCTCGGCGGGACCGATCACCTTCGGTCCGGACGGCGTGCTCTACGTCGCCGACAACGCGACCGCCACCATCCATGCGGTCGACCTCGGCGACGCGGGAGAGGCGTCGGGCGCGCAGCCCTTCGATCTCGAGCACGTCGACGAGCGGGTGGCGTCGTACCTCGGCGCCGCCGTGGGCGACGTTGCGATCCACGATCTCGCGGTCCATCCCGTCACCCACGCGGTGTACCTCTCGGTGCAGCGTGGTCACGGCGACGACGGACGCGCGGTGCTGGTCCGCATCGACGGCCTCGACGGGTCGGTGAGCGACGTCGACCTCGTCGACGTCCGGACCGCGTCGATCGGGCTCGACGACGCGCCCGACGAGGCCGATGAGCGCAGCGACGTCACGCTCCCCACCGACGGCAGTGGCGAGGAGCTCACGTTCGGCGACCGCACCATCCGCATCCTGAAGCGCCCGATCCGCATGGCGACCGTCACCGACCTCGCGTGCACCGACGATGCGCTGCTCGTGGCCGGACTCTCGAACGAGGAGTTCGCGTCGAAGTTGCGCCGCATCCCTCTCCCGTTCGGCGGCGCCGTCGAGGCCAACAACCTCGAGATCTTCCACGTGTCGCACGGGCAGTGGGAGACAGCCGCACCGATCCGCACCTTCGTCCCGTACGACGGTGGGCGCAGCATCCTGGCCAGCTACACCTGCACGCCGGTCGTGCACTTCCCGCTCGACGGTGTCGAGCCCGGCACGAAGGTCGTCGGTCGAACGGTGGCCGAACTGGGTGCGATGAACCAGCCGCTCGACATGGTCTCCTGCACCATCGGGGGCGAAGAGCACGTCCTGGTGGCGAACAGCTCGCACGGGCTGATCAAGATCGCCACCCGGGACATCGACGACCAGCCCGCGCTGACCGAGCCGAAGGAGCCGATCGGGGTGCGCCGTGAGGTCGAAGACCTGCAGGGCATCGTCAAGCTCGAGAACCTCGACGACACCCACGTCCTGGCGCTGCAGGTCGACGACGCCGGCGGCCGGCATCTCCGCTCGTTGAAGACGGCGTCGCTCTGACACCTGCGCACGTCGTCGTGACCCGCGTGTCGTGGTCGACGTGTGACGACCGGCCGTGCCTCCGCGTCCGTGGCGCGCGTGCCGCGACCAGCGTCGCGGTCCGCACGGTGTCGACGCGCGGCGTTCCGTCGCGGCCGGCAACTGCGGGTCACCTCGTCGCCGATGGCAACGACCTCTGCTTCGTGCCGCGCTTCTCGTTCCTCACCGGAACGGACTACGAGGTCGAGGTCGACGGCATCGTCGTCGGCACCGCGACGTGGCCCCGTTCTCCAGCGTCTCCGCCGACGACCGAGGTCGTCGGGATCCACCCTTCGGGCGGCACGGTGCCGCGCAACCTCCTGCGTTGCTACGTCGAGTTCTCGGCGCCGATGCGCGAGGCGGGTGCAACACACGTGCGACTGGTCGACGGCGAGGGTGCGCTGCTCGTCGGTGCCCTCCTGGCGACCGAGTACGAGCTGTGGGACACCGAGCGACGGCGGCTCACCGTCTTGCTCGACCCCGCCCGCATCAAGCGTGGGCTCGTCCCGCATCGGGAGGTCGGGTACCCCTTGCGCGAGGGCGCGGCGGTGACGCTGGTCGTCGACGCGGAGTTCCCCGATGCGTCGGGTCGGTCACTGCGCGCGGGTGCGACGCGCACCTGGCAGGTGACCGCTGACGACCGCGGTCACGTCGTGCCGTCGTCGTGGACGGTGCGACCCGGAAGCGTGGCGACCACCGAGCCGCTGACGGTCGTGTTCGACCGTCCGCTCGATCACGGGCTCGCGTCGCGCTGTCTCCAGGTCGTCGGCTCTGCCGGCCCCGTCGGAGGCGCGGGCGTGGTGGGGCGCGAGGAGCGTTCGTGGATGTTCGCGCCGGCGGCGCCGTGGCCCGACGCGCCGCTCCGATTGGTGGTCGACCCGGTGCTCGAGGACGTTGCCGGCAACTCGGTGCGACGGGTCTTCGACCGGGACCTCTCGAGCCCCGACGACGACCCTCGCGACGACGGTCCGGTCGAGCTGCCGTTCCACCCGACGTGAGCGTGCGGCGCCCGGACGAGGTCCGGCGTCAGTCGTCGAACAGCATCCGGGCGATCGTGTCGCCGAGTGCGTCGAAGGCGCGCGCGTGGGACCAGCGCCGACTCGTGGTGAGGGTGCGGTAGAAGTCGGAGTGCTGGACGAGTGCCCACATGCGGTCGGCGGCATCCGACTCGGACATCCGCAGGGGGCCGGCCTCGGCCAGCGACGCGACGATGCGTCGCACGTCCTTGAGCGTCTGTCGATCGTGTTCGCGCTGCATGGCGGCGATCTCCGGATCGGCGGCGGCCGCTTCCCTGACCACGACGTCGATGGGCGCGGTGCGGGCGAGCAGACCGCGGGTCGCCTCGGTGACGAGTGCGAAGCGTCGCCGTTGCTCCGGCTCGGCGCGCATCCTGGCGAGCAGGTCGTCGCCGATGAGCTCGCCTCCGTCGACGTTGCCGGTCACGGCCGCTTCGATGACGGCCTGGAGCACGGCGCGCTTGTTCTTGAAGATGGCGTACACCGTCTCCGTCGACACGCCGGACGCTTCGGCGATGCCGGCGATCGTGGTGCTCGAATAGCTCCGCTCGACGAAGCAGTGCTCGGCGGCGACGACAACGCGCGCTCGGGTCTCGGCGCGCTGCCGTGCCCTCGTCGGCGACCGGTAGCTACGGCGCGCGCCCGTAGGTTGCTTTGATACAGTCATACTGCAGCTAAATATACCGGGGACGGTCGCATGACCAGCACACCTCTCGCTCATGGCGTGGCCCGGCGCCGGATCCTCGTCGCGACGAATCCGTTCCTCGGCCACTTCCTCCCCCTCGTGCCGCTGGCGCAGGAGCTGCAGGCGAACGGACACGAGGTGGTGGTGGCGAGCGAGCCGGCATTCGGCGCGAACGTTGCCGGCCACGGGCTCGCCCATGTTCCGATCGGGCGTGATCTCTCCCTCGACGACGTGCTCGCTGCGATGCCCGACGTCCTCTCGATCCCTGCCGAACAGCAGGATGCGTACGCGCGTCCCCGGATGTTCGTGGCGCTCCGAGCTCACAACGTCGTCGCCGACCTGAGCCGAGTCGTGGAGACGTTCGCACCCGACCTGGTGCTGCGCGAGAGCGCGGAGTTCGCGTCGTGGGCGCTCGCCGAACGGGCGTCGCTCCCGCATGTCGCGGTCGCGCTCGGCGCGGGAGAGTCGGCGCGTGAGTGGGGAGGTCTCGCCGATCCCTGGTTCGCCCGGCTGGGTGAGCGCGTCGGACTCGACGGGCTGGACGCAACCTCGCTCTACCGCTACGGAGTCCTGAGCTTCGCGCCCGCGGGATACCTGGACTGGTCGGGAACTCGTGGAGCGCGCGCCTTCCGGCCCGGGGGTGGGTCGGTCGGGGAACACTTCGAGCAGGGGGGCTTCGGGGACCGCCCGGTCGTCTACGCGACCATGGGCACCGAGTTCTTCGACGCCGCGGTGATGACGCGCATCGTCGCCGGCATCGGCGCGGCCGGCGCGGCGGCGGTCGTCACCACCGGCGCGAGCCACGATCCGTCGGCGATCGCGACGAGCGCGACCCCGCTGGTCGCGCGCCGTTGGATCGACCAGGAGACCGTGCTGCCATGCGTCGACGCCGTGGTCACGCACGGCGGGGCCGGGACCGTCGGCGGAGCCCTGTGCCACGGCCTCCCGCTCGTGGTGGTGCCCCAGGGCGCCGATCAGTTCGCGCACGCGCGGCGGGTCGAGGAGCTCGGCGTGGGCGTCGCAGTTGCACGCTCGGCGCCGGAGTCGGCGATCGCCGCCGCCCTGACCGCCGTGCTCCGGGACGCGAAGTATCGCGACGCGGCGCTGGAGATCGCCCGGGCGACGGCGCTCCTGCCCGGAGTCGACGCGGCCGCGCGCGCGGTGGAGCAATTGGTGCTCGACTGACGGTCACCCTCCCACGTCGATCGTGCCGACCATGCCGCTGCCGACGTGGAGCACGCAGACGTAGGAGAACGTTCCCGGGTTCGGCGCGTCGAACGTGTAGGTGTGCGGTGCTCCCGGCGCCCGGTCGGAAGCCGGGAGCAGCCACCCGGTGTTGAGGTAGGCGTCGCTCGTCAACGGCTGCGGGGTCGAGCCGGGCACCGGTTGTCGGACCTCGTCGACCTCCGGATTCGGCGGGACGAGCGGTCCACCGAAGCTCGCGGTGTGCGGTGCACCGGACTCGTTGACGAACGTGATGTGATCGCCGCGAGCGACGTGCTTCGGGCTCGGGGCGAAGGCGAGGATCTCGGTGTGGCGGGTCGATGCACCCATCGACACCCGGTAGGTCGTGGTGCCGTCGGAGTTCCCGGTGGGCGCCGGGCTGCGCGCGAGCAGCTTCGCCTTGGCGGCCTCGCCCTCGGCGAGGTACTTCGCCCGTTGCGCACCTCCCGCGTGGGCAGCCGCAGTGGCCGACTGCTCGCGGGAACCGGTCACGTCCACCGTCCCGATCATCGCGGGGTGCACCACGCAGAAGTAGGTGTACCGACCCGGAGATGCGAACGACATCGAGAACCGGGCGACGTCGTGGCCGAGCGGCACGACCCCGGAGTTGACGAAGGTGGTGCCGTCGTACGGCGCGGTCGGTGGCGTCGGAAGCAGGAGCGACAGGTCGGTGTCGAGGCTCGGGGGCGTCGGCGACCCAGCCGGGACGAACGTCACCGAGTGGGGCTCGGGCCCCGCCATCTCCCAGGTGATCTGGGTGCCGGTGCGGACGGTGACCGCCGACGGCAGGAACTCGTTCACGACGATGGTGGGGTCGTGAGGGTCGTTGAGCCCTCCGAGCACCGTGATCGTCGACGGGGACAGCGTCGTCTGTGGATCCTGGACGCGCGCTGCCGCAGCGGGCGTGCTCGCGAGCAGTGCCAACGCGCAGCCGATCGCGATCGGCCAATGACGGGATCTCGCCATGGTGTGCTCCTCTCACTCGACGTTCGAGGAGAGTTCATCACGGTCCTGAGGTCATCTGCTGCAAAGACACTGCAATGAATACAGTGATGACGCCCCCGAAGGTGTCCAACGACCCATCCGGGCGTCCAGTACCGGGCACGACCATCCGCTCACGTGAGGTCGGCGGGATCCGTCGTCTCCAGGTGGGCGAGCGTGCGGAGCGCGGCGATGCGCTCGTCGAGGAGCAGTGACTCCGACAGACGACGGGTGGCCCGCGTCGACGAACCGGCCAGGACCTTCGCCGGGAACTCGATCCACAGCGGGGCGGTGGCGCGGGTGACGCGCCCGATCTCGGTCGTGTCGGCGTCGAGCTTCTCGAGCGCGCGGAGGAGCGACGCAGGGTTGCGGGTGAAGCGCACGGCGGCGCGATCACGCTCGGTGCCCTGATCGCGCAGTGCCCACACCTGGAGCCATTCCGCGACTCGACGCGGCACGAAGCCGATGACACCCGACAGCAGGCCACCGTCACTGTCGAGCGCGCTGATCGCGCCGCCGGTGAGTGCGACGGTCCAGCTCGCGAGCGCGACGTCGTAGCTGCGGATGCGCGTGACCTCGTACGCCAGCACCGCCTCGAGCTCGTCGCGCGACAGCTCGTCCACGAGGCCCGTGGTGACGGCGACGACCGCGTCGCCGGGCTTCGTGCCGACTCCGAAGGAGTTGGGCGCAGGATCGCTGATCACGGCGTAGCGCGGGGGCGTGATCCCGGCCGCGATGGCCAGGCCGTCGAGCAGGTTCCGCACCTCTTTGTGCGAGTCGTCGGCGACGACGGTCGCGCCGGTCTCGGTGAAGACGCGCCGTTCGAGGTCGCGACGACGCGACGGGATGCGCACGAGCGCGGTGAAGAAGCCGATCACGAATGCCACGGCGCAGATGCCGCCGACGCCCCAGCCCATCAGCTCGAGCGTCTCGACGCTGTCGGGCCAGATCTCGAGCTTGAAGATGGCGAGCAGCGTGAGGCCCAGCGCCACGGCGACTGCCGCCAACGCGACCGCGATCACGTAGTTGCACGCTGCGATCAGCACCACGGCGACGATGCGGGCGCGGTTGCGCCGAGCGAAGAGATCGGTCGCTGCAGCCACGCACCACTCTAACGACGGCGAGATGCGTGACCGTTCGCCGTGGCCCGTGCGGGTCAGCTGGGTGACCACTCCGGATCGCGCCCGTTGAGGGCGATGAGGCGCTCGAACGGTGACGCGTCGCGGCTCGCGGTGACGACGGGACCGAACATGTCGCCGCGGCCGGCCTCGGCCCCGGGCTCCGACATGGGCCCGATGAAGTCCATGCACCCCACGACGCTCTCGCGGTCGGCCTCGAACGCCTGCCCGACGGCACGGGCGAGATCCCACGCGTGCGTGACCACCTCGTTCAGTCCGACGGCACCGACGACGCCCGCCGGCATCGTCATGCCCGCGATGGTCGTGTCGCCCTCCCAGGCGTCGGCGGAGCTCCACGCGTCACCGAGGGCGAGCAGGTCGGCGGGGATGCGTGTGCGCCAGTCGGGAGCGAGGTGCTCACGTGAGCCCATCGGCGGCTGCGTGGCGTTGGTGCCCTGCTCCTTGCGCCCGGCCTCTGCGAACGCGACCGCCAGGCCGCCGATGTGGTCCAGCAGGTCGCCCACCGCGTAGTCGGGGCAGGGCGTCGGTGCGTCGAGCTGCCCGTCGTCGACGCGCTCGACGATCGTGGCCAGGACGCGGGTGCTCGGGTGCAGGTCGTGCATGGTGGACCTCCTCGGTCGCAGGTACGACTGTGCCGCGTGCGGGAACTCATCGCGTCGACCGCGTCGTGGGTGCCTACCGCGCAGTAGGGGCTCGGTGGGGTTCCGGTGCGGTGAGGCATGATTGGACCCAGTCCGACACCGCGGGGGAACTGCTGCATGACACCGTCCGACGACACGCGCGACCTCTCGCCCGAGTTCGATCCCGACTCGGTGCGCGACAAGTACGCCGAGGAGCGGGCCAAGCGCATGACCGAGGACCGCGGGGTCCTCTACGACCTGCGCGCCGACGAGCGCTTCGCCGAGTACACGAAGGACCCGTTCACGCCCTTCGTCGAGCGTGACGCGCTGACCGAGGACGTCGACGTCGCCATCATCGGCGCCGGCATGTCGGGCGTGACCGTGGGCGCGAAGCTGCGCGACCAGGGCGTGCGCAAGGTCGTGCTGATCGACAAGGCCGGCGGGATCGGCGGCACCTGGTACTGGAACCGGTACCCCGGCGTGATGTGCGACGTGGAGTCGTACATCTACATGCCGATGCTCGAGGAGCTGAACTACGTCCCGACGACCCGGTACGCGTTCGGCGACGAGATCCGGCGGCACCTCGACGCCGTCGCCACCAAGTACGGCCTGGTCGACGACGCGCTGTTCCAGACCGGGGTCGAGACCAGCGAGTGGGACGAGGACGCGTCACGCTGGGTGCTCCGCACCGACCGCGGCGACGAGATCCGGGCCCGCTACCTGATCATGGCGCCGGGGATCCTCAACCTCATGAAGCTCCCGGCCATCCCGGGGATGGACGAGTTCGAGGGCAAGGCGTTCCACACCGCGCGGTGGGACTACGACTACACCGGCGGTGGCCCCGACGACCCGCACCTCACCAAGCTCGCCGACAAGGTCGTCGCCGTGGTCGGCGTCGGGGCCAGCGGCATCCAGGCGGTGCCGCCGATCGGCGAGTCGGCGAAGCACACGTACGTGTTCCAGCGCACGCCGTCGGCCATCGGTGAGCGCGGCAACCGCCCGACGCCTCCGGAGTTCATCGAGCAGCTGAAGCCCGGGTGGCAGCGCGAGCGCATGGAGAACTTCAGCGCGGTGATGATCGGGCGCCCGGTCGAGCGGATCTCGTCGACGACGGCTGGACGCTGCACACCGCGCAGCTCAACAACCCGAAGATCGCCGAGGGCATGACGCCGTCCGACATCGCGGCGATGGTCGAGGCGCACGACTTCGACATCATGGAGGAGCACCGCGGCGCGCATCGCATCGCTCGTCGGCGATGCCGCGACCGCAGAGATGCTCAAGCCGTTCTACCGCTACGGCTGCAAGCGGCCGTGCTTCCACGACGAGTACCTCGTCGCGTTCAACAACCCCAAGGTCACGCTGGTCGACTGCCCGGGTGGGGTGACGCGCATCACGCCGCACGGCGTGGTCGCGAACGGCGAGGAGTACGAGGTCGACTGCATCGTGTTCGCGACCGGCTTCGAAGCCGAGCTCACGCCGTTCCCGCGGCGGGCCGGGCCACACGATCGTCGGTCGCGGCGGCATCACGATGGAGGAGAAGTGGAAGGACGGCGTCCTCAGCCTCCACGGCATGACCACGCACGGCTTCCCGAACATGTTCATCATGCCGGCGCCGGGGCAGCAGGCGGTCACGACGCACAACTTCACCCACCTCATGGTGGTCGGCGCCGACCACGTGGCCGAGACGATCGGCGCGCTCGACGCGCAGGGCGTGAAGGTGTTCGAGACCACCGAGGAGGCCGAGCAGGGCTGGACCGACATCATCCTCAGCACCTGGCGCGACAACAGCGCGTTCATGGCCGCGTGCACGCCGTCGCGGCTCAACTTCGAGGGTGACCCGACCATGCTGAACCCGCGCAGCGGTGCGTACGGCGGCGGCTACGGCGACTTCTTCGGCTACCAGGACCTGCTCACCGAGTGGCGGGCGAACGGCGACTTCGAGGGCTTCGCGCTCGAGACGGACCTCCGAAGGGCAGGCCGGCTCATGACCGTCGCGGTCGTCACCGGAGGCGCGGTCGGCATCGGTGCCGCCATCGCCGAGGAGCTCGGTCGCAACGGCGTGTTCGTCGTGACCGTCGACCCCGGCGTCGACGTCGACGGCACGCCCGGCGAGGGTGGCGCCGAGGCCACCACCGCGCAGCGGATCGTCGACGCCGGCGGCCAGGCGCGCGCCTCGAACATCTCGGTCACCGACGCGGACGCGGTGCGCGACCTGTTCGCCGGGCTGGTCGACGAGTTCGGCGCGCTCGACGCGGTGGTCAACGTCGCCGGCATCAGCCGTCCGACCGGCTTCGCCAACGGCGTCGAGGACGACTGGCGCGCGGTGCTCGAGCGTGCACCTCGACGGCTACCTCAACGTGCTCCGTGCCGCGCTGCCGCTCATGGCCGCGGCCGGTCACGGCCGGATCCTCGGCGTCACCTCGGGCTCGGGCTGGCGCGCCGCCGACGCCGGTGCGTACAGCTGCGCCAAGCGCGCGGTCGCCGCGCTCACGTGGCGGATCGGGCAGGAGACGCCGCCCGGAGTCACCGTGAACGCGCTGTCGCCGATCGCCGCGACCCGCATGGTGCTCGGTGCGCTCACCCGCCAGGCCGGTGCCGGCAACTCGTCGGGACGCGACTCGTCGACCGGTGGCGTGTCGCTGGGTCTCGCGTCGGTGCCGCCGCCCGAGCACCTCGGGCCCGATCGGCGCGTACCTCGCGGGCGAGGACTTCTCGTCGTGGGCACGTGGCCAGATCGTGTTCTCCAACGGCGCCGAGGTCGCGTGGGTCGTCCCGCCCCGCCTCCTCGAGGTGGCGCGCACCAGCGACGTCGGCTCGCTGCTGGCGGTGCTCGAGTCGCTCGGCGCCAAGGTGCTGGCGCCGGCCGAGGCCGCGCAGGTGAGCAACGGCGGCGGCAACCCGCGCCTCGGCACCGCGTTCGCCGACGCCGCGCCCGAATCGGCGGCATCGAGCACGGCCAGCGCACTGCGCGCGGCGATCGTCACCGACGTGCCCGCGTGGGGCAGCTGCGCTCACCGACGCGCTCGCGGCCCGCGGGGTCGAGTGCGTCGACCATCGACGCGCCGGCCACGAGCTTCGACGACGCATCGGAGCAGCTCGCGGTCGGCTGCAGCTGCATCGGGCCCGCTCGACGCGGTGGTCGTCGCCCTCGCCGGCGGCGACGTCGTCGTCGTCCGACGGGTGGGCGCGCGTGCTCGACGAGCACGACGGGCTCACCGAGCGATCGGCAACGACGCCGCATGGGTGCGTGCCGTCGTCCGACTACTCGACCGCGGCCGAACCGCGCGGTCCGGGTCGTCAGCGTCGTCGACGCGCACACCGCCGGCGGCCGCAGCCGCGCGCAGTCGGCCACGCAGCTGTCGCGTGCTGCGCACCCGGCCACCGAGCGGCCGGATCGACGCGTTCGCGCTGAGCGTCGAGTCCGCAGGGCGGAGGTGAGCCGGTCGGTGAGATCGTCGCCCACCTGGTGTGCGACGCCGAGGCCGGAGCCCTCTCGGGCGCGGAGCTCGTCGTCGGGCCCGGACTGGTTCGGCTTGCGGAGCCATCCGCATCCGGCCGGATCGATCTCGTTCGGAGGTCCCGCCGTCCCCGGGTGGGTCGACGGCGCGCTGCGCGAGATGGTCGATGGTGGACCAACGCCGCCGCGGCGCAGGAGGCGTGATGGCGCACCCATCGAACGCATCGTCGACGCGCACATCCACCTGTGGGATCCCGCCAACGCCGAGTGGTACCCGTACCTCGCGGGCCAGCGCGAGCTCGACATGGGCGACATCTCCGGGATGATCCGCAAGTTCGACCAGCCCACGTACTTCGCCGAGTCGTCGAACTGGCCGGTCGTGAAGTTCGTGCACGTGGCGGCGGCGACCGCCCCGCACTCGGCGGCGGAGACGGCGCACCTGCAGGAGCTCGCCGAGTCCACCGGTCACCCCGATGCGATCGTCGGTGGGATCGTGCCGCAGGACCCGATCGCCGACATCGAGCGGGTGCTCGACGAGCAGATGCAGTCGCCCCGGTTCCGGGGCATCCGGCCCATGGGTGGCGGCATGGGCGTGCCCGGGGCCGACGTCCTGCGCGCGCTCGCCGAGCGCGACCTGATCTTCGAGCTGATGGTGCACCCCGATCTCCTCGAGTCGGCCGCGGTCGAGCTGGCCGACTTCGGCGACCTCACCGTCGTGGTCGAGCATGCCGGGTGGCCACGCTCGGACGAGGCCGAGGAGCGTGCCCTGTGGGAGCGCGGCATCACCGCGCTCGCCGCGCTGGGTGACAACGTGCACTGCAAGCTGTCCGGGCTCGCCATGCCGCTGCACTCGAACGAGGCCTCGGTGCTGAGGCCGTGGATCGAGCACTGCCTCGAGTGCGTTCGGCGCCGATCGCTGCATGTTCGCGAGCAACTTCCCGGTCGATGCCATGCACGGCACGTTCGACGAGCTGTACGGCGCGTACGACGGCGCCACCGCCCACCTCGACGCCGAGACGCGCGACAAGCTCTTCGCCGCCAACGCCGAGCGGCTCTACCGCTGCTGACGCGCGCCGTGAGCTCCGGGCGCAGCATCCAGGAGTCGTTGTACCCGGAGCTCACGTGCTTCGGGTGCGGGCACGCGAACCCGGACGGCTTCCACCTGCGGAGCTACGTCGACGACGACCTCGTGGTTGCCGAGTTCACGCCGTGGCCCGAGCACGACAACGGGTTCGGCTTCGTCAACGGCGGGATCATCTCGACCGTCCTCGACTGCCACGGCGCCGCGGTCGTGATGTGGGAGGCCGCGCAGCGGGGCTGGGACGCGCCGTCGGGCGCGCCGGTGCCGTTCATCACCGCGGGGTTCGACGTGCGCTTCCTCCGCCCGACCCCTCTCGGCCCGCCGGTGCGACTGGTGGCGTCGCCCGAACAGGTCGACGAGGCGGAGATCGTCGTGCACTCCGAGCTCGTGGTCGACGAGAAGATCCGCGCCACCGATGCGCGCCACCTGGCGACGGTTCACACCCCGCTGATCGATCCGCGCGCGTCCGTCAGCGGTCGTCGCGGCGTTCCTTGCGGCGACGGTGGCGACGCATGACGCCGAGCCCGAACCACACGAGCGCGCCGAACAGCGCGACGACGATCGTGTAGAGCCACAGTGGCCACGTGAAGTCGAGGAAGAGGAAGTGGAAGCGCACGTCCTCGGTGTTCTGCACGATGAACACCACGAGCACCGCGAGGCCGCTGATCGACGCGATCGCGCCACCGCTGAGACCTCCGCTCGACTGCTGTGCCGACGGTTGGTTCATGACGCCCCCTGGTCGAAGAACGTCATGGTCGCACGGTGTCACCCGGCGCGGTGGTTCTTGCCGGCGAGATGACGCACGGCGATCGTCCTACAGCCGGTCCCGACGGGGTCGATGATGAGCGGATGCACATCTCACGTTCGATGACGCGCGCCTTCGCGGGCCTGGTGGTCCTCGGCGTCGTGGCGTTCGGCGCCACCGCGACGGCCCAGACCACGACCACGACCACGACCGGGTCCACGAGCACGACGACCTCCAGCGGCACGACCGGCATCATCCGCGCCGACCTCGGTTCGACCGCGCCGGCGAACGCTCCGGGCCAGGAGCTCTACCTGCAACGGGTCACGATCGCGCCCGGCGCCAAGCTGCCCGAGCACTTCCACCAGGGCACGCAGATCGCGCGCATCCTCGGCGGCGTCCTCACCTACGACATCGCGTCGGGGAGTGCCGTCGTCACCCGGGCCGACGGGAAGACCGAGACCGTCGACGCGCCCGCGACCGTGACGCTGGAGAAGGGCGACGGGCTCGTGGAGACCCAGGGCCTCGTCCACCACGGCAGCAACCGGGGCAAGAAGCCGGTGGTCATCGAGATCGCCTCGCTGCTCGCCGCCGGCGCGCCGCTCTCGACGCCGGTCGGGCAGAGCGCGACCGGGCACCGCGCTCCAGCTGCAGGCCGACCTCGAGTCGCAGTCGCGCACGCTCCACACCGTGGGCGCCGACGGGTCGGTCACCTACGGCTGGAACCAGCTCGTGGGCACCGCCACCGTCGACGGCCAAGCCGGTGGGCGTGGAGCTGCTCGGCAACGTGAGCTACGTGAAGGGCAGCGGACCGATCTTCGGCTTCGTCACCTACACCTTCGCCGACGGTTCGACGCTCGGGGTGCAGATGCAGGGCGCGGCGACGGCGCTCGGACGACGGCGACGAGACGACGTTCGCCGCCACCCTCGGCGTGCTCGGCGGCACCGGCCGCTACGCCTCGGCCACGGGAACCGGCATCTTCACCGGGTCGCGGTCCGCCGCGCTGGGCACGACGGTGGCGTCGACCTTCGACCTGACCATCGCGGGAGCGAGCTGACGTAGATTCCTGCGATGCCCGACGGAGCGGTGCGGCTCGAGTACGAGGACCACCTCGCGATCCTGACCCTCGACCGGCCCGAACAGCTCAACGCCATGAGCGACCACATGGAGGGTCAGCTCTGGGCCGCGTTCGAGGAGCTGCACGCCCGCGACGACGTGCACTGCGTGCTCTGGCGCGCGGAGGGTCGAGCGTTCTCGGCCGGGCGTGACGTGAGCGAGCTCGGCAACCGACCGCCGGGGCAGAGCGACTACCAGTACATCGCGTTCGGGCACGGCAAGACCCACCGCTTCCTCGTGCCGCCGCGCGTCCCGATCGTGTGCGCGATCCAGGGCTGGTGCATCGGCGGCATGTGGGAGCGCGCGCTCCTCTGCGACGTGCTGCTCGCGTCCGACGACGCCAAGTTCCGGCTCCCCGAGCTCGCGCACGGCGTGATCCCCGACTCCGGTGGCACCGCGCGGCTCTTCCAGATCTGCGGTCCCGCGCTGGTGAGCGATCTCGTCCTCACGACGCGCGTGCTCACCGCCGACGAAGCGCTGCGGCACGGGATCGTGTCGCGCGTGGTGGCCCGTGACGACCTCGACGACGAGGCGCTCAAGGCGGCCCGCGTGATCGCGGCGATGCCGCCCCTGGCCGTGCGGGCGCTGGCGCCAGAACCTGCTCGACATCGCCACGCCGACCGTGCGCAAGGCGATCCACGACGAGCTGCTCGGCCAGATGCTCGTGTACACCTCGGAGGACTTCCAGGAGTTCCGCGCCGCCCGCGCCGACGACCGCCCCCCGAACTACCGCACCACCTGACCCCTCCAACAGAACGTTCTGGCGCCCCTACCGTGTGAACATCACGCGACTGTGGCGCCAAAACGCTCTAGAGGGGGTTCCAGGTGGGGTCGCGCTTCTCGACGAAGGCGCGGCCGGCCTCGGTCATGTTGCGGGTGAAGGTGCCGAGCACCTGCGTGCGGTTCTCGAGCTCCATGGCGTGGCGCAGGCTCGGGGCGTCGAGGTTGGCCCACATCCCGAGCTTGGTCATGTAGACGCCGTACTCGCTGTTGGCGGTGACGAGTCCCGCCAGCTCGACCGCGCGAGTCGAGCAGCGCGTCGCGCGCGACGACGCGGTTGAGCATCCCGAACCGCAGCGCTTCGTCGGCCGAGAACCGGCGACCGGTGAGCATGAGCTCGGCGGCGATCGTCGGTCCCGACGATCGCGCGGCAGCCAGTAGCTGCTGCCGACGTCGCACGCCGACAGCCCGACGCGGATGAACTGCGCGCCGAACGACGCGTCGTCGCTGGCGACGCGCATGTCGCACGACAAGCGCGATGGCGAGGCCGCCGCCGACCGCGGCACCGTGCACCGCGGCGATCACCGGCTGCGGGAGCTCGTGGATGGCGAGCATGAGCTGCGCCAGGTTGTCCTGGATGAAGTGGATCGACCCGACCGGCCCTCGGTCCTGGGCCTCCGGCGGGGTCACGTCGTCGCCGGTCATGTTCGCGCCCGCGCAGAAGCCCTTGCCGCGCCCGGTCACGACCACCGCGCGCACCGAGCGGTCGTTGCGCAGGTCGGCGAACGTGTCGCGCAGCTCGGCGACCATCGCGACCGTCAGCGCGTTGTAGCGACCGGGATCGTCGAGCTCGATCAGCTCGACGCCGTCGGCGACGCGCGACCGCGCGACGACCGTCATGACGGCAGCTCACGCGACGAGGAGATCGGTGAAGCCGGTCGGCGCGTGCGCGCCGATGCTGGCGTGCTCGAACAGGCCCCAGCCCTCGGCCCCGTCGCACCACGCGTGTCCGACGTGGTCGATGTTGCCGAACGGGATGCGTGGCGCGACAGCAGGATCGGTGAGGTCGACCGCACCGGCCTCGGCCCAGTTCTCGCCCTTCCACTGACCGTGCGCCCACTCGGCGTCGCCGTAGCCGGAGCCCAAGCTGCAGCGGCACGAACCCGAGGGTGTCGATCTCGACCGTCACCGGCTTCCCGGCCATGTCGGTGAGGTGGAGGGTGGCGTGCTCGGGGTGGCGGCTCCCCGATCGGTAGCGGATGTCGTAGGTCGGCCAGCCGAGCTGCTCGACCCGGCCGTCGGCCCACACCCGCTTGGCGTCGTTGAGGGTGCGGTAGCCGTCGGCCTTCTCCTGCACGATCACGATGATCTGGAAGTCGTCGAAGCGCAGCGGCACGTAGAGCCACCAGAACCCGCCCGGCCCCGCCGCCGCGTCGTCGGCGGTGCGCCCGGGTCCGTCGGCGTCGCCCACCGGCCGGATGCCCCACGAGCGGTCGCGGCTCCCGAGCCACGTCGACGGCTCCACCGCGATCGTCTGCCCGTCGGCGCGGACCTCACCGGTCCAGCGTGCCCATCTGCGCGAAGCGCGAGCTCTGGAGGATCGTGCGGTAGCCGTTGTTGATGACGTGCGGCTCCTCCTCGACCACGGGGAACGAGCCCTCCCACGTGAGGTCGAAGCCGACGCCGTGGTCGTCGCCGTCGCACACCACCCGGAGCGCTGCAGTGGCTCGAGCACCTCGATGCGGTACGGACCGACCTGCTGGTGCATGCGGTCGGGGCCGAGCGCGCCCGAGAAGCGCGCGGTGTGCACCACGTCGCCGAGCTTCACCGTCGCGTAGGCGTCGATCACGCCGAGGTTCACGTAGTTGCCGAGACCGGTGATGACGAACACGTCGCCGGTGCGGTCGTGGGCGTTGAAGTAGCAGCGGTCGTAGAAGTTCTTGTCGCTGGTGCCCGCCTGGCTCATCGGGAGCGGGGTCTGGTGGACGGGGTACTCGTCGAGAGGATGCAGCATGGGCGGAAAACTACTTCTCCTGGTCAAGCAACGCGCTGGAGCGGCGGCGTCCGCGGCGGGCCACGACCGGGCTCGTGCCCGTGTCCGTGCCTGCGCCGTAGAGTGCCCGGCATGCTGGACGACGCCGCCGTGGCTGCGGGGCTCGACGAGGTGCGAGGGCTGGTGACGCCCGACGGCGGCGACGTGACGCTGGAAGGCGTCGACGGCGCGACCGTCCGCCTGCGGCTCGTGCTCGAGACCGCGCACTGCGTCGAGTGCGTCATGCCCCGCCCGTTCCTCGAGCACGTCGCGCTCGACGTCTTCCGGCGCAACGGTGCCGACGCCGATGCGGTCGCGATCGACGACCCGCGCGAGCGTCCCGACTTCGTGATGCCCGACCACTAGCACACGCCACACCAGACCAGAGGGGGATGGATGCGACTGCAGGACAAGGTGGCGATCGTCACCGGAGGGGGGAGCGGGATCGGCACCGCGTACACGCGCCGGTTCCTCGCCGAGGGCGCCAAGGTGATGATCGCCGACATCGGCGAGGAGCAGGGCACGCGCACTGCGGCCGACCTGGCGGGTGACGCCGAGAACAAGGACCGCGTCGCGTTCGTCAAGACCGACATCGCCGACCCCGACAGTGCGCAGGCCGCGGTCGACGCCACCATCGAGCGCTTCGGCACCGTCGACATCCTGATCAACAACGCCGCCATCTACGCCGACTACGTGGGCAGCGACCACAGCCTCGAGTACCTCAAGAAGGTGTTCGACGTGAACCTGCACGGGCAGTGGCTGATGGCCAAGGTGGTCGCGCCGCACCTCGTGAAGCAGCACTGGGGCCGCATCGTCAACGTGGCGTCGATCGCCGCCTACCTGCACCAGCTGAGCGCCGGTTCTCCCGACGCCGAGAACTTCGAGCTGAGCAACTACGCGTACATGCAGTCGAAGTGGGGCGTGCTCGGGCTCACCCGGCACATGGCCGGCCAGCTCGGGCAGTTCAACGTCACCGTCAACTGCATCGCACCCGGTCTCACCATGACCGAGGCCACCGACAAGCAGGTGCCCACCGACTTCCAGCCCATGTTCGCCACGATGTCGGCGATGCGGCGCAACACCGAGGCCGAGCACATGGTCGGGCCCGCGGTGTTCTTCGCGTCGAGCGACGCCGACCTGGTCAACGGGCAGGTGCTCGTGGTCGACGGCGGGAACGTGATGGTCTCATGAGCGCCATCACCGACGCCGACGCCGAGATCCGCAACGTGCTGGCCCGCATCGCGCAGCTGGCCGACTCCGGCGATCTCGACGAGTACCTCACGCTGTTCACCGACGACGCGGTGTGGGGCGATGCCCGACAACCCGTCCGTCGGCATGGTCGCCAACGAGCGGCGCGGTCACGCCGAGATCCGCGCCGGCGCCGAGGAGCGGCGCGCCAGCGGTCTGCAGGGGCCGGGCACGAACAGCCGCCACGTGCTCACGACGATCGCGGTGCAACGTCGAGGGCGACGACTCGCGCCACCGTGCGGTCGTACTTCCTGTTCTTCGCGTCCACGACCACGCAAGCCGGTGCTCCGCACGATGGGTCAGTACGACGACGTGCTCGTGACGCGGCGACCACGGCTGGCAGCTCGCGCACCGCACGATCACGCCCGGGTAGGCACGCGCCGGGGGAACGCTCACACGATCCGGCGTTCGGTCGCCCAGCGGCTGAGCTCGTGGCGGTTCGAGAGCTGGAGCTTGCGCAGCACCGACGACACGTGGCTCTCGACCGTCTTGGTCGAGATGTCGAGCTGGCGCCCGATCTCCTTGTACGCGTAGCCGCGCGCGATGTGGCGCAGCACCTCGCGCTCGCGTGGCGTGAGCTGGTCGAGCTCGGGATCGACGGCGTCGACGGGCACGTGCGCGAACGCGTCGAGCACGAACCCGGCCAGTCGCGGCGAGAACACCGCGTCGTCGGCGGCGACGCGTCGGATGGCGTCGACGAGCTCGGGTCCCGAGATGGTCTTGGTGACGTAGCCCCGCGCGCCGGCGCGGATGACGGTGATGACGTCCTCGGGCGCGTCCGACACCGACAGCGCGAGGAACCGGACGTCGGGGTGCTCGGCGAGCACGCCGCGGATCACCGCCTCACCGCCGCCGTCGGGCATGTGCACGTCGACGAGCACGACGTCGGGCAGGCGCTCGCCGATCATCTCGATCGCGGCGTCGACCTCGGACGCCTCGCCGATCACGTCGGCGTGCGCGCCCAGCTCGGCCCGCACGCCGCTGCGGAACAGGTGGTGGTCGTCGACGAGGAAGACCCGCACCGCCGGCTCGGTCATGCCGGCTGCGTGCACGCTCGACCGCGTGCCATCGTGAGCTCGATCTCGGTGCCGTGGCCCGGGCGCGACCGGATCACGGCGCGTCCGCCGTTGCGGTGCATGCGGCCGGTGATCGATTCGGCGATGCCACCCCGGTCGGTGGGCACGAGCGTCGGGATCGAAGCCGCGACCGCGGTCGCGCACGAACACCGTGACCTGGTCGTCCTCGACCTCTTCGTACACGGCGACCGTCGGCGACGCCCGAGTGGCGGGCCGCGTTGAGGATCGCCTCCTGGCTCGCGGCCACGAGCGCACGCAGACGGTCGTCGAGCGCGCACGAACCTCCGACGCGGACCGTCTCGACCGCGACGCCCTGGTGGGCCTCGACGTCGGCGGCGACCGCGTCGAGCGCGTCGCCGAGCTCGAGGTCGACGTCGACCGGCGCACGGCCGAACAGCCAGGCGCGCAGCTCGCGCTCCTGGTGGCGCGCGAGCCCGACGACGGCGCGTGGATCGTCGGCGCGGCGTTGGATCAGCGCGAGCGTCTGGAGCACGGAGTCGTGGAGGTGCGCGGCCATCTCGGCGCGCTCGTCGGACCGGATGCGCTCGCTGCGTTCCTCGACGAGCGCGTTCCAGAGGCGCCAGAGCCAGGGTCCGAAGATCAGGCCGAGCCCGCCGAGGATGACCGCGACCGCGAGGAGGCCCTGGCCGACGGCGCGGAACGCGCCCTGGGTGGCGAGGAACGCCCCGACGCCGGCGACGACCAGTGCGCCACCGAGCACGACCCGCAGCACCGACGACGTGTCGGCAGGTTCGGTGCGGGTCGTCGAGCTCCCGGTGAGTCCGCGCTCGCGCTGCACGAGCTCACCGATGAGCTCGTCGATCGGGCGTCCGCTGCGGCCGACGATCAACGCGGTGCCCATCGCGGCGAGGACGACCGGCCAGAGGAGCGCGTCGCTGAAGCCGAGCCCGATCGTCCGCGCGAAGAGCAGCACACCGAGCGTGATCGCGCCGAGCGCGAGCACCTGGACGACGTCGTTGCGGGTCCGTCGCGCGAGCGTCGCGACTTCGGCCTGCGTCGGGAGGAACAACCATCCACCGGCGTAGAGCACGAGCCCGGCCCCGCCGGCCAGGGTGAGCACGACGAACGCCAGTCGCACCAGGGTCGGGTCGATGTGGAAGTGGTCGCCGAGGCCGCTCGCCACCCCGGCGACGAGCTTGTGCTGCGAGCGGCGGGCCAGGGGCGGCCGGGCGGTGGTGGGCGAACCGGGGGAGTGCTGCACGTCCGGCTCCTCGAATCGGTGGGCGCGGGCTCGCGCCGGTGTGGACGGCCCCGATGATCGCATGCCGCCCCCGTGATCGGCATGCGGGAAGCCCACGATCGCCTCGGGGGTGCCTCGGGGTCGCGCTCAGGGGCATTCCCGATGGCGCCCGCGACCCGGCGGCCGGATGATCGCTCCATGGACGCACCGACCACACCGATGGACCTCCCCGCACCACCGCCCGAGCACCCGCCCGAGCACCCACCCGGGGCCCACCCGAGCGCCCACCCGAACCCCCGCCCGCCGCCTCCGCACCCTCACGCCGGCTGGCGCGACGCCTCGACGAGCGCCTGCTGGGAGGCGTGGCGGGCGGGGTGGCCGACGCGCTCGGGCATCGACGTGGTGATCGTCCGCCTCGGCTTCGTGGTCTCGGCCTTCTTCGGCGGCCTCGGCGTGATCGCCTACGTGCTCGGGTGGGTGCTGCTCCCGGCGGCGCCGGGAGCTTCACCCGCCACCTCCGCCGCGGGGTGACCGTCGCCAGTTGCTCGGCTACGGCCTCGTGGCGCTCGGGCTCCTCGCGGTCGGAGGACGCCTCGGCTGGTCGTTCCGCGGTGACGGCGTGTTCTGGCCGCTCGTGCTGGTCGGGCTCGGTGCCGCGGTCCTGTGGCTGCGCACCCGTGACGACGGTGCGGCACCACCTCCGCCACCTCCGCGTGAGGATCCGGACCCGTCCGACGGTCCGACCCGTCCCGGTCCCACCGTCGGCCTGGCCCTCGACGTGACCGAAACGCACACGCTGCCCATGTCGACGGCCACGCCGACCGAACCCTTGGCGCTCCCGGCCGCACCGGCCACCCTCGCCGGACCCACGGAGCGTTCGTACCTCGGTGCCGTGACCGTGAGCGCGCTCCTCGTGCTCGGCGGTGCGGCCTGGGTGCTCGCGGCGTCGGGCGTGTGGGACGTCGATCTCGGCGTGCTGACCGCGGTCGCGCTGGCGGTGGTGGGCGCCGCGCTCGTCGCGAGCGCGTGGTTCGGTCGCGCCCGCGGCCTGATCGCGCTCGGGATCCCGTTGGTGCTGGTCGTCGGCGCGTTCGGTCTCGTCGACGTCCCGTTGCGCGGCGGCATCGGCGACCCGACCCACCATCCTCGTGCAGTCGATGCGATCGATCCCGAGTACGAGCTCGCGATCGGCAACCTCTCGGTCGACCTGCGCGACGTCGACTTCGCGGGCGTGCGCAGGCACGTGCGCGCCCGGCTCGGCGTCGGCCAGCTGAACGTCACCGTGCCCACGGGCGTGCGCGTGGTCCTCGACGCACACGCAGGCGCCGGTGGCGTCACCGCATTCGGGCGCTCGGCGCAAGAGTGCTGTCCCACCGACGTGCACCGGGTCAGCTCCGGCTCCGCCGGCGGCGGAACGCTGTACCTCGACGCCGAGGTCGGCGCGGGCCACGTCGACATCACCCGACGACAGGAGTCGCTCCGTGCATCGTCATGAACTGGATCTCGTCGCGCTGGTGTTCGGCGCCGCGTTCGTCGTCATCGGGCTCGCGTACGCGTCGCGCGGTGGAGCTGGATCGATGGCGGCGCTGGCTGGCTGCTCGGTGCGTTCCTGATCGCGCTCGGCGTCGCCGGTGTGGTCAGCGCGACGACCCGGCACCGGACCGTGCGAGATGCTCCGCGCTAGGTGAGCGGGCAGCCTTCGCTGGTGAGCGCCGCCGGCGTGCTCGGGTCGGCTGCGGGCTCCCACAGCCCGGTACGCACCCACTTCGCCGGACCGTTCGCGGTGCCCGACGAGCCGCTGGCGCAGATCGACCAGAACGCGTAGGGCGACGTGGTGCGGTCACCGGCGGCGTCGAGCTCGATGGTGCCCGTGACGCCCGGGTAGCCGTCGGCCGCGGTCGTGAACACCTCGCGCAGCGCGTCGCTGTCGGCCTTCGTTCCGGTGGTGGCGAGCGTCAACGCCGCGACGTTGAGTGCGTCGTAGGCGGCCAACGTGAACGCATCCGCCGGCGCCTTCGCCTTCTTGGTGATGAGCTTGATCAGCGCGGCGTCCTTGGTCTCCCGGTCGGCGGGGAGCGCGACGAGCGGGCTCGGGTAGCCGGAGGCGGCGACCGCGAACGCAGCGGCGTCCTTGTTCTCGGTGAGCGCGGTGGCCTGCGCCGATCCGTCGCCGCCGTACCAACGGATGTTGGCGAGATCGGGGATCGCCCTGGCCGCGGCGAGCACGTCGGCGGTCTCCTCGAAGCCGGCGAGGTAGACGGCGACGTGGTCGACGCCGGCCGTCGCGACCGCGTCGTTGACCTGCGTGGTGATCGCGGTGAGCGCGTCCTCGAAGTTCGTGGTGTCGGTCTCGTAGCGGAAGCCCGCGGTGACCGTGGCACCCTGCGCAGGAGCGGTGGCGCGCACGGTGTCGCTCAGACCCTGGTTGCCGGCGTCGTTGCGCCACAGGGGCACGATCTGCGTGGCGCCGTCCTTCACCATGAGGTCGGTGATGGCGCGCCCTTCGACATGGTCGGTGGGCACGAAGCGGAACACGTTGTCGTCGGGGATGGCGAGCGACGATGCGGTGCTGCCCTGCGACACGACGAGCACGTCGAGCGCCTCGGCCTCGTCCTTGATCGCAGCGACCTCCGAGCTCGACTGCGGTCCGATCACGATCTTGGCGCCCTTCTTGGCCAGCGCCTTCAGCCCCGTGAGCGCCTTCTCGGGCTCGAGGTTGGTGTTGTACACGTCGAGTACGAGCTTCTTGCCGTTGCGC
This sequence comes from uncultured Actinomycetes bacterium, assembly GCA_963755855.1. GTDB lineage: Bacteria > Actinomycetota > Acidimicrobiia > IMCC26256 > DASPTH01 > DASUAS01. The sequence goes on along the minus strand of CAVWLR010000009.1, from coordinate 1,336,380 downwards.
TTCGCCGCCGGCTGTGCGTTCCACTTCGACACCGCGACCTGCAGCGCGGCCTTCGACGTGTTGCCGAGGGTGGAGCCCCCTCCGGTCAGGGAGAGCAGCGCGCCGATGTGCACGGTGGAGTCGGACGAGTCGGCTGCGTTCGCCGCGGGCGCCGCCACGCCCGCGAGCGTGAGGACGGCGACCATGGAGACGAGGAGCGAGCGCATCGGAGACATCCCTTTCGGGCCCGGAGAGATGGGCGAGTATCGAAAGACATCGGCAAGCAACGACGGCGCCGTGAGGACCAATTCGCAACCGCGAGCCCGACGACGAGCACTGCGACGAGCACTGCGACGAGGACTGCGACGAGGACTGATGGAGATCGACGAACCCGTCATCGCGACGAGGAGCACCACCCCGGTGGGGTGGCTGGAGCTGTTCTACGACCTCGTGTTCGTTGCTGCCGTCGTCACGTTCAGCGACGCGATCAGCCTGGACCCCGGCTTGGGGCGCATCGGCACGGTCGACGCCGCGTTCGCCGCGATGTGGCTCGTCTGGCTGGCGACGACGCTGCACGCGAACCGGTACCGCGACGACGGCGCGGTGCAGCGCGCGTTGGTGCTCGCGCAGATGTTGCTGCTCACCGTCAACGCGCTCGCGGTGGGTGACGGCTTCGACGCCCATCCCGAACTGGTGTCGATCACGTACGCGCTGCTCGCGATCGACCTCGCGGTCATGTACGCGCGCAGCGCTGGTGCCCGTGACGACGCCGGGCGACTGGCCGCGTTGCGGCGCAACCAGTACTGCATCGCCGCGCTGCCGATCCTGGTCAGCGCGTTCGCTCCCGACGCCGCGCGCCTCGTGCTGTGGTGCGTCGGCACCGCCCTGCTCGCGTGGCCCACACTCGGGTTCCGCGCCGGCCGGTACGGCTCGCTGCCACCGTTCGACGAGCACCACTTCGTGGAGCGGCTCGGGTTGCTCACCATCATCGTGTGCGGCGAGTCGTTCGTGAAGGTGTCGCTGCTCGCGGCCGACGGCACCCTCGACGGCATCGACCTCATGGTCCTGGTCACGATGTTCGTCTTCGTGTTCGGAGTGTGGTGGTCCTACTTCGACGACGTCCCGGCTGCCGGTCTCCGACCCTCACCGCTGCGCACCGCGGGGTGGCTCGTCGGTCACCTGGTGGTGCAGCTCGCGCTCGTGGCCAGCGCGGTCGGCTACGGCAAGGTGCTCGGCTTCGAGCTCGGCAGCACGTTGAGCGGCGACACGTCGCTGCTGCTCACGACCCCGCTCCTCGGCGTGCTGGTCGGGTTGGCGCTGCTGGGGGTGTGTGGTCGGCGCGTCCCCCAGGGGCCCCTCGTCGCGCTCCGCCTCGGCGTCGCCGTGCTGGTGGCCGTCGGAGCCGTGCTCACGTGGCAGACCAGGTGGATCAGTGCCGACGGGGGCGCGATCGTGCTCGCAGCGGTCACCATCGGGCAGGCCGCCGTTGCCGCGGTGCTGCTTCGGCGCACGCACGTGGAGCCGCTCGACCGGTGAGCGCCGGCCGGGATCGTGGCTGACCACGACCCCGGTGGGGTACAACGGAACGAGGACGATCGACCAACCGGGGGGTTCCACCATGGCCATGGCGACGAGCGAGCACTACACCCTGATCTCGGCCGACACCCACGCCGGCGCCAACCACGAGACCTACCGCGAGTACCTGGCGAAGGAGTACGTCGCCGAGTTCGACGCGTGGCGCGACAGGTACAAGAACCCGTGGAAGGACCTGCGCGACACCAGCCTGCGGGTGCGCAACTGGGACGACGAGCGCCGCAACTCCGACCAGGAGCAGGACGGCGTCGTCGGTGAGGTCATCTTCCCGAACACCGTCCCGCCGTTCTTCCCGAGTTTCGTGCTGTTCGCGCCGCCGCCGAAGGAAGACGACTACGCGCGTCGTCGGGCGGGCATCCAGGCGCACAACCGTTGGATGGTCGACTTCTGCTCGCACTCCCCGGAGCGGCGTGCCGGCATCGGCCAGATCTTCCTCAACGACGTCGACGACGCGATCGAGGACGCGAAGTGGATCAAGGAGCACGGCTTGCGCGGCGGTGTGCTGCTGCCGAACATCCCTCCGGACGTGAAGTGGGTGAAGCCGCTCTACGACCCCGAGTACGACCGCCTCTGGGCCGTGCTCGAGGAGCTCGGGATCCCGGTGAACGCGCACGGTGGCACCGGCTCACCCGACTACGGCCGCTACGCGTCGGTGCCCATGATCATGATCAGCGAGGTGCCCTTCTACTCGCAGCGCCCGTTCGTGCACATGACGCTGGGCGGCGTGTTCGAGCGGTTCCCGGGCCTCAAGTTCGTGATGACGGAGATGGGCGCGGCATGGATCCCGCCGCTGCTGAAGCAGCTCGACGGCATCATCGCCAACGTGAAGAAGGGTGAGATCGGCGAGCTGAAGTACACCGCCGAGAACGCGCTGGCGCGCTCGGCCACCGAGTACTTCAACCAGAGCTGCTGGGTCGCCGCGAGCCAGCCCGGTCCCGCCGACGCCGCCGCCCGCTTGGTGATGGGAGAGGACCGCTTCATGTGGGGGAGCGACTACCCGCACGACGAGGGCACCGGTCCGTTCACCACCGAGCACCTGCGGCAGGTCTTCCACGACGTCGACCCCACCGAGCTCCAGCGCATCCTCGCCGGCAACGCGGCCAAGCTCTACGACTTCGACCTCGCGGCGCTGAAGCCCCTGGCCGAGCAGTACGGCCCGACCGTGGGCGAGATCGCGCAGCCGCTCACCGAGCTGCCCGAGAACCCCAACATGGCGCTGATCCGCGGCCAGCGGGGTCCAAGATCGCGTCCTGACCGACGGCCCGCGCCCGAGGGTGCGGGCCGGTCCGTCACCCCGCGAGAAATCTCGTGGGGTGACTTGGCGCGCCCTCCCCGAAACTGTATCTTGTCCATCGCTTTAGTAGTCTTAGTGAAGAAAGGCCGCCAGCACTCTGGCGGTCTGGGCAGTTTGGACAAGGCCGGGAGGCACAATGAAGTTCGGACGCATGGCGCGATCCGTGTTGGTGGGGGCGATCGTGGCCGGCTTCGGCATGGGCGCGATCGGTGTGGCGGCAGCGTCGACGCCCAAGGCGGCGAAGGAGAAGTCGCTTCCCGCGGCGCAGCTCAACATCGTGGCGTACTCGACGCCGACGCAGGCGTTCGCGAGCCTCATCTCGGCGTTCCAGGCGACCACGGCGGGGAAGAACATCACCTTCACCCAGTCGTACGGCGCGTCGGGCGACCAGACCCGGGCGGTGATCGCCGGGCCAGAAGGCCGACATCGTCGACCTTCTCGCTTGCAGCCCGACATGCACAAGCTCGGTCAAGGCGGGCATCGTGGCGCCGACGTGGAACCAGAACAAGTACAAGGGCTTCGTCACCGACTCGGTGGCGGTCATCGCCACCCGTACGGGCAACCCGAAGAAGCATCAAGGACTGGACCGACCTCACCAAGTCGGGCGTCGAGGCCATCACGCCCAACCCGTTCACCTCGGGGGCGCGCAAGTGGAACATCCTGGCCGCCTACGGCGCCGAGTCGAACCTCGGCAAGAACGAGCAGGCCGGCCTCGACTACCTCACCAAGCTGTTCAAGCAAGTGCCGGTGCAGGACGACAGCGGCCGCGCCGCGCTCACCACCTTCACCAGCGGCAAGGGCGACGTGCTGATCACGTACGAGAACGAGGCGATCCTCGCCCACAGAACGGGCAGCCGGTCGACTACATCGATCCCGACCAAGACGATCCTGATCGAGAACCCGGCCGCGGTCACCAAGAACAGCGAAGCACCCGAGCAGGCCAAGGCGTTCCTCGACTTCCTGCTACTCGCAGCGGGCGCAGCAGATCTGCGCCGAGAACGGCTACCGCCCGGTGAGTCGACCCGACGTCGACAGCGAAGCAAGTTCACGACCCCGACCGGGCTGTTCACCATCGACGACCTCGGCGGCTGGCCGACCTCGACAAGGACGTTCTTCGACCCGACCGCCGGCATGTCACGGCGATCGAGAAGAGCCTCGGGGTGTCGACATCCAAGTAGCACCCGTCGAGCTCGACCCGGTCCTGACAGCTTGACGGCCGTTGAGCGCCACCGACCTCCGACTCACGGAGACGCACCCGCCGGCCCCTTCCGGTCGGCGGGTGCGTGCCCGCGCTCGGGCTCCGGGCCGGCTCGGGCTCGGGTTCACCACGATGTACCTGAGCATCTTCGTGCTCATCCCGCTCGCCGCGCGTCGCTCTGAAGGCGTTCGACAACGGCGTCGACGGCTTCTGGGACGCGGTCATCGAGCCCGGAGGCGTGGCGGCGCTGAAGCTGACCGTCGTCTCGCGGCTGGTCGTCGTCGGTGGTCAACGCCGTCTTGGGCACGCTGATCGCCTGGGTCCTGGTGCGCGACGACTTCCCCGGCAAGCGCGTCGTCGACGCGCTCATCGACCTGCCATTCGCGCTGCCCACGATCGTCGCCGGACTCATCGCTGCTCACGCTCTACGGCGCCAACAGCCCGGTCGGCCTCGACCTGGCCTACACGCGTGCGCGGCGTCGTCGTCGCGCTGCTGTTCGTCACGCTGCCGTTCGTCGTGCGCACGGTGCAGCCGGTCCTGATCGAGCTCGACCAGTCGAGATGGAGGAGGCCGCCGCCTCGCTCGGCGCCGGCAGGTTCACGACGTTCCGGCGGATCGTGCTGCCCGAACCTCCTGCCCGCGATCCTGTCCGGCACGGCGCTGGCGTTCGCCCGGGCCATCAGCGAGTTCGGCTCGACCGTGCTGATCTCCGGCAACCTGCCGTTCAAGACCCAGGTCGTCGTCGGTGCACATCTTCGGGCAGATCGAGAGCGACAACACGACCGAGTCGCCGCCGCGGTCTCGACGGTGCTGCTCGTCTCTCGCTCGTCGTGCTGCTCGCGCTCGACGTGCTGCAGCGCTGGGCGGCGCGTCGTGGCTGAGCGCGACCCCGGCCAAGACGCACTCGCTGCGCGGTCGAGCCTGCGCTTCGTCGCGATCTGTCTACGTCGGCATCATGCTGCTGCTCCCGGTCGGGCTGATCGTTCTGGCGCACGTTCGAGCACGGCGTCCGCCCGGTGATCGACGCGCTCACCACCCCGTCGGCGGCGCACGCCTTCCGCTCACCGTCATCGTCGCCTTCTGGACGGTGCTCGGCAACACGATCTTCGGCGTCGGTCACCGCGATCCTGCTGGTGCGGCACCGCTTCCCGGGCAAGCGGCTGCTCAACGCGCTCATCGACCTGCCGCTCGCGGTCGTCGCCGGTGGTCGTCGGCCTCTCGCTGATCCTCGTCTACGGCAGCTCGACGCCGCGTCGGTAGCTGGCTCGCCGACCACGGGATTCAGATCATCTTCGCCCTCCCCGGCATGGTGCATGGCGACGATGTTCGTGTCGCTGCCGCTCGTCGTGCGCGAGGTCGCGCCGGTGCTCGAGGAGATCGGCGATCGACCAGGAGCAGGCGGCCTGGACGCTCGGCGCCATCCCGCTGCCAGACCTTCCGGCGGGTCACGCTGCCCGCATCCGCTGGGCGCTCGCGTACGGCGTGGTGCTCACCCTGGCCCGTGCCTCGGCGAGTACGGCGCGGTCGCCGTCGTGTCGGCGACTCATCGGCCACACCCAGACCGCGCACGCTCTCGTCGAGGAGCGCTACCAGAACTTCGACCAGCACGGCGCCTACGCCGTCGTCGTTCGCCCTCGCCGCCATCGCCGATCGTGGCCATCGCTCGTCCTGATCAACGTCCTCCGACCCAAGGAGCGCACCTGATGGGCATCGCGGTCCGCAACGTCACCAAGCGCTTCGGCGACTTCGTCGCCCTCGACGACGTCTCGGTCGACATCCCGACCGGTTCGCTCACCGCGCTGCTCGGGCCGAGCGGCGGCGGCAAGTCGACGCTGCTGCGCATCATCGCCGGGCTCGAGCAGCCCGACGCGGGCGTCGTCGAGATCGACGGCGTCGACGCCACCACGCTGCCCGCCGCAGAACGCAACGTCGGCTTCGTCTTCCAGCACTACGCCGCGTTCAAGCACATGACGGTGCGCGAGAACGTCGCGTTCGGCCTCTAGATCCGCAAGCGCCCGAAGGCGCGAGATCAAGGCGCGCGTCGACGAGCTGCTCGAGCTCGTGCACCTCGAGCAGTTCGCCGACCGCTACCCGTCGCAGCTCTCGGGCGGCCAGCGCCAGCGCATGGCGCTGGCCCGCGCGCTCGCGGTCGAGCCGCGAGGTGCTGCTGCTCGACGAGCCGTTCGGTGCCCTCGACGCGCAGGTCCGCAAGGAGCTGCGCGACTGGCTGCGCCGCCTCCACGACGAGGTCCACGTCACCACCGTGTTCGTGACCCACGACCAGGAAGAGGCGATGGACGTCGCCGACGCGATCGTGGTGATCGCCAAGGGGCGCGTCGAGCAGATCGGCGCGCCCGGTCGAGCTCTACGACCGACCGGCGAACGACTTCGTGATGAACTTCCTCGGCCCGGTCACCCAGCTGGCGGGCGCGCCGGTGCGGCCGCACGACCTCGAGATCGTGCTCGAGCCCGACGACGGCGTGGTGACCGGCACCGTGGCGCGCGTCGTGACGCCTCGGCTTCGAGGTGCGCGTCGACGTCGAGACCGCCGACGGCGAGACCTGGGTGCAGCTCACCCGCGGCGAGGCCGATCGACTCGACCTGCCGAGCCGGGCCCGGGTCGGCGTGCGCGCGGTGCACAAGCCCACGACCGAGGTGCCGGCCGACGCCACCGTCGAGCCCGCGCTCGACGCCCTCGGCGGCTGAGCGCACGCACTGCGGGTGTGCTGCTCCGCATTTGTGCAGTAACTCGATGGACAATGTAACCTTAGGACTCGATGAGCCGATCGAGTCTTCGGTGAGGATCTCGGCCAAGGCCGACTACGCGGTGCGGGCGGTCATCGAGCTCGCGGCCGCGCCCGAGGGCGCCAACGTGAGCGCCCGCGAGATCGCCTCGGCCCAGGAGATCCCGCAGAACTTCCTCGAGAACATCCTCGCCGAGCTGCGGCGCGCCGGGATCGTCCACACCCACCGCGGGCCCGGCGGGGGTTCGAGCCTGGCCCGCCCGGCCGACACCATCTCGGTGGGGGAGATCCTGCTCGCCATCGACGGCCCCCTCGCCGCCGTGCGCGACCTCGCGGCCGGAGCAGCTGGTCTACGAGGGGAGTGCCCGTCGCCTGCCCGAGGTGTGGTGCCGGGTGCAGTCGTGCCTCCACGAGCTGCTCGACGGGGTCACCGCGGCCGACCTCGTGCGGGGGACGTGCACCCGTCCGCCAAAATATGACCTTTCCGATCGGGTTTTTGTGCTAGGGTGGGGCCACTCGATCGCGCCGGTCCTCTCGCCGCGTCGTGCCCGGGCGGTGCGTTGTCCCCCCGACGTCCCGGCCCGGTCCGCGCGGCGAGACGACCGGCGTCGGTCGTGGCGTTGGTCACCGCGTGCGTCGCGGTGCCGCGCGGCGGGGGACTGGAAGCCGTTGCGGACCCGTCCTACGATGGCCGCGTGACGAACGACCTCGCGCTCGTGCCGCGCCCACGCCTGCGCGACGCGCAGACCGTCGTCGCCGCGCCCGGCGCCGGGCCGGGCTACTGGGCCGGCGGCCCGAGCGCGGTCGCGGCCGACGGCGTGTTCCACCTCGCGTACCGCCTCCGCCGTCCGGTCGGTACCGGCCGTGGCTACGCCAACGTGGTCGCGTCGTCGCGCGACGGCGTGCACTTCGACACGGTGTGCGTCGCTCGAGCGCGACGCGTTCGGCGGCCGAGTCGCTCGAGCGGCCCGCGCTCGTCCGCCGCCCCGACGGTGGGTGGCGCATCTACGTGAGCTGCGCGACGCCCGGCACCCTGCACTGGTGGGTCGACGCCATCGACGCCGACGATCCCGCGGTCGTTCGATGCCGACGCGCCGCGCCACGGTGTGGGCGGGTGACGCGCGCACCGCGGTGAAGGATCCCGTGGTCAAGGTCGTCGACGGCAGCTGGCACGCGTGGCCGTGCGTGCACGAGATCGCCGATCCCGCGACGCCGACCGCATGCACACCGCGTACTGCACCAGCGACGACGGCCTCACGTGGGACTGGCACGGCGTCGCGCTCGAGGGCCGCACCGGCGAGTGGGACGCACGCGGCGCCCGCGTCGCCGACGTGCTCTGGCGTCGACGAGTCCGCGCGGCCGACGCCGAGGTCGTGGTGCGTTCTACGACGGGCGCGCCACCGCCGAGCGAGAACTGGGAAGAGGTCACCGGCATCGCCGTCGGGCGCTCCCGGTGCGCTGCGGGCGGTCGGCCACGAGCCCGAGCTCGTGTCACCCGACACCGGCACCGGGTGCGCTACGTCTCCGTCGTCGAGCTCGACGACGGCGCACGGCGCTTCTACTACGAGGTCACCCGCTCCGACGGCGCCCACGACCTGCGCACGGAGTACTCGCCCGCACCCTGATCGCCGAGCCAGTCGGTGTAGTCGTCGCCGGTGATGGCCGACAGCCGGCGGATGTCGTCGGTGTAGTAGTCGACGAGCGCACGTCGGGTGTCGGTGGCGAGGACCGGACGGGCGGTGCCGTTCGCCTGCAGCGCCCAGAGCAGCGGTTCGCTGGCGCGCCGCCACACCTGCGGGGGGAAGTGGCGACCGAGCGACGCCCCGGCGCGGATCACCGGTGCGAGCACGCTGGTCTTCAGTCCCGGGCGCACGAACGGACGCGTGTTCTCGCCCGCGCACGTCGATCGACGGCTGCGGGTCGATGCCGAGGAAGGCGCAGATGCGGTCGAGCGACTCCTGCGGTCGGTCGACGAGCTCGCGGTAGCGCACGCACCAGCACCTGCTCGCGCGGGAACCGCTCCAGCAGGTGCTCGAGCTGCTCGCCGTAGAGGCCGAGCCGGCGGTAGTGCCAGAAGTGACCCCAGCCCGCGGTGATGCGGTCGCACTCGGCGTCGCACGCGGCCTCGAAGTCGGAGATCGGTTCGAGGCCGTCGGACCAGAGGTGCATCCAGTTGGAGTACGCGCGGTCGATCGGGATCGCGCACGACCGCGATCGAGCTTCGCGTGCGGCACCGGCTGCGGCGATGCGCTCGTGCGCCGCCGGGTCGTAGAGGTAGAACGCGGTGCTCTCGCCGCGGAGCGTGCCGGCCGGAGCGGCGTCGAAGAGCGCCTCGTACGCGGTCGCGCTCCCACACCCACTCCTGCGCGCTGTGCGCGTCGCCCGGACCGCGCACCGGCCGAGCGCGCTCCGTCGCCGAGGAAGTACTTCGGCTCCTTGACCGGCGAGAGGTAGAGCTGCGGGTGGCGCGCCAGCGCGGCGTGGACCGCGGTGGTGCCCGCCTTGGGGGCACCGATCACGAAGAAGTCGGGGAGCGCCATATCACCTCCGTGCGCTAATCTCAGCAATCTTGTCGACTTGGTGAGGTTATCGCAAAACCTGACCTCATGAGGTCGGATTTTGTGGTACCGTGCGGCATGCGCACCACCGCTCCTCCCGCCGCCTCGCTGGGCGACCGGGCGCACACGTACGACGAGACCTGTCCGGCGCGCTCGACCACCCGCCGCCGCCCTTCCCGTCTCGTCCCGAGGAGCCCACGATGTCGTCCGTGACCGCCGTCCACCCCCGCCCCGCCGTGAGCTCACGCCGCTCTCGCCGGCCGAGCTGCTCGGCATCACCCGCGAGCTCGCGCACGACCACGAGACCTGGCGCTCGCTGGCGCAGCACACGCCGAACGAGCGCGTGGTTCACCCGCGTCGCCGCCCACGACGACCACGACGTGTGGCTCATCGGGTGGGACTCGTACCAGGGCGTCGACCTCCACGACCACGGCGGTTCGAGCGGCGCGCTCTACGTGGTCGAGGGCGAGCTGCTCGAGACGTCGACGCGCCGCGAGGGCGTCTTCCTCCAGGAGCAGCACCTCGTCGCCGGCACCGCCCGGGCCTTCGGTCCCGGGTCACGTGCACCGCGTGGTCAACCCCTCGGCCGCGCCGGCGACGAGCGTGCACGTGTACTCGCCGCCGCTGGTGACGATGGACTTCTACTCGCGCCGGCGGTGGCTCGCTGGCGCAGACCCACTCCGAGCCCGCGCTCGGCGCTCGCTCGGGACGCGGCGAACTGCGATGATCCGGGCGTGACCCGGAGCGTCGACGATCTCCTCGCCGCCGCGCGGGCGCGGCTCGAGCCGCGTCGACCCCGCGGAGCCGCGGCGCGTGCCGTCGACGAGCGCGGTGCGCTGCTCGTCGACACCCGGCCCGGCGTGGCAGCGCCGCGACGAGGGTGAGATCCCCGGCGCGTTGGTGATCGAGCGCAACCACATCGAGTGGCGGCTCGATCCCACGAGCGACGCGCGCATCCCCGAGGCCGTCGACCACGACGTCGAGGTGATCCTGTTCTGCTCCGAGGGCTACTCGTCGAGCCTCGCGGCCGCCAGCCTGCAGGACCTCGGGCTGCACCGCGCCACCGACCTGGTCGGTGGCTTCAAGGCGTGGGACGCGCGGGGCTGCCGACCCGGTCCGCGAGCCTGACGCGCAGCGACGCTGCCGCTCAGGCCCGGCTCCAGATGTCGGTGCACTCCTCGCACACCGACTCGGGGATGATCGCCGACGCGCATGAGCACCGCGAAGATCTTGCAGCCGAGGCAGATCGCGAAGACCGACTCGAGCGTCGCCGCCACGAGGATCAGCGCGACGCAGCACCTAGGCGGCGGTGGTCTCGTCGAAGCCGAACGCGAGCACCAGCGCGGTCGACGCGACAGGAACGCGCCGATGCCCTGGGCGAAGCGCTTCGGCGGTCCGGGCACGAGCTTCGGCGGCGAACGGCAGCGCGGGCGTGAGCACGCGCGTCACGAGCTGGCCGAGCGGGCTCAGCGTCGGACCGGTGAGCACGCGGGCGACGAAGCCGTAGGCGAGCACCACGATGAGCCAGCGCTGGTCGAACACGAGCGTGGCGACGCACATGCACGACGACGCCGCCGGCGACGAGCCGCGCCGAGACCTCGTTCACCGGGTTCGGGAAGCTGAACAGCTCGTGCATCCCGGCTCGCACGGTCGGCCTACGAGACCTCGCGCAGCTTGCCCGTCTCCACCTCGTACACGAAGCCGCGCACCCGGTCCTTGCGGGGGAGGAACGGGCTGTGCCTGGATGCGGGCGATCGACTGGCGGATGTCGTCGTCGAGGTCGTCGAACGCCTCGAGCGCGAAGTGCGGCCGGATGCCGGTGTCCTCGGCGATCTGCGCCTTCACCTCGTCGTCGGTGAACGTGAGCATCCCGCAGTCGGTGTGGTGGATGAGGATGATCTCCTCGGTGCCGAGGAGCCGCTGCGAGATCGCGAGCGAGCGGATGGCGTCGTCGCTCACCACGCCGCCGGCGTTGCGGATGACGTGCGCGTCGCCCTCCTCGAGGCCGAGGACGCGGGCGGGGTCGAGGCGGGCGTCCATGCAGGCGAGCACCGCGACCTGCTTGGCGGGCGGGAGGGGGAGATCGCCCTTGGTGAACTCGGCGGCGTAGGCGTCGTTGTTGGTGAGGAACTCGTCGGTGACGGTCATCGGATCACTCCTCGGTGCGGGGCTCCGCAAAATAGCAGCATCCAGCATCGGATTTACCAACAAACTGCTCGGGATCAGCCCAGTCGCGCAGGGCGAGCCGGGAACGCCTCGGCGGCGGGGGAGAGCGGCCCGACGCGGTGGAAGAGGTGCACCGGCCGGGTGAGCCGGGGGCGCAGCGACACGACGACGGCACCGAGCGCCGCCGCCTGCTCGGCCAGCGGGCGGGGGAACAGCGTGGCGCCGGCACCGGCGAGCACGAGCGGCAGGATCGCCTCGCGCTGCGCGGTGACCACGGCGATGCGCGGGGTGACGCCGGCCTCGGCGAACGCCTCCTCGAGCTGGGTGCGCGTGGTGGTGCCGGGCGGCGCGGTCACCAGCGGGAAGCGCGCCAGGGTGCGCGACGGCCATGGTGTGCGACGCGTTCGTGCCCGGCGGGAGCACCGCGAGGAGGTCCTGGTGCCCGAGCGCGTGGCTGGTGAGGCCGGGATCGACGACCGGCTCGGCGGTGATGCCGAGCTCGCACTCGCCGCTGGCGACCAGGTCGACCAGCGCCGGCGGCGTCGGCGGGGTCGGCGAGGGCGATGTCGACGCCCGGGTGCGCGAGCCGGAACGCGCCCGACCAGCGGCGCCACCGGATCGGCGGCGAGCGTGGGCAGCGCGACCAGGTCGAGGCGACCGGCGGCCAGCCCGGCCACCGCCTCCACCGCGGCCCGCCCGGTCTCGACGTCGCGCAGCACCTGGCGCGCCGGTTCGACCAGCGCCTCGCCGGCGGCGGTGAGCACCACCCGCCGGCCGACCCGGTGGAAGAGGGGTGTGCCGAGCTCGGCCTCGAGCTCCCGGATCGCCTGCGACACCGACGGCTGCGAGACGTGCTCGGCCTCGGCGGCACGGGTCATGCCGCCGCCGTCGACCACCGCGAGGAACAGCCGCAGGCGCCGCAGATCCATAGGCACAGCCTATGGAAATCACAAGAACTACGTCTTGGACTTCTGGATGGACCGGGCGGACGATGGGAGCGTGCACCTCGTCCCCGATCGTCCTCGCCGGCACTCGGCATCGGGTTCGCCTTCGGCGGTCTTTCGGCGCGGGCGGCTCGGCGTTCGGCGACGCCGGTGCTCGCGCTGGCGGGGATCCCGGCGCCGATCTCGGCGGTGGCGTCGCCGCTGCCCGGCGGTGCTCCCGCGGCGACGCTCGGCGCGCGGCAGTACCTGCGTGCCGGCGTGCTCGACCGTCGGTCGCGAAGCTCGCGGTGCGTCGCGCGGTGCCGACGGTGGTCGTCGGCGCGCTCCTGCCACGCGTCGTCGGCGACGAGTTCCTCGCTGCTGGCTCGGGCGGGCTGCTCCTCGTCGTCGGCGTGCGGATGCTGGTGCCGCGCTCGGCGCGCGTCCGTCCCGACCGGTCCGACTCGCACGACACCTCGCGGTCGACCGCACGTCGCTGGTGGTGGCTGATCGCGGTCGCGCTGGTCGTCGGGCCTCGTCGCCGGACTGCTCGCCGACCGGCGGCGGCATCGTGCTCGTGCCGCTGTTCATCGTGGCGCTCGCGCCCACCGCGGCGCGTGCCGCGGGACGTCGCTCGTCGTCGCCGCCGCGCTCGACGGTGCCGACGCTCGTCGACGCACTGGCTGCTCGGGCAACATCGACTGGGGCATCGTCGGCGGCGTTCGCGCTCGGCATGGTGCCGGCGTCGTTCGCGGCGGCCGCGTCGCGTCGGCATGCAGCTGCCCGAGCCGCGTCGTCCGGCCGGCGTTCGGCGCGATCGGTGCTGCGTCTTCTCGCTCTACTTCGTCGACGGTTCAGCTCGGCTGATCGCGGGTGACCGCGAGCACCGCGTCGCGCAGCTCGGGCCGGCAGATGAGGAGGTCGGGGAGGTAGGGCTCGGGCCGGTTGTACTCGAGCGGCGAGCCGTCGAGGCGCGAGACGTGCAGGCCGGCGGCCGCGGCGACGCCGACCGGCGCCGCGGAGTCCCACTCGTACTGGCCGCCGCTGTGCGCGTACACGTCGACGTCGCCGAGCACGACGGCCATCGCCTTGGCGCCGGCGGAGCCCATCGCCACCAGCTCACCGCCGAGGCGCTCGGCCAGCAGCTCCGCGATCGCAGGCGGGCGGGTGCGGCTCACGACGAGGCGCGGCGGTCCGCCGTACGGAGGCGGCGAGCGTGCTGGCGCGGCGACGCGTTCAGGGTGAGCCCGCGTGCCGGCAGCGCGACCGCGGCCGCCTCGATCTGCCCGTCGATCGCACAGCGCGACGTGGACGGCCCAGTCGGTGCGGCCTTCCTCGCCGAACTCGCGGGTGCCGTCGAGCGGGTCGACGATCCACACCCGTGACGCTGCGAGGCGTGCCGGCGTCGTCGACGCCCTCCTCCGACAGCACCGCGTCGTCGGGGTGCGACGCCGCCAGCGCGGCGACGATGAAGTCGTGCGACGACCGGTCGCCCTCGGCTGCGGATGTCGGCGGGATCGGTGCCGGCCGCGTGCAGGGTGGCGCGCCGGGTCACCAGCAGCTGCCCGCCTCGGTGGCGATGGCGGCGGCGGCGCGGTGGTCCTCGGCGGTGGCGGACACGGCGGAGACGGATCGCGTCACCGGCGCGGCGACGCTACTCCGTTTTCACAAATCTGACTTGGAGGTCAGCTTTCGCTCGCTAAAGTCGATCTTCCAGATCGCATTTCACAGGAAACCGAGCGAAAGACGAACCCCCGATGCTCCGACGCCGCACGCGGCACCTCCCGACCTGACCCTCGCCCTGCTCGACGGTCGCCGCCACGTGCGCGGCCATCGCCCCGGCGGCGCCCAGACGACGACGACCTCGACGCCGACGAAGATCCCGGCCGGCACCGTGCTCAGGTCGGCGACCAGCTCGACTACCTCAAGACCGTCCTGAAGCTCTCGGGCGAGGACCAGGACTTCCCGTACGAGGTGGAGTACTCCGCCTTCGTCGGTGGCCCGCCGATGCTCCAGGCGTTCCAGGCCGGCGTCGATCGACGCCGGCTTCGTCGGGCAGCACCCCGCTGATCTTCGCCCAGGCCGGCGACCAGGACATCACCGCGGTGGCCGGGTGGGCGACCGCGAACGGCACCTACGGGCTCCTCACCTCGCCCGGCAACGACGACATCAAGGGCTGGAAGGACCTGAAGGGCAAGAAGGTCACCTACCAGCAGGGCACCGCCGGTGAGGCGGCCGTGCTGCAGGCGCTCGACAAGGTCGGGCCTGAAGCTGTCGGACATCACGCCGGTGAACCTGCCGATCACCCAGGCCGTCGGCCGCGCTCCAGAGCGGCTCGGCCGACGCCGGGCTGCTGGTGGAGCCGCTCACAGCGTGTACCTCGCCGCCAACCCGACCGCGAAGCGGTGGCGAAGGCGAGCGTGATCACCGACCGCTCCAGCTTCTTCATCGCCACCAAGGACGCGCTCGGCGACAAGGCCAAGTCGGCGGCGCTCGCCGACTACATCTCCCGGCTGGTGCGCGGCGTTCGCAGTACACGTCGGCGCACCCCGACGAGGTCGCGCAGGCCGTGTACGTCGACCAGTACAAGCTGCCGCTGGACCGGGCGCACGGAGATCGTGAAGGAGAACGGCGGCACCAGCTTCGTGACCCTGCCGGGCGAGGTGCGTGAAGGCGCAGCAGCACCTCGCCGACCTCTTCTACGCCGCGGGTGAGATCCCGGCGAAGGTCGACGTCGAAGAAGGAGTTCTCCACCAAGTACAACGCGGTCGTCGCAGGCCGCCGGCGGGGCAGAGCGGCCAGTGACCGCCGTCGACCGCCGGCCGGACGACGGTCGCGACGCCGACCGATCGGGCCGGCATCGGCGACGCCCGTGCCCGCGACCGCCGCCGGCATCGCGCTCGTCCAGCTGCCCACCGGGCAAGCAGGACACGCGCCGCCGTCGGCGGTTCAGCGGCGTCGAGCGGTTCCTCGGCGTGGTGCTGTTCTTCGCCCTCTGGGAGCTCGCGGCGAGGGTCGGCTGGCTGAGCCCGCAGGACCTCGCCGCGCCCTCGAAGGTGGTCGACGTCGGCTGGGACATGCTGCGCGACGGCACGCTCGGGCCCGCGATCTGGGCGTCGCTCACGCGGGTGCTGTGGGGCCTGGCCATCGGCATCCCCATCGCCACCGCGCTGGCCGTCGCCGCCGGTCTCACCCGTCTCGGCGACGACCTCATCGACCGCAACATGCAGATGCTGCGGTTCGTGCCCGTCATCGGGCTGCAGTCCGCTCCTCATCCTCTGGCTCGGGATCGGCGAGACGGTCAAGGTCACGCTGATCGTGATCGGCGTGGCGTTCCCGGTCTACGTCAACACGTACTCGGCGATCCGGCAGATCGATCCCGGGTACATGGAGCTGTCGCGGGTCGTCGGGCTCGGCCGGTGGCAGCGGATCCGGCGCGTCGTGCTGCCCGGCGCGATGCCCGGGTTCCTCGTCGGCGTCCGCCTCGCGACCGCGATCGCGTGGCTGATCCTGGTGTTCGCCGAGCAGATCAACGCGACCAACGGGATCGGCTACCTGATCATCAAGGCGCAGACGTTCTTCCAGTCCGACGTCATCGTCGTCTGCCTGCTCGTGTACGCGGTGCTCGGCCTCATCACCGACACCCTCGTGCGCCTGCTCGAGAAGGGACTGCTGCGGTGGCAACCCGGTCGGTGAACGACGACGCTGAGCCTGGACCGAGGCGTCGACGACGTCGCGGTGCACGTGCGCGACGTGACGCGCAGCTTCGGCGATCGCGACGGTGCTGCGCGGCATCGACCTCGACATCCGTCCCGGCGAGTTCGTCGCGCTGCTCGGTCGCAGCGGCTCGGGCAAGAGCACGTTCCTGCGTGCCCTCGCCGGCCTCGACCCCGCGGTCACGGGCGAGATCCTCGTTCCCGAACGCCGCGCGGTCGGCTTCCAGGACCCGCGGCTGCTGCCGTGGGCGAAGGTCCTCGACAACGTGGTGCTCGGGCTGGTCGGACGCGACGAACCGCGCCCGCGGCGCGCAGGCGCTCGAGCCGAGGTCGGTCTCGCCGACCACGCGCGCGACTGGCCCAAGACCCTCTCCGGTGGCGAGGCGCAGCGCGCCGCGCTGGCGCGCGCACTCGTGCGCGAGCCCGCGCTGCTGCTGCTCGACGAGCCGTTCGGTGCGCTCGACGCGCTGACGCGCATCCGGATGCACCGTCTCGTGGCCGAGCTCTGCGCCCGTCACCATCCCGGCGGTGCTGCTCGTCACCCACGACGTCGACGAGGCGATCGTGCTCGCCGACCGGGTGCTCGTGCTCACCGACGGCGTGATCTCGCTCGACCACTCGATCGACTCCACGTTCCCTCGTCCCCGATCGCGTTCCGACGCCCGCTTCGCGGCCCTGCGCAGCGACCTCCTCGCCGAGCTCGGCGTGGAGGACGACAGCAACCTCGACCTGTCCGAGCTCGAGCACGAGCTCGGCGTCGATCTCGACCTCTCCGACACCACCCGGCCCGTCCCCGAATCCAGGAGACCCCCCGATGACCAGCACGCTCTCCTCCACCGACCTCTCGTCGCTCGACGTCGCGCTCGACGTCACCCCGCTCTCCGCGCACATCGGCGCCGAGATCCGCGGCCTCGACCTGCGCTCGCTGAGCGACGCCGAGGTCGCAGCGATCCGCGCCGCTGTGGCTCGAGCACAAGGTCGTGTTCTTCCCCGGCCAGCACCTCGACCCCGCCGAGCACCTCGCGTTCGCGACGCGCCTCGGTCGGCCCACCGAGGGTCACCCGGTCATCCCCGGCCTCGACGAGCACCCCGAGGTGTTCGAGATCGACTACACGAAGGCCTCCGAGCTGGCCGCGCTGTACGGCGACATCACCGAGCGCAGCACCGGGCCTGTCGTGGCACACCGACGTCACGTTCGTGAAGCGCCCGCCCGCAGGGTCGATCCTGCGCGCCGGTCACCGTCCCCGACGCCGGCGGCGACACGCTCTTCTCGAACCAGCAGGCTGCGTTCGAGGGCCTCAGCCCGTCCCTGCAGGGCTACCTGTCGACGCTCACCGCGGTGCACGACGGCGACGAACCAGTTCTCGAAGATCCTCGAGCTGGTCGGCGAGGGCACCTGGGAAGGGAAGAAGTTCACCAGCCTCGAGCCGGTCGAGCACCCGGTCGTGATCACGCACCCGGAGACCGGCAAGCGCGTGCTGTTCGTGAACCCCGGGTTCACGTCGCACATCAAGGAGCTCTCGCGCGCCGAGAGCGACGCGCTCCTCGGCTTCCTCTACGCGCACTCGGTGCGGCCCGAGTACGTCGTGCGCTACCACTGGCAGGCCGGGCACGCTCGGCTTCTGGGACAACTTCGCCACCCAGCACTCCGTCGTCGGCGACTACGGCACCAACGCGCGTGTCATCCAGCGGGTCACCCTCGCCGGCACCGAACCGCGCGCCTGACCGGCACGCGGTCTCGCCCGACCCGGGCGCGGGTCCGACGTCATCGGCGAACATGGGGCCATGGACGATCGCGACCGGGTGGCCCGACCCTGGCTGGCGTTGCTGGGCGACGTCGCCGTCCTCGTGGTGTTCGTCCTCGTCGGACGCCGCAGCCACCACGAGGACGCCGGGTTCGCGGGGTTCCTCCGCGTGTGGTGGCCGTTCGCGGTCGGACTCGTCGTGGCGTGGCTCGCGACCGGGCTCTGGCGCGCGCCGCTCGCCTGGAGCCGCGCGGTCGTCGCCTGGCTGGTGACCGTCGGTGTCGGCATGGCGCTGCGCATCGCGGTGCAGGACCGCGAGTTCAAGGTCGCGTTCACGATCGTGACCCTGGTCTTCGTCGGCGCGGGGATGCTCGGCTGGCGCGCCGTCGTGCCGCTGGCGCCGCTCCCGCACGCGTCCGGTCACGCGCGTAGCGAGCGGACGCGAGCGACGCGGAGCGAGCGCGCGCGCGGACAGACGCGACGGAGCCCTCGAGTCTCCGGGGGAGGGAGGCTGGAGGGCTCGGTCGGGGGGCGGAGCGGGTCGGCGGTACGGGGACGGCACCGGCTCGCTGCCTCGCCAGCTTGCCCGCGTCAGTCGCGGGTCAAACCCGGCATCAGCCAACTCCTGACCGGGTCGGGACCCGGGTCGAGGGGATGGCGACCCGCGGCGCGCCGGTGTCGTGGCGCCACACGTAGAGGGCGGTCGCTCCGAACGTCACCGCGATGCCCAGCATCACCGCCGCGGTCGACGCGACCAGCGCCTTCACGTCGGTGCCGGCGGTGAGCATGTGCACGGTCGTGGTGGCGAAGAGGAAGTAGCTGAGCATGTGCACGGCGTGCCAGGCCCGCTTCGACATCCGGTGGCGCAGCAGCGACGTGATCTCGATCGCGACCAGGAGGTACATCCCGACGATGCCCCACGCCACTGCGACCGGGTGCCACGATCCGGTGAACGGCACCAGCACGTCGGTGACGCCGAAGTCGGTGTAGCGTGTCGAGCAGGATCGCCCCGACGTGCACGCGCCACGAACGACGACGGCGAGCGCGCCGAGGTAGCGGTGCAGGCTGAGGAGCCACGCCGGACCCGGCTCGCCGGCCGAGGACCTTGGTGGCGAGCAGCAGCCCCCACACGATGGTGGCGAGGATGAGGGCCCAGGCGACGATGCCGCTCGACCGGGCGACGTACCACGGGACCTGGCCCATGGGTCAGCTCCCCTGGGTGGTGGTGTGGGAGGTGACGGACGGCGACGAGCTGGAGCTCGACGACGTGCTCGCGCTCGACGTGGACGCGCTGACGTGGCGCGTGGTCGAGCGACGAGTCGTCCGAGTCGTCCGATCCGGTGGACGTCGAGCTGCTGGTGCTCGCCGTCTGCGCCTTCGAGCCGGCGGCGGCGGCCGTCGTCGTGGCCGTCGCCCTGCCCGTCGTGCCAGGCGAGCACCCCACCGAGCGAGAGCATCGCGGCGACGCTCAGCGCGGTGGCCGCCTTGCGGGCGCGGGCGGCACGGGGCTTCCGACGCGGCCGTCCCGCGCTCGCACGAGCGGCGGGAGTGGGAGTGCGGGGAGGGGGTCTGCTCGTCCATGACGATGAACGTACGGAGAGGCGCGTGAGCGCGCCGCCAGAGGTGGGTAAGAGGTCGTCGAAGAATGCGAGGCATCCCCCTCGACCATGACGCGAACCGGCACTCTCTCGTAATGAAGCCGAAACCTGAGGCCGGTAGACCGTGGGAGGTGGGCGACCTCCTCGACGGCTACACACCCTGAACTCGCGTGGGACGAGATGTTCGCGGCGCCCGACGAGCCCCGTGCGCACTACGAGTCCCTGCACCAGGTGCTCGGCACCCTCTCGCGTGACGACTTCGAGGCGCGCTGCGCGGCCCGTGACCGCGCGTTCCACGACCAGGGCATCACGTTCTCGCACTCCGGTGAGGAGCGCCCGTTCCCGCTCGACCTCGTGCCCCGCATCATCGACGCCGACGAGTGGGCGGTGGTCGAGTCGGGGGTGCGCCAGCGGGTGCTCGCGCTCGAGCGCTTCCTCGGCGACGTGTACGGGCCGGGCGAGATCCTGGCCGACGGCGTGGTGCCGCGCCGGCTGGTGGCCAGCTCGTCGCACTTCCACCGGTGCGTGCACGGCGTCGACCCGGCGGGCGGGGTGCGGGTCCACGTCGCCGGGGTCGACCTCGTGCGCGACGGCGCCGGGCGCCTTCCGGGTGCTCGAGGACAACCTGCGCACGCCGTCGGGCATCTCCTACGTGATCGAGAACCGTCGGGCGATGACCCACGTGTTCCCCGAGCTGTTCGCCAGCCACCGCATCCGCCGGGTCGCCGACTATCCGCAGCACCTCCTCGAGGCGTTGCGCTCCACCGCGCCGCCGGGCGTCGACGACCCGGTCGTCGTCGTGCTCACGCCCGGCATCCACAACGCCGCGTACTTCGAGCACTCGTTCCTCGCCCGCCAGATGGGCGTCGAGCTGGTCGAGGGCCGCGACCTCGTGTGCCGCGACCAGCGCGTCTACATGCGCACGACCGCCGGCGAGCAGCGCGTCGACGTGGTGTACCGGCGCATCGACGACGAGTACCTCGACCCGGTGCACTTCCGCCCCGACTCGGTGCTCGGGTGCGCCGGCATCCTCAACGCCGCGCGCGCCGGCAACGTCACCATCGCCAACGCGCCCGGCAACGGCGTCGCCGACGACAAGGCCGTCTATCCCGTACGTGCCCGCGATGATCGAGTACTACCTCGGCGAGGTGCCGATCCTCGCCAACGTCGAGACGTACCGCCTCGAGGATCGCCGAGGTGTGCGAGTGGGCGCTCGACCGCATCGACCAGCTCGTGTTCAAGCCGGTCGACGGCTCCGGGGGCAAGGGCATCGTGATCGGGCCCGCGGCCACCGAGGCGACGCTCTCCGATCTCCGGGTGAAGGTGCTCGAGGATCCGCGCGGGTGGATCGCGCAGGAGCCGGTCGCGCTCTCGACCGCGCCCACGTTCGTCGACGGGCAGATGGGCGCACGTCACCTCGACCTGCGGCCGTTCGCGGTGAACGACGGCCGCGACGTGTGGGTCGTGCCCGGAGGGCTCACCCGGGTCGCGCTCCCGGCGCGCAGCCTGATCGTCAACTCGAGCCAGGGCGGGGGCTCGAAGGACACCTGGGTCCTCGCGGCCGCCGACCACGGTCGTGACGTGGCCGCAGAGCCGTCGCCCGAGGTGTCGCCGGTGGTGCCGTCGGGCACGGCGCCGAGCCCGATGCACTCCGCCGCGCCCGCGCTCGGTCCGCTCCCCGAGCAGGACTCCCAGCAACAGCAGCAGCAGCAATGAGGCCGCTCAGGGAGGTGCGCCCGTGCTGAGCCGCATCGCCGAGTCGCTGTACTGGATCGGCCGCTACGTCGAGCGGGCCGAGGACACCGCGCGCCTGCTCGACGTGCACTACCACCTCCTCCTCGAGGACCGCCGCGCCGACGAGAGCGCGGTCTGCCGCGCGCTGCTCGACGCGATGGGAGCCGACCCGGAGGCGATCGGCGGTGAGCCCAACGCGGCGACCGTCACCGCCCTGCTCGCGCAGGACCTCACGTTCTCGGGCTCGATCACGTGCTCGTCGGTGCGGCGTGGGAGAACGCACGTGGTGCGCGCGAGGCGCTGTCGTCGGAGCTCTGGGAGACGCTCAACACCACGTACCGCGAGGTCGGCAGTCGCGCCCGTGCCGGGACCGGCCCCGCCCGCCACGAGTTCTTCGGGTGGGTGCGCGACCGCGCCGCCGCGTGCAACGGCATCGTCGACGCCACGATGAGCCGCGACGACGGGTGGCGGTTCTTCTCCGTCGGGCCGCAGCCTCGAACGCGCCGACATGACGACGCGCCTGCTGAGCGCGCGCTACGGCGATGCGTTCGGTCGCACGGGTTGGACCACGACGCTGCGCAGCTGCTCGGCGTACGAGGCGTACCTCCGCGCGTACCGGCACGCGGTCGACGCCGCGCACCGCGGTCGAGTTCCTGCTCCTCGACCGGCTCTTCCCGCGCTCGGTGTTCCACGCGCTCACCACCGCCGACAACAGCCTGGGTGAGCTCGATCCGCGCGCCGCGCGCGCGGGCGTCGACGACGAAGCGCGCCGTCGGCTCGGTCGGGTCTGCGCGGAGCTCGAGTTCCTGCACCTCGACGACGCGATGGACGACCTGCCGGCGCTGCTGGCGCGGCTGCAGCACGAGTGCGCCGACGTGCACGCGGCCATCGCCCGCCGGTACTTCCGGGAGACCCGCGTGATCGAGTGGAGCGTCTGACGATGTCGTGGCGGCTGAAGGTCCGGCACAGCACCACCTACGAGTACTCCGGCGTGGTGCACGCGTCGTACAACGAGGCGCGCATCTCGCCGCTCGACACCCCGAGCCAGTTCACGCTCGAGCACCGGGTCGAGGTGCACCCGGCGGCCAACCTCTTCCGCTACCGCGACTACTGGGGCAGTCGGGTGCACGCGTTCGATCTGCACCAGCCCCACACCGGCCTCTCGGTCGTCGGCACGTCGCTGGTCGAGACCGCGCAGCGCACGCCCGTGCCTCGACGAGACGGTCGACGTGGGACGCCATCGATGCGCCCGGACTCACCGACCGGTTCTACGAGTACCTCGGCGACACCCGCATGACCGCGTCCGACGACGCCATCCGCCAGGCCGCGCGCGAGCTGCGCGAGACGTGTCGCGCCCTGCGGCCGCGCTCGCGCAGCTGGGCGAGTGGCTGCGGGGCCGGGTGGAGTACCAGACCGGCACCACCAGCGTGTCGACCACCGCGGTCGAGGTGCTGCGCGCCGGTCGCGGTGTGTGCCAGGACTACGCGCACCTCGGCATCGCGGTGCTGCGCGCGGCCGGGATCCCGGCGCGCTACGCGTCGGGCTACCTCTATCCCGACGAGCTGGGCGGCGAGGTCGGTGCCACGCACCGGGGCGAGAGCCACGCGTGGCTCGAGGCGTGGGTGGGCGACTGGCACCCGATCGACCCCACCAGCGGATCGGCGGTCGCCGAACGTCACGTGCTCGTCGCGCGTGGCCGCGACTACTCCGACGTCGCGCCGTTGAAGGGCGTCTACAACGGCGGTCCGAGCCACTCGCTCGACGTGACGGTGGAGCTCACGCGAGTCGCGTGAAGGTGTCGCGTGCATCGGTCGCGTGAACGTGCCGTGATCGCCAGAAGCGGTTCGAAGGCTCGGGGGTAGTGTCGATCGCATGACCGTGCCGACTCCTGAACTCCCCGTCACGATCACCGTCAACGGGGTCGTGACCGAGCACGAGGTGGAGGCCCGCACCCTCCTCGTGCACTACCTCCGTGAGGTGGTCGGGCTCACCGGCACCAACATCGGGTGCGATTCCACGTCGTGCGGCGCGTGCACCGTGCTGCTCGACGGCGAATCGGTGAAGTCGTGCACCGTGCTCGCGGCGCAGGCCGACGGCAGCGCCGTCACCACCATCGAAGGTCTCGCCGACGGCGACGTGCTGCACCCGATGCAGGCTGCGTTCCGCGAGCACCACGGTCTCCAGTGCGGGTACTGCACCCCGGGGATGGTCATGGCCGCGGTGTCCCTCGCCGAGGAGAGCATCTCGGCGAAGGAAGCTGCACTGACCGAGGACGAGGTGCGCACCGGGCTCGAGGGCAACCTGTGCCGCTGCACCGGCTACCAGAACATCGTCGCCGCCGTCCTCGCCGGTTCGTCCGCGATGGCCGCGAACGGGAGTGGACGGTGATCCCCGCCGCGTTCGAGTACGCACGCGCCGACTCCGTCGACGAGGCGCTCGCGCTCCTGGCCGAGCACGGTGACGACGCGAAGCTGCTCGCCGGTGGGCACTCGCTGCTGCCGCTCATGAAGCTGCGCCTGGCCACACCGTCGGTGCTGGTCGACGTCGGTCGCCTCCGCGAGCTGTCGTTCGTGCGCGACGACGGCGACACCCTGGCCATCGGTGGACTCACCCGTCACCACGACGTCGAGCACTCGTCGGTGCTGCGTGAGCACGCGCCGCTGCTCGCAGCTGCCGCCGGTGAGGTGGGCGACCCCCAGGTGCGGCACCGCGGCACGCTCGGAGGGTCGCTCGCCCACGGCGATCCCGCGTCCGACCTGCCGGCGGTCGTGCTCGCGCTGCGCGGCGACATCGTCGTGCGCGGTTCGAGCGGGGAGCGGATCATCCCCGCCGACGACTTCTTCCGCGGGTTCCTCGAGACCGCGCTGGCGCCCGACGAGCTCATCACCGAGGTGCGGGTGCCGAAGACCGGCGGCTGCCGGGTGGGCGTTCGAGAAGTTCAACCGGCGGGCCCAGGACTGGGCCATCGTCGGCGTCGCCGCCGTGGGCGGTGACCAGCCCGGGGTCGCATTGGTGAACATGGGCTCCACGCCGCTGCGTGCGAGCGCGGTCGAGGCCGCGCTGCGCGGTGGGGCGTCTCCGTCCGACGCCGCCGCACACGCGGGCGACGACACCGAGCCCCCGTCCGACCTCAACGCGTCGCCCGAGTACCGCCGCCACCTCGCGCGCGTGCTCGTCGGCCGGGCGCTGGCCACCGCGTCCGGGCCCGCGTCCGGGCCCGCGACCTCACCGGGAGCATCACGATGACGTCCACGCTGTTCGGTGCCGGATCGCTGGTCGGTGTTCCCGTGCGTCGGGTCGAGGACCCGACGTTGCTGCGCGGTGAAGGCACGTACATCGACAACCTCGACCTCCCGGGCGTCCTGCACCTCGCGTTCGTCCGGTCGCCGGTGGCGCACGCCGAGATCTCCGGCATCGACACGACCGATGCGAAGGCCATGCCTGGCGTGGTGGGCGTGTACTCGGCCTCGGATCTCGACTTCCCCGACCACGTCGGCATGGTGCAGATGCAACCCCGACGTCGTGCGTCCCGCGCTCGCGCGCGATCGGGTGCGCTTCGTCGGTGATCCGGTCGTTGCGATCGTCGCCGAGACGAAGGCGCAGGCCGTCGACGCCGCCGAGGCCGTGATCGTCGACTACGACCCGCTCCCCGCGGCCACCGACATGGAGGCCGCGCTCGCGCCCGATGCGCCGGTGCAGTTCGAGGCGCTCGGGTCGAACCTGCTGCATGGGGCTGCGCGAACCCGACGACTACGACCCGCTCGAGGGTGCCGACGTGATCGTGCGCGGGCGCTTCGAGAACCAGCGCCTCGCGGTCGTGCCGATGGAGGGTGGCGCGGTCGCGGTGGTGCCCGGTGACGACGGCGAGGGCCACGACCTGACCGTCTACCTCGCGTGCCAGATGCCGCACTCCAACCGCAACGCGCTCGCCAACGGCCTTCGGGCTCGAGCCCGAGAGGGTGCGGCTCGATCGCGCCGCACGTCGGCGGTTCGTTCGGGGCCAAGCACTGGAACCCCGAAGGCATCGTCGCGGTGCGCATCGCCCAGGAGCTCGGCCGGCCGGTGAAGTGGATCGAGACCCGGTCCGAGAACATGGTCGGCGATGCCGCACGGGCGCGGGCAGGTGCAGTACCTCGAGCTCGGTCTGCGCCACGACGGCACGATCGTCGGGCTGCGGTGCCGCGTCGTCGGCGACGCCGGCGCCTACGCCGGCTTCGGCGGCATGCTCGCGTTCGGGCCCACGCGTATCGATGTCGCAGGGCGTGTACCGCATCCCCAAGATCGGCTACGACTGCGCGGTCGCGGTCACCAACCTCGCGCCGATGGGCGCGTACCGCGGCGCCGGCCGGCCGGAGGCGGCGGCGATGCTCGAGCGCATCCTCGACATGGCCGCCGACGAGCTCGACCTCGACCCCGCCGAGCTCCGGCGCCGCAACTTCCTGCAGCCCGACGAGTTCCCCTACTCGACCGTCACCGGCGTCACCTACGACGTCGGCGACTACGACGCCGCGCTCACCGAGGCGCTGCGCATCGCCGGGATACGACGAGCTGCGCGCCGAACAGGCCGAACGTCGCGCCCGCGGCGACGTGAAGCAGCTCGGCATCGGGCTGTGCGCGTACGTCGAGATCACCGCGGGCGGCACGGCCAGCGAGTACGCCGAGGTCGAGGTGCACCCCGACGGCAGCGCCACGGTGAAGGCGGGCACGTCGGCCCACGGCCAGGGCCACGCCACCGCGTACGCGCAGCTCGTGTCCGGTGAGCTCGGCATCCCGATCGAGCGCATCGCGTTCGTGCAGTCCGACACGGCGCTGGTGCCACGCGGCGGTGGCACGGGCGGATCGCGGTCGCTGCAGATCGGCGGCAGCGCGGTGCTCGGGCGCGTCGCGCGAGGTGCTCGAGCGGGCGCGCAGCGTCGCCGGCGGAGCTGCTCGAGGCCGCGCCCGAGGACATCGTGGTCACCGACGACGGCACGCTCGGCGTCGCCGGCGTCCCGTCCCGGGCCATCACGTGGGCCGAGGTCGCGACCAGGGCGATCGACGACGGGTTCCCGCTCGCGGTCGAGCACGACTTCGTGCAGGCAGGCGCGTCGTTCCCGTTCGGCGCGCACGTGTCGGTGGTCGAGGTCGACATGGAGACCGGGCAGGTCGAGCCGATCCGCCACATCGCCGTCGACGACTGCGGCCGCATCCTCAACCCGATGCTGGTCGACGGCCAGGTGCACGGCGGGCTCGCGTCGGGCATCGCGCAGGCGCTGTGGGAGGAGATGGTCTACGACGACGACGGCAACCCGCTCACGTCGACGCTCGCCGAGTACGCGATCCCGAGCGCGGCGGAGTTCCCGACGTTCGAGGTCGCGCACACCGAGACGCCGTCGCCGCTCAACCCGCTCGGCGCCAAGGGCATCGGCGAGTCGGCGACCGTCGGGAGCACGCCGGCGGTGCAGAACGCGGTCGTCGACGCGCTGAGCCACCTCGGGGTGCGGCACGTCGACATGCCGTGCACGCCGGAGCGCGTCTGGCGCACGATCGAGGACGCCAAGGCGGGCACCCTGCCCGACCCGTGGCGCGAGCCGCCGGCGGTCTTCGCCACCCTCACCGTGCGCCCGCGCGACGTCGCCCAGCACAGCGAGGCCGACGACATCGACCTCTGAGTCGCACCGCAGCGTTCTGGCGTCAGTGGGACGGAACTATTCCGCCGAGCTGACGCCGGTACGGGTGGCGAGGCGGTCCGACAGCGCGGCGACGAGGGCGGGGACGGCGTCGTGCCAGTCGGCGACGATGCCGATGTCGGCGACGCCGAACACCAGCGCGTCGGGATCGGGGTTGATCGCGAGGACGGTGCCGGCGGCGCGCACGCCGACCATGTGGTTGAACTTCCCGCTGGCGCCGATCGACACGAACAGGCGCGGGGCGATGCTGCGTCCGGTGATGCCGATCTGGCGGGCGCGGGGGAGCCAGCCCGGCGTCGGTGACCTTGCGGGTGGCGCCGAGCTCGGCGTGCAGCGTCTCGAGCAGCGGTGCGAGATCGTCGTACTCGGACGGGTCGATCCCGCGTCCGACCCCGACGACGGCGTGCGCGGTCGGCGAGCGTGTCGAGGTCGTCGTCGCGGGTGCGGGCGAGCACGCGGACCCGGTCGCGTGACGTCGCGGTGACGGTGGACACGGCGGGCGCCGACTCGTCGCGCGGCAGGCGCGCCGGCAGCACGCCGACGCGCACGGTGACCATCTGCACCGGCGAGCTGGCCTCGACCGCGGCCACGAGCTGACCACCGAACGCCGGCTTCCACGCCACCAGACGGCTGCGCGCGCCGTCGACCTCGAGCCCGACCGCGTCGCCGGTGAGTCCGGCGCCGGCGCGGGCCGCGGCGCGCGACGCCACTTCGCGGCCCCAGGCGGTGCTCGGCGCGAGCACGGCCCACGGTTGCGTGTCGACGACCCAGTCGCCGAGCGCGCGTGCGGCGTCGTCCTCGACCGTCGCGCCCTCGACCTGCACGACCGCATCGGCACCCCACACCGCGAGGCGACCGGGGTCGTCGGCGGCGAAGGTGACGGCGACGGCGTGGCCGTCGATCTCGGCCGCGACCAGTGCGGCGGCGCCGAGCAGCTCGCGGGTGTCGAGCGGGCGATCGGGTTCGACGACGACCGCGACGGCCGGCCCGGATGCCGCGCGCGCGGGCGGCACGACGTCGGCGACGGCGTCGAGCGCCGACTCGTGCTCGAGCGCGCCGCGCGCTTCGAGCAGTTCGACCGCGGCGCGCACCTGGTCGGTGAGCGGCCCGTCCATGACCGCGCAGGCGCGGGTCACCTCGTGCACGCGCACCGCCCCCACCGTGGTGGGGCTGCCGGACTGGCCCCACGGGCCGCTCCCGAGCTCGTCGGCGCGCACGGTGCGCAGGTACGAGGCGGGCACGGCCTCGCGTCCGGGCGGGTCGACCTTGCAGGGTCGATGAGGCGCTCGGCGGTCGAGAGGACCGCGGGCAGGTCGGTCTCGGCCTGCACCCATCCGTCGTCGTGCTCGCAGCGCGCGTGCACCACCCCGTGCTCGGGCTCGACCTTCAGGTGGCGGATCCCGGTGAGGAAGGGCAGGTCGAGCAGCTCGGCGAGCTCGGGGCCCACCTGGCCGGTGTCGGCGTCGACGGAGTTGCGACCCACGAGGACGAGGTCGAACGGACCCCTCGTGCTCGAGTGCGGCGGCGAGGGCGCGGGCGGTCGCGAGCGTGTCGGACCCGGCGAACGCGGGATCGGAGACGAGCACCCCTTCGGCGGTGACGCCGCGCTCGATCGCCCAGGCGAGCGCCTCGCGCAGCACGTCCTCGGCCGACGGTGGCCCGAGGGTCACGAACGTCACCGAGTGCCCGCCGGCGTGGTCAGCGGTGTGGCCCACAACGGCGTCGGAGTCGAGCGTCTGCGCCAGCTCCACCGCCTGCGCCACCGCGCGCCGGCAGTAGGGGTTCATCTCGAGGTCGAGGCCCTCGCGCTTGAGTCGACCGTCGGGGCCGAGCTCCATCTCCTCGAACGCCGGGATCTGCTTGATCAGGGTCGCGATTCGCACCGCAGCAACCTACCTGCGGCGCCGACGTCCCGACCCCGACGGCTCACCCCTGACAGGCGTGAGCGTGAGGGTCAGCCGACGCGTGCGCCGGGCGTGTACTCCACGGCCATGTGCTTCACGCCGCCGATGAAGTTGGAGCGCAGCACCTCGGGCTCGGCGACGAGGTGCATGTCGGGGATGCGCGCCAGCACCTCCTCGAAGATGATGCGCAGCTCCATGCGGGCGAGGTTGGCGCCCAGGCAGAAGTGGTGACCGCCGCCGCCGAACGCGACCTGCTCCGACGGCTCACGCGTGATGTCGAAGCGGAACGGGTCCTCGAACACGGCCTCGTCGCGGTTGGCGGAGATGTACCACATGACGACCTTGTCGCCCGCGGCGATCTCGCGTCCCTGGAGCTCGGTGGCCGACGGTCGCGGTGCGGCGGAAGTGGTACACCGGCGACGCCCAGCGCAGGATCTCCTCGACCGCGGGGTTGAGCGCGGTGTCGAGGTTGTCGCGCAGGTGCGCGTACTGCTCGGGGTTCTGCATCAGCGCCCACATGCCCCACGCGGTCGTGTTGCGGGTGGTCTCGTTGCCGGCGACCGCGAGCAGCAGCATGAACATGTCGAACTCGAGCTCGCTGAGCTGGTCGCCGTCGATCTCGGCGTTGATGAGCTTGGTGACGATGTCGTCACGCGGGTCGGTGCGCCGTTCCTTCGCCAGGTTGTTGGCGTACGCGTAGAGCGCGGCCGACGCCGTCGTGCGCGCCCTCGGCGCCCTCGAACGACGGGTCGTCGGCACCGATCATGTTGTTCGACCACTCGAAGAGGAGACGGCGGTCCTCCTGCGGGACGCCCATGATCTCGGCGATCGCCTGCAGCGGCAGCTCCGACGCGAGGTCGACGACGAAGTCGCACTGGCCCTGCTCGATGATGTTGTCGACGATGAGGTGCGACCGGTTGCGGAGGTACTGCTCGATCATGCCGATCATGCGCGGCGTGAAGCCCTTGCTCACCAGCCGGCGGTACCGCGTGTGCTTCGGCGGGTCGGTGTAGAGCATCATCAGCCCGCGGGTGTCGAAGCCGCCCTGCGCCTCGGGGTTCATGATCATCACGCCGCCGCTCTCCGACGAGAAGAGCTCGGAGTCGCGGCTGACGGTGAGGATGTCCTCGTGGCGGACGACGTTCCAGAAGCCGGGCTCGCCCGGGTACTCGTGCCACGACACCGGGTCCTCGGCCCGCAGCCGCTCGAACATCGCGTGGTGCTCGAGGCGCTGGAAGCGGTCGAGGTCGAGGAGGTCGATCGTGGCAGTCGTCATCGCGCCAGTCTGACAGGTCGTCAGATGGGACGCGTCCGTCGCGCGCCCTGGTCAGCGCAGATGACGGAAGAAGGCCCGGAGCTCCTCGACGTAGAGATCGGGGTTCTCCATGGCGGGGAAGTGCAGGCCCTCGTCGGCCACCGTCCAGCGCTGCACGTCGTAGACCGCCTCGGCCCGGCGCCGCGGAGGCGGACCGGTGTTGGGCATCGGCGCCGTCGACCACCCGCTCGAGGAGGAAGCCGGCCGGCGGACGCACCCGCTCGCCCTCGGCGAGGCGCACCGGGTCGTGGCGGCTCTCGTAGTAGAGGCGGTTGGCGCTGTTGATCGTGCCGGTGAACCAGTAGATCGCGATCGTCGTGAGCAGCTCGTCGCGCGTGAACAGGCGTTGCACGTCGCCGGCGCAGTCGGACCAGCGCCGCCACTTCTCCACGATCCAGCCCGCCAGCCCGGCGGGGGAGTCGGCCAGGCCGTACGCGAGCGACTGCGGCTTGGTGCCCTGGATGGTGCTGTAGCCGCTCTCCTCGCGCGACCACACCTTGGTGCGCAGCGCCGTACGCGGCGTCTTCCTCGTCGGGCACGTAGTCGGCGGCGCGGAGGTTGAGCATCCCCATGTGGATGCCGACGAGCGCGTCGGGATGGTCGAGCCCGAGCAGCGCGGTCACGTACGCGCCCCAGTCGCACCCGGCGGCGGCGAACCGGTCGTACCCGAGCTCGCGCATCAGCGCGGCGAACATCGTCGCCATCACGCGCGGTGTCATGCCGCGCCGCCGAGGGATGTCGGAGAAGCCGTAGCCCGGGAGCGAGGGCACGACCACGTGGAACGCGTCGGCGGGGTCGTCGCCGAACGCACCCGGGTTCGCGAGGCGTGCCACCACGTCGAGGTACTCGTAGTGCGTGCTCGGCCACCCGTGGCTGAGGACGAGGGGCAGCGGTGCGGGCCCGACGCCGGGCTGGTGCACGAAGTGCAGCCCGAAGTCCTCGAACCCGGGCGCGTCGACGGTCGTGCGGTACTGCGGCACCGAGTTGAGGAACTGCTCGCGCTCGCGCCACCGGAACCCGTCGGCCCAGTACGTCACCAGCTCCTGCAGGTAGCCGAGCGGCGTGCCGTAGTCCCAGCCCGCGTCCTCCACCTGGTCGGGCCAGCGTGTGCGCGCGATGGCGGCGTGCAGGTCGTCGAGCTCGGCGTCGGGGACCTCGATGCGGAACGGCGTGATCGGCATGCGTCAGCCCTGCTGCGAGCGTCCGCGCGCCATGACCGCTTCGCGACGCTTCGCCACCTCGTCGGCGACGCCGCTCGCCGACTCCAGCCACTCCTGCGAGCGACGCAGCTCGATGCGGCGGGTCTCGTGATCGGTGGTGCGCTCCTCCTCGCGGTACGTGGCGAGCACGTTGCGCACACCGGGGCCGTCGTTCGACGCGATGTCGAGCGCGAGCTGACGGGTGAACGGCAGCAGCTCCTCGTGCGGGACCACGTGGTTCACGAGTCCCCACGTCAGCGCGGTCGGCGGCGTCGAGGAAGTTGCCGGTGACGCTCATCTCGCGTGCCCGACGGTGTCCGATCGCCTCCGCGAGCAGCACCGTGAGCCCCCAGCCGGGCATGATCCCGACCCGGGCGTGGGTGTCGGCGAAGCGGGCGCGCTCCGACGCGACGAGGAAGTCGCACGTGAGCGCGACCTCGAAGCCGCCGGTGACCGTGGCGCCGTTGATCGCGCCGATCACGGGCTTCGTCGTCTCCGGGAACGGTCGGATGAGCTCGTCGGGGTCGCTCGCCACGACGTGGCGCACCTCGGAGTCGCTGCTGAGGGACTTCAGGTCGACGCCGGCGCAGAACGCGGGATCGGCGCCGGTGAGCACGATGGCGGCGACGTCGTCGCGCGCGTCGCACGCCGCGATCGCCGCCGGCAGCGCGGCCGTCAGCGCCGGGTTCAGCGCGTTGCGGGCCTCGGGCCGGTTGAGGGTGACGACGGCGACGCCGTCGCTCACCTCGATCAGGATCACGTCGTCGCTCATGCTGCTCCGCGTTCCGGTGCATCGCTCCTACTTCCCGGTCCATTTCGGCTCGCGCTTCTCGAAGAAGGCGGCCATGCCCTCGCGGATGTCGTCGCTGGCGCGGATCGCGTCGGTGGCGGTGCGGTCGCCTCCCATCCGAGCTCGTCGCGTTCGGCCACGGTGCGTTCCAGCGCGCGGAGGCTGGCGCGTGCGCCGACCGGGCCGACGGCGCAGATGCGCGCCGCCAGCGTCGAGCGCGCCGGCCACCGCGCTCACCCGGCTCGGTGACCACGTTCACCAGCCCGAGCGCGTACGCGCGCTCGGGAGTGAGGCGGTCGCCGGTGAGCAGCATCTCCTTGGCCACGTTGAGCGGCAGCGCCCGCGGGGTGCGGAACAGCCCGCCGCACGTGGGCACCAGGCCCCGCTTCACCTCGGGGAGCCCGAACGACGCCGTGCTCGCGGCCACGACGAGATCGCACGGCGAGCACGATCTCGAACCCACCGCCGAGCGCGGGTCCCTCGACCGCCGCGATCAGCGGCTTCTCGCGGTCGCGCCGGATGACGCCGTACTCACCGCCGCGCTCGGTGCGCGCGCTGCCGTCGCGCGAGCTGGCGAGGTCGCTGCCGGCCGAGAACACCGTCGACGTCCCGGTGATGATCCCGACCCAGAGCTCGGGGTCGTCGTCGAGCCGGTCGAGGGCGGCGCCGATGCCGTCGGCGATCGCCTGGTCGACCGCGTTGCGCTTCTCCTCGCGCTCGATGCGCACGATCAAGCACGCGTCCTCGGACTTCCGTCGGTGACTGCCACGAGGTGCAGCCTCGCGGGTCAGGGCTCGAGCAGCACCTTGATCGCGCCGGCGGCGCGGTCGCCCGCGACCCGGAACGCCTCCGGGGCGTCGTCGAGCCCGAACCGGTGGTGCACCAGCGCGTCGACCACCTCGGGACGGGCGGCGAGGAGCACCGCGGCGGCGTCGAACTCGGACGCGCCGTCGTGCGTGCGACGTGGTCGGTCGTGGGCGGCGATGGCCGTACATCGCCGACGGCACGATGCGCACCTCCTTGGTGAGCAGCGCCGACCCGATGCTGACCGGATCCCAGTAGGTGGCGACGACGACGACCGCGCCACCGGGACGCACCCGCGCCACGGCGTCGTCGAGCGACGACTGCGTCCCTGCCGCGTCGACCACCGCGCCGTACTCGTCGGCGAGACCCGAGCCGGCGCCCAGCAGCTCACCGCCGGCGCGCTGGTGCGGGTGCCGCGCCACCAGGTCGACGTCGAGCCCGCGCGCCTGCAGGGCCGCGACCGCGCTCAGGCCGATCGACCCGCCGCCGATGACCAGCACGCGGTCGCCGGGCTCGACCGTCACCCGGCCGGCGGCGTGGGTCCCGACCGCGAGCGGTTCCACCAGCGCACCGATCTCCGGCGTCGACGCCGGGTGGGAGCGGCACGACGCACCGCCGATCGACGATCACCTCGTCGGCGAGACCGCCGTCGAGCGACACGCCGTGCAGCCGGCTCGGCGCCGACCCGGCACAGCTGCGGTCTCGCCCGCGCGGCAGCGGTCGCACTGCCGCACCACGCGTTGGGCTGCACCGCCACCGCGGTGCCGTCGTCGAGCACGCCCGCGAACTCGTGGCCGAGGGTCACCGGCAGGTTCCACCGCGCCAGGTGGAGATCGGAGGCGCAGATGCCGCACGAGCGCACGCGCACCCGCACCGGATCGGCGGCGTGGGCGGGCGCCGACGGCTCCACGTCGACGACCGCGACACCGCCCTCACCGTCGGCTCGCACCGCTCGCACGGGCGCGAGTCTTGCAGGCTCGTGGCCGCGCCGGAGCGAGCCGCAGCGAGGGGCGGTGGCAGGGAGATCCGGTGCCGGACCCCACTACGGTGTCTGCGGCAGCAAGCAGACCGACGGCACAGACAGGCGTGGAGCGACGATGGCGGATCTCGGTTTCGACGGCAAGGTGGCGATCGTCACCGGAGCGGGCGGCGGCCTCGGGCGGGAGCACTCGCTGCTCCTCGCGAGCCGGGGCGCACTCGTCGTCGTCAACGACGTGGGCGGCGCGGTCGACGGCAGCGGCAGCGACGCCGGTCCCGGTCAGCACGTCGTCGACGAGATCAAGGCCGCCGGTGGCGAGGCCGTGCTCGACACCAACTCGGTGGCCACGCCCGAGGGCGGCGCCGCGATCGTGCAGACCGCGCTCGACACCTTCGGTCGCATCGACATCGTCGTGAACAACGCGGGCATCCTGCGCGACAAGAGCTTCCACAACATGGGCCCCGACCTCGTCGACCCGGTCCTCGACGTCCACCTGCGCGGCGCGTTCTACGTCACCCAGCCGGCCTGGGTGCACATGCGCGAGCAGGCGTACGGCCGCATCATCGTCACCGCCTCGTCGGCCGGTCTCTTCGGCAACTTCGGCCAGGCCAACTACGGCGCCGCCAAGATGGGGCTCGTCGGGCTCGCCCACGTGCTCGCCCAGGAAGGCGAGCGCTACAACATCAAGGCCAACGCGATCGCCCCGACCGCGGGCACCCGCATGACCCGTGAGATCTTCGGCGACGAGCTCGCCGACAAGCTCGCTCCCGGGCTCGTGTCGCCGGTGGTCGCGTGGCTGGCGCACGAGGACTGCCCGGTGTCGGGCCACACCTACTCGGTCGGCGGCGGTCGGGTCGCCCGCGTGTTCATCGGCGAGGGCCCCGGGCTACCTCGACACCAGCACGCCGCTGACCGTCGAAGCGGTGCGCGACCACTTCGACGAGATCGACCGCACCGACGACTTCATCCTGCTCAAGAACGCCACCGACGAGCTGCGCGTCGTCTCCAAGCTCCTCGGCTGATCGACCGCAAGAGGGAGGACGGGCCATGACCGCAGTTGCTGTCGACGACCTCACCGCCGAGGTCACCGCCTGGCTCGAGGCCAACTGGGATCCCGACCTCACGGTCGAGGAGTGGTGGGGCCGCCTCGGTCCGCTCGGGCTGGGCCGTGCCCACCTGGCCGGTCGAGTGGTTCGGCAAGGGCCTGTCGCGGTCCGAGGGCGTGCGGGTGATGCAGACGATCTCGCGGGTTCCCGGCGCTCGGCGCGCCCGGTGGTCTCGGCACGCTGCTCGCGGGCCCGACGATCTACACCCACGGCACCGACGAGCAGAAGCAGCGCTACCTCCTCGACATCGTCACCGGCAAGCAGGCCTGGTGCCAGCTGTTCAGCGAGCCCGGTGCCGGCTCCGACCTCGCCGGGCTCAACACCCGGGCCGAGCTCGACGGCGACGAGTGGGTCGTCAACGGCCAGAAGGTGTGGACCTCGGGCGGCCACTGGTCCGACCTCGGGATGCTGCTGGCGCGCACCGATCCCGACGTCGCCAAGCACCAGGGCATCACCTACTTCGCGGTCGACATGCACCAGCCGGGCATCGAGATCCGTCCGCTGAAGGAGCTCACCGGTCGCGCGATGTTCAACGAGGTGTTCCTCACCGACGTGCGCGTTCCCGTCGACGCCGCCATCGGCGGCGTGAACAACGGGTGGGCGGTCGCCAACACCACGCTCATGTTCGAGCGCAGCGGCCTCGGCGCCGGTGGCGGCGGCGGGAGCGTCGCCGCGCTCCCGGGCACGATCGGCGGCGACCTCACCCGCCGCGCCGGCGACTTCAGCCGCGCCCGCGACCTCACCGACTCGGGTGGTGGTGGCGGATCGATGTCGGTGCCGAACCTCGACCCGGCTCGCCCGCGAGCACGGCACCATCGACGACCCCGACGTCCGCCAGTCGCTGGCGCAGCTCTACTCGATGAACGAGATCGCCCGGTACACCAACCTCCGCCAGCGGGCGTTGGCGAAGAGCGGCGGGATCCCCGGGCTCGGCAACATCGCCAAGCTCTCGATGAGCCGCATCCTCCGCCTCACGCGCGACCTCGGCGGTCGGGTCCTCGGGCCCTACGCCACGCTGCACGGCTACTCGTCCGACGACGCCCAGTCGCTCGTCGCCGACACCGACGGCGCCGTGCAGCCCGGGGTGACCGAGTCGATGCTGTTCGCGCAGGCGCCGCAGATCTACGGCGGCACCGACGAGATCCAGAAGAACATCCTCGGCGAGCGGGTGCTCGGCCTCCCGAAGGAGCCCGACACCAACAAGGGCAAGCCGTTCCGGGAGATCCCGAAGAACGGATGAGGTGACGCGCCGCCTGATCCTGTGAACCCGTAGATGACCGGGTCGGCGACTTCGGGTATGTTCTCGCGCCGTGGCGCTGCTCAACGTCGACTCAGTCTCGGTGCGTTTCGGTGGGCTCCAAGCTCTCGCTGCCGTCACCATCGACGTGCCCGAGAACGAGGTGACGGGCCTGATCGGCCCGAACGGGGCGGGCAAGACCACCCTGTTCAACGTCATCACCGGTCTGCAGCCCCCCACCGGCGGGTCACGTCGTGATCGACGGCAAGGACATCACCACGGTCAAGCCGCACAAGCGCGCGCGCCTCGGCATCGGGCGCACGTTCCAGCGCCTCGAGACGTTCGGAACGCTGAGCGTGCGCGACAACGTGCTCGTCGCCGCGGAGATGCGCAAGGGCTGGTCGCGCGAGAAGTTCAAGCCCGGCGTGCTCACCGACGAGCTCATCGAGCGCATCGGACTCAACTCCGTCGCACAGGAGCGCGTCGACCGTCTGCCCACCGGCACGCAGCGCCTCGTCGAGATGGCGCGCGCGCTGGCCACCAAGCCGCGCGTCCTGCTGCTCGACGAGCCGTCCTCCGGACTCAACGAGGCGGAGACCGCCGAGTTCTCGGAGCTGCTCATCGAGCTCGCGGGTTCGGGGCTCGCCATCCTGCTGGTCGAGCACGACATGGGGCTCGTGATGAGCTCGTGCCACCACATCCACGTGCTCGACTTCGGCCAGATCATCGCCTACGGCACGCCCACCGAGGTGCAGGCGAACCCGCTCGTGCGGGCCGCGTACCTCGGTGAGGGCGACGAAGCCGACGAGGTCCCCGAGGAGCAGCAGGCGCTCCTGGCCGAGGTGTCGGCGCTCCAGGACGAAGTGCGCGCCGAGACCGAGCCGACGAACGGTGCCGCTCCGGTCGTGTCGGTGTCGGAGCCGACCCCGACCCCGGTCACGACGGCGCCCGGCACACCCACCGAGGGTGCTGCGCTCGAGCTGATCGACGTGCGTGCCGCGTACGGGTCGATCGACGTGTTGCACGGCGTCAACATCACCATCATGCCGGGCACCGTGTACGCGCTGCTCGGTCCGAACGGCGCGGGCAAGACCACCACCCTGAAGGTGGCGAGCGGACAGCTCAGCCCGACCGCCGGCGAGGTGCGCTTCCTGGGCGAGAAGATCAACGGTCGCTCGTCCGACAAGGTCGCCCGTGCCGGTCTGTGCACGATTCCCGAGGGTCGCGGCATCTTCCCGAACCTCACCGTGCTCGAGAACCTGCGCACGATGACCTACACCGGGGTCTCGCTGTCACAGATCGAGGAGCAGGCCTACACGCGCTTCCCGCGCCTGAAGGAACGGCGCAAGCAGATGGCGGGCACGCTCTCCGGTGGTGAGCAGCAGATGCTCGCCATCGCACGCGCCATCGGCACCGAGCCGAAGGTGCTCCTCCTCGACGAGCTGTCGATGGGGCTCGCGCCGCTCGTCGTGTCGGAGCTGTACGACGTCGTGAAGCGCATCGCCGCCGACGACGTCTCGATCCTCGTGGTGGAGCAGTTCGCCCACGAGGTGCTCGACGTGGCCGACGTCGCGTCGATCATCCTGCACGGCAAGGTGCAGTTCGAGGGCTCGCCGGCCGCAGTGGCCGACGCCCTGCAGGACGCGTACCTCGGCGGCACCGTCAACCTCTGACCGGTCCCCAGCGGTCTGCAACTCGGCTCGTTGCCCGCGCGCGGAACCGATGTGTCCGCGACCTATGCTGCCCGCTCCGATCTGACGCTCCGTCAGATTCTGAGGGCGTCCGAGCAGGAGCACGAGCACATGAAGCGAGTCTGGGGGGCGGTCCTCTGTGCCGTCATCGTCGCCGGCATCGCAGGGGTCAGCACGACCGCCGGGGCCCAATCGGCCGACGAGAAGCCGAAGGCGACCGATGTCGGGATCACCGACAAGGAGATCCACATCGCGGTCGTCGCCGACGTCGACAACACGATCGTGCCGAACCTCTTCAAGGCGTCGCCCGACGCGGTGCAGGGCTTCGCCAAGTACATCAACAGCAAGGCAGGGGGCGGCGGGATCGCCGGTCGCAAGCTCGTGGTCGACTTCTACGACTCGAAGCTGAACCCCAACGCCACGACCAACGCCGAGATCCAGGCGTGCCAGAACGACGTTGCCATGGTCGGCACGTCGTCGGTGTTCCTCACCTCGGTCGACAACATGCGCAACTGCAAGGACTCGACCGGAGCGGTGACGGGACTGCCCGACATCCCGTTCGTGACCACTGCGCTCGTGCAGCAGTGCTCCGACCAGTCCTTCCCGATCGCGCCTCCGCAGGTCGAGTGCGCGACGAAGGACGAGCACCCGCAGACCTTCCACGCAAACGTCTCCCGCGGGCTCTACTACAACCAGAAGTTCGGCAAGGGCAAGCTCCACGGCGTCTACATCTTCGGCAGCGACTCCAAGTCGGCCCGTGACTCGTCCTTCGTGAGCCTCGGTGCGTTGCGCGACATCGGCATCAAGTCCGACCAGGACTTCGACGAGCCCGGCGCAGCGCCGCAGTCGGCCTATACCCCGATCGTGGCGAAGATGAAGGCAGCGGGCTCCAACTACGGCCAGGCGACACCTACCAGTCGACGCTGCTGCTCCGCAAGGAGGCGACCCTCCAGGGTCTCACCGGCGTGAAGGTCTGGGACTGCGGCGTCGGCTGCTACGACAAGGAGTTCATCTCGAGCGGCGGCTCCGACGCCGAGGGCGAGTACGTCGACACGCTGTTCCTTCCCTTCTACGACAAGGCGGAGCAGAAGGCGAACCCGATGACCGGGGCGTTCGTCAAGTACACGGGCGCCGACAAGGCCGCCAGCTTCGGGGCGTACGCGTGGGCGGCCGGCGTCGCCTTCCGCGATGCGGTCAACGCGCAGGTGAAGGCCGGCGGCGTCAACAGCGTCACCCGCAAGACGATCTTCGAGCAGCTCAACAAGATCAACAAGTTCGACGCCGACGGGATGCTCGCACCGATCGACCTGGCGGGTCGGCAGGTGTCGAACTGCAGCGTCACCACCCAGGTGAAGGACGGGAAGTTCGTCCGGGTGAGCCCGACGGCCGTCGGCACGTTCAAGTGCTGGCCGAACGGGATCGTGGAGCGCAAGCTGGACATCTTCGGCACCTGAGCCCAGCGCTCACTCGCAACCGTCACGGTGCCCCCGCTCTCCGGCGGGGGCACCGCCGCGTCCGGGCCCGCGTCCGGGCGCCGCGTGTCCGGGCCCGCGTGGGGGTGCCTTGTCGCGGCCTTTGCCCCGTCGTAGGCTCCGCGCCGAAACCTGACGGTCCGTCAGATCGACGGCGCCTCGGTTTCGATGGGGGGAAAATTCCAATGAGACGACCTCGCGGGGCGGCAATCGCCGTCGGCCTGGTGATCTGCGCGTGCATGCTCGGGACGACGGCGATCTCCGCCGGTGCCCAGTCCTCGGGTGACGAGAAGCCCACGGCGACCGACGTGGGGATCACCGACAAGGAGATCCACATCGCGGTCATCGCCGACGTCGACAACACGATCGTGCCGAACCTGTTCAAGGGCTCCAAGGATGCCGTCGAGGGCATCGCCAAGTACCTGAACAGCAAGGCGGGTGGCGGTGGTCTGGCCGGCCGGAAGGTCGTGGTCGACTTCTACGACTCCAAGCTGAATCCGAACGAGACCACCAACGCCATGATCAAGGCGTGTGAGAACGACGTCGCCATGGTGGGCACGTCGGCGGTCTTCGTCGCCTCGGTCGACAACATGCGCAACTGCGTGGACAAGACGGGCGCGGCGACCGGTCTCCCGGACATCCCGTTCGTGTCGACCGCGTTGGTGCACCAGTGCTCCGACGAGTCGTTCCCGATCGCGCCGCCGCAGGTGGATTGCGCGACCAAGGACCAGCACCCGCAGACGTTCTACGCCAACGTGGCCCGCGGCCGCTTCTACAACGAGAAGTACGGCAAGGACAAGCTCCACGGCGTCTACGTCTTCGGCAGC
Source organism: uncultured Actinomycetes bacterium (assembly GCA_963755855.1). GTDB lineage: Bacteria > Actinomycetota > Acidimicrobiia > IMCC26256 > DASPTH01 > DASUAS01. Next base: position 1,296,138 of record CAVWLR010000009.1, on the reverse strand, counting down.
GACTCGAAGCAGGCGCGTGACTCGTCGTTCGCGAGCCTCGGTGCGCTGCGCGACATCGGGATCAAGTCCGACAAGGACTTCGACCTGCCCGGTGCGGCGCCGCAGTCGGCGTACACGCCGGTCATCGCGGAGATGAAGGCCGACGGCTCGAACTACGGCCAGGCGATCACCGCCAACGCCATGGTGCTCATGCGCAAGGAAGCGGCGCTGCAGGGCCTCACGAACGTGAAGGTGTGGGACTGCGGTGTCGGTTGCTACGACGAAGAGGCCTTCCTGAAGGCGGGCGGAGCCGATGTCGAGGGCCAGTACGTCGACACGCTGTTCCTGCCCTTCCTCAGCAAGGCGGACCAGAAGGCCAACAAGCAGCTCGCCAACTACGTGAAGTACACGGGCCAGGACAACGTCGCCGGCTTCGGTGCCTACGCGTGGGCGGCGGGCATCGCGTTCCGTGACGCGGTGAACGCACAGGTGAAGGCGGGTGGCGTGAACAGCGTCACCCGGAAGACGATCTTCGAGCAGCTGAACAAGATCCACAAGTTCGACGCCGACGGCATGTTGGCGCCGATCGACCTGGCTGGTCGCAAGGCCTCGAACTGCAGCGTGACGCTGCAGGTGAAGAACGGCGAGTACGTGCGGGTGAGCCCCACGAAGGCGGGCACGTTCAAGTGCTGGCCCGACGGGCTCATCGAGCGCAAGCTCGACCTCTTCGGGGCGAGCTGACCCGACGGTCGCGACGAAGCAGCAGTGCACGGTGCCCCCGCCCTCGAGCGGGGGCACCGGCGCGTTCGGGCCTGGCGCGTACCTGGCTGCGCGTTTGGGCCGGTCCGGCCCCTTCGTGCGGCGGGTTGCCCTGCGGGAAGCCTTTACGAGATCGACCGACCGTTCTATGCTGCGCGCCGAAAACCTGACGGTCCGTCAGATTGGCGTGCCGCAACGGTTCCAGGGGGGAACACTCATGCGACGACCTCGCGGCTTGGCGATTGCCGCCGTCCTCGTGATCTGCGTCGGGACGCTCGTGACGACGACGCTCACGGCCGGCGCGCAGTCGAGCAACGAGAAGCCGACCGCCACCGACGTCGGGATCACCGACTCGGAGATCCACGTCGCGGTCATCGCCGACGTCGACAACTCGTTCTCGCCCAACCTGTTCAAGGGCTCGAAGGACGCCGTCGAGGGCGCGGCCAAGTTCCTCAACAGCAAGGCGGGTGGTGGTGGTCTGGCCGGCCGGAAGGTCGTGGTCGACTTCTACGACTCCAAGCTGAACCCGAACGAGACCACGAACGCCGAGATCTCGGCCTGCGAGAACGACGTCGCCGCGGTCGGCACGTCGGCGGTGTTCCTCACCTCGGTCGCCGAGATGCGCAACTGCAAGGACAAGTCGGGCGCGGTCACGGGCCTGCCCGACATCCCGTTCGTGTCGACCGCGCTCGCGCAGCAGTGCTCCGACCAGTCGTTCCCGATGGCGCCGCCGCAGGTGATCTGCTCGACCGCCGACCAGCACCCGCAGACGTTCCAGCCCAACGTCGGTCGCGGCTACTACTACAACAAGAAGTACGGCAAGGACACCCACGGCATCTACATCTTCGGCAACGACTCGAAGTCGGCTCGCGACTCCACGTTCGCCAGCGGCATCGGTCAACTGCGCATCGTGTGCTGCAAGTCCGACCAGGACTTCGACCTCTCCGGGAGCGCGCCGCAGTCGGCCTACACGCCGATCGTGCAGGAGATGAAGACGAAGGGCTCCGACTACGGACAGGCCACGCAGGGGCCGCAGCAGATCCTGCTGCGCAAGGAGGCCACCCTCCAGGGGCTCACCGGCGTGAAGATCTGGGACTGCACCACCGGGTGCTACAGCCGCGACTTCATCGAACAGGGCGGCTCCGACGTCAAGGACAACTACGTCGACACGCTGTACCTGCCGTTCCTCAGCCAGGCCGACCGCAAGGCCAACCCGATGCTCAACAACTTCGTGAAGTACACGGGTGAGGACAAGGCGGACGGATTCGGCGTGTACGCGTGGTCGGCGATGATCGCCTTCCGTGACGCGGTGAACAACCAGGTCAAGGCGGGCGGGATCAACAGCGTCACCCGCAAGACGATCTTCGAGCAGCTGAACAAGATCCACAAGTTCGACGCCGACGGCATGTTCGGTGCCATCGACCTCGCCGGGCGCAAGACCTCGCCGTGCCACGTGCTGATGCAGGTGGAGAACGACGACTTCAAGCGGGTGTTCCCGACGAAGCCCGGGACCTTCGACTGCGCGGCGAAGAACGTGCAAGAGGTCAAGCTCGACGTCTACGGGAAATGACCGACGCGAGATGGCATGATGCTCGACGTCGGGCGCCCTCCGTGGTGTCGTGCGGCTCGTCGTGACCGGGGGTGCAGACCAGTGGGAGTGACATGACGGCGACCGTCCAACGCAAGCGCACCATCTCGCCGGAGACGCGACGCACGCTGATCGCGGGCATCGTGGTCGCAGCGTTCACGGTGTTCGTGTGCGTGCAGTCGTGGGCGGGCAGCCCGATCACGTTCAACTCGATCCTGTTCTGGTTGATCGTCGGCATCACCTACGGATCGGTGTACGCCGTCGCCGCCACCGGTCTGGTGGTCACCTACACCACCTCGGGCATCTTCAACTTCGCCCAGGGCGCGATCGGCATGTTCCTCGCCTACGTGTTCTGGCAGCTCCAGGTGGACTGGGGGATCCAGACCTTCGTTGCCCTGATCCTCACCGTGTTCGTCGCCGCGCCGCTCATGGGCGCGCTGATCGAGCGCGTCCTCATGCGCGCGATCGCCGACGCACCACTGGTGGCGCAGATCGTGACCACGATCGGTCTCATGCTCGCCCTGATGGGCCTCGCCGGCCTGATCTGGGACCCGCAGGAGACGCGTCACATCAACCGGTTCTTCGGCACCAGCGGCTTCCAGATCGCCGACACGCTGATGCCGTGGTCGCGCTTCATCACCATCGTCGTCGGGCTCGGCCTCGCGATCGGGCTCAAGATCCTGCTGTCGCGCACGCGCCTCGGTGTCGCCATGCGCGCCGTGGTCGACAACCGCGAGCTCGCCGGGCTCAACGGCATCAAGCCCGGCCGCGTGTCGATGTTCTCGTGGGCGCTCGGCTCGTCGATGGCAGCCGTCGCCGGCATCTTCCTCGCCGAGGAGCTCGCCACCCTCGACGTGCAGACGCTCACCCTCCTGATCCTGTCGGCGTTCGCGGCTGCGATCATCGGCCGGCTCAAGAGCCTGCCGCTCACCTTCATGGGTGGTCTGCTGATCGGTCTCGTGTTCGAGTTCCAGCAGAACTTCCTGAGCTGGACCGGACGCTGGACCACCGCGCCGCTCGCGATCCCGCAGATCATGCTGTTCCTGGCGCTGCTCTTCCTGCCCCAGGCCCGCATCGAAGGCAAGAAGCTCGTGCGGCAGGTGGCGCCGCGCATCCCGAAGATCAGCCGAGCCATCCTCGGGATGGGGATCCTGTTCGTGATCGTCGCGATCCTCGGGCTGGTGTTCGAGCGCACCGACGTGCGCACGCTCACGCTGGCGTTGCTCACCATGCTGATCATGGTGTCGCTCGTGCCGCTCACCGGGTGGTCGAAGCAGATCTCGCTCGCGCAGATCACCTTCGTCGGTGCGGGTGCGTTCGCCTTCCTCCAGTGGGCGCCCAGTCTCGGCACCATCGGCGGCCTCGTCGTCGCCGCGCTGTTCGCGGTTCCGTTCGGTGTCGCGATGGCGCTGCCCGCGCTCCGATTGCAGGGCCTCTACCTCGCGTTGGCCACCATGGCGTTCGCGCAGATGGCGGCGATCCTGTTCTTCCCGCAACCGGAGATCCTCGGCTTCGACGGCAAGCCGATCCAGTCGATCCAGATCCTCGGGTTCGACTTCAGCAAGCCGTTCCACTTCCTCGGTCTCGACTTCGGTCAGGACGTCGGCACCATGCTCTTCATCGCCGGCGCCCTCGGCGTCGTCGGGGTGCTCGTGGTCCTGCTGCACAAGAGCGCGTTCGGGCGCCGGCTCACCGCGCTGGGCGACAGCCCGGCCGCCTGCGCGACGCTCGGCGTCAACCCGATCGTCACCAAGCTCGGCGTGTTCGTGATCTCGGCTGCCATCGCCGGCTTCGCCGGTGCGCTGCTCGGCGTGTTCCAGGGCACGGCCACGGTGCAGGACTTCGAGATGCTCCAGGGCCTCGCGTACCTGCTGCTGCTCGTCGTGGGTGGTGTCGCGGTCGTGAGCGGTGCGGTGCTCGGTGGCACCTTCCTCACCATGTTCACGTGGCTGCCCACGGTCCTGCCGACCTGGGCGTGGCTCACCACCGTCATGCAGTGGTTCTCCCGCCTCGGCCCCGGCCTCTCCGGCATCGGGATCGGCCGTCAGCCGTCCGGCATCATCCCGACGGTGGGCGAAGACCTCCGCGCGCAGAACGCCCGCAAGCGGGCCGAACGCGAGGCGTTGGCCTCGGGGACGACGCCGGGTTCGCCGCCCCCGCCTTCGGCCACCCCGCCCTCGGCGGTCGGCGCGTCGGTGCCGTCACCCGGCGCGTAGCGCCGGGAGGACTACGCCAGCTCGGCCTTGATCTCGTCGGTGTGCTCACCGAGGGCCGGCGCCGGGCGCACGGTCACGGACTCGTCGAACGTCACCGCCGGGCGAGGGTGCAGCATCTCGCCCACGACCGGGTGCACCTCGCGCACGAGGTAGCCGGGCGAGATGGTCTCGATGATCGCGGGCAGGTCGTCGAGGTCGGTGACCGCGGCGTGGGGCACGCCCTGCTCGGTGAGGCGCGTGGTCACCTCCTCGGTGGTGAGCGTGGCGAGCTGCGCGCCGATCTCCTTCATCAACGGACCGCCGTTGCGGCCGCGCTGCTGGGGTGAGTCGTAGTCGGGGTGACCGACGAGCTCGTCGCGTCCGGTGGCGCGGAGCAGGCCGTTCCACTGGGGAGTGGTGACGGTGATCATCGCCACGTACCCGTCGGCGGTGGGGGAGAGGCGGAACGTGCGCGACTGCGGCGGGAGCCGGTCGAAGTCGCCCTGCAGGGTGACGTTGGTGCTGACGTCGGGCCAGAGGAACGAGAGCCCCGCGTGGAGCATCGGAACCTCGATGACCTGGCCGCGCCCGGTGCGGTCGCGCTCGAACAGTGCGGCGGTGATCGCCTGCGCGGCGGTGAGGCCGGTCACCTTGTCGACCACCGCCTGCTGCACGAGCACCGGCACCCCGCTGCGCAGGTCGGCCTGGTTCGCACCGAAGCCGGTCATCGCCTGGATGACGTGGTCGTACGCGGGCGCGTCGGCGAGTGAGGACTCCGACGGGAAGCCGCGCAAGGCGGCGTAGACGAGGCGCGGGTGCTCGGCCACGAGGTCCTCGGCGACGAAGCCGAACGCGGGCATCACCGTGGGCCGGAAGTTCTCGACCAGCACGTCGGCGGTGGCCACGAGCTTGCGCAGCACCGCGAGGTCGTCGGCGTCGTTGAAGTCGAGCGCGATCGAGCGCTTGCCCCAGTTGGTGTTCACGAAGTACGCCGACGTGCCGCCGCGTCCCGATCCCACGTGGCGGAGGATGTCGCCGCCCGGCGGCCGCTCCACCTTGATCACGTCGGCACCCTGCTGCGCCAGGATCATCGTGGCGAACGGCCCCGACAGGTTCATGGTGAGGTCGACGATCCGGACTCCGGCGAGCGGTCCGGTGGCAGCTTCGGTCATACGTCGTTCCCGCTCTCGTCGCTTCGCTCCGGGGCCGCACTACTCCATGTGCGGCGAACGCCTGGGCGCGCGCCGGGTACCGGGCGCGCAGCCACTCCGCTCCGAACCCTATTCGGCACGTACTCTCCGCGGTCGACCGGAACCGACCGGACGTCCGGTCGGAGCAGCGAGGAGCACCGTGGCCGCCATGGAAGTGGAACCTGCCGTCGACGAGCTGGTCGAGACGCTCGAGCGTTGGCTCGCCAGTGACGTCGTCCCGAACGTGCTCGAGCTCGAGCATGCCGACGAGTACCCGCGGGTGATGGTCGAGCAGATGCGCGAGTTCGGGCTCTTCGCCGCCACCATCCCCGAGGAGTACGGCGGCCTCGGCCTCGGCGCCAGCGCCTACGTGCGCATCGTCGAGGCGATCGCACGCGCGTGGATGTCGCTCACCGGCGTGGTGAACACCCACCTGATGGTGGCCGAGCTCGTCCGGCGCTACGGCACCGACGAGCAACGCGCGCACTTCCTCCCGCGACTCTCGGCGGCCGAGCTGCGCGGCGGCCTCGCGCTCACCGAACCCGACTGCGGGACCGACCTGCAGGCGGTGCGCACGACCGCGACGCGTGTCGACGGTGGCTACGTGCTGCGGGGCACGAAGATGTGGATCACGAACGCGCACGAGGGCAACTGCCTCGCCGTGCTCGCGAAGACCGACGTCGCCGCCGAGCCGCGCCACCGGGGCATGTCGCTGTTCATCGTGCCGAAGACCACCGGGTACACCGTGCCGCGCAAGCTCGGGAAGCTCGGGTACAAGGGCATCGACACCTGTGAGGTCGTCTTCGACGACGTCCTCGTGCCCGAGGACCACCTCCTCGGCGGCGAGGAAGGCCGCGGCTTCCACCAGGCCGTCGGCGCGCTGGAGCTCGGTCGCATCAACATCGCCGCGCGCGGCGTGGGCGTCGCCGACGCCGCCCTGCAGGCGTCACTCCGCTACGCGCAGCAGCGGCACACCATGGGCAAGCCGATCGTCGAGCACCAGGCCATCGCCTCGAAGCTGGCCGACATGGCCTGCCGGGTCGAGTCGGCCCGGCTCCTCACCCACCGGGCCGCGGGTGCGTTCGACCGGGGCGAGCGCTGCGACATGGAGGCCGGGATGGCCAAGCTGGTGGCGTCGGAGGCGGCGCTCGAGAACGCCACCGAGGCCATGCGCATCCACGGTGCCTACGGCTACTCCACCGAGGACCACGTGGAGCGCTACTACCGGGATGCGCCGCTCCTGTGCATCGGTGAGGGCACCAACGAGATCCAGCGCATCACCATCACCCGCCAGCTCGTGTCCCGGAGCGCCGCCACGCCGTAGGCCCGTCCGGGCAACACCGGTGGCGATCTCCTAGTGTTTCGGCATGGAGGGCACATGACGGGTTCGGTGCGCGGACGCGCTGACAGTCACCCGGGCCCTCGTCGCCCTCGGTGCGGTCGCGATCCTCGCGCTCCTCGCGCTCGCTGCCCTCCTCCTCGGCGGAGCGTTCAGCGACGACGGCGGGCTCTCCGGTGCCCAGGTCCGTGCGACCCCGACCACCGCGATCGGCGACCACGATCACGGGGTCCAGGCCGTCCACGCCTTCCATCAGCAACCGTCGACGCGCGCCCGCAGCATCGCGTTGCTGGCGCTCGCCGCGGTCGGCATCGCCGCGCGCGTCGACGTACCGGCGGCGCCAGTTCGCGCCGGCCGGACGGCTGCGCACGCTCCGCATCTCCGGGCTCCCACCCGGGCGCGCTCCTCCCACTCCTCAGATCGTGTGAACCGGCGGCTCCGGCCGCCATCTCCCCTTGATGGTCGACGCGCCAACGGCGCGCTGACCGAGGAGTTCGCATGCGATCCCCGAGTGCTTCTGCGGTCGCCCTCGTCGAACCCGTGACGACGGTGCCCGCGATCACCCTGGATGCAGCCATCTGCGTCCGACCGTTCCGATTCGATCCCGAACTGACCGTGGAGATCCCCGTCGTGCGATGGCCCGACGCGGTCGCCACGCGTGAGCGTCACGCTCTCGCCGGCACCCCGTGCCTGCTCGTGGTGGGAGCAACCGAGCGCGCGCCCGCGTGCTGGGCGGAGTTGGAGGACTGGGTGCGCGAGACGGCACCCCGGGCCGAGTTCGTCACCCGCGCGGTGACGGTGGCCCGGAGGGCCGACCTGCTCCAGCGTCCCCGGCTCGAGCACGCTCGTGTGGTCCGCTTCCGCGACCGCACGGTCGTCGTCCCCGAGACCCAGGCCCGACTCGTCGGGTTGCTCGTGGACCGGTTCGGCGAGACCGTCGCCGACGCCGAGATCCGCGGGCTGTGCGACGTGGGCGGCGTCAGCACGCACGACGAGGCGGTGAAGACCGCGTTGCGCCGGCTCAAGGACACGCTGGCGCCGCTCGGACTGCACCTCGCCCGGGTGCGGGCGGCGGGGTACCTGCTCGACCGCTCCGACTGAGGCGCGCACCACCGGTACGAAGCTCCGGATTCCTCCGGGTCGGCATTAGAACAAGTGCTATCTTGTTCATTACCGACCCGGAGGAGGAGCCATGACCACCCCGACCACCCGTTCCAGCCACACCACCCTCCCCACCCTTCCCGTCACCGGTCCGGTGGCGATCGTCACCGGCGCCTCGCAGGGGCTCGGGCTCGCGCTCGCGGAGGCGCTCGCCGATCGCGGTTGGGCCCTCGTCGTCGACGCCCGCCGCGCCGATCGGCTCGACGCCGCGGTGGCGCGGCTCGCGTCGCGCACGACCGTCGTCGGTGTGGCCGGCGACGTCACCGACCCCGCCCACCGTGCCGAGCTCGCCCGCGTGGCGGCCTCGCTCGGCGGCGTCGGGCTGCTGGTGAACAACGCGAGCACGCTGGGTGCCAGTCCGCTGCCCGAGCTCGACGCCATCGACCCCGCGACGTTCCTCCGCATCCTCGACGTGAACGTGGTCGCGCCCTTCGCCCTGGTGCACGACCTCGGCGAGCTGCTCGACGAGCGCGCCACCGTCGTGAACATCACGTCGGACGCCGCGGTCGAGGCCTACCCCGGATGGGGTGGCTACGGCGCGTCGAAGGCCGCGCTCGAGCACGCCAGTCGCGTGCTCGCGGAGGAGCGACCCGATCTGCGGGTCCTGGTGGTCGATCCCGGCGACATGCGCACCGAGATGCACCAGGACGCGTTCCCCGGTGAGGACATCACCGACCGTCCCGAGCCCGGGTCGCGCGTCCCCGCGCTGCTCGCGCTGCTCGAGGGCGGGCAGCCGAGCGGCCGCTACGAGGCCAGCGCCTTGGTGGCGGCAGGGACGAGGACGTCATGATCGAGACCACCCACCTGCCGACTCCGAACCTCGGCTTCGTGCTCGACCCCGAGCACGAAGCGCACCAGCCGCCCGAGGTCACCACCGGTCGGCGCGACCAGGTCCGCCTGCTCGTGAGCGCGGGCGACGCGGCACCCGTGCACGCACGGTTCGACGCGCTGGGCGAGTTCCTCCGCCCCGGAGACCTGATCGTGGTCAACACCTCCGCGACCGTCGCCGCCGCGGTCGACGCCCGCCTGCCCGACGGCGATCCGGTCGTCGTGCACTTCTCGGGCGAGCTGCCCGGCGGCATGCTCCTGGTGGAGGTCCGCCAACCGCGACGGGGCACGACCGCGCCGCGCGTCGTCGCCCAGCCGACCGAGGTCGACCTGCTCGGGCTCGGACGGATGCAGCTGCACGCGCCCTTCGCCGGGTCGCAGCGGCTCTGGCTCGCGACCGCGAGCTTCGCCGATGACCTCGCGCTGCTCGACTTCCTCGATGCCCACGGGCGGCCGATCCGCTACCGCCACGTGCCGCGCGACTGGCCGATCGAGGCGTACCAGACCGTGTTCGCACGCGAGCCCGGGAGCGTCGAGATGCCGAGTGCGGCGCGCCCCTTCTCCAGCGAGCTGGTCACCGATCTGGTGGCACGGGGGATCGCGATCGCGCCGCTGGTGCTGCACACCGGCGTGTCGTCGCTCGAGGGCGAGGAGCGGCCGTACCCCGAGCGCTACCGCGTCCCCCGTGCCACCGCGGCTGCGGTCGGCGCGACGCGGCAGAATGGCGGGCGCGTGATCGCCATCGGCACCACCGTCGTCCGCGCCCTGGCCACCGTCACCGACGACCGGGGCACCGTCCACCCCGCCAGCGGGTGGACCGACGTGATGGTCACCGCCGACACGCCCGTGAGGTCCGTCGACGGCCTCCTGACCGGGTGGCACGAGCCCGAGTCGACCCACCTGATGATGCTGGAGTCGTTCGCCGGACGTGACGCGCTCGGGCAGGCCTACTCGGCCGCGCTCGAGGCCGGGTACCTGTGGCACGAGTTCGGCGACAGCCACCTCATCCTCCGGCGCGAACCGTCGTGAGCGCAGCGGCGAGAACCACCGGGTCGGCCGAGGTCGCACGACTGCCGGCCGGGCGACGGGCCGTGCTGTACGCGGTCCGGCGTCGCGGCGAGGCCACCGCCGAACAGGTGGCGGAGCAGCTCGACATCACGGTGAGCGGCGCGCGTCAGCACCTGACCGCGCTGGCTCGCGACGGTCTCGTCGAGACGAGCGAGCTCCCGTCACCGGCCGGCCGTCGGGGTCGCCGCACGCTCGTGTACTCGGCGACCGCCGACGCCGACGCCTACTTCCCGAAGGCCTACGGCGAGCTCACCAACGAGCTGCTCGGCTACGTGGCCGACACCGACCGCGAGCTGCTCGACCGGCTGTTCGCCAAGCGGCGCGAGGCGCGGATCGAGGGTGCCCGCACGCGGCTGGCGTCGAAGCGCACGCTGCGCTCGAAGGTGGCCGAGCTCACCCGCATCCTCGACGAAGACGGCTACCTCGCCAGTTGGGAGCAGTTCGAGCCCGGGGGGTTCCGCATCGTCGAGCACAACTGCGCGATCTGGGCGGTGGCCGAGCGCTACGGGCAGGCGTGCACCAGCGAGCTCGAGTTCATCCGCACCGTGCTCGACGGCGCCGACGTCGAACGCGTGCAGCACATGGTGGCGGGCGCGCGCCGCTGCGCCTACGAGGTTCGTGCCCGCTGAGGTCGTGTAGACCTCTCTCCATGCCCACTCCCTCGTCCGACACGCCGCCGCCGCTGGGTCCGCTCCAGCTGGTGATGATCCCGTCGCGCGACACCGACCGCTCGATCGAGTTCTATCGGGCGCTCGGCTTCGAGGTGCGCAACGAGGGACCGTGGGGTGACGGCCACCGGTGGGTCGAGCTGTACCCCGCGGGGACGTCGACCGGGTTGGCGCTCGTGCCGCCGTCCGACGACGAGGCCGTGCCCGGGCCCACCGGGATCATCGTGCACACCGACGACGTCGACGCCACCCGCGCCTGGCTCGCCGATCACGGCTTCGACGTCGACCCGGCCGTCGCCCGCGACGGCGCCGACGTGGCGATCAGCCTCGGCGCGGTGCGCCTGAACGATCCGTACCCGCCGATGTTCTGGCTGCGGGACCCCGACGGCAACGGCATCCTCGTGATCCAGCCCTGATCCCGGTCTGCACCCCGGCTCCTGCGGGTACCGTCACCGGATGGCTGACGACGCTGACATCATCACGCAGATCGACGGACTGGTCGACGAGGAGCACGCGCTGGAGCGGGCCCACGGCGACGGCCACTCCCTGAGCAACGACGAGAAGGCCCGCCTGCGCGAGCTCGAGGTGCACCTCGACCAGCTCTGGGACCTCCTCCGTCAACGGCGCGCACGGCGCAGCGCCGGGCTCGACCCCGACGAGGCGGCGACGCGCGACCCGTCGACGGTGGAGGGGTACCGCCAGTGAGCACGGGCACCGACTGGCCCGCGTTGCCCTACGACGAGTGGTCCGACACGCTCGGCACGCTCCACATGGTCCTGCAGATCATCGGCAAGGTGCGCGTCGCGCTGTCGCCGAAGGAGCCGGAGTGGGCGCACATCACGCTGTACGTGACGGCGCGCGGGCTGACGACCGGCCCGGTGCCCTCGAACGTGGGGCTCGTCGACGTCGAGGCCGACCTGCTCCACCACGAGGTCGTGATCCGCACCGCCGACGGTGAGGCCGAAGCGGTGCCGCTACGGGCGCGCCCGGTCGCCGAGTTCTGGACCGCCTTCAACGCCGCGCTGCAGAAGCTCGGCATCGAGGTCGAGCTGTCGCCCGAGGCGCAAGAGGTTCCCGACCCGATCCCGTTCCCCGACGACACCACGCACGCGTCGTACGACCCGGCCGCGGCGACGCGCTTCTGGCGCGCGCTGTCGGTGATCGAGCCGGTGTTCGCCGTCGTACCGCGCCGCGTACCAGGGCAAGGTCTCGCGGGTGCAGTTCTTCTGGGGGAGCGCCGACCTCGCGGTCACGCGCTTCTCCGGCGATCCGTGCGCGCCGCCCCCGGGGGCCGACATGCTGACGCGTGAGGCCTACGACTACGAGCAGATGAGCGTGGGCTGGTGGCCGGGCGATGCCCGCTATCCGAAGCCCGCGTTCTACGCCTACGCGTACCCGAAGCCCGAGGGCATCGACGCCGCCGACCTCGCGGTCGACGGCGCGGGATGGAACACCGAGCTCGGTGAGTTCGTCCTCGACTACGACGACGTGCGCGCCGCGCCCTCGCCCGAGGCGCACCTGCGTGCCTTCCTCGACGCGGCGTACGAGGCGTGCACCACTCGCAGCAACTGGGACCCGAGCCTCTGCCGCTGACGCAACCTCGTGGTGAACGGGGAGATCAGCCGACGATGCCCTTGACCTTGAGGTCGACGATGGCGTCCCAGTCGAGGCCGAGCTTCTCGGCGAGGATCTCGTCGCCGTGCTCGTTGAACTCGGGGGCCCGGCTGGTGGGTGCGGGCGCGCCGTTGAACTGCACCGGCGTGCTCACCAGCGTGAAGGGCGTGCCGCCCTTGGAGTGGATCTCCTGCAGGTAGCCGTTGGCGACGGTCTGCGGGTCGGTGACGACGTCGATGGTGTCCTGCACCGGCGCCCACTGGCCCTTCATGCCGCGCAGCTGCGCCTTCCACTCCTCGAGCGTCTTGCCCTTGATGGCGTCGGCGACGAGCTCCGCGCCGACCGGCGCGTTCTCGATGAACAGCTCGTTGGTGGCGAAGCGCGGGTCGTCGACGTACTGCGGGATGCCGAACCGCTCGCACGCCTCGGGCCAGTAGTGGTGCCCCTGCAGCATGCAGAGCGAGAGGAACTTGTCGTCCTTGGTCTCGTAGACCTGCACCAGCGGGTTGGTGATCTGCCCGACCTGGTGCGCGGCGAGCTCGTGCCACGGCATGCCCGCGAGCAGTGACACCGCGATGCCGGCGCCCATCGCCCACATGCCGGTGTTCATGAGCGACACGTCGACCACGTCGGCCTCACCGGTGCGCTCGCGGTGGAACAACGCGGCGGAGATCCCGCCGGCGATGGTCATCGCCCCGATGGTGTCGCCGTACGCGGGCGCGGGCATGCCCGGCACCGTGGTGGCGTCGGGGGCCTTGGCGCTCATGCCGCTGGTGCCGCGGTACCAGAACGAGATCGCGTCGTAGCCGCCGGCGTCGCGGTCGGGGCCACGCGCGCCGTAGCCGTGACCCGACACGTAGATGATGTTCGGGTTGTGGGCGCGGATGTCGTCGATGTCGGTCTTCAGCTTCTCGCGCACGCTCGGCATCTTGTTGGTGAGGAAGACGTCGGAGATCGCGGCGAGCCGGTAGAGGATGTCGCGGCCTTCGTCCTGGTTGAGGTCGAGCGCGAGGCTGAGCTTGCCCCGGTTGGCGTGCTCGAGGATGGGCGACACCTCGCCGCCGAACATCGCCATGCCGGTCGACGCCAGACCCCGGGCGGCGTCGCCGCGGGTGATGTGCTCGACCTTGATGACCTCGGCGCCCCAGTCGCTGAGGATGGCCGATGCCGCGGGCACGAAGGTGTGGTCGGCCAGGTCGAGGATGCGGATCCCCTCCATGGGGCGGTGCGTGCTCATGCGCGGTCCCTCCGGAGTTGGGCTGAGTCGAACTCTGCAGGCGAAGGTTACGCCGAGCCGGTCATCCGGCGCAGCGACGGGTTCCGCACACTGGGCATGGACGAAACCATCGCCGTCGACGCCCGGGCCGAGGTCGGGGTGTTCGGAGGATCGGGGCTCTACGAGTTCCTGCCCGACGCCACCGAAGTGCTCACCGTCGGCGAATGGGGCGAGCCGTCGGCGCCGGTGACCGTGGCGACCGTGTCCGGGCTGAGGGTGGCGTTCATCCCCCGTCACGGCCGGCACCACGAGCGACCGGCCCATCGGGTCGACTACCGCGCCAACGTCGCGGCGATGCAACGGCTCGGAGTGCGGGCGCTCTTCGCTCCGTTCGCGGCCGGGTCGTTGCAGGCGCAGCTGTGCCCCGGCGACTTCGTCGTGGTCGACCAGCTCGTCGACCGGACCCAGGGGCGGATCGACACGTACTTCGACCACTTCGCCGACGGGCCACAGCACGTCTCACTGGCCGATCCGTACGACGCCGAGCTGCGACGGGTCCTGCTCGCTGCGTCCCGTCACGAAGGCGTGACCGTGCACGACGGCGGCACCGTCGTCGTCATCAACGGCCCGCGGTTCTCGACCCGGGCCGAGTCGCAGTGGTACGGGCGCATGGGCTGGGACCTGGTGAACATGACCCAGTACCCCGAAGCCGCACTCGCCCGTGAAGCGGGAATTCCCTACGCCGGACTCGGTCTCGTGACCGACTACGACGCGGGCGTCGAGGGCGACGCCAGCATCGAGCCCGTCACCCAGGAGCGGGTCTTCGAGATCTTCGAGGCGAACCTGGATCGCCTGCGCGCGGTGCTCACGACCGCGGTCGGTCTGCTCGCCGAACGAGACGCCACACCGACCACACCAGTGCGGCTGCCCACATCAGCACCAGCAGGGTGAGCACCGCGCTGCCGTAGTCGAGCGGGTGGATCGTCGCGTTGTCCGCCTTGTTGCCGTAGCCGCGCAGTCCCGGCCATCCGATCGCGACGACGAGGCCGGTGCCGAGCACCGCGGCACGCAGTGGGGTGTGCACCGGCGCCGGCGTCCAGCGCCCGATCGCCCACACGATGGCGAGCACGATCGGCACGATCACGAGGTCGTGGAGCAGGATGCCGCCGCCGAACCACCGGGCGACGCCGAACGCCCGCGGCCAGCCCGTCTGCTGCACCAGCTCGGCCGCGCCGTACACCATCACCGGGGTGCCGATCGCGAGCCCGATCCAGAACCCGCGACCGGGGATCTCGGTGTCGGGCGGGTCCGCCACCTCGGGAACCGCGCTCACGACGCGCCTCCACTGGGTCGGTCGCTGGCGCTCACGACGCGCCTCCACTGGGTCGCTCGCTGGCGCTCACGACACCACCAACTTCGTGACCCACTTGGTCTGCATCACGCCGGGCCGGTTCGGGCCGATGAGACGCACCGGGTACCCGTGGTCGAGGTGGAGCTCCTCGCCCTCGACCTGGAGGGCGAGCAGCGTGTCCCGATCACGCGCCTGGTCGGGATCGAGATCGGAAGTCGCGTACGACAACCGCTCCTGGAGCGAGTGCACGCGCACGCGTGCGTCGGCCGATGCGCCGGCCAGGTCGAGGAGGTCGCGCACCGGGACCCCACGCCACGTGCGCGAGGCACTCCAGCCCTCGACGCACGCGATGGGAAGGGTGGCGGAGTGCTGGGGGAGCGCACGGAGCTCGTCGAGCGAGAGCTCGACCCGGTGGGCGACGTCGCCCTCGACGACCAGCCGGTAGCCGGGGTCCCGCGCGGTGTCGACCACCCCCGCGGCGATCGCCGAGCGGTTGACCGGGAACCCCTGCGGTCCGGTGTCCGGCCGACGTGGCGCGAGGAGTGCGAGCTTCCGCAGGGGCCACACGGTCTGGCCCACGGTCGCCAGCGTCAGCACGCCGGAGGCCCCGGCCACGAGCGCGAGGAACGTCCGTCGATCCGGCGAGCCGGCATCCGCCGCCACCACGGGCTCCGGCGTCGCCGAACGCCGCGCCAGCGCGCTCCGGGTGATCGTGATCTTGGCGCCGATGTGCACCACCAGCGCGCCGATCGTGATCCAGGCCACCCAGTAGTGCGAGGTGCGGAAGTTGAACGGCCAGGGGTACCAGAGGTTGATGTTGGCGAGGCCGGTGAACAGCATGAAGAGGCCGCCACCGACCAGGGGGACGATGCTGACCTTCTCCAGGACCGACGCCGCGCTCCTGATCACCGGCTTCCGGAACAGCTTGGGGTAGACGACCCAGAGCTTGGCGAGCAGCAGGGGGATCGAAGCGATCCCGGTGGCGACGTGCAACCCCTGGGTGAAGCGGTAGAGGCCGGCCGGGCGTGCGATCGGATCGAACCAGCTGGGCGGGTTCTGCTGCAGGTGCGACCACAGCCCGGTGGCGAAGCACACCGAGAACGACACGCCCAGCGCGATGCCCAACCACGCCGCGGTGCGCTCGTCGTGGAGCGCGCTGCGGAACCGCAGTCGGCGCGGCGCGGTCATCGCTGGACCGTGAGCACCGCGAAGCGGCGGCACTCGCTGTCCCACGACTCGGTGACGTCGAGGCCGACCACGCGTGCGATCGACGTCAAGCGATCGAGACCCACCGAGGTCCAGTGGAACCACGGTCCGACCTGGTCGTCGCTCTCGGCGCGCACGAGGACGATCTCGTGCGCGGGATCGTCGGGCTCGATCTCCACGATGATGCGCCCGTCGTCGTGGAGGAGGTCGACCACGCGCGTCAGCAGTGCGACGGGGTCGCCGCCGATGCCGATGTTGCCGTCGAACAGCAGCGCACTCCGCCAGCGGCGAGCACCGGGCACGCGGTCGAACACCGATCGACGGAGCACGTTGACCCCGCGCCCGCGAGCGACGTCGAGGAGCACGTCGGAGATGTCGATGCCGAGCGCGAAGACGTTGCGTTCGCCGAGCGCCACGAGGTGTCGGCCGGGTCCGCACCCGATGTCGAGGGCAGGCCCCACGGCGTGGTCGAGGGCGCGGTGTTCGGCGACGTCCGCGGCCGCGAACCAGCGGTGGGCGGGAAGGTCGAGCACCTGGCCGTCGGGGGTGCAGAGGCGCACCGGCGCCGCCGTGACGGTCATGCCGCGACCTGCGTGGCGACGAGCTCGGCGGCGAAGCGCGAGTGCGGGATGGATCGTGCGACGGCCACTGCGTCGACGAACGTGTCGACGTCGCGCAGCGCCTCGAGGTCGACGACGGTCATGCCGAGGGCCCGGAGCCGGGCGTGCTGGTCGCTGCCGGTACGGGTCGTCGACATCTCGACGTCGTCGAAGAGGCCGGTTCGTGGCGTCCGCACGCCGATCGCCCAGTAGCCGCCGTCGCACGCCGGCCCGAGCACCGCGTCGACGCCGGGCGCGAGCAGCCGGTCCCACGCGCGGTCGACCAGCGTCGAGGTGATCTGGGGTGTGTCCATTCCCGACGACGAGCACGGGGCCGTCGACCGCCACCACCGCGGCGTCCAGCCGGGCACCGAGGTCCCCGGTCGACTGGGGCACGACGTCCCACCCCGGCGGGATCCAGGAACCAGGCTCGCCGTCGAGCGCGAGCACCCGACGCGTGCACGTGCAGGCATCGATCGCGGTCAGCGTGTCGGCGAGCGCGGCGGCGGCCAGCGCAGCGGCCTGCTCGTGGGTGCACGGAGGACAGAGGCGCGTCTTGACCCGACCCGGCGCCGGCGCCTTGGCGATGACGACGGTCGTCCTCATCGCAGTGCCACTCGCATGTCGTGCACCGTGCGCACCACGCCGCGCGCGGTGCCGGTGACCTTCGACCGTCCGACCCGCGGGTGATAGGCGACCGGCACCTCACGGATGCGCCAGCCGGCGTCGGAGGCTCGCAGGACCATCTCCAGCGGCCAGCCGAAGCGGCGGTCGCGCACCCCGAGCGCGAGCAGCGCAGCTCGGTGCGCGACCCGCATCGGTCCGAGGTCGTCCAGGACCACGCCGGTGCGTCGACGCACCGAGCGTGCGAGCGACCGGTTCGCGATCCGGAGGTGCCACGGCCACGCACCCGATCCCACCTCGGGCCGCCGCGCGCCGAGCACGAGCTCGGCATCACCGGCGACGACGGGAGCGGCGACGCGGTCGAGGTCGGTGCCCACGAACGATCCGTCGCAGTCCATGAAGGCGACGAGGTCCTCGGTCGCCGCGACCAGACCCGCATGACAGGCGGCACCGAAGCCGCGTCGCGGTTCGCTGACCACGACCGCGCCGAGACCGCGCGCGACGTCCGCCGAGCCGTCGACCGAGCCGTTGTCCACGACGATCGGCTGCCACCCGACGGGGATCCCGGCGAGCACACCGGGAATTGCGCGCGCTTCGTCGAGTACCGGAAGGATCACGTTGCCCACGCTCGCTCTACGAGGCGCGGCACCTCTCGGATGAAGCGCGGATGAACCGGATCGGCGCGCGGCTCCGTACAGCAGCTGTGGAGGTCGTCGTCGCGTCGCCGCGCGCTCGGAGCCCGGTCGAGTCGGACCGTCCGTCGAGGGACCGCGCGCGCCGTGACGGCAGCTGGTGGGCCCTCGGCGTGTGGGCAGGTGCGATCGTCGCCGCGCACGTGGTGCTGGTCGACCTGGTGCAGTCGGGCGCGCACGTCCGCATCCCGTTCCCTCCACTCGATGCGGCGCTCGACTGGCGGCCCGGGTGGGAGCTGCTGTTGCCCGCAGCAGTCGCCGTCGGGCTGGTCGCGCGCGGACACGTCGTCACGACCCGCGCGAGCTGGCGGGGGCTGCTGGTCGCGTCGACGGTGGTGGCCGGCGTGTGGGCCGTCGCCCTCGCACTGCTCGACGGCACCGCCGGCCTCGTCGGATCGGTGACGCTCAAGAACGAGTACCTGCCGGACGTCGGACGTGTCGGTGCGCCGCTCGAGTTCCTCCGCGGCTTCACCACCCACCTCGCCGAGTACCGCATCCACGTGCAGGGCCATCCGCCGGGGTACCTGCTCGTCCTCTCGTTCCTCGACCGCATCGGCATCGCCAACGCGCCGGTCGTGGCGGCGCTCGAGATCCTCGGTGGCGTGCTCGCCGTTCCGGCGGTGCTGATCGCGGTGCGCGAGGTGGCGGGTGAGACGACGGCCCGCGCCGCGTGGCCCTACGTGGCCGCCGCACCGATCGCGATCTGGGTGGCCACCAGCGCCGATGCGCTCTACGCGGGCATCGGGGCGTGGGCGGTCACGCTCGTCGTGGTCGCGACCGGACGTGCGGATCGGCGCGGTGACCTGTGCGCGGTCGCGGGCGGTGTCCTCTTCGGCGCGCTCGCGTTCCTGTCGTACGGGCTCGTGCTGCTGGCAGTGATCCCGTGCGGCATCGCGTTCTTTCGGCGACGCGCCCGACCGATCCTCCTCGCCGCGCTCGGCGCGTCCTTCGTGTTCGCCGCGTTCGCGCTGGCCGGGTTCTGGTGGTTCGCCGGCCTGGCCGCCACTCGCGCCCGCTACCACGCGGGTGTGGCGTCCCGCCGGCCGTACGACGTGTTCCTGCTCGTGAACCTGGCCGCGCTCGCGATCGCCACCGGCCCCGCGATCGCAGTCGCGCTGGCGCGCCTGCGCGACCGCCGGATCTGGTGGATCGTCGGTGGCGCGCTGGCCGCGATCGGGATCGCCGACGCTCACCGGGATGTCGAAGGGCGAGGTCGAACGGATCTGGTTGCCGTTCTCGATCTGGCTGCTGCCCGCCGGCGCGGCGCTCGCGGTCGCTCGACACCCTTCGCGCTGGTTGGCGGCGCAGCTTGCCTTCGCCATCGGCGTGCAGACCCTGGTGCGAAGCCCGTGGTGATCCTCGTGACCGGCGGTGCAGGGTTCGTCGGCTCCTTCGTCGTCGAGCAGCTCTGCGATCTCGGTCACGAGGTCCGGGTGCTCGATCGGCTGCACCCGGGCGCCCATGACGGTGTCCCCGCCGACCTCGATCCGCGGGCTGAGTGGATCTGGGGCGACTGCGCTGACGGCGAGGTCGTCGCGCGGGTCGTCGCCGGAGTCGACGCGGTCTGCCACCAGGCGGCGATGGTCGGGCTGGGCGTGGATCTCGGTGATGCGCCCGCCTACGTGCGCGACAACGACCTCGGCACCGCAGTGCTGCTCGCCGGTCTCCACGGCATCGGCTTCTCCGGTCGGCTCGTGCTCGCCAGCAGCATGGTCGTGTACGGAGAGGGCGGATACCGATGCGTCGAGCACGGCGACGTCCGGCCCGCCCCCCGGACCCGCAGCCAACTCGACGCCGGCGAGTGGGAGCCGAGGTGTCCCGACTGTGGGAGCGCGCTCGCACCGGTGGAGATCGACGAGTCGGCCGCGGTCGATCCGCGCAACGTGTACGCGGCGACGAAGCTGCACCAGGAGCACCTCTGCGCCGCGTACGGCCGGGAGCACGCCGCCACGGTCGTGGCGCTGCGGTACCACAACGTGTACGGGCCGCGCATGCCGCGCGACACGCCCTACGCCGGAGTGGCGAGCATCTTCCGCAGCGCGCTCGAGGCCGGTCGCCCACCGACGGTCTTCGAGGACGGTGGGCAGCTGCGCGACTTCGTCCACGTGACCGACGTCGCCCGGGCGAACGTGGCTGCGCTGACCGTCGCCGATCCTCGGCCCGGGGCGTACAACGTCGCGTCGGGGGAACGGCGCACCATCCTGGACATGGCCCGGGCGATCGCCGACGGGCACCCCGGTGGGGGAGCGGCACCCGTGGTGGTGCCCCGGTACCGCCTCGGTGACGTGCGCCACGTGTTCGGGGCGACGGCAGGAGCCCGCCGGAGCCTCGGTTTCGTGGCCGAGACCCCGTTCGCGACGGGTATGCGTGAGTTCGCCACCGCCCCGCTCCGTCATCCGGGAGGCGGTCCGGCTCCGTACCCTTCATGATGATGGAGTCCGAGCTGGGCGAGGCCAGCGACGCTGCGCTCGTCGTCGCCATCGCCCGGTTCCGGGAGGCGGCGCTGGCCGAGGTCTACCGCCGGCACGGCGACGCAGCGTTCGGGCTCGCGGTGCGCGTCCTGCGCGACCGGGCTCTGGCCGAAGAATTGGTGCAGGAGGTCTTCCTCAAGCTGTGGCAGGACCCGGAGCGCTTCGATCCGGGTCGGGGCTCGCTCCGCGCCTACCTCATGGCCACGGTGCACAGCCGCGCCATCGACGTCGTCCGGGCCGAGTCGGCGCGCCGGGCGCGTGAAGGCCGCCACGAGCGGCTGCACCCGGAGCCGGAGTACGACCTCGAACGTGAGGTGGTGGAGCTCGCGTTGGCCGAGCAGGTGCGCAACGCGTTCGCCGTGCTCTCCGACGACGAACGGCGTGCCATCGAGCTCGCCTACCTCGGTGGTCACACCTACCGCGAGGTCGCGGTGCTGCTCGACGAACCCGAGGGCACGGTCAAGAGTCGGATCCGAGTGGGGTTGCGCCGTCTGCGCGACTCGCTCGTCGAGTCGGGGATCACGTCGTCGTGGACCGAGAGCTGACCCGCGCCGAGCTCGACGAGCTCCTTCCGTTGTTCGCGGTCGATGCTCTCGACGGCGAGGAGCACGAGCAGGTGGCGCGCTACGTCGAGCGCGACGCCGATGCGCGCGCCGAGGTGGAGTCACTTCGGGAAGCGGTGTCGTTCCTCCCGCCCCACGACCTCCGCGCACCCGAGTCGGTGTGGTCGGGGATCGAGGACGCGCTCGACGCACCTGCCCACGGGCTCGAAGCGCCTCCGCTGCGACTCGTCGCTGCGGACGCGACGCTCGCAGGCGTCGCTCCCGCAGGCACTCCCGCGTCGAGCGCGCCCTCCTCCAGCGCTGAGACCTCGCGTCCGGCGCGCGGCCGGCGCGTCGTCGCCCTCCTCGCCGCGGCCGCCATCGTGCTCGCGGTGGTGCTCGGGGTGCAGGTGGTGCGGCAGCAGGACCGCATCGACGACCTCGCCGCGGAGATGCACCGTGACCCGATGGAGCAGCAGGCGATGGCCGCCCGGGCCTCGGCCGACGCGCACGTGATCGCGCTGGACCCCATGACCGGCGACGGTGACGGAGGCGGCGAGGTGGTGATGCTCCCGGACGGGACCGGCTACCTGATGGGACGTGAGCTGCCGACGCTCGACGGCGACCGCACGTACCAGCTGTGGGCGAAGGTCGACGACGGCGAGACCGCCCGCATGGTGTCGCTCGGTGTGCTGGGGCGCACCCCGGGGATCTCGGCGTTCCGGCTCGCGGCGACGCCGAGCATGTTCGAGGTCACGACCGAACCGGCCGCGGGCAGCGAGGTGCCCGGCGAGTCCGTGGTGCTGCAGGGTTCGGTGGCCTAGCGGGGCTGCGGGTCGCCGCTGCCGTAGGGGCGGGTGATGATCTCGAGCAGGTGGTCGTCGGGATCGGCGAAGTAGACACCCCGCCCGCCGTCGTCGTGGTTCACTGCGCGTGCGTGGCGCCGGCCCGGGTCGGCCCAGTGGTCGACGCCCCGCTCGACGATGCGACCGAAGATGGCGTCGAACTCGTCCTCGCTCACGAGGAACGCGTAGTGCTGTGGTGCGACGGTGCCGTCGCCCTCGGCGACGAGGTAGTCGAGCGACACACCGTTGGCGAGCTCGACGATCACGAACGGTCCCCAGTGCGCGGGCGCGGGGAGATCGAGGAGATCGGTGAGGAAGCGCGCCGACACCTCCTGATCGGTGCACCAGACGATCGTGTGGTTGAGCGTGATCGTCACTTCACACCTCGCAGTCCGGCAGCCGTCGCGCTACATCGCAGTCGACGCGTCGTGCCCCATCGCCTCGGGCCCCTGCACGAAGTCGCGCACCATCGCATGGATGGTGTACGTCGCGACGAGTCGCCCGTCCTCGCGGAAGATGTGTCCTTCGCCCTGGCAGAGACCACTGCCGGCGTGGACGGCGGGGTTGGAGTAGAGGTGCCACTGCGTCACGTCGATCTCGTCGTGGAACGCCATGCTCACACCCATGATTCCCGTCGAGAGCGTGACGTGGGCCATGGCCTCGCCGTACCCCGGGTGGGGCAGCATGGCGGCGGCGATGGTCCAGTGCGTCGTGGGCTGCGCGAGGAGCGCGGCGTGGAGGTACGGCTCCGACGGCGCGTCCTTGAAGCGGATCCAGGCGTTGATGACCGGCGGCCCGATGTGGTCGGGGTCGGGTCGGTAGTCGCCGTCGACGATCCGCAGCTCGCGACCGGTGACGCGCATGTCGTACGGCTCGGCGTCGAGCGGCCCGCCGACGTCGGGCATCGCGACCTGACCATCGATCGTGGTGGGCGCACCGCTGTCGAGGAAGTAGAGGCCGATGCTGCGGAGCTTGGCGTCCTGCGAGATGCGCACCTCGGCGGTCGAGAACGTGCGGCCCTCGCGCACCAGGTCGACGTCGACGTCGAGCGGCGCGTCGAACGCGGCCGCCTTCGGGAAGTACATGTTCGCCGACGTCACGTGCTGGCGCGGGAGCATCTTCGACACCGCGACCAGGCCCTGCGCGAACATCTGGCCGCCCTCGACCACGTTGCGCGTGGTGTCGCGGTACGACGGTCCGACGAAGTGGCCGGCGGCACCCTCGGGGTGCACGTCGATGAGCTCGAGCAGGTCGGCGGCATCACCCCATGCCGGGAAGCGGTTGATCACCGGTGGGCCGCCGTCCTTCGAGGCGTCGGTGCCGTCCCAGTCGTCCTCGAGCTCGAGCCGCACGCGCTCCTGGTAGAAGCACACGTAGCCCTCGATGCCGGCCACCTCGTCGAACGGCTCGGAGTACGTCCAGACGATGTCCTTCTCGACCGGGTCGACCGCGGTGAGCGACCAGTACGTCGCGTGCCCCTTGAACGGGCAGATCGTGAAATTGGGCGTCGGCTCGAACAGCTCCCAGTTGACGTCGGCCACCGGGAAGTAGAGGCGGTCGACGTGCTTGGTCTCCTCCAGCCGGACGGCGTGGTCGCTCTCGGCCAGCAGCAGGTCGCCGAACCACGCCCGGGCGGTCGCGCCCACGGGGACGAGGTCGATGACGTAGCCGGGGTACTTCGGCCAGGCGGATTCGATCAGTGCGCTCATACCGGCATCATCGCAGACCTTCGTCGGAGGCCGCACCGAGGCGCACCAGGACGTCGACCAGCGACTGCGCCCGTTCCGGCGCCACCGGCAGGCGCGGGGTCGCGGCCATCCGCCCGGCGCCCCGAGCAGTCGCAGCGCGGCCTTGGCGCCGACGATCCCGCCCAGCGCCTGCGTGGCCCCGTGGATCTCCATGACCTGGCGGTGCAGGTGCGCCGCGCCGTCGTGGTCGCCCGCCTCGATCCGCTCGATCAGCGCCACGCACAACCGGGGGACGAGGTTCCCCTCCGACGACAGGTACCCGGTGGCACCGAGCGCGGTCGCGCCGAGCGCGTGCAGCGGCCCGCCGACGTGGACGTCGATGCGCCCGTCGACCGCGTCGACGATCTCGGCGACGTACACGAGGTCGCGGTGCGTGACGTTGACACCGATGACGTGCGGATGATCGCGCAGCACCTCGTCGATCAAGGTGGGTTCGTAGTGGTAGCCGACGGACTGGTGCGTCGACAGCACGAGATCGCCGGGCGCGCGCTCGAGCACGGTGCGCAGGTACGCGCGTTGCTCGTCGGCGGTCGGGAGGTAGCCGTGACCGAGATCGAGCGAGTACACCTGCGTCGCGTCGACGCCGGCCGCGACCGTGTCCTCCGCCAACTCGATGACCTCGGCCGCGGTGCGGGGTTCCACACCCATCGCGCGCACCGGCACCGCACCGGCGAGCGCTTCGGCGCCGAGCTCCAGCACCCGCCGGCGTTCGGCGCGCGAGAGGGTGTAGCCCTCGCCGCTGCCACTGCCGGCCAGGTAGACGCCGATGCCCGACGCGCGGAGTCGCGCCAGATGCGCACGCAGGCCGGCCTCGTCGAGCGCGCCGTCGTCGGTGAACGGCGTCAGGCTGATGACGAAGGTGCTGTGGCGACGGGCGCTCACGCCCGGACCCTACGTGCTGCACCGATCCCGGCGGCGGGGCGAGCTCTCTGCGCAACCGGTTGCGCCGGCCGGGAGCCACCGCACAGTGAATCCGCGCCGTAGTTACGCGCCGTGGTGGATCCGGCCGCTGACGGCCCGAGGGTCCGGCGGCGGGCCGGGCCGGGCCGGGTGCACGAACCGACGCAGACCCGTAAGGTTGGCGCTCGTGCCCGAGCGCACCCGCCAGACGTACCGGCTGATCTCGGCCGACAGCCACGTGAACGAGCCGCCCGACCTCTGGGCGACCCGGGTCTCCGCCCGGTACCGCGACCGGGCGCCGCGCATGGAGCGCTTCGAGCAGGGCGATGCGTGGGTGCTCGAGGGCGTCGCCGACCCGATCACGTTCGGCATGAACGCCTGCGCCGGGCTCGAGCCCGAGGAGATGCGCGGCTGGATGCGCTTCGAGGACATCCGCCGCGGTGGACACGACCCGGCTGCGCGCCTCGAGGAGCTCGACCGCGACGGCGTCGACGCCGAGGTGCTCTACCCGACGCCGCGGCTCAACCAGGCGATCGTCGCCAACCCCGACGCCGAGTACCACCACGAGATGGTGCGCGCCTACAACGACTGGCTCTCCGAGTACGTGGAGCACGCACCTGCTCGCCTCGGCGGGCTCGCGGTGATCCCCAACCGCGGGGTCGACGGCGCCCTCACCGAGATCGACCGCGTCGTCGACCGTCCCGGCATCCGCGGCCTGGTGATGGGGTGCTACCCGAACGGCACGCTGGCGCCGACCCCCGACGACGACAAGGTGTGGGCGCGCATCGAGGAGCTGGGCGTGCCGCTCAGCATCCACGTGTCGCTCACCGCCACGATGCCGGCTGCGCATCGCGTCGCACTCCCGGGATGGGGACGCATCTTCGACATCCCGAACCGCATCCTCGAGCTGATCTTCGCCGGCGTGTTCGACCGCTTCCCGGGGTTGCAGATGGTCGCAGCCGAGGTCGACTGCGGGTGGCTGCCGTACGTCAAGGAGCAGATCGACAACAACTTCCAGCGGCTCGCGCCGGGCAGCACCTTCCCGATCGCGAGACGACCGAGCGAGTACATCGAGGACCACTTCCACTTCGGCTTCATGACCGACCCCGTGGGCGTCCGCCTGCGCGACGCCATCGGGGTGGAGCGCATGCTCTGGTCGTCGGACTACCCGCACGTCTCGTCCGACTGGCCACACTCGTGGCGCACGATCCTGAACGTGTTCTCGGGCGTGCCCGCCGAAGAGCGGCGCCTGATCCTCGCCGGCAACGCGCAGCGCCTCTACGGCTTCGGCACGAGCTGACCGCTACTCGTCGAGCTCCGGAGGGTCGACGGTGTCCTCGGAGCGGCGCTTCTCGATGCCCTGCCCGGTCGGGTCGTTCCGCTCGAACTCGCGCTCGTCGGACTCCTCGAGGATGGCGGCGGCCTGCGCGACGGGGTCGTCGCTCCCGGCCTCTTCCTCCTCAGGGGTGAGTGCTTCGGCTCGGGCCTTGATGCGCTCGTCGTCTGCCATCGGACCAGCTTGTCCGATCCGAGCGGCGTGTCAAACCATCGGAAGACGGGTACCCGCCCCGAGTCCCCAGCCGTCGCCGAACCAGGAGGTCGTCATGCCCCCGCGAGCATGGAGCGACAAGCGCGAGCGCCAGTACGAGCACATCAAGGACGGGCTGCGCGAGCGCGGCGAGTCCGAGGACACCGCCGAGGAGATCGCGGCGCGCACCGTGAACAAGGAGCGCGCCCGGGCCGGCGAGGCGGCGACCAGCAGCAGGTCGTCGACCGACGACATCTCGTCGGGTCGGCGCGGCGGGTTGCGGTCACACTCCGGTGCCGGCGGGCGCACCAAGCAGCAGCTCTACAACGAGGCCAAGCACAAGGGCATCAAAGGCCGCTCGAAGATGAACAAGCGCCAGCTCGAGGAGGCCGTCGGCCGGTAGCCGCCGCCGGGCACTGTCTGGTGTCGTCGGCTCGACCCGCGTAATGTCGACCGCATGGGTCAGATTTCAGTGGGGACAGGACGGTTGGGGCGGTTCGTCGCCATCGTCGTGATGGTGACGGTCGGCGCCGTCGCGGTGGGCGTCGGGAGCGGGTCGGCGGGCGCCGCCGCGTCGGCGAAGCTGGGGCAGGGCGTCACCGACACGACGATCAAGCTCGGCCTCGTGCAGGTGGACTACAGCTGCATCAAGGACTTCGTCGACTTCAACCGCGGCGACCAGGAGGAGACCTACAAGGTCTTCGTCGACGACCTCAACGCCAAGGGTGGGATCCTCGGGCGCAAGGTCGAACCCGTCTACCGCGACTTCTGCCCGGTCGGGAACGCGCAGGCGCTGTCGACGTGCACGAGCTTCACCGAGGACGACAAGGTGTTCGCCGTCGTCGGTGTGTTCATCGACCAGTCGGGTGACGCGCAGCTCTGCATCGCCAAGAACCACGAGACGGTCGAGATCATCCACAACGTGTCGCAGTCGTGGATCGACCAGGCCCCGAAGGGCCTCCTGCTCACACCGAACATCACGACCGATCGACGCCTCTCGGTGATCCTCGACCTCCTCGCGAAGCAGAACACCCTGAAGGGCAAGAAGGTCGCGGTGCTCACGCAGCAGGACAGCAAGGACCGCGTCGACCAGTTGGTGACGCCGGCGCTGAAGAAGATGAAGGTGAAGCAGGGCACCACCGCGGTCCTGAACGTGTCCGGCACCGACACGTCGGCCGCGCAGTCGCAGCTCGAGAGCTTCATCGAGAAGTGGAAGGGCGAGGGCGTCGACACCTTCGTCCTCGTCGGCCAGGTCGTGGTGGCGAAGAACTACGTGACCATGCTGAAGGACGCGTTCCCGAAGGCAACGTTGATCGCGGACCAGTCACCCGTCGCGCTCTCGGGGGGTCAGGACGCGGTGACGGCGAAGCTCGATCCCAACCCCTACCAGGGCCTGATCAGCGCCGAGGGCCAGAGCGAGCAGG
Source organism: uncultured Actinomycetes bacterium (assembly GCA_963755855.1). Lineage (GTDB taxonomy): Bacteria > Actinomycetota > Acidimicrobiia > IMCC26256 > DASPTH01 > DASUAS01. The sequence goes on along the minus strand of CAVWLR010000009.1, from coordinate 1,268,603 downwards.
CCCGCTTCGAGACCCCGGTCATGCAGCAGTGCGTGAAGACGTACGAGAAGGCGACGGGCACCAAGGTGGTGGCGCCGAAGGACGTGAAGCCCGGCGCCGACGGCAAGCGCACCGAGATCTACGCGTCGGTCGAGGACGCGTGCGGCGACGTGCTGTTCTTCAAGACGATCGCCGAGAACGCCGGCAAGACGTTGAACAACACGACCTGGACCAAGGCCGTGAACACGATGGGGCCGATCGACGACCAGCTCGTCCTCGGCAAGTGGGCGTCGTTGCACACCGGCAAGTACGACGCCAACGACACGTTCGGTCTGGTCACCTTCGACGGCGCGAGCGGGACGACCGGTGACTGGAAGGCGATGACGCCGGTGCAGGACGTCGCCGGCCAGCGCTGACCGGTTCACGACGCAGGAGGGGATCCGTGGGAGTGCACGAAGAGTTCGCAGGGGTGATCGGGCGCGACTGGCGCACGTCGACGCCGGCGTGGCCCGCGCGGCCGGAGCCGCCCGAAGGCGCACCCAACGTGGTGTACATCGTCCTCGACGACGTCGGGTTCGCGCAGGTCGGTTGCTACGGGTCCGTGATCGACACGCCGAACATCGACGCGCTCGCCGACCAGGGCGTGCGCCTGGCCAACTTCCACACCGCGGCGCTGTGCTCGCCGACGCGCAGCTGCCTGCTCACCGGTCGCAACCACCACACCAACGGGATGGGTCGCGTGGCCGATCTCGCGATGGGCTTCCCGGGGTACTCGGGCGTCGTGCCGCCGGAGAACGGCTTCCTCTCCGAGATCCTGCGCACGCACGGCTACTCCACGTACGCGGTCGGGAAGTGGCACCTCACACCCGACGACGAGACGCACATGGCCGCCGACCGGAGCACGTGGCCGCTCGGTCGCGGCTTCGACCGGTGGTACGGGTTCCACGGCGGCGAGACGCACCAGTTCGTGCCCACGCTCTACTGCGACAACCACTCGGTCCAGCCGCCGCGCACGCCCGCCGAGGGCTACCACCTCACCGAGGACCTGGTCGACCACGCCGTCGAGTACCTGAGCGACCTGCGCAACGCCGACGGCGAGCAGCCGTTCTTCCTCTACTTCGCCACCGGTGCGTGCCACTCACCGCACCACGCGCCACCGGAGTGGATCGAGCGCTACCGCGGTGTGTTCGACGACGGCTGGGACGTGTTGCGTGAGCGCATCCTCGCCCGCCAGGTGGAGCTCGGAGTCGTGCCCGCCGACGTCGAGCTGTCGCCGCGCCCGCCGTGGGTGCCGGCGTGGGAGGAGCTCGAGCCCGAGGACCAGAAGGTCGCGGCGCGCTTCATGGAGTGCTTCGCCGGTTTCCTCTCGCACACCGACGACCAGATCGGTCGCCTGCTCGCGCACCTGGAGGCGAGCGGTGACGCCGACAACACGATCGTGGTCCTCGTGTCCGACAACGGCGCCAGCTCGGAAGGTGGCGTCACCGGGTCGATCAACGACGTCCGGTTGGTCAACCGCGACCCCGCGGGCCGCGAGGAGATGCGCGCCCGCATCGACGAGCTCGGCGGGCCGTCGCTCCACAACAACTACCCGTGGGGCTGGACCCTTGCCGGCAACACGCCGTTCAAGCGGTGGAAGCGCGAGGTGCACGAGGGCGGCGTGGCCGATCCCTGCATCGTGCGCTGGCCGGCGCGGTTCGCGGGCGACGCCGGCGCGATCCGCCGTCAGTTCACCCACGCCATCGACGTGATGCCGACCGTGCTCGACCTGATCGGTGTGGACGCGCCGGAGCGCATCCGGGGCCTGGAGCAGAGCCCGATCGACGGCACGAGCTTCTCGAACCTGTTCGCCGCCGACGGCGCCACCGCGCCCGGCCGACGCACGACGCAGCACTTCGAGATGCTGGGATCGCGCGCGCTGTACCACGAGGGGTGGAAGGCGGTCACGTTCAAGCCACTCGGCCCGATCACCGCCGACACGAGCGCGAACACGTTCATGGCCCCCTTCGACGAGGACATCTGGGAGCTGTACCACGTCGAGGTCGATCCCTCCGAGATCCACGACCTCGCCGGAGCCGAGCCCGAGCGGCTCGCACGCATGGTCGACCAGTGGTGGGAGGAGGCCGAACGCCACCACGTGCTGCCGCTCGACAACCGCATCCTCTACACGATCCTGAACCCACCGCCGAACAAGATCCTCGAGCGCAACCGGTACCGCTACGTCCCGTTCGGTGCACCGGTGCCGCAGAGCATCGCCGTCGACGTGCGCAACCGCACGCACGAGATCACGGCGTCGGTCGACGTCGCCGAAGGGACGACACCCGCGGGCGTGCTGCTCGCGATGGGGTGCGTGCTCGGAGGGTGGTCACTGCAGGTGCTCGACGGGCGTCTGCGCTACCTGCACAACCTCTACGGCAAGACGATCGACGTGATCGGGTCCGACCGGGTCATCGGCGCCGGCGCGCACGTGCTCGGTGTCCGCTACGAGAAGCTCGACGACGAGGGCGGGCGCGCGGAGCTGGTGGTCGACGGCGAGGTGGTGGGAAGCGGCCCGATCCCGAAGTTCACGCCTACGAGCTACAACAACACCGGCGCGGGGCTGAGCTGTGGTTACGAGCTGGGGCCGTCGGTGGGTCCGGGCTACGACGCCCCGTTCCGCTGGAACGCCGGGCTCACCGAGGTGGTCGTCGAGGTGACGGGCGGGCCGCGCGTCGATCCGCTCAAGGAGTTCGAACGGATCATGACGGAGCAGTAGCCGGTTGCGCTCCGTCGGCCTCGCCGAGCGGCTCCGTTCAGACGCTCGGTCGTGCTCTATCGTCCTCGCGATGGGTGGACCTGGACTCGACATCGCGTCGACGTGGGACGGTTTCGCCGCCACCGTTCCCGAACGCGTGGCTGTCGCGAGTGGAGCCCGTCGGTCGACCTGGGAGCAGTTCGCCGAACGAGCCAATCGTCTGGCGTGGCACCTCGAGGCCGAGGTCGGACTCGCGCACGGCGACCGCGTGGCCATCGCCCTCGCCAACACCTCTGAGTACCTGGAGGTCTTCTACGCGTCGCTGAAGCTCGGATGCGTCCCCGTCAACGTCGACGTGCGCCAGGCCACGACGGCGATCCACGCGATCCTCGACCACTCGGACGCCAAGGTGGTCGTGCACGCGGTCGAGGATGCGACGACGATACGGACCGCGGTGAAGCGCATCGGCCGACCGTGGCGTCCGAAGGCGTTCTCCGTGGGCGACGGCTACGAGCGGGCGATCGCGGGCGCGCCCTCTTCCGCCGAATGGCAGCCGGTCGGCGGAGCGCCGGACGACCTCGTGGTCATCTACTCCGACGCGTCGACAGTTCCGCCGACGGCGCTGATGTGGCGGAGCGCAGATCTCGCGGACGCGTTGCGGTCTTCGACGGAGAGCGGCCGAGCCGATGGCACTCCGGCGATCGTGATGCCTGTCGCACCGCTGACCCACACGCTGGGTCTCTTCGGCGCGTGTCGCCCGCTCGTGTCCGGAGGCTCGGTGGTGCTCGTGCGGGTCGATCCGTTCGACCGCCTCGCGGTCTGGGACGCGGTCGAACGTGAACGCGTCGTCGTGTTGGAGCTCCCCAGCGACGGATCGGCGGCGAAGCTCGCGGACACGTTGGACTCGGAGCCACGACGTTGGGAGCTCTCGAGCGTCGAGATCGTCACGTGCGCCGGTCGACTCGGCGAAACCACGAAGCGCCGCCTCGCCGCGCATCTCCCACACGCCGACATCCGCGAACCGCGCGCCTCGCAATCGCGTACCGCGACCGAGCTGCTTCGCGTGGTCGACGACGTGACCGGTCGCGACGTCGAGCCTGGTTCCGGTGACGTCGGACTGCTCGCGGCCGGAGGCGCGATCCCGCTGGGCTACTACAAGGACCCGGAGAAGACGGCGATTCACTTCCGCACCATCGACCACACGCGGTACTGGCTCAGCGGTGAGCACGTGACCGTCGACGCGCAGCATGGGATCCGCGGTACCGCGCCCGATCCCGAGATCGTGGTTCTCGATGGCACGCGCGTCTCGACGTCGGCGGTGGAGTTCGTCCTTCGGAAGCACCGCAGCGTCGCCGCCTGCATGGTCGTCGGGATCACCGCGCCACCGATCGGCGATCAACTCGTGGCGCTCATCGAGATCACCGACGGCCACTACCTCGACGCGCCGGAGATGACGGCATGGTGTCGGTCCCAGCTGACCGCGCCCCAGACTCCGAGCCGCTTCCTCTTCGTCGATTCCGTGGTCGCGATCACTGGCGCGGCCGGCGATCGCATCGCCGCGAAGGCTGGCCACCGACCGCGTGCGCCGCGGCGAGGGCTGAGTCAGCTCACGTTCAGAAAGACGTCAGCTGACGCAAGCAGAGCCGTAACGCTCGGGAAGCGGACGCGAAATGGATATTCCTTACGTTTTGCTGAACCTCGGCGAGCGCACCAGCGCTGGCTGTCCGTGGGCTCACCAAGCGGGAGGTAAGTGTGAGACGAATGCTACGAAGGACGTCGATTGTCGCGACGATCGCCGCAGCTCTGGTGCTGCTGGTGAACGTCGGCGCCTATGCGGTGGATCCTTCGATTGACATCAATCCGATCAAGGGCATCAGCCACACTGATCTGGGGCTCAACAACCTCTGGATCATCATCGGCGCGGTGCTCGTCATCTTCATGCAAGCGGGCTTCGCGCTCGTCGAGACCGGTTTCTGCCGGGCGAAGCACGCTTCGCACGTGTGTCAGCACGAACTTCGCGATCTTCGGGATCGGGTTCGTGGCCTTCTTCCTCGTCGGGTTCCCGATCATGTTCAGCGGGTTCAGCTACCCGCCTCTTCGGCCTCACAAGTCACTCAGTTCGGAGTCGCGCTCATTCGGTAACAGCGGCCACTGGGTGTTCCTGTGGGGCAAGAGCGGCTGGGCGCTCTCGGGCGCGGCGTACAGCGTGCCGATCGCTGCGTTCTTCCTCTACATGGTCGCCTTCATGGACACGACGGCGACCATCCCGACCGGGGCCATGGCCGAGCGCTGGAAGTGGAAGGCGTTCGTCGGCTGGGGCCTCTTCTGTGGCGCCCTCTACTACCCGATCTTCGGTGGCTGGACCTGGGGCGGCGGTTGGCTGAGCCAGCTCGGCAACAGCATCGACTCGGGCTTCGGCTACGTCGACTTCGCCGGCTCGGGTGTCGTGCACGCCATGGGTGGTGTCGCCGGCCTCGCCGGAGCAATCGTGCTCGGTGCCCGCATCGGCAAGTACGGGCCGGACGGCAAGCCGCGCACGTTGGCGGCCCACAACATCCCGATGGCGCATGCTCGGTACGTTCATCCTGCTGTTCGGTTGGTTCGGCTTCAACGCCGCATCGACGTTCGCGGCGACCGACCTGCGCTTCGCGGTCGTGGCGGTGAACACCGGCCATCGCTGCCGCGTTCGGTGCAACGGTCGGCGATGTTCTACGTCATGAAGCGGATGGGCAAGCCCGATCCCGGCATGATGGTCAACGGCATGCTCGCCGGGCTCGTCGCCATCACGGCACCGTGCGCCTTCGTGCAGCCGTGGGCGGCGGCGGTGATCGGTGCGATCGCCGCGATCATCATCGTCGAGTCGGTGTTCTTCTTCGAGCGGAAGGGCATCGACGACCCGGTCGGGCGCAATCTCGGTGCACGGCGTCGGCGGCATCTTCGGTGTGCTCTGCGTCGGCATCTTCGCCGACGGGCGTTACGGCGCCGGCTGGAACCTCACCGACTCCTCGTCCACCAGTGGCAAGGGCGTCACCGGCTTCCTCTACGACAGCGAGCCTCGGCTTCAAGCAGCTCGGGCGCGCAGGCCATCGGAGCGCTGGTGATCTGCACGGTGATGTTCGGCATCGCCTACGCGTTCTTCAAGATCCAGAACGCGGTGATGAAGGGCGGCATCCGCCGCGGAGGAGGCCGACGAGATCGCCGGGCTCGACCTTCCCGAGATGGGCGTGCTCGCCTACGACAACCTGCAGGCTCCGCGAGCTCGACATCGTCGGGGTCGACGAGGACATCGTCCTCTCGGGCGGAGCTTCGCAGGACCCTTCGATCGGACGCTAGGCGAACCGACGAAGCACAACGAGTGAGCATCGGGGGGACGGCACCATGTGCCGTCCCCCCAGCTCGCTCTTCGACCGCCTGTCGGGCTCGACGATCACGCCGAGAGTGCCGACCGGGTGAGCACCCGATCCCGGCGCGCCCTCCGCGGTGGCGGCTCAGCCCGAACGAGATGGTGAACGACCTCCTATGACGCCAACTGGGTCCTCCTCGACATCACCCGACGGAGAATCCGCGCCGTCTGACGGGCCGGGTCCGATGTCAGCAACGACGCCGGAGCGCGCGCGGTCGTGATCGGGATCCTGGTCCTGGTGCACCTGGTGGCAGGCGCGCTGATCCTGACCCTGGGACCTCGATGGGGCCGCTGGATCTTCGCGGTCGCGATCGCCCCCCTGCTCGTCGCCCTCGTCGCCGCTCGCGACCCGGGTTCCCGATGTCGTCGACGGCGCCACGCCGTCGAGCCGCACGCGTCTGGGTGAGCGCACTGTCGCTCGAGTTCCTGTTCCGCCTCGACGGCTTCGCGACGGTGATGGCGCTCCTCGTCGACCGGCATCGGTGTGGTGGTGCTCGTCTACTCGTCGGACTACTTCGGCGGTGACCCGTCGTCGGAGACCGGTGACGAGTTCGCCGGCTACTTCACGTTCTTCGCGGCGCGCCATGCTCGGGCTCGTCGTCGCCGACGACCTGTGGACGCTCTTCGTGTTCTGGGAGCTGACGTCGGTGATGTCGTTCCTGCTGATCGGACTCGACGACCAGCTCGCCGGCGGCGCGGGCTGCCGCGCAGCAGGCCCTGCTCGTGACCGGCGCCGGCGGGCTCGCGATGCTCGGCGGATTCGTGTGCCTCATCGACGCAGGCCGGCACCACCAACCTGCAAGGCGTCCTCGCGCAGCGATCCGACGTCGACGACCGCCCAGGTCGGACTCGTGCTCGTGCTGATCGGTGCGTTCGCAAGTCGGCGCAGTTCCCGTTCCACTTCTGGCTGCCGGGGCGATGGTCGCGCCGACGCCCGTCACCGCGTTCCTGCACTCGGCGACGATGGTGAACGCCGGTGTGCTGATCGTCGCCCGCTTCGCGCCCGCCTACGCGCGAGCTGGACTGGTGGCGTCCGGTGCTCGTCACCGTCGGCGGCGTCACGATGGTGCTGGGTGGTGTCGCGGCGCTGCGCCGGAACGACGCCAAGCAGCTGCTGGCCTTCGGCACCGTGTCGCAGCTCGGGTCTCATGGTCGTGGTCTTCGGCGTCGGTGACGCGGCGAAGCGACCGCGGCGGGAGTGGTGTCTGCTCGTCGCGCACGCGCTCTTCAAGTCGGGCTTGTTCCTCACCGATCGGCGCGGTCGAGCACGCGACCGGCAGCCGGCGACGTGCGCCGGCTCTCCGGCGTCGGCCGTGCGGCTGCCGTGGCTCGCCGGCGCAGCTGCGCTCTGCACCGATGTCGATGATCGGCCTTCCACCGCTGCTCGGGTTCCTCGGCAAGGAATCAGCGCTCGCGGCGCTCGAGCACGGTGGCGGCTGGGTGACCGTCGCGCTCGTCGTCGTCGTCGGCGGGTCGGTGCTGACGGCGGCGTACTCGATCCGGGTGTTCTGGGGGCTCTTCGCCACCAAGCCCGGCGTCGCCGACGCCGCGACGGTCGCACCACCCGCCGAGCTGGACTGCTCACCGGGTCCGATCGTCGGTGCTGGCGGCGGTGTCGCTCGCTCGGGCGGGATCTTCGCGTCCACGTTCGGTTCCCTGCTCGGCGGTCGCCGCGGAGTCGCTGGATCGCGCCGCGCACCTGAGCTCACGATCTGGCCCGGATTCCACCTGCCGCTGCTGCTCTCGGTGCTCATCGTGCTCGCCGGCGCGGCCGCTGGCGTTCGTCGTGATCCGGGCCGAGCGTCCACCGGCGCCGACCGGAGACGCTCGGCGTCCGCGGCGTACGGGCGCACGCTACAACGGACTGCTCGAAGGCGCGCGGCGCGTCACGCTCGTCACCCAGAGCGGATCGCTGCCGGTGTACCTGGCCGTCATCTTCTGCGTGATCGTCCTCGTGCTCGGCGTGGCGCTCGCGCAGGGCGCGGGCGACAACGGCGGCAGCCCGGTGCTCGCCGACTCCGTGCTGCAGGCCGCGGTCGCGCTGCTGGCGACGGTCACGTCGCGCTCGCCGTCGTCATGGCGCGCCGGCGCTTCGTCTCGGTGCTGCTGCTCGGTGGCGTCGGGCAGGCGCTCACGGTGCTGTTCCTCATGTACGGCGCGCCCGATCTCGCGCTCACGCAGTTCATGATCGAGACGCTGATGATCGTCGCGTTCGTGCTGGTGCTGCGGCACCTGCCCGAGAGCTACTCGGCGCCACCGTCGTGGGCGCCGCTCGGCCTGCGCATCGGGCTCGCGGTCGCGGTCGGCGTGACGGTCGCCGGCTTCGCGCTGGCCGCGGGCGGCGGTGACGCGACCGACGGACGTCACCGACAAGATCGAGCAGCTGTCGCTGCCCGAGGCGGGCGGCAAGAACGTCGTCAACGTCACGATCGTCGACTTCCGCGGCATCGACACGATGGGTGAGATCACCGTCTTCGGGATCGCCGCGCTCGGCGTCGCGAACCTGGTCACCGCGTCCGCGCCGGGCCCGGGGCCAGACCGAGACGACGCGGTTCGCCCGGATCGGCGCCGAGTCGATGATCTTCGAGCAGGTGACGCGGATGATCTTCCACATCACCCTGCTCGTCTCGCTCTACATCGCGCTGCGCGGCCACAACGCGCCCGGCGGCGGATTCGCGGGCGGCCTCATCGCGGGCGCCGCGTTCGTGTTCCGCATTGCTGGCCGGTGGAACCGCGGGCCGGACCGTCGTCGCCCGCCTGTCGCCGGTCGTGCTGATCTCGCTCGGGATGCTGTTCGCGATCGGGAGCGGTCTCACGTCGCTCATCCTCGGCCGCCAGTTCCTCGAGACGGCGATCGTCCACCTCCAGCTCCCGGTCGATCGGCGAGGTGAAGCTCGTGTCGGCGGCGGTGTTCGACCTCGGCGTCTACCTGCTCGTCATCGGCGTCGTGATCATCGTGCTGAGCCATCTCTCGTCGCGGACGCACAGCGGCGACGCCGACGCGACGAGGAGGCGCTGACGTCATGAGCCTCGTCCTCGTGCTGCTGATCGGCGTGCTGTTCGCGACCGGCACCTACTCGATGATGCACCGCAGCCTCACCCGCATCATCGTGGGCGTCGGGCTCATCGGGAACGGCGTCAACCTGCTGCTCATCGTGGCCGGCAGCCGCCCGGGCGTCCCGCCGATCGTCGGCAAGCTCACGGGCTCGACCGACCCGATCCCGCAGGCGCTGGTGCTGACCGCGATCGTGATCGGCTTCGCGCTGCAGGCGTTCCTGCTCGCGCTCGCGTGGCGGAGCTGGACGCTCAACGGCAACGACGACGTCGAAGACGACCTCGAGGACATGCTGCTCGCCGCGGAGCGGCGGCGGTACATCCGCCAGGACGAGGCCGCGCGCCGCGCCGAGCGGGAGCGACTCCTGAGCGGCGACGACGGCCCGCTGCTCTCCGGGCCGCGCAAGCGGATCATCGGGGCCGGAGGACTGATGGACCGCCTCGCCCCGCTGCCCACCGTCGTCCCGCTCTTCGCGGCGGCGATCGCGCTGCTCTTCGCGCGGCGGCTCGCGGTGCAGCGGGCGATCAGCATCGGCGCGCTCGCCGATCTCGTTGGGCACGAGCATCGCGTTGCTCGTGCACGTCGACGACTCCGGCCCGCTCGTCGCCAGGATCGGCGCCTGGTCCCCGTCGATCGGGATCAGCTACGTGATCGACCGCTTCTCCGGGATCATGCTCGTGATCGCGATGCTCACGTTGCTCATCGTGCTCGTCTTCGCGATCGGCGAGGGCTCGCGCAAGTCGTCGTCGCCGATCTTCCATCCCGGTCTACCTCGTGCTGGCCGCCGGCGTCTGCGCCGCGTTCTCCACCGGCGACCTGTTCCACCTGTTCGTCTCGTTCGAGATCCTGCTGATGGCCAGCTACGTGCTGCTCACGCTGGACGGCAACGAGTCGCAGGTGCGGTCGGCGACGACCTACGTGATCATCAACACGATCGAATCGGTGGTGCTGCTCGTGGCGATCGGTCTGGTCTACGCGTCGACGGGCACGCTCAGCATGGCGGAGCTGCCGGCGCGGCTCGCCGGCGCTGGACCCGGGGCTGCAGACCGGACTGCAGCTCCTCCTGCTCGTGGCGTTCGGGCTGAAGGCCGCGGTGTTCCCGCTCTTCTTCTGGCTGCCGGACTCGTACCCGACCGCCCGGAGCCCGGTCACCGCCGTCTTCGCCGGGCTCCTCACGAAGATCGGCGTCTACGCGATCATCCGCACGCAGACCGAGCTGTTCCCGAACACCGACCGGACGCTGCTGCTCTGGGTCGCGGCGTTCACGATGGTCGTCGGCGTGCTCGGCGCGATCGCGCAGAACGAGATCAAGCGGATCCTGTCCTTCCACATCGTGAGCCAGATCGGATACATGATCTTCGGCGTCGCGATCGGCGGGGTGGCGGCGATCGCGGCGACGATCTTCTTCCTGATCCACCAGATCCCGATCAAGACGTCGCTGTTCCTCGTCGACGGCATGGTCGAGCACTCGTCGGGGACCAGTCGGCTCGAACGGCTCAGCGGTCTCGCGCGCCGGTCGGGGTTCCTGGCGCTGCTGTTCCTCCTGCCCGCGCTCAGCCTCTCCGGCATCCCGCCGTTCTCCGGGTTCGTCGCGAAGCTCGGGCTCGTGACCGCCGGATTCGACGCCGGCGAGGGGCTGGTCGTGGCGATCGCGATCGCGTGCAGCCTGCTCACCCTGGTGTCGATGACGCAAGATCTGGTTGTCCGCGTTCTGGGGCGCGCCGGCGCCGCCGAAGCGCCGAAGACGCGTGCCGGCGACCGCGTCGAGTGCCGCGAGCGGCGACACGGCGACGTTGACGGTCGCCGTCGCCGCACCGACGCCGCGCCCGGCTCCGGTGGCCGGCGCCGATGACGTTCGCGACCGTCGCCCTGGTGTCCGTCGGGCTGGCGGTGGCGCTCTGGGCCGGGCCGCTGTACGGGTTGTGCGAACGGGCCGCGGCCGATCTGGTCGCGCCCGGCACGTCATTCGACGGGGGTCGAGCATCGATGAAGCGCCGCGATCGGTACGCGTTGCCGCTGTTCGTCGTCCTCGTCGTGACCTGGGTGCTGCTGCAGGGCGGGCTTGACGGTCGCGAACGTCGTCGGCGGCGCGGCGCTCGCGGTCGCGCTCGTGCGTGATCTTCCCCGTCAGCGCGCACCGTGGTGCATCACCGCGTGCACCCGTGGGCGCTGGTCAAGTTCCTGGTCTTCGTGCTCTACAGCCTGGTCATGTCGAGCTGGGCGGTGATCAAGGTCATCGCGCACCCGACCCCGACGTCGCTGCGGTCGGGCATCGTTCGGGTCCAGCTCGGTCACGAGTCGCCGCTGACCACCACGATCGTGGCCAACGCGGTGACGCTCACCCCGGGAACGATGACGTTGACCGCGCGGGTCGATCCCGACCGAGCTCCACATCCACGTGCTCGGCCTCGACGACATCGAGGAGTTCCGGGAGAGCGTCTACGACCTCGAGCGGCGCACCGTCGCGGCGCTCACCCCGGAGTTCGATCTGCCCGAACGACCGCCGTCCTCCGCGACGGACGACGACGCACCGAGGGAGCTTCCGTGAACGTCGTGACCTCGATCGCGATCGGACTGCTGACGGTTGCGGCCGCGTTGTGCTTCGCCCGGGCGCTGCGGCCGGGAACGATCATCGACCGAGCGATCGCGCTCGACGGCGTCGTCTCCGCGATCATCTGCGGCGTCGCCATCGCGGGCGTGCAGATGCACAGCGGGATCCTCATCGACATCGCGCTCGTCGGCGGACTGCTCGGATTCCTCACGCTGTCGACGGTCGCCCGCTACGTCGGGAGGCGGGGCCTGTGACCTCGTGCTCGATGTCGTCGCGGCGATCCTGATGCTCTCCGGCGCCGTGATCGCGGTGATCGCGGCGATCGGGCTGCACCGCCTGCCCGACGTGTACGCCCGGATGCACGTCGCCACGAAGCCGGCGACGCTCGGGATCACGCTGTGCCTCTCGGGCGCGGCGCTCCGGGCCGACAGCACGTCGACCGCGACGAAGCTGGTGCTGGCGATCGTCTTCCAGCTCGTCACCACCCCGGCCGCCGGTCACCTGCTCGGCCGCGCCGCGCACGCCGCTCGCGCGCCGGTCAGCGAGTACACCTTCCTCGACGAGCTTCGCCCGCTCCCCGAGCGCACGACGCCGAGCCGAGTCGACCACCGACCGAGCCATGAAGCCCGACCGCACCGGCGGCTGGAGCCTGCACTCGAGCACACGGAAAGGAACATCGGCACGATGAAGTTGGTCACCGCAATCATCAAGCCGTTCAAGCTGGAGGACGTCGAGGAGTCGCTGCGCGATCTTGACGTCCAGGGGATGACCGTGACCGAGGTCGTCGGGTTCGGCCGCCAGGGCGGCCACTCGGAGGTGTACCGCGGCGCCGAGTACCCGTGACGCTTCTGCAGAAGCTGTCGGTCCAGGTCCTCGTTGCCGACGAGGCCGCGGACGCCGTCGTGGAGGCCATCGTCCACGGCGCCCAGACCGGGAAGATCGGCGACGGCAAGGTCTGGGTGACCACGGTGGACCGCCTCGTGCGGGTGCGGACACGTGAGGAGGGTCGGGAAGCACTCGCGTAGCCGATCGGCCCATCACCGCTCGACGACGTCCGCCCGGTCGGCGGCGACGGCAACGCATCCCCGCACGTACAGTCGCCGGACTCATCCCCCGTTCGACCATGATGGTGAACGTTGTCCTACGACGTCGTCTCCGTGCTCCTCGACCTCCTGGTCGTCCTCGTGGCGGCGAAGGTCGCGGCTGAGCTCGCGGAGCGCCTCGGCATCCCTCCGGTGGTCGGGGAGATCGTGGCCGGCATCGTCATCGGCCCGTCGGTGCTCGGACTGGTGGGCGACGGCGACGTGCTGCACACCCTCGCCGAGCTCGGCGTGGTGCTGCTGCTGCTCGAGGTCGGAATGGAGATGGACCTCGCCGAGCTGGGGCGGGTCGGGAAGACCTCCATCGCCGTGGCGACCATCGGCGTCGTCTCGCCGTTGGTGCTCGGGCTCGGCGCCATGCTCGCGATCGGTGACGACTTCAACACCGCGCTCTTCGTCGCCGCTGCCCTGACCGCCACCAGCGTCGGAATCACCGCTCGTGTGTTCGGCGACCTGGGCGCGCTCGCCACCTCCGAGGCGCGGGTCGTGCTCGGCGCCGCCGTCGCCGACGACGTCATGGGCCTCATCGTGCTCACCGTCGTGGTGCGCGTCGTCACCGAGGGCACGGTCTCGATCGTCAGCGTCCTGCTGATCCTCCTGGGCGCACTGGCGTTCCTGGTCCTCGGGGGCGCCGTCGCACTCTGGATCGCACCCCACCTCTTCTCCTGGATCGAGCGGGTCTCTCGGTCGGCGGGCACGCTCGTCGCCCTGGCGCTCGCCTTCACGCTCGCTTCGCCGAGCTCGCCGACGTCGCCAACCTCGCCGTGGTCGTCGGCGCGTTCATCGCCGGCCTCGCCCTCGGCCGCACCCGCCAGTCGGGACGCATCCGCCGTGAGCTCGCGCCGGTCGGCCACCTGTTCATCCCGGTGTTCTTCCTCGCCATCGGGATCGACGTCGACATCTCGGCGTTCGGCCAGCTCACCGTGCTCCGCGACGCCGCGATCCTCCTGGTCGTCGCGGTGATCGGCAAGCTCCTCGCGGCCTTCGGCGCCAGCCGGACGCGCAACGACCGGATGCTCATCGGCCTGGGCATGCTGCCGCGTGGCGAGGTCGGCCTCATCTTCGCCACCATCGGGCTCACCGCCGGCGTGCTCGACGACGACCTGTACGCGGCCCTCCTCCTCGTGGTGCTCGCGACCACGCTCGCGACGCCGATGCTGCTCCGAGCGCGATACCGGAAGCTCGCGAAGCTGGCGCCCGACGACGCCTCGGACGTCGGCGCGCCCGAACCGCCCGGCGGATGGTTCATGGTGCGGGACGGCACGCTGTCGCTAGCTGCGGTCCCGGGCGCGCGACGCAGCCTCGAGCTCGCGTTCGCCGCCAGTCGCCAGGTCGCCGCCGTCGAACCGGCGAGCGAGTTGCTCGACTGGTTCGCCGATCACCGCACGCGCCGATCGTGTGGTCGATCGAGGCGACCGACGGCTTCCTCGCCGTCCTGCGCGACGGCAACCCGCGTTCGTGGCGGTTCCTCGACGCGCTCGGCGTGCTGCCCCGGGCCTTCCCGGAGCTCGCGCCGGCGCTGCGACAAGCGCCGCGACGACCCCTTCCTCCTCGATCCCACGGCCTCCACCGGTGGGAGACGCTCGAGCGGCTCCAGGAGCTCGTCGCGACGCCCGACGGCGCCGAGGCGTGGAAGGGCGTCCGCAACCGTGACGCCCTCCGGCTCGCCGCCTTCCTCGTCGACGTCCTCGGCGACGACGACGACCGGGTCCTGGTCGCCCGTCGGGTCGTGCAGCGGCTCGAGCTCGGTGCCCGGGTCGAGGAGCGGGTGGCGATCCTCGTCGACGACCCCGCGCTCCTGCTCTCCGCGGCGCGCCGTCGCGACGCCTTCGACGAGCAGGCCGTCGCTCGGCTCGCCGCTCACTACGGCGATCTCGACACCGCGCTGGGCGCGTACCTCCTCGCCGACCGCGATCGCGGACGACACCCTCGACCGCCAGTCGGTGGCGAGCTCTTCGGTCTCGTCGTCGACGTGTTGCAGGCGGCGAACTGGGACCAGGACGCGGTGAGCCTGGTGCAGCGTCGGCGGCGAGAGGCGGAACAGGCGAGCGATGGCTCCGATGCCGTGCTCCGCCGGATCGCCGACGCGCCGCACGCATACCTCCTGGCGGAGCGGCCGCGCCGCGTGGCGCGGCACGCCGGGCTGGTCGCGGGCTGGAAGCGACGAGGGCGCGACCGGTACCTCGTCAACGTCGAGCCGCCGACCCGGCACGACCCGCGGGTCGCGCTCGAGGTCGTCGCGCCCGACAGCCCGGGTCTCCTCGCCCGCGTCGCGCGCGTGCTCGCCGAAGCCGGACTCGACGTCGATCACGCGGTGGTCGTCACCTGGCCCGACGGCTGCGCGCTCGAGTCGTTCCTGCTCGCGACCACGCAGATCCCGAACGCCGAGGCACTCCGCGCCGCGGTGCCGTGCGGCGGACGCCGACGTCGTTGGAGGTCGCACCGGTGCCGGACGCACAGCTCGATTTCGACGACGCCGCGTCGCCCTGGAGCACCGTCCTGAGGGTCCGGACAGTGATGCCCCCGGCGTGCTCGGGTCCGTTGCCGGTGCGATCGCGGCGGCGGGCGTCGACGTCCACTCGGCGGAGATCGGGGTCGAGGGCACGGCCGCGGTCGACACCTTCGAGCTCACCGGTGCGCGCGGCAAGCTGGGCCCTGACGAGCGGGACGCGATCGTCGACAACGTCCGGCACGGCGCGGCGCTCGACAGTCGTCGACGTGGGTGGGGTCGAGCGTGGGATCGGCTGCGCTCGTCGTGGTCGTCAGCAAGTGATCAGGCCGTCGATATCGACACGTAACCCTTATGAGATTGACGGGAATCTGACGAAGATACGGTGATCCCGCAGCGCCCACCGGATCGGGAGTCACCACCGTGCAGCAGCTCTTCCTCGACGAACACCGAACCGTCGTGACCACGCCCGCCAAGCCCTGGTCGGTGGCGGTCCTGGAGTGGCCGGAACAGGCCGAGGAGGCCGAGTCGCTCGCCGCGCGCGGGGCCCTGCGGCTCCTGTTGGTCGCGCCGGGTGAGGCGCCCCCGGTCGACTGGGATCTCAGCAGCGACTGGTTGCGCCGACCCGCCGACTCGCGAGACGTGCTGGCCCGCGTCGAGACCCTCCAGCGTCGGTCGGAGCGGGAGTTCGGCCCGCTGAGCATGGATCAGGACGGCCTGCTCTGGCGGGGGAGGAAATGGGTTGCGCTGGCGCCGGTCGAGGTACGGCTGATGGCTGTGCTCATGGAGAACGCCCGCCGGGTCGTGCGCCGTTCGGAGCTCGTGAGCGCAGGGTGGCCCGACCAGAGCCGGGCGACGCGGACACTGGACGTGCGTCTCCAACGCCTGCGCAGGCGGGTCGGGCCGCTCGGGCTCGAGATCGCCAGCATCCGCCAACGTGGGTACGTGCTCAGGTTCATCGAACCCTGAGCATCGGCGCCGCCGCCTCACGTTTCCTCGTACGCTCGTCGTGCCGGTGCACGGACTGGGACGTCGGGGTGGCTGATGGCCGACCAGGGTGATCTCGAGTTCACGTATTCGCTGATCGACCGGATGTTCCGGCTCAGCCTCGGTGAGCTCGCCGACTTCAGCGGCGCCAAGTTCGACGGCGACTTCTCGCGCACGCTCGAGGAGGCGCAGCGGCGCAAGCACGACTACGTGTGCGAGCAGATCGGGATCGGACCGGGCCGACGCGTGCTCGACCTCGGGTGCGGGTGGGGGCCGCTGCTGCACGCGGTGCGGAGCGCGGCGGCGTCGGAGTCGGCGTCACGCTCTCCAGCGCGCAGGCGGCCGCCTGCCGGCGTCACGGTCTCGACGTGCACCTCGTGGACGCGCGCGAGGTGTCACGCGAGACGTTCGGCGACGTTCGACGCCGTCGCCAGCCTCGGCGCGTTCGAGCACTTCTGCTCACCGGAGGAGCACCGGGCCGGGAAGCAGGAGCGAGATCTACGGCGACCTGTTCGCCGCGGTCGCGCGCATGTTGCCCGATCGCGGCCGCTTCTACCTCCAGACCATGGTGTTCGGGCGCAACATGATCCCGTACGAGGAGGTCGACATCGACGCTCCGCGTGACTCCGACGCGTGGTACCTCGCGCTCATGGGACGCCAGTTCCCCGGTTCGTGGTTGCCGTCGGGTCAGGCGCAGATCGTGGCGTGCGCGGCGCCGCACTTCCGGCTGATGTCGAGCATCGACGGGCGCCTCGACTACATCGAGACCATCCGTCGGTGGCGCGAGCGCTTCGCCAGCGCGCAGCCTGAAGAAGACGTGGCTGAAGGCGCAGCTCGCGCGTCGGTGGCTCACGAGTGCCGACTTCCGGCTCGCGTTCACGTCGGGGGTGAGCGCGAACACCGTCTGCTTCGAGCGCCTCCTGCTCGACCACCACCGCCTCGTGTTCGAGAAGCGGTGACGAGCAGGCCATCCGCGGTGCCGACCCGCTCGCGACGGTCGCGGTTCATGCGCTGTTCACTCGCTCCCGGCCGCCACTGGCCGTAGGGTCGGCCGACTCCGCCGCGGGTCGCGCCGGCACTTCGAGAGGGAACCCCATGGCCAAGCCCACCATCGTCCTCGTCCACGGAGCCTGGGCGGACGGCTCGAGCTGGAACGCGGTGTCCACCGAGCTGCAGGGTCAGGGCTTCACCGTGCTCACGCCGCCCAACCTCCTCCGGGGCGTCGCCGGCGATGCCGCGTACGTCGCGACGTTCCTCGCGCAGCGCACCACCGGTCCGGTCGTCCTCGTCGGTCACTCGTACGGCGGCGTCGTGATCACGAACGCCGGCGGGGGCGGCGGTGACGTGCAGGCGCTCGTCTACATCGACGCGTTCATCCCCGAGATCGGCGAGAACGTCTTCCAGATCCTCGGTGGATCCGGTTCCGCGCTCGATGTGCCCGACCCGACCGCGGTGCTCGACGTCGTCGGGTACGCCGGTGCCCCCGAAGGAGACGCCGAGGCGTTCCTCAAGCCGTCGACGGTGCACGACGCGTTCGCGCAGGACCTCCCGGAGGCCGACCGCTGGCTGATCGTGGCGAGCCAGCGTCCGATCGCGCTGGGCGCGAACATCGCCCCGACGGAAGCCGCGGCGTGGAAGTCGATCCCGAGCTGGGCCGTCATCGGCACCGAAGACCTCGTCATCCCGCCGGCGACGCAGCGCAGCATGGCGGAGCGGGCCGGTGCGACGATCACCGAGGTCGCGGCGTCGCACGTCTCGATGGTCTCGCACCCGCAGGTGACGGTCGACGCCATCCTCGCGGCCGTCGCAGCCATCGACACGTAGGCCGGCGCGGATCCTTCGCGCCTCCAGGCCGGTCAGCGCGATCGGTCGAGCACCTCGGGGAGCCAGGGCACCACAGCGCGCGCCGCCTCGAGCGCGTCGGCTTCCGACGCGAAGACGCGTCCCGAGAAGTACGCGACCGGTGTCCAGGCACCCATGTCTTCCGGGTCGCGACGGAACTCCTCGAACCCGAACGTGCCGTCGGGCCGAGAGAAGACGTCGACGCACCGGTCGACGGCAGGCGTCGACGGGCTCGCGAGCACCTTCCACGTTGGATCGAGACGAGCCGACACGGCTCCGAGCCTACGAGTGCCCGTTGCCCACACGTTCGCGAATTCGCGCCGTCGGGCTAGTCCTGGACCTGCTGCGGGAGGCACTCCAGGACCGCGGTCTTCATGTCTTCGGGCATCTGCCCCGTGGCGACGATCTCCTGCTCGGCGTCCGAGAACGCGTCGAGGTCGAAGTCCTGTTCGACCTGCGTCAGCGCGCACCGGCAGTAGTTCACCGTCCCGCCGGTGGCGGTGCAGCTGTTCATGAAGGTCGATTCGACCGCGGCGGGGTAGCGCTCCGTCGTCTGGTTCGTGTCGTCCGACTTCGGGTCCCGGCTCAGGGCCAGCACCGCGGTGGTGCCGACTCCGGCCATCGCGACGACGATGGCGACCGCGGCGACCACGCGTCGCACCCTGGCCGATCGGGCCGCGCCGGCGGTGTCGGTCGCAACGGTCGACGGCGCGGAGGTGACCGGCAGTCGCGCCACGTACTCGTCGACTGCCGTCCGGCCCGACGTCTGCTCCGGCTGCGTGATCGCCTGCGCCACCGGAAGCGGCGGCGTGGCGACGGCAGGGGTGGCCGAAGCGACCGGTGGCTGGTGCTTCCGTCCGTCGTCGATCGCGGTGACGCCGTCGTTGGCGACGGAGACGGTCCACCGCTCGCCGTCCCAGTAGCGGTGCTGGTGGCGCCCCGTCGGATCCGGATACCAGGCCGCGGGCGGCCGTCCGCTGTTCGTCATCGCCCACCTCCCTCCCCGGAAGCCTCCCCGGAAGATGTCGACGGATGGGGGCGGGTGCTTGAGGCCGCACCGGAACGGTCCCGACCGGGCGGTGCCATGATGGCAGCGTGACCTGGGACGCCCGCTGGGACCTCGGCCCCGCCTTCATCCCGAAGGAGCGCTACACCACCCGCGCCTTCGCCGACGTCGAGACGGAGCGGCTCTGGCCCCGCACCTGGCAGGTGGCCTGTCGCGAGGAGGAGCTGGCGGCGCCGGGTGACTACCTCGACTACCGCATCGCCGACCAGTCGATCCTCGTGGTGCGCAGCGCCGACGACGAGATCCGCGCCTTCTACAACTCGTGCCGGCACCGGGGCACCCGCCTCGCGAGCGGGTGCGGCGCGTTGGCCGACGGCCAGATCACCTGTCCGTTCCACGGCTGGAAGTGGAACCTCGACGGCTCGTGCGCGTTCGTGCTCGACCCCGAGGAGTTCGGCATCACGTCGCTCGACACGCCCGCACTCCACCTCGGGGAGCTGCGCTGCGAGCGGCGCTGGGGCTTCGTGTGGGTGTGCGCCGACCCCGACGCCCGTCCGCTCGACGAGCACCTCGCGCCGCTGCAGGAGTACTTCGACCCACTGCACCTCGAGAGCATGCGGTTCCTCTGGTACCGCACCACGGTGTTGCCGGCGAACTGGAAGGCCGCGCTCGACGCGTTCCACGAGGGGTACCACAACTACGGCACCCACCCGCAGCTGCTGCAGTGGTCCGACGACACCGCGATGCGGTACGAGCAGTTCGACAACGGTCACGCGCGGTACGTCACCGTGCGCGGCGCGGGACCGTCGAAGCGCTTCGGCATGTCGGCCGACGAGTGGGACGATCGCGAGCTGCTCTACGAGCAGGTGATGCACCTCGGCAAGTCGTTCGAGGGCGGTCTGTACTCCGACGACGACATGGCCGCGGCGGCGCGCCTGCGCACGATGGAGATCCCCGACGGGTCGACCGCGGCGACCGAGTACTCCAAGCTCGTGGCCGCTCGCGCCGACGAGCTCGGCATCGAGTTCCCAGAGCTGTCACCCGAGCAGCGCGCAGAGGGAACCGGCGTGTTCTCGGTGTTCCCGAACCTGGTGATGCTGGTGAGCCTGGCCAACTGCTTCATGTACCGGGCCCGGCCGAACGGCGACGACCCCGACTCGTGCGTCTTCGACATGTGGGCGCTGCGCCTCTTCCCGCCGTCGGACGGAGCACCGGACCTGGTGCGCGACTTCGCCCCGCACGACGACGCCGTCTGGGGTGTGATCCCGAGCCAGGACTTCGCGAACATGGGGGAGGTGCAGGCCGGGCTCCACTCGTGGGGTTTCCGGGGACTGCGCCTGAGCACCCGTCAGGAGATGAACCTGTTGAACATGCAACGGGAGCTCGACCGCTACGTGAAGCCCCGATCCGACGAGGGCTGAGGAGCAGACCATGGCCATCGACCGCCAGGACTCGCCGTACCGCCGCGGCAACCGCTACGACCGGTTGCCCATCCCGATGATCGAGGAGCACTGCATCCCGGTCGCCGCCGGCGCGGTGCAGCTCGTCGTCGAGTCGCGGCGGCTCACGAACGCGATCGTCGAGGAGACCTACCAGGGTGCGGTGGCCGCCGGCGTCCCCTTCGACGACGGCGGCGCCACGCTGCACGTGCTCGGCGCCGACGGCCTCGAGCACCTGCGGTTCGACTGCTTCGAGCAGGAGCCGCACTACCACTACATCGACCAGGGAGCGGTCACGAACACGGTGGTGCGCATCGACGAGCTCGCGGTGGGCGACCCCATCGAGTTCTCGCTCACGTGCGTGGAGCAGCACCTGCCCGACATGCTCGGCAACTGCGGCGAGGCCGCGCTCGCCGACGAGGTGACGGCCCGCATGGACGAGGTGCTCGACGCCATGACCGAGGTCCGCGCCCTCATGCTCCGCGCCCAGGAGCCCGTCGCCTGACGACCACGTTTTGGCGCCGCTACGCCGTGAACGTCACACGGTAGCGGCGCCAAACGTTCTAGGTCAGCAGCAGCGAGTCGACGCCGAGGTCGAGGATCTGGCGGGCGTGGCGGCCGCCCATGATCACGAACATCCGGTCGCCGCGCTCCGAGCGCACGCCGTACATGGCGCCGAAGATCGTCGTCATCAGCGCCGAGAGCAGCGAGCGGCCGTACTCGTCCCAGCACTCGTCGAACGGGTAGCCGGTGACGCCGGCCGCGACCAGCGCGTCGTGGTAGCCGCGCACGAGGCGCTCCTCGTGGGCGCGGCGGTCGTCGGCGGTGAGCGAGTTGCCGATCACGAACGACACGTCGGACATGGCGCAGCCCCTGCCGAAGCCCTGCCAGTCGACGGCGGCCACCGTCGGCCGACCGTCGGCGTCGGTCCCGAACATCAGGTTGTCGGGTCGGAAGTCGCTGTGCACCAGGCTGCGGGGCTCCGGACGCGCCTCGATCCAGCCGCGTGCCGACGTCGCCAGGCGCTCGTAGAAGTCGACCTCGTCGGGCTCGAACGCGTCGCCGTAGCGCTCGACGAACCCGGGGACGACGGCCTGCAGCGCGCCGGCGAGCACGCCCGGGTCGGCGAGGCCGCTCGTCGCACTGAACTGCGGGTGCTCGTGCAGCACCGGTGCGTCCCACAAGGGCGCGTGCAGGCCTACGAGCTCGTGCACCGCCGCCTCCACCTGCGGCACGGTGCAGCCCTGCAGCTGATCGCCGGGGCGCATGGGCGACAGGTCCTCGAGGAGGAGGGTGAACCAGCCGTCGTCGTCGATGGCCGCAAGCGCGCAGCGCGGGACCCGGATCGTCACCTGTGACGCGAAGTCGCGGTAGAAGCTCACCTCGTTCGGGTAGCCGCTCGCCATCATGAAGGTGCGGGCCTGCTCGTCCTCGGCGGCGAACTTCCCGACGACGCTGGTGGGCGCGTCGGCAACGGCACGGTCGAGCTGCAGGTCGTAGCGCGCGCAGATCCCCATCTGGCCGGCACCGATGGTGGTGACGGTCGCGTCGACGACGCTGACGTCATCGGGGATCCAGCCCACCCGGCGCAGCGCGTCGGTGAGGACGGCCGGCGTGACGTCTCGGTGGCTGCGGTGGACGACGTCCGGGCTCGTCAAGGTGTGAGGCCCCGCACCTCGTCGGAGAACATCCGCTTGGCGATCTTCCCGCTGGGGAGGCGGGGGAGCTCGTCGACGAACACCACCGACGTGGGGCACTTGAAGTGCGACAGGTGGTCGCGGCAGTACTGGCGCAGCTCCTCGGACATCGCGTCGGGGTCGTCGGTCGGCTCCGCGAGCTGCACGATCGCGCGCACCGACTCGCCCATCTCCGGATGGGGGATGCCGATGACCGCGACGTCGGTGACCGCGGGGTGGCCGATGAGGACGTCCTCGGTCTCGCGCGGGTAGATGTTCACGCCGCCCGAGATGATCATGTTCGACACGCGGTCGGTGAGGAACACGTAGCCCTCGTCGTCGACGTAGCCGACGTCGCCGAGCGTCATCCAGCCCCGGTCGTTCCACGCCTCCGCGGTCTTCTTCTTGTCGCCGTGGTACTCGAACTGGTGCGACGACTCGAACCAGATCTGGCCCGCCTCGCCGTTCGGCAGCTCGTTGCCGTCCTCGTCGGCCACGTGCGCCGCGCCCATCAGCGGCTTGCCCACCGAGCCCGGGTGCGCGAGCCAGTCCTCGGAGTTGATGTAGCAGAACCCGCCGCCCTCGCTGCCGGCGTAGTACTCGTGCAGGATCGGGCCGAAGAACTCGATCGCGCCCCGCTTCACGTCGGGCGGGCACGGCGCGGCCGCGTGCACGATCACCTGGAGGCTCGAGAGGTCGTACTTCGCCCGCACCTCGGGGTCGAGCTTCAGGATCCGCACGAGGTGGGTCGGCACGAACTGCACGTGCGTCACCCGGTAGCGCTCGATCACGGCGAGGCAGCGCCTCGGCGTCGAAGGCGTGCATGGCGACGACGGTGCCGCCGAGGCGGTGCACGGTGGTGGACCAGCCCGCGGGGGCCGAGTGGTAGAGCGGCGCGGGGCACAGGTACACGGAGCCCTCGGTGACACCGAAGATCCCGCCGACCAGCGCCGCGAACCCGTTGGGCTCTCCCAGCGGCGCACCGATGGTCGGCGGCTTGATGCCCTTGGGGCGACCGGTCGTGCCCGACGAGTAGAACATCCAGCTGCCCTCGGCCTCGTCGTCGATCGGCGTGGCCGGTTGCGCGGCGAGCACGTCCTCGAAGGCGTCGAAGCCGGGGAGCTCGCGGCCGACCGCGAGGCGCAGCGCACGCGCTTCTCCGCCGAGCGCGGCGACGGTGTCGGTGGCGTCGGCGGCGACGACGAGCGCGCTGGCGCCGCAGTCGTCGACGATGTACCGCACCTCGTCGGCAGCCAGGTGCCAGTTGACCGGTGTGACGTAGAGGCCGGACACCATCCCGCCCCACAGCGCGTCGAACATCTCGAGCCGGTTGTCGAGGACGATCGCGAGGTGGTCACCGGTCTGCACGCCCGCACCGCGCAGCGCGTGCGCGAGGCGGTTGGCGCGCTCGTCGAGCGCCCGGTAGGTGCGGACCTCGCCGGTGTCGGCGTCGATCGCGGCGGGGCGGTCGGGTGCCGTCTCGGCGTACTGCCGGGGATGCTGCATCGCTCGGTCGTTCCCCCTGTAAAGATCCAGAGCTTTCGGCCAAACCCTACGTGCTGCGTACCGCTCAGAGCGTGTCGTCGAGCCAGTCGAGGATGCGGCGGTTCGCCATCGAGCGGTTCATCATCTCGCAGTGCATGCCGGCGCCCTCGGCGTCGGTGAACTCGAGCAGCGTCTTGGGTCCCGGCAGCGCGTCGAAGAGGGTCTTCGCCTCCTGCGCGACCGGGTCGGACTGCGCCGCCGTGACCAGCATCGGGGTCGTGATGCCTGCGATCTCCTCCGGCGTGAGCTTCCACTGCATCATCTCGGCGATGAACCCGGAGAGGTCGCCGCCGCCGTTGGTCCAGAAGCCGCGCTTGATGATCTTCCAGCCGAACGGGCGGTTGGACTCGAAGAAGTCCATCACCGTCTTCTCGTCGGCGGGGGAGAGCTCGGGCAGCCGGGCGATGGCGTCATCGTCGAGACCCAGCATCGTCAGGGGTCCGGTGATCTTGCCGCCCACGTCCATCTGGCCGGGGTCGGCGATCACCGCCGCGAGCCGGTGCTCGTACGCCGCGACGCGCGGCGCCATGTAGCCACCGAGGCTCCACGGCTCGTAGACGAGCTTGTCGGGATCGACGACGTCGATGCCGAGCGCAGCGTCGACCACGGGGGTGACGACCTTCTCCCAGTCGTGGCGGAGGGTGAGGCCCTCGTCGACCAGCAGCGTGCCCTGGCCGGGTCCGTCGTGCAGGAGCACGTGGTAGCCGCGCCGCAGCGCGGCGACTCCCATCCCGAGGTGGTTCTCGACCATGGTCGAGTCCCACCCACCGCCGACGAGGATGGTCGGGCGCTGCTCGTCCTCGTGGCCGGGTGCGCGCAGGAACCACGCGGGGATCTTGGTGCCCTCGTACGGGACGTCGACCGGCTCGGCCCGGACGACACCGAGGCGCAGCGCCTTCTCGAACGTCTCCATCTGGAGGTGGAAGGCGTCGACGAGACGAGGGTCGACGGGGGTGCCGTAGAGCGGGTGGTACCCGACGCCGAGGAACAGCGAGGCGCGCAGGTAGCAGTCGTAGGCGGTCTGGTGGTGGCCGGCCTTCGCTGCCGCGTCGCCCTCGGCGATGCGCGCCTTCGCGGTGGAGACGCACGCGTCGTAGAACGAGCCGTCGTCACCGTCCTTCACCAGGGGGACGAGCGCGTCGACCTCGCCGACGTCGGCGCCGCCGTAGGGCACCAACCCGAGCAGCCAGCCGGCGAATTCGTCGTGGAGCGGATCGGTGAACGTGGGCATGGGTGTCCTCTCTCGTCGGCCCCTCAGACGGGGTTCATGTCCTTGTCGAGGTAGTCGTCGACGATGACCTTGGCGTCGACGTAGCGCTGGTACTCGTCGTCGTCGAGCTGCAGCAACTTGCGGAACACGTAGTCGTTGTCCTCGCCCAGCACCGGCGCACCACGGTCCCACGCCTGGGGCACACCCTGGAACGCGTACCCGATGTGCGGGTAGGTGCCGACGTCGCGGCTCGTCATCGGACGGATCCACTCCCGCGCCGCGACGTGCGGATCGCTCGCCAACATCTCCTCGGTGAACTGCGGCCCCGCGGTGACGCCGGCGCGCTGCAGCGTGTGGAACGCGTCCATCAGGTCCTGCTGCCCGGTCCACGCGCTGATCGCGACGTCGAGCTCGTCGTGGTGCTCGTAGCGGCCGGCGACGGTGGCGAAGCGCGGGTCGGCGAGGAGGTCGGCGCGACCGATCGCACCGGCGAGCGCCTCCCACTCGGCGTCGGTGCGCGCGGTGATGGCGAGCAGGCTCTCGTCGGCGCGACAGCGGTAGATCCCCTGCGGCGCCTGTTCGGGATCACGGTTGCCGGTGCGGGGCGTCTCCCGGCCCAGCTGCACGTCGAGGAACGCGTCGCCGAGCTGGTTCAGCACGTTCTCGATCTGCGCGAGCTCGATGAGCTGACCGCGACCGGTGGCGGCGCGGTAGTGCAGCGCCGCCAGCACCGCGAACGCGCCCGCGGGCCCGGTCGACGCGTCCATGTACATCGTGGCCGGGGTCTCGACCATCGCGCCGTCCTGGTGCCCGATGAGCTGGGCGAAGCCGCTGAGGCCGTCGAACTGCGCGCCGAACCCCGTGTAGTTCGCGTAGTCACCGGTGAGACCGGCGGGCGGGATGCGCAGCACGAGCAGGCCGGGGTTGCGGTCGAGCAGCTGGCTCTCGTGGAGACCGATCTGGTGGAGCGTCGACGTCTTGAGGTTCTCGACGAACACGTCGGAGTGCTCGACCAGTCGCATCAGCAGCTCGCGCGCTTCGGGGCGCCGCGGGTCGATGGTGCACGACAGCTTGTTGCGGGCGATCGAGTTGTACATCGCGTGGCGGTTGTAGGGACGGTCGTCGACACCGTCGACCGGAGGCGCGTACATCGAGAGCAGGCTCCCGAGCAGCATGTTCGGATCGGGACGGGCGAGGTAGCCCTTGGTGGTGGGCGGGAACACCGACGGGTTCTCGACCCGGATCACCTCGGCGCCGAGGTCGGCGAGCAGCTGCGTGAGGTACGGGCCCGACCAGACGGTCGTGAAGTCGAGGACGCGGATGCCGCGCAGGGGCGGCTCGTCCGCGCTGCGGGTCTCGACGGCGCCAGGCGCGGTGGGCGGAGGATCCTGGCGGCGGACCTCGACGCGCGCGCCGGGCGCGGGTGGCGTGGGGGCGGGGTGGTGCAGCTGCCACCCGCCCTCGGCGTGACGGTACGGCGCGCCGGGGAGCAGCACGGGCCCGAGGACGGGATCGTCGCAGTCGACCCAGAACCCGCGCTGGTAGAAGTGATCGGCCTCCATCACCTCGGCCGGCGAGTACACACCGGCGAGCGGCCACTGCGCGGCCTGCGCCAGCGCCGTGGCCTCGGCACGCGTGTGCTCGAACAGCCACGGGTACAGCGCGGTGTCGAGGATCTCCTTGGTCTCCGGGTTGCTGAACGCGTCGGGACGGGCGAACGCCTCCTTCAACGCGTCGTCGTCGAGCACCTCGAGCATCTCGCGCAGCTGCTGCGGCGTCGACATCATCGACACGTAGCCGTCGGCGCACGGGAAGACACCCGTCGGCAGCAGCGTGTCGGCGGCGTTGGCGGCGAGCAGCAGCGGGACGTGATCGGCGTACTCCCACCCGAGGTACCGACACACGCGCGCGGGGATGCTGCCCAAGGCCTCGAAGGCGGCGCAGTCGACGTGCGCGCCGGCGCCCGATGCGCGGGCGCGGAGCACCCCCGAGAGCGCACCCAGCGCGGCGGTGTGGCCGACCGAGCACAGCGCGGCGACGCGCGGTGAACGCACCGGGACGTCGACCGACCGTCCCTGGGGGAACGTGACCCAGGCCGCGGTCTGGGCGACGAGGTCGGACCACGTGTACTCGGCGTAGGGCCCGGTGGTGCCGAACCCGCTGATCGTGACCACCACGAGCGACGGGAACTGTTCGCGCACTTCCTCGCGCGAGAGCCCGAACTCGTGCAGGTCGCCGGCGCCCTGGCTCTCGACGACGATGTCGACCCGACCCAGGAGCTCGAGCAGGCGCTCGCGGCCGGCGTCGGCGGGCGTGAAGAGCTCGGCGCGCTTGTTGGTGTTGAAGTGGACGAAGCGCTCGGGGTGCTGTCGCTCCGGGTCGCCGGTGGGCGCTTCGACCTTCACCACGTCGGCGCCGAGGTCGGCGAAGACCTTGCCGCAGTACGAGCCGGACAGGTCGTGGGCGAGCTCGAGGACCGCGACGTCGCTCAGCAGTTGACGCATGGGCCGGACATTAACGCTGTCGCCGGAGGTGCTCCGTCGCCGTCGTCACCACATCTGCTCGACGGGTGCGCCGGGCTCGGCGAGGCGGTCGCGCAGCACGTTCTTCGCGACCTTCTCCGTCGCGGTCTTGGGGAGCCCGTCGACGAGGAGCAGTGCCTCGGGGCACTTGAACGTGGCGAGGTGCTGCGTCGCGAACGAGCGCACTCCCTGCAGATCGGGCCTGCTGGCCCGCTCGGGGGACGACGACCGCACACACGCGCTCGCCCAGACCGGGCTCGGTCACGCCCACGACCGCGACCTCGGCGATGTCGGGGTGCTCGAACAGCACCGCCTCCACCTCCGCGCAGTACACGTTCTCGCCGCCGCGGATCACGACGTCCTTGATGCGGTCCACCACGTAGACGAACCCGTCGGGGTCGAGGTAGCCGACGTCGCCGGAGTGGAACCAGCCGTCGACGAACACCGCCGCGGTGGCGTCGTCGTCGCCCCAGTAGCCCTTCACGACCTGCGGTGAGCGGAACGCCAGCTCACCGACCTCGCCCACACCGAGCGCGTTGCCCTCCGGATCGACGACCTTCAGGTCGGCGGTGAGGTTGGGACGCCCGACGCTGTCGGGTCGTTCCACGAACTCCACCCCGACGTTGGTGACCACCGCCGACGTGGTCTCGGTGAGGCCGTAGCCGTTGAGGAGCTGGATCGACTCGCCGAAGCGCTCGCGGGCCTTGATCGGGAGGTCGGGCGGGACGGCGGCACCGCCCATCGGGAAGCCGCGGACGTCGAGGTCGAGGTCTTCGAGCCCGGGGTACTCGATGATCTGGCGGGCGATGGCGGGCACCCCGCCGAACGCGGTGAGCCCCTCGGCGACCGCGAGCTCGAGCGCCCGCTCGAGGTCCCACTTGCGCATGATGAGGATCTTCGACCCGCCCATCGGGCTGCCGATGATGGCGGCGATGCCGCCGATGTGGAACATCGGTTGCGCGGCGAGGGTGGCGGGTTGGCGGTCGGGCGCAGGCGCGCGGCCGGTCATCAGCGCTTCGCGTGCGCCGCCGAACGCCATGTTCCAGATGTTGTGGAGGTGGCCACGGTTGGTGCCGAGCGCACCCTTCGGCTTCCCGGTGGTGCCCGAGGTGTAGAGGATGGTGACCGGGTCGTCGGGGTCGAGGCGCGCCACGAGGTCGTCGGCGAGGGGATCGCCGTGCACGAGGTCGTCGAACGCCGCGTCGGCACCGGTGCGGTCGGTGCGCACGCCGACGAGCTGCACGCGGTCGGGTCGTCCGTGGTCGAGCACGCGTCCGAGGCGGTCGTCGTCGAGGTACGCCACCTTGGCGCCGGCGTTGTCGAGCGCGTAGGCGAGCTCGGCGCCCGTCCACCACGAGTTGAGCGGCACGACGATGGCGCCGAGGAGCGCGGCGCCCCAGAAGCCGATGACGAACTCGGGCAGGTTGCGCATCGCGATCGCGACCCGGTCGCCGCGCTGCACGCCGAACGACGTGCGCAGGTGCTCCGCGAGCGACTGCGCACGCGGCGCGCACGTCGGCGAAGGTGAGGCGTTCGTCGTCGTGCACGAGGTGGACGAGCTCTGCGTGCGCGACGCCCATGTCGAAGGTGTCGAGGATGGTGCGCGGCGCCCGCACGAACACGCGCAGCGGCACGCCGTCGAGCGTCGATCTCCTCGACCTCGAAGGTGCCGCCGGGCCCGATGAGCGGCGCGAGGCGGGGGTCGTCGCGGTAGACGGCAGCGATCATGCGCGCGACTCTACCGAGAGATCTAGATGTTTCGCCTCAGGTCCGCTCGGCGCTCGTGGGCGTGGCCGGATCCACGCCGGTGCGGGCCCACTGCACGATGTCGGCGACGCCGTAGGGGTGCATCCCACGCCGCACGAACAGGTCCATCATGCTGCCGACCGGTTCCTGGAGGTCCTGGTTGGCCATCACCTCGTCCCAGTGGTCGAGGATCGCTCTCCGGCGTGGGGGAGTCGTCGGGCGCCTGCCAGCCCTCGGTGGTCGCGAGCACGAAGCGGGCGACGCGACCGCCCCCGGTCTGCACCAGCTCGCCCGACACCGGGCACGACTCGTGCGCGAACACCGCGACCAGCGGAGACGTGCGTTCGGGCGCGAACGCGTGGTCGAGCATCGCCTGGAACTCCTCGTCGGGGACGCGCGGCATGATCGGCGTCTGCGCCACCGGCATGATCACGTTCACGGTGATGTCGAGGCCGGGGTCCTGGGCGCGCTCCTGGCGGAGCTCGTTGGCGAGCACCTTGGTGAACGCCATCACCGCGCCCTTGCCGGCCGCGTAGATGCCGGTGTGGGGGATGCCGAGCACCGAGCCCGAGCCGGTGTTCACGATGCGGCCGTAGCGCTGCTCGCGGAACACCGGCATCGCCGAGCGCACGAGGTTGACGGTGCCGACGAAGTGCACGCCGAGCGTGAGGCGCACCATGTCCTCGTCGGGGATGGTGCCGCTGCCGGCGGCGGCGTTGTTGACGATCGCGTCGAGGCGGCCCCACTCGCCGAGCGCGTCGCGCACGATCTCGTCGGTGCCGGCCGCGGTCGTGATGTCGCTGGTGTTGGCGATCGCCTCGCTGCCGGCGTCGCGGATCATGGCGACGGTCTCGTCGGCGCCCTGGAGGTCGTTGACGACGATCCGGGCCCCACGTCGCGCCAGCAGCAGCGCGTGCTCACGCCCGAGCCCGTGGTGCGCACCGGTGATGGCGACCACCCGCCCGTCGAACCGCAACTCGTCCGTCATGTCGGCTCCACTCCCACGTCTTGGCGCCCCCGGACGGCAACCTAGGCCGTCGAGCGGTGCCAGAACGCTGGTAGGAAGTGGCCATGGCCGACGGAGAGTTCACGGGCAAGGTCGTGGTGGTCACCGGAGCGGGGTCGGGGATCGGACGGGCGAGTGCCCTCGGGTTCGCGGGCGACGGGCGCGCAGGTCGTCGTGAACGACGTCGACGCCGAGACCGCGGCGGCGACCGTCGAGCAGATCCGCGCGTCCGGTGGTGACGCCCACGTGCACGCGGCCGACGTCGGCGACTCCGCGGCCGTCGACGCGCTGATCGACGGCGCGGTCGAGCACTACGGGAAGCTCGACGTGCTGCACAACAACGCGGGCTACGGCCTGCCGGGCACGGTTGCGAACACCAGCGACGAGACCTTTGCCGAGATGCTGCGGGTCAACCTGTGCGGCGTGCTCTACGGCACGCGCGCCGCGCTCCGGCACATGATCGAGCAGCAGTCGGGGGTGATCGTGAACACCGCGTCGAACGCGGCGCTGGGTGCGCCCCGTGACCGGGCCGCGTACGGCAGTGCCAAGGCGGGAGTGATCGGGCTCACCCGCAGCACCGCGGTCGAGAACGGTCGCTTCGGTGTGCGCGCGGTGGCGATCTGCCCGGGCCCGATCGAGACGCCGGCGTTCCTCCGCTTCGCGCCCGACCCCGACTACTACCGCGCGCAGATCCCGATCCGTCGCCTCGGTCGTCCCGAGGACGTCGCCGACCTCGCCCGCTTCCTCGCGTCGGACCGGGCCGGGTTCCTCACCGGCGTCGCCATCTCCCTCGACGGCGGCCTCAGCGCCAAGCTCTCGGCGCCCTTCCTCACCCCCGACGAGATCCTCGAGGGCTGACGCGCCGAGCTCGACGTTTTGGCGCCCCTACGCCGTGATATTGCACGCGGTAGGGGCGCCGAAACGTTCTAGGAGACGCGGCCGGACCAGTCCTTGGCGTCCTTGACGACGTCGCGGAAGGGCTTGGTGGAGTCGAACGTCGGCTCGCGGGGCAGGCCGAGGACGCGCTCGCCGATGGCGTTGCGCTGCATCTGGCTGGTCCCGCCGGCGATGGCGAGGAACCGGCCGTTGAGCAGCCCGAGCGCGGCGGCCGCACCCGGCGTGTCGCCGTCCCAGGCGACGGCCGCATCACCGGCGATCTGCAGCATCAGCTCGGCGCGGATCGGGTCGAACACGCCCGACGACAGCTTCGAGTACGACGCCAGGTTCATCGCCCGCTTCGGGTCGGCTGCCATCAGCTGCACCAGCCGCTTGCCCAGCGCGCCGCGCGCGAGGTCGTCGACGTGGATGCGGGCGGCGAGGTCGCGCACGCGTGCGTCGTCGGCGCCGTCGACCTCGGCGATCAGCTCGACGACGTCGCGCCGCAACCCGCCGCTCCCGGCACGACCGCCGTCGCCGCGCGCGGTGCCGCCGCCGCGCTCGTACAGCAGCATGGTCTGGGTGACGGTCCAGCCGTCGTTCACCTCACCGATGACCGCGTCGTCGGAGAGCTCGACGTCGCTGAAGAACTCCTGGCAGAACTCGGAGTTGCCGTTGATCTGACGGATCCGCTCGACGGTGACGCCGGGCGCGTCGGTCGGGACGAGGAACCACGTGAGGCCGCGGTGCTTCGGCACGTCCCAGTTCGTGCGGGCCAGGCACATGCCGTAGTCGGCGTAGTAGGCGCCACTGCTCCAGATCTTCGACCCGTTGAGGATCCAGCGGTCGCCGTCGCGCACGGCCTGCGTGCGCACACCCGCCAGGTCGGAACCGGCGTCGGGGTCGGAGAAGAACTGCGCGACGATCGCGTCGCCGCTGAGCATGCGGGGGACCTCGCGGGCGAGGAACGCCGGCGATGCGTGCGCCACCATCGTGGGGCCGCACACGCCCAACGTCGCGCCACCGGCGATGCCGAGGTCGGGGAGCACGTAGCCGCGCGCCTCCTGGTCGAACGCACGCTCGTAGCGCGGGATGCAGGCCCTGACCGCCGTACTCCTTCGGCCAGGTGAAGCCGGCGTACCCCGCCTCGTACACCTTCCGCTGCAACGCGCGCTGCGCGGTGAAGTACTCGACGGTGTCGTCACCGCCGTCCCACGGGTTCTTCGCCGCGCCGTCGCCGGCGGCGCGCTCGGGCAGGTTGGCCTCGAGCCACGCGCGCGCTCCGGCGCGGTACTCGTCGAGGGTGGCGTCGTCGGGTGCGGTCGTCTCGGTCGCGGTCATCGGGCCACCCCCACGGTGTCGAGCATCTGTGACCGGTGCGACGTCGCCGCGCCGAACTGCTGCGCGTCGGCCGCGAGTCGTCGGAACCAGAAGTGCTGATCGTGCTCCCACGTGTACCCGATGCCACCGAACACCTGGAAGCAGTTCTGGGCGAGCTCCAAGCCGCGCTCGGCGACGAACGCCTTCGCCGCGTGCGCGAGCTCGGGGCCGTCGGGGGCACCGCTGCCGAGCGACGACGCCGCCGCGGCGACGAGCCCCTTCGACATCTCCAGCCACAAGCTGCTGTCGGCGAGCAGGTGCTTGATCGCCTGGAACGAGCCGATCGGACGGCCGAACGCGATGCGGTCCTTGGAGTACTGCAGCGCGAGCTCGAAGTCGGCGTGCATGGCGCCGACGCTCTCGGCTGCTGCGAGCACCGCGGCGACCTCGCCCGCGCGCGAGCCGCCGCGCGCGACCACGTCGTCGGCGCCGACCGGGACGTCGGCGAACTCGACCGTGCTCCAGTGCCGGGTCACGTCGATCCCGTCGAGGGCGTGCATCGTCACGCCGGGCGCGTCGACGCGCACCAGCACCTGCACCACGTCGTCGTCCGACCCAGCCGCCACGAGCACCCAGGTGCACACGTCGAGGTCCGCCACCGCGGTGACCGACCCGGTGAGGCGGAACGCGTCGCCGTCGGCGCGCAGGGTGCACGATCCCTCGGACGGGCCGGTCCACGTGGTCCACGCCTCGCCCGCCACCAGTTCGCCGAGCACCGGTTCGTGCCCACCCGCGACGGTCAGCGCGTCGACCACGACGTTGTGCCCGACGAACGGTCCCGGCTGCAGGCCCGCCCCGCGCTCGGCGGCGATGAGCGCGGCGTCGAGCACGCCGTTGCCCGACATGGACCCGCCGCCGCTCGCCGCGTCGCCGAGCAGGCCGAACCAGCCCAGTTCGGCGGTCGTGAGACGGTAGGCCGCATCGTCGTAGGTCCCGCCGTCGGCGCGCTCGCGCACCGCGGTCATCGGGTGTTCGGCAGTGATGAAGCGCGCCGACGCGTCGAGCAGCATCGCCTGCTCGTCGGTGGGCGCCGGCACGAGGTCGACGGTCATCAGCGCAGCATAGATGTAGAGGTTTCGACCCCGCCTGCCCGCGGCGGGAGCCCCGAACCGGACCGAGAGGTCAGGTCGTGACGAGGGCGAGGGCGTTGTCGCGCATGATCTGGCGGGCGAGCGCGGGATCGAGGTCGTCGAGGTACTTCGCGTAGTCGGCGGGTTGCGGTGTGCCCTCGGCGTGCGGCCAGTCGGAGCCGAACAGCACGTGGTCGGCCCCGACGAGGTCGGTGAGCCCGCCGATGTCCTCCTCGGGGAACGGCGACACCCAGAAGTGACGGCGGAAGATCTCCGAGGGGCGCTCGGTGACCGTCTCGCCGAACGCGCGGATCTTCCGGTCGAGCAGACCACCGGAGTGGTCGAGCACGTGCATGCAGAACGGAACCCACGCGCACCCGAGCTCGATGCTGAGGATGCGCAGCTTCGGGAACCGCCCGAACAGGTTGCCGAGCACCAGCGCGATGGCGGTGTCGAGCATCGGCCGATCGCCGATGAGCGCCTGCTGGAGGTTGGCCTCGTAGGCGCGGTCGGTGACGCCCTGACGCTGCCACAGCATGCGGAAGGCATCGCCGTACGCGTCGAGGCCGCCGTAGGCGTGGTAGGCGACGGGCACGTCGGCCTCCTGCACGCGCGCCCAGAACGGATCCCACGCCGGATCGGCGGGTGACTGCCCGTTGGCGGGGCCGGGGCGCAGCGTGATCAGCCGCGCGCCGCGCGCCAGCACCCGGTCGAGCTCCTCGGTGGCGAGCGTGGGGTCGAGCACCGGGATCGCGGGCGCGGCGTAGAGCCGGTCGCGGTAGGCGAAGCCCCAGTCCTCGTCGAGCCACTCGTTGAAGGCGCGGAAGACCTTGTAGGTCATCGGCACCTCGGTGGGGTTGAGGCCCTCGATGCCGACCGCGAGCGTGGGGAAGAGGAACGCGCGCTCGAGGTGCTGCTCGTCCATCACCGCCAGCCGCGCGTCGCGGTCCTGGTAGTGCGCGGGCAGTGGTTCGAGCTCGCCGTAGCGGGCCTTCTCGACCCGGCCGTCCACCTTCGCGTTGCCGTCGCCCGGCTCCGAGCGGTCGCCACCCTCGGCGAGCTCCTTCAGCCGCTCGTGGAACGCGCCCGGTCTGGTGATCGGGTCGAACGTCGGGTTCGGCACCATCGTCTGGCGCACGTCACCGAAGAGCAGGTGACGACGCTTGCCCTCCGACACCCAGTGCACGAACTTGCGCACGCTCTCGTCGCCGTGGCGGGTGAAGCAGTCCTCGGTCTCGTAGTAGTGGTTGTCGGCGTCGATCAGTTCGTAGTCCATCTCCGCCTCTTTCGATCGGGGTGCTAATACATCTTGACATTTCGCAGCGCGGGAGGCACGCCGTGATCGAGGACCTCAACCTGCTCGACGGCCGCTGGTACGCCGACGATCCGCACGCGATCTGGGACGAATTCCGCCGGTCCGCTCCGGTCAGCTACGACCCGGTCGGGCAGGTGTGGGGGATCTTCAAGCACGCCGACGTGCTGGCCATGGAGAAGGACCCGAAGACGTTCTCCAGCCAGCGCGCACCGCGGCCACACGGCGTGCACCTCCCGATGATGATCTCGATGGACGACCCCGAGCACCAGCGCCGGCGTTCCCTCGTGAGCCGGGGCTTCACGCCCCGGCGGGTCGCCGACCTCGAGCCGATGGTCCGGCGCCTCACCCGCCGCATCCTCGACGACGTGTGCGCGCGCGACTCCTGCGACTTCGTGTGGGACGTCGCCGCGCTGCTCCCGCTGTACGTGATCGCCGACCTGCTCGGCTACGAGCCCGACATGTACGACGACCTGCTGCGGTGGTCGGAAGGGATGATGTCGCCCAACGCCGAGGACATGCTCACGCCGGAGCAGATCGCGGAGCGGATCGAGACGTCGAGCACCACGATGGACGAGTTCCGCGCCGCGCAGCTCGAGATCATCGCCGACCGGCGCGAGCACCCGCGCGACGACGTGATGACGATCTTCTGCCAGGCCGAGATCGACGGCGAGCGCCTCGACGACGAGTCGATCGTGCAGGAGATGCTCCTGATCCTCATCGGTGGGGACGAGACGAGTCGCCACGTGCTCAGCGGCGGCATGCTCGAGCTGCTCCACGACCCGGAGCAGATGGCACTGATGCGTGCGAGCGACGTCGACCTCGCGCTGGCGGCGGACGAGATGATCCGCTGGGCATCGCCGGTGCAGAACATGGCTCGCACCGCCACGCGTGATGTGGAGGTCCGCGGGCAGCAGGTGCGCGAGGGCGACCAGCTCATGCTCTTCTACCCGTCGGCGAACCGCGACGAGGACGTGTTCCACGACCCGCACCGCTTCGACGTGCGCCGCAGCCCGAACCCGCACGTCGCGTTCGGCTTCGGCACGCACTTCTGCCTCGGCGCATCACTGGCGCGGCTCGAGGTGCGGGTGCTGTTCGAGGAGCTGCTGCCCCGAATGGCCGACATCGAGCTCGCGGCACCCGAGCCGCTGCGCCGTCGGAGCTCGAACTTCGTGAGCGGACTCGAGACGCTCCCGATCACGTTCACGCCCCTCGGGGCGAGCGGTCAGCTCGCGTAGCCCTCGGGGTTCTCCGACTGCCAGCGCCAGTGGTCGGCGCACATCTCGGCGAGCGACCGCGTGGCGCGCCAGTGCAGCAGTGACTCGGCGCGGGCGGGGTCGGCCCACACCGCAGGCGACGTCACCGGGACGACGGGGACCGATCTCGTACGGCAGGTCACGACCGACCGCGGCCGACGCCGCGCGCACGACGTCGAGCACGGAGCTCCCGGTGCCGGTGCCGAGGTTGACCGGCTGCCGCGCCGTCGATGGCGTCGAGGTGGTCGAGCGCCGCGAGGTGCCCCTCGGCCAGATCGACCACGTGGAGGTAGTCGCGGATGCCGGTGCCGTCGGGGGTGGCGTAGTCGCCGCCGTGCACGACCACGTGGTCGCGTCGACCCACCGCCACCTGCATGATGTACGGCATCAGATTGTTGGGGATGCCGACGGGGTCCTCGCCGATCAGCCCGCTCGGGTGCGCGCCGACGGGGTTGAAGTAGCGCAGCAGCGCGATGCGCCACCCGCCGGTCGCCGCCACGTCGCGGAGCATCTCCTCGATGTGCAGCTTGGTGCGGCCGTAGGGGTTGCTGGCGCCGAGCGGCTCGTCCTCGGTGATGGGCACGGTCTCGGGCTCGCCGTAGACGGTGCAGGACGACGAGAACACGAGGTCGCGCACGTCGTGGCGCTCCATGGCCTCGAGCAGCTGGACGGTGCCGCCGACGTTGACGTCGTAGTAGTGCAGTGGCATCTCGACCGATTCGCCCACCGCCTTCAGGCCCGCGAAGTGCACGACCGCTTCGACGTCGCCGTGGGCGAACGCGCGGTCGAGGTCGTGGGGCTCCCGGATGTCGCCCTCCTCGAAGACCAGGCGCTCGGCGGCGGCGGGCACGAGCTCGGCGACGCGCTCGAGTGCCACCACGCTGCTGTTGTCGAGGTTGTCGAGGACGACCACGCGGATGCCGGCTTCGAGCAGCACGACGCACGTGTGGCTCCCGATGTAGCCGGCACCGCCGGTCACGAGCACGGTGCGGTCGGTCATGGAGCTCCTCGGATCGGGGTTCGGCGGACGACGTCATCGACATCGTCGAGGCCACCAGGTTCGCACATGACGACCACGGTGCCGGACGTACGCTCCCGCCATGACGATGTACCAGGTGTACGCGAGGGAAGCGGTGCCCGAGCCGGAGTCGCCCGGCCTGCTCGAGCGGATCGAACCGCCGCAGCCGGCCGGCGACGTGCACGCGGTCCCCGCCGGGAGCGAGTCCACGATGTGCGGTCTCCCGACCGAGGGCATGCTCGCGTTCCCGATGCACGTGTGGGAGTCGTTCGCCGACGACCGTGCCGACGCCCGTGCCTGCCCGCAGTGCGTCGCCGCGATCGCCGCCCGCGGCGAGTGACGCGCTACGAGCCGGCGTCGTCGAGCAGGACGGTGAGCGCGTCGACGACGTAGTTGTCGGTTGCCATCGCGCTCTCGGCGGGCACCAGCCCGGCCGCGGTCATGCGGTCGGCGAGCGGGATCATGATCGCGGCGTAGCGCATCGATCCGAAGATCTCCCAGAACGTCGGGTCGCGCACCTCGCGTCCAGAGGCGTCCTCGTAGATCCGCACCATCTCCTCCCGGGTCGGGAACCCCTCCATGCGGGTCGCGCCCAGATCCTCGAACGACATGCGGTCGTACATGAGCCACCAGCCGAGATCGGCCTCGGTGGGGCACAGCGCCGCGGCCTCCCAGTCGCACACGACTGCGGGGCGGTGGTCGCGGAAGATGATGTTGCCGAGCCGGGAGTCGCCCCACGACAACCCGACGCGCTCGTCGTGGGGATCGTGCGCAGCCAGCCAGTCGAGGGCTCGGACCAGCTGCGGATGCGGTCGGCCGGCCAGCTGGTCGATCACGAAGTGACGGTAGAGGTCGAGTTGCACGGCGAGCGTCGGATCGCCCACCCCGCTGGCGTCGAGCCACCCCAACCCGGCCTCGCGCCAGTCGATCGCGTGGACGCGCGCCATCGCCTCGAGTCCGCTGCTCACGAGCCCGTGCCGCTCGTCGGGCGTGGACTCGTCGACGAGGAAGCCCTGCGAGCGTGTAGCGCGGGACGTCCGACGGCACGCGGCCCTCGACGAACCCCATCACGAAGAACGGTTGGCCCAGCACCCCGGCGTCGGGTTCGTAGCCCGACGATCGGACACATCGGGACGCCGTGCCCGCCGACGATCTGCATCACGCGTTGCTGCAGCTCGACCGACACCGCGCACGCCGGCGTCTGCACGGGGAACAGCGCGCCCGTGGTCGGCTCGATGCGGCCGACGAAGCGCTCGTGGTGCGGACCCGTCGACGTCGGTCCAGTCGACGTCGAAGAAGATCGTCTCGTTGGAGAAGCCGGTGGCGGCCGGGATGTCGACGTCGCCGACCGCGACGTCGCGTGGCGCCGGGCGTTCGTCGCTCGAACCAGGCGGCGCAGCGCGTCGCCGTAGCCGCTGCGGTCGCGGTGGAACTTCGGCGAGTGCGCGATCGCCGGAGGCGTGCTCATCGGCACACGCCGTCGGCGACGAGCTGCGCGACGTCGTCGGGAGAGAGGCCGAGCACCGACGTGAGGACCGCTTCCGTGTCGGCGCCGAACCGCGGGGCCGCGGCCGCTCGCCGCTGCGGCAGCCGGGCGAAGCGGAGCGGGTTGCCGATGTGGCGCTCGTCGCCGATCTCGGGGTGGTGCAGGGTGACGATCGCGCCGCGCTCCAGCAGGTGCGGGTCGGCGTGGTGGTCGTACGGGCCCATCACCGGCATCGCCGAGACCCGGGCGGCCTGGAGCTGCTCGGCGGCCGCCTCCTTGCTCCGGGTGCGGGTCCAGTCGGCGACGCGCTCGTCGAGGTCGGCGCGCGCCGCGACCCGCGCCGCCGCGGTGCGCAGGGCCGGATCGTCGTCCCAGCCGACGACGCCGCGGAACGCGTCCCAGCCGTCGTCGTCCATCACTGCGATCGCGACCCACTGGTCGTCGCCGGCCGACGGGTAGACGCCGTGCGGCGCGGCGTGCGGGTGCGAGTTGCCGCGGGGTGAGGGATCGACACCGGCGCGTGCGGCCTCGAGGTACACCTCACCGATCAGGTACGCGGCCGCTTCGGTCTGGGCGAGCTCGAGGTGCCGACCGTCGCCCGACGTCTCGCGCTCCGCCAGGGCCGCGAGCACGCCGACCGCGAGCAAGCGGCCCGCGATGTGGTCGGGGTGGTTCATCGACGTGCCGCACGGATACGGCGCGTCGGGGTGGTTCCACAGCAGGTGCACGCCGCTGAAGCCGGAGTTGAGCGGACCGTACGCGGGCATCTCGCCGAACGGCCCGCCCCGCCCGTAGCCCTGCGACGACGCGTAGACCACACGCGGGTTCAGCGCGCTCACTGCCTCGTACCCCAGGCCACGACGGTCGAGCGCGCCGCCTCGCTGGTTCTCCGCCACCACGTCGGCCGATGCGCACAGCGCGAGCGCGAGCTCGCGCCCGCGCTCGGTGTTGAGGTCGAGGGCGACGCTGCGTCGACCGCGGCACTCGTCGTTGAACGTGAAGTTCTTGTCGATCAGCTCGATCTTGCCGCTGCCCATGCGCAACACGTCGAGGTTGGCCGTCGACTCGATCTTGATCACGTCGGCGCCGAGCTCCGACAGCACGCCGCACATCTCCGGCACGACTGCGGCGACGCCGAACTCGACGACGCGCATCGCCGTCGAGGAGGAGCTCGCGCCCTCGGCCGAGCGGGCGCGCGGCCCGCGCATCGGCGGGTCGAACGTCGCCTCCCTCGTCACCGACGCCGGTCGGGCGGACCGTCGGCGGCGTGCGCGCCGACTTCACCGGCTGCGTGGCGAAGGGGAGCCCGTCGAGGCCCGCGACGCCGTCGGCGAAGAACGCCGCGATGGCGGGTCTGCGGATGCGCGACGAACTCGCTCGGCTGGTGGAGCACGCCGACCGTGGCGCCGTTGCCGAGCCCCTCCTCGAACAGCTCGGCACGCGTGCGGTCGGTGAGGCGCTCCTGCGCCACCATCCGGATCACGTCGGCGTTCGTGAGCCGGAACTGCGGGTTCCTCCACTCGTCGGCCTCGAACACCTCGGCGTTGCGCATCAGCGACTTGAAGCCGGCCCACTGCTTCGGCGAACCGACCACGATGCGCACCCAGCCGTCGGACGCCGGGAGCACCCAGTACGCGCCGTCGGCGTTGCGCTTCCCTTCCGCGGGCAGCAGCGGGTTGACCGACAGGTAGTCCTGCATCGCCACCGACCACGGGATGAGCCCCGCGAGCCCGGCCTCCTGCGCGCTGACCTCGACGAGATCGCCGCGCCCACGCCGTGCGTCGCCGTCCTCGGCGTCGCGTCGCCACGGTCGGCGACGGCGGCGACGGCCCCGATCGCGCCGTAGACCGACGCGCAGTCGTGGGCGAGGTGGCCGGGCCCGTTGCACGGCGGCAGGTCGGGGAAGCCGGACGCCCACAGCGCGCCCGAGGCCGCCAGCGCCGGGCAGCGGCTCGAGGTGCCAGCCGGAGCGTGGCCCGCTCAGCCCGAGGTCGGTGAGCGCGACGTGCACGAGGTGCGGGTGACGCGCCGCGAGGTCGTCGTGGTCGCCGGCCGACGTTCTCCACCAGCACGTCGGCGTGCGCGAGCAGGTCGTCGAACCGTCGCCCGTCCGTCGGCGTCGTCGAGGTCGAGCACCACGCTGCGCTTGTTCGCGTTGCGGTAGGAGTGCGTCAGGGAGTCGGGAGGTCGCTTCGGGCTCGACCCGGATCACGTCGGCACCGAAGTCGGCGAGGATGCGTGCGCACAGCGCGCCGCGGAGATCGGTGAGGTCGACGACGCAGAGCCCGGTCAGGGGTCCGATCGGCTCAGGGTCGGGCATCGATCGGGTGCTCCCGGTCCAGGGTGGACATCGGGGCGAAACCTAGGTGACCGCGGCCCCTGCTTCCATTTCGTCGCCGGTGTGGCCACGGGGCCCGAGCGCGTGTGCCCGGCGGGCGGCGAGGACTCCCCAGAGCGTGGCGGCGAGCGCGGCGATCGCCGCCGAGGAGGAGCGGGACGCGCGCAGCCGAACAGGTCGGCGAGTGCGCCGTCGATCGGCCCCCCGATCGGCGCGGTGCCGATGAGCAGGACGCTCTGGAGGGCCAGGATCCGTCCGTGGAGCGACGGGTCGGCGTCGACCTGCACGATGGCGGTGGTGGCGGTGAAGTACAGGATGCTCGTGACGCCCAACACGAGCATGACCGGCACCGCGATCCCCAGACTCGGCGTCAGGGTGAGCAGCAGCAGCGCGATGCCGAACGCGCCCGCGCCGATCAGCACGTTGCGCAGGTGCACCAGCTGGCGGTTGGCCACGACCAACGCGCTCGCGAGCGCACCGACGCTGAAGATCGTGTAGAGGAACGTGAACGCGGTGTCGCCGTCGTGCAACGAACGTTCCACGAACAGCGGGAGCTCGACGTTGAGGTTGTACCCGAGGGTGCCGATGACCATCAGCATCACGAACGCGATGCGCAGGCTCGGCGTCGCCGCGATGTACCGGACCGCGGTGCGCACGGTGCCCTTGGCCTTCTCGGCGGAGTGCTCGAGCCGCAACAGCTCGGAGGGGCGCATCATCCAGAGCGCGACGATCACGAAGACGTACGACGCGGCGTCGACGGTGAAGCACCAGCCGTAGCCGACGGTGACCACGAGCACGCCGGCGAGCGCGGGGCCGAAGATCCGCGACGCGTTCACGATCGCGCTGTAGAGCGCGACCGCGTTCGGTCGGTCGGGGCCCGGGACCATCTCGGTGACGAACGAGCGGCGCAGCGGGTTGTCGAACGCCGAGCGCGACGCCACCGATGATCGCGATGACGTAGAAGCCGGCGACCGGCGGGTGGGGCATGAACGCGAGCACCGCGAGCGCCGCCGACTGCGCCATCTCCACCGCCTTGGGTGATGAAGAGCAACTTGCGCTTGTTCGAGCGGTCGGCGATGGCGCCGGCCCACGCCGACAGCAGGAGGATCGGACCGAACTGCGCGGCGGTGAGCGCACCCACCGCCAGCCCGCTGCCGGTGAGGTGCAGCACGAGCAGGGTGAGAGCGACGTTGGTGAGCCAGTTCCCGGTGTTCGAGACGAGCTGGCCGTAGAAGAAGAGCTTGAAGTTGCGGTGGCGCAGCGAGAGGAAGGTGCGCTGCGCGGTGCGCCGGACCCGTCCCGGGTGGCGTCGCGACCGGCGTCATGGTCGGTGTCATCGACGCCTCCACGCGGGCGACTCGTCGACGCCCCAGTCGGCCAGCGCGTTGAGCGAGCGCGATCGCGTCGACGAGGGCGTCGGCCCGATCCTGCCGGGACAGACCCTCGATCGCGTTCGCCAGCCAGGCCTCCCGTGACTTCGACCGCTGCTTGACCAGCTGCCTCCCGGCGGCCGTGGCCCGCAGGAGCGACTTGCGCCCGTCGCTCGGGTCGGGTCGGGCGCTCACGAGGTCGGCCGCCTTGAGGGTGGTGACGATCTCACCCATCGACTGCGGCCGCACGTGCTCGGCCTGGGCGAGCGCACTGGCGGTGACCGGACCCTCGCTCACGATCCGACGGAGGGTGGCGAGCTGCGAGATCGTCCACCCGTCGGACGGGTCGGGCCTCGGCCCGCAGCCGGGCCCGCAGGCGCTTGAGGGCGAAGGCGAGGTCGACGGCGGCTTCGTCGACGTCGACGTGCGTGTGTCGTCATGCCGACTCCTGTCCCGATGCGCAGGTTACCTGAACATGCTACCTGTCGATCTCGCTCCTGCCCGTCTCCGGTGGTGGGCATCGGCGCTTGCCGGAAGGCGTCGGCGGGGGTAGAGAGGTGTAGAGGTTTTCGGTGTGCGGAGCGAGCGATCGAGGGGAACCCGACATGAGCACGGTGGACGAGGTGATGGGTGGCGTCGCGGTGATCGACGCCGACACGCATCTGACCGAACCGCACGACCTCTGGACCGCCCGGGCGCCCCGGGAGTGGGCCGACCGCGTGCCCCAGGTGCGCGAGATGAAGGGTCGCCAGATGTGGACCATCGACGGGAAGCCCTTCGGCAACGCCGTCGGTGCGTCGGTGATCCTGCCCGACGGCGCCAAGACGTTCGGCACCGGGTTCATGCGCCTCGGCATCGACGAGGTGCACGCGGGCGCGTCGGCGGTCGAGCCGCGCGTCGCGATGATGGACACGCTCGGCATCTACGCGCAGATCGTGTACCCGAACGTCGTGGGCTTCGGCGGACAACGCTTCGTCGACGTCGTCGACCCGACGCTGAAGTCGCTGTGCGCCACGATCTACAACGACGCGATGGCGGAGTTCCAGGAGGAGTCGGGTGGGCGCATGTACCCGATGGCGATCCTGCCGTGGTGGGACCTCGACGCCGCCGTCGCCGAGGTGGCGCGCGTGCACGCACTCGGGCTGCGCGGCATCAACACCAACTCGGATCCGCAGAACCAGGGCTTCCCCGACCTCGGCGATCGGCACTGGGATCCGCTCTGGGAAGCGTGCGCCGATCTCGCGATGCCG
Source organism: uncultured Actinomycetes bacterium (assembly GCA_963755855.1). GTDB lineage: Bacteria > Actinomycetota > Acidimicrobiia > IMCC26256 > DASPTH01 > DASUAS01. Next base: position 1,224,997 of record CAVWLR010000009.1, on the reverse strand, counting down.
GTCAACTTCCACATCGGCGCCAGCAACACGTCGATGAGCTGGCTGGGCGACATGCCGTGGCCGTCGTTCGACGACGAGCGCAAGCTCGCCCTCGGCTCGCTCGGTGTGATGATCTCGAACTTCCGCACCATCGGGAACCTGCTGCTCTCGGGCGTGCTCGAACGCCACCCGACCCTCCACGTGGTGTCGGTGGAGAGCGGCCTCGGGTGGATCCCGTTCCTGCTCGAGGGGCTCGACTACGAGATCGACGAGTGCGCGCCGCACATCGCCGACCACCTGTCGCTGAAGCCTTCGGAGTACTTCAAGCGTCAGGTGCACGCCTGCTACTGGTTCGAGCGCGACCACCTGCAGGCGGCGATCGACGCACTCGGGAGCGGCAACATCCTGTTCGAGACCGACTTCCCGCACCCCACGTGCCTCTACCCCGACAGCCTCGAGCGCGCCGCGGAGCCGCTGTCGGCGATCCAGCCGTCGGTGCGGCGCAAGATCCTGAGCACGAACGCAGCGGAGCTGTACCGGATCCCCCTGCCGGAGGCGCCCGTCAGCGAGTCGTGACGCCGACGGGCTCGCCGAAGAGCAGCACCGGCTTCGCCTTGGCGTCGTCGGGGATGGCGCCCCAGATCAGGTCCGCCGACTCGTCCGCCGTCAGCATGTTGCCGGTGTTGACCGCCTCGGCGATGCCGGGCACGCCGGGGTGCGTCTCGGGCGGCAGCTCGGCCTCGCGTCGCGCCGCGGGCGTGTCGACGAAGCCGGGCCGGATGGCGCAGACCCACGGCCCCTTGCCGCGGTCCTCGCGCTCGGCGCGCACGCACCGCACCCACTGCTCGATCGCGGCCTTCGACGCGCCGTAGTTCGCGTAGCCGGGGTACACGATGCGCGCCGTCGCCGACGACATCTGCACGAGTCCCGCGTCGACACCGGCGTCGACCGCGGGTGCGACCGCGCGGAGGTAGTGGTCACCGATCGCCAGCGCGGCGACGCAGTTGGCCATGAACTCCTCGGTGTGCGTGGCGTGGTCGCCCTCGCCCATGTACCCGCGGCCCCAGTAGTGCAGCGCGTTGTGGATGAACAGCGCGCGCTCGCCGCGGAACGTGGCGAGCCGTTCGGTGAGGTGCGCACCGACCGCGTCCCACGACGCCATGTCGGTGAGGTCGAAGTGCACCGACTCGAAGTCGGGGTGGGGGCGCCGTGACACGCTGATGATCTCGGTGTCGGGCCACGGGCAGTTGCGGGCGAGCGCCTCGCCGATGCCCGAGGTCGCTCCGGTGATCCAGACGATGTTCGTGCGGTCGTCAGCCATGGTGCCTCCTCGTCGGTCGGAATAATGTAGATGTTTCATGGACGAACAGGCGAGCCTCGCGGCGTGGGTGGAGCGGGTCGTCGGGGGACGGGTCACCCGGGTGGCCCGCCTGGCGCGCTGGCGCCCGGCGTGGGACCTCGACGTCGAGATCGACGGGCGGGTCCTCCCGCTGCACGCGCGTGGGGAGCGCGAGCCTCAGATCGTGATGCCGTACCGGATCGCCGACGAGGTGAAGACCCACGACCTGCTCGAGGCGCACGGCGTGCCGGTGCCGCACGCGTACGGCATCTGCGACGAGCCGTACGCCCTGGTCATGGACCGGCTCCCCGGCCACGTCGACCTCACCGCCGTCGACGACGACGAGCGCGAGCGGGTGCTCGACGAGTACCTCGAGATCCTCGCCCGCGTCTACGCCATCCCGGTCCCGGCTGCGGCCGAGGCGGGGTTCGCGGTGCCGGCCGACGACGCCGATGCCGCGCTCGGCGGGTACTGGCGGCCGATGGAGGCGCTCTACGACCCGCTCGATGGAGGGCCTGCCGCCCGACCCGATGGCGGTGTTCCTCCGGCGCTGGCTGCGCGACAACGTGCCGCCGGGCCGGCTGGCGGTGACGCGGTTCATCACCTACGACTCGTTCCAGTTCATGTTCGAGCCCGATCGCATCACCGGCCTGATCGACTTCGAGCACTCGCACGTGGGCGATCCGATGATGGACCTCGCCGCGCTCCGCATCCGCGACACGATCAAGAACATCGGCGAGCTCTCCGACACCGCGGCGCGGTACGAGGCGATCACCGGGGTCGCGATCGACCACGACGTGGTCGAGTACCACACCGTCCTCTACAACGCGATCTCCGTGCTCTCGACCGGCCCGCCGCTGTTCGATCCGCGTCCGCGGCACCGACTGGTTGTCGTACCTCGCCTGGTACGTGAACGGTGCCCGCTGGTCGTTCGAGGCGATCGCCGAGATCGGGGGCTACGAGCTCGAACGGGTGGCGATCCCGGAGTCGCGCCCGGGGCACCACGCGGCGGCGCACCGGTTCCTGGTCACCGGTCTGCGCGAGCACTCCCGGGAGCACGCCGACGACTACGAGCTGTCGGTGCTCGGTCGGGTCGCCAACCACCTCAAGCGCGTCGACGAGATCGGCGCCGCGCTCGACGCCGCCGACCTCGACGACCTCGGGCGCGTGCTCGGCGCCCGACCCGACCCCGCCGACGCCGACGCCGAGCTGCTCCACCTGGTCGAGCACGCCGGTCCCGAGCGCGAGGAGGAGCTCGTGCGCCTGCTCGACGCGCGGGCGCAGCGCATGCACCTCGCCATGGCCTCGCCGTCGTCGCTGATGCTGCGTCACCCGCGGCTGCGCAGCCTGCGCGCCGACCGTCCCACCGTGCGCGACGACGCACGACGGCTGGCCGCCCGGGGCGATCCCCGGCACCGCATGAGCATCGACGTGCACGACATGGTGCGGCGCCTCGCAGGCGGCGGAGGGCGCGCGAGCGTGAGCGCGTGCTCGGCGAGCTCTACGCGGAGCGGGTCGAGTTCCGTCACGTCCCCCCGGACGAGCACGACGGTTCGATCTCGCGGCGGTCGCTCGTCGGCGGGGCGACCTGGGAGCGCGAGCTGTTCCAACGCGAGATCCGGGACTACACCACCACCCACGAGTACGAGGTCGTGGACGACGGAGAGGACCAGATCGTCGAGACCTACCGCATGACGGGAACGCTCCCCGACGGTGCGCCGCTCGACAGCACGATGACGATCACCTACACCGTCAGCGACGGCGCCATCCCACCGTGATGACAGCGACTTCGACGAAGCGGCGACCGCGGCGCTGCGCGAGGTGATCGAGGGTGCGGGCGGGTTCCCCGGCCCCCGCGCGCGACCGCCTGACCTCGTTAGCCTGCCCGCACAGCCACGAGTCCTCGGGGGGAACCCATGGCAGACCTGCAGGGCCGCACTGCGGTCGTGACCGGAGCCGGTTCCGGGCTGGGTGCCGCGATGGCGCGCATGCTCGCCGACGCGGGTGCGGACGTCGCGCTGCTCGACATCGACGCCGACGCCGCCGCCGCGAACGCCACGACGATCGCGGAGGAGGTCGGGGTCACGACGACGTCGGCCCACTGCGACGTGGGTGACACCGCATCGGTGGTGACCGCCGCCGAGCACGTCCGCGTGACGCTGGGTGGGTGCGACATCCTCTGCTCCAACGTCGGCGTGCAGCAGTTCGGCGCGATCGACAAGCTCACCGATCAGGACTGGCAGTGGATCCTGAACGTGAACGTCGTCGGCACCGTGCGCACGGTGCGCGAGTTCCTGCCGATGCTGCGAGCCGGGAGCGGTCTGCGGCGCATCGTCTTCACCGCGTCGTCGAGCGTGCTCGCGCCGTCGGTGCGACTCGGTGCGTACCAGACGAGCAAGTTCGCGGTGCTCGGCTTCGCCGACTCGCTGCGCGAGGAGCTCACCGGCGAGGACATCGGCGTGACCGTGCTCTTCCCCGGCGGGATGATGACGCGTCACCTCGAGAGCAGCGTGCAGGCGCGCCCGTCGGAGCTCGGGGAGTCGGTGCTCGACATGGGCGACGTCGACGCCATGATCGCCCACCAGCCGATGGGTGACGACGACCTGGCGACGCCCGAGCACGCCATCCGCAACCTGCTCGACGACCTCGTGGCCGGCGAGCCGTACGTGCTCACCCACGGCTCGTACCGACCGCTCTACCAGCAGCGGCGCGACGCGATCGACGCCGCCTTCGACCGCATGGAGGCATCGTGACCGCACCGACACCACTCCCGAGACGCTGCAGCAGCTGCTCGACATCGAGGCGATCAAGCAGCTCAAGGCCCGCTACTTCCGCCTGATGGACCTGAAGCAGTGGGACGACTGGGGCCTCGTGTTCGCCACCGACTGCGTGATGGAGGTGCCCGAGGCCGAGCTGGTGAACAACGGTCGTGAGGAGATCGTCACCAGCGTGAGCGGCGCGCTGGTCGGCGCGCGCACCGTGTCACCACGGGCACATGCCCGAGATCGAGATCACCGGCGACGGCACCGCACGCGGCATCTGGGCGATGTTCGACTACGTGGAGTGGGACGCCCAGCCCGACGGCACCCGCGTCGGCCTCCAGGGCTACGGCCACTACCGCGAGGAGTACAAGCGCGAAGACGGCGAGTGGCGCATCGCCCGCATCCGCCTCGAGCGGCTGCGCATCGACGTGCTCGGCGCCGCGCTCGAGCTTCCCGAGTGACCTGACCCCACCCGCCCACCCACGAACTGGCGTCATCTGGGGGGCACGAGCCCCCGAACGACGCCAGTTCGCCATGGTAGGAGCGGGATGGGGTGGGAGAGGGAATCAGAGGAAGCGGGCGCTCCAGACCATCGATGCGGCGGCGGCGGCGAGCAGTGCGATCACACCGGCGCCGACGAACCAGCGCAGGACCTCCTGCTGCTCGGAGTGGTAGCCCACCCGGGTCTGGATCTCGCCGTACACGTCGCTCAGCTCGCTGGCCGACGTGGCGCTGTACTCGGTGCCGCCGGAGATCGACGCCACCTGCTCCATCGTGGTCGGGTCGGCGGCGGCCGACACCGTGTTGCCGTTGAGCGTGATCGTGCCCTGGTCGGTGCCGTAGGCGATGGCGCTGATCGCGACGTCCTGGTCCTTGGCCGCCTGCGCGGCCTCGGTCGCCGATCGTCCGGTGTCGACGTTGCCGTCCGAGAGCAGGACGATGCTCGCGACCTTGGCGTCGCCCACGGTGGTCGTGGTCGTGCCGTCGGCCTTCAGCGTGGCCGTGATCGATTCGAGCGCGGTGTAGATGCCCTCGCCGGTGGCGGTGCTCGGCGAGGTGGTGACGCTGTCGAGCGCGGCGGTCACCGCGGCGTGGTCGGTCGTCGGCGACGTCACCAGCTGGGCCTTCTCGTTGAAGGTGACGAGCCCGATCTCGAAGCCGCTCGGCACGTCGTCCACGAAGCTCTTCGCCGCCGCCACGGCCGACGCGATGCGCGACGGCGTGACGTCGGTCGCCTCCATGGATGCCGACGTGTCGAGGACGAGCATCACGATCGCGTGCTTCTCGGGGACCTCCTCGGCCCGGACCGGTCGGGCGAGGCTGACGATGAACGCGATCAGCGCCACCGCCACCGCGGCCGCGGCGACGTGGCGTCGCCAGCCGGGGCGTGACGGCGCCACCGACTCGAGCAGCGGCAGGTTCGTGAAGCGCACCGCGTAGTGACGGCGACGGCGTTGCAGCACGACGTAGCCGGCGGCGAGCGCGAGCACTGCGAGAGGAGCCAGAGGCGGTTGGCGGCGAGGAAGGTCATCGGAGTCTCCGTCGGCGGGTGACGTGGTCAGCGACATCGAGCAGCCAGTCGCGGTCGGTGTCGAGCTGGAGGTGGCCCGCGCCGCGCGCGTACGGCGGCCACCGCATCGGCACGTTGCTGCGCGGCGGCGGTGGCGAATCGCTCGCGGGTGCGGCGGTTGGCGGTCTGCACCTCGAGCCGGTGTCCGGTCTCGGGATCGACCAGCGTGAGCAGGCCGACGTCGGGGAGCTCGAGGTCGCGCCGGTCGGTCACGTGGCAGACGATCACCTCGTGGCGGCGCCGCGAGTGCCCGGAGATCGGCGGACCAACCGTCGGCGTCGAGCAGGTCGGAGACGACGACCACGAGCCCGCGGCGGATGCGCGGTGCGCTGCACGTGGCGCAACGCCGACGCGAGCGATGCCGGGCCGGCATCGCGGGGGCGGCGCTCGAGGTGGTGCAGCAGTGCCAGCAACGCGCCGCGTCCTGTCCGGGGCGGGAGGATGCCCACGCCCCGCTCGTCGAACACCACCGCGCCGATGCGGTTCCCACCCCGGTTGGTCACGAACCCGATCGCAGCGCCGGCGACGAGCGCCAGGTCGCGCTTCTCGCAGCGGGCGGTGCCGAAGTCCATGCTGGCGGAGACGTCGACGCACGCTCCAGGTCTCGAGCTCGTGGTCGGCGATCAGGTCGCGCACGTGGAGCACGTCGGTGCGTGCGGTGACGCACCAGTCCATGTGGCGTACGTCGTCGCCCGGCTGGTAGAGGCGCCCTTCGCCCACATCGCTGCCGGGGCCGGGCAGCAGGCCCTGGTGCTCGCCGTGCAGCAGGCCGTCGAGGCGGACGGGTACACGGTCGAGCTCCAGACCGCGGAGCAGTTGTTCGCCCGGCGCGAGCCCGGCTGTGGTCGTCGCTCACGACGCGACGTGCGATGCGACTGCGGCCATGACCGCGCGGCGTGCCATTCGTCCTTCCACGGTACGACGCGCGGGCGCGAGCACCGTGCGCATCGATCCGCTGGACCACCTTCTCGACGTCGATGCCCGTCGGCGACGGCCTCGAAGGACAGCAGGATCCGGTGGGACATCACGTCGACGGCGACGTCGCGTACGTCGTCGGGCAGGACGTAGTCGCGTCCGCGCATGCAGCGCGAGGGCGCGGGCGGAGGCGACGAGGCCGAGGGTGGCGCGGGGGCTGGCGCCGATGTCGATGACGCCCTTGAGGTCGGGCAGGCGGTACGTGCTCGGGTTCGCGGGTGGCCATGACGAGCCGCACGATGTAGTCGAGCGACGACTTCGTGGACGGCGACTGTCGTCGGCGGCGTGCTGGAGCGCGATGAAGCTGCTCGGCGTCGAGGACGCGTTCGGCCGCCGGGCGGGTCGACGCTCATCCGCTGCAGGATCTGCGATCTCCTCGGTGGCGTCGGGTAGGCGACGTTGACCTTCATCAGGAACCGGTCGCGTTGCGCTTCGGGGAGCGGGTAGACGCCTTCGGACTCGATGGGGTTCTGCGTGGCGATGCACGACGAACGGCTCGGGCAGCGGGTGGGTCGTTGCCGCCGAGGGAGACCTGGCGTTCGGCCATGACCTCCAGGAGCGCGGACTGGACCTTCGCGGGGCGCGGTTGATCTCGTCGGCGAGGACGAAGTTGACGAACACCGGCCCGAGTTCGACGTCGAACTGCCTCGGTGGAGGGGTGGTAGACGCGGGTGCCGACGATGTCGGAGGGCACGAGGTCGGGGGTGAACTGCAGGCGGGCGAAGGACCCGCCGACGATGCGTGGCGAGGGTGCCGACGGCGAGGGTCTTGGCGACGCCGGGCACGCCTTCGAGGAGGCAGTGCCCGCGGGCGAGCCAGCGCGATGACCATGCGTTCGACCATCTGGTCCTGGCCGACGATGACGCGCTTGGCCTCGAACAGGGCGCGCTCGAGCGAGCGCGCCGGCCGCCTCGGTGGCCTCGGCGGGAAGCGACTCACGCATCCCGTTGTCGTCTGGGCGCTCGTCGTGATGCGTGTCCGTCATCGGGGATCCTCTCGGGCGGTGCGGGCGGTCCGTGGTGGACCGCACGAGCGTCGTCGCGCGAGGTAAGACCCGCCGCAGAGACGTCCGAGAGGCCGCGCGAGATCCGCGTCGTGCTCCTCAGGCCGCGCTCAGCGCTCGAGCCCGGTCTCCCCGGAGGTGCGTCCGCCGGCGCGCCCGTCGTCACGCCCGTCGTCACCGACGACGTCACGCTCGCGTTGCGTGTGGATCAGCCCCACCTGGCTGGTGAGCGCGAACGACACCAGCACCGCGAGCAGGGTCGTGGGCAGGAGCTGGAAGCCGGACATCTCGGTGACGACGAGGGTCGAGCCGAGGGGGGTCTTCGTGACCCCGGTGTTCGTCGGCGGCCATGAACGCGGCGATCATCACCGCCTCCTCGGCGCCCGGCACCAGCCCGTGGAACGCGCGCGCGAGACACGCGCCCATGAAGAAGAGCGGGATGATGAACCCACCGCGCCACTCCGCCGAGAGGGTGACGGAGGTGCCCGCGAACTTCGCCAGTGCCGCGAGCGCGAAGAACGCGACCGTGCCGCCGTGCTTGTCGAGGATCTGTCCGAGCTGCGCCTCGCCGAACGTGAGCGAGTACGCCGACGTCAGTCCCAACGCGGCGAGCAGCAGGCCGCCGACCACCGGGCGGGCGAACGGCTGGGAGGCGCCGGGCACACCAGCGGAGTGCGGTCGTCGCGTAGGTGAAGGCGATCGCGACCAGCGCACCACCGAGGCCGGCGACCACCGCCCATCCGAGGTCGCCGACGTGGAGTGACGTGGGCGACGGGAGGTGCCACACCGGTTCGAGTCCGGCGCCGGTCGCGGCCACGTAGACCCCGTAGCCCGCGAGGGATCCGAGCACGGCGGGGAGGAGCGCCTCGTAGTACTGCAGGCCACGACGGTGCAGCAGCTCGAGCGCGAACACCGCTGCGCCGAGCGGCGCCCCGAACAGCACGGTGAAGCCCGCGGCCATGCCGGCGATGGTGAGCACGCGGGAGTCGCGCACCTCGACCTTCGCGCGCGTCGCGGTCCACGACGCCAGGCTGCCGGTCGTCTGCACGAGTGGCGCTTCGGGGCCCATCCCGCCGCCGGCCGCGACGCAGAGCAGCGACGTCGGGATCAACGAGCGGAGCATGCGGAGACCGGTGGCGGTGCCCGAGACGTGGATGTTGTCGACCATCAGCTCGACGTCGCCGGGCGAGCCGACGTACCGCGTGATCAGCGCGACGGCGAGGCCGACGCCTCCGAGGACGGCGAACCCGATCGCACCCTCCCACTGGGTCGGCCAGAGCACGTGCTGCAGGAGGTGGAGGGCGAGGAGGTAGAGGGCCCCGACGAGGCCCGATCCCACACCGACGACGAGCACGAGGCCGACGACCCGCGGCTCGATGCCGAGGAGGTACTGGTCGAACGTCGCCACTCGAACCGCGCCACTCGAACCGCGCCACTCGAACCGTCGCCGTCGCACGATTAGATCGTACTACGATCTATTTTCGTGGCGACCAGCCGGACGCTGAGCGATCGGGACTACCAGCACCTGCTGACGTTCCGCACCGAGCTGCGCCGATTCCTGCGCTGGAGCGAGGAGCGGGCCCAGGCCGAAGGGCTCACCGCGGCCCAGCACCAGCTGCTGCTGGCGGTGCGGGGGAGCGACGACCCGCAGGGGGCCACGATCGGCGAGGTGGCCGACGCCCTGCTCCTGCGCCACCACACCGCCACCGAGCTGGTCGACCGGGCCGAGGGCGCCGGTCTCCTCCGGCGCGAGCGCGACGGCGATGACCACCGGGTCGTGCGGCTCCGGATCACGAGAGCGGGCGCGGGCAAGCTGGCGCGGCTCAGCCGCCAGCACCTCGACGAGCTGGCCCGGCTCCGGGCCGGGATCCTCTGACGCGGTCGGCGCCGGTCAGTGCCGTTCAGCGTGCGGTGGTGAAGAGGAACGCGCCGCCCGGCGCGCCGCCGCCGGTGGTGGCGATCGCGGTCTCGGCGTCCGCGACCTGACGCTCGCCCGCCTGGCCGCGCAGCTGCGTGACCGCTTCGTGGATGAAGCCGTAGCCGTGGAGCCGACCCGAGGACAGCTGCCCGCCGTGCGTGTTCAGCGGGAGCACGCCGTCGCGGGCGATGTTGGTGCCGCCGGCGAGGAAGTCCTTCGCCTCACCGATCTTGCAGAACCCGAGCGCCTCGATCCACGACAGGCAGTTGAACGTGAAGCCGTCGTACAGCTGCGCCATGTGGATGTCGGCGGGCGTGAGGTCGGTGCGGGTCCAGAGGTGCGCGGCGGGGCCGGCGACCAGCGGCTCGTGGTCGAGCGTGCCCTGGTCCCAGCTCATCTTCTCGGTGATCTGGGTGCCGATCGCCTCCACGTGCATCGGCGGTTGCCGCAGGTCGCCGGCGACGTCCTTGCGCGACACGATCACCGCGACCGAGCCGTCGCACGGCACGTCGCAGTCGAAGAGGCCGAACGGCGTGGTGATGGTGCGCGCGCCGAGGTAGTCCTCGAGCGTGAGCGGCTCCTTGTAGATCGCCCACGGGTTCAGCGCTGCGTTCTTGCGCGCGTTGAGCGCGATCGCGGCGAGCGTCTCGCGCGTCGTGCCGTAGCGGTCGAAGTGCGCCGTCGCCTGCATGCCGATCCAGTTCGCCGCCGACGACGCGCCGAACGGCACCCGCCACTGCATGTCGCCGCCGATGCGCGCGCCGCCCTCCGGCACGATCGCGCTCGAGCTCCCGGGCGCGCCGCTGAACTTGGCCCGCTGCTCGGCCGCGAACGTCGCCTCCCACACGGTGCGGATGCAGAGCACGTGCTTGCAGAGACCGCCCGCCACCGCCAGCATCGCCGCGATCACCGCGCCGCCCTGGCCCGGCGTCTCGAGCCCGCCGTTGATCCACGACGGCCGGACCCGGAGCGCGTCCTCGAGCGCGTAGATCCCGCCCTCCGACATGCCGCCGCCCAGCATCCCGCCCGGGTAGGTGGTGAGACCGTCGATGTCGTCGCGCGTCAGGCCGGCGTCGGCGATGGCCGCCTCGGCGGCTTCGACCGCGAGCACGATCGGATCGGTCATGAGGCGACGCCCGATCCGCGAGAGTCCGATGCCGGTGATCGCGACCTTGTCCTCGAACTTGTCGCCCGCCTTCGGCATCGGCCGCGCGTCGTGGATCGACGGATCGGCGGCAGGGAACGGGCCCTTGTCGGTCTCGCCGGTCGGCTCGAACAACGGGACCCAGACGTCCTCGCTGTGCTCGAACACCACCTGCACCTTCATGCCGACGAACACGTCGTCGGCGGCCACGTTCACGAGGTTCGTGGTGAGGCGGATGCGGTCGTCCTCCTCGATGGCGACGATCGCGATGAGGTACGGCGGCGGGAAGCTCGGGATCCACATCTGCTCGTTGAGGGTGAACCCGGCGACCACCGCGCGGCCCGACACCTCGGCCGGCGCCCACTCGTGCGAGCGGCAGTACGGGCACACCGCGCTCGGCGGGTGGCGCAGCTCGCCGCAGTCGGAGCAGCGCTGGAAGCGGAGCGTGCCGTCCTCACCCGACTTCCAGAAGAAGTCGTTGAGGTCGGTGAGCTCGGGCAGGACCCGTCCACTGGCTTCGGTCACGTTCGCTCCTCGTCCCGGTCGGTCGGGCCGCAACCTACGCCGCGACCCTGTACGGCGGCGAGCCCGTGGGGCATCCTTGCCGGTGTGAGTCCTCGACTCGATCCCGGTGCGAACTGGCTGCGCGACGTCGTGCGCCACCCGGTGCTGCAGGCCCCGATGGCGGGGGGACCGTCGTGCCCCGAGCTCGCCGCCGCGGTGAGCGGCGCCGGCGGCCTCGGGTTCCTCGCCGCCGGGTACCAGCGCCCCGACGACGTGCGGGCCGAGATCGTCCGCACCCGTGAGCTCACCGACGCGCCGTTCGGTGTGAACGTGTTCGTCCCCGCCGACGGGCCGAGCGGCGACCCGCACCTCGGTCCGTACCTCGACCAGCTGCGCGTGCTCACCACCGCCTACGGCGTGGAGCCCGGCGACGCTCGTTGGCACGACGACCACTGGGACGCCAAGGTCGCGGTGCTGCTCGACGAACCGGTCGCGGTCGTGAGCTTCGCGTTCGGGTGCCCGGCGCGCGACGTGATCTCGTCGCTGCAGTCGGTGGGCTCGCGCGTGGTCGTGACCGTCACGAACGCCGACGACGCGGTGGTGGCGGCGTCGCGTGGCGCCGATGCGATCTGCGCGCAGGGCATCGAAGCGGGAGCGCACCGGGGCGGGTTCGTCGACGCGCCGAGCCACGACCACCTCCCGCTCGCCGACCTGCTCGCGGCCGTCGTCGCCGCGACGTCGATCCCGGTGATCGCCGCCGGCGGCCTGATGGACGGCACCGACCTGGCCCGTGTGCTCGGTGCGGGCGCGGTCGCCGGCCAGCTCGGCACGGCCTTCCTGCTGTCACCGGAGAGTGGGGCGAACGAGACGTACCGGCGCGCGCTCGTCGATCCGGCCTTCGACCACACCGAGCTGACACGGGCGTTCTCCGGTCGTCGCGCGCGCGGGCTCGTCAATCGGTTCATGCTCGAGCACCCCGACGCGCCGGCCGGATACCCGCAGATCAACGACACGACCCGGCCGATGCGCGCCGAGGCGGCGCGGCGCGGCGACCCGCACCACATGAGCCTCTGGGCCGGGACCGGATACCGCAGCGCCCAGGCACTCCCCGCCGCCGAGATCGTCACCCGCGTCGCCGAGGGCGTGACGCCGTCGACGTGACAAGCTGCGGCCCATGACGGCATCAGCGGCGATCCGGTTCGACCTGCGACGCGCACCGGGGTCCCCGGTGTCGGAGGCGGAGCAGTACGCGCTGTGCGTCGAGATGAGCCGGTGGGCCGACGACCACGGGTTCGCCGCCATCACCGTGTCGGAGCACCACGGCGTCGACTTCATCTCCGCGCCGACCGCGCTCGCAGGGGTGATCCTGGGCGCGACGAAGCGCGCGCACGTGATGGTGAACGCGCTGCTCGTCCCGTTGCACGACCCGGTGCGACTCGCGGAGGCGGTCGCCACGCTCGACGTCACCAGCGGCGGTCGCTTCACGTTCATCGCCGGCCTCGGCTACCGCCACGAGGAGTTCGCGATGGCGGGCGCCGACCGGACCCGGCGCGGCGCGACCACCGAGGAGTACCTCGAGGTGCTCGGGCGGGCGTGGACGGGCGAACCGTTCGAGTGGCAGGGCCGCGAGATCGTGGTGAGGCCGGTCCCGACCAGTCCGCGCGAGCAGCTCGTGTGGGCCGGCGGCTCGGTGCGCCGATCGGCCGAGCGCGCCGCGCGCCTGCGGCTCCCCTTCTTCACCATGTCGACCGATCCCGCGGTCGGCGACATGTACCGCGAGGAGTGCGAGCGCGTCGGGTACGACGGCACGTTCATGGCCCCGTTCGGGCCGATGTTCGTCCACGTCGCCGAGGATCCGGACGCGGCGTGGGAGCAGATCGCGCCGTACGCGGTCTACGACGTGGTCTCGTACGCGTCGTGGCAGACCGGTGACCACGACAACGTGGCCCACTCGCACGCGACGACCGCCGAGGAGCTGCGGGCCTCGGGGATGTGGCAGGTCCTCACGCCGGACGAGTGCGTCGAGCTCGTGCAGCAGAACGGCGCCATCGCGCTGCATCCGCTCATGGGCGGGATGCCACCCGAACTGGGTTGGAGCTGTCTCGAGCTCTTCGTCGACCAGGTGATGCCGCGCCTCTGATCCCGGTACGGTGCCCGACGACGTCCTGGCACCGAAGAGGAGCGGCTGATGAGTGGGTTCGCCGAGAAGTACGGGCCGTGGGCCCTCGTCGCCGGCGCGTCGGTGGGCATCGGCGCCGAGTTCTGCCGTCAGATCGCGGCCGACGGCGTCAACGTGGTGCTCGTGTCGCGCAGTGTCGACAAGCTCGAGACCCTCGCGGGTGAGCTGCGCGACGCGCACGGCGTCGAGACGCGCGTTGCCGGGATCGACCTCGCGGCACCGGGGGCGGAAACCGACCTGTTCACCGTGACCGACGGGCTCGACATCGGGTTGTTCGTGTACAACGCCGGCGCCGACTCGCTGAACACCTACTTCCTCGACGTGCCGGCGGAGGAGTGGCACGGCATGCTGCGGCGCAACTGCAGCGTGCCGCTGCTCGCGTCGCACCACTACGGCGCGGAGATGGTGGCGCGTGGCCGAGGCGGCATCCTGCTCGTCACGTCGGGCGCCGCGTGGGCCGGCGGTGGCCGCCTCACGACCTACGGCGGCACCAAGGCGTTCGACCTCGTGTTCGCCGAGGGGCTCTGGGCCGAGCTCCGCCGCGACGGTGTCGACGTGCTGTCGCTCGTGGTCGGCGCGACCGACACCCCGGCCCTGCGCGCCAGCCTCGAGAAGTTCGGCGTGACCGTCGACGACCTGGCGAAGATGGCCGAGCTCGCCGACGCCGGGGACGTGGCCCGGGAGGGGCTGACGCACCTCGGTGACGGTCCGACGTGGCAGGTGGGCGTCGCGGACGGCGCCGGTCCGTCGTTGCTCGCCTCGTTGCCGCGGCGCCAGGCCGTCGAGCTGATCACGCAGGGTCACGACATGCTCTTCGGCGACTGACGTTCTCGGCGCTCCCGGCTAGGACGCTAGTTTGCTAGCATCCGCGGGTGGCTGACGACGAGGTCAAGCAGTTCAACGTCTACCTCCCGGTCTCGCTGATCCGGCAGGTCAAGCACCACGCGGTCGAGACCGGTTCGTCGCTCTCGGCGCTGGTGGCGACGGCGCTGCGGGAGTACCTCGACGAAGCGGACCACACCGAACCGCGACGGGAACGCAAGGAGCGATGACCATGACCACCGACGGCATCGAGGCGGTCTTCCTCGAAACCCACAACTGGGGGACCGCAGCGGGGTTCTTCCTCGCCCTCGGCTACGAGCTCGAGTTCGAGACCGACCACCACTCCGGTCAGCTGCGCAACGAGATCGGTCCGCCGGTGTTCATCGCCGAGGTGCCGACCGACCAGCAGCTCGAGCCGGCCAGGATCGTGTTCCGGGCGTCGGCGGTCGATGCGGTCGACGTCGAGAGCGACGTCGTCGAGGTGGTGTCGCCGTTCGAGGCGACGCACTGGGGCACCGAGCAGATGGTCGTGCGCGATCCCGACGGACGGCAGTGGAACGTGCAGGCGCCCCGCCGTGGCTGAGCCCGACAGCACCGCGGTGCGCACCGCGCTCTGGCGCGCCATGCACGTGCTCGTCGACGCGCCGCCGCTCGTGTTCGACGACACGGTCGGCTTGGAGCTCGTCGCACCCGACGACGACTGGCGTGCTCGTCCCGACATGGATCCGGGTTGGACCGGTCCGTTCCGCGCCGGCATGGTCGCGCGCGCCCGTTTCGTCGAAGACCTCGTGCGCGACCGCGCCGCCGAGGGGGTGGCGCAGTACGTGCTGCTCGGTGCCGGGCTCGACACCTTCGCCCAGCGGCGGCCGGACCTGGCTTCCGCGCTCCGTGTGTTCGAGATCGACCAACCCGGCGCGCAGGCCTGGAAGCGCGAGCGGCTCGCGGCGACAGGGCGGGACGAACCCGCCTGGATGCGCTTCGTGCCCGTCGACTTCGAAGCCGGTGACTCGTGGTGGGACGCGGTGGTGGCGGCGGGCCTCGACGCCGGACTCCCGGCCGTCGTCGCCTCGACCGGGGTCTCGATGTACCTCACCCGTGAGGCGACGGCGGCGACGTTGCGACAGGTGGCGCAGCTTCCCGTGGGGTCGACGCTGGCGATGACGTTCCTGCTCCCGACCGAGCTGCTCGACGCGGCCGACCGGCCCGGGTTCACCGCCGCCCAGGAGGGAGCACGGCGGTCGGGCACACCGTTCATCAGCCTGTACCCGCCCGAGGAGATGCTCGCGCTCGCGCGCGAGGCCGGGTTCGCGCGCGTGGAGCACGTCTCGTCGAAGGAGCTCGCGGCGCGCTGGTTCGCCGATCGCTCCGACGGCCTGCGCCCGTCGACCGGAGAAGACTTCCTGGTTGCGATGACGTGAACGCCTTGACGCACGCCGTCGAACTCTCTTGACTCCGGACATGGCGGACCCGTCCGAACCCGAATCCGACCTGCCCCGACGGCGGCTCCGGCCGCACCTCAACGCCGAGTCGCGCTTCGAGGAGCGGGTCAAGCCGCTGGAGCTCTTCTTCGACCTCGTGTTCGTGCTGGCGTTCACGCAGTGCACCGCGCTCATGTCCGACGACCCGACGTGGCAGGGCGTGGGCCGGGCGATGCTGGTGCTCGCGGTCATGTGGTGGGCGTGGGTGGGCTACGCGTGGCTCACGAGCGTGGTCGACCCCGAAGAGGGTGGTGTGCGCATCGCCATGTTCGCCGCCTCCGCGTGCCTGCTCATCGCGGGGCTCTGCGTCCCGGAGGCCTTCGGCGACCGTGCGCTCCCGTTCGCGATCGTGTACGCGCTGGTGCGGCTCGGCCAGATCGTGCTGTTCCTCATCGCGGCACGTGACGACGACGAGCTGCGTCGGTCGGTGATCGGCCTCGCGGTCAGCACCGCGATCGGCGTGGGGCTCCTCGTCGGCGCCGCGTTCGTCGACGGCGGCGTGCAGTGGGCGCTGTGGATCGCGGCCGTCGTCGTCGACTTCGGCGGACCCGCGGTCTCGGGCGTCGGCGGGTGGTCGCTGGTGCCGGCGCACTTCGCCGAACGCCACGGGCTGATCATCATCCTGGCGCTCGGCGAGTCGATCATCTCCCTGGGAGTGGGCGCGGAGGTCACGCTCAGCGCAGGTGTGTACGTCGCCGCGGTGCTCGGGGTCGGGATCGCCGCCGCGATCTGGTGGATCTACTTCGACATCGTCTCGCTGATCACCGCCGAACGGCTGATCCGGGCCGAGCCCCGCATCACGAGGAACCGACTCGCCCGCGACTCCTACTCGTACCTGCACTTCCCGATGGTCGCGGGCATCGTGCTCACCGCGTTCGGGCTCGAGGAGTCGCTCCCGCACCTCGACGACCACCTGCACGTCGTGCCCGCGTTCGCGTTGTTGGGTGGCGTCGCCATCTACCTGCTGGCGCACGTCGCGCTCCGGCTGCGCAACGCGCACTCGATCAGCCGCACCCGCCTCGGTGTGGCGCTGCTGCTGCTCGCGCTCTGGCCGGTGGCGACGGAGGTGCCGGCGTTGCTCTCGCTGCTCGTGATCAACCTGGTGGTGTGGCCGATGATCGTGTGGGAGAACGCGCACTACGGCGACGGGCGGTACCGCCTCCGGCACGGCCTCGAGTTCGAGCCGCCGGGCTGAGTCGACGCGGCTCAGGCGGGCATGTACTTGCCGCCGTCGATCACCAGCACCTGGCCGGTGACGAACCGGGCCTCTTCGCTGGCGAAGTAGACGGCGGCGCCGGTGAGGTCCTCGGCGTGGAGCACGCCGGGGACGGCCTGGATCTTCGCCAGCTGCTCGATGGTCTCGATCGGCACCACGCCTCGCGTCGCCGGCGTGTCGATGACGCCCGGCGCGAGGCAATTGACGGTGATGTCGTAGCGACCGAGCTGCCCGGCGGAGAACTTGGTGAGGCCGATCACCCCGCGCTTGGTCTGCTGGTAGTTGAACGCGTTGAGGCCGGTGAACTCCGTGGTGGGCAGCCCGCCGGCGTAGTTGTAGGCCGCGGCCGACGCCTGGTTGATCACGCGCCCGTAGTGCTCGCGCACCATGTGGGGTGCGACGGCGCGGGTCATGAGCCACACGCCGTGCAGGTTGACGTCGAACACGCGTCGGAGGTACTCCTCGCTCTGGTCGGCGAGGTTCCAGTCGCCGTAGAGCGCGGCGTTGTTCACGAGGATGTCGATGCGACCGAACGCGTCGACCGTCGCCTGGGCGCACTCCTCGGTCGACGCTGCGACCGCGACGTCGGTGTGCACGTAGCGGACGGGCCCGAGGTCGGAGCACTCCTCGATGCACGTCGAGCCCGATGCGTCGTCGACGTCGGCCACCACGACCGAGGCGCCCTCACGCAGGAAGCGTTCGACGTACGCCCGGCCGATGCCCCGACTGCCGCCGGTGACGATCGCAACCCTGCCTTCGAGCCGCATGGGGACTCCTCGCTACGCCATGTACACGCCGCCGTTGGGGCGCATCACCTGACCGGTCATGAAGCGCGACGCGTCGGCCGCGAGGTAGAGCATGGCCCACGCGATGTCGGACGGTTGACCGACGATGCCGAGCGGGACGGCGCCGCGCTCCGCGTGCACCTGCGTGCGCAGTGCCTCGTCGACGGTGCCGTCGGGTGCGGTGAACGCGCGCTGCGTCATGGGCGTGTCGATGAAGCCGGGTGCAACCGCGTTGGCCCGCACCCCGGCCGGGGCGAGCTCGGTGGCGGCCGTCCGCGTGAGGTGGATCACCGCGGCCTTGGTCATGCCGTACACCGGGATGGTGGGAGTGGGCACCTCGCCGCCGGCCGATGCCACGTTGACGATCGCGCCGCGGCCGGCGGCGCTCATCACCCGACCTGCGACCGCGACGCCGAAGAACACGCCCTTGAGGTTCACCGCGATGACGGCGTCGAGGTCCTCCTCGGTGGTGTCGACGATCGGGGCGTTGCGGATGATGCCGGCGACGTTCGCCCACACGTCGATGCGACCCGACGCCTGCAACGCCGCAGCCGCGAGCGCCTCGACCGAGGTGCGGTCCGACACGTCGGTCGGCACGACGACGCGGTCCTCGATGTGTGCGGCGGTCTCCTCGAGCCCGCCGGCGTCACGGTCGGCCAGCACGACCTTGGCACCCGCCTTGGCGTACACCAGCGCCGCGGCCTGGCCGATGCCGGATGCGGCACCGGTGACGACCGCGGTGCGACCTTCGAGCGAGAACGCCGCCGCCACGTCGGGATCGACCGCGGTGTCGTGCGCGTTCGCGGCCGCGTCGCGGAGCCCCGAGATGCGGTCCATCAGTCGATGAACTTGGCGAGGTTGTCGCCCACGTCGACCGGCGTGTACTTCTCCAGCTCGGGGAGCACCTCCTTGCCGAGGAGCTCGATGGTCTTGAGCGTGCTCTCGCCGGAGTGGTATCCGAACTGCACGTAGCAGATGAGGTCGTCGACGCCGAGGTCGGCGTAGTGCTTCATCTTCTCGAAGCAGCGTTCGGGATCACCGACGACGATCATGTCGCCCTCGTCGAAGCTCTCGATCGGGATGTTGCCCTCCATGAGCGGCTTCAGGAGCGGGAACGACGCTTCCTGCGCGGCGGGATCGAGGTGGGGGAGCTCCCAGTCGAGGGTGAACTGGGCGATGTTCTGGTACCACCACGCGACCGATTCCCACACGCCGTTGTCACGTGCCTGCTGGTTGGTCTCCGCGCAGTGCACGAGCGTGTACGCGGCGACCTTGTTGGTGGCGACGTCGGAGATCGGCTTCGCCTCCGGGCTGTTCCACGCGTCGCGGTAGGCGCGGATCTGTGCCGCCATCTTGTCGAGCGGTTGCATGATGGAGAAGGAGAGGAGCCCGAGCTGGTTCGTGCCGGCGACCGCGGACGAGCCTTCCGACGTGGCGGCCATCCAGGCGGGCGGGTGCGGGTCCTGGTACGGCTTCGGGGTGACGAGGCGCCGCGGGAACTGGAACGTGGGGCTGTCCCACTCGAAGTACTCCTCGCGCCACATCGCGCAGATGATCTCGATGGCTTCGGCCCATTCGGCGCGGCTGCCTTCGCGGTCGACGTGGAAGGCGGTCTGTTCCATCGGGGTCGAGCGACCGGTGCCCCACTCGATGCGACCCTGCGAGAGGATGTCGGCGGTCGCCACCTTCTCGGCGACGCGCGTGGGGTGGGTGAAGCCGTACGGCAGCAGGGTGACGCCGAACCCGAGGCGGATGTTCTCGGTCGCCTGCGTGAGCGCGCCGATCACGACCTCGGGTGCGGGGCAGTGCGAGCGACCTTCGCGGAAGTGGTGCTCGACGAACCACGCGATGTTGAAGCCGAGGGTGTCGGCGAGCTTCACCTGGTCGAGCATCTCGGCGTACGCGCGCTGTTCACGCACGCGCTGCCCGTAGGGGTGCGGTCCCGCGTCCCACGGTCGGGGCGAATCGATCTCGTACAGCAGGTCGAGCTTCACGCGTGTCCCCCTGAGGCTGGCTGACTGTCTGGCGGTGTGGCTCTTTTGCAATGTCGAAAGAGCTTTTGTAATCTGTCGGATCGTATGCCTCGTCCCGCGCTGGCCGCCACCCGCGCGCTGACGGTGCTCGACTTCCTCGCTGCGCACCCCACCGACGAGTTCACGCTCTCGGACCTCGCCGCCGAGCTCGGGATCAACGTGTCGTCGGCGCACGCGGTGCTCGGTGCGCTCACCGAAGGTGGGTACGTGGTGCGGGCACCGCGGTTGCGCACCTACTCGCTCGGCCCGTCGGTGGTCGCGCTCGGCAGCGGGGCGCTCGAACGTCATCCCGCGATCGACCACGCGCGCGACGAGGCGCGCCGGCTCAGCGAGGAGCTGGGGCTCGGGGTCGCGGTCACCGCGCTCGCGGGCGACGACATCATCTTCCTCGCCCGCGTCGGTGAGCACCGCGCCCGCGAGGTCGACGTCCACGTCGGCCAGCGCATCCCGCTGGTGCCGCCCATCGGCGCGGTGTTCATCGCCTGGCTCGACGACGAACCCTGGTTGGCGCGTGCGCGTGGCCGGGAGTCGATGCAGGCGCTGCTCGACGGCGTGCGTGCACGCGGGTGGGCGGTCACGCTCGAGACCGAGGCCCACCGTTCGGCCGGCTCCGTCGACGACCTCATGAGCGACATGGCGGCGAGCGAGTTCCGCGGGTACCCCGTGGTCGGCTCGCTCGACAGCGAGCGCACCTACGACGTCGTGATGATCGCAGCACCGGTCTTCAGTGCGCGGGGGAGGCGCTCGTCTCGCTCACGTTGCTGGGATTGGAGCCGGGTCTCACCGCGACCCGTGTCGCCGAGTACGGCGCGCGCGTGCGTGACGCCGGGCTCGTCGCCACCCGCCGCAGCGGAGGACGCGCCCCGACCTCGTGACCGGAGCCCGTGCGCCTAGCGTGCGGTCGTCGCCCCTGAGGTTCCCCTCGACGCCGAGCGCGACGTGTCCCATGCGCAGACCCCCGTTCGATCGCCTGCTCGTCTCGGCTCTGCTCCTCGTCGCGCTCGTGCTCTGCGTCGCGAGCCCCGCATCTGCGCGCGAGATGCGCCCACCGTCGGCGAAGGCGCGCATGATCTGTGCCGGCGAGGCGCAGCAGGATCTCGCCGGGGTGCTCGCGGTGCGCGCCCGGGTCACGGCGCCCACGTGGCGCGACCAGACGTACCGGTGCACCTACCGCTATCCCTCGGGTTCGTTCGACATCGCGGTGCAGGAGTACCCGAAGATCGCCCCGGCCGCCGCGGAGTTCACCCGTCTGCGCGCCGCACCGGAGGTCACGCAACCCGACGTCGGCCTGGCCGACGGCTCGTTCCTCCGCGCCGACGGGTCGATCGTGGTCCGAGCCGACCGTCGCCTGCTCGAGATCGATCCGACGCACCTGCCGCTGCGCTTCGCCAAGCTCGGACTCGACCGACCGGCGGTGGCGCAGGCCGTCGCCACGACCATCCTCAGGTGTTGGAAGGGCTGAGCGCGCTCAGGGCATGATCCCGATGCGCGCCACCGGCTCCGGCGCAGCCTGCTGCTGGTAGAGCGCGAGCTCGAGCGAGTGCAGCAGCACGTTGCGCAGGTCGCGCGGGTCGATGAGCTCGTCCATGCCGAAGCTCTGGGCGGAGTTGTACGACGCCTCGACCTCGAGCCGTCGCAGCAGGGTCGCCTCGTCCTCGTCGGACCCGCGGAGCGGCTCATCGCCGCCGCGCCCATCGCCCCACCGGTCGAGCCGGGGAACGAGAACACCCCGGACTGGCCGTCGAACGGTCCCTTGCCCATCACCAGCGCACCGAAGCCGTACGCCTTGCGGAAGGTCACCGCGAACTTCGGTGACGTCGCCATCGACTGCGCCGCGTAGAGCCGCGCGCCGGCGCGGAGGATCGCCTGCTTCTCCGACTCGGAGCCGGGCATGACACCGGGGTTGTCGGAGAGCATGACGATCGGGACGTGGAACGAGTCGGCGACGCTGATGAAGTGCGCGGCCTTGTCGGCCGCGGCCGCGTCGAGCGATCCCGCGAGCAGCATCGGCTGGTTGGCCACGATCGCCACCGGATAGCCACCGAGCCGGCACAGCGCGGTGATGACCGACGGCCCGTACCCGGGCTGCACCTCGAACACGGAGTCGGCGTCGAACACGACGTCGAGCACCTTGCGCATGTCGTAGGCGATCTTGCCGTTGCGCGGAACGAGGTCGAGGATCTCGGGGACGAGACGCGGCTCCACGTCGGTCTCGTCGTCGCCTTCGAGCGGATACGACCACGCCGACGACGGGAAGTAGCCGAGGTACGTGCGCACGACGTCGAGTGCGGTGGCGTCGTCGGGCGCCACGTTGTGGATCGCACCGCTGGGGATCGCGACGCCGGGGCCGCCGAGCTCCTCCTTCGTCACCTGCTCGCCGAGCGACTCGTAGACGACCGGAGGACCGGCGGCGAAGATGGAGCCCTGCGCGCTCATCACCGTGAAGTCGGACATGGGTGCGACGAGCGCGCCGTGTCCCGCCGATGCGCCGAGCACCGCCGTGACCACCGGGACGCGGCCGCTGCAGCGGGCCTGCGCGATCAGGTCGGTCGGGGTGCGGGTGTGGCTCTTCCCGTCGGCACGGAAGCCGGCACCCTCGAGCATCATCACGAGCGGCACCCGGTTGATCACGGCCAGCTCCGCCACCCGGTAGCGCTTGGCGTTCGCCGCCGAGCTGATGGTGCCGGCCAGCACGGTGAAGTCCTCCGCCGCCACCATCACCGCCCGACCGTCGATCCGGCCCGATCCCGCCACCAGGGCGTCGGCCGGCGCCTCCGCCCCGCCGACGAGCGTGCCGAGCTCCATGAACGACCCGGGATCGAGCAGGTGGTCGATGCGGGCGCGGACGTCGAGCTTGCCCTTGGCGTGGTGCTTGGCGAGCCGCTCCTCGCCGCCCATCGCGCGTGACACCGCGCGGCGCCGTGCGAGCTCGTCGAGCACCGGACCCCAGTGCTCGGAACCTTCGTCGTCGGTCATGGCCTCATCATCGTCGTGGTGTCGCTTCGTGCCCACCCGGCCAGTAGCGCGGGACGTCGAGCGGTCCGAGGTGGCCGGCGGGAGCGGCGCACACGGCGGGGATCGCGTTGATGGCCGGCATGGCGGAGACCAGCAGCGCGTGCTCGAAGTCGACGTTCAGCTCGAGCGTGAACGACGGCCGACCCTGGATCTCGATCCGGTACGAGAGGTCGTGCGGTCCGTGGGGCTGGGGCCACTGCTGCCCGGCGTCGCGCGCGACGCAGTCGGTGTGCTCGACGATCGCGACCGGTGCGCCGTTCGCGATGCCTGCGAACTCGAAGTGCACGACGACGTTCCTGCCGGCGGGGATGACGCCGTAGCCGACGCGCGTGTCGCGGTCGACGACGTCGGTCTCGTAGGTGAGCTCGAAGTGGTCGATCTCCCGCCCGAGCACCTCGGCGAGCTGGTGGAGCGTCGGTGCCCAGAGCTGTTCCAGGAACCCGCCGGTGACGAGCAGCGGCTGGTAGCCGGGCTCCTGGCCGAACCCGAAGTACTCGGTCATCGACTCCTCGGAGGTGTAGTCGCCCCACCATCCCAGCTCCATCACGCGGATGCAGTCCACGTCGTCGGCCGCCGCGAGTGCGGCGATGGCGAGGTCGGACGTCGCCCAGCCGGGATCGATCCCGGTGAAGAAGCACGATGCACGACCGCGTGCGCACGCGGCGTCGATGACCGCCTTCAGATCCGTGGGGGTGCTCGCCGGGTGGGCGAGCGCGAACCCCGAGAAGGTGACGACGTTGGTCCCGTGCTCGAGGAACGGGACGAGGTCGAGGATCGCTTCGCGTTCGCGCCCCATCGCTTCACCGAAGTACGAGAGGCAGTCGGCGCGCAGCGCGACGAGCTCGTCCCAGTCATCGGTCGCGAGCACGCCCACGTCGTCGACGCCGACGAGCGCGCCCGAGTCGCGACCGACCTTCTCGGGCGTGCTCACGTAGTGGCCGACGAGCACGAGGTCGGGGTGGCGCAGGATCGCCCGCAACGCCTCGCTGCCGACGTGGCCGGTTCCTGCGTGCACGACGCGCAACGGCACTCGCTCTCCTCCGGTGTCGGTCATGCGGCGGGGGTCTGTGAGAGGGTCACAGCGTGCTCAGCGACAGGAAGATCCTGATCACCGGCGTGGCGGGGAACATCGGCTTTCCACTAGCACAAGCGCTGGCAGCCGACAACGAGGTGTGGGGGATCTCGCGCTTCGACGATCCCGCCGAACGACGCAAGGTCGAGGAGGTCGGGGTGATCACCCGCTCCGTCGACCTCGGCGAGGCCGACTTCGGCGACCTCCCCGACGACTTCGACCACGTCGTCCACCTCGCCGCGTTCATCTTCGGAGACGACTACGACCAGGCGATCCGCGTGAACGCCGAAGGCACCGCGCTGCTGATGACGCACTGCCGTGGCGCCGAGGCGTTCTTGTCGATGTCGAGCACGGGTGTCTACCGGGCGCACCCCGATCCGTGGCACGCGTTCGTGGAGACCGAACCCCTCGGCGATTCGTTGATCCCCGGCACACCGCTGTACTCGATCTCCAAGGTGACCCAGGAGGCCGTCACGCGTGCGGTCGCGCGCCAGCTCGGGATCCCCACGATCATCACCCGCATGAACGCCGCGTACGGCGTGACGGGAACCGGCGGGCTGCCGGGGATGCAGTTCGATCGGATCCGGGCCGGCGAGCAGCTCGTGCTGCGGTGGGACCCGAATCCCTACAGCCCCATCCACGACCGCGACATCTTCGGACAGCTGGAAGCCATGCTCGACGCGGCGTCGCCGGCGTGTCCGATCGTGAACTGGGGCGGCGACGAGCCGGTCGCGGCGCAGGACTGGTGCCGGCTCTTCGGCGACATCCTCGGTGTCGTTCCCGATCTCGTCGTCGGCGACTTCCCGCACTCGCAGCGGGGTGTCGTGCTCGACAACGAGAAGCGGTTGGCCATCACCGGCCCGAGCACGGTCAGCTGGCGCGACGGGATGCGCGAGCTCGCCGAGGTGCATCTCCGGCGCGCCCCTGCGTGAACCGGAGCACGGGGGAGTAGGTGTGATCTGCACGCGCCTGGGCATACTCCCGCAGTGAGCGACCTCGGAAGCCCTGACGTCACCGACCTGATCCTCGAGGAGCACGAGGTGTTCCGCACAGAGTTCGTCGCGCTGTGGGACCTTCGTCCCGACGGCGATGACGAGCGCATCGGGGCGGCCTGGCAACCGCTCGCCGACCTGCTCGAGGTCCACGCGAAGGCGGAAGAGGACATCGTGTACCCCGTGCTGCTGAAGCGCGGGGGAGACGAAGCGCCCGAGGAGACCGACGACGCGATCGGTGACCACAACGACATCCGTGACGCGATTCGCGACGCCGCCGGCACCACCGTGGGGACCGACGAGTGGTGGGACGCAGTGATGGCGTGCCGGAAGGCCAACGACGAGCACCTCGCCGAGGAGGAGCGCGACGTCATCCCCGACTTCCGCGAGCACAGCGACGAGGACCTGCGCAGCTCCCTGGGCGTCCAGTGGGCTGCGTTCCACGCCGAGCATCGAGGTGCTCGGGGTGTGTCGGGCGACAACATCAGCCCCGACGAGTACATCGAAGACCACTCGTAGCGCGAGGATTCGTCCCGAACGGGGCGGACGAATTCTCAGCATCTGGGCGGTGGCTCCCACTCGTTCGGGGGGACGAAGTGCATGCGGCCGGGCTCGCCGACGAGCCGCCGCTTGTGCCGGTGCTTCTCGTCGTGGTGATGGCCGCAGAGGCGACCCGAGGTTCCAGAGCGCGGTGGGCCCTTGTTCTTCGACGGGGAGGTTGTGGTCGATCTCGAGGTGGCGGGTGACGTGGCAGCCCTCGATGTCGCACTCCGGGTGGAGCTCGTCGAGGGCGGTGCGCAACCGGGCGGGAATGCTGCGGCCGGGATGCGAGACGAGGCGCACGTCGGTGCCGTCGACGAGCAGCACCTTGAGGAACGAGTCCTCCATCATGCGTTGCGCCACCGACACGGGGATCGGACCACCACCGACGATCTCGCACACCTCGCCCGACAGCGTGCGCCCGCGGAGCAGCGCGGCGTAGTCGACGCGCACGACGGTCGTGACCGACGGTGCGCCGGTGTCGTCGTCGGTCGATCGTTCCGCGCTGACGAGTGCGACGAGGGCGTCGAACGCGAGCGCATCGGAGGGCTCGCGTCGACCGGCGGTGCGCGCTTCTTTGAACAGTGCTCGTTCGTACGGTTCGAGTGCGGCCATGATCTTGGCGGTGGCGTCGACGGGGCCGCGGATGTCGATGCGGCCGGTGCCGTCGGGATCGGTCCACCCACGCACCGATCGTGCCGCACGGATGCGGTCGTACTGCGCGGCTTCGTCGGTGCACGCGGCCGCCTTCACCCGGGCGCACGCGGTGCGGAGACCACGCACACCGTCGTGCGCGGCGCGTTCGAGGAGCTCGGCCTCCGCAGCCAGGATCGGCGGTAGCGGCGTCGGCGATGGCTTCGACCTGGGTGAGTGACAGCGTGCCCGCGCGCAGCGCGGTCTCCGTCGCCGGCAGCTCAGCGACCCGCGCCGCAGTGTCGACCGTCGCGCGCGCCGCGCCCACAGTGGAACCGGTCGTGCCGGCGAGCCACGACGCAGCGTCGCGATGCGCACCGTCGTGCTTCCACGCACCGGTCGCCACCACCTGACGGGTGGCGAGCGCCTTCCCCGCCGCACCGAGACGCTCGACCTCGTCGAACAACTCCACCAACGTGCGCGCACCGGGCCCGTCGAAGCAGTCGGGCTCGAGCTCACCGACCAGGGACCGCAACTCACCGACGGCACCACGCAACTGCTCGAACACGACACACCTCCCCGACAACTCGGTGACCGATGGGGGAAGTGGTACTCACACCCTACACGAACGTACGTTCGGCGCGCAAGACCTGATTCGTCTTGGCGAACCCGCACCCGGTCTCGTCGCGTCACGGCACGCCTGCACGTGCCGCCATGGAGCGCCCAGGTCACTTCGCGGAGGCCCGGTGACCGACGACGAAGCGAGTACGAGCGGGAATGGCGTCGTCCTCGCGTGCGTTCGCCACCGCATGACCACACTCGGCATCATCGGCGCAGGGAACATCGGCAGCAACGTCGCGAAGGCGGCACTCGCCCACGGGTACGACGTCGTCATCAGCAACTCGCGTGGACCGGAGACGCTGCGTGATCTCGTCGCCGAGCTCGGCACCGGCGCCCGGGCCGGCACCGCCGAGGACGCAGCCAGGGACGGCGATCTGGTCGTGGTGGCCGTGCCGCTGAAGAACTACCGCAGCGTCCCCGCCGACGCGGTCGGCGACAAGGTCGTGATCGACGCCAACAACTACTACCCGCAGCGCGACGGCCAGATCCCCGAGCTCGACGACGAGAGCACGACGAACTCGGAGCTGCTGCAGGCGCACCTGCCCGACGCCAAGGTGGTCAAGGCGTTCAACCAGATCATGGCGGTGCAGATCGTGACCGACGGCAGCGACGCCGGTTCGCCGAACCGCAGAGCACTCGCCATCGCCGGCGACGACGCCGCCGCCAAGGCGACGGTCAGCGCGTTGCTCGACGACTTCGGGTTCGACGTGGTCGACGCCGGCCCGCTCGCCGAGGGGTGGCGCTACCAGCGCGACGAACCGGCCTACGTCACGCGCCAGAACGCCGAGGAGCTCCGCGCCAACCTGGCCGCGGCGAAGCGCTACCGCGACATGTAGCTGCGGCGCGGACGCGCCCGTGTCGACGCCGCGTCAACGCCGTGTCGAGGCCGAGTCAGTGCGGAGTGTTCGGGCCGCCGACGAGCATCACGATCGTGAACGCCACCACCGCGGCGACGAGTCGTGTTCGGAGTCGCTTTCGACTCGCGCGCGTACACGGCGCAGACATGCGGCGCCCCCAAAGCTCCCGGACCCGTTCGTCAGATGCTGACCGCGGCGAGGTGAAGCCGTCCCCGGCGGCGGTGTCTCCGCCGCCAGGGCCGTCCGACGTCGTGGACCGGTTCACACGATGGAGTCGGACCACGACGAAGACCCGAGCCAGTCAGGATCACTCCTCCACCCTCGACCCCTCGAGAACCGGAGTCAACGTGTGATCGGTCACCGACTCGTACTCGTCGTGCGTCGGGCCCCTGAGTGCGGGACCGTTCCTGCCCCACCCGGCCGCAGGTCCTGGAACGCCGGGTAGTCGCAGGAGTGGGAAGCTCTGAAGATGTACTGGCGCGCCATTCGTGGGTCTCAGCCCGGCGCCGACCACGGCGCCGGTGCAGTGGGCAGTCGAGCGCATGTCGGGCTGCCGAGGTGTCGCGCTCGTCGTGCCGTCCGGCTACGACGCGTACGTCCGACTGCTGCATCCGCTGGTCGGCGGTGAGCGTTGGTCAGCGGTCGCGCCCGACTACCTGCGCTCCGGGACGACTCCCCACTCGTATCCCTTTTTCCGAAGATCGCAACACAGGTGGAAGGCGACATGCGTGAGCATCTCGTCGATGCCTTGCTGCCCTTCCTGAGCACCGCGACGCGAACACCGCAGCACTGTCATTTCGGGCTCTGGAACGGCTGGGGTGACCTTCATCGCGGATCGCAGGCCATGTTGCAAGCCGGTACGTCAGCGCGGGAACTCGTGGAAGCGCGACGATCCGCAGGCGAGTCGGCCCTTGCGTTCGTCGACGCCTGCGCCGTGCAGCCGTGGTGGGGCGGGCGCACCATGTGGTTGTTCGACGGGCCGATCCAGGCCGTCACCCCGATCGGAGCACCCTCGGGGTTCGACGGCTCGCTACGGCGACGCGCACCGCAATGGTGGTGGCCGACGGACGACGCATGGTTCGTCGGCTCCGAGATCGACTATCCGTGGACGTACCTCCGCGGCTCGGCGCAACTCATCGAGAGCATCCACGGTGATTCGAGGATCGAGTCGGTGCAGGTGAAGCACTCCGACCTCTGGTCATGCCACGCCGTCCTGGCCATGAAGGGGATAGCGTGCGGAAAGGCAGGAAGACGGCCAACTTCGGGTCACGGGTGAGGACGACATGAAGAGTCGTGCACTCTGGGGATTCGCGTTCTGCGCCGCTGCGGTCGCAGCCGGACTCTCGGCCGTGCCGAGCAGTGGTGCGGCGGCAGAGCCAGCGGCAACTGCGGTGCCGTCGATCACGGTGACCCCATCGACCGGGCTCGTGAGCGGTCAGGTGGTGACGGTGACGGGGAGCGGGTTCACGCCATCCGCCCAGGTGGTGCTGAGCGATTGTCTCAGCGGGACGACGCAGGGCTTCTGCGGCGGCATCCCGCCCGACAGTGTGATCGCGGATGGGTCGGGCGACTTCACGTATCAGTTCCGGGTCGCGCGTGGAACCTTCGACGAGTCCGTGAACCCACCGACGCTCGTCGACTGCGCGGATGCACCTGGCGCATGTTCGGTGTTCGCCTTCGTGGGCGCCACGACCGAACAAGCGTCTGCTCCGATCAGCTTCGACGCGAGTGTCCCGCATCCGTCGGTGGCCGTGACGGTGACGCCGTCCGGACTGGTCACCGATGGCGAGATGCTGCAGGTGAGCGGAAGCGGGTTCGCCGCTGGGAACATCGTGTTCGTCGGGCAGTGTGCAACTGGTGCACGCGCCGACTTCATCGCCAGTCCGTGTGTTTTCCCGGGCGGCGCGCTCGACGATCGGCACAGGCGGCAACGTGTCGGCCAGTGTCGAGGTCGCGAGCGTCATGTCGCTGCCGTCGCCCGTCGCCGGGCTTGGAACATTCGACTGCTCCGTAGCGCCCGGTGTGTGCTTCATGCGGGTCACTTCGATGACCGAGCCGCTCGACACCGTCGACACGCCGCTCGTCTTCGTGTCGGACACGGAACCAGCTGCGCCCGTGAACGTGCGACCGGCATTCACCGGCTGAGGACACTCGCCCTTCCTGAGGGCAGTGTCGGGCGTTCAGGCTCGAAGATCGCGCCGTTCGAGACCGATCACCGCGATCGCGGTGGCGACGCACGCGACGAGTCCGAGCACGACGAGGCCGCCCGCATCGATCCCATCGGTGATCGGGTCGTGCCCCGAGTAGTAGTAGAAGAGCGAGAAGTACTTCAGCCACGTGAACCCGCTGAGCAGGGGCGCGAATCCGTTCAACAGGAAGCTCAGGACGGCGAACGCCGCCGCGCCGGTCACCGCGACGGTCCTCCGCCCGGTGCCGGTCGCGAGGGCGAGGGCGATCGCTCCGATCGCCAGACCGAATCCCGCGAGGTGCACGGCGAGAGCTGTGGTGTCAGCGACCGAGATGCCGCCACCGGCGGCGAGCACCCCGAGCACCAGGCCGATCCACGTTCCGCCGGCGACGATCACGACGACGACCGCCGTTGCTGCAGCCTTGTCGAGCACGAGCCGGCCGCGTTCCACGGGATGGGCGAGGACGAGCGCGAGGATCCCGGATTCCTCCTCGCCGGCAGTCGACGCCACGGCAGCCGAGATCGCCGTCGCCGCGATCACGAGCGGGCCGTACACCGCCCCGATCTCGCTGCGCATCCAGCCGGTGATCGTGCCGTAGTCGGCCCCTCCGAGCAGGTTGGCGACACCTTCGGGCACGTGCAGCGTGCCGATGGTGCCACCGACCGATGGGAACAGTGCGCCGACCATCAAGATCACTGCGATCATCCCGAATGCAGCACTCAGCGCCGTCGCGAGACGCAGACGGACGGCGAGTCCGAACACGGCGCGGTTCATTCCGGTTCGTCATCGCGGTAGTAGCGGAGGAAGATCTCTTCCAGGTCGGCGTCGCGGCTGTGGATCGCGCGCACCTCGTGCTCGCTGATGGCCTTGACCAACGCGTCGGCCGTTCCTTCGAAGAGACGACGACATGTGTTCCTTCCGATCGATCACGTCCGCGCACGCCGGGGACCGTCGGAGCTCTCGTCTCGGGGGCATCGCCGGCGAACTCGATGTCGAGGCGTTGCACCGCGACGCGGCGGAGGTCGTCGACCGTATCGACGATCACCAGCCGTCCCCGCCGAAGGACCGCGACTCGGTGGGCGACGCGTTCGACCTCCGACAACGTGTGCGAGGAGAGGAAGACGGTGCGCCCTTCCGCTGCGACCTCGCGCAGGAGCTCGTGGAAGGTCTGTTGCACGAGCGGGTCGAGGCCGGCGATGGGCTCGTCGAGGATCACGAGCTCAGGCTCGTGCATGAACGCCTGGATCAGCCCGATCTTCTGTCGGTTTCCCGTCGACAGCTCGCGGACGGGCCGGTCGAGTTGGGCGTGGAAGCGCTCGGCGAGATCGTCGCGGACTCGTCGATCGGCTGCCGCCGTGCAGCTCACCGAAGTAGTCGAGGAGCGCCGAGCCCGTCAGCTTCGGGTACAGGACGAGATCCCCCGGGAGGAAGCCGACTCGCCGTCGGACCTCCAAGCTCTCGGCCCTCGAGTCCCGACCGAGCACGGTCGCGGAGCCTCCGGTCGGCGCGATGAGGTCCAACAGCAGGCGCATCGTCGTCGACTTGCCTGCACCGTTCGGGCCGAGGAACCCGAAGATCTCGCCCGCTTCGACGTCCAGATCGAGGTCGAACAGGCCGTTGCCGCCGCCGAAGTCCTTGGTGAGGCCCGCGCGTTCGGATCGCGCTCCCGGGGCCCACCTCGCTCACGCTACGACAGAAGCGGAGGACGGCGGATGAACACGAAGCGCACCATCCGGCGGATGCATCGATCCCGTCGCGCGACGGGTTCAGCCATCCCCGTGGCCGCAGTTCCAGCCCTGCAGGGTCTTGCGCAAGCCCGCGGCAAGCGTCTGTCGCTCCTGCGCCGTCAACTTCGCGTCCCTGTGGAGTCCCAGCCACGTGTAGTAGCTCGGAGGCATCGAACGGTTCGTGACGGTCTCTGCCGCGTCGCCGCTCTCACCTCCGGCGCGCTTCGTGCACTCGGAGAAGTTCAGTGCGCTCCGCCCTTCCTTCACGTGGTTCGTGATCCACCACGAGAGTGGGGCGACATCCTCCCAGAGGTACGTCGAGGTGTCGTTGCTGTGGCAGTCGAAGCACGCGGCGACGGCGAGCCGACGTGTCTGCGTGCTGTCCCACGTCGGTTCGTGGTGAACGGAAGGGTTGTCGACTCGGTACGGCACGAACTGGATGAGCGCGAACAGCGCCACCAGACCGATCGCCGTGTAGACGAGGAAGCGTCTCACGCGTTGTGTGCCCTCTCGGCCGTTGCTGGACTGCTGTGCATCGGAATCACGCCCACGGATGCGGCACCGCTTCAGGGTGCGGCGTCGGCTCACGGTGGTGTAGATGACTCTCCACGCCGATCACTCCGTCGACGTTCCGGACCATCGCCACGACGATGGGGGCATCGTGCGCGTAGCGAACGTCACCCGAGAGCTCGACCCTTCCATTCCGAACGGAGTAGATCACGTGGAGATCATCAGGCCGATTGGCATCGGTGCTGAGCAACCTGGCGACATCCGCGGCGATCGCGGCATCCGGGCGCGCCAGCGCCTGCAAGATGTCCTGACGCGACACGATGCCGACCACGTGCTCGTCCTCCACGACCGGAAGGCGTGTCACCTCGTGGTCCAACATCAAGCGGGCCGCGCTGTGCACGTCGGTGTGAGGGTCGCAGGTCACCACATCGCGGCTCATCATGTCGCCGGCAGTCCAACCCCCGGCCTTCGCGACCCACTGACGCTTGCGAGCGGACAGAACGTCCGCGAGCACTGCGAGCGCACGGGGCTGATCGACGTCGAACGCGCTGTGGGCGAGGAGGTCGGCTTCGGTGACGACCCCGAGCAACACGCCATCGTCGTCGACGACGGGCATGCCGCTGATCTCGTGCGTGAGGAGGAGGTTGACCACCTCCTTGTAGCTCGTGGTCGGGGTGACCCAGACGACCTTCGGGTTCATGACCTTCTCGACTTCCATGGTGCTCACTCCCTCAGTTCTCGTGCTCGATCGCAGGCCATTGCACACCGGGACCGCTCACCAGGACCGGGCACGGAGCGCTCCGCACCGTGCCGATCGCCACGCTGCCGAGTGCGCCGCGGGCGATGCCAGTGCGGCCGTGACTGGCGACGCTGATGAAAGCGGCGTGCTGCTCCTCCGCCGCGGCAGCCAGCTCGGCGGCGGCGTCGAATGCGTGCACGACCTCGGAGTCGGCGCGTCTGCCAGATCGACGCAGGTCGCGCACGACGCGCCCGAGCTTCTCGACATCTCCAGCCAGGTACGCGAGCGGTTGCGATGTCGCTCGGGCGCAGCGCCTCCAAGACGCAGACACGACCATGCAACGTGGCGGCGAACTCGCCCGCATCGCGGGCGGCGGCGAACGAGCGTCCCGAGCCGTCGACCCCGGCGATCACGAGCGGCTGCGCACGCAGCACCCACTTGGGATCGAATGCAGGTCCGACGAAGACGATTGGTCGAGCACTTGCGCGGAGGGCGGCCTCACCCTCGCTGCCCAACAAGGCGGCTCGCACCGCACCGCGCCCGCGCGTGGTCATGCAGACCAACGCTCCTGGTTGGGCGGCAGCGTCGCAGATCGCCTCGGCCGGACTGCGGTCGACGACGAGCATTGGGCTCGCCGGGTGATCGGCGAACGCAGCGCACGCGTCGAGATGGTGCTCGACCGTGTCGAGCCGCTCGTTCGGCCACAGCGTCGCCAGGAGGATCAACTTCGCGTCGGAGCGCTCGGCGAGCGCGGTGGCGGGGCCGAGTGCCCTCTCCGCTCGTTCTGATCCGTCGAGCGGCACGTACACCGCTGTGATCTCCATGCCACGATGTTCCGCGATGGCTCGAACGAAGAACAGGGCCGATGGGCCCTAACCCTGGGCCCTAGCGCTGGACCCTGGCGTGGGCCTCGTGGAGCATCTGGTCGAGGCGCTCGGGTGCTGCCGCGATGGAGAGCTCGTCGTCCACGCGCTCGATCGTCAGGGCAGGACAGAAGTAGTCCCTGTCACCGACGAAGAAGTGGGGCGACCCTCGGACTCCTCGGCGCCGACCGTCTTCGTAGTCGCTTTCAACGGCGGCACGGGCACGTTCCGTCGGTGCATGGATGCCGTGCGCAGCCGCGAGGTCTGCGAGTACCGCAGGGTGCCCCACGTTGCGACCTTCCTCGAAGAGCGCGGTCCGCAGCGCGAGCGACATCATCTCCCCGACCTGCGCGCCCTCGGAGTACGCCTCGGCGATCAATGCGAGCGCCGGCAACGAGCTCTGCGGAACAGCGGCGGGGTCGAACTTCACGAAGAGGTCGGGCGCAACCTGACGGCGAAGATCGTTGACCCGCTGCTCCACCTCGTCGGGATCGAACGGGCGGTCGTTGACGAGCTCGAGTGGCCAGGCGCGCACGCGAAGAAGCGGTACGTCCATGCCGAGCTCGGCGCGACGGCTCACGAACCGTCTGAGGCCGACGTGCGCGAACGGGCACACCACGTCGGCGAACACCTCGACGACGTTCACGGTCGGCATTCGTCCATCACGTCGATGACATCGCCGAGCCTCACGTCCACTCCTCGACGAGGCCACCTGACCGCACTCCGAAGCCCTCGTCCTCGAGCCGCCATCGTGCTTGACAACACGGGCAGCGAGCC
Source organism: uncultured Actinomycetes bacterium (assembly GCA_963755855.1). Classification (GTDB taxonomy): domain Bacteria; phylum Actinomycetota; class Acidimicrobiia; order IMCC26256; family DASPTH01; genus DASUAS01. The sequence continues at coordinate 1,190,755 of CAVWLR010000009.1, read as the reverse complement.
CAGCCGAGGCCGTCCTGCGCGTCGCCTTCGAGTGGCTGACCGATGCACACCGGGCATCGACCGTGCTCGAGCTCCTGGCGAACGGAGTGCGGCGGGATTGGGCGTGGCTCTTCGTGGTCCAAGATGCAACTGACCGACAACTTCATCGTGTTGCGCCTTTCGAACGGGTATGGCGTCACGGACCGGCTCATCGCGTCGCACCGAATGCGATGCCCGCCTCGCGAGCGGCCTTGCGTTCAGCCGTCTCGAAACTGACTTGCAGGCGCAACAGGGCGCTGATCGACTCATCACGTGCGTCGTCGATCCGGCGCATGACGGCGACGTCATCGAGCACCGTCAGATCCATTCCTCGACGAGGTCGCCGGCGCGCACCACGAACCGATCGTCTTCGACACGCCACTCCGCTCGGCAGCACGGGCAGGTTCCCCACTCCAGGCCTCCCAGCGCGACGCCATCGAGCGCCTGGCCTTGGCAGATCGGGCAACGTCCGTGTTCGAGCTCCACGCGAACTGATCGGGTCGGGAGCACTCGGGCATCCCCGTGCTCATGGAGGCACGTGAACGAGACCTTCATGCCGGGACCTCCGGCTCGGTGTCGGGGGTGGGCACGACGACGACGGGGCACGCGCTTCGCTCCGCGCACCGGCGGCTGACCGAACCGAGCGGCAGACCGGCGAAGCCACCACGTCCTCTCCGGCCGACGACGAGCAGGTCTGCATCGTCAGCAGTCTCGACGAGGGCGCGCCACGGAGGGCCCGACACCGCCTGCGGCGTGATCGCCGCGCCGTCCGCGCGAACCGCTGTCTCGGCGACTTCCTTGTGGATGGCTGCCAATGCTTCGCGAGTGGCGAACGCGACGACGCTTGCCTCGACAACGGGCTCGTCCAGGATCCACGACAAGCCGCGGTCGAAGACCAACACGGCATCGATCTCATCCCCGGGCTCCGACTCGTCGACTGCCCACTCGAGCGCACGACGCGCGTGCGGTGAACCGTCGACGCCGACGACGACGCGACGGCCGGCAGTCGCGCCACGCGCGGCAGGGTGCGCTCCTGGGACGACGACGACGGGGCACGGACTGCGCTCTGCACAGCGTTGACTGACCGATCCGAGGACAAGGCCCGCGAACCCCCCGCGGCCGCGGGTGCCGAGCACGAGGAGATCGGCGGCGTGAGCCACGTCGCACAGCGCTCGCCACGCCTCCCCGAGCACGACGATCGGATTGATCCGCACGTCGGCTTCGGAGGGGAGGTCGCTCGCTGCGATCGCGTCGTGCAACGTCTGCTTCGCCTGTTCCGCTGACCGGGCCACGACGAGCGACTCGGCGTCGGAGCCGACGTCGATCCACGCAAGCCCCGAGCCGTAGACGAGCACTGCGTCGATCTCGCCGCCGTACCGATGCGCCTCCGCAGCCGCCCACTCCAGCGCCAGTTGCGAACCCGGCGAACCGTCGATCCCGACGACGATGCGTCGATTGCCTCTGCGTGTCGTCACTCTCTGCTCCCATCCCGGAGACGTCGCGTGCCGGTACCACCCTCCCGGTTGCCGAGGATCTGCGACAGGGTCCAAGGTCACCTCGTTGTGGATGCCTGCCCTGTCGATGAGACGACGGAAGGTCCGACACCGGAACCGAGACGGCGTTCGTAGGGCCGAACGACTCTGCTCGGACCCTCGGCGATCTGAGATCCTCGGCGCACGTGACGCACGCACACGACCGGAGGAGAAGGTCATGCCCAAGACCGTGCTCGTCCCGCTCGACGGATCAGAATTCGCCCAGCGTTCGCTCCCTGCCGCAGCCGCGCTCGTCCGCCGGGCCGGAGCAGAGGCCCTCGTCCTCACCGCTCGGTGGGGTGGCGTGGTCACCGAACCCCATCACTCCTTGCGCGACGCAGCCCATGCCGCCGGGATCGAACGCCTCGAGACCATGATCGTGGAGGACCAGCTCGCCGCCAGCGCAGTGGTGTCGACGATCGAGGATCGTCCGGACCCGGCCGTGTGCCTCGCCACCCATGCTCGCGGTGCGGTCGGCCATGCGGTGCTCGGTGGAGTCGCGGAGGAGATCCTGCGGCAGACTGATGCACCCGTGGTCCTCGTCGGCCCATCGGCGCGATCCGGCCCGGTGGAGCTGCACGAGCTCGTGCTGTGCGTCGACGGTTCAGAGGTGGGATCGACGATCGCCCCCGTCGCTGCCGCATGGGCGCAGAGCATGCAACTGGGCGTGGTCGTGGTCGGCGTGGCCGACTCGGCGGAGGCGCGGACGCCGGGCAGCCCGTCGAACGTCTCCTTGCCTGACCTCGAGTGCGTCGCCCGGGTGATGCAGGCGTCGTCGGTGGAAGCCGAGTGCCGCCTCCTCCACTCGACGCATCCTGCAGTTGCGATCACCGAATTCGCGGCCGGCCGAACCGGTGCGTGGCTCGCGCTCGCGACGCACGGTTGGACCGGACTTGCGCGGCTCACCGCGGGCAGTGTGACCATGGAAGTGGTGCGCCGGGCGCCGGTCCCGGTCATGGTGCATCGACCCACCAACCTCGTGACCTGACGGCCACGGGCACGATCGACAGGAGGAGCACGATGCGAGCCTGGGCCGTCCACGATCCCGGGCCGCTGAACGGCCACCCCCTGGAAGCCGTCGACCGGGCGCGTCCAGAGCCTGCGCGGGGCGAGGTGCTGGTGCGGGTCACGGCATGCGGCGTCTGCCGGACCGACCTCCATCTCGCCGAAGGTGACCTCCTTCCGCACCGCCCCGAGACGGTGCCGGGTCACGAGGTGGTCGGACTGGTGGAGGAGCGCGGTCCCGGCAGCGCACGTTTTGCCATCGGGCAACGGATCGGGATCGCGTGGTTGCGGCACACCTGCGGCCGATGCCACTGGTGTCGGCGCGGAGCCGAGAACCTGTGCGTGAGCCCCCGCTTCACCGGTTGGGACGCCGACGGCGGCTTCGCCGAGTACGCCGTCGTGGATGAGGCATATGCGTACGAGCTCCCGGCGGAGTTCGACGACGAACACGCTGCGCCCCTGTTGTGTGCCGGCATCATCGGGTACCGGTCGCTCAAGCGAGCCGCGGTTCCCCCGGGTGGTCGACTGGCGATCTACGGATTCGGTGCGTCGGCGCACCTCGCCGCCCAGGTCGCGCTCGCACAGGGCGTCACCGTGCACGTCCTGACCCGTTCGCCCGCCGCGCGCGACCTCGCCCTGTCGATCGGGGCACGCTCGGTTGGTCCCGGTGACGGCGTGGCACCCGAACCGGTCGACGCTGCGATCCTCTTCGCTCCTGCGGGAGAGCTCGTCCCCATCGCACTGTCAGGTCTGGATCGAGGGGGAACACTCGCGCTCGCCGGCATCCACCTGACCGACGTACCCCCGCTGAACTACCAGGAGCACCTCTTCATGGAGCGCCAGGTGCGGAGCGTGACCGCCAACACCCGCGCCGACGGCGAGGAATTCCTCGCACTGGCGGCCCGTCTCGGCTTGGAGGTGACGACGACTCCCTATGCGCTCGACGCTGCCGACCGAGCACTCGAGGATCTTGCCGGAGATCACGTCAGCGGCGCAGCGGTCCTGCTGCCCTGAGCACGCCTCGGCCCGCGGCATCTCGCATTGGCCGAAGCGCCGGTGCACGGATGCCACCGTCACTCGTCGAGCACCAGTCGACGGCCGGTGATGATCTTCACCGTCAATCGCAGGTGGTGGTCGCGCGGCCCTTTCGCCCAGGGCGTGGCACGCAACATCTCGACGTGCTGCAGATCAGCCGGATCCTCGACGCGACTGACGGCGCCCGTGGCGAGGATGCTCCAGCCCAAGCGTTGGCGCTCGTCGATCTCGTCGATCTCGAAGCTGGCCCGCCCGGCTGACACAGACGCGAGGATGCTCGACCATCCCTCGGTGCGGAACACGAAATCCCCGTGATCGACGACGTAGTTCACGGGCAAGGCCACCGGACCCCGTGCGTCGACGAACACGATCCGCCCGAGCCCGTGCAGCGGCACGAGCGCCCAGATCTCGTCGATCGTGAGTGCTTCGAGGGCGCGAGGCTCGTCCGCCGCTCCGGCCCTTCCGCTCGCCGCCATCAGTGCTTCCTCACGGTCAGCACCGGACACGCGCTACGGCGGACGATGTCGAGGGCAACGCTGCCCAAGACCGCACGGCTGAACCCAACGCGGGCTCGCGTGGTCACTGCGACGAGCGTGGCGGGGAGATGGCGCGCGTGGTCGGCGATGGTGGCCGCCGGAAGCTCTCCGTAGAGCGCAACCGTCGGGATGTCGCGATGAGCCGCATCGAGCTGGGCCAGTGCCGGCGAGAACTCAGACTCGGGGTCGACGGTTGCAGGCACGTCGAGCGGATGGAACACACACACGAGCGACAGATCCATCCTGAGCGCGTCACCCCAGGCCACCGCGGGTTCGAGCACGGCATCCGAGTCGGTACCGGCCCAACACGTGACCAGGTGGGCCGGCTCGTGCCACCAGTCGTGCTGGCAATTCGGGCCGACCAGGATCACCGGTGTGTCGGCCAAGCGGAGCACCTCAGTCGCGACGCTTCCGAGCATCGGTGCTGCAACTCGGCCGCGACCGTGGGTCGTCATGCACACGGCGGCATCCGGTTCGCGCTCGGCGAGACGGGCGATGACTCCAGCCGCGTCGCCCGCGTGGGACTCGGCGCGCACGCTGACCGGGCCCGAGAGGTCTCGCGCCAAGTCGTGCACGTACTCGTCGTGGCGCTCCGCGGCCTGGACGTCGGCGCTCACGAGCACGAGCTCACAGGACTCGAGCCGGCGCGCGATCCGGGTCGCCACGGCCACTGCCCGCTCGGCAGTGGTTGATCCGTCGAGGGGGACGATCAGGGTCTTGGGCACGGCAGTGCTCCTTCGCTTCGACATGTGAACCTTCCCGAGCGTGCGCCACCTGCGGATCCCCGGACAGGGCCGAAGGGCCTCACTCAACTGCTCAGCCGGTACAGGAGCGTCGACGCGGCGACGACGATGATCACGAAGGCGATCGCGACGGCCGAGACCATGCGCCCGATCACGGCGACGCGCATGGCGGTCATGTGCTGGCGACGAGCGCCGCAAGTGCACTCCGGTCGAGCTCGAACGAAGGCGACACGATCGCGCTGGTCACCGCGGCCCAATCCACGTGGATCAGGGCGAATAGGCTCACGTCGGTGCCAGACGACGGATCCATCCGGGTCTTCCTCCTCGACGATCACGAGGTCGTGCGACGCGGGGTTCGGGAGCTCCTCGACGCCGAGGACGACATCGAGGTGGTCGGCGAGGCCGAAACCGCCGAACGAGGCGCTTGGCTCGTGATGCCCGCCGTGCGCCCCGATGTCGCCATCCTCGACGTCCGACTGCCCGATGGCGACGGCGTCGCGGTGTGTCGCGAGATCCGATCCAACCACCCGGAGATCGCGTGCCTGATGCTCACGTCGTTCTCCGACGACGAGGCGCTCGTGCAGGCGATGCATGGCCGGGGCATCGGGCTACCTGCTGAAGCAGATCCGGGGCACCGACATCGTGGACGCGGTGCGGCGAGTCGCGGGAGGCGCATCGTTGCTCGATCCCGCGCTGACTCGGCGCGTGCTGCGAGCGGCTGCGGAACCCGCCAGCCGAAGACGAGCGCCTCGCCCGACTCACCGGGCAGGAACGCAAGATCCTCGAGCTCATCGCCGACGGGCTGACCAACCGCCAGATCGGCAACGAGATGCACCTGGCCGAGAAGACGGTGAAGAACTACGTGTCGAACCTGCTCGCCAAGCTCGGCATGGAACGACGGACGCAGGCCGCGGTGTTCGCAGCGCGGCTCGAGGACGGCACCCCGACCACCTTCCGCGAGCACTGATCGGCCCCGATCCGGGTCACGAGCTCGGACGGATGTCGAACCACGCCGGCACTTCGGAGCGCGCCGCTTCCGCCGAAGCGGGGTAGACCCTCCCGTCGACCACCCGGAAGGCCGGCTCCGTCGACGCTCCGGATGGATGCCCGTCGACGGGGAAGGCGAGCCCGTCGCGCACCTGGTACCAGGGGCGTGCGTCGTCGCCGGACGGGTGACCCGCACCCGGATAGACCATGGATCCGACGACCTCGAAGCTCGGATCGGCGGCAGGCCCGCGTGGATGATCGAGGGTCGCGTACCAGGCGACCACCTCGTTGCGATGATGAGCGCGGTCGGCCGGCATCCCACCTTTCTGCCCGAAGCCCGCTCGTGTTGGTAGGGCCGAAGGTCCATCGAAGACGTGACCGAGGACCCTGCCGACTTCCCCGACCGTCCTCAGTCGGGGTCGGGGACGCGCCACTCGAGCACGGTGCCGCCGCCGGGAGATGTGCGGAGCACGCACTCGCCGCCCAGCTTCTCCGCGCGCCGGCTGAGGTTGACGATGCCGTTGCCGGGGATGGAGGAGTCGGAGATGCCCGCGCCGTCATCGACCACCCGCACGGTCATGAATCCGTCGGAGTGCTCGATGTCGACTTCCGCGCTCGAGGCACGGGCATGGCGCGCCACGTTCGAGATCGCCTCACGAACCACCGCCAACACCGCGTCGGCGATGTCGACGCTCGTCGTGTCGACAGGCCCGTCGAACCTGATGCGCGGCTCGAACCCGAGCGCACCCCGCTCGTCGTCGAGGACACCCAGCAACTTCGTCCGGAGCCCGTGCTCGTCGCGTGACTCGGTCTGCAGGCTGAAGATCACGGTGCGGATCTCGCGAATGGTCTCGTCGAGATCGTCGACGACGCGGTTGAGTCGCTGGCTGTGCTCCTGATCGCTGCTGCGGGCCGCGACGCTCTGGACGCTCATCCCGGCGGCGAACAGCTTCTGGATCACGACGTCGTGCAGGTCACGGGCGATGCGCTCCCGGTCTTCGACGAGGCGGAGATGCTGCTCGGCAAGCCGGAGCCGCTGTTCGGACTCGAGGCGTTCGCTGATGTCGCGGACGATCTTCACGTAGCGGATCGGTGCGCCCTGATCGCCACGGATCGCCTGCATGAGGATCTCGACCGGGATGTCGGTCCCGTCGCGGTGCCGGTGCACCGTGCTGAACATGATCGAGTCGCGCTCACCAGTCGCCAAGGGCGCGAGCAGGTCGCGCAGCTCGTGCTCGGTGAACTCGGGCGTGATGTGCAGCATCGTCATCTGGAGGAGCTCGTCGCGCGAGTACCCGACTTGTTCGACGGCGCCTTCGTTCGCGTACGTGAAGTGGAGGGTGTCGGCGTCGAGCACGAGCACCGCGTCGCGGGTGGCGTCGAGCGCATCACGCACGGCCCGCTCGTAGGTCTCGGCGAGGATGCGCTCGCTGATGTCACGCACCACGGCGACGACGCGGAACCCGCCTGCGGTCGACAGTGGGCTCAAGCTGATCTCGACCGGGAACTCGGAGCCGTCGGCGCGGCGCCCGTGGAGGAGCAGCCCGGCGCCCATCGATCGGAGACGGGGTTCGGCCCGGTAGCGCGTGCGGTGCGCCCGGTGCACCTGGCGGAGCTGCTCGGGAAGCAGGTCGTCGACCGCCTGTCCGGTCAGGTCGTCATGGGCGAAGCCGAAGATCTCCTCGGCCTGACGATTGGCCATGAGGATCGTTCCGCGCTCGTCGACGAGCAGGATGCCGTCCGGTGCAGCTTCGACCAGTGCTCGGACGCCATCGGCGTCGAGCACGGAGGCGGAGTCCTCGTGGTTCTCGCTCCCGGCGGCCGGTGTCGCGGCCATGGCGCCCTCCGTCCCCGGATCCAGAGGTGAGGGTAGACCTTCCGGGCGAAATGGGGCAGCGTGCGCCTCAGCGGAAGAAGATCGTGGCGGGCGGGAGGTCGCTCGAGGAGACGTGGAGCCGCCGACCGGTGATGGTGAACGGCTCGATCACCAGCCAGCGGTCGCGCTCGGGAACCCACGGCTCCGGGTCGTGCCGCTCCGCGAACGACGCTGCGGCGGGGTCGACCCGCACGAGCAGGCCTCTGACCATGACCGACCAACCCTCTCTCGTGCGGTGGTCGATGTCGTCGATCTCGAACGCGACCGGCACGCGGTCCCGATCGAGGAGGTTGCCGACGCGTGTTCGGAGCGCGATCCAAGTGACGTGCGCGTCCTCGACGAGCCGATAGTTCACCGGCACGATGGCTGGCACGCCGTCGAGGTCGATCGCCAGGCGGCCCAGTGTGCCGAATCGGAGCAGCTCGATGCAGTCTTGGTGGCCGATCTCGTCCAGGGATCCTTCGGTCATGGCAACCTCCGCTCGATCGTCTGCTTCGAGCAGACCACCTCCATCGGACGGCAGCCAGGGTCCAACGTCCCTGCTCGTTCGCGCGGCGCCCGGACGCGGGACCAAAGCCTCTCCTGTCCACAGCGCCGACGGCGCACGCTGCAGCCATGCAACCGCACGTGCCCGGACCTGACGCGAGCTTCTCGGGACCACCAGCCGTCGTCGAGACCCACTCCGCGTGGGTGGTGTTCCTCGGCGACCGGGCGTACAAGATCAAGAAGCCGGTGAAGCTCGACTTCCTCGACTTCTCCTCCCTCGCAGCACGAGGGCGCGCCCTGCACGCCGAACTCGCGCTCAACCGACGCTTGGCGCCCGACGTGTACCTCGGAGTCTCGGTGCTCCTCGGGCCCGACCACGAGGTGGCGGAACACGTCCTGGTGATGCGCCGCATGCCGGGCGATCGGCGCCTCAGTGAACTCGTCGTGCGCGCGGAACCAGTGGCCGAGGCGATCAGAGCGATCGCGCGCCTGCTCGTCGACTTCCACGCGAAGGCCGACACGTCTCCCGGCATCGCCGCAGCCGGCTCACCGGCGACCGTCCGGTCCAAGGTCGAACAGGACCTCGACGAGCTCGACGTCTTCGCACCCGAGATCTTGGTTCGCGACGACCTCGACGAGGCCCGCCGCTTGACCCTCGAGTACCTCCGAGGACGAACGACGTTGCTCGACGATCGGGTCGCCAGGGGTTGCATCCGCGACGGTCACGGTGACCTTCTCGCTGACGACATCTTCTGTCTGCCCGACGGGCCGCGCATCCTCGATTGCATCGAGTTCGACGCCGGTCTCCGCCGCGGCGACGTGCTCGCCGACGTGGCCTTCCTCGTGATGGACCTCGAACGACTTGGCGCGCCGGAGCTCGGGGATCGGTTGCTCGCCTGGTACTCGGAGTTCGCAGGCGAGCGTCATCCGGACTCGCTCGCCGACTACTACGTGGCCGCGCGGGCGCTCATCCGGGCCAAGGTCGCCTGCATACGGGCGGTGCAGGGCGACGCCGCCAGCCCGAGCGTGGCACGCGACCTGCTTCAGCTCGCGCTCGAGCACCTCCGACGGGCACAGGTTCGGCTCGTCCTCGTGGGCGGCTCACCGGGAACGGGCAAGTCGACCGTCGCGCGCGACCTCACGGACCGGTTCGGCTGGGTGCTGCTGCGTTCGGACGAGGTCCGCAAGGACGTCACCCGAGTCGGCCGGGGCGTCGCGCGCCACGAGGGCGTCGACCGGGGGGTCTACACGGTGGGCACGACCGACGCGACGTACGCCGAACTCCTCCTGCGAGCAGGCCGAGCGCTCCGGGCCGGCGAGACCGTGGTCCTCGACGCCACCTGGACGGATGCCGCCATGCGGGCGGCTGCCCACCGTCTCGCCGTCGATGCGTCGGCAGCCCTCGTCGAGCTGCAGTGCGTGCTCCCGGGCGACATGGCCGACGCGCGTGCATCGAGCGTCGGGAGCGTGAGGGGGCCGACGCGTCGGACGCTGACGCCTCCATCGCAGCCGTGCTCCGCGAGCGCTTCGACCCGTGGCCGACCGCGATCTCGCTCTCCACCACAGGGTCGAGGGCCGAAGTGGCGGCAACGGCCGCGACGCTCGTGCACGGCGACGGCGGTGCCGACTGATCACCCGAGCTCGAACGGGCCCGCCGGGTGAGGGCGTGGCGCGAGCCGCATCTTGGCGTCGACGACGACGACCCCGCGGGGTGTGACGATCACCGGGTTGCAGTCGAGGTCGACGAGCTCGGGGACGTCGGTTGCGAACTGGCTCACGTGTGCAACGAGATCGTGGAGCGCATCGGTGTCGACCGGTCGGGTGTTGCGGTAGCCGAACAGGATCGGCGAGGTGCGCAGCGTGTGGATCGCCTCGTCGATGTCGACATCGGTCAGCGGCGGAACGAGCAGCACGCTGTCGTGCTGGAGCTCGGTGGCGAAGCCGCCTGCTCCGAGGAGCACGAGCGGCCCGAAGACCGGGTCCTGATGCACACCGACGATCAGCTCGACGCCCGATTCCGCCATCTGCTGCACCATGACGCCGCGGATCGTGGGTCCCACGGACTCGAGCATGCGGTGGTACGCATCGGCGACGCCTCGGTGGTCGTGCACGTCGAGCGCGACCCCACCGACGTCGCTCTTGTGGACGAGTCCGGGAGCGATCGCCTTCAGTGCAACGGGGTATCCGAGCCGGTCAGCGCAGCTCGTGGCCGCGGCCGGGCCGTCAGCCACGTCACTCGGGATCACCGGGATGCCGTAGTTGGTGAGCAGCTCGTAGGTGAGCTCCGGCGAGGTCCACAGGCCGTCGGGTGCGGCGATGAGCGCATGCTCGACGCACTCGTGCGCTGCCTCGAGGCGCACGTCGAAGTCCGCAACCGAACCGGTGGGCCGAGCGCGCCACACCCCGAGCTGGCTCGCGTACGCGAGTGCGCGAGCGGCCGATTCTGGCGATGCGAACACGGGGACGCGATGGTCGGTGGACTCGCTGAGTCGTGTGCTCGTCTGCTCCTCGAGCCCGAGATAGCAACTGGCGATCGTGATCGAGCGTGGCGCGCCGCGTGCCGCCCGAGCGACTGCGGCGGCGATCTCGTCGGCGCGGGTGACGTACGGCGCGACGTGGATGACCAGGAGCGCGTCGATCTCGCCGGACTCGAGGAGCACGTCAGCGGCTTGCTCGAACACGGAGGGCCCCGCAGTCGCCACGAGATCGACCGGGTTCCGGACGCCGCCGCTCGGTGCAAGCCTGCGCAGTGCTTCCTGCACGGGCGATGAGAGCTCGGGCACGTCGAGGCCGGCGGCGGCGCACGTGTCAGCCGCCACGATCGCCGGGCCGCCGCCGTTGCTCATGACCGCCACTCGCCGTGCTGCAGGAACCGGTTGGTGGGCGAGCAGGGACGCGACGTCGAAGAGCTCGGCCAAGGTGTCGACCCGGATCACCCCGCTGCGGCGGAGGATCGTGTCGACCGCGACATCAGGGTCGGCGAGCGCTGCGGTGTGCGACCTCGTCCCTCGAGCACCCGGAGCGCTGCGCCCGCTCTTCAGGGCGATGACCGGCTTCGAACGCGTAGAGTTCGCTGGCGATCCGGGCGAACTTGGCCGGGTTGCCCAGGGATTCGAGGTACAGCGCGACGACGTCCGTCGCCGGGTCCTCGGCCCAGTACTGCAGCATGTCGTTCGTCGACACGTCGGCCTTGTTGCCCATCGAGACGAAGGTCGAGATGCCGATGTCGAGCTGGTGGGCGCGGGCCAGGAGCTCGATGCCCACCCCGCCCGACTGCGAAGCGAAGCCGACACGTCCGGGGATGGGCGCGATGGGGGCGAAGGTTGCATCCATGCTGACGGCGGGATCGGTGTTGACCACACCGACGCAGTTCGGACCCACGAGCCGAATCCCGCCATCACGGCACAGCGCGACGAGCTCCGCTTGGAGTGCGGCGCCCTCGGGGAGCTCGGCGAAGCCACCCGACACGACCACGATCCCCCAGACGCCCTTCGCGGCGCACTCGCGTGCCACGTCGAGCACCGCGGTGGCCGGGACGGCCACCAGGGCGAGATCGACTGGTCCGTCGACATCGAGCACGCTTCGCACCACTGGACGGCCGGCGACCGACGCGTGCTCGTCGGCATGGTGGTTCACCGGGTGCACCGGACCTGTGAAGCCGCCGGCAACGAGGTTGACGACGATCCCGTGGCCGATCGAGCGCTCCGTGCTGCCGGCCCCGATCACCGCGATCGACCGGGGCCGCAACAGCCGGTCGATCGAGTGGGCCTGGGCCACTCGGTCGCGGCGGTCATGGGCGTCGACCCACCCTGGGTCGGGCACGACGTCGAACTCGGCGACGCCGATGCCGAAGTCCTCGTAGGACCAGCGCACGTCGAAGCCCGATTGGGCGAACACTTCGGCCATCCGTGGGTTCTCGCGGAGGAACAGCGCCTTGAACCGGCGGATGCCGCGAGCCGAGGCGTGTGCCGCGAGTGCTTCGAGCAGGAGGGTTGCCAGTCCGCGTCCCTGCTGATCGTCCTCGACCATGAACGCGATCTCGGCGACCCCGTGGTCGTCGGTCACGTCGTACTGGGCGAGACCGACGATGTGGCCGTCGAGCTCGGCGGCGAGGAGACAGTGTTCGTCGTCGTCGCTGGTCGGAGGAGTGAATCGCAGCGCGCCGTCGACACTCACCGGGGAGAAGAAGCGCAGGTAGCGAGCCCGTGCGGATGACGCACGGTAGAGCGCCCGCACGTCGTCGCGCTCGCCGGCGTGGAGCGGGCGGATGTGAACGGGGGCCCCGTCCACGAGGTGCACCACGCGATCGTCGGGGAGAGGCGTCACCGCATCGGGTGCGGCGCGATGAGCACCGGTCACTCGGGCACCACCACGGCTCGGCCGGTGATCGCGCCCGCACGCATGCGGTCATAGACAGCTGGCGCATCGTCGATCGCGAAGAGGTGGATGCGGGGCTTGATGTGTCCGGTGCGGGCGAGGGCGATGACCTCGAGGAGCTCCGGACGGGAACCCCAATAGGTCGTCGCCACCGACAGCTCGTAGGGCACGGTGAAGAAGCCGATGGGGAGCGTGCCCCCGCCGATGCCGACCAGTGTCAGGTGACCGAGTGAGCGGGCCATCGCCGCGCCGGCCCGCATCGTCGCGTCGATCCCGACGAAGTCGAGGACCACGTCGGCTCCGATGTCCTCGGTCGCTTCGCGCACGTGATCCACGGTGTCGTCGTCCATGACCACCGCCTGGCTCGCGCCGATCGACGTGGCGAGATCCAGGGCCTCGTGGCGATGGTCGACCGCGATGATCTGCGCCGGCGTCAGTGCCTCGAGGATCTGAATCGCCATGTGGCCGAGGCCCCCGGCGCCGATGACCACCGCGGTCGAGCCGGGGCCGAGGAGCGGGAGCGATCGCTTCACCGCGTGGTACGGCGTGAGGCCGGCATCGGTGAGCGGCGCGGCGTCGACCGGTGGGAGATCACCGATGGCGACGAGGAACCGCGTGTCGGGGACGATCATGTACTTCGCCATCCCGCCGTCGAGACCGAGCCCACCGCCGGCCGCCCCGATCGCAACCTGGCGGACGCAGTAGTTCTCGAGCCCACTCGCGCAACGGTGGCAGCGCCCACAGCCCCACGGTCCGTAGACCGCCACCGCTTCGCCGAGCTCGACGCCCGTCGCACCCGGGCCGAGCGCGTCGACCCAGCCGGCGTTCTCGTGGCCCAACGTGAACGGTGGACCCCAGGGCAGCAACCCGGAGTCGAAGTCGTCGATGAGGTGCAGGTCGGAGTGGCAGGCACCGGCTCCGCCGATGCGCACCCTGATCTCGCCCGGACCGGGTTCGGGGTCGTCGACCTCGACGAGCTCCGGATCCTGCTTCCAAGCTGTGAGTCGCAGCGCGCGCATGGCGTCTCCCTCAGGTGATCGGTCGACTGATCGTCGCTGAACGCGTGTCGACCGCCCAGGGCCGATGGTCCTCTTGCGTTCGTGCGTGGCGAAAGCACACTGCCAGCGACGGAGCTCGTCGGCCCCCGAGACGATGCACGCCACGGGCGCGAGCAGCAGGAGCGCGGACGCAGACGCAGACGCCTGTGCTGCAGGTACAGGCGAGCAGGCGAGCAGGCGGGACGTTCGGCTCTAGTGAGAGCGCTCACGTCCGTCCAGAGTCGGAGGGGACATCTCACATGGAGGAGCGCGAACATGAAGGCGAACGTCGGTGATCGACTGGTCATCAAGGGACACCACGTCGGCGAGCCCGATCGGGACGCCGAGATCCTCGAGGTGCACGGCGACGGCGGCAGCCCGCCGTACCTCGTGCGGTGGGACGACGACGGACACGAAGGCCTCTTCTTTCCAGGTGTCGACGCCGTCGTCGAGCACTATCCCTCCCGACCTGGCGCGCGGTGACCGGCGCATTCGATGTCACGCGTGATGAACCAGCACAGGAAGTCGATGGTCTTCGACGATGACGTCGTGGTCGCTCCGCGTGGCATTTCTTCACGCGGACGACTGACGGTGCCGCCCGATGCGCGAGGAATCGTGATGTGCGTGCGCCCGAGTGCAGGTCTGCCGTGCCCAATCGTTGCGCGCTGGGGGGCCTCGCGGTGCTGCGCTTCGATCTGCTGGCCGGCGACGAGCTCCAGGCACCTCGCAGCGAACACGACATCGAGTTGCTGGCGACACGATTTCTCGTCGTCACGCAATGGGTGCGTCAACTCCGAGTCTGCAATGGTCTCCCCGTTGGATACTTCGGAGCGCGGAATGCAGGCGTCGCGGCGATGTGGGCGGCCTCAGAGGACGCAGCGATCGGTGCCGTCGTGGCCCGGGACAGCCGGGTAGACCAGGCGCGGTCGCGCTTGTCGGCTGTCTTCGCGCCCACGCTGTTGCTCGTCGACGCACTCGAGCCGGACCTTCGACTGCGCAACGTTGCAGCAGGACGGCAGCTGCGATGCGAGCACCGTGTCATCGTCCTTCCGGAATCTGATTGCGATCATCGCGAACCGAACGATGCAGCTGCGGCTCTCGCTCACACGTGGTTCACCGATCATCTCGGTCTCGTTCCAGACAGCGAGATGGTGCCCGACTCGCGTCGACAGTGACGGAGGCGGCAACGTGCATCTTCGAGAAGGACCTGCGACTCTGGGGGATCCGCCCCCTCGTCGTCAGCATGCAGGCATGACGAAGATCCTGCTGACCTACCACTCGTACGACGGTCAGACCGCGAAGATCGCGGACCGCATCGCGCTGCGGTTGCGATCCGATGGCGCGGAAGTCGACGACATCGACGTCGCCCATGCACCGCCACCGGCCCGATATGACGTCGTCGTCGTCGGCGACTCGATCCGCTTCCAGCGACACAGCCGCCCGCTCCTGCGGTACCTGCGCCGCCACCAGCTGGCACTCGCGTCCGTCCCGGTTGCCCTCTTCCAGGTGAGCATGATGTCGGCACGTTCGGATGCCGCGCACGCTGCTCAGGTCGAGCAACTCGCCAGCCAGGTCTCTGCGAAGACCGAGGTGCAGCCGCAGGTGATCGCCGCCTTCGCCGGCGCACTTCGCTACACGAGCTACGGCTGGGTCACTCGGCGAATCATGCGATCGATCGCGCGGCGTGAAGGCAATGCGACGGACACGACTTGTGACCATGAGTACACCGACTGGTCGCACGTCGACCGGTTTGCGGGCGCCGTTGCTGCACTCACGAAGGTCGAGATCGGAGAACCATGAAGGCAGTCATGACCCGCAGTGGCGGCCGACACAGAGCCGATTCGGCCGCGCCGTCGTCCATCGTGGTGCCCGTCGACGGAGGCGCGCGCCTCAATTGCGCTCGTTGTCGGCCGCCATTGGGCGGAGCGCTTCGGTGCCGCGCTCACCGTGGTCACAGTCGAGGGCGAGCACGATCGCACGGAGCTCACCGAAACGGGAGATGCCCGGCCGACCACCTGGCTCACGGTCTCGAAGCGGCCCGACCTGGTGCCGACCGTCCGTGACGTCATCACTGCCGACGACGCTTCCGCGATCTGCGTCGCGACGAACGCGCGCTCACCCCTGGTCGACGTGCTCGCCGATGACATCGCGCAGCAACTGGTTCGTGCGGTCGAAGTCCCCGTGATGCTGCTCGGGCCACAGTGCCACGTGACTCCATGTGCTCGCCCGGTCGTCGTCGCCCACGAGGTCGATGCCGGGTTGGTCGCACTGAGCACACGCGGTCGCACCGACATGCTGACGGCGTCGACGGGCCAGACCGCGACCTGGGTCGCACGCGAGAGTGCCTGCCCAGTGCTCGTCGCTCACCCACCAGCGCGGTCACGCCGATGAAGCGCCTGGCGGCAGCGGCGACGCTCGGTGCATCGGCGATCGCGCTGACCGCCGCGTACGTCCACGAGGTCGAGCCACGGCTCCGGCGATGGGGCGCGACCGACGCTGAGCTGCACAAGTGGCTCCCCGTCGACGATCTGCTCGAGCCGGGCACACGCACGACGACGCGAGCGATCACGGTGGAAGCGCCCATCCAAGAGGTGTGGCCGTGGTTGATCCAGATCGGACAGGACCGCGCCGGCTTCTACAGCTACACCTGGCTCGAGAACCTCGTCGGTGCGCACATGCGCAACGCGGGGGCGGTGCATCCCGAGTGGCAGGACCGGTTCCGCGGCGATTCGGTCTGGCTCGCGAGCGAGGCGCGCTTCGACGAACGAGGTCGTCAGGTGGCCGCGTTCGTCGAGGTGCCGCGTGGTCTGGTGCTCGTCTCGCCTGCGGACTGGGAACGCCTCGAACGCGGCGAGCGAGCAACCGGCGCCTGGAGCTTCTTCCTCGAGCCGCACGGTGCAGGATGCACGCGCTTCATCATCCGGAGCTCCGGCGGCGCAGTCGGCACTCATGTGTTCGACGCGCTCCACTTCCTGATGGAGCAGAAGATGATGCGTGGTCTGCGCGACCGAGCCGAGACGCACACTCCACGCAACTGAGGGACTTCCGGCCCTGCCCGCGTGCCTTCGAAGCGACGAGGTTGTAGTCGGCAACGACGTCGGGACGAGGAGACACGGGTGCGGTTCAAGCGGAACGACGAATCCATCGGGATGGGGGCCTGGGTGTTCGCCTCGATGGCCCTGCTGCTCGGACTCGGAGCACTCATCGTCGCCGGCCAGGCCCTCACGAAGAGCGACGATGCCAAGAGCATCGCGAGCGCGTCAACGGCACCCAGGTGAGCCTTCGGGAGTTCGCCATCTATCCTTCGACGATCGCTGTCGACAGCGGCGGTTCCCTGACGGTGAAGAACACCGGCACCGTCGCGCACAACCTCGCGATCAAGGGCACGAGCCTCAAGACGCCCGACGTCGCACCGGGAAAGTCGGAGTCGCTCGACGTCTCGTCGTTGAAGCCCGGCATGTACACCGCGTACTGCCAGATCGCAGGCCACGAGGCAGCAGGCATGACGGCGATGCTCCACGTGGGCCTCGGTGGTGCGACGGCGGCGGCCGCGAGCTCGTCGGAGACGAAGGCGCAGAACGACCAACAGGACGCGCTGATGAAGCAGCCGGTGGACGCCTTCACCAAGCAGCTGACCGACGGCCCGAACACCGAGGGCGTCGGCGCCCAGGTCATGTCACCGAAGGTGCTTCCCGACGGCACGAAGGAGTTCGATCTCACGGCGGCGATCACCGACTGGGAGGTGTCGCCCGGCACCACCGTCAAGGCTTGGACCCTGCAGATCCATCCCATGCACCTCCACGGTCTTCCGCAGCTCGTCATCGCCAAGGACGGATTCCCCACGCCGTCGCCGTATCAGGTGGACACGCTCGACGTCGCTCCCGGAGAGCGCTACACCGTCCTCGTGCACGCGACAGAGCCCGGCGTCTGGGCCTGGCACTGCCACATCCTGAGTCACGCCGAGAGCGACAAGGGCATGTTCGGAATGGTCACGGCGTTCATCGTGCAGTGACGGCGGCCACCTGGGGTGTGCTGGTCACACGCCACTGCGGCAGGGTGCCCCCGGCAGGATTCGAACCTGCGACACACGGTTTAGGAAACCGATGCTCTATCCCCTGAGCTACGGGGGCGGGGCCGGCGCGATTGGTGGGAGAAAACCCGGCGCCAGACCAGCGAGGATAGGGCGGCTCCCTCGTCGCGGCCTGCGATTGCCGGGCCGGACGGCCTCGGTAGCGCCGAAGCCGTAGCTGCACGTGCTTCGCAAGCGGTCGCCGGATCGAGAGTCGCTCAGGCCGCGAGCGGTGATGCTTCGCGCTCGCGGTGCCGGTGCAATGCGAGCGAGTTCACGGTGAGAGCGAAGCCGAGAAGATTCAGGTGTTGGCGAGCGTGCCCGATGCTGTGCGCCCGTCCGAGCCACATGGTGTCGTCGAGGTGCCGGTTGATCGACTCGGCATCGTGGTTCGGATCACGTCCTACGCAAGTAGTTCCGCAGTCGGTACGTGTCGGCACGAGTATGTAACTGCACGGCTGACCTTTGACGCCTACCGTGCGCGCCACACGAGGAAAGGGTGTGGAAGACATGGTCCTCAGCGTGGACACAGTGCGCCTCGATGGGAAGGTCGTGGTCGTCACCGGAGCTGGCTCCGGGATCGGTCGAGGCATCGCGAATGGTGTGCGAGCGTTCGGCGCCGACGTGGCGATCTGGGAGCGCGACGACGACAGTTGCGCCGCGGCCGCCGCAGAGGTCGATGGCCTTCCAGTCACGACCGACGTGCGTGACGCCGATCAGGTCGACGCGGCGATGGTCGCGACGCTCGAGCGCTTCGGCACAGTCGATGTCTTGGTGAACAACGCCGGCGGTGTGTTCCCGAAGCCGTTCCTGGAGACCAGTGAGAACGGGTTCGACGCTCTCTATCGATCCAACCTGAAGCACGTGTTGCTCTGCAGCAAGGCGGTTGCCGCGCACATGGTGGAGGCCGGGCATGGGGGAGCGATCGTCAACATCACCTCGATCGAGGGAGTCCGAGCGGCTCCGCTGTTCGCGGCGTACGCCGCTGCGAAGGCAGGGGTGATCAACCTGACGAAGACGCTCGCGCTCGAGCTCGCACCTCACGGCATTCGCGTGAACGCGATCGCACCGGACATCACCCTCACCGAGGGCATCGTGGCGATGTCGCCGCCGGGCAGCACGGAACGCCTGGGCCTCATCGTGCCGATGGGACGCCCCGGCCACGTCGACGAGTGCGCGGGCGCTGCGGTGTTCCTTGCCTCCGACCTCTCCAGCTACGTCACGGGTCACACGCTGCACGTCGACGGCGGGACTCACGCATCGATGGGCTGGTACCACCATCCCGACGACGGGCACTACGTGTACGGAGCACCCTGACCCTGACCGGGCGCATCATTCACTCGGAGGTCTCAGAGATGCTTGGCGAGGAACCGGTGCATCTCTGCTTCGAGCTCGGCGTCTTCGGGAGCGAAGCCGAAGAACCCTCCGTGAGGCATGGCCTCGCCGATGTGCAACTCAGCCTCGACATCGGCGGCGCGCAGCTTGCGATGGAATCGCACCGTGTTCGAGAGGAACAGGTCGCGCGTCCCAGTCTGGAGATAGGTGGGTGGGAAGTGGCTCACGTCGCCGAAGAGCGGGGAGAGGAGCGGATCTTCGAGGTCGTGACCGTGGGCGTACAGAGCGATCGACTCCGTGAGCCGGTTGACGAGCACGTAGTCGACACCTTGGTTGGTCTCGAAGGAGTCGCCGGACTCGGTGAGGTCGGCCTCGGGTGAATTGAGCACGAGACATGCAGGCATCGGGAGACCTTCCGCCCGTGCCCTGAGCATGAGCGCGGCTGCGAGGTTGCCACCAGCGGAAGAGCCACTCACCGCGATCTGACTGGACGGTCGCGCCTCGAGGAGCGCGCGGTAGACGGCGAGACAGTCGTCCAACGGGGTCGGGTACGGGTGGTCGGGAGGCATGCGGTAGTCGACCGCCCATGTCACCAGCCCGGCGGCTGAAGCCATGATGGTTCCCATGCCCCGACAGGCCTGCCCTCCGCCGGCGATGAGAGCGCCGCCGTGGATGTCGTAGAGAATCGGAGCGGATTCGCCGGTGTCGGCACCCGCAGGAGCGATGACGAACACGTCGATGTCATCGACCGAGATCTGTTCGACGGTCACGTCGATGTCGGCAATCCGTGCTTCGACGCCCATCAAGATCTGCTCGTCCATGGCGGCAATGGTGGCCTTCCACGCCTCGTGGTCGTCGAGGGCGGGGAACTCCGGTGGTGAGGCCAGACGATCTGCGAGCATCTGGCCGCCCATCGTCATCAAGGCTTGCGCTTCCGGGCTCACTGACCCTGGTATCGGGATCGTACGTGTCAGGTGCAGCGCGCCCTCGTCGCTCGACTCGCTCATTTGCACGTTCCTCTCGTCTCGGTGATCGAAGGACGGACGTCTCTGCCCGTGTTGGTCATGTGTCGCCCAGCCAGTCTCGGACCACGGACTGCGTGTCGGCGCCAAGAGTGGGTCCGCTCGAAGGAGCTCGCAGAGGAGTCGTGCGCAGACGTGGTGCGGGAGCTGGAATGTGCAGCTCTCCGAACTCGCGATCGTCGATTGTGGCAATGCTCGATCGGGCACGCACATGAGGATCGACGAACAGGCTCGCGGTGTCGTGCACCTCGGTGACGGGCACGTGCGCTTCGACGAGTGTGGCGACGACCGTTTCGAGCTCTCGAGCAACCGACCCACTGCGCGACGGCGAGATCGAGCTCGTCGGCATGCACGTTGCGACCGGCCGCATCCGCGAATCGGGCGCGGTCGGCGCGGTCGGTGCCGATGACGTCCAAGAGTCTGGACACCTGCGAATCGGTCGGCCCGGAGATGACCACCCACCGTTCGTCGTGGGTGCGGTAAACGTTGCGAGGCGTCGCAACGGGAATCCTGCTCCCGGTGCGACGGGGTGGTGGTTCGCCAGGCGACCAGGCAGCCATTGCGGGACCGAGGAGTTGCAGCACTGCTTCGTAGATGGACGTGTCGATGAACTGTCCCGTGCCGCCGCGAGCGTCGCGCCAGTACAAGGCTGCAAGTACGCCTTG
The DNA here is from genome assembly GCA_963755855.1 of uncultured Actinomycetes bacterium. Classification (GTDB taxonomy): domain Bacteria; phylum Actinomycetota; class Acidimicrobiia; order IMCC26256; family DASPTH01; genus DASUAS01. The sequence continues at coordinate 1,170,032 of CAVWLR010000009.1, read as the reverse complement.
GAGAGCCGACGAAGGCGCCGAAGTAGTCACCGATCGGTACCGACGAGAGCAGCGGGGGACCGTCGCTCTCGCCGGTCATGTGTGTGAGTCCGCCGAATGCTTCGAGCACCGTCCCGGTACCGGTCCGATCGGCGTACGGTCCGTCGGCGCCATAGGCACTGACGAGGACCACGATCGCGCCGGGATTGCGCGCCGCGATTGCCTCGTACGTGCACGCCCATCGCTCCAACACGTGCGACGGTTGGTTCAGCACAACGACGTCGGCGACCGCAGTCAGCCGTTGCACCCGCGCGAGATCATCCGGGTCGTCGAGATCCGCGACCATCGATCGCTTGTTTCGGTTGGCCAGCGACCACATGAAGCTGTGCCCGTCGCTCATCGCACCGGTGACCCGCAGCGGGTCACCGGTCGGCGCTTCGACTTTGACGACATCGGCGCCGAGGTCGCCGAGCATCGCCGCAAGCATCGGACCGGGCAGGAGGGTCGCAAGGTCGAGCACGCGAGTTCCGCCGAGAGCTTGCGGCGAATCCATGATCGTCGGACCAGTCAGGCGCTGCGGGCCATGCCGGCGCGCTCGCCCCGGCTGACGAACTTGAGCGCCATCTTGCGGCTGGCTTCGTCGATCATCTCGTCGCCGAACATCACCGCACCGCGTCGGTCGCCCTCGGTCGTGGCCTTCTCGTACGCGTCGAGGATGTCGAAGGCGTGGTCGTACTGCTCCTGCGTGGGGGTGAACACCTCGTTGATCACCGCGACCTGGTCGGGGTGCAACGCCCACTTGCCGTCGTAGCCGAGGATCCGGGTGCGCATCGCGTAGTCGCGCAGCGCGTCGACCTCCTTGATCTTGAGGAACGGCCCGTCGATCACCTGCAGGCCGTTGGCACGACCGGCCATGAGGATCTTCGAGAACGTGTAGTGGAAGTGATCGCCCGGGTACTCGGGGATCTGCACCCCACCCGTCAACACCGGCATCTCCGTCGATGCCGCGAAGTCGGCGGGCCCGAACACGATCGTCTCCATCCGCGGCGACGCCGCGCAGATCTCCTCGACGTTGATGAGACCGCGTGCGGTCTCGATCTGCGCCTCGATCCCGACGTGCGACTCCCGCCCGATGGTCTCCTCGATCTGCGTGAGCAGGAGGTCGAGGGCGACGACGTCGCTGGCGAACTGCACCTTCGGGAGCATGAGCTCGTCGAGACGCTCACCGGCGTTCTCGACGATGTGGATCACGTCGCGGTAGGTCCACTTCGTGTCCCACGCGTTCACCCGCACGCACACGACCGTGTCGCCCCAGTCGAGGTCGCGGATCGCCTTCACGACGTTGTCGCGCGCGGCCTCCTTCTCGAGCGGCGCGACCGAGTCCTCGAGGTCGAGGAACACCATGTCGGCGCCCAGACCCGGGCGCCTTGCCCAGCATCTTCTCGCTCGAGCCCGGCACCGCCAGGCAGGTCCGACGGGGCAGGCTCCGGGAACGTTCCGACATGACGGCGAGGGACCTCTCTCGGGTGTGTCGTGCGCTTGGAGATCGCGGCGTCCAAACGTCCGGATGGAACAACAGGACAATAGCTGTATTGTTGACGGCCTCGACACTCACGCCGTCCGAGGTTGTCTCGAACCGTGGCGCCGCGTCGATTCGATCGTGCACCGGAGGAGCCGCATGCGACCAGAGGTACGACCTGACGCGGGCACGGTCATGACCGTGCGGGGCCCAGTGGCCACGGAGACCCTCGGTGCGACTCTGGTGCACGAACACATCCTCTGTGATCTGGTGCCGGAGGAGATCGATCGCGCCGAGGTCGCTGCGTCTCTGGACGGGCTTCGACTCGACAACTACTACGACGCACGTCGCGACGCCCGCCTCGTTCCCAGCGTGATGGTCCTCGACGACGAGGACGTCGCTGTCTCGGAGGTGGGGCGCTTCGTGGCTGCTGGAGGTGGCTGCATCGTCGATGTCACGAGCATCGGCATCGGGAGAAGCCCCGAGGGATTGCGCCGTGTCGCCGAGCGCAGCGATATGCACGTGGTGATGGGGGCGTCCTGGTACGTGCAGACGACGCATCCCGACTACGTCGCCGCATCGACTGTCGGCGAGCTCCAGCATCGCATCGAAGACGAGTTCGAGCACGGCGTGGTCGATGGGATCCGACCGGGCATCATCGGCGAAGTCGGTCTCGCCTGGCCTCTGCATCCCGATGAGCGAAAGGTGCTCGAGGCATCAGCTCGAGCAGCGGCGACGACAGGTCTGCCCTTGTCGATCCATCCTGGACGCGACGTCGCAGCACCGTTCGAGGCGGTTGACATCGTGCGTGAAGTGGGAGGTGACGTCTCGCGCACGGTCATGTGCCACGTCGATCGAACGCTCTTCACCCCTGAGGATGTGCTCCGCCTTGCTGCAACCGGGGTACGTGTCGCCTTCGACCTCTTCGGATGTGAGTCGTCGTACTACCCGGCGGCCGACATCGACATGCCGAACGACGGGCGCCGTGGCGATCTGATCCGTGCGCTGATCGACGACGGCCGCATCGGCCAGGTGCACGTGTCGCACGACATCGTGTTGAAGACGCGGTTGAGTCGTTACGGCGGGGAAGGGTACGCGCACATCCTCGAGCGTGTGACGCCGATCCTGCGTCGCAAAGGCATGACCGACGACGACCTCCGAACGATCCTGGTGGCGAATCCGGCGCAGCTGCTCGCAAACGCACGTGCCGTGCCAGCAGCCCCTTGACGACGGCCTTACCGGTCAGCGCAACCCGGCGAAACCATTCGCCTTGACATCGGCGTGGGCGGCTCGTGCCCACGCAAGGTCGTCGTTCGCGGACATTCGCCGGGCGTGTTCGAGATCGATTCCGTACAGTGACGCCGCGCTGCGCCCAAGGATCTTCTCCTTGACCGCAGGTGTGAGCTTCGCGTAGCCGTACTGCTCGCACATGTCGTCGGGGATCTGGAACGTTCGGAACGCGTCGATCAGGGGCTGCGCCGATCCGTACCAGATGCTGTCGGTGCCCCAGAGGACGTGATCTTCACCGAGGCGCTGGATCAACTTACCCAGCACGTGGGCGGCCTCGCGGGCGGCGGACGAGTCCGAACCACGTCGATCCGAGCTCGGCGTACACGTTCGCTCCCGGCGCGATACCTGCATCGTCGAGTGACCGCAGCAGACGGTTGACTCCGATGTCGGCGGTTTCCTCGTGATACGGCCCTTCGTTCTCCGTTTCGTCGATGGGGAACTCGAAGCCGGAGTGGTAGACGACGAAGTCGAGATCAGGGAAGAGGCGCGCCGCGGGACCGATGTCTCTCGGCGATGCATCGTCGACGAACCCACTCAACCCCTTGTGCGAGCAGATCAGGGTCGTGCCGAGCTGTCGGGCCCGTTCGAGGAATGGCAAGCCGACTTCTTCGTCGTCGAGCATCCATCCGCCCACCCATCCGTCAACGCCTGGTCGCCCGGGCGTGTACACCTTCCAGCCCACGGGTCGAAACCGTTCCCAGGTCTCTTCCATTGCGTCGATCTCGTTCGGGAGGTCGGCGTGGACCACGGCGTGGTTCAGGAGCCGGCCTTGGGCAGCCAGGTGGTTGACGAACTCCCGCGTCGCAGCCATCTCGTCGTTCCACAACGTCCGGTTCTCGTCGACGCCTGGTCCCGACGTGAGCACTGCAACCGCGGTCTCGCATTCGAGAAACACGTTCGTGATGTACTCGGCGAGGTTGCGTTCGACGATGTCGTCCATCTCCGTCCACCAGTCCGGCGCCTGATCCCGGTAGACCGCGAGCCCCGCGTTCCAGAAGGCGCTCGAATGTGGTGCGACGAAATGCGTCTGCACGTCGATGACGACGTCACTGCCGGCGAAGGCTTCGTCGGCCACGCCGGTTTCGATCGTTGCCTCGATCGGGACCTCGAAGTATTCAGCACCCCATTGGTGGTTGAGGGCACGGAGGCCGATGGCGGTGCCGAGTCGGTCCGACACGATGTGCGATGCCTGATGTCCGGTACGCCGCTCGACCTCGTGCACCTGATCGAACACGTGGCTGATCGTGCGCAGATCCCGCTCCGAGTGCGGCTGCGGCGCGAACTCGTCTGTCGCTCGATGGTCCAGGAACATCGGAGGCCGCAGCCGGCCGGACGTGGGTTCGGTCACTGACCGGCTCCTCGGTCTGCTCCGGCGGCTCTCGGCCGACGCTGGAGATGTACGACAGAACAAGCGTAGTGCTGTTGTGCAGGTTGTTCGACCTGGTACAACGACCCCTCGAAGGTGCACCAAGCCGATTGACGGAGGTTCTGATGAGTGACGGACTCGAAGCGCGTCTGCGACGGCTCGAGGATCTCGAGGAGATCCATCAACTCCTTGTGGACTACGGCCACCATCTCGACGCCGCCGACCTCGACGCGTACGTCGAACTGTTCGCTGACGACGGCGAACTGCTGCTGGGTCCAGTCGCACGTGCAACCGGACCTGCGGAGATCAAGGCCGTGATGAGCAAGGCGTTGGCCGGCGCCAAGGGGAACTCGTATCACGTCATCAGCAGTCCTCGAGTTGCGCTCGAGGGCGACGCCGCGACTTCAGAGGCGATGTGGACCGTGGTCGAGCGCGGTGACGACGGCAAACCGTACGTCGGGATGATCGGTCATCACGTCGACGAGCTCGTCCGCGAGCGTGGTCGCTGGCGATTTCAACGGCGCCGCGGCTTCGTCGACATCCCCTCCAGCATGGGTTGACGCCTCGACGACGACGAGGGAGGAGGACCAGCAAGGGGGGCATGCTGATCCTCCTCCGTCGAACCGCGTGGTCTCTGGCCGCGAGGCCGAGACCGACGATGGTTCCTGATTACGGCGTGACGATCTCGTCGTAGGGCTTGATGGGGAATCGCTTCGACGAGCACGAGTACGGCTCGACGACGGTGTACGTCCCGCTGGTGCCGTCGGTCTTGGTCACGGCGTGACACGCAGGTGCGGTGTACTGCCAGTTCTTGGGGTACGCGGTCGGGCCGACGAGACCCTTCTGCTGGTAGGTGAACTTGGCGGCCACCTGCTGGAACTTCTCAGCCGTCAGGTTCTTGCCGACCTTCTTCAGGATGGCGACGAACTGGTCAGCGGCGAGCCAACCTGCCTGCACCAACGTCCCGGCCTGCGTCCCAGGCTTGTACGCCTCGATGTCATCGAGCATCTGCTTGACCGCAGGCGTCGTCGACGCGGACTCCGGCGGTGCCCACGTGCCCCACGCGTACGACGGGCCGATCGCCTTGGCGAGCGAGGGATCAGCGGCAGGCACGACGTACATGCCCTTGAAGTCGGTGCCCTGCAGAGCCTTCCCGATGCCGATGTAGTCGGAGCTCACGCCGACGGTGGTGATGATGTCAGGCTTCGTGGCGAGCACGTCACGGACGTAGGGCGAGTAGTCGCCGACGACTGCGGGCGGAGCTGGCGTGGGCGCCTTCGCGTAGACGACGTCCATGCCGTTCCCCACCGCTGCGGCGTAGACCTGCGCGACCGCCTGCTGGCCGGTCGGGTTGTCGTCACCCATGATCGCGATCTTGGGCTTGGCGCCCTTGGCGACGATGCCTTCCTTGATCGCAGCATCTTTCCAGACGACAGCGTTGTCGCCCGCGGTCTTCGGGTCCGGTGGCACAACGCATCCGTTGTAACCGAAGAAGTAGCTCTTCGTGTTGGTCCCGCAGAACGCCTTGGCGATCCCGTATCCCAGGACCGGCGTGTGCGTCTGCTCGGGCACCTCGCTCTGGACGAAGACGGTGCCCGTCGGCACGATGGCGAAGACGCCTTCCTGTTGGATCAGGCGTCGCTCCTCTTGCACGCTCGTTGCCGCGTCGGCCTTGTCGTCGCCGAAGGCGACGGTGTTGATCTTGCGCCCGCCGGGGATCTCGCCGGTCTTGTTGGCACGGGCGAAGCGCGCTTGCGCACCGACACCCATGTTCGATTCGGTGAAGAAGAGCGGCGATGCTCCCATTCCGGCGACCTTGATCTCGGTCGCGCTCACGCCTCGCGTGGTATTTCCACTCTGGGCACCTGCGCTGGTGGTGGCTAGTGAGGCTGACGCCACCGTTGCCGTCAGTGCCGCCGCGGCCGCGAGCGCGACCCAACGACGCTTGTGGTGGATTTTCATGTTCCCCCTCTTGGAAAATGTCGGTTCAAGCCCTGGCGGGCGACCGAACAGGTGATCGCGAGACATTAACGCAACAGATGTTCTGTTGTCCAGTAACTGCAGCGAGAAATTGCGGGCCTCAGCGTTCGGTGCTGGCGTCGGCGACGTGGCGCGCAACAGGCGTGTTCACTCCGCCGTTGTCGTTCGATTCCCGGGCTGCGGCGAGGATCTCTTGGCAACGCAAGCCATCGAGAAAGCTGGGTCCCACTTGTCGGCCAGCTCGTACGGCCTGCACGATTTGCTCGGCCCAGACGCCCAACGGGCCGCGACTCGGATGCGGGAAGTCTTCGTCTGGTTCGCCGACGCATTCGGTCGTGACCTCGCCATGCTCGTCCACGAGCGACAGGAGACGGTCCTGTTCCAGGACTGCAGTTGCGCGTGATCCGTAGACCTCGATGCGCGGGCCGATCTCGGCGCCGCTGGTACTTGCGCTGCTCATCGTGCACGCGACGCCGGATTCGGTGGTGAGGCGGAAGGTGAAGCCGTCGTCGGCGGTGATGGCTGGTCCTCGTGGAGCTCCGGACAGGTACTGACGTCGTGTCTCGAGCGCGGCACTCACGGCTCGGACTTCCCCGAACCAGTCTCGAATCGCATCGACGTAGTGCGAACCCATCGCCCCGAGCCATCCGCCGCCAAGCTCGCGTTGTTGCCACCAGCCTTCGCGATTCATCACTGGGAACCGCCCGCCGGCAACCATCGCCGTGATGACGACGTGGCGTACCTCGCCGAGTTGGCCGCCGCGAATCATGGAACCCAACGCTCGACGCACGGGAAGCGTCCGGAACTCGAAGTCGAGGAAGTGCAGCCGATCGCGTTGGATGGCGCGCTCGAGCATCTCGAGTGCTTCAGAGGGTCCGAGACCGAACGGCTTCTCGCACACTGCATGTTTGCCCGCGTCGAGCGCTGCGAGCACCGCCCCCCGGTGGAGATGCGGTGGTGTCGCGACGAAGACGACATCGACCTCGGGGCGTGTGCAGAGCGTCTCGATGCTGTCCGTGGCGAACGCCACGCCCAGTGACTCGGCCGTCGCTGCGGCGCGGACGGCGTCACTGCTGCAGAGGGCGGCGACGGACGCCCCGGCTGCCGAGGCGAAGGCGGGCGCAGCCACGGTCGCCCCGAAGCCTGTGCCGATGATCCCGATTCCGATCGGCTTGTCAGTCATGGGTCTCCTCCAGGCCGTGCCGCGCTGGATCATGGTGGCACCAGACGAGACATGTCAACAAGGCATGTTCTAGTGTGCACACATGGCTCCCGAAGATCGTCTGTCGTTGGAGCAGCGGCGTCTCGACCTCGTCCTCGAGCACGTCGCGGCGGAGAACGCCCAGGACCTCGAGCGAGCAATGCGTACGTTCCATCACGCGTGGTACGAAATCGTGCCGATCGGTGCCGTCGTCGACGGGGACGAAGCGGTCAGACAGATGCTCACGACCAACTGGGCAGCGATGCCCGGTCTGCAGTTCTCGGCGACCGCCGTGTTCCACGGAACCGACGGCATCGCTGTCGAGACCCACACCACCGGTGAGCACGCGGGCCGAGCCGGTCGACATGATGTCGATGAACCTGTTCATCTTCGACGAAGACCGCTTGGTGTGTGAGCGCTGCTACTACGACCAGGTCACGTCAGCCGCCGCGTTGGAATTGCCTGCCGCGCCGCTGTGACCCAGCGTCAATCGAACACATCGTCGAACCACTCACGTTCCTGACGGAGGAACTCCACCTTGTCGCCGACGTCGTCGGCGATGACTTCGTGCTCGTACCAGCCGCGGAACCCCGCGCGGTCGAAGGCGCGGACGAGATCGCGGACGGGCACGACACCTTCTCCGAGGCGAGCCCGGCGAAACGTGCGACTCGCAAACGCGTCGCTCGACAGGTTGCTCAGTTGGATGCTCCCAACCCGCGCGAGGTTGTCGCGGACGAGCTCGACGAGATCGGGTTCCCACCACAGGTGCGCCGTATCGATCACGACCTTGACGTCGTCGAAGGGCTCGACGATGCGGAGTGCGTGTCGGAGTGTGTGCACGTACGTCACCGGGCGCATCATCGGAAACATTGGCTCGAGCATCAGGGCGACCCCTGCGTCACGGCTTCGGTGTTGTACCTCGCCGAACCACTGCTGGCAACGCTCGTCGGCGAGCGCGACCGAGCGTGGTCCGAGGGGACCGGTGTACACGAGGAGTTGCTGCGCGCCGATCTGATTCGCGGCCCCGAGCGCCCAGGCGGTGCGCTCGGGGTCGGGTTCCCGGGTGCCGGCGATGTCACCGATGGCCATCACGCTGCTCACTGAGAGGCCTGCGTCGTCGAGGCGCTGGCGAACCGTCGAGGCGCCGACGCGTGCGACCTCATTGAGGAGAACGCTGAGACCATCGACGCCAGCGCTCGACGCGAGTGCGATGTCGGCTTCGATCGTTCCACCTTGCAGGACGTGCTCGGTCACTCCGAATCGCCGTCGTGCCGACGAAGACAACTGATTCCTCAGCGGGTTGCCACCAACTCCCAGAACGGTGCCCAGGTCGGGAAGGCTTCAGGAAGCCGAATCGTCGTGATCGGATCGAGGTCGGGTTCCATGCCCGCACCAGGTGTGGGTCGCTCCAACGCGTCGACCTGATACCAACGATGGAACTTCCTGCGCTCGAACCCCCACATTCCATCGGTGCGGCGATACGTGTCGTGGTACTGCAACATCCCGACCTTCCACTCTCCGGTCTCGGGATACTCGACTTCGTCGTGGCAGTAGACGACGCCATGCGCTCGGTCAGGGCTGTCGAAGTCGATGATGTGGTTGGAGACGACGTGCACGGTGGTCCGTACCTTGGACATTGCGTCGACGAACCAATCGGACAGCGCCTCGCGGCCGGTCGCCGTGGGGCCGACGCGCACATCGGGCACGAACAAGGTCACGAGCGTGGTGATGTCGCGCGAGTCGAGTGCGAGCGTGTAGCGGTGGGGGAGCTGGCGAATCGCGTCCGTCGACTCCAGACGATCGACTCTCTCTGCGAGCGTTGCCGGCTCCCAGGTTCCTGGCATCACTTTCCGCCGGTCATCACGGCGCCCATGCGGACCTTCATGTCGCCGAATGTGATCGGTTTGGTCCCCGGCTTCGGTGCGCGGCCGGCGGCCACCTTCGGTGCGGACAGATCTCGCTCGCTGACCCGCTCACGCAGCGCGCCCACGGTGCAAGCGTCACGTCCGAGGCGCGTCGACCCCGTCGTAGTGGAACCGTGTGGCCGCGTTCTGCCAGCAGATGGCTTCGACTTCGGCCTGGTTACAACCCTCGAGCTGCGCGGCGAGCTGTTCCGCGGCGTCGGGCCACGAGCTGTCCGAGTGCGGGTAGTCCATCTCCCAGCAGATTGTCTCGATGCCGATCTCGTCGCGGAGGCCAACGCCGATGCGGTCACGGATGAAGCAGGCGAGGAAGTTGCGGCGGAACACGTCGGTGGGAGTCAGGCCGTTGCCGAGGTCGTCGCCGGTCCATGCTCGCTGGCGGGCGTAGGTGTCCTCGAGTCGTTCGAGGATGAAGGGGATCCAGCCGATCCCACCCTCGGAGAGCGCAAACGTGAGCGTCGGGAACTCCTGGATGACCCGCGAGAAGAGCAAGTCCGACGCGAAGCGCACCGTGTCGATGGCGACGATCGCGTTGAAGGTCAGATAGTTGGTCATGTCGGAGGGCACCGGCGCGCCGCCGCCGGTACCGATGTGGATGTTCACCACCGAGTCCTCGTCGGCGCATGCGGCCCAGAGCGGATCCCAATGCGGGTCCTGCCACGGTGGCCCGCCGTAGGTGCCGATGTGCTGGGGGACGGTGATCGCCCGGCAACCATTGGCGGCAAGTCGCCGCACCTCGGCAGCTGCCAGCTGGGGATCCCAGAGCGGCAGGATTCCCGAGTGGGATGAAGCGGTCCGGGTACGCGCCGCACCAGTCTTCGAGATGCCAGTCGTTGTATCGCGCGGACCATCACCTCGGAGACTTCCGGCTCGCCGCGCATCGTGAACAGTGCGCCGGAGATCGTCGGGAACGACGGAAAACAGAGGGATGCGAGCACGCCTGCGACGTCCATGTCGGCCACACGCTCGTGGATGTCGTAGCAACCCCGGCGCATGTCTTCGAAGCGTGAAGGTTCGAAACCCCATTCGTCGTTCGGTCGCCCGGCGACGGCGTTGAGGCCGATGTTCGGAAGCCGTGCGCCGGCGTAGACCCAAGCGGAGTCACCGGCGTCGTCAACGACCACACGGGGAGCGTCGTCGCGATAGCGCGCCGGCACTCGGCTCTCGAACATGTCAGGCGGCTCGACGGTGTGGTCGTCGATGCTGATGAGGACCAGGTCGAGAGGATCGATGCTCATCACGGCACCTTAAGACAACAGTTGTACAGAAGTACAGTTCCCGGAACGCTCCCGACGACGGATCGACGCACTGTACGACAGAACAGATGTTGTGTTAGCGTCCTATCGCTGCTGTGACACGATCTCGACTGGGGGACAGATGGGAACGGACTCGACCGCAGGGTCGGCAACCGGCCTTGTTCCGGAGCGCTGGACGCTCGGGGACAACTTCGTACCGAGGGGTCGCTACGTCGACGTCGACTTCGCGCGCCTCGAGCACGAACGACTGTTCACACAGACCTGGCAGATGGCCTGCCGTGAAGAGGACCTCGTCGGCGCAGGCGCGTTCCACGAGTACACCATCGGTGACCAGTCCATCCTCGTCGTTCGCCAAGCAGACGGCTCGCTGCGCGCCATGCACAACGCGTGCCGTCATCGCGGGATGAAGATCATCGGAGGCGCGGGCCGGGTCGAGGAGTTCCGTTGCCGCTTCCATGGCTTTCGCTACGCGCTCGACGGCGAATGCACCTTCGTGCATTGTCCCGAAGAGTTCGAGGACCGGCCCCACGACGATTGGGCGCTGCAGCCGGTCCACGTCGACACATGGGGTGGCTGGGTTTTCGTCAACCCGTCAGCCGATCCTGAACCACTCCTGGAATGGCTCGACCCGCTTCCGTCCCTGCTCGGCCCGTTTCGGCTCGAGGACATGCGGTACCGGTGGCGAAAGCGCGTCGTCGTGCCCGCGAACTGGAAGACGGTCATCGACGCGTTCATCGAGGGATACCACACGCCGGGGACGCACCCTCAGGTGCTGAGGCCCTTCGAAGGAACCGAACCGTCATCCCGGCCGGCGCTGATCGAAGAGTACCCCCGCGCTCCGTTCGCCCCGACGTTCACGTACCGCAACCACGCGGTCTCCAAGTACGGCGAGCGGACCGAGCAAGACGAACGCAATCGCGACTGGGTCGAAACGATGAGTCGCCCCGACATCTACGCGAACATGACTCGCTACATCTCATCCTCGGTCGGATCGATGTACACCGAACGTGACGCACGCGCCGCAGCGCAACTGGCGACGATGGAGATTCCAGCCGGAGTCCCGCCGATCGTGCCGTTTCTCCAGCTCTGCGAGGAGATGGCCCTCGCCGACGGCGTCGACTACCCGAAGATGGAGCTCGAGCAGTACTTCGTCGGCAACGGCGACTACCACGTGTTCCCGACGATGGTGATCCTCGTCGAGAAGGGCTCCACGTTGGGCTACCGGATGCGGCCTGACGGAGACAGCCCCGACTCCTGCATCTGGGAGGCGTTCTCACTCGAGCACTTCGCGCCGGGGGAGGCACCGGACACGCATTGGGAGCACTTCCCGAACTGGCGCGACGCCGACCTGGGCCCGTTCTTGGCGCAGGACCTCAAGAATATCCCCGACATCCAGGCAGGGATGCACTCCGAAGGCTTCGAAGGCCTCTGGCTCAACCACGTCCAAGAGAGCACGATCATGAACGCCCATCGTGTGGCCGATCGATTCCTGTTCGGTGCCGATCATGGATGAAGCGTTCACCGTCGAGCTGCGGCCGCTCTGTAGTGCAACCTACGAACTCGGTGACACGGCGACCGTGTCGAGTGGTCCGCTCGGGACCCGGCTCGTGAGCGAGATCGCATCGGCGCGATTCGAAGGTGAACGGTTCCAGGCGTCGTTGCTCGGCTCGGCTGCAGCCGACTGGGCGGCAATCGAACCTGACGGCAGGATCCTCATCGACGTCCGCCTCACGTTGCAGACCGACGACGGTGCGGTCGTACTCGTCGCGTATCAGGGACGTGGCGACGCGGCGAGCGGTACGTCGTACTCCGCGCCGCTCTTCGAGACCGGGGACGAGCGGTACGCATGGCTCACGCGCCTTCAGGCGGTCGGGAAGAGCACGTTCGACGGCACGCAGCTGCACTACGAGATGTTCGAACTGGTCTGAACACCCCAGAGGAGTGTCATGAGTGACGTCGAGAGCTCATTGGAACGCGAGAAAGGCCTCGCCCTCTATCACGCGATGAGCAAGATCCACGCAAGCGAAGCGCGTGTCCGCAAGGGTCTCTCATCCGGCGAGGTCGGCTTCAACTATTGGCCGATCGAAGGGCACGAGGCAATGTCCGCCGGCGCCGCGGTCGCGCTCGAACCGGATGACCAGCTCATTGCCACTTACCGCGGCCTCGCCGATGTCGTCGCCAAGGGAGTGACGCTCGGGCCGTACTTCGCCGAGCTGATCGGCCGCTCGACCGGTCTTTCGAAGGGCAAGGCCGGCGCGATGGGCGTCAGCGAGCCCGCGGTCGGTGTCATGTGGACGACAGGCATCGTCGGCGCCGGCCCGCCGATCGCCAACGGGCTCGCCTTGGCAGCGTCGCTGCGCAACGAGCCGAGAGTCGTCCTGGTCAGCTTCGGCGACGGTGCCACGAGCATCGGCTTCGTCCATGAAGCGATGAACCTCGCAGCCGTGTGGAACCTGCCAGTGATCTTCTTCTGCGAGAACAACGCGTGGGCCGAGTGCACCCCGATGGCGGGCTACACGCGCTCTGAGCATCTCGCGGACCGTGCCGCCGGGTACGGGATGCGGGGCGTCACCGTCGACGGCAATGATCCCGTCAAGGTGCACGACGCCGTCGCGGAAGCGGCGACCCGGGCCCGGAACGGCGAAGGCCCGACGTTCGTCGAAGCCGTGGCGTACCGACTCCAAGGCCACTACTTCGGCGACCCGATGGACTACGTCGACGCCGACGAGCTCGCAGCCGCCAGAGCAGCCGCACCGTTCGAGCGGTTCCGCGTCCGACTGGTCGATGAGAAGGTCGCCACGCCCGCAGAGCTCGACGCCATCGACGCTGCGTTGCGTGCCGAGGTCGAGGAGGCGTTCACCTTCGCGAAGAACAGCGCCGAGACCGATCTCGACGAGCTCGAGGTCGACGTCTTCGCCGGCGTGTCGTACAACCCGTCACGGGCACCCTCGACCGAAGCGGTCGCGCTACCCGATGGGGACACCGAAACGATCGGTCTCGTCCAGGCCGTGAACCGGACCCTCGACCGAGCGCTCGCTCGTGACGACCGGATCGTGTTGCTCGGCGAAGACATCGCTGATCCGGCCGGCGGCGTCTTCAAGGTGACGCTCGGACTCTCCACGAAGCACGGCACCGACCGTGTGCGAGACACCCCGATCGCCGAAACGTCGATCATCGGCGCCGCGCTCGGCGCGTCGCTGGCAGGCATGCGTCCGGTCGCCGAGCTCATGTTCATGGACTTCCTCGGCGTGGCATTCGACCAGATTGCAAACCACGCCGCGAAGGTTCGCTACATGTCCGGTGGTCGCCAGCACGCACCGATGGTCATCCGGACAGCGGTGGGCGCTGGTGGGGGACCGCAGCATTCACAGGCGTTCGAGGCACTCGCAATGCACGTTCCCGGCATCAAAGTCGTATGGCCGAGCACTTCGGCTGATGCCGTCGGTCTGCTCAACGCGTGCCTCGACGATGACGACCCCTGCCTCTTCGTCGAGTCGATGAAGTTGTTCTTCGGAGGGGGGCAGTTCCCGGTACCGCTCGCCGACTTCTCGTTGCCGCTCGGCCGAGCCGACCGCAAGCGCGAGGGAAGCGACGTCACGATCGTGTCGTACGGACCGATGGTCCACGACGCCCTGAACGCTGCGGAGCAGCTCAGCCCGGAAGGGACGTCGATCGAAGTGATCGATCTCCGCACCCTTGTACCGCTCGACATCACCACCGTCCTCGAATCGGTCGGCAAGACCAAGCGGCTCGTCATCGCCCATGAGTCCGTCCGCTCGTGCGGCCCCGGAGCAGAGATCGCGGCAGCGGTAGGCGAGGAATTGTTCGGTGAGCTCGAGGCACCTATCGCTCGGGTTGCGGCTTCGTTCACGCCGGTGCCCCGGTCCGCCGTGCTCGAGGGCGCGTGTCGGCCCGGGGTCACCGAACTCATCGAGGCCGTGCAGGGCCTCAAGTGAACGAGATACGAATTCCCAAGCCCGGCGACGCCATCACCGAAGCAGTACTCGCGAAAGTGCTCGTCGCCGACGGCGAGAGCGTCGCCGAAGGTGAGCCCCTGTACGAGCTCGAGACCGACAAAGTGGAGATGGTGATCGACGCGCCATGGTCCGGGGTGGTGTCGTGGACGGTCGAGGTCGGCGCGACCTACCCCGTCGGGACACTCATCGCAACGATCACCTGACGGACGTCGCACCGGCAGCCGCCCACGTCCCGCGGTCCGGTCAGCTCCAGCGCAGGCTCTTGACCTCGGTGAACTCCTCGAATCCGAGGTGACCCCACTCGCGGCCGATGCCGCTCTGCTTGAAGCCTCCGAACGCGCCTGACTGGCCGATTCCGGCCGGGGTCGAACCCCACCCGGGTCCCTGACCGTTGCCGGGACCGGGATTGCCCGTCGACGCATCGCTGACACCTTCGGCGCTCATCAACCCAGCACGGATCCGGCGGGCGACGTTGAAGGCACGAGCGGTGCTCCCCGCGACGACGTGGCCGCCCAATCCGTAGATCGAGTCGTTGGCCAGGCGCACCGCGTCGGCATCGCTTCCCGAGTACGGGATCACCGTGAGGACCGGACCGAAGATCTCTTCCTGCGCGACACGCATGTCGTTCGTGCCGATCAGGACGGTCGGCTCGTAGAAGAAGCCTCGGTCGATACCGTCGGGACGAACCCCGCCGCACACGAGTTCGGCTCCTTCGGCGATGCCGGCGGCGACCAACGCTTCCACCTTCGCGCGCTGCTGCTCCCGGATCAGCGGCCCGAGCGTGGTCGTCGCATCATTCGGATCACCGATCTTGATGTGGGCGCGCGCTTCCGCCACGCCGGCGCGGTACGCGTCGAGGAGGTGCTCGGGGAGTAGCAGCCGGGTCTTGAGGACACACCCTTGGCCGCAGTGCATCAGTACCTCACCGAACCCGATCGAGCGCGCGTAGTCCTCACCGACATCGCCGAGCACTACCTGCGCCGATTTGCCGCCGAGCTCCAGATGGAGCCGCTTCATCGTGTCGGCGCCGGCGGCCATGATCCTCTTGCCCGTCGCGGTCGAGCCGGTCATCGTGATCATGTCGACCAGCGGATTCGTCGTGAGTTCCGTGCCGACCTCGGCGTGGCCGGTGATGACGTTGAACACGCCCGGTGGAAGGTCAGCGTCGAGCGCAGCTTGCGCGATGAAGAACGCGTCGAGCGGTGTCCACGGGTGCGGCTTCAACACGACGGTGCACCCAGCAGCAAGCGCGGGCGCACTCTTGAGCACGTTGAGCATGAACGGATAGTTGAACGGCGTGATCGCACCGACAACTCCCACCGGCTCTCGAAGGACGGCTCTGCCGGCCATCCCGTTCGGGCCGGTGCTCGGAGGATCGACCTCCATCCACTGAAAGCCCTGCTCCGCGAGCGCAGCGTTGGACGCGAACATCCCGATCGCTCCGCCCGCCTGCACGGCATCGGTCAACACGCCGACGGTCCCGGTCTCGGCGACCACGAGCTCGCGCAACTCGGCTGCGCGCGCCGTGAGCGCCTCGCCCATACGACGGAGCGCCGCAGCACGCTCTGCAGGCTTCATCCACGGCCACGGGCCCTCATCGAAGGCGACGCGCGCCGCGGCGATCGCCCGAGCCGCATCCTTGACCGTCGCGTCGGGAACCGATCCGATCGCGGCTTCGGTCGCAGGGTTGAGGACTTCGATCGGCGCGGCCCCGGCTTCGCCCGGATCCCAACCCCCGTCGACGAAGAGGTCGAAGTCCCATCGAGTGCTCATGGAGTTCCTCGTTTCGACGCTGGCGCAACCAGCGGCTCGGGTGGTGGTCTGATGCGTACGATGATACATTCAGTGTGCACTTGCACTCCCAGTTGGTGAGGGTCGCCGACTCGGACAGGGGGTCCACACGTGGAAGTCGGCCTGAGCTTGTTCAGCGTGCGGCCCGACCGAATGCCCGACTTCGCAGTGCGCGCAGAGGAGTTGGGATACGAGTCCGTGTTCGCTCCGGATCACGTGACGTTTCCCGTCAAGTTCGACTCGCCGTATCCAGGCTCGCCCGACGGCGTGTTCCCGTACCCGCTCGACACGCCCTTGTTCGATCCATGGATCGCACTGACCCAGGTCGCGCAGGTGACGACGAAGATCAAGCTGGGCACGGCGATCTACGTACTGGCGTTGCGGCACCCGATCGTGGCGGCCCGCGCGATCACCACGCTCGACGTGCTCTCAGGCGGACGAACCATCGTCGGCATCGGTGCCGGCTGGCTGGGCGAAGAGTTCGTCGCATTGGGCATCGATCCTCGAACGCGCTTCTCCCGCCTGGAGGAATGCGTAGAAGCGATGCGGGTGCTCTGGACCGAGCGTGAAGCCGAGTACCACGGAAACCACTTCGACTTCGCTCCGTTGTACTTCGAGCCGAAGCCGGTTGCATCGCCGCATCCGCCGATCCTCTTCGGTGGCTACTCGGATGCCGCGCTTCGCCGTGCCGTGCGCTTCGGCGACGGATGGCTCTCAGGCGGTGGCGCCCAGGACCTGGCGGAGATCGCCGCGTTGATGCGACGCATCGAGGCACTACGCGAAGAGCTCGAGGTGAGTCGACCATTCCAGGTGACCATCCTCGAGAGCCGCCCCGAACCGGCCTTCCTCGCGGGCATGGCGGAGCTGGGTGTACACCGTGCCCTCGTCATGCCCTGGACCCGGAACCGAGACGCATTCGCTGGGATGGAGGCATACGCCGAAGAAGCGTGGAGCGTTCTTCGCTGACGAAACCCAGGGCGCTCTGCGTGCTCCCGTCTCATCTCCCGGAGGAACTGAACTGACATGTCGTCATACCAGCACGTCACCTACGAGACCATCGACGACGGTCGCATCGCCCGCATCCTGCTGAACCGGGTCGAGAGCCGCAACGCTCAGAGCCGAGGCCTGCTGGTCGAACTCGATGAGGCATTCCTGGAGGCCGAGGCCGACGACGAAGTCCGTGTCGTCATCCTTGGGGGCGCAGGCACGATGTTCTCCTCCGGTCACGACCTCGGCTCGAAGGAAGCCAGAGAAGAGTGGCCCGGAATGCCGAACGCGCATCCCACGTACGCGATCAACGGCGGGACGCGTCAAGGCCCTGAGAACCAGATGCTCCAGGAATGGCACTACTTCTTCGAGAACACGAAGCGGTGGCGCAATCTTCGCAAGATCACCGTCGCTCAGGTGCACGGGCCGGTCTACGCGGCCGGGCTCATGCTCATGTGGGCGTGCGACCTCATCGTCGCAGCCGAGGGAACCGTGTTCGCCGACGTCGTCGGCACCCGTCTCGGGATGTGCGGCGTCGAGTACTTCGGACATCCCTGGGAGTTCGGCCCACGGAAGGCCAAAGAACTCCTGCTGACTGGAGACGGAATCGACGCCGACGAAGCTCACCGACTCGGCATGGTGAGCAAGGTGTTCCCCGACGATGCTCTCGCCGACCAGACACTGGCGTTCGCGCGTCGGATTGCGGCCCTGCCCACGATGACGGCGCTGCTCATCAAGGAGTCGGTGAACCAGACCGTCGACAACATGGGCTTCCAGAATGCCCTGGCGGCGTGCTTCTCGCTCCACCAGCTCAACCATGCGCACTGGGCAGCGATCCACGACGACAAGATGCCCGCAGCATTGCCGGAAGACGGGGTGCCCTCGTGGCGCGACGCGCTGCCGACAGTGCTCGCCGAGAAGTCATCCGTACGCGCCGAGCACTGATCGACGGGAGCCTCGAGACCATGGTGGACCTATCGGAACTGGTGGAGCCGAGCACGACCGTCGTGCTCACGCAAGAGTGTCAGCGCGGGATCGTCGGCGATCTCGGCCAAGGGGTGCTTCCGGACGCGGCACGCGAGATCGGACTCGTGGACAAGGTCGGCCGGATCGTCACCGCCGGGCGCGGCGCGGGCTGCCCGATCCTGCACTGCATCGCGGAAGGCCGACCGAACAACCCGGCGTCGGCGGACAACGCTCCGATCCTGCGCGCCGGCAAGCGCGGTGGCGGCACCGCAGTCTGGGACCCGCGCGGGATGGAGGTCGTTGACGGCATCACCACCGCCGACACCGACATCGTCTCAGTCCGAACGGTTCAGGTGTCGCCGATCATCGGCACCGAGGTGCCGACGATTCTCCGGAACCTCGGAATCAAGACGGTCGTCGCGGTCGGCGTTTCGGCGAATCTCGGCATTCCGAACGTAGCGATCGACTGCGTCAACCTCGGATTCGAAGTGGTGATCCCTCGCGACGCCATCGTGGGATTTCCGCTCGACTACACCGAGGTCATCGTCAAGAACACGCTGGCGATGGTCGCGAAGATCTGCACGACCGACGATCTCGTCGAGATCTGGGCTGCTCCCTAGCGTGGCGGTCGAGATTGACCTCACGGAGCGCACCGTGCTCGTCGTCGGTGGGTCCTCTGGAATCGGCCGCGCGGCCGCGCTGAGCGCATCCGCCGCGGGCGCGAGCGTGGCGGTCGCCGGACGAAACACAGAGAAGTTGGAAGAGGTCCTCACCGCGATCGGCAGTGGCACTGCTCTACCGACTGATCTGCGGGACCCGGCGAGCTGCCGGGCGCTCGTCCGAGACGCAGCCGCGGCGCTCGGTGACCTGGACGTGGTCCTGTTCGCATCCGGCGTGGCACAGATCACACCGGTCGACCGCATGGATCCCGCCACGATCGCCGACATCTTCGCGACGAATGCGATCGGTCCCACGCTGGTCGCAGAGCCTGCACTCGATCACCTCAGCGCCGACGGTGTGATGCTCTTCCTCTCGTCGACGTCAGCGAACGCCGACTACCCCGGGCTGGCCGCCTACGCGGCGAGCAAGGCGGCGCTGGAACGACTTGTGCGCGCGTTTCGCGTCGAGCACCCCAACCACCGATTCGTGTGTGTCGAAGTGGGGGACACAACCGGCACCGACATCGGGCGCGCCTACGATCCCGAGCTGGCTGCTGAGTTCCTCCCGAGCTGGCTGGCATCAGGAGTGATGTACCAACGCCAGATGGACGTCGCGGACCTTGGCCGCGCACTTGCCGAGCTCGCGGCGATGCTGCTCGCGCATCCAGGGATCGCCATGCCCAAGGTTTCGTTGGTCCCACCGGGGTCCATGAGAATCGGATCCGTCGAGGACTTCCTGGCGTCGGTCACGCGCGCGCCGGACTCCTGATCAGCCCGTGGGAACGCCGACGCTCATCAGCTGAGCCAAGTTCCCGCCCATGATCTTTGCGATGTCTCCAGCTGGAAGGCCGGCAAGGTCATCGACGTACGACAGGGGATCGGCGAGACCTTCGGGGTGCGGATAGTCGGATCCGAAGATCACTCGGTCGGCACCGATCGCGTTCACGAGACCGACGGAGTCGTCCTCGTGGAACGGATGCACCCAGAAGTTGCGCATGAACACATCGACCGGATGCTCGTCGAAGTACTGCGGGCCCATGGCGTAGGCGCGGCGCATGTGCTCGAGCAGCGGAAGCACCCAGACGCTGCCGTTTTCCACCGGGAGGAATTTCGAGGCTCGGAAACCGAGTCGGAAGGCCATGACCGATGATGGCGGTGACGGTGTCTTCGACCGGCCGGTGCTGGATCGTCGTCAGCGCAGCAAAGCCGGTCTGGTCGACGAACGGTTCGAGCTCACCACCGGGAATGCCTTCCCACTCGTTGATGTAGCGCGTGTATCCGCTGTCGGAGGAATGTAACCCGACGACCATGTCCGCTTCGGCGACGCGCGCCCAGAACGGATCGAACTCCGGCAACGCCATCGATCTCGACGCGAGGGCAGTGGGGACCGGCGCCGGGCGCATGAGAAAGATGCGCGCGCCGTGCTCGATGACCCATTCCAATTCGGCGATCGCCTGATCCAGGACCGTGAGACTGATCACTGGTGTAGGGAAGATGCGGTCTTCGACGTTGAACGACCAGTGCTCGTGCATCCAACGGTTCAGCGACGTGACGACGGCCTGGGTCGCATACGGATCGTCGCGCAAGCGCTCCTCGATGAGGCTGGCGAGCGTCGGCCACATCAAGGCTCGGTCCAGTCCCTGGTCGTCCATCAGCTTCAGACGTTCCTCGGGCCCGAAGAACGCCGGCGGTGTCCGGATCGGTTGCCCCATCATCTCGCGAGTGGACTTCCCTTCCGGGTTTCCCTCTCGATAGAACTGCTCCCATGCGCCTGGTGGCCCGACCACGTTGAAGGTCGGGTTTGGGATGTAGTTGCTGATCTTGCCCTTGACCGCGATCTTCGTGCGCCCGCGCACTTCGACGTAGTCGATCACTCCCCTGAACTCGGGCGGCATGAACTTCGTCAGCGCGTCCGTCGTCTCGTACATGTGGTTGTCGGCATCGAACACCGGAAAGGCGAGATCGCGTGACGCCATGATGATCCTCCTCGGACCGTTGCCGGAATAGGCAATAGCACGGTAGCTGTACCATCGTACAGAACTCGGGCCGGGTGCGCCCCGGCGGACAGCGACACTCGAGGAGGAGCGTGTGCGGTATCTACTCGGTCTCCCGACAGACGATGTCAGTCGACGTGAGGAGTTCGGTACGGTCGAGGCGATCGCCGAGATCGCCGGTGCGGTCGAATCGCTCGGCTACGACGGAGTGTTCGTGACCGACCACCCGATGCCGCCCGACGCGTTCATCCGCACCGGTGGTCATCATGCGCTCGAGCCGACGGTGGCACTCGCAGTTGTTGCCGCGGCGTCGACCTCGTTGCGGCTCATGACAAACCTCTACATACTCGGATACCGGAACCCGTTCCTGGCGGCGAAGGCGATCGCGTCGCTCGATTCGGTGTCGGGTGGTCGGGTCATCCTTGGCACAGGGGCGGGATACCTCGAGCCCGAGTTTCGAGCGCTCGGCGGTGACTTCGATGCGCGCAACGATCGTTTGGACGAAGCGATCGACCTCATGAAGCAGGTTTGGACCGGCGAGACGGTCGATGCTGCCGGTCCGGGATTCGAAGCGCACGGCCATGTGGCGTTGCCCACACCGGTGCAGGTCCCGCACCCGCCGATCTGGATCGGCGGGAACTCGCGTCGCGCGCTGCGCCGCGTCGCCGAGCGCGGCGACGGGTGGATCCCGATGCCGGCGCCGAAGAAGTTCGCCAAGGCAGTGCGATCCGCGCCGCTGGAATCACTCGACGACCTGTCGCGGATGCTCGACACCATTCGCGAGGAGGCGGCCGAGCTCGGTCGGGAGATGCCGTCCGACGTGATGTTCGGACCGATGGGGATCGCTCCCTACGGAACGCCGACGTTCGATGCAACCGCCTACCTGGAGCAAGTCACGGAGCTCACGCGCCTGGGAGTTACCAGCGCCGGTGTGCTGTTCTCGCACCCGGGTCAAGGAGCCGTGGCGTCGAGAGC
Source organism: uncultured Actinomycetes bacterium (assembly GCA_963755855.1). Classification (GTDB taxonomy): domain Bacteria; phylum Actinomycetota; class Acidimicrobiia; order IMCC26256; family DASPTH01; genus DASUAS01. The sequence continues at coordinate 1,148,170 of CAVWLR010000009.1, read as the reverse complement.
GCACTTCTTGGATCTCGTCGCCGGCTTCGCTCAGGACGTCGGGATCGTGCGGCGCGCCGACTAGAGGTGCCGCAAGTCGGCCGGCGAGAAACCTCTCGCCGGCCGACGTTGCAGCAGACTCAGCCGACCTCAGATTTGGTGCCCTTCACCTTGTTGAAGTGGTTGGTGCAGGTGTACGGAACGGCGACCGTCCATGCGGTGCCGTCACCGTCCTTGACCATTGCCGCGCAGTAGGTGTTCAGCGCCTGGAACGCTCTGGGAAACTGCGTCGGGCCGATCGTGTCCGGAATGCCGTAGGTCATGTGCGCCGCCGCCTTCTGCACCGACTGCCGAGTGAGGTTCTTCAGCCCCGCCTTCTTGATGGCTTTGATGAAGAAGTCGGCAGAGAAGTAGCCAACGGCCATCGTGGTCGAAGGCTTCGCGTCAGGCTTGAACGCCTTGATGGTTACCACCATCGCGTCGGTTCCAGCCGAGTGCTGCTCGAACGGTGCGATGGGTGCGAGCGCATACGTGCCCGCCAGTGGCTTGAGCAACGCATCTGCGTAGAGCGATGTCATGATGGTGCCCTTGTAGCCCGCCGCGGTCAGTGCCTTGGGCAGACCGAGCGAGTCGCTGAGGCCGGACGCGATCCACACGACGTCGGGACCCTTCCCGCCGTTCGATGCCAGGATCTGCTGTGCGTACGGCGAGTAGTCCCCAACGACTGCGGGCGGAGCGGGCAGGGTGCTCTTTGCCCAGACCACGTTGAAGCCGCTTCCAGTCGCCTGAGCGATGAAGGACTGGATTGAAACTCCACCAGCGGTGTCGGTGCCGATGCCCGCGATCGTCGGCTTCTTGATGCCCAACGTCTCGGTGACGTACTTGTACGCCGTACCAGCGGAGAAGTCGGGCACCACTTTCGGGCTGGGTGGCAGGACACAGCCATCGAAGCCGATCCCGTAGAGCTTGTCGCCTGTGCCGCAGTAGCTCTTGTCGAAGCCCCAGCCGAAGTACGGCACCTGCTTCAGGTTCAGGTAGGTGCCTGGAGCCGTGGCCGAGACCATCGGCACGATCGCGAAGACGCCATCCTGCTCGACGAGTCGCCGTGCTTCGTTGACGGAAGTCGCCGCATCACCCTTGTCGTCGGCGAACTCGCCGAACTGGATCTTCACGCCTTTCAACTCGTTGGTGTCGTTCGCCTTCTTGAACCGCGCCTGCGCGCCAACGGCCGCGTCGGCGAAGTTCGTGGCGAATCCCAATCCGGACACCTTGATTGTCTTCCCGTCGAATCCCGGTGTCTGCGCATGCGGCACCGTCCGCGCCGGCGACACCAACTGCGCCGATCACCAAGGCGATCACGGTGACGGCGCACAACGTCGCCTTCGTCCGTAGTCCGTTCCTACTCGTCACTCTCACCGGGTTCCCCCCTCGACGACCCAGCCGCCATCTGCGACCGAGCACATGTACGTTTACTGTCCAGTTGTCCAAGGCACAACGTAGCCCCTTGCGGGGTCCGTTGTCTCGTCAAGCTGGGTGGCATTGAGACAACCAGCGTTCTAGTGTCTCCCACAATGGAGCGACTCGATGAACGATTCGACGACCCCGCCTTCTACCTCGGCGAGCCTCACGCGACCTACCGGCGTCTGAGGGCCGAGGATCCCGTGCACTGGTACGACGAGGGTCAGTTCTGGGTCATCACCAAGTACGACGACATCAAGTACATCTCCACGCACCCGTTGCTCTTCTCGTCGAAGGACATCGCGATCATCTCGGGCCTCGTCGACCGACGGAACGGAGTTCCGAAGCCGCCGATGCAGGAAAGCCCGGCCGTGATGTTCATGGACCCACCGGAACACGGTCCCTACCGAAAGGTGGTCAGCCACCGCTTCACACCGAAAGAAGTCGGCGCGCTCGACGATCACGTGCGCACGGTGATCCGTGATCTCGTGCACGGCCTTCCCGACGGTGAGTTCGACATGATCGAGCAGGTCGCGGAGCCAGTGCCGGTGTTCGTGTTCTCGAAGCTGCTCGGCATCCCTGCGAGCGAATGGCATCAGGTTGTGGAGTGGGCGACCATCATCACGAACCTCGGCTCAGGGCAGGGCACCCAAGACGACATCGACCTGGTCATGAACGTGGTCGGACCATATCTGTGGGAACTGACGATGGCCCGGCGTGCGGACCCGACCGACGATCTGCTGTCACTCTTGACGCAAGCGGAGTACGACGGCCGCCCCCTGAACGAAGGGGAGATCATCGGGTACGCCACAACCCTCCTGGCTGCCGGAAGCGAGACGACTCAGAGCCTCATCGGGGGTCTGGGTCACGTCCTCACCGAAGTCCAGGACCAGTCGGCCGAATTCTTCGCCGATCCCGCGCTCGCCGGCTCCGTTGTCGAGGAAACCATGCGGTGGTGGACGCCGGTGATGAGCATGGCGAGAGAAGCCACCGAGGACATCGCGCTGCGCGACAAGATGATTCGCAAGGGTGACGGGGTGCTCCTGCTGTATTCGTCTGCGAATCGCGACGAGGAACGCTGGGGTGACGACGCAGAGGATTTCCGTGCGGACCGGCCCGACGCTTCCGGACAGCTCGGATTCGGGATCGGCGAGCACTTCTGCATGGGTGCGCACCTCGCGCGGCGCGAGGCCCGCATCCTCCTGGAGGAACTCGCCGCCCGTGGTCGCCGGCTCAACCGGGTCGGTGAGGGCGAGCTGCGCTCTTCCACGCTGATCCACACCTACGACCGGTTCCCTGTCGAGCTGGTGCGCTGAGCGGTTCTCGGCCCGAACGCGAAAGGCTGTCATGTCACTCGACGTCGCACTCCGTGCGCCGAGCTCGGAACTGCAGCAGCGGTACCGCACTGAGCGCCTGTGGCTCGACCGTTCGCTCGGCGAGTTCTTCGACGCCCAGCTCGATCGAGGCGCCGACCTCGAGGTCCGCTTCTGGTCCGAGACCGCACCGTGGCGAGGAACGTTCGGCGACATCCACGAGCAGGCGCGGCGCTTCGCTGCCGGGCTCCGGACCCGCGGGATCAGTCCCGGCGATGTCGTGAGCTACCAGCTGCCCAACCGGGTCGAAGCGATGGTGGCGCTCTATGGCGCGGCGATGGCCGGCGCAGTCGTGGCTCCAGTCGTCCACTTCTACGGTCCGAAGGAGCTGCAGTTCATCCTCACCCAACTCGGCGCGAAGCTGCACCTCACAACTGCTTCCTTCGGGTCCTCGCACTACCTCGATGGGCTCGACAGCTTCCGCTCCGACGCACCGACTCTCGAACACGTCGTGCTGGTCGGTGATGGGAGTGCACCATGGGCAGAGCCCTTTGCGTCCGTCGTCGAAGGCATGCCCCTCGCCGATCTCCCTTCGGTCGACCCGATGGCGCCGGCGATCGTCGGGTACACATCGGGGACGACCTCCGACCCGAAGGGCGTTGTGCACGTGGCGAACTCGTTCGTCGCCGAGGCGCTCCAGATGAAGGACTACGACGTCGGCGCTTCGCGTCCGTTGCTCACCGGAGCGCCCCTGGCTCACGCGATGGGGATGATCGGGGGTGCGGTGCTCCCGCTCGTACGGCGAGAACCCTCCCACCTGGTCGACCGGTGGGAACCCGATCGGGTCCTGGCGATCATGATGGAGGCCGGACTCTCGTCGGGCAGCGGAGCCACGTTCTTCCTCACCAGCCTCTTCGACGCTCCGGGCTTCACGCCGGAACACGCGGCGCTCATCGAGAGCGTCGGCCTCGGAGGTTCACCGGTCCCGGGCGCAGTGTGCGACCGTGCGGAGACGCTCGGAGTTGTGGCAGTCCGTTCGTACGGCTCGACCGAACACCCGACGTCGATCGGGGCAGTTCGCAGCGACACACCCGAGCACCGTAAGTACACGGAAGGGCGACCCCTCGAAGGTTGCGAGGTCCGCATCGTCGACAATGCAGGCGACGACGTTCCTGACGGCACCGTCGGCGAGATCCTGAGCCGAGGCGCCGATCTCTTCTTCGGCTACGTCGACGCCGCGATGACTGCGCGTGCGATCGACGGCGACGGCTGGTACCACACCGAGGACCTCGCGGTTCGTGACTCTGAGGGCTACATCACGATCGCGGATCGGAAGAAGGACATCATCATTCGCGGTGGCGAGAACGTGAGCGCCAGCGAAGTAGAAGACATCCTGCTGAGCATGCCCGGTGTCTCAGAGGTTGCGGTCGTGGCGGCGCCGGACGATCGGCTCGGTGAGCACGGCTGCGCGTTCGTGGCTCCTCGGCCGGGAAACCCGGTTCCGTCGCTCGAGGAGGTGCGTGCGCACTTCGACGCCGTCGGTGTCGCGCGGCAGAAGTGGCCCGAGGAGCTGAGGTCGGTCGATCAGTTCCCGCGTACGCCGTCGGGCAAGATCAAGAAGCAGGAACTCCGTGAGCAGCTGCGTCGAGAGGCGAGCGCAACCCCCCCTGTAGTCATCCCATCGTCGAACCGTCAGCTGAGACGTACGGGCAGATGATCGAAGGTCGCGACGATCGTCGAGTCACGTCGCTCGGGCGTTCCGGTGAGCTCGATTCCGGACGCACGGTGCGCCAGTTCCTCGACGAGGATCCGGACCTCGCGTCGTGCCAGGTGCGCGCCCATGCAGAAGTGCTCGGCGAAGCCGAATGCGAGGTGGCGGGTGATCGCGGGACGGTCGATGTTCCACTCGTCGGCGTCGTCACCCCATTCCTCTTCGTCGCGGTTCCCGGACCCGTAGGCGAGGAGGACGGCATCGCCAGCCTTGATCGTCTTCCCGCGCAACTCGACGTCCTCCGTCGCCTGGCGAGCCATACTCACGACCGGCGTCCACCAACGCAACGTCTCTTCGACTGCAGCGGTCGCGAGATCCGGGTCGGCGAGGATCCGGCGTGCTTGGTCGGGATGCTGGGTGAACGCCCACAAAAGACCCGCGATCAAGCTCTGGGTGGTCTCGCTCCCAGCCGCGAGCAAGGAGATCGCCCACCACACGACCTCGGTCGGGGTGAGGGGTTGGCCATAGACGGTGGCGCCGGCGATGAGCGTCAGGAAGTCGTGGTCCGGCACCGCCCGGCGTTCCTCGAGCAGTTGCTGCAGATAGGGGACCACCTCGGCGTACACCGCGGCCATCTCCTCCTGACTCGCAGTGCCCCCACCAGATGCCGTGATCATCGTCGCCCAGTAGAGAATCTTGCGCCAGTCCTTACGCGGGACGCCGAGCAGGTTGGCGAACACGTTCACGGGAATGGGCTCCGCGAGCAGTTCGACTGCATCGAAGGTGCCGTCCGGCAATCCGCCGAGGGCTTCGCGAATCACTGCGCGCACCGGTCCGTCGATCTCGTTGACTCGAGCCGGGGTCAGTTCGCGATTGAGGACCTTCCTGTGCTCGAGATGATCCGGAGGATCCAAGAGCATGACCGACGTGCGGGGCGGGCGCTCCATGCCCTCGCGGATCTTGATGATGTCCCCGAGGATCGCGATCTCAGAAGAGGAGAACAGCTCCGGGTGCTTCGAGACGAAGCGGATGTCCTCGTACTTCGTGATCACCCAGAACGGCCCTTCCGGGTACCAGTGCACCGGGTCGTGGCGACGCAGGTCCGCGAAGTGTTGGTTCGGATCGGCGACGTAGAACTCGGCGCGGTCGTAGCGCGCAGCGGCCTCGCCTGGTGAAAGCGGTGTCGTGGTCACGGATCCCCCCTTGATCGTCGACAAATGTACGGTAGCACAGCACTTGTACAGTCGTACCGGAGCGGCGCTGTGGTGTCCGCAGGTGGATCCGGGCGCTCCCTGAGCAGGACTGTCGGCGCCGCTACGGTGGCGGTCGGCCGGACGAGGTAGGGGAGCGGAGCGAAGCGATGGCGGCACGAATGGAGCCAGCGGTCGACGACTCGACTCGTACGCGGATTCTCGACGCTGCGCTGCAGTGCTTCATGCAACTCGGCATCGACAAGACGAGCTTGCTCGACGTCGCCCGCACCGCCGACCTCTCGAGAGGAACGGTCTACCGGTACTTCGATGACCGCCAGGCGCTGGTCGATGCGACGGTCATCTACAACACCGAGAATTACTATGCCGAAGCCGTGGCGGCGATGAGCTCCTACCCGAAGCTCGTCGACCAGATCGGCGCCTTCGCTGAGGTGTTCGCCCGCAACATCGGGAACTACCGCAGGAACTGGATGGTGAACGATGACCGCGAGCTCCTTCGTCTGATCGCAACGGATCGTGACGGTGGCTTGCGGCGAATGTCGAACTTCATCGCGCCGTATGTCGAAGCGAGCAGGGAACGCGGCGAGATCAGTGCAGCGGTGGATTCGCGCGAGGCCGGCGAATGGATTGCTCGCATGTTCATGTCACTGACGGTGATGCCGAATTCGGCTGCATTCGATCCCCGCAAGCCGAAGTCGTTCCGGGTGTTCCTGGAGCGTTACGTGGTCGATGGCTTGGCGCCGAAGCCGAAGGGGAAACGCCGCCAGCGCTGACTTCCGCTCCCGCAGCTGCTCACGACGCCGGTTCGAGGATGATGGGCAAGCTCGCAAGGCCCCGCACGTTGCTGCTGTACGCGCGAACCACGGGCGACGAGATCTCGTAGTGCGGAAAGCGTGACAGCAGCTCCTCGAACGCGACTCGCGTCTCGAGACGAGCGAGCGCGGCGCCGACGCAGAGGTGCGAGCCGAATCCGAATCCCACGTGACGCTCGACATCGCGATGGAGATCGAAGAGCTCAGGATCGGAGAAGACCCGCTCGTCGTGTTGCGCGGCGCCGGTGACGAGCACCACGCGGGAGTCGGCGGGAATCGTCACACCGTGCAGTGTCACCTCTTGCTCCACCCAGCGACCTTGGAAGTGTGACGGAGGATCCCACCGCAACATCTCTTCCACTGCCTGCCCAGTGAGGGCAGGATTCTCGACGAGCTCCCGCCGTTGCTCCGGGTACCAGGCCAGGGCGACCACGCCGTTGGCAATCAATTTGGCAGTGGTCTCGTGACCTGCGAACGCCAGCTCAAGGAGTCGAATCGCCACTTGTTCGTGGGTGAGTGACCACTGTCGGCCCTCGTCGTCGGTCACGTGCGCCTCGAGCAGCATGCTCGCGATGTCGTCGCCAGGATGCTTCACGATGTCGGCGACCACATCGAGGAGCAGCATCGTCATTTCCTGCGAGGCGGCCATTGCGTCGGGCGGAGTCTCGGCGACGCCATCGTCGGGTCGGGCGAGCGCTCGATCTGACAATTCGCGGAGACGCGACCGAACGTCGACCGGCACGCCGAGCATCTCGGCGATGATCGCCATCGGCAGATACCCGGAGAGATCGCCGACCACCTCCAATCGGCCTCGCTCGCGGGCGCCGTCGAGTGCCTCGGCGGCGACGCGACGGACAGCAGGTTCGAGGTTCGCGATCGCTCGAGGCGTGAAGACGCGAGAGACGAGCTTCCGATGCCAGGTGTGCTCGGGATCGTCCTTCGTGATGAGCAAGTCAGCGCTCGAGCCGGAGTCCTCGATGGTCACGCCGTGGGAGGAGAGAAACGTCTTCGTGTCGAGGTGAGCCTGGAGCACGTCGTCGAACCGCGAGATGGCGAAGAAACCCACGTCGGCGTTGTGGTACACGGGCGATTCGTCACGTAGCCAGCGGTACACCGGGTAGGGATTGATCTGCGTCTCGCGAGCGAACGGGTTGTACTCCACGGTGTCGTCACTCATGATGTCGACTGCCCGGCGAGCACCTCGATCGGTTGATCGCCCAGGTGCATGATCACGACCGCGCCATTCGGAGCGGCGTCGGAGACGAGTGGGAGCGCGGCCTCAGCGCACTCGTCGATGGTGGGCATGCCACGGGCGATGAGATCGTCGAGCATCTTGGGCGTGACCTGTGAGCGGACGAGATCGGTGAGCGCCACCGGCGCGAAGGCGTTGACGCAGATTCCCGAGCTCGCCAGTTCCAGGGCGAGCGTGAGCGAGAAGGCGATCAGCGCGCCCTTCGAAGCGGAATATGCGGAGAACCCTGCGGTTCCCCGCACGCCGGCTTCGGAGGTGACGTTGAGGATTCGGCCCCAGCCGTTTCGTTGCATGTCAGGGACCGTTTCCCGGAGGACGTTGCGTGGTGCGAACAGGTTCACTGCGAGCAGGTGATCCCATTCTTCGTCGGAGCTCGCGAGGAAGAAGTTGCGGGTCGAGGTTCCGGCATTGTTCACCACGATGTCGATCGGTCCGAGTGCGTCGCGGATGTGTTCACAGATCTGGGCCAGCGCCATGGGGTCCGAGATCTCGCCCGACACGCCGATCGCTCCGTCGATGTGGCTGGCTGCGCGCTCGACTGCTTCGGGATCTCGTCCGTGTACTGCGACGCGCACGCCCTGGGCCGAGAGGCCATGCGCGATCGCATTCCCGATGCCGCGCGTCGATCCGGTGACGAGGGCGACGCGCCCAACCATGGTTCCCACGTGCTCGGTCCTTTCGTGTGCGACGGGCTCAGTGCTGCGGCAGTCCTTGGAACTCGAAGACCTCCGCCGGCCACGGTGGGATGTGCACGACGATCTCGCTGTGACGAGATGAAGTCATGAGGTCGAGGACGGTCGCCGCGAGTTCCTCGGGCTCGAGGGCTGTCACCCCGTGCTGCTCGTACCACGCGTGGGGATCGTCACCCATGATTGGTGTGGCCACGGCGCCGGGGCAGACTGCGTTGATCCGGATGCCACGTGCAGCGAGTTCGGGGGCCACGCTGCGAACGAACCCGTTGATCGCGAACTTGGTCAGGGCATAGACGGGATTCGTGCGCAACGGTACGACGCCTGCCATCGACGAGGTGACCACCACTGCGCCGCGGGACTCCTCGAGCAGCGGAATCGCGGCGCGAAGACCGAAGAACACGCCGTCGACGTTGACGCCGAGGTACGCGCGATACCTGGCTTCCGTGATCGCGGTGAGGTCACCAAGATCGATGTCGTAGATGCCGGCGTTGAGATGCAGCAGATCGAGACGATCGAACCGAGCGAGGACTTCGGTCCATTCGTCGGGGTTCGACACGTCCAGGTGCACGTAGCTGCCGTCCACCTCTGCGGCGGCTCGTCGACCGAGGTCGTCGGCGACGTCGGCCAGGGTGACGTGGACGCCCCGGTCGGCGAGTGCCTTCGCGGTGGCGAGACCGATGCCGGACGCCGCGCCGGTGACGAGTGCATTCGTGCCCTCGATGTCGAGGTGCTCGACACTCACGGAAGGCCCGCATGAGGTACGTCGACGCGGAGAGTGCGGATGGTCGCGTTGCCGGTACCGTGAGCGTCGTCGGCGGCCAGCACGAAGAGTGTCCTGCCGTCGGCACCGCCGAGCATGCACGCGTACCCGGGTTGGCCGATTTCGACATGGTGGGTCACTTCACCGCCTTCGCGGACACGCACGATCTCAGGGCGTCCTGCATCGGCGAACCAGATCGCTCCTTCCGCGTCGAGGGTGCAGCCGTCGGGGAGCACGTCGCCCAGATCGGCCCACAGCCGGCGATCCTGGAGGGTGCCATCAGCGCTGATGGTGAACGCGGTCGCACACCGACGCGAGGTCTCCCCGATGATCATCGTCGTGCGATCCGGTGTGATGACGGTGCCGTTGGGGATCAGCAGATCTTCGGCAGCGACATCGACGGTGCCGTCAACGGCGACGCGAGCGAGGACCGCCGGTCGGCGAGGTTCACCGACCGTGTAGTCGAACCCGAGATTGCCGACGTAGGCGGTTCCGTGATCGTCGACGATCATGTCGTTGCACGCGGCGGTGGCGATCTCCGAGAGGTCCGCGTGCACGACGACGGAACCATCGTGCTCACGCCGGAGCACTCGGCGCGAATCCATCGCCACGACGAGGAGACGACCGTCGGGTAGCCAGCCGAGACCGCTCGGGCGGTCGTCGATCTCGACCTCCACCGTGCGCGTGCCGCGATCGTCGACCGTCGACACGGTGTGTTGGTAGAAATCGGAGAACCAGAGGCGGCCCTCGTGCCAACGCGGCCCCTCACCGAAGTCGATGCCGTCGACGAAGATCGGCAGTTCACTCACGAGCTGCTCACCTCGCGGGCAGGCGCCGACGGTGTGACCGCCACTTCGCCTTCGCCGAGGTAGGCGTCGCGCACCTGCTGGTTCTGCTGGATCTCACCGGGAAGGCCCGAGGCGAGGACGGATCCGAGGTCGAGGACCACGATCCGATCGCTGTGCTCCATGACGAACCCGGCATTGTGCTCGACCAGCAGCACTGCGCAGCCGGTCTCGTCGCGTACGAACTGGATCTGCTGTCCGAGTCGTTCGATCTCGACCTCGTCGAGACCGGACGCCGGTTCGTCGAGCAGCAGAACCTTCGGGGCATCCACGATCGCCCGCGCGAACTCGACCATTCGTCCGACGCCGATCGGAAGTGAACCGGCGAGTTCCTTGCGGAGGGGGAGGAGACCGCAGCGATCCATCACCTCTTCGACTCGATCGCGGCGGACACGCTCGCGGCGCCGGCGCGTCGGGAACGCAACCAGATCGGCGAGGAACCCACCACCACCCCCGCGCCATTCCAAAGCAGCAAGGACGTTGTCCTCGACTGACAGCCATCCAAAGGTCTGGACTCTCTGGAACGTGCGGCGCAAGCCGCGACGAGCGCGGTCGGCTGACGACCGTCGCGTGACGTCGGTGCCGTCGAGGAGCACGCGACCCTGGTTGGGTGATCGGACTCCTGAGATCACGTCGAACAGGGTCGTCTTGCCCGCGCCGTTCGGACCGATGATGCCCAGGACTTCGCCGGGGGCGGCCTCGAAGCTCACGTCACCGAGGGCGACGATCCCGCCGAAGCGCACCGAGATCCCCTTGAGCTCGATCCTCGGATCGGTCGGTTCGTCAGCCTGCAGTTCGTCCGTCACGACGCGACCCCCCAGGTGAGATGTAACTCGGCGCCAGCCTGCGAACGCCGCGACGGATCGTAGTCGCTGGGCGTGCAGAGCAACAGATGATGTCCTATTGTTCCGTCGGATGGTCTCGACACCTTTCCTCACCGGGCTGTCGGTGCTGGAGCTCGGAGATGGTGTCGCAGGCGCGGTTGCGGCCGGGACGCTCGCCCTCCTCGGCGCCGACGTCACCAAGGCGATCTCCGATCCTCCCCGACTGGCTCGTCACGAACCCACGTTGCACCGCGCGGGCGCGCCGCCCCGCCCCCTGCTGCCGGGCGTTCTCGACCGTTCGAAGCGCCTCGTCTCAGCTGAGGATTCCCGGGTGCAGAACCTGGCGCTGACCGTCGACGTCGTGATCGACGACCGCGTCGAGGGAATCGACGACGTCGACGCCTACCTGCGGCGAGTGAACGAGCAGAACACCTCGGTGTGGCTCACGATCTCGCCGTTCGGTCTGACCGGCCCCCACACGGCGCGGCCAGGCGGCGAACTCGTCGCACAAGCGGCGGGCGGATTACTTGCGACCATCGAACCCGTCGGCGGAGGACGGCCCACTTCCCCGCCCGGGTTCGTCGCGCTCCGGGCAGTTGGCCACGTGGGTTCGCTCGCCGCACTCCATGGCCTCGACCGGTACCGAGGAGATGGCTCGCCGACCCACGTCGACGTCTCGGCCCAGGAAGCGGTGACGTTCACGGGCGCGCTTCCCGAATGTGCACACCTTTTGTTCGAGTGTCCCGGGCGTGCGGGGAGCGGCCGATACGTCGCACCGTCCGGCCTCTTCCCGTGTCGTGACGGGTTGGTACGCATCGCCGCGATCGAGGATCACCAGTGGAAGGGCATGGTGGCGTGCCTGGGTGCACCAGCCTGGACCGAAGGGCTCGAGACCCGCGTGGCGTGTGCCGAGCACGCGCCCCTGATCACCGAGCGCGTCCGCGAATGGAGCGCGCTGCAGAACAAGGCCGAGTGCGCCGACCTCCTCCAACGGAACGGTGTGCCCTCCACGCCGGTGAACGGCCCCGACGAGTTGCTCACGTCGCCGCAGTTCGCGAGTCGTGGGTTCCTCGTGTCGAGCGAGATCGCTGATGTGACCACGACCGTGCCTGGCTCGCCCTGGGTCGTGTCGATGGCCGACTCCGAACGTGCCAGTGAGGCACCTGAATCGCCGACAGTTGCGGCGCGTGTGACGGGTCTGCGTGTGACCGAACTCACGCATGTGCTGGCCGGTCCCATCGTGGGCTCGCTCCTCGGAGCGATGGGGGCTGACGTGGTGCGCCTCGAGGACGAGCGTCGACTCGACATCTACCGTCGAACCGGTCCCTTCGCCAAAGGCGTCGCCGGCACCGAGCGGGGTGCGTACTTCGCCGCCGCCAACTTCTCGAAGCGGAGTGTCGTGGCTGGCGACGAGACGATGGACGCGGTGGTCGCAACGTTGCTGGCCCGCACCGACGTCGTGATCGAGAACGTCGGCCGGTCGCGCCTGGAGCGCCTCGGCGTAGTCCCGGAGAAGGTGACGCACGATCACGGTGCTCTGTTCCTCCATGTGTCCGGGTTCGGCACCGAAGGACCACTCGCCAGCTACCGCGTCTACGCGAACAACGTGCAGGCCTATGGCGGTCTTGCGCACCTCACTCGCGATGCTGCGGGCGAACCGGCGCATCTCGCAACCGTGCTCGCCGACCCGCTCTCATCGGTCGTGGCAGCGACGACGGTCGCAGCTTGGGCGCTCGGACCGCGGCGCGGTCTCGGCGTCGACGTCGATCTCTCCATGGCTGAAGTGGTCGCCAGCCTGCTGGGCGAGTTCGTCGCCGAAGCATCCGCGAGTCGGGACGAGACCGTTCCGGTGGGCAATGACCTTGCACCGTTCTCGCCTCATGGAGTGTTCCTGTGCCGAGACGATCGTTGGTTCGCGGTCGCTGTGCAGTCCGACGAGGAATGGTCTCGTCTCACGGACGCACTCGGCCGCCCACCGGAGTTGGCGGAACCCTCCTGGAACGATGAAGGCGCTCGATGGCGCGACCGCCAGACGATCGAGCTTCACCTCGCTGGAGTGATCGCGCTTTGGGAGGCCCACGAACTCGACGAGGTCCTCGCCGCGGCCCACGTGCGCGTCTGCGATCGTGCATCGTGCCGTCGACCTCCTCGCGGACGAGCACCTTCAGAGCCGGGGATTCTTCCCGCCGTTCGAGCACCCCGATCCGGATCTAGACGGTGTACGCCTGATCGGCATGCCGTGGCGTCTGGTGGGGGAGGGGCCGCTTCCGCAGGGAGCGCCACCGCACCTCGGGGACGCGAACGCCGACTTCCCAGTGAACGGAGCACACCCGTGATGGCATCGAGAACCGGCGACCGGGTAGCCGAGATCTGGGCCTCGACCTGGATCTCGTCACCGTGCCCGATCGATGGCTTCGGGAGCGAGTCCGGGTATTCGGTGGCTTGGGTCCAGGTGATCGACGGGCCGCGACTGCAGGCGCTCGTCGCCGGTGACGCAGCCCCGGCGCCGGGAACGCCGGGACGGGTGCAGAGCCACGACGTCGGCGACGAATCGATCGACGTCTTCACCGCCGCATCGGGAACCTCGGAATGACGTCGGCATGGATAGTCGGTGCCGGGATGCTGCCGTGCGGCAAACACTCGGACACGCCGCTCCACGAACTGGGGGCTCACGCTGCGCGCCTGGCCCTCGATGATGCCGGACTGCTCTATGAAGAGATCGGTGAGGTGTTCACCTCCTCGATGCTCGCGCCACCCCAGAGCGCGCTTCGGGTTGCGCACTCGCTCGGTCGCACGGGAATCCCGGTCACCGCGATGGAGAGCGCATCTGCCGGCGGGCTCGTCGCATTGCGGCACGCAGCGTGGGCCGTGTGGTCGGGTCGCTGCGAAGCGGCGTTGGCGATCGGGTACGAGAAGTCCACGACGCTCGAACCCGGTGGTGTCGTTCCGAAACCTCGGGAGTTGTGGGATCTGTTCCCCCCGCAGCTCAGCTACGCGATCGACGCCACACGTTTCCTCCACGATCACGGTCAGTCCCCCGAGTTGTTTGCGGCAGTCGCCGCGAAGTCGTGGAACTGCGCAGCGCGCAACGAGTTCGCCGCACGACGACCCGATCACGAGGTCACCATCGAAGAAGTCCTCGGCAGCGCGCATGGTTGCGACCCCACTCACCCGCATGATGTGCCACGCATCGGTCGACGGGGCAGCTGCGGTCGTCGTGTCCAGGGACCGCACGCCCGCCGGAGTCGAACTCCTCGCAGTGGAGCAGACGAGCCTCATCGACGATGCCGCGTGGCCGCGCATCGGACCGACGATCGGTCCGCCGTCACAGACGGCGATCACGGCGCGACGAGCGTTCGAACGTACCGGGGTCGCACCGGGTGACGTGGGCATCGTCTCGTTGCACGACATGTGTGCCAGCGAAGAGGTCGTCACTCTGGTGGAGCTCGGGTTGTGCGACGCCGACGAGGTCGCGGACTTCGTGTTCGGAGGTGAGCTGTCGATCGACGGCCGATTGCCGACCAACATCGACGGTGGATGTCTTGCGCGTGGTCATCCCATGGGCGCGACCGCGCTCGCGCAGACGGTCGACGTCGTTCGGCAGCTGCAGGGTCGGGTGGGCGATCGGCAGGTCGCGGATGTGCACACGGGTCTGGTGCAGACCGTCGGCGGCGGTGGATCCGCGGCGGTCGCGATCATGCGCAACGGTGACGCGTGACCATGGCCGCTGATGCCCGTGTCACGCTCGTCACCGGGGCCGGGTCTGGCATGGGGCGTGCACTGTGCGAACGGTTGGCACGACGAGGCGAGTCGGTCGTCGCCGTCGATGTCGACGGTCCGAAACTGGCATGGGCCCAGGAAGTCGCGACCGTCGCGCCGTTCACCGCTGACGTGACCAGCGAAGACGACAACGCCGCGATGGTCGCCTTCGTCGTGGACCAATTTGGTGGACTCGACGCGGCTGCGCTCAACGCGGGCATCGATGTCGTCGGCATGGTCGATCAACTGTCCATGGAACGATTCGATCGCGTTCTCGACGTCAACTTGCGCGGGGTCGTGTTGGGTGTGCGAGCAGTCCTTCCTGCGCTGCGTGTGCGTGACGGAGGCGCGATCGTCGTCACGTCCTCGATGGGCGGACTGGTCGGACAAGTCGGTCGCTCCGCATATGGCGTGGCGAAGGCCGGACTCGTGAACCTGGTGAAGACCGTTGCGCTCGAAGTGGGTCACGAGAAGATCAGGATCAATGCCGTGTGCCCGGGACCGATCCGCGACACCGGTATGAGCGCGGGGTTCGACGTCCGGAACCCTGAGCTCTATCGGGAGTTCGCCAACCGCACGGCGCTGAAGCGCTTCGGCACCGCCGACGAGGTTGCAGCAGTCATGGAGTTCTTGTTGTCGCCGGATGCTGCGTACGTCACCGGGGCCGCGGTGCCAGTCGATGGTGGAACGACGGCAGGGGAGGGTCTCGATCAGCCGTTGGGGAATCTGTGACGGCGGCGACGTCGCTCAGCATCGTCCCTGCTCCGAGCGCGGTGGCCCCACCCTTCGCGATGACGGCGCCCGCTCTCTTCGACTGGATCGCGGACCACTATCGCAACGCGACGCTCACGGTGCTCGGCACCGAACAGATCACCGTCTCGACGGCGACGGCGCGGTCCCGAGAGCTCGCCGGTGCGCTGCTCGCAGCTGGCGTCGGGAAGGGCGCGCGCGTCGGCGTCCTCGGTCCGAACGGCCCCGACCTGTCGGTCGCGCTGATGGCGATCACGCGGATCGGGGCAGTCGCGGTACCGATCAACACCTTCTTCGTGCCGGCGGAGTTGGCGTGGGTGCTGCGAGACGCGGACATCCAGGTGTTGCTGACCGTCGAGTCACTCCTCACCAACGACTACCCCGTGCGTCTGGAGCAGGCGATCCCGGACCTCGCGAGTGCGCACGATCCCTGGCTCACGTTGCCAACGCTGCCGTACCTGCGCCGCATCCACGTGTTCGGGGGATCCGAACGCGAGCTGGGCGTGGTCGCTCCCCGAACCTGTCGGCGACGATGTTCTCGACGCAGCCGAAACCCGGGTGACTCCGGCTGATGACCACCTCGTGATCTACACCTCAGGGAGCACCGCTCGACCGAAGGGTGTGATCCACACCCAGCGTTCGATCATCGGCCAGGCCTGGCTCATCGCAAGTCAACATGACTGGCACCCAGGTGAGCGTGTGTACATGCCGCTGCCCTACTTCTGGATCGGCGGATATGTCTACGGGTTCCTCGCTGCGATGCTCACGGGTGCCACGACGGTCTGCGAGCTGCGCTTCGATCCCCCCGCGACCTTGGCCATGCTGGAGCGCGAACGCGTCACCGTCACCATGGGATGGCCGCACGTAGGAGTGAGTCTGGCGGCACACCCGAACTTCGCGTCCACTGACCTTGCTCGGCTCAAGGGTCCATACCACCAGGTGTTGCTGGCATCGGAACGAAGAGTGACGGATCCGTCTCTCCTCGTCGAACCACTCGGCATGACCGAGACTGCGACGTCCCACACCTGGTGGCCGCCCACCGAGCCGCTCCCAGCCGAGAAGCGTGGATCCCTCGGGCGGTCAGCGCCTGGATTCGAACACATGATCATCGACGACCGCGGCGAGATCGTCCCCGTCGGCGAAGCGGGCGAGATCTGCGTCCGTGGACCAGGTCTCATGCGGGGCGTCGTCGGCCGTGAGCGCAACGAGGTGTTCGACATCGATGGTTGGTTCCACACCGCCGATGCGGGTTGGGTCGATTCCGATGGGTTCTTCTACTTCATCGGTCGGACGGGGGACCTCATCAAGACTGCGGGTGCGAGTGTCTCGCCGGTCGAGGTCGAGAACCTGCTCCGCGGATTCCCGGAGGTTCAGGAAGCGAGCGTCGTCGGCCTTCCGGACCGCGTGCTCGGGCAGATCGTCTGCGGTGTCGTCGTGCTGCACTCTGGCGCCGGGATGACCGAGCAGGATCTCCACGCTCGCTGTCGTGACGGCGTCTCCGCCTACAAGGTGCCGAAACGATGGGTCTTCCTCGAGCCTGGTGAAGTGCCATACACCGCATCCGACAAGGTCGACAAGGCCGCGCTGATCGAACGTCTCACCGCGCTCGGTTCGTAGCCTGCTCAGCTCGGCGGCATCTCCCGGAATTTTCAGTGCTGTGGTGCGACGAAATCGGGATGTTCGCGTGGATCGTCGAGGACGACCGCAGCAACGGCGACGCCATTGTTGTGGAAGATGTCGAGCGCGACGCGTTCGAGGAACGGGCGCGGCATCACACATTCGACGCAGTTCGCTGTGGCGAGGACGAGATCGATGTTGACGGTGCCTCCGTCGAACGATGACACCGTCATGTCACCCCCGTCGGCTTGGATCAACTGCCGGAGTTCGTCGAACGCGGCGGTGAATGCGACATCGTCGATCTCGTTCATGTCGGGAGATCACTCGTGGAGGGCTCGCTGAGCGGCGCCGCGCTGGGAGCAGCCGCACCGAGGTAGGCCGCAGTCAGCTGGTGGATGTCGGCTTCACCACGGGGTCCGCACCAGATGATGCGACCGAGCTCCATGTACGCGATCACATCGGCGATCTCGAGCGCGTTGCGGGCGTGCTCCTCGACGAGGAGCACTGCGCAGCCTCGATCGCGGAGCTCCTCAATCGCTCGCATGACGACGTCGGCGGCAAGTGGTGCGAGACCGAGCGTCGGTTCGTCCGCGATCAGGATGTGGGGAGGATCTGCAAGCGCAGGGGCGAGGCTCAGCATCTGTTGCTCTCCGCCTGAGAGCAATCCTGCGGTCTGCTTGCGTCGTTCCCGGAGAATCGGGAATCGATCGTAGGCCACCTCACGAAGCGCGGGGTCCCGCAGCAGCACCGTGAGGTTGTCCTCGACTGTGAGCCCGGGGAAGATGCCACGTGCTTCGGGCACCAGTTGCAGGCCGAGCTTCCGAGCGCGGTCGAACGGCATCATGGAGGTGATGTCGTCGCCGTCGATCGACACGCTGCCGGTCTGGGGCTCGACGAGGCCGCTCGCCACCGCACAGAACGTCGACTTGCCCGCCCCGTTCGCGCCGAGCAGCGCCACGATCGTGCCGGGTGCGATCCCGAGTGTCACACCATGGAGCACCTCGACGTCGCCGTAGCCGGCGACGATCCGATCGAGTGCGAGCGCGGCCCCATCGAGGGTCGCGGCGCCCGTCGTGTCGTCGACTGTCGACGTCGTTTCCGTGTGCGTCTGTTCGTGCTCCGGGACCTCGCCACCGTGGACGTCAGCTTCGATGAGCGCAATCGCGGCCTCGCGTTCCTTCTTCCGCCGCTTGGCGAGGCGTTGCTGTCCCGACAACGCCAGGATCCCGTCGGGTTCCTGGGCGAGGTTGATCGCGCCGAGCCCGGAGAGAATGGGTACGAAGTACACGGAGCTGATGAGGTCGGTGACCGAACCCTGCGGGAGAATGTCGGTGGCGAGCCAGTGGAAGATCGCAGGTGAGCACGCGAGCGCGAACCCGGCGAGCAGCGCGCCGCCTGGTCTCC
Organism: uncultured Actinomycetes bacterium; assembly: GCA_963755855.1. Classification (GTDB taxonomy): domain Bacteria; phylum Actinomycetota; class Acidimicrobiia; order IMCC26256; family DASPTH01; genus DASUAS01. The sequence continues at coordinate 1,129,783 of CAVWLR010000009.1, read as the reverse complement.
GGATGCCGAACGTCACTGCGAGTGCGAGCCAGAAGAGGGTGACGTACGGGCCCGCACTCTTGTCGGTGAACAGGAACGTCTGCATGCCGAGGAACGCGCCGGCGAAGCCCGCGAGCGCACCTGAGAACGCAAACAGCAGGATCTTCGAGCGCCCGGACCGGATCCCCGAAGCCTCAGCCGCGACCTCCGAGCTACGAACCGCGAAGGTGGCTCGGCCAGATGGCGAACGCATGAGTGCGTGGATCAAGAGCGTGGCGATGCCGAAGATCACCAACATCACGAGGATCTGGTCTTCGACGCGACCGAGATCCACGATCGGTTGGTGTCCCTTCACCAAGAGGTCGTTGACCCAGTTCACGCCGGGCAAGTCGATCGTGGGTGTCCGGATCGGCCAGCCGTTCGAGTCGTTGTTGAACCCGTTCTGACTGAAGACGAGTACATCGGCGGAGAACGCAAGCGCCAACGTTCCGATCGCGAGGCTCGCACCACTCAGTCGACGCACCGGTATCGCCACGAGCGCGCCCGTGGCTGCGGCGACGATTGCCCCGAGGAGTGCAGCGAGCAGGAAGTTGATCTGCCCGTGGCTCGCGACAAGAGGGAGGTTGAAACCCCAGTCGTAGTTCAACGCCCAGCCCGCAGTCAGGCCGCCCGCAGTGACGAAGGTCGCCTGCGCCAGGCTGACCATGCCACCCATTCCGGTGATGACCACGAACGACAGGAAGATCAGGCCCATCGTGAGACCGAGGACGACGAGCCCTTGTTCGTATGAGTCGGCCTGCAGCGCGGGAACGTTGATCCAATCGAGCGAGAACGCCACGAGGCAGATCGTGGCGATCACCCAGGGCAGCCGGCGCCGCCACGTCGGGAGCCCGGTGCGGTGATCCGGGCGCGGAACGTCATCGGCGACAGAACCTGCCTGCCGATCGCGTTTGCGAGACGAAACCCAGAACAGCAAGAGAAGCAGGGTGATGACGTACGGCACCGACGACCGGAGTCCACTGAGGTTGGCCAGGAAGTCGGGGAGCACTTCGTTGCTGTATCCGGCGACGAGGTTGGCGACGATCCCGAGAAGTAGGCCACCGAGCAGCGCGATCGGAATCGACCGGAGCCGCGCGAGCGCAACCGCAGCAAGCGAGCCCAGAACGATGAACGTGATCGTCGTCTCATCGAGCGAGAACAACGGCGCGATGAGCACGCCGCCGAGGCCGGCGAGGATCATGGTGAGGATCCACGCGACAGCGGAGCTGCGCGCGGCATTGACACCGCGGAGCTGAGCCAGTTGCTCGCGATCGACGACGGCGCGCATCTCGAGACCGATGCGCGTCCGCCGGAGGACGAACCAGAGGAGGATCGCAGCGACGACGGCGCAGATCAACACGGCCAACTGATCTGTGCTCAGGGCGATGTTGTCGGTGAGGTGGAGTGTCTTCGCCGGCGATGGACCGATCCCCGGTGGCTGGATGTTGCCCTGGTCGGCCTTGTTCGTCGGGAGCCCGAAATTGAACAAACCGTTGCCGACCGATTCGACGAGCCAATTGGTGAGGCTGGGCAGAGCGACGAGGAGTCCGATCGTTCCAACTATTCGCGCGTAGACGGGGGCGTGTGCGAGCCGACGAAGCAGAACGCGATCCAGGAGCAGCCCGAGGAGCGGAGCGAAGATGAAGACGGAGATGATCAGCGCGAACACGATCGGGATGCCCTGGCCGACGTGCAACTCGTAATAGAGGTACGCGACCGTGAACGCAACTGCGCCGTGCGCAAAGTTGAAGATCCCGGACGTCTGGTACGTGAGGACGAGCCCGGCAGCCATGATCGCGTAGATCGCGCCGGTGACCCCTCCGGAGATGATGATGTCGATCAGCTTGTTCATGCGTCCTCGGCATCCTCGACGTCGTCTCGACCGCGGGGCAGACGAAGGTGTCGCGCTGCATGGTCATGGCCCCCCAACGTTTCGACGCAGGTTGCCTGCGATCATGTCGCAGCGGAGTGCAACATGTCAACAAACAATGCCTAACTGTACATCGACGCGTGGAGTTGCGTCAGCGCGTTCGGAGCCAGTCCGCCACCACGTCGCGGTGGCGGTTGCGTGGGCCGAGCAACGCGGTGAGCACCGCTGCACGGCGCAAGTAGACATGCGCCACGTGTTCCCACGTGTAGCCGATCCCACCGAAGACCTGGATCACGCCTTCAGGCACTGCCCGCAGTGAATCCGCAGCCCAGAACGCAGCCAACGACGTGAGCGATTCGGCATCGGCTGCCTGCGTTTCGACCGCCACTGCCGCGCGCGCGACGAGCGCGCGACTCACCTCGATCGCGGCGCGCTGATCGACGAGCCGATGCTTGATCGCCTGGAACGAGCCGATCGGCCGATCGAACGCCACGCGGTGGATTGCGTAGTCCACGCCCAAAGCGTTGGCGCCGGCAGCAACACCAGTCAGCTCGGCCGCCCACCCCAAGACGAGGCGCTGCATCGTTGCAGCCCACCGCGTCGAGGCATCGTCGCCGACGGCCACGACGTCGTCATCGCAGACAGTCACATCCTGTAGTCCGACCGAGGCACTGGGCATGGCGTCGAGTGGGCGTAGGACGCCACGTCGCACGCCGCTCGACTGCCGCCGCGATCTCAGCGAGGACAACAGTGCCGTCGGGCCGAACGGCGCGCAACACGAATCGAGAGGCGAGGTCACCGTACGGAACGAAGCCATGACTGCCGGACACGACGAGTTCGGAGCCTGCTGCAAGGCTGAACGGCAGCGATGCTGGCACCGGCACGATGCCGACGCCGCCGTCCGGTGAGGTTCGTCTGGTGCACCACGTTCCCACCGCGGCGGGAACCAGGGGGATGGGAGCCGTCGACGAGCCGACTGCCTCAGCGATCACGCACAGGTCGGGAACGGTCCCGGCGCCGTCAGCGGTCTCGAGGAGGAGGTCCGCCCAGCCGAGCCCCCGGAGCGTGTGCCAGAGGCCGGCCGCCCAAGCCGGTGCCTCGGAATCGAGAAGGTCGCGCGAGCGCTCTGCCGACCATTCCCGCGTCAGGACGTCGTCGGCCATCGTCCGCAGCTCGGACAGGTGCTCCGCGGCGTCGGCGAGCTCGACGAGTGAATCCGCGTCAGTGGTCACGAGGAAGGCCCAGGAGCTTCTCGCCGATGACGTTGCGCTGGATCTCGGACGTACCGGCACCGAGGGTCGCCGCCCGCATCAGCAGGTAGCTCCTGGCCACGTTGCCGCCCTTGGCGGCACCGTCCGATCCGCGTTGCAGCACCCCGCTCAGACCAGCCATGTCCAGTCCGAAGTTCGCCATGGCCTGGTCGACCTCAGACGTGAGCAGTTTCGCCACCGACGCCTCGGGCCCAGGAGCCATGCCGCGAACACCGGCAGCCGTCGCCTGCGCCGAGATCTGTCGCAATGCCTCCACCTGTGCCGCGAAGCGAACGAGCTGATCCCGTGTGCACGGGTCCTCGATCGCGGAGGTCCCGTCGTCCGCCGCGTCGGTCGCCATCGATACCAGGATCGCCAACCGCCGCTCGATGCGGTGTGTGCGGCTCTGGCCGACGCGTTCGTATCCGAGTGTCGAATTCGCCACGCGCCAGCCGGCATCGACAGGACCGACCACGTTCTCGCGCGGGACGCGAACGTCGGTGAAGAAGACCTCGTTGAACTCCGCGGTACCCGTGATCTGTCGAATCGGTCGGATCTCGATTCCCGGAGCCCGAAGATCGACCAGCAGGAAGCTGATGCCCTCGTGCTTCGGCGCGTCGGGATTCGTACGGACCAGGATGTAGATCCAGTCGGCATACTGCGCCTTCGACGTCCAGATCTTCTGCCCGTTCACGACGAAGTGGTCGTCGTGGGGCACGGCTCGGGTACGCAACGACGCGAGGTCGCTCCCGGCATCGGGCTCGCTGAACCCTTGGCACCAGACATCGGTACCGCTCAGGATGCGCGGCAGGTAGTGCTCACGCTGAGCGTCGTCGCCCCACTGGATGATGGTTGGGCCGAGCTGGTTGATTGCACTGCGATTGATGGCGTCGGGCGCCCGGTGGCGCGCGAGCTCGGCGTTGAAGACGAGCTGCTGGACGACCGTTGCGCCGCGACCCCCGTGTTCCACCGGCCAGCTGACTGCTGCGAGTCCGGCCGTGTGCAGGCGCCGTTGCCACTCACGGAGCGACTCGACTCGAGTCTCTTCCGCACGCTCTCGACTCGCGTCGAGCAGCTCCGTCGTCAGCTCAGTCGCGAGGAATTCGAGGATTTCGTCGCGGAACGCAACGTCAGCAGGCGAGAGTCGAACGCCGTAGTCGGCGACGACGCGACTGGCCCCAGCCGTGCGGGGTCCGACCGTCACTTCCCCGCGGACGACGTGCTGGTGCCGCCTGAGAGAATGCTCGCCATCGCGACCTTCATGTCGCCGTACGTCAGCGGGCTGGTCCCAGCTTTCGGCGCGCGCCCTGCAGCCACCCTTGGGAGCGGCGAGATCGATGTCGCTCAGCCCGGAACGCAGGGCGCGCACGGTGCACGCGTCGCGTCCGAGGCGTCCGACGGCGTCGTAGTGGAACATCCGCGAGGCGTTGCCCCAGCAGATCGCTTCGACCTCGTCAGCCGTGCACCCTTCGAGTTGCTCGGCGAGTTGCTCTGGTGCATCGGGCCACGAGCTGTCGGAGTGCGGGTAGTCGAGCTCCCAACAGATGTTGTCGATCCCGATCTTGTCGCGCAGGTCCACGCCGACTTGGTCACGGATGAAGCAGGCGATGAAGTTCCGACGGAACACGTCGGTCGGGGTGAGCCCGTCGCCGAGGTCGTCGCCTGTCCAGGCGCGCTGGCGGGAGTAGATGTCCTCGAAGCGCTCGAGCACGAACGGGATCCAACCGATCCCACCCTCGGACAACGCGATCTTCAGCTCGGGGAAGTCGGTGATCACGCGAGAGAACAGCAGGTCGGCGGTGAATCGCACGGCGTCGATGGCGACGATCGCGTTGTACGCCAGATAGTTCGTGAGGTCGGAGGGAACGGGCACGCCGCCACCGGTGCCGATGTGGATGTTGACGATCGACGACTCTTCGACACACGCACGCCAGAGGGGGTCCCACGATGGGTGCTGCCAGGGCTGGCCGCCGTAGTTGCCGATGTGCTGCGGCACGGTGACCGCTCGACATCCCTTCGACGCGAGCCAGTGCACCTCTCGGGCGGCGAGCTCCGCGTCCCACAAGGGCAGGATCCCGAGCGGGATGAACCGGTCGGGGTACGCGCCGCACCACTCGTCGAGGTGCCATTCGTTGTACGCGCGGACCATGACCTCGGAGACGTCGGGCTCGCCGCGGAACGTGAACAGCGCGCCCGAGATGGTCGGAAACGACGGGAAGCACAACGACGCCATGACTCCGGCGATGTCCATGTCGCGAACACGTTCGTGGACATCGAAGCAACCGAGTCGCATGTCTTCGAAGCGAGAGGGTTCGAAGCCCCACTCGTCGTTCGGGCGTCCGGCGACGGCGCCGAGGCCGATGTTCGGCAGGCGAGCGTCGGCGTACTCCCAGAAGCAGTCTCCGCTCGTGTCGACGACGATGCGAGGCGCCTGGTCCGCGTACTTCGCCGGAACGTGCCCTTCGAACAGGTCGGGCGGCTCGATCGTGTGATCGTCGATGCTGACGAGCACCAGTTCTGACGGGTCGATGGTCATCGCAGTACTGTATGACATCTCATGTACAGAAGTACAGTGACCGCGCACTCTGCGGCGAGGCGCCGGAGGCAGTGCTCGTGGCTGACCAGGACGAGTTCGAGATCGACGAGGACTGGGTGCTCTACGACGTCGTCGCGCCACACATCGCACGGATCACGATCAACCGACCCGAGCGGCGCAACGCGATCCTCTCACCCGACATGCACGAGCTGTTCGAAGAGCGTCTGCGTCGAGCCGAGAACGACGACGACATGAAGGTCGTGCTCCTCACGGGCGCGGGCTCCGACTTCTGCGCGGGCGACGATGTTCGGCGGCTCCCAGTCGAAAAAGCCGGCCTGAAGAAGGGCTCGAAGCTGCCGCAGACGGCCCGGCATCGCGAACGCGCGGCGTCTCCATCGCCATCTGACGAACTGGCTCGAGTTCCCGAAGACGGTGATCGCCGTCTGCCAGGGAAACACGCTGGGGGCGGGACTCAACCTCGTGCTTGCAGCCGATCTGGTCATCGCCGGCGAAGGCGCGACGTTCGGCCGCCCGCAGGCACGCATCGGGTTTGCGGGATTCAGCACCGCGATGCCCCTCGTCCTGTTGAAGTTGGGCGCCAATCGTGGATACGAGGCCATGATCACCGGGCGGACAATCACCGCCGAAGAGATGCGCGAGTGGGGCGTCGTGTCGTCGATCGTTCCGGTCGCCGATCTGGAAGAGGAATCGATGCGCTATGCGCGAGGCGATCGCTCACCACTCGGCCGACGGGCTCATGATCGGCAAGCAGGCGCTGATCACCTTCTGGCACGCGGTGGGCATGTCGCAGTTCGGCGACTGGGTCGAGATGGCGCATCCCGTGTTCACCAACCTCGTCTGGCGCGACGACGAGTTCAACTTCTTCAAGGAACGGCAGGAGCACGGCGCAAAGGGAGCACTGGCGAGCTCCAGCGGCGGTACGCCGAGTGGGGCTTCGACTAGTCGCGCGACGCCGCCACCGTTGTGCTACACAACAGAACACCGAGTGTTCTACTGATTCAGCGAGGGAGCACTGCAACATGGGTCTACTGACAGGACGAACCGCGGTGGTCACCGGAGCCGGCCGCGGCATCGGTGCAGCGGTCGCGATCGGCCTCGCGGCGGAGGGCGCGTCCGTGCTGGTCTCCGACGCCGGCGTCGGCGTCGACGGCACCGGATCCGACGTCGGCCCGGCGGAAGCGACAGCGGCTGCGATCACTGCGGCAGGCGGCCACGCCATCGCCGACGCCACTGATGTCACCGACTTCGACGCCTGCGGGCGCCTGATCGACCGCGCGGTCGGCGAGTTCGGGAGCCTGGACATCCTTGCGAACGTCGCCGGGATCCTGCGCGACAGCATGATCTTCAAGATGGACGAAGGTGATTGGGACGCCGTGATCGGCGTGCACCTCAAAGGAACGTTCAACACCACGCGACATGCGTCTCAGTGGTGGCGTGAGAACCGCGGTGGTCAGTACCGGCTCATCAACTTCACGTCGTTGTCGGGACTCCAGGGCGCACCGAGCCAGCCGAATTATGCCGCGGCGAAGATGGGGATCGTCGGTCTCACGTTCTCGTGTGCCAATGGATTGCGGAACTACGGCGTCACTGCGAACGCAGTCGCCCCTGTCGCGGGTACTCGGATGACTCAGGGCATCGGGAGCGAGCGCGCGAGCCTCGACTACTCGGTCGAGAACCCGCGACTCGCGCCCGAGAACGTCGTCCCGCCCGTGCTCTATCTCGCGTCGGAGCGCTCGGACTGGCTCAATCGACGGATCATCTTCGCCGGGAACGGACGTATCTCCCTGTTCTCCAATCCGGTCATCGAGCGAGAGATCGTCTCGGAGTCAGGGACGTGGGACAACGAGACCGCGTTCACCGAGATGGAGGAGTCGTTCAAGAGCGCAATCCTCTGGCCCAACTTCTTCGACAAGCCGCGGGACTGACACTCGTGGGCGCGTTGGACCACGTGCGCATCTGCGACTTCGGCGGACAACTCGCCGGCGCCGGTGCGACCAAGCTGCTCGCCGCTTTCGGTGCCCAGGTGATTCGGGTCGAGGACCCCACCACCCAAGGGCGTTGGGACATGATGCGCGTGGTCGGGCCGTACGTCGACGAACGGCGCGGCGTCGATCTCGGCGGCGGGTTCAACAACCACAACGTCAACAAGCTCGGGGTCACGATCAACCTTCGTGCACCCGAGGGCCCGGCGCTGTTGGAGAAGCTGCTCGCAGTCTGTGACGTCGTGACCGAGAACTTCGCCGCCGGTGTCCTCGACCGCCTCGGATTCGGCTACGAGGCCCTCGCCGCCATCAAGCCCGACATCATCTACGTCTCGAACTGCGGGTTCGGTCACACCGGTCCGTACAAATCGTTCAAGACCTGGGGGCCGGTGGTGCAGGCGGTCAGCGGTCTGACCTTCAACAACGGGTTTCCCGACGAGGAGCCGGCGGGCTGGGGCTTCTCGTACATGGACCACGGCGCGGCCGGCTTCATGGCGATCGCCATCCTCGCCGCGCTGCACCACCGCGAAGTGACGGGCGAGGGCCAGTGGGTCGACCTTGCCAGCACGACGGCCGGCATCACGATGCAGCGCACCGCGGTGCTCGACTGGACCGTCAACGGTCGACCGTCACGACGGCCCGGGCAGCCCAACGGCAACCACGCCGACTTCGACGCGATGGCCCCGCACAACATCTACGCGGCCGCCGGGGACGACCGATGGGTGGCGCTGGCGTGTCGTGACGATGACGACTGGCGAGCACTCTGCGACCTCATCGACGATGACGCCGCTCGGGGAGATCACCTCTCGGGTCTGGCTGGGCGCCTCGAGCACCAGGACGAGCTGGATGCGCTCATCGGACGGTGGGTCCGGGAGCGTGAAGCGACTGCCGCGGCGAGCGACCTCGTCGCCGTCGGTGTACCCGCCAGCGTCGTGAAGAGCCCTCGGGAGCGCATCGATGAGGATCCCGATCTCGAAGCCTGGGGCCTGTTTCCGCGAGTCGAGCATCCATTGATGGGCGAGGTGCGGGTCGAGGGCGTGCCGATCCACTTCTCGGAGACGGACTGGTCGATCGAAAAGGCCGCGCCGCTCCTCGGCGAGGACAACGACCGGATCTTTCGTGATCTGCTGGGTCTCGACGACGTGGAACTCGAGCACCTTCGATCCGAGGGGGTCGTATGACCTCGCTTGCAGGTCTCCGCGTGCTCCAACTCGTCGATGAGCGCACCGTCGACGCGGGTCGGATGCTCGCCGAGCTCGGCGCCGACGTCGTCGTCGTCGAACCCCCGGGCGGCTCCGCGCTGCGCAACGAACCGCCGTTCGTCGCCGACACGACGGGGCCTGAGCGCAGCCTGCGCTGGTGGGCCGGGGCAGCTGGAACCCGCAGCATCGAACTGGATCTCGACGGCGACGGAGTCCAGGTGTTCGGCGCGCTCCTCGACTCGAGTGACGTGGTGCTCGAAGGCTGCGGGCACGGTCTCGACACGCTCGACGTCGGGTGGGACGCCGTCGGCCGCGCGCGCCCGTCGCTCATCTGGGTGTCGATCACGCCGTTCGGACGCGAAAGCGTCCGAGCCGACGATCCGGCGACCGACCTCACGCTCCTCGCGGGCGGCGGGCCGGTGTGGAACTGTGGCTATGACGACCACTCGATTCCGCCCACGCGCGGCAAGGGGAATCAGGCATACAACATCGGCGCCATGTACGCGGTCATCGGCGCGCTCACTGCGCTCGCGCACCGCGATCGGACCGGCCGAGGTCAGCTCGTCGACGTCAACATCAATGCTGCGTGCAACGTGACTGCGGAGCACGTCACCTACAACTGGCTCGTCATCCAGAACGTGATGACCCGCCAGACCGGCCGTCACGCCAGCGCCGCGCCCACGGCAGCGGTGCAGGTTCGTTGCGCCGACGGCCGCTACGCCACCACCGGAGTCCTCCCGCGCATGCCCGCGGAGTTCGGAAGATTGCGAGCCTGGCTCGAAGAGCTCGGGCTCCTCGACCAGCTGCCCGAGGCGGTCTTCCTCGACTTGGCGGCGCGACGCACCGAGACGGTCGAGATGGTCAATGTCGTGACTGATCCGGAAGTCGCCGCGATTCTCGCGGCCGCGCGCGACGCCATGACGCTGATCGCCGCCAAGCTCCCCGCCTACGACTTCTACGTCGCGAGTCAGGAGCACGGATTCCCCTCTGGGGCGGTCGTCTCACCCGACGAAGCGTTCGACGACCCACAGTTCGCCGCCCGTGGATTCGTGCACGAGGTGGAGCATCCTGAATTGCCGTGGCCGTACCGGGCACCCGGGGTGGCCTATCTGTTCAGCGGGAGTCCCTGCGCAGCACCTGCGCGGGCACCGCTCTTGGGCGAACACCGGGACGAGCTGCTCGGTTCCGTTTTCACCGGAGAGGACTAGCCATGTATCAGTCGCCAACGCTCCATGCCGACGGCAATCGGTTCACACACGTCGGACTGTGCGTCTCCGACCTGGAACGTTCGTTGCGCTACTACTGCGACGTCCTCGGCTTCGAGGAGAAGGCTCGTCTCACGGTTGACGACGAAGACTCGGCCAACTTGCTCGGGGTTCCCGGGCTGAACGTCGAGCTCGTCTTCGTCGAGCGTGACGGCATCCGCCTCGAGATGCTCTGGCACCGTCCTGGCCACACCGGTGACGGGGAGGCACGACCGATGAATCAGCTCGGTCTGACTCACCTGTGCTTCCGGGTGGGTGATTTCGACGACCTGTGCGCTCGCATCGCCGCCGGCGGTGGGGTCATCGTGCCCGGTACGAACGCGGTCTTCCAGCACGGAAACCGAGGGATCATGACCCTCGATCCGGACGGCATCCGCGTCGAACTCATCGAACGTCCGAAGTCATGACTGCACAAGAGCCGATGTCGCTCGATGACGGGTCATACCGGCCCGTGCCCGCCGTGCACGACCGCGACGCTCCGTACTGGACCGGCGGCGAACGCGGCGAGCTCATGTTGCAGCGGTGTCGCAGCTGCCACCACGTCATCCACCCGCCGGTGCTGTTGTGTCCTTGGGACCGTTCATCCGACCTCGAGTGGGAAGCGATGAGCGGACGCGCCACCGTCGAGACCTTCACCGAGAACCTGCATCCGTTCCTCCCCGGATTTCCCGTTCCCTCGGTGATCGCGATGGTGGATGTGGAGGAGGACCCCACCGCCCGCATCCTGACGAACCTGATCGACGTCGACGCCGCCGACGTCGCCATCGGGATGCCCGTCCACGTCGTGTTCCAAAGGCTCGAGTCCGACGACGGCCCCGACGTGTACCTGCCATTGTTCCGCCCGGCTGCTCCCGCGACGGCGACCGACGGGGGAGGGCGCTGACGTGGTCGACCGCTTCGAACCCAAGGTGATCGTCAGCGGCATCGGCCAGTCACAAGTCGCACGCCGAATCGGTCGCGATCCACTGCTCCTGACCGCCGACGCCTGCCTCGCCGCCATCGCCGATGCCGGGCTCGAGCCGGGCGACATCGACGGCCTCAGCACCTACCCCGGTTCCAGCCAACCCGGCCCCGGGTTCAGCGGGGGCTCCATCCGCGAGGTGCACGACCTTCTCGGTCTTCACCCGCAGTGGGTGTCGGGCGGGATCGAGCTCCCTGGCCAAGCGGGCGCGATCGTCAACGCCATGCTGGCCGTCGCCGGCGGCATCGCCAATCACGTCCTGTGCTGGCGCAGCATCTGGGAAGGCACCGCGCAAGGCAGCGGCGGCCGCAAGGGGTACGGCGCGGGTGCCAAGCGGGTCGAAGGAGTCTCCGCGTGGGAGCTGCCCTACGGCGTGACCGCACCGTCGCTCGCGGCGATGCACATCCGGGCTCGGATGGACCGCTACGGGCTCACGCGGCGAGCAGCTGGCTGCGGTACCGATCGTGACCCGCGCGAACGCGGGTCTCAATCCGAACGCCGTGTACCGCGATCCGCTGACCCTGGAGGACTACCTCAACGCGCGCATGATCTCGCCGCCGCTCTGCCTGTTCGACTGCGACGTGCCGTGTGACGGCGCAACCGCGTTCGTGATCTCGCGCGTAGAGCACGCAACGTCACTCGACCATGCCGCGATCGGTGTGGAAGGAGTGAGCTGCGCGCACGACGACCGATTCATCTGGCAGTACGGCCAGGACATCACCCGCATCAGTTCGCGGTGGGCAAGCGATGTCTGGGATCACACGACGCTCACGCAGGCAGACGTGGATGTCGCACAGCTCTACGACGGGTTCAGCATCATCACCCACTGTTGGCTCGAGGACTTCGGGTTCTGCGAAGTTGGCGATGCGGGCGCGTTCGTGGAGGGCGGCACGCGGGTGGCTCGCGACGGTGAACTGCCAGTCAACACCGGTGGTGGGCAGCTCTCCGGTGGTCGCCTCCACGGGTTCGGCTTCCTCCACGAAGCGTGTGTGCAGCTGCGCGGTGAGGGAGGCGATCGGCAGGTCGCCGGCGACCCGGAGGTCGCGGCGGTCGGAGTCGGCGCGGGGAACAGCGGGACGACCGCGATGCTCGTGACGCGTGGCACTCGATGAGCACGAGAGGACACACACCATGAAGGTCGAGTTCACAGGCAAGACCGCGGTGGTCACGGGCGCGGCGAGCGGTCTCGGGCGATGTGTCGCCGCGCTCCTTGCGGAGAGCGGGGCGCGGGTGATCGGCTTCGACGTCTCGCCCATCGACGCGGCGGGCATCGAGGGTCGCCGAGTCGACATCGGAGATCCCGCTTCGATCGATGATGCGATCCGGAGCCTCGACGGGCCCGTCGACGTGCTGTGCAACATCGCGGGTCTGCCCCAGACCAAACCGGCACTCGACGTACTACGAGTGAACTTCCTCGGGCTTCGCCATCTCACGGAAACGCTCGCGCCCCTCATGGCGCCGGGCGGCTGTGTCACCAGCGTGTCCTCGAACGCGGGGAATGGCTGGCCCGCACGCCAGCCACTGCTCGAAGCCGTTCTCGCGACGGGCGATTTCGGCTCTGGTCTCGCGCACCTGCAGGGGGTCGTCGAGGATGCCGGCGATTCCTACATGTTCTCCAAGGAACTCGTGCAGCTCTACACGCTCCGCCGCTCGCACACGTTGTTCCGCGAGCTCGGCGTTCGCATGAACAGCGTGTCGCCGGGAGAGATGGAGACGCCCATGATGAACGAGTTCCGCAAGGCGACGAGTGATGCCGTCATCGATGCCGTCGCGCAAGGCCGCGGCCCTCGGACGGTCCGCGTCACCGGAGGAGGTCGCGCCCGCGGTCGTGTTCCTCTCGAGCGATCTCGCCGGCTTCTGCTGCGGGTCAGTCTTCGACGTCGATGGTGGCTACACCGCAGCCAAGTTGACCGACCAGATCGACTACTCCCTGTTTCCGAGCTAGGAGCGGGGGAGTCCGAGCACGCGCTGTGCGACGATGTTGCGCTGGATCTGCTGTGTCCCGCCGAAGATCGACTGGGCCCGCGACCAGACGTAGACGTCCCATTCGAGGCCTTCGTGGATCATCGGGCGAGCGCCTCTGAGGTCCATCACCGCATGGCCGATGGTCTGGTCGGCGCGGGTCATCAGGAGCTTGTCGATCGAGCCTTCGGCGCCAGGAAGCGCGCCGTGAACGCGCTCGCTCAGAGAACGTTGCACCTTCACCTGCAGGGCACGGAGCTCGGCGTACGCCTCGCCGAGGCGGGCGCGGGTGGCTGCTGTGTCGGGGATGGCTCCGGAGCGCACCTCGTCTTCGAGCGTCCGCAGGTGCAACGACAACCGGGCGATCCAGTTCACGTCACTCGGGCCGCGCTCGTAGGCCAAGAGCTGATTGGCGATCGACCACCCCTGCCCGCGTTCGCCGAGCAGGTTCGATGCCGGAACGTCGACATCGTCGAAGGTGACCTCGGCGAACTCTCGGTTCCGCGAGCGCATTCACGATCGGACGAGCCTTCGATGCCGGGCGTGTCCATCGCGGACGAGCAGTACGGAGATCCCGCGATGCTTGGGTTCGTCGGGTTCGGTGCGACACAGCAAGAAGCACCAGTCGGCAGCCGCGGCGAAGCTGGTCCAGATCTTGCGGCCGTTGACCCGGTACATCCCACCGTCGGGTTCTGGGACGAGGTCGGCGCGAGTGGTGAGCCCGGCGAGGTCGGAGCCGGCGTCGGGTTCGCTGAATCCCTGGCACCAGCGCACCTTCCCCGAGAGAAGCCCCGGCAGCAGATCGCGTCGTTGCTCCTCGGTGCCGAACAGGCGGATGGCGTTGCTCAGGTGCCCTACCCCTTCGATGGGAGGTGCTCCGGCACGGCCGAGCTCGTCGTTGAGGATCGCCTCGTACATGGGCGATCGTCCGTGACCTCCGTACTCCACCGGGAACGACAGTGCGACGTACCCCGCGTCGTACATCACCGAGTGCCAGGCGTTCTGCGCGTCGGCGCGTGCGGCCGGATCGTCGGGGATCTCTGCGTCGGGGACGTGCTCGTGCAGCCAGCGCCGCAGATCGGCGCGGAACTCGGCTTCTTGGGGGCTGTCGTCGAAGTCCACGGTCACACCAGCTCCGGGTTGGCGAGCCGCAGGCGTGCGACTTCGTCGTACTGAACCGTTTCGTCGCCCCAGATCTGACGATCGAACAGCGTCCGGCGTAGGCGCACGTGCGACGTCTGTTCCCATGTGATGGCGATGCCGCCGAAGAGCTGCACCGTGGCCTCGACCACCGCAAGCCCGGCCTTCGAGGTGTACCCCTTTGCGGTTCTGCAGCGAGGAGAGCCGTGGCAGAATCGCGATGGTCGACCGCCCACGCCGCGTACCAGCAGCAGCTGCGAGCGCCTTCGAGCTGCACGAGCGCATCGGCCGCCAGGTGTTGCACTGCCTGGAACGTTCCCGACCGGCACGCCGAACTGCTGCCGCTCGGCGACGTAGCCAACCGACATCGTCGAGGGCGCCGCGCATGACACCGACGATGTCGGCTGCAACCATCGTCAACGCGAGCGCCAGAACTCTCGACCAGCGGTCAGGCGGGATCGCCGTTCCGAGATCACCGATCTCCACCGCCGCAGCCGTCGCGTCGACGGCGACCAGTGTCCGTGTGAGATCGAGTCCAGCGAGTGGGGCTGGAGGCAGTGCGACCGCGACAAGTTGCCGGTCTGTTCCGGATGTGTCGATGGCGAGCCCGTGCGTGGCTCCGGCGGCGTCGAACGCGACCATGTCGTCACCGAGCTCGCCGAGGCCCGTGCAGTCACGGTTGAGCATGGGTGCGAACCGCAATTCGCCCCCGGCCACACCTTCCAGGATCTCGGTGGCGCCGGCGGCGGTCAGCAGCTCGGGGACGATCAGGGCCTGCCCGACAACGGGCGCGGTCGACAGCGTCCGGCCGAACTCTTCGACCACGAGCGCAGCTTCGACACCGCTGGCATCAATCCCCGACAGCTCGGGCGACCGCAGTGCGGGACCCCGAGCTCGACCAGTGGGCTCCACGGTGCCTTCCCGCCGGTTTCGAGCGCGTCCACGCCCGGAATCGCCAGGTCGTCAGCAAGGCGGGAAGCGGTCTCGCGCAGCAGATGCTGGTCGTCGGTCAGGGTCACGTCCATGGATGAGCAACGATACAAGAAACGTTCGACTGTGCGACAGCGGAGAAATACACTGCAGCCTGCATGGCCGACACCTTGAATTACACGCCGTACTCGCGGGCGATCTTCGAGGATCCGTACCCCGTCTACCGGCGACTCCGGGACGAAGCACCTGTCTATCCCGACCCCGACGGTCGTTGGTGGGTCCTCTCCCGCTTCGATGACGTCTTCGAGGCACTGACGCGACTGGCAGACGTTCACGTCGGACCGTGGTCCGGCGCCCGAGAACCCCGATCGTGGCGGCGAGAAGTACTCGATCGTCTCGATGGACCCACCCCGACACGACATGGTCCGCGGCATGCTCAATCGTCTCTTCACCCCGCGAGCAGTCGAAGCGATGGACGACGCGCTGCGCTACGACCGTGCGCGCGCACATGGACTCTCTGCAGGCCGGTACGACGGTCGAGGCGATGTCGGCGTTCGCCTTCAACATCCCCACGGATGTCATCGGGGATCTGCTCGGGGTTCCCGAGGCTGATCGCGGCAAGCTCCGCGAGTGGTGGGAGCTCTTCCTCTCCCGCGATGACGGATCCGTCGCGCTCCCTCGGCGTGCGATCGACGCGAGCCGGGAGATCAGCGCCTACATCGGCGCCCTGATCGAAGAGCGGCGAACGGCCCCGGGTGACGATCTCATCAGCCGTGTCCTCGCCGCGCAGTACGACGACCCCGAGTTGGGTTCGGTGTCGTTGTCACCGAACGAGGTGCTGATGTTCTGCAACCTCTTGTCGGCGGCCGGCTCGGAGACCACCCAGAAGCTGCTGTCGAATTCGCTCGTCGCACTCGACCACCATCGTGAGCAGTGGGATCTGCTGTGCGCCCAGCCGGCGCTGATCCCCCAGGCGGTCGACGAAGCGCTCCGATACGACTCGCCGACCCATTGGGTGGCTCGGAGCACGACGCGCGACGTCGAAGTCGCCGGGACGACGATCCCCGAGGGGGACTGGGTGCTCCTCCTTCTCGGGAGCGCGAACCGAGACGAGCGGCAGTACGAGGATCCTGACGACTTCATCGTCGAACGGGCGCGTCAGCAGACCGTCTTCTTCGGATGGGGTCGCCATGTGTGCCTCGGCCAATGGTTGGCGCGCCGCGAGGCGGCCATGGTCCTCGAGGAGGTCACCACTCGCTTCCCCGGCTACAGCATCGGGAGTGCGAACGGAGGCTGACTGCGACCGTCCGTGGCTACACGAGCGTCGAGATGACGTTGCGCTGATCGATCACGGCTCGAACACGCCGGGCGCGCTCGAGTAGTCGATTGCCGAGAGCTCGGTGAGCCCGCCGTCGGCGTGCATCACGGTGCCGGTGACGAACGCGGAGTCGTCGCTGGCGAAGAACGCGACGACCGGTGCGATCTCGGCATCAGGATCCGCGCCGCGGCCCATCGGGCAGAGTTCGGCGGTGCGGGTGTAGTTGTCCTGCTCGGTACCGATCATCTGCTGCTGGACCTCGGTGAGCGCGAACGGGCACATCGCGTTCACCCGCACGTTCTGGCGCGCCCATTCGTTGGCCGCGACCCGCGTGATGGCGTGGATCGCACCCTTCGCCGCCGAGTACGGCGCCGTGTAACGGATCCCCGCGAGTGCGGAGCCGGAAGTGAAGTTGATCACCGAACCATGTCCGCTGTCGCGCAGGTACGGGAATGCCAATTGCATGAACCGGAAACTCGCGCGCGGTCCGGTGGACTCCGACAACTCCCAATCCTTCATCGACACGATCTCGAACGCTTTCGACGGTGCGAAGTACTGCGCCGTGTTGACGAGCACGGCGAGCCCACCGCTCCACTCGGCCGCGCTCGCCACGGTGCGCTGGATGGCGTCGTCCTTGGCCACGTTCGCCTGGACGAACTGCGCGTTGCCTCCGGCCGCCTCGATCTGGGCGACGCACTCGTTGCCCTTGTCGACGTTGATGTCGGCGACGGTCACGATGGCTCCCTCGGCGGCGAGCCGCTTCGAGATCGCCCGGCCCAGGCCTTGACCCCCTCCCGAGACGAGCGCGCCACGACCGCTGAGACGTTCCACTTCGGCTACCTCCGTCAGAGACAATTGAGCAAAGATTGTTCTATCATGCAGTCTGCGCTCGGGCCCAGACCTCGAGCTGAGTTGCCGTGGTGTGCGGCTGACCTGAGGATGGGGCGTATGAGCACTGACTCCGATGGCACGATCACCGTCGAGATCGATCAAGCGGTCCGAGTCGTCACGCTGAACCGTCCCGACCACGCGAATGCTGTGAACAACCCGATGCACAGCCGCTTCGCTCGCATCTGGGACGAACTCGCCGAGGATCCCGACGCTCGGGCGGTCGTGCTCACCGGCGCGGGCGACAAGTTCTTCAGCGCCGGCGGCGACCTTGTGCAGTGGCTCGAGAACTTCGTCGAGAACCCGGTGTCGCGGCGCGCGGGGATGCGTGATGCCCGCCGCATCGTGCGCGACATGGTCGACTTCCCGCTCCCGATCGTTGCTGCGGTGAACGGACCGGCGGTCGGCTTCGGGTGCAGCGTCGCGGTGTTGTGCGACATCGTGCTGATGTCCGATCGCGCCTACTTCGCCGACACCCACGTGGCGAGTGGCATCGTCGCGGCCGATGGTGGGTCATTGGCCTGGCCGCTGCTCATGAGCCTGCTCAAGGCGAAGGAGTATCTGCTCCTCGGTGAGCGGATTGCTGCGCCGCTCGCGGTGGAGCTCGGGTTGGCGAATCGAGTGGTTCCGCACGAGCAGGTCAAGGAAGAGGCGTTGATGCTGGCGCACCGGCTCGCGGCGCTCCCGCCCGCTGCGGTCCAGGACACGAAGCGGGCGCTGAACCTCCATCTGCAGCGCGCCATGACCGGCATCTTGGAGTACGGACTCTCCGCGGAGAGCGAGACGTTCACCACCCCGGAACACCGAGCCTCGATCGACGCCTTTCTCAACCGGTGAGCACCGGGGAACGGCTCCGTCAGAGGATTCGTGTCGGACGGTCAGCCCAGTAGCGGTCGCGGATCAGGCGCTTGTAGAGCTTGCCATTGTCACCACGAGGCAGAGCGGGCTCGAAATCGATGCCGCGCGGACACTTGTGGTGAGCGAGCTGATCGCCGACACCACGCGATGAGCTCGTCGGCCAGCGGAGCGCCGGCATCACTCCATTCGACGGGCTGGACGACGGCTCGCACCTCCTCACCCATTTCATCATGCGGGGTACCGATGACTGCGACATCGAGCACCATCGGATGGGCGAGGAGGACGTCTTCGATCTCGCGGGGAAACACGTTCACGCCCCCGGTCACGATCTTGTGCGTCCACCGGTCGGTCAAGAAGAGATAGCCGTCGACATCGACGTAGCCGACATCGCCGAGGGTCTGCCAACCTCGAGCGTGGGTGATTGCGGCGGTCTGCGCCGGATCGCCTCGATAGACCGCCTTCACGGGATGCTCGAACCAGACCGTGCCTTCCGTGCCGACGGGGAGTTCGTTGCCGCCCTCGTCGGCGATGTGGATCGTCCCCCGTTGCGCGCGGCCAACCGAACCAGGATGCGCGAGCCACTCGTCGGAGGTGATGGCGGTCGCGCCGACACCTTCGGTGCCGGCGTAGTACTCGTCGAGGATCGGTCCCCACCACCCGATCATCTGGCGTTTGACGTCGACGGGGCAGGGCGCGGCGCCGTGGAGGACATTCTTCAGCGAGCTGACGTCGTACCGGTCACGGACGGCCGGAGGCAGCTTCAGCAACCGCACGAACATGGTCGGGACGACGTGCGTGAAGGTGACGCGGTACCGCTCGATGTGCTGCAGCATCTCTTCCGCGTCGAAGCGTTCGGTCAACACGACTGTGCCGCCGAAACGTTGCACCATGGTTGAGAACCCGATCGGCGCTGCGTGGTGCAGTGGGCCCACGGTGAGGTGGACGGTCGCAGGACCGAACCGATAGCGCTCTCCGTACGACCGTGCGACCTCATCGAGCGTCCCGGCGGGCGCATCGGGCAGCGACCGCAGGACGCCCTTCGGATGCCCCGAGGTCCCCGACGAGAACCAGAGTGGCGCACCCTCGCGCTCGTCGGCGAGGCGATCGGTGGGAATCGAGAGGATCGCGTCGTCGAGCGCACGCCAGTCGGGGAGCATCTGATCAGTCGATCGGTCACCGATCGACTCGATGGTGAAGCGATGCTCGAGCGTCGGAAGCGCGGTTGCGATGGCCTGGCCGAGGGCGAGGTACCGGCTGGAGCAGATGAGAACCCGTGCCGATGCTGCGTCGACGATCTCGACCGCCTCGCCGGCGGTCAGCATCGAGTTCACGAACGTGTAGCGCAACCCGGAACGGAGCACCGCCCAGACGATCTCGTACGCCACGGGGTGGTTCTCCATCAACAGCGCGACCGTTTCTCCGGACTGCATGCCGAGATCCAAGAAGAGGCGGGCGAAGCGAGTCGAACGCTCGTCGAGTTGCCGCCAAGAGGTGGCGTTGCCGGTCCGAGCGAGAATCACGGCGGGTGCGAACGGGCGCTCGTCGGCGTAGGTCGCCGGGTAGTAGTGGCGCTCGCTCACCCGTCGCCACCGAGAACCGACTCGGGCCAATCGTCGATTATGACGAGTCGTCCGGTCGACGCCAGCGTGACCACCAGTGCCCGATTCCGCGCATCGAATGTGACGTTGGTGGTCATCGGGTCGTCAAGTTGCAGCGCACCGAGCAGCTCGCCGTCCGGTGAGAACACGGTGATCCCACCGGTGCCCAGCGTCGCGACGACGATCCGACCGACGTCGTCGACGCAGCAGCCATCCGCGCCACCGAAATTCAGCGGACCGCCGCTGGGGACCGTCGCGAGTCCGCGTGCGTCTGTGATCTCACCATCCGCTCCCAGGCTGAACTCCCAGACTCGGCGAGTGCGGGTCTCGACCACGTAGAGCCGGTCGCCATCGGGAGAGAGCGCAACCCCGTTCGGCATCTCGAGGGGGAACAGCATCTCGCGGAGCGAGAAGTCGGGCGTCCCGTAGAGCACGCCGGTCATGCCGCGATCGCGACCGTGACTCGCACCGCCGTCCGTCATCCAGAAGCCACCGTGGCGATCGACACATAGGTCGCTCGGCCGTCCGAGTGGGAGCACCGTGCCGTCGAGGGTCCGGAAGGTGTCTGCCGCGGTTGTGATGGACCCGTCGGACTCGATGACCTGGATGCTCGGCTGCTCGGGTGTGGCGGACGGTCCGGCCGGGAGCGTCAGCGTCACCGAACCAGGGAGATCGAACGGCCAGGGACGGGGAGCCCACCTGGAGCCGCCACTCTGGCAGACCAGCACCCGTTCGTCGGGCAGCCGTGCGAGCCCGTTCGGCCCGCCACCCGTGTTCGCGAATGGTGTTCGCGAACCATCGGTGTTGATCCGGGTGACGCAGCCGCCGGCGAGTTCGCTGACGAGCACAGAGCCGTCCGGGCAGATCACCGGACCCTCGGGGAAACGCAGATCGCGGGCGAGTTCACGCACCCGCGTGCTCACGATCCGGAAGAGTCCGGTTCGAACACGAGGAGGTGACGACCGTCCTCGAGGGGCTCCCAGGTGTTGCGAACGCGTTGACCGACGTGAACGTCCTGGGCATCGCAGCCGACGACGTTGGTCATCAGGCGCACGCCGTCGTCGAGATCGACCAGCGCCAACGCGTACGGCACCCGCTCCTTGAGCTCGGGTGCCGGAGCGCGGTGGTGCACACTCACCGCGTACACGGTGCCGAAACCCGAGACCTCGACCCAATGCAGATCTTCGTTCAGACACCCGGGGCAGAAGCCCCGTGGGTACCAGACGAACGACGCGCACGAGTCGCAACGTTGTAGGACGAGGCGCTTCTCACGAGTGGCGTCCCAGAACGGCTGGGAGATCTCCGACGGGTCCGGCACGGTGCGGGAGCCTGCAGCTTCACTCATCGGACTTCCTCCGTCCCGAGCACCACGGTGGATGTGGCTGAGAGGACGCCGCCGCAGCCGTGCGCGACCGCGGTCTTGGCGCCGTCCACCTGACGCTCGCCGGACTCGCCGCGTAGTTGGCGGACGGCTTCGACGAGGAGAAACATGCCGAACGCCCCAGGGTGGGTGAAGGAGAGGCCGCCACCGGAGGTCTGCCCGGGCAGCGCGCCACCCGGACCGAGACGACCGTCGGCGACGAACGGTCCACCTTCGCCCTTGGCGCAGAACCCCAGGTCCTCCAACGCCAGCAGCACGGTGATGGTGAACGAGTCATACAACTCGACGACGTCGATGTCGCTTGGCGTGAGCCCGCTCATCGCGAACGCGAGCTCCCCGGATCGAACGCCGGCCGTCGTGGTGAGGTCGGGCATCTGACTGATCATGGAGTGGGTGTGGTGGCTTCCCGCGCCGAGGACCCAGACCGGTTCCTTGGCACGACCCCGAGCGCGGTCCGCGCTCGTCACCACGATCGCCCCCGCGCCGTCGGTCACCAGGCAGTACTCGAGCTTGTGCATGGGCTCAGCGACGAAACCAGATCCGAGCACGTCGTCCACGGTGATCGGATCGCGTGCGTAGGCGCGTTCGTTCATCGAAGCCCAACGCCGCGTGTCGACGGCGATCTGGGCGAGCTCCTCGGGCCTGGTCCCGTATTGCGACATGTGGCGGTTCGCCGCCAAGCCGTACGCGCCGATGGGCAGGAAGATCCCGTAGGGCGTCTCCCACTCGAGCCGCTCCGGGGTGGCGAGGATCCCCATGCCAGTGCCGCCACGCTTTCGGGATGAACGTGGCGTCGACGCGTAGACGATGACCACCGTCTCGCAGAGTCCGGCGGCGATCGCGCTAGCGGCATGCTCGACGTACAGCTCGTACGACGCACCACCGATCTGCGTCGAGTCGGTCCAGTCGGGTGTGATGCCGAGTTGCTCGGCCAACTCGACCGAGTGCATCAGCGTGCCGCCGGTGCACATGCAGAGACCGTCGACCTCGGAGGGTTCAATACCGGCGTCAGCGAGTGCGGCGCGGACCACTCGGGCCTCGAGCGTGCGCAGCGGGAGGTCGATCTCGCCCGTGGGCGACACCTCGTCGGCCGCGCCCACGATGGCCACCGCCCCGCGCAGGGGATGGCTCATCGGTCGGTCACCGCAACGAAGAGGTCCCGCAGGCCGGGCTGACTGATCTTCAGTGACGGCGTGCGGGGGAGCGTTTCGACGACGCGCAGCGACGTCGGGACCTTGTAGCTGGGGAGGCGTTCGCGCAGGAACACGAAGAGGTCGTCCTCCGTGGTGGTCGCTCCCTCGCGCAGCTCTACTGCTGCCACGGGCACTGCCCCGAGCCGCTCGTCGGCGACCCCGGTGACACCGGCGTCGAGGACTGCAGCATGAGTCCGCAACACATCTGCGATCTCGTTCGGAAAGACCTTGAACCCACCTCGAACGATTGCATCATCACTCCGTCCTTCGATCCACACGAACCCGTCGTCGTCGATCCGTGCGACGTCGGTGGTCCGAACCCAATCGCCGTCGCGACTCCGGACCTCGAGCTGTCCTGACGTACCGGTCCCGCGGTCCAACCCCGTTTCGGGGTCGACGACGCGCAACTCGCGGCCGGGCTGCGGGCGACCGACGCTGCCGCGCTTGGTCACGCCCCATTCGCGATGCAACGGCAACGTCCACCCGGCGACGCCACCCGCAAACTCGGTGGCACCGTAGGACGGCAGCACGGCGATCCCGTAGCGGGTCTCGAACGCTTCCTGGACTTCGATCGGAAGTGCCGCGCTCCCCGACGTCACGACGACGATGCTGCGAAGATCGTCTGGATCCACCTGGGCGTCCAGCACCATTCTCAGGGCGGTCGGGACCAGGCTCACGGCCTTCGGGCGGTGTCGGCGCACCAAGTCGACGAATTCGTCGACGCGGAACCTCTCCAGGAGAGCGATGCGTCGACCGTCGGTGACGTTCAGCAAGGTCCGGAAGATGCCGGACATGTGGACCAGTGGCGACGCCACGATGGCGACGCCAGTGCGGAGGCGCGGCGTGTCGTCGCGCGTACCGTCGCTGCTGTAGTGCGCGCCGGCGGCTGCAATGGTCCGTTCGAACGACTCGTAGGAGAGCGGTACACGCTTCGGCGGACCGGTCGTCCCACTCGTGAGCATCTCCACGGCAATCCCCGCACGCACAGCGCGGAACGGACCGGAGCCGGGAGTCTCCAGTCCAGGAACGCTCTCGGCGCTGGCGTGGGGTGTCATCGTGACTTCGACGCCGACGGTGCCGAGCGCACCGGCCGCGTCCGCGACACCTGGCCGGCGCCAATCGCTCGTGCACCCGATCAGGATCGGCACTGCCAGGTGCTCGATCTCGGTTGCCAGGGGCTCGTCACCTTGATGGGGATTGATCGTGACGACGCAGCCGCCGGCAAGGAGTGTTCCGAGCACCGCACCGATCATCGCCGGATCGTTGCGAAGCAGGAGTCCGATTGCTGCGCCGCGCTCGACGCCACTCTGGTGGATGGTCTCGGCGACGCCGGACGCGACCTCAGCGAGATCGGCCCACGAGTACCAGTGATCGTCGAACTCGATCGCTCCCGCTTCGGGCTCGAGTGCGAGCACCGTGCGGACGCGGGTGGCAAGTTCCACGTGGCCGTCAGACCTTCGCCGATTCCAGCTCCGCCACGGCCGGCATGACCTCGCGTGCAAAGAGCTCCATCGACGCGCGGACGCGACTGCGATCCATCGCCCCGCCGCGACTCATGCGCAGCATGAGGTTCTGCCAGCCCATGTCGACAATCGTGCTCATCTTCTCGATGACGCGGTCCGGGCTGCCCATCAACGTGAGCGGGGAGTCGAGGATCTGCTCGTAGGTCTGTGCGTCGTGGTTGTCGAACCAGTCGGCGTAGGCCTTGTAGTCGGCTGGGATCTCTCCGCCGCGTTCGAAGGGGTTCGAGTACTGCCGGTGCACCGCAATCGACATCTCCACGCTCTCACGCGGGTACGACCGCGCTACGGCGTCGTCGTGGTCGAGGAATGCGTTCAGGAGCGCCCAGACCTGATCCGTCGCACGCTCCAGTCCTCGGTCGGCGCGCGACTTCAGATAGAGGTCGAGACCGGTGGCGAGATCGACGTCGACCTGGTACGGATTCCCGATGATGGCGCCGTAGCCAGTCTCGGCCAGCCACTCGAAGCTCGACGGGGTCTTCATCACCGTGCACCAGATCGGTACTGGCTGCTGAACCGGACGCGGGTGGACCGTGAGGTCGTCGACCTGCCAGAACTCGCCGTCGTAGCTGAACCGCTCGTTGCCGAGCAGCCCCTCGACGATGGTCACGCACTCCTTGTACCGAGCGCTGGCCTCGTCCATCGAGACGCCGAATCCGGCGAACTCGTGGGACTGGTATCCGCGCCCGAAGCCTGCGTCGAACCGTCCACCGCTCAGTGCGTCGGCCATCGCGATCTGCTCGGCGAGGTGGATGGGGTCGTGGAAGGGCGCGACCATGCACGCAGTACCGATACGGATCCGTTCGGTCTGTGCTGCGATTGCGCTCGCGATCAACGGGAGGTTCGCCAGGGTCCCGTATGCGGAGAAGTGGTGCTCAGCGAGCCACACCTCGTCGAACCCGAACTCTTCTGCCCACCGCGCCTCTTCCAGCACGTTGGCGAGCACTTCCTGGTGGGTCAACTGCGGAGGCTTGTCGCCCAAGATGAAGATGCCGAATCTCACGTGGCGAGCCCTTCTGATCGATGGTGCAGTCCTGCAGTTCCGCCTTGCGGCGACGCCTCACGATACTGCATGATCGGACACTCAACGTCAATCTGTTCCATCCGGTGCAGCCCGACTTGGTCGTTTGTGCCGGCCCATCAGGAGGCAATCGCGTGTCGACCCCGATCGTGTTGAGCGGCCTCGCCGCCGTCCAGGAAGCGAAGGGCCGGCACCTCGGTCACAGTGACTGGCTGGAGATCACTCAGGAGCGTGTCGACCAATTCGCCGAGGCCACCGGCGACCACCAATGGATCCACGTCGACGTCGAACGGTCGCGACAGGGCCGCTTCGGGGGCACCATCGCACATGGGTACCTGACGCTGTCTCTCGCCAGCTACTTCCTCCCGCAGATCGTGCGGTACGAGGGCTTCGCGATGGCGGTCAACTACGGAGTCGACAAGGTCCGCTTCCCGGCTCCAGTCCCCGTGGGGTCCCGAATCCGCGCCGGCGCCGAGATCACTGAAGTCACCGACGTCGGCACCGGGGTGCAGGTGAAGACGATCATCACCATCGAGATCGAGGACGGCGAGAAGCCGGCCTGTGTGATCGAATCGCTCTCGCGCTGGTTCTCGTGAACGCTGAGGAGTCCGAATGACCGAACGGCGCGACCGGGTCGCGATCGTCACCGGAGGTGCCCGCGGCATCGGCGCCGCGATCACGAAGCGGTTCCTCGATGACGGCTACGCCGTGCTGGTCGTCGACGTGAACGCCAAGGCCCTCGCGTCGCTCGAGCCGATGGTCGAGGCATTTCCCGATCAACTCGACGCCCGTCAACTCTCTGTGAGTGATCGCACGGCTGTCGATGCCGCCATCCACGATCTCGTGGTGCGCCGAGGTGGTGTCGACGCGCTGGTGAACAACGCAGGTATGACCCTGCCGGCGACCTTCCTCGACCAGGACGATGCCGACTGGGACCGCATCGTCGACGTGAACCTCAAGGGCACGTTCGTGATGGCCCAGGTCGCAGCCCGCCAGATGGTCGAGCAAGGCATGGGCGCGATCGTCAACATCAGCTCGGTGTCCGCCCACGGGGTGCGAACCGGCCCACCGGCGTACGCGGCCGCGAAGGCGGGGGTCGAGGGCCTTTCGCGATTGATGGCGGTCCAGTTGGCGCCCCTGGGCGTCCGTGTGAACACGATCGTGGTCGGAACGACGGCGACCCCTTGGCTGCTCGGTCGCAAGACCGACGAGGAGCTCGAGGTCATGCGGACCACGACGCTCACTGGAGCGCTCGGGGAGCCCGACGACGTGGCTGGCGTCGCCGCATTCCTCTGCTCGGACGCCGCCCGACACGTCGTCGGGCAATTGGTCTCCGTGTCCGGCGGCCAGTGGATGCCGTGACTGGCGCGACAACGGAACGATAGAACAAAACTTGCTACAGTGTTACTACTGCTGTACATGGCGGTTACCGCCGTGGGGGAGAAGTGCACATGGACTTCGAGACGATCTTGTTCGACGTGTCCGACCACGTCGCGACGATCACCTTCAACCGGCCCGAACGGCTCAACGCCACCAACGACACCTCACGTCGCGAGCTCGGCGAGGCGTGGGGCATCGTCCGCGACGACCCCGAGATCCGGGTCGCAATCATCACCGGGGCCGGCGACCGGGCGTTCTCCGCAGGGCAGGACATCCGCGCCACCGCGGAGTCGGGGATCCACAACAAGGTGCCCGGGTCCCGGCTTCACCACGGCGTGTGGAAGCCGGTCATCTGCGCGCTCAACGGCATGGTCGTCGGCGGGGGACTCCACCAGGTCTCCGACTCGGACCTCATCATCGCGGCGGAACACGTCGAGATCCTCGACACGCACTGCGCAGTCGGCAACGTGTTCGCCATGGAACCGGTCGGGTTGCTCCGGCGAATGCCGCTGTCCATGGTGATGCAACTCGGGCTCATGACCAAGAACGGACGCATCACCGCACAGCGCGCTTACGACATCGGGCTCGTGAACGAAGTCGTGCCGAAGGAACAACTCATGCCGCGTGCCCGCGAGATCGCAACCGACATCACGAAGCTCTCTCCGGCGACCGTCCAGGCCTCGATCCAGGCCATGTGGAAGAGCCTCGACGTCGGTCTCCGCCCAGCGTTCGATGTTGCGTACCGGTACGTGCTCCAGCACCAGCTCAAGCACCCCGACTACCACGAAGGGATGCGGGCGTTCGCCGAGAAGCGCGAGCCGCAATGGGTCGTGGAATGACGACCGACGATCGTGCCGAGCCGGCACTTCGACCACGGGGACCTCGCGTACGAGGCGACGATCCCGAAGATGCTCGAAGCCTTGGTCGGTTCGTACGGCGACAACGACTACGTGGTGACCACG
Organism: uncultured Actinomycetes bacterium; assembly: GCA_963755855.1. Taxonomy (GTDB): domain Bacteria; phylum Actinomycetota; class Acidimicrobiia; order IMCC26256; family DASPTH01; genus DASUAS01. Next base: position 1,102,527 of record CAVWLR010000009.1, on the reverse strand, counting down.
AAGGCGGACGGATCGCTCGACCGCGTCACCTACGCCGAGGCCGACGCCCGTTCGTCGGAACTCGCCCGCACCTTGCTCGCGCTCGGCGTGGTCAAGGGCACTCGCGTCGGAATCCTCGCCGCGAACGGCCCGAACTTCGTCGTGGCCTTCCTCGCAGCGACGCGGATCGGCGCGGTTGCCGTGCCCATCAACACGTTCTTCCAGGCGCAGGAAGTCGGCTGGGTGCTCCGCCACGCCGACATCCACACCGTGATCACCGTCCCCTCGATCCTCGGACGTGACGTACTCGATCGGCTCGAAGCGAGCGCGCCCGGACTTGCCGACTCGGGTCCCGGTCCGTTCTCGCTTCCCAGCACACCGATGCTGCGCCACATAGCGTCGCTCGAACCGACCGACCGACGCTGGGTCACCCCCGCATCGGTCACACCCTCGAGCCGCGAGCTCCTCGCGGCGGCGGAGGCATTGGTGCGCCCGGCCGACGACCTGGTCGTGATCTACACGTCGGGGAGCACGTCGGATCCGAAAGGCGTCATCCATGCCCACGGAACCCTCCTGCGACATTCGCAATTCATCGCAGCCGGGCACGGTTGGACCGACCGTGACCGGGTGTACGTCCCGATGGCGTTCTTCTGGGTCGGGGGTCTGATCTTCGGTGTGCTCGGCCCGATGCAGATCGGAGTCACGATCCTCACCGAGGAGCGCTTCGATGCCGGCGAAGTGCTTCGTCTCCTCGAGGCTGAGGGGGCGACCTACGCGACCGGCTTCCCGCACGTCGGGCCCGCGCTCGAGGCGCATCCCGAGTTCGCGTCGAGCGACTTGTCGGCTCTGCGTGGTGGCTACCAGCAGAACCTCGTCGCCCCTGAGTTCCGGGCTGCCGATCCGTCGCTCCGTGTCCGCCAGTTGGGCATGACCGAGACCTGCAGCTCTCACACCTGGTGGCCGCCGAACGATGACATTCCCGAGGAGAAGCGGGGGTCCCTCGGAGTCACTGCACCCGGGTTCGAACACAAAGTGATCGACGCGCACGGAGAGCGCGTCGGCCCGGGGGTGCACGGTGAGATCTGCGTCCGCGGCTGGCCGATGATGCGCGGCATGGTCGGGCGCACCTGGAGCGAGGTGTTCGACGCAGACGGCTGGTACCACACCGGCGACTCCGCTTACTACGACGAAGACGGCCACCTCTACTTCTCCGGTCGCACCGACGACATGATCAAGACGTCGGGCGCCAACGTCGCACCTGTCGAAGTCGAGAACGTTCTCTTCGAGATGCCAGAGGTGCGCGAGGCCTACGTCGTCGGGATCCCCGACGAGCAGCGTGGCGCGACCGTCACCGGCGTCGTCGTCCTCGTACCGGGCGCGACAGATTGGCGCTGAGGAACTCGTGCGCCGCTGCCGTACGCAACTCGCGGTGTACAAGGTGCCCAAGCGTTGGACGATCCTTCCGTCGAGCGACGACCTGCCGTACACGACAACGAACAAGATCGACAAGCGGCAGCTGATCGAGCGACTCTCCCAGGGCTCTCTCCCGGTCGCCTGAGAGTCCCGCATGACCACGGGGATCACCGTCGAACGATCAGGTGCAGTTGCGCAGGTGATCCTCGATCGTCTCGAAGTGATGAACCGGTTCGAGGGCACGATGCGCGAGGAGCTGCTGTCGGCTCTGCAAGCGATCGCGAGTGACGCTGAGATCCGCTGCGCCATGATCAGTGGCGCGGGGTCGACGTTCTCCGCTGGCGCAGACATCGAAGACCTCGTTCGGTTGCACGAACGCGGCGATACCGCCGAGATCCAGCGCCGCGTCGATCTCGGCGCGGAGATCGTCCGCGTCATCCGCGCCATGCCGAAACCGGTCGTTGCTGCCGTCGACGGTGCCGCAGCCGGTGCGGGTGCCAACCTCGCATTGGCCTGCGATGTCCGGGTCGGGTCCGAGCGGGCGGTGTTCGCCGAGAGCTTTGTCCACATCGGCCTGATCCCCGACTGGGGAGGATTCCACTCGCTCGTCCACTTGGTCGGCGCGGGCCGCGCTGCCGACATGATGATGACCGGAGAACGCATCGACGCTGCGACTGCCTACGCGTTCGGGATCCTCCAGCGAGTGTTTCCCACGGAGACGTTCCGTGACGATGCCCTGGCGTATGCGGCGCGTCTCGCCTCCGGGCCGCCCCGCACCCTTGCGCAGATCAAGGCAGGCCTCCAGATCGGCGCGACCGACGCCCTCGAGCAGACCTTCGCCTTCGAAAGGGTGTCGCAACCAGCGTTGTTCTCTGAACCGGATTGCTTGTCGGGGCTCCTCGCCTTCCTCGAGAAGCGACGACCCGAATTCCGCGGCACGATCTGACCCCCGACGTCGGCGGGAGGTCACAAGAACGGATCCTGTGCTGACGTAACATGCGACCCGAGCAGGCGATGAAGGGGACCAGAGCACGATGCCTCGTGGTGCACCAGCAACCAAGGAACTCGCAACCTCGAGCGACGACTCGACCCGAACCAAGATCCTCAAAGCCGCGCTCGAGTGCTTCATGCAGCTCGGCATCTCGCGGACGAGCCTGCACGACGTCGCCCGCCACGCCCAGGTGTCGCGCGGCACCGTCTACCGGTACTTCTCGGAGCGTCAAGAGCTGATCGACGCGACGATCGAGTTGCGTGCCCAGAAGTACTACGACGAAGCGGCCAAGAAGATGGGTGCCTTCGACACGCTGTCAGAGCAGATCGGGGCATTCGGCGAAGTGGTCGGCCGGAACGTCGCCGACTACGTGCGTCATCGTCTCCGTGAGGATGACTCCATGCTCATGCGCCTCAGCGCCAGCGACCGCGACGGTGCGTTGCGCCGCATGACGCACTTCCTCGTGCCGTACCTCGAAGCCGCAGGAAAGCGCGGCGAGCTACGCGCCGACGTCGACGCCGAAGAAGCGAGCGAGTGGCTTGCACGCATGTTGATGTCGGTCACCGCCATGCAGAGCTCGACGGTGTTCGACGTTCGTCGCCCGAAGTCGGTCGGGCGTTTCATGGCTCATTACGGCGTCGCAGGTCTCCTGGGCGAGTGAGCGACACCACATCAGCCGACATCGAGGCCGTCAAGACCGTGATGGCCCGCTACTTCCGATTCATGGACACGAAGCAATGGACTGCGCTCCGTGGAATCCTCGCCGATGACATGAGCATGTCCGCACCCGACGATGTCGCAGACTCCAAGCCCCTCGTCGGCGCAGACCGAGTGGTGCGCATGGTCGAACGCGTCCTCGGACCGGCCGTGACGACGCACCGCGGCTACCTCCCCGAGATCGAAGTCATCGGACCGGACGAAGCGCACGCGATCTGGGCCATGGACGACCTGGTGGAGTTTGCCGACGCCCCGGACAACAGCTTCCGTGGTACCGGCCACTACCACGCGACCTACGTGCGCACCGAAGACGGATGGAAGATCCGGTCACTGGAACTGCGGCGCCAGCGTCTCGGACCCGTCTGAGTCTCGCCGCAGCAGCTGTTGGCTACGCGGACTAGCCCGGCATGTACGATCAGGCACCATCTGTACATCTGTGCTCTCGCGCGCGCGAGGAGACGAAGGAGCCCGCCGGTGGAGATCGAGAACGCGTGGCCGAGCAATCCGGACTATGTCATCGACCTCGTTCCTGAACCGCTGACGGCACGCGTCTGGTACGGCGATGTCCTGTTGGCCGAGAGCACGGCGTGCCTGCGCGTCGAGGAGACACGCCACGTCGACCGTTTGTACTTCCCAGAGGCGGACGTCAAATGGGAGCACTTCGAAGAGTCGGTAGCGCACACGATCTGCCCGTTCAAAGGGGAAGCGAGCTACTGGACGCTGACCGCTGCAGATCCAGCGGAGAAGAACGTCGTGTGGACCTACCGGGATCCTTTCGACGAGGTGGCCGGCATTAAGGGTTACGTCTGCTTCTACCAGGACCGCTTGCGGGTCGAACTCGTCGAAGAATGGCCCGGCGAAGGCGTGCTGGCCTCGGCGACGACTCCCTTTCCGGCGTGGGGCGACGCCGACGATCTCCTGAAGTTGATCGACGTTGAACCCGTCCGCCCGGGCCGGTTCGTCGGACCCACGTACCGAGACACCGCGAGGAACGTCGTCGAAGGCGGCCAGATGCTGGCGCAGGCGATCGTCGGAGCAGCGAAGACCGTACCGGAGCAGCGCGTCACGTCGGCGTACATGATCTTCGCCAAGTCGGCTGCGTTCGACTCGACGCTCGAGGTCGACGTCGAGGTCCTCCGCGGGGGCCGCACCTTCTCGACGGTCGAGGTGAAGATCAGCCAGGACGACAAGCTGCGAAGCGCGGGCATGTTGCTGCTCGATGCGGGTGCGCCTGATGTGATCCGTAGCGAGATCCCGATGCCTGACGTCGGCGGTCCGGCCGACGCCGATGAGATGAGCACGTTCCGTGTCACGGGTCGTGACATCCGGGTCATCGATGGTGCGTACAACGGGGATCCCGACCTCACCGGATCGCCCGAGATCTACGCCTGGTGTCGGTTCCGTGACGCGCCGAAGGAGCAGTACCTCCACACCGCGCTGTTGGCGCAGTCCACGACGCACTGGACCATCGCGGCCGCGATGCGGCCCCACCAGGGCTTCGGCGAGGACATCGCGCACTCGACGCTGTCGACTGGCGTCATGTCGATCGCAATGGCGTTCCACGAGGAAGTGGACGTGACGCAGTGGTTGCTGTACGCCAACCCGGCCATCTATGCGGGGAACGGCCTGACGCAGGGCGAGGGGCACGTCTTCACCGAGGATGGTCACCTGGTCGCGACGTACACGTTGCAAGCGATGATCCGGGCGTTCCAGCGCGACCCCTCCGAGATGGGTCTCGACTGGTCCAACGCGATGTGACGAAGGGGCTTCAGCGCTTCGCGTACTCGAAGGCCATGATCGACAAGGCCTGCAGTTGGGTTTCGTACTCGGCCATCGTGTGGGGCCACTGGGTCACGATGCGACCCGAACGCCCGCGGTAGTAGCCGTCGTGTTGCGGCTGCCAGACGCCGACGGCGTCGAGGTCGGCCTGGAGCTGCTGGTTGAAGTGGTCCATCGCGACCTGGCGGATGTCGATCCACGACAACCCGTGCTCGTCCATGAACTGCACGAAGCGCACGGCGAAGTCGACCTGGTACTCGAGCATGCGCAGGATCGAACCGTTGTTGGTGTTCGGTCCGTAGAGCATGAACAGGTTCGGGAAGCCTGCGGTGACGACGCCGAGATACGCGACCGGATCCTCCGACCAGGCATCGTCGAGTCGCACGTCCTCGCGTCCCGCGACCTCGATGGCTGAGAGGTACTTCGTCGTTGCGAATCCGGTGGCCAGGACGATCGCGTCGACCGAATGGACGCGACCGTCGGCGGTCACGACCGCGTCGGTGGTGATCTTGCTGATCGGTTCGGTGACGAGCTCCACGTCATTGCGGTTGAACGTCGGGTAGTACACGTTCGACACGATCGGGCGGCGTGAACCCCACGGCACCTTGGGCGTGAGCTTGCTGCGGACCGCGGCGTCCTCGACCACGGCGAGGTTCTCCAGACCTGCGGCGGCGGCTCGCTCGAGTGCTTCGGGGTCGGAGAACGTCATCATCGTGTTGACGCTGTCCTCGAGCTTGGCGCGGAGCTCGAGCATCGCTTCCGGGTCGATCCGGAAACGATGCCGGTCTTCATCGGTGTACGGGCGGTCGTCCTTGGGGAGGACCCAGATGGCGGTGCGCTGGAAGACCGTGAGGCGCGCCGCGACCTTCGCGAGCTCGGGAATCAGCTGCACCGCGCTCGCGGCACTCCCGATGACCGCGACCCGGCGGCCAGTCAGATCGACATCGTCAGGCCAGCGCGCCGAGTGGAATGCCGGGCCGCCGAAGGTGTCGAGCCCTTCGATGTTCGGCAGCACGGGCTCGTTGAACATCCCCAGCGCGCTGATGACGACGTCGACTTCGAAGTGGCGATCGTCAGCGGTTTCGAGGTGCCACGTGGCGGCCGGCTCGTCCCACTGAGCGCGGGTCACGCGCGTCTGCAGCGACACATGCTTGGTAACGCCGTAGTCGTCGGCGCAGCGTTCTAAGTACGCACGGATCTCCGGCTGCCGGGCGTAGCGCTGCGACCAGTCGGGATTGAGCTCGAAGGAATAGGAGTAGAGGTGCGACATGACGTCGCATTCCGCACCGGGATAGCGGTTGTGGTGCCAGGTCCCGCCGACGCCGTCGCCCTGCTCGAGGACGATGAAGTCTTCGTATCCTGCTTGGCGGAGACGAATCGCGGCGCAGAGTCCGCCCGGACCGGCACCGATGATCGCGATGCGATGGCGCTCTGTCATCGGATCGCAGGTCTCTTGGCCGCAGAACTCGGAACTGGCTTCATCGTCCCTCGAAGTGTGCGTCACGCTTTTCGAGGAACGCAGCCACGCCCTCGGCGACGTCGGCGGTCGATGCGATCTGCTCGACGAGGATCGCCTCGACCGCGAACGACGCCGCACGGTCGCCGTCGACGGCTCGATTCAGTAGCTGCTTCGACGCTGCGTACGCTCGGGTCGGACCGGCCGCGAGGCGCATCGACCACGCGGTCAGCGTCGATTCGAAGTCGTCGAGCGAGACGACACGGTTCACGAGTCCGAGCTGCTCGGCGCGTTGCATGTCGAGCTTCTCGCCGAAAAGCACGAGCTCCTTCGCGACATTCGGAGGCAGTCGCTGGGCGAGGAGATACGCGGCGCCGCCATCGGGAATGAGACCTCGGCGGGTGAACAGCTCGATGATGGTCGCGTGGTCCACGGCGATCACGAGGTCGGCGGCCAGCACCATGTTCGCTCCGCCCCCGGCGGCGGTGCCGTTCAGCCCGCAGATGATGGGCTTCTCGCACTCCAGCATGGCCTCCACCACTCGCTGGCTCCCTTCCCGCAGGCGGCGCGCAGCATCGCCGGGTCGGCGTTCCGGGTTCGGAGCGAGATCAGGATCGCGGAGGTCGGGGCCGGTGCAGAAGTGTCGGGTTCCGGCGGCGGTGAGGACGACTGCACGCACCTCAGGATCGCCGTTCGCTTGCTCGAACGCGTCGATCAGGTCGCGCTGCATGCGGCCGTTGAAGGAGTTGCCCGCATCCGGGCGGTTGAGCACGAGCCGAAGGACCCCGTCGGACCGCTGCTGTTCGAGATCGTCACCTGTGTCCATGGAACGCTCCTCTCGATCTATTTGGGGAGGCCGAGCCCACGACCGATGAGGTCCCGCTGGATCTCGCTCGTGCCACCGCCGATGCGGTGCAGCATCGAGAGCAGCAACCCTTCGCTGAAGTGCCCATGCACCGGGGCGTCCGGTTCGTTCGGCATCAGCTCGCCGGCGGTCCCGAGGATCTGGGCGCCCACGGTCCGGAGCTCGAAGGTGAATTCGGCGTGGAAGAGCTTCGACAGGGATGCCTGGGTGGACGACAGCGTCCCCTGCGTCTGGAGTTGGACGATGCGGTAGCACAGCGCTCGTCCGACCTCGACCTTCTCGACGAGCCGGGCGAGCGCGAGGCGATTGACCGGATTCCGGAGCGGATCGTCGACAGCGCCTTCGCGGGCGCGACACCAGTCGACGAGCTCGTCGAGGTAGCGCTGGCTCTGTGCGGCTCGGGTGATGTTCGATCGCTCGACGTCGAGCAGCGCCTTCGCGATCCGCCAACCGTCGTTTTCCTCGCCGATCCTGTTCGCCACCGGGACGCGCACGTCGTCGAAGAACTCCTCGGCGAACGTCGGGTAGCCGGTCAGGGCACGGATCGGGCTGATCGTGATGCCCGGCGACCGAAGATCGACGAGCAGGAACGAGATTCCCGCCTGGGGTTTCGCTGCGCTCGGGTCGGTACGCACGAGCACGAAGATCCAGTCCGCGAGCCGTCCGTTGCTGGTCCAGGTCTTCTGGCCGTTGAGGACGTACTCGTCGCCGTCGCGCCGCGCAGTCATTCGAAGCGACGCCAGATCAGAACCCGCTTCGGGTTCCGAGTAGCCCTGCGCCCACATGGTCTCGGACCTCGCGATGGCGGGCAAATACTGGGCCTTCTGTGCATCCGAGCCGTACGAGAAGAGGATCGGTGCGAGCATGTTCGTGCCGTTCGAGTTCACCAGAGGCGCTCCCGCGTAGGCGAGTTGCTCTCGAATGATCATCTGCTCGATCGTGCCGAGCCCGCCGCCCTCGTACTCGCCCGGCCAGTGAGGAACGAACCAGCCCTTGGCGTGGAGGGCCTGGCAGAACGCGACCGCTCGCTGGTGACCGTCTTCGGGGAGGTAGTCGGCGTTGGCAGCGCTGTGGCGGAACTCGTCGGCAAGATTGGCATCGAGCCACGATTTGATGTCGTCCTGGAGCTCCTGATGGGTCTCGGTCAACCGCAACCGCACGATCGGGTCGAGCCCCATGGATCTGGTCCTCTCCAGGTTCTGACGCTGTGCCAGCGCAGAACAGTAATACAACAGATGTATGATCGTGCTCAAGCGGGTGGTCGCGGTGCACCTCCGTGAGGGGCTGAGGGTTTTCGGATGGCTGGAGAAGGCATGTCGATCCCAGCATCGGAGCAGGCCGAGGATGCAACCCGAGCGAAGATCCTCGCCGCGGCGATGCAGTGCTTCCTGCAACTCGGGATCGCGAAGACGAGTCTGCAGGACGTCGCTCGCGCCGCCGACATCTCGCGCGGCACGGTGTACCGCTACTTCGCGGATCGCCGAACACTGATCGATGCGACGATCGAACAGAACGTGCAGAACTACTACGACGAAGCCGCAGACGCGATGGCGTTGACCGCGACGCTCGCAGCCCAGATCGGTGCGTTCGGAGAGGTGTTCGCCAGGAATGTGGCCGAGAACCGCCGACACGACGTCGTCACCGACGAGAGCGAATTGTTACGGCTGCTCGCCACTGATCTGGATGGCGGCCTCCGACGGATGTCGACGTTCCTGGTTCCGTACGTCGAACAGGCGAAGGCTCGAGGTGAGCTCGCCGCCGACGTCGATGAGGACGAAGCGAGCGAGCTCCTCGCGCGAATGCTCATGACGCTGACCGTGATGCCGTTGTCGGTGGCATTCGACATGCGACGACCGCACACGGTCGGCCGGTTTCTCGAGCACTACGCAGTCGACGGCTTGGCTGCAGCACGCGCGTCACACTGATCAGTCGCGTACGTTTCACCGGCTGCGAGGAGCGACCCGTTCAGTCGAAGTACTCGCCGCCGTTGGCGTCGAGGATGTGTCCAGTGACCGCGCGTGACAGGTCGGACAACAAGAACACGGCTGCGTCGGCATACTCGTCGGGTCGTGGGAGGCGTCGGAGTGCGATGTTCGCCGTGTATCGGTCTCGCAGCTCGTCAACGGTGAGTCCGAGCGTGGGAGCGCGCTCCTCGAAGAAGTCATCCAGTCGTTCGCCCGCGATCTTCCCCGGCGCCAGGGTGTTCACCCGGATCCCGGTCGGTCCCAGTTCGAGGGCGAGCGAGCGAGCCATGCCGACCATCGCGTGTTTCCCGACGTTGTAGACGCCGAAGCCGACCTTGGGGTGGCGCACCACTGCTGAGCTCACCATCACGATCGCACCGCGCCCTTGCTTCACCATCGCAGGTATCACGGCGCGACTCAGATGGAAGGCGGATAGGAAGTTTCCCTCCAAGCTCTGCTCCAAGAAATCGGTGGCGACTTCGGCGATCGGCGCGAGTGGCGGGATGGTGGCCGCGTTGTTGATCAGCCCGTCGACGCGCCCGAAACGTTCCAGTGTCATCTCGACGATCCGGTCTGTGTCTGCTGGGAGACTCGCATCTGCTCGTACTGCCAGCGCTTCTCCGCCTCGAACCGTGATCGTCGACGCGAGTGCGGTGACTCGCCCCTCGGTGCGAGCGACGAGCACGACGCGAGCGCCGTGATCCACGCACGCGAGCGCGAGGGCGTGACCGAGCCCAGGCCCCACCCCGGAGACGATCACAACTCGGTCGGCGAGCAGCATGGAACCTCCGACGGGACGCTAGGAGTAGATGAGTGTGTACACGGCTTCACGGACGAGCTCGTCGCGTTCATTGCGCCACTCGTGCTCGAAGTCGACGAACAGCAGAGGCCCTGTCGCGCCAGGCTTGCTTCGCCAGCTGCTGAGCCGCACGCGACGACGAATGCGGTCTCCGGGACGCATGGGTTGTGCGTAGCGGGCGCGGCACCCGCCGTTTACTCGTCGCCGAGTTGCCTGGCGGTCCGGACGCCAGTCCGGTTCGTCTCGTCGGGGGGCGCTGAACACCGGCCATGCGAATGGGTTGAACTCGTCGGGTGCGACGATGCCACCCCAACGCGTCGTTCGTGCGTACTCCTCGTCCCAGAAGCGGCGAGGAGGCATGGCGGGCCAGTAGACGGCAAGTGCCCAGCGTCGAATGTCCGAGTCGCGGATCGGAGAGCACCACTGACTCCACTCGCCCCACACTCCGAGTCGAGAGCGCATGCCGTCGGTGACCAGTGGATGTTCGGCGAGGCCAGGCGAGGCGGAATTCATGTCCGCATGCGTCCGCCCTCGACGAACAACGTCTGCCCAGTCACATAGCTGGAATCGTCGCTCAGCAGGAACACGGCGGCCCTGCCGATGTCGAGCTCAGGGTCGCCGGGCGCCCGTCGCAGAGGCATCGATGCCGCCTGGCGCTCGACCCGACCCGGATGCTCGGCCGCGAAAGCTTCCCATCGGGGTGAGCGCGAGAACGGGCACAGGGTGTTCACGTGAATCCCGTGGGGTCCCCACTCGCGCGCGGCGACGCGTGTCAGCACGCGCACGCCTTCTTTCGCTGACGCGTAGCTCGCCGAACCCGCGTCGCCGTCGAGCGCTGATCCGGACCCGATGTTGAGGATCTTCCCGCCGTGCTCCGTGAGCGCACCAAAACAGGACTGCATGAAGAACAAGGTTCCGAGGACTGCAGTCGTCCAGGATCCCTCCATGTCCTCTTGCGTCGTCTCGAGCAGCGATATTCCGAGCGTGAACGCGTGTGCGTTGTTCACCAGTAGCCGCAGGCCGCCGAACTCGTTGACGACGCGATCGACGACCTGATCGACCTGCGTGCGGTCGCTGATGTCGCACTCGAGGCCGATTGCAGGAACGCCACGGGCCCGGCACTCTTCCGCGGTGTCGAGTGCACCCTCGGCATTGATGTCGACCACCGCGATGGTCGCACCTTCCGCTGCGAGTGCAAGTGCTATCCCGCGCCCGACTCCTTGAGCCGCGCCGGTGACGATCGCGACTCGTCCCTCGAGGCGCTTCATGCGGCCGCTGCGCTGCGGGCGACCCAGGCCTTGCCCAGCGCAGCAATCTGTGCGTGCGCGTCATCGGCGTCCTCGATGAAGCTGTTCGACCACACAGTCAGATCGGTCACGCCCGCCTCGCTGAGCTCGTCGACCGAGGCGAGTGATGCTTCGAAGTCAGGTTCACCGCCGATCTCGGACCGCACCACTGGGAGTCGGGTCCGGATGAGCAGCGATGCAGGGTCACGACCGTGCTCCGAGTACAGGTTGCGGAGCAGCTCGACGGACGCTGCGATGTCGTCGATCGGCTCACCAGGGTGCGTGATCCAGCCATGACCGAGCTCCGCGATGCGAGTCAGGTTGCGTTGACGGAGTGATCCCGAGAACAACACAGGAATCCCGCCCGGATTCGCAGGTTTCGGATTGCACCACAGATCAGTGAAGCTCGTGGTGGGGGAGGAGAACTGCGCAGGATCGTCACCCCAGAGTGCGCGGCACGCGCCGATGCCGTCAGTGAGAAGTTGCCCCCGGGCTGCGAAGTCGACACCGACGGCATCGAACTCTTCGGGTTGCCATCCGACGCCCACCCCGAGCTCGAGCCGACCGTCAGAGATCTGATCGATCGTCGCCGCCATCTTGGCCAGCAAGACCGGCGGACGGAGCGGGGACACGAGGACTCCGGTCGTGAGCCGCAGCTGCGACGTACTCGCTGCAACTGCAGCCAGCACTGTGAGGGGTTCCATCCACGACGCGTCCTGCGCGAAGTGCACTGGCGGATAGGGATACCGGTCGAGACGGTTTCCGAGCACGACGTGGTCACCGATGACGACGCCGTCGAGGCCTGCATCCTCTGAGACGCGACTCAACTCGACGAGGCCGCGTCCGCTCGTGCCGTGCAGGGCAGCGTGGGATTGCAGCCCCAGTGACAGTCGCACCCGTTTCGAAGTGGCGCTCACGTCGTCCCCCGTGGTCAACGGCTTCGTGCGCAATGTACAATAGAGCAGTCATCGTTCAGCTGCTTCGCCGCTGTCATCGCTGGAGCTCTCACCTCGTGCACACTTCCGCGCCGCGGCTCACCCTCGCCCTTCCGACCTGCGGACCTGCCGCAAGCGGTGGTCCGCGACCAATCGTGGATGTTGCGGTGGCAGCAGAGGCGTTGGGCATCGACGCAGTCTCCGTGCCGGATCACGTCGCCATCGGGCCCGACACGAGTGGCTATCCGTTCGGATCCTTCCCCCTGCCGTCCAGCGCACCCTTTCTCGAGCCGCTCAGCATGCTGACCGCCATCGCGATGGTGACCGATCGGCTGCGCTTGACCACGGGGATCCTCATTGCGCCACTGCGGACGCCCGGTGTTCTGGCGAAGACCGTCGCCACCCTCGACGTCCTCTCCGAGGGGCGTGTCGAGTTGGGAGTGGGCGTGGGGTGGCATGCCGACGAGTACGAGGCATGCGGCGTCGACTTCCGGAAGCGTGGCGCGGTGCTCGACGACGTTGTTGGCGCATGCCGAGCGCTCTGGAGCGGACCCGACGCGACGTATTCGTCGACGACAGTGAGCTTCGAGGCACTCAGCTGCATTCCTCTGCCGGTCCAAGAGCGGCTTCCGGTCCTGTTCGCCGGCTCGTTGCACGAACGCAACGTGACGCGCATCGTGGCTGCCGGCGACGGTTGGATTCCCGTGATGGGGGCCGAGCCGGCGGTGGTCGCGGACGGGATCGCCCTCCTCGATTCGGTTGCATCCGAGCGCGGCCGCCACGCCACGAGCTTCTTCGTCCGATGTGAGCTCGCCCCGGTGTTCGACGACCGTGGACGACCGAACGTCGATGCCACATTGGCGTCGATCCCTGCGCTCTTGGACGCCGGCGTCACCGACGTGCAGTTCCCGTTGCCCTATTTCGTTTCCAGTCCAGCCCATGCGATCTCGCTCCTTCAGCACGTTGTGGACGGCTGGCGCAGTTGCGTGGCGACGCACAGTCCCCCGATCTCGTGAGGAGCTCATCCGACATGCCCACTGAAGGTGGCGGCCCACTCGCCGGCGTGCGAGTGCTCGACCTCACGATGAACCTGTCAGGCCCCTTCGCGACACTGGTCCTCGCGCAGCAGGGTGCTGATGTCGTCAAGGTCGAACGGCCTCCCGTCGGCGACATCCTTCGCAAGATCGGATCCGGCCGCGGTGGAACCTCCGCGTACTTCGTGAACACGAACTGGGGCAAGCGCTCGATTGCGCTCGACTTCGAGCAAGAGGGCGACCGCGCAACCCTTCGGAAGCTGATCGCGACGGCGGATGTCCTGGTCGAGAACTTCCGACCTGCGGTGATGCCGAAGCTCGGGTTCGGCGCCGACTCGCTGCTCGAGGAGCACCCTGAGCTCATCTACGCAGCGATTCGCGGGTTCCCGTCGAACTCGGAACTGGCGGATGCACCGGCGTACGACCACGTGATCCAAGCGATGACCGGGTTCGGCGGCAACCAGGCAGACCTCAAGACCGGTGTGCCGGTCCTGGTGCAACAGGCAGTGGTCGACAAGGTCACGGGGCTGACGGCGGCACAGGCGATCACTGCCGCGCTGTTCGAACGCACTCGCACCGGGCGTGGACAGATGATCGAGATTCCGATGCTGCATGCCGGCCTCGCCTTTCTCTGGCCGGACGTCGCCACCAACATCACGATGCTGGGCGACTTCGAGAAGCTCCCATCGCAGTCGCGAACGTTCCGCCTGACGGCGACGGCGGATGGACACATCGCCATGATCACGGTGACGACGCCGCAGTGGGACGGACTGCTGCGAGCGGTTGGTCGCGACGAACTCGTCGGCAGCCCGGATCTCGACGATCCTCAGAAACGGGGCCGCAACTCGGCAGGAGTGATGAAGGAGATCGCGGCACAGCTCGCGACGCTCCCGACCGACGAGGTCGTCGCGCGCCTGAAGGCGAACGGCGTGCCGTGCGCCCGCGTCGCCACGCTCGACGAACTCCCCGACGTGGTCGAGGCCGCGTCGCCCGGGTACCTCGTGCGCGAGGTCCACCCGACGCTCGGTGACGTGCTCCACCCAGGACCGGCAGTCACGTTCGATGAGGCGGTCGTGATGCGCCCAGCGCCGGCAGTGGGCGAGCACACGAGCGAGATCCTGGCCGAGCTCGACGCGGACCGATCTTCCGGTCCGCGCACGCAGGAGCACCACAGCGAATGACGACGGTGGAGACCATGGAGGTGCGGCGCCGCGACTTCTCGTTGTCGGAGGAGCAGCAGCAGATCAGCGAGGTCTTCGCCGTCACTGTTCGAACGCGAATGTCCCACGACGAGAGTCCGTGACGCGGAACCGCTCGGATTCGATGCCGAACTCTGGCGGGTGTTGACCGAAACCGGTGTCGTCAGCATGGCGTTGCCGTCGAGCGTCGGCGGAGACGGCGCGACACTCGTGGATCTCGCGCTCGTCGCGGAAGCGTACGGACGGGCGCTCGCTCCGGTTCCTCTCATCGATGCGGTCGTCGCCGCGCGTCTCATCGCGGCGACAGGACGATCGGAGGAACTGGCCTCGCTCGGCAGCGGGTGAAAGGACAGCGACCATCGCACTCCATCCGGCGGCATCGGGCAGTCGACAACTGGTGAGCAGCGGGGCCGTTGCGGATCTCGTCGTCGGCCTGGTCGACGACGAACTCGTGCTGTACGCGGAGGAGCCCGGCGCAGCGGTTTCCAACCTCGGCTCGACTCCGTTGGCCTGGCGTCAGCTGTCGGGACCCGCCGCGCACCGGACTGTGCTGGCGGACGGCACCCGAGCGCACGCGTGCTTCGAACATGCGGTGCTCGAATGGAAGTCGCTCATGGCTGCCGCGCAGACCGGTCTCGCCGCCGGCGCGCTTGCGCTCGCGCTTGCCTATGCGAAAGAACGAGTGGCGTTCGGCGTCCCGATCGGGACCTTTCAGGCGATCTCGCATCCCCTGGTCGATGTCGCAGCCGGCGTCGAGGGAAGCCGCCGTCTGCAGCGACGGGCCACGTGGCGGTTGGAGCACGAGACCGAACAGGCATTGCCGCAGGTGCTCATGGCTTACCTCTACGCGGGTGAAGTTGCGCTCCGATCGGCGAGCATCGGCATCCATGTGCAGGGCGGGTTCGGGTTCACGCTCGAGTCGGACTTGCAGCTCTACTTCCGTCGCGCTCGTGGATGGACACTCGTGGCCGGTGATCCCGACGCAGACCTGCAGCGGCTAGGTGACCACCTCTACCGCGACGACACAGGAAGCTGAGGGCATCGCGTGGACTTCGGCATCATCGAACTGGAGCCGGACCTGGCCGCCTTCTGGCGGGAGGACGTCCTGCCCTTCATGGACGAACACCTCTCGGACGAGGTGCTCGAGCAGGAGCGACGCCTCGGCAACGGATTCGTGCCCGAGTACCGACGTGTACTGGCGGCGAAGGGCTGGCTCACCAGCGGATCGACTGATCCTGAGGCTGAGCCGTCGGCCCTGGACCCCATGCAAGAAGCGGTGGTGCGTGCTGAAGAGGCACGGCGCGGACGCTCGCTGTTCCCCGTGCTCGGCTCCAACGAGCTGGTCACGAGCGTCATCGCGCAGTTCGGGAGTGCCGAGCTGCACGCACTGGTCGGTCCCGGTTCGCGGCGCGGGGAGATCCACTGCTGTCTGGGTTACACCGAACCAGACTGCGGATCGGATGCGGCGGCCGTCCGAACCCGCGCGATTCGAGATGGCGACGAATGGGTGATCACGGGCCAGAAGATGTTCTCCACCGGCGCGCATCTCTGCCAGTACGTCATGCTCACCGCGCGGACGGATCTCGAAGCACAAAAGCACCAAGGCATCACCATGTTTCTCGTCCCGCTCCATCACGCGGGCGTGGAGGTCCAAGGCATCGCGACGCTCGGGGGCGAGCGCACCAACTTCATCTACTTCGATGAAGCACGAGTGCCCGACTGGTATCGGCTCGGTCCGATCAACCAAGGCTGGCAGGTCGCGTCGGGAGCACTCGCTGACGAGCACGGCATGGGCGGTGGACACGCCGGCGCCGACGGACTCGACGCGTCGTCCACTGAACTGATCGACGCCTTGGGGAAATCACGCGGATGGCACGACGAGTTCCCGGCCATCCTGGCTGCCGGCGAGTCCTGGGCGCGCTCGGCGCGTCGCCCCGACGGTTCCGCCGCCATCGACGACCCTGCTGTGCGGCTGCGCTTGGCGCGGATTGCTCTCGACTGCGAGGTGGCGGACGTGACACCCGAGCCGTACGGGCGTGTGATCGCTTCGGACCTCCTCATCCGCGACACCGCCGAGCTCATCGCGCTCGCCGGCCCAGTCGGTCTGCTGACCTCGGGGGAGGAGGGAGCTGCCGCAGGTGGCGCCCTGGAATGGGCGCATCGATTCGCGCAGGGCACGTCGATCTACGGCGGGACCACCGACATCCAACGGAACCTCATCGCGGAGCACCTGCTGGGGCTTCCGAGGCATCGCGGGGTTCTCAAGCGCTGAGCGCTTGGCGTTGCGACCACTGCCTCAGCGAGGATCGCCGGGTATCGGAACGTCCGTCAGCTCGATGACCGCCCCGAGCGTTGCGGCCGGATCGACTCGCAACGAGGCCGGGCCGACATCTTGCACTGCGACGCCGACAGACTTCAGGTGCGCCGCCGCGGCCGACAGATCCGCGACGAGAAAGGAGAACGAGTGCGGCAGCTGCCCGTTCTCGCGCAGATCGCGGGTGAGCGGGCTGTCGGTGTCGGACGGCTCGGCAAGTTCGACGATCGTCTCGGTCCCGATGAACATGAATGCGCGCCGCGCGATCGAATCGGTGCCTTCGAAGAGCGTGCGCGCTCCGAACGACGATTCGTAGAGCGACTGCGCTCGATCGAGGTCCGAGACCAGCGTGGTGATGTGCGACGCCCTCAGCAGCGTCATCGGATGCCGAACGCTCTCCCGTGATCTCGCCCAATCCGCGTCGAAGCGCGGGTCTGGCACCGGAACCTCAGGTGGGCCGGTCTGGAACTGCAGCTGCCCGAAGGTGTCCTTGGGATGTGTGAAGATCGTGCCGTAGCCGCCGTCGATCACTCGTATGCCGTCGGCGCGCAACCGCTGCGCCAGCTCGGGTACGTCGTCGCAGTACCAGGCGAGCGAATGCAGGTGTTGCCCGAAACGCTCGTGGAATTTCGGAATGCTCGCCTGACGGTCGTCAGGATCGTGGCTCGGCTCCATCAACTCGATGACGAAGTTGTCGCCGATCAGCCAGAGCGACGCCCAACGCTTGTCGGTGTCCGAGTAGTGGCGTGCGGAGAAGCGCTCGAGCGGGAAAGCGGTGCCGTAGAACTTCTCAGCCGCAGCGAGATCATCGACGATGTGGATGACATGGAACAGCCTTTGCACCGACATGCGATTCCTATCTCTCCGACGAGGGAGGCTCGTCGAGGAGTGGCAGCTCGAAGGTGTATGGGCCCTCGATCAATCCGGCGATGAAGAAGTGGCGAGTGAACACGAACTGGCCCGACGAACCCTGCGAGCCAGGATCCCGCTTTGCGGATGCGGTCAGCGCATCGCGATGGCGCCCATCGGCTCCGACGCACAAGGCAATCAGCGGTAGGCCAACGAGGGCTGGCACGATGAGCCACCAGATCATGGAGGGCAACAATAGAACAGCTACTGTCTGACCGTCCACCAAGCGTCAACTGTTCAACGCTTGCCCGGCTCGAGAGAGTGCTTGAGAGCTCCGGCCCGACTCGGCCGCTTGCAGAAGCGTCTTCACGAACCGTCAGCGAGGAAGGACTTCTGTGACCGTCATCGACCTCCCGCCAGTGATGTGGCCTTCTCCACACTGTGAATTGAGTCGCAACGGCATCAGTATCGGATCGATGGCGACCAAAGAGACCGTCGAGCTCCGTCGGACGCGGTGCGGCAGATGACAGACCTGCAGGGCCGCACTGCGGTCGTGACCGGAGCCGGTTCCGGGCTGGGTGCCGCGATGGCGCGCATGCTCGCCGACGCGGGTGCGGACGTCGCGCTGCTCGACATCGACGCCGACGCCGCCGCTGCGAACGCCACGACCATCGCGGAGGAGGTCGGGGTCACGACGACGTCGGCCCACTGCGATGTCGGTGACACCGCATCGGTGGTGACGGCCGCCGAGCACGTCCGCGTGACGTTGGGTGGGTGCGACATCCTCTGCTCCAACGTCGGCGTGCAGCAGTTCGGCGCGATCGACAAGCTCACCGATCAGGACTGGCAGTGGATCCTGAACGTGAACGTCGTCGGCACCGTGCGGACGGTGCGCGAGTTCCTGCCGATGCTGCGCGCCGGGAGCGGTCTGCGGCGCATCGTGTTCACCGCGTCGTCGAGCGTGCTCGCGCCGTCGGTGCGACTCGGCGCGTACCAGACGAGCAAGTTCGCGGTGCTCGGCTTCGCCGAGTCGCTGCGCGAGGAGCTCACCGGCGAGGACATCGGCGTGACCGTGCTCTTCCCCGGCGGGATGATGACGCGTCACCTCGAGAGCAGCGTGCAGGCGCGCCCGTCGGAGCTCGGCGAGTCGCTGCTCGACATGGGCGACGTCGACGCCATGATCGCCCACCAGCCCATGGATGACGACGACATCACGACGCCCGAGCACGCCATCCGCAACCTGCTCGACGACCTCGTGGCCGGCGAGCCGTACGTGCTCACCCACGGCTCGTACCGACCGCTCTACCAGCAGCGGCGCGACGCGATCGACGCCGCCTTCGACCGCATGGAGGCATCGTGACCACACCCGACACCACTCCCGAGACGCTGCAGCAGCTGCTCGACATCGAGGCGATCAAGCAGCTCAAAGCCCGCTACTTCCGCCTGATGGACCTCAAGCAGTGGGACGACTGGGGCCTGGTGTTCGCCACCGACTGCGTCATGGAGGTGCCCGAGGCCGAGATCGTGAACCGCGGTCGCGACGAGATCGTCACCAACGTGAGCGGCGTCGCTGGTCGGAGCCCGGACCTGTCACCACGGGCACATGCCCGAGATCGAGATCACCGGCGACGGCACCGCACGCGGCGTCTGGGCGATGTTCGACTACGTGGAGTGGGACGCGCAGCCCGACGGCACCCGCGTCGGCCTCCAGGGCTACGGCCACTACCGCGAGGAGTACAAGCGCGAAGACGGTGAATGGCGCATCGCCCGCACCCGCCTCGAGCGGCTGCGTACCGACACGCTCGGTGCCGCGCCTACGTTCCCCGAGTGACTGAGCGAACAAGCTTGAACTGAACTGAACGGCACGTTGAACTGAGCGACCGACTTCCGCCGGAACGGCGGCGGTCTCAGGTGGTCATCGCAACGCTTCGTCGAGTGCTTGTGATGGTGACCGCCAGGCGAGGGTTTGTCGAGGCCTGTCGTTGAGTTCGGCGGCGACCGCGTCGAGGTCGGCCTGGGTGTAGTGCGCGATCTCGGTGCGCTTCGGGAAGTATTGGCGCAACAGCCCGTTGGTGTTCTCGTTGCTGCCGCGCTGCCAGGGGCTGCGCGGGTCGCAGAAGTAGACGGGGACATCGGTGTCGATGGTGAAGCGCGCGTGCGCGGCCATCTCTTTGCCCTGGTCCCAGGTGAGCGATCGCCGGAGCTGGTCGGGCAGCTCGGTGATCTTCGACGCGAGCGCGTCCGCGACGACGTCGGCGGAGTGACCGTTCGGCAACGCGACCAACATCACGAAGCGGCTCTTGCGTTCCACGAGGGTCGCCATCGCGTGCATGCGTTTGCCCATGAGCAGGTCGCCTTCCCAGTGGCCGGGCACGGCACGGTCGTCGGCTTCGGCGGGCCGTTCACGAATGTTGAGCGTGGCCCGCAACTGGCCCTGGCCGTTCATCACCGAGTGACCGCGCGGCCGGCGCGTCGTGTGCTCGCGAGCGCAGAAAGCGAGTCAGTTCCTTGCGTAACGCGCCGCGGGCCTGCACGAACAACGACAGATAGATCGTCTCGTGCGACACGCGCATCTCCGGGTCGTCGGGGAACTCGCCCACCAGCCAACCCGAGATCTGTTGCGGTGACCACCGCAGCTCGAGCTTCGATTCGACCACTGCTCGCAATCGTGAACATGCCGCCAACTTCGCGACCTTCGGACGCCGAGCTCGACCAAGCGCAGCCCGATCAGCCGTGCACGCCCGATAACGACGCGCGTCACCGTTCCGGGTGACCTCACGCGAAATCGTCGACGGGGAGCGCCCCAATCGTCGCGCGATCGAACGGCGTGACTCACCAGCAGCCAGTCCCCGCGAGATCTCCTCGCGTTCACGCAACGACAACCGCAACGGCGAACGAACCGGCTCCGCCACCACCGGCTGCCGCAACTTCACGGAGATGACCCCAGACCGTTCGATGGTGACGACCGATCTGCTGACCAATCAGCCGGCTCGGCAACCCCATCGCTGCGAGCCGGACGATCTCTTCCTTCTCACGCTCCGACAACCGCTCCACGCCACACCTCCACGCCGACCAACCATCATCGACGAGGTGTTGCGTTCATCCCCTGAGATCACAGCAGTTATGGCGTGCTGGGCCAGGCGCCGGTCAGTCGCAACAGCAGCTCCCAGCAGGCTTCGTCTTCGGTGTCGAAGAACTCTTCGGAAGGCCGCTTCCCGCGTTCGGAGTAGTACACGGCCCAGCCGCCCTCCACGATCTCGAGGACGTAGAGGTCATCCTCGGCGATCCTGATCCGATGGTCTTGATCGGGAAGGTGAAACGCCGTCCGCGGGATGCCTGCCCGATCCGCTGCCTCCATAAGGCGATCGCGATCCACGTGTACAGAATGCCGCGGCCGGCGAAGCAGTGCGGCAGATCTGGCGGACGAACCCGTCCGCTATAGGTCGAGCCAATGCAGAAGTCTCGGGGTCAAGTACCCGACACCAAGCGCTGCGACCAGAATCGGGCTCCACAGTGGTCGGCTCCCATTCACTGCGAGAACCAGGTAGAGGACTCCGACCCCGAGTGGAAGTACGTCGGTCCGCAATACGTCGCGAGGGTCTGCAGCAGCTGCTTGCCGCTTGCCCCAGCGGGTTCGAGGCAGCACGACGAACACCGCCACCACGAAGGGAATCATGAAACCCGAAGGCGATCGCCGCATTGTCGAGCCACGTCATGAAAATCGCGACGCCGTACACGAAGAAGTACCAAGGCGATCGAACGACACGCCGCGCGAAGTGCTCCCAGCGCAGCCCGCCGGCACTTCGCCGCGACGACGCCTGCTCAGCTCCGACCCGGCCGCCGGCGAGAGTCTCGCGATCGCGGACTGCGAGCAGCGTGGGCGAACACAGCGCAGCATTGAGCCCGCCCTGCCTTCCAGCAGGGCACGCGACGCCGCGCCGTACGATCCACCACGTCGGTACCTCTCAAGCAGGTTCCGGCCACGGCCCCGGGGTGTTTCAGCACCGCCGGGGCCACTTATGTTGTTGAGATAACACTACATCAGGTCGTAGAGATACGTCAACTTCTCTGCAAGACTGCGGATGTGGGCCGCAAGATCGACGTTGACGACTTGGTCGACTCCACTGAGGTCGCCGATTTGCTGGGGCTTGGTAATCCCACCTCCGTCAGCGTCTACCAGACCAGATATCCAGACATGCCCCGACCCGTAGTCCACCGTCGCAGTGGCCGCTGCCAATACTGGTCGCGTACGGAAATCGAGAGATGGGCACGCGTGACGGGCCGCAAGTAGACGGCGGACGCTCATCGACTGTGCCTGCCTGCGGCCACTGAACCGCTACACAGATCGGAGCAGTTCTGGCGTGGTTCAGGATGGCGTGAGGCCGTCGACCGATTCGCCTGACAGCATCTTCCCGACGAGCGCGGTGTCGAAATAGTCGTACCAGGCAGTGATCTTCTCGTTCTGGATTTCGAACCGTCCCATCACAGGCACGGGCGCCGCCGGAACCCCACCGCCGACGCCGACGCGGTCGATGCGTTCCGTCAGCACCACCGACCCGGACACGGCGAGGTTGACCATGTCGAACTCGTAGGCCTCGGGAAACATGGTCCACTGCCCGGCGACGTTCTCGATCACCGCTTCAATACCACGGGACGCTTCCATCCCGACGTTCTGGTAGATCGCGTCATCGGCCAGGAGAGGCCGCAGGACACCCTCGTCGCGCTTCGACACGGCTGCGCAAAATTCGCGGACGACTTCTTCGGGCGTCATGGCGCTCCTCCCTCACATACAGGTTGTATGTGCGTAACCTACAGGATGTATGTCACCACCGCAAGGACGATCCGCGGAGCGCACGCGCGCTGCACTGGTCGACGCGGCCCGCAAGTTGTTCGTCGCCAAGGGCTATTTCGCGACGGGCACCGAAGAGATCGTCAGCGAAGCGAACGTCGGCACACGAGGCGCGCTCTACCACCACTTCGCCGACAAGCAAGACCTGTTCCTCGCTGTCTTCCATCAGGTCCAAGCGGATCTCGCTGCGGCGACGACAGGGTCTGAACGCGGCGACGCGCTCGACCTGTTGATCGGCGCACTCCAACAGTTCCTCGACGCCTCCGCCGACAACGCCGACGTTCAACAAGTCCTGCTCATCGACGGACCAGCGGTGCTCGGATGGGACCAATGGCGACGCCTCGAAGCCGACTACGGACTCGGAGCCATCACAGCCATGCTCGACGCCGCAGTATCGGAGCGCGCCATCCCCAAGCAACCGACCGCACCGCTCGCGCACATGCTCTTAGCCGCGGTCGACGAGGCTGCGCTCTACATCGCCAACGCGTACGACCGCCGTCAGGCTCGCAACGAAACGCGCCGAGCCCTCGGACGCCTCCTCGACGGGCTGCGATCCGAGAAGTAGCCGTCGCGCCATTGCCTGGAACGGGTGGGCGACGCCGAGCTCGAGACCGAGGTCGACGCGCTCTCCGCCCACATCGCCGAAGTACAAGTGGACCGTCACACGTTCGCCCCAGGGGCAGAGCCCGGCGGGGCGGCGAGCTACAACCTTCTGACAATCCGGGCGACGTCAGACGCCGGTGTGCCAGGTCAAGCGTTTGCGAGAGTGCTGATCAGGCCCCACGTGGCGCTGACCTCGTCAGGGTTTCCCAGGGGGATTGCCGCGACGTCCGTCGCGCCTCGAGAGGCCAAGCCGGTGAGGGCGGCGCCCACTTGGTCGGCGTTTCCGATGATCGCGACATCAATTGCGTCCGCGACGCCCTCTCGGTCCAGCATCGCGCTGTACGACGGAATGTCGCGGTAGCTGCCGATCGCAGGACCCAGCCTTTCCCGAGCGCTCGCCGCATCGTCGGTGACGCAGACGGGCAGACACACCACCACGCGAGGGTCAGGACGACCAGCCGCTGCTGCGGCTGCTCGGATCGTCGGCGACACGTAGCTTTCAATCGTCGCTGCGCCCGTCATCCATGTGATCGTCCCCGCCGTTCGTTCACCGGCAAGCTGCAACATCCGTGGTCCGAGAGCTGCGATCAGCACCGGCGGCGGCGTCGGCAGCTCGGCCGCGCCGAGCTGGGTCGACAGCGCGAAACTCTCGTTCGGCGTCGCTGGTTCCCCCGCCATCAACGCGTCGAGCGTCGACAAGTAGTCCGCCAAGTAGCTCACTGAACGGCGACGGGGAAGTCCGTACAGCCGCTCGAGGTTGTGGGCATGCGCGAGGCCAAGTCCGAGCGCCAACCGGCCACCACACAGCGCTTGCGCGGTGAGCGCCTGCTCCGCGAGCACCACCGGATGTCTCGTCTGGACGGGTATGACTGCGGTGCCGACCTCGACATCGCCGTCAACGCCCCAGGAAGAGATCAGCGTCAAGGCGTCGAACCCGAGATGCTGCGTGATCCACACCGACGAGACGTCAGCAGCCCGCGCCTGTTCGTACTCTGCGACCAACTGAGAGATCGTGTCCCCAAGGCCGCCACGGCGACCGATCACTACACCAATCCGCATGAAGGAGTCCCTTCCAAGGCGTCACCAGCCTGAACCTGTCGTTCAAAGAAGCGGACGCCGACCAAACCGCACTCGCGCTCGATGGCACCTGAGAAATGCGCCTGGAAGCACCTACCTTCACACGCGTTGGAAGATCGCCATCGAAGTGGAGATGGCGCGATCGTCCTTGCCCTCGTCGTGGAGCGTCGCGGCCACCGCGATGCGGCTGCTCCCTGCGCCGTTCACCCTCGCTTCGGCTCGGAAGGGACCGGTGACACCGGGACGCTCCATCATGACGTGCCAGCTCTCGACTTGCAGCGCGTCGGTGCCCGCGTGGTCGGCCGCGGCCTCCATCGCTGCCACCTCGAGCACGATGTTGATCGGACCGAGGTGCAGGGCCGCGTGGGGAGCCGAGAACTCGGCGCGCAACGGTGGGAGTCGCCAGAGGCTGTCCGCACCGCGTTCGGCGCCGAACACCTCGTGCAAGCGCGGGAGGTCCGGGCTGTCTTCGACGTCGATCGGGGGGTTGTCGATCTTCTCGTAGCCTTCGGGCACGTCGCCGAGCGACACGCCCATGCCCGATGACACCGCGATCACACGCTCGGGATTGTCTGCATCGACGGTGCGCGAGCGGCTGTAGCCCATGGTGCGACCGAGGTGGATCACGTCGCGCTCGATGACGACCTGGCGCACGTCGCGCGCGGGATCCAGCACTTCGTACGACATCACCACGGGTGCCGGTACGCATTGGGAGTCGAGCCAGTGAGGTTCTGGGGACGCGATGCAGAGCGGCGCGGCGAGTATGCCGCCAGTCGCATTCCGCATGTCCTGCCGCAAGGGCATGGTTTCGCGCTCCACGCCCGTGTCGAGCTCAGGCGAGAGCTTGCCGAGGTACCGGTACGTCATGAGCGCCGTCCACGCCGTCTCGAACTCTGACCAGTGATCCTCGCTGGTGGTCGTGCGGATGTCGTGCACCATCGTTCAGGCTGCCTTCGGTAGATGGAACAGGGATGTGAGCGCGGTCACGCGCACGCGGCGCCGGTCGTTCCAAGTCGCGTGCCGCCGCCGTGTCCGTGGCGCGGGGATCCTTGATCTGGACCACCGTTTCCTCACCGACCAGGAAGTGGAGCGAGGTCCAGCCCGCGACCGTCGCCGGCTGCGCCGTTCAACGCTCCCACGGCTCAAGTCTGGAGGACGACGCCTTTCGGAACGATGTCGCCCGGCCCTGCGCAGTGGAGACGATGACAACACGATGTCGGTTCTCTGTCGCCGGGAAGCCGACCGGTTACTGCGCCACGGCGCCCCCTCCGGTACGGTCGCGCGCTGATGGGACACGGAGCGCCGTCCGGCCAGCCGACGCGCGGGCTGGGCTCGAACGTGATGCTGCGGCCGGGATGACGTCCGCTGCATCGCCGCCGTTGCGAGGTCGCTTCGCAACCGTCGACGAGGCGATGGACGCGGCGGCCGACCAGTTCGGCGACCGCGAGGCCTACGTCGACGGTGACCGGCGATGCACCTTCGGCGAGTGGATCGCGGCGGCGGACACCGCTGCCGCCGACCTCGTGGCCGCGGGCGTCCGCCCGGGCGACGTCGTCGCCATCACGTTGCCACCGTCCCTCGACTACGCCATCGCCTACGCCGCGGTCGTCCGGGCCGGTGCAGTTGCCACGGGCCTCAACACGCGGCTCGGTCCGCGAGAGGTCGACGCGATCGTGGAGCGGTCGCAGCCCGCGGTGGTGATCAGCGAGCCGCCGGTCGGCGACGCCCGGTCCGGCCTCGGTGACCGCCGCCCGCGACGGTCACCCGACGATCCCGCCGTCATCATCTGGACGAGCGGGACGACGGGGCTGCCGAAGGGCGCGTGGTTCGACCACCGCGGGCTCGAGGCCGCGGTCGCAACCGCTGGCGTCATGGCGGCGCCTTTCGACCGCCGGCTCGTGGCCACGCCGTTCGCGCACGCCGGCTACATGGCCAAGCTCTGGGAGCAGCTCGCGTGGGGGATCACCGTCGTCATCACCCCGCAGCCCTGGTCGGTCGACGAGATGGTTCGCCTCCTCGAATCCGAGCGCATCACCGTCGTCGGCGGCGTGCCGACGCAATGGGCCAAGGTCGTCGACCACCCGGCGGTCGCAACCGCCGACCTCTCGTCGCTCCGCCTCTGCCTCAGCGCGACCGCGCCCGCCCCGCCCGAGCTGGTCAAGCGCATGCGCGAGCGCCTCGGGTGCTCGGTCGTCGTCCGCTACGCGATGACCGAGTCGCCGTCGATCACGGGCACCGAGCCGGGTGACGCACCCGAGGTGCTCTACCGCAGCGTCGGTCGCCCCCAGAGAGGCGTCGAGGTCGAACTGCGCGACGACGAGGGGCGTGCAGTCGCCGACGGTGACGTTGGGCGGGTGCACGTCCGCTCGGCCTGCGCCATGCGTGGCTACTGGCGCGACGAGACCAGCACGGCCGAGGTGTTCACGGACGACGGGTGGTTGCGCAGCACCGACCTCGGCCGGCTCGACCGCGACGGCAACCTCGTGCTGGTCGGCCGCGTCAGCGACATGTACATCCGGGGCGGTTACAACGTGCACCCGCTCGAGGTCGAGCACGTGCTCGCTGAGCACCCGGCCGTGGCCCAGGTGAGCGTCGTCGGCGTTCCCGCGCCCGTGATCGGCGAGAAGGGCGTCGCCTTCGTCGTCCCGGCGGCCGGCGCGGCGCCACCGACGGCGGTCGAGCTCAGGTCCTGGTGTGGTGAGCGGCTCGCCGACTACAAGGCGCCCGACGACGTGGTCATCGTCGACGTGCTGCCGGTCACCTCGATGATGAAGGTCGACAAGGCGGCGCTGGTCGCGACGGCGCTCGCGCGTGACGCGGGCCTCGGAACCGTTCCGTCACCAGGTCAGGTCGACGCCGGATGGGACATCAGGCCGAAATGAAGGCGTCGTTACGATCGATTCCGTGACCGCCTCGTCGTTCCGTGCCTTCCTCGCCGACACGAAGGGCGACGCCGTGCAGCGCGGCGTCGCGACGCGTACGCGCGACGACCTGCCGTCCGACGGCGTGTTGGTCGAGGTGCACTGGTCGAGCGTCAACTACAAGGATGGGCTGGCATCCACGCCCGCCGGGAGGGTCGCCCGCATCTCGCCGATCGTCCCCGGGATCGATCTCGCCGGCGTGGTGGCCGAGAGCGACGACGGCCGGTTCCCCGTCGGCGCCGAGGTCCTCGCCCACGGGTACGACCTCGGCGTCTCGCGCCACGGTGGGTTTGCCGAGTACGCGCGGGTCCCGGCCGACTGGCTCGTTCCTGTCCCGTCCGGCCTCACGCTGCGCGAGACCATGGTGATCGGCACCGCCGGCTACACGGCCGCACTCTCGGTCGTCGCCCTCGAAGAGCGCGGCCTGACACCGGCCGACGGCCCCGTGCTCGTCACCGGCGCGACCGGCGGCGTCGGCAGCACGGCGGTTGGCATCCTCGCCAATCGTGGCTACGAGGTCGTGGCGAGCACCGGAAAGGCCGACGCCGAGGCGTACCTGCGGGGCCTCGGCGCCAAGGAGATCCTCAACCGTGCGACGCTCAGCGAGGGAACGAGCAAACCGCTCGAGACCACGATGTGGGCGGCCGCGGTCGACTGCGTCGGGAGTACCACGCTGGCCAACGTGCTGCCCAAGATCCACTACGGCGGGGCCGTGGCGTGCAGCGGCGTGACCGGCGGCGGTGACCTGCCCACGACGATGATGCCATTCGTCCTGCGCGGGGTGTCGCTGCTCGGCATCGACTCGGTGCAGACGCCGATCGACCGTCGCCGCGGCGTGTGGGAGCGACTCGGCGGCGACCTCAAGCCCATCGGGCTCGGTGAGATCGGCCACGACGTCGGTCTCGACGAGCTCGATGCCGTGCTCGAGGGCATCCTGAAGGGTGCGGTGATCGGCCGCACGGTGGTCGACGTGCGGAGGTCGTGATGAAGAGCGCCCGTCCGACGATGTTGAGCCATGTCGCGTACGTCACGCACGACACCGCGGCCACCGCCCAGTTCTACAGCGACGTTCTCGGCATGGAGCTGGTGAACGCCGTGCTCGATGACTCGATCCCCTCGACCGGCGACGCGGTCGCCGTACTTCCACTCCTTCTTCCGCATGGCTGACGGGTCGACGGTCGCGTTCTTCGAGGCGCCCGAGCTGCCGCCCGAACCGGCGCCGTCACATCCGGCCTACGACATCTTCCGCCACCTCGCCATGCAGGTCGACACGACGGAGGAGGTGGACGGCTGGCGCGACTGGCTCGTCGAGAACGGCGTCGATGTGCTCGGTCCCGTCGACCACAAGATCGTCTACAGCATCTACTTCCACGACCCCAACGGGAACCGGCTCGAGATCACCGCACCCCTCGATCCCGACTGGAACAACATGGGAGCGCACGCCCGCGAGTCGCTGGCGGAGTGGGAGCAGGTCAAGGCGACGGCGCGCCAGAGCGGGCGGGACATGACAACCGTCCTCAAAGAGCTCACGGTCGAGCGGAGCCACCGCCGCGCCGCGGGGCTGCAGATCGACTGACGCGGGAGCCGAACGACATGGACGAAGCGTCGATCCCGAAGATCATCAGCGTCGACGACCACGTCGTCGAGCCGGCCCACGTCTGGGAGGGCTTCCAGTAGTGGACCTGGCCTTCTCCGCGGAGGACGACGAGTTCCGCGACGAGGTCAGGACGTGGCTGGCAGAGAACACGCCGAGCGAGCGCAGGCCCCGCGAGGGCCAGGCCATGCGCGACTACGACCTGGCGTGGCAACGCCTGCAGTACGACGGGGGTTGGGCCGGCATCTCGTGGCCGGTCGAGTTCGGTGGCCGGGGCCTTGCCCTCACCCAGCAGCTCATCTGGTTCGAGGAGTACGCCCGCACCGGCATGCGGGGGATCGATGCGCGCTTCGTGGGGCTGTCGCACGCCGGGCCGACGCTCATCGCCCGAGCGACCGAGGAGCAGCGGGCGTTCCACCTCCCGAAGATCCTCCGTGGCGACGTCGTGTGGTGCCAGGGGTTCTCCGAGCCCGAGGCCGGCTCGGATCTGGCGTCGTTGCGTACGCGGGCGGTCGTCGACGGTGACGAGCTGGTCGTCACCGGGCAGAAGATCTGGACCAGCTTCGCCGATGTTGCCGACTACCAGGAGCTGCTCGTCCGCACCGACACCGAGGTGCCCAAGCACAAGGGCATCACCTGGGTCATCTGCGACATGCGCAGCCCCGGCATCGACGTCCGTCCCATCAAGACGATGGAGGGCGGCACCGACTTCTGCGAGGTCTTCTACGACGAGGTGCGCATCCCACTCGCGAACGTCGTCGGCGTGATCGACAACGGATGGAGCGTCGCCATGTCGACCCTGTCGTTCGAGCGTGGCACGGCGTTCACCGTCGACCAGGTGCAGCTGTCATCCACCGTCGAACGTCTCATCGAGATCGCTCGCCAGAGGGGCCTGCTCGACGATGACGAGATCGTTCGCGCGTTCGCGCAGGCCCGGGCCGACGTCGCCGCGTTGCGAGCGCTCACCTATGTCGGCATCTCCCGCAACCGGCGCGCACCGGTGCCCGGCCCCGAGGGATCGATCATCAAGCTCCACTGGGCCGACCTCAGCAAACGCATCGCGCGGCTGGCGGTCGAGATCGTCGGGCCCCGATCGCTGGCGCTCACCGACGACGACGATGGCCGTTGGGCCGACCGGTACCTGGCGTCGTTCGCGCACTCGATCGGCGGTGGCACCTCCGAGATCCAACGCAACATCATCGCCGAGCGAGTGCTGGCGCTGCCCCGCTGATGGATCTCCTCCCGTCAAGCGAGCAAGAGGAGATCATCTCGTCGGCCGCCCAGTTCCTCGCCGCCACCGTCCCGATGCTTCGCACCCGTGAGCTCATCGACGCCCCGTCGAACGTCGACCCGAAGGCATGGTCTTCGGCGGCGGAGCTGGGATGGTTCGCGCTGGGACTTCCCGAGGATGCTGCCGGCGTCGGCTGCGGCCTCGCCGACGAGACGCTGGTGTTCCGCGAGATCGGCCGGGCGCTGGCGAGTGGTCCGTTCCTCTCGACGACGTTGGCGGCGCGGGTGGCCGCCTTCGGGGGGGACGCCGAGCTGGCCGCGGCCGCTGCGCGCGGGCAGCGGGTCGCCCTCGGTCTGCTCGGTGCGGACGCCTCGATCGATTCGGCTTCGGGCGCGATCGACGGTGACGTCCAGCTCGTCGACGCGGTGGATGCCGATCTCGTGCTGGTGGCGGGTCCCGACGTGGCGTCGTTGGTGGCGGTCGGTGACCTCGAGGGTGTCGAATCGGTCGAGTGCATCGACCCGACGACCCGGCTGTCGCGGGCGACGGCATCGCGTGTCCGCCCGATGGTGAGCGTCAGTGCGGATGTCGACCCGGTGTACCGGCGCGGGGTCGTGCTCGCCGCCGCATCACTGACGGGGATCGCCGAGGCCACACGCGACATCAGCGCTGCACACGCCGCGTCGAGGTTCCAGTTCGACCGGCCCATCGGCGTCAACCAGGCGATCAAGCACCCGTGCGCCGACATGGCCGTACGAGCCGAGCTGGCGTGGGCCCAGACGCTCTTCGCGGCGCTGGCGACGGACGAACGTCGCCAAGACGCCGAGTTCCACGCGATCGGCGCCAAGGTCGTGGCCGCCGACGCGGCGGAGCGCAACGCGGCGGCGACCATCCAGGTGCTCGGCGGCATGGGGTTCACGTTCGAGCACGACGCCAACCTCTACATCAAGCGCGCCCACGTTCTCGCGCACGCGTTTGGCGACACCCGCGACGCGCTGTCTCGGCTCATCCGTCTCCCGGCGGCGGTGTGACGGCGCGGCGGGCTCGGGTCAGGCCGGGCGGAACACCGGTGCAGTGATGTCGTCGGTGAGTGACCGAAAGTCGACGACGAGGTCCATCCCGATGCGAAGGTCGGCAGGGTCGCAGTCGACGATGTTCGTCATCACGCGCGGGCCCTCCTCGAGGTCGACGACGGCGGCGACGTAGGGGAGCCGTTCCGGGAACGGCGGCAGGTCGTTCGTGTACACGACCGACCACGTGTAGAGCGTGGCCCGGCCACTCGCGTCGACCCATGCCACGTCGTCGCTCCAGCACGACGGACAGAACTGTCTCGGGTAGTGGTGCACTGCGCCACACGCGCGGCACCGCTTGACGAGGAATCGTCCCTCGCCGGCTGCGTCCCAGAACGGGCGGGTGTCGTCCTCGATGGTGGGCAGATCGGTGCGACGGGCGGGCTCGGCCATGGACCGGCGCTATCCCTTGGTGGCGGTCTGGGCGACCTCGTCGTAGCTGCCCACCATCGTCTGGCCACCGTCGACGGTGACCTCGCTGCCGGTGACGAACGCCGACTCGTCGGACGCGAGCCAGAGCGCGGCGTAGGTGATGTCGCTCGGGAGCCCGGGACGCTCCGAGAGGATGCCGACGGGGGGCGGGCCGGCGTCCTTGCTGTTGATGATGATCCGGCCGACGATGATGGTGTTGCTGCGGATGCCTTCGCGCCAGTACTCCGTCGCGATCGATCGGCTGAGCGAGTTCATCCCGCCCTTGCCGGCGGCGTAGCCCGCATGGCCGGGAAAGCCCTGCACCGACACGCCGGACGAGCAGTTGATGATCGAACCGCCTCCGGCGGCGATGAGGTGTGGGATCGCGTGCTTGGACGACCAGAACATGGGGCCCGTGAGGGTGCCGAGGAGGATGCGGTCCCACTCCTCGTTCGTCCATTCGTGCAGGCGCTTGATCGTCTGCGAGATGAGCTCGGTCGGGGCGGCGTTGTTGACCAGGGTGGTGAGCGACCCGAACCGATCGACGGTGGCGTCGATCGCCGCCTTCACGCTGCTCTCATCACTCACGTCGAGGCGCACGAAGTCGGCATCGCCACCAGCCTCACGGATCCGCTCGACGACCTTCTCGCCCTTCTCGACGGTTCGCCCGCTCACCATGACCTTGGCGCCCTCGGCGGCGAAGACCTCGGCGACCGTGCGACCGATCCCACGCGTCGACCCGCTGACCAGCGCGACCTTGCCGTCCAACCGCATGACCGAACCCTACGGTGAGGGAGCTTTCGGTCGGATGTCGAGCGAACTTGTGCCGGCGACGCCGGGCCTCTCTCGACCGCCGATGCTACGGTCCGTTCGTGCGCATCTGACAGGGGCGTTCACCCACCTGGAGGCACCGCCCATGCACGGTGGACCGAGCATCGTCGACGTCGAGGATCTCCCGTGGATGGAGGTGTCGAAGATCCGTCTCTCGGACGGCCGCGTGGTCCGCATCAAGGAGAAGTGGATCGAGCTGAGCCCTCGCTACGTCGCGTTCTTCAACGTGTGGGATCCCGGCGCGATCACGCCGCCGCACGGGCATACGGGCGACCACGGCATCTACATCGTCGAGGGCTCGGTCACGTCGCCGCAGGGTGAGGCGCGCGCCGGCTCTCACATCATGCTCGAGTGGGGCGACGTCTTCGGACCGTGGACTGCGGGTGACGAGGGCTGCACGATGTACGGCTGGGTCGCCGGCAACGGCGCGCCGTTCTTCGACAAGGAGAAGTGGCACCAGTACCTCGACGAGATCGGCGCCGAGGAGCTGTCGGTGCCCCGGCCGACGATGCCGATCTGGATGGGGACCGGCGACGTGCTCCCGAAGAGCGAGTAGCCGATGCCCGTGGAGGATCTCGGCCGGGTGATCTACGAAACGGATGGGCCGGTCGCCCGCATCGTCCTCAACTGGCCCGACAAGGCCAATGCGCAGTCGTCGGAGATGGTGTGGCAGGTCGACGCCTGCCTCGACCGTGCCGAGGACGACGCCGCGGTCAAGGTCGTCATCTTGAAGGGAAACGGCAAGGGGTTCTGCGCCGGCCACGCCATGGGTGGCCCGGACGCCTACCCCGAGTTCCTGGCGTCGGACGAGGCGATCGGCTCGAACTGGATCGGCAGCCGCAAGCTGTTCCTGTGGCCGACGCTCAGGTTGTTCGAGTTCCCGAAGCCGATGATCGCCCAGGTCCACGGCTACGCCGTCGGCGGCGGCACGTACTGGGCGCTGCTGCCGGACATCACGATCGCCGCCGACGACGCGTACTTCCAGATGCCGCTCGTGCAGGGGCTCGGGTTCCCGGGCGGCGAGACGATGATCGAGCCGTGGACGTTCATGAACCGGAAGCGGGCGGCGGAGTACCTCTACACCGCGCAGACGCTGACCGCCGACGAGGCGCTCGCCATGGGTCTCGTCAACCGCGTCGTGTCCCGTGACGCGCTCGAGTCGACGGTCGAGGACATGGCCGCTCGCATCGCCCGGGCACCGCTGTCGACGCTGATGGGCACGAAGGCGCTGCTCGTCCGCGCGTGGGAGGCGATGGGCATGCGGGAGCACCTCCAGATGTCGGCCGACGTCATGTCGATCATGGAGAAGACGTCCGACGCGGTTGCCCTACGTGAGCGGCTGC
Organism: uncultured Actinomycetes bacterium; assembly: GCA_963755855.1. Lineage (GTDB taxonomy): Bacteria > Actinomycetota > Acidimicrobiia > IMCC26256 > DASPTH01 > DASUAS01. The sequence continues at coordinate 1,069,017 of CAVWLR010000009.1, read as the reverse complement.
GGGCGTCGGGCATGAAGCCTCGTCAGCTGGCCGAGGACTGAACCGACGCACCGAACGTGGCTGCTGCGAACCCCTACGTCGCGACGAGTCCACGCGGCAGCGGGAGGGGCAGGTCGTTGTAGGTGACGATCCCGGGTGGCGCGGCGACGACGTACGGGATCGCGTAGATGGCCGGCATCGCGGTCGTGATCATCATGAGCGCCATGAAGTCGGCGAACGTCGTGCCCTCGAAGTCCGGCGGCGGCAGGTACTCCAGTCGGGCTCGTACCGTCGGGCGGCCCTCGACGGTGATCACGTGTCCTTCCTCGATGGTCCAGTCCGGCTCGAGCGTGTGGCCCTTCTTCCACGTGATGTCGAGCTCCACGATGGTTCGGCCGCCGCGCCGGCCCTGCCAGCTGATGGCGATGCCGGCGACGCAGCCCGCCGTGATGGTCCACGAGTCCATCACGACGTCAGCGGTCGTCTTGGCGTACTCGGCTTCACAGACGATCTCGTCCAGCTCGACGCCGAGGGCATCGGCAACGAGAGCCACCGCCTCACCGAAGACGGCGGAACCGTGGGCCGTCATGGCCGGAAGCTCGGGATCGTCGATGGGGCGACCGAACCCGATGGGCTGCTCCGTCTCGGGGGAGTCGTACGCCGTCGAGTCCGCCGCTTCCTCGATCGTGATCTTGTCGACGCGGTCGCAGATGGTCGCGGTGGCGATGGAGATCAGCTCGACGAAGCCCGGGCTGATGCCGGAGCCGAACATGGAGACGCCGCCGCGCTTGCACGCATCGAGGATTCGCTCGCGGTCGGCCGGATTGCCACGGCCGTTGATGAAGGCGGCGGTGCTCACGACGTTGACGCCGGCCTCGAGGATCCGGACGAGCTCGTCCGGATCCGGCCACATGGGGTTGTAGACGACACAGTCCGGCGCGAGCGCGAGCAGACCGTCGATGTCGTTCGATGCGGTGATGCCGACGGAGTCGATCCCGCAGAGCTCGCCGACGTCTCGTCCGACCTTGTCCGGCGACCAGGCGTAGCAGCCGATCAGCTCGAGGTCGGGATGTGCAACCACCGCCCGAACCGACCGCTTGCCGACGTTTCCGGTGGTCCATTGCACGATCGTTGTCGTCATCTGATCCGATCCTTCCTGTCAGGTCGCAGTCCACGGACCGGGAGCACCCGCTGGACGAACCCTCAGACCGAGATCGGCAGCTTCGCGGGGCCGCGGACGGTGCTGGTGTGGACCAGCTCCATGCGGTCCTCGTCGACCTCCCACTTCGGGAAGCGGGCGAGGAACTCCTCGATGCCGACGCGGCCCTCCAGCCGCGCCAGCGCGGCGCCGAGGCAGAAGTGCACGCCGAACCCGAGTGCCATGTGCTGGCTGCCGCGCCGCACGTCGAAGCGATCCGGATCGGTGTACTCGCGCTCGTCGCGTCCGGCGGCGCCGGTGAGCAGCAGCATGACCGCACCCTCGGGCACCGTCTGGCCGTGGACCTCGACGTCGCGGATCACTCGGCGCGCCTGCACGGGTGAAGGCGGCTGGTACCGCAGCAGCTCTTCGACGGCGTCGGGGATGGCGGAGCGGTCATCGATCAGGATGTCGCGCTGGTCGGGGTTGTGGGCCAGCGTCAGTCCCGCCCATCCCATCAGCCGCGCCACGGTCTCGTTGCCGGCGCCGGCGATCAGCGTGATGAAGTTGAGGAGCTCGTGGTCCTCGAGCTTCCGGGTTCCGTCCGGCGTCTCGATGTCCGCGTGAGTGAGAACGGAGATGAAGTCGTCGGTCGGCTTCTTGCGCCGCTCGGCGACCAGCCCCGTCATGTACTCGGCCATCTTGTTGTGCGAACTCATGCTCGTCATCGACTCCCCTTCGTCGATGTGGAGCAGCTCGTCGGCGGTCTGGCGGACCATCTCCTGGTCCTCCTCCGGCACGCCGAGCAGCGCCCCGATGACCATCATCGGGAGCTTCATCCCGAAGTCGTGCACGAAGTCGAACCCGCCGGAGCCGACGAACGGGTCGAGGAAGTCGGCGCACAGGTGGCGGACGCGTGGCTCGAGGTCCGACACCCGCCGCGGCGTCAGGGCGCGACTGAGGATCGCGCGGTGGATGTCGTGGATCGGGGGGTCCTCGAACAGCATGTTGCGGATCTGCTCGAGCATGGCTGGATTGCGAATGATGTCGAGGACGCTGCCGTACGCGCTGCTGTAGGTGTGCCAGTCGACCGACATGTCGCGCACGTCGGCGTACCGCGTCACCGCGTAGAAGTCGTGGGTGTCGTTGTAGTAGAGCGGCGCCTCGTCTCGCATCCGCTTCCAGACCGGGTACGGGTCGGCGTCGATCTCGTAGTCGTACGGGTCGTAGTAGATGCCGGTCAATCGAGACCCCCATCGGCAGATGCCAACGAGTGTACACTCGTGTCAGAATCACAGCGAGTGATGGGAATTCGGAGGAACATGGCGATCAGCGCAGAAGTGCTCGACGCACCCGGTCGTCCCGTGACGCCTGCGGAGCTGATCCGAGAGATGGTCCCCGACCAGCCCGTGCTCCTGGTCGGGCCGGCGGCGACGTGGGACGCCTTCGGTGTGACGGCATGGCTCGAGGCTCGCGGGTGGGCGCTGCGCCGCAACTCCTCGGCGGCGTGACCGCTCCGCATCGGGTCGTCCACTTCGGCACCGGCTTCGCCGGGGTCCACGCCCTGCGGGCGATCATCCAGCGGCCCGACCTCGAGCTCGCCGGCCTCGTCGTGCACAGCGATGCCAAGGCGGGGCGCGATGCCGGCGACCTCTGCGGCCTGGCGCCGACGGGGATCTTCGCCATCCAGGACATCGAGGAGGCGATCGCCCTCGACGCTGATGTCTTCAGCTACATGGCTTCGAGCCACGGCCGTCTGAAGGTCACGGTCGGTGAGCTGTGCCGCATCCTCGAGTCCGGCATGAACGTGGTCACGACGTCGGTCGGGGCGCTGATCCACCCGCGTACAGCCCGTCCCGACGTCCTGGCGCGCCTGGAGGAGTCCGGACGCCTCGGCGGCACCACGCTGTTCTCGACCGGCGCCGATCCCGGGTTCTTCAGCGACTACCTGCCTGTCATCCTGAGCGGGTGCTCGCAGCGGATCGACTCGGTCCGCGTGTACGAGCTCGCCGTCTACGAGTCGGGCCATCAGAGCGACGAGGTTGCGTTCGACATCTTCGGATTCGGCAACCCGATGGAGTCGCGGCCGCACATCGTCGACGAGGCCGGGCTCATCGGCAACTGGGGCGGCGTCGTGTCGTCGATGGCCGAGCAACTCGGACTGGAGCTCGACGGCATCGAGAGCAGTTACGAGCTGTTGCCCGCGGACGAGGGGTTCGAGTTCCAGGGCCGGCGCATCGAGGCCGGCACGATCGCCGCAATGCGCTTCGAGATCGTCGGCGTCGTCGGCGGGCAGCCGAAGGTGGCCGTCGAGCACGTGACCCGGACGAAGGCCGACCAGGCGCCCGAGTGGGCGCGGGCGAAGGCGTCCGACGCCTACCGGATCGTCATCGAGGGGTCACCGAGCGTCGACTGCGAGGTCCAGTTCCGTGAGGGCGATGACGTCCCCGCCGGCGCCTTCAACATCACCGCCATGCGGGCGATCAACGCCATTCCGCTGGTGTGTGAGGCCGAGCCCGGCGTCGTGTCGGTCTTCGACCTCCCGCCGATCACCGGGCGTGGCGGGGTCAGCTGAGCACCTGTGTCGGTCAAGTGCCGGAGTTGAGGAAGCCCCGCTCCATCACGCTCGCCAGCGTGTCCAGGAGCCGGTCGGTCGGTCGCTCGTCGCGCGTCCCACGAGGCTGGTCGGGCAGGCGCTCCAGCAGCCCGAGGACCATCAGGGCCGAGGCGCCGAGATCGAGTGCGTAGGCGCGCTCGACGCGCGAGAGGAGCCCAGTGATGCCGGCGAGCGCGGAACCGATGGCCACGGTCGAGGTCTCCCGGACGGCCGGATCGTCGACGACCTGCTCGAGCCACACCCGGAACACCCCTGAGTGGGTCTCGTGCAGCGCGAGGAAGTCCGCGAGCCAGGCGCGCAGCTCGCCGGAGGTGCCGACTCGTCCCAGCCGGTCGCTGAGCTCCCGGATGTTCTCGGCGCACTCGCGCGCCAGCGTCAGCAGGAGATCGAGCTTGCCGTCGAAGTACTTGTAGAACGTTCCCCGAGACCGGCCCGCCTCACGGACGATCTTGTTGACGCTGGTGTCGTGGTAGCCGCTCGTCGCCAAGAGGCGCGCGCCGGCATCGAGGAGGTCGCGCACCGTGGTGAACGCCTGGTCGCTCAGGCTGGCGAATCGCCCCGCACGTGGCCGCCAATCCGGCCTCGCCTCGAACACCGCAGCCGCCTGCGCCCAGTCGCGACCCAGCGTCATGCTGTGGTCGCGCACGGCGAGCAACGCCGACGGTGTTTCGGGAAACACGATCAGCTGGGCGACGACCGCCAGATTGTCGACCGCAGCATCGTCGGTGAGCCCGGTCGCACGAGTGTGCCGGTAGTAGTTGAACCGCTCGATCATCGACCACAGCGCGAGGGCGAGGTCCTCCGAGTCGACGCCGACGACGCCGCCTTGCACCAACCGCTCCGAGAGCCTCGTCGTGTACGTCTCCAGGAAACGGCCGAGCATCGGGCGCAGCGGTCCGTCGGGCGTGTCGACGTTCGCCCACTGGACGAACAACGTGGCGTACTTCTCGTAGACCCACGTGACCTCGCCCAACCACCAGTGGAGGTTGTCGAAGCCCTCGGCCGTCGGACCGAGTCGGCCGAGCCTGCGCATCACCCGGAGCTGCGCCGATCCCGACTCCTCGACGAGCTCGCGGAAGAGCTCCTCCTTGCTCGCGAAGTACTGGTACAGCGTCGCCCGCGAGATGCCCACCGAGCGGGCGATGTCCTCGACGACAGTGCCGTGGAAACCGCGTTCGGCGAAGAGCTGGAGCGCCACGTCGACGATCTGCTGGCGTGTGCGGGCGCCCCGGGCGCCCACCACCGGGCTGGCGGCGCCGTAGCTCGCCCGGCGGACTCGCTCGGGCTCAGCCATCACCGCACGATAGTGATCGCTTTCGGTTCGATGTCGCCATCGTTCCGGACGGGCACGTGCCTGCGGTGGACCGTACGGTGAGGCCCGAAGGTGTCGCGATCCAGGAGGACGCATGACGGCGACAAGCCACGCCCGGCGTGACGACAGCGACGGCGTCATCACGGTGACCTTCACGCGCGACGACAAGCGCAACGCGGTCAGCCTGGAGATGTTCGACGTGCTGCAGGCGGCGGTGCTCGACCTCGCCGACGACGACCGCCACCGGGTTCTGGTCGTCACCGCCGAGGGGCGGTACTTCACCGGCGGCCTCGACATGGCGGACCTTGTTGGCCCGCTCGGTGAGGGCACTGAGGGAGTCGTCCGCGGATCGAACATCCGACGTGAGTACCGCCATGAGGGCCCACCACGACCTCTTCGACGAGATGGAGCAGGTCGAGAAGCCGATCGTGCTGGCGGCGCAGGGCCCGTGCTTCGGCGTTGGCGTCGAATTCGGCGTGTCGTGCGACTTCCGCCTCGCTTCGGATGCGACCACCTTCGCCCTTCCCGAGGTCGCCAAGCTCGGCGTGCTGCCCGGCTCGGGCGGCATCAGCCGCCTCACGCGGATCGTCGGCCCGCACTGGGCGCGGTGGCTGACGATGGCGGGCCAGGTCATCGATGCGGACCAGGCCGTCACCATCGGGCTCGTGCACGCGGTCTATCCGGCGTCGGAGTTTGCCGAACGGGTGCAGGCCTTCGCCCGACACCTCGCAGGCCTGCCTCGTGAGGCCGTCGGGTTGGCGAAGGTCGCCATCGACGCCGCGGCGAGCATCGACCGTCGCACGGCGCGGGAGTTCGACCGGCTCGCCCAGAGCGCCTTGTACTCGTCGTCCGGGTTCACCGAGCGCGTCGACGCCTTCCTGTCGAAGAAGGACGGCTGAGCGACAGGTCGGCGGAACGGGAGGCTCAGTTGCGAGGGAAGTTGAAGACCCGCCGGGTGTTGTCCTCGGCGATCTTGCGGGCCTCGCCGTCGGGGACGTTGGCGAGCATCTTCTCGAGGACGATCCGGCTGGAAGGCCAGTTGGAGTCGGAGTGCGGGTAGTCGCTCTCGAACATGATGTTGTCGACGCCGATGCGGTGCCGCTCGTCGATGCCGGCGTCGTCGGAGATGAAGCAGCCGAAGATGTGCTGGCGGAACAGGTCCGACGGCCGGACGTCGGGGTTGCAGCCCGTGTAGTGGCGGTGGCGCTCCCACGTGTAGTCGATGCGCTCGAGCAGCCACGGCATCCAGCCGATGCCGCCCTCGGAGAGGGCGAACTTCAGGCGCGGGAACTTGTGGAACACCGGTGAGAGCAGCAGCTCGGTCATCGTGAACTGAGAGTTCGTCCCGAACAGGGCGATCGCGACGGCGAAGTTCGCGTCGGGCGCGACGTTCGGCGCGCCGCCGCTGCCGAAGTGGAGGCACACCGGCAGGTCGGCGTCCTGTGCCGCGGCGAGGAGGTTGTCCCAGTGGTCGCTGTGCCACGACGGGAGGCCCGCGGCGTGCGGACTCTCGGTGAACGACACCGCCTTGGCGCCCTTCGCCGCGACCCGCTGCACCTCGGCGGTGCTCAGGTCGGCGTCCCAGTAGGGGAGGATGGCCAGCGGGATCTGGCGCCCCGGGTACGCGGCGCACCACTCGTCGATGGCGAAGTCGTTCCACGCCTGGACGCACGCATGCGCGAGCTCCTTGTCCGCCATGTCGAAGAACGTCGAGCCGGCGAACCCCGGCAGCGACGGGAAGCAGAGCTGGGCGTGGACGCCGTCCTGATCCATGTCCTTGATGCGCTCATCGATGTCGTAGCAACCGGGCCGCATCTCGTCGAAGCGCACCGGCTCGAGGCCGATCTCCTCCTTGGGCTTGCCGGCGACGGCGTTCAGCCCGATGGTGGGGTACCGGGTGCCGTCGATCTCCCACACCTGCTGGGTGCCGGTGTGGACGTTGCCGAGCGGGTCGACGGTCTCGCCCGTGATCTCGACGATCCTCGGGCCCCGGTCGCCGAACTTGGCCGGGAGGCGCCCCTTGAAGGCATCGATGTGCTCGACGACGTGGTCGTCGACCGAACAGATCTGGACGTCGGCAGGCAGCGGCATACGACTCAGTCAACCGGTTGACGACGTGCGCGCATAGCCGCTCGGGCCACGTGAAATCAGACCGACACTCGCGATCCGGCCTTCCACGAGTCCGTGTGCCGGCCCCGCTCGAAGGTGCAGGGTCGACGCCGGCCCGGCGCTCACGCCAGCTCCTGCCGCCAGTCCCGGGTCTCGATGATCTCCTTGACGCGTCGTAGGAACGCCGCGGCGTACGCGCCGTCGACGGCACGGTGGTCCCACGCCAGCGCCAGCAGACCAGTCGGGCGTACGGCGATGGCGTCGCTGCCGTCGGATTGTTCGATCACGACCGGGCGCTTCTTGACGCCGTCGGTCGAGAGGATGGCGATCTGCGGCTGGTTGATCACCGGGAACGTCATGGTCGTGCCGTACGACCCGACGTTGGTGATCGTGAACGTGCCACCCGCAATGTCGTCGGGACCGAGCTGCTTCGATCGCGCCCGTGCGGCGAAGTCGGCGACCTCTCGGGCCAGCGCCCGCAACCGCTTCGCGTCGGCGTTGTGCACGACCGGCACCATCAGGCCCTGGAACTCGAGGTCGACGGCGTAGCCGAGGTGCACGTCGCGGTGCACGATCAGCTCGTCGTGGCCGACCGACGCGTTGAGCTCCGGGAAGTCGCGCAGCGCGTCGACGACAGCGCGCGACACGAACGGCAGGTACGTCAGCGCCACACCCTCGTCGGTGCGGAACGCGTCCTTCTCGGCGAGCCGCACCCGCTCGACGTTGTGGTAGTCGACCTCCATCGCCGCCAGCGTGTGCGCCGACGTCGACTTCGATCCGACCATGTGCTCGGCGGTGCGCCGCCGGATGTTCGAGAACGGCACGACGGTGTCGCGCGGCCCCGACGCCACCGCCACGACGGGCGCGGGAGCCGGCGCGGGCGCGGCCGGTGCTGCGCCGGTGCGCTCGATGACGGCCTGGACATCCGCGCCCGTGATGCGACCGCCGGCGCCGGTGCCCTCGATCGTGGCGGGGTCGATGCCGTGCTCGCCGATCAGCCGCCGCACCACCGGCGACAGCAGGCGGTGGTCGCCCGACGCCTCGTCGCCACGCCCGTCGGCGTCGCTGACCGGTGCCACCCGAGCCGACGCCGCTGCCTGCTCGGCGGGTGCGGCCATGCTCGTTCCATCGGCGACCATGGTCGACGATCGGCGCCTCGCTCGCCGGCTGCGGCGCTGGGGTCGCCTCCGGCGATGTCGACACCTGGGGCGGCGGGGCCGGCTCCAGGGCTCGTGCCGGTGCCGGCTCGGCAGCAGGGACGGACCCGGCATCGCCGATGCGGGCCAGCACCGTTCCGACGTCGACGGTGTCACCCTCCTGCACCAGGATGTCGCTCAGCAACCCGGCCGCCGGCGACGGCACCTCGGAGTCGACCTTGTCGGTCGAGACCTCGAAGAGGGGCTCGTTCTCGGCCACCTGGTCGCCCACGTGCTTGAACCAGCGGGTGATGGTCCCCTCGGTGACGGTCTCACCGAGCTGGGGCATCGTGATCTCTGCCATCGGGAGTGACGGTCCTTCCTGGATGAACGCGGTCGCAGTCGAGGAGCCCATGTCGGTGACGAGCGCGTTGTCAGCGCTCGCCGTTGGCGCTGCGGGCTCAGCCGGTGATGACGAGCGCCGCGTTCACGATCTGTTCGGGCAGGAGGTCGAAGCACCCGTAGAGATCGCTGATCGAGCCCGATTGGCCGAACTCATCGACGCCGACGGGCAGGCACCGGGTGCCGAAGACGCTGCCGAGCCATGCGAGCGTGTGGCTGGCGGCGTCGTGGATGGTCACGATCGGCAGGCGTCGCTCATGCGGCTCGATGAGGCGCGCGAGGTGGAACGTCGGCGCGGCAGTGCGGGCGCCGCGGCTCGCGCTTCGCAGCGTCCCCCTCCATTCCCGATACACGCGGCTCGGACTCGTGAGGTCCACGACGATCGAGGGCAACCCCTCGGCCTCGAGCAGGCTCGCCGCGGCGAGTACCTCGGGTACGACGGGCCCGCACGTGGCGAGCACGACCTCCGGCGGCCTGGCGCCGCTCTCCCGCAGGCGGTACCCGCCGGCGATGACGTCACCGCGCAGGTCGTCCGCCCCTCGGCGCGCCATCACCTCCGCGAACGGCGCCTGGTCGATCGGTCTCGTGGACAGCCGCAGATACAAGCTCTCCGCGGCGGGACCCGACAGGCGCGCGAGGCCGTCGCACAGGAGCCAGTCCAACGCCTGCGCGTAGCACGGCTCTGCGTACGTGAGGTCGGGGAGCTCGAGCCCGATCGAAGGCGTGATCGCGCTCTGGTGGGCGCCGCCCTCGGGGGCGAGCGTCACGCCCGCCGGAGTACCTGCGAGCACGAAGCGCGCCCCGTTGTAGAGCGCGTAGATGAGGGCATCGAGCCCTCGGCACACGAATGTGTCGTACACGGTGCCGATGGGCAGGAGGTGCTGGCCGTGGAGCTCCTGGCCCAGCCCGAGCGTGTGCAGCAGCAGGAAGAGGTTCATCTCGCTGATGCCCAGCTCGATGTGGTGACCGGCCGGCGTCTGCTTCCACCGCAGGAGGCGGCCGTCACCGAGGAAGTCGGGTTGCTCGTCGGGATGGAACACGCCGACCTTGTTGATCCAGCCGCCGAGGTTCGTGCTGACGCTGACGTCGGGGGAGGTCGTGACGAGCCGCGACCGGACGTCGGGCTCGTCCGCCAACCGCAGCAGCAAACGCCCGAACGCCTCCTGCGAGCTGACGGGCTTCGACGACGCTGACGATCCGAGGACGGAGATCGGGACGTTCACCACCGGCCGCGCCGTCGGAGCGGGTCGTTGCAGGAGCTGCCCGACGGCGGAGCAGAGCGATCCGGCACTCGTGTCGGGTGCGAAGCGGTCCCACTCCGATTCGGGCGTGAGCCCCAGTGACCGTCGGAGGTCGTCGATGGCGCCGCGTGGCAACAGCGCGGCGTGGTTGAGCGGGTCGCCGGCGACGGGCAGGCCCCATCCCTTGACCGTGTAGGCGAACACGACGCTCGGCCGGTCGGTGACCTCGTCGCAACGTCGGTAGCAGCGGATGAGCTCGGCGAGATCGTGACCGGCGAGGTCCTGCACGAGGGGCGCGAGGTCGCCGTCGCCGTACTCGTCCACGAGTGCAGCGAGCGTCGTGCTCGCCCCCAGGAGGAACCGCTCGCGCAGCTCCGGGCCCGTCAGACCGAACAGGGATTGGTACTGCTCGTTCGACATGCCGTCGACGTGCCGGCGGAGCTCGTCACCTCCCGGCTTCTCGAACGCGGCCTGCAGCTTCGAGCCGTACTTCGCCTCGACGACGTGCCACCCCGCCGCGGCGAAGTGGTTCATCAGCTTCTTGATCTTCTGGTCAGGGACGACCCGGTCGAGGCTCTGGCGGTTGGTGTCGATGACCCACATCACGTTGCCGAGCCCTTGGAGAGCCGGGTCTGCGATCGCTTCCCACACGTTGCCTTCGTCCATCTCGGCGTCGCCGGCGAGGGCGATGAAGCGCGGCGGACGCTCGCGCGGCGTGCCGAAGTGCGCGTCGACGTAGCGCCGGGCCGCGGCCGCGAACAACGGCGCCACGACGCCGAGCCCGACGGAGCCGAGGGAGAAGTCGTGGACGTCGGGGTCCTTCGTTCGGCTCGGGTACGCCTGGAGCCCACCGAGTTCCCGGAGGCGCGTGAGGTACGAGCCGTCGAGGGCGCCGATGAGGTAGTTCAGCGAGTGCAGGACGGGCGACGCGTGCGGTTTCGCCGCCACCTTGTCGTCGGGTCCCAGATGACCGAACCAGAGGGAGGTCATGATCCCGACGATCGACGCCGACGACGCTTGGTGGCCGCCGACCTTCACCTCTCCCGACGGTCGGTCGTTGTTCGCGTGGTCGACCATCCGCACCGCCAGCCACAACACCCGCCGCTGGATCTCCTCCAGCGCGTCGAGGTCGAGGCCGACGTCGTGTGCCGGCTGCGAGTGAGAGAGGACCGTCACCGCGGCGTGTAGCGCTGCTCGAGCGCGTAGTGCCGATCGAGATCGACCGTCGCGGTGAAGTCGTCGAACTCGGCCACGAGCTCGAGGTGCTCTCGCAATGACCCCTCGCGCCGCAACACGCCGTACGCCTCGGTCATCGCCCGATGGGCGGCGAGAATCCCAGTGAGCGGCGTGACGATGAGGTCGAACCCGAGCTCGTGCAGCTCCTCGGGGCTGCGGAGCGGCGTGCGCCCACCCTCGATCATGTTGGCGACGCGGATGCAGCCCGGCGTTGCCGCCGCGATCACCTCGAGCTCCTCCAGCGACTCCGGCGCCTCGACGAAGATGGCATCGACGCCGAGCTCGGCGGCCGCCTGCGCGCGTGCGCAGGCCTCGTCGAGGTCGACCGCGGCGCGGGCGTCAGTGCGGGCGACGACGAAGAGCTCGTCGCGCACGTCGACCGCGGCTCGCAGCTTGGCCAACCAGTCGTCCCGCGGCACGACCTGCTTGCCGGCCATGTGCCCGCACCGCTTCGGCCACACCTGGTCCTCGAGGAAGATGCCGGCGGCGCCGGCGTCCTCGTAGAGCTGGATCGTGCGGATGGTGTTGAGCGCGTTGCCGTAGCCGGTGTCGCCGTCGACGATCACGCTGCTGTCGGGGACGGCGTGGCAGACGCGCCTGGCGGCGTCGGCCATCTCGGTCTGTGTCATGTAGCCGAAGTCCGGCACGCCGAGGACGCTCGCGGAAGCGGCGAAGCCGGACAGGAACATGTCGGTGTGGCCCGCCTCGCGCGCCACCAGCGCGGACAGGCAGTCGAACACGCCCGCCAGAACGACGCTCTCGCCTCGGGCGAGGCGACCCCGGAGCTCGGTCGCGGCGCTCATGCCGCCACCTCGAGGACGGCGAGACGGGGGATGAGCTCGGTGCCGACGCGCTCGACGAACGCGACGGGATCACCAGTCGGGACGACATCGATCGTGGTCACACCGAGACTCGCGTAGCGGGCCGCGGCGGCGACGAAGCCGTCGACGTCGTCGAAGGGGTCGCGCACGAACACGATCGTGCGCTCGACCGTGTCGGGGTCGCGGCCCTCGGTCCGGCAGTGCTGCGTGAGCACCTCGAGCTTGTGGGCGATCTCATCTGGATCGAAGGCGAACAGGTTGCACGCGTCCGCGTAGCGGGCCACGAGGCGCAGCGTCTTCCGCTCCCCGCCGCCACCGATGAGGATGGGCGGCCGGGGCGCACTGATCGGGCGCGGTGAGCACATCGTCTCCGCGAGCTGGTAGTGCCGGCCTTCGAACGGACCATCGTCGTCACTCCACATCTGCATGCAGATCTGGAGCGTCTCCTCGAGCCGCTCGAAGCGTTCGGCGACGGGCGGGAACGGCACGCCGAGGGCGCGGTGCTCGCGCTCGTACCATCCGGCGCCGATGCCGAGCTGCGCCCGGCCGCCGGACAGGACATCGAGCGTGGCGACGATCTTGGCCAGCAGTCCGGGATGGCGGTAGGTGACACCGGTGACGAGCAGGCCGAGTCGCATGGAGTGCGTGTGGGCGGCGACGAACCCGAGTGACGTGTAGCCCTCGAGCATCGGGTCGGTGGCCGGTGCCATGTGCTCCATCTGGAACCAGTGGTCCATCAAGGTGAACCGGGACACGCCCGCGTCTTCGGCGGCGCGGGCGGTGGCCGCCAGCGTCGGTGCAATCGATGCGGTGCCGCGGGGAGTGTCATAGCGAACGGCGTGGATGCCGATGCGCATGGTGTTCCTTTCGTCGATTCGGGAGTGTCCCGTGGGACGGATGGTGTCGCTAGTTCGCCGGAAACTCGATCGGCAGGTGCACGATCTCGCGGAGACCCTGGCTGAACGTGACGACGTGACCCTCGGGGAGCCGGTACGACGGGATCCGGCGGTGCCACTCCCGCAACGCGACGCGCAGTTCGAGGCGGGCGAGATGAGAGCCGACGCAGCGGTGGACGCCCGCGCCGAAGGCGAGGTGCTTGTTGGAGGGACGTGCGAAGTCGACGGCGTCGGGGGCGTCGTGCACCTCGGGATCCATGTTCGGGACGGCGAGGATCGTCCGCAGCCGTTCGCCCGCGGCGACCGGGCAGCCATCGATCTCGGTCGCCGCCATCACGACGCGGGCGACGGTCGGCACCGGAGTCTCGAATCGCAGCAGCTCCTCGACCGCGCCGGCGGCCAGGTCGGGATCGTCGGCGAGCTGCCGCTGGTGGGCGGGGTTCTGCGCGAGGAACGCGAAGCTGCACTCGAGCGTGTCGGTGACCGTGTCGAGGCCGGCCGCGAGCATGAGGAGGCAGATGTTCAGCGTCTCGTCCCGCGTGAGGCGACCCTCCTGCTCCAGCGCAAGGAAGGTCCCGAGCACGTCGCTGGTGTCGTTCTCGGCGTGTGCCTCGAGCGCCGACGTGAAGTACTGGAAGATCCAGGCGCCCGTCTCCATCCGCATGGCCTGCCGTTCGTCCTCCGTCTCACCAACGGGACGGATCATCCCCTCCTTCGCCTTGACGAACTCGTCGAGCCTGTCCGTGGGCAGCCCCATCAGGCGGAGGAACACGACGGACGGGAACGGGAGGGCGAACTCGGTGCTGAAGTCGCAGCTCCCGCGCTCGACGAACGTGTCGATCAGTTGGTTCGCGAGGTCGGTGACCTCCTGCTCGCGCTCAGCCATGCGTCGCGGGGCGAACAGGGGGTCGAGCATCTTCCGGTAGTGCGAGTGGTCCGGTGGGTCGATCTGGAGCGGGATCGCTCCGGTCTCCGACCCGAAGTACATCGCGTCGGGGTTCGACGAGAAGATCGCGGCGTCGTGGAGGACTTGCTCGACACCGGCGGTCGACGTCACCACTGCCATGCCGGGGCCCGGTCGGACGAGAGGTCCGGCCGCAGCCAGCGCGTGCCACACCTCGCGGCGCGTCAGCACCCCAGATGCACTGGTCGAACCCGGTTGTGAGGACGGTACGTTCCGACGTGGGCGGTGCATTGTCCTCGAAGCTCAGCGACGTCATGCGTCGAAGCTAGGACGCCGAACGTGTCCGCCACCTGTACGTTGTCGACGTCAGCGACGGAGCCTCACGCACTCGCCTCCCGTCAGTCGTGCCCGCGCTGCACGCCCGGTTCCGACGCTCGCACGATGGGTTCGCCGTCACCGAGCACGTCGAGGACGTGCATGAACCGGTGCACGCCGATCGCGCTGGCGCAGATCCACCCCAGCTCGACGATCTCCTCGGCGCTGAACTCGGTGGCGAGCTGGCGGAATGTGTCGTCGTCGACGGCGTGATGATCGGTCGCGAGGACGTCGAGGAACTGCAGGGCGAGCACTTCACGCCGGCTGAACACGGAAGGGTCGGGATCGACCAGGCATGCGACCTGGTCCTCGGTGACGGTTTCGTCCTTGCGAGACAGCGAACACGGCTCGCACGCACCGAGCTGCGCGCTCCGGAGCCGGACGAGCTCGTGGAGCCGGTCGTCGAGCGCGCCGCAACGGAATTGCGCCTTGTAGCTCTCATCCATCGCCCGGAGCGCCACCTTGCTGTGGGCGACGATCTGCAGGGGCAGCGGCGTCGTGTACATGCCGGTCGCGCGGCCGGCCTCGATGCGCGCACGCGTGTCCTCGTCGAGGTCTTCGTACGGGATCGGCTCGACTCGAGCCATGGGCGGACCTCCACGGTGTGCCGACCGCGAAAACCGTAGAGGCGCAACGTCGGGCCGGTCCCGCATGCGACACCATCGACATGGGGCCGACATGCGCGTGCGCCCATCATCATCGCCCGATGGCTGACACACCAGCGGTGGAGGACGCCGCGCCCAGCGCGACGCTCGCTCGGTACGCGAACCCGCTGCTGCGACTCCTGTTCCGGACACCCTTGAAGCGGTCGCTCGGCCGCCAGTTGGCGCTGCTGCGCTTCACGGGCCGGCGATCGGGGCGGACCTACTGCTTCCCGGTCGGCGTGCTGTCGGTCCGCGGCCGGCGCATCATCACCTCGCGGCGCTCGTGGCAGTGCAACTTCAACGGCGGCATGGACTGCGACGTGCTGCTCGGCGGGGGATGGCAGCGCGTGCGGGCGGAACGTGTCCCCGACTTCGACGAGACCGCCGACCTGTTCAGCGAACTGATCGAGACGTTCGGGCGCGCGAACGCGCCCCGCCGCCTGGGGCTCCGCATCAACGTCGACCGGGCACCGACACACGAGGAGCTCGTCGACGCCGTACGCCGCATCAAGCTCTCGATCATCCACATCGACGCCGCGGTGTGAGGACGACATAGAGCGGACATCGACGCGTCGTTAGGCTCGCTCACGAGGCGACGATCTCTCGATGTCGCTCATCAGCGGTGGCTGCCCTGCCTTGGGGTAGCTCGCGTGGCGAGCCCTCGATCCCCCTTGGGAGGGCAGGCGATCAGCCCGAGTCGCGCGAGCTCTCCCACGGCAGGTTGCCCAACCGATCAAGAGCGGAGGTGAGCTCCCATGGCTCGTGGACTCGTTGACGTGCACCACCACGTCGTGCCGGTTTCCTACTTCGAGTATCTCGCCTCGAAGGGCATCAGTCATCCGAGCGTCTTCGAGAGCGCGGAGTCGAGCCATCTGTCGATGATGGACGAGCGCGGGATCGAACGAGCGATCCTGTCCGTCGCTGCACCTGGCGTCCACTTCGGTGACGACAAGGAGGCTCGGGACCAAGCGAGGCGCATCAATGAGTTCTCCGCGGACCTGGCGGCGCAGTACCCGGATCGGTTCGGCTACTTCGCGTGCTTGCCCTTACCCGACGTCGACGGCGCGATCGAGGAGGTTCTGCACAGCCTGAAGGACGGAAGCGCCAAGGGCGTGGTCCTCCTCACGAACATCCAAGGCCGCTATCTCGGCGATCCCGACTTCGATCCGTTGATGGAGGAGTTGGCACACGAGAACGCCTTGGTGTTCGTGCACCCGACTCCGCTGCGGGGCATGCACCATCCCCGATTTCGTCCAGCTCTGGCCGACTTCTTGCTCGACACCACGAGAGCTGCCATCGGGCTCGTGACATCGGGAACGGTCTCCCGCTTTCCCGGTGTTCGGTTCATCCTTTCCCACGGCGGAGGGTTCGTGCCGTACGCCGCCCACCGCATCGCCTGGCTCAGCGAGATGTTCGACGACCGTTACAACGACGGTGGAGCCGAGATGTCGGCAGACGAGATCCTGGCCGGGCTGCGCACGTTCTACTTCGACCTCGCTCTGTCGTCGAGCGGCCCCCAGCTCTCCGCTCTGCTCAACTTCACCGACACGCGCCACCTGCTCTACGGGAGCGACTGGCCGTATGCCGGGGAGCGCGCCGTCGGGCACTTCCTCGAGGAGTACGAGGGCTTTGGCGACCTCACGACGGAGCAGCGGACGCAGATCGCAAGCGGGACTGCTGCCGACCTCGCCCTCATGTAGTGCGACAGCGCACGACGACTGCGAGCATGGTCACGGGCCCGGGCCGGGGATCGGGCATGAGCACGCCCTGATGCGCCCGAACGTCGGCGTCAGATACCGCACGTTCGTTCCTGCCGCCTGAGCGGACCGAGCGCTGCGGCATCGACCGTCGAGCGTTGCGGCCGAAACCGGCCGGCCGACCGGCCGCCGTTCTCGCCGCGGGCCAGCTGTGCATCCGCCAGCAACACGATCGTCGCCGCCGGGACATCTCCTGGTTGCCAGGTCACCAGCACGTCGTTACTGTAGTGAACAGGCGCGTCAGATTCTGAGGTGCGACGGCCTGCCAGCGAACGACAGCAGTCCAGGGGGGAACATGGCGATCAGCGCAGACCTGCTCGACGCACCGAGCCGGCCCGTGACACCGGCCGAGTTGATCCGAGAGGTGGTGCCGGACCAGCCCGTCATCCTGGTCGGGCCGTCGGCGACCTGGGAAGCCTTCGGCGTGACTGCGTGGCTCGAGGAGCGCGGGTGGTCATGGACCCACGCTGCCGACGCGGAACGCGCGCGGTGGTTGACGGCGATCCAGAAGGTGTCGCTCGTGCTCGTCGCCGGCGACGAATGCACCGTGTGGAAGATCGTCGAGGCGATCCGTCCGGTCACGATGGCGCCACTGGTCGTCCTGGCCAGGCCGGCGCCCTCGGGCGTCATCTCGCTCGTCGGTGCGGGCGTCGACGCCGTCGTCGACCCGACGTGCGGCGCCGAAGAAGTGTTCGCGCGTGTCGTCGCGCTCTTGCGCCGGTCAGACCACGGCTGGGTGCCCGGCGTCCGCTACCTCGGCGCCGACGGTCTGCGGATCGACCTCTGGGCGCAGGAGTGCGACCTCCATGGACGACCCCTGCACCTCTCGCCCACGGAGTACGCGCTCCTCACGTTCCTGATGACGCACCCACAGCAGGCGTTGCCCGCGCACACGATCGTGCGCCGGGTGTGGGGATGGCTTCCGTCGGACGGCAAGAACACCCTGCGCATCTTCGTCAACCGTCTCCGGCGGAAGCTCGACGACGATCCTCGTGAGCCTCGCTACATCGCGTCGGTGCGTGGCACCGGCTATCGCTTCATCGGCAACGTCTCCGAGACGGGGGACGAGGCGGAGACCACCATGGAACGAGCCGACGTCGCGCTGCGGCTGTTGCAGTCGATCGAGCTGCTCGCGACGACGCTCGCCGGCTGCGACACGGTCGAGGAGTGCGCTGACCACCTTCTCGATGCCCTCGACGCCAGCGGCTACGCCGACGCGATGTCGGTGTTCCAGGTCAAGGGCGCACGGATGCGCCTGGTGACGACGCGCAACATGCCTGCGGCGTGGATTGCGAGCGTGAGCGATGGTGTTCCGCTGTCTCCGGGGTTCGCGAGTGCCGCGAGCGTGTTGAACGGTGAGGTCGTCCACCTTGGCGACATCGGCCACATGTCACGCCAGTTCGCCGACACGGCGGAGCGGGCCGCGAGCGGCGGGTACCGGGCCTGCCTCTTCGTGCCGATCGTGGGTGACGTGGCCGTGTGGGGAAATGTCGGCTTCGTACGCAAGGCGCGCCAGCCCTTCGACCCTACGGGTATCGCCTATCTGCGAAGCGCGTGCGAGGTGTTCGCCCTGGCGCTGCGCCGTTGCTCGGCGTCGGGCGCCGTCGCCGAGCTCAACTGACGTTCGTCGTCCCGTCAACCAGCCATGGCGAGGACGGTCGCTTCCCACGCATCCAGCAGGAGCACGGCGGCCGCCGCCGGCGAGGACGTCGCGTCGAACGCGTCGACGAGGGACGGGCACTCCGCCCGCGCCCAGGATCGGCACCTCTCGGCGATGTGCTCGCTCGACCAGCCGCTCGAATCGCCGTTGCCTTGGAGCTGCAGCACCCGTCCTCCCGTCATGTGCAGCTCCACGCGGGCCTCGAGGGCGCTGAGCTCCGCAGCCGGACGCACGACGACGGCCTCGGGAGGTACTCGCCGATCTGTGGGAAGCTCCGCGATGGCGGCGCTGACGAGGTCGGGGATGCTCGCCACCCCGAGCTGGCGCCCGGTGCCGTCTGATGCGTATCCCGCCGCGAACGGCGCCACGTGCACGACCACCTGATTCACCGGCTCGTCGATCTCGCCGGCCCCCTCGAGCGCTTCGATGATGGCTTGGGCGAACATCGGCGCCGCGTGCCGCTTGAACGTCACGCGCATGATCGCCGGCGTCGGGTCGTGATCGGCCGGGTTCCATGGCTCCCCGAGCACCTTCGCCGCACTGGATTCGAGTGCGCCCGCCGCGCCACGCACGCCTCCTCCGACGGCGGCGCGGGCGGCATAGACACCGGCGACCGCGAACAGACCGGGCTGGACGTGCCAGTCGTCTCCGGCGAGGGTTCGGAGGTCTCCACCCATGCAGGCGGC
Organism: uncultured Actinomycetes bacterium; assembly: GCA_963755855.1. GTDB lineage: Bacteria > Actinomycetota > Acidimicrobiia > IMCC26256 > DASPTH01 > DASUAS01. The sequence continues at coordinate 1,050,104 of CAVWLR010000009.1, read as the reverse complement.
CGAGATGCGCAGCGCTGAGACGGCGTCGGCGTCATCGAGGTCGAGGAGCACGGCGGCCACGGACGCGGCGGTCACGGGGGCAGTGAGTGCCGCCACGCGCCAGCCCGCTTCCGACGCTCGTGGCATCAGTCCGTCGGTGAGGCTTCCGGCGATCGCGTAGCCGACGGCTACCGCCTTCAGCAGTTGGGCGGCGTCGTCGGACCGTTGCAGCGCAAGCGCCGTCGGTACGACCACGAGCCCGGGGTGCGCGGCCGTGCAGTAGGAGTCCTCCCGGTTGAAGGCGTGCATGAGCAGGGAGTTGGCGACGATCGCCGACGTGGTGTCGGTGCGCCGCTCCAGCCCGCTGACCTTGGCGTTGCCCTCACCGGCGCTCAGCGCGCCGGCGACGTTTCGCCAGCGTGGGTCACAGGCCGAACGGACCATCTCCATCACGCCGACGCGCAGGCAGTCGACTGCGCGCGACCGGACCTCGTCAGCCGCTGCGTCCCCGAGCGCCCGTTCCCACAGCGCGCGCAGCGCGTCGGTCGGCCCAGTCGGCGTGCCGGCCGGGTGGATCAGAGCACCGGCTCGGTCGCGTCTCCGTGCCGACGACGGCTGAGCGCAGCGAGTTCCGAGGACAGGCTCGTCCCAGTGTTCTTCGCTTTCGCCTTCATCTCGTTCCACTCGGCGAGCGCGGTGCGGGCCTCCGGCGCGTCGTCGTTCCAGCGGTCGTCGGTCGGCGTCGCGATCTCGAGCCGGTTCCCGTCAGGGTCGTGGAAGTAGATGCTGTACATGATCCCGTGGTCGACCGGACCGAGAACCTCGACGTCGTGGGCCACGAGCCGCGCATGCCACGCGTCCACCTCGCCGACCGTGGAGACCTGCATGGCGAAATGCCGGAACGTGTCGTAGGCGGGGTGGGGCGGATCCGGGATCGGCGGCAGGTCCGGCGCCTCGAAGTACGCGATCGTGGACCCGTCCGCCATGCGAAAGAACGAGTGGAAGTACGGGACGACCTCGCCGGTGGAGGGGATCTGGTCGTTGAGAACTGCAGCGACGAACTCCATGCCGAGCACCTTGGTGAAGAACTCGACGGTCGCGGCCGTGTCTCGCGAGATGAACGCCGCATGGCTGAGCATCTGCGGCAGCACGGCTTGCGACTGTGTCGCGTCTCCATCTGGTGACGCGGAGCGCATTGTGTCCATGGTCCACCTCCGGGTGTCGTGTGACCTGTGACCAACGTACGGGTCGGCACATGTCCGAACGATGTGGTCTCGGTCGCGCCGGACGGCCGTCCGTCAGGCGAACGGCAGACGCAACAACGTGATCGCGTTGCCGCGGAGGATCTGATGGATCTCGGTGTCCGACAGACCCGCCGTCAGCTTCGTCATCACCTCTTTGGTGTCGGGCCACGACGAATCGCTGTGGGGGTAGTCGGTCTCCGCGGTGACGTTTCCGAGACCGATCTCGTCGAGTGACGAGAGCCCGTGCGGGTCGTTGATGAAGCACCCGTAGACGCTCTGGAAGTAGTAGGTGGAGGGCGGTTCGGGGATGTGCTTCGTCTGTGCCCACGCCTGGTTGTCGTCCCACACCTGGTCGATGCGCTGCAGCACGTAGGGGATCCAGCCGATCTGGCTCTCGGCGTACAACAGGTTGAGCGCGGGGTAGCGCGGCAGCACGCCCGACATCAGGAAGTCGACCAGCGAGTACATGGCGTTGCCGAACCCGAGCGTGGCACTGACCGAGCCGGGAGCATCCAACGTCGTCACGGGCATCTTCGACGACGAGCCGATGTGCATCGCCACCGTCGTGCCGGTGTCGGCACACGCCTCGAAGAACGGGTCCCAGTGCCCGGAGTGGATCGTCGGCAAGCCGAGGTGGTACGGCAACTCACTGAAGCAGACGGCCGGAACCCCTCGAGCAGCGTTGCGCCGGACCTCCTCGACGGCGGCCGGCACATCCCACAGCGGGATCAGGCAGAGCGGCACGAGTCGACCGTTCGAGTCGCCGCACCACTCCTCGACCATCCAGTCGTTGTAGGCCTTGACGCAGGCGAGGCCGAGCTCCTTGTCGCTCCGTTCCGCGAACGTCTGTCCGCAGAACCGCGGGAACGTCGGGAAGCACATCGACGCCTCCACCCAGCCCCGGTCCATGTCCTCGAGACGGGCCTTCGGGTCGAAGCAACCGGGCCGCATGTCGTCGTAGGTCACCGGCGTGAGCGTGTGCTCCTCCGGCGGGTACCCGGCCGCCGCGATGTGTCGCTTCAGCGTGAACTCCAGGTCCTCGTAGATCCAGCAGTCGACCTTCGTCGGCGAATCGTCGTCGAAGACCTCCTTGTAGTTGCCCGGATTGACCATGTCGATCCGTTGGATGCCGCGACGCACCACCTTCGGGCCGCGGTCGCGGTACTTGGCGGGCAGCCACCGCTCCCAGACGTGCGCCGGTTCGACGACGTGGTCATCGACGCTGATGATCTTGGGCAGATCCATCCGAGCAGCTCCTTGTACGTCCTGTCGAGGCCGCGGAGGCCCATGCGATCGACGGTATCTGCGCACCTATGTCCGCGGGATTTCGTCCCCGGGTGCTCGGCGACGCCGGCGGTGCGAATGGCCAAGGAAAGGTCGATGACATCGTCCGCCTGGTAGGCATGGGCATCGACGCGCGAAACGAGGAGACCTGTGGATCTGCTGCTCAACGACAAGGCCGCCCTCGTCACGGGCGGCGGTCGTGGCATCGGCCAGGCGATCGCGGTGGCGTTGGCCCGTCAGGGCGTTCACGTGGCGGTGTGCGGACGGACGCGGGTGCCGCTCGAGGCGACCGCCGCGCTGGTCGAGACGCACGGAGTCAAGAGCGCGGTGATCGTCGCGGATCTGCTGGACCCCGACGGCTGCCGGCGTGCGGTCGAGGAGACCGCGTCATCGTTCGGTCGGTTGGACATCCTCATCAGCAATGCATCGACGAACGTCGACGGTCACCCCGCTGACCTCGAAGGCGTCACCGACGGCCAGCTCATGGAGCGGGTCAACGGCAAGGGCATGGCCTCGGTGCGGGTGACCCGCGCCGCGTTGCCGCACCTGCGCGCCTCGGGGCAGGGGCGGGTCATCCTGCTCGGCGGTATTTCGGCGCGCGTGGTGGCCGGCCCGGGAGGCGGGTTTGCGAGCGGTCTCGGCAATGCCTTCGTCGCCAACTTCGCGAAGCGTCTCAGCGCCGACGTCGCGCCGGATGGCATCACGGTGAACGTGATCCATCCCGGAGTGACGAAGACGGATCGCCACCCGGCGCGCATCGAGGCGCTCGCCGCGCGCCTCGGCGTGAGCTACGGCGAGGCCGAAGCCGCACGAGACGCGGAGGTTCCGATCGGACGGATGGTCGAGGCCGGCGACGTCGCTGCCGTCGCCGTGTTCTTCGCGTCTCCCCTGTGTGGCGCGGTCACCGGACAGACGATCGCCGTCGACGGCGGGGCGACGCCCTGCGTCGTCTACTGAAGCACGAGCAGGGTGCCAGTGACGTGAGTCGAGAGTCCGCTACTGCGGGGCGCCGCCGCTGACGAGCAGGTGCTGCCCACTCACCCAGCCCGCGAGGTCGCTCACGAAGTACTCGACGGCGTCAGCGACGTCGTCGGGCCGTCCTGCACGGCCCCCGAGAGGCCGCGTCGCACGATTCGCAGCCTGGAACTTCTCGTCGGACGCGGCCTCGGTGAAGACGCCGGCGCCTTCGACGACGGTCGGGTCGATGCTGTTGACGGTCACGTTGCGCGACCCGACCTCTTGGGCAAGTACCTCGACCATGTAGCGCGGGGCCATCTTGCTCGAGCCATAGAGGCCGAGCCCCCGACTCGGTCCGTAGGACGAACTCGAACCGATCCACAGGATCCGACCACCGTCGGCGACGAGCCGGCCCGCTCGCTGCAGCGTGAAGAAGGCCCCCTTGGTGTTCAACGCGAACAGACGATCGAAGTCCGCCTCGGTCGCGTCGAGAACGGGCTGCCTGATGATCTCCACGCCGGCGTTGGCGACGACGATGTCGATCCGGCCGAACTGCGCCATGGTGAACTCGAACAGCTCGTCGATACCGGCGACCGTCGAGACGTCCGCCCGCATGGCGATCGCCGTTCCTCCGCCCTCCTCGATCGCGGGACGGTGTGCGTTGCTTCGGCCTCGCTGCCTATGAAGTTGACGACCACACGGCATCCGAGCCGCCCCAGGCGCAGCGCGATGCCTCGTCCGATTCCGAGGCTCGCGCCAGTCACGATGGCCACGCGCGCTTCACCGCTCGCAGACACGGCCGACTGGTGTCCGCCCACGCCGTGCGTCATGAGCCGCCCTCCATCAGATCGGATGTGCTGGTGTCTGTGCGCGCTGTGCGCCGCCCTCTGCCGCCGGGAGTCGTCACGAGGGCACCACCACGTCTCGCACCGATTGGCCGGCCGCCAACCGCGTGAAGCCGGCGTTGATCTCGTCCAGCGCCAACGTGGCGGACCGCAGCCGGTCGACCGGCAGCCGGCCTTGCCGGTAGAGCTCGACGTAGCGAGGGATGTCGCGACGCGGCACGCAGCTCCCCATGTAGCTGCCCCGCAGCACCTTCTCGTCGGCGACCATCGCGGACAACTGCACCGAGAGCCGCTCGTTCGGCTTCGCAAGGCCGGCGGTGACCGTGGTGCCACCCCGCCTCGTCACCGCGCACGCGAGCTCGACGGCCGCCGCCGCACCGGCCATCTCGAACGCGAACTCAACTCCGCCGTCGAGGGCATCGACGATCGCTGCCGCGCACGAGGGATCGGTGGCGTCGAAGACGTCGGTGGCGCCGAGCGTGCGGGCGAGCTCGAGCTTCGCCGGGTTCGTGTCGACGGCGACGATGCGCCCTGCACCAACGGCGACCGATCCCAACAACGCGCTGAGACCGACGCCCCCGAGCCCCACCACCGCCACCGACGCACCGGCCGGCACTCGCGCCGTGTTGACCACCGCACCGACACCCGTGATCACCGCGCAGCCGAAGATCGCGGCCACCTCCGGCGGCACGTCGGGATCGATCCGGACCACCGAGCTGGGCACCACGACCGCCCGCTCGGCGAACGCCGAGATCCCGCTGTAGTGGTGCAGCGGCCGGCCGCCGATCGAAAGACGCCGGCTTCCCGTCTGCAGCGTCCCCGCTGTGCGAGCGGACCACGACGACTGACACAGGTTGGGCCGGCCGGAGGCACAGAAGGCGCACTGGCCACAGCTCGAGACGAAGACCATCACCACCTGGTCCCCGACGGCAAGGCCGTGGACGTCCGGTCCCATGTCCTCCACCACGCCGGCCGCCTCGTGGCCGATGACGGCGGGCATGGTGCGCGGCCGATCGCCGGTGATCGCCGACAAGTCCGAGTGGCACAGCCCGGCGGCCGTGATGCGCACCAGCAGCTCGCCGGGGCCGGGACCGTCGAGGTCGACCTCTTCCACGACGAGGGGGCCGTTGTCGTCCGGCTCGTGCCCCTGTTCCCACAGGATCGCGGCGCGCACCTTCATGCCGGGACCGCCGCCGTAGTCGTCGACGGGTCGACGTCGAGGCGGGCGACCACGCCCGCCAGCTCGGGCCGTGCCGGCGGGTAGCTCGCGAGGACCAGTGGGTCGTGCCCCGGCACGAGGTGGTCGCGGCCGTCGGCCAGCTCCCCCAAGCGGTGCAACGTCTCGACGTAGTCGATGGTGCTCACGAGCACCGGGAACGGGTTCTCGGCGTCGAGGTTCTCGTAGTAGTGGACCGCGTCCGACGTCAGCACGACCTGACCCCGTCGGGTGTTGACCCGCACCACCTGCATGCCGGGGGTGTGCCCGCCAACGGCGTGGATCGACAGCCCCGGAGCGATCTCCTCGGCGCCGTCATGGAAGGTGACGCGCCCGGCATAGGCACGCCGGATGTAGGTCGCAACCTGTTCCGGGTCGTACGGCCGTCGCAGGAAGGCCCGGGCCATGCAGGGGCCGGACGCGTGCGCCAGCTCCGTACTCTGTACGTGCAGCTGCGCGTCCGGGAACGAGCCGAGGTTGCCGGCGTGATCCCAGTGGAGGTGGGTCGTCACCACCTGCTGGACGTCCGAAGCATCGATGCCGAGCGCGCCGAGGCCTTCCGTCGGGCAGCGCAGGAACTGGTGTCCGCGGGCTTCACAGGTGCGGGCGTCGGCGCCCGTGTCGATGACGACCGTCCGTGATGGCGAGACGGCGGCCCACACGAAGAAGTCCATCGGCATCGGCGCGTCGTGGGGATCGTCCGGCGCGACCCACATGAGGTTCTCGACTCGGCGCCGACGAGGGTTCGTCGCGTACCGGATGGCGTAGAGCTCGTACACGTCGTCGCTCATCGCTGGTCCCCCCCGGGCCCTTCGGTGTCACCGAGGTCGATCCACACGCTCTTGGTCTGGAGATACTCGCGGATGGCGTCGACACCGCTCTCCCGGCCCAGGCCGGAAGCCTTGTAGCCGCCGAACGGCGACTGCGGCGCGGTGTAGCGGTAGCCGTTCACCCACACGGTCCCCGCTTGCACCCGGCGGCTGACCCGGTGGGCCCGGCTGAGGTCGCTGGTCCAGACGCCGGCGGCCAGGCCGTAGGAGACTCCATTGGCGAGCGCCACCGCCTCCGCCTCGGTGTCGAACGCCGTCACGGCCAGGACCGGACCGAAGACCTCCTCCTGGAAGAGCTCGCTGGCGGGGTCGACGTCGGTGAACACCGTCGGCGCGACGAACCGCCGGCACCCGGCCGCCTCGACCGCGCGCCCGCCGGTGACGAGCGTGGACCCCGAGGCGCAGGCTCGCTCGATGAAGCCGAGGATGTGGTCGAACTGCTTCTCGGTCGCCACCGGCCCGACGTCGGTGGCGGGGTCGGAGGGATCACCGAATCGAACCCGTTCGGCGATGGCGACCACCTGTTCGACCAGCTCGTCGTGCACCGACCGCTCGACGATGAGTCGTGATCCGGCGAGGCACGTCTGACCGCCGGAGGAGAAGACCCCCGCGGCGACACCGGCAGCCGCACGCCGTCGATCGGCGTCGGCGAAGACCAGATGCGGAGACTTCCCGCCGAGCTCGAGCGTGGCCGGCTTGCCTGCGCGAGCGGCGAGCTCGGCCACGACGGCGCCGGCGAGCGCACCGCCCGTGAACGAGACTCGGCGGACGAGCGGATGCTCCACCAGCGGCGGCACGACGTCGGGACCGAACCCGGTCACGACGTTCACGACGCCGTCCGGCACGCCCGCCTCGGCGAGCAGGTCCATCATCGTGACGATCGACGTCGACGTGTGCTCCGAGGGCTTCACGACGACCGTGTTGCCCGCGGCCAGGGCCGGCGCAAGCTTCCACGACGCCAGCCGCAACGGCGAGTTCCACGGGAGGATGGCTGCCACCACGCCGTACGGCTCGTGCAGCGTGTAGTTCAGCGCGTCCGCCCGGTCGACCGGGATGACGTCACCTTGGATCTTGTCGGCGAGGCCGCCGTAATAGTGGTACCAGCCGGCCATCGTCCGCAGCGCGGCGCGTAGCTCGGCGTGGGACTTGCCGTTGTCGCGGCTCTCGGCGGCGACCAGCTCCTCGAGGTGGTCGAGCACGAGGTCACCGAGTCGATGCAGGAGGCGACCCCGTGCCGTTGCGGTCAGCTGGGACCACGGGCCGTCCGCGAACGCGGCGTGCGCGCTCGCGACCGCCCGCTCGACATCGCGGCTGTCGCCCAGGGCCACCTCGGCCCACACCTGGCCGGAGAACGGGTCGACGGTGTCGAACCATTGGCCGCCGACGGCCGCCACCTCCTTGCCACCGATGTGCATTCCGATTTGCCGACCCATGGCCCAACCATGGCCCGACCGCGATGTCTGGTGCCTTTCCATCGTGCGTGGCGATTGAGCCACGGCCGACCTGCTGCTTATGGTCGCCGGTAGGTCGAGTCGATTCCCACCTGCGCCACGGCGTCCTTCGCTTCGTTGCAGCTGGTGAACCGGAGGAACATCAACGTGGGTGTGTCGAGCGGTGAGCGATCGTCGAGCTTCACGGTGACCGGCGTGGATGAGCCACGGCGCGACCTGCGCCGCAACCTCACCCGGATGTTGTCGCCCAAGACGGTCGCCGTCGTTGGCGCGAACGATCAGTCGCCGATGTCGAACAACGTCATCCTGCCGATGCTGGAAGCGGGCCATGACGTCGTTCTGGTCAACCCCCGACGCGACGAGGCCTACGGGCGCCCGGTCGTGGCCGACCTCGCCTCGGCGGGGCGGCCGATCGACGCCGTGCTGTCGATCGTCAACGCCGAGGTCTCCCTCACCGTCGTCGAGGAGGCTGCCGCGCTGCGATGCGGGGGCGTGGTCGTGGTCGCATCCGGATTCGCGGAGACGGGCCCGGATGGTGTCGAGGCCCAGGAGCGGCTGGTGGCCATCGCCGACCGGACGTCCCTCCCCGTCGTCGGTCCGAACTGCGCCGGGTTCCGCAACGTCGCCCTCGGCGTGAGCCTCTTCACCGGTGGGTGGCTGGACTTGCCGGTTGCCGGCGCCGCGACGGTTGGCGGCGTGAGCATCGTCTCCCAGAGCGGGTTCCTCGCCCGGGCCGCGGCTGCGGCCGCCCGGGAACGAGCGCTCGGCGTGTCGATCGTGGTCTCGTCCGGGAACGAGGCCGTCTGCGACCTGGCCGACTTCGTCGCCGTCGCGGCGGCCGATCCGTTCACCTCGGTCATCTGCGTCGTCGTCGAGACCCTCCGTCGTCCGGCCGACTTCTTCGCCAGCGTCGTCGCCGCCCGCGACGCCGGGAAGCCTGTCATCGCGCTCAAGCTCGGCCGCTCGGCGCGGGCACGCACGATCATGCAGTCGCACACGGGTGCGATCGCCGACGAAGGTTGGGTCTACGACCTCGCGTTTCGCGAGCACGGGGTCCTCGACGCGACCGACGTCGACGATCTGCTCGACCGCGCGCAGCTCTTCGCCCAGCTCCCGCGGGAGAGGCATCGGCCGATCCGCAGCATCGGCGTGATCGCGGCGTCGGGTGGCGTCGCCGCCTTGGCGGCCGACATCGCCGATGCGAGCGGCGCCCCGGTCCCACCACTCGACGAGATCGCCGAGTGGGTTCGTGAACGCGTCCCGGGTGACACCGTGAACCCACTCGACCTCACCGGCTTCGTGTTCTCGCGCGCCGACCTGATGCAGGAGGTGTTCGTCAAGTACGCGAGCGTCGTCGACCTGCTGGTGCTCGGATGGTGGGCCGGCGACGGCGACGCCGATTGGAGCAGCAGGATGCTCGAACCGCTCGCGCTCGCCGCCGCTGACGTCGACACGCCTGTGGTCGTCAGCCCAGTGGAGGCGACATCGATCGGGTCATGGGTGACCTCGTGGCGCGACCGCGGCGTGGTGTTCGGACGCGGCATCGAATCGGTCTTCCACGCCGCCGACGCCCTCGACCGGTTCGTCGCCGGACCGCTCGCCACGCTCGCTTCGGCAGGCGACGACGAGGTCGACGAGCCCGCGCCCGGCGCGGCGCCGGAGCTGATCGCCAGCTGCCGCCGGCCCGATGGTGCCCTTCGCCGAAGCGATGGCGCTGCTCACGAGCGCCGGTATTCCCGTCGCGCCCTGGGAGGCGGTCGCCCCGGACGCTCCGGCCGCCGACGTGGCGCGGGTGGCGTCGCGCGTCGGCTCCCGACTCGTCGTCAAGCTGGCGAACGTCCCGCATCGCACCGAGCTCGACGCCGTCCGGGTCGACGTCGCCGTCGAGGAGGTCGAGCACGCAATCGCCGAGCTGCGCGCCATCGCCGGTGCTCACCAGGTCGATGCCACCGTCGCGATCCAGGCGATGGTCAGCGGCCACGCCGAGGCGTTCGCCGGCGTGCACTGCGGGACCGGGCTGGGCGACGTGCTCCTGTTCGGCCGCGGTGGCGTGCTCGTCGAGCTGACCGACGGCGTCGCCGGTCGCTTCCTGCCGGTCGACGCGCGAACGGGCCACCGAGTTGGCACGCGAAGTCGCCGGACCCGAGGTCATCGCCGGCATTCGCGGGCAGCGACCATGGCCGCTCGCGTCGGCGGCCGACGTGATCTGCGGTCTCGATCGCCTCTGGCGAACGCACCGGCACTGGATGAGCTCGCTGGACGTGAACCCGTTGATCGTGACCGAGGACGGGCTCGTCGCGGTCGACGCGCTGTTCCTGGGGGACCACCCGAAGGACGTGATCCGATGACGGATGACCTGGCTGCCGACGTCGTCGTGGTCGGCGGCGGCAACGCCGCCATGTGCGCCGCCCTCGCCGCGCGGAGCGCGGGGCCGAGGTGCTCGTGCTGGAGCGGGCGCCCGAGCAGGAGCGGGGCGGGGACACGGCGTTCACGGCCGGCGCCATGCGGGTCGTCTACGACTCGGTCGATCACCTGCGAGAGCTCGTGCGCGACCTGAGCGACGCGGAGCTCGCCACCACGGACTTCGGCGTCTACCCGGCGTCGGCGTTCTACGACGACATGGCGCGCGTCACCCAGTACCGGGCGGACCCCGACCTCGTCGAAGCGCTGGTGGAACGCAGCCATGCCACCCTGCGATGGATGGCTGACCTCGGGATCCGGTTCGTCCCCGCCTACGGGCGGCAGGCGTTCAAGGTCGGCGACATCTTGCGATTCTGGGGCGGGCTCACGATCGACGCGTCGGGCGGCGGCCCAGGGCTCGTCGAGGCAGAGCACACGCTGGCAGCCAAGGCCGGCATCGAGATCCGTTACGGCGCGCCGGCGCGGCATCTGCTCGCCGACGGTGACGGCGTCCACGGTGTGACTGCAATGATCGACGGCCGAACCGTCGACGTGCCGGCCACCGCTGTGGTGCTCGCGTGTGGCGGGTTCCAGGCGAACGTCGAGTGGCGCACGCGGTACCTCGGACCTGGTTGGGACCTGGCCAGGGTGCGGGGCACGCGGTTCAACACCGGCGAGGGGCACCGCATGGCCTTCGAGATGGGGGCGTCGCCGGCCGGCCACTGGTCCGGCTGCCACGCCGTGGGCTGGGATCGCAACGCCCCCGAGTTCGGCGACCTCTCGGTCGGGGACGGCTTCCAGAAGCACAGCTATCCGCTGGGCATCATGGTCAACGCCGATGGCTGCCGTTTCGTCGACGAGGGCGAGGACTTCCGCAACTACACCTACGCCAAGTACGGCAGCCGGATCCTGGCCCAGCCGGGACAGTTCGCATGGCAGGTGTTCGACAGCAAGGTGGTGGATCTCCTGCGGGACGAGTACCGGATCCGGCAGGTCACCAAAGTGCAGGCGGACACGCTCGAGGAGCTCGCCGTCAAGCTGGAGGGCGTCGACCCCGAGGCGTTCGTCGCCCACGTCGCGGAGTACAACGCGGCGGTGATGACCGAGATGCCGTTCGACCCGTCCGTGAAAGACGGGAGGGGGACCCGCGGACTGGCGGTGCGGAAGTCGAACTGGGCCAACCGCCTCGACGAACCGCCGTACGTCGCCTTCCAGGTGACCTGCGGCATCACGTTCACCTTCGGCGGCCTGCGGATCACGCCCGACAGGGCGGAAGTGGTGTCGAACGAGGGCCGACCGATCCGCGGGCTGTACGCAGCGGGGGAGATCATCGGTGGGCTGTTCTTCCACAACTATCCCGGCGGTACCGGCCTCACCGCCGGCTCGGTGTTTGGTCGCATGGCCGGCGAGGCGGCCGCCGAGCTCAGCGGACGCTGAGCCGCGCCAACGTCGCGGCTCGCGCCGGTCACCAGGGCCGCCTTCCGTTTCATCACGCGGCTCCGGGCGGCGCGGTACGGGAGACCAGGATTTCGGTTGACTTTCGTCGGGTTGTGGACCGGCGACGTGGTGGGGGTGCTCCGGTACGTTCGTTTCAATGGAGATCGAGCGGAACCTTTTGGCTGCGCCGCAGGCGGAGCATCAACGTGTGGACGTCTATTCGGGCGTTGCCCGGCTGGCGAAGACGGTGTGGGCAAGCGAGGTTCGGGCGCCGGGAACGCGGCCGACGACGGCAGTGATGATCTGTCATCCGACGGCGAACTTCCTCGGTCATTACGCGCTGCCGGGGCTGGCTGCTCGTGGTGTCGCGGGAATCGGGTTGACGACGCGCTATGTCGGCAACGACACATCGTTGCTCATGGAGAACTGCTTGCTCGACATGGGGTCGATGGTGGCGCACCTGCGCTCGGTCGGTTACGAGAAGGTGGTGCTCATCGGGAACTCGGGTGGGGCGTCGATCGTGCCCTACTACCAGGCGCAGGCGGAGTCGCCGTCGGTCACCGACCCGCCCGGTGGCGGCCCGGATCTCACCCAGGCCGGTCTGGTGCCGGCGGATGCGATCGGGATGCTGAACGCGCATCCGTCGCGGGCGCTGGTGTGTGCGGAGTGGCTCGACCCCGCGATCATCGACGAGCACCAGCCGTTCGAACGTGACCCGGCGCTCGACATGTTCGACCCGGTCAACGGTCCGCCGTTCAGCGCCGAGTTCATCGAGCGGTACCGGGCGGCGCAGCTCGAGCGCAACCGTCGGATCTCGCGGTGGGCCGAGGGTCAGTTGCGGGCGTTGTCCTCGTCCTCGCACTGGCCCGCGGGGCTCGATGACTTCCCGTTCGTGGTGCACGGCACGTCGGCGGACCTGCGCTTTCTCGACGGGGCGATCGATCCGAGTGACCGTCAGGTCGGCACGACCCTTTGGGGGCCGCCGGCGTTGGCGAACTACCTGCCGGCAGGGGTTGGTCGCTGCTGTTCGGTCCGGTCGTGGGTCAACCAGTGGTCGGTCGATCACACACTCGCCGATTCGTTGCGCTGGCTGCCGGAGGTTCAGTGCCCGGTCCTGGTGCTGAACCCGACGGCGGACACGTCCGTGCCGGTTCACCTCGGTCGGGAGATGTACGACGCAGCGTTGAAGGCCGATCGTGAGCTCATCGAGATCAAGGGCGCGACCCACTACTTCGAGGGCCAGCCCGACGTGCTCGACACCGCCCTCGACGCTCTCGTCGGATGGGTCGAGCGGGTATGAGCGAGCTGCGCGGATGAGCGAGACCAACTACGGCGTCATCGCCGACCGGTTGGCGTGGGAAGTGCCCCTCGACCCGAGTGCGACCGTCGAGCTGGCGCCGTTCCAGGTGTTCACCACCGGCGCACCGGAGGAGTCGGAGCATGCGTTGCGCGTGCGGCCGCTCGCACGCTCGTCGGCATTGTCCCTCTACGTCCGCGCCTTCGGCGATGGCGGCGGCGAGGACGGCCTCCACGCGCACCCTGACGACGCCATCTGGTTGGTGCTGCAAGGGCACGCGTCCTTCTTCGGTGAGGGCGGGCGGCCCCTCGGCGAGCTCGGCCCGCACGAGGGCATCCTCGTGCCGGCGCTCGCCATCTATCGGTTCCGCTGCAGAGGCGAGACCCTGATCGCCCGCTTCGCCGCCGGTCAGGCCTGACCGCAGCGGTCGCGGCCAGCGCATGGTGCACGGCGCCCGACACCGACGAGGGAGTGAGCGATGAAGCCGATGGAGGGGATCCGCGTCGTCGAGGTGGCGGCATGGATGTTCGTGCCCGCCGCCGGCGCGGTGCTCGCGGAGTGGGGTGCCGAGGTGCTCAAGATCGAGCATCCCGACGGCGGTGATCCGCAGCGTGGCCTCGTCTCCTCCGGGCTGGTCCCGGACGCGGCCGGCGGCGTCAACTACTTCATCGAGCAGCCGAACCATGGCAAGAAGTCGGTGGCGATCAACCTTCAGCACCCGGCCGGACGCGACGCCCTCTACAAGCTGTGCGAGACGGCAGACGTGTTCCTCACCAACTGGTTGCCGGGTGCCCGCCAGCGGGCGCACCTCGACGTCGAGGACATTCGCGCCGTCAACCCGAACATCGTCTACGTGCGCGGTCATGGTCACGGCGTGAAGGGCCCCGACGCCGACAAGGGCGCGTATGACTCGTCGTCGTTCTTCGCTCGTGCCGGGGTGATGAACGCGTTGAAGTACGGCGAAGATCCGTACGGCCCGACGCAGCCCGCAGCGTTCGGCGACCTCCCGAGCGGTCTGACGATCGCGGGATCGATTGCCGCCGCTCTGTTGCACCGCGAGCGCACGGGCGAGGCAGCGGTCGTCGACGTGTCGCTGCTCGCCTTCGGGATGTGGGTCAACTCGCCCGACATCGTCATGTCGAAGCTGTTCGGGCAGGCACCGCCGAGGATGACGCGCGACAGCTTGCCGAACCCGCTCGTCAACCGGTACCTCACCAAGGATGGCCGGCTGGTGCAACTGGCGATGTTGCAAGGCGTGCGCTTCTGGCCCGAGCTCATCACGGCGGTCGGCCGCGCCGACCTCGCCACCGACGACCGCTTCACGTCGCCGGAGGCGTTGTTCGCCAACCGCGAGGAAGGGACGCGCGTCCTCGACGAGATCTTCGCCACTCGCACGTACGACGAGTGGAAGGACATCCTCGCCGACGTGAAGGGCGTGTGGGCGCCGGTGCAGATCGGCCTCGACCTGCACGACGACGTGCAGGTGCAGGCAAACGGCTACCTCGGCGACGCGGTGTCGGTCCAGGGCACCACGTTCCAGCTCGTCACCAACCCGACGCAGTTCAACGAGGAGCGCACCATGATCACGCGAGCGCCCGAGCTCGGCGAGCACACCGACGACGTCCTGCGCAGCATCGGTCTCGACGACGAGGCGATCATCCAGCTCAAGATCGACGACGCCATCCTCTGAAAGGCCGGGTCTGCGATGAGAGTCGTGATCGACACCGAACGCTGCACCGGGCACGGCCGGTGCTACTCGCTGGCACCGGCGGTGTTCACCGACGATGACGAGGGCAACGGCGTGGTGCTCGGCGACGGCGCCATCACGGCCGACCAACTCGAAGACGCCCGCCGGGCCGTCCTGGCCTGTCCGGAGCGCGCCATCGTCATCGAGGACGAGCGGCGCTAGCAGGCTCCGAGGAGTGACGCCACGGCACCCTGGCTTCCCTGTGAACACCTGTGTCAGATATTGTCGTCGGTAGATCGAGTTGACGAAGGGGAGGGCCCATGGCCGAGGCACCGAGCTTCACCGGCGAGGTCCGCATGCTGATCGACGGCAAGCTCGTCGAAGCAGACTCGGGCAAGCGGTTCGAGAACATCAACCCGGCCAACGAGGAGGTGCTCGGCGAGGTCGCCGACGCGTCCGCGACCGACATGGGCCGTGCCGTCGCCGCCGCCCGCCGGGCGTTCGACGAGACCGACTGGGCGACGAACCGCGCCCTGCGCAAGCGCTGCCTCGAGCAGCTGCAGGAGGCGCTCGAGGCCGAGCGGGAGGAGCTGCGCGAGGAGCTCATCGCCGAAGTGGGCGCGCCCCGCATGGTGACGTACAGCGTGCAGCTCGACGCCCCCCTCGAGGACGGCCTGCGTTACCCCGCGAAGATGATCGAGGAGTTCCCGTGGGAGCGCGACCTGCCCAACGGCGCGGCCTTCGGCATGAACAGCCAACGCCAGGTCTGGAAGGAGCCGATGGGTGTCGTCGGCGCGATCGTGCCGTGGAACTTCCCGTTCGAGGTGACGATCGGCAAGATCGGCCAGATCCTCGCCACCGGGAACACCACCGTGCTCAAGCCGGCGCCCGACACGCCCTGGAACGCCACTCGGCTCGGTCGCCTCGTCGCCGAGAAGACCGACATCCCGCCGGGTGTGTTCAACGTGGTGACGTCATCCGACCACCTCGTCGGTGAAGAGCTCACGCTGTCGCCGCTGGTCGACATGATCTCCTTCACCGGCTCGACCGTCACCGGCAAGCGGATCATGGAGAAGGGCGCGGCCACGATGAAGCGCGTCTTCCTCGAGCTCGGTGGCAAGTCGGCGATGATCGTGCTGGACGACGCCGACTTCGCGACGGCGGTGCCCAGCGGCTCGATGGTGTGCATGCACGCCGGTCAGGGTTGCGCCATGCAGAGCCGGATGCTGCTGCCGCGGTCGCGCTACGACGAGGGCGTCGAGCTGATCACGCAGGCGATGAGCATGGTGCCGTACGGCGACCCTTCCGACCCGAACGTGATGATGGGCCCGCTGATCAGCGCCAAGCAGCGCGATCGCGTCCTCGGCTACATCGCCAAGGGTCAGGAGGAAGGGGCCAAGCTCGTGCTCGGTGGCGGCCGGCCGGCGCAGTTCCCGAAGGGCTACTGGGTGGAGCCGACGCTGTTCGTCGACGTCGACAACTCGATGACCATCGCCCAGGAGGAGATCTTCGGCCCCGTCTTGGCCGTGATCCCATACGAGGACGACGACGACGCCGTGCGCATCGCCAACGACAGCGGCTACGGCCTCTCGGGTGGCGTGCACTCGGGGAACGAGGCGCGGGCGACGGCCGTCGCGCGGCGCATCCGTACGGGGTCGATCAGCGTGAACGGCGGGATGTGGTACGGAGCGGACTCGCCCTACGGCGGATACAAGGCCAGCGGTGTCGGCCGCCAGAACGGTCTCGAAGGATTCGAGCAGTACCTCGAGACGAAGGCCATCGCCTGGCTGCGGCCCTGACCGCGACGCATCTGCGGTGAGCGACGACGCGAAGACCGCGTCGCCGTCGTTGCCGTACGAGGGACATCCCCCTGAAATGTGACACGACCGTACGCTCGCGCCGGTCGTCGGTCGCACCCGCGCCGGACCAGGAGGGGTGTCATGGAGGATCGCTTCCGCTACGACGGCAAGCGGGTGCTCGTCGTCGGCTGCTACTCGGGCATGGGTGCGGCGGCTGCGAAGGTGGTCTCGTCGCTCGGCGGCGAGGTGCATGGTGTCGACTTCCGGGATCCCGACTACGAGTTGGCGTCCTTCACGCGATGCGACCTCCGGGATCGCGCCGCCATCGACGATCTCCTCGCATCCCTCTCGGGACCGATCGACCGGCTCTTCTACTGCGCGGGGCTCCCGCAGACACGTCCCGCACCGGAGGTCTTCGCGGTGAACTTCGCAGCGATGCGCCACGTCGTGGAAGGCGTGCACCCCCACATCCCGAAGGGCGGCGCTGTCGCCATCATCTCGTCGAACGCCGGGTTGCAGTTCATCGAGCACATGCCGCTCCTCATGGAGGTGCTCGGTACCGACGGCTACGACGGCGCGTGCGCCTGGGCCGACACGCACCCCGACGAGCTCGGCGACGGCTACTCGCTGTCGAAGGAGGCGATCATCGTCTACACGATGAAGCGCGCCATCGATGTCGTCGGGGACGGCGTCCGCGTGAACTGCATCAGCCCGGGACCGACCGCGACGCCGATGATGCCGGAATTCGAGAAGGCCGCCGGCGCCGAGTTCATCGCCAAGTTCAACGGGCCGATGGATCGCCAGGCCCAGCCCGAGGAGCAGGCGTGGCCCCTGGCGTTCCTGAACAGCGATGCCGCCAGCTTCGTCACCGGGTGCAACGTCGTCATCGATGGTGGGTTCCTCGCCGGGGTGATGACCGGCGCCATCGACGTGGCCAAGCTGGTGGAGGAGGGCGCGGCAGCGCTCGCAGCTCGCCAGGGGTGATCGGACGACTTGGAGGGTCCGGGTCAGGTCGGCCCGGGCTCCTTGGCAAGTCCGAGGACGATCGGCAGGTGCGGTGTCACCGGTAGAGCGTCTGCATCCGGTAGAGCACGGCGGGCTTCTCGGCGTCGACGACGCGGACGTCCCACTCGACGGTCACGAGCGTGCCGCTGGACTTGGCCTCCGCCCGCACGACTCGGTTGCGGGCGTGGACGTTCGCCCCGGCTGGGACGGGGGAGAGGAAGCGCAGCGATTCGGCGCCGTAGTTGACGGCATTGGTGTGGCCCGTGACCTGGAGCGACGCCCCTGCCGCCAGCTTCGGGAGGAGCGAGAGCGTGAGGAAGCCGTGGGCGATCGGTCCGCCGAAGGGGCTCTCGCGCGTGGCCCGCTCGACGTCGACGTGTATCCATTGGCGGTCGCCGGTCAGCTCGGCGAAGGCGTCGATCATCTGTTGGGTCACCTCGATCGGCGGACCGAAGTCCCCGAATGCGTCGGACGCGAGCGCCTGGAGGGCGTCGAGGTCATCGAACCGGGTCGGCTCCACGGCTGCTCCTGAAAGTTGGTTCGCGAAGGGCGAGGTACTGGTCGGCGAGAGCGAGCAGTGTCGCTCCGGCCATGCAAGCGCACGGGACCTGTCGGCGGTGTGTCCCTCGATGTCCCTCCCGGGCGGAAGCAGGGGTCCTCGCGCAGTCACTGCTCGACTTCGTGCGGGAGGATGTCGCGCGGCGCGTGGCGTCGCCGGGATCGGCCTGACGACGCGCTAGGTCGGCAACGACATCTCCCTCATCATGGAGAACTGTCTGCTCGACATCGGGTCGATTGGCGCCGGCGCAGGGTCACTCGCCGGTGAACTCGGCCGGGCGCTGTTCCACCAAGGCCTGCACGCCCTCGCGCCGGTCGCGCGTCGTCGAGATCAGCGCCTGGGCCGCGCGTTCTTCTTCGAAAGCGGTGAGCATGTCGCTGTCGAGCGAGCGTCGATAGAGGCGTTTGGTCATGCCGAGCGCCCGGGTCGGTCCCGCCGCCAACCGCACCGCCAGCTCGGTCGCTGTCGCCATGACGTCAGCGGCTGGGACGCAGCGGTTCACAACGCCCCACGACGCCAGCGTCTCCGATGTCACCGGTTCGCTGAGCATGGCGATCTCGTTGAGGCGGTGGAAGGGAATGACCCGCGGTAGGAAGTACGGGTCGCCGGCATGCGGGACCATGCCGCGCCGCGTGAACACGTGCGTCCACCGGGCACCCTCCGCCGCGACGACGAGGTCGGCGAGGAGCGCCAGCATCCACCCGGCACCGGCGACCGTGCCGGTGACCGCTGAGACCACCGGTGTCTCGGTCTCCCACAGCTGCTGGAACAAGCGTTGGTAGTCGACCGTGAGATACCGGTAGTCGAGCGGCGTGAGATCCTTCGCGGCGTCAGGACCGGCGGTGATGTCTGCGCCCGTGCAGAAGTCGCGCTCGTTCCCCGCGAGGACGATTGCCCGCACGGCGTGGTCGGCATCGGCCCCCTGCAGGAACGTCCGCAGCGCGTTGCAGCTCTCGAAGTCGATGGCGTTGCGGCGGGCAGGGCGGTCGAGCGTCAACACTGCCACTGCACCGGTCGTCTCGAAGCGCACACCCTCGACTGTCACAGAATCTGACACTAGCGTCTACCGCCGATGAACCTCGCCGGCCTCCTTCGCCATGCTGCCACGTGCTTCCCTGAGCGACCCGCGGTGACGTGGCGGGACACGACGATCGACTACGCCGAGCTCGAGCGTCGAGCGGCGACGATGGACGGGTGGCTGCGGTCCGTCGGCGCGGGACGCGACACGCGCGTCGCGCTGTTCATGGACAACCGCCTCGAGTACCTCGTCGCCATGTTCGCCACATGGAGGTCGGGCGCCACCATCGTCCCGTGCAATGCGCGCCTGACCACCGACGAGCTCGCCTTCCTGGTCGGTGACGCCGGCGCCACGGTCGTTCTCACTGACGACGCGCACGAGCAGACCGCCACGGCAGCAGCCGGCGCGAGCGGGAACGCCGCGACGGTGGGTGTCGTCGGCGTCGACCGCCTCGAGGGTCCGCCCCCGCCCGACGAGGCCGACGTCGACCCCAGCGACGTCGCCTGGATCTTCTACACGTCGGGCACCACCGGACATCCGAAGGGAGCGATGCTGTCGCACGCGGTCCTGACTTTCGTGACGGTGTCGTGGCTGGCCGACCTCACGCCGCTCGACGAAACCGACGTGACGCTGCACGCCGCGCCCCTCAGTCACGGAGCGGGGTTCCACGCCATCGCGGCCACCGCCCGCGCCGCGCACCAGGTCATCACGCCGACCCCGAGCTTCGACCCGGCCGGCGTGCTCGCCCTGGTCGACGAGCACGGAGTCACCAACACCTGGATGGTGCCGACGCAGATCGTCATGCTCACGGACGCCGCGCCCGACGGACGTCGTCCTCCCGACGCTCGAGTACGTCGTCTACGGCGGTGCACCCATGACGCCGGCGGCCACGCAGCGAGCCCTCGATCGGTTCGGGCCGATCTTCGTGCAGCTCTACGGGCAGGGCGAGACGCCGATGACCGCCACCGTGCTCCGTCGCCAGGACCATCGCTCGGACGCGCTCGGCTCGGCCGGCCGCGCCCGTCCCGGCGTCGACGTGCGGATCATGAACGAGAACGGCGAGCTGGCACCGCCCGACACGGTCGGCGAGGTCGTCGTGCGCGGTCCATCGGTGATGAGCGGCTACTGGAACCGACCCGAGGCCTCCGCCGAGACGCTTCGCAACGGCTGGCTCCACACCGGCGACCTCGGGCGCATCGCCGACGACGGTCTGCTCCACCTCCTCGACCGCACCAAGGACATGATCATCTCGGGTGGCTCCAATGTGTACGCGGTCGAGGTCGAGCAGGTGCTGAGCGCCCACCCCGACGTGGCCGATGTCGCCGTGGTCGGTGTGCCCGACGACTTGTGGGGCGAGCTGGTCGTCGCCGTCGTCGTCCCCGCCGCCGGCGACGGTTCGCCGGCTCGACACCGCCGCGCTCGAAGCGCACTGCCGCGTCGCGCTGGCGGGCTACAAGATCCCACGACGTTGGGAACAGGTCGAGACCCTGCCGCGCAATGCCTACGGGAAGGTGCTCAAGCGTGAGCTGCGCGGGGAGCTGAGCACGAACGCATGACTCCATCACGCCGGATGCGACATCAGGCCGAAATGAAGGCATCGTTACGATCGATCTCCGTGACTGCCTCCCGAGCCGACGCACGGTCGCGGCTCATCCGTCTGCCCGCGGCGGTCTGATGGCGCGGCGGGTGGCGATCGCCGGCGTCGCGCTGGCCGGGACCGGGCCGTCGACACCCTTCGAGCTCGTCGCCCGGTCGAGTCGTGCGGCGTTGGCCGACGCCGGGCTGACGCGAGACGACGTCGACGGTGTCGCATCGACCGCGCTCGGCACGATGGCACCGATCGACGTGAGCGAGTATCTGGGGCTGCAGCCGCGGTGGATCGACTCGACGTCGGTCGGCGGCGCGGCGTGGGAGGTGATGGCGGCCCATGCGGTGGACGCCATCGCCGAGGGTCACGCCGACGTCGTGCTGCTGACGTACGGCTCGACCGCTCGTTCCGACCTCCGCAACAAGCTGCGCACCGCGTCGCTCGACTGGGGGCTCACGCGGCCCGCTGCAGTGGGAGGTCCCGTACGGCCACACGCTGATCTCGAAGTACGCCATGGCCGCCCGCCGCCACATGCACGAGTTCGGGACGACGCTGGAACAGCTGGCCGAGGTCGCAGTGTCGGCCCGGGCCAACGCCGGTCCGAACGAGGAAGCGTCGTTCCGCGATCCGATCACGGTCGACGACGTGCTGTCGGGCCCGATGATCGCCGACCCGTTCACGAAGCTCCAGTGCTGCATCCGCTCCGACGGCGGCGCCGCGGCAGTGCTGGTGGCCGAGGACCGGGTCGCGGACCTGGCCAAGCCGCCCGTGTGGGTGCTGGGCACGGGCGAGCACGGCTCCCATGTGTCCATGAGCCAGTGGCCCGACTTCACGACCGGTCCGGCGGCGGTCGCCGGTCGGCTCGCCTTCGCCCGGGCGGGCGTGACCCCCGCCGAGATCGACGTGTGCGAGCTCTATGACGCCTTCACCTACATGCTGTTGATCACGCTCGAGGATCTCGGGTTCTGCGCCAAGGGCGAAGGTGGCCCGTTCGTGGAGGACGGACGGCTGCGGGTCGGCGGCGCGTTGCCGACGAACACCGATGGCGGCGGCTTGTCGGCGTCCCATCCGGGTCAGCGTGGCCTGTTCCTCCTCGTCGAGGCGACCCGTCAACTCCGCGGCGAGTGCGGCGAACGTCAGGTTCCCGACGCACGGTTGGCGTGCGTGAGCGGCACGGGTGGGTGGTTCTGCTCGAACGGCACCATGATCCTCGGCGTCTGACATGCCCGAATGTCCGGTCGCTGTCGGCTTCGACCCGCTGGATCCGGCGGTCCTCGAGGATCCGTTCCCTTCGCTGGAACGACTCCGGTCGGCAGAGCCCATCTTCTTCCTCCCTGCCCTCGGCCACTACATCGTCACGCGATACGAGGACGTCGAGAAGATCCTCATGGATCGCACCACCTGGTCGGCTGCGAACGCGTCCTCGCCGCTCGTACAACTCTGTCCGGCAGCACAACGGGTCCTCGACAACGGCTTCACCCGGGTTCCGACGCTCAACAACGCCGACCCTCCGCGTCACGCCCCGATGCGCAAGGCCGTCCTGTCGGTGATGACGCCCAGCCGACTCCGGTCGTTGGAAGCAGGCCTTCGCGCGTACGCGCAGGACCTCGTACTTGGTTTTCGAGATGAACCCGTCATCGACTTCGTGGAGAGGTTCTCGTTCCCGCTTGCCAGCTTCGCTGGTTTCAACCTGCTCGGCTTTCCCGCGTCTGATTCCGAGATGCTGAAGGAGTGGGGTGATACCCGCGCGCTGTTGACCTATGGCCGAACGCCCGAGCAAGACCAGGTCGCGGCCGCCGAGGCTGTGCTCTCCATGTGGAAATACGTGGAGGGCCACGTCGCAGTCCGTGACGCGGAACCGCGCGAGGACCTCACGAGCGACCTGATCCGCCTCTCGCGCGAGCGGCCGGAGCAGCTGAACGAGGCCGACATCGTCAACATCATCTACTCGATGGCATTGGCGAGTCAGGAGACGACGTCCAGTTCGTTGAGCAACGGCCTCTTGGCGCTCCTCCGGAACCGCGACCAGTGGGAGCGGCTCCTGGCTGAACCCGAGCTGATACCGAACGCGACCGAGGAGATCCTGCGTTTCGACGGCAGCGTGCTGAGCCACCGTCGGGTGGCCAAGGTCGACACGAAGGTCGGCGAGTTCGACGTTCCCGCCGGGTCCCCGATCATGATGTGCTTCGCATCCGCAGATCACGATCCCGTCCAATTCGGAGCCGACGCCGACGACTTCCGGGTGGATCGCCGAGGAGCCGAACGCCATCTGGCATTCGGCCGAGGCCCGCATCTCTGCCTGGGGGCGCCGCTGGCGCGCCTCGAGATCCGAGTCGCCCTCGAGTTGCTCTGTGCGCTGACACCTCGCATCGATCTGGTTCCGGGATCGAAGCACGAATACAGCCCCAAGGCGCTCTTTCACGACCTGCGCTCACTGCCGGTGGCCCCTCAGGGAGTGGCCGCTTGGCGAGCCGCCGGGGATCAGCTTGCGGTGTCGGACCCGTCGCAGTGCGATTCGTCACGACGTGCAGTCACCTGAGGGAGCGAACGGTCGGTGCATCTCGACGAGATCAGCTACGAGAAGGCCAACGGAGTGGCCGAGGTGACGTTGGACCGACCCGATCGGCTCAACCCGATCTCTGCCCGCGATGGCGGGACGCGGGATCAGATCCTCTGGGCGCTCGGCGACGCAGAGGCCGATGAGGCGATCGGATGCGTGCTGATCAGGGGGGCGGGAAGAGCGTTCTCCGCCGGAGGCGACCTCGCCGGGAACGCGCCGCGGGAGACAGCTTTCGAGCACAACCAGTTCCTCGAGCGTGTGGAGCGGTTCCACGATCGAATTCGCGGGGCGACCCTTCCGGTGGTGGCGGCGGTGCACGGGTACTGCCTCGGGGCGGCGATGCAGCTGGCCGCCGCCTGCGACTTCGTCGTCGCGGCCGACACTGCCCGCTTGGGATTCCCCGAGGGCCGCATGGGTCTCGACGGAGTGAGTCCGTTGGTCACCACCGTTGGTCGGCAGTGGGCAAAGTTCCTGATCACGACGGGCGAGTTGATCGACGCCCATCAGGCGCGGAGCATCGGCTTGGTCCTCAGCGTGGAGCCCGAGGAGGAGCTGCTCGGCCGGGCGAGAGACTTGTGCCAGCGGATCGCCCGGCTTCCGCGCGAAGCCGTCGTACTGAACAAGAGAACGGTCGATGCAGTCGCCGATGCGTCGGGGGACGCGGCCGCACGGCTCGTCGGCCTCCCCCACGATGCCCTCACTCAGGCTCACAGCCCTCGCGCAACTGCTCCAGACGGTCGAAGCTTCGCGGACATTCGCCAGACCGAGGGAGTCGCGGGCATCAAGCGAGCGCAAGAGGCCCAGTACTCCTCAGGATGGCTGCGATGACTGACACGATCCGGCCCGGCGATCAGAAGGAGACGAAGAGTGACTGGCTTGCTTGACGGAAAGATCGCGCTGGTGACCGGCGCCGGACACGGCATCGGCCGTGGACACGCCCTGGAGCTGGCGGCGCAGGGCGCCACGGTCGTGGTCAACGACCTGGGCAGTTCGGTCCACGGCGAGGGCAAGGGTCGCGACGCGGAGCAGGTCGTTGCCGTCATCGACGAACGGGGCGGTAAGGCCATCGCCGACTTCGGAGACGTCGGAGACGAGGACCAGGCCACCGCGATGGTGGACCGGGCCTTCAGCGACTTCGGCCGTCTCGACATCGTGGTCAACAACGCCGGGATCGTTCGCGACCGAGCCATCTGGAACATGTCCGCGGACGACTTCGACCTGGTGATGCGGGTACACGTCCGCGGCTCGTGGCTCACCACCCGCGCCGCCGCCCGCCACTGGCGGAAGCAGGCGAAGGAGGACGGACTCGGCCAGGTCTATGGACGCGTCATCAACACGACGTCGGGTGCCGGACTGCTCGGCAATTTCGGCCAGACGAACTATTCCGCCGCCAAGGCCGCGCTCGTGGGCCTCACTCTGACGGCGAGCCTGGAGCTGGCCGGCATCGGCGTCACGGTCAACGCCATCAGCCCGGGCGGCGTCACCCGTCTGTCGGCCGGCAGCGCCGGATTCGACGGCAGCCCGCCCGAGGCGGATGAGCGTGATCCCGACGGCTTCGATCCGATGGACCCGTCGAACTCCAGCCCCGTGGTCGCCTGGTTGGCCAGCCCCGAGGCGGGCCATCTGAGCGGTCAGGTGATCCGCTGTGTCCGTGAGGAGCTCGCCGTCGTCGAGGGGTGGCACGTCGTGCGCTCGATCAGCGCCGGAGGCAAGCGCTGGGAGGCGGCCAAGCTCGGCGACCTGTTCGCGAAGCAGCTCCTCCGAACGAGAGCTCCCGGTCTCACCATCTGAAGCTGAGCTTCAGGCCCACCGGCCATTCGCTGTCCGTCATCTGATGATGCTGCGCTCGCGGAGATCGGCGATGCTTCCGTCGGAGTGCCCGAGCTCACGGAGCACCGTGTCAGTGGCCGATCCGGCGAGGACACCGGGCTCGCCGCGCGTACTCGAACGAGAGAAGCGAACCAGCGGAGCGAGTCGGGGATGGGTCTCGAAGATCGGGTGCTCGACGTCGACCAGGTAGCCCGCGGCAGCTGAGAACGAGTTGCTCCACAACATGGTTTCGATGCTGTCCGTCGTGACCGCGACACACCCGACGTCGGCGCGGACGAGCTCGCCTTCCCAGTCGTCCTTGCTGCGCGATGCGAAGACGACCGCGAGCACTTCCGCGAGCTCCGCGTCGTAGCGGCATCGATCGGACTCGTTGGTGAACCGGCCATCACCTGCGAGGTCGACGTAGGGCGCAAGGGCGGCGACGAGCGGCTCCCACTCGTGCTCGCAGGGCGCGGCGAGGAACACCCAGCCGTCGGTCGCGTCGTAGATGCGGTATCTCGCACCGAGTCCCACGCAGCTCGTGGTCCGGTGTCGCGGTTCCGGCCGTTCGGGGAACGTCGACGACGTGCGCACCCATGGCGTGCGCAATCGTCGACAGCATCGACGCCACCATGGTCTGGCCCCCGGCGCCGCGTTCACGCGCGACGAGACCGAGGAGGAGGCTGGTCGCGACGCCGAGGGCTGCAAAGCCGTCGGCCTGCGCGTTCGTCTGCGCGCCTGCGCCACTGAGCCGGATCGCGCCGTCGCGCACCTGGTCGAGATCGAGACCGGGCGCTTCGGGGACGGTGTCGCCGAGGTTGGCGAGGGCGATGCCGCCGGCGGCGCCGATGCTCGGGGCGAACGACGGACGGTGTCCACACGGCGGTCCGGTGCCGTACCCGGGGGCGGCGAGGTACACGAGGTCGGGGTTCATGGAGCACAGCGTGGCGGCGTCGACGCCGAGTCGCTCGGCGGCGCCGGCACGGAATCCCTGGAGGACGAGATCCGAGCGTCGTGCGAGTTCGTGGACGAGTGCGAGGCCCTCGGGGGTCGAGAGGTCGACGCAGATGCTCTCCTTGCCCTGCATCACCTTCGCCCCGCCGGCTTCGGGGAAGGGCACGATGGTCCGGATCGGGTCACCGTCGAGCGGCTCCACCTTGATCACCCGGGCCCCGAGGTCGGCGAGCAGCGTCGCGCCGAATGGTGCGGCGTACAGGACCGCCAGCTCGAGCACCGTGACCCCGGCAAGCGGAAGGTCGCCGGGCGCGTCGCCCGCGACCATCAGGGGCGGCGCTGATCTCTGGTCGAGCGAGGTCCGCGGCTGGTGCTGGCCGAGACTCGGGGCGGGACGGCACACCGAGGCGGGTGTGCGCTCCATCTGCACGAGGGCGCCCGGTTGGCGGACGACCCCCACGCCGGGCTGCTCGATCTCCACGACCTGACCGTCGTGGACCAGCTGGGGATGGTCGAGGACCTCGGGGCCGCGGCGGAAGAGCTCGGCGAAGACGTCGGGATCGACGTCGAAGATCGCCTCCCACTCGGCGAGCGTCTTCGCGCCCGCGGCCTCGAGCATCTTCTCCCAGAGCCCGAGGCGGCGTTCGGCATCCTCGAACACCGGAATGCCTGCCCAGTGCGGGTCGGTCAGCATCCACTCGAGGCCGAGCGCCCGCATCAGCGCGACGAAGAGGTGCGGTCGTACCTGGGCGAACTGCAGCCATCGGCCGTCCTTGGTGAGCGGATTCAGCAGCATGTACGGGAACGGGCTCGCCGGCACGCCGTGGTCGTCGAAGACCGCGACGGCCTCGTACGCCTCGGGCCACCGCTCGGCGATCAGGTGGAGGAACCATGCCCACGTGTCGAGCGCGGCGAAGCCCTGGACCAGGTTCGCTTCGACACGTTGGCCGAGCCCGCTGCGCTCGCGTTCGTACAGCGCCGCGAGGATGGCGTGGAGCGCCGTCTGGGATGCCGAGAACGAGCACCAGGGAGTGTCGACGAACGGGGGTCGTGACGCCCGCGTCATTGCGCGGAAGGCGGCGTTGACCCCGAGCTTCGCCATGACCAGGCCTTCGTAGCCCTTCACGGCTGCGTAGGGACCCGTGCGCCCGAACCCGGTGATCGACGCGTAGACGATGCGTGGGTTGTCGGCGGCCAGGCGTTCGAACCCGAGCCCGAGTCGGTCGGCGACGCCGGGTCGGAACGTCTCGATCAACACGTCGGCGTCGCGGGCGAGGTCGAGCAACGTGTCGCGATCCGCGCGCTGTTTCAGGTCGAGCTCGATGCTCTGCTTTCCCCGCGCGAAGAACGGAAAGGCCGGTTGGTCACGCAACGCGCTCCCGCCGGGCGGTTCGATCCACAAGACGTCAGCGCCGAAGTCGGCCAACACCTGGCTCACCTGCGCGCCAACGCGTGTGGGCGACAGGTCGATCACTGTGAGCCCGTCGAGGGCGGCCGCCGAGGCGACCGGCGGATCCGGAGTCATGGCCGGAAGGACTGGATGGGGTTGTGCCGTGCGATGGCGGAATCCGGTGGTCCGTTGAGCATCTGGGCCCTGACGTTCCGCTGGTGCAGCAACGGGATCAGCGCCTGCATCGCGGTCGCATCCTCGAGCTCCAAGGCATCCCCCGATCCGGTCTCCCGCACGGTAGAGAGGACTTGACGGTGTCGTCAAGTCCTCGCGAGACTGGCGGTCGAGCGAGGAGGCAGCCATGCTGACCGACAAGATCTGGGCGAACTCCGGCGACAGCCACGCGATGGAGCCCGACGACCTCTGGGAGCGCGAACTCCCCCCTGCGCTGGCCGACCGCGGCCCGCGTGTGTCGCGAGACGAGCGCATGGAGACCGTGCACGTCGACGACCAGGTCGCCTTCCGGACGCTTGCGTCCTTCGCCGATGCGGGTTCGAGCGCGCCCGGCGCGCGCGACCCGAAGTTGCGCCTCGCCGATCTCGACGAAGAGGGCGTCTGGGGTCAGCTGATGTTCCCGTCGCGAGGGCTCTGGGTCACCTTGGCGACCGACCCCGTGCTCTACCGGGCCTGCGCGCGGGTCTACAACGACTGGCTGCTCAGCGAGATGATGTCGGTGTCGCCGAGGCTCGTCGGTGTCGCGATGCTCTCGTCGCTCTCGACCGACGACGCGGTGGAGGAGCTCCAGCGCGTCGTCTCGCTCGGCTACCAGGCGGTGATGGTGCAATGCACCGCGCCCGAGGGTCGCGGCTACAACGACGAGATCTGGGATCCGCTCTGGGCGGCGGCGGAAGAGGCCGGAGTGGTGGTGTCGTTCCACGTCGGTACCGGTGCGAGTCCGAAGGCCGTCCGGGGCCCGGGCGCGGTCGTGTCGAACTACGTGGAGACGTTCGTGCCGGGTCAGCGCGTGGTGGCGCACCTGGTGGCGTCGGGCGCGCTCGAACGACACCCGAGCCTGCGCGTGCTCATCGCCGAGGGCGGCGCGTCGTGGGTACCGGCCCTGGCCGATCGCATGGACGAGGGCTGGCGCCAGCACGGCCAGTTCGCGACCCCGAAGCTGACGAAGTTGCCGAGTGAGACGATCTTCGAGCAGGTGTATGCATCGTTCCAGCACGATCGCAGCGCGGTCCCGGCGTTCACCTCGATGGGATACCCGAACGTGATGTGGGGTGACGACTACCCGCACATGGAAGGCACGTACGGGCACACGCAGAAGACCTTGCACGAGCTCTTCGACGGGGTGGCGCCGGAGACGCGCTTCGCGCTCACCGAAGGGACCTTCGGGCGCTTGTTCACCGTGCCCCATCGAACGAACGACTGACGCCGAAGCTGTCGCAGAGCCTCAGGCGGCGGTGGGCAGCCCGAGAAGCGCGTTCCCGTTCGTGCTCATCACCTGACGGATGGTGGCGTCGTCGAGGTGTTCGGAACGGAGCGTGTCGAGGTAGTCGAGCGGTGCCGCAAGACCCTCGGGGTGCGGATAGTCGGAGCCGAACAGCACGTGGTCGAGCCCACACAACGCGATCACCTCCGCAACGTCGTCCTCCCAGAACGGGTTGACGTACACGTTGCGTCGAAACACGTCTACGGGGTGCTCGGCGAACTCCCGGGGCATCTTCCGGTACGCGGAATCGAGCTGGTGTTGCAGGTGGCCGACCCAGGCGGCCCCGTTCTCGACGCTCAACACGCGTAGGTCGGGGAAGCGCGACAGCGCGCCCTCACAGATCATGGCAGCGATGGCGTCCTCGATCTCCCGGTGCTGCAGCAGCAGCTCCTTGAGTGGGCTCGGCTTGAACGCGCTGTCGCTGTTCCCGGGTTCCCACGTCTCGTAGTAGGTGGTGAGCGGCGGAAACGACGCATGCATCGCGACGGGAATGCCTGCCTCCTGCACCCGCGCCCAGAAGGGGTCGAACTCCGGCAGCGCGATCGATCGGGGTCCGCGCAGGCCGTTCGCCGGCGCGGGACGGACGAGGATGATCTTGGCGCCGCGTTCGAGCACCCACTCGAGCTCGGTGATCGCTTCGTCGAGGATCGGCAGGGTGATCACCGGAGTTGTGAAGATTCGAGATCCGTAGTCGTAGGTCCATTGATCATGGAGCCAGTGGTTGATGGCATGGATCGCCGCGTGCGTGAGGTCGGGGTCGCCGGCGACGGTGTACTCGACGAGGTTGGCGATGGTCGGGAACATCAGCGCCCGCTGAACACCGAGCTGATCGAGCAGCTCGACTCGCGCACCGGGCTCGCGGAAGGCGGCGATGCAGTCGATCGGCTCACCGGTCATCTCTCGGAGCGTGAGTCCTTCGGGGTTGTTGCCCGAGTAATAGGGCACGTGCGCGCCCGGACGCGCGACGCGCTCGAAGGTCGGGTTCGGGATGAACTCGGTGAGTGTGCCCTTCATCGCCAGTCGTGTGCGCCCGCGCACCTCGACGAACTGGATCTCGCGTGCGTAGCGCTTCGGTAGGTACTCGAGCCAGGCTGGACTCTCGTAGAGGTGGTTGTCGGCGTCGAAGACCGGAAAGCCCGGATCGTTCATCGGTGCTCCAAGTCGGGAGAGTTCGCCGACGACAAGTAGGTGCTCTCGATGTGGTCGAGCTGCCCGCCGATCTCGGCGGCCGGTCCGCTCAAGGTGATGGTGCCGCGATCCATCACGTACACCCGATCGGCGATGCGCAACGCCTGTCGGACGTGTTGTTCCACGAGGAGGATTCCGACGCCTTCGTCGGCCGCGTTGCGGATGCCGGCCAGGAGTCGGTTCACGACGAGCGGCGCGAGGCCGAGGGACAGCTCGTCGGCGAGCAGCACACGAGGGTGGCGACCGAGGGCTCGGGCCAGCGCGAGCATCTGCTGCTCGCCGCCCGACATGAGCCCGGCGGTTCGTTTGAGGAGTGCCGCGAGCTCGGGGAACAGCTCCACTGCCTCGTCGCTCGCGACGCCGCCGAGGCGCAGGTTGTCGGCCGCGCTCATGTTCATGATGATGGAGCGCTCTTCGGTGAGATAGCTCAGGCCGGCTTTGCAGCGAGTGTGCAATGGCGCGGTGGTGACTTCGCCCATCCATCGCACTTCGCCCGCCATCGGCGAGAGGGCTCCGGACAGTGCCAAGAGCGTCGACGACTTGCCCGCGCCGTTGCGACCGATGAGTGCGACCACCTCGCCGGCTTGTACGTGGAGGTCGACGTCGCGGATCGCGGCGAGTGGTCCGTACCCGGCGGACAATCCGCGGCACTCGATGAGTGGCGTCGCCGTCGTGGTGACGCTCATGTCCGCACCGCAGGATCGTCGGCGTGTGCCGTCATGGTCGCCAATTCCTCGTCGTCGTCGCCGCTTCCGAGGTACGCGTCGCGCACTGCAGGATTCGCACGGACATCGGCAGGGGTGCCCTCGGCGATCACGCGCCCGAAGTTGATCACGACGATCCGGTCGCAGGTGTTCATCACGAGATCGACGTCGTGCTCGACGAGAAGAACCGCCATGCGCCGTTCGTCGGCGAGCCGCCGGATCAGCGAGGCGAGCTCTCGGCTCTCGGTCTCGTCGAGCCCGGCGGCGGGCTCGTCGAGCATGATCACCGACGGTCCCGACGCGACCGCGCGCGCGATGCCGACCAGGCGCCGGCGTCCGTACGGCAGCTCGTCCGGGTTCTGGTGGAGGTGCGGCTCGAGCTCGAATTCGTGGATCGCCGAGACCGCGGTCGACGGCAGATCGTGACGGCCGGGCCAGAACAGGTCGGTGAGCCATGACGCCGGCGTGGGGGCGTCGGCGCCGGCGCGGATGTTCTCCTCGACGCTCACGTCGTCGAACAGCTCGAGGGACTGAAACGAGCGACGCAACCCGCTGCGGGCTCGCTTGGCCGGCGACCATCTCGTGATCGGACTGTCGCCGAGGCTCATCTGCGCCTGCGCAGGCTTCACGAAGCCGGTGACGGCGTCGATGATCGTCGTCTTGCCGGCGCCATTGGGACCGATGAGCCCGACGACCTCGCCCGGTTGTACGTCGAAGCTCACGTCGTCGACCGCGACCACGCCGCCGAAGCGGACGGTGAGGTCCGCAACGGTCAGCGCAGCGGGGGGAACCGGCTCGGGGGCGAGTGGGCGCAGCGGAGCGTCGTCGCGCGCTCGCGCGATCAGATGCAGTCGAAGGAAGATCGGTCGCAGCGCGTGCGTGAAGAACTCGGCGAGGCCGTCCTGGTGCACCACGATGATCAAGAGGAGGAGCGCGCCGCCGACGAGGATGTCCCACTCACCGACGCCGAGGACGTCGTCCATGACCCTCGTGCCGAGCCCGCCGATCGCGTTCGGCGCGGAGAACACGGCCCCGATGGCGAACCCGAGTCCGCCGATCACCGCCCACCCGACGCTGAAGATGGACTGCAGCGGGCTGTACTGCTCGTAGGTGATGACGCTGGAGCGGAATCCGAGGAGGACCCCGCCGAGACCGGCGATCGCAGCGGCGACGGAGAACGCGTAGAGCTTCACGCCGAACACGCTGATGCCGAGTGACGCGGCCGCCCTTTCGTTGGTGCGCACCGCGATCAGACCGTCGGCCGGTTCGCGACCGGCGCAGGTTGGCGACGACCAGGCCTGCAATCAGGAATCCGACGAGACACACCACTGTCCAACGGTGAGGATGGTTCGCGTTGTCCACGTCGATCCCGAACAGATGGGCCGAGCCGATGCGCGTGCCGCCATCGAGTCCCTCGCCGATCCAGTCGGACTTGACGAACACCACGGCCTGGATCGTGAACCCCAGGCCGAGTGTCACGATGGCGAGGTTGACACCGCGGGTTCGCAGTGCGGGGAGCGCGAACAACAGTCCCACAGGAATGGTGAGGAGCACGCCGAGTGGAATGGCGAGCTCCATCGGCACATCGAGTCGCAGTACGAACGACCCTGCGATCAGCGCGCCGCACCCGGCCAGTGCCCACTGGCCCAGGGAGAGCTGACCCGCGTAGCCGGTGAGCACGACGATCGACAGCACGATGATCGCGGAGATGATCGAGATGTTCGTCGCCGCCGCCCACGACTCGTCCATCACCGTGAACAGCACGAGCAGCACCGCGCCGCAGCCGATGAGCAGTCCCGGGACGCTCACGCGCCCCGTGCCGAGACGGGGCAAGCGGTCGGTCACGTGGCTGCGGAGGGGGAGCCCCCGACCGCGCACGACGAGCACGAGCAGGATGAGCAGGAAGGGGATCGCGCGCTCGATGCCCGGCAGGTCGCCGACGCCGAAGAAGTTCTGCACGTCGAGCCGGTGGCGCACCACCCACGCCTCGCCGAACCCGATGATGAAACCGCCCAGCAGGGTGAGTGGGAACGACCGGAAGCCGCCGAGCAGCGCGGCGGCCATCGCGGTGACCGTGACGATGAGAGTGAACGTGATCGTGGAGAGGCCCGTGAGCGGTGCGATGAGCACGCCGGCGATGCCGGCCAGGCCGGCGCCGACTCCCCAGGTGAGTGCCGAGAGCTTGGTGGGGGACCAGCCCATGGTCTGCACCGCGCGCTCGTTCTGTGCCGCGGCGCTGATCGCGAGACCGACCCGCGTGAACCGGGCGAGGGCCCAGAGCATCGCCGTGATCACGCAGGTGATGCCGATGATGTAGAGCACCTGTTCCTGGACGACGACCTCACCCCACCGGAAGACGTCGTGCGGGAGGTAAGGCTGCACCGGGATGTTCGACGCGCCGTACCGCAGCTCGACCGCGGCCTGGACGACGATCAGCAGCCCGAGGGTGGAGATGAGCCGGACGATCGGGGCCGCATTCGTGAGCAGGCGCAGCACCACCGCCTGGAACAACAGCGCGACGAGCACGGCGGCGGCGATGCCGCCCACGATCGCCAGCCCGATCGGCCACGAGTTCGTGGTGCGAAGCTCGTAGAACGTGACGTACGACGCCAGCATCCCCAACGCACCTTGCGCGAAGTTGACGATGCCGGATCCGCGGTAGATGAGGACGACGCCCTGCGCAAACAGCGCGTACGCCGATCCGAGTCCGAGGCCGGTGAGCAAGACCTGCAGGAAGTTGGTCATGACGGATCAACCGCTCCGGCGTGCGCGACGCGCCTCACGATGTCGGTTGCGCGTAGTCCTTGTTGCCCTGGAGCTCCTCGGCGACGTTCAGCAGCTTCTTGTCGATGACGAACTGCTTTCCGTCCCACCTCACGTTGTAGTACCACGGGTTGGAGACCCGCGAGAAGAGGCCACCGAGGATGTTGCTGGGCTGGTTCGGGGTCCACGCCGGCATCAGACCGAACGAGTCGACTCCGGTCGCGGTGTTCATCGCTTCGGTCACCGACTGGCGCGTGATGGTGTTCGGGTCGGCGGAGTGCTCCACGATCGTCTTGAGGTGCCACAGCGCGAGCCACGAGCGCATCGGGCTGGTCTTGAGCTTGTCGCGCTGGTTGTTCTTCGAACCGTCCGACGCGATGTCAGCCGTCATGTTCTTCAGTACCGGCCACGTCTTCGTGCTGGCAGTCGCGGGCGGGATCTCGGCGTTGAAGTACATCTGCTTGCCGATTGCGCCGAGGTCCTTGACGTCCTTGGCGCCGAAGGTCCCGAGGCTGGAGGAGAACTTCAGCTTGGTGCCCAACTGCTGCGCGGCCTGCATCACCTGCACGGCCTCGTTGTTGCCGAGAGGCATGATCACGCCCTCCGCCCCGCCGTCCTGCGCCGCGAGCACGAACTGCTGGAAGTCCGTCGTGCCGGCGGGAACCTTGGAGACGCCGATGATCTCGGCCCCGTAGGCCTTCGCCATCGTGCCCATGATGCCCGCCAACGCGGCGATCTGCGGGTTGTCGACTGCAATCATCCAGATCTTCTTGACCCCTGCGCGGGTCAACGGTGGGACCATCATGAACGTGGTGCCGGCGCCGCCGGCTCCGATCGTGTACGAGTTCGGATCTTTGAGCTCAGGGGTCCCGGGGCTGACGTCGACGCGGGGCACACCCGCGTTCTTGAGGATCTCGACAACGGAGTCGCCTCCGTTCGGTGTCGTGTCGTTGAGCGTCGCAACTGCGTCGCTGTTGGCAATCTGTCGGGCGCAATCCGCTGCCGCGTTCGGGTCGACCTTTGGGTCGCACCAGTCGACCGCGATGCAGTGACCGCCGATGCCCTTGTACTTCTTGTTGAAGACCTTCGCCGACGTGATCAGCGTGTCCGCTTGATCCTGCAGGTCCAGCGTCGGGTTCGACCCGGGAATGATCGATCCGACCTTCACCTCGCTCAACTTCTTGTCGCACGGACCCTCGTTCTTGATGGTCCCGTTCGTGGCCGCGGCCGCGGTGCCGACTCCGACCGTCCCGACCGCGAGCATCGCGATGAGGCACAGGAGCACGAGCGCCTGCCGTGTGGACTTGCGTGCCATCGAAATTCCCCCCAGGGTGCACGTGCGGACCAGTTGGTCCATTCCAAGATGGCGAAGGTAACGAGACTTGACACCTCCGTCAAGTCTCTCGTGGCTCATGTCGACCGGCAGTGTGCAGACGTCATGAGCCTTGCCCCTCTCGAGCTTCTGTCGCACCGTAACGCCGCGGATATGTCGGGTCGGTGTCGATGGATCAGGCGTCGCCGACGATGCGTCGCGTGGTGCGGGTCGATTGTCCGTGCGGCCCGGCCGCGCGCACGACCAGCGTCTGGGTCGCCATGCCCAGGAGCACGCCGTCGTCGGTCCAGAGGTGCGCGCCGGCGTGCGCGTACCCGTGCGCGGTCGCGTCGATCCGGACGTCGAGCCGCACCCATTCGGTGGGCGCGCGCTCCACGATGCGGATCGTGTTGTCGAGACTGTTGGCGGTGGTCGGCGTGCCGAGCGCGTCGGAGAGGCCGAGCATCAACAAGTCTCCCATGAACGCGACGTCACCCGCGCTCACGGGACGGCGACCGTCGGGCAGTCGGCACCACAGCACGGAACGACCGGGGCCGCGAGTGCCGTCGAGCTCGTCGCCCATCCGTCCCGTGGCGATGCGGATGTCGTAGTGGTCGAGCATCGACTCGGTGCCTGGCGGCGCCGGCGGCAACCGGCGTGCGTCGCCGGGCCCCGGCGCGAGGGAGGGCTGCACCCATCGGCCCGGGCTCGTCTCACCCCGCATGCCGAGCGACGCGACGGTGAGGAGCACCTCGACGTCGCCGAGGTGCAGCACGGCGCGCGCCTGCGTGGTCTGGTGCCCGGCCACCTCGATCGACACGTCGACGTCGAGCAGACCGCGCGGTCCCGCGTGGGTCAGGTAGTGCGCGGTGGCCCAGACGAGCGGTCGAGCGGTCGCGCCCTCGAGTGCCTCGACGGTCGCGGCGAGTGCCGCGCCGCCGTGCATCGCGCCGGCCGGAGTGAGCACGCGGGGCGTGAGCTCGAGCTGCCAGCGGTTCGGGTCGTCGGTCGAGCGCAACCCGAGGTGGTCGCGCATGGTCACGCGGCGGCCATCCATTCGGTCATGGCGCCGAGCGCCTCGGCGAGGAGCTCGGCCTGCGCCTGGAAATAGCAGGTGGCATCATGATGAGGTCACTGGGGTCCATGGTGGGCTCCTCGTTCAGGCGGGTTCGGCGCGCAGCAGCACGTAGGTCGCGTCGGCCTCGGCGAGCACCGTCGTGTCGTCGTCGGCGGTCGTGATCACCGCGTGGACGTGGAAGCGACGACCGGCGGTCTCGCCCGAGTGCGCACGGCACAGCAGCTCGGTGTCGACCGGTGTCGGGCGGCGGTAGCGGAGGTTCATCTCGGCGGTGAGGCGCACCGCGTTCCCGCCGTGCTGCACGAAGCCCATCACCTCGTCGGCGAGCGTGGCGAGGAGACCGCCGTGCACCAGCCCCGGCGCACCCTGGGCGTCAGGCCCGAACGTGACCCTGCCTTCGGCACCGTCGTCGGTGGTCGTGAGCACGATCCCGAGGGACGCCGGGTTGCTCGTGCTGCAGCCGAAGCAGCTCTCCACGTGTTGCAGCGGCGCCACCGCGCGACCCTTCCGCAAGTTGACGACCTTGTCAAGTATTGGGGAGACTGCGACCGTGACCGGGGAACCGCTGCTCGACCTCGATGCGTTTCGCGCTGCGTTCGCGAGCCTGGCTCGACGACCACGACGACCTGGTGACCCGGCAGCGTCAGTGCTTCTCGCTCGAGCTGCTCGACGTCGCGACGGTGCAACAAGAGCTCCAGGAGGAGCTGTTCGCGGGTGGATGGGTGCGGCACGGATGGCCCGTCGACCTCGGCGGGCTCGGCGGAGACGCTCGCCATCGCGCCGCGCTCTACGACGAGTTGGGCCGTCGACGGGTGCCGATCCCGGAGTCGTACCTCACGATCGAGACGCTGATCCCGATGCTCAGTGTGCACGCGCCCGATCTCGCGCGCGCTCACCTCACCAACTTGCTGCGCGGTGCCGAGCGATGGTGTCAGGGCTTCTCCGAACCCGATGCGGGGAGCGACCTCGCGTCGCTGCGCACGAAGGCCGTGCGCGACGGCGACGACTGGATCGTCGACGGCCACAAGATCTGGACGTCGCAGGCGACGGTGTCACAACGCTGTGTCGTGTTGCTGCGCACCGGCACACCGGAGTCGCGACACCGCGGCTTGTCGATGATGCTGGTGGATCACGACGTGCCGGGTGTCGAGGTTCGTGAGATCCGCACGATGTCGGGACGCGACGAGCTGGGTGAGGTGCTCTTCGACGGCGTACGCGTCGCCGGCGATCGGCTCATCGGCAACGACGGTGACGGGTGGGCGATGGCGATGTACCTGCTGCAGTGGGAACGCGGCATGTACCCCTGGCAGCGCCAGGCCGGGTTGCTGGGCACGCTCGACATGCTGCTGGAGCGATCCGGTGACGCGATCGACCCGCACGCGCTGGCCGACGCCTACCTCGCCGTCCTCCCGATGCGACTCTCGTCGGCGCAGACGATCCGCCGATTGGCCGCGGGGGAGACCCCCGGCCCCGAGGTGTCGGTCGACAAGGTGCTCCTGGCGCGAGCGGAGCTGACGGTGTTCGACCTCGTCGACACGGTGTTCGACGGCGCGATCGAGTTCGACGACGACGAGCCGGCACGCGAGGGTCGGCACGACTACCTGTTCAGTCGCTCGGCGCCGATCTACGGGGGTTCCTACGAGATCCAGCGCCAGATCCTGGCCGACCGGGTGCTCGGGATGCCCCGTGGCTGACCCGACGGCCATCGACTCCGGCACCCTCGACATCTTCGAGCGCTCGGTTCGGGGTGTGTTCGCACAACCAGGCGTCGACGTCGGTCACGCGCTCCACGAGATCGGTTGGTTCGACTTCCTCGCCGCCGACCCGGCGTCGGTGGTGCCGCTCATGTTCGGGCTGCTCGGGCAGCTCGGGCTCGCGAGCGGCGCGCTCGAAGACGTCGCGTTCGCGGTGCTCGGCGCAGCCGGCGAGGAATTGCGGACGTCGGGTCATGCCTTCGCGCATCCGCGTGGCGTCGGGAGCGCGGCCACGAGCACGTCCGAGGAGATCACGGTCGACGCGCTCGTGCTCGGTGGGCGTCGCGACGTTCCCGTTGCGCTCGTCATGGACGAGCGGGTCGTCACCATCGCCGCCGCCGCGCTCGCATGGGTACCGGTGACGGGCATCGATCCGGAGCTGGGTCTTGCACGCGTGCGGGGAGTGATCGCGAAGGGCGACGCCGAGGTCCACCGCGATGTCGACGGAACCGCGGTGGCGCCCGCGTGCTCGGCGCGCCCTGGCGCACGAGCTGCTCGGGGCCACCGACGCCATGCTCGCGACCGCGACGGACTACGCGAAGGTGCGCACGCAGTTCGGCCAACCGATCGGCGCCTTCCAAGCGGTGAAGCACCGACTGGCCGACGTCTACGTCGCCCGTCAGGCGGCGTCGGCGGTGATCGACGAGAGTTGGCGGTCCGATCCGGACTGCACCACCCTGGCCGCGAAGGCGCTCGCCGGCACGGCCGCGACGCTCGCGTCGGAGAACTGCCTACAGGTGCTCGGTGCGATCGGCTTCACGCTCGAGCACGACCTCCACCGGTTCGTCCGTCGAGTGAAGGTGCTCGATCGCCTGTACGGGTCGAACCATGAGCTGCGCACCGCGCTCGGTCGGCTGCTCGGTGCGCGCCGGCGGGTGCCGCGCCCGGGGAGCGTCTGATCGCCACGCCTGCCGCACAAACTTGACAGTCGTGTCAAGTATCGCGACACTGCGAGCGTGACGACGATCGACTACCGGCTGTTCGACGCCGACGAGCACTACTACGAGCCGGAGGATGCGCTCACCCGCCACCTCGACCGCAAGTACCGCAGCGCGGTGCGCTGGGTCGACATGGATGGCCGCCGCTCGCTCATCATCGGCGGCAAGCTGCTCCAGCTCATCCCGAATCCCACGTACGACCCGGTCGGGCGGCCGGGATCGCTCAACAGCTACTTCCGTGCGCAGAACCCGGAAGGTCGTTCGCTCCGGGAGATCCTGGGCGAGCCGCAGCGCCTCCAGCCCGAGTACCACGATCGCGACGCGCGGGTGAAGGCGCTCGACGACCAGGGCGTCGAGTTCGCCTGGGTCCTTCCGAGCCTCGGCCTCGGGGTGGAGGAGATGCTGAAGGACGACCGCGAGGGACTTCCCGCGGTCGCTCGTGCGTACAACATGTGGCTCGACGACGACTGGGGGTACGACCGCGACGGTCGCATCCAGACCGCGCCCCTCCTCCCGCTCGGCGACCCCGATGCGGCGGAGGCGGAGCTGCATCGGGTGATCGAGCGCGGCGCGCGCCTCGTGGTGATGCGCCCGGCGCCGGTCGCGTCGGTGGCGGGGCCGCGCTCGCTCGGCGATCCCGCGCACGATCGCGTCTGGGCGTTGGCGGCCGAAGCCGGCGTGGTGGTCGCGTTCCACGCGGCCGACGACGGCTACACGTACGCGGGCGATTGGGGCGAGAACGCGCGCTACACCGGGCTCAAGCAGTCGGCGTTCTCCGAGGTGCTCTCGATCCACAGCGAGCGGCCGATCTTCGACGCGATGGCGGCGATGGTGTGCCACGGCGTGTACGACCGGCATCCGAAGCTCAAGGTCGCCACCGTCGAGCTCGGATCGGGCTGGCTGCCCTACCTCTTCCGGCGATTCCGGATCGCGTTCGGCAAGCAGCCGCACGCCTTCTCGCGCGACCCGATCGAGACCTTCCGTGAACACGTGTGGGTGGCCCCGTTCTACGAGGACGACTTCGTCGAGTTGGCCGACTTCATCGGCATCGAGCACGTGCTGCTCGGCTCCGACTGGCCGCACCCCGAAGGCATCGCCCGGCCGCTCGACTACCTCGCCGACGTGGCCGCGTTCTCCGCCGACGACCAGCGGCGCATCCTGCGCGAGAATCTGCGCGAGCTGGTCGGGCGCTAGCCCGTCGTCGGCGCGAGCGGGAGCGAGCAGTGCAGTTCGAGTTCACCGAGCTCAGCCACGCCGAGCGCGCGCTCCAGGTCGAGGTCCGCGAGTTCCTGGAGACGACGTTGCCGCGCGGGTCGTTCGAACCGGGCCTGGGCATGGCCGGCCGCAAGGACCCCGAGTTCTCGCGGGCGCTGGCCGCACGCGGGTGGGTGGGCATGTCACTGCCGCGGGAGTACGGCGGTGGTGACCGAGCCGCGGTCGAGCGGTTCGTCGTGGCCGAGGAGCTGCTGCGCTGGGGTGCGCCCCTGGGGCACCACTGGGTCGCCGACCGCCAGAGCGGGCCATTGATCGCGAAGGTGGGGACGCCGGAACAGCAGGAACGGTTCCTGCCCGCCATCTGCCGGGGTGAGCTCTCGTTCTGCATCGGCATGAGCGAGCCCGACTCCGGCAGCGACCTCGCGTCGGTGGTGACGCGGGCGACGCGGGGCGACGACGGGTGGATCGTCAACGGCACCAAGGTCTGGACCACCGGTGCCCACGAGCACGACTGGCTGATCGCGCTCGTGCGCACCAGCGCCGCCGAGGATCGCCATGCGGGGTTGAGCCAGGTGTTGATCGACCTCCACGCGCCGGGGGTCGAGGTGAACCCGATTCCCTTCCTCGACGGCACCGCCGACTTCAACGAAGTGGTCCTGACCGACGTGTTCGTGCCCGACGCCGACGTGGTCGGAACCGTCGGCAACGGGTGGGCTCAGATCGGCCAGGAGCTCGCGTTCGAGCGCGGCGGACCCGACCGTTGGCTCTCGACCTACCTGGTGCTCGAGCAGTACCTGCGCGAGCACGAGCCGGCGGAGCTCGACACCGCGTTCGTCGAGCTGCTCGGATCGGCGGCCGCACGGTTCTGGGGATTGCGCAACCTGTCGTTGTCGGTGGCGCGCGCGATCGATGCGCACGAACAGCCGTCGGTCCAGGCCGCGTTGGTCAAGGAGATGGGCACGCGCTTCGAGCAGGACCTGCTCGAGAGCATCCGGCGCTTCGCCGACGTGGAGCCCGTTCCCGACTCGTCGTCGTTGTTCGAACGCCTCCTCGCCAACGCCATCCTCACCGCGCCGGTGTTCACCATCCGCGGCGGCACCATCGAGATCCTGCGTTCCGTCGCGGCCAAGGGGTTGCGGACGTGAGCACGACCGGTGTCGACGCGTTGCTGTCCGAGACCGCGACCCGCGTGTTCGCCGACACTGCGACGTTCGCGGCGGTCGAGCAGGCCGAAGCCGACGGCTGGGCGCCGACCCTCTGGGATGCGGTCGCCGAGACCGGCCTGGCCTGGGTGTCGGTGCCGGAGTCCGCCGGCGGATCGGGCGGCACGTTGGCCGACGCGATCGAGGTCGTGCGCATCGGTGGGTGTCACGCAGTACCGCTGCCGCTCGCCGAGACCGGCATGCTCGGCGGTTGGCTCCTCGCGGGCGCGGGGTTGGAGGTCGCACACGGAGCAGTGACCGTCGTGCCGGGCACGAAGCGCGACGACCTCGTGCTGCGCGACGGTGTGCTCCATGGCACCGCGCACCGCGTGCCCTGGGCGCGCGCGGTCGACGAGATCGTGGCGCTGCTCGACACCAGTGACGGACCCATGGTGGTGCGGGTCGATCCGCTCGAAGCGCGCATCGACGCCGCGGTGAACCTCGCCGGTGAACCGCGCGACTCGGTGCACTTCGACGGCGTGAGGCCGCGCACGATCGCGCCGGCGGCTCCCGGAGTCGACGTCGACGCGTTGCGTCG
Source organism: uncultured Actinomycetes bacterium (assembly GCA_963755855.1). Taxonomy (GTDB): domain Bacteria; phylum Actinomycetota; class Acidimicrobiia; order IMCC26256; family DASPTH01; genus DASUAS01. The sequence goes on along the minus strand of CAVWLR010000009.1, from coordinate 1,008,605 downwards.
GCGCGGCGCACTCGCCCGCACGGCGGCGATGGCGGGCGCGCTCGAGCGACTGGAGGAGATCACGCTCGAGTACACCGCGGCGCGTCGACAGTTCGGCAAGCCGGTCGCCACCTTCCAGGCGGTGCAGGCGCACCTCGTGCACGGCGCGCAACAGTCGGTGATGGTCTCGGTGGCGCTGGCAGCGGCGGTGCGGGCAACCGAGTCGGGCGCGGCGCGCTTCGAGATCGCCGCGGCCAAGTTGCTCGCCGATCAGGCGGCGACCGACGCGACCCGGCACGCCCACCAGGCGCACGGGGCGATGGGCATGACGCGCGAGTACCCGCTCCACCACGTGTCACGCCGGCTCTGGGCGTGGCGCAGCGAGTACGGCGACGAGCGGACGATGAGCCGCGCCCTCGGCGAGCTCGTCGTTGCCGTCGGCGCCGACCAGCTCTACCCGCTGGTCAGCGGCGGCGGCGAGATTGCCGACGGAACCCCGAACCGCCATACTTGACGCATCCGTCAAGTACGAACGGCGTCAAGTCTGGCCGAGAGCCTCGAGGAGCCCATGTTCCGTCGCCCGCCGCTGCACTATCCCGAACGTCCGTTGCACCACTTCCTGCAGGATGCGGCTGACCGTCACCCGGAGAAGATCGCGCTGCGCTTCGAGGACGACGTCTACACCTATCGGGAGCTCGACAGCACCGGGAACTCGTTCGCGAACGCCCTGCTCGCACTCGGCTTCGGCCCCGGCACGCGTGTGGCGCTCGCGATCACCAACCGGCCCGAGTGGATCATCGCCCAGCACGGTGTCAGCCTGGCCGGGGGTGCGGTCGTGCTCCCGAACCCCACGTGGAAGGCGTCGGAGTTCGAGCACGCATTCGCGCTCACCGAACCCGACGTGATCGTGGCCGATGCCGCGCTGGCCGAGGTGCTCGACGCGGCCGGCGCGCCCGGCACGCGCATCTGTGTCGACGCTGACGCGCCGCCCGGGTGGTTGTCGTTCTGGGACCTCGTGTTCGGCGCGCCGGGAAAGCGGCCCGCACCGTTGTCCGAGAGCGCTCTGGATGCCGACTACGCGTACCCGTTCAGCTCGGGCACGACGGGCCTGCCCAAGGCGGTGCGCCACACCCACCGGTCGCTCGTCGCCGCGGTGATCAACTGGAACTCGGCGTGCGCGGTGCGCGAAGAGGATCACGTGCAGTTCTTCCTGCCGCTGTTCCACATCTACGGGATCGCGATCACGGGCTGCACCTGGGTGTCGGCCGCGACCATCACGTTGTTCCCGCGCTTCGACCTCGACGTGATGCTCTCGCACATCGAGGAGACCCGCGTCACGCTGGCGTTCGGGGCTGCGCCCATCGCGGTGGCCATGGCCAATCACCCCGAGCTGGAGAAGTACGACCTCTCGTCACTTCGCTACATGATGTGGGCGGCCACCCCGATCGCGGAGGACGTCGCCAACCGGGTCACGGCACGCACGGGGCTTCGTTGGCTGGGCGCATACGGCGCCACCGAGTTGCCGGGACTGCACTGCAACCCGGTCGACTATCCCGACCGGTCGCGCCTCGACACCCCCGGTCTGCCGGTCTCGGACCTCGAAGTGCGGATCGTCGACCTCGAGACGCATGAGGACGTCGTTCCCGGCACCGAAGGCGAGATCGTCGTCCGTGGCCCGCACATGATGGCGGGCTACCTGCCGGCCGAGTCGGACGCCGACGCATTCTTCGACGGGTGGCTGCGCACCGGCGACGTCGGCTGGATCGAGCCCGAGGGGTGGATCCACATCACCGACCGGGCCAAGGAGATGATCAAGGTCTCGGGGTTCTCGGTGGCACCGGCGGAGATCGAGGCGACGTTGCACGGCCATCCCGCGGTGGCCGATTGTGGTGTGTACGGCGTGCCGCACGCGACCAAGGGTGAGGTGCCCAAGGCGGCGATCGTGCTCACCGCTCCCGGTGCCGCCACCGCCGACGACCTGCGCGTGTTCGTGGCGGAGCGGCTCGCCGGGTACAAGCACGTGGAAGAAGTGGTGTTCGTCGACGCCATCCCGCGCACGGCATCGGGCAAGGTCCTGCGCCGCACGCTGAAGGACACCGATGCGTCGCTCGGCGCCGCCCGATGAACATCGCCGCGATCGGTACCTACCTGCCTCCGTGGGGGAGTGCAGCGGCGCGCATCGCCGGCGACGACGAGGACGTCGTGACGATGGCGGTCCAAGCCGGTCGCGCCGCGTTGAGCGGTGCAGATGCCGCTGTGCGACCACGTGGTGCTCGTGACGCGCGAACTGCCGCTGCTCGAGGGCGGCAACGGCGCCGCGCTCGTCGCCGGGTTGGGTCTTCCCGCCTCGACCACCGTGGTCGGAACAGGTCGGTGGGGCACCGGCGGTGCTCGACGCGCTGGTCGCGGCAGAGCCGCGGGACCTTGGTGGTCGGCGCCGACGCGGGCGCGCGCAGCGGTGCCGCGGCCGCGCTCGTCGCCGAGCGGTGACGGCGTCGCACTCGAGCCGGTGGCGCGTGTGCTGCGGAGCCTGCCGGTGCGCGCTCGTGGCGCCGACGGCGTGGTCCACGACTACGACGATCCGCGCCTGGTACGTGAACGCGGCATGCGCCCCGCGCTCGCCGACGCCGGCATCGGCCGGAAGGCCGCGGCTGCGGTCGGGCTCCCTGCCAGAGGATGCTGCCGCGCTCTGCGAAGGCGACGCGCCCCGCGTGCTCACCACCGGCGCGAGTGCCCCGGTGTTCGCGCTCGCGGCGCTGGCCGAGACGCGCACCATCGGCCTGCTCCTCGCGTTCGAACAGGCGTCGATGACCGCGGTCGAGGTGAGCAGCGGCGCCGTGACGGTGACGCACGTCGAGCGTCCCGCGCAGGACCTGCCGCGATCAGCGCATCACGCCGGGGCCGGAGATCCGGATCTCGCTGCCGGCGTACGAGCGCGCGTTCGACGCCAAGGTACGGCTCGCGGCCGGGCGGTGTGACCATTGCGGCACGCTGGCGCTCCCGCCGCGCTATCGCTGCCTGGGTTGCGGTGCCGAAGGCGATGCCGAGCTCACCGAGCTCCCGCGCGACGCGACCGTGTACACCACGACGACCATCCACACCCCGGTGCCCGGACTGGCCACGCCGTACACGATCGTGATCGTCGAGCTCGGGGACACCGGTGTGCGACTGCTCGCCCGGGTCACCGGCGCGCCGCCGGGCAACATCGGCATCGGCGACCGCGGTGAGATGGTCCTGCGTCGCGTCGCCCTGCGATCGGGCGTTCCCGACTACGGCTACTCGTTCTCGCCCGATGCGTCGCAGGAGGTCACCCGATGAGGCGCGTGGCGGTCGTCGGTGCGGGCATGACTCAACTTCGGTGAGCACTTCGAGCTCGGCATCAAGGACCTCGTGCCCATGGCGGTGACCGAGGCGATCGACAGCGTCGACAAGGCGTTCGACCGTGCCGACATCGACGCGGCATGGTTCGGTGAGCTCACCACCACCGACGGGTTCCCGTCGGGCATCTTCGCCGACTCGTGCGGACTGCTCGACGTGCCCGTCACCCGCATCGAGAACGCGTGCGCCACCGGCAACGACGCCATCCGCAACGGGGTGTACGGCGTTGCCAGCGGCATGCTCGACGTCGTGCTCGTGGCCGGCGCCGACAAGGTGCGCGAGTCGTCGGCGCGCGGCACGTTCTGGGAGTGGATGGGGCTCACGCGTGACATGGCCTGGGACTATCCGATCGGTGTCGTCGCCCCGGCCAATTTCGCGTTGCACGTCAACCGCTACCTCCACGAGTCGCCGGCGACGCGGGAGCACCTGGCGATGGTGGCGGTGAAGAACCACCACCACGGTGTCAGCAACCCGAAGGCACAGCTCCGGTACGAGATCACCATCGAGGACGTCCTGAACGCGCCGACCGTGGTCGAACCGTTCGGCCTCTACGACTGCACCCCCCAGAGCGACGGTGCCGCCGCACTGCTGCTCGTGGGCGAGGAGCTCGTCGATCGTTACACCGACCGGCCGGTGTGGGTGCGCGGCGTCGGCCTGGGGCTCGACCGCGTGATGCACCAGCACAAGGCCGACATGACCACCTTCCCGCCGACGGTGAAGGCGGCGAAGCAGGCGTACGCGATGGCGGGCGTCGGACCGGCTGACATCGACGTCGCGGAGGTGCACGACTGCTTCACCGGTGTCGAGCTCATCGACTACGAGGACCTCGGGTTCTGCGACCGATTCGGCGGGGCTGCCCTCATCGCGTCGGGTGACACCGCAGTGGGCGGGCGGTTGCCGGTGAATCCGAGCGGCGGCCTCAAGGCGAAGGGGCATCCGCCCGGCGCCACCGGCATCGCGCAGTGCGTCGAGTTGTTCGAGCAGTTGCGCGGTGAGTCCACCAACCAGGTCGACGGCGCGCATGTCGCACTCGCGCACAACATCGGCGGGCCGACCGCGGTGTCGGCGGTCACCATCCTCGGGTCGGACAAGGACTGAAGGGAAGCGCACAGGTGGAGTACATCAACGTCGAGATCGAGGACCGCGTCGCCACCGTCACGTTCGACCGGCCGCCGGTCAACGCGCTCAACGCCCAGGCGTTCCGGGAGATCGAGCAGGCGTTCACCGAGCTGCGTCACGGAACCGACGCGCACGTTGCGATCTTCACCGCGGCGGGCGAGCGCGTGTTCTGCGGTGGCGTCGACCTCAACGACTCGGCGCGACGCCACGGCCGGGAGAAGGTGGCCGACGACAGCATCGTCGACCTCCTCGATCCCGGCAGCATCGTGCGCGACTGCTTCTGGGCGCTCAGCGACTGCCCGCTCCCGGTGATCGGCGCGATCAACGGTGCCGCGGTCGGCGCCGGGCTCGCGCTGGTCGCATGTTGCGACGTGATCATCGCGTCGGAGCACGCGCGGTTCGCGCTGCCCGAGATCAACGCGGGCGTGCTCGGCGGCGGTCGTCACCTGCAACGCATGGTCGGCCCGTACAAGACGCGCAAGATGTTCTACACCGGCGAGTTCGTCGGGGCCGAGGAGTTCCACCGCCTCGGCGCGGTGGAGAAGGTCGTGCCCGCCGGCGAGCTCATGGCCGAAGCCCGCGCGCTCGCCGACGTCATCGCGACCAAGAGCCCGATCGGGCTGCGACTGGCCAAGGAGTCGTTGAACCGCGTCGAGGACCTCGGGCTCAAGGACGGGTACCGCCTCGAGCAGGATTACACGGGTCGTATCACCCGCTACCACGACTCGGCCGAGGCGCGCCGCGCCTATCTCGAGAAGCGCGACCCGGAGTGGACTTGGACCTGACGCGTGGCGGGCGACGCGACGTGATGAACGCGCCGAGGACGTCGCCGAGTGTCTGCACGACCTCCTCCTCGGAGAAGGGGAAGTCGTTCACCCGCCAGTACGACCAATAGCGGTCGACCATCACCAGGATCGCGAGCCCGAATCGACCGGGGTCGTCGTCAGGATCGACATCCTCGCCCGACAGCTGCTGGAGCAGCTGACCGAACCGACCGCGCGTTCACCAGGCGGGTGCGCATCCCGGTCTTGGCGAGCGCGTCGTCGCCGTAGGTGGCCTGGCTCCACACGAGCATGAACGCACCGTGCCGTTCGAGGAAACGGAGGTAGATCCGCACGATCTCGTACACGTCGTCGTCCGTCCACGTCGGGACGAGCGCGGTGATCTCGTCGAGCGTGGCCGACAGCGCCTCGTACGTGTCGGTGCCCAGCGCGTACAGGAGGTCACGCTTCGACGGGAAGTAGGTGTAGAAGGAGGCGCGCGACACGCCCGCCGCTTCGGCGATCTCCTCGACGCTCGTGCCGAAGTAGCCCTTGGCGAGGAACACCTCGCGGGCGCACTCCTTGATGAGCCCCGACGTGCGCAGTGCCCGTGGGCCCATCGTCTTCGCCGGGCTCCGGACCTCGCCGGTGAGCTTGAACTCGTTGGTGCGCGCCATGCGACTGACGGACCTCTCGACTTCGCTATTTGGAAAACTTCTCGATCGTTGCCTTGATCTCGGGCGTCGCGAAGGACTCCGCTTCGGCAGACAGCGCGAACGGGAGCACGGTAGTCGCGGCCTGCTGGAGGTGCAGGTTGAGTGCACGTTTTGTCTCCTGCACGGACTGCGGTGGGAGAGCAGCAAGTTTGTGGGCGAGGGCGGTCGCTTCCTGCATCAATTGGTCGTCGGCGACAAGTCGGTTCGCAAGGCCGATCTCCACGGCGAGCTTGGCCGGGATCCGCTCGCCGGTGAGCAGGTACTCCTTGGCCCGCAGCATCCCGATCAGCAAAGGCCACGTCGCCGCGCCGCCGTCACCTGCGGTGAGGCCGATGTTCACGTGGGTGTCGGCGATGTAGGCGCTCTCGGCGATCAGCACGATGTCGCAGCTCACGGCGACGCTCGCACCCAGGCCGACGGCGGGACCGTTGACCGCGGCGACCACGGGGAGGTGGAAGCGCAGCATCTCGTCGACCAGCCGCTGCGCGTCGCGCAGCGACTGGCGCCGGTGCTCGGGATCGTCGTAGTCACGGACGAACCCAGGAACGTTCCCACCCGCGCAGAAGGCGGATCCGGCACCGGTCAGCACCACCGCACGTGCGTTGCGGTCACGTGAGATCTGGTACCAGATGTTGCGCATGGCCTCGTGCAGCGGGTCGATGAACGCATTGCGCATGTCGGGGTTGTTCATCGTGATGATGCGGATCGCGCCGTCGGCCTCCACGATCAGCTGCTCGGGTACGTCGTACATCGGTGTCATCCTTTCGTGTCGCGGGCCCGGCGAGCATGCTCCATACTTGACGGATACGTCAAGTTCTCGGGTATCGTGCAGTGGTGGACCTGCGCCCTGCTGCCGAGGCCGAGGCGTTCCGGGCCCAGGTCCGCACGTTCCTCGTCCAGCATCTCCCGGCCGACTGGCCCGGTATCGGCGCGCTGCCGGCTGCCGACGCGGCGGAGTTCGTCGCCGGCTGGCGACGAAGGCTGTACGAGCACGGGTTGCTCGGACTCGCGTGGCCGACCGAGTACGGCGGTGGCGGGATGACCAAGCTCGAGCAGGTCGTGCTGGTGGAGGAGTGCGCGCGGGCGATGGTGCCGCTCGGACCGGCGAGTGACACCGTCACCGTCAAGATGGTCGGCAACACGCTGCTGAAGTGGGGGACCGAGGAGCAGAAGCGTCAGTTCCTCCCTCCCATCCTCTCGGGGGAGGACACCTGGTGTCAGGGGTTCTCCGAACCGAATGCAGGTTCCGACCTCGCAAGTTTGAGCACGCGTGCGACGCTGGAGGATGACGAGTGGGTGATCGAGGGACAGAAGATCTGGACCTCGTTCGCGACGCAAGCCAACTGGATCTTCGTGCTGGCCCGCACCGATCCGACCGTCCCGAAGCACCGCGGCATCTCGTTCCTGCTGTGTCCGATGAACACGCCCGGCGTCGAGGTGCGACCGATCCGGATGCTCACCGGCGGGAGCGAGTTCAACGAGGTGTTCTTCGACGGCGCGCGCGTACCGCAGGGCAATGTCGTCGGCCCGGTCCACGGAGGCTGGGCTGTCGCGATGTCGTTGCTCGGTCACGAGCGGGGTGAGGAAGCCGCGCTGAACCCGATCATGTTCCGGCACGAGTACGACCGGCTCGTCGCGCTCGCGCGCGAGTACGGGCGCATCGACGACCCCCTCATCCGGGCGCGGCTTGCGTGGTGTTACGAACGGGTCGAGATCATGCGACTGCTCGGCCTGCGCATCCTGACGCAGTACCTCCGCGATGGTGATCTCGGACCCGCGGCGTCGATCTCCAAGCTCTACTGGAGCGAGTACCACCAGGTTGCCGCGAACCTGGCGATGGAGATCATGGGCGCAGCCGGCTTGGTGCCCGAAGGGCACGTACCGCCGCGCGCCTACCGCACCGACGATCCGGGCGCGCCGAATTCCACCGCATCGTGGGAGCACGTGTGGATGTTGAACGCAGCGAGCGGCACCGTGTACGCGGGGACGTCGGAGGTGCAACGGAACATCCTCGGGGAGAGCATCCTCGGACTGCCCAAGGAGGCCTCAACCGCATGAGTCTGGACGCGACCCTCGACAACGACGTGCTCTCCCTGATTCTCGACCGGCCGGAGCGCTACAACGCGATCGATCCCGAGCTGCGTGATCAACTCGTCGAGTCGTTCGACACCGCCGCCCAGCGCGGCGCGCGCGTCATCATCCTTCGCGGCAACGGGCGCGGCTTCTGCGCGGGAGCCGACCTCAAGGCAGACGCCTCCGAGTACTACGGCATCGAGGTCGAACAGCACATGTCGCAATCGACCTATCGCCTCGCGCGTGCGGTCATCAACTGCCGCGTGCCGGTCGTCGCCGCCGTGCACGGCGCGTGCGCCGGGATCGGACTCACGCTCGCGCTTGGCGCCGACGTGTGCATCGCGGCCGACAGCGCGCGGTTCGTGGGGGCCTTCATCCAGCGTTCGCTCGTCCCCGACGGCGCCGCCGCGCGACTGCTTCCGCGGATCATCGGCTACTCACGTGCCCGCGAGTTCCTCCTGCTCGGCCAGACGATCGACGCGGACGAAGCCCTGACGCTCACGATGGTCTCGAAGGTCGTCCCCGAGGGAGATCTCGTGACCGCAGCCGAAGCTGCCGCACGCGAGTTCCTCGCGCTGCCCACCGTGGCCATCGGCTACACCAAGCAGCTCCTCAACCGCTCCTTCGAACTCGACCTCGAGTCTTTTCTCTTCGAAGAACGCATGATCCAGGCGATGCTCAGCACCACGGCCGACAAGGCCGAAGGTCTCGCGGCCTTCCGAGAACAACGCCCGGCGCGTTTCGAGGGACGCTGACGGGTGACGCGACCTCCGATCGTCGCCTATGCCGACGGCCACGATTGCGCGGTGACCTCACCGGCGCAGTTGACAGGAGAGACTGGTCAGGTGGTCCTCGGCTGGATTCCGGAGCACCGCGAATGGCTCGCCGACGCGATCCGGGGCTGGGCCCTGATGGGTGGCTACGCCCTGGGCGCACCCATCGCCGACGGGCGGCTGCGTTACGTCCCGACGCGCCTGTCCGCGGTGCCCCACGTCCTTGCGGCACTGCGACCGGAGATCGTGGTGATTCCGGCCGTGCGGCGCGGCGCGGAGCTCGCGTACGGAAGGTCGGTGGGGTGGGCGCCGGCCGCCGCGGCCGTGGCCGCGCAGGTCGTGGTTGAGATCGACGAAGAGGCCGAAGACATCGGCGCGCCGCCGATCACCTGCGAGATCACGCGCACCGTCACTGCGCGCCGGCGAATGACAGCACTCCCGCCCATCGAAGCCGGACCGCCCGATCGCGCCATTGCCGAGCACGTGGTCGCGCTCCTGCCCGGGGACGCGACGCTCCAGTTCGGACCCGGCGCCATCGCCGACGTCGTCGTGCGGGCCATCGACACCCCGGTACGCGTCTGGTCAGGGCTGCTGACCGATGCCGTCCCGCGGCTCGCGGCGCGTGGTCTGCTGCGCGCGCCGGCGGTGGGCGCGTACGTGTACGGGGGCGCACCGATCACCGAGCTGTGTCGGGCGGGCGGTGCGCGCCTCACCGCGATCAGTGAGACCCACGATCCTCGGTGCATCGCCGACACTCCGGGCTTCGTCGCGCTCAACACTGCGCTCCAGGTGGGCCTCGACGGCTCGGTGAACGTGGAACGGGTGCGGGGCCGCCTCGTTGCCGGGATGGGCGGGCACCCGGACTTCTGCGCCGCCGCGGCGCGCGCTCCCGACGGTCTGTCGATCATCGCGCTGCGTTCGACGTTTCGCGGACGGTCGACGATCGTGCCTCAGGTCGAGACGGTCTCCACACCACGGTGCGATGTCGACGTCGTCGTCACCGAGCACGGCATCGCTGATCTGCGCGGCCTCGACGACACCGAGCGCGCGCACCGAATCATCGGAGTCGCCGCGCCGGAACATCGCGCCAAGCTCGAGCACGCACTTCAGCGGATGGAGGTCGTCACATGACGAGCCTTGCCGGTCGGGTCGCGATCGTCACCGGCGCGGGGCGAGGGCTGGACCGGGCGCACGGAGCGCCTTCGCCAGATCTGCAACCACTTGTCGGCGAGGAGCTGATCGGCCGCAGCGGATCCTGCCAGCTTCGTCCACGACGCCGCGTCCGCCTTCAGGTACACGTTCGGAGGGATGATGACCACGTTGATGGTGGTGCCGTCGCGCGTGACCGTCCCACCACCGGAGCCCTGGGCCGACACGAGGTCGAGCGAGATCTCCTTCCCGTCGTCGACGACCGTTCCCGCGACGCGCACCGTCTTCGACGACGCGGTCGCGGCCTTGGCGTCGGCGAGGATCTTCGACGCGCTCTTCTGCGCTTCTCCGTTGCCCGCAGCGCGAGTGCTCGCGCCCGCGGGCGCGATGCACAGCGCGAGGCCGCACGCGACCGCCGCTCCGACTGCCAGAACCCGACGCATGACGCCCTCCGTGCTCCTGCCGTGCACCGAGGGTGTACCCACGGTGCTCCCGGAGAGATTCGGCCGGAACGTCGCGACGGATGAGCATGAATCCGTCAGCGGACGGTGCGGAAGAACCCCCGGACCTCGTCGACGAAGAGCTCGGGCTGCTCGAACGCCGCGAAGTGACCGCCCTGCGCGGGGGCGTTGAACCAGCGGAGGTCGGTGAAGCGCGTGCGCGCCCAGCGCTCCGACACGCCGAGGATCTCCTTCGGGAACGACGACACACCCGACGGGCACGTGATCGGTGCCATGTCGACCGACTTGAAGCTCTCCCAGTAGAGGCGCGCCGACGACGCCGCGGTGGCGGTGAACCAGTACAGCGAGATGTCGTCGAGCATCTGGTCCTTGGTGAGCGCCTGCTCGGGGTGACCGTCGTTGTCGGTCCACGCCCAGAACTTCTCGAGCACCCAGGCGCACTGACCAGCGGGGGAGTCGGTGAGTCCGTAGCCGAGCGTCTGCGGGCGCGTCGACTGCTCGGACGAATAGCCCATGCCCCAGTCCGCATGCTCAGCGACCCGCGCGAGTGCAGCGCTCTCCCGCTCGGTGAGATCGGTCATGTCGCACTCACCGAAGTTCACCACCGGCATGTTCACGTGGATGCCGGTGACGTGCTCGGCGCACTGCTGACCGACGCTCGTCGTCACCATCGCGCCCCAGTCGCCGCCCTGCGCGCCGTAGCGGTCGTACCCGAGGTCGCGCATCAGCGTGTCCCAGGCGCGCGCGATGCGCGGCACGTTCCATCCGGGATCCGTCGGCTTGTCGCTGTACGCGTAGCCCGGGAGCGATGGCACGACCACGTGGAAGGCGTCGGCGGGGTCGTCGGGGTTCGCCAGCGCGTCGACCACGTCGAGAAACTCCACGAACGTGCCCGGCCAACCGTGGGTCAGGACGAGCGGCATGGCGTCGGCGTGGCGTGAGCGCTGGTGCAGGAAGTGGATGGCGAGGCCGTCGACCTCGACGCGGAACTGCGGGAACCGGTTCAGGCGCGCCTGCGCGGCGGCGAAGTCGTAGCCGTCCGCCCAGTACTCGCACACCTCGCGTTGGTACGAGAGCGGCACCCCCTGCGACCAGTCGTCGACGGTCTCGGCCTCGGGCCACCGCGTGCGGGCGAGGCGGTCGCGCAGGTCGGCGACGGCGTCGTCGGACCACTCGATGCTGAAGGTCTGTGGGTCGCTCATGTGCGTCGTCCTCCTCGTGGGAGCAGCGACGCTACCGAAGTCCGTCAGACGTTGCGGCGGTAGCGGCCGCCGACCTCGAACAGCGCCTGCGTGATCTGACCGAGCGAGCAGCAGCGCACCGCGTCCATGAGCACGGCGAACACGTTGCCGCCGTCGAGCGCGGTGCGCTGCAGACGCTCCAGCATCCGGTCGCGCTCGTCGGCATGGCGCGACTGGAACTCGCGGAGGCGGCGGATCTGGTCCTGCTTCTCGGCGTCGTCGGAGCGGGCGAGGCCGCGCACGTCGGTCGCCGGCTCGTCGTCGGGGTTCCGGAAGGTGTTGACGCCGACGATGGGGATCGAGCCGTCGTGCTTCCCGTGCTCGTAGGCCATCGACTCGTCCTGGATCCGGCCCCGTTGGTAGCCGGTCTCCATCGCACCGAGCACGCCGCCGCGGGCGGAGATGGCCTCGAGCTCGACGAGGACGGCCTCCTCGACCGCGTCGGTGAGCTCCTCGACCACGAAGCTGCCCTGCAGGGGGTTCTCGTTCATGGCGAGGCCCCACTCGCGGTTGATGATCAGCTGGATCGCGAGCGCGCGTCGCACCGATTCCGACGTCGGCGTGGTGACCGCCTCGTCGTACGCGTTGGTGTGCAGCGAGTTGGCGTTGTCGGAGATCGCGCACAGCGCCTGGAGCGTGGTGCGGATGTCGTTGAACGCCATCTCCTGCGCGTGCAGCGACCGGCCCGACGTCTGCACGTGGTACTTGAGCTTCTGGCTCCGTTCGTTGGCGCCGTAGCGGTCGCGCAGCGCGACGGCCCAGATGCGGCGGGCGACGCGCCCGAGGACGGTGAACTCGGGGTCCATGCCGTTGGAGAAGAAGAAGCTGAGGTTGGGGCCGAAGGCGTCGACGTCCATGCCGCGCGCGAGGTACGCCTCGACGTACGTGAAGCCGTTCGCCAGCGTGAACGCGAGCTGCGAGATCGGGTTCGCGCCGGCCTCGGCCATGTGGTAGCCGGAGATCGACACGCTGTAGAAGTTGCGGACCTCGTGGTCGATGAACCACTCCTGCACGTCGGCCATGCAGCGCAACGAGAACTCGGTGGAGAAGATGCAGGTGTTCTGGCCCTGGTCCTCCTTGAGGATGTCGGCCTGCACGGTGCCGCGCACGCGACGCACCACCTCGCTCGGGTCGAGCTCGGGGTGTTGGTCGATCGCCGCGTTCAGGTACATCGCCAGGATCGCCGGTGCGGGGCCGTTGATGGTCATCGACACCGACGTCGTGGGATCGACGAGGTCGAAGCCGTCGAACAGCACCTTCATGTCGTCGAGCGTGGCGATCGACACGCCCGAGTTGCCGACCTTGCCGTAGATGTCGGGTCGCTCGTCGGGGTCGAAGCCGTAGAGCGTCACCGAGTCGAACGCGGTCGAGAGGCGCGTCGCCGGTTGACCTTCGGCGAGCAGGTGGAACCGGCGGTTCGTCCGGGCCGGTCCCCCTTCGCCGGCGAACATCCGCGCCGGGTCCTCGCCCTCACGCTTCAAGGGGAAGACGCCGGCGGTGAACGGATACCGACCCGGGAGGTTCTCGCGGCGGACGAAGCGGAGGAGCTCGCCGTCGTCCTCGAAGCGGGGGACGGCCACCCTCGGCACCGACGTGCCCGACTGCGAGGTGCGCAGCGCGGTGGCCACCGCGTCGACCGCGTCGGGCCACTCGTCGAGGAGCGGATCGCGGGCCGGGAGGTGCGCGTCGACGTCGACGTCGAGCACGTCGCGCGCGGTGAGGAGGTGTTGACGGCGACGCGCCCGGGCGACCCGTTCCTCGGTCTCGGCGTGGTAGCGCCGCACCGTGTCGGCGATGTCGGCGAGGTAGCGCTCACGCGCCGGGGGCACGACGACGGTCGAGCCGGTCGAGACCTCCGTGTGGACGGGCTCCAGCACGCCCACCGGCAGGCCGAGCGCGGCGCGGAGGTGCTGGTACACCGCGGTGACGCCGTCGTCGTCGAAGCGCGCTGCGACCGTGCCGAAGACGGGAACCTCGGGGCGTTCCCGGTTCAGCTGGCGGCGCACGTCGCGCAGGGCGTCGGCCGCGCCGCGCCGATCCGACTTGTTGATCGCCACCGCGTCGGCGTAGTCGAGCATGTCGATCTTCTCGAGCTGGCTCGCGGCCCCGAACTCCGGCGTCATCACGTAGAGGGAGACGTCGGAGTAGGGCACGATGCCGGCGTCGCCCTGACCGATGCCGGGGGTCTCCACGATCACGAGGTCGAACCCGGCGGCGCGGCACGCCTCGACGGCGCCGGCGAGCGCCTCCGGCACCTCACCGCTCGACGACCGGGTGGCGAGCGACCGGAAGAACACGTTGGGCACACCGATCGAGTTCATCCGGATGCGGTCGCCGAGCAGCGCACCGCCGCCCTTCCGCCGGGTCGGGTCGACGGCGATGATCGCGACCCGCACCTTGTCCTCCTGGTCGCGGCGCATCCGCTGCAGCAGCTCGTCGGTCAGCGACGACTTCCCCGAGCCTCCCGTGCCCGTGATCCCGAGGACGGGAACCGCGCGCTCGGGTCGCGGGAGGTCGACGGGGACGCCCGCCTCGATGCACGTGATGGCGCGGGCCAGGGCGCGGTGGCTGCCGTCGAAGGGAACCGGAGACTGCTCGAGCGCGAGGTCCGAGGTCTCGATGATGGAGCTGATCATCCCGTCGAGGCCGAGGAGCTGACCGTCCTGGGGGGAGAAGATGCGCGTCACGCCGTAGTCGTGCAGCGCGTCGATCTCCGACGGGACGATGACGCCGCCCCCGCCGCCGTACACCCGCACGTGTCCGTAGCCCTCGTCGCGCAGGCGGTCGACGAGGTAGCGGAAGTACTCGAGGTGGCCGCCCTGGTAGGAGCTGACCGCCACCGCGTGCGGGTCCTCCTCGACGACCGCCGCCACCACTTCGTCGACCGAACGGTTGTGCCCGAGGTGCACCACCTCGGCGCCGTGGCGCTGCAGCAGCCGCCGCATGATGTTGATCGACGCGTCGTGGCCGTCGAACAGGCTCGCAGCGGTGACGATCCGTACCGGCATTACTAGGACATCCTAGTAATGCCTCACCTTCTCCAACAAGCGGTACAGCTGTGCGACCTCCCGTTCGGAGAGGCCGATGTCGGCGAAGACCTCGTCGTTCAGGACCTGCGTGGCCCGCTCGACGGTCCGCCGGCCGGCCCGGGTGATGACCGCCAGCGTCGTCCGCCCGTCGGTGGGATGCCGCTGTCGCTCCACGAACCCCTGCTTCTCGAGTCGGTCGACCGCGCTGGTGATGCTCGTGGGATGCACCTGGAGTCGGACACCGAGCTTGCCGAGGGGCAGCTCACCGTGACGGGTGAACGCGAGCAGACGGAGCAGCTCGAAGCGCGCGAACGAGAGGTCGAACTGCGCGAGCTGCTCGTCGACCCTGGCCAGCAGGACCTGCTGCGACCGCATGATCGACGTGACCGCGCCCATCCCCGGCGCGGCGTCGTCCCAGCCGTGCTCGACCCACTGGCGCTGCGCTTCCGCGATCGGATCCACGGGTCGACGCTACGGCGTCGGCGACCAGGTGGGATCCCGGTCGAGCGCGAGCGTGAGCTGGCGGAGCCCGGTGTGCCGGTTGCTCCGCGTCCACTCGACCGGCGAGACGAGCTCGACGCGACCGAACCGTGGCAGCAGCTCCTCGAACAGCACCCGGATCTCGAGGCGGGCCAGGCTCGCGCCGAGGCAGAAGTGCAACCCGTGACCGAACCCCACGTGCGGGTTCGGCGAGCGGGTGATGTCGAAGCGGTCGGCGTGCTCGAAGGCGCGTTCGTCGCGGTTGGCCGATCCCTCCCACACGACGACCTTGTCGCCGGCCTCGATCGTGTGACCGAGCAGCTCGGTCGAGCGCGTGGCGGTGCGGCGCTTGGAGGGTGACGGCGTCGTCCACCGCAGGATCTCCTCGATGGCGGTCGGGAGCAGGGCCGGGTCGGACCGCAGGGCGTCGAACTGCTCGGGTCGTTCGGCCAGCGCCATCAGGCCGAGCCCGATCGCGTTGCGGGTGGTCTCCGATCCGGCGGTGAAGAGCAGGGAGAAGAACATGTACAGCTCGTGGTCGGACAGCTGCGGCGGGTCGGCGTCGTCGAGCGTGGCGTGCACGACGATCGAGAGCATGTCGTCGCCGGGATGGCGGCGCTTCTCCGCGATGAGGTCTTCGCCGTAGGTGCGCATGCGGGTCGAGCGCGTCGGCACTGTCCTCGTCGTGCTCGAACGACTTGCCGCGAGCCGCGGTGGTCGAAGCCGGGCTCGACCGCCGCGAACAGCCAGTGGCGGTCGGCCTCGGGGACGCCGAGCAGCACGCAGATCACCTGCATCGGGAGCTCGGCCGCGACGTCGTGGAGGAAGTCGACCGGGGCGCCGTCGTCGACGGCGTCGAGCAGCGCGCGGGCGCGCAGACGGAGGTCGTCCTCGACCCGTCCGATCGTCTTCGGCGTGAGGCCCGCGCTCACCAGCCGCCGGATCCGTGCGTGACGGGGATCGTCCATCATGTTGAGCACCTGCCCCGAGACCGGGAGGTCCTGGATCAGGGTGCCGCCGTAGGGGCGGTCGCCACCGCGCTCGGAGGAGTAGGTCGCCGGGTCGTGCAGCACCGTGAGCGTCTCGGCGTGCGTGGCCACCGACCAGAAGCCCTCACCGTCGGGCGTGTGCTCGGTGGGCGGGTGCCACCACACGGGTGCCTCCCGACGATGGACGGCGAAGAGCTCGTGCGGGAACCCGTCGGCGAAGTTGTCGAGGTTGGTGAGGTCGATGCCGTCCATGGGATCCTCGCTCGGAGCACGTGACTCGTCTGATCGTGCCACTCCCGACGAACGGAAGCTGCCGACCCATGAGCACGGACACGAACAAGGAGATCGTCGCGGGCATCCTCCACGCGCTGGTCGAGGACGACGCGGCAGCGATGCGTCCAGTGGTGCACGACGACGTGATCTGGTGGGTGCCGGCGTCGGCGTCGAAGCGGTTCGGCCTCGGCCGACCGCTCCAGGGCTGGGACGACATCGACTGGTTCGGTGGTGACGGCTGGAAGGGCTTCCAGGCCGGGTCGAGCGTCCTGACCATCCACCACCTCGTCGCCGAGGGCGACCTGGTGTCGGCGCACTACCACCGGTCGGCCACGCGCCTCGATGGCGCGGACTACGACGCCGAGTACAACATCCTCTTCCGGCTCGTCGACGGTCTCGTCGTCGAGGTCTGGGAGATCGCCGACACCGCCCAGGCGTTCGGCACGTGACGCACGAAGGGAGCGAACGATGGTGATCGTCGGAGGTTGGTTCGAGATCGAGCCGAGCGAGCGGGACGCGTTCCTCGCCCAACGGGTCGAGGGCATGGTGCGGTCGCGCGCCGAGCGCGGGTGCATCGAGTACGTCATCGCGGCCGATCCGGTGGATCCCGGACGGGCGGTGCTGTTCGAACGCTGGGAGAGCCAGGCCGATCTCGACGCGCACGCGGCCGCCGCCGCGGCCCGGCAGGCCCCGAAGTCGGACGTGCCGTCGGTGAGTCCGACGGCCGTGTCGATCCTCGTCTACGACGTCACCGGAGAGCGCACGCTCGGCTGATCGTGGAGGTCGTCAGAACCCGTCGTCGGTCGAGGTGTCGGTGGCCGGGGTCATGTCGTCGTTCGCCGTGAGGTCGGGGGTGTCGGTCGCGGCGGCGGGCGGCGTGAAGCCCGGATCGGCATCGGCCGGGTCGGTGGTACCCGTGTCGGGCGTGAATCCGGGGTCGGACAACACCGGCGTGTCGGCGGTGCCGACGTCGGGAGTGAAGCCAGGGTCGGACGCCGCCGGATCGGCCGCGCCGACGTCGGGCGTGAACCCGGGATCGTTCGCGGCGGGAGTGAGATCACCGATCGTGTCGTCCGCCGGTGTGGTGGTCGCGCCCGTGTCGAGTTGGGCGGCCGGATCGGACGTGGCGCCGATGTCGGTGATCGCAGCGGGGGCGGCGCCCGTGAGCACGTCGGCGCTCGTGTCGCTCACGCTCGTGGTCGCGGCCGCCGACGTGGCGTCGGGGACCGGGGTGGTGTCGGTGGCCGACGTCGTGCCCGCCGGAGCGGTGTCGGCAGGCGGAGTGGTGTCGATCGGCGGCGCGCCGTCGCTCCGTGCGGTCGGAGCAGCCGGTGCTTGCGTCGATGGTGTGGGCGTGGATGGTGTGGGCACTGCGACGCCCTCGAGCGGCTTCAGCGTGTCCTGGTCGACGTAGATCGCGTCGGCCTGCAACTTCGCCGCGTCGGCGGACATCCGGGCCGTGGTGGCTTCGAGCGCCTTGGCGTCGGCGCCGGCGGTGTCGCCCTGGGCCCGCAGGTCGGCCGCCTCCTTGTCGAGCCCGTCGGCGCGCACCCCTTCGGCGTTGGCGTCGCGCAACGCACGGACGCGGTCCTCGAGCCCGTCGACCGCCTGCTCGGCGGCGGTGCGCTGCGCGGTCTGCGCGTCGTCCTGCGTCTGCAGCTCCTTCTGAGCTGTCCGTGCCGAATCGAGGTCGTGCTGGTACCGGTCGATGTCCCCCTTGGAGCGCGCCGCCAACCCGGCGTTGACGTCTGCGATCGCACGCTGCTTGGTCGCCTGCTCGCGGAGCTCTTCGGCGCCCCGAGCGTCGCCGCGGCCCTCGGCATCGCGCGCCTGCTGGTCGAGGGTGTCGGCCTCGGCGCGGTTCTGCGTCGCCTGCTTGGTCTGGTCGTCGACCTGGTACTGGCTGTTGGTGATGTTCTCCTGGGCCGCGAGCTGCAGCTTGCCCTGGTCCATGATCTTGCCTTCGAGCTCGATCCGGTCGGCGCCGCCGGTGAGAGCGACGAGGCGGGCGCGCATGTCGGAGGCCTCCTGCGCCGCGGTCGCGATCTCGGGCGTGTCGGGCACGGCCGGTGCAGCCGGTGCAGCCGCTCGGTGTCGCACCGGCGGGATCGGTGCCGGCGGGGGTCGGTGCGGGGTCCGTGGCCGCCGGCGTGGGGTCGGCCGGGTCCGGCGTCGGGTAGCCGGGCGGCGGCGGGGCCTCGGTCCCCGCGGGTCGTCGTGCCGGTGCCGGTGCTCGCCGGTGCCGGCGCGGGGAGGTCCTGGATCTGCTGGAGCGTCGGCTCGTCGACGGTGGCGGTGTCGGCCGTCTGCTGCAGCGACGCCGCGGTCGCCTTCGCCGCCGTCACCTGCGCCGCGAGCTGATCCGCCTGCGCGGTGTTCCCGGCCGCGCGTGCTTCGGCCTCGCGGGCCTCGAGTCCGGTGACGACCGCGGTCTGCGCGTTGGCCGCGCGCATGAGCTCGACCTTGTGCTCGAGCTGGTCGATGGCCTGCTCCCGCGCGGTGGTGGTCTCGAAGCGCGTGCCCGCCGCCTCGTCGAGCTTGACGACCTCCGCCTTCTGCGTGTCGATCTGAGCCTGGTACTTGGCCGACTCCTCGCGCGAACGCTGCGCGATGGCGACGTCGGACTGGGCCGCGGCGCGCATCTTCGCCGACTCTTCGCGCAACTCGGTGGCCTGGGCGGTGTCGCCCCGTGCCTCGGCGGCGGCAGCCTTCTGGTCGGACGCGTCGGCGCTGGCGAGCCGGGTCTGCGACAGCTCGTCGCGCTGCTTCGCCTCGTCGTCGCTCATCTGCTTGCCGGTCTCGGCGAGCTTCTGCTGGCGCTCGACGTCGGCGCGGTGCTCGGCGCGCTCGGTGCGGCCGTCGCCGAAGCTGGTGTCGACGAACTTGGCCCGCAGCTCCGCGGCGCGTGCCGCCATGGCCGCGATCTCGGGCGTGTCCTCGACGGGGGCCGTGGCGGGAGCAGCCTCCTCGATGCCGTGCTCGACCAGCGCCTGCTGGACGACGTCGGTGGCGCCGACGCCGGGCTCGTGCGCGTCGGTGAAGCCGGGCATCACCGCGGCGTGGGTGAACGTGAAGCCGGCGGCGTCGACGATGCGCACGCCTTCCTTCGGGTCGATGTCGACGATGCGGCCGTCGCCCAGGCTGATGGCCGTGCTCGCGCGCGTCGGCTTGCCGTTGATCGGATCGCCGGTGAACTCGTAGAGGATCGCGCCGGGGGTGTGGAGCGCGTCCTCGACCGACAGCGCGCCACCCTGGCGCGTCATCTGCTGGAATTGGTTCGCCGCGCCGTCGTTGACCATCACACCCGCGCGGTTGGCGGCCCACTCGACCAGCTCGGAGCCGTCCCACGAGTCGGGGTTCGCGTTGCTCAGGCTGTTGTCGACGCCGAGCTGGTACTTGTCGCCGACCTGGGCGACGACGTTCTTGAGGAAGTCTTCGACCTTGGCGTCGTCGCGGACGTGCGTGAGCTCGCTCGCCGGCACCGGAGGCTTGGCGGCCTTGCCCATCTCCTCGAAGATGTCGGCGACGCCGTCACCGTCCTTGTCCGGGAAGATGTCCTTGAGCCCGCCGCCGAGTCCGGCGATGCCACCGCCGACGAGGCCGCCGCCGGCCGACGGATCGCCCAGCACCTTGCCGACTGCGTCCTGGATGGCGTGTCCCGGCCCCTTGGCGGGGTCGATGATGTCGTCGATCACGTCCTCGACCACGTCGGTGATCGAGCGGGCGGGATCCGTGGGCTTGGGGTCCGTCATGGAACGAGCGTAAAACGCGCGATCCGCGGTGTCACCCGGGAAGTCTCCCGGTTCCTCCGGCGTTCGGCTGGCTCCGGATCAGCTGGCGATGGCGGCGTAGACGGTCTCGCCCGTGCGGGCGGCCGTCTCGCACACCTCGCGCCGCGCCTGACCCGCGAACGGGTCACCGGCCCGGGCCCGCCACCGCTCGATCACGGCCAACGACGCGGTGCGCAACGCGTCGGGACCGCTCCCGTCACTCACGCCCATGGCAACGGCTGGCGAGGGGCTGAGCAGCAGCCGGTCGAGCTCTTCGCGCTCGCCGTCGCGCAGGACCACCGCGCCCGACTGCACGAGGTGCGCGGCGCGCAGGCGGGCGAACTCGACGGCACCGGCTTCGATGCGCTCGGCCTCACGGTCGATCGAGTCGGCCAACGGTCCGTTGTCGGCACGCATCTCACGCGCCACGGTGCGCAGCGCGGTGAGCGCGCCGCGACTCTGGAGCGTGCGGGCCCGCGGCAGGAAGTGCTCGGCGATGACGGCCCGGAGGTGGGGGAGTCCCGATGCCTCGACCAGACGGGGTGCGAGCGTGGCCGCAGTGGTGACGCCGTTGTCGCGGATCTCGTGGACCGCCAGCCGCACGCCGAACATGCCGAGGCGGTCGAGCAGGGTCCGGCGGATCTCGACCGTGAGGTCGCTCAGGTGGAGGTCGCAGAAGATGTCGGCGGAGAGCAGCATCTGCGCCAGCACCTCCTGATCGCCGGTGGCGAGCGTGCGCAGCGCGGCCGCTTCGTCCTCGCGCATGGTGAGCCCGGTCTCGGCCAGGAGCCCTGCGAGCGGGACGATGGTGGCGCACAGCTCGCGGAGCGTGTCGTCGGTGCGGTAGCGCTCGGCGATCCGCGCCGCCGACTCCATCGCGTCGAGCCGGCCGGCGCCGATCTCGTCGGCGCGTGACAGCACCGCGACCGCGTTGACCGGCGACGCGCCGGTGACGGAGCGGTCCATGAACGCTTCGAGGAAGTCGATGTCGCTGCGGTGCGCGTGCTTCATCAGGTAGATGACGGCGTCGGCGTCGCTCGGGTGCTCGGCGTCGACCTCGAGGAAGTCGCGGGTGCGCCGGGAGTTCTCGTCGTTGAGCGACGCGAGCCCGGGGGTGTCGATGAGGGTGACCTGTTCGAGCGTCGAGGCCGGCCACCGGATGTCGATCGAGGAGATCTCCCGTTCGGTGAGGCCGCCGAGCTCGATGTTCAACGAGCCGTCGCCCCGCTGGAACGTGAGCGTGCGCTCCTGTCCGTCGAGGAGGTGCGCGGCGACCTGGTAGCTCTGGCCGCGGCGGTACCACGACACGATCTTCGTGCACTCGCCGGCGTCGGTCGGCGCCAGTCGCTCGCCCACGAGCGCGTTGAGCAGCGTGGACTTCCCGGCCTTCACGCGACCGGCGATGGCGACGCGCAGCGGGCCGGCGAGGCGGTCGCGGATCGTCGCCAGGGGCTCGGCGTACTTCGAGCCCGCGGTCTGCGGTCCGAGCGAGTCGATGAGCGCGAGGACCTCTTCGGCGACGGAGCCGAACGCCGACGTGGTGGTGGTCGCGGTCATGCCGGGCCCACCTGCTGGAGCACCGCGTCGAGTGCGGCGATCGTCTTCGCTCCCTGCTGCGCCTTCACCTGGCGCTCCTGCTGCGACTTCTGCAGGTCGGCCTGGGCGCGCTGCGCGGTCTCCGTGTAGGTGCGTTGCAGCTCGCCGAGACGATCGCTGAACTCGTCGCGCAGGTCACGTTGCGCCTCGCGCACCATGTTCGAGATCTCGTTGCCCACCTCGAACTGCACGTTGTCGAGGAACTGGCGCACCTGCTGACGGGCGGACTGGCGGCGGGCGGTGAGCTTCTTCTTGCGCTCGTCGAGGAGCTGCATGCCACCGAACAGCGCGCCCGCCCCGATGAGCACCGGGTTGGCGATGAGCAGCGCGCCGGCGGCGGCCGGGAGCCAGCTGCTGATCGAGCTGAACATGTACATGCCGCTCTGCACGCCCCGGATGCCGGTGACACCGGTCTGGAACGCACGCTTGCTCGCGGCGGACTTCTCGTCGAGGGGCTTGGCCGACCAGAGCGTGCTCACGTCGACCGAGTGGTCGCGCCCCGCACGCTGAGGGAGCCCGAGCTGCTCCTCCTGGAGGAGCTCGATGACCTCTTCCTCGATCGAACCGCAACCGTTCTCGATCGACACGAACGCGTTGGTGACGGCATCGGCGACGTCGGTCTGCATGTCGCGGACCATGTCGTCCCAGTCGGCGCCCTTCGTGAGGTGCTCGATCTGGGTGTCCATGCCTTCCGACACCGAGCGCATCGCACCCCGGAACCGGAACGTGATGTCGTTGGAGAGGTCGGCGATGCGGTCGTTGACGACCTGGCTCCACTTGGCGCCGGGACCGCGCAGGAACTCGAGGCGCGACTTCGCCTGCTCGAGCTCCGCGAGCCCTTCCTGCGCCGCGTTCGGGTCGGTGAGCATGCGCTGCTCTTCGGCGAGTCCGCTGCGCACGATCGTCGCGATCGAACGGATGTCACCGAGCGACCGCTCGGCGGCCATGGCCTTGGCCGGGGTGACGACGCCCTCGTCGAGCGCCTTGATGAGCTCGGGGAACTGCGACCGCTCGTTGAGGTCACGGTTCTTCTGCACGAGCGCCTCGTGGCGCAGCGCGCTCGATGCGGCGACGGTGGGCACCTTCACGCCGCTGCGTTCGAGGTGCCCGCGGTTGAGCTCCATGATGCGCGGCCATGCGGGGTAGAGGTCGATCTTCGTCTGCGCGAACAGCACCGTCGGGCAGAGCTCGGACGCGCGTCCGAGGAACTCGACCTCGGGGGCGCTGAGCTCCGCCGACGCGTCGGAGACGAGGATCACACCGTCGGCGAAGGGCAGGAACGCGAGCGTGGCCGCCGCGTGCCCGGCACCGAGACCACCCATGCCGGGCGTGTCGACGATGACGAGTCCCTGCTTCAGCAGCGCGCTGGGCACCGCGATCTCGACCCGCTCGACGCCGCGCTCGTTGCCGGGGTTCCCGCGCTCGGTGACCCACGTGGGCAGGTCATCGATCTCGATGTGCTCGGCGACCTGCTTGCCGTCGACGCGTCGACGCACCGCGGCTGCCGGCTGGTCGCCGTAGCGCACGAGGGTGATGGCGGCGGTGGCGACGTCGTCGTCGACCGGGCAGGCGTCGCGCCCGAGCAGGCCGTTGACGAGCGAGCTCTTGCCCTGCTTGAACTCGCCGACGACGCAGACGACCGTCGCCGGACGGCGCAGGCGCGCGACGGCCGCGTTGGCGCGGTCGGCGAGATCGGTGCGTCCGAGCTGCTGCAGGACCGCGACGAGCTGGGGCGCGGCCGTGTCGAGACCCGGGGCGACGGGTGCAGGCGCAGGAGCGGGAGCGGGCTGTGGTGCTGTGGGTGGCGTCGCGGTCATGACCTGGTGGAGTCCGTGCTCACAGTCCGTCGAACATGTTGTCGGTCGACGTCTCGATCTGGTCGGCCGAGCTGATCTGCGTGTCGAAGTCGTCCATCGGCGCGGCCTCGGGTGCCGGATCCGCCGCGGCTGCCTCGCCGCCGACGTCGGTGCCCATCCCGCTGTCCATCGTGCCGTCGACCGGTGCCGGGTCCATCCCCGAGTCGGGCATGGCCGCGGTGGACATGTCCCCGACCGCGTCGCCGGGCATGTCGGCGGTGCCCATCGAGGCGTCGGTGCCCGTGTCGGGCGTGCCCGCGGCCGGAGTGCCGGAGAGCACGTCGTCGCCGAACGGATCGACGATGGAGCTCGAGTCGGTCGGCAGGTCGGGGTCGACCGCGGTCGTGCCGGTGTCGCCGGCAGTGTCGGTGCCCGCCCCCGACATCGCCACGCCGCCCAGTGCTCCGGCGGCGCCGGCGAGCCCACCGGCGATGTCGCCGGGGTCGATGCCCGCGGCGTTGCCGAGTGCTCCGGCCAGCCCGCCCGCCGCGCCGGCGAGTCCGCCGGCGATGTCGCCGGGGTCGATGCCGGCAGCGGTGCCGACGGCACCGGCGATCCCGCCGGCGATGCCGCCGAGGTCACCGGCGTCGATGCCGGTCAGGCCTCCGATGGCCCCGGTGATGGCGCCGATCGGGTTGGAGCCCAGGTCCTGACCGCCGATGATGCCGATGGCGCTGGACACGTCGCCGGCGTCGAAGCCGAGGTCGCCGAGCGCACCGCCGAGCGCGGCCGTGAGGCCACCGCCGTCGCTGCCGCCGAACGCGCCGGCAGCCGCGGCCGCCGCGCCGGCCCAGTCGCCGTTGGCGGCGGACCCGATCGCGCCGGAGAGCGAGTCGGGCAGGAGGTCTCCGCCGACGCTCCCGACCAGGCCCGTGATGGCCGACCCCCAGTCGCCGCTGCTCGCGGCGCCGACGAGGCCGCTGACCGCACCGCCGAACGCGCCGCCGCCGAGGTCGCCGGCGATGCCCGAGAGGGCGCCGGCGAAGTCGCCACTCGACGCAGCACCGGCCAGTCCGCTGAGTGCGTCACCGAAGTCGCCACCACCGGCGGCACCGACGGCCGCACCGAGCGCCGCTCCCCAGTCGCCGCTGCTCGCAGCACCGGCGATGCCGCTGAGTGCGTCACCGAAGTCACCGCCGACCGCGCCACTGAGGGCGTCGGCGCCGGCACTGAGCAATCCGTCGAGGTCGAAGGCCATCCGTCGCTCCTGTGGTCAGCCGAGGTCGTCGAACATGTTGTCGGTCGACGTCTCGATCTGGTCGGCCGAACTGATCTGCGTGTCGAAGTCGTCGACGGGTGCCGCGGGGGCGTCCGTCGACGCGGCGCCGGCACCCAGGTCGGGATCGCCGCCGCCGTCGAACGTGGGGTCGGTCATCCCGCCGGCGCCCGCGGCGCCGGAGGGGTCCGAGGTGTCGTACGCGACGTCGTTGCCGTACGTCGGCGTCTCCACCGGTGCGCCGGCCGCGGGGGACGCGCCGAGCACGTCGTCGTCGAACGAGGTCGTTCCGCCGGCACCGTCGACCGCACCTGCACCGGGCATCCCCGCGCCACCCGTGCCGTCCGGACCGCCCGCCATCGCGGCCTGCGACGTGGTGCCGGTGCCGGTGATGGCGTCGTCGCCGAGCAGCGAGTTGCCGAGGTTGGTGATCTGGTCGACGGTCGGCCCGCTGAGGTCGAAGTCGGTGGTGGTCTGCGAGATGCTGCCGTCGGGGGTGTCGAGGCCGATGTAGTTCTCGCTCGCCGACGCGGTGGCGCCGAAGCCCGATGCGTGGCCCTCGGCCGACTGGGTCGTGAGGGTGACGCCGTCGTGGGTCGTGGACTGGTAGCCGAAGCTCCCGCCGATGGTGCCGACACCCGGCTCGCTCACGGAGCCGTGGGCGCCGAACGTGGTCTGGCTGTCACCGTCGGCGGTCTCCATGTAGCCGGCGTTGAGCCCGGCGGCGACCGTCGTGCCGGAGGGGAGGAGGAGCGAGCCGTCGGCATCGACGTACGCGCCCCAGCCCTGGTCGGTCTTCACGAACCCGCCGCTGGCGTCGCCGCTCAGCAGACCGTACGGAGTGGGGACGGTGCCCTGGATGTGCCCGTTGACCGACACGTCGCCGGTGGGGCTGACGTCGACGTGGCCGTCGTAGTAGGGGAGCGGACCGAAGTCGATCCCGCCGCTCGAGTCGTAGGAGAAGCCCTGGTCGGTGAGCCCGACGTCGGTGGAGGCGAGGAAGCTGTCGGCGGAGGCGGTGACGCCGTCCTCGCCGATCGAAGCGCCGGCGGAGGCGACGCCGTCGATGCCCACGCTGGCGCTGAACCGGCCGTCGTCGAAGTCGATGTCGACGACGCCGCCGGTGACGTAGTCGACGCCGTCGAACACGGTGTCGTCGACCGCGTTGAGGATCCCGCTCGCGCCACCGAACGTGGCGGTGTCGACGAGCCCGCCGGCGAAGCCGAGACCGTCGCCGAGGTAGCCGCCCGCGTTGCCGGCGACGTCGACCGCGGCCTCCCCGATCGACTCGGCGGCGTCGGCGATGCCGCTGCCCACGTCGCTCACGACGTCGGTCGCGGCGTCGACGAGGTCATCCAGTCCCCACATACGGTCACCCTACGATTCGCGCGGTGTCCGGGGTACCGGGAGCATTCCCGGTTCGGACCTGCAGGTGCGGCGGCGCGGGTCGACGCGCGGGTCGATCGACGGCAGGAAATGTGGTGCCGTTGAAGGCGTTATGCTCCCTCGATGGCAGATGAGACCGCCCCGCCAGGCGCGCGTCCCGCAGAGCTGACCGCTCGGCTCGCGGTGTACCCGGGCGCCATGCTCAGACCCGTCCCGTCGTTCGTGTTCTCCGTGCCACGCGGCTGGCTGCTCGACGAAGCGGCCGACGCACTCGCGGTCGTGCGGACCCCCGAAGAGGTCGACGGGTTCTGGGTGAACGCGATCCTGAGTCACGACCGCGTGCCGCGCGCCGTCGACTTCGAGGCCGCGGCGAAGACCACCTGGGCACGCATCAAGCAGGCGAGCCCCGACGCCGAGCCGACGCTCGAGAAGATGGCCCGCTTCGGCACCAACGTGGCGTACCTGCGTGGCGTCGAGCTCACCGCACCGAAGTCGGGGCGGAAGCTCGGTCAGCTGCACGCGTTGTTCTTCGCGCCCGCGGAGGGCGAGGGCAAGACGGTCGACTTCTTCCAGATCGTCGGGACGAGCCCGGCCGACACGATGGAGCGGTTCGCACCCGCGTTCCTCGAGATCATCGGCTCGTTCAAGTTCACCTGAGCCCATCGGCTCAGGTCGTCCAGTCGGAGCTCGAGTCGTCGTCGGTGGTGCTGCTGCCGTCGTCGTCGTTGCCGAACTGCTGGTAGCTGTCGTCGACCGACGCGTCGGGCGCCACCATGTCGTCGGTGGGGGCCATGTCGGTGTCGACGGACTCGGCGGCGAAGCTCGGCTGCAGGTCCTGGGCGGTCATCGTGACCGCGGGATCCGGCATCTCGGGCATGGGATCGGCGATCGGCTGGGCCTCGAACGTCTGCGCGGCGGCCGTGCTGCCGAGGACGTCGTCGTCGAGCATCATCGGCTGGGCCTGACCCGGTGCCGGGTCGGCGATCATGCCGATGTCGTCGCTGGCCATCTGCAGGTTCGCGACCTCGGGTGATGCGGCGGCCACGTCGAACTCGTCGACGAATCCGCTGACGGGGGCGAACGTCTCCTGTGCCGCGGCCTGCATGCCCTCGGGGGCCATGGCGGTCGCCTCGCTGATGATGGCGCCGCTGTTGAAGGTCTGACCCTGGGCGATCAGGGGCTCGGCTTCCATCGGCTGCTCGGTCTCCATGACCGGCTTGATGAGGTCCGGGTTCGGGGTGGCCATGGCCGGGTCGGTCGCGGTGGCCATGGCCGGGTCGGTCGCGGTGGCCATGGCCGGATCCGTCGTCGCGGTCATCGCCGGGTCCGAGGTCGCGGTCATCGCCGGGTCCGAGGTCGCGGTCATCGCCGGGTCGGTCGTCGCGGTCATCGCGGGATCGGTCGCGGCCGCGGTGGCGGTGGCCGGGTCGGTCGTGGTCGCCGTCGCGGGGTCGGTGGGGGTGACCAGGTTCGGCGGCACGATGCCGGTGTTGGTCGGGGCCGTCGCCGGGTCGGTGGCGGCGGTGCCGGTGGGCGGCATGGTGGTCGCGGTGCCCGCAGCCGGATCGGTGGTCGCCGTTCCTGCGGGCATGCCGGTGGCGGCGGTGCCGGTCGGCGACATGGTGGTCGCGGTGCCCGCGGCCGGGTCGGTGGTCGCGGTCCCGGCGGTCGCGGTCCCGGTGGTCGCGGTCCCGGTGGTCGCGGTGCCCGCAGTGGCGGTCGTCGCAGTGCCGGCGGTCGTGGCGCCGGTCATGGCCGGGTCGGTCGCCGCGGCGGTTCCGGTGGTCGTGCCCGCAGCGGCGGTGTCCTGGGCGTTGTCGCGCTTCTGCTCGTCGACCAGGGCGTCGATCTTCTGGTCCTGGGTGAAGTCGTGGACCTTGTCCTGGAACTGCGACTGCAGACCGGCGACCGCGCTGTCGAGCGACTGGCCGGGCACGGGCTGGTAGTTGTCGATGAGGTGCCCGAGGTCCTGCTTCAGCTGGGCGACCTCGGTGGCGTCGGCACCGGCGGGCGGCGTCCAGTGCTCGAGCCGGTCGTGGAGCTCGGAGCGCACCTGGCCGAGGTCGGGCGCTGCGCCGCCACCGCCTCCGCTCATCGGCGGTGCGGCGGTCGCAGCACCGCCGCCACCTCCACCGCCTCCGGCGAAGCCACCGCCTCCACCTCCGCCTCCGCCGCCACCGCGCGGGGCGGCGAACGACGTGGCACCGCCGCCCGCGCCTCCGCCGGCGGGGGCGTCGAACTCGTCCATGCTGTCGTCGCCGTGCGCGGCGTGGTGCTCCGGTGCGTCCGGGTCGGCGGTCGTGGTGCTCGCCGACGCGCTGTCGTCGTCGAAGAGGCCGGCGGCCGCGGCGCCGGCGATCCCGGCACCGGCTGCGGCCACCCCG
Source organism: uncultured Actinomycetes bacterium (assembly GCA_963755855.1). Lineage (GTDB taxonomy): Bacteria > Actinomycetota > Acidimicrobiia > IMCC26256 > DASPTH01 > DASUAS01. The sequence continues at coordinate 979,976 of CAVWLR010000009.1, read as the reverse complement.
GCGACGCCGGCGGCGACCCGCCCGACGGTGCCCATGTCGACCTCACGGCCGGCGATGGTCCGCTTCCCCGGAGCCGAGGGAGCCGCCTTCTTGGCGTCCTTGGCCGCAGGCTTCGCGGCGGCGGCGCCGTCCTTCTCCTTGGGGGCGTCCTTCGACTGCTGGTCGGACTCGGTCTCTGCCATGACGGTCTCCTCGGTCAACGACTCGTTCGTGCTCGCACGGTGCGCGCCGGCGGCGCCGAGCGCCACCACCAACTTCGGATCGGCGTCGACCAGCACCGGGCGACCGGTGTGCTGGGCGACGAGCTCGGACACCAGGGGGATGCGCGACGAGCCGCCGACGAGCAACACCCCGGCGAGGTCGTCGTTGCTCAGCCCGGCCGTCGACACCGCGCGGTCGAACGCGGCGAGCGTCTCCGCGATGCGCGGCCGCACGGCACCCTCGAACTCCTCGCGGTGATGCGCACCTCGGTGACGAGGTCGGGGAGCGCGACGGGGATCGACGCCTCGCTGTCCTGCGACAGCGCCTCCTTGGCGTGGGTGCAGTCGGCGCGCAACTGCACCAGCGCCTTCCGGAACGCAGGGTCGGCGGGGTCGATGGCGGCGAGCTTGTCGTCGAGCGCGCCGTTCACGTGCGCGAGGACGGCGTCGTCGAGGTCGAGACCACCGAGGCGCTCGAGCCCCTGCGGCGTGCCGAGGAGCTCGGTGCCGTCCGCGTTGCAGCGCACGACCGCGACGTCGAAGGTGCCGCCGCCGAAGTCGTAGACGGCAACCGCGTCGCCGGCCTTGACGCGACCGAGGTGCACGTAGTGGCGGGCGGCGGCCTCGGGCTCGCTGAGCAGCGTGACGTCCTCGACGCCGGCGACGCGGCCGGCCTCGCGCAGCAGGTCGAGCTTGAACTCGCCCCAGTTGGCGGGGTGGGTGAGCACGACGGTCTCGGGTGCGTTGCCGTCGGCCGCGGCGACCTCGAGCACGTGGGCGAGCAGCTGGCCCATCAGACCTTCGGCGCCGTAGGGGGTGGATCCGATCACGAAGGGGGCCGAGTCGCCGAGGCGACGCTTGGGTTCGCGTGCTCCGGCGGACGGCTCGGCCAGCAGCCGGCGTTCGGCGGCGTCGCCGGTGAGGATCGTGTCGCCCTCGACGGCGACGACGGACGGCATCGCAGGACCGGAGTCGCCCAGGGTCAGGGCGGCGGCCTCGCCCCCCGCGTCGCTGCGCGCCGCCGCCGTCCACGTGGTTCCGAGGTCGACGCCGATGCTCGCGCCGGTGCGCTCTGCCATGAGACGAGGTTACGACAGTGGGTTAGGGCCTGTCCCCGGGCATGTTCCCGGTTGTGCTCCCCGGGTCCTGGTCGTCGTCGGCTGCGCGGCGACGTGCGCGGCGCGAGGCGTGGATGCGGAGGCTGGTCCCGCTCGCGCAGGGGATCGTGGCCGACGCGCGGCACTCCCGGCTGGTCGTCGACGCCCTCGAGCAGCGCCCGTTGCTCCGAGGTGAGCGCAGGCGCCGCCGGCCCCTCGGCCCACGGGTCGTCGAGCGCGGGGACGTCGGCGTCGTTGCCGTCGTTCCCGTCGGCGGCGCGGTCGGGGAGGCCGTCGAGGTGCTCCTCGACGAGCTGCCACCAGTCGCGACGCGTCGGTTCGGTCATCGCGCACCACCGCCGTCGCCGTGCAGCCGGACGGCCAGCTCGGTGCGGGAGCGGAGCCCGAGCTTCCGGTAGATGTTCTGGAGGTGGAAGTCGACCGTCTTCACCGACAGGAACAGGGTCGCCGCGGCCTCGCGGTTGGTCGCGCCGCCGGACACGGCGAGGGCCACCCGGTACTCGGCCGAGGTGAGCTCGGCGGCGACGTCGGCGTTCGTCGCCGCGCCGTCGCGTACGCGGGCGACGCGCTGGTCCCACCCGCGCACGCCGCAGCGATCGAGCTCCTCGAGCGCGGTGGTGGCCACGGCACGGGCGTCGTCGACGCGTCCCGTACGGGCGAGGTGCTCGGCGTGGGCGAGCCGGGTCTCGGCCGCCTCGATCGGGAGCTGCAGCCCCTCGGCTTCGGCGGCGGCCCGGTCGAACCGGTCGTCGTCGGACCGGATGGCGGCGCGGGCACGAGCGAACCTGACCTGCACCACCGGACCCGGGTCGGCACCGAGGCGACCGACGGCGAGGCTCTGCTCGGCCGCCGCCGTGCGCCCGAGACCGGCGAGGGCGACCGCCAGCTCGGGGCCGTAGAGGGAGGGCCGGGCGCGGGCCGCGAGTTCGAGCACGCCACATCCTTGCTCGACGTCGCCGTCGCCGACGGTCAGGCGCCCGGAGACCCAGGCCCCGGCTGCGGCGAGGCCGCGGGCGTGATCGGCGTCGAGCAGTGCGAGCGCGCGCTCGAGGCGGAGCCGGGCGTCGTCGGCGCGGCCGAGGAGCTGCTCGACGTCGGCGAGTGCCAGGTCGAGCAGCGCGTGAGCACGCGTCGCGCGCTCGGGCACGAGGTCGGCTTCGATCTGCAGGCGGTCGTAGGCGCTGACGACGTCTCCCCGGTGCCGGGCCGTCGTGGCCGCGACGATGGCCGCGTCGAGTGAAGACGGCGCCCGTGGTGCCGTGATGTCGCACCCGTGTTCGGCGCGGAGCTGTCGGTGCCGCAGCGCGACGAGTCGGCCGGCGCGCGAGTCGGACGGCGGTGGCTCGTCCGGCTCGTCGCCGCCGGCACGCGCGAGCACGAGGGCAGCGAGGGTGCGTGCATCGACCTCGTCCGAGGTGGTGGCGGCGGCTGGATCCCCGGAGGTGTCGTCGAGCACGGCCTGCGCCTGGTCGGCGGCAGCCGGTTCGCCCGTAGTGTCGAGGAGCAGGTCGGCTTCGAGCGCGCGTGCGACGACGGACGGCGTGTCGCTCCCCAGCGCGCGGATCCGCTCGAGCGCAGCGACCGGCCCGCGTGCGTGGCGATCGGCTGCGACCACGCCGACCACGAGGTCGGGATCGGTGCCGAGGTCGAGGTCGGTGAGCAGCAGCATCGCCGCATCGGGCGTGTGGGCGTCGAGCCAGCACTCGGCCGCACGCAGCGCGCGCGCCGATCGCGACGAGCGTTTCGGGCTGAGTGCGGCCGCGCGCTCGTACACCTGCGCGGCCGACGATGCTGCGCCGCGCCGGGCGAGGTCGCCGGCGACCAGCTCGAGCGCTTCTGCGGCCAGCTCGTCCTCGCCGTCGGCCGCGGCGGCCAGTTGCCAGGCACGGGCCACGGCGTCGTCGGGGTCGGCGAGCGCGACCGCCAGCGCGCGGTGCGCCGAGCGGCGGCTCGCCGGTGCCACCTGGTGGTAGGCGACCGCGCGCAGGACCGGATGGGTGAAGCGGAGCGTGGGCCCGTCGAGCTCGATCATGCCGGTCTGCTCGGCGCGGTCGAGCGCGTCGTCGGGCTCGCCCAGTGCCTGGAGAGCGGCGCGCACGATCGCAGGGCGTCCGGTGTCGTCGGCGGCGACGACCACGAGCGCGCGGGTCGCCACCGGATCGAACGAGCCGAAGCGCATGGCGAGCCGGCGGGCGAGGGTGGCCGGCGGCTTCGGTCGCACCGACATCGCGGCGCTCCCCGCGCGTTCGTCGTCGCTGAGCGACCGGGCGAGCTCGAGCGCGATCAGCGGGTTGCCGTCGGCGAGCGAGCAGCACTGCTCCAGTGCCTCGGGGGCGATCTCGCCGACCTGCGCGGTGACGATGGCGGCGAGCTCGTCGCGCGGCATGCCTCGCACCCGTTCGACCGCGAGGTCGAGCTCGGCGAGCGCGCCGGGAAGCGCGCCGTCGGTGGTGAGCACGACGGCGACGCTGTCCTGTGCGAGTCGTCCGATCACGAACGCGAGCGCGTCGCTCGTGGCGGCGTCGAGGTGGTGCGCGTCGTCGACGACGACGAGGAGCGGTCGACGTTCGGCGAGGCTGGTGACGACGCGGTAGAGCGCGAGGCGCACGCGCCCGTCGTCGGTGGGCCCGGGGGTGCCGAGGGTCAGCGCGGCCCGGAGATCGTCGGCGTAGGGAGTGGCGAGGTCGTCGAGCTCGCGGTCGAGCGGACGGAGGAGCGTGAGCAGCGCGCCGAAGCCCAACTGCGTGTCGGCCTCGATGCCGCGCGTCTCGATGACGTCGAACGCACGCGTGTGCGCGGCCTCGCGCACCTCGTCGACGAGCGTCGTCTTGCCGATGCCGAGGTCACCCTGCAGCACCAGCGCGCGGGCGCGCCCGGTGGCCGCGGCGCGCAGCAGCTCGGTCGTGCGGGTGAGGACGTCGGCGTCCACGGGGACGCCTCAGGACGTGGGGAGCGGCAGGCAGTTGCCGCTCCCTTGCTCCACACCGTGCTGGAAGTCGGCCACGAGGATGCAGAGCTTGGTCGCGCCCTGGCCACCGTTCTGACCCTGGTTCTGCTGGGTGAACGCGTCGAACCGCAGCTCTCCCTTGCCCGCATCGCGGTCCCACACCTGCCAGATGCCCGGGTCCTTGGTGTTCGATCCGGCGTGGTCGGCGCCGACGGTGTCGAAGAAGAAGTGCACGTGGTGGTCGTTCTGCGTGCCCTTCTTCTGCACCGCGTCGTAGATGATCGGCTCGAAGCCCTTCACCGTGTACGTGGCGATGTACTGGCCGTTCTCGAGCTTGATGCCGGTGAGGCGCGTGCAGCGACCCGACTCCGAGGTGCACTTGGCGTTCACGCCGACTGGAACCGTGGTGGATGCCGACGAGCCGCCATCGCCCCCGCCGCCCGATGCCAGCAGCACGCCGCCGCCGATCGCGATGACGAGGAAGGCGACGATCGCGACGATCGCTCCCGTGGGGATCTTCTTGCGCGACGAGGACGAGGTGGTCTTGGCGCGCGTCGCCGCGGGCGCAGGTGCGGCGACGGCGGCCGCCGCGGGAACTGCCGGCACCGGCGCGGTGCTGCCGGTGGCGTCGGGTCGGCGGGGCGGCGGCGCGGCGCCGCGGCCGCCGCTGACGGCCGTCGACGCGGTGGGGCCGACGACCGCGCCCGGCGCCGCCGCGCGCGCCGAGCCCAGCACCTGGGCCGCACCGAGGGCGACGGCGTGCTTGGGGTGCGCGTCGACCGACACCGGTCGGCCGAGCGACGCGGTGACCATCTCGGCGACCAGCGGGATCCGGGACGATCCGCCGACGAGCAGCACCGCGGAGAGGTCGGCGGGCTCCACCTCGGCCGAGGCGAGGGCGCGACGCAGCGCGTCGACGGTCTCCCTCACGGTCGGGCGGATCATCGCCTCGAACTCGGCCCGGGTGATGCGGACCTCGGTCTGGAGGTTCGGCAGCATCACCGAGACGGTGGCGTCGGAGTCGGACGACAGCGCCTCCTTGGCGGCGACGCAGTCGGCCGCGAGCCGAGACATCGCGGTGCGGACGTTGGGGTCGTTCTGATCGAGGTCGTCGAGCGCGGACCCGAGCGTGTTCCGCACGTGCGTGAACACCGCCTCGTCGAAGTCGACCCCGCCGAGGTGCTCGACGCCCTCGGGCCGCCCGAGCTGCTCCCAACCCTCGTCGCGCTTGCGCAGCACCGCGGCGTCGAAGGTGCCGCCGCCGAGGTCGTAGACGGCGACGGTGCCGCCGGCATCGACGCGCTCCGTGGACGCGTAGTGCACCGCGGCCGCGAACGGCTCGGTGAGCAGGATCGCGTTCGGGACCTCGGCCAGCTTGGTGGCGCCGCGCAGGACGTCGACCTTGAACGGGCCCCAGTTGGCCGGGTAGGTGATGGCGACCCGGTCGGGCGGGCTGCCCTCCTGGCGGGTGACGGCAGCGATGACGAAGCGGAGGAGTGCCGCAGTCAGGCGGTCGGCCGAGTACGGCGTGGCACCGAGCATGATCGGCGCGGTGTCGCCCATCCGCCGCTTGAATTCGCGCGCCAGGCGGGCCGGATCGGCGGCGCCGCGCCGGGCGGCGGGCTCACCGATGAGCATCTCGTCGGTGTCGCGCTGGAACACGAGGCTCGGGATGGCCGAGGTGTGCGTGCCGAGTGAGACCATCTCGACACGTCCGTCACGGGAGATCGCGGCAGCCGTGAACGTCGTACCGAGATCGATCCCGAGGAGATAACCCATCGTCTTCCCTTTGCCCGAGGTCCGTACCTTAGTTTCGTCGCTTGCCGCCCCGATCCGGAGGACGAATGGCGCGGCCCGGTGCCAACCGGGAATCCTCCCGGCGACTTCCGCGCCGCGCCGTCGTACCGTCAGTGCGTCAACACGCGTAGTGGTGTACGACGGCGGAGGGCCGAGGGATGGCAGACGGACCGGGCGAGCAGACCACCGGACTCGAGGACGTCTTCGACGACTCGACGGGCACGAGCACCGCGGCCGCCGCACCCGAGGTCGACGCCGTGAGCGGGGCCGGTGCGATCGCGCCCTCGACCACGCCCTCGACCACGCCCTCGACGACGCCGGCCACCGAGCCGGCCGAGATCCAGATGCCGGCGGAGTGGGTCGGCAAGGGCAACCCGCCGCGGCCCGATCGGGTGCAGGCCGACATCGCCTCGAAGCAGCAGCAGGCCGAGTCGCTGCGCCAGCGGTCGGCGACGCTCACCGCCCAGGAGCAGAAGCTGGACGGCGACGTCAACGTCGCCAACCAGCTGCTCGCAGTGCGCACCGAGGAGCACCAGCAGCTGCAGGACCGCGCCGATGCGCTGGCGGCCCGGGCCTCGGAGCTGGTGGGCGACGCCGCCCGCCACGACCCCGACATCCACACCGCGTCCCAGGACGTCATCACGATCAGGCGGCAGCTCGGAGAGACGATGCCGAGCGACGCGGATCTCATGCGACCCGACGGCTCGCCGCCGCCTGCGCCCGTCACCCCCGAGACCGATCCGGCGAAGATCGCGGCGCTCCGCGAGCAGCTGACCGTCGCCGAGGCGAAGCTCGACCAGGTGGTGGCCGAACGTGGCGGCTCCGATCCCGAGCTGGCGCGCATCAAGGCGGAGCAGGCCACGCTGAAACCGCAGCTCGACGCCGCCACCTCGGCGCTGCACCTGCAGCAGTCGAGCACGACCGACCTGAAGGCGCGTGCCGAATCGCTCGAGGCCGACTCGGTCACGTCGCTCGACCAGGCGCGTGGGCTCGAGGCCGAGGTCAAGAACCTCACCGACGCGCTGCCCGACTACCAGCAGATCTACGACAAGTGGTCGGCCGAGCACCCCGACGAGGCGAAGGTCACCGATCTCGGCACCATCGACGTGAAGTCGCCGCCGCGCGACACGGCGGCGGCGTACGCGCAGGGGCGCCGCGAAGAGGCCGGTCGGCTCGAGCAGCAGGCCTCGGATGCCGACAAGGCTGCGGCGGATGCGGGCAACGGCGCCGAATCGCGCCTCGAGCTCGCACAACGCAACGAGCAGTCGGCCGCCGAGCTCACCCAACGGGCCGAGGCGGACGCTGCACGCGCGACGACGGTGCAGGCGCAGGCCACCGCAGCGGCCCAGCAGGCCGAGCACCTCGTCTCCGAATCCGATCGCATGAAGTCGGAAGCGGCTCAGCTGCGCACCCAGGGTCGCACCGATGCCGCCGACACGATGGACGCACGGGCCACGTCGATGAACGACGACGCCATCAAGGCGCAGTTCCGATCGGGTGATCTCGGCAACCAGAGCAAGGCGCTCACCGAGAGCGCGGCGACCGCGCAGAGCCAGGCGGCCGAGCTCACGACGCAGTCGACGACGTTGCGCACCGAGGCCGCGACCCTGTCGACCGAGCAGACCACCCTGCAGCAGCAGGCGACGAAGTTCCGTGAGGACGCCACGACGCGCGACCACATCGCGCAACAGGTCGAGGACCAGTTGCAGACCGGTCAGGCGTTCCACTTCCAACTCGTCGACGACCGCATGGGCGAGAGCATCGACCTCGACGTGCCCGCAGGTCCGCCGCCGTACGCCGCAAGCAGCGCATCCGGCACGACGACCACCGACACCCAGGCAGCTGCGAGCGACGTCTTCGACGGGACGACCGGTGGCGCAACCGCGGCTGCCGCTCCGGCCGACGAGCGCGCTGGTCGACGTCGGCGCCGGGCTCGACGACGCGACCGCCACCGGCAGCTCGGTCGAGGGCGCGGTCGACGGCGGTACCGCCGAGGCGCCGGACGCCACTGCGACCACCGACACCCTCGTGGCGGACGACGACATCACCGGCGCGAGCACGGGCGCCGCTCCCGCCTCCGACCTCGGGGTGGGCGAGGACCCAGTGCCGACCTCCTCGGACGACGGGACGGCCGACTCCCTCGCCGACTCCCTTGCCAACACCGGCGCGACGTCGGCGGCGATCGACACGACTGCCGACGGCTCGACGGGTGGAGGCGATCCGGCACCCGAGACGACCATCTCGGAATTCGACGACTCGTCGTCGAGCTTCTCGGCCCCCGACGACGGGGCGATGTCGGCCTCCGATGCGAGCGCAACCGACGATTTCGACGGTTGAGCGACCCGGAACCGACGGGAGACACCCGAAATCCCCCGGCCGCGACCAAGGGGTGTGGCCCGATTTCCACCCATCTGCATGTGGCGAAATCGGTCACAACATCGATCGGCCCTGGCGATGGTCACAATCGCCATAACCAAACCGTGCTTCCTGCCGTTAACACGTGGAGTGAGGGAACAACCACGTAGCGCGCGGACTACAGGAGGACGGCGATCATGAGTTTCAGGCAGGTTCCCGGGCGCATGTTCCGGCTGGTGCTGGGGGTGGCACTCGTGCTCGCTCTGGGTACCGGAGCCGCGTTCGCGCTCGTACCGACGGGCAACGGGGTGGGGGCGCAAGCAGTGCCCGCGACCGACGCCGAGGTGTTCGTGTCGATGAGCCCGCAGCGCGTGCTCGACACCCGTCCCCCGGGCTACGGCCCGATCGGTGTCCCGGTCGCCAAGCCGATCGGCCCCGGCGAGACGCTGAACCTGCGCCTCAAGGGCGCGGGCAAGCCGCTCCCGGACGCAGCTGTCAGCGCCGTCCTCAACATCACCATCGACCAGGACTCGACGAAGAAGAGCTTCATGACGGTCTGGCCCGAGGGTGAGGCGCGGCCGAACTCGTCGGCGAACAACGCCGAGCCCGGCTTCATCGCGTCGAACTCGATGATCGCCAAGCTCGGCACGAACGGCGGCATCAACTTCTACAACGACCTGGGCTCGGTGAACATCGCCGTCGACCTCGTCGGGTACACGCTCCCGGTCTCCGAGGTCAGTGGCCTCGCGGGGAGCAAGTTCCTGGTGGGCGACACCGTGCCGGGCTCCGGCACCGGTGCCGACGGTGACATGTACTTCGACACCGACACCAAGGACCTCTACGGCCCGAAGACCGGTGGCAGCTGGGGCAGCCCCGTGGCCAACCTCGGCGGCGGCGCGGACGGTGCCGACGGTGCGTCGTTCCTGAGCGGTTCCGGTGTTCCGGCCAACTCGCTCGGTCACGACGGTGACAGCTACGTCGACACCGCGTCCGGCAACGTCTACAAGCGTTCCGGCGGTGCGTGGTCGGCGACCGGTGACTCGCTCGAGGGCCCGCAGGGCGCCAAGGGCGACACCGGAGACAAGGGTGACGCCGGCACCAACGGTGTCGACGGCTCGTCGTTCCTGACCGGCACCAACCCGCCCCTGCCGACCGACGGCAAGGACGGCGACAGCTGGGTCGACGTGACGACCGGCATCGTGTACCACCGCACCGGTGGCGCCTGGACGCCGATCGGTGCCTCGCTCAAGGGCCCGCAGGGCATCCAGGGCGTGAAGGGTGACAAGGGAGACAAGGGTGACGCCGGAGCCCCCGGCGCCGGTGCCGAGGTCAGCGCCACGACGCCGACCGGAGCCTGCACGCCCAACGGACTCCTGCACGTGAACACCGCCACCGGCGAGATCGTGGTGTGCGTGTCCGGCACGTGGAGCACGGCCATCACGATCAGGAACACGATCGACGGTGCGACGAGCTACGCCGACAGCGGCACGGTCGCCTCGGCGATCAACCTCGACGGCAACTACGGCACGGTGGCGACCTTCACGGCGCCGACGCCCGGAGCGACCTACATCCTCGACGGCAACGCGACCAACGGCCTCACCGGAGTGCTCTCTCTGGGTGTGCTGACCAACGTGCAATGCGGGTGGTTCGCCGCCGACGGCACGACGCAGCTCGGCCCGATCTCCTCGGGCTCGGCCGTGGCGACGCTCTCGCTCCTCGGGACGCCGAACACGGTGAACCTCGAGGCGAAGGCGAAGGCGGTGGTCGGCAGCACGGCGCTGCTCCGTTGCCGCTACAGCGGGACCGCGATCGTGGTCCTCGGTGGCGTGCAGACGAACGCCTGGGCCTACGAGGCGACTCGCACGGCCTAGGACACACGAACCGAAGCAGTGAACGGGCCACCCGTCCGGCGCACGAGCGTCGGGCGGGTGGCCGGTTCGCGTCGTCAGCGGATCCGGGGCCGGAAATCCGGTCGGTCGCGAGTTCCGGTCACGATCTGTCCGCAGTGCCGACGACGATGCGCGGGTAGAACACACCGATCGCCTCACCAAGGAGACCGCCATGCCCGAGCGCAGCGAGTACATGCCCGGAGTGCCGTGCTGGATCGACAGCAACCAACCCGACGCCAAGGCCGCCCTTCCCTTCTACGAGGGGCTCTTCGGGTGGGAGTTCGAGAACGTGATGCCGCCCGAGGCCGGAGGGGAGTACTTCATCGGCCGCATCCGCGGCGGTGATGTCGCCGCGGTCGCGCCGGTGCCGGAGGGGATGCCGCCGATGGCGATGTGGAGCACCTACGTCGCGGTGGCGAGCGTCGACGAGTCGGCCGAGAAGGTGCGCGCCGCCGGCGGCTCGGTGTTCCAGGGTCCCTTCGACGTCGGGCCCGCGGGCCGGATGGCAGTCATCGCCGATCCCCAGGGTGCGATCTTCTGCCTCTGGGAGGCGAAGGGCAACATCGGCGCCAACGTCGTCAACGAGAACGGCGCGTTGAACTTCAACACCCTCACGACCGGTGACGACGCCGCGGCCGAGGCGTTCTACGGCGCGGTCTTCGGCTGGAAGCTCCTGTCGATCCCGGCCGGCAAGTTCTGGACGCTGCCCGGCTACGGCGATCACCTCGAGGAGAGCGCACCCGGACTGCGCGAGCAGATGGCGCAGATGGGCGCGCCCGACGGCTTCATCGACGCGGTCGCGATGGTGCGGCCGCTCGCGGGTGGCGGTCGCCCGAACTGGTCGGTCACGTTCGGCGCCGACGACATCGACGCCACCGCGAAGAAGGTGGCCGAGCTCGGTGGCACCGTGGTCGTGGAACCCCACGACGAGCCGTGGACGAAGACCGCGACCTTCCAGGACCCGCAGGGCGCGACGTTCCTCGCCAGCCAGTTCGTCGCCGAGAACGCCGGGCTCACTGCGTAGCGACGTCGCGAGATCGGGGAGCGAGGCCGCCCGGGAGTCCGGGCGGCCTCGCCCGCTCGCGATCGCGATCACCCTCATCGGACGATTCGCTCCACCGAGGTGGGTGTCGTAGGTTCGGGGCAAGCAGCCGAAGTGCGTCTGCAGCCACCCCGACAGGAGCACGAGTGCCGCTCGCAGAGTTCGGAACCGGACAGGTCTTCCTGTCCATGATGTACTTCTTCCTCTTCTTCATCTGGATCTGGTTGTTGATCGTCGTCTTCGGCGACATCTTCCGCAGCCACGACCTCGGCGGTTTCGCCAAGGCGATCTGGGTCCTCTTCGTGATCATCGTGCCGTACCTCGGCGTGTTCGTGTACCTCATCGCCCGCGGGCACAAGATGAGCGAGCACGCGCAGGAGGCCGCTCAGGCCCAGGCCGCGGCGCAGCAGAAGTACATCCAGAGCGCGGTCGCTTCGGCCCCGAGTGGAGCGAGCGCTTCGAGCACCGCCGACGAGCTCACCCGCCTGGCCGAGCTCCACTCGTCGGGTGCGATCACCGACGCCGAGTTCGCGCAGCTCAAGGCCAAGGCGCTCGCATGACCGACGCGTCCGTGGTCGCTGCGGGGACATCCGCTCGACCCGGCCGCAGCTGAGGTTCAGCGGATCAGATCGTCGACATCGTCGAGCGCGCCGCGCTCGCACACGACGACGATCGTGCCGCCGGAACCACCACCGCTCGAACGGGCGCCGACGACGCCCCCTCGATCGAGCACCTTCTCGACCGTGGTGGTCGCGGCGGGGTGGCCGAGACCCATCGCGTCGTAGCCGGCGTGACTGCCGGCCATCAACGGCCCGAGCTCGGCGCACGCACCGCGACGGATCGCGTCGAGCGCGGCTTCGCTCCGCCGGTGCTCGTCGACGCCGAAGCGCGTCGCCGCCGCGACCGGGTAGGCCTCGCCGGGGTCGACAGTGGTGACGACGTCGTCGGTCGCCGTCCACCCATCGAGGAAGGTCGCGCCGTCGAGCGTCTCCGGGAGCTCGTCGACGGCCTCCGCCGGCAGTTCGCTCACCCACGGCCAGGTGTGACCGGTGCGCGCCTCGACGATGCGCTTGCCCATGAACGCGGCGGCGCGGGCCCGCCGGTAGGGCGCGCCGCCGACGTCGTGCTCCGCACCGGTGGGGACACCGACGACCTCGACGCCTTCGGGGAGTGGGACCGGCGCCTCGACCGATGCCGGTCGACACAGGATCGGGAGCACGGCGCCGGGCACGCCCATCGCGACCGCGACCTGGTCCATGATCCCGCACGGCGCACCGACGACGTGGTTCTCCGCCTCCTGGCACAGCGACGCGAGTCGGAGTGGGTCGATCCCGCCCGCGCCGAGTGCGCGCGCGGTTGCCACCTCGAGCGCGGCGCTCGACGACACGCCGACCGACACCGGTACGTCCGACGCGACGGCGAGTGACACACGCGGTGCGGCGATCACACCGTGCCGTACGAGCACGAGTGCAGTGCCGATGACGTAGTGCGTCCACCGCGGGTGGACCGCGAGCGCGGCGCGGATCTCCGGGTAGGCGAGGTGCGCCAACCGCGCGAGCTCGTCGGCGTCGATCGCGACCGGACCGACGGTGAACCGGTCCGCCGGTTCCGCGACCACGGTCGTGGCGAGTCGTGTGGGCACCTCGAGCACCAGCGCGCCCGAGTAGTCGGCGACGCCTCCGAGCAGGTCGAGGCGTCCCGGCGCGCTACCCGTGGTCGAGGTCATCGACGAGCTCGGCCAGGATCGGCCCGATCCACGCCGCCAGGTCGGCATTGGCGTACCCCACCCACGCCACCGGCGACGTCGTGTCGAGCGGCGCGTCGAGCGGACCGCCGCGGGGATCGGTCACGACGCCGCCTGCCTCCTCGAGGAGCATCGCGGTGCAGACGTCGTACGGGTGGCATGCGAATGCGTCGGGATCCACGAGTGGACGGAGATCGGCGACGAAGCGGTCGTGGCCGACGATCAGCTCGTGGAGCTGCCCGCCCGACGAGATGTACTCGTCGTCGAACACGGTGCGGCTCCCGAGCCGCTCGAACAACCTGGTCTCCAGCTCCGCCAGCGCGACCTTGCCCGGCACGAAGAACTTGGCCAGGCCCGCGAACCCGTGCTCGAGGTCGGTGGCGGTCGACGGCTGGACCTGGATGCGCCCGCGCGGGCCGCCGCGGAGGTCGATGCGCTCCGCATGCACACCACTCCCTCGCGTCGCGCTGAGCTGGTCGGCGGCGCCCTGCTTCGTGGTGGGGAGCTCGGTCATGGCCGCGGCGACGACGTCGCGCAGCGTCCCACCGTGCGGCGCGGCGGCGGCGAGGCTCCACGCGGGGCGCTTGTCGTACATGAGGCCGCGCGTGCCGTCGATGGTGTCGACGATCACCGTCCATGCGGGATCGCTCCCGACGACGACGGGCTCGTCGAGACCTTCGGACACGACCTCGACGTCGGTCCAGTGCCCCTCGAACCAGTCGAGGAGGGTGTCGTCGGCGACGCGGTCGATGGCGAAGATGGTGTCGGCCGCGGTCTCGCCCTCGATCGCCGCCATGTCGATGCCGCGGGCACCGATCACGACGTCGCGGAGGTGGTCGCCGAGCTGGCAGAGCAGGCGACGGATGCTCTCCGGGGAGTGCGCCTCCGGAGCGGCGGCGTCAGCTGAGTGCGTCACGGAGCTCGGCCGCCTTCTCGTCGGGATCGGACTCGTTGGTCATCGAGCCGCCACCGATCTCGGGGCCCGCGAGGTACTTCATCAGTCCGGGCGCGCGCAGCGGTGGATGCAGCTCGACGTGGAAGGGGTGGTGCGGGTGGTCACCGACCGGAGCCTGGTGCACCGCGAGCACGTACGGCATGCGGATGCCCCAGAGCGCGTCGTAGCGGCGCACGACGTCGCGCAGCACCAGCGCGAGCGAGCGGCACTCGGCGGCGTCGAGGTCGAGCAACGACGTGACCGGTCGACGGGGGAGCACGAACACCTCGTAGGCGTAGCGCGCGAACCACGGCACGCAGGCGAAGAAGTCGTCGTTGGCGTCGAGCACCCGGCCGCCGGCGAGCTCGCGCTCGACCACGTCGGTGAGGAGCTCGCGACCGGTCTCGGTGAAGTGGGCGGTCGCGACTTCGTCCTCCCGCTCGGTGAACCCGTAGACGAGCGAGCCGGCGTAGATCTGGCAATGGGGGTGGGGGTTCGATGTCCCGACCGCAGCGCCGCGGTTCTCGAAGATCAACACGTGCGCGACGCCGTCGAGCGCCTGGAGCGCCGCGGTGCGGTCGCGCCAGGTGCGCACCACGTCCGTGACCTCGTCGTCGGTGAGGTCGGCCATCGACTTCGTCGGGTCGTGGTGGTAGCAGACGACCTCGGCGGTGCCGACGGCGCGTCGGGTGCGGTACAGATCGTCACCGTCGACGGGCTCCGGCGCGGCCGACGAGAACACCGGCAGGTCGTTGGTGAACACGAACACGCCGCGGTAGTCGGGGTTCGTCGTGTCGATGCGCGTGCCGAGCGGCGCGAGTGCGTTGCGTTCGGGCACCGCGGGTTCGTCGGCGGCGACGGTCTCGCCGATCCACGGCCGTGCGCCGCGGTGCGACGTGAACAGCACCCACTCGCCCCGGAACGGGTGCCACCGCAGCTCCCAGGTCACGGGGTCGCGGACTCGGCGGGCTCGGCGGGCTCGGCGGGCTCGGCGGGCTCGGCGGACTCGGCGGACTCGATCGTGACCATGCGGTCGTCGCAGCCGGCCGCCGACACGGTGACGGTGATCGTGCCGGGTCCGGTCGGTCGCACCACCGCCAGCGCTCGTCCCTCGAACGTGTCGTGCGTGGGCGAGCCGAAGGTCTCCTCGGTGCGGGGATTGCCGCTCCCGAGCCCCTGGAGCACGGCCGGACCGTCGACCACGACCGTCACGGCGCGTGTCTTCGCCGACGTGCAGGTTCCCGTCGGCGTCGACCAGCGCGATCTCGACGTACGCGAGGTCACGGTCGTCGGCGTCGACGAGCGGATGGTCGACCCGCACGTCGAGCGCCACCGCTCCCGTGGGTGTGACCAAGGACGTGCGACCGGTCTCTGCTCCGTCGCGGTACGCGACCGCGGTGAGGTCGCCGGGGGAGTAGGTGGTCTCGAACACCGCCCGGTACCGGTGGTCCTCACCCGCGGGCGCACGACCGACCGGCGTGCCGCCGACGAGGAGCTCGACCTCGTCGGCATCGGCGTACACCTCGACCGTCACCGGCCGGTCCTCGAAGCCGGGCCACGACCACGACGCCACCGCGTCGGTGAAGGACCATCCGGTGCCGGCCGACGTCGCTTCCCCGTGGTGCGCGGGCGGCCGGACCGCGACGTAGGGCTCGGCGCGCCGGCCCCACACGATCTCGCGCCAGTACGACACCGGACGGCGGTGCCCGGTGATGTCGAAGTCGCCGCACTGCGCGGTGAGCCACGGGTACTCGCCCATGAACCCGCCGGGCTCGTCCGACGCGTACTGCGCGCGTCCGATGCCGACCTCGCCGAGGTAGTCCCACCCGGTCCACGTGAAGTCGCCGATCACGTGCGGGTGTTCGCGCACGAGCTCCCAGTTCGCCGCGATCGACGGCGGGCGGTTCTCGGTGCCGACGATCACGCGGTGCGGGTGCAGGTCGTGATCCATCGCGTAGCGCGACTCGGTGTAGTTGTAACCGGCGACGTCGAGGTAGGCGTACGACTCGGCGGTGCACTCGTCGACCACCGGCTGCTGCAGGATGATCGGCAGGAACTGCTCCATCATCGCCATCATCGTGTTGATGCCGGTGTCCTCGGACGGTGTGATCTCGACTTCTCCCGCGAGCGACGCGATCACCTCCATCCCCACCGACAGCATGGGGTTGATCGAGTTGGTGACGAGTCGGGTGTCGTCGAGGGCACGGATCCGCTCGGCGATCGCCCGCCCCACCGCGGCCCCCGACGGTCGGCCGGTGTCGGGGATCTCGTTGCCGATCGAGTACATGATCACGCAGGGATGGTTGCGATCCTTGACCACCATCGCGTCGACGTCGGCTTCCCACCAGTCGGGGAACGAGTGCGAGTAGTCGTCCTCCGTCTTGGGTTCGGTCCACATGTCGAACGTCTCGTCCATCACGAGCATGCCGATGCGGTCGCACGCGGCTGAGCATCGCCCGGCTCATCGGGTGGTGCGCGCTGCGCACCGCGTTGAACCCCGCGTCCTTGAGCTTCTCGATCCGGCGCTCGTCGGCGCGTGCGATGGTGGCGCTGCCGAGGACGCCGTTGTCGTGGTGGATGCACGCGCCCCGCAGGTCGACGGGTTCGCCGTTGATGCGCAGACCGCGCTCCGCGTCGACGGCGATGGTGCGGATCCCGAACTCGGTCGCCGCCCGGTCGAGCTCGCCGTCGCCGTTGCCGTCGTCGTCGGCGACGACGACCGTGCGGCACGTGTACCGCGACGGCTGGTCGACGCTCCACCGCCGAGGCTGAGCCAGGAACAGGCGCTGGCGCAGCGTCTCGGGCCGACCGGGGAACACCGTCAGCGGCGCGACGTCGCGTGCGACGACGGCGCCGGTGTCGTCGGCGATCTCGGTCGTCACCGTCGTCGTCACCGTGAGCCGGGAGTCGTTCTCGACGACCGTGGCGACCGCGATCACCGCGCCGTCGTCGTCGACCTCCGGAGTGGTCACGTGCACGCCGTCGAGCGCGACGTGCACGGGTTCGCCGATCACGAGGTGCACGTCGCGGTAGATCCCCGCGCCCGAGTACCAGCGCGAATCCCGGTGCGCAGTGGCCTCGACCGCGATCGTGTTGTCGGCGCCGTACCGGAGGTGCTCACCGATCGACACCGCGAAGTTCGAGTAGCCGTAGGGGCGGTGCCCGACGAGCGTGCCGTTCACCGACACCCGGGCCCCCCGGTACACGCCCTCGAACTCGATCAGGACCTGCTTCCCGCGGTCGGCCTCCGGCGCGGCGAAGGTCTTCTGGTACTCCCACACACCGCCGGGGAAGTAGCCGTTGGCGGGTTCCCCCGCAGGATCCCGGGTCGCCCCGATCATGGCGTCGTGGGGCAGCTGCACCGGCACCCACGGCTGCCCGCCGCCGCCCATCAGCTCCGCGAAGGCGTTCACCTTCGGGCGGACGCGCCAGTCGTCGTTGAACGGGGTGCGGATCATGGCTGTGCTCCGGACTCGGGGAAGGCGTGGAGACGGGCGGCGCGGTACGCGTCGCGCACCGCAGTCGCATCGACGGAGGGATCCGGCTCGACCACGTCGGGGTCGGACGGCGCCCACTCGAGCGACACCGCCGCCGACCTCGCCGTCCGGCGAGCGCGGCGGCGGCCTGGACGCACGCGCCGCGCGCGACGTACTCGGCCGCCGGAGGGACCTCGACCGTCCGTTGCAGGAGATCGGCGATCAGCTGCGGGTAGACGGCCGATCGCGCACCGCCGCCGACGACGACCAGGCGGCCGCGGTGGGTCGGCACGCCCGCGTGTCCCACCGCGTCGAGTGCTTCGAGCAGGTGGCACACCACGCCCTCGTACGCTGCGCGCGCGAGCTGCGCGGGCGCGGTGGCCGATCGCAGCCCGGTCAGGGTGCCGGTCGCGTCGGGCAGGTTGGGTGTGCGCTCGCCGTCGAGATAGGGGAGCAGCACCACGCCGCCCGCGCCCGCCGGGGACCCGAGCGCGAGCGACTCGGTCTCCTCCGCGAGCTCGCCCGAGCAGGTGCGCCATCGCGTCGGTGACCTTCGTCGCGTTCAGCGTGCACGCGAGGGGGAGGAACCGGCCGGTCGCGTCGGCGAACCCGGCCACCGCACCCGACGCGTCGCTCGTGGGATGCCCGGCCACCGCGAACACGGTGCCCGACGTCCCGAGCGAGATCGCCACGTCGCCCTCCGTGAGACCGAGCCCGAGCGCGGCGGCCATGTTGTCGCCGGTGCCGACACCCACGACTGCGTCCACGGAAGGTGCCCGCGGTGGTGCCGGGCGCGAGCACGGGCGGTGCGACGGAGGGATCGAGGCCGACGAGCGCGAGGGCGTCCGGCACGTAGGCGTCGAGGTGGGGCGACCAGTAGCCGGTCCCGGACGCGTCGCCGCGGTCGGTGCCGAGCTCGCCGGTGAGCTGCATCGTCAGCCAGTCGTGGGGCAGGAGGACGTGGGCGAGCGCCGCGAAGTGCTCGGGCTCGTGCTCTCGCAGCCAGGCGAGCTTGGTGATGGTGAGCGAAGCGACCGGCACGGTGCCGATGACGTCGGCCCAGCGTTGCGGTCCCCAGCGCTCCACCAGCGCCGCCGCCTGCGGCGCCGACTCGGTGTCGTTCCAGAGCTTCGCCGGACGGAGGACCCGACGGCCGGCGTCGAGCACGACCATGCCGTGCTGCTGACCGGCGACGCTGATCGCGGCGACGCCGTCCCCGTGCTCGTCGAGGAGCGACGACGACCGCGTCCCACCACACGTGCGGGTCCTGCTCGCTCCGCGGCGGTGTCGTCGGCGGATGCGGGCGGTGGCCGGACCGGACGAGCTCGCCGGTGTCGGCGTCGCGCACCTCGAGCTTGCACGACTGGGTGGAGGAGTCGACTCCCGCGACGAGCGTCACCGGCCGACCTCGGAGGCGGCCACGCCCGCTTCGAACGCGAGGAGCACCGCTCCGGCCACCGCCGCGTCGCCCTCGACGCCGCTCGCCACCACCGGTACCTGTTCGGCCTCGAGCGCGTCCTGCGCGAGCGCGCCGCGCAACGGTTCGAGCAGGAACTCGAAGGCGGCGGCCGACTTCACCGCCGACGACGACGAGCTCGGGGTTGAGGATGCTGACGAGGTAGGACGCGCCGAGGCCCAGCATGTGGCCGGCGTCGTCGAGCACTCGTCGAGCGCCGTCGTGGCCGTCGCGTGCGGCGCGCACGACGTCGTCGAGCCTCGGCGTCCGCCGTCGTGACGGCACGCCCGCGTCCATGAGCGGCATCGGCGATGGCGACGGCCGACGTGTACATCTCGAGGCAGCCGTGCTTGCCGCAGTGGCACTGCGGTCCGTCGTCGGCGACGCGGCAGTGCCCGATCTCACCGGCGAAGCCCCGGCTGCCGCTCACGAGCGCGCCGTCCTGCACGATCGCGCTGCCGACGCCGGGGCCCACGTAGAGCCAGACGAACGTGGCCACGTCACGAGCCACGCCGAACCGCGCCTCGGCGAACGCCGATGCATGAGGAGTGTTCCAGACCGTCACCGGAACGCGCAGGGCATCACCGAACAGCTCGACGACGGGCACGTCCTTCCATCCGAGGTTGGGCGCGAGCACGCACACGCCGGTCTCGCTGTCGACGAGACCAGGCACCACGATCGTGGCGTGCCGGATCGTCCTCCGGTCGATCTGCGCCTCGCTGAGCGCGTCGGTGAGGAGTGCCGTGACGTGCTCGAGCGAGCGGGTCGGCGAACCGATCGCGGACCTTCGGCTGCGCACGGCCGCGATCGTCCCCCGGCCGTCGGCGACTGCGACCGTGGTCTCCTCGACGCCGATGTGCACGCCCACGTACGCGTCGCGGGACGACGTCGAGGTCGAGGTACGTGGGCGGGCGGCCTCCGGCCGCGGTGCTCGTGCCCACTCCCACCTCGACGACGAGTCCCTCGGCGAGCAGGTCGTCGACGATCGCCGAGATCGTGGGCTTGGCCAACGACGGTGCGCCGGGCGACCTCGGTGCGCGCCAGCGGCCCGGAACGCCGGACGGTGTCGAGGACCACGGCCCGGTTGTTGGCGCGCATCACCTGCCGGTCGATCTTGGGTCGCGCTACCATGCTCGGACCTTAGTGCGGTGATCGAACAAACTCCAGAGGTGTCCCATGGCCGATGCGCTCACCCCGGTCCCGGAAGATCACTTCACCTTCGGTCTGTGGACCGTCGGCAATCCCGGGCCGCGACCCGTTCGGACACGAGGTGCGGGCGCCGCTCGACCCCGTCGACTCGGTGAAGCACCTCGCCGGGGTCGGGGCGTACGGCGTGAGCTTCCACGACGACGATCTCGTTCCGCCCGGCTCGAGCGCGGTCCGAGCGCGACGCGATCGTGGCCCGGTTCCAGGGCGCGCTCGACGAGACCGGGCTGCGTGTCCCGATGGCGACGTGCAACCTGTTCTCGCAACCGGTCTTCCGCGACGGTGCGTTCACCGCCAACGACGTGCAGGTGCGTCGCTTCGCGTTGGCCAAGACGCTCGACGCGATCGACCTCGGGGTGGAGCTCGGGGCCGAGGTCTTCGTGATGTGGGGCGGCCGCGAAGGGTGTGAGGTCGACGCCGCCATGGACACGCGTGCCGCGCTCGACCGCTACGCGGAGGCGGTGAACCTCGCGTGCGAGTACGCCATCGAACAGGGGTACGCGCTGCGGTTCGCGCTCGAGCCCAAGCCCAACGAACCGCGCGGCGACATCCTGCTGCCGACCGTGGGTCACATGCTCGCGTTCATCGACGAGCTCGAGCACCCGGACATGGTGGGCGTGAACCCGGAGTTCGCACACGAGACCATGTCGGGCCTCTCGTTCCACCACGCGGTCGCGCAGACGCTGTGGCACGGGAAGCTCTTCCACATCGACCTCAACGCACAACGGCCGGGCAAGTACGACCAGGACTTCCGGTTCGGCTCCGAGGGCATCCGCGACGCGTTCTACCTCGTGAAGCTGCTCGAGGACGCCGGGTACGACGGGATGCGCCACTTCGACGCCCACCCGTACCGCACCGAGGATGCCGACGGCGTGTGGGACTTCGCACGGGGGTGCATCCGCACGTACCTGATCCTGCGCGACAAGGCCCAGCGGTTCCACGAGGACGCCGAGATCCAGGACGCGCTCGCCGCGGCCAAGGTCGCCGAGCTCTCCGTGCCGACGCGGCCCGAGGGCGGGCTCGCCGCGCTCCGGACCGAGCGTCCGGATCCGGTCGCGCTCGCGAGCACCGGACTCGGCCTGGAGCGACTCGACCAGCTCGTCAACGAGCTCCTGCTCGGCGTCCGCTGAGCGACACCCGGAGCTCTTCGAGCTGCTCGTCGGGCGTGAACGGCACGCGCTTCGGTGCCGGCGTGACCAGTCGGGCATCGGGCAGGTCCTCGAGGAAGACGCGCACGCTCTCGTGCACGTCGAGTCGAGCCAGCGCCTGCCCGAGGCAGAAGTGCGGGCCGTAGCCGAACGAGTAGTGACGTTCGGGCGGGCGCGTCACGTCGAAGCGGTCGGGGTCGGGCCACCGATCGGGGTCGCGGTTCGCGGCCTGGCGGGCGAGGAACACCGTGTCGCCCGTATGCAGGGGCACGTCGAACACGTCGTTGTCGGCCATCACGAGCTTGCGCCCGGAGCGGAACGGAGGGTGGAAGCGGAGGCACTCCTCGATCGCCGGCACGAGGCGTGAGTCCGGATCGTCGGTGATCCAGGCCGCCTGCTCGGGATGGGCGAGCAGGAGCAACAGCGAGTTGGAGATCGCGGCGCGGCTCGATCCGATCGCGCCGCCCAGCACGTTCACGACCAGCGCGATCAGTTCCTCCCGGTCGAGACGCCCTCCGTGCTCCGCCTCGAGGAGGTCGGACACGAGGTCTTCCCGCGGTGCGGACTCCCTGTCGTCGACCAAGCGGCCGACGAACCGGCCGAGCGCGACGATGCCCTGCTCGGCGACGGCGCGCTTCTCGGGAGTGAGCGGATCGGTGAACCCGGATTCCGTCCCCTGCAGGAACGTCGCGATCTCTTCGCGCGCGTCGACGGGCAGACCGAGGAACTCGCAGATCAGCCACAGCGGCAGATCGCCCGCGTAGTCCGCGACGACGTCGAACGACTCCTGCCGTCGTGCCGACCCCAGCAGGGTGCGGGCGTGTGCCCCCAGCGAGGTCCGGAGCCGCTCCACGCGCATCGGGGTGAAGGCGCGGACGACCGCCGACCGCAGTCGGGCGTGGATCGGTCCGTCGTGCGCAGCCATCGACCGGCCGCGCCACTCGTAGAAGGGCCCGTCGTGCACTCCGAGGCGTTCGAGCGCGAGGAGCCCGGGCTGGCCGAACGCGTCGTCGAGGTGCACGGTGTCGAAGTCGTCGGCGCGGAGCAGCACGAGCTCACCGCTGCTGGTCCTCGCGCACCGGGCCCGCTCACGGGCCGTGGCGAAGGTCGGGTACGGGTCCTGCCAGAGGTCCGGGTCACGCAGATCGATGACCAGGGGCTCGGAGCCGTGTTCGTGCACCGCTCCATTCTCCTCCGGCCGCGCACAGGGCGCGATCGCTCACCGGCGCAGGCTCGACTGGCGGCGCGCCTCGGCGCTGCATGAGATGTCAAGCATCCGGGTAGTCCACAGAGCGACCGACCTCCCTCCCTTCCTCTCCCCCAAGGACGTGCCGTGGCCACCACCCGAAGCTCCCAGTCTCGCAAGCGCGTGCAGCAGATCGTCGACGACGCCGCCGAACAGATCGCTGCGGTCTCCGACGTCGAGGAAGAGGTGGTGGTCGTCGTCGAGGAGCTGCCGCCCGGCGAGTCGGCGCGCCGTCGGCGTGCGGCCACGACGGCGGCCCCCGAGGCGGCGGTGTTGGAAGCGCCCATCAGCATGATGGCGCAGGCCCAGGTCCTCGCCGCTGCCACCATCGACCGCTGGACCGAGGCCATGTCGGCGTTCGCCGGCACCCGCTCGACCAGCGTGGTCCCGTTCGGTCGATCGTTCGATGCCCGCCAGATCACCGAGGACAGCTTCCGCCTCGCCGAAGCGGTGCTGGCGACGCAGAAGGACCTCACGCTCCGGCTCGTCGACATGCTGGGGCGGGCGCGCGCCGCCTGACGTTTGCCGCTCGGGTGCACGCGGTACCCCACGCGACCGTCGACTGCCGAGGAGTGCCATCCCGTGGAAGCTGCGATCACACTCGTGTCGCTCTTGCTGCTGACCGTGCTGGTCGTGGTCGTCGCCCTCTCGGCGGCGGTGCTCTCGCAGGTGATCTGAAGGCGTCGTCGGCGAGCGGCTCGACGGCGCAGGCGGGTGCAGGCGAGAGTGGAGCATGAGCATCCGTGACATCGGCCCGCTGCAGGGTGCCGACGAGGGCCTGAACCACCAGATCGTCGACACCTTCGCCACGATCTCCGAGTCCGACTACGCGTGGACCGAGAAGGTCTGGGTGTCGATCGCCGACGGCCGACGGGTCGCTGCAGGCAACGCTCGGCCTGGGCAAGTACCCCAACCGCGGCGTGATCGACGGCTTCGGCGGCGTGTCGCGCGGACGCGAGCAGTGGACGGTGCGGGGGAGCCGTCAGCTGTGGTCGGCGCCCGAAGACACTGCGATCGGGCCGATCCACTACGAGGTGCTCGACGCGCTCGGCGCAGTCCGCGTGCGGCTCGAGCCGAACGACGTGCAGCCGATCTCGTTCGACCTCGTGCTGCGCGGCGTCACCCCGCCGTTCTTCGAGGAGCGCAACCTGGTGCGCAACCCGAAGACGAACCGCATCGACGTCAACGTGATCCGGTACCACCAGGGCGGATGGGCCACCGGCACCATCACCGTCGACGGCGAGGAGCACGAGCTGACCGGCGAGGACGGGTTCGGCTTCCGCGACCACTCGTGGGGGATCCGCCAGGGTGTGGGTGACGACCCCACCGACCTGCCGTCGCCACCGGCGACGGCGCGCTCGCACGCGCGCAAGCGCGGGATGATGAAGTGGACGCCGGCGTTCCTCCGTCGTCCCGACGGGACCTACTACGAGTACTCCGTGTTCCTCACCGGCGGCGCGTGGAACTACGCGTCGGCGTACGTGAACGACGCCGACGGTCGCCAGGACCGTGTCCGTTCCGCGGAACCGCACATGGAGTACGACGCCCACACCCGCTTCGTGCGAGGCGGGGAGCTGCACCTCGTCATGGACAGCGGAGCGGAGCGCATCATCGAGGTCGACGTGCCGGGCCCCTCGGGCTACTTCCTCAAGACCGTGGGCTACGGAGATTGGAAGGGCCACAAGCACGGCCGGTGGATGGGTCCGCTGCACCTCGACGGCGAGCACATCGCCGACTGCTGGGACGACGAGCACCTCGGACTGCTCGGCCAGTTCCGCGACACGCCCATCCGAGTGCGCGAGGGCGAGGCGGTCGGCTACGGGATCATGGAGAGCATCGTCACCGGCGACTGGCCCGAGCTCGGTCTCGGCGAGGAGTCCGACCGCGACGTGCGCAACGCATGACGGACGAGGGTGTCGACGGCGCGCTGCGCGACTGGTTCGCGCGCCGGCTGGCCGACGAAGGCGACGTGCGTGACCTCCGGATCGAGGGGCTCGACCGCGTCGCGCGCGGTCACTCGGCCGAGACGATGCTGCTCACGCTCGTGTGGTCCGGCGACGGCGGGGAACACCGCCGCGACGTCGTGGTCCGCGTGCGACCACCCGCACCGGGCCTGCTCGAGCCCTACGATCTCGAGCGGCAGTTCCGGCATCCTCCGCGCACTCGAACCGACGCCCGTGCGCGCGCCGAGGGCGTACTGGTACGAGGGCACGGGTGTCGTGCTCGGACGCGAGTTCTACGTGATGGAGCGGCTCGACGGCACCGTCTACGAACAAGGCGTGCCGGAGGAGCTGCAGGACGCGCCACGAACGGATCGCGCGCATGTCGCGCGGCGTCGTCGAGCAGATCGCCGCCATCCACCGCGTCGATGTGGAGCAGGCCGGCCTCGGGTTCCTCGGTGACGGCCGCAACTTCCTCGACCGGGAGCTCGCGCACTGGGCGGCCGAGATGCGGCGCGTGCAGCGTGGCCCGCTGCCGGCACTCGAACGTCTGCACGCAGAGCTGCTCGCGCAGCAGCCGGAGCAGTCGGCGACGGTCACGCTCGTGCACGGCGACCCGAAGCCCGGCAACTTCGCGTTCGTCGACGACGACGTCAGCGCGGTCTTCGACTGGGAGCTCACGACGCTCGGGGATCCGCTCGCCGACATCGGGTGGGCGGAGGTGAACTGGGTCACGCCGGGATCGTTCACCATCCGTCCCGGTGGGTTCACCACCGACGAGCTCGTGGCGCGCTACGAGGAGCTCTCCGGCATCCCGGTGGTGCACCGCGAGTGGTACCGGGCGTTCCAGGGCTTCAAGATGTGCGTCATCATGTTCGTCGGGTCGATGCTGTTCGACCAGGGGCACAGCGACGACCTGCGCCTCGCGTCCATGGGGATGGCGGTCGACATGTTCACCAAGCCTGCGCTGCTGGCCCTCGGGATCGAGGACGACGTCGAACCGGGACCGGTGACCGCGCGCGAAGCGCGGGTGCACGAAGTACAGGAGCGGACGAACGCATGACCACGCAGCACCCCGCAGTGGACTTCGACCTCTTCGCGGCGACCACGCGCGCGGGCTCCGATGCGTCGTGGGCCGCGCTGCGGGCGGAGCGCGCGGCTGCGTGGACGGAGTGCAACGGCGGCTTCTGGGTCCTCAGCGGCTACGAGGAGGTCTCCACGCGCCTTCCGTGACTGGGAGCACTTCTCGTCCGCCCGCACCGATCCCGAGCTCAGCTCGATCAGCCCGAGCGGCACCAGGATCCCGCTGCTCCTCCCCGAAGAGCTCGACCCGCCCGACTGGTACCCGGTGCGGCGCATCCTCTCGCAGCTGCTGGCCCCGCGCTCGGCCGAGAAGCTGCGGCCGCGGGTGCAGCACTGGACCACGCGCTGCATCGACGGCTTCATCGAGGCGGGTGCGTGCGAGTTCGCCAACGACCTGAGCGTCCCCGTCCCCGGTGCGGTCACGCTCGAGTGGCTGGGCTTCGCCGAGTCCGACTGGCGGGAGATCGCGAGCGCGTTCCACGACGTCGCCGCGTTCTCCGTCGGCACCCCCGAGCACACCACCGCGCAGGGCGCGTTCGGCACCGTGATGACGCGCATCAAGGAGGAGCTCGCCGCGCGCGACGCCGATCCCCGCGACGACGCCATGACCGCGATCGTGCACCACGAGATCGACGGCGAACGGATCCCACGGGCGGCGGCCGAGTCGATCGTGTTCCTCACCGTCGGGGGAGGGGTCGACACCACGACCGCGCTGATCGGCGCCGCGCTGCTCCACCTCTCGCAGTTCCCCGACGACAAGCGTCGCCTCCTCGAGGAGCCCGACCTGTTGGTGACCGCCACCGAGGAATTCCTGCGCTACTACCCACCGGCCCGCACCCACGCCCGCACGGTGACCGAAGACCTCGAGTTCGCGGGCTGCCCGATGCGCAAGGGCGACCGCGTCGTGCTGAGCGAGGTGTCGTCGGGACGCGACGAGCAGGCCTTCCCCGATGCCGACGAGTTCGTGATCGACCGGAGCCCGAACCGCCACCTGTCCTTCGGCGTGGGCATCCACCGCTGCGTGGGCTCGCACCTGGCGCGGCTCGAGTTCGCCGAGGTCATCAGCGCGGTGCTGGCGCGCCTGCCCGACTTCGAGATCGACCTCGACGGGGTGGTCGAGTACCCCAATTGGGCCACCATCGGTGGCTGGGCCAAGCTGCCGGCCACGTTCACCCCAGGGAAGAGGAGCGACCATGCATGACCTCGTGATCCGGGGTGGCACCGTCGTCGACGGCACCGGTGCGCCGAGTCGCACCGCCGACGTCGCGGTCGACGACGGTGTGATCGTGGAGGTCGGCCGGGTCGACGGTCGTGGCCGCGAGACGATCGATGCCGACGGCCTGGTGGTGACGCCCGGCTTCGTCGACGTGCACACCCACTTCGACGGTCAGGCCACCTGGGATCCGCACCTCACGCCGTCGTGCTGGCACGGCGTGACCACTGCGGTGCTCGGCAACTGCGGCGTCGGCTTCGCGCCGGTGGCCCCGGGGCGGGAGCAGTGGCTCATCGAGCTGATGGAGGGCGTCGAGGACATCCCCGGCAGCGCGTTGGCCGAAGGCATCCAGTGGGACTGGGAGTCGTTCCCCGAGTACCTCGACGCGCTCGAGCGCATGCCGCGCGCCATCGACATCGGCACCCAGCTCCCGCACGCCGCGGTGCGCGCCTACGTGATGAAGGAGCGCCTGCACGACCACGCGACCGCCGACGACATCGAGGCGATGCAGGCGATCCTGCGCGACTCGCTGCGCGCCGGCGCGCTCGGGTTCTCCACCGGTCGGACCGCGGGTCACACCGACCTGCACGGCGAGCCGGTGCCGGGCACGTTCGCCGCCAGCACCGAGATCGGTGCCCTGCTCGCGGTCATGGCCGAGGAGCAGCGCGGCGTGCTGCAACTCGTGCCCGCAGGCGCGTCGGGCACCACCGGGCTCGACCCGGCGGGAGCGATGGAGCCCGAGGTCGACTGGATGGTGCAGTACGGCGAGCAGTACCAGCGCCCGATCACGTTCCTGATCCTCGAGCACGGCCCCGACTTCGGCGTCTGGCGGGGCTGGTTCGACCGCGTGCGCGCCGCGAACGCGCGCGGCGCCGACATCCACCCGCAGGTCGCCAGCCGCTGCTTCGGCATGCTCTTCGGCCACCAGTCGCGGCTCCAGCCGTTCCGGCACCGTCCGAGCTTCGTGGCCATCGCCGACCTCGGGTTCGAGGAGCGCGTGCGCGCGCTGCGCGATCCCGACCTGCGCGCCAAGATCCTGGCCGAGGACGACCTCGACGGCCCGTTCACGCCCGACCGCATCACCGACGACGTGTTCGAGAACCTCTTCCCGCTCGGGCAGGAGCTCGACTACGAGCCGCCGCCCGAGGCGAGCGTCGCCGCCATGGCACGACGCGCGGGTGTCACCGCACGCGAGCTCGCCTACGACCTCATGCTCGGCTCCGACGGACGCGACTTCCTGCTGCGACCGCTGCTCAACTTCGGTGGCGGTTCCTACGACGGCCTGCACGACATGCTCGTGGATCCCATGACCGTGCAGGGTCTCGGCGACGGCGGTGCGCACGTGCGCATCGTGTGCGACGCGAGCATGACCACCTACCTGCTCACGCACTGGGTGCGCGATCGCACGCGCGGCCCTCGCATCCCGCTCGAGTGGGCGGTGCAACGCCTGACCCGCGACCCGGCACGGCTCTACGGGCTCGACGACCGGGGCGTGCTCACGCCCGGTCGCCGCGCCGACCTCAACGTGCTCGACCTCGACCGGCTCCGGCTCGTCTTCCCCGAGCAGGTGCACGACCTCCCGGCCGGGGCCGAGCGCCTGGTGCAGCGATCCGAGGGCTACGTGGCGACGATCGTCGCCGGGGAGACCGTCGTCGACGCCGGCGAGCTCACCGACGCCCGGCCCGGGCGGCTCGTGCGCGGCGCCCAGAGCTGACCCGACCGCCACCGCGCTCGGGACGAATCTGCACAGATTCTGCAACCGTGCAGGCGAGCAGCCGTTTGCCGCCCGATCGAGCGCTTCGTCGTCACTGCAGATTCTGCGCAGAATCTGCCCGACGGCGCGACGAGGTGGTGGTCCACGTCGCCGGCGGGCGTCGGGTCAACGGCGGCGGATGAGCTCGCCGGGGAAGTCGCCGGTGTGCTCGCCGTCGCGGATCGTGATCCGTCCGCGCACGAGGGTGGCGGCGATGCCGACCGACCGCTGCGAGAGGCGCGTCTCACCGCCGGGCAGGTCGTGCTCCACCGTCGGCATGGCCGGTGCGACCGTGGCGGGGTCGAACACGTTCAGGTCGGCGACGAGTCCCTCGCGGACCATGCCGCGGTCGTGGAAACCCCACGCACGTGCGGGCGCGAGCGTCATCATGCGCACGGCCTCCTCGAGACCGATCTCGCCGCGGTCGCGCACCCAGTGCGCGAGGAGGTGCGTCTGGATCGACGCATCGGACATCTGGCTCACGTGCGCACCCGAGTCGGAGAAGCCCATCACCACGTGGGGGTGGCGCAGCACCTCGGCGTTCTCGTCGTGGTCGAACGGCATGAACGTCTGTGAGAAGAGCTGGTCGCCACCGCTCTCGACCACCAGCTGGATCATGCACTCGACCGGATCGATGCCGCGCACCCGTGCCACCTCGGCGACCGTGGGGTTCGGCGGCACAGGTGACTCGAGCACCTGCATGCGCTCGAACTCGGGCGGACGCGCCTCCGCACCGAAGGCCTCGGAGTAGGTCGACCCGTTCGCGCTGCGCACCAGCGCGGCGACGACGTCGGGACGGGCGAGCTGCTGCAGCTGCGCGTCGATCGGCTGCGCGCGCAGCTCCTTCCAGACCGGCAACCCGTCGAACGGGAGCTGGGTGCGCAACGACGACAGCGCGCCGATGCCGCGCGGGTGGCAGACCCCGACGAAGCGCCCACCGCGCTCGGCGGCGCGATCGAGGATGTTCAGCGCCGGTCGCCGCATCGCCGCCATCATGAACGTCACGCCGGTGTCGGCCGAGAGCGCGATGAGCTCGTCGCGGCGCGCCGCGGCTCCGTCGCCCGGCGCGGCGTCCTCGACGTACTGGAACGCGCCACCTCCACTCGTCCCCACTTCGCGCACCAGCGCGTCGACCTCGCTCCACGCCGCCAGGCGGGAGGCGACGGGTCGGTCGTCGGATGTCTGGTGGTGCATCGTGCGCGACGTCGAGAACCCCACCGCACCCGCCGCGAGCCCGTCGCGCACGTGCTGTCGCATCGCGAGCAGGTCGTCGTCGGTGGCGGTGTCCTCGAAGGCGCGCTGGCCCATCACGTGCGTGCGCACGGCCGAGTGCCCGAGGAGCGACGCGTAGTTGATGCCCTTCGCCTGGCGGTCGACGGCATCGAGGTACTCGGGATACGTGGTCCAGCTCCACTCGATGCCCTCGGCGAGCGCCACCGCCGACATGTCCTCGGCGCGCTCCAGGTTGCGCACCACGAGCATCGCCTCGTCCTCCGACGCGGGGGCGAGCGTGAAGCCGCAGTTGCCCATCACCGCGGTCGTCACCCCGTGCCAGCACGAGTTGGTGCCCGGTTGGTCCCAGAACACCTGCGCGTCGAGGTGGGTGTGCACGTCGATGAAGCCGGGCGTCACCACCTGGCCGTCGGCGTCGACGTCGACCGTGCCCCGCTCGCTGATGCGTCCGACGTGCGCGATGCGGTCGTCGACGATGCCGACGTCGGCGCGGTACGCGCCGAGGCCGGAGCCGTCGACCACGGAGCCGTTGCGGATGACGACGTCGTAGGCCATGGGCACAGCTTCCCACGTGCTGCGTCCAGTGCGCCGGCGCACGCGCCGAGGGCGCCGACCCGCAGGTCGACGCCCTCGCTCGTTCGGTCGGAACCCCTACTGCTGGATGAGGTTCGCCTTGATGTCGATCGCGTTCGACGCCTTGCAGTCGAACGTGCCCTTCTTGGTCGGGTACTGGCGGACCCACTTGCCCTTGGTGAACTTCACCATCAGGAAGCACGACGTGGTCTTGCCGTCGGCGAAGGAGCGCTTGCCCAGCATGCCACCGGCGTCGAACTCGGTGAGGCCCTTGATCCCCTTGATCAGACTGGAGCGGGTGAGACCGTTGACGCCGTCGGTCTTGACGATCCCGTTGACCGCGTCGGCGAAGGCCAGGACCGCGGCGTAGGAGTACGCCGAGAACTGGTCGGGGGTGCCGCCGACCTGCTTCATGTACTTCACGAAGTTGGCCGTGGTCTTGTTCACCGAGGCCTCTTCGAAGGGCAGGAAGCCCAGGAACTGGTACTCACCCTCGAACGCATCCGCGTTGTCGGTGATGAGCGAGTTGCCGTAGCACGACGCGCACTCCCAGAGGACCGAGTCCGGTGCGATGCCCTGGAGCGTGGCCTCGTTGCGGATCAGCAGCGCCTGGTTGGCCGCGCCAACGTTCAGGCTCCAGTTCGAACCGTCGGCCTTCATCTTCTGCACGACCGGCGTGAACACGCTCTGCGGGTCGCGTCCCGACACGCCCACCACGGGGTCACCCTGGTCGGCCTTGATCCCGGACTGCTGCGCCGCGAGACCCAGGATCGTGCCGCCGCGGGCGGCGTCCTTGGTGTCCGTCCCGACGATGGTCACGCCGTGGAGCCCCTTCTTGTTCTGCGAGAGCTCCCACTTCGCGGGACCCTGGTTGGCGAAGAAGGTCTGCGGGTTGTCGTTGACCGTCGGGCAGTCGATGGCGGTGCCGTACGCCGGGAACGCCATCGCCGAGCACGACTCGGGCACACCGGTCGTGACGGCCGACAGGTCGGGGATGCCGGTGGCCGCGCCCGCCTGGTCGGCGCAGTTGACGATGTCGTCCACCTGAGCGAGGAACAGCGCCGACGTGCCGACGAGCGCGTAGTCGTTCTGGCAACCCTGGATGGTGGCGTTGCGCGCCTCGTTGCCGTTGAGCTTCGAGTCGTAGAAGTCGACCACCACCTTGCGCCCGGCAAGCCCGCCGCCGCCGGCCTTGCTGTTCAGGTACGCGGCGCCGGCCTTCACGCCGTCGACCGCGCCCTTGAACAGGCCGGGTGCGAACGGGTTGTCGACGTCGGCGATGGCCGCGATGTGGATCTCGGTGGCCGTCACGCCGACCTCCGTCGCCTTCGGCTTCTCGCTGCTCGACTGCGCCGCGGCGGGTGCGACCCCGGCGGCGGCCAGTGCGGCGAGCACCACTCCGATGACGATGACGTTCCGAACCTTCGGCACGGTTCCCCCCCAGGACTCGTGAGCATGCGAACCCGTAGTGAAGCACGATTGCCCGGCTCGTGCTGGGCAGGGCGGCACGAGCCAGCCGTGCGCTACGTCGTCGCCGGGTGCGACCCGATGGCGTCAGTGAGGCCGGTGACGAGGTCGAAGGCGTGCTCCACGATGGTGCGGAGGTCGCCCCGACCGTCGCGATCGAGCCACCGGCGGTACGCGTGGTCGAGGGTCGCCTGCCCGATCGTCGCCGCGAGGACGTCTTCCTCGTTCACGATCTTGCGGCCGTGTCGAGCCGCCAGCGCGCGCGCGACCTCAGCCGCGGAAGTACTCCATGCCGACGACGTACCGGCCCTGCAGCGTCGCGCTGCTGCCCATCGCGCGATGGAACAGCACCGCTTGCGCAGCGTCGGCGGCGTCGAGACGGGGTTGCGCGAGATACGCCCGTCGGAACGCGTCCAACGGCGCGACGTCGGGGCCGACCGATCTGATCGCGTCGAGGAACGGCGCGATGTCCATCTCGCGCGCGAAGAGCACGTCGTCCTTGCTCTCGAAGTAGCGGAAGAACGTGCGCAGTGACACGTCGGCCTCGCGGCAGAGATCGTCGACGGTGGTGTGCTCGTAGCCCTGGGACGCGAACAGCGTGATCGCGGCCTCGTTGAGTGCAGTGCGCGTGTCGAGGCGCTTCTGCACTCGTCGTCCGCGCTCGCCGACTGCGTCGACGCTCGCATCGGGATCACGCAGAGGGAACATGCGTCTCCTGAGCGGATCCCGGCTTCGCCGACGGTGCGAACTCGGCGAGGATGGCGTCGGTGTGCTCGCCGAGGGTGGGAGCGGAGTTCAGCACCGATCGACTGCGGGAGAACGTCGTGTACGCGGTGACGCGTGGGTACTCGTCGAGGAGCGCGTGCTGCGCGGTCGTGACCCAACCGTGCTCGGCGCCGAACGCACCGAGGGTCACGTGGCGATCGGCAGCCTCGTCGGCCGCTTCCACGCAGGTCACGCCGGTGGCGCGCAGCCGCGCCTCGTGCTCGGCAGCGGTGGCGCCGAGGAAGAACTGCTCGAGCTCGGATGCGGCGTGCGTACCGGAGAGGTCGATGCCGGTCAGTGCCGCGAGGGCGTCCCGTTCGCCGTCGGTGAGCGCCGCGACCATGAGCCAGCCGTCGGCGGTGGGGTAGAGGCGGTGCCACGGGCTGACCCCGAGGAGCTCGGGGTCGACGTCGGCTCCATAGCCGTCGTCGTCCCCGGCGATCACGCTGCCGTCGGCGAGCGCGAGCGCGACCGTCGACAGCATCGAGGTGCGCAGCACGTTGCCGCCACCGTGCCGGACGTGACCGAGCAGGCCGAGCAGCAGCGCGGTGCCGACGCCGAGCGCGGCGAACCCGTCGGCGTTGCCCGGGCCCATCGCGCCGGCGGCGAGCCGGATCGCGGTGCGCTTCACCTCATCGAGCTCGAGGTCGGTGCCGATCGGCAGGCACGCGGCGCCGCCGATGTCGCGCACCGCCAGGCCCGACGCCGCGCCCATCGTCGGTGCGAACGCGGGCTTGCGACCACAGGGCGGGCCGCTCCCGTATCCGGGCGAGCTCACGTAGACGAGCTCGGGGTTGAGCGCGTGCAGGTCGTCGGCGCTCACCCCCATGCGCTCGGCGACGCCGGCGCGGTATCCCTGCAGCACGACGTCGGCGCCGCGCACCAACGACTCGAGCACCGTCCGGTCGGCGGTGTCGTCGAGGTCGAGGACGATCGACTCCTTGCCGTGGAGCACCTTGATCGCGGCGACGTCGGGGAAGGGGATCACGGTGCGGATGGCGTCGCCCTCCGGCGGTTCCACCTTGATCACCCGGGCGCCCTGCTCGGCGAGCAACGTGGCGCCGAACGGTGCGGCGAAGAACGAGCCGAGCTCGAGCACGGTGACGCCGGCGAGCGCAGGCTCGTCGGTTGCGCTCGGTGCCGTGGTGGTGCTCGCCGCCGGTGACGGTGCCACGGGTGTCGCGGTCAGCTCGGCGGCGGCGAGGTCGTCGGCTCCGAGGTCGGGGGGCGGCGCGAGCGAGAACTCCGACCAGCGCTCCGACTGCGCGAGCTCGGCGGGGACGAGGCGTCCCTGCTCGTCGGCGACGACGCGGCGGTCGGCGAGGAGCTGCGGGTGCTCGAGCGCGCTCGAGCCGGCGCGGAAGGTGTCGGCCCACACGTCGGGTTCGTGGTCGAACACGTCGAGCCACTCGTCGACCGTGCGCGACCGCACCGCGGTGAGGAGCACGTCCCAGAAGCGGCCGCGCACGTCGGGATCGTCGGAGAGCGGCGCGTCTCGCACCGCGGGGTCGTCGGGATCGAGCCCGCACGTGCGCAGGAACGCCTCCCAGAGGCGGTCGGTGGTCTGGGAGAACTGGAGCCACTGACCGTCGGCGGACAGCGCGACCAGGAGCCGGAACATGAACGGCGTGTTCGGGACGAGACGTTCCGTGTCGAACGGCGGTGCCGACTCGAACGCCTGGTCGTAGCGATCCGCGAGCACGAGCAGCAACCAGTTCCACGTGTCGTAGGTGAGGAACGAGTGCGCGAGTGACACCGCGACCGCTTGACCTTCGCCGCTGCGCTCGCGTTCGACGAGCGCGCCGAGGATGCCCTGCAGCGCGTGGTGTGCGGCGGCGATCGAGCAGAACGGCGCGCTCACGAACGCCGGGCCGGCGCGCGGAGTCAGGAGCGAGAAGGAGGTGCAGCCGCCGATCGTGGCCATCACGATCGACTCCCAGCCCTTCAACGAGGCGAGGCGCGAGTCGTCGCCGAACGCGCTGATGCGCGCGTGCACGAGGGCGGGGTTCGCCGTGCGGAGGTCGTCGGCGTCGAGCCCGAGGCGGGCGGCGACGCCGGTGGCCCATCCGTCGACGAACACGTCGCTGCGGTCGATCAGCGCGCGGGCGCGGGCCCGGTCGTCGTCGCGGGTGAGGTCGACGCAGAGGCTGTGCTGGCCCCGGGCCCAGAACCGCCAGGCCGGGTGCGACCGCAGGCGCGAGCCCTCCGGCGGTTCGAGCAGCCACACCTCGGCGCCGGCGTCGGCGAGCACCTGGCCCACGACCGCGGCGGGGAGGGCGTTGGCGGTGGTGACGACCCGGAGCCCGGCCAGCGGCCGAGGCTGGGCGGGGTGGGCGGACTCGGCGGATCGGGCGGCGGGCACCTGGCGCATCCCAGCATTGTGCCAGTAGAGTGTCAAATTCTTCGGACAGGGGAGACGCCATGACCTACCGCGACGCGATCTGCATCTCGACCGACTCGCACGTGACGGAACCGATCGAGATCTACGGCGAGCGCGTCGACGCCGCGTTCCGGGGTCGGGTGCCGCGCATCGAGACGGTGGGCGACTGGCGGACGCTGCTGATCGAGGGCCTCGGTCCGCGCAAGCTGATGCCGGCCGCCGAGCGCGAGGTCGCGATCGTGGGCGACTTCGACGCCGAGGACCGCTTCCGCGACCAGATGCGCGACGGCGTGAGCGCGGAGGTGATCTTCCCGACGTTCGCGTTGCAGGCGTGCTACTCGTCCGACGACGCCGAGTTCCAGCGCCAGCTGTGCCGCGCGTACAACAGCTGGGCGATCGAGGTGTTCGACGACGACCGCCTGCTGCCGGTCGGCATGGTGTCGATGCTCGACATCGACGGTGCCATCGAAGACGTCAAGGCCGTCGCCGAGCAGGGCTTCCGCGCGCTGTTCCTGCCCGCGCAGGTGCCGTCGCGCATGTACAACGACGGCGCCTACGACCCGTTCTGGGCCGTCGCCCAGGATCTCGGCCTGCCGCTCACGTTCCACTCCGGCACCGGTCACGAACCGCGCGTCGTGCGCGGTCCGGGTGGCGCGGTCGTCAACTACCTCATGGGCGCGCAGCTCGACGGCCCGATGGTGATCCTCACCATGGCCGCCGGTGGCGCGCTCGACCGGTTCCCCGAGCTCAAGGTCGTCACCGTGGAGACGGGCGCGTCGTGGCTGGCGTGGATCATGACCCAGGCCGACGCCATCTACGCCGACCACCAGATGTACGCGCAGCCGAAGCTGTCGCTGAAGCCGAGCGAGCTGATCCGCCGGCAGTGCTCGGCGACGTTCATGTACGACCCGGTCGCGATCAACAACCGCGCGACCACCGGGATCGAGACGCTCATGTGGGGCAACGACTACCCCCACCCCGAGGGCACGTGGCCCGAGTCGCAGCGCGTCAACGAGGACCAGTTCGACGGCGTCAGCCAGGACGACCTCGCCGCCATCGTCAGCGGCAACGCCGCCCGGGTCTTCGGCTTCGACCTCGACGAGCTGGCCAAGATCTCCCAGCCCGTCCCCGCCTAGCGAACCACCCCACCCCGCCATACCCCACCCCGCCACACCCCACCATTTGGCGCTGCTCGTGTGCCAAGACGGCACACCAGCAGCGCCGAATCGCCAGGGTGCGGTCAGGGAGCGGTCAGGGCGCGGTGTGCACCAGGGCGCCGCGCTTCCAGGTCTGCAGCACGCGGGCGCCGGTGTCGGCGCGGTCGAGCACGACGAGATCGGCCAGCGTGCCGGCGGTGATCGAGCCGCGCTCGGTCTCCTGGCCGCCCGCGTACGCAGCCCCGGCCGTGTAGGCATCGAGCCAGTCGAGGAACGGCACCGACTGCTCGGGCTCGAACTCCTTGCCCGACGCGGTGCGGCGGAGCACCCCGAGGTCGGCACCCCACACCGGCGCGCTGGGCGCGCACGGATCGTCGCTCGATCCGGCGAGGCGCACGCCCGCCTCCGCGAGACCGGCGAAGGCGAGCCAGTGGTGGTCGTCGAAGCGGACGCCGCTCGTCTGCTCGCCCACGTGCTGCACGAACCCGGGTTGGACGACTGCCACCGCGCCGAGATCGGCGAGCGCTCGCCACTGCGCGGGGCTGGTGACGCCCGCATGCTCCACCCGGAACCGGTGGTCGGCGCCCGGGAGGCGCCGGGCGATGTCGGTCGCGGTGTCGATCATCGCCTGCACGCCCAGGTTCCCCATCGCGTGGACGGCGATGCGGAAGCCGTGCTCGGCGGCCCGCGTCGCGTGCTCGGCCAGGTCGCCGAAGAGCATCCCGAGCCGGAACGGGTGACCGCCGACGCTCGCGTCGAGCGCGATGGCCACGCCGCCGTCGGCGAAGAGCTTCATCGCGCCGACGCGGAAGCGGTCGTCACCTTCGCCGGTGGGCGCGCCGTCGAGCCGTGCCGTGTGCTCGTTCAGCAGCAGCGCCGCGGGGTGGGGCATGCCGACGACGTCGAGGGGCAGGGTGCCCGCGCTCGCCATGGACGCGTAGAGGGCCTCGGCCTCGGGTGAGCACGCGGCGTCGTGCACGCAGGTGATGCCCTCGGCGAGCAGTGCGCGTGACCGGTCGGCCACGTGCTCGGCCCACCGATCGGGATCGGTGAAGTCGCGCATGGACCGCGCGTGGGCCTCGCTCCACGCCTGCTCGACGAGCATCCCCGTCGGCGCGCCGGTGGCGTCACGCACGATCTCGCCGCGGAGTGGATCGGGCGTGTCGCGGCCGACGCCGAGCGCGTCGAGCGCGGCTCGAGCTCACGACGCACTGGTGCAGCGTGTAGTCGGCCACGATCACGGGCCGGTCGAGCCCGGCGGCGTCGAGGTCGGCACGTGTGATCCCTGCGCCCGCGCCCATCAGGTCGATGCCCTGGCACCGCACCCACGTGGTGTCGGGCCATGCGTCGGCCTGGGCCCGGATGGCGTCGACGAGCGCGTCACGCTCGCCGATGCCGCGCACGTCGTGCCAGTGCGGGTGCAACGCGGAGACGGACAGGTGGTTGTGGGCGTCGATCAGTCCGGGCACCAGCACCGCGCCGGCGAGGTCGACGACCTCGGCGCCCGCGGCATCCGGACGCTGCAGGAGTGCGGCGTCACCGACCGCGACGATCCGTTCGCCGTCGACGAGCACCACCTCGGCTCGCGCCGGGTCGCCGTCCATCGTGAGGATCGACCCGCCCGTGAACGCTCGCACGCTGCTCCCTCCCAGAATTGTGATTCGGCGCTGCTCCTGTGCCACTACGGCACACGAGCAGCGCCAAATCGTGCCTTGCGGGGTCGTCGGGTCAGTGCGTCAGGACGCGGCGATGACCTCGGTGCCGTAGCGCTCGAGGCACTCGACCGCGTGGTCCATGCTGTCGCCGGGCATGCCGACGCTGTTCCACGTCACGCCGAGCGCGGCCATGGCCTCGATGCCGTCGAGGTGGGCGGCGGCGGAGAAGTCGGCGTCGTCGGGACCGGGCTGGCCGGTGGTGAACGCCACGTCGATCGACGCCGGGTCGCGGCCCGCAGCCTCGGTGTGCTGCCGGAGGTGGTCGAGCATGGGTGCCAGGTCGTCGAGGCCCTCGAGCGGGATGGTGCGCGACGTCTTGGCCAACCACGCCGGCGCGGGGAAGGGGTTCCACCCGTCGGCGTGCTCGGCGACGCGCCGGCGCGTGAGCGCGCTGTTGCCGCCGATCCAGATCGGCACGTGACCCGGCTTCGGGTTCACGCTCACCTCCTTCGCGGTGTAGCCGCTGCCCTCGAAGCTGTAGCGGTCGGTGGTCCACACTCCGCGCATCGCCTCGAGCGCCTCGTCGAAGAGCACGTTGCGCTGCTCGAAGTCGACACCGAGCGCGCGGTACTCACTGCGCAGGTACCCGGTCGCGACCGAGAGGGTGAAGCGACCACCCGACAGCACGTCGATGGTCGCCGCGGCCTTCGCCACGTGGAACGGGTTGCGGTACGGCAGCACCACGATGTTGGGGATCAACCGGATGCGCTCGGTCACCGCGGCGATGTACGGGAGCGCGGCGAACGGGTCGAGCGCGTCGTGCCCGCCCGCGTTGAGCCACTTGTCGGACGGCACCGGGTGGTCGGTGAACGCGATCCCGTCGAAGCCGGCCGCCTCGGCCGCGCGTGCGAAGCGGGCGAGGCTCTCGCCGGTCACGAACTCCGGGTTGTAGGGGTGCGCGATGAGCGGGTAGGTGGTCCAGTGCTTCACGACGAGGGCTCCGTTCGCGGGTCGCGTGCGGTCGACAGACTGCCGCAGTCTGCCGCGCCAGCGGACTTTACAGATGCTGGATAGGGTGTAACGACTTCCGGAGCGACTCGAGTCGAAGGAGCGATCGATGACGGTGTCCGATCAGGGAACCCGGGCGGGCGTCGAGGCCGAGATCAACTACGTGCGCAACCCGCCGCCGGACGGGTGGCTCGGTGCTCGAGTACGTCACCGAGGACGAAGACGCACAACACGATGGTCACGCTGCCCGGGCACCCCATGTGCGATCACCGACGGGCGCGGCATCGACACCGACCTCGACCGGGAGGGCTTCCGGCTCGTGCACTTCCCGAGCGCGGTCGCCGACTTCCACCAGATCCAGGACGACCCCGCGGTCGACGCAGCAGTACATCGACGAGATCGGCGGCGATGCTCGACGGACCTCACCGGCGCCGCCCGGGTGTTCATGCTCGGTGGCGGCAAGAAGCGCTACGGCGAATCCGCGATCGACAAGCTCGCGCCGCTCAAGAACGCCAAGCCGGCGCGCGTACCCGCACGCCGACAACACCGACGCCTCGGCCGCAGGAGCTCGCGCAGACCTCTTCGACATGTTCGTCGACGACATCGACCTCGGCGGCCTACTCGCGCTGGGCCATGTACAACGTGTGGCGCGCGATCACGCCACCGCCGCAGGACTTCCCGCTGGCGGTGTGCGACGCGCAGTCGGTCGACGCCCGCCGACGAGGTGACCGTCACCGCGATCACCGCCGAGCTCGCAGGGCGACATCGTCCACGACACGATGAGCTACGTGCACAACCCGGCGCACCGTTGGTACTACTTCCCCGACATGACGATCGACGAGGTGATCGTGTTCAAGTCGGGCGACAGCGACTGCAGACGGGTGCGGTCCGCGTGGCGCACACCGCGTTCACCGATCCCACCTGTCCACCGGGCGTGCCCACCCGCGCCAGCGTCGAGATGCGCGCCCTCGCGGTGTTCGCCTGATGGCGACCACCAGCGTCGACGAGGTCGTCGCGCGCGCGGGTGCGCTCGCCGACGTCGCCGACGTCGCACCCGAGCACTTCCTCGCCAACCTCACCGCGCTCGTCGAGCACATGAACGACGAAGCCGCGCTGACCGACGAGGGGCTGCAGGGGATCCTGAGCCAGATGGTCCCGGCGCTGCGCAACCGCATCGAGGTCGACGCCTACGTCGCCGACCACCCCGAGGTCGACGCGTCCCCGCTGGCGGCGCCGATCTTCCTCACCGGGCTGCCGCGGTCGGGCACCACCTACTTCCAGTACCTGTTCGACCAGGACCCGCGCCTGCGGATGCTGCGCACGTGGGAGGGCGAACGGCCGTCACCGCCGCCCGCGCTCGACCCCGAGTCGGCGGCGCGCCGACGGGAGACCAGCTTCGAGACCGCGCGCATCATGCGCGAGGCGACGGGCGGGAAGATCGACGCCTTCCACCTCACCGACGTCGACGGTCCGCAGGAGTGCCTGGCCATCCTCGACCAGACCTTCGTGAACCCCGGGATGCTCTGGACGATGTCGGTGTTCGGGTACCTCCAGTACCTGCTCCACGAGGCCGACCTCCGCGAGGCGTACGAGTACCACGCCCGCGTGCTGCGCCTGCTGCAGCAGGGCGCGCCGGAGCAGCGCTGGGCGCTCAAGTGGCCGTGCCACCTGCTCGCGCTCGACGCCATCGCCGAGGTGCACCCCGACGCTCGTTCGTGGTGACGCACCGCGACCCGGTGCAGGCGCTGGCGTCGAACTGCAGCCTCACCCACATGCTGCGCCAGGGCACCTCACCGCACGCCGACCCCGTGCACATCGGACGCGACATGCTCGAGCTCGTGCGCCAGCACGTCGACCGTCTCGTCGCCTTCGACATCGAGCAGGAGAAGCTCGGGAGCGACCGCCTCGTGCACGTCGACTACTACCAACTGGTCGACGCACCGGAGACGGTGATGCCCGACGTGTTCGCGGCCGTCGATCTGGAGTGGACCGACGAGGTCGACGAGCGCGTGCGCGTCTGGCGCGAAGAGAACCCGAAGGGCAAGCGCGGCACGCACGAGTACCGCCTCGACGACTACGGCCTCGACCGCGAGACCGTCGCCGACGCGTTCGCCGACTACACCGACCGCTTCGACATCCCGAGCGAGTCCGCCTGACGTCGCCGTCAGCCGGCGAAGGCAGGGACCAGCGTCGCGCCGAGGAGCGCGATGTGCTCGGTGTCGCGCAGGTCGAGCAGGCGCAGGTACGCACGGGTCGCGCCCACGTCGCGGAAGGCGGCGAGGCGCTCGATCACCTCGTCGGGCGTCCCGGCGAGGTCCGCCATCTGGAACTGGACCGGTGACACCTCCCCGCGCCGCTCGGCCTCGGCGCGGTCGGCGCCGCACACGGTGGTGAGCGTCACCGACAGCTCGAGCGTCGCCGGGTCGCGTCCGATCGCGTCACATGCGGCGTGCACGCGTGCGAACGCGGCCGCGGCGGCCTCGGGTCCCTCGAACGGAGGCAGGTTGAACTCGTCCGCGTAGCGCGCCGCCAGCGCCGGGGTGCGGCGGGGACCGGTTCCACCCACGATCACCGGTGGGTGCGGTTGCTGCACCGGCTTGGGGAGCGCGGGACAGTCCACGAGCTGGTAGTGCTCGCCCGCGAACGAGAACGTCTCACCCGCGGGCGTGGCCCAGATGCCGGTGATGATGGCGAGCTGCTCCTCGAACCGGTCGAACCGCTCCCGCGGGGACGGGAACGGGATGCCGTACGCGAGGTGCTCCTGCTCGGCCCACCCGGCGCCGAGCGCGAGCGTGATGCGACCGCCGCTCATCTCGTCGACCTGCGCCACCATGATCGCCATGGGTCCCGGCAGGCGGAACGTCGCCGCACTCACCATGGTGCCGAGGCGCACGCCGCTCGGTCTCGCGTGCGAGCGCGGCCAGCGTGATCCACGAGTCGGTGGGGCCGGGGAGCCCGACGGAGTCGAACGCGAGGTAGTGGTCGGAGCGCACGAAGTCGCTGAAGCCGGCGGCCTCGGTGGCGCGTGCGGCCCGCAGCTGGTCGTCGTAGCTCGCGCCCTGTTGGGGCGCGACCATCACGCCGAGCTGCATCACCAGAGCGACCGGAGCTGCGCGCCGACGCGCCGCGCGTCGAGCTCGCGTTCGCGCTCGTCGGGCGTGACCCGCGCCGCGTGCGGGAGGGCGTCGGCCAGCGTGTCGAGGCGCACGACCCGCGCCGAGAGCGCGGGGGCCTCGACCGATCCGATCCAGCGGCACTGCACGACGCCACGCCGGTAGCCGGTGGTGTCCATCCAGTTCCGGATGCCGGGATCGTCGTGCGCGACGACGACACGCAGCACACCGTCGTCGTCGACGCCGGCCTGGGTGCGGTTGAGCGTGGTGGGCGCGTGGGTCCAGTCGAGGGTGACGAACATGCGGTCGGTGAGCGAGAACGAGAAGTAGTCGCACCCCTCGGGCATGGTCGCCTCGAGCAGCAGGCCCTCGCCGTCGCCGAGATCGAAGAGCCCCTCGTGGTACCACTGCAGCGGCATCCCGCCGGTGGGTCCGTAGTCGATCAGCTTCAGCTGGTTGACGAACCCGTCGGCGACGAGCTCGTCGGTGTGGGTGATCCCGTAGGCGATCGTGTGCTCCACGATCATCGGGAGCATCGCGAGCTTCGCGGTGATCGCTGCGGGTGCGGGACGCGGTCGCCGACGGGGACCGTCGACCCGACGGATCGCGACGCGCGGCTCGCGTTCGTTGCCCCAGTCGTCGGACACCACCCGCAACCACAGGCTCGCGGTCTCGGGTCCGAGCGGCCACCAGTCGCCGGTGTGACCGTCGGGACGTTCGGGGCTCACGACCACGTCGAACCGGCCGTCGTCACCGGTCGTGAGCTCGGCGAGGTCGAACGGCTCCGAGCTGCCCATGCGCGCGGTGAACGGCATGATCGTGACCTGGCGCGCGGTGCCGAGCTCGCCGGTGATGCGGTACGTGCCCGACGGGTCGACCGGCGCGCGCCGGTAGACCGTGTCGGGGTTGGGCGAGCCGAGACGTTGGAAGAAGCCGCAGCACGGCACGAACGTGGGGAAGTCGGGGTCGGCGCTGATCTGGTTGAGGTACGAGTCCATCGTCGCCCCGAGGAGCGCGACGAACGCGTCGGCGTCACCGGCAGGTTCGCCGCGCTCGGCCATGAGCGCGGCCAGACGATCGCCGGCGCCGGCGAGGTGCTCCATCGCCGTCGCCCACACCGAAGTTTCCGTGCCGGCGTCCGTGCCCATGCCCGTGCCCGGCCCCGGCCCGGTGCCGGTCAACGCTCGAGCTGGTCGACCGGCATGGAGCGCTCCAACATCCCGTAGCTCTCCTCGCCGTCCCACGTGTAGCGGGCGCCGGCCTGCTGCAGCGCGGGCGCGAACTGGCTGTTGCCGCCCGGGTAGGTGTTGGTGAACAGCGTCTCGCCCTCGATGCGCACGTCTTCGCCGTCGACGGTGCGCAGCGTCAACCCGACGTCCTCGCCGCGAGGCTGGATGCGGCGGATCCACGGCGCGTCGACGAGCGTGGCGGGGATCATCTCTCCGTCGCGGAAGACGAAGCCCTCGTTGAACGTGGGTGCGCCGTCCCGTTCGGGGAACGCGAGGGCGCCGAAGCCGCGTCCCGACGGGAACAGCGCGCTCGGCCACGCGTGACCCCAGAAGCCACCGGTGTCGCGTCGACCCTGACGGTGGATGCGGAGGCCGGTGCCCTGGAACGTCGTCTCCTCCGACCCGACGCGCACCGTGCCGCGCGACGTGCAGAGCTGCTCGTAGCGCGGGCTGATGTAGGCGCCGGCGAACCCTTCGTGGAACTGCTCGGCCGCTTCCTTGATCAACGTGCCCGACACCCACGGCGGCAGCGCGCACTGCAGCTCGATCTCGACCTCGAGCTTGACCTCGTCGCCACCGAAGTCGCCGGCGACCATGGCGTCGAACGTGGTGTCGGTCGCGGTGCCCTCGTAGGTGAGGGTCAGGGTGTCGAACGGCTTCGGGTGGCGGAAGGTGAGCCCGCCGGCCACGAACGTGCGGCACACGCCGTCGTCGTCGACCGGTGACGTGCCCTCGCCCGACCCGCGCACGATCACGGCACGGCCGTCGGCGAACCCGAGGTTCAGCTGGAAGTCGCGCTTGTCCCAGGTCTCGGCCAGGGCCTCGATGCCGACGCGGGGCAGCCCGAGCGCGCCCTCGTCGTCGGAGACCCAGAACGACGCGCTCTCGCGCATCTCCGGGTCGTCGGGGCGCTCGGCGAAGAAGTGGTCCTCGGACGGGTCCATGCCGCCGGTGAGGTCGAGT
Organism: uncultured Actinomycetes bacterium; assembly: GCA_963755855.1. Lineage (GTDB taxonomy): Bacteria > Actinomycetota > Acidimicrobiia > IMCC26256 > DASPTH01 > DASUAS01. Next base: position 935,886 of record CAVWLR010000009.1, on the reverse strand, counting down.
GCCATTCGTGTGCTCCAGGGTCGGGGGGGTGCGACGGATCCGCACTCTTGCGCGTCTTTACACTCCGCGCAAGGCGTGTAACGCGGCTAGCCGAGCCCGGGCCAGGACGGGAGGGCGAGGCCGGGCGTCGGCATCCCCTCGAACGCCACCACGGTGCCGGGGATGGCGTCGGTGGCGAACAGGGTGCGCAGGTCGGCACCACCGAAGCAGCAGTTGGTGGTGAGGCCGTCGCCCTCGATGGGCAGGAAGTCGACGACCGTGCCGTCGGGCTCGACCACGCGGATCCCGTGCTCGCTGGTCGACGCCACGTACGCGCGCCCGTCGACGTCGTAGCAGAAGCCGTCGCCGCCCCCGGGGCCGAGGGTCTCGATCACCCACTCGCGGGTGCCGTCGGCTCGCAGACCGCCTGCAGCCCGCGCCCTTCGACGACCACGAGCGTGCCGTCGGGCGTGAACGCGATCCCGTTGCAGTAGTGGAAGCCCTCGGCGAACGTGGTCACCGAGCCGTCGCGCTCGAGGACCATCACCCGACCCACCGGTTCCTCCGGCGGCGGGTGGTGCGGCGGATCGGTGAAGTACACGCGGCCGTCGGTCGCGACCGCGAGGTCGTTGGGCGCGAGGAAGTCCGTCGTCGGCGAGGTACGTGACGCTCCCGTCGGGACGGGCGAGCTGCAGGCCGGGCGTCGACGGGCGGTACTCCGGCGGCTCGGCGAAGAGGCCGAGCTTGCGAGAAGTCGATGCCGCCGTTCTGGGTGACGAGCATCGATCCGTCGGCGGCGAGCGCGGCACCGTTCGCACCGCCGCCGGTGTCGGCGAAGCGCGTCACCGCGCCGTGCGCGACGTCGATGCTCGAGCAGCGCGCCGTCGGCCACGCTGGTGACGACGAGCGTGCCGTCACCACACCACACCGGACCTTCGCCGAAGCGGACCCCTTCGCACACGACCTCGCTCGTCACCGTGCACTCCTCTGCTGTGTGCTGGACCGTGCTCTCGACTGCAGCTCTCGGGTGTGACGCGGCTGCGCCCACGTTGCACCTCGCGGCCAGACTGTAAAGTGCTCGGACGATGCCTGCGAGGAGCACCACCGCCGACACGATCCTGGCGGCGGCCCAGCGCACGATCCGGCGCCGCGGCCCCCAGAAGCTCTCGCTCTCGGCGGTCGCCGCGGAGGCCGGGGTCTCCCGCCCCACCGTGTACCGGTGGTTCCCCACGAAGGCGCTCCTGCTCGCCGCGCTCACCGCGCACGAGGTCGAGCAGTTCGACCTCGGGCTCGAGCAGCTCGCCGACGACCACACCGATCCCGCCGTGCGCTTCGACGTGGGTGTGCGCTACGTCGTCACCTACCTCGACGAGACCGTCGGGCCCCGACGCCATCAGCGCCGACCCCGCGTACGCGTTGCAGTCGCTCGCCGACTCGCTCGGACCGCACATCGAGTCGGTCGCGCGGGTGCTCGGCGACGCACTCGACCAGATCCCGTCGGTCGCACGCGGCGCACTCACCCGCGAGCAGGGCGCGGAGATGGTGCTGCGGGTCGCGTACTCGCACTACCTCGTGCCCAACCCCGACACCGACCAGCTCCTGTCCACGTTGCGCGCGTTCGCGGAGGTGGAGCCCGGCGTGCGTCGCCGGGCGACGCGCTGAAGCACCTCGTCGACGCCGCGGTGGCCGGTGCGGCCACGGGGCTGCGGTGCCACCGTCGGTGTCGGCGCGCTGGTGGAGACGACGTTCGCCCGGTCTCCCGACGGCGCTCACGGGCACGCCGGCGCGGATCGGTGCCGGCGTCGCGGTGACCGGCGAGCTCGTCGGCGACAAGCTCCCCAAGACGCCGTCGCGACTCGACCCTCCCGGGCTGCTCGCGCGCGTCGTGCTCGGGCGCGGTCGCCGGCGCGGTGCTCGCACGTGCGTCGTCGCGCCCGATGGTGCCGGCGGCGCTGGTCGCGGCGAGTGCCGCGGTGGTGAGCGCCAAGGTCGGCCACGACCTCCGGTCGCGCGCGTCGCAGCACGTGCCGCCGCTCGTGGCTGCGCTCGCCGAGGACGTGATCGCGATCGGATGCTCGCGGCGGTGGCGGTGCGATCAGTCGGCTGACTGCAGCCCCGACTCGGCCGCGTTCGACGAAGCAACCAGCGAGTCCCGCAACGTCCGACGGCGGACCTGCCCGGTGGCGTCGGTGCGGGGGAGCGCGTCGACCTGCACGACCCGGCGTGGTTGCTTCGGGCCCGACGAGCGTGCTCGGCCACGTGGGCCGCGCACCTCGTCGACGGTGGGCAGCGCGGCCCCGGGCGCGACCACGATCGCCGCGGCACACGACCTCGCCCCACGCGGGATCGGGGATCCCGACGACCGCGACCTCGGCGACCGCCGGGTGCGAGGCGACGGCCGTCTCCACCTCGACCGGCGCCACCCACTCGCCGCCGGAGCGGATCGACTCCGACGCCCGCCCGGTGATGGTGAAGTAGCCGTCGGCGTCGCAGGTGACGAGGTCGCCGGTGTGGAACCACCCGTCGGGATCGATGGCCTCGGCGGTGGCGTCGGGACGGTCGAGGTAGCCGGAGAACATGGTGGGGCCGCGCAACCAGAGCTCGCCGTCGTCGGCGACGTGCGTGGTGACCATCGGCGGGGGCTGCCCCACGCTCTCGGGATGGGAGTGGAGATCGGAGTCGACGAGCACGAGGCCGCGACCCATCTCGGTCGAGCCGTACGCCACCGACGTCCACGAGCCGGGGAAGCGCGCCTTGATGGCGTCGATCAGGTCGAGCGACACCAGCGACGTCCCGGTCAGCGCCTCCACCAACGACGACGTGTCGTGGCCGTCGTCGCAGTCGAGGATGCGCTGCCACACCGCGGGGATGCAGTAGAGGCCGCCGGCGCGCCAGCGCTCGACGGCGTGCAGCAGCTCCTCGGGGTCGGCGCTGCGCACGAGGTGCACCGCACGGTCGGCGGCCATCGCGTTCTCGATGAAGTACCAGCCCGCCATGTGGAACAGCCCGAACATCACGACGGCGCCCCGTCGCTCGCGTGGCGCCTTCCTCGACGTCGCGCTGCACCGCGCGCAGCCACGCGGCGCGGTGCGACAGCACCGCGCCCTTCGACACGCCGGTCGAGCCGCTGGTGAGGAACACGTTGCTGGCGTCCTCGCTGCCGCCGACGCGGGGCAGCGCCGACGTCGATGCGCCGGCGGTCCAACCGTCGACGGTCACGAGCACGTCGAGACCGAGCGGGCCCGGCGACCGCGCGGGCCACGTCCTCGTGGTCGGGGTGCGCGACGACGACCCGCGGCCGCAGCACCTCGAGCGCCGACGCCGCCTCGGGCTCGGTGAAGTTGGGGTTGATCGGCGCGATGGCGGCGCCGAGCTTGCTCGTGCCGTAGCCCACCTCGAGCGTGTCGAACGCGGTGGGACCCCACCAGGTGACGCGGTCGCCGACGGTGACGCCGGCCGCCGCGAGCCGGTGCGCGGCGCGCATCGGCACCGGTCTCGAGCTCGCCGAAGGTGCGGGCCTCGTCGCCGAGGGTGGCGCCGATGCGGTGCGGAGCTGACGCTCGCGCAGCCGCGCGAGGACGTCGTGGATCCGGACGTCCAGCGTCATGCTCCCGTGACGGTGCTGTCCGAGCTGGCGCGTGGTCGGAGCTCGCCGATGGGGAACGTCGGGTTCATCTGGTCGCGCTGGTACTGCGCGCCCTGGTCGGTCGGGACCGCCCACCCGGTCGGGCACATGGTGAGCACCTCGACCAGCGAGAAGCCTTCACCCGCGAGCTGCGACGCGAACGCCTCGCGCAGGTAGCGGCGCGTGCGCGCCACCGCGTTCGGCTTGTCGACCGCGCCGCGCGCGACGTACGCGACGCCGGGGAACGACGCCACGATCTCGGGCACGTCGATCGGGTGGCCGTACTCGGCCGCGGTGCGACCACCGAGGTCGGTCTTCGTGCGCTGGCCGACGGTGGTCGCCGCGGTCATCTGCCCGCCGGTGTCGCCGAACACGCCGTTGTTGAGCATCAGGCACGTGATCGACTCGCCGCGCGCCGCCGCGTGCAGCACCTCGGCGAGCCCTTCCGACACCATGTCGCCGTCGCCCTGGATGGTGTAGACGGCGCGGTCGGGCAGCATCCGCTTCACGCCGGTGGCGACGGCGGGCGCGCGGCCGTGCAGGCACTGCAGGAACTCGACGTCGGCGGTGGTGATGATCTGCGTGTAGCAGCCGTGGCCCACCACGCCGATCGAGCGGTCGACCAGCTCGAGCTCGGCGAGCACCTCGACGAGCAGGCGCCACGCCACCGGGTGACCGCACCCGGGGCACAGGTGGTGCTCGGTGCTCTGCAGGAGATCGGGCGCGAACGACGCGACCTTGCGGGCGCCGGTGAGGTCGACGTCGGTCATGAGCCGGCTCCCGTCATGGCAGCTTCCTCCAGTGCGGTCGAGGATGCGCGCGCGGATCACGTCGATCTGCAGGAGATCGCCCTGGCGCATGCCCGACTCGTCCTGGCTCACGCCGCCGATGGCGCGCACCGGGCGTCGCGCCCTCCACGGCCAGGCGCACGTCGTCGATCATCTGCCCGGCGTTGAGCTCGTGCACCAGCACGAGCTTGCAGGCGTCGCTCGTCGCGACCGCGGCGAGCGCGGCGCTCGGGAACGGCCACAGCGTGACCGGCCGGAACGTGCCGATGCGGTGGCCGTCGGCGCGCAGCTCGTCGACCACGTAGTCGACGAACGCGCCGGTGGTGCCGAACGACACGACCACGACCTCGGCGTCGTCGGTGTGACGCGCGACGTGACGGGCCTCGACCGCGGCGAGCGCGTCGTACTTCTCGGCGACGCTCTGCCAGTGGCGGTTCGGGCCCGGGTCCGGGCGTGTTGTGCTTGCCCTGGCGCCAGGTCCACACGACCTTCGACCGGCCGGTGCCGCCGCTGCTGCCGTCGAGCGCCCACGGCTTCGGCGGGCGGTGGCTTCGCCGCGCCGGCGGGCTGCTGCTCGATGGTCATCTGCGTGAAGCCGATCATGTGGTCGGCGTAGAACAGCACCGGCGTCAGTCCACTGGTCGGCGAGCTCGAACGCGAGCGTGGTGAGCTCGGCGGCCTCCACGACGCTCGCGGGCGCGAGCGCGATGGTGCGGTAGTCGCCCCAGCCCCCGCCGCGTGTGGCCTGGAAGTAGTCCTGCTGCCCGCGCGCGACGTTGAAGAACACGACCGGCAGCTCGTTGAGCGCGGCCTCGGCGATCGTCTCCTGCATGAGCGAGATGCCCTGCCCGGTGGAGCCGGTCGCGGCGCGTGCACCGGTGGCGGCCGCGCCCAGCGCCATGTTGGCGCCCTCGATCTCGGTGTCGGCCTGGATGAGCACGCCGTCGGCGCGCGGGAGCTCGCGCGCCGAACGCGTCGAGCAGGCCGGTGAACGGCAACATCGGGTAGCCGGAGAAGAAGCGGCAGCCGCAGTCGACCGCGGCCGCGGCCATCGCGTCGTAGCCCTCGCGCAGGACGAGCGTCATCCGGTCACCTCCGGGCTCGAGCTCGGGCGACGTCGAAGCGGTACACCTCGAACACGAAGTCGGGGCACACCTCGGCGCAGGCCCGACACCCGGTGCACCCGTCGAGCAGGCGCGGCAGCACGTAGCCCTTGGCGTTGCGCTCGTCGGTCATCTCCAGCACGCCGGGGCGGCACACGGGGACGCACAGCCCGCAGCCCTTGCAGCGGTCGAGCGCCATGACCACGGTGCCGCGCGGCGGTCACGTGCCGATCCCCACGGGGGTGCCGCGCACGGCCTCGGCGCCGGCGAGCAGCGCGGCGAGGTTGGCCTCGAGCGCGGCGGCGCGGTGCGGCGGCACGAGCTGGCGGGTCGCGGTCGCCGAGCGCGTCGTCGTCGGCCACGCCGGTCAGCGCGGCGAACGCGCCGACGAGCGCGAGTCCGGCGGCGACGGGGGTGCCGAGGTCGGCCGCGATCTCGCGGGCAGGGACCGGCACGACCCGAGCTGCCGGTCGGGTCGTCCTGTTCGGCCCAGGCCCACGCGTCGGTGACGATCAGCGGCGCCGCGATCAGTCGCGGCTCGGCGTCGGCCAGGAACTCCGGATGCAGCACGATCATCGCCTGCAGTCGAGGTGGGATCGGGGGGAGGTCGACGGGCTGGTCACGGGTGATGACGGTGGCCTCGGTGCGACCGCCGCGCATCTCGCCGCCGAAGTAGGAGCTCAGCATCACGTGCCGCCCGGCGGCGACCGCGGCGTTGGCCAGCACCTTCGAGCACAGCTGCACGCCCTGGCCGCCGATGCCGGTGAAGATCACGTCGCGACGGGAGTCGGCGGCTGTCGAGGAGAGCGTCATTCCCCCTCGACGATAGTCAGCGCTCCCGCCGGCGGCGGCCGAGGCCCGCATGGCGTCCATGGCCCGCATGACGCCCAGCCCGTCGGCGAAGGTCGGGAGCGCCACGGGGGAGTCGAGCGCCCGGCCTTCGATCGCGGCCCGGAAGGCGGCCGCGAGCTTCTCGTAGTGGCGGATCTCGTAGCTCCCGAGCGCGTCGAGGTCGTCGTCGACGCGTCCTCCGCCGTCGGTGCGTGGTGCCCGGCGGGGCCGTCGAGCGGTCGGGTGCCGTCGGCGTCGGCGATCCAGGCCCGCCCGTCGTCGATCCCGACCGTCGCCAGCGTGCCGGTGACGGCGACGAAGCCCCGGGCGGTCCACGCGGCGCCGACGTTCTGCAGCACGACCTCGACGCCGTCGCCCATGGCGAAGCGGGCCGAGTACGAGTCCTCGACCGTGCGGTCGGGTGCCGCCGCGCTCACGAGCATCGACGCGCTCACCGAGCGGAACGGCCCGAGCCACACCCGCAGCTGGTCGAGCGTGTGCGAGCCGTTGGCGCCGAGCCACCCGCCGATGCCGGGCTCCTCGAACCAGCTGGGCATCGCCAGGTCGTCGTCGGAGTGCAGCAGGAACGGGGAGTACTCGACCACGGTGGCGAGCTTCGGTTCGCCGATCGCGCCCGACGTGATCGCATCGCCGACCGCGGCGCGCGCGGGGTTCCAGCGGAACTCGTGGCCGAGCGCGCCGACCACGCCGGCGCGGTCCCGTGCGGCCACCAGCTGCGGCGGCCTGCGCGGCGTCGGTGGTGAACGGCTTCTCGCAGAGCACGTGGCGTCCGGCTTCGACCGCCTCGAGCGCGAGCTCGAAGTGCGTGTGCGGTGGCGTGGCGATCGTGACCGCGTCGACGTCGGGGAGTGCGAGGGCCTCGGCCATCGAACCGCACGCGTGGGGGATGCCCAGCTTGTTCGCCTTGTACGCGGTCGGTTCGAGATCGCGGCCCACGAGCGCGACGACGTCGAACCCCGCGGCCCGGAGCGCCGGCACCTGCACGCGACATCCGAACCTGCGTCCCACCACTGCGACACCCGTCATCGCACACCCCCAACCGTCCGGTCGCGGCACACTACGGTGGCGCGCCCGCAGCCGCCGACCTCCCCGGGTGACAGAAGTGCGTGTGGTCACCGACACCGACACCGCGGGCGCCGGATCGGCGCCGACGATCGTGCTGGTGCACGGTTCCGGTCACACGGCACGTGTGTGGGAGCCGGTGCAGACCGCGCTCGCACACGGTTCGGTCGCGGCCGACCTCCCCGGACGGGCCGACCGGAAGGCCGACATCGCCGACGTCACCCTCGCCCATGCTGCCGACAGCCTGGCGGCCGACGTCGAGGCGGCGGTCGCCGGGCCGCTCGTGCTGGTGGGTCACTCGGCGGGCGGGATCGTGCTGCCCGCGCTCGCGGCTCGCCTCGGAGACCGGGTCGGCCACCTCGTGTTCGTGGCCGGGCTCTGCGCGTCCGACGGCGGTCGTGTCATCGACACCGTGCGGCCGGATGCGGCCGACGAGCTCGCGCGCCGACTGGCGGCGCTCCGCGCGGAGTACTCCGGGTGCATGTTGGACCCCGATCCCGGTCTCGAGGGTGTGCGCGCCATCGACGCCAAGACCGCGGCCCCGCTCGACTCGCTGAACTACATGGAGCAGGTGGTCTCCTGGGACGGCGTGCCGACGGCGTTGCCGCGCACGTGGGTGCGCTGCCTCCGCGATCGCATCCAACCTCGGGTGCTCCAGGACGCGCTCATCGCGCACTGCGGCGCGGCCGAGGTGATCGACATCGAATCGGGGCACACGCCCGCGGTCGCGGTGCCCGACGAGCTGGCTGCGATCCTCGACCGCATCGCGGATCGGACCGTGACGGAATCGCCCGCATCCACCACCCGCGCGATCATCGACCGATGAGGATCGGGCTCGGCGCCGGCGCACCCGCCATCGACCGCATCGTCGAACAGGCCGTGGAGGCCGAGGCGGCAGGGTTCACGACGCTTGTGGTTCCCGAGCTCCGTGCTCGGCGATCCGCTCGCCGCCATCGCGGTGGCGGGCCGGGCCACGTCGTCGATCGAGCTCGGCACCGCGGTGCTCGTCACCTACGCCGCCCATCCGGTGCTCACCGCGGCGCGGGCGGCGGGCACTGCGGCGGCGATGGGGCGACCTGGCCTCGTGCTGGGCATGGGCCCCTCGCACGACATGGCCATCGAGCGGATGTACGGCCTCTCCTACGAGCACGTCGGTCGTCACACCGAGGAGTACACGCGGATCGTGGTGGCGGCGTTGCGCGGCGACGCCATCGACCTCGACGGAGACGAGTTCCAGGTGCACCTGACCTCGCCGCCGCCCGCGCCGTTCCCGGTGCCGTTCCTCCTCGGCGCGCTCGCCCCGCGCATGTTGCGGGTCGCGGGTGAGGTCGCCGATGGCACCGTCACGTGGATGGCGAACCGCGAGGCCCTCGAGTCGCACGTGGTCCCGCGCATCACCGCCGCAGCGTCGGCGGCCGGTCGACCCGCGCCGCGCATCGTGGTGGGCCTGCCGGTCGCGGTGCACGACGACGTCGACGAAGCGCGAGAAGCGGCGACCCGGCAGTACGGCTTCTACGGCGACCTGCCGAACTACGCGCGGATCCTGCGTCACGGTGGACTCGAACGCTCGGCCGACGCGTGCATCGTCGGCGACGAGGACTCGGTCGCCGCGCAGCTCCGGGCGTTGGTCGACGCCGGCGCCACCGACGTGTGGGCCGCGACCTTCCCGGTGGGCGACGACCGCGCCGCATCGCGCGCTCGGACGCGCGCACTGCTCGAACAGCTCGTGCGAGACGCCTGAACCGGTGCTGCTGGCCGATCTCGTCGAGACCTCGGCCGCGGTCGCGTCGACCCGGGCGCGGTCGACCAAGACCGCGGCGCTGGCCGACCTGCTCGTCCGGCTCGCGCCCGACGAGATCGAGCCCGCGGTCGGCTTCCTCACCGGGGACGCGCGCCAGGGCCGGATCGGCGTGGGCTGGGCCACCCTGGTCAAGCTCGACGTCGCGCCCGCGACCGTGCCGACCCTGACCATCGCCGACGTCGACCGTGCCCTCGACCGCATCCAGGCGACCACGGGCAGCGGGTCGAGCGGCGACCGTCACGACATCCTGCGCGACGTGTTCGACCGGGCGACGCAGCACGAGATCGACTTCCTGCGCCGCCTCCTCGTGGGCGAGCTCCGCCAGGGCGCGCTGGCCGGGGCTGATGACCGACGCGGTGGCGAAGGCCGCGTCGGTGCCGCTCGCGCTCGTACGTCGCGCCGCCATGCTCTCGGGCGACCTCGGTCGCGTCGCCGTCGTCGCGCTCACCGGCGGGCGAGGCGGGGTTGACCGGCATCGGGCTCGAGGTCGGGCGGGGTGTGCAACCGATGCTCGCGTCGGGCGCACCCGACGTGGCGGCGGCGCTCGACGACGTGGGTCTGGCGTCGGTCGAGTGGAAGCTCGACGGCGCCCGCATCCAGGTGCACCGCCACGACGACGACGTCCGCATCTACACCCGCAACCTCAACGACATCACCGGTCGGTTGCCGGGGGTCGTCGAGTGGGCGCGCGCGCTGCCGCTCCGGGCGGTCGTGCTCGACGGCGAGGCGATCGGTGTCGACGAGGAGTCCCGGCCGCGCGCGTTCCAGGACACGATGAGCTCGTTCGGACGCGACGAGGGGAGCACCGGCGGTGCCGCCGGCGCGCTCGGCGCGTTCTTCTTCGACGTGCTGCACCTCGACGGCGACGACCTCGTCGACCGCCCCCTCACCGACCGCCTCGACGTCGTGCAGTCGGTGGTGGGTGAGCGCCGCATCCCCGGCATCGTCACCGCGTCACCCGACGAAGCGGCTGCGTTCCTCGACGCCGCCATCGCCGCCGGGCACGAAGGGCGTGATGGTGAAGTCGGTCGACTCGACCTACGACGCCGGCCGGCGCGGTGGTGCGTGGCGCAAGGTCAAACCGGTGCAGCACCCTCGACCTGGTGGTGCTCGCGGCCGAGTGGGGCCACGGTCGGCGCGAGGGTTGGCTGTCGAACCTCCACCTCGGCGCCCGCGGTCCCGACGGCACGTTCGTCATGGTGGGCAAGACGTTCAAGGGCCTCACCGACGCGCTGCTCGAGTGGCAGACGCAGGCGTTGCTCGCGCTCGAGGTCGGTCGTGACGGCATCACGGTGCACGTGCGCCCCGAGCTGGTGGTCGAGATCGCGCTCGACGGCGTGCAGGCGTCGCGCCGCTACCCGGGTGGGGTCGCGCTGCGCTTCGCGCGCGTGCGCCGATACCGCGACGACAAGACCGCGGCCGGCGTCGACCCCATCGAAGTGGTCCAGGCGCTGCTCCCCGGCGCCGACGCCTGACGCGCGCGAGACCGCAGGAGTCAGGGTCAGAGCGCGCGCAGGACGCGCAGGCGGTCGGCGAAGGCGCGCGCGGCGACCGGGAGCCCGGGGATGCGGTCGAACCCGTGGGGGCAGCCCGGGTGCACGTGCAGCTCGACGTTGGTGCCGGTGGCACCGATCCGGCGGGCGTACTCGATGCCTTCGGTGCAGAAGATGTCGAGGTCGCCGGTGTCGACGTAGGTGGACGGCAGACCGGAGACGTCGGTGGCGCGTGCGGGCGCCGCGTACGGCGACACGTCGGGCCCGCCGACCGCGTCACCGAGGAGCGCGTGCCAGCCGGTGTAGTTGTCGTCGAACGACCACGCCGCGAACGGCTCGAGCTCGGGATCGGGGACCGTCGTGCGGTCGTCGAGCATCGGGTACACGAGGATCTGGCGAGCGAGGTCGACGCCGCGATCGCGCGCGAGGAGCGCGGCACCGGCGGCGAGCCCGCCGCCACCGCTGTCTCCCATGATGGCGACGCGCGTCGGATCGACCCCCAGCTCGTCGGCGTGCTCGAGCAGCCACGGGACCGCGGCGTAGGAGTCCTCCACCGGCATCGGGTGCGGGTGCTCGGGCGCCACTCGGTAGTCGACCGACAGGAACGGCACCCCGGAGTCGGCCGCGTACCCGGCGACGAGGTGGTCGTAGCCGGCGACCGAACCCATGATCATCCCGCCGCCGTGCAGGTACACCACCGCGGCGCCGGCGGCCGGGTCGGCGGCACGGTCGGGTGCGGGGTCGTACCACCGCACCGGTACCTCGGCGCCGTCGTACGACGTGATCGTGCGATCGGTGCGGACGACCTCCGCGTGCTCCGGGAGCAGTGAGTCGATGAAGCCGAGGCCGACGTTCCCCTGCTCCCGCAGCGCCCGCCAGTCGTCGCGCGCCGCCCGGACGCGCGGCGGCGCGTCGGCGGTGATCGCGAGCAGGTCGGGATCGAGCTGGTACGGCATCGTCAGACGCCCCTGAGGGGACGGAAGCACGCGGCACGTCGGGCACGTAGAGGTCGGGGCACTCGAACGCGGCGAAGTGGCCGCCGCGCGGCATCTCGGCGAAGTGGCTCAGCGGGTACTGCATGGCGAACCACCGCTCCGACGTGCGCATGATCTCCTTCGGGTAGCGCGCGTACCCGACCGGCTGCGTGGGCTTGGCGAGAGGATCGATGCCACCCGTGGCGAACCCCTGCATGACCTCGTAGTAGAGGCGGCCCGCCGAGTGCGCGGTGGCGGTGACCCAGTACACCATCAGGTTGTCGAGCAGCTGGTCCTTGGTGAACGACCGCTCGACGTCGCCGTCGCAGTCGGACCAGGTGCGGAACTTCTCGACGATCCACGCCGCCAGCCCGGCGGGGGAGTCGTCGAGCGCGTACCCCACCGTCTGGGGCTTGGTCGACTGCTCCTTCATGTAGCCGGAGTCCACCGCGTCGTACGCGCTCATGCCGTCGAGGAACCCCTGCTCCTCGAGGGTGATGTCCTCGGTCATCGGGATCGGGGGCGCCATGTTGAGGTGGATGCCCGCGCAGTGCTCGGGGTCGGCGAGCGCGACCTCGCGCGTCACGAAGTAGCCCCAGTCGCCGCCCTGCGCGACGTAGCGGTCGTAGCCGAGCCCCGCCATGAGCTCGGCCCACGCCCGTGCGATGCGGCCCGGGTGCCAGCCGCGCTCGACGGTGGGTCCGGAGAACCCGTAGCCGGGGAGGCTCGCCACCACCACGTCGAACGCGTCGGCGGGATCGCCGCCGTGCGCAGCCGGGTCGCGGAGCGGCTCGATCACGTCGAGGAACTCGACGAACGAACCCGGCCACCCGTGGGTGAGCAGCAGCGGGAGCGCGCCCTCGACCGGCGACGGGGCGTGGAGGAAGTGCACGCCGGTGCCGTCGATCTCGGTGCGGAAGTGGTCGAACGCGTTCATGCGCGCCTGCCGGGCGGGCCAGTCGTAGTCCTCGGCCCAGTACGTGACCAGCTCGCGCAGGTACTCGAGCTCGGTGCCGTAGTCCCAGCCCGCGCCGGGGATCTGGGCCGGGAAGCGGGTCGCCCGCAGGCGCGCCCGGAGGTCCTCGAGGACGGCGTCGTCGACGTCGATCCCGAACGGTTCGATGGTGAGGTTCCCACTCATGTGGGCGAGAGGGTACTCAGGCCGGCGCGTCCGGGCTGCGCCTCGGACGTGACCGCGACGGGCAGATGTGGCACATCCGGGCGCTGGATCCGGCCCTGCGTCATCATCGACCGATGACCTCCTCTGCAGCCACGCACGAATCGACCGTCACCCACGCCGTCGTCGGCGGTGCTTCCGGCATCGGGGCCGCCGTCGCGGAGTCGGAGCGGACCCGCGGCTCCCGCGTCGTGGTGTGGGACGTCGCCGGCACCTACGACGTGCAGTGCGACGTGACCGATCCGGCCTCGATCGACACGGCGCTCGACGAGACCCTGGCGCGCGTGGGTGTCCCCACCGAGGTGACGATCACCGCCGGCGTCGGGCACTCCGGCCTCCTCCTGGACCTCCCGGTGGAGGAGTGGGACCGCGTGCTCGCGGTCAACACGCGCGGTCCGCTGCTCGTGATGCGCGCGTTCGCCCGGGCGATGATCGACGCGGGAACGCCGGGCTCGATCGTCGCCACGTCGAGCGTGAGCGCGCGGCTGGTCGACCGTTCGATGGGCACCTACTGCGCCTCGAAGGCGGCACTGAGCATGCTGGTCGAGGTGGCGGCGTGCGAATGGGCGCCCCACGGGATCCGGGTCAACGCCGTGGGCCCCGGCGTCACCGCGACGCCGATGCTCGGGCGCGCACCGACCGAGTCCGGATGGCTCGCCGCGGTGCAGCGGCGCACACCGCTCGGGCGCCTCGGCACCGCCGACGACATCGCGCAGGCGATCCGCGCGCTGCACGACGTCGAGTGGATGACCGGTCAGATCGTCGAGTGCGACGGAGGGCTCGGGCTCCACAGCCCGATCGACTCCTTCGGAGAGCACCAGCCGCGCTGAACGCGGTCCTGAGGCTCAGGCGCGGTGCAGCGCGCTCGAGCGCGAGTCCGGCGAAGTCGCCGCGCTCGAGCCACTCGCTGAGCAGGTCGCGGTACCCGAAGTAGTCGCCGAACCCGCCGCCGTACGTGCCCGCGTGGCGGATCGAGCAGCACCATGTTGCCGTCGTCGTCGAACAGCATCCGTGAGCCCGGCGTGCACGGCACACCGCCTGGGGGAGGCGCGGCGGCCATGGAGTCGGCCATGACCCGCTGCACCCAGTCGGCCTCGGCGGCTTCGGTCACGTCGAACGCGTCGACGCCGGCGGCGTCGAGCGCGGCGATGGTCCCCGCCACGAACTCGGCCCCCACCTCGGCGAGCAGCGTGTAGTTCACGGTGACCACGGCCTGCTGGCCGGGGCACGGCATCAGGAACAGGTTCGGGAACCCCGACGTCATCAACCCGAACAGCGTGGCCGCGCCGTCGGCCCACTTGTCGGCGATGGTCTTCCCGCCACGACCGATGATCTCGTGCCCGGCGCGGCGTGGGAGGGGCGTCACCTCGGGCTCGAAGCCGGTGGCCAGCACGATGCAGTCGAGCTCGTACTCGTGGCCGTCGACGACGACGCCGCGCTCGGTGACGCGGTCGATCCCGACCGGGCAGTCGACGACGGTGACGTTGTCGCGGTTCAGCGCGGGCAGGAACGCGTCGTGGAAGAGCGGCCGTCGACAGCTGTACTTGTAGTACGGCATCAGCAGATCGGCGCGGGCCGGATCGGTGATGGTGTCCCTGATCCGCTGCCGGTGCTGCTCCATCACGCTCGTAGTCGAACTCGTCGACCTGGAGCATGTACTCCTCCATGGTCGAGCCCGGTGTCGAACGGTTGGTTGTTGATGCGCGCGAAGTGGTGGCACCAACCGTCGTCGACGAGGTCGACCTCGACCGGCTCGGCCGATCATCACCGCCTGGAAGTTCTCGTTGCGCTCGCGGTGCCACCCGGGCTGCAGGCCGGCGGCGAACTCGTCGTCGGTCGGGCGGTCGCCGCGCACGCCGACCGCGGCCGGCGTGCGCTGGAACACGTAGAGGTGCTCCGACGACTCCGCCAACGGCGGGATCGCCTGGATCGCGCTGGCGCCGGTACCGATGACGCCGACGACCTTGTCGGCGAGGCCGGTCATGCGCGGGTCTTCCTGGGTGCCCCCGGTGTAGTCGTAGTCCCACCGCGCGGTGTGGAACGCGGGGCCGGCGAACGTCTCCAGCCCGGGGATCACCGGGATCTTCATGAGGTTCAGGATGCCGACCGCCATGACCACGTACCGGGCCCGGATCTCGTCGCCGCGATCGGTGCGGAGCACCCAGTGCGCACGGTCGTCGTCCCACTCGGTGTGCTGCACCCCGGTGTGGAACAGCGCCGCGTCGACGAGATCGAACCGCTGCGCGATCGCCTCGACGTGCTCGCGGATCTCCTCGCCCTGCGCGTAGCGCTTGGTCGGGACGTACTCCATCTCCTCGAGCATGGGCATGTAGCAGTACGACTCGACGTCGCACATGACGCCGGGGTAGCGGTTCCAGTACCAGGTCCCGCCGAACCCACCCGCCTGGTCGATCACCCGGATCGAACCGATCCCGTGCTTGCGCAGCTGCGCGCCGGTGACGACCCCCGCGATGCCGCCGCCGATGATCGCCACCTCGACGTCCTCGTCGACCGGATCGCGCGCGGTGACCGGGGTGAACGGATCCTCGCGGTACCGGGCCATGGCGGCCTCGTGGGCCAGGTCGTGGATGGCGGCCCGCCCTTCGACCATGCGCTTGTCGCGCTCGGCCTCGTACTTCGCCCGGACCGCGTCGGGATCGAATCCCGACCGCTCGTCGCTCACCGTCACCGTGCACCTTCCTCGGTCACGCCCGTCACGGTCGTCCGGTCATGTCGATGCGCGGCGCGCGGTGGTCGAGCACCATCGGTGAGACCGTCGCGAGGTGAGCGGTCACCAGTTGGTGGGTGCGCGCGGCGTCGCCGGCCTCGATCGCGTCGGTGATCTCCTCGTGGGCGGAGATCACGCTGCGCCCGGAGGTTGGGCTCCGGGCCCGCGCCGGTCTCCTCGGCGTAGTCGGCCCACGCCTTCTTGTGCAGCGACCAGAGGCTCTCCAGCGCGCCGATGACGATCACGAGGGTGGCGTTGCCGCAGCCGTCGATGATCGCCTGGTGGAACTCCTCGGACGACCGCGGCCGACGCCGGCCATGTCGAGCGGTTCGGCGGCACGCGACCTCGAGGTTGATGCTCGCGCAGCTGGGGGACGAGCTCGTCGTTGCGATCGGCCCGCTGCGCGCACTGCACGGCACACGCGGGTTCGATCACGGTCGAGCGCGGCGGCGAGATCGTCGAGCGCGACCTTGCGCGCCTGCAGCACGTGCCCGAGGGTGCGGGCGGCGTTCTCCGGCGTCGGGGCGTGCACCTGCGCCCCGCCGACGTTCCCGCGCCGCACCGAGAGCAGGCCCTCGCTCTCGAGGATGCGCAGCGCCTCGCGGAACGACGGGCGCGACACCTGGAACTCGTCGATGAGCTGGTCCTGCTTGGGCAGCATGCTGCCGTCGGGCAGCGTGCCGGCGACGATCTGGGCCCGGAGGGCGTCGGCGACCAGCTCGGCGACGCTCGGCTGCGCGAACTGGCCCCGGGTCGCCGGCGCGACGCGGGTTCCGACGGCACTGTCACCGGAGGGCCTCCAGGAGGAAGGGTCGCGGGCCAGGATAGGCGCATCTCCTCTATCTTCTGCATCTTTGACATCACCGAGAGGTCGACCGTAGGGTGCGCGCCGTACGAGTTCGGGCCGCGCGTGCGGTCGTCACCGTGGGGGGAACCATGGGCGCGAAGAGTTCGAGTGGGAGCGCGCACGTCGCGGCGGGTCGGTCGGCCGACGTGGCGACTGCGGCTCGTGGTGCTGGCCGTGCTCGTCGCCGCGGTCGGCGGTCCCGTTCAGCGCCACCTCGGTCTCGGCGCAGTCGACCACCACGTCGGGCTCGGCGCCGGTGGTGAAGGTCGGGATGATCACCTCGCTGACCGGTCCGCTCGCCTCGAACCCGGAGATGAAGGACGCGCTGCTCGCGTCGATCGCGGCGTTCAACAAGCGCGGTGGCGTGGGCACGGCCAGCGCCAAGCTCCAGGCCGACGTCTGCGACAGCAAGGGCGACGCCAACGGCGAGGTCGACTGCGCCCGCCAGATGGTCGACGACGGCGTGGTCGCCACGCTCAACGACCTGACGTTCAACAACCCGGCCGGCGTGGTCGACGTCCTCGAGAAGGCCGGCATCCCGCGCATCGGCATCGGTGGCACCGACATCTCCGAGTTCGGCTCGAGCGTCTCGTTCCCGATCTCGGCCGGTGTGATCGCTGCGTACCTCGGCACCGCGGTCGGCTTCAAGCAGGACGGCGACACGAAGATCTGCCTCATGCGGACCGACGCGCCCACCGGCGCGACGTTCAAGGGCTTCCTCGCCCCGTCGTTCACCGCCATCGGGGTCGACATCACCTGCGACGTCGCGGTGGCGACCGGATCCACCGACTACTCGCCGTACATCGCGCAGATCCAGCAGGAGAACCCCGACGCGGTGCTGATCTCGCACACCGACAGCGTCACCACGCAGCTGATCGGGGCGATGGCCCAGCTCAACGCCAAGATCCCGCTCGGCGGCAACCCGGGTTCGTTCAAGCTCGAGACGCTGCGGAAGTACCCGACCATCACCAAGGGCACCGTGCTCTCGGACTCGTTCCCGTACCCGTCGCAGGCGAACACCAAGAACTTTCCCGGGCCTCAAGCAGTACTTCGCCGACATGAAGGCGTCGGGCAAGAGCGACCTGACCCAGGCGAAGCTCAAGGCGGCCGACTTCGGGCCGTGGATCGCGCACGCTGGCGTTCGTGAACGTCACCAAGTCGCTCGACTCCTTCACCCCGGAGACGGTGATCGGCGCGCTCAAGTCGGCGAAGGACGTCGACCTCCTCGGGCTGACCCCGCCGTGGACACCGTCGACGCCCGGGTTCAGCGTGTTCAAGTCGAGCTCGAACCACTACGTGTACATCTCGAAGTTCGACGGCAAGAACATCGTGACCAACAAGACGCCGATCGACGTCACGCAGTACATCAAGTGAGTCGCCGGGCGGCGGCACATCTCGTGACCACGCGCTGACGATCGTCTGAGCGGCCGGTGGCACAAGCAGTTCAGTTCGCGATCCTCGGACTCGGCGCGGGCGCGGCGTACACGCTGCTCGCGCAGGGCATCGTCCTCATCTACCGCGGCTCGGGGATCGTCAACTTCGCGCACGGCGCCATCGCCATGTTCGGCGCGTTCTTCTGCTTCCTGACGCTGGTCGAGGACCACGGCTGGTCGGTGGGGGCGGCGATCCCGGTGGCGGTGCTCCTCGGCGCACTGCTCGGGATCGTCATCCAGAACGGCATCCTGCGGTTCATGCGCGGCGCGGCGCCGTTGGTGCGCCTCGTCGCGACGCTCGGCGTGCTCATCGTGCTCCAGGGCCTCGCCGGGCAGAAGCTCTGGGACAACGACTTCCACCAGGTCGACCAGTTCCTGCCCGACGCACAACTACACGCTGCACGAGTGGTTCGGGTTCGACGGCGCGATGGGGCGCGTCGTCGTCCAGGAGGACCGGCTGATCCTGCTCGGCATCGCGATCGTGCTGACGTTCGCGCTCTGGGCCTTCACCCGGTTCACCCGCATCGGGCTGGCGATCTCGGCCAGCGCCGAGAACGAGCGGGCGGTGTCCGCGCTCGGGTGGTCGCCGAACTTCCTGGCCACGGTCACGTGGGCGATCGGTGGTGCCACCGCCGGGTTCGCCGGGATCCTGCTCGCACCGAACGCCGGGTTGAGCCTCACCGTGTTCACGATCGTCGTCACGGTCTCGGCCCTCGCGGTCGCGCTGGTCGGTGGCTTCAGCTCGTTCCCGCTGACCCTGCTCGGCGGCATCGCGCTCGGCATCGCCGAGACCGAGGTGCTGACCTACTCGCCCGACATCACGAACTTCCTGCACGACACGTTCGGGATCGAGAACGGCGCCACCGGCCTCCAACGGGCGCTGCCGTTCCTCGTGATCGTCGTGGTGCTCGTCGTCCGCGGCAAGGCGCTCCCGCTCCGCAGCCACGTCCTCGAACGGCTGCCCGACCTCGGCAGCGGCGTCGTGACCCGCTGGTTCCTCGTCGTCGTCGTCGGCGGTCTGCTGCTCCTCAACGGGTTCGCGTTCGACGCCAAGTGGTCGACGGCGGTGTACACGACGCTGATCGTCGGGGTGTTCATCCTGTCGATCGTCGTGCTCACGGGCTACGCGGGTCAGCTGTCGCTCGCGCAGTACGCGATCGGTGGGCTCGGCGCGCTGGTCGCGTCCCGGCTCGTGGGCCAGGAGCACTGGCCCGCAGAGCTCGCGTTCCTCGCCGGCGTGGTGTTCGCGATCCTGGTCGGCACCCTCTTCGCCATCCCCGCGCTGCGCACGCGCGGTGTGAACCTCGCGGTGGTGACCCTCGGGCTGGGGTTCGCGGTCCAGCAGGTGGTGTTCAGCAACCAGTACTTCACCGGCGACTTCGGCTCGGTGACGACCATCGGTCGGATCTCGGTGTTCGGGTGGGACGTCAGCGCCGCCGACCACCCCGACCGCTATCTCGTCGTGTGCCTCGGCGTGTTCGTCATCGCCGCGCTGCATGGTGGCCAACCTCCGCCGGTCCGGATCGGGACGCCGCCTCATCGCGGTGCGCAACAACGAGCGCGCAGCGGCGTCGCTCGGGATCAGCGTGTTCGGCGCCAAGCTCTACGCGTTCAGCGTCGGGCGCCGCCATCGCCGCCTTCGCCGGGATCCTGCTCGCGTTCAAGGACTCGACCGTCGTCTACACGCGCTTCGACCCGTTCCAGTCGATCAACACGGTCGGCAACGCGGTCGCCGGTGGTGTGGGGTGGGTGCTCGGCGCGGTGTTCGGTGGGAACCTCGCGCCCGGCGGACTGGGTTCGATCCCTCTCGACTGGATCGATCTCGGTTCGTGGATCATCACCATCGGTGGGGTCACGCTGATCCTCATCGTGATCCTCAACCCCAACGGGATCGCGAGCGTCGTGCTCAACGACGAGCGCGGCATCGGCAGGCTGCGCCTCAAGCTCCGCCGCACGCCGCCGCGCGAGGAGCTGGTCGACGCGGCGCCGACGGAGGTGACGGCCGCGACGCTCGAGGTCGAGGACCTGACGGTGCGGTTCGGCGCCGTCGTCGCGGTCGACGGCGTGAGCTTCCGGGTGTCGCCGCACGAGGTGGTCGGGCTCATCGGCCCGAACGGCGCGGGGAAGACGACCATCGTCGACGCCCTCACCGGCTTCACCAAGCCGACCGCGGGTCGCATCCTGCTCAACGGCTCGGCGATGGCCGGTCGCGCGTGGGGTCCCGCGCGCCGCGCGCGTGCGGGTGTGCGTCGCTCGTTCCAGTCGCTCGAGCTGTTCGAAGAGCTCTCCGTCGCCGAGAACCTGCACGCCGGCGCCGGGACCCGCACGCGGTACGCCGGCCTGCGCGACCTGGTCTGGCCCGCTCGACCGCCCCTTCCGCCGACCGCGGTGAGCAGCGCGCGCGAGTTCGGGCTCGAGGACGACCTCGACCGCCTCCCGGCCGAGCTCTCCTACGGTCGCCGCCGGCTGGTCGGGATCGCACGCGCGATCGCGTCGGCGCCGTCGGTGCTGTTGCTCGACGAACCGGCGGCCGGGCCTCGACGACAGCGAGACCGGCGAGCTCGGTGACCTCGTGCGCCGCTTCGCCGATCGCTCCGGCATGGCCGTGCTGCTCATCGAGCACGACGTCGAGCTCGTGCTCCGGGTGTGCGACCGGATCGTCGTCGTCGACTTCGGGCGCAAGATCGCCGAGGGCACCCCGGCGGAGATCCGCAACGACCCCGCGGTGATCGCCGCCTACCTCGGTGAGGACACGGCCCCGGGCGACGCCGAGCCGCTCGTCAGGAGCTGGGCACGCGGAGGAGCTGGCCAGCGGAGGAGTCGTCGTGAGCACGACCGACGGACCGCTCCTCGAGTGCCGCGGTCTCGCCGCCGGGTAC
This sequence comes from uncultured Actinomycetes bacterium, assembly GCA_963755855.1. Taxonomy (GTDB): domain Bacteria; phylum Actinomycetota; class Acidimicrobiia; order IMCC26256; family DASPTH01; genus DASUAS01. The sequence goes on along the minus strand of CAVWLR010000009.1, from coordinate 915,145 downwards.
GGCGCGCTCGCGGTGGTGCGCGACGTCGATCTCCGCGTGGAGCGAGGCGAGGTCGTGGCGCTCATCGGTCCGAACGGCGCCGGGAAGACGACCACGCTGCTCACGCTCGCGGGCGAGCTCCCGGTGATCGCCGGCGACGTCGTGTTCCGCGGCGCGCCGACGAAGGCGCCGCTGTTCCGACGGGCCCGCCAGGGGATGGGCTTCGTCACCGAGGAGCGCTCCGTCTTCATGCAGCTCACCACCGAGGAGAACCTCCGGGTCGCGGGCGTCGCCAAGGCCGATGCCGTCAGCCTCTTCCCGGAGCTCGAACCGCTCATGGGCCGCACCGCGGGGCTGTTGTCGGGTGGTGAGCAGCAGATGCTCACGCTCGCGCGCGCGGTGGCCCGCGACCCCAGCCTGCTGCTCGTCGACGAGCTCTCGCTCGGGCTCGCGCCGGTGATCGTCAAGCGCCTGCTGCAGACGGTGCGGCAGGTCGCGACGGAGCGCTCGACCGGGATCCTGCTGGTCGAGCAGCATGTCCGCCAGGCGCTCCACGTCGCCGACCGCGTGTACGTGATGCAGCGGGGCCGCATCGTGATGAGCGGCACCGGCGCGGAGGTCCACGGCCGCATCGACGAGATCGAGGCGACCTACCTGTCCGGACCCCGGAACCAGTCCGACGATCCAGCCGACGCCGAGCGCGGAGCGCCGGCGGAGCCACGCCCAGAAGGAGCGCCATGGCAGCAGACCAGCACGACACGGAACGGCAGCAGGTCGTCGTCGTGACCGGGGGTGGGGCCGGCATCGGCGCCGCCATCGCCGAGGCGATCGGTCGGAGCGGCGCCTACGTCGTCACCGTCGACCCGGGCGTGACCGTCGACGGGCTCGGACAGGACGACGCGCCCGCCGAGACGACGGCCGACCGCATCGTCGCCGCCGGCGGCGCGGCGCGGGCGTCGAACACGTCGGTCACCGATGCCGCCGCGATCGACGCGCTCTTCTCGGGGCTCGTCGACGAGTTCGGCGGCCTCGACGCGGTGGTCAACGTCGCCGGCATCAGCCGGCCCTCGGGGTTCGCCGAGGGTGACGAGCCGGCGTGGGCGTCGGTGCTGAGCGTGCACCTCGACGGCTACCTCAACGTGCTGCGGGCCGCGCTGCCGATCATGGCCGCGGCCGGACGGGGCCGGATCCTCGGTGTCACCTCGGGGTCGGGATGGCGCCCCGCCAACGCGGGCGCCTACAGCTGCGCCAAGCGCGCCGTCGCCGCCCTCACCTGGCAGCTGGGGCAGGTCGCGCCCCCGGCGTCACCGTGAACGCGCTCTCGCCGATCGCGGCGACCCGGATGGTGACCTCGGGGCTGCGGCAGCAGGCGCCCGCCGACTCGCCCGGCGACCAGAGCCAGACCGGTGGGCTGTCGCTCGCCATCGCCGCGATGCCGTCACCCGAGCAGCTCGGTCCGGTCGGCGCGTACCTCGGCGAGCGACGCGTTCGCCTGGAGCACGGGCAACATCATCTTCTCCAACGGCTCCGAGGTCGCCCGGATCGCCCCGCCCCGTGAGCTCGAGGTGGCGCGCACCGCCGACGTCGCCGACCTCGCGCACGTGCTCGACGTGGTGCTGCCGACGGCGTTCGCGCCGGCCGAGGCCGCGCAGCAGACGAACGGCGCCAGCAACGGCCGCTTCGAGGCCGTGTTCGACGAGGGCGCACCGGCCGTGGATGCCGCGCCGACCGGCGTCCGGACCTGTCTCGTCGTGAGCGACGACCCGCGCTGGGACTCGTCGCGTGCGCAGCGCGTTGGCGGCGCGGGGGATCGAGGTGGTCGGGATCGGTGGCGGCGCGCCCGCCGCCGACTTCGTCGGTGCCGCCGAGCAGCTCGGTCAGGCCGCGCGCGACGCCGGCGACCGTCGACGCGGTCGTCGTCGCCCGCAGCGGCGCGACGCCGAGCCGGGCCGGGACCGCGTGGGAGCAGGTGCTCGACGAGCACACGGGGATCGTCGACGCCATCCGCAGCGACGTCGCGTGGGTGCGGGCCGTGAGCGACCTCGCCCGCGAGTCGGGTCGCCCGATGCGCATCGTCACCGTCATCGACGCCGCGACGGCCGGTGGTCGGAGCCGCGCGCAGGCGGCGGCCCAGCTCTCCCGCGCCGCCCACCTCGTCACCGACCTCGAGACCGACGCGTTCGCGATCGGCGTCGAGACCGACGCCGAGTCACGCACGGCGACCGTCGGCGTGCTCGCGGCCCACCTGGTCGGTGCCGACGACGCCGGTGCGTTGTCGGGCGCCGAGCTCGTCGCCACCGCCGACTGGATCGGGCTGCGCAGCCATCCCCATCCCGAGGCGTCGATCTCCTTCGGTGGACCCGAGCTGCCACCGTGGGTCGACGACACGCTGCGCCGCGTCGTCGGTGGCGTCGTGTCGACAACGAGCGAGAGGAGCGGAGCATGACGATCGCACGGGTGGTCGACGCCCACGTCCACCTCTGGGACCCGGCGCGCGCCGACTGGTACCCGTACCTGGCCGGGATGCAGGAGCTCGACATGGGCGACATCTCGGGCATGTGCCGACGCTTCGACCAGGACATCTACTTCGCCGAGGCGGCGAAGTGGAACGTGGAGAAGTTCGTGCACGTGGCGGCGGCGGCACCGACGAAGCTGGTCGACGAGACCCGCGAGCTCGACACCCAGGCCGATGCGACCGGCCATCCCGACGTGCTCATCGGCGGGCTCGATCCCAACGAGGGCATCGCGGAGCTCGAGCGCCAGCTCGACGAGCAGATCACGACCGCGCGCTTCCGGGGCATCCGGATCATGGGCGAAGGCGACCACGCGATCCCCACGCCGGCGATCCTGCAGGCGCTGCAGGACCGGGGCCTGATCTTCGAGCTCATGGTGCACCCCGACGACCTCGTCCGGGCCGCCACCGCGCTCGACGGCTGGGAGCTCCCCGTCGTCGTGGAGCACACCGGCTGGCCCCGGTCGAACGAGCCGGCCGAGCGCGAGCTCTGGCAGACGGGCATGGCGGCGCTCGCCGGTCTCCGGGACAACGTGACGTGCAAGCTCTCGGGCCTGGCGATGCCGATGCAGTCGATGGCCGCCGACGTCTTCGCGCCCTGGATCCACGGCGCCATCGAGCTCTTCGGCACCGACCGGTGCATGTTCGCGAGCAACTTCCCGGTCGACGGCATGCACGGGACCTTCGACGACCTGTACACCACCTACGACGAGCTCACGGCCGATCTCGACGAGTCGACGCGCGACCAGCTCTTCGCCGGGAACGCCGAACGGGTCTACGGCCGCTGAGCGCGGCTCGACCGCGCATCCAGGTCGATGTTCAGCTCGACGCCGCCCTTCAACTCGACGCGCCGGCCGTCGCCAGTGAGCCGAACCGGGCCGGCCTCGCATCGGTGGCGGCACCGTCGGCGACGGTGAGCTCACCCGCGACCGCCACCGCACGGAACCCGGCGGGCGCGCGGGTCAACCGGTAGCGACCCTCGGGCAGGTCGTAGCGCCGTTCCAGCTCGCGGGTCTCGAGCTCGTCGAGCGCGAACACCGCGAGGTCGCCGCGCCGGCCGGGCTCGACCACCCCGCGGTCGGCGAGGCCGAAGAAGTCGGCGGAGCGCTGGGTCAGGCAGTGGACCGCCTGCTCGAGTGTGAGCGCGCCCTCGTCGCGCGCCCAGTGCGTGATCAGGTGGAGGTTGGAGCCGGCGCCGCAGAACATGGTGAGGTGCGCACCGGCGTCGGTGCCGCCCATCAGCGCGTACGGGTTGGCGGCGTCGTGCACCACCTGGGCGCGGCGGTCGTCGTCGGTCATCGGCACCGCGGTGCTGTTCTGCTTCAGGTAGCGCGAGCCGATGCCGTTGGCGAGCACCCAGTCGGCCAGCGCGTCCGACGGGTGCTCACCGCGCTCGGCGGCGAGCGCGGCGAGGGAGATGCCGGTGGGCCCGGTGCCGTTCTCGGAGTCGGCGAGGATCAGTTGGTCGAGCGTGTCGCGGTGGAACGCGTTCTGCTCCGGCAACGGGTCGTCCCATGCCGCGCGAGCGCGGGCGCGCCACGCGGGATCGGCGAGGGTGGCGAGTCTTCGCCTCGGCGGGTCCGTTGACCAGGTCGTGCCACGGCGGGATGGCGGCGGTGGCGATCGACGTCTGGAAGCCGAGCATCGGGCTGGAACGGCTCGTTGCCGCCACCGAGGTACCAGGTGGTGAGCCCCTCTTCGACCTTGCCGCCGCCCACGCCGTCGCCGAGCGACAGGCTGCGGATGCCGCGCCCACACGACCGTCCCAGCGCGTCGCGCCGGTCGTGCTGCTTGCGCGCGATGACCTGGAACGTCGCCCCGGGGTGGCGGGCGATCACGTCGAGGAGCGCGTCGAGCTCGTCGCCGTCGGCGAGGCGGCTCGGCACCAGCCGTCGTTGGCGGTCGGTGTCGAACCAGTTCGACGACATCCCGAGCGAGCCCGCGCGCAACGCCTCGTCGAGCAGCGCCGCCATCGCTCGGACCTCGTCGGCGGTCGCCGCGCGCTCCCACGCCTCGTGGCCCATCACCGCGGCCCGGAGCGCGTTGTGGGCCGTGTACGCGAACGGCTGCACCGCGGTGGCCTGGTCGCGGGCACGGTCGGCGTACTCGGCCCAGCTCGTCCAGCCCCACGGCACGTAGGTGTCGGACAGCGCGGGTGGCAGCTCCTCGATGAAGCACAGGAGGTCGACGATGTCGTCGCGCACCTCGTGGCGCGACCGGCGCGATGCCGAGGCCGCAGTTGCCCATCACGATGCGTCGTGACCCCGTAGACGGGGAGGGGATCGAGCGACGGATCCCAGAACATCTCGATGTCGTAGTGGGTGTGGCTGTCGATGAGCCCGGGCGTGACGATCGCGCCGCGTGCGTCGACCTCACGCTCACCGTCGGGCGCGAGGTCGGGTTCGACCTCGACGATCACGCCGTCGCGCACCCGGACGTCGGCGAGTCGCGCGGGACCACCGGTCCCGTCGACGACGGTGCCACCACGGACGATCAGATCCGACATGCCCGCATCCTCGCGCGAGTGCGTGACTACCAGGGCTTGACGCCCTCGCCGGCGAACGCGATCGAGCGCGAGTCGGCCGGGATCTCGTCGAGCGGCACCGCGACCTCGGCCACGGTCGGGCCGACGCGTGCGGCCACCGGCGCCAGCGCGTCGAGGTCGAAGCCGTACACCGCGGCGGCGTTGAGCCCGACCATGCGCGCGACCTCGTCGGTGTCGACGCCGGCGAAGCTGTTGCGCAGCGCCTCGGTGGTGTACGGGTAGGTCGCCTCGATGTGCGGGTAGTCCTGGCCCCACATGATGCGGTCGACGCCGATCTCGTGGCGCAGCGGCGTCTCGCACGGGCGGAAGAAGCTCGCGCCCGCGTAGCAGTTGGTGTGCCAGTAGTGGCTCGGCAGCTCGGTCACCGTCGCCACCACCTCGGCACCGAAGTGCGACTCGGCCGTGTTCGGGTCGCGGAAGCGCCGGAACTGGTGGTCGAGCATGTCGAGGGTGCGCGGGCACCCAGCCGCTCGACTGCTCGGTGAGGATCAGCCGGATGCCGGGGTAGCGGGCGAACGCGCCGCCGATCACCATGTGCCAGAACACGCGGTGCGAGAACCAGCCCAGCTCCACCATGAAGACGGCCATGCCGGTGGCGTCGAGCTCGGGCGCGGGGCCGGCAGCGCCGCTGTGGTTGTTGATCGGCATGTCGTGGTCCTGGCACGCGGCCCAGAGGCGGTCGTAGTGCACGCGAGTAGATCGGGGGCAGCCCCGAGTCGGGGGGCACGCCGGGCAGGAGGATGCCGCCCTGCAGCCCCTGCTCGGCCGCCCACTCGACCTCGGCGACGGCGGCGTCGACGTCGTTCAGGAACACCTGCGCCATGCCGGCGCGGCGGCCGGGGGCCTCGGCGCAGAAGTCGACCAGCCAGCGGTTGTGCGCCTGCAGCCCGGCCCAGCGCAGCTCGTACTCGTCGGCGGCGGGCGGGCGGGCCAGGAGGTTGCCGGACGGGAAGAACGGCGGGATGGTGTTCGGGAAGAGCACCTCGGCGACGACGCCGTCGTCCTCGAGCTCGCGCAGCCGCGCCGCACTGTCCCAGTTGCGGTACGCGAAGTCGGCGCGCAGGTCGTCGAACGGGTTGACGAACGTGGCTTCCCACGCGTCGAACTCGTCGTGGTACCTCGACTCGAGGTAGTCGCGGTACTCGTGCACCTGCGCACCGGCGTGCCCGTCGGACGAGATCACGATGTAGCGGTCACCGGCGAGAGTCGTCACGATGCGCTCCTTCTCGGGTTCGGCGTCAGTCCTTCGCGCCGGCCTTGCGGCCGGTCATGACGTTGGCGGCCTGGATCAGGTACGTCGGGTCGCTGCGGTCGCGCTGCGACTGCGCCCGCACCACCGATGCTGCAGCCGAGCCGGGCGTGGGCTCGTCGCCGGTGGAGTTCGACATCCAGAACACGCCGTCGCGGATGCCCTCGAAGCACAGGTCGGCGACCTCCGAGAGCGGTGCCCACGTGAGCTCCTGCCCGGCGGCCGCGGCCCGCTGCTCCATCGGCGTGAGCTGGTCGCGACCGGTGTCGGCGGGCGGCGCACCCGGACGGTCGTAGCGCGCGTGGCGGTTGCGGCCCGGCTGCCAGATGCCGGTCTTGAGCATCCCCGGCGTGCGCGTCGACGGGTAGAGCAGGTGCGCGGTCACCTTGGCGTCGAGCTCGCGCAGCTGACCCCAGAGGCACTCGGTGAGGCACGTGAGCGCGGCCTTCGTGGTGGCGTACACCGCGCTGTGGATCATCGGGGTGAAGCCGCCGTTGCCCGAGGTGGTGTTCACGACCGCGCCCTCGGTGTCCTGGGCGAGCATGGTCGGGAGGAACGCGTTGATGCCGTTGATCGCACCCATGACGTTCACGTCGAGCGACCAACGCCAGTCGTTGACGTGGTGCTCCCACATCTGGCCCTCCGACGCGGAGCCGACGCCGGCGTTGTTGCACAGCACGTCGACGGCGCCGAACGCGTCGAGCGTGGCGTCGCGCAGGGCCTCGAGCGACGACAGCTCGGTGACGTCGGTGACGACGCCGATCACGTCGCGACCCTGATCGCGCAGCTCGGCGGTGGCCTCGGCGACGAGGCTGGCGTCGATGTCGGCGACGACCGCGCGCATGCCCTCGTCGGTGAAGCGCTCGACGAGCGCGCGACCGATGCCGCCCGCGCTCCCGGTGACGACTGCGACCTTGCCCGTGAAATCCTTCATGCCAGCGCCTTCATGAGTGGGCCTTGGGGTTCGGGACGCCCTCCGGTGGGGCGTCGTCGTACTCGACGAACTCGACGAGGTAGCCGTCGAAGTCCTTCACGTACGCCATCGTGACCGGCCAGCGGTCGAGGTGCGTCGGTTCCATCACCGACTCGCAACCCGCGGCCATCGCGGCGTCGTAGAGCGACTGCACGTCGTCGGTGTTCACGTAGAGCTTCCACATCGCGGTGCCCATGTCGATGGGGGCGTCGTTGTCGAGCTGCTGCGCGAGCTGCATGCGGCTCCCGCCGTGCGGCGACTGGAGGATGGCCTCCTTGGCCTGCGGGATGTCGGTGCGGCTGATCACCGGGAGGCCGCAGACGCCGTTCCAGAACTCGATCGCGCGCTCGAGGTCGCGCACGTTGATGCAGTACTGACCGAGGATCGAGACCACGGCGGCGTTCCCCCTTCGCTGGTCGCCGGTGGGCGACCGTGCCATACTCCACCACAGAACGTCAGGGAATGCCACGCTGACAGGGTGTGCCATTCCAGCGTGCGTCGCCCGAGGGGGAACGATGTCCGAGCGCTACCTGATCGTGTCGTCCGACTGCCACGCCGGGCTCCCGTGCGAGGAGTACCGGCCGTACCTCGACCGCAGGTACCTGGGGGCCTTCGACGACTTCCTCGCCGAGCGGCACGCCAGCCGCGAGGAGGCGCTGAAGTTCAATTACGACTACATCATGCACTGGGAGGGCGACAACGAGGAGGGTCTCCGCGGCGCCTTCGAGCCCCAGCAGCGCGACAAGGAGCTCGACGCCGACGGCGTCGCGGGCGAGGTGATGTTCGCCGACGCCGACGCCATCACCGGGATGGAGTCGCCGCCGTTCGGTGCCGGGCTCTCCGCCGGCACCATCCAGGACCCCGAGCTCGCGTACGCGGGTGCGATCGCGCACAACCGCTGGCTGGCCGAGTTCTGCTCGCACGCGCCCGTGCGACGTGCCGGCATCGCGCTGGTACCGATCACCCACGACGTCGAGCGCGGCGTCGCCGAGATCGAACGCCTCGCGGGAACGCCGGGCATCCGCGGGATCATGATCCCGACGATGTGGCACGACCGCAAGGCCTACAACGACCCGTCGTACGAGCCGGTCTGGGCGGCGGCCGCGGCGAACGGCCTGGTCGTGCACGTGCACTCCGGCGAGGCACCGCGCGAGGAGTACGGCGACGACATCGGCCCCTACCTCGCCGAGGTCGCGTGGTGGTCGGCGCGGCCGATCTCGTTCCTCCTCTTCGGCGGTGTGTTCGAACGCCATCCCGAGCTGAAGTTCTGCGTCACCGAAGGGGCGGCGTACTGGGCCTCCGACATGATGTGGAAGTGGGACCAGTACTTCGGCGGAGGCCACACCACTGCGAAGCTGGCGCACCTGATGCAGGGCAAGATCTCGAAGCTCCCGTCGGAGTACTTCGGGACCAACATCTTCATCGGCGCGTCGACGATGTCGCGCGAAGAGATCCGTCGCCGGTACGTGATCGGCTGCGACGTGATGATGTGGGGCACCGACTACCCGCACCCCGAGGGCACGTGGCCCGACACCGTGGGCGTGCTGAAGCGCAGCTTCCACGACGTCCCCGTCGACGACACCGCACAGCTCGTCGGGCTCACCGCGGCGAAGGTCTACGGGATGGACCTTCCCGCGCTTGCGCGAGATCGCCGATCACATCGGGCCCACACCGGAGGATCTCGGTCAGGACCCGTCGTTGCGCGCCGACCCCGACGAGGTCGCGAACGCGCGCTGGTGGAAGGCGGAGTACGGCCTCAGCGTGATCTGACCGCTGCGGCGACCTGCGAGAGTCCGGCGCCCACGAGATCGAGCGCGTCGGCGGTCAGCGCCGCGAGCGAAGCGGTGCCGTCCTCGTCGTCGAGCCAGCGCAGGTAGGCGCTCTGCACCGCGGCGAGGGTGACGCGCATCATCACGTCGGGGAGCGCGTCGGCGGGGGGCACGCCGAGTCGGCGCGCCAGCTCCACCTCGATGTTGTGGGTCCCCTCGAGTGCCCCGTGCATGATCATCTTGGCGAGGAGTGCGGGCGCCTCCTTGGTGAGGTGGGCCCAGATGGCGGCGTTGCGCCCGACCCGCTCCTCGCTGGCCGACTGGTCGAGCACCGCGTTGCGCAGCGCGGTCCACGCGTCGAGCCCGTCGTCCTGGTGCGTCAGCGACTCGAGGATCACGTCGATCCGGCGATTCGCCTCCGCCACCAGCAGGTGGTCCTTGCTGGTGAAGTAGCGGAAGAAGGTGCGCTCGGAGACGCCGGCCTCGTGCGCGATGTCCTCGACGGTCACGTCGGCGTAGCCACGCGCTGCGAACAGCGACATCGCCGCCTGTTGGATCTCGCGCGCGGTGCGCTCGCGTCGCTGCTCACGCAGCTCGACCCCGGAGCGGATGGCGTGCTCGGCCGTCACCGGGCCCAGGATACGGCCACCACCACGAACATCTCGGAGTCGACCGTCACATGCGTACGTCAACCTCGAGATGCTCGTGGGGGAGCCGGGTCAGGCGGGGAAGCGCGCGTCGCGCCACTCCATGCCCTGGCGGATGTCGGCGATGCGCGCCTCGACCAGCGCGTCGAGGTCACGCGTCGGGAACACGAAGAACTGGTTGTCGACGATCGCCTGGTACACGACGTCGGCCACCTGCGACGGCGGTGCGCCGTCGACGATCATGTCGCGGTACGCCTTCGACATCATGTTGTCGTCCGACGGGTCGTCCATGCCGGCGGGCCGGTTGCGCTCGCTCTCGAAGATCTTCGTGTTGATCAACCCGGGGCACAGCACCGACACGCCGACCCCGCGTTCCGCCAGTTCGCGCCGCATCGATGCCGCGAGACCGACGACCGCGTGCTTCGACACTCCGTACGGCGGCAGCGTCGGCGTGTCGGTGACGCCGGCGATGGAGGCCGTGCACACGAAGTGACCGGTCTCCTGCTCGGCGAGCAGCGGCGCGAACACGAGCGCGCCGTGCACGACGCCGCGGACGTTCACGTCGAAGACCCAGTCCCACACCTCGACCGGGGTCTCGAGCATGGGCCCGACCGGTGCGACCCCCGCGTTGAGGCACACGACGTGCACCGCACCGAACCGGTCGAGCGTCGGCGTCACGCAGCCGTTCGGTGTCCTCGATCGAGCGGACGTCGTTGGTCACGCCGAGGACGCGGTCACCGGCGTCGAGCGATGCGACCGCCGACGCGATGGCGTCGGCCTCGACGTCGGCGACGACCACTCGCATCCCGGCGTCGAGAAACCGCGCGGCAAGCGCGCTCCCGATGCCTCCGGCACCCCCGGTGACCACCGCGACCTTGTCGGTCGGATCTGCGAGCCACGTTCCCACGACCGCCATCTCGTCCCCCTCCGCTCTCGGGTGTTCCCGACTCACTACCACGGACGTCCTCGGCGCCGACGCGACACCGTTCGCAACCTGCGTAGGGTTCCGACCGCAGTGGGGCACGTGACCGAGGGGGAGTGCCATGAGGGTTCCGCTCACGATCGGCGATCACCTCGATCGGGCCGAGACCGTCTACGGGCGCCGGACGGTCGTGCTCGACGAGCCCGACCAGCCCGCTGCGGCCTGGGCGCCGCTCACCGCCGCCGCCATGGCCGAGCGGGCGCGCGCGCAGGCCGCCGCCCTCGACGGGATGGGCATCGCGCCGGGTGAGCGAGTCGCGGTCGTGAGCCAGAACTCGGCCCGGTTGCTCACCGCGTTCTGGGGCGTGTCGGCGCACGGCCGCATCCTGGTGCCGATCAACTTCCGCCTCGGGCACGACGAGATCGCCTACATCGTCGAGCACTGCGGGGCGTCGATGGTGCTCGTGGACCCCGAGCTCGACGAGCACGTGGGCGACGTGGGCGTCGAACGGCGCTACGTGCTCGGTGCGGAGAGCGACGAGGAGCTCTACCGGTTCGGTGTGGAACCGAGAGCATGGGACGCCGACGAGGACGCGACGGCGACGGTCAACTACACGAGCGGCACGACCGCGCGCCCGAAGGGCGTGCAGCTCACGCACCGGAACCTCTGGGTGAACTCGGTGATGTTCGCGCTGCACATGGGCGTGGACGACCGCGACGTGTACCTCCACACGCTGCCGATGTTCCACTGCAACGGGTGGGGCATGACCTACGGCATCACCGCGATGGGTGCGCAGCACGTCGTGCTGCGCAAGGTCGACGGCACCGAGATCCTCCGGCGGGTCGAGGAGCACGGTGTGACGCTGATGTGTGGAGCACCCGCGGTGGTGAACGCGGTGCTCGACGCGGCGTCGACGTGGTCGGGTCCGATCCCGGGGCGGGGGAGCGTGCGGATCGTCGTCGCCGGTGCGCCGCCGCCCACACGGACGATCGAGCGCGTCGAGAGCGACCTCGGCTGGGAGTTCAACCAGCTCTACGGACTCACCGAGACGTCGCCGTTCCTCACCATCAACCGCCCCCGGGCCGAGTACGACGACCTCGCGCCGTCGGAGCGGGCGCGTCGCCTCGGGCGCGCCGGGGCGCCCGGGATCGGCGTGCGGCTGCGCGTCGACGAGCACGGCGAGGTGCTGGCGCAGAGCAACGTGGTGCTCGACGGCTACTGGGACAACCCCGACGCGACCGCCGACGCGCTCGCGGGAGGCTGGTTCCACACCGGCGACGGTGGCGTGATCGACGACGACGGCTACCTCTGCATCTCCGACCGCAAGAAGGACGTGATCATCAGCGGGGGCGAGAACGTGTCGTCGATCGAGGTCGAGGACGCGCTGTGCTCGCACCCGGAGGTGGCGGAAGCGGCGGTGATCGGCGTGCCCGACGAGAAGTGGGGCGAGACGGTCAAGGCGCTGGTGGTGCTGGTCCCCGGGAGCGCGGTGTCGGAAGCGACCCTGATCGAGCACTGCCGCGCCCGCCTCGCTCACTACAAGTGCCCGACCAGCGTCGAACCTCGCGACGAGTTGAGTCGCACCGCCACGGGCAAGGTCCAGAAGTTCAAGCTGCGTGCGCCCTACTGGGAGGGCCGCGAGCGTCAAGTCTGAAGGAGTGGAGTACCGGTCATGGGAGCTGACGGAGCGACGTACGAGCGCGACGGCACGTCGCTCGCGTTCGAGGACCACGGCGCAGGAGAGCCGGCGCTGGTGTTCGTCCACGGGTGGACGTGCAACCGCACCCACTGGGGACCGCAGCTCGCGCACTTCGGCCGCGAGCACCGGGTGGTCGCCGTCGACCTCCGGGGGCACGGTGCCAGCGGTGCGCCCGAGCAGGAGTACACGATCCCGGGGTTCGCCGACGACGTGGCCGAGCTGTGCGCGCGGCTCGAGCTGGATCGGCCGGTGCTCGTCGGTCACAGCATGGGCGGCACCGTCGTGCTGGAGGTGGCCGCGTCACGCCCCGGGCTCGCGCGGGGCGTGGTGATGATCGACGCCGCGCCGATCGTCCCCGACCCGGCCATGGTCGCGATGGAGGCCGAGCTCCACGCCGCGCTCGAGGGGGAGTCCGCCGACGCGACCCGGGCGACCATCGTCGAGATGACGACCACCGGCTTCACCGACGACCCCGAGCTGGGCGCCCGCATCCGTCGGGAGATGTCGGCCACGCCGTGGCACGTCGCCCGCTCCTGCCTGGGGGCTGCGGGTGCGTGGGACGGCGAGACCGCGGCACGGCGGAGCGCGGTGCCGATGCTCCACATCGGGGCCGACGATCCCATCAACGACGCCGGCACGCTGCGGGCGCTGAACCCTCTGCTCCGGACCGGCCAGACCGTGGGCGGCGGGCACTTCAACCACCTGCAGGTGCCCGAGCAGGTGAACGCGATGATGGAGCGCTTCCTGGCCGGCCTCGACTGAGCCGGGGCGGTCGCGAGCGGGCGCCGACGGGGCCCCACGGCCGTGCGGGCATCGGGGCGGCGGCGGTAGCGTTCGGCCGGATCGCAGGCACCCACCACACCGCGGAGACGAGGTTCGCCATGACGGCCGACGCACCCAGGACGTTCGACAAGCTCTACATCGACGGGGCGTGGGTCACGCCCGCCGGCACCGACACCCTCGACGTGATCGACTCCGCCACCGAGGAGGTCTTCGCGACCATCCCCGCGGGCACGCCCGACGACATCGACCGCGCCGTCGCCGCGGCCAAGGCCGCGTTCCCGGCCTGGTCGGAGACCTCGGCGCCGGAGCGGGGCAAGCTGCTGCTGCGCGTCGCCGAGGAGCTCGAGGCCCGGCGCGACGAGATCGCCGACGTGATGACCCACGAGGTCGGCATGCCCAAGCCGCTCTCCGCCGCGATCCAGGTGGGCACCGGCATCTCCGCGTTCCGCAACGCGTCGGAGCTCGCCTCGACGTACGCGTTCGAGGACGACTCGGACGGGCTGATCGTGAGGGAGCCGATCGGCGTCGTCGGCTGCATCACGCCGTGGAACTACCCGCTCAACCAGATCGGCGGCCAAGGTCGCGTACGCGCTGGCGGCCGGCTGCACGGTCGTGCTGAAGCCGTCGGAGGTCGCGCCGGTCAACGCGTTCATCCTCGCCGAGATCATCGACGACCTCGGCTTCCCGCCGGGCGTGTTCAACCTCGTGACCGGCGTCGGTCCGGTGGTCGGCGAGGCGCTCGCCGCGCACCCCGACGTCGACATGGTCTCGTTCACCGGCTCGACCCGCGCCGGCCGGCGCGTGTCCGAGCTCGCGGCGCCGTCGATCAAGCGGGTCGCGCTGGAGCTCGGCGGCAAGTCGCCCAACGTGCTGCTCGACGACGCCGACTTCGCCGACGATGGTTCCCGCCGGTGTCGGTGCCGCGTACACGAACTCGGGCCAGACGTGCAGCGCGCTCACCCGCATGATCGTCCCGCGGTCGCGCCTCGCCGAGGTCGAGGAGCTGGCGAAGCAGGCGGCCGAGGCCTACGTGGTCGGCGACCCGTTCGCCGACGGCACGACGCTCGGGCCGCTGGTCTCGGGCGTGCAGCGCGAGCGCGTGCGCGGCTACATCGAGAAGGGCCTCGACGAGGGCGCCACGCTGGTCACCGGCGGCGCCGACGCACCCGAGGGGCTCGAGCAGGGCTTCTTCGTGAAGCCGACGGTGTTCTCGAACGTCACCACGCGACATGACCATCGCGCAGGAGGAGATCTTCGGCCCGGTGCTCGTGCTCATCCCGTACGACACCGACGACGAAGCGGTCGAGATCGCCAACGACACCGTGTACGGCCTCGCCGGTGCGGTGTCGGGGAGCGACGAGCGGGCCCGGGCGGTCGCGCGCAAGATCCGCGCCGGCCAGGTGCGGGTGAACGCGGGCGGGTACTTCCCGGCGGCGCCGTTCGGTGGCTACAAGCAGTCGGGCCTCGGGCGCGAGCACGGCGCGCACGGGCTCGAGGAGTTCCTCGAGGTGAAGGCGCTCTTCGTCTGACCGGCGCCGGCGTTCAGGGTGCGGAACCAGGGCATCGCCGCGTGGTCGACCGTCGACATCGCGTACCCGGCCAGGCTCGTCATCAGGGGGTACGGCGCGCCGCTCGTGACGAGGTCCCAGACCCGTTCCCGGTGCTCGTCGGCGTCGACGAGACGCCGGACCGCGAGGTGTGCTGCACCGTGCGAGTCCACCGCGGGCACGCTCGTCCCTCCCTTGTTCACAAATATGACTTGACAGGTCAGATTTAACCGATAGCCTGCTCCACATGCTGACGCCGGGCTCCCACGCCCCTCCGTCGATGAACGACCCCTGGGGCGAGCTCTCGCGCCTGTCGTTCGACGAGCTCTGTCGTCGCTCCTGAGCGACCGCCACCCGCGTCCACCACCGACTGATCGATCTCACGCTCCGGACGCCGTTCCGGAGCTCTTCGAGGCGCGTTCCCCCGCGCCCTCCGAAAGGACTGCCATGAGCAACCTCGAATTCGACGTCCGTCCCGTCACGGGTCGCATCGGCGCCGAGATCACCGGTGTCGACCTCACGAGCGTCGACGACGACACCATCGCCGCCGTCCGCACCGCGCTGCTCGAGCACCGCGTCGTGTTCTTCCGCGACCAGGACCTCGACTCCCACGCGCTGGTCGCGTTCGGCGAGCACTTCGGCCCCGTGACCAATGGCCACCCGACCATCCCCGGTCCCGAGCACAACCCCGTCGTCCAGGCCATCCAGTACCCGCCCGGCGGCACGCGTGCGAACAGCTGGCACAGCGACGTCAGCTTCGTGGAGCACCCACCGCTCGGCTCGATCCTGCGGGCGATCGTGGTGCCTCCGTACGGCGGTGACACGGTCTGGGCGAACACGGTCGCCGGCTACGCCGACCTGCCGGCCGAGCTGCGGACCGCGGCCGACGCGCTGTGGGCGCTGCACACCAACGACTTCGACTACCAGGTCGCCAACGCCGGTGCCGACGTCGACCCCGATTCGCTGGAGGACTTCCAGCACCGGTTCGCGTCCACCGTGTTCAAGACCCTGCACCCGGTCGTCCAGGTCCACCCGGAGACGGGGGAGCGGGCGTTGCTGCTCGGTGCGTTCGCGAAGTCGATCGAGGGCCTCTCGTCGGCCGATTCGCAGCGACTCCTCGCGAGCTTCCAGGAGTCGATCACCAAGCCCGAGAACACGGTGCGGTGGCGGTGGTCGCCGGGTGACGTGGCGTTCTGGGACAACCGGACCACCCAGCACTACGGCGTGGCCGACTTCGGTGACCTCCCGCGCCAGCACGAGCGCATCACGATCTCGGGCACGGTGCCGGTCGCGCTCGACGGTCGCGCCAGCAAGGTCCTCGTCGGCGACGACTCGTCGTTCACCCGGGCGGCCTGACGTGACGCGCACCCGTCTCAAACGCTCGCTGGCGTCGATCGCCGTCGCCGTCGTCGTGGTCGTGGTGGCCGCGGCGACGGCGGTGGGCGCCGCGCCCGCACACGGCGCGGCGCACGCTTCTGTCCACGCCTCCGTTCATGTTGCGAAGCAGCAGTCCGATCTCTCGGGCGTGACCCTGAAGGCGGGGGACCAGCTCCAGATCCTCCGCACCCAGCTCGCGGCGTCGGGCGAGGACAAGCACGTTCCCTACACCATCGAGTGGAGCACCTTCGTCGGTGGTCCCGCCGTGCTGGCCGCGCAGACGGGTGGTTCGGTCGACGTCGGGTTCATGGCCGAGACCCCGCTCGTGTTCGCGCAGGCGGCCGGCAACCCGGTGAAGGTCGTCGCCGCGTCGCAGGTCGCGGACCCGAAGACCTCGAGCTTCGCCATCGTGGTGAAGCCCGACTCCGACATCGAGAAGCTCTCCGACCTGAAGGGCAAGAAGATCGGCTACTCGAGCGGCACGATCACGCAGTACATCCTGCTCAACGCGCTGAAGAAGGCCGGGCTCGAGCTCACCGACGTCGACGCGGTCAACTTCACCGGGCTCGGCGGCCAGACCGCGTTCGAGAACGGTGACGTCGACGCCGCCGTCACGTCGGATCCGTTCCTGTCCGGCCTGCTCACCGACAAGAAGGCGCGCATCCTCACCACCGGCGCCGGGCTCGCTCCCGGGTTCACGTACCTGGTGGCGCGCGACGACGTGCTGAAGGACAAGAAGACGAGCGCGGCGCTGTCCGACTTCGTCGCCCGCGTCGCCCGCGCGCAGCAGTGGTGGGGCGCGCACCCGGCCGAGGCGGCGAAGAGCACCGAGGCCACGTTCAAGCTGTCGCCCGAGGCGGCGTTGGCGGCGGCCAACCGCTCCCACGCCGAGTACAAGCCGATCGACGCCACGGTCGTCAAGGCGCAGCAGGCCGAGTCGGACGCGTTCCTCGGCCTCGGGGTCATCCCGAAGAAGCTGGTGGCGAAGGACCTGTTCGACACCCGGTACAACAAGGTCGTCGCCGCGCTGTCGGCCGAGGGCACCTGACGTGGTCGCGGTGGAGGAGCGCAGCCGGACGGAGACCCGACCCCCCACGGGTCTCGTCCGGCTCGCTCCGACTCCGTCGCGGGAGCGCAGCCGACTGGCGTCGATCTCACTGCGTGCCCTCGGCCCGCTGTTCCTGTTCGTCGTCTGGTGGGTGGGCTCGAGCACCGGCTTCCTCGTCCGCGAGCTCTCCTCGCCGAGCCGGTTCGTCGACACGTTCCAGGACCTCTACGACCACCAGCAGCTCGTCCACCAGGTGACGACGTCGCTGACGCGCGCGCTCACCGGTGCCGCGATCGGTGCCTCCATCGGGTTGGTGCTGGGTGCGATCGCCGGGTTGTGGCGCATGGGCGAGGAGCTCCTCGACTCGTCGCTGCAGATGCTGCGCACCATCCCGTTCCTCGCGCTGGTGCCGCTGTTCATCGTGTGGATGGGCATCGGGGAGACGCCGAAGATCGTGCTCATCGCGCTGGCGACGGTGTTCCCGATGTACCTCAACACGTACAACGGTGTCCGCAGCGTCGACCGCAAGGTCCTCGAAGGGATGCGGTCGTTCGGTGTGACCGGGTGGCGGCTGGTGCGCGACGTGGTGTTCCCGCTCGCGCTGCCGTCGATCCTCACCGGGCTGCGCTTCGCGCTCGGCGTCTCGGTGCTCGCACTCATCGCGGCGGAGCAGATCAACTCGAGCGCCGGCCTCGGCTACCTGATGATCCAGGCGCAGCAGTACCTGCAGGCCGACGTGCTGGTGGTGTGCATCGTGATCTACGCCGCGCTGGGTCTGATCGCCGATGTCCTCGTGCGCGTGCTCGAGCGCTTCCTGATGCCCTGGCGGGCGAGCGTGAGCCGATGAGCGCGCAGGAGGTCGAGTCCGATCTCACCGTCCACGTCCGATCGTTGCAGCGCGGGTTCCACGGTCGTCCCGTGCTCGACGGCATCGACCTCGACGTGGGCGCCGGTGAGTTCGTGGCACTGCTGGGGGCCAGCGGCAGCGGCAAGACGACGTTGCTGAAGATCCTGGCCGGGATCGACACGCCCGACGCCGGTGACGTGTGGGTGCCCGAACGACGCACCGTCGTCTTCCAGGAGCCGCGCCTCGTCAACGCGAAGCGTGTGGCGTGGAACGTGCGCGCCGGGCTGCCGGCGCGCACCGACGGCAAGGCCCGTGCGGTCGAGGCGCTGCGGGAGGTCGGGCTGGCGGAGCGGGCCGACGCCTGGCCGGCGACGCTCTCCGGTGGGGAGGCGCAGCGGGTGGCGTTGGCGCGGGCGCTCGTGCGCGATCCGCAGCTGCTCCTCCTCGACGAGCCCTTCGCCGCGCTCGACGCGCTCACCCGGCTGCGCATGCAGCAGCTCATCGGTGACCTCTGCGCCCGGCACCGGCCGGCCACCCTCCTCGTGACCCACGACGTCGAGGAGGCGATCCTCCTCGCCGACCGTGCGCTCGTGCTGCGCGACGGCCGGATCGCGGTCGACGTCCCGATCGACCTGCCCCGGCCCCGCGTGCTCGGTGGTCCGGCGTTCGATCACCTGCGCGGGCGGTTGCTGCGCGAGCTCGGGGTCGAGGTCGAGGTCGGAGAGGGAGCGCCAACCCGCTGACCGTGCGGTGACCGTGCCGCATGCGCCATGATCGGCGGACGGATCCGCCTCTCCTGGGAGTGCACGTGCAGGAACATCGCTACTCGTTCGAGATCGACGCGTCACCGGAGGAGATCTGGAGCGTGATGCACACGCGCCCCGACCACCCCGAGGGCTTCGTCGGCATGGGTGAGTTCGGGCCGTTCGTGCGCAAGATCGAGCACGGGCCCGTCACCATCGAGATCCTCCACGAGGGCGACGAGCACGGCGCCGGTCTCGTGCGCCACTGCTTCTTCCGGGTGCCCAAGTACCTGCTGAGCGGCGGGATGGCGCAGTCGTGGGAGCACGTCACCGAGGTGGTGCCGAACGTCTCGGCGAAGTACTACGCCGTCGGCAAGCCGCTGTTCTCACGTGCCGAGGGGGAGCACCGCCTCGAACGGCTGCCCGACGGCCGGACGCTCGTGCACTTCATGGAGCGGTACCACGTGTTCAACCCGATCATGCGCCTGCTGCTGGAGCAGCGCGTCCACCACTTCATCTCCAAGGACAACGACAAGCTGGTGAAGGCGGGGATCGAGCACGGGCTCGCGGCGAAGCGCGGCGGCGTCACCGCGCAGGCGTAGCCGCTCGGTGGCGGGCGGCATGCACGGTCGGCTCGCACCCACGGACGAGGCACCGGCCGACGGCGAACGGAGCACCGTGCTCGCCGACGCCCACGGGTTCCGCGTCGAGCAGATCCTGAGCGGTCGGTTGGCTGCGCCGCAGGAGTACGTGCAGGACCACGACGAGTGGGTCGTGGTGCTCGCCGGTGGCGCGGTGCTCGAGGTCGAGGGCGCCGAGCACGACCTCGTCGCCGGCGACTGGTGGCTCCTGCCCGCCGGCACCCCGCATCGCCTCCTTCGCACCGACCCGGGGACGAGCTGGCTGGCAGTCCGGTCGACGACCTGACCAGAACGTTTTGGCGCCCCTACCGCGTGATATTCACCGCGTAGGGGCGCCGAATCGTTCTGTGCGGGAGTCAGGTCGGGAGGTGCCACTGGAGCTCGACGTGCTGGCCGAACGCGAGCACGCCGGCGGCGACGACGTCGGTCCTCACGAACGCCTGGATCATGTTGGGCGCGGCGGCGCCGGGATCGTCGGGGTGGAACACCCCTGACAGGGTGACGCGACCGGCGAGCTCGGGATCGTCGGCGGCGGCGCGCACGCGCTCGAGGGTGGCGTCGTAGTCGTCGCGCGAGTGGAAGCGGATGCCGAAGTGGAACGACCGCTGCGGTTCGGCGCGCAGCCGCTCGAGGTACCGCGCGCGGCGGTGCCGACGCCGTCGTCGACGCCGTCGTCGATCACGCGCGGCGAGCGTCTGCTCGAGCGCCCACTGCTCGGGCGTGACCTCCGACGCGTAGCACGCGTTGTTGGAGAAGTCGGCCACGTCGGGATCGACCAGTGCGGTCATCCACGTGCCGCCGCGGTCGAGCACGCGCATGCCGAGGAGCTCGAAGACCCTCCCGGCCAGGGCCCGCTCGCCGGGGCGGTACACCATCTCGACGTGGTTCAGGCGGTGACCGGTGTCGGTGACGGTCGTCATGACGTCGACGGTACCCCTCCCGACGCCCCGCTCGCTCCGCTCACTCCGTCCCTGGTCATCCGAGCATGTAGCTGCCGGCGTCGACGACCACCGACTGCCCGGTGATGGTGCGGGCCTCGTCGCTGGCGAGGTAGAGCGCGAGGTTGGCGACGTCGTCGGTCGACGAGACGTCGCGCAGCGGCACGCCGGCCAGCATCCTCGTGCGCTGCGCCTCGTAGTCGGTGCCCTGCTCGTCGGCGATGCGCTGCACCCAGTTGCGCCAGAGCTCGGTGTCGATGGCACCGGGCACGATGCAGTTGCAGCGGATGCCGTGGCGACCCGACCTCGAGCGCCACCGCCTTGGTGAACGCGCGCAGCGATGCCTTGGCGGTCACGTAGTGGGTCTTGCGGGGCACCCCGTTGAACCCGGCGGTCGAGGAGAAGTTGAGGATCACGCCGGTCTTGCGCTCGAGCATCGACTGGTTGAGCACCTCGCGCGTGCAGAGCATCGCCGCGGTGACGTCGATGGCGATGGTGGAGTTCCAGTTCTCGAGCGTCTGCTCCCAGATGAACTTGTCGGTGCCGGGCGCGGCGGCGTTGTTGCACATCACGTCGACCTGCCCGAACTCGGCGACCGCGCGCGCGACCATCGCGACCACTTCGTCCTCGACGGTGACGTCGACGCGCATCGCGATCGGCGCGGTCGCCACACGCCGCGGCCGCGTCGCTGCACCAGCTCCTCGCGGCGCGCGGCGAGGAGTACGCTGCGCGCCTTCGTCGACGAAGCGCTTGGCCATCACCGGACCGAGGCCCGTGCTCGCCCCGGTGATGATCGCGACCTTGCCCTCGAGTCGACCGCTCATCGCGCACCCTCCCCGTACCCGGCTCGCCCGAACCCGCCGCGCAGCGTGTCGCCGAACAGCTCACGACCGGCGCCGGTCTCGTCGAGCTGACGGTGGGTGCGGCGATGGATGCGCCACCTCCCGTCGACGCGCGCGAACTCCCAGTGCGCGGCGCCGAGCCGCCACACGTAGATGCGCTGCTCGTCGGCGTCACGCCGCAACACGAACGAGTACGACAACGCGGTGGCGCGATCGCCGTCGAGCTCGACCAGCGGCGGTCCGGCGAAGTGCGCGACACCCTCGTGGATCAGCGACTGGTGGCCCTGGCCCGAGAGCATGGCGGCCACCGCGTTCGGTCCTTCGAGCGCCGGCCGTGCCGCTTCCCAGTCGTAGAGGCCGTCGTCGGCCCACAACGCGCCGGCGCGTTCGGTCTCGCCGGCGTCGGCCGCGGGTCCGTACGACAGGATCACGTTCCGGATCGCCAACTCGTCCTCGACCCGCTGCAGTCGCGCGGCGAGCTCCTCCAGTTCCACCGTCATGCGGTCGTGCCTCCTGTGCGTCGACGGGCGTGTGCCCGACACACCAGCAGGCGGAGCGGGGAGGGCACCACCCGGCTCGTCGCTCCGCTCGTCACGAGGGTGCGTCGTAGAGTCGGGCGCCGGCGACCGCGAGGGAGACCATGGCCGACGATCGTGCGGTCGCACGTTGGATGGACAAGCTCGAGATCCGGGAGCTGATCGAGCGGTCGGTCCGTGCCGTCGACGACCAGGATGCGGTCGCGTTCGCCGGGCTCTTCCACGACGACGGCGTGCTGCAGCTCGCGGGCACCGTGTTCGCCGGGCGGACCGCGCTGCTGGCGATGTTCGGTGGTGGAGGTGACCGCCAGCGGTGGACCGACCCGGGCGGCCTGCTCCTCCAGCCCGGGAGCATGCACCTCACCGGCAACCCCGTCATCGACGTCGACGGCGAGGTCGCCACCGCCGAGACCGACATGGTCACGCTGGTGCGGGCCGACGACGGCCGGTCGCGGATCACCCTCCTGGCGCGCTACCGCGATCGGCTGCGCCGCGACGGCGACGGCCGCTGGCGGCTGGTCAGTCGCACCGGTGTCTCGCTCGGGAAGCCGGACGAGGTGGGCACCGACGCCGAGTGGGCACGCGCGCGAGCGCGGATGCCCGACGACCTGCGCGCGCAGTTCCGGCCCGAGGGCTGACGGCTCACTCCGAACCGCCCCCATCCGGAGCCCTCGCTTCCGGGCCGCTCCCTTCCCGAGAGAACTGCTCCAGCAACGCCGCACCCCACGCCTCGTAGGTCGGTGGCAGGGCGCCGATGGGGGCGGTCGGGATGACCTCGAGGAAGCCGTACTGGTGTCCCGCCGGCAAGGTGATCGCGGTGACGACCGCGTCGGCGACGTCGCCCGGGACCATGAACCCGGTGTGGCGGAGCAGGTTCATCCGGAACCACTGCTCGTTGGCGTCGAACGCCCGACCGTTCTCCATCTCGCGGGTCGCGAAGTCGGTGCCGATCGTCTCGCCGCACCGCAGGGCCGTGACCCTGATGCCGGTGCCCTCGAGCTCGAGGCGGAGGGTGCGCGCCGCCTGCTCCACGCCCGCGTTCGCCGCCGCGTAGGGGAGGTGGAACGGCCACGGCGTCGCCGCCGCGAGCGACGCCACGAAGAGGATGTCGCCGCCGCGCCCGTCGGCACGCAGCGCCTGGATCGAGCGCCGGGCCATGAACAACGCCCCCGTGAGCTTGGTGGCGATCTCGACCGCGATCTCGCCGGGTGAGAAGTCGTCGAGCGGTCCGTACCGGGCCGTGGCGGCGTTGTTCACGACCGCGGTGACGGTGCCGAAGTGGGCCTCCACCGCGGTGAAGAACTGCTCGACCGAGTCGCCGTCGGTCACGTCGAGCTCGTGCGCGAGCGCGCGACCACCCGCCTGCTCGATCAACGACGCCGTCTCCTCGAGCTTGTCCGCCCGCCGACCACCGACGGCGACCCGCCAACCGAGGGCGCCGCACCGCACGGCGATGGCCTGGCCGATGCCGGTGCCGGCGCCGGTGACCGCGACGACGCGATCGTGTGCCCGGTCGAGCTCGTCGGTCATGGGCGCTCCTCCGTGAGGCGTCGTGCCCATCCTGGCCCGGATCGGATCAGCGCGCCTCCGTGGACAGCACCACGGTGGCGGCCGACTGGAACATGCCGCCGATGGCGTGCGTCAGCGAGGTGGTGACGCCGTCGACCTGCGCCGCCGCTTCACCGCGGAGCTGGCGGATCGACTCCTGGAGCGCGTACATGCCGTACATGCCGCTGTGCGTGTAGTTCAGGCCGCCACCGCTCGTGTTCACCGGCAACGAACCGCCGATCGCGGTGTGGCCGTCGGCCACGAACGCCCCCGACTCGCCGCGCGGCACGAGGCCGACGTCTTCCAGGGCCATGAGCGGGAGGTGCGCGGTCGCGTCGTAGAGCATGGCGTGCTGGATGTCGGACGGCGCCACGCCGGCGTCGGCGAACGCGGCCGCACCGGAACGCCGGAACGCGTCGGACGACGTGAGGTCGGGCATCTGGCTCGCCATCGCCGCGCCGGTCGCCTCGCCGCTGCCGAGCACGTGCACCGGCGGGCGCGGGAGATCACGCGCCCGCTCGGCCGACGTCACGACGAACGCGCCGCCGGCGTCGGTGGTCACGCAGCACATCG
This sequence comes from uncultured Actinomycetes bacterium, assembly GCA_963755855.1. Classification (GTDB taxonomy): domain Bacteria; phylum Actinomycetota; class Acidimicrobiia; order IMCC26256; family DASPTH01; genus DASUAS01. The sequence goes on along the minus strand of CAVWLR010000009.1, from coordinate 891,427 downwards.
GCCGGGTGAAGGGGTACGCGACGACGGGTGCGTCGAGGACCTCGTCGACGGTGATCGGATCGCGTCGCAGTGCGCGCGGGTTGCGCGCCGCCCAGTCGCGCTGCGCGACGACCACGTTGGCGAGCGCGTCGGGCTCGAGGCCGCGGTCGCGCAGGAAGCGCAGCGCGCCCAGGGTGAGCAGCGTCATCGGGCCGACGGTGCCGTACGGGAGCTCGAACTGCCCCTGCCACGCGCCGGGTCCCGGCAGCACGAGGGGTCCGCCGAGACCCGACCGGCCGCTCTCTCCGTGCGCGACGAGCACCACCTCGCACTGCCCGGCCTCGATGGCCGCGACCGCGTGCCGGAGGTGCACGAGGTTGGAGCAGCCCCCGACCATGGTGGCGTCGGCCCACCGCGCCTCGATGCCCAGCGAGTGGGCGACGAACGAAGGGAGGTAGGGGCTCAGCCCGCTGCTGGCGACGCCGTCGACGTCGGCCGGTGTGAGCCCGCAGTCGGCGAGCGCCCGGCGGGCGGCGTCGGTGGCCAGGCCGAGCGCCGACAGGGCGACGGTGCCGATCTCGGTGGTCTCGGCCGCGCCGACGATGGCCACCCCGTCGACCGTGCTGGTGGTGCTCGTGCGGCCCGTCACGAGCTGCGCGGCCGGAAGCAGCGGCAGCGTCACCTCGCCGCAGGCTCTCGAACGTGACCTCGAGCGGGCAGGTCGAGGGGCAGCTGGGTGGGGTCGGGTGCGAGGTCGACGAGGTTGCTCAACATCCGCGGCCCCTCCTCGAGCTCCACCTCGGCGATCACGTAGGGCGCCTCGAAGCCGGCGGCGGCGCGGTGCGTGATCACGTAGCTGTACAGCGACCCGCGTCCCGACGCGACCACGATCTCGACGTCGTCGCTCGCGCAGCCGGGGCAGAACGGCTGCGGTGGGAAGTAGGTGCGCTCGCAGCCGCGGCACCGTTGCAGGCGCAGCTCGCCGGCGGCGGTGCCGTCCCAGAAGTGCTGCGTCTCGGGGGTCGGGCGGGGAAGTGGTCGCGTCGGTGCCATCGGGCGGATCCTGCCAGTCGGGCCGAGCCGCCGTCGAGCGGGCCGGGTTGCCGACGACCGCCCGCGGGTACGCGGACACGATGGCTCGCTTCGTCGACACCGTCATGACGTCCGTCTGGTCCGCGGACGACGCCTTCTCCTACATGGGCGACGCCCGCAACTTCGCCGAGTGGGACCCCGGCACCCGGAGCGTCGAGCAGGTGCGCGGTCAGGGGGGCGGCCCGGACGCCGCCTTCGACGTCACCGCCGAGGTCGGGTCGCGCAGCATCGTCCTCCACTACCAGGTGACCGAGTGGGACCCGTCGCGCCGGGTCGTCCTCGAGGCCGAGAACACGTGGATGCGACTGCACGACGAGATCGTGATCGACCGGGTCGCCGACGACACCCTGATCACCTACGACGCCCGGATCACGCTGCGCGGGCCGCTCAAGGTGTTCGACGGCCTGCTCGACAAGAAGTTCCGCACCACGGGCGAGCGCGCCGCCGCCGGGCTGCGGGAACGTGTGCAGCAGCCCCGCTGAGCCTGCCGTCGCGTGCCGTCGGGTCCTGCGCCGAGTCATGTCGGGGCGACATGAGCGACGGTCGGGATTGATCTTGGACGAAGCGGGTCGCGGCGACGGATGATCGGACCATGTCCACCGCTGCTCCCGCCGATCTCCAGGACGACCTGGTCGCGCTCCGGCGTCGCCTGCACGGAATCCCCGAGGTCGGTCTCGACCTCCCGCTGACCCGGGCTGCGATCCTCGACGCGATCGCCGGGCTCGACCTCGAGGTGACCACCTTCGACGGATGCTCGGGGATCGCGGCGGTGCTCCACGGCGCGCGGCCGGGACCGGTCGTGCTCCTCCGCGCCGACATGGACGCGCTCCCGGTCACCGAGACGACGGGCGTCGACTTCGCGTTCGACGGCCCGCGCATGCACGCGTGTGGTCACGACCTCCACATGTCGATGCTGGTCGGAGCGGCCCGTCTGCTCCACCCGCGCCGTGAGCAGCTCGCGGGGTCGGTCGTCTTCATGTTCCAACCGGGGGAGGAGGGGTACTTCGGCGCCCGGCACATGATCGACGCCGGTGTCCTCACCGGTCGCGGGTGCGCCTCCCGACGCCGCCTACGCGCTCCACGTCGCGCCCGGCGTGATCGGTCGGGGAGTCGTGGCGACCCGTCCCGGTGCGCTCCTCGCGTCGGTCGACACGCTCCACGTCGTCGTGCACGGCGAAGGCGGCCACGGCGCGCGGCCGCACCTGGCCCGCGATCCCGTGCCCGTGCTCGCCGAGATCGTCACCGCGCTGCACGCGGTCGTGACCCGGCAGTTCGACGTGTTCGATCCGGTCGTGGTGTCGGTCGGCGTGCTCGAGGCCGGGACGGCGCACAACGTGATCACCGACTCGGCGCGGCTCGAGGCCACGATGCGCTCGTTCTCGGCGTCGACGCGGGAACGCCTCGCCGACGTGACGACCCGTGCGGCACGCGGCATCGCCGACGCCCACGGCCTCCGCGCCGACGCATGGGTCGAGACCATGTACCCGGCCACGGTGAACGACGCCGACGCCGCGGCGCGCTGCGCACGGGTCGCGACGCAGCTGTTCGGGCCGGAGCGGGTCGAGGAGTTCGCGCACCCGCTCCCGGGCGCCGAGGACTTCTCCTTCGTGCTCGAGGCCGTGCCCGGTGCGATGGCGTTCCTCGGCGTGTGCGTGCCCGAGCGCGAGCCCGCGACCGCGCCCTACAACCACTCGCCTCGCGCGCTCCACGACGACGGGCTGCTCGGCGACGGCGCGCAGCTCCTCGCCGCGCTGGCGCTCGAGCACCTCGGTGGGAGTGCTCAGGACAGGTGAGCGTGGAGCGCCGCCACGAAGCGCTGCGCCGGTGGTGACAGCGTGGTCGTGGTCGACGTGATGATCGCGATGTCGCGATGGACGACGGGCTCGCGCAGGGCGCGGGTGACGATCGTCGTCGACGACAGCAGGGGGAGCACCAGCTCGGGGAACGCGCTGACGCCCAGCCCGGCGGCGATGATGCCGCCGGCGGTCGCGATGTTGCGGGCCTCCACGACCGTGGTGGGGGAGACACCGGCGTCGGCCATGGCGAGATCGGTCAGCACGCGCACGCTGCTCCCGACGCTCATGGCGATGAAGGGCTCGGCGGCGAGCGCGGCCCACGTGACCGTGCGCCGCGACGCGAGCGGATGCGACTCGCGGGAGCACCGCGACGAACCGGTCACGCACGAGGACGTCGGAGTGGAGCGCCGGGGTGGTCGCGGGGGATGCGATGGCGAGGTCGGCGGCACCGGACTCGACCGCGCGCGCCGCCTCCGACGCGGTGACGTCGAGGATCTCGACGCGCGTGCCGGGGTTCTCGGCGAGGAACCCGACCAGGATCGGCGGCAGGTAGCCGGCGGCGATCGACGGCAACGTGGCGATCACGATCCGGCCGTAGTCACCGCGGCAGTACGCCGCGAAGCGGTCCATCGTGCGCTCGAACCGGTCGAGCAGGTCACCGGCGAGCTCGAGCAGCTCCTCGCCCTGAGGAGTCAGGGACACGGACCGGGTCGTGCGAGCGAAGAGCTCGACGCCGAGCGAGCGCTCGAGCTCGCGCACCGTGCGGCTCACGACCGGCTGGCTCACGTGCAGCTCCTCGGCGGCACGGGTGAACGACCGGGCCCGGGCGACGGCGCAGAACACCTCGAGGTGACGGAGGCTTCTCATGCGACGATCTTATGAATCGGCCCGGGATTGATCTTGGACGCGGCGACCGAACCGGCGGATCATCGACGGCGTGAGTGAGACGTGACCGAGACGGTGCGCATCGGGGCGGGAGCCGGGTTCAGCGACGATCGGATCGACCCGGCCGTCGACCTGGCGGAGCGGGGAGACCTCGACTTCCTCGTGTTCGAATGCCTGGCGGAGCGGTCGATCGCCCTGCGCCAGCTCGAACGGCGCCGCGACCCGGACGCAGGGTTCGATCCCGGCCTCGCCGAGCGCATGGACGCCGTCCTCGCCACCTGCCTCGACCGTGGCACCCGCATCGTGACGAACGCGGGAGCCGCCAACCCGCTCGGTGCGGGCGCGATGGTCGCCGCGCTCGCCCGATCGCTCGGCCTGCGACCGCGCATCGCGGTCGTGGTGGGCGACGACGTGCTCGACCAGATCGACGACCCGGCCGCGCTCTCGGCCAACGCGTACCTCGGGAGCGGCCCGATCGTCGCGGCGCTCGACGACGGTGCCGACGTCGTGCTCACCGGTCGCGTCGCCGACGCGTCGCTGTTCGCGGCGCCGGTGCTGCATGCCCACGGGTGGCCGGCCGACGACTGGGACCGCGTCGCCCAGGCGCTGGTGACGGGACACCTGCTCGAATGCGCGGGTCAGCTCACCGGCGGGTACTTCGCCGATCCCGGCGTCCACGACGTTGCCGGGCTCGCGGAGCTGGGGTTCCCGTACGCCGACGTCGGCGACGACGGATCGGTCGAGGTGTCGAAGCTCGCCGGCACCGGCGGGATCCTCGACACGCGCACGTGCACGCAGCAGCTGCTCTACGAGGTGCACGATCCGGCCCGCTACCTGACCCCCGACGCGGTCGTCGACCTCTCGGGCGCGGTGCTCACCGAGGTGGGGCCCGACCGGGTCGCGGTCTCGGGGGTGCGGGGGTGGCCGCCGCCCGCGACGCTGAAGGTCGCCGTCGGTCACCACGGCGGGTTCGTGGGCGAGGGCGAGATCTCGTACTGCGGTCCGGGATGCGTCGAGCGGGCCGACCTCGCGATCGACATCGTCGAGAAGCGACTCCGCGCCTCGGGAGACGAGATCGAGGACCTCAGCAGTCACCGCATCGGCATCGACGGCGTCACGCGTGGCGTGGGGCGAGCGGTGGTGCGGAGCCGCGCGAGGTACGGGTGCGGATCGCCGGACGCGCGCGCACGCACACCGCCGCGGCGCGCATCGGCAAAGAGGTCACGGGGCTGTGGACCAACGGGCCCGCCGGTGGTGGGGGCGCGCGCCGCACGGTCACCGAGCACGTGGTGATCCGCAGCGACGAGGTGCACCGCGACCGCGTCGAACGCGCACGTCGAGTGGATCGAGATCTGAGATGCAGCTGCGATCGATCGCGCACGCCCGGTCCGGCGACAAGGCCGGGATCTCCGACCTGACCGTGATCGCCCACGACGACGCCGCGTACGCGCAGCTCGACGAGTGGCTCACCGCGAGCGTCGTGCAGGCCTCGTTCGACGACCTGCCGGTGACCCGGGTCGATCGGCACGAGCTCCCGCAGCTGCGGGCCCTGAAGTTCGTGCTCCACGGCGCGCTCGGGGGCGGCGTCACCGCCACCCTCGCGCTCGATCCGCACGGCAAGTGCCTGAGCTCGTGCCTCCTGGCGCTGGAGCTCCCGGACCCAACTCATCCGAGCGACACATGAATGCGCCCGAGATTGATCTTGGACGTGAAGGGAACCGAAGGAGATGATCGAACGATGCAGGTCTGGGGGGACGCAATGAGGCGAACGACGATCATCGCAGTGGTGCTGGCGGTGGTGCTGGCGCTGGCCGGTGCACTGAGGACGGGCGCCACGGCGTTCGGTGCGACCACGACCACCACCAAGGCCGCGACGGCCAAGGCCGCAACGGTCAAAGGTGGTGCGACGGACGTCGGCGTGACCAAGGACGAGATCCGCATCGCGGTCGTCGCCGACGTCGACAACCCGTTCAAGCCCGGCCTGTTCCAGGGCGCGGTCGACGGCGTGAACGCGGCGGTGAAGCACATCAACGCCACCGGTGGCGTCGCGGGGCGGAAGCTGAAGGTCGACTTCATCGACTCCAAGGTCAACGCGGCGGAGACGCGCAACGCGATCATCACCGCGTGCGACCAGGACTTCGCGATGGTCGGGACCGCAGCGGCGTTCCTCACCAACGTCGAGGACGAGACCGGCTGCAAGGATCTCGCCGGCACCGCCACCGGGCTGCCGGACCTGGCGTCGTTCGTGACCGGGGTGCAGCAGTGCTCGCCCGTCGCCTACCCGGTGAACCCGTCGTTGCTCGACTGCGCGACGAAGGACCAGCACCCGCAGACCTACTACGGGTCGACCGGCGCTTCGAACTACTACAAGGACCACATCAAGGGCGCGGCCCACGGCGTCTACATCGCGAGCAACGACAGCGCCGTCGGACAGCGCGCGCAGGACCTGCTGTTCGAGTTCCCGAAGAGCCTCGGGATGAAGACCGACCAGCACGCCTACGTGTCGAGCACCGCACCGCAGAGCGCCTACACGCCGATCGTGCAGCAGATGAAGAACGACAAGTCGAACTTCGCCTACGCGCAAGGTGGCGACGGCCTCATCGCCCTGCGGCAGGAGGCGCAGCTCCAGGGCGTCGACGAAGGCTCGGTCAAGTGGCTGTGCAACAGTTGCTACGACCAGCAGCTCCCGAAGACGGGCCCGGTCGTCGACGGCACGTACCAGGGCCTGGGCGTCCTGCCGTTCGAGGAGGCGAAGTCGAACCCGAACCTCGCCACGCTGGTGAAGAACGTCGGCGACGGCTCGCTCGACCAGTACGCGGTGTACGGCTTCGCCGCCACCCTCCTCTTCCAGCAGGCGGCGGAGGCGGCGATCGCGGCCCACGGCGCCGACGGCCTGACCCGCGCGAACCTGCTGGAGGCACTGTCGAAGATCCATGCGTTCGATGCCGGCGGGATGATCGGCACGAGCGACGTCGGCGGGCACCGCTTCGGTCCCTGCTACCTGGTCATGCAGATCAAGGACGAGAAGTGGGCGCGGGTGTACCCGAAGAAGCCGGGCACGTTCGACTGCACGGCGAAGAACCTGCAGTCGGTCAAGGTCGACCAGCCCACCGGCTGAACCCGAGGAGCGAGCCATGGGGAATCAGGGGGAGCAGATGGGGCTCGACGGCAAGGTCGCGGTCATCACCGGAGGTTCGACCGGCATCGGGCGCGCGACCGCGAGCGCGTTCGCCGATCGCGGCATGCAGCTCGTGCTCGCGTCGCGACGAGCCGATCGGCTCCAGGCCGCGGTCGACGAGCTCACCGGTGCCGGTGCGTCGGTCATCGGGGTGCCGACCGACATCTCGCGCGCCGACGACGTCGAACAGCTCGCCGATCGGGCGTTCGACGCCTTCGGTCGGGTCGACGTGGCGTTCCTCAACGCCGGCGCACCGAGCGCCGACCGCGTGGTCGAGCCCGACCTCGGCGTGTGGCGCACCGCGGTCGACACGAACATCCTCGGGTTGCTCCACTGCCTGCGGGCGTTCGTGCCCCGCCTGGCGGCGCAGGGCAGCGGAGCGTCGGTGCTCGCGACCACCTCCGGTGCGGGCATCCACGGCACGGCCTACGCCACCGCCCCCTACGCCGCCACCAAGGCGGCCCAGCTCTCGATCATGGAGAGCCTCTACGGGCAGGTGCGCGACGAGGGGCTCGACCTGCACGTGGGCGTCGTCGTCCCGCCGCTCACCCGCACGAACCTCGCCGGCGACGACCTGTCGATCTGGGAGCACGTCGCCACGGGGCTCGCGGCGCACGGGATGCCGGCGGCGGTGATCGAGCCCGAGGCGGTCGCCGCACTCGTGCTCGAAGGCATCGAGCGGCGGTCGTTCTGGATCGAGGCCGACGCCGACCAGGACGTGCGCCTCTACGGCGGTCGGAACCACGACAACATCCAGCGCGTGCACGAGATCATCCAGGCCAAGGCCGACGCCATGATCGGCCACACGCCGCCGGACCCCTATCTGTGGTGAGCACCTCGGTGCGGATCGCAGTGGCGCAGCTCCGCATCGACGAAGGCGACATCGGGCGCAACGCGGCGCGGTGCCACGCGGCTCTGGTCGACGCGGCTGCCGCGGGTGCCGACCTCCTGGTGCTGCCGGAGTGCGCGCTCACGGGCTACCGGTACGAGTCGCGCCACGACGCACACGCGTCGGCGATCGATCGCGACGACGTGCACCTGGCGGCGCTGGCGGCGGCGGCCGTCGCCAGCGAGGTCACGATCGTCGTCGGGTTCCTCGAGCGCCGGGGCGACCTGCTCCACAACTCCGCCGCCCTGCTCGGTGGCGACGGTCTCGTGCACCACGTGCGCAAGACCCACCTGCCGCTCCTCGGCGCCGACCGGTTCGTCGTGCCGGGTGATCGCATCGGTCCCGTGGTCGACACGCCCTTCGGACGGCTCGGGGTCGCGATCTGCTACGACCTCCGCTTCCCCGAGGCGTGTCGCGCGCTCGCGCTCGCCGGTGCCGACGTGATCGCAGTCCCGGTGAACTGGGCGACCGACGTGGCGGTGATGGCCGAACACGTGGCGCCGACGCGCGCGGTCGAGAACCGCGTGTACCTCGCGGTCGCGGACCGGGCCGGTGTCGCGGAGGGTGTGGAGCGCCGGGTCGAGCACCTCGGCGCCAGCCAGGTGCTCGGCCCCGACGGCACCCGCCTCACCGCCCCGCTCGACCCGACCGACGACGTGGCGGTCGCGACCGTCGTGGTCGACCTCGGCGCCGCCCGCACCAAGACGACCGTGTTCGCGCCCGGTGCGTTCGAGATCGACGTGTTCGCCGACCGTCGTCCCGAGCTCTACGGATCCCTGTCCCACCCTGCCTGCCACCCGACGACCGAGGAGCAGTCCGACGATGCGTGAAGCCACCCACTCCGTCGAGGTCGAGCACGACGTGAAGATCACCATGCCCGACGGCGCGGTGCTGCTCGCCGACGTCTTCCACCCCGCAGGGGTGGGGCCGGCGCCCACGATCCTGGAGCGCACCCCGTACGGACGAGCTGCCATCGGCGGCTTCGACCCGATGGGGGAGATGCTGGCAGCGCGGGGCTACCGCTTCGTGCTGCAGGCGGTGCGCGGCACCGACGGATCGGGCGGGGACCAGAGCTTCTTCGCCGAGCGCGACGACGGCCGCGCCACCGCCGACTGGCTCACCACGCAATCCTGGTGGGACGGACGCCTCGGCACCTACGGATCCAGCTACATGGGCTTCACGCAGTGGGCGCTGGCATCGACCGCGCCGTCGTACCTGAAGGCCATGGTCATCGCGCTGTCGTCGACACATTCGAGCTGGTACCTCGGCGGCACGCTCGCGCTGGAGCTGATGATCAACTGGGACCTCGGCGCGCTCAACTTCCTCCATCCCGAGCGCGGTGGCTTCGGGATGGACATCGCGCCCGACGCGGTGGAGCGCAAGCAGCGGATGCTCATCGAGGCCTTCCAGCACCTCCCGGTGGGCGACGCCCTCCTGCACGTGGCGGGGGAGAACCACCCGCTCTTCGAGCAGCAGATCGCGCACCCGTCGGGCGACGACCCGCACTGGGGGAACGTTCGACTTCGCGTCGTCGTTCAGCGCGAGCACGCCGCCGACCCTGCTCATCGACGGTTGGTTCGACGCCCCGCTCCCGGGCGTGTGCGACGACTTCGTCGCCCTGCGCGACGTCGGGGCTCCCACCGCGCTGCGCATCGGTGGCGGCGGCCACCTCGACGGCGGGGGCGAAGGCGCGGCCGAGGCGACGCTCGCCTGGTACGAGCGGCACCTGCTCGGCGACACCGCCGAGCCCGCGATGGCGCCGGTCTCGGTCCACGTGCAGGGCGAGGGCGGCACCTGGAAGACGTTCGAGGAGTGGCCGCCGCCGTCGACGCCGACCCCTTGGTACCTCCACCAGGGCGGCGGTCTGAGCGAGGTCCGTCCCCCGGCGACGAGCGCGCCGTCGACCTACCGCTACGACCCCGCCGATCCCACTCCCTCGCTCGGTGGCACCGGCCTGATGACCGGTGGGTCGGTCGACAACGCCGAGCTCGAAGCGCGCGACGACGTGCTCGTGTTCACGAGCGAGCCGCTCGACGCGCCGCTGGAGCTGATCGGCCCCGTGCAGGCCGACCTCGTGGTGTCGTCGTCGCTCGACCACACCGACTTCTTCGTGCGGCTCTGCGACGTCGATCCCGACGGCCGCAGCGTCAACATCGCCGACGGCCTGCAACGGTTCGGCCCGACCACGATCGAACGGGACGACGACGGCGCGTTCCTGGCCACGGTGCGCGTGTGGCCGGTCGGTCACCGCTTCCCCGCGGGTCACCGGCTGCGCATCCAGGTGTCGAGCGGTTCGCATCCGGTGTACAACCGCAACCTCGGTACCGGTGAACCGCCGGCGACCGGCACGACGCTGCGCGCCGCCGACCAGGTCGTGCACCACGATGCCGTCCGTGCCTCTGCGGTGACGTTGCCGGTCGTGACCTGATCGTCGTCCTTCAGCCGGTGGGGGGTGGTGCCTCCGCCTCCGTCGTGGCCAGCGCCGGCCCGACGAACAGGATCTCACCGTCGGGCAACACGGGTTCCGGCTGCGCGGCGTGGGCCGCGTCGCGGATGTCGGCCGGCTTTCCCCCGGGCATGAGCGCGACCGTCAGCATCCCGATCAGCACGATCACCAACGCGGCCACGAACACGACGTGCAGCGCGTCGGCGAAGGCTCCGCGCACGAGGTGCTGGGTCTCGGGTGGGAAGCGCGACGCCGCCTGCGGCGACAGCAGCGAACCGGCCTTGATCTGTGCGCCCGGGAAGAGCTCCTTGAGCCGGTCGGTGAGCGTCGACAGCATGAGTGCGGCGGCGATGGCGACGCCGAACACGCCGCCGAGCTGGCGGGTGAAGTTGACGAGACCGTTGGCGACACCCATGCGGGGGAGATCCACCGAGTTCTGCGCCGCGAGCATGGTCGCGATGAAGCCGAAGCCCATGCCCGTGCCGATGCACACCATGGCGACGCTCACGTCGAGCTGCGACGAGTCGACCCCGACCCGGGTGAGCAGGAACGTCCCGACGAGCAGGAACGAGAACGACGCCACGCACATCATGCGGTACCCGATCCGCAGCACGACCGGCGAGCCGATGGCGGAGCCGATCACCAGCGCCAGCATCATCGGCGTGAGCACGCGCCCCGCGTCGGTGGCCGACGAGCGCAGCACCACCTGCACGAACAGCGGCAGGAACGAGATGATGGCGAACATCACCATGCCGAGCGGCACGCCGATCACGCTGGCGGCGCGGAGCGCAGGGACGCGGAACAGGCTGAACGGGATCAACGGCTCGGTGGCCCGACGCTCGGCCACGATGAACGCGACGAAGAGGATCGCACTGGTGACGAACGCCCCGACGATCACCGGTGAGCCCCACGCGTAGTCGCGCCCACCGGTCTCGAGCGCGAACACGAGCAGGATCGTCCACCCGAGGAGGGTGCACATCCCGAGCCAGTCGAGCCGGTGGCGATGCCGGTTGGTGAGCGGTTCGATCATCACCACCTGCACGAGCACGATGGCGGCGATGCCGATGGGCAGGTTCACGAAGAACACCCAGTGCCACGAGAGCTGGTCGGTGATGAAGCCGCCGATGAGCGGCCCGATCACCGACGAGAACCCGAACACCGCCGACATGACCGCCGACAACTTCGCCCGCTGCTCGAGCGTGTAGAGGTCGGCGACGATGGTCTGCGCCACCGGGAGCAGGCAGCCGGCGCCGACGCCCTGCACGGCGCGGAACAGGATCAGCTGCCCCATCGACGTCGACAGGCCGCAGAACACCGAGCCGACGAGGAAGATGACCATGCCGAGGAGGAAGACGCGCTTGCGGCCGAACATGTCGGCCAGGCGACCCCAGAGCGGGATCGACGCGATCTCGGCGAGCAGATAGGCCGTGAAGACCCAGGCGTAGTGGTCGATGCCGTGGAGGTCGCCGATCACCGTCGGCATCGCGGTGGCGACGATCGTGCTGTCGAGCGCGGCGAGGAACATCCCCGCGATCGCGCCGATGGTCGTGAGGACGATGCGCCGCTTCGAGAGCTGTGCCGCGTACGCCGTCGTGGTGCTCACCGGCGTGCTCATCGGCGTGCTCGACGGATCGCGCCGCGCGTCAGCTCGCCTGGACCGGCAGCCGTTCCCACCCGCGCACGTTCGGCGTGTGCGCCTGCTTGGCGTTGTCCCAGTCGACGTCCCAGTCGGTCCACCGCTGCAGCACCTCGTCGAGGGCGACGCGTCCTTCGAGGCGTGCCAGCGCGGCGCCGAGGCAGAAGTGCAGGCCGTACCCGAAGCTCAGGTGGTGGTCGATGTTCCGGTGGATGTCGAAGCGGTCACCGTCGGGGAAGTGGCGGTCGTCGCGGTTCCCGGAGCCGTTGACGAGCACCATGATCTCGCCCGCGCTCACGGTCTGGCCGTAGTACTCGACGTCGCGCTGCACGGTACGCGCCTGCACCGGCGACGGTGCCTCGTAGCGGAGGATCTCCTCGATCGCCCCGGGGACGAGCGAGCGGTCGGCCGCGAGCTCCCGGCGCTGGTCGGGGTGCTCCGAGAGCAGCTTGCCGGTCCAGCCGATGAGGCGCGTGGTGGTCTCGTTGCCGGCGCCGGCGAGCAGCATGATGTACATCAGCGTCTCGTCGCGCGTCAGCGTGCGGGTCACACCGAACTGGTCCTCGAACTCGGTGGTGATCAACTTCGTCATGAGGTCGTCGGTCGGGTGCTTCGTGCGGTGGTCGACGTAGTCGCTGAACACCTCGATCCCCTCGAAGATCACGCCCGCCGACGGCACCTCTTCGCCGTCGCCCTCGATGCGCAGACCGGCGTCGATCTTGTCGCGGATCGAGACCTGGTCCTCCTCGGGGATGCCGAGCAGCATGCCGATGGTGAGCATCGGCATGATCGCGCCGAGGTCGGTGATGAAGTCGAAGCGCCCTTCTTCCACGAGCGGGTCGAGGGTGCGACGGCAGAACTCGCGCACCTTCGGTTCGATCGCGAGCATCGCCTTGGGCGTGAACACGCGCGACATGAGGCTGCGGTGCACGTCGTGCGCGGGCGGGTCCTCCATGAGGATGGATCCCGGCGGCATCTCCATGCCCGCCAGGATCATCTCGAGCGTGGAGCCCTTGCCCGAGCGGAAGTTGTCCCAGTCGACGAGGCCCTTCTCGACGTCGTCGTAGCGCGTCAGCGCCCAGAAGGTGTACTTCTCGTTGCGGTAGAGCGGCGCCTCGTCGCGCATCCGCTTCCAGAGCGGGTGCGGATCGACGTCGATCTCGACGCTGAACGGGTCGTAGTAGATGTCGCTGTCGGACGCGATCGTCACGGCGTTGGTTCTCCCCCGATGAGTGTGCTCCGCTCCCACACTAAAGTTGGGCGAGGTCCAACACAAGGGGGAGCGGTCATGACGCAGACCGAGTACATCCAGATCACGCACCGCGAGCTGCCGTTCTCGGTCTTCGACTCCGACAACCACCTCTACGAGAACCAGGACGCCCTCACCAAGTTCCTGCCCCCCGAGTACCAGGGCATCGTCCGCTACGTCGACATCGGCGGGCGGACGAAGCTGGCGATCCAGGACAAGATCTCCGACTACATCCCGAACCCCACCTTCAACCGGGTCGCGGTGCCCGGCGGCGCGGGGATGGACATCACCCAGGGCGGCGAGGGCTTCAACCGTCCCGGCGCCGGCGCCGGCTTCGGGAAGATGCTCGCGATGCCGAGCCTCGACGCCTTCTTCGACCCCGAGCCGCGCTTCCAGCTGATGAAGGAGATGGGCATCGACCGCACGTTGCTGTGGCCGACGCTCGCCAGCGCGCTCGAGGAGCGCATGGCCAACGACCCCGACGCGGTCTGCGTCGTGATCCACGCGCTGAACGAGTGGATGCACGAGCACTGGAACTACGTGTACTCCGACGCGATCTACTCCACGCCCATCATCAGCCTCGCCGCCGGCAACGACGTCGCCATCGCCGAGCTCGAGTGGATCGCCGAGCGCGGAGCGCGGATCTTCCTCATCCGCGTGGCGCCCGTACCCACGTGGAAGGGCCGCAAGTCGTTCGCGCTCCCCGAGTTCGACCCGTTCTGGGAGCGCGTCGCCGAGCTCGACCTCGTCGTCGGCATGCACTCGGGCGACGCGGGCTACAACCGCTACACGAACGAGTGGGAGGGCCTCGGCGACAAGGAGATGGTGATCACCGCCAAGTCGAAGGCGCGCCAGTCGTCGCCGGCGTTCCTCGCGTTGTCGTCGGAGAAGGACAACCTGATCGATGCGATGGCGTCGATCATCGGCCACGGCCTCGCCACGCGGTTCCCCACGCTGAAGTTCATGCCGGTGGAGTTCTCCAGCGCGTGGATCCGGCCGTTCTACAAGAAGCTGCAGCGCACCTACGACAGTGCGCCCGTGCTCTTCGACGAGAACCCGGTCGAGGTGTTCAACCGCAACGTGTGGGTGCACGCGTTCCACGAACCCGAGCCCAAGGGCATCATCGACCTCGGCATCCCGGTCGACCACATCATGTTCGGGTCCGACTTCCCGCACCCCGAGGGCATGGGTGATCCGCTGGCGTACTCGGCCGTGGTCGCCGACCTGCCGCTCGACCAGCAGGCGCTGATCATGGGCGGCTCGCTCGAGAAGGCGATGAGGGTCGGGCAGTACGCCTGAGCGCACGCGCACGCGTCGTACTCTGCACGCCATGACGGATGAAGACGGCTTCGTCGACGCGCTCCCGGCCGACTACCTCGACCCCGGCGAGACGATGACGGTCGAGATCGAGGGGATGCCGGTGACCGTCGCCAATGCCGACGGCACCTGGTGCGCGTTCGAGCACATGTGCCCGCACCAGGCCACACCACTGGGCGGCCTGCCGCTGATGCGCAAGGTCCTGCTCCGCTGCCCCGAGCACGGCTCGACCTTCGACGTCACCACCGGTCAGTGCGTGCTGCCCTCCGACGACGGGTGGACCGGCACCCTGCGCACGTACCGCACGCAGGTGGTCGACGACGTCGTCCAGGTCTCGGTGCGCCCGGGATGAACCGGCGATGAGGGTCGAGATCGACGCCGACCTCTGCGGCGGCTTCGGCACCTGCGTGGGCAAGGCGCCCACGGTGTTCGAGCTCACCGACGACGGCTACGCGGTGGTGCTGCTCCCCGACGTGCCCGAGGAGTTGGAGGCGGCGGTGCAGGAGGCGGTGGCGCTGTGCCCCACGCACGCGATCAGCATCTCGTGAGCACGTCCGCGTGAGCACGTCCTCGTGAACGACGCGGTCGAGCCGTTCCGCGTCGACGTCGACGACACCGTGCTCGACGACCTCCGCCGCCGGCTCGAAGCGACCCGGTTCCCCGACCCGATCCCCGGCACGGGGTGGGAGTACGGCACGCCGATCGACGAGGTCGCCGAACTGGTCGACCACTGGCGCGACGGCTACGACTGGCGCGCGCAGGAAGCGCGGCTCAACCAGCTCGACCAGTTCACGACCGAGATCGACGGCGTGCGCATCCACTTCGTGCACGCGCGCGCTCCGCAACGCGACGCCTTGCCGCTCCTCCTGGTGCACGGGTGGCCCGGGTCGATCGTCGAGTTCCTCGACGTGATCCCGCGGTTGACCGCCGACGGGTTCCACGTGGTCGCCCCGTCGCTCCCTGGATACGCGTTCTCGGAGGCGCCGGGCGAGCCGGGTTGGGACATCGCCCGCGTCGCGCGCGCGTTCGTCGAGCTGATGGCTCGGCTCGGCTACGACCGGTACGGAGCGCAGGGTGGCGACTGGGGGGCGCAGATCACAACCCGCATGGCGGTGGCCGATTCGGAGCACTGCGTCGGACTGCACCTCAACATGCCGATCGCCGGGCCGCCGGCCGGTGACGTTCCGCTCGACGACGAGGAGCGGGCCGATCTCGCGGTGATGGCGCGCTTCCAACGTGAGGACGCGGCATACGCGCAGCTGCAGGGCGCGCACCCGCAGACGCTCGGGATCGCGCTCGACGACTCACCCGCCGGCCTCCTGGCCTGGATCGTGCAGCGCTTCCGCGACTGGAGCGACTGCGACGGTGAGCTCATGCGGAGCTTCACGCGGGACCAGCTGCTGACCAACGTGATGTCGTACTGGGTGACGCGCTCGTTCACGTCGTCGGCCCGCCTCTACTGGGAGACCATGCACAGCGGCGTGCTGCGCGAACCGCTCGCGCCCGTCGACGTGCCGACGGGAGTGGCGCGCTTCCCGAAGGAGGAGATCCTCCGCTTCCCGCGCTCCTGGGTCGAGCAGCGGTACCACGTCACCCGTTGGACCGACATGCCGCGCGGCGGCCACTTCGCCGCGATGGAGGAGCCCGAGCTGTTCGTCGCCGACGTGCAGGCGTTCTTCCGGACCGTGTGCTGACCGGCCTCAGCCGCGGGCCAGCGCTGCGAGCTGGTCGAAGCTGATCGGGTGCACGAGCGGATCGGCGTGCCGATGCACGAGCCGCCACGCGCCGTCGTCGTGCCGGAACACGAGCGTCCCGCGCAGCGACCAGTCCTGCGGTGGGTAGCCGCCGACGTCGCCCCGCTGGTGCTCGACGACCACGAGGACGGCGAGGTTCCCCGACGCGTAGGTCTCGACGACCTCGAGCTCGCACTCGCCGCCGCGGAAGATCGACTCCAACACCGCGATCCGCTCGTCGTCCACCGTCGTCTCCCGCGTCGTCTCACCTCCGAACGGGTCCATCAGGGTGAAGTCGTCGGCGTGGCGCATCAGCCCGAAGTACCGGCGCATGTCGCCACCGATGTAGGCGGTCGCGGCCTCGCGCATCAGCTCGACGAGCTCGTCCACGTCGGCCTGGGTCTCTCGTTCTGCGGTCATCGCCCCTCGCTCTCGGTCGGTGTCGAGTCTCCCGCCGCGACCGGTGTTGCGTGGCCCACGCGTGGTACTCGTGGTGGTCGACCCACACCGTTCATCTGTCGATCGCTGGCCGTCCGACTGCACCGGAGCCTCCCATGGACGAGAACACCCCGACCATCGAACCGTCCCGCACCGCACTGCTCGTCATGGACTACCAGGCGGGGATCGTGGGGCGGATCGCCGACTCCGACACGATGCTGGCCCGCATGCGGGCGACGATCGACCTCGCACGACAGCGCGGCGTCACCGTCGGGTACGTCAGGGTCGCGCTGACCGACGTCGAGCGCGACGCCGTCCCGGGGCGCAACAAGACCTTCTCCGCGCTCGCGGCGGGTGGCGGCGCGACCATGCACGCCGACGCGCCGGAGACCGCGGTGCACGGCGCGGTGGCGCCGGAGGCCGGCGACATCGTGGTGCGCAAGCAGCGGGTCGGTCCGTTCTCCACGACCGATCTCGCGGCCCAGCTCGCCGAGCGTGACATCGACACGCTCGTGCTCGCCGGCATCAGCACCAGCGGCGTGGTGCTCTCGACCGTTCGCCATGCTGCCGACGCCGACTACCGGCTGTACGTCCTGTCCGACGTGACCGCCGACACCGACCGCGAGGTCCACGACGTCCTCATGACCAAGGTGTTCCCGCGTCAGGCCTGGGTGCTCACGAGCGACGACCTGGCGGCGCTGCTCCCCAGCTGACTCAGCTCGAAGCCGGCCAGGCGGCGTCGAGCGCGGCGACGGTCTCGGCGTCGAGGTGCACGTCGCCGGTGGCGAGGTTCTGGGCGAGGTGGTCGAGGCTCGACGTGCCCGGGATGAGCAGGATGTTCGGGGCGTGCGCGAGCAGCCAGGCGAGCCCCACCTGGGCCGGGGTGGCGTCGAGCGCGGCGGCGGCCGCGAGCACGGCGGGATGTTCGGTGACCTTGGGCATGCCGGGGAAGGCGGAGCCGAGCGGGAAGAACGGCACCCAGGCGATGCCGTCGTCGCGACACAGGTCGAGGAGCGGCTCGCCGCTGCGGTCGAGGAGGCTGTAGGCGTTCTGCACGCACACCAGCCCCGCGGGTCGGGCCTGGTGGAGCTGTTCGAGCCCGACGTTGCTGATGCCGATCCCGCCGATCTTCCCCTCGTCGCGGAGCGCGATCATCTCGGCGAGCTGGTTGTCGAGATCGACGTGTTCGCCCTCGGCCTCGTGGCCGGCGTCGACCAGTCGAAGGTTCACAGC
The DNA here is from genome assembly GCA_963755855.1 of uncultured Actinomycetes bacterium. Classification (GTDB taxonomy): domain Bacteria; phylum Actinomycetota; class Acidimicrobiia; order IMCC26256; family DASPTH01; genus DASUAS01. Next base: position 873,556 of record CAVWLR010000009.1, on the reverse strand, counting down.
GCCGAGCTGGTCCACCTCGAGGCTGCGGAGGTTGGCCTCGACCCCGGCGCGCAGCTGCTCGGGCCGCTGCGCCGGGATCCAGCTCCCGTCGGCGACGCGGTCGGCCCCGACCTTGCTGACGAGCACCAGGTCGTCGGGGTACGGGTGGAGCGCGGTGTGGATGAGCTCGTTGCTCACGTCGGGTCCGTAGTACTGCGCGGTGTCGATGTGGTTCACCCCGAGCTCCACCGCGCGTCGGAGGACGGCGAGCGCGGTGTCACGATCCCGGGGCGGTCCCATCACGCCGGGGCCGGGGAGCTGCATCGCACCGAAGCCGAGCCGGGCGACCTCACGGTCGCCGAGGCGGGAGATGCCGCCGGGGGAGGGGGCTTCACGATCGAGCGTGGTCATTCGACGACTCCTGTGGGTTCAGCTGGCGCGCTTCGTGCGCTTGGTGGTGCGGCGGCCCGTCGAGCTCTTGGCGCGCGTGGTGGGCGACGAGCTCGGGCGCGGACGGGCGTTCTTCTTCGTCGCCTTCTTCCTCGAGCCCTTGGACGACCCCCTCGACGCTGCAGTCCGGTCGAGGCTGGCCTGCAGCGCCTCCATGAGGTCGATCACCTTCGCCGGCTGCTCCTCCTCGTCGGCCGCGGGCTCGACCTTGCCCTTCTGCTTCGCCTTGATGCGCTTGCGCAGCTCTTCCTCGTAGTCGTCGTGGTAGCGCTCGGGCTTCCACGTGGACTCGAGGGAGTCGACGATCTGCTCGGCGAGCTTGCGGGCGCGCCCGTCGACCTTCGCTCGCCGCGTGGGGACGGCGTCGACGTCGGACTGCGGCACGACCTCGTCGGCGAACAGCATCGTCGAGAGCGCGAGACCCTTGCCGAAGGGTCTCACCGCGGCGAGGTACTGCTTCTCGCGCATCACGACCTTCCCGATGCCGATGCGCTGACGTTCCTCCATGACGGTGGCGAGGAGCGCATACGCGCGTGCCGCGGCGTCGTCGGCGGGCGCGAGGTGGTAGGTGCGCTCGAAGTAGATCGGATCGATGTCCTCCAGGGGCACGAAGTCCTCGACGTCGATGGTCTTCGTGCTCGCCGGTGCGAGCGCCTTCAACTCGTCCTGCTCGAAGACCGCGTACTTGCCCTTCGAGGTCTCGTAGCCCTTCTTGAGCTTGCCGTACTCGACGACCTTGCCCGACTTCTCCGACACCCGCTGGTTGTGCACGCGGGAGCCGTCCGGTGCCAGGAGGTGGAAGTGGACGTCGTGCGCGCGGATCGCCGAGTAGGCCTTCACCGGGATCGTCACCAGACCGAAGCTGATGGAACCGGACCAGATCGAGCGGGGCATCACCGAACCTCCGAATCGGAGCGACTCGGGTCATGGTTCCCAGATTCGCCCGACCCCACCCACCGGCGCGATCGACCCGCTCGTGCTCAGTACTCGTCGGACCCCTGGACCCAGAGGAACGACTGCACGTCGATCTGGTCGCGCGGACGGAGATCGGCGAGATCCGACTTCACCGTGCGACACAGCTCGAGGAAGCTCGAGTACGTCTCCCAGTTGGGTGTCGACGAGTACCGGAGATCGAAGCCGTACGCCTGCGCGGCCCGTTGCATCGCGACGGGCTTCAAGAAGGCGTGCACGCGCGGACGCGCGATGAAGCCGAAGACCGTGAGGATCGGCCACGTCAGCACGCGCGTCTGCTTCCGGGGGAGCGACGCCACGGTGTCGATCCATCGTTCGAAGCGTCGTTGTTCGCTGCCGTCGCCCCACAGCCAGTCGTGGCAACCGTCGGCGAACCGTCGAGCACCGTCGTCCGACCGGATGACGGCATCCTTGAGCGCCATCTTCTCGTAGGAGAAGAGCAACGGCTGGCCGGCTTCGATGCGAACCGCGGTCGCAGCGATCTCGTGGTGCTCGCCGGCGGCGAGCCTCTTGCCGAAGTCCTCGTTGCCGCCGATCTCGTCCCGCCAGCGCTGGTGGGCACGCCACTTGTAGTCGCGCTCCCATGCGAGGTACGTCTCGTCCGAGAACCCGTGGGGGAACTGCCGGAGGAACCGGCGCCGGCACGCGGCGGCCTTGCTCATGGCGCGGGTCCTCTCGTCGGACGCGGGGGAACCGCTGGCTACCCGCCCGACCCGAGGGCCAACCGCGCGTGTGCCCGGCTCAGCCGAGCTCGGGGCGCATCCCCGGTCGCACCGACGAGTCGAGCTGCACCTCGTCGCGGCGGATGGGGGTGCCGTTCACGAGCACGTGACGCAGGCCGACGGGTTCCTCGGCGGTGAGGCGCTCGCCGCCGGCCGGGAAGTCACGCACCCGCCGGGTGGGGCCGGGCGCCACGGTCGCGGGGTCGAACACGGTGAGGTCGGCCCAGGCGCCCTCGCGCACGTAGCCGCGGTCGACGAAGCCGAAGAGGCCGGCGGGCTCCCCGGTGAGCTTGCGCACCGCCCGCTCGATGGGCATCAGCTGCCGGTCGCGCACCCACGGGCCGAGGAGATCGAGCGGCAGCGGCGCGTCGCACAGCTGCCCGACATGAGCACCCGCATCGGACAGTCCGAGCGCGACCTGCGGATGGGTCAGCAGAGCGCGCACCGGTCCGTCGGCGTCGTTGGCGATGTAGATGCGGAACCGGGTGTGCAGGTCCTCCGCCAGCGCGAGCTCGCAGATCACGTCGAGCGGGGCCACGCCGCGCTCGCGCGCGAGCTCGTCGACGCGCCGACCCTCGAGCTCGGGGAAGCGGCTCGACTCCGACACCTCGCACGTCTCCCAGCGCGGCGCCATCGGCTGCTCGGCGAGATCCGCAGTGGCGCGCGCCCGCCACTCGGGATCGGCGTACGCGGCGAGCCGCGCGTCCCGATCGGCGTCCATGAGCGCGCCGAACACCGAGCTCACGTTGAGGCTGAAGGGGCTGTCCATCGTGAACTGCATCGTGAGCGGCCGGGGGGTCACCTGCGGCCACACCTGCACGCCCCGGGCGACGGCCTCCTCGTGCAGCTCGAGCTGCGGACGGTGGCGGTCGTTCGCCAGCGCGAACAGGGGATAGGTGAACGGGCGGCCGATGCGCGGCTGGTACTCGTACATGTCCGCGTAGGTGCACTGCTCGCCCGCGGTGGCGAGCACGACGCCCTTCCCGGTGCTGCCGGCAGCGAGGAACAGCGCCTCGACCTCGTCGCGCGCCGCGAAGCGGCTGGGGACCGGCTTCCCGTCCATCCCGCGGTGCGTGTAGGCGAAGCTGGTGGAGAACCCCGCGGCGCCCGCATCGATCGCCTCGACCACGAGGCGCGCCATCTCGGCGATCTCCTCCGGCGTGGCGGCGCGCTCGTAGGCGTCGTCACCCATCACGAACAGGCGGACCGAGCTGTGGCCGACGTACGCGGTGAAGTTGATCACCGTGCCGCGCGCACGGACGAGATCGAGGTACTCGGGATGGGTGAGGAAGTCCCAGACGATGCCCTCGGTGAGCGATCCGGCGTCCATGTCCTCGACGTTCTCGAGCGTGCGCACGATCACGTCGTGGTGCTCGGGGCGAGTGGGGGCGATGGTGAAGCCGCAGTTGCCGGCGACGACGGTCGTGACGCCCTGCGACGACGACGGCCGCAGCGCGGGATCCCAGAACACCTGCGCGTCGTAGTGCGTGTGGATGTCGACGAAACCGGGAGCGACCACGCACCCGTCGGCGTCGAGCTCGAGCTCGCCGCGGAGGTCGAGGCCGATGTCGGTGATGCGCCCGTCGGTGACGGCGACGTCGGCACGACGCGGTGCGGCACCGGTGCCGTCGACGACCGTTCCCCCGCGGATGACGACGTCGGTGCTCATCCCTTCGCCTCCTTCTCGGCCCTCGCCGCCCTGGCCGCGTCGGCGGCCTTGACCCCGCGCATGAGGTCGCGCAGCTGGGTGACCGGTGGGCCCGCACTGGTGCCGCCGTCGATCGGCATCACCATGCCGGTGATCTGGGCCGACCGGTCGCCGACCAGGAACAGCACCGCCTCGGCGACGTCGTCGGGCTGCCCGTGGCGTTGGAGCGGCTGCATCGTCCGGATCACCGACCCGAGGTCGTAGTTGGTGATGCCGGTGGGGATGTGCCCGGGGGCGATGCAGTTCACCCGGATGCCGTGGGGCGCGAGGTCGATCGCGGCCGACTTGCTGAACTGCACCACGGCGGCCTTCGAGGCCCGGTAGACGATCGGGCCCGCGCCCCCGGTGATGGCGGCGATGGACGCGGTGTTGACGATCGCACCGCCGCCCTGCTCGGCCATGTGTCGTGCTGCGCGTTGCGTGCCGAGCATCACTCCCTTGAGGTTGATGCCGATGACCGTGTCGAAGTCGTCGAGGTCGTTCTCGATGATGCGGTCGAACTTGCTCCCGACGCCCGCGTTGTTGAACATGATGTCGAGACCGCCGAACTGCTCGACCGCGAGATCGACCGCAGCCTGCACGTCGTCAGCGTGGCTCACGTCGACCCGCTGGAACGCGGCGGCATCGCCGAGCTCCGACGCGAGCTCCTCCCCGCGCCCTTCGTCGACGTCGGCGATCACGACCCGGGCGCCCTCGGCGACGAACCGCTCGACCGTCGCTCGTCCGATGCCGCCGGCACCGCCGGTGACCACCGCGACCTTCCCGCTGAGCTCGTCCCCCATGATCAGAGTCCCCTTTCGATCCACTCGTTCGGGCCCGGCTCCACGCCGTGCCGGCTGAAGATGTCGTCGATCGCGCGGCAGTCGGCCGCGTCGAGCGTCCACTCGAGCGCGCGGGCGTCGTCGTCGACCTCGGCCACCGACCGGCAGCCGACGAGGGACGCGCTGACGCCCGGTGTGGCGGTCGCCCACCGCAGCGCCAGCTGCGCGACGGAGTGGCCGCGCGCCGCCGCGAACGTGCGCAGGTCGTCGACGACGGCGACGTTGTCGGCGATCCGACCCGGGCCGAAGAGGTGCTCGAAGAGCGGCGCCATGACGCCCCACTTGTCGGTCTTCGACCGCCAGTCGTCCGCCGGGAAGGCGTGATCGGCGGGCACGGTGCCGCTCAGGAGCCCGTACGCCAGCGATCCGTAGCCGAGGAAGCCGACGCCGTTCGCGGTGCACCAGGGGAGGACGGCGGGCTCCATCCGCCGGTCGAAGAGGCCGTGCACGCACTGCACCACGTCGACCGGTCGGATCGCGGCGCACGCCTGCAGCTCGTCGAGGGTGAAGTTCGACAGCGCGACGAAGCGCACCTTGCCTGCGTCGACCAGCGCGTCGAGCGCGCCGAGCGTCTCCTCGAACGGTGTCTCGCGGTCGGGCCAGTGGACGGTGTAGACGTCGACGTGGTCGGTGCCGAGACGCTGCAGGCTGGCGTCGATCGACGCCTGGACCCGCTCGGCGCGACCGTCGCGGAAGTTCGGTCGATCCGGGTATCCGACGCCGAACTTGGTCGACACGACGGCCTCGTCGCGGCGCCCCCGGAGCGCGCGGCCGAGCGCTTCCTCCGACGCGCCGGAGCCGTACGCCTCCGCGGTGTCGAAGAGGTTGATCCCGACGTCGAGCGCACGGCCGACGGCACGGGCGAACTCACGCTCGTCGATGTCGCCGTACCCGCCGCCGACCTCCTGGCAGCCGAAGCCGACGGCCGACACGTCGACGCCGGTGGACCCGAGCGGGCGCCGCTCGATCGGTGACGCCATCAGCGCAGGCGGCAGCGCACGGGGAGGTGCTTGATCCCGCCGTTCACTGCCGAATTGAGGCGTTCCACCTCACCGGTCACCTCGAACGACTCGAGCCGCGCGAGGAGGTGGTGGAACACCGTCTGCATCTCCATGCGGGCGAGGTGCGCACCCATGCAGAAGTGCTCACCGATGCCGAACGCGAGGTGCGGGTTCGGGCTGCGGTCGATCCGGAACGCGAAGGGGTCGTCGAACACGGCCTCGTCGCGGTTCCCCGACGCGAAGAAGAGCGCGAGCTTGTCGCCCTCGTGGATCGGAACGCCGTGCACCTCGCCCGGCTCGGTCGCGGTGCGGGTGAAGTGGATGATCGGGGTGACGAAGCGCAACATCTCCTCGACCGCGCCCGGGAGCAGCGTGGGATCGTCCTGCAGGCGCTCCCACTGGTCGCGGTTGCGGTCGAGCGCGAGCAGCCCGCCGCTGATCGCGTTGCGGGTGGTCTCGTTGCCGGCTTCGACGATCAGCTCGCAGTAGGAGAGGAGCTGCATCTCGGTGAGGGGATCGCCGTCGATCTCGGCCGCGATGAGCTCGCTGACGATGTCGTCGCCCGGGTCGCGTCGAGCGCGCTCGACCAGCTCCGCGAGATAGGTGTGCATCTCGGTGCGAGCGCGCCGCAGGGTCTGTCCCGGAGACTCGCCCGGACGGCGGAACTCGGGATCGTCCTTGCCGATGACCTCGTTGGTCCACCGGAACAGCAGCTCCCGGTCCCCCCGGGGAACGCCGAGGAACCACGCGATGACCGCGATCGGCAGCGGGGCGGCGACGTGCTGCACGAAGTCGAACTCCTCGCCGCCGGCCGCGGCGTCGGCGATGCCGTCGAGGACCTCGAGCGCGAGGCGTTCGATGTCGTCGTTGCGTCCCTTGATGGCCCGCGGGGTGAGGCGACGCATGGCGACGCGTCGCAGCGGGCCGTGGCGCGGGGGATCGAGGGTGACGACCATCTCGATCGGTTGGCCCATCGCCCCCTTCGGTCCGATCATCAGCCCGTGCTCGTTGGAGTACCGGACCGGCTGCGACGCCACGTCGAGGATGTCGGCGTGCCTGGTGATCGCCCAGAACGGCTCGTACCCGTCGGGTTCGAACCACGCCACCGGTGCCTCGGCCCGCAGCTGCGTCCACACGTCGTCGGGGTACCCGCGTTCTGCGTACCGAGCCGGATCGCAGAGGTCGAGCGGATCGATCGACGGCGGGTGCGTCGACGCGTCCGCTCGAGGTGGTGGTCACGCCGGTGCCCGGTCCAGCGCGGCGAGGGTCTCGGCCGACGCCGGCGCCGCGAGGTACCCGACGATGCCGTCGACCACGTCCGCCAGCGCCACCGCGAACGGCAACACGGGCTGGCCCGACCCCCGGGCGCGCTCGCGATCCGCTGCGGCGTGCACCAACGAGGCCATCGCCCGTCGGATGCGATGCGTGCGCAGCGGCTCGACGAGGTGCGCGAGCAGCGACGAGATGTGCGCGTGGTAGGCGCGCGTCGAGGTGACGAGGTCGTCGGGGAGGTCCTCGAAGAGATCGGTGCGGCCGGACTGCGTGAGCATCGAGACGAAGCTCATGTAGTTGCTGTCGTCGAGCTCGCTCTGCTCGAACATCCAGCGGGCCTCGCACTCGACCCACGCTCGCAGGTCGTCGGGCCGACGTTCGACGAGGAGCAGGTCTCTGCGCTCTCGGAGGCGGGGCAGGCGGTACTCGAACACCGCCTGCACGAGGCGGTCCTTGGTGCCGAAGTGGTACTGGACCGCCGAGTTGTTGCCGTTGCCGGCGGCGGTGCCGATCTGGCGGAGCGACACGCCCTCGATCCCGCGCTCGGCGAAGAGCCCCTCGGCGGCAAGGACGATCTGCTCCTTGGTCGACGGGGCGATGACGGTCATGACGGTCGATTCCGCTCTGTCGACCCGGCGATCCCGGCGATTCCGGCCGTGCAGGCCGTCCACGCGCGCCGCCGCTCCATCTCCTCCATCCCGGGAATCCCACCACCCTGGACAGCGAAAGTCAATCGTCTTAAAGTTCAGACGTTCCGAGAACTGCTGCCCGGGGGGAGCACATCCGCATGACCGCGAACAGCACTTCGCATGCCGGTGCCGCGCCGACCCGCGTCGACTTCGACCTCACCGGCATGACCACCCGGCGGGCCTCCGACGAAGCGCTCGCGGACGTCAAGGCGACCGGATGTCCGGTGGTGTGGACCGAGGACAACGGTGGTCACTGGATCGTGGGCACCTACGACCTGGTCGCCTCCGCGTTCCGCGACTGGGAGACGTTCTCGTCGGAGCGGCGCGAGCCGGGCCGTTCGGCGATCGCGTTCACCAACAGCAGCCTGCCGCCCTGTCTCCCCGAGGAGAGCGACCCGCCGCACTGGCACGGCTATCGGCGCGCCCTCGCCGTCATCCTCTCGCCCCAGGCGTCGGAGCGGCTCCGGGGCCGGGCCCGGCACTGGACGAAGTTCGCGCTCGACCGGGTCGTCGAATCGGGTGAGGTCGAGTTCGTCCACGACCTCACGACCGTGGTCCCGGCACGCGTCACGCTCGAGTGGCTCGGCTACCCCGAGGACGAGTGGCAGTGGTTCGCCGACACGTTCCACGGGATCTCCGCGTATCCCGCGGGCTCGCCCGAGCACCACGAGGCGTCGCAGGCGTACAAGCCGGTGCTCGCCCGCATCGAGGAGGAGCTGCACGACCGCATCACGTCGCCGCGCGACGACGCGCTCACCGCGATCGCGCACCACGAGGTCGACGGCGAGCGCCTGCCCGAGGACATCGCGCAGTCCATCGCGTTCCTCACCACCGTCGGCGGCATCGACACCACCACCGCGCTCGCGGGTGGCGCGCTGCTGCACCTCTCGGCGTTCCCGGCGGACCGCCGGCGGTTGATCGACGACACCTCGCTCCTCCCTCTGGCGACCGAGGAGTTCCTGCGCTTCTATCCGCCCGCCCGCGCCCACAAGCGCATCGTCGCGAGTGACACCGAGTTCGGTGGGGTGGCGATGAAGGCGGGCGACGAGGTGCTCCTCAGCGAGGTGGCGGCCGGTCGCGACGAGGCGGAGTTCCCCGACGCCGACACCTTCGTCGTCGACCGCAACCCCAACCGGCACGTGTCGTTCGGCGTCGGGATCCACCGCTGCCCGGGCTCGCACCTCGCGCGCATCACGTTCTCGGAGATGATCTCCGCGGTGCTCGAGCGCATGCCCGACTACCACATCGACCCCGATGCAGTGGTCGACTACCCCGATTGGGCGATGGTCGGCGGATGGCAGCGCATGCCGGCGACCTTCACCCCGACCGCACCCTCCCTCTGACGCGCGTGGTCGATCTCTCGCTCTCGGACGAGCAGGAACAGCTGGTCGAGGCGTTCCGCGTCTTCTTCGCCAAGGAGTGCCCGCCGACGGTGGTGCGCGAGGCCGAGGCGGCGGGCGGCTTCGACGGCAACCTCTGGCGGGCGGTGTCGGCGCTCGGTGGACCGACGATGGGAGTGCCGGAGGAGCTCGGCGGCGGGGGAGCGGGCCTGCTCGACCTCGAGCTCGCGGCCGAGTGCTTCGGCGCCGCACTCGCGCCGGTGCCGCTCGTCGACGCATGGGTGACGGCGCGCCTGCTCGTCGCGAGTGGTGGAGCGGGTCGTGCGGTCCTCGACCGGCTCGCCACCGACGCGCCGCCGGTGGGGGTCCTCGCGCTCCATCCCGCACGCGACGGCGTCGCGCGTCTGGTGCCCGGTGGTGCCGCGGCGACCGTGGTGGTCGGACTCGACGGCGACGAGCTCGTCGTGATCGAGGGCGAGCCCGACGCGCCGGCGCGCACGCACGATCTCGGAGCCGCGGCCATCGCCGACCGCTCCCTGCGAGGTGAGGGCCGCACGGTGCTCGCAACCGGGAGCCGCGCGGGCGGCGTTCGTGGGTGCGGTCGACGAGTGGCGCGTGCTCATGGCGGGTGCGCTCGTCGGCCTCGCCGGCGCTGCGCTCGAGCTCGGGGTCGAGTACGCCAAGCAGCGCCAGCAGTTCGGGGTGCCCATCGGCTCGTTCCAGGCGTTGGCGCACCGACTGGCCGACGTCGCCACCGCGGTGGAGGGCGCGCAGCTGCTGACGCGCGAGGCGGCGTGGGCGGCCGACGAGGGCGAGGCCGACGCGGTCGCGCTGGCGCGCATGGCGTTCCTGTTCGCAGCCCGCGCGGCGCAGGACACCTCCGCAGCCGCGCTGCACGTGCACGGCGGCTACGGCTTCACGCTCGAGTACGACGTGCAGCTCTTCCTCCGGCGGGCCAAGGCGTGGCCGCTCGCGCTCGGCGACCCGCGGCGGGGCACGCTGCACCTCGCCGACGCGCTCTTCGGTCCGACGGGCTCGGCGGACCAGGTGGCGGACTGATGGACTTCAGGCTGGGCGAACGCAGCGACGCGTTCCGCGACGAGGTGCGTGACTTCCTCGGCGAGCACTTCAGCCCCGACATGGTCGAGCGCGCCCACGACACCGGCACGTCGCACAACTGGGAGTTCCACCGGGCGCTCGGCGCCCAGGGGTGGATCGCGGCGTCGTGGCCCGAGGAGTACGGCGGCCAGGGTCGCGATCCGATGGAGATGACGGCGCTGCGTGACGAGCTGCGCCTCGCCGGGGTCCCGACCGACGGCCTCGGTCAGACGATCATGATCGCCCGCACGCTCCGCGCCGTCGGCACCGACGAGCAGAAGCAGCGGTTCATCCCTCCCGCGCTCGCGGGCGAGATCCTCTTCGCCCTCGGCTACACCGAACCCGACTCGGGCTCCGACGTCGCCGCGGCGAAGACCCGCGCCATGCGCGACGGCGACGAGTGGGTGATCGAGGGTCAGAAGATGTTCACGACGTTGGCCCACGAGGCCACGTACGTCTTCCTGCTCACGCGCACGAACCCCGACGTCCCCAAGCACCAGGGCCTCACGATGTTCCTGGTGCCGCTCGACTCGCCGGGCGTCGAGATCCACCCGGTGCACACGATGGGCGGTGAGCGCACCAACGCCACCTTCTACTCCGACGTGCGCGTGCCCGACTCCCTGCGCGTGGGCGAGGTCGACGGCGGCTGGGACGTGATGACGGTGGCACTCACCTTCGAGCGCGGTGGGTTCGCGCTGAGCGAGGCCGACCGGGTGTGGCAGCAGGCCGTCGACTGGGCGACCACCACCCGCCGTCCCGACGGCACGCGCGTGATCGACGATCCGCTCGTCCGCGAGCGCCTCGCGACCATGCGCATGCACGACGAGGTGGCGCGCCTGCTCGCGCTGCGGTGCTCCTACGTGGCGGCGTCCGGCGCGCTGCCGGGCGTCGAGGGCTCGATGCACAAGTTGTTCTACGCCGAGGCCATGACCGCCGACGCCGACGAGCTGGTCGACATGCTCGGGGCCGAAGGCGTGTTGCCGCACGGCGATGCCGAGGCACCGGTCGACGGGTGGGTGGAGCACCTGTACCGGCACGCCGCCGTCACCACCATCTACGGGGGCACGAGCGAGGTGCAGCGCGACATCATCGCGTCCCGCGGCCTCGGGCTCCCCCGCAGCCGACGCTGAACCAACACCGCACCGACGCGATCAGGAGCGCACCACCGTGGCCGACACCGACTACGCAACCACCGACTTCTTCCGGGACAAGGACCTGTTCCAGGACCCGAGCACCTACTACGAGTGGATCCGCGCGCAGGGACCGGTGTGGCGGGGTCCCAAGCGCGGCGTGGTGTTCGTCTCCGGGTTCGACGAGGCGGTCGCCGTCTACCGCGACTCCGACCGGTTCTCGAGCTGCAACACGGTGGCCGGTCCGTTCTTCCCGTGGCCGGTGCCGCTCGAGGGCGACGACATCAGCGCCATCATCGAGGAGCATCGCGGCGCGTTGCCGTTCAGTGACCAGCTCCCGTCGTTCGATCCTCCGCACCACACCGAGCAGCGCGGGCTGCTGATGCGCCTGATCACGCCGAAGCGCCTGAAGGAGAACGAGGAGTTCATGCTCCGGCTCTCCGACCAGGTCTTCGACGAGTTCATCGACCGCGGCCAGTGCGAGTTCGTGCACGACTACGCGCTGCCGTTCACGTTGCTCGTCGTCGCCGACCTCCTCGGCGTGCCCTTGGACGACCGCGACGAGTTCCGGAAGCGGCTCACCCACAAGGAGCCGCAGTCGACCCAGAAGATGGAGCACAAGCCGCTCGAGTTCCTCTACGAGCAGTTCACCGCGTACATCGAGGACCGTCGGCGCGCGCCGCGCGACGACGTGATGACCGGCCTCGCGAGCGCGACGTTCCCCGACGGCACGCTGCCACCGGTGCACGACGTGATGCGGATCGCCGCCAACCTGTTCAGTGCGGGTGGGGAGACCACCGCCCGGTTGATGTCGACGTCGCTCCGCATCCTGGGCGACCGGCCCGACCTGCAGGCCGCCCTCCGAGACGACCCGACGCTGATCCCCGCCTTCATGGAGGAGGCGTTGCGACTGGAGCCGCCGATCAAGGGCGAGTTCCGGCTGTCGAAGGTGGCGGTGACGGTGGGGGACGTGGAGCTGGCCCCGGGCACCAGCGTGTTCATGCTCAACGCGGCGGCGAACCGCGACCCGCGGCAGTTCGACGACCCGCTCGAGTTCAAGCTCGACCGCGCCAACGGCCGCCAGCACATCGGCTTCGGTCACGGCATCCACTCGTGCGCGGGCGCACCGCTGGCGCGCGCGGAGACCAAGATCACGCTCGAGAAGTTCCTCGCCCGCACCGACGACATCCGGATCTCCGAGGAGCACCACGGCCCGGCAGACGCGCGCCGCTACGAGTACGACCCGACCTACATGCTCCGCGGGCTGCGCGAGCTGCATCTCGAGTTCACGCCCGCCGACGGAGAGGGGGCCGGTTGATGGCGATCTACAACCACACCGGACAGGTCGTCACCGACCTCGAGCGTTCGAAGGCCTTCTACCAGGAGGTCTTCGGGTTCGAGTTCTGGTACGAGATCCAGCCGCCCGACGCGGCGACCGCCAAGCTCAACTGCCTCGAACCACCGCTCGGGATCACCGCGTCGTACCTCGTCCTCGACGGCTTCGTGCTCGAGCTCATGGCCTACGGCGCGGAGGGCGCGGTCAACGAGTACCAGCCGCGTGCGATGAACGACCCCGGGCTCACGCACCTGTCGATCTCGGTCGACGACGTGCGCGCCGCCGCGGCGAAGGTCGTCGAGCACGGCGGCACGATCATCGAGGAGAGCGACGTGGGGCTGGCGCTGTTCGTGCGCGACCCCGACGGGCAGCTCCTCGAGCTCCTCCCCGCCGACTACCGCGACCGCCTCCCACCCAAGCCCTAGCGCCCCCCACACCTGCGAAACTGGCGTCAGTTCGGCGGAACATGTCCGCCCGAGTGACGCCAGTTCGTGGGTGGGGTCGGTCTCAGGGAGTGGTGCGGCGGCGGGTGGTCTCGCTGATGCGGCCGAACACCTTGGTGAGCGCCCGGTAGGCGACGCACCCGATCGGCCACTGGGTGACGACCTTGCCGGTGGGGGCCTTGAAGTAGTTGCTGCTCATGGTCCACGACGTGCCGTGCATCTTGTGCTGGAGCCAGCGGTTCCACCACCGGTCGAAGACCGGTCGCACCTCGACCGCGGTCACGCGCTCGCGACGCATGCGCTGCATCGCCCGCACCGCGAACTCCGACTGGCTCTCGAGCATGGTGACGATCTCACCGCCGTTGGTGCCGGGCCCGTAGAGGATGAAGAAGTTCGGGAACTCCGGCACGGTGATCCCGAGGAACGCGTGGGGCTCACCGGCCCAGTACTCTCGCAGCGTGCGCCCCCTGCGGCCGACGACCTTCAGCCGCGCGAGGTAGTCGGCCGGTTGGAAGCCGGTTGCCATCACGAGGACGTCGACCGCCCGCTCGACCCCGTCGACGTCGACGACCCCCGTCGCGGTCACCGACTGCACCGCACGCGGGACCAGCTCGACGTTGGGCTCCTTCAACGCGGGGTAGAACGTCGACGCGAAGATCGGCCGCTTGCCCGGGTAGGGGTAGCGCGGTGTCACCGCCTGCTGGAGGTCGGGGCGGTCCTCGAAGACCTTGGCGATGTAGTCGAGGCAGAACTGCGTGCGCACCGCGTTCTGCTTGGTGTCGACGACGAAGACCTTCCCGCCCCGGATGTTCTTCTCGAGCAGCCACTTCAGCCGCAGCCGCTCCTGACGACGCCGCAACCGGTTCGAGAACCGCTTGCGCTCGTCGTCGGTGAAGTCGCGGTCGCCCTTCGGCATCACCCAGCCCGGCTCGCGCTGGAACAGGTAGAGGTGCTGCACGTCGGGTTGGATCGCGGGGACGATCTGCGACGCGGTCGAACCGGTGCCGACCACCGCGACGACCTTGTCGGTGAGGTCGTGCTCGTGCTCCCACCGCGAGGTGTGGAACTTCGGGCCGGTGAAGTCGTCGAGGCCGGGCCAGTCGGGGTAGCGCGGGACGTTGAGGAACCCCACCCCGCTGATGAACACGTGGCACTCGTCGGTGGTGCCGTCGTCGAGGGTGACGGTCCAGACGTGGCGGACGTCGTCCCACGTGGCCGACTCCACCGCAACGCCGAGGCGCAGGTGTGGACGCAGCCCGTGCTCGTCGACGGTCTGCTCGAGGTACTTCTGCAGCTCGCCCTGCTTGGCGTGGGTGCGGGTCCAGTCGTGCGACTTGAACGAGTACGAGTAGAGGTGCGAACCGACATCGACCTCGGCGCCGGGGTAGGTGTTGTCCCACCAGGTGCCGCCGATCCCGAGCGACGACTCGTAGATGGTGAAGGTGTGGATCCCGGCGTCCTTCATCTTCACGCCGGCGGCGATCCCACCGAACCCCGCGCCGACCACCACGACGCGCGGCGTGCCCGCGGGCCCGAACAGCTCCTGTGCAGTGGGGCGACGACGACGGGTCACGGATACCTCATGAACTCGACCAGGTTGCCGTCGGGATCGCGCACGTAGACGCTCGTCGCGTCGACGCCGAGCGCGCCGCGACGCGGCACGGGGCCTTCCTCGACGACCGCGTCGGCGGCGCGCAGCAGCGAGGTGAGCTCGTCGGCCGTGCCGTCCCACCGCAGGCAGAAGTCGCCGCACGGAGGCGTCGCGGCCGGGGCCCGGAGCGTGAAGTCGTCGCGCGTCCACATCTCGACACGGTGGAAGTTCACCATCTGGTCGCCGAGATGCACCACCACGACGTGCTCGTGCTCGTCGACCGCCGCGCCGAGCGCACGGTAGAACGCGACCATGGCGTCCTCGTCGCGCAGCGGGAGTGAGACGTGGTCGAAGCCGGAGATGGCACCGGTCACGTGGCTGCCGCAGTCGGGAGTGGCGCGAACCCGTAGAGCTGCGCGCAGTTGGTCGCGGTGACCTTGCGTCGATCGGTCTCGGACAACGCGCCGAGGGTGTCGTCGATCACGCGCTGCGACTCGGGGAACGTGCTGTCGGTGTGCGGGTAGTCCGACGCCCACATGCACCGGTCGGCACCGAGCACCGGGATCTGCTCGGGGAAGAACTCCTCCTCGAACGTGGCGAAGACCTGCCGGGCGAACAGCTCGCTCGGTGAGAGCTCCGGTGCGTAGTCGAGCTTGCCCTGCAACGCGTTCCACTCCATGTCGGCGCGGGCGAGGAAGAACGGCAGCCAGCTCACGCCCGACTCGGCCATCACGATCTGCAGTCCCGGATGACGTTCGAGGACGCCGGAGAAGATCAACGTCGCCAGGATCTCGTCGAGCTGGAGCGGCATGATCGTCGCGAACGCGGCGGCCTGCCACTTGCCGATCTGGTAGCTGAGACCCGACCACGACCCGCCTTTGATGTGGACGCTGATCGGCAGTCCGGTGTCCTGGGCGACGTTCCACAGGCGGTCCCACGCGGGGTCGCCGAGGTCCATGTCGAAGACGTCGATGATCGCACCGCGGTGCCCCTTGGCCGCGCAGCGCTCGAGCTCGTCGGCCGCGACCTGCGCCGAGCTGCTCGGCAGGAACGGGAGCGTCGTGAGGCGGTCGGGTGCGACCGCGTTGAAGTCGTCGGCGGCCCAGTCGTTCCACGCCGCGAAGCACGCGGCCTGCAACGTCGGATCCTCGATCGGGAGCCCGATGGCGAGGGGCCCGTAGACGACGGACGCAGCCAGCCCGTCGCGGTCGAGGTCCTCGAGGCGCAGCCGCGCGTTGCCGGCGCGGTAGCCGTCGTCGTCGATGCCGGCCCGGCCGATGGCGTTCAACGCGCGGATGCGCTCACCGGTCGCGCCGGCGTACCCGCTCCCGCCCAGGTCGCGACCCTCGCAGACCCAGACCAATTCGTCGTCGCGCTCGACCACACGCGGCCCGCGTTCGACGTCGGCCGCCGGAAGGCGGTCCTGCCAGAGCTCCGGCGGTACCGCACGCAGGTCGAGGTGGTCGTCGCACGAGTAGATGGCGGTGGTCATCGGAGGCTCCTCAATGGCTCAGGTCGGTGACGACGGCGCGTCCGAGGTAGCGGCTCGCGGCGAGCTCGTCGAAGATCGTGGGCAGTTCCGTCAGCGCCCCGGTGCGCGACACGTGGGTGCGCACCTTGCCCGCCGCCGCGAGGTCCACCAACTCGCGCATGTCCTGCACGTTCCCGACCGCGGAGTAGATGATGGTCGGGTCCTTGCGGAGCAGGTCGAACGGCGCGAACGAGAAGTTCCCCTCACTGGTCGCAGGGAGGCCGACGGCGACGAAGAGCCCGTGGGGACCGAGCAGGTCGAAGCCGAGGCGGAACCCGTCCATGCGCGACGAGAACACCAGGCTGGCGTCGACGCCGCCGATCTCGCGCGGGACGATCTCGCGCGCGTCCTCGGCACTCACCGCGAGCTCGGCGCCGAGCGAACGCACGAACTCGAGTCGCTCCTCACCGACGTCGATGCCGACGACGCGGTATCCGAACGCAGTGGCGAGCTGCACCGCGTAGTGACCGAGGCCGCCGGCGGCGCCGACGATGGCGATCGGTCGGCCGGGGACGACGTGGTGGGCGAGCAGCTTCTTCACCGCGCCGTATGCGGTGAGCCCGCCGCACGCGAGTGATGCCTCCTCGCTGCCGACCGCATCGGGAATCGTCACCAACGACTGCGCCCACACGGTGAAGTACTCGGCGAACGTGCCCACGATGGGCTTGGCCTGCTGGCAGAGGCGGGGTCGCCCGCCGAGGCAGTGGACGCACGCGCCGCACCAGAACCCTCCGCCGCCACCACCGAGACCCAGGACGACGCGGTCGCCGACCTCGACGAACGCGTCGGCGCCGATGCCGAGCGCGGTGACGGTGCCGATGGCCTCGTGCCCGAGCAGCGACGGGGTGACCCCCGCCCACTCACCGCGGGCCACGTGGAGGTCGCTGTGACAGACGCCGGCGGCGTCGATGCGGACCAGCGCGTCGCCCGGCCCCGGTTCCGGGACCGGCACCTCGGCGATCGTCAGCCTGCCGTCCCTGAGTCGCACTGCCTGCATGGCCGGACTTTAAGACACTTGACTTTCCCGCGTCCACGGTGCTTGCATTCGGCCCGTGGGGGTGGGCGTGCGGGTGGGCGTGGGGGCGGGCGCGGGCGATGGTGACGACCGGGCCGAGATCACCACGCTGGTCCACCGCTACGCCGAGCTGCTCGACACCGGCGACGTCGAGGGCGTGCTCGCGCACTTCGAGCGGGCGACCTGGCGCTCGGCCGCGACCGGCACGGTGCTGCGCACCCCCGACGAGCTGCGCGCCGTCTACTCGGCGCTCGTCCCCGTCGACGGTCCGATCCGCACCCGTCACCTGATGCACAACCTGGTGATCTCGCACCACGAGGGCGCCGACGACGCGACCCGCGCGCTGCAGCTACACCGTGCTGGAAGGGGGCGCGCCGGGCGTGCCCGTGCGCATCCTCCTGGTCGGTCGCTACGAGGACACGTACCAGCGCGACGGCGGGCGCTGGTACCTCACCGACCGCCTGTTCCACGTCGACCTCGATGCCACTCCGCGTCAGGAGGCTCGCTCGTGAGGTTCGGGTTCGCGGTGCCCGCGTACGGGAAGGCCGTCGACGGCGGCATCGCCGAGCTCGTCGACGCAGGTGAGGAGCTCGGCTTCGACTCGGTGTGGTGGCCGGATCACATCGCGGTGCCCGACTACGCGACCGCGGTCAACCTGCAGACGCCGTTCCTGGAGCCGCTCGCGGCGTGCGCGTGGGCGCTCGGTCGCACGACCCGGCTGCGGGTCGGCACCGACGTGCTCGTCGCGCCCTATCGCCATCCCCTCGCGGTCGCCGCGATGATCGGCACGATGGGCGCGCTGGCCGGCGATCGTCTCCTCCTCGGCGTCGGCATCGGCTACCTGCGCGGTGAGTTCGACGTGCTCGGCGCCGACTACGACGCACGCGCCGCGACCACGGAGGACTTCCTGCGCGCGCTCCGAGCACCTCCGGAGGGGTACTCGGTGGTGCAGGCGCCGACCCGGGTGCCGGTGTGGGTGGGGGGCAACAACCGGCGCGCTCACCGCCGCGCCGCGCTGCTCTCCGACGGCTGGCACCCGCTCTGGCTCCCACCCGACGAGTACGCCGCCGCCCGCGCCGAGATCCTCGACCTGCGGCGCAACGCGGGGATCGACGAGCCGTTCACGTTCTCGTTCAGCGCCGGCCCGACCCGCTTCGCCGAGGTTCCTGGAGGTGGGTGGCCGGCGGCTCCGGCGCGCGCGCCCGAGGGCTCGGAGTTCCGGTACTCGCCGGAGTTCTGGATGGCCCCCGACGGGCGTCCCCGGCTGGTCGGCAGCCCCGACGACCTGATCGGCGACCTGCGGCTGCTGCAGGACGCCGGGGTCGACCAGGTGACGCTGCGCTTCGGCACCGTCGACGCGGCGCCCTACGAGCGCTTCGCCGCCGAGGTCATGCCCGCGTTCGACTGACCGCAGACGGGTCGCCGGTAAAAGATATCGGTGTTACATTCTTGATCGAGCGGCACGAGCCGCCGATCCGGGGGTGCATCGTGATCATCGACGTCGACACGCACTGGGAAGCGGTCTCCTACGACGAGCGGGAGCATCCGCTCGGCCCCTGGCTCGCCGACCTGCCGAAGGGCGTCGACATGCTCGCGTTCGGGATCGCCGGTGACCTGCTGCGCGCGCTGCCCGACGCCGACCGGCCGACCGCGCACGAGCTGATGCCCGAGCTCGTGCGCCGGGCCGAGTCGGCGGGCGGCCCGGTGGTGCTGCATCCGCTGCACGAGTCCTCGGCGCGCGAGCGCGTCGAGTGGATGGACCGCGTCGGGATCGACCACTGCATGGTGAACCCGGGCGGATACTGGCAGCAGCTCCAGTTCGTGCCGCGCGCCGACTGGCCACGCGCGATCGATCGGTGCAACGCGTACCTCGCCGAGCAGCTCGGCGACAGCGGCCGTCTCCACGCGGTCGCGATGGTCGACCTGAGCGATCCGGAGCTCGCGGTCGGACAGCTCGAACGTGCACGTGCGATCGGGGCGCGCGGGTTCTTCGTGTCCACCGACCACGGTCGTCCGGTCGGCGGTCGGTCGCCCGGTCACCCCGCGTTCGATCCGGTGTGGGACGCCGCCGTCCGACTCGGGATGCTTGCCGTCATCCACGTGGGGAACACCGAGTCCGACTTCACCGGCTGGGCCGACATCGGGTGGCGCGACGAGGGCAGCGGAGGGATCAGCGGACTCGTCCGCCTGGCGAACACGCAGCGCGTGCACGCGGCCCAGAACCTGATCGCGGGGATGCTGTACGGCGGGGTCTTCGCCCGGCACCCGGACCTCACCGTCGTGCTCGAGGAGATGCGCGTCAACTGGGTGCCGCCGTTCTTCCAGACCCTCGAACGTCAGTCGCTCCCTTCGTTCGCACTCGGCGACTGGCCGTGGGACGTGTCCGGCGGCGACATGCTGCGCCGCAACGTCCGGTCAACGCCGTTGCCCGGATTCGGCGACACCGACGCGCTCGAGGTGCTGACCGAGCTGCCCGACCAGCTCGTGTGGTCGTCCGACTACCCGCACTTCGAGGGCAACGCCGAGCCCATCGACCTGTACGGGAGCGCGCTCGACGATCTCGACGACGAGCTCCGCGTCTGGTTCATGGGTGGGAACGTCGAGCAGTGCTTCGCCCGCACCGGTGATCCGCTCCCGGCGACCGCATGAGCACCTCGACGCGCGACACCGCCGAGCTCTTCGACCTCAGCGGCAAGGTCGTCGCTCGTGCGCTCGGCCTCGGACTGCTCGAGGCGTGGGACGTCGAGCTGCCGACACCGAAGACCTGGGCACACGTCGTCGATCGCTTCATCGCCTCCCTCGAAGCTCCGTCGAGCTGATCCCGGTCAGAGCGCGGGATCGATCTCGACCGTCTGCACGAGCGCGGGGTCGTCGATCTCGGCGTGCGCGTCGAGCGACACGAGGCGGAGCTTCCGCGACGCGAGCACCCAGGCGAGGAACGCGAACATGACGACCGCGGCGAGTCCGACCGCCTCGGCGGGACCGAAGATCGAACCGAGCGCGCCTCCGAACAGCGCCGCGATCGGCACCCCACCTGCCGTCATCATCGTGTACAGGCCCATCACCCGACCGCGGAACTCGTCAGGCGCACCCGCGATCAGCAGGCCTTGCGTGACCGTGCTGAGCACGAAGTATGCGAAGCCGAACCCGAGCAGCGCGGTGGCGGTGATCGACAGCTGGCGCGACGTGGCGATGATCACGTACATGCACGCGATGACGAACAACGACGCGCCGATCGCGATGCGCCGCCGTCGGTCGCTCAGGAACTCCCCTGCGACGATGGCGCCGAAGATGGCGCCGAGTCCCGTCGTCGTCTGGATGAGCGCGTAGCCCGACGTCCCCTCGTGCAACAGGTCGGTGACGATGATCGGCATGAGCGCGGCGTGGTACACGACGAACGTGACGACGAACGTCACCAGCAACAGGAAGCCGATCTGGCGATCACCACGCGCGTACTGCAGGCCGAGCTTGAGCTGACGCCGCAGCGGCTCGTGGGTCTCGTGCGCACGCGTGACCGTGCGCACGAACGCCCAGGCGACCACCACCGCGAAGAAGCTCAGCGCGTTCAGGTAGAACGCCCACTGCAGACCCCACGCGCTGATGACCAACGCGGCCAACGACGGCCCGAGGATGCGGGTCAGGTTGTTGATGATGCTCATGGAGGCGACCGCCTCCGGGAGCTCGTCCTGGGGAACGATCTCACCGATGACCGCCGTCATCGCCGGTTGGGTGAGCGCGGTCGCGATGCCGCCCAGCGCGGCCAACACCAGGAGGAGCGGAATGGTCTGGTTCCCGGTGGCGACGAGCACGCCCAGCGCGATCGACGACGGGACCGCGCACACGTTGCCGATCACGACGATGCGACGGCGAGGAAGCCGGTCGGCGAGCGCGCCACCGACGGGCGACAGCAGGAGGAAGGGGAGGAACTGGGCCACCAGGCTGAGCGACACCGCGAAGGGCCAGCCGCTCAGCTCGCGGATCGCCCACCCGAGGGCGACGTACTGGCCCCAGGTGCCGAGCTGTGACACACCGTTGCCCACCTGCACCAGTGCGAAGTCGCGGTGGCGCAGGACCAGGATCGAGCGGGGGAGGCGCGAACGGATGGCGTCCATGCGGCGGCCATCGTGGCCGGGTGCAGGGCCCGGACGCCAGGCGGGACGGCTCGCCGGTCGGTCGCGGCGTGGTCACGGTGTGGTCACGGTGTGGTACGACTCGGCCGGTCCATCACGGTGCACCGAGAGGGAGCGGACGATGACCGAGGGTCGACTGGTCGGACGGCGGGTGCTGGTGCTCGGGGCGTCGGCGGGGATCGGGAAGGTGGTCGCGCAGCGGCTCGCCGCCCACGGTGCCCACGTCGCGTTGGCGGCGCGCCGGCGCGAGGTCTGCGAGGAGCTCGCCGCCGAGATCGACGGCACCGCGATCGGATTGGCGTGCGACGTCACCGACGAGGACCAGTGCCGTCAGGTGGTGGAGGACGCGGTCGGCGGCCTCGGTGGCCTCGACGAGGTCGTCTACTCCACCGGCGCGATCTCGATCGTCGCCCTCGACGAGGCCGACGCCACCTGGTGGCGCACCACGTTCGAGACCAACGTCATGGGCGCGGCCCTGATCACGAAGTACGCACTCCCGCACGTGAAGCAGGCGCCGGGGTCGTTCGTCTACCTGTCGTCGGTGTCGAGCATCGGTCCGGCGTGGCCCGGCATCGGCGTGTACACCGCGACCAAGGCCGCGCTCAACCGCATGGTCGACACGCTGCGGCTCGAGCACACCGAGGTCGGTTTCATCCGCGTCTTCGTGGGACCGACCGCCGACGCCGGCACCGGCACCAACCTCGACATGAGCGGCGTGCCGCACATGGCGCGCTGGACCGACCTCGCGGTCGCGTCGGGAGCGATGAACACGCCGGTCGCGGTGTCGGAGGCGGTCGAGCTGGTGCTGAGCAGCGACGCCCGCATCTTCGACGTCACCGTGGCGCCGAAGGACCCTGCCCTGCCCTGGACCGGTGTCCCGTCGGGCGAGCTCCCCGTCTGATCAGCCGACGTCGCTGCTGGCCGACGAACGCTCGATCATGCCGGTGGCCGTCTCGTCGCCCCACGTGTACTGACAGATCGCCTGCTGCAGCCGGAAGTCGCCCATGCCGGCGCCGGCGCCGTCGTTGCCGGCGCTCGCCGCGTTCATCACCATGCACGTCGACACGACCGTCTCGCCCTGGATGGTCTCGGTGCGGCCGTCCTCGGTCTCGAGCGTGAGCGTCGTGTCCTGGCCCTTCGGCTGCAGGTCGCGCAGCCAGGGCGCGTCGATCGCGCGCGCGGGGATGAGCTCGCCGTCGCCCTCGAACAGGAAGCCCTCGTTGAACGTCGGCTTGCCGTCGTCGCGCGGGGGATAGAGGCACACCCCGAACGCGCGCCCGCTCGGGAACACGGTCGACTGCCACACGTGCCCGCGGAACGCGGCCAGACGACGGACGCCGGCGCGGCGGATGCGCAGACCGCCACCGTGCAGGGCGTACTCGTCGTCGCCGACCCGCAACGTGCCGGTGGCGCGGAACAGCTGCTCGAAGCGGGGTCCACCCATGAGGGCACCCTCCTCCTGGGTGGCGAGCACGCGGCCCGCCTCCTCGAGGAGCGAGCCGCTCTCCCACGGCGGGGCGGCCGACCGGATGTCGTACTCCAGGTGCACCGGCACCTTCTCGCCGGTGCCCGACCCCGGCATGCCGCCGTCGATCTGCGCCTGGATCGAGGTGACGTTGGCCTCACCGTCGATGCGCGCCTTCCAGTGCTCGAACGGCTTCACCAGCTCGAACTCGAGCGGTCCTGCGCCGAGGATGCGCGGCTTGCCATCGGCGCCGAGCGGATCGTGCACCTTGCCGCTGCCGAACATGTTGAGCACGCGCCCGTCGGCGAAGGCGAGGTTGAACTGGATGTCGTGGGTCTCCCACTGGTCGGCGACCGCCTCCACACCGATGCGGGGCATGCCGTAGGCGGTGCCGTCGTCCCAGACCCACGTGTTGACCGATTCACGCATCTCGGGGTCGGAGGGCTGCTCGGCGAACACGTACTCGCGGTCTTCGGACAGACCGCCGGTGAAGTCGATGGCCATGGGAACCTCCGGAGCAGGGCGAGCGATATTGGCGGCAGCACGATGTCACGAATCCGCCGCACCGTCAACGTGCCCCCTCCTCGTGCCGGCGCGATGACGGTGGCGTACGGTGGCGCAGCGTTCGGAAGGGGGAGTGGAGATGACCGACGAGGGTGTGCTCGATCCGTGGGTGAAGGAGTACTTCGAGGCCGACCCCTCACGGAACACCGTGATGGACACGCTCGACCCCGAGATCCTCGAGTTGGCGCGCGGTGACTTCTCACTGCCGTGCGACGTCGAGATCGCGAGCGTCGAGGACGCCGACGTCGAGGGCATCCCGATCCGCATCTACCGCGACGAGGAGCCGCCCACCGGGCTGGTCGTCTACTTCCACGGCGGCGGGTTCGTGCTCGGGAGCATCGGGATCATGGAGAACGTGGCGAAGGAGCTGTGCCACGCGTCGGGTGCGGTCGTGATCTCGGTGGGCTACCGGCTCGCCCCCGAGCACCCGTACCCCGAGGGCCTCGACGACTGCGAGACCGTCACCCGCTGGGCGATCGCCAACGCGCCGACGTTCGGTGTGCCGGCGGAGAAGGTGGCGATCGCCGGTGAGAGCGCCGGCGGCAACCTCTCGGCCGCACTCGCGCTGCGCCTGCGCGACGCGGGCGACGTGCAGCTCGCAGGACAGGTGCTGATCTACCCGGGGACCTCGGGGTCGGAGCGGTTCCCGTCGCGCGACGAGTTCGCCGGGCTCGTGCTCAACGAGAAGGCGATGGTCGCGTACTGGGACGCCTACACCGCTGGACGTGACCTCGACGACGATCCGTACGCGGCGCCCCTGCACGCCGAGCACCTGCGCGACCTGCCGCCGGCGATCGTGATCCTCGGCGGCTGCGACCTGCTGCGCGACGAAGGCCGCGCCTACGCCGACCGGCTGCGTGAGGCCGACGTCGACGTGGAGGAGATCTGCTACGCGGGCCAGCCCCACGGCTTCGTCAACTTCGACTTCCCCGCGTCGAAGCCCGCCCACGAGGCGATCGGCGCGTGGCTCCGCTCGAAGCTCGCCGACGCCTAGAACGTTTCGGCGCCCCTACGCCGTGAATATCACGCGGTAGCGGCGCCAAAAGGCGGTTGTCGGTGCGGGCTAGCTGCGGAGGAGCTGGGACCAGGGGGTGTCGCGGGGGACCGTGGGCTCCTTGGGGAGGCCCAGGGCGCGCTCGGCGAGGTTGTTGCGCTGCACCTCGTTGGTGCCGCCACCGATCGAGATCCCGTAGCGGCTCAGCATCTCCGAGCTGATCCACTGCCCGATCTCGTCCTCGGTCTGCAGCGCCGCGGCGCCGGCGAGCTCGCCGGCGACCTGACCGGTCACCGCCTTGTTGACGGCGATCGAGAGCTTGAGGATCGACGGGTCGACGGGCGGGCGCTCGCGCCGACGGATCGCGCCCATGATGCGATCGGCGAGCAGGCCGAGCGTCTTCTCGTTGACGTAGCACTCCATCAGCCGCTGTCGGGCGACCGGGTCGTCGGTGCGGTCGAACTCTTCGGCGAGCAGCCGCAGCAGCGCGAAGGTGCTGCCGCCGCCACCCCCGCCGATCATCGCCGACTCGTTCGCCATCACCGTGCGCGCAGCGGGCCATCCGTTGTCGATGTCGCCGAGCACGTTCGCGACCGGCACCCGCACGTTGTCGAAGAAGACCTCGTTGAAGTGGGCGGCGCCGGTGGCCTGGATGAGGGGACGCACCTCGATGCCGGGGGAGTCCATGTCGACGAGCAGGAACGTGATGCCGTGGTGCTTCGGCATGTCGGGGTTGGTGCGCGCGAGGAGCATGCCGTGGTCGCACCACTGCGCCGCCGAGTTCCACACCTTCTGCCCGTTCACGACGAACTCGTCGCCGTCGCGCTCGGCGCGACACCCGAGTCCGGCGAGGTCGGAACCCGCGCCCGGCTCGCTGAAGAGCTGGCACCACGCGTCCTCACCGGACAGCAGGCGCGGGATGAGGTCGCGCTTCTGCTCCTCGGTGCCGAACGCCATGATCGTGGGGCCCAGCATCATGATGGTGGAGCGGATGAACCCCGAGCTCGCCTCGTAGCCGGCGGCCTCTTCCTCGTAGATCGCCTCCTGCCAGGCCTCCGCACCGTGCCCGCCGTACTCCTTCGGGTACGTGAAGCCGGTCATGCCCGCGTCGTAGCGCGCCTGCTGCCAGGCGCGGCCGCGCGTGAAGGCGTCGGCGGCGTCCTCGGACGACGTGTGGTACGTGATCGCCCAGGGGCTGCGTTCCCGTTTCGGCGTGGTGTTCGCGGCGAGGAAGGCGCGCACCTCGGCGCGGAACGACGCCTGTTCCGGCGTGTCCGTCGACGGGGCCTCGTTGGTGGCGGAGTCGGTGGCAGTCACGGATCGAACGGTAGTCGCCTCGTCCCGGGCGTCACCTGCCCGAGGGCGCCGTAGGATCCCTCGATGCCCGTAGGTGTCACGGTCGAGCTCACGTTGGGGACGCTGTTCCTCTACGGCATCCCGTTCATCATCATCGTCGGGTGGGTGAGCAGCCGGTTGCTCGGCGTGCACCGCGGCTGGTGGCGGTCGTTCGTCGCCGGCTTCTTCGGCTGGACCGTCGGTCTGGCGGTGGCCGCGGTCATCGAGGACACCAACGTCAAGACGACGCACCAGCTCGAGAACCTCCTCCCGCTGGCGCTGTTCTTCGGCATCCTCGTCTCGATGCTCGTCGGGTTGATCCTCGACGTCCTGCTCAAGCCCCACCACCGCCGGCGCCACCGCTTCCGCTGGTTGCTCCACCCGATCAAGACGCTGAAGCGGCGCTTCGCCCCGCTCGGCCGCTTCCGCGAGATCCTGCGCTTCGCCCGCAAGCGCGGGCTGCAGCACTACGCCTCGTCGTCGAAGCTCGCCACGCCCGAGTTCGCCCGGCGTCTCCGCCTCACGCTCGAGGACTGCGGCGGGATGTTCGTGAAGTTCGGGCAGATCGCGTCGACCCGGAGCGACCTGTTGCCCGAGGTCATCACGACGGAGCTCGCGCTGCTGCAGTCGTCGGCGCGCCCGATCGACGCCGACGCCGTGCGTGAGGTCCTCGAGAGCGAGCTGGGCGCGTCGGTCGAGGAGGAGTTCGCGTCGTTCGACTTCGAGCCGCTGGCGGCTGCTTCCATCGGCCAGACGCATCGGGCCGTGCTCACGACCGGCGAGCACGTCGTCGTGAAGGTCCAGCGTCCCGGCATCGAGGACGTGGTCCACCGCGACGCCGCAGTGCTGCGCATGGCTGCCGGGGTGGTCGACCGTCGGGTCGAGGCGGCGCGCCAGCTCGGCGTGAAGCGTCTGGCCGAGGAGCTCATCAACTCGCTGGAGAAGGAGCTCGACTACGGCGCCGAGGCTGCCAACGGCACCATCTTCCTCGAGCACATCGCCGACGACGACGGCGTCGCCGCGCCTCTGGTGTACCAGGCGCTGTCGACGAGGCGTGTGCTGGTGATGGAGGAGATCCCCGGCGTCACCGTCGCCGACCAGGGCGCGATCGGTGCGGCGCCGGAAGCGGCGAGCGTGCTCGCGCGTCGCCTGCTGCACTCGTTCCTCGACCAGGTGCTGCGCGACGGCATGTACCACGCCGATCCGCACCCGGGGAACATCTTCGTCGACGGCGGAGGATGCCTGTGGTTCCTCGACTTCGGTGCCGTCGGGCGCCTGAGCCCGGTGGTGCTCGAGTCGATGCAGGAGATGGCGATCGGCTTCCAGTTGAACGACCCCGTCGTCCTCGCCCGCGCCACCAACCACCTCGCCGGTGGCGACGAGGTGGGTGACAGTCGGGCGCTCGAAGCCGACATCGGCTTGGTGTTGAGCGAGGGCATCGGCTCCGGCAGCTTCGACCCGCAGGCGATGAGCCAGATGCTCGACGTCATGCAACGGCACGGGCTCGAGGTGCCAGGCGCGATGACCGTGCTGTCGCGTGCGCTCCTCACGCTCGAGGGCACGTTGCGCACGATCGATCCCACGTTCAACCTCGCGCACGAGGCGACCGCACTCCTCCCCGAGCTCGCGGGTCAGCAGTCCGACGTCCTCCAGCAGCAACTGGAGAAGGAGATCGTGCGCGCCCTGCCGTCGTTGCGCACCCTCCCGGCCCACGCCGAGGCGATCGCGGCGCAGCTCCGGCGGGGCACGCTCTCGATGCGGGTCGAGCGCTTCAGCGGTGAGGATCGCGCCGTCGTCGACGACTGGATCGACCGCGTCGTGTTCGCTGCGGTCGGGCTCATCGGGCTCGTCGGCTCGGCACTGCTGCTCGTGGCGGCCGCGCTGGTGCAGACCGACGACGACTTCGCCACCGCGCTCCAAGTGATCGGCTTCACCGGCATCATCATCACGTCGGTGATCCAGATGCGCGTGGTGGCGCAGATCTTCCGCCGCGGCGACGATCAGGGCCGCCGGCGCGTCTAGGTGACAGGCGCGTCGAGCTACAAGTAGTCGGCGCGCTGCATCCAGGTGAACGCACCCCATCCGGGCAGGATGGGGAGCCAGAACGTGCCCAGTCGGAACAGGAACACCGAAGGCACCGCGATCTCGTTGGGCATGCCCGCGGCGACGAGGCCCGCGATCACCGCGGCCTCGAGCGCGCCGATGCCGCCGGGCGTGGGCGCCGCGCTCCCGACTGCACTGCCGACGAGGTACACCGCGCCCACCTGCGCGAACGACAGGTCGCCGCCGAACGCCTGGGTCGCGAAGTACATGGCGGTCAGGTACGCCGACGTCACCATCACCGACCCGCCGAGCAACATCAGGATGTTGGTGGGCCGGCGCACGACCGCGAACAGTCCGCTGATCGACCGCCGCAGGATCGGCCACAGCCGGTCGCGCAGCGCGTGCCGGATGGCCGGGATCGCGAACGCCATCGCACCCAGCGCGACGACGACGGCGGCCCCGTAGAGCAGCACCTCGGGATCGGGGAGATGGATCGAGCCGAACGCCGACGTCCCCGCCCACACGACGAACAGCGTGAGCAGCACGATGTGCATCGCCACGCCCGCGATCGCGTTGAGCCCCACTGCCGGCACCGCGACCGCGGTGTCGACTCCCGACTTCTGCAGGTAGCGGGCGTTGAGCGCGAGGCCACCGATGGATGCCGGCGCCAACGTCCCCGCGAACGACGCCGCGACCTGCGCGACGAAGGTGGGTGCGTACCGCAGGCGCTCGGGGACCGAGCCGAGGATCGCGAACGTCGCGCCGACGTAGGTGACGACCGACGCCGAGAGCACCGGCGCGAACCAGAGCCAGTCGGCCTCCTTGACCTGGTCGACGATCCCGGGGAGGTTGCTGAACTGCGGGAGCAGGAAGTAGACGACCAGGACGACCATCACCAGCGTGAGGACGGTGCGGCGGTCGAGCCGGGCCAGCGTGGTGAACTGCGGCTGGTCGACGTGGCACTTGTCGGCCACCTCGTGCTGGAGGTCCTTGAGCAGTCCCTTCTGGTGCTGGAGCGCGCTGCGGGTGGCGCCGCTCAGGGCGTTGAGCTGCAGGAGGTGGAGCGAGGACCGCACCGGATCGACGCCGATCACCGCGATCGCGGCGTCGACGGCTCGCTCCGCACCCACGTCGAGCGCGAGCGCGGCGAGCATCTGCGCCACGTCGGCGTCGAGGCGGGTGTCGGGCACCGCCACTTCGCTGAACCCGAAGTCGACCAGCCACGGTTCGCCCGACTCGTCGACGACGATGTTCTCGCGCCGGAGGTCGCGGTGCGCGATGCGGTGGGCGCGCAGGATCGCGGTCTGCTCCCAGATCGAGTGCAGGAGCGTGGAGTCGATCGAATCGCCGTCGAGTGCTTCGAGCGTCTTCCCGTCGACGTGGTCGAAGGCGAGGAGCATCGAGTCGGAGCCCACCTCGGCGATGGCGCGCAGTCGCGGCGTGCGCACACCGACGTCACGCGCCTGCAACGACACCAGCGCCTCGTGCTCGACCGCGCGGCGCAAGGAGACGAACGGGCGCTCGTCGCCGACGTTCTTGAGCCGCAGCCACCGGTAGAGGCGGAAGAGGAGGTCCGCCGACCGCTCGGCCGGGCTCCGCACCTTCACCAGGACGCGCGTGCCGTCGTCGAGGGTGCCGATGAAGTTGCGTGAACCGCCGCGCCCGACGGTGATCGCGCCGAGGTCGGTGAGCGAGAGTCCCGCGGTGGCGAGGCTGCCGGCGACGGTCGCGGTCGACGGGTGCTGATCGGGGCGCCCGAACACGAGCAGGGTGGCGGCGCCCACGGATGCGCCGATGGCCAGGGCGAGGAACACCTCGGCCGGCAGCTCGACCGACAGCGCGATGCGCATGGCGACGAACGCGGCGAGCAGGAAGGCACCGGCCCGGCGCCACCGGGTGCCGAGGAACGGCCCCAGGAGGACGAAGGACGCGGTCAGGGTGGCGAGCCCGGTCGCGGTGATGGTGCTGCCCACGTGCACGCCGGCGCGCTCGGCCAGCTCGTTGGCGATGCGCTTGGGCTCCTCCTGGTCGACGAACCGGATCGCCGCGTTCACCAGGCTGCTGGCGAGGATGTTGGCGACGATCAGGTACCCGAGCAGCCGGTAGCGGCGGAGCGCGAACGGGAAGACGATCACCCCGAGCACCGCGACGACCCAGAGGAGCTGCGCGACGCCGTCGAGCACCCGCGCCGCCGGCGGTTCCAGGAAGCTGAGCGCGCTCACGACGTCGCGCTCGAACCCGAGCACCGCATCCTGTGCGTAACGGGTCACCAGCAGGAGGACGACCGCAACCGACCCGTAGGCGAGGATGCGCAGCACGTCGGACGGCGAGCGGACGTAGCCGACGATCTCGTCGGTGTCGAGCGACTCGCGCAGCGCGCGCACGTCGGGTTCGACGGGCGTCGTGACCATGAGCCGAGCAGTCTCGCGGACGGCCACCCTCTCGGGTGAGGATCCTCGGGCGCAGGGATAACGTCGCGTCAGTCGCAACGACCCCGGGGGGAGTGTCGAGATGGCCGACGAGCTCTACTACGACCCGTACGACTTCGAGATCGACGCCGATCCGTACCCGGTCTGGAAGCGTCTGCGCGACGAGGCGCCGCTCTACTACAACGAGAAGTACGACTTCTTCGCGGTGAGCCGCTTCGACGACGTCGAGAAGTGCTCGGTCGACTGGCGTACCTACCGCTCCGGTCGCGGTTCCGTGCTCGAGCTGATCAAGCAGGACGTCGAGATCCCACCCGGCAGCATCCTGTTCGAGGATCCTCCGACGCACGACGTCCATCGGTCGTTGCTGTCGCGGGTGTTCACGCCCCGACGCATCGCGGAGCTGGAGCCCAAGGTGCGGGCGTTCTGCGCGCACAGCCTCGACCCGCTCGTGGGCTCCGACGGCTTCGACTTCATCGGTGACCTCGGCGCGCAGATGCCGATGCGCACGATCGGCATGTTGCTCGGGATCCCGGAGCAGGACCAGGAGGCGATCCGCGACCACATCGACGCCGGGCTGCGCCTCGACGAGGGTGCGCCGCCCGAGCAGGGTGCGTCGATGGTCACCAGCGGCGACGTGTTCGCCGACTACATCGACTGGCGCGCCGAGCACCCGTCCGACGACCTCATGACGGACCTGCTCCGAATGGAGTTCGAGGACCACACCGGCGAGCACCGGGCGCTGCGTCGCGACGAGATCCTCGGCTACGTCGGGTTGCTCGCCGCCGCCGGCAACGAGACGACGACCCGGCTCATCGGCTGGACCGGCAAGGTGCTGGCAGAGCATCCCGACCAGCGGTCGAAGGTCGTCGCCGACCGGTCGCTGGTGAACAGCGCGATCGAGGAGCTGTTGCGCTACGAGGCGCCGTCGCCGGTGCAGGCGCGGTACATCCAGGAGGACGTCGAGCACCACGGGACGAAGATCGCGGCGGGCAACGTGATGGTGCTCCTGACCGCGGCCGGCAACCACGACGAACGCCACTTCCCCGACGCCGAGCGGTTCGACATCGAGCGCACCATCGACCACCACCTGTCGTTCGGGTACGGCATCCACTTCTGCCTCGGCGCCGCCCTCGCCCGGTTGGAGGGGCGGATCGCGCTCGACGAGGTGCTCGAACGGTTCCCCGAGTGGGAGGTCGACTGGGACGGGGCCGAGCGGGCGCACACGAGCACCGTGCGCGGGTGGGAGAAGCTCCCCGTGGTCGTGCCCGCCTGACGCTCAGTCGTCGTCGAAGGGGAGGCGCACGTCGGCGACGCGTGCGCGCATGGTGACCGCGTCGTCGGGCAGGACCGCGCCCGAGGTCACGAGGTCGTCGACGGCCGCGTCCCAGCCCCGTTCGTACGCGTCGCGGCTCGCGTACCGCGCGCGCAGCGAGTCGTCGGGGAGCGGCGTCGCCGCGCCGAACAGCGGGAGACGACCGGTCCCCATGGCGACGCCCTGGTAGGTCGCGGTCGGCATCGCGAGCTCGGGGAGACGGATGCCGCCGCGCGCGTTGCCGTCGTCGTCGGTGGCGATCCGCAGCGGCGGTCCCGGATCCATCTCGATCCGCGGTTGTGTCGGCGCCGGCGAGCCGTCGGCGACCCAGTGGTGCAGGGCGCGCAGCGCGGCATCGTGCACCGGAGCCCAGCGCAACCGGTTGGCGACGCGCCCGCGACGGTCCGGTTCGTCGAGGTGACGACGCGCGTTGCCGTGCGGTGTGCCCGCCACCTCCCACACGCGCAGCCACTCGGTGTCGGTGCAGGGCACCTGCGCGAGGTGTGGGCTCTCGAACTCGCTGTTCACGACCACGACCGGCGTCGGCGTGTCGGTGCGGATCGCGGTGCGCACCCCCATGGGGAGCACACCTTCCTCCGGCCGCGGGGCGCGCGCCTCCCAGACCGAGAGCAGGAAGCCGTCGTAGACCCGCTCGACCGGGTGCACGGTGTTCAGGTAGGTGGCGAGGCGCATCGCCGACTGCGAGCCGCCGGCAGCGAGCAACCGCTGCACCGGCAGGTCACCCAGTGGGTCGACGTCGAGGTCGTGGCTGCGGTCCGGCGCGAGCACGCGGCCGGCCTGGGTGAAGAGATCGAACGCGATCTGGTCGCCCGGATGCGTCAGGTCGCCGTAGCGCTCGGGATCGTGTTCGAGGAGCGGGAGGGCGCGCCGCGACGCCATGCGCTCCATCCCCGCCGGGAAGCCGTACAGCCCGACCTCCTGTGCGCTCACGCCGACCCACGCGTAGCCCTCGTAGACCTCGCCGTGGCTCGGGGCGACGCTCTCGTAGCCGGCAGACACGTTCTGCCATCCGACGACGACGGTGCCGTTGAAGCGCTCGGCGCGGTCGGGGCGGAGCACGAGCAACCGGGTGCGGTACGGGCCCCGCGGCGTACTCGGCCACCGACCAGCGGCCGTCGGGAGTGGGCTCCTCGAGCAGGTGGAACGCGCGCGCGGTCCCCTCGAGGACGTGCTCCTCGAGCACGTATCCGAGTGCTGCGAGGTCGATGTCGGGCGCGCCCCACGGGGGTCGTGCGCCCGTGATCGGGCCGGTGACCCGTGCGGCCGGCGGCGGCTCGGGATCGTCGGCCGCTACCACGGCATGGTGGAGCCGCCGTTCGGGCGCATGACGATGCCGGTGACGAACTTGGCTGCCGGCGACGCGAGGTACAGCGCGGCGAACGCGATGTCGTCGGGCTCGCCCGCGACGTTCATCGGCGAGAGCTTGGCCCGCTGCTCGCGGTATGCCGCCTGCTGCGCCTCGTCGAGGCTGCCGTCGGCGCGACGCGCGTGGCGCTCGTTCATGGGTGTGTCGATCCAGCCGGGCGCGATCGCGTTGACGCGCACGTGCTGCGGTGCGAGCTCCATGGCCAACGTGCGCGAGAGCTGTGCCACCGCTGCCTTGGCCGTCGAGTAGCACACGAGGCTCGGCGTCGGGATGTCGATGGCGCCCGACGCGAGGTTGATGATCGACCCCGAGCCCTGCTGCGACATCACCCGGCCCGCAGCCTGGCAACCGAAGAACACGCCTTTGAAGTTCACCGCGAGGACGCGGTCGAGATCCTCTTCCGACGTGTCGAGCACGAGGCCGTCGACGATGATCGCCGCGTTGTTGACCATCACGTCGAGGTGGCCCTGGTCGGCGACGACCTGGTCGACCAACGTCTCCACGTCGGCCCGGCGGGTGACGTCGAGGTGCGCAGGCGCAGCACGGTGGCCGTCGGCCCGGATGGCCGACGCGGTGTCGGTCGCGGTGGCTTCGTCGATGTCGGCGCACACCACGGTGGCACCGGCCTCGGCGAGACGGGCCGAGATCGCCCGCCCCAGGCCACGCCCGGCGCCGGTCACGAGGGCCACGCGGCCGCGGAGGTCGAAGGCTTCGGAGATCGTCGTCATCGCCGGACCTTACGTTGCCGGGACCGGCCCGCCCCGGCCCGTGCCGGGCCCGTCCCCGAGCCGATCCTTGACACTAAGCACCTCTGCTCAATACGGTGCCGCGGCCAAGATGAAGACGGCCAGAGCCCGACGGGGGAGCCAGCATGCGAGCAGTCCGAGTCGTCCAACACGCCGCGCCGCTGGAGGCGCTCGAGCTCCAGGACATCGAGACGCCGACCCCCGGCCCGGGCGAGGTCCTGGTGGCGGTGTCGGCGGCCTCGCTCAACTTCGGTGACATCGCCCGGTGCCGTGGCACCGTGGCCAGCGTGATGGGCCAGGTGCCCTTCACCATCGGGATGGACGTGTGCGGTGTGGTCGAAGCCGCCGGCGCCGGCGGCGAGGAGTGGATCGGGCGCCGGGTCGTGGCCACCACGGTCCAGTCGTTCGGCGGCGTCGCCGACTACGCGCTGGCCGGGGTGAACGGCGTGTTCGACGCGCCGCCCGAGTTCGACGACGTGCAGGCCGCTGCGTTCACCCTGCCGTTCCACACCGGCTACCTCGCGGTGCAGCGCCGGGCGAAGCTGCAGGCGGGGGAGGAGCTCCTGGTGATCGGCGGCGCCGTCGGCGGTCGGCACCGCGGTGATCCAGCTCGGCCTCGCCGCCGGCGCGCACGTGGTCGCGGTTGCGGGAGGGCCGGAGAAGGGCGAGCTCGTGCGTGAGCTCGGCGCCGAGCCGATCGACCACCAGTCGGAGGATCTGTTCGACCGCGTGATCGCGCTCACCAACGAGCACGGCGCCGACGTGTGCACCGACATGATCGGCGGCGAGGGCACCGAGGCGGTGTGGACGTGCATGGCGCGCGAGGGCCGCTACGTGGCGGTCGGTTTCAACGACGACCCGGAATCGGGCAACACCGGCCGGCCGCTGCGGAAGGTGTCGATGGGCAACTTCTCGGTGCTCGGCGTGATGATGGGCTACAACGACATGCCGGTCGAGTTCCGCCGCTTCGGGCTCAACACGTTCCCGCCGTCGGTCGGGCGTGAGGTGCACGCGGCGCTGCTCGAGCTGGTGAGCGCCGGGAAGATCCGCCCGGTGATCGGCCGCGTGATCGGCATGGACGAGGTGGCGGCCACGCTCGACGACCACGACCAGCGCCGCACGAGCGGTCGCAGCGTGGTCGACGTCGCCAACCGATGACGGCCTTCGATCCCGACGCGCTCCTCGACGCGGCGCGGGCGGCCACCGGTCTCGACGACTTCGGCCCCGACACCTTCCGGCCCGGACTCGAGGCGCTGTGCGCGTCGCTGGAACGACGACGCGCAGCTCAACGACCTCGGCGCGGTGGCGGTGCCCGGCATGGTCGTCGGCTCGCTCGCGAACCGCGCCCGGGTCTTCGACTGGATCGCGCAGCACCCCGAGGTGCGCGACGAACGCATCGAGGCGCCGATCGTCGTCGTCGGCATGTTCCGCGCCGGCACGACGCTTGCTGAGCCACCTCTTCGACCAGGACCCGCGCAACCGCGCGCTGCTCATGTGGGAGGCCGGCGACAGCGTGCCGCCGCCCGCACCGGCCGACCACCGCGCCGGTCCGCGGGTCGATGCGGTGCACGCCAGCAACGCCATGCTCGCCCAGCTCAACCCGCAGATCGAGGTGGTCCACCACGAGCAGGCCGACGAGGCCACCGAGTGCATCACGGTGATGGGCCAGGACTTCAAGAGCCTCACCTAGGAGGCGATCGCCAACGTCCCGGCCTACGACGAGTGGCTGCTCGGCGTCGACCACCGCTCGGCGTACGAGTACCACCGCGCGCGTGCTGCAGGTGCTGCAGAGCGGCGGCGTGCGGGGCCGGTGGACGCTGAAGAGCCCGCACCACGCGATCGCGCTCGACGCGCTCACCGCGGTGTACCCCGACGCCCGACTCGTGCTGCTGCACCGCGATCCCGTCGTGCTGAGCGCGTCGGTGTGCAGCCTGATCAGCACGCTGTCGTCGACGTTCACCGACGCCGACCACCGTGCGTACATCGCGTCGCACTGGCCCGCGATGCTCGAGGAGTCGGTGCGGCGCATCGACGCGTTCCGCGACGCGCATCCCGAGCACCCGATCGTCGACGTGCAGTACGCCGACCTGGTCACCGACCCGGCGGCGACGGTGCGCTCGATCTACCGCGCCGTCGGCGACGAGCTCGACGACACCGGCGCGCAGGCGATCGCGCGCTACGTCGACGCCCACCCGCGCGGCGAGTTCGGCGCCCACCGCTACGACGTGTCGCAGTACGGCCTCGACGCCGGCGAGCTCGCCGAGCGCTTCGCCGGGTACACCGACCGCTACGCCGTCCCCCGCGAGCACTGAGGGCGAACGCGCTCGTCGAGCCGCCCGTCTGCTTCGCTCAGAGTGGGTCGACGGCGAGTGCGCCGGCCTGTGCACCTGGTCGGTCCACGACCGGCCGTTCCAGTGCCGGAGCTCGTGTCGTAGGTACGGATCGTGCTCGGCGAAATCGCCGTTGTCGTAACCTCGGGCGATGGGTTCGGAGACCGCGGCGGCCGAGACGACCGCCGCTGGTGCGCGACCCGCGCGGCGGCTGTCGCCGGCCCGCGAGGAGAAGTACCGCGCCGAGCGCCAGCGCATCGTGCGGGCGGCGTACGAGCTGATCCAGCGCGACGGCTCGAAGGAGACGTCGGTGCACGACGTGCTGCTCGCGGCCGGACTGTCGACGCGCGCCTTCTACCGTCACTTCCGGTCGCAGGACGAGCTCGTGCTCGAGATGTACCGCGTCGACTGCGACCGTGTGAACGCCGACCGTCGCGACCGCGGTGGCCGCGGCACCCGATCCGCTGGCCGCGCTCGAGGCGTGGATCGACCAGAACCTCGCGGTCGTGTACGACGCTCGCCGGCTGCGCCACGCAGTGGTGCTGTCGTCGGCCGAGGTGTCGAGCGCCGAGGGCTTCACCGAGGTGAAGAACGCCGGGCTCGCCGAGCAGCGTGCGCCGCTCGTCGCGCTCCTGCGCGACGGTCGCGACCGGGGCGTGTTCCCGCACGCCGACCCGGAGACCGACGCGCTCGCGATCCAGGCCGTCGTGGGTGCGCACATGCGGGCGCGGCTCGACCGCGATCCGGTCGGCGCTGCACGCGTGCCGAAGCTCGCGACCACACGCTCGACCTGTTCCGGCGCGCGCTCGGCGCGCCCTCACCCGCCTGATCGTCAGCGGGCGCGCACCTCGACGCCGTCGGGAGCGACGCGGCACTCGTAGACGGGGAGGTCGACGGTCGACGGTCCCTGGACGACCGCACCGTCGTCGAGGCGGAACACGCTGCCGTGCCACGGGCACGTGATGCAGCCGTCGCGCACCTCGCCCTCGTCCATCGGCGCACCGCGGTGCGGGCACCGCGCGTCGAGGGCGACGACCGTCGCCGTGGTGCGCGGAGCACGACGACCGGTGCTTCGCCGGCGAGCACGCGCAGGGGCGAGTCGGTGATCTCGTCGCGGCCGCGACGCGCGTCCACTCCGAGGGTGGGCGCACGGTCGCGGTGTGGTCGACGCCGATGCCGAGGATCTGCAGCAGGTGGCCGCCGAGGTAGCCGCCGACGGTCGCGGCGGTGGCGCCGGCGAGCCCGAGCGCGACGCCGCGCGCGTGACGGCCGCGCACCCGCGACCACCACGACGCGGCGTAGAGCGCGAGCGCGGTGGTGTTGGCGGCCGCGTGCACGAGACCGATGCGGCGCGCCGGGCCCGGTGGTGTCGCCCCAGTCGGCGGCGCCGCTGAGTGCGGTCGGCACCGCGCTGAGCACGCCCCACGCCACGAGTTGGGTCGGCGCGCTCGCGTGACCGCTTGCCGCCGAGGAGGTCGAGCGTGAACGCCGACGTCCAGAACCCGATGGGCAGGTCGGTGAGCAGCGGGTGGAGCGGATGGCCGAGCCACGTGCCGCTCAGGAGATCCTTCACCGGCTGGCGGTCGAGGGCCTCGCGCACCGTGTCGGCGACGGGTCCCGCGATCTCGTCGAGCCGCTCGTCGACCGACGAGCCGCTCGACTGCACGCGCGATGACCTGACCGAAGCTCACGATGCGACCAGCATGCCCTCCGGCGCGACTCGGGCGAAACCGGCACGCGGTTCCCACGGTGCCGGCAGCGACGGGTACGAGCGGCGCGATGCGCGCACTGATCCTGAACTGCACGCTCAAGGCGAGTCCGGAGCGGTCCAACACCGATGCCCTGCTCGAAGTCGTCGCCGACGCGATGCGCAGTGACGACGTCGAGGTCGACGTGGTCCGCCTCGTCGACCACGACGTGAAGCCCGGCATCACCAACGACGAGGGTGACGGCGACGAATGGCCCGCGATCCTCGCGCCAGTGCGCAACGCGGAGATCCTCGTGATCGCCACTCCCACGTGGCTCGGTCAGCCGTCGAGCGTCGCCAAGCGTGCGCTGGAGCGCATGGACGCGCTCATCTCGGAGACCGACGACGACGGCCTGCCCTTCGCGTACAACCGCGTCGGTGGCATCGTCGTCACCGGCAACGAGGACGGTGCGCACCACGTGATCGCCGAGGTCGCGCAGTCGCTGATCGACATCGGCTACACGGTGCCCGGTCAGGCGTGGACGTACTGGAACATGGGGCCGGGGCCCGGCCCGTCGTACCTCGAGACCGACCACAAGCACGACTGGTCGGAGAAGACGGGCCGCACCGCGGCGTCGAACCTGGTCGCCGTGGCCCGGGCGCTCGCCGCGAACCCGATCCCGGCGCCCCCCGGCTGAGGTCGGCTCGCATGACGTCGATCAGCCGGCTCCGCG
The DNA here is from genome assembly GCA_963755855.1 of uncultured Actinomycetes bacterium. Classification (GTDB taxonomy): domain Bacteria; phylum Actinomycetota; class Acidimicrobiia; order IMCC26256; family DASPTH01; genus DASUAS01. Next base: position 835,302 of record CAVWLR010000009.1, on the reverse strand, counting down.
CCGACGCCGCCGACTGCACGCGCTGCGACCTCTACCGCGAGGCGACGCAGACCGTGTTCGGCGTCGGCCCCGCGCACCCGCAGCTCGTGATGATCGGTGAGCAACCCGGCGACAAGGAGGACCTCGACGGCCACCCGTTCGTGGGTCCGGCCGGCCAGCTGCTCGACCGGGCGCTCGCCGCGCGCCGGCATCGACCGCGACCGGGTGTACCTCACCAACGCGGTGAAGCACTTCAAGTGGAAGCGCGGCAACGGCAAGGTGCGGCTGCACCAGAAGCCGAACCGGGAAGAGGTGCGCGCGTGCTCACCGTGGTGGGAGGCCGAGCTCGCGCACGCTGGCCCCCGAGCTGGTCGTGCTGCTGGGAGCGACGGCGGCGCAGGCCGTGCTCGGACCGGCGGTGCGGGTGACGCGTGACCGCGGCACCGTGCTGCGTGCGAACGGCGACCGTCCCGTACGACACGCTGGTGACCATCCACCCGTCGGCGGTGCTGCGCATGCGATCACCCGAGCGCGACGAGGCGTTCGACGCGCTCGTGCGCGACCTGACGGCTCGCGGCGCAGCACGTCGCTCGGTGACGCCGGCCGCGGGCGCCTCGGCAGGGTCCGCGTCGGATGCTCGGGCTGGGTGTACCGCGACTGGCGCGGACCGGTGTACCCGCCGAGCTCCCCCAGCGGCGCTGGTTCGAGAGCTACGCCGACGCGCTTCGACACGGTCGAGCTCAACGCCACCTTCTACCGGCTGCCGACCACGACCGCGGTCGAGCACTGGGCGGAGCAGGCACCCGCCGGGTTCGTGTACGCGGCGAAGCTCGGGCAGTTCGGATCGCACCGCATGAAGCTGCGCGACGCGGCGTCGTGGCTGCCGAACCACCTCGACCGCATCGTGCCGGCTCGGACCGGCGCTCGGGCCCGACGCTGGTGCAGCTCCCGCCGCGCTGGCGACGCGACGTGGCGCGGCTCGACGAGTTCCTGAGCGCCGCGCCGTCCTCGCTGCGGTGGGCGGTCGAGGTGCGCGACCCGTCGTGGCTGCACGACGACGTGTACGCGACGCTCGAACGCCACGGCGCCGCGCTGTGCATCCACGACCTGCTCGAGCACCACCCGTGGATCCGCACCACCGACTGGACCTACGTGCGCTTCCACGGCCCGCACGCCCTCACGGAGAAGTACGTCGGCCGGTACGGGGGTCGTCGGCTCTGGCGCCCGGCCGAACGACTGGCCGAGTGGGCCGACGCAGGGCGTCGACGCCTACGTGTACTTCAACAACGACTACGACGGCGCCGCGGTCGAGGACGCCACGTGGTTCAGGGAGCCGCGTGGGGCCCGCTGCTCGACCTCGTGTCGCAGCCGTTGCAGCGACAGCGCGTTCCGCGCGTGCAGCGCCGGATCGGTGACGAACCGGGGGAGCCAGCTCACCGGTCCCGACTGCGGCGTCTCCTCCATGGTCACGATGCTGCCGTCGGCGCGTCGTCGACCGTCGAGCTCGACCCGTGCCGTGCCGGTGGGGCGGAACCGCACCTCCAGCACGAACCGGTGGGGAGGGGTGCGCTCGAGCACCTCGGTGGAGTCGTGCAGCTCGGCGCCGGCGACGCCGATGGCGTGGTGGAACTCGCTGCCCTCGTTCGGCCACTCGGCATCGACGCTCCGCAGGCGGCGCGCGCCGACGACCCAGCGGGGTAGGCGTCGGCGTCGTCGAGCACGTCGAACACGTCGTCGGGGGAAGCGCTGACGACGATCTGGTTGCGGGCCACGGGTCCCCGTTACCCGAGGTGCGCACGTGCGAACCGCTCAGCGAGGGGTGAACCCGGCGTGGTTCCCGCCCTCGTCCGAGGGTCGGCAGCGGAGCGACCGGGCGAGCCCGGTCTGCTCGAGCACCTCGAGGTGCGGCGGCGTGAGGCCGACCCACCACACGTCGGTGCCCAGCGCGACGCCGTGGCGATGCACCCACCGCATCATCGCCACCCCCTCCGGTTCGAGATCCTCGACCTGGCTCAGATCGATGAAGAACTCGGTCTCGTCGGCGAGGTCGAGGAGGTTGCAGAGCAGGTCGCCGTGCGACGCCGCGTTGCGCATGGTGATCTCGCCGATCAGGCTGACCACGTTCGGCTCGTGTGCGTGGTCTTGGCTCGCCATCGCTGATCTCCGGTGCTCGGCTCTGCGCGCCGTTGCGTGTGTCACCCACCTCTCCAACGTGCGCGGGCACACTGGGGATACGCCCGCACCGTTTCTCCCCGCCCGGTCGGGGGTACGACTGCGCATCGAGCGCGGGCACCGACGGGAGTGATTGCAACATGGACGACGGTTACGCTGAGCTCTCACAGGAGCTGCAGTCGATCGACGAGCGGTTCCAGGAATTGCTGCGCGACGAGGAGTCGTCCGCGACCCGGGAAGTGGCCGCGCTGCTCGCCGAGCACTCGCGGCGCGAGGAAGCCGCGCTGCACCCGCTGCTCCGGCGCTACGTCGACGGCGGCGACGATCTCGCCGACCGAGCCGCGGCGGAGCACTCGACCATCGCGACGATGATGGCCGAGCTCACCGACTCGGCGACCCCGGATCGGATGGCAGCGCTCGTCGCCGACCTCGGCGCGGCGATCGCGGCGCACGTGGAGTTCGTGCAGGGCGAGGTCATCCCCGAGATGCGATCCTGCGGCGTCGACGGTGCCCAGGTGGCGGCGCAGCTCGCGAGCGCCGACGCCGCCTCCGGCTGACCTCAGCTGCGGGAGAGCAGCACGACGGCGCGATCGGTCGACACGGCAACCGTCCCGACGGCTTCGAGCCCCAGCTCCCAACCCGCGAGCGCGCGGCCGAGAGCGTCGGCCTGCTCCGGCCCGCGGACCTGCAGCACCACCATGCCGCCCGGCCGCGTCAGCCGAGCTGCCACCGGAAGGCACGCACGGACGCCGTCGAGGCCGTCGTCACCACCGTCGATGGCGTGCGCAGGATCTTCCAGGAATCGACCGATCTCGGCCGACGGCACGTAGGGCGGATCGGCGAGCACCAGCGCAAACGTGCCGTCGGGTTCGTCGAGGTCTTCGATGCGCACGCAGCGCACTTCGGCCTGCACGTCGTTGGTGGCGGCATTGCGACGGGCCCATTCGCATGCCGCCGGGTTGTCGTCGACCTGGACCAGCGGTCGTCTCGCCCAGTACGCCGCGGCCTGGCCGATGTGGCCGGCGCCGCAGTGCAGCTCGAGCATGGGGCCGTCGGGCATCCCGTCGGCGAGCGTGGCCGCCTGGTGGCTCTGCACGATCGTCCACGCGCGAGGTGCCAGCACGGAGTCGTCGTACGCCACGTGGAGCGGACCGAAGTCGCACCACTGCGCGGTCGTCAGCCGCCTCGCTCATGCCGCCTCGCTCATGCCCTCGCTCACGCGGCTCGTTCGCCGACCCCGAACCGCTCGGCCATGACGGCGAAGAAGGTCCGGTTCACGCGGGCGCGCCACCGGGCTCCGCGCAGGATGCGCGGGCCCCAGGCCGGGTGCTGCTGGACGATCGGGGCGATGGCTCCGTCGATCCAGTCCTTGCCGTGGCGAGGATCGGCGGTCGCGTGCTCGGCGTAGAAGGGCAGCGCGGCAGGCGGCATGCCCAGCCGGTCCATGGCTGCCACGACGCGGCGACACCGCGGACCCGCCTGGCACTCGAGCAGACCGAGGCTGCCGAGCATCTCGGGCTGGAGAGCCCGGTTGGTGGCCAGGTAGCCGTTCAGCGCCTTGCGCTCGAGCGCTTCGACGGGCAGGTGCTCCAACGGGATCCGGCGCATGCGCAGCACGTCGGCCATCTGGCGGTGCAGCTCGGTGTGCACCTCGCCGAGGGTGCCGCGCCCCATCTCGTCCCAGTAGTTCGCGGCCAGCGTGAGCTTGGGGAGCCCCGACAACCCGACCTGGCAGAGTGCGACCAGGTCGTCGAAGTCGGCATCGGGCCCGCCCTCATAAGCGAGGAACTCGACGAGATCCGACCGGTCGGCCTCGTCGGCGAGCCACTCGTACACCGCCGGCACGAGTGCTTCGTGGGCGATGGCGCGGAACGCGTCGGTGACGTCGACCGGTGCCATGACCGGCTCGTCGCCACCCAGCCAGGAACGGAAGCGCTGCTCGAGCGTGCGCTTCACCTCGGCCACGCGGGGCTCGTGCTGCCACTCCTCGGAGCCGTCGAGCTCGTCGATCGGGGCCAGGTGCAACGAGTAGACGTCGAGCAGCGTCAGGATCGCGTCGCGGCGCGACAACTCGGCGAGTTCGCGGTCCTCGAGCGCGGCGCGCAGGAGCGGCGGGAGCAGAGCGTCGTTCATCAGGGTTCGGATACCCGGTCGCGGTATGGGCTCAATCGTCGGCCGTCACGCAGCGGCGCCGCGTCGGCGCGCGGGCTTCTTGGCGTCGGCGACCCGGTCGCCGAGCTCGTGCAGCTCGTCGCGATCGATCTTGCGCTTGAGCTCGGGGAAGATCTCCTGCTCCTCTTCCTTCACGTGGTGCTTGATCCCCGCCGTGACCATCGCCACCGCCGCGCCGAACCCGGGCTCGTCGACGAGACGGTGGAGGTCGGCGAGGCCTTCGCGAGCGAGACCGTGCTCGACGTCCGCTTCCTTCGCCTCTTCCTTGCCGATCACGCGTGCGACGACCGGGTAGATGTCGCGCTCCTCGATCTCCATGTGGAGCTCGAGCGCCTTGGTGAGCTTCTCGAGGGTCTGACGACGGCGTGCGCCGGGCTTGGACGCGTCGAGGGTCTTCAACATCTGCGCGACCTCTTTGTGGTCGCGCTTCAGGATCGCTACGGGATCGTTCACGGAATTCCTCCAGTCGGCCTTTCCGGAGTTGTGTCCTGTGCGTGTCGCGGCGAAACGTCAGCCCGCGCGTCGCAGCGCGGTCTCGCCGCTGGCGCGCACGCGTCGTGCACGGCTCGACAGCAGTCCGCGGGTACGCCGTTCCTGCAGCGTGAGGCGCGCCTTGCGCGGGGGAGTGGTCGACCACGCCTCGCGCAGAGCTCCGGTCGGGAAGCTCTCCAACACGAGCGGGTGCACGTACGATGCGCGGCACACCGTGGGCGTGTTGCCGAGATCGGCGGCGACCTCTTCGATCGCGGCCTTGACGATGGCGCGCTCCTCCCGCTCCGTCGTCGGCGGTTCGAGCGGACCCAGTGCGCTGGCGGTCGCCACCGTCGCCACCCAAGTGCGGAAGTCCTTGGCCGTGATGTCCGCGCCGGTGATCTCGCGGAGGTAGTCGTTGACGTCGTGCGAGTGCAGCGCAGCGGGCGCACCCTCGTCGTCGAGGTACTGGAAGAGCCGCTGACCGCGGATCTCCTGGCAGTCGCGCAGCACCTTGGCCACCCGGCGATCGTTGGCGTGCACCTCGTGAGTGACCCCGCTCTTGCCGGTGAAGACGAAGGCGATCTCGGAACCCGAGATGTGGGCGTGGCGGTTCTTGAACGTGGTGAGCCCGTAGGCGCCGTTCTCGCGTGCGTACTCGTCGTTCCCGATGCGGATGGCAGTCGTCTGCAGCAGCTCGACGACGGTGGCGAGGACCTTGTCGCGAGGGATGCCGGGCAGGGTGAGATCGGTGTCGACGCGCTTGCGGACCGCCGGGAGGACGTTTGCGAACGCGGGGAGGCGGTCGAACTTCACGCGGTCGCGGAAGGCGGTCCAATCGGGGTGGTACTTGTACTGCAGCCGTCCCCGTTGGTCACGGCCCACGGCCTGGAGGTGCGAGTCGGGATCGGCGCTGATGCGCACGTCGTTCCAGGCGGGTGGGATCACGATCCCCCGGATGCGCTCGAGCGTTGCGGCGTCGCTGATCTTGGCGTCGGCCCCGTCGTGGTAGCTGAAGCCCTTGCCCCGTCGCACCCGTCTGAGCTCGAGCTCCTCGGCGGCAGCGTGCTTGAGCGACGGAACGGCGACGGGGCTCACGGCGATGCAGCGTGCCCGGCCGCGAGCGCCGTGAAACTGCGCACGCTCAGGCGGCCTGCACGGGCTTCGCCGCGCTCGTGAACTCGAGTGCGTGCGTCTGGGAGGCCACGCCCGCGGGGTCGTCGACCTCCTCGAAGATGCCCAGCCACAGTTCCCCTTCGGGCTCGTCCTCGAACGTGAGGGACCACGACTCCGAGAACCCGATCACGCGCGACACGGCGAAGAAGGCGCCCAGGATCGCACCGCCGACGGCGAACCAGACCGTGAGCAGGAGGAACACCCAGCCCGAGGCCTCGATCCCCGAGAAGACCAGGAGCACGAGGCCGATCAGGGCGGCGCCGATCACCGCACCCGCGAGCGCACCGCCCAGCACGCCGACGGCCAGGAACACCATCGTGTGCGACAGGAACCGGGAGTCGACGCGGCGCCGGTCCGTCCCCTGGGGCAGGTCGCCCGAGGGGCCGACCAGGCTCAGGTGGTCGCCGTCGACGCCCTGTGCCTCCAGCGTCTCGATCGCGCTGCGCACGTCGGCCAGTGATGCGTACCGCGCCATGAGCGAGGGCCGCCCGACGTGCGAGCTGCCGATCGGTGTCTGCATGGACGTCTGCGTGGGGTCGGTGCTCGCCGCCATGGGGGTCCTCCGATCGTGGGTGTCCGTTGCACCGCGGGTACCCCTCGCGAGGCGCAGGTATTCGCGTGGTGACGACGTGTGGAGGTTCTGCGCCGAGGTGCTTGCATTGCGCGCCTCGCGTCCGGATCGACAGAATGCGCCGATGGCCGATGAGCTGGACCTCGACGAACTCGCCCGACGCGCCACCGCGGCGGCCCAGACCTGGGCGCCCGGATGCACCGTCTCCGACGTGCAGCCGCTGACCGGAGGTGCGTCGAGCCTGACGTTCACGGGCCTCGTGACCGGCGGTCCGGTCGAGGGCGAGCGCATCGTGCTCAAGGTGGCGCCGCCGGGGCTCGAACCCGTGCGCAACCGCGACGTCGCGCGGCAGGCGCGCCTCATGCGCGCGCTCGCAAGTGCACCCGGTGTGCGGGTGCCGGCCGTGTACTTCGAGGACGACGGCGCCCCGCCCGAGGTCTCACCGTTCCACGCGATGAACATCGTGCCCGGCGTGTGCCACGAGCCCATCCTCACGCCGGTCCCCGACGACATGCTCCCGGAGATCCCGGAACGTGCCTTCGGTGCAGCGCGCATGCTCGCCAACCTGCACGAGGTCGATCCCGATGCCGTCGGGCTCGGTGACGAGAAGCGGTACACGCTCGAAGGCGAGATCCAGCGCTGGACGCGCGCGTTCTCGACCGTCGACGAGCGCATGAGCGCGCGTCACCTCGAGGCCGAGAAGCTGCTCTTCGACACGATGCCGCCCGCGTTCGCCGATGCCGTGTGCCACGGCGACTACCGCCTCGGCAACATGCTCTGCGACGGCACCGAGGTCGCCGCGCTCATCGACTGGGAGATCTGGTCCCTGTCGGACCCCCGCCTCGATCTCGCCTGGTTCCTCTTCTTCACCGACGAGGCGAAGCACCCGATGGCGAGCAACCCCGGCCCCACCGGCATGCCGACCGCGCAGCAGTTGCTCGACGCCTACGTCGAGGAGTCGGGCGCGGTGCCGGCCAACCTCGAGTGGTTCCACTGCCTCATCCGCTACAAGGAAGCGGCCGCGACCGCGCTCCTGATGAAGCGGGTCGTGAAGGCGGGGGGCGACGCCGGCGCGGCGTGGGAGCAGATCCCCGCGCTCACGGTCGAGTGCATCGACCGCCTGCGAGCCTTCACCCCCGCCTAGACGCGACGAACCGGCGTCACTCGGGCGGACATGTTCCGCCCAGATGACGCCGGTTCGGCAGAGCTGCGGCGCTCAGACGAGCGCGGGCACCTTCATGATGCGGTTGAGGTTGCCGCCCATGACCTTGGCCTTGTCGTCCTCGGGCAGGCCCTCGAGCTGGTCGACGAACCCGATGGGGTCGTACATGCCCTCGGGGTGGGGGAAGTCGGAACCGAACAGCACGTTGTCGGCACCGATGAGCTTCACCAGGCCGATCGGGTCCTCCTCGTGGAACGGGTGGACGTAGATGCAGCGCTTGAACGCCTCCATCGGGTCCTCGTCGAACGCCTTCGGCACCCGCGAGTACACCTTCTGGAACTTGTCGACGAGGGGGCGCACCCAGGCACTGCCGTTCTCGACCGGCATGATGCGCAGGTCCGGGAACCGGGTGGCCAGGCCGTGGCCGATGATCGACATGACGACGTCGCTGATCATGCGGTTGTCGGCGTGGAGCAGGTGGTAGAAGCCGGACAGCTTCGTGTTGAACGGCAGGAACTCGCCGTCGTGGCCCTCCCACTCGTTCACGTAGCGCTGGAAGCCGCTGTCGGAGGCGTGCATGCCGACGACGACGTCGGCTTCCACGACCTTCTGCCAGAACGGGTCGAACTCGGGGAGGGCGAACGAGCGCCGGCGGCCGTTGAAGTCGGGCACGGGAGCAGGACGCACGAGGATCGCCTTGGCGCCGCGCTCGACCACCCACTCGAGCTCCTCGATGGCCTGGTCGACGATCGGCAGCGTGATGACCGGGGTGGGGAAGATCCGGTTGTCGAAGTTGAACGTCCACTGCTCGTGCATCCACTGGTTGAGCGCGTGGACCACGACGTGGGTGGTGACCGGGTCGTCGGTGAGGCGCTCCTCGAGGAGGCTCGCCAGCGTGGGCCACATCATCGCCCGGTCGATGCCCTGCTCGTCCATCATGACGACGCGGGCCTCGGGCTCGAAGAACGCCGGCGGCGCCTCGATGTACCGCGGCGGCTTGGTGAGGTCGAGCGCCTTGTCGGCAGCGGTCATCGAGTCGGGGTTCTTGAGCTTGAACTCGAGCTCCTGGGCCCCGGGGGGCGCGACCTTGTTGAAGGTCGGGTTCGGGATGTAGTCGCTGATCTTGTTCTTGATCGCGATCTTCGTGCGCCCGTTCACCTCGACGTACTTGATGACGCCCTCGTACTCCTTCGGCAGGAACTTGGTGAACGCGTCGGTCGCCTCGTACATGTGGTTGTCGGCGTCGAAGACGAGGTAGTCGAGCTTGCGTGTCATTCAGGGACCCCCGATCCGGGCAGCAGGTGCGGTGTCACGCTACCGCCGGGTTTGACCCGGCAATTGTGAGAACCCTATTTTCACTTCCATGAGCATCAAGAACCAGGCCGCGGTCGTCGGAGTCGGCGCGACGCCGTACTACAAGCGTGGGCAGTCGTACCCGGAGACCGAGACGTCGATGATGTGCACGGCGATCCTCGCTGCGCTCGACGACGCCGGGCTCACCGTGCAGGACCTCGACGGCTTCGCCATCTACTCCTTCGCGTGCGATCCGGCGGAGGTGGCGGCGATCCTCGGGGTGCCCGAGGTGCGCTTCGCGGCGTCGCTCACGTCGGGCGGTGGCGGCTGCGCGGGACAGCTCGGCCTGGCCGCGGCCGCGATCCACGGCGGCATGGCGAACGTGTGCGTGTCGGTGATGTCGCTGCAGCAGCTCAACCGGCGACTCGGCGGGTCGGAGGTCGACGGCGTGCTCGCCTACGCCACCATGTCGGAGGGTGGCGGCGCGTACGGCGGCGGGGGAGGCATCTCGGCCAGCGCCGCGTTCGCCGCCAACGCCGGCCTGCTGTCGCCGGGTCACAGCTTCTCGGTGCTGACCCAGCGGCACATGCACCTCTACGGCACGACGCGCGACCACTTCGCCGAGGTCGCGATCACCGAGCGGGCGAACGCCATCCGCCGACCCGACGTCGCTGCAGAAGCAGCCGCTCACGCGCGACGAGTACTTCGCGGCCCGCATGATCTCCGACCCGCTCTGCCTCTTCGACTACACGATGGAGAGCGACGGCGCGGTCGCGGTGATCACCACGTCGGCCGACCGGGCCAAGGACCTGCGCCAGCCGCCCGCGTACATCCTCTCGTCCGCCCACGGCGGCAGCGGGCGGTGGGGACCGGCGATCTTCCGCTACTTCCAGGCTCCCGACGACGAGTTCGCCTCGTCGGGTCACCGGCCGGTGGCGAAGCGCCTCTACGAGATGGCCGGGGTCACGCCCGCCGACGTCGACGTGGCGCTGCTGTACGACCACTTCTCGCCGCTCGTGATCATGCAGCTCGAGGACTACGGCTTCTGCCCGATCGGCGAGGGCGGCCCGTTCGTGGCCGAGGGCAACATGCGCTGGCCCAACGGCTCCATCCCCGTGAACACCCACGGCGGCAACCTCTCGGAGGCCTACATCATCGGCATGACGCACGTACGAGAAGCGGTGGAGCAGATCCGCGGCACCGCGGTCAACCAGGTCGAGGGCGCGGAGATCGCGCTGGTCACCGGCGGTCCCGCGGCGTTGCCGGTCAGCGGCACGCTCCTGGCCCGGAGCGCGGCATGAGCGAGCAGGCGAACGGGCTCGGCGGAGCAGGGGTGTTCCCGTCGATCCTGACGCAGCCCAGCACCGACGACCTGTCCCGCCCGTTCTGGGAGGCGTCGGTCGAGGGCCGGCTCGTCGCGCCGCGCTGCACCAACTGCGGCACGTTCCGGCTCCCGGCACCGCCGATCTGCTTCGTGTGCCAGCACCGCGACGTCGAGTGGGTCGAGCTGCCCGGCACCGGCACCGTGTACAGCTTCACCGTCGTGCGCCACCCGCTGGCCAAGATGCTGCACGAGTCGGTGCCCTACGCCGCCGGCATCATCGAGCTCGACGGCACGCAGGGCGCGGGCGCGCGCATGATCGCCAACATCATCGAGTGCGACGTCGAGACGCTGCGCATCGGTGACCGGGTCGAGATCGTGTGGGAGCACGTCAACGACGAAATGTCGGTGTTCCGGTTCCGCCCGATCTCGACGGATTGACCGCGACGGGAACTCACCACGCGCGAGTGGCGTTTCCCGGTGGATGCGACACTTCTGCACCCTCCACGGCTGGGACGACGTCATGCCCTGCGTCCGCTGCGCCGACGACGGGCCGACCCAGGAAGAGCAGCTCCGCCGCGCCATCGTGGCGTCGGTGTCGGGCGACGTGAGCGACATCGAGGCGCTCTACACCCCCGACGCGACCGGCTGCAGCCCCGCGACCGTCGCGCAGTCGCGCGACGAGCTCGCGGCGGAGATCGCCGAACGCCGTGACGCGTTGACGCACGAGCGGGTGACCTTCGGCCGCGTCGACACCAACGGGCCCGAGGTGCGCATGGAGTGGGAGGCGACCGCCCTCCACGTCGGGCCGCTCCCGCTCCCGGGCACCGGCGCGGTCCTGGAGCCGACCGGGCTGCGTCTGCGGGTGCGGGCCGTCATCTGGGCCCGGTTCGAGGGCAGCCGCATCGCCTCGTGGCGTGGCCACTGGGAGGACCTCGCCCTGTCGTCGTAGCCAGGGTGGTATCCAGTCGGATACCATGGGGTCGTGGACGCTGCCCTCATCCTCCGCCGCACCCGTCGCCGGTCCGGACTGTCGCTCCGCGGCGCTGGCGGCGCGGGCCGAGACCTCCCACTCGACGCTCTCGGCCTACGAGAGCGGGCGCAAGGTGCCCACGGTCGAGACCCTCGACCGCATCGTCCGTGCCGCCGGCTTCGAGCTCGGGGTCGAGCTCGTCCCCGCCGTCGGCGGCGCCGACCGGGCTGCTCGCGGCCGTGAGCTGGCCGAGGTGCTCGACCTGGCGGCGCAGTTCCCCGCCCGTCACGCGGCGGAGCTCGACTTCCCCGCGTTCCCGGCGCGTCGTGAGGGCGTCGTGAGGGCGTCGTGAGCTCGCTGGTCGACAAGATCGTCGCCGTCCACGTCTCCCTCGACGCCGCCGACATCCCGCACGCGTTCGGTGGTGCGCTCGCGCTGGCGTGGTGCACGCAACGGGCGCGGGGCACGATCGACATCGACCTCAACGTGTTCGTCGACCCGTCGCGCACCGTCGAGCTGCTCGCCGCGCTCCCGCGCGGTGTGCGCTGGTCCGGCGACGACCGCATGCGCATCGAGCGCGACGGTCAGGTCCGGTTGTGGTGGGACGAGACCCCGGTCGACGTGTTCGTGAACACCACCGAGTTCCACGAGCAGGTCGCCGAGCGCTGTCGACGCGAGCCGTTCGCCGGGATGGAGGTGCCCTTCCTCGGGTGCACCGACCTCGCGGTGTTCAAGGCGTTCTTCGACCGCACCAAGGACTGGGCCGACCTCGAGGAGATGGCGGCCGCCGGCACGCTCGACACCGACCGCGTGACGGGGATCCTCGCCCACCACCTCGGCGGCGACGACCACCGCATCGTCCGCCTGCGCAGCGATCGGCTGACCGAGCCGATCCGCGGATCGGGTTACTCCAGCTCGGTGGCGGCGCCCGCGAACTGGCTGTTGTAGAGGCGGGCGTAGGCGCCGTCGCGCTCCAGCAGCTCGACGTGGTTGCCCTGCTCGACGATCGCGCCGTTCTCCATCACGAGGATGGTGTCGGCGTCGCGGATGGTCGAGAGCCGGTGCGCGATCACGAAGCTCGTGCGGTTGGTGCGCAGCGCGGCCATCGCCTTCTGGATGAGCACCTCGGTGCGGGTGTCGACCGAGCTGGTCGCCTCGTCGAGGATCAGGATGGTGGGGTCGGCGAGGAAGGCGCGCGCGATGGTGAGCAGCTGCTTCTCGCCGGCCGACACGCTGCTGCCCTCGTCGTCGACGACGGTGTCGTAGCCGTTGGGGAGTGAGCGCACGAAGTGGTCGACGTGCGTGGCCTTCGCCGCCTCGACGATCTGCTCCGTCGGTGGCGTCGGGGTTCCCGAACGCGATGTTGTCGCGGATGGTGCCCTCGAACAGCCAGGTGTCCTGGAGGACCATGCCGACGTTGGCGCGCAGGTCGTGGCGGCGCATCTTCGCGACGTCGCATGCCGTCGAGCGAGATCACGCCGTCGTCGAGCTCGTAGAAGCGCATGACCAGGTTGACCAACGTGGTCTTGCCCGCACCGGTGGGTCCGACGATGGCGACGGTCGCGCCGGGCTCGGCGACGAGCGAGAGGTCCTCGATGAGCGGCCGTGACGGGTCGTAGGAGAAGTGCACGCCGCTAGAACTCGATGCGACCCTGCGGGTCATCGTCGGTGAGCGGCTCGGCGGGATCGGGGCTCTGCTCGTCGACGTCGAGGAGCTCGAAGACCCGCTCGAGCGACGCGATGCCCGACTGCAGCACGTTGGCCATGGCGGCCAGCTGCGTGAGCGGCTGGGTGAACTGGCGCGAGTACTGGATGAACGCCTGGATGTCGCCGATGCTCAGCTGGCCGGAGGAGACCCGCAGCCCGCCGACCACGGCGATGGCGAGGAAGTTCAGGTTGCCGAGGAACATCATCGCCGGCTGGATGGTGCCGGAGATGAACTGGGCTCCGAAGCTCGAGACGTAGAGCTCCTCGTTCTCCTCGTCGAAGCGCGCCTGCACCTCGTCCTGCTGCCCGAAGGCGCGGACGAGGTTGTGGCCGGTGAACGCCTCTTCGATCTGGCCGTTCAGCGTGCCGGTGAAGCGCCACTGGGCGATGAACTTCTTCTTCGAACGGGCGGTGATCATCTTCATCGTGAACACCGAGATCGGCACCGTGATGATCGTGATGATCGCCAGCAGCGGCGAGATCGAGATCATCATGATCACGACACCGATGATCGTCAGCGTCGACGTGAGCATCATGCTGAGCGTCTGCTGGAGGCTCTGCGCGACGTTGTCGATGTCGTTGGTGACCCGGCTCAGGAGGTCGCCACGCGGCTGGCTGTCGATGTAGCCGATCGGGAGGCGGTTGCAGCTTGTCCTCGACGTCGCTGCGCAGCTTGCTCATCGACCGCTGCACGACGCCGGCGAGGATGAAGCTCTGGATGTAGGAGAGCACTCCGGCGCCGAGGTAGATCAGCACCGCCTGCATCAGCACCATGTGGAGCTCGTCGAAGTCGATCCCGCCCTTCGACTGGATGCCGTCGACGATGACGTTGGTGGCGTGACCGAGGATGCGCGGGCCGATCACGGTGAGGGTGACGCTGACGATCGCGAACAGCAGCACGGCGATGACGCGCCCGCGCTCCGGTCGCATCCGCCGCAGCATGCGCCGCACGACGTTGCCGAAGTTCTCCGAGCGCTCGACCGGCATGCCGACGCCGAAGCGGGTGCCCGCGTTCACGGCCACGCGCTGTCCGGCGACCGGGATCTCCTCGGTGTCCTTCTTGCGGCCCTTGCCGTTGGTCCCGTTGCCGTTCCCGGCGGCGCCGTTGCCGCTCCCGTTCGCGCCGTTGGTCGCCATCAGGCCACCTCTTCCGCGACGAACTGGGATTCCACGATCTCCTGGTACGTGGGGCAGGACTCGAGCAGCACGCGGTGGGTGCCGAGGCCGACGATGCGACCCTCCTCGAGGACCAGGATCTGGTCGGCGCGGATGATGGTCGACACGCGTTGGGCGACCACGACCGTGACCGCCTCGGTGGTGACGGGGCCGAGTGCGGCGCGCAGGCGCGCGTCGGTGGCGAGGTCGAGCGCCGAGAACGAGTCGTCGAACAGGTAGATGGCGGGCTTGTGCGCCAGCGCCCGGGCGATGGCGAGCCGCTGCCGCTGCCCACCCGACACGTTGGTGCCGCCCTGGGCGATGGGCGCGTCGAGCTCGTCGGGCTTCGCCTCCACGAAGTCGCGGGCCTGGGCGACGGTGAGCGCCTCCCACACCTCGTCGTCGGTGGCGTCCTGGTTGCCGAAGCGGATGTTGCTGCCGATGGAGCCGGAGAAGAGGAACGGCTTCTGGGGGACGAACCCGATGAGCCGCTCCATCAGGCGCTTGTCGAGGTCGCGGACGTCGACCCCGCCGATGAGCACCTCGCCCTTGGTCGCGTCGAAGAGCCGGGCGATGAGGTTGAGCAGCGCGGTCTTCCCCGACCCGGTGCTGCCGATGATGGCGAGCGTCTGGCCGGCCTCGACGCGGAAGTTGATGTCGCGCAGCACCGGCTGCTCGGCACCCGGGAAGGCGAACTCGGCGTGGCGGAGCTCGAGCGACATCGTGCCGGAGAGCTCCTTGACACCGTCGACCGGCGCCACGACCGAGGAGGAGGTGCGGAGGACCTCCTGGATGCGCCCGGCGCACACCGAGGCGCGGGGACCCATCATGAGCACGAAGGTGCTCATCATCACCGCCATCAGGATCTGGATCAGGTAGCTCAGGAAGGCCACCAACGAGCCCACCTGCATCTGCCCGGAGTTGATGCGGTCGGCGCCGAACCACACCGCGGCGACGCTCGAGAGGTTGATGGTGAGCAGGACGGCGGGGAACATCACGGCCATCATCCGGCCGGTCTTGAGCGACGTCTCGGTGAGGTCGGCGTTGGCGGTGCCGAAGCGGACGGCCTCGTCGGGCTCGCGCACGAAGGCGCGCACGACGCGCATGCCGCTGATCTGCTCGCGCAGGACCTGGTTCACGCGGTCGATGCGGTTCTGCATCTTCGTGAACTGCGGGTGCATCCGGATCGCGACCTGTCCGACGCTGAGCAGGAGGATCGGGATGGCGATGAGGAGGATCAGCGAGAGCGCGCCGTCTTCGCGCACGGCGAAGATCACGCCACCGATGATCATGATCGGCGCGGTCACGAACAGCGTGAGCGTCATCAGGACGAACACCTGCACCTGGGTGACGTCGTTGGTGATGCGGGTGATCAGCGACGGTGCGCCGAACTGGCCGACCTCACGCGCGGAGTAGCCCATCACGGTGTGGAACAGCTCGCGACGCACGTCGCGCCCGAAGCCCATCGCCGAGCGTGCCCCGTAGAACGTGGCCGCGATCGCGAACGTCACCTGGATGAAGGTGACGCCGAGCATGATGGCGCCGACCTTCCAGATGTAGCTCGTGTCGCCCTTCGACGCGCCGTTGTCGATGATGTTCGCGTTGAGCGTGGGGAGCGACAACGTCGCGATCGACTGCACGGTCTGGAACACGAGGACGAGGATCAGCCACTTCTTGTACTTGCGCAGGTACTCGCGGATGAGCTTGATCAGCACGGGGCATCACCCCGATCGGTGCGGCGGATGCCGTCGAGGAGCACGGCGACGATCTCCTCCGAGGTGAGCGGGTCGTCGGTGCCGAACGACGGGTGGATGCACGCGAACGTGAGCCCGCGGAGCACCCGAGCGGCGTCGGCCGGAGGGCGTGACAGACGCGCGGCGTCGGACTCGAAGATCGCGGTGAGCGCCGGCAGGTCGTGGCTGCGCTCGGGCTGGGCGCCTCGGGTCGTGCCCGACGCGGCGCTGAAGACGCGGAACAGGTACAGGACGCGCTTGCGGAGGATCTCCACCGCGGCGACGAGGCGGTCCTCGAAGGGGAGCGCGGGGTCGATCCGCTCGATGGCAGCGTCGGCGGGGGTGGGATCGAGGGCGGCCTCGATGACGGCGTCGAGCAGGGCGGTCTTGTCGGGGAAGACCCGGAAGATCGTGCCCTCGGCGATCCCGGCCGCCTGGGCGATCTCGCGGGTGGTGACGGCGGACCCCTGCTCGAGGAACAGGGGCAGGGTGGCGACGACGATGGCAGAGCGGCGCTCCTCGATGGGGAGGGCGGCCGCCCGACCCTTCCCGGGGGCCTGGCGGCCCTGCAGCTGCGTGGTCATCGGGTGCGATCATAGCTGAGTGAGTCCTCACTCAGTCGTGTGTTCCCGGAGATGTGGCAACGTGCTGCGCATGGGCGACGTCCGCTGGATGTTCCACGCCACGGCCATGGGGCCGGACTACGACGGGCTGTTCGGCCCGCTCGCCCGTCTCTTCGGGTGCCGGGTCCTGCACCGCCAGCAGCTGCCGGAGCCCGTCGGGCGCGACGGCGGGATGACCTGGATCGGCGACAACTCGATCGAGATCGGTGCGCCGTACGGCGACGGCTCGTCGGTGGCGACCTTCGTCGATCGCCTGGGTGGGGGCATGCACTCGGTGGCCGTGCAGGTGCCCGACCTCGCGGCGACGCTCGCCCGCCTGACGCCGCTCGGGGTGGAGGTCGCGTCACGGATCTCCGACGAGATCGTGTTCACCCGTCCCGGCGCGACCGCGGGGCTCGTCCTGGAGTGGGCCAGCCACGTGCAGGACGACGACCCGCGCTGGGGTGCGCCGCTGCCGTCGTTCGTGGAGCAACCGCTCCTGAACGTCGAGCGCATGGCGTTCGTCGGTGCGATCGTCCGCGACCCGGTGGCCGACGGCGAACGCCTCGCCGAGGTGCTCGACACCGACCTGGTCGTCTACGAGCACGGAGACGATGCGCCTCCCGACGTGCCGCACTGCGCGCTCGACCTCGGTGACTGCCTGCTCGCGCTCTACCCGATCCCGCCCGACGCTGCGACCAGCCGTTCGCTCTGGGGCGGCGCATACGACCGCCCGCGGTGCCTCGCGCTCGGCTTGACCGTCGTCGACCTCCAACTCGCCGAACGCGCGCTCGCCGGCGCCGGAGTCGGCGTGCACCACCGCGTCGACGCGCTCCGCCACGTGGTGCTGCTCGACGGCCTGCCGTTCCCGGTCGTGCTCACCGACCGACTGCTCCCCGGCGATCCGCGCTCCGCGGCCACCGGTCCCGCTGCCCGCACCCAGGAGGCACCATGACCAGCCGCGACGACCGTCTCCGGGCGATCCTCGATCCGTCGACCACCGCCGTGCTCACGATGGAGCTGCAGCAGGGGGTCGTCGGTGAAGGCGCCATGCTCGGTGCGCTCGTCGACGAGCTGCAACGCGCCGGCACGCTCGACACCGTGCGCCGCCTCTGCGCCGGCGCACGCGACGCGGGCGCCCGCGTCGTGCACTGCACGGTGGTCGCGCGTCCCGACGGTGCCGGCTCCACCGAGAACTGCAAGATCTTCGCGATGTCGGCGAAGCAGCGACGCGAGCACGGGTCGACCGTCACCGACATCGGGAGCCCGGGTGCCGAGGTGATCGACGGGCTCGAGGACCCGCGCGACATCGTCGTGTCGCGCATGCACGGCATGACGCCGTTCACGTCGACGGCACTCGACCAGATCCTGCGCAACCTCGGGATCCGCACGGTGGTGGCGACGGGCGTGTCGGTGAACCTCGGGGTGTTCGGCATGGCGTTGAGTGCCCTCGACCTCGGCTACCAGGTGGTGATCCCGACCGACGCAGTCGCGGGCGTGCCCCGCGAGTACGCAGAGGCGGTGCTCGAGCACTCGCTGTCGCTCATCGCGACGTTGGCGACGACCGACGAGCTGCTCGCACTCTGGTAAGCTGACGCACCGAGGTTGGGCGGGCGCGTGCCGGGTAGGTGCGCTCGGTGGAACCCTCCGTGCACACCCACACGCGGCTGAGTCGCGGCCTGCACCGTCTCGACCGGGTCGTCGCGCACTCGGCTGCGGCGGGCGTGGTCGGCGCCGTCGTCGGCGGGTTCGTGGTGGCGCTGGTGATCGCCGGGTTCCCCGAGTCGTGGGAGGTCGCGTTCTCCACGCTCGCCGCCGCGATCACGTTGGTGATGGTGTTCGTGCTGCACCACACGCAACGGCGTGAGCAGGTGGCGACCCAGCTCAAGCTCGACGAGCTGATCCGTGCCCTGCCCCAGGCCGACGACCACTACGTCCGCGTGCAGGCCGCCGGCGACGAAGAGGTCGAGGAGCTCGAGCAGCGCCACATCGAGCACCACCGAGCGACCCGCGCCTGACCTGGGCGCCTGACTGGTCAGGGCGTCCGGCGCACCGCCACGACGGCGGCGTCGTCGTCGTTGGCCAGATCGACGAGCATCTCGTGCATGAGGTGCTCGCAGAGCGCGTCGGGCTGGCGCGGACCCGATGCACACGTCGCGACGAGGCGCTGCAGGCTGATCGTGATCGGCTCGGCCCGGCGTTCGAGGATGCCGTCGGTGAAGGCGACCAGCGTCTGGTCGCGGCCCGAGCGTGAGCGTCTTCCGCTCGTACTTCTCGCCGAGACCGAGCGGCGGATCGGCCCGCACCTCGACCAGCTCGCAGGAGCCGGGGCCGCAGAGCGCGGGCGGGAAGTGGCCGGCCAGCGCGTAGTCGAAGCGCCCGGAGTGCGGGTCGAGCGTCCCGTAGAGCGCGGTGACCATCGTGTCGGGTGAGAACACGCGCACGAGCTCGCTGAGCTGGGCCAGCACCTCGGTGGGGTCGTCGTGCAGGTACGACAGCGAGCGCAGGCTGAAGCGGATGTGCGCCATCTCCGCGACCGCCGAGAGGCCGTGGCCGGCGACGTCGCCGATGGCGACGCCGAGGCGACCGCCACGCAGCGGCACGAACGCGTACCAGTCGCCGCCGATGGCCGAACCGGGTGCGGCTTCGTAGCGCGCCGCGAACTCGATGCCCGTCGACCTGGGGCATGCGCACCGGCAGCAGCGCGCGCTGCACGTTCTGGATGAGCCGGTGGTCCTCGGCGACCCGCCGGACGAGCGCCGCCTCGCGCTCCTCGCGATCGGTGACGTCGAGCACGACCCCGAGGTGCCGAGCGGCGCGCCCTGCTCGTCGGTGAGCACGCGGCCGCGACACTCGAGCCAGTGGAGCGAGCCGTCGGGCCACTCGGAGCGGTGGAGCAGCACGTACGGCCCGGGATCGGCCATGCCCGCTGCACCCGGGCCACGCACTCGGCCCGGTCGGCGGGATGGATCGAAGCCTGCCAGTCGTCGAAGGTCCCGCCGAAGCTGCCCGGCGCCATGCCGTTCATCTCCTCGAGGCGCTCGTCCCACTTGGTGCGCCCGGCCGCCATGTCCCAGGTCCAGGTGCCGAGCTTGCCGGCCTCGAGCGCGAGCTGCAGGCGCTCGTGCTCCAGTCGATCGTCCACCAAGGCTGCCGGTCCCTCACGTCTGCGTCGACCGGGGTCCCGCTGCCCCGGACCGCCATTTTCATGGACGCCGGCGGTCGTCGCCAACCAGTCGGCCGTGCGGTGTACTGGTGCCGTGACCGAACTCGCCCGCCGCCGTCCGTTCCGCGGCTGGTTGCGATCGCTGCGCCGCTCCCGCGACCTCGTGCTCGCGCCCGATCTCCCCGAGAGCGACGTCACTCGCGTGGCCAAGGCCATCGACGACGTGCTCGAGCAGCGGGAGACCAACTCGCAGCGCGCGGCCGCGGAGCGGGTCGTGTGGCCTACCTCCGACTCGATCCCGCGGGCCGCCGCCGCTTCCTCGAAGCGCTCGCGACCCGCTTCGGCGCCGACCCCGCGGCCTCGACCGGGCCGTCGACCGGATCCGGGCCGCCCGCACCCCCGCCGAGCGCGCGCTGGCCGAACGTGACCTCCGGCGGGCGGTGGTGCCGCGGTACGCGGCGTGGCTCCACGTGATCACCGGCCTGCCCCACGGGGTGGGCTTCCTGGTGGAGCTGCGCGCCGACCTGCTGGCGGCGCGCAGCAAGGATCCGGCGCTCGGCATGCTCGACGACGAGCTCACCGGGCACCTGTCGACCCTGTTCGACGTCGGCCTCCTCGGGCTGCGCCAGATCACGTGGGACTCGCCGGCGTCGGTGCTCGAGCGGTTGATGGCCACCGAGGCGGTCCACGCCATCTCCGGCTGGGACGACCTGCGCCACCGCCTCGACGGCGACCAGCGCTGCTACGCGTTCTTCCACCCGGCGCTGGAGCACGAACCGATCGTGTTCGTCGAGATCGCGCTCACCCACGGGCTCGCCGACCACCTGCCCGAGCTGCTCAACCGCGCCGACGCGGTCGACGACCCCGACACCGCGATCTTCTACTCGATCACCTCCGCCCAGCCCGGCCTCGCCGGCGTGCACCTCGGCAACGAGCTCATCAAGCAGGTCGTCGACGCGCTCCGGCACGAGAACGACCACCTGAAGACGTTCGCGACCCTGTCGCCGCTGCCGGGGTTCCGGGCGTGGCTGGTGGGCCAGGTCGAGAGCCACGCGCTCACGCCGGCGGAGCTGGAGTCGCTGGGCGACGACGCCGGCGCGATCGTCGGGCTCGCCGACCGGGCGTGGCTCGACGATCCCGCTGTCGCCGAGCGGGTGCGGCCGGGCCTGCTGTCGGCGGGCGCCCGCTACCTCACCACGCTGCGCCACGGGCGGGCCGTCGACCCCGTCGCCAACTTCCACCTGTCGAACGGCGCCTCGCTCGAACGGCTGAACTGGCTCGCCAACCCGGCGTCGTACGGCATCGAGGAGTCGCTCGGGCTCATGGTCAACTACCGCTACGACCGGGCCAAGATCGCGGCCAACGCGGGCGCGTACCTCGCCGAGGGCTCGATCAGCACGTCGTCGCAGGTGCGCAACCTGGTGAAGACCACCAAGCTCTGACGCCGGCGACGCCGGCGTGGCGGCGGCGATCGCGAGCGGGCCATCCTTCGTCGACGCGCCACGCGAACCAGGGGGACACCGGGGGATGACCACAGAGGAGTTCGACGTCGTCGTCGTCGGTGCGGGGGTGTCCGGCCTCTACGCGCTCCACCACTTCCGCGAGCACGGCTTCACCGTGCACGTGATCGAGGCGGGCGACGGCGTCGGTGGCACCTGGTACTGGAACCGCTACCCGGGTGCGCGCTGCGACGTGCCGAGCATGGAGTACTCCTACGGCTTCTCGCCCGAGCTCGAGCAGGACTGGGAGTGGACCGAGGTCTTCCCCGCCCAGGACGAGCTCGAGCGCTACTTCAACCACGTCGCCGACCGCTTCGACCTGCGCCGCGACATCCAGCTCGGCACCCGCGTCACCGCCGCGACCTTCGACGACGCCGCCGGACGCTGGCTCGTCGACACCGACCACGACGACCACTACTCCGCCCGGTTCCTCGTGATGGCGACCGGGTGCCTGTCGGCGCCGCTCGTCCCCGCAGATCCCCGGGCCGCGACTCGTTCGCGGGCACCTCGCTCTTCACCAACGCGTGGCCCCACGGAGCCGCCCGACTTCACCGGGAAGCGCGTCGGGCTCGTCGGCACCGGCTCGTCGGGCGTGCAGGCCACCCCCGAGCTCGCACGCGACGCCGCCGAGCTGTACGTCTTCCAGCGCACGCCGTCGTACGCGTGGCCGGCGGGCAACACGCCGCTCGACCCCGAGCTCCAGCAGACGGTCAAGGCGCAGTACCGCGAGCTGCGCGCCGGGCAGCGCGCGAACTACGGCGGCGTCGTCGGCACGAGCGGCGCGGTCGCGGTGCCGCTGCCGCGCGACGTCGCGATCCTCGAGGCCACGCCCGAGGAGCGCCTCGCCGCGGTCGACGAGCTCGGTTGGGCCGCGTGCCGGGCGTGGAGCGACGTGCTCCGCGACACCGAGGCCAACGAGCTCGGCGCCGAGCTCTACCGGGAGATGATCCGGCGGGTGATCGACGATCCCGAGACCGCCGAGGGGCTGTCGCCCCGCGACCTGCCGATCGGGTGCAAGCGGCCGATCCTGCACACCGACTACTACGAGACGTTCAACCTCGACCACGTGCACCTGGTCGACCTGCGCCGCGGCGGCATCGAGGAGATCACCCCCGACGGGCATCCGCACCGCGCAGGGCGAGTACGAGCTCGACGTGATCGTGTTCGCCACCGGCTTCGACGCCATGACCGGCGCGCTCGACCGCATCGACGTCCGCGGGCGCGACGGCCTGCGCCTGCGCGACGCGTGGTCGCGAGGGTGCCCGCATGCTGCTCGGCGTCCAGACGGTCGGCTTCCCGAACTTCTTCACCGTGACCGGGCCCGGCAGCCCGTCGGTGCTCGCCAACATGATCACCGGCGCCGAGCAGCACGTCGAGTGGATCGGCGACCTGGTGGAGCACACTGCAGGCGCACGGCTACACGACCGTCGAACCCACGCGCGAGGCGCAGGACGCGTGGGTCGAGGAGGTGCAACAGGTCGCCACCGGCACCATGTACACCGCGCCGAGCTGCAACTCCTGGTACCTCGGCGACAACATCCCGGGCAAGGCGCGGGTGTTCCTGCCGTACGTCGGCGGGCTCAACCGGTACATCGAGCACTGCGACCGCGTCGCCGCCGCCGGCTACGAGGGGTTCGTGTTCTCGAGAGGTCGGCTCGTGAGCGACCGGCACCGTCTACGACTTCGACCTGTTCGGCCCGGTCACGCGTGCCGAGTCGGATGCTTCGTGGGTCGAACCGCGCGAGCAGTGCCCGGTGGCGTGGAGCGACCGCCACGGCGGGTTCTGGGTGATCTCCGGCTACGACGAGGTCGCGGCCGCGTTCCGCGACTGGGAGCACTTCTCGTCGGCCCGCACCGACCCCGAGGTGAGCTCGATCGTGCTCGGCCAGAGCCGGCTGCCGCTGCTCACGCCGGAGGAGATCGACCCGCCCGACTGGTACCCGGTGCGACGGGTGCTGTCCGAGCTGCTGGCGCCCCGCGGCGCGGAGAAGCTGCGACCGCGCGCCGAGCACTGGACGACGCACTTCATCGACCAGTTCATCGAGGCCGGGTGAGTGCGAGTTCACGCACGAGCTCTCGGTGCCGGTGCCGGGCGCGGTGACGCTCGAGTGGCTCGGGTTCCCCGAGGACGACTGGCGCATGATCACCGACGCGTTCCACGACGTGGCCGCGTACTCGCGCGGCACCCCCGAGCACAGCGCGGCGCAGGTGCAGTTCGGCAACGTGATGGTGCGCATCCGCGAGGAGGTCGCGCTCCGCGAGCACTCGCCGCGCGACGACGCGATGAGCGCGATCACCCACCACGAGATCGACGGCGAGCGGATGCCGCGTGAGACGGCGGAGTCGATCGTGTTCATGACCGTCGGTGGGGGAGTCGACACCACCACCGCGCTCATCGGCGCCGCGCTGCTGCACCTCTCGGAGTTCCCCGACGACAAGCGGCGGCTGCTCGACGAGCCCGACCTGCTCGTGACCGCGACCGAGGAGTTCCTCCGCTACTACCCGCCGGCGCGCACGCACGCCCGTACGGTCACCGAGGACTTCGAGTTCGAGGGCTGCCCGATGCGCAAGGGCGACCGCGTGCTGCTGAGCGAGATCTCGTCGGGTCGCGACCAGCGCGCGTTCCCCGACGCCGACGCTTCGTGATCGACCGGAACCCGAACCGGCACCTGTCGTTCGGCGTCGGGCTCCACCGCTGCGTCGGGTCCCACCTCGCACGCATCGAGTTCGCCGAGGTGATCACGCAGATCCTGCAGCGCCTGCCCGACTTCGAGGTCGACCTCGACGCCATCGTCGAGTACCCCAACTGGGCGAGCGTCGGCGGCTGGGCGAAGCTGCCGGCGACGTTCACGCCCGGCCCCCGTCTCGGGACGGGGCCGGCGGGGTCGTCCGTCCTGAACGGACCTCCGGGTGGGAGGCCGCCGGGCGAGCGGCGCGACCTCGCCGGGCACTCGATCTTCACGATGGTCGCGCCCGCGCTCGAGGACGAGCGCGACGAGCCGCTGCTCGTGCTGCACGGCTTCCCGAGCTCGTCGTACGACTTCGCACCGGTGCTCGACGACCTGCGGCGCACGCGCCGCGTGCTGCTGCTCGACTTCCTGGGCTACGGCCTCTCGGCGAAGCCCGACCAGCGGTACACCCTCGCCGAGCAGGCCGACATCGTCATGGCCTTCACGCACGCGCTCGGGGTCGATCGGCTCGCGCTCCTGACCCACGACATGGGCGACACCGTCGGCGGCGAGCTGCTCGCCCGCCAGCTCGACGGCGCGTGGCCGGTCGAGGTGACCCGACGGGTCCTGACCAACGGGAGCATCTACATCGAGATGGCGCAGCTCACGCCGGGTCAGCAGCTCCTGCTCGCGCTGCCCGACGAGCGCTCCCGCCGGACGCGGCGCTCGACGCGGCGTCGCTGCAGGCCGCGCTGGCCGCCACGTTCAGCCCGGCGTCGACGGTGCCGGACGACGAGCTCGTCGCGCACTGGCGGCGCTGATCGTCGCGCGACGACGGCATCCGCCTCCTCCCGCGGCTGATCCGCTACATCGAGGAGCGTCGCCGTGACGAGGCGCGCTACACCGGTGCCATCGAGACGCACCCGTCCCCGCTGCACGTCGTGTGGGGGGTCGACGACCCGATCGCCGTGGTGGCGATGACCGACCGCCTCGTCGAGGCGCGGCCCGACGCCGTCGTCGACTGCTCGACGGCGTCGGGCACTACCCCATGATCGAAGCGCCGGCGCGCTTCGCGGCTGCGGTCAGGCGCGTCGTTGACGTCTTCGGCGTAGCTACGGTCGGGCGCGTCGTCGGACACGACGTCCTGCGCCTGGTCGACCGCGGTGGAGGCCTGGTCCCTGACGTCGGCTGCCTTCTGACGGGCGTCCTCGGCGACCTCGGCGGCGGCGTCCTTCGCGTGCTGGGTGACGTCGCGTGCCGCGCTCTTCGCGGTGCCGAGCACGTCGCTCGCCGGGCCCTTGCAGCTCGGTGGCCTTCGGTGCGAACCGATCGAACAGTGCCTTGGCGCCGACTGCGGCCAGCGCGAGCACGCCGAGACGGAAGA
This sequence comes from uncultured Actinomycetes bacterium, assembly GCA_963755855.1. Taxonomy (GTDB): domain Bacteria; phylum Actinomycetota; class Acidimicrobiia; order IMCC26256; family DASPTH01; genus DASUAS01. Next base: position 810,097 of record CAVWLR010000009.1, on the reverse strand, counting down.
GGAATTTCATGACGGTCTCCTCGAAGTGGGGCGGAGTGATCCCCTCGCTCTCTACCCGCCGACGGTGCCGCGCTACGCCTCGTACGCCTCGATGCGGAGGTAGCGGTCGAGGCCGGTCACGTGGATGGTGCGCAGCACGCGGCAGCGGGAACCCGCGCCACGACAGCTCGCAGCCGGACTCCTCGGCGACCCGCTGGACCCGCGCCATCATGGCGAGGCCGCGTGACTCGACGAAGGTGACGGCCGAGCCCACGACGATCACCGCCTCGTGGCGTCGTGGCGAGCTCGCACAGCCGATCGCCGATGTCGCCGGGTTGATGACGTCGATGTCGCCGGCGAGCGGGAACTCGGTGGAGCCGGGCAGCGTCGGAGTCGCGTCAGGACACGTCGAACGGAGCGTCATCGGGGACGTCGCCGAGCCCGAGCAGCACGTCGGCGTCCTCCTCGGTGGCGGTCGGGCCGTAGTTCAGGACGAGCGATCCGCGCAGCCCGCAGTTGGGGCACTCGACGGCGACGACCGCGAGCATGTCGTCGGGGTCCGACGCGCCTTCGAGCCGGCGCAGCTCGAGCACCGGCACGTCGGCGGCGGCGACCGAGTGGTGACAGCTCTCGCACTCGACGCGTGCCGCCGGCGCGGGCCGCGAACTGCGACGACCACCCCGAGCCGCGTGAATCGGGCGAGGACCTCGAGCAGCGTCTCCGCACCACGCGCCACGCCGTCGAGATCGTCCACGCCCCGAGCGTGCCCCACGCATCCCCGCGTCAAACGGCGCCGCTTGCGTCGTGAGTCAGTAGTCGTCGTCGCGACGGCCGAGATGGGGCACCACGTACCAGAGCGTGAAGTACACGCCCGCGACGAGGGCGGCGATGATCGCGGCGACGAGCCCGTCGTAGACGACGCTGACCACGAGCAGCACGGCACCGGTGATGGCGAGGGCCACCGTCACGAGGCCCGCCAGCGCGACCGCGTTGGCGAAGCGCAACACGTCGTGCTTCTGGTGCCGGCGGAACACGATGCGGTGGTACGCGACCGGCGCGGTGAGCAGCGCGGTCGACGAGGGCGGCGAGCAGGAGCACGGTGACGTAGAGCCGGTGCTGCTCGGGGTCGAGGGACGAGAACATCGTCGTGAACGGCATCGCGAGCAGGAACCCGAACAGCACCTGCACGCCGAGACCCGCGACCCGCAGCTCCTGGAGCAGCTCGGCCAGGTTGCGGTCGATGCGCTCGGCCTCGGTCTCGTGCCGACCCCTTCTCGGCGGGAGGCGGTGGTCGGGAGCTCGCTCGTGGGTCACGCGACCCTTTGTACCCCGACTGCGGTCACCGGTAGCGTGCGGCGGTCCACGGAACCCTCGAGGAGCGACACGATGAGCGAGCTGCCGCCGACGTTGCAGGTGCAGGACCTCGGTGGGGGGCGCTGGGCGGCCCCGCATCCGGCCGACGACCCCGAGGGTCGCGACGTCATCTTCAGCGGCCAGATCCTGGCGCAGATGATCATGGCGTCCGACGCCAACTGCGGCAGCGAGAAAGAGGTGAAGTCGATCCACGCGATCTTCGCCCGGGCCGGCACCTACAGCGCGGGCCCGATGGAGCTCGCCCTCGACGCCATGCACGCCGGCCGCGCGTGGGCGAGCGACACCATCACCGCGTACCAGGGCGAGCGGCTCCTCTCCCGCAGCCTCGTGCTGCTCAACACGGTGGAACCCGACCTCATGCGGCACTCGCCGACGATGCCCGACGTCCCCGGACCCGACGCGGCGACGCCCAACCCGTCGATCACCGTGTTCCCCGGCGCCGAGGCCCGCCTGGTCGACGCCCCCGACGCGGTCGGTCGCCGACGGATCGCCGGCGATGTACTTCTGGACGCGCGCCGTCGGAGTCGTACGACTCGGTCGCCGCCAACCAGGCCATCGTCGCCTGGACCCAGCCCGGGTTCATCATCGGCCTCGCCATGCGGCCGCACTCGCACATCAACATCGCCGACGCGCACACGTCGATCTCCACCGGCGTGATCTCCCACACCGCGCACTTCCACGACCACGCCGACGTCGGCCAGTGGTTGCTGGTCGCGCAGGAGGCGAGCTACGCGGGCAACGGTCGGGTGTTCGGCTCGGGCGCGGTGTTCACGCAGGACGGCACGCTCGTGTCCACGTTCGCGCAGGACTCCATGGCGCGGGGTGTGGAGGGCACGATCGACCCGAAGCGGGGCATGTAGCGCCCGATGCGCCAGGCCGCCGAGCGCAGGCGATGAGTCCCGGAGGCCTCGACGAGGAGCAGCACGACCCTCACGTCGGGCGGAACAGCGCAGCGCGGCGCAAGCTCGTGTTCGGGCTCGCGCTGGCCGAGGACGTGCTGTACGCCGCGGTGGCGCTGGTGCTCGTGGGCATCGCGGTCGCGCTGCTCTACCGAGACCCTGCACGACCTGTTCACCGAGGAGCACATCACCTTCGCCCGGCGGGTCGGCGATGCGATCAACGGTGTGCTGTTCGTCGTCATCATCCTGGAGATCTTCCGCACCGTGCTCGCGCACCTCGAGGGCGGCGGATTCCAGCTCGTGCCGTTCCTCGTCATCGGAGTGATCTCCGCGGTGCGGCACATCCTGCTCGTCGGGACGCAGTCGCTCGAGCACCAGACCAACCGGGTGTTCACGCACACGCAGATCGAGCTCGGCGTGAACGCCTTCGTCGCGCTGCTCCTGGTGATCGCGTTGGTGCTCATACGTCGTTCACCGTCAGGTCCCGACGACGGCGACATGTTGGACTGAAGTGCCGGTTCCGGGGAGCGGTCGCCCGCTCCGGGCGTAGGTTGCACCACCCCCCGTCGTTCAGAGGAGATCTCCCATGGCCCGCTTCAAGGTCGGCGTCCAACTGCACCCCCAGGCCACCACGGTCGACGAGATGCGCGCGGCGTGGAAGGCCGCCGACGCGCTCGGCGTCGACAGCATCTTCACGTGGGACCACTTCTCTCCGCTGTACGGCGACCCCGACGCCGCGCACTTCGAGGCATGGGCGCTGCTGGCGGCGATGGCCGTCGACACCGAGCACGCCCAGCTCGGGCTGCTGGTGGGCTGCAACTCCTACCGCAACCCCGATCTCCTCGCCGACATGGCCCGCACCGTCGATCACCTCTCGGGTGGGCGCCTGTACCTCGGCATCGGTTCGGGCTGGTTCGAGCGCGACTACGACGAGTACGGCTACGAGTTCGGCACCGCAGTGGGTCGCCTGCGCGACCTGGGTGAGGCGCTCCCGCGGATGAAGGCGCGGATCGCCAAGCTGAACCCGCCGCCCGTGGGCTCGCTCCCGATCCTGATCGGTGGGGCCGGTGAGAAGGTCACGCTGAAGCTCGTCGCCGAGCACGGCGACGCGTGGAACACCTTCGGACCGCCCGAGAGCTACGCGCACAAGAACGCCGTGCTCGACGAGTGGTGCGCGAAGGTCGGTCGCGATCCGGCCGAGATCGAGCGCACGGTCGCGATCGACGGCAGCGAGGTCGGGAACGCGGAGGCGTACCTCGATGCTGGTGCCACCCACATCATCGTGATGACGGGTCACCCGTACGATCTCGACCCGGTGGCGGGCCTGCTCGAACTGGCGAAGTCCTGACCCTCGCGCAATACGCTGCCGCCCGGTGGTGAGAACGACAGTGAGCGACACCGGAGAGAGCGGGAACGATGCCTGAGGACGACGCCGGACTGCAGGAAGAGGTCGACGCCTGGTTGCAGCGCAACTGGGACCCCGACCTGACCGTGCGTGAGTGGTGGGACCGGGTCGGCGACGCCGGCTGGACCGCACCGAACTTCTCGCTCGAGTGGGGCGGGCGCGGCTACTCGCGGCGCTCGCTGGCCACGGTGTGGAAGGCGTTCCGTGCGGCGGGCGCAGTCGGGCCGCCCGGTGGTCTCGGCATGATGATGGCGGCGCCCACGATCCTCACCCACGGCACCCCGGAGCAGATCGCGCGCCACGTCACGCCGATCTACAACGGCTCCCTGGCGTGGTGCCAGCTCTTCAGCGAGCCCGGCAACGGCTCCGACCTCGCCGGGCTCACCACCCGCGCCACGCGCGACGGTGACCGGTGGATCATCTCGGGCCAGAAGGTCTGGAGCTCGCAGGCGATGGAGTCCGACTGGGGCATGCTCCTCGCCCGCACCGACTTCGACGTCCCGAAGCACGCGGGCATCTCGTGGTTCGCGTTCAAGCTCGACCAGCCGGGCGTCACCATCCGTCCCCTGCGCGAGATGACCGGGCGCGCGCTGTTCAACGAGGTGTTCTTCGACGACGCGGTCGTCGACGACGCCGATCTCATCGGCGGGCTCAACAACGGCTGGGCCGTCGCCAACACCACCCTGTTCTTCGAGCGCAGTGGCATCGGCTCCGGGAGCGGAGGCGGTGGCTTCCCGCCTCCGGGCACCAAGGAGGGCTACCTCGACCAGCGCGCCGGCGATGTCGCAACGATGCGCGCCGACCAGGACAACCGTGGCGTCACCGTCGCCGAGCTCTTCACGCTCGCGCGCGAGCGTGGCCGCACCGACGATCCGATGCTGCGACAGAAGCTGGCACGCCTGCACTCGCTCACGCGCATCGGTGAGCTCAACGGGCAACGCATGAAGGAGACCGCGGCGCGTGGCCGCGACATCCCGGGCTTCCCGAACATGGCCAAGAACCAGCAGACGATCACGATGAAGCTGGTGGCCGAGGTCGCGCTCGACATCCTCGGTCCCGACGGTCTGCTGTGGGGAGACGACGGCGTCGATCGCGGTCGCTACGCCGAGCAGTTCAACTTCGTGCGCTGCATGTCGATCGCCGGCGGCAGCGACGAGATCAACAAGAACGTGATCGGCGAGCGCGCCCTCGGTCTGCCCCGCGAGCCCGACGCCAACAAGGGCCTGCCCTACCGCGAGGTGCTCGCCCGGACCAAGGCCGACACCGCTTGATCGGACCCTGCTCGGGCCCCGACCGGCCCCCGAGCCTCCCTGGGATCGTCCCGGCCGCAGTGGTAGACAGGCCGGGAGCCGACTTCAGGGGGAGCACATCATGGGCCGCAAGTACCAGATCATCTCCGGCGACGGGCACCTCGAGACGCCCCCCGACTTCGTGGCGTTCCTGCCCGAGAAGTACAAGGACCGCGCCCCGAAGCTGATCTCGCTCCCAGACGGTGGCGGCGACGCGTGGCTGATGGAGGGCATGCCCCTCACCTACGCGAGCCAGAACCTGCGCGGGCGGGGCAAGGTGAAGTTCGCGGGCCAGAGCTACTTCAAGGACGATGGCTCACGCACCGACGGCGCCGGCGACGGGGTGCAGCGTCTGCACGAGCAGGACGAAGACGGCATCGATGCCGAGCTGCTCTTCGTGCCCGTCTTCGCGAGTCGCTTCCTCGAGAAGATCCCCGACCACGACGCGTACCTCGCGATGGTGCAGGCGTACAACGACTGGCTCGCCGACTACTGCGCGGTCGCGCCCGACCGCCTGATCGGCAACGCGCTGATGCCCATCTCCGGCATCGACGACGCGCTCGCCGAGCTCGAGCGCGCGCACGCCATGGGCTTCAAGTCGATCCAGCTGCTCAACTCTCCGAACGGCGGCAACGGGCCCAAGCCCGAGGACGACCGGTTCTGGGAGAAGGCGCTCGAGCTGGGGATCGCGCTCTCGCCGCACATGTCGTTCGCCGGGGTGATGAACATCGGTGGCCCGCGCCACGACACGTCGCAGTGGCCGGCCGAGGCGGGCATGACCCAGCACGCGGGTGGCGGCTCCGCGAACACGATGGCGCAGCTCATCGTCGACGGCACCTTCGAGCGGTTCCCGGAGCTGAAGTTCTACTTCGCCGAGATCAACGCCGCGATCTTCCCGGCCGCGCTCTCCTACATGGACCGCGACTACCTCGAGTACAACAGCTGGTTCCAGCTCGACCTGCCCAAGATGCCGTCGCAGTACATGAAGGACCACGCCATCTACGGCATGGTGCGCGAGCCGCTGGCGGTGCGGATCGGCCAGGAGCTGCCGAACGACATGCCGCTCGAGCTGTTCTGGTGGGGGAACGACTTCCCGCACTCGGTGGGCACGTTCCCGCACTCGCGCAAGTACATCGAGGAGACGTTCGCCGACCTGTCGCCGGAGCTGCGCCACACGCTGCTCCTCGGCAACGCGGCGGCGCACCTGCACCTCGACCTCGACGCCGACATCACCGAGACGCCGGCTGCCGTCTAGGAGCCGTTCGAGGAACGGAAGTGGGAGGGCTCCGCGTCCGCCTGCCGCGCAGTCGCAGGGGACGCGGAGCTACCTCCCGACCTGGGGCGTCAGTGGGGGGACCTCCCGCCCTCAGGCTTGGTGGTGCGCGCCGTGACGCGCGCTGGACCGATCAGTAGCCACTCGACGTCCACCACTGGTCGGAGAGGTACGACGGCCGCACGCTGACGAGCACGCTGTTGGCGCCGATCGAGTCGTTGTAGCCGTAGCTGACCCACGTGCCGGTGGTGCACGACGCGCCCTGCTGCGCGAGGTACACGGTGGGCTCGAGGTAGTACACGTACGCACAGCTGCCGTCGGTCACCGGATCGAGCACGAGCCCCGCGTACGACGCGTCGTTGTTGCAGGTGCTGCCCGGGTACGGGGGGCCTTCGGACGCGACGAGCGTGCCGCCCGCGTTGTAGCGGCTGATGACGAGCGGCGTGCCGACTCCGTTGCAGATGGCGGCGGCGCGCCGGACGGTCGAGGCGGTGAACAGCGCGGTGGCACCGACCGCGAGCAGTGCGAGCACCATCGCCCCGGACACCGAGCGGCGGTTCAGCATCCGCTCGCCTGCCAGTCGGCGACCGCCCAGCCGTCGGCCGCCGAAGGCACGACGTGCACGGTGGTGACGACGCCGAGCGGTGACTGCTTCACGTACGTGATCGAGGCGTCGTCGAGCTGCAGCTCCTCGTAGCCGGTGCGGGCGAGGGTGCGCCCGGTGGTGACGAAGTCGGTCAGCGCGTCGGACGGGGTGGCGAACCTGGCGCCCTTGACGTCACCGCCGACGGTGGCGACGACGGGGACTGCGAGCGCCTTCACCTCGGCGCGGACCACGCCCTCGCACGCGACCACCGGCGGAGCCGACGCTGCCGCACGGGTGGTGGTGACGAGCGGTTCGGTCGAGACGAAGGGCTGGACGGTCAGCGCTTCGACGATCGGGTCGACCGCGGCCGGATCGGCGCCGGACACGGTGACCTGCAGGCTGGAGCACCCGGGCTGCTGCGAGTCGACGGTGAACGCGACGGTACGCCGGGCGACGCCGTCCTTGCCGACGGTCGAGCTTCCTTCCGACGCGCCGGTGAACGACCCGTCGGTGGCGGTCGACTTCGGGAGTCGCATCGCCCACTTCTCGTCGGCGGGCCAGCGCTGCTCGATCGTGGTCGTCCCCGATGTCCAGTGCGTGACCTGCTGGCCGGCGAGGTGCGGAGGACTCGAGTTCGGACCCGCTCCGTCGACCGGGCTGCCGAAGCCGGCGGGGACCGCGAGCTGCCGCGGTGTGGGACCGGTGCACTCGGTGCGCGCGGTGGCGGTGGTGGTGGAGGTGTCGCCGGAGGCGGCGTTGATCTTGCCGTCGCCGTCACCACCGTCGGCGGTCAGCGCGACCACGACCGCGCCGACGGCGCAGAGCGCGATCACGACCGTGGTGGTGAGGAGCACCCGGTGACGGGACCGGTTCCCGCGGTGCGGGCGACGGGGCCGGGTGCCGTCGGCGCCCTCAGTGGCGATGGCGGCCCGCAGCTGGGTGCGGTGACGGCGCGAGGTCGCGCGCGACGGTCGGGTCGGAGGCGAGTTCTCCTTCAGCCATTCCAGTTCGTCCATCAGGTGTCCTCGTGACGCGGGGAGTCCCCGCTCCCATCAAGTACTTCGCCGCTCGCGGCGATCAGTTCCCGGAGCCGACCGCGGGCCCGGGCGAGCCGCGAGCGCACCGTGCCGATCTCGATGTCGAGGGCCTGCGCGATCTCGGGATACGTCAGCTCGTTGAAGGCGTAGAGGACGAGCACGTTGCGGTCGGTCTCGGAGAGCTGACGCAGGAATTCCGCGACCCAGGCCAGGCGGCGGCCGTAGTCGAGGCCGTCCTCGACCACCTCGAAGCCGCCGTCGTCGGCGTCGCGCTCACCGCCGACGCGTTCCCAGGCTCGGCGGCCGCGGGCGTCGGACCGGCCGCGGGTGTGGCGGACGTTCGCCGCGATCCCGAACAGCCACGCCCGCACGCTCCCGAGCTGCGGGTCGTAGCGGGCCCGTGCCGCGAACGCGGCGACGAACACGTCGCCCGCGTACTCGTCGGCGCGGTCGAGTCCGACGGCGCGGGCCAGGTACTCGAAGATCGTCCGGTGGTACTGCCCGAACACCGCTTCGAAGCGGTGGGGATGCTCGACCGAGCTCACGACCGCCTCGGTCATCGCGGTCGCGACCGACGTCGGCTCGGCGTTCGTCGCGTCGCTCATCGATCTCCAGCCCCCCGCAGGTGCACCATCAGTAGCCGAAGGAACCGTCGCGTTCCACTGATGGACGAGACGTTGAAGCGTGGATGCGGTCGGACCGGCTGCCTACGCGCTCGGTCCGAAGCGCTCGAAGCGTGCACGTTCGGGCTCGACGCCGAGGTCGACGAGCAGGTCGCCGACCGCGTCGGTGAAGGGAGCCGATCCGCAGACGTACAGGGTCTGGTCGTCGCGCAGGTGCGGGGTGACGTCGTCGGCCCCCAGTCGCCGGGCCGGACGCGTCGAGCCGGGCGGTGTGGTCCGGGTGTAGAGCACGGTGGCGTCGTCGTGATCCACGAGCTCGTCGCCGTAGTAGAGGTCGTCGGGCGTGCGCACCGACACGACGAGGTGCAGCAGCTGTTGCGTCCCCGATGCTCGCGCGAGCCGCAGCATCGCCATGAGCGGCACCAAGCCGGATCCGCCGCCGAGCAGCAGCGCCGGTGTGGCGCCGTCCCACGCGAAGTAGCCGCCGATCGGTCCGCGGAGCTCGAGCTCGTCGCCGAGCTCGACGACGTCGTGGAGGAACGTCGACACCTCGCCGTCGTCGAGCCGCTCGACGGTGAGCTCGATCTCGGCGCTGCCGTCCGGCGGCGAGGCCACCGAGTACGAGCGCGAGGCGGTGTAGCCGTCGGGCGCGGTGAGCCGCACGACGTAGTGCTGGCCGGCGCGGTGCGGGGTGGGGGCGGCGAACCGCAGGCGGAACGTCTTGGCGCGCGGCGTCTCGTCACGGATGGCCACGACGGTGGCCGACTGCCAGACCGCGGGCACGGTCAGTCGCCCTGGTAGCGCTGCTCGAGCCAGGGATCGCCGCGGTCGTGGTAGCCGTTCTGCTCCCAGAACCCGGGCTCGTCGTGGTCGAGCACCCGCAGCCCCTGCACCCACTTGGCGCTCTTCCAGAAGTAGAGGTGAGGCACGAGGAGCCGGGCGGGGCCGCCGTGGTCCCGTGTCAACGGCGAGCCGTCGGCCCGGAACGCGACCCACGCCTTGCCGTCGCGGACGTCGGCGAGGGGGAGGTTGGTGGTGTACCCGGTCGACGAGTACGCCAGCACGTGCGTGGCACCGGCCTGCGGGCGGGCGACCGCCAGCAGGGTGTCGATCGACACGCCCTCGAACTCCATCCCGAGCTTCGACCAGGTCGTGACGCAGTGGATGTCGCCCGCGTACTTCGACGACGGGAGCGCGTGCATGTCGTCCCACGTCCACGTGGTCGGCTGCTCCACCAGGCCCTCGACGGTGAACGTCCAGGTGGCGGGGTCGATCTTCGGCGCGGCCTCGGCCGCCAGGACGGGCCACTGCCGACCGGTGTCGTACTGACCCGGTGGCAGGCGGGGGTCGCGTTCCGCCTTGCCGCGGCCCGTGAATCCGCGCGTGAACTTCGCCATCGACACCAGTGTCGCGCAGCACGGCGGCCGGGGCGTGGGTCGTCGCACGGGACGTGGGTAGTGTCGGGCCGCCGGTGAGCCGTGGGGGGACGACGAGTCGTGACGCAGTTGATGGACGCGAGCGTGTACGTGGGTGACGGCGTGCTCGAGGTGCAGCAGGTGGAGGTGCCCGAGCTCGGCGCGTACGACGTGCTGATCGAGGTGGGGCAGTGCGGGATCTGCGGCACCGACGTGCACCTCGTGCTGGAGCGCATCGCCCGACCCGGAACGGTGCTGGGCCACGAGTGGGCGGGAACGATCGCCGTCCTCGGCGACGACGTCGACGGCTGGCAGGTCGGCGACCGGGTCGTGTGCGGACCCTCGCCCGGATGCGGCGCCTGCCGCGCCTGCTCGCGCCGGACGGCCGTCGGTGTGCCTCGACCGACCGCTGACCGACCACCTCGACTTCCGCGGCGCGTACGCCCGCTACGTCGCCGCCCCCGCCGGCCAGCTGCTCGCGGTGCCCGACACGCTGTCGATCCGGCAGGCCGCGCTGGTCGAGCCGACCGCGGTCGCGCTGCACGCGGTGACGCTCTCGGGTGCGACGCCGGACGACCGCGTGCTCGTGACCGGCGCCGGTCCGGTGGGGATGCTCGTGACCGCGGTGCTGCACGCGCAGGGCGTGCACGACGTGACGGTGTCGGAGCCGTCGCCGATCCGCCGGGCGCGCGCGCTGGAGGTCGGCGCGGCGCGGGTCGTCGAGCCCCACGAGCTGCCGCGCTCGCGTATGGGCGCACCGGTCGACGAGCCGTACTCGATCGCGTTCGAGTGCTCCGGTCGCGCCGGTGCCGCCGAGGCGGCCATCGACCAGCTCGACTTCGCGGGCACGTGCGTCTTGGTGGGCACCGGGCACGACCTGCCCCGCATCAACCACAACCGCGTGATCGTGTTGGAGAACACGATCATCGGTTCGTACAACTACGACGCCGGCGGCTTCGGCCCTGCGCTCGACCTGCTGGCCTCCGGCGCGATGCCGCTCGACGCGTTGGCCGAACCGGTCGACGTGTCGCTCGACGAGCTCCCCGAGGCGCTGCGGCGTTGCGCGGCGGGCGAGCTGCCCGGCAAGGTGATGGTCCGACCCGTTCGTTCGCCGGAGCACCAGGGAGAGCAGCAATGAGTGAGCCGACCTTTGCACCCCGTCTCAACCACGTGGCGATCACGATGCCGCCCGGGGAGCTCGACGACGCCGGCCGCGCCGAGATCAAGGACTTCTACGGCGATGTGTTCGAGTGGTTCGAGGGCGACAACAGCGGTGAGTCGGGCAACCCCCTCATCCTCATGACCGGGCAGATGCAGTTCGTGTACCTGCTACCGGGCGATCCCGCACTCGAGTGCCCGCGCCTCGACCACTTCGGGCTCGAGGTGTCGTCGGTCGAGGAGATCGAGGCGATCGTCGCCAAGGCGAAGGCGTGGCAGGAGAAGGACGACCGCGTCCAGATCATCGACGTGAAGGCACGCTCGTCCGAGGGCCCGCGTGGGGAGTACACGCTCACCAGCGCGTACGTCGGGTTCCTGCTCCCGATGATGGTCGAGCTGCAACACCTGCACGTCGCGCTGGCGTGACCGTCTCGCTGCCGCGCACGATCGCGGACGTCTTCGCACCCGTCGTCGCCGCCGATCCCGACCGCGAGGCGCTGGTCACGCGTTCGGGCCGGTGGTCGTACGCCGAGCTCGACCGGCTCAGCGCGCGTGCCGCGCACGCGCTGTCGGCCCTCGGCGTGCAGCCCGGCGACCGCGTCGCGGGCGCGCTGCCCAACGACCTCGACGTCATCCTCGCCTTCCACGGCGCGATGCGTCTCGGCGCGGTGTGGGTGGGGATCAACCGTGCGTTCGTGGCGCCGGAGAAGCAGTTCCTCCTCGACGACAGCGGTGCGTCGCTGCTGCTGTGTGACGAACCCACTGCGGAGCAGCTCCGGAGCGCGGGTGCCGGGGCCACCCGCGTGGTGACCGTGGAGGACGGACCGGGCGAGTGGCACGACGCCCTGGCGGCCGCCCCCGCCGATCCGTTCGTGGGTGACGTCGATCCCTTCGCTCCTGCGGGCCTCGCGTACACGAGCGGCACCACGGGGTACCCGAAGGGCGCCACCCACAGCCAGCACAACCTGCTGGTGCCGGGCGCCGTGCTCGGCGCCAGTCGGGGCTGGGGCCCGTCGCTGCGCAAGGGCGACTTCCTCGCGCTCACCATCCTCAACATGCAGGTGCTCACCACCCTGACCACCGCGCAGGCAGGTGGCTGTGCGGTGATCTTCGATCGCAACGATCCCGTCAGCGTCGCCGAGTGGATCCGCGACGAGCGCGTCACGGTGTGGAACGGCCCGCCCGCACTCATCCACTCACTCGCCTACGACGACGCCGTGGCCGCCGACGACCCTGGCCACGCTCGACGAGGTGTGGAACGGCGGTGGCGACTGCCCGGAGCCGGTGCGCGTCGCGTTCGAGGAGAAGTTCGCCAAGCCGGTGCTGATGACGTACGGGTTGAGCGAAGCGCCCACGGTCGTGACCATCGACGATCCCGACGGTGCGCACGCGGTCGGTGGGAGCGGACGCCCACTTCCCCACGTCGAGGTGCGCGTGATCGACGACGAGCTGTGCGTCGCGCCGGCGACGACGGGTGAGTACGGGGGCGTCTACCGCCCGATGCTGGGTTACTGGAACCGCGACGACGCCACGGCCGAGACGCTGCGCGACGGCGTGCTGCACACCGGCGACCTGGGGTTCGTCGACGACGACGGGTTCGTCCACGTGCGCGACCGCAAGAGCCTGGTGATCATCCGCGGCGGTGGCAACGTCTACCCGGCCGAGATCGAGCGGGTGCTGCACGAGCGCACCGAGGTCGAGGCGTGCGCGGTGGTGGGCCTGCCCGACGAGCGCCTCGGCGAACGCGTCGCCGTCGCCGTGCAGCTGCGCGACGGCGCGGCCGTCACCGAGACCACCGCCGAGGAGCTGCTGCGCGAGCACTGCCTGGCCAACCTCGCCAAGTACAAGGTGCCCGAGCGCTGGCTGTTCGTGGACGACTTCCCCCGCAACTCCATGGGCAAGATCCAGCGCCGCGACCTCCCCGCCCTCTTCGAGTAGTACGAGGTTGCGTCGCCACGACGTGCATGACACGTAGCAGCGACGCAACCTCGTGTCTCGGACCGAGTCAGATGCTGCGGAGGGTGCCGCCGTCGACGGCGAGGGCGCTGCCGGTGATCCAGCTGGCGGCGTCGCTGGCGAGGAAGACGACCGCGGCCGCGACCTCCTGCGGGTCGCCGTACCGGCCCATGGCCACCGGGTCCTTCGCCATCATCCGGGCCATGACGTCGTCGGGGGTCGTGCCCTGTGCCGCGGCGGCGGCGGCGGCGGTGTCGGTGATCGCCTCGGTGATGGTGATGCCCGGGATCACGCAGTTCGAGAGGACGCCCTGGGCCGAGTACGCGTGCGACAGGTTCTTGGAGTAGTTGAGCAGCGCGGCCTTGGCGGCCGAGTAGGGCCCGAAGTACGGGCCGGGCTCGACGCCGTACGTGGACGCCACGTGCACGATCCGGCCCCACCCGCGCTCGAGCATGGTGGGCAGGCACGCGGCAGTGGTGCGCACCGACGAGAAGAAGTTGAGTTCGAAGCCCTGCTGCCAGTCGTCGTCGGTCAGCTTGTGCAGCCGCGTGGGATCACCCCCGCCGCCCATGTTGTTGACCAGCACGTCGATGCGGCCGAGCTCGTCGAGGGCGCGCTCGGCGAGCAGCGGGGCCGCGGCGGGATCGAGCAGGTCGGCGGCCACCTGCACCACGCGCACGCCGTGCGCCTCGGCCTCCAGCGCGGTCGCGGCCAGCGCGTCGACGCTGCGCGCGTTGAGCACGAGGTGCGCGCCTTCGCGCGCGAAGTCGAGGGCGATCTGCTTGCCGATGCCGCGGCTCGCGCCGGTGACGACGGCGACGCGATCGCGCAGGCCGAGCTCCATCAGCCCTCCGCCGCGACGTGCTCGGCGTACGCCATCGGGAGCAGCTCGATGCGCTGACCGTCGGGGTCGCGCACGAAGAGCCCGCCGCCGATGTCGGTGTCGCGCAGCACCTCGCCGCCGTGCTGCTCGACGAGCGCGCAGGTGGCGGGGATGTCGTCGACGCTCAGCGAGATGTGGGTGAGCCCGAGCTCGTTCATCGGCCGCGGTCGGTACGGCGCCGGAGCCGCGCCCTCGCCCGCGTAGTGCAGGAGCTCGAGCACGAACGAGCCCTGCTTCAGGTACATGGCGCGGAACCCGAGCGGTGCCTGCAGCTGCAGCAACTGGTCGCTGGGTGAGTCGTCGAGCTCGAGCGTGCGCCAGTAGGTGAACCCGAGCGCCTCCTCGTAGAACGTGCGCGACCGTTCGAGGTCGCTCACGCACTGCCCCATGTGGTTCATGACGTTGCTCATGTGCTCTCGCTCACTCCGGGTTGGGTTCCACGACGACGCGCAGCGCTCCGGTCGTCTTGTCGCTGGCCACCCGGAACGCCTCGGGTGCATCTTCGATCGGGAAGCGGTGGGTGACGAGCGCTTCGACGAGATGGGGCGTCGACGCCAGCAGCTGCGCGGCCTGGTCGAAGTCGCGGCCACCGTCGTGCCGGCAGTACCCGAGGGCGGGGACCGACCGCACCTCCTTCATGAAGCAGAGCATCTGCGGCCAGGCGACGTCGGGGGGAAAGACCCCGAGGACGCCCAGCGCACCACCCGGCGCAGCCAGCTCGGCCGCCCGGTGCAGCGCGCTCTCGGTGCCGGCGGCCTCGATCACGACGTCGTAGAGCCCCGACGGTTGCGTGGCGCCCAGGCGCTCGCCCAGCTCGATCTGATGCGGGTAGCGGGCCTCGAGCGACACCTCGGCCGCGCCCATCGCCCGGGCGGCGGCGACGGCCATGAGCCCGATCGCACCGCCCCCGACCACCGCGACGCGCGTGCCCGGACCGGCGCCGGCGAGCCGGGCCGTGTGCCACGCCACCGCGGTCGGTTCCACCAGACATGCGCTCGATGCGTCGAGCCCCTCGGGCAGGTCGACCAGCGACCGGGCCGGGGCGCGGAACCACTCGCTCATCCCGCCGTCGGCCATGACGCCGAGCGCGGTCGTGCCCGTCGTGGCACAGAGGTTGTAGCGACCCTCGAGGCAGAGGTCGCACTCCCCGCAGCCGAAGATCGCCTCGATGGCGACGGTGCGGCCGTCCTCGGTGACGCCGGCGAGCTCGTGGCCGAGCACCATCGTGCTGCCCATGTCGATGTAGCCGAGGTCGGACGCGCAGATGCTGGCCGAGGTGATCTTGATCAGCTCGCCCGGGCCTTCGGGCTCGTCGACGTCGACGACGGTGACACCGGGTCGGGTGGATCGGACCGCGCGCATGCGTTCCTCCTAGCTCACGACGTAGTCGTCGGGATCGGGTGCGAGGGTGCGCTGCCAGTACTCGAGCAGCGTGAACGGCCAGTTCTGCGCGACCCGACCGTGGTCGTTCTTGTACCAGCTGTTCACGTCGGACCAGCCCCACGCCATCATCCGGTTCTCGGCGTCGACCTGCTCGTTGAACTCGTCGTGCACGTCCTTGCGCACGTCGAGCGCGGCGCGGTGCTCGCGCAGCAGCAGCTCCAGGCACCCGAGGATGTAGCGCACGCCGCACTCGGAGAAGTAGATGATGCTGCCGTTGATGACGATGTTGGTGTTCGGCCCGTAGAGGCAGAAGAAGTTGGGGAACGCCGGGATCGTGATCCCGAGGTACGCGCGTGCGTCACCGCCCCACTGCTCGTGCAGGTCGACCCCGCCGCTGCCGGTCACCCGCATGGGGCTGAGGAAGTTCGACGCCTGGAAGCCGGTGCCGTAGACGATCACGTCGACGTCGTGCGCGGTGCCGTCGGCGGTGACGATCCCGGTCGGCGTGATCTCGCGGATCTCGTCGGTGACGAGCGTGACGTTGTCGCGAGTCAGCGCACCTGCCCACACCCCGTTGTCGCGCAGGAGTCGCTTCGCGCCCGGCGGGTACGTGGGGATCACGTGCGGGAGGAGATCGGGACGGTCGACGAACTCCCGCTCCAGGTAGGCGGTGAGCACCGAACGCATCAGGTCGTTGATCGCGTTCACGGTGCCGTTCGTGGCGTCCCACTCCGGGTCGACCCGCACGGTCGGGATCGATCCGTCGCCGAGGCGCCAGAACATCCAGAAGCGGTTCCACTCGCTGTACGTGGGCACGTGGGCGTAGAGCCACCGCTGCCCCTCGGGCACCGCCTCGTGGTAGTCGGGGCTGGGCCCGAGCCACGGCGGCGTGCGCTGGAAGAGGAACAGGTGCTCGGCACGGGGCGCGATCTCGGGGGTGAACTGCACCGAGCTGGCACCGGTGCCGATCACCGCGACGCGCTTCCCGTCGAGCGGCGCATCGTGGTCCCACCGCGCCGAGTGGAACGACGTGCCCGCAAACGTCTCGATGCCTGGGATCTCCGGGAGGTGCGGCCGGTTGAGCTGACCGACCGCGCTCACGACCGCGTTGACGACCAACGTCTCCTGCGCGCCGTCGGCGTCTTCGATCACCACCGACCACGTGGCGTCGGCGTCGTTCCAGGTGAGCGAGCGCACCTCGGTGCGGAACCGGATGTGGTCGAGCAGACCGAAGTCGCGGGCGCAGTCGCGGAAGTACGCGTGCAGCACCTGCTGGTCGGAGTAGTGCAGCGGCCAGTCGTGACGTTGTGCGAACGAGTAGCTGTAGTTGTGGTTCGGGTTGTCGACCCGGCACCCCGGATAGGTGTTCTCGAACCAGGTGCCGCCGACGTCGGCGTTCTTCTCGACGACGACGTGGTCGATGCCTGCCTGCCGGAGCCGGTGCGCGGTCAGCAGGCCCGACATGCCGGCACCGATGACGAGCACCTCGAAGTCGCGGTCGGCGTCGACGTCGGCCTTGCACCACTGGGGCCCGCGCCGGTCGTCGCCCCGCAGCGCCAGCTCCTCCTCGAGCAGCGGCAGGTAGTCGTCGATGCCCGCCGTGCCGACGACGTGCTCGACGAGCCGCAGCAGGACCTCCGGTGAGGGTGCGGGTGCCGGCACCGAGCCGGCGTCGCGGAAGCGGGCGAGCGCGTCGAGGGCGAGTGCCCGTGCCGTCGCCAGTTGCTCGGCGCTCATGCCTCCCTGGGGCAGGGCGAGCAGGTGGGGGTCGGGCTGCAGGTCGTCGCGCAGGAGCGAGAGGTCGCCGGTCACGTACGCGAGGGCGGACAGGAGCGGTGGCACCTCGGCCTCGGCGAGGTAGCGGCGGAGCTCGTCGTCGGAGGCGGTGATCGCCGCGGAGTCGTCGGCGCCCGTCATCACATGTCCGAGATCGTGCACCCGCCGTCGACGACCACCTGCGTGCCGGTGATGAAGCTGGCGTCGGTGCTGAGCAGGAAGCGCGCGGTGGTGCCGATCTCCGACGGCTGCCCGAGGCGGTTCATGGGCGCGGCGGCGGCGAAGCGATCGTGGAGGTCACCGATGTCGGGGAGCATCGGCGTGGCGATGAACCCGGGGCAGATGGCGTTGACCCGGATGCCCTCCTGGGCGAAGCGGATCGCGAGGGAGCGGGTGAGGCCGAGGACGCCGGCCTTCGACGCCGCGTACGCGGGGTTGGCCGGGTTGGCGACGATGCCGTGGATCGACGCGATGCCGACGACCGCGGCGTCGGGCGCGTTCGCCCGTAGCTGTGGGAGGAACGCCTGGATGACCATGGCGTACGCCCGCAGGTTGACCTCGATGAGCGGGTCCCACGTCTTGTCGGTGAGGTCCTGGAGGTCGACGGCGTCGGGAACGCCGGCCGCGTGCACCACGCCACCGATGGTGCCGATGGCGGCGACCGCCTCCTCGGCGGCATCGGCGAGCGACTCGGTGTCGCGCACGTCGACCGCCATGCCCACGGTGGCGACGTCGTGGGCCGACGCCACCTCGGCGGCGGCTTCGGCGGCGCGCTCGGGGTGGAGGTCCCAGATCGCCACGGGGCGGCCGACCTCGGCGACCGCGTGCGCGGTGGCGAGCCCGATGCCGGAGGCGCCCCCGGTGATCACGACGCCCGAGGTGGGTCGGAGCTCCAGCGCGGCCATCAGTCGTCGTCCCGGGTCATGGGCCGCATCATGCCAGGAGTGGGCGGAAGGCACCCGTCCGCGAGAGGATCGCCCGCATGACCGAGACCTTCAGCGCGTTCACGGCCGAGAAGACCGACGACGGGTTCCGCCGCGGGGTCACCGACCTCACCCTCGACGACCTCCCCGAGGGTGACGTCGTGGTCGACGTCGAGTGGTCGAGCGTCAACTACAAGGACCACCTCGCGGCCACCGAGAAGGGGCGGGTGGCCCGCATCTCGCCGATCGTCCCCGGCATCGACCTGGCGGGCACGGTGCGGTCGAGCGACACCTCCGAGGTGTCGGTCGGCGATGCGGTGCTCGCCCACGGCTACGACCTCGGCGTCTCGCGCCATGGTGGCTACGCGCAGGTGGCCCGCGTGCCCGCGGGCTGGGTCGTCCCCCTGCCCGACGGCCTCACTGCGCGTGAGGCGATGGTGATCGGCACCGCGGGGTACACGGCGGCGCTGTCCGTGCTGACGCTCCTCGACCACGGCCTCGAGCCGGGTGCGGGCACCGTGCTCGTGACCGGCGCGACCGGCGGCGTCGGCAGCATGGCGGTGGCGATGCTCGCCGGGCTCGGCTTCACCGTCGCCGCGAGCACCGGCAAGGCCGAGGCCGCACCCTTCCTGCGCGGGCTCGGCGCCGCCGAGATCGTCGACCGCGACGAGCTGACCGACACCAGCAAGCCGCTGCAGTCGGTCCGTTGGTCGGGTGCGGTCGACGCGGTGGGTGGGGCCACTCTCGGGCACGTGCTCGCCACGCTGGCGCCCGGCGCGGCCGTGGCCGCCAGCGGCAACGTCGGCGGTGCCGACCTGCCCACGACCGTCCTGCCCTTCATCCTGCGCGGGATCGCGCTGTTCGGCATCGACTCCGCGGGGACGCCCATCGCGCGTCGACGCGAGGTGTGGAGCCGCATCGCCACCGACCTCAAGCCGTCGGGGCTCGACGCGATGGAGCACGTCGTCGACCTCGAACACCTCGAGGGCGCGCTGGACGAGATCGGTCGAGGTGGCGTGACCGGTCGCTACGTGGTGCAGCTGTAGCCGCACCGTCTCCGGTCGGGGGCGCTCAGGCCGACTCCCTCACGCAGGAAAGGGCTCCAGGCCCATGCGGGCGCGCACCTCGGGGCGGCGCAGCGGCGGCACCGTCTTCGGGGGCTGACGCCGCGCGGGCAGTCGATCGAGCAGACCGTGTGCGAGCGCGGCGATCTCGAGCGCGGTCGCGTGCATGTCGTCGTGCACCGCGCCCGTGGGCTTGGTGACCCCGGTGATCTTGCGCACGAACTGGTAGGCCGCGGCCTCGATCTCCTCCTCGGTGGCCGGCGGCTCGAGGCCGCGCAGCTCGGTGATGTTCCTGCACATGGTCGATCTCCCTCGTTGCCGTCGAACGCGTGCGTCGTGGTGTCACGGTACCGACCGCGTCGACGACGAGAACTCATCGCGAGCGGGGACAAAGAGAAACCGCCCCTGGAGGCCGGGGTGGGTCCGGGCTCCAGGGGCGGTTGTGGGGGCGTTTCGGCCGGTGGGGCGACCGGCACTGAGATGATCGGCCGGGTCCGCTCGATCTGGAGCGTGTTGGCCGAACGTTGGAGCAACGCTGGCGTTCGTTAACTCCCGGCCAGATGCGCCGGGTGTCGGAACGGTCAGCTGACGCCGACGGGCTCGACCGCGGTGTCGACCTGGTCGGGCGAGTACTTCACGACCGGCTCGTCGGTCCCGAACACCTCGAGCGTGTGGATGAAGCGGTGCATGCCCATCGATCCTGCGCAGCTGAGCCCGAGCTCGATGATCTGCGCGGCGGTGAACACCTCGGCCAGCTCGGCGTAGAACGCGCGGTCGATGGCGTGGTGGTCGGCCGACAGCAGGTCCATGAACTTGACCGCGAGACGCTCCTGGTCGGTCATGCCGCCGCCGCTCATGTCGAGCAGACACGCGACGTCCTCGTCCGTGATCGAGTCGTGCTTGCGCGACTGCATGCACGGCTGGCACTCGCCGAGCTGCGCGCTGCGGATGCGCAGGAGCTCGAGGATGCGTCCGCCGAGCAGCGAACCGCTCCCGCGCAGGCGGCGGGTGTCGTCCATCGCGAGCAGGTGGCGGGTGCTGTACGCGAAGAGCTGGAGGGGGATCGGCGTGGCGTAGAGCCCCTCGTCGCATCCGCTCTCGATCACGGCGCGAGAGACGGGGGAGAGCTCGTCCATGGGGATCGGTTCGATGATGGGCATGCGAAGACCTTTCGTTCTCGGTCCTGGCACACTAAGCCCGCTCGCGGTCGCGACGCACGACGGTGACAGTGACAGTGACAGTGACGGTGACAGTGACGGGTGCGGTGACGGTGCCGGTGACAGTGCGGATCACGGTGCCGGTGACAACGCCGGTGTTGACGGAGAGGGACGACGTGGACCTGGGGCTGACGGACAAGGTGGCGCTGATCACCGGCTCGTACCGGGGGACGGGCGCGGGGATCGCGCGAGCGCTGGCCGCGGAAGGCGCAACCGTGCTGGTGCACGGGCACGAGCCGGGGCAGGCCGACGACGTGACTGCGGCGATCGTCGCCGACGGCGGCCGCGCGATCACCGTGGTGGGCGACCTCCGTTCCGAGGACGGCACCGCGGCGATGGTTGACGACGTGCGCGCCCGTGTGGACCACGTCGACGTCGTCGTCAACAACTTCGGCAACACCGACCACGCGAGCGACTGGGACGCCGCCGACACGTCGAGCTGGCACTCGAGCTACGACATCAACGTCGTCAGCGCGTTCCGCGTCACGCAGGCGTTCGTGCCCGACATGCGCACCGCGGGATGGGGCCGGGTGGTGGTGATGTCGACGGTCGGGGCCACGCGCCCCGGTGACACGATCCCCGAGTACTACACGTCGAAGGGAGCGCTGCCGTCGATGGCGGTGGGACTGGCGAAGCACCTGGCCGGCACCGGGATCACCGTCAACTGCGTGAGCCCGGGGATCATCGCGACCGCGGAGGTGGTCGCGAGCTTCACCGAGCGCGCCCGACGCGACGGTCGGGGCACCGACTGGGACAGCGTGCAGGCGCTGATCCAGGAGGGCCGCATGGCGAACCCGACCGGGCGTGTGCCCACTCCCGACGACATCGGTCGCTTCGTCGCGTTCGTGGTGAGCGAACCGGCGTGGCACCTGAACGGGGCGCACCTCCGCATCGACGGCGGTTCCTCCGACGCCGTCACCTGACCGGGGTGTGACCACGCGGCCGGGCGGGCGTTGCGTCAGTCGCGCTGCTGCGCGAGGGCCTCGTCGATGATCGCAACCGCGCGTTCCTGATCGGTCTCCCGGCAGTAGATCGAGAAGCGCAGGACGCCGCCGTAGGTGGCGCGTCGCTCGGCGAGCTCGGCGGCGATGCCGGCTCGGCGCAGCTCTCCGACCAGGAAGGTGCCGAGCGCCGGTCCGACGTTGGCGACCTGGACCACGTGCTCGGGATCCGGTTCGTGGCCGTCGTCGGCGTGCATGACCCGGGAGACCCACTGGACGACGTGCACGACCACATGGTGCCACGACTGCGCCCGGCTCCGTCGTCGGTTGCCGGCTCCTCGGGCCGGGAGCATGATGCCGCGGATGACCGACGCCCTCCTCGTGCACCTCGCCGACTGGGAGGCCGCGGCGCGTGAGACCGCCGGCCCGGAGGCGTGGGAGTACCTGGCTCGCGGGAGCGGCGCCAACGTGACCGCGAGTGAGAACGTCACCGCGTGGTCGCGCTGGACGTTGCTGCCCCACGTGCTGCGCGACGTGTCGACCGTCGATCTGTCGACCACGGTGCTGGGCACGCGCGTCGCGACGCCGGTGCTCGTCGCGCCCACGGCCATGCACCGGTTCTTCGCCGCCGACGGCGAGCTGGCGACAGCGCGCGCCGCCGCCGACGCCGGCACCGTCTTCGTCGTGTCGATGGCGGCCACGCACTCGGTCGAGGACGTCGCCGCGGTCGCACCGGACGCGTGCCGGTGGGCGCAGATGTACATGCTGCGTGACCGCGGACGAACGCGCGCCCTGGCCGAGCGGGCCGCCGCGGCCGGCTACCGCGCCATCGTCGCGTCGGTCGACGGCGCCGCGGTGGGGCGCGGCATCGCCAGCGCGTCGGCAGGTCGGCTCGTGCCGCCCGCCTGGATGCGCTACCCGAACCTCGCGTCGGACGACGACGCCGACAGCTCGGACATCATGCAGCTCGTCACCGACTTCGATCCGTCGATCACCTTCGCCGACCTCGCGTTGTTCGGCGAGTGGAGCGGGCTGCCGGTGGTGGTGAAGGGTCTGCTGCGCGCAGACGACGCCGCCCGCGCGGTCGACGCGGGTGCGTCGGCCATCGCGGTGTCGAACCACGGTGGCCGTGTGCTCGACGGCATCGCCGCCACCGCCGACGTGCTCCCTGCCGTCGTCGACGCGGTCAGCGGCCGGGCCGAGGTCTACGTCGACGGTGGCATCCGCACCGGCGTCGACGTGGTCCGGGCGCTGGCGCTCGGCGCGCGCGCAGTGATGGTCGGACGACCGGTGCTCTGGGGGCTGTGCGTCGACGGCGCAGCCGGCGCCGCACAGGTGCTCGCGCTGCTCGGCGCCGAGTTCGAGGCCGCGCTGGCGTTCTGTGGCGCGGCGTCGGCCGGCGAACTGACGCGCGAGCTCCTGGTGCGCCGATTGCTGTGACGTCCGCGAGACTGCTCCCGTGACGCCACCGGTCCGACACCTCCTGCGCGCCAGGGACCTCGCCGACGCTCGCTACTTCGAACCGCTGACCGTCGCCGACCTCGCCCGTGCGGCCGGTTCGTCCCCCGCGCACTTCAGCCGAGAGTTCCAGCGCGCGTTCGGCGAGTCGCCGCACCGGTACCTGCTGACCCGCCGGCTCGAGCGCGCTGCGGCGCGCCTGCGCAACACCGACCGTCCGGTCACCGAGATCTGCTTCGCGGTCGGTCTGTCGAGCGTCGGCTCGTTCGCCGCGAGCTTCCGCCGGATCTACGGCATGTCGCCGAGCGAGTACCGGGCGTCGTTCCCGCCGGCCCGCCGCCACATCCGGGTCCCGGACTGCATCGGCCGTGCGTACGGACGACGTGAGAACCGCACGTTTCGAGAAGCAACGGCCTCCGCTCGTCCGTAGGGTCGCTCGCAGACCGAAGGCACGACGAACGAGGAGCAACGATGATCAGGATCGCGAACGCGCAGTTCTGGGTGCACGACCAGGACGAGGCCCTGGCCTTCTACACGCACACACTGGGGTGGGAGGTGCGCTCCGACGTCTCGATGGACGAGTGGGCCTTCCGCTGGCTCGTCGTCGGTCCCGGCGACCAGCCGGACATCGGGCTGGTGCTCATGTCGATCCCGACACCGCCGATGCTCGACGCCGGCAGCAGTGCCCAGCTCGCAGACCTCGTGGGCAAGGGCGCCGGTGGCACCCTGTTCCTGGAGACCGACGACTGCCAGGCCGCCTACGACGAGCTCTCGGCGCGCGGGGTCGTCTTCAACGATCCGCCGACCGAGCAGCCCTACGGCATCGACACGTCGTTCCGCGATCCGTCGGGGAACAACGTCCGGCTGACGCAGGTGCTGGAGTTCTCGCTGGAGCGCGGGCGTTGACCGCCCGCTGACCGGCCCGGACCGGCTGACCCGCTGCCCGTCAGTCGATCGAGAACCAGGCGGCGACCTGCGCCTCGTGGTCCACGAACTTCTCGCCGGACACGTCGACCACCACCTTGTCGATGGTGCCACCGGTGAACCGGTAGGGCGCCGTGTACTCCGGAGTGACCGGTGAGGCGCTGTCACGACCGATGCACAGGCCGTCGCCGACGAGGCAGAAGTTGCCGGGCTGGGTGACGATCTCGCCTTCGCCGACCTTCGTGGTGTCGACGTAGAGCGACATGGTGCCCGCGAACCCCGGCGTCGTCGGATCGGTGCTCGGTCCCTTGGCCGCGAACTCCGCGGTCAACACGTGCTTGCCGGGGGTCAGGTCGGTGTCGGCGACGATGTCGAACATCTTCGTGCCGATCCAGTTGAACGTGTAGCGCAGCTTCTTGTCCTTGACGTAGAGGCTGTGCCCACCGGCGACTCCACCGTGCGCGAAGAGCACGCCTTCGGCATCGGCCGAGTCGACGTCGACGCCGGCGGCGATCGTGTACGAGCGTCCGTTGATCGTGACTGCTGACGACTCGGGCACGTCGGCGACGTCGGGGTAGTACACGTACTGCTGACGGTCGGGCCCACCGCGAGGGCGTTCCGAGAGGACCTGCTCGAGCGCGGTGCGGTCGTCGAGGGGCAGCCCGTTGTAGATCCCCGCGTAGTAGAACCACAGGCTCTTCAGCGTCTCGAGCCGCTCGGGGTCGTCGGCAGCGACGTTCTTCGACTGCGCGCGGTCGTGCTCGAGGTCGTAGAGCTCCCACTCGTCGAGCTCGAACTTGCCCCAGCCGCCGATGGGCGGGTGGACCGTGCACGCCAGCCACCCCTCGTGGTAGATCGAGCGCTGACCGAGCATCGTGTAGAACTGCGTCGACTTGCCCGGCACCTTCGGGTCGGTGAGCGCGGCGGCGAAGCTCTCGCCCTCGATCGCGCTCTGTGTGTAGCCCTTGATCACCGCGGGCGGTTCGATGCCGAGCAGGTCGTAGACGGTCGGGACCACGTCGACCGCGTGGACGTACTGGTGGCGCACCACGTCCGATGCAGGGATCTGTGCCGGCCACGAGAACAGGCACATGTCGGCGACGCCACCCTCGTAGCCCGCCCAGCGCTTCCAGTAGGGGAACGGCGTGTCGAACGCCCAGGCCCAGCCGGTGGGGTAGTGGTTGTAGGCGCTCGGGGTGCCGAGGTCGTCGATGTGCGGCAGCGTCGCCTCGGTGGTGTCGGCAACGCCGTTGAAGAACCGCCACTCGTTGAACGAGCCGTTCGGGCCACCCTCGCCGCTGGCACCGTTGTCGGAGGTGACGACGACGATGGTGTTGTCGAGCTGCCCGGACTCCTCGAGGTAGTCGAGGACACGCCCGATCTGGTCGTCGGTGTACTCCACGAACCCGGCGAACACCTCGGCCATGCGGGTGAACAGACGTTGCTCGTCGCTGGTGAGCGAGTCCCACGGGCGCACGGTGTCGAGCAGCGGCCAGGGCTGGCCGTCGGGGCCCGTCCGCTCCGGCTCGCCGTGGGGGTTGATCCCCGACAGCTCCGTGTCGTCGGGGAGCAGTCCGAGCTCCTTCTGACGGGCCAGGATCTCGCTGCGGATCGCCTCATAGCCCTGGTCGAACGTGCCCTGGTACCTGTCGGCCCACTCCTTGAAGACGTGGTGCGGCGCGTGCCCGCATCCCGGCGCGAGGTACATGAAGAACGGCTTGTCGGGATCGATGACCTTGGCCGCCTTGATCATCCCGATCGCCTGATCGGCGAGGTCCTTCGAGAGGTGGTAGCCCTCGTCGGGAGTCGCGGGCGCCTCGATCTGGCTGTTGTCCTGCACCAGGTCCGGGTACCACTGGTTCGACTCGCCGCCGAGGAACCCGTAGAACCGCTCGAACCCGCGCCCGAGCGGCCACCGGCCCTTGTACGCGGCGAGGTTGCACTCCTCTCCGGGCGTGAGGTGCCACTTGCCGACGCAGTAGGTGTTGTACCCGCGCTCGACGAGCACCTCGGAGATGAAGCCGTTCTCGAACGGGATGCGGGTCGAGATGCCGGGGAAGCCGGCGCTGAACTCGGCGATGGTCGCCATGCCGTTGCTGGTGGCGTTGCGGCCGGTCAGCAGCGAGGAGCGCGTCGGCGAGCACAGGGCCGTGGTGTGGAAGTTCGCGAACTTCACGCCACGGTCGGCGATGCGCTGCATGTTCGGGGTCTTCACCGGGCCGCCGAACACGTCCATGGTGCCGTAGCCGAGGTCGTCCCAGGTGATGTAGAGGA
This sequence comes from uncultured Actinomycetes bacterium, assembly GCA_963755855.1. GTDB lineage: Bacteria > Actinomycetota > Acidimicrobiia > IMCC26256 > DASPTH01 > DASUAS01. Next base: position 784,260 of record CAVWLR010000009.1, on the reverse strand, counting down.
TGTTCGGCGCGCCGTCGGGTGCCTTCGGGGGCAGGTACGGCGCCCAGTCGGGCACCGAGTCGCGGATGTCGAGGTTGATCTGGGCGCTGTCCCCGCTGGTCACCGTCGTGCTCCTCGCGTTCGTGTGTCGCGGCCGCGTGCCACGACCTGGCAAACGATCGCCCGACGGCACCCACCCTCGCATCACCCGTTCCGGGTGATCGACCCGACCTGACCGGATCACGTCGTGCAGACTGACGGTGTGGCCCGGTCGGTGGAGGACGAGAACCGCCGGCTGCTCCGCGCCCGTGACGCGATGGACCGCGCGTACGCGCAGCCGCTCGATGTCGACGAGCTCGCCGGGATCGCGTGCGTGTCGCGCGCGCACTTCATCCGCACCTTCAAGGACGCGTTCGGCGAGACGCCGCACCGCTACCTGCAGCGACGACGGGTCGAGCGGGCGATGTACCTCCTGCGGACCACGGATCGCAGCGTGACCGACATCTGCATGGCCGTCGGCTTCTCGAGCCTCGGCACCTTCAGTCGGACCTTCCGTGACGTCGTCGGCGAGACGCCGTCGCAATTCCGGGAGCGCGGGCCGATGCCGGGCGTCCCGTCGTGCTTCGTGAAGGCCTGGACACGACCGAGCACTTTCGGAGAAGCGTCGAGAACTCGATGATCTCTACGATCGCCGCATGTTCAACCACATCAGTCGTTCAAGTGTGTACGTCCTCGACCAGGACGAGGCCCTCGACTTCTACGTCGGCGTCCTCGGGCTCGAGGTGGCCACCGACCAGGACCTCGGGTTCATGCGGTGGCTCACGGTGCGGGTGCCCGGTGATCCGGTGCGCGAGATCCTGTTGGAGCGTCCCGGTGCCCCGGTCATGGACGATGCCACCGCCACGCAGGTGCGCGAGCTCCTCGCCAAGGGCGCGGTGGCCGGCTCGATCTTCCTGACGACGGACGACGCGCACGGGACGTTCGCGGTCTTGCAGGAGCGCGGCGTCGACGTCACCGACGAGCCCGAGACGCGGCCGTACGGCATCGACTTCGGCATCCGCGACCCGTTCGGCAACGCCATCCGCATCGGCCAGATGGCCGACGGGAGCTGATCCGGGCGCTCCGTGCGGGCGGCGTGCCGAATCAGGCCGGTTGCGGGCCGGCCCACGACCAGCGGGGGACCGCGAGGTCCTCGGGGACGTCGTCGGCGGACTCCGGGTACGTCGCCATCAGCTCGGTGGCCCACCGGAAGTACGCCCGGAGCGTCGCGCGCAGCTCGGGATCGTCGGGCAGGTGCGCATCGTCGAGCGCGAGCGCGAAGCAGGTCTGCGCCCGCTCGTCCATCTCGCCGTGCTCACCGTTCCCCGAGTGCATGCGGACGACCGTCGTCTCGTCGCCGAGGGCGTCGCTGTAGTCGGCACGGGCCGCCGAGTGCCTCGGCCCAGTACGCAGCGAGGCGCTCGGTGTGTTGCGGGTGGAAGCCGTGCGAGAACGCGTGGCTGACGACCGGATCGGCGAGGCAGCGCTCGTGCCAGGCGTGGGCGAGACGGAGGAACGCGTCGGAGCCGCCGGCGGCCTCGAAGACGGTGCTGGTCACGGTCCCATCGTCGCAGGTCCCGCCACCCGTCGCCCGACACCCGACGTCGTCGCGGCACGGGCGCAGTACGGGCGCGGCACGGGCCCGGCACGGGCCCGGCGTGCTCGGTAGTGTCCGGCGGCATGAGCATCCAGCACTTCTCGCACATGGCGATCGGCGTGCGCGACATGCACGTCGCCCTCCCGTTCTGGCGTGACGTGGTCGGGCTCCACGTCTCGCTCGACACCGTCGAGGAGATGCCGCGTGGCAACGGCCAGCCGTCGGCGCGGCGGCGCGCCGTCTACCTGCGCTGGGACGACGACCCGCGTTCGAGCTTCGTCGTGCTCGACCAGCAGCTCGACTTCGACACCCCGGGTGAGCCGGCGCAGATCTTCCAGATGGGGTTGCACCACTACGGGTTCTGGGTCGACGACGTCGATCCGATCCTCGCCCGTGTCGAGGCGGCCGACGTGCCCGTGCTGCTGAACGGCTCGGTGGGCGCCGACTCGGTGTGGTGGGGTGAACCGCCCGGCGACACGATCCGCTCGATCATCGTGCAGGATCCCGAGGGCGGGTACGTGCAGTTCGACCAGCGGGTCTGAACGCGCGGCTCCGCAGCTGGTCGATGGATCGCGAACGCATCTCCGTGCGCAGGCTCGACCCGTCGGAGTGGGAGGTCCTGCGCGACATCCGGGTCGAGGCATTGGTCGAGTCGCCCGGCGCGTTCCTCGCCGACGCGGAAATCGAACGCGTCAAGCCCGAAGCGGAGTGGAGGAGCCGCACCGCGCGGAGCGTCGTCGCGTTCCGCGGTGAGCGGCCGGTGGGCCTGGCCGGCTGGGTCTCGGGCGACGGTGACGAGCCCGTCGCCGAGTTGGTGGGGATGTGGGTGCGTCCGACCGAGCGCGGCGGCGCTGCCGCCGTCGAGCTGCTGCGCTTCGTGCAACGAGCCGTGGGTGTCGGGGACGGAGCTCGACTCGAGCTCGGCGTGTTCCCCGACAACCGGCGCGCCGTTCGCTTCTACGAACGGTGCGGGTTCGAAGCGGTCGGCGAGTACGACGATCCGCGCGCCGGAGGTCTCCTCCTGTGCATGCGCCTCGTCGGGCCGGGGTCGTCGACTCCCTGAGGACCGTCGCACGACCAGCGGCGGCCGGGATCGTCACGCAGTCGTGAGTCGGGCGGGTGAGAACGGTGCGAGGTCGACGACCGGTGCGCGGCCGGCGATCGCGTCGGCGACGAGCCGCCCGCTCGCCGGTCCCAGCAGCAGGCCGTTCGCGCCGTGCCCGGTGGCGACGTGGACGTTCGGCGCGGAGGGGAGAGCACCGAGGATCGGCAGGTCGTCGTCGCTCACCGGGCGCAGGCCGACCCGCACCTCGCGGAAGCTCGCGTCGGCGAGGCCGGGGCTCACGCGCAGGCCCTCCGAGAACAGCTGGCGGAACCCCGCGGCGGTGGGGCGGGGGTCGAAGCCGGCTTCCTCGACGGTGGCACCCAGGGCGACGCGGCCGTCGGCCCAGGGCACGACGTAGTGGCTGAAGATGGGTTGGAGCACCGGCCACGACGACGTGTCGGCGTCGACGTCGAGGTGCACGATCTGCCCGCGCACGGGGCGCACGCCGGTGCGCAGGCCGAACGCACCCGCGAGTGCAGGTGTCCACGCCCCTCCCGCGATCACGACTGCGCCGCAGTCGATCCTGCCGTCGTCGACGTGCACGCTCGCGGCGCCCGCGTCGTCGGCGACGACCTGCTCGACCGATCCCGCGCGCCACTCCACCCCGCGGGCGCGCGCGGCGAACTCGATCGCGCCGAGGAGCGCCCGGCCGTCGACCCGCGCGCCGCGCGCGTTGAAGAACGCGGCGCGGATCTCGGCCAGAGGCGGGAAGAGCACTTGCGCCTCGTCGCCGGTGATCTCCGACAGCGCGTCGGGGTGGCGAGCCATCGACTCGCGTCGGTTCACCGCGAAGGCGTCGTCGTCGAAGTCGCGGAAGGCGATGCGCAGGGCGCCGCACACCGCATAGCTCGGATCGGGTGCGCCGGCCTCGGCCAGTGCGGGGATCAACGACCGGTAGTGGTCGCCGGCGAGATCGGCGAGGTCGAGGAACGGTGCGGGCAGTCCACCCATCGTCTCGGGGGAGAGGATCCCGGCGCCCGCATCGGTGGCGCGACCGGCGTCGTGCCGGTCGACGACGACCACCCGGTGACCGTCACCGGCGAGCTCGTACGCGGTTGCGGCGCCCACGAGGCCGCCGCCCACGACCACGATGTCCGGGGCGCGATCCATCGGCACGACCCTCCTCCGGCGCCTGGGGGAGCGTCAGCATAGGCAGGCGTCGAATCGGGGGCCGCGTGGGTCCGCGCCCCCAGTGGTGGGCATGCTGGAACTGTGGTGACGACGGACCGACCGGTGGAGCGCGCGCCGTCGTCCTCGTGGCGACGCAGCATGTTCCGCCCCGCGACCGAAGGCGCGCTCCGCCGCCGGACCCGCGACTGGTTCGGCCTGTTCGCCGGGATCGCCCTGCTCGTCGTGACGTCGCTCCACCACGGCGACGTCACCCGCAGCGAGCGGGCGGTGTTCGACCTCTTCAACACGCTGCCCGGGGCGTGGGCGCCGCTGTTCCGGGCGCTGTACCGCCTCGGCGCGCTCTGGGCGGTGGGCCTCGTCGTGGTCGCGGCGTTGGTCGCGGGTCGGCGACGCCTGGCGCGCGACCTCGTCGTCGCGGGTGTCCTCGCGTGGGCGGCGGCACGTGCGCTCGGCGAGCTGGTCGACGCGCACGAGGGCATCGCCCACACGTTGCGGATCGCTGCCGGCTTCGGCGGTTCGCCCTCTGCGTATCCCTCGGCCCGGATCGCGGTCATCGTCGCGGTGATCGGTGCCGCCGCGCCCTACGTCACCCGGCCTGCACGGGCGTTCGGCTGGGTGGTCGTCGCCCTGCTCGCGGCTTCGGCGCTCTACCTCGGCACCGCCTTCCCCAACGACCTGGTGGCCGGGGTGCTGCTCGGCATCACCGTCGGATCGCTGGTGCACCTCGTGTTCGGGTCGCCCGGGAGCCGCCCGACGATCCCGCAGATCACTGCTGCGCTGGCGCGGCTCGGGGTGGTCGTCCACGACGTGGAGTTCGCCCATGACCAGCCGACGTCGTCGACGCTCGTGCTCGCGGTCGACGAGCACGGCCCGCTCCGCATCCGCGTGGTGGGACGGGACGATGCCCACCACCAGCTGCTCGCCAAGCTGTGGACGTCGGTGGTCAACAAGGGGAGCACGAGCCGGTTCGTCCTGACCCGCGAGCAGCAGGTCGAGCACGAGGCGTACGTGATGCTCGTCGCCGCGCAGGGCGAGGTGCACGTGCCGACGGTCGTCGTCGCGGGCCGGGCGGGGCCGCGCGCCGCGCTGCTCGTGCAGCGACCGGTGGCGGGCCCGCGCCTCGCCGATCTCGACGCCGACGAGATCACCGACGCGCTCCTGCGCCGGCTCTGGACCGACGTCCATGCGCTCGGGCGCAGTCGGGTGGTGCACGGAGACCTCCAGGCCGATCACGTCATCGTTCGTGGTGAGCAGCCGTGGATCGTCGCGTTCGACGACGCGTCCATCTCGGCCGATCCCGACGACCGGGCCGGCGACGTGGCGCAGCTGTTGGCGTCGACCGCGGCCCTCGTCGGCGACGAGCGCGCCGTCCGCGCCGCGGTCGACGGTGTCGGCGCGGCGGCGGTCGCGCGGGCGTTGCCGCGCCTCCAACCGGCCGCACTGTCACCGAGCACGCGTCGGCTCAGCGGTGCCGGCCGGCGAGACTTCGCCGACCGCCTCGGTCAGCTTCGGACGACCGCCGCGTCGGTGATCGGCATCGACGTCCCCGAGCCGGTGCAGATCCGGCGCATCACGCCCACCGGGGCGGCCATGGCGCTCGGTGCCTTCGTCGCGGTCGGCGCGCTGCTCGTCGACGTCGGTGATCCGGTCGACGTGGTCAACACGATGCGCACCGCCAACTGGGGCTGGTTGCTCCTCGCGATCGTGATCGCGTTCGCGGCGAACGTCGCCTACGCGGTCGCACTGCAGGGCACCGTGCGGACGCGGCTGCCGCTGGTGCCGACCACCGAGCTCCAGGTCGCGATGTCGTTCTCGAACCTGGCGATCCCGGCGATCGGTGGCCAGGGCATGCAGGTGCGCTTCCTGCAGAAGCTCGGGGTCGACCTGCCGTCGGCGGTCGCCGCCGGAGGGGTGCTCAGCGGCTTCGGTGGCCTGGTCGCTGCACTCGCCTGCTTCGCGGTGGCGCTCGTCGTGGAGCCGGCGCGGGTCGACCTCTCGCTCATCCCGACCAACGGCCTCCTGCTCCTCCTGCTCATCGCCGCCGGGCTGCTCGTGCTCGCCAGCGCGCTCCTGGTCCTGCTCCCGGGTCTCCGTGCCCGTGTCGTTCCGCCCTTGTCGCGGGCGACCCACACGATGGCCGACGCGTTGCGCTCGCCCGGCCTCGTCGCCCTCCTCGTGGGGGGCAACGTGGTCGCCACGCTCATGTCGACGTGGTGCCTGCAGCTGTGCCTGCTCGCGTTCGGCGGTCACGTGTCGTTCTGGGCGCTGCTCGCGGCCAACGTCGGCGTGGTGACGATCGCGTCGATCGTGCCGGTGCCCGGCGGTGGCACGGCCGTGGGAACGGTCGGCCTCTCGGCGGTGCTGGTGTCGTTCGGTGTGCCCAAGGAGGTGGCGGTCGCCGCCGTCCTCGCCAACCAGTTGGTCTTCTACTACCTGCCCGCGGTGCCCGGATGGTTCGCGACGCGGGACCTCGTGCGGCGCGAGTACCTCTGAATCGCACTCGAGCCGTTCACTCCCCGACGCCGAGCCGGCGGCGGATGTCGGCGCGCAGCTCGCCCTTCGCGACCTTGCCGCCCGAGGCACGCGGGAGCGCGTCGACGACGACGAGCCGTTCGGGGAACCACTCGGGTGAGATGCCGCGCTCGCGCAGGAACGCGACCAGCTCGTCGAGCTCCAGCGCGGCGGCCGGCTTCGAGCTCGACGTACACGCAGACGCGCTCACCGAAGACCTCGTCGGGCATCGCGACCGCGGCGACCAGCGCGACGTCGGGATGCTGCGCGACCTCGGCCTCGACCGCCGGCGCGCTGATGTTCTTGCCACCGCGGATGATGATGTCGGAGGTGCGCCCGACGACGCGGAGGTAGCCGTCGGCGTCGAGGGTGCACAGATCGCCGATGCGCATCCACCCGTCGGGCGTGAAGAGCTCTTCGTTCGCCCTGGCGTCGTCGAGGTACCCGAGGCACGTGGCCGGTCCGCGACACACCGGGTGGCCCGGCGTGTCGGGCGTCGAGATGTCGATGCCGTCGTCGTCGAGGAGACGCACGTGCATGTCGACGATGAGCTGCCCCGCGGTCTGGAGGCGATGCTCCCGGTCGTCGCGCATCGTGGTGCGGCTGAGCGCGCCGGTCTCGTTGGAGCCGTAGAACTGGAGCACGCGCGCACCGGTGACGTCCTCGAACCGCGCCGCGCGAGCCTCGGGCACCGCCTCGCCACCGGTGAACATGCAGCGCAGCGACGAGAGGTCGTGCTGCTCGACGAGCGGCGACTTCAACATCATCAGGAACTGCGTGCTCACGCAGGCGAGCACGGTGACCCGTTCCCGCTCGATGGCGCGGATCACCTCGTCGGCGTCGAAGCGCTCGTGCACGACGGTCGGCGCGCCGAGCACCGCCGGGGTCACGTGCGCGGTCCAGATGCCGAATCCGAACGGGGCGGGGATGGCGCTGAGGAAGACGTCGTCGCCGGTCATGTCGCCGGCCGCGGCAGCGACCTGGTGGAAGTACATCCACCGGTTCTGCGTGTGCACGACGCACTTCGGCATGCCGGTGGTGCCCGAGGTCGAGTTGATCAGGAACACGTCGTCGGGACCGAACGCCCGATCGGTGATGTCGGCCGCGGGTGCGTCGCGCGTCGGCGACGACGCCGTCGCGGTCGACGACCACGTGGTGGCGCAGCTGGCCTCCGGCGGCCTGGAGCATCGTCAGGAGCTCGACGGCCGGACGGCCACGGTGCTCCGCCAGCGTCACCAGCGCGTCGGCGCGGGTGAGCGTGACGAGGTGACGGAGCTCGTCGTCGCCGGCGCGATGGCCGAGCCCGATCACCGTGAGGCCGGCGCGCTCGGCGGCGACGAACGCCACGTGGACGGCGACCCCGTCGGGCAGGAGCACCGCCACGCGCGCATCGCGGGGGAGCCCGGCGCCGGCCAGGACGCGCGCAAGCGCGGTGGCGCGCTGGTCGTACTCGGCCCAGGACGCGCGCCGACCGTCGGCGACCAACGCCTCGCGGTCCGGTCGGCTCGCCGCCCACTCCGCCACCGCGTCGCCCACGGTGGTGTCGCCCCACCATCCCGCGGCGCGGTACTCGGCAGCGACGACGGGATCGGGGCGCACCCGAGATCTTCTACTACGCCCCGTCCCGTGGGACCTGCCCGTAGTGTGCCGGGGAGCGAGAGGAGACCGCATGACGACGACGCCCACGCAGGCGGCACGGGTCCGCAGCCTGGTCGACCACCCGATCATCGACGCCGACGGCCACTTCGTCGAGCTCGGCCCGCTGCTGCAGGACGAGATCATCAGCTACGTCGAGGACATCGGCGGCGCCGCGCTGCGCGAGCGCTTCCTCGCCACCGCGCGGTCGTTCGACACGTCGTCGAGCCTCGCCGACCGCGGCCGATCCCGAGGTCCGCCGGCAGTGGAAGGCGATGCCGTCGTGGTGGGGCTGGCAGACGGCCGAGCGTGCGCGACCGCGCCACGTCGCACCTGCCCGCGCTGCTCTACGAGCGGCTCGACGAGATCGGCATCGACTTCACGATCCTGTACCCGTCGATGGCGCTCGGGTACTTCGAGGTCGACCGACGAGGAGCTCTCGTCGGTCGCTGTGCCGCGCGGTGAACCGCTACCACCAGCGCCTGTTCGAGCCGTACCGCGACCGCTGCACCGTCGGCGCGCTGATCCCGATGAACACCCGGCGCAGGCCGTCGCCGAGGTCGAGTACGCGGTGAGCGAGCTGGGCGCGAAGTCGGTGCTTGATCGCGGGCTACGCACGCCGTCCGATCGCGCGCCGGCGGGTACCGCCTCGACATGTTCGGCCTCGACAGCGACTACGACTACGACCCGTTGTGGGCCAAGTGCGTGGAGCTCGGCGTCGCGCCCGTCGTGCACAGCGCGCTGCAGCAGCACCGCGTCACCCGGTCGGTCTCGAACTACGTGTACAACCACGTGAACGGGCTCGCCGCGGCGCACGAGTCGCTGTGCAAGTCGCTGTTCCTCTCCGGCGTCACGAACCGGTTCCCCGAGCTGCGCATCGGGTTCCTCGAGGGCGGCGTGGCGTGGGCGTGCGCGCTGTTCTCGTCGATCTCGTCGGGCACTGGGAGAAGCGCAACCGCGACGCGATCGTCGAGCTCGATCCCGACCGGCTCGACGTCGACGCGCTGCTCGCGCTACTTCGCCGAGTACGGCGACGCCGACGTGACCGGACGCATCGACGAGCTGCGCGACGTACTTCGCGCGCCCGGCGGCGCGCCCGGCGCAGGTCGACGAGTTCGCGGCCGTCGGCATCGACACCGCCGACGACCTGCGCGACCGCTTCGAGCCCAACTTCTACTTCGGGTGCGAGGCCGACGACCCGCTGGTGGCGTGGGCGTTCCGCGACGACGTGAACCCGCTCGGCACGCGGCTGCGGCCGGTGCTCGGCTCCGACATCTCGCACTGGGACGTGCCGCGACATGACCGAGCCCATCGCCGAGGCGTACGAGCTGGTCGAGCACGGCGTGATCACCGAGCGCGACTTCCGCGACCTCACGTTCGTGAACCCGGTGCGGCTCCACGCCGGCGCCGAACCCGCGGTTCTTCGACGGCACCGTGTGCGAGGCGGCGGCGACGCAGGCGCTGGCCGAGGCGGGGGAGGTCTGGTTGTGAACCGCGACGACGCCCGTCCGCTGCGTTCGGTCGTGTTCGCGCCCGGCGACGACGCCGACGCGCTCGCGGCGACGCGCGCGTCCGGCGCCGACTCGATGGTCGTCGACCTCGAGGAGCCGCAGACGCCGTATCCCGAATCGGAGCGTGAGCGCGGCCGCAAGGTGGCGCGGGAGTTCTTCGACTCGCTGGTCCCGGGCGAGTTGCCGCTCGTGTTCGCGCGCGTGCAGCCACCGTCGACCGGTCAGACGCTCAAGGACCTGCGGGCGGTCGCAGGCCCTGGTCTGGCCGGGGTGCTGCTGCCCAAGATCCTGTCGCCGGCCGACGTGCACGCGCTCGACGCGCTGCTCGCCTGCACCGAGGTCGACTTCGACCTGCCGCGTGGACAGATCGCCATCTACCCGATCCTCGAGACCGCGCAGGCCATCCGGCTCGCCTACGAGATCGCGAGCGCGTCGCCGCGGGTGTCGCACATGGGCGGTGCGCTGTCGCGCTTCGGCGACATCCACCAGGCGCTCGGCTACCGCTGGACGGCGGAGGGGGAGGAGACGCTGTTCCTCCGCTCCAAGGTGCTGGTCGACGCCAAGGCGGCCGGCATCCGCTACCCGATCAGCGGCATGTGGGGTGGTGCGCTCGACGACCTCGACGGTCTGCGCGCGTTCGCCACCGGCCTGCGCAACCTCGGCTACTACGGGATGATGCTCGGCAGCGCCGAGCACGTTCCGCTGGTGCACGAGGTGTTCACGCCCACCGCGGAGGAGATCGCCTACTGGCGCGAGCTCGACGAGCTCGCGACCGAGGCCGAGCGGGTCGACAGCGGACCGATCCGCCACGGCGATCCGCGCCAGGGCGAGGCCCACGTCGTGCACATCGCCCACGTCGGTTCGGCCCGCAAGAACCTCGACTGGGCCCGCGACCTCGGCGTCATCTGACCCCAGCTCCGAACTGGCGTCATCTGGGGGCGCTGCACGCCTTCGAACGACGCCGGTTCGCTGGGAGGGGGCGCTCGTGGGGGAGCGTCAGAGCTCGTCGTCCGCGAGGAGCTCCATGGGGTCGCGCATGCGGACCATGCCGAGGTAGCCGCCGCCGTCGGCGATGGCGTCGTGCACCGCGTAGCCGAGCAGCTCCTGCGCCCGGGGTGACAGCGACCGCGCCACCTCGGGAGGGACGGCCAGCGAGTTGTTCTCCTCGGTGCGCAACCAGCCGAGGGTGAAGCTCACGTGGGCACCGAGTCGCCACTCGTCGACGGTGGAGTTCGTGCCGGCGTAGTGGATGGTGGAGCCGAGGTAGATCACCGCGCCACCCGGCGGCACGACCGCGTCGGCGACGTCGTCGGGCTGCGGGTGCCGTCCCCGTTCCCAGTGGTTGCTACCGGGCACGACGCGGGTCGCGCCGGTGTCGACGCGGAAGTCGGTCAGCGCCACCAGCGACGCGACCTGCAGCTCGTCGTGGGGCCGCGGGAAGTGAGGCCACACGTCCTCGTCGCGGTGGGCGAACTGCGACTCCGCGCCGGGACCGCGGGCGATCAGGTGTCCCGAGGTTGAGCTGCCAGCGCGAACACGACGGCAGGAGGATCGCGTCGCAGATCGCGCCGTACGTCGCGTGCGCGATCACCTCGTCCGCGAACGTGGGTGAGACCGAGGCCAGCGCCGACACGTGCTTGGTGTGGGGCCCGTAGAACGCCTGCACCGCCGGGTTCACGGTGCGCATGCCCGACTCGGCGGCGTCGACGTGCTCGTCGACCTCGGCCCGGATCGCGGCGACCGTCGCCGCCGGGATGAACTCGTCGACGAGCACCGCGCCGTCGGCGCGCAGCGCGGCGACGAGGGCGTCGGGATCGCCGGTGCCGGTGAACCGTGCGATCGACGCCGGCATCGTCAGGCGTGCGCTTGCTGGACCACGTCGGCCGCGTGCTCGAGGTACCGCCAGGCGATCTCGGGCGGGATGCCGCCGCAGAGCGGCATGAGCATGAGCGGCATGCCGCTGCGCACGATCTCCGTCGCTTCCTCGGTGCTGTAGATCTTGTGGTTCGGCGATGTCGCCCGCAGCTCGTCGACGGTCTGCGCGTGCGAGATGCTGGCCGTCTCCACACCCGGGTTCCACTCGCCGTACATCTTCACGTCGTGGAGGATGTACTCGCCGATCTCGTCCCACGCCTGGTCGACGTCGTCCGCCACGAACTGCGTGGTCGCGGCGTCGTCCGGCGGGAGCTGGGTCATGCCCGGCTCGTGGCCGTGCTCGCGACACGACGCTTCGTAGGCCTCCTGCATGCCGGCCTTGTTGCTCTGCGCGAAGAAGCCGAGCCCGTACCGACCGGCGCGCTTGGCGGCGGCGATCGAGCCGCCACCCCACATCACCATCGGACCACCGGGCGTGACCGGCGGGGGTGTGACGTGGATGCGTCGGCCCTCGTGCTCGAACGGCTCACCGGTCTTCGCCTTGAGGAGGAGCCGCAGCTTCTCCTCGACGACGTTGCCGCGCTCCTTCCAGTCGATCCCGTACATCTCGAACTCCTCGGGCCGGTACCCGAGCCCGAGCGTGTACGACAGGCGGCCGTTGCTGATGATGTCGAGGACGGCCATGTCCTCGGCGAGGCGGACGGGGTCGTAGAACGCGAGCAGCGCGGCGGCGATGCTGATGGGCATCGTGCTCGTGCGCGCCGCCATCGCCGACGCCAGCAGCAGCGGCGAGGGGATGTAGCCGTCGGACGACGTGTGGTGCTCGGAGATGACGGCGGCGAAGCACCCGCGCGCCTCCCCCCACTCGGCCATGTCGACCGCAGCCTTGTAGAGGTCGGTGGTCGAGCCGCCGAACTCCGGTGCGCGCATGTCGAAGCGCATCATGAACATCGCGAGGTCCCCCAGGGTGAGCGGTGTCGAGGATCGGACGGTCAGAACGTGAGCACGCCGCGGGCGAGGGTGCCGTGGTGCATGTCCTCGACGACGGTGTGGAAGTCCTCCATGGGATAGGTCTTGCTGACCATCGAGTCGAGGTCGAGCAGGCCCTTCTTGTAGAGGTCGACGATCACCGGGATGTCGCGCTGGGCGCGCACGCCGCCGGCCCGGCTGCCGATGATGCCGCGGTCGACCTGCGTGAGGTGGGTGATCGGGATGGCGTAGGTGACGCCGGGCGCGGGCACGCCGACCTGCACGCACACGCCGCCCCACTCGAGGCACATCACGGCCTGCTCGGTGACCGCGGGGTGGCCGACGCACTCGAACGACCAGTTGACGCCACCGGCGCCGAACGGGCCGTCGGGCATCTCGGGCGAGAAGGGGAGCAGCTTCTTGATCTCCTCGACCGGGTTCGTCTCGGCCGCGTTGATGAAGTGCGTGGCGCCGAGCTGGAGGGCGAGCTCGCCCTTCGCCGGGAGGGTGTCGACGGCGATGATGTGGTTGGCGGCCTTGATGCGCAGGGCCTGGATGGTGGAGAGGCCCACCCCGCCGGCACCGAACACGGCGACGTTGTCGCCGGGCTGCACGTTCGCCCGGTTGAACACCGACCCCATGCCGGTGACCACGCCGCAGGCGATGAGGCAGGCCGAGGTGAGCGGCACCTCCTTGTCGATCGGCACCGCCTGCACCTCCTTCACCACGGTCATCTCCGCGAACGACGACGTGGCGGCGAAGTTGCCGGCGGGCTCGCCGCCGACGGTGAAGATCTCACGCCGGTTGCCGAGGGTCTTCCGGCACCAGGTGGGCTTGCCCACCGAGCACTGGTCGCAGATGCCGCAGTTGGAGACGGTGGCGATGACCACGTGGTCGCCGGGCTTCACCCGGCTCACGAGCGACCCGACCGCCTCGACCACACCCGCGCCCTCGTGGCCCATGAGCGACGGCGCGGGCCACGGGATGGTGCCGTCGAGCAGGCTCACGTCGCTGTGGCAGACGCCGGCTGCGGCCAGCCGCACCAGCACCTCGTCGGGACCGGGGTCGATCACCTCGACGTCGGTCCGGACGTCGGCACCCTCACCGTTGAAGACGATTCCACGCATGCGTCGAACCCTATCTCCCGGCCCCGACGCGACCTCTCGGGACGGGTCGGAACACGAGTGCGAGGTTGCGTCGCTCGTACGTGTCATGCACGTCGCAGCGACGCAACCTCGTGGCGAAGGGCGGTCAGAAGGCCATGAAGCCGCCGCCGTCGACCATGAGGGTCTGGCCGGTCATGTAGCGGGCGAGGTCGCTGGCGAGGAACACGGCGACGGGGCCGATGTCGGGCTCGGGGTCGCCGATGCGGCGCAGCGGCGTGCGGCCGACGAGCAGGCCGTCGGTGAAGACGGGGCTGGTCGTCGGCCACGGTCTCCATCGCCGGCGTCATCGCCACCGGGCCGATGCAGTTGACGCGCACGCCGGCGGGTCCCCACTCCCGGGCGAGGCTCTTCGCCAGCCCGCGCTGCGCGGCCTTGGCCACGCCGTAGGCCGGGAGGTAGGGGCTGCCCTCGACCCCGGCCGCCGAGGTGATGAGGATGAGCGAGCCCGGCGTTCGCCGCGAGCTGCGGGTAGGCGATCTGCGCGCACAGGTACGACGCCCGCACCGCGGTGCCGAGCATCGCCGTGCCAGGTGTCGTCGGGGACGTCCTCGATGGGATGAGGATCGCCGACGGGGGAGAGCGCGTTGTGCACCATCACGTCGAGGGCACCGAACTCGTCGACCGCGCACGCCACCGCCGCTTCCACGTCGGCCCGCTCGGCGACGTCGCAGCGGATCGAGCGCGCCGCACCGCCACGCGCCTCGATCTCGGCGGCGACGACGTCGCCGGTCTCGGTGCGCCGCGCCGCGATCACGACGTTGGCGCCGTGGGTCGCGCAGGCGAGCGCGATGCCCCGGCCGACGCCGCCGCCGGCGCCGGTGACGACGACGGTCTTGCCGTCGAGCAGTCGGGCCGACGGCATCGGCGTCGACGCGTCACAGCCCCACCCAGGTGCCGCCGTCGGCGACCAGCGTCGCCGCGGTGAGGAAGTGCGCGTCGGGGTCGTCGAGCAGGGCGATCAGCGGTGCGAGGTCGTCGGCCGCGCTCCCGGGGCCACCGAACGCGGGCGTCGACAAGCGAGATGCCGCGGGTCAGGGCGTCGGCGGCATCGGCGTCGACCCAGTGGTGCGGGTGCAGCGGCGACGGTGTTGACGGTCGCGCCGTCGACGCCCCACTGGCGTCCGCACCCCTTCGCCAGCACCCGCACGCCCTCGGCGACCGCGGCGAGCATCGTGAACTCGGCGGCGCCGGCCATGCCGATCGTGGGCACGACGAACACCAGCGAACCCGAGCTGCTGCCGCAGCGGTGCCGCGCTGGCGCGGGCGAGCCACCACGCGGCGGCGAGGCTGCGCTCGCAGCCGTCGGCCCACTCGTCGTCGGTGAGGTCGACGAACGTGTGCGGCGTGACCACGCCGGGCGCCAACCAGGTGTGGACGACCTGGTCGATGCCGTGCAGCCGGGCGTCGGCCGCGGCCACCGCGTCGCGCACCGACTCCTCCGACTCGAACGTGCACTCCAACGGCACCGCGGCGATCGCCGAGGTCGTCGAGTCCGTCGAGCAGCTCGTCGGCCAGCGGGCTGTCGCCGGTGACGACGACGCTGCGGCTGGTGATCGGACCCGGCATCAGGACGTCCTCATCAGATCAACATGATGGCGCCGCCGTCGGCCATCAGGGTCTGGCCGGTCATGTAGCGGCTGGCGTCGGAGATGAGGAACTGCACCACGGGCGCCGATGTCGTCGACGGCATCGCCGTCGCGCGGGATCGGCTGGTTGGCGTAGGTCTCGGCGAACATCTTCGCCCGCACCGGGTCCTCGTCGCCCGGGCGGCATGCGGTGCGCGGCCGACACCGGGCAGAGGCAGTTGACGGTGATGCCGAACTTCCCCCACTCGCGCGCCGCGGAACGCGTGAGTGCGCGGATCGCCTCCTTCGACGACGCGTACGGCGCGTACCCCACCGCGCCGAGCAGTGCGGCGTTGGATCCCATGGTGACGATGCGGCCGCGGCCCTGGTCCCGCATGTGCGGGAACACCGCCTGCATGCCCCACATCGTGCCCTTGGGGCCGGTGTCCAGCAGCACGTCCATGTCGTGCTCGGTGATCTCCGCGAACGGTGTGACCGAACGGAAGGTCTGCGCGTTGGCCACCAGCGCGTCCACCTTGCCGAACTCGGCGACGGTCTGCTCGACCAGCGCGAAGGCACCGTCTCGATCGGCGACGTTCAACGTGGTGGCGAGATGGGGCGCACCGAGCGCGGTGAGCTCGGCCGACACCTCGTCGAGCGCCTCCTGCCGGCGCGCGGTGAGCACGACCGACGCGCCCTGCTGCGCGAGGTGGAGCGCGATGCCGCGCCCGACTCCCTTCGACCCGCCGGTCACGATGACGACCTGACCGCCGACGGCGTTCGGGATCGCTCACGTCCGGTACCTCCACGACACGTGCGCGGCGCGAGCGCGGAGCTCGTCGGCCCGTGCCTCGGGGTCGACCCGCGGATGGTCGTCGGGCAGGTGCTCGTCGAGCGAAGCCAGGGGAACGATCTCGCTGCGGATGGGTGGCGACTCCGGCGGGCGGAACCACCGCACGGTCGTGAGCAGACTCGGGACGGCCCGCCGAGTCGAGCCAGTTCGCGGTGCCGGGTCGGTGCCGGCGAGCACGACCCGCACCTGCCCGTCGGAGTCGGCCACGACCTGGCGGTGGTTGCGGCTGGTGACACGCGTCGCGTAGTCGAGCGGCTCGTACCAGGTGGGGGTGTAGGAGCTGACGCCCCAGAGCGCCGCGGCCCCCGGGTCGAGCTCGAGCACCAGCGCCTCGTCGTCGCGCAACGAGACGAAGCCGTGGCTGTAGATGATGTCCTGCACGCCGCGGCCCGAGACGTCGGGGGTGCCGAACTGGTTCGGCGTCTGCGCGGCGCGCATGCGCGCCTGCAGGTCGCGGAAGTACACGCTCGAGTGCTCCACCTCGTGCACGGCGATCTCGAGCATCTCGGCGACGCGTGTCGCGCTCGACCGCGGGTGCCGAGTGGCCCTGGGTGTCGAGGCGCTCGATGACGAACGTGGCGGGTTCGGCGGCGACCCAGTCGAAGTAGTAGTCGCGCACGTGCACGAACCCGGGACCGGGCCCGAGCGGCAGCCACGCGCCCGACTGGTCCTCCCCGCCGACGGTGATCTCGAACGTGTCACCGGGACTGAGCCCGAGTGACGACGCCGACACCTCGGTGGCGATCTCCGCGCCACCGCTCTGCACCGCGCCGCCCTTGATCTGGAGGATGAACTCCTCGCACGCGCCCATGCGCCCCGACACGCGGTAGACGCCGGCACCGTCGACGGCGGCGCGACGCGCGACCTGGTCGACGTTCGGGCCACCCCACGCGTACGTGGGGTCGGCGCTGCGGAAGAACTGCGGGCGTTCGGGATCGGAGTGTCCGGTGGCGTAGGTGAACCAGCACGCGACCTGGGTGGCGAGATGGCGCACGCCCTCGACCCGGCCCTGCTCGTCGTCGGGCCAGCCGTCGCCCAGGATCTCCTCACCCATCGCCGCCAGCCGTTCGCACGCCTCCCGCCAGGCTGCACCCGACAGCACCTCGTCGGGGTTCACGGGCGTCGCTCCGAGACGAAGATGGCGGTGGCCTCGGCGGTCACCTTGCCGTCGACGACCACCTCACCGGCGGCGAACGCCTTGCGACCCTCGCTGGCCGGTGAAGCGACCGAAGACGTCGACGGGCACGCCGTAGGGCGTCCCGCCCTTCAACGACGTGGTGAGCGACACGGTCATGCCGGTCGCGCCCGGACACGAGCACCGCGACGCCGAGCACCTCGTCGAGCGCACACGCGAGCACGCCGCCGTAGACACGCCCGGGCGAGCCGCTGTGCTGCGGGCCCGAACGTGTAGCGGGCGTGGACCTCGACCGGCGTCGGCTCCGAACCCGGCGGCGGCTCCTGGGGCCGGTCGACCCACTCGACCGGGGGCGCCTGCGGGTTGAGGCGGCCCGAGCCGGCCTGGGTGAGGCTCTCGATCGCGGCCGTCGGCGTGCCGGCTCAGGTACATCGCGTCGGGTCGCTCGGTCGGCGCGCAGGCGCGCGGTGAGCGCGGCGAGGTCGGCGACGGCCTGCGCGCGCACGTCGGCGTCGACGTCGGTCATCACCACTGCGCCGGTGAGCTCGCGGGTGGCGGCGACGAGATCGAAGGCGGCGGCGGGAATGGCGGCCGGGTCGGGGAGCGCGTCGCCGGCGAGCTCGGCGACGCGGGCCGCGGAGACGGGCTGGTTCATCTGGTCGACGTTACACACGACCGCTAGCGTCCGCGACGGAGACAGCGTGCAGGCGGCGGAGTGGAGGGCTGGCCGGGATGGACGGATCACCGGAACGGAGTCGACCATCGTGACGCCCAGTCGACAGCTCCGCACCGTGCTCGACGATCTCGTGTTCACCGAGGGGCCGCGCTGGCACGACGGACGGTTGTGGTGCAGCGACATGCACGACCATCGTGTGCTCTCGACCGCGCTCGACGGCACCAGCGACACGATCGTGCGGGTCGACGACGACGAGCCGTCGGGACTCGGGTGGTTGCCCGACGGGCGCCTGCTCGTGGTGGCCATGGAGACGCAGCGACTGCTGCGGCTCGAGCCCGACGGTGGGCTGGTGGTGCACGCCGATCTCTCCTCGGCGGCGCGAGGGTCGCTCAACGACATGATCGTGGCGGCCGACGGCACCGCGTACCTCGGCGACATGGGCGTGCGCATCCACGAGCTGGGGAGCGAGCGACGCACGGGCCAGACGTTCCGCGTCGCGCCGGACGGCACGTGGGACTGCGCGGCCGACGACCTCGAGTCGCCCAACGGCCACATCCTCACCGACGACGGTCGCACCCTGATCGTCGCCGAGAGCGGCGCCGGGCGGCTCACCGCGTTCACGGTGCGCGAGGACGGCACGCTCACCGATCGGCGCACCTACGCCGAGCTCACGCCGGCGCGTGACGGCGTGGTCTTCGCCCCGCCCGACGGCATCTGCCTCGACACCGAGGGCGCGGTGTGGGTCGCCGACCCGCTGGGCGCTCGCGTGTTCCGCGTGCGCGAAGGCGGCGAGGTCACCGACTCCATCGACTTCGAGGATGCGATTCCGGTGGCGTGCGTGCTCGGGGGCACCGACCGCCGCACGCTGCTGATGTGCGTCGCCGCCGACTGGAAGCGCGAGGCCCTCGCCGGCACCCGCACCGGCCGCATCGTCGCCACCGACGTCGACGTCCCCGGCGCCGGCCGTCCCTGACCAGCCTCCCTCCCGCCAAATGCGGGTGAGCAGATCGGGGAAGGGTCAGCCGGGGAAGAGGTGGCGGAGCGCGCGTGGGGGTGTGAACGGCTCCCACTCGCCCTGCGGCTGCGCGAGGCGGTCGGCGATGGCGACCAGCGCCGCCGGGTTGTGCCCGAGGCCGCAATGGCTCCCGTACACCTCGATGTTCTCGGCCGTCGGCCCCTCGTCCTCGAGGCACCACTGCCAGCTGGCGACGCCGTCGGTGCGGCTGTAGATCGCGGTGGCGGGCACGCGGCAACGGGTCGCGGTAGCTCGACCGGAGCATCGCGTCGGTGGGCGGAGCGTGCCAACGCTCGGCCAGCTTGTAGAAGAACGCGGCGTGGGTGCGGTAGCGGTCGTCGATGAGGAGCCGGAACGGTGACCCCAGGGTGATGACCTGACGCACCGCGTCGGGGTCGCGGCGCGCGGCCTCGCGACCGAGGATGCCGCCGGCGCTCCAGCCGATCACCGAGACCGGGCCTCCGGAGCGATCGGCGAGCTCCTGCAGGCGCGCGGGCACGCCGTCGAGGATCGACGACGTCGGCCCGAGGTTCTGGCCCAGACCCCAGCCGTGCGTCGAGTAGCCGAGGCCGCGCAGCGCGACGCGCATCGGGCTGGTGTACGCGTCGGTCGCGCCGAACGGCGGCAGCACCAGCACCGAGTGACCGTCGCCGTGAGGTTGCGCGAGGAGCAACGGCCAGGACGCGAAGTAGAGCGCGAGCTCGGGCCACGCGCGCACCTCGAGCGCGAGCAGGGCGAGCGACGGAGCTCCGGGAGCCTCACCGCGGTCGTCGTCGACGCTCGTCACTGCGAGCGAGGGTACCGGCTGATCGGCGTAGTCTGCGCGTCCGATGGCGAGGCTCCTGCACGTCCACCACACGACGTCACCCGCGGTCCACGCGATGTACGGCGCCGTGCAGGCCGGTGCGACCGACCCGCAGATCGACGGGGTCGAGGTCGTCGCCGTCGCCGCGTTGTCGGCCACCGCGCACGACGTGCTCGCCGCCGACGGCTACCTGCTCGGCACGCCGGCGAACCTCGGCTACGTGTCGGGGGCGTTGAAGCACTTCTTCGACCAGATCTACTACCCGTGCCTGGAATCGACCGTGGCGCGCCCGTTCGGGGTGTACGTGCACGGCAACAACGACACGACCGGCGCCATCCGTGCGGTGGAGACGATCACCACGGGCTTGCAGTGGCGGCTGGCGCAGGCCCCGGTCTCCGTGATCGGCGAACCGACCCGAGCCGATCTCGACGCGTGCTTCGAGCTCGGCGCGGCGGTCGCCGCGGGCCTCTCGTAGCCGCGGCGCTCAGCGCAGGCTGTCGACCGGCACGACCTCGCAGGTGGCGATGGTCGGGTCGGTCTCGGGCAGCAGGTAGCGCCAGAAGATGGTGCCGAAGCGGTGGCCACCGGTGTCGAGCCAGTTGGCCACGCCCGGGTCGCGGTGCGCGACGACGACGGTGTACGAGCCGTCGGGTTCGTAGGCGATCTGCGCCGAGTTCAGCGAGCTGCGACGGTGCACGTACTCGAGCGTCTGCATGTGGCGGTTCCACAGCATCACGTTGGTGAACGGCGACGGCGGGATGCTGCCGCGGATCACGAGCGCATCGTCGGGTCCGAGGTCCCAGCGGCCCATCGAATAGAAGATGTCGACCGCGCCGGCAGCGTCGACGCCCGCGTTGCGGAAGCTCCACGGCTCGCCGACCGTGTTCGGCTCCTTGCCCATGAACGGCGCGGGCGACGGTGCCGTCGGGAGTCCCTGGCCCACCGTGGTCTGGCGCAGGAACGCGACCCCGGCGCGGAGCCGGGCGGCGAGGGTGGCGTCGTCGAGCGGCGGTGGCGGCGGCGACGTCGCCGAGCGGCTCGATGCCGATGCGCACCGCGACCAGCGGGTCGTTCTGCGCCGACACCTCGCGCAGGAAGTAGCTGCGCACGATCAGCATGCGTCCGTCGGGGTCGAGCTGCACCCAGTCGGCGTTGCCGAGCTGACCGTCGGACGGCTTCTCGGCGCTGAACACGATCTCGTAGGACCCGTCGGGCGCGAAGGTGAACTGGCTGTCGTTGATGTCGGCGAGCACCCGGCCGTTGAAGCCACCGTCGACCGCTTCCGAGTGGACGGTGAAGGAGATGTACGACTCCTCGCCGCGCACGCCGAACACGCGGTACGAGCCGATCGCCGCGGATCTGGGCGAAGTGGTAGATCGCATCGGGGTTGTCGCCCTGCAACTTGCGTGCCGGGCTCACGATCGGCGCCATGCGCGGATGGTCGGCGTCACCCTCGACGAAGAACTCCGACATGCCCGAGAGCACCTCGGTCACGTAGCGGTAGCCCTCCACCACGTCGAGGTCCTCGGTGAAGCGGTCCTCGTTGAGCACGTAGCCGTCGCGGATCTCCTGCAGCGCGGCGATGAGATCGTCGAACGCCTCGGTGGTCTTCGGTGCGCGGTTCACGAGAGGTCTCCTTGATCGGGCAGGGGGATGAGGTTCCGGTAGTCGATGAACGACCGCAGGGTGTTGCCGCCGTCGACGGTGAGCAGTTGGCCGGTCACCCACGACGACTCGGGTCCGGCGAAGTAGCGGACGGCCTGGGCGATGTCCTCGACCTCGCCGTGACGCGCGATCGGTTGCTCGGCGAGGAACGCCGCCATCATCTCGGCGTTGGCGAAGGCTCGTTCGGTGCCCGGGGTGCGGGTCATGCCCGGCTGCACCGAGTTCACGCGCACGCCGAGCTCGCCCAGCTCGTTGGCGGCGACGCGCACCAACTGGTCGACCGCCGCCTTGCCGGCCGCGTACGACGCGAGGTACTTCGTCGAGAACACCGCCGCGGTCGACGAGATGGCGACGAAGGATCCGCCTCCGGCGCGCACCATCGCCTGCCCGGCGTACTTCAGGAACAGGAAGATCGGCCGGACGTTGGCGTCGATCTGCGCGCTGAAGTCGTCGTCGTCGAACAGCAGGACCGGCGTGATCGCGCCGAGCCCGGGCACGACGACGGCGATCTGCAACCGACGCTCGTCGTCGGACGCGGCGTCGACCGCCTCCTGCACCGAGGCGCTGTCGAGCGCGTCGCACGGGTGGTGGGCGACGGTGAGCCCCTCTTCGGCGAGCGTCGCGGCGGCGTCCACCAGCTTCTGCTCCGTGCGACCGACGATCGTCACGTGCGCGCCATCGCGCGCGAGTGCGCGTGCCGAACCGAGTCCGATGCCCGAACCGCCGCCGACGACGACCGCGCGCTGGCCCTCGAGTGCTGCGTCCACTCGTGACCCCTACGCGGTCGGCGGGTTGACGGCCCGGGTCTCGGTCCAGTCGACGCGGAGTCGTCGCTGCGCGAACTTCCACGCGCCCTCGGCGTCGGGACGGTAGGTGTCCTCGTAGCGGATGAACATCACGTAGTCGCGTCCCGCCGTGCTGTGCGCCGGGCGTGAGGTGGTGGGCGATGCAGTACACCTCGCCGGTGGCCTCGCCGTCGCCGATCTCGTAGGTCGACTGGCCGAGCATGTGGAACGTCTTCGGGTAGCGCTGGATGACCTCGGGGATCCGGGCCAGTCGCTCGGAGCCGCGGAGCTCGCGCGGCTCGGTCGACTCGCTGGGGTCGTGGATCGTGATCACCGCGTCGGGGTGGAACAGGGCCACGAACCCGTCGACGTCGTCGCGCCGGTCGACGCCGCGTGCGTACTGCTCCGCGAGCGATCGCAGCTCGAACCTGATCGCGGTCTCGTCGGTGGTCGCCATGGCCTCTCCCCGGGTCAACGGGGGAGACTACGGCGTCTCCCGTCGTCGAGTCAGAGGTGCAGGTCGCCGTAGGTGTTGCAGAGGCCGGCGGCGGTGATGGTGAGGAACGAGAGCACCAGCATGGCGCTGCTCATCCGGACCACGAACCGACGCCACCCACGCAGGCGGGGCGGACCGATCGGTGCCGGCATGTACCAGCCGGGGAGTGCACGGGACGCCGCCGTCGCCGTCCACGCCTCGAAGGGCACCGCGTCGTCCGGCACCACCGCCTCGGGATCCGCGGCGAGGGCCTCGGCGCAGAGGTCTGCGTCTTCGTCGACCAGGAGAAGTGAGTCCATACCGGTCATCCGGAGCCGAACGTGCACCCGGATGACTCGTGGCCAATCCAACGCGGTGTCCGGGACCGTAGACCCGGTATGGCGACGGCGGCAGGGAGCACGCGCCGCGGCGCCGCCATCGCGGCCCGGCATCTGACCTACGGCTACCCGGGGTCGGACGGCGAGGAGCTCGAGGTCCTCTCGTCGCTCGACCTGGCGCTCGGCGCCGGCGAGCGGGTCGCGATCGCCGGCCGTTCGGGTGCCGGGAAGTCGACCCTGCTCGCGCTGCTCGGTGGGCTCGAGCGCGTGCAGGTCGGCGAGCTGGAGATCGCCGGCGTCGACGTGAGCGAGCTCGACCACGACGAGCTCGCGACCTTCCGCAGGGAGACGGTCGGCTTCGTCTTCCAGCACTTCGGGCTGCTCGACAGCCTCAGCGCGGTCGAGAACGTCGAGCTGGCCATGATCATGGCGGCGCTGCCCCGCGCCGCGCGTCGCCTGCGGGCGCATGACCTGCTCGAGCAGGTGGGTCTCGGTCACCGCGCCGACCACGTCCCCGCGAGCCTGAGCGGCGGGGAGCGCCAGCGGGTGGCGATCGCGCGCGCGGTGGCCAACGATCCGCAGCTGCTCCTCGCCGACGAGCCGACCGGCAACCTCGACGAGGAGACGGCGACCGTCGTGCTCGACATGCTCGATGCGTTCACGGTCGACCTCGGCTGCACGTTCCTCGTCGTGACCCACGACGAGACGGTGAGCGGTCGCGCCGACCGTCGCCTCGTGCTGGAGCACGGTGCGCTGGTCGACGCATGAGCGCATGACCTGGCGCGACGCGGCGACCGTCGCCCTGCGCAGCATCCGACGACGGCTCGGCCGTGCCGTCCTGACCGTCGCCGCCGTCGTGTTGGCCGCCGCGCTCCTGTCGGCGTTGCTGATCGCGGTGGGATCGGCCCGCTCCCGGGTGCTGTCGGCCGTCTCCAAGGGCGGCCCGCTCACCGGGATCGAGATGTTCCCGAACGCCGCCGGTGAAGGCCAGCTCGACAGCGACACCGCGCAGCTGGGGCGCGACCTCCCGATCGACGACGCCGTCGTTCGGCGGGTGCGGGCGCTGCCCGACGTGGCGTCGGTCGTGGGGATCACCAGCACGCCCGTGTTCGTCGTCCCGCTCCCTCGTGCGACCTCCGGGTCCGAGCCTTCGCCGCGCCCGTTCCGCGACACGTTGAGCGCGGCCGATGCTCGACGAGCCGCAGAGCTGCCGGTCACGCTGGTCACCGGTCGGCTGCCCGGGGTGTCGGCGCTGCACGAGGTGGTGGTCACCGAGTCGTACCTGCGACTGGTCGGGCTGCCCGACACCGCCCCGGCGCGGGTCGTCGGCGACGAGGTGGAGGTCGGTGCGCCGCGGTGTACGTCGCCGACGACGGCTCCGCGACGGTGCGCTCACGGTGGACGCGCAGCCTGATCGTCGGCGTGGTCGCGGCGCAAGGGGTCTCCGGCCACGTGGTCGGGTCGCCCGCGCAGGTCGCCCGTGCTCGCCAATGGTCGGCTGCCAGCGACATCCCGAGCGAGCCGGACTTCGCGCGGTTCGCCCGCGGTCTGGTCGACGACTCGCACTACGACCTGCTCTTCGTCGTCGCGCGCGGGCTCGGAGCCGTGGGCGGCGTGCGCGCCGCGATCACACATCTGGGGTTCTCCTCGAGTGCGCCCGAGAGCATCATCACGTCGGTCGACCGCTACACCAACGTCGTCGAGATCGTGCTCACCGCCATCGGTCTGATCGCGCTCGGGATCGCTGCGCTCGGGATCACCAATGCGATGATGGCCGCGGTCCGCGAGCGACGCGCCGACATCGGTGTGATGAAGGCGATCGGAGCCCGCGACCGAGACGTCCGGCGCGTCTTCCTCGTCGAGGCGGCGATGCTCGGTGCGGTCGGTGGCGTCATCGGCACGTCGCTCGGCTACGTGATCGCCCGGTTCGTCGGGCTCGCAGTGAACCGCTACCTCACCAGCCAGGGGCTGGCCGGGGTGCAGATCG
Organism: uncultured Actinomycetes bacterium; assembly: GCA_963755855.1. Lineage (GTDB taxonomy): Bacteria > Actinomycetota > Acidimicrobiia > IMCC26256 > DASPTH01 > DASUAS01. The sequence goes on along the minus strand of CAVWLR010000009.1, from coordinate 759,443 downwards.
GCCTGCCGTTGGTCGTCGTGCTCGTCGGTGTGCTCGGCTCGACGCTCCTCGCGCTCGCGGCCGGCACCCTCCCCGCGCAGCGTGCCGCGCGCATCCCGGCCCGCCGAGCCATGGCGGGTTCGTGACCCGGCGCGCGCGTGCCGTCGCGGCCGCGGTCGCGCTGGTCGCCGTCGGCCTGGCGGCGGGCTGCAGCGGCAACGGCCCGCCTGCCGCGCTCCCCGCCGAGCGGGCCGGGCGCGGCGTGCTCTACGTGGCGCTCGGAGGTGACGACAACGTGGGGAACCGGGCCGCCCTCGCCGGTACCTGGCCCCAACGACTGTTCCGATCCGGGCTGTCGCGCGACAGCACGTTCGTGAACCTCGCCGACGGGAGGTCGGGCATCGCCGAGGTGCGCACCGACCAGTTGCCGGACGCGGTCGCGTTGCGTCCGGACGTCGTCACCATCACGTTGCTCGACGACGCCGAGCGAGACTCCGATCCGGTCGAGGTCGAGGAGGACCTGCGCGCGGTGGTCACCCGGCTCGACCGGATCGACGGCACCACCACCGTGCTGGTCGGGACCACGCCGACCGGTGCGATCCCGGATCCGGGCACGCCCGGGTTGGACGCCGCGATCCGGCGCGGCGCGGCGGGACACGCGACGGTCGTCGACCTCGACGGCGTCGATCACGGTGACCGCGACGAGACCGCGACGGCGATCGCCACCGCGTTCGAGGCCGCCCTGCCTGCCTCCGCCCGTCGCTGATCCGAGCCGACCGGACGACGTAGCGTCGCAGGGTGCAGTTCAGCCCCGAGTTGCGCGACCGTGTCCTCGACGGGACGATCACGCTCACCTACCGGCTGTGGACGCGCCCGCAGGTGAAGGTCGGCGGCCGGTACCGGGTGGGTCCGGCGACGATCGAGGTCGACGACATGGAGCTGGTGCCGTTCTCAACGGTCACCGCCGCCGACGTCCGTCGCTGTGGTGAACCCGACCGGGAAGCCGTGCGCGCCCGCACCGCGCACGCGGGACCGGTGCACGACGACACGCTCGTGTACCGGATCGAGTTCCATGCCGTCGACGACGACTGATCGCGCCAAGGGCGGCCGGGGGTCAGTCCTTCTGGAGCTTCGCCCGCAGCTGGGCGAGCTTCTCCTGGAACGCAGGCTGCTCCATCGACCACGCCTGGTGCGTGAGCTCGAGCTCGAACGCCTCCTGCCAGGTGTCGAGGGTCAGCGACGCGTCGAGCACCGCCTTGGCGCGGCCGACGAGCTCGCGCGGCCGGTCGGCGGCGCGGCGCGCCAGCGCGACGGCGGTGTCGAGGAGCTCGTCGTCGTCGACGCAGCGCCACGCCAGCCCGACGCGGGCCGCCTCCTCGCCCGTGAGCGACTCGCCGAACAGCACGAGCGCGGCCGCGGCCTGCCGGCCGACCGACCGCTCCATGCGCCACAGGTGGCCGCCGCCCGGGTGGATGCCGAGGTCCATGAAGCGGGGGTCGAACCGGGCCTTCGGCGAGGCCAGCACGACGTCGCAGGAGAGCGGCAGGTTGACGCCGGCGCCGATGACCGGGCCGTTGACCGCGGCGACCGTCGGCAGCGTCGTGCGGGAGAGCGCCAGGACGCCGGCGTACATGTCGCGCAACGAGGCCCGGGGGTTCAGGAGGTCGTCGACCGAACCGCCGGCGCAGAAGGCCGGGGGAGTGGCGGTGAGCACGAGGGCGCCGACCGACGGGTCGGCCGTCGCCTCGTCCACCGCCTGCGCCAACTGCACCGTCACCTCGAGTGCGAGGGCGTTGCGGCGCGAGGGGTCGTCGAGGGTCACGACGGCGACGTTGCCGTCGCGCTCGAGCCGGACTCGGGGGTCGCTCTCGTCCATGGGCCGAGCATCGCGCAACCGGGCCACAATGGTCGGATGGAGTTCCTTCCCAGCGACGAGGTCACCGGCATCCGGGCGCGCCTCGACCATCCGATCATCGACGCCGACGGCCACGCCATCGAGTACCTGCCGCTCGTGCGCGACATCCTGCGCGACCAGGCGGGCGACGACGCGGTGGCGGTCATGGACCTCGTCACCGGCGGTGCAGCTGCGACGCGCAGCCTCACGCCCGAGCAACGACGCGCTGCGGGACTCACACGCACGTCGTGGTGGGGACTGCCGACGCGCAACACGCTCGACCGCGGCACCGCGCTCCTGCCCGACCTGCTCGCGGCGCGGCTGCCCGAGCTCGGCATCGATCATGCCGTCCTCTACCCGACGTACGGGCTCGTGCCCGCCGCGCTCGACGACGCGTCGATCCGGCTGCCGATGGCGCGCGCGTTCAACACCTTCTACTCGGAGGCGTTCGCCGATCACCGCGAGACGCTCACGCCCGTCGGCATCATCCCGATGCACACACCGGAGGAGGCGATCGCCGAGCTCGACCACGCCACCGGTGAGCTCGGCCTCAAGGCGTTCATGTTCGGCGGGCCGATCAGCCGTCCCGCACCCGGCGTCGACCCGCCCTCGCGCTCGGCGCGCTGGCTCGACTCGCTCGGCCTCGACTCGCTGTACGACTACGACCCGGTGTGGCAGCGCTGCGTCGACCTCGGCGTGTCACCCACCTTCCACACCGCTGCGATGGGATGGCCGGTCCGGGCGTCCGTCACCAACTACGTGTTCAACCACATCGGCATGTTCGCGATCGCGGGCGAGATGCTCGCGCTCTCGCTGTTCATGGGCGGTGTGCCGCAACGGTTCCCCCAGCTGCGGTTCGCGTTCCAGGAGGGCGGCGTCGCGTGGGCGGCCGCGCTGCTGGCCAACCTCGTCGGTCACTGGGAGAAGCGCAACCGCGATGCGGTCGAGCACTACAACCCCGCGCACCTCGACCGGGCGCAGGTGGCGTCGTTGTTCGAGGAGTACGGCTCGGCGCGGTACCGGGAGCGGCTCGACCAGCTCGAGAGCGGCCTGAGCATGCTCAGCCTCCCCGACGAGGACCCGGCCACCCTCGACGAGTTCTCCCGGTGCGGCATCTCCGACGCCGACGACATCCGCGACGTGTTCACGCGGGCGTACCACTTCGGCTGCGAGGCCGACGATCCCGATGACCGTCGCTGGCCTTCGATCCCCGCCGCACGGGCGGGAGGCGACTCAAAGCGCTCTTCGCGTCCGACATCGGGCACTGGGACGTGCCCGACATCCGCGAGGTGCTCCCGGAGGCGTGGGAGCTGGTGGAGGACGGCGACGCCACCGAGGCCGACTTCCGTGCGCTCACGTTCGAGCACGCGGTCTCGCTGTGGGCCTCCACCAACCCGTGCGTTCTTCGACGGCACGTCGGTCGAGGGTGCGGTGCGCGACGAACTGGAGCGGGTGGGCGCACCCCGGTAGCGTCACCCTCACGACGATGCGAGGGGGATCGCATGACGACGGTGGCCGGCATGACGACGGTGGTCCTGGTGCACGGTGCGTTCCACGACGCCTGGTGCTGGGAGCTGGTGCGCGAGGCGCTCGACGAGCGCGGCGTGCCCAACCAGTCCCTCGACCTGCCGTTCACCGGGCTCGAGGGTGACGCCGACGCGGTCGGCGAGCTGCTCGACGCGGTCGAAGGACCGGTCGTGCTCGTCGGCCACTCCTACGGCGGCATGGTGATCTCTCGTGCCGCGAGCGGACGCGACGACGTCGCGCACCTCGTCTACCTGTGCGCGGTGCAGGTGGGTGAGGACGTCGACCTCGCGACGGCGATGACGACGTCCGAGGAGCTGATGTCGGCGCTCGTGGCCGGCGAAGACGGCGCGATGAGCGTGGATCCCGCGGTCGCCCCGGCGGTCTTCTACCACGACGTCGACGACGAGCTCACCGCGACCGCGGTGAGCCACCTCCGCGGCATGGACTTCGGTGTGCTCCAGGAGTCCGACGAGCCGCCGCCGCCTGCGGCGTGGAAGCAGATCCCGTCGACCTACGTCGTGTGCAACGACGACCGCACCATCGCGCCCGAGTCGCAGCGCCGGATGGCCGAACAGGCCGACCACGTGGTCGCGCTCGACGGCAGCCACTCTCCGATGTTGGCGCAGCCCGACGTGGTGGCGGGGCTGCTCGCCGACGTCGCCGCGACCGTCGAGCGAGAGGAAGCGCACTGATGGCCACCGTGCAGACGGTCACCGGACCGGTCGACGGCGCCGACCTCGGGCGCACGCTGGTGCACGAGCACATCCGGATCTCGTACGACGGCGAGACGCTCGACCCCACCTACGCGTGGGACCGCGCCGAGACCGTCGAGCGCGCGGTCGACAAGATGGCGGAGCTGCTCGACGCCGGGTTCCGCACGTTCGTCGACCCGTGTCCGATCGAGCTCGGACGCGACCCGGAGCTCTACGCCGAGATCTCGTCGAAGTCGGGCATGCAGATCGTGTGCACCACCGGCTTCTACACCGAGCACCTCGGGTGGGGCCTCCCGGTGTACTGGCGCGCACGCGACCCGGAGGAGATCGCCGAGCTCTACGTGAAGGAGCTGGGCGAGGGGATCGCGAACACCGGCGGCATCCGGGCCGGCGCGATCAAGGCCGCCACCGGCACCGAGGTGACCGGGGCCGAGTCGCGCTGTCTCTCCGGCGCCGCACTCGCGCAGCGCGAGGTGGGTTGCGCCATCATCACCCACACCGAGAACTCGCGGCACGGTGACGTGCAGCAGGACCTGTTCGCCGACGGTGGGGCCGACCTCGGCCGCGTGCTCATCGGTCACCAGGACGAGCAGACCGACGTGGCACCGATCCGCAAGCTCGCCGAACGCGGCACCTTCGTGGGCATCGACCGCATCGGGCTCGAGATCATCGCCCCGGACGAGCGGCGGGCCGACCACGTCGCGGCGTTGGTGCGCGAGGGCTTCGCGTCGCAGGTGTGCCTCTCGCAGGACCACATCTGTGCGCTCACCGCACCGCGACCCTCGTTCTACGTGGCTCCCGAGCACCGGGAGGCAGCCGCGGCTCGCCGCGAGCAGATCGCGTGGCAGGTGTGGCAGCGGCCGTACACCTACATCGTCACCGACTTCGCGCCGATGCTCGTCGAGCGCGGCGTCACCGACGCCGACCTCGAGACGATCTTCGTCGACAACCCGCGCCGCCTGCTGACTGGCGCGTAGCGCGGAGCTGCGTTCAGCGGGGGATGGAGCGTCCCGCGAGCGTCATCAGGCGCTCGGTCTCGCTGGCGTCGTCCGGCGCGGTGGTGACGGCCTGGATGAGGCCGTGGTCGCGAGCCGCATCGGTGCAGGTGACGCCCACGATCGCCGAGATCGCCGGCAGCTCCTTGGGTGCGAACTCGAGTCGCGCGACCCACGCTCGCCGACAGGTCCCACGCGTGCGCCAGTGCGTCGATGGTCGGGAAGTTGATCACGATGGAGCCGGGTAGCTCGCCGAGCGGGGTGACGTGCGTCTGCGCGAGCACTCCGTCGGTGCGCCACAACTCGAGTGCGCGGTCGTGCCACGTCGTCGGCGTACGCCGCGAGATCACCGTCGTAGGCCACGGCACCCATCGTCGCTTCGGGAGAGACGAGCTGCTTGCCCGTGACCATCCCCGCCCACAGCAGCTGGTTGTTCAATGCGTGGCTGGCGAGGCGGCGCACCGTCCACGGCGGGCAGTTGGTCACCGTGTCCAGCTCGGTGTCGTCGAGCGCGACGACGACGCGCCGCAACTCGTCGAGCGAGTACTCGAGCACCGTCAGTTGCGTCATGGTCCACCCCTCCGCCCGGATGACGGTACTTCGGATCCGTCACCCGGGCAGACGGCGGTCAGGGTCGGTCGACCTCGCACTCGTCGGGGTCGATGTGGCCCAGGCTCTCCACCACTTCGAACGTGCCGCCCTCCGAGCGGGCGATGTACATGTTCATCCGCACGTGGTGCTGCCCCGGCACCATCTCGGCGGGACCGCCCGGGCCCTGCTGCGATCCGGGCGTGGTCGAGCGCCGCGATGATGTCGTCCTGGTTCGAGCGAGCCGGCCTCGTTGACCGCCGCCTCCCAGAACTTGAGCGCCCGGTACGTGCCCGTGCACGCGCTCCCGGCGGTGAACTGCGCACTCCCGGGGAAGAGCCCGTCGTAGCGGTTGAGGAGCTCGATGCTGAACGGGTCGTCGACGCCGGTAGTAGTCGAGGCAGCCGTACAGACCCTCGACCTGCTCGGCCGGGACCAGGTTCAGGAAGTTCTCGTCGAAGTACGTGCACACGACGGTCCCGCCCCGAGCCGTGAAGCCGGCGCGGTGCAGCTCCTCGAGGAACGGCGTCAGGCCCGGCGGGACGATGGTGTTGAACACGACGTCGGCGTCGGTCGCCATGATGTCGGCGACGACCGCTTCGTAGTCCATGTGGTCCATCGGGAAGTACTGCTCCCCGACGATCTCGCCGCCCGCGGCGGTGACGACCTCGCGGACCTTCTTGTTCAACGTGTGCGGCCAGATGTAGTCGGCCGACGGCAGGTAGAAGCTCCGTCGCGCCGGTCTCCTCGCATCAGCCACGGGAAGAACGGCTCCACCTGCTGCGCCGGCACCGGACCGGTGCAGAAGATCAGCGGGTGGCACTCCTGGCCCTCGTACTGCTCCGGGTAGAGGTAGAGCGTCTCCGCCTCGGTCGACGACCGGCCCCTTGATCGCCTGACGGGTCGAGCTGTAGATGCCGCCGACGACGACGTCGACGCCCACGCGCTCGACGAGCTTGGTGGCCACCTGCCTCGGCGACCGTCGTCGTCGGTGGCGCTGTCCTCGACGAACAGCTCGACCGGGCGGCCGAGGAGGCCACCGCGCTGCGTTGATGTCGTCGATCACCATCTTGGCGACGTTGGCGTTGGCGATCCCCATGAAGGAGAGCGGACCGGTCTGGTCGGTGATCAGACCCGACGCGTGCGGGTCGGTCGAGCGTGCTCATCGTCCGCCCCTCACGCCCGGTAGGTGCCGAGGAAGGCCGCGGCCTGCGGGCTTGTCGAGGTGACCGGCCTCCTTGATGATCGGGAGGACCTCGGGGTCGGACACGAAGCTCGGCCCAGCCGGCCTCGTCCCAGTCGAAGAGCACCCAGACGCGGTTCTCCTCGGTCGGGTCGCGGAACACGGTCGCGCCCTTGGAGCCGTGGCTCGGCGCGCTTCTCGGCGCCCTTCGTGCCGAACACGTCCAGGAACCGGTCGATGTCCTCGACCTGCGTCGTTGCCAGGATCATGGTGTCTCCCCTTCGGAATGGATCACGGTGGATCTCGTCCCGCCGGCCGGTCGGTCGGCGTAGGGGTGCATTCTCCGGATCGGCGCCGAGCGCGGCATCGGTAGACCTACCCATTTCCCGACGGGTCCCGCGCTGACGGCGACGGTGCGGTCGCGCGTCAGGCGGTGACGGCGCCGTCGACGACGTCGTGGGCGACGGCCCAGCGGGTCGCCGCGGCCCGGCTGGACACGCCGATCTTCGTGTAGATGTGCTGCGACGTGGTGCTCGGCGGTCCGCGTCGAGATGAACAGCTGCGACGCGATCTCGCCCGCGGTCCTGCCGTCGGCGACGAGCCGGAGCACCTCGACCTCGCGTCGGCTCAGGCCGCCCGGGCGCTCGTCGCGCTCGCCGCGGCTTCGGATCGCGACGCGCCACCTCGATCTGCTGCCGTGCGTAGACCGCTGCGCCGTCCAGGTCGAGGGCCGCGCCGTCGGCGGTCAGCTCGCGCGGCGCGCGTCGGCCCCGAGCGTCGGTTGCGACGCGGTCACCGAGCTGCGCCGAGCTCGGGGACGTGGTGGACGCTCGACGGCTCGTTCGACAGCGCGCCGAGCAGCATCGCCGCCGGCGCCGGGCGGTCGAGCCGTTCGAACAGCGCACGGCACGCTGGCGAGCGTGATGATCAGCTGCGGCACGTTGCCGGCGCGTTGGAACGCGGTGATGGCCTCGGCGAACAGCACCGAGCGCGGTCTCGGCCTCGCCGTGCGACGTGTGCAGGCGCGCCGCGTCGCGGGCGAGGAAGCCCTCGAAGAACTGCACGCGGTGCTCGCGCACGAAGGCCACGCCCTCGTCCCACGCCGCGAACGCGCGTCGCACGTCGGCCTTCGAGAACGCCATGCCCGCGATCCAGAGCGCGTACGCGATCCAGTACGGGTTGCCGAGCGTCCGCGCGACCGTCGACCGACTCCTCGGTGAGCGCGAGCGCCTCGTCGATGCGACCGCTCGACTGCAGGCCGTCGACGTAGGCGGCGAGGCCGTAGCCGCGCTCGCGGCCGTAGCGGCGCGCGACTTCGCCGGTGAGCTCGACGTAGCGATCGAGGTCGCCGCAGTACACCGAGCCGAGCGCCTCGATGAACGACGCGTAGCCGGGCTCGCAGGCGTCGTAGCGGGCGATCCGTCTCGAGCTCGGTGGCGCGGTGCGCGTGGTCGCGTGCGGCTTCGGCTCGCCCGGCGAAGCACGCGTAGCCCGCGCCGGTGTAGAGCCGCGGGAGTCGAGGCACGTCGGCGGCGGTCGCGGGTTCGAGCAGCTGCTCGGCCCAGGCCAGCGTCTCGAACAGCTGGACCGAGAACCCCATCAGCGCGGCGTGGGCGGCGATGTCGGTGGCCACCTGCGACGTCGCCGCGGTGCGCGCTCCACCGGTACGCCGCCCGCAGGTTGCCGAGCTCGACCTCGACCCAGTCGACCGCGTCGCGCCACCCGGGCCCGTCCCAGTGCTCCCAGCGCGCGACCGCGGCCTGAGCGAAGTGCCCGGCGTGACGGTCGCGCGTCGCGCTCGAGCGCGCCCGACTCCGTCGAGCCGGTCCTCGGCGAACTGCCGGATGGTCTCGAACTGCCGGTAGCGGGTGCGCGTGGCGGTCGTGGTCCGCGACCACGAGCGACTTCCGGACCAACGAGTCGAGGTGCCGGAGCACGTCGACGTCGTCATCGTGGTCGACGACGGCGACGACGCTCGCCAGGTCGAAGCCACCGGCGAACACCGACGTCGATCGGAGCAGGTCCTGCTCGGCGTCGGTCAGCAGGTCGTAGGACCACTCCACCGTGTGGCGGAGCGTGAGCTGGCGCTCCGGGCCGTGCGCCGTGCGCTCCAGCAACCGGAACCGGTCGGCGAGCCGGTCCCGGACCTCGATGGCGCTCATCGCGGCCATCCGCGCCGCGGCCAGCTCGATGCCGAGCGGGAGACCGTCGAGCGTCTCGCAGATCTCGGTGACCGCCGTCGCGGTCTCCGGGTCGCGCACGCCGAAGTCGGGTCGGACCGCGCGTGCCCGTTCGACGAAGAGCGCGACCGCATCCGAGGCCTCGCCGCCGTCGACCGCGAGCGGGGCGACCGTGAACGGCGCTTCGCCGTCGAGTCCGAGGATCTCGCGTGACGTGGCGAGGATCGTGACGCTGCGCGACGGCGCGAGGACGACGGCGAGCACCGAGCGCCACGGCCGTCGAGGAGGTGCTCGCAGTTGTCGACCAGCGAGGAGCAGCTGCCGGCCCGCCAGCGTCTCGGCGACGGTGTCGACGAGTGGGGTGTCGCCCTGCGGGGTGATGCCGAGCATGGTCGCGAGCGCGGCGGCGACCGAGTCCGGGTCGCCGACCGAGGCCAGCTCGACCAGCCACACGCCGTCGGGGAACTCGGCCGCGACCTCGGCGCCGACCTCGAGCGCGAGGCGGGACTTGCCGACGCCGCCGACGCCGGTGAGCGTGACCAGCGGGTTCGTCCGCACGAGCTCGGCGACCTCGGCGACGACCGGCTCGCGTCCGACCAGCGAGGTCAGCTGCTGCGGCAGGTTGCCCGGGAAGTCGTCGACGCTGCGCAGCACCGGGAAGTCGGCCGGGAGGCCGTCGGCGACGACCTGGTACACCGACATGCGGCCGTGCAGCCCGCGCAGCCGGTGCTCGCCGAGCGAGCGCAGGGCCACCGCGTCGCGCACCAGCATCTCGGTCGCGTCCGAGACGAGCACCTGACCTCCGTGCGCGAGCGACAGCAGGCGTGCGGCGCGGTTCACTGCGCTGCCGACGTAGGTCCGGTCACGTTCGGTCGCGTCGCCGGTGTGCAGGCCCATGCGCACGCTGAAGTCGATGGCGGGGTCGTCGCGCAGCTGCTCCTGGGCGTCGATCGCGGCGGCAGCGGCGTCGGCGGCGCTGGAGAACGCGGCGGAGAAGCCGTCGTCGCCGATCCCGAACACGTAGCCGCCGTGACGTTCGATCGTGCCCCGCACGATCGCGTCGTGGACTCGCAGCGCGGCGCCTGTGTCCGCCCTGCCGTCGGCCCAGCGACGGGCGGCGTCGTCGATGCCGGTGAACAGGAACGTCACCGTGCCCCCAGGGCGCCCACGCGGCATCCCCGCACGGTAACCCGACCATCCCGCCCGCCACCGTGGCGCGCGGCCGCGGTGTACCGGTCACTCCGTCGTCGTGCCGGGTGTCTTCGGGCGCCAGGGGAGCTTGCCCTCGATCTCGACGTCGAGGGAGAAGCTGAGCACGGTCCGGATCAGCACGATCACGCCGAGCGACGCGACGTTCTCGAGCGACGGGTCGACGGCCACGGTGCGGATGAGGTCGGCGGCGACCAGGATCTCGAGGCTGAGCAGGATGGTGCGCCCGACGAAGCTGCGGAGGGTGCGGTAGATCGCGGCCCGGTCCTCGCTGCGCACGTAGGCGATCGCCGGCCTGCACGAACCCGAAGGTGAAGCCGACGACGAGCACGGCGACGCCGACCACCTCGAAGCCCTTGGCGATGTCGTCCATCGTCTCGTTGAAGCTCACCGTGGCACCTCCGTGCCGGTCGCGGCACCGTGCGGGTCGTTGGAACCGCCGGACCCTAACCCCCTGCCCGGACGGGAGGGTTCCGGTTGCACCGGTTCGGGCACCTTGGACGACGTGCCCGATGCCTCGGTGAAGCAGGCGGACGAGTCGGCGCTGCACGACCCGTCGAAGCGGGCGGCGGTGGTGGCGCTCGCCGCGGTCCTCGCGCTCGACGGTGCCGACCGCACCGCGCTCGGCGCGCTGGCGCCGGCGCTGATGGCGGAGTTCAGCATCGGCAACGCTGCCATCGGGCTGCTCGCCAGCGCGTTCGCGATCGTCGGCGCCATCGCCATCGTGCCGATCGGCATCCTGACCGACCGCGCCCGGCGGATCACCATCCTCGTGGTGTGCATCGGGATCTGGTGCCTGGCGATGGGCGCCGCCGCGGCCGCGTGGTCGTTCGCGTTCCTGTTCGCCGCCCGCGTGACGCTCGGTGTGCTGACCGCGGCCGGTGGACCGCCGATCACGTCGATCGTCGGTGACCTCGTCCCCGCCGACGTGCGGGGACGGGTGCTCGGCTGGGTCAAGAGCGGTGAGCTCGTGGGCGCGGGCGCCGGGTTCCTCGTCGCCGGCGTCGTGGTCTGGCTCACGTCGTGGCGGGGCGCCTTCGTGGTGCTCGCGGTGCTCGGCGTGGTGGTCGCGTTCCTGGTCGCACGCGTCCCCGAGCCCCGCCGCGGCGGCGAGAACGACCTCCCGGGTGGCGACGAGCGCGGCACCGACGCGCCGTCGCAGCTCCACGAGCTGGTCGTCGAACAGGAGGTCGAGGCCAAGCCGGAGCTGATCCTCGAGGGCGACCAGTCGGAGCTCGCGATCAAGCCGGCGTTGGAGTACGTGTTCAAGGTGAAGACGGTGGTGCTGATCATCGCCGCGTCCGCGCTGGGTGACGTGTTCTTCACCGCGCTGCAGGTCTTCGGCGTGCTGTTCCTCGTCGGGCAGTTCCACATCTCGGCGTCGGAAGCGTCGATCCTGATCCCGCTGGTCGGCGTCGGCGGCTTCGTCGGCGTGCTGGCGGGGGGACGCTTCGGAGACGGACTCATCCAGCGGGGCGTGCTCTCGGGTCGCCTCCGCCTCGGTGCGTGGAGCTACCTCGCGGCGTCGGTCCTGCTCGTCCCGGTGTTCCTGGCATCGTCGCTGGTGGTCGCGCTGCCGTTCCTGGTGGTGGCGGGCGCGTTCCTCACCGCACCGATCGCTCCCCTCGAGGCGGCCCGGCTCGACGTGATCCACCCGCAGCTGCGCGGACGCAGCGAGAGCGCCCGGATGATCGCCCGCGTCGCCGCCCAGGCGTCGGCACCCCTCCTCTTCGGCGTTCTGTCGAGCAGACTGGGGAGCCACCGAAGCCGAGGGGCTCCAGATCGCGTTCCTGATCCTGCTGCCGTTGCTCGCCGCGAGCTCGGTGTGCCTGATGATCGCGATCCGTCACTATCCGAGCGAGGTCGCGGCGGTGGAGGAGTCGGAGGTGGTCGACGATGCTCGAAGCTGACGGCCGTTCCTCCGGTCCCGACCCCTCCGAGACCCCGCACCCGAGTCCCGGCACCCGATTCGAGCACGTCGAACCACGCCGATTCGAAGCACGCCGGGCACCGGCTGGTCCACCGTCACGAGCACCCGCACTGGAGCGTCGGGCGGGTGGCGTTCCTCGCGTTCAGCGCGATCTGCATCTACTTCTTCGCGCCGAGCATCGCCGAGGTGTTCTCGGCCTACGACCGGCTCGGCGAGGTGCAACCGATCTTCCTCCTGCCCGCCGCGCTGTGCGCGCTCGCCGAGCTTCGCGTGCGTCTGGTTCGTGCAGGCGATCGCGCTCGGCTCGCGCGACTGGTTCTCGGTGGTCGACCACCCAGCTTGCCGGGAACGCGTTCAACCGCATCACCCCGGGTGGTGGCGCGACCGGGACCGCGTTGCAGGCGAACATGCTCGCCGACGCCGGCTTCGACGTCGCCCACGCTGCCACCGCGCTCACGGTGCAGTCGGTGCTGAGCACCGCGTCGATCGTCGCGCTCCCCGTGTTCGCGCTGCCGTTCATCCTGTTCGGGACGCAGGTGCCGTCCGGTCTGCTCCAGGCGTTCTGGATCGGGATCCCGGTGTTCCTGCTCATGGCCGCGATCGGCACCTCGCTGTTCGTCGCCGACGAGCCGCTGCGCGGACTCGCCCGCGCGGTCACGTGGGTGCGCCGGAAGCTGCACCGGGATCCGGGTCGACGGCATGCTGGCCGAGCGCCTGCTCGAGGGTCGCAACCGCATCCGGCACGAGATCGGGCCGCAGTGGCAGCTCGCGCTGGGCGTGTCGCTGGCGCGGTGGCTGTTCGAGTACGGCGTGCTCCTGCTCGCCCTCTGCGGGCTGTCCGCCGAACCCGACCCTGCGCTGGTGCTGCTCGCGTTCGTGGTGGCGTCGGTGCTCGGGCTGCTGCCGTTCACGCCCGGTGGCCTCGGATTCGTCGAGGCGGGCCTGGCCGCCACGCTGGCGGTGGCCGGGCATCTCCACCGGCGACGCGCTGGTCGCGACGCTCGTCTACCGCCTGCTCACGTTCTGGTTGCCCATCCCGCTCGGCGGGATCGCGGCGCGGTGGTTCCGGACGCCGCCACCCGCGCCACTCCGGGCTCACCACGCCGGTGCCTGCTGCAGGCGACGTGATCTCCAACGAGGCCGGCTGACGCGGCGCTCGGCGGCGGCTGCTGCTGCTGGGGCTACAAGTAGTCGTCGTGCAGGAGGTCGTTGGTGGCCCACCAACCGGGCACCGCGGGGAGGAAGCTGCTGACCAGCTGGTCGGCGAGCACGGCCGCCACCGCGATGCTCGGTGGGGACGCCCGACGGCGGCGAGCGCGCCCGACATGCCGACCGACGACACCGCGGTGTTGCCGCCGGGGATCGGCACCAGCGACGCCAGCGTCGAGATGATGATGTTGAGCGACAGCAGCGTCCAGAAGTTGATCGAACCGCCGAACGCGGCGATGCACGCCATGTACACGGCGGCGTACATGAGCGCGTTGATCGCGTTGCCGCCGAGGAGCAGCGCGACGCGGCGCGGTGAGCGGATCGCTGCCCACAGCGTCGTCGCCGCCGCCTTGGTCGGCGGCACGACCATCGTTGCGCAGCTTGGGGACGCCGAGGACCAGCCCGACGGCCACGACCGCGAGCACGAGCACCAGCAGCACGAGGGTGACGAGCTTCTGCGTGTCGATCGGCTCGACGTGGATCTTCGTCGGGGCGAGCAGCAGTGCGACGCCGAGCAGCATCACCTGGGCGACGATGTTGCCGACGTTGATGAGCAGGCCACCCGACGCCACCGCCGACGCGAGGTCGACGCCCTGCTTCTGGAGGAACCGGATCTGCGCGGCCATGCCGCCGATCGCGGGGACCGCGAGGTTCGAGAACGACATCGACAGCTGCAGCTCGGCGGTGCGGACGAGCGGCAGGTTGATCGGCACCGTGCCCATCAGCGCGACGGCGGTGGCGAAGTTGGTGAGCAGCGAGATGACCATCGCCACGATGAGCCAGCCCAGGTCGGCGCTGGTGATCGTGTCCCACAGCTCCTGCGGGCTGCCCGACCTGGCTGAGCAGGGCGAAGATGGCGATCAGCGTGCCGATCGCCATCATCAGGTTGGTGCCGCTCACCCGGTGCAGCTCCTGGAGCGGCGGCTCCGTCGGTGCCGGTGGCCGTCGCCGCGGCCGCCCGGATCGACGCCACCTCCTTCGACCGCTGCTTGCGGTGCTTCCGATCCGGACGCAGGTCGCGGCTCAGCGCCGCCGGCTGCAGGTAGGGGAGCGCCTCGATCGATGGCGTCGTCGCCGAGGCCGGTGCGGGCCGCGGCGACGGCACGGTCGTCGCCCACCACGAGCGCGGTGCTCACGAGGAGCTCGGCGACGTCGGCGGCGCGCCGACCGGGTGCCGCGGCGCCGGCGGCGAACTCGAAGTCGACGATGCCGACCTGGCGTCCCGTCGACGACCACGTGCGTGCAGTTGAGACGACCGTGCGCGACGCGAGCGTCGTGCAGCGCGCCGACCTGCTTCCAGAGGTCGTCGAGCATCGCGTCGGTGACCGCAGCCGCGTCCATCGTCGCACGAGCAACGTGCCCGTCGAGCGGGCGCGAGGCGATCAGCGCGGTGCCGGGTCCGGCGGTGCCGGCGACGACCACCGGCGGCACGTGCACGCTCGGCGCGCTCGGCGAGCAGGAGCGCGTAGGCCTGGGCCTCGACGTCCTCGAGCCGGGTGGTGTGGAGCGCCGGGCCGCCGTCCTTGTACGCGAGCGAGCGCCAGAACTTCGACATGAGCTGCGCGTCGGCCTCGTCGCGCCCGAGCACCCGCACCGCGAGGTCGCCGTGGTCGTCGGTCGCAGCCATCGCGGTGCCGGTGATCGGGTTGGTGCGGGGAGCAGGTGCACGTCGTGGGCGTCGACGCCGAGCTCGACCAGGGTCGCCTGCACCTGCGCCGCGGTGGGACGCCCGCCGGGCGAGCCGAACGCGAGGTGCACGAGGGCGGCGATCGCCCATCCGAGCGCGACCGCCGCGAGCAGCGCCGTCGGGCAGCGTGGTGCCGAGGTACATCGATGCGATCGCGATGAGGAGCACGAGCAGCTGACCCGAGTCGGCGCACCGGCCGGGTGAGGTACGGCGACGCCACCGAGATCACCGCCACGATCACCGCGACCCGCACCGCGGGGAAGGCGACCGAGTCGTCGCCGATGCGGGTCACGACGTCGAGCGCGTGCTGCAGGCTCGCGTTCTCGACCACGAGCGTGCCGATGACACGCGCCAGGACCCAGGCTGCGACGCCGCCGATCGCCAGGTCGCGGGCGAGGCGCCACCGGCGGGCCACCAGCGCGGCGACCACGACCAGGGCGAGCGCCCAGAGCGCGCCGAGCGCGTAGAGCAGGCGGAAGAACGTGTCGAGCTGGCTGGGCAGGCCGTTCAGGGTGGTGAAGAGGTTGCGCTCGAAGTCGCCGGGGTCGCTCTGGTGCCAGATGGCGAAGGCGAGGATGCCGATGCCGATGACCAGGCGGACCCAGTCGCTCGTGCGACGCCGGTACGGCTGCTCCGACGCAGGCCCGAACGAGTGCGCGCGCCACGCAGCCAGCCGCGACGGCGTGCCGGGCGCGGCCTCGGTCGTCTCGTGTGTGTCGGGCGTGTCGGTGGTCGTCGTCATCCGGGCGCGAAGCTTCGCAGACCGGACGCGCACGGGCGCGGAACCGGCGGGTGACCGACTACTGCGGGAGCACCACGTCGGGGAGCGGGTGGCGGTAGAGCTTCGCCGCGTTCTCGCTGCACATCATCCGCAGCTCGTCGTCGGGGATGTGGCCCCACAGCTTCTCGATCACCAGCTGCGTGTCGGGCCAGGTGCCGTCGCCGTGCGGGAAGTCGGTCTCCACCATGATGTTCTCGACCCCGATCGTGTGGCGGGTGTCGATGGTCGACGGGTCGTCGATGGTGCAGAACCAGAAGTTGCGCCGCAGCACGTCGGACGGGCGGATGTCCCAGCCGGCGCCGTAGCCGGAGCGGTCGATGATGTTGTCGAGGCGGTCGATCAGCATCGCCACCCAGCCGATCCCGCCCTCGCTCATCGCGAGCTTGAGGTCGGGGTGCTTCACGCGGGTACTCCGACCACAGCCACTCGGCGGCTGCGGTGAGCGACAGCTGACCGAAGAGCGTGGCGCCGATCTGGAGGCGAGGCGCTGCGGCGGGGCTCTCGGCGCCGCCCGAGCTGCCGACGTGGATCGACAGCACGGTGTCGGTGTCGACGCACGCCTGGATGATCGGGTCCCAGTGGTCGCGCTGCCACAGGTCGGGGAGCCCGATGAGATGCGGCCGCTCGGGCATGGTGATCGCGGTGAACCCGCGCTCGGCGTTGCGGTGGATCTCCGCGACCGCGGCGTCGGGGTCGGACAGCGCCGCGATGCCGAGCGGGATGATGCGGGTCGGGTGCGGGAGGTACCACTCCTCGTACAGCCAGTCGTTCCACGCGCGGATGCACGCCTGGCCGAGCTCGCGGTCGTTGGCGTTGAAGAGCACGCGCCCGCAGAAGCCGGTGACCATCGACGGGAAGTTGACCGCCGCCCAGATGCCATTGATGTCCATGTCGCGCACGCGGGCGTCGGCGTCGTAGCAACTCGGCCGCATCTCGTCGAAGCGGCACGGCTCCATCTTCTGGGACGGTCGCCGCCCCGCCACCGCGTTCATGCCCACCTGGGTGAACTTCTGGTCCTCGAACTCCCAGATCTGGAGGCCCTGAGGCGTGTCGGCGACGCGGGGGCGCGGTCCTGCAGGTGCGTCGGGAGACGACCCTCGAAGGTGTGCGGCGGCTCGACGACGTGGTCGTCGACCGAGATCACGGTGTACTTCACCTCGCGGGGAAGCGGCTCCGGCAGGAACAGTCCTTCGGACCCGGCCTCGCTGTCGGTCACGGTCATCGCTGGTACCCCCTCAGACGTACTGCCAACTGCGCTCGGGTGCGGGTCCGCTCGTCCGCTCGATGCACTGCACATCGAACCAGATCGGGAGCAGGTACTTCACGTAGAACGCGTGCGTGGTCACTGTAGGGCTGACGAGATCCTCGTACACCTTGATGCGCATGCGGTCGTCCTTCTCGGCGAACCGCTGGCACTCCTCGAGGATCGCGTCGACCTCCTCACGCGTGTCCATCAGCAGCCCCAGGTGGTCGTACCCGGGCGACGAGAGTGGCTGCTTGGCCTCGGCGAGCAGGATGAACTGCCCGTCGTCGGGCAGCAGGAGGTGGCACAGCTGGCCGATCACCTCGGTGTCGAGCGTGCGCCACCCGAGCACGTCGCCGTAGAACGCGTCGACCTCGTCGCGGAACTGCTGGGTCAGCGTCCCCTTCTCGAACGACAGCTCCATGTGGTTGAAGCGGAACTTGGGCATTGGAGGCTCCTTCTCGCGGCCGGTCAGCCGATTCCCATGAGATCACTCAAGCCGGTGCGGGTGCCCGCGAGGTACCCGCCGTCGACGGGCAGCGCCACGCCGGTGACGAACGACGCGTCGTCCGACGCGAGGAACAGCGCCGCCGCCGCGATCTCCTCGGGGCGCCCGAAGCGGCCGAGCATGTGGTCGTCGCGGTACTCGTCGCGGAACTGCGGTCATGTGGTCGCTGCCCATCACCGCGCGGAACATCGGCGTGTCGATGAAGCCGGGGCAGATGGCGTTGACCCGGATGCCGGCGCGCCCGTAGTCGATGGCCATGTTCTTGGTGAGCACGACCACCGCGCCCTTCGACGCGTTGTACGAGCTGCCGCCCTCGGTGCCCTGCAGGCCCTCGACGCTGGCGATGTTCACGATGCTGCCCGACCGCTGCTCGAGCATCGGGCGCAGCGCGTGCTTGTTCACGAGGAACGTGCCCTTGAGGTTGACGTCGAGCACGCGGTCCCAGTCGTCGGCGTCGACCAGGTGCACCGGCCCGCCGCCGGCGACGCCCGCGTAGTTCACGACGACGTCGAGGTGGCCGTGCTCGGCGACGACGGCGTCGACCAGCGCGCTCGACCGCGGCTTCGTCGCGCACGTCGAGCGCGCGTACGCTCGTCAGCCTCGGTGACGTCGGCGCCCACGACGACCGCGCCCTCCTTCGTGAACCGCTCGACCGTGGCCAGGCCCAGTCCCGATGCCGCGCCCGTGATCAGCGCGACCTTGCCCTCGATCCTCCCTGCGTCGGTCACTTGAACTCCGGCAGCACGTGCTTGCCCATGAGCTCGATCGTCTGCATGACCTTCTCGTGCGGGATCTTGTAGGGGTTCACGAGGCAGAGGAGCAGGTCGCACCCGACGGCCTCGTAGCGCTTCGCCGCCGCGATGCACGCGTCGGGATCGCCCATCACCGCCGATCCGCTGTCGCGCAGGTAGTCGATGGTGAGCTGCCCCATCGCTCCTTCCCGCTTGAGCTTCATCGCGTCGCTCGTGTACTGGTAGGTGCCGAGGTCGGCGCCGGTGACGCCGCGCTCCTCCTGCCACTCCGCCACCGAGGCGATGAGGCCGCCGCCGTACTTCGGGTACCACTCGAACGATTCGCGCGCGACCTCGGTGGCCTCCTCGTTGGTCGGCGCGCACAGCACCATCGTGAACGTGGCCGCGGTGTCGTTGACGAACTTGCCCGCCGGTTGCGTGCACGCGTCGAGGCCCTTGCGGTACATCGCGATGTTGTCGGCCAGCTGCTCCGGCGGCAGCCCGACGGTGAACGAGCACAGCCCGAGCCCGCGGTGGCCGATCTCCTCGTGGCCAGGAAGGCTGCTGGTGGCGCCGAAGATCGGCGGGTGGGGCTGCTGCAACGGCTTCGGGATCACTCGCCGCGGTGCACCCATCTGCCAGTACTCACCCTGCGCCTGGTACTCGTCTTCGGTCCACGCGCCGACGATGTGGCCGAGCGCCTCGCGCCACATCGCGCGCGTCTGGTCGGGGTCGACGTCGAAGCCCTCGAGCTCGGCGCGCGTCGAGGAGCGGCCGGTGCCGAAGTCGACGCGCCCGTCGGAGATGAGGTCGAGCACCGCGACCGACTCTGCGGTGCGGATCGGGTGGTTGTACGGCGCCGGGAGGAGGCGCACGCCGTACCCGATGCGGATGTTCTTGGTGCGAGCGGCGACCGCGCCGTAGAGCACCTCGGGGTTGGAGCAGTGCGAGTACTCCTCGAGGAAGTGGTGCTCCACGGTCCAGAACGCGTGGAAGCCCATCTGGTCACCCAGGATCGCCTGCTCCAGCGTGTCCTTGTACGCCTGGTGCTCCTTGCCCGGCGTCCACGGCTTGGCGACCGGGATCTCGTAGAAGAGCGCGAACTTCACGGGCAACCCCCCGGGGCGGTCTCGAGCGTTCAGGCGCGGACATTAACGCGACGGGCGATCAGGTGAATTCGGGCCGCAGCGGCATGCCGCTCGCGCCGCCGGTGGTGGCCGTCGCGAGCACCTGGTGCACCTGGTTGTCGTCCTGCTCGAAGCCCACCGCCGCGGCCGCCATGTAGAGGCGCCAGACGCGTGCCCGGCCGGGTCCCGACCTCGGCGACCGCGTCGTCCCAGTGCGCCTCCAGGTTGCGCACCCAGCAGCGCAGCGTGCAGCGCGTAGTGCTCGCGCAGGCTCTCCATGTGCCGGGCCTCGAACCCGGCGCGTTGGATCGCGGACACGACGCTGCCGATCTCGTGCAGCTCGCCGTCGGGGAAGACGTAGCGCTCGGTGAACGAGCGGCCGGCGAACGGTCCGGAGAGCGACGGTGCCCACCGCCGGTGGTGCATCTTCGGGCTGTGCTGCGGTCGGCTGATGCCGTGGTTGAGGAGCCGTCCCTCGGGGCGGAGCAGCGCGCGACACCGGGCGAAGTACGCGTCGAGCTCGGACAGCCCGACGTGCTCGAACATGCCGATCGAGCTGATCGCGTCGTACGGGCCGTCGTCGACGTCGCGGAAGTCGGCGAAGCGGACCTCGACGAGATCGGTCAACCCGCGCTCGGCCACGCGCTTGCGGGCGAGCTCGGCCTGGGGTCGCGACAACGTGACGCCGACCGCCTGCACGCCGTGGTGCTCGGCCGCGTGCAGCAGCATGCTGCCCCAGCCGCACCCGATGTCGAGGAGCCGCATCCCGGGGTGCAGGTCGAGCTTGCGGCAGACGAGCTCGTGCTTGTTCGCCTGCGCGTCCTCGAGCGTGGGCGTGTCGTCGTGCCAGACCGCGCACGAGTACGTGAGCGACGGCCCGAGCACCATCTCGTAGAACTCGTTCGACACGTCGTAGTGGTGCGCGATCGCGGCGGCGTCGCGCTCGCGCGAGTGGCGCCGGCCGTGGAGCCGGGCCTCCTCGGGCGGTGGCGGCGAGCGGCTTGCAACCCCTTCCAGCCCACGAGCTTGGCCGCCGCCGCGATCTGGCGGGGACCGAGGTGCAGCTCCTCGATGTGGTTGGCGACGGCGATGACGTCGAACATGTCGCCGTCGACCTCGAGCTCGCCGGCGACGTAGGCGCGGCCGAAGCCCGAGCTCGTCGGGCGCGGTCACGATGCGCCGGAGCGCATCGGGGGACCGCACGACGATCGTGGTCCGGGCGTCGGGCGCACCGAAGGTCGAGCCGTCGTAGGCGCGGAACGCGACGGGCAGGTCGTCACCGAGTACGTCTGCGAGCAGGTCCGCGACGCTCACGCCGCAATTCTCAGCACGACGGGCCGCGCCGCGTGCCAGAGCGTTCGCGGACCGACTCGGTCAGGCGCGCACCAGCATGGCGACGAGCGTGAAGTGGCAGGCCGCGGCCGCAACCGTCATGGCGTGCCACACCTCGTGGTAGCCGAACACGAGCGGCCGCGGGTCGGGCCGGTGGAGCCGCAGCCCGATGGCGCCGACGGTGTAGAGGATGCCGCCCGCGAAGAGGAGCGCGAGCTCCGACGGCCCGAGCGACGTGATCACTGCGGGGAGGGCGATCACGACGATCCAGCCCATGCCGATGTAGAGGTACCCACCGGCGCGGTCGAGGGCGCCGAAGCGCGCCAGCGCGAGCGTGACGCCCACCACGGCGACCGTCCACACGATCGCGAGCAGCGAGATGCCCCATGCCGGCTGCAGGGCGAGCAGCGTGATCGGTGTGTACGAGCCGGCGATGAGCACGAAGATCATCGCGTGGTCCATGCGCCGCAGGCCGCGACCTCACGTGCGGCTTCCAGTTGCCGGTGTGGTAGATCGCGCTGGTGCCGAAGAGGGCGGCCAGCGACACCGCGAACACCGCGGCGGCGACGTGCGCCGACACGCCCTGGCTGAGCAGCACGAGCGTGATGCCGGCGGGGATGGAGAGGAGGAACGCCGCCAGGTGGATCCGCCCCCGCCATCTGGGCTTCGGTGGCTCGGACTTCGGGGGCTCGGGAGCGGGTGCGAGGGGCTCCTCGAGCGGCGTTTCCATCGATCAAGGCTAGGGCGCCGATCTGGGCCCTCGCGCGCGCGACAATGGACGACCCCGCCCGCAACTTCCTGGAGTCGTGTTTCCCGTGTTGACCGTTCGTGGCCTGGTGGTCGAGGTCGGCGGGAAGCGGATCGTCGACGGCGCGTCGCTCCAGGTGCGCCCGGGCGAGAAGGTGGGCCTGGTCGGGCGCAACGGCGCCGGCAAGACCACGCTGCTCAGGGTCCTCGGGGGCGCCGACCGGCCGCGGTCGGGCCTCGTCGAGCGGGCCGACCTCACCGGGTACCTGTCGCAGGACCCCCGGAGCGACGCGTGTCCCCGACGACACGACCGTCCTCTCCCACGTGCTCTCGGGGCGCGGCCTCGACGATCTCCTCGCCCGCACCGAGAAGCTCCGGATCGCGCTGGAGGAGAACCCCTCGAGCGAGAACATCGACCGGTTCAGCGCCGCGCAGGAGGCGTTCGAGGCGGCCGGCGGGTACGCGGCCGAGTCCGAGGTGCGCAAGCTCGCCGACGGCGTCGGCCTGCGCGCCGACCGGCTCGACCTGCACCTCGGTGCGCTCTCCGGCGGGGAGCGGCGTCGGGCCGAGCTGGTCCGCATCCTCTTCGGCGGGAGCGAGCTGCTCCTCCTCGACGAGCCCACCAACCACCTCGACGCCGACGCGCGCACCTGGCTGCTCAAGTTCCTGCGGTCGTACCGCGGCGCGTTGCTCGTGGTGAGCCACGACCTCGACCTGCTCGACGAAGCGATCACGCGCGTCGTGCACATCGACCGCGAGTCGGAAGAGGGCACCGGCAAGCTCGTCGAGTACAAGGGCACCTACTCGCAGTACCTCGACGCGCGCGAGGGGACGAGGAGCGCGACGCGAAGCTGGCCGAGCGCCAGGAGCGCGAGATCGCGCGCCTCAAGGTGCAGGCCGGCGGCATGCGCGGGCAGACCGCCAAGCGCGCGCGCGTCGCCAAGAACCTCGACCAGCGCCGAGCCAAGCTCGAGGCGTCCAAGGTGCAGAACACGGCGAAGCGCAAGGCGCTCGCGGTGCGGTTCCCGGAGCCGCCGTCGGCCGGTCGCACCGTGCTCACCGCCACCGAGCTGTACAAGTCGTTCGGCGCGCTCGACGTGTTCGCCGACGTGAGCTTCGACGTCGGTCGCGGCGAGCGGCTGCTGGTCATGGGCCTCAACGGCGCCGGCAAGACCACGCTGCTCAAGGTGCTCGCCGACGTCCTCGCCCCCGACCTCGGTGAGGTCGAGCTCGGCACGCAACGTCTCGCGTCGGGCTACTACGCGCAGGAGCACGAGGGGATCGTCGCCGGGCGCACGCTGCTCGAGCACATGCGCGAGTCGTCGCCCGCCGGCGACGGCGCGCTGCGCAACCTGCTCGGGATGTTCGGGCTGAGCGGCGCAGAAGGTGTTCCAGGACGCCAACACGCTCTCCGGCGGCGAGAAGACGAAGCTCGCGCTCGCGCAGCTCGTCGCCGGCACGCCACAACGTGCTGCTCCTCGACGAGCCCACCAACAACCTCGATCCCGCGTCGCGCACCGCAACCGGCGAGGCGCTGGCGGCGTGGCCCGGCACGATGATCGTGGTGAGCCACGACGTCGAGTTCGTGCAGTCGCTCGCTCCCGACCGCGCGCTGCTGATGCCCGACGGCACCCTCGACTACTTCGACGACGAGATGCTCGACCTGATCGAGCTCGCTTGAGCCGTTTGCCCCACCGCGGCATCGGGTAGCCGGGCCACGTGACCGACGCCTTCGAAGAGATCGTGGGGCACCTCGAGTACCCGATGTTCGTGGTGGCGGCGGCGGCCGACGGCGACGCCGACGCGTGCCTCGTCGGCTTCACGAGCCAGTGCAGCATGGATCCGCCGCGGTTCGGCGTGTTCCTCTCGAAGGCGAACCACACCTACGACCTCGCGGTGGCGAGCGAGGTGCTCGTCGTCCACCGGCTCCGCGCCGACCAGCACCTCGTGGCCGAGCACTTCGGTGGGAAGAGCGCGTACGACGATCCCGGCAAGCTCGAAGGCTGCGCGGTGGACGCCCGGGGCCCGAGGGCACGCCCGTCATCGACGACTGCGACTGGTTCGCCGGCCGGGTGCTCGACCGCGCCGACACCGGTGACCACGTGCTGTTCGTGCTCGGAGCCCTTCGCGCGGCGAGTGCCGGGAGACGAGCCAGCTCGGTTCGCAGGAGTCGTTCGACATCGACGCCGGGCGCCCACCCAACTGACGCGGCGGGCCGCGGGACGGCGTCTACGTTGTGCCGCCATGACGCCCGAGTTCCACCTCTACCTCCCGCAGATGCGCCTCACCATGGACGCGATGGTCGAGAAGGCGCGGGTGGCGGAGGCGGCCGGCTTCATCGGCATGGCGGGCATGGACCACCTCGCGCCGCCGCTCGCCGAGCAGCACGACATGTTCGAAGCGCTCACCACGAACGCGTGGTTGCTCGCGAACACCGAGCGCCTCGTGCAGGGCCAGCTCGTGCTGTGCGACGCGTTCCGTCACCCCGCGATCCTCGCACGCGAGGCCGTCACCCTCGACCACGCGTCGGGCGGCCGCTTCGAGCTCGGCATCGGCTGGGGCTCGGTGGTCGAGGAGTTCACCACCTACGGCGTGCGCCCGACCGAGGCGCGCGAGCGCGTCGCGCGGTCTGAAGGAGACGCTCGAGATCGTGCGCGCGCTCTGGACCGGCGAGACGCTCGACTACGAGGGCGAGTGGTTCCAGCTCGGTCGCGGCCCGGCAGATGCCGACGCCGCTCGCGACACATCCCGATCGTCATCGGTGGCACCGGACCGAAGACGATGGAGCTCGTCGCCGAGCACGCCGACTGGTGGAACGTCCCGGTCCACCAGCTCGACCGCCTCGACGAGATGCGCGACCGCGCCGGCGACGCGCGCGTCTCGATCCAGCGCATGTACACGTTCGCGCCGGAGGGCTCCGACCGCGCCGCGATCGAGGAGGCCGCGCAGAAGCGGTTCGGGTACTCGAGCCGGGTCGTCGGTGGGAGCAGCGAGATGCTCGACCACTTCCACGCGATGCAGGAGCAGGGGGTCGAGCGCTTCTACGTGTGGTTCACCGACTTCGCCGCCGACCGCGACGCTCGAGGCGTTCGGCGCCGAGATCATCAGCTCGTACTAGAGCGGCGACCAGGCCCTTCGGCGAGCATCGCGTCGGGCCGCTCGTCGTAGTCGCGGATGAGCCCTCGGTTGCGGAGCGCGACCGGCGCCCGTTCGGGCTGCATCGACCAGCACACCGGGCTCAGCCCGGGCATGTCGGCGAGCGTCGGGTAGCTGTCGAGGTCGATCCCGCGGCTCATGCCGATGCTGCACGCCCGCTTGAGCACGATGGCCGCCTCGGCGGTGTCGGCGTCGAAGGTGGCGTCGGCCCAGCGGGCGAAGCCGCCGGTGGCGTCGGACTACGGCGCGGGAGCGACGACGCGGCCGCCTTCGAGCTCCCAGGCGAGGAGCGGATCGCCGTCGCGGGCGAGCGTGACGGTGTGGCGCTGGCCGTCGAGCAGGCCGAACGGCACGACGATGTCGTACTGCCGCCGCGGCGCGCCACCGGCCACGACGCGCGCGGCGTGCGCGACTGCGAGCGTCGCGACGTCGAGCTGGTGGGTGCAGTGCTGGTCGGAGCGGCGTGCGCCCTGCCACGTCGAGGCAGCGGTCGGAGAGCGGCGCGCCCACGAGCGCCTGCAGCTCGCGCGCCCGCGGCCGGACACGTGGTCCACGGCGCGCGCACCGACTCGCTCGTGATCGCGGTGACGTGCTCACCGTCGTGCTCGACCTGCACGGTGAAGTAGTGCTGGTCGTCCTCCAGCCCGCCGAGCACCGTGTTCGCGTCGCGCGCGACGAGGCGGATGCGACGGCGGTACCGGCCGTGCGGGAAGTACGTGAGTGGCGCGTCGGTGTCCAGGAGCTCGAGGGTACCGCCGCGACCATCGCGGGCGTCGTGACGCCCTTCGGCCATAATGCGCGCTTTGCGGACGATCCGCACGAGGGGGCACGACGGCAATGAGCATGCGCATCACGCTGACACCGGACGAGGAGCGCGCGGTCGCCGACGCGTACTCGCGCACGTGGTGGCTGTGGTTGGTCGCGGGGATCCTCTGGTTGATCCTCGGGTTCATCGTGCTGTCGTTGCGCCCGGCGTCGATCACCGCGTGCGCGATCCTCATCGCGATCGCGTTCTGGCTCGGTGGGATCACCCAGCTCGCGCTCGGCTTCGTGCTCGAGGGCGGCTGGCGGTGGCTCGCGATCATCGGCGGCACGCTGGCGATCGCCGCCGGCATCGCCGCACTCGTGTGGCCGCATCCGACGCTCGTGGTGATCTCGGTGTTCCTCGCGTGGTACCTGCTGATCCGTGGCCTCTTCGACGTCGTGATCGCGCTCTCGCACACGCACGTGCGCGGCTGGTGGATGCCGCTCATCGCCGGGATCGTCGGCATCGCGCTGGGCGCCTGGGCGATCGGCAACCCCGACCGCTCGGTGCTGCTGCTGGTGTCGATCATCGGGATCTGGTCGATCTTCAAGGGCGTCGCCGACCTCGTGGCGAGCTTCGAGTACCGGCGCATCGGCAAGGAGCTGGCGACGTGAGCGACGACACCGACCCCGACCGACCGCCTTCGGAGCCCGAGACCACGCCCTCTCCCGTGGAGCCCGAGGCCGAGACGACGCGGTCGGAGCCCGAGACCGTCGCCGCGCCGGCAGCTGCGACCGCAGCCGCGACCGCTCCCGTGGTCGCCTCGCCCGAGGCGTCGAAGAAGGCGGCCAAGACCGCCCAGAAGGGCAAGCGCTGGCAGCGCATCGCCTCCGTCGTCCTGCTCGTGCTCGGCTTCATCCTCGTGCCGCTGTCGGCGGTCGCGATCTGGACCCACAACCAGCTCACCAACACCGACCGCTACGTCGAGACCGTCTCGCCGCTGGCCGAGAACGAGGACGTGCAGCAGACCGTCGCCGCGGTCGCGGTCAACGCGATCTTCGAGAACGTCAACGTCGAGAAGCGCGTGGCCGACGCGCTGCCGAAGCGGGCCAAGGTCCTCGCGGCACCGGTCGCGACCGCAGCGCGGAGCTACGCGACCGACGTCACCGAGAAGCTGCTCGCGTCGGACCAGTTCCAGGACCTGTGGGACGCCGCCAACCGCCGCGCGCACGACCAGCTCGTCGCGCTGCTCACCGACGACCCGTCGAAGGCGCCCGGTTCGGTGGCGATCAAGGACGGCCAGGTCAAGCTCGACCTCGGCAACGTCGTCAAGCAGGTGCAGGCCAAGCTGGTCGATGCCGGGCTCACGTTCCTCTCGAACGTCGACGTGCCTCCGGTCTCCACCACGATCGCGATCATCAACACCGAGGGCCTGTCGGAGGCGCGCACGCTACGTGTCGATCCTCGACACGCTGTCGTGGGTGCTCCCGGTGCTCGGGTGTGCTCGCGCTCATCGGCTCGGCGCTCATCGTGCCGCCGCCGCCGGCGTCGCCTGACGATCCGCGCGGCGCTCGTGCTCGTCGCTGCCTGCGTGCTCACGCTCGTGCTGTTGGCGATCGCGCGCTCGCTCTACCTCGACGCCGCCACCGGTCCGAACGTGTCCGACGGCACCGCGTCGGCCGTGTTCGACATCCTCGTGCGCAACCTGCGCTACGGCGTGATCACGCTCGGCGTGGTCGGGATCATCATCGCGGTGGTCGCGTACTTCGTCGGGCCTTCGGCGCCGGCGAAGCTGGCTCGGCGATTCGCCGACAAGGGGATCGCCGGCGCGCGGAACAAGGCCGGTGATCTCGGGCTTCCGCCCAACCCGCTCGAGGAGTTCGTCGGCGCGCACAAGCGCGCCCTCGAACTGGCGATCGCCGCGGTCGCGGTGCTCGCGCTGGTGCTCTGGGACCGGCCCACGATCGGCGCGGTCCTCTTCATCTTCGTGGTCGCGCTGATCCTGGTGGGCGTGGTCGAGTTCATGGCCCGGGGCTCGGTCCCCGAGACCGCCGACGAAGCCGCGGTCTGAGCCGGGCCGCTCGGCCTACTCCTGCTTCGACTTCTTGGCGGCCTTCTGGGCCTGCTTCCACTCGCGCACCCGCTGCAGGTTCTCGCGTGGAGTCGATGTCGGCGACGGAGCGCGGCTTGTCGTCGGAGAACGGTGCCGCGTACTCCTCCCACCCCTTCGGCGCGACCTTCAAGCGCTTGCCGAGGATGGCGAGGAAGATCTTCGCCTTCTCGTCGCCGAAGCCGGGGAGCGCGCGGATGCGGTCGAACAGCACCTGCGGATCCTTCACGCCCTTCCAGATCTTGGCGGCGTCGCCGTCGTAGTCGGCGACGACCTGCTCGCACAGCGCGTGCGTGCGCTTCGCCATCGAGCCGGGGTAGCGGTGGAGCGCGGGCTTCTCCTTGAACACCGCTTCGAAGTCGTCGACGGGCATCGCCGCGATGGCCGCGGCGTCGAGTCCACCGAGGCGGGTGCGCAACGTCGACGGACCGCGGAACGCCCACTCCATCGGCACCTGCTGATCGAGCAACATGCCGATCACGAGCGCCAACGGATCGTTGACGAGGAGGGCGTCGGCGTCTGCGTCGCCGGTGATGGGGAACGTCGCGGTCGGCATGCGCGCAGCCTACCGAGGAGCCACCAAATCGTGACGAAGTGTCGGTAGTGTTCCCCCGATGTCCGCCTCGGAGCCGCCCGGAGATCCCGACGCCTGGAACCCCGGCGACACCGGCGGCGTGCCCGTCGGGCCCGAACCCGAACCCACGGGCGCGGGTGGCGCCGGCGGTGCGGGAGGCTGGGGCGAGGCGCGCGTCGAGCCGTTCGCGATCGCGGCGTTGGTGTGGGCGGTCGTCAGCATCGTCATCCCCGTCATCGGCACCATCGTCGCCTTCGTGCTCGCGGCCAAGGCCGCCGACCTCATCCGACGGTCGCGCGGCGAGCGCACCGGGACGCAGTACGTCACCGCGGCGCGCGTCGTCGCCGGCGCCGTGCTCGCACTCTGGATCATCGGCGGGATCGCGTTCCTCGCGCTGCGCGACGACGGCGACTCCAACGACAACGTGGCCGTGCCCACGCAGCCGCCGTCCACGCTCGCCCCGGTGACGTCGTCCACCACGACCACCGCGCCGGCGACGACCACCACCACGCACCCGCCGGTGACCACCACCGCGCCGCCGCCCACGATCGTGACCATCCCGCCGCCCACGGTGCCGCCCACGACCGCGCCGCCGCCCACCACGGCGCCGCCGCCCACCACGCTCGTGCCGCCACCCACGACGGCACCGGTCACCACCACGACCACGGTCAAGCCTCCGCCTTCGACCACCTCCACGACCACGCCGCAGCAGGCGGCCGAGAAGGTGCAGGCCAAGGCGCTGACCAAGATCGGCGACAGCAACCGCGGCGTCCCCAACGACGAGCGCGTCGTCGTCACCTACACGCCGGGCCAGGACCTCGTCGTCACCTGGGCGATCAACAACGGCGACACCGGCGAGCACCCCACCGGCACGCCCACGTGCGCGGCGCCGCCGACCGACCCGTCCGGCACCACCACGACGTCGCTGCCCGACGACACGTCGACCACGCCGGCGCCGACCGCGCCGGCGCCGACCGCGCCGACGGTCCCGGGAAAGCGCACCACG
Organism: uncultured Actinomycetes bacterium; assembly: GCA_963755855.1. GTDB lineage: Bacteria > Actinomycetota > Acidimicrobiia > IMCC26256 > DASPTH01 > DASUAS01. Next base: position 730,289 of record CAVWLR010000009.1, on the reverse strand, counting down.
CAGCAGGAGGCGCGACAGGAGGCGAAGATGCTCCTCCAGTCGATCAAGCCGCAGATCACCAGCCTGAAGCTCGACATCACCGGGGTGCAGCTGGTCGGGACCTACCCGATCGAGGCCACCGGTGACGACGACGTCGTCCAGGTGCTCTACAGCAAGGCGACGGTGCAGGGGAACCTGCCGTCGTACCTCAAGATGTTCGACGTGCCGCCGGCCGAGGTCGTGCAGTGCCTGAACCCGGCCTTCGAGCTGTAGGTCGGGTCAGGCGCGACCGTCGCGCAGCAGGTCGCGGATCTCGCTGAGGAGGACGACCTCGTCGCTCTTCTCCTCGTCGACGTCCTCGCCGGCGCCCTTGCGGCGCTTCTGCATCTCCTCGAACGCCTTGATGATCACGAACAGCGTGGCCGCGATGATGAGGAAGTTGATGAGCGCGGTGAGGAACTTGCCGTAGTAGATGATGCCGTCGTTGATCGTGAACGTCAGGTTGTTGAAGTTCGGCTTGCCGACGATGACCGCGATGATCTGCATGATCACGTCGTTCACCAGCGACGTCACGACGGCGTTGAACGCGACGCCGATCACGACCGCCACCGCCAGGTCGAGCACGTTCCCGCGCATCACGAACTTGCGGAAGTCCTCCGCCATCTTGCTCATCACTGCCTCCTGATCGCCGTGGATCCCTGAATCGTCGCCAAATCTCGCGTAGCGATCTTTTCCGCATGTGGTGAACGATCGCTGCCTCATTGACGCGGAGTTGGATGTCGCACCCCCGCGCGACGATCGACGTGCTTCCCGGTTCGTGGACCCGAGGGAGTCGATGTGTCACGAGACGAACGACTGCGTGCGCTGGCTCGTCGGCAGCACGGCGTCTTCAGCTTGCAGCAGGGCATCGAGCACGGCTTCGCCCGTTCGACGATCGCTCGGCGTGTCGATCGGGGGGTGTGGGAGGAGGTCGCGCCCCGTGTGTACCGGTCCGCTGTCTCACGGCCCGTCGACTGGCGACAGTCGACCATGGCGGTGGCTCTGCTCGACGGGTGGCGTCGCATCGGGCCGCTCCGCAGGTGCGCTGCTCGGCCTGGTGGTGCCACCGGTGAGGCCTGAGGTCATCGCGCCACGCGCACTGCGCACCCTGCTCGATGCGGTGGTGCACACGACCGACGAGCTTCCTCCCGGAGACTGCACCATCGTCGACGGGATACCGAGCACGACGCCGGTCCGGACGCTCATCGATCGTGGCCGCGACTCCTGCCGCGACGCGAGTTCGAGGACGTGCTCGATACGGCGCTCGTGCAGCGCCAGGTCCGTCGCTCACGGCTCGAAGCGCGCGCCCGGGAGCTCTGGGCGCCGCGGCGCAAGGGATGCGCAGTCGTGCTGGGCTCCTCGAGCAACGGCATCCAGATCTGGCCCGGGCCGCGAACGTCTGGGAAGCGAGGGCCGCTGCGCATCGTGAGGCAGCTCGGGATGCCCCAACCGCAGATCAACCATCGCGTGCGCGTCGGTGGGCGGGTGCGGTACCTGGACCTGGCGTGGCCAGCTGCCAAGGTCGCAGTGGAGTTCGACGGGTTCGTCCCGCACTCGACCCGGCGTGTCTTCGACGACGACCGGGCGCGTCAGAACGATCTGGTCGACGACGGCTGGACCGTCTTCCGCGTCACGAAGACCGATGCTCGACGCCGATCCGGCGCGTGTCGCGCCTTCGCGCCGCGGTCGCGGCCAAAGGTAGCGACGTGTTTCACGCATGCGGAAACAGATCGCTACCTTTTGGAGGAGTCGGCGCTCGGTCAGGTGAGGCGTTCGACGATCATGGCCATGCCCTGGCCGCCGCCGACGCACATGCTCTCCATGCCGTAGCGGCCGTCGGCGTCGTCGAGGCCGTTGAGGAGCGTGGTCATGATGCGGGCGCCGGTCATGCCGAAGGGGTGGCCGAGGGCGATGGCGCCGCCGTGCACGTTGAGCTTCTCCCACGGGATGCCGAGCTCCCGGGCCGACGGCACGACCTGCGCCGCGAACGCCTCGTTGATCTCGACGAGGTCGATGTCGTCGATCGACAGACCCGCACGGCCCATCGCCTGACGGCACGCCTCGATCGGGCCGAGGCCCATGATCTCGGGGTCGAGCGCCGACACGCCGCTGGCGACGATGCGGGCGAGGGGAGTGACGCCGAGCGCCTCGGCCTTCGCCTCGCTCATCACGAGGACGGCCGCCGCGCCGTCGTTGAGCGGGCACGCGTTGCCGGCGGTGACCGTGCCGTCGGGGCGGAACACCGGCTTCAGCGCCGAGAGCCCCTCGACCGTGGTGCCCGGCCGCGGGCCCGTCGTCCTTCGTCACCACGGTGCCGTCGGGGGTGGTGACCGGCGTGATCTCACGCTCGAAGAACCCGTTCTCCTGCGACTCGACCGCGCGCTGCTGCGAGCAGCGCGGCGAACTCGTCCATCTCCTCGCGGGTGACCTTGGCGTACTCGGCCACGTTCTCGGCGGTCTGGCCCATGGCGATGTAGATGTCGGGGAGCCCCGACAGCGGCTCCCACGAGTCGAACCCGCCGGCGGTGCGCTTCTCGGTGCGCGACTCGGCGTCGGCGAACTTCGGGTTGTGCGTGCCGGGTCCGCCGTCGGACATGCCGGAGCGGAACCGGCTCACGGTCTCGACGCCTCCGGCGACGAAGACGTCGCCCTCACCGGCCTTGATCGCGTGCGCGGCCATGCGGATGGTCTGCAGCGACGACGAGCAGTAGCGGTTCACGGTGACGCCGGGAACGCCGTCGAGCCCGGCGAGCAGCGCGGTGACGCGGGCGACGTTGTACCCCGCCTCGCCCGCCGGCTGCGCGCAGCCCCAGATGACGTCCTCGATCAGGCCGGGGTCGACGCCGGGCGCCTTCTCGAGCAGCGCCTGGATGATCGTGGCCCCGAGGTCGTCGGGACGCAGGTCGACGAGCGACCCCTTGTTGGCCCGACCGATGGGGGTGCGGGCGGTGGCGACGATGACGGCTTCCATGTTCCAGCTCCTGGATCGCGGCGGGCCGAATGGTACCGCTGGGCGTTCGGACCCCCACCTAGCATCGCCCGGATGCCCGACGACGCCGCCTCCGACACCGCCGCTGACGTCGCCGACGACACCGCCGCCGATCTCCCGGCCGAGCGGGCCCGACGCCTGGCCGACCTCGACGACCTCCGGGCCCGCGGCGTCGACCCCTATCCCGTCCGCTTCGACCGCGACCGCACGCTCGCCGAGCTCCGCGCCGACTTCGGCGACCTGCCCGCCGGCACCGAGACCGAGGTGCGGGTCCGTGTCGCCGGGCGCATCCTCCTCCTGCGCCGCCAGGGCAAGCTCACGTTCGCGACCGTGCGCGACCAGTCCGACGCCGTCCAGCTCTTCGTGTCCCGAGGGGTGCTGGGGGAGGAGGAGCACGACGCGTTCGACGCCCTCGACCTCGGCGACTGGGTCGGCGTCGACGGCACGGTGATGACCACCCGCAAGGGCGAGCTCTCGGTCAAGGTCGACGGCTTCCAGCTCCTGGCCAAGTCCCTGCGCCCGCTCCCCGACAAGTGGCACGGCCTCTCCGACGTCGACACCCGCTTCCGGCAGCGCTACGTCGACCTCATCGTCAACGACGACGCACGCCGGGTGTTCGCGATCCGGTTCGCCGCCGTCGCCGCCATCCGTCGCGAGCTCGCCGACGCCGGCTTCGTCGAGGTGGAGACGCCCGGTGCTCGGGCACGAGCTCGGCGGCGCGACCGCGCGCCCGTTCGTGACCCACCACAACGCGCTCGACGTCGACCTCTACCTGCGCATCGCACCCGAGCTGCACCTCAAGCGGCTCGTCGTCGGCGGGTTCGAGCGCGTGTTCGAGATCGGTCGGGTGTTCCGCAACGAAGGGCGTCGACACCAGCCACAACCCCGAGTTCACGATGCTCGAGGCGTACCAGGCGTTCGCCGACTACCACGACATGATGGAGCTCACCGAGCGGCTCGTGGTCGACGGCCGCGCGCGCGTCGCGCGACGGCGACACCGTGCTCGAGCTGCGCGGCGAGCGCGTCGACCTCGCCGATCCGTGGCCGCGCGCCACGATGGTCGACCTCATCCGCGAGCACGCGGGGGTCGAGCTGCATCCGTCGATGGAGGTCGACGCCGCGCGTGCGGTGCTCGACGGTCTCGGGCTCACCTACAAGAGCGAATGGGGTGCCGGTCGTCTCACCCACGAGGTCTACGACGAGATCGTCGAGCCGAAGATCGTGCGGCCCACGTTCGTGCTCGACCATCCGCGCGAGACGTCACCGTTGGCGCGAGTGCACCGCGACGATCCGAATCTGGTCGAACGGTTCGAAGTGGTCGTGAACGGCAACGAGCTCGCGAACGCGTACAGCGAGCTCAACGATCCGATCGACCAACGCGCGCGCTTCGAAGCCGAGGCGCGCGCGCGCGCTGCTGGGGATGTCGAAGCAGGTACCGTCGACGAGGACTACTTGCGGGCGCTCGAATACGGGCTCCCTCCCACGGGCGGGATGGGTCTGGGCATCGACCGGCTCACGATGCTGCTCGCCGGTGTCACGAGCATTCGTGAAGTGATCCTGTTTCCCACCCTCAAGCCCGAGGCCTGACGGTACGACACAGTCAGACCATGACAAGGAGCTCTGGAATGATCCGCCGTTTGATCTGTGTCAGCGCGCTCGCGCTCGCTGTCCTCGCCACGTCCGTGCCCGCAGCGAGTGCGGCGACGGTCTCGCCCGAGAAGTGGGCGCCGAAGTTCTGCACCGCGCTCGAGCAGCTGGCAGCAGACGATCTCCGACAAGGGCAGCTCCTTGGAGAGCGAGCTGGGCACCGCCACTGCGGGCGGCACCGACACGACCGCGATCCTCGGCACGGCGCGCGACAAGATCGCCGCCTTCCTCGACGACATGGTCACCGCGACCGACAAGGCTGCGGCCGGCATCAAGAGCGCCGGCTCACCTTCGTCGCCCAACGGCGGCAAGATCGCGACCGTGTTCGTGAACGGCTTCAAGGCGATCTCGAAGGAGTTCAAGAGCGCGGAGGCTCAGGCCAAGCAGCTCCCGACGACGTCGGCCGCGGACTTCCAGTCCAAGGGCACGGAGCTCGGCCAGACGATCAGCGACTCGGCCAACGAGTTGAGCAAGGGCTTCAGCTCGGTCGACAAGCTCGACAAGGGCAAGAAGCTCGAGACCGCGGTCAAGGCCGCACCGGCGTGCGCGTTCCTCACCGACTCGTCATCGTCGAGCTGATCACCCGACCAGCTCCTCGCTGACCTCCCACAGCCGGGCCGCGGCCGCGTCATCCTGCGCGGCCGCGCTCGGTGTGGCAGGCGCCGACTTCGCCCAGTAGCCACCGGTGATGTTGGCGAGCTCGGGCGCGGAGGCGACGTAGATCTGCGTCTGCGCCCCGTCCTCCGGCGTGTGGGCGAACGGCCGCAGGAGCGGGAACACGAGGTCGGTGAACCGGCCGCCATCACCGTCGCGCCCGAACCGGCTGGCCACGAACCCCGGATGGACGGCGTTGGCGGTGACGCCGGTGTCGTTCCACCGGCGCGCCAGCTCGCGCGTGAACAGGATGTTCGCCAGCTTCGACCGCGAGTAGACGCTGAAACCGCGGTAGCGCCCGGTCGACTGCAGGTCGTCGAAGTCGAGGCCCTGGCGTGCGCCCGAGTGCGCCGCCGACGCCACGTTCACGACGCGTGCCTCGTCGCCGGCGACGAGTTGTTCGCGCAACAGGTTGGTGAGCAGGAACGGTCCCAGGTGGTTCACCTGGAAGGTCATCTCGTAGCCGTCGGTGGTCTCGCGTCGCGATCCGAGCATCAGCCCGGCGTTGTTGACCAGCACGTCGAGGTGGTCGTGGGTGTCGGCGAAGCGCGCCGCGAACTCGCGCACCGAGGAGAGCCGGGCGAGGTCGAGCTCCATCACGTCGACCGCGTCGCTGCCACTCTCGGCCCGGATCTCGGTCGCGCGCGGCTTCGCCCTTCCCCGCGTCGCGCGAGGTGAACACGACCTGCGCCCCCCGACGTGCGAGCTCGATCGCCGTCACCCTGCCGAGTCCCGTGTTGCCGCCGGTGACGAGGACCGTCCGGTCTTCCATGTTCCCGGCCATGGGCCGGAATCTAGACCTCGTACACTCCGCGGGTGCCCGACCTCCCCCTCGACGGCGTGCGCGTCGTCGACCTCACCACCGTGGTGTCGGGTCCGTACGGCACGTTGCTCCTGTCCGACTTCGGCGCCGACGTGGTCAAGGTCGAGTCGCCGGGCGGCGACGTCGCCCGCGACCTGGGTCCTCGCGCGCACGACGGCATGGCCGCGGTGTTCCTGGCCTGCAACCGCGGCAAGCGCAGCGTGGTGCTCGACCTGCAGACGGAAGACGGGCGCGCCCGCCTCGCCGAGCTGGTCGCCGGCTCCGACGTGCTCGTGCACAACATGCGACGCGACGCGGCGGTGCGCTGCGGTGCCGATCCCGACACGCTGCTCGCGGTGAACCCCGCGCTCGTGCACTGTGCGATCGTCGGGTTCGGCGCCGACGGTCCCTACGCCGATCTCCCCGCCTACGACGACACCGTGCAGGCGGTCAGCCGGCATCGCCGGCGCGCAGTCGTGGATGCACGGCGAGCCGGCGTACGCAGCCCAGGCACTGGCCGACAAGGTGGCCGGGATGGCGGCTGCACTCGCGATCGCCGCGGCGCTGCGCAAGCGCGAGCTCGACGGTGAGGGCGCGGCGATCGAGGTGCCCATGGCCGAGCTCATGACGTCGTTCGGCCTGGTGGAGCACCTCTGGGGACGCGTGTTCGTGCCGCCGCGGGGGAGGCGCGCTATCCACGCGTGTCCATCCCGAACCGCCGACCGTTCCCCACCGCCGACGGGCATCTCGCGGCGCTCGTCTACACCGACCGTGACTGGACGCGCTTCTTCGCGCTGATCGGGCGTCCCGAGCTGGCCGACGACGCGCGCTACGCAACGTTGCACTCGCGCACCGCACACGTCGAGGAGCTCTACGCGCTCGTCGCCGAGCACCTCGCCACCGACACGACCGCAGTGTGGTTCGCGCGCCTGCGTGAGGCCGAGATCCCCGCGGCGCCCTACAACGCGGTCGACGACGTGTTCGACGACGAGCACTTCGTCGCCGTCGGGCTCTTCGACGAGGTCGACCATCCGACCGAGGGTCGCCTGTTGCAGTGCGTGACGCCCATCACCATCGACGGGCGACGAGTCGGCAACATCGGTCCCGCGCCGGCGCTCGGTGCCGACACCGACGCGGTGTTCGACGAGCTCAGTCGCCCACGCTGAACCGGTTGCCGTCGACGGTCACGTCGCGGCCACACCACTCGGCGCCGGCCATGTCGGCCGCCAGATCCTCGTCGTCGTTCCCGGCAACGACGCGCGTGCCGGCAGCCGTCGTCGCGACGATCGTGGCGGAGCGGGGCTCGCCGCGTTCGTGGGCAACCGTGTAGGCGTCGATGGTGGCCACGCCGCGGTGGTCACCGACCACCGCGAGCGTGGGGGTGGCGGCCGCGACCGCGTCGCTGGTGTCTTCGTAGGCGAAGCCACCCTCGGGTGGCGTGGTCGACCACACCGACGATGGCGTGCTTGGTGATGAGCCCGCTGATGAAGGTGAGGAGCCCGGTGGTCCCCGGCGCGTCGCGCAACACGGGGACCATGCGCGCCAGGGCCTGGAACGACGCGTTGTTGAGCGGGCCACCGCCGAACGTCATGCCACCGCCGATGCTCAGCGGTCGGTGGTCGGGGTCGTCGAGGGGGAGCCCGAGTTCGGTGGCCTGGATGCGCACCGCCACGGGGAAGCAGCTGTAGAGGTCGACGACGTCGCTGGCGGCCACGTCGATGCCGGCGAGCTCGGCGATGCGCTCGGCAGCGATGCGTGCCGCCGGCGCCCGGTGGAGCTCGGCGCGCTTCGACACCGCGAGCATGTGGTTCGACTCGACCGCGACGGCAGGGGTACACGCGTCGGTCCTGGGGCACGCCGGCGCGATCGGCGGCTTCGGTCGAGCAGAGCACGAAGGCCGCCGCCTGGTCGACGTTCCACTGCGAGCAGTGCCACTTGGTGTACGGCGCCGCGAGCATCGGGTTCTTCGCCGACGGGTGTTCGAGGAACTCGGGCGGCACCGGGTCGCGCCGCCACGCGTCGGGGTTGTCGGCTGCGGTGCGGCTGAACGCCGACCACAGCTCCGCGGTGGCGCGCGCGTTCTCGGCCACCGTCTCGCCGCGCGCGGTGCGCAGCGCGGTCTCGAGCGCCGAGTACATCAGCGGCGCGCTCATGAAGCCGGCGGCGCGCTCCGGCGCGGGGATGATCTCGTCGGCGGGCACGATGCGCTCGTCGGGTGCCACGTCGTCGGGCTGCTCGGTGTCGATCACCGCTGGTGCCGGTGATGTGGCTGCGCAGGTCGCGGAACTTCGCTTCGCCACCCACGACGATCGCGACGTCGAGGTCGCCGTGGGCGATGGCGCGGACACGCGCGCGTGAACGGCGTCGACTGCAGCACGCCGAGCTCGGCGATCACGGTGTGTGCGTGGGCGCCGACGCGCTCGGCGACGATCCGAGCCGGGTCGCGGTAGCGCCAGCTGCCACGCGGGACGGAGACGACACCCGCCTGCGCGAGGAGCCCTGGCGCGTGCGCGTCCTCACCGGCGCGCTCGACCGCGGACGTCATGAGCGTCACCGCCTCGTCGGACTCGGCGGGGTCCTCGGAGCGTTGGTGCGCCACGCCCGCACCCACCAGCACCGGCGTGCGGGGATCAAGTGCCATGGTCGAGCTACTTCCGCTGGAAGTCGGGAGTGCGCTTCTCGGCGAAGGCCTTCGGGCCCTCCTTGGAGTCGGCCGACGCCATCACCGACATGCCGATGGGCTGCTCGAAGGCGAAGGCCTCCTCCTCGCTCATGTGCTCGGTGGCGCGCAGCGTCTGCAGGATCGCCTCGACCGCGAGCGGGCCGTTGGCGGCGACGGTCGCCGCCACCTCGCGCGCCTTCTCGAGCGCGGTGCCGTCGGGCACGACGTAGCTGACCAGCCCGTAGTGCAGCGCGTCGGCGGCGGTGATGTGCTTGCCGGTGAGCAGGATGTCGGCCGCGACCGCGTACGGCACCTGGCGGCGCAGCCGCACCGCGGAACCGCCCATCGGGTAGAGCGACCAGCGCGCCTCCGACACACCGAAGCGCGCGCTCTCGGCGGCGATGCGGATGTCGGTGCCCTGCAGGATCTCGGTGCCACCCGCGATGGCGACGCCCTCGACCGCGGCGATCACCGGCTTGGTCGGGCCGGTACGTCTTCAGCAGGCCGCGGTAGATGAAGCCGGGATCCTCCTTCATCCGGGCGTCGGTGTCGATGGCGTCGGGTTCGGCGACGTCGCCGGCGAGGGCGCGCAGGTCCATGCCCGAAGAGAAGTCGCCCTCGGCGCCGGTGAGGATCACGCAGCGGATGTCGTCGTTCGCCGTCACCTCCTCCCAGGCGTCGGCGAGCTGAGCGAACATCGTCAGCGTCATCGCGTTCTTGCGGTGGGGACGGTTGAGGGTGACGACCATCACCGCACCGTCGCGTTCGATCTCGACCTGGGCCACTGTTCCTCCGGGGTTCGATCGGTCGGTCCGACCGGCTCCGAGACGGTAGCGGGCCGATCCCGCCTGGTTCACTGCTGCACGGCGGGGGTAGGGGCGAGAGATGCCTCCTTCTCCTCCGCTCACGGACGACGCCGCTCGATCGAGGCACGTGCTGGTCACGGGAGCGTCGGGGTACATCGGAGGTCGACTCGTCACCGAGCTGTTGGCACGTGGACACCGGGTGCGGTGTGCAGCACGCGACGTGCGCAAGCTCGATGCGGCCATCTGGCGCCACGAGGTCGAGGTGGTCAAGGCCGACATCGGCGGCGACCTGTCGGAGGCGATGGCGGAGATCGACGTCGCGGTGTTCCTCGTGCACAGCATCGGTGAGGGTGCCGACTGGGTGGCGCAGGAGCAGAAGCTGGCCGAGAACTTCCGCACCGCGGCGGAGGACGCCGGCGTCGAGCGCATCGTGTACCTCGGCGGCCTGGGCGACGACCACACCGAGCTGAGCAAGCACCTCGAGAGCCGCCACGAGGTCGGTCGGGTGCTGGCGGCGGGCACGGTCGAGTGCGTCGAGCTCCGCGCCGCCGCGGTGATCGGATCGGGCTCGGCCAGCTTCGAGATGCTGCGCTACCTCACCGAGGTCCTTCCGGTGATGGTCACGCCGCAGTGGGTGCGCACCGAGTGCCAGCCGATCGCCATCCGCGACGTGCTGCGCTACCTGGTCGGCGTCGTCGAGCACGAGGAGCGGATCGGCGGCGTCCTCGAGATCGGCGGCCCCGACGTCCTCTCCTACGCCGACATGATGGCGACCTACGCCGAGGTCGCCGGGCTTCCGCGCCGGCGCCTGCTGCCGGTGCCGGTGCTCTCGCCGCGCCTCTCGTCGCTGTGGGTCGGTCTGGTGACGCCGGTCCCCGCGCAGCTCGCGCGTCCGCTGGTCGACTCGTTGGTGAACCGGGTGGTGGTGACCGACCACCGCGCCGAGGAGCTGTTCCCGTTCGCCCGGCTGTCGCTCGCGGAGGCGATCCGCCTCGCGATCAGCAGCACCGCGTCGGGCAAGGTGCCGACGAAGTTCGACGACGCGTCGTCACCGGTGTGGCAGTCGAGCAGCACCGACCCCGACTGGACCGGCGGCACGGTCGTGAGCGACGTGCGCGAGCACTCGACCACCGCCGACCCGCACTCGGTGTTCCGCGCGCTCTGCCGGATCGGCGGTGCGCGGGGCTGGTACAGCGGCGCGATCCTCTGGCAGGTCCGGGGCATCGCCGACCGGCTCGTCGGAGGGCCCGGCCTGCGTCGAGGACGACGTGATCCCGACCGGCTCTCGGTGGGTGAGCCGCTCGACTGGTGGCGGGTCACCGACCTCGAACCCGATCGATCGCTCGCGCTCCACGCCGAGATGCGCCTGCCGGGCGAGGCGTGGCTCGAGTGGATCGATCGAGCCCGTCGACGGCGGGGGCAGCCGCGTGGTGCAGACGGCTCGCTACCGTCCCCGCGGGCTGTTCGGTCGGGCCTACTGGTTCGGCGTCCTGCCGTTCCACTCGCTCGTGTTCCCCGGGATGCTGCGGGGGATCGTGCACGACGCCGAGTCCCTCGCCGACGACGAGCCGGTGCCCACCGCCGCGTGACCGAGCGCCAGGGGGAACGAGACGAGTGGAGCTGAGGGGAATCGAACCCCTGACCCCTTCCATGCCATGGAAGTGCTCTACCAACTGAGCTACAGCCCCGTGAGGGATGGCAACGATACCAGCGCCGGTCGCGCGATCTCGGCCCGGTACGCTCGCCGCGCATGTCCGATCCGGTTGACACCCCGCCCGAGACCTCGCCCGAAGTGCCGCGCCACCGCTACAACGCCGCGCTCGCCAACGAGATCGAGGCGAAGTGGCAGGACCGCTGGGAGGCCGACCACACCTTCTGGGCCCCGAACCCCGAGGGCGACCTGTCCGAGGGGTTCGCCGCCGCCGCCGATCGGCGCAAGCTCTACGTCCTCGACATGTTCCCGTACCCGAGCGGCGCCGGCCTCCACGTCGGTCACCCGTTGGGCTACATCGGCACCGACGTCTACGCCCGCTCCATGCGGATGCGCCGCCACAACGTGCTCCACGCCATGGGCTACGACGCGTTCGGGCTCCCGGCCGAGCAGTACGCGGTGCAGACCGGCCAGCACCCACGCATCACCACCGAGGCGAACATCGCGAACATGCGCCGGCAACTGCGGGCGCTGGGCCTCGGCCACGATCCCCGCCGGGGCGTCGCGACCACCGACGTCGACTACTACCGCTGGACCCAGTGGATCTTCCTCCAGCTCCACGGCGCCTGGTACGACGAGGCGCAGGACCGCGCCCGTCCGATCGACGACCTCGTCGTCGAGCTCGAGGAGGGCACCCGCGCGCCCGAGAGCGACGCCAACCCCGACGATCTCGCCTGGCGCGACCTCGACGGCGCCACGCGCCGCGCCGTCGTCGACTCCTACCGGCTCGCGTACCTCGACGACGCGCTGGTGAACTGGTGTCCCGCGTTGGGCACGGTGCTGGCCAACGAAGAGGTCACCGCCGACGGTCGCAGCGACCGCGGCAACCACCCGGTGTTCCGCCGTCCACTGACCCAGTGGAAGCTGCGCATCACCGCCTACTCCGACCGCCTGCTCGCCGACCTCGACCTGCTCGACTGGCCCGAGTCGATCAAGCTGATGCAGCGCAACTGGATCGGGCGCAGCGTCGGCGCCGAGGTGGCGTTCCCGGTGGAGGAGCACACCGACGTCGAGATCGAGGTGTTCACGACGCGCCCCGACACGCTGTTCGGCGCCACCTACATGGTCCTCGCGCCGGAGCATCCGCTCGTCGACGTGATCGTCCCCGACCAGTGGCCGCAGGACTCCCCGTTCGAGTGGCGGGCCACGTTCGGCCTCGACAAGTTCCCCGCGCAGGCGGTCGCTTCGTACCGCGAGTTCGCGGCGCAGAAGTCGGAGCTCGAACGTCAGGCCGAAGGGCGCGAGAAGACCGGCGTGTTCACCGGCGCTTTCGCCAAGAACCCCACCAACGGCTGGAACATCCCGGTGTTCATCGCCGACTACGTGCTCATGGGCTACGGCACCGGGGCGATCATGGCCGTGCCCGCGCACGACCAGCGCGACTTCGAGTTCGCGAGCGAGTTCGACCTTCCCGTCGTCGGCGTGGTCCGCCCGCCCGACGCGTGGTTCGCCGCACGCGACCTCGCACCCGACGCGCCGGCGTCGGAGTGGCCCGAGGCGTACACGGGTGACGGCGTCGGCATGGCGTCGAGCAACGACGAGGTCACGCTCGACGACCTGAGCATGGCCGACGCCAAGGACCGGATGATCGGCTGGCTCGAAGAGGCGGGCGCCGGCGAAGCCGCCGTCACCTACAAGCTGCGCGACTGGCTGTTCAGCCGCCAGCGCTACTGGGGCGAGCCGTTCCCGATCGTCTACGACACCGAGGGGGTCGCGCACGCACTGCCGGAGTCGATGCTGCCGGTGGAGCTGCCCGACATCACCGACTTCGAGCCGCGCATCCTCGCCGACGACGCCAGCCCTGATGAGGTTGGCGCACTTCCCGAACCGCCGCTCGCGCGCGCGACCGAGTGGATGTACCTGCAGCTCGATCTCGGCGAGGGGCTGCGCGAGTACCGCCGCGAGACCAACACCATGCCGCAGTGGGCGGGGTCGTGTTGGTACTACCTGCGCTACCTCGACCCCACGAACCAGAACGCGCTCGTCGATCCCGAGATCGAGAAGTACTGGATGGGCGAAGGCGACAGTGGCGGTGTCGACCTCTACGTCGGCGGTGCCGAGCACGCGGTGCTGCACCTGCTCTACGCGCGCTTCTGGCACAAGGTGCTGTACGACCTCGGCCACGTGTCGACGCCCGAGCCGTTCCACCGCCTCTTCAACCAGGGCACGATCACCGCGGCCGCGTACACCGACGACCGCGGCGCGTACGTCGAGGCGGCGGAGGTGGACGAGCGCGACGGGTCGTGGTTCCACGACGGCGTCGAGGTGGTCCGCCACGACGGCAAGATGGGCAAGAGCCTGAAGAACGCGGTGGCGCCCGACGACATCTACCGCGACTACGGCGCCGACACGCTGCGCCTCTACGAGATGTTCACCGGCCCGCTCGACGCGAGCCGGCCGTGGAGCACGCAGGACATCGTCGGGGTGCACAAGTTCCTGCAGCGGTTCTGGCGCAACGTGGTCGACGAGGACTCCGGCGAGCTGCACGTGAGCGACACGCCGGCCGACGACGACACCCGTCGGCAGCTGCACCGCACGATCGCCGCGGTGTCCGACGACATGGCGAAGCTCGAGTTCAACACCGCCATCGCGGCGCTGATGGAGCTGAACAACCGGCTCACCCGGGTCGTGCAGGAGCAGGGGAGCGCGCCCGCGAGGTCGTGCGGGCGATGGTGCTCATGCTGTCGCCGCTGACGCCGCACGTCGCCGAGGAGCTGTGGGAGCGACTCGGTGAGACCGAGGTGCTGGCGTTCGCCGACTTCCCGGAACCCGATCCCGCGCTGCTCGTCGACGAGACGATCGAGGTGCCGGTGCAGGTGAACGGCAAGGTGCGGGCCAAGGTCACGGTGGCATCGGGTGCTCCCGAGGCCGACCACGAAGCGGCGGCTCGAGCCGATGCCCGCATCGCCGACCTGCTCGCGGGCGCGACGGTGCGCAAGGTCGTCGTGGTGCCCGGCCGCATGGTCAACTTCGTCGTCGGCTGACACCGCGGACGCAACCTGTCGGAAGTGGTTCCTCGGCGCCGGGCGGCCCTTCCTCGACGGGAGGGCCGCCCGGTACCATTTCGTCACTCCCTCCTGCTTCCCCGGCTGCTTCCCCGAGCCGCGCGCGTCCGACGCGCCCCACCGGAGGTGAGCCGCATGGTCGAGGTCCCGCGCCAGCCGTCGCGCGAAGAGCAGGAGTTCTGGAGCACGCCAGTTCCGCGACCCGCCGCGTCCCCGGCGCAGATCGGTGGCGCCCGACGCGATGCCACTGCGCCCACGTCGCGAGCGACGGGCCACGCGTGCGTCCGAGTCGTCGTTCGCGCGGATCGGCGAACGGCTGCGCGACCGGTTCGACGACTGGCGGCACGACGCCCGGTTCGGGGTCGCGGTGCTCATCGGCGTGGCACTGGTCGCCGGAGTGATCTGGTACCGCATCGGGATCGGTGGCGCGAGCGCCGGTGAGTCGGGTGCCGCCCCGGCGGCCGTCACCACCACTGCGCCCAGCACGACACTGGCGAAGCCGGCGTCCACCGGCGGTGCAGCCGCCGCGAGCGGCGCCAAGGGCGCGCCGGCGACCCTCGCGGTGCACGTGGCGGGCGCGGTGACCCACCCGGGTGTGGTCGAGCTGCACGGCGGCGCGCGGGTCATCGACGCGGTGGAGGCCGTCGGTGGTGCACTCGCCGAGGGCGACCTCGACCGTCTCAACCTCGCGGCCAAGGTCACCGACGGTGAGCGTGTGTACGTGGCCAGGGTCGGCCAGGCCGATCCCGGTGCCGCCCTCGCCGGCACCGGCGGCGCGTCGGCGACCGACGGTGGCGGCACCGCCACGACCGGTGGCACGGTGAACCTCAACACCGCGACCCAGGCGCAGCTCGAGGAGCTCCCGGGGATCGGACCCACCTACGCGGAGTCGATCATCGCCGAGCGGCAACGACGCGGCGGGTTCACGTCGGTCAACGACCTCCGCAGCGTGCGCGGCATCGGCGACAAGCGCTTCGCCGAGCTCGCGCCCCTCGTCAGCGTCTGACGCGCCGTGGCCCCGGTGCCGGCCCCGGCACGATCCCCGGCGCCGGCGGTGCCGGTCGCCCTGCTCGTCGTGCTCGGCGCGTTGGTCGGCGGGATCCTGGCGGGCGAAGCGGCGGGTCCGGCCGGTGCCGGGGCCCTCGTGGTCGTCGGTGTGACCGGGGTGGTGCTCGCCGTGTGCATCCGTGCGCCAGTGCTGCGCATCGCGCTCGCGGCACTGGCGGTGGCCGTGCTCGGAGCCGCGTCGATGCAGCGCGCGTTGCACGGTCTCGTCGTGTCACCGATCGCCGGCACGATCGCACAGCACCACGACGCGCACCTCGTGGCGACGCTGGTCGACGACCCCGACGCCGGCCGCTTCGACACGCGCGCGCTGGCGCGGGTCGTGACGCTCGACGGTCGTGCCGCGGGACGGCGACGCGTGGTCGTGAGCGCGTCGGGCGACGCGGCGATGCAGCTCCGGCTGCTGTCGGCGGGAGAGTCGGTCGTGCTCCAGGGCTGGTGCAGCGAGCTCGAGGGCTTCGACCTGCGCTGGCGGTGGAAGCACGCGGTGGGGGAGGTGCACGCGGTCGAGATCCTCGGCGTCGATCGGGCCCGGGCTCCCCTCGACCGTTTGGCCAACGGTCTGCGCGGGCTGGTGCTGGCCGGCTCGACGCAGCTGCAACCGGTCGACCGTGCCCTCCTCGCCGGGTTCCTGCTCGGGGACACGCGCGGCGTCCCGCCGGGGCTCACCGAGCAGTTCCGGGCGGCGGGGCTCTCGCATCTCACCGCGGTGTCGGGGGAGAACGTGGCGTTCGTGCTCGCGCTGTTCGCGCCGCTGTTGCGACGCTCGGGGCTCCGGGGCCGGGTGGTCGTCGCGTTGGCGCTCCTCGTGTGCTTCGGCACCATGACCCGCTGGGAGCCGTCGGTGCTGCGCGCGATCGCGATGGCTTCGATCGCGCTGCTCGCGGGCGCCTTGGGTCGCCCGACCACGGGACTGCGGGTGCTGGTCCTGGCCGCGATCGTGCTGCTCCTGGTCGACCCGTTCCTCGTGCACCAGGTCGGCTTCGTGCTCTCGTGCGGCGCGAGCCTGGGCATCGCGCTGTTCTCTCGTCCGATCACCGAGCGGCTCCGCGGTCCGGTGTGGATGCGGGAGGTGCTCGGGGTCACGGCCGCGGCGCAGATCGGTGTGGCACCCGTGCTCATCCCCGTGTTCGGCTCGATGCCGCTGGTCACGCTCCCGGCCAACCTGCTGGCGGTGCCGCTCGCCGCCCCACTCACGATGTGGGGGCTGGTGGCGGGCGTGGCGGGTGGAGTGGCACGGCCGCTGTCCCCGGCGATCCCCCGACTCCTGGAGCTGCCGACGGTCGCGTTGCTGCACGCGCTGATCTCGGTCGCCGACCTCGCGTCCCGGGTTCCCTTCGCGATCGACGGACGCGCCGCGTGGGGTCTGATCGCACTCGGCGCCCTCCTGGCCGCCGCACACCGTGCGCGTAGGCTCCGCGGCCATGAGGGGAGGAGGCATGCCCGGGTTCCGCTACCGCCTCGGTGACGACGTGCTCGACCTCACGTCGCGCACCCTGGTGATGGGCATCCTCAACCGCACCCCCGACTCCTTCTACGACAAGGGCCTCACCTTCGAGCTCGACTCCTTGTTGCAGCGCGCCGAGGTGCTGGTGGACCAGGGCGCCGACCTCCTCGACGTCGGCGGCGTGAAGGCGGGCCCCGGGCCCGAAGTCGGCGAGGCCGAAGAGCTCGACCGCGTGGTCGCGCCCATCGCCGCGCTGCACGAGCGCTTCGACGTCGCAATCTCGTGCGACACCTGGCGGGCCTCGGTGCTCGACGAGGCGTGCAAGGCCGGCGCGGTCGTGGGCAACGACATCAGCGGCTTCGGCGATCCCGACTACCTCGGGGTCGCGGCGCGCCACGACGCATCGGTCGTGGCCACGCACATCCGGCTGAAGCCGCGGGTCGCCGATCCCGAGCCGCACTACGACGACCTGCTCGGCGACGTCACCGCCTTCCTGCTCGACCGCGCCGCACGCGCCGAAGCCGCGGGGCTGGCGCCGGAGCAGATCGCGCTCGATGCCGGGCTCGACCTGGGCAAGTCGCCGGCCCAGAGCGCGGTGCTCCTGCGCGAGAGCGACGCCCTGGCCTCCCACGGCTACACGTTGTTGCTGTCGTCGTCGAACAAGCGCTTCCTCGGCGATCTGTTGGAGCTCGACATCGACGCCCGGCGTGCCGCGTCGCTGGCGTCGGTCGCGTACGGCGTCGCGCACGGCTGCCGCATCGTGCGCGTCCACGACGTCGCGGGGTCGGTCGCGGTGTGTCGCATGGTCGGCGAGCTGCTCCGCTCGTGACCACCTACCTCGTCAAGGGCTCCGAACCCTCGCTGCGCGCCCGCGTCGTCGACGACCTCGTCACCGAGATCCTCGGCGCCGACGATCCGACGCTGGCGCTCGAGGAGATCACGATCCCCGGTCGCGCCGGAGCCGGCGACGACAGCGACGCGCCTGCGGGCGCCGATGGTCGCGATCTCGCCGTCGCCGCGGTGCTCAACGCGGCGGGGAGCCCGCCCTTCATGACCGAGCACCGGATCGTGGTGGTCCGCGACGCCGGCGCGTTGACCGCGGGGGACGTCGACGGCATCGTGCGTTACCTCGACGATCCGCTCGACTCCACGATCCTGGTGTTCGTCGCCGGGGGCGGGACCATGCCGCCCGCGCTCACCAAGAAGCTCAAGGAGATCAAGGCGCAGGAACGTGCGCCCGAGAGCGAGAAGACCGACAAGGTCCTCATCTCGACGGCCCACGAGGCCGGGGTGCTGCTGACCGCGGACGCGGCCAAGCTGATCTCGTCGCACCTCGCCGACGACGCCGGCCGCGTCGCCGCGGTCGTCGACGTGCTCGCGGCCGCGGGCGCTCCGGGCACCACGCTCGGCGCCGACGACGTCCGGCCCTATCTGGGCGAAGCGGGCGCGGTGCCGTCGTACCAGCTCACCAACGCGATCGAGGCGGGCGATCCCGCCACCGCGCTGGAGCTGCTGCACCGCCTGCTCACCACGTCGAGCGCGCAGAACCCGAAGCCGATGCACCCGCTGCAGGTGATGGGCATGCTCAACGGGTACTACCGCCGGATCCTCCGGCTCGACGACCCGTCGCTGCGATCGCCGGCCGACGCGATCGCCGCGCTGGGCGGCAAGATCAAGGAGTACCCGGCCCGCAAGGCACTCGACCAGGCCCGCGCGCTGGGGAGCGGAGGTCTTCGCCAGGCGTTCGACGCGCTCTTCCAGGCCGATCTCGACCTCAAGGGCGCGCGTGGCATCCCGGAGCAGGCGGTGATGGAGGTGCTGGTCGTGCGTCTGGCGCGGCTGAGCGCGCGCACCGGCGGTGGTCGCCGGCGATGAGCGTGCGCGTCCGCGACCTGCTGACGGGTCAACTGGAGGTGCTGCGCCACGAACCGACGGAGAAGCGGATCCGGGCCACTCTCGACCGCGAGACCGTCGTCGACTCGATGCACGCGCTCCTCGTGTGGGAGCCGAAGCGCATCGTGCCCACCTACGCCGTGCCCGAGGGTGACCTCGCGGGCGAGCTCGTGCCCGCACCGGCCGATCTCGCCCCGGAGCCGGAGGGCGTCGTCAGGAGCGACGCACCGCGGCTCGGCGACCGCCCCGTCTACGACCCGTCGATCCCGTTCTCGGTCCACACGACCGACGGCGAGGCGCTCGTCGTCCGGGTCGCGCGACTCCGGTGGTGAAGCGGCGGCGTTCCGGCCCACCGATCCCGACCTCGCCGGATACGTCCTCCTCGACTTCGCCGGGTTCGACGCCTGGTACGAAGAGGACGACCTGAACGTTGCGCATCCGCGCGACCCGTTCCACCGGGTCGACGTCGTGCACAGCTCGCGTGCGGTGCGGGTCGAGCTCGACGGCAGGGTCCTCGCCGACACGACGTCGCCGTACCTGCTCTTCGAGCCACCTCTCCCCGTGCGCTACTACTTCGCCCTCGACGACGTGCGCAGCGAGGCGCTCGAGCCGAGCGACGACCACGACGCGCTGCGCCTACAAGGGTGAAGCGAACTACTTCTCGGTGCCCGGTGCGCAGGACATCGCCTGGGGCTACCGGGCGCCGCTGCGCGACGCGTCGGAGATCACGGGACGGATCGCCTTCTTCGACGAGCGGGTGGACGTCGTCGTCGACGGCGTGCTGCAGGCGCGTCCGATCACACCATGGTCCGTCCCGACTGACCGGTGAGACCGGCGGGTGCGTCCGTCTGGTGTCGGCGGTAGCGTCGCGCGCGTGAGCGACACCGCCGGCAGCACGACTGCGCAGAACAAGGAACTGGTGCTCGAGTTCTGGGCTGCGGCGCAGCCGGACAAGATCCCGTTCCTCGCCGACGACGCGGTGTGGCACCTGCCCACGTCGGTCGCCCGCCGCGGCTTCCCGGCGCAGGACCTCGAGGGCGAGCAGGTGCACGCGCTGTTCCTGGGGTCGACCGAGGTCTACCGACCCGATCGCACCTGGGACATCGACCACGTGGTCGCCGAGGACGACCTCGTCACCCTGCACTGCACGATGCACGCGTTCACCACCGCGGGCAACGAGTACCACGGCTCGTACCACATGCTGTTCCGCATCGCCGACGGCCGGATCGCCGAAGCGTGGGAGTTCCTCGACACGGCCTACGTGTTCGAGTGCATGATCCCGTCGCCGGAAGGCTGACGACCGGGAGTCATGGGAGCTACTCGGCGGAAGCGCCGGCCTTCTTCATGAGGCGGGAGGTGCGGCGGGCGGCCGCGTTCTTGTGGATGCGGCCCTTGGAAGCGGCCTTGTTGATGCGCTTCTGCGCCATGCGGACGGCCTCGGGGGCGTCGTCCGACCCGGTCTCGATCGCCGTCGTGGCGGTCTTCGTGCGCGTCTTCAGCTCGGAGCGCACGCCCTGGTTGCGGAGGCGCCGCCGTTCGTTCGAGCGGTTCCGCTTGATCTGGCTCTTGATGTTCGCCATGGCGAGTGCAGTGCTCCAGCGTGGAGGAGGGCGTGATGCGAGGTGGTGAAGGCAGGCCTTCGAGCGACCGCTCAGGCTAGCAGGGGAGTGGGGGGTTCGTCCGAACGCCTCCGGGGCGGGGAGAATGGGGTGTGCCCGGGCTCGAGCAGTTCCGCAACTTCAGCATCGTCGCCCACGTCGACCACGGGAAGTCGACGCTCGCCGACCGCATCCTCGAGCTCACCGGCGCCGTCGATCCGCGGGACATGCGGGCGCAGTACCTCGACTCCATGGACCTCGAGCGCGAGCGGGGCATCACCATCAAGGCCCAGAACGTGCGCCTCAACTGGGCCGGGCACGTGCTGCACCTCATCGACACCCCGGGTCACGTCGACTTCGGGTACGAGGTGTCGCGGAGCCTCGCCGCGTGCGAGGGCGCACTGCTGCTCGTCGACGCGTCGCAGGGCATCGAGGCCCAGACCCTGGCCAACTGCTACCTCGCGCTCGAGCACGACCTCACGATCGTGGCCGCGCTGAACAAGATCGACCTCCCCGCCGCCGAACCCGACCGGGTCGCGGGCGAGATCGAGCACGTGCTCGGCATCCCCGCCGACGAGATCCTCCAGATCTCGGCCAAGACCGGTGAAGGCGTGCCGGCGCTCCTCGACGCGCTGGTCGCACGCATCCCGCCACCGAAGGGCGACGCCGACGCGCCGCTCCAGGCGCTGATCTTCGACTCCATCTACGACGCCTACCGCGGCGTCGTCAGCTCGGTGCGCGTCTTCAACGGCACGCTCGGGAGCGGTGCTCGTCTGCGGTACGTGCAGGCGAAGGAGAACCACGACGCCGAGGAGATCGGCGTGCGGCTCCCGGTCCCGACACCGGTCGCCGCGCTCGGACCCGGTGAGGTCGGCTACCTCATCGCCGGCATCAAGGACGTCGGTCAAGCGCGCGTCGGCGAGACCGTCACCACGGCGATCCACTCGGCGGAGGAGCTGCCCGGCTACCGCGACCCGAAGCCGATGGTGTTCTGCGGCCTCTACCCGGTCGACGGTGACGAGTACGCCAGCCTGCGCGAAGCACTCGAGAAGCTCCGTCTCAACGACTCGTCGTTCACCTACGAGCCCGAGACCTCCGGCGCGCTGGGGTTCGGGTTCCGGTGTGGGTTCCTCGGGCTTGCTGCACATGGAGATCGTGCGCGAGCGGCTGGAGCGCGAGTACAACCTCTCGTTGGTCGCGACCGCCCCGAACGTCGAGTACCAGATCGAGCTGGTCGACGGTCGCGTCGAGATCGTCGACAACCCGTCGGCGATGCCCACACCGAACGAGATCGCCCACATCGAGGAGCCGTTCGTCAACGTCACCGTGCTGACGCCGACGGAGTACATCGGCGCGATCATGGAGCTCTGCCAGCAGCGTCGCGGCGACATGACGCGCATGGAGTACATGTCGGAGGAGCGCGTCGAGCTGGTCTACGTGCTGCCGCTCGCCGAGATCGTCATGGACTTCTTCGACCAGTTGAAGTCGCGCACCAAGGGCTACGCCAGCCTCGACTACGAGCCCATCGGCTACCGCGCGTCGAACCTGTCGAAGGTCGACGTGCTGCTGAACAACATCCCCGTCGACGCGTTCTCCACCATCGTCCACCGCGACCGCGCGTACGACTACGGGAAGCGCATGACGGAGAAGCTGCGCGAGCTCATCCCGCGTCAGCTGTTCGACGTGCCGATCCAGGCCGCGGTCGGCGGTCGCATCATCGCCCGCGAGACGGTGAAGGCGAAGCGCAAGGACGTCACCGCCAAGTGCTACGGCGGCGACATCTCGCGCAAGCGCAAGCTCCTCGACCGCCAGAAGGAGGGAAAGAAGCGCATGAAGCAGATCGGCAGCGTGGAGGTCCCCCAGGAGGCGTTCGTGGCCGCGCTCCGCCTGGACGACTGATGGAGGTCCTCCGCGGTTCGGGCACGGACCCTGCTCGCCGTTCGGGCACGGACCCTGCTCGCCGTTCGGGCACGGACCCTGTCGCCCGCACCGGGGTGTACGTGCACATCCCCTTCTGCGCGTCGCGCTGCGACTACTGCGACTTCGCGACGTGGACCGACCGCGCGCACCTGATCGATGCGTATGTCGACGCGTGCGTGCAGGACCTGCGGCGCCGCGCGGTGCCGCCTGCCGACACCGTGTTCTTCGGTGGGGGCACGCCGTCGCTGCTGGCGGCGGAGCAGCTCACCACCATCCTCGACGCCATCCCGCGCGCCGCGGGTGCCGAGGTCACCGTCGAGTGCAACCCCGACTCGGTCGACGTCGAGAAGCTGCGCGCGTACGCGGGCGCGGGCGTGAACCGCGTCTCCTTCGGTGTGCAGTCGATGCGTGCCCACGTCCTCGTCGAGCTGGGGCGCACCCACGACCAGGCCAACGTGGCCCGCGCCGTCGAGGCCGCGCACGCGGCAGGGATCGAGCGCATCAACCTCGATCTGATCTACGGCTCGCCGACCGAGCGCGTGGAGGACTGGACCGCCACCCTCGACGCCGCCCTCGCCCTCGGTCCCGGGCACGTCAGCGCCTACGCACTCACCGTGGAGCCGGGCACGCCGTTGGGCAAGGCGGTGGCAGCGGGCACGCGGGAGTCGCCCGACGACGACGACCAGGCCACCAAGTACGAGCTCGCCGACGACCGGCTGTCGGCGGCGGGGCTGCCCTGGTACGAGGTGTCGAACTGGGCGCGTCCGGGTGACGAGTGCCGGCACAACCTCGTCTACTGGCAGGGCGGCGACTACACCGCGATCGGGTGCGCGGGGCACGGCGCGACCGAGCTGGCCGACGGCGGCCGTCGGCGCTGGTGGAACGTGCGCACGCCCGAGCGCTACATCGACGCGATCGCCGCCGGAGCACCGACCGAGGCGGGTGACGAGATCCTGGACCCTGCCGTCGCCGCGGGTGAGTCGGCGGTGCTGGCGCTCCGGACCGCGGCCGGGATCAAGCTCCCGCTGCCCGCGGCCGATTCATCCCGAGTGTCCTCCTGGCTCGACGATCTCGGTGCTGCCGGTCTGCTCGATCGCGCGGTCCGCTCGCCGATGACGAAGCCGATGACGAAGCCGATGACGAAGAGGCCTGTGAACGGGTCGTGCTCACCCGGCGGGGTCGTCTGCTCGGCAACGAGGTGGCGGCTCGACTGCTCGGTGCGCTCGAGTCGCCGCGGGCATCGGCTGGCACTCGGTAGAATCGAGTGCCAATGGAGCTCGACGACCGCAAGGCGACGATCCTCCGAGCAATCGTGGAGGAGCACATCTCCACCGCTCAGCCGGTGGGGTCGCAGACGATCGCGCGCTCCCGCAACCTCGGGGTGTCGAGCGCCACGGTGCGCAACGACATGACCATCCTCGAGCGCGAGGGCTACCTCGTGCAGCCGCACACGTCCGCCGGACGGATCCCCACCGACCGTGGGTACCGCTTCTTCGTCGACAACTTCGACCGCCAGCCCGGGCTCGCACCGGCCCAGCGGCGCGTCGTCTCCGACTTCTTCACCCTCTTCCAGTCGGCGCACCAGGTGATGGAGGAGCTGTTCCACGAGACCAGCCAGCTGCTGGCCCGCGTGAGCACGCACACCGCCGTCGTCGTCGGTCCGCACGTCGACACCACCACCGTGCGCAGCGTGCAGCTCGTGAGCCTGCAGCCCTCGCTGCTCCTCGCGCTGGCGATCCTGTCCAACGGGCGGGTCGAGAAGGCCATCCTCCACGTCACCGCCGACATCGACGACGCCACCGTCGCCACCGCCAGCGCGCTCCTCGACACGCAGCTGTCCGGGGCGCGGTGGGAGCGCATCCCCGAGGTGCGCCCGGGCGCCGGACCGGCCGCCGACTCGCTCGCACGCGAAGCGCGCGACACGCTCGCCGCCCGCGCCGAGCTCGACGCCGTCGAGCCGCTGTACGTGGGTGGCGCGAGCCGACTCGCCGCCGACCAGCAGGCGTTCCCCGCCACCGACAGCGCCGCCCGGCTGCTCGAGCTCCTCGAACGCCAGGTCGAGGTGGTGTCGCTGGTGCACGACCTCCTCGACCAGGGCGACACCACGGTGCGGATCGGATCCGAGAACTCGATCGACGAGCTGCGCGACTGCTCGATCGTCGTCGCGCCCTACAAGGTCGACGGCGAGGTCGCCGGTACCGTCGGTGTGCTCGGACCCACACGCATGGACTACCGCCAGGCCCTGGCCGCGGTCGAGGCCATCTCACAGCAACTCGGAGACGTGCTTTCGTGACCGATTACTACGAACTGCTCGGTGTCGCCCGGAACGCGACCGACGAGGAGATCAAGCGCGCCTACCGCGGGTTGGCGCGCCAGCTCCACCCCGACACCAACCCCGATCCCGAAGCGGCCACGAAGTTCAAGGACATCAACGTCGCCTACGAGACGCTGAAGGATCCGGAGCGCCGTCGCCGTTACGACGTCTTCGGTGAGGAGGGTGGGCGACCCGGCGCGGGTGGTGGCCAGCCGGGTGGCGACGCCTTCGGCTTCGGCGACATCTTCGACGCGTTCTTCGGCGGCGACCCGTTCGGCAACCGCCAGGCCGGGCCGCCGCGCGCGCCCGACGCCGAGGCGGTGGTGCACCTCGAGCTCGCGCAGGCGGCGTTCGGTGCGACCGCCACGGTCGAGATCCGTCTCCCCGTGGCGTGCGAGCGGTGCGAGGGCTCCGGGTGCGAGCCCGGCACCCATCCCGCCCGCTGCGACGTCTGCGGGGGCGCGGGCGAGGTGCGAGAGGTCCGCCGATCCATCCTCGGCCAGATCGTCACCGCTGCACCGTGCGTCGCGTGCAGCGCCACCGGCAGTCGCATCCCCTCCCCGTGCCAGGAGTGCCGTGGCGACGGCCGCGTGCGCTCCTCCAAGGCGATCGACGTCGAGGTGCCGGCGGGCGTCGACGACGGCCAGCGGTTGCGCCTCTCCGGCCGCGGTCCTGCCGCACCTCGTGGCGGAGTGCCCGGCGACCTCTACGTCACCGTGCGCGTCGCTCCCGATCCGCGGTTCGAGCGCCAGGGCGACGACCTCCTGCACGTCCGGAAGATCGCCTTCACCCAGGCGGTGCTGGGCACCCACCTCGACGTCGAGACGCTCGAGGGCGTCGAAGAGCTCATCGTGACGCCGGGGACGCAACCGGGTCACGTCTTCCGGCTGAAGGGCCAAGGTGTGCCCGCGCTCCGCGGCCGCAGTCGGGGCGATCTGCTCGTGCGGGTCGACGTCGACGTCCCGGTGCGTCTCTCCGCCGAGGAGGACGCGTTGGTGCGCTCGCTCGCCGAGCTGCGCGGCGAGGAGGTCGCGAACGTGCAGGACAAGCGCATGTTCTCCCGCCTCCGCTCCGCGTTCCAGTAGCGCCGGGCGCGCGATCCGTCCATGTCACCGCCGGTCGAGCCGCCGGTCGCACCGGAGACCGTGCTGGCGGCGCAGGTCGCCGCGACCGCGCACGTCTTCGCCGAGCGCCTCGACGACCGCATCACCGTCGACGGCGACGACGGTCACCACCTGCAGCGGGCGCGTCGCGTGCGCGCGGGAGAGACGGTCACCGTGGCCGACGGCTACGGGCGATGGCGCGCCTACGTGGTCACGGGGAGTGGCGCGGGCGCGGTCGAGCTCGAGGCGCTGACGCTGGTCGCCCACGAGCCCCCGCTCGCACCCCGCCTCACGGTCGCGTGCGCGCTCACCAAGGGGCAGAAGCCGGAGCTGGCGGTCCAGAAGCTCACCGAGCTCGGTGTCGACCGGGTGATGCTGGTCGAGGCGGCGCGGTCGGTCGTGCACTGGGACGACACGAAGGTCACGGCGGCGTTCACCCGACTCGGGCGGGTGGCGCGGGAAGCGGCGATGCAGTCGCGTCGGGCGCGGGTGCCGGTGGTCGACGGTCCCGTCGCTCCCTCGGAGCTGGCCCGGTTCACCGGCCTGGTCGTGGCCGCCCCCGACGGCGTCCCCGCCGCCGAGCTGCCGCCGCCGGCCGACCGGGAGTGGGTCGTCGCCGTGGGGCCCGAAGGTGGCTTCGACGACGACGAGCTGCGGGCCTTCGGGGCCGCTCCGCGCCTGTCGGTGGGCCCGTTCGTGCTGCGTGCCGAGACCGCCGCGATCGCCGTCGCGGCCGCTTTGGCCGGGCGGCGCCACATTTCATCCCATCCGGATGACCGCAGAGAGTGGTGATGGTCGACACTCAGTGGTAGGGTTGATCCCGGGCTTGATCGAGCAAAAGGGGCAGGGGAGCACCATGGAAAGCGTCGATGGACGTCAAGTCGGAGAACGCCTGCGGGCGATCCGGCGGCAGAAGGGGCTTTCGCTCCACGACGTGGAGGCGCGCTCCGACCAGGAGTTCAAGGCATCCGTGCTCGGTGCGTACGAACGCGGTGAGCGCGCCATCTCGGTCCCGCGCCTGCTCCGTCTGGCCGAGTTGTACCGGGTGCCGCCCGACCAGCTGCTGCCCCGCGGCGGCCACGACGTCGAGATCGACCTCACCGAGCCCATCGGGCTCACCGGTGACGGCTTCACGATCGACCTCGTGCGCCTGCACGAGATCGACGACGACGACGCGGCGGTGATCGCCCGGTACGCCGCGACGATCCAGCTCCAACGCCAGGACTTCAACGGCCAGATGCTCACCATTCGCAGCGACGACCTGAGGGTGCTCGCCGCGGTGATGGGTCGCAGCCCCGAGGACCTCGGCAGTCGGCTCGACGAGCTCGGCCTCCGCGCTGCCATCAGCGTCTAGTCACCAACCGGCGCGTCCACGGGCGGGCCGCAAACCCGGTGGGCACGTGGCGTCGCACGGCTACGCTTCGTTCGTCGTGCCAGCACCGTCGCCGACCCAGGTCAAGATCCTCGTACCGGGCAACCACCTCATGGTGGGCCTGCTCGGCCAGCGCGACGAATTGCTGCGCCTCGTGCAGGACGCGTTCCCGGTGGAGATCCACGTGCGGGGGAACGAGATCACGATCCGTGGCGACGAGGTCGAGGCCGACCGCGCCGGGCGGCTGTTCGAGGAGATGGTGGCCCTGCTCGAGGCGGGTCACATCCTCGATCGCGAGGGCGTGGGCAGGAGCATCCAGATGTTGAAGGCCGACCAACGACCCACCGAGGTGCTCACCACCGAGGTGCTGCGCGGTCGCAAGCCCGTCCGCCCGAAGACCGCGGGCCAGAAGCGCTACGTCGACGCCGTCCGCACGAACACGATCACCTTCGGCATCGGTCCCGCCGGCACCGGCAAGAGCTACCTCGCGGTTGCGCTCGCGGTGCAGGCGCTCCAGGCCAAGGAGGTCCACCGGATCATCCTCACCCGGCCCGCGGTGGAGGCCGGCGAGCGCCTCGGGTTCCTCCCCGGCGACATCCTCGCCAAGGTCGACCCGTACCTGCGGCCGCTGTACGACGCGCTCTACGACATGCTCGAGCCCGAGGTCGTGGCGCGGCTCATGGAGCGCGGCACCATCGAGGTCGCGCCGCTCGCGTTCATGCGCGGTCGCACGCTCAACGACTCGTTCATCATCCTCGACGAGGCGCAGAACACCACGCCCGAGCAGATGAAGATGTTCCTCACCCGACTCGGGTTCGGGTCGAAGATCGTCGTCACCGGTGACGTGACCCAGATCGACCTCCCCGAGTCGACGCGGCCGGAGCGGGCTGCTCGCGGTGCGCGGCATCCTCGACGGCGTCCCCGATCTCTCGTTCGTGGAGCTCGACACGCACGACGTCGTCCGGCACAAGATCGTCCAGGACATCGTCAACGCGTACGAGCGGGCGAACGACTGACCCGATGGCCGTCTTCGCCTCCGATGAGCAGTCGACCCTCGAGGTCGACCTGCCCCGCTGGCTCCGCCTCGCCCGCCTCGTGCTGGTGGAGGAGCGCGCGCCCGCCGACGCCGAGGTGTCGCTGATCTTCGTCGACGAGGAGGCGATCGCCGATCTCAACGGCCGGTTCCTGGGCGGCGACGGCCCCACCGACGTGCTCTCGTTCCCCATCGACGACGATCACCTGCCGAGCGGGCGCCACCCCGACACCGGCGGGCCGCGGACCCGGCAGCGCGACCGAACCGACGGATCCGCCCATCGTCCTCGGCGACGTGGTGGTGTGCCCGACGGTCGCGGCCCGCCAGGCCCCGACCCATGCGGGCACGGTCGACGACGAGCTCGCGCTGCTCGTGGTGCACGGTGTGCTCCACTTGCTCAACTACGACCACGCCGAGGAGCACGAGGCGGAGTCGATGCAGCGCCGCGAACGCGAGCTGCTGGAGAAGTTCCAGCAGAGCGAGGGCCGCGGGCAGGCCGTGGTGGAGGAGCCGGGCGTGAGCGGGCCGACATGAGGAGGGACGCATGAACGGCGCCGACTGGGTGATCCTGGTCGTTGTCGTCGTGCTGTTCGTCTTCTCGATCTTCCTCGCGATGTCGGAGACCGCGTTCACCCGCATGAACCGCATCCGCGCGCTGGCGTTGGCCGACGAGGGCAACAAGCGCGCCCAGCGCCTCGCAGTGATGCTCGAGCAACCCCAGCAGACCTTGAACTCGGTGCTGCTGCTCGTCCTCGTGTCGCAGCTGACGACGGCGACGCTCATCGGTGTGCTGCTCGAGGGCGCTGCGGGCGCGTGGGGCGTCGTCATCGGCATCGTGCTGCAGATCCTCCTGTTCTTCGTGATCGGCGAGGTCGCGCCGAAGACGTTCGCGGTGCAGCACACCGAGCGCGCCGCGCTCTCGGTCACTCCGTTGCTCTGGTTCCTCACGCAGTTCGCACCGCTGCGCTGGCTCTCGAAGCTGCTCATCGGCGTCGCCAACGTCGTGCTCCCCGGCAAGGGCCTGAAGACCGGTCCCTTCGTCACCGAGGAGGAGATCCGCACGATGGCCGACTTCGCCGCGAGCGAGGACGTCATCGAGCGCGAGGAGCAGGCGCTCATCCACTCGATCTTCGAGTTCGGCGACACGGTCGTGCGCGAGGTGATGCAGCCCAGCCCCGACGTCCTGACCGTCGACTGCGACGACTCGATCGAAGCCGGCATCTCGGCCGCCATCGAACGCGGGTACTCGCGGATGCCCTGCCGCGACGGCGACGACATCATCGGGCTCGTGTACCTGAAGGACATGGTGCGGCGTGCGCGCGACGGTGACGGCGAGCAACTGCTGCGCACCGCGGTGCGTCCGGCCACGTTCGTCCCCGAGCAGAAGCGAGTCGCCGAGTTGCTGCGCGAGATGCAGACCGAGCACTTCCACATGGCCGTCGTGATCGACGAGTACGGCGCGACCTCGGGCATCGTCACCATGGAGGACCTGCTCGAGGAGATCGTGGGCGAGATCGCCGACGAGTACGACGTCGAACGTCCCGGCGTCGAGCACCTCGACGACGGCTCGCTGCGCGTGCCGGGGCGCATGCCGATCGACGACGTGAGCGACGAGCTCGGCACCGAGCTCCCCGACGCGGAGTGGGACACCGTGGGCGGGTTGATCCTGAACCTCCTCGGACACGTGCCCGACAACGGCGAGTCGGTGCGGTTCAAGAACCTCGAGCTCACTGCGGAAGACGTGCAGGAGCGGCGCATCGGCACCGTGCACATCAGCGTGGTGCCCGAGGAGGCCGATGCCGACGACGACCTCGAGCACAACGGATCCCCGGTCGAGGCGCCCCCCGGATGAGCGACTCCCTCGACATGGAAGAGCCCTTCGTGCAGCCCGAGGGGCCGTTCCGGTCCGGATTCGTCTCCCTCGTCGGCCGCCCCAACGTGGGGAAGTCCACCCTCGTGAACCGGTTGGTGGGTCAGAAGGTCGCGATCGTGTCCGACCGCCCGCAGACCACGCGCACGCAGATCCGTGGTGTGCGCACCACGCCGACGTCGCAGCTCGTGCTGCTCGACACCCCGGGCATCCACAAGCCCCGCACCCTCCTCGGGGAACGCACCAACGACCGGGCCCGCTCGACGTTGGCGGAGGTCGACGTCGTGTGCCTGCTCGTCGAGGCCACCTCCACGATCGGCGCCGGCGACAAGTTCGTCGGGCGTCTCGTGCAGCAGGTCGACACGCCGAAGATCCTCGTGGTGAGCAAGACCGACCTCGTCTCCGTCGCGGCGGTGGGGGAGCACCTGGCGGCGGCGGTCGCCGAGCTCGGCGAGTTCGACGCCTACGTCCCGCTGTCGAGCAAGACCGGCTACGGGATCGAGGGTCTCCTCGGCGAGCTCGAGGCGCGCCTGCCCGAAGGCCCCGAGTACTACCCGGGTGGGGTCGTGTCCGACCAGCCCGAGACGTTCCTCGTCGCCGAGCTCGTGCGCGAGAAGCTGCTGCGCGTCGCGCGGGAGGAGCTGCCGCACTCGATCACCGTCGTGGCGGAGGAGCTCGAGCCCGAGCGCGACGACGACGTGCTCCGCTACGACGTGAAGGTGCTCGTCGAGCGCGAGTCGCAGAAGGGCATGGTCATCGGCAAGGGCGGTGAGGTGATCCGCGAGGCGGGCACGCTCGCCCGCCGTGAGCTCGAGGCGCTGCTCGGCGCCCACGTGCACCTCGAGACCAAGGTCAAGGTCGAACGCAACTGGCAGCGTCGCGCGCACTCCCTCGACCGCCTCGGCTACTGAGCGCGTCCGTCAACGCCCGCGTTGTGCAGCGCTCTTGCACTTCGCTCGGCGCAACTGCCACGCTGCGCACATGCATGCACTCCTCTTCGGTGTCGCGCCGCGCAACGGCGAGATCACGACCGACAACCCGCTCCTCGCCGCGCTCGAGCGCACCCCGATGGAGTACGTCGAGATGCCCGACCCCGGGTTCCTGCGCCCCGACTGGGTGATCACCGCGCCGCGGCTCACCGGCATCTGCGGCTCCGACGCCAAGCAGGTGTTCATGGACTGGGGCGACGGTGGTGGCGACAACCCGATGCGGGAGTTCTCGTCGATGCCGCAGGTCCTCGGGCACGAGGTGGTCACCGAGGTGGTCGCGCTCGGCCCCGAGGCCGAGGGGGTGGAGATCGGCGACCGGGTCGTCCTCAACCCCTGGCTGTCGTGCGTGCCGCGCGGCGTGTCACCCGTCTGCCCCGCGTGCGAGGTCGGCGACCTGAGCCTGTGCTGGAACTTCCAGGCCCCGCCGCTCGCGCCCGGCATCCACATCGGCACGTCGAGCGACGTCCCCGGCGGCTGGGCGAACCTCATGCCCGCGCACCCCTCGATGCTGTTCGCCGTGCCCGACTCGATCCCGGACGAGGTCGCGGTGTTCGCCGACCCGTTCGCGGTGTCGCTGCACGCGGTCACGCGGCACGCGCCGCCCCCCGGCGGCAAGGCGCTCGTCTACGGCGCCGGCGCGCTCGGCACCTGCGCGATCGCGATCCTGCGCGCGCTGTACCCCGACGTCGAGGTGGGCGTCGTCGCGCGCTTCGGTGCCCAGGCCGATCTCGCGCGGAAGCTCGGAGCCCACGAGGTGTTCGCGCACGAGCCGGCCGAGTCGGTGATCGAGGAGGCCGCGAGGTGGTCGGGCGGCAAGCTCGCGTCGCACACCGGTCTCCCGATGGCCTTCCCCGGCGGCATCGACGTCGTGTACGACACCATCTCGAAGAAGGAGACGCTCGAGGTGAGCGTCCGGCTGCTCAAGGCGCACGGCACGCTCGTGAAGGCGGGCGTGCACGGCACGACGAACTGGGAGTACACGCCGCTGTACTTCAAGGAGCTCAGCTGGGTCGGGTCGAACGCGTTCGGGATCGAGGAGGTCGACGGCGTGCGCAAGCACGGCATCCACCACTACCTCGACCTCGTGCAGGAGGGTCGCGTCGACCTCAGCGGGATGCTCACGCACACGTTCCCGCTCGACGAGACGTGGCGCGACGCGTTCGGCGTCCTCGCCACCCAGGACGGGTCCGGCGCGATCAAGGTCGCCTTCGACCAGCGGAAGCACTGACCCGACGTCGATCTCCGAACCGGCGTCACCGAGGTGGAACAGTTCTCCCGAGGTGACGCCGGTTGGTGTGTTCGCGTCAGCTGGAGGCGCGCTGGGCGGTGACGGCGATGGTGCCGCCGTCGCGGAACAGCGTGAGCTGGTCACCCGTGACCTCGTACGTCTTCGCCAGTCCGAGTGCGGCGACGTACTGCTGCTCCTGGGCGCCGACCGCGGGGTCGGCGCAGGCGACCAGCGTCGTCGCGAACGGGCCGAGCGCGATGCCGTCGGTGCCGCTCAGTGCCACGGGCCCGGTGTAGGTGTTGCACCCGCTGTCGCCCGATGCGGTGTCGCCGGCGAACTCCAGGGTGAGCGCGCTGCCCGGCACCGGGGACGAGATGGCGTTGCCCGTGTAGAGCGCGGTCACGTCCCACGTGCCGCGCAGGGCCGGCTCGCCGGTCGACGCGCGGTACACGAGGACGCGTCGTCCGGCTCGGGTCGAGAGCGTCAGGCGCGTCCCGGTGATGCGCCACCGACCGACGCGTTGCAGCGCGGCGAGGTACTTGGGCTCGACCTTGCCTGCCGCGCCGCCGCACGCGATCTGCGTGCTCACGCCGTCGTTCGTGATGGTCATGCGCGAGCCGTCGGTGGTGTACGAGCTCGTGTAGCCGTTGCAGCCCGACGTCCCCGAGACGCGCTTCGGACCGAAGATCGCGTTCACCGCGACGTCGGCGAGCGGCGTGCCGATCGACACCCGGTCGGTGAGCACCCAGTTGGTGCCGCGCAGCGGGAGTCGGGTGTTGGACGCGGCGTTGGACGCGGCGTTGGACGCGGCGTACGCCGTGGTGCCGGACAGCCCGACCGCTGCGCACGTGACGGCCAGGACCGTGACGAAGGGGACAACTCGACGCACCAGGCGAGACTAGGGTCCGCCGCGTGAGCGCCGAGAGCACCGCCGCCGACCGGGGGGAGGCGGGCCGGGCGCGGCGGGCCGACGTGCCGCGCTCTGCACACGCCGAGTGGGACGTGGAGGCGCGCGACCGCGACCCGGTCACCGTGCTCGAGGAGCAGGGCCGCACCCGCGTCCCCGAGCTCGTCCCGGTGCGCTACGGCCGGATGGCGGCATCGCCGTTCGCGTTCTTCCGAGGCGGCGCGGCGATCATGGCGATGGACCTGGCGACCACGCCGGTCACCGGCCTGAAGGTGCAGGCGTGCGGCGACGCCCACGTCGCCAACTTCGGCACCTTCGCCACCCCCGAGCGCACCGTCGTGTTCGACATCAACGACTTCGACGAGACCGAGCGCGGACCGTGGGAGTGGGACGTGAAGCGCCTCGCGACCAGCCTGCACGTCGTCGCGCGGGAACACGGCTTCCGGGTGGCCGAGCGCGACGACGTCGTGCTGGAAGCGGTGCGCGTCTACCGCGAGTACGTCGACGAGTACGCCCGCATGCGCACCCTCGACGTCTGGTACGAGCGCACGACCGCCGACGACCTCGTCGCCCACTTCCCGAAGCGCTACCGCGCACAGGCCCAACGCGACGTGACCCGCGCCCTGCGCAAGGACCACGTCCGCGCCGTGGCCCGGTTGACGACCGACGACTCCGGCCGGCCCCGGTTCCGCGAGGACCCACCGATCGTGGTGCACCTCGACGCGCTCGAACCCGGGATGGACGACGTCGAGGCCACCGTCGCCGACTACCGCGAGTCGCTCACCGACGAGCGGCGGTTCCTGTTCGACCGATTCCGCGTCGTCGACGTGGCCCGCCGGGTCGTGGGGGTGGGGAGCGTCGGCACCCGGTGCTGGGTCGTCCTCCTCGAGGCCGTCGCCTCGACCGGCGAGGTGCCCGACCGGATCGTGCTGCAGGTGAAAGAGGCGCCACCATCGGTGCTGGCGCCCTTCGTGGGGCCCACGGCGAGCGGTCAGGAGGGCCGGCGGGTGGTGTCGGGCCAGCGGCTCACGCAGGCCGCGAGCGATCTCTTCCTCGGCTGGTGCCGGGGACCGAGCGGCCACCACTACTACGTGCGCCAGCTCTGGGACGTGAAGGGCCAGGGCGACCTCACCCGCATGGACCTCGGCAAGCTCACGCACTACGGGGCCCTCTGCGCACGGGCGCTGGCCCGGGCGCACGCCCGCACCGGCGACGCCACCGCGCTTGCGGGGTACCTCGGCGCCGGAACGGTGTTCGACCGCGCGATCGCCGGTTTCGCCGCGAAGTACGCGGCTGCCAACGAACGAGATCACGCGTCCCTGGTCGACGCCATCGCGTCAGGTCGAGTGACCGCGAAGAGCCCCGAGTAGAAGTTGCTGTGGCGGAAGTTCGCCCATGTAGAGTGCCGACGCGGCGGGGCCCCGGCCTTCCGCCCGCTCGGGTACCACCAGCACGACCGCAGGACTCGGAAGGGGACATGACGCCACGCCGCTCTCGGGGACGCCGGCTCGTCCTCGTCGCAGTCGCTGCCCTCGCCCTGGTCCTCGGTGCCTGCTCCGAGGTCAAGAACAACGGGCAGAACTCGCTCGAACCGAAGGGTCCGCAGGCGCAGAAGGTCTACGACCTCTTCGTGCCGATCCTCGTCATCGCCATCGTCGTCGGCATCGCGATCATCGCCGCGACGGTCATCCTCGCCCTGAAATTCCGCTACAAGAAGGGTGCGAACGAGAACCCGAAGCAGGTGCACGGCAACACGCGCCTGGAGATCGGCTGGACGGTCCTGCCCGCCCTGCTGCTCGCCATCATCGCGGTGCCGACCGTCGCCACCATCTTCGATCTCGCGCAGAACCCCGGTCCGTCGGCGCTTCAGGTCAACGTCGAGGGCAAGCAGTGGTGGTGGCAGTTCTCGTACCCCGACGCCAAGGTCGTCACCGCCGACGAGTTGATCATCCCCACCGGGCGCGACGTCTACGTCCACTTGAAAGCCTGCGACGGGACCGGTACGGCCACCACGTGCAACGTGATCCACAGCTTCTGGGTCCCCGAGCTCTCGGGCAAGAAGGACGTCGTCCCCGGTCAGACCAACACGCTCACCCTCAACGCCGACAAGCCCGGCACGTACCTGGGCCAGTGCGCCGAGTACTGCGGGCTGTCGCACGCCAACATGCGCTTCCGCGTGATCGCCAAGAGCCCGGCCGACTTTCAGGCGTACCTGAGCGAGCAGCAGCAGGGCCCGGTGAACCCGCTGTACGAGTCCGACGGCACCACGCCGGCCGGACCCACCCAGGACCTCATCGTCAAGACGTTCCAGTGCACCAATTGCCACATCTTCGACGACTCGTCGAAGGCAACCTACGGCCCCAACCTCACCCACCTGGCGAGTCGCAGCACCTTCGCCAGCGGCTCGTACCCGCTCACGCGCGAGAACCTCATCAACTGGGTGAAGGACGCGCCTTCGATGATCCCCATGTCGTCGCAGGACTGCCGTCTGCCACCAGGTGACGGGATCTGCGTGGGCATGCCGTCGTTCATCAACGACACGCCACCCGGCATGAAGTCGATGACGCAGCAAAACGCCGAGGACATCGCCGACTTCCTCCTGGAGCAGAAGTAGATGACGACGGTCGCCCGCTCCCTCCCGAAGGCCGCCCCGCGGCCGTTCGCGCTCCGGCGCCCCAAGGCCTCCACGGGTTTCTGGAGCTGGTTCACCACTGTCGACCACAAGAAGATCGGCATCCTGTACGGCGCGACCGCGCTCCTCTTCTTCGTCGCCGGTGGCGTCGAAGCGCTGCTCATCCGGTTGCAGCTGGCGGGCCCCAATGGCTCGGTGCTCACCGCCGCGCAGTACAACACGATGTTCACCATGCACGGCACCACCATGGTGTTCCTGGTGGGCATGCCGCTCGCGGTGGCGTTCGGCAACTACTTCATCCCGTTGCAGATCGGTGCGCGCGACGTCGCGTTCCCACGGCTGAACATGTTCGGGTACTGGGTCGTCCTCTTCGGAGGCCTGTTCATCTACTCGAGCTTCTTCCTCGGCGGCGCGCCGAACGGCGGCTGGTTCGGCTACACACCGCTCACCAGCACGCCGATCTCGGGCGGCGCGCTCCCGGGCAACGGGCCCAACTTCTGGTGCGTCGGCATCGTGCTGCTGGGCATCGGGTCCACGACGTCCGCGATCAACTTCATCGTCACCATCCTCAACATGCGCGCGCCGGGCATGACCCTCATGCGCATGCCCGTGTTCACGTGGATGATGACGGTGGTCGCGTTCCTCACCGTCTTCGCCATGCCGATCATCACCGCGGCGATGATCATGGTGTTCTTCGACCGCAACTACGACACGTTGTTCTTCGTGGCGTCGAAGGGCGGAGACCCACTCCTCTATCAGCACCTCTTCTGGTTGTTCGGCCATCCCGAGGTGTACATCCTCATCCTGCCCGGGATGGGCATCGTCTCCGAGGTGCTGCCCGTCTTCTCCCGCAAGCCGCTGTTCGGCTACTCGGTGGTCATCTTCTCCGGCATCGCCATCGGCTTCATGGGCTGGGGCGTGTGGGCGCACCACATGTTCGCCACCGGACTCGGGCCGGTCGCCATCTCCGCCTTCGGGTTGTCGACGATGCTCATCGCCATCCCCACCGGGGTGAAGATCTTCAACTGGTTGGGCACGGTCTACGGCGGAGCCGTGAGGCTCACCACCGCGATGTTGTTCTCACTGGGCTTCATCGCCATGTTCACGCTCGGCGGCCTCTCCGGCGTGCTCCACTCGATCGTCCCCGCCGACACGCAGCAGACCGACACCTACTTCGTCGTCGCGCACTTCCACTACGTGCTCTTCGGCGGTCTGTTCCTCGGCATCTTCTCGGGCTTCTACTACTGGTGGCCCAAGATCTTCGGCCGCATGCTCAACGAGACGCTGGGCAAGTGGAACTTCTGGATCATGCTCATCGGGTTCAACCTCACGTTCTTCCCGATGCACATCCTCGGTCTCACCGGCATGCCGCGACGCACCTACCGCTACCCGAGCGGCATGGGCTGGGACACGATGAACATGATCGAGACGGTCGGCGCCTTCGTCATCATGGTGTCGGTCCTCATCTTCTTCGTGAACATCATCTACTCGACCAAGCGCGGTGACATCGCCGGTGGCGACCCGTGGGACGCGCGCTCGCTGGAGTGGTCGATCCCGTCGCCGCCGCCGGAGTACAACTTCGCCGAGATCCCCGTCGTGCAGGCTCGTGACGACTGGTGGCACCGCAAGTACACCGAGGACTCCGAGGGCCGGCTGGTGAAGCTGCCGTCGGGTGGCTCCGACGACGCCGGCGAAGCCGGCGACGAAGCGGCCGGCGCGAGCGCGACCACCGGCGACCGCGGTGGCGCGGCCGTGGAGACGGTCGGCGCATCGACCGCCACCGCCGTCCTCGCCGACAAGGAGGTCGCCGAGGGCGCCGGGGCCACCCCCGCGGTGCACGACGACCACACCGACGGCCACGGCATCCACCTGCCCTCCCCCTCGTTCTACCCGCTCGTGCTCGCCGCCGGCCTCCCGTGCCTGGGCTACGCCGCGGTCTTCAACGAGATCCTCTGGGTGATCCCGGGTCTGATCCTGCTCCTGTTCGGCATGTTCGCCTGGGGCCTCGAGCCGGGCACCGAGGAGGCCTGATGACCGCGCTCGAGCAGTCGTCCGACTCCGGCGCGCTCGTCCCCGCCGAGTCGGGGCACGACGCCGCCCACGATCCGCACAGCGGTCACACCGGGGTCCCCAACGCCAAGTTGGCGATGTGGCTCTTCCTGTCGTCCGACTGCCTGTTCTTCGGGGCGTTCATCGCCACGTACCTGCTCTACCGCGACCGCCCCGGCCAGACCGGGCCCACGCCGCAGGACGTCTACAACATCCCGTTCACGTCGGTCACGTCGTTCATCCTGCTGATGAGCTCGCTCACGATGGTGCTCGCGCTCGCTGCGGTGCAGCGGGGCGACTACCGGCGCTTCCGGGTCTGGATCATGGCCACCGCGCTGTTCGGGGCCACGTTCATCGGTGGCCAGATCTTCGAGTTCACGGAGTTCACCCGCAAGGGCCTCAACGTCGACACCAACCTGTTCGGCTCGAGCTTCTTCATCCTCACCGGCATCCACGGCACGCACGTGCTCATCGGCATCATCTGGCTGGTGGCGCTGTGGGGGCTCTCGATGCAGAGCCGCATCTCGCAGGGCGACTCCGAACGGGTCGAGATCGCCGGTCTCTACTGGCACTTCGTCGACGTCGTGTGGATCGTGATCTTCACCGTCATCTACCTCCTGCCGAAGTGAGGCGACGCGCATGAGCGACACCGAGACGCAGGAGATCGAGCCGAGGTCCGGACACGAGCCCGACCTGCCCCAGGGCGACCTCGCCTACCGCATGGCCACCCCGGCACCCAACCTGCTGCCGGGTGAGGTCAAGGCGCACCCCGACCCGTGGCAGTACGTCGTCGTCGCGATCGTGCTCGCGGTCATCACCGGCGTCGAGATCGCCGTCTCCTACATGGAGGGCGACATCCCCGACGGCCTCATCACGGTGCTGCTGCTCGCGATGATGGTGGTGAAGTTCTTCCTGGTCGCCTCGTGGTTCATGCACCTGCGCACCGACCAGCCCGTGTTCAAGCGCCTCTTCATCGTGGGCGCGATCGCCGCCCCACTGCTCTACCTCGTCGTGCTGGCCACGCTGCACGGCGTCCTGAGCAGCTGAGGCGCAGCTGCTGATGCCGGCCGCGGTCGCCTTCCCGAGCTGGACGCCCCACCCCGACGTCTGGCTCCTCGTCGGGCTCTTCGCGGCGGGCTATGCCATCGGGATCGTGCGGTTGGGTCCCCGGTGGGCGCCCTCGGGCCTGGCGGTGGTCACCAAGTTCCAGATCACCTGCTGGTCGCTCGGGGTCTTCGCGATGTGGCTGGCGTCCGACTACCCGATCCACGACATCGCCGAGCGCTACAACTTCAGCGTCCACATGGTGCAGCACCTGCTCTTCACCATGGTGGTCGCGCCCCTCCTGCTGCTGGGTCTGCCCGCCTGGCTCCTGCGGCGTGTGCTCGCACCGCGCTGGCTCTTCGACACCGTGCGCACGCTGGCGCGCTTCATCCCGGCGCTGGTGATCTTCAACGTCGTCCTCGTGTTCACGCACTGGCCGCTGATCGTGAACGAGGCATTGACCAACGGCTTCGTGCACTTCCTCGTCCACGCGCTGCTGCTGGTGTCGTCGCTCGTCGTGTGGATGCCGATCGTGAGCCCGCTGCCCGAGATCCCGCGCCTGGCGCCGGTGCTGCAGATGCTCTACCTGTTCGCATGGTCGGTCGTGCCGACGATCCCGGCGTCGTTCCTCACCTTCGGATCGTCGCCGCTCTACAAGTTCTACGAGCACGTCCCGCACCTCTACGGACTGTCGACGCTCACCGATCAGCAGACGGCCGGCCTGATCATGAAAATCGGGGCCGGGCTCCTACTGTGGGCGATCATCGCCGTAGTGTTCTTCCGCTGGGCCTCCGACGAGGAACGCGCGAACACTCCGCGGCACGGACTCGACGAAATGGATCGTGAGCTCACGGAGATGGGGCTGAGGAGATGAGCGACACCACCACCCTGGACGAGACCCCCGGCGAGGCGCCGGGCGAGGGGCTCCCGGAGCTGGTCGAGAGCGAGCGGCTCGGTGCCGACGGCACCGCCGACGACACGCCGCTCAAGACGCGGGTGCTGCTCCCGTTCCTGGTGCCGCTGCTGTCGATCGCCATCGTCGCGGTGCTCGTGCTCAACATCTCGCGCGTGTTCCTCGCCGACAACAAGGACACCGCGCTCGCGGTCGCCATCGCGGTCACGCTCGCGATCCTCATCGGCGCGACCGCGATCGCCGCCGCACCCAAGCTCAAGACCTCCTCGCTGGCGGTGATCCTCGGACTCGTGCTCGTCGGGGTGTCGATCTCGGGCCTCGCGTCCCTCGGCCACAGCCTCGACGACGGCGAGGGCGCCGCCGCCGGCTACAAGCCGCCGACGGGCAAGGCCACCTCCACGGTCGACATGGAGGCCCTGGCGTCGATCAAGTTCGCCAACGACAACGTGACCGCCAAGAAGGGCGTCGTCCAGATCGACTACAGCGGGGCCACCGGCCACACCCTCGCCATCCAGGACCCCAAGTTCGACGGCTTCCTCCTCACCACCGACGCCGGCGGCCCGAAGTCGGGCAAGGTCGAGCTCGCGCCCGGCAAGTACACCCTCTACTGCACGGTGCCCGGGCACGAGGCGCAGGGCATGAAGGCCACGCTCACCGTCTCCGGATGACCAGCCGGCGAGTCCCTTCCTTGCCGCGCGTCATCGGTGCGCTGCTCGTCGCGGTCGTGATGACCGTCGGCCTCGCCGCGTGCGGCGGCGGTGGTGACGACGGCGGCGGGGACAGCAAGGCCTACGTCGAGCCCACCGGCGCGTCGACCGAGACCATCGACATCGAGGCGGGCAACTTCTACTTCAAGCCCGACGCGATCTCGGCGAAGGCGGGCATCGCGACGATCAAGCTGACGGCCAAGAACGGCATCCACGACTTCGTGTTCGACGGCGCGTACCCCGGCTTCCAGCTCGAGGCCGACGGCGGCGGCGGGTCGCAGTCGAAGAAGATCGACCTGAAGCCCGGCAAGTACACCTTCTACTGCAGCATCACCGGCCACCGTGCGGCCGGCATGGAAGGCACGCTCACCGTCAAGTAGGGCGAGTCGGCGCGGGCACCACCACGCCGAGCGCGTCGGCAACGGGTTCGAGCCGGGCGGGCAGCGCGCCGGCGTGCTCACCGCTGGCCCAGAGATCGACCGTCGACGCGGGGTCGAGGGCGTCGACGGTCACGTCCGTGCCGCGCGCGGTGTGCACCTCCGGGTGCTCGACGTGCGTGCCTGCGAACACCGACGGGAAGGTGCGGAGGAACTCGGTGCGCGACACCGGGCCGACCACGCAGACGTCGAGGAGGCCGTCGTGCACGTCGGCCGCGGGTGTGATCGCCATCCCGCTCGCGTAGGTGCGGGTGTTGCCGACCGCGACCAACCACGCGTCGGTCTCGATGACGGTGTCGTCGACGGTGACGCGCACGGGAGTCGGGGAGTAGGCGGCGAGGGTGCGCAACATCGCCAGCACGTACAGCGGCGTGCCGCTCGTCCAGGTGACGTCGTTGGCCCATGCGTTCGCCACCGCGTCGAAGCCGGTGTTGGCGACGGTCGTGAACCAGGTCGTCGCGCCGTCGGCGGTGTGCGCGCGCGCCCAGGTCGGTCGGCGCGACCCGGCCGCCGCGCAGCACCTCGATCGCGGCGTCGAGGTCGCCGCGGGGGATCTCGAGCTGGCGGGCGAAGTCGTTCCCCGACCCGAGCGGCACGATCCCGAGCACACCGCCTTCGTCGGCGGCGACGCCGGCCAGCGCGCAGACCGTGCCGTCGCCACCGCACGCGACGACGGCGCGGCCCCGGCCGAAGGCGCGCCGCGCCAGGGCGACGAGGTCGGCGGCGTCGGCCGACAGCAGGAGCTCGACGTCGAGGTCGGCGGTCGCCAGCGCGTCGAGCACGCGGGGCAGACGGGCCCGCGCCCGGCCGCGCCCGGCGGCGGGGTTGACGATCGCGCTCCAGCGCTCGGGAGCCGGGTGCATGCGGGCGGGAGCGTAGCGGGCTGGTTCGGTAGGTTGCGCGGGTGACCGCCGACCTCGATCTCGATCTGCACCGGGTGCCCGGTCACGTCGCGATCGTCGGGGGCGGGATCGACGAAGCCTCCCTCGCCGACGTGGTCGACGGCGCGCTGGCGATCGGGTTGCGCTGGCTCACGGTGGAGATCGTGCCGAGCGAACGGTGGGGTGACCCGCTCGCGCGGTCCCGGCGCGCCTTCGCCGACGCCGAGCGCCTGCTCGACGCCCGGCGCGACGAGCTCCACGCCCGGGGGGTCAGGATCCGCGGGCTGGGCCGGCGCGCCACACGGGCGCCGCAGCGCCTGCTCCAGGCGATGGCGGCGGCGGAGACCCTGACGGCAGCGAACCACGGCATGACGCTCACGCTGGCGGTCGACCACGACGGACGGGTCGAGCTGGCCGAGGCGATGGCCGCACTCGCGGCCGAGGTGCGTGACGGACGTCGACGCGCGTCGACGATCGACGAGGACGCGCTCGTCGCCCACCTCGCCGCGCCCGACCTTCCCGACCCCGACCTGATCGTGCGCACGGGTGGCGACACCCGCACCGCCGCCTTCCTCGTGTGGCAGTCGGCGTACTCCGAGCTGGTGCACACCGACGCCCGCTGGCCCGACTTCGGGCGCGACGACCTGTTCGACGCAGTGGCCGAGTACCAGCGCCGCGAGCGTCGCTTCGGTGCGGTGGACTCTTCGTAGCCACGCGCTCGCCCAGGCCCGGGAGAATTACACTGGTGTAGTGAACCTCTACCGGGACCAGGGGGTCGTGCTGCGCACGATCAAGCTGGGGGAGACCGATCGCATCATCACCTTCCTCACCCAGGGTCACGGCAAGGTCCGGGCGGTGGCCAAGGGCGTGCGCAAGTCGGGGAGCCGGTTCGGGGGGCGGCTGGAGCCCACCAGCCACGTGGCGCTGCAGTGCTACCGGGGTCGTGAGCTCGACGTCGTCACGCAGGTGGAGACCATCGACGCCAACCGGGCGCTGCGCGAGCACTACGGGTGCCTCACCCACGCGATCTCGATGCTCGAGGCCACCGACCAGGTCGCGCAGGAGCGGGAGGCGAACCCGGCGCTCTACCGGTTGCTGGTGGGGGCGTTGCGCACGCTGGCCGAGAACCCCAACCCGCTCGTGAGCGCGGCGTTCTTCTGGAAGCTGCTGTCGCTCGAGGGGTTCCACCCGCTCCTCGACGCCTGCGCTCGCTGCGGCGACGAGGACGGCCCCTTCACCGCCTTCGACCTCGAGGAGGGTGGGGTGCTGTGCGCCACGTGTGGGCGCTTCACCGGCCGTCGGATCGACCCCGAGACCCTCGCCATGGTGCGGCAGATCCTCGGCGGCGAGCTGGCCCGGGCGCTCGCGGAACCGCCGGGGCCCGTCACCGTGGCCACCGAGCGGTTGGCGCTCACCAGCGTCGAGCACCACCTCGAACGTCGCCTGCGCAGTGCCGCGCTGCTGTAGGCCACACTGATCCCGTGACCCTTCCCGACCCGCGCCCGCTCACCCTCGAGGTCACCGCGCGCGAGCAGCTCACGCCGCTGGTGACCCGCGTGGTCGTCGGCGGCGACGACCTGCGCGGCTTCGAGTTCGCCCCCGGCCAGGACATCATGCTGGCGGTGCCGCTCGACGCCGGCACCACCGACGGAGCCACCATCAACCGGCGCTACACCATCCGCCGGGCCGATCCGCAGGCCGGCACCCTCGACCTCGACCTCGTGATCCACGGCAACGGCCCGGGTGCCCGCTGGGCGACGGACGCCGTGGTCGGGTCCGCCCTCACCGCGGTCGGACCCCGGGGCAAGGTCGTGCCGGATGCCGACGCCGACTGGCACCTCTTCGTGTGCGACGAGTCGGGGTGGGCTGCCACCGCGGCCATGGTCGAGTCGCTGCCGGCGACCGGTCGGGCGGTCGTCGTCGCCGACGTGGCCGGGGAGGACGAGCAGCAGCCCCTCGAAGCCGCCGCCCCCGTGTACTTCGCGTGGTGCAACCGCGACGGCGGCGCGCCCGGGCGCTCCGACCAGGTCGTCGCCGCCCTCGAC
The DNA here is from genome assembly GCA_963755855.1 of uncultured Actinomycetes bacterium. Taxonomy (GTDB): domain Bacteria; phylum Actinomycetota; class Acidimicrobiia; order IMCC26256; family DASPTH01; genus DASUAS01. Next base: position 686,548 of record CAVWLR010000009.1, on the reverse strand, counting down.
GCACTCACGCTCCCGGAGGGGCGCGGGCACGCGTACCTCTCCGCCGAGTTCTCGGTCGTGCGCACCGTCGGCGCCTGGCTGGCCGAGCACGGGTTCGCGCCCGACGACGTCTCGCCGAAGGCGTACTGGCGCTCCGGGACGGCGAACGCCGCGCACGGCGAACCGCTCCGCGACGCCTGAGCGAGCCCAGCCCCGGAAGGGGCCCCAACTAGGATCGCCGTCCGGTATGGCCAAGCACGACCAGATGGACCGCGTCGTCAACCTCGCGAAGCGACGCGGACTGGTTTTCCCCTCCAGCGAGATCTACGGCGGATTCCGCTCCACCTGGGACTACGGGCCCCTCGGCGTGCTGCTCAAGCGCAACGTCAAAGAGGCCTGGTGGCGGTCCATGGTGCAGCTGCGCGACGACATCGTCGGGCTCGACTCCGCCATCCTCATGGCTCCCCGCGTGTGGGAGGCGAGTGGCCACCTCGCGACCTTCACCGATCCGCTGGTCGACTGCCGCAACTGCAAGGAGCGCTTCCGCGCCGACCAGTTGCCCGAGTCGGGCGCCTGCCCCAACTGCGGGGCGAAGGACTCGTTCACCGAGGCGCGCAACTTCAACCTCATGTTCAAGACCTACGTCGGTCCGGTGGAGGACGACGCCTCGGTCGCGTATCTCCGCCCCGAGACCGCGCAGGGCATCTTCGTCAACTTCCAGAACGTGCAGACGACCACGCGCAAGAAGCCGCCCTTCGGCATCGCGCAGATCGGCAAGTCGTTCCGCAACGAGATCACGCCCGGCAACTTCGTGTTCCGCACGCGCGAGTTCGAGCAGATGGAGATGGAGTTCTTCGTCCCGCCCGAGGACAGCGCGCAGTGGTACGAGTACTGGTGCCAGGAGCGCTACCGCTGGTACCTCGACCTCGGCATCCCCGAGGAGCAGCTGCGCCTGCGGCCCCACGAGACCGAGGAGCTGTCGCACTACTCGTCCGGCACCTCCGACGTCGAGTTCATGTACCCGTGGGGCTGGGGTGAGCTGGAGGGCATCGCCAACCGCGGTGACTTCGACCTCACCCAGCACAGCGAGTTCTCGGGGCAGGACCTGAGCTACTTCGACCAGGAGCACGACCGCCGCTACCTGCCCCACGTCATCGAGCCCGCGGCCGGCGCCGACCGGGCGACGTTGGCGTTCCTCCTCGCGGCCTACGACGAGGAGTCGATCGACGACGGCAAGGGGGGCAGCGAGCAGCGCACCGTGCTCCACCTGCACCCGAGCCTGGCCCCGATCAAGGTCGCGGTGCTGCCGCTCTCGAAGAAGGAGACCCTGGTGCCCGTGGCCGACGAGGTCGCCGCCCTGCTGCGCACCGAGCTGATGATCGACGTCGACGTGGCGGGATCGATCGGGCGCCGCTACCGTCGGCAGGACGAGGTGGGCACGCCGCTGTGCGTCACCGTCGACTTCGACACCCTCGACGACCGGGCGGTCACCATCCGTGATCGCGACTCGATGTCGCAGGAGCGGGTGCCGATCGACGGCCTGCTCGGCGAACTGAAGGATCGGCTCCAGGCATGAGCGAGAACTACTACGAAGAGCTCGGCGCCGAGCCCGGCGCCTCCCGTGAGGAGCTGCGCGAGGCGCACCGTCAGCGCATCGCCGACCTCGAGGCGGCGCGGGAGAAGAAGAACGTCTCCGACTCGCAGCTCCAGTCGAACCGCGACGAGGTCGCGCGCGTCCGCGCGGCGTGGAACGTGCTGTCCGACCCCTTCCAGCGTCAGCGCTACGACGCGCAGCTGGCGGGCCCGTCCGAGCCCGGCGGTGAGGTGGAGCTGGTCGACGACGACGACGTCGGCTCCGAATCGGGCGGCGGCACCCAGCAGCTCACGGGTTGGCGCAAGCTGCTCGCGCCCCCGCCGCCGAAGGACCCTGCCGGGTCGACGAACGGCAACGGCACCGGCAACGGCAACGGGAGCGGCAAGGGGAAGCCGCCGGCGCAGCGGATGGGTCGCAACGGGCGTCCCCGTCCCGAACCGACGGTCGTGCTCCCCGACGGCATGACGATCGCCGAGCCGCGCGTGCGTGGCATGGCGCTGCTCTTCGACATCTCGATCCTCATCGTCATCTTCTTCGGCGTGAGCCTCATCCTGCCGCGCCTCATCCAGAGCGACTACCAGGACATCCAGGACCGCATCAGCAAGGTCAGCGACGTCAAGGACACGCGCCAGAGCGTGATCGACGACCAGAAGTCGCTCGACGAGGCGAAGACGGCGAGCGACAAGAAGAGCGCGCAGTCCGATCTGAACGGCGCCAAGAAGGACTTCAACAGCGCGGTGAAGGACGCCAAGGACGCCGACGTGCCGGCTCAGTACCTCGCCTCCGACGTCACGATCAAGTCGCTCGACAAGTACTCCGACTCGCTCTCCGACAAGATCAAGACGACCAGCTACATCACCACCGGGCTCACGTTCGTGCTCGCGCTCGCGTACCTCGTGCCGGTCACGGCGCTGAAGGGCCGCACGCTCGGCATGCGCGGCCGGAAGATCAAGGTGGTGCGCGTCGACGGATCGCCGGTCGGTTGGTACGCGTCGTTCACGCGCTTCGCGCTGCCCATCCTGCTCGCACTCGCGATCCCGAGCTTCGGTGTGATCCTGGGTCTCGGCATGGTGGCGTGGGGCTACTTCGATCGCAACGGGCAGGGAATCCACGACAAGCTCGCCCGCACGATCATCGTCGACGCGTAGTCTCGAAGCTCCGCCCGCGTCCTCATCGCACAGGGAGCAAGCAATGTCGTACGTGTACGCCTTCGAGCAGGGCTCGAAGGAGCAGAAGTACCTGTTGGGCGGCAAGGGCGCCAACCTCGCCGAGATGACGAACCTCGGCCTCCCCGTACCGCCCGGGTTCACGATCAGCACCGACGCCTGTCGCGCCTACATGGCCGCCGACGACACGATCCCGCCCGGCCTCATGGACGAGGTCGCGGAGGCGCTCGCCGCGCTCGAGGACAAGATGGGCAAGCGCCTCGGCGACGCCACCGACCCGCTCCTGGTGTCGGTGCGCTCCGGAGCCGCCTTCTCGATGCCGGGGATGATGGACACCGTCCTCAACCTCGGCCTCAACGACGTCTCGGTCGGCGGCCTCGCCCAGCAGACCGACAACGAGCGGTTCGCGTACGACTCGTACCGCCGGTTCGTGCAGATGTTCTCCAAGATCGTGCTCGACGTCGACGGTGCGAAGTTCGAGCACACGCTCGAGCAGCTCCGTGAGGAGCGCGGCGTCGAGACCGATCCCGAGCTCTCGGCCGACGACCTCAAGGGCCTCGCCGACCGGTTCAAGGCCATCGTCCTCGCCGAGGCGGGCATCGAGTTCCCCCAGGACCCCACCGCGCAGCTGCAGCTCGCGATCGAAGCGGTGTTCCGGTCCTGGAACAGCGAGCGCGCGTTCATCTACCGCCGCATGGAGAAGATCGACGACGACCTCGGCACCGCCGTCAACGTCCAGTCGATGGTGTTCGGCAACAAGGGCGACGACTCGGGCACCGGCGTGGCGTTCACGCGCAACCCGGCGACCGGGGAGAACGTCGCGTACGGCGACTTCCTGAAGAACGCGCAGGGTGAAGACGTCGTCGCCGGCATCCGCACGACCGAGCCACTCGACGCGATGGGCAACGAGTTCCCCGGGCCGCACGAAGAGCTGCTGGGTCTCATGCAGACGCTGCAGACGCACTACCGCGACATGTGCGACATCGAGTTCACCATCGAGCAGGGACGCTTGTTCCTCCTGCAGACGCGCGTCGGCAAGCGCACCGCCGCCGCCGCGCTGCGCATGGCCGTCGAGATGGAGGAGGAGGGTCTCATCGACAAGCGCGAGGCCGTCCTGCGCGTGCAGCCCGCACAGCTCGACCAGTTGCTCCACCCGCAGTTCGACCCCAAGGCCGACTACACCGCCGTCACCAAGGGCCTCAACGCGTCGCCGGGCGCCGCGGTCGGTCGCGTCTACTTCACCGCCGATCTCGCCGAGCACCACCACGAGCTCGGCGAAGACGTGATCCTCGTGCGCCCCGAGACTTCGCCCGACGACCTGCACGGCATGATCGCGGCCGAGGGCATCCTCACGTCGCGCGGCGGGCTCGTGAGTCACGCGGCGGTGGTGGCGCGCGGCATGGGCACGCCTGCGGTGTGCGGTGCCAGCGAGCTGCAGATCGACGTCGTCGGCGGCTTCTTCGAGGTCAACGGCGAGACCGTCCGCCAGGGCGAGGTCATCTCGATCAACGGCACGACCGGTGAGGTCGTGGTCGGTCCGGTCGCGGTCGTCACGCCCGATCCCGGTGGTCCGTTCGAGACCATCCTGGCGTGGGCCGACACGTTCCGGCGCATGCGCGTGCGCACGAATGCCGACCTGCCGCACGACGCGCAGGTGGCGCGCACGTACGGCGCCGAGGGCATCGGCCTCTGCCGCACCGAGCACATGTTCCTGGGCGATCGGCTGCCGCTGGTGCAGCGGTTCATCCTGGCCGACAGCCCGGTCGAGGAGGAAGAGGCGCTGGCCGAGCTCGAGAAGCTCCAGCGCTCCGACTTCGAGGGCATCTTCGAGGCGATGGACGGCCTGCCCGTCACCATCCGCCTGCTCGACCCGCCGCTGCACGAGTTCCTCCCCGACGTCGAGGAGCTCCTGATCCACGACGCCAAGGGCGAGCTCGACGCCGAGGGCCGTCGCCTGCTCGCCGCCGCGCAGCTGTGGCGTGAGTCCAACCCGATGCTCGGCACCCGCGGGTGCCGGCTCGGCATCATCAAGCCCGGGCTCTACCGCATGCAGGCCAAGGCGATCATCGAGGCCGCGGTCGCGCGCAAGAAGGCCGGCGGTGACCCGCACGTCGAGATCATGATCCCGCTCATCGTCACCGAGCCCGAGCTCGCGCTGCTCACCGACTGGGTGCGTGAGGTCGCGACCACCGCGCTGGCCGACGCCGGTGTCGACGCCGTCGACTACCTCGTGGGCACCATGATCGAGACACCGCGCGCGGCGCTGGCCGCCGGTGAGATCGCGCGAGGTCGCCGAGTTCTTCTCGTTCGGCACCAACGACCTCACGCAGATGACGTTCGGGTTCTCCCGCGACGACGTCGAGGGTCGCTTCATGTCGCAGTACCTCGAGTTCAAGCTGCTGCGGGCGAACCCGTTCGAGACCCTCGACCAGGAAGGCGTGGGCCAGCTCGTCCAGCTCGGCGTCGAGCGGGGTCGGGCGACCCGTCCGGGGATCAAGCTCGGCATCTGCGGTGAGCACGGTGGCGATCCCGCCTCGGTCGAGTTCTGCGACCGCGTCGGCCTCGACTACGTGTCGTGCTCGCCCTACCGGGTGCCGATCGCCCGCCTCGCGGCCGCGCACGCGTCGCTCGGCGCCGACGGTCCCGGCACCACCGCGTAGCGCCTCACGTCGGACACCGGCGGTGGCGCGCTCCTCGCGCGTGACCTGTCACACCCCGGTCGTAGGCTCGGACCATGACCGAGCTGCTCGTTCCCACCGAGGCGCGCGCCCTCGTCCGTACCGCCCACGAGGGTGCGACGGCGTGGGTCGGCGCGCCGGCGCGTCGGCGCGAGGAGCGCGAGTTCGAGCTGGCGGCGTCGATGGCGCCCGGGGCCACGCGACCGGTCGGCGCGGGGGTGCGGGCGCGGGCGGAGGAGGCCGACCCGTGGCGCCTCTGCTTCGAGCGCGACCTCGACCGCATCAAGCACTCCCGGCCGTGGCGACGCCTGGCCGGGAAGTGCCAGGTGTTCATCGCCCCGGAAGACGACCACCTGCGCACCCGACTCACCCATGCGGTCGAGGTGGCGCAGGTCGCCACCGGCATCGCCCGGGCCGCCAACCTGTGCCTGCCCCTGGTGGAGGCGATCGCGCTGGCCCACGACTGCGGGCACGGCCCGGCCGGACACGCCTCCGAGGAGGCGTTCTCGCCGTTCCTGCCCGACACCGGCTACGACCACGCGGTCTACGGCGCCGACGTCACGCTGGCACCCCTCAACCTGTGCGTCGAGACGCTCGACGGCGTGCGCAACCACTCGTGGCGCCGGCCCGCTCCGGCCACCCCCGAGGGTGAGGTGGTGGCCTGGGCCGATCGCATCGCGTACGTGTGCCACGACTTCGACGACGCGGTGCGGGCGGGGATCCTCGAACCCGACGACCTCCCCGCCGGCGTGCGCGCGGTGGTCGGCGACCGGTCGTCGACGCAGATCGGCGCGTTCATGGGGGCCGTGCTCGACGCCATCGACCAGACCGGCGCCGTCGGAATGACCGAGCCCGCGGCCACCGCGCTGGCCGAGTACCGGGCCTTCAACTTCGATCGCATCTACCTCCGGCCCGCGGCACAGCGGCAGGCGTCCCGCGTGATCCGCCTGCTCGGCGACCTGGTCGACCACTTCGCCGACGCGCCCCGGCGCATCCCCGCGGTGCGCAGCGGCGAGACCACCGCGCCGGTCGCGGGCTCGCCGGCGGCCGCCGCGCTCGCGGTCGAATACGTGAGCGGCATGACCGACCGCTACGCGCTCGGGCTCGGGGTCGAGCTGCTCGGCTGGCGACCCGACGACCTGCCCCGTGGCGTCTGAGCAGCGTGTGAGTGGCGTGTGAGGAGTCGGGCGCGATCCGCCGGCGCGCGGGCGGATCGCGGGTCCTAGCATCGGCCGATGGGCATCCTCGACGAAGACGTGACGCGCGGTACGCGACGCCACCGACCTCGTCGCGCTGGCCAGCGAGCACCTCGCGCTGAAGCGGGTCGGCCGCAACTTCGTCGGGCTCTGCCCGTTCCACGCGGAGAAGACACCGTCGTTCAACGTGAACCCCGAGAAGGGGCGCTTCCGGTGCTTCGGGTGCGACGTCAGCGGCGACGCGATCACGTTCGTCCGCGACGTCGAGCACCTCGAGTTCGTCGACGCGGTCGAGCGGCTGGCGTCCCGTGCGGGCATCACGCTGCGCTACGACGACAAGAACGTCGCCAAGGACCGCACCCGCAAGCAGCGGTTGTCGGAGGCGGTGTCGGCCGCGATCGCGTTCTACCACGAGCTGCTGCTCAAGTCCGACGACGCCGCGCTGGCCCGGCGCTACCTCCGGTCGCGCGGCTTCGACGGTGACGCCGTGCGGCAATTCCAGATCGGGTGGTCACCCGACGACTGGGACCAGCTCAGCGTGCACCTCCAGCAGCGGAAGTTCGCGCGCGACGACATCGAGGGCGCCGGGCTCGCGTTCGTGAACCGCGTGAACAAGCTGCAGGACCAGTTCCGCAGCCGGGTGATGTTCCCGATCTACGACCAGCGGGGCGAGGCGGTGGGCTTCGGTGGCCGCGCGCTGGGCGACGAGCAGCCCAAGTACAAGAACTCGCCCGAGACCCCGATCTACCAGAAGAGCCGGCTGCTCTACGGGCTCAACTGGGCGAAGGGCGAGATCGTCGGGCGGGGGCAGGTGGTGATCTGCGAGGGCTACACCGACGTCATGGCGTTCGCGCTCGCCGGGTCGCCGATCGCGGTCGCCACGTGCGGCACCGCCCTCGCCGACGACCACTTCCAGATCCTCAAGAACCTGGCCCGCAAGGTGGTGCTCGCCTACGACTCCGACGCCGCCGGCCAGAGTGCGGCCGAGAAGTGGTACGCCTGGGAGCAGCAGTACGAGATCCAGCTCGAGGTGGCCGACCTCCCGGCGGGCAAGGACCCCTACGACGTCTGGCGCGACGAACCGGCGGCGCTCCTCCGGGCGATCGAGCGGGCGACGCCCTTCCTGCAGTTCCGACTCGACCGCGTGCTCGGCGCCGCCGATCTCTCGTCGCTCGAGGGACGGGCCCGCGCCGCCGAGTCGGGCGCGGCGATGGTGGCCCAGCACCCGAACGAGCTGGTGCGCGACCAGTACGTGATGAAGCTCGCGGGTGAGCTCGACATCGACGCCGACCGGATGCGCGACACGGTGGCGCGCCTGCGCAAGGAGCAGGCGGCGAGCGGTGGCGCGCGGCCCGGGCCGGGTGCCGCCGCGCGCCCACCGTCCGACGCTCCCACACGGGAGCGTCGTGCTCCCGTGCGCGTCGACCGCCGCGAGCTCGACGTCCTGCTCTACGCGGTGCACGAGCCCGAGCTGGTCGTCGACTGGCTCGACGACCGGTTGTTCGTCGATCCGCTCACGCGCGGCGCGTTCGATGCGATCGCGTCGAGCGACAGCATCCACGACGCGATCGCGTCGGTCGACGGACCGGTGCTCGACCTGCTCGAGCGCGTCGCGGTCGAGGAACCGATCGCGTCAGACGAACCGGAGACGTTGCGCGCGCACCTGATGGCGAACACCATCGGACCGGCCGCACAACGGGTGCTGGCGGGGATGCTCCGAGCCGGCGACGACCGCGCCACGTCGTTGAAGCTCCTGCTCGACGCGCTCGCGCACGCGCGCGAGCTCGGCGACTGGGAGGCCGTGCAGGAGGATTCGAGGGAGCTACTAGGGTGGCTCGGCGAAGGAACACGCGGGGCAGGCCCGGCGTGAGGAGACGACAGTGACCAACGTCGACGCCGCGATCGCGGGAGGAGCAGACTCACCTCGCGACGAGGTCGACGAGCTCATCACGCGCACGCGCGTGCGCGGTTCGGTCACCATCACGACGGGCGAGATCTTCTCCGCGCTGCCCAAGCTCGAGCCCGAGACCGCCGAGCTCCAGGCCATCTTCGAGCGCATCCACGCGGCCGGCTTCGACATCCTCGACGAGGTCATCGACGACATCCGGCGCGAAGACGAACGTCGCGCGCTCGGCGAGGAGCCAATCGAGCGAGCGGTCGTCACGCCGGCTCCGCTGCCGGTGCCGCCGCCGCGACCGGGCGCCACCGCCGCGCCGGTCACGCGCCACAGCCGGGTCGCGCGTCCCGACCGCACGGAGGGCGGGGGATTCGACCCGGTCCGGATGTACCTCAAGGAGATCGGCAAGGTCCCGCTGCTCACCGGACCGCAGGAGGTGTCGCTGGCGAAGCGCATCGAGGCCGGCGTGCACGCCACCGCTCGCCTCGACGACCTCGAAGCACCCTTCTCCGACTCGCCGCTCACCGACGCACCCCTGTCCGACGAAGCACGGGCGTCGCTGCAGGCGGTGGCCGTCGACGGCGAGATCGCCAAGAAGCAGCTCACCGAGGCCAACCTCCGGCTCGTGGTCTCGATCGCCAAGCGCTACGTGGGTCGCGGCATGGCCCTGCTCGATCTGGTGCAGGAGGGGAACCTCGGGCTCATCCGTGCGGTCGAGAAGTTCGACTACACGAAGGGCTTCAAGTTCTCCACCTACGCCACCTGGTGGATCCGTCAGGCGATCACCCGTGCCATCGCCGACCAGGCGCGCACCATCCGCATCCCCGTGCACATGGTCGAGACGATGAACAAGGTGCTGCGGGTGCAGCGCCAGATGCTCCAGGAGCTCGGGCGCGAGCCGAGCGTCGACGAGGTGGCGGCGAAGGTCGAGCTCACGCCCGATCGCGTGCGCGACATCCAGCGCATCTCGCTCGAGCCGGTGTCGTTGGAGACGCCGGTGGGGGAGGAGGACGACTCCTCGCTCGGCGACTTCGTCGAGGACCCCACCGCGATCGCGCCCGCCACCGCTGCGGCGCGCGCGCTGCTCACCGAGGCGATCGAAGAAGCGCTCGAAGAGCTCAACGATCGTGAGCGCGCGGTCGTGCGGCTGCGCTTCGGTCTCGACGACGGTCAGGTGCGCACGCTCGAAGAGGTCGGCAAGGAGTTCGGCGTGACGCGCGAGCGCATCCGCCAGATCGAGTCGAAGACGCTGGCCAAGCTGCGGCACCCGACCCGCTCGCAGCGGCTGCGCGACTACCTCGAAGAACCCTGATCCGTCGCTCCCATCGAGCGCACCCATCGAGCCGACCCCGTTAGCCTGAGCGGCCAACGGGGCCGTAGCTCAATGGTCAGAGCAGGCGACTCATAATCGCTCGGTCGAAGGTTCGATTCCTTCCGGCCCCACGAAGAGGCCGGCAACACCGTGACCGCTACCCGCGCGGGCGGGAGGGGTCGTGGTGGTCGCGCCAGGGGTGATCGCTGGGGTAGGGGTGCTCGGGCAGGTGACGAACCAGAGCCCGACTCCAGCGGTGCAGACCAGACATCAGCTTGGTCATCGTTCGCTCCTCGGAGTAGTTCCGTCCGCGAACCAAGTATGACTTCGACGCGGACGCTCGCGTTGCATGTTTTCTTCGCTCCCGGTGCAACGCCGGATGACGGTGGTACCTTCCGCGCCATGGACGCTGTGATCCTCGATGCCGAGATCGCGCCGGCGCTGGCGGCTGCGCCGGTCGGGTTCGAGCTCTCGGTCGACGCACTGCCGGCGATGCGTGCCGCACGCGGCGAGCTGTTCGCGGGTGTGCCCCTCTCCGATGCGGTGGAGCGCACCGACCACGTCGTCGGCGACGAGCCACGTGTCGTCGTCCGAGTGCACCGACCGAAGGGCGTGGAAGGTGCGCTCCCGTGCGTGTACTCGATCCACGGCGGCGGGTACGTGCTCGGGTCGTACGACATGGACGACGCCAAGTTCGACCGCCAGTGCGTGCACTTCCCGTGCGTCGGCGTGTCGGTGGAGTACCGCCTCGCACCGGACACGCAGTACCCGGGCCCGCTCGACGACTGCTACGCAGGGTTGCGCTGGACGTACGACCACGCCCAGGAGCTCGGCATCGCCCCCGACCGCATCGGGGTCTCGGGGGTGAGTGCGGGTGGAGGCCTGGCGGCGGCGCTGGCGCTGCTCGCTCGTGACCGCGGCGAGGTGCCGCTGGCGTTCCAGCTCCTCGAGTGCCCCATGATCGACGACCGCCAGACGACGTCGTCGAGCCGGCTCGACGGGCTGCCGATCTGGAGCCGTGAGTCGAACACCTTCGGCTGGCGCAGCTACCTCGGCGATCGGTACGGCGGCGACGTGCCCGCGTACGCGGCCGCCGCCCGCGCCACCGACCTCGCGGGCCTGCCGCCCGCGCTGGTGATCGTGGGCGGCGCCGACGGCTTCCGCGACGAGGACATCGAGTACGGCCTGCGACTCAACCAGGCGGGGGTGCCGACCGAGCTGCACGTGCTGCCGGGCGCACCGCACGGCGTGCAGATGTTCACCGACTCGGCGGTGGCGCGGCGCTGGAACCGGCTCGTGACGGAGTGGTTGGAGCAGCAGCTCCGGTGACGTTCTCGACCGACGGCTGGAGCATCGGCCGATTCGCCGACGTCGAGTGGGGACCATGGGGTTCGGGCGGGAACGCCCGGGCGAAGCTGCTCGCCAGCGGCGACGGGTATTACGTGGCGCTGGTCGAGGCCGAGCCTGGATACGTCGGCGACGCGCACGAGCACGCACACACCGAGTTCCTCTTCGTGGTCGAGGGCTCGCTGGTGACCCAGGGTGAGACGCTCACGCAGGGCGACGCCTACGTGGCCGCCATCGGCTCGGTCCACGAGGAGTTCGCCGCGCCCGATGGCGCGACCTACCTGTCGACGTTCAAGCTCTGAGGCCGCGGAGCGCGTCCATCACCTTCGCGACCTCGACGCCGTCGACGAAGGTGGGCACGCCTTCGGGCACTGCACCCTCCCGCACGGAGTCGCGCACGACCTCGGCCCAGGCGCGCATGGGCACCAGGTGCGGGTCCTCGCGCGGCGGGTCGAAGGTGAACACCTCCTGGGTGCCCGAGTCGTTGCGGAGGGTGATGCGACCGTCGGCGATCGACTCGAGCGTGCCGTCGGAGCCGAGCACGACGACGCGCGGAGGTGCGTTCTTCGTTGCGACGAAGGTGGTGTCGATGGTGACCGAGGCTCCGGAGCCGGTCGTGAGCAGCGCGGTGAACCCGTCCTCGGCGGTGCAGCGGTGCATCGTGCCCTCGGCATCGGGCCGTTCGGGCATGTCGGTGCGCAGGCGCGCACTGGCGTCGACCAGATCGCCGAACGTCCACCGCAGGAAGTCGATGACGTGCGAGCCCCAGGCGCCGATCCAACCGCCGCCGCGCTCACGGTCGAACAGCCATCCGTAGGGGCGCACCGGAACGCGGAAGCCGGCGCCGAACACGGTCCACTGAACGTGCTCGACGGTGCCGATCGCGCCGTCCTGCAGCAGCGCGCGCAGGGCGATGCGGCCGGGGTGGTGCCGGAACTCGAAGTTGAGCAGCGCGACCGCGTCGGCGTCGCGCGCCGCGGCCTCCATGGCCTCGGCGTCGGTGGTCGACGTGCCGAAGGGCTTGTCGCAGAGCACGGCCTTGCCCGCGTCGAGCGCGGCGGTGACGCACCGCGGGTGCAGGAACGGCGGGGCGTGCACGGCCACGAGGTCGACGTCGGGCCGGACGCAGAACTCGCGCACGGCGGCTTCCTCGCGCGGCGAGACCACGTCGACGAGCGTGCACCCCTCGGTCTCGGCGAACACGGGCGCGACCACGTTCTGGCCGAACCCCCGGCCGATGACCCCGACTCCCACCGTCCCGTCGCGACCCATGGGCGGAACGTAGCGCGCTTCCGGAACCACCGATGGCTGTCACACCCCCGCCGTACCGTCGGTGCCATGGGCTACCGCGGGAAGCTCGAGCAGCAGGAGCAGGCCCGGGCGATGCGCGCTCGCAACATGACGTTGCAAGACATCGCCACCGAGCTCGGTGTGGCGAAGTCGTCGGTCTCGCTCTGGGTCCGCGACGTGCCCTTCACGCCGTCGAAGCGAAGAACGGGACCGCAGCGCCGTCCGCACCCGGCCCACGTAGCCAAGCTCGCGCAGATCGCCGCGTGTGATGCGGAGGGCATCGAAAGGATCGGCTCGCTGAGCGACGCCGCATTCCTGACCGCAGGCATCGCGCTCTACGCAGGGGAAGGCACGAAGCGTGAAGGAGCTGTGAGATTCGCGAACAGCGATCCCGCGATGATCCGGTTCTTCTGTGCGTGGTTCCGACACTTCTTCGAGATCGACGAGACGCGCCTCCGAGCCCGGGTGTACTTGCATCAAGGACTCGACCTCGACGCTGCAATCGCTCATTGGTCCGAAGTGACTGGGATTCCGCTCGAGCAGTTCCGGAAGCCTTACCGGGCGGTGCCCGATGCGACCATCCGCAGGAACAAGCACGAGTTCGGCTGCGCGTACGTCGACTACTCGTGTACCAAGACACACCGCCAGGTCATGGGTCTCGTGCGAGCGCTGCTAACGTCGGACGCGATTCCGGGGTAGCTCAATCGGCAGAGCGCTTGACTGTTAATCAGGATGTTGAGAGTTCGAGTCTCTCCCCCGGAGCCATTCTGAGAGGCCAGGGCCCCGACTCGCCGGTCGGGTCGGCCAGGGTCTTGAATTGGGTCCATGGCCCGACCCACCGCCCTCGACGACGACCAGATCTCCGTCCCGCCTCTCCGCCCTCCCGGGGTGGGAGCGCGAGGGCGACGAGATCGTGAAGACGTTCGAGCTGCCGACGTTCCCCGACGCGATCGCCTTCGTCACCCGCATCGCCGAGCGGGCCGAGGCCGCTGATCACCATCCCGACCTCGACATCCGGTACCGGAAGGTGCGGGTGGCGCTCTCGACCCACGACGCCGGTGGGCTCACCGACCTCGACTTCGACCTCGCGGCCGAGATCGAGGGCTGCCTCGCGTGATCACCGCCGTCGTCGGGATCATCGTCGTGGCCCTCGCCATCGCAGTGGTCGTCGTCATCGCCAAGGATCGGGCGGACCCGAGCCCGGGAGAGGTGGCGGTGGCCTACGAGCTGGCGTGGGACCACCTCGACTTCGAGTCGCTCTACACGCTCTCCGGCGCAGAGCTGCGGGACGGCCTCGACCGACGTGACTTCATCGCCGCCAAGCGCACCGCGTACGCGGAGCAGCACGACCTCGGCGGGCTGGTCGAGCGGGTCGGGGTCGACCAGGTGGCGACCAGCCGCGAGCTGGCGGTGGCGATCACCACCGTCGAGCTCCACGACCGCGCCGTCGTGCACAACCGGGTCGACATGGCCCGCCGCAACGGCCGCTGGCAGGTCGTCGCCTACCGGCTCGAGCCCTCGGCCGAGGGCGCACCTCGGACCGACGGCTGAAGCCACTGCCGATCGCGCGATCATCCGTGCTGGGTGATCTCCGACGTGACCGCGCCGTGGTCGAGCTCGATCCGGATGCGCCACTCGGTCTGACCGTTGCCGAAGCGCACCTCGACCCGGGTGGGGCCGTTGTCGTGCACCTCGGCGCCGAAGCCGGCCGCGGGGCTGGACGACGCCAGCGAGATCGACGATCCGTTCGACCGCCACGACGATCGAACCGCCGGCCGACGAGAACGACTGCGTGCCCGACGGGACGGGCGTGACCGCGCCGTCGCCGTTGCCGGGACCGCGGTTGGTGTCGTCGGGGAGGGCGGTGGGGGCGCCGGGGGCGTCGACGCCGTTGTCGTCGCCCGGCTCGGGCACCGGGTGCTCCGCCTCGGGCGCGGTGGGGGTCGTCGCCTGGGGCACCGAGGGAGTCGTGGGCGGGCTCGGCGTGGTCGACTCCGGCACGCTCGGCGTGGTCGCGCCGCCGTGGGGCTTCTCCACCTCGACGCCGTGCTCGATCTCGGTCTCGGTGCCGCGGTCCTCGGCCGTCCGGCTGGCCGCCGTCACCGTCGAGGGGCTGACGTTCCCCGCCGGCCGTCGGCGCTGGCGACGGCGTAGAGGGCGGGCACCATCGCCACGCCCGCAGCGACGGCGAGGACCCGCCGCACCCGCGGGCGACGACCCCTCGAGGCCGCCGCGGGTGAGAAGGGCTGGGCGGGTGAGACGGGCTCGTTGGACGGCTGGTCGGGTTCCATGGGTGCCTCCTGGTGGTCGATCAGGAGGGACACGCCGGACGCGACCGGTGGGTGTGGCCGACCGCGAGATCAGTGCTGCGTGACCTCGGGGACGAGCGCGCCGTTCTGCACGTCGACCCGGATGCGCCACTCGGTCTCGCCGTTGTCGAACCGCACCTCGACCCGCGTGGGCCCGTTGTCGTGGGTCTCCGCGCTGTAGCCCGCGGCCGGCGAGCTCGACGCCAGCGAGACCTCCCCGTTGGCGAAGTTCACGACGATCGACCCGCCGGCTGACGAGTACGAGGTCTGCGCCGGCGGTGCCGGGGCGACCGGCGTGGTCGCGGGCGGAGCCGCGGTCGATGCGGTGGCACCCGGCACCGTGGTCGCGAGGTCGGTGCCGTGGTCGTCGGCCGTGGTGGGCACGGTGCCGGGCGTCGCCGAACCTCCCGACGGCGCGGTCGTGGTGGGAGTGCTCGGCGTCGAGGTGGCGGGCCCGTTGGTCGCGGGCGGGACGCGCACCGAGCCCGTGCCGCCGCCGCCCCGGAGCCGAGCACGAACGCCAGCACGACCACGACCGCGGCGACCCCTCCGAGCGCACCTGCGATCGACGCCCGCCGCCGGACGCGCGCCCGCTGCAGCTGCGGACGCATGGCGTCGAGCACGACGTCGGGATCGGGGTCGGCGCGGTGCGCCGGCGGCGAAGCGCCGCCGGAGCTCGTCGTCGAGCGGATCGAACTGGTCGGGAGCGTCGAATTCGCTCATCCCGCCTCGATCCCCGTCTCGAGCCACGTGCGCAGCGCGCCACGCCCGGCGTGCAGGTGGTACTTCACCGCACCTTCGGAGAGCTTCATCGACGTCGCGATCTCGCGCACCGACAGCTGCTCCACGTAGAACAGCGACACCGCGATCTGTTGCTGCGGGGGCAACGCTCGCACCGCGTGCATCAGCGCGTCGTCCGGGAGCTCGGGGGCCTCGACCGTCGTGGGGGTCTGGCCGGCGATCCGCTCGCGCGCGGACACCGCGTGCCTCGTGACGGAAGTGGTCCCGCAGACGGTTCAACGCGACGTGCCGGATCCAGCCCGCCGGGTGCTCGTAGCGCGAGATCCGGCGCCATCGCGCGTAGGCGCGCGTGAACGCGTCCTGGACCGCGTCGGCGGCGGCTTCGCGGTCTCCGCAGGCCACCGAGAGTGATCGGACCATGGGCGAGTAGTGCTCTCTGAAGGTCTCGTCGAAGTCGGCCGGCCCGTCGAGGTCGGCGTCGTCATCATGCATGTGCGCAGGGGACACGCCTGGCCGACCCGGATGGTTTGGCCGCGAGCACGAAATCGACTCTACGGTCTGCCCATGACGCCGACGGCCGGCATCGTCCTCACCGGCGGACGCAGCCGACGCCTCGGCGTCGACAAGGCGACCCTCGTGCTCGACGGCGAGACCCTCGCCCGGCGGGCGGCCCGCCGCCTCGGTGCGACGTGCTCGCCGGTGCTCGAGGCGGGCGACGGCGTCACCGGGCTCGAGGCGGTCCGCGAGTCACCGGCGGGCGCCGGGCCGCTCGCCGGCCTGGCCGCGGCGGGGGAGTGGCTGCGGGCACGGGGTCACCACATCCCGGCAGTGCTCCTCGCCGTCGACCTCCCCCTGATCGACGAGCCCTTCCTGCGGTGGCTGCGCGACCGTCCGGGTGCACCCACCGCGGTGCTGCGGGTCGACGGACGGCTCCAACCCGTGTGTGCCCGGTACGGGCCCGACGCCCTCCTCGCCGCCGGCAGCCTCGTGACCGGTGGCATCCGGGCGCTGCGCGAGCTCTTCGACGTGATCGATCACGACGTGGTCGAGGAGGACGAATGGCGCGTCGTGACCACATCTGACACGTTCCTCGACGTCGACACGCCGGCCGACGCCCAACGGCTGGGGATCGAGCTCCCAGGATTAGCGTGAAGCGGTGAGCTCAGGTCCCGCCCGCCGCGCCGTCACGTCGGTGCGGGTGTGCGCGGTCGACGGCGACACGGTGCGCGACCGGCCCGACCAGCTCGTCACCGAGGAGCCGATGGAGATCCGGGTCCACGGCCCGGGCCAGGAGCCGTCGGCGCTCGCCGTGACCATGCGCACGCCCGGGCAACGACTTCGAGCTCGCGGTCGGGCTTCTGCCTCACCGAGGGGCTGCTCGCGCTCGGCCGCCGAGCTCGACACGGTCGCGCTACTGCCTCGCGGGAGCGGGGGAGCAGGAGTACAACATCGTCACCGTCGAAGGTCCGCCGCCCGGTCGACCTCGGCGGTCACCAGCGGGCGTTCGTCGCGAACGCGAGCTGCGGGCTCTGCGGCAAGACCACGCTCGACGAGGTGGCGCAGCACTGCGAGCCGGTCGGCGCCGGGCCCGGTCGTCGCCCGCTCCGTGCTCGCGTCGCTGCCCGACGCGCTGCGCGCCGCGCAGACGGTGTTCGACGCCACCGGCGGGCTCCACGCCGCCGGCGCGCTTCACCGCCGACGGCGAGCTCGTCGCGCTGCGCGAAGACGTCGGTCGTCACAACGCGGTCGACAAGCTCGTCGGCCACGCGCTGCTCGAACGGCGCGCTCCCGCTCGCCGACGACGTGCTGATCGTCTCGGGCCGCGTCAGCTTCGAGATCGTGCAGAAGGCGGCGATCGCCGGCATCCCGGTGCTGTCGCGCGGTGTCGGCGCCGTCGAGCCTCGCGGTCGACGCCGCGCGGCGCTTCGGGCAGACCCTCGTCGGCTTCCTGCGCGGCGAGCGCGCCAACGTCTACACGCACCCCGAACGCCTCGACCTCGAGCACTGAGCAGCGCACCGCCGTGGCCTGGAAGACCTCGGCCAAGATCAAGTCGCCCAAGCGCACGAAGCGCGACCTCTGGGTCGGCTTCAAGCCGAACGGGATCGGCGAGCAGAAGCCGAACCACTACAACGAGATGGTCAAGACCGTCTGGGAGAACCGCGACAACCTGCCGTACGCGTGGCGCATCCTGAGCAAGGGCGTGTGCGACGGCTGCGCGCTCGGCGTCGCCGGCTTCCACGACTGGACGCTCTCCGGGTGTCCACCTCTGCACGACGCGGCTCAACCTGCTGCGCATCAACACGATGGGCGCGCTCGACCACGCGGTGCTCGCCGACGTCGCGCCATTGCAGCGGCTGCGCAACCGCGAGCTGCGGGACCTCGGCCGGCTCGCCCACCCGATGGTGCGGCGCGCCGGTGAGCCCGGGTTCACCCGCGTCTCGTGGGACGAGGCGCTCGACCTGATCGCCGACCGCATCCGCGCGCACGACGCCCGATCGCGTTCGCGCTCTACCTCACCGCGCGCGGGATCACCAACGAGGTCGTACTACGTCGCGCAGAAGGTCACCCGGTTCCTCGGCACGAACAACGTCGACAACGCGGCGCGCGTGTGCCACGCGCCGTCGACCACCGCGCTGAAGAAGACGATCGGCGTCGCCGCGACCACGTGCTCGTACACCGACGTCATCGACAGCGATCTCATCGTGCTGTTCGGCGCCAACGTCGCCAACGCGCAGCCGGTGTTCATGAAGTACCTGTACCTCGCCCGCAAGCGCGGGCGCGAAGGTCGCGGTGGTCAACCCGCTGCGCGAGCCGGGGCTCGAGCGCTACTGGGTGCCGAGCAACGTCGAGAGCGCGATGTTCGGCACGAAGATGACCGACGAGTTCTTCGCGTGCACACCGGCGGCGACGTCGCGTTCCTGAACGGCGTGCTCAAGGTGCTGCTCGCGGAGGGCGGCGTCGACCGCGACTTCGTCCGCGACCACACCGACGGGCTTCGACGACGTGCGTCGCCGAGCTCGAGCGCGAGTCGTTCGACCGACCTCGAAGCGGCAGTCGGGTGCCGACGCGCGCCGACATGGAGCGCTTCGCCCGCATGTACGCCGCGGCGCGGAGCCGCGGTGCTCGTCTGGTCGATGGGCATCACCCAGCACGAGCACGGCGTCGACAACGTCGCCGCGATCGTGAACCTCGGGCTCGCGCGCGGCAACGTCGGGCGGCCGGGCGCGGGGCTCATGCCGATCCGCGGCCACTCGGGCGTGCAGGGCGGCGCGGAGATGGGCGCGTACGCCACCGCGTTCCCCGGTGGCGCTCGAGTCGAACGCCGAGAACGCCGCTGCGCTCGCCGAGCGAGTACGGCTTCGCCGATCGGCGACCGGCCCGGGCATCACCGCCGAGGAGATGGTCGAGGCCGGCGGCCGCGGCGAGATCGACGTGCTCTACTCGAGCGGCGGCAACTTCCTCGACGTGCTGCCCGAGCCCGACGTGGTCGACGCCGCGCTCGCGCGTGTCCCGCTGCGCGTGCACCAGGACATCGTGTGTCCAGCCAGATGCTCGTCGAGCCCGGCGAGGTCGTCGTGCTGCTGCCCGCGTGCGACGCGCTACGAGCAGCGCGGCGGCGGCACCGAGACCACCACCGAGCGGCGCATCGCGTTCAGCCCCGAGATCCCCGGTCCGCGCGTCGGGCGAGGCGCGCAGCGAGTGGGAGATCTTCGCCGACCTCGCGCGACGCGTCGCGCCCGAGCGCGCCGAGCAGTGCACGTTCGCGTCGGGCGCAGGAGATCCGCGACGAGATCGCTCGCGTCGTGCCCGTGTACGCGGGAGTCGAGCACCTGCGCACCACCGGGGACGCGATCCAGTGGGGCGGCACCCGGCTCTGCGAAGGCGGCGTCTTCCCGACGCCCGACGGCCGAGGCGCACTTCGCCGCGGTCGCGCCGTCGCGAGGTCGACGTGCCGGACGGGCAGCTTCGTGCTCAGCACCCGCCGCGGCAAGCAGTTCAACTCGATGGTGTATCAGCAGAAGGACCCGCTCACCGGCGCGGTGCGCGACGCGCTGTTCATCGCGCCGTCCGACGCCGAGCGCGCTCGGCGCTGCGCGACGGCGACCGCGTGCTGGTGCGCTCCGACCACGGCGAGATGCGGGCGCGCGTCCACCTCGCGCCCGATCCGGCCCGGCAACGTGCAGGTGTTCTTCCCCGAAGGCAACGTGCTGCTGCCGCGCCGGCCGCCGCGACCCGGCGTCGGGCGTGCCCGACTACAACGCGGTCGTCACCGTGGAGGCCGCGCCGCAGTGACACCCGACGACCTGCTCGCGGTGTTCGACGTCGCGGCCGCCGCGCAACGCGGGGCGCTCGCGACGCTCAGCGCCATCCGACCGGCGCGCCCGCACCGACCGTCCCGGCCAGTACGCCTCGACCTCGTCGCCGACGCCGCCATCCTGCCGGTGCTGCACGCCGCCGGCCTCCGCGTGGTGAGCGAGGAGTCGGGCTGGACCGGCCCCGAAGGCGCCGACGTCACCGTCGTGCTCGATCCCGTCGACGGCTCCACCAACTGCTCACGGGGCATCCCGTACTGGGCGATCTCGTTGTGCGCGCTCGACGCCGACGGACCGCTCTGCGCGCTGGTCGCAGAACCACGCGACCGCGGCCCGCTACACCGCGGTGCGCGGGCAGGGCGCGTGGCTCGACCACGCGCCGATCTCACCGTCGGCAACCACCGAGGTCGAGCACGCGGTCGTCGCGCTCTCGGGCTGGCCGCCGTCGCCGCTGCCGTGGAAGCAGTTCCGCGCCCTCGGCTCGGCGGCGCTCGCGCTGTGCGACGTCGCGGCCGGACGGCTCGACGGCTACCTCGACGGCGGGCGCGAGCACACGCGCCGTGGGACTACCTCGGCGGCTTCCTCGTCTGCCGCGAAGCGGGCGCACTCGTCGTGGACGCCGACGGCGACGACCTCGTGGTCGCTCGATGCCGACGCACGCCGCCAGCTCGTCGGCGCGGGCACGCAGGAATTGCTCGCACGACTCCACGGAGGGACCCGTCGGTGACCGTCGATCTCGATCTCGATGCCCTGCTCGCGGCCGCTCGATCGGGCGGCCGCGGCCGGCGGCGCGATCGTGCTCGACGCCTTCGGCGGCGCGGCAACAACGTGCGGGAGAAGGGCCCGGGCGACTGGGTGAGCGACGCCGACACGTCGAGCGAGCGCGCGATCCAGGAGATCCTCCACGACGCCGCGCCCGACCTCGCGTTCTTCGGCGAGGAGACCGGCGGCGACCGGGCCGACGTCGGGTGGTTCGTCGACCCGCTCGACGGCACCGCCAACTTCGTGCACGGGTTCCCCGCCGTCGGCGTGTCGGTCGCGCTCGTGGCCGACGGCCGACCGGTCGTCGGTGTCGTCGCACGCGCCGATGCTCGGGCGCATGTACGCGGCGCGCCTCGGTGGCGGCGCGACCTGCAACGGCGAACCGATCTGCATCAGCGAGCGCGAGCCGCGAGGAGGCGATCTGCGCCACCGGGTTCCCGTTCCGGTCCAAGCGCGACCGCTTGCCCGAGTACTTCCCGGTGTTCGAGCGGGCGTTGCTCACCTTCGAGGACCTGCGCCGGGCCGGCGCCGCCAGCCTCGACCTGTCGTGGACCGCCGCCGGCGTGTTCGACGGCTACTTCGAGCTGGCGCTCGGCCCCTGGGACGTCGCCGCCGGCGGGCTCCTGGTGCGCGAGGCCGGGGGAGTGGTCACCGACTGGCAGCGGCGACGACCGGGCGTGGCTCCGGTCGGGCGACATCGTGGCCGCCTCGGCCCCGGTGCACGAGCGCCTCCTCGAGGTCATCGCCGGAGGCTGAGGACCCCGCGCCTCGGCGCGGTGGCCGCGCCGGCGGAGTCTTGGGTGTGACCTGGGTCAAGTTCGGGCGCAGGGTTGCCGAAGCTCATCGGTAGTCGTATCGGGCCAGGAAGGCCGAGCGTACGGAGCCCGCAATGAGCCAGGTGACAACCCCCACCGAACCCGGTTGGCTGCCCGATCCGTCCGGCCGCTACGAGTGGCGCTTCTGGGACGGCGGCTGGACCAACCGGGTCGCGAACTCGGGTCCGACCGCGCCGGCCGCGGACGCCGCGCCGGTACCCACCGTGCCGCCCGTGCCGGTGCCGACGACCGCCGCTCCCGTTCCCGCGTCGGCACCGCTGGTCGCCGCCGCCATCGCCGCTTCCGCCGGGCCCGAACCTGCGCCGATGAAGACGGCGCGAGATGCAGTGCCGCGTGTGCCGTTCGGCAACGATCCCGATCCCGCGTCCACCGCCACCGGCTCCGTGGCGGCTCCACCGCGCCAGCGCAGGCGCATGCCGTGGGTGGTCGTGATCGACTTCTTCCGCTCGTTCGCCGACCAGCCCGAGTCGTACCACTCCGAGCTGGCGCGCGATCCGCTGCCGCCCGACCCGCGCGGCGAGCGCATGGTCGGCGACCGCGCCGGGGAACTACGGCCACGCCATGATCGTGGCCCTCGCCGCCGTCGGCATCGTCGCCGGCGCGTACCTGCCGTGGATCTCGGGGACGATCGGGCTCGCGCAGTTCCACCGGTCGGGCTTCGACAACGGTCTCGGTGTCGGGTACTGCATCGGTGCCGGCGCCCTCGCGATCAGCGCGCTGCTCTCGGTGCAGATGCGTCCCTTCCGGTGGCTGACCGTCGTCCTGGCGTTCGTGATCGCCGGGTTCGTGGTGCGAGACGTGCTGCACAGCTACGACGTGATGCAGGACATGAACCGCTACACGAGCGTCGACGCCAACGTCGGTTGGGGCCTCTGGATCATGATCGTGGCCGCAGCCATCGCGATGATCGGCGCGGTGCGGCTCAGCGAGGACGAGAAAATGGGTTGACGTGCGGTACCCTCACCTGGTTGCCTGTGAGGGCTTCACCCGCACCACCCAGATCTCTTCCACCGACTCCGACGGAGCACCACTGATGTACGGCACCTCGACGCAGCTCAACGGCATGGCAGCCGTTGCCGTCGCGCGCGCCCGATACGTCGGTGACGTCGCGAACGACCACATGGCCAGCCTCACCGCCAAGGCTTCGTGGTCGATTCCGTGCACCGTGCCGGCCTTCGACCACAAGCCCCGGCCCCGTCGGTCCCAGGTGACCTTCTCGTAACTCGAGAGGATCCGCTCACCAGGCCGCCGGGGCTCCCCCGGCGGCCTTTTTCGTGTTTCCCACCCGAATCCGACCGCACCGACCTCTGCTCCACCACGTACCGCACCACCGAAAGGCGAGGAACAGCGATGTTCGCTCTGGAACCCACCGAAGTCATCGAAGACGAACCCTGGAGGATCGACGCGCGGTGCGCCGACGGCACCAGCGCGCTCGTGGACCTGTTCTTCTCGGAGCAGCTCGACGACATCCTGCGGGCCAAGGCCTTCTGCGTGGAGTGCCCGGTCAAGGACGAGTGCCTGACCGCGGCCGTCGACCGGCGCGAGCCGTGGGGCGTCTGGGGTGGTGAGCTGTTCGCCAACGGCAAGATCCTCGCCAACAAGCGGCGTCGGGGACGGCCGCCGAAGGTCCGTCCGCCCGAGCCGGTGCTCGAGGACCTCGTCCCGCGGTACGACCCGTCGTTCCGCGTCGCCGAGAGCGCCTGAGCCGCGCAACCGATCAACCAAGGTCACCGCACAAGGCGGGCCGGGGTGACGCGCCGGGGTCCCATCTCCCCCCGGTACCCCGACGAGCCCCGGTCCGCCGCGGTCAATCGAGCAATGCGTGGAACGGGCACCTCCGGGTGCCCGTTCCCGC
Source organism: uncultured Actinomycetes bacterium (assembly GCA_963755855.1). GTDB lineage: Bacteria > Actinomycetota > Acidimicrobiia > IMCC26256 > DASPTH01 > DASUAS01. Next base: position 663,272 of record CAVWLR010000009.1, on the reverse strand, counting down.
GTCGGGGAGGCGCGCGGGCCCGACGGGTTCCGTCCGACCGTCCGCTACCCTCGCTCGCTCCGGGCGTTTAGCTCAGCTGGTAGAGCGCCGCTCTTACAAGGCGGAGGTCGGGGGTTCGAGACCCTCAACGCCCACCACATCACCGCAGGGCAGAGGCTGGTTCCTCGACGCGTTCTCCCGGATGATCGTCGGGTGGCGCGTCGCGTCGAACATGAAGACCGAGACGGTCCTCGACGCGCTGCAGATGGCCCGACTGTCGCGTGGTGCTCGCCGACTCGTTGGTCTGATCACACATTCGGATGCCGGGTCGCAGTTCACCAGCGTGCGCTTCACCGAACGCCTCGACGAGATCGGCGCCCGACCCTCGATCGGCACCGTCGCCGACAGCTACGAAACGCGCTCGCGAGACCACGAACCGGCTCTCCAAGACCGAACTCGTCCACGGGCCCGACGCCACCGGATGGGGCGACGTCGACGAACTCGAACTCGCCACGCTGTCGTGGGTGCACTGGTTCAACGAAGACCGCCTCAACGCCCACTGCGACGACGTGCCCCCAGCCGAGTTCTGGTCATGGCGTCGGTCGAGGTGCTGTGCTGGCGTCATGACAACACTCGACGAGGGCCCCCGTCCGACACTGACCGCAATCGTGCCGTGCAACGACCTGGACCAGAGCGAGGCCTTCTACCGACGCCTGGGCTTCGAGCGGGACGACGGCGACGACGATCCGCACAGCGAGTACCGGATGCTCACCGACGGGCACGGAGCGACGGTTCACCTGACCGATGCAGTCGAGGGCTGGGTCGTGCCGGGCCGCAATCCGTTCGGCCTCTACCTGTACACACCCGACGTCGACGCACGAGCCGTCCCGATGCGCAACGACATCATCGAGCCCGGGAGGGCCCCCGAGCACAAGGAGTGGGGCATGTACGAGTTCAGCCTGTCCGACCCGGACGGTGTTCTCGTGCGCGTCGGCTGGCCGAGCCGTCTCGTCACGGACTGAGCCGCGACTCTTGGCCGCAAGGCGACGTCGAGCGCCGCGTCCACGCCGAACGCACAACTACGGGTGGGCGAGTTCCCTGCGGATGTCAACTGAGGGAGCGTTCGAAGTGGCTCCAGGAACGCGCGGCGCGGACGGTCCCGTAGATCGCTGCGATCACTGCGCTGACCATGACGACCATGGTGAGGGCCATGCGTGGCTCGAACGCAGAGCCGGCCGAGCCGGGTGCCGTGCCATGGAGGAACCAGGGTGCGTCGGTCGCGATCGCGGTCCACCAGATCGCAGTGGCTGTGGTCATGGCAACCATCGCGGCTGTCAGCGCGCCGGCGAGGAGGGTTTCGATCGCAAGGACGGAGCGGGTGAGCGCCAGCCGGCGGGCGACGACCACGGCCGTGATGGTCCAGAGTCCCAGCGTCGCGACGATGAGGACGGCCCAGAGAAGGAACGCGAGTGTGTATGGCCAATCACTACCGTTCCGCTGGCCGGACGACAGTGAATGCGCCCACGCGATCAGACCAACGGACGCCATGAGTGCTGTGGCTGTGACCGCGGTGGCTTGGCGGACGTGGCGGCTGATGGTGCGCCACCCGCCCGCACGCAAGAATTTCGTGAGAGCCGGGATGGCGACAACGGCTCCTGTTCCGACGAGGATGGCCGCGAGTACCGCGATCTTCTGCACGACGTCGAACGCACCCCAGGGCAATGCGCGGGATCCGGCGGACACTTGCGAGTCGAAGTGCTCCGACACCTTCGAGAAGCCGGCTCCGGCCACCACGAAGATCGACCAGGCGCACAGGACGAGGAGAAACCCTGCCCGGACCCTTTCACCTGGAGAAGACGTTTTCCCGAAGAGGCCGAAGTCACGCGCCCGTTCGCGCATTCCGGAACCGGCGATGGCCGCCCTGGCGGCGAGCGTCAGTCTCCGGTCGCTCGAGCAGTCCTCAAGCAAGGCGATGAACTCGTCGCCGTAGCGGTCACGCCATGCTTCTGGGTACCAGCGCAGCAGCCTCGAGGGATCGTTGCGCCCCCTCACGAGAACACGACCTTCGATCCGAGCCGCGACACGCCCGTCTCGGCGATGCGGTGCATGTCGCGCAGCGCCTGCGCGAGGGACTCGGATCCAGCCTTGGTGATCCGGTACGGCCTCCGGCGGTCCTCGGTCGCGAGCGGCGCGATGAGGCCTTGTTCCTCGAGTCGTGTGATCGCGCCGTAGAGCGTGCCCGGACCCAATGTCACTCCGGCGAAATCCTGGATGTCCTTCGCGAGCGCGTGACCGTGTTTGGGTCCACCCGCCAAGCTCGTGAGAATCAGCACTGACGGATCGCTCGACTGCCGAAGTCCCTTCATCCCGAGAGCATACTACGTGGTGCGTAGCAACGCAAGACGTAGTACGACCAGTGTCCGGAATGACGACGCCGCGCCGCCGCTCTCGTTCCGCTATGCCAGGACTACCGCTCGGCCCGCGAGCCAGTACCGCGGTTCTTCCAAGCGGACTGAGTCTCGCCTTGTCGTCCACGGCGGTGTGGAGCTGACCCGCTGCAGTGGACGCGGGGTTTGGTGATCATGCCGCCCGAGCCGCGACCCGACGAACGGACCATGTCGTTCGTTTCACACCAGGACTCGGGCGGATACTTCGACGGGGGTCTGCTGCATGGGAGGTGACTTCGGACGTGTGGTTCCGGAGGGCGGTGCTGGAAGGATGTACACCATGCGCGCGCGATCGTGGGGTCGTGTCGCTGTCCCATCCACGATTGGAGAGCCATGAGTGATCGGCGCGATGACGAGCCCACCAGTATCGAATCGGAAGTACCGGAGGCCGACTGGATCGAGCAGCACCAGCCTGTCATCGACGAGGGCGACGCGAACGCGTACCCGAGCCATCTCCGCGCAGACGACGCCGACGTCAGCATCGAGTCAGAGATACCGGAGGCCGACTGGATCGAGCAGCGCCAGCCCATCGTCGAGACCGTGTACGAAGAGCAGGTCCGGTCTCAGGACCTGGCCGGGGTCGTCGACGGTGGTGAGCTCGAGCAGGACTGGATCAGCTCCGACCAGCCCGTCGGCGCGGCCCATGATCAGGCGGTGCCCACTGTCTCGGCGTCCATCGGAGCTCGTGGTTGCAATGTGCTTGCCGCCATCGCGCACGCCGTGCTGCGTCAAGGGCGCGCCGCCGCGCGACAACGCGAGCGACGCAGGTGACGCCCGGCGCATCGGCTCCCGTTTCCACCAGTTGACATTGCGCGTGGTCGATGACTACCTCGGCGGTTTCTGGCCGGCGCAGCTCGGAAACTTCAGGCTCGCAGCAGAGGCGACGTCAAGTGACATCGGCAACCGCCGAAGTGTCGCGGCAACGCCCCGGACCCCCAAACCTCTCGCGGTATTGCGAGGCACCTGCTCCGGCACCTCACCCTGCCCGTCCTCGGCGTCAACCTGTAGGGGGCACGCCTTCGGGGGACTGGACCCGCAGGATGGAGCCGCTCCAGCGGAGCGTGTCCTTGGCGGTGAGGATGTCGAGCAGTGCATCGGCGGTCGCCGACATGGGCGCGGCGGCGTCGGCGTCGACGAGGTCGCGTTCGCCGAGGAGCTCGACGTGTTCGGTGCGGGCGAAGCCGGGGTCGAGGTTGACCACGGCGATGTTGTCGGCGCGCAGCGTCGGCGCGAGGGCGTTGCCCAGGCGGTTGAGCGCCGCCTTCGTGGTCGCGTAGCCGAGCAGCGTCCCCAGGCGGATTGGCCCGTCACCGGCCGGGTCGACCGGCGCCTGTAAGTCACCCTGGCTCGATGTGATGTTGACGATCACGCCGCCGCCACGAGCACGCAGGTGGGGCACGACGAGGCCGGTGAGCACGAACGGGGCGTGGACGTTGACGTCGAACTGCCGGCGCCACGACGCGAGTGGGTACTCGTCGACCGCTGCCGCGCTCCCTTGAGTGTCAGCGGCGTTGTTCACGAGGATGTCGATGCCACCGAAGTGTGCGACGGTCGTCTCCACGAGCGCGTCGAGCTGCTCGGGATCGGCGAGGTCGCAGGCGACCGCCAGAGCCCGCCCACCCTCCGCTTCGATCAGAGCGACGGTCTCTCCGACCGAGCCGACGAGTCGAGCGTGCGGTTCGACGGTGCGGGCGGCGACGACGACCTTCGTGCCGTGCCGGGCGAGGGCCAGCGCGAGCTGCCGACCGATGCCGCGGCTGGCGCCGGTCACGATTGCCACTCGATCGAGGAGGTCCACGTCAACCACGCTCCGCGACGAGCCGTGGCGCGATGGCCTGCAGCTCGCCGATGCGTCGGGTGAAGAACCGCTCGAGGGTACGACGCACGACGGCGCGATTCGCGTCGGCGACGTCACCGCGTGCGCTCCAGGTGATCACGCTCACGTCGCCGCCGCGCACCCCGATCGTCGCCACGACGTGCTCGACCGGCAGGGGAAGGTCGTCGACGAACGAGTAGCTGAAGGAGTGATTGGTCGCATCCCAGTGCTCCAACCGCTCGCGCACCGTCCGAGTCCCGCGTTGGACAGTGCGGACGGCACCCACACCGGCGCCATCGACCGTGCAGTTGACCGGGTCGACGCTCCAGCGGGCGACACCGCCGAACTGGGAGACGAGATCCCACACGACCTCCAGGGGCGCGGCGACGGTTCCGGTGCACACGACGAGCTCGGCCGGCGCGGGGTCCGGAGGTCCGTTCATTCGTGCAGATCCATCGATGTCGGGTGCAGCCGGAGCACCACTCGTTGCTCGTCGTCCATGCTCGTGCGTAGGTCGTCGACCGGCGACTCGGGCATGCCGTACGACATGAGGATGGCCTGGAATGCGTCGACCCGGGCCGGGTCGTCCTCGAGGAGCTCGCCGGTCCCGTAGACGGTGAGCGAACGGCGGCCGTCGGGCACGCTGAGCGCGACGCGGGGTTGGCGGCTGATGTTGTGGTATTTCGCGCTGCCGCGCCGGAAGGTGATGAGGATGTTGTCGCCGTCGAAGAAGCAGCCGACCATCGACGCCTGGGGCGACCCGTCCTTCTTCCCGGTCGAGAGCACGCCGAAGCGGTGTTCTTGCAGGTAGTCGCGGTGCTCGGCAGTCACGTCCATGGTTGGTGTCATTCCTTCGGTTCGGGGGTGCCGGTGACGGTGGCCGCCACCAGTTCAGGATCGTGCGGCTCGCGGTCGCCCCGCCATGCGACGTGGAGATCCGGTCGCACGAGGAGGGCTTCGGCGTCGTAGATCTTCCGGATGCTCGGGTCGTCGACGCGCATGACGGCGACCGGTGCTCCTCGGGTGCGCAGTGCCCGCACCAACGGATCCGTGTCGACGTCACCGAGTCGAAGCACGGTGAAGCCGTCGCCGAGGCGGTCGTGGAGCGCGGACCCGTCGTCGAGCCACACGTGTGGGAGGCGGTCTCCCGGTTCCGTGGTGGGTTCGTACACCGCCAGGTCGGGTTCTCCCGTGCGCTCGCCCATCACCAACGGCGAGTCCCCGTAGCGGTAACCCAACTCGACCCCGCGCAGCTCGTGGCACTTCCGTTGCTCGCCGTCGATGAGGTCGACGAGTGCGGGGCCGCGTAGCCCTTCGTCGTAGGCCCTGCGCCAGTTTGCGTGCCCGCGTGCCGCCATCATCGACGCGCTGCGGTTGCGTACACCGACCGGCCTGCGTTCGGCGTCGTAGGACGGGAGGAGCGCGGGACCGCCCCAACCGGCGTGCGCCGCGGCGAGCTTCCACGCCAGGTCGGCGGCGTCGCCGATGCCGGTGTTGAGACCGAACCCACCCGTGGGGATGTACTGGTGCGCGGCGTCGCCGGCGAGGAACACGCGGCCCGCGTTGTAGCGTTCGGCAACGAGCAGGTGCGGCGTCCAACTGCCCACGTGCAGGATCTCGGCGGGGACCGGTGCCCCAACCACCTCGTCGACCAGGCGGCGGGGGTCGACATCATCGAGAAGGTCGCCGTGGATCGCGTAGTGCCGCAGGTCGTCCTGCGCGATCAGACCGGCCGAGACCTCACCGACGATGTTGTAGTGACGCGCCGCACCGAGTGGGTGACGGTCGAGCATGTCGTCGCAGCGGAAGAAGACGTGCACCATGCGCGAAACCGCCGAGCGACCCTCGAGGTCGATCGCGAGCTGCTGGCGCACCGAGCTCCCGCCGCCGTCACAGCCGACGAGATGGCGGGCCGCGACGCGCTCGCGCTTCCCGGTCGCATCGACAATCTCCGCGTCGACGCCGGTCGGCGACGGGGTGAACCGGTCGAGCCGGGTGCCGAACCTCACGGTGACCAGATCCAGCGACTCCGCGGCCGAGCGCAGGAGCGGCTCCAACGTGTACTGAGATATCCGTTGGTACGCACACCGCGGCTCGGTCCCGTCGTGGGTGGCCGCGATCCGCATCTCCATCGCACTCGTCGACGGGTACGGCATCCGGTGGATCGGCGTCTCGTTGAGCGAGGTGGTGACGAGCACATCCATCGGCGCGTCGACGGGGTACCCGGCCCGGCGGATGGCGGGCTCCATCCCGATCCGGCGGTAGATCTCCATCGACCGCGCGTTCAGCAGCTCCATCTTCGGCAGGAACGCGTGCGACGTGTTCGACTCGACGACCGTGCAGCGCACGCCGCGACGCCCCAGCGCGATCGCCAGCGTCAGGCCCACGGGGCCGCCGCCCGCGACCAGCACGCCGGTGGACGACGACGTCGTCATCTACCTGCGCGATCGCGCATCATGTCGGCGAGCCACGTACGGTGCGCGGGATCCGGCCGCAGGAGTGTCGCCTCGTCGACGCCGGACTCGACCTGCGCGGCGAGTACGCCGGCATCGAGCGCGACGCCCGCCGGATTCTCGTCGAAGTCGCCGCACACGAGCCACTCGTTCAGATCATCGACGTTGGGGAAGTGGTCGACCGTCAGTTCGATCTCGTTGCCGTCGGGATCGCGGTAGTACATCGACGTCGCGACACCATGGTTGAAGCAGCGGATCGGCTCGATGCCCTCGGCGCCGAGCCGCCGAAAGGTGGCGACCAGCTCAGCGAGCGACTCCATCTCGAAGGCGACGTGGTCGACGCCCACCTTGCCGCGCGTCGGCTCCTGACCAGTGCGGAGCGGCACGAACGCGATGCGGTCCTGGGCGTGGTCCCACGTGATGAAGCTGATCATCGGGTGCCGCAGCACCACGTGCGCACCCAGCACCTGGCAATACCAGTCGACCAGACGGTCAGGGTCCGCGGAGCGGAACACCACGTGGGCGAACGCACGAGGGTGGATCTCCTCGTTCCGCACCGGGACGTGTGCCGTCATCACAACATCGTAAAACACATATACTGATAAGTTCAAGGTCTACGACCCGGAGGACGCTCGTGCGCCTGGTCACGTTCGCCACCAGTGCCGGACCCCACGCCGGTCTCGTCGTCGACGACGGGATCGTCGACCTCACCGCGCGGATGGGCGTGCCGTCCCTGCGCGCGCTCCTCGAGCGCGGGACCGAGACCGCGCGCCCCCACCACGGCGACGACGCCGACGTCGCCCTCGACGCGGTTGAACTGCTGCCACCCGTACCCGACCCCGTGCACGTGATCGGCGTCGGGCTCAACACGCGCAGCCACGCCGACGAGGTCGCAGCGTGGCGCGGCACCGAGCCGGAGGTGCCCGAGTATCCACGGCTCTTCCTCCGGTCACCCGTCAGCCAGGTCGGGCACCGCGGCGCATTGTGGGTTCCGCGTGTGTCACACCGACTCGACTACGAAGGCGAGCTCGCAGTCGTCATCGGCCGGCACGCGCGATACCTCAACGCGGCAACTGCGCTCGACGCGGTCGCCGGCTACGCCTGCTACAACGACGGCAGCGTGCGCGACTACCAGTCACACACCAACCAGTCCACGGCCGGGAAGAGCTTCCCGCACACCGGCGGGTTCGGACCCTGGTTGGTCACTCGTGACGAAGCTCCCCCGCTCGACGCCTTGCACTTGTGCACGACGGTCAATGGTGACCTGCGCCAGGAGATGCGCGCCGACGACCTCATCTTCACGGTGCCGGCACTGCTCGCGTACGTCAGCGAGGCCATCGCGCTGCAACCGGGAGACGTGATCGTCACCGGTACCCCTGCAGGCAACGGCGCGGTCCGTCGACGGTGGCTCCGGGCGGGCGATCGGGTGGAGGTCGCCATCGAGGGCATCGGTCACCTGGTCAATCCGGTCGAGACCGAGCCGAAGGACGCGTTCTCGTGACCGCGGGTCCGGAGGTGTCGGCGTTCGACCGTGCGGTACCCCTCCAGCACCAGATCTATCTGCAGGTGCGCTCCGAGATCGACGACGGACTCTGGCTCGACCGCGACGACTTCCCGGGCGAGCGCGAGCTCGCCGACCGCTACGGCGTGAGCGTGATCACGACCCGCACCGCGCTCGACCGCCTGGCGGACGAGGGATGGGTCGAACGGCGACGTGGCCGCGGCACGAGAGCGATCCGCCGGCCCGACACAAACGTCGGGTCGCCCGGGCCGGTGCTCCTCCCGCTGCCCACGCCGGGCGGACCGGTGAACTACCGCTACGAAGTGCTCGAGTCGGCGGTGCGGATCGCGCCGGCCGACGCCTGCAGCGCGTTCGGTGAGTCCGCCGGGAGCGAGCTGTGGCAGTGCAGCCGGCTCCGTACACATCGCGGCCGACCGCACAGCGTCACGCACAACGCGCAACGCCCGGAGCTCGGACTCAGTCACCGCCCCGACGACCTGCGCCGCCGACCGATGGCGGCGCTCCTCGCCGCGCAAGGCATCCAGGCGCGCTACATGCGACGCCGGTTCCACGCCGCCACCGCGCCTGCGTTCGTAGCGCGACGACTTGATCTCACGATCGTCGATCCCGTGCTCGTCGCCACCTTCACGATGCACGACACCGAGCGCGTGTGCATCGAGTGGGTTCGGATCTACGTGCATCCCGACCACTCCGCACCGGACGAAACCATGGATATCGAGACGGGAGCGTGGACGACCACCGAGTGGTTGTGACCGCCACCGCGGTTCGCGCCGACGACCGGCCACGGTGTCCCTCTTCCATGACCCAACTGGCGTCGGGAAGCACCCGGGACGACGTCTCGACGTGCAGAACGCACGGTCCTGGTGGTGGTGAGCGACATCACGAGCTCATGCCACGGACGTCGCTCCGAGCACTCGACCGTGATCCGTCGCACGAACCCGTACCGCAGTCACTCGCTCTCGACAGAGGACCGAAAGGTGGCCTGCAGGCTCGTATCGAGCGCGATGTGAGTTGATCTCGGGAGGTGCTTCCAGGCGCCTTGTGCCGTGCAGCTCTCACAAGGTGGAGGTCGGGGGTTCGAGACCCTCAACGCCCACGGCAGTCAGCCCACGGTCCCGCGCCCCTCGCGCACTGCGTCGATCACCTGCTCGGTGGCGTCGATGATGATCTTCGGGTCCTCGAACTCGATCTCGTGGCCGCTGTTCGGCGAGGTGAGGTGCGGGGTGCCGGGCAGGAACCGAGCGAGCCGATCCTGTCCCTTCGCCCATGCCGCATCGAGCGTCTGGCCGATCGCGCCCGGGATGCCGAAGGACTGACCGCGCGAGATCACGACCATCGGGATCCGCCGGGGCGGCTTCACCCCGGCGGCGCGCATCTCCTCGAAGCTGCGGCGGAAGTCGACGGTTTCGATGTCCGGGTAGTCGCCGATGCCCTCCACTGGTGCGATGAGGAGCTGGTCGTAGGTGTTCCAGTCGGAGACGGAGAGGTCGGTCTCCATCGACTCGGGGAGCGCCTCCACCAGCACCAGGCCGGCGACTTCGTCGGGATGGAGGCTGGTGTACTGCCGCGCGATCAGGCCACCCATCGAGTGCGCCACGAACACGTACGGCCCACGGAGCCCGGCGGCACGCTGCAGCGCGCGCAGGTCGCGCACCATCGCGCCCGTCGTCCGCGGCATGCGCACGGGATCGCTGCGACTGGTGAGGCCCGGACCGATGGCGGTACCGGGACGGTCGTAGGCGCACACGCGCGTCGTCTCCGACAGTGCCGGCAACACCGTCGGTTGGGTCTGGGCGGGCTCGTTGGGCGTGATCCAGACGTCGGCGGTGCTGTGCAGGCCACCCTCGAGCATGACCGTCGGCGACCCGTGGCCTCGGCACACGAGGTACAGGCGGCGGCCGCTCGGCAGCTCCACCGTGTGGGCGACGTCGCCGCCTCCGCTCGCATCGCCGGCGACCCGCGACGCTGCCGGCGCGGGGCTCGCGCCGGCGGCGACCGCGCCGACGCCGACGGCGACGAGCGCGACGAATCGACGGAATCGGTGCCGCGCACCCCTGCCTGGCATGCCCGCGCATCACAGCACGTGTCGCGCCACCGTGCAAGGTCGGGCCGACGACTACGTGGCGGCAGCCGGCGGTTCGGCACCGTCCCCGCCCACCAGCGACCCCGTGGCCTGGTCCTCGTCGTCCTCCTCGCCACCCCAGCAGTCGCAACAGAACAGCTGCCCGCGACAGCGCGGGCAGCGCTCCATGTCGCAGCCGAGGTGGTGGAAGCCGCCCGGACGCACGCCGCAGTCGTGGCATCGCATCGTCGCGTCGCGAACCCCGCGCGGTGCTCCGTACCGTTGACGCTCGTAGCGCTGGCCGGCCAGCATCACCGCTCCGAAGGTGCAGGACGCGGCCAGGCTCATCTCTCGGTTGCAGTCTTCGCAGATCGCCATGAGACGAGCATGGCGCGGGGGTGTGACAGCGATCGCGCCGCGACCGCGTCAGATGGTGCTCACCAGTAGATGTGCTGACCGTCGTCGGGGTTCGCCGGCGGCTCGACGTTGAAGCGGGCCCGCACCTCTTCGAGCGGGAGCGCAGCGAGCGCGAGGTGGTCGATCCACGCGAAGTCGCCGGTGGTGCGCGACCCGCGTGCCATCTCCGCGCCGAGCAGCTCGGCGGCGTAGGGCCGACCGAGCGTCGAGCCCTTGGCCACGATGTCGTCGATCGCGCTGATGCCGGTCTCGTGCAGCACCAGCGGCGAGAAGAACGCGAACGTGCTCGCAGGGTTGTCGTCCATGCACATCTGGAAGCCGCCGAGCGCGATCTCGCCCATCCCCGTGGGCGCGATGCCCGAGATCACGTGGATGTTGTCGTGGTCGAAGTAGAGGTACGTGTTCGGCGTGACCTCCGAACCCGGCACCGCGAACCCGTGCACCGCGTAGAAGTCGGCCAGGCACCACCCCAGGGTCCCCTCGGGGAGCTCGTGCAGGCGGCGCACGGTCTCCACCACCTCGGGATCGAGGTGCGGCGGCTGGAGGTTGCGATCACGGAACCGAGGTTCGGACCGGGCCGTGACCATCCCGCTGAAGAAGCGGTCGAAGTCGACTGCGGCCCGCGCCACGCCTTCGTCGATCGCGGTGCGGAGGATCCGCACCTCTTCGGGGGACGAACCGAGCGCAGCGGCGTAGGCCTCGCAGCGGCCCACCTGCGCGTCGCTGAGTGGGTGACGGCAGGTCTCGAGCGTGAACATGAGCTCACCGAACCGACGACGGGCCGACGGGTCGACCAGGCGGTCGGCGGTCTCGTCCGGCCCGAGCGTCGTGACCTGTGCGGGGTCGAGGTCGTCGCGCTCGAACAGGTGCACGATGATCGCGCGCAGCACTGCGAGCTGCTCCTCGGTGGGCCCGTCGTCGACGTCGATGACGCCGACCAGACCCCGCACCATGGTCTCGACGTCTCCGGCGGCGACCAGTCTCGGCATGCGTTGCACGCTACCGGCGCCGCAGAGTCACCCCGACCGGCGCGCGAGCACGGACACCAGCGTCACCTCGGCGCGGAACGTGCCGCTTCGCGCTCGATGGGCGATCGCGCGCGAGGTCCGGACCGTGCGCGCCCGCGATCGAGTGCAGTGGGAGCCCGGGCGGGCCGTCGAGCTGCGCGGGGTCGTCGGGATCCCACCGGTCGATGCGCACGACGTCGTGACGGGTGCGGACGTCGTCGACACCGAGCGCGACGATCGACGACGCCAGGTCGCGGGCGACGCGCGCGTGCGGCACCCACGCGAGCGCGGCGCGCGCCGAACCGGTCGGCGGCGTCGGACTCGGGGTGCTCGATGCGGAAGGTGCCCCAGTCGGTGTCGGTCACCGCCAGCCAACCACCCGGCGCGGCGACCCGGTGGAGCTCGGTGAGGATCGCAGCCGGATCGGGGCTCCACTGCAGCACGCGTTCGGCGTGCACCAACGTGGCGACACCGTCGCCGAGCGGCAGGGCCGACGCGTCGCCCAGCACCACGCCTGCGCCCGGCCGACGGCGACGCGCCTCGCGCACCATCAGGTGCGACACGTCGACGTCCACGACCGCGCTGCCGGACACCAAGGCGCCGAACCCACCCGTCCCGCATCCCGCGTCGACCACCACCGCGTCGTCGCCGAACGCGACCTGCTCGAGCACCCAGGCGCGCGCATCGCGGACCGCGGGCCACGCGTCGGTGGCATCCATCATCGCCACCAACTCGCGCGCGTCGCCCGTGTCGACGGCTGCGAAGTCGGTCACCGGCAGAGGCTACGACGCCGATTCCCGAGTGGCGTTAGGGTCCGGCCATGCCGCACGCACACGTCAACGACCTCGACATCGCCTACGAGCTGATCGGGGAGGGACGACCCTGGGTGATCACCCCTGGGGGACGGTTCAGCAAGGACGACGGCGGCATCCGCGAGCTGGCCGAGGCGCTCGCCGCGCACGGCAACCAGGTGCTGATCTGGGACCGACCGAACTGCGGCGAGTCCGACGTCTGCTTCACCGGCGAGTCGGAGTCGACCATGCAGGCCGACACGCTCGCGGCGCTGCTCACCCACCTCGATCTGGGGCCCACGGTGATCACCGGCGGCTCCGGCGGTGCGCGCGTGTCGATGCTCACCGCCGGTCGTCACCCCGAGCTCGCCGCCGGACTCGCGATGTGGTGGATCAGCGGCGGGCCGTTCGGCCTCATGAGCCTGGCCGTGCACTACTGCGGCCAGAACCTGGTGGCGGCGTGGACCGAAGGCATGGACGCGGTCGCCGACCTCCCCGAGTGGGAGGACAGCCTGCGGCGACGCCCGTCGAACCGGCAGCGCATCCTCGACCAGGACCGCGCGGAGTTCGTGCGCACGATGGAGCGCTGGATGCTCGTGTACTACCCGCGCGACGACCAGCTCGTGCCCGGTGTCGCCGACGAGGACGCCGCGCGCATCACCATGCCGACGCTCGTGTTCCGCAGCGGCGAGAGCGACGCCTGGCACACGCGCGCGACGTCGGAGGCGGTGGCCGCGGGCCTGCCGAACGCGCGTCTGGTCGAGCCGCCGTGGGGCGACCGCGAGTGGCTCGAGCGCTCCGGCGCGCACCGCACCGGCACCGCACCGTTGTTCTCGGGGTGGCCGAACCTCGCCGAGCCCTTGACCGCGTGGGCGACCGAGGCCCTCAGCTGACCTCGCGGGCGGCAATGGACGGATCGGTATACGTTCCGGTGATGGACAACAGCCTGGGTCAGTACTGCATCAACGTCTCCGACCTCGACCGCGCGGTCGAGTTCTGGAGCGAGGTCGTCGGGATCCCCGTGCAGAGTCGCACCGAGATCCCCACCGCGAAGGAAGTGGTGCTGCAGGCCGAGATCGGCGGTTCCCGCATCCAGCTCGCGCAGCAGCTCGAGCAGGACGGTCCCATCGACATGGGCACCGCGATGTGGAAGCTCTACGTCGACACCGACGACTGCCAGGCGCTCTACGACAAGGCGATCGCGTGGGGGTGCGAGTCGGTGTCGCCGCCGCAGGACCTCGACCGCTGGCCGGTGACGGTGGCGTTCATCACCGACCCCGACGGCTACCTCATCGAGCTGCTGCAGAACCACCAGGGCATCCGGCCGTCGCTGCGCCCCCCGACCCGCACCTGACTGCCTGCGAGCGTCACCCGAGGCGGGCGTCGTCGTTCCACCACGCGAGCAACGCCTTCACCTTCGCCGCCGGTGCACCACCGGTCACCACGAGCCGATGCTCGATGTCGGAGAAGCGGAAGTGGGCGAACTCCTGCTCGGTGTCCTCCGCGTCGGTGTCGTCGTTGGAGAACCAGCACATGTACCGGCCTGCCGTGCGCCCGTCCCGTCGCCAGGTGCCGGCACCGCCGCACTGGGTGCCGTGCACGGTGACGCGCTCGTCGTCGAGGTAGCTCTGGGGGAGCTCGCCCATGAAGGCGTCGGTGACTCCTCCGGTCGCGAACTGCATGTACTCGGTGTCGGTCGAGCCGCGTCCGGGACGGCACTCCTCGATGTCGGCGACGACCCAGAGCCGCCATCCGAACGTGCTGCCGAGCGCGTGAGGCGTGAGCGAGTCGATCACGTTGCACTCGTGGCGCGATGCGGCGGGAGCCGAGGCGAGCAGCGCCTTGCCGGCCGTGCGCAGAGAGACCCTGGTCGCGAGCGGCGGGATGCCGTGGCGGTCGGCCTCGGCGAGCGGACCGGCGGTGTCCGCCCAGAACTTGCGGAGGCGGGCGAGGTCGAGGTCGGCGTCGGAGGCCTGGGCGACGATGGCGTGGGGCTCGTAGGTCCAAGTGATGACCGGCGTGCCGACGGGGATGCCCGTGGCGTCGTCGGCGAGGAAGCAGAGGTAGCGACCCACGTCGACGTCTTCGTCGCCGCGCACGGTGCGGAACTGCGTGGGGCAGTCACCGGGCTCCTGGTCGACGTCGTCGGTCCGGGAGGTGTTGGTCGTCTGGTCGACGTACGCGTCGGCCTCGTCCTTCGAGCCGAACTGCACGTACCGGACGTCGATCGCACCGTCGGCCGCGGTGCAGGCCAGCGCGCCGAGCTCGGCGTCGAGCAGGTCCTGGTCGATGCCGGTCTCGCCGTCCTGGGTGCGCACCTGGCACTGCTCCCGGACCTCACGGGGGACGAACGCGAGGAGATCGTGCGCGCCCCGTGTCCAGTCGTCGTCGACGCCCGGTGCCGGCGAGGCCGACGACGTCGCTGCGTGGGCGCTGGTGGACACGCTCGCGAACGACGCGAACCCGATGACGAGCGCGAGCGCGAGCACGCCCGCCAGCTGCAGGTGATGTCGGCGAGTGCTCACTTCGCCTCCAGGGGTCCGGAGTCGCCCACCCAGAAGTCGAGCAGCGGCTGCGCATCGGCGCCGCTGATGCTGGAGTAGGCGAAGATGCTCTGCGCGTCGTCGGTCCAGCCGAGGCCGAAGAATTGGCCGCTGTCGTTGGTCTCCGTGAAGCAGGCGTAGGTGCCGGTCGTGTGCTTCGCTCGCGACCAGGAGCCTGTGCCCGGGCACGAGAACGTGCCGCTGTGCACCTGCGGCTGGGTCCCGCCGGCGCGGGCGGCGAGGTTGGCGGCGAGGGCGCGCAGGGCACCGTCGCTGTCGGAGACCGCAGGGGCGAACCTCAGGTACTTGACCGGGCCGACGCCGTCCGGGGTGCACTGGATCCCGCCGAGCATCCACGGTCGCCAGTTGTAGAACGTGGGGCCCAGCGCGTCCTCGGTGAGCGGCAGCGGGCTGCAGGTCGAGCGGATCGACTTCGGTGCGAGGGGCTTGAGCGCCTTGCCGTTGGCCAACCACTGCGTCGTGGTGAGCACCTTCGGCAGGCCGTCGTGGTCGGGTGCGGCGAGCGGGCCGGCGTCGTCGGAGCTCCACCAGTCGTCGAGCGCCGCCAGGTCGCTGTCCTTGCGATACGCGGTCGAGAGGGTGTTCGTCGCGTCGTGGGTCCAGAGGATGGTGGCCGAGTCGGTCGCGCCGGTGTTGCCGTTGTCGGCGAGGTAGCAGGCCCACCGGCCGGCATCCTCGTCGTCCTGGTCCCACGTGCCGGAGCCCGGGCAGTCGCTGCCGTTGCCGGCTTCGGGGGTGTAGCCGTCGAACGCCGCGTTCATCGACGTGGCGTCGTCGAAGCGGGTGTAGAAGATCGTCTCGTCACCCGACGCGGAGATGCACGTGAGGCTGGCGATCACATGGGCCGCCTGCGGACCGACGCCGGCGTCGGTGGGGAGCACCGGCGACGTGTGACAGGTCGGGCGGCTCGACTGCGGGATCGACGCCAGCAGCTCGAGGTCCTGCGCCCGCTCGGTCTTCTCCGCGGTGGCACCGGCCGGTGCCGCGGAGATCGCGGCGGTGATCGTGCTGCCGCCGACCACGGCGATCATGCCGGCGATCACGACTCCCACGATGCGGCGCGTCGATGCACGACGCGCGCGTCCCGTCTTCTGCCTGCCCATGGTGCTCCGCCCTCGCGCGCGCCCCTCCGGCGCGAGGAACCAGAATATCCCGAGCGTGGGGCGGGTCGATCCGCCGGCGCCGGCGGATCGTCGATCAGCCCATGTAGGCGGTGAGCGGCTGTCCGCAGGTCTCCGGAACGACCTTCCCGTCGATCTCGCGACGGATCATCATCGGGCAGGTGGGCACCGGTGCACCTTCGTTGTCCGGCTCCACCTTGCCGTGCGTCGGGCAGTGGTACTCGATCTTCACCTCTACCGGTCTACCCGCTGCGAGCACGGATCTCGCGTCGATGTCGTGATTCGTCATCGGAACGGCACGGAAATGACGCGAGCTTGATGCAGAGCGCCGTGCGGGAAGCCCTAGCGTCCGGCGCATGACTGCGGTGCAATTGCGACGGTACGAGATCAAGCCGGGCGAGATGGAGGCCTTCCTCGAGGCGGTGCGCGCCGCGTTCCCGGTGCGGGAGCAGTACGGCTTCACCGTCGAGTTCGCGCTCGTCGACGATGAGCACGACCAGTTCGTCTGGGCGGTCTCGCACGACGGTGACTTCGCGGCCGCAGAGGCCGACTACTACGCGTCGCCCGAGCGCGCCGCGCTGCCCGCCAACCCCGCCGACCACATCGACGTGGCGCACCTCGCCATGGTGCGAGCCGAGCGTCTCTGACGCGCCCGTTCCTGGTCTGCTGCCGGGCTACTGGGCGGTGAGGAACTCGATCAGGGCCCGGTGCAGCTCGGGACGGGAATTGGCGGTGAAGTGGTCGCCGGGCACCCGCACCAGGGTCGCGGCCAGCCGCTCGGCGAGCGGCGACGGGTCACCGGCGTTCTCGTCGTCGTCACCCACGACCAGCAGCACCGGCACGTCGACCCCGTCGGCGGGGGCGGGCCCCACCGAACCCGGCGCGCGCACGTAGGCGAGCAGCGGCTCGCGGTCGAGTCCGGCCATCACCCGGAACTGCCGGAGCGACGCGTCGTCGACGTCGTCGGGCGAGTCGGCCTCGAGCACGGCCACGAGCGCGTCGCGCCGATCGGTGCCGTCCTCGCCGCCGGTGCCGCTCTCACCGATCCCGAGCAGCACGACCGCCTTGACGCGCGGCTCGTCGGGCGCGAGTCGGAGCGCGAGGTGCGCGCCCATCGAGTAGCCGACGAGCAACACGTCGTCGAGGCCGAGGTGGTCGAGCAACGCGATGACGTCGCGCTTCATCGCGTCGTCGGCGTACGCGGCCGAGTCCGTCGGCTTCGACGAGAGCCCGTGTCCGCGCGCGTCGAGCGTGACCACGCGGAAGCCCTCGTCGAGGAGGAGGTCGAGGATGCCCGACCGCACGTAGTTGACGTTGGTGTCGGCGGCGAAGCCGTGCAGGAGCACCACCGGCCGGCCGTCGCCGTCGTCGAGGTAGGAGAGGCGGAGTCCGTCGAAGCTCTCGAAGTCGGGCATGGTTCAGTGCTCCTCGTGGGCCGTGTCGTGGGCCGTGTCGTGGGCCGTGTCGGGACGCTCGTCGCGTCGGGTGATGGGCGCGGCACCGGCGAGCGCACCGCCGTCGACCACGAGCGTGTGCCCCGTGATCCACGAGGCCCCGGGGCCGGCGAGGAACCGCGCTGCGTGCGCGATGTCCTCGGGCTCACCCAGCCGCCGCAAGGGGAGCCCGGCCGCGACCGCGTCGCCCGCCGGTTCCCAGAGGGCGCGGGCGAAGTCGGTCTTCACCAGTCCGGGGGCGATGGCGTTGACCCGCACCCCGGGACCCAGCTCGAGGGCCAGGATCCGGGTGAGGTGGACGATGGCGGCCTTGGTCGTGTTGTAGACGCCGATGGCGGCCTCGCCCCGCAGACCGCCGATTGACGACAAATTGATGATGCTGCCGCCGTGCTCGCGCATCCACGCCCGCCAGGCGAGCTGGCTCCACACGAAGGCGCCCCGCACGTTCACCTGGAAGGTCTTGTCCCAGGCGCCGAGATCGGCGTCGATGGTGGCGCCCATGCTCGGGTTGGTGGCGGCGTTGTTGACGAGGACGTCGAGCGCGCCGAGCTGCTCGATGCAGGCCGACACACATGCTGCGGCCTGTTCCGGATCGCCGGCGTTGGCGGCGTGCGTCGCCAGCTGCGCGTCCGGGACGTCCTCGCGGATGGCGGCGGCAGCGGCGTCGAGGCCTTCCTGCTTGCGGGACGACAGCATCACGGCCGCCCCCGCCTCGGCCAGCGACGCGGCGATGGCCCGGCCGATGCCCTTCGACGCACCGGTGACCAGCGCGACCTGACCGTCGAGTTCTCGACCCACGAGGCGCAGTCTCGCGCGCGACGATGGGAAGATGGCCGGAGTGGCAGCACCCGACCGCGTCGCGCCCGAGCACGCCCCGCCGCGACTCGGCTACATCCCCGCGCTCGACGGCTTGCGCGCGCTCGCGGTCGTCGCCGTGCTGCTCTACCACGCCGACCAGCAGTGGATCCCGGGCGGGTTCCTCGGCGTCGACGTGTTCTTCGTCATCAGCGGCTACCTGATCACCTGCCTGCTGCTCTCCGACTGGCAGCAGACCGGCGGCATCGGCCTCAAGCGGTTCTGGTACCGGCGGGCCCGCCGGCTCCTGCCGGCGCTCTTCGCCATGCTCTTCGTGGTGTCGCTGTACGCGATCTTCTTCCTCCCCGACGTGCTGACCCAGCTGCGGGGCGAGGTGATCGCCGCGCTGACCTACGTCGAGAACTGGTTCCTGATCTTCCGCAACCTGTCGTACTTCCAGAGCGCGGGTCGTCCTCCGCTGCTCCAGCACGTGTGGTCGCTGGCGGTGGAGGAGCAGTTCTACCTGTTCTGGCCGCTGATCCTGATGCTCGTGCTGTCGGTGTGGGGCAAGAGCCGGCGCGGCGCTGCTCGATCGGCGTGCTGTGCGGTGTCGCCATCTCCACGATCGAGATGGCGATCCTCTACCACCCCTTCACCGACCCGTCGCGGGTGTACTACGGCACCGACACGCGGGCCGCGGCGTTGCTGCTCGGCTCCGCGCTCGCGTTCGTGTGGGCGCCGTGGCGGCTGATCGGCCGCACCGGTCGCAACGCGGGAATCCTGCTCGACATCGTCGCGGTGCTCAGCGGGATCCTCCTCTTCTGGATGTTCCTCAACGTCGGTGAGTTCGACAACAGCCTCTACCGCGGTGGGTTCCTCCTCGTGGCGGTGGTGTCGTCGGTGCTCGTCGCGGCGACGGTGCATCCGAAGGCGCGCGCTCGTGCCGTGGCTGCTCGGCTTCGCGGTGTTCCGGTGGATCGGCGTGCGCTCGTACGGGATCTACCTGTGGCACTGGCCGATCTTCATGGTCACGCGCCCGCACTCCGACGTCCCGTTCACCGGCCTCCCGCTGCTCGTGTTCCGCCTCGCGCTCACGTTCGTGGTCGCAGCGCTCTCCTACAAGTACATCGAGGAGCCGATCCGACACGGCGCCATCGAACGTCAGTGGGCGCGCTACAAGGCCTCGTCGGGCGAGGCGCAGCGGCAGCTCATGGCGCGGTTCGCCCTCGGCGCCGGCGGCATCGCGGTCGGCCTGGTGATCATCGTCGTCGGCCTCGGCAACGGGGGCAGCGCCGCCGCGCCGGCCGGGTTCGGCAAGGAGACGCACGTCGTCCTCGGCCCGGGCGCGAGCTCGACCACGGTGGCCGGCGCCACCACGACGCTGCCCGCCGCCACCAGCACGTCCACGCCCGGCGCCACCGTCACCACGGTCGCCGGTGCGCCGCCGCCCGCGATCACCGCCATCGGCGACTCGGTGATGCTCGGCGCCGCCAACCAGCTCATCGCCACCATCGACCCGATGTTCGCCACGCCGACGGTGCCGCACGTCACCACCGTCGACGCCATGGAGAGCCGCCAGTTCTCGGCCGGGCTCGCCGACCTCCAGCAGCGCAAGGCCGACGGCTCGCTCGGGCAGATCGTCGTCGTCCAGCTCGGCACCAACGGGCACGATCGACCCCGCCGACTTCGACCGCCATGATGCAGCTGCTGGCCGACCGCCAGAAGGTCGTGCTGGTCAACGCCAAGGTGCCGAGGGCCTGGGAAAGCCAGGTCAACGAGACCCTGGCCGACGGGGCGAAGCGCTACAAGAACGCGGTCCTGCTCGACTGGCACGACTACGGCGGGGCCCACCCCGAGTTCTTCTACGACGACGGCATCCACCTGCGCCCGAGGGGGCGGCCGCCTACGCCTCGTTCGTGGCCCGGCGCGGTGGCGGAACGGCTACGCCCTGACCACCTGAGCGCGGGGGCCGTGTGCCAAGCTGGGAGGCCCCATGCGCTCGTTCTCCCGTTCTCTGCTCACCGTCCTCGATCGCGATCGTCGTCGGCGGGGTCGCCGTCGGTGCCTGCCTCGCAGCACTGATCCCGGGCACCGTCGAGGTCGCCACCGCGCACCACTACACGGCCGAGCAGGTCGGCGACCTCAAGGCGCTGGCCGAGCCGTCGACGATCTACTGGGCCGACGGCTCGCAGATGGGCCCGTCGTTCGGGCTCGAGTCGCGCGACCCGATCATCAACCATCGACGAGGTGCCGAAGATCGTGCAGGACGCGGTCATCGCCACCGAGGACCGCTCGTTCTGGACCAACGACGGCATCGACCTCGGCGGTGTGTTCCGCGCCTTCCTCACCAACGTCACGTCGGGGAAGATCGAGCAGGGCGGCTCCACCATCACGCAGCAGCTGGTGAAGAACCGCATCCTCACCTCGAAGCGCGACGTGAACCGCAAGATCAAGGAGATCGAGGACGCGCTCCGCCTCAACGAGAAGTTCTCCAAGCAGAAGATCCTCGTCGAGTACCTGAACACGGTGTACTTCGGGTCGGGCTCCTACGGCATCAAGTCCGCGGCGTCGCGCTTCTTCTACACGTGGGACCCGGGCTCGACGCTGCCGCGCGGCAAGCACCTCGACGAGCTCACCATCGGTGAAGCGGCGCTGCTCGCGGGTGTGATCTCCAACCCCGAGGGCAACAACCCGTTCACGCTACCCCGACCGCGCCATCCGCCGTCGCGCCGACGTGCTGCGCGGCATGGTCGACCGAGCACTACATCACCCAGGCCCAGGCCGACGCCGCCAACAACGAGCCGCTGCCCATCGGTGCAGCCGTCGGCCAACCCGATCGTCGGCCACGACTTCCTCACCACCGAGGTGCTGCAGGACCTGGTCAAGAACCCGTCGCCCGAGGTGGTCGCCGCGCTCGGCGCCACCGAGAAGGAGCGCTCCGACAAGATGCTCAAGGGCGGGCTGAAGATCTACACGACCTTCGACCCCAGCCTGCAGAACATGGCGCTCGACGCGACCACCAACGCCAAGCCGCAGTACGGCGAGGACTGGGCGTCGTCGCTGGTGTCGATCGACCCGGCGACCGGCGCGGTGAAGGCGATGGTGTCGGGGCAGGACTACGCCGTCGACCAGACCAACATCGCCACGTCGCAGTACGGCCGCCAGACCGGTTCCACGTTCAAGGTGATCACGCTCGCGTCCGCGCTCGAGAACGGCTACTCGCCCAACGACAGCGTCGACGGCAGCAGCCCCTGCTCGGTGCCGCGCGCTACGGGTCGAGCCAACGAGGCGGTCAACGACGAGCCGACGGCGGCGGGATCGAGCGACCTCTGGGCACTCGACCGCGGACTCGATCAACTGCGCCTTCGTCCGCCTCGCCACCAGCGTCGGCTACGACAAGGTGATCGCCACCGCCCACGCGATGGGCATCAAGAAGGACAACCTGATCGACATCCTCAACCTGACCCTCGGCACGCTGCGAGCAGAACACCGAGACCATGGCGCGGTGATGGCCACGATCGCCAGCGGCGGTGTCTACCACACGCCGTACGTGGTGCCAGAAGGTCGTGGCGTCCCGACGGCAAGGTGCTGCTCGACATGAACCAACGCCGGTGAGCAGGCGGTCACCCCCGACGTCGCCGCCTGCGAGCAGAACGTCCTGCCGCGGCGTGGTCACCGGCGGCACCGGCGGCAACGCCGCCGTCGGCGGCCAGGAGCATCTTCGGCAAGACCGGCACCACCGACGACACGCGCCGACGCCTGGTTCATCGGCGCCAACCCCGCCGGTTCCGGGCAGCAGCTCGCCACCGCGGTGTGGTTCGGCAACCGGCGGGCCCAGGTCGGCGGCGCCGGCTTCGGTGGCGACTCGGCTGCGCCGGTGTTCCGGTCGTTCATGAGCCAGGCGCTCGCGGGCCAGCCCGAGAACCAGTTGCCCGACCAGGGGCCGGTGTGCGCCCGCTCCGGCGGCTTCGTCAACCCCGACGGTGGCCGCAACAACTCGGTGCCCGTGGTCCCGGTCGCTCCTGCTGCGCCGCAGCTGCCCACCGTGCAGCAGGTGCCCACCGCGCCGACCACCCCCGCCGACCACGCCGGCCACCCCCGCTCCGACCACGCCCACCGTCCCCGCAGCCAGTCCGGGCGCCGGCCAGTGAGCGAGCTCGACGTGCTGCTCACGCTCCAGGAGCACGACAGCACCCTCGAGCGCCTGCTGCACCGTCACCACACGCTCCCCGAGCGTGACGCGCTGCGCGAGGCGGAAGGCACCGGCATCGCCCTCGACGGCCGCCTCGCGGCAGCCCGGGCCGAGCGCGACCGCGTCGCCCGCGAGGAGCAGCAGCTCGACGACGAGGCCCGGTCGCTGGCCGACGAAGGCCAAGGAGGTCGAGTCGCGGATGTACTCGGGTGAGATCAGCTCACCCAAGGAGCTGCAGGCGATGCAGGCCGACGTCGAGATGCTGCGCAAGCACCAGGGCACGGTCGAGAACCGCGAGCTCGAGCTCATGGAGGTGCGCGAGCCCCTCGACGCCACCGTCGCCGACCTCGAGCAGCAGCGCGCCACGGTGACCGTCGAGGTCGACCGGTACTCGGCCGCGCTCGGCGCCGCCGAGTCCGAGATCCTCGACGAGATGCAGGCCGAGCGGAAGGTCCGCGACGAGATCGCCGCGGGCATCGATCCCGCGCTCGTGACCGAGTACGACCGCCGCCGCGCGCTGGCCAAGGGCGCCGGTGTGGCGCGGCTCGTCGGCACCACGTGCCAGGGCTGTCACCTCTCGATCCCGGCGATCGAGGCCGAGCAGATCAAGCGCTCGGGCGGTCAGCCGCTCGCGTACTGCGACAACTGCGGCGCCATCCTGGTGCCGTCCACCTGATGCTCGACGAGGTCGTCGTCTACTTCGACGGTGGCGCGCGCGGGAACCCCGGCCCGGCCGCGATCGGCGCCGTGGTGCTCGACCCGTCGAGCGCGCCGCCGGCGCGCCTCGCCGCGGTCAGCGAGCGCATCGGTGAGACCACCAACAACGTCGCCGAGTACCGGGCACTGATCGCCGGGCTCGAGGCCGCGATCGCGACGCCGGCGCGCGGTGTCAAGGTGCGCGGCGACTCGAAGCTCGTGATCGAGCAGGTCGCCGGGACGCTGGAAGGTGAAGCAGGACCACCTCCGCCCGCTGTGCGCGCGGGTCCGTGAGCTCCTCGCAGGACTACGAGCACGTCGACCTCGGTCACGTGCGTCGCGAGTTCAACCGCGACGCCGACGCGCTGGTGAACGCGGCGCTCGACCTGCCCTGAGCCGATGTTCTTCTGGTACGTCGGACTCTCGGTGTTCGGCGTGGCGACGATCTTCCGCAGCGTCGGCATCGACTACCGCCTCGATCGCCGTCGGCTCGCTGCTGCCGCTCGTGCTCGACCTCGGGTTCGGCTACCGGGCCTACGGCTACACGTTGCTGTTCGCGGTGGCGATGCTCGTGGTGGTGATGGTGGCCACGATCGGCCGCCCCCGCCTCGCTGCGCCGACGCTGGTTGTGCCTGCCGATCGGTGTGTTCGCGGGTCTGATCCTGTCGGGCGCGTTCGGCAACGCCGACCTGTTCTGGTGGCCGTTCCTCGGCGGCGACTTCACGCCACGACGGCCTGCTGCCCACGTGGTGGGTCGTGGTGCATCGAGGAGGTGGTCGGGCTGTTCGTCTGCTGGGTGGTCGTCGGCCAGTACGACCTCTACCTGCCCGGCCCCCGCGAGGAGTTCTTCCGCACCGGCCGCCTCACCGCGCGACCGGTCGCCGACTGACGCCCTCCAGAACGTTGTGGCGCCCCTACCGCGTGATATGCACGCGGCTGCGGCGCCAAAACGTGGAAGGGGGAGTGCTACTCGGCGCGGACGGGGATGCCGACGCGCACCGGCTTGGCCGGGCGGGCGTGGGCGCCGTGCGAGTCGACGACGAAGCGGCCCTCGCCCGGACCGTCGGCCACGGGCATGCCGAGCGCCTCGAGCAGCGCGTGGTCCTCCTCGGGCGGACGGCCGGTCGACGTGAGGTAGTTGCCGACGATCAGCGCGTTGCGCGCCGGCGAGCAGCCCCATCGCCTGCAGCTCGCCGAGCACGTACTCGCGGCCGCCGGCGAGGCGCAGCCACGCGCTCGGCAGCACGAGGCGGAACAGCGCGATCGCCTGCAGCGCCTCGCGCGGCGATGATCAGGCGCTCGTCGCCGAGCGGCGTGCCGGTGGGCGTGAGGAAGTTGATCGGCACCTCGCACGGCTCGAGCTCGGCGAGCTCGAACGCGAAGTCGACGCGCTGCTCGAGCGTCTCGCCCATGCCGAGGATGCCGCCGCAGCACAGCTCCATGCCGGCGTCGATGGCGAGCTGCGCGGTGTCGACGCGGTCGTCGTAGGTGTGCGTGGTGCAGATCGACGGGAACAGCGCACGCGGCGCTTCGAGGTTGTGGTTGTAGCGCTTGCACGCCCGCGGCCGCGAGGCGTTCGCGCCTGCTCCGGCGTGAGCAGGCCGAGCGAGCACGCGACCTCGAGGCCGGTCTCGCGCTGCACCGCGTCGACCGCGTCGATCACCTTGCGTGAGCATGCCGCTCCGACGGCCCGCGGACGGCGACCACGATGCAGAACTGCGTGGCGCCCGCGGCGCGCGTGGCGTGCGCGGCTTCGAGCACCTCGTCGAGCTGCGAGGAACGGGTACACGTCGACGTCGGTGGAGTAGCGCACCGACTGCGAGCAGAACGCGCAGTCCTCGGGGCAGGCGCCCGACTTGGCGTTGATGAGGCTCTCGAGCTCGACCTCGGCGCCGCAGTACGCGAGGCGCACCTGGTGCGCGAGCGCGATGAGGTCGGGGAGCTCGTCGAGGGGCAGCGCGGCGACCGCGAGCGCCTCGTCGCGGGTGAGCGGACGGCGTTCCTCGAGCAGGGCGGTCTCGGCGACCAGGAGGGCGTCGTGCATGGCCGGGAAGCCTAGAGGCGAGCGCTCGCGGTCCGGGCACCCTGCCGGAGCCCGGAGGTCGGTCGAGAGCGCCCACCCGCCGCCGGACGTCCCGTCCCCCCAGCAGGGTCGACGGCGGCCGGGTGGGCGACCGGCCGAAAGCATGCCCGCTCGCCACCGGAAAACGCGCGCGCCCCCGTAGGCTTGCCCGCTGGTGGTGGCGAGCGAGAGTCGACCGACGCGGGCCGCGGCGCGCATGAGCGTCGCCACGCTGGCGTCACGCGGGATCGGCTTCGGCAAGGTCTGGGTGATCGCCGCCGTCCTGGGCGCCACCTACCTGGGCAACACCTTCCAGGCGTCGAGCTCGGTCTCCAACATCCTGTTCGAGCTCATCGCCGCCGGCGCCCTGTCGGCCGTGCTGGTGCCCACCTTCGTCGACCTCTTCCGGGCCGGCGACGACCGGGAGGCGGAGCGCCTCGCCTCGGGCGTGCTGGGCATGGCCCTGGCGGTCATGGCCGTGGTGTCGGTCGTGGGCATCGTGTTCGCCGAACCCATCGCCCGGGTCCTGTCGAGCAGCGCCCCCAACGCCCGGATCGAGGAGCAGCAGATCGCGCTGTCGGCGTTCTTCCTGCGCTTCTTCATCCCGCAGGTCCTGCTCTACGCCGTCGGCACCGTGGCCACCGCCGTGCTGTTCGCCAAGCGGCGCTTCGTGATCGTGGCGGTCGCGCCGATCGCCAACGCGGTCATCCTCGTCGCCAGCATGGCGATCTTCCACGCGCATGCACGGCCCGCACCCGACCCTCGACCTCACCACGGACGAGAAGCTCGTGCTCGCCATCGGCGGCACCCTCGGGGTCGTCGGGTTCGTGGCGGTGCCGACCATCGCGCTGCTGCGCGAGCGGCTTCCGGCTCCGCGCCACGCTCGGCGCGGTCGACCACCACCTCCGGCGGCTGCTCTGGCTCTCGGCGTGGGTGGCGCTGCAGCCCGACGTCGCGGTGCTGCTCGCCGCCGCGCTGGTGATGGGCAACCAGGTGGCCGGCGGCGTGGTCGCCTACCAGTTCTGCTTCGTCGCGTTCCTCGCGCCCGTACGCGATCCTCGCCCAGCCGATCCACACGACGATCCTCCCCGAGCTCACCGCCGACGTCGCGTCCGGCGACATGGAGGCGTTCGCGGGCCGACTGCGCTGGGGGCTCGACAGCATGTCGCGCCTGCTCCTGCCGATCAGCGCGGCGTTCGTCGCGCTCGCGCTCCCGGCCATGCGCGTGCTCGCGGTCGGCAACAGTCGCAACGACGCCGAGATCTTCGCCGCGGTGCTCGCGTCGCTCGGGGTCGGCCTCTTCACCTACGGCACGTTCCTGTTCTTCGCGCGCGCGTCGTACGCGCTCGGCGACAGCCGCACGCCCGCGATCATCGCCGGGGCGAGCGCGCTCGTCGGTGCCGGCGTCATGATCGTGGGTGGGCTCGCGTTCGAGAGCGACACCGCGAAGGTCGCGGCGCTCGGGCTCGGTCACAGCACCGCGTACTTCCTGGGCACGCTGGTGCTCGGTGGTGTGCTGCGCAAGCGCATCGGTCACGGGTTCTTCCCGCACGCGTTCCTGCCCGCGCTCACGGCGTCGGTGGCGCTCGGTGGCGCGGCGTGGTTGGTGGAGCACTTCGTCGGACCGAGCGGCAAGGTCGCCGACATCATCCTGCTCCTCGCCATCGGCGTCATCGGACTCGGCCTCTACGTGTTGCTCCTCCGCATGCTGCCGAAGCGCGGGGACCGCCTCGAGCAGGCGTTCGAACCGATCGATCCCGACCTCGCGGTCGAGCCGTGAGCCGAGGAGGCACACGACGCGGTCGTCGGCGCGTTCGTGACCGTCGTCCTCGCGGTCACCCTCGTCGTCGGCCAGTTCGCGTCCGCCGGTGCGGCGGACGCCCAGCAGTCGAGCCCGGTCCGGCGCGTGCCTGCTGATCTCGCTGCCCGCCACCTCCTGGGGCGACGTGCAGGCGGGCGACGACCCCCACCTGAAGGCGCTGTTCGAGCAGTCGGCGGTGGCCGACATGATCACCCGGACCGCCGGTCGCAAGAGCTCGATCGCCGCCGGCTACACCGCGCTCGGCGCCGGCGGGCGCGCCTCGGCGTCGACGCTCCTCGCGCCGCAGGCGTTCGAGACCACGCGAGCCGTACGGCGACAGCACCGCCGGCGCGGTCTACCGCCAGCGCACCGGGGTCGAGGCCGACCGGCGGCATCGTGCACCTCGGCGTCGAGGCGCTGGTGCAGGAGAACGCCGACGGCCTCTACAACCCGACCATCGGCGCGCTCGGCGACACGCTCGAGCAGGCGAAGGTCCCGCGTGCCGTCGTCGCCAACGGCGACGGCGCGCAACCGGTGGTCGACGATCCGCTCCTGCCGTACCAGCGCTCGGCGGTCAACGCGCTCATGGACAGCAAGGGCCGCGTTCCCGGCGGCAGCGTGAGCGACGACCTGCTCGAGCCCGATCCGCACGCGCCGTTCGGGCTGCGCACGGACAACGACGCCGCGTACCGGGCGTTCTCCGACGCGTGGCACCAAGGTGGTGTCGTGCTGGTCGAGGGATCCGACCTCCTGCGCGCCGACCTCTACACCGACTTCCTCACCGACGAGCAGGCGAAGGCGCAGAAGGCCGGCGGCCCTCCACCGGGTCGACGATCTGGTCGGGCGCATGCTCGCCGACGTGGATCCCGCGCACGACGCGGTGTTCGTGGTGAGCCCGGCGTCGCCGCGGCGCGGTTCGGGCCTCGCGGTCACCGGCATCCGCGCGCCGGGCATCGCGCCCGAGTTCCTCCGCTCGGCCACCAGTCGGCGCAACGGCTTCGTCTACGTCATCGACATCGCACCCACGATCCTCGACCTCCTCGGCATCGACGTGCCCAAGGAGATGGAGGGCCGGGCGATGGAGGTCGTGCACGGGCCTGCGCGCGACCAGCGCGTCACGTCACCTCGTGCACGCGAACGCCGACGCGGTGTTCCGCGACTCGAAGGTCGGGATGGCGAACAACATCGCCATCGTGCTGTCGGTCCTGCTCGCGATCGCCGCCGCGCTCGTGGCGCGTGCGTCGCGCCGTCGCGCCGGGCTGGTGCGCTTCTTCGCCCTCGCGGTGCTCGGCTTCCTCTTCGCCACGTACGCCGCCGAGCCGTTCCACTTCGGGCGGAGCGACAACTCCGCCGCGTACCTCGGCTTCCTCGTGGTCGTGTCGCTGCTGTTCGCGGGCGTGTGCCGACTGCTCGGCGGGCGCAGGCCGTACCGCCCGCTCGCGATCGCGTTGGCCGTCACCGTGGTCGTGCACGTGCTCGACCTCCTGGCGGGCGCCCGTCTCGAGCTGAACACGGTGTTCGGCTACTCGGCGACCGTCGGCATCCGCGTCGCGGGCCAGGGCAACATCACGTTCTCGCAGCTGACCGCGGCGGTGTTGCTGCTCGGCGGCCTGGCGGTGTGGCGGCGACCGGGCCGGCCCACCGTCTACGCCGTCATCGCCATGTTGGCGGTCACGCTGCTCGTGATGGCCGCGCCGCCGTTCGGCGGCGACTTCGGTGCCGCCATCGCCGGCGCACCCGGCTTCGGGCTCTTCGCGTGGCTGCTGCTCGGCCGCACCATCCGCCTCCGCACCGTGGCCATCCTCGGCGGCGTGCTCGTGGTCGCCGGGCTGCTCGTCGGCTTCGCCGACTACCTGCGCCCGCGCGACCAGCAGACCCACGTCGGGCGCTTCTTCGACGAGCTGCTCAACGGCGAGTCGGGGGACTCGTTCCTCACCATCCGGCGCAAGATCGACGCCAACCTCGCCTCGTTCGGCGGCACCAAGCTGCTGTGGGTGCTGCCGGTCGTCGCGCTCCTGGTCTGGTACCTCTGGCGCGTGCGCGGAGGCAGCATCCGGCCGCTGTACCGCTCGGTGCCGGTCATCCGCCAGACCGTGCTCGCGCTCGCGGTGGTGGCGGTGCTCGGCTACGCGCTCAACGACTCCGGTGTCGCGATCCCCGCGGTGATGGCGCTCGTGTTCGAGTGCGCGCTCGTGTTCGTCGCGCTGACGCTACGACGCCGGTCCGGCGTCGGAGCTGGCGCGACTACTCGGCCGCGCCGACGCCGGAGCGGCGGGGGTCGGAAGGCGAGAGCCAACCCGGGAGCGCGATCCCGGCCGCAGCCGAGCTGCTGAGCGAGCCGGGCGTTGGGTTCCTCGTAGCGTGCGGCCAGCTCGGCGCGCACGGCATCGGGGATGGACTCCTCGGCGGGACGGCCGTTGAGCCGGTAGTAGACGGCGCGCAGCTTGCGCTTGACCTCGGGGTTCCGCCGCAGCACGCGCTCGAGCTTGTCGTTGCCGGCGAGCGCGAGTCGCTGGAAGCCCTGGCTCTTGTAGCCGGTCGTGCGGTTCTCGGAGCTGACCGCGTCGGCGGGGAACCGCGCCGGATCGAGGCCGAGCCACGCCGCGGTCTCGTGCAGCGTGGTGACCTCGTCGCCGACGAGCCGGTCGAAGTCGATGACGCGGACGTCGGTCGGCGCCGAGCACGTCGAGCCATCCGGGGAGGAAGTCGGCGTAGCACCCGCCGCGGAACGCCATGTACTTCTCGTTGTCGGGATCGTCGAAGTCGGCGGCGGTGAGCCGGTCGGCCGTGGCGAGGTAGTCGGTGATGGGGTAGTCGGCGGGGAAGCGCAGCCGGATCTTCTGGTACGTGAAGAACGAGATGGCGCGCGCTCACGGGCTCGCGCAGGACGACCAGCGCGTGCGGATCGACCAGCCGGTCGCGCATCGCCTCGGCGACGGCGCTGCCCCCGTAGAAGTACGACGGTGTGGCTTCGAGGCGCACGGGACGGTCGCCGGCTTCGGCGAAGTAGGCGTCCCACTCCGCCGCCGGCGGCAGCGGCTCGCCGTAGCGCGCGGGGAGGAAGAAGCCGCGTCTCCTTGATCGACGACGGCGCGACGTCGGGGTGCGTCGACAGCGACACGAACAACGAGGTCGTGCCTGCCTTGTTGACCCCTGCGATGATCGCATCGGTGCGGCCGGGCGCCACGATGGAGAACCTCCCGACAGGTTGACTGCTCCCACAACCCTAGGCAGCGAACCTGTGGGATCGGATGAGCACCACGTTCGAGGAGTGTGAACAAGCGGGAAACGGTCTCCGGAGATGCGCGCCGGCCGCCGAGGTGGGGGCTAGCGTCACCCGATGCCTTGATGACCCGGACCGTGTACGTCGTCGACACCTCCGTTCTCCTCGCCGATCCGTTGGCGGTCACGCGCTTCGCCGAGCACGAGGTCGTGCTCCCGCTCGTGGTCCTCACCGAGCTCGAGGGCAAGCGCCACCACCCCGAGCTGGGTTGGGCGGCGCGCCAGAGCCTCCGCTTCCTCGAGGAGCTCCGCACCCGTCACGGCTCGCTGCTCGATCCCATGCCGGTCAACGACGACGGCGGCACGCTTGCGGGTGGAGCTCAACCACCAGGAGCTCGACGCGCTCCCGCCGCCGCTCACGTCGCCGGCCAACGACCACCGCATCCTGGCGGTGGCCGTCGAGCCTGGGTCGCGAGGGTCGCGACGTCGTCGTCGTCACCAAGGACCTGCCCGCTGCGCCTCAAGGCCGGCGTCGTCGGGACTCGAGGCCGACGAGTACCGCAACGAGCTCGCCACCGACTCCGGCTGGACCGGCTTCGTCGAGCTCGACGTGTGGAGCTCGGTGATCGACGAGCTCTACGAGCACAAGGTCGTCGACCTCGAGGCCGCACGCGACCTCGCCGTGCCACACCGGCGTCGCGCTCCACTCGGGTTCGCAGTCGGCGCTCGCCCGCGTGCACCCCGACAAGCGGCTGCACCTCGTGCGCACCGACCAGTCGATGTTCGACCTCCGCGGTCGGTCGGCCGAGCAGCACATCGCCATCGACGTCCTGCTCGACGACCAGGTCGGCATCGTGAGCCTCGGCGGCAGCGCGGGCACGGGCAAGAGCGTGCTCGCGCTCGCGGCCGGGCTCGAGGCGGTGCTCGAACGGCGCACGCACCACCGGGTGGTCGTGTTCCGTCCGATCTACGCGGTGGGCGGCCAGGACCTCGGCTACCTGCCCGGGTTCGGAGAGCGAGAAGATGTCGCCGTGGGGCGCGGCGGTCACCGACGCGCTCGAGTCGATGGTCGGGCGCGAGGTGATCGACGAGGTCATCGACCGCGGGCTGCTCGAGGTGCTGCCGCTCACGCACATCCGGGGCCGCAGCCTCACCGACAGCCTGCGTCGTGATCGACGAGGCGCAGAACCTCGAGCGCACGGTGCTGCTCACCGCGCTGAGCCGGCTCGGCCGGGGGAGTCGGGTCGTGCTCACCCACGACGTCGCCCAACGCGACAACCTGCGCGTCGGCCGCCACGACGGCATCGTGAGCGTGATCGAGACGCTGCGCGGGCCACCCGCTCTTCGCGCACGTGACGCTGACGCGATCGGAGCGGTCCGCCATCGCCGCCCTGGTCACCCAGGTGCTCGACGGCTGACCGCCCCGATTCGCCCGTGCGTGCGGGTCGCGGTGCGTCAGGGGTGGTCGTCAGCTGGACTGCGCCTGCGAACGGCTGGTGAGCGTCACCTTCGACGGTGGTCGACTGACCGTTTCGGGTGTAGGTCACGCTGATCTCGTCGCCGCTCGACTTGGCCTGCACCGCGGTGCGCACCGCGTCGGCCGCGGTGATGGCGTTGCCGTCGATGGCGGTGATCACGTCACCCTGCTGCAGCCCGGCCTTGGCTGGCGGGGCTGCCGTCGGCGACCTCGGTGATCTCGACGCCCTTGGCGTCGGTGCTGGTCTGCACGCCGACGCCGAGGAAGCCACCGTCGCTGGTGGTCGTGCCGCCACCGCTGCCGCTCGCCGTTGCCGTTGCCGGTCGCCGTTCCCGTTCCCGTTGCGCGTTGCCGTTGGGGAGCTGGCCGCCGTTCGGGAGCTCGCCGTTGCCGGGGAACTGGCCGCCGCCGGGCAGCGTCTGGCCACCGTTGCCGTTGCCGTTGGAGTTGCCGTTCGGGAAGACGTGCTCGCGCCTGCGAGCTGCCGGAGTCGGACGACGAGTCGCCGATCGCGTAGCCGATGCCACCGAAGATCGAGCGCGGCGACGATCGCGGCGGCGACGAGGCCGACCCACTTCGGGATGAAGATCCCCGACGGGCGATCGGTGGTCGCGGGCAGCGGTCGCCGACCGGAGCCGCGGCCACCGGGCGCGGCGCCGGACGGGCGCGGCCTGCGTCGGTGCCTCGGCGAGGGGCGGCGTGGTCGACAGCAGCGCTGGGCGCGACGTCGTCCTCGTCGCCGGTCTCGGCGACGGCGTCGTCGTAGGTGAAGGGCTTGGTCTCCGCCGTGGGGGACTCCTCGGGCGACGCCGGTGACGGCGTGCCTTCGGGTTGTGGTGTCTCGTCGGTCATGGTCTGGATCCTCCCGGGGGTCGACTCTCCCGACGGTCATGGTGGTGGGCGACGGCTGAGAGGTCCCTGAGCGGGGTGACCACGCTGCGGATACGTTGTCGGACCCCGGTTGACGTGAAGCGCATGACGATCGACCTGGGGTTGCAGGGCAAGCGCGCCCTCGTCACCGGCGCCGGGGTCGGCATCGGGCGGGGCATCGCGCGGTGGCTGGCCGCGGCGGGCTGCGACGTCGTGATCGCCGACAAGGACGCCGGCACGCTCGGCCGACGCGGTCGACGAGATCGCGGCCGCGGGCACGCCGCGTGGTCGCCGCGACCGTCGACCTGCGCGATCCCGACGCGGTGCGTGCGCTCGTGGCGAAGGTCGTCGACGAGCTCGGCGGTCTCGACGTCGCGGTCAACAACGTCGGATCGCTCGCCGGTCGCATGCCCGCGGCGTTCGTCGACCTCGACGACGACGCGTTGCGCGACGTGGTGGAGCAGAACCTGTTCGTGACGATGTGGTCGTGTCATGCCGAGGCGCGGGCGATGCTCGCGGCCGACACGCAGGGCGTGATCGTGAACGTGACGTCGGGTGAGACGACGCGCCCGGCGCTGCGCATGGCGCACTACGGCGCGGCGAAGGCGGCGATCAACCACCTCACCGAGACCCTCGCGGTCGAGCTCGCGCCCCGGGGCATCCGGGTGCTCGCGGTCGCGCCGGGCACCACCCTCACGCCCGGTGGTCGCGGCCGCGCTGTCCGACGACCAGGTCGCGGCGCTCGTCGACGCCCACCCCCTCGGTCGTCTCGGCGAGCCCGACGACCTGGGCCGGCTCGTGGTCGCCCTCGCCTCCGACCTCGGCCGCAGCGTCACCGGCCAGGTGGTGTTCGGCGACAACGGCGCCCAGCTGTCCCGCAACCGCCCCGCGCTCTGACCCCGGCGCGCCTCGGCCGCAGGCGATCGCCCCGGGCACGCGGGCGCCCGAGGTCGCTAGGGTGCCCGTCGTGATCGTGGTCGTGGCGGCATTGAAGGGCGGGGTGGGCAAGACCACCACCGCCGTGTACCTGGCGGCGGCGGCCGGCGGCGGGAAGCGGTCGGTGACCCTGGTCGACAGCGACCCGCAGGGGAGCGCCGCCGACTGGCTGGAGCACGCCGCCGACGAGGTCCTCGAGTCGATCGACGTGGTCGAGGCGCCCACCGAGCGGCTCCTCGTGAAGGTGCTCGACCGCATCGACGCCGACGACGTCGCCGTGGTCGACACGCCCCCGGGCCACGAGCGGCTCCTGGCCAAGGCCCTGGAGCGGGCCGACGTGGTCGTGATCCCCACCCGGGTCGGCGGGGTCGAGACCGCCCGGGTCGAGGCGGTCCTCGACCTGGTGCCCAAGCGACTCCCGGCCGGGCTGGTCTTCTCGTCCGCCCGCACCTTCACCCGCGACTACCAGGAGACCGTCGCCATGTGGCAGGAGGCGGGCGTCCCGTCTGGGGCACCGTGCCCGAGCGGGTCGGCATCGCCGCCGGGCCCGACGGCTGGCTGTCGCCGGAGGGGCTCGAGAACTACGGCGAGGTCCTGCGCCGGGCCCGACGCGCAACGCGCCCGTAACCCACCTGACGCGAGCGGGTCACGCTCGGCGGGAGTACGGTGGACCCATGGACGTAGGACCCGTCGAACTGCTGATCGTGCTCGCCGTCGTGCTGCTGCTCTTCGGCTCGAAGAAGCTCCCGGAGCTGGCCAAGGGGATGGGCCAGGCCGCCAAGGAGTTCCGCAGCGGTCTCAACGACCACGACTCGGAGCCCGCAGCGAAGGTGTCCGCCCCGGCGGCTGTCGACGGCACGGTCGAGACCGCCGATCGCCACCGAGGCGATCGACACGAAGGTGGTCGAGACCGGCGCAGTCCAGACCGGCGCGACCGAGACCGGCGCGATCGAGACCGCGCACCCGGCTCCTCGAACTAGGCGGCCGGGCTCGGCCCAGCTCCTGCACCACCCGCATGGCGGTCGGTCATGTGGCGCTCGACGTCGGCCAGTCGGTGCTGGGTGGAGGAGAGGTTCCGGTCGCTCGTCGGGTGACCGTCTCCCGCCGTCCGCCGTAGGGTGGCTGGCATGTCCGAGACGATCCCCGACGCCGAGCACAACCCGCACGCCGGTCGTCCGTTCACCGACGACGACGCCACGATCGCCGCGCGCGCTCGACGACCTGAGCGTCCCCGCGCTGCTCTGCTCGATGGTGCACGTCACCGGCGACCCGAAGTGGATCCGCAGCGAGCTGCGGCCGCGCTCGTCGATGCTCAACGACTACACGGGCGGCATGACCGAGGAGGAGCAGGCCGAGGCGCGCGCGCTGGGCGCTGCCGGCGATCCTCGAGTTCCGCGACGGCGGTTGCGTGCTCCCGCCGGCGCCGTCCGACGAGCGTCATCCGCGAGATGATGGCGTTCCTCGCGTGCGCGCCGCTCGACGACGACGTCGTCCCGATGTTCCTCGAGGACCTGCACCTCGACGGCGCCGACGCGCGCGCGATCACCTGGGCCGACGAGATCCCCGACGACGTGCGCGCCGACTCGCACGTCGTCGTGATCGGCTGCGGTGAGTCGGGCCTGCTCGCCGGCGTTGCGCCTCGCGCAGGCGAAGATCCCGTTCACGGTCGTCGAGAAGAACGGCGGTCCCGGCGGCACGTGGTGGGAGAACCGCTACCCCGGCGCCCGCGTCGACATCGGCAGCCACTTCTACTGCTACTCGTTCGAGCCCGCCGACCACTGGACCGAGTACTTCTCGCAGCACCCCGAGCTGCGCGCCTACTTCCGGCGGGTCCTCGACGCCCACGACCTCGAGCCGCACTGCCGGTGGAACACGCGAGTCGACGCCATGACCTACGACGACGACACCGGGCGCTGGGCGGTCGAGGTCACCGAACGCCGACGGCAGCCACCGAGATGCTCGACGCCCGCGCCGTGATCAGCGCGGTCGGCTCGCTGAACTCGCCGCGCATGCCCGACATCCCCGGCATGGACGACTTCGCAGGGCCCGTCGTTCCACTCCGCGCGCTGGGACCACTCGGTCGAGTACGAGGGCAAGCGCTTCGCGCTCGATCGGCGCCGGCGCCAGCGGCTTCCAGATCGCGCCGACGATCGCCGACGACGTCGAGCAGCTCACCGTGTACCAGCGCACCGCGCAGTGGGTGTTCCCGAACCCCAACTACCACCGCGCCGTGCCCGACGGCGAGCGCTGGGCGATCCGCCACCTGCCGTTCTTCGGCCGGTGGTTCCGCTTCCTGACCTTCTACCCGGGCGCCGGGCTGTCGGTGGAGCGCAACCGCATCGACCCCGAGTGGGACGACGGCGGCCACTCGGTGAGCGCGGCCAACGCCGCCACCCGCGAGCTGTTCGCGGCGCTGATGCTGGCGCAGCTCGGCGACGACGAGGAGCTCGACGGCGAAGGTGCTGCCCGACTACCCGCCGACCGCCAAGCGCATGCTGCAGGACAACGGCTCGTGGCTGGCGTGCCTGCGCAAGGACAACGTCGAGCTCGTGCGCACCGGCATCGAGCGCATCGTCGCCGACGGCGTGATCACCGTCGACGGCACGTTCCGTCCCGCCGACATCATCTGCTACGCCACCGGCTTCCGGCACAACGACTTCCTCTGGCCGATGCACATCGTCGGGCGCGACGGCGCGGTGCTGCGCGAGCGAGTGGGGGATCGAGCCGGCGGCGTACCTCGGCATCACCGTCAAGCAGCTTCCCCAACCTGTTCTGCCTCTACGGACCGGGCACGAACCTCGCGCACGGCGCGAGCCTCATCTACCAGTCGGAGAACCAGGTCGACTACGTGATGCAGGCGCTCCACGAGCTGCTCACGTCGGGCCACCGCGCGCTCGAGCCGCGCGCCGAGGTGCAGGACGAGTACACCGCGCGCTACTCAGAGCGAGATCTCGCAGATGGTGTGGGCGCACGAGTCGGTGAAGCACTCGCACTTCAAGAACCCCGAGGGGCAAGATCTTCACCATCTCGCCGTGGCCCATCCCCACCTACTGGGCGTGGACGAAGACCTTCGAGCCGAAGGACTACGAGTGGGTGTGACGGTTTCGTGCGTGGTCCTGATGGGCACAGCAGTGCGATGACCGACGCCCCCGACCCGCAGACGGCGATCTCGCCGACGCCAACGTCAACGGCGACGAGCCGTCCGACGAGAGCGGAGCGGTCCCCGCCGAGGTCGAGGCGGCAGCGCCGTGACGAGCTGTTGACGCCCGCCGACGAGACCGGCGAAGGCTGAGCACGTGCCATCTGTGGCCCGCACGGGCAGGGTCCGAACCTGACGGATTCGGGTACAGGTGCTCGGATGCTGAATGCACGGTGATCCCCGCGTCGACGAGCGCGCTCGAGTTCACCGGATCGTCCAGCAGTCCGATCTTCTGGATCGCGCTGGGGGCGTTGGTCGTCGGTCTGGTGCTGCTGTTCGGCGGTCGCCGGTGGTTCAGAGGGTCGTCGGGCGGTTCGTGAACCGACGCGCCGACGGCGACCAGAACCACCCGCCGCCGGTCTTGGTGCCACCGTCGACCGGGATGTTGTGGCCGGTGACGTAGGCCGACATGTCGGACGCGAGGAACAGCGCGACGCGCGCCTGGTCCTCGGGCCAGCCCAGGCGACCGACGGGCGCCCACGACTCCCACATGTGGTCGTGCTCGCTGACCGGTCCGTAGTCGACCTGCGGGCTCTGGGTGAGGTCGGGACCGATGCCGTTCACGCGGATGCCGTTGCGTCCCTGCTCGGCCGCGAGGCAGGTCGTGAAGTGCGCGACCGCGGCCTTCATCGCGCCGTAGACCGGCTCGCCCGGGTACCCGCGCATGCCCTCCACCGAGTGGAAGTTCACGATCGACCCACCGCCGCTGTCGATCATCGGCTGGAGGAACGCGCGCGTCACCGAGAAGAAGTGGCGCAGGTTGATCTGGTACATCGCGTCCCACGACTCCGCCGTCGACTTCGCGAACCGCACGAGCGGTCGGAAGTCGCCGACGTTGTTGACCAGCACGTCGACGCGACCGTCGTGCGCGCTCGTGACCGCGTCGGCGAACGCGGCGACCTGCTCGTCGTCGCGCACGTCGACGACGAGGGCGCGCGCCGAATTGCCGGCGGCCTCGATCTCGGCCTGCTTGGCGGCGGCGCGCTCGGGATCGATCTCGGCGATCTCCACGATCGCGCCGTGCTCGGCGAACAGGGTCGAGATCGCCCCGCCGATGCCGTCGCCACCCCCGGTGACGACGGCGACCTTGCCGGCGAGGAGGCGCTGGTAGTCGGGGATCGCGGGGACGTCGGTCGGTTCCTGGGCCATGGCCGAACGCTACCCAACTTTGTATACATTCTGCTGGTGACCGACGTGTACTGGGACCCGTTCGACACCGACATCGACACCGACCCGTACGACACGTGGCGGCGCATGCGCGACGACGCGCCGCTGTACCGCAACGAGCAGTACGACTTCTTCGCGCTGAGCCGCTTCGCCGACGTCGAGGCCGCGCACCGCGACCCGCGCACCTACTGCTCGAGCCACGGCACCGTGCTCGAGCTGATGGGTCCGCAGCGGTTCGACACCGGGCAGATGATCTTCATGGATCCGCCCGACCACACGCGGTTGCGCACGTTGGTGTCGCGCGCCTTCACGCCCGCGCCGCATCGACGCGCTCGAGGGACGCATCCGCGAGCTCTCGCGCGACTTCCTCGACCGTCTCGACGGTCGCGACTCGTTCGACTACGTGCAGGACTTCGCGGTGTACCTGCCGTCGATGGTGATCTCGTCGCTGCTGGGCGTGCCGCTCCAGGACCAGGAGATGCTGCGCAAGCTCATCGACCAGGTCTTCCACATCGAGCCCGGCGTCGGCATGGTGAACGACGTGTCGTTCACCGCCCAGATCGAGATCAACTCCTACATCCGCTCGCAGCTCGAAGAGGTGCTGGCGCACCCTCGCGACGACATGCTCACCGACCTCAGCGTCGCCGAGATCACCGACGACGACGGCGTGACGCGTCGGCTCACGGTCGAGCAGGGGGCCGACTTCGCCAACCTGCTGATCAGCGCGGGCACCGAGACGGTGGCACGGCTGCTCGGATGGGCGTCGGTGGTGCTCGCGGCGCACCCCGACCAGCGGGCCGAGCTGGCGGCCGACCCGTCGCTCCTGGCGAACGCGGTGGAGGAGCTGCTGCGCTACGAGGCTCCGTCGCCGGTGCAGGGTCGTTGGACCACCGCCGACGTCGAGCTCCACGGCGAGACCGTGCCTGCGGGATCGAAGGTCCTGCTGCTCACCGGCTCGGCCGGGCGCGACGACCGCGCCTTTCCCGACGCCGACCGCTTCGACATCCACCGGGACTTCGACCTCCACGTGTCGTTCGGGTACGGCATCCACTTCTGCCTCGGTGCCGCGCTGGCGCGCATGGAGGGCCGGATCGGGCTCGAGGAGACGCTCGCGCGCTTCCCCGAGTGGGAGGTCGACCACGAGCACGTGGTGCGCCTGCACACGAGCACGGTGCGCGGGTTCGCCCAGGTGCCGATCCGCGTCTGACGCCGCCGACCGCGGCCGGATCCCGGCCGCAGAGAGGAGCGGGAGATGGCGAACTGGGCCGAAGAGGTCACGGCGGTCGCCACGGTCGTGCTCGCGGTGGGTGCCGTCGCCGCCATCGGCGCGGCAGTGTTCGCAGGCCAACAGGTGCGCGAGGCACGCATCGGTCGGCAAGCTGAGGTCGCGGCCGACTTCTTCCGGCGTTGGAGCGACGACTCGATGGTGGCATCGCGCCGGCTGGTCGCGTCGTACGGATCCCCCGAGTCGTTGCGCGACGCCTTGCTCCGCCACATCACCGCCAACGACGTCGAGGCGTACGTGCTCTTCCGTGAGCTCGACTACTTCGAGCAGCTCGGCGCGATGGAAGAGCACGGCGGCTTCGACTTCGACCTCGTCGAGACGCTGCTCGGGCAGAAGCTCGTCGACCGGTTCGACCTCTGGAGCCGTCGATCGACGCCATCGGTGGGACCGCGGCCTACCCGAACTTCATCCAACTCGCCGAGAAGATGCGCGCGCCGTGCTCGCGTGAGCCCGCGCCACGATCACGACGCCGGCGGCGATGCCGAACTGCTCGCGGCGCAAGGCCGCGCTGCGCGAGCAGGTGTGGGCCGAGCTCGACCAACCCGGTGTCGCGCGGTTTCCCAAGCCCGTGAACCGCATCCCCAACTTCGTGGGTGCGGAGGCCGCGGCGCGGCGGCTGGCGGAGACCGACGAGTGGCACGCTGCGGTGACGGTGAAGGCGAACCCCGATTCACCGCAGTGGCCGGTGCGCACGCGTGCACTGCAGGACGGCAAGGTCGTCTACATGGCGGTGCCTCGCCTCGCCGAAGCGGATCCGTTCTTCCTGCTCGATCCCGACCACCTCGCCGACTCGCCGCGTGCCGGCGAGCTCGATCAAGGGCGCAGGCCGGAGCGCGCGCACGGTCGACGTCGACGAGCTCGATCCGGTGGGCCTCGTGGTGACCGGGTGCGTCGCGGTCGACGAGTCGGGCGCGCGCCTCGGCAAGGGCGGTGGGTTCAGCGACCTCGAGCTGGCGGTCGCCGCCGGTGCCGGGCTCGTCGACGCGCGCACGATCGTGGTGACCACCGTGCACGAGCTGCAGGTGCTCGACGCGGGCACGGTGCCGACGACGACGCACGACATCCACGTCGATCTCGTCGTCACCTCCGAACGAGTGGTGCGCTGCCCGCGTCCTCGTGGATGGCGACTCCCGTCGCTCCGGTGGGACGAGCTCACCGACGAGAAGATCGCCGCCATCCCGCTGCTCACGCGGATGCGGCCCTGACCGACGAGTCGTGGGGGTCTTACGCCGTGGGCACGCCGACGTGCTCGGCCAGCCACGCGTTCAGCGGGCGGGCGGCCTCGAGCGTGGCGACGACGCGGTCCTTCGCCTTCTTCGTGCCGAGCCAGCCGCCGACCGGCCACGCCTTCGACATCACGATGCCCTTGCGCTGGAGGAGCTCGATGCGCGGGTGATCCTTGGGGTAGCCGCGCGGCGCGGTCTTCAGCGTCTCGTGCGCGCCGACGTCGTACTTCGCCCTCCGCAGCCCGGCGACGATCGCCTCGAGCTCGGTGCCGGTGCGGTCGGCGTCGATCGCGGCCCGCAACCGCTTCAGCTGCTCCGACGACGGCATGTACATGCCGCTGCCGGCGAAGAGCTCGTCGGCGGAGACCGAGACGTACCCGCCGGTGAGCTGTGCGGCGCAGTTGAGCTTGTACGGCGTCTTGTCGTTGCTGAACCGGACGTCGCGGTTCGGGCGGAAGATCCGACCCGATCCGAACTCGTCGGCGAGCTCGTCGAGCAGCGCCTGCATCGGGCCCTTCACGTACTGCTCGTAGTCGGCCTTGTGCGCCAGCCAGTAGGTCCGCGAGTTGTCGTCTTCGAGGCCTTCGTAGAACTCGATCGCCTCGACCGGCCAGCCGGTGAACGCCACCGCGACACCGTATGCTCCCGCCCCATGGATCTGACGAAGTACCGCCACACCGAGTCCATCGAGATCGACGCAGCCCCCGAGGCCGTGTACGCGCTCGTGTCCGACATCACGCGCATGGGCGAGTTCAGCCCGGTGTGCAAGTCGGCGCAGTGGGCCGACGACGACCACACCACCTTCACCGGCGACAACGTGCTGCCCGAGATGCAGTGGTCGACGACGTGTCGCGTCGACGTCGCCGAGCCGGGCCAGGAGTTCACGTTCACGAACCTCGGCATGGACGGGTCGCGCGAGCTCGTGCGGTGGTCGTACGTGCTCGCGGCGGCGGGTGGCGGGAGCACCGTGAGCGAGCACTGGGAGGTGCTCCCCGGGTACGCAGACTTCTGGGCCAGCGTGGCCCCGGACTCCAACGTCGAGGACTACCTCGACAGCGTCGTCGACCGCACCCACGCCGGCATGGCCGAGACGCTCGCCAACCTCAAGGCCACTGCCGAGCAGTGAGCCGGGCGGCGAGGTGATTCCGGGCGGTGCTTCGGGTACGCCTCGTCGATGACCGAACGCACGCCCGACGACGTCGCCGACGACGAGCCGCTCGACCAGCCGCCCGGGCCCGCGCCCGACGACGAGCACGAGGTGCCGGCCGAGGGCGAGCCCGACCTCGGCGACTTCGAGGGCAACCTGAATGCCTGAGACGCGTGGGCGTGTGCAGCTGCGTCAGTCGTCGTCGCGGCAGTCGCGGCAGATGCCACCCATGAGCTTGACCGGGCCGACCTCGACGACCAGCGGCGCCAGTGTCGGGGTGAGGATCTGCTCACCGCAGAGGTCGCAGCGACGGTCGGCCGCGGTGCCACTGACCCCCGCCTGGTAGAAGTCGAGGCATGTGCTGCAGAGCACGCGCGGGTTGCCGAACGCGAGGTACGCCGGAGCCGGCTCCCGGAGGTGGGCGCAGCTCCGGCCGCGCTTCGCCAGCCAGGCGTCGAGGGTGGCGTCGACCGCGACGTTCACCGGGTCGAGGGTGACCACACCGGTGCCGGCGCCGACGGCGGCGAGCGCGTCGGCTCGTTCCGTGCGGGCGGCGTCGATCTCGGGTGCGAGCCATGCGGGCATGTCGGCCATGGACGAGATGTCGGCACCGGATCCGGGCAGCTGAAGCGCCTGCCCACGTGTGCGATCCTGCTCGTCATGACCGATCTCGCCGAGTTCCAGCGCACCATGGACGCCGTGTACGGCGAGCGGGACCGCGCCCGCGGCGTGCCGGCGACGGTGGCGTGGCTGGCCGAGGAGGTCGGGGAGCTGGCCAAGGCGGCGCGCAAGGGCACGGTCGACGAGCAGCTCCACGAGCTCGGCGACGTGCTGGCGTGGTTGGCGTCGCTGGCCAACCAGCTCGACCTGTCGCTCGAGGATGCGGCCGCGCGCGTACGTGTCGGGGTGCCCGCGCTGCGGTGCGACGCCCTGCGGCTGCACCTAGCAGCCGGGGGTCGCGGTCAGGCCCGGGGCGAGGAGCTGCCACACCTGCTCGCCGCTCACGTGCACCGAGCTCGCGCCGGTGACCTCCATCTCGGCCGCGCTGCGCACCGACGCGAGGACGAACTGCGCGACGACGTCGGGGTCGAGGTCGGTGCGGAGCACGCCGTCGTCGATGGCCGCGCGGAGGACCTCGTAGGCGAGGACGCGCACCGGGCGGTACGCGTGCCACGCCTTGTCCGGTGCGGTGATGCCGAGCCGTACGGTGAGCTCGGCGAACGCCGGGCCCAGGCCGAGCATCGCCGTCCCTGCGTGCGCGATGTCGACGTAGCCGACCACGAACGCGCGGAGACGCGCGAGCGGCTGGTCGTGCTCGTCGACGCCGACGCGCAGCTCGTCGGCGCCGCGCGCCAGCGACTCCTCGAGGACGACCTCGATCAGGTCGTCCTTGGTCTCGAACAATTGGTAGAACGCGTGCAGCGAGAGCTTGGTGCGGTCGAGCAGCTCCTGGATGGTGAACTCCACGCCGTTGCGTTCGCGGATGAGCTCGAGCGCGGCGTCGACGAAGTGCGTGGTGCGGCGCTCGGCGCGCTCCGCGCGCGCTCTGCAACGAGCGCTCCACCGCTTCGAGCCGCCGGCTGTCGGCGCGCTCGTCGACCGGGTCGGCCGCAGCGCTGGTCATGCCACCGGGGTGGCGACGGCGTCGCCGAAGCCGAAGATCCGCACCGCGTTGTCGTAGATCACCGCGCGCGCGTCGGCCGGGCTGACGTCGTCGAGCAGCGCGTCGAGCACCTGGGCGGAGTCGGGGTACGTGCTCTCCGGGTGCGGGTAGTCGTTGCCCCAGAGCAGGCAGTCGGTGCCGGTGAGCGGGATGTTGTGCATCGCCACCGGATCGGTCTGGAACGTCGCGTGCACCTGGCGGCGGAGGTAGTGGCTCGGCAGCTCGGGGAGGATCGGCTTGGTCCAGCCGTTCTTCTGGTGCGCGAGGTAGTACTCGTCGAGCGTCGACATCGTCCACGCCATCCAGCCCGCGTTCACCTCGACCATCACCACGTGGAGGTCGGGGTGTCGATCGAGCACGCCGCTGCAGCTCAGCAGCGCGGCGGCGCGCGGCGCCATCGACTGCGTGGCGAGCAGGTTGGCGGTGGGGGAGCCCCACCCCCGGTAGAAGATCATGTCGTGGCCGCTGCCCTGGTGCATGACCGCGGGCTTGCCCACCGCTTCGAGCGCGTCCCACAGGGGCTCCCACACCGGGAGGTTCCACTCGGGCGTGCCCACGAGCGGCAGCATGAGCCCGCCGATCGAGTCGTGGTGCCCGACGCGCTCGATCTCGTC
The DNA here is from genome assembly GCA_963755855.1 of uncultured Actinomycetes bacterium. Lineage (GTDB taxonomy): Bacteria > Actinomycetota > Acidimicrobiia > IMCC26256 > DASPTH01 > DASUAS01. The sequence continues at coordinate 619,287 of CAVWLR010000009.1, read as the reverse complement.
GATCGCCATCTGCACGTCCCAGGTGGGGAGCATGGCGGCGACCTTGATCCGGTCGATGCCGCCGAGGCGCTCGAGGATCCAGTCGTTGTAGATCTCGCACGACGCACTGCCGACGGCGGGGTCGTCGATGTTCCACACGTAGAGGCCGATGGTGGGGAAGATGATCTCGCCGTTCACGTGGTCGGTGCGCATCATGTCGAGGCGCACGTCGGGCGACGCGGCGGCGACGCGCTCCAGCTCCTGGGCCTGGGCCTGCTCCGGCGACATGTCCTGCCACCCGAGCGGGTTGTCGTTGATCACCAGGCTCCAGCCGCCGTCACGGTCGGACTGGATGCGGCGGGGCGCACGATCGCGGAGGTCGGCGTCGAGCCGCTCGAACCACAGGTCGTGCGGTTCGTCGACGTGCGAATCGGCCGACACCTTCGCCAGGTCTGCACTCGTGACCATCGGGACGTCCTTCCGAGGCGGGATCCGATGTGGTCGAACGATACTCTGCTCCGACAGAATCAGGTTCTGACCCAGGGGGGCCATGTGACGACGCCCGCGGTGCTGCGGCGGCAGGACTTCTCGCTGTCTGCGGAGCAGCACGACCTGGTGAGCGTGTTCGCGGCGTTCTTCGAGAAGGAGTGCCCCTCTTCCCGGGTCCGTGATGCGGAGCCCGGCGGCTTCGACCGGGCGCTCTGGGACCAGATGCTGGGCCTGGGCGTCCTCACGATGGGCATTCCCGAAGCGTCGGGTGGCGACGGCGCCTCGCTCGTCGACCTCGCGCTCGTCGCCGAGCAGTGCGGTGCCGCGGTGGCCCCGGTGCCGTTGGTCGACGCGACCGTCGGCGCGCGTGTGCTCGCCGCGAGTGGTGTCGAGCACGACGCGCTCCCGACCAGCGTGCTCCCGACCAGCGTGCTCCCGACCAGCGTGCTCCCGACCAGCGTGCTCCCGACCGTTGCGCTGCAACCGCTCGTGGAGGGTCGTCGCCAACTGGTGCCGAGCGGCGCGGTCGCCGGCGTGATCGTGGGACTGGAGTCGGACCGCCTGGTGCGGTTCGACCTGCACCGACCGCTCGTCGGCGTCTCCAATCTCGCCGGTGCACCACTGGCCTGGTTCGACAGCTCCACGCCGCGCGCGTCGCGCACCGTGCTCGCCGAAGGTGACGACGCGGTCGCCCGACACGCACGCGCCGTCCTCGAGTGGAAGGTGCTGATGGCGGCCACGCAGACCGGCGTGGCCCAGCGCGCGCTCGACCTCGCCGTGCAGTACGCCAAGGAGCGTGAGGCGTTCGGCGTGCCCATCGGGACGTTCCAGGCGATCTCGCACCCGATCGCCGACGTCGCGATCGGCGTCGAGGGGAGCCGGCGGCTCACGCATCGCGCTGCGTGGTACCTCGACCACGAGCCGGGGGAGGCGACCCGTCACGTGCTGATGGCGTCGGTCTGTGCCGCCGAGGTCGCGAACCTGGCCGCGAGCCGCGGGGTCCACGTGCTCGGTGGACTCGGGTTCACCCTCGAGTCCGACCTGCAGCTGCTGTTCCGTCGCGCCAAGGGGTGGTCCCTGGTCGCCGGCGATCCCCACGCCGAGCTGCAACGGCTGGGCGACGTGCTCTACGGAGCGTGCGGAGAGGAGGCGTCGTGGATTTCAGCCTGATCGAGCTCGATCCCGCGGTCGCGGAGTTCTGGACCGACGAGGTCGTGCCGTTCATGGACGAGCACCTGTCGCACGAGCTCCTCGAGCAGGAGCACCGTGAGGGGAACGGCTTCGTGCCCGCCTACCAGCGCGCGCTGGCGGCGCAGGGCTGGCTCAGCCCATCCGCGTCGTCGGCGGCCGAGGAAGGTACCGGAGCACTCGACGACATGCGGGCCGCGATCGTGCAGGGCGAGGAGGGTCGGCGCGTCGGCGCGCGGTTCCCAGTCGCCGGCTCGCACTCGCTCGTGATGTCGGTCGTGCGCACGTTCGGGAGCGAGGACCTGCACGCGGAGATCGACCGGGGCACGTCCGAGGGAGCGATCCAGTGCGCGCTCGGCTACACCGAGCCCGACTGCGGCTCCGACGCTGCCGCCATCCGGACGCGGGCCGTACGTGACGGCGACGAGTGGGTCGTCACCGGGCAGAAGATGTTCTCGACCGGCGCCCACCTGTGCGACTACGTGCTGCTCACCGCCCGCACGAACGCCGACGTGCCGAAGCACCAGGGCATCACCACGTTCCTGCTGCCACTCCGGGCGCCGAGCGTGGAGATCCAGGGGATCGCCACCCTCGGGGGCGAGCGGACGAACTTCATCTACCTCGACGGCGTGCGGGTGCACGACCGGTACCGGCTCGGTGCCGTCGACCAGGGGTGGCAGGTGGCGTCGGGCGCGCTCGCGGCCGAACACGGCATGGACGGAGGTCCGAGCGACGCCGCGGCCGCCGTCAGCGCATCGCTCACTGCGGGCGGATGGCTGAGCGAGTTCCCGAACGCGCTCGACGCCGCGGTCGAGTGGGCGTGCACGACAGTGCGCGACGATGGCTCACGCGAGATCGACGATCCGGCGGTGCGGGCTCGCCTGGCGCGCGTCGCGCTCGACTGCGAGGTCGCCACCGTGACGCCGCAGCCCTACGGACGCGTGATCGCGTCGGACCTGTTCGTCCGCGACGCCGCGGCCCTGCTCGACCTCGTCGGTCCGTCGGCGTTGCTCTCGAGTGGGGAGGACGGCGCCGCGGCCGACGGCGCGCTCGAGTGGGCGCACCGCTTCGCGGAGGGCACGTCGATCTACGGCGGCACCACCGACATCCAACGCAACCTGATCGCCGAGCACGTGCTCGGCCTGCCTCGACACCGCGGCGTGATCCGTCGTCCGTAGCGCGGTGTCCGTCGCGTTGATGGCACGACGGGACGCTTGCGATGCCGTGTCCGCCGCCACGTCAGCGCCACGGCGCCGCAGCGCCGTACTACGCCGACGGCCGATGTGACGTCGCACACAGCCTCGATCATCGCCCGTTGTACGCAGCCCGGTCCTAGGCCCGTCCCGCGTTCGCTTCGCAGCACTGCTCGAGTGGACGAGCGCCCCGCCGTGCGGACGAAGCTTCCCACGAGCGGGGGCAGAAAGCGAGGGACCGGCCGCCGAAGCTGGCCGGTCCCTCTTGTCCGCCCTGGACCGAGTACCCGTCGGTCCTGATGGACTGCGGCCCAGCGTAGGGACACTCGGTCGGCGTCGCCAAGGCTCCGGACCCCCCGGACCCACCCTGCGGGGCAAAGGTGCTGGTCAGGAGGTCATTGCGGTGAGAGCGTGAAGGTGCAGCGAGTCGGCCTGTACGCCGGATTCTGTTCGGACCGAGGTCCGCGGTGACCATCCATCTGGGCCGCCGGTCTCCCGACGGCTCGAGCGGCCTACCCGGGTTCGTCGGACGGGCCGTCCTCACCCTGCTTGGCCTTGCTCCCGGTGGGGCTTGCCGAGCCGCCCGGGTCACCCCGGGCGCTGGTGCGCTCTTACCGCACCGTTTCACCCTTGCCTGTGCGTCCGGTCCTGAGACCGGTTGCCATCGGCGGTCTGCTCTCTGTTGCGCTGTCCTGCGGGTCGCCCCGACTGGGGGTTACCCAGCACCGTGCCCTGTGGAGTCCGGACGTTCCTCGAACCAGTCACGCTGGCCCGCGGCCACCCGGCCGACTCGCTGCGCCGACCAGTCTAAAGGGTCGCGAAATTCGCCGCATGCGACGAATCCCGCGCAACGTTGCCGCGTCAGGTGCGGGCGCGGTTGATGGAGCGCGCGCCGAGGAAGCCGCCGAACATGCCGAGGGCGGCGGCGATGAGCAGGTGGCCGAAGATCTGTCCCGGGCGCAGCGCGGGGGAGTGGCCGCTGACGAGGCCACGGTGCTCGTCGCGCACGAGCCAGATGACGATCCGCACCGGGATCCAGAGCACGAACGCGCCGACGCCCGCGAGCAGGCCGTTGCTGAGCGCCACCTGGGGGACCAGGCGCCCGACGCCGAACCCGGCCAGGGTGTAGCCGAACAGGATCACGATGAACAGCGGGTAGATCCAGCCGCTGTCGTCGAAGTTGTCGATGTAGTGGTCGAGGATCGCCTGCACGACGCTGGCCAGGACCAGGAAGAACAGGCCCGCGGTCGCCCCGCGGAAGACGGCGCCCCAGTGGATGACGACGCCGTCGTCGGAGGTGGATTCGTCCGGCACGGTCACGATCTTGCCTCGTCGGGCGCCTCTTCGTGGAACAGCTCGTCGACGGGCACGACCAGGCCGTCCCGCACCAACGGCTTCAGGTACGACCGCTGCTGCACGAGGAACACGGCGGCGAGCACCAGGTACACGACCCCGACGATGATGCGCTCCCACTCGCGGAGACCGTCGGGCAGCACCCCGCCGAGCACGAACTGGCCGATGAAGAGCCCGAACAGCATCCACGCCTCGCGCACGCTCATGCTCCGGTTGGCGAGCACCGCGATCGCGAACACCGACTGCGCGGCGGTGAGGAACAGCTCCTCGCGCTGCAGCGAGTCGAGGGGCAGCCCGGTGAGGTGGCCGGCCGAGATGGCGTAGACGATCGGCAATGAACCGACGAGCAGCGTCCACTGGTTGACCTTCGACGACAGCAGGGTGCCGAGTCCCGCGCTGGTGTTCAGTCGCCACGCGAACAACCCGGCCACCACCAGCTCGGGTGCCTCCGACGCGAGCGGCGCGACCCACTGCACGAGCAGGAAGGTGCTGATGCCCGCCTGCTCGCCCAGGTGCACCAGCGACGACGCGAACGGCTCCGCGCACAGGAAGATGACGCCGGCCGCGTACGCGAGGAGGAGTCCCACCACGATGCGCCGCTGGGTCTGGGGGAGCCCGCCGATGAGGCGCGCGGGCCCGACCAGGTGCGGTTCCTCGGCGGGCGCGCGCCAGAGGCGGAACACGAACGCGCCGAAGATCGTGATGAGGATGATCGAGTCGAAGATCGTCAGCGTGTGCTTGAACGGCAGCGTCAGCGAGTACGCGGTGGCGAGAGCGAGGAAGGTGATCTCGATCGCGTGCGGTCGCTCGAGGTGCACGTCGGTGTCGAGCTCACCCGTGTAGCCCTGCTTGCGGGCGATGCTCTTGATGCGCCACGCGGCGACGAGCACCACCATCGACCAGCCGATGCCGATCAGCAACCGGTTCCCACCCGTCATGTTCGCCAACGCCAGGGGTGCGTACTTCTCCGGGTTCTCGCCCGCCTTGGCGGCGAAGGTGAAGTCGACGGCGTACTCCGGCAGCACCGCGATGAGCGCCAGCACGGTGAGCGCCAGGCCCTGGGAGACGTCGAGCTGGAGCGTCTCCGCCGCCCAGGCCAGGAGGAAGGCCGAGCCCAGGATGGCGAAGCCGAAGACGAAGGGGGCCAGGAGGTCGCCCAGTCCGATCCCGCCCACCCGGGAGATCACCCCGGGGGCGGTGGCCAGGGCCGCCAGCGTGAGGGCCAGCACCTGCCCTCGGGGGCCCCGGAGCGCGTGCAGGGGTGCTCTCGGGGGCCGTCGGCGTCACCCGGACCATCCTACGGGGCGGGTTTTTCGGGGCTCCGGGGGGCACTTCGGCCCGATTCCGACGGATCCCCGGACGCGCGAACTCCGAATGAACTCTCAGGAACGGGCGCGGAACAGCCGAAGTTCTCGGTGTTGGATGAGGGCCACCGTCCCTCCCCCGGGGCGGGGACAAGAAAGCACGAGACCGATGAGCAACCACTGGCGCCAATACGCCCGCTGTCTGGGGGCGGACCCCGAGATCTTCTACCCGCCGTCCGAGTCGGACGACGGGTCGCTGGATGCCAAGGCCGTCTGCGCGATCTGCCCGGTGCGGGAGCCGTGCCTCGAGCACGCGATCACGCACCGTGAGAAGCAGGGCGTGTGGGGTGGCCTCGACGAGCGGGAACGTCGCCGCCTCGTCCGCCAGCGCCGCAAGACCGCCTGAACCCGGGCTGAGCGCGCCCGTGCGCGGCGGGTGCGGTGGAGTTCATGCGGCGCTCGCGAGGGTCGTCGCCGGTAGCATCCGGCGGATGGATCCAGCGCTCTGGCCCGACGTCATCGGGCGTCTGCTCCGGCGCGAGGACCTGCCCGACGACCTGATCGCGCAGGCCATGGCCGTGGTGCTCTCGGGCGACGCGACCGACGCGCAGATCGCCGCGTTCGCGGTGGGCCTGCGCGCCAAGGGCGAGACGTCCGGTGAGCTCGCCGCGCTCGGTGCGCACGATGCTCGAGTTCGCCGACCACGTCGATCTCGACGACGTCGACGGCCCGCTCGTCGACACCTGCGGCACCGGCGGCGACGGTGCCGGCACCATCAACGTCTCCACCATGGCCGCGATCGTCACCGCCGCCGCGGGCGCGCGCGTCGCCAAGCACGGTGGTCGCGCCGCGTCGTCGAAGTGCGGATCGGTCGACGTGCTCGAGACCCTCGGCGTGGTGATCGACCTCGGTCCCGAGGGCGTGGCGCGCTGCGTGCGCGACGTCGGCATCGGGTTCTGCTTCGCCCAGCGCTTCCATCCGGCGATGCGCTTCGCCGCGCCGGTGCGGAGCCAGCTCGGCACCCCCACCACGTTCAACTTCCTCGGGCCGCTCGCCAACCCCGCGGGTGCGCTCCGTCGCACCGTCGGCGTCTCCGACCCGGTCATGGCCGAGCGGGTGGTCCGCACCCTCGCCGTCCTGGGTGTGGAGCGGGCGCTGGTGTTCTTCGGGCACGACGGGCTCGACGAGCTCACCGTCACCACCACGTCGACGGTCTACGAGCTCGAGGCGGGCGACGTGCGCATCTACGACGTCGACCCGGCCGACGTCGGGATCGCACACGCTCCGCTCGGCGCACTCGCCGGGGGCGACGCCGCCGGCAACGCCCAGGCGGTGCACCAGGTCTTCGCCGGTGCCCAGGGTCCGATCCACGACATCGTCACCCTCAACGCCGCCGCCGCCATGGTGGTGGGCGACGTGGCCCCCGACCTCGCTTCCGGGGTCGAGATGGCCCGGTCCGTCATCGACGACGGGCGTGCCGCCGCCACCCTCGAGGCGTTCGTCCGGGTGAGCGTCGCCGCCCGCGAAGCGGGGCAGGGCTGATGGCCCGCGCCCTCGAGTGCCCGGCGTGCGGGCACCGTCACCGCCTCGACACGATCCCCGCCTCGGGCACGTTCCGCTGCGAGCAGTGCGGCCAGGTGCTGAAGGCGCCGGCCATGATCAGCTCGGAACCCGGCGCACCGCCGCCGCCCGCCCGGGGCACTGCGCCGCCCTCCCGCACCGGCGTGCCGGCAGCGGCGGCGCCGGCGGCACCGGCGGCACCGCCCGTACGGCGTGCCGCCCCTCCGCCCGAGCGCGACCCCGCGACGCGTGACGTGCCGGTCCGCACCGCGGCCGGCGTGTCCGCCACCGTCGCCGCGACCGCCGCCGCCGGAGACGTCAACGGCGCGAACGGCGCATCCGCCCGGGCCGGCCGTCGATCGCAGCCCGTCCGTCCCGCACCCGCACCCGTGCCGCGCACCCGCGAAGCGAGGGAAGGTCCACTGGTACTGGCGGCTCGTCGCGTGGATCGTGGCGGTGCCGGTCGCGTTCCTGGTCACCGCGTGGCCCGCCTACAAGTTCGGGTTCATCAAGAAGGACGACCTGCTCGACATCTTCGTGGGCACCGGCGTCGGCCGGTACTTCCGGATCGCCATCGTCACGCTGGTGTGGGCGGTGGTGACAGCTCTGCTGGTGCAGCTGCTCGTCGAAGGCGGTCGGGCCCGCGCCAACCGACGCCGGCGGACCCGCGCCGTCTCGGCATGACCACCCGCTTCCGCTGCTCGGCGTGCGGCAACCTCACCCGCTTCGACGTGGTGGCGTCGCGCCGCACGCGGTCGTTCCACCACTTCAGCGTGGGTGGTGAGCTCAGCGTCGAGGACGAAGAGGTGCTCGACGAGGCCGTCGAGGCGGTCACCTGCCGCTGGTGCGGGGCGTCCGGCGAGGCGATCGAGCAGCTCGACGCCGCGTCCTGATCCCGCGGTCCTGATCCCGCGGTCCTGATCCCGCGGGCCTGGGCCGGGCCTTAACTGTCACACCCCCGGGTCAGAGTGGTCGCATGTTGACCATCGACTGCTGCGAGTGCGTGATGCGGGCCACCGCATCCTGCGACGACTGCGTGGTGACCTTCGTGGTCGGGCGCGAGCCCGGTGAAGCGCTGGTGATCGACGCCGACGAGGAGCGTGCCGTGCGCATGTTCGCCAAGGCCGGACTGGTGCCGCGGCTGCGTCACGTCGCGGGGTAGCGTCCTGCCGCGGGTCGATCGTCGGCCACGCCGGTCCGAACGACCGGTCCCCCCGGGAGGGCGACATGTACCTCGGCAGCGACGCCGCCAACTTCGCGCTGCTGCTCGCGCGGGTCTGGGTGGCGATCATGATCTTCGCCCACGGCTGGCGGCACGTGAAGGCGGTCCAGTCGGGCCCCGGGATGGCCAACTGGTTCGAGAGCCTCGGCCTCAAGCCCGGTCACTTCCACGCGCTCGATGGTCACGGGCACCGAGGTGGCGATCCCGATCGCGCTGGCGCTCGGGTTCCTCACCCCGCTCTGCTACGGCGGCGTCTGCGCGCTGATGCTCGTGGCGATGCTCACGAACCACCTCAAGAACGGGTTCTTCCTCACCAGCGCGAAGGAGGGCTACGAGTACGTGCTCTCGATCGCGGTCCTCTCGATCGCGCTGGGCACGCTGTCGCCGGGCAAGTGGTCGCTCGACCACGCCTTCGACTTCAGCTTCCCGTTCGATCCGAAGAAGGCGCTGATCGTCACCGCGATCGTCGGCATCGGCGGCACCGCGGCCTTCCTCGGTGCGTTCTGGCGCCCGCCGAAGAAGGACCCGAGCGCGAGCTAGGGCAGCGGGACGGGGGAGCGGGACATGGGGCGGGTCGCACTCGAGCACGTGTCGAAGCGCTTCGACGACGTCGCGGCCGTCGACGACCTGTCGATCGACGTCGCCGACGAGGAGTTCCTCGTGCTCCTCGGCCCGTCGGGGTGCGGCAAGTCGACCGCCCTGCGGATGATCGCCGGGCTCGAGGACCCCACGTCGGGCACGATCACGATCGGTGAGCGCGTCGTCACCGACGTCGAGGCCAAGGACCGCGACATCGCGATGGTGTTCCAGAGCTACGCGCTCTACCCGCACATGACGGTGCGGCGGAACATCGAGTTCCCGCTGCGGTCGCGCAAGGTGCCGGCGGCCGAGCGCGCCACGCTGGTGCAGGAGGCCGCGGAGAGCCTCGATCTCGCCGAGCTCCTCGACCGCAAGCCCGCGCAGCTGTCCGGTGGCCAGCGCCAACGGGTGGCGCTGGCGCGCGCGATCGTGCGCCGGCCGCAGGCGTTCCTCATGGACGAGCCGCTCTCCAACCTCGACGCCAAGTTGCGGGTGCAGACCCGCGCCGAGCTGGTCGAGCTGCAGCGTCGGCTGTCGGCCACGATCATCTACGTGACCCACGACCAGGTCGAGGCCATGACCATGGGTCACCGCATCGCGGTGCTCGACCACGGCGTGCTGCAGCAGATCGGACCGCCCCAGGAGGTCTACGCGCGTCCGGCGAACCTGTTCGTGGCGCGCTTCATCGGCAGCCCGCCCATGAACACCGTCGCCGGTCGCGTGGACCGGATCGACGGCGCGCTGGTCGCGCAGCTGCCCGGCGCCGCGGTCACGGTGCCCGGCGAGCTCGCGCACGCGGTCGAGGCCGTCGGGCGCGGCCGAGATCGTGATCGGCGTACGACCGGAAGACCTCGTGTTCGCCGATTCCGCGGAGGATGGCGGCATCCCGGCGACGGTGAGCGTGGTCGAGTCGCTCGGACACGAGCGCCACGTCGTGTGCCGTCTCACCGACCAGCAGCTGGTGATCGTCCGCCAGGACGCCCACGAGGTGCCGCCGGCGCCCGAGAGCACCACCTTCCTGCGTGCCGACCCCGCCAGCCTGCACGTGTTCGACGCCGAGACCGGTTCCCGGATCAGCGCTGTGAGCGTCGCGGTCACCCCGGCCCGCAAGCGGCTCCGGCGCCGTGAGCGCGGGCTCGCGTACCTGCTGCTGCTGCCGTCGCTGCTCGTCTTCGGCGTCTTCGTCTTCTGGCCGCTGGTGCACAACGTGTACCTCGGCTTCTACCGCAACCCGCCGTTCCCCGGCCTGCCCAGCACGTACGTCGGCTTCGACCAGTACCGCGACGTGCTCTCGTCGCAGGACTTCCTCGACAGCGTCAAGACCACGTTCCTGTTCGCGATCATGACCGTGCCGGTCGGCATCGCGCTCGGCCTCGGGTTGGCGGTGCTCGCGCACCAGAAGCTCCGCGGCATCGGCGTCTACCGCACCTTCTTCTCGTCGACGGTGGCCACGTCGGTGGCCGTGGCCGCGGTGATCTTCGGCACGCTGATGAACCCGCAGGTCGGGCTGCTCCCGTGGCTCGGGCTCACCACCAACCCGACGATCCTCCAGAACCCCGACTGGGCGCTCGTCGCGGTGGCGGTCGTCACCGTGTGGCAGACGCTCGGGCTCACGTTCATCCTCATGGCCGCCGGGCTGCAGAGCGTGCCCGACGACCTCTTCGAGGCGGCCCGGGTCGACGGTGCCGGCGCCTGGTCGCGCTTCTGGCACGTCACCCTGCCGATGATGTCGCCCACGATCTTCTTCGCGGTGGTCATCGGCACGATCTTCGCCTTCCAGTCGTTCGGCCAGATCGACATCCTCACGCAGGGCGGGCCGCTCAAGAAGACGAACGTCCTCACCTACTTCATCTACGACACGCTGCAGCGCCAGAGCGACCCCGGCAAGGCGGCGGTGCTGGCGATCGCGCTCTTCTTCCTCACCCTGCTCCTCGCGCTCGGCCAGATCCGGTTGCTCGAGCGGAGGGTGTCGTATGACCGCTGACACCGTCGACGCACGTGCACTCCACCGCCGGCGCGTGTGGGGGAGGATCGGCAGCTACACGTTGCTCACCGTGCTGTCGGTGATCGTGCTGTTCCCGATCTACATCACCGTCGTGAACTCGCTGCTGCCGTCGCGCGAGATCCTGTCGCAGCCGCCCAAGCTGTTCCCCGGCAACCCGCAGTTCGGCGCCTACAGCGACGCCTGGAACGTCGGGCACATGGGCACGTACCTGAAGAACAGCTTCATCGTCACGTTCGTCATCACCGTCGGCCAGGTGCTCACCGCGATCCTCGCCGGCTACGCGTTCGCGTTCCTCGAGTTCCCGTTCAAGCGGCTGCTGTTCGTGGTGTTCCTCGCCACGTTGATGGTGCCGTTCGAGGTCACGATCGTCACCAACGTGGCGACCATCAGCGACCTCAACCTGTACAACACCTACGCCGGGTTGGCGGTGCCGTTCCTCGCCACCGGCTTCGGTGCGTTCCTCATGCGCCAGTCGTTCCTCACGCTTGCCCCACGACCTGCGTGACGCTGCCGCGCTCGACGGCTACGGCCACTGGCGGTTCCTCTGGCGCGTCGCGGTGCCCCTGGCGCGGCCGGCGGTGGCCGCGCTCACGGTGTTCGCGTTCCTCGCCGCGTGGAACCAGTACCTGTGGCCGCTCCTCATCACCAAGGACGACAAGCTGCGCACGGTGCAGATCGGCTTGAAGCAGCTCCAGCAGTCGAGCATCGACCAGTTGAACATCGTGTTCGCGGGAGCGGTGATCGCGGTGGTCCCACTCGTGATCCTGCTCCTCTTCTTCCAGAAGCAGCTCGTGCGCGGGCTCACAGCAGGGGCGGTGAAGGGATGACGACTCGACTGGCGCGTCTCGCGATCGTGACGATCCTGGCCACGACCGCGCTCGGGCTCGTGGCCGCGTCGCCCGCGACCGCGGCCAACAGCACGACCTGCCCGGTGGGTGCGCTGAAGAAGGCGTCGAAGCCGGTCGAGATCACCATGTGGCACTGGATGCTGCGCGCCAACGGCGACGTGCTCCAGAAGCTGACCGACGAGTTCAACAGCTCGCAGTCGGCGGTGAAGGTGACCCTCGTGAACCAGGTGGGCTGGGAGGAGACGCTCGCGAAGTACAAGGCCGGCCTCGCGAGTGGCGACCTGCCCGACATCGTGCAGCTGCAGGAGACGGACCAACAGCAGATGATCGACACCGGCACCGTCGTCCCGGCCGGGCGTCTGCGCGAAGGCCGACAAGTACAGCTTCTCCGACTTCCTGCCCCGGGTCACCAGCTACTTCACCGTGGAGGGCACGCAGTACGCGATGCCGTTCAACACGAGCGGGCCCGTCCTCTACTACAACAAGAAGGCGTTCTCGGCGGCCGGCCTCGACCCCGACAAGCCGCCCACCAACCTCGCCGAGCTGCGGGCGGCGGCCGAGAAGCTCAAGGCGAACGGCGTCGCCTCGCCGATGGGGATGAAGACCGATCCGATCTTCCTCGAGCAGTGGACGGCGATGTCGAACCGCCTGTTCGCGAACAACGGCAACGGTCGGAAGTCGCGCACCACCAAGACCGTGTTCGACTCCGCCACCGGCCGCCAGGTCTTCAGCTGGATGGACGGCATGGTGAAGGACGGCCTCGCCGAGACCAACTCCGACATCGGCACCGGCTCCTCCGACAACTTCCTCGGGATCCGCAGCGGCTCGCACGCCATGACCATCGACAGCAGCGCCGCGCTCGGCACCGTCACCGCCATCCTCGGGGCCGGCAACGATCCCAACATCGAGCTCGGGGTCGCCGCCATGCCCGGCCCGGGCAGCGGTGCGATCAAGGGCGGCGTGTTCGTGCAGGGTGGCGAGCTGTTCATGGTGAACAAGTCGGCGCCGGCCAAGCAGGCGGCGGCGTGGGAGTTCCTCAAGTTCCTCGACTCGCCCGAGAACATGACCACCTGGGCGATCGGCACCGGCTACCTCCCGATCCGGAAGTCGTCGGCGGAGAGCGCCGAGATGCAGGACTACTGGGCGAAGAACCCCGACTTCAAGATCGCCTACGACCAGTTGGTGAGCGGTCCCGACTCGATCGCGACCGCGGGATCGGTGATCGGGCCCAACATCGAGGTGCGCGGGGCCGTGCGCGACGCCGAGAACTCCATGTTCCTCGAGGGCGCCGATCCGAAGTCCGCCATCGCGGAGGCGGCGAAGAACGCGACCGCCGCGATCGTCGACTACAACTCTCGCATCGGCGCCTGACGCTCCGGGCGTCTCCGGAGCGGCCATGCTGTGCCGGCCACGACAGCACGACGAGACGTCACGAGGGGTTGACCATGGGGTGGAAGCGTTGGGCGGGCTCGGGGCTGGCCGCGGTGGTCGTCGCCGCCGGCCTCACGACCGCGGTCGCAGTGCCGAGCGCCAGTGCGGCGAACAGCACGTCGTGCCCCCTCGCGGCGTTGAAGAAGTCGTCGAAGCCGGTCGAGATCGTCATGTGGCACTCGATGAACCGCGCGCTCGGCGACACGCTGCAGAAGCTCACCGACAAGTTCAACGCGTCGCAGAGCGACGTGAAGGTCACGCTGGTCAACCAGATCGACTACGTGCAGACCTTCACCAAGTACAAGGCGGGCCTCGCCAGCGGTGACCTGCCCGACATCGTGCAGCTGCAGGAGACCGACCAGCAGCAGATGATCGACACGCAGACGGTGCTGCCGGCGAGCGTGTGCGCCAAGGCCGACAAGTACAGCTTCTCCGACTTCCTGCCCCGCGTGATCAGCTACTTCACCGTCGAGGGCAAGCAGTACGCGATGCCGTTCAACACGAGCGGCCCCGTCCTCTACTACAACAAGAAGGCGTTCACCGCCGCCGGCCTCGACGCCGAGAACCCGCCGAAGACGCTCGACGACGTGCGCGCCGCGGCCGAGAAGCTCAAGGCCAACGGCGTGTCGGCGCCGCTCGGGCTGAAGACCGAGCCCGGGTACTTCGAGCACTGGCGGGCGTTGGCCAACAAGACCTACGTGAACAACAGCAACGGCCGGAAGGCCCGCGCCACGAAGACCGACTACGACGACGCCACCGGCACCCAGATCTTCACCTGGCTCTCGGGCATGGTGAAGGACGGTCTCGCCACGACGAACCCCGATCTCGGCACCGGCAACTTCGACAACCTCCTCGGCATCCAGAGCGGTTCGCACGCGATGGCGTTCGACACCAGCGCCGCGCTCGGCACGATCAGCAGCGTGCTCGCGGCCGGGAACGCACCCGACGTCGAGCTCGGCGTCGCGCCGTTCCCCGCACCGGGCGCCAAGGCGACCGGCGGCGCGCTGGTGAGCGGCGGTGAGCTGTTCATGGTGAACAAGTCGGCCCCGGCGAAGCAGGCGGCGGCGTGGGAGTTCCTGAAGTTCCTCGACGACGCCGAGAACATGACCACGTGGGCCATCGGCACCGGCTACCTGCCGATCCTGAAGACGTCGGCGTCGAGCCCGGAGATGCAGCAGTACTGGCAGCAGAACCCCGGGTACAAGGTCGCCTACGACCAGCTGCTCGACGGTCCCACCAACGTGGCCACGTCGGGGTCGGTGATCGGCAACTACACCGGCGCGCGCGACGCGTTGCGTGACGCCGAGAACAGCATGTTCCTCAACGGCACCGACCCGAAGACCGCACTGAAGGACGCGTCGAAGAAGGCGACCAGCGCCATCGACGACTACAACTCCCGTCTCGGCGTCGGCTGACGCCGGCCCGGAAGGGAGCCGGCGGCAGCCAGCGGGGGAGGGTCGTCTAGCCCCGCTCGTCGATCGGGACGTACGGGCGCTTGGTGGCGCCGGTGTAGATCTGGCGGGGCCGGCCGATCTTGGTCGTCGGGCTCTCCATCATCTCCTTCCAGTGCGCGATCCAGCCGGGGAGCCGGCCCATCGCGAACAGCACCGGGAACATCTGCGTGGGGAAGCCCATCGCCCGGTAGATGAGGCCGGAGTAGAAGTCGACGTTCGGGTAGAGCTTGCGCTCGATGAAGTACTCGTCGGTGAGCGCGACCTCTTCGAGCGCGCAGCGCGATGTCGAGCAGCTGGTCCTTCGCGCCGAGCTCGGAGATCACCCGGTCGGCAGGCGTCCTTGAGGATGCGGGCGCGGGGGTCGTAGTTCTTGTAGACGCGGTGGCCGAAGCCCGAGAGGCGGAACGAGTCGTCGGGGTCCTTGGCCATGCGTCACGTACTTGTCGACGTCGCCGCCGTCGGCGCGGATGCGCGTCGAGCATCTCGATGACGGCCTGGTTGGCGCCGCCGTGCAGCGGGCCCCACAGCGCGTTGATGCCGGCCGCGATCGACGCGAAGAGGTTGGCCTCGCTCGAGCCGACCAGCCGGACGGTCGACGGTCGAGCAGTTCTGCTCGTGGTCGGCGTGGAGGATCAGCAGCTGCTTGAGCGTGACCACGGTGTTGTGGCTCACCTCGTAGCGGCTCCGACGGCACCGCGAACATCATGCGTGAGGAAGTTCTCGATGAGGTCGAGCGAGTTGTCGGGGTAGAGGAACGGCTGGCCGATCGACTTCTTGTACGCGTACGCCGCGATCGTCGGCAGCTTCGCCATCAGGCGCAGGATCGAGAGCTGCACCTGGTCGGGGTCGTGCGGGTCGTCGCTGTCCTGGTAGAAGGTCGACGAGCGCGCTCGACGACCGACGACAGCGTCGCCATCGGGTGCGCGTCCTTCGGGAAGCCGTCGAAGAAGCGCTTCACGTCCTCGTGCAGCAGCGTGTGCTTGCGGATCCCGAAGCGGAACTCGTCGAGCTCGGTGCGCGGTGGGGAGCTCGCCGTAGATGAGCAGGTACGACGTCTCGAGGAACGACGGCACGTCGGGACCGAGACGAGCTCCTCGATCGGGATGCCGCGGTAGCGGAGGATGCCCGCGTCGCCGTCGATGAAGGTGATCGCCGACTCGCTCGACGCCGGTGTTCATGTAGCCGTAGTCGAGGGTGATCAGCGCCGGTCTGCGCCCGCAGCTTCGAGATGTCGATCCCGCGCTCGCCCTCGGTGCCCACGATCATGGGCAGTTCGGTCTCGTCGCTGCCGATGCGCAGTACGGCGGGAGCTTCGCTCATCGTGTGGTTCCTCCTGGTCCGCGGAGCAGCCTACCGGGCGGCGCGGGAGCCACTTCGGGTCGGCCGCCCTCGCCTACGGTGGCCCGGTGGCGGTCTCTGAACGCGACCTGACGCCCGGGGATGCGCGGCCGACCGAACGGGGGATCGCGGGGTCGTTCCCGTGGTGGGGCGTCGTCGCTCCGTGGCTGGTGTCGCGGGTGCTCTCGATCGGGGTGCTGCTCGCGGCCGTGAACGATCCGGCGCGCGGTTCGCGCTTCGTGCAGGTGGCGACGCGCTGGGACGGCGCGTTCTACCTCGACATCGCCCGCAACGGCTACGGCCCGGTGAACGTGCCGTTCCCGAAGTGGCCGTTCTTCCCGCTGCTGCCCGGCATCATCCGGGCGCTGAGCGAGGTGGCCGACGACAAGGCCGCGATCTTCGTGCTCAACCAGGTGCTGTTCCTGGTGGCGCTGGCCGGTGTGTACCGGCTGGCGTCCCGCCACGGCGGGCCCACGGTGGCCCGGTTGTCGGTGTGGTCGCTGGCGTTGTTCCCGGCGTCGTTCGTGTTCTCGATGACGTACCCGTCGGCGATCTTCCTCGCCGCGTCGGTCTGGGCGTTCGTGCTGGTGGGGGAGGACCACGACCTCGCCGCCGGCCTGGTGGCGGTGGGCGCGGCGATGGTGCGTCCGAACGGCGCGGTGCTCGTGATCGCGCTGATCGTCGCCGTGCGCTCGTGGCGCCGGGCGGCGCTGGTCGCAGGACCGTCGCTGGTGGCGGTCGCCGCGTGGTGCATCTGGTGCTGGGACCGCACCGGCGATCCGTTGGTGTTCCTCACCACGAAGTCGCGCTGGCAGGAGATCACGTTCGTCGGCCTGTTCTCGGGCCACGTGAAGTGGTCGGTGCTGCCCCACATCCTGCTGGCGATCGGTGCGCTCGGGGTGCTGGTGGTGCAGCGCAAGAAGCTGCCACTCTCGTGGCTGGTGTTCGGCGCGCTCTACCTCATCCCGTCGTTCCAGCTCGGCATGGTCGGCGTGGGTCGCTACGCCAACGAGTGCTTCCCGCCGTTCGTCGGCATCGGCCAGCTGCTCGAGCGCTGGTCGACCCGCATCCGCGTCGTCTACTTCGCGGCGTCGACCGTCGGCCTCGTGCTGTTCGCGGTCGTCGCCGCGCGCTACGAGCTGGTCCCGTAGCGCCCTTCGCAGCGATGTGGCGCCGCAATGGTGTCCATGTCACACAGTGGTGGCGCCAGAACGTTCTGAGGAGGGTCAGCCGCCCATGAGGGCGTGCCACTGCTCCAGGGTGGGGATGCGGAACACGTAGTTGGTGGCGCGCGTGTCGCCCATGGTCGCGGAGGCCGCGGGGGAGTAGCGGTGGCCGGGGTAGAGCACGGTCGAGTCGGGCAGGGTGGCGAGCCGGCGCGTGAGGCTCTCGTACATCGCGTCGGGATCGGAGCCGGGGAGGTCGGTGCGACCGCAGCCCTCGAGGAACAGCGTGTCGCCGGCGACGAGCCGGCCGTCGACCACGAAGCACTGGCTGCCCGGCGTGTGCCCGGGCGTGTGCATGAGCTCGATCGGGATGCCGCCGGCGTGCACGACGTCGCCGCTGTCGTGCAGCGCGAGGTCGGAGTCGGAGAGCGCCGGTCGACCGCTTCACCCATTCGGCCTCGGCGCGCTGCACGTGCACCGGCACGCCGCCGTCGTCGAGGGCGAGGAGCTCGCGCAGACCCTCGATCGAGTACCCCATGATGTCGCCGCCGCAGTGGTCGGCGTGGTAGTGGGTGACGAGCGCGCCGGTGAGGCGCAGGCCGTCGGCGGCGAGCAGGTCGACCAACTCGCCGACGCCGTACGCGGGATCGATCACGACGGCCTCGCCGGTCTCGCGGTCACCGACCAGGTACACGAAGTTGACCATCTGGCGCGCCATCGCGTCGTCGCGAGCGAAGTCGATGCCCGACAGCAGCTGACGGAAGTAGAGACGGTCCTCGGTCTCGTTCCAGCTCACAGTTCCTCCATCACGTGGGCATCATCACGCTCTCATGGATCCCATGGCGGCGACGAATGCGCCCGGATCGTTGCTCTTGCCGACGACGATCGCGTGCTGCGGGCCACCACCGGGGAACTCGGGCGGTGCGTACCACTCGAAGCCTTCGCCCTCGATGGCGTCGACCACCGACTGCGCGGCGTCGGCCGCGGGCACGAACGGACCCTGGTACGCGGCAGGCTCGTTGCCCGGCTGGTCCCAGATCTCGGTGTCGATGGGGCCGGGCAGCACCAGCTTCACCTCGACGCCGGTGCCGTAGAGGTCGACGGCCATCCCCTCGGTCCACCCGCACAGCGCGAACTTGCTGGCGCAGTACGCGGCCTCGTTGGCGATCGGCAGGCGGCCGCCGAGGCTCGACACGTTGACCACGCAGCCGCCGCCGCGGGTCAGCCAGTCGGGGAGGAGCGCCAGCGACATGCGCACCGGGGCGTGGAAGTTCACGTCCATCACGTGCGCGACGTCGGCGCCGGTGAGGTGCCGCACCGGGATGCGGGCGGGGATGCCGGCGTTGTTGACCAGGCAGTCGACCCGTCCCCACTCGCGCGCCGCCTGGTGCACGAGCTCCACGGCGGCATCGAGGTTGCCGAGGTCGACCGGCCACGCGCGCGACTCGGGCGTGTGCTCGCGGCATTCGGTCAGCACCTCCTCGAGCCGGTCGGCGCGCCGGGCCACCAGGCCCACGTTCGCGCCCCGTGCCGCCAGCATCGGGCCGAGCGCGGCGCCGATCCCCGACGAGGCCCCGGTGACGATGATGTTCGCACCCTCGATCTGCACGTGTTCGCCCCTCTGCTCGGCCGTGGTCGCGCACGGTGGGTGTCGCCGGCGTGGTGGGGGCGGCCGTGCCCGCCTCCTCTCGCCTCGTGTCGTGACGTGCGGATCATGGTCGCGACGTCGACGGTCTTCCAGTCGACGGCCTGCTGCCCGCGCCGGGCCGTACCGGGCCGCGGCGCGAGCCGAGGCGCGCGCGCATCGATCAGGCGTTGACGGAGACCGGCGTGCCGAGGGGCAGCTGCTTGGCCAGCATCGTGATGGCGGCGTTGTCCATGCGGATGCAGCCGTGCGTGACGTTCTGGCCCAGCACCGACGCGTCGTCGTTGCCGTGGATGCCGACCTCGGCGTCACCACCGGCGAACGTGTCGAGCGCGTCGGAGTGGCTCGACAGGCCGTAGGCGTACGGCCCGTAGACCGTGTTCGGATCGGGGGCCTGCAGCAGCACGCGGAGGTAGTACTCGCCGGTGGGCGTCGGCGTGGGCTTGCCGACGTCGGGCAGCGGCGGATCGGTGGCTCCGACCGCGACCGGGCCCGGTGTACACGACGTCGTTGCCCTTGTTGACCGTGATGGTGTGGGCGGCGAGCTGGACGTCGATGCGGTACGGGTTGGCCTGCAGGGTGACGTCGTCGGTCTTGACCCATCCGGTGCTGCCGTTGGGACGCACCGGCAGGAGCACCTGCACCCAGCCGTCCGCGCTGCTCCTTGACGAGGAACACCTGGGGCACCTTCGACGTGGGCACCGTCGGGTCGTAGAGCCACGGGTTGTCGAACTGGCGGGTCGGCGCGCCGGCGTCGGGCGTGTCGTAGACGTTCGACCTTCGTGATCTCGGGCTTCACCGTGGCGATGTACGACGTGCCGGCGAGCGGCCGTCGTGGCCGGCGCGATCGTGGACGCGGCTTCCTTGCCGAGGGTGGCGTCGCCACCACCGCCGCCGCACCCGGCGAGCACGAGCGCGAGGGCGAACAGGCAGACGACGAACGACGTGAACCGGCGCAGCACGGGGGCGAGGCTACCGGCCGGTCCCGGCTACGGTGCCGCGCGTGGTGCGCCGGGCAGTGGTCGAGGCAACGGCGGCGCTGGCCCTCCAGGCGCCCGAGTTCGAGCCCTACATCGACGCGTTCGGTCCCGCGGATCTGCGCCGGTCGCGGCCGCGGCGCACGCACTTCGCCGAGCTGGTGCGGGCGATCTGCTTCCAGCAGCTCGCGGGTGCGGCGGCGAGCACGATCCACGGGCGACTCGAGCTCGCGCTGGAGGGCGACGTCACGCCCGAAGCCGTGCTCGCGCTCCCGGTGGAGGCGATGCGCGCCGCGGGACTGTCGGCGAACAAGACGCGCGTCGATCCGCGACCTGGCCGAGAAGGTCGTGGCCGGCGACGTCGAGCTCGATCGCATCGCCAAGTTGTCCGACGACGAGCTCGTGGACGAGCTGACGACTGGTGCGCGGCATCGGACGATGGACCGCGGAGATGTTCCTGATGTTCCAGGTCGGACGACTCGACGTGTGGCCGGTCGGCGACCTCGGCGTGCGCAAGGGCTACGCGGTGATCCACGGCCGTCCCGACATGCCCACGCCCAAGGAGCTCGAGGCCCTGGGCGAGCCGCTGCGGCCGTACCGCTCGCTGGCGGCCTGGTACTGCTGGCGCGCCGCCGACACCCAGCTCTGAGCGACGACTCGCGGCGCGCCTCCGGTGGCCCTCCACCGATCCGAAATGGGGCCGAGCGCGTCGTGGGCGCGGCGCTACCGTGTTCCGCATGTGACCGCCTGATCCCCCGCTCGCCGTCCGCTCTCCGCGACCCTGGGATCAGCATGCCGTCCTCCCGGAACCCCTCGACCGCTCCGTCCTCCTTCTCGCTCGTCGCTCGCGACCTCGCGCGCGAGCGCGGCGCGCACACCGTGCTCGACCACGTCGACGTGTCGGTCGGGCCGCGCACCCGCCTCGGCGTCGTCGGCCCCAACGGCGTGGGCAAGACCACGTTGCTCCGCATCCTCGCCGGGCAGGAACCGCCCGATGCGGCTCGGTCACCGCCACGCCACCGTCGCTGCGGGTCGGCTACCTCGCGCAGGAGCCGGAGCGTCGCGACGAGACGCTGCTCGCGTTCCTCGCGCGGCGCACCGGTGTGACCGCAGCGGAGGCCGAGCTCGAGCGCGCTGCCGCCGCGCTGGCCGACGCGCCCGACGAGAACGCCGACGCCTACACCGAAGCGCTCGACGCCTACCTCGCCGCCGGCGGGCCCGATCTCGACGCGCGCGCCCGCGCCGTGTGCGACGACCTGGGCCTCGCGGCCCGTCTGCTCGACGCGTCGATGCGCGTGCTCTCGGGTGGCGAAGCGGCCCGCGCCTCGTTGGCGGCGATCCTCCTGAGTCGCTACGACGTGCTGCTCCTCGACGAACCCACGAACGATCTCGACTTCGCGGGACTGGAGCGCCTCGAGGCCTTCGTCGACGGTCTGCCCGGCGGCGTGGTGCTCGTGAGCCACGACCGCGCCTTCCTCGAGCGGACCGTGACCCGTGTGCTCGAGCTCGACGAGCACTCGCACTCGGGCACCGAGTTCGGTGGCGGCTGGACGGGATACCTCGACGCGCGCGCCACGGCGCGACGTCACGCGGAGGAGGACTACGCGACGTACCGGTCGGAGCGTTCGCGGCTGGAACAGCGCGCGCGCACGCAACGCGAGTGGTCGGTGCAGGGCACGCGTACGGCGAAGAAGGACACGTCGGAGCAGCGACAAGTTCATCCGGCACTTCAAGGTCGCGACGTCGGAGAAGCAGGCGGCGAAGGCGCGCGCCACGCGCGACGCGATCGACCGCCTCGACGTGGTCGACAAGCCCTGGGAGGGCTGGGACCTGCGCTTCCAGGTGGCGAGCGCGCCGCGCAGCGGCGACGTGGTGATGCGCCTGCGCGGCGCGGTCGTCGAGCGCGGCGAGTTCACCCTCGGTCCGGTCGACCTCGAGATCGGGTGGAGCGAGCGGGTGGCGATCGTCGGGCCCAACGGTTCGGGCAAGACGACGCTCCTGCTCGCGCTGCTCGGCCGGCTCCCGCTCACCGCCGGTGAGCGGTGGCTGGGCACGAGCGTGGTGGTGGGCGAGATGGACCAGGCTCGCGCTGCGTTCGCCGTCGACCAGCCGCTCGGTGACGCGTTCATCGCCGCCACCGGGCTGCACCTCGCCGAGGCGCGGTCGCTGCTCGCCAAGTTCGGGCTCGGGGCCGAGCACGTGGTGCGGACCGCGTCCACGCTCTCCCCGGGGGAGCGCACCCGGGCGGTGCTCGCCGGGCTTCGCCGCCCAGGGCGTGAACTGCCTGGTGCTCGACGAGCCCACCAACCACCTCGACCTCGAGGCGATCGAGCAGCTGGAGCAGGCGCTGGGCGGCTACGACGGCACCCTGCTCGTGGTCACCCACGACCGGCGCCTGCTCGAGGCGCTCGAGCTCACCCGGGCCGTCTCGGCCACGGGTGAGGAGATCGACCTGCGAGCTGAGCTAGCAGCCCCCGCCCCAGGGGCCGGTGCCCTGCCACTGGTAGAGCGTCCATGCCATCTCGTCCTGGTCGTACGGCGACGCCGGCGTTGGGCGGGACGCCCACGAGGTCGCCGCGGCCGGCATGGGAGGCGGTGACGTTCCAGGTGGCCTGGAGGAACTGGTAGGCGCCGAGGTACGGACCCGACGGGTTCACGACGCTGTAGTTGCCGCCGCTCTCGCGCTGGCGGACGCAGGCGAGGAACGGGTCGTCGTGGTGCGGGCTCGAGCCGGGCGTGCCCGAGTAGTCGGCCGGAGGCGCCGGCGCGGCCGGTGCCGGAGCCAGCGTGGTGGTGGTCGTGGGCGCGGCCGCGGCGGCGGGTGCGCCCGCGGGTGCTGCCGTCGTCGTGGTCTCGGCGGCCTTCGACGCCGCGACCGCGGCTGCCGCGGTCTGCGCCTGCTCCTGCGCCTCGGCCTGGGCGAGCTTGGCGTCGATCGCCGCGCCCTGCGACTTGAGCTCGTCGAGCGCGTCGGCCTGCGCGTGCGCGCGTGGCCTTCAGCTCCTGTTGCTGCTTGTGCAGCGCGCGCGTCGCCTTCTCCAACTTCGCGTACACGTCCTGGTCGTGCGCGTTGACGCGATCGATCAGGTGTGCGCGTCGCGCGGTGTCGAGCGTGTCGTCGCCGTCGACCAGTGTCGAGAGCTGCGTCCCCGACGTCGTGTACGCGACGAGCGCGCGTGCGCGCGCTGCGTCACGCGCTTCCTTGGCCTTGTCGGCGAGCTCGTCGCGCAGCTGTTCGCTGGCCGCGATGTCGTCGTCGAGCGACTGCACGCGGTCGAGCGCGGAGAAGTACCTGCTCGACAACGCGTCGGCTTGCGCGGCGCAGATCGGTTGCGTTGCTCGACGCGCTCTGCGCGTGTGCGAACGGTGCGAGCACGGCGCCAGCAGTGGTGCAGAGCACCACGAGCAGCCCGGCAACAAGCGCGCGCGAACCCGATTCGACGGACCTGCGGCATCCCGCCAAGCTAGTAAGGGTCGGTGCCGCCTGTCACAAATCGGGCCCCGGGAGGCGCGAAGCCGCAGGTCAGAGCGGTTCGGTAGCGTGCGTGCGGTGCCGTTCGAGCCACCCCCGACCCGCTGGGAGCTGCCATCGCCGGCACAGATGGTCGACGGCGCGGAGATCGCCGGCGTGGGGGCCGATCTCGCTCCCGGCACGCTCCTCGCCGCGTACCGCCAGGGCTTGTTCCCGATGCGTCTGCACGGTCGCGGTCCGCTCGGACCGGGACCGCTCGGATGGTGGTCGCCCGACCCGCGGGGGATCATCCCGCTCGACGGCGTGCACGTCAGCCGCTCGCTTGCGCCGCTCGCAGCGACGCTTCGAGATCCGCGTCGACACCGCGTTCCAGGACGTGATGCGCGGCTGCGCCGATCCGAAGCGTCCGCACGGGTGGATCGACAAGAAGTTCATCGCCGCGTACAGCGCGCTGCACGAACTCGGTTGGGCGCACAGCGTGGAGACGTGGATGGTCGACGACGACGGACGCGACGCGCTGGTCGGCGGTCTCTACGGCATCGCCATCGGTGGCCTGTTCGCAGCCGAGTCGAAGTTCCATCGCGTGACCGACGCGTCGAAGGTCGCGGTCGTCGCGCTGGTCGAGCTGATGCGCACGGGTGGCGGCACGCTGCTCGACGTGCAGTGGACGACGCCACACCTCGCGTCGCTCGGTGCCGTCGACGTGCCGCGCGCCGAGTACCTGGAGCGCGTCGCGCGCGCGGTGTCGGGTCCGCCGATGACGACGTTGCCCGACCCCGATGATCGGTGACGGGAGAGCGGTAGCCTCCGCGTCATGACTGACGACAACGTGGTCGTGTACCACAACCCGGTGTGCAGCAAGTCGCGTGGCGCGCTCGAGATCCTCGGCGAGCGCAACGTCGACGCCGAGGTCATCGAGTACCTCAAGACCAACCCGAGCCGAGCCGACCTCGAGCGCATCGTCGACGCGATCTCCGACGAGCCCGCCGCGCTGGTGCGCAAGGACAAGCGGTTCAAGGAGCTGCAGCTCGACGCGGCCGACTACACGACGCGCGACGAGGTCGTGGCGGTGCTGCTCGAGCACCCCGAGCTCATGGAGCGTCCGGTGGTGTTCGTCGGTGACCGAGCGGTGATCGCCCGACCGAGCGAGCGCGTGAACGAGCTGCTCGACTGAAGTCAGCGCTCGGCGTCGCGCAGCCCGACGAGGACGGTGGCGATCAGGCAACCCTCGGGGCCTGCGAGCCACGAGTGCTGGACGCCGTTCACCACCACGGAGTCGCCCGCGTGCAGGTGCACCGAGCCGTCCTCGAGGCCGAGCTCGACGTCACCCGCCACCACGAGGCCGTAGTCGATGGTCGGGGTGCTGTGCATCGGCGCGGTGAGCCCGGGACCCATCTGGGTGATGATCCACCGGGTCTCGCCCGGGGGGACGTCGACGCTGAACGCCTCGAGCCCGAGCGTGGGATCGTCCGTCGTCACCGACGGCTCGCCGGTGAGCGCCCACAGCTCGTTGACCACCGACGACCCGGAATCGGGCTCGACGCCGCCCGCGATCCGGTCCAGGCCCGCGCCGTCGCGCCGCGGCGCGAACGCGACCGGGGCGTGCCCGTCGGAGCAGACCTTCGAACGACCGTCGTCGCCGAGCCCCGTGACCACCCGTCGCATGCTTCGTCCCCTCGTCCTCGTCGTCCATCAGCACCGCGACCCTGTCACACGGTCGAGCGCCGCCGGGCCGGTCAGCGCTTGCGCTTCTTGTGCTTCTTGACCGGCTCGGCCTTCGGGTCGACCGTGTAGAGCCAGCCGCCGTCGACGAAGAGATCCCAGCGCTTCTTCCGGTGGTGCTCACAGGTCCGGAAGCGACGACCCTCGAGGACGACCTCGTCGCCCGCTTCACGGACGCAGCGCTCCGCGCCACCGGTGCGCTTCGCGTCCGGGCCTCGGATCTCGTAGACCTTGCATCGAGCCACGACGCCTCCCTTCGACGGTTCGGAGTTCTCGTCGCGACGAGCGGGCTAGACCTCGGCGGGGACGCGGTCGGGCGAGTCCGGCGCGTCGGGCGCGTCAGGCGAGTCAGGCGCGGCGGGCTCCGGCTGCTCGTCGGTGCCGCCCTCGATGTCGAGGCGGGGGAGGAAGCCGAGCCACTTCGGGAACCACCAGTTGGCGTCGCCGAGGATCTCCATGATCGACGGCACCAGCATCATGCGCACGATGGTCGCGTCGACGAGCACCGCGAACGCGAGCCCGAGCCCGAACATCTTCACCTCGGGCGTCGGGTTCAGCACGAACGCGCCGAACACGAAGATCATGATCAGCGCCGCCGACGTGATGACGCGCGCAGTGCGTGCCAGCCCCTGCACCACACCCTGGCGCGTGTCGCCGGACTTGTCGTACTCCTCGCGCACACGTGTGAGCAGGAACACCTGGTAGTCCATCGACAGGCCGAAGAGGACGGCGAACATCATCATGGGCACGAACGGCACGATGGGCACCGTCGACTCGAGTCCGACGAGCCCCTTCGCCCAGCCCCACTGGAACACCGCGACCGTGGCGCCGTACGCCGCCGCCACCGACAGCAGGTTCATCACCGCGGCGGTGAGCGGCACCAGGACCGAGTGGAACACGAGCAGCAGCAGGATGAACGAGAGCAGCACGACCGCGCCGATGAAGTAGGGCAGTCGGCTGCTGATGCGGTCACCGATGTCGATGAACGAGGCCGTGACCCCGCCCACGTAGGCCTGGGCGCCGCTGGTGCCGACGGCGGCGGGCAGCACGGAGCTGCGCAGCGTCCCCACGAGATCGGCGGTCTGCGCGCTGTCGGGCGCGGTGGTCGGCAGCACGGCGATCTGGGCGACCGCGCCGTTCGGGCTGGTCTGCGCGGGCAGCACCGCCTGCACGCCGGGGGTCTTCTCGAGCGCGCTCGACACGTCGGCGAGCACGGCGGCGTCACCGGAGGAGGGCAGTTGCACGACGACGACGAGCGGCCCGTTGGTGCCGGGACCGAAGCCCTTCGCCACGAGGTCGTAGGCCTGACGCTGGGTGGTGGACTTCGGCAGGTTGCCGTCGTCGGACTCGCCGAGACGCATCGACAGCACCGGCATCGCGATGACGAGGAGGATCACCACCGCGAAGATTGCGAACGGCCACGCGTGGCGCGCCACGAGCGTGGCCCAGCGCTCCCAGACCGAGCCTGCGGGCGGCTCGGGGTCACGACCCTCCCTGACCGCGCGGTCGGGGTGGTGGAGGAGGCTCGGCACCTTCCAACGGTCGATGCCGTGACCGACCGCGCCGATGATGGCGGGGAGGAACGTGAGCGCCGCGAGCATCATCACCGCGACGACCAGCCCGGCCATGTAGCCGAGGCGCGCGACGTACGGGATGCCGGAGACCAGGAGCCCGCAGATCGCGATCACGACGGTGGTGCCGGCGAAGAGCACCGCGGAACCGGCGGTGGCGACGGAGCGCCCGACCGCGGCCTCGACGTCGAGGCCCGTCGCGAGGTTCTCGCGGTAGCGGGTGACGATGAACAGGGAGTAGTCGATGCCGACGCCGAGTCCGATCATCGTCGCGAGCACCGGGGCGACGGTGCCGATCTCGGTGAACGACGCGATCACGTGCACCAGCGAGATGCCGACGCCGAGGCCGAAGAGCGCGGTGAGGATGGGGAGCCCCATCGCGACGACGGAGCCGAACGCGAACAACAGGATGATGACGGCCGCGAGCAGTCCGATGAGGTCGGCGTTGCCCGAGGGCGGTTGGTCGGCGTAGTCGGTGACCGCACCGCCGTACGCGACGTCGACCCCGGCCTTGGTCGCGGGCGCGGTCGCGTCCTCCAGTTGCTGGAAGACGTCCTTCGGCAGGTTCTGGGCCTTGGTGTCGAACTGCACGGTGACGATGGCGATGTCGCCGCTCTTCGAGATGAACGCGCTCCCCACCGGGCCGTAGGGGTTCGTCACGGTCGTGACGTGGGGGATCTTGCCGAGCGCGGTCACGCTCGCGCTGATGGCGGGCTCCGCCGACGGGTCGGTGATGCCGTCCTTCGTGTCGAACACGACGAGTGCGCTGTCGCCGGCGGCGCTCGGGAAGTCACGCTCCAGGAGGTCGAGTGCCTCCTGCGACTGCGTGTTCGGGATGCGGAAGTTGTCGCTGAACTGGCCGTCGAGGGCGCCCGCGAGCGCGACGATCCCGACCGCGGCCACGATCCACACGCTGATGAACCACCACCGGTGACGAACTGCACGTCGCCCCAGGCGGTCTAGGAATCCCGACACCGAACGCCCCTCTGTCGGCGCCCATGCTGACACCGTTCCCCAGTGTTTCGGCGCACCCGTCGCAACCGCTTGATACGCAACTCGCCGAGGGCCCGTGGGACGATGCGGGCGTGACGACGGAATTCGTGGACCTGCCTGCGAGCGGCCGCGTGTTCCGTGCCGACCGGCGGGTGCGCCTCGGCGACGTCGACGCTCGCGGCCTGCTGCGGCTCGACGCGATCGGCGCGCTTCCTGCAGGACGTCGCCACCGACGACGCCGACGACGCCGGGCTCTCGGACGCGCGAGGCGTGTGGGTGCTGCGGTCGAGCGACCTCGAGGTCGTGACCACGCCGGTGTACCAGGAAGTGGTCGAGCTCTCCACGTTCTGCAGCGGCATCGGTCCGCGCTGGGCGGAGCGCCGGACGCAGCTGGTCGGCGACGGCGGTGCGCGGGTCGACGCCGCCGCGCTCTGGGTGTTCGTCGATCGCGACACCGGTCGCCCGCTCGCCCTCGACGACGACTTCCACCAGCGCTACGGAGCATCGGCTGCGGGACGCCGCGTGCGCGGCCCGCTGGTCCACGCAGCGCCGCCGCCCGACGTGTCCTGGCGCCCGTGGTCGCTGCGCGCCGGCGACTTCGACATCCTCGACCACGTCAACAACGCGCGGTCCCTCGAAGCGGTGGAGGACGAGCTCGTGCGGCGCCTCGCGGATCGCCACGTGCGGCGTGCCCGCTTCGAGTACCGGGGGAGCCTCGAGCGCCACGACGACGTCGCCGTCGCCAGCACGGTGACCCCCGCCGGGAACGGCGCCGTCGAAGGTGTCGGCGAGGGCCCCGTGGAGGACGGTGACCGGCTCGCGGTCTGGCTGGCGGTGGAGGACGAGGTGCGGGTCTCGGCGACCGTGACCGTTGCGGGTCGGGGTCGCGGGATCTGACGGCGCGGC
The DNA here is from genome assembly GCA_963755855.1 of uncultured Actinomycetes bacterium. GTDB lineage: Bacteria > Actinomycetota > Acidimicrobiia > IMCC26256 > DASPTH01 > DASUAS01. The sequence goes on along the minus strand of CAVWLR010000009.1, from coordinate 590,892 downwards.
CTCCTACACTGACCGCGCTCTGGGCCCCTCACCTGTCGACGCCGTTGCCGGGCGCCGGTGCCTCGTCACCGGTGGACTCGGCTTCATCGGATCCAACCTCGCGCTGGCCCTGAGCGCAGGTGGTGCCGACGTCACCGTGATCGATTCGCGCGTCGAGCGCCACGGCGCCGACTCGCACAACCTGATCCCCGACGGCGATCACACCGAGGCCGATGCCCGGATCACGGTGGTGGAGGCCGACATCGGTGACACGACCCGGCCCGACGTCCGCGCCGCGACGCTCGGTGCCGACGTGGTGTTCAACCTCGCCGGGCAGGTGAGCCACGTCGACTCGATGGACGACCCGCTCTTCGACCTCGACGTGAACACCACCAGCCAGTTCCGCTTCCTGGAGCTGCTGCGCCGTGAGAACCCGACCGCGACCGTCGTCTACACGTCGACCCGCCAGATCTTCGGGAAGCCGCGGTACCTGCCGGTCGACGAGGACCACCCGGTGGCGCCGGTCGACGTCAACGGCATCACGAAGTACGCCACCGAGCAGCTCCACCTCCTCTACCACGAGGTCTACGGACTGCCGGCGACCGCAGTGCGGCTGACCAACGTGTTCGGGCCCCGCCAGCGCCTGCGCGACGACCTGCAGGGCTTCCTCCCGATCTTCGTGCGCCGCGTGCTGGCCGACGACGCCATCACCGTGTTCGGTGACGGGGAGCAGCAGCGCGACTGCCTGTACGTCGACGACGTCGTCGAGTGCCTGTTGCTGGCCGCCACCGCCGTCGACGCGCCCGGGCAGATCTTCAACGTCGGGAACGACGAGCGGCTCTCGCTCGGTGCCATCGCCGACGCGGTCGTCGACGCGGCCGGGACCGGGCGGGTGGAGCACGTGCCGTGGCCTCCCGACCGCGACTCCATCGACATCGGCTCGTACTTCGGTGACTCGTCGAAGGCCAAGCGGCTGCTCGGCTGGGAGCCCCGCACCGCGTTCGCGGCGGGAATCGCGCGGACGCTCGCGTTCTACCGGGCGCGCGCGGCCTGGTACCTGTGACGTCCGACGAACCGGCCTCGACGCGCATCCCGGTCGTCGACCTCGCCCGCCGTGCTGCCGCGCTCGAACCCGCGCTCACCGACGCGGTCACGCGCGTGGTGCGCTCGGGTGCGTACCTCTTCGGTCCCGAGCTCGACGCCTTCGAGTCCGAGCTCGCGCGCGCGACGGGACGTCGTCACGCGATCGGGGTGTCGTCGGGCACCGATGCGCTCCGGCTTGCGCTCGTGGCGCTCGGCGTCGGGCCGGGCGACGAGGTGATCGTGCCCGCGCTCACCGCCGTGCCGACCGCGGCGGCGGTGTGCGCCACCGGCGCGGTCCCCGTGTTCGCCGACGTCGAGGCCGACACCGCGACGCTCGACGAGGCGGCGGCGCGCGCCGCGCTCACCGATCGCACCCGCGCCGTGATCCCGGTGCACCTCTACGGGCGCCCAGCCGTGCTGCCCGGGCTCGGCGTCCCGGTGGTCGAAGACGCCGCCCAGGCCTTCGGTGCGCTCGACCCGGGGAGCGGCTCGGCGGCCGTCGCCTGCAGCTTCTATCCGACCAAGAACCTGGGCGGGATCACCGACGGCGGTGCCGTGCTCACCGACGACGACGAGCTCGCCGACTCGCTGCGGCTCCTGCGCGCCCACGGGCATGCAGGGGGCTACGTGCACACGGTGGTGTCGACCAACGCGCGCCTGTCCGACGTCGCCGCGGCCGCGCTGCGGATCGGGCTGCCTCGGGTCGAGGCCGACAACGCCCGCCGCCGGCACATCGCCGCGAGCTACCGCGCCGCCGCTCCCGGGCTCCGCTGGCAGGCCGAGCACGCCCGTCACGTGCACCACCTGTGCGTCGCGAGGGTGCCCGATCGCGACGAGCTCCGCCGCCGCCTCCCGTTCGACACGGGTGTGCACTACCCGCGTGCGCTCACGCAGCAGCCTGCGTACGAGCAGTTCCTGCGCGCACCGTGCCCGGAAGCGGAGCGCTGGGCGGCCGAGTGCGTATCGTTCCCCTGCTTTCCCGAGATGACCGACGACGAGATCGAGGCGGTGTGTCGAGCGATCCGGTGAATCGGGCGGTCGAGGCCGTCTCGGTCTTCTTCCCCTGTTACAACGACGAGGCGACGATCGCCCGCATGGTGGAGGTCGCGGTCGCGACCCTCGCGCGGGTGCAGGTGCGCGACGCCGAGGTGATCGTCGTGAACGACGGTTCGACCGACCGCTCGGCCGAGATCCTCGCGGAGCTCTCGACGCGGGAGCCGCTGCTGCGGGTGGTCACCCACGAGCACAACCGCGGGTACGGCGGCGCGCTCCTCTCGGGGTTCGCGGCGTCGAGGAAGCAGTGGGTCTTCTACACCGACGGCGACGGGCAGTTCGACCCCGCCGAGCTCGAGCTCCTCGTGCAGCGCGCGACCGACGACGTCGACGTCGTGCAGGGCTACAAGATCCGGCGGGCCGACGGCGTGCTGCGCACGGTCATCGGACGCGTGTACCACCGGTTCGTCAAGCTCATGTTCGGGCTGCACATCCGCGACACCGACTGCGACTTCCGCCTGATCCGGCGGAGCGCGCTCGATCGGGTCACGCTCGTGCACACCACCGGCGTCATCTGCGTGGAGCTCGTGCGCAAGCTGCAGGACGCCGGCGCCCGCTTCACCGAGGTGGGCGTGCACCACTACCGCCGCATCCACGGCACCTCGGAGTTCTTCCGGGTCGGCGCCATCGCGCGGACGCTCCGCGACCTGGCCGCGTTGTGGGTGCAGATGGTCGTGCTGCGCCGGGGTCGCCGGTCGGTCAGCGGGTAGCCAGCAGGACGACCGACGTGCCCACCGGCAGGTCGTGGTGGGCGAGCCACTTCCGTTCTCGCGTCGCGAGCGGCGCGAAGGCGCGGTCGAGCGAGCGCTTGTCGACGTCGGAGCCCGCGGGCTCGTCGCGCCGGCCGCGGAGCCGGTCGACCACGCCGAGCGTGGCCGCCGGCGGGGCGAGGAACGAGTAGGCGTACGTGCTCCGCCGCACGGTGAGGCCGGCATCGGTCGCCAGGGCCGCGATGCCGGCGCGTCGGTAGCGACGCCGCCCGTGGACGGTGGCGTCGTGGGTGCGACCGAGGAACTCGAACGCGGGCTCCACCAGCAGCACCGCGCCGCCCGGCTTCGTGACGCGAGCCGAGCTCTCGGACGGCGCGCGCGTCGTCGGGCACCGTGTACAGCACGGTCAGCCCCACGACTGCGTCGTAGGTGCCGTCGGCGAAGGGGAGCGCCTCGAGGCTGGCTCTCACCGGTGCCGTCGCGGGCCGCCGGGCGCGCACGAATGCGAGCGCGTCGGGCGACAGGTCGACACCGACCACTGCGCCGTGCTCGGCGAGCCACGCACCGTTCCCGCCGGGACCGCACCCGGCGTCGAGGATGCGCTCCGTGCGGTGCAGCCAGGGAGCGAGCAGGTCGGCGGCCAGCGCTCGCGTGTTGCGGTACCACCAGTGGTCGTCCTCGACCGCGGCGATGCGCGCGTACTCCTCGACCTCCACGGGCGGTGAGGGTACCGGGAGGACCGGGAGGGTGGGGTCAGCGGGCGGCGACGCGCACGGTGTCGATGACCAGGTCGGTCGACGACCACGCCTGCACCCCGACGCGGTTGCCCGTGGCGGCGTCACGGCCCCGCTCGGACGATGCCTGCTCGAGGTCGTCCACCGACAGCACCTCGAGCCCGTTGACCTGGGCGCTGAGGCGCCCACCGATCAGCTCGAGGCGCACCAGGAGCACGCCGTACATCGAGCTGGGGTCGTCGCCGCTCACGCGTGCGATCGGGTTCCACAGCTCACGGTCGGACTGCCACTGGCGCACGAGGTAGCCGCCACCGTCGTAGATCGGGTCGATGTCGAAGGAGTATCCCGACATGCGGCCCTCCTCGTCGGTCGACGCCCGGAAGAGCACGCCCAGACCGGGACCGGAGCGGAAGTCGACCTCGACCTCGGCGACGAAGTCGGACGTGGTGGTGATGTCGGCGAGCGCCCACCGCTCGTCGGCGCGGCGCATCACGAGGCCACCCTGGCCGCGGACCTCGACGAGGGGCAGGGCGTTGCCGAGCTCCCAGTCGGGACCGGCCGCGACGAACTCCTCGGCTGCGGACCGGGGCTCGGGCTCCGGCTCGGTCGTGCCTGTCGCGGTGGCGAACTCAGAGGTCCAGGGAGACTCGGGGGTCTCCTCGACCGGAGCGAGCGCGGGCTCGGGGTCGGCGACGACGGTTGCGTCGGCGTCGGGGCCGTCGGCGCGCCAGCTGATCGGTGCGAGGGCAGCCACCGGTTCGGGGTCGACGATCGGCTCGTCCACGACCGAGTCGGCGCTGGTCTCGGTGACGGTCACGTCGAGCGTCACCGCGTCGACGGCGTCGTCGTCGGCCGGCTCGAACGCAGGCACGACCAAGGCTTCCTCCGGCGGCGACCACGTGTCCCATGCGGGGGCGAGCTCGTGGTCGACCGGGGCCTCGACGGCGTCGGTGGACTCGTACACCGACTCGGTCGGCGCGGCGGTCGACTCGTAGCTCGTCTCGTAGACCGGGGTGTGCTCCTCGACCAGCTCGGGCGTCGGCACGAAGGCCTCGGCGGGCTGCGACCAGGTGTCCCATGCCGGCGGTGCATCGACTGACTCGGCGACCACTTCGACGTCGGCGGGCTCGTCGGTGGACACGTCTGCGGGCACGTACGACTCGTAGGGAGTCGTGAGCGGCTCGGTCTCGATGACGGGCGCGGTGGGTGTGAAGGCGGCGAACGGGTCGTCGTGCTCGTGCTCGACGGGCGTGGTGGCGAAGGCGGCCTCGAGGGAAGCGGCGGGCTCGGCGGTGATGGCGGGCTCGTCCACGGCGGGCACCGGTGGGGCGGCCGCGTCGGTGTGGTGCTCCCACACCGGAGACTTCTCGGTCTCGGGCGTGCCCCAGTCGACGTAGAAGCCACTGTCGGTCGCCGCCGGATCGGGACGGTGGTCCCACGCGCCCTGCTCGGCGGGCTCGCGCACCCACTCGTCGCCGGCCCACGGGTTGACGTCGAGCGTGCCGTCGTCGGCGCCGTTGCTGCCACCGGTCACGCCTCCGACCACGCCGGTGTCGGCGGCGGCGGATGCGGCCCACGGCTGCGGGTCCCAGGCGGCGCCCGCCCAGGTGTCCTCGCCCAACGCCATCGGGGCGGCCGGCCCGTCGACGGCCGGTTCGGTGCGAGGTGCTGCGACGGGCTCGGCGAACGGGCTCCCGGTCGTGTCGGTGAACGCCTGGGTCGGAGCGGCGGCCGGCGCCCCCGCAGAAGCCGGGTCGGACGGCGGTGCCACGGGCGGGGCCCAGTCGTCGGTGCCCTCCCAGAAGCCTCCGGGGGTCGCCTCGGCGCCCTCGGGCGCGGGGGGCTGCCAGTTGCCGGTCTCCCAGGCGCCGGGCGGGGTCGCGGGGGCCGACTTGGCGACGAGCGGCGGCTCACCGAGGTCCCACGTGGAGGAGCCCTGGCGCATGGCCACGTCGATCGGGGGGGCATCGGCGGCACCCCATGCGGGAGCGCCGGTGGCGGTCGTGGTTCCGGACGAGCTGGGCATCGTGCTGTCGACCAGCTCGACCGCACCCTCGGGCGGGCCGATCGCGGGAACGCCCACGAGCGGCTCGGTGAAGGCGGCGGGCGGCGCGAGGAGGTCGGGCATCGGCGCCGACGGGTCACCCAGCGGGACGGGCTCGGGCAGACGGGCGAGCTCGGCGAAGACGTCGACGTTGTTGCCGTACTGCGCGTCGATCGGTGCGTCGAGCGGAGTGTCGAGGAAGGCGGCGGGCGCGACCGGGAAGGTCTGCACCGGCTCCGCGGCGGAGGGCGCGGGCGCCGGCGCGGGCGGTGCCGCCGGGGCAGCGGCCGCGTACGGGATCGCGGGCGCGGGGAGCGGCAGCTCGGTGGTGGTGTCGAACGGCGTCGGTGCGGGGGCGGCGAACGGCGTCGGGGTCGGCACGGCCGACAGCGGTGCCTCGACCGGCGCGGGCACAGGGGCGGGCGCGGGGGCGGGGAGCGCGGCCTGGGCGGCAGCCGCCGCGGCGGCTTCGGCGGCCGCGGCTGCGGCCATGGCCGAGGGTGACGCCGCGAGGGCGCGGGGCTTGCCGCGACCGTTCGGCGGCACGAGGATCATGGCCCGGAGCCGCTCGGCCTCGTCGGGCGAGACGTTGAGCACCTCCTGGAGCTTCTGCTCGATCGAGCGCGGGGTCGCGCCGAGCGCGGTGGCCATCTGCTCGAGATCGCGGTCCTTCACCGGGATGCGCTTGCCGGCCGGGAGCGCCTGGAGCTTGTGCAGCGTGTGGAGGTACGGCGTGATGCCGGCGTCCTCCTGGTTGCGGCGCAGCTGGCTGACGGTGTCACCGACGCTGGTCGTGCTCGCGGCTGCGGTCAGCTCCATCGACGACGTGGTCGGCATCAGCTCGGACACGTCGACGCCGCACGAACCGGCGAGCACCCAGAGGTCGCTCTCCGGCACGGGCAGCTTGCCGCGCTCGTACGCGACGAGCTCGCGTCGGCTCAGTCCTGCGCCTCGCGCCACCTCCGACAGCGACAGCCCCTTCTTGCGACGAATCGAGCGCAGGTGCTTGCCGAGCTGCTTCGGCGTGACGGTGATCTCGGTGGTCGTCGCCTCGGCCATGTCCCGTGGTATCGGCCGCCCCACGGCCCGCCTGTAGGGTCAGCTCATGCCGATCTACGCGCTCGGCGACGTCGAGCCGACGATCGATCCCAGCGCCTACGTCCACCCCGAGGCCACGGTGATCGGCGACGTCACCCTCGGCCCGGGAACGACGGTCTGGCCGCAGGCCGTGCTCCGCGGCGACTACGGCGTGATCCGCGTCGGCGCCCGCACCTCGGTGCAGGACGGCGCCGTGCTGCACACCACGCCGATCACGCCGACGGTCGTGGGCGACGACGTCGTGATCGGGCACCTCGCGCACCTCGAGTGCTGCACCGTGCACGACGGGGCGTTGATCGGGACCGGATCGATCGTGCTCCACCGGGCGGTGATCGAGGCCGGCGCGCTCGTCGGTGCGGGCGCGGTCGTGCCGAACGGCATGGTCGTGCCGTCGGGTGCGATGGCGCTCGGCGTCCCCGCGAAGATCCGGCCCGACTCCGTCGACACCGCCGACACGCTGCGCAACGCGGCCGAGTACGTCCGCAACGGTGAGCGCTACCGCCGCGAGCTCCGTCGCATCGACTGACGGGTCGCTAGCCCTTCACGTACGCGAACTTCTCGGCGACCTTGCCGTCGCGCACGCGCAACACGTCGACGCCGCGCAGGGAGCTCGTGGTGCCGTCCTCGTTGGTCCAGGTGTACACCCACTGCACGACGCAGCGGTCACCGGCGACGATGACGTCCTCGCCCTCGAAGTGCGCGTCGGGCGACGCGGCGAAGAACTCCTCCCATGCCGCCCGCACCTGGTCCTGGCCCTCGTAGCGCCGACCGTTCGGCGGCGACGTGTTCTCGAACACGCAGTCGGCGGTCATCGTCGCCATCACCGCGTCGACGTCGTGCGCGTTGAACGCCTCGTTGAATGCCTCGACCGCGGCGGCGGTGTCGATCATCGGACCCTCCTCGGGTGCGCCGGCCGAACCGTCCTCCGGTGACACGGCCCGCGCCGCGTCGTAGAGGTCGGGTTCGAAGAAGATCAGTCTGACCATCGGTGTCGACGCGCGCACGCGCGCCTCGGCGGTGTCGATGGCACGCGCCAGTGCCGGGATCGTGTCGCACGTGAACTCGAGCTTGGCGGTGAGCAGCACGTCGTCGGGTCCGAGGTGCTGGGTGCGCAGGTGGATGATGCGGGAGACCTCCGGTCCGGCGAGGATCGCGCTGCGGATCTCGTCGTCCACCTGCGGAGCGACGGCCTCGCCGATCAGCAGGCTCTTCATCTCGATCGCCAGCACGACCGCGATCACGCAGAGCAGCAGGCCGATGCCGATGCTGCCGAGCGCGTCCCAACGCGGGTTGCCGGTGATCTCCGCCAGGCTGATGCCGATCAGCGCGAACAGGAGGCCCACCAGCGCGCCGCTGTCCTCGAGCAGCACCACCGGCAGCTCGGGGCTCTTGGTCGTGCGGATGAACTGCCACCACGTCCGCCGTCCGCGCGACGGCGTGGCCTCGCGGCGCGCCGTGTGCAGCGACCAGCCCTCGAGCGCGATGGCGATGCCGAGCACGCCGAAGGCCCAGATCGGCGACTCGAGCTCGTGCGGGGTGATGAGCTTCTCGATGCCCTCGTACATGGCGAAGAGGCCACCGAGGGTGAAGAGCACGAGGGCGACGACGAACGCCCAGAAGTAGCGCTCGGCGCCGTAGCCGAAGGGGTGCTCCTCGGTCGGCGCCTTGCGTGCGCGCTTCCCACCGAGGAACAGCAGACCCTGGTTGCCGGTGTCGGCGACCGAGTGGATCGCCTCCGCCAGCATCGACGCCGATCCGGTGAGCAGGAAGGCGGCGAACTTCGAGAGCGCGACGCCGAGGTTGGCGAGGAACGCGGCGACGATCGCCTTGCGGGTTCCTTCAGCCGACATCGCGCACCGCCCACACCGTCTTCGTGGGGATGCGCACGGTCTGACCGTCGACGCCCCAGCACCGCAGGATCGACGAGCCGCGCTCGTAGCCGTCGAAGCAGCCCTGGAGCTCGTGCTCCTCGCCGTCGACGTTCCAGTTGATCTTCACGACGCCGGTCGCTCCCTTGTTGACGCGCAGGCGCTCGTCCCAGCCGTAGTGGAGCTGACCGTCGGGGCCGCGTCGTGGTGGACGGCCGACGTGCACGCCCTGCTCGGCGTACGACACGGCCAGCAGCTTGGCGTGGTCGGCGCCGCAGAACTCCTCGAACGCGTCGAGCAGCACGCGGGCGAAGGTGCGGCCGTGGTGGGGGAGACCGGAGTCGATGCCGAGTGCCCAGTGCGTGAGCTCGTGCAGCACCACGCCCTTGGTGCGGTAGCGACGGGGCAGGGTGATCGTGGGCCCGGTCTCCTCCTCGCGGTAGAAGGCCTGGCGGGCGCCGTTGCCCGGGCGCATCCGGGGGACGTGCCCGAGGTCGCGCTCCGGGAACCGCTCGTGCCACCAGAGCGTGCCGACGACGCGGTCGGCGAAGCGCGCGCACGCGTCGAGCCCGGGGAGCGGACTCGACGGCAGGGGCGTCTCGGCCAGGTACACGCGGCGCCGTTGCGCGTCGCGGGGCCGGCGGCCGGGGGTCGTTGCCATGAGGGGCCACGCTACGCTCGCCGCAGTGCATTCTCCGCGCTCAACCGGCCCTCGTCGCGGCCGTCGTCAATGACCGAACCCGTCGTCGAGATCATCGGCTTGTCGAAGCGCTTCGGCGCGGGTGTGCTCGCGGTCGACGACCTGACCTTCGCGGTGGAGCGTGGGCAGGTGTGCGGGTTGCTCGGACCGAACGGCGCCGGCAAGACCACGTGCCTCCGCATGTTGCTCGGCCTGATCCGTCCGAGCGCCGGTGAGACGCGCCTGTTCGGGACGCGGGTCACGCCCGGGACCGACGAGCTGCGCCGGCTCGGTGCGCTGATCGAGACGTCGGCCTTCGTGCCCCACCTCTCGGGCACGCGCAACCTCAAGCTCTGGTGGGAGGCGGGCGGCGGCAAGTGGGCCGACGCCGACCTCGAGACCGCGCTCGCGATCGCCGACCTCGGCACCGCCATCGAGCGCAAGGTGAAGACCTACTCGCAGGGGATGCGCCAGCGCCTCGGCCTCGCCCGCGTGCTGCTGGGCAAGCCCGAGATCCTCGTGCTCGACGAACCGACCAACGGGCTCGACCCGGGCGAGATGCGCGAGGTCCGCCAACTGGTGCGGCGGGTGGCCGAGGCGGGTTCCACGGTGCTGATCTCCAGCCACGTGCTGGCCGAGGTCGAGCAGATCTGCACGCACGCGGTCGTCATGGACAAGGGCAAGCTGGTCGCGACCGGCTCGGTGGCCGACCTCATCGGCACCGCCGGCACCGTCTACATCGAGGTCGACGACACCATCGCCGCCCGTCGGGTGCTCGAGGCGATCCCGTCGGTGCAGCGCATCGACGACGAGATGCCCGGTCTCGCGGTGACCATCGACGGCGGCCCCCGCTCCGACCTCGTCGCCGCGCTGGTGGCCGCGGGGATCGCGGTCGAGACCGTGACCGCCCGCCGCCGCCTCGAAGACGCGTTCCTCGGCCTGGTCGAGGGCATGTGATGCTCACCCTCGCCGTCATCCGCACCGAGCTGGTCAAGAGCCTGCGGCGCACGCGCACCTACGTGGCCTACGGCATCCTGGTGCTGATCCCCGTCATCATGGCGGTGGCGATCAACCTCAACCCGCCCGACCCGCGCGGCGACGGTCGCCTCATCTACCTCGCGTCGCAGACCGGCCTCCTGCTCCCCGGCTTCGCGCTCCGCATCACCAGCGCGTTCATGCTCGTGATCATCGTCGCCCTGTTCGGCGGCGACGCCATCTCCGGCGAGGCGAGCTGGGGCAACCTGCGGTACCTGCTCATGCGGCCGGTCGGACGCGGACGACTCGTGTTCTCGAAGTTCGTGGTCGCGGTCTTCTGCGCGTGGGTCGCGGTGGTGATCGTGGTGGTCACCGCGTTGATCGTGGGCTCGATCGTGTTCGGCACCGACCCGATCGCATTCCCGTTGACGCTCTTCACCAACGGCCAGTCGACCGGCGACATCCTCTACCACCTGGTCGTGTCGACCGCGTACGTGTCGTGGAGCCTGACCGGCGTCGTCGCGTTCTCGTTCATGGTGTCGTGCATGACCGACGCGCCGTTCGGTGCGATCTTCGCCGGCGTCGGTCTCTACTTCACGTCGCTGATCCTCGACTCGATCACGTCGCTCGGCAACATCCGCTACGTGCTGCCGACGCACTACTTCGACACCTGGGTCGACCTCCTCACACGCGGCGAGTTCCACTCCGACCTCTGGCGGGGCGTGCTCCTGCAGCTCGCGTATGTCATCGTGTTCTTCTTCATCGGACTGTGGTGGTTCCGCCGGAAGGACATCAAGAGTTGAGCGATTGGACGACGGCAGCCGAGCTGGCGACCGCGGCCGGCACCCTCGTGCTCGCCATCGCCACGTTCGGAGCGACCCGTTCGGCCAACCGCGCCGCCCGCACCGCCGAGCGCGCGTTCGAGGCGCGGCTGCGGCCGGTGCTCGTGCAGTCACGCCGCGAGGACCCGGTCGAGAAGATCATGTGGGGTGACCGCCACTGGTCGCGCGTCCCCGGCGGACAGGCGTGGGTCGAGGCGGGCGACGACGCGGTCTACCTGGCCATGTCGGTGCGGAACGTGGGTGCGGGCATGGCGGTGATCCACGGGTGGCACGCCGACCCCGAGCTGCACGTGGGAGTCGACGACCACGCGCCGGTCGAGACGTTCCGGCCGCAGTCGCGCGACCTCTACGTGCCACCGAGCGACAGCAGCTTCTGGCAGGGCGCGTTCCGCGAGAACGACCCCGAGGAGCGGGCGGCGTTCGGCGACCTCATCGCCCGGCGCGAGCCGTTCACCGTCGAGGTGCTCTACGGCGACCTCGAGGGGGACAGCGCACCATCTCCCGGTTCTCGGTGGTGCACTTCGGCGACGACGACGACCCGAGCAGTTGGATCGTGAGCGTCATCCGGCACTGGAACCTCGACCGCGTCGACCCCCGGTGACACGAATCGCTTGACCTTGACGTCGCGTCAAGGCGTACAACTCACAGCGTCATGTTGAGCATCGGTGAGTTCGCAGCGCTCGGGCAGGTGTCCCCGAGGACCCTTCGCCACTACGGCGACGTCGGGATCCTGGAACCGGCCCACGTCGATCCGGCGAACGGCTACCGGTCCTACGAGCTCCGTCAGCTCGCCGACCTCCGGCGCATCCTCGCATTGCGCGAGCTCGGCCTGGGGCTCGAGCAGATCCGCGAGCTGGTCGGTGCCGACCGAGACGTCTCGGTCGACGAGCTCCGGGGCATGTTGCGCTTGCGCCGGTCGGAGCTCTCGGCGTCGATCGCCGACGAGCAGGAGCGCCTGCAGCGGGTCGTGCACCATCTCGACGCACTCGAGCGGGGAGAGGTCATGCGCACCATCGACATGGTCGTGAAGCAGATCGACGGCGTCCGGATGGCCGAGGCCACCGGGATCGCGCCCGGCTCCGGTCATCACAACATCGGTCCGGTCTTCGAGACGAGACTTCCGGTCGTGTGGGCACGCGTGGTCGAAGCGGGCATCGAACCGGGCCCGGTGCTCGCGTACTACGACTGGCCCGACGACGACGGCACCGTGGTGGTCCACCTCGGGTTCGACATCGGCGACGCACCGCTGACGGACGACGACGAGGTGCGCGTCGTCGAGCTCCCCGCGCTCGAGGTCGCGTCAGCGCTGCACCGGGGGTCACCGCGCGACATCAGCGACACCTACGAGGCCGCGATGCGGTGGATCGACGACAACGGCTACGCGATCGCCGAGCGCGGTCGCGAGGTGACGCTGCACTGGGATCCCGAAGACCCCGGTCAGGACCTGATCGAGCTCCAGTTCCCCGTCAGTCGCTGACGCCCGGGCGGAAGACCGGGATCGCGACGACATCACCATCGGGGGTGGCGCCGGCGGGGTCGAAGTGCACCTCCACGGGCATGCCGACCACGAGGTCGTCGCGCTCGACGTCGGTGACCTGCGACAGGATGCGCACGACGCCGGTGGTGCCGTCGAGCTCGATCACCGACACGTTGTAGACACCGAGGTGCGCGAGCGCGGGGACGACGGGCCGGTCGGTCCACGTGTACGTGTAGACGGTGCCGCGCCCGTCGTGCGGATCCCACGCCCAGTCGAGCGAGTTGCACACGTAGCAGGCCTCGGTCGGAGGGTGACGGTGCGTGCCGCACGCGCTGCAGACCTGCACGACGAGCTCACCGCGACCGGCGGCGAGCCAGTAGCCCTCGGTGGTGGGATCGGGCGCCGGTCCCGGGAGACCGGGCAGCAGGTGGTCGCTCATCGGGCTCCGGTCAGGATCATGCCGCTGGTGGGTGCGGGACCGGCACCACCGACGACCAGGACGTTGGTGGCACCGTCGACCTGGTTGATGGCCGTGCCGCGGATCTGGCGCACGGCCTCGTTCACGTGCGTCATCCCGTGGGTGTAGGCCTCGGCCAGGTTCCCGCCGTGGGTGTTCACCGGGAGCGGGCCGTCGAGCCCGAGGTTGCCGGCGGCGGCGTAGGGACCGCCCTCGCCCTTGGCGCAGAACCCGAAGTCCTCGAGCGCCATGAGCACCATTCCGGTGAAGTGGTCGTAGACCATGGCCGCGTCCATGTCGGTGATCGACATGCCCGACAGCCGGTACAGCTCCTCGGCGACGACGCGGTGCCCACTCGACGCGAAGTCGACATCGGGCTGGTTGTAGAAGCTCATGAGCGCGTTCCCGAAGCGGAACGGTGCGCCGGCCGAGGCCGCGGCGATGTAGGCGGGCTGGTGGCGCAGGTCGCGAGCGCGTTCCGCCGACGCGATCACGACTGCGCACCCGTAGTCGGACTCCATGCAGAAGTCGAAGAGGCGCAGGGGGTCGGCGATCATCGCGCTGGCCTGGTGGTCGTCGACGGTGATGGGCTCGCGGAACCGCGCGTGCGGGTTGGTGCGCGCCATCTCACGTGCGTTGATGGCGACGTGTGCCATCTGCTCGCTCGTCGTGCCGTAGAGGTGCATGTGCCGACGGACCGCGAGGGCGAACATCTGCCCCGGCGACTGCAGGCCGTAGGGCACCGAGAACGCCATGGGGCCGCCGACCGCGGGGACGCCCTGGCCGAGCTGCCCGAAGGCCTGGCCGTAGCGCTTGGTCGCCTCCATGGTCGCGACCTTGTGCACCACCACGAAGTCGGCCTGGTCGGTGGCGACCGCCATCGCCGCGTTCTGGAACGCGCCGCACATCGATGCGCCGCCGCCACCCCAGGTCTGCGACGCGTAGCGCAGCCGCTCGGCTCCGAACGCGGTCATCAGCTCGGCCGGCTCGACCGAGCTGTAGTACGAGGAGTAGCCGTCGACGTCCTTCGGGCGGATCCCGGCGTCGTCGCACGCCGCGGTGATGGCCTCGACCGCGAGGCGCACGAGGCCCTGCTCCGCGAACTCGCCCCGCCGCCCGAACGGCACCGCGCCGATGCCGACGATGGCGGCCTGGTTCCTCACGTCGAGCAACTCGCGCTCCCTCGATCGAAGTCGTCGGCGCACCGCCTCCGACCCGGCTGCTACGGCGCCTTCGTCGCGTCCCGGTCGCGCCACGAGCTCGGCAGCTGGAAGTAGCACTTCCCGCGCGCCGTCATCACCTCGTCGGCGTCGTACACGTGGACGTCGACGATGGCGGTCGCCTTGCCCACCCGCACGACCTCGCCCCGCCCGGTGTACTCGCGACCGAGGGGCATGCCGTGCAGGTAGTCGACCTGCAGGCTCACCGTGGGCGCGCCGGTGCCGATCACCGACAGCAGCGCCATGCCGGCGACGTCGTCGATCAGCAGCGCGATGTAGCCACCGTGCACGTTGCCCACTGGGTTGCCCCAGTCGTCGGGCGGCGTCCACGTGACCTCGCTGTGACCGTCGGCCATCGTCGTGTTGCTCATGTACCGGGGCCGGTAGGGGTGCGTGGCGTCGATCACGCCGGGCACCCTACGGCTCGCGACGAGACCGGTGTCAGCCGGTGAAGTGAGGCACCACGACGAGCGGCGCCGGGACCGGAGTCGTCGGCACGAGCGGTGTCAGGGGGAGGCACGAACCCGAGCCCGTGAGCCCGGTGAGGCGCGCGGCACCATTGCCGGCGCCGTCCTGGGTCACCGTGCCCGCCGACACCCCGCTGACCTGCGGGTCGGCGAAGGTCGAGCCGCCACCGCCGCCACCGCCGCTCGACGGGCTCGGCGCACCGCCGCCCCCGCCGCCACCGAACCAGCCGCCGCCACCGCCACCGCCACCACCGGCGAACGCGTTGGTCGTCGGGCCTCCAGGTCCGCCGGTGAGGGAGGACCCGTCGGCGCCCGCCGAGGTCCCGGCACCGTTGGCCGCGCCCCCGACGCCGCCGGTCGAGGTGGTGCCGCCGGCACCACCGTTGCCGACGTTCGTCTGCCCGTTGCCGCCCGCGCCGACGTTGCTCGCGCCGTTGCCACCGGCTCCGACCTGGCCGCCGCCGCCGCCACCACCCGCTGCCACCAGCAGCACGGTGCCGTTCACGCTGACGGTCGTGGCGCCACCACCGCCGGCGCCGGCCACACCCGGTGCGTCACCGCCGCGTCCGCCGCCGCCGAAGCCACCGGCGCCGCCCACCGTGTCGCTGCCCGAGGTCGCGGTGCCGGCACCGCCCACCGAGATCTGCAGGACGTCGCCCGCGGTGACGATCACCGTGCCCACCGCCGAACCACCGGTGCCCGGCGTGCCCGCCGCACCCGCTTGGCCGCCGTTGGCGCCGGCGAGGTCGAGGGAGACGGCGCACACGCTGCCGTCGGCGGGCACCGTGTACTGCTGCGCAGCGCCGGTGAAGACGTAGTCGACCGGTGCGGTGTCGGCACCGGCCGGTGCGGCGAGGGCCCAGGTGCCCAGGGCGAGACCGCAGACTGCGGTGACGCAGGCCAGCCGGCTACGACGACGAGTGCTCACGACGTGCTCCTTCCGGTCCGCCGCGTGGGGTGCGGCGGTGAGACCGGCGTGAGGATAACCGCGTTCCGGGTCGTCTCCGACCATTCCGGGCGGCCAGTCATGATCACCCGTTCGGGTCGTGGCGCTCCGCCGAGGCCGTCATCCCAGCTCGGGGAGCTCCTGGTCGCCGCCCAGGCTGTCGGCGTAGAGGTCGCCGAGCTCGGCGACGCGCTCGAGCACGTCGGCGGGCGTGAACGCGAACTCGCGCGCGTCGCCGCCGTCGGCGAGGTGGTCGACCTCCTCCCACGTCACCGGCGTCGACACGCCGGGCACGTCGGTGGCGCGCAGCGAGTACGCGCACACCGTGGTCTTGTGCCGGTCGTTCTGGCTCCAGTCGACGAACACCCGCCCGCCGCGCTGCT
Source organism: uncultured Actinomycetes bacterium (assembly GCA_963755855.1). Lineage (GTDB taxonomy): Bacteria > Actinomycetota > Acidimicrobiia > IMCC26256 > DASPTH01 > DASUAS01. Next base: position 574,877 of record CAVWLR010000009.1, on the reverse strand, counting down.
CCTTGGCCATCGTCACCGTGACCCGTTTCGGGTCGCGCGACTCGAGCACCTTCCCGAGCGCGAGTGCGAACGCCTTGGTGGTCTCGGCGTCGACCGCCGGCCGGATCCCGACCGACAGGTGCAGTCCCTTCGACCCCGACGTCTTGGCGACCGCACGCATCCCGAGCTGGTCCAGCAGGTCGTGCAGCTCGAGCGCGACGCGCGCGCAGTCGCCGAGGTCGGTGTCGGGGCCGGGATCGAGGTCGAACACGATCGCCGACGGCAGCCACGGCTCGGCGGCCCGGGCCTGGGGAGTGTGCAGCTCGAGTGCTGCCAGGTTGGCCGTCCACACCAGGGCGGGGACGCTGTCGAGCGAGCACGCCGCGATCTCCGAGTCGGCGTCGAGGGGCACGGTCTCGAGCCACTCCGGCCGGTGCCCCGGGCAGCGCTTCTCGAAGAACCGCTCGCCGGCCACGCCGTCGGGCAGGCGCACCATCGTGACCGGGCGGTCGTCCAGGTGGGGGAGCATCACCGGCCCGATCCGGGCGTAGTAGTCGATCACCTGGCCTTTGGTGAACCCGGTCGCGGGGTAGAGCACCTTGTCGAGGTTGCTCAGGCGCAGGCGCCGGCCGTCGACTTCCACTGCGGTCGCGGGCGCGGCGCCCGGGCGCTTCTTGGAAGAAGGGGCCACGACCTGCGAAGGTAGTAGGCCCCATTGCCCTGGGGTCGAGAACGGGGAGACCAGCGTGCCGCAAGCCATCTGGACGGGTTCGATCAGCTTCGGGCTGGTGACGGTACCGGTGCGCCTGGTGTCGGCCACCCGGTCGCAGGACGTGCGCTTCAACCAGCTCGAGGCCGCCACCGGCAGCCGCATCCGCTACCGCAGGGTGTCGGAGCAGACCGGTGAGGAGGTCGCGAACGACCAGATCGTGAAGGGCTACGAGCTCGAGAACGGTCACTACGTCGTGCTCGACAACGACGAGCTGGCGGCGCTGAAGCCCACCGCCAACCGCATGATCGAGATCGAGGACTTCGTCGACCTGTCCGAGATCGATCCCGTCTACTTCGAGACGCCCTACTACCTCGTGCCCGACAAGGACGCGGCCAAGGCGTACCGCCTGCTGTCGCGCGTCATGGAGGACGAAGGCAAGGTGGCGGTCGGGCGGTTCGTGCTGCGCTCGAAGGAGGCGCTGGTCGCCATCCGTCCCATCGACGGGATGCTCTGCCTCGAGACGATGCGCTACGCCGACGAGGTGCTCGCGGTCGACCGCGAGCTCGTCGACTCCCAGCCCGAGCCGACCGAGCGCGAGCTCGAGATGGCGAAGCAGCTCGTCGACACGCTGGCCGGGAGCTTCGATCCCGAGAAGTACCACGACGAGTACCGCGAAGAGGTGCTGTCGCTCATCGAGCGCAAGGCTGCCGGTGAGGACATCGTGGCGCCCGCCGCACCCGAGGAGCCGGCGAAGGTCCTCGACCTGATGGCCGCGCTCGAGGCGAGCCTGGCCCGCACCGGCGCCAAGCAGACGGGCGCCACGCAGAGCAGTGCCGGCGCGACCGCGGCCAAGAAGTCGGCGGCGAAGAAGGCTGCAGCCAAGAAGGCGCCGGTGAAGAAGTCGACGGCGAAGCGCTCACCGGCGAAGAAGGCGACCGGCGCGGCCAAGCGCACCCGCAAGTCGGCCTAGTCACCGACCCACCGGCCACTCTCCACACCGCTCTCCGCACTGCACACCGGTCGTGGCCCGCTTCCCGGTCCGGTTCAGCGACGCCACCCGGTGGATGGGCGTGGTCGGCATGACGCCGTCACACTGCTCCGTCGACGTCGACGTGCAGCACCTCCGCGTGCGCATGAGCGTCTGGTTCGCGCTCGATGCCGAGCGTGCCGCGGTGCACACCGCCGAGCTCGACGACGACCGGGTCACGGGCTGGGGCGTGCACGGCTGGCGGGGCCGGTGGTTGGTGAACGGCTCGGCGACGGGGGTGGTGAGGCTCACGTTCGAGCCGACGGTGCCGGCCCGGATGGGCCCCGTGCCGCTGCGTGTGCGCGTGCTGCGGGTGTCGGTCGAAGACCCCGAGGGGCTCGTGGCCGCGTTCGCCCGCTGCCGCCGTCGCTGACGCCGTCACACTCGGCTACGCCGTCACACTCGGCTACGCCGTCACACTCGGCTACGCCGTCTGACGGGCCGCCACCGGCTGCCGACGCCGGGGACGACGGGCCTGGAACTGCCGCCGACTGACGACGGCGTTCACGGGAGGGCCGGCGTGGTCGGCCTCGAGCCAACCGCACTCGCAGAGCTCGGCGTCGCCGTCGCCCGCGGAGGCGGCGGCCCGGAAGGTGACGCACGCCTCGAACCGCACGGAGTCGGCGCGGAACACGAGGGCGTCGAGTCGGACCAGTTGTGAGCTCATGTGGGGTGGCCTCCTGCGTGGTGTGCCCGCCCCGGCACCGACCTGGCTGCGATCGAGCCGTGAATCACAGCCGTGTGATTCGAGGGGCAACTGTACATGTGTCGCACCTTCGCGCCGAGGTATGACACTCATGGACGCGCACGGGCACCACGACGGACAGCACGACGAGCAGCGGGACGAGACCGGGGTCGAGGTGCGCTTCCTCACCCCCGACGCGGCCGGCGGATTCACCCGCTTGGTGCGCCGGTGCTACGGCGACTCGTACGACGCCGCCTGGGTGTACGACCCCGAGCAGGTCGCCGACCGCCTGCGCCGCGGCACCCTGTGGTCGACCGTCGGCATCGCCGACGACGGCGAAGTGGTCGCACACGTCGGCCTCGCCCGCGAGCGGACCGACGACGACGTCGCCGAGTCGGGGCAGGCCGTCGTCGCGCCCGAGTACCGCGGTCGTCACCTGTTCACGCTGCTCAAGCAGCGCGCCGCGGCGCAGGCGGCCGAGCGCGGGCTCTTCGGCCTCTACAGCGAGGCCACGGCCGCGCACCCGTACAGCCAACGGGCGAACGTCGCGCTCGGCGCGGTCGAGACCGGGCTGCTGCTCGGCTACATCCCGGCGACGGTCGAGTACGCGGCGATCGACGCGCGCCGTCACCGGCAGTCGGTCGTCCTCTACTACCTGAAGACCAACGACGGACACACCCGCGCGGTGTACGCGCCGCGCCGCGACCGCGCCATGGTGGAGCAGATCGTGCACCGGGCCGGACTGCGCGGGCGCGTGCACGACGCGGGCGACGAGTCGGCATCGGTCGCGCGCAGCGATCTCCACATCGAGGACCGCGCCGACCACGGCGACCGCATCGTCACCGCGCGCGTCGTCGGTCGCGATCTGCTCGACGAGATCGGCGCCGCCCGCGACGTCGCGCTGCAGCGCGGCGCCGACTGCGTGTACGTCGACCTCCCGCTCGCCGATCCGGGCACGCAGCACCACGGCGACGGGCTCCACGAGCTGGGCTTCTCGTTCGGCGGGATCTTCCCCAACCGTCACCACGACTGCGACGTGTTGCGCTACCAGTACCTCGACCGCGTCACCCTCGACACCAGCGACATCGAGCTCGCGTCCGACCACGGTCGCGAGCTGCTCGACTACGTCACGGCGTGACGAGGCCCCCGGCGGTGCCGTCGGGGCGGCTCTCCACCTCGGCCAGCTCCGCGGCCTCGACGTCGGCGGGTGCCGTGAGCCGATCGGCCGGGTCGCTCGGATCCGACCGACCGTCACCGCCGGCCGGAGGGTCCGCCGCCGCCGGTGACGTCGACAACGCCGGTGCTCCCACTTCCGCCGGCGCGCCCGTGACGTCGGGCGCCGTGGGGCCGCTCCGGCCGTTGCTCGTGCCGTTGCCGTTGGTCGACGGGCCCGACGCGAACGTGCGCATCAGCGTGGCCGCGAGGCCCTCGATCGAACCGCCGCCGCCCCCGCCGGTGACCAGCACCTCGGGCACGACCGTGATGTGGCCGTCGGCCACGGCGTTGGCGACCGCCACCAGCGCGGTGGCCGGCCCGCCGAGGGCGTCCTTCTGCGCCTCGAAGCCGGTCGCGCGCGCCAGGCCGAGCGCCTCGGTGGCCTTGGCCTCGGCGAGGCCGATGGCCTGACGGCGCGCCGCCTCCGCCTCACCGGTGAGCTGCACGTACGCCGCCTCGCCCCTGGCCTCGGCCTCCCGGGCCTGCGCCTGGCTCGACTGGATCTGCACGCCGACCTGGGCCGACGCCAGCTGCGACTGCATGTTGGCCGTGCCCTTGGCCTTCTCCATCTCGATGCGCGACGTCTCGGCGCGCTGCTGCTCCTCGAACGTCGCCTTCTCCTGGTTGGCGATCTCGCGCTGGGTGAGCACCGCGACCAGCTCGGGCGGGAACGTGACGTCCTGGATGTAGACGCCCTTCGTCTCCACCTCGTACTGGCCGAGGTAGCGCGTGATCGCCTCGAACGCGGCGGCCTGCACCTCGCGCCGGGTCTCGATGAACTTGACCGCCTCGAGCGCCTGGAGAGTGTTGCGGAAGTGGTTGCCGACCGCGCTCTGCAGCACCTCGCTGACGAGGTTGCGCATCGTGCCGACCATCGAGATGACCTTGGGTGCCTTGGTGTCGGGCACGTGGATCTGCACCTGCAGGTCGATCTGGAAGATGAATCCCTCGCGGCTCTTGCCGACGATCGACGACAGCTGCGCGTCGAGGTCGTGGGCCTCCGACGTGGCGTCGGCCCAGTTGAGCGTGAGGATGAAGGTCGGCACGATCTCCGCCGCGTACACCCGCGGGTTGATCGCGTACTTGCCGGTGCGCAGTGGTTCCTGCCAGATGCCGCGGTGACCGGGGCGCACGATCGACCCGAACTTGAACTCGGCTCCCGACGTGTCGGCAGTCGGCAGTCCCACGAAGCCCTTGATGACCGCGACCTCGCCCTGGTTCACGACCAGCATCGGCACGAGGTCGACGCGCACGAGGAACGGGTTCAACAGGTAGGCGCCGTAGAGCAGCGGGTCGTGCTGCAGTCCGATCTTGCCGCCGTGGTCGAGGAACGCCTGGAAGTCCTGGTAGTTGTTGTGCAGCGTGTTCTTGCTGCCGAGCAGCAGGTCGATGAGCTCGGCGTCGGTGGTGGTGGTGCTGCCGCCCGCGTTGGACGCCTCGATCGCGGAGACGTCGGCGAAGCCGCCCAGCCGGCTGGCGATGTCACCCGAGGGCAACGGCTCGCCCTCGAGCGCGGTGACCACACCGACGAGGTCGACGCCTTCGTCGGGCGCGATGACCACGACGCGCAGCTGATCGGGCGAGAGCCCGAACGACTCGGGGGTGAGCCGGCCGCCCTTCGACTGGCCCGCGAGCTCGGGCGAGACGGGTTGGCCGTACACGTTCTGCGCGGTGAGCACGAGGAACGCGACGGGATGGACGGGCACCAGCGTCCCCGGGGGGAGCACCGGGCGCTGGACGCCCTTCTGGCCCTGCGCCTCGACGAACGTGTGCAGGTTGGAGAAGTTCGCCAGCTCCGGCTTGTACACCGCGCTCTTGGCGCCGATGGGCAGCGGGTCGCCGACCTGCGCGATGACGACGCCGATCTCGCCCGCGGGCACCTGCACCCAGGGGAACTTCTTCACGCCGTAGAGCGGCCAGAGCTTGAAGCGCAGTCCCGGCATCAGCAGCTTGGCCTGGTATCCCGCTTCGCCGTTGAACGCGACCGGGTTGTCCTCGTCGAGCTTGCGCAGCGCGAAGCGCTTCGACAGGAGTCCGACCTCGGTGGCGCCGACGGAGTGGAACGACTTCCAGGCCACGATCACGAGCAACGCGATCACGACGAGTGCGACGATGAGCATGTCCCGCACCTCCGCGGTTGTCTCCTTCGGATCGTACAGTGACGCCGATGCATCACTCGCAGGCTGCTGGCTTCTTCGCGGTCGGCACGGCGACGGCGGCGGCGACGGGCACCGCGACGGCGACGACGGGGCCCCAGATCACCGAGCTCGTCCGGATCCGGCCGAACGCGCACGATCCGAGCTGGCCACCGGTCCTCGTGTTCTGCGTGGTCGTGGTGGCACTCGGCGCGCTGTTCGCGGCGATCGTGTTCCTCCGCCAGGCGCGGGAGGCCACCCGAACCGGAGGAGGTGGGCTCGATGGCTGACGGCCCGGGCCAGTCACGGTCCCTGGAACGCTGGCTCGAGACCGCGCAGGTCGTCGCCGGCGACGCCATCCGCGCCGGATGGCAGCGCATCGAGCGCCTGGGCACCATGGGACCGCGCAGCCGTCGCGCCCGCGCGTTCCACCGGTTCGGTGACGGGTCGGCGATCTGCTTCCCCGTCGCCGCCCTCTACGGCGAGGAGTACATCGAGCTCGGCGAGGGCTGCATCATCGGTCCCTACTCCTCGCTGTCGGCCGGCGTCATGCCCGGCCAGGTGATCGACCACTCACCCGTCGTCACCATCGGCGACCGCGTGCTCATCGGGAAGGGGAGCGGCATCGTCGGCCACCAGTCGGTCGAGATCGGCGACGACGTGTTCACCGGGCACCACGTGTACATCACCGACGCCAACCACGGCTACGAGGACCGCTCGCTCCCGATCGGCAAGCAGTTCGCGCCGACCCGAGCGGTCCGCATCGGCAGCGGCTCGTGGCTCGGGCACGGCACCGTGGTGCTGCCGGGCGCCGACATCGGGCGCAACGTCGCCGTCGGCGCGGGCTCGGTGGTGACCGGCGTGTTGCCCGACTTCAGCGTGGCGGTCGGCAACCCGGCGCGGGTGATCCGTCGGTTCGTCGACGGCGAGGGCTGGGTGCGCGTCACCGCGGAATCACCTGCCGAACTCACGCCCGAGCACACGCCCGAGCCGGCGCCGGCTCAGCCCGCGGGCGACGGGTAGCTCGGCGGCTGGTCCGCAGCCGGGAGGGTGGCGAGCACCGCGCTCGACGTCTTCGGGTCGAACAGCGTGATGTGCGCCTTCGGCCACTGCCCGGGCAGGTAGCGCTTGCCCTCGTCGGCGTAGCGGTAGAGCCCGGTGCCGTCGCGCCCGACCTCGTCGGCGCCCTTGGCGTCGGGGTCCCACCAGATGACCGTGGCGTCGTCGCCGCCGGTGAGGTCGACGCCCTTCCAGATGTCGTGCTTCCCCCACGACAGGTGCAGGCGCGTCGGAGTGGTCGTCGCCGCGGGCGGGAACCGGTCGAGCCCGGCTGCGAACGTCGCGGCCGTCAGCTTCGGACCCGCGAGGTGCACGCCGGTGAAGAACACGAGCGGTGCCTGCACCAGCTCGCGGAACGTCTTGGCCGGCGGCGGGTGCCCGGTCTGCCACGTGATGAGGTTGCCCAGCTCGTCGACGTCGTCGGTGGTGCGCGCGGGGAGGAGCGAGACGCCGAACGCGTGCTTCCACTGCTGCTGGTCGTACTGACGGCCGAACACCGCGGTGTCGGTGAACGCGTAGCCGAGCACGATCCACTCCGGGAACCAGCCCTGCGCGGTCGCCTCCTTGGTGAGGTAGGTGGGGAACACCGGATCGCCGGCGAGGATCACGCTGGTCACGCCTGCGCTCTTCAGCTTGGCGATGATCGTGCGCGCGTCCTGCTGCGCGGTCGCGAGGTCGAGGGAGTACGGCACGGTGGTGGCGGGCTTCACGCCGTAGGTCGACGAGCAGCTGCTCGAAGTGCTTCACGCTCTTGGCGAACGTGCCCGGCGTCGTCGTCGTAGTGCACGACGCCGAACACGCGTCGCTGCGACTTCAGGTCGTCGCCCGCGTACGTGGCCTTGCCCGCGGCGAGCTGCTTGCCGACGAACGCCGCCCAGTGCTCGCTCGCCTGTTCGGGCGACGCGGTCGTCGGCCACACGTAGGGCGCGTGCCGTACGAGGAACGACTGCGGCTCCGCGATCACGCAGTCGCCCACGCAGAGCACCTTGCGGGCGGCCAGCTCGTCGGCGTACGCGGTGGTCTGCCCCGGCCCGCCGAACGACGCGAACGCGTGCAGCTCGGTGGCGACCTTGATCGCGTCGGCCTTCGCCGCGACCGCGTCGTCGGGCGCGCCGCTCGCCTTGATCGGTGACGACCTTGACCTTGCGCCCGGAGAGCTCGTAGTGCGCGGAGAAGTAGTCGACGTAGTCCTGGACGGTGTCGCGCTCCTTGCCCAGGCTCTCGTCGCTCCCGCTGTTCTCGAAGAACGCCTGCTGCAGGAGGTCGGGCTGCGCCTGGTAGAGGGCGACGGTGATCGTGTCGGCGGTGACGCCCGGTGCGGTCGCGCCGCCATTGTCGCCGCCGGTCCACGGCGCCACGCACGGGGGCGCGTAGCCGCTCGGGACCTTCACCTTCCCCGTGGTGGTGTCGCAGTTGGGACCCCAGTCGACGGTCTTGCCCTGGGCCTTGGCCTGGTCGAAGGTCAGCGGGCCGGCGGGCGCGCCGGTGGCGGCCGCCCGCGGGACCGGCGGTGGCCCCCAGGGAGCCGGCGAGTGTGCCGGTGATCACGAGCGCGGCGAGCACTCCGGCGAGGCGGGGGAGGGGACGCACGGGGCCGATCGTCGCGCGTGGGACGGCCCGACCGGAGTCAGCTGCCCAGATAGGAGCGGACGACGACGGGATCGCCGAGCACCGTTGCCGGCAGCCCGTCGGCCACGACCCGGCCGCGGTCGAGGACCACCAGACGGTCGGCGACCGCGCCGAGGACCCCGAGGTCGTGCTCGACCACCAGGATCGCGGCGCCGAGCTGGTCGCGGAGCTCGGTGAGCAACGGGCCCAGCGCCTCGGCGTCGCGCTGCGCGACCCCGGCGGCAGGCTCGTCGAGGAGGAGCACGGTCGGCGCGTGCGCGAGCACGCACGCGAGGTCGACGATCCGCCGGGTGCCGGTCGAGAGCTCGTGGCCGAAGCGATCGGCGTAGGGCTCGAGGTGCAGCCGTTCCACGAGCTCGTCGACGCGGGCGCGGACCGCGCGCTCCGACCGCGCGACCGCGGGGAGGTGCAGCGCGGCGGCGACCGGGTTGCGCACGCGCACCGCTCGCTCGCACGCGACCGCGATGGTCTCGCGCACCGTCAGCGCGGGGAAGAGTCGCCCGTCCTGGAACGACCGCCCGAGACCGAGCGACGCGCGCGCGTGGGGTGCGAGGTGGGTCACGTCGCGCGCAGGGCGTTCGGGATCGACTCGGAGCCCGATCGTGCCGCGGTCGGGCCGCACGAAGCCGGACACGACGTCGAAGAGCGTGGTCTTGCCCGCGCCGTTCGGCCCGATGATGCCGACGATCTCGCCGCGCGCGACGTCGAGCGACACCCCGGCGAGGGCGTCGACGCCGCCGAAGCGCACGCCGACGTCGCGCAGCTCGAGCGCGGAGTGCGTGCGGACCGTTGGTCCGCGGTGCCAGAGGTCGCGGTCGTCACGTCCGCGGTCGGGGCGGCCGGTGCCGCCGCCGCGCCGAGGAAGGTCGCGCGCACGAGATCGGTGCGCTCGAGCAGCCCGGCGGGCGGCCCCGAGTAGCGGACGGCGCCCCGGTCGAGGAAGACGGCACGGTCGGCCAGCTCGATCGCGCGGTCGATCGACTGCTCGACCACCACCACCGCGACCCCGGCCTCGCGCTGCGCTCGCAGCCGTTCGTGGACCCTGCGGGTGGCCTCGGGCGAGAGGCCGAGCGACAGCTCGTCGACGAGGAGGAGGCGCGGGCGCGGCCGCGAGCGCCATCGCCAGGGTGAGCATGTGCTGCTCGCCGCCCGAGAGGTCACCCGCCCGCTGACCCGCGCGCTCCTCGAGCCGGGGGAAGAGCAGGAGCGCGTCGGCCAAGGCCGCGCGCGACGCCACGCGGTCGGGTACCTGCCAGACGGCCAGACGCAGGTGCTCGCGCGACGGTGAGCGACGGGAACACGCCGTGGTCGGCCGGCGCCTCGGCGACACCGCGCGCGACGAGTCGTTCGGTCCGGATGCGAGTGGTGTCGACGCCGTCGATGGTCACGTGACCGCGACGCGGTCGGTGCAGGCCGGCGACGGTGTCGAGCAGCGTCGACTTGCCCGAGCCGTTGGTGCCCGAGCAGCGCGACGATCTCGCCCGCGCGCGCGTCGAGGTCGACGCCTTCGAGCACGGGGACGCCGTCGCGTTCGACGGTCGAGTGCCCGTGACCTGCAGGAGCGCGTCGTCGCACAGGTCTGCCGCGGCCACCTCCACGCGGGTCGCTCCGGGAACGCGGCGCCGTCGTGCCGAGCAGCGCAGGGACGGCGATCGCGCGTCGACGCGCGACCGAGCGGAGCAGCGCGTCGCGTGCGTCGGCGAGCGCGGCGCCGAGCCCGCCGCGGAACACGAGCAGCACGAGCAGCATGCCGGCGCCGGTGGCCACGATCTGCCACTCCACCGGCAGCCACCACGTCACGCCCCGCACGAACAGCGCGCCGAGCAGCGCGCCGGGCACCGAGCCGAGTCCACCGATCACCACCATGGTGAACACCACGAGGCTCTCGCCCGCGCTGTACGAGTCGATCTGGAGCCCGTTCTGCTGGTGCACGAACAGCGCGCCGGCGAACGCGGCGAGGAACCCCGAGATCGCGAAGGCCTCGAGGGTGGTGGTGCGCGGGTTCACGCCGAACGCGCTCGCGGCGCGGTCGTTCTCGCGGATCGCCACCAACGCGCGCCCGGTGCGGCTGCGACGGATCCCGACGACGGCGACGATCACGAGCGCGAGCGCGACCAGGCAGAGGAGGTAGTAGCTCGACTCGGAACGCACGTCGATCACGCCGAACAGGTCGGGGCGCTCGACACGTGCCGGCGGCAGCCAGTCGAAGCGGGTGCCGTCGCCGAAGATCCGGGGACTCAGCAGCCAGGCGCTCGTGGCCAACCCGAACGCGAGCGTGACGACCGCGAGCGTGAGGCCGCGTCGCCGGAGCACGGGGAGCCCGATGAGCGCGGCCAGTGCGGCACCGACCACCCCCGCACCGAGGAGTCCGAGTGCGAGGTCCCACCCGAGGCGTGCGGTGAGCGACGCGCCCACTGCCGCGCCCACGGCCACGAACGCCATCTGACCCAGGCTGATCTCGCCGGCCCAGCCGGTGAGCACCACGAGCGAGAGCGCGATGATCGGCGTACACCACTGCGACCGCGGCGAGGTTGGTGCGACTCTCGGTGAACACCACCGGGACGAGCGCGAGTGCCACGACGACCGCGGTCACGAGCGCAGCCCTCGCGATGCGCACCTCGGGCAGTCGGGCGAGTTGCCGGGGGATCGGTCGGGGCTCGCGCACCGCGCGCCAGGTCGACGACTCGAGCCGGGTCCGCAGACCGGCGCCGACCGGGGTGAACCAGACCGCGACCACGACGACCACGAACAGCACGGGGTACACGTCGCTCGGCTCGTTCCACCCCCACAGGACCGACTGCTCGACGATGCCCAGCGCGATCGCCGCCGCCGCGATGGTCGGCAGCCGTTCCATCCGTCCGATGACGGCGGCGGCCAGCGCCGGGAGGAGGAGGGCCGGACCCAGCACGGTGCCGAGCGACAGGCCGACGATCCCGGCCCGCAGGAACACGGCCAGGAACGCGAGGAGCGCGGCGATCGCCCACACCACCGAGTGCACGCGCCGCACCGGGATCCCCACCAGGGCGGCCCGGTCGACGTCGTCGGCGCACGCCCGCATCGCCAACCCGAAGCGCGTGCGCAGGAACAGGGCGAGACCGACGAACGCGAGCGGGATCACGATGAGCGCCACCACGTCGTTGCCGCCGAAGCGCAGCGGCGCGACGGTGAACGAGACGTCGAACGGAGCCGGGAAGCTCTGCGGCGGCAGGTCGACCCCGAACCAGCCGGGCAGGAGGAGCCCGAGACCGGCGAGCACCTGGGCCAGGCCGATCGTCGCCACCGAGAGCACGAGGCGCGGCGCCCGGAAGAACCGCCGGATCACCACCATCTCCACCGCCACTCCGAGCACGACCGCGGTCGCGAGCCCGGCGACGAAGGCGACGATCCAGCTGGCGCCGCTGGTGACGACGAGCAGGACCGCGAGCGACGCCGGTGCCGCACCGAGGTCGCCCTGGGCGAAGTTGAGGATGCGGTGGGCGCGGTAGACGAGCGCGAGGCCGAGTGCGAGCAGCGCGCTCGAGGCCCCCGAGCAGCGCGCCCTGCACGACGATGCCCGCCGGCGGTCCCCACAGCACCTGCACCAGCAGCAGGAACGCCACCGTCGCCACGACCCAGGTGCACGCCGTTCGGCCGCGCGGCAGTGGCACGGGCGAGACGCGGCGCGAGGGAGGCCAAGGTGATCAAGTATGCGCGCGTCGAGCCCATACATTGCGGGTGATGGGCTCTGGACTCCGGCATTCGTCGCGCGCGCTCGCGGTCGCAGTGCTCCTCACCGCGCTCGCGGCGACTGCGCCGGCCGCGGCCTCCACGAGCGGTGACTCCACGATCGCCCGCACGGGGGTGCTCGTCGGCGACGACTTTCCCGCCGGCTTCACGCCGTCGGCGGCGTCGGGGAGCTCACACGCCGACAACGTCAAGCTGGCCAAGGGCGTCGACGGATGCGCGCCCTACGTGACGCTGCAGAAGGCGCTGATCCCCCTGCCGCAGGCGAAGTCGCCGAAGTTCGACGACGCGTCGCGCAGCATCAGCAACGAGGTCGACGTGTTCCCGACCGACAAGGCCGCCAGCGCTGCGCTCGTGCTCTACGCCAAGTCGAGCATGGTCGGGTGCCTCGAGAACCTGTTCGAGAAGCAGATCCGTCAAGGTGCGAGCACGCAGCAGGCGATCGACGACGTCACGGTCGACCTCGACCGCCAGGACATCGCCGAGCTCGGCGACGAGAGCGTCGTGTACGAGGGCAGCGTGGCCCTGACCGGCACCGACGGCACGCAGTCGAAGCTCGGCATCGGGGCCGCCGCGGTGCGTGTGGGCCGCACCGTCGACGTCGTCTCGTACTCCACCGACGGGACCTCGCTCACCGATGTCCTCACGCCCGCCATCGACGCGTCGGTCGCGCGGCTGCGCACCGCGCTCGTGCGACCCCCGACGTGATGCGGCGGTGGGTCGGCGTCCGTGGCGCGGTCGCCCGTGCTCTCGTCGTCGGCGTCGTGCTCGCAGGCACGGTCGCGGGGCTGGCGACCCCGGGTGCCGCGGCGTCGTCGGCGAAGGAGATCGCCCAGGCCGGCGTGCTCGTGCAGTCCGACTTCCCGGCCGGGTGGACGTCGAGCGCGCGTGGCCAGACCTCCGATGCCGCGCAGCTCGCAGCCGGAGCGAAGATCGCGTCGTGCAAGCCGTTCGTCGCGTTCAGCACGGCGAACAAGAAGAACCCGCGGGCCAAGTCGCCCACGTTCGATCACGAGCAGTCCGACGTCACCAACACCGTGAGCGTCTACCCGTCGACCGCGAAGGCGCAGGCAGCCATCCACCAGTTCGGTGAGGGCGATCTCCCCACCTGCCTCGAGAAGCTGTTCAGCTCGGTGTACGAGCAGCAGCTCGCGAAGCAGCCCGCCGTCCGCAAGCAGCTGGTGTCGGTGAACACGACGATCTCACCGGTGGCCGACGTGCACGTCGGCGACGAAGCGGTGGCCTACCAGGGCACCATCGACGTCAACCTGAAGACCGGCACGCAGACCGTCGGCATCGGTGTGGTCACGGCGAGGGTCGGCGACGCGCTGGTCGGCTACTCGTGGACCACCGACGTCGACCTCTCGGCGGCGTTGCAACCCGCCATCGTGCAGTCGGTGGCGCGCCTGGCGAAGGCGCAGTCAGCCGCCTGATCCACCTGCGGGTGCCCACACCCTGCCTTCGCGCCGGAGCGTGGGGTCGTCGACGACGGGCAGGGCTCGCAGTGCCGCTTCGTGCCGCGACATGACGACCGCCGACACTGCGGCGTCGAACGCATCCTCGCTGCCGACCGCGAGCGCGCCGAGCGACGGTTCGAGGTCGGGGAGCGAAGCGGCGAGGTGGGCCGCCCGCGCCGCCGGATCCGACTTCACCACCGGGCCCGTGAACGACCGGGGCCAGATCTCCACCGCGACCGGGCCGTCCAGGGGCGCGTCGAAGGGCCAGATCGCGTAGCCGGCGTCCTGCAACCGGGCGAGGGCGGGGAAGCCGCGGATCGATCCGGTCCCGACGCTCCCGGCCCCTCCGACCTGGAAGGTCGACTTGGGGCTGATCCCGCCCACTGCGCCGGTCGCCGCCTCGGTCCGTCGCAGGTGCTCGGGGAGGTCGGGCCGCGGCCGTCCCGGCCGGCCCCAGAACGGCGGCGCGCACTCGCGCAGCCACTCCTCCCCGTGGACCGCGGCTGCATCCCAGAGGGCGCGCGGCCCTTCGTGGCCGCGTTCACGTAGGTACCACTCGGGCAGCGAGAACGAGAAGTCGAACCCCACCACCACGCCCGGGCGCTCCGCAGCCCGGGCCACCAGCGAGTCGATCACCTCGTCGCGCGTGCGGCCGGCTTCGAGCCGCACCAGTGCACCGTCGTGCGCCTCCGCCGTCCAGAGGTGCTGTCGCACTCCGCTCTGGCGACCCGACCAGTCGACGGCGAGCACGGTCACCGGGTGCGCGCCTAGGAGGTGGCCCAGACGAGCACCTCGGCGCCCTCGGCGCCGGCGGTGAGCGTGGGCGTGCCGGCGTCGGTGAGCCGGGCGGCGTCACCCGTGCGGAGCGCGCGCCCGTCGAGCGAGGCATCGCCGATCGCGACGAACACGTGCACGTGCGGCGCCTCGGGGATCGCAACCGCATCGCCTGCACCCAGCCGCCCGACCGCGAACGTCGCGTCGCGTTGGTGGATCGACACCGCGCCGTCGTGGCCCTGGCCCGAGGCGACGACGACCAGTCCTCCGCGGTCGAGCGCGTCGTTCAGGTCGCGTTGCTCGTAGCCGGGCGCGATGCCCTCCGTGTCGGGGAGCACCCACATCTGCACCAGGTGGACGTCGATGCTCGCGCTCGCGTTCATCTCCGAGTGGCGGATCCCGCTTCCCGCGCTCATGCGCTGCGCGAGGCCCGGGTAGATCACGCCATCGGTCCCGATGCTGTCGCGGTGGGCGAGCTCGCCCGAGAGCACCCAGGTGACGATCTCCATGTCGCGGTGCGCATGCGTGCCGAAGCCGCCCCCACCGCGCACGATGTCGTCATTGTTCACGATCAGGAGCCCATGGCCGGTGTTCCGGGGGTCGCGATGCGACCCGAAGCTGAAGCTGTGCCACGAATCGAGCCAGTCCAGCTCGGTGTGGAACCGACCGGCTGCGGGACGGACGTCGATGGTCATCGGTGCAGTATGTCCGCGCTCCGTCGTGCACACCGGCCCGAGCGGCACGGTCTCTAGACTCCGCCCGATGCCTCACCTGGTCACGTTGTGCACCGGCAACGCGGCACGGTCGGTGATGGCGGGCGCGATCCTCGCCGAGCACGTCCCTGCGGTCGTCGTCGCGACCCGTGGCACCCACGTCATCGAGGGGATGCCGATGAGCTGGCGCACCCGCGACGCGATCGTCGCGTTGGGCGGCAAGACCGACGGGCACCGCAGTCGCCAGCTCGCGCTGGCCGACCTCGCCGGCGCCGACCTCGTGCTCGCGATGGCCCGGGAGCACGTCCAGTACGTGCGTCGCCGCTACCCCGAAGCGGCGGCGCGCACGGGCACGCTCAAGCGCCTCGCCCGCGACCTGCCCGGCGCCTCCGGCTCCCTCGCCGAGCGCGTGGCGTCGTTGCGTCTCGACGAGGTGGAGCTCGAGGACTGGGAGGACGTCGACGACCCCGCCGGCGGCACGCCCGAGGTGTTCCACGAGTGCGCACAGGAGATCCACGAGCTGCTGAGCACGTTGCGTCCCGTGTGGGAAGGCATCGCCGCGTGAGCATCGGCGTGAGGCATCGCCGCGTGAGAGGCATCGCCGCGTGAGGCGGCATCGCCGCGTGAGGCGGATCGCACTGGTGGTCCTCGTGCTCGCGCTCGTCACCGCTGCGGCAGCGACCGCCGCCGCCCAGACCACCACGACGACCCGGCCCACGACTCGGCCCGCGGCCGCGTCGGGTGGCGGCGGCGCAGGGCGTGGGGTGACGGCGACCTCGATCAGGGTGGGTGGCCTCGGGTACTCGTCGGTGTACGGCGGTGCCGACATCGGCGCGAAGGCGCGCTTCCAGCGTGCGAACGACGCCGGCGGGGTGAACGGACGCACGATCGACTACCTCGGGTTCAGCGACGACGGTGGCGATCCGAACGCCGGCACCGCCGCGGCCACGAAGCTGGTGGAGCAGGACGGCGTGTTCGCCGTCGTCCCCACGGTCACCCCCGACCTGGCTGCGTCCTCGTACCTGGTGGGCAAGAAGGTGCCGTACTTCGGGTGGGCGCTGTCGTCGAACTTCTGCGGCAACCCGTACGGCTTCGGCTTCAGCGGGTGCCCGGTGCCGGAGCACGCCACCAGCAACGTGTGGCCGCTGGTGATCAGCAAGCTGCTGCCGAACGGTGCCAGCGGGCGCGCGGTGGCGATCGTCACCGAGAACACGCCGTCGGGTCAGTACGACCTCGGCGCGCTCAGCGCCGCTGCTCGGAGCGTCAGGTTCGAGGTGGCCTACGCGAAGCAGGCGCTCGCCACGCCGGCCACGCCCGACTACGACGCGGTGGCCAAGGCCGTGGTCACGAGCAACAACGGCGGCATCCCCGACGCGGTGTTCGTGGTCGGCGGTCCGTCGAACGTGTTCGGCATGCAGCAGGCGCTCACCGCCAACGGGTACCTCGGCCTCTTCACCAACCAGATCCAGTACGCGCCCAACCTGGTCGCGCCGGCGGTGAGTGCGTACGTGCTGACCCAGACCGCGCCGGTCGAGAGCGCGGCCGACGACCCGGCGATGCAGCAGCTCGTCACCGACGTGCAGAAGGTCGCCCCCGACCAGCCGATCGACCAATCGGTGATCGCGGGCTACTGGTCGGCCGACCTGTTCCTCGCCGCCGTGCAGAAGGCGGGGAAGCAGCTCACGACCGCATCGCTCGAGCGTGCCGCCAACACGAAGTTCCGGTACGAGGTCGCGAAGACGGTCGGACCCACCACGTTCCCCGCCGCGCACTCACTGCCCACGCCGTGTGGCGCCCTGGTGTCGAGCAACGGCACCGCGTACGCGGTGAAGGTGCCGTACACGTGCGGCCGCGTCGTCCCGATCAAGTAGGCCCTGTGCACCTCCGACTCCGTCCACGCCGGTCACGCCGTCCACGCCCTTCACGCCGTGCGTCCACCGCGCTCGTCTCGTCCGTCGCGCTCGTCGCCGCGGTGGCGACCGTGCTCGCGCCGAGCGCGGGTGGAGCGACCGCGCCGACGGTGGGCGTGACCCGCACCGCGATCACCGTCGCCGGTCTCGTCGGCACTGATCCCGTGTCGGTCGGCGCCGACGTCGGCGCGCAGGCGCGCTTCGCGCGCGCGAACCGGCGTGGGGGAGTGGCCGGGCGCATGGTCACCTACGGCGGCAACGCCACCGATCCGGCGACGGCCGCCGCGACCGCGTTCGCCGTCGTCCCCGCGGTCGGCGACACGGTGGACGCCGCCGGGCTGGCCCAGGCCACGATCCCCTTCGTCGGTTCGGCCACCACGACCGCGTGGGACGCCAACCCCTATGGCTTCGGGTTCGTCGGCGCGCAGGCCGCGCTGCAGAGCAAGGTCGTCAGCCCCGCGTTGGGTGCGAGCCTGCGCTCGCTGCTCGGCACCGCGCAGGGCTCCCAGGTGACGCTCGCGGTCGACGACGGCGAGCTCGGCGCTGCCCGCGAGGCGCAGGCCCGGGCGTCGTTGCGGGCCGCCGGGTTCCGCGTCAAGGCGTCGGTCACGGTGCCCGCGCCGCCCGCGCCGCTGCCCGACCTCGTGCCCCTGGCGGGCACGCTCGTCACCGGCGCGCCCGCGGCCACCGTGCTGCTCACGTCGCCTGCTGCCACGACCGGCCTCACCCCGCTCCTCGCGACGGTCGGGTTCACCGGCACCGTGGTCACCGACGCGGCGATGTACCAGCCGACGACCCCGGTGGTCGCGAACGGCCTCACCGTGCTCGTGCCCTACGCGCCGTTCGAGCAGCGCACCACGGCGAACCGCCGCCTGGCGGCCGACGTCGAGGCGTTCGCACCCGGGACCGCGCTGACGCCCGGCATCGCTGCGGGCTACTGGTCCGCGGACCTCTTCCTGTCGATGCTCGCCAAGACCGGCAAGCAGCTCACCCGCGAGCGCTTCCTCGCCGTCGCCCGTCACTTCTCGTACCGCGTCACCGACACCATCGGTGCGTCGACGTGGCCGGCCGCGCACTCGAGGGGTGTCGCGTGCGGCGCGCTCGCGCAGAGCGACGGCACGCGCTACCTCGTGGTCGAGCCCTATGCGTGCGCCACACCCATCGTGGTCAAGACCCCGAGGCGGGCCGCGTCCACGACCACCTCCACGACGCCCTGAGCTCGGGTCAGTCGTCGTCGAGGCGGAAGCCGACCTTCATCGTCACCTGGAACCACGCGATGTCGCCGTCGTTCATGGCGCCGCGGATGTCGGTGACCTCGAACCAGTCGAGGTTCCGCAGGGTCTTCGACGCACGGGTGATGCCGTTGCGGATCGCGCTGTCGAGACCCTCGTCCGACGAGCCGACGATCTCGGTGATCTTGTAGGTGTGATCCATCGGATCCTCCGGATGATCGGGACCGGTCAACCGGGACCGGGAACGGGATGGCAGAGGGACGATAGCTTCGACCCATGTCGCTCGCCATCGAGCCGTTCACGATCGCGATCCCCGACGCCGACCTCGACGACCTGCACGCCCGACTCGGGCGCACGCGGCTCTCGGCGCAGCTGCCCGACGCCGGCTGGGACTACGGCACCGAGCGTGGCTACCTCGCCGAGCTCGTCGCCTACTGGCGCGACGAGTACGACTGGCGCCGCGCGGAGGCGATGCTCAACGCGTTCGACAACTTCGTCACCGAGGTCGACGGCGCGCGCGTGCACTTCATCCACGCCCGTTCCCCCGAACCCGATGCGCTGCCGCTGGTGATCACCCACGGGTGGCCCGGTTCCGTGGTCGAGTTCATGGAGATCATCCGTCCGCTCGCCGACCCCCGGGCGCACGGCGGCGATCCCGGCGACGCGTTCCACGTCGTGTGCCCGTCGATCCCGGGCTACGCGTTCTCGGGCCCGACCCGGGAGCGGGGGTGGGGGCCGCGGCGCATCGCCGACG
The DNA here is from genome assembly GCA_963755855.1 of uncultured Actinomycetes bacterium. Lineage (GTDB taxonomy): Bacteria > Actinomycetota > Acidimicrobiia > IMCC26256 > DASPTH01 > DASUAS01. The sequence continues at coordinate 555,873 of CAVWLR010000009.1, read as the reverse complement.
CCTGGGCCACGCTCATGGCCGGCCTCGGGTACGAGCGCTACGGCGCCCAGGGTGGCGACTGGGGCTCGATGATCTCGACCCAGCTCGGCCTCGCCGACCCCGAGCACCTGGTGGGGCTGCACCTCAACATGGTGGTGGCGCCACCTCCGCCCGACCTCGACCGCGAGCACCTGCAGGACGACGAGCGCATCGCGCTGGCGACCTACGAGTACTACGACCGGGTCGACTCCGGGTACGCCAAGATCCAGGGCACCAAGCCGCAGACGATCGGGTACGCACTCGACGACTCTCCGGCCGGCCTCGCCGGCTGGATCGTCGAGAAGTTCCGCACCTGGAGCGACTGCGACGGCGACGTGGAGCGGCGCTTCACCAAGGACCAGCTGCTCGACAACGTCATGCTCTACTGGCTCACCGGCACCGCGCACTCGGCCGGGCGCCTGTACTTCGAGGCCCAGGAGACCCGCGGGTTCGTCGCCGGGTCCCGGGTCGAGGTGCCGGTGGGGGTGGCGGCGTTCCCGGCGGAGATCATCCGACCCGCGCGACGGTGGGCCGAGACCCGCTACGACCTCCGGCACTGGACCGACATGCCGCGTGGTGGTCACTTCGCCGCCTTCGAGGAGCCCGAGCTGCTCGCAGCCGACATCAGGGAGTTCTTCCGACCGCTACGGATGCGCTGACGGCGTGCCGAGCCCTGTCACCGTCACCGCCACGGTCGAGAGCGGTGTCGACATCACGCTCTCCGGCCAGTCGCCGCCCCTCACCGGCCCCACCGTTGCCCTCGCGTCGCAGCACGTCGCCGACGGCACCTCTGTGCTCCGGGCCGAGCTCACCACCGACACCGACCTCTCGGTCAACTTCACCTACGGCGACGGCGACGGCGACGGCGACGGCAACGCCTACGCAGCCAGCTGCGCCACTCCTGGTGGCGAGGTCGTGGTGCGGGTCAAGACGGCCACGGCCACCAAATCGGGGGCGGGGAACGCCGGTCGGGCCTGGCCTTCACCGGCTCGTCCGACACCCCGTCGTTCCTGCTCGTCGGCATCGCGGCGGTCCTCGTCGGTGCGGTGCTCGTGATCGCCCGCCCGGCGCCGTCCACGCCTCTCCCAGGCACCCCTCGGAGGCGCCCCTCGGAGGGGTCCCGACCGGCGTCCGCGCCCCGCAGGGTCGCGCAGTAGAGTCGCCGTTCCAACGTTCCAACGCGCGTCTTGGAGGCACAATGGCCTGGAAGGTCGTGGTCGACTTCGACCTCTGCGAGAGCAATGCGATCTGCATGGGCATCGTCCCCGAAGTGTTCGAGGTCCGTGACGACAACTTCCTCTACGTGCTCCAGGAGAACCCTCCCGACGAGCTGCGTGAGAAGTGCGACCAGGCCGTGCGGCAGTGCCCGAAGCAGGCGATCGCCATCGACGAGGGCTGAGCCCCGCCGACATCGCGTCCTGACCGGTGACGTGCGCCGCGCCGGACGGCGCCGCCCGCACCGCTAGGTTGCTCCGCCATGCCCACGCCGCGCGCGCCGCGCAGCCAGGCCGTCCGGCGGCGCCGCACGGTCGTCGCGGTCGGCGCCGCGGTCCTGGTGCTGGTTGCGGTGCTCGTCGCCGGTGGTCTCGCCCGCTTCGGGAGTAGTGACGACGACGCTCCGGTGTCGGCCGGCGGATCGAAGCGGTCGACCACCACGACGGTGGCGCCGACGACCGCGACCGCGGCACCCACGAGCACTCCGGCGGCCGGACCGTCGACCACGGCCCCCGCCGCGGGCCTCGACACCAACCGCCGCTACGCGGTGGGCACCAGCACCCTCACGTTCGTCGACGCGTCGCGCGGCACCTCACCGAACGGCTCGTTCGGCGGCGCCGCCACCCGCACGCTGCCCACCGAGCTGTGGTACCCGGCGGCGGGAGCGGCCGGCGGCGACCCGGTGGCCGGCGCCGCACCGGACCCGGCCCACGGCCCGTACCCGCTGGTGCTCTTCGCCCACGGCTACGACGTCACCCCCGACTTCTACGCGCCGCTGCTCCAGCGTTGGGCGGCGGCGGGCTACGTCGTCGCCGCGCCGGTGTTCCCCATCCTGAGCGGCTCCGACGGCGGGGCCAGCCACGTCGACTACGAGCAGACCTTCGGTGACGCGTCGTTCGTGATCACGCAGATGCTCGCGCTCGGCCCGGGCGACCCGCTCGCCGGCCTGATCGACCCGAACCGCGTCGCCGCCGCCGGACACTCCGACGGCGAGGTGGTGTCGTTCGGCGTCGGGTTCCTCGCGTGCTGCCGCGACCCCCGGGTCAAGTCGGTGATCTCGATGGCGGGCGACCTGGCCAACGCCAACAACCCGAGCGTGCGCGACACCGGAACGCCGATCCTCCACATCATGGAGACCAACGACGAGTACGACCCCTACGAGCACTCGATCCAGTGGGACCGCGACAACCTCACCGCGCCGCGCTGGATGGTGTCGCTGAACTCGAGCCACGTGCCGCCGTACACGCAGCCCGGCGATCCCGCGTTCGAGCTCACCAGCTCGATCACGGTGGCGTTCCTCGACGGCACCCTGAAGGGGCGCGCCGACCGGCTCGACGCGGTGACCAGCGAGGTGGTCGCCCAACCCGCGGTCGGCGCGATCGAGCGCTAGTTCTCCTCGAGGAGCCGCTTGACCTCGCGGCGGAGGAGCTTGCCCGTGGCGGTCTGCGGGACCTCTTCGACCACCACGATGATCTCCGGGGCCTTCAGACCGCCGATGCGCTCGCGCGTCCAGTCGCGGACGGCGTCGAGGTCGACCTCGTCGACACCGGGGCGCAACGAGATCATCGCCGCGATCTTCTCGCCGTACTGCTCGTCGGCGAGACCCACCACCGCGGCCACCGAGATCGCGTCGTGCTGCAGGAGCGCGTCCTCCACCTCGGCGGGGCCGATGTTCTCGCCGCCGCGGATGATGGTGTCGTCGGCGCGTCCCTCGCAGAACACGTAGCCCTCGATGTCGAGCCAGCCGCGGTCGCCGGTGTGGAGCCACCCGTCGGGGTCGACCTTCGAGTCGGTGCCCACGTACTTGCCGCCGACCTGGTCGCCCTTGATGAGGATCTCGCCCGGTTCGTCGGGACCGAGCGTGGCGCCCTCGCCGTCGACGATGCGGAACTCGATGCCCGGGACCGGCTGGCCCACCGACCCGAGGCGGGCGGTGAAGAGCGGCTCGTCGCTGTAGAGGGCGAGGCGGTGGTCGTCGGGTCCGAGGATGGCGACGGTGCTGCTCGTCTCGGTGAGCCCGTAGGCGTTGACGAAGTCGACCTCGGGGAAGAGCACGAGCGCGCGCCGCAGGATCGACGGGTGCATCTTGGCGCCCCCGTACGAGAGCGCCCGCAGCGTCGGGACCCGCAGCGACTCGTCGCCCTCCATGGCCTCGACGATCTTGCCGAGCATGGTGGGCACGAGCATGGCGTGGGTGACGCCCTCGTCGCGCGCGGTGACGAGCCAGTCCTCGGCGCGAGAAGCGCACGCCGGGCACGGGCACGATGCGGCGACCGACGTAGGTGTTGCTGAGCACGGCGGCGACGCCGGCAACGTGGAACGGCGGCACCACGACGATGGCGGCTTCGTCCTCGCCGGCCGACGCGAACTCGAGCGTGTTGAAGATGTAGGCGAGCAACTGGTCGTGCTCGAGGATCGCGGCCTTGGGCTCGGCCGACGTGCCGCTGGTGAAGAGCAGCACCGCCGGGGCCTCGGGTGCGTCGGGGAACGCGCGCTCGCTGGTGCCCTTGTTGTCGAGCCAGTGCGGCGCCGACACGACCGCGGGCTCGATGCGGCCCAACAAGGCCTCGAGCTGGGCCTCCGGGAGGCGGTAGTTGAGCGGCGCGTAGCTCACCCCGGCCCAGGCGGCGCCGAAGAGCGTCGCGGGCACGATCGGCGCGTTCGACTCCATGAGCGCCAGGCGCTCGGCGCCGGTGCCGTCGACCCGGTCGGCGATGCCGCGGGCAGCGGCCCGGAGGGCTTCGTACGAGAGGCCGTCGGCGCGGGTGCCGTAGGCGAGTCGGTCCCCGAGGGCGTCGGCCGCCATCTCGAGGATCATGGCGATGTTCACGGTGGCCCCCCTGGAAATGCGCCAGGAACGTCCTGGCGCGACGTGATCAGTCGGACGAGGGGAGCGGCTTCGCCTGGGCGATCTCCATCACCCCGTGGCAGCTCAGCTCGCCGTCGCCGGCCTTCGTGACCAGCACGGTGGCCTCGCACTCGGCGCACGTGTAGCGCTTGCCCATCTGGTTCGGCATCTCGTCACCCCTCGCGGGCGGCCATCGCCTGCCCACAACACGACACCTCGTTGTCGGTGCCCTTCACCACGATGATCTCGGTCTCGCACTGCTCACAGCGCAAGCGGCTTCCAGCTGCGGTCGGCATGCCCGGCAGGATACCCAAAGCGCGCGTGGGCGGGGCCAGTCGAGCGCCCCGATCGAGAGCTAGCTTGCCCCGGGTGCCGAACGCCGATGAACCGCAGCGCCGGACGGTCGAGCACGACGGTCGCATCATCGGCGCGCTCGACTGGGGCGGCGACGGCCCGCCGCTGGTCCTGCTCCATCCGAACGGCTTCTGCGCCGGCGTGTTCGACCCATTGGCCCGGGCGTTGACCGCCGACCACCGGGTGGTGGGCGTCGACCTGCGGGGGCACGGGACGAGCGACGCACCGACGACGTTCGAGGACTGCGGGTTCGTGGCCGCGGCCGGCGACGTGGTGGCGATGCTCGACCACCTGGACCTCGACGAGGTCGTGATCCTGGGCGAATCGCTCGGCGGCGGCACCGGGATCCTGGTCGATCGGTTGCAGCCGGGGCGCGTCCGCCGGCTGCTGCTCTGCGAAGCCATCGCCATGGCCGCGATCGACGGCCTGCCCGGTCGGAGCAACGAGAACCACATGTCGGCGATGGCGCGGAAGCGCCGCCCGGTGTGGGCTGATCGGGCGACGGTGCTCGCGTCGTACGGCAGCCGCCCGCCGATGAACGTGATGGAGCACGAAGCGCTCGCCGGCTACGTGCAGTGGGGGTTCCGCGACCGCCCCGACGGCCAGGTCGAGCTCGCGTGCCCACCCGAGGTCGAGGCGTGGTTCTTCGAGTGCGGCACGCGCGACGACGGCGCACCCGCGTCGTTCGAGCATCTCGCGTCGCTCCACGCCGACGTCACCATCGTCTGCGCCGACGGCACCGACCTCCCCGCAGGCATGTTCGCGGCCCAGGCCGACCGGGCCGGCGTCGAGCTCATCACCGTGTCCGGCACGCACTTCTTCGTGCAGGAGGACACGGCGAGAGCCGCCGCCCTCGTGCGTCAACACCTCGCCTGACCGACCCGCCAGAACGTTCTGGCGTCCCTACCGCGTGAATGTCACGGCGTAGCGGCGCCGAAACGTCAGTGGAGGGCCTGACGGGCCCACTCGTAGTCGAGCTTGCCGACGGTGGTGCGGCCGACCTCGTCGGCGAAGACGAACCGGCGTGGGCGCTTGTAGCCCGCGAGGCGCGCGCCGACCCAGTCGCCGAGCGCATCGGCGTCGGGGGGGTCGTCGCCGGTCGTGGCGACGACCGCGGCAACGACCTGACCCCACTCGTCGTCAGCAACGCCGAGGACGACGGCGTCGGTCACCGCCGGGTGCTCCTTCAGCACCTCCTCGACCTCCTCGGGCCAGATCTTCTCGCCGCCCGAGTTGATGCAGTTGGAGCCCCGGCCGAGGAGGGTGAGCGTGCCGTCGGCGTCGAGGGTGGCCTGGTCGCCGGGGATGGCGTGGAGCCGGCCGTCGATCATGCGGAAGGTGGCGGCGGTGCGCGCCGGGTCCTTGTAGTACCCGGTGGCGCACGACGTGTGCACCGCGAGCACGCCCACCCGTCCCGAGCCGGGCTCGACCTGCTCGTCTGCGTCGGCGGCGACGAGCAGGCGCGCGTTCGGACCGATGCGGAAGCGGGCGGTCTCGCCGGCGCCGGCCTCGGTGGTGAGCGCGACGCCGAACCCCACCGCCTCGCTCGACCCCAGCGAGTCGTACACGTGCATCGTGCCGCGCGACAGCAGTGCGTCCTTCAGCGGTGCGCTCACCATCGCGCCCGAGTTGTGGATGCGGCGGAGCGACGACAGGTCGTACGGCTCGCCGCGCTCGTCGGCGCCGTCGAGCGCGCCGGCGACGCGACGCATGAGGACGTCGCCCACGATCTCGAGCACGCTCGGCCGCTCGCGGGCGATGGTCGTGCAGATGGTGTCGCCGTCGGTGCCGCCGCGCTCGAGCAGCACGATGGTGCCGCCGACCGCGAACGCGGTGTTGGCCTGGTGCACCGCGGTGGCGTGCACCAGCGGCGTGGTGAGGAGCGAGACGAGCGGCGTGCCGCGGGCCCGCCAGCGCTGCACGTCGGCGATCAGCTCGTCGAGCGCGTCCGCGTCGTCGGAGGCCGGGGGCGTCTCGTCCTGCAAGGCGTACGCGGCGATGAGGCCGTACCCCAGCAACGTGCCCTGGTGCCAGAGCACGCCCTTCGGCAGGCCGGTCGTGCCGCCGGTGTACCAGAGGAGGAGGTCGTCGCCCGAGCGCTCGATCCGTGGCGCCGGCTCGTGGTCGCGCAGGAGCTCCTCGTACCGCGAGTCGGTCGCGCCGTCGTCGTCGATCTCGATGGTGTGGCGCACGCCGGGCATGCGGTCGCGCGCGGCATCGACCCGGTCGCGCAGCGAGCGGTGGTGGACGAGCACCTCGGCGTCGGCGTTGTCGACCAGCTGCACGAGCTCGTCGCCGAGGTAGCGGAAGTTGACGTTGGCCGGCACCGCCCGCAGCTTCGACAGCGCGAACAGCAGCTCCATGTACTCGGGGCAGTTGTGCAGGAACAGCGCGACCTTGGTGTCGTGACCCACACCCCACGCCGAGAGCGCGCTCGTCAGCTTCGCCGCCCGGTGCTCGATCTTGCCGTAGGTGACGCGTCGGTCGCCCTGCACGACTGCCGGCGCATCGGGAACCGCGTCGGCCACGCGCTCCCACACCGTCGCGAAGCTCTCGTACACGCGGCGACTCTACGTTTCGGCGTCACTGGTGCGGCGTAGCGACGCAGAGCAGCGCCCAATGGTGGAGAATTGGCGGCTGGAGAAGTGGGTTACGCGGCGCCCATGCCGAGCAGGCGCTCACGGGAGACGGCCTTGGAGGCGCGCCACAACGCGAAGATCGCCGCCACCCAGGCGAGCCCACCGATGAAGAACGCCACCCCCGACCCGCGGAACAGCGTGTTGCTCGACACCCCGTAGGCGATCACGATCAGCGGCAACGTGGCCAGGGCCGACGCCTGTTGCGCGGCGGCCGCGCTCGACACCCGGGCCGAGATGGCGAGGATCACCGCCAGCGCCAGCGCGATGAACGGGGGGAGCACCCAGCACATCAGGATCCACCAGTTCGTCGTCGGGAAGAACCACCCGCCGAGCTTGGGGCCGACGATCAGGTTCACCACCAGCGAGTAGAGGAGGAACCCGGTGGCGGCGGTGAAGTAGCCGGGGATGAGGCTGGCCATCAGCTTGCCCAGGTAGATCTGGCGCTCGGTGGCGGGGGAGTGCGAGAGGAACTCGCCGCTCCCGCGCTCGCGCTCGCCGACGATCGTGTGCGCACCCACCGCCGACGACACCGTCAGCGGAACGATGATCGCGAGCGGCGCGAACAGGTAGACCGCCAGCGTGTACGACGCGCTCACCGCTCCGTCCTTGCCGTGCGCCCTCGCCTGCAGGTCCTTGGGCAGGCTGCCCACCACGTCGCTGAGCTTCTTCGCCAGGTTGGCGTCCTTCACCGATCCGAGGATCAGCAGGAGGAACGTCGGGATGATCACGAAGAAGAGCAGCGCCACGATCATGAGTGGCATCCAGAAGTCGCGTGCCTGCATCAGCTGACGCAGGTCGGTGCGCGCGATCACCCACGACGGGCGCGGTGGGCGGTTCGACGTTCGGCGGCTCACGAGTGCTCCCGGCGGATGGCGAAGTACAGCTCTTCGAGGCTCGGGGCCTGGGGCTCGACGCGCGTGAGGCGCGCCCCGGCGCCGACGAGGGCGTCGACGAGATCGGGGACGTCGCTCTCGTTGTCGAGCTCGACGGTCGCGACGCCGTTGCGGTGGTACGAGCGCACGAACGGGAGGCTCTGCGCGTTGTCGAGCAACGCGGGATCGTCGGCGTCGATCACGACGCGCGCCGCGGGCCAGAACTGACGGGTGAGCTCGTGCGGTGAGCCGGAGATCATCGCCCGCCCGTGATCCATGACGATCACCTGGTCGGCGAGCCCTTCGGCCTCCAGGAGGAGGTGCGTGCACATGAGGACGGTCTTGCCGCCCTCGGCCATCTCGTCGATGAGGCCGAGCACGGTGCGGGCCGACTCCGGGTCGAGGCCGGCGGTGGGCTCGTCGAGGAGCAGGAGGTCGGGTTCGTGCAACACCGCCCGGGCCAGCGCCAGCCGGGCGCGCATCCCGGTCGAGTAGCCGCCGACCCTCTGGTCGAGGGCGTCGGCGATGCCGAACCGCTCCGCCGCCTCGGCGATGCGCGCGTCGACCGCCCGCGGCTCGACCTGGAACAGCGCCGCCGCGTAGGCGAGGTTGTCGGTGCCCGACAGGCGGTCGTAGAGCGCCGGACGGGCGGGAACGACTCCGCAGCGGCGGCGGACCTCGGTGCCCTCGTCGTCGCGATCAGGATCGAGCCCGAGGGTGCGGACCGCGCCGGCGTGGCTGTGCAGGGCGCCGGTCACCAGGCGCACCACGGTCGTCTTGCCGGCGCCGTTGGGCCCCAACAGGACCGTCACCGTGCCGCGCGGGACCTCGAAGGTCAGGTCGTCGACCGCGACGACGTTGCCGAAGCTCCGCCTGACGCCCGAGAGCGCGACGGCAGGGCCGGTGTCCGGTGCCATGACGCTGTTTCGGCGCGGGAGCGGCACAGGTGAAGCGGTAACCTCGGCGTCCGCCGTGTGTCACGCACGGTCGTGGCGGCGTAGCCGAGTGGCTCAGGCAGAGGTCTGCAAAACCTTTTACGCGGGTTCGATTCCCGCCGCCGCCTCCAGTCACCGGATGTCCGCGCCGACCCTCTTCGCTCGTCGGCTGCGCTCCAGCCGTCGCCCATTTCCGCATGAGGGCACCGGCCCCGGCGCTCCACGGTCCGGCGATCTGCTCACGGAGAGCGGTTTCCTCTTCACGGAACGTGGGTACCGGAACACGGTCCCCAGTGACAGCCGCAGCCATCCGGTTGCCGCCTTTCCAGGCTCGACGAGCCGTGGCAGGCAGGAAGGCGAAACGATGGCAGTGACCTCGGTCAACTGGCGTGCTCCGTCCTTCGTGGACGCCGAGAGCAGGTGGCGCATCCACACCCTGCCCGTTCGGGAGCGTCGCCCGGACTCGACGCCGTCTCCCGGTCTGGTCCCGGTCTGCTCCCGGTCCACGGACGGACGACCCGTCGGGCAGCAGAGCGGTAGGTTGCCGACGTGGGTGACTCGCTCCTGTTCGTGAGCCAGGTGGCGCCGTACGCCGACGGTCCCGCCGGCGTGCACGGTGTGCTCGACCAGGCCGCGGTCGGGGTGGCGCAGATCGCCGATCTCCACGGGGTCGAACCGCTCCGCGTCACCGACGTGCGCACGCTTCCCGACGCCGGCATCCGCAACGCGCGCGTGCTCGCCCTGTTCACGATCGGCGAGACACCGTGGAGCGCCTCGCAGCGGGCGTTGATCCTGCAGCGGGTGCGCGCGGGTGCACTGTCGGTGCTCGCCATCCACTCGGCGACCGATGCGTGCTACGGCTGGGACGAGTACGGCGCGCTCGTCGGCGCCCGCTTCGACGGCCATCCGTGGACGCAGTCGTTCACCGCCGACGTGGTCGAGAAGTCGCACCCCGCGTGCGCGCACCTCGGCGCGTCATGGGAGTGGCACGACGAGGTGTACCAGTTCCGCGACCTGCGTCTCGACGCGCAGGTCCTCCTCCGGGTGCGCGACGGCGAGCTCGACCTCGGGGTGTCCGGGGCGCGCCCGCCGGGGTTCGGCTACCCGCTCTCGTGGTGCTTCGCCGAAGGCAAGGGCCGGGTGTTCTCGAGCAGCCTCGGTCACTTCCCGGGTGCGTGGGAGAGCCCCGACTACCTGCGCCACCTCTCCGGCGGGCTCGAGTGGGTGCTCACGCCCTGAGGCTCTCCTCGCCCAGCCGTCACTCGTCGAGCCGTCACTCGCCGAGAGAGTGCGCGGGCAGCGGCAAGTGGGCGTCGAGGATCGCCAGGTAGGGCTCGGCGTCGCCCCGACCGGGGAGCGTGCGCAGCTCGTCGGCGGTGCGGCGGCTGTTCGCCGCGCGCACCGCTTCCCACGGATCGACGCGCCACGTCCAGCCGACGTCGCCGTCGTGAGTCCGCCACGAGCGCCCGTCGTGCTCCACCACGATCGCGCCGAGCTCCGCGTCGCGCAGCGGACGGGAGAACGCCGCCAACGTGCGCGGCAACATCACGTCGACCTCGAGCGCGTCGTGGTCGGCGCGGTCGAGCGCACCGCGCAGGTCGTGCTCGTGCACGGCGAGGTCGGCGAACAGCAGCGCGCCGCCTCCCGCGAGCATGGGCGCGAGCGCGTCGTCGAGCGCGCGCCACTCTGCGACCTGCGACGCGATGTCGTCGTCGCGGCGTTCGTCGACGAGCGCCTGCAGCCACCCGCCGAGATCGCCGTCGGGAAGTCGACCGATCGCGAGCGCGGCCGGGATGCCGACCAGGTGTGCGGCGAGGTCGTGCACCGACCACGCCGGGCACGCGGGCACGGTGCGGGCGAGCTCGTCGGCCGACGCGTCGAGCAGCAACGTCGACACGCGTGCGCGGGTCCGCTGGTACGGCGCGAGCAGGTCGTCCATGCGCGGACGGTACCGCCGCCGTGGTCGGTCGCGCCGGACTGCTCGTACAGTGACCCGGTGACCGACACCAGCCTCCCGAGCGGCGTCTCGATCGGCGTCTCGCCCCGCCAGTTGCCGGAGCCACTCGACGACTCGCAGAGCGGCACACCCGCGCGTCGTCCCGGTTCCGTGCGGCGCACGTCGAGCCTCGACATGGTGTGGCCCGACGGCGTCGGCACGTCGCTCCACCTCCTCGGTCGCTCGCGCGACCTCGTCACGACGCACGCCGGCGCGGCCGTCGTCGTCGACGAAGCGGCCATGCACGCGGTCGTCGACCCGGAGCGCCGCATCACCGCGATCGAGGCCACGCCCGCGCGACCGGGCATCGAGGGCCTCGTCGGCGCGCAGGGCGGCACGTACCTCCGCGGTGCCATCGACGAGGTGCTCCCGGGTGAACGCGAAGCGGCCACCCCATTGCACGTGCTCCTCGACGACATCGCCGGCACGAGCCTCATCGCCGGCTTCGTGTGGACCCGGCACATGGACCCCGCGGAGTTCGCCGCCCGGCGGCAGCAGGCCCCGTCGGGCTTCGGGCAGCGCAAGGGCAAGATCATCTGCTCCGGACTGCGACCCGGCGGCACCGCGCAGCAGGCCTTCTCCGGCGAGACCGAGTCGGCGCACGCGATCCGCACCGCAGGTGCGCTGGTCACCGACGACGACGCACTGGCGTGGCACGAGTTCCCCGAACGCCCGGTGGTGAGCATGCGGCGCCACCGTCGGGTCGACGTCACGCCCGTCGACGGCGTCCTCGAGATCGACTCGTTCTTCCGCGACAGCTACTGGGAGCCCGACGGCACCGAGATGGCGCTGCACGAGTACAACGTCGTCGCCACCGTCGACGCCACCGACCTCACGTTGCTCGCGGTGCGCGCCACGCCGCGCGTGCTGCCGTTCCTCGAGTGCCAGTGGGCACCGGAGCACGTGGTGCTCCTGGTCGGCCGCCCGATCGACAGCTTCCGCACCGACGTGCAGACCACGCTCACCGAGCTCCAGGCGTGCACGCACCTCAACGACATGCTGCGCTGCCTCACCGAGGTCCCCGCCCTCACCGCCGCGCTCGCTGCACGGACGTAGGCCGAAACCGCGCGGTCCGGCACGCACACGTTCCGACCCGCGTGGCTTCGACGGACGCCGGACTACATGAACGACGTCGCGCCGTCGAGTCCGAGCGCGGGGTGGTCGCCGGTGATGATCGGCTGCATGTTGCCCCAGCCCTCGCCGCCGCCGACCGGGTCGGTCACGTGGATCACGGTGTCGCGGAGCTGGTGCAGGCGGCGCGCCTGCTCGGCGGTCGAGCAGTCGGCGATGCGCTCACCGTCGACGACGAGGTCGCCGCGCCACTCGCCGTGGAAGTGGCCGTCGAACCCGAAGTAGAGGCCGGCCCCGAGGTGGAAGCCGGTGTCGGAGACCACCTCGACCCCCAACGGCCGCGTCGTGCCGTCGGCCAGGGTCACGGTGACGCGCCCGCCGAGCAGTCGCCGGTTCGCCGGGTCGTACGTCATCTCGGGCGCGATGCCCACGATCGCCTCGATCCGGCCGTCGGGATGCTCGACCGCCCCGTGCGCCTCCTCGCGTGAGAACCCGGGCGCGCGCACGCGTGACCACTCGAGCCACAGCGCGTAGTGCGAGCCGTCGGGGCGCTGCATGAGGACGGGGCTCCAGAGGAACTCGAACGACGCGCCCTCGGAGATCGCCGACGCGCCACCGGGTGCCAGGTCGGGGAGCGGAACCCCGACGCCGTAGCGCACGCCCCACGAGTGGTCGCGCGTCGACACCCACGTCTCGGGGGTGACCTCGGTGCGCTCGCCGTCGATCTCGACCCAGCCGCGCGCCACACCGGTCTGGTGGTAGCGCACGAGCTCGGCCGACACCCGGTAGTTGTCGCGGGTGTGCGTGCGCTCCTCGACGTGCGGCGGCACCATCGCGTCGAACACCCAGTCGAAGGCGATGGGCTGGCACTCGTTGGCGTCGAGTGAGAAGCGGATCGTGCGCAGGGGATCGAGCACCTCGTAGCTGATCGGGCCGATCACGGTGCGCTCGGGGTCGGGCTGGAGGCGACGGCTGGCGCGCACCGTGAGCTGCTCGACGCCGCGCGACACGCCCGAGTACGCGTCCATCACGTTGCGGTTCGTGTACTTGCCGAGCCCGAACCCGAGTTGCAGCGAGCCGTCGCGCGCCGCGGCCATCGCACACACCTTCTCCGTCCACGACGGATCGGTGCTGCCGACGGTCGCGAACGTCTCGACCACCTGGTGGGTGAACTGCTCGTCGGCGGGCAGCAGGGGACCGATGGGGTTGGCCACGGGACGACTCCTCAGGGAAGGTCGGGGACGCCACTGCCGATGGCGTCGGGGGCGAGCGGCGCGTCGGTGCCCACCATCTCGGGCGTGTCGGCGAGGTCGCGCCGGCCGAGGGTGAGCGCGATCCCGAGGAACACGAGCATGAGGGCGGCGGTGCCGGTGCAGACGGCGAAGCGGCCCGCCTCTTCGTACACGAACCCCGCGACCAGCCCGGTGAGGCCCGCGGCCGCGAGTCCGGTGGCCCCGAGGAGCCCCTGCGCCGCCGAGAGGTGCTCGGGTGGGCTCCCGAGCGCGGCGGCCACCTGGTTGCTCGGCATGGTGAACGAGTCGGCGACCGCGTGCACCAGCGACACCGCCAGCAGCATCCACAGGCTCGGCAGCACGCCGTACGAGAAGGTGCAGACGGTCGCCACGGTGAGGCTGACCGCGACGACCCGCAACGGTCCGCGGGACTGCGCCTTCCGTCCGCCGATCGGCGCGAGGAAGATCATGGGGAGCGTGAACATCGACAGGGTGAGCCCGATGAGCCACGTCTCGGCGCCGTGGTCGCGCAGCAACACCGCCCAGATCGCCTCGAACATCCCGACGGTCAGGTAGAACGCGATGCTCGCCGCGAGCGTCGCCTGGATCGCAGGCCGCACGAGCAGGGATCGCAGCGCCCGGCCGCCGCCCGCGCCGGCGACGCCGGTGGTGAGGTCGAGGCGCACGGCGAGCGCGAGCACGCCGACGAACACCACCGCGAGGAACAGGAACGGGGCGCGGATGCCGAACGCCTCGGCCACGACCGCGGCCACGAGGGGCCCGAGCATGAAGCCGGCGACGTCGAACGCGGCGAGGCGTCCGAGGTTGGCCCCCACTGCGTCGGGGTCGCGCGTGATGACGATGCGCCGGATCGCCGGTCCGACCGCGCCGCTGCCGAGACCGAGCAGGAGCCGCGCCACGAGGAACGCCCAGAACTCGGTGGCCAGGGCGCTGCCGATCATCGCCCCCATGGCGAGCACGATCCCGCCGTGCACCAGCAGCGGCGCGTAGCCGCGGTCGGCGAGGCGGGCGAGCGCGAGCTGCGTGACGAAGCCGGCGAGGAACCCGGCGGCGACGATGTAACCGAGCTGGGCCTCGGTGAACCCGTAGCGGTCGCGCAGGTCGGCGAGCAACGTGTAGATCGACCCGTACCCGAGCGACATGCTCCCGGCGACGATGCAGTAGGGGAGCAGCCCCCCGCTCCGAATGCGCACCGGCGTCAGGCCGGTTCAGCCGTCGAGCTGCGCACGGGCTTCTTCGAGGAGCTTCGAGCGCACGTCGCCGCGCGCGTTGGCCATCGGGAGCAGGTGGTCGAGGAGCGTCATCTGGACGTCGTGCAGCTCGGTGCGCTCCTCGGACGACAGCAGGTCGAAGAAGTGGCGGCGAACGCTCTCCACGTGCATCGGCGCCGCGGCCTCGAGCGCGGCGAAGCCCTCGTCGGTGAGCACCGCGACCTGGCCGCGCCGATCGGTGGGGCACGTCTCACGTCGCACCCATCCGAGCTCCTCGAGTCGCGCGACCGCGTGCGAGAGCCGGCTCCGCGACGACTGCGTCGCGTCGGCGAGGTCGCTCATGCGGCGCGACCGGTCGGGCTTCTCCGAGAGCATCACCAGGATCTCGTAGTGACCGAACGACAGCCCGGAGTCGCGCTGCAGGTCTCGTTCGATCTCCTCCCACAGCAGTCGCGACGTGAACACCCACCCCAGCCAGATGCGACGCTCGTCGGGGTCGAGCCAGCGTGGTCCGGCGGCTTCCTCGCCCTCGCGTTCGCGTTCGCGTTCGCGCTCGCTCACGCCGCCTCCTCGCGGGTCGCCACGCCCTCGTAGAGGTACGACCACGGTCGCATCACCTTCGGTCCCGCGAGCAGGTCGTGGTCGAGCCGGGTGATCTCGAACCCGGCGTCGCGCACGAGCTGCTCGACCGGACGGTCGAGGTGGCAACCACCGCAGACGCGCCGCTGCACGGGGTTGAGCCGGTGCTGCCACTGCGCGACGCCCGGCTCCGGGCACAGGCCGTGCTCCAGGAAGTGGAACGTGCCGCCGGGCTTGAGCACGCGACGCACCTCGCGCAGTGCGCGCGCCGCGTCGGGGATCGTGCACAAGGTGAAGGTGCTCAACGCGGTGTCGACCGATGCGTCGTCGAGGGGCAGCGACTCGCCGTCCAGCCCGACGAAGCGGACGTCGACCGGCGAGTCGTCGACGCGCGCCGCTGCGAGGTCGCGCGCGACGAGCGACGGCTCGATCGCGTACACCGTGGTGACCGACTCGGGATACGACGGCAGGTTGAGTCCGGAGCCGAAGCCGATCTCGACGACGTCGCCGTGCAGCCCCTCGGTGATCTTCGCCCGGTGCTGCATCACGTCGTCGTTCGACAGCATCTTGTCGGTGACGCGCGGCACCACCCGATCCGTCCAGTAGCCCACGCCGCGAGCCTACGGTGCCCCGCCCCGGTGCTGCAGGTCCATCCACGGCGCACCCGGTGCCGAACACCTCCCGACAACCAGAAGACGACCGGGGCACGGGAGGGCTGGCGTTCACGCTCGTCGTTGACGAGCACCGACGATCAGAGAGAGGTACCCGGGATGTCACTCGACGAACAGGGACTCCACGAATTGCTGGAGGAGTCCGGGGATCTGCACGCGGACGCGATGCGCGTGCACGAGGCGACGTTGCCGGATCTCGCCGACCACGCCTCGGACACCAGGAACGACGAAGTCGATCCGACGGACGCCGCGCGTCTCGACGACAGCCGTCACGAGCTCGTGAGCGAGCTGGGAAGCACGGACTTCGGCCTGTTGAAGAAGGGTGCGATGGCCGGCGGCATCGGTGCGATGCTCGCAGCGCTGCTCGCGACTCCGGCGGTCGCCGACAAGAAGCTCGACGTGCAGATGCTGCAGACGGCATCGTCGCTCGAGGTCCTCGCGGTGGCCACGTACGGCGCCGCGCTGACCCTGCCGTTCATCAAGAACGGCAACGCCGTCGTCAAGAAGTTCGCGCAGACGACGCGCATGCAGCACGACGAGCACCGTCAGGCGTTCCAGGCCCAGACGAAGACGTTGGGTGGCAAGAAGCAGACGAAGCCCAACCCGAAGTACCTGACGGTCGTCAACCAGACGAAGCCGAACCTGAAGACTCCGGCCGACGTCGTCAAGCTGGCGACGGCCCTCGAGACGGTGGCGACCGAGACCTACCTCAACGACCTCGCGCAGCTCTCCGACAGCACGTCGAAGGAGCTCTTCGCCAGTGTCATGGGAGTGGAGTGCCAGCACCTGGCGACGCTCCGGGCAGTGGGTGCGCTGCTCGCCGGTGGCGGCGAAGCGTTGATCGCGATCCCGACCGACGTGGCCATGCTCCCCGCAGCCGCGGGCAGCGTTGCGTTCCCGGACGCGTTCGAACCCGTGACCATGGCCAGTCCTCCGCAGGAAGGTGCAGTGAAATGACCGAGCCCCGTGACTTCCAGTTCAGTCGGCGAGGCTTCCTCGCCGCCGCCGGAGCCACTGCGGCTGCCGCCGGGGTCCTCGTGACCACCAGCGGCTCGAGTGCCGGTGCCGCCACGTTGGGGCGGGTCGCAGTGCCCGCCGGAGCTCCGAGTGCGGCGCCGTCGCAGTCGGCGGCCGACGACCTCAAGATCGCGCTGTTCGCGTCGACCCTCGAGATCGTCGCGCTCCACGCGTACCAGGCCGTGCTCGAGGCGGCCACGGCGGGCAAGCTCGGCGCCGTCCCGCCCGCGGGCGCGGAGTTCGCACAGACCGCGTACGACCAGCACCGGTTGCAGCTCGGCAAGTGGAACGACGTCCTCGTGGCCGGCGGTCAGTCGGAGAACCTCTCGCCCGACCCCACGTTGCAGGGTGTCCTCGACTCGCGACTGCCCGGGGTCACCGACTTCGGCAAGGCAGCCGAGCTCGCCCGTGACCTCGAGACCATCGCCTCGGCGACCTATCAGTCGGCGATCCCGAAGCTGTCGAGCCCGGACGCGATCCAGCTCGCGGGTTCGATCCAGATCATCGACGCCCAGCACGTGGCGATCCTGAACTACGTGCTCGGCGACTACCCGGTGCCGGACACCTTCGCCAAGACGGACAAGGCGGCGACTCCGTCCGCTTCGTAGGCGGGCACCAAGAGGCGGGTCCGGTCGGTCAGGTGCCGCCCGTGAACAGCGTGACGAGCCGGTCGGCCGCAGCGTCGGCCCACTGCTCCAGCGTCTCACGGGCGGTGCCACCGATCGGGTGGTCGAGCACGAGCGTGCGCGCCTCGGGCAGACCGAAGCTCGATGCCATCGTCGCCGCGATCGGCGCGAACTGCGTGGTCGTGACGACCACGCACGGGCGGCCCGCCTTCTCCAGCTCGATGGTGTCGTAGACGCTGTACGCGGTGCAGCTCCCGCAGTCGGCGGTGCCGGTGATCACGACGTCGGCCTGGGCGAGGACCTTCTCGAAGATGTCGGGTGCGCACGGGATCGCCGCGTTCGCCGACCGACCCTGCGGCCCCTTCTTGGTGACGAGCTCGAGCCGTGCGCCCGTGCGCGCGGCGAGCGTCTCCGCCGCCCGCGCCATGACGAGCGAGGCGTTGGGCTTGCCGTTGTCGAGCACCGCGATGCGCAGGCCCGCGAGCGACGCCGGCGACGGCGCGAGGTGCACGATCTCGGGACCGGGTTCGCTGTCGGGGAGGTAGATCGTCACCGGCTCCGTGGTCATGGGTCAGCCCTCCAGGGGCAGGGTCACGCTGCGGGTCATGCCCCACGACGGGACGAGCAGCGTGTGCTTGCCCGGCCCTCCTGCCACCAGCACCCGGATGTTGCCGGGTTCGCCGGTCATGGGCAGGAGGTGGTCGTCGGGGACCGTCTTCATCCACTGGGTCCACGCCAGCTCCTCGAAGTGACGCCGGAACGTCGCCGCGGGGATCCGCGCCCGGTCGTACAGGTACAGCGAGACGTCGTCGCGCGAGAACCCGCTGCTGGCGAGGCTGTACGCGTGCTCGGGCCCGAGGATCACGAAGAACTCGCCCTGGCTGATCGGCGCGTTGTTCATGCCGAGCGACGCCATCGACGACGCGATCTTGTCGAGGATGAGCTGCGGGTCGCCGTCCTTCTCCATGTCGTGGACGTTGTGCGGACCCTCGCCGCAGTGCACGGTGACCGCGCTGGACGCGTGCACGCCCCGGCTCGCCGCGTACCCCTCCCACGGCGAGGCGTCGAGGTGCTCGGCCGCGCAGAACGTGTACTTCGCCGGCTGTCCGTGCGTCGCCGCGTCCCCGGAGCCCGGTCGTGCGCCCGCGACGTGCAGGAGCAGCAACCGGACCGCACGCCCGACGGTCGCGTTGGCGCGGTTGCCCGGACCGAAGGCGCCGACGCCGGACGCGAAGCCGGCGCTGGTCGCGACGTCGCCGTGCACGAGCACCATCGGCGCGACGGGGTGCGTCGTCGCGTTGACACCGCGCAGGTTCATCTCCGGACGCGCCAGCGCGCGGATCGCGGTGAGCACCACCGGGAACGTCTCCGGCGGGCACCCGGCGAGCACCGCGTTGATGGCGACGACGCGTCGGGTGACGATGCCGGCGCGGGGGAGGAGGGTGGCGAGCACCTCGTCGGCGTCGCCGTCGGCGTGCTCGAGCATGGCGTCGACGCGCTGCCGGCGTCGGGGCGACGACCGGCAGACCGTCACCGAGGCCCCGCTGGTCGAGGAGCTGGGCGATCGCTTCGGGTGAGTCGTCGGTGAGCTCGACGGTGCTCGGCACGTAGGTCGTCACGGATCCCCCGCTGCGGTGCGACTGATGCTCTTCGGAGTATGACTGATGCCATCAGGCTGTGTCCAGCCTGGGCCGGGCGGGCCCGGCTGGCGGGCGCGTGACGGAGCACGCGTTGCACCCGGGTACCTTTCTGTAATGGACACCCACGACACCAAGAGCTTCCCGTCCGACGCGGTGACCGCGTCGGGCGAACGCGGTGACTCCACCGCGGTGATGTACGCAGCCGAGAGCCTCGGCGACGCCTCCTGCCCGCAGCCGATCTACCAGCACCTGGTCGAGGCCGAGGTGATGGAGGCCATGCCCGGCATGTACATGGTCGCCAGCCGGCGCGCGGTCGAGGCCACGTTCAAGAACACCGAGGTGTTCTCGTCGGAGGGGTTCCTCGAGCTGGGCAACGTGCGCCCGCTCATCCCCCTGAGCGTCGACCCGCCCCGCCACCTCAAGTACCGCAAGATCCTCGACCCGATCTTCGCCCCGCGTCAGATGGACGCGATCGAGGACGACGTCACCGCGCGCGTGAACCACTTCATCGACGAGTTCGAGGCCCGCGGCGAGTGCCACTTCACCCACGAGTTCGCGGAGAAGTTCCCGTCGGCGGTGTTCCTCGGTCTCATGGGACTCCCGTGGGAGGAGCTCGACACCTTCCTGCGCCTGAAGGACGGCATCATCCGGCCGGGCTCGATCGAGATGGAGCAGGAGGAGCGTCAGCAGATCCAGCGTGACGTCGGCCAGGAGCTCTACGCGTACTTCGACGCCATCCTCGACGAGCGACTGAAGGCGCCGAAGGACGACATCCTCACCCGGTTCAACACCGCGGAGATCGACGGCGAGAAGCTGTCGCGCGAGGAGATCCTCGACATCTGCTTCCTCTTCTTCATCGCCGGTCTCGACACCGTCACCGACTCGCTCACGTGCTTCTTCGCCTACCTCGCCGAGCACGACGACCACCGTCGCCAGATCGTCGACAACCCCGACATCATCCCGACCGCGGTGGAGGAGCTGCTGCGCTGGGAGACGCCGGTGCCGAACGTCCCGCGCATGGCGACGACGGAGTGCCCGGTCGCCGGTCACACCGTGCCCGCCGGTTCGTTCGTGCTGGTGAACGTGGGCGCGGCCAACGTCGATCCCGCCGAGTACGACGACCCGATGGACGTGCGCTTCGATCGCGATGTCAACCGCCACCTCGCGTTCGGCGGGGGCGTGCACCGCTGCCTGGGATCGCACCTGGCGAGGCGCGAGCTGCGGGTGACGCTGCGCGAGTGGCACCGCCGCATCCCCGAGTACTCGATCAAGCCGGGCGTCGAGCTCCAGTACGCCGCCGGGCTCCGCATGGTCGAGAACCTGGAACTGGTCTGGCCCAAGCAGTGACGAAGTGACGGCGGCGGTCGTCGAGCGCCGTTTCCAGGACACGCCGGCGATCGAGCTGCGCAGCGGTGCGCTGCGCGCCGACGTTCGTGCCCGGCGTCGGCATGACCGGCGTGTCGCTCCGACGTGATCGGCGCGAGCACCTCGCGCTCCCGGGTGGTGTCGCCGCGCTGCGCGCCGGGCACACGGGCGGGCTCCCGCTGCTCGCGCCGTGGGCCAACCGCCTCGCGACGCGCCGCTACCGCGCCGGGGGCGTCGAGGTCGACCTGCGTCGGCTGCGACTGCACACCGACGACAACGGCCTGCCCATCCACGGCCTGCTCGTGGGCTCACCCGAGTGGGAGGTCATCGGCACGAGCGCGCGTCGCGACGTGGCGCGCCTCACCGCCACCACGATCGTCGACGCCCGCGCGTTCCCGTTCCCGCACCTGCTCGAGCTGACCATCACCGCGCACGACGACCGGCTCGTCATCGACACCATGCTCGTGCCCACCGCCGACCGCAGGGTGCCGGCCGCGTGGGGGTGGCACCCGTACCTCCGCGTCCCCGGCACGCCCCGGTCGCGCTGGAGCCTGCGTCTCCCGGCGCGCGAGCACCTCGAGCTCGACGACCGCGGCATCCCGACGGGAGCGTCGAGCCGTGAGCACGCCGAGGAAGCGGTGGTCGGGCGCCGCACCTTCGACGACCTCTACCGGCTCGGGCGCGACCGCCGGCTCGCGCTCACCGGTGAGGACGGCGCATCGGTCGAGCTGCAGGGCACCCCGCACTACCCGTACGCGCAGGTGTGGGTGCCTCCGGGCAAGCCGTTCGCCGCGCTCGAGCCCATGGCCGCGCCCACGAACGCGCTGGTCACCGGGGACACGCACCTCGTCGAACCCGGCGACGCGTTCACCGCCACCTTCACGCTCGCCGTCACCTGATCACCGATCCAGGTTGCGTCACCTGACCGCGTCTGATCGCGGCCAAGTGACGCAACCTCGGGGATCGGGTGTCACTCGAAGGCGGAGAGGTCGAACTCGAGCACGAGGCGGCCGGTGGTGATCGCCGACACGGTGCCGCCGTCGGTGTTGAGGTTCTCGCCCGAGATGTACGACGCCGCGTCGCTGTTGAGGAAGATCATCGGCCAGCCCTGCTCCGCCGGCGTGGAGCGCCGACCGAGACCCTGGGCGAAGAGGTCGATGATCTTGCCGTCGCCGCCGGCCATGTCCTCGAACGCCGGCATCATCGGCGTGTCGGTGGGACCGGGGCTGATGCAGTTGAGGCGGATGCCCTGGGCGTTGAGGTCCATGGCCGCCTTCATCGTCCAGATGATGAGGGCTTCCTTCGACTGCGAGTACGCGCCGAGGATGTCGTCGGGGTGCTCCTCGCACCAGGCCTTCGCCGACGCGAAGTCGGGGGTGTCGACGAGCGGCATCCACTTCTCGAGGTTGAGCATGTAGCCGCTGCCCGCGGTCGACGAGATGCTGCAGACCGCGCCGCCGTCGGTCATGTGGGGCACGACGCACGAGGTGAGGTGCCGCGGCGCGGCGAAGTTCACCAGCATGGTGTCGACGTCGGGGAACGGCGGCCCCGGCAGGCCGGCGGCGTTGAACAGCGCGTCGATCTTGCCGCCGATGGTCTCGACCGCAGCCGAGACCGCGTCGGGGTCGCGCAGGTCGACGATCTGGTGGCTCGCCACCTTCACGGGCGGGTCCTTGAGGTCGAGCACGTGGATCTCGGCACCGAGCTCGGCGAGCCCTTCGACCGCGGCGGCGCCCATGCCGGCTCCGCCGCCCCCGCTCACGACCACCCGCTTGCCTTCGTAGCTGAACGGCGTTGCCATCGATTTCCCCCTGTGACGTCTTCGGATGCGGGCACTGTATCCCTGACGGTGGCGGGCTCTCCCGAGGTCAAGTGCCAGACTCGGGGCGACGAAAGGCACATCGTGACCACCTTCCCCGACATCGCCGACTACGCGTTCCTCTCCGACTGCGAGAACAGCACGCTCATCGCGCCCGACGGCTCGGTCGAGTGGTTGTGCCTGCCGCGCCCCGACTCGCCGAGCGTGTTCGGCGCGCTGCTCGACCGCGCCGCCGGCAACTTCCGCTTCGGCCCCACCGGGATCGAGGTGCCCAACACGCGCCGCTACGTGCCCGGGACCAACGTCCTCGAGACCACGTGGCACACGCCCACCGGCTGGCTCGTGGTGTGGGACATGCTGGTGATGGGCCCGGCGCCCACCGACGAGCGGCGTGCGCAGTACCGCCGGGTCCCCGGCGACACGATGGCGCAGAGCACCCTGCTGCGCATCGCCACCTGCTGCGACGGCCGGGTCGAGGTGCAGGCCAACTGCGTGCCGGTGTTCGACTACGGCCGCGAGAGCGGCGAGTGGACCTACGACGACGGGGGCTACGAGCGCGTCACGTGCTCGCTACGGCGACCTCGCCCTCGACCTGACCGGCAGCATGCGCCTCGGCATCCTCGGCGCGCGCACCTACGGACGCACGACGCTCGAGGAAGGCGAGTCGGCGTGGCTCGCGCTGTCGTGGGGCGGCGACGCGCCCGACCACGCTGGAGGAGGCCGACGCGCAGCGCGAGCCGACCGAGAAGTACTGGCGCGACTGGCTCGCGCTGGCGAAGATCCACGACCACGTGTGGCGTCCGTACCTCGAGCGCAGCGCGCTCGCGCTCAAGTCGCTCAGCTACGCGCCCACCGGGGCGATCATGGCCGCCGGCACCACGTCGCTCCCCGAGACGCCGGGCGGCGAGCGCAACTGGGACTACCGCTACACGTGGATCCGCGACACCGCGTTCATGCTGCGCGCGCTGCACGACCTCGGCTTCGAGTGGGAGGCGTTCGAGTACTTCGCCTTCATGCTCGAGACGTTGGCGCCGGAGATGGCGTCGGGGAAGCCGAACCTGCAGATCATGTACGGCATCGGCGGCGAGACCGATCTCACCGAGCACACGCTCGACCACCTCTCCGGCTACCGCAACTCCCGACCGGTGCGCATCGGCAACGGCGCGTTCGACCAGCACCAGCACGACGTGTGGGGGATGCTCCTCGACGCGGTCAACTCCTTCCAGCGGCGCGGCGGTCAGATCCCGCACGGGGTCTGGAGCGGGCTGTGCTACCTCGTCGACCAGGCCATCGAGCGCTACCCCGAACCCGATCAGGGCATCTGGGAGATGCGGGGCGATCCCCAGCACTTCGTGGCGTCGAAGGTGATGTGCTGGGTCGCGGTCGATCGTGGCCTGCGCATCGCACGCGAGCGCGACGACGACGAGTGCATCGACGCGCTGGGAGGCGGCGGCCGAGAAGATGAAGGCCGAGATCCTCGACCAGGGCCTCGACGACCGCGGCGTGTTCACCCAGGCCTACGGCAGCAAGGCGCTCGACGCGTCGAACCTGCTGATCGCGATCATGGGCTTCCTCCCCGGTGACGACGAGCGCGTGCGGGCCACGGTGCTCGCGATCGCCGACGAGCTCACCAAGGACGGGCTCGTGCTGCGCTACCGCGTCGACGCGCACCGACGACGGCCTCTCCGGCGAGGAGGGCACGTTCACCATCTGCTCGTTCTGGCTCGTGTCCGCGCTCGCCATCATCGGCGAGGTCGACCGGGCCCGGGCGCTGTTCCAGAAGCTCCTGTCGTTCGCCGGTCCGCTGCACCTCTACGCCGAGGAGATCGACGCCACGACCGGCCAGCACCTCGGCAACTTCCCGCAGGCGTTCACCCACCTCGCGCTGATCGACGCCGGCCGTCGCCTCATCGCGATCGAGGAAGCGGACGACTGACCGGCCGCGATGCGCGTCTTCACCACCAGCGCGCTCGAGGATCCGCGCGACGTGCGCGTCACGTATCCCGCGGCTCGAGGAGATCGGGTACGACGGCGTCTTCTCGTTCGAGGCGAAGCACGACCCGTTCGTCGCGCTCGCGGTCGCGGCCGAGCACACCACGCGCGTGCAGCTCGGCACCGCCATCGCGATCGCGTTCGCGCGCACGCCCGATGAACCTCGCCTACCTGGGCAACGACCTGCAGCTCGTCACCGGCGGCCGCTTCGTGCTCGGGCTCGGATCGCAGGTGCGCCCGCACATCGTGCACCGCTACGGCGCGGTCTGGTCGGAGCCGGCGCGCC
The DNA here is from genome assembly GCA_963755855.1 of uncultured Actinomycetes bacterium. GTDB lineage: Bacteria > Actinomycetota > Acidimicrobiia > IMCC26256 > DASPTH01 > DASUAS01. The sequence continues at coordinate 531,466 of CAVWLR010000009.1, read as the reverse complement.
GCATGCACGAGCTCGTGCGTGCCATCGACGCCGTGTTCACGACCTGGGAGACGGGCGAGCCGCTCGTCGTTCGAGGGCGACTTCTACCGGCACACGTTGATGATCCCGGCCTTCGACCCCGGGCCCAACCCGTTCGGCCGTCCGCCGGTGTACGTCGGCGGCTTCGGACCCCGCATGGTCGCGGTCGCGGGAGAGGTCGCCGACGGGCTCATCACGCACCCGTTCACCACGCGCGAATCGCTGGAGACGGTGACGTTGCCCGCGTTGGACCGCGGCCTCGCGGCGTCGGGCCGCACGCGTGACGACGTGCAGGTCGTGTGCGCGACGCTCGTCGTCACGTCCGACCGCGAAGAGGAGCTCGAACGGCTGCGCGGCGTCGCGCGCCAGCAGCTCGCGTTCTACGGCTCGACCCCTGCGTACGCGTCGACGCTCGAGTCCCACGGGTGGGGCGACCTGCACCCCGAGCTGAACCGGCTGTCGAAGGCGGGCCGCTGGGAGGAGATGGCGGGCCTGATCGACGACGACCTGCTCGAAGCCGTCGCGGTGGTGGGGGAGCCGGCGTCGATCGCCTCGAAGTTGCGAGCGAGGCTCGACGGCATCGCCGACGCGGTGAGCATCACCAACAACCGCGCGCCCGACCCCGACCACTGGGCCGGCGTGGTCGCCGACCTCAAGCGGGGCTGAGCTCCACCAGGAGCTGGCGGGGGCCGTGCGCCCACATCACCGGCACCTCGTCGTAGGCACCGGGATCGACCGGACGGATCTCGCCGACGCGGTCGAGGAACACCGACAGCGCGACGCGGCCTTCGAGCCGGGCGAGGCTCGCGCCCGGGCACACGTGCGGACCGCCGCCGAACGCGACGTGGCCACGCGGATCGGGACGGTCGAGCCGGAACGCGTGCGGGTCGTCGAAGACCTCCTCGTCGCGGTTGGCCGAGAGGATGCCGAACGCCACCTTGTCGCCCGGCTCGAGGTGCTCGCCGTGGAGGTCGTGGTCCTGCATGCAGTTGCGCAGCAGGAACCGGATCGGCGGATCGTGGCGCAGCGACTCCTCGACCGCGGTCGGGACGAGGTCACGGTCGGCGCGCAGGCGGGCGTAGAGGTCGGGGTCCTGCGCGACCGTCCACAGCAGGTTGCCGATGAGGTGACGGGTCGTCTCGTTGCCGGAGATGAACAGGAACACGAGCTGGGTGCGCGCCTCGACGTCGGTGAGGTGGCGGCCGTCGACCTCGGCCTGCAGCAGCCGGGTGATGAAGTCGTCGCGCGGCACGTCGCGGCGCGCGGCGATGAGCGCGTCGACGTAGTCGGAGAACTCCGGGTGCGCGCCGGGCAGCCCCTCGCCCCGCTCGTTGCGGTTGAGCGCGGGCCACGTGCCCTGCACGACCTCGTCGGACCAGCGCGCCCACAGGGGGAAGTCGTCGGGCGGCGCGCCGAGCAGGTGCGCGATGACGTTGTTCGGCACCGGCATCACGTAGTCGGTGACGAGGTCGATCGGCTCGTCGCGCGCGAGCAGCTCGTCGAGCAGGCCGTGGCAGAGGTCCTCGCAGAACGGCTCGATGTTCACGAGGCGGTGCACCGCGATCGCCGAGTTGATGATGCGACGGACCTGGCCGTGGCGCGGCTCGGGGATCTCGTTGATCAGCTGCTCCTCGTCGGGCACGACGATGCCGGGCTGCCGGAAGCTGGCGTGGAACAGCTCGACGTCCTGCGTCGCCGCGAGCACGTCGGCGTACCGCGACAGGTACCACGGGCCCGACGGGGTGTGCGCGACCGGGCATCCGGTGCGCAGCTCCTCGAGGCCGGGGGAGTCGGCGGGCGCGCTGAGCGGATCGAACGTCGTCATCGCGCGCATCCTTGCACCATCGACGAGACTCTTCCCATGACCACACCGCTGCAGGGACTCCGCACCGTGATCCACCCCGTCGACGACCTCGCGGCGGCGAAGCAGTGGTGGACCGACCTGCTCGGGTTCGGCCCGTACTTCGACGAGCCGTTCTACGTCGGGTTCGACGTGGGCGGCTACGAGCTCGGGCTGCTGCCCGACGGCAGCCCGGCCGACGGCGCGCTCACCTACTGGGGTGTCGACGACGTCGACGCCGCGGTGGCCGACGCGGTCGCCCTCGGTGCGACCGTGCACACGGCCGCCGCCGACGTCGGCGACGGCATCATCACCGCCACGGTCACGTCGCCGCAGGGCTCCATCGTCGGCTTCATCCGCAACCCGAACTTCCGCGCTCGCCTGACCGCGTGCCGTGAGGCCGCGACTCAGGTCCGTGGCGCGGGGGCGACGAGCTCGATGCTGATGCCGTCGGGATCGCGCAGCTGCAACGTCGGCTTGCCCTGCTCGAGCTCGACGCCCGGGTGCTCGATGCCCACCTCGGTGAGGTGATCGGCCCACAGGCGCAACGTGTCGCCGTCGGGCACCGCGAACGCGACGTGGTCGAGCGGGTCGGCCGACGCGCCGCTGCTCCCGCCTCCTCGTCAGGGCTGTCGATGCGGCTCGAGATCACGATCACCATGTGCGACGGGCGGTGCCGCAGCGCGACGTAGGAGCCGTCGTCGGCCGCGGTCATGGTCTCGACGCCGAGCACGGTCGTGTACCACGCCCGGCTCGCTTCGACGTCGCGCACGCGCAACTGGAGGTGCGAGAACCCGAGCAGTGGGGTGTCCATCGGTGCAGTATCCCACGGCCGGCGCGCTACCGGTAATGTCCCGCGCGATGAGCAGCAACCAGATCTCGGGCTTCGGCATCAACGTCTCCGACCTCGACCGGTCCACGGAGTTCTACACGCGTGGCCTCGGCCTGGAGGAGAAGGGCAAGTACGACCTCGGGCACATGCGCGAGGTGCTCGTCGGCGCCGACGGCGACGTGTCGATCCTCCTGATCAAGTACACCTCGCGCGACGAGGCACCCGACATCGGCACGGGGTACGAGAAGCTCGTGCTCGTGTGCGACGACGTCGCCGCGTCGTACGAGCAGGCCATGGCCGCGGGCGCCACGTCGCAGCTGGAGCCGCGCACGATCGAGGCGATGGCGCTCACCGTCGCCATGGTGCGCGACCCCGACGGCTACCTGATCGAGCTCGTCCGCCATGGCTAGCGACCCTCGTTCGCTCCGCTCACTCCGCGCACTCCGTCCCGGCTAGCGGGTGACGCGCGCGCTGTAGTCGCGCATGAACTCCTGCACCTCGGCCGACTTGCCCGCGAGCTCCTGGTTGCGGTTCTCGAGCGCGATGCACGCGGCCATGTTCGGGGTGTCGAGGTTGGCCCACATGACCTCCTTGGTCATGCGCAGCCCGATGCCGGTGTAGGCGGCGATCCCCTCGGCCATGCCGAGCGCGGTGTCGAGGAAGCCGTCGTCGTCGAACACCTGCGACACGATCCCGAGGTGCTCGGCGGTGTCGGCGTCGACCGTGCGCCCGGTCACGATGAGGTCGAACGCACGCGACGCACCGATGAGGCGCGGCAGCAGGTAGGTGACGCCGATGTCGGTGCCGGTGAGCCCGGTCTTGATGAACGCGGAGCAGAACGTCGCCGACCGCGCCGCGACCCGCAGGTCGCACGCGAGTGCGAGCGACAGGCCCGCCGCCGAACGCGGGTCCGTTCACCGCCGCCAGGACGATCTGCGGCGTCGCCCGGATGTGCTGCGTGAGGTTGGCCATGAACGACTGGCCGGTGGTGCCGGCCGGGGCGTGCGGGTGCTCGCCGGCGGCCGGCGGGGTGCCGAAGTCGCGGAGGTCGAGTCCGGCGCAGAACCCGCGCCCGGCGCCGGTGAGCACCGCGACCTTGCACGCTCGATCGGCCGCGACCTCGTCGAGCGCGTCGTGCAGATCGCCGACGAGCCCGAACGAGATCGCGTTGAGCCGCTCGGGCCGGTCGAGGCGGATCACGCGGATCGCCTCGCCGGCCCGTTCGACGGCGACGGTGGACATGCTCAGGTTCCGGAGGGCGTCAGGAGATGGCGGCGAAGTCGACCTGGCCGGTGGTCATCGCGGCGGTGAAGCCGGCGTCGACGAGCAGGTTCACGCCGTTGACGTAGGCGGCGGCGTCGCTGCCGAGGAACGCGAGCACGAGGCCCACCTCGCGCGGCGAGACCGGACGGCCGTTGCTCTGGTCGACGGTCCAGTCGATCAGCTTGTCGGTCATCGTCTCCCGGAAGTCCTTGAGCAGCGGCGTGTCGATCGGCGCCGGGCACACGCTGTTGGTGCGCACGCCGTGCTGCTGCGTCGGGCGCGACGACCGCATCGTGTACACCTGCACCAGCTCCTTGGAGAAGGCGTACGGCTGGGTGCCGAGCTCGTGCGAGTCGAGCCAGGCGAGGGTCGACTCCCAGTTGCCGCCGAGGTCGAGCACCTCGTTGATCATGTCGAGACGCGTCGGCCACTGGCCGCCCGCGATCGACGCGGTGTTCACGATGGCGCCGCCGTCGGGCATCTTCGGTGAGCAGGCCCTCGGAGAGCGCGCGCAGCGCGAGGTAGTTCACCGAGATCACGGTGGCGGGCGGCAGCGTGTCGGCGACGCCGGCGTTGTTGAACAGCACGTCGACCGGGCCGTCGATGGCCGCGACGGCCGCGACCACGGCGACCTGGTCCGACAGGTCGCACTGCAGGAAGGTCGTGTGCGGGCCCGAGCGGCTCCTTGAGGTCGAGGACGGTCACGTGCTCGACGCCCTGCTCGGCGAGGACCTCGAGGAGGCCGGCGCCCACGCCGGTGGCGCCGCCGGTCACGACGACGCGCTTCTTCTCGTAGCTGAAGGGGTTGCTCATGGCGGTTCCTGTCGTTCGGAGAGGGGGAAGGGGCGATCGCCGGGCGATCGGGGTCAGATCTTCGCGCCAGCCTCGCGCTTGTAGCGGTTCGTGCTGTGCTCGGGGTCCTTGTCGATCTGCGGGATCACGTGCTCACCGATGATCCGGATGGTCTCGAGCGCTTCCTCCTGGGTGGCCATGCCCTGCCCGAACACCAGCTGGTCGGCGCCGGCGTCGGCCCACTCCTGGCACGCCTTGAGGGCGTCGTCGGGGTCACCGACCACCATGCCCGACTGGCCGACCGTCTCGCGCACCTCGTCGATCGTCGGTTCGGGGATGAGCTCGGGCCACTTCGGGGCCCAGTCGGGGTGCGGGAACGTGTCGTGGTAGCGGAACACGTTGCTCTGCAGGTAGGAGAGCCGGCCGTTGACCATCGACGTGATGCCGTCGTCGCGGTTCTCGGCGACGAACGCGGCGGCGGTGACCATCACGTTGTCGTTCACGAACGCGCCGATCGGCTCCGCCTTGGCGACCTCGCTCTTGTACGCGGCGAGGACGGGCTTCATCTCCTCGATGCTGCCGACCGAGAAGCCGAGCACGCCGAGGCCGTACTTCGCCGCCATCGCGTAGCTGCTCGTGTTGCCGGCGGCGTACCACATCGCCGGATGCGGCTTCACGTACGGCTTCGGGAGGATCTTGCGCGGCGGCAGCGCCCAGTACTTGCCCTCGTAGCCCTGGTACTCGTCCTGCGTCCACATCTTCGGGAACTCGCGGATCACGTCTTCCCAGATCTCGCGCGTGCCGGTGAGGTCCTCCATGCCGGGGAGGAAGCCGAGGATCTCGTGGCTGCCGGCGCCGCGGCCGGTGCCGAACTCGACGCGACCGCCGGAGAGGTGGTCGAGCATCGCCACCTTCTCGGCGACCTTGGCCGGGTGGTTCACCTGGGGGAGCGGGTTGAAGATGCCCGAGCCGAGGTGGATGCGCTCGGTGCAGCTGCGCGAGGTACCCGAGGAACACCTCGTTGGCCGACAGGTGCGAGTACTCGTCGAGGAAGTGGTGCTCGGTGGCCCACACGTACTTGAAGCCGGCGCGATCCGCGGCCTGGACGAGCTCGAGCTCGTTCATCAGCGCGTGGTGCTCGGCCTCGGGGTCGACGTCGCGTCGGAACTGCGGCGTGTACCCCTGGACGAAGATCCCGAATTCCATCACGTCCCCCCGGAGGTGCGGTTGCGGATCTGACACAGTGTCAGATTCTTCGCGGGTGTGCGAATTCCCGGTCCCCTACGATTTCTCGGTGCCCCGCGACGCCTCGACGACCCGCGACCAGCTGCTCGACGCCGCCGCGCACGAGTTCGCCGAGCACGGGGTGTGGAACGCGTCGCTCATCGAGGTCACCCGGCGCGCCGGGCAGCGCAACCGGGCGGCGCTCCGGTACCACTTCGGCTCACGTGAGCAGGTCGTGTGCGCGGTGCTCGAACGGCACGTCGAGTTCCTGGCCGAGCGCGAGGGTGAGCTGCTGGCCAAGGCCCGGCGCACGCCGGACGACGACGTCGGTGCGGTGGTGGAGGCGATCGTGCGTCCGGCCGCCGAGCTGGCGGCGAGCGGGTGGCGGGGACGTTCGTGCCTGCTGATCGTGGCGGAGCTGGCGGGGGAGGACCCCGCGCTCCTCAGCCCGGAGCTCGAGGCGGTGCTCGCCCGCACCGGTGGCCACGAGGTCTACGGGCTGCTCGCGGCGCGGATGCCGGCGGTGCCGTCCCAGATCGTCGACGAACGGTCCAGCCTGATCACCATGTTCATCCTGCGGGCGGTCGCCGACCGCGAGCGGGCGAAGGCGCGCACGACCCGGCCGTCCCGCCACGTGCTCGACGACGAGGCCTTCGTCGAGAACCTGATCGCGATGGTGGCGGGCGCGGTCTCGACCGGCTGGCCCACCTGAGCCGGTCGAGCGTCGCCGACCCGCCTGCGCTCTTCCCGCCGGAACGGTCGGGGTTGACGTAAGCAGGGGTGGTTAATACCCTGCGTCCGCTCGTCAGAGTCGGATCCAGGGGGGAACCGTGTTGAACGTCCGTCGTACCGCGTTCGTGCTCGTCACCGCGGTGGCGCTCGTCGCCGCCGTCGTGCTGCCGGCGGGGGCCGGTGCGCCCCGTGCGGCCGCCACCGCCAGCGAGATCGGGGTGACCGCGAAGACGATCAACATCGCCGTCATCGCCGACGTCGACAACTCGCTCGCGCCGAACGCGTTCAAGGGCATCGTCGACGGCGCGGAAGCCGGCGTGAAGTACGTGAACGCCAACGGCGGTGTCGCCGGGCGCACGCTGAAGATGGACTTCATCGACTCGCACCTCAACCCGAACGACACCCGCAACGCGATCATCACCGCGTGCGGCCAGGACGTGGCGATGGTCAGCACCGCCACCGCGCTGTTCACCGGTCTCTCCGACCTCACCGGGTGCAAGGACAAGGCGGGTCAGGCGACCGGCCTCCCCGACATCGGCTCGATCGTGCTCGGCACGCCGCAGGCGTGCGCGCCGACGTCGTTCCCGGTGATCCCGTCGATGATCGACTGCTCGACCGTGGGACAGAACCCGCAGACGTACCGGACCAACCAGGGCGTCTTCAAGTACCTGTCGAAGCAGCACAAGGGTGACCTGAAGGGCCCGTTCATCAAGAGCAGCGACTCGCCCGACGCGGCGCGGTCGACCGACTCGCTCGCCGACGCGGCCAAGAACGCGGGCATCGACGTCACCAGCATGCCGTCGTTGTCGAACTCGTCGCCGCAGAGCGCGTTCACCCCGGTGGTGACGCAGATGAAGCAGGACGGCGACAACTGGTCCGACAACGGCCTCACCACTCCCGGCGCGGTGCTGCTGCGCCAGGAGGCCGCGCTCCAGGGCGTCGACAGCGACTCGGTCGTCTGGCAGTGCACCAGCGCCTGCTACGACGAGAAGGCGATCGCGGCGGCGGGCGACGCGATGGAAGGCGAGTACGTCGACCTCGGGTTCCTGCCCTTCGCCGAGGCGAAGGCGAACAAGACGCTCGCCGGCTACCTGAAGTACATCGGGAAGGACAACGCCAGCGCGTTCGGCGTCTACGGCTTCGAAGCGGTCCTCGCGTTCAAGGAAGCTGCCGACACCGCCAACAAGTCGACCGACGGTCTCACCCGCACGTCACTGCTCACCGCGCTGAAGGGCCTGCACAGCTTCAACGCCGATGGCATGACCGGCACGGTGGACATCGGCGGCAAGGTGCCGTCGAGCTGCTTCATGGTCGTCCAGTGGAAGGGCGGCAAGTTCAACCGGGTCTACCCGAAGAAGGCCGGCACCTTCGACTGCACCGACCTCGAACCGCTACACGTACCAGACCGACCTCACGACACCCTGAAGCCACCATCCATCGAGGTTGCGTCGCCAGTACGTGTACTGCACGTCGCAACGACGCAACCTCGGGGTGCGATGGAGCGGTGGCGTCAGGCGTGGGTGCCGCCGTCGATGCGCACCGACGTGCCGGTGACGAACCGGCCGTCGTCGGAGGCGAGCATGGCGATCACCGACGCCACCACCTCGGGCGGCGCGAAGCCCTCGCTGATCAACGGCGTGATGCGGGCGAAGATGTCCCAGTCGCTGTCGGCGGGAAGCATCCCGCCGGTGGTCTCGGTGATCCCGCTCTGGATGCTGCCGGGCGCGACCGCGGTGACGCGGATGCCGCGCTTGGCGTACTCCATGGCGAGCGTGTGCGTCATGGCGTCGATGCCGCCCTTGCTCGCCGCGTAGGCCGCCATGTAGGGGTGCCCGAACGTGGCCGACGTCGAGCTGAAGTTGACGATCGCGGCGTGGTCCGACTCGAGCAACGCAGGGATGGCGGCGCGGCACATGAGGAACGTGCCGGTGAGGTTGACGTTGATCACCTGGTTCCACATGTCGAGCGTGCACTCGTGGGTGTGCGCGGCGCGCAGGATGCCGGCCGCGTTCACGAGCACGTCGAGACCGCCGAAGCGGTCGACGGCCGCGCCGACGCCGGCGGCGACCGACTGCTCGTCGGCGATGTCGAGCACCGCGGTGGTGAGGCGCTTCCCGACGCCCTCCGCATCGGCGAGCTCGGCGGTGCCGACGAGCCCGGGCTCGTCGATGTCGACGGTGTGGACGGTGCCGGCCTCCGCGAGCAGTCGGAGCACGGTGGCGCGCCCGATGCCCGAGCCGCCGCCGGTCACGATGATGTGTCGGTCCTGGAAACGCTCCACGAGAATTCCTCCCGGTCAGGGGGCCTCCTTCTAGCACTTAGCATTTGGCCGATGTCGATGATCGAGACGCTGCGCTCGGTGATGCGGTTGCGCCGATTCGAGACCGACCCGGTGACGCGTCGTCTGGCCCGGGCGGCCAACGTGCACGACCTGCGGGAGATCGCGCGTCGTCGGCTCCCGCACGGCGTGTTCGACTACATCGACGGTGGCGCCGAGGACGAGCGCACGATGCAGGAGAACGCCGAGGCGTTCCGGCGCATCGGCTTCCATCCCCGGGTCCTCCAGGGGGTCGGGAAGCCGGACCCGTCGACCACGCTGCTCGGGAAGCCGCTGGCGTACCCGCTGGTCCTCGCGCCCACCGGCTTCACCCGGATCGCCGATCCCGAGGGCGAGTTGGCGGTGGCGCGGGCTGCGGCGCGTGCGGGCCTGCCGTACACGTTGAGCACGCTCGGGACGCGCTCGATCGAGGAGGTCGCCGACGTCAGCGACGGCCGCAAGTGGTTCCAGCTCTACATGTTCCGCGACCGGGGCCTGTGCGAGGAGATGATCAAGCGTGCGGCGGCGTCGGGGTTCGAGGCGCTGGTGTTCACCGTCGACCTCACCGTGCACGGTCGGCGGGAGCGCGACGTGCGTCGCGGTTTCGAGCTGCCGCCGAAGATCGGGCTCGACACGTTGATCGACGGTGCGTTCCGTCCGAGCTGGACGTGGCGCTTCGTGCGTGGGGAGCCGATCCGTTTCGCCAACGTCGCCGGCGAGCACGTGGGCGACGGCTCCACCGCGGTGTCGCTGGCCGACTACATCGCGCAGCAGATGGATCCCGGGCTCACGTGGAAGGACGCCGAGTGGTTGCGCTCGGTGTGGGACGGCCCCATCGTGGTGAAGGGCATCCAGACCGTCGCCGACGCCAAGATCGCGGCCGACGAGGGCATCGAGGCGATCGCGCTGTCGAACCACGGTGGGCGTCAGCTCGACTCGGCGCCGGCCATCGCCGACCTCGTCGCGCCGGTGGCCGACGCGGTCGGCGACCGCATCGAGATCATCTGCGACGGTGGCATCCGCCGGGGGAGCGACATCGTCAAGGCGGTCGCGCTCGGTGCGCGCGCGTGCGATGGCCGGTCGGGCCTACCTCTACGGGCTCGGTGCCGGAGGCGAGCGCGGCGTCGACCACGTGCTCGACCTCTTCGCCGCCGACATGCGCCGCACCATGGCCCTCATCGGCGCCCGCGACGTCGACGCCCTCACCCGCGACCTCGTCTCCATCCCCACCCCCCGCTGAGCGGACGCGCACCCGCACCACGAGCATCTCGGGGTTCGCGTACGTCTGTGGCGGTCAACTCCGAGATGTTCGTGAGTTGCGTCAGCGGCCGGGGAGGGTGCCGCCGTCGACGGTGTAGAGCTGGCCGGTGATCCAGGAGCCCTGGTCGGAGCAGAGGTAGACGGCCATCCAGGCGATGTCGTCGCCGGAGCCGGCCCGACCGAGCGGGATCTGACGCTCGACCATGGCGTCCCACCGGTCGCCACGGGGGATGTCGTCGAGGCGGAAGGTGTCGATGATGCCGGGGCAGATCGCGTTCACCCGGATGCCGTCGCTCCCGAGCTCCGACGCCATCGCGCACGTCAGCGCGTGGATGCCCGCCTTCGACGCCGCGTACGCCGCCGTGCGCGCGGCCATGAGCTTGCCGCCGATCGACGAGATGTTCACGATGCTGCCGCCGTCGCCCTGCGCCACGAGGTGCCGGCCGAAGGTGCGGCTCATGTAGAAGGTCCCGTTGAGGTTCACGTCGATCACCGTGCGCCACTGCTCGACGGGGAGATCGACCACCGGCACGCGGTCGTCGCCACGCGCGGCGCCCGCGTTGTTCACCACGATGTCGACGCGACCGAGCTCGTCGAGCACGTGCTGGGCGAGCGTCTCGACCGCGTCGGGGTCGGACACGTCGCTGATGACGGGGAGCGCGCGGCGACCGAGCGCGCGCACCTCGTCGGCGACCGACTCGATGTCGCGCCATCCGGCCTGCTGCTCGTCGTCGGGGTATCGCTCGACCGGGCGTCCGGTGCCGGTCAGCACGACGTCGCACCCGGCCCGGGCCAGCTCGACCGCGATGGGACGACCGATCGAGCGCATGCGCCCGGCACCGGTCACCACTGCGACCTTGCCGTCGAGACCGGTGAGGAGGAGTCCGCTCATGCGGGGAGTCTGGCGCACCTTCGTGACGTCCGTCGGCCCGGTCGCCGTGGTCGGTCGGGCTGACGCGGTCGGGAGCGTCCCCGCCTGCCGGTCGGGGGAACCGGTGGGAGCGGGGGAAGCACATGACCGACGTGGCGGCGCGGCCCAACGACGCGCCACGCGACGCGGCCGGTGACGCGGCCGGTGACGCGGGCACCGGCGGCGCGCCGGCGGGGCGGGTGACGAAGTGGCTGGTGCTGGTCGCCGTCGTCATCGTGCTGGCCGGACTGTTGTTCGGCTACGGCCATGTGACCGTGCACTCGTCGGCTTGGTCTTTCGTGAAGAGGTTCGTGCCCGAGACGAAGGGGCGGAGCCTCGACGAGATCCAGGAGATGTTCGACGCAGGCGCGCCGGGGACGGGAACGGCGACGGCGAACGCGTCAGGAGGCGGCGCGTAGCCACTCGGCGAGCGCGTCGATGCCCTGCTGCTGGGCCTCGCCGCCGCCGAGCGCGCCGAACATCCCGGATCCGCCACGCATCATCGTGAGCTTGTGCTTCTCGCCGGTGGTGGTCTCGAGCTTCACCGTGAGCGCGGCGGCGTCCATGACCACGGCGGTGGCGGTCCACCACGCGCTGCCGGCGCCGTCGGCCTGCGCCCGGGCCAGCTCACCGGGCAGGATCGCGAGCGCATCGCCCTTGGGTCGGAACTTCCGGTCGACGGCCTGCACGAGGAGTCGCCGGTCGGTGACGGCGACGATCGAGGTGTGGCCGCTGAAGGCGCTCTGCTCGGTGGCCAGGCACCAGCCACGCAGCTGTTCACCGTCGCCGAGCAGCGACTGCACGATCGGGAGGACGAGCTCGGCGGGGTCCTTCGGCACCGGGTGAGCGTGGCACGCGAACATGGGCCTCGTCACGCCAACCGACCCGGAGGTGGCAGTCATGATCGAGGTGCTGGAGGGGATGCCCGAGGGAGTCGTGGGGATCGAGGCGGTCGGTGAGATCACCGCCGACGACTACGAGCAGGTCCTGATCCCGACGTTCGAGACCGGCCGCGCCGCGCACGACCACCTCAACGTGGTGTTCGTCGCCGGCGAGCGGTTCACCGGGTTCAGCAGCGGCGCCATGTGGGACGACGTGAAGTGGGGCACCTCGCACGCCCGGGGGTGGGGGAGGATCGCGCTGGTCACCGACGTCGACTGGATGCGCCACCTCACCAAGGCGTTCTCGTGGCTGGCCCCGATGGGCATGAAGGTCTTCCCGACCGCCGAGCTCGAGGCGGCGAAGACCTGGGCGGCCGGTTGAGCGACGTCGAGATGATCAACGCGGTCACGCTCGTGACCGCCGACATGGACACGTCGTGCGCGTTCTACCAGGCACTGGGGTTCGACCGGGTCGTGGGCGGCGCGGGAACGCCGTTCACCACCTACCGGGTCGGTGACGGGTTCCTCAACGTGCAGCTCGATCCCGCCCACGCGCCGGTGCGCTCCATCTGGGGACGGGTGATCTTCTGGGTCGCCGACGTCGACGCGATGCACGCGCGCGCCGTCGAGCATGGCGCCATCCCCGAGATGGAGCCCACGGACGCGCCGTGGGGCGAGCGCTACTTCCACGTCCGCGACCCCGACGGGCACGAGCTCAGCTTCGCCAAGCTCCTGGGCTGACGCAGATCAGGTCAGCGCCTCGCGACCGTGCGGCGCGTCCCAGTCGGCTGCGGGCAGCACGGGGACGATCCGGTTGGTGCGGATGCCGGCGCCGGTCATGAACGTGCCGCGCGCGATGTGGTCGAGGTCGTTGGTCTCGCCGAACGCCGGTCGCTGGTACAGATCACGCGCGTAGGCCCAGAGGTTCGGGAGGTCGACGAGCCGCTTGCGCGTGAGGCGACCCAGCGGGACCGCCACGGTGTCGAAGCGCACGAGCTGCACGTAGAGGAGCAGGTCGGCGTCGGTGAGCGTGTCGCCCACGAGGTACCGGTGCTCGCCGAGGTGCTCCTCGAAGCGGTCGAGCGCGGCGTACACGCGCTCGACGACGGTGTCGTAGCGCGCCTGATCGGTGGCGCCCATCGCCGCGTACGTCGCGCCCGCGAGCGAGCCGACGATCTCGCGGTTCATCGCGTCGATCTCGTCGCGCCGGTCGGCGGGGTAGAGCTCGACCGCCGGATCGGCCCACTCGGTGAACTGGGTCTCGAGGTCGACGATCATCGTGGCGTAGTGGTTGCTCACCAGCCGTCCGCGTTCGCGATCCCACAGCGCGGGCACCGAGATGTGCCCGGCGAACGTCGGGTCGGTGGCCAGGTACGCCTGTTGCAGCAGGGTGAACCCGTTGACCGGATCGGGACCGTGGCCGCGCCCCTCGCGGAACGCCCACCCGCGGCCGTCGCGCACGGGATCCACCGCCGACGACGTGACCACACCGTCGAGACCGCGGAGCTTCAAGGCGATGAGCGGACGCTGCGCCCACGGGCAGTAGAGCGAGTAGTAGAGGTGGTACCGACCCGGCTCGGCCGTGAAGCCACTGGTGCCGTCGTCGGTGATGCGGTCGTCGATCGGATACGTGAGCGTGGCGATGTCGCCGCGCTGCACGTACGCGCCGGGAGGCGGCGCGTAGTCGCCGTGCTCCGCGAAGTCGACCGGGCTCGCGACGTGGCTCGCGGCCTGGTTCGTGACGCCAGACGTGCTGACTGCCATCAGTATCCCTCCGTCAGCTCCAGGGCGAGATCGGCGAGTTGCTGCACCGTACCGGTGACCCTCGCCGCTCGCTCGGGGTCGGTGGTCTCGACACGGCGGGCGCCGCCCTGCGCGATGACCGCGAGCTTGTAGGTGGCGAAGGCGCGGTAGAAGTCGATCTGCGACAGGTCGGTGCCGCTGGTGTCGGCGTAGCGCGCGAGCAGCGTGTCGACGTCGGGGAAGCCGGCGTTGGCGCGGTGCGCCTGCGGCTTGCGGTTGCGCCACATGATCTCGCCCACATCGGTCCAGTACACCGCGACCATGCCGATGTCGGTGAGCGGGTCGCCGAGCGTCGACATCTCCCAGTCGAGGACGGCCTGCATGCGCGTCGGGTCGTCGCGACGGAACATCGTGTTGTTGAAGCTGTAGTCGCCGTGCACGATCGCGTGACGGCTGTCGGTGGGGAGGTGGCGTTCGAGGCGCTGGGCGACCTCGTCGACGACCGGCATCTCGATCGTCTTCGACTTCTCCCACTGGGTCTGCCAGCGCGCGACCTGGCGTTCGAGATAGCCGGCAGGACGTCCGAAGTCGCCGAGTCCCACGGCTTCGTAGTCGACCGCGTGCAGTCGGGCGAGCACGTCGACCAGCTCGTACGAGGCGGCCAGCCCCTGGGCTTCGGTGAGCGATGCGGTCGCATCGACGTCGTCGTAGACGACGCCGTCGAGGCGGGCCATCATGTAGAACGGCGCGCCGATCACCGACTCGTCGTCGCACGAGGCCACCTGCGTCGCGATCGGCACGTCGGTCGTCTGCAGCGCCGACTGCATGCGGTGCTCGCGGCCCATGTCGTGCGCGGTGGCGAGCACGTGGCGCAACGGCGGGCGCCGCAGCACCCAGTCGTGGTCACCGTCCTGCACCCGGAAGGTGAGGTTCGACGAGCCGCCCGCGATCTGGGTGACCTCCACCTTCCCGCTGGCGCCGGGCACGTGCTCGGCGACCCATGGACCGAGCCGGTCGGGCGGGACCGCCTCGGCGACGTCGACCGGGTTCGTCTGCTCCGCCGCCATCAGAAGTTCGCGGCTTCGTGGTCGAGGAACTCGGCGAAGCGCTCGCGCAGCTCGGTCTTGCGGCTGGGGACGTGTGCGCTCGGCCACCCGTCGACCGGCTTGTAGGCCTTGGCCCGCTTGTTCGCCACGAACGACTTGTGCACCTCGTCGGCACCGTCGGCGATGCGGAACTGGCGCGCCATCACGTAGGAGCTCGCCAGCGGGAGGTCCATCGACCAGCCGAGCGCGCCGTGCACCTGGATGGCGCGGTCGATGACGTCGTGGAGCACGCGGGCGCCCCAGAACTTCAGCTCGGCGATCTCGACCCGCGCCTTCGACGCCCCCTCGTTGTCCCACAACCACGCGCTGTGCAGCGCCATGAGACGCAGCGCACGGATGTCGGCCGACGACTCGGCGATCATCTCCTGGATCATCTGCTTCTCGATGAGCAGCTCACCCTTGGTGCTGCGGCTGACGGCACGCTCGCACATCATGTCGAACGCCGCCTCGCACTGACCGACCCACCGCATCGCGTGGTGGATGCGCCCACCGTTGAGGCGCTGCTGCGCGAGCACGAAGCCGTCGCCCTCGGCACCGACCCGGTTGGCGACCGGCACGCGGCAGTCGCGCAGGAAGATCTCGGCGTGGCCACCCGACCGGAAGTGGCCCGGGTACGGGTGGCCCATGTTGAAGACGTCGCGCGCGATGTCGAGCCCAGGCGTGCCCTTCGGGATGATGAAGAACGACGCCGCCTTGTGCGGCGGGTTCTCGGGGTTCGTCACCGCCATCATCAGGATGAAGTCGGCCTTCGACGCGTTCGATGCGAACCACTTGTGGCCGTTGATCACGTACTCGTCGCCGTCGCGCTCGGCGCGCGTGTTGATCATCGTCGGGTCGCTGCCCGAGAACTGCGGCTCGGTCAACGAGAACGACGACGTGATCTCGCCGCGCAGCAGCGGCTCGAGCCACTGCTCCTTCTGCTCGGGCGTCCCACCGATCGCGATCAGCTCGCTGTTGCCCGAATCGGGAGCCTGGTTCCCGAAGATGTTCGGCGCGACGCGACAGCGACCGAGGATCTCGTGCATCAGCGCGAGCTTCACCTGGCCGTAGCCCTGCCCACCCAGCTCGGGATCGAGGTGGCACGCCCACAGGTTGCGGTCCTTCACCTGCTGCTTCAGCGGTGCCGTCGCGCGTGCCCACGCGTCGTCGGTCATGTCGTCGTAGAAGAGGGAGAGCGGCTCGATCTCCTCGTCGACGAAGGTGCGCATCCACTCGAGTTGCGCCGCGAATTCGGGGTCGGTCGAGAAATCCCACGCCATGGCGCGGAGTATAAGGTCGCGCCGATGGGGCAGCTCTCGGGCCGCGTGGCGGTCGTCACCGGCGGTGGACGTGGCATCGGTCGCGCGATCGCGCACCGCTACGGGAGAGAGGGCGCCACGGTCGTGGTGTCGTCCCGCACGCAGTCCGACCTCGATGCGGTGGTCGCACAGATCGGGGACGAGGGCGGCGCCCCTGCGCTGGCCGTGGTCGCCGACGCGTCCGACCGCACCGACGCCCGCCGTCCCGTGCTCGAGGCGATCGAGCAGTTCGGTCGTGTCGACGTGCTGGTGAACAACGTCGGCGGCACCGTCGGTCGTCGCCACGATCCGTTCACCGGCGACGACGAGAGCTTCGAGGGCACGCTCACGCTGAACCTGACCTCGGCGTGGTGGACGACGCGTGAAGCCTTGCCGGGGATGCGTGAGCGTGGGTTCGGGCGGGTGATCAGCATCGGCTCCGGGGCGTCGAAGCACGCGGCCGCCTCCCTCTCCTACACCACCGCGAAGCACGCCCTCGTCGGCTTCACGAAGCAGCTCGCGCAGACGACCGGTCGCACCGGCATCACCGCCAACCTCCTGTGTCCCGGCTGGACCAACACCTCGCTCCTCGACTTCGAGGCCGTGGCGCGGCGTGCCGGCACCACGGTCGAGGAAGCGATCGAGTCGGCGTCGTCCGAGAACGCGCAGCACCGCGTGCTCGAACCCGAGGAGCTCACCGGCATGGCGACGCTGCTCGCCTCCGACGACGGTGCCGGCATCACCGGCCAGGTGATCTCGGTCGACGGCGGCTACCGGCTCTGACCGGTCACGACCTCTTCGCGCTCGTCGGCTTCTTCTCGCTCTTCTTGTTCTTCCGCAGCTTCTTCCTGGCCTTGCGCTGGATGCGGTCGTACTGGTCCTTGGTGAGCTTGCCGCGTTCGTACTCCAGCTCGGAGAGACGGAGCGCGCTGATGGCATGACCACGGTCGGGCATCGGGTAGTTCCCCGTCTCGCGACGGGCCTTCTCGGTGCGGGCCTTCTCCGGCAGACCGAACGCCTTCGGGGGGAGGTTGGCGCGTTGCTTCGCGGTGAGCTTGCTCATGCGGTGGTCGTACCCATCGAGCGGGCACGCCAACGGGTCACGCGCCGGCATCGAGCAGGGCCACGGCGAGCAACGTGAGCGACACGATCGACGCGAGCGTGCGCACGATGTGGAGGCGGTTCCACGGCCGTTCGAAGCGGGCGCGAGCCCGTGCGGCATCGTCATCGGAGGCGGTGGCCACCGGGACGCGGGCGAGTGCGTCGTTGCGCGGGACGTGCCAGGCCATCGTGAGGACCAGCACGGCCACCACGTAGATCGCGGTGGCGACGGCGAGGAGCGCGAAGGTCGAGGTCCCGGCCTCCTGCATCGCGGTGGCGGTGACGAGCAGTGCCCCGCCTCCGAAGAACGAGACCCCGACGAACAACGGGTGCACGATCTCCTGGTCGAGGCGCTGGAAGGCACGGATGAAGTCGCGATCGTCGAGCTCGTGGAGCCCGGGCATGACCGCGATCTGGTAGCAGAACATCACGCCCGCGGTCAGGCCGACGGTGACGGTGGCCAGCACGAGCACCACGTCGCTCGCGTTCATCGGGCCCTCTCCAAGGTCGCGTCGAGAGACCACACGCCGGTCGCCGCTGCGGCCCTCGCGAACGTGCGGAAGTCGGTGGCCGGGCGTCCCAGCGCCTCGGCAACGCCCCCGGTCACGGACTCGTTGTGCCCGTCGAAGATGTGCCGGAACAGCGAGGCGAGCATCGACGCCTCGGGTGCGGGGAGGCCCGCTGCGATCGCCCCGGCGGCGTACTCGTCGGGGGTGATCGGGACGTAGGTGATCCCGCGACCGGTGGCGTCGGAGAGGATCGAGGCCATCTCGTCGAAGGAGAGCAACCGAGGTCCCGTCAGCTCGTGGACCCGCTGCTCGTGGCCCGGCTCGGTGAGCGCCCGCACGGCGACGTCGGCGATGTCAGTGGCATCGACGACCGCTTCGCGCACGGCACCCGCGGGGAACGCGATGACCCCCTCGAGCACGGCGTCGCGGAGGAAGTGCTCGCTGAAGTTCTGGGCGAAGAAGCTGCACCGGACGATCGTCGTGGGCACGCCGGAGCGCACCACGGTCTCCTCGCAGGCTTGCGCGTCGGCTTCGCCGCGACCCGACAACAGCACGATCCGGTCGAGGCCGTGAGCCTCGGCGGCCGCGGCGAAGACCGCCATGGTGTCCGCGGCGCCGGGGGCGGCGAGATCGGGTTGGTACGTGACGTAGGCCGAGCGGACCCCGTCGAGCGCGGCCGCCCAGGTGTCGGGGTCGTTCCAGTCGAAGGCGGGAACGGTGGAACGTGACACGGCGCGGACGTCGTGGCCCGAGGCGCGGAGTCGATCGGCGACGCGGCGGCCGGTCTTGCCGTGGGCGCCGATCACGACGATCGGTCCAGTGGAGGCAGTGGTGTGGTGGTCGGTCATGTGGACCATCAAGCCACGAACCCTCGAGACGATCCATCGGTGCAGCGCTCGGATCCATCTCTTTTCGTCTACCATCTGGGCATGGATGCCCTGACGGCGGTGCTGGACGGCCCCCGGGCGCGTGCAGCCTTCCTGGTGAAGGTGGTGCTCGAACCGCCGTGGTCCGTGCGGGTGCAGGACGAGGCGCCGCTCGCGCTCGTGGCCGTCACGAACGGCCAGGTGTGGCTGGTGCACGACGCCCTCGACGCGCCGGTGGCGCTGGGTGCCGGCGACGTCGTCCTCGTCCGCGGCCCCGACCCGTACGTCGTCGCGCACGAGCCGCACGCCGAGCCGACGATCGTCATCGATCCGGGCGGCGTGTGCCGCACGCTCGACGGCACGAGTCTCGCGGAGACGATGGGGCTCGGCGTGCGGACGTGGGGCAACGTCGAGGACGGGTCCGACGTGATGCTGGTCGGCGACTACCAGACCGAGGGCGAGATCAGCCGCGGGCTGCTCGACGCGCTCCCGGCGGTGATCGTGCTGCGCGCGTCCGAGTGGGACAGCCCGATCGTCGGGCTGCTCGCGGCGGAGATGGTCAGGGACGAACCCGGTCAGCAGGTCGTGCTCGACCGCATGCTCGACCTGCTGCTCGTCACCGCGTTGCGCGCCGCGGTGGCGTCGGACTCGATCGACGTGCCGGCATGGTTCACCGAACCGCACGACCCGATCGTGGGTCGAGTGGTGCGGCTGATGCAGCACGAGCCCGGGGTCCCGTGGACCGTTGCGTCCCTTGCATCGCACGTGGGCGTGTCGCGAGCCCTGCTCGCGCGTCGCTTCCACGAGGTGGTGGGGGAACCGCCGATGTCGTTCCTCACGTCGTGGCGAATGGCGTTGGCGGCCGACCTCCTCGTCCGCGGCGAGACGACGGTCGCGAACGTCGCCGAGCAGGTCGGCTACGGCAGCCCGTTCACCTTCAGCACTGCGTTCAAGCGCACCTACGGGCTCAGCCCGAAGGCCTATCGCGACCGCGCCGCCGTCGTCGGGGCTCACGTCGGGGGTCGGGAGCCGGTGGGGTGGAACACGGCTTCGCCGCGTGCGTAAGCTCCGCGCTCCATGCCTGACTCGCACATCACCCCGCAGATGCTCGACCTGGTCGGGCTCGAGCTGCGCAGCTCCACGTCGTTCCCGATCACCGACTCCGACATCCGCCGGTGGGCGATCGCGGTGTACTACCCGGAGCCCGCGCCGCGGTTGTTCTGGGACGCCGAGTACGCCGCCGGCACCGTGCACGGCGGGATCGTGGCGCCCGAGGACTTCAATCCCTTCGCGTGGCTGACGCAGACCGAGGCCGACGCCGGGGTTCCCGCCCGTGCCACGGGCGCGTTCGTCGGGCCGGAGGAGACCTTCGGGCTCCCGGCACCGGCGACCACTGCGATCATCAACGGGGGCACCGAGGTCGACTACGGCGTGCGGATGCGTCCCGGCGACTCGATCACGTCGACCACCACGCTCGGCGAGTACAAGGAACGGGAAGGACGACTGGGGCTCATGCTCTTCAGCACCTCCGTGGACACCTGGACCAACCAGCGGGGCGAGACGGTCAAGACGTCGCGCGGCACGCTGATCCGCTACTGATGGCCGTCGACCGCGACACCGTCACCGTGGGGACCGCGCTCCCCGTCTTCGTGCGCACCACCGGGTTCCACAACTGGAACCGCTACGCGGCGGTCAACGACGAGTTCGTACCGATCCACATGGACGACGAGGCCGGGCGAGCGCAGGGGTTCCCGGGCGCGTTCGGCATGGGCAACCTCATGTGGTCGTACCTGCACAACCTCGTGCGCGACTGGATGGGCGACGACGGCCGCATCGTGTCGATGGGCTGCAGCTTCCGTTCCCCCAACCTGCGGAACATGACCGTCGAGGCGCGCGGCACGGTCACCGCGGTGCGCGACGAGGACGGCGAGCGCCTCGTCGACCTCGACCTGATCGTGGTCGACCACGACGCGCCCGACACCGTGCTGGTGCCGGCCACCGCCACGGTCGCGCTGTCCTAGCCCAGCTCGGGCAGCACCAGGATCTTGCGCTGCTCCTTCGCCTCGGTGAGGGCGCGGAACGCATCGTTCGCACCGGCGAGCCCGACCCGCTCGGTCACGAACGGCGCGGCATCGACCGTGCCGCGTCCCAGGGCGTCGACCACGGAGAAGAACTCGCGTCGCGTGTAGTACACCGCGAACGCCATGTTCACCTCCTTGACCACCGCGCTGATCGGCACGTACGGGTCGGGGTGGGTGCACACACCGGCGATGACGATGCGTCCGTGCCGCACCGCGGCGCCGACGCACGCGTCGGTCATGCCCGGGAGCCCGACGCACTCGACCACGAGGTCGTAGCGGGGTTCGAGCGCCTCGACGGTGGGGTCGATGGTGCGGGTGGCCCCGAACTCCTCGGCGGCCTGGCGTCGCACCGCCGACGGATCGCTCACGACCAGCTCCTGCACGCCGAAGTGCGCCAACCACGTCATCACGGCGAGCCCGACCGGGCCGGCGCCGATCACCAGCGCGCGGTCGCCGGCGCGGGGGAGTGAACGCTCGACCGCGTGCAACCCCACGGCGAGCGGCTCGACCAGCGCACCCAGGTCGCGGTCGAGCGAGTCGGGCAGACCGATGGTCTCGCGGCTGTGCACCCGCACGTACTCGGCGAAGGCGCCCGAGCTGCCACCGACACCGACCATGTCGATCTGCTCGCAGTGCGCGGACTCGCCGGCGAGGCACGCCAGGCACTGGCCGCACCCGATCAGTGGGAGCGCGGTGACGTGTTGTCCCTCGCGCCAGGTGCCGACGGTGTCGCCGCCGACCGCGACGACCTCACCGCAGAACTCGTGTCCCATGACCAGCCCGCCGGGCATGTGGCCCCGCAGCTTCAGGTCGGACCCGCAGATGCCGCACGCGGTCACCTTCAGGACGAGCTCCCCGGACGCCGGGGTCGGATCGGGCACCTCGGCGACCTCGAGGTCGTGGGTGTCGGTGAGGACGGCAGCGCGCATGAGCGGACTCTAGGACCGTAGGCTCGCGGCGTGGCCGGACTCCCCGTGCTCCTCGACGGCGTCGGGTTCGGCGAGGGCCCGCGCTGGCACGACGGCCGGTTGTGGTTCTCCGACTTCCACCAGCCGCGGTGTCGAGCGTGGGTGACGACGGCGACGCGCCGCGTGGAGCTCGAGCTCGACGACTCGCCCAGCGGGCTCGGCTGGTTGCCCGACGGGCGTCTCCTCGTGGTGGCCATGGAGTCCCGCCGCGTGCTGAGGGTCGAGACCGACGGGACCGTCGCGACCCACGCCGACCTCTCGGCCATCGCGACGGGGAACTGCAACGACATGGTCGTCGCGTCCGACGGCACCGCGTACGTGGGGAACTTCGGCTTCGACCTCTCGACCGGCGAACCGCGTCGCGCCGCTGCGCTCGCGCGCGTCACGCCGGCTGGCGACGTGTCGGTGGCGGCCGACGGGCTCGAGTTCCCCAACGGCACCGTGATCACTCCCGACGGCCACACGTTGATCGTCGGCGAGACCATGGCGCGACGAGTCAGCGCGTACACCGTCGCCGACGACGGCTCACTGCACGACCGCCGGGTGTGGGCCGAGCTCGGCGAGGTGTTGCCCGACGGCTGCACCCTCGACGCCGAGGGTGCGATCTGGTTCGCCGACGCCGGCAGCGCCGCAGTGGTGCGCGTCCGGGTAGGGGGCGAGGTCGTCGATCGCGTCGACGTGGGCCAGCGCGCCTTCGCCTGCGCGCTCGGGGGCGTCGACGGCTGCACGCTCTTCGTGGTCTGCGCCGACGGCATGGGCGATGCCGACGAACCGCCGACGGGGACCATCCGCACCCACCGGGTCGACGTCCCGCACGCGGGCCTGCCCTAGTGGCGAGCCCTCCGGGGCGTGCGTGATCAGTCGCCGTCGAGCCCGAGGGCGCGTCGGAGCACGACCATGCGTTCGGCGCCCTCGCGCCGGGTGACCGCGGCGGTCGTGACCATCGCGGAACCGTGGAAGGTGCCCGGGAACGAGTGCAGCTCCACCGAGACGCCGGCGGCCATCAGGGCCAGCGCGTAGCGGATCCCTTCGTCGCGCAGCGGGTCGAACTCCATCGTCGAGATGTATGCGGACGGGAGCCCGGCGAGGTCGGTGGCGCGCGCCGGTGCCGCGTAGGGCGACACGTCGTCGGAGCCGTGGGCATGGCCGAGGTACCACTCCCAGCTCTTCTCGGCCTGGGGACGGGACCACATCGGCGTGTCGAGGAACTGCTGCATGCTCGGGGTGTCGAGGCGGTCGTCGAGCTCGGGGATGCCGAGGTACTGGAAGCAGATCGCGGGTCCACCGCGGTCGCGTGCCAACAACGCCAGCCCGGCGGCGAGACCACCTCCGGCGCTCCCGCCGTTCACCGCCACGCGAGCGGGATCGACACCCAGCGCGTCGGCCTGCTGGTGCAGCCACACGAGCGCGGCGTAGCAGTCCTCGAGCCCGGCGGGGAACGGGTGCTCGGGGGCCAAGCGGTACTCGACCGACACGACCACGACGCCGAGATCCTGCGCCAGACGGGCCGAGCCGCCGTGCTCGGTGTCGATGCTCCCGAGGAAGAACCCGCCGCCGTGGATGTACAGGACCGCAGGCACGGCCGTGCCGGTGCGCGCCTTGGGCGAGTACACGCGCACGGCGACGTCGGGGTCGCCCTCGGAGCCCGGGATCGTGCGATCCTCGATGTCGAGGCCGGACACGTCGAGATCGAGCTGCAGCGACGCCATCAACGCCACCATCTGCTCACGCGCCGCCACGGCGTCGGTGGGCGGAGGGTTCACGGCGACGGCGGCGATCTCCGCCAGCTCCGGGTCGAACGCGTAGACGGGTGTGACAGGATGCTCGGACATCTCAACGATCGTAGGGAGCGTCGTCCGGTGCCGCATTCCGAAGGCCATTTCGAAGAGCTGGGCTTCTACACGCTCGCCGGCGCGCCGGCGTCGACCCGCGACCTGATCGCGGAGGTGCGGTCGGCGGAGGAGCTCGGGCTCGGACACTGCTTCATCTCCGAGCGCTTCAACGTGAAGGAGGCGGCGACCGTCTCCGGCGCCGTCGGTGCGGTGAGCGAGCGCATCGCCATCGCCACCGCCGCCACCAACCACCACACCCGCCACCCCACGATCACAGCGGCGTACGCGTCGACGATGCACAGCCTCACCGGCGGTCGCTTCACCCTCGGGATCGGTCGCGGCGTCGACCGGCTCTGGGACGCCATGGGCCTCCCGCACATCACCACCGCGCAGATGGAGGACTTCGCCGGGTTGATGCGGCGACTGTGGGCGGGCGAGGTGATCCTGGGCCACGACGGACCCGCCGGCTCGTGGCCCTACCTCAACCTCGACGGCATCGAGGGCCTCGACATCCCGCTGGGCCTCGTCGCCTTCGGTCCCAACTCGCTGCAGCTCGGGGGCCGGGCGTTCGACCAGATCGTGCTGCACACGTTCTTCACCGACGAGACCACCGCTCGCGTCGTCAAGACGGTGAAGGACGCCGCCGAGCAGGCCGGTCGCGATCCCGACGCGGTGAAGGTGTGGTCGTGCTTCGCCACCGTCGGCGACCACATCGCGCCCGACCTCGCGCTCAAGAAGACCGTCGGTCGGCTCGCCACCTATCTCCAGGGCTACGGCGACCTCCTCGTGCGCACCAACAACTGGGATCCCGCGGTGCTCGAGCGGTTCCGGGCCGACGAGTTCGTCGTCGACGTTCCAGGGCGCGATCGACCGGGCCGCCACCACCGACCAGCTCGAGCACGTGGCCACGCTGATCCCCGACGAGTGGCTGGAGCCGATGGCGAAGGGCACGCCCGACCAGTGCGTCGCCGCGGTGCGCAACCAGTTCGACCTCGGCTGCGACGGCGTGATCATGCACGGGGCCACGCCGACCGAGCTGGAGCCCGTGGTCAAGGCCTACGCCGCGAGCGCCTGAGCGGCTCGAGCGCGTGGCCCGACATGGCGAGGCTGGTCGTCAGCAACATCGCGTCACTCGACCTGTACGTGAACGACGCTCACGGCGGCTTCGAGTGGGCCGCGCCCGATCCCGAGGTGCACGTGTTCGTCAACGCGCTCGAGCGTCCCATCGGCACGTACCTCTACGGGCGACGGCTGTACGAGACCATGCAGGTGTGGGACACCATCGAGCCCGCGCCCGACGAACCGGAGATGGCCGACTACGCGTCGCTCTGGCGGGCCGCCGACAAGGTCGTGTACTCGTCGAGCCTGCCTCAGGTCACCACCGCCCGCACTCGCCTGGAGCGCTCGTTCGATCCCGACGTGGTGCGCGCGCTCGTGCGTGGTGCCGAGGCCGACGTGTCGATCGGGGGCCCGACCCTGGCGGCGCACGCGTTCGCGGCCGGGCTCGTCGACGACGTGCACCTGTTCCTCAACCCGGTGATCGTGGGCGGCGGGACGCGTGCGCTGCCCGACGACGTGTTCCTCCGGCTCGAGCTGGTCGACGAACGCCGCTTCGCGAACGGCGTCGTGTTCCTCCGGTACCGCGTTCAGTCGTAGTCGATCCGCCCGCCGTGCACGGCGAGGGCGTAGATCACGAGGATGTCGACGAGGATGATGATCGCGGACCAGAACGGATAGTGCGCGAGGAACCCGAGCTGGATGATCGCGTTCCCGATCGCCGCGATGAGCCCGACGATCCGGCCGAACTGGTTGCCGGTGAAGATCAGGCCGCCGGAGGCGATCAACAGGATCCCCCAGGCGAACACGATCCAACCCCAGGTCTTGAGGTCGTTGGTGATGGGGAGCTGGTCGACGCCGCCGGCCTTCACGAAGTAGTTGTGGTCGGTGATCGCGACCAGCCCGTCGGCGACGTTGAACGCGCCGACCACGATGATCATGAGGCCGGCGAACGTCTTCCAGCCGATGCCCTCGGCGGCGCGCATGTCGTACTGGTTCTGATCCTGACCGACCGTCATCGATCCCCCTGTGCTCGGACGCGATCGATTCGACGCGTCTGTGCATCCTGGCCCGAATGACGGCGTTTGTCGAAAGCGGATCAGCGGCGGACCCGGTAGTGGACGTGGGTCATGCCACGATCGCCCTCGAGGACGCGGGTGCGCTCGAGCTCGATCTGTGCCGCGGGGAGGCCGTCGAAGAGGCGGCGCCCTCGGCCGAGGAGCACCGGCACGACGTGCAGCTCGATCTCGTCGAGCACGCCCTCGGCGAGGGCCAGCCGCGCGACGCCGGCGCCGTGCACGAGGACGTCCCGGTCGCCGGCGGCCTCCTTGGCCCGACGCATGGCGGTGGTCACGTCGTCGACGTAGGTGACCAGGGGCCAGTGCTGGAGCTCGTCGCCGTGGCGGGTGAGGATGAAGATCGGCACACCGTCGTGGTGGTCACCACCCCAACCGCCGGCCGGCTCGAACGTGCCGCGTCCCGCGACCACGGCACCGGTCGACATGAACTCGTCGACGACCTGCTGGTTGACGTCGCCGAGCACCTCGATCGACGAAGGACCATCGGCGGCGTTGCCTTCGAAGACCCACTCGTGCAGTCGTTCGCCGCCGTCGCCGAGCCCGTTGTCGACTCGCGCGTTCGGCCCTGCGATGAAGCCGTCGACCGACACCGACATGTACAGCACCGTCGCACCCATCGGTTCCTCCTCGTCGTGCACCCCTTCGATGCCACTCCGACCGCGCCCGAGGCCCGGACTCATCGCGGCCTCGTCGCAGCCCCGGCGCGGAGTCGACGCTCGAACGCGGTGACTGCCAGCATGGCGCCCATGGCATTCGAGGTGGGTCTCGCCGAGACCGAGGAGCAGAAGGAAGCCGTGTACCGGTTCCGGTACTCGGTGTACGTGGAGGAGATGGGGCGCTACCAGGACAGCGCCGACCACGCCGGCAAGCGGCTGGTGGAACCCGACGACGATCGCAGCTTCATCTTCTACGCCCGTGACGACGACCGGGTCGTCGGCACCGCGCGCCTCACCTGGGGCGGCCACGGCTTCTCCGACCGCCAGGTCGACGAGTACAGCCTCGGTCCGTTCCTCGACGAGCTGCCGCACGAGCACATCGCGGTGGGGGAGCGTGTCATGGTCACGCCCGGTCTGCGCGGCACCGGGCTCGTCGACGAGCTGATGGCGCGGCGCAACGACACCGCGCTCGAGCACGACGTGCGCATCCAGTTCAGCGCCTGCGAGCCCCACCTGCTGTCGCTGTACCTCGGGCAGGGTCGACGCACCTACGCCACCAAGAACATCAACACGCCCGAGGCCGGATACCTCATCCCGCTGGTCGCGTTCCCGGAGGGACCCGAGGCGTTGAGCGGCGTGGGCGCGGCCACCGCCGCCGGCGACCTTCCCGAGTGCGTCGCGCAGATCTTCGCCGGTGGGGGCGGCGCCGTGCTCAGCCCGCTCATGACCGGCGAGGACGACTACACGCTCCACCTCCGCTCCGCCATGCACGAGATCGAGGAGCAGGACATCTCGGCGTTCCACGGGTTCACCGACGACGAGGTCGAGCGCTGCCTGGCGCGCAGCAACGTCATCGAGTGCGCGCTGGGCGATCGCGTCCTGAAGAAGGGTGGCGTCGCGCGCAACATCTTCGTCGTGCTCGACGGCACGCTCGAAGCGAGAGACGACGACCGCGTCGTCGGCGTGCTCGCCACCGGTGACGTGTTCGGCGAGATGGCGTTCCTGCTCGAACGGCCGCGCATCGCTCGACGTCTACGCCGCCAGCGACTCCGTGCGGGTGCTCAGCCTGAGTGAGAGCACGCTGCGCAAGATGGTGTCCGAGGATCCCGGCGTCGCGGCCAAGCTCCTGTTCAACATCAGCAAGATGCTCTGCGTCCGGATCGTCAAGTCCAGCTAGCTGCCGGCACGAGATCCGGCGGGGCCGGGCGTCAGAAGGCCGCCGACGGCGGGAACGGGAACGAGTCGACGTCGTGCGCGGGACGGGCCAGCGACGAGTAGTCGCGCTGCACGAACCACCAGCGACCGTCGATGCGGCGGAACTGGTCGTGGTACACGCCGTAGACGGCGGTCCAGCGCCGTTCGGCGAGATCCTGACGCAGCTCGCTCATGTACATGCGCGCGACCGCGGCGTCGGGGTCGCCCTCGTGCTCCAGGTACACGCGTGAGTTGAGGATCACGAACTCGAAGAACTCGAACCGGTCGACCGCGACGCTCACGAAGTCGCGGAACGCGTCGCGGCTGTCGAACACGTACGGGTCGCGATCGCGGAGATCGACGGTCACCGGGATCTCGGGGACGAAGATCTCGTCGAGCTCGCTCCACGCGCGCCGGGTGGCGATGTCGGCGTAGGCGCTGTGCAGCCGGCTGACGGCGATGTAGTCGATGGTCTCTTGCACCGGGTCCATCCCCTCACCCTACGTGCGTCGGTCGTTAGCGTGCGGGGGTGGAAGCTTCGGACACGCGACCGCCGCGCCACGCGCTCGCGGTGTGGCACGACGGCGTGCCGCGGTTCGTGCGCGTGTCATGTTCGTCGCTGCTCGTCGCGGTGGTGGTCGGCCTCGCCGTGCACGGGCTCGTCGGCCTCGGCGGCGACGGCATCCACACCTGCGCTCGACGCGTGGCGTGAGCTGCGCGGCCGAGTGGCTCGCCTGCGCTGCTCTGCGCGCATCGGGGCGTGGCGCTCGGAGCGCAACGGGCGGCGTGGATGCTCGTGGCG
The DNA here is from genome assembly GCA_963755855.1 of uncultured Actinomycetes bacterium. GTDB lineage: Bacteria > Actinomycetota > Acidimicrobiia > IMCC26256 > DASPTH01 > DASUAS01. The sequence goes on along the minus strand of CAVWLR010000009.1, from coordinate 503,127 downwards.
GTCGGCGATCGGGCTCTGGGCGCTGGGCGACACGATCTGGGCCTTCCGCGGCGATCCCGAGGCGACCGCGACGATCTCCGACGTCTTCTGGCTCGCGTGGTACCCACTGCTGGTCGCCGCGCTGGTGCTGCTCGTGCGCGACCGGGTCCCGCGCTTCGAGCTCCACCGCTGGATCGACGGCATGATCGTGATGCTCGTCGTCGTCACGCCCTGGGTCGCGCTGTTCCTCGAACCCGCGGCGCAGCCACTCGCACGACTCGTCCGTCGTCGACGTGGTCGACTTCGCCTATCCGCTCGGCGACGCGATCCTCGTCGGCGCCACGCTCGGCGTGCTCGCGCTCATGGGGTGGCGCAGCGGCGCCGATGTGGTCGGCGCTGCTGGTGGCGTTCGCGGCGCTCGGGCTCGCCGACGCGGTCTACTCGGTCGACGCGCTCGGGCACACCTACAGCTCCGACACCGATCTTCGACGCCCTCTGGCTCGGCCGGCATGGTCGCTGATCGCCTACGCGGCCTGGCTCCCACATCCCGGGCATGCTCGAACCGGTCGAGGTGTACGGCTGGAAGGCGATCGCGCTCCCGCTCGCCGCGCAGTGCTTCGCCCTGGGCCTCCAGGTCTACGGCCTGTTCGCCCACGTCCCGCTCGGCGAGCGCGTGCTCACCATCGTGGTGCTCATCATCGCCATCGTCCAGATCGTGGTCAGTCGACCCCGTGCACCTGCCGATGACGTCATCGATGGATGATGCGGCGGAGGTAGGACCCAGCCCTTACGGAGCTGCGCGGAGGACGACGGTCACCGTGTGACGGGAGTTGGGGCGCGCCCGACCGTGCTCCGTAGGCTCCTCGGCGCATGTCCGACCCCGCACTCCACGTCGAGGAACACCCGGCGACGTCCCGGCGACGTGCCCGGCGACGTGCCCGTCGTCGTGCTGGTGCACGGCGTGTTCGACTCGTGCGCGAGCTTCGAAGGGGTGATCGAGCACCTGCGGCCGGACCACACCGTGCTCACCTACGACCGTCGCGGCTGGGGCCGGTCGATCGACGCTGCACCGGCGACGTCGCTCGACGACCACGCGCGAGGACCTGCTCGGGGTCATCGGCGACCGGCGGGCCACGGTCGTCGGGCACAGCTACGGCGGCACCGTCTCCCTCCTGGCCGCGGTGCGCGCACCGGAGCGCATCACCGCGCTCGGGCCTGTTCGAGCCGTCGATGCAGTGGCAGCCGTGGTGGCCGTCGATGGAGACCATCGCCGCCGAGTCGCGCCTACGAGCAGACGCACTTCCGCGCCGGGCTCGAGGGCAAGCCGCGTCGCACCCGCGAGGAGCGTGACCGCGAGCAGGCCCTGCTCCAGCACGAGCTCACCCTCATCGCCGAGGCGCCGTGCACCGCCGACCAGGTCACGGTGCCGTGCGTCGTCGGCCGGGGCACGCTGTCGGCGACGTGGCGGTTCGGGACCACCGACCACCTGCGCGACGAGCTCGACTGCGAGCTGGTCGAGATCGAGGACGCCGGCCACACCGCGCACCGGATGCAGCCGAAGGGGTTCGCCGACTTCGTCCGGCGTGCGGTCGCGCTCGGAGCGACCACGCCGTGAACGTCGTCGAGCACGCCGGCGTCGACGGCGCGCCGGTGGTGCTGCTGATCCACGGCCTCACCGACTCGCTCGAGAGCTTCACCGACCTCGCGGCGGAGCTCACCCCCGAGCACACGGTGGTCACCTACGACCGCCGGGGCTGGGGTCGGTCACGCGACGACGCGCCACCGACGTCGCTCGCCGACCACGCGCAGGACGCCGTCGACGCGCTGGCCGGTCGGCGCGCCACCGTGGTGGGCCACAGCTACGGCGGCGTCGTCGCGCTCATGGTCGCGGCGCGGCACCCCGACCTCGTGGCGTCGCTGGCGGTCTTCGAGCCGACGGTCCCGTTCACCGACTGGTGGCCCGATCACGACGAGATGATGCGCCGCTCGCTCGACCTCAAGCCGATGCTCAAGCGGTGGAGCGCCGGCACGACGCGTCGCACACCCGAGCAGCGGGCCGCCGACGACCTCTCGATGGCGCGCGACTTCTCCTTCGTGGAGACCGCGCCGTTCGACTTCGCCGACATCACCGTGCCGTGCATCGTCGGCGGGAGCGTCGACACCACGCCGTGGGACTTCCAGTCGGCCGATCGCCTCTCGGAGCTGCTCGACGCCGACGTGGTGATGTTCCGTGACGCCGGCCACCCCGCGCACCGCACCCACGCGCGCGAGTTCGCCGACTTCACCCGCCGAGCCGTCGCGCTCGCCCGCTGACCACCAGGTTGCGTCGCCACGACGTGTCTGACACGTCCGTGCGACGCAACGTCGTTGGCTGACTGCCTACTTCGGAGGGAACCGCACCGCGCCGTCGATGCGGATGACCTCGCCGTTGAGCATGGTGTTGGTGCAGATGTGCTCCACCAGCCTGCCGTACTCCTCGGGCTTGCCCATGCGCTTCGGGAACGGGTTGAGCTCCTCCAGCGCCTTCACGCGGTCCTCCGGCATCATCCGGTAGGCGGGCGTCGCGAACGTGCCCGGCGCGATGGTCACGACGCGCACGCCGATGGCGGCGAGGTCGCGCGCGGCGGGCAGCGTCATGCCGACGATGCCGCCCTTCGCCGCCGAGTAGGCCGCCTGACCGATCATCCCTTCGAACGCCGCGATCGACGCGGTCATGATCACCACGCCGCGCTCGTTGTCCTCGAGCGGCTCCTCCTTCGACATCTGCGCGGCGGCGAGGCGCATCACGTTGAACGTGCCGACGAGGAACGACTCGACGGTGATGGAGAAGCCCTCGTGTGATGCGGCGGTGCCGTCGCGCCCGACGATGCGACCACCGCCGCCGGCGCGGCCACCGCAGTTCACCGCGACACGGAGCGGCCCGTGGCTCGACGCGACGCGCACGACCTCCTCGACCTCTTCGTCGTTCTCGACGTCGCAGCGCACGAACTCGGTGTTGCCACCGAGCTCGGCGACCATGCGCTGGCCGCCCTCCTCGTTGACGTCGGCGATGACCACGTTGGCGCCGGCGGCGTGCAGCTGCCGGGCTGCGGCCTCGCCGAGGCCCGAGGCGCCACCGGTGACGATTGCTCCCACTCCGTTGAGTTCCATGGGCTGTGCTTACCGCACTGCGCGGGAGAAGGCGAAATTGGGTCCCGTGCAATTTGCGGAACGGCGGACGACCGGGAACGCTGGTCCAGCTCACGACGCTCGGCGACTCGACTCCAGGGGGAAGCGATGACCGCGACGGAAAGCCTGCGCTACATCGACTCGGACGGCCACATCCTCGAGCACCCGACCGAGATGCTCGAGTACGCGCCGGCGGAGTGGCGCGACCGGGTGTGGCACATCGAGACCGACGCCGACGGCGTCGAGTACCTGCACTACAACGGCCTCGTCCTGCCGTCGAACGGCCTCTCGCTCGCAGGGACCGCAGGGTTCCCCGACGACAAGGTCGAGCAGGTCCGCAACGGCGAGATCCGCTACAGCGAGGTGCGGCCCGCTGCCCACAACGCCAAGGCGCGGCTGCAGGACATGGACACCGACGGCATCGACCTCGCCGTGCTCTACCCGACGTCGATGCTCGGACTGCAGTCGATCGCCGACGAGGAGTTCGCCCGGGTGCAGGCGCGTGCGTACAACGACTGGGCGTCGAACCACACGCAGGAAGGCGAAGGACGGCTCTTCGCCGCCGGCGCGGTGCCGCCGATGAACGACGAGGACGGCGTGCAGGCCGTGGCCGACGAGATCCGTCGAGTCGCGGAGAAGCCGGGCATGGTGTCGGTGTTCCTGCGGCCCAACCCGTCGGTCGACTGGAGGCCGTTCAACGACAAGATCTACGACCCGGTGTGGCAGGCCGCCGCCGACACCGGCCTCGTGCTCGCCTTCCACCCGTTCCTGATGCCCGACCTGCCGGGGGCGTGCCGGGGGCTGAAGCTCGCGCCGTCCGTTCTCCGACTGGAGCTACGCGCCGTCGGACGAGGAGCCCGAAGGCGGGTGGGAGATGGGGAACATCCTCTTCACCCAGGCCATCGCCAACCCCGTCGACGTGATGCACTCGATCGCCTACGTCACCGCCGGTGGCGTGTGCGAGCGCTTCCCCGACACCAAGTTCCTCTTCCTCGAGGCGAACGGTGGCTGGCTGGTGCCGTGGCTGGAGCGACTCGACCACCACTCGAAGAAGTTCGAGTGGGACGTGCCGTGGCTGAACATGCTCCCGTCGGAGTACTTCCGTCGCCAGTGCTGGATCAGCTTCGACCCCGACGAGTCGATGCTCGCGTTCACCGCCAACTCGCCGCTGTGCGGCGCCGACCGCATCGTGTGGGCATCGGACTACCCGCATCCCGACGCCAAGTTCCCCGGCGTCACCGAGGAGCTGGCCGAGGCGCTCGAGCCGCTGTCGTTCGAGCAGCAGAGCGTGATCACGAGCGAGAGCGCGCTGGCGCTCTACGGCATCGGTTGACGCCCCCGGAACGCGGCGCGTCGGGGTTCGACCTCGGCACCGTCGACAAGCTGCTGAGCACGACGCGGGCCGTCCGCCGGCGCCTGGACCTCACCCGCCCCGTCGAGCTCGACGTCGTGATGGAGTGCCTCCGGCTCGCGATCCAGGCACCCACCGGGTCGAACCAGCAGACGTGGCGGTGGCTCGTCGTCACCGATCCCGACGTGCGCGCCGCGCTCGGCGAGCTGTACCGCAACCTGCCACCGAGCCGGCCCACGACCCGCCTGGGGTCGGTGCCGCCGCCGGAGGACCAGCAGGCCCGCGTCGGCGATTCGGCCGGCTACCTCATGGAGCACCTCCACGAGGTGCCGGTGCTCGTGGTGCCGTGCGTGGAGGACGTCGGGGGTGCGGTGGGTTGGCCGCCGTCGATCTATCCCGCGGTGTGGAGCTTCATGCTGGCGCTGCGCAGCCGTGGGCTGGGCTCCGTCCTCACCACCGTGCACCTCTACCGCGAAGCGGAGGCCGCCGAGCTGCTCGGCGTGCCCGCGGGCTTCGTGCAGTCGTGCCTCATCCCGGTCGCGCACTACACCGGCGACGACTTCCGTCCTGCCGATCGCCGCCCGGTCGAGGAGATCACGTACCTGGATCGTTGGGGCACACCGCTCCCCTGAACGGAGGACTCCATGGCCCGCATCACCCCCGTCGACCTCGGTGTCGACCCCGCCGTCGCTCGACCAGGCCATGCGCGTGCAGGTGCGCGTCGGCGGCATCATCGCCCACCGGCCCGAGATCGCGGCCGGCCTCGGCGCGGTGAGCGAGGCGATCAACCACCGCGGCACGTTGTCGCGTCGGCTGATCGAGCTCATCCGGCTGCGCATCGCGTTCCACAACCAGTGCCGCAGCTGCATGGCCATCCGCTACGACGAAGCGGTGCAGGACGGTGTCACCGAGGAGCTCGTCTGCTCGTTGGAGCGCCCGGCCGAAGCAGCCGACCTCACCGATGCCGAGCGCGCCGCGCTGCGCTTCGCCGACCTGTTCGCCACCAACCACCTCGCGATCGACGACGCGGTCTACGACGACCTGCGCCGGTGGTTCACCGAGGGGGAGCTGGTCGAGATCGGGCTCAACTGCGCGATCGACGTGGGCGTCGGTCGTCTGACCGCGACGTGGGACGTCACCGACGACCTCGACGCCGCGTTCCGTGTGCCGTACGACGCCCAGGCCACCCCGTGGCACACCGCCGAGCCCCTGATCGTCCCCTCCTGATCGTCCCTGACGCGCGGTCTGCGCGCGGTTCAGAAGCTGAACCGGGTGGCGCCGCCGGGCCCCTCGACGCTCAGCACCATCGCGCTCGTCGGCACGACGCGGTAGACGTGCCACGGTGGCGGCCCCGCCGACGGCGCGCTGAAGTCGGCGGTGAGCGCGACACCGCTCTCGTCGACGCGGCACGGCCAGTCCTCGGCGTAGATGCGCGCCACCTCGCTGACCAGCGCCGGGTCGGTGACGAGCTCGGCCTCGCCCTCGACCACCAGGTCGAAGTCGTCGAGGGCCAGGCTGATGGTGCACCGCGGATCGCGCTCGAGGTTGCGACCCTTGCGGGAGGTGCGCCCGGTCTCGAAGATGAACGCGCCGTCGAGCCACAACGAGCCGATGCCGTTCACGTTCGGACTCCCGTCGGCGTCGATCGTCGCGATCCACGTCGTGTGACGGTTCGGACCGCCCGTGCCCGGCGCTTGGGTGTAGCCGGCGGCGAGCTTCGCCGCGAACGGCTCCCACTCCAGCGTCGGCAGCTCGTAGAGGTCGGCGAGGTTCTTGGCGTCCATGCGAGGGAGGACCCCGTCGCCGATCGGAATTCATCGGGGCGGCGATGATTTCCGGTCGCCGGCGCAGTCGACACCCCCATGCGAGCAACCGTGGTGCGCTATCAGGCCAAGCCCGAGAGGGCGGACGAGAACCAGCAGCTGGTCGAGGCGGTCTTCGCCGATCTCGAGGCGCGTGAGGCGGAGGGCTTCACGTACGAGGTGTTCCGGCTCGAGGACGGTGTGAGCTTCGTGCACGTGGTCATCGAGCACGATGTGCCCGACCCCGACTCGCTGCAGGACGTCCCCGCGTTCCAGGTGTTCCTGCAGGACATCGCCGACCGCTGCGACGTCCCGCCGGTCGCGATGGGAGCGACCGTCGTGGGTGCCTACCGCTGACGCACGGTCCCGCTCGGCGCGCGCACTCTGTTCAGCGCGCCTTGGTGAAGAGGAACACGCCGCCGGGCGCGCCGCCGCCGGTGCTCACGATCGCGGTCTCGCTGTTCGCGACCTGACGTTCACCCGCCTGACCGCGCAGCTGCGTGACCGCTTCGTGCACGAACCCGTAGCCGTGCAGCCGCCCCGAGGAGAGCTGTCCGCCATGCGTGTTGAGCGGCAGCATGCCGTCGAGGGCGATGTTGGTGCCGCCGTCGAGGAAGTCCTTCGCCTCGCCCCAGCCGCAGAACCCGAGCGCCTCGATCCACGAGAGGCAGTTGAACGAGAAGCCGTCGTAGAGCTGCGCCATGTCGATGTCGGTGGGCTTGAGGTCGGTGCGGGTCCAGAGGTGCGCGGCCGGTCCCTGCACGAGCGGCTCGTGGTCGAGGGTGCCCTGGTCCCAGCTGATGCGCTCGGTGATCGCGGTGCCGACCGCCTCGAGGTGCACCGCGGGCTGTGCCATGTCGCCGGCGAGGTCCTTGCGCGACACGATGACCGCGACCGAGCCGTCGCACGGCACGTCGCAGTCGTAGAGGCCGAACGGGGTGGTGATCGAGCGCGCGCCGAGGTAGTCGTCCATCGTGAGCGGCTCCTTGTAGATCGCCCACGGCGTGCGCGCCGCGTTCTTGCGGGCGTTCACCGCGATCCAGCCCAGCGTCTCCTTGGTGGTGCCGAAGCGGTCGAAGTGCGCCGAGGCCTGCATCGCGATCCAGTTGGCGGCCGACGACGCGCCGAACGGCATGCGCCACTGCGAGTCGCCGCCGATCCGTGGCGACTTCTGCAGCGCGAGCATGCCGCTGCTCGCGCGCTCGTTCATCTCCGAGCGTTGCTTGGCCGCGTAGGTGGCCTCCCACACCGTGCGGAAGCACAGGACGTGGTTGCAGAGACCCCCGGCGACGGCGAGCATCGCGGCGATGATCGACCCGCCCTGCCCGGGCAGCTCGATGCCGCTGTTGATCCAGAGCGGGCGGAGGCGGAGCACCTCTTCGAGCGCGGTGATGCCGCCCTCCGACATCCCGACGCCGATGCCGGGGCCCGGGTAGGTCGAGAGGCCGTCGATGTCGGACGGCTCGAGTCCGGCGTCGGCGATGGCCTGCTTGGCCGCGTCGACGGTCAGCGTGATGGGGTCCACCATCAGCCGGCGGCCGACCTGCGACATGCCGATGCCGGTGATGGCGACCTCGTCCTCGAACTTCTTCGCGTTCCTCGGCATCGGCCGCGCGACGCGCGACGTCTCGTCGACCGCGGGGAAGGGCCCCTTCTCGGTGTCGCCGGTGGGCTCGAACAGCGGGATCCACACGTCGTCGTCGTGCTCGAAGCGCACCTGCACCTTCATGCCGACGAACACGTCGTCGGGCTCGCACCCCACGATGTTGGTGGTGAGGCGGACCCGGTCGTCCTCCTCGATGGCGACGATGGCGATGACGTAGGGCGGCGGGAACGTGGGCAGCCAGGTGTGCTCGTTGATGGTGAACCCGGCGACGACCGCGCGGCCCGACACCGCCGCCGGCGCCCACTCCTTCGAGTGGCAGTAGGGGCACACCGCGACGGGCGGGTGGCGGAGCTCGCCGCAGTCGCTGCACCGTTGGAACCGGAGCGTGCCGTCCTCGCCGGACTTCCAGAAGAACTCGTTGTTGTCCGTCAGCTCGGGCAACAGACGTCCGGACGAATCGGCCACGGTCACTCCTCGGTCGTGCACAGTCGGCGGAAGTTCGGGACGCTACCTGGACTCCTGCGAACCCACTACTTTTCGGGACGCTCGGAACCGTCCGTGAGGGGGAGACGCATGCCTGCACAGCTCAAGCCGACCGGTGGTCTCGAAGGCACCGGGGTGCTCGTCACCGGCGGCGGTACCGGCATCGGTGCCGCGTGCGCGCGCGTCGCTGCCGCCGACGGCGCCACCGTCACCATCTGCGGGCGCACCGAGGCCACCCTGGCCGAGTCGGTCGAGAAGATCAGCAGCGCCGCCGCCAACGGCGGGAGCATCCGCTACGTCGTGGGCGACGTCACCAGCGAGAGCGACGTGGAGCGCATCGTCGCGGCCGCGGTCGAGCCCACCGGCACGCTCGACGGTGTGGTCGCCAACGCCGGTGGCGGCGGGATGCTCGCACCGCTCGGCATGCAGGACGTCGGGGAGTTCGAGCGGGTGATGAAGCTCAACGGCACCGGCACCTTCCTCACCGCCAAGCACTCCCTGCCCCACCTGATCGCGTCCAAGGGCTCGTTCGTGGGCATGTCGTCGTTCGCCGGTGCGTACACGCACCGCTACTTCACCGGCTACACCGCGGGGAAGGGCGCGCTCGAGCAGATCGTGCGCAACGCCGCCGACGAGTACGGCGCGCTGGGCGTGCGCTTCAACGCCATCCGCCCCGGCTTCATCAGCACCGAGATCATGGCGAACATCTCGCGCGAGGGCTCCACGTTCGAGAGCTACCTCGTGAACACGCCGCTCGGTCGCGTGGGGGAGCCCGACGAGATCGCCCACGTCGTGCGCTTCCTGCTCGGGCCCGAGTCGCAGTGGATGACCGGCCAGGTGCTCAACGTCGACGGCGGCAACTCGCTGCGCAGCGGACCCGACTACGGGGAAGTGGTCGTGATGATGCACGGCCCCGACGCGATCCCGGGTGCAACCGCGGGATGACGATCACGGGCAAGATGCGGGGATGACCCAACATCGAGTGGAAGTGTCCCGTGACGTCGCCGCGTCGGCGGAGACGATCTTCGCCCTGCTCTGCGATCCGAAGGGGCACGTGACGATCGACGCCTCGGGGATGTTGCAGTCGGCCGGCGGCGACCCGGTGCGGGCGGTCGGCGACACGTTCGTCGTCCACATGGACCGCGAGGCGCTCAACGACCGGCCGATCGGCAAGTACGACGCCACGGTCGTGATCACCGCGTTCGAGCCCGACCGGCGCATCGAGTGGACGCCGTCGCTGGAGCACGGGTACTGCTTCGGCTACCTGCTCGAGCCGATCGACGACGGCTGCCGCACCACCTCCTACTGCGACTGGAGCGAGCGCGCGGCCCAGGGTCGACCGCACGAGGGCTTCCCGCTCATCTCGGTCGCGACGCTGCGCGCCAGCCTGGGCATCCTCGCTCGCACCGTCGAGTAGCGCTGACGCGTCACAGTCGACGAGCTCGTCCTCGCCGAGGCCGTGCTCGTCACCGGGCAGGGCGAGCATGTAGCCCCGCTTCGGGAACGTGAGGATCGAGATCTCGAACGGCGCCAGCCGCTTGCGCAGGCTCGCGAGCCGGACGTTGAACGAGTTGCTCCTCGGTGCGCCGTCGGGCCACATGCTGCTCGTCAGCGCGTCCTTGGTGATCACGCAGCCGGGATGCGCGAGGAATTCCCGGAGCAGGCGGACCTCGATCGGTGCGAGCACGACGGAGTGGTCCCCGACGCGCAGCACGTTGTCGAGGTCGATCGTCGGTGTCTCACCGGGGGGCGCGTCGTGCGGGAGCACGGCGACCCGGCGGACGAGCGCGTCGCACCGTGCGGTCAGCTCCGTCGACGACGCGGTCGTGAGCGTCCAGTCCTCGAGGACGGCATCGGTCTCGGGGACGTCGATGCCGGGCTCGATGAGGAGGAGGCACGGTGATCCCCGCGCGATCCGCCGGTCGCGGAGTGGCCGTTGATCCGGCCACCGCAGGGTGGCGACGGTCCGGGTGTCGCTCGTGGCTTGGCTGAGTGTGTTCACAACGAATCTCCTCGAGACTCGCCTCGGCGTCGGTTCCTGCCGCCCGACAGAGCGAGGGGGAGGGGGAGCCGGTCGACGATGCGACCGGCTCCCCTCGACGTGCTGCGGCGGTTCCGGTCAGTCGGACGTCGGGATGTGGATGTCCGACGGCGGTGCGCTGGCCGTGATCCCGGGAGCGACACCCTCCATGTTCGAGGGGATCGGCGAGTAGCCCATGTAGGCGTACTCGGGGTGGTAGGCGGGGGCACCGTGGTCGTGGATGTCGATGCCCTCGAGCTCGCCCTCCTCGGAGATCCGCAGGATGCCGATCGCCTTCAGGGAGAACATGAGCAGGAGGCCGACGGCCAACGTGGCCGCGGTGATCACCGCGCTGCCCTTGATCTGGGCGACCAGCTGGTTGGCGTTGCCGCCGTACAGGATGCCCTTCACCCCTCCGTAGTTGCCGACGGCGAAGAGTCCGAGGCTGAGGGTTCCCCAGATGCCGCAGACGCCGTGCACCGCGAACGCACCGCAGGGGTCGTCGACCCGGATCCATTCGGTGAAGTCGACGGCGAGCACGACGATCCCGCCGGCGATGGCACCGATGATCAGCGCTCCGGTCGGTGACACCCAGTAACAGGGACAGGTGATGGCCACGAGGCCGGCGAGCAGGCCGTTGATCGAGATGCCGACGTCCCACTTCTTGGCCCGGGGCCAGACCCAGAGCACACCGACGATCGCTCCGGAACAGGCGGCCAGCGTCGTGTTGGTGGCGATGCGGCCGATGCCCTCGAAGTCCATGGCGGACAGGGTCGAGCCGGGGTTGAACCCGTACCAACCGAACCAGAGGATGACGCCACCGAGCGCGGCCAACGTCATGTTGTGACCCGGTGGCAGCCCGCCACCGTCGCGCTTGAATTTGCGCCCGAGACGAGGCCCGAGGGCGATGGCACCGGTGATGGCGAGCACGCCACCCACGGTGTGGACGACGGTCGAGCCGGCGAAGTCACGGAACGGCGTGGTGCTCCCGAGGTCGGCGACGCCGGCCTTGCCGAGCCAGCCATCGGGACCCCAGACCCAGTGACCGAAGATCGGGTAGATGAACCCGCTGACGACGACGCTGTAGAGCAGGTCACCCGCGAAGCGCGGTGCGGCCGACCATGGCGCCGGAGACGATCGTGCTCGCGGTGTCGGCGAACGCGAACTGGAAGAGGAAGAAGGCCAGGAACCCGACACCGGTGTCGAAGAGACCGCCGTAGGTGTACGTGTGCGGGATGCCCTGCAGGAAGAAGTAGTGGTAGCCGATCCACCCGTTGCCGGGTCCGAACATGAACGCGAACCCGAACGCGTAGAAGAGCACGCCGCAGAGCGCGGTGTCGACGATGCACTCGATCATGACGTTGGAGACCTCACGGGTTCTGGCGAACCCACCTTCCAACATCATGAAGCCGGCCTGCATGAAGAACACGAGGAACGCGGTCACGCAGACCCACGCCGTGTTCAGGCCGTTGATCGTCCCCTGCAACTGGGCCTTCAGGTCGGTGGCGGCCGCATGGACCGGCATCGCGCTGGCGGCGCTGGTGCTGAAGATGTAGGCGAACGCGTAGATCAGTCCGATGACCGCAGCGACGCCGATCAACTTCCCGCCGAGGCGGGCGTAGAAGATCTTGCGCCGCTCCGGGTTCTTGATGTTGGTGCGCAATGTGGTGAGCATCGAGCCAAATTCCAGCTGACCCATTACCGAAAGTTTTGCGAACCGTGAACAGACCTGGTCCGGCACATGAACCATGGCTGACAGATCCGGGTCGCGGCCGAGGCGCGCAGCTCAGCCAGGTCAACGGTCAGGGGTGGACGACGAGGCGGCGAGGGCCGACCGTCGGGGATCAGAGGTGACGCGCCAGTGACGGATTCAGGTCAACGTCGAGCGTCATCGCGGTCTCGCCGTCGGCGCGCACCGCACGGAGCGATGCGCCCTGCCCGGCCGCGACGGTGATCCTGCGAGCCAGAACCGGCGGTTGGCGAAGTGCGGCACCCGGGCGCGGTACGAGAGCTCGCGCGCGTCACGTCCTCGGCGCTCACGGGCCAGCTCGGCGAGGAGGATGGCGGTGAGCGGACCGTGCACCACCAGGTCGGGGTAGCCCTCGACCCCGGTCGCGTACGGGTGGTCGTAGTGGATGCGGTGCGCGTTGGCGGTCACGGCCGAGAACCGGAACAGCAGCTTCGGATCGGCCACGCGCTCCTCGACCCAGTCGGCATCGGGCTGGTGCGTCGGCGTCGGCACCCACCGGAGCCAGCGTGCCCGCGGTGCGGAACACGAGATCCTGCTCCTCCTCGATGTGCGGTGCACCCTCCTGCTCGATCGTGTGGCCGACGGTCACGAGCCAGAAGCGCCCGGCGCCGCCTTCCTTCACGTCGGCGCGGAGCGACGCGCGACACCCGTTCGGCGTCGACGCCGATGCGCAGCGGCCGGGTGACCCGCACGCGCCCGCCGACCCACATGCGCTGCGGGAACTCGTCCATCTCCGGCCGGCGCCGCGGATGGCCGTCGACGCCGAGCCCGGCCGTCGCCACCTCGGGGTGGAACAGCACCCAGTGCCACAGGGCCGGGAGCAGGCCGTGGTCGAGCACCGCCGGGTCGACGTCGAGGCACGCGGCGAGGCGCGCGCGCCTGGTCGAGCCGCACCGGGTCGTGGGCGAGCTCGGCGAACCCTGCGTCGGCGAGCGTCGGCGTGGTGGGCGCGGGTTCGGGGCTGGTCACGCGTCGAGCTCGACCGCGCTCGCGACCACGCCGTCGTCGTGGAGCTTGCCGATCTCGGTGGGGGAGAGGTCGAGCAGGTCGGCGAGCACCTCGTCGGTGTGCATGCCGAGCAGCGGCGCGGAGGCGGGCGGCACGGGGGGCTCGGTCGGGAACTTCATCGGCGACGCCGGGGTGCGCAGCGTGCCGATGCCGGGGTGGTCGACGTCACCGAACACCGGACTCGTGGGCGCGACGCGCCAGTCGTCGTCGAGCAGCTGGGTGAACGTCTGGTACGGGCCCCAGCACACGCCGTGCGCGTCGAGCGCCGTGCGCACCTCGTCGAGGGTGCGGGTCTCGAACCAGGGCTTCAGCAGCGCGGCGATGCCGTCGCGCGCGCGGTAGCGGTCGGCTTCCTTGCGTGAAGTCGGCGTCGAAGGCGCGCTCCATCGGCGAGGAGGTGCTCCTCGATGCCGGTGGCCTTCACCAGGGTGCGCCACTGGTTCAGGCTGATGGCGACGACCATCACGCGCCGACCGTCGCTGGTGGCGAAGTCGCGGCCGAACGCGCCGTACATGTCGTTGCCGAGTGGCGGTCGGTTCTCGTGCTGCACCTCGGCCTGGGCGAGGAACCCGAGGTTGGCGACCATGGTGAACGCGACGTCGGCCAGCGAGATCTTCACCAGCTGTCCTTCGCCGGTGGCGTGGCGCTTGCGCTCGGCGGCGAGCAGCGCGATCACCGCGTTGAGCCCGGTGGCGATGTCCCATGCGGGGAGCGCGTTGTTCACGGGGAACAGCGAGCCGACCGGGCCGGTGGCGTTGGCGATGCCCGACGCGGCGTTGACGGTGTAGTCGACCGCGGTGCTCTCGTCGGGGTTGCCGACGATGTTCACGTACACGAGGTCGGGGCGCCGGGCGCGCAGCCGGGCGTCGGCCAGCCAGCCCGACTCGGGGAAGTTGGAGAGGAACATCCCCGCGTCGGGTCCGGGCGCGGTGATGAGCTCGGTCGCCAGCTCGCGGCCCTCGGGACGCGAGAGGTCGAGGGCGATCGAGCGCTTCCCCTTGTTGAGCCCGGCCCAGTAGAGGCTGACGCCGTCGTCGGTGACCGGCCAGCGCTTGTAGTCGAGGCCGCCGCCGATGGTGTCGAAGCGGATGACGTCGGCGCCCAGCTGGGCGAGGGTGAGACCGCCGAGCGGGGCGGCGACGAACGCCGAGCCTTCCACGACGCGCAGGCCCGAGAGCAGCTCCATGGCCGACACAGTACGGTCGCTCCCGATGGACAAGGTGGTGTTCTTCTTCAGTCGCAAGGACGGGCTCACGCGCGAGGAGTTCCACGACCACTACCTGCACCAGCACGCGCCGCTCGGACTGCGGGTGACGCAGACGATGGCGGGGTACACGGTCAACCTGGTCGACAGCGAGAGCGACGTCGACGCGGTCACCGAGGTGTGGACCGCGGCGATGGCCGACTTCTTCGATCCGGCGAAGTCGTTCGCGACCGAGGCCGACGCGAAGACGCTCATGGCCGACCACGACTCCTTCATCGGTCCGTACGACGCGTACGCGGTGGAGGAGGAGGTGGTGCACGGCGCGCTGCCCGACGCCCCACTCGGTGAGGTCGCGCCGGGTGCGAAGGTGTTCGTCCGCTACGCGAGCGCCGACGAGGTCCCCGCGCCGCCGACCGACGCGCTGCACGTCGTCGACCAGCGCGTGGTCGCGAACCTGATGCCCGGTTCGCCCGAGGTCGCGGTCGTGCGGACCCTCTGGGTGGAGAACCCGGGCGAGGCGACCGACGTGTGGGCCGACGCGCTCGTCGCCCGCGAAGTGCAGGCATGAAGCCCCCGTTCGTGAGTCGTCAGGCGGAGTCGCGCTTGAGGCAGAGCTCGGGGTCGGCGGCGACGAGCTTGGCGAGCAGGTCGCGGAGCTGTCGTTGCTCGGTGGCACTGAGCGCACGTGAACGCCGACGGCGGTTGCGCGAGGAGCTCGAGCGCCCGCTCGCGCTTCGCCCGGCCCTCGGGGGTGAGCACGATCGTCTTCACCCGCCGGTCGGTGGGGTGGGGACGGCGCTCGGCCAGGCCGCGCTCCTGCAGACCGTCGGCGAGGGCGGTGACGTACGACGCGTCGAAGCCCCAGGTCTCGGCGAGCTCGCTCATGCGGAACCCGCCGTCGGCGTCGAGCGTGCCCAGGTGCACGAACGCCTTGAGGAGCGGCGGCGACAGCCCGAGCTCGCTGCAGATGCGGTGCACGCGGTCGTGGACCTCGCCCTCCATGAACAGGGCGTGCATCGACGCCCATGCGTCACGGGCGGCGTCACTGGCGGCCTGCGTGGTCACGACCGCAGTCTAGCGAAACAGTTGATGAACATCGAACATTGATTCTGCATCAAAACTTGAGAACACTCAAGGAAATCGGACTAGGGTGTCCGCCATGGCAGCACCTGCGATCGAAGCCGACGGCCTGGTCAAGCGCTTCGGCGACCTGGAGGCGGTGAAGGGCATCTCGTTCGAGGTCCCCGAGGGCCGCGTGCTCGGGGTCCTGGGCCCCAACGGCGCGGGCAAGACCACCGCCGTGCGCATGCTCACCACGCTCCTGAAGCCCGACGGCGGCACGGCACGAGTGCTCGGGGTCGACGTGCGCAAGGACCCGCAGCGCGTCCGCGTCGAGCATCGGGCTCGCCGGCCAGTACGCGGCCGTCGACGAGAACCTCACCGGCCGCGAGAACCTCTCGCTGGTCGGCAAGCTGACGCACCTGCCGCCGGCCGAGATCACCGCCCGCTCGAACGAGCTGCTCGAGCAGTTCGCGCTGTCCGCATGCGGCCGACCGCGTGTCCCGCACCTACTCGGGTGGCATGCGGCGGCGCCTCGACCTCGCCGCCGCGCTGGTGCACCAGCCGCCGGTCCTGTTCCTCGACGAGCCCACGACCGGTCTCGACCCCCAGGGTCGCAACGACCTGTGGGGCGTGATCCAGGAGCTCGTGCGCACCGGCACCACCGTGCTGCTCACCACGCAGTACCTCGAAGAGGCCGACATGCTCGCCGACAACATCGTGGTGATCGACCACGGCAGCGTGATCGCCGAGGGCATCGGCCACCGAGCTGAAGGAACGACTCGGCTCGACGGTCGTGGAGATCACGATGCGCGACGACGACGACACCGCGACCGCGGTCGAGACTCCTCGCGCCGGTGGGGAGCGCGTCGCGCGACGGCAAGTTGGTGCGGGTCAACGTGCCCGGTGGTGCGGGACCCCGTTCGATGCTCGAAGCGGTGCGCCTCCTCGACGGCGCAGCAGCTCGATCCCGCCACGATGGTGCTGCGCGAACCGACGCTCGACGACGTGTTCCTCGAGCTCACCGGTCGCACCACGGTCGACGGCGACGACGAAGAAGGAGGCGACCAATGACGGCAGTCACCACCGACGCGCCGGTCGCGGTGGCGCGCGTCAACCGCGGTCACGCGGTCGGCGATGCGCTCACGATGATGTGGCGCAACATCCTGAACATCAGGCGCAACCCGCAGCTGCTGGTGTTCGCCACCATCCAGCCGGTCATCTTCGTGCTGATGTTCCGCTACGTGTTCGGCGGCGCCATCCAGGGCAGCCTGCCGCCGGGTCAGACGTACGTGAACTTCCTGATGCCGGGGATCTTCGTGCAGACGATCGTGTTCGGCTCGCTCACCACCGGCGTCGGCCTCGCCGACGACCTCAACAAGGGCCTCATCGACCGCTTCCGCTCGCTGCCGATGGCCCGTTCCGCGGTGCTGGTCGGGCGCACGCTCGCCGACCTGCTGCGCAACTTCTTCGTGGTGATCCTGATGTGCATCGTCGGGTTCATCGTGGGCTGGACGCATCGGCACCAACGTGTGGGGCCTGATCGGCGCCATCGCGATCATCGTCGCCTTCTCGTACTCGCTGTCGTGGGTGTTCGCCATCGTCGGCCTCACGGTGAAGGACGCCGAGACCGCGCAGGCGGTGTCGTTCCCGATCCTGGCGCCGCTGGTGTTCGCGTCGTCGGCGTTCGTGCCCGTGGCCACGATGCCGTCGTGGTTGCAGGGGTGGGCCAAGAACCAGCCGGTGTCGGTCGTGGTCAACGCCGCCCGTGCCCTCACCATCGGGGGACCGACCGCGCACGACGTCACCCTGGCCCTCATCTGGATCGTCGGCATCGTGGCCGTCTGCGCACCGATCGCGGTGCGCCGCTACCGCCGCGCCGCCAGCTGACCCCCCACACCAGGTTGCGTCGCACGTACGTGCATGACACGTCGTAGCGACGCAACCTCGGGTGAAGGGGTCAGCGGAGTCGTTACGCTCCGGCCATGAGCCGAGACATCGCCGCGTTGGTCGGGTCCATGACGGTCGACGAGAAGGCCGCGTTCACCGCCGGCGCCGACCTCTGGACGCTGGTGGCCAACGAGCGGGTCGGCATCCCGCCGATCCGGGTGACCGACGGGCCCAACGGCGCGCGGGGGAGCGCGCTCTTCGGCCTCGGGGGCGAGACCGCGGTGTGCGTCCCGTGCGGGTCCGCCCTCGGCGCGACCTGGGACCCCGAGCTGGTCGAGCGGGTGGGCGTGATGCTCGGCGAGGAGGCGCTCACCAAGGCGTGCCGCGTGCTGCTGGCGCCGACGGTCAACCTCCACCGCTCGCCGCTCGGCGGCCGCAACTTCGAGTGCTACTCCGAGGACCCGCTGCTCTCGGGCAAGACCGCGGCCGCGTTCGTGCGCGGCGTGCAGTCGCAGGGCGTCGTCACCACGGTGAAGCACTTCGCCGGCAACGACGCCGAGTTCGAACGGCACAGCATCAACTCGGTCATCGACGCCCGCACGCTGCGCGAGCTCACGCTGGTGCCGTTCGAGCTCGCGGTGCGCGAGGGCGGCGCGCTCGGGATCATGACCGCGTACAACCGGCTCAACGGGCCGCACTGCTCCGAGCACCACCAGCTGATCACCGAGATCCTGCGCGACGAGTGGGGCTTCGAGGGCTTCGTGCTCACCGACTGGTTGAGCGCGGGTTCGACCGAGGGTTCGTCGTCGGCCGGGCTCGACCTCGAGATGCCGGGGCCGGGCGCAGTTCTACGGGGCGAAGCTCGGCGACGCGGTCGCGCGCCGGCGACGTGCCGGAGTGGCGAGCTCGACGAGCACGTCACGCACCTGCTGCAGGTGTTCGACCGCATCGGCGCGCTCGACGACGACCCCGAGTGGGCGAGCACGTCGGTCGACCGTCCCGAGCACCGCGCGCTGGCGCGCGAAGCCGCGGTCGCGGCGACGGTGCTGCTCAAGAACGACGCCCACTCGGGCGGTACGGCGGTGCTGCCGTTCGCGGCGGCCGACGTGCGCACGCTCGTCGTGCTCGGCCCGAACGCCGAGCGCCCGCAGATGATGGGCGGTGGATCGGCCAACCTCGCGCCCCACCACGAGATCGAGCCTGCTCGACGCCTTGCGCACCGCACTCGGCGACACCGTCGACGTGCGCTTCGAGCGCGGCGTCGACATCGACCGCGCCACCGCGCCGCTCTACGCGCCGTTCGCGATCGACTACTTCGCCGGGCCCGATCCGAGCGGTGAGCCGGTGGCGCAGGGTCGGTACCGCAACGGGAAGCTGCTCGTCGTCGATCCGCTCCCGACCGGGGTCGACGCCGGGCGACTTCTCCTACCGGGCCACCGCCACCTACGTCCCCGACGAGACCGGCACGCACACGTTCTCGCTGGTCCAGATGGGCGGTCAGGGCCGGGTCCTCCTCGACGGCGAGGTGCTGCTCGACGGCGTCGCCGATCCGCCCGGCCCGGGCACCGAGTTCTTCGGGTTCGCCAGCGCCGAGGCGCGTCGCGCCGGTCGAGCTGGTCGCGGGCACCGCGATCGAGGTGATGGTCGAGTTCACCGTCGCCCCCGAGTCGTTCTTCCTGCGCGGGATCAAGCTCGGGCACCGGCGCCCGTCACCGCCGGATCTGCTCGACCGGGCCGTCGCCGCCGCCTCCGCGGCCGACGCGGTCGATCGTGATGGTCGGCACCAACGACGACTGGGAGACCGAAGGCGAGGACCGCGCGCTCGATGGACCTCCCCGGTCGCAGGACGAGCTCGTCGCGCGAGCGGTCGCGGCCAACCACGAACACCGTCGTGGTCGTGAACACCGGCTCACCCGTCACCATGGACTGGGCCGACGACGCGCCCGCGATCGTCCAGGCGTGGTTCGGCGGCCAGGAGATGGGCAGCGCCCTCGCCGACGTGCTCTTCGGCGACGCCGAGCCGGGGGGTCGGCTGCCCACCACGTTCCCGGTGCGGCTCGAGCACAACCCGTCGTACGGCAACTTCCCCGGCGAGTTCGGCGAGCTGCGCTACGGCGAGGGCCTGCTCCTCGGCTACCGCTGGTACGAGGCGCGCCACCTGCCGACGCGGTTCCCGTTCGGCCACGGCCTCTCGTACTCGACGTTCGAGCTGGGCGAGCCCACGGTGCGCGGTCGACGGCAACGCGGTGACGCTGCGCGTGCCGGTCACCAACACCGGCGACCGCCGCGGCGCCGAGGTGGTGCAGTGCTACGTCGCGCCGCCGCGATCGGCGACGGTGACGCGCCCGGAGCAGGAGCTGAAGGCGTTCGCCAAGGTGTGGCTCGACCCCGGCGAGTCGACGACCGCCGAGCTCACGCTCGACGAACGCTCGTTCGCGTTCTGGGACCCGACCGCGACCACGACCTCGAACGCGACCGCGACCGGACTGAGCGCGCAGGGTGAGTGGTTCGTCGCCCCCGGCACCTACGAGCTGCACGTCGGCCGGTCGTCGGCCGACGTCGCGCAGGTGGTCGTCAGTAGAGCGGTGACCAGGCTGCGGTGCGGAGCAGCCGGCTGCGCCACTGGTCACGGAACGCGAGCGCGTCGTACATGTAGGTGCCCGGTTCCCGCCG
The DNA here is from genome assembly GCA_963755855.1 of uncultured Actinomycetes bacterium. Classification (GTDB taxonomy): domain Bacteria; phylum Actinomycetota; class Acidimicrobiia; order IMCC26256; family DASPTH01; genus DASUAS01. Next base: position 483,134 of record CAVWLR010000009.1, on the reverse strand, counting down.
CTCGATCGGCAGGTCGGTGGCGATGAGGTGCGTCACCGTCGCCGGATCGGGGATCCACTGCCAGAGCATCGCCTCGCGCCGCACCGCCGACCCGTGCGCGTTCTGGAAGCACGCCTGGATGTCGATGGGGATGGCGCGCATGTCGTCGGCGTAGGCGAGGATCGGCTTGCGGTAGATGTCGTCCCACGCCTGGATGTACTCGTCGAGCGACGACGTCGGCCAGCCGGTGTCCTCCATGAACAGGTGCAGCTCGTGCTCGCGCCCGTCGGTCGGCACGTCGGCGAAGTCGACCTCCTGGATCGGCGACCAGTGCACCGGCAGCATCACCTTGGCGGTCACGTCGTGGCGACAGGCGTCGACCGACTGCATCCACTCGCGCAGGTCGCCGGTGCGGATGCCGCTGGTCGAGGCGCTCCCACGCGGCGCCGTCGCGCACGCCGGTGATGGTCACGACGTTGTAGGCGGGGCCGCTGCCGTGCGCGTGGTTCATGTACCAGAGCAGGCGGGCGTCGTCGCCTTCGGCGAGCATCGGCATCCAGCCCGGTGCGGAAGAGCGTCTCGAACTGGTCTTCCTTGAGCCCGACGACCTCGTGCGTCTCGTGGACGAACAGCATCAGACCACCTCCTCCGGTGCTGGGCTCCAGGACGTGCTCGAGTGGTGCCGGCGACCATCGAGCGGTGCGCAGCAGCAGGCTCTCCCACTTGTCGCGCAGTGCGAGCGCGTCGTGCATCCACGTGCCCGGTGCGCGCATCTCGTGCGGGATGTCGGTCATGAGCAGGCCCTGCAGGCGGTCGGTGTCGAGCACGCGCTGCATCAGCACGACCTCGCGGCGCACGTGCGAACCGAACGCGGGCTGGAAGCCCGCCTCGATGTCGAGGAAGCGCGGCGCGCCGCTGTCGCGGTGCTCGAGCGACTTGGAGTAGACGCTGCCCGACGCCTCGATGTAGTCGAGGAACTTGTCCTCGTAGGGCCACATGGTGTCCTGCATGTACACGACCGGCTCGCGGTCGACGCCGCCGCCGGGCACCGACGCGAGATCGAGGTCGGCCATCGGCGACCACGGCAGCGGCACCAGCACCTTGGCGTACGACGTCGTGACGGGTCGAGTCGAGCGCCCGCATCCACTCCTGCAGGTCGCCCTGCTGGATGCGACGGGCCAGTCGTTCGTAGGCGGCGCCGTCGCGCACCGCGGTGACGGTCACGACGCGGTACGACCACGTGCTGCCGTGGGTGAGGTTGCAGTACCAGAGCAGGCGGGCGTCGTCGCCTTCGGCGAGGGTCGGCATCCAGTGGTCGCGGAACGCGGCTTCGAAGTCGTCCTCGTGGTAGCCGTCGACGGAATGGGTCTCGTGGAGGAACAGCACGCGGGCATCCTCACCCTCCGGCCTTGCGTCCGACGTCGAAAGGAGACGGACGCGAGCGAGGAAGGAGACGGCCGCGACGGTCAGGCCCCGAAGGCGGTGCCGTCGTGGCGGGCGTCGCTGCCGCCCTCGAGCCAGCCGTCGGGATGGATGCGGATCACCTGCCCGGCGCCGAACCAGCGCTCGTCGATGTCGACGACGTTCCAGCCGGCGTCGGCCGCGGCGCGGCGCGCACGGCCGCGTCGTCGGCGAAGCCGGGCTCGATGCCGAGGATGTCGGCGATCGGCCAGAAGGTGCGGGGACGGTCGAGCGCGGCCTGCGGGTCGAGGCCGTGGTCGATGAGGTGGCGGAGCACCTGCACGTGCCCCTGGGGCTGCATCGGCCCGCCCACGAGGCCGTAGACCAGGTGCACGCGTCCGTCGCGCCGGACCATGCCGGGGATGATCGTGTGGAACGGTCGCTTGCCGCCGGCGACGACGTTCGGGTGCGCGGCGTCGAGCGAGAACCCGGACCCGCGGTTCTGGAGCGCCGCGCCGCCGGCGTGGAACCCGGAGCCGAAGCCGACGAACACGGACGAGATGAGGCTCACCGCCATGCCGTCGGCGACGACCGCGGTGTAGACGGTGTCGCGGCCCGCGGTCTTCCACGAGTCGGGCTGCCAGAACGGAGGGACTTCGCGCGCACGCGCGGATCGGCGACGTGCGCGTGGGCGTCCTCCATGCCGGCGCGGATGGCGCGCGGCGACGGCGACGACGTCGGTCGGGATCGTCGGGGTCGCGCGCCGGTGCGGCGTCCAGGCGCGCCAGGGCGGCGAGCACGGCGGCGCCCTGGCCGTTGGGCGGGAGCTGCAGCACCTCGTGGTCGCGGTACTCGCCGCTGATCGGCGTGACCCACTCGCCGCGGTGGCGCGCGAGGTCGTCGAGCGTGAGGCATCCGCCGGCGCCCTGCACCGCGTCGGCTGCCGCAGCTCCCCACGCGCCGGTCATGTGCGCGTCGCGTCCGCCGCGACCGATGGCGCGCAGCGACTCCGCCAGCGCGACGTTGGTGATGCGTTGCCCCGGCACCGGGTGCTCGGGCAGCCCGTGCCCGGGCTGCAGGTGCTCCGCCATGCTCGACCAGTCCGCGCGCCGAGATCCTGCCGATCGGGAAGCCGTGCTCGGCCAGCTCGATCGCGGGGCGCAGCGTGGTGGCGAGGTCGAGGCGTCCGTAGCGCGCCACGAGCTGCTCCCACGCGTCGACCACGCCCGGCACCGTCACCACCAGCGGGCTGCGCTCGTGCCACGCATCGGGCACGAGGCACTGCTCGAGGGTGAGCGACGCGGGCGCGGCGCCCGAGCCGTTGAACCCGACGACGTCGGTCGCTCCCGGTTCGGCGACCAGTGCGAACGCGTCGCCGCCGATGCCGGTCGACTGGGGCTGCACGACACCGAGCACGGCGTCGGCCGCGATGGCGGCGTCGACCGCGGTCCCGCCCTCGCCGAGCGCCCAGAGCGCGGCCTCGACCGCGAGGCGGTTCGAGGTCGCCACCATCGCCGAGCGGGCCCAGGCCGGTGACCGGGTGGAGATCGCGGCCACGTCAGTCCGTGCGTCCACCGGTGGCGGCGCTGCACCGAGCACACGGCGACGTCGTACTCGGAGTAGAAGGTGGTCGCGCCCCTCCTGCTGCGCCGCTCGGTGCTCGACGTCGTCGCGCCACGCGGCTTCGTGCTCGGCCGAGTCGAACGTCACCAGCGTGACGCGCTCGCCGTCGTCGGCGACGAACTGCTTGAACTCGACGAAGCCGGGGAAGCCCTCGCGCCCGCTCGGTGGAGCTCGGCGGCGAGCTCGAAGTAGCGGTCGGGCACGTCGTCGCGCAGGCGTGACCGGAACACGGTGATGCATTCGCCGTCCACGGCGAGCAGTGTCGCACGGCGCGCCCGGCCCCGAAGGTGCACTAGAGTCCGGTGATGACGACGAGAGCGGTGGCAGCGGATCGCGCCTGGTCGCCGTGATCGTGGTCGGTGCGTCGGTGCTCGTGGCGGCCTCGGCCCGCGTCGCGGCGCCGCGCTGGCGGCGGCGTCGCCGTCGGCGCCCCGCATGATCATCGACACCGACTTCTCGAAGTGGTGGGACGACGTCACCGCGCTCGGGATCGCCAACGTCCTCGACGACCGCGGCACGGTCGAAGCTCCTCGGGATCGTGTCCGACGTGACCGAACCCGGTCGCGGTCGCCGCCATCGACGCCATCGACACCGCGTACGGCCACGCCGACCTCCCCGTCGGCGACGTGGTCGGCGAGCGATGCGCGGCACGTTCGACCACGGCTACACCGACACGCTCGCCGCGAAGCTCCCGCACTCGATCGACGACAGCAGCGACGCCCCCGAGGCGGTCGCCCTGTATCGCCGTCTGCTGCGTCGCGCGCCCGACCACAGCGTCACCATCGTCGCGCTCGGCGGGTACACCAACCTCGCCGGTCTCCTCGACAGCGCCGGCCGGCCGGAAGCTCGATCACCCAGAAGGTGCAGCGGCTCGTGATCATGGACGGCTTGTTCCCGGGCGGCATCGGACCGGTGACGAACCAGAAGATCGACCTCGCGGCCGCGACCGCGGTCGTGACCGACCCGGGATGGCCCGCCCCGATCGCATGGGCCGACGGCACGGTCGGCATCGCGACCAAGGTCGGTGCGTCGCTCTGCACCACGGCGGCGGCCGATCACCCGATGCGCATCGCCTACGAAGACGCTCTTCGGGTGCGCGCCACCGAAGGACGGCGACTGGGATGCACCGACGTTGCTCTACGCGGTCGGTGACCTGCCCGCCGCGTTCGACGGAGCTGGGCCGGGGCGGCGCCGCGGTGATCAACGCCAGTGGCGGTCTGTCGTGGCAGGACGGCTCGACCCGACCCCACGACGTGTACGTGCACATCGCGGACCAGCCCGCGCTCAACGCGCGGATCGAGCAGCTGCTCAGCGCTCGGTGAGGATCTCGCCGTCGAGGATCTGGTCGGTGTGCTCGCCGACGAGCGGCGCCCGTCGCGAGATGCGCCACGGTGACGCGGCCATGAGGAACGGTGCCCCCGGGTAGCGCACCGTGCGCCCGAGCTCCTCGTGCTCGACCTCCACCTGGAAGCCGCGGGCCTTGATGTGCTCGGTCTCGAACGCCTCCTCCGGTGAGGCCACCACGCCGCACGCGAGCCCCCGGGTCTGGCCGCCGATGAAGAAGTCGTGCGCGGGGATGCGTTCGGCGATGAAGTTCGAGCGCCTCGCGCCCGGCGCCGAAGATGTCGCGCGCGAGGTCGTCGGTGGACATCTCCGCGATCGACACGCCACCGCGCTCGATGGCGAGGTCGAGCAGCATCGTCTCGGGGAACTCGTCGCGGTAGCCGAGCGTCTCGATCCACTCGAGCAGCGACTCGAAGTCGCGCTGCGAGCGCGGCGGGAAGCCGGTGGTGACGTAGCGGCCGTCGGCGCAGCGCATCTGCGTGGGCATGCTGATGGTGGGCATCGCGTGCCGCCCGGTCTGGCGCAGCACCGTCTCGTGGCCGGCGAGGTAGCCGTAGGTGCCCATCTCGGTGGTGACGTTGCACGCCGCGTGCATGCTCACGTCGACGTGCTGGCCCGCGACCGGTGACGTCGCGCGCCAGCACCGCGGTGAGCGCGCCCATCACCGCCCACGTGCTCGCCGATGTGGAACGGCCTGGTTCCCGCCGCCGCGCACGGGCGGGAGCGAGTGGTCGTCGTAGCCGCAGCTCCACGCCGGGCCGCCGCCGGCGAGCAGCGTGAGGTCGGTGGCGGGCTCGTGCGCGCGCGTGCCCTCGCGCCCGAACGGCGTGACCGACACCCAGACCAGGCGTTCGTGATCGGCGCGCAGGTCGGGGTGGTCGAGGCCGAGGTCGGCCAGCGCACCCGGTGCCTCGCCCTCGAGCACGATGTCGGCGTCGGCCACGAGCCGGCGGAACGCGCCGGCGCCGTCGTCGGTCGCGAGGTCGAGCACGACGCCGCGCTTCGACGTGTTGTAGTACCACCACCAGAGGCTGCGCTCGGGGTCGTCGACGTCGTCGGCGAACGGCCCGTAGGTGCGGGTGACGTGACCACCGGGTGGCTCGACGACGATGACGTCGGCGCCGAGGTCGCCGAGCATCTTGCCCGCCAGCGCCGCGTGCTCCGACGCCAGCTCGACCACCTTCAGGCCCTCGAGGGCCCCGGGGAGGACGTCGATCGGGGTGGTCGCGGCGTCGGTCACGTGATGCCGTCCTTCGCCAGCTGCTCGATCTCGGCGTCGTCGAGGCCGAGGAGCTCCGACAGCACCTGGTGGGTGTGCTCGCCGAGGCACGGGCCGCCGCGCGTGATCTCCCAGTCGGTCTCGGAGAAGTGCAGCGGGATGCCGTCGACGCGCACGTCGCCCATCTCGCGGTGGTGCGCGGTGGGCCACAGTCCCCATTCGCTCGTGCCCGGGTCGTGGTCGATGCGGTCCTCCGGGCGCTGCACCGCGGTGGCCGGCACGCCCGCCGCGCGCAGCGACTCCGCCACCGCGAACCGGTCGCGCGTGCGCGTCCACTCGGCGATGCGCGGCGTCGAGCGCGTCCTGCACCGCGGCGCGCTCGGCGAGGGTGTCGTTGCGGGGATCGGTCGCCCACGGTTCGGCGATCACCGCAGCCATGCGCTTCCAGTCGTCGTCGTCACGACAGGCGATGGCGACCCAGTTGTCGTCGCCGTCCGACGGGTAGATGCCGTGGGGCACCCGCAGCGGGGCGTGGCTGTGGTTCGAGTCGGGTCGATCCGTCGCGACGGAGCGGACGACCGTTGACGGTGTAGTCGAGGAGGTCGGGACCGACGAGGGTGGTGCCCGCCTCGGTGCACGACATGTCGATCCACTGGCCCTCACCGGTGCGGTTCCGGTGGACCAGGCCGGCCAGGATCGCCACCGCCATGATGTCGGCGCCCATGTGGTCCATGTAGGAGAAGCCCCAACCCGCCGGCGGCTGGTCGGGGAGCCCGGAGCTGAAGGTGAGCCCGGCGACGGCCTGCACGATCGGACCCCACGTCTTGAACGACGTGTTGGGCCCCGTGGCCCCGAACCCGCTGTTCGACACGTAGACGATGTCGGGCTTGATCGCGCGCAGGTCGTCGTAGGAGAAGCCCATGCGGGCCATCACCCCGGCGGCGAAGTTCTCGGTGACGACGTCGGACACCGCGACGAGCGCCGCGGAGCAGCTCCTTGCCGCGCTCCTCGCGCAGGTTGAGCGTGATGCCGAGCTTCTCGACGTTGTGGTTGTTGAACCCGCTGCCGAACTCGATGCCGCGCCGGTCGTCGACGAACGGACCCGCGCCGCGCACGATGTCCCAGGTGCCCTGCTTCACCGGGTCCTCGACCCGGATGACCTGCGCGCCGACCGTGGCCAGGTAGCGAGTGGCGCCCGCGCCGGCGAGCTGCCCGCTGAGGTCGCAGATGCGGATGTGCGAGAGCGCGCCCACTCAGCGCACCCGCATCGGCACCGACGTGTAGCCGCGCACCGTCGACGTGTGGATGCGCTCGAGCCGGCTCTCGTCGATCTCCCAGGTGGGGTAGCGCTTCAGCGTCTCGTGCAGCGCGACGCGGCCTTCGAGGCGCGCCACGGCCGCGCCGATGCAGAAGTGGGCGCCGTACCCGAACGCGAGCTGGCGGTCGATGTCGCGGTGGATGTCGAAGCGGTCGGGATCGGGGAAGTGCCGCTCGTCGCGGTCGGCCGCGCCGTTGAGCAGCGAGATGCGCGCGCCCTTCGGGATGGTGACGCCGTGGAGCTCGACGTCACGCGAGACCCAGCGCGACTGCACCGGCGACGGCGCCTCGTAGCGCAGCAGCTCCTCGACCGCGTTGCCGAGCAACGACGGGTCGTCGACCAGCTCCTGGCGCTGGTCGGGATGCTGCGCGAGCGTGACCGCGCCGAACCCGAGCATCCGGGCGACGGTCTCGGTACCGGCGAGGGAGATGAGCTGCACGAACCCGAGGATCTCCTCGAGGGTGAGCGTGCGGGTCACGCCGTCCTCCTCGATCTCGGCGTGCACGAGGCCGGTGAGCAGGTCGTCCTGCGGGTCCTTGCGCCGCTGCTCCATGAGCTCGGGGATGATGGCGAACGCCGCCTGGCCGATCTCGCCGCTCTCGGAGACCATCGACGACATCGATCCGATGCCCTGCTGGGTGGATCCCTCCTCGACGTGCAGCGTCTTGGTGGCGAGGTCGCGGAACTCCTGGGCGAAGCCGTCCGGGTAGCCGACCAGGGCGAGGATCACGGTGGGCGGCAGCAGGCCGGCGAACGTGGCGATGTAGTCGAACTCGTCCTCACCCTGCACGGTGTCGAGGAACTGCCCGCACAGCTCGCCGACGCGCCGCTCGAGGTCGGAGATCGCCCGCGGCGTGAAGGCGCGGGACACGAGCTTGCGCAGCCGCGTGTGCGCCGGCGGGTCCTTCATGATCATCATCTCGATGTTCTCGTAGGGCTCCGGTGTGATCATCTCGAGGACGATGCCGTGGCCCGACCTGAACGTGTCGGTGTCGACCAGCGCGTTGAGCACGTCGTCGTAGCGGCTCAGCGCGTAGAAGTCGTGCTGCTCGTTGAAGTAGACGGGCGCCTCGTCGCGGAGACGGCGCCACGTGGGGTAGGGATCGGCGTCGATCGCGTAGTCCCACGGGTCGTAGTAGACGTCGGTTGCGGTCATGGGACCGAGCGTACGCGAGGCCGACGGGGGAGGGAGCGGCTCGGCGCGGCTCAGCGCGTGGCTGCGGCCGCTGCGATCGCCCGCACCAGCGCGTTCGGGTCGGCGGGCTGGTCGGTGATCGACCACGCCGTGCTGCGCCAGCGCATCGGCCACCGCGTTGAACACCGCCGCCGGCGCGGCGATGGCGCCGCCCTCGCCGACGCCCTTGTAGCCCACCGACGGTCGCGGCCGGCGATTCGATGTGGAACGTCTCGATGAGGGGGATCTCGTGCACGGTCGGCAGCAGGTAGTCCATGAAGGTCGACGCCAGCGGGTTGCCGTCGTCGTCGTAGACGTTGTGCTCGTACAGCAGCGCCGCCGATGCCCTGGGCCACGCCGCCGTGCACCTGGCCGTCGACGATGTTGGGGTTGATCATGCGTCCGCAGTCCTCCGACACGACGTAGCGCAGGATCTCGACCTTGCCGGTGTCGGGGTCGACCTCGACGGTCGCGCCGTGGGCGGCGTTCGACCACATCGAGTCGGGCGCGACGCTGCGGTGCACCACCTCGAGCGTGCGGTCGAGCTCGGGCGGGAGCGTGCCCGACTGCTGGTAGGCGGCCCACGCCACCTGCTGCACCGGCACCGACTTGGTGGGGGTGCCCTTCACCGACACCACGCCCTCGGCGACCTCGAGGTCGTCGGGTGACGCCTCGAGCAGGTGGGCGGCGATGGCGACGACCTTCTCGCGCAGGAGCACCGACGCCTCGGTGACGGCCTGGCCGATCATCGGGCCGCTGCGGCTGCCGCCGGTGCCGGGGCCGAACGGCGCGCTCTCGGTGTCGCCCTGGCGCACGGTGACGTCGGCGTAGTCGACCCCGAGGTTCTCGGCCACGAGCTGGGCGGTGGTGGTCTCGAGCCCCTGACCGTGCGCGCCCGACCCGATGAACACGTCGACCTTGCCGTTCGGGTGCATGCGGATGTTGGCGGGGTCGGTGGCGTACGCGCCCACGTTGGTCTGGGGCTCCACGTAGACCGCGAGCCCGACGCCGAGGTAGCGCCCCTCGGCGGTGGCCTGCGCCTGCCGGGCGCGGAACTCGTCGTACCCGATCTCCTCCGCGACCTGGTCGAGGGTCTCGGCCGGGGTGACGAACTCGATGCTCATGCCGCCCGGGCACAGGTACGGGAGGTCGGTGGTCTGCAGGATGTTGCGCCGGCGGAACTCGAGCGGGTCGAGCCCGATCTCGCGCGCGACGCGGTCCATCATCTCCTCGCGCGCGGTGGTCTCCATCATCCACGGGCCGCGGTACGCCGCGCTCCCGCAGGTGTTGGTGTAGACGGTCGTGCTCGACCAGCCCAGGTGCTGCACCTTGTACGGCCCGGTGAAGAGCATGCCCACGAGCGGGCCGGCGGAGCCGCCCGGCATCGGGAAGGCGCCGGCGTCGTCGAAGTGCGCGATGTCGCACGCCTGGATGATGCCGTCGGCGTCGACGCTCATCGTCGCGTCGACACGTTCCTGGCGCGCGTGCGCCGATGCGATGAGGTGCTCGCGCCGGTCCTCGGTCCACTTGACCGTGGCGTTGAGCATGTGCGCGGCCATGACGATGCTGATCTCGTCGCGTCCCACGAACGACTTCAGGCCGAAGCCGCCGCCGACGTCGCCGATCTGCACGCGGATGTTGTTCTCGGGCACGCCGGTGGCGCGGGAGAACACGAGGCGGGCCTCGTGCGGGTTCTGGCTCGCGTGCCACACGTCGAGGCGCTGGTCGAAGGGCTCCCAGCGCGCGGTGATGGCACGGCACTCCATGGGCACCGCGCTGTAGCGGTGCTGCACGAAGCTCTCCGACACCTTGTGGGTCGCGCCGTCGAGCGCGTCGCGGCCCTCGTCGCTCAGCGGGACCGCCATCTCCATGAGCACGTTGTTGGCGCGGTCCGGGTGGATGAGGTCGTCGCCGGCGAGGGCGGCGTCGTAGGTGAGGATGGGGCCGATCGGGTCGTAGTCGACCTCGACCAGCTCGGCGGCGTCCTCGGCGAGGTAGCGGTTCTCGGCGACGATCAGCGCGATCGGATCGCCGACGAAGCGGACGTCGTCGATCGACAGCGGGTACATCGGCGCCATGAACTCCTCGGCGCCCTGGAACATCGACGGGTACATCGAGACCGCGACGCGCGGGTTGAGGTCTTCACCCGTGAGCACGGCCACCACGCCCGGCATCTCGCGCGCCGCGCTCACGTCGAGGTGGGTGATCTTCGCCCGGGCGAGGTCGCTGCGCACGAAGTGCGCGTGCAACATGCGCGGCAGCTCGATGTCGTCGGTGTAGCGGCCTCGGCCGGTGAGCAGGCGGGGGTCTTCCTTGCGGGGCACGGCCTGCCCCACGAAGCGTCCCGCGGTGTGCGTCGGTGCTGCCGTCATCTCGTGCCCCCGGATCGGCTGGTGTCGGGTCGTGACAGGTGGTGACAGGTGGCGTCAGCGGGCCGCGACGCGGTCGCGCGCCCACTGGATGCTGTTCGGGCCCTTCTCCATCGCGCCCTCCCAGCCGGCGAGCAGCTGGTCGACCGCGGCCCGCTCGGGCACGACGCCGAGGATCTCGACGGTCAGCGCCTCCGTGGGGAGGTCGTCGACGCGGGTGTCGCCGAGGGGGTCCATCTCCACCGACCCGGCTGGCTCGGCCATGGCGTAGAGCTCCCCGGTGTCGGCGACCCACGACAGCTCGGTGCGCATGCCGTTCGCGTCCGACCACTCGCGGCCGAACTCGATCTCCTCCGACTCGCGTCGGCGGGGATCGGCGTCGTAGAACTCTTCGATGTCCATGGTCACCTTCGTGTGAGACCCACCAGGGCTGGTGCGAGTGCCCGCCATTCTGCCCGGGGGAACCCCGGGCGCTCCGCACCGGTGTAGGCCTGCACGCACACGTGGTCGGCCCCGGCGTCGAAGTGGGCCTGCACGCGGGCCGCGATGGTGGCCTCGTCGCCCCACACCACCACGTGGTCGATGAGCCGGTCGCTGCCACCGTCGGCGAAGTCGTCCTCGCCGAAGCCGAGTCGCCGCCAGTTGTTCACGTAGTTGGGCAGCTGCAGGTAGATGCCCAGGCCCTCGCGGGCCACGGCACGCGCCTGGTCGGCGTCGGTCTCCAGCACCACGTGCTGCTCGGGGGCGAGGAGGGGGCCGTCGCCCAGTGCCTCGCGGGCGACGGCGGTGTGCTCCGGTGTGACGAGGTAGGGGTGGGCGCCGCCCGCCCGGTCCCGCGCCAGCTCCAGCATCTTCGGGCCGAGGGCCGCCAGGACCCGGCGGTCGGCGGGCACGGTGGGGGACACCTCGTCGAGCTCGTCCAGGTACTCCCGGGTCTTCGCCAACGGCTTCTTGTACTCGCCCGGATGGCTCTGGTCGATGAGCAGGTGGTGGCTCACGCCGATGCCGAGCAGCGTGCGCCCGGCGAAGTCGGCCTCGAGCGCGTCGAACCCCTCACCCACGTGCGCGGCGCTGTGCATCCAGAGGTTGAGGATGCCGGTCGCCGCGACCAGGGTGGTCGTGGCGTCGAGGAGGTCGCGCAACGCGCCGAACACGTCGCCGCCCACGTCGGGGATCCACGCCGCGGTGTAGCCCAGCTGCTCGAGCTCGGCCACCGCCTCGCGCTTCTCGCCTTCCTCGCCGTGTCGCAGCTCGCCGCTCCAGATGCCGATGCCACTGAGATCCATCGGCCCATCCTCGTCCAAGTTGCCCGGCTCCGTGCAACCCGCGATCCCGATAGGGTGCCGCGCATGACGGATTTCGGGGGGAAGACGGCCGTCGTCACCGGCGCGGCCTCGGGGATCGGGCGTGCGACGGCCAAGGCGCTGGCCGATGCCGGCGCCACGGTCACGCTGCTCGACGTGAACGACGAGCTGGGCGCGACCTCGGCCGCCGAGTCCGGGGGCACGTACGAGCACCTCGACGTGTCGCAGCCCGGCGAGTGGCGCGAGCTGTTCTCGTCGATGGACCGGCTCGACCTCCTGCACCTCAATGCCGGGATCTACGACGTCTCCCTCACCGACATCACGAAGGTCACCGACGCCCGCTACCGCGCGTACACGGGTGTGAACCTCGACGGCGTGTTCTTCGGGCTGCGCGAGGCGATCCCGCTGCTCGAGCAGTCGAAGGGTGCGGTCGTCATGACCTCGTCGATGGCGGGACTCGTGCCGCTCCCGGGCAACCCGCTCTATGCCGCCACCAAATGGGCGTTGATCGGGCTGATGCGCAGCGTCCACGGCGACCTGGAGGCGCGCGGCATCCGCGTCAACGCGCTGTGTCCCGGCGCGGTGGCGACGCCGCTGATGGGTGAGAACCCGCGCCAGGTCTTCGACGACCTCGGCGTGCCGTCGTTCGAGCCCGAGGTCCTCGCCGGCACCGTGGTCGAGATCTTCGCGTCCGAGCGCAGCGGCGACGCCGTGCTCCACCGTCCGCCGGGTGACCCGGAGATCTTCGAGTTCGCGAGGCTGCCCGAGCGCTGACGGGTCGGCCGGTGCCGTGAGCGAGTCGGTCGCACCGCGGCTGCAGATCCGCGGGCTCGACGCCGGCTACGGCCGGGTGCAGGTGCTGTTCGGGCTCGACCTGGAGGTCGGCGCCGGTGAGGTCGTCGCGGTCCTCGGGGCCAACGGCGCGGGCAAGACCACGTTGCTCCGGGCGATCAGCGGCCTGCTGGTGCCCACCGCCGGGACCATCGCGCTCGACGGTGACGACCTGGCGTCGGTGCGCGCCGAAGCGCGCGCCCGGCGCGGGATCGTGCAGGTGCGCGGCGCCGACGTGTTCGCGGGTCTCACCGTGGAGGAGAACCTGCGCGCGGCGCTGGTCGCGCATCCGGACGCCCGTCGCGACGCGGCGGCGCGCATGGCGCGCGTCTACGACGTGTTCCCGGCGCTCGCCGCGCACCGCACGCAGGACGCGGCGTCGCTCTCCGGCGGCGAGCAGCAGATGCTGGCGCTGGCGGGCGCGCTCCTGTTCGAGCCGACGCTGCTGCTCGTCGACGAGCTGTCGCTCGGACTCGCGCCGCTGGTGGTGCAGCGCCTGCTCGAGGTGTTGGGCGAGCTGCGCGACGCGGGCCAGACGATGGTGGTGGTCGAGCAGTCGCTGGCGGTCGCCGCCCGGCTCACCGATCGCGTCGTGTTCGTGGAGAAGGGCGCCGTCCGCTTCGACGGCGCGCCGGCGGACCTGACCGCCGACGACGAGCTGACGCGTGCGGTGTTCCTCGGCGGGCCTGCCGATCGCGGTGCGGTGTGATCACGCTCCACGGCTGGGACCTCAGCCAGCAGATGCTGCTCAACGGCATCGTGCAGGGGCTCGCGTACGCAGTGCTCGGGGCCGGGATCATCCTCGTGTACCGAGCCAGCGGCGTCATCAACTTCGCGGTCGCCGCCTTCGGCACCACCGCGCTCGCGTGCATGGCGGTGCTGCTCGGCGGTGGGGTGGGCGACTGGCGCCCGCCGTACTGGCTCGCGTTCGTGCTCGCCACGATCGCGGCCGCGCTGGCGGGTTCACTCGCCGAGTGGGCCGTGATCCGGCGGCTGGCCGGCGCGCCGCGCCTGGTCGTGCTCGTGGCCACGATCGGGATCGCCCAGGTGCTGCTGCTCGTCGCGCTCCTGCTCCCCGAGGTCGTCGACGGCGGCTTCTTCCCGCCGTTGCTCGACTGGACCTGGACCGCCAGCCCCGAGCTGCTCGTGCAGGGGCGCGAGTGGAGCGTGCTGGTGGTGATCCCGGTGTTGGTCCTGCTCCTCGGCGCCTTCCTCACCCGCACCCGCACCGGCCTCATGGTGCGGGCGGCGGCGGCGAACCCGGAGAAGGCGCGTCTCGTCGGCATCCGCGTGTTCCGCACCGCCAACGTGGTGTGGGCGATCTCGGCCGCGCTCGCGGCGGTGGCCGCCATCGCGTTGGCGCCGGTGCGCGGTGTGTCGCTGGCCGGCGCCGCCGCGGCCGGCGGAGCGCTGAGCTACCAGCTCCTCCTGCGCGCGCTCGTCGTGGCGTTGGTGGCGCGCATGCGCTCGCTCCCGGTCGCGCTGGTCGCGGGTGTGGGCGTCGGCATCGTCGAGGTGATCCTGCAGCAGAACGTCGCCCCGAGCGACCTCGGGGTCACCGAGCTGTGGCTGTTCGTGGCGACGCTCGTCGTCGTGCTCGTGTTCTCGCGGCTGTCGCAGCGCTCGGGGCAAGGCGGAGTCGACGACGACGGCTGGAAGGTCACCGCCTCGACACCGGCGCACCTCGCCACCGCCGACGGTCCGTGGTGGGCGAGGCACTCCGCCCGCATGGGTGTCGGCGCGCTGTTCGTCGCGCTCGTCCTGATCCCGGTGTTCTTCTCACGCGCATCGGAGTCGTTCCTGTGGACCCGCGTGCTGATCTTCGCCATCGCCGGGTGCTCGCTCACCATCCTCACGGGCTGGGCGGGGCAGGTGTCGCTCGGGCAGTTCGGCTTCGCCGCGGTCGGCGGGCTGGTCACCGTGAAGCTGGTGGGTGACGACGGCGTGCTCGGGCTGCACCACCTGCCGTGGGGACTCGCGGTGGCGATCGGAGTGGCGGTGGGTGCGCTGGTCGCGGTGCTCATCGGCCTGCCCGCGCTGCGCATCCCGGGGCTCTACCTCGCGGTGACGACGCTGGCGTTCGCGGTGTTCGTGTCGGTGTGGCTCGTCGCCCAGGGCACGTTCCTCGACGTGAGCGGGCTGCTCCCCACGTTGGCCAAGCCCGACGCCGGCATCGTCGACTTCGCCTCGCGCCGCTCGTACTACTACCTGTGCCTCGCGTTCCTGCTCGTGTGCGTGGCACTGGTCGCGCAGCTCCGCCGCACCGGCATCGGACGGTCGGTGATCGCCGTGCGCGACAACCCGTCGTCGGCCGCGGGCATGACGATCTCGACGACACGCACCAAGTTGCTCGCGTTCGCGGTGTCGGGGGGCATGGCCGCGCTGGCGGGGTGCCTCCTGGTGACGCTGCTGCCGAGCAACACGCCGGCGGTGACGTTCGCGCCGGAGGAGTCGGTGAAGGTCGTCGCCATCGTGGTGATCGGTGGACTCGGCGCACTGGTCGGCCCGGTGCTCGGCGCACTGTGGGTCGTGGGCATCCCGGCGATCTGGCCCGACGAGCCGTTGGTGCCGTTCCTCGTGTCCGGCGTCGGGATCCTCGTCATCCTCCTCTTCGCCCCCGACGGTCTCGCCGGCCTCCTCCGCACCCTCGAGACCAGGCTGACGCGGCGACGCGTCCCCGCGGGAGACGCCCCGTCCACACCCGCGCCGTCACCAGCACGAACTGGCGTCGTCTCGGAGGCACATGTCCGCCCGACTGACGCCAGTTCGCAGACGACGGAGGGGGACTGGCTCGTCGCACGGGGGATGACGGTGACCTTCGGTGGGCGGGTGGCGGTCGACCACGTCGATCTCCGCGTCGGCGCGCGCGAGCTGGTCGGCCTCATCGGCACCAACGGCGCAGGCAAGAGCACGTTGATGAACGCGATCGGAGGGTTCGTCGCCGCGGACGGGCACGTCGAGGTGCTGGGGCGCGACGTCACCGGGCTCCCGGCGTACCGGCGCCACCGGCTCGGGCTCGGACGCACCTTCCAGGCCGCGCGCCTCTACGACGACCTCTCGGTGCGCGAGACGGTGATGGTCGCGCTCGAGGGCCGCGTCCGGTCCCGCATCCTGCCGTCGATGCTGCACGTGCCGCCGTCACCGCGCGCCGAGCGGCGCAAGCGGATCGAAGCTGACGAGATCCTCGACGCGCTCGGTCTCGGTGACGTCGCCGACCTGCCCGCGGCGCAGTTGGCGACGGGGACGCGCCGTATCGTCGAGCTCGCGGGCCAGCTCGCGCTCGGCGCGCGCGTCGTGCTCCTCGACGAGCCGACGGCCGGGTTGTCGCAGCGGGAGACGGAGGCGTTCGGTCCCCGCCTGCGCAGCATCCAGCGCGACCTCGACGCCGCGGTGCTGCTGATCGAGCACGACATGCCGCTCGTCATGTCGGTGAGCGACCGCGTGTACTGCCTCGAGGCCGGCCTCGTGATCGCGGAGGGGAGCCCGGCCGCCGTGCGCGCCGACCCGCTCGTGATCGCGAGCTACTTGGGCGCCGACGCCGACCCGGACGACGGCGACCCCGGCAGCACCACCCGGAACGCGCCCCGCATGAAGGGGTGGACGCGGCAGAAGTAGGTGTACGTGCCCGGCGTGAGGTCGGTGGGGATGCTCCACGTCTCGCGGCCCGACGTCGGCGCGCCGCCGGTGCCGAGCTGACCGGAGTCGAACTGCACGTCGGCGTCGGCGAGGGGATAGGCGACACCCGTCGACGCGGTGCACGGCGCCTTGCACGCGGTGATCGAGTGCCACACGTTCTGGTCCTGGGCGTCGAAGTTGTCGAAGGTGATCGTCTGTCCCTCGGTCACCGTCGGCACCTTGCCCTTGGCGGCCAGGTCGCCGGCGCCGTACTCGAAGCTGCCGATGTCGATGGTCGATGCCAGCGGACCGGACGCGGCGTCGCGCGCGTCGGCGAACGTGGTGGTGGCCTTGCCGCCGTGGTTGTCGTTCTCGGGCAGGTGCCCGTGGGTGAGCACGCCCTTCTGGTCGACCGGGCCGGTGAACGGGTCGTCGCCACCGGGTCCGTCGTACATCCAGACCACGCCGAGGCCCATCGACTCGTACCACGACGCCCGACTCGTGTCGTAGGTGGACGAGATGCTGAGCGTGTCGCCCGCCTTCACCGCCACGTCCCAGTCGTCGGGGGTGGTGGTCATCGACACGTCCCACGACACCGCGCCTGCAGGTTCGTAGTACTTCGCCTTCGACGTGAAGATCTTCTGCGTGGAGTCACCGCGCGTCACCGAGAACGTGTCGTACAGGCCGCCCGGGTGGAGGTGGCCGAACGTCTTCACCAGGACGCCGTCGTTCGGCACCGTGTAGCTGTTCACGCGGGGAGCGTCGGGCTGGTCGTCGGGGTACGTGTACTTCCCGTCGGTGCCGCTGCCCTTGTGCACGTCGAACACCGGGTAGATCTGCCCGTTCGCCACGTCGAGCCAGATGGGGTGGACGTCCTTCATCGATCCGGCCTGCGCCGACGACGCGGGCACGAAGGCGACGTCGTACGTGAGGTACACGGTGAACGGCTTCGCGGTGAGGTTGTGGATCATGTAGTTGAGGTACCAGCGGTCGGAGACGCGGTACCGGTAGCCGTACGGCGCGGGCAGCTCGAGCGCCGTCTTCTCCTCGCCGGCGGCGATGAACCGCTCGGGGAAGAGGGGCGCGGTGGGGTCGCGGCGGTTGGCGACGGCCCACACGCCGTGGTGGAGGTGCAGCACGTCGACCGGCGGCACCTTCCCGTTCGCCAGCTCGAGGTTGGGCTTGAAGCCGACGACCCAGCCGTCCTCGGTCGGCTGCGGGATCTGGAACTTGTTGGTGTCGATCGTGTTCTGCCCGGGCCTGATCTCGAGCGGCCCGTACTTGAACTGGAAGTGCTGCACGCCGTCCTTGTCGGTCGTCGGCGCCGGCGTGGAGTCGGTCACGCCGTCCTGACCCGACGTCGCTCCGGTCTGGGCCTGCGCTCGGGAGCCGCCCAGTACGGTGGCGGCGATGCCACCGGCGACGAGCAGCGCCAGGACGACGAGCGCGACGAGTCTCGTCGGGCGGCGGCGATGCATCCCGGTCACGGTAGCGACGGGCCTTCAACGGACGCGCGCGGTGGCGCGAAGCGGAACGATCTGCTCGAATCGTACGCAGTGACCGACGACGCCGCGTCCGTCCGCGCCGAGTGGCGGGCCGACGAGGAGCAGTGGTCCCGCGCCGCGCTCGAGCGGTGGGAGCACGCCCGTGGCCTGGCCGACGTGGCTCGCGACGCCATGCGGCGCGGCGACACGGTGGCCTTCGCGTTCACCGAGGTCACGTGGACCGGAGTGCTGGTCGCGGTGGGCGACGACGTCGCCCGGCTCGATGTCGGGAGCGCGTTCGTCGACCTCCGCCTCGCCGCGGACTCGCCCTTCGTGCTGCGCGTGCGCGCCGGGTGCCGGTGACGGCGGGCGGTTCGACGCCACGGTCACGACCTTCGCGGCGCGGCTGCGGGAGCTCGACGGCACACCGGTGGGCATCGGCACGCCGGGCGGGTCGATCGAGGGGACGTTGCGGCTCGGGCGCGACCAGTTGCGCCTGACCGACACCGATGCCGGCAGCGCCTACGTGCCCGCCGGGTCGGTCTGGTGGGTGCGCCCACTCGACGTCGACTGATCGTCGCCCGGCAGCGCCGCCAGCCACGCCAGCAGCTCGTCTCGGAGGAACCGGAGCTCCCGGCCGCCGGGGAACCGGTGACAGGGGACCCGTCCCTCGCGGACCATCCGGCGCAGGTACTCGACGTTCACCTGCAGGAGCTCGGCTGCCATCGCCGCGGTGAGCACGGGCGGGAAGGCGGCGCCGGACGGGTTCGGCGACGGCGGGGCGTCCACGCCCGTCCACCGTAGTGCCAGGAATGTCCGGTTCGATAGGGTCTTGACGGATATCAGCATGAACGTGCATACTGCCCGAGTCGTCGAAAACCGGACATTCCGGTCACGACAAGGGGGCAGGCGCATGAAGACGGCGACCGCGACCGCCGCCCAGGCTCGAGGGGTCCCGGGGAACCCGGTCCCGTCGCCGGTGTCCCTCACGCGGCGGGCGGCGCGCATCTCCCGCGGTCACGTCGTGATGGCCCTGGCCGGCATCGTCGGCGTCGTCCTCTCGTTCGCGGTCCTGCGCCAGCGGGAGGGCGAGACCGCCGTGCTCGTGGCCGCGCGCGAGATCCGTGCCGGAGAGTCGATCACCGGGTCCGACTTCCGCGCCGAGCGGGTCACCCTGACCCCCGGGACGCTCTCGACGGTGGCGCGGGCGCACGATCGTCGGCAGCTGCAGGGGCGGATCGCGGCCATCACCATCGCCGAGGGCGAGCTGGTCACGAAGCGGGCGCTCCGCCGCCGCGCCGCACCCCACGGTCTCCGCTCGATGAGCATCCCCATCGATCCGGCGCGCGCCGTCGGTGGTCGCCTCGCTGCCGGTGATCGGATCGACGTGCTCTTCGCCGGCCGCGAGGCCGTGTCGATCATCGTCGCCGACGCACCGGTGCTCGCGGTCGACGCCAGCGGGCGTGGCGGGATCGGTGAGTCGGCGAGCCCGTTCACGGTCACCATCGGGGTGACTGCCGCGCAGTCACAGCTCGTCGCTGCCGCCATCGCCGACGGCGAGCTGTCGCTCGCCCGAACGACCGGAGCCGCGTCCGCACGCGACACGGCCCCGGTGTCACTCGACCGGGTCGCCGCCGACAGGGCGGCCCGGTGATGCGGGAGCACGAGGCGGCCGTCGCCCTGGTGTTCTCGCCCGAGTCGTGGGTGGAGGAGCTGCACCGGCACCTGTCCCACCACGGCGGCGCGCGGGTGCGGCAGATCGTCGTCGAACCGTCGGTCGCGCTCGACGAGGAGTACGACGTGCTCGTCGTGAGCGATCGCTGGCCGGCGCTGACCTTCGGGTTCGTCGGCGCGGTGCACGCCCGGGGACGCGTCCTGCTCGGCGTCTTCGACCCCGACGAACCGGCGGGCAAGGACCACCTCGTCGATCTCGGCGTCGACGCCACGATCGCCGCCGATGCCGACGTCACCGAGTTCGTCGCCGTCATCCGCGGTCTCGACGCCGCGGCGGGGAGCGCCGCCGGTCGTGGCGCTGCTCCCGACGGAGACCGCGCCGGGGACGACGCAGGCGGGGGTGTCGTGGTCGCGGTCGGCGGACCACGGGGGAGCGGAGTCACCGAGGTCGCCCTCGGCGTGGCGTTCGCGGTGGCCGAGCGCCCCCGGTCGGTGCTGCTCCTCGACGCGCACGAGGCCGCTCCCGCGGTCGCGGGCCGTCTGGGCCTGGGACTCGAGCCGAACCTCAGGAGCGCGGTCGACGCGTGCGCGCACGGGCTCGGTGATCTCGACAGCTGCGCCGTCCCGGTGGTCGAGCGCGGCGGTGGGCGCCTCGCGGTGGTCGTCGGGCACCCGAGCGCGATCGCCGCCGCGCAGGTGAGCACGCACGACGTGCTCGACGTCGTCGCCGGTGCCCGTCGTGCGCACGACTTCGTGATCGTCGACCTGGAGGAGCGGTCGTCGACGGCGCGAGCGGTCACCGCTGCCGCCGATGCCGTCGTCGGCGTGGTGCAAGCGAGCCCGGTCGGGGTCGTGCGGGCGCTCGAGTGGGCCGTCGACGCGCTCGGGAGCAGCCGCGCCACGCCGCTCCACCTCGTCGTGAACCACTCGCCTCGCAGTCGCTTCCGCCAGGAGGAGATCAGGGCGGAGATCACGCGCACGATCCGGCCCGCTTCGCTCGCCTGGTGTCCCCACGACCGGGCGGTCGAACTTGCCGCGTGGGACGGCGCGCCGGTCGATCGCGGCGGGTTCCACGCCGCGTGCGTCCAGGTCGGCGACCAGCTCGATCCCGAGGGTCGCGCCCGACGGCGGAGGTCGTGGCGATGACGGTGGACGCGTACGACGCGATCCGGCGCGAGGTGCACGTGCGCATCGACCGGCGCCGGCTGCGACCCGACGTCGATCTCGAGGCGGTGCGGGGCGAGGTGGGCGCCACGGTCGACGAGTACCAGCGCGCCGCGATGCTGGGCGAGCACCTCCCGCTCGCCGATCCGATCGGAGCTCGCCGACCGCGTGCTGCGCTCGATCACCGAGCTCGGCCCGTTGACCGATCTGCTCGCCCGGCGCGACGTCGAGGAGATCTTCATCGAAGGCCCGCGCGTCTCGTACCTCGACGGCTCCGGCCGGTTGCGCGGCCTCACCGTGCCCACCAGCGAGGACGAGAACCGTCAGGTCGTGGAACGGATGCTGGCGACGACCGACCGGCAGCTGAACACCAAGCACCCGATGGTGCAGGCGCGCGTCCTCGGCGGATCGGCGCGCCTCACCGCCGCCATCCCGCCGATCGGCGACCAGCTCTCGGCCACGGTGCGCCGCTACGTGGTGCGCAACGTCACGCTCGCCGACCTGGTGGCGCGCGACTCGCTCTCGCCGCAGGCGTCGGCGTTCCTGCACCTGCTCATGCAGCTGCGCAGTCGGGTCACGGTGTCCGGCGAGCCGGGCGCGGGGAAGACCACGCTCCTCGCGGCGCTGCTCGCCGCCGCGCCCACGAGCCAGTGCGTGCGGGCGTGCGAGGAGATCCGCGAGCTGGCGGTGCCGATCACCCACGGCTCGTACTACGAGGTCCGGCCGCCCGCCCTCGACGGCACCGGTGAGATCACGCTGCGCGATCTGGTCAAGTTCGTGCTCGCGATGCGTCCCGATCGCATCGTCGTGGGTGAGGTGCGCGGCGCGGAGGCGTTCGAGCTGAGTCGAGCCGTCAACGCCGGCTGTGGCTTCCTCTGCACCGTCCACGCCAACAGCGCGTCCGAGGCGCTCGACGCGCTGGTCAACGCCGCGCTGATGGCGGGGGAGAACGTCACCGAGCGCATCGTGCGGAAGGTGTTCTCGCAGGCGCTCGACGTCGTCGTCCATCTCGATCGCGACGACGTGGCCGGCGGACTCGGACGGGATCCGCCGGCGCGTCGTCGAGATCGCCGCGGTCGTCCCCGCACTGCGCGACGACTTCACCATCGAGCCGTTGTTCGTGCGCGAGGAGCGGCGGTGGCCCGTTGCGGTGGACGGGCGCGCTCCCGCCGTCGCTGGCGAGCCGACTCGAGCGGGTGGGCGGCGTCGGCGTGCACGAGGTCCTCACCGAAGCAGCGAGCACCTCCGGGTCCAGGTCGGGGGCACGGCCGTGACGCTCGTCGCCGCACTCGCGATCGGGACGTTCTGCGTCCTGCTCACCGGTCACCTCGTGGGTCGACCCGTGGAGCTGCGTCGGTGGACGCGATCGGTTCGCGTCCGGGGGTCGGCGCCGGCTGTGGCTGCTCCAGGCTGGAGCGTCGGTGTCGCCGACGCAGTTCGTGCTCGGTTCGCTCGGCGTCGGGGTCGTGGCGTTCGCGCTCGACCTACTTCGTCACCGGCACGGCACTCGTCGCGGTCGTCCCCGCCTGCGCGGCCGCGATGCTGCCGCGCGCCTACTTCGGTCGCCGGCGCGTCGCCCGTCTCCGCGAGCTCCAGCGCGCCTGGCCCGACGGCCTCCGCGACGTGGGCGCGTCGCTCGCCGCCGGCCGCTCGCTCGGTCACGCGCTGCTCACGTTGGCCGAGACCGGGCCCCAGCCACTGCGCGACGCGTTCGCGCGCTTCCCGACGCTGAGCCGGATGCTCGGACCCGTCGCCGCGCTCGAGGTGGTGAAGGCGGAGCTCGCGACCCCACGAGCGACCGCGTGATCGAGGTGCTGATCCTGGCGCAGGAGCGCGGTGGCCCGATCGTCGCCCGGATCCTCGACGACCTCGTCGTCGCCACCACGAGGGACGTCAAGGTCCTCGAAGAGGTGGAGTCGGAAGGGCTCGAGATGAAGCTCAACGCCCGCGCCGTCCTCGTGATGCCCTGGCTGGTGCTCGTCGCGTTGACGATCCGCGACGGTGCGTTCCGCGACTTCTACTCGGCGCCCGCCGGTCTCGTCGTGATCCTGGTCGGTGCGGCGCTGTGTGGGCTGGGCGCGTGGTGGATCGGCCGCCTGGGGCGGGCCCACGAGGAGCGACGGGTGTTCGGGCACGCCCACCCGTTGGAGGTCGCGCCGTGACCGACGCCGCGATCGCGATCGGGGTGGTCAGCGCCGGCGTCGCCGCGGTCGGCGTCGCCGCGGTGCTCGTGCCGCCGACCCGCCGATTGGCGCCGCGCGTGCGCCCGTACACGATCGCGGCGCGCGCCCGGTTCGGTCGTGGTGCCGATGCCGCGGATCTCGTGCCGTCGTCGCGCTCGTCGTCGAGCGTGGTCCGTCTGTTCGGACCGCCCGTCCTCGCGCTGGTGCACCGCGTCGGTCGCATGCTCGAGCGTCGCACCGACGGCGCCCTCGAACGCTCGCTGCGCCAAGCCGGGTTCGTCGACGTCACTCCCGACGACTACCGCACCCGCATGGCGGTCCAGGTCCTCGTGTTCGGCGCGGCGGGCGCCGGGTTCGGGGTGCTGGTCTTCCACTCCCCGCTGGCGGCGGTCGGACTCGCGCTGTGCGGCGTGGTGTTCGGCGCCTCGCGCGGACGCGGCCGCCTCGAGCGTGCCATCGCGGACCGCCGCGAGCGGATCCGCCTCGAGCTGTACACGGTGAACCAGCTGCTGGCCATGCACGTCCGCACCGGCGCGGGGCCCGTGCAGGCCACGCAGCGCATCGTCGACCGGGGTGACGGCGTCGTCGTCGACGAGCTGCGCGTCGGTGCTCGCGGCCATGCGCAACGGTGTGGGCGAGCCTGACGCGTTCCGGCACGCAGCCGACCTCACGCCGGAGCCGGCGGCCGCCCGCACGTACAAGCTCTTCGCCGCCGGTGCCGAGCGTGGCGTCGACCTCGCCGACGGCCTGCGCGCGCTCAGCGAGGACCTCCGCGACGCCCGACGCGAGGAGATCCGTCAGACCGCGACCAAGCGGCGCGCCGCCATGCTCGTGCCCACGATCGCGGTGCTCGCGCCGGTGATGTTGCTCTTCATCGCCGCGCCGCTGCCCTCGATCGTGTTCGGGAGCCGGTGATGGCGGCGCCGGTCGCGGACACCCGAACCGGTCGCGGTGAGTGCCCGACCGCCAACCCCACCACCCATCGGAGGAGCAGCCATGGAGACCTTCCGTCGCATCGTGCACCGGTGCACCCGTCGAGTCGCATCCTGGATCGCGGCCCGGATCATGTCGTGGTCGCGGCCGGAGCCGGAGGCCGGCATGACGACCGCAGAGCTGCTGGGCAACGCCGCACTCGGCATCGCGGCGCTGGTCGCGATCTGGGCGGTCATGCAGACCCTCGGGCTCGACGTCGTCGACTGGATCCGCGGTCAGCTGCGGGTCTGACGACCATCCAGTACGTCGTCGCCACCGCGTTCTCGCTGTTGCTGTTCGTGGCGTTGGCGAACGCAGTCGTCGACCTCTACGTGCGGGGTGTCGCCCGGGCCGCGATCGACGAAGGTGCTCGATCGGGTGCCGTGCTCGACGCCACCGTCGGACGACTGCCGGCGCCGGGCGCACGACGTGCTCGACGGCGTGGTCGCGCCGGGTTCGGTCCGCGTCACGTGCAGCGAGGCCGACGGCACCGTGCGCGCCCGGGCCGAGGTCGTGCTCGCAGGGATGGATCCCCGGGATCCCCACCTGGACGATGGTGCTCGAGGGCGAGATGGTGAAGGAGCGGCTGCCGTGACGCGTGACCCGGAGTCCGGTTTCGTGGCCACCGAGTTCGCCTTCGGAGTGGTGTTGCTCGTCCTGCCGGTCGCGCTCCTCGTGCTCACCTTCCCGCGGTGGTCCGAGCGGCAGGTGACGGCGCGGGTCATCGGTCGCGAGGTCGCCCGCCGGGCGGCGAGGGACGGCGAGTGCGATCGCGCCGCGCGCGCGCGACGTGGGCGCGACGATGGCGCGGAACCTCGGTGTCCCGTCGGCCGACGTCTCGGTGGAGCTCGAGTGCGACGACGGCGCCGGGCTCGTGCCCGGGAGCGACGTCGAGGCCCGCGTCACCATCACCATGCCCGCGGTGCAGCTGCCTGCCATCGGCGCGGTGGGTGCGTGGTCCTGGACCGCGCGCCACCGTGAGCCCGTCGACCGGTACGTGTCCGCACGATGATCATGCGTCGCGAGCTCGGCGCCGCCGCGCCTCGGCGCGAGTCGGGAACGGTGACGCTCTGGTTGCTGGGCGTGTGCATGCTCCTCTTCGCCCTGGGCGGCATCTCGGTCGACCTCTGGCGCGGGTTCTCGGCCCGGCGTTCGCTCTCGAACGCCGCCGACGCCGCCGCGCTCGCCGGCGCGTCGGCGATCGACGAGGACGCGTACCGCCGCAGCGGTGCCGTGCAGCTCGACCCCGTGCTCGCCGAGTCGAGGGCCCGCGACCACGTCGACGCGTCAGCTCGACGCCGCCGCGCTCCGCGACGTCGACGTGCACGCCGATCGCGACACGGTCACGGTGGTGGTGCGCGGCGAGATCGGGTTCACGCTCCTCGGAGTCGTCGACCCGGGTGGCGACCTCGCGGTCCGAGTCGACCGCGACTGCGACCCCGCGGCGGGCAGGATGACGTGCGGATGAGGCGCCTGAGCGTCGGGGCCATCGTGCTCGCCGCGGCCATCGTCGGGTTCGCCCCGCCGGCGAAGGCGCAGACCGCCGGCGGTGGCGAGCTCGGCCCCGACTACGTGCGCGCCACGCGCCTCCGACCTCGGTGCAGGCACGTTCCCCGGTGGAGGGCTCCCGGCCGTCGCCCCCTCGGTCGAGTCGCCCTACACCTGGGAGCGGGGCGCCACCGGCGGCCGGTGCGTCGTGTTCGCGGGCGCGGTCCCGCCCGAGCTGGCGGGCGCGGTGTCGCCGCTGCCGGGCGTCGTTCGGAGCTCCGGCGCCGATCCAGATCGGGAGGTTGCAGGGCGCCCCTCCAGGAGCGGTCCGCCTCGACGGCGCAGCGCCGCTCCCGCCCGGTGCGCAGCTCGCGGGCGAGTTCGTGATCGACCTCGCCACGCCGCGCGCAGGCGGCGCGAACGGGTTCTTCGTTCCCCGGTGTGCCGCGCCGGGAGCACCGCTCCCGGCCGCACCGCCCGATGCCGCCGCCATCTGGCAGGAGACGCCGCTCCCGCGCGCCCACATCGAGGCGTCGCCTCCCGGGCACGCGCGACTGGCCCGGGATCGTCAACCTGGAGTCGCGCTTCTGGGGTGATCCGCTCCCCGATGCCCGCGCCACCGTGACCCTCGACGGCTACGTCGTCGCCGTCGCCGCCCATCCGGTCGCGTACGGCTGGGCGTTCGACGACGGCACCACCTCGGTCGGCGCGTCGCCCGGGAGCAGCGCCGATCCGTTGCGGGCGACCTTCCGCCGGCGCGGCGACCACGGGCTCACGCTCTACGTCACCTGGGCGGGCCTCGCCCACGTGACCTCGCCGACGCTGGGACTCGACTTCGGGATGCAGGACCTCGGGACCGTCACCCTGCCCGTCTCCGTCACCCACCACGTGGCCGAGATCCGCGCCCTGCTCCGGTCTCGCTGACTCCCGGTCTCCCGCTCCCCGTCTCACGAACTGCCTCGGGGTAGCGTCGGCCCCGGCCCGCACGGGTCCCGGGGGCGCAGCGCAGGCGGAGGCGGCAGATGTTCAAGTCGATCGTGGTGGGGACCGACGGGTCCGATCGGGCGTCGGAGGCGGTGTTGGCCGCGGCCGAGCTGGCCGCGACCCAACCCGAAGCGGTGCTCCACATCGTCACCGTGCAGAAGCCGCTCTCGCCGTCGGCCGTCGCCGCCGGTGAGATGGCGGCCGCCGCCCCGGTTGCGGCCGAGCGCACCTGGGAGCAGGAGATCAAGAGCGAGCTCGAGCGCGCGCTCAGCTCCGCCGCCGAGACGGCCAAGCGCGTGTGCGACACCCGCATCGAGACCCACGCCCGGTTCGGCAGCCCGGCCGAGGTGCTGTGCGAGATCGCCGCGCATCTCGAGGCCGACCTGATCGTCGTCGGCAACAAGGGCATGCAGGGCGGTCGCCGGCTCCTCGGCAGCGTGCCCAACACGGTGTCGCACCACGCGCCGTGCAGCGTGCTGATCGTCGACACGCAGAGCGATCCCGACGCGTCGAGCTAGCAGCGTGACGGTCGCCGAACCCGTCGTCGCCGCCGACGCCGCTCGGTCGCGGCGCGGCCGCGATCCGCTCGGGTGGTTCCGCGACCCGCTCAAGACGTTCCTCGTGCTCGCGATCGCCGCCGGCGTGTACCTGGTGTGCGTGGTGCCGCACTTCGCCGGCATCGACGAACCGGCGCACTTCTACCGCTCGTACCAGATCTCGACCGGCACCCTGCTCCCCGAGAAGGTGGGGAACACCGGGTTCAGCGGTGCGTGCATCCCGCGCGCGGTGATCCTCGGGCAGCTGCGGGACTCGTCGGTCTACGCACCGCACCTGCTGGCGCTCGACTCCGGGCGATCGGCGAAGCCGATCTCGATCAGCGCCGACGACGTCAGGCCGTGTCCCGGCGACCCGAGCAAGGGCTTCGTCACCTTCTCGACGTTCGGCTCGCCGGTGCCGTACCTCCCGCAGTCGGCCGCGATCTTCGTGGCGCGCGAGCTCGGGCTCGGCACCGACGGGATGCTGCTGGCGGGTCGCTTCACCGTGCTCGCGGTGTTCATCGCGGTCGTGGGGATCGCCATCGCCCGCGCGCCGCGGTCGAAGTGGGCGTTCTGCGCCGTCGGCCTCCTCCCGGTCGCGCTGTTCCAGGCGGCCCCGTCGGTGTCGCACGATGCGTTCACCACCGCGGTCGCCCTGCTCGTCGTGTCGTCGGCGTTGCGCGCGCTCGACCCACCCGCGGGCACGAAGACGCGCGCGCTCCTGATCGAGGCGCTCGTCCTGAGCGCGGTGCTCGGCATGTGCAAGCCGATGTACATCGTGCTCGCCGGGCTCTACCTGCTGCCGTTGCTGGGGCGCCGTCGTCGCACCGACCGCTGGCCGCTGGTGTTCGCGCCGGTCCTCGGTGTGGCCACGACGCTGCTGTGGAACGCGGCCGTCAGCGACCTCTGGAAGACCGACGCCGGCTACTTCGGCATCAAGGTCGACGACGCCGCGCAGAAGCACGCGCTCCTGCACGAACCGTGGGACTTCGCCGGCGACCTCGCCCGCACCGTCGTCCACCAGACCTGGTCGTTCGTGCACACGCAGGTGACCGTGGGCACCAGCATCACGCGGGGGCCGGCGGTCCTCGCGGTGGTGGCCCTCCTGATCTACGGGGCCACGTCGTTGCAGCGCAACCGCGTCGAGGCGCCCGAGCCGCTCGACTGGCTCCAACGAGCGCTCGTCGGGATCGTCTTCCTCTCCGGGTGCGTGCTGATCGCGGTGGCGAACTACCTCTACTGGACCGCTCCGCACCAGAGCCAGGTCAACGGCATCCAGCCGCGCTACCTCACGCCGCTCGTGGTCCTGGTTCCGATCGCAGTCGGGGCGCTGCCGTTCCGCTGGGCCGACACCGCCCGGGCCCGGCTGCCGGTCCCCGTGCTGCTGGTGCCGACGGTCGCCCTGTTCTGCACGATCGTCACCTTCCGGATGTACTGAGGCATCCATGACGACGACCGACAACCGACGGTTCTGGCGCATCCTGCTGCTGATCGTGCTCGGCGCGCTCGCGCTGCGCGTCGGCTACGTGATGCTGGCCAAGCGCACCGAACCGCTGGTGGGCGACCAGCTCTACTACAACGCGCAGGCGAACACGTTGGCGCGCGGGCACGGGTTCACCGACTTCCGCGACGGCAGCCAGACCGCCGAGCACCCGCCGCTCACCGCGCTCGCGCTCACCCCGACGTCGTGGGTGATGGAGCAGTTCGACGAGGGCGGCAGCCACGTGCTCGCGCAGCGGCTCACGATGACCGTGTTCGGCGCCGCGGTGGTGCTCGTCATCGGTCTCCTCGGGCGTGCCGTCGCGGGATCACGGGCAGGACTGCTCGCGGCGGCGATCGCCGCGCTGTACCCCAACCTCTGGATCAACGACGGGTTGGTGATGTCGGAGACGTTGGCGACGCTGGCGGTCGCGCTCGCCATCCTGTTGACGTACCGCTGCATCCGCGCGCCGAGACCGCTCAACGCGGTGTGGGTGGGGCTGGCCGTCGGACTGGCGATGCTCGCGCGCGGAGCTCGGGCTGTTGCTGCCGGTGATGGTGCTGCCGGTGGTCCTGTTCCTCAAGCCACTGTCGTTCGTCCGGCAGTTCGCGCTCTTCCTCGTCGCGTGCCTCGCCGCGCTCGTGCTCGTCAGTCCGTGGCTGATCGCCAACCTCACGCGCTTCGACGAGCCGGTGCTCTTCTCCACCAACGACGGCCTCACCATCTGCGGCGCCAACCTGCACCGCACGTGGTACGGCGACGGCACCGGCCTGTGGGCGCTCGACTGCGCCGGGTTCCCCGTGCCGAAGGGTGACCGTTCGGTCGTGTCCAACCAGCTGCGGTCCGACGGCCTGCACTTCATCAAGGACCACCTCGGTCGTCTTGCCGGTGGTGGTCGCGGTGCGGGTCGGGCGGGTCTGGAGCCTCTACGCACCCGGCCAGATGGCCTCGTACAACGTGAACGAGGGCCGCGACGAGGCGGTGTCGTGGGCCGGCTTCGTGACGTTCTGGCTCCTCGTGCCGTGCGCGGTCGTCGGCGGGGTCGTGCTGCGCCGTCGACGCGTCCCGATCACGCCGCTGGTCGCGCAGTTCGTCGTGGTCACGATCACCGCGGCCGCGATCTACGGACTGGCGCGGTTCCGCACACCGGCCGAGATCAGCCTCGTGGTGCTCGCCGCGGTGGCGTTCGACACCTGGCTGGGAGGTCGCACCGAGGCGGCCGAGGACGACGCGGTCACCGCGGATGGGCGCCCGGCTGCGGTCGAGGCCTCGGCCTAGCATCGCCGCACCATGACGACGACCGACCCGGTCGTGCACGACGTCGACGCGCGTCGCTGGCGCGTCCTCGGCTACGCACTGCTCGCGCTGCTGGCCTACGTCCCGATCCTGCTGACCAAGCCGGGCCGGGTCGTCGCCGACACGAAGTCGTACCTCTACCTCGATCCGGGTCGCCTGCTCGAGCGCGCGGTGTCGATGTGGGACCCCAACATCGGGATGGGGACGGTCACCCACCAGAACATCGGCTACCTGTTCCCGATGGGCCCGTACTACTGGCTCATGCACGAGGTGGGCGTGCCCGCCTGGGTGTCGCAACGCCTGTGGTTCGGCTCGCTGCTCTTCGGTGCGGCCCTCGGCGTGCTGTTCCTGCTGCGCACGCTGCGCGTGCGCGGGCCGGGCGCGCCGGTCGCGGCGGTGCTCTTCATGCTCACGCCGTACACGCTCGACTTCTCGGCGCGCCTCTCGGTGATCCTGATGCCGTGGGCGGGGCTGGCGTGGATGCTCGCGCTCACGATCCGCGCTGCTCCGGGCGCGCGACGCTCGCAGCACCTGGAAGTACGCGGCGCTGTTCGCCATCGTGGTGCAGGTCATCGGGGGAGTGAACGCGACCGCGCTCGTGTTCGCGGGCCTCGCGCCGGTCCTCTGGATCCTCTACGCGATCGCGATCCGCGAGGTCGACTGGCGACGCGCGCTGGGCGTCACCGCGCGGATCGGCGTGCTCACGCTGCGTCACGTCGCTGTGGTGGATCTCGGGGCTGTGGGCGCAGGGGAAGTACGGGCTCAACATCCTGAAGTTCACCGAGACGTTGCGGGTGGTGTCGGGCTCGTCGACGCCGATGGAGACGCTGCGCGGCCTCGGGTACTGGTTCTTCTACGGCATCGACCGCGTCGGTCACTGGACCGACGGCAGCGTCCCGTACATGCGCAACCTCGGGCTGCTGGCGGTCAGCTTCGCCATCCCCGTCCTCGCGCTGTTCGCCGCCATGTGCGTGCGCTGGCGCCACCGCGCCTACTTCGTGGTGCTCACGTTCGTCGGCGTGGTGGTCGCGGTCGGCGCCAACCCCTACGACGACCCGTCGGCGCTCGGGGGCACGTTCAAGTCGTTCGCGGAGTCGTCGAGCTTCGGACTCGCGCTGCGCAGCACGAGCCGCGCCGTGCCGCTGGTCGCGCTCGGGCTCGCGGTGCTGCTCGGGGTGGCGGTGAACGCGCTGGCCCGGTCGTGGGCGAGCCAGGGGCGCAGGATCAAGGGCGTGCCCGTGCGCGCGCTCGTGGTCGCGGGCGTGGTGATCGTGCTCGCCGTCGTCAACCTGCCCGCGCTCTGGACCGGCGACTTCTACACGCAGGACCTCACGCGCGACGAGGCCGTGCCGCAGTACTGGACCGACGCCGTCGCCGCGCTCGACGCGCAGTCCCACGACACCCGCGTGCTCGAGATCCCCGGCTCCGACTTCGCCGCGTACCGGTGGGGCCAGACCGTCGACCCGATCACGCCCGGGCTCATGGACCGTCCCTACGTCGCCCGCGAGCTGGTGCCCTGGGGCTCGGCGGCGTCGGCCGACCTGCTCAACGCCCTCGACCAGCGCATCCAGGAGGGCATCCTCGATCCGGCGGCGCTCGCGCCCGTCGCCCGCCTGATGGCGAGCGGGGCGATCGTGTACCGCGCCGATCTGCAGACCGACCGCTACAACCTGGTGCGGGCGATCCCGTTGTGGGACTTCCTCACCCAGCCCGAGCCCGACGGGGCTGGGGAAGGTCTCGCGCTTCGGGTCCGGCCTCGGGCGCGCCGCTGCACGACCAGGTCGACGACGAGCTGCAGCTCGCCCAACCTGCCGGCGCGGCCGACCCGCCGCCGGTGAGCATCTTCCAGGTCACGGACCCGCGCTCGATCGTGCGGACGGCCGACGCCTCGGCGCCGCTGATCGTCTCCGGTGACGGCGAGGCGCTGATCGACCTCGCCGAGCATCGGCGCGCTCTCGACCGACGGCGTGATCCTCTACTCGGCGTCGTTCGCCGACGATCCCTCGCAGCTGCGGGCCGAGGTCGCGGAGCCGAACTCGGTGCTCGTCGTCACCGACTCCAACCGCAAGCGCGCACGTCGGTGGACGGGCACGCGCGACGTGTACGGCGAGACCGAGCGCGTCGACCAGACCGCGCTCGCGAAGGACGAGAACGACAACCGGCTCGAGGTGTTCCCCGGCGCGGGCACCGACGCGTTCACGGTCACCCAGACGCCCGGCGTCGCGGTGAGCACCAGCAGCTACGGCGATCCGGGCTTCTACCAGCCCGAGCTGCGTGGCGCGCGGGCGTTCGACGGCGACGTCGACACCGCATGGGAGGTCGGACAGCACGCCGACGTGCTCGGTCAGCGGATCCGCGTCGACCTCGACCGGCCGATCACCACCGACCACGTGAACCTCGTGCAGCCGCAGGTGGGGAAGACCGACCGGTACCTCACCGCGGTCGACGTGAGCTTCGACGGCGGCGCGCCGGTCCGGGTGCAGCTCGACGACTCGTCGCGCACGCCGGCCGGCCAGACGGTGACCTTCCCGTCCCGCACCTTCTCGCGGATGGAGATCACCCTCGCCGACACCAACGTGGGCGGCGACTTCGCGCCGCCGAACTACAACAGCGTCGGGTTCGCCGAGATCCGGCTGCGCGACGACGCGCCGGGCGCGCACGACGTGCATGCCGACGAGATCGTGCGCATGCCCACCGACCTGGTCGACGCCGCCGGCACGAAGGCGGCCGACCGTCCGCTGGTGTACCAGATGAGCCGCGAGCGCAACGTCGTGGTGCCGCCGCGTTACTCGCAGGACGAGCTCGCGCTCGTCCGCCGCCTGCGCGTCCCCGACGCGCGCACGTTCGGGCTGCGCGGCACCGCGCGACTCGACCCCGACGCGCCCGACGACGTGCTCGACGCGCTGCTCGGCATCCCCGACGCGAGCGCGGGCGGCATCACGGTCACGTCCTCGCAGCACCTGCCCGCCGATCTCGCCGCCCGGGGCTCCTCCGCGTTCGACGGCGATCCTGTCGACCGCCTGGAGCACCGCCATCGGTTCGCCCGAGGGTCAGTGGCTCGACGTCGTCACGCCTCGACCGGTGACGTTCGACCACCTCGACCTCCAGGTGGTGGCCGATGGGCTGCACTCGGTGCCCACCGAGCTGCAGATCGACGCCGGCGGCGAGACGCGCACGGTGGAGGTGCCCGCGATCGCCGACGGCAAGGCCGGTGACGCGCCGATCGACCGTGCCGGTGTCGTTCCCCGCGCTCGACCGGCGATCACGTGCGCGTCACCGTCAGCAAGGTGCGCCCGGTGCAGACCCTCAGCTACCCCGAGCGCCTGCCGCAGGTGATGCCGGTCGCCCTGGCCGAGGTCGGCCTCCCCGGCGTGCAGCGTGCCCCGATGCCGGCGACGATGCCGGCGAGCTGTCGGAGCGACGCGGTGCAGATCGACGGTGATGCGGTGCCGGTCGTGATGGTCGGCAGCACCGCCGACGCCGCCGCCGGGAAGCCCGTCGACCTGCAGCGGTGTCCCGCGGTCGACGCCTCGGTGCGGCTCGAGCGCGGCGACCACGTCGTGCGCTCGGCACCCGGCGCCACCACCGGGATCGACGTCGACGGGCTGGTGCTCGGCTCGGAAGCGGGCGGGGGAGCGATGGCGCTCGGCGCGCGGGGCACGCTGCCGACGACCATCACGCAGGCGGCGGCGCGACCCGCCGCGACTCCGAAGGTCAAGGTCACGAGCAAGGGCAGCACCAAGATCCAGCTCCAGATCACCGGGGCGAAGAAGGGCACGCCGTTCTGGCTGGTGCTGGGCGAGAGCAACAACGCGGGGTGGGAGGCGAGCGTCGACGGCACCAACGTCGGTGGCTCGACCCTCGTGAACGGCTACGCGAACGGCTGGCGGGTGCAGCCGCCCTCGGGATCGTTCTCGGTGACGCTCACGTGGACGCCGCAACGGAACGTGTGGATCGCGATCGGGATCTCGTTGCTCGCGCTCCTGCTGTGCCTGGTGCTCGCGCTCCGTCGCCCGGCACGCGCCGGTCCCGGAGCCGATTCGGACGAGGATCTCGACGACGCGCTGGTCGCGCTGGCGAACCCGCTCGTGGCCACCGGCGATCGACCCCGACCGCTGCCGGTCGCCGTGGGTGCGATCGCGCTCGGCATCGTGGGGGCGGCGGTCTCCAGCGTCTGGGTCGGTGTGGTGGTCGCCGTCCTCGTGGCGGCGGTCGCATGGTGGCCGCGCGCCCGCTTCCTGGTGTCGCTCGGCGCGCCGTCGGCGCTCGCCGTCGCCGCGCTGTACGTGATCGTGCAGCAGCACCGGTACGACTACGTGGCCGACCTCGACTGGCCGGCCCGGTTCACGCGGGTCAACGACCTCGCGTGGCTCGCGGTCCTGTTGCTCGTCGCCGACGTGGTGATCGAAGCGTTGCGTCGCCGCGCCACCGCGCGCGCCGACGCGTGAGCGCCCGATGACGGACGCGTCGCCGTGGATCGAGCGCTTCGGTCCGTCGGTCGCACCCGGCGGTCCGGTGTGCGACGTGGCGTGCGGCCACGGACGACACACCCGTTGGTTCGCAGCGCATGGCCACCCGGTGATCGCCGTCGATCGCGACCTCTCGGGCGTCGCCGACCTGGTGGACGACCCCGCCGTCGACCTGGTGCAGTGCGACCTCGAGGTCGGCGCGCCGATCCCGGTCGCGCCCGTGTCGTGCGCGGCCGTCGTCGTCACGAACTACCTGTGGCGCCCGATCCTCGACCAGCTGGTCGACCTCGTCGCGCCCGGCGGATGGCTCCTGTACGAGACGTTCGCACGGGGCAACGAGCAGTTCGGCCGCCCGACCAACCCCGACTTCCTGCTGATCCCGGGCGAGCTGCTCGAGCTCGCCGCCCGTCACTCGCTGCGCGTGGTCGCGTACGAGGACGTCGTGATCGACGCCGGGCGCACTGCCGCCGTCCAGCGCATCGCGGCGACGCGCCCGATCACGCGTCCCTGATCACGCGTCCCTGATCACGCGTCCTGACCACGTGCCCCTGAGGCGACCCGCGCTCAGCCGACCGTGGGTCGGTTGCCGACGAGGTTCAACGGCAGGATGTGGAGCGACCGGGTTCCCCCCGCGTCGTACCCCACGACGCCGTCCCAGGCGTGGAACGCCAGTCGCCAGCTCCCGTCGCTGACCTGGAACGGTGTCTGGCCCCCCGGCCCGAGCATCGCGCCGCGGCTCGCGAGCACCGGTGTCGACCAGAGGTGGTGGCACGGACCGAGCGGTGTGTCGCAGGCCGCGGCACCCACCGAGTACGTCGGCTCGCTGAAGGTGCCCGCGGAGTAGAGCAGGACGATCCCGGTCTGGGGCGTGCTGAACATGCTCGGGCCCTCGACGCGCGGCAGCTCCCAGGAGTAGCCGTTGTCGAAGTGCAGGACGAGCTGCTCGCCGCCGGTGAGCGTGAGGCCGTCCGCCGAGAGTCGTTGTGACCGGATGCCGGCGTCGTCGGCGTAGCTGAGGAAGACGGAGCCGTCGCCGGCGACGTAGGGGCTCGGATCGATGGTGCCGTCCTGCGCGACGTTGCACAGGGCGGGCGTGGTCGAGGTGTCGACGAACGGCCCGGCGGGCGACGCCGACGTCGCGATCCCCACGCACTGGTTCCCGGACGACCCCGCCGCCTGGGACTTCGCGGTGTAGTACATGACGTACCGCTGGGCGGGCGGGTTCGCGGGCCGGAACAGGACCGAGGGCGCCCAGTTGGCGCCGAACGCCACCCAGGGGCCGAGGACGGGCATCGCGTCGCGCGCCACCGGCGTACCCGCGGCGTTGGTGACGTCGGCGCCGGGCCACGACCAGGTCGACAGGTCGGTCGAGGTCGCGACGGGCACGTTCACGAGCCCGAGGAAGCCGCCCTCGGTCGCGTACCCGAAGTAGCACGAGGGGGCGCCGTCGCACTGCGTCGGGTCCTTCACCTGCAGCACGAACGGGTCGGCGAAGTTCTCCTTGACGCCGTCGATCAGGAGTCCGGACGCGGAGCTGCCCACGGGAGCGGGCGGGAACGGCGTGACGAGGTCCCACTGCCCGCAGCCCTGTGACGTGAAGCCGAAGTCCCCCGGCTCGATGACCGCGGTCGGCGCTCCGGCCGTCGTCGTGTCGCCGCGCGTCTGGTCGGGGTTGCGTCCCGACGAGCTCACGCCGTGGAACCCCTTCACGGCCGCCCACGCGCAGGGCTGGCCGGGCGGGGCCGTGGCGCGGTAGGTGCCCGGCATCACCTCGTAGCCGACGAGGAAGTCGCCGTCGCCGAACGGGTTGCCCGGCTGCGCGAGGGGCTTCTGGAACGCTCCGGGGTGCTGCCAGAACGGCAGGCAGCTGCCGACGGCGGCACCGAAGTCGGACGGCTCCACCTGCAGGTACTGCGGGCCGTTGGTGCGGAGGTTGGTGCCCACGACGGTGCGGCTGGACCGGTCGATGCGCTTCCACGTGCAGTCGCTGCCGCCCAGGCTCCGGTACAGCCCCGGTGGCATCTGGGTGCCCGTGAGCGGCTCACCGACGGTGTACAGGCCGGGGCCGAAGCATCCGGTCAGGCCGACCGCGGAGAGCGCGACGACGGCACCGAGCGCGAACCGGTGCCACCGACGACGACGTGGAGCAGCTGATTGGGGCGTCGACGCGAGCACACGTTCTCCCGGGAGGTTCGAGGAGCTCGTCACGCAGCCCGCGCCGCCACGTCCGAATCGGGAGAAAGGCTAGCGGCGCAATTTCACCCGTCGCGCGCGGCCCCTCGGAGCCGTCCTGGAGGCGTCCTCGGAGCCGTCCTGGAGCCGTCCCGGCCCAGGTCCCGGGTCAGTCCACCGGGTCCCGCGGGCGGTTCGCGGCACCATCCGGCTCGGGCTCGCGACGGGCTGCGTGGCGCCGGCTCCACCCGGCGAGGAGCTCGCCCACCAGCAGGGCGATCGCCACCCAGCCGAGCTTGTCCTTGCCGAGCAGGGCCCCGGCGGCGAGCGCGAGCGGGGCCCCGAGCGCCAGGAGCCAGCGCAGGTCACGGCGGAGCGAGGCCGCGAGCGTGACCACGCCGACCACCGCACCGATCGACCAGCGCGACACGGCGCCGGTCACGAGCCCGGCGGTCACCGCGGTCGTGAGCGCGAGCCCGAGGCCCGGCGTGGTCCCGCCGAAGTGGAACGGCGATGCGACTGCGGGTGGGTCGCGCAACGCCGCCGAAGCAGTCGACGCCGCCGCTGACGACCCCGCCGACCGGTCACGCCGGCGGCCGCGGACGACCAGCACCAGGCACAGCACGATCGCCAGCACCGACACCCCGATCCCGATCCACACCTGGCGTTGCGGCGTCCAGCGCAGGACGATGTCGAGGGTGCCCGCAGCCTTCGCGTGCACGACCCACCCGTTGGCGAACCCGTTGACCAGCGTGGGTGCGCCGAGCGAGGCGCCGTCGACGGTGGCCTCCCACCCGTCGCTGTGGCTCTGCCCGAGGACGAGCCAGAACGGTCGGCCGTCGGTACGGACCTTCAGGTGGTACGAGTCGGGCGTGCTGCTGGTCACGTGCACGTCGGCGCCCGACGTGTCGACCGACGCGCCCGCGGGACTGGGTGCGACCGGTGCGCCGGCGCGGTCCGACGACAGCACGACGCGGTCGACGTCGAACCCCGAGGTCGGCGCCGCGGTGTCGAGCTCGTGCTCACCGGCCGCGAGCGCGAGCGCCGGCGTGCACGCGCTGACGGTGAGACCGCGACGCGAGTCCTTCGTCGCGCCGTGGATCGTGACCGGGAACGCCTGCCCGTCGACGCGCACGAGATCATCGCGACAGCCGGTGTCGATCGTGGCGGGGGAGGCGGGGACGGGGACGTCGAGGCCGGCCTCGGCGATCGAGACGGGCAGCACCACCGGCTGGATGCGGTCGTTGCTCGGCGCGGTCGTGTCGACGGTGATCCTGAGGTCGGAGCCCGTGACCGGGTCGAAGTGGAGGTCGACGGTGCGCAGCGACCCGTCCGGACGCACGGCCCGGTCGGTCGGGATCGTGAGCGTGCGTGCCGGCTGGCCGTCGGCCGAGAGGGTCACCTGCGTCGGGACGAAGTGCTCGGTGTCGTCGGCGAAGGTCAGCTGCAGGTGGTCGACGGTCTGCGCCGCGGGCAGCGACACGTCGAGGAAGCTGCCGGTGGGGTTGTCGAGCGACGGGGTCCAGGCGGTCTGGCGGTCGTGGTCGAAGGCGCGCGACGCGCGGGCGTCCGCATCACCGGCGAGATGTGACGACGCGCTGTACTGCACGCCGGGTGCGACGGTGCCCAGCGCGGTGTCGATGGTCGCGTCGGGTGCGTTCGGGTTCACCCGCGCGGTCCCGGTGAGCAGGTACGAGCGCGAGTCGGGGAGCGTGAACCGGCGGGCGATCGTGGTCTCCTCGTCGTCGCGCTGGGCGAGATCGTTGCGCAGGCGCGCGAGCACGACGTCGAGGCGATGCCCGTCGGCACCCTTCCCCACGGTGTGGGCGAGGTCGACGGGGAGGCGGACCACTTCGTGGACGCGGACGTCGCCGAAGCCGATCTCGCTGAACCCGACCGCGTTGCGGTGCTCGCTCGGCTGCTGCAGCGCGTCGATCCGGATCGTCACGTCCTTCGCGGTGCGCGCGGGGAACGAGATGGTCTGGCCGGCGGGTGTCATCGACGAGGCGTCGAGCGCCACCGGGATCGACGTCCCGTCGTCGAACGACACCGTCACCGCCGAGATCGACTGGTCGAGCGGGTCGTGCAGGGGCTGGGCCAGCGTGATGTGGTCGACGGTCTGGGGTGAGTCGGCGCGCACGGTGATGGACTGCCCGACCGGTTGATCGCCGACCAGCCACGACGTCGCCGGGTCACCGTCGACGGCCCGTGCCGGTCGGTTGCTGGCGATGGTGTAGCCGGTGGCGTCGACCGTGCCGCCCTCCTGCACGACGACCGTGCGGTCGGCGTCGTCCGAGCCCGGGAACGGATCGAGCCGGAACTCGTCGGTCGACGAGTCCTCGCCCGCCCGCTCGGTGTACCCGTTGTTGTCGCGCACCCCGGCGAAGAACTGCTGGTCGCGACGTCGGTTCGAGTCGGTCAGGACGAGGTCGGCGCCGACCTTCATCTGGGCCCGCCGCTGCGCGGGCGTGAGCGCGGCGGTCTCCAGGACGAGGGAACGGCCGTCGAGCAGACCGGCGGCGGCGGCGTCGATGATGCCGTCGGCGTCGCCGTCGAGCAGCACCGGTCGCCGCACCGGCGCGCTGTGCAGGATCGGCACCGGGTCCTCGACGTCGAAGAGGGACACCGGGGGCGGATCGCTCGCGGCCGGCGAGATGCCGAGGTCGCGCGGGTCGTCGGCGGGGAACGACGACGGGGGCCGGTTGTGCACCGCCTTCCCGAACTTCTGCGGCGCCCGGATGCCGGCGGGGACGGGGTCGGTGAGCAGCGCCCACAGGGTGCGCGGGCGGGGAGTGTCGAAGCGCTCGTACTGGAGGTCGGAGCGCAGCGCGATGGTCCCGATGCCGGCGAGCCGCGGTACGCCGCC
Organism: uncultured Actinomycetes bacterium; assembly: GCA_963755855.1. Lineage (GTDB taxonomy): Bacteria > Actinomycetota > Acidimicrobiia > IMCC26256 > DASPTH01 > DASUAS01. Next base: position 444,189 of record CAVWLR010000009.1, on the reverse strand, counting down.
AGCGCGTCCGGATCGAGCGTGCCCTCCTGGATGCGGTGGTCGAGGGCGGCGAGGAGGTCGACCGACGCCGCGGTGCCGGACGGCAGCGTCTCGCGCGCGACGTACGGCCGGTCCATGAGGCCCGGCGTGATGGGTTCGATGGTGTTGCCCCAGCGGTACGCGGAGAAGTCGCTCCCGGGGATCTCGAGCACGCGCGTCGCGTCGCCCTCGCGCGCCATTGCCGCGATCGTGTCCTTCCAGTACGCCGGCACCTCCTCCGGCCGGTCGACGTTGTGGGACAGGAACCCGTTGGCCGCCACCGGCGCCAACGCGGCGGCGGCGAGGATCCCGACGACGACCGTCGGCCACACCTGCCCGAACCAGCGGGCGGCCACTGGGAGCCCCGCCGCGATCAGCCCGGCCATCCCGAGCACGAGCAACGGCACGGCGCGCGGCGTGTTGCGGAGCGCGAGCCCGGCCGAGGAGCCGGCGAACGACTTGAAGAACCTCCCGTACGCGCTCGGGTCGTCGTAGGGCCACGCGCCGACCGACACGACGGTCCCGACGACGACGAGCAGCACGAAGTACGTGCGGTGCTTCCACCGCGTGATCGCGGCGGCGACGAGCGCGAGCACCGGGATCGCGTACGACAGCGCGATGACCGCGAAGTTCTCCTGGTACGACGCCGCCTGGTCGATCGCGTAGCCGAGACGGTCGCGCCCGTAGAAGTACCAGTTGCCGATGCCGCGGAGGATGTCGACGGGATTGGAGCTCGCGGCGACCGTGCGCACCGACTCGGTGAGCTGCAGGACGGGGAGGCCGTACTGGCCCTGGACCCGGAGGGCCACGATCCACCAGAGGCACACCCCGACGGTCAGCACCGCCATGCGCGCGGTCGCCCGCACGACCGCGACGAACGCGTCGCGACCGCGGGTGGCCTCGACCACCAACCAGAGCGCAGGACCGATGCCGACGAACAGCAGCGAGCTGGCGTTGACGGAGCCGATCGTGAGGACGACCAGCGCGAACAGCGCGGGTTCGCGCCAACCCTGTCGTCGCACCGCACGCATGCTGAGCCCCACCAGCCACGGCAGGCCGGCCCAGGCCAGCAGCAGCACCGAGATCCGCGCCGTGAACGCGAGCTGGTACGGCGTGAGCATGTAGACGAGCGCGCCCCGATCGCGCCGGCGCGACTCGTGCCGAGCATGCGGAACAACCAGCGCGCACCGAGGGCGGCGGCGAGCACGATCGACCCGAGCCAGAAGCGCTGCGCGACCCAGTCGGGGATCGCGAGGTGGCTGGTGACCCAGTAGAAGGGCCCCATCGGGAAGAGGTAGCCGATGATCTGGTGGGAGACCGATCCGAACCCGATGTGCTCGTCCCAGAGGTACGGCGCGCGGCGACAGCAGGCGCCCGGGATCGAGGTAGAGGTACTGCTTGGTGTCGGCGCTGACGCGGCCGGGCGACGACAGGAGGAACGGGACGTACGCGAGGAGCGCGAAGAGCGCGAGCTCGAGCCGTCGGTGCCGCTCGCCGACAGTCGGGGTCGTCGGAGCGGCCACCGTCATGGGTGAGCGATGCTACGTGGTGCCGGGTCGAGGGGCGGGGCGCCGGCGGAGTGCGAGCATCCGCCGCTGATACTGTCGCCTCGGTGGGGCGAGCGTTGGACGACGTCGAGCCGCGCTCGCGTCGGTCGCGATGGTGGTCGCGCTACGGACTGCTCGTCGTGCTCCTGCTCGCAACGGTGATCGTGGCGGTCGTCGTCCGCCACGTCGTGTACCCGGCGCTGTCGTGGAACCGCGACGAAGCGACGTACCTCTGGCAGGTCCGTGCACTGCGCGACGGTCAGCTGATGACCACGACCGGTGGTCTGCCGCAGTTCTTCCAGCCCTGGCTGACCGGCGTGCGCGACGGTCACTTCTTCTCGCAGTACACGCTTGGGGTGGCCCGCGGTGATGCTGGCCGCCGACGTCTTCGGCGGTTCGCCGGCCGCGTCGATCGTGTTCGGTACCGCGCTCGCCGTCCTCGGGACCTTCGTGTTCGTCAACGAGGTCACGCGCAACCGTGCGCTCGCGCTGCTCAGCGCGACGTTGCTGCTGGCGTCGCCCATGGTCATCACCCAGAGCGGCGTGTACCTGAGCTACCTCTTCACCCTCGGCGTCGGCCTGCTGTTCGGAGCCGCGCTCCTCGCCGGGCTCCGACGCCAGTCGCGGCTGGTTCCTGGTCGCGGCGGGGGCACTGCTCGGCGTCGCGTTCGTCACCCGTCCGTACGACGCCGTGCTGTGGGCGGTGGCGATCGGCGGGTACGCCGTCTTCACGACGTGGCGCGAGTGGCGGCGCCAGGGGGTCGCGCTGGCGCTGGTCGCGCTCGGGTTCCTGCCGTTCCTCGTGCTGCAGCTGGTGCAGAACCGGATCGTGACCGGCTCGTTCACGCAGTTCCCCTTCAGCGCCAAGGAGCCACTCGACGCGTTCGGGTTCGGCTTCCGGCGGCTGCTGCCCGACGTGCCGGGCGTCGACTACACGCTCAAGGAGGCGATCCGGGGCGTGACCACGAGCGGTCGCTCGGTGCCGGAGTTCCTCGTCGGCTCGTACGTCGGCGTGGTGCTCGCGGGTGTCGGGCTGTGGTTGCGCCGTCGCGATCGCACCACCTTCCTCTGGCTCGCCCTGATCGTGGTCTTCCCCGCGGGGTACTTCGTCTTCTGGGGGAGCCGGCTGGCGAGCCACTTCGCGTTCCTCTCCGGTCCCGTGTACCTCGTCCCGCTCTTCGTGCCGCTGTGCGTGTTCGTGGCGACCGCGCTGCTCGCGCTGTGGCGCCGCCGACGCGCGGTGCTGATCGGCATCGTGATCGTGCTCGCGATCGCCACCGCGCCGTACCTGTACGACAAGATCGCGATGAACCACCGGCTCAGCGCCGCGCAGGAACCCTGGCGTGACGCGACCGACGCGCTGCCGGGTCGATCGCTCGTGGTCGTGCGCGACTCGGGTCCGTACCTCCTGCACCTCAACCCGTTCTCGTCGAACGCCCCCGACCTCGACGGTCGCGTCCTGTACTCCGTCGACCGGGGACCGGGCACGTTCGAGCTGCTCGACCGCTTCCCCGGCCGGACGCCCTACGTGGAACGCACCAACTTCCCCCTGCTCGACAACGCGCTCGCGCATCCCGACGCCAAGGTCCCGACCATCACGCTGCTCCCGGTCAAGGTGGTGAGCGGGCGTGCCGTCACGCTCGACGTCGTCGTGCACGACCCGACGCACGCGGCCGCCGTCGTCGTGACCCTCGTCGTGGGGACGTCGCGCGTCGAGCAACGCATCCTCCAGCCGTCGGCCGCCTCGCCCGACGTGTACCGGACGACCTGGACGCTGGTGCCCCGCAACGGCGCCCCGGGTGCGGCATCGGTCCCGGCTGACGCGGTGCCCCTCGCCGGGCGGGGCCGGTTCAGCGTGACCGCGGCCGCGGCGCCGAGCGTCGCCCAGGCGCCCGCGGTCCGGCAGCTCCGCACGCAGTACGCGTACCGGATCCACGACGATGCCGTCGAGGTGCTCGCGCCGCCGCGGAAGAGCGTGGTGATCCCGGTGGCGGGTGGCACGGTCGTCCACGACGTCGGAAGCCTCTCGAGGCTCGGGGTGCACGTCAGCGGGTGACGGCGCGCTCGGCACCCCGTCCCGGGCCCCGTCGTCGGCCTCCAGTAGCGTCGGTCGCCCCACGGTGGGTGGGTCGGCGACTCGGGAGCTCTCGAAGCTTGGACGTGCAGGACGGCTCCGCCCGGCGGTCGCCGCGGGAGTGGTGGTCGGAGTACTGGCCGCTCGCGCTCCTCGGTCTGCTCGCGATCGTGCTGTCGGTCGTGGTGCACCACTGGATCTATCCCGCGTACTCGTGGAACCGCGACGAACCGGTGTACCTGTGGCAGGTCCACGCGCTCCGCGACGGCCACATCCTCCCGACCGACGGGGGCATGCCGGCGTTCTTCCAGCCGTGGCTCAGCGGCCACGGCGACGGCTACTTCTTCTCGCAGTACACGCTCGGCTGGCCGATCGTGCTCCTCGTCGGCGAGGTGGTGTTCGGCACCGCGGCGTCGGCGCTCGCCTTCGGGACGCTCCTCGCCATCCTCGGCACCTACGCGTTCGCGCGCACGATCACCGGGGACCGCACGGTGTCGTTGGTCGCCGCCACCCTGATGCTGGTGTCGCCCGTCGTCGCGGTGCAGAGCGGCGTGTACCTCGGCTACCTGTTCACGCTCGGGCTCGGGCTGCTGTTCGGCGCCGCGCTCATCACCGGGTTCGAACGTCGGAAGCCGGTCCTGCTCGTCGTCGCCGGTCTCCTCGTCGGCTGGATCTTCATGACCCGGCCCTTCGACGCGGTGCTGTGGGCCGCCGCATTCGGGCTCTACCTCCTCGTCGTGCACTGGCGCGAGTGGAAGCGGCTCGCGGTCGGCGCCGGATGGGTGGGGCTCGGCGCCCTCCCGCTCGTCATCGCCACGCTGGCCTACAACAAGAAGGTCACGGGCACGTTCAGCGAGTTCCCGATCACGGCCGCCGACCCCCTCGACACGTTCGGGTTCGGCCTGCGGCGGTTGATGCCCACGTTCGGCAAGGACGACTACACCGTCCTGACCGCGATCCGCAGCGCGGGCAAGAACGGGCTGTACCTGCCCCTGTTCCTGTTCGGCAGCTACCTCGGCGCGGTCGCAGCCGGCTTCGGCCTCTGGTTCCGGCGCCGCCAGCAGAGCACGCTCGCGCTGCTCTTCCTCATGGCCGCGTTCCCGCTCGGCTACTTCTTCTTCTGGGGCATGCACGTGTCGGCCGCCACCGCCACGCTCGCCGGCTCCATCTACTTCATCCCCCTGTTCGGTCCGCTGGTCGTGCTGATCAGCACCGCCGTCGTCACGTGGTGGCGGGGGCGACGCGCGGTCGGCGTCGTGGCGCTCGTCGTCCTCGCGCTCGGCGACGGTGCCGTTCGCGGTGAACCGTCTCGACGTGAACCGGCGCATCAGCGAGGCGCAGGTGCCGTGGCGTGACAGTGTTGACGCGGTGCACGGGAAGTCGATCGTGTTCATCCAGCAGTCGGGCCCGTACCTGCTGTTCCTCAACCCGTTCTCGTCCAACCCCGCCGAACTCGACGGGCGCATCCTCTGGGCGACCGACCAGGGTGGCGCCGAACTTCGCGCTGATCGACACCCACCCCGACCGCACGCCGTACCTGCAGCACACGTCGGTCCCGCCGCTCGAGACCGTTCCCAACGACGATCCACTCACTCCGGTGGTCACCACCGAGCGGATCCGGATCCTCGACACCACCGTCGCCACGGTGCACGCCCGCGTCAGCAACCCCACTGGCGCGCCGGTCGTCGTCGCGACGTTGACCGTCGGTGCCCAGGTGGTGCAGCAGACGCTTGCGACCGACTCGGTCAAGGGCGCCAGCTACGACGTGGAATGGCACCTCCAGGCGCCGGGCGCCAGCGGAACCGGCGCCGACGTCGTCACGCTCCCCGCCGCAGCCGGGACCGTCGTCGTCGGCGCCGGGTTCGGCACGACGGCCGCGAAGGCGCGTGCGACCATCGTCGCCACCCGCGTGCCGGCGGTGCGGCAGCAGATCCCGTTCGAGGCGGGTGAGCGGGTGCGCCTGCTCCTCCCGACCCAACCCGCGCGCCGGGGACCGTCAACGGCGACCCGGCGTGGATCGAGACGACCAGGGCCGAGCTCCCCGAGCTCCGAGTGACGGCGACCGGCTGACGTGGACGCCACCGCCGCCCGTCGGCGAACGGTCTCGTTCGGGCGCGACCTGCGGGTCGCGGTGGTGCCGTGGGTGCTGGCGCGCGTGCTCGTGGTCGCGTCACTCGCGCTGTCCCGTCACCTGTTCGACGAGATCGGCTCCGCGCCGCGCCCGGTCGCGCTCGGGCAGGGCCTCTTCGCGTGGGACGCCGCGTTCTACCGCGACCTCGCCGAACACGGCTACCGCGCGGTGGGGCAGGGATCGCTGCGCTTCTTCCCGCTCGTGCCGATGCTGGCGCGCGTCCTCGGCTGGATCTCCTTCGACCACACCGCCGCCGCCCTGCTCGTGATCGCCAACGGGTCGGCGCTGCTGTTCGGGGCGCTGCTGCACCGCCTCGCCCTGCGCGAGACCGGCAGCGCAGCCACCGCCCGTCGCGCCGCGTGGTTCGGTGCGCTGTTCCCGGCCGCATTCGTGCTCGTCATGGGCTACGCCGAGGCCACCGCGATGATGCTCGGGGTCGTCGTGTTCCTCGGGATCCGCTCGAACCGGTTCTGGTGGGCGGCGTTCGCCGGGTTCCTCGCCGGGTTGTGCCGTCCCGTGGGTGTGCTCCTCGTGGTCCCCGTCGCGGTCGAAGGACTGCGCGGTTGGCGCACCGCGTCGACGGAATCGCGCGTGTCACGCGTCGTCGCGGTGGTCGCGCCGGTGGCCGGCGCGGTGTCGTACCTGGCGTGGGTCGGCGCCGAGTTCGGCGACTTCTGGAAGCCGCTGTCGCTCCAGAACCAGGCGACCCTGCGCGGGGGCTTCCAGGATCCGTTCTCCCGGACCGTCGACGCGGTCGGCGATCTGTTCGGCGGCGACCGGTTCGGTTCCGGGCTCCACATCCTCTGGGCGGTGGTGTTCGTGGCGCTCCTGGTGGTGCTCGTCCGCCGGTTCCCTGCGTCGTACTCGCTCTACGGCGCGGCCACCCTGTTGCTCGGGCTCTCGGCCCAGAACCTCGACTCGTTCGAGCGGTACTGCTGGAGCACGTTCCCGTTCGTCCTGGCGTTGGCGGTGATCACCGACCGCGACGAGGTCGAGGGCGGTGCCTACGTCATCGCCGCCGCCGGCCTGGTCGGCTACGCGACCCTGGCGTTCCTGGGCATCCAGGGTCCCTGAACCCACCTGCCGCACCGCCTTCCGGGGCCCCGCAGGAACCCGGTTCCGGCACCGGCGACCCGTAGACTGCCGGGGCGCGCAGGCGGGTCGTCACTCCGTCGCGCCCCCCGCACCCACCCGGAGACCAGCCCGTGAGCGAAGCCACCGAAGCCCCCACTCCCTCCGACCATGACGTCGTCATCATCGGAGCGGGACCGGCGGGCCTCACCGCGGCCTACATGCTCACCAAGCGGGGCGTGCGCGCCCACCGTGCTCGAGTCCGAGCGGGTCGTCGGCGGGCATCAGCCGCACCGCCGTGCGCGACGGCTGGCGCTTCGACATCGGCGGGCACCGGTTCTTCACCAAGGTGAAGCCGGTCAACGACCTGTGGTTCGAGATCCTCGGGCCCGACGACTTCCTCCGCCGCCCCCGGATGAGCCACATCCACTACCGGGGCAAGCTCTACGACTACCCGATCAAGCCGCTCAACGCGCTCAAGAACCTCGGGCCGGTCGAGGCCGTGCTCTGCGGGTTCTCGTACCTCTGGGCGAAGGTCCGTCCGCCGAAGAACCAGGACACGCTCGAGGGCTACGTGGTCGCCAACTACGGCTGGCGCCTCTACAACCACTTCTTCAAGACCTACAACGAGAAGGTCTGGGGCGTCTCCGCGTCGGAGATCGCGGCCGACTGGGGCGCACAGCGCATCAAGGGCATGTCGCTCTTCGCCGCCGTGTGGGAGCCGATCCGGGCCAAGGTCGTCGGCAGCCGCGACAAGTCGAAGCAGGTCACCAGCCTGATCGAGGAGTTCAACTACCCCAAGTACGGCCCCGGCCAGATGTGGGAGAAGTGCACCGAGCTGGTCGAGACCGCCGGCGGCACCGTGGTGTACGACTCGAACGTGGTCGAAGATCGAGCACGCCGACGGCCGCGCCACCGCGGTCACCGCCCGGCACCCCGACGGCACGACCACGCGGCTACGAGTGCACCGACGTCATCTCGTCGATGCCGATCAGCGCGTTGCTCGGAGGCGATGGACCCGCCGGTCCCGTCGGAGGTGCTCAAGGCCGCGGACGTCGTCTGCGCTACCGCGACTTCATGACCGTCGCCGTCGTCGTGCCCGAGGAGTACGGCTTCCCCGACAACTGGATCTACATCCACGATCCCGAGGTCGAGGTCGGTCGCATCCAGAACTTCGGCGTCGTGGTCGCCGTACCTGGTGAAGGACGGCCGCACCTGTCTCGGCCTCGAGTTCTTCGTGCAGGAGGGCGACGAGATGTGGACCAAGTCCGACGCCGATCTCGTCGAGCAGGCCAAGCGCGAGCTGCGAGCACCTCGGCCTCGTCGACCCGGCCAAGGTCGAGATCGGCTACGTCGTGCGCACGCCGAAGGCGTACCCGTTCTACGACTGGGAGTACAAGGCGCACGTCGAGACGCTGCGCCGGTGGCTCGGAGACGAACGCCGCCAACGTGTATCCGGTGGGCCGCAACGGCATGCACCGCTACAACAACCAGGACCACTCGATGTACACCGCGATGCTCTCGCGTGGAGAACATCTTCGGCGCCGACCACGACGTCTGGTCGGTGAACGTCGAGGAGGAGTACCACGAAGAGGTCGCCGACTCGTCGACGAGCTAGGTGAGCCCGACCGGGGGGGCGTCACAGGAGATCGGGGCCGCGGGGTTCGAGGCGGGCCCGACGCTGCACTTCCCCTGCTTCGACGCGTTCCGGTTCTTCGGCATGACCATGGTGCTGCTCGTGCACGCCGCGTTCGCCACCCGGCCGTGGGTGCAGGAGCACCTGCCGCAGTGGGTGCAGGCGATCCTCCAGCGCATGGACGTCGGCGTGGCGATCTTCTTCGTCCTGTCGGGGTTCCTGCTGTTCCGGCCCTTCGTGGCGCGCTACCTGTCGGGACGACCCCAGGCGAAGACGGGCACGTTCCTGCGCCGCCGCTCGCTGCGCGTGCTCCCGGGCTACTGGTTCGCGCTCACGTTCTGCGTGCTGTTCCTCGGCCAGATCCTCGGCAGCGTGAAGAACGCGTTCCTCTACTACTCGTTGCTGTTCCCGTTCGCGAGCCAGAACGTCGCGCTGGGCGGTGGCCCGGGGAAGGAGGGCAACTACGCCATCCCGCAGGCGTGGAGCCTCACCGCCGAATACCTCTTCTACTTCATGCTCCCGGTCGTCGCGTTCCTGCTCGTGCGTTGGGGCGCGAAGAAGGCCCCGCAGGTGCAGGTGCGCAACGCGCTGCTGATCTGCGCCGCGCTCTACGTGTTCGGCCAGCTGTTCCGTCTCTACTTCCTCCTCGCGTCGCCGTCGTGGGAGCGCGTCGCCACGATCTGGGCGCCCAACTGGGTCGACTTCTTCGCCATCGGCATGGCCACCGCCACGTGGAGCGCTGCGCACCACGCGGGCCTGCGGTTGCCGTCGTTGTTCCGGTTCCTCGGCGATCACCCGGCCGTGTCGTGGGGCATCGCCGCGCTCGTCGGCCTCAGCTTCGCCACCTTCTCGCCTCCCGACACGCCCGGCGTGTACGGCGCCGAGTACTGGGTGCGCTGGTTCCTGTTCGGTGTCTTCGCGCTCTTCCTGCTGGCGCCGGCGATGTTCGGTGACCAGACCCAGGGCCTCGGTCGGCGCTTCCTCGCCAGCAAGCCGCTGGTGCTGCTGGGCACGGTCTCGCTCGGCTTCTACCTGTTCCACCTCGCGGTGATGGCCAACGTGCAGGAGTGGCTCGCGCCCGACGGCACGAGCAGCGTGTTCTACGGCTCGTTGCCGGCGGTGTTCGCGCTCACGTTCATCGGTGCGATCGCGCTCGCGTTCCTCAGCTACTACCTGGTGGAGAAGCCGTTCCTGCGGCTCAAGGACAAGCCGCTCTCGTCGCTCTGGCGGCGCAAGCCGGCGGAGGCACGCTCGTGACCACCGCCGCCCGGCCGCTCGTGATCATCCCCGCGTACAACGAGGAGGAGTCGCTGCCCGCGGTGCTCGCGGAGCTGGCGGAGCAGACCCCCGACTACGACGTCCTCGTCGTGTCCGACGGCTCCACCGACCGCACCGCCGAGCTCGCCCAGGCGGCCGGCGTGCACGTCGCCATCCTGCCGTTCAACCTCGGGATCGGCGGTGCGCTGCGCACCGGGTTCACCTACGCGGTGCGTCACGACTACGAGCGGGCGGTGCAGTTCGACGCCGACGGCCAGCACGACCCGCTGGCGGTGCAGGCGCTCCTCGACGGCCTCGACCGCGGTGCCGACATGGTCATCGGGAGCCGGTTCACCGAAGGCGGCGCGGTCACCTACTCCGTCAGCGGGATCCGCCGCCGGGCCATGAAGGTGCTGCAGTCGCTGGTGAAGGTGCTCGTGCGCCACCGCTTCACCGACACCAGCTCGGGGTTCCGCGCGTTCTCGCGTCCGATGCTCGAGTACTTCGCCAAGAACTACCCGGTCGAGTACATGGACTCGGTCGAAGCCCTCGTGCAGGCGTGCAACGCAGGGTTCCGCGTCGACGAGGTGCCGGCGAACATGCGGGGCCGCACCGGCGGCGCGCCGAGCACGCGCAACTTCAAGCTCGTGTACTACTACGTGCGCCTGCTCATCGTGCTGCTGGCGTCGACGACGAGTCGTGGGCAACGGGCGCGGCGCGGCGCCCGCCGCGACGACGAGCGTCCTGACGAGGGCACGGACGAGGGGGAGTCGTGAGCACCGCTGCGCATGTCCTGGTGATCGTGCTCGCGGCGGCGGTGATCGCGTTCATCGTCAACCTCGTGCGCAGTCGCCGTCTCCGCGCCAAGTACTCGGTGCTGTGGCTCACCATCGGGCTCGGGCTGGCGATCCTCGCGATCTTCCCCGACCTGCTCGTCGAGATCTCCGACTGGTTCGGCATCTCGTACCCGCCGGCCACGTTCATGCTGCTGGCGTTGAGCTTCCTGCTCGTGCTGGTGCTCCACTTCTCGTGGGAGCTCTCGCGCCTCGAGGACCGCACCCGCGCTCTCGCCGAGGAGTACGCGCTGCTGCGGGGCGAGATCGACGAACGCCTCGGCCCGCGCGACATCGAGCCGCCGCGCTGAAGGCAGCTGCTCGGCGGCCGCGCGCCGTCGCTAGCTGACGGCGCTGAAGTCGGGCAGGGTGAGCGACCCGTCGGGTTCGAGCGTGAACCCCGGGTTCCACGCGATCTCCCACACGTGCCCGTCGGGGTCGCGGAAGAAGCCCGCGTAGCCGCCGTAGAAGGTGTCGCGCGGCGCAACGGACACCCTGGCGCCCGCCTCTTCCGCCGCGTGCACGATCCGGTCGACCTCGTCACGGGCGTCGACGTTGTGCGCCAACGTGATCCCACCGAAGCCGCCGGGGCCGTCGTCGGGAACCCCGGCATCGGCGGCGAGCTCGTCGCGTGCCCAGAGCACGACCGCCTGGCCGCCGGCCTGGAAGAAGACGGTCTCCTGCACCTCTTGGCCCTGCCAGCCGAGCTGCTCGTAGAACGCCCGGGCCCGATCGAGATCGGTGACGCCGAGGCTCACGAGGCTGATGCGTTGATCCACCCAGTCAGTGTTCCGCACGGGCGGTCACGATCAAACCATCCGCGGCGTAGGGCCGGCCGAGCCGGGCGAGGAGGCGCTCCAGGCCGAGCACGGCCCGGGCTCCCGTGGTGAGCATGCGGCTGCGGGTGTCGGTGCCGTTCGACTTCACCTGCTGGAGGTAGACCGCGTGCTCGAAGGGCGCCCACCCGTGGCGCCGGAGCATGGTGTCGAGGGTGGTGCAGGTGTACAGGGCGACGTGGTCGGGGTGGTTGACCTCGTAGTTGCCGAGCAGCGCAGCCGCGTTCACGAGCCCCGCTGCGTTCGGTGTGGTGACGACGAGGGTGCCACCCGGGCGCACGAGCGCGTGCACCCCGTCGAGGAACCCGCCGGGATCGTCGAGGTGCTCGATGACCTCGCCGGCGACGACCACGTCGGCGGGCTCGAGGTCGAGCGCGCGCACCGCGTCGACGTCGCGGCAGTCGACGGCGTACGCCTCGTACCCACGCGCGCGGGCGCGTTCGACGCCCACTTCGTCGAGGTCGATGCCGATCAGCTCCGCGGCCGCATCCGCCAGGTGCTCGTGCAGCCACGCGCCCGACTCCGCGTTGAGCATCTCGCATCCGAGGTCGACGAAGCCGACGTGCACGACGCGTCGACCGCGGGCGAGATCGCACAGGTACGCGAAGCGGTCGACCAGCGACGCCGGCGGCAGCCGGTGCACCATCTCGAGCTGCGAGAAGTCGCGGTCAGACATGGCTGGCGGTCACCTCGTGGAGACGTTGGGCGAGCGGCGCACCGGCGCGGCCCCGGAGCACACGCTCGACCTTGGCGAACGCGCGCCGCCGGTTGTACCAGAGGAGGCGACTGCCCCACCGACCGGCGTCGGGCACCACCCAGAACTCCTCGTCGGGATCGAAGTCGTAGGGATGGCAGTAGATCCAGAGCAGCTGCGTGCGGCCGACGCTGCGGCGCGCGGTGGTGGCCGCCGGACCCGGGAGCGCGCGCAGGTAGACGCCGCCGAGGTAGGGGAGCCCGACGCCCCCGGCCCGCACGACCGGGCACGGCAGCTCCACGAGCCCGTTCGACCAGCGGAACGGGGTGAGGGGCACCGTCGGGTCGCCGAAGAGCGGGCTGCGGGCGGGGAGCACGCTCGACGAGTAGGCGAAGCCGGCGTCGGCGAGCACGTCGACGGCCCACCGCGACTCGGGCACCAGCGAGAACGTCGGTGCGCGGAAGCCGAGCACGGGCCCGCCGCTCAGCTCCTCGAGCAGGTCTTTGCCGCGCTGCACGTCGCTGCGCAGCTCGTCGGCGGTCAGCTCGGTGAGCGGCCGGTGTCGCCACCCGTGGAGCCCCACCTCGTGGCCCCGCGCTGCGACCTCGCGCACGAGCTCGGGGTGTGCCTGCGCGGTCTCGCCCACGACGAAGAACGTGCCCCGCACGTCGCGGGCGTCGAGGAAGTCGAGGACCTCGTGGGTCAACGCCGGGTACCGCTCGGGTGCGTCGGCCGACGGCCGGTGGTCCTCGAGGTCGAGGGTGAACGTGACGAGGCCCGCTGCAGCATCGGCGCCCATCAGTAGGCGTCCATGTCGAGGAACTCGAACGTGTCGAGGGTCAGCGTGTCCTGGTCGACCGCCGGCGACAGCGAGCGGAGGATCAGGTGGAGCGGTGACGGCTGGAGCTTGCGGGGTGGCTGGATGCCGCGCACCGCGACCCGCGCGTTGAACCCCGCGTACACGGCGTAGGGCGCCCGGTGGAAGCGACACGCCGCCGCGATCACTCGCTCCGGCCGTGGCGGTGCGTCGCCGCGCACGAGCAGCTTCAGGAGCACGGCCGCACGGACACCGAAGCGGGTGTCGGTGGTGGTCACCGCGACGAGGTCGTCGCTGGCGTGCACCGCGAACTGCGTGCTCGGGCACGCCAACCGCCAGCGCAGGTAGTCGGTGGTGTACGAGTTGGTCCACTGCTGCACGGGGAAGTCGTCGAGCCCGGCGGTCAGCTCCGCGAATCGGTCGCTCGCGAGCAGCGCAGGGTCGACCGCGAGGCTGGTGACGCCGCGGCCGGTGTGCATCGGAACGCAGAGCTTCACCGGCAGCGGGCCCGGGGTCTTCCACCCCATGTACTTGGTCACCGCGCCGATCGACTTGTCGTTGCACACGCCCGACGAGAGCTGCCAGCCGGCCGCCGACGCCTCCTCGTAGATCTCGGCGCCGATGGTCTGGAAGTAGCCCTTGCGCTGCGTGCCGCTCCGGGTGACCGCGTGCAGCGAGAAGGCGGCGGGCACCACGCCGTCGCGGCCGCGGTAGCGCTGGGGGATGAGCGCGTAGTGCGCGACGCGCATGCCGTCGTCGTCGACGCCGCGCTGGATGGCGGGACCGTACGGGTTCTCGTCGTAGAGCCAGCGCAGGTACTGCTCGTCGACGTAGCGCGCCGCCGGGAGCTCCGCCCGCAGCAGCTCGGTGTTGCGCTGGTTGTCGAGCGCGCGATCGGTCGGCATCACTCGGAGAGGCTACCGGTCCCCTGGTGCGCATCGACGGTGGCCGGAGCGTCTTCGCCGGGTGTCGACGGCGCGTCCGGCGCGCTCTCGTCGACGCGCGGAGAGCCGTCGTCGTCGGCGGGCGCGTTCGCGCGCCACCGGAGGAACGCGTCGATCGCGACCGCGCTGAGCAGCGGCATGACGATGTCGACGGGCGCGCGGTAGCGGGTGATGCCGAAGCTCAACGCGACCGTGATCGTGACCGAGAGCGCGATCGCGATGTACGGGAAGATCGGGATGCGACGGCGCCGCAGCACGACCAGTCCGGCGATCGACAGCACCAACATCGCGTAGTACGCGACGAGCACGGCCCAGCTCTCTGCGGTGCCGCGGCGCTCGTAGAACGCGTCGAAGTCGACGTTCTGCGTGGGTCGGAAGACGCTCCACACGCGTCCGACGCGCGCGGCCACGACGACGGGCAGACGGCCGAGGTGGTCGCGGATGTAGTCGGTGCCCTGCTTGCGCGCACGGAGGTCGACGACCGACTCCTCGGTGCGGGGCGCGTAGTCGTTGTAGCCGCACTGGTCGCTCCAGTACCCGAGGAACTCCCCGGAGTAGGTGCGGTCGCAGTTGCCGTACGCGAGGACGAGGCCGAAGCCGGTGCCGAGGTAGGTGGGCTTCTCGAAGGTCGTCATGTTGCGCACCACCCACGGCCCGACCAGGAGCGCGCCGACGACGGCCATGACGCCGAGGTACTTGCCGCGGTCGCGCCACGACAGGCCGCGCTTGAGCAGCACGGTCGGCAGCGCGAGCAGGACGAACAGGATCGGTCCTTCTGAGCGCGTCAACGACGCCAGGCCGAGCGCCGCCGCCAGCGCGATGGCCGCGGTGAGGCGCGGGCGGTCCCAGAACGAGTAGAGCGCCAGGAGCGCGGCCACCACCAGGAAGCAGTAGAGGGTCTCCAGCCCGAGGACCGAGTCGTTGACCCACAGCGCCGGTGCCACCGCGGTGAGGGCGGCGGCGATCAGTCCGAGGCGGTTGCCACCCAGGGCACGCCCGAGCAGTCCGACGAGGAAGACGGTCGCCGCGCCCAGCAGCGAGGTCATCACCCGCTGCGAGAGCATGCTGTCGATGCCGAACCGCGCCGGGATCGCGAGGAACGTCGTGTAGAGCGGTGGGTGGAGCGCGGTGTCGATGACCCGGTGCGCCGGCCCGGTGGCGTAGAACGCGAAGGGGTTGACGAAGCCCCACCCGTCGGCCACCGCACGCGCCTGCAAGTGGTAGAAGACCTGGTCGGAGAGCTTCACGCCCTTGACGCGGGGGTCGGCGACCGCGACGGAGTAGACGACCCGTCCCACGGCGGCGATCACCGTGATCACCGTGAGGCGGACGAGGAAACGACGTCGATCGCTCACGGGGGAGCCGTCACGAGGGAGATGGTGCCGCAGCCGGTGCAGGCGCGCGCGCACCCCGGCTCCGCCATCTCGTCCAGCACGCGGCGATGCCGATCGCCGCGCAGGACACGATCACGACCTCCGAAGGCGCGCGGTAACGGGTGACGCCGAAGGTGATCGCGGCTGCGAGCGTCGACGTGAGGAGGATCGCCAACATCGGGAGGATCGGGATGCGCCGGCGTCTCATCAGGACGAGGCCGTAGATGCCGAACGGCACGAGCGCGTAGTACATGAACAGTCCGGCCCAGGACGCGGCGCGACCGCGTCCCTCGATCCACCAGTCGAACGCGGTCGTCTGGCCGGGCTTGAACACGTCCCACAGCCGGCCGACGCGCGCCGCAACCACGAGCGGGAACCGCTTGATGTGGTCCTTCGTGTACTCGATCGCCTGGCGCCTCGGCTCCGCGTCGCGCTCGGACTCGTCGAGGCCGGGCTTGGGCCACGGTCCCTGGAAGCAGTTCGCGTAGTACCCGATCAGCTTCCCGTACCAGACCGCGTCGCAGCTCGCCGCCGACAGCACCGCGCCCTGTCCCGCGGTGATGGTGACCGGGTGTTCGAATCGCACCAGGTTGAAGGCCACCCACGGCCCCATCACGATCGCGCCCGCCACACCGGCCACGACGAGCAGCTTCAAGCGTCGGCGCCAGTCGGCGCCGCGCACGAGGAGCGCGAGGGGGAGCACGACGAACGGGAACAGCAGCACCAGCTCGCTGCGCGTCAGCACCGCGAACGAGACCCCCGCGCCCATCAGCACGGCGTTGCGCAGCCGGGGCTCCCGCCAGAACAGGTAGATGCCGCTCAGCGCGACGACGGTGGCGAAGATCACCGCGGTCTCCGACATCACCATGCCGTCGCTGATCCAGAACTGCGGGTAGACCGCGGCGATCCCGGCGGCGACGAGGCCGGCGGCGTTGCTGCGCGCGAGCTTGCGCACGAAGAGGCCGATCAGCACGATCGTGGCGGTGCCGAGCATCGACGAGGCCAGGCGGTGCGCGGTCACGCCGTCGAGCCCGATCGACGACCACGCCGCGAGGTACATGGTGTAGAGGGGCGGGTGCCCGGCACTCGGGAGGTCCTTGCCCTCGATCAACCAGAGGACCGGATCGACGAACCAGTGGCCCTTGGCCAGGGCGTTCGCCTGCCAGTGGTAGTAGAGCGCGTCACCCCAGAGGCGGTACCCGTGGTACCCGGGGGTGTCGGTGGTCGGTCGCCACCAGAGCACGTTGAGGACGCGCACCAGGAACCCGAGCGCGGTGAGCCCGGCGAGCCAGAGCGCGAAGCGGGAGACCGGGCGGACGGGCGCGTCGGCTGCGAGCGGCGGCGGGCCGGCCTCGACCGGACCTGCGGGTCCTGCGGGCCCGTCGTTCGTCGTCGTGGTCGTGGTCATGCGGACTCCCGCTGGTCGCGGCCGCACGGCGCGGCGCCACCAGGAGTTCGTCGCCAGCCGTCCACGCGCCGAACGCTAGTCAAGGGGAGCTTCCGAACCGCTCCACCGCGGACCCGACGCCGGTGGGGTCGTGGCCTACGCTGACCGGCGACTCCAGTCACTCCAGTCCCTGTCCACCCGGGGGAATCGTCCTGGCCAGAACCATGCGCGACTCGCCGCGTGGCGCCCCCGTCGCCGAACCGGTCGCACCGACGCGACGCTCGGTGCAGCGGGGTCGCCGCGAGGACGTCGTCGCGGGCGCGCCGCGGCACTTCGGGTACCAGCCCGCGCTCGACGGCATCCGTGCCTTCGCGGTGGCTGCCGTGCTCTTCTACCACGCCGGGCAGTCGTGGGCCGTGGGCGGGTTCCTCGGTGTCGACACGTTCTTCGTCCTGAGCGGCTTCCTCATCACGACGCTTCTCGTCACCGAGTGGACCAATCGGGGCGGCATCCAGCTGCTCGCCTTCTGGGGTCGACGCGCTCGCCGCCTGCTCCCGGCGTTGTTCCTGGTGATGGTCGGCATCGTCGTGTACGCCGGTGTGTTCGCCGCGCCCGGCGAGCTCGGACGGATCCGGGCCGATTCGTTCGCGTCGCTCGGCTACGTCGCGAACTGGCGCTTCATCCTCTCGGGCCAGTCGTACTTCGACCAGTTCTCGCAGCCGTCGCCCCTGCGGCACATGTGGTCGCTCGCGATCGAGGAGCAGTTCTACCTGGTGTGGCCACTCGTCGTGGCCGGGTTGCTGTGGTGGCGACGCTCCCTGAAGGTGCTGCTCGTCGCGTGCGTGGTGCTGATCGCCGCGTCGGCGACGTTGATGGCGGTCCTGTACCAGCCGGGACGCGATCCGTCGCGCGTGTACTACGGCACCGACACCCGCGCGCAGTCGCTGCTCATCGGCGCGGTCGTCGGGATCCTCGTGTTCATGCACGGGCCCATCCTCAGCCGCGCCGCGCGCATCGCCGTCCGCGTCGCGGCGGTGGTCGGGGCCGGCTACACGCTCTGGTTGTTCTGGCGGATGTCGGAGCGCACCGACGCGCTGTACCAGGGCGGGTTCCTGCTCGCGGCCCTCGCGGTGTCGGCGGTCATCGTGTCGGTGATCCAACCCGACCGCGGCGTGCTCGGCCGGTTCCTCTCGGTGCCGCCGCTGCGATGGGTCGGGCGCATCTCGTACGGCCTCTACCTGTGGCACTGGCCCGTGTACCTCACGATCACCCACACGCGCACCGGGCTCGACGGGTTCTCGTTGCTCGTCGTGCGCATCGCGGTCAGCGTGGCGCTGGCGGCTCTGTCGTTCTATGCGGTGGAGCGCCCCATTCGCGCCGGTACCTTCCGGCTCCCGCAGCCCACGCGTCATCGTCGTCGCGCTGGCGGCGTCGCTGGTGGTCGCGGTCTTCGCCGTCACGACCGGCGGAGGCGAATCGGTCGCGGCCAAGACAGCGAACGCACTCCGCTGCCGACGCGCCGATCCTGAAGGCGGCGCCGCCGCCGTCGTCGGTGCCCACCGACGCGTCGGGCGTCGCCCCGGTGCCGGCCGTCCCGACGAAGGTGATGATCGTGGGTGACTCGGTCGCGGGCACGCTCGGCCTCGGCTTCGACCACGTGACCGACTCCGGGACTGACGGTGTGGAACCGCGGTCGCCTCGGGTGCGGGCTGTTCTACGACGGGTCGGTCTACGAGGGCGGCGAGCTCACGCCGGTCGACCCGGCGTGCAACTGGCGCGAGCAGTGGCCCGCCGAGCTGCAGCAGTTCCACCCCGACGAGGTCGTGATGCTGGTGGGCGCGTGGGACATCCTCGACCGCAACGTCGACGGCCAGCTCTTCAAGTTCGGCACCGTCGAGTACGACACCGTCGTTCCTGCACCAGCTCGACGACGCCACCACGCTCCTCGCGTCCACCGGCGCCAAGGTCGTGGTGCTCACCACCCCGTTCTTCTCGCGGCCCGAGCTGGTGGGGCAGACCGACCGAGCGTGGCCCGAGTACGACCCGTGGCGCGTCGACCGCATCAACTCGCTGTACCGCGACTTCCTCGCCAGCCATCCCGGCCGCTACCGGATGGTCGACCTCAACAAGTTCGTGTCGCCCCAGGGCCGGTTCACGGACGAGCTCGACGGCCAGGTCATCCGCGACGACGGCGTGCACTTCAGCGAGGCCGGCTCGACCATGGTGGTGAAGTGGCTCGTCGCCTCAGCTGAAGGAGATCGCGGCGGGAGTCGACGCCGACCCCGCCGCCGAGGGTGAGCGTCCCGACGGGCGTGGGCTCTGGGCGAAGTAGTCGCCCGCCGCGCTCGCCGCGCTCGCCCGACCGGTCCGGACGAGGTCAGTGGCGGGGGTTGCGCGCCACCGCGAACAGCCCCGGGGTGGTCGGGCGTGATCTGGTCGGTGAGGAAGAAGTGCGACTCGTCGAGGCCCGAGCCGATGCCGGTGCGCGCCGAGCCGAGCGCCTTGTAGACGACGGGCAGCACCCGCTCGTAGCTCCACACGTACCAGCTGTACGGGACCTTGTGGCGCAGGTCGAACGGGTCGAGCTTGAGGATGCGCTCACCGCTGGCGCGGCGCTGGGCGAAGTCGGCGTGCAGCTCGGGTGAGCCCTCGAGACCGTGCACGGTCACGTCGTCGAAGAACAGCGCGAGCAGCGACTCGAGCTCGTCGGCCTCGAACGACGACACGTGGAACGGGTTCTCGAAGTCGGCGGGACGGTTGGGGGTGATCACGAGCGCGGTGCCGCCGTCGGCGGCGACGCGGGCGAGCTCGGCGGCGTGCTGCTCGGGGGCACGGAAGTGCTCGATGATGTGCGACGAGCACACGAAGTCGATCGAGCCGTCTCGTGCACCGATGCGGCCGCCGTCCATCGCCGCGAAGCGCAGGCCCCGTGGTTCCCACTCGTGGGCGGCGTCGACCGCGGTCTGGGCGTCGTAGTCGACCCCGATCACCAGGCGCCCCAGACCGGCGAGCTTGGCGGTCTGGTCGCCGACGCCGCACCCGACGTCGAGGACGGTGCCGGGACCGATGAGCTCGGCCATCTCGCGGTAGCCGGCGTCGTGGAACGCGAGGAGGGAATCGGGGGTGGCGCCCGCCATCGGGCGCTCGCCGGTGAGCTTCGGCCATCGGGTGAGGTTATGCAGTGCGGTTCGTTCCCAGGCTGCGGAGCGACCTCCACGTAGCATGCACTGCTCATGAGCGGCCCGTCCGACACCCTGGTCACCGATCACGCGATCGAGGTGGCGAAGCTGGGGGACATCGCCGCCGAGGCGGGCCTCCACCGGGTGAGCATGCTCGCCTGGCGCGATCTCGACGACCCCGAAGCGGGGGGCTCGGAGCTCCACGCGTCGAACATCGCGAAGCTCTGGGCCGAGGCCGGCATCGAGGTCAACATCCGCACGTCGTACGCCGCCGGGCACCCCCAGGTGTCGTGGCGCGACGGCTACCGCGTCATCCGCAAGGCCGGCCGCTACCTCGTGTTCCCGCGCGCCGCGTTCAGCGAGATGATGGGGTGGCACGGTGGTCGCGACGGTCTGGTCGAGATCTGGAACGGGATGCCGTTCTTCTCCCCGCTGTGGTCGCGCACCGCGCACGTCACGTGGCTGCACCACGTGCACGCGGAGATGTGGCAGATGACGCTCCCGCCGCGCCTGGCCTCGTTCGGCAACTTCGTGGAGTCGACCGTGGCGCCGCCGGTGTACCACCGCACGTCGATGGTCACGTTGTCGGAGTCGAGCAAGCGCGAGATGGTGCACGACCTCGGGTTCAAGCCCGAGCGGGTCAGCGTGGTCTCGCCCGGCATCGACGCGCACTACACGCCGAGCGGTGAGAAGTCGCCCACGCCGTTGGTCGTCGCGGTCGGTCGCCTCGTGCCGGTGAAGCAGTTCGACGTGCTCGTCGACGCGCTGATCGCGCTCGAAGGCCGACCATCCCGCGCTCGAGGCCGTCATCGTGGGCGAGGGCTACAAGCGCGAGGAGCTCGAGTCGCAGATCCACGCGGCGCGGGCCGAGTCGTGGATCCGGCTGCCCGGCCGGGTCGACGAGGACGAGAAGGTCGACCTCTACCGGCGGGCATGGGTGTTGGCCAGCGCGTCGGCGCGCGAGGGCTGGGGCATGACCGTCACCGAGGCCGCGGCCTGCGGCACACCGTCGGTGGTGAGCGACGTCGCCGGCCACGCCGACGCGGTGGTCGACGGCGAGACCGGCATCCTGTGTCGTGGTGGCGACGCGCTCCGGGTCGGCCTCGACCGGATGCTCCGCGACGACGACCTGCGCGCACGCATGAGCGCGGCGGCTCGGGCGCACGCGGCCCGGTTCACCTGGGAGGCCACCGCCCGCGGCACGCTCGAGGTGCTCGCCGCCGCGGCCATCGCCCGGCGCCGGCGCCACGGCAGCCGATGAAGTTCACCGTCATCGGGCACAGCTGCCTGCGCATCGAGACCAGCGGGCCCACGATCCTGGTCGACCCGTGGCTGTTCGGGTCCTGCTACTGGCGCTCGTGGTGGCACTACCCGACGGTCGCCGAGCCCGATCCCGAGGTGTTCGAACCCGACTTCGTGTACCTCACGCACCACCACTTCGATCACTTCCACTTCCCGTCGATGCGCAAGATCGATCGGGACGCGCACGTGCTGGTGCCCAAGTTCGGCGTCCCGACGCTCGCGGCCGAGGTGCGCTCGCTCGGGTTCCCCGAGGTGATGGAGCTGCCGCACGCGCAGGTCGTGCAGCTCGCACCCGGGGTGCGGGTGGGGTCGTACCAGTACGGGCCCGACGACTCGGTGTTCGTCGTGGCCGACGGCGAGCACGTCCTCGTCGACATCAACGACAGCAAGCTGCGCGGTCGCACGCTCGAGCGGATCCTCGAAGACTTCGGTCGTCCGACGTTCGTGTTCAAGAGCTACTCGTTCGCGCAGTCGTACCCGATCCTCTACACCGCCGACGATCCCGCCGACCTCGAGCTCGTCACGCGCGAGAGCTACCTCGACAACTGGGTGCGGGTCGTCGACGCGCTCCAGCCGCGCTACGGCGTGCCCTTCGGCAGCATGGTGGCGTTCCTCCATCCCGACAGCGCAGGAGCGAACGAGCAGCTGATCACGCCGGGAGAGGTGGTCGACGCGTTCCGGGACCGTCGGCCCGGGTCGGCCACCGAGGCCGTGCACATGGACCCGGGCGACTCGTGGAGCTCCGACACCGGCTTCGAGCTGTCGGGCGTCGACTGGTACGCCGACCGCGAGATCCACCTCGAGGAGCTGGCGGCCCAGGTCGCGCCGAAGATCGCCGACCAGACGGTGGAGGAGAAGGGGCTCACCCTCGACTACGCCGAGTTCGCCGGCGTACTTCGAGGGCTTCATGCGCGCGTTCCCGCCCGGTGTGGTCCGCCGCCTGCTGCACCGTCCGGTCGTGTTCGAGGTGCCGTCGTCGCCGCTGCCGTTCTGGGTGCTCGACTTCTCGCGCAAGTCCGTCTACCGGCTTGTCGGAGCCGCCGCCCGACACCGCCAGCATCGTGTCCGTCAACGAGGGCGTCCTCGCCGACGCCATCGCCAAGCGCCTGGTCCACGTGGTGCACGGCTCGATGCGCATCCACGTCCACCTCCGCCCCGGAGGGCGTCAACGACGACCTCGTGTTCTGGGGCCTCCTGGTGCCGTGGGAGCTCGGGTACGTCCCGTTCCGCCGGATCCTCCGGCCCCGGCTCGCCGAGGTGGTGTGGCGGCGCCGTGCCGGAGGCGATCGAGCTGGTCGACTCGGCGCGCGGCGGGGGACTCACGCTGTCCGACCGCGTGTTCGGCTGAACCGCCGGGGGCGCCGACGTAGGGTGACCGCCATGTCGCCGAAGTCGTTCTTCCTCACGCCCGAGATCCACGAGTACGTCGTCGCCCACGGCACCCCGCCCGACGCGGTGCAGGAGGCGCTCATCGCCGAGACCGCCGAGCTGCCGATGGCGATGATGCAGATCTCGCCCGGAGCAGGGCGCGTTCATGACGCTGTTCACGCGTGCGATCGGCGCGAAGCAGGCGGTCGAGGTCGGCACGTTCACCGGGTACTCGGCGATCGCCATCGCGCGCGGCCTCCCCGACGACGGCCACCTGTTGTGCTGCGACGTGAGCGAGGAGTGGACGAGCATCGGCCGTCGCGCATGGGCCGACGCCGGTGTCGACGACAAGATCGATCTCGTGCATCGCGCCGGCAGCCGACACGCTGCGCGCGCTGCCCGCCGAGGAGCAGTTCGACCTCGCGTTCATCGACGCCGACAAGCCCGCGTACCCCGTGTACTACGAGGAGATCGTCACCCGGCTCCGCCCCAACGGCGTGATCCTGGTCGACAACACGCTCCAGGGCGGTCGCATCATCGACCCCGAGGCGAACGACGACTCCGTCGTCGCCATGCGCGCGTTCAACGACCTGGTCGCCGCCGACGACCGCGTCGAGAGCGCGCTCCTCACCCTCGGCGACGGCCTGACCCTCCTCCGCAAGCGCTGACGCCGCCTCGCTTCACCCACGAGCATCTCGGAGTTCACGTCCGTATACGGGGGTCAAGTCCGAGATGCTCGTCCGGTGTGGCGGTCAGAACTTCCCGGTGCGGCCGTAGCGGTAGTAGCCGGCGAACTGCTCGTTGGTCGCCGCGGGCAGGGGCACGATCTCGCCCAGCCGCTGCGCGCCCCACACGATCTCGGCGGTGCGCTCCACCAGGCCGGCGATGTGCATCACGTCGGCGGGGGACTTGCCCACCGCGAACAGGCCGTGGTTGGCCATGAGCACCGCGCTGCGCGTGTCGACCCACCCCGCGACCTCGTCGGCGAGGTCGTCGGTGCCGGTGGTCTCGTAGTTGGCCACCGGCACCTCGCCGCCGACGTACACGACGAACTCCTCGATCACCGCCGGGATCGGCTGGCGGGTGAGGGCGAACATCGTGCAGTGCTTGGCGTGGCAGTGCATGGTCGCGTTGATCTCGGGATAGCGCTTCATCGCCGAGAGGTGCAGCATCTTCTCGGTCGTGGGGCTGCGGTGGCCTTCCACGACCTCGCCGTCGAGGTTGCACACGACGAGGTCGTCGAGCCCCATGGTGAGGTAGTCGAGCGACGACGGCGTGAGCACCACGTTGCCGTCGGGCAGTCGCGCCGCGACGTTGCCGGCGGTGCCCTGCACGAGCCCCGAGGTCAGCATCTCCTTGGCCGTGTCGAGCAGCTGCTGCTTGACCTCGTCGGCACTGGCTGCGGGCGCGTCGCTCACTTCAGGACCTCCGGGTTCACCAGGTTCGGTGGGACGCCACCGTCGAGCAGGGTCAGCAACCCGTCGACGATCAGCGGTCGTGTGGTTGGACTCGGTGTCGTACGTCGCGCCGCCGATGTGCGGGGTGAGCACGACGTTCCACATCGCGCAGAGCGGGTCGTCGACGTCGAGGCGCTCGCCGGTGAAGTGGTCGAGGCCGGCACCACCGAGGTGGCCGTCGGCGAGCGACTGCGTGAGCGCGGCGGTGTCGTGCAGACCGGCGCGCGCGGTGTTGATGTAGATCGCGCCTTCCTTCATGCGGGCGAACTGCTCGGCGCCGATCATCTCGGCCGACTCGGGCGTGACCGCGGCGTGCATCGACACGACGTCGGCCTCGGCGAGCAGGTCGTCGAGCGAGTGCGTCGCGTCGGGTGCGAAGGGGTCGTAGCTGATGACCTTCATGCCGAGGCCGGCGAAGCGCCACGCCGCCGCCCGGCCGACGGCGCCGTACCCCACGATGCCGATCGGTCTGGCCGGCGAGCTGCCAGGCCCGGAAGCGCTGGTAGGGGATGGTGCCGTCGCGGTAGGTCTCGCCCGCGCGCACGTCGAGGTCGGCCCGCACGACGCCCCGGTTCACCGCGAAGAGCAGCGCGACGGCCATCTCGGCGACGGCGTCGGCGTTGCGGCCGGGCGCCCGCAGCACGGGGATGCCCTTCTCGGTGGCGGCGGGGATGTCGACGTTGGTGGGGTCGCCCCGGCACGAGCCGATGGCGACGAGCGGCAGGTCGAACACCGGGCCCTTGACGCTGTCGGACTCCACGATCAGCAGGTCGGCGCCCTCGGCCTCGACCCGGGCGGCCAGGTCGTCGGCGTTGTAGAGCCGCAGCGGCTGGTGGTCGATCCAGGGATCGAGCACGACGTCGGCGATGGAGCGGAGGGTGCTCGAGGCCCGGACCGCGGAACGGTGCGGTCACGAGGGCGCGATGGCGTTCGGTCATGGCGGGATTCTGGCAGTCGCGACAGGTTCGACCCCACCCGTCCATCAACAGGTGCGTTGTCCGCACAAGGGTCGCGGGCGTGCACGCCGACGCGGACACGGGAAGCATCGGCCGCGTGGTCGCGGCGGTTGCCGACGGTGGAGCATCACGATGCTCCCCGCTCGGAAGCCCCGGACCCGTCCGACCGGGGCTTCCGCACGCGTCCGGGCTCGAGCACGACGGCGATCTCCTCGTGCCTCGTCGTGGTAGTTGACAACGAGTGTTGATAAGATGGGGGCCGTGAAGACGGTCGACGAGCTCACCACGCGCTTCCGGGCCGAGGGCCTCCGGGTCACGCCGCAGCGCCAGGCGATCTTCCGGCTGCTCCACGGGGTCGACACGCACCCCACGGTCGAGTCGCTCTACGACTCGGCCCGCTCCGAGATGCCCACGATCTCGCGCAAGACCGTGTACCAGACCGTCCACGACCTCGAGTCGATGGGCGAGGTCGAGCTGCTCGACGTCGGCACCGGCAGCATCCGGGTCGACCCCAACGTCGAGCACGCGCACCAGCACCTGGTGTGCACGCGCTGCGGCACCGTCCGCGACGTCCTCCTCGACATCGCCGACCTGCGCGTCCCGTCGCGCTACCGGCGCGCGTTCACGGTCGAGGCGGTGGAGGTCGTGTTCCGCGGCGTCTGCGACGAGTGCCTCGCCCGGGAGCCGGCCGACGCCTGACGTCGTCCCGCACTGCTCACGAACACCGCTCACGAAACCCTGACACAACGCACGACAACGCAGACCAAGGAGAACACGCATGCCCGACCTCAACGGAACCCAGACCCACTCGAACCTCAAGGAAGCCTTCGCGGGTGAGAGCCAGGCCAACCGCCGCTACCTCTACTTCGCGCAGAAGGCCGACGTCGAGGGCTACCCCGACGTGGCGGCGCTGTTCCGCTCGGTCGCCGAGGGTGAGACCGGCCACGCGTTCGGCCACTTCGACTTCCTCGCCGAGGTCGGCGACCCGGTGACGGGCGTCGCCGTCGGTGCCACCTCCGACAACCTCAACTCGGCCATCGAGGGCGAGACCTACGAGTACACCGAGATGTACCCGGGCTTCGCCAAGACGGCGCGCGACGAAGGCCTCGAGGAGATCGCGGAGTGGCTCGAGACGCTCGCCCGCGCCGAGAAGAGCCACGCCGGCCGCTTCGGTCAGGGCCTCGAGACCCTCAACGACTGACCACTCGTACTTCCGTGGTGTGTGCGACCCCGGGGCGAGTCCCCGGGGTCGTGCGCGCCCGGCCCCAGTTGCACACGAGAGAGGAGCGACCGTGAGGAAGCTCACCGTCGACGACATCGTCGACCACCGCGCCTACGAGCGCGAGCGCGACGACTTCCGCGCCCGGATCATCGCGTTGAAGAAGCGTCGGCGCATCGCGCTCGGCGATCTCGTCACCATCGTGTTCGAGAACACCGACACCATGCGCTTCCAGGTGCAGGAGATGGCGCGCGCCGAGCGCATGCTCACCGACGACGCCATCGCCGGTGAGGTCGCCACCTACAACGAGCTGATCCCCGATCCCGGCGAGCTGTCGGGCACGTTGTTCATCGAGCTCACCACCGACGAGCTGCTGCGCGAGTGGCTGCCGAAGATGCGTGAGATCGAGTTCAACATCCGCTTCGACCTCGGGCCGCGCGACGCGAAGGACGTGTCGAGGGTCGTCGGCATCCCGCGCGACGAAGAGCGCCTCACTCGCGACGACATCACCTCGACCGTGCACTACCTGCACTTCCCGTTCGACGCCGCCCAGCGCGAGCTGCTCGCGACCGGGCCCGGCGCGGCTCGTGGTCGACCACCCCGAGTACAAGGTCGTGGGTGGAGCTCACCGACACGCAGCGAGCCGAGCTCGCGGCCGACTTCGCCGACTGATGCCGGTTCGCATCAAGGTGCAGCGGCTCGATCCCGAGCTGCCCCTCCCGCGCCAGCAGCACACCGACGACGCCGGCTACGACCTCCACGCGCGCGAGCGGGTCGAGCTCGCGCCGGCGGGCGGACGGGCGCTCGTCGCCACCGGCCTCGCGGTCGCGATCCCGTCCGGCTATGCCGGCTTCGTGCTGCCGCGCTCGGGGCTGGCGCTGAAGCACGGCATCACGTGCCTCAACACGCCCGGCCTCATCGATCCGCTGTACCGCGGCGAGCTCAAGGTGCTGCTGCGTCAACACCGATCCGGCCGAGCCGTTCGTCGTCGAGCGCGGCGACCGCATCGCGCAGCTCGTCATCCAGGCCGTCGAGCAGGTCGACTGGAACGAAGTCGACGCGCTCGACACCACCGAGCGCGACGCGTTCGGCTTCGGATCCACAGGAGTGTGACCACATGACCACGGCAAGGAAGTTCCGGTTCGGCGTGCAGGCGTCGACCGCGCGCACCGGGCGCGGAGTGGGCGGAGCAGGCCCGCGAAGGTCGAGGGCCTCGGCTACTCCACGCTGTTCATGCCCGACCACTTCGTCGACACGCCGCTCGCGCCGATGGTCGCGCTGCCGTTCGCCGCGGCCGCCACCGACCACGTTGCGCATCGGGATGCTCGTGCTCGGCAACGACTACAAGCACCCGGCGGTCGTCGCCAAGGAAGCGGCCACCCTCGACGTGCTGTCCGACGGCCGGCTCGAGTTCGGCCTGGGCGCGGGCTGGATGACCGCCGACTACGACGCGCTCGGGCATGCCCTACGACTCGCCCGGTGTCCGCATCGACCGGCTGGCCGAGGCGCTCGCGGTCGTGAAGGGCGCGTGGGCCGACGGCCCGTTCGACTTCGCCGGCGAGCACTACACGATCACCGACTACGACGGCCTGCCGAAGCCGCTCCAGCAGCCGCGCCCGCCGATCCTCGTCGGTGGTGGTGGCGCGCAAGCTCCTGCGCCTCGCCGGACGCGAGGCCGACATCGTCGGCATCAACCCGATCCTCTCCGCCGGTGAGATCGGCGCCGAGGCGGCGCGCGACACGCTCGGCGACTCGACCCGGCGCAAGGTCGAGTGGATCCGCGAGGGCGCGGGGGAGCGCTTCGACGACCTCGAGCTGCAGATCCGCTACTTCGTCGCCGCCGTCACCGACGACGCCCGCGGCCTCGCCGAGGCGCATGGCCCCGGGCTTCGGCGTTTCGCCCGACGAGGCGCTGGCCTCGGGCGCGGTGCTGGCCGGGACGGTCGACGAGGTGTGCGACACGCTCGTGCCGCCGCCGCGAGGAGTGGGGCGTGTCCTACCTCGTGTTCGGCGACGACCAGTACGAGCAGTTCGCCCCGGTGGTCGCACGGCTCGCCGGCACCTGAGGCGCGGCGCCGGGCGCGCTATCCTCGTCACCCACGCGGACGTGGCTCAGCTGGTAGAGCACAACCTTGCCAAGGTTGGGGTCGCGGGTTCGAATCCCGTCGTCCGCTCCAAGAAAGCGCAGGTCAGGCCCCCTCTCCGGAGGGGGCCTTCCTCGTGAGGCTGACCCTGCCCCCTTCGGCGATTGGACGAGCGTGACGAGGTACCCGATCGGTCGAAGGACCGAAAGATGGTGGCGCCAGCGAGGGTGCCGCCCTTGCGTGTGTGCTCGTCGGCGATCTCGGTCGGAGCAACGATGTTGTCGGGCGTGTACTCGTCGCTGATGAGCCAGTCCCCGCCCGTGCTGACGGCCTCAACGCTGGCAGAGCTGTCAGTGCCGAACGCCTGCTTCACTCTCCAAGGTCAAGGTGAGCACTCAGCGCGCCTCCCTGTCGGGCGTCGCACTCAACGCGAGCGCCGGACGGATATCGCCCTGAGAGAGATCCTGTGCAGGCGTCGCGGGCTTGCTCATAGCGTTCGACGGCCTGGCCCGCGGTCTCCTGAATGCGCTGCCACCATTGTTGGTTGGTGGCGCAGGCCAAAGGCAAGCGAACGCAGTCCCGAGGAGGAGTGGGCAACGTGTCGGCACTGGCAGGCGTGCGCATCCTCGAGTGGTCCCGCCATTTTCCCGCGGCGATGGCCGCGATGCACCTTGCCGACCAGGGCGCCGAGGTCGTGACCATCGGTCGCGCCGACGAAACAGACCGGCTGGTCCCCGGGTACCTGGCGTGGGACCGCAACAAGACGCGGCTGCACGTCGATATGGACGACGCGACCGACCGCGCCGAACTCGACCGTCTGCTCGCGTACGCCGACGTCGTCGTGGTGGACGCACCCATCGACGAACTCCGGCGCGTCGGGCTGGACGGGCCCGCACTCACGACGGCCCATCCGCGACTCGTGCACGCATGGGCGCCGCCCTACGGCACCCGGGGTGACTGGCACGACGCGCCCCTCGCGCACGGCCTGCTCACGGCCCTGACCGGTGTCGCGCACAACCAGCCGTCGTACGCGGACGGCCCCGTGCACCTGGTGTCGCCGCAGGCCTCCTACGCGCAGGCGAACTGCCTCGCCATCGCCGTCGGCGCCGCGCTCCTCGAACGAATCCGCTCCGGCCAGGGTCAGGGAGTGGTCGTCACCGGGCTCGACGGCGTCGCGCAGGCCACCGCCACCACCCGGTTCGGCGCGCCGCGGCTCAACATCATGGGGGCGCCGCTCGGTGGCGCGCCGAACTACCGCCTCTACGAGTGCGCCGACGGCGAATGGCTGTTCCTCGGCGCGCTGTTCGAAGCGCTCTACCTGCAGACGCTCGAGGTCACCGACGTGCTCGTCGACGTGCTGGCCGATCCCACGGTCGACGGCGACCTGCGCGCCGCGCTCGTGCCGCCGGGATCGGCGACCACGATGCGACTGCTCGAAGCCGCATTCCGATCCCGTCCGCGTGCGGAGTGGCTCGAACGGTTGCAGTCAGCCGGCATACCGAGCGGCCCGGTCGGGACACGCGAGGAGTGGTTCGCCAACGCGACCACCGAGGCGAACCAGATGCGCGTCGAGCTCGAACACCCCGACCTCGGCACTGTGTGCATGCCCGGCGTCTCGTTGCGGATGAGCGGCACGCCCGCGCGCCATCCCCGGTTGCCGG
This sequence comes from uncultured Actinomycetes bacterium, assembly GCA_963755855.1. Taxonomy (GTDB): domain Bacteria; phylum Actinomycetota; class Acidimicrobiia; order IMCC26256; family DASPTH01; genus DASUAS01. The sequence continues at coordinate 414,345 of CAVWLR010000009.1, read as the reverse complement.
CGCGTACCACGACGACGCCGGTGTGGGCACCTGATCGCTCGGTCGACACGGCACCGACCGCGACCGCCGCCGGTGACGCACCACTTGCGGGGGTCCGCGTCCTCGACCTCGGCGTCGTCATCGCCGGCGCGTACGCGGGCTCGATCCTCGCGGGGCTCGGCGCCGACGTCGTGAAGATCGAGACGCCCAGTGGCGATCCGTTCCGTTCCTATGGGCCCACGTTCTCGTCGTACAACCGCGGAAAGCGTTCGCTCGTGCTCGACCTGAAGCAGGCCGAGGCCCGGGACCTGTTCCTCGAACTCGTGGCCGACGCCGACGTCGTGCTCGACAACTATCGGCTCGGTGTACGGGAACGCCTGGGCATCGCATACCACGACCTGCGCGCCGTGAACCCGCGCATCATCTCGCTCACCATCACCGGGTACGGCACGGAGGGACCGCTGGTGTCGTTGCCCGGATACGACCCGCTGTTGCAGGCCCAGAGCGGGATGATGCGGGCCCAGGGCGGCCCCGACGACGAGCCCGTGTTCGGCTTCATCGCGGCCAACGACGTCGGGAGCGCGGCGATGTCGGTGTTCGGGATCGTCATGGCCCTCCTCGCGCGCGACCGCACGGGGACCGGCCAGGAGATCCGCACCAGCCTCGCCGCGCAGAGCGTGCTGCTGCAGATCGGTGAGCTGACGACGTTCCCCGGCGCGCCCGCCCCGCTCGTCGGCGCGCGCGACTGCATCGGCGTGCACGCGGGCGAACGCTTCTACGAGTGCGTCGACGGCTGGGTGGCGATCGCCTGCCGCACCCCCGCGCACGCGGTCGCGCTCCTCACCACCCTCGGGCTGCCCGATGTCGATCCCGTCGCCGCGTTGAGCGCACCCCGCGACGGCGACCTCGCCACGCGAGCCGCGGCGGCCTTCGCGTCGTGGAGGGTGGAGCAGGCCCGGGCCGCGCTCGGCGCGGCGGGTGTCCCGATCGCGCCCGTCCTCAGCATCGTTGACACCCTCACCGACGCGTATCTGCGCGACAACGGCTTCTACGAGGAGTACCTCGACCCGGCCTTCGGGACCGGCACCGCGGTGCAGTTCTTCGGCCACTTCTCCCGGAGCCCGACCGGGTACCCTCGCCCGGCCCCGGCCCTCGGAGAGCACAGCGCCGAGGTCCTCGCCGAGTTCGGGCTGTCCGCCGAGCGCATCGGCGAACACCTCGCCCGCAGGGCAGGGTCGTAGTCGAGAACCTGGGTGCCACCTGAGTCTTCACCCGTGCGCACCGATCTCCGCCCATTTCTGAGGTGAATTCTTGGATCGAGCCTGACGACTGCTGCAGGCCACTTTCCTGGCTTCCGATCCTTGGGTCGGACGTCAGCCCGTAGGCGCGTGACCTACCAGTCCTGTGCCACAGTGCGCGCATGGAGATCGTCAAGCTGAACGGCGCGCTCGGAGCGCGCGTCACCGGCATTCGCTGGGACGTTGGGCTGCCCGACACCGAGCTCGACGGGATCGCAGCAGCGCTCTTCGATCACGGCGTGCTCGTCCTCGACGCGGCTCGGATGCGGCCCGAACAGCACGTCGCGCTGGCCGCGCACTTCGGGGAACTCGAACACCACGAGTTCTTCGAGAACCAAGGCGAGGGATCCGAACACATCACCGTCCTCGACTCTGAGCGGGGCGACCGGTCGAACATGTGGCACGTCGATGAGCAGTTCCTCGTCAAGCCGCCGATCATCACGATGACCCACGCGATACGTCTCCCGAGCTTTGGCGGTGACACCTCGTTCATCAGCCTGCACGCCGCGTACGAAGGTCTGTCGGTCCGGATGCAGCAGTACCTCGACGGCTTGACTGCGCTGCACGACCTCGCGCGAATCGCGGAGATGATGTGGCAGGGAGGCCATGGCACGGCGGCGCACCTGGCCGAGGAGCTGCGCAAGGGCAAGCAGGCGACCCACCCCGTCGTCCTTGTGCACCCCGTGAACGGGAGGAAGGCGCTGTACGTGTCGCCCACCTACACGCGCTTCATCCAGGATCTGCCGATGGCCGAGGCCACGGCGATGCTCAACTACCTGTTCCTGCATGTTCAACGTCCGGAGTTCGGGTACCGCCACCGGTGGGTGGAGGGCGACCTCCTCGTATGGGACAACCGCTCCGTGATGCACCACGCGGCGGCCGACTACGACGATCGTCGTGTCATGCACCGAATCTCGGTGATCGGCCATCTCTGAGGGGATTTCGACGCACCGCCCGGGGCGGGGGTCCGTACCCTCTACGACACAATGCCACCAACATGTTCGTCACGGCCGAGCGCGGCGACGAAGTCGATGTCGAGTCCTACCTCTTCGTCGCCAGATCATCGATCGGAAGCCGAGCACGCTCTCGGGTGGCTTCGTGCACTGGACGCTGGTTCGGACCGGCGACGGATACCGGGTCAAGGAGAAGCACGTTGTGCTCGACTTGATCGAGTCGGCGCCCTGCCAAGATGTCGAATACGTGGCCGCGCGCCAGGAGACGCGACGACGTCGTATCGATCGTTGGGCGCAGGTTCGCGAACTCCCAGTCGCTCGCGGATCTGGTGTTGATGGGCATAGCGGGCTTCCATGACGACGCACCATGCCGGCCGTCATCGCTTAGACGTCGAACGGCGCGGCTTCGACTTCTTGCGGGAGGGGAGCGCAGCCACGTCGCTCCCTCGTGGTGTCGGTTCGGCGGCGTCGAGGAGCTGCGCGAACGCGTCCACCGTCGCTTGATGGGAACCGGAGACCCCCACGCCTTCTTCGAGCCGCAGCAACTTCGGTACCCCGGTGAGCACGAACAGCAGGACCTCGATCGACAGGTCGCCGAGACCCGGCAGGTCGTCCACGCCGGAGCTCCGCAGCGCGTCGAGTTGCACTTCCCGTACTCGATCGGTGAACTCGGCGATCTCGGCGCGGATCGACTTCCGATGGTTCCCGAGCGCGAGGAACTCCGTGGTCAACGCTGCCGTCGATTCTTCTTGGCTGTACTCCCAGAGCACCCTGAGCGGTTGCTCGGGCCGGGCGCGCAACGCGGCTTCGAGCCGGGCCAGGTTCTGCTCCGAGCGACGACGGATCGCGGCGATGAAGACGTCGTCGAGCGCCGGGAAGTAGTACTGGACGAGACCGGACGTCACGCCGGCCTTCGCCGCCACTGCCCGGTACGTGACTGCGGCGTAGCCGTCCTTGACCATCAACCGCTCGACGGAGTCCAAGAGGCCATCCCGTGTCTTCGAGGTCGCTGCGCCGACGCGCCGCTGAGATGCCATGCCCGTCCTCCTTCCGTCGTTGTCCCCGTCGAGGGTTTCGAATGCCTAGCCCGCGAGCTCTCGGAGCAGATCCTTGGACCGTCGTATCGATGCCCTGCGATCGTCGCCGACTGGGAACACCGCCGCCCAGATGTCGGTCGCTCCCGCATCGAGCAACGACTGCAGCTGCGACGTGACCGATGACTCGTCCCCCACGATCGCGGCGTCCGCCGGTGTGCCTGCACCGCCGATTTCGAGGATGCGCGTGTAGTTCTCCATCTGCGCGTACATCGACGAGCTCGCGGAGGCCGCCGCGCGTGCCTCAGGGATGTCGTCATGCACCGCGACGGGAAGTCCCGCCACGATCCGCGGTACGGGTCGCCCCGCAGCTGCTGCCGCGGCGTGGAGCTTCGGTGTTACGTGGGTCTCGATGGCTCGTGCTGGTGCCATCCACAGCACGGTGCCGTCGGCGTGTTCGCCCGCAACCCGCAGCAGCCGCGGGCCCAAAGCAGACACCAGAACCGGTACGGGATGAGACGGCGGGACCGCGCGACCTGCGGTGTGCGCTGACCAGTCAGAGCCGTCGAAGTCGACGTTCTCGCCGCGCAGGAGCGCAGTCAAGATCTGGAGGTACTCGTCGGTGCTGCGCCCCGGGTGGTCGTACGACAGTCCGAAGGCTCCGCGAATCACCGGTTCGTGGGAGGGCCCGATACCGAGCGTGAAACCCGGCCTGCCCATCGCGTCGACGACGGAGCTCACCCGATTCGCCTGCAGCAGAGGATGGCACGGAAAGGTCTGCAGCACCGCCGTACCGAGCTCGATCGTGGACGTCTCCCGGCCGGCAATCGCCATCGCCACGAGCGGATCCCCGGTGACGATGCTCGCGTACCAGAGGGCGCTGAATCCGTCCGCTTCTGCTTCCTTCGCCTGGCGTACGACTCGATCGACTGTTGCCCCGCCGCCCGTCAACCCGATCCGCATTGACGCCCCCTCGACTCGTTGCTATACGTTCGTACAAGCTTAGATGCAGCTCGGAGGATCGATGGCGGTGAGGGAACATGAGCACTGAAGACGACATCGCCGCGCTCCGGCGCGACGTCCGGGAACTGACGGATCGGCAGGCCGTCCTCGACTGCATCGCAGCGCATGCCCGTGGCTGTGATCGCCACGATCTCGACGTGATCGGTGGCACGTACCACCCAGACGCAGTCGATGAACACGGGTTCACCACGAACACCGGGCCGGAGTACGGCGCGTGGGCCAATGCCGCGCACGCCGCGACGTCTGAGGTCCACACGCACAACATCACCACCCACGCGTGCGAGATCGACGGCGACGAAGCGCACGCGGAGAGCTATGTCATCGTCGTCTTGCTGAGCAGCGACGGCCGCACCGCGCAGTTCATCAGTGGTCGCTATGCCGATCGCCTCGAACGTCGAGATGGCGAGTGGCGGATTGCGCTGCGTCGATCGACGGTCGAAGTGATGTTCATCGCCGACGCGTCGGTGTTGCAATCCTCGTTCTTCAAGGCGCAGGGCTACCTCAAGGGAACTCGCGACCGAAGCGATCTCGCGTACGAGCGCCCGTTGTCGCCGTCGTCAGATCACGCTGCACGATGGTGAACCAACAGTGAACCCAAAGGAATTGCGATGCAGCAGATGACCGATCGGGTCGCAGTCGTGACCGGCGCCGCGAGTGGCATCGGCCTCGGCATCGCTCAGGCGTTCGCAGACTCCGGAATGAGCGTCATGATGACCGACGTCGACGAGGAGCGACTCGAACGAGAAGTCGCAGCCATCGGCCCAGACCGGGCTGCCGGCATGGTCTGCGACGTCGCCGATCCGGACGCGGTCGAACGACTCGCCGACGGAACCTTCGAACGGTTCGGTGCAGTCCACGTCGTGTGCAACAACGCGGGGATCCTTCGGGGCGGCTCGGTCTGGGAGCTTCCACTCACCGACTGGGAAGCAGTGATGGGTGTGAACCTCTGGGGCGTGCTGCACGGCATCCGCGCGTTCGTCCCGCGCATGCTCGCGGCTGGGACCGAGGGTCACGTCGTGAACGTCGCGTCGATGGCCGCTGTGGTGCCCGTCGCCGGCATCGGCCCGTACAGCGTCGCGAAGCACGGTGTACTGGCGTTGAGCGAGACCCTGGACATGGAGCTCCGCGCGGCCGGTGCACCGATCGGCGTGACCGTCGTCTTTCCCGGCCGTGTCCCGACCAGGCTCGGCCTACCGATCGATTCGCCCGACGAGCCCACGGCGTCGACGCTCGAGCCAGGGGTGGTTGCGGCGGAAGACATCGGCCGAATGGTCGTCGACGCGGTCGTCAACGATCGTCCCTTCCTGTTCACTCACCCCCAGCGAATCGCTGAAGTCGACGCGCGATTCACTCGCATCACCGAACGCCCAGAGGTCGGTCCGTGAACTTCGAGGCTGCGGCCGCTCACATCACAACTCGAGCGCGCGCCGTTGAGCTCGACGATGGCCGCAACGAGCGCGTCGCGATCGAACGTTTGTTCGTCGCGGCTGAACGTGACGGCGAAGTTCGCAGCGCCAACCAGCAGAGTCGGACGCGCGTTGCGTGCTGCGCTGGGTGAGGACTTCGAGCAGGCGGTCGATCGTGACCTTGCGCCCGTCGAACGCCGACCGGTGTCGGCTTTGCGCGAAGCGCTGGCTCCGTTCTCGTCGCGTCGGCGCAACGTGGAGCACATCGCCGACGTGCCGTACGGGGACGCGGGCGCGGGCATCCGCAACCAGCTCGACCTCTACGTCGCCCGGTCGCGACCGGCAGCGGCTCCGGTGCTCGTCTACATCCACGGCGGCGCGTGGACCCACGGGAAGAACGATCAGCAAGGGCTTCCCATCGTGTACCACTTCGCCAGCCGGGGCTGGCTCTGCGTGGAACCGAACTACCGGTTGTGCCCCGATGCGACCTTCCCGGACCCGATCGTCGACGTCAAGCGGGCGATCGTGTGGGTACACGAGCACGCCGACGAGTACGGCGGCGACCCGCAGCAGATCTTCATCGCCGGGGGATCGGCCGGTGGGCACCTGAGCGCACTCGCCGCACTCACGATGAACGACCCGCTCCTGCAGCCCGGCTTCGAAGACGCCGACACCTCGGTCGTCGCGGCAATGCCGCTGTACGGCGACTACGACTGGCTCGACAGCCACGGCGAGCGAGCCAGGCGCCATCTCGACCGCACCAAGTACTTCGTCGACAAGATCGTGAAGTGCTCGATTGACGCTGACCGGGCGCTCTGGGAACAGGGTTCGCCCGTGCTTCATGTGCGGGCCGACGCACCGCCGTTCTTCGTCGTGCACGGTGCGCGGGACACGATGCTGCTGGTCGAGGACGCCCGTCACTTCGCTGGCGCGGTGCGCTCGGTCTCACGCGCGCCGGTCGCCTACGCCGAGCTGCCGGGCGCGCAGCATGCCTTCGACGGGTTCCAGTCGGTGCGGTGCGGATCGGTGATCAACGGGATGAAGTGGTTCACGGCGTGGGTGAGAACGACTCGCCTTCGAGTCGTCTGAGCAGCAGGAGCATGTGATGGACGAGTTCGTGTTCGACAACGTGGACGGCGTAACTGTCTTCGGCCGGCGGTGGATGCCGTCCGGTGACCCGCGCAGCGCGGTCGTGATCGTGCACGGCGCGTCGGAGCATTCGGCCCGGTACGCGCGCGTCGCCGGCGTGCTCCAGGGGGAGGGACACGCGGTCTATGCGCTCGACCTGCGTGGGCATGGACACACCGCCGAGTCGACGGGACGCGGCCGGGTCGGTCCGAGCGGCATGGACGGAGTCCTCGCCGACGTCGAGGCGCTGATCCGTCGTGCCTGCACCGAGGTCGGTGAAGTTCCCATCGTTCTCTTCGGACACTCGATGGGATCGGTCATCGTCCAGGCCTTCATGGTGCGAGACTCGGACGGCGTGAGCGCCTACGTGCTGTCAGGGACGATGGGACCGGCAGAAGGCACCGAAGAATTCTTGACCGGCATACGGACAGCGATCGACGCCGGCATGGCCGACGAGCCCCTCGACGCGCTTGCCGGATACAACGACGCAGCGGAGCTGACGCGAACGAACTACGACTGGCTGAGCCGCGACCCGGACGAGGTCGACAGGTACATCGCGGACCCGTTGTGTGGTGATGACAACCCGTTGACCTATGGCTACGTCAATGCGCTGCTCGAGACCATCACCGACGTCATGGAGCCCGACGCGATTGCGCGCATCCCGCGGCACATCCCGGTCCTACTCCTCACGGGCGACGCCGATCCTGTCTCTGACAACGGTGCCCAGGTCCGGGAGCTCGAGCGCCGCATGCGTGCTGCAGGGCTCGATGTCACAAGTCGCTACTACGCGGGCGCCCGCCATGAGGTGCTCAACGAGACCAATCGCGACGAGGTGCACCGCGATCTCGTCGACTGGCTCGACGGTGTGAGCACACGAGGAGCACTGACCTGACGCGATACCTCGTACGTGGTCGCTTCCTCGGCGTGATCGCGATGGTCCTCGTCGCGGACTCGACACGGCGACTGCCTTGCCGCTCGGCGCCCCGCCGAGGCCATGGGGTCGAACGGCGCCGTCGTGAACCGCCAAGATGTCGGGCATGACCAAGCGCGCGAGGTATTCGGAGTACAAGGACCGGTATGCGAACTTCACGTTCGAGCTGAGTGACGAGGGAATCCTCTTCATGCAGTGCCACACCAAAGGCGACAGCTTGGTGTGGAGCTGGGAGGCGCACGACGGCATGGCGGAGGCGTTCGCCGACATCGCCGGTGATCGTGAGATCAAGGTCCTGATCCATACGGGGACCGGCGAGAACTACAACGCGAACTGGGGAGCGGCGCCGGGTGGTAGCACGACCAAGCCCATCTACCTCGCGATGGACGGCCAGGAAGGTCTGATGCAGCTCGACGAAAAGGCCTGGTATGGCCGCATGCTCGTCGAGAACATCCTCGCGGTCGAGGTGCCGGTCATCAGCGCGGTGAACGGTCCGTGCAGCATCCACGCCGAGGTTCCGCTGCTGAGCGACATCGTGCTGGCGTCGGACACCGCGTACTTCCAGGATTTGGCACACTTCCCGCGCGGTCTGGTGCCCGGGGACGGATCACACGTGCTCTGGCCGATGCTCGTTGGTCCGAACCGTGCCCGATCGATGCTCCTCATGGGCAAGAAGCTTGGCGCGCAGGAGGCGCTCGACTGGGGCGTGGTTGCCGAGGTGCTGCCGCAGGATCAACTCGTCGACCGCGCGTGGGAGATCGCGCGTGACCTTGCGCTGCGGCCACCGCTGGTGCTGCGCTACACGCGGCAGCTGTTCATGCAGAGCTTCAAGCGAGCATTCCTCGACGAGTTGGATCACGGGCTTGCGCGCGAGACGTATGCCCAGCGTCAGTTCTTCCCTCAGGGCGGCGGCATGCGCGGACTCGACCGTGCCTGGGATCAGGAACCCTGGTCCGACTGACGACGCGCCGGAGCCAGCTCCGCAACCTCGCGGGCGAGCCGGGACCGGAACTGCGCGACGCGCCGGAGCTTCAGGTCTTCGTACCCGCGCACGAGGTCGGGGAGCTCGGCGATCGCGACAGCCCGGACGAGGGAAGCACGGTCGAGATGCCTGAGCACCTGGTCGATCGCGGCGCGGTACTCGCCGGGCAGCTGTCGCTCGGTACGGCGTACCTCGGGCCAACGGAATGGATCGAACATGGTCCCCCGCAGCCGCTTCCCGCGAGCGAGCGTGCGGAGCGCAGGGTCGAACCAGGTCCCGAGTGCGATCTTGCGTGACACGCCGAGCGACCGCAGCACCGGTGGATGCAGGTGATAGCGAACGCGGCCGGTTCCGATCCGGTTGATGTCGTCGCGCGCGTCCTCGTCGAGGAGCAACCGTGCGACGTCGTACTCGTCCTTGTAGGCCATGAGTCGATGCAGTGAGCGTGCGACGGTCAGTGTGAGTGCTGACGACTCGGGCGCGACTGACTGCTCGCGACGCCGGGTGTGCTCGACGGTGTCGAGGTACTCGGATGCGTAGTTCTCGTCCTGGTACTGGACGAGGTCGGCGGCGAGAACACCGACGCTTTCCTTTCCGTCGGCATCGAGACCGAGCGCGTCGACGCGTTGCTGCAGGCGACTCGGGAGCACGGTTCGGTCAGTGCCGGTCACGGGCTGCTTCGTCAGGACGCGCTCGACAGCCGCTCGGTCGGCCACGAGGTGACGCCCGAGCCGCAAGGCGTCGCGGTTCTTCTCGGCCGCGGTGCCGTTGAGCTCGATCGCGAGCTCGACGGCCTCGGGATCGATGGGCAATGCGCCAGACTGCAACGCCATGCCCGCAACCAGGATGTTGGCAGTGAGCGCATCGCCGAACGCGAGCGTGGTGACCGCATCGGCGTCGATCCAGGCGCGATGGTCCGGCCGTGTCACCTTTTGTAGCACCGCGTCGAGGTCCTCGAAGGAGGGAAGGTCGAGGGTCGGATCGGTGATGGCCGCACCCGGCGGAGTGGCCGACGTGGACCCCACGACGAGCGTCCGCCGGCGATCCGAGGGTCCGACCCCCAGCTTCGACGCGGCAACCAGCGCGTCGAACACCAGCAACACGTCGGCCTGACCGGCACCAAGTCGGCTCGATTCGGAGTCGTGCCCACGCGTGAGGTGCAGGTCGCTCACCACCGGGCCGGCCTTCTGCGACAGTCCGATCTGGTCGAGCCCCCGCACCTGGTAGCCGTCGAGCATCGCCGCGGTGCCGAGCACCTGGGCGACGGTGACGACGCCGGTACCGCCGATGCCAACCATGCGGATGGTGACGTCGTCGGGATCGACGGTGAGGGTCGGCGCGGGCGGCGTCGACGAGAGGAGCGCAGCGAGCGCGGTGGCACGATCGGTAGCCGCGGAGTTCTCTCCGCGACCCTGGTTCCGTCGTGGCCGGCGCCAGCGCGTCGCACCGGTGTCGACGGTGACGAACGAGGGACAGTCGCCGTCGATACACGAGAAGTCGAGGTTGCACGTGGTCTGGTCGATGCGGGTCTTGCGCCCGTACGCGGTGTCGAACGGCTGCACCGACAAGCAGTTGCTGATCTCGCCGCAATCTCCGCAACCCTCGCAGACCCGGTGGTTGATCGCGACGCGACGCGGTCGGCGTCGGTGCGAGACCGCGCTTGCGCGCCCGGCGCAGCTCGGCTGCGCACGCTTGATCGTGGATGAGGACGGTCACCCCCGGAACCTCTGCCAGGTGCTCTTGGGCCTCGAGCAACCGCTCGCGCGACCACACATGAACCCCGCGTGGGAGGGTCACCGTGCGGTATGCACGCGTGTCATCCGTCGTGATCAACACTTCGCTCACGCCCTGTGCGAGCAGCGTGGTCGCGACGGACGCGACGGAACGTTGACCTTCGGGGTGCTGTCCACCCGTCATGGCGACCGCTCCGTTGTAGAGCAGCTTGTAGGTGATGTTCACGCCTGCCGCGACCGCCGCGGTCACCGCGAGCTGGGCGCTGTGGAAGTAGGTGCCGTCGCCGACGTTCTGGATCATGTGGGCACGGTCGACGAAGGGCGCCATCCCGATCCACTGCGTCCCTTCATTGCCCATGCAAGTGATGCCGGCGATGTCGCCCACCTGGTCGGGATCCATCAGCAGTGCCATGGTGTGACAACCGATGCCGGCACCGACGAGGGCGCCGTCAGGCACTGCAGTCGTCGAACGATTGTGCGGGCAGCCGGAGCAGTAGAACGGCGATCGAGTCACGGACGTGATCGTGAGCGCAGTGCGGAGGGGTCGCTCGGGGACGAGTCGGTCGGCCACACGCGTGAGCCGCGCCCGCAACGCCGGAACCAGCGCGTCGGCGTCGAGTGCGCCGAAGCCGGCGATGAGGTCGTTGCCGCGCTCGTCGGCCTTGCCCAGCACCCGGGGTCGCTCAGCCGAGGCGTACAACGCGTCCTTCACGAGGAGCTCGATGTTGGGCTGCTTCTCCTCGATGACGAGCAGCTCCTCGAGGCCGCGCGCGAACTCGCGGACGGTGGCGGGATCGAACGGCAGTGGGAGCTGGAGCTTGAGCAGTCGGATCCCGCAGCGCCGCGATCGACTGCTCGTCGGGGAGTCCGAGCCGTCGGAACGCCTCCCGCAGCTCCCGATAGGTGATGCCGGACGCGGCGATGCCGATCCAAGCGTCGCGCGGGTCGGCGGTGGTGTGGTTGAGTCGATTCGCGGCGGCGTAGGCCGTCGCGAGCCGGTAGCGGACCTCGTAGATCTCGCGTTCGAGATCGAGGCTCAGCGGCGTCAGCAGCCGGCCTTCGGGCGGCCGCGGCGGCTCGAGCCCGTCGATCTCCGGGATCACCGGACGTGTTCGTTCCGGGTCGAGCTCGACCGACGCGGTGCCGTCGGCGACATCGGCCACGATCTTCATTGCCGTCCACAATCCGCTGGCGCGTGACAGCGCGATCGCATGACGACCGAGCTCGAGCACCTCGGCCGGATCGGCGGGATAGAGCATCGGCATGTGCAGATCGCTGAGCAGCCCGGCAGACGACGATGGAAGCGTCGAGCTCTTCGCCGAGGGGTCGTCGCCGACGAACGCGACGGCGCCGCCGGCGCGGGCCGTGCCGGTGTACACAGCGTGACGCAGTGCGTCGGCGGCGCGGTCGACCCCCGGAGACTTCCCGTACCAGATACCAACGACGCCGTCGTAGCGGCAGTCGGGGAGCGTCGCCGCGAGCTGCGAACCCATGATCGCAGTGGCGGCGTACTCCTCGTTGATCGCCGGCCGACACTCGATCGGAAGGTCGGGTACCAGCGCAGCCGCGTTGCGCATCGTTCCGTCGAACCCGCCCAGCGGCGAACCCGGATACCCCGAGACGAAGGTCGCCGTGTTCAGCCCGCCCCGGCGGTCGAGGCGCATCTGCTCGATGGGGATCCGGGCGAGGGCTTGGAGACCGCTGAGGAACGCGACGCCGGAGTCGGCGGTGAACCGATGGGCGAGGTCGTACTCGGCGTGGTCCATCCGACTCCCTCGTACGTGTCTCCCCCAAAAGTAATCCGCGGAGGAGGTGCCAAGCCGGCCTCAGTCAAGAGCGGGCGTGAGTGCGACGGGTCATCCCGGTCGCTTGCCTTGATGTGGCGCTGCAGACGAAGCAGTCAGCGCGTGTCGTGACGCGCCGGCACTCGGTCGAGAACCCTGCCAGCCAACATGCCACCCAAACGCCCGTCCGAGGGCCGTTGCGCCACGGTCGTGCGTCGCACCAAGCGTTGCTACTGCTCGATCGTGCGCGATCGCGATCTCTAGGGACTGCAACGTCCTGACCTCGCCGAGGTTTGGGGTCGCGGGTTTGAATCCCGTCGTCCGCTCCCAGAACCGCAGGTCAGGCCCCCTCGCTGGAGGGGCCTTCCTCGTGGGGCGAATGGTGCCACCCGAACCTCGACGGTCGAGCTGCGCGCTCTCGGAGTGCGTGGTCAGGTTGCGGCGTCGCGGACGAGTGTGGTGTCGACGAACTGCTCGAAGCGAACGATGAGGCCGCCTCTGACGACGAAGGCGTGTGCGACGCGAACCGCAAGGGGTCGGCCGGTGCGTTTGTGGGTGGCCGTGTAGCGGGCGAGCACCACGACGTGCTCGCCGTCGACGACGTAGGTGTCGTCGTGCGCGGTCCAGTCGTTCCAGTCTTCGGCGAGCTTCTCCATGACATTCGTCGTCACCGTTTCGGGGCCGCGGTATGTGCCGGCGAGTGGGAACCCTGCCATCTCGGTCCATTCGACGTCGGGTGCGAGGGTTGCGCGCAGGCCCTCGAGATCGCCGGTTGCGGACGCCAGGTACTGGCGGCGTACGGCTTCGGCGGGCGCGTCGGGCGGAGTCAGCCCCATGTCATTTCTCCCTTGGCGACCTTGGTGCCCAGGTCGGCTGCGATCGTGAGGCCCGCGTTCGGATACTCGGCGAGGAGCGCCTCTTTGGCGGCGGCGGCGTCAGACGAGTTGGCGATGATCTTTTCGAAGCGTTGCAGGTAGTCGCGGGTGTCGTTGATGGCTGTGGTGTCGGTGGGCCCTCCCGCGACGCGGTGGCCTGCGGCGACGAACGTCGGGTCGAGTGCCTGGAGCTCGTCGAGGACCCGGATCCATTCGGCGCGCAGCTCCGGCGTGCTCGTGTCGGCGGTCCAGACGTGGAGTCCCTCGAAGAGCAGCACGCCGCCGATGAGCGATCGCGATCCTTCCTCGAACAGGTACCAGGCTCGGTCGCCGAGCAGGTCGCTGCCTCGGCGCACCTCGATCGCCGTGCCGTCGACGGTGAGCGGGTTGTCGGTCAGTTCAGCGAACTCGACAAGGCGGGTGGGGAGATTGGCGCCGAGGTGCGCCCATGCCTGGAGCTTGCCCTCGTACGACGCCTTGATGTGCTCGATCACATCGGCCGGGGCGAGGAACACTGCGTGGGGGAACGCGTCCTGCAGCACCTCGGCGCCGAAGTAGAAGTCGGGGTCGCCGGCGGTGATCACGACCGTGGTCAAGGTCTTGCCGGCGTCGAGCACTTCTGCTGCGATGCGATGTCCGTCGGCACGGGTGAAGGCCGCATCCACGACCACCGCCTCCGTCTCGCCGGTGATCACGATGCTGGTCTTGTGGAGTGACTCCGGGGCGGAGTCGATGACGGTGTAGCTGAGCTTCGACATGGGGTCCTCTCGGTGCGTGTGTGTGCTTGTCAATGTAAGATCATCGTGGTACAGAAACACGGTGAGATAAGGAGACATATTTGTGAAAATGGGATCTCACCGGTGACCACGATCCGGCGGGTCCGGTTCACCCCGCCTGCTCCCGACGTCGTCGACATCGAAGTCACGACCCTGGCCGCGATCCGGGAGCGAGGAGGACGGGAAGAGTTCGTCGCACCGCAGCGACTCGACTTCGACCTGCTGATCCGCATCGAGCGTGGCGAGACCGTGCATGCCGTCGACTTCCACGAGCACGTCATCGGTCCGGGCGACGTGCTCTGGGTCCGGGCCGGTCAGGTCCAGCAGTGGGGACACATCGAGCACATCGACGGGCCGGTCGCGCTGTTCGACTCGTTCGTCATCGACGTCCAAACCCAGAGACTCGTCAAGGGGCCCGGGATCGGCACGCAGAGCTTTTGGCCAGCCCCCTCTGTCGCCGACATCTCGATCAGCCGCGCGCTCGACGCGCTGTTCGTCGGCGAGCCCGGCGAGGGGCGTCGCGGATCTGACCTGGTGCGAGCGGCACTGGCGCACACTCTGGCGGCGGCGCTCCTCCAACTGGTGCGTGTCCAGTCGGAGGGACAAGAGGCCACGCCGGCAACAACCCACGAGACGGTCGCGCGGTTCCGTGATGAACTCGAGCAGAACTTCTCCAAGTGGCACCACGTCACGGAGTACGCGCATCAACTCGGCTACTCGACTCGCACCCTGAACGCGCATGTCCGCAGCAGCACCGGACTGTCGGCGAAAGACGTCATCGACGAGCGCGTTGCATTGGAGGCCAAACGGCTACTCGCCCATACCGATGCACCGATCGGCGCCATCGCCGAAGACCTCGGCTTCGACGACGCCTCCAACTTCACGAACTACTTCCGCCGCACCGTAGGAACGACGCCGACCGCGTTCCGGGCAGACAGGAGGTCTCCGTCGCGGCGCTGACTCCTGCGCGGCACCTCGGCGCGGCCGAGGGTTTGCCGCCCAAGTTGACACCCAAACGCCCCTCCGACGACCCTTGCGCCACGGTCCTGCCTCTCCGGAAGCGTTCGTACTGCTCGATCGTGCTCCCGAGCGATTGCAACGTCCCGACCCTGCCAAGGTCGGGGTCGCGGGTTCGAATCCCGTTGTCCGCTCCAAGAAAGCGCAGGTCAGGCCCCTCTCCGGAGGGGGCCTTCCTGGTGGCGTTGACGACGGACGCTGACGATCGGCGCGAGGGGTGTCGGTCGGACCGATAGGTTCGCACACGGCATGCGACCCACGAGGGGGAACTGATGGTGGAAGTCGGCGCACGATCGATCGGCGCACGGGTCCTGCGAGCGGAGGATCCACGCATCCTGACCGGTCGAGGACGCTACGTCGACGACGTCACCTTGCCGGGCATGCTGCACGCCGCCTTCAAGCGCAGCACCGTTCCGCATGGACGCCTGCTCTCCGTCGACGCGTCTGCGGCGCGCGAGCTCCCGGGAGTGGTTGCGGTGTACACCGGCGAGGATCTCGCCGGGTGCACGACGGCCGCGGCTCCGGGCACTGCCATCGGGCTCAACATGATGCCCGGGCTCCACGCACCGGCGGTGCTCGCCCTCAGCACCGACAAGGTGCGCTACGTCGGTGATCCGATCGCACTCGTGGTTGCCGAGGACCGGTACGTCGCAGAGGATGCGATCGAGCTCATCGAAGAAGACATCGAATGGCTGGATCCGGTCGTCACCTACGAGGACGCGCTCGATCCGTCGAAGCCGGTGCTCTTCGACGAGCTCGACGACAACGTCGCGTATCGGAGCGAGATGACCCTGGGCGATGTCGACGCGGCGTTCGCCGAGGCCGACCAGGTCGTGCGCACGAGCATCTGGGTGCACCGCCACCAGCCTGTGCCGATGGAGACGCGTGGGCTGATCGCCTCGTACGACCGTGAGACGGAGCAGCTCACCATCCGCTCGGCGACGCAGTCGCCGCACATGCTCCGGCTCCTCCTTCCGCCGCAGGTGGGAATTCCCATGGAGAAGATCCGTGTGTTGGCCGACGACGTCGGCGGTGGCTTCGGACTGAAGAACGGTGTGCAGCGCGACGAGGTCGCGGTCATCGCGGCGTCGATCGACCTCGGTCGTCCGGTCAAGTGGATCGAGGACCGCCTCGAGCACCTCGCGGTCGGCGGCCAGGCCCGGGAAGAGGGCGCCGACATCGAAGCCGCCGTCACCGCAGACGGGGTGCTCCTCGGCATTCGCATGGACGCGAAGCTCAACCTCGGCGCGTATGCGTGCGACCCCTTCAGTGCTGCGTTGTTCGTCGGTGCGCTGAGCAGCTCGTTCCAGGGTCCGACGCGGATTGCAGCGATCTCGGCGAACAACACGGTGGTGTTCAGCAACAAGGCGACCTACGTGTCGTACCGAGGTCCGTGGGCCACCGGCGACTTCCTCCGGGAGCGGCTGCTCGACATCATCGCCCACGACCTCGACCTCGATCCCTTCGAGGTGCGGCAACGCAACTACGTGGTGCGCGACGAACCGCCCCTTGCGATGCTGACCGGGCAGCCGTTCCTCGCGGTCACCACGCAGGAGCAGGTGGCGGAGGCTGCGCGCATCGTCGACTGGACCGCATTCCGGGCGCGCCAAGCGGCAGCGCGACGCGAGGGGCGCTACCTGGGCATCGGCATGGCGGCGTACCTCGAGGCGGCGCCCGGCCCGAAGATCCCCGGTCAGGAAGACATGGGTGCGGCGATGATGGGCAAGGAGGTCGCGCACGTCTCGCTGGAGATCGACGGCACGGTTCGCATCGTCACCAAGCAGCAGCCTCACGGCCAGAGCCACGAGACGACGCTGGCCCAGGTTGCCGTGGACGAACTGGGCGTCCGGTTCGAGGACGTGAAGGTCGTGTTCGGTGACACCGACGTCACACCGTTCGCACTCGTCGGCACCGGTGGCAGTCGCGCCGCGACGATGGCGAACGGGGTGGTCCTGCATGCGTCACGGGAGCTCCGGGAGAAGGTGCTCGCGCTCGCGGAAGACGTCATGGAGGCGAGCGCCGCCGACCTCGACATCCGCGACGGCGTGATCTCGGTCAAGGGATCGCCGAGCGTGCAGCTCCCGCTCCGCGAGCTCACGCGCATCGTCGCCGAGGAGCCCGAGCGCCTGGGCGAGGACCCCGACACGGAGCTGCTCGTGAGCCGCGACTACGACGGCGGGCACAGCGCCTGGTCCGGTGGTGCCCACGTGGCCGAGGTGGAGGTCGACGTCGAGACCGGCCTCGTCACCATCGACCGCTATGTCGTCGTCGAGGACTGTGGTCTGCCGGTGAACCCCGCCATCGTCGAAGGACAGATCCGTGGCGGCGTCGCGCAGGCGATCGGCGCGGTGCTGCTCGAGCACGCGGCGTACGGGGATGACGGCCAGTACCTCGCGGCGACGTTCATGGACTACCTGATGCCGACGACGACCAACGTCCCGAACTTCGAGATCCACCACGTCGACACGATCCTCACCGACCCCGACGTCAATTTCCGGGGCGTGGGCGAGGGCGGGATGATCGTCGCCCCCGCGTGCCTCACCAACGCGATCGAGGACGCGCTCCAGCCCTTCGGCGTGCGAGTGGAGGAGCAGCACCTCCCACCAGCTCGGATCCTCGAGCTGATCGAGGTGGTGCCGTCGTGAAGAACGCACCCTTCGAGTACCACGCCCCGCGCGCCGTCGACGAGGTGCTGTCGTTGCTGGCCGAGCACGGCGACGAGGCCAAGGTCCTCGCCGGCGGCCAGAGCCTCGTCCCTCTGCTCGCCATGCGACTGGCGCGACCGTCGCAGCTGATCGACATCAACGAGATCTCCGAGCTGGCTGCGCTGCGTCCGCTCGACGGCACGGGCGTCGCGTTCGGCACCCTGACCCGCGAGCGCGACGCGGAACGGTCGGCGCTCGTGGCCGAACGGCTCCCGGTCCTGGCCGAGGCGCTGCCGCTGATCGGTCACGTGTCGATCCGCAACCGGGGCACGATCGGCGGTTCGATCGCACACGCCGATGCGTCGGCTGAGCTGCCGCTCGTGGCGGTCGTCACCGGCGCCGACCTCGTGGTCCGGTCGACGCGTGGAGAGCGGATCGTTCCGGCCGAGGAGTTCTTCGTCAGCCACTTCACCACGTCGATGGACGACGACGAGCTCCTCACCGAGGTGCGCATGCCGGCCGGGCCCGCCGGTGCGGGTTGGGCGTTCCACGAGATCGCCCGCCGGCACGGCGACTTCGCACTCGTGGGCGTGGCGGCGATGATCCTGCTCGCGGATGGTGCCGTCTCCGAGGCCCGCGTGGCCCTGATGGGCGTTGCCGATCGTGCCGTGCGTGCCTCCGGTGCCGAGGCCGCGCTCATCGGGCGACCAGCGAACGACGAGACGATCGCAGCCGCTGCGCAGGAAGCGATCCGAGACCTCGACCCGGCATCCGACATGCACGGCTCCGCCGCGTTCCGTCGTCATCTCGCCGGCGTCGCGGTGCGTCGAGCACTGGAGACCGCCACCAGTCGAGCAGGAGGGGACCGATGACCCAGGAGATCGAGATCACCGTGAACGGCGAGCGGCGTCGTGCGGAGGCCGAGGTGCGCATGACCCTCGCCGACTTCCTGCGCGAGAAGCTCGAGCTGACCGGCACCCATCTCGGCTGTGAGCACGGCGTCTGCGGAGCCTGCACCGTCATGGTCGACGGTGCCTCCGTCCGCTCGTGCCTGATGCTCGCAGTCCAGGCACAGGGAAAGGAAGTCCTCACCGTCGAGGGCCTCGGAGACCCCGAACACCTCCACCCGCTCCAACAGGCGATGCGCGAGCGCCACTCCTTCCAGTGCGGGTTCTGCACGCCCGGCTTCGTCATGTCGTCACTGGCGCTGCTCCAGGAGAACCCCTCGCCCGACGAGGACGAGATCCGGGAGGTCCTCTCCGGCAACGTCTGTCGCTGTACCGGCTATCAGAGCATCGTGGAGGGCGTCCTCCTCGCGGCCGAGCGCGGCGCCGGCCAGGTCGGGGTGCCGGCCGAGTAGAGGCCGACGCTGTGCACGCCGCTCCGGAGTGCTGAGCAATCAATCGATGATGCTGTCGAGCCCCGTGATCTCGAGCACGCGACGGACGCCACACCCGGCGCCGAATTCTGCGTGAAGCTCCTGTGCTGCGCGTCTGAGGCTCAGTGCACTCTGACGATGCCGCGCGCTCACCTAGGGTCGGCGCCGATGGGTCAGGGCCGAGTCGTGATGGGGTTGTTGTTCTTTCCGAGGGGCGGATCGGCGTACGTCGTGCGCTACCTGAGCCCGGCGTTGGCGCGGGCGGGTTGGTCGGTCTCGCTCGCGGTCGGCTCGTTGGGTGCAGCGGGGGAGGAGACGTACGCCCCGACGTTCTTCGACGGTCTCGACGTCCACTTCCTCGACTTCACCGACGCCGTCCGCGCCTTCGAGGCCGGCGGCGACCCGATCGCGGCCCCGCTGCCCATGCATCCCTCGTACGAGGACCGTGCCGGTGTGGCGGACGTGCTGCTCGCGTCGGTGCCACCCGCGCTCGCCGAGCACCTGTCGGGAGCCTGGGACGCTCCGCTGCTCGCCGCAGGCGCGGACCGCGCCGACGTCCTCCACCTGCACCACCTGACGCCGCAGCTCGACGCTGCGCACCGCAACTGGCCCGAGGTGCCGCTGGTCGTGCATCTCCACGGCACCGAGCTGAAGCTGCTCCGTGGCATCGAGGAGCGCGTCGCGCTCGCCGCCACCCTCGGCGAGACGCTCGCGTCCATGCCCGCAGTTGCGGACGACGTGATCGACCGCGCTGATGATCTCGACGCCGCCCACGTCGAGATGTTGCGCACGACCCGCTGGGGGGCCTGGCGTCACGGCGAGTTCTGGGCGGCACATCTGCGCCGACAAGCGCAACTCGCCGACCACCTCATCACCGTCTCACCGCTCAACCGGGATGCCGCGATCTCGATGCTCGGGATCGAACCCGAGCACGTCACCGCCATCCCCAACGGGGTCGACATCGAACGCTTCCGGCCGAGGCCGCGGACGCCCGGTGTCCGCCGGACCGTGTTCCGGCGTGCGCTCGTCGAGGACCCTCAGGGGTGGACGGAGTCCGGTCCTCCCGGGACGCTCGCGTACACCGAGGCCGACCTCGATCAGCTGCTCGGCGTCGACGACGACGCCACCGTGCTGCTGTACGTCGGGCGGTTCCTCGGGTTCAAGCGCGTGCCCACACTGATCCGCGCGTTCGCCCGGGCGCGCAGTCGGTTCACGCGGGCGGGCTCGCTCGTGATCTGGGGCGGACATCCGGGCGAGTGGGAAGGCGAACACCCCGCCACGGTGGCCGAAGCGGTCGGGACCGACGGCATCTACTTCGCCGGCTGGCGTGGCCACGACGATCTTCCCGAGGGGCTCGCCGCGTGCGACGCGCTGGTGATCCCCTCGGTCGACGACCCCTACCCGCAGGTGCCGCTCGAGGCGATGGCCGTCGGACTCCCGGTCGTCGGGTGCCGCAGCGGCGGCGTCGCGTCGATGGTGAACCTCGACCCCGCGCGTGCCACCGGATGGCTGGTCCCGCCGGACGATCTCGACGCGCTCTCCGATGCGCTGGTGGCGGTCGTGAACGACCCCGCGGCGACGGCCGAACGGGGTGCCAACGCGCTGGCCCACGCCCGCGCCGAACTGTCATGGGACGGGCTGGCCGGCCGCTTCGAGACGACCTACGCCCACGCCATCGAACGCCACCGCCGACGACAGGGGACCGCGGAGATCGAGGACCTCGGCGCCAGGCGCTGATCGCACAGCGTCACGAAACGTCCAATTGGTCTACTCTCGGCACAGCTCGTACGAGTCCGCCGTTTTGGACGTCGAGGGGGAGCCATGAAGAGTCTGCGGCTCGCGGTGTGCGTGGTGCTCGCGGGGTGGCTCCTGGCGAGCTGCTTCGCCGGGGACGGCTCGTATCCGGTCTCCGGGAACGTGCACAAGGGCATCATGGGCAACGGGCTCTGGCATTCCGAGGGCGGCCCCGCGTGCACCTTCAGCACCACGACCGACATCCCAGGGCTCCCACTCGCTCACGTCGACGAGCCGGCGCGCAGCGGACCGCGCTACGTCCAGATCGACATCGGCGACACCAGCTTCACCACCAGCGGCTGCGCACAATGGGTGCAGGCCGACGGGCCGTTCGACACCGCGCACCCGATCAGCATCTACGGAGTGTTCCCCGGCGACGGCGACTACCGCGTCGGGACCGACGTCCCCGCCGGCGAGTACCGGGCGACGACCCCGGCGACCTGCACCTGGCAACGAATCGCCCACCGCTTCGGACATCGCGTCCCGGCCGGGCAGGGCTTCGAGGACAACTGGATCGAGAACGGGACCGGCGGCGCCGTCCACATCCTGGCCACGGACTACGGATTCTCGACGTCGGGGTGTGGCGCCTGGGTCGGAGTCCGATGATCGGAGCGGGACGCGCTACCAGCGCTCGAACTGCAACGGCTCCTCGGCCTCGGCGTCGTGCAGCACGTCGTCGTCGGCGGTGACGTCGACGGGTGGAGCGCCGCGCTGGCGGGCTGATTCCGAAGCGCGTCCGAGGGTCTTGAGCAACGCGCCGTAGTCGAGCGCGCTGAACGGCCACTGCGTCACGATCTTGCCCGTCTTCGTGGTGAAGTAGTTGTTCGACACCGCCCAGGCGGTGCCCTCCATCTGCGCCATGAGCCACGCGTGGTACGGATCGGCCCATGACCGCTTCACCTCGATCGCGGTGACACCTTCGCGGACCATGCGCTTCACCGCGCGCAGCGCGTAGGCAGCCTGGTTGCGGAGGTTCAGCGCGATCTCGCCACCATTGGTGCCCGGGCCGTAGAGCATGAAGAAGTTCGGGAACGTCGGCACCGTGACCCCGAGGAACGCGCGCGGCTCGCCGTCCCAGTACTTCTGCAGGCTGTCGCCGGTGCGACCGACGACCTCCAGGTGCGCGAGGTAGTTCGTGGGTTGGAAGCCGGTCGAGAGCACGAGCACGTCGGCATCGCGTTCCACGCCGTCGACGTCGACGACCCCGCGCGCCGTGATCGACGCCACCGCCCGCGGTACCAGCTCCACGTTCGCCTGCTTGAGCGCGGGATAGAAGTCGGAGCTGAAGATGGTGCGCTTGCCCCAGAACGGGTAGTGCGGCGTGACCGCGGTCTCGAGGTCGGGGCGGTCGGCGAACATCTTTGCGATGTAGCCGCGTGCGGCCTGCTCGGCCGCGGTGTGGGTGGGTGAGCCCGGACGGTACGCCCCGCCGTTGTAGAGGCGCTTCTCCGTCGCCCAGTACCACTTCAACCGGCGGTACCGGTGCACCACCGGGTTGTGCAGCCGGGCGCGCTCCTCCGTCGTGTAGTCGCGGTCGCCCTTCGGCAACACCCACCCCGGCTCCCGCTGGAAGAGGAGCAGCTTGCCGACGATCGGCTGGATCGCAGGGACGAGCTGCGACGCGGTCGACCCCGTGCCCACGACGGCGACCGTCTTCCCGGTGAGGTCGTGCTGGTGCTCCCACCGCGACGTGTGGAAGGTGGGGCCGTCGAAGTCGTCGAGGCCCGGCCAGTCGGGGGAGTAGGGGACGTTCAGGAACCCCACCGCGGAGATCAGCACGTGGCACTCGGCGACGTCGCCGTTCGTGAGGGTGAGGTCGTAGGCGTGGCGGTCCTCGTCCCAGACCGCGCGCTGCACACCGACTCCGAGGCGCAGGTGCGGTGCGAGACCGAAGTCGTGCACCGTCTCCTCCAGGTAGCGGTGGATCTCCGGCTGCCACGCGTGGGTGCGGGTCCAGTCGTAGCGCTTGAACGGGAACGAGTAGATGTACGAGTCGACGTCGACCTCGGCGCCCGGGTACTGGTTGTCCCACCACGTGCCACCGACGCGCTCGGACTTCTCGTAGATCGTGAACGTGGTGATGCCGGCCTTGCGCAACAGCACGCCGGCGGAGATGCCACCCATGCCCGCGCCGACGATCGCCACCGTCGGCGTGCTCGCCGTGCCGAACCGCCCGTGCCCAGCGCCGCTCACGACTGCTCGACCGGTGCGCACAGGAAACCGCCGTCGACGACGATCTCCTGCCCGGTGACGTAGCCGGCATCGTCGCTCGCCAGGTACGCGACCGCGGCCGCGATGTCGTCGACGCCGCCCATGCGGCGCATCGGCACGTTGCTGCCCATCTGCTCGAGCTGCGCTTCCTGGGCTGCGGGATCGAGCCCGTGTCGTTCGCCCGTGCTCATGGGTGTGCGCATGAACCCCGGCGAGACGCAGTTGACGCGCACGTTGCGCGCCGCCAGCTCCGGCGCGACCTGGTGGGTGTACCCGAGCATCCCTGCCTTGGCCGTTGCGTAGGAGGCGCCGCTGCACGCGCGCGTCGCGGCGATCGAGGCGATGTTCACGATGGAGCCGCCACCCTGCTCGATCATCATCGGGATGACGGCGCGCGAGCAGAGGTAGACGCTCTTGAGGTTGATCTGGATGACGCGATCCCAGCTCGCCTCGGTCGCGTTCCAGGAGTCGACCGGCTCGGGCGGCGCGACGCCGGCGTTGTTCACCAGGACGTCGATGCGTCCGAAGCGGTCCGCCGCCTCGGTGGCGAGTCGCAGGGCGCCCTCCTCGGTCGAGATGTCACCGACCACGAGATGCGCACCCTGATCGCCGAGCTCCTCGACCTGGCGGACGGTCTCCTTGCCGCCGGCATCGTCGAGATCGGCGATGACGACGTTCGCCCCCTCCGTCGCGAGGCGCAGCGCGATCGCCCGTCCGAAGCCGGCGCTCCCACTCCCGGTGATGATCGCGGTGCGGCCTTCGAGTCGTCGCATGGGACCTCCCTGGAGGAAGCGGTGTCGCGCACGGTGGAAGCCGCGAGGGTTTCACCCGGAGCGCTGGAGGTGCAACATCGCCCGCGGTCGGAGGCCGTTCAGATCGTGAAGGCGAGCCCCGCCTCCGCCAGGGCCTGACCGATCGGAGCGCCGAGCTCGATGATCCGATCGCACCCGGCCTGGCCGATCGCCTCGTAAGCAGGCGCGTTCAGCGCGTTGGTGTGCTGCTCGATCGCCTCCCGGCGCGCTGCACCCTGGTCGCTGAGGGCGAGGGTGGCACCGGGCGCGAGCCAACCGTCCGCGCGGAGCGAGTCGATGGTGGCGTCCCACTCGTCGTCGGTCCACGCGCGGGACTGTCGGATCGCGTCCATCACGGGATGGAGCGCGACGTTCAGGACGAATGCCTCGATGCCGGTGAGGCCCTCGGAGACCAGCACCGCGATGTGCCCGTCGCCGCGGAACTCCCGGAGCAGGTAGTGCGCGTGCCACAGCGCGAGGTGCGGCGCGTCCGGCCAGTCGAGTGACGCGTACGCCGCGAACAGCGGACGGCCCTCGGGACGCGCGCTGGCGGCCTCGGCGGTGGTACGGAGCAGACCGAGGGCTTCCTCCACCATCGCACCGTCGACGGACGCGAAGGCGCGCCCGAGCGCGCGATCCATGCCTGCGCGCTGCGCGTCGAGGACCTGTGCCGGTGACGCCTTGTCCCACGCGCTCGGGATCGCCCGGCCCACCGCCCGCGGGCTGAAGTTGAAGAACGTCGCGACGACGAGCTCGGGCGACGCCGCGCCGAGCGGTGCCGCCCGCGCCGCGAAGTAGCGCTCGGCGCCCTCGAGCCCGAGCGCGTCGAGTGCCTCGGCGGCCTCGGGCGCAACGATCGACGTCGCCCAGAGCGGCGCCATCGCCCGCTCGGCTCGTTGCACGGCCTGCGGATCGGGAGTGTCACCCATTGCTGTCCTCCGGTGCGTTCGGATCGACGGTCAGTGGCCGACGAGGGCGTTCTTCACGAAGGCGACGCCGACGCCGAGCACCAGCACGATCGCCCCCGTCGCCAGGGAGCGCAGGCGCGACGCGCCCCCGGCGCGTCCGGCTGCATAGCCGGTGATGCCGAGCAGGATGGCGAGCTCGAAGCGCACGAAGTCGTTCTTCGACGAGTCGGGGAAGAGCAGGACGGGGATCGAGCACAGCGCCGACACCATCGCCGCCCCGGTGAGCTGAGCGAGCGCGATCTCCCCGTCGCGCGTGTGGAACGAGGTGCCCCGCACCAGTCGACTCGCCACCCGGAACGCGAAGTAGTGGGCGAGGGCGAGGCCGATCGTCGTGCCCCAGATGAGTCCGAGGATCTCGCCGTCGCCCGTGGTCGCGCCGTCCTCGAGTGCGACCAGCGCGGCGAACAGCACGACCGACACGTAGAGCGCCATCGTGCTGATCTCGAGCGTCAGCTCGATGCGTCGCTCCGCGTGGTGGGCCGTGTGGTCGATCGCGTCCGCTTCCGACGTCATCGGTGCATCAACCATCGTGCGCCGACGGGCGGCCCTGGTTGCCGTAGCGGACGACGGCGGTGCGGGCACCCCGGATCGGGTCGAGGGTGGCGTCGGCATCGTGCACGATCGTCGTCATGTCAGCTCCTGGTCGAGAAGGTGTGCCCGAGGATCGTACGGAACCGGGCGCCCCGCGCACCTCCCGGTCGTGCCCCGATCAGGCCCGACCGGGCCGCGCGACACTGGGCGTCGTGATCCTCATCGTGGTGAAATTCAAGGTGAAGCCCGACTGGACCGACCGCTGGCTCGATCACGTACGCGAGTTCACCGAGGCGACGCGCGCCGAACCGGCCAACCTCTGGTTCGACTGGTCGCGCAGCGTCGACGACCCGAACGAGTGGGTGCTGGTGGAGGCGTTCGACGACGACGGGGCCGTGCCCCACGTGAACAGCGATCACTTCAGAGCTGCCGTCGAGCAGCTCCCGCAGGCGCTGGCCGAGACGCCGCGCATCATCAACACGACGATCGAGCACACGCGCGACTGGTCGCGCATGGCCGAGATGCAGGTCGACGAGGGATGAACGAGGAGTAGATCCTCAGGCGGGGGTCGGCCGCGCGCCCCGCACGAGGCGACCGGGGAGCTCGCCGGTGGGCTCACCGTCGGCGTAGACCTCGACTCCGCTCACGACGGTGTGCAGGTACCCCTGCGCCCCCTGCAGCACGCGCCGACCACCAGCCGGGAGGTCGGCGACGATCCGCGGCGGCTCGGCGTGGAGGCGGTCGAAGTCGATCACGTTGACGTCACCCTTGAAACCGGGGGCGACGACCCCGCGGTCGAGGAGGCCGACGGCCTCGGCCGTCGCCCGGCTCTGCTGCGCCACGATCCACTCGAGGTCGAACGTCGTGCCCCGCTTGCGGTCACGCGCCCAGTGCGTGAGGAGGGTGGTGGGGAAGCTGGCGTCGGAGATGGTGGCGACGTGCGCGCCGCCGTCACCGAGGCCGGGCACGCTGTGCGGGTGCGCCAGCATCTCGGCGACCGAATCGAGGTTGCCGTCGAAGTAGTTGAGCACCGGCATGTACGCCGGTCCGGCGAGCAGCACGTCGTAGAGGAGCTCCGCCGGTTCGCGGCCCTCGCGGGCGGCACGCGCCGCGATCGAGCTGCTGGCCTCGGGCTCGTAGTCGGGCGGGTCGCCGAGCTCGAAGATGCGGTCGAGCGGGACGCGGACACCACCGCCCTCGGCGACCTCGGCCAGGATCCGCTGCTTCACCTCGCGGTCGGCGAGGTCGGGCCCGGTGTGGAAGGTCGCCGAAGCGGCCCACGGGTTGATCGACCCCTGCACGTCGATCAGCACGCCGATCGCGCGCGGCGCGACGACGGCGCGCATCTCGAGCCCTTCCGCGTTGGCGTCGCTGATCGCGGCGAGCGTGCGGCGGAACGGGTCGTCGGGCGATCGGTGCGGCAGCGACAACGACAGCGGTCGACCGGAGGCGCGCATCATGGCCAGGAACGTGTCCATCTCGTCATCGATGTCGTCGAGATCCGACACCACCTGCAGCACGCCGGTGCCGGTCGCACCGATCGCCGCGGCGATGCCGACGAGCTCGTCGCGCGCGGCGCCGAACGACGGCGTCGGTGCGCCGCGGCTGCTCTTGTGGATCACCGAGCGCGACGTGCTGAAGCCGAGCGCGCCGGCCTCGACCGCGCGAGCCGCGAGCCGACCCATCTCCGCGATCTCGTCGGCGGTGGCGGGGTCGCGGTCGGCGCCGCGCTGGCCCATCACGTAGAGCCGGACGGGCGCGTGGCACACCTGTGCGGCGACGTCGATGTCGAAGGTCCGTCGGTCGAGGGCGTCGAGGTAGTCCTCGATGGTCTCCCAGTTCCACGGGAGCCCCTCGTGCAGCACGGAACCGGGCAGGTCTTCCACGCCCTCCATGAGCTCGATGAGCTGGTCGTGGTCGGCGGCGCGCACGGGAGCGAAGCCGACGCCGCAGTTGCCCATCACGACGGTGGTCACGCCGTGCGCCGACGACGGCAGCATCCGTGTGTCCCACGTGGCCTGGCCGTCGTAGTGCGTGTGCATGTCGACGAAGCCGGGGGTGACGATGGCGCCGTCGGCGTCGAGCTCGCGGCGGCCGGTGCCGTCGACGGTCCCGACCTCGACCACCACGCCGTCGGTGATCGCGACGTCGGCCGAGCGTGGTGCCCCACCGGTCCCGTCGACCAGGGTGCCGCCGCGGATCACGAGGTCGTGGGTCATGCTCCCTCTCTACCACGGCTGCCGCCGGGGCCGGGCCGGCGGACGGATCCGCCGGCACGACCCCTGCGGGAGCCGGAGCGGTGCGGCGCGATCACCGCGACCGCAGGTGTCGCTCAGGCGGCCGCGGCGTCGCCGAAGAACCCGACTGCGGACTGGATCCGACCGTCGGGAGCGAAGGTGACGACGTCGATGCCGGCCACGGCGACGGCGCCGTCCGGCCCGTTGACGGTCCAACCGAACCGGGCGTGGCTGTGATGGGCATCCACCACCGTCGTGCGGGTCAGGACGTGGCCGGGCATCTGGTCGCGCAACCCGCCGATGGCGGCGGCGATCTGGTCGGGCCCCATGGCATCGATCAACGGGTCGACCAGGCGGCCGTCGTCGACCCAGACGTCGTGGGCCTGCGCGGCGCGGCTGGCACCGTCGGCCTCGTTGAACATCACGAGGTAGCGGTCGATGGTCGCCTCGACGGTGGCACCGTCGATCGTGGGAGCGGTGGTGGGTTGGGTGTCGTTGGTTGTCTGCATGGAATGCATGCTGGACGACTCCTCGGCGCGAGACGATTCCCTGTGAGGTAATGGTCCTGTGCCACCGGTGCGCGTACCGTCGGACCCGTGACGACCATCGCATCGGCATCGCCGCGGCTCGGTGAGCTCCTGAAGATGTGGCGATCGAAGCGCCGCTTGAGCCAACTCGACCTCGCCGGTCTCGCCGGGGTGTCGTCGCGGCATCTCTCGTTCGTGGAGACCGGCCGATCCAAACCCAGCCGCGAGATGGTCCTGCACCTCGCCGAGCACCTCGACGTGCCGTTGCGCGATCGCAACGTGATGCTGACCGCGGCCGGCTTCGCGCCGGTCTACCAGGAGTCCCCGCTCGACGCCCCCGAGCTCGCCAGCGTCCGTCAGGCGATCGAGGTCATCCTCGCCAACCACGAGCCGTGCCCCGCGTTCGTGATCGACGGCGCGTGGAACCTGCTCGAAGCCAACGCGGGCATCGCCGGCTTCCTCGACCTGATCTCGCCCGAGCTCCTCGACCCCCCGATGAACGTCATCCGGGCCAGCCTGCATCCGCGGGGCCTCTCGAGGTTCATCGTGAACTTCGACGAGTACGCCGCCCACGTCATCGAGCGGCTCAACCGCCAGCTCGCGGCGACCTCGGATCCCGGGCTGGAGGCGCTCCTCGGCGAGGTCTCGGCCTACCCCGACGTGGCGCGCGCGATCGGCGGGGGCGAGGTGCTCCCGCCGCCCGCCGCGGTGCTCCCGATGCACTTCCGCCTCGACGACGGCACCGAGCTGCGCTTCTTCTCGACGATGACGGTCTTCGGATCGCCGCTCGACGTGACGATCGCGGAGCTGGCCATCGAGAGCTTCTTCCCTGCCGACGAGGCGACGACCGCGCTCTTCCGCTGACGCGTCGCGTGCACGCGCGGTCAGCGCGGTCAGCGCGGTGCGTCGAGAGGTTCGAGCTGCTCGAGCTCGTCGCCGTCCGCAGGCTGGGATCCGCCCTGGCGACGGCGCCACACCACGATCCCGGCACCGACGCCGAGGAGGACCAGCACCAGGAGGAGCAGCGGCCGCTTCCGGCGCGGTCGTCGGGCGGAGACGTCGACGAGGACGTGGCTGCGCATCTTGCGTCGCCCGGCGCGCTCCACGACCGTGGCGCTGACCCCGTCGGCAGCCACCTCGGTCGGGGGTCCGTCGACGAGCATGAACTCCGGCTCGATCATGGGCACTGCCTCTCGGTTCTGATCCTGCTCGACATCCCGTGATGCCGCATCCGGAGAGGATGCCCGGACGAGCCCGAGGTCAGTCCTCGGCGCCCCGGGCCCGTCCAGGGCACGTCGGTAGCCTTCGGCCGTGGACCTGTCCGATGGTGAACGCGAGTTGCTGCTCTCGGGGCTCGTGGCCCTGGTCGTGGACCTCGACGAGGACGACGCCACGCGCCAGCAGTGCCGGGCGCTCGCGTCGAAGCTGGGCGGAGACTTCGATGCGCTGCTCGGGGCCGAGGCGGCGCGCGCCGCGCTGGAGACCGTCGAGCGCCTGCCCGACCTGGCCGACGACGCCGACGGGATCTACTACCCGCACCCGATGCACGTCGACGAAGAAGGACTCGCGCAGGCCAAGCTCGCCGGGCTCTTCGCCGACTGCGTCGCGAACGGGCGGCACCACCTCGCCACGCTCGACCATCCCGAAGCGGGCATGGTTGTCGGCTGCACGCACTGCCACCGGTACTGGCGCGCCCGGGATCCGGTCTGACCGGGACGATGACGTCCGCGACCTCTCAGAGAGAGGCGAGCCAGGTGTCGACGACGGTGTTGAACTCGGCGGGTCGCTCCTGGTGCGGCCAGTGTCCCGAGCCCTCCCAGGCAACCGACGTCGACTGCTCAGGTCGTGGAGCCCTCGCTCACGTAGAAGCGGTTCCCGTCGAGGTCCACGAACGAGAACATCAGTGGCACGCCGGGCCAGTCCAGCAGTTCGCCGGCGTCGAGGCCGGCGCTGGAGACCGCGTCGTGCGCGGCACGCGCGTCGTCGGTGGCGAGGCGGATGCCGGTGTCGATCCCGGTCGGGAGCTCGGGGCCGGTCGTGACCAGCGCCAGCGTCGCCTGTCCGCCGGGCAGCGACATCTCGATCCAACGGAACCCGGGTTGCAGCTCGGCATCCATCGAGATGCTGAAGCCGAGTTGCTCGAGCACGGCCATGGAGCGGTCCTGATCGGTGACCGGCACGGCCACGCTGCGCACGCTGGTGAACACGTTCGTCGTCATGCACTGGAGACCGCGGCAGTGCGGCGAACTCATCGGTCGTCGTGAGTGCTCGGGACCGAACTTCCGAGATCCGATCGATCAGGCGGGATCGACGACGAGGCTCGGCACCCGCCACGAGCGCGGACGGGAGATCATGAACAGGACCGCCTCGGCCACGCTCTCGACCGGCGCCGGCGTCTCGGGCGCGGGCCCGCCCCGCGCGACCCAGTCGTCGGTGACCGACGACACCTCGGTGTCGCTCGCGGGCGTGGGCTCCGACGCAGTGGGACCCACCCGGATCGAGCTCACCCGGATGCCCTCGGGTCGCAGCTCGGCGGCGAGCGTGCGGGTGAAGGCCTCGAGCCCGCCCTTGGTGGCGGCGTAGACCGAGAGGGAGGGCCGGGCCAGCTCCACTGCGCGCGACGAGATGTTCACGATGTCACCACCACCTGCGGCCTGCAGCAGCGGGATCGCGGCACGGCTGCACCACATCGGGCCGAGCAGGTTGGCCTCCACCTGTGAGATGACGTGGTCGTCGTCGGCGTCGCCGAGGAGCGACATGCCGATGATCCCGGCGTTGTTCACCAGTGCGTCGACCTTCCCGAACTGTGTGCCGACCGCCGCGAACGCGTCGCGCACCGACTCGGGATCACCGACGTCGCAGCGGACCGCGAGCGCGCGGTCACCGAGGTCGGCGGCCAGGGCTGCGAGCTTGTCCTCGGACCGGGCGAGGAGCGCAACTCGCCATTCCGGCGTCGTGCAACACCCGGGCGATCGACATGCCGATGCCCTGCGAGGCGCCGGTGACGACCGCGACCTTGCCTGCGACCTTCCCGGTGACGTCCACGCAGCGCACGCTATCGGTGGGCTCCCGTGGCCCGCGTTGACGCCGGGCGAAATATCTGACATCTTGGCGCCCGAAACATCATACGTCTGACATCTCTGGGGGGACCGTGCGATCGAAGACCCGAACCGTCCGCGCGCTCGTGGCGCTGGCGGTGCTCGCGACCACGATCGGCGTGTTGCCGGCCGTCGGCAGCGCTGCCGACGAGAAGCCGACCGCCACCGAGATCGGCGTCTCGGCCACCGAGATCCACATCGCGCAGGTCGCCGACGTCGACAACCAGTTCGCGCCCGGTCTGTTCCAGCTCGGCGTCGACGGCGCCAAGGGCGCGGTGAACTACATCAACAGCAAGGCCGGCGGTGGTGGGATCGGTGGTCGCAAGCTCGTGCTCGACTTCATCGACTCGCACGTCAACCCGAACGACGCCCGCAACGGCTTCATCAACGCGTGCGAGAACGACTTCGCCATGGCCGGGAACGCGACGTTCCTGATCGGCAGCTTCGACGATGCCGTCGCCTGCAAGGACAAGGCGGGCCAGGCCACCGGCCTGCCCGACATCCCGGCGACGTCGACCAGTTCGAAGGAGGCGTGCTCGCCGGTGACCTTCGCGCCGGCCGGCAGCCTCCTCGACTGCAGCACCGTCGACAAGGACCCGCAGACCTTCATCGGGCCAGGTCGGCGACTCGAAGTACTACGTGAAGAAGTACGGCCCGAACCTCAAGGGTCCGATCATCGTCAGCGCCGACTCTGCGGCGACTGCGCACACGACCTCGGTGCTGGGCCTGCTCGCCGAGAAGGGCGGGGTCAAGATCACCGACACCATCCCGATCGCGAGCAAGGACCCGCAGAGCGCCTACACGCCGGTCATCCAGAAGATGAAGAGCGACGGCGACAACTACAACCTCACCGGCGCACCGGTCGACAACGTGATCTCGATGCGCCAGGAGGCGCAGCTGCAAGGCCTCACCGACCCGAAGTTCGTGTGGACCTGCCAGGTGCAGTGCTACGACAAGAAGACGGTCGACGCCGGTGACGTCATGGCGAACACGCAAGATCGTCATGAACTTCCTGCCCAACCTGCCGGCGGAGACGAAGGCGAACGCCACTGCGAAGAACTTCGTGAAGTACGTGGGCGCCGACAAGGCCAGCGGCTTCGCGGTGTGGGGCTGGGTGTCGGTGCTGCTCTTCGCGCAGGCCGCCAACCAGGTGGTGAAGGACCAGGGCGTCAACGGCCTCACCCGCGCCAACCTGCTCACCGCGCTGAAGAACACGCACTCGTTCGACGCCGGTGGCATGTGGGGGAAGATGGACCCGGGGGCGAAGGCCAACTCGCCCTGCTTCATGATCCTCGACTTCGACGGCAAGAAGTACGTGCGGGAGTACCCGAAGAAGGCGGGCACGTTCGACTGCACCGCGTCGAACCGCCAGAGCGTGGACTTCGCCGTCAGCGGCTGACCGTCGGCCCGATCGATCCCGAACGCGAGAGGCGGCCGGCTCCCCGGGGCCGGCCGCCGTCGTGTCTGCTGCCCGGTCAGGGCACGGTTCAGGTGGTGCTCGCGGCCAGCCCGACCTGGGCGGCGAGCGTCGGGATCGCGGCGCAGCTCCCGGCGCACCGCGGTCTCCCAGTAGCCGGTGAAGCGCGTGCCGTCGCTGCGGCCGAACGTGTCGTGGACGACCTGCGGGCACGCCGGGACCGCCGCCGCCCTGCTCGACGAACCACGCGTTGCGGCAGCGCCACTCCAAGCGAGGCGGCGCGCCAGTAGATCGCGTTCACGTTGAGGCCGAGCACGAACACGCCGTGGTGGGCCAGGAGCGCGAGGTCGGCGTCGCCCAGCTTCTCGACCGCCTTGGCCGCGGAGTCGGCGTTGCCCACGTTGCCGTCGTACTCGTCGACGAGCACGAGCTCACCGCCGCCGCCGGCCGCGGTCTGGTCGTGGATCGGCGGGACGCGCTTCATGTCGGCCCACACCGTGCCCCACCGGGAGTGGTGGTGCAGCGCCCAGCCGATCGCCGGGCCGGGCCTTGTGCAGCTCGAGGTGGAGCGGGATGCCGAGCGGCGCGGGCCAGTTGCCCTCGACCACGTTGCCCTCGAGGTCGATGCGGATGACGTCGTCGGGGCCGAACTCCTCCCAGGTGAGGAGCCACGGGTTGCACAGGAGCGTGCCGTCGCCCTGGTTCACGGTGATGTGGCCGGCGAGGTGGTCGTCGTAGCCCTCGTGCCAGAGCGCGCGGGCGAGCAGGACGATCTGCTCGCGCTCGGTGAGCTCGGGCGCCAGCCGTTCGGGCGTCGGGTCGGAAGGTCATCGGTCGACAGCCTCTCAGTAGGCCATGAAGAGGATGTGCTCCCGCTGGTACTCGTCAGCGAGATCGGGGTGCTTCTCGCGGAGGTGGGCGAACGCCTTCTCCACGAGATCGTCCTCGTCGTCGCCGCGGATCATCTCTCCGCACGGGCAGGCGAGTCTGGTCTTCACGTCGGACCTCCAGTGGTCGGCCGCCGACAGTGGTGTCGCTGGCGACGACCTTACGCGCGACCGCGCGTGCTCCAGGACGAAGCGCCGCCACTTGCCCGGGTGCCAGACGTCCTGGTCCTCGCCCCAGGCGTGGATCCCGTCGAACTCCCACTCGCGTGAAGCTGGTCCAGTTGAACATGTGCGGGTACGAGTTGAACACGCAGCGGCTGGCGGGCCGGCCGACGGCGTGGAGGGTCCGGCCCCGCTCGTCGATGGCGTCGACGGTGACGAGCGCCGGGTCGGCACTCGTCGTCGCGCTCGACGGTGCGGGTGCCGTCGACGAGGTGCGCCCACTCGCCGTCACGCAGCAGGTAGCCGCGCAGGACGCGGTCGTCGCCCTTGCGGTCGACGGAGATCGCTGAGGAAGCCGTCGTCGGCCGACGCGGTGGCGTGGTCGTACCCGATCTTCGGTTGCCGGTGCGGCCGGCGGATCCCCCAGGAGCGGTCGCGCATCGCGATGCAGTCGACGTCCATCTCCTCGCCGTGCAGCGTGAAGCGCCCGGTGACGTGGCCG
The DNA here is from genome assembly GCA_963755855.1 of uncultured Actinomycetes bacterium. GTDB lineage: Bacteria > Actinomycetota > Acidimicrobiia > IMCC26256 > DASPTH01 > DASUAS01. The sequence goes on along the minus strand of CAVWLR010000009.1, from coordinate 380,278 downwards.
GGCTGGTCGACGTGCGCGCCGAAGTCGAACGGCGGTTCTCCGCGCGTGAGCAGCGGTGGGCACAGCGACTCGAACGTGACGTCGAGCGACATGTCGTCGTTCTCGGCGCCGAAGCGGTACGTGCGTCCGAACTCGCTGCACTCGAGGAACATGCCCTCCGGCAGGTCGTGGGCGTCGAGCAGATCGGGTGGCGTGGTGAGCGGCTCGTGCCAGCTCCAGTCGGTAGACCGGCAGCTCCCACGGCACGACCGCGGTGTCGTCGACCACGAGCAGCCCACCGAACTGGATGCCCTGGTTCGCCCGGAAGGCGGGATAGAAGTAGCCGAGCAGGTTGCGCTCGGGGACCGACCACGAGAACCACACCGTCTCGGTCCACCACGGGTCGTCCGACTCGGGTGGGTGGAACTGGTCGTCGGAGGGAACCAGGCCCCACTCGTCGGGGATCTCTTGGGTGGCTTCCTCGGTCACTGCGAACCTCCGGCGAGTCGGTCGACGGGTGTGACGTGGCGGTCGGCGAGCACGCCCATCGCCGAGCGCATGAGCGCGGTGTCGCGCGCGGCCTGGTCGAGGCAGTAGGGCAGGGCGGCTTCGGGGGTGATCGTGCCCGCGTCGATGGCGTCGCACAGCTCGCGCCGGCCGGCGTCGAGATCGCCGGGCTCGCGTCGACGGCGTGACCCAGCAGCGTCGTCAGCTGCGCGCGCTCGGCGTCGTCGTGCTCGTGACCGAAGGCGTCGACGGCGCGGAGGTACTTGAGCAGTCGCGCGATGCCCTTGGCGCGGGTAGCCGCGAACGGGTCGTCGAGTGCGGGGACGACGACGTCGCGCAGGTCGTCGAGTGCGATGTCGAAGACCCACGCCGAGGTCCCGCCGTCGTCGTCCTCGTCGACGATCGGTGCCGGTACCGGTACTCCGGCCACTGCCGCGAGCGACTCGCCGAGCACACGCGTGTGCAACGTGTTGTAGATGAGCTGCCACGCGATCTCGCCGCGCGCGTCGTGGCTGCGCAGACCGGCCAGGGTGCCGATGGTGGCGCGGAGCTGCGCGAGCACCCGGAAGTAGGCGAGGCGGTCGGGATCGATGCGCACGCCGCTGGCGGTCTCGTAGTCGCGCAGGCGATCGGCGAGGTCGGGGAAGCGCTCGAGCGTGTCGCGCACGAGGATCCACGCGAGGTCGTCGTGCCGGTCACCCCAGTGCGCGAGCTCCCAGTCGGTGATCGCCACCAGCTCGGCGCCGGCGTACATGAAGTTGCCGGGGCCGGTGTCGCCCTGCACCAGCACGACCGGCCAGTCGCCGTCGTCGGGCACCTGCGCCCGGAGCCAGGCGAACGCGAGCGTGATCACGGGCACGCCGCCGCCGGCCGTCGTGTACTGCGTCTCCCATTCGGTGATCTCGTCGAGCACGTGCTCGCGCACCGAGCCGGGCACGCCGAGCTCGGGGAGGTCGAGCGCGTGCGGATCGAGGCGGTGCAGCTCGGCGAGCTGGTCCATGAACTGCTGCGCCACGGCCAGCTGGTCGGCGGGATCGGGGATCTGCGCGAAGCGGCTGGCGCCCTCGACCCGCGCCATCAGGAACGCGGGCTCGGTGGGATGGGCGGCGACGAGCGCGGCGACCCGCACCGGCGTCGGCCCGAGCGCGCGGTACACCGCGGCCTCGCGCGGCAGCGAGTAGAGCGTGGCCGACTGCGGGCCGAACCCGGGATCGGAGCGCAGCCAGAGCTCGACGACGGTGCCGTCGGGGAGGTGGGCGTCGATCGCGTGACCGGCGCGCGATGCGCCGCCGACGCCGCGGTGCACGGTGAGCCGCGAGGCGCCCGTCACCTCGGCGACCCAGGCCTCGAGGGCCGGGTCGAGATCGGTCAAGAGGCGGCGGTCGACCGGGAGGAGGCTCCCGGCGACCCGTCCGAGCACGTCGGGGTAGCGCATGGTGGCGGCGCCGCCGTCGACGAGGTGCAACGCGCCGGTCATGAAGCCGGCTTCGTCGGACGCGAGGAACGCGACGAGGTTGGCGATCTCGTCGGGCGTGGCGTGACGGCCGACCGTGCGTGTTCTCCACGTACTCGTCGACGATCTCCGGCACCGACCACATGCCGTCGGTGAGGCCGGTGCGCACGAGCCCGGGCGCGATGGCGTTGACGCGGATGCCGGCGGGGCCGAGCTCCATCGCCGCCACCTGCACGAGCATCGCGGCGCCGGCCTTGGCCGCGCAGTAGGCGCTCATGCCGGCGCCCGGGTTGCACCGCGTTGAGGCTGGCGGTCACGACGATCGCGCCGCCGTCGACCATGCGCGGCGCCGCGTGCTTGATCGTGAGCATCGGGCCGACGAGGCACACGTCGACGGTGCGCTTCCAGTCGTCGACGTCGGAGTCGACGATGAGCCCGCTGGTGCCGATGCCGGCGTTGGCGAACGCGATGTCGAGGCGCCCGAACGCATCGACCGCGGTCTGCGGCGAGGGTCTCCGACCGCGGTCTCGTCGGTGACGTCGCACGCGCACGATGCGCACGGAGTCACCGAAGCCTCTCGGCCACCACGTCGAGGCGCGTCTTGTCGATGTCGCCGACGACGACGCGCGCGCCTTCGCTCACGAACCGCTCGACGGAGGCGAGCCCGATGCCCGAACCGCCGCCGGTGACGATCGCGACGCTGATCCTGGAACCTCATGCCGGTGTCCTTCTCCACGACCTCGTCGGGTCCGATCTCGTAGAACTGCCGCGCCCACTTGCGCAGCTGTCCGTAGGGCTTGGCGTCCTGCTGCGCGAGCGCAGGATGCTCGACGTACTTCTGGTAGCGCCAGATCTCGAGGTCGTCCCAGAGCGTGACGATGAACTCCTTCTCGATCCGCTCGCGCATCTCGGGCGGCGGAGCGGGGGAGTCGTCACCGGGCAGGCGGGGCCACCAGATCGAATAGAACATGTCGGAGTGCTCGTCGTCGACGGGCGTGGTCGCGAACACCAGGCGGTACTGCGCCGAGCCCTCGAACGCGCTGATCGCGCCGCCGACGCCGAAGAAGTGGCTCTGGATGCGCAGCGCCATCGCGCTCGGGTCGTCGCTGCGCGTGTCGGGCCAGCCGGTGCGGAAGTGCACCTCCTGCTCGACCATCTCCCAGTCGATCAGCACCGGCGTGACCGACGCCGAGTGCACGTAGCTGGAAGTGCACGCTGTCGGGCCCGTTCTCGAGCGGGATCTGCGGGTGCACCGGCTCGCCGGCGTACTTGATCGAGAGCTCGGGGTACGGCCGGTAGTAGTTGGCCGGGTCGACGTCGAGCGACGGGAACGACGTGAAGATGTCGGGCATCTCCCAGCGCGGTGCGCCGCCGTGCGGCTGGTGCCACACGAACACGCAGTCGTACTGCTCGACCACCGACCACACGCCGAGTCGCTTCGTCAGGTTGGGTCGGTCTTCGTAGGGGATCGAGACGGTTCACGCCGTCGGTGCCGTAGTGTCCACCCGTGGTACGGGCACTGCACGCAGTCGCCGTCGACCTTGCCGTGATGGCCGATGTGCGCGCCGAGGTGCGGGCAGTGCGCGTCCATCACCTGAGGTCGCCGTCTTCGGTGCGCCAGGCCACGAGGTCCTCACCGAAGTAGTGCAGCGGTCGCACCTCTCCGACGGGGAACTCCGCGCTCCACCCGACCATGAACCAGCCGGTCGGCTTCCACGTGAACGGGACCTTCATCCGTCGTCCTCCCCGGGCCGGTCGCTGTCGGCGCCCATGATAGGTGTAGAGGTTTCACCGGTGCCGAGCCCGCCCGCCGTCCAGCAGGGTGGCCGGACCGACGATCTCGGGCGTGCCGGTCTCTCAGGCCGCGTCACAGGCTACGGCGCGTGAGCCTGGGCGACGACACTCCCGGCCGGAGTGGAGGCGCCGGATGCCTCGAACCGCTCTCGTCCGAGACGCGGTGCCGGAGGTCGAGCCGGACGCGGCCCGGTCGTCGGCGTTGCGACCGGTGCTCTGGGTGCTGCTCGGCGCGGTGCTCGCGGTGGCAGCGGTCGTGGTCGTCGACCGGCTGAGCTCGCTCCGACTCGGAGCAGGCCGCGCCGACGACGACCGCGCCCACGTCGCACGACGCTCGCGCCGCCGGTGGCCGAGCAGGTCCACCGCATCATCCAGCCGTCGCTGGTGCTCGTCCAGGCGAGCGGTGCCGACGGCAGCGACGTCGCTCGGCAGCGGTGTGATCGTGAACCGGACAGGGCCAGGTCATGACCGCCGACCACGTCGTCGCAGGGAGCGACCGACGATCCAGCTCACGTTCGCCGACGGCACCGACAGCCACGGCCCAGGTCGCGTCGTCGGAGCCCGACCGCGACACCGCGGTGCTCCAGCCCGACCAGCCGCCGAGCGTGATCGTGCCCGCGGTGCTCGGCGGCGGCGGTGAAGGTCGGTGACGACACCTACTCGGTCGGCAACCCGCTCGGGCTCGTCGACTCGCTCACCGCGGGCGTCGTGTCCGGCCTCGACCGCTCGATCGAGCGCGAGGACGGCAGCGGCTCGCTCGACGGGCTCATCCAGTTCGACGCCGCGGTGAACCCGGGGAGCTCGGGTGGACCACTGCTGACCGGCAGGGCCAGGTCGTGGGCGATCGTGACCGCGCTGGCCAACCCGAGCGGGCAGCGGTTCTTCGTCGGCATCGGCTTCGCGGTGCCCGCTCACCGGTGGCGGCGGTGGCGGTGACGGCAGTGGCGGTCGGGTACCGCAGAGCTGACCAGGGCACGACGACGACTCGAGGAGGACGATCGATGAGCGAGACGACGGATCCGAGCCCGGAGGCGGGGCGCACCGACACGCGACCACCGCGGCGCCGATGGAGCAGGTGCTCTTCGAGGTCAAGAAGGTGATCGTCGGCCAGGACGTGCTGCTCGAGCGGCTCGCGATCGCGCTGCTGGCCACAGGGCCACCTCCTGGTCGAGGGTGTGCCCGGGCCTCGCCAAGACGCTGGCGATCAAGACGCTCGCCGACGCGATCGGAGGCCAGTTCCAACGCATCCAGTTCACGCCCGACCTCGTGCCCGCCGACCTCGTCGGCACCCGCATCTACAACCAGCGCACCGGCGAGTTCACCACCTCGCTCGGACCGGTGTTCACCAACCTGCTCCTCGCCGACGAGATCAACCGTGCACCGGCGAAGGTGCAGAGCGCGCTGCTCGAGGTGATGCAGGAGCGCCAGGTGACCATCGGCCGCGACACGCACCGCGTGCCCGACCCCTTCCTCGTCATGGCCACGCAGAACCCGATCGAGTCGGAGGGCACCTACCCGCTGCCCGAGGCGCAGGTCGACCGGTTCATGCTCAAGGTGCTCGTGTCGTACCCGTCGGCGACCGAGGAGTTCGTCATCGTCGAGCGCATGACCGGCACGATCGGAACCGGTGCGCGAGGTGCTCGACGACCGACCAGCTGCTCGAGTTCCAACGCGCCGCAGCGTCGGTGTACGTCGATCCGTCGCTCATGGAGTACGCGGTGCGGCTCGTGCGGGCGACGCGCGAACCGCTGCCTCCACGGGCTCGACGCGATCGCGCCGTACGTGCGCTACGGCGCCAGTCCGCGCGCGGCGATCAACCTCGCGCTGTCGGCACGGGCGCGCGCGTTCCTGCACGGGCGCGACTACGCGCTGCCCGACGACGTCCGCGACCTCGCGCTCGACGTGATGCGTCACCGCCTCGTCCTCTCCTACGAGGCGCTCGCCGACGGCGTCACGCCCGACGAGCTCCTCCACCAGGTCCTGCTCGCCGTCTCGCCGCCGGAGCTCCCACTCATGACCGCGCCCGCACCCTCGACCCCGTCGCGCCGCGATCCCAGCCAGGCTGAGCGCCTGCTGCGGCGGCTCGACTGGCAGGTGATCCGTCGCCTCGACGGACTCCTCCAGGGTGACCACCGCGCGCTCTTCTACGGCTCGGGCAGCGACTTCGCCGACCTGCGCGAGTACCAGCCGCAGGACGACGTGCGCTACATCGACTGGAACGTCACCGCGCGACTCGACACGCCGTACGTGCGCCAGTACATCGACGACCGTGAGCTCACCGCATGGTTGCTGCTCGACCGCTCGTCGTCGATGCGCTTCGGTCACGTCGACCGCACCAAGGAGACGGCGATGGTCGAGATGGCGGCGACGCTCGGCCGCCTGCTCACGCGTGACGGCAACCGCATCGGTGCGGTGCTCTACGACAACACGATCGAGCGCGTCGTCGAGCCGCGCGGTGGACGCATGCAGGTGCTCCGGCTCACGCGTGACCTGCTCCGGGCGCCCGAGTCGGCGGGGGCGGCGACCGATCTCGGCGGGCTGTTCCGCGCCGGGCTCCAGACCATGCGCCGGCGGTCGCTCGTGTTCGTGCTGTCCGACTTCATCAGCGAGCCCGGGTGGGAGCGGGCGCTCGGGATGCTGGCCCAGCGGCACGAGGTCGTCGCGCGTCCGCATCTGGGACAGCCGCGAGGTCGGACTGGTCGACGCCGGGGTCGCTCGTGCTGCAGCGACGCCGAGACCGGCGAGCAGCTCGTCGTCGACACCAGCGATCCCGCGTTCCGCCGTCGGTTCGGCGAGGCCGTCGCGGCACGCGACGAGGAGCTGCGCGCCGCGATCCGTCGCGCCGGCGTCGACCAGCTACGACCTCTCCACCGACGACGACCTCGTGCGCGTCCTCCTCCGCATGGTCACCATGCGCAAGGGGCGAGGTCGTCGGTGACGTTCGAGGCGCCCGAGCGCGCTGCTCGCGCTGCTGCTCGTGCCGGTGCTCGTCGTCGGGTACCTGTGGCTGGTCCGGCGGCGCGTCGCTCGACGAGGACGTCGCTCGGCACCATGGCCGTGCGCGACGCGCGCGGGCGGCCGCTGGGCTGGCGTCGGCACGTCGGTCCCGGTGGTGCTGCTGCTCGGCATCGTCGTGCTGCTCGTCGCCCTGGCCCGCCCGCAGGCGACCATCGACCTCCCGCGGCGGCAGGGGACGGTCGTGCTCGCGTTCGACGTGTCGTCGAGCATGAAGGCCAAGGACCTCGCGCCGACGCGCATGGCCGCGGCCAAGAAGGCGGCGCGGAAGTTCGTGGCCGACGCAGCCGTCGAACCATCCGCATCGGCGGTCGTCGCCTTCAGCGACTCCGCCAACGTCGTGCAGCCACCGACCCGGTCCAAGCAGCGACGTGCTCGACGCCATCGGCCGCCTCTCGCCGCGCGGCGGCACCGCGCTCGGCCGGGGGATCCTCGCCTCGCTCAACGCGGTCACCGAGGCAGCCCATCACCCTCGACCGCAAGGCGCTCGAGGCGGGGACGCGCCACCCGGCGTCGAAGCTTCGTCGGCTCGGCCGCGATCGTGCTCCTCTCCGACGGCGACAACACCGCGCAGCTCGACCCGCATGGCGCTGGCCCCGGTCGCCACCCAGGCGGGCGTGCGCATCTTCCCGGTGGGGCATCGGCAGTCCCGACGGCGCGGTGGTCGAGATCGACGGCTTCTCGGTCGCCACCGCGCTCGACGCCGACCTGCTGCGCAGCGTGGCGCGCGACCAGCGGCGGCACGTACTTCGCCGCCGCCGACGCGGCGACGCTGCAGCAGATCTACGACCGCATCGACCTGCAGCTCACGACCGTCGGGCGCAACACCGAGATCACCGCGGTGTTCGCGGGCGCCGCGCTGGTGCTCCTCCTGATCGCCGCCGGGATGTCGATGCGCTGGTACGGGCGGGTGATCTGAGCCTGCGCTTCCTCTGGCCGCTCGCGCTGCTGCGCACTCGCTCGTCCCGCTCGCGCGTCGTCGCCGCCGCCTGCGTGGACCCGGCGCCGGCGGCGGAAGTACGCGGTCACGTTCGCCAGCCTCGCGTTGGTGAAGCAGGCGATGCCCGAGCGGTCACGGTGGCGGCGGCTCGTGCCCGCCGGGTCTGCTCCTGGCCGCGATGGTCGCGCTGGTGGTCGCGATGGCGCGACCGCAGGCGCTGGTGGCGACCACGCGCAGCGACACGTCGATCATGCTCACCATCGACGTGTCGCGGTCGATGTGCTCGACCGACGTGAAGCCGAACCGGCTCGCCGCCGCGCAGGAGGCCGCGCCGGCAGTTCGTCGACGACCAACCGTCGGGCACGCGTCTGGGCATCGTGGTGTTCGCAGGCAGCGCCCAGATCGTCGTGCCGCCGACCGACGACCGCGACCGGCTCCACGATGCCATCGACGGCTTCAGCACCTCGATCGGGACCGCGATCGGCAACGGGATCCTCGCCTCGATCGACGCCCTGGCGCGGGTGAACTCGCAGATCGCGCCGAGCACCGTGCGCCTCGACTCCAACGAGCAGCGCCGCGACCGGTTCGCGAGCAAGTACGTCCCCGACGTCATCGTGCTGCTCACCGACGGCCGCGCCACGACCGGCGTCGATCCGCGTGTCGCCGCCCGTCAGGCCGCCGATCGTGGCGTGCGCGTGTTCACCATCGGCTTCGGCACCACGAACCCGTCGGCGCTGGTGTGCACCCCCGAGCAGTTCGGCGGCGACACCATCGACCCCTACGGGGGAGGCGGCGCCCGGGTTCGTCCCCGGCCCCGGCGCCAACATCGGACCGGACGGGGTGCCGGCAGCGGTTCCTCGACATCGACGAGCCGACGTTGCGGCCATCGCGAAGACGACCGGTGGGACCTACGCCCGGGCCGCCAACGCGTCGCAGCTCGACCGCGCGTTCGCCGAGCTGCCCAAGCGCGTGGTGCACGTGCGCGAGGTGCGCGAGCTCACCGTGTACTTCGTGGCGTTGGGCGCGTTGCTGGCGATCGGTGCCATCGCCACGTCGAGGTGGTTCAACCGCGTGTCCTGAGCGGGACGCCTGGTCTCGTGGCGACGCCGCGTGCCGTGACCTGATAGATGTAGAGCTTTCAGGCCCGGTCGGACGCCGTCGGCCGACGAGCGCAGGGGGAGCATCATGGGGATCGCCACGCAGGTCGCGCCGATCAAGATCGGGGTGCTGATCGACTTCGTGCTCCCGCCGCCGTCGGCCTGGAACATCCGCGACGACTTCCTCGAGGCGACCCGGCTCACCTTCGACGACGCCACTGCCGCCGGCCGCCTCGACCGGCCGGTGGAGCTGGTCGTCCGCGAGTGCGAGGGCCTCCCTCGCGGCACGCTCAAGGCGGTGATCGACGCCTACGGCGAGTTGGTCGACGAGGGCTGCCTCGGTGTGTTCGGGCCGATGATCTCCGAGAGCGCGGTGCCGCTGCGCGAGGCCATCGAGGAGCGGTTCAAGGTGCCGGCCATCTCCTGGTGCGGTGCCGACGAGTGGCACGGCGAGTGGACGTTCTCACTCGGCAACGGATCGCTCACCGACGAGCCCTACGTGATCGCCAGCCTGCTGCGCCAACGCGGGCTCACGCGCATCGCGGTGAGCCACGAGCGTTCGCTCATCGGCACGAAGTACCTGGCGTCGTTCCGCGACGCGTGCCTGGTCGAAGGGCTCACCATCGTGAGCGAGGCGCCCATCGCGCAGAGCGGGGTCGACGCCACCGACGTCGTCGCCGCGCTGCACGCCAGCGAGCCCGATGCGGTCGTGCACTGGGGCTTCGGGCTCGGTGTCGTGGGCGTGAACGACGCACTGGCCGCGCTCGACTGGGATCCCCCGCGGTACATGGGCACGTCGTGGGAGAACGGCTACATGAACGACGAGATCTTCCGTGCGCACCTCGGGTGGATCGGGCTCGAGCAGTACGACGAGACCAACGAGGTGGCGCAACGGTTCCTCGACCGCTTCGCCGAGGTGCACGGGCGTCGACCCGAGTACGTCATGCCGATCTACGGGCACGACGTGGGCCAGGCGTTCGTCGCCGCGCTCGAGCGCGCCGAGCCGCTCTCGCCGAAAGGCGTCATGGAGGCGCTGGAACGGGTCAAGATGCTCCCGGCCGCGTGTGGTGAGCCGGGCACGCGGATCTCGTTCGGCAAGTGGACCCGGCGTGGCTGGATGGGTGCCGGCTACCTCGTCGCCCGCGAGGTGGCGCCCGACTTCAAGAGCACGGTGTTCCGGGGCCGCCTGACCCAGTAGTCGTCGAGCCTCCCCCGACTGCGAGGGGAAGCCATGACTGCCCTCATCTGGTCGCCGCGCGGGTCAAGGGGTGGCGCCTCGCCACCTGGCGTTTTGGCGCCGCAACTGTGTCCATGTGACTCAATTGCGGCGCCAGATCGGGTTGGACCGAGTCAGTCCAGCTCGAACAGCTCGTGGGCGACGCCACCGCCGGGAGCGACCGCGCCCTTCGACACCAGCGGAAGGTGGTTGACCCACGCGTAGCGCTCGTCGCCCGACTCGAGCGTGGCGCGCGAGTAGATGGCACCGTCGCCGAGACGCTCCGGCCACTGCGCGCGCCCGTCGAGGTGCACGTACACCTGCGCGCCGTCGTCGGTCTGGATGCATCACGCGGATGTCGAGGGTGACGTTGCCGTCGTCGTCGACGGTGAGCCAGTCGGCTGCCGCCTTGCCCGTCATCGTGCCCTGCACGCGACCGTCGAGCTGCACCGACTTCAGCTCCTGGATGATCCGCTTGCCCGCCGACGTGGCGCCGAGCATGAAGAGGCCGTCGGGGTCGGTGACGATGGTGAGGGTGCCGAAGGGTTGCAGTTCCATGGCCGCGGAGTCTGGCACACACGCTCAGCGTTGCCGATTCGTCGGCCACCACCTCGACGATGCCGTGCATGCCGTACTGGTAGTGGCCGGGGCAGGTGGCACGCGTACTCGACCGGTCCGGGGGCGTGGAACACGTACGTGGTCGACGCCCGGCCGTCGGCGGGCACCGAGACCTCGCCCGACACCGGCGGGTGGTACGCCTCGTGACCGTTGGCGTGGCGCGCCTGCACGTCGGGTCCGCCGACGATGAGCTCGTGGCCGATCGGGTCGTGGTTCACGACCACGAACTCGCACCTCGGTGTGCGGACGCACGCGGATCGGCGCGGCCATGCGGAAGTGGCTGTGGTCGATGTCGATGCGCACCGTGACCGAGCCGGGTCCGAGCACGCCGTCGCGCGGTGGACGCCGCTCGCACCCGCGCTGCTCAGGAGCACCGCGCCGATCGCCCATCGCCAGCAGCACCGCCGGTGATCGCCACCACGACGAGCCGGTGCGCACGCGCGACGCCGCATCACGACGACGCGCCGACGGGCGATGAGGCCGCCGCCGGCGACGAGCACGAGCGGCGCGACCACCAGCAGCACCGGCACCCACCAGTCGTCGCTCCCAGGTGACGCGTCGACCGAGAAGCCGGCCATCCGGGCGGACGGGAGCGTGTCGGGCCGGGTCGACACCGCGAGGTCGTGACGCAGCTCGCCGGCCGGGGTCGACACGTCGTAGTAGGTGAACCACATCGACTCGGGCACCCAACCCATGTGCGTGTCGGAGCGGAGGTCGTCGAGCAACGAGGTCGACGCCGGCTCGCTGCGGGCGACGTCGACGCCGGCGTCGGCGGCGAGCACCGTCGGCTCGGTGTCGGTGAGGAGGAACACGTCGGCGTTCACCGACCTGTCGACGAGTCGAGGCCGAGGGCGAGGATCCGCAAGGGCACCCACGGCTCCTCGGTCGGGATGGTGAGCATGATCGGGGTGCCGTCGCCCGACTGCTGCCCGAGCTCGGCGGCGCGCGACGCGTCGAAGCGCGCGGCCATGAAGATCTTCGAGCGGTGCGAGTAGAAGTCGAGGACGTCGGGCGCGTCGGGCGTCAGCAGGAACCCGTGGTCGATCGCCCACTTGCCGACCTCGTCACCACCGCCGCGCAGGATGGTGATGTCGAGCGCGTCGACCTGGGTCTGCTGCAGCACCTCGGCCGCGCCCGCGGCCGACGGGGCCGACAGCGCGTCGGTGCGCTCCAGCAACGGGGGTGCGACCTCCCGCTCGAGTCGCTGGAGCGTCCAGTCGCCGCCACGCTCGACCTTGGTGGGGATGCCGGGCAGCGGCACGATCGAACCGACCGACTCGCCGGTGCCACTGAACTCGAAGCTGGTCACGTAGCGCTCGACGCCGTCGTGGTACGCGGCGAGCGTGCTGGTGCGGGTCAGCTGGATGGTGCCGTTCTCGCCGACCAGCCCACCGCACGCGGCCGCCGGTGCGGCCAGCGACGACGGTGGTGGCGAGCGCGAGCGCGACGAAGCAGAGGACTCGACGCATGGGTTCCCTCCCATCGATGCGGCCCGAGGGGTCGGGCCGTGTCGGAAGGATCAGACGGACGCCGGCAGCGTCCGGTTCCCGCCGATCCGGATTTCTCCGTCGTCGGTCGAAGACGGTGCGCTCCAGGTCGGTCCGACGAGCGCGCCAGGCCGCTACGTTGCCCGGATGCCGGAACTGCACGCCCGCGTCGACGCCCACGTGCTCGAGGCGCTCGACGCACTCGAGCGCAGCAGTGGCGCGCCGCGCGACCACCTGGTCGAGCGCGCGCTGGCCGAGTACCTCGGCGTCGACCACCACACGCTGTACCAGGTGTCGACCGCCGGCGCGCTGGTGGAAGGCGTGTACCAGGGCGCGGTGACGGTCGGCATGGTGCGCGAACACGGCGACTTCGGGCTCGGCACGTTCGAGGACCTCGACGGCGAGATGATCGTCCTCGACGGACACGTGTACCGCGTGTCGTCGACGCGGCGACGTCCACGAGGTGCCGGATGACGCCACCACGCCGTTCGCGGTCGTCACCCGCTTCGGAGTCCGTCGACGCGGTCGAGCTCGACGCCGTCGACGACCTCGACCGGGCTCACGCGCGCCGTCGACGAGATGCGCGACTCGGCCAACGTGTTCTTCGCGGTGCGCGTCGACGGCGAGTTCGACGCGGTGCACGTGCGCGCCGCGTGCCGCACCGCGCCGGGCATCCCGCTGGCCGTCGCCACCGAGCAGCAGGCCGAGTTCGAGCTCGGCGCGGTGTCGGGGACCATGGTCGGGTTCTGGTCGCCGCCCTACGCGTCGGGCGTGGAGATCGCGGGCTACCACCTGCACTTCGTGACCGACGACCGCAGCGCGGGTGGACACGTGCTCGACTGCCGCGGGCGCGGCCTGCGCGTGCGCGTGCGAAGAGGAGTCCGACGTGCACCTGGCGTTGCCCGACACCGCGGCGTTCCGCGCCGCCGACCTCACCCGTGATCCCACCGCCGATCTCGACCGAGCGGAGCACTGACGTTGATCGAGCACCACCACGTCGACAGCAACGGGCTGCGCATGCACGTCGCCGAGGCCGGTCCGGCCGACGGCCCCGCGGTCGTGCTGTGCCACGGGTTCCCCGAGTGCTGGTACTCGTGGCGCCACCAGCTGCAGGCGCTCGGCGACGCCGGGTACCACGTCCTCGCGCCCGACCAGCGCGGCTACGGCACCACCGATCGTCCGCTGGCGGTCGACGAGTACACGCAGCTGCACCTGGTCGGTGACATCGTCGGCGTGCTCGACGCGTTCGGGATCGACACCGCGGTCGTCGTCGGCCACGACTGGGGTGGCCCGGTGGCGTGGCACTGCGCGTTGCTGCGCCCCGATCGCTTCGCCGCCGTCGCCGCGCTGAGCGTGCACTTCGGCGGTGTGGGGACGGTGCCGACGCCCCGGATCCTCCCCACCGAGGCGATGCGCGCTGCGCTCGGCGACTCGTTCCTCTACGTCCTGTACTTCCAGGAGCCGGGCGTCGCCGAGGCCGAGCTCGACGCCGACCTCCGGCGCACGCTCGGTGCGATCCTCTACGGGCTCTCGGGCGACATCCCGCGCGACGAGTACCGGTTCTTCGACCCCGCGGCCACGAGCTTCGCACGACGTGGTGCGCGACCTGCCCGGGCCGCTGCCGTGGCTCTCCGACGCCGACCTCGACGTGTTCGTCGAGTCGTTCTCGCACCACGGCACGTTCGCCGGCGGCATCAACTGGTATCGCAACATCGACCGCAACCAGGAGCTGCTCGCCGCGTTCGCGGGCAAGCGCATCGAGCAGCCGGCGCTGTTCATCGGCGCCGAGCACGACTCGATCTTCGGTCAGACCCCCGAAGCGGTGCTGGCGACGCGCGCCGTGGTGCCCGCGCTGCGCGACCCCGTCTGGGTCAGCGGCTCCGGCCACTGGATCCAGCAGGAGAAGCCGCACGAGGTCAACGCGGCGTTGCTGGGGTTCCTGCGCTCGCTGCCGGGCTGGGAAGGTCCAGGAGCCTGACCGCGTCGGCTGTCGACGCGATCGGTCGTCCGACCTCCTGGGCGAGGGCCACCGCCTGCTCGACCAGCTCGACGTTGGTGGGGGAGCGGTCGGGGTCGTAGTGCTCCTCGAGCCCCACGTGCAGGTGGCCGCCGCGCTCGAGCGCGAGGCGCGCCACCGGCGTGGCTCATGAGGTCACCGCCCCACACCGACACCGACCACGGCAGGTCGGTGCCCTCGAGCATGTCGAGGTACGCGAGCAGGGCGTTGGTCGTGGGCGGGAGCCCGAACGTGACGCCCCGCGCTCGGGCCCACATGCCCCACTCGCCGCCGAAGTAGAACTTCACCATCGATCCCGCCGGGAGCCGTCCGGCGCGCTGGTAGGTCAGCACGCACTGCAGGAACCCGGGCTCGTAGATCGCGAGCTGCGGCCCCCACGAGTGCTCCTCGCAGATCGAGAACGCCTCGCGGATGTCGGCGTACGAGTTGGCGTACACGCTGCCTTCGGGGAGGCCGTCGGCACCGGGCGTGCCGAGGTTGGTCGACCCGGGATCGAGCGCGGCCATCCGCACCGGCACCTGCTCGGCGATCAGGCGCACGTGCTCGAGCTTGGCGGCGGCTCCGGGCGCGGCGCACAGCGTCGGGTACCAGAGCACGTCGGGGTGCGCGGCGAGCAGCGGCGCCCAGGCCTCCAGGTAGCGGGCGGCGGCGTCCTTCCCGGTGAGCCGGATGTCGTCGTTGTGTGCGTGCACGATGGTGGCGCCGGCGTCGAAGCACCGCATCGCGTCGGCCCGGATCTCGTGCGGTGTCACCGGCACGTGCGGGTTGCGCTCTCGCGTGGTGCCGCCGTTGATCGCAGCTTCGATGAGGACCGGGAGCTCGGATGCGGGTGCGTTGGTCACGCGTGCGATCCTCGCACGCTCAGGCGCTGCGCGCCTCCGCGGTGACCATCTCGTCGGCCGGGCCGGCGTCGTCGCCTTCGTCGGCCGGATCCGAGCGGCTGTCCTCGAACACGCCGTCGACGAAGGTCACCCGCCGGGTGCGCACCGCCGGCACCCGGGCGCCGGGCACGATCACGCCGACCAGGTTGAGGGGGTCGGTGGCGTTGACCGTGACCCGCTCGCCCGTCGCGCGGCGCTTGCGCCACGCTGGGTGAGCTGCTCGACGCGCCTCGGGCAGCGCGTACTGCTCGCCGCTGAAGCCGGTCACGAAGCGGCCGCCGCGCACCAGGCCGCGGTCTTCGAGCCGGCGCAGCGCCCACTGCAGGTCGCGCCACGGGAACCGGATGCGAGTCGTGCACCGCGAGGTCGCGGAAGATGCACGCCCCACCGGTGCAGCAGCAGCTCGGCGACGGCTTCGGCGAGCTCGTCGCGGTCGGCGTCGCGAGCTCGCTCAGTGCCGCCGCCTCGGCGGTCGGGACCAGCGACCAGCGTCCGGCGGCGGCGGTCGGCGAGCCGCGGCGCACGGCGCGAGACGCGAGAACCGGCGGCCCTCGGAGCGCCGACCGTTGCCCTGCTGCGACACCCGTGACCGGATGGCGCCGAAGCCGTCGGACATGACCAGGCCGCGCGCCACGCCGTCCCACAGCGCGCGCTCGATGTCTTCGGGGAGGCGGTTGGTGGCCGCGCCCAGCTCGGTGGCGAAGCAGGCGCCGCGCTCGCGCAGCACCTCGATGATCTCGGCGGTGGCGCCCACCGTCGGGTTCGGCCGGATCGGCACCGGCGCGCGCGGCCTCGAGCAGCCACGGCAGGTCGGCGCGGAACACCACCGAGATCGGCGTGGCCTTCGACGGTGCGACGGCGGGAGCGTCGACCGCTCGCGGCGGGGGATTGGTGCGCAGCCAGGCCACCTCGCCGTCGTGGCACAGCCGGTCGAGCCACGCCGGGTCGTAGCGGCGCATGCGCGGCGCCGAGCAGCTCGGGCTCCCACGCCACCGCGGCGGCCTCGAACCCCTGGAGCTGCTCGACCACGGCCAGCAGACCGGCCTCGCCCGCCAGCTGGGTGCCCGGCGCGACGTGCTGCCAGCGCAGCAGGAAGCGCATGAAGTCCTGCGCGGTGGCGGGCTCGACCCCGCCGCGGCGGGTGCGCCGCGAGTACGAGTGCATGCGGGCCAGCAGCCGGCGTGCCACCCATTCGGTGTCGATCGGCGCCGTCGGTGTAGCGCCCTGCAGCGCGAAGCCGCTCTGCTCCAGGTAGGCGAGGCCCGGCTTGCACGCGGCCGTCGGTGAGGGTGGTGACCTCGGCCAGGCGCGCCGACCGTGGTGATGCCGGTGATCTCGAGGTGGCCGCGCAGCACCGAGCGCGATCGCGTCTTCGTCGCCGGCGAACGCGTGGCCGGCGTCGTCTTCACGCTCGGCCGTGCACCACAGCTCGGTGTCGTCGTGGCCGGAACACCGACCGCGCGCCCGCGCGCGACGAGCTCGTCGAACAGCGGCTGCCACTCGGGGCGCGGGCCGCACGACCACCAGCGACGCCAGCAGGTCGTGCGAGGTCGTCGGCGCTCTCGGGCTCGGGCGTGATCTCGCCGTGCACCTGCTCGATGGCCTCGGGGTCGAGGGCGCCGATGGCGGCGAGGTCGACGGAGCAGGCCGCGGCGCAGCGTGACCGCGTTGGTGCGCCGGTTCTGGAACTCCTCGTCGTCGAGGAACGCGTACGGGCCGGGCGGTGATGATCTCGTGCGCGAGCACCGACGGCTCGGTGGTGTCGGCGAAGTGCACCGCGACCTCGCCCGACTCCATGCGCTCGAGCAGCGCGCGCAGGCCGTCGACGTCGAGCGCCTCGTGCAGCGTGTCGCTGATGGTCTGGCGCACGAGCACGTGGTCGGGGATCTCGATCGGGCCGGTGACGTTCTCCTGGCACGCCGCCGCCTGCGGGAACACCGCGGCCATGAGGTCGTCGGACTCCATGCGCTGGATCGGCGGCGGGTTGCGGCGCCCGTTGCGGAACCGCAGCACCATGCAGCGAGCGGTTGAGGTTCCAGCGCCAGCGCGACTGGAACATCGGCGAGTCGAGGATCGCGTGCTCGAGCGTGTCCTCCACCGTGCGCGCTGCTGAGGTAGCCGGGCACCTCGCTCGAGCGGGAAGCTGTGGTGCGGGCCGAGCGACAGCACGATGGCGTCGTCGCTCGCCGCGGCCTGCAGCTCGAAGTTGAAGGTGCGGCAGAACTTCTTGCGCAGCGCGAGCCCGAGCGCGCGGTTGACCCGGCCGCCGAACGGCGAGTGCACGCACGAGCTGCATGCCGCCGGTCTCGTCGAAGAAGCGCTCGAGCACGAGGCGCTCCTGGGTGGGCATCGCGCCGAGCACCGCGCGCCCGACGGCGAGGTAGTCGACGATCATCGTCGCCGCGTCGAGCGTCGATCCCGGCCGTCTCCATCAGCCAGCGCCGGGCGCCGTCGGGGTCGCCGGCGGCGAGGAAGCGCGTCGACCGCGGCTGCGCAGCGTCGGACACCTCGGTCGACGAGCTCGGCGGTGCGGGCCGGCGCCTCGCCCATCCAGAACGGGATGGTCGGCGGCGTCGTCGCCGGCGTCGCGCACCCGCACGACCCCGGCTCGACCTTGCGGATCTGCCACGAGTGGGTGCCGAGCAGGAAGATGTCGCCGGCCATCGACTCGACGGCCCAGTCCTCGTTGACGGTGCCGATGAACGTGTCGTCGGGCTCGGCGACGACCCGGTAGTCGCCGGTCTCGGGGATCGCGCCGCCCGACGTGAGCGGCGGCGATGCGCGCGCCCTTGCGGGCGCGCAGCTCGCCGTTGACCGCGTCGTGGTGCAGGTACGCGCCGCGCGGCCCGCGGCCGGTCTCGATCGCCGTTGCTCACGAGGTCGAGCGACCTCGTCGAACTGCTCGCGGGTCATGTCGTGGTACGGCGCCGCGCGCTTGCACCAGCGCGAAGAGGTCGTCGGTGCGCCACTCCTGGGCCGCGACCTCGGCGACGATCTGCTGGGCGGCGATGTCGAGCGGCAGCTGCGGCGAGCTGGATGGCGTCGAGGCGGCCGGCGTGCACCGCGGCGAGCAGCGCGGTGCACTCGACCAGCTCGTCGCGGGTCAGCGGGTAGAGGCGGCCCTTGGGCGTGCCGGCACGGCGTGTGGTTGGAGCGGCCGACGCGCTGCAGGAAGGTGGCGATGCTGCGCGGCGAGCCGATCTGGCACACCAGCTCGACCGGACCGATGTCGATGCCGAGCTCGAGCGACGCGGTGGCGACCAGCGCCGTGCAGCTCGCCGGCGCGCAGGCGGCGTCTCGACCCGGTGCCGCCGGTCCTTCGACAGGCTGCCGTGGTGCGCGGCGACGACGTCGTCGCCGAGGCGCTCGCCGAGCTGGTGCGCGAGGCGTTCGGCGAGGCGGCGGGTGTTGACGAACACCAGCGTGGTGCGGTGCTCGCGCGACGAGCGCGGCGATGCGGTCGAGCGACGTCGCCATCTGCTCCGCCGACGTGACCGCCTCGAGCTCGCCCTCGGGCAGCTCGAGCGCGAGGTCGAGGTCGCGCTGGTGGCCGGCGTCGACGATCGACGGGCAGCGGACGGTCGCCGACCAGCAGCCGGCCGACCGTCTCGATCGGTCGTTGCGTGGCCGAGAGCCCGACGCGGTTGGGCCGCTGCTCGCACAGCGCCTCGAGCCGCTCGAGGGTGAGGGCGAGGTGCGCGCCGCGCTTGTCGCGCGCGACGGCGTGGATCTCGTCGACGATGACCGTCTCGACCGTGCGCAGCGCCTCGCGCCCGCTTCTCGCTGGTGACGAGCAGGTAGAGCGACTCGGGCGTGGTGACGACGAAGCTCGGCGGCTTGCGCACCATCGCGGCGCGCTGCGAGCTCGGGGTGTCGCCGGTGCGCACCGCGACCCGGATCGTCGGGCGCGGCGAGCCCGAGCTCGGCGGCGACCGCGGCGATCTCGGCGCAGCGGCCGTTCGAGGTTCTCGGCGATGTCGACCGCCAGCGCCTTCAGCGGCGACACGTAGACGACCCGCGTCGACGCCGTCGATCGTCCTCGCCGCGCTCGTGCGCCCGGTAGAGCGCGGTCGATGCACACCAGGAAGCCGGCGAGGGTCTTGCCCGAGCCGGTGGGCGCGGCGATCAGGGTGTCGTGGCCGGCGGCGATCGTGGGGCCAGGCCTCCTCCTGGGGCGCGGTGGGGCCCTCGGGGAAGCGGCGCCGGAACCACTCGGCCACCGCCGGGTGCATCCCGGCCAGGGCGGGGTGCACGGGCGGCCCCGCGGGGAGGAGGGGGAGGGGCACCGCAGTCATGTGCCCATTCTCGCGGATGGGTGTGACACTCAAACAGGGGCCGCCGTGCCCACGGCCTCCCTCGCGGTGCCGGTGCCCGAGACCCCGTAGGCTCGATGGCGAACCGACCTCCGAGGAGGAGTCCCCATGGCCAGGATCACGTCCCCGAGGGCGCCGGCGGCGAGCTCGTCCAGGTGTGGTCGCTGTCGCCCGAGCTGGGTGGTGCGGTCGGCAACCTGAGCGCGGCCGTCTACGGCGACCGACTCGTGTCACCCCGGGTGCGCGAAGTCGCCCGCATGCGCATCGCGCAGATCAACGGGTGCAACGTCTGCCTGCAGTGGCGCTTCCCCGAGATGGCCGATCGCGGCGTCACCGAGGAGCTCTACGAGCACGTCGAGGATCCCGAGGCCGGTGACTACTCGGAGCAGGAGCTGCTCGCGATCGAGTACGCCGACAAGTTCGCGCTCGACCATCGCTCGCTCGACGACGAGTTCTTCACCCGCCTGCGGGCGGCGTTCACCGACGCCGAGATCGTCGAGCTCACGGCGATGATCGGCAACTGGCTCGCGTTCGGTCGCTTCCAGGCCGTGCTCGACGTCGCCGAGGCGTGCGGCTGGGCGCCACCGACCGACGCCGACACCCACGCGAAGGTGGCCGTCTGATGGCGCGCGTCGCGCTCCCCGGAGAGGGCAGCGACCTCGAGCGCGTGTGGTCGCTCTCGCCCGACCTCGGCGCGGCGGTGGGTCAGCCTCGCGTCGAAGGTCGGCGGCAAGGGTCTCGACGCTGTCGTGGCGCGTGCGAGAAGCGGCGCGCATGCGCATCGCGCAGATCAACGGGTGCAACATCTGCATGGCGTGGCGGGTGCCGTCGTTGGCGAAGCACGGCGTCGACGAGGAGCTCTACGCACACGTCGAGGATCCCGAGCACGGCGACTACTCGGAGCAGGAGCTGCTCGCGATCGAGTACGCCGACAAGTTCGCGCTCGACCACCGCTCGCTCGACGACGCGTTCTTCGACCGGATGAAGGCCGAGTTCACCGATCAGGAGATCTTCGAGCTCACGGTGTGCATCGGCGACTGGGTCGCGTTCGGGCGCATGACCGCGGTGCTCGACCTCGACGAGGCGTGCGAGTGGTCGCCCGCCGCGGCCGACAGCTGAGGGTTCGCGCTCGCTGACCACCGCGATCGGTTGATCAACGGATCCGGGTGCTCCGGCCGGATGCCGGGCACCCCGATCCCGACGACACCGAGCGTCTCGTGCGCGACAGCCTGCACCGGCGCGGGCAGCGCGCCCTCGATGGCGGCGACCGACGTGCCGATCGACGCGGCCAGCACCACCGCCGCCGTCGCGAGGGCCACCGACACCGACGACCGCGACCGCGTCCGTCGCTGGGTGCTGCGGGTCGCAGCGTCGTGCACGGCGACGAACGCCGCCGCGGCCGCGGTCTCTCCCGCCAGCTCGGTGGGCGTCGCCGGCGCGGTGACGGTGGCGACGAGTCCTGCGAGGCGCCGGTAGGGCTCGGGGACGTCCTCGACGAGGGCGCGACCGAGCAGGCGTTCGCTGATGGCCCCGTCGAGCGGGGCCCGGAGAGATCGTGCGCGACGTCGCAACATGGGTCGAGAACAGAGCGCTGGAACGGCTCAGAGCGTTACGGCGCGGTCGGTGTCCTCGAGCCTGCTGGCCAGGGTGCGCAGGCCCCGGTGGGCGAGGACCCGGACGGTGCCCGGTCGCTTGCCCATGATGCCGGCGACGTGGGCGACGTCGAGTCCGGCGATGGTGCGCAGGAGCACGGCGTCGCGCTGACCGGGCGGGAGCTCGGCGATCAGCGCCGAGCGCGGCCTCGGTCTCGATCGTGCTCACGGCGCTCTCGCCGGGGTCCTCGCCCTGGGCCACGATCGCCGCGGCACCGAGCGCGACCGGGTCGACGGGGATCGACGGCCGTCGGGCCTCGCGACGGAAGTGGTCGATGGCGCGCCGGCGCGCCACGGTGAACAACCACGCCCGGAACGCGGTGTCGTCGCCGTCGAAGCGGACGATCGACGAGGTCACGGCGGCCCAGGTCTCCGACGCGACGTCCTCGGCGGCATCGCCGCAGGTGACCCGGAGGTAGCGCAGCAGCGACGGCTGGTACTCGCGCCAGATGGTGGCGAACGCAGTCGGATCGCCGTCGCGCGTCCGTGCCAACACCGCCGGGAAGGACGTTCCCGTCATCGTGCCCCCGATCATCCAGCGCAATGTTCGATTCCGCCGGTGATGTGGAACGTTTCGTCCGTTCCGCGCCCCCGTCGGGCGCAGGATAGGCCACGTGACGTGTTCATGTGACCACATCGACCGTCGGTACCCGGTGCACGCGGCAACGCGACGAGGCCGCAGCCCGGGGGCTGCGGCCTCATGCATTTGCAGGGAGCGTGTCGAGCGTGCGGGTGATCAGACCCCGCCGAACTCCTGGACGGCCCAGATCCGGCCGTCCGGTCCGCGGACGTAGCCGATGCCGACGACGTTGAACGCGGTGCTGGTGATGTTCGTCCAGTGCGGCGGTGATGCCTTCCAGGCACCTTCGACGGCCGCGCCCGACATGGTGCCGGGACCGACGAGGATGTTCTCGCCGAGCGTGTTGTAGCTCGCGTAGTCACTCGAGCCGAGCAGCGCGCTCAGGTTCTGGTGGTACAGCGAGTTCGCCGAGGCCATCTGGTTGGCCCAGGTACCGGCGTTGTTGGCGAGCTTCGGGCTCCACGTGAGCGGCGGGAGGCCGACGCTGGCGCGGTCCCGGTTGAGCGACTGGAAGAGCTCGTTCTGGAGCGGGTCACTCGGAGGAGTCGCCGAGGTGTCGGGGAAACATCCGGTCAAGCCCAGGCGCGACGACCGCGAGGAACGCGATCGCCACCGTCTTCCTTCCCAGCAAGGTCTTCACGATCCACGCCCCTGTCCTGATGATCACTGTGAGTGCCCTTCGGTAATTCATCGGACGAAGCGGCACCCTTTCTTGAGCGGGGTCGACCGAAAATCTGACGGGTTTTCTCGCGCAGAGCGTGAGAAATGCGCCGATGTCCCGGGGCAGCCGGCGAGCGCGGCCATGATGGGCCGGAGGAGGGAGCGAACACCGCATGTGGAAGGCGACGATCAGGGGACTCTTCGCCCGAAAGGTGCGACTCGCCCTCACCGCGCTGGCCATCCTCCTCGGGGTCGCGTTCGTGAGCGCCACGTATGTGCTCACCGACTCGGTGAAGCGCTCCTTCGAGTCCGTCTTCGCCCAGACGCTCACCGATGTCGACCTCCAGGTGCAGGGCACCTCCGCGTTGGGCGACGGGTCGAACCCGGGTCGGATCCCCGATGCCGTGACCGACCAGGTCGCGGCGGTTCCCGGGGTGCGCACGGCCCAGGGCTTCGTCCGCACGTCGTTGGCCCAGTTCGTCGACCGGAACGGCGACACCATCGGCGGTGGTGGTCCGCCGACGTTCGGCATCTCGTGGGTGACCGGGGGGCCGCTGCGCCTCGTCGACGGTCACCCACCCGAGGGCGCGGGCCAGGTGGCGATGGACGCCGGCACCGCGCGAGAAGCACGGCTACCAGGTGGGCGACCGCGTGCGTGTGCTCCTGAGCGGTGCAGCGAAGGAGTACGAGATCGTCGGGCTCTTCGGGTTCGGCGACACCACCGACTTCGGCGCGGTCACGTTCGCCGCGTTCGATCTCGCCACCGCGCAGAAGGAGTTCGGCGCCGGACCGACGGTCGACGCCGTGTACGTGCAGCGCGACCCCGACGTCACCACCGCCGAGCTGCAGTCGCGCATCGAGTCGACGCTCGGCCCCGCCTACGAGGTGCTCACCGCGTCGGAGGCGACGATCCAGGTCGGCAAGCCGGTCCGGCAGTTCCTCGGGTTCTTCACCGACGCGCTGCTCGGCTTCGCCGCCATCGGCGTCGTCGTCGGTGCGTTCATCATCTTCAACACCTTCACGATCCTCGTCGCCCAGCGCACGCGGGAGCTCGGGCTGTTGCGGGCGATGGGCGCGACCGGCGGGCAGGTCGTGCGCTCGGTCGTGCTCGAGGCGTTCGTGGTGGGCGCGGTGGCGTCGGCGATCGGGCTCGGGGTCGGGGTGCTGCTCGGGGTCGGGCTCCTCGACCTGCTGCGCGAGATCGGGCTCGACCTCCCGGCGACGTCGACCGTCGTGCTCGGCCGCACCGTGCTCGTCTCGTTGTTCGTCGGCATCGTCGTCACCGTCGTGGCCGCGGCGATCCCGGCGATCCGCGCCGCACGCGTGCCACCCGGTCGCCGCGATCGCCGACATCCCCGAACGCGCGGTCGGCGCGTTCGGCCGGCGGATCGTCATCGGGCTGGTCGTCCTGCGTCGCGGGCGGCGCGCTGCTCGCGTACGGGCTGGCACGGGCGCGTGACGTCAGCGGACTCGTCGACAAGGTCCAGGTGGTGGCGTTCGGCGCCTTCGGCGTGCTGCTCGGCGTCGTCCTGCTGCTCCCGGCCGTGGTGCGGCCTGCCGTGCGCGTCCTCGGCGCGCCGTTGCGACGCTTCGGGCCGCCGGGAGCGCTCGCGCGTGCCAACGCCATGCGCAACCCGCGCCGCACCGCGATCACCGCGTCGGCGCTGGTGATCGGTCTCGCGCTGGTCGGGCTCACCGCGACGTTCGGCGCGTCGGCGCGCGCGTCGGTGGGGGAGAGCACCGGCCGCCGGCCTGCGCGCCGACTACGTCGTGAAGTCCGACGGCTTCGCCGGGTTCTCGACCGAGGTGGTCGACCGCATCGCGCGACGTCCCCGGCGTCACCACCGCGGCGTCGATGCGCTTCGCCGACGGCGCGGTCGACGGCGACGTGAAGACGGTCGGGGAGCATCGACCCCGACGCTGCTCACGAAGGTCGTCGACCTCGGGACGCGTGCGCGGTGATCCCGCCTCGCTCGACGGAACCGGCGTGCTCGTGAGCGACGAGCTCGCCCGCCATGCGGGCGTCGACGTCGGCGACCAGCTCCCCGTGCAGTTCTCGCGCGGCGAGGTGCCCCTGACCGTCCGGGCGATCTACAGCCAGCAGAACTTCATCGGGCTCTTCGGTCAGACGGTGCCGCTCCTCGTCGCGCCGGAGACGATCAGCCTGCGGTTCCGGCGGCACGCCGCAGGACTCGCTGGTGCTGGTGCAGACCGCCGGTGGGGAGACGCTCGCGAACCAGCGCGCGATGCAACGAGGCGCTGGCCGAGGACTTCCCGAACATCGACGTGCTCACCCGCGCTGCAGTTCCGCGACGACCAGCAGGAGCAGGTCGACCAGTTCCTCACCGTGCTGATCGCGATCCTCGCGCTGTCGGAGATCATCGCCATCCTCGGGATCATCAACACGCTGGCGCTGTCGGTGTACGAGCGGACCCGCGAGCTCGGGTCTCCTCCGCGTCGTCGGCATGTCGCGACGGCAGGTGCGGCGGATGGTGCGCTGGGAGTCGGTGGTGATCGCGGTGCTCGGCGGCATCGTCGGGCTCGCGCTCGGGATGCTGTGGGGATGGGCGTTCGCCCGGGCGCTCGAGGAGCAGGGCATCACCGTGTTCCGGATCCCGTGGCTCGAGGTGCTGCTGTTCGTGGGCGGCTCGATGGTCGCCGGCGTGCTCGCCGCGGTGTTCCCGGCGTGGCGGGCGTCGCGCCTCGACGTCCTCGACGCCATCGCCACCGACTGATCCTGCTGCCCAGGCCTCGCCGCGGCACGAGGTGGTCGGCGGGCGCCGGGTCGTCGTAACGTCGGTCCGGTGCCGGACGTGGATGTGGTCGTGGTGGGCGCGGGCATGTCGGGGCTCTACGCGCTCAAGGTCCTGCGGGAGCGCGGGATGCGCGCCGTCGTGCTCGAGAAGGGCGCCGGCGTCGGGGGCACCTGGTTCTGGAACCGCTATCCGGGAGCCCGCTGCGACATCCCGAGCCTCGAGTACTCGTTCGGCTTCGATCCCGAGCTCGAGCAGGAGTGGGTCTGGACCGAGCACTTCGCGTCGCAGCCCGAGATCGAGCGCTACCTCAACCACCTCGCCGATCGCTACGACCTCCGCCCCGACATCAGGCTGTCGACGGGCGTGACCGCGATGACCTTCGACGAGGACACCGACACGTGGGTGTTCGACACCGAGACCGGAGAGCAGTTCCGGAGCCGGTTCGCGGTGATGGCGACGGGCGGCCTGTCGGCGCCGAACACGCCTTCGTGGCCCGGGATCGAGACCTTCGCCGGCACCATCGTGCAGACGAGCCTGTGGCCCACCGACCCGTTGGAGCTCGAGGGCAAGCGCATCGGTGTCGTCGGCACCGGATCCTCGGGGGTCCAGACCATCCCCGAGCTCGCCAAGGTCGCGCAGCACCTCACGGTGTTCCAGCGGACGGCGGCGTTCACGTGGCCGTCGCGCAACCAGCCGCTCACCGACGAGGACCAGGCCGAGATCAAGGCCCGCTACCGCGAGCTGCGCGAGCAGCAGTACGCGTCGTACAGCGCGACGGCGGGAACGACCGGCGCGGTGATCTTCGAGTTCCCGACCGACGACCGCAAGATCCTCGAGAGCACGCCCGAGGAGCGCGAAGCCGCGCTGGCGGAGCACGGGTTCAGCGCCTGTCGCGTCTGGAAGGACACCGCGACCGATCTCGACGCCAACGAGATGGCCGTCGAGCTGTTCCGCGAGATGGTGCGGCGGACCGTGAAGGACCCCGAGCTCGCGGAGTCGTTGACGTCGCAGGACTATCCGCTCGGCTGCAAGCGGCCGGTGCTCGACTCCGGCTACTTCGAGACGTTCAACCGCGACGACGTGACCCTCGTCGACCTGCGCAAGGATCCCATCGTCGAGGTGACGCCGACGGGCATCCGCACCGAGCACCGCTTCGTGGAGCTCGACGTGCTCGTGCTCGCGACCGGGTTCGACGCCATGACCGGCGCGCTCACGCGGATCGATGTCCGGGGGCGCGATGGCCGTCGCCTGCGCGACGACTGGGCTGACGGACCGCGCACGTATCTCGGCATCGGCACCGTCGGCTACCCGAACCTCTTCATCTGCGTCGGGCCGGGGAGCCCGGGCGTGCTCGCGACCTATCCGCCGCAGATCGAGCTGCAGGTCGGGTGGATCGCCGACTTCATCGACTACTTCGCGCGAGCACGACCTCACGCGCGCGGAGGCGGAGCCCGAGGCGCAGGCGGAGTGGACCGACCACGTCAACGAGGTCGCGCGCGGGACCATGTTCACCGCCGAGTCGTGCAACTCCTGGTACAACGGGTCGAACATCGAGGGCAAGCCGCGCGTCTTCCTCCCGTACGTCGGTGGCATCCCGAAGTACATGGCGCGGTGCAACGACGTGGCCGCGGACGGCTATGCCGGATTCGAGCTCCGCTGATGGCTGACGGCCTGCTCGACGGCAAGGTCGTGCTCGTGACCGGCGCGGGACGCTCGCTCGGCGCGGTGATCGTCGACGCGTGCACGGCCGAGGGGGCGACTGCGATCGCCACCGACGTCACCGGTACCGACGACGGGCCGGTCGTCGGACACGACGTCACCCTCGCCGACGACTGGCAGCGCGTCGTCGACGACGTCGTCGCCGAGCACGGACACCTCGACGGCCTGGTCAACAACGCTGCGGTCATCCTCGAGAGCAGGCCGTTCCTCGAGGAGTCGCCCGAGGAGTTCGCCAAGCTGCTCGACGTGAACGTGATGGGTGTGTGGCTCGGCATGCAGGCCGCCGGCCGCGCGATGACGGAGGCCGGCGGCTCGATCGTGAACATCTCGTCGACGGCCGGCCTCGTCGCGCACCCGCGTCTGTCGAGCTACGGCACCAGCAAGTGGGCGGTGCGCGGCCTCACGAAGTACGGCGCCAACGAGCTCGGCCGGATCGGCGTGCGGGTGAACTCGGTGCACCCCGGCGGGATGATGGGCACCACGATGTTCCCGGGCACGAACGACCCCGACGCCTACGCGGTCGCGGAGCGGGGCGTCCCACTGCGACGGGTGACGGATGCGACCGACGTGGCCGACGCCGTGGTGTGGCTGCTGTCCGACAAGGCGCGTCAGGTCACCGGGCGAGAGCTGGTGGTGGACGCCGGCGCGACCCTCGGCGGCGCGTGACGCCGACGCCCTCCCCAGGGAGTGAGCTTCGCTACCATGGCCCGCTCACCGGGCGATTAGCTCAGGGGTTAGAGCACTTCCTCGACACGGAAGGGGTCGGGCGTTCAAATCGCCCATCGCCCACCGGTGCCATCCATGAAGAGCTGCAGGTCAGCGGGGCTTTCGAGCCCCGCTGACTCGCGTGCTCAGGATGTGGCCATGACGGTCGCCATCGTCGTCGAGAGCGTGTTGCCGGCCGTCAACGCCTGCGCGGCAAGGAATGGCGACGGCCGAGCAGAGGTGCAGGGGATGGACCGGGGGACCATGGTTGACGACTGGCGCAGGTTCTGGGAGCAGTGGTGTCGACCGGGCCTGCCAATCACGGTGCCCACGGATGCAGTTCCGGTGCTCCAAGACTTCGTGCAACTCGCCCCGAGGTAGACGTGGCCGTCACCATCTACGGAGTCTGCGCAGTCACGTTCATGATGGGCATGTACGCGCTGGAAGGGCGAGGCCCGCGGTTCGTCTTGCTGTTCGCGCTCGGCTGTGTGCTGTCGAGCATCTACGGGTTCCTGTCAGGCGCGTGGCCATTCGGAGTCGTCGAGCTGATCTGGTCGGCGATCGCGTATCGCCGCTACCGAAGCCTGCGCCGGTCGGCCGCCTGACTGCCGCACTGTTGGGTACGGCCGAGTTGGCCGGCAGGCACACTCACCTCCCCGTCGAACCGCCTTGGGGGCCGTGCGCGGCGTGAGCGTTGAGGGAAACGCCTTCACGCCGCGGCGTGCACTGCATCGTGTGCGAGCAGCTCGTCGTCGCGTTCGCGCTTGCTCGTTCGCCGGAGGAGTCGAGTCGCGACGGCAAGGGAGAGCAGCGCGGCGAACGTCGCCGGTCCGGTGATCACCGCGCGCCATGCGGCTGCGTCGGTCATCGACCAGAGCGACTGCAGCGGGAGCGCCAACAGGACGGTGCCCACTGCGAGTGCGGCCACGAGCATCGTCACTTCGCGCCGGCCGCGGCCCTCCCAGAGAGCGAGGTCGAAGCACAGCACGAAGGGCACGAACGCCCAGACGAAGTAGTGCTCCCACGACAACGGGCCGACGAGCAGTGCGACCAGGCAGACGGCACCGAGCTCGAGCGGCTGCAACGGTGCGCCTCGGCGTCGGGACCAGAGCGCGAGCAGCGCCGCGCCGGCCAGGGCGTACGCGAGCACCGACCAGATGGGGGCGAGGGTCGTCTGCGCGGTGGCGTCGAGGTGACCGCTCGACGTCACCCGCGCCAGCCAGGCCACCAGGGCTTGGTTCCACACGTGGATCGAGCCGTGACCGATGTCGGGCGCGACCGTCTGCATCCAGTTCCAGAGCTCGACCGGACGCCCGACGACCGCCGCGAGCGCGCTCAGCACCACGACGGTGCCGGCCGCCCACAGCGCGGGCAGCTTCCGTCCCGCGCGACGAGATACACGACGAGCAGGACCGGGCTCACCTTGAGGATGGTGGCCACGCCGAGGCCGATGCCGCACACCGCCCATCGGCGCCTGGCCGCACCGTAGACGCCGAACGCGAGCCCGAGCATCACCAGCTCGTTGCCCTGGCCGACGTCGATGGTGTTGGCGAACGGGAACGACACGAGCAACGCCCCGAGGCCGAGAAGCGCGGCCGGAAGGCGCGATCTCCGCGGGAGTGCGCGCGCAGTCACCACCACGGCTGCGATCATCCCGACCGCGGCGAGGAGACGGAACCAGTCGACCGCAGCGTCGTGGCCGAGCGGGAGAAATGCTGCGTGCACGAGTGCGGTGGCCGGAGGGCCGACGAAGCCGCAGAACAGGCAGTTGTCCTGCGCCCGCATCTCGTCACCGATGTCGGCGACCGCCTCGGCGTGGGAGGCCCGCCGGTCGTAGAGCGGACGGTGCTCGACCAGCCGGCGGCCGGCGGTCCAGTTGACGTTGAAGTCGATCGGCATCGCTTGGCGTGCCGCGACCGACGTACTCCCGAACAGCGCGAAGAGCGCGCCGAAGGCGAAGAGCGCAACACCACAAGCGAGGAAGAGCCTGCGGAGTCGGCCGCCGTCGACCGGGGAATCGAGCGCCACCACGCCGCATGATCGGCGCGCGCCCATGGTGGCTTGACCCGGGCACGGTCCCGCAGAGCTCCCAGCGGGGGCGGTCTCGGTGCAGCCGAGAAGGCGCGCCCAGACGTCGGACTCGAGGCGATCTCCGTCCGCTCAGTCGCGCCCGAGCGTGCCTGGTGAGGCGACGTACGGCTGGAAGAACTCGGTGGCCGGGAAGCCGGATTCGCTGAGCACGATGGCCGGCACTGCCACCCCGTCGATCTGCTCGCGGAGGATGTCGGCGTGGCCGGCGTGGCGGGCGAACTCCTCGATCTGGTGCACCAGGAAGTAGCGGGCCAACGCAGGACGAGCGTCGTCGATGCCGTGCCATGGTGCCGGCGGCTCGGTGGTCGGCGAAGCCGGGTCCGTGGCCGCCACCGCCGCGAGGTACTCGGTGCGAGCCGCGTCGAACTCGCGGATCGCGCCGGCCGCGGTTTCGTCATCGGTGAGGGCGAAGCTCGCCGCGTACGCCGCGAACGCTGCGTCGTCGATCTCGGCACGGTCGACGACGCGGCCCGTCAGCCGCTCGGTGGCGCCGCGCATGCCGTGGATCGCATGCTTGATCAGTCCGCCGATGGACAGTGCACTCCGGCACGGTTGCTCTCGAGCCTGTTCGTCGGTGAGGCCGATCGCCGCAGCTCGGATGGCATCCAGCTGCTGGTCGAGGTAGCGCACCAGGCCGGTGATCTCGTCGTCTCGTGCTGGTTCGTACATCGTCGTCTCCGGTTCGAAGGGTGGTCGACACAGTGTCCCCGGAACCGCGGTCATCCGGTGACCGCATCGGCGCTGGTTCCGTGCACCCGGGATCGGGTCGCGCCCTGGTGTGACTCACGACGTCTCTCCGAGCCAGAGCTCTTCGGGTGCACTCGAGGTGCGGCTCCCCGACGGGGAACCGCTCGGAGTGCTCACGGCGAGCATCGACGATCTCGATGCTGTCGTGTGGAGCGCCGAGTCGCCTGACCCGATCAATCTGCAACGGATCGACCCCGGCGGGGAGACAGTGACGGTCACACTGGCCAACGGCGCGCACGCGAGAGCGGGCCAGGTCGCAACGGCACATCTCGAGGTGCGCCACGAGATCGTTCGCCTCGCGGGCAACTACGGGTTCCACGCCCCGGAGCACTGACAGTCCGGCCAACAGCTGCCGCACTGGAACGTCGGAATCGAGCATCCTGTCGTCATGGTCGAGGCCTCGCGAGACCGGAATCCAGCAAGAAGCGACGACGTGTTCGTGGGCGGCCCTCCGGAGAAGGGCTCGATCGTGATCGTCGACTACGACCCGACGTGGCCGAAGCGGTTTGCGCTCGAGCAGGAGCGCATCGCGACAGCACTCGGTCCTCGCGCGCTGGCAGTGGAGCACATCGGCTCGACTTCGGTTCCGGGACTCGCAGCGAAGCCGATCATCGACATCTGCGTCGTGGTGGAGAACTCTGCTGACGAGACGTCCTACCTCCCTGCGCTCGAGGGCAGTGGCTACGAGTTGCGGGTCCGCGAACCTGACTGGCACGAGCACAGGATGCTGAGAACTCCCACCCGAGACGTGCACATCCATGTCTTCACGTCGGGGTCACCGGAGATCGAGCGGCTTCTCGTCTTCCGTGACTGGTTGCGTCGCAGCATCGCCGATCGAGACCTGTATGCCTCGACGAAGCGTGACCTCGCTCGACGAGACTGGCCCACGATGCAGGAGTACGCGGACTCGAAGACGACGGTTGTCGACGCGATCGTCGCGCGAGCGACGCGCGCATAGTCGGAGTTGCGTCGCCTGCGACCGGCTAGCTGTAGTCATCGTCCGGGTTCGTCGGGTGGTGCACCCAGGCGATCTGGTAGTCGGGTTCGGACACCGCGTCGAGCGTGACCACCACGACCACAGGGGCGGGGCACGCGGCCCAGGCCGGGTGATGGGCGCTGGAGCGTCTCCAACCTTCTGCGACCAGGATCCCGAGGCGGGCGCCGCTCCTGGGGACGTAGTTCGCCGCGAGCTTGGCGATGTGATGATCGTCGGCTCGACCTCGCTGGGCTTCGATCACGGCGAACAGTCGGTCGCGCGGATCGTTGATGCCGACGTCGGGGAACCTGCCCCCGACGTGGAGCTGGTGGATGGCGTAGTGGCTCGGTCGAGGTTCTGCATCGCCGAACCCGTCGCCTGTCGTTTCGGCAACGAGGGCGTCGAGGATCTCGTCCAGCGTCGCTGACGTGTGCTCGGGAAGGTGCGCTCGACGGACCGCCTCGAGCAACGCGCGCGCCCCGACGTTCGTGGCGAGGTGCTCGGTCCAAGCCCGTTCGGCGCTGTCGCGACGCACGAGGGGCACGCTGCACACCGGTACAGAGTAGCCGAACGCACGTTCGTACGGGTTGGGGAGCACCACTGAACGAGTCTGCGTCAGACCGTCTCGCCCGCTTGACCGTTCTCACCCCGTCTGGTCAGGCTGGGCCGATGGCCGCTGCGGACCCGCTCACGCTCGCGGTGCGCGAGCGCGCGGCGTGGTGCGACCTGGTCTGCCGGCTCCACCGCTTCGCGCCGGAGGGAGACGGGCGCCTGTGGTGGTCGGCTCGGCGCACCCCCGACCTCGTCCCGGACGCGGTCACCCTCGATCCCGACCTCTCGGTGCTCGACGTGCTCGGACGCATCAACGACTCGTCGGGCGCCTCGGTCCAGGACTCCTTCGCGACGCTCGACCTTGCTGACCAGGAGTGGACGGTGGTCGCCGACGCGACATGGGTCGCTCGTCCACCCGGGTCGAGCGCGGACGACGAGGTTGCGTCCACGTTCGCCGTCGTGCGCGAGAAGTTCCCGTTCGCAGCCTGGTGTCGTGCCTGGGGTGGGCCGGCGGGGGTGCTGCCGACCGGATTGCGACGCGTGCCCGGAGTCACCGTGCTCGGCCGCGAAGGCGATGGCGGGTTCGCCGACGGTGCGATCGTGCACCGCACTGAGATCGGTGGCACCGCCGTCGCCGGCCTGTGGAACGCCTTCGGCGCGTGGGCCGACATCGCCGACGCGGCCTCCCATCGCAACCCCGAGGCCTGGATCGTGGGGTACGAGCGCGGCGCTGCTCTGGACGTCGCGCTCGCTGCCGGCTTCACGGCGATCGGGCCGCTCCGCGTCTGGAGTCGGGAACACACGCGCCTCTAGCAATCGCGCGCCACCACTGCGGATCGCTCGACGACCCTTTCCCGTCGCGGCCGGGTGGCGATCGGTCGATGTCGTGCAACGTACGCTCGCGAGATGGATGACCGCATGTTCGAGGTCGTGTGCGAGATCGAGCCTCCGACGCAACCTGACCTCATGCACGTTCGCCATCAGATCGGCGTGCTCAGCAAGATCGCTTCGACCTTCCTGATCCCGGACAACCACATCGGGCGCGCGACCGTCTCGAGTGTCGCGGTGGCGCACGAGGTCCAACAGATGGGCGGCCGTTCCATCGCCTGTCTCAACGCGCGCGACCGGAACCTCCTCGGCTTCCGCCGAGACCTCCTGACCGCTGCCGCCTACGGCGTCGACCAGTTCCTCTTCGTCTTCGGCGATCGACCGACCTCGGGCGAACGCACCGACCAACTCACCGTGCGCTCCATGATCACGGAGATGCGAGCCTTCTCCGACGCGCACCAGGCGACGCTCGGGCGACCCTTCCGCGTCGGTGTGGCCGCGAGCGCAGGTCCGCTGCCCGCCTGGAAGCGCGATGCCGACTACCTGTTCGCCCAGGTCGGATTCTCACTCGACGACTTCTTGCGATGGCGTTCGACGATCGAGTTCGACGGTCCGGTCTACGCCGGAGTGATGGTCGTGCCGAGTGCCTCGATGGCCCGCAAGATCGGCAGCGAGATCTCGCAGCTCACCGTCCCCCGAGACTGGCTCGACGCACTGGACGCCGACCCGACCGCAGGTGTCAGCCTCGCTTGCGATCTCGCCGTCGCCTTGAAGGAGTCGGGAGCGTTCGACGGCGTGCATCTGATTCCAGTGAGCAAGTACCGCGAGGTCGCCGCGCGCCTCGAAGGCACTCTCCGCGCATAGCGAACCGGGACTGGATTCCGAAGATCCCTGCGCGAGAGGGTGCGCGCCTTCCCGAAGATGACCACGATGCTCAGGTTTCGCAATCGGGTCGTCGATACTGGCTGATCTGCACTGGTGCGGCCATGTCCGCGGCGATGACGACGATCGCCCGCCGCCGATCTTCGGGAAGGAGAGCAGGTGCGGCGGAAGAGTGACACGGCGCTGGGCCTGGTCCGCTCGGTGGTCTGGCGTCTGCGCGCTCGCGGCGACGAGAGCTGGGCGGTCGAGCAGTTCGACCGCTACTTCCCTCACTCGCGAAAGCCCACGGCGGCCGACCGTCGCTTGACCGCATCCTTCCTGCTGCCCGACGGCAACGACGTCGAACGCTTCGAACTGCTCTTCCAGTACTTCGCGGAAGGGGCCGCCCGCTACGGCGATGCGGCGGGATCGCGGATCCTCTACCCGGGCTATGCGCACGACCTCGGCCGGCCGATGAGCGGGCTGGAGGGGTTCGCGCGCGTCGCGCCCCTTGTCGCCGCGTGGTTGCATTCGGGACGCACCGCGACGATCACCCTTGCGGACGGGCGCGCCTTCGATCTCCCGAGGTTTCTCGCACAGGCGTTCCTGGCCGGCACCCAAGAGGACGGCACTGGCTACTGGGGCGACGTGGGCTGCGACGATCAGCGCATCGTCGAGGCGGCAGACATCGCCCGCGTGGTCTGGCTGTCACGCGAGTGGATCTGGGACCGCCTCGACGGCGCGCAGCGACTTCAGATCGGCGACTGGCTGCGCGCGTCTCTGCGGGTGGAACTGCAGCATCCGAACAACTGCGTGCTGTGCCAGGTCACGACCGGCGCGCTGCTGCAGGACCTGGGCGTTGCGGCCGACTTCCGGGAGGACCTGTACGGAGAATTCAAGCGGACCTCCTTCCGCGAAAGCGGATGGTTCAGCGATGGTCCCGCCGGCCCGGTCGACTACTACAACTGCTGGGGCATCTCCTACGAGCTCTTCTGGCTCAAGACCGCGCGACCCGAGTTCGATTCCGACTTCATCGAAGCCGCCCTCGCGCAGTCGGCGCAGCTCACCGCCCATCTGATCTCACCCGAAGGCGTCCCCATCCTCGGTCGCAGCCTCTGCTATCGCACGTCCGTGCCGTCGCCGCTGGTCGCAGAGGCGCTGCGCCCGCAGCCGAGCGTCCCGCCCGGCGAGGCGCGGCGGGCGCTGGATCTGGTCTGGCGCTACTTCGTGGAGCGCGGCGCGCTGCGCGATCACGGCCTGACGCTCGGCTACTTCGACAACGATCCGCGGTTGGTCGATGGGTACAGCGGCGCCGGCAGCTGTCATTGGGGCCTGCGATCGCTCACGCTCGCGTTCATGGCGCCGCCCGGTCACGTGTTCTGGACCGATGCGCAGCGCCCGGTGCCGATCGAGCGGGGGAGCTACCACCTCGAGCTCCCGAAGTTGGGGTGGACGATCGACGGATCGCATCCCTCGAGGGACATCTCGATCCGGGTTGCCGGCAATGGGGCGACGTCGGCGCGTCTCGCGCCGATGGACGTGCGCCGCAGACTCAAGGAGACGTTGCTCGCCCGGCCGTTCCGACCGGAGAACCCGACGGTCAAGTACCAGCTGTCGCGGTATTCGGCGGCGACCCCCCTGGGCGGGACCATCGCTCCGCCGCGTTCGTCACCGTCGAGGGGCCGTCTGGCGGGCGGGGGTCTTCGTGACGCCGGCGAAGACCTGGCGCCGGAGCCCGCGTAGCGCGCACCTCGGGACCAGCGAACACCTCACGACCCGCTTCTTTTGGGGCATCCCCAAGCTGAGGAGAGCCTCGTGGGCAAGGTGGTCGTGTACGGCTCGGTGTCGGTCGACGGCTTCGTCGCGGACGAGAACGACCAGCCCGGACCGCTCTTCGACTGGTTGGGCAGCGGTGACGTCCCGTTGGACGAGAGCGGCGTGACGAAGGTGTCGCAGACGTCGTACGACTACATCCGCCCGTACTGGGACCAGATCGGGGTGACGATCGTCGGCCGCCACGTCTTCGACATGACGGACGGCTGGGACGGAGAGCCTCCGAGCGGGATCGACCACGTGGTGGTCGTGACGCACCGGCCCGAGCCCGAGGGATGGGACCCCGAGGCGCCGTTTCACTTCGTCGACGGCATCGAAGCAGCCGTGGCGAAAGCGCAGGAGCTCGCGGGTGACCGCGTGGTCGAGGTGGCTGCGGGCGATGTCGGTGGCCAGGTGCTCGCCGCGGGCCTGGTCGACGAGGTGCGCATGGATGTCGTCCCCGTGGCGTTCGGGTCCGGCAAGCGCTACTTCGGGTCGGTCGGCGCGCAGCACCTGTTGGAGGATCCCGACGAGGTGATCCAGGGCAACCGGGTCCTGCACCTGCGGTATCGCGTGCGTCGTTGACCGACTGAGGTCGGTGCAGTGGCTAGAAGAGCTCGGGCGTCGACGGCGTCACGTCGTCGAGGAACGCGGTCACCATCGGGGCCAGCACCGCGTGCTCGCCCGAGATGCCGACGTGCGATGTCCCCGGCAGGATCACCAGGCGTGCGGCCGGGACCTTCTGCAGCACCCCCGACGCGGCGGCTTCCTCGTCGCCCCCGCCGCGCAGCTCGAACATCGCCAGCGCGTGCTCCGGCTTCACGCCGTCCGCATCGCCGGCGATGACCATCGTCGGCGCGGAGATCGAACGCATCTGCTCGTCGCTGATGTGCTGGTCGTCGCGGTTCAAGACCTTCATCTTCTCGAGGTACGCGTCGTAGGCAGCGGCGTCGGGAGTGTGCTCCAGGAACGCCCGCTCGATCGGCGTCCTGGCGAACGAGGTGGCGTCGAGGTGCTCGATGCCTTCCAGCGCCGACGGGTACCAGCCGTCCTGGCGGTACGTCGCGGACATCACGACCAGCTTGGTGACGAGCGCCGGGTGACGCAGCGCGAGCTGCAGCGCGACACCGCCACCCTGCGAATACCCCATCACGTCCGCGCGCTCGACCTGCAGCGCGCGCAGCAACGCGGCGGCATCGTCGGCGAACTGCTCGTACGACATCGCGCGCGTGGTGTCCGGAGTGCGGCCGTGCCCTTGCTGATCGAAGACGATCACCACACGCTCGTCGGCGAAGGCGGACACCCAGGACCTCATCGAGTCGGTGGCCATGAACGCGCCCGGGATGAGCAGCAACGGAGGCGCCGTCGGCTCGCCGAGCTCGCCGTGCACCTCGAAGTACAAGCTCAGACCGTTGATCGGCAGACGACCGCTGCTCGTGGCCGTCACGACGACGCGGCTCCGTTCGGGCCGTAGAGCCGGGCGACATCCGGAGCGTCGAGCCACTTGGAGTAGGTGGGCGACTGCGGCCATCCGTCGGGGGAGTCCTGCCACTCCTCCTGGCGGCCCCACGGCAGGAGGTCGACCAATGCGAACGTGTAGCTCAGCTGCTCGGTGCCGCGGCCGTCGGTGTGCCAGGTGCGGTACACGTGGTCGCCGTCACGCAGGAAGACGTTCACGCCGAACCCCGCACCCGGAGGCGCGCCGACGTCAGCGGCGAACGAGCTCTCCGACGACGAGTACCAGTCCATCGTGTTGCCGACCTTGGCCCTGTACGCGAGTGCCTCCTCGATGGGGCCGTTGGTCACGATCACGAAGCGGGCGTCGTAGTTGTCGAGGAAGCCCAGCCGAACGTACTGCGACGTCAGGCTCGTGCAGCCGCCGCACTGCCACTCCGCGCCGTTCTCCCACATGTGGTTGTAGACGATGAGTTGGGAACGGCCGTCGAACACGTCGACCAGCCGTGTGGGGCCGTCTGCGCCGACCAGCGTGTAGTCCGGGAGCTCGACCATGGGCAGTCGGCGGCGCTGCGCGGCGATGGCGTCGAGCTCGCGGGTGGCCGCCTTCTCCCGCCGACGGAGATCGTCGAGTGCGACCTGCCAGGTCTGCTGGTCGACGACCGGGGGTAGGGCGCTCACGGTTCGCTCGGTCACGGTTCCTCCCAGGGGCTCAGAGGGTGCTGCTCACCGATCATGACCGGAGCCGACCACGAAACTCATCGCGCTCGGAGCATCGCCGTGACCGGTACCGTGCGTGGCCTCGGATCGACGGTCGGGCGGTCCGTGCGCACACTCGAGGGGAACGACATGTCCAACTTGAGCTACGTGACGAACGTGTCCCTCGACGGCTTCATCGAGGATGCACACGGCGAGTTCAACTGGAGCGAGCCGAGCGACGAGGTCTTCGCGTTCATCACCGACCTCGTGCGTCCGATCGGTACGTGGCTCTACGGACGGCGCCTGTACGAGGCGATGTCGGTCTGGGAGACGAACCCCGCCTTCGCCGCGGCGTCGGGCTCTCGGCCGACTTCGCGAACGTCTGGCAGACGGGCGAGAAGGTCGTGTACTCGACGACCCTGGAGTTGGTCGCGACCGCACGCACGAGGCTCGAGCCGCGCTTCGATGCGGATGCCGTCCGCGACATGAAGACATCTGCCGTCGACGTCATGACCATCGGCGGGGCGAACCTCGCCGCGCACGCGTTCCGGGCGGGGTTGGTGGACGAGTGCCACCTCTTCGTCCACCCGGTGGTCGTCGGTGACGGGAAACGGGCGTTCGCGAGTGATGCCAGCATGCAGTTGGACCTCCGCGACCAGCGCCGCTTCGACAACGGCATCGTGTACTTCCAGTACGCCGTCCGCACCTGAGCTCACTTCCGGGCGATGGGCACGTCGGGGTGGTGCCGGGCCGCCAGCACGGGATAGCTGCGGGTGAAGTAGTTCCACAGCTGCTGGCCGTAGGTGTCAGCGGCCACCGACGAGATGCCGGTGGCACCGTCGAGCAGCTCGTCGTGGCGGGCCATGAACTTGGCATCGCGGTGGTGCGCACTCTCGGCGACGGCGACGGCGAAGCGCTCGTCCAGCGGGAGGGGGGCGAGCGGCGTCGTCAGTGCAGGACCGTGGAAGTAGGCGGACGCGTCGCGCGCCTCGGTGGCCACGACGCGGTGCGTGGTCGCGACGAAGTAGTTGCCGGTCATGGCCTGGAGCATCTCGCCGAGGTTCACGACGACCGTGCCGTCGTCGACCGGGACGTCGATCCACTCGCCGTCCTGGTTCTGCACCTGGAGCCCGCCGACGCCGTGCTGCAGCAGGAGCGTGAGGAACCCGGTGTCGTGGTGCGCGTTGACGCCGGCCTCTCCGGGCGGCGTCGGAGGGTAGTGGATGAGCTTCACCAGCGACATGCGGTCGGCGCCGAAGAGCTGCTCGAGATGTCCCGGCGGGAGGCCCAGTCCGACGCTCATCGCGGCCATCAGCTCGTCGGCCCGCGCGCCCATCTCCACCTGGAAGCGCTCGACGAGGGCACGGAAGCCCGGCAGGTCCGCCTCGTCGAGCCACTGGTTCGGTCCCTCGAGTCGCAGGTACCGCGGCTCGACGTCGGGAGCCCGAGGTGGGAGCTCGGTCCACACGTCGATCTGCTCGCGATGGTCGACACGGGCGTCGGTGCGCTCGGCGCCGACCCGCTCCCAACCCCGGAACCACGGCGAGCGAGCCTTGTCGATGCGGGCCTTTGTCGAGTCGGGCAGCGCGAAGAACGCCTCCAGTGCGGCGA
Source organism: uncultured Actinomycetes bacterium (assembly GCA_963755855.1). Classification (GTDB taxonomy): domain Bacteria; phylum Actinomycetota; class Acidimicrobiia; order IMCC26256; family DASPTH01; genus DASUAS01. Next base: position 341,257 of record CAVWLR010000009.1, on the reverse strand, counting down.
AGTACTGCTCGAGGAACTCCGGATCGATCCCGTGATCGACGAGGCGGAAGAAACCGACCTCGTGGCAGATCACACGGAGCCGTTCGGCGAACGCTGCTCGATCGGCGTCGACCGCATCCCAGTCGTGCATCGACACGACGGGAATCTCTCGGAACCCCATGTCCCGAAGGTACCGGGGACCCCGGGATGTCGGGTGACCCGGACTTGTCAGATTCAGCCCTCGCGTGTCACGCTCCGGCCATGAGCTCGACCCCCGAGACGCAGTCCCAGTCGATCGACCTCCACGAGGGAGCTCCGCCGGCCGACGACCGGGGCTGGCTGATCGCTGCGGTCTTCGTGGCCTTCGTGCTGCTGGTCGCGGTCATGCTCGCGGTGTACGTGCTCGCGTGGGATGGCGGCGCGCACACGTAGTCAGGTCAGCCGGCGGCTCGTGCTGCCGCGTTCCACTGCTCCACCAGCGGTCCGCTCTCACCCTTCGCCGTGTCGCGCACCGCATCTGCCATCGAGAACGGCAGGTCGACGATCGGCGTGACGTCTCGCCACGACTTCGTGAGCGTGGTGCCGTCCGCAGTCTCGGCCACCGCCCAGTCCTCGATCATCGTGAACGTCGCTCCCGCTCGAACGCTCTCGGGCGAGCAGGGCGGTTCGAGCCCGACGGCCGTCGTGACCAGGACGACGAGGTGGTCGGCGCTGCTCTCGTCGTCGAGACGCTCGAGCATCGAGACGCCGATCGCGCCCTGGCACCAGATCGCACGACCGTCCTCGAACACGCCGCCGGTGATCGGATCGGGGTAGTAGTCGAGGATCCGCTCGGGCGTCATCACGAACTCCAGCACCTGGGCCGGAGTGGCGTGCAGCTCCATCACCTCTCGGTGCACGAGCCCGTCGTCGATCGTCACGGAGCAACCCTTTCGTGCGGTGTTCGCGCCCGTCCCCGTCGGCCGCGCACGCAGGAGCTAGTGCGCGAGCGCCTTCGCCTTCGCGGTCTCGAACTCCGCGTCGTTGATGATGCCCTGCGCCTTCAGGTCGGCGAGCCGCTGGATCTCGTCGGCGGCACTCGGCGCGGTGCCGGCGGCCTGTTGGATGTAGGCCTTGGCCGCGGCGTCCTGTGCGGCGGCGGCCTGTTGCGCGTGCTGCGCCATCTTGCTGCCGCGCGCAATGAGGTAGACGAGCACACCGAGGTAGGGGAGGACGACGATGAAGATCACCCACGCCGCCTTCGCCCAACCGCTCAGGTCGTGGCTCCGGAACAGGTCGCTGAACACCACGATCAGCAGCCAGATCCAGATGAAGAACACCACGAACATCAGCAGGTCGACGAAGACCTGGCCGGATCCGAAGTCGTCCGCGAGCACCATGTTCCACCTCGACATGATCAGGATCCGCCCAGGGGAGGCCTCCTCGGCCAACACCGCGGGTCTCCGTTGGAGTGGGTCAAGCTATGCCGCAGGGCGTGGCGACGCCACTGCCGTTCACGTCGGGCAGGAAGGCTCCTCGAGCCCGGCGAGCATCGAGAACCTGCCGACGAGGCACATGACGCACAGCAGACCGATCTCCACGATCTGCTCGGGTGTGAAGTGCTCGCGCAGCGCCGCCTTGTCCGAGGCGTCGATGGCGAGGTGGTCGGTGGAGAACTTCGAGCGCGAACCCGACTGCCGCGACCTCGGCGGGGCTCATCAAGTTCGGTTGCTCCGATCCGATCTCGGCGACGAGCTCCTCGGTCAGACCCGCCTCGATCGCGTCGGGATGACGCCCGGCCATGCACACGGGGCAGCGCGTGGTCTGCGCCGTGGCCAGGCGCACGAGCTCGGTCACCCGAGGTCCGAGGTGGTTGTCGAACCGGAGCGCGGCGTAGGTGTCGTTGTAACGACGGAAGTGGTCGGGCGCGTGCGCCATGAGTCGGACGAAGTCCCGCAGTCCGGGACGCGAGGTCGCGTCGTACTGCGCCCGGAGATCTGCCGGGAGATCTTCGACGGCGACGAGGGGCACGAGCTCATCCATGTCAGAACCTCTCCACGTGCCGGTCTCCCGATGCCCGAGTGTCGCCGAGCACCGCGCGATCCGTCCACCACTCGTTCCAGCGCTCCGGGGTCACGACACCTCGGACGTTGGGAATCGACCGCAGGTGTGCCGCGCTGCTGGTGTCGGCGAGATCGCCCGTCACCGCGAACGAGACGGCGAGGTCGGCCGGATCGATGCTGCCCACGAGGTCGGGAGAGTTCGGGAAGACGCACGAGACCTGCGCGAGCGCGCCCTGGTGGTCGAGGTACTGATCGATGGTCACGCCGGGCACGCTCGCGATCGCCAAGCGAGCTGTGATGATCTCGTACTCCGTCGCCTTGGCCTTCAGGAACACCTGCCCCGTGGCGCTCGGTGACGGTGCACAGCCGATCCCGGCGCTGGCGAAGGTCGGCGGCGCGATCGGGTCGCTGCGACCGGGCGAGGCGGCCACGAGCAATGCGATCGCGCACGCTGCCACGGCGAGGGCAACTTCGATCAGGGGCCTCCGGCGGCGCGGCGCGGGGTCGGGGTCGAACGTGTGTCCTCGAACGATCTCATCGAGCGTAGTGAGGGCCGCCGGGCTCGGCCACGGGACGATTCGCCCGCGTCACCAGCTCGGGCCTTCGAGCGCCTGGACGAGGTACTGCTGAGCGCAACGATCCACCGTTGCGGCATCGGGGGGTTCCAACCTCCCTCCCGCCCCTTGGGTGCCGTTGACGGCGAAGACCACCGCAACCGACTTCTCGTTGCCCCGGCGGAACGAGATCTCGCAGGTACCGGGACCGTTCTGTTGCACGAAGGTGAGCGTGATGTCCTTGACGACCTCGACCGTGGCGTCGAACGTCGGTGTCACCGTCGCCTTGTGCCCGGCGGCGGTCAGACGGTCTGCGAGGTGCTTGAGCGTCGGCATCCCCACCTGGCTCGCCCACTGACCGAACCACACGCCCGCTTCCTGGGCCCGGAGCTTCTCGTCCACCTCGGCGCGGAGCTTGGCCTCGTGCTTCTCCTGGGCAGCCGCGAGCGCACGGTCGAGCTCATCCACGCTTCCCAGCTCCCAGACGCATCGACGATTCATCGTCACGAGCCGCCACCCACTCAAGGACCCAAGCCACGAGGCGGTGAGATGAATGATTCTCGCCCGACGGCCCGGGGAGGGAACCGTTCCGGCCGAGCGGCGAAGTACCCGGTAAGGAAGGGCGGGTCCTGCTACTGCGCGGCAGGGCCCGCCCGCCTTCTTCTTCCGCTCGCTCCGCCTGGTCGGAGCCTGCGGCGTGACCCGCGTGCCGGCCACCCGAGCCACCGATGAGTTCCGGCCGGCGTGGGCGTCGGACTGAGCATGACGACCACGCGGACGAGGACCTCCCGATGAACGAACTGACCCCGGACCGGGCCCGGCGAGCGATCGTCGACCACACCCGGCGGCTGGCGGCATCTGCGGTGGCAGCCGGACCGGACGCGGTCGTGCCGACCGCTCCGGCGTGGACGATCACCGATCTCGTGGAGCACGTGGGGCAGACCCAGCACTGGGTCGCGGAGATCATCGAGCAACGCATCACCGACCCCACGCAGCTGCCCACGGGGATGGCGGTGCTCCCCGGCGACCCGGGCGAGTGGGAGGCATGGCTGACGGAGTCGGCGCAGCGCATTGCGAGCGCGTGCTCCGACGAGGCGCTCGAAGCGCCGGTGTTCAACGCAGCGGGGGACGAACGAACCGGGGGGCAGTTCTGGATGACCAGCGTCCTCAACGAGTCGGTCGTCCACGGCTTCGACGCCGCCCACACGGCAGGCCAACCGGCTGACATCGATGCCGACATCGCCGCCGCGCTCGTCGACAACCACCTCGCGATGCTCACCTCCCGCACGTGGGCGATGCAGCGCCCCGAGTCGGCGCGCGCCATCCAGGGCACCGGCCAGACCCTGCAGTGGCGGGCGAACGACACCGCCGACGGCACGGGTGCGTGGTTGGTCGAGCAGCGTCCCGACGGGGCGACATGGGAGCCCGGGATCCGGCAGGCCGACGTCACGGTCACCGGCCCCGCGCAGTCGCTGCTCCTCGTCCTGACCCGGCGAATTCCTCTCGCCGACCGCGAGGCCACCGGCATCAGGGTGGACGGAGACACCCGCCTCGCTGAAGGCTGGATCGCCGACACCGCCCACGTCGCCGGCTGACGGCGCCGACCGACCCGAGCTCGCCGGCGGCTCGGCGGTGTTCGTGCGTGCGCCGAACGGCGGGGTGGCTCAGAGCCGGTAATGGAGGTGGACGACGCCGTTGCCGAAGCGCCGCTCGTCCAAGAGCCCGAGCTCGACGTGGACCCCGGCGGGCAGCGCCCGCTTGCCGCCGCCGGCGAGGACGGGTCCGAGGAAGAGGTGGCACTCGTCGACCAAGCCGGCGGCGATCGCCTGGCCGGCGAGGTCGGCGCCGCCGATCGAGATGTCGGATCGCGCATGCGCCTTCAACTGCGCGATCGCGGCGGGGTCGAACTCGCGCTCCAGGCGGGTTCGCTCGCTCGACACGGCCTCCAGCGTCCGGGAGAAGACGATCTTCTCGGCCGCCCGCCAGGTCTCCGCGTAGTCCTTCGCGATCGGCGACTCGTCGTCGTCGGTCTCCCAGTAGACCATGGTCTCGTACATCCGCCGCCCGTACAGGTGGGTGCCGATGGTCCGCTCGAGATCGTTGGCGAACGCGTGGACCTCCTCGTCGGGTGCCAGCCAGTCGAAGGTGCCCTGCTCGTCCTCGACGTAGCCGTCGAGCGACGCGATGGCCGAGTAGATCAGGCGTGCCATCGGCAACCTCCTCTGGGTTCATGTCACGGTCGTCCGGGGCTGGGACCGCGAGCAGGCTCGGAACTCATCGGTCGCGCGGCGAGAGTCGCCTGCGAGGCGTCCTCGGAGCGTGCGCGGCGGCGGCGCGACACTGTCGACGGACCGTAGCCATCGCACCGGAGTGGGACCGCCGCATGCTCGACCACCGGATCCTGGGCGCAACCATCGTCGACGGCACGGGGGCTCCCGCCTACGAGGGTGATCTCGGTGTGCGAGATGGCCGCATCGTGACGATCGTCGCCGCCGGCACCCTGACCGAGCCGGCGCGCCACACCCTCGCCGCCGCCGGTCTCGTCGTGTGCCCCGGATTCGTCGACCTGCACACGCACTACGACGCGCAGCTCTTCTGGGATCCGCTCGCCACGCCGTCGAACGTCCACGGCGTCACGTCGGTGATCGGCGGCAACTGCAGCTTCGGTCTCGCACCGCTGCGCGACGCGGACGCCGACTACACGCGCCGCATGCTCGCGAAGGTCGAGGGCATGCCCCTCGCTGCCTTGGAGCAGGGGGTGCCCTGGACGTGGCACAGCTTCGGCGAGTACCTCGCCGCGCTCGACGGCAACGTCGGGGTGAACGCGGGCTTCATGCTGGGACACAGCGCGCTGCGCCGCTTCGTGCTCGGCGCCGACGCCAACCGTCGCGCCGCGACACCAGACGAGCTCACGCAGCTGCGCGCCGTGCTCGGTGATGCGATCGCGCAGGGTGCGCTCGGCTTGTCGACCGACGTGTCGCACTCGCACAGCGACGGCAACGGTGATCCGGTCCCGGCGCGCGGTGCCGACACCACGGAGATCCTGGCGCTCTGCGAAGAGGCCGGCCGCTGGCCCGGCACCACGCTGGAAGGCATCTTCGACGGCGCCAGCGAGGGCTTCAGCGACGCCGAGCTCGAGCTGCTGCCGGAGATGTCGGTGCGCGCGAACCGGTCCCTGAACTGGAACCTCCTGGTCGTCGACGCGAAGGACCCGGGCCGCATCGACCGGCATCTCGCGGTCTCGCACCGAGCGCGTGAACGCGGTGGGCGCGTCGTCGCGCTCACCATGCCGGTCATCGTGCCGATGAACATGAGCTTTCTGAACTACTGCGCGCTGAACCTCATGCCGGGCTGGGGCCCGATCCTCGATGCTCCTGTCCCCGAACGCATCGAGCAGCTGCGCGTCGTCGCGACGCGACGGATGATGGTCGCGCGCGCCAACAGCGACGAAGCCGGCATGTTCCGCCGTCTCGCCGACTTCCCCGGCTACGTCGTCGGCGACACCTTCAGCACCGAGAACGAAGGCCTCGCCGGGCGTGTCGTGCGCGACATCGCGGCAGAGCGCGGCGACGACGACCCCTTCGACACGCTGATCGACATCGTGATCGCCGACGACCTGCGCACCGTGCTGTGGCCCAGCGCACCGGACGACGACGACGCGCACTGGTCGCTCCGGCGCACGGTGTGGGACGACCCCGATGTCTTCCTCGGGGGCAGCGACGCGGGCGCGCATCTCGACCGGATGTGCGGCAGCTCCTATCCCACGCAGCTGCTCGCCGACACGCTGCGCGGCCGCGAGCTCGTGCCGCTCGAGTGGGCGGTGCACGCGATCACCGGGAAGCCGGCACAGCTGCTCGGCCTGCGCGATCGGGGCACCGTCGTCGAGGGCGCGCACGCCGATCTCGTCGTGTTCGATCCCGCCACCGTGGGAAGCGGCCCGGCCACGTTGGTGAGGGACCTGCCCGGCGACGCGGTCCGCATGGTGGCGGCGTCGACGGGTGTGACGCGCGTCTACGTCAACGGTGTCGAGACGGTCGTCGACGGCGAGGCCACCAGCGCTCTCCCGGGAACCGTGCTGCGGTCAGGGCGCGACACGGACACCGTCACCGTTCACTGAGGACCCGCAGGAGCGGGCGTCGATCAGCCCTCTTGCAACGCGGCCCGAGCGAAGAACGCGCTCCCGGCGAGAACTGCGGCGACGAGGACGAAGACGACGGTCATGAAAGCCTCCCAAAGCTCGCCGCGATCATCGGCACGGCCGAGCTCGATCCTGAGGCCCACTCCGCTCTTCGACCGGCGCCTACACGCGGGGGAGCACGTCGTCGACGAGGAAGCGCATCGCCTCTTCCTGACGAGGTCCCATCTGACCGATGTAGACCTCGTCGAAGCCGGCGTCGACGAACTCGCGGATCGCGTCGGCGGCGCGCCCGGGATCGTCGCCGCACGGGATCGACTCGGCGATCTTCTCGGGGGTGCACGTGTCGGCGACAGCCTGGAAGTGCTCGGGGACGGCGAGCTCCGGGATGATCGGACCTCCGACGATCTCGTGACCCCAGCGTTCGCACGCGATCTCGGCGGCACGGTCGGCATCGGGATCCCAGCAGATCTTCACCCCCGCCTGCGTGCGCCCCTTGCCGCCTTCCTTCCGCCAGTTCGCGAGCAGGTCGGCGTCGGGTTCGACGGCGATCAGGCCGTCGGCGATGCGGGCAGCGACACCGGCCGCGATCGGGCCGAACGCCGACATGAGGATCGGCGGCGGCTCGGGCGGTCGCGAGTGCAGGGTCGCGGTCTCGACGATGTAGTGCTCGCCCCGGTGGGTCAGCGTCTCGCCCGTCCACAGCGCGCGGATGATCTCCACCGCCTCCTCGACCCGCTCGAGCCGGGTCTCCAGCACCGGCCACGGATCACCGAGGATGTGCTCGTTCAGCCGCTCGCCGGTGCCGATGCCGAACGTGAAGCGACCGTCGGCGAGCAGCTGGGTCGTGGCCGTCGCCTGCGCGAGGACCGCGGGGTGGATCCGGGTGGTCGGGCACGTCACCGCCGTCGTCAGGTGCACCGACGTGGTGGCGGCGAGGGCTCCGAGCACGCTCCAGACGAAGGGGCTCTCACCCTGGGCCACGAGCCACGGGTGGTAGTGGTCGGAGAGCCAGAGCCGCTCGAAGCCGACGTTCTCCGCGGTCTGGCCGTACTGCAACATCTCGGTGGGGCCGAGCTCTTCGCTCGAGAGGAAGTAACCGAAGTCTGACATCGCGGCGTGCTACCCGAGCGCACGCCGTGCCAACCGAAGGTCGTTGGCCGGGCGTCGCGTGTCCCCGCATCCGTCAGCTCCCGAACGGGCACCATGGCACGATGACCGAACCGACGGCGGTGATCGACGAGCTCTTCCGACGACAGCGCGAGGGTGACCTGAGCGTCCTCGACGACCTCGTCGCCGAAGACATGGTGAACCATGCTGCGGGACTGCAGGGTCGGGAGGGGTTGCGCCAGATCCTCGAGGCGATCCGGCACGACTTCGGTGACGGCGACCTGCGGCAGCACCACCTGCTCGCCGACGGTGATCTCGTGGTGCAGCACGTGACGTTCACCGGCGTGCACCAGGCGTCGTCGATGCCGCTGCTCGAGGGCACCGCGCCGACCGGGGTCGACGTGTCGTGGACGTTCATCCACATCTGGCGGGTCGAAGACGGTCGGATCGTGGAGCACTGGGCGACGCGGGACGACCTCGGGCTCCTCCACCAGATCGGCGCGTGGCCGCCGGCCCCCTCGTCGGCACGGCCGTCGGCGGCGGAGGAGCGTCGATGAGGACGTTGCACTTCGGTCTGCGCGTCACCGACCTCGACCGCTCGCTCGCGTTCTACACGGCCGTCGGTTACGAGGTGGTCGGGAGCGTGCCGGACACTCCGTTGGGCGCGCTCACCATGATCAAGCTCCCGGGTGACGAGTTCGTCGCCATCGAACTGGTGCACGATCCCGACGGTGCCGTCTCCGACCGCAGTCGTGGACCCAGCCACATCGTCATCCAGGTCGAGTCGATGGACGCCACCGTCGCGCGGCTCGCCGCGGGTGGCGTCGAGGCCGAGTCGCCGTCGTCGCCCGACGGCTCGGACGACTTCTCCACGACCTGGATCGTCGACCCCGACGGGAACCGCATCGAGCTGGTCCAGTGGCCCCAGGGCCACGCCGACGGCATGACCGCAGCCGACATGGTGGAATGACCGGGCGCCAGCGCATCCAAGACGGCGCGCACCACGACGGCGCGCATCCAAGACGGAAGGAGCGCCCGTGTCCGTGACACCCCCGTTTCCCGCGCCGACCGAGGGGATGGTGGTCGCGCACTTCATCGTGTCCGACGACGTCGATCGCTCGCGCCGCTTCTACACCGAGGTGCTCGGCGGTCAGGCCGTCACCACGGGTGAGCCGTCGTACGTCGCGCTGGCGAACGGGTGGATCATCATCAACCGCGGTGGGGGCCCGACCGACGACAAGCCGACGGTGACGCTCGAGACGCCACGAGACCCCAATCGGACCAGCAGCTTCCTCAACCTCCGGGTGGCCGACATCGACGCGGTGTACGCCGAGTGGACCGCGCGCGGCGCAGCGTTCCTCACGACGCCGAAGCGGCACGAGACGGAGATCCGCTGCTACCTCCGTGACCCGGACGGTCACCTCATCGAGGTGGGGCAGACGACCTCGGTGCCCGGTTCGGGTTGACCTGACCGAGTTGCGGCGCGAGCGTGGCCTCCCCTGACGACGAGGAGCCCGAATGAGCACGACGGGGACACCTGGTGGCGAGCCCGCCGACCTGGCGCTCGAGGCGGTCGTCATCGCCGTCTCGGACGTCGATGCTGCGAAGGAGTTCTACGAAGGTCTCGGGTGGCGGCTCGACGCCGACCTCGGCGGTGGTGACTTCCGAATCGTGCAGTTCAATCCGCCGGGGTCGCAGTGCTCGATCCAGTTCGGTGCCGGCCTCACCTCGGCTGCACCCGGATCAGCCGTCAACCTCCTCGTCGTGTCCGACGTCGAAGCCGCCCGCGACGATCTCGCCTCCCGTGGGGTCGACGCCACGGTCTTCCACGACTCGACCGGTGGCTACGACCGCTTCACCGAGAGCGTCCGGGCCGAAGGTCCCGACCCCGAGCGGCGCACCTACGCGTCGTTCTCGGAGTTCCGTGACCCGGACGGCAACGTCTGGCAGCTGCAGGAGATCACCAGCCGGCTGCCCGGGCGCGTCGACGAGAGCGGCGCGGCGTTCACGTCGGTCGACCAGCTCGCGGGTGCCCTGAAGCGCGCCGAGACCGCGCACGGCGAGCACGAGCAGCGCACCGGCCAGCGCGACGAGGACTGGCCGTCGTGGTACGCCGCGTTCATGCTGGCCGAGCAGACGGGCGCGGCACCGCCGGAATGAGCGAGCTCGTATGAGACCGGACATCGTCCCGGGCGCGACGTTCCCCGACTTCGAGCTCCCGGATCACACCGACACCCGCCGCCGCCTGAGCGAGCTGCAGGGCGACGACCCGATGGTGCTCACGCTCGCGCGCGGGCACTACTGCCCGAAGGAGCACCACCAGCACCTCCTGCTCGCACAGGCCCAGCCGCAGTTCGCGGTGGCGTACACGCGGGTCGTCACGATCGCGACCGATGACCATCACACGCTGCAGGAATTCCGCGCGTCGGTCGGCGCGCACTGGACGTTCCTCTCCGACCCGGGGCGCATCGTCCAGCGCGACCTCGACATCCAGGAGTACACCGACCCCGAGCACGACCCGATGATCCCGCACACGCTCGTGCTCGGGCCCGGCCTGATCGTGCACAGCATCTACAACGGCTACTGGTTCTGGGGTCGGCCCTCGGTCGACGACCTGTGGCGCGACCTGCGCGCGGTGAGCTCCGAGATCCGGCCCGACTGGGACCTCGCGGCCCCGGGGCTGCGCGAACGATGGGACGCCGGCGACCGGGCCCCGTTCCACGGCTGGAACCGCACCGACCCCGACTGACTCACGTCGAAGGCGTGGCCGCCTCGGCCTGCGAGATCGCCCACGCGGCGTTGACCAGACCGATGTGGCTGAACGCCTGCGGGAAGTTGCCGAGCAGCTCGCCGGTCGAGGAGTCGACCTCTTCCGCGAGCAGGCCGACGTCGTTGACGAAGCCGGCTGCTCGCTCGAACACCGTGCGCGCCCGCTCGGTGCGTCCGGCCAGGGCGAGCGCCTGCGCCAGCCAGAACGTGCAGAGCAGGAAGGTGCCCTCCTCGCCGTCGAGACCGTCGTGGGCGCGGTAGCGGTAGACCAGTCCGCGCGAGTCGGTGAGCTGCTCCTCCGTGGCGTCGATCGTGGCCAGCACCCGCGGGTCGTCCGCGGGGAGGAAGCCGACGATCGGGACCATCAGGTTCGACGCGTCGAGGTCGTCGGACCCGAACGACTGGGTGAACGCCCCGACGCCGTCGTTCCAACCGTCTCGCAGGATCCGCTCGCGGATCACCGCGCGTGTCGTCGACCACTCGTCGACGCGATCCGCGGCGCCGAGCCGGTCGGCGAGCTCGATCGCGCGATCGAGCGCGACCCAGCACATCAACTTCGAGTACAGGAAGTGCTGTGGCTCGCCGCGCACCTCCCAGATGCCGCGGTCCTGCTCGTTCCAGCGGGCGGCGGCGGTGTCGGCGAGTGACGCGAGGAACTGGCGGGTGCTCGGCGCCAGCTCGGGCGGCGAGGCCCACCGGCCGTGGTCGGCCAAGGGGCCGACGCGGCCGCCGGGATCGAAGAGCCGGTCCGAGAGCCGGTGCACCGCGCTGAGGAGCTCGCCGTAGACGTCGAGCTGGCGTTGGCGCCACGCGCCGTTGCCCACCCGCACCGGCGCGGAGTCGCGCCATCCGGGGAGGTGGGGGAGCTCACGCTCGGTCAGGTCGCGCTCACCGCCGATGCCGAACATGATCTGCAGGTCGCCGTTGTCGTCGAGCGACCCCGCCGCCGACGCGGTCATGTAGTCGAAGAACTCGTTGGCCTCGTCGGGACACGCCGCCACCCACAGTGCCTCGATCGTGAGCGAGGCATCCCGGACCCATGCGTAGCGGTAGTCCCAGTTGCGGGTGCCCCCGACGGTCTCGGGCAACGAGGTGGTGGCGGCGGCGCAGATGGCACCGGTGGGCTTGAACGACAGCGCCTGGAGCACCCGGCCGCTCTGGTGCACGAGCTCCTGCCACGGGCCGACGTACGCCTGGTGCAGCTCCGACCACGACTGCCACGCCGTCACGGTGTCGGCGAGTCGGGTGTCGATCTCGTCCTGCGTCCACGTCCGCGCCGAACCCGGATCGGCCCGCTTGTGATGGTGCAGCGCGAACCCGGCGCGCTCGCCCGTCCCGAGCGCCAGCCGGGTCGAGGCCGACGACGACTCGACCGTCATGGGCGTGGGGCACGAGAGGACGAGGGTGTCGGCGCCGCCGGTGGCGGTCAGCCCGCCGTCGACCACGTCGAACAACGGGGCGACGAGGCCGTACTCCGGGCGGGGGACGTACTCGACGTCGACCGCGACCTCGCCCGCGGTGCAGGTGACCTGCCGGAGGAGCAGGTGGGGCGCGTCGCGTCCGAGCTGGTGGCCGCGGTTGCCGTCGCCCATGGCCAACGCGTCGAGCACGACTGCGGTCCCGGTGGCGGTGACGTACGTGGTCTCCAGCACCATCGTGCGATCCACGTACTGCCGGGTCACCGCATCGGCGTCGGCGACGCGCACCGTCCAGTGCCCGGCGGCGTCGCCGAGCAATCCGCCGAAGATCGACGGGCTGTCGAAGCGCGGGAAGCACAACCAGTCGACCGAACCGTCACGGCTGACGAGCGCGGCACTGTGCCGGTCGGAGAGCAGTGCGTAGTCGGCGATCGGACGCGAGCTCATCGGTGGTTCCCGATCCCTCAGTGCTCGACCGGCGCTTCGAGGTCGTCGTAGTAGCGCGCCGCCGCGAGCAGGCCACCGGGATCACGTTCGAAGACCACGAGGCCCGCCTGCGGTGCGATCGGGATCCCGCCCCAGCGCGTGCAGTTGAACTCGAGCGCGCACCGCACACCGTCGTCGGTGCTGCGGCAGGGGTCGAGCACGTTGCCACCGTCCGCACCGTCCGCGCCGAACGCCCGGTCGAAGTAGCGGGCGAGCTCGACGGTGCCGCGATGGAGCGCGTCCGGGCCGATCGGTTCCCGGAGGGAGCCGTCGGCGGTGAAGGTCTGCACGGCTCCGTCGCGGTCGCCCCGGGCCAGGGCGTCGAGATGGCGCGTGACCACCTCCCCGGGATCAGCGGACGTATCCGGTGCCAGGATCGGTGCTCGCACCGGACGGCGTCCGACGACCGGCCACTGGCTGCCGTAGGTCCGGAAGGTCACCGACCGGTCGTCGACCCATTCGGCGACGACCGCCACCGGCCACGTGACCGTCTCGCCGTCGAGGCGCAGCTGCGCGAGCAGCTCGACCACCGCACGACTCCCCGAACCCGTCGCCGCGACGCGGTCGACGTCGACGAGGTGCTCGGCCAGGAACGCCTGGCTGGTGCGCACGAAGTGTTGCAGATGCCGGTGTCCCGTCACCTCGCCCGCGTACGGGTCGAGCACCACGATGTGACCGGGCCATGCGGTCTCCAGCTGGTGGGTGTCGGCGTCCGTCAGCGCGGCGAGGTACTGCGCGACGGGGTCGGCGTGTCCGGCGGCGCTGACCTCGCGTCGGGAGAGCTCCGCGGCGGCGACGAAGTCCGGGAACCACGGCATCGCAACCCCTGTCGGTGGGCCGTCGTCATGCGGCGCACGACCGCGGGCACGCTAGCCGTCGACGAACGTGTGGGCTCCGGACCACCTGCGTCCCGTCGGCCTACCGTGATGCGTCGGTCGCAGAGAGGACGACGATGGTGCAGGCGGTGGCGAAGCTCGTCTCGGTCAACGTCGGGCAGCCGCGCGAGATCACCTGGCAGGGCCAGACCGTGTTCACCGGCATCTGGAAGGAGCCGGTCGACGGGCCGCGCACGGTCCGGCGGCTCAACGTCGACGGTGACGGCCAAGGTGACCTGAAGGGCCACGGTGGCGAGCAGCGCGCGGTGTTCGTGTACCAGCTCGACTCGTACCGGTACTGGCAGGACCAGATGCACCGCGACGACTTCTCGTTCGGCCAGTTCGGCGAGAACTTCACCGTCGAGGGACTCGGCGACGACGACGTGTGCATCGGTGACCGGTTCCGGATCGGCTCGGCGACCTTCGAGGTCACCCAACCGCGGGTGACCTGCTACCGGGTCGGGATCCGGATGGACGAACCGCGCATGGCCGCGCTGCTCGTGCAGCACGGACGACCGGGCTTCTACTTCCGAGTGCTCGAGGAGGGCGACGTCGAAGCCGGCGACGAGGTGGTCAAGACCGCGCCCGGTCCCGAGGCGATCACCGTCGCCGAGCTCAACGCGCTGCTCTACCTGGGCGCCCATCACGACGTCGACCAGCTCCGGCGCGCGTTGCGCATCCCGGCATTGAGCCCTGGGTGGCAGACGTCGCTGCAGGCGCTCCTCGACGAGGAGCTCGCAGGTGCGACCGGTGGCGGGAACGCGGGGCTGACGGTGCAGGGTCCACCGCCCGCGTGGTCGGGCTTCCGCTCGATGCGGGTCGCGTCCAGGCGGGTGGAGGGCAGCAAGGTCATCGTGCTCGAGCTGGAGTCGGACGACGGTCGACCGTTGGCCGCGGCGCAGCCCGGCCAGTTCGTCACCCTCCGGCTCCGGCCGGTGAAGGGGGCGACGCCCCTCGTCCGCAGCTACTCGCTCGCAGGCTCGCCGGGCGACGCTCGCTACACCATCGGGGTCAAGGTCGAACCGCACGGGGCCGCCGGTCACTACGTCGAGGCCGGAGTGGGAGTCGGCGACACCGTCGAGGTCGGTGCTCCACGCGGATCCTTCATCCTCGACGACACCGAACGACCGGTCGTGCTCGCGAGCGCAGGCGTCGGCGTGACACCGATGTTGGCGATGTTGCACGCGCTCCACGACGTGCGGTCGTCGCGCGAGATCTGGTGGCTCCACGGGGCGCGGAACCGAGCCGAGCACGCGTTCGCCGACGAGGCGACGTCGCTCCTGGGTGACCTGGCGCACGTCCACCGCTGCATCACCTTCAGCCGTCCGAACCCCACCGATCGCGTCGGCACCGACTTCGACGCGGTGGGCCACCTCAGCCAGGAGGTGCTCCGCGACGCAGGCGTCCCCACCGGCGGCGACTACTACCTGTGCGGACCGACCGCGTTCATGGACGACGTGCGTGACGCGCTGGTCGCGCTCGGGGCTCCCGCCGATCGGGTGCGCACGGAGATCTTCGGCGCCCACGAGGCGATGACACCCGGGATCGCCGCCCGTGCGCTGCGCGCGCCCCACCCGCCGGAGGGCGCGCCGGGGACGGGACCGCTCGTCACGTTCGTGCGCTCGGGGCTCGACGTGCGCTGGAGCGAGGGGACGGGCAGTCTCCTCGAGCTCGCCGAGGCGTGCGACGTGCCCGTGCGCTGGTCGTGCCGCACCGGCGTCTGCCACACGTGTGAGACCGGTCTGCTCGACGGTGCGGTCGACTACGTCCTGGAACCGCTCGAGGCACCCGCCGACGGCAACGTGCTCATCTGCTGCGCACGCCCCGACTCCGATCTCACCATCGACCTCTGAGCGCCGGTTCTGCTCGGCGACTTCACTCGAGCTCCTGGTCGCCGAGGGCGACGACGAGGATGGTGATCGTCACCAGGATCGTGCCCGCGACCGCGGCCGAGGCTGCGAGGAACGCGCCGCCGAGCGCGACGGTGCCGAGGTGGTTGCCGTGGATCGCTGCGATCGTCGCCGCCAGGCCCACGGCCCCGACGACGACCAGCGCCGCGCCCGCGAACAGGAACCACCGCTCGGAGGGCGACGGCCGGTCCTCGCGCTCGCGGTCGGTGACGAGCACCGACGCGATCCCTGCGGCCCACGCGGCCACCACGAACGCCGCGCCCATGGGGTCGCTCGGTCGGTGGTTGGCGGTGGCGACCACTGCGATGCCGATCGCGGAGGCGTACACGACCGCGACTCCGGCGACGATCGCGCGCCAGCGTCGGGGCGACGCGAGCGTGGCGGCCACGCCGAGGGCCATGGCCACGGTGGTGTGACCACTCGGAAAGGTCGCCAGGGAGATGTGGAGCGCATCCTGGACCCCGAGGTCGGGACGCTCGAGGATGACCTTCTTGAGCAGCTCGGTCGTCAGGATCGATCCGGCGATGACGACGCCTGCACCGACGGCGAGCCGGGGCCGCGATCGCGCGATGCACACGAACACGATCGCCGTGCCGACGACCGCGAGCGACGTGACGTCGATCGTCGAGAGCAGCCGACCCGCTGCGTGCACCACCCGGGGGGCGAGGACGGTGCGGCCCCGGAGCGCGGTCGCATCGAGTCGCTGCCCCCACCTGGTGAGCACCGCGATGATGTACACCGCGGCCACCATCGCCACCGAGACGAGCGAGAGGGTGCGCAGCACGACCCGACGCGAACGCCGTTCGGTGTCAGCCAACGAGAGGTGACGCTAGGCCGTGACCGTCTCGCGCGGCGCGATCCGTGCCGCGTTCCGTGCCGCGTTCCGTGCCGCGGTCTGTCCTGCGCCTTCGTGGCGGCCGTGCGTCGCGATCACGACGATCTGGTCGCCGACGTCGAACCGCACGGACGCCGAGTTGGCGGGATTGATCACCGGAACGCCGCCGGTGTCGCCGCCCACGTAGCCGATCGCGATGTCACCGCTCGTCGCCACGGTGCGCACCACGTCGTGCCACGCGAGCGCCAGACCCGGTGCGAGGTAGCGATCGGACGGCCGCACCATGAGCGCGGCGCCGTCGGCGTCGAAGAGGTCGGTGAACACACCCTCGAGCTCCGGGTTCTCCGCCAGTTGGGCGAGCATGAGCGCCGACAGGCCGTCGCTCACCACGAAGTCGTCGGCGCCGGTGACCTGAGCGAGGTCGAGGTCGCGCGAGTCGAGGATCTCGGCGACGACCCGTCCGAACCCCTGACCGGTGCCCTGCTGCTGCAGCAGGAGCATGGTCAACATGGTGCGGGCGTCAGCTTCGGCGGGGGACAGGGTGCCGCGGTAGCCGAGCACCACCACGTGGTCGTAGCGGGTGCCGTCGACCTGGGCGGCGAGGGCATCGAAGTCGACCCGCGTCACGGTCAACGCGATGTCGAGCTGCGCCAGATGGAGCGCCTCGACCGCGGTCGCCACCGTGTCGTCACCGACCAGGTCCTGGTCGACGAGCAGGTCGACGTGTGTACCCGGGACCGCGAACGCGTCGAGCTCCTGCAGGATCACCGGCGCGTGCGCGTTCCACCCGGTCACGAGGATCGTCTCCGGATCGGGCGACGGCAGGTCAGGCGGTGGGTGCGTGCCGTTCGTGTTCGTCGGGAAGCCGCTGAAGATCACGCGGTCGTCGTCTTCGCAGACCGCGATCACCTGGTCGTGCGCGTCCCAGATCCGATCCATCGGCGGGCTGAGGGTGACCGTGCCGTCGGCGCTGCGGACCCCGATGACGGTCGCAGCTTCGAACGCGACCAGCGACTCCGCGAACGTGTGCCCGTCGAGCTCGGGCACCTGGGCGAAGTAGATCTCGTCGCCGTCGAAGTCGAGCAGCTCCTGGCACACCGCGCTGAGGCCGGCCTGCCGGCACGCCTGCGCGGTGATGCGGGCGATCACGTCGGACGACCGCACGCAGCGGACCCGGCCGTGGCCGGCCCGCCGGAGCGCGTCGCCGATCTCGGCGTCCCAGATCTCGGCGACGATGGGGATGTCGAGCCCGGGGGTCCGTGCGAGCACGGCGAGGACCGACTTCACGATCGTGGCGTCGCCCGCCGAGCTCTCGACGTCACCGAGCACCACGATGGAACGGGCTGCTTCGGGACGCACGATGTCGAGATCGTCGAGGTTGGCGGGATCACCGCTGCGGCAGATGATGCGCGTGGTGCCCCGAGAGGGGACGTGCGTCTGCAGGTCGTTCTCCATGTCGACCTTGTCGCGGTCGGCGAGCACCACGATCCGAGCCCGGGCGACGTTCTCGTTGGCGACGCAGAGCTCGGACAGCACCGTGGAGATGCGCGGCGACCAGCCGAGCACCAGGGTGTGGTCGTGTTCGAGCACCGCGCTCCGGCCGCGTCGGAGGTGCTCGATCTGGCGGTCGATGGCGGCAGCGATGAGACCGATGAGCGCGCTGGCGAGGAAGATCCCGGCGATCGTCACGAGCAATGCGGTGGCGCGAAGGGCCCAGCCGTTGTCGGCCGACATCGTGCCGGGGTCGACGACGCGCAGCATCGACTGCCAGAGCCCTTCGACGAACCCCACGTGCGCGTCGTTGATGCGGGCGTGGACGAGCTCGAGCACGAGCGCGGACAGCAGGATGATGGCGGCGGTGGCTCCGGCGAGCCAGCCGATCACCATGAACGGGCCGCGCGACAGCGCGTTGTCGAGCCGGTAGCGCAGCCGGCCCCACGTGGTGTCCCTCCGCGCGGCCGGTCTCGCCGCCTGCGGAGGCGCGTGCGTGGTGTGCGAGCGCTGGATGCCCGCGCGTTGTGCGTGCTTCATGCCGGAGCCCACCGCCCTTCTGCCTCGACCCCGAGTCCAACCCGAAGTGTCGACACCGGTGGCGCCGCACTGAATGGGCATCTGGGGGCCGGTCCCGCCTGGCCACGTACCGTGTCGACATGTCGACCGAGCGCACGAGCGCATTCACGGACCGGTTCGGGATCCTCGTCAACATCTTCACCTTCGGTCTGCCGTCGGACCGCCTCTTCGCTCATGTCGCCGACATCGCGCAGGCGGTCGAGGGGACGGTGTTCGACACCCTCTGGCTGCCCGACCACCTGGTGCAGGGGCCGGTCGGCGACGTCGGCGACGAACGCAGCCCGCACACGCCGATCCTCGACGCGCCCACCCTGCTCGCGGCGCTGGCGGTGACGACCGAGCGCGTGCGCATCGGCCCACTGGTGAGCCCCGTCACGATCCGCCACCCCGCGGTGCTCGCCAAGAGCCTGACCGCGACCGACGTGGTGTCGGGTGGGCGTGCCGTGCTGGGAATCGGCGCGGCGTGGGACGCCGACGAGCACCGCCGCTACGGGCTCGACTTCCCGGGTCCGGGGGAGCGGGTGAGCCGCCTGGCCGACGCGGTGCCGATCTGCCGTGCGCTGTTCGACCAGGAGTCCGCGACGTACGCAGGGAAATTCTTCTCGGTCGACGACGCGGTCAACCTGCCCCGCCCGGTCTCGCGCATCCCCATCGTGGTGGGCGGCGCGGGAAACCGCACCCTGCGCATCGCGGCACGGCACGCCGACGCGTGCAACCCGATCGGCACGACCGACGAGCTCCGCGCCGCGTTCGAGACCTTCGATCGGCACTGCGACGAGGTCGGACGCGACCCTTCCGAGGTCGGGAAGCAGGCGGGGATCATGTTCCACCGCGTCGACGACGTCTCCCGTCAGGTCGAGGCGGCGTTCGGCCTCGGCGCCGACGGGATCATCCTGGTGCCGTGGCAGCTGGTGCTCGGTCCCGACGACGTCCACGCCGTCGGTGAGCGCCTGCGCTCCGAGTTCGGCTGAGCTCATCTGAGTTCGGCTGACGGCCGACGGTTCTGACGACCACGCGGCCGGCTCGTTAGTCTGCCGCGGTGGCACTCCAGGTCGGGCTCTTCGTCGATGGTCGCAACCCCCGCGAATGGCGCACGCCATGGCGCGAGCACTACCCGCGACTGGTCGAGATCGCGGCGGAGGCCGACGAGCTCGGCGCCGACTGCGTCTGGCTCACGGAGCACCACGGCTTCGACGACGGCTACCTCACCCAGCCGCTCGTGCTCGCGGCCGCCATCGCCGCGCGCACGCGCCGGACCCGGATCGGCACCGCGGTCACGCTGGCGCCGATCCGGCACCCGCTGCCATGTCGCCGAGGAAGCGGCGGTGGTCGACCTCCTGTCCGACGGACGGCTCGAGCTCGGGATCGGTGCGGGGTACATCCCGAACGAATTCGAGATGTTCGACGTCGACATGGCGACCCGCTTCACCGATCTCGACGCCACCTACCGGCAGCTGCGCACCCTGTTCGACGAACCCGGGCTCACGCCGCCGCCGGTCCAGGAGCACCTGCCGGTCTGGCTCGGCTACGGGCAGAAGGTCGGCGCGCGCAAGGCCGGCCGGCTCGGTGCGCCCTTGCTCTCGATGCGGCGGTCGGTCGCCGCGGCGTACCTCGAAGGTCTGGCCGAAGGTGGGCACGACCCGTCGGTGGCCCGCCTCGCCGGCGACGTCGACATCATCGTCGCCGACGACCCGGAAGCCGCCTGGCCGCGGATCGCGCCGCACTACCTGCACCAGCTCAACTCGTACAACGCGGGTGCGGGTCGTCCGCTGCACCAGCTCCAAGACCTCGGCGATCGCCGGGGTGAGGGTCGCGTCCGCGTCGCGGTGCACCTGACCGTCCTGACCGTCGACGAAGCCATCGCCGACGTGCGGACGCGCGTCGACGGCCTGCCCGTGGAGCACGTGTACACGTGGTCCACCGTGGCCGAGATGCCCGACGACCTCGCCGCCCGTCACCGTGAGCTGTGGCTCGGGCCGGTGCGCGACGCGGTCAGGTCCGCGACCCCGTCCACCTGACAGGAAGGCAACCATCGTGGCATCCACCCTGAGCGACGCCGATCACCTCGAGCTGCTCGAGCTCCCGGGTCGCTACGGCGACCTGATCGACGACCGCAACTGGGAGGGCCTCAGCCGGATCTTCGTCGCCGACGCCACCTTCGCGATCCCCGACGAGGTGCTCGACGGTCTCGACGCGATCCGCCAGTTCATGGTCGGTGCCCGACACCCCCGCACCCACCTGATGACCAACGTCTACGTCGACGAGGAGCCCGACGAGCGTGATCGTCCGGTTCCGGATCGTGGGCATGCGCCGCGACGGCCGCATCTTCTCCGGCCGCTACCGCGACGTGGTCGTGCAGACCGATGCCGGCTGGCGGGTGCAGACGCGGGTGTTCACCTCGACGCCCTACGAAGACCCTGCCTGACCGCTCCGGAGCGATGTTCCGGAGAAATCTCGCCGGCGATGTCGAGAACCCGATCTCGGCTCCGTCCCAGGGTCGAACGCGGCGAACACGCCGCCGAGACACACGGAGGACACCATGGCCAAGTACCTGTTGCTCAAGCACTACCGCGGCGCTCCGGCACCGGTGAACGACATCCCGATGGACCAGTGGGCACCCGACGAGGTCGAGACCCACATCAAGTTCATGCAGGACTTCGCCGCCCGCCTGCAGGAGACCGGCGAGCTCGTCGACGCCCAGGCGCTCGCACCCGAGGGCGCGTGGGTCCAGTACGCCGGCGAGGGCAAGGCCCCCTCGGTCGACGGTCCCTTCGCCGAGACGAAGGACCTCATCGCCGGTTGGATGATCATCGACGTCGACACGTACGACCGTGCCATCGAGCTCGCCGGCGAGCTGTCGGCGGCGCCGGGTGCCAACGGCGAGCCCATCCACGAGTGGCTCGAGGTCCGTCCCTTCATGGCGGAGCCCCCGACCGTCACCGACTGACCGGTGGACGACGTCGAGCTGCGGCAGCTCGTGCCGCAGGTGCTGAGCGTCCTCGTCCGTCGCGGAGCTGACTTCGCGACGGCCGAGGACGCAGTGCAGGAGGCGCTCGTGCGGGCGCTCTCCGCATGGGACGACGACGCGCCCGCCGACCCCAAGGGGTGGTTGGTGACGGTGGCGTGGCGGGCGTTCCTCGACCTGGCCCGGTCGGAGTCGTCCCGGCGCGATCGGGAGGTGCGCTACGACAGCGCACCGCCGACGGGCGAGGTCGACGAGCCTCGACGACACGCTCCACCTCTACTTCCTGTGCGCGCACCCCGACCTCACGCCGTCGTCGGCGGTCGCGCTCACCCTGCGGGCGGTCGGTGGCCTCACCACCCGCCAGATCGCCGAGGCGTACCTCGTGCCGGAGAGCACGATGGCGCAGCGCATCAGCCGGGCGAAGCGCACGGTCGCCCAGGCCGGCGTCGAGCGTCCGGGCGACGTGCGCACGGTGATGCGGGTCCTCTACCTCGTGTTCAACGAGGGCTACTCGGGTGACGTCGACCTCGCGGCGGAGGCGATCCGGCTCACCCGGCAACTCGCGTGGGCGGCCGACGACGCGGAGGCCGACGGGCTGCTGGCACTGATGCTGCTGCACCACGCCCGCCGTCGCAGCCGCACCGGATCCGACGGGCGGATCGTGCCCCTGGCGGAGCAGGACCGCGGCGCGTGGGACACCACGCTGATCGCCGAGGGCGTCGAGGTCCTGCAGGCTGCGCTGGCGCGCGACCGCCCCGGCGAGTACCAGGCGCAGGCCGCGATCGCGGCGTTGCACGCCGACGCGCCGCGCGTCGAGGACACCGACTGGGTCCAGATCGTGGAGTGGTACGACGAGCTGCTCCGGTTCGCGCCGACGCCGATCGTCCGACTCAACCGCGCCGTCGCGGTCGGTGAGGCCGACGGCGCGCCCGCGGGACTGGCCGCGCTGGCCGCGGTCGACGACGGCGTGCCGCGACGAGAGG
The DNA here is from genome assembly GCA_963755855.1 of uncultured Actinomycetes bacterium. GTDB lineage: Bacteria > Actinomycetota > Acidimicrobiia > IMCC26256 > DASPTH01 > DASUAS01. The sequence continues at coordinate 319,126 of CAVWLR010000009.1, read as the reverse complement.
CCGTCGCCGCGCACCTGCACGAGAAGAACGGCGAGCTCGAGCTCGCGGCGCGTCTCTACGCCGACGCCGCGCGCAACGCACCGAACGTCGCCGAGCGTGAGCACCAGACCCGACAGGCCGCGCGCCTCAACGAGGTGTTGCGGCAGCGACGCTGACACGCGCGGTCAGCCGTCGCGCTCCGGGGTCCAGTGGACCATCACGATGGTGGCGTCGTCGCGCCAGTGCCCGCCTTGAAACGATCCGACCTCGTGCATGAGTCGTCGCACTGCTTCTGCGAGCACTCGGGTCTCGCTGCGGGCCTGTTCGACCACGTCGACGAGTCGGTCCTCGCCGAACAACGCACCCTCTGCGTCTCGGGCCTCGGTGATGCCGTCGGTGTAGAGCAGCAGGCGGTCACCCGGCTCGAGTGATTCGGTGCGGACGGGGATCGGGGCGTCTCGGAGGTTCCCCAGGCCGAGCGGCATCGCGATCTCGACCGGGCGGAGGTTGATGACGTGCCCGTCACGGACCAGGAGTGGTCCCGGATGGCCCACGGTCAGGAGCTCGAGGGTGCCGTCGTCGGCGTCGAGCACCGCGAACTCCGCGGTGACGAAGCGGTGCTCGCCGAAGGTGTCGCGCAGGAGCCCGTCGAGCATCTCGTAGGTGTCGCGGAGCGACATGAGCCGGCGTCGGCAGTGGCGGTAGGTCGAGACCATGAGCTCGGTCAGCCGCGCCGCCTGGAGGTCGTGGCCCATGCCGTCGAAGATCGCGACGTGCAACGACGATCCGTTGAGCGCGTAGTCGAACGAATCGCCCGACACGTCGTACGCGGGTTCGAGGGCGCCACCCACGCTGATGACGCCGGTCGAGAAGCTCAGGGGTGGCAACAGCGACCAGCAGAGCTCGGCGCCGAGCGTCAAGGGACGGAGACGGTTCGCACGCACGAAGTCGTCGGTGAACTTGCCCTTCGAGATGAGCAGCCCGGCGATGAGCGCGGCGAGTGCCTCGCACGCGCCGATGAGGTCGTCGTCCCACGAGGGATGGACGAGGAGGAGCACACCCAGACGGTCGATGCCGTCGCGCACCGTGAACCAGACGCGTGTGGGATCGGTCGATTCGCGGGTGGTGTGCTCCCGTTGGTAGACGCGTCCCGCGAGGGTGGAGTCGATCCCGAGCGCGTCGGCATCCGCACCGTCGTCCGGAGGGAGCGGGACGAGGACGCGCTGTTCGATGTCGGCGACGAGGATCGAGACCGATTCGAACCCCAGGGGCGCGAGTCGCTCGCGCAGGATCGGCAGGAGATCGAGCGGCGCGAGGTAGTGCGCTTCCCGCAGCAGGTTCGCGATGAGCGTCTGCACCTCGTCGGCGCGCGCCACGGGTCCTCAGGTTCCGAGCGCGACCGGGGTGGCGAGCTCGAACCACACGCTCTTCGAGTCGGGCTTCGTCTCCACGCCCCAGGCCTGTGACAGCTGGTCCACGATCGCCAGGCCCCGGCCCTGATCGTCGGTCGCCACCATGAGGGCGACGATCATCTCGGGCGCGTGGTTCATGACCTCGACCCGGATGTCGGAGGAGTGTCGCTCCCACCGGATCGTGAACGTGGTGCTCGCGTGCATGACGGCGTTGGTGGCGAGCTCGGCGGTGAGGAGCTCGGCGGCGTCGGCGTCACCGCCGGCGTCGGACACCACGTCGCGGATCAGGCGGCGGGCCCGGCGCACGCTGTCGACATTGGGCTCGAACGTCGCCGAGTCGGCGGAGGGGAAGGTCACGGTCATCTCGTTGTGCCCCGTGCGTACCGAAGCCACACCCCGCTGATGTCCCGACCACGCCGGCTTCGAGCGACGTCGATCGCGCTCGCGTTCGCTGCAGAGCAGGATCACGAGAAGTCGGGCGGTCGGCGCTCGGCCCACGGCAGCGCGGTCTCGAGCTGGCGCGCGACCCGTAGGAGCGTGGCCTCGCTGCCTCGGGGTCCGGCGAGGTGGACGCCGATCGGAAGTCCCTCGTCGCTCCACCCGAGCGGCACGCTGATCGCCGGCTGACCGGAGAGGTTGAAGGGCTGGGCGAAGTTCGGGAACCCGGCGAAGGTCGTCATGTGCGCGACCGGGTCCTGGTCCCACGGTGCCCACTCGACGGGTGGCGGGACGATGCCGGCGGTGGGGGAGACGAGGACATCGTGGTCGTCCCAGAACTCCAGGAACCTGGAGGCCGCTGCGCGCACGTCGCGCACGCCCGCGCTGTGCTCGAGCACCGTCAGCGACCGCAGGCGCTCGACCAGCGGGCGGTTGCGTGGCTCGACGTCGCCGATCCGGTCGGCGGGCACGAGCGCGCCTGCGCCCGGCACCTCCATGGGGAACGTCGCCACCGCGAGCATGACGTCCCACGCCGGTGTGGCGGTCGCCACAGTGTGGCCCAACCTGCGCAGGATCTCGGCGGCCTGGAGCGCCGGTGCCGCGCACTCGTCTTCGACGGTGCCGTACGGCGCCTCAGTGGTGACTGCGATGCGCAGCGACGGGGGTGCGTCCAGGGAGACCGTCGGCCCCTCGTTGAAGACACCCATCAGTGCCGCGGCGTCGCGCACCGAACGGGTGAGCACACCGTTGCCCGACGTCCCGTAGTACGGGTTGCCCAGCTCGCGTCCGAAGTCGACGAACCCGCGAGTGAACTTCGTGCCCACGAGACCGCAGAACGACGCCGGCGAACGGACCGACCCGGCGCCGTCGGTCCCGTGCGAGACCGCGCAGAGCGCCGCGCTCAGCGCGGCCGCGGCGCCGCCGCTCGATCCACCCGGCGTCCGGTCGGTGTCCCACGGGTTGCGACACGTCCCGTTGAGCTCGGAGTCGGTCATGCTGCTGCAGAACTCGGGGACGTTGGTCTTGCCGAGGATCACGAATCCGGCGTCGCGGAACCGGCCGACCATCGGGTCGTCGGCGGTCGCGACGTGGTCGACGAGGACCTTGCTCGAGTGCGTCGTGGGCAGGCCCTGTACGTCGATCACGTCCTTCACCGACAGCGTGACGCCGAGGAACGGCGGGAGGTCGGCGGTCCGAGCGCGCACCGCATCGTCGGCGGCGCGTGCGGCGGCACGAGCACCGTCGACATCGACGGTCACGAACGCGCGCAGCCGGTCGTCGTACCGGTCGATGCGGTCGAGGTACGCGTCGAGCAACGCCGTCGCGGTCACCCGCCCGTCGCGGACGGCCGCGGCCTGGTCGATCGCGTCTCGCCACACCAGGTCGTCGAGGTCGTCGCTCATCGCCGCATTCTGGTTCAGGCGGGCGTCCTCAGGTGCGGTCGCACCGCATCGGCCACGGCGGTGCCCTCGAAGAAGCGCGGATTCGCAGCCGTCAATTGCCGAACCGCGTTGCCGCACGTGAAGTCGGCGAACTGAGCTTCGGTGAGGTGCCCGTCGTCCACGAGCTCCCATGCCTCGGGGAGCACCTCGCGCACGTCGGGCACGTCCCAGTGGCCGATGTCGGAGGCGAACATGGCGTTGAGCTGCGCCCCGTGGGGCAGCACGGCGGTGTCGAAGGCGAGCGCATTCAGTGGATCGTCGGCCTCGCAGCCGAACGCGAACTGACGCGTGAAGGTGTCGACGATGTCGTCGGGACCGGTGATCCCCGACTCGGCGAAGTCGTCCGTGCCCCAGCGCTCGGTGCCGGCGTCACGCAACGGCCGGGTGCCGACATCGACCCGGTCCTGGTAGTCGCGCAGCGGTCCGGTCGCGAACTCGGCGAACAACTGCTCGGCCTCGCCCACGTCGAAGCGAGCGGGATCGAACTGCCGCACGGCGTCGCGGTTGCGCTTGTCGAAGTGGCCGAGGAGATCGGCGTAGAGCTGGGCTGCCCAGGTGACGCCGCCTTCGAGGAACGTGAAGTGCAGTGTCGGGTGGCGCCGGGGCACACCAGCCATGACGAGCGAGCGGCAGACCGCTTCCTGCGCGGCGGCGAAGTTGCCGAGGTGGTTGTACACGTAGTTGCTGGGGGAGACGCGACTGCCCCACCCGTATCCGATCCCGTGGAAGGCGGGTGCGACCCGGAGCTCGACGCACCTCGCCCACAGCGGGTCGTAGTCGTGGAGGCTGTCGTGGCCGAGCGTGTCGACCCACCGAGTGACCGTGCCGTCGGGTCGCACGCTCCGCGGCACGACACCGCTCATCACCACGGCCTTGCACCCGAGCACCGTGACCGCGTGGTCGAGCTCGGCGATCGCCTCGTCGGGCGTGAAGGTCGGGATGATCGCCACCGGTTCGAGACGGTCGCGGACGTCGGCGAACACCCGCGCGTAGTAGGTGTTGAAGGCGCGCGCTGCGGCCTGGCGGAGCTCGTCGTCGGGGTTGCTCAACACGGAGAGCCCGGACGTCGGGTAGAGCAGTGCGAAGTCGAGGCCGATCTCCTCGAGGCGTCGGTGCAGCAGGTCGGGGAGCACCACCGTCATGCGGTCGAGGCCCAGCGGGTTCCCGTTGAACACCCGGGTCGGGAGGTGGCCGCCCCCGGAGGTGAACGGAGACTTCCGGTACTCGACGAACCGCTGCGTCACGGCGTCACCGGCGACCTCGCGCATGCAGTCGATCACCAGCGGCATGAACTCGACGAGATGGCCGTCGGCATCGATGACCGGATGGTCGAGCCGGCGCCTGATCTGCGCCACTCGCGCGCTGGGGGAGAACTCGAGGGTCACTTCGTGTCGCCGTCGCGCATCAGCATGACGCACGCGACTCGCGGTTCGTGGATCACCGGATCTCGTTCGCCGCCGCGCCTCATCGCAAGGGACGGAACGAGTTGCGGACCTCGTCGACGAACAGATCGGGTTGCTCGAACGCGGCGAAGTGACCGCCCTTCGCCGGTTCGTTCCACCAGTGGATGTTCGTGAACCGCTGCTCGGCCCAGCGGCGGGAGGGGCGGCGGATCTCGTGCGGGAACACCGAGCACCCGGTCGGCACGGTGACCGGGCCCATCATCGCTGCCATCGCCGCCGCGGCGCGCGGTCCGTCGATCGGAGGGGCGGGGCCGGCGCTCTCCCAGTACAGGCGTGCCGACGACGCTCCGGTGCCGGTGAACCAGTAGATCGACACGTTGTCGAGCAATTGCTCGCGGGTGAAGATGCTCAGCGGGTCGCCGTCGCAGTCGGTCCACGCCCAGAACTTCTCGACGATCCACGCGAGCTGACCGACCGGTGAGTCGGCCAGGCCGTACCCGAGGGTCTGGGGGCGGGTGGACTGCAGGTGCTGGTAGCCCGTGCCCCACTGCGTGTGCCACGCGAAGTCGTCGAAGTTCTCGCGCTCGCGATCGGTGGTGTCGTCGGTGATCGGTCCGAGCGGAACCGTCGGCATGTTCACGTGGATGCCGACGACCCGGCTGCGGTGCAGCTCGCCGACGGTGGTCGTGACCGCCGAACCCCAGTCGCCGCCCTGCGCACCGAAGCGCTCGTACCCGAGTCGACCCATGACCGTGGCCCACGCGTCGGCGATCCAGGCCACGCCTCGCCCGCGGGTCGTCGGCTTGTCGCTGAACCCGTAGCCCGGCAGCGAGGGGCACACCACGTGGAACGCGTCGGCCGCATCACCTCCGTGAGCGGCCGGATCGGTCAGCGGTCCGAGCACGTCGAGGAACTCGGCGACCGAGCCGGGCCAGCCGTGGGTCATCACCAGCGGCACCGCGTCGGGTTCCGGCGAGCGCGCGTGCACGAAGTGGATGTCGAGGTCGTCGATCCGCGTCGTGAACTGGGGCCACGCGTTCAAGCGCGCCTGCGCGGCGCCGAAGTCGTACTCGTCGCGCCAGTACGTGGCGAGGTCCTGCACGAGGCCGAGCGGGATCCCCTGCGACCAGTCGTCGACCGTCTCCCGTTCGGGCCAGCGGGTGTGGTGCAGCCGAGCCCGGAGGTCGTCGATCGCCGCGGGTTCGAAGCTCGCCGCGAACGGCGCGAACTCGGAACCGGGCATCACACGATTCCGAGACGGCGGAAGGTGTCGTGGTCGGTGAGCGCCGCCGCCAACCGGGGGATGTGCACGAGCACGACTGCGCGCGAGCTGATGCGGGTGATGACCCACAGGAAGTAGCCGTACGAGAAGCCGAGCGTGTACTGCTCCCACGCGTCGTTCCACGCGGGCGCGGGCGCACCGAGCAGCTCGAGCTCGCCGAGGTAGTGCCGCAGGAGGTCGGCTTCGTGGGCTCGCCGGGTCTCGACGTCGAGGACCGTCGCGAGGTGGTAGCTGATGTCGGTCGACCAGTGGCCCCGCTGCACGATCTGCCAGTCGAGCCAGCAGGCGTGCCCGTCGGCGTCGAGGTACGAGTTGCCCGAGTGCGGATCGGCGTGGATCACACACGTGCTCTCGTGCGCGCCGGTCCGGCGCATCGCCTCGGCGACGTTGGCGGCCACACGGAGCTCGGGCGCGACGTCGGGACCACGCCCGTCGTCGAGCAGGGTCTGGAGGATGTCGAGGGGGATCCGGTCGGCCATGTCCGTGATCCGTGGCGCCAACCAGTCGACGTCGGTCAGGCCGTCGCAGCCCCACGTCGTCGCGTGGAGCCGCGCCAGCTGGCCGAGCGTGTCGCGCGCGACGTCGAGTGAGTACGGCGTGTGCGCGTTCAGGAAGCGTCCGCCGTTGGCGACGACGTCGTCCATGACGATGGTGGCCTGCTCGGCGTCATCGTCGACCGCGGTGTAGTAGGTGCGCGGCATGCGCACGTCGAGCGTCGGCGCGAGCTCGCCGTAGAAGCGCGCCTCCGACAGGATGTCGGCGCCCGGTGATCCGTCGAGATGGGCCTTCACGCAGTAGGAGCGGTGCCGCACCTCGCCGTCGGAGCCTTCGACCGTCACCCGGAAGCGCACCTTCTGGGCGAGGGTCTGCGAGGAGTCGACCTCCTCGACCGCGAGGATGTGGTCGTCGGCGCCGATGTCGCTCAGCGCCTCGCGCAACCACTCGGGGTCGAGCACCTGGTCGAGCGTCGTCGGCACCTCGATCACGTCAACCGCCCCGGGCCTCGACCAGTCGGCCCCGATTGACCTTCATGGCCTCGCTGCGGGGGATGGCGTCGACGATCTCGATCGTCTTGGGGACCTTGTAGGGGAGGAGCCGGTTCTTGGTGTACTGCTTCACCTCGGCGAAGGTGGGCGGGTCGGTCGGGTCGGCGGGGGCGATGATGGCGTGCACGCGCCGACCCCACTCCTCGTCCTTGAGTCCGATGACGACGACGTCGGCGATCTTCGGATGGTCGCTGAGCGCGGCTTCGACCTCGGCGGGGAACACGTTGGCACCCCCGGTGATGATGAGGTCGACGCGCCGGTCGACGAGGTAGAGGTAGTCGTCGGCGTCGAGGTACCCCATGTCGCCGACGGTGCCGTACCCGTCGTCGGTGAAATGCAACTGCGGCGCTTCGCCGAGGTACGTCGCACCGACGTAGTTCGGGGAGCGTACGAAGATGTGGCCGATCTCACCGGTGGGGATGTCGTTGCCGTCGTCGTCGAGGATGCGCACCTCGGCGCCGTTGAAGCCGCGCCCCACGCTCCCTTCGTGCTCCAGCCACTCGAGTCCGGTGAGCACGGTGAGGCCGAGGGCCTCGGTGGAGCCGTAGGCCATGATGATCTTCTGCGCACCGATGAGATCGGCCCACCGGTGCACCAGCGACGTAGGCATCGGTGCCGCGCCCTGCATGATCCACACGATGCTCGACAGGTCGCGGTCGTCGACGCCGGGCAGGTCGGAGACGCGCTGCAGCATCGTGGGGGTCGCGGTGAACGTGGTGATGTGGTGGCGTTCGATGACGTCGACGATGCGAGTGGCGTCGAACTTCTCGAGCACGAAGAGCTGGTCGCCGGTGAGCATGCTGCTGAGCGTCGCGAACGCGTTGATGTGGTACATCGGCGCCAGCACCAGGATGCGCTGCGGGCGCGTCACCGGCATGAACGCCTCCGCGATCGGCGTGCCCATCATCGGATTGAACACGGCCGGTAGCTGGGAGAGGATCACCTTCGGTGTGCCGGTGGCGCCGCTGCTGCAGATGCCGTTGCTGTTGGGCGAGATCAGCAGGGGGAGCTCCGGCACCGGATCCGCGGCGGTGGCGTCGATCCAGGGCAGGTCGTCGGCGCCGATGTACACCTTCGGGTCGATCACCTCCTTGAGGCGGTCGAGCTCCCAGTCGGGCACGTCCCAGCGCACCGGGATCGGCACCGCGCCGAGCTTCCACGTGGCCAGCACGCCGAACACGAACTCGGGCGAGTTGCGGATCCCGAGGCCGACGCGGTCACCGAACTCGACGCCGCGAGCGGTCAACGCCGCTGCCAGTTGGCTCGACCGCCGGTGCAGCTCGGCCCACGTGACCGAGCGCTCGCTGCCGTCCATCGCGAGGTGCACGTAGGCGATCTCGTCCGGCTGCGCCTCCGCCAACTCATGCAACCGCTGGACGTTGCTGGGTGCTTCCTCGGTCACCAGTGCTCTCCTGTGGGTCGTCCGCCGAACCGGCCGCTCCCGGTCTAGAGGACGACGACCGCGCGACCCAACACGGTGCCCGCCTCGAGCTCGGCGAGCGTCGCCGGCAGGTCGTCGAGTGCACGCTCGGTGCTCACCATCGCGTCGAGGTCGAGGCGACCGGCGAGGGCGTGCTCGACCAGCATCGGGATGTCGGCGGCGAACCGGTTCGAGCCCATGAGCGACTGCTGGATGCGCTTGCCCATGAGGAGGTCGGCGCCGGTGAAGGTGAACTGGTCGGCGAAGTCGACGATGCCGACGACGGTGAGGGTGCCACCGAAGCCGACCATGCCGAGGGCCTGCTGGACTGTCTGCGGTCGACCGATCGCCTCGAAGGCGTGGTCGACACCGCCCGCAGTGATCGACTGCACCGCCGTGACCGGGTCGTCGCGGGTGGCGTTGACCACGTCGGTGGCGCCGCAGCGGAGCGCGAGGTCGAGCTTGGCGTCGTCGACGTCGACGGCAAGGATCCGCTTCGCGTAGGCGAGGCGCGCACCTTGGATGGCGGCCAGGCCGACGCCGCCGCACCCGACGACCGCGACGGTCGCCCCCACGGGTACCTGCGCCGTGTTGAGGACGGCGCCCACCCCGGTCAGGACCCCACACCCGAGGAGGCAGGCGCGCTCGAGCGGGAGGGCCGGGTCGACCTTCACCACGTTGTTCTGGCTCACGAGCATGTGCTCCGCGAAGCTGCCGAGTGACACGAATTGGTGCACCGGGCCGCGCTCGTCGGACAGTCGCGACGGAGCATCGGGTCCACGCGCGAAGTCGTCGGTGAAGCACCGGTACGACTTCCCGGTCACGCAGTTGGCGCAGTGGCCGCAGAACACCGAGAGGCACGCGACGACGTGATCGCCCGGCCGGAGGTGCCGGACGCCGGGCCCGACGGCTTCGACGACGCCCGCGGGCTCGTGGCCGAGGACGAACGGGACCGGAAACGCGATGCCGTGGCCGTGCAGCGCGTGGACGTCGCTGTGGCACACGCCGGATGCGACCACCTTCACCAGCACCTCACCGATCCCCGGTGCGTCGATCTCGACCTCACCGATCCTCGGTGTTCCCGGCATGCTGTCGACCACTGCGGCGCGCATGGGCGCAGCTTGCCACGCCGGTCGAAGCCGGGCTGCAGAACCGGTCAGGGCAGGGTCAGCCCAGCACCGGGCGAGCCGCGTCGGCGGCGCGCAGCAGCGCGTCGAGGTGCTCGTCGGGCCAGCGGCGTTCGCCCCGCAACGGATTCAGCGCGACGGCGTCGGCCCCCGCGTCGCGCCAGCGGGCCATCCGGTCGGCGACGCGGTCGTCCTCGCCCGGCGCCAACCACACGTGGCCCTCGAGCCCGAGCGAGGCGGGATCGCGGCCGGCAGCGACCGCCGCCTCGTGGACCACGGAGCGGGCGGCATCGAACTCGGCGCCGAGCGGGATCTGCGGCATCGGCAACCACCCGTCGGCGAGGCGCCCGACCCGGGCGAGTGCACGCGGGTCGCCGCCGGAGCCGATCCAGATCGGCACGGGCTCGGGTGGCCGGGGTGCGATCCCGGCGGCCACGACGACCTCCGCCCCACCGTCGTGATCGACTGTGGCATCGGTGAACAGACGTCGGAGCAGCGGGATCTGCGCGTCCATGCGCGCCCCGCGTGTGCGGAAGTCGATGCCCAGCGCGTCGTACTCCACGTCGTTCCACCCGAGCCCGACCCCGAGTCGGATGCGGCCGGGAGCGAGCGCGGCGAGGGTGCCGACCTGCTTGGCGACCATGACCGTCTGCCGCTGCGGCAGGATCATCACGTCGGTCACGAACTCGAGCGTGCACGACCGTGCGAGGTACGCGAACAGCACCAGCGGTTCGAGGAACGGGTCGTCGGAGTCGTAGAAGCCGGTCCAGCCGGGCCGGGCGCTGCGGTCGGCACCGACCACGTGGTCGTAGACGAGAAGGTGGTCGTAGCCGGCGGCTTCGAGTCGCTGCACGAAGCTCACGAGCTCGTCGGGGTCGACCCGTGAGAACTCCGCCTGGGGGAACACCGCTCCGAGCTTCATCGCCGACAGTCTGCCGCGTGGCGGATGTGCGGAGGTCGGTCGCCGTCGAGAGCGCGAGGCGTCAGGGTCGCCGTGACAGCCGACGCCGCAGACCGCGGAGCGTGCCGCGCTGGCGGTCGAGCTCGAAGAGCGCCCGGGTGCACTCGGCGTGCGACCACACCAAGGGCACGTTGCCGAGCGCTTCGCGGCGACCGGGGTCGAACTCCTCGGGCTGGAGTCCTGGGAGCATGTGGCACAGCTCGTCGGCCCGGTTCTGCGCGTCGGGGTTCCCGAGCTTCGCCAGTGCGGTGACCGCCCACCACGATGCGGGGACGAACGGCGCCTCGCCGGGCGCGAAGCCGTCGCGACCGTCGGGCGGGTAGCGGTACAGCAACGGGCCGGCACCGAGGGCGGCGATGGTGGCGTCGACGAGCCGTGTGGCTCGTGGATCACGCGGCGACAGCAGGTCGAACGCGACCAGCAGGAGTGACGACGCATCGGTGCTGGTGCCCCCGTAGACCTGGGGGAGCGATCCGTCGGGTTGGATCGCGCCGAGCACCCGGTCGCGGACCTCGTTGCGGGCCCGCCGCCACCGTCGCGCGTGTGCGCACGGAGGTGAGCCGGTGGCCGAGCTGCAGGGCGCGGTCGAGCGCGAGCCACCGGCCGATGTCGCCCGACACGAGGTCCTGCTGCTCGCGGAGCTCCCAGATCCCGTTCGACGGCTCGCCGACCTCGGCGGCGCGATCGGCGAGCCGGACCGCGAGGGGCCAGAGCTCGCGGTGCGCGCGGCCGCGGCCGCGACGCACGGTGGCGATGGCATCGAGGACGAACCCGAGCACGTCGTACTGCAGCTGGGACGCGGCACCGTTGCCGACCCGGACCGGACGACTGCCCGACCAGCCTTCGACGTCGGGCACGGTGCTCTCGTCGGGCACCAACTCGCCGTCGACGGTGCGGATCGGTGCCTCGAGGATGCGGTCGGCACCGAGACCGATCAGGAACCGGACGTACTCCTCGGTGAGGTCGTCGTTCCCGACCAACGACGCCGCCGTGATCGCCACGCAGCTGTCGCGCAGCCACGAATAGCGGTAGTCGAACTGGCGATCACCGCCGACGACCTCGGGCAACGACGTCGTCGGTGACGCGATGATCGCTCCCGTGTCGCGGTCGGTGCACGCGACGAGGACCGACAGCGCGTGACCGATGCGCTCCGAGTGGGTCCGCGACACCTTGCGCGGCGCGGTGCGCGCTCGTTCGGCCTCGCACCGCTCGAGTGACTGGACCAGCGCGTCGATGTCGAGCGCCATCGCATCGGGGTCGCCGATCACGAGCGCGCTCCACTGGTCGCGTTCGACCTTGAGCTGCGTGAGCGCGGTGCCGTCGGCGCCGAAGGTGCTCGTCCCACCGTGCACCGCGACCGGTGGGCGCCCGTCGAAGGTCGCGACCCCGTCGACCCAGGTCGCCCACGGCTCGGTGAACCCGCCCAGCTTGAGCGAGTGCCACACCACCACGTCGTCGTCGAGGCCGCGCACGAGCCGCACGAGTGTGGACGTGCCGCCGTCGTGCGGGACCAACCCGTCCCACACCTCGACGCGACTGGCGAACCCGATGCGGAGGCGCGTCCGCGTGGTCGTGCCCGCCGGTTCTCCGTCGCTGCCGGCGTGGGTGGCCTCCAGCCAGCGCGCCGAGCCGCCGCGCGGGTCGAGCAACGACCAGCAGATCGGCGGCGAGTCGAAGCGCGGGCGGCACCACCACGACACCTCGGCGTCCGGACCGAGCAACGCCGCCGAACGCCCGTCCGACAGGAGCCGGAGGTTCTCGAGCGACGGTGACCGCGATCCCGGGTCGAGTGCGGTCACGGGTGGAGAGCAGGCCGGAGCTCGCGCTCGCAGAAGTCGAAGAAGCCGGCCTGGTCGGGGCCGACCTGGTGGAGGTACACGGTGCGGAACCCGGCGCCGACCGCCTGCCGGACCGCGTCCACGTACGGTGCCGGATCGGGTCCGCTGATCACCGCGGCCTGCACGAGGTCGTCGTCGATCGCGCGCGCAACGGCGTCGAACTCGTGCGGGCGTGAGAGCTCGGAGAGCAATGGTCCCGGGATCCCGCCGTTGGGCCACCAGTCGCGGACGGTCTGCCGTGCCGACTCGTCGTCGGCAGCCCAGCAGACGTGCAGTTGCACCATCGTCGCCTTGTCTACACCGCCGGCGCGTTCCCAGGCGTGGACCAGGTCGGGATTCGACGACGTGCTGAGCAGCCCGTCGGCGATCTCGCCGGCGACACTCGCACCCGCGGGGCTGGTGGCCGCCATCACGATCGGCGGGGCGACGTCGGGCAACGAGAACAGCTGCGCGCGGTCGAGGCGGAAGTGCTCGGTGGTGCGGGTCACGACGCCGCCGCCCCACAACGCGCGGATGATGTCGACGGCCTCGCAGAGCATGTCGCGTCGTTCGAGCGGTGGCGGCCACGGCTCACCCATCGCCGCCTCGTTGAGACGCTCTCCCGTGCCGAGCCCGAGGAAGAACCGTCCGGGCATGAGCGTCTCGATCGTCGCCGCTGCGTGAGCGATGACGAGTGGGTGCATGCGGTGGATCGGCGCGGTCACTCCGGTGCCCACCCGGAGCTCGTCGGTCGCGGAGCGCGATCGCGCCCAACACCGACCAGACGAAGCCGCTCTCGCGTTGCGCCGGCACCCACGGCGCGACGTGATCGGAGATCATCGCGGTGCGGAACCCGGCAGCCTCGGCTGCGATCGCGTGCCGCACGAGCGCGGTGGGGGAGTGCTCCTCGCTCGACAGCCAGTACCCGAGCTCGAACCCGCCGTCGCCGAGCGCGTCAGTGGTGACCATGCAGGTCCGATGCCGCGATGAAGCCGATCAGGCGCCCGTGCGAGGTGGAGACGAGCACGAAGCTGCGATGGTCGTGGTCCATGTCGTCGGCCAGGTCGGACGCGATCACGTTGGGGCGCACCGACGGCGGCGCCGGCTGCATGACCGCACGCACGGGAGTGGTGCCGCCGAGGGCAACGGCGTCTTGGCGAACGATCCCCAGGACGATCTGCTCGTCGTCGACCACTGCGCACAAGCCGTCGTTCTCGAAGCGGTCGGCGACGTCACCCATGTCCTCGTCGATCGTGCACGTCGGGATCGTGCGGGCGATCGCACCGGCTCGGTTCGATGCGGCGATCGTGCCCTCGACCGGGAGCCCCGCACCCATCCACGCGACCTTGCTGTCGTCGTAGTCGTAGACGTCGGTGAAGCCGTAGGCCTCGAGGAGTGCGGTGCCGCGGGAGCTGAGGTCGCACTCGTGGTCGTAGCAGTACACGACGACCGGTCGTTGCGGGTCGAGGCCCTCGGAGGCGATCGCGCTCTCCGTCAGGCGTGGCAACGGGATGTTGACCGCGTCGGGCAGGTGCTCGCGTTCGTACGCCGAGGCGGGCAGCACCTCGAGGAGCTGCGCGCCTTCGGTGATGAGTCGCTGCACGTCCTGGGTGTCGACGGTTCGGGGCACAGGCCCAGGTTGCCCAGCCAGCCTGTTCGTCACCCCTCGACGCGGAGAGCGCGACGGCGAGTGCGTCGAGCCGCTTCCTTCGCCCGGGCGCCGAGTGGCGCTAGGTGAAGATGCTCACGCCGCCGGGACCGACGAGCAGCCCGATCACGATCAACACGATGCCGTAGAGGATCGCACCACGCAGGATGGTGATGATGCCGGCGACGACGAGGACGACGGCGATGAGCCACAAGACGAATTCCATTCGCCTCTCCTACCCCGGTGCGACGAAGGGGGAAACGATGCGCTGGAGCGACGTGGCTCCCGGAACGTCGACTAAGCAGTCGGCGTGGAAGCGATGTTCGTGCCCCAGGACGATCGCGTCGTCGTCGCGACCATGCTCACCCAGGGTCCGTGGGATCCGAACGCGCAGTACGGCGGTGCACCGGCTGCGCTGCTCACGTGGGCGGTCGAGCGCGTGCCCACGCTGGTGCCGATGCGGATCGCGCGCATCACCGTCGACATGCACCGACGCGTGCCGCTCGGTCCGCTCGAGGTCGACGCCGAGATCGTGCGCGAGGGCAAGCGGTTGCAGGTCGTCGTCGCCACCGTGCGCGATCCGGACGGCGTCGAAGTCGCACGCGCGACCGCGCTGCGGTTCCGACTCGGCAGTGGACCCGACGCGCCGACCGACCCTCGCCTCCCACCGATCGAGACACCTCCGTGGGGTGAGGAGCGCACCAACCAGCGCCGCCCCACCGGTCTCAACGGGTTCATCGACGCGACCGAGATGCGGGAGGCGGGCGGACCCGACGCGTCGTCGACCTGGTACCGCGCGACCACACCGGTGATCGCAGGGGAGGAGACGTCGCCGACGGTACGTCTGGCGTGGGCGTCCGACTTCACCGCCAACTCGGGGAACTACCTCGACCTCGCTCGCTGGTCGGCGATCAACGCCGATCTGACCATCACCCTCGCCCGGGCGCCCCTGGGGGAGTGGACGGGCGTCGCCACCCGCGCCTGGTACTCGCTCGACGGCATCGGTCACGCCCGCGCCGATCTCTTCGACCGCGACGGCTTCGTCGGCACGTGCACCGCCAGCCTGCTCGTCGACGAGATCGCCGCGCCCTACTGACGCCGCCGCCCTGCCGGTCAGGGGAGCTCGAGCAGCGGTCGCACCGCAGTGACGGACGGGCGCTTCGGTGGTTCCGAGAAGCCGAACCGGCACGGCGGGTCGACCGGGCCCATCGCACCGAGGTCGACGCCGTCGGCCGTCGCCGAGCCGCTGTCCACCGGCCACCAGTGGTCGGCGCGGTACCACTCACGCACGCCGGTCGGGGTCACGCCGTAGGTGCGCACGCCGAGCGTGAGGCGCGCGATCGGCCCCTCGACGTAGCGCGTGAACCAGGGTGGGCGCAGTGCGTGCGGCGGCAGCGGCCACCCACGGCCGGTGGACAGGCGGATCGACAACGGCCCGGCGTCGACCGCGAGGCCGTGGCCGTCCCAGCCGCCCTGCACCTCGACGACCTCGATGCGGTCGAACCGGTACGCAGCGGTGATGAACTCGGCGACCGCTCGGGAGGGCGCCAGCAGCACGCGGGTGCCGTCGGGCTGCGCCCACATCACGTCGGTCATGGGCCCGAGCGGACCCGAGGTCCACGCCCCGACCACGAGCCGGTCGCCCGAGGCGAAGCCGGCCGCCCCGATGTGCCCCCTGAGCTCGACCCGTCGGGGCGCCGTGCCTGCACCGGAACCGAGCGGGTCGGAGTGGTTCGTCACCGGTGGAGTGTGCCCCGGCACGGGCGGTGGACACCCCGTTAACCTCCGGAAGCGCGACCGCCATCCACCCGGTCCACCCGTTCAGGAGGTTCACCCATGACGCTGGAAGACATCCGCACCACCGACAAGGACCAGTACTGGGAGACGCTCCGCCAGCGATGGGGCGCGCTGATGAGCTACCGGTACATCGGCCGGCAGTTCTCCTCGATGAACGCGGTCGACGACGACACCGTGACGCTGCGCCACGACATGCGCAACGCGGCCGGCGGGATCCTCAGCCAGATCTTCTCGATCAGCGCACCCGGTGGCGGTGGCCCGTCCGACCTCGAGGTCGTGCCCAACCCGGTCATCCACTCCGTGCAGATCCTCGACAACGGCAACGACGTGCAGCGGATCGAGGTGATCGACGCGGGCGCGCTCAAGGTCGGGTCGCGGATGTACTTCGGCCGGGCGACGATCGTCGACGCCGACGACCACTTGCGTGTGCTCGCGTTGATCGAGGGCCAGGGCGCGTCGATCGGTGACGTGCCCGACCACATCAAGGGCGACCAGCTGTTCGACGACGACCCGATCGAGCACGTCGAGGACTCTCCCGATCTCCCTGCGATCTGGCAGGTGTTCGGTGGGAGCAAGCGCGCCGACGGCCACTGGGGCCTCGGGGAGCTGCAGGCCGAGTTCGCGTCACCCGATGCAGCGCTCCACGTCGGTCCGCAGTTCGTCATCCACGAGACCGCCGCCATCGATCTCGCCAGCGCACTCGCCGACACCGATCAGCTGCAGCCGGAGTCGGACCACTTCATGTTCCTCGCGCGCGGCAAGGTCGGTCCGTTCCGGATCGACGGGAAGGCTGCGCGCGGCGCCGAGGGGTCGGGGCGCGTCGGTGTGCAGCTCACCCTCCACGACGAGGGCAACGGCGACCGCGCCATCAGCGCAGCGACGTTGATGTTCCGCATCGTCGGCTGACCCGGCGGGGCAGCACGAACATGCCGTTCAGGTGAGGCGCCCGGCGCCGGTCACGAAGGGCAGCTCGCCCCGGTTGACCACGCCGGGTGTCGCCGCGCACACGAGCGGGATCGCGTTCACCGCGGGCAGCGACGTGCTGGCGGCACCGCTCCAGCCGTCGCCGGGTTCGAGGCGGACGCGGAACGACGGGTCCCCCTCGACGTCGATCAGGTAGCCGTGGTCGACCGGCCAGTCCGGGTTCGTGCGGTCGCCCATCTTCCACACCGATCGGCACTCGATCCGGGAACGCCCGCCCAGGTGGCCCGAGATCGTCCCCCGGATCGCGGCGATCCGTCCCCGGCCGATGGTCATGTACCCGAAGTCGAGGTCGTCGTCGGCGAGGGCGAAGTCGGCGGTGAAGCGGATCTCGTCGAGCTCGACGCCGAGCGCGTGCGCCATCACCGCGATCTGGTCGCGGAACGATCCGCACGACTGCTCGGCGGCCGTCGCCGCCGCCGGATCCGCGGGATCGCCGTCGATGCCCATCGCCCGGAACATCGCCGCGTTGGCGTAGCCACTCATCTCGACGGACTCGAGCATGGTGATCCGCTCGATGCGCGTGCACACCGCAGTCGCAGCGAGCGCGAGCATCGGCGCATGGCCGGGGTAGATCCCGCTGGCGTAGAGCGACGAACCTCCCTGCGCCGTCGCCGCTGCGATCCGGTCGCGCACGTCCTCGCCGTAGCCGGATCCGGCGAGCATGTACATCGTCGTGACGATGTTGCATCCCGACTCGAGGATGCGGGCCACGTGGTCGAAGTCGGGGCGGTACGGCGTGTACACGACGCAGTCGGGGTCGAGCGCGAGCAGCGCCTCGACGTCGTCGGTGGCGGTGATGCCGAGCGGTGCGAGGCCGCACAGCTCGCCGACGTCGCGCCCGACCTTGTCGGGTGACCACGCATAGGTGCCGACGAGCTCGAGGTGCGGATGGGTGACCACCGCCTGCACCGCGGCACGACCGGTGTTGCCCGTCGTCCACTGGGCGACCCTCAGCACTGAGCTCACCGGCGATCCCTTCCGCCGTCGCGTGGTTCGCCGGCACGGAGGATGATGCGCACCGGGCGGTCGAGGCGCACGTAGTACCAGGCCCACCGCATCACGACGCGCACCCGGTTCTCGAACCCGATCAGGTAGTAGAGGTGCACGACGAGCCACGCCAACCACCCGACGAGGCCGGTGAAGGTGATCGGGCCGACCTGGCCGACGGCGGCCCGGCGCCCGATCGTCGCCAGCATCCCCTTGTCGCGGTAGCGGAACGGCCGCCCTCGTCCGCCCAGGATCTCGGCGGCGACGAACCGCCCGGCCTGCATGGCCGGCGGCGCGACCATCGGCAGCGGCTTCCCGTGGGGGTCGAGGCCGGCGGCCACGTCGCCGATGGCGTACGTGCTGGTCGTGCCCGCGACGAGGAAGTGGTCGTCGACGTCGATGCGGGCGGCGGCACCTCTCGTCGGCTCGGGGTGCGGCAGGTCCCGTGGCTGCACGCCTGCGGTCCACACCATCGTGGCCGTCGCCAGCTCGGTGCCGTCGTGCAGCACGACACCGACCGCGTCCGCCGACGTCACCAACGTGTCGGTGCGCAGCTCGACGCCGAGCCGTGTGAGCTGACGCGCCGTGTACTTCGACAAGCGAGCCTTGAACGTGGGGAGCACTCGTGCCCCGCCCTCCAGCAGGACGATGCGCACCTGGCCGGCGTCGAGCTCCGGGTACTCCTTCGGCACCACCAGGCGCACGAACTCGGCGAGCGCGCCTGCGTACTCCACGCCGGTGGGTCCCGCACCGACGATGCAGAACGTGAGCAGCGTGCGCCGCTCCGACTCGTCGGTCGTCGTCGCCGCCTGCTCGAAGCACGTGAGCACGTGGTTGCGCAGCTGCAGCGCCTGGGTGAGGTCCTTGAGCCCGAGTGCGTGCGCCTCGACCGACGCGTTGCCGTAGTAGTTCGTCGCACTGCCGGTGGCGATGACGCACGCGTCGTAGTCGAGGACGGTGCCGCTGGCGAGGGTGGCCGACCGGGCGTCGTGGTCGAGCGCCACCACCTCGTCCTGTCGGTACCGGATGTTGGGCGCGCCGCGGAACACCTTGCGGATGGGCGCGGCGACCTCGGACGGGCTCAACACGCAGCTCGCGACCTGGTAGAGCAGGGGAGTGAACAGGTGGTAGTCGCGTGGGTCCACCAGCGTGACGTCGGTCGCGGTCGCCCGCAACGCCTTCGCGCACTGCAGCCCGCCGAACCCCGCGCCCACGATGAGCACTCGCCGCCGATCGGTGCTCACGCCGGCTTCTTGGTGAACCCGCCGTCGACGAGGATCGTCTGGGCGGTGACGAAGCTCGCTGCGTCGGAGCACAGGAACAGGCACATGTCGGCGAGGTCGTGCATCGAGCCCTGGCGCTTGATCATCTGCTGGCCGATCAACATCTGGTCGATGCCGTCCATGCCGGCGCGTGACGAGTCGCTCCACCACTCGACTGCGGCCTCGGAGTCGACGAGGCCGGGAGCGATGCCGTTGACACGGATGCCGTCGGGTGCGAAGTCGGCCGCGAGGCTGACGGTGAGCGAGTTGAGGGCGAGCTTCGACACGCCGTACGCGCCCGAACCCCCGTACGCCGCCATCGACGACATGTTGACGATCGCACCACCGCCGCGTGCGGCCATCGCCGGTCGGCACGCGGCCGCGCAGATCAGCGCGCCGATCACGTTGACGTCGAGCACGGCACGCCACCGGTCGACGGCGTCGAGCGTGAACGGCAGCTGCGCGTGGTCGAGGTGGATGCCGGCGTTGTTCACGAGGACATCGACGCCACCGAGCTCCGCCACCGCGTGTTCCACCATCGCCGCCGCGGCGTCGGCGTCGGTGACGTCCATCGCGTAGGAGACCGCGCGTCCGCCCGCATCAGCGAGCTCGTCGACGACCCGCCGGGCCGCCACCTCGTCGAGGTCGGCGATCACCACCGCCGCTCCTTCCGACGCGAAGCGGTGGGCGTAGGTGCGGCCGATCCCGGCCCCGCCACCGGTGATCACCACGATCTGATCGTCGAAGCGCGCCATGGCTCGACACTACGTGGGCACCCGGCACGAGGTGGGCGGAGAATTGTGCCGAGTCCGACGCTTCTGGAAATGTGCAGGAGTTCACGCACTGCATGACGCACCACGTCACCACCGGCCCACGAGGAGAGCAGCAGCCATGGCCGACACCGAACAGGACCTCATCTACGTCCGCGAGCGCCGGCTCCCGTACGAGACGTTCGACGCCGACAACCACCTCTACGAGAACACCGACGCGCTGACCAAGTTCCTCCCCAAGGAGTACAAGGGCGCGATCCGCTACATCGAGGTCGACGGTCGCGCCAAGCTCTCGATCCGCGACCACATCAGCCAGTACATCCCGAACCCCACCTTCGCCCGCGTGGCGCAGCCGGGCGCGTGGGGCAACAGCGCCGCGAACAAGGGTGAGGGCGGCAAGAGCATGCGCGACGGGGTGAAGCCGCGCGCCATGCCGGGCATCGACGCCTTCTTCGATCCCGAGCCGCGCCTCGCGCTGATGAAAGACATGGGTATCGACCGCACGCTGCTGTGGCCGACGCTCGCCAGCGTGCTCGAGGAGCGCGTCGCCGACGACCCGGAGTTCGCGGTCGTCGTCATCCACGCGCTCAACGAGTGGATGCACGAGCACTGGGGCTACGTCTACGGCGACGCCATCTACGCCACGCCGATCATCAGCCTCGCGGCAGGTGCCGACCGCGCGCTCGAGGAGCTCGCGTACATCAGCGAGCGCGGCGCCAAGATCTTCCTGATCCGCGTTGCGCCAGTGCCCACGTGGCAGGGCCGCAAGTCGTTCGCGCTGGAGGAGTTCGACCCGTTCTGGGCCGAGGTCGAGCGTCTCGACATGGTCGTCGGGATGCATTCGGGTGACCCGGGCTACCAGCGCTACGTGAACGAGTGGGAGGGCATCACCGGCGAGATGCTGCCGTTCAAGTCGCAGGGCTCGCCCGCGTTCCAGGCGATGATGTCCGACAAGAACCCGGTGCACGACGGCATGGCGTCGATCCTCGGGCACGGCCTCGCGACCCGGTTCCCGAAGCTGAAGTTCCTGCCGGTCGAGTACTGGGCCACGTGGATCCGCCCGTTCGTCGAGCGCATCCAGCGTGCCTACGAGAAGTCGCCGGTGCTCTTCGACGAGGACCCGTTCGAGGTGTTCAAGCGGAACATCTACGTGCACATCTTCCACGAGCCCGACCCGCAGGGGCTCGTCGACCTCGGACTGCCGGCCGACCGGCTCATGTTCGGTTCCGACTTCCCCCACCCCGAGGGCATGGGCGACCCGCTGCAGTACAGCGAAGTGGTCGCGGGCATGGCCCAGGAGGACCAGGAGCTCATCATGGGTGGCACCGTGGCCAAGGCGCTCAAGGTCGGCAAGTACGCGGAGGCGTGAGCCGCGTGAGCCTGCTCGGGTGAGCGCACGACCGTTCGGCAGCACCGGCGTCGAGATCGCGCCGCTCGCCCTCGGCGCCATGAACTTCGGCATCGCCACGCCGCCCGACGAGGCGGCGGCGATGCTCGCACGCGCCCTCGATGCGGGGATCACGCTCGTCGACACCGCCGACGTCTACGGCGAGAGCGAACAGGTCGTCGGCGAGGTGTTGGAGCGCACGGGTCGGCGCGACGACGTGCTCCTCGCGACGAAGGTGGGGCTGCCGCGGGGCGAGGGCGACCCCCAACGGTGGCACCGTCGTGAGCACATCGTCGCCTCGTGTGACGCATCGTTGCGCAACCTCCGCACCGACCGCATCGACCTCTACCAGCTGCACCGGCCGTCGCCGGTGGTGCCGTTCGAGGAGACCCTCGGCGTGCTCGGTGAGTTGGTCGACGCGGGCAAGGTCCGATGGATCGGGACGTCGACGTTCGCGGCGTGGATGGTCGCCGACGCGCATGCCCTGGCGCGGGCGCGGGGACTTCCGATCGTCGTGAGCGAGCAGCCGCCGTACAACCTCCTGGATCGGCGGGCGGAGAACGAGCTGCTCCCGATGTGCGTCGCGCACGAGGTGGCCGTCGTCCCGTGGTCGCCGCTGGCGGGCGGCATCCTGGCCGGTCGCTACGACCGGCTCGACTCGGTGCCCGACGATTCGCGCGCCGCGCTCGTGCCGATGACGCGCGAGCGGATGAACGAACGCTCGCTCGCGGTGGCCGAGGCGCTGGGGGACCTGGCGCGCGAGCGCGGGTTCACCACGTCGCAGCTCGCGTTGCTGTGGGCGAAGGACCAGCCCGGCGTGACTGCACCGATCATCGGACCGCGCACCCTCGCGCAGCTCGACGACGCACTCGCAGTGCTCGACCTCGCGCTCGACGACGACGCCCGCACCGCGTGCGACGCGCTCGTGCATCCGGGCAATGCGGTGTCCGACTTCTATTCCACCGCGTTCTGGATGCGGGGGCGAGTGGAGTGATCCGTCAAGCGGTCGCACGATAACCTCTAGAGGTTTCGCAGCGCCGCGGGTGGAGGATCCTGGATGAGCACGATCGACGTCGAGGACCTGGGCTCGATCTTCGCCGATCCGGCCGCGTACGCGGATCCCGCGTCGTGGCACGCCGCCGCCGCCCGCATCCGTGCCGAGGATCCCATCCTGCGCGTCTCGACTCCGGGGTTCCCCGAGTTCTGGGCCATCACCAAGCACGACGACGTGATGGAGATCGAACGCAACCCCGAGCTGTTCACCAACGCACCGATCCCCGTGTTGGCGCCCTCGAGCCGGGTGGCGGCGATGGGCGACACCCCGGTGAAGACGCTCATCCAGATGGACGGCGACCAGCACAAGGCGCACCGGAACATCGTCAACGACTGGTTCAAGCCCGGCAACGTCAAGAAGATGCAGGAGCGCATCGAGACGCTGGCGAAGCAGTCGGTCGACCGCATGGCCGCGCTCGGCGGGGAGTGCGACTTCGTGAACGAGGTCGCGCTCCACTACCCGTTGCAGGTCATCCTCTCGATCCTCGGGCTGCCCGCCGACGACTACGGCCGCATGCTCCAGCTCACGCAGGAGCTGTTCGGGGCCGAGGACCCCGACATCGGCCGGATGGCCGAGGACGAAGCCGGCCTCAGCGTGCTCCTCGACTTCGTGAACTACTTCACGCAGCTCGCCAACGACCGCCGTGCGCTGCCGACCGAAGACCTCGCGTCGGTGATCGCCAATGCTCGGCTCGACGGCGAGCTCCTGCCCGACCTCGACATGCTCGGCCACTACGTGATCATCGCCACCGCCGGGCACGACACCACGTCGAGCGCGATCGCGGGTGGGCTCCTCGCGCTGATGGAGTTCCCCGATCAGCTGGCGCTCCTCCAGGAACGCCCGGAGCTGATCGACCAGGCCGCCGACGAGATCATCCGCTACGTGTCGCCGGTGAAGCACTTCTGCCGCAACGCTCAGGGCCCGTTCACCGTGCGCGACGTCACGTTCCAGCCCGGAGACCTGCTCTGCCTCTCGTACGCGTCGGCCAACCGCGACGAGGAGTTCTTCCCCGATCCCGATCGACTCGACGTCGAGCGCGACAACGCCGCCGGCCACGTGGCCTTCGGCTTCGGCCGCCACTTCTGCCTGGGTGCGCACCTCGCCCGGCTCGAGATCCGCGCCCTCTTCAAGGAGCTGCTCGGACGTCTCGACCACGTCGAGCTCGCGGGTGAGCCGCGGTGGACGCACGCGTACTTCGTCGAGGGACCCAAGAGCATCCCGATCCGGTACTCGTTCCGCTGAACCGACGAGACTCGGGCCCGTGGATCTGCCCGTGGATCTGCTGATCTGCCCGTGGATCTGCCCGTGGATCTGGAGGTCACCGAGGTCGGTCACGGGGACTTGTTGGTCGTGTTCGTGCACGGCGTGCTCGGACACGGTCGTTCGTTCGACCGGGTCGCAGCGCTGCTCGACGACGAGTGCACCATGCGCTGGTACGACCGGCGCGGCTACGCGTCGTCGATGGGACTGCCCGGTGCGCCGGTGGGCGTCGACCGGCACATCGACGATCTGGTGGCCGTGCTCGACGGTCGACGTGCGGTCGTCGTCGGCCACTCGTTCGGTGGTGTGACCGCGATGGGTGCGGCGGTCCGTGCGCCGGACCTCGTCGACGCGCTGGTGCTGTACGAGACCAGCGTGGCGTGGTCGCCCGGATGGGACGACGCCGACGCGCTCATGCAGGACGTGTTCGGCGCCGACGACCCCGAAGGCGCGGCGCTGCAGCTGATGCTCGGGCCCGCCTACGACCGACTCGACGACGACGCGCGGGTGCGCCGTCGGGTCGAGGCGAGCGTGTTCCTGGAGGAGGAGCGGTCGGTGCGGGTGGGAGCGCCGTACGACGTCGGTGCGATCCGGGCCCCGACGGTGTACGGGCGCAGCGACGAGCAGGTGATGCCCGAGGTCACCGCATTCCTCAGCGACCGGATCCCACGCTTCGAGCGCGTGCTCGTGGCCGCCGCCGGTCACCACGCGCACCGCACCGACCCCGAGGCGTTCGCCGACCTGGTGCGCCGCGGTCTCGAACAGGGTCTCAGTCAACGGGGTGTCAGCGGCGCGTGAGCTCGAGGTGCAGCGCGCGCAGGCCCCGGAAGAAGAACGTGGGGTCGTGGTCGTAGCGACGCGCGTCGTCGGGACCGTGGTCGACGGTGGAGATCCTGACGTCGGTCGTGCGGTCGAGAACGCGTTCGAGTGCGATGCGCATCTCGGCGCGAGCGAGCTGCTGGCCGATACAGGTGTGGACGCCGCGTGCGAACGCGACGTGCTCGTAGATCGAGCTGCGCTCGAGGTCGAGCACGTCGGCGTCGTCGAAGCGACGGGGATCGCGGTTGATCCCACCGATCAGCAGCATGACGGTCGTACCGGCCTTGATCTCGACCCCGCCGAGCGTGGTCGTGCGCCGAGTGAGTCGGAAGTGGCTCTTGACCGGTGCCTCGAGCCGGAAGATCTCCTCGACGAAGGTGGGGATCGCGCTCCGGTCGGCCCGCAGTGACGCCTGCAGCGCTCGGTCGTCGACGAGGAACTGAAGCGCGAACGCGAGGCTGCGGGCGGTGGTCTCCTGGCCGGCGGCGAAGAGGAATGCGGCCTCGTTGGCGAGCACCGCCACCGGCGGGGTCGTGCCGTCGGGGAAGGTCACCTGCGCGAGGTGGGTGAGCACGTCGGCACGCGGCGCGTGCCGACGGTCCTCGATGTAGGCGGAGAAGGTGCCTTCGAAGAACGACAGTGAGTTCGTGTCCTCGGAGCTGGTCATGTTGTGGTCGATCAGGCCCGGCGACTTCTGCCGCTGGAACCACGCGCGGAACCGGGCGCGGTCGTCGTCGGGTACGCCGAGCAGGTCGGCGATGACGAGGGCGGTGAAGGGCTCGGCGAACTCACTGATGAACTCACACGAGCCGCGCTCGACGAGTGCGTCGAGCTGCTGGTCGGCGAGACGCCACATGAACTCCTCGTTCTCCTTGAGGCGCCGCGGAGTGAAGAGCCCGGTCAGGAGGGATCGGTAGTCGGAGTGCTGCGGCGGATCCCACGTGGCCATGTAGCCGTACATCATCATCTGCGACCGGTGTTGCTCGATCTGCTCGCTGGCGTCGTCGCCCTCGGGTGCGAACGGCAGCCCGGGGAACGGGCCCGACGGCGCGTTGCACGACGAGAACGTCTCGTGGTCGCGGTAGACCGCGAGGGCTTCGTCGTGGCCAGTGACGACCGCGACGCCGTGCACCGGCTCGATCCACACCGGCCCACGCTCGTCGCGCAGGTACCGGTAGTAGGGATACGGGTCCTCGACCACCGAGCTGTCGGTGAACCAGTCGACGTCGGCGTAGTGCTCGGTCATCGGGACACGATCTCCTGGAGGACGGCGGTGAGGTGGGCGCGCAGTGTGGGGTCGTCGAGTTCGGCGACGAGGTGGTGCACGGGCGCGCCCGCGAGCGCGGAGATCGCAGCGGCGGTCCGGACCCGCGTCTCCGCATCGGGCGAGTCGCCGCTCAGCAGCCGGTCGAGTCGGGTGAGGAGCTCGGCGTATCGGGCATCGTCGGCCATGAGTCGCACCATGACCGGATCGAACCGGAGCTTGCTGAACACGCTGCGCGATTCGACGGCGAGAGCGACGATGCCGGGGATCAATCGTTCCAACGCCCGCTCGCGGGAGGTGACCGATTCGATGGTCTCGGCTTCGGTGACCACGGTTTCCAGCGCGTCGAACGAGTCGGCGCAGACGGCGAGCACGATCTCGTGTTTGGTCTTGAAGTGGTAGTAGACCGCGCCTTTCGTGATGCCGAGCGAGTCGGCGATCATCTGCAACGAGGTGGCGTCGATGCCGCGGCTCCCGAACAGGTCGACGGCGGCGGCGGCGATGCGCGTCTCCATCGTGCTCGCGGGCGGGGCCGCGGTCTGCGTCATCGCGCGGACGCTAGCCGATCGGCTGACAGCTCCAAGCCGTGCGGCTAGTGTCCGCGTACCAGCACCGAAAGGGAGGGCGCATGCCGTCAGCACGGGACGCCAAGGACTGGGCCGCCAAGGGCGGACTGCACGGGATCGGTGACTCGCTGTACACGCCGTTCAGCGGCACCGATGGCGACGACATCGACCTGGACGCATACCGCGCTCTCGTTCGCTACTGCGTCGG
The DNA here is from genome assembly GCA_963755855.1 of uncultured Actinomycetes bacterium. GTDB lineage: Bacteria > Actinomycetota > Acidimicrobiia > IMCC26256 > DASPTH01 > DASUAS01. The sequence continues at coordinate 292,793 of CAVWLR010000009.1, read as the reverse complement.
CGATCTCGAGCACGACATGCTCTGGCTCACGAGTGGCATCGCCGAGTGGTGGTCGCTCACCATGGACGAGCGCAAGCGGTTGGTGGAGGTCGCGATCGAGGAAGCTCGCGCGATCAACCCCGCCGTCGTGATCCAGGCGTGCACGAGCGCGACCTCGGCCAAGGACTGCGTCGAGCTCACGCAGCACGCGGAGGCCGCGGGTGCCGACATCTGCTACCTCCAGACGCCACCCATGGAGGTCCACGGCGGCGAGGGCGTGCTGCGCTTCTTCCAGTACGTCGCCGATCGCACCGACATCGCGCTCGGCATGTTCAACTCGCCGTCGTCGGGCTACGTGCTCGCGCCCGACGAGTCGGCGGCGATCGCCAACGCGATCCCGGCGGTGTGCGCGACCAAGGAGGGTTCGATGGAGCACTGGCGCAGCGGCGCACTGCACGCGCTCGCGCCAGAGCTCGTCATCTGGGAGTGCGACTTCCTCGTGTACCGCGCCGGCTGGCTGCAGGAGGGCATCGTCGGTCCCGCGCAGCTGGGCACCGCGGGCTACCTGCACGAGATCCCGGGGCGCAAGATCCTCACCGAGTACTGGAACCTGCTCTGGGAGGGTCGCATCCCCGAGGCGATCGCGCACTCGCGTGAGTCACAGCTCGACACCATCATCTACGGCGTGGCGCGCTGGTACTGCACCCACCCCGGCCGCCCCGACTACTTCACCCACTGGGGTGAGGCATACCGCTGCTCGGCCGCGACACTGGGCCTGCCGATGGGCGACTACCCGCACTCCCGTCCGCCGCAGGGCATCCTGCCCGACCAGGCCAAGGCCGAGATCCGTGCTCTCTACGAGAGCGTCGGCTTCGCCAAGGACCTCGTCACCACCTGACCCTTCTCGCGGACCAGAACGTTTCGGCGCCCCTACGCCGTGAATATCACGCGGTAGCGGCGCCAGAACATTCTGGAGGTCGGGTCAGAGCTCGGTGGCGAGGAGGTCGTCGGCGGGGGCGTCCCAGTGGTCGAGGTCGACCGCGCCCGCGAGGGGACGGCGGCGCACGGGGCCGTGGTTGCCGCGCGGCCAGCCGATCACGATGTGACCCGCGAGCAGGTAGTCGTCGGGGACACCCACGGCTTCCCGGAGGATCGCCTCGCCCCCGTACGACGCCCAGCTGGTCATGCACGCGCCGAGGCCGAGTGCGCGCGCCGCGAGCAGGAAGTTCTGCATCGCCGGGAAGATCGAACCACCGAGCAGGAGCTCGGACGCGGTGGGGAAGTGCATCTGCGCGAAGAGCACCGACGTGAGCTCACCGGCGCGGTCGTGCACCTCGTACGTGGCGCGGTTGGTGCGTGCGGTGCGGCTGTCGTCGTCGGGATCGGGGCGTGACATGCCGTAGACGGGTTCGATCACCTCGAGCGCCTGGGCCGCGGCCTGCGCCACTGCGGCACGAGCCTCGGCCGACCGGAGCACCACGAACCTCCACCGCTGCGCGTTCGCCCCGGACGGTGCCCAGCGGGCCGCCTCGAGGCACCGGGCGAGGGTGGCGTCGTCGACCGGTTCGTCGGTGAAGCGTCGGATGGTGCGTGCGGTGGCCATCGCCTCCCACACGTCGGACGTCGGTCCGGTCACTGCACGTTCCTCCCCTGTCGGCGTCGGGCGTGACCGTACCGCCGACCCGGGGGCGGGGCCCGACCTGCTCAGACGAGGTTGGCGAGGACGAAGACCACCACGGCCAGCACGACCGGGAGCAGCAGGATGCCCACGTCGACGAGGTCGGGGCGGCGCCGGGTCGGGAAGTCCGACGGCGCGGGCTTGGATCCGTGCACGATGGGGAGACGCCCGAGGGCGCCGGTTCCTTCCGCGAAGTTTCTCGGGACTTTGTTGCAAGGATCGCGGTGGGTCGGGCGTCATGCGTGCGATGCCCCCGTCGTCGCCGCCGGACGTTCTCGTGGACCCGCCGGCACAGGACCGGGAGCGGACCCGCACCTCGGTACCGCTGCGCTGGGCCCGGGACCCGGTGGCCGTCTTCGTGGCCGTCGCCTTCACCGTCGGCTTCTCGCTGGCCGTCGTCGTGCCCCACTTCGGCGGCATCGACGAACCCGCGCACTTCTACCGCTCCTACCAGATGTCGACCGGGCACCTCCTGCCCCTGCACCCCGACGGCTCCGAGTTCAGTGGAGCGTGCGTCCCGACCGACGTCGTCCGCGACGTCACGCGCGACGGCGTCGCGGTGCTCCAGCACAACGTCCGGCTCCAGGGCGGCCAGCCGGGTGCCGGCCCCGTGTCACTCGACCAGGTCCCGCGATGTCCGACCGACGCGTCACAGCGGTTCGTCACGTTCTCGACCTTCGGATCGCCGGTGCCGTACCTTCCGCAGGCCGCCGCGATCGGGGTCGCCCGGCTCCTCGGTGTCGGCGTCGGCGGCATGGAGCTGGCGTTCCGCCTGACGACGCTCGTCGTCTACGTGGCGATCGTCGCGTGGGCGATCCGCCGGACGACCAGGTCTCGCTGGGCGTTCTGCGCGGTGGGACTGCTTCCCGCCGCGCTGTTCCAGGCCGCGGCGTCGGGATCCCACGACGCGCTGACCATCGCGCTCTCGTTGCTCGTGGTGTCGTCGGCGTTGCGCATGCTCGACTCCCCACATCTGACGCGTCGGCACGTCGTGATCGAGGCGCTGGTCCTCACCGGGCTCCTCGCGGCGTGCAAGCCGGGCTACATCGTGCTGGCCGCGTGCTACCTCCTCCCGCTGCTCGGTCGCGGACGACGCCGCCACTGGTGGCCACTGGCGCTGGTACCGGTGGCCGGGATCGTCGCCTCCCTGATCTGGAACGAAGTGGTCGGCGGGCTGTGGCGCACCGACGCCGACTACTTCGGCGTCGCGGTCCATCCCGAGCGCCAACGTTCGCTGCTGCTCCACGAGCCGTGGACGTTCCTCCTCGCTGCGGTCCGCACCGTCGGTGAGGACCTCTGGGAGTGGGGGAAGGGCCTGGTGACGCTCGGCCCCAGCGTGGCGGTGTGGCCGGCGATCGCGGTGGCGGCGGCCCTCGTCCTGCTGGCACTGATCTCGCTGCAGCGCAGCGGGCGCGAACCCGCAGGTCTCGATGCGCTGCAACGCACGCTGCTGGTGCTCGTCTTCGTCGTCGGGTGCTTCCTCGTGCTCGGCGCGCAGTACGTGTACTGGTCGGCACCGGGGGCCGACGTCGTCGGCGGCATGCAGGCGCGCTTCTTCGTGCCGCTGCTGGTGCTCGTGCCGGTGGTGGTCGGCCCGCGGCGCGGGCGCTGGGCCGCTGCCGACACCGTCCGGCTCCCGCTCGCCGTGCTCGTGGTGCCCGTGTACGTGGCGTTGCTGATCACGATCGCGTTCCGGATGCACTGATCGTGCTGGCGCGCCGTCGCCGCTCCCCGAGACGCCGTATGCCACACTCGCAGGTCCTGGACGCGGCAGGGGAGCCGATGATCGAACCGGACCGGAGCGAAGCATGGGTGACGGGCGAGCCCGCCGCCGACTTCGAGCCGTCGTTCGTCGACCTCTACCGCGAGCTGCAGCTCCCGATGGTCCGGCTCGCGTGCGCGCTGACCGGGTCGGAGACCCTCGCCCAGGACCTCGTGCACGACGTGTTCATCCGCACCCACGCACGCTGGGACCGCGTCGAACACCCGCGCTCGTACGTGAGGGCGGCGGTCGTGAACGCGTGCCGCTCCGCGTTCGCGACGGACGCGACGCGAGCGGTCGGCCGACGCGCTGTTCGTCGTCGAGGACGCGACCCTCGGCGCCGACGAGATGTTCGATGCGCTGTCGGCCCTGCCGTACCGCCAGCGCGCCGCCCTCGTGCTCCAGTACTACGAGGGCCTCCCGCAGTCCGAGATCGCGGAGATCCTGCACTGCCGCGAGGGCACGGTGGCATCGTTGGTGCACCGCGGGCTCGCGCAGCTGCGGCGGGTGATCGACCAGTGATGGACGACGACGAGCTCGGCGCCCGAATCGGGCGGAGCGTCGACGCGCGGGTGCGCCGCGTGCGCGCCGACTCCGACGCCGACGATCTCCTGGCGCGGAGCGTGGAGCTGCAGCGCCGTCAGCGCCGGCGGCTCGCGGTCGGCTCCGCCGTCGCGCTGGTCGTCGTGGCACTCGGCGCCTTCGCGCTCGGCACGACGGTTGCCGACCGCGACGACCGCGACAACGACGTCGCCGCGGTGGTGATCCCGCGGTCGCCCGGCATCGCCGACGTCTACGCCCCTGCGGAGCTGGCGAAGGCGGGCGCGGAGATCTCGGCTGCGTACCACGACGTCTTCGGTCCCGCCGGCGACGAAGCCAAGGCCGGCGCGATGCAGCTCGGCGCGGATCTGCTCCCGCTGCTGCACCGGTCGAGCGAGATCGCGCAGCGCTTCGGCTACACGCAGGACCAGCTCGCGGGCAACGTGGTGACGGTCAGCGATCCGTCGTTCATCGACGCCACGCACGCGATCGTCCGTTTCTCGATCACCATCCCGGGACACGGCACAGTGGTGGCCGACCGGACCGGGTACGCGGTCAAGGTCGACGGCCGGTGGCAGGTCGCGGCGCGCACGGTGTGCGACATCGTGTGGCCGGGAACGACGTCGCCGGCATGCCCGGCACGCGCGCCGAGCTGACCGACCTCGGGCGCGCTCAGCGCGCGCCGGGAGTTCGTTCGACGAGCTGCCCGCCGCAGCGGGTGAGGATGACGTGGAGGACGGCGCGGACCGTGCGGCGGTTCCTCCCGTAGTCGACGACGACCGCCCAGGACACCGGGCGGCTCGACACCGTCACCATGGAACCGCCCCGCGCCTCGGTCGTCCGCACGGCGACGCGCTCCCCGAAGCTGCCCATGCTCGCGTGCGTGCGCACCTCGACCGCGCCGTCGTCCGGGAAGCAGTCGACCGACCGGGCGCCGGCCCAGTCGCCGAGCACACGCACGATCTCCTCGGCGCACCGCGACGGCGGGACCGGGATGAAGACAGCCCCCGACCGCTCGAGCATCGGATGGTCACGGCGCCACCGCGCGAGCACCCAGACGAGGACACCGATGCCGGCCGCGATCCAGAGCGCGGCGATCAGCACGGAGAGGACCCAGGACGACGGGCGCGCACGTACGGGTGACGCCCGAGTCCCCTGGATCCTTGCGCGGTCTTCGAGCGGCGCTCGGAGCGCTAGGCGGTGGCGATCGTCGGCGGGAGCTCGAGGTGGCGCGGGCTCGCCACCACCAACCGGTCGCGGACGATCAGGGCCAGGGTCTCCCAACCGTCGCCGGCGTCGTCGCCGCCCTGGTCGGGAGCGTGGTCGACCGGATCCTGCGCCAGCTGGCGCTCGACGATCGCCAGGACGTTCGCCGCGACGCGGGCCTCGTAGGCGAGTCCCCGATCGTCGCCGGTCGCCACCCGCTCGGTGAGCAGCTCCCGGACGGTGGCGAGGAGCTCACGCGCGGTGGGACGGCCGTAGCGGTCGTCGTCGTCCGGGAGCTCGGGAGCCCGGGGCGCGGCACGCGCCGCCGCGCAGGCGTCGGGGGCCAGCAGCTCGACCAGGTCCCACTCCTGCTCGGCGGCGCGTCGACCCACCGCCGCCAGGTCGACCGAACGCACCCGACCCGACAGGTGGATGTCGGCCTGGAGCATGCACCCGATGCCCCACGTGAGCGTCTTCGCCACCAGCCACCAGCGCAGCGTGTCCCGATCGATCGGGCGACCACCCGCAGCTTCGTACGCCGCGACCAGCTCGTCGATCGTCCCGAGCCCACCGACCTCGAGGGGGACGCCGTAGCGCCACGCCTTCAGGCACAGCCAGGCGAGGTCCTCGTGGGGATCGCCGCGATGGATGAGCTCCCAGTCGATGACGGCGGCGAGGCCGCTGCCGTCGACGATCACGTTGCCGACCCGCAGGTCACCGTGGATCAGCGCGTCGGCGACATGCGGCGGCCGGTGTGCGAGCAACCAGTCGTGCGCGCGGTCGAACACCGCGCTCCGCTGCGGCAGGCGCAGGTACTTCTCCCACACCGCGAGCGCGTCGGGCGCCTCGGCACCGGCGACCTCGTCCGGGTCGACGGCGTGCAACCCGGCGAGGAACTCGGCGAGCTCGCGCACGAGGACCGTGCGTGCGGTGGCGTACTCGTCGTCGCGCAGGATGCGCCGGGCGATGGTCTCGCCGGGGACGCGGCGCATGACGAGCCCGCTCGTGCCGAGGATCGTGCCGTCGTCGTCGAGCAGGACCTCGGGCGCACGGAGACCGGCGCACGTGCACGCGCGCATGACGTCGGCCTCGCGACGCATCGCGCCCGGGCGCGTTCTGCCGGCCCGGAGGGTCACGGCGGAGGATCAGCTCCTCGCCGTTCGCGGTGAACGACCACGTCTCGCGCGACGCGCCGCCGGTCAGCTTGCGGAGCTCGGTGATCTCGACCGGCGCGCCCAGGACGGGCGCGAGCGCGGTGGCGAGACCTTCAGAGACCGACGGTGGTGCCGACGGGGACGTCATCGACGATCTGGTCGAGGTACTCCGACAACCCGGCGCCTTCACGGTCGCCGACGGTCCACCGGGTCATGCCTTCGGTGAGGCGCGTGACCATGCCGTCGCGTCGATTGCGGAGAGGGATGCTCGACGACACCTCACCGTGCATCTGGTACTCGTGGTCGTCGGTGGTGATCACGACGTCACTGCGCTGCACGAACCACTCGTCGTCGTACTCGGAGGTGAGTTGCATGTCGCGCACCTTCACGACGCGGCCGTCGCCGTAGCGGTCGACGTCGAACACCCAGCCGTTCACGTTGCGGAGGTCGGGATCGTCCTGGTGGCCGCGCAGCGTGCACGCGAGGCCGAGACCGCCGTCGAAGCTCGCGGTGACCCAGCGGTACCACCAGATGCTCTGCCAGATGCGCGGTCCCCACGAGTGGTCGCGGAGGCCGACCGCTCGGTCGAGGTCGAAGTGCTGCCCGTCGACCTGCACGACGCCGCTGATCGCCATCTGCTGCTCGGTGTGCCCCTTGGCGAAGCTGTGTGCGACGCCGGGCGGGGGTTCCTCGCCCTCGTCGTAGATGGGCTCGCCGCCCGAGGGCTCCGACACCGCGGTGAGCCGCAGGTCGATCGAGCACTCCTCGTGCGGGTTGTTCTTGAACGCGGTGCCGGGGTCGGCCATCTCGCGCGGGTTCGCCAGCAGGCACACGTTGCCGGCGTAGGTGACCTGGTGCTCCTGGTACGGCTCCAGCACGTCGAACTTCAGACCACCGGCGTCGTGCGCGACGTGGCCTTCGATGTGGGGTCGCTTGAACATGAACCCGACCCGCCCGTCGGGCAGGTAGAGGCACACGGTCATCTCGGCGTAGTGCTCGTTGGGCCGGTTGCCCATGCGCACCCACCCACCGAACCCCGACTCGGCGTCGAGGAAGTTGTAGTAGCGGCTCTCGTTGTAGTTCTGGTCGTCGTCGGGCGCGTGGAAGAGATCGTCCTCGGGCTCGAGCCGCACGCGCACGTCAGCGCGCCTTCGCGAGATCTCCCGCCGAGCGCAGCAGTGCCTCGTTGGCTCCCTCGGGGAGGTCGGTGAGCGGCTCGGCGATCTCGGCGACGGTCGGCCCGTACTTCTCGGCCGCCGGTCGCAGCGCCTCCAGGTCGAACCCGTAGAGCTCGGCCGTGTTGGTGCCGACGATCTGCTGGATCTGCTCCGGCTCGAGGTGGCCCATGACCTGGCGCAGGTGCTCGCGCGAGAACGGCTGGGTGCCCTCGTCGTGCGGGTAGTCGCTGCCCCACAGCACGTTGTCGATGCCCACCGGCCCGAGCGCGGCGCGGATGTCGGACGGCCGCGGCTGGCTCATGCCGATGTGGCAGTTCTGCTGGAAGCACTCGGTGGCGGTCTTCGCGGGGACGCTCTCGCCCTCGAAGCGCATCTCGCCGGTGGCGCCGGTGCGCAGCATGGCCATCAGCGCGTCGAGGTTCTCGAGCACGCCGGGGACCCATGAGCACCCGGCCTCGGTGAGCACGAACTCGAGCTTCGGGAAGCGCTCGAACACGCCGCCGGTGATCATGTACACGAACGGGCGCTGGGAGTAGAAGATCATCTCGTTGATGTGCACGAGCGGCATGGCCGGTGCCATCTGGTACTTCGGACCGCCGGTGCCCGAGTGCGTGTTGACCACGACGTCGAGCTCCTCGCACACGGCCCACAGCGGGTCGTAGGACGGGTCGTACATCGGCTTGAGCCAGTCGGCGGTGACGGGCGGGTTGCCCACCAGCACGCCGCCGCGCAGGCCGTTCTCCTTGCACCACTGCACGTCGGCGATGGCGTCGTCGACGTCGTTGAGGAAGATCTGGCCGATGCCCGCGCGTGCCTCGGGCTTCTGCGCGCAGTAGTCGGCGAGCCAGCGGTTGTGCGCCTGCACGCCGGCGTGGCGGTGCTCGTACTCCTCCGGACGCGGCGGTTCGGCGAAGAGCACGAAGCTCGGGAAGAACGGCGGCACGGTGTTGGGGAAGATCACCTCGCCGACGATGCCGTCGTCGTTGAGCTGTTGGTCGCGCAGCTCGGGGTCCCAGTTGCGGGTGCGGAGCTTGGTGTCCTTCAGGTCCTTGTACGGGTTCTTGTACTTGTTGCGCCAGGCGTCGAAGTCGTCGCGGTACTTCGGGTCGAGGAACTCCCGGTACTGCGCGTGGCTGCCACCGGCGTGGCTGTCGGCCGTGATGACGATGTAGTGGTCGTCGGGCTGCATGGCCATCTTCGATCCGTCCTTGGTGCAGTGCGTTCCGAGCGCTCCCACGCTAGCTGCGGAGCGGAAGGGGTTCCGCGCTACCGTCGCCGCTCATGCCCATGCAGGTCGACGTGCAGCTGTCCCAGTCCGTGATGGAGGCCGCGCGCCGCGCTCCCGAGCTGCAGGCGCTCGGCATCGACGGCGTCTTCAGCTTCGAGAACTCCCACGACCTCTTCTTCCCGCTGGTCGCGGCAGCGCCCGTGTGCGACCTCGACCTCATGACCAACGTGGCCATCGCGTTCCCGCGCAGCCCCTGGCACCTCGCCAACGCCGCCTACGACCTGCAGGAGCTCTCCGGCGGCCGCTTCCGTCTCGGCCTCGGCACCCAGATCAGGCCGCACGTCGAGAAGCGCTTCGGGGGCGAGTTCGGCAAGCCGGTCGCGCACATGCGCGAGTGGGTGCTGGCGATCAAGGCGATCCTGCAGCACTGGCAGGACGGCACACCGCTGCACTTCGAGGGCGAGTACACGCGTCACACGCTGTCGACGCCGGCCTTCAACCCCGGCCCGAACCCGCACGGTCTTGCGCCGATCCTCGTGGGCGCGCTCGGACCGAAGATGAACGAGATGGCGGCGGAGGTCGCCGACGGCATCCTGGTCATGCCCTTCAACAGCGGCCAGCACATGGCCGAGCGCACCATGCCCGCCATCGATCGTGGGCTGGCGACTGCGGGACGCACGCGCGACGACCTCGAGGTCATCGTCGAGGTGATCGTCGGTGTGGGTCGCACCGACGAGGAGCTCGAAGCGGCGAAGGGTGTGCGCAACCTGCTCGCGTTCTACGGATCGACTCCTGCGTACAAGCCGGTGCTCGACGCGCACGGTTGGGGCGAGCTGCAACCGGAGCTCAACCGGCTCTCGAAGCAGGGCGACTGGGCAACCATGGGCTCGCTGATCACCGAGGACATGATCCAGACCATCGCGGTCCACGGCACGCCCGACCAGGTCGCCGAGGAGATCGTCGCCCGCTACGGCCCCTACTCCAACCGGGTGTGCGCCTACTTCCCCTTCTACCAGGCGGGCGACGACCTGATCGCCGACTTCACCAGTGCGCTGAAGGCGGCCAGCGCCTGAGCACGGCGAGACGGCGAACCCGACACACCATTCCGAATCCCGAGACCCCCGAACGAGGAGCAGCACATGGCAGCGAAGGCAGAAGCAGAGTGGAAGGGTGACCTCCCGTCCGGGAGCGGCACGTTCAAGGCCGGTGACACGATCAGCGGTGGCTACACGTTCAAGTCCCGTTTCGAGGACGGCCCCGGCTCCAACCCGGAGCAGCTGATCGCCGCCGCGCACGCGGCGTGCTTCTCGATGGCGTTCTCGAACAACCTGGCCAAGGCCGGGTTCCCGCCGGAGTCGGTGCACACCGACGCCAGCGTCCAGCTGCGCAACATCGACGGCAAGCCGACCATCGCCAAGATCGAGCTCGTGACGGTCGGGCGCGTGCCCGGCATCGACGAGGCTGCATTCGCCGAGCAGGCGGAGGCGGCCAAGGCGGGCTGCCCGGTGAGCCGTGCGCTCGCCGCCGTGCCCGAGATCACGCTGAGCGCCACGCTCGAGAGCTGATCCGACCCCGGTCACCCGCGGGCGGGGACGATCGCTATAGCATCCACTATGCCGATCGTCCCCGACTCCGTGGAGCACGCCATGAGCAGCGCGACCAGCACGTCCGCCGAGCGTCTGATCTCCGCCGACGACCACGTCGACGTGTCGCACGAGCTCGTGAAGCAGCACCTGGCGTCGAAGTTCCACGACGACTACGACGCCGGCCTGCTGCGCTTCCGTTCGTCGATGGCGAGCACCGCCTCGGTGGCGGCCAACGAGCAGTGGCGCACCCAGCAGGGCCTCGCGCCCGATCCGAACGCGGGGATGGGCAAGAACCGTCGGCACGAGGCGAACGGTCGCCCCGGCCACTCCGACGCGGTGGCCCGCCTCACCGACATGGACGACGACGGCGTCGACGCCTCGGTCAACTACTGCGAGGTCAGCTCGTTCCGCTACCTCTACCTCATCGAGGACGGCTGGAGGGAGGCGACTCGCGCGTTCAACGAGACGCTGGGCGACTTCGCCGCCGCCGATCCGAAGCGCTTGATCGTCTCGTACCAGATCCCGATCCACGACATCGACGCCGCGGTGGCCGAGGTGCAGTGGGCGGCGTCCGTGGGGTGCAAGTCGCTGCAGCTCCCGGTGTACCCGGCCGAGCTCGGCGTGCCCGACTACTGGGACGAGCGGTACGCGCCGCTGTTCTCGGCCATCCAGGAGACCGGTCTTCCGATCTGCTGCCACATCGGGATGAACACCCAGCTCGACGACCTCGCCCGGCGCGATCCCACGCCGCAGAAGGGCATCTTCGTGCCGATGGTCGCGCTGTCGGCGGCCGAGGCGCTCGGCATGTGGGTGATGGGCGGCGTGTTCGAGCGCTTCCCGCGCCTGAAGGTCGTGTTCGTGGAGCCCGGGCTGGGGTGGGTGTCGTGGTGGCTCTACATCGTCGACGACCTCAACCAGCGCCAGGGCTACGACTTCCCGGCGATCACCGAGCTGCCGAGCCACTACTACCGCCGGAACGTGTTCCTCACCTTCATCGACGAACCGAACGCGGTGCGCCAGGCCCACGAGTCGTTGGGGATCGAGAACATCATGTGGTCGTCCGACTACCCGCACCCGGTCTCGAGCTGGCCGCACTCGCGCGACATGGTCGAGAAGATGTTCGACGGCGTCGATCCCCGCGAGCGCGAGCTCATCGTGAGCGGCAACGCGGCACGCGTCTGGAACCTCTGAGCCGTCTCGGGCGATGATGCGCCCATGACGAGCCCGAACCTGACGGATCCGCTGCCCGGTACTCCCACCGACGACGCCGACGGCGTGCTCGCCACCGGCGGTGCGGTGGCCGCGCTGGTGTACGTGTCGATGTCGGCGCGCCATCCCGAAGGCCGCGACGTCGAGTACCTGCGTTGGCATTTCATGGACCACCGGCCCGAGCAGTACCGGCTCGCAGCCATCCGCGGGTCGATCCGACTGGTGTCGACGCCCGAGTGCCGCGCTGCGCGCGCTGCGAGCACCGAGCGGTTCGACGCCACCGATCACGTCATGAACTACTTCTTCGCCGATCCGTCGGGGTTGAAGCCGTTCCACGACCTCGGGCGCGAGCTGGGCAAGGTCGGCCGCATCCCCGAGCTGCTCCCGCCGGTGGAGCGGGGGGTGTACACGTTCGAGGGCCGCGTCGCCGATCCCGGCGCGAAGGTGGGTGCCGACGTGCTGCCGTGGTGGCCCGCGACCGGCGTCTACCTGCTCGTCGAGCGGCTTGATCAGACGGGCACGGAGTCGGCTGCGCCGCTGGTCGAGGTCGACGGTGTCGCCGGCACCTGGTGGGCCGAGACCGCGGCCGACGTCCCCGGCGACTACTCGCTCGCCCAGCCCGGCGACCAGCTCACGTACCTCTTCCTCGACGACGACCCGGTCGCAGTGGCCGACCGCCTCCGCCCGGTGCTGGAGCAGCGGTGGACCGACACCGGTGCCGTCGGACTCTTCGCGGCCCCGTTCCACGTCGCCCGCGCCGACGACCTCGGCCGCAACCTGCCCTGAGCTCCCGACCTCGCGGAGCGTGGGCGGTCCTGGGACGGTGTGCCACGATGGCGCCATGACGAAGACCGAGAACGAGACCTCCAGCACCCCGGAGCCGGCCGCCCGGCAGGGCATCAAGCTGTTCCGCGGTGCCGACGCGCCGAGCCTGTTCGAGTCGGGGACGATGAGCACGCCGGTGTTCGAGGGTGACGATCGCGCCGAGCTCGCGAACGACGGTCCCCGGTCGCCCAACCTCCTCAACGGCAACCTCGACGAGGTCGTCTACCGCGGCGAGGGTGACGACGGCATGAGCCTCGTGCGCGCCTGGTTCGGGCCGCACTACGTGCTGCCGCGTCACACCCACGACGGCGACTGCCTCTACTACGTGGTCGCGGGTTCGCTGAAGATGGGGTCGCAGGAGCTGCAGGCCGGCGACGGCTTCTTCGTCCCCTCCGACGCGCCGTACGCGTACGAGGCGGGTCCCGACGGCGTCGAGGTGCTGGAGTTCCGCAGCGTCCCGTCGTTCGGGATGAAGATCCCCGGCGGTCAGGTCGAGCGCATGCGGCGCGGCGGACAGGTCGCCGAGGAGTTCGGCGACGACTGGGCCGAGCGTCGCGACAGCGTCGCACGCGCCGCCCGCTGACCACCCGGTGGAGCTCGACCAGTTCCGCCGCGAGTTCGACGCCTGGCTCGACGAGCACGCCGACGAGCTCGCGCCCGACCACGGCGGCGTCGCCACCCTCGACGACCACATGGCGCAGATCGCCAAGGTGCGGCGACTCACGTTCGACGCCGGCTGGGCCCGCCAGGGCTGGCCGGAGCGGGTCGGCGGCCTCGGCGGCTCGTCGATCGTCCGCGCCTACCTGAGCGAGGCGCTCACGACGCGCGACCTCGTGTACTCGGGCGTGTACTCCATGCCCGAGGTGCTCGGGCCGTCGGTGATCACGTTCGCCCCGCCGGAGCTGTCCGCGGCGATGGTGCCGCTGCTGCTGCGCGGTGACGAGGTGTGGTGTCAGGGCTTCTCCGAGCCCGCCACCGGGAGCAACCTCGGTGCGCTCACCTGTCGCTCCGTCCGCACCGACGACGGCTGGCGCGTCACCGGTCAGAAGGTGTGGACGAGCCTGGCTCAGTACGCGCAGCGCTGCGTGCTGCTGACGCGCAGTGGGACGCCGGAGTCGGCGCACCGCGGCATCACCGCGTTGTTCGTCGACATGGACTCGCCCGGCATCACGCCCCGCCCCATCGAGACGATGCACGGTGAGCCCGAGTTCTGCGAGGTGTTCTTCGACGACGTGCTGGTGCCGTTCGACCGCACGCTCGGCGACGAGGGCGACGGCTGGGCGTTCGCCATGGACCTGCTGCCCTACGAGCGCAGCACGTCGTTGTGGCAGCGCGCCGCGTTCCTGCGCGGTCGACTGGCGGCGGCGTTGGCCGTGGCCGACGAGCGTCTGATCGACCCGGCCAAGCTCGGCGAGGTGACGCAGCTCGTCACCGCGTTCCGGGCCCGGTCACGCGCCACCGTCCACCGGATGGCCGCGGGTGAGCCGCTCGGCGTGGAGACGTCCATCGACAAGGTCCTGCTGGCGTCGACGGAGCAGGCGGTGTTCGACTTCGTGTCCGACGTGCTGCCGATGGAGGTCACGGTCGGCGACGACGTCGACAGCGCACGGTGGCGCAGCGAGTTCCTGTACTCGCGCGCGGCGTCGATCTACGGCGGGAGCTCCGAGATCCAGCGCAACATCATCGCCCGGCGCCTCCTCGACCTCGGGAACGACCGGTGAGCGGTGCCATGCTCGAGGGTGAAGACCTCGAGCTGTTCGAGCGCAGCCTGCGGGCGGCCACCGAGCAGCACACCGGTGACGCGCTCGACGCCGCGGTGGCGGAGCTCGGCTGGGACGACGCGCTCGACTTCGACACGCGCGTGGCGGTGTCGCGCCGGTTCGAGCTCCAGGGTGAGGCGTGCGCGCGCTCTTCGGCGCTCGACCGCGTGGTCGCGTACGCGCTCGGTCGTTCGCTCGACGACGACACCGCGGTGGTGCTGCCCACGATCGGGGCGGTCGACGTGCCGGCGACCGGTGACGTCGACCGCGTCTCGATCCACGGGTTCGTGACCGCGCGCGTGTCCATCGCTGCTCGTCGTCGCGTCGAGAGGCGGCGGATCCGTCGCCGCCGTCGCCGACGCCGCGGGGCTCGAGTCGCGCGCCGTGCACGGCATCGACCCCGACCTCGGTCTCGTCGAGGTGCACGGGGAGGTCACGATCGCCGACGCTTCGCCGGTCGACTGGAGTGCCGGTGTCCAGCTGGCGCAGCTCGCGCTCGCGCACGAGCTGGTGGGTGTGTCGCATCGGGCGTTGGCCCTGGCGCGCGAGCACGCGCTCGAACGGGTCCAGTTCGGCCAGCCGATCGCGAAGTTCCAGGCCGTCCGCCACCGCCTGGCCGAGACGCTCGTGGCGATCGAGACCGCGGTCGCGGTCCTCGACGCCGCCTGGATCGAGCCCAGCCCGGTCGCGGCGGCGATGGCGAAGGCGACGGCCGGCCGGAGCGCGCGCGTGGTCGCCAAGCACTGCCAGCAGGTGCTCGCCGGCATCGGGTTCACCGACGAGCACGACCTGCACCGGTTCCTGCGCCGCATCTGGTCGCTGGAGCAGCTGTTCGGCTCCAGCGCGACCCTCACGAAGCAGCTCGGCCACGACCTCCTGGCCACCCGCCAGCTCCCGCCCCTGCTCCCGCTCTGACCCCTCCCACCACGATTTGGCGCTGGTGGTGTGCCGTCATGGCACACCGGTGACGCCGAATGGTGGAGGGCGCTACGACTTGGAGCGCATCCGGGCGAGGTTGGCCTGGAAGGCGGGCTCGTCGAACGACTGGGTCTCGGTGACGATCGCCGAGTCGAGCAGGTTCCCGATCGCGCTGTGCACGGCGGCGTTGAGCAGCCGCTTGGTCTCGCGCACCGACTGCGGGGGCAGCTTGGCGACGCGCTGCGCGAGTGCGAGCGCCTCCTCGACCGAGGTGCCGGTGGGCACGACGCGGTTCGCGACGCCGAGGCGCACGGCGTCCTCGGCCGACACGCGATCGCCGAGGAGGATGTACTCCTTGGCGCGCAAGAGGCTGGTGAGGAGCGGCCAGGTCATCGCACCGCCGTCGCCGGCGACGAGGCCGAGCGCGACGTGCGGATCGGCGAAGTAGGCCTGTTCCTCGACCAGCACGATGTCGCTGAGTCCGGCGAGGCTGCAGCCGAGCCCGACGGCGGGGCCGTTCACCGCGGCGATGATCGGTACCTCGATGCTCGCCATGCCGCGCACGATCACCGCGCCCTCTTCCATGATCGCGGCGCGCAGATCGGTGTCGTGCACCATGCGGTCGAGGAGGTTGAGGTCGCCACCGCCGGAGAACGCCTTGCCCGACCCGGTGATCACGAGCGCGAGCATCTCGTCGTCGGCCGCGAGCCGCGCCCAGACGTTCGCGAGCGCGCCGTGGAGCTCCTCGTTGGTGGCGTTGAACGCGTCGGGCCGGTTGAGCGTGAGCAGACGCACCGCGCCGTGCTCTTCGATCAGCAGTACGTCGTTCTCGTCCGTCATGCGCGGCACTGTAACGGCCGATCCGGCGTCGAGCCGAGGGTGCGGTTCAGCTCGTGGCGGCGGACTTCGGAGGGCCGGCCTGGGTGTGCGTCGTACCGGCGGGGTCGACGGCCCAGTCGGGGGTGACGTCCCAGCCTTCGCCGTAGATCAGCTCGCCCATCGGTCGCCGTCGCACCGGCCCGTGGCCACCTTCGGGCTTGCCGATGGTGATGGTGCCGGCCATGAACACGCCCTCGGGGATGTCGAGCAGCTCGCGCAGCTCGGGTTCGACCAGCGCGTGGAAGCCGGTGAGGACTCCGCCGTAGCCGAGCGCCCGTGCCGCGAGGAGCAGGTTCTGCACCGCGGGGAACACCGATGCGCCCTCGAACGGGGTGGGGTCGCGGTAGCGGACGAGGCAGGGGAGCACGAGCACCGGCACGCGTTCGAACTCGTCGGTGTAGCGCTGCATGGTCGCGGCCATGCGGGCCTTGGGGGAGTTGTCGACGGTGCCCGATCCCTTGTCGTAGCCGTCGTTGGTGCGCTTGCCCGACCAGACCTGACGCGCGCCGGTGGCGATGAGCTCCTTGGCCTGGCGGGCCTTGGGGCCGTCGGTCAGCACGATGAAGCGGAACGGTTGGCGGTTCGACCCGCTCGGCGCGCGCGTGGCGGCGAAGAGCATCGCCCGCAGCGCCGCCGGTGGCACCGGCTCGTCGCGGTAGCGGCGGATCGCGCGTGTCGTCGTGAGGCCCTCGAGCAGGCCGACGGTGTCCGCGGGCAGGCCCGACTCCGCGAGGGTGGCGGTGTCGGTGGGCTCAGCGTCGGGCATGGAGGCTCCTGCAGCGGTGGGTGCGCGTCGATGGCGCGCGAGTGGGGTGATCCGGGTCGAGGTGGAAAGATTCGCAGATGGTGCTCGACCGCGCACTCCGGGACGGAGTCCTGGTGCTGACGATGAACCGCCCCGAACGGCGCAACGCCCTCAACCGCGACCTCTTCCGGGCGATCGGTGACGCGTTCGTCGGCGCGGAGACCGACCCCGAGGTGCGGGCGATCGTGCTCACCGGCGCGGGCGACCAGGCGTTCTGCGCCGGCATGGACCTCAAGGCCTTCGCCGCCGGCGAGCCGATCGGGCCGGGCGACGGCCCGGGCACCACGGTGTTCGTCGAGCGTTGCTACCCGAAGCCGATCGTCGCGGCGGTGAACGGCCCCGCCATCGCGGGCGGGTTCGGCATCATGCTGGGCTGCGACATCATCGTCGCCGCCGAGCACGCGACGTTCGGGCTGCCGGAGGTCAAGCGCGGGCTCGTCGGTGTGGGTGCCACGACCCGGGCGTCGTTGCGGCTCCCGCCCGCGATCACGCTCGAGATGGCGCTCATCGGCGAGCCGATCGACGCGGCTCGCGCGCTCCACTACGGGCTCGTCAACCGCGTCGTGCCGAAGGACGAAGTGCTCCCCGTCGCGATCGGGATCGCGACGGCCATCGCCGCCAACGCGCCGCGTGCCGTGCTGCTGGCCAAGGAGATCGCGCTCGACGCGCGCGGCCTGCTCGACACCGACATCGCGGCGTGGCGCGAGCGCGCCGCCGGCGTCATGTCGAGCAACGACGCCAAGGAGGGTGCCCGCGCCTTCGCTGAGAAGCGCCCTCCGAAGTTCACCGGCACCTGACCGCGAACGCGACGAACCGGCGTCACCAGGGCGGAACATGTCCGCCGAGATGACGCCGGTTCGCCGGTAGGGCGTGGGTCAGGCGGCGCGTTCGTCCTGCTGGCGCTTCACGCGCAGGAGCGCCTCGTTGGCGTCGTCGGGCAGTGCGTCGAGCGGCTGTGCGATCTCGGCGACCGTCGGCCCGTACTGCTCGGCCAGCGGCGCGAGGGCGTCGAGATCGAAGTCGTAGAGCTTCGCCGCGTTGCCGGCGAGGATCGAGCGCAGCTCGTCTTCGCCGACCTGGTGGAACACCTGGCGCAGCGCCTCACGCGAGTACGGCCCGGTGCCCTCGTCGTGCGGGTAGTCGCTGCCCCACATGAACCGGTCGGTGCCCATCGACGTGCGGACCTCGGCGTCGGCGAGACCGGGGAAGCTGGCCCCGATCCACACGTTGCGCTGGAAGTACTCGGTCGCGGAACGAGGGAGGGCGTTCTCCTCGGTGTACTTGAGCTCGCCGATCTCACCCTTGCGCACCATGGCGATGGTCGGGTCGAGCTGCTTCACGATCGCGGCGACGCTCGCGGCCGAGCCCTCGGTGATCACGAACTTGAGCTTCGGGAACCGCTCGAACACGCCCGAGAGCAGCAGGTGCACGAACGGGCGCATCCCGTAGAACGGCACCTCGCTGATCATGATCATCGGGACCGACGGGTAGCGGCCGTAGTTCGGCGACCCGGTGCCCGAGTGCAGGCTCAACGGGACCTCGAGCTCCTCGATGGTGGCCCACAGGGGGTCGTAGACCGGGTCGTAGAGCGGCTGCACCCACGAGACGTCGGGGGCCACGTTCGGCAGCAGCGCGCCGCCGCGCAGCCCGTGCTCCTTGATCCAGGTGACGTCCTCGATCGCGTCGTCGACGTCGTTGAGGAAGAACTGGCCGATGCCGGCACGCTGCGCAGGCTTGCGGGCGCAGAAGTCGACCATCCAGCGGTTGTGCGCGTGGATGCCGGCGCGCCGGTGCTCGTACTCGTCGGGCTTGGGCGGGCCTGCGAACAGCACGAAGCCCGGGTAGAAGGGCGGCACGGTGTTGGGGAAGATCACCTCACCGACGACGCCGTCGGCGAGCTGGTCGCGGTCGCGACGGTCGTCGTCCCAGTTGCGCACGCGCAGGTCGGTGTCGCGCAGGTCCTTCCACGGGTTCTTGTACTTGTTGCGCCACGCGTCGAAGTCGTCGACGTACTTCGGGTCGAGGTACTCGCGGTAGGTCTCGTGGTTGGCGCCGGCGTGGGTGTCGGCCGAGATGATCGTGTAGTGGTCCTGTGCGCTCATGCGCACACCTCCTGGTTGTCGTTCTGCGTGTCGGTCTGCGTGTCGGTCCGGGTGTCGTGCAGCGCGACGGCGCGGCCCTCGTCGTCGAACTCGAGGCGCTGCAGGTCGTGGCGGAAGCGCGCGAGCGCGGCACCGAGGGCGCGCTGCTCGTCGGGCGTCCATTCGGAGATCGCGACCTCGTACCACTGGGTGGCGACGTGCTGGAGGCGGTGCAGCATGTCGTCGCCGTCGGCGGTGATCGAGAGCCACGCCTTGCGGCGGTCGTCGGGGTCGGTCTCCCGCGCGACGAGACCCACCTCGAGGAGGCGGTTGGCCGTGCGGCTGATGGTGGTCTGGTCGAGCTCGAGGTGCTCGGCGAGGCCCTTGAACGTGACCGGGCCGGCGTCGGCGACCGCGCGGAGCGCCGCAGACTCGGCGGGGGTGACGAGGCGGTCGGCCGCGCCCGCCACGCGGTGGCGCACGGCGTCGCTGGTGGCGAGGCGCGACACGTACGTGATGAACGCGGTGATCTCGTCGATCGGTCCGGCGAGGACGGGGGAGTGGGCGACGTCAGTCATGAATGGATGTAAGCATACATCTATCTATCACGCATGGCGAATCGGTCACGGCGTGTCGCCCGACGGCGAAGTACGGATGACAGGTTCGGGTCGCCGGTGGCGGCCGCAACCCGTTCGGGCGCACCGTGCGGCGGGCGGCGCAGGGTCCACTCACGGACCGGTCCTTTCGTGGAGACCACGGTACGATCAGCGACGGACGGCCTCGCACGGAACTGGCGGATCTCCTTTGCTCGAAGCGATCGACGGACCCGAGGCGCTGCGTCGGCTCGACGACGCCGAGCTCCGCGCGCTGGCGGCGGAGATCCGGGAGGTCCTGATCGAAGCGGTGTCGGTGAGCGGCGGCCACCTGGGCTCGAACCTGGGTGCGGTCGAGCTCACGCTGGCGCTGCACCGGGTGTTCGACTCGCCGCGCGACGCGATCGTCTGGGACACCGGACACCAGTCATACGTGCACAAGTTGGTCACCGGTCGGCTCGACGGGTTCAGCCGGCTCCGCCAGGGCGGGGGCATGTCCGGCTACCCCTCGCGGGCCGAGTCGGAGCACGACCTGGTCGAGAACAGCCACGCGTCCACCGCGGTGAGCTACGCCTACGGACTCGCCGTCGCACGCGACGCCGCCGTGAGGAACGGCGGTGACGACAGCACCGTCGTGGCGGTCATCGGTGACGGCGCGCTCACCGGCGGTCTTGCGTACGAGGCGCTGAACAACTTCGGCGCCACTGCGCGGCGCGCGGTGATCGTGCTCAACGACAACGGTCGTTGCTACGCGCCCACGGTCTCGCGCCTCACCATCGCCGGGCACGCGAGCGGCGACACCGGCGAGCCGGCCGCGTTCTTCACCGCGCTCGGCCTCGACTACGTGGGCCCGGTCGACGGTCACGACATCGCCGCGCTCGAACCGGTCCTGCGCGACGCCGCCGCACGCGACCGACCGGTCGTCGTGCACGTGCTCACGCACAAGGGCGAGGGCTACCTCCCGGCCGAGGCCGACGACGAGAAGCGCCTGCACGACATCGGTGCGTTCGATCCCGAGACCGGAGTGCCGGTCGGCGCGAACGGTTCGTCGTACACCGCCGCGTTCCGCGACGCGCTCGATCGCGCTGGCGGAGGAGCGGCCCGAGATCGTCGCCATCACCGCCGGCATGCCCGGATCCACCGGGTTGCTGCCGTTCGCCGAGCGCTTCCCCGACCGGGTCTTCGACGTCGGCATCGCCGAGCAGCACGCGGTCACCGCTGCCGCGGGCATGGCCATGCGCGGCCTGCGGCCGGTCGTCGCCATCTACTCCACGTTCCTCAGCCGCGCGTGGGACCAGCTCGTCTACGACGTCGGCCTCCACGGCCTGCCCGTCGTGTTCTGCATCGACCGCGCCGGGATCACCGGCGACGACGGCCCCAGCCACCACGGGCTCTACGACCTCGCGCTCCTCACGAAGGTGCCGGGGCTCACGCTCTTCGCACCGTCGTCGTACGAAGAGACGTCGGTGATGCTCGAGGAGGCGTTGCGCATCACGTCGGGCCCGGTCGCACTGCGCTGGCCCAAGACGGTGGCGCGTCACGTCATGCCCGGCGCCGTGGGCAACGGCCGCAACGCCCGTCGCGTGCGTGCCGGCGACGACGTGTGCATCCTCGCGCTCGGCAAGTTGGTCGAGGCGGCCGAGGAAGCGGCGGAGCTGCTCGACGCGCGCGACGTGCACGCGACGGTGTGGGACATCCGCACGATCCCCGCCGACCCCCGGATGCTCACCGACGCGCGTCGTCATCCGCTGGTCGTCACCGTCGAGGACGGCATCGCCGACGGCGGCGTGGGCGCGCTGCTTGCGGCATCGCTGGCGTCGATGGACACGGCGACGCCGGCACCGCGCACGATCGCGCTGGGCACGCCGTCGGCGTACATCCCGCACGGCAAGCCGGCGGCGCTGCTCGCCAACCTCGGCCTCGACGGTCCCGGCATCGCCGCCACCGTGGCCAAGCTCCTCGACATCTAGGAACCACCACCACCGACGCCGCCGAACCAGGTTGCGTCACCTGACCGCGTGATATCGCGGTCAACTGACGCAACCTCGCAGTGGTCAGAGGGTGATGCCGGCGAGCGGTGCGGGGTTGCCGGCGAGAACGTCGCCGGGGGAGACGCCCATCCACTGCGCGAGGGTGGCGTAGTACTCGCCCATCGTCACCGTGCACTTCAGGTTGTCGTTGGTGGGGTCGAGGGAGCTCCAGTTCGGGTGGGACCCGAACACGCCGGCGTGGATGGCGCCGGCCATGAGCCCCACCGTCGCGGTCCCGTGGTCGAGCCCGTTCGAGTTCTGGCTGGCGCGCCGACCGAACTCGCTCGTGGTCGCGAGCAGCACGTTCTGCGTCATGTTCAGCGCGGTGAGCTCCTGCAGGAACGCGTCGAGCGCGCCGTCGAGCTCGGTCATCAGCGCGTTGTGCCGCGTGAGGTGGTCCTCGTGCGTGTCGAAGTCGCCGCCGAACGGCACGTGGAGGATGCGGATGCCGGCTCCCGCGCGCAGGAGTCGCACCGCCGCCGACAGCTGTGCGCCGAGCGTCGTGTCGGGATACGCGACGGTCGATGCAGGGATGGCGGTGAGGAGATCACTGAAGCGCAGCGCGGTGCGGATGCCCGTGCGGCCGGCGAACATCATGGTCGCCTCGGCGCGGTCCTCCTGGCTCATCGCCCGGTGTCCCGCGACCCACGCCGCGTTCATCCCGGCGTCGTCGTAGCCGGGGAACTTGCCGTCGCCGTAGGGGTCCATCGACAACGTGATCGCGTTCGCCGATGCGAGCGACGCCGAGGGCCCGTTGCCGAGCGACACGCCGGTCGCGGCGTCGTTCGACGTGGCGATGACATCGCACAGTCGGCCGAGGAAGCCGTAGCGGGGGAACTGCCGCCCGTCGGTGTCACCGAACCACCAGCGGCGCAGCATCTCCGAGTGCGAGAAGTCGGGGTTCGGGTGCCCGAGACCCTCGACCAGCGCGAGCGGACGACGGTACGAGCGGGCAAGGTTGGGGTGCAGGCCGAACTGGTTGTTGAGCCGCAGCACCTGGCTCGACGGGATCGACACCGACGGACGGCGCGCGTAGTACGCACCGTCGGCGAAAGGGATGCCGAGCGAGTTGCCGTCGTGCCCACCCGCCATGTCGATCACGACCAGTGCCCGGTTCGAGACCGGCGCGGGCGCCAACGTCGTCGTGGTCGTGCTCGTCGTGCTCGTGGTGGTGGTGGTCGACGTGGTCGTGCTCGACGTCGTGGTCGACGGCAGGGGCTTGCCGGTGGTGGTCGTGGGGGTCGGCGCGGGCGGAGGCGGCGCGCATGCGGCGAGCGCGCCGACGGCACCGGCCCCGAGGCCCCACTGCAACACCTTGCGACGCGGGATCTGCTTCATGCGAGTGAGTGCTCCGGGCTGCAGAGGGTCAGACCCAGGAGGAGGCGCGACCGCTGCCACTTGGGCAGGGTCGACGTCGCCACCTGGTTGAGTGCGGCGCGCGTCGCCGGGGTCACCTCGTACACCGAGCACCGTGCGAGCACCGCGGCGACCATGTCGGGTGCGTTCGTGATCTCGTCGAGCAGGCCCCACCGCGACATGTCGGCGCGCACCAAGGCGTTCGCCGCCGCCAGC
The DNA here is from genome assembly GCA_963755855.1 of uncultured Actinomycetes bacterium. Classification (GTDB taxonomy): domain Bacteria; phylum Actinomycetota; class Acidimicrobiia; order IMCC26256; family DASPTH01; genus DASUAS01. Next base: position 269,810 of record CAVWLR010000009.1, on the reverse strand, counting down.
CAGCGCGTGCCGCTGGGCCAACCCGCCACGCTCGGCGGAGAGAAGGGCAGCTGGCCGAGGTTGTTGGCGACGCTCGCCTGCCACCCGCCGTTCGGTTCGTAGCCGGCAGCCGCGAACGAATGCACCACCCACTCGACGGGGAGCTTGGCCCGGTTCATGCGCACCGAGGGGTCGAGGAACATCGGGTCGCGGAGGATCGCCTCGACCAGCGGGCGGATCTCGAGGTTGGCGTTGCGGAAGATCGTCGCCAGCTCGGTGCGCCGCGTCGGTGACGGGTCGACGCCGTGGAAGAACTTGTGCAGCTTTCCGGCGACGAACGGCGCGCACGCGGCGCTGTCGCACACCGCGTCGATCACCTCGTTGTACCGCATCACGCTCCTGCCGAGGAACGTCACCGGCACGGTGAGCGCGTACTTCGGGGAGAAGGTCGCCACGCCGGTGTCCCAGTTCACGTCCCAGCCGGCGAGCGCCTTGGCGCCGTTGCGGACGTCGGTCTCGGTGTAGCTGCCCGTGCCCATCGCGAACAGCTCCATGACCTCACGGGAGTAGTTCTCGTTGGGAGCGGTGACGACGGACGGGTCGCCGTCGAGGTAGACGAGCATGGCGGCGTCGATGGTGAGCTGCTGCAACAGCGTGCGGAAGTTCCCGAGCGCGTTGTTGCGCAGCAACATGTGCTGGTTCCACATCATCTGCCAGCTGCCGACCTTCTCGACGCTGGTGCAGAGGTGGGCGTGCCAGAACCACGTCATCTTCTCGGCCAGGCCGACGGCCGGGTCGGACATGCGCAACATCCACCAGACCGGCGGGTCCCATCCGTCGAGGTTCGGCGCCGCCGGCAGCGGCGGCGGTGTTGCTGCCAGCACCTGGTCGAGCGCGGCGGCCACGCCACCGGCGTTCAACGCCTCGACCTGTCCCGGCGCCGGGCCGAACGTCGTGCGTCGGAGGAGGTGGGCGATTGCTGCTCGGTCGTCGGCCATGAGCAGCATGTATCGGCGGCAGTGCCAAAATTCTGCACTCGTCTTGGTAAAAGTTTCCGGCACCGGTCACTGCTCGGTCACCGCCGCCGGTCATAGCCTGGAGTCGTGTTCATCGACGGATTCGTCCACTCGCTCCCCGACATCGATCCGCAGGAGACGGGGGAGTGGCTCGACTCCCTCGACGCCGTCATCGACATCGGTGGACGTGCGCGTGCCCGCTACCTCCTCGCTCGGCTCATGGAGCGCGCGCGTGAGCAGGGCGTCGGCGTCCCCGCGATGGTCACGTCCGACTACATCAACACCATCCCGCCCGAGCAGGAGCCGTGGTTCCCCGGTGACGAGGTCATCGAGCGCCGCATCCGTTCGTACATCCGCTGGAACGCGATGGCGATGGTCGACCGTTCGAACCACCGGTTCGACGGCCTCGGTGGCCACCTCTCCACGTTCGCGTCGGCGGCGGCGCTCTACGACGTCGGCTTCAACCACTTCTTCCGCGGCAAGAGCGACGGCGGTGCCGGCGACCAGGTGTTCTTCCAGGGCCACGCGGCACCGGGTGTCTACGCCCGGGCGTTCCTCGAGGGACGGCTGACCGAGGAGCACCTCGACCGGTTCCGGCGTGAGGTCGACGGCGGCGGCCTGCCGTCGTACCCGCACCCGCGTCGCATGCCGACGTTCTGGGAGTTCCCCACGGTGTCGATGGGCCTCGGCCCGTTGAACGCGGTGGCGCAGGCGCGGTTCAACCGCTACCTCCTGGCACCGCGAGATGGTCGACACCAGCCAGGCGCGCGTCTGGGCGTTCCTCGGCGACGGCGAGATGGACGAGCCCGAGGCCATGGCCGGCCTGTCGATCGCTGCGCGCGAGCAGCTCGACAACCTGATCTTCGTCGTCAACTGCAACCTGCAGCGCCTCGACGGTCCGGTGCGCGGCAACGGCAAGATCATCCAGGAGCTCGAGGCCATGTTCCGCGGCGCGGGCTGGAACGTGATCAAGGTCATCTGGGGCCAGGGTTGGGACGAGCTCCTCGCGCGCGACGTCGACGGCGTGCTCGTCAACCAGATGAACAGCACCGTCGACGGCGAGTTCCAGAAGTACGCGGTGGAGTCCGGCAGCTACATCCGGGAGCACTTCTTCGGTCCCGACCCGCGCCTGCAGCGCATGGTCGAGCACCTCAGCGACGACGACCTCCGCATGCTGCCGCGCGGCGGGCACGACTACCGCAAGCTCTACGCCGCCTACAAGATGGCCATCGAGCACGAGGGCAGCCCCACCGTCATCCTGGCGAAGACGGTGAAGGGGTGGACGCTCGGCACCGGCATCGAGTCGCGCAACGCCACGCACCAGATCAAGAAGCTCACGCCCAAGGAGCTGATGGCGTTCCGCGACCGCCTGCAGATCCCGATCCCCGACTCGCAGGTGACCGACGGCGACCCGCCGTTCTTCCACCCAGGCTCCGACTCGCCCGAGTTCGAGTACATGATGGCGAGACGGCGCACGCTCGGCGGCTCGGTCCCGGAGCGCATGGTGCGCAAGAAGAAGACGTTCACCGCTGCCCGTGCGCGACGAGAGCTCGGCCGAGGTCGCGGGTCCGTACGCCGACATCCTCGCCGGCACCGGCGACAAGGTGCAGGCGAGCACCACGACCGCGTTCGCACGCCTGCTGCGCAACCTGCTGCGCGATCCCGACATCGGCGCGCGGATCGTGCCGATCATCCCCGACGAAGCGCGCACGTTCGGTCTCGACGCGCTGTTCCGCGACGTACAAGATCTACGCGCCGTTCGGCCAGCGCTACGAGCCGGTCGACGCCGAGCTGCTGCTGTCGTACCGCGAGGCGAGCAACGGTCGGATCCTCGAGGAGGGGATCACCGAGGCGGGCTCGATGGCGACGTTCACCGCCGCCGGCACGTCGTACGCGACGTGGGGTCAGCCGATGATCCCGTTCTTCATCTTCTATTCGATGTTCGGGTTCCAGCGCGTCGGCGACCTCATCTGGGCGTTCGGCGACCAGCGCGGTCGCGGCTTCCTGCTCGGCGCCACCGCCGGTCGCACCACGCTCACCGGCGAGGGCCTCCAGCACTGCGACGGCCAGAGCCAGCTGCTCGCGTCGGCGTACCCGAACTGCCGCGGCCTACGACCCGGCGTTCGCCTACGAGATGGCGCTCATCGTCCGCGACGGCATCGAGCGCATGTACGGGCCCGAGCCCGAGGACTGCTTCTACTACCTGACCCTCTACAACGAGAACTACCCGATGCCGGCGATGCCCGAGGGCGTCGAGGAGGGCATCGTGCCGCGGCCTCTACCGCTACCAGCGGTCGTCGGCGGCGGGCACCAAGGGCACGAAGCCGGCGCAGATCCTGGCCAGCGGCACCGATGATGCTCGCGGCGCTCGACGCGCAGCAGGTGCTCGCCGACGAGTACGACGTCGCCGCCGACGTGTGGAGCGCGACCAGCTACAAGCTGCTGCGCGAAGAGGCGCTCAGCACCGAGCGGTGGAACCGGCTGCACCCGACCGAGCCGCCGCGCACGCCGTACGTCACCGAGCTGCTCGCCGACAGCGACGGTCCGGTCGTCGCGGTCACCGACTTCCTGAAGGCGGTGCCCGACCAGATCGCGCGGTTCGTCCCCGGCCGTTCTCCACGCTCGGCACCGACGGCTACGGCTTCTCCGACACCCGGGTCGCGCTGCGCCGCCACTTCGAGGTCGACGCGCCGCGATCGTGGTCGCGGTGCTGCACGGCCTGGCGCAGACCGAGGCGGTCAAGGCCGAGGTCGTGCAGGAAGCGATCGCCCGCTTCGACATCGACCCCGACCGAGACGACCCACGCCTGTCATGAACTGACCGCGCCCAACGAACATCCCGGAGTTGACCCCCACGGGCGTACGTCAACCTCGAGATGTTCGTCCTGTGGCGCTCAGACCGCACGTCAGAACTGGTCAGCCACGCGCGTCAGATGGCGCGGCGTTCGTCTTCCTCGAGCGGATCGTCGTTGAGCGGGTCGTCGTCGTCCCACTCGTCGTCGTCGTCGAACTCGTCGTCGTCCTCTGCGTCGGCGTCGAGATCGACGTCGGCCAGGGTGCCGGAGCCCTCGCTGAACATGCCGTCGTCGAAGCCCTGCTTCAGTTCCCGCGCTTCGCGGAACCGGCGCGCTCGTCCTTTTCTGGGCACGTCGTCACCTACCTTGCAGACAGCGAACTGCGGACGTATCCTGCCGCATCCGGAGCCCCCGGCGGCTGTCAGATTCTGGGAGCAACATCTTACCGGAAGGGCCGGTTCCCGTACCGGTCGAGATGGACGACCTCTCCGACCGGTCGGCGGGTCGTGGGGCCATAGCCGCCCCTTCGGCCAGCCCAGTGGGACCACGGCGACGGGGGTGACCTTGCCGGGCAGGCCGAGCGTGCGGCGGGCGAGCGTGGTCGACCACAGCGGCAGGGTGGTGAGCGTGGCGCCGAGGCCGACGGCCCGGGCGGCCAGCAGCAGGTTCTGGACCGCCGGGAAGATCGAGCCGTACCAGCTCGCGGCCAGGACCGGCGGTCCGAACATCGGGGACGCGGCCGTGGAGGCAGGCCACGACGATGACCGGGGCCTCCTCGAAGTGGTCGGCCTGCCACTGGACGGCGGCGAGGATCCGGGTCGGGCTCGTGCCCCTGGCCCGGCGCTGGCCCATCCGGCGGTAGATCGACCAGGCCTGGCGGTTGAGCCGGGCGAGCTGGTGCTTCACGTCGGGGTCGCGGACGACGACGAACTCCCAGCCCTGCAGGTTGCTGCCGGTGGGGGCCTTCGTGGCGAGCTCGAGCACCCGGAGGACGGTGTCGTCGTCGACCGGATCGGGCAGCAGCCGGCGCACCGCGCGCTGGGTCCCCATCGCGTCGGCCAGCGGCATGCCCAGTCCAGCTGAATCCTGCCCGTCGTGCTCGTCGCCCACCGATGCTCCCTCGTCCGCCGCCGGGAGGCTACCGGAGCACGCCGTTCGAATCCTCGTACGCTGTCCGGCGATGGACACCCCGGCGATCTCGTCGCGTGCGCTCGACGGCGATGCGCTCGAGGGCAAGGTGATCGTCGTCTCCGGGGTCGGCCCGGGGCTCGGGTCCGAAGTGGCGCGCCAGGTGCTCGACGCTGGCGGCAGAGTCGTGCTCGGCGACCTCGACGGCGAACGCCCGGCGGAGCTCCTCGACGCGCTCGGGTACGACCACCGTCGCGGTGTCGTGCGAGCAACGGACATCCGCTCGGCGACCGTGTGCGAGGACCTCGTGTCCGCAGCCGCCACGGCGTTCAGTCGTCTCGACGGCCTCGTCCACGTGGCCGCCCTCGACGCCCCCGTCGGCGGACTCCTCGACGGCGACCTCGACGACTGGACCGCGGTCGCCGACGTCAACGTGAAGGGCACGCTCCAGTTGACGAAGTGTGCAGTCCCGATGCTGCGCGACGCCGGCGGTGGTTCCGTGGTCATGGTCGGATCGATCGCGGCTGCCGAGCCGGTCGACGGGGTCGTGCAGCTGGCGTACGGGATGAGCAAGGCCGCCCTCGCAGTCGGTGCCTACTACCTGTCCCGCGAGCTCGGACCGATCGGGATCCGCGTGAACACCGTCGCACCGGGATGGAAGTGGGGTCCGCGTCTCGAGGAGGCGATGCGCGACCTCGCGCGTGACGCGGGCACCACTGTCGAAGAGTTGCTTGCGCCGGTGCGCGAGCACATCTCGCTCCGCCGGTTCGCGACCGACGGGGATGTCGCCGCATCGATCGTCTTCCTGCTGTCCGACCGGGCGGCTGCGATCACGGGCCAGACGCTGTACGTCGACGGCGGCATCGGCCACTGACCGTCACGCACCTCTGAAGGGACCGACCCATGGACACCCGCCGCGACACCATTCGACTGCACTCGTACGGCCTGCACTGGCCGCTCCCGCCGGCGCTCATGGCCGGCGGGACGGCGTTCGGCATCGGCGAGGAGCCGCCGCGCGCCGAGCGCTTCCAGACCAGCGTCGCCAGCGCGGTCGCCGCCGAGGATGCGGGCCTCGACGGCGTGCTCTTCGCCGACGCCACCGACTGGTACTGCCCGGGGACGGTCTGGAACGAGGAGCTCGCCGACATCCTCGTCGATGCTCCTGATCCCCACGGCGTCTTCACGTGCGAGCCGATCATCGCCGCCGCGGGCGCGGTCACCGATCGCGTCGAGTTCGTGTGGGGACCGGTCGACTGCGTCCGGCGCGCGCCGATCAACATCGCCCAGATGGTGCTCACCCTCGATCACGCAACGCGCGGGCGGATGTCGGTGATCCTCGCTCAAGGCCAGGCCGACCACATGCGCCAGACCGGTATCAGCCGCATCGGCACCAAGGACAAGTTGTGGGACGGCGTGCAGATCGTCCGGCGCCTGATCCGCGACACCGAACCGTTCTCGTTCCGGGGCCGCGTCTGGAAGTTCGACCGAGGCGCGCTGGCGACGCCCTACTACGGCGACACTGCTCCGCAGGTGCTCGTCGCCGGCAGTCGAGAGGAGACGCTCGAGCTCGTCGGTCGCCACGCCGACGGGTGGGTCGACGGGATCCCCGGCAACTACTGCGGCAACGACCCGGCCGTGTACGCAGACAAGGTGCGCTCCATCCGACAGACAGCCGAGGAGTCCGGACGCGACCCTGATTCAGTGCGCATCTACGCCTTCCTCTGCTCGTTCATGATGGAGGACGAAGACCTCCTCGACGAGGCGCTCGACCACCCCCTCTCGAAGTGGAACAGCCTGATCAACGGGCCGGCGCAGGAATTCCGACGGCTCGGGCTCGCCCATCCCGTCGGCGGTGACTTCAACTACATGCGCGACGTCATCCCCGAGTGGTACTCGGCGGCCGACTTCTACGACATCACGTCGCGCACCCCTCGGGATGCCGCCAAGGTGTTCAACTTCTACGGCACTGCCGACCAGGTGCTCGCCAAGCTCGATCCGTGGCTCGAGCAGGGAGTCACCGATGTGCTCTTCTACAACACGGCGGGGATGGCGGGTTCGAAGTACATGGCGAGCTGCTACGCAGCGGACCAGAAGCTTCAACTCTCACTGAAGCAGCGGGCCGTCGTGCGTCCAGCGGCGTGACCGTTCGCTATCCTCCGCTGGTCCCGGGCGATTGGCTCAGTTGGTTAGAGCGCTGCCTTCACACGGCAGAGGTCATGGGTTCGAGTCCCGTATCGCCCACCGAGAATCCGCAGCTCAGAGCCCATTTGGCTGGCGGTTCGCTCGTCAGAGACTCCCGTGAGTGCGCGAAAGGTGCGCGGCTCGTGCGAACGAGTGCGCGGTTCGCAGGGGAGTACCCGGGCGTGGCGTACATCGTGAAGCGCCGTCTCAAGGGCGGGAACCACGCATATCTCGTCCGCTACCACGGTCCGGACGGGCGCACGCACCTCAACTCGCACCTGCTCCCGCGTTTTGGCGACGTCCCGCTGTCCCGGATCCAGAACTCCGACATCCGGACCTCGATTGCGTAGGTCGCCGCGTCAGGCCTCGCTCCCGCGACCGTGGGCAAGGCGACGGTCCGCGCCGCGATCTTCGGCGAGGAGCTCGACTGCGAGTCGTCGACGTTCGATCCCGACCTGATCGGTCGGGCGGATGCGTCGCAGCTCGGTCGCCGCCCGAGCAGCTGACAACTGGCGGGGGCAGGCCGCCAGCGACCAGCACACACAACACGGTGTGCAGGCGACAGACCGCTCGAGTGCGATGCGCGACCAGGTCATGGTGACGTTTTCGCGAGGAGCCGCAACACCGCCGAGTGGTCCTCGAGCACGACCGTCCGCAACTTCGAGTGGCGCAACGCGACCACCGCCGCGCTGTGTGATCGATCCCGATCACGAACACACTGAACCTCGTCGATCATCACCCGATGAGAACGCCGCAGCGGGCAATCCTGAAGAGATCGAATGCTCGGTCCTGTTTCGAGCCACACCGCAGCCGGGACCCGGCAGGTGGTCGCTTCGCTCGGAACCAACCAACGGTGGCAGGGCATTCTGGAGACCACCCACCGGACCTCGAGACGCTACGAGCAACACCCGCGCGTCCGCATCAGATCCTCATTCAGGGCAATCTGGCGCGGATTTAGGTGGCGGTTTTGCGGAGCACGACCAAGGCGATGTCGTCCAATGCCGTGCCTGTGCCGACGAGTCGGTGCATGAGAGCGGCGGTCACATCGCGGGGGTGACCAGGCGTGATTGCGGCTCGTAGGCGTTCGAGTGCCGACTTCGAGTGATTCGCCGCGACGTTCGACCAGGCCATCGGTGTAGAGAGCGAGTGTGGCGCCCGGGGTGAGCGCGAGGGTGGTCGAGGCGGGTTGCTTGCCCCACCCAGTGCCGAGCGGCGGCCCGGGTTGAATGGCAACGATCTCGGCGGGTCGGTTCGGAGCTGCGATCACCGGCGGTGGATGCCCAGCCAGGGCAATCGTCAGGGCGTCGTAGGGGGGTGCGGTGACGGCACACGCGACGGTGGCAATGGTGCCGATCTCGAAGTGGTCGACCTTGCGGTCGACGAGGGTTAAGACCTCGTCCGGCGGAAGCTCAAGAAGCGAGTATGCGCGGAGCGCGCTGCGGATACGTCCCATCACGATGGAGGCTTGGATGCCGTGTCCGGCAACGTCGCCGACGACGATCCACAGCTCTCCCGATGGGAGCGTGAACGCGTCGTACCAGTCGCCGCCGACGGCTTCGCCTTGGGCGGGCACGTAACGGGCCGCGAGTTCAAGGCCTGGAGAGCTCGGGAGTCGATCCGGTAGAAGGCTCCGCTCCAGCAGCGCGGCGGCAGCTCGTTCGAGCGCGAGCGATTGGCCTTGGATCGCGCTACCGACGCGCTCCGCGACGACCTGCAGCAAGGCCAGGTCGTGATCCGTGAAGGGTCGGTTCTCCAGCCGCCCGACGTGGAGGACACCGAGAAGGTCGTCAGCAGTGAGCAGGGGCACTCCGAGCATCACCTGGACACCCTTTTCCCAAAGGATCGGATTCGCGACGGTCGTAGCGTCGACGCGGTCGAGGCTTATCGGCCCTCTGGTCGCTGCGATTCGACCCGCAAAACCCGTCCCGATCGGGATGCGAACGCCCTCGCGTACCTCCTCTTCAAGCCCGCGAGCTGCCGTCGCGGCGAGTTCACCGCCCCCCGCGGTGAGCATCAGGACCGCCGCGGTGTCTGCGTCGAGTACTTCTTGTACTCGGCTCAACAGTTCGTCGAGCAGGTCGTCAAGGTCAAGAGTTGTGATGGCGGTGTCGGTCAGCGCCTGGAGGCTTTCGAGTTGCTGATCCGACGAGTCGCCACGTTCCGACACGCCTCAAACTGTACGCATCCCGCAACTGGGCCAAAAGATGCCACGACCTTCCGCAGCGGGCAGGCGCCAGAAACTGCCGCTCCGCGCGCGTACGAGCGCCGGAGCAGGCAATCTGGCCGGTCTCACCTCCGTGAATCGCGCGCCGGGCGTTGACGAACCATGAGCGGCCGAGTTGCTGCTCGGAAGGTCGGACGAACGCCGCCCTTTGGACAAGGCGTGAGATGTCGGACTACAAACCCTGATCTCGGACGCACCCTGCGCCCGCCCAGTGAGGGAGCACGGTCATGGGTGTGTTCAACGGGATGTTTCCGATCCAGGCGGGCAGAGAGCAAGACGCCCGAGCCTTTGCGGCCGAAACCCGGGGGACTCGACAGGCCGAGTTCGAAGCGCACCACGTACGCGTCGGCACCACCCGCGAAACGTGGACATTGCAGGAGACTCCAATGGGGAGCTTCATGCTCGTGTGGTTCGAGGGCGATGTCGAGAAGGCGTTCGGTGACCTCGCGACCAATGACTCCGAGTTCGTAACTTGGTTCCGCGCTCAGGTTCTCGACCTCACCGGCGTCAACCTCGGCGCACCGTCAGCCGCACCGCCTCCTGAGGTCCTCGTCGACTACAGCGCCTGACCTGCGAGCCGCGCTCACCGCCCCGCACGCGCGGCCATATCTGCCGCACTGTCGGTCGCGACCCTGCGGCAAGCTGGGTCGCATGGTCGAGCCAACGAGAGTGCCACGGATACGGCTCGCGCCGGACTACGGAGCCTTCCCCTCTGGCCGGGCTCACCGTCAGCGCAACGGCTCCGCCTTCCTGCGGACTTGAACCTGTCGTCGGCCCTGATGGCTGACCTCAAAACCTGGGCCGATGTTCACGATGACGCTCGTCTCGATCGCAACAATTTCGAGTGGGACGAGACGGTCGAACCACAAGCAGCCTGGATACATCGGGGGCGAGTCCTGGCTGAGCGCCTTCGCCAAGAGCTAGGGCCGACATACGAGGTCAACTTTCCCTACACGTAGCCGCCGCGCCAGAACTGCCGCAATGGCTGCGCCCGTTCGGGCAATTGGCGCGCTTCCGCGATGAACTCGCCGCGTTCGAGAGCTGCCGCCGTGCTCAGGTTCGGTGAGTAGTAGCGGGGTATGAAAGGCGGAGCGGCAAGCCCGATCCGGCAGTCGACACAAACTTCATGAGCTCGCAGCGTCCTTGCGCCGTCAAGGGCCAGAGGAGGCCACGACGTGATTCTTGCGGAGAGGTACACCCTCGCGAACGGAGTCAACATCCCGAAACTCGGTCTCGGAATGTGGTTCATCGACAACGACGACGCCGCGTCGGTGGTGAGAGACGCGGCTGAGATCGGGTACCGCCACATCGACACTGCACAGGCGTACGGCAACGAAGCCGCTGTCGGAGAAGGAATCCGAACATGCGGTGTCCCGAGGGAGGAGATGTTCGTCACGTCGAAGCTCGCTGCGGAGGTGAAGTCCTTACGGGAGGCGGCGACGGCGATCGACGAGTCGTTGGCGACGACGGGGCTCGACTACCTCGACCTGATGATCATCCACAGTCCGCAGCCGTGGGACGAGTTCGGCGCTGACGATCGGTACGTCGAAGGCAACCGCGAAGCGTGGAGAGCCCTCGAAGCGGCCTACGACGCGAAGAAGCTCCGAGCGATCGGAGTCTCCAACTTCCGCGCTACGGACCTCGACAACATTCTCGTTGCCTGTGAGGTGACGCCGATGGTGAACCAGATCCTCGTGCACATCGGCAACACGCCGTCAGACCTCATTGCGTACTCACAACAGCAAGGGATGCTGGTGGAGGCGTACTCACCGATGGCGCACGGCCAGCTGTTCAAGAACGTGCAAGTCCAGGAGATGTCGAAGAGCTATGGCGTGTCGCTCGCCCAGCTCTCGATTCGCTACACCCTCCAACTCGGTCTCCTGCCGCTACCCAAGACCGCGAACCCGGACCACATGCGGACCAATGCAGCAGTGGACTTCGAGATCACGGAGGACGACATGGAGGCCTTGAAGAACATCGAGGCGATCGACTACGGCGACGCCAGCATGTTCCCCGTCTACAGCGACGCATGACCGGAAGACGACGATGACCGAGATCATGGCGAAGGAGAAGCAAGACGAGGTCGAAGGACCCGCGGAGTTCTTCACGGGTCGAGTGACGATCCGCGGCCAGTTCGCACGCGACGAGCCGTCGCGAGTCACCGGGGCGGTCGTCACCTTCGAGCCGGGAGCGCGCACGGCATGGCACTCACATCCGCTCGGACAAACGCTCATCGTGACTGAAGGTCTCGGGTGGACACAGGTCCAAGGCGGTCCCGTCCAGGAGTTCGCCGCCGGTGACATCCTCTTGTGCCCACGGGATCGGCGGCACTGGCACGGAGCGACGCCCGAATCCTCCATGACCCATGTCGCCATCCAGGAGGCGTTGGACGGTACCAACGTCACCTGGATGGAAAAGGTCACCGAGGATGAGTATCTAGCCGGTCGGTCCGCCGAGCGCCACGACGATTGAACACGACTTCGCGAACTTGACGCGACATATCTGCCGCACTGGCTCGGGCCCGACAATCTCTGCTGGTTGCGGAACCTCAGGGGCGACCGCCATTCGAAATGCGGGCCACTGCTTGACCCGCATTTCGAATTAGATCAGGCTCGTCGACAGGTCGGCGGGGGGCGTCGTCCAGACACGCGAGGGGGCGGCGATGGATCAGCCGACAAAGTGGGAGCGGTACGGCGCGCTCGGAGGAATCCTGTTCGTGGTGCTGGCCATCGTCGGTATCGCGGTCATGGGTTCGACACCAAAGGCGTCAGACTCGGCGTCGAAGATCTTGAAGTCGTTTCAGGACCACAAGGACGACATCAAGATCGGTTCATTCATCGGCGGCCTCGCGGCGCTGCCACTGTTGTGGTGGGCGGGAAGCCTGTACGCACGAATGCGCCGCGCAGAGGACGGCCACACTCGTCTCGCTCTGATCGCCGTCCTGGGTTTGGTCCTCGGCGGCGCGGGACAGATCGGGCAGTCCGCGATCTACTCCACCGTCGCGTTGACACTCAAGACCGTCGGCGCGAACGAAGCAAAATTCTTCTACGTCTTAGGCCAGGGGTTCGCCGACGCCGCCTTGATCGGCCTAGCAGTGCTGACACTCGCAGTCTCCGTGCTCGCGTTTCGAACTCGTGTATTCCCAATCTGGCTTGCGTGGGTTGGGGTCCTCAACGCGATCTTGTTCATCGTTGCGAGTTACGCAGTGGCTACGACTGATGACGCGATCACGGGGATTGGCTTCGCCGCGTTCATCGTCTGGGCGATCTGGATCATCGTGACGAGCATCATCATGTTCCGCTCACACGCAGGCCCACCGACTACCCGTAATCGCGACCCGGTCTCACCGCTTCCCGCCAGCTAGCTGAGCTAGCGCGCCCGCCTTCTCTTCTTCAAAGCCGCGCCAGAGGCGCGACAGAACTGCCGCTCGGCGTGCGCCGCATCGGGCATCATGCGTGCCGTGCCCGCACCGCGCAATGGCCCTGTGTGAGGACCGATCCAGACTCGGTAGCCCTTCGATCTCTTGAGGCTTCGGTGAGGCGGTGGCGCTGGCGCTGGCGCACTCTGTCGGCGCGGGCCGCGTTCATCATCGTGTGCCTCAGTCTTGGAGCCTGGCGTGCGTCGCGAGCGCCAGACTCCGATTCTGCGTACTACTGGGGCGCGCTCACGATTGTGATGGTGGCCATCGCCGTTGCTCTGGTGCTCGTCGTTCGTGGTCGGCGACGCCGTCTCTCGGCACAGCCTGATGCAGACGGCGTCGGGGTGCTTCGACGCAGATGGGCTTCGAGATCGACGACACCGAGCAGGCCGTCGCTGACCTTTCGCTCGCGTGGAGTGCAGTTCGAGCGGTTCGACATCGCCGGGTTCGATGTTCACGACGACATCTAGATCTTGCCGTCACCGCCCACACGTACCGAATTCGGGCGCGCCCGCGCACTATGCGCTGCGCCGGTGGCAGAAAATCTTGTGCGCGTGTTTGGGGGCGGAACGAGAGGGAAGTCAGACGCCACCGAGACATCGGAACCGACGCACAAGCGAACCCTCTCTTGTGCACGCGCAGCTCGACAACAGGGGGAGCATCCATGGTCGAGACCAGTTCTACCGGTATGCCCGAACAGGCACAAGCCACCAAAGACGAAGCACTCAACCAAGCCAGCGATCTCAAGGACACTGCGCTCGAACACGTCGGTGCGCTGACCGACGACGCCAAGGACAAGGCGACCAACGTCGCGCACGACGTGCGCCGGGAGCTCGAGACGCAGGGTGATGCGCAGGCGAAGCGTGCTGCTTCGGCACTGCACAGCGTCGGATCGCAACTCCACGACATGGCCGATTCCGGCCAGCCCGGCGCGGTCACCGATGTGACTCGCCAACTGGCGGACAAGTCGCGGCAGGTTGCGAGTCGCCTCGAAGCGGGCGGCGTCCAGGGCGTGGGCGACGACATCCGCCGATTCGCCCGTCGGCAACCGGGCCTCTTCCTCGCCGCCGCGGGCATCGCCGGGTTCGTCGTGACACGAGTTCTGCGCAACGCGCAAGGGAACACGGCCTCGACGACGCAGTCCGCCACGCCGTCACAGTCCCCCGTGTCGTACGCGAACGCGCGGCCCGCGTCACCGGAGGTCGGGCTGGCAACTGGTGCGCCGGCGCTGCCGGAGACGACGCCGTGAGCCAGGTGCAGCCACCGCAAGCCGACGCGTCATTGGGTGAACTGTTCTCGGATCTGAGCACCGACATGAGCGCGCTGCTCCGTGACGAGTTGCAGTTGGCGAAGGTGGAGCTCAAGGAAGAGATCACGAAGGCTGGACGCGCGGGCGGCATGTTCGGCGGTGCCGCGCTCGCCGGCTACATGACCATCGTGCTCCTGTCATTCGCGGCAGCGTGGGGCCTCGCCGAGCTGATGGCGGTCGGCTGGGCGTTCCTCATCGTCGCCGTCGTCTGGGGCGCGGCTGCCGCGTTCCTGTACCTGCGCGGTCGCGAACAGCTCCGCAAGGTGAACCCGAAGCCCGAGCAAACGATCGACACCCTGAAGGAGGATGTCCAGTGGGCCAAGAATCAGAAGCCTTGAGGGCCGACATCGAGCAGCGCCGCGAGTCGATGAGCGGCACCATCGACGCCATCGAGGACAAGGTCGTGCCGTCCCGCATCATCGAACGTCGCCGCACCGCTGTTCGCAGCTGGGTCGGCGGCGCAAAGGAGCGCGTCATGGGATCAGCCCACGCCGCCGGCGACCAAGCCTCGTCGACTGCTTCCAAGGTCAGCGACGGCGTGAGCCACGCAACCGATGCTGTCACCAACGCGCCGCAACAGGTGCAACGTGCCACGGCAGGGTCGCCGCTCATCGCGGGAGCCGTTGCGTTCGGAGTGGGTGCACTCGTGGCCGTCCTCCTTCCCGAGACCGAACCAGAACAGCGCGCAGTTGCCGCGGTGCAGCCGCAACTCGCCGCGGCGACCGACGCGGTGAAGGACGCCGGGCAGCACGCGCTCGAGACGGCGAAGTCCTCGGCACAGGACGCAGCTCAGGAGCTCAAGGGCTCGGCGACGGATCACGCACACGAGGTGACCGACGAGGCGAAGAGCGCCGCCGCTCAAGTGAAGGACACCGCGCAGCAGAGCAACTCGACTCCGAGCTAGGGGCACCGCGACGTTCCACGCACCGGGTATCGCCCGGTCATCGGCGTCGCGACGGCGCGTGGCACCCCGGCACTGATCCGGAGGCCGGGGTGCCACGACCCTGCTCCCCAGCATCGACGGATGGTGAGCGGGCAGCAGCTCTTCGTACGAAGGCACGACGCAAAGGCGGAGGCGAACTGATGGACATCGACCCGACGACCTCGTGAAGCAACTCCGAGATGCGGGCCATCACGACAAGGCCGACAAAGCCGAAAAGGACTTGCCGAAGAAGGTCACCAAGGATGCCCACCAGGGACTGCTCGACAAGATCGGCATCGACGACTCGCTCCTCGACAAGCTGCCCGGCGGACTCGGCGACAAGAAGCTCAAAGACATCCTGTGACGGAAGCCGTCGCGCCTGTCGGCTACGAGGGTCGAGCGCGCCTCGGCAACGAAGGGCTCGAGGTTCGTTGCAGAATGGGACGTCGAGGAACCGAACTGGCTCGCCGTCACCAGTGGCGGTGCCGACCCAGCCGTGAGCCACCGCGAGGTGCTCGATGAGAGCCTCTCTGCGGGCGGGTCGGGTACAGCCGTGCCTTTCGTCGAGTGGTGACGGCCGAGTGCGGCTCATGGGCCACGAGCGACTGACTCCGCCCGTGGGCGTGTAGGAAGCCCGCCGAGTCGAGCCGACACCAGCGCGTGCTCTTGCGCGCCAGAACTGCCGCACTGGCGTGCCGGACAGTGAGATAGGCGCTGGCGGTCGGCGCGACCCCACGATCGGCCAGGCGCAACAAGTCCCCGGCTTCTGCCGAGGACTTGTTCACCGCGTTCCGACTTGGTTCGCTTTACCCCGCGTACTGCATGACGATTGGCAACGCGTCCTCGAGTCGCAAGGCGGTGTGCTCCTCCATGTCGTCCATGAATTCACCAAGCGCCAGGCCGACCTTGTACCCGTACTCGCTGTCAGGCCCGTCGGTTATGACGACCCCTCCGGAGCCGTCAGCAAAGATGTAGTGCCCGACGACCCCGGGACCCTCGCCGACATCGCCGAACCGCTTGAGAACCTCCTGTATCCCGTCCTTCGTTCGTGCTCGGGCACTCCACCGATAGATCTCCACGCTAAGCATGAGCTGGCCCCCTCCGTCTGCGATCATTTCAAATCGCGGCTTGTGAATGTCGTGTACGGATTGTCTGCCTCCACGCGCTTCGCGGCAAGAGAAACCTTCGACGCACTCCCGGAAGGCGACCAAGCTGCCGCACGGCATGGTGCTCGGGTGGTGGGTTCCCGGATTCCTCACTTCAGTGGGTCTCTTCCGCTGGTCGCTCTACGACCGACGAAGTCCCGTCGATCGGTCAACGGGTCTTCGTTGTGCGTCCCTGCTGTGGCAGCGGCCTGCGACGCAGCACACACGATGAGGTGCTCCAGGGTGACTCGCGAAGCGGCGGACGTTTCGCCGCAGGCGAGGGCCTCGAGCGGGCCCGGGTCGTGAGGTTTGCTGTACGACGCGTCCGGGCAGCTCTCGCTCGGCGCTGGACTACTCCTGCGGAGCCGGCGCCCGCCAACAACAGCCTCGAAGCCCCGACTGCGCCCCCAAGCCCCGGTCGGGGCTTCGTCGCGTTCACGCGGATTAGTGGCATTGCGCCAAGGGCAAGTAGCTGACCGCAAGAGCACCGAGAAAGAGGGGGAGAGAGATGGTGAAGCAGAAGGCTCGTAGGGTCGACGTGGTGCATGGCCGCCACGGATGGGTGGCGAAGACCAGGAACGGTCACAAGTTTGCCACGGGAGACACGAAAGAGAAGGTCATCGATAACGCAGCCGCAAAGGCTCGCGGCAACGACCGTCCGACCAGCGTGCATATCCACGGTCGCGACGGCCGCATTCAGGAGGAGCGCACCTATCCGCGTTCCGCGGACTCGTCATCGAGCAAGGGCTGAGCGGGAAGGAAAGGGGGGATCCGTGGAATACGAGGGTCGAACGCAGCTTGGTATGGATCAGCGAGCTATCGAAGTGAAAGTGCGGATACCCGACGCCGAGAACCCCGAGTGGTTCGGATACATACTTGGCGACGCCGAGCTCCCGCGCGGAGAAGTGCCCGTCACATTGCTTGACGACGGTCTCTACAACGCATGGCAAGGAACGGCCCTGGTTCGCGTCCGCGACTTCGGATCGATGCTCCTTGGACTTGCGCCCCTCGAGCCGCCAGTCGGCGCTTGACGGCTTCGCCTGGACCCGTTCGACAACATTCGACGCAGTCGCTCAAGACGGCGCCAGACCCGGTCGGTGCCTCGTCAAGCAGGCGGTCTCACCCACGGCGATCTTGATCGCTACGGACGTAACGTCAGTATGTTGATGCGTGATACGCAGCACGTGATGGGACGACGGGCCCCGGCTTCGGTCGGGGCCCGTCGCACATCGGATCCCAGTTCTTGTCGCCGGCAGCAAAGAAAGACGCGAAGCTCCCCGCGACGGCCGTGACCACGAAGATCGCCCAGAGTTCAAGGGCTATATCCACGACCTTGCCCGGGGTCGTGAGGGGGTTCTTCGCGCCCGACGACACGGTCAGGAGCTGGCCCGCAGCAAAGAACGCGGCATCTCCGACACCGTGAATGTCGCCACCTTGATGTCCGTTCTCGAACACCCAGACGAGGACCGTGCCCACGGTGAAGACGATGAGGCTGAGGAGAAAGGCGAGGATCAATCGCGCGAGCAATCGACGGTGGGGCTCTTCCCAAGTGCCAAGCCGCGTGAGTTCCTCGCGGAGCACCGGAGCCGCTTACCGCCGCCCGAAGATGAACGCGAGCAGAGCGATGATGGCGAGTACGACGAGGACGACGATCAGGATTCCCATGGCGTGACTTACCTCTCGATAGCGGCTCTTGATGTCGTTCAATCCCTACCGTCTCCATTCGTCGCTCAAGCCACCATGGCCGAGGGTCACACCGCGCAGTTTGTGAGTTTCCACACCCCAAGCCGGGGGCAAGCATTTGCGTGGGCAGGATCGACGACCGAGGAGAGCCACATGACTGTGCGCGAGCCGGTAGACAACGCCCCCGTCACGCATCGTGAACGTCGGGTTGACCACGCGTCCTGGAGGCCCACCGTGGGCCCAGGCATGGTGCTCGGCGTCTTGAGCACGATCGGTGTGGTCGTCTCGATGTTTCTGGCGTGGCGATCGGGTGGCGTGAAGCCCGGAAACATTTCCGTCGGCTTCTTGTTCGATTCGACGACCACGTCGACGAGCCCATCTCTCTTGGTGGTGTTGATTCCCTTGGCCGTGGTGCTTGCGGTCGGTGCCGTGATGCCTCGCGCCGCTGGCGCGCGGGTCCTCGGTGGACTGGGCGTGATCGCGGTCGTGGTGCTTTTCGCCGTGCAGGTCCACTACATCACGGACCGCTTCCCAGGTTCGAGTATGTGGGATGTGCTCGACACGGGCTGGTACGTCGCGGGCATTGCGGGACTCATCGGCTTCGTCAGCGGATTCATGCCGTCCGGCTGGACCCGCCGACGGTGGACCGAGAACGAAGTTGCCGACGGTCAAGCCGCAGCTACGAACACCGTGCCGACTACCGGTAGCAGGACGCTTTGACCGCTGCATGATGCCGGGTGCGGCCCGGCGCCAACACTGGAGCCCTGGTCAGCGCGACCGGGGCTCGAGTGCGTGTGTGGGCTCGACTTGGGCACGAAGCGTCACCCCGTTCTCTCAAAGAAGAGCACTGCTGGGTTGCGTAAACATGCGCTGGGTACTGCTCCATCGCGTCATGACCGCAACCATCGACCAGGAGGTCGCCATGGAGATTTACGAGTACCGCGTGGACGTCTACACCCCGGCCGCCGGCGGGGAAGCTGCTGCGTCGCAACTTCCTGACGTGACGGGCTATGACGTGGACGCGACCGATGGCCACATTGGCAAAGTCGACGAGGCGACCTACAACCCGTCGTCGAGCTGCCTCGTTGTGGATACGGGGTTCTGGATCTTCGGCAAGAAGCGCATGATTCCCGCTGGGGTCGTGCAGCGCATCGACCCCGACGAGAAGAAGGTCCACGTCGGTATGACGAAAAGCCAGATCAAGGACGCGCCGGACTACGACGCTGACCGTCACGCGAGCGACGAAAGCGGGTACCACCGGGAAGTCGGGGAGTACTACGGGCGTCACGCTGCCAACGACTAGGTCCCGGTACGGCGGTCGCTGCGCAGGGGTTTCCCCCGGCGCGGGAGCTCCTGCGCGCTCGACACAGATGACGGCTTCGTCTTCGGCGACGATTGAGCTGATGCAGGAGGAGCAGCCCGAGTGCTTCGCCATCTCTGGATCCCCCGGCATCCTGGGCGGCTGCGGCACCGACTCGCGTTGCGTGGGACCTACCAACCGCTCCACGTACGACAAGGCCCCCCGACCGGAGCCGGGGTCGTCGCGTTCTCTTCGCTGCCTCGGACGGCGCCACTGAGGTGGAGGAAGCAGCCTCAGAGGTTGTCGCGGGCAGGTGAGGGCGTGACCGGGTCGGACGCCAGGCCGGTGCGGCACTTGTTTGTTCGCCCAACGGACGGTTCGGGTACAGCAGAGACGTTCCCCCGGATCCGTGCAGCCGCCCACCGCGGTAGGCGCTCAGGTCCGGGCGAAACCCGGCTGCGGGCGCACCCCTCGGGAGTGCGCCCGCGCCGGGCACTTCGACAGCCAGACAGTTGTCTGCATCGGTCGCGGCGATCTGCCGCACTGGCGCGCCGCCGAACCCCCGTACGTCAGGACGTACCCGCTACGCGCCTAAGGAGATGGAGGAGATGCGGGGCCGGCGCCTCGTTGTCGTTGCTGCGCCCTTGATGATGGCCGTGGCAGTCCTCTCGCGGCGCGTCCTCGGGTCGAATCGCTCGAGCATTGCCCGTGCCTCACTGAAGGCTTCCTTGACGGATCGCCAACTGGGCGGTGACCGTGGATCAACCGGGCCACTCGGTTGACGAGACGCGGGTCTTCGTTATACGTTGCACGTGGAGTCCCGAGAGGGCAACCGAAGGCAGTCCCGCGAGGGATGGCCGGAGGGAACTTTCTCGGGGCTTCGCCTTTTGTTGTCCGCGCCAGCAATCTGCTCACAACGGCTGGCGTCACCGCCCGAGTTGGCACGGGCCTTCGGACCCCCTCTTTCCTGCGTTGGCGGACGCTCGTAGGGTGAGGATGAAAGGCAGCTGTCGCAGCCTCGCACCGGAAGTTGAGCGAAGCCCATGGCTATCGGCCAGATCATGCAGTTCTCGGGAACCTCGATCGACAAGTACGACGCTGTCAAACAGGAACTTGGATGGGACGGCGACAACGGCAAACCGGAGGGGCTCATCGCCCACGCGGCCGGTTCGACAGACGGCGGGTTCTGCGTGATCGAGTGGTGGAACTCGGAAAGCGACTGGGACACGTTCTTCCGCACGCGACTCATGCCGGCGTTCGAGGCGGTGGGTGACATTCCTCAGCCACAAGTCACGCGGTTCGACGTTCACGCCAGTTACACGGCTCCCTGACCACAGTCGGCTCCGCTCCCGCTGAGCGTCTGGGCTGACGATCCAGGATGAGAGCCTGGAATTCGCTCGACACGATCTGCTGCGTATGGTGCGCTAACCCGAGGTGGAGGACGGCCAGCTGGCCGCCCTACCGGGAGATCTGCAAGAGCGTGACCTGAAGACGGACCGACGTGGCTCATGCCGCCAGCCCGGGTGGTCGACCGTCGCTGCCCGGCGCGGTTGACGTTCGCTGACGATGCCCCACACGCCGTGCTTGATCCATGGATGCGCCCGTCTTCGAAGCGATCGATGCGCGCCGGACAGGCCGACTACGACGGCGTTCGCTCGGTTGTCGAGGCGCTGCACCGCGGGCGTCGGCGACAAGCGCGCCCTCTCGTCACTGGGCAACACCGATCTGGTCGTCGCGCAACGCGGCCTGCGAGTGGACCAGGGCACGCGGTTTTCGCGATCGAATCGTGCGAGAGATGCGGTGAGTGACACAGAACGGGCTACCGATGTCTCGGCGCAGCGACGGCGGTGCGTTGGCGGACCCGAGATGCTCGTCGACTGCGGCGACGCGTCCACGCGAACTAAGCGTGTCCGGCTATTGGCCGGGTCGCTGGTACTCGGGGTGCTTCGCCGCGGCGGCGTCGAGCTTCTGCCGGCACGAAGAAGTCATTGGTGCCGAACGCGTAGTCGAACGTCTCGACGGCGCCGCCTAGGTGCTCGAAGATTCTTCGTCACGGACGTGCGGCGCGCCGCTCCACCGTGTCTGAGGAGGTCTATGCGCGCCTTCGGAGCTGTGCTGGGCGGCGATCATGAAACTGGGCACGAAGCCCTTCTCGTCCGATGAGCGTCGTGTTTCGGAGCTTTGCCGATTCAAATGTCGATATGTGCCGTAACGCGCGACGCTGCACGGAACGGTGAAATCGGGCGGCCGACGAGTACGTGGCGGTTGCTGCTGCTGCCTGATGGGTAAAGTGCGCGATGCCGTCTCTGAGGACGGTGACGTGAGCGGGCTGTTCTGGACCTCGGCAGTCGTAGCGCCTGAGCGCATCGACGGCTTGGAGGTTCTGATGCATGCACTAGAGAAGAGCCTTGCTGCGAGCTCCACCGCTCCGAGAGCAGCCAGAGAGTTTCTGCGTGAGGTGCTGGCGACGCAAAAGCTCGATGGCTTCGGCGATGTGACCGAGCTACTCACTACCGAGCTGGTCGCGAATGTGGTTGACCACGTCGGCTGCGACATCACGCTGCGCGTCTACTCGCGAGTGGGTCTCGTCCGCGTGGAAGTGGACGACACCAGCGCAACTGGACCCATTGTCCGGCATCAGGACCCGTTGACGTCGAGAGGCAATGGCATGCTCCTGGTCGAGGGGTTGGCAACGCGGTGGGGCGTGCAGGAGCGGGTGTCGGGAAAGACGGTGTGGTTCGAACTCGACGCGCTCACGGCGACCGATGAGATCCACGGAACTGACGACGTGTGACGCAAGGCCTGCTGTGGCTCGCCAGAAGAGCCTGAAGAGCTCCGACTCCTCTTCGTCGTGCAGGAACGGGTACGTCTTGTGGCGGCCTGAGAACGATTCTCCGTTGCTGAAGAAGCAGGCGGCACGGTGGTGCGCCTCGCGGGCGAGCTCGACCCGGCGGACAGGGACGAGTTGCGCGCCTGTCTCGCCCCACTGCATGGTCGAGTCGTGGCAGACCTCAGCGAGGTGTCGTTTCTCGACTCGAGCACCATTGGTGGTGCGCGATTCAGCCCACGGGTGCGCTCCTGAGATGTTGCTGAGGTTCACGTCGCGTCGCCAGGGGTAGGGCGTCTGGGTGCAAGCCCGGCGCCTCATGAGCAAGGTGCATTCCAGCCTCTGGTTCATCCCCGTGCTGTGCGTGTTGGTCGGCGCGGTGCTGTCGTTCAGCTCGATCGCTGTCGACGAAGCGACCAACTACAACTTGGTCCCGAGTTCGGTGACCGGCGGCCCGGATGCTGCCCTCCAGATCCTGTCCACCATCGCAGCCTCAATGGTGTCGCTGGCGGCACTGGTCCTGACGATCACGATGGTGGTCGTGCAACTCGCAATGGGTCAGTTCTCGCCGCGCATCGTGCAGACGTTTCTCCGCGACAAGCCCAGCCAGATCGCAGTCGGACTCTTCATCGCCACCTTCGTGCACGCGATGCTGACCCTGCGTGAGATCCGCGGAAGCGCGACCGTGCCGGGACTGTCGATCGGTGTCGCCTACGTGCTCGTCGTGATCAGCGTGGTGGTTCTCGTGCTCTACATCCACCACATCGGTCGATCGCTCCGGGTGTCCGCACTCATCGAGTTGGTCGGCTCCGACACACGAGCGCTGCTCGACCGCGAGTACCCCGTTGAGTGTGACGCAACGCCGCGCTCCGACGTGCACGTCATCGTTGCTCCGAAGTCGGGTGTGGTGACGTTCGTCGAGCACGATCGGCTCGTCGCACGGGCGGTCGAAGCAGACTGCACACTGCGGTTGGTTCCACCCCTCGGCGCATTCGTGCCGGCGGGTGCGCCGCTGTTCCGCGTCGACGGCCACCCCGACCGCATCGAGCCTCACGACGTCGTCAAGCTGGTTCGGTTGGGCATGGAGCGCACGTTGGACCAAGACGTCGCCTATGGCCTGCGCATGCTCGTCGACATGGCAGAGCGTTCGCTCGCCGATTCGCCGTTTCTCGATCCCACGACTGCAGTGCAGGCCATTGACCGGCTCCACGACTGCCTCCGCCAGATCGCGACGCGAGACCTGCCGGACGGACGCTGCCGCGACGAGCGTGGCCGAGTGCGGCTCATCGTGCCGGTGATGGACTGGGGCGCGTATCTGCACCTTGCCTTCGACGAGATCCGTATCGCAGGTGCCAGGTCACCGCAGGTCAGCCGCCGCCTGACCGCGGTCTTGCAAGATCTCGAGACGGTCGTGTCCGGAGATCGCCTCGCTGCCGTCCGGCACCACCGGGAACTTCTGTCTGAGGCAACGAACGCTGCGGTCACGGACGCCGGCGAGCTCGACTTCGCGCTCCATCCGGATCGCCAGGGCATCGGAGTGCGCGCCGGCGCCCTTCCCGACCATCCGTAGCCGGGAGATCCGTCACGGCCCGCTGCGCCAATGGTCGATGCGGTGGTAGTCAGGCTGGAACCCGTGGTCGAGGCCCCACAGCATGGCGTGCGATCGCCCGCTCACGCCGATCTTGCGGTATGCGGAGCGGATGTAGGTCTTGACGGTGTTGATGCTGAGGTACATCACCTGGGCGATCTCGTTGTTGGATCTGCCTTGCGTGATGAGCGCGAGGACCTCGGCCTCGCGATCGGTGAGTCCTTCGGTGCGCCCGGGCCAGTCGAGACCAGCGGCTGATCGCGACCGTGCCGGCGGGTCGCTGATGATGACCTCTCCGCCTGCGATTGCTTCGATGGCCGAGACGAGTTCGTGTGCCGGAAGGGTCTTGGAGAGGTAGCCGCTGGCTCCCTTCGCCATCGCGCTCTCGATCAGTGCCGGGTGGAAGTTCCAGGTGTACACCACGACGTGGCGGGCGAGCGGGTTGTCGACGAGAACCGCAATGTCGTCATGGTCGGCTTCGGGCTGCGCGAAGGAGTCGTACAGCGCGACGTCGACGGCGTCGGTCAGGGGCTCGTTGGTGTCGAGCTCGGCAACCACGATCCGGTCCTGGTAGGCATCGAACAGGTGGGCCACCCCGACGACCACCACGTCGTAGTCGTCGACCAGTGCGACCAGTACCTGCGTCGTCTCGGACTTCATGTCGGGACCGTAATCATCCGTCGGGGTGTACACAACCGCCCGAGGAGGTGGTTGTGTGAAGGGTGTTCGCCATCTCGGCGAGCAGTGAGTGAGAGCAGTGAGTGAGGAGGTCCCCGTGGCCGCAATTGCTGTGGGTCATCGCTGCGATCCTGGTCATCTCCGGCATCGTCACCGCGCTCCGGAGGCAGGTGCTGCTCGGCATCGTTCTTGTCGTCGTCGGTCTCCTGGTTGGGCCAGGCCGCGTCAGCGTCTTCACCTGATGCGGATGTGCGCAGCGAGTTGCGTCCGTCACCACACGTCGACCCAGGCGTCCGCATGCCGTCGCGTCGCGCTCGATGCTCATCCAGGCGGGTCGACTCGATGACCTGCGTCAACATTGACATCAGGGAGATTGACGACCGGCGCGTCATCGTGGCCGTCGCCGGTGAGATCGATCTGGCGACTGCACCCCTGCTCGAAGGCATACTCGGTTGGTACCCGGAGTGTGACGTCGTCGTGGAACTGAGCGCGGTGACGCTCCTCGACGCATCGGGCCTGACAGCCCTGATCCGAACCTGCAAGCGATCGCGGAAGGTGGGTCACACCCTACGTACGACCGGCGAGCGCGGCGCTGTGCTCGCGGCGATGCGTGTCACGGGCCTCGCAGACGTCTTCCATGGTCGCTCCGCTGAAGGCACAGCCCGCGCAGGGTTGCGGCCCGACCGCAGCGGGCAGGTGGTTGACCTATGAACATCGTCCTGATTGCGCCGCCGTGGTACCCGGTCCCGCCATCGGGGTACGGCGGCATCGAGCTCGTGGTGGGGCTGCTCGCCCAGGAGTACGAGCGGTGTGGACACCTCGTGACGGTCATCGCGAACGGCGACTCTCGCCCCGCGGGTGTGCTGCGTTCACCGTTGCGGTCGACGCCGCCGAAGGGGATGATCGGCAACGCCTTCATCGAGGCACGTCACGTGCTGGGTGCGTACGCAGAGATCGGTGGCGCAGACATCATCCACGATCACAGCGGTGCATTTGGGCCGGCACTCGCGAGCCGAGATCCTTCACTTCCCCCCGTGGTGCACACCCTCCACGGCCCCTGGACGCGCGAAGCGAGCGAGTTCTACCGGTTGGTGGACGAGCACATCCACCTCGTGGCGATCAGCGCCGCACAACGAGATGCCAACTCGAACGTACGGTACGCAGACACGATTCACAACGGCATCGACATCGACATGTATCCGATGAACGAAGGTCCCAGGAGTGACGACCTCGTCTACATCGGGCGGGCAAATCCGGGCAAGAACCCAGATGGGGCGATCCGGGTCGCGCGCGCCAGCGGACGCGCCCTGAAGCTCGTCATCAAGCGCCACGAGCCCGACGAACACGAGTACTGGAACCATGCGGTCGCACCGCTGCTCGGCTCAGACATCGAAGTCCTCGAGGACATTGATCACGACACGAAGGTCGATCTCCTCGGACACACACACGCCATGATCTTCCCGATTCAGTGGCCCGAACCCTTCGGCCTCGTGATGGTCGAGGCGATGGCGTGTGGTACGCCCGTCGTCGCTCGACCGGTCGGAGCTGCGACCGAGCTCATCGAGCACGGGCGCTGCGGCTTCCTGTGCGAGACAGAACGGGCCATGGTCCAAGCGATCGATCGTGTCGGCGAACTCGATCGCAGCGCGTGCCGTCGACAAGTCATCACGCGCTTCTCCTCCGAGAGGATGGCCGCCGAATACGAGAGCCTCTTCTCACGGCTTCTCGAACCTCGAGATGTCACGACGTCCCTGCGACCTGCCATGGGATTCGAACACGTTGCGACTTCGTGAGATCGACGAACGATCACCGCCGGTGTGCCCGCCGGGCCAGGCCCGTGGAATCGCCTCAGCGCATCAAACCGTCGGCTCCATGGCTTGGGGCACGATCGTGAGTCCACCAGGTGCTTCGAGCACGGTGCACTGCCCGTTGGCCACCTCGAACGAGAGGCGTCCGCCCATCAGTGGCACGCCGTGGACAGCGAGTCGCCCAATCCACTCGGGGATTTCTGGAGCGAGGTGGAGCAGGCCATCGCGCAGATCGGGATCGAAATGCAGCATCGCGCGAAGGAACAACAGAGGTGACGCCGCCGCCCACGCCTGCGGTGAGCACGACGTGGGGTAGCGCACGGGGAACGAGAACTCGTGACGCGAGAGACCCGAGAAGAGCTCGGGCAACCGGTTCCCGAAGTGTTCGCCTGCGGCGACGATGCCTTCCATCACGCGGTGCGCCGCGGTGGTCATGCCGTAGCGCATGAGGCCGGCGACACAGATCGCGTTGTCGTGCGGCCACACGCTTCCGTTGTGATAGCTGATCGGATTGAACCCGGTCATCGAGGTGGCAAGCGTGCGGATTCCCCATCCCGAGAACATCTCAGGAGACAGGAGCCGCTCACCAACGCGCCGCGCCTTCTCGGCATCGAGGATGCCGGCCCAAAGGCAGTGCCCCATGTTCGATGTCAGCGCGTCGAGCGGCACCTTGTCGCGGTCGAGACCCATTGCCAGCCAGCCCTGGTCCTCGAGCCAGAAGTCGCGGTTGAAGCGGGCTTTGAGCTCGGCGGCCCGCGCGCGCAGCTTCACCCCGAGCGGGGCGTCCCGCGCCTCGTCGGCGAAGTGGGCACGGGCGAGCAGTGCCGCATACACGTAGCCCTGGACCTCGCACAGCGCGATGGGCGCGCGAGCGAGTCGGCCGTCCGCAAACCGTGTCGAATCGTGTGAGTCCTTCCAGCCCTGGTTTTGAAGTCCTCGATCGCTCATGCGTTGGTACTCGACGTAGCCGTCGCCGTCGCGATCGCCGAAGTCGTCGATCCATGCCAGCGCGCGGTCCGCCGCCGGGAGCAGTGCGTCGACTTCTTCGCGGCGGTGTCCCCAACGCCGCAGTTCGCCGAGCAACATCACGAACAAGGGTGTGGCGTCGACGCTGCCGTAATAGATCCGGCTGCCGCCGAGTGAGAGCTCGGCTGACTCGCCGAAACGCATCTCGTGCAAGATGCGCCCGGGTTCTTCTTCCGTCACCGGGTTCACGGCGTGGCCCTGGTAGCGCGCGAGGGTCTGGAGCGTGCCGAGCGCGAGGTCGGGATCCACGAGCATCGCCATCCACGACGTCAAGAGGCTGTCGCGCCCGAAGAGCGTCATGAACCAGGGAGCGCCGGCGGCGACGACGGTCCGGTCGGGAAACTCCGGATCGAACAGGCGCAGCGCGGCGAGATCCTGGGTGGACGCATCGAGCAGCTCCGCGAACGCGTCGTGCTCGGTCTCGATGCGCGGGAGGTCGCGCCGCCATTGCTTGAGGCGGTTGGAGGGCGTGGAATGCTCGACCGGATGTCCACACAGATGGCGGGGAGTGACGTCCTCGTCATCGATGACCGGGGTGAGCTGTACGCAAGTGTGCCAGTCGCCTCCCGCCGGCACGATGATCTCGTACTGCGCGTGTGCCTGCGACAGATGGGGCGGCACCGAGAAGTCCAAGTGCGCGGCGCGAGAGAACGCACCATGCTGGTATGTCCACGTGAGGCGCTGCTGGCCGACGTGCACGGCCCGATCTCCGAGCTTCTCGCTCCGGCCTTCTTTGACGTCGAAGAGATCGGCAAAATCGGCATCGACGGCGAGATCCAACGCACAGAACGCAGGCTCCAGCCCGTAGTTCCTCACCGTGATGTCCTCTCGCATACCACGTCCCACGTACCGCTGGCGGACGATCAGCAGCACTGAATCGGCCAGACCTGGGCGTGGGACGTCTCGCGCCACGAATTCGGCACTGAACGGATCGATCGTCGTCGCAGCCAGCGGCTGTGGCCAGTTCCCATTGACGCGCAGACAGAGCTCCGAGAGGAAGCGGGTGTCGCGATAGAAGATTCCGTGGGGGAACCCCGCCTCGATGTCGCCTGATGCGCGAGAAATCGCAAACGCGGGACCCTCGACGAGGGTCACGATGGCGGCACCGTCGCTGAGCGACGCGCTCGCCGCCGAGTTCCACGGCTGAACCACGCGCGTGCACGCTACCGCTCCGACGCATGCGTTCGGTGACGCGTGGGGCCTATGCGTCGTTGACGGCTTGCCGTAGGTCAGACTCCCAGTAGTCGAGGAACCCGTCCTGGTCGCCGCCGACCTGGTGGAAGTAGAGGTGGTCGTAACCCGCGTCGACGTACTCGCGGACGCTCTTCGCGATCTCGTCGGCAATGTCGGGTCCGCAGGGCACGTTCTTCACTGCGTCGTCCTCGGTGACGATCTCAGTGGCCTGCTCGAAGTGCGTCCAGGTGGGCAGGTCCTGTGAGAGCTGTCCCGGGATCGCCGCGTTCGGCCACACCTCGTGCACGGTGCGACGGGCCGCGGCTGCGGACGACGCCCAACACAGGTTGAGCTGCGCGTAGCGAGGACCGGTGCCGCCGGCCTTCTCGTAGGTGCTGAGCAGCTCCTGATCGGGCGACGTCCCCCAGTAGCCGTCGCCCATCCGCCCTGCCAACTCCGCCGACTCCGGTCCGAACCCGGAGAGGATGAGCGGGACCTTCGACGCTGGTGGGTCGAACAGTCTCGCGTTCTCCACCTCGAAGTACGTGCCGCGATAGTCGACGGTTTCCCCGGCGAAGAGCTCACGGATGATCGCGACCGCTTCCTCGAGCATTTCCAGGCGGACTGCCGGCTTCGGCCAGCGGACGCCGATGATGTGCTCGTTCAGGGCCTCACCGCTGCCGAGTCCGAGGAAGAACCGATCCTCGAAGAGCAACGAGGTCGTCGCCGCCGCGTGGGCGATCACAGCCGGGTGCACGCGGACGATTGGGCAGGTCACGCCGACACCGACATCCATGTGCTCGGTGCTCGCGGCGATCGCGCCGAGGACGCTCCACACGAACGGGCTGTGCCCTTGCGCACTGACCCACGGGTGGTAGTGGTCCGAGATCGAGGCGAAGTCGAAGCCGAGCGCCTCGGCGCGCACTGCGTTGCGCACCAGGTCGCTCGGAGCGTGCTCCTCGCTCGAGAGCGTGTAGCCGAAGGCGGTCACTTCTTCCCCTTCTTGGCCGCGGCCTTGCCGCCCTTGCGTCCGGCGGCCTTGTGTTGCGCCGTCGTGCCGCCCTGCTTCGCGTCGCCGCCCTTGCCCGACTTCTTGCCGCCGTGCTTCGACGCGTCGGGCGAGTTGGCGATCTTCGCCGCCCGCGCTTTCGACATGCCCTTGTGCTTGAGGGCCTCGTACTGCTTCTCGTTCTTGACGTTGGCGCGCTGCTTCGGCATGAGCGGGCGCCTACCCGGGCTCGTGGCCCTCGAAACGGTGTGGTTCGGGTGTACACGGCGCGGGTATCGAGGGTGCCGTGCGACGGATCACGATCGCGGTCTTGGTGGCCATCGTCGCAGTCGCCCTGATCGTCGGACTGAAGCCGATGACACCGGCCCGCACCAAGGACGACTTCGCGCACAAGGCGAAGGACACGGCCGAGAGCGTGCTGTCCGCGGTGCAGACCGCCCGCCTCGCGGCTCGGGTCGGCACCCGCGGCGACGCGTTCGGTCCGTACGTGTCGGTTGTGCTGTCCGAGTCGGAGACCGCAGCGGCGAGGGCCCAGGGCTCGTTCGATCGGGTGCAGCCACCCGATCGCTGGTCGGACGCGACCCGGACGCGACTCGGGCGTCTCCTCGATCTTGCCAACGACGGACTCTCGCGGCTGCGCATCAGCGCCCGGCGAAGCGAGCTCGCGCGCCTGGAGCGACAGGCGGCGCCGCTCCGTCGGTTGGCTGCCCAACTCCGGACCTTCATCAACGACCCGGGACCCCACGCATGAAGAAGATCTTCGGGGTGACGCTCGGGATCCTCACCGCCATGGGCGGCTTCGTCGACATCGGCGACCTGGTCGCCAACACCGAGACCGGCGCGCGCTTCGGCATGTCCCTCGCCTGGGCGGTGCTGCTCGGAGTCGTCGGCATCATCGTCTACGCAGAGATGGCCGGCCGTGTCGCCAGCGTCACCCAGCGGCCCACCTTCGACCTCGTGCGCGAGCGCCTCGGCGCGCGCGCCGGACTGGTGAACCTCGGCGCGTCGTTCTTCATCACGATGCTCACGCTGGTCGCTGAGGTCGCCGGCGTGGCGCTCGCGGTCCAGCTCGTGATCGACGTGAACTACCTGCTCTGGATCCCGCTCGTCGGGTTCGCGGTGTGGATGGTGATCTGGCGCGTGCGGTTCACCACGCTGGAGACCGTGTTCGGCCTCATGGGCCTGGCCATGATCGTGGTGGTGGTCGCGGTCGTGCAGCTGCACCCGAGCTGGTCGCAGCTGTTCCACCACGCCACGCACCCCTCGGTGCCGAGCGGTGAGGGCCACCCCACGTACTTCTATTACGCCATCGCCCTCTTCGGTGCGGCGATGACGCCCTACGAGGTGTTCTTCTTCTCGTCCGGTGCGGTCGAGGAGAAGTGGACGAGATCCGATCTCGTGCTCAACCGCGCCAACGTCTACCTCGGGTTTCCCGCTCGGCGGTCTCCTGTCCCTGGCGCTCATGGCGGGCGCGGCACTCGTGTTCCACCCGCTAGGTGTCGGAGTCGACAACCTCTCGCAGGTCGCGCTGCCCACGTCGCTCGCCCTGGGCAAGGTGGGGCTGGCGTTCATCATCGTCGGCTTCGTCGCGTGCACGTTCGGTGCCGCGCTCGAGACCGCGCTCTCGTGCGGCTACACCGTGTCGCAGTACTTCGGCTGGCAGTGGGGCAAGCTAGTGAAGCCCAGAGAAGCGGCCCGGTTCCATCTCGTCGTGCTCGTCTCGCTGTTCGTCGCAGTGGTGATCGGCGTCACTGCCGTCGATCCGATCAAGGTCACGGAGTATTCCATCGTGCTCTCTGCCGCGGCGCTCCCACTCACGTACTTCCCGATCTTGGTCGTCGCCAACGACCGCACCTACATGGGTGACGATGTGAACGGACCGATCAAGAACGGGATCGCGACCTTCTACATGGTCGTGCTCACGGTGGTCGCGCTCGCGACCATCCCCCTCATGATCGCCACCAAGGCGGGCGCGTGAGCACCGAGCCGATCGGCGCAGGTCGTCGGGTGTGGGCAGCATTGGAGCTGCTCGACCGTCAGCTCGTCGATCGCGAGGGTCAGCTGGTCGGCAAGGTCGACGACGTCGAGTTCGAGCTGCCCGACGACCCCGCCGGGCTCCCGCACGTCACCGCGCTGCTCGCGGGGCTGGGCGCGCTGGCACACCACATCGGCGGCGACACCGGCAAGGCGCTGGCCGCAGCCGAACGTCGGCTCACCGAGGACCGCGACCGCCATCCCTCGCGCGTGGACATCGCGGTCGTGCGCGAGATCGGGTCTGCGATCGAGCTCGACGCCGACGCCGAGGACCTCGACAGCAACCGTGCCGAACGATGGGTGCGCGATGTGATGATCGACAAGATCCCGGGAGCCGGCCATGCTGCTGAGTGACCTCCTCGGCGTGCAGGTCGTCACCACGAACGGCGACGAGCTCGGCCGGGTACACGACGTGGTGCTCGTGCAGGACGGCCCGGCGGGCGCCCACGGGCAGGCCGGGCTCCGCCTGCACGCGCTCGCCGTCGGCTCACGTTCGTTGGGATCGCAACTCGGATATGCGCAAGGGACGGTCCGGGGACCATGGCTGCTGCACCGGCTCCTCCATCGACCTCCACGCCTCGTCTCCTGGTCCGCGATCGTGGAGCGCGACGAGCACCGCATCGTCGTCGACGAGTCCCCTCGTCCCGAGCGGCAGGTGACATAAAACCCGACAACGTCGACTCGGCACCGACGTCGCTCGTATCTCATGGGTCCCGTTCCGCTCGCGATGCCGCCGCAGTCAACCGACTGGGCCGCGGCTGAGTAGCCGATCCTCGTCTTGCCGCGGTTGTCGATCGCAGTGCCGGCCGCCGAGTGCGACGCCGGATTTCTCGGCTGTCGACCGCGGACGTCGCCAACCGTCGCGTGGTCTTGCGAGGAGCAAGCCTGGGTTTGGCGGATTGTCAGCGAGAGCGGTGATGCTGGTCGACGATGCGGTTGGCGATCTCGACGATGGTCTTCTCGTCTTGCGTAGCGGCGGACTGGATGAGTCGCTCAGCCTGCTCGGCGGTGCAGGCTTCGTTGACCATGAGCAACCCGGTGGCGATGCCGATCTGAGCGTCGTCCTCGAGGTCTCGCTGGGCGTGCTCGACCACGTTGCGCGCAGCGACGAACTCGGGCGACCGGCTGACCGCAATCGCTACCTGTGCGGCGAGGACGACAGCGATGGTCTCTGCCGTCTCGTCGAACGGCCGTGTACGGCCGTACAGATTCATCGTGCCGACGATGTCGTTCCCCCACATCGCGGGTACGGACAGCACACCTTGCACTCCTCTGAGTTGCGCAGCTCGGCTGAAGTGCGGGAACGCGTCACCCTGCTCGGTGATGTTGAGGCGGAGCGTGCTCATCGAACGAAACGAGCTCAGGCACGGGCCGTCGTGGGTGTCGTATTGCGTCAGGTCCAACTCGAGCGCGATGCGGGCAGTCATCGCTGCGGTGATCGGACGACCTTCCAGAGAGATCGCAATGGACGCGGCGTCGCACCCTGGCACGGAGGAGGTCGCGGATTCGGCGATGCTCGCGAGCGCACCGCCCAGTGACTCCTGGTTCTGGATGACCTCTGCAAGTTGGTGCAGGGCGCCCACGACGTCCTCCCTCACGCTCGTCTCCTCACCTGATCCAGGATGCTCGGTACGTCACTGCGGTGTTGAAGCTCACGGAGCTTGGCGGCTGACGATCTCGGCGGCGATGTCCCGCAGCTTGCGGTTCTGGTGCTGGGATGCCTGCTGCAGTTCTGCGAAGGCGGTGTCGGCATCGCAGCGGCGGGCGCCCATGATGATGCCCTTCGCTTGTTCAATCGTGGAACGTGACAGCATCGCGGTGTGCAGGTCCTCGCTGAGTTGGTGTGCAGACCAGTACGCCTGCGCCGAGGCCAGGAGTGCGGACGAGTGAGCGACGACGGCGACACTGATCGCGTCGTTGTCGTCGAAATTCGTGGGTGTCCGCGAGTAGAGGTTCAGTGCGCCGATCGGTGCCTGTTCCCCGGCGAGTGGAAACGAGATGGTGCTCCGGATGCCATGTTCCGATGCGGCCTCGGCGAACTCGGGCCAGGGATTCTCTGCGTGGGTGTCGTCGATGCGAAACACGACTCCGTGACGGTACGCATCGAGACAGGGGCCGCGACCGGCCTCGTACTGTGCGCTGTCGATCTGCGGTGAGAGAGGGTCGGTGAAGACCGCCGTGGTCGCCTTGCCGTCGCGCACCAGTGTGCAGCCCGCGAAATCGCATCCGGAGATCTGCTCGGTCGCCAGGCCCGACACCCGAGCGAGCGTGTCCTCCAAACCACGATCGGTGGGAAGAGCACCGGACAACGTCACCAGTGCCTCGACGAACTCGCGCGGGTACTCCATACGGCTCCGATCATCGGAAGCCAGTCAGATCCCCTGCGGTCTCAAAGGAGGTGGCCGACACATGCGCGACACGCGCTGATAGGGCATTTTAGCGACGCCGGGTCGACCAAGGGAGTGGCCGTGACGTCGTCTGCGCAGGAGCCGCCCCTCACGTGAAATCGCGCATCGGCGTTTGTCGCACGGCCATCTGCGGTAGTTCCGCTTGGCGTCCTGTTGCCTGCTGCAGGCCTATTCAGCACTGGCGAGGTCCAGCGAACGGAGAGGAACGAATCACATGGGTGCCGCAGTTGCGCTGATCTCGTTGATGCTCTTCGTCGCGTTCGTCGCCGCCGTGGCCTGTTCTGCGATCATCGCCGCGCAATTCGTTTGACTGGTCACGGAGAAGGGGTGAAAGGAGCTCGCTGTGGATGGATCGAGGACCGTGCCGGAGCCACCCCCGGAGAATGCGCCGACCATCCGAGACCCTGGGGCAGGAACTGATCCGACCCACGCACCAACTGGACGGGCTCCACTCGACGCAGAGCCTCAGGTCGTCGACGGTCCGGAGCACCTCGAGCGCGAGACGGATCTGCGTACCGACTGATCAGGGTTCGTCGGAAGGCGCACGATCTGACCGCGGTCGCGACGAGGCCTATGTGCCGCAGAACGTGCGGTACGGCGCAGACGTGAGCGGTGCGGGCATGGCGTAGGACTCCAGCCCGGGTCGTTCGTCGAACGGCTTGGTGATCACGTCGAGGAGCAGGCGGAACGGTTCGAGTTCGCCGTTGGTCGCGGCGTCGAGGGCCTGCTCGACCTTGTGGTTCCGCGGGATATACCGCGGGTTGACCTGATCCATCGCACGTGCGGTGGCTACGAGGTCGGGCGACTGTCGGGTGACGGAGGCGCGCCACCGCAGGGCCCACGCGTCGTAGGCGGCCGGCTCGGAGAAGAGGGACCGCACCGCAGCGGAGTCGCCGACGAGAGCAGGTGACAGGGCGCGGAAGAACGACGTGTAGTCAACCTTCTGCGCGTGGAGCATCGCGCGGAGTGGGTCGAGAAGCACGTCGGCGTCAGCTCGGTCCTGGTTTCCCAGACCGAGCTTGGCGCGCATGCCGGTGGACCACGCTTCGTGATACCGGGCGCCGAACGACTGCAGCGTGCCGGCGGCCATCTCACTCGCAGACGCGGGCTCGACGTCGATGAGAGGCAACAGCGCTTCGGCGAGGCGAGTGAGGTTCCACAACGCGATCCCCGGCTGGTTGCCGTAGGCGTAACGCCCGGCGTCGTCGATGGAGCTGAACACGGTCGAGGGATCGAAGACGTCCATGAAGGCACACGGTCCGAAGTCGATGCTCTCGCCGGAGATGGTCATGTTGTCGGTGTTCATCACGCCGTGGACGAAGCCGACGAGCATCCACTGCGCGAGGAGGGAGGCCTGGGCGCCGACGACGCCGTCGAGGAGCGCGAGGTATGGGTTCTCGGCTGCCGAGGCGTCGGGGTAGTGGCGGGCGATGGCGTAGTCGGCGAGGCGCCGCAGGAGCGTCGCGTCGTCGCTCATCGCCGCGTATTGGAAGCTCCCGACGCGGAGGTGGCTGGCGGCGATCCTGACCAGGACCGCGCCCGGCTGCGGACGTTCGCGCATGATCCGCTCTCCAGTGGCGACCACCGCCAACGCGCGGGTCGTGGGGATTCCGAGCGCGTGGAGCCCTTCGCCGATCAGGCACTCGCGCAGCATCGGGCCGAGCGCGGCCTTGCCGTCGCCTCCTCGGGCGAAGGGAGTGCGACCGGAACCCTTGAGGTGCACGTCGCGGACGCGTCCTTCGGTGTCGCGCACCTCACCGAGGAGCAGTGCGCGGCCGTCACCCAGGCGGGGCGTCAGGACACCGAACTGGTGACCGGCGTACGCCTGCGCCACCGACGGCGCACCTTCGACCTCGTGGTGGCCGAGCAGCATGCGCACGCCTTCCGGAGCATGGAGCGCCTCGGTGGCGACACCGAGGTCGTTGGCCAGATCCTCGTTGAGGACGACGAGCTGAGCCGCCGGTGCCGGCGCCGCACGCCACGGGACGTGCAGGCCGACCAGCTCCTTGGCGAAGGTGCTCTCCAACCGGAGCACCGGTGTCGACACAGTCATGGCCGTCCAGGCTACGGCTGCGGTTCGGGTGTCCACCTGCCGGGCTCTCGCGTCAGAAGTGTTTGCTGAGCGAGGGCGGGGACGTCTCGGGGTTCATTGCAGTCGTTCAGAGCCCGGGCATGCGCCACAAGGTCTCAGTGTTCGCGGCTGTGGAATCCGTAGTTGCCTGCCAGCCGGACCACCTCGTCGCGAAGCTCGAGGTGTGCGGTCGCGACCTGTCCTGATCTCGGGTGTGCACCATTCGCAAGGGTGACCGTCACCGTCTCGCCGCCCGGATCGATTCGTTGGAGATTGATCGGGTCTGACGACTCGGCGCTCCAGACCGGACTGTCCAGGTCGTCGATCACTGCGGTGAGGACTCCGAGGAGTTCACCATTGGCGAGCGAGAGCTCGAGCGCACCCGAATAGCTTCGGTTCGAAGGGCCGCCCGCAATCACGGGCAGCGTCTACCCGGTCCGGCCTGCAGGGAACCCCCGGGCACGAGAAGTCCTTCGTCCTCGCGTCCCACCGTCGGTCCGACTTCGTGGCGTCACGTAAAGGTTCGGCCAAGCTTCGGGCGAACCGATGTGCAGGGCACGTCGGGCGGGAATGCTGACCCGCGGCCGAGCCCCTCTGTTGTCGTATCCGACGGGGCTCCCCGGCTCTCCCGCCCAGGAACAGGTGGGGCTCGGCCTCCTTGCGCAGAAACGACACTTCGCTTCTTGCATCCTCAGGGTTGAACGTCTCACCCCTGGGACACGATTGGTCGAGCGAAGCGGGCGGGCTCGATCGAGTCGCAAGGTACGGCCGCAGACGACGGGCCCCGACCTCTGTCGGGGCTCCGTCGCGTCAGGAACGAGCACGTCGGAACCTACGGACGACGATCGACACGTGTCGCCACCGAGATCGTCAGACGGTCTTGCCGGTCTGCCGTGACTTGTCCGTGGTGGACGCGACGACTGCCTTGGCAACGTCGCGGAGCTTCGTGTTGGAGTCCTGTGACTGTCTGGTGAGGCGGGCAAACGCTTCGTCGTCGGTGTCACCAAAGCGCGCCATGAAGACTCCTTTGGCTTGCTCGATCACCGAGCGGGAGGCCATGGCGAGTTCGAGCTGACCGCTGAGAGCATGGGCGGCCCAGTACGCCTGCGCGTTTGCCAACACGACCGCAGCGTGGATCGCGAACAGCATCGGTGTTTCGTCCTCGAAGAACGCCTTCGGCGCTCGCGAGTACAGGTTGAGTGCGCCCAACGCCTCCTGGTTGACCTGCAAGGGCAACGACAACGTGCTCAGGATTCCGTGTCCCCGCGCCCTCTCCGTGAACACAGGCCAACGAGTCTCGGTGCGCGTGTCCAGGATCGTGAAGACGCGGTTCTGGCGGAACGCCTCGAGGCACGGTCCTTCGCCGGATTCGTACTGGGCCGAGTCGATCTCGGGTGCCTCGACATCCGTGAACGCGGCCGTGACCGGCTTCCCCGTGCGGATCAGCGTGACGCCGGCCATGTCACAGCCTGCGATCTGTCCGACTGCGAGTTTGGAGACCCGCGTCAACGTCGCATCGAGCTCCTCGTCGATCACGGGCGCGAGATGCAGCGAGTCCGTCCACTGGTCAGGGATGTCCATGCGAAGCTCCTCGGTGAGAGCCAGTCGCGTCCCCTGTGGTTTCAAAGGATGAGGCCGACTCGTCGAGCCTACGCCCGACGGAGCTCGAGGAATCAGACCGAGTTCGTCCCGGCGTCGAAGGGCCCGCTGGGTGTTGCTCGCGGGACGACCGGTCCTCGAGGCGTCGCGACCTGCGCGCAGCACCGCTCGCGTCGCCTAGTCGCTACGGTGCTGCGATGGCGCCTCCGCTCGCTGTGCTCCTCGACGTCGGTGGCGTCTTCTTCCTGCCGGAACACGAGCGGATCGTCGGGGCGTTTGCGCGTGCCGAGCATCCCGTCGTCGCCGACATGCTCGATGACGCGCACTACGCCGCAGCTGTCCGTTTCGGCGTCGACGTGGACGCCGAGGGTGACTGGGCGGCGTGCTGGATCTCGTACCTCGAGGGCTACGCCGAGTTCTGCGGCGTGCAGGCCGATCGGAGCGCGGAGGTCCATCTGCATCTCGACAGCGAGTTCGCCGACGCCGCGCTCTGGAACCGCGAAGCCCCCGGCTGCCGATCAGGGCTCGACGATCTGGCTGCAACCGGAGTCCGGCTCGGCATCATCTCGAATGCCGACGGCCTGATGGCGGAACGCCTTCGCGCCCGAGAGCTGCTCCAGGTCGGACCCGGCCTCGGCATCGAGGTCGAGTGCGTGATCGACTCCGGGGCAGTCGGCGTGATGAAGCCCGATGCGCGCATCTTCCAACTGGCACTCGACGCAATGGGAGTCGAGGCACGGGACGCGTGGTACGTCGGGGACATGCCGGGAATCGACGTCGTCGGTGCGCGCCGGGCCGGCCTTCGCCCAGTGCTGATGGACCCGCTTCGGCTCCATGTCGACGCCGACTACGACCGCGTCGCGTCCCTCAGCGAGCTGGCGCACGCAGTCGTCACGGCCTAGTCGTTTGGCGGCGCCCGTCGCCGGGCACGGAGCGTGGGTGCAGGACGGAGGCGACTTCACCCTCGAAACTGCCCGCGCCGCGAATGAGGCGGGTGAGGATGCACTTGCACGTTGGGTCGGTGACTTCCTCGCTAGCCGGGGGAGTGACAACGAGACCCTCGCCGCGGCACTGGCCCAGGATCCGCACTGGTGGTCGGGACCTGTCCAGGTGCCGCTCGAGGACCTGGTGCGCCTGGCCGGTCCCGAAGACGAAGCTCTCTGCGCGGTCGAGCCCGACGAATGGGAAGGCGACGTCGACGCGATGCAGGACAGCCTCGATGGCGGTTGGCAGCCACCGCCGCTGCTCGCCGAGTTCCGGGAAGGGCGCCTGCTGCTCCAGGACGGCAACCATCGGTATGAAGCTCTGGCGCGCGCGGGAAGCACCCACGCGTGGACCCTGATTTTCTTCTCCGACCCGCACGAGCGCGACGAGTTCCAGTCATCGCGGGCGCGTGGGCACGGAAGGTGAATGTCGACGGCTGGGACGGGAGTCGAGCACGACCAGTTCGTGCTTCGTCTGGCTGCGTTCGTTGCGGCACCGGCGGGGGTAGTGCAGTGAGAGCGCGTCGACCAGACGCGCGAGACGAGAGGAGCGTTCCATGGCAACCGACAGCGGACCGGAAAGCGCCGCGAAGGGCGTGGTGGAGGACATCAAGGGCAAAGCCAAAGAGGTGATCGGTGAAGTCACCGGGGACCACTCCAAGGAGCGCGAAGGTCGAGCTCAGCAGGACAAGGCCCAGGCACAGCGCGAGGTCGCCGAGCACGAGGCAAAGGCCGATGCGGCGCGTTCGGAAGCGTCGGTTCACGAGGCCGAACAACGGATGCATCAAGACGACTGACTCGATCCTTTCGCGGATTGTGTTGAAGCTGCACCGGGACACGCCCTGGTTCCCGGACGGACCCAGGGCGTGCGGTGTCGTGCGTCACCGTGCTTCACGAGAGCGTGCAGGGTCTGGCATTGCACCTCGCAAGGGCCTGCTGATCACGATGTCTGGCACAGAGCACTCGGACGTCACGGCGATCGGCGACTTGCTTCGCCAACAGAACACGACACTTGCCGTGGCGGAGTCGCTCACGGGAGGCGAGCTCTCGGTAGGTTTCGCCGCCGCCGACGGCTCTTCGGACTGGTATCAGGGCGCCGTGGTGGCGTACTCCTCCGAGGTCAAGCGCGCGCTGCTCGAGGTACCGGATGGCCCGGTGGTGTCCGCGCGCGCCGTCGCGGCAATGGCGACGCACGTCTGCGATCTGCTTCACGCTGATGTGAGCATCGCCGTATCCGGTGTCGCGGGTCCGGCGTCGCAGGATGACCAACCACCGGGCACAGTCTGGCTTGCCGTCTTCCTCGAGGGACGAACCCGAACCCGTCTCGAGCATTTCGCAGGCGATCCGGCGGATGTCGTCGACTCGACGATGCGCTGCGCAACTCGTTGGCTGTTGGATCTACTGCAACGGCGTGAAAGAGATCTGCGTTCGTAGCGAACGGATTGTCGGGTCGCAACCATTCCAGCTCTCGTGACGCGTCCTCGGCTGTTGACGCAACCACGCGAGCACCGTTGCTCCCGTCGTCGCCTGTGCGCTTCCCGGCGCTGCGTCAGCGGCCGGGGCGTGTCGACTGGGCGTCGTGGATGAGGGGACTGACCGCGAGGGCTGCGAATGGGTGGCCACAGGCGCAGGTGTACGTATCACCGTGAGGACAAGGCGCCTCGATGCGAAGCGTGCAACCGCAGGCGGGATTGGTGCAGTTGAGGACGGTGCCGGGCTGATTGTTGAGCATCAGCCGGCGATCGGCACACAGGAGACAGCGTCGACGAGACCGAGCTCGTCGTCTTTGTCGATGCTTGCTCGCGTCGTCGACACGCGCACTCCCTTCAGATCGCGTGGCGATCGCCACGCTCGAGGAGGTCGGCCATCCACGCCAGGGCGACACGGCGAGTGAGGAACTGTGGGCCTCCAGCGTCGCGAGTGGACCACGACCAGACGACTTGGCCCGTGTCGATCTCGAACTGCACGAGGACCTGACCGGCGCGTCCTGCGGCGGACAGGACCTCTTCTTCCCACTCGGGAGCGGGAGGTCGGTGCCAGAACAGTCGCGGGGCCGGGCTCTCCAGTGATGCAACCATCGTGACCCCTTCTCAACTGGTCGACGGGCCGATCATCCCCTGGTCGACCAAGGCCCTAAACCATGAGATGCGGACGCACGTTTCCATGTTCGAGGTACTCGGGTACTTCCTGCACCGACGACCCCGGCTCGCGCCGACGGCGTCGAAGGCAAACCCGCTGAGGAGCCCCGGAGCGTCCGGCCCGGGGCTCCGACGCATTGCCTTGCGTTTCACGGGCGGCCTGTCGAATGGTCACCCAGCACGGTCTCCCCGCGAGCAGATCTCGCTGGACATCGAATGAAGTACGGACGCGCGCAACTGGGTGACGACGCCGACGCAGTCGAGGCGGTCGTTGGCATCCCCGACGTGGAGCATCCAGACTGGTGTGCACTCATCGTCGACCCGTTCAGGCTGCGACGCGGGGAGCACACCATCACGCTCCTCGATGCCGGCATCTACGACGCATGGCATGGGTCTGCGGTGACAGCAAGCACCACCGACGGACACCAGCGACTCATGGCTCACCTTCCCCTCGCGCCGCCACTCGACGCCTAGTTCCACATGCATGCGTGCGGGTCGGCCGCGCAGGCACGGACCCCTTCGATCTGAAGAAGTAGTCCATCCGCGACTCACTGGGCACGTAGCTCTCGGCGTTTCGACTGCCAACGATCGCGTTCGATCGCGATCCGCACCCGTGTTCTCGGCGGGTTGGGAACGCGTCGGAGATGCGCAAGCGTTCGCACGCGACTGCAGTCCGAGTTCGCACATCCAACTTGCCGCACGAGATGTTGCCCAGGACGTCGCCTTCGCCGAGGGAACGGTCCGAGGACCTCGTTGAGGTGAACAATTTCCAAGATGCCTGGACGTTGCACGTCGCAGATCCGTTTGCTAGGAATTCTGGGTGGGTTGAAATCGCAGCCCGACCGGTCGGAAAGCGCGACGGATCGGAGGCTGCGGTGCTTGAGATCCATGGTCATGATCAACACAGTTTGCGCGTCGGGATGCCAGTCCGGATCCCGACGTTGCACATCCGGATCGTGCGTGACCACGCGCGTCCGGTCGTGGTCCTGGTCGGCGAAGTCGATCTCATCGACATCGCGAAGCTCGACGACTCGCTCGCATCGCTCAGCGGCACCGTCATCGTCGACCTGCAGGCAGTCACGTTCCTCGGCGCAACCGGCCTTCGAGCCTTCATCGTGGCCGACAAACGTCTGCGTGCCGATGGTGGCGAGCTGTTGCTGCGTTCCCCCAGGCAACACGTGCGACGGGTGCTCGAGATCACGGGCCTCGACTTCATGGTGATCGGGACCTCGTCGAGGCACGGCTCTCCAGCTGCCTGATGCCAGCGCTTCGTCTCCGATGCGAGCACCTGGAGCGCTCCGGCCTGGCACTCCGAATCGCGCTTGCGATAATTTGAC
Source organism: uncultured Actinomycetes bacterium (assembly GCA_963755855.1). GTDB lineage: Bacteria > Actinomycetota > Acidimicrobiia > IMCC26256 > DASPTH01 > DASUAS01. The sequence continues at coordinate 228,032 of CAVWLR010000009.1, read as the reverse complement.
ACCGCGGGATCGAGACCACGGACCGTACGGATCTCTCTCACCCTGCCGGAGCAATCGGATGCCGGAACTGTTTTGGAATTGAACTCGCGCAAGTGGACGGCTCGAGCGTCCTGATCGCCTCGGGCGAATTGGACCTGGTGGCCGCACCGATCGTTCGAGAATCGATCGCCACCCTCGAAGGGCGCGTCATCCTGGACCTCTCGGAGGTGACGTTCCTCGATTCGACCACCATCGGAGTCCTGGTCGGTCAGCGCAACCGGTTGGTCAAAGATGGTGGAGATCTCGTCGTGCGCGGACCGGCGAATCTTGTACGGCGCACGCTGGAAATCGTCGGACTGAGCGACTGGATCGAATGATGCGAGCCAGTGGTCCCGCAGAGCGCGAATTGCGTGGGAGGTGTGTGGCGCGCCTGTCGCTCAGGTAGGGATGTCCAGGCGGAACCAGACCGTCTTGCCGTCGTCAGGATGCTGGTCCGTGCCCCACTCGCTGGCGAGCTGAGCGATCAACAACATGCCGCGACCGTGCTCGTCGTCCGTGTCTGGATGTTGAACCACTGGTGCGGCGTCACTGTCGTCGCCGACACCGACGTACACGGATCGGCCATCGAACTCCGCTCGCAGTGTCATTGGCGAGTCGACGTGAGTCACGACATTCGTCACGAGCTCGCTGACAAGGAGACCGGCGACGTCGCCCAGATGGTCGAGCGACCATGATTGAAGAGCCTCGCGGAGAAACGCACGCGCCATCTGTGGTGCTTCCACGATGGGCTCCAGGTGCGTCTCGACCACTGTGCTCACTCGCCTCCGCTTGCCATGGCGTGGAACCTTGGTGACGACTTTCTCCATCGCTGGCTGGTACGAAACGAAGCGACGTTGCGAAGCGACTTCGGTCGTGGAACCTCTTCGGGAAGCCATTGACCCGATGGACGCCATGCCTTAGGGCGATCCAGCGCCGAGGGCCTGCCGTCGACCTCGTCGAACAGGCGATCGGCGACACGCACCCGCTCGCCAAAGGGGTATGGCCGGGTCATGCACGAATGCGGTGCGTTCCGAGGCGGGGGAGTGGCGCTACGAGCCGTCACCCGTCCTCGTCCATTGGACGCCCGCCCAGTTCGAACCCGACTGAATCATCACTACGGAGCGGTCACCGACGGGCTCGAAGTTCGAGCGGGGACATTCTGGCGCGTCACTGAGTCTCGTGCAGTTTCAGCGAGCACCTCCAGCGGGCACCTGGCGGGAGCAAACCGTGGACTGGATGTTCACGCTGATGCTCCACGGGTACCTGGCGACGAGCCCCGGGACCTGGATCGCGGAGCTCGCCGCATCAGGCCTTGCTCCCGAGTAAGGCGACGCAGCTGATCTCGAAGATCCTCGACGCCGCGGTCGACGACAGGGCGCATCCGATGAACCCCGCCGTGCGTGTGCCCGTCCCCGCGGTTGGTCGTCTGATGACCACAGTCGATGAGCTTCGCCTCCACCTCGCCGGGCTCTGGCACGAGCTCACCGCGCAGCACCCCACGTACGCGTTCGATAGGCGACGCACCACCATTGACGAGCACCGCACACCCGTTACCGCGTCCAGATGGCTGATCACCGCGTCGCCGATCACGATGGTGCTCGTCAAACGTGTCGCGCCGTGCCAGCTTGACTAGTTGGAAGCGTCCTGTTCGGCCAATCCTTCGATGGTGGCGTGCAAGACCGACCCGGAGCCATCGGGCAGGATGCGGCGCGCCACGAGGTATTCGCTCCCGACCCAGCCCTGGCGCATGAAGCGGCCGAATTTGATGCGGGTGCCGGGCGCGCCGCAGGCGGCGGGCATCATCTTGATCCGCTCGAGCGCCTCCTTGACACCCTGGCCCGTGAGAGGCTGGGCGCCAGCGATCGCGCGCATGACGACCCGCGCCATGTCGTAGCAGTAGACGGACATGTAATACGCGGGTCGTCGGCCATGGCGAGCCTCGAAGCGGTCGAGGAAGGCCCGACCGGTTTCGTTGCGCTCGTCGTACTGGTCGAGACCGATCCAACCCGCGAGCTTGCGGCGGACCTCGTCGCTGTTGGACGCCGCTTCGAATGACGTCTGCGTGTAGCGCGGCGGCATCCAACCGATCTCGTCGAGCGACGCATTCATGCCGAGGAGACCCTGGCCGAGGCCGAGGTGCAGGATCGCGTTCGGACGGAGGTCGCGGAGCCGCGCGAGCGTGGCTGTGCGCTCGGTCTTGTCGATGGGGATCGGGACCTCGGCGACGGTGTGGAGGCCCGCTTCGTCAACGGCGGACCGGGCGAACTGGAGGTACTCCTGCCCGATCATGGACCGCACGTTCGTCACCCCACCGCCGCTGCGATCGGCGTCCATCGTGATTGCGACACTGCGATGGCCGTCCAGCGCCACGACGGACGCGATGATGAGCGTCTCGTCGGCCATCGATCCGTTGTTCAACGCGAAGACCCACTCGCCCAGCATGCGTTCGGTGCCCGCCATGGCGACGATGGGCACCTCGGCGAGCCTCTCGACGTAGGGCATCAGTGGCGTGCCGTTCTCCGTGATCATGGGTCCGAAGATGATCACGCAGCCGGCATCGACGAGTTCGAAGAACGCGTCGCGCACGTCTTGGAACGCGCCGTTCGGCAGTCCGCGAACGTGGCGGACGACGAACTCGACTGGACGGCTCAGGGCACCGTCCTTCGAGAAGTCATCGGCGACGAGCTCAAAGGTGGGAAGGATCGTCTCGTTGACGACGACTTCCGGAAGCGGTGTGTCCATGAGCAACCCGACGCGGATCGCCTTGGGCAGTGGCTCTTGCTCGACCATCGGACTCAGCTGTTTGCGGCGAGTTCGACCGTCTGCAGGTTCGAGGGTTTGCAATCGAAGGTACCGGCCTTGGTGGGGTACTCACGCACGTACTTCGACCCGTCGAACTTCAGGATCGTGAAGCAGGGCGACACGCGACGTGCGCCCGGGTCGGAGACACCCCACATGCCTCCCGCATCGAACTGGTGTGTGTCCTTGAGTGCGGTCAGGAAGTTCGCACGGGTGAGTCCGTTGACCCCGTGGTCCTTGACGACTTGGTTGGCGACCTGCTGGAACAGCAGCGCCGAGATCCAGCCCCACACGGCGAAACCGCTCGACTTTGTCCTTGCCGACGTACTTGACGAACGCGGCGAGCGTCTTGTTGGTCTTGGTCTCTTGGAAAGGAAGGAAGTTCAAGACGATGCGGGTGTTCGCCATCACGTTGCCGGCGTCGGTCGTGATCTTGTCGTAACACTGCACCTGGCAGGCCCAGACCACCTTCGGGTCCGTGAGACCCTGCAGTTGTGCCTCCTGACGCATGGCGACCACACTTGAGACGGCTTGTCCGTCCAGGTTGAAGTTGGCGCCGTCACTCTTCATGCCCTGGATGAGCGGCGTGAACACGCTTTGTGGGTCGCGGCTGCTGAACGCGTTGGTCGATGTGATGTCGATCCCCCCAGCCTTGGAGTAGAGACCGAGTACCGACGAGGATCGCTTCGTAGAAGCAGAGTCGTTGCTGATGACGAGTGGCCCGTGCAGCGGCCCGTACTTCTTGTCGTAGTACTTGGAGTCGCCGATCTGACCGGTGAACTTCTGCGGATCTGAGTTCAGCGTGTCGCAGTTGAGTGAACTGCTCGTGGCTGGGTACGTGACTGCTGAACATGCCTGTGTGCTGTTGGTCGCCACCGCTGGGATGTCAGGGATCCCGACTGCCTGCCCCTCTTTGTCGGCGCAGTTGACGGCGTCGTCGAAACCACCGAGGAGGAACATGCCGTTGCCGACCATCGCGAAATCGTTCGAGCACGCCTTGATCACGTTGTTGCGCGCTTCGTTGGGATTGAGCTTCGAGTCGTAGAAGTCGAGCACCAGCTTGCGACCGGCGATGCCGCCGTTGTCGTTGATGTACTTGACCGCGCCGGTAGCGCCGTCGACGCCACCTTGGAAGAGGCCGGGCGCGATCGAATTGTCGACGTCGGCGCTCTGCGCGATGTGGATGGTCTTGGCGTCGACACCGATCTCGCTTGACGCCGGCGCGTCGTCCGCACCGTGCGCGGCAAGCGGCAACACGCCGATCGTGAGGGCAAGAGCCAACGCGCCAATGGCGACGCGCATGACCACTCTGGTTCGCTTCACGGTCCCCCCAAGGGTCATCAACGGGGCTCGTCGGTTGGACGGCCGGACGAGCCAACTGGGGTCAAGATCCCAGACGAACTCACTCATGTCAAGTCAGCAAGTGCTGGCTTAGAGGTTCACGCACGAGTCCAGAAGCCGCATGGTGTCGAGACTCGGCGGCGGTTCCGAGAGGCGAGCACGATCAACAGTGGTGTGGTTGCTCTACGTCGCGGCCACTGCCGGCGAGTGATCACGACTCCGGCCCGGGCGTCCTCAAGGTCATGCCGTCGTCGGGTCGCTCCACCCGAGTCGGTCGTACGCCAGGCGGGTGAACGGGATCCAGTCGCTCCCCTGCACCCCGAGTAGCACCATGGACCGGATCACCAGTGTGGCGAGGCGGACGGCGGCGAGGATCTCGAACCATTCCACGCCGTCGGCGCTGAGGCCGGTGCCGTGCTCCCAGCGGTCGATGGTCTCCTCGCGGGAGCCGAGCCCCGGGAGCCGGGGGTACGTCTCGCTGTGCACGTCATCGAAGAACAGCCACCATCCGAGGTCCATCACCGGGGTGCCGAGCGAGACCAGCTCCCAGTCCATGACCACGACGAGCTCGAATTCATCGTCGAACATCGTGTTGCCGAGGCGCGCGTCGCCCCACGACAGGCCGGTCGGTGTCGTCGACGGCACGTCGGCCTCGAGCCATTCCCACAACCGATCGACGATCGGGTGCTCCGTCTCTGCGCACGCCCAGGCGTACTCGGCGCGGATCTCGTCGAGCACCTCGGGAAACCCGGACGTGCCGCCCGGGAGGAAGCGGACGAGGTCGGGTGCGACGCGATTGATGCGGATGAGCTCGTCGACTGCGCCCTCCCACACCGTGCGCTGCTCAGCTGACGTTGCGTCGTGCAACCACCCCTCCGCGTTGTAGATCGGTTCGCTGATCGGGACACGACCACGCGCGCGGTCCATCACGAAGAACGGGCGGTCGAACCACTTCGGGTCCGACTCGAACCACCGCACGTTCGGGACGCGGAGGTGCTCGTCGTCGTACAGCACCTGCAGCAGTCGCGCCTGCGATTCGAACAGGGTGTCGCGGCAGAGCTGATTCTCCGGTGCCGGGCTGACCCGGAGCACGAGATCTTCGGTCGTGGTGGTCGTCCCGTCGTGCAACTCGGCCTGGAAGATGATCGTCTCGTTCGACAACCCGGCGCGGTCGGGGAGGATCAGCTCGGTCACTTCGACCTGCTCGAGGTCGAGTCGTTGGCGAAGCCAGTCCTCGAGCGTCCCGCCGGCTTCGGCGAGATCACGGCCCTTGTCGAACTTCATCAGATTTCCTCTCCGGTGTTCGGCGGAACGGAGCGCGCGTCGGTCAACCCCATCTGCCTGCGCCGCATGGCCGCCCAGGTGCTGAGCGCCCACGAGTCCTGGTCGTCGCCCCAGGCCTGGATTCCATTGATCCGGTAGTCCATCAGGCTGTTCACCGACACCACGTTCGTGTTCGGGACCGGCGCGATCAGACGGCTGACCGACTCGCCGATGGCCTCGAGCTCGCGGCCTTCTTCGTCGCGGGCCGTGATGATGATGCGGCGGAGGAAGCCGTGTTCGCGGTCACGCTCGCGTCGGACCTCGCTCTCGACCACGGGGCTGAGGTGGCCATCGAGCACGATCCACTTGGTGCCGAAGAACGCCGTGCTGGCGTCGGCAGCTGCGGCCATCCAGCCGTTGAGGATCTGGCCACCCCAGAAGGTCATGGATGCGACGCCGTCGGGACGCGTGAGCTGCCACGACCGGTCGCGCATCGCGTAGCAGTCGACCGCGATCGTCTCGCCGTGCAGCACGAGCTGGCCGGTGACATGCCCCCACTGGTCGAGGTGCGTGTTCCTCGGCGGGTCGCCTTTGAGCGGCAACCAGGGATCCATGATCGCCGACCACTCCAGGTCGAAGGTGCAGACGCCCTCGTCGTCGTACCGGAGCCGGTAGCGCTGCCGCGGCTCGAGCATCGTCCATCGGAACCCAGTGCTGAAGGTGAAGTCGTGGAGATCGCGTTCCTCCGGGAGCTGTCCGTAGAGCACCTGGTGGTGGTACGGGATCTCGCTGTGGTGCCAGGCGGTGTGGTCCCACACCTGGATGCTCCCGGCCTGGAGCCCGATCGACGGACGGATGAAGTGGTAGATCCAGCAGCCGAGTCTGCGCTCGGGGACGAAGAACCAGACCCAGTTCGTCTCGAGCTGCAACCAGTCGTCGTCCGACGGGACGTGGAAGCCGTCGATGTCGTCGATCAGCAGGCCCTCGGGTACGTGGTAGTCGATGCGATCGGTCACGGGTGGGTCCTCGGTTCACTCGCTCGGGCGCGCAGCCCACATCATGGTTTGTGGAGCGTCTACTGTCCACACGGGAGTCGGCCCGTGGGCATGATGCGCAGACGGATGGTTTGGGGGACGAACATGTCGCAGGATGCGTCCGAGGACGAAGCACTGATCAGGGCACGGATGACGCGCTCGTCCTTCGCGGACCGGAGCGATGACTACCGCGAGGCCGACGTCGGAGCGATCGTGCAGTGGTACGCACCCGACGCCATCTCGATGCCAGCGCATCACCACGCCCTGTTCGGTCAGGACGAGATCCGCGACTGGTACGAGAAGCGGACCGGCCACGGCCACGAACGCAACGCCATCAGTGAGGTCGACTCGGTTGACATCGTCGGCGACGTCGCTGTCGTGGTGGGCACGTTCCGTGTGACCCGTGCGCCCGAGGAAGGAGTGTCGGCGCTCGATCACGGCGGCCGCTACCTCGCGGTGATGCGAAGGGTCGACGGTGAGTGGCGGATGTGGCGCGACATGGACACGCCCTCACCCGATGCCGACAAGTACTACGAGAAGCAGCCGCGCGGCTGGTAGCCAGGCGGCCGAGAGGGGGTGCGCGGCCCCTCGACCGCACGGCTCGGAACGGGTCGTCAAGCCAGTGCGTGCTGTCCAATCTGATCCCCGGAGGCGACGATGGCCCTGTCAGACGGAGCACAGCACTGGATCGAGCAGCAGACGGGCGGTCGCATCGTCGACGTCGAGCAGCAGGCTCGATGGCGGGTGCAGCACTTCGTGACCATCGAGAAGGACAGCGAAACCATCGAGCTGCTCACGCGCGGCGGCCGTGACCCGGAGATGATCAAGGGCTCGACGCTCCTGACCCTGCGCGACATCCGGCACGAAGCGCGCGTCCTCGAGGCGCTCCAGGGCCACGGGCTGAAGGTCCCGAAGTACCTCGGCTTCAACGCAGACGACAACTTCATCCTCATGGAGCGTCTCGCCGGCACCAATACCCTGTCCGACGCACCCGACGACGACACGCGCCGCCAGATCATGTTCGAGTACTACGACGAGCTGGCGACGCTCCACAGCCTCGACGTCGAATCGATGCGACTCGAGGGCATCGAGATCCCGCGGACGTCTGACGAGATCGCCTTCGCCGGAAAGTTCAGCTTCGCCGGTGACGCGTACCGGAAGTACCGCAGCAAGCTGTCGTTCCCCGAGCCGTTGCTCGACCTCGGCATGTGGTGGCTCTCCGCCAACGTGCCGCAGAACGACCGCCCGGTCAGCTTCGTCCAAGGAGACACCGGTCCAGGGCAGTTCATGTTCGCCGACGGCCACGTGACTGGCCTGATCGACTGGGAGCTCGCACACTTCGGCGATCCCATGCTCGACCTCGGTGTCGCACGCATGCGCAACCTGCTCTACCCGGCAGGGTCGCTCCGCGACCCGATCCGGCACTACGACGAGGTGACCGGTGGCAGCGTCGACTGGACGGCGCTCGGCTTCTACACCGTTCTGTCGATGCTCTTCACGCCCCTCGGTGTCGTGTTCACACTGCAGAAACCGTCGTCGAGCCTCGCCGACCAGATGCCACGCTTCGAGTGGGACATCACGCTCAAGCGCGGACTGTGCGACGCACTGGCCGAGGTGCTCGACTTCGAACTCGAGCCAGCCGAGCTGCCCGAACCCGAGGCGGGCCGAGCGACGATGGCCGAACTCCTGAGTAGCCATCTCGAAGGCAACGTCCTCCCGATCGCGACCGACCCGGTCGATCGCTACCAGGTCGAGCTGGCGATTGCACTCGCGCATGGCGTGCAACTGGAATCTCGCATCGGCGACCAGCTCCTCGCCGACGACCTCGACGATATGGGCGAGACCCTGGGCCGTCGCCCGACCAACCGAGAGGAAGGACTGGTCGAGTTGAGCCGAATCATCGACGACGGTCCCGAAGGGCGCATCGAAGAACTCGTGCGTCTCTTCTCCCGGCTCGAGCGCCGGCGTGAGCACCTCTGGCGACCGATGATGCTCGACTCGGCATCAGGAGAGTTCGAGCGACTCCTGCCGCGAGGCCCGACGACCGCGAGCTGAGGCGCGCGAGCTCACCCGAATGGTGAGGCGCGAAATCGAATTGTGTGTCTCCACCCCACGAAGGGATCCGCGTGATCGAGTTCGAAGACAGCGTCGTGATCGTCACAGGGGCCGGACGGGGCCTCGGTCGCCTCTATGCACTCGAACTCGCGCGGCGCGGCGCCGCCGTTGTCGTCAACGACCTGGGAACGTCAGTGCACGGCGACGGTGCCGACTCTGGAGTCGCCGCGCAGCTCGTCGCCGAGATCCAGGCCTCTGGGGGCGTTGCAGTCCCATCGGAGCACTCCGTTGCCGATCCCGAGGGTGCCCAAGCGGTCGTCGCGACTGCGCTCGACGAGTTCGGACGTGTCGACGCCGTCGTCTCCAACGCGGGCATCCAGAAGCCGGTGCGGTTCGAAGATCTGACCCTCGAGGACTGGCGGCGCACACTCGACGTCCATCTGAACGGCGCCTTCTACGTCGCCCAACCGGCGTTCCGTGCGATGAAGGCCCAGGGACACGGAAGGTTCGTCTTCATCTCCTCGTCTGCGGGAGCATTCGGCCAGCACGAAGCGACCCATTACGCCGCCGCCAAGACCGGCCTGTGGGGGCTGGCGAACGGCATCGCGCTGGAAGGTGCCGAGCACGGGATCTTCGCGAACACCGTGCTTCCGTTCGGACGGTCGCGCATGGCTGACGCGACCAACGACGCGACCGAGCACTCAGACCCGGGGGTCGAGCTGTTCCTCGACACCATCAAGCCCGAGCTCGTGGTGCCGATCGTGGTCTTCCTGGCCGGTGCTTCATGTGAGTTCTCGCACCACATCTTCTCGGCTGGCGCTGGCCGATTCGCGTGGGTCTTCGTGGGCCTCGCTGAAGGCTGGTATGCGGGTATGGGCGCGGAGCCCACGGTCGACGATGTCGCCGCGCACCTGGCGGAGATCTCCAGGCTCGAGCCGTACTCCGTGCCGATGTCGATCTACGAGGAGGTCGCGGCACTGCTCGGCACCGTGCACGGCTAGCCGGAAGCGAATCGCTGCGATTCAGCTGGTCGAAGCCGGGACAGCCAGCCGGAGGGGGGACCGGCTGGCTGTCGCCGACGAGCATTCGCGACGTGCATGCACGTCACGCCCAGGCTCACGACGAGTAGAGGTCGAACACGGTGTCTTCGTCGAGATCAGCCGCAGGGCCCTCGTACACGATGACACCCTGGCTGATCACGTAGACGGAGTGGGCCAGGGCGAGCGCACGCGAGACGTACTGCTCAACCATCAGCAGCGACACCCCCGACGCGACGAGTTGTTCGATGAACTCGAAGATGCTGTCGACGACCAGAGGGGCCAATCCGAGCGACGCTTCGTCGATCAGGACGACACTCGGATTGGCGATATACGCACGCGCAAGCGCCAACATCTGTTGCTCGCCCCCGCTCAGCGTCCCTGCGATCTGCCGGCGCCGATCGCCGAGCACAGGGAACGTGTCGACCGCACGCTCCCAGGACTCCTTCTCCTTGCCGCGCCGCGAGTAGATCGTGACGTTGTCTCGCACCGTGAGGGACGGGAAGATGCCACGGCCCTCCGGGATGTGGCAGAGGCCACGCGACACGCGTTGATACGGGCTGAGGTTGCCGACGTCACTCCCGTCGAGCAGGACTGCTCCGTCGCGAGGTCGGAGCAGGCCGGATGCCATGCGCAAGGTCGTGGTCTTGCCCGCACCGTTCGGTCCGAGCAGCGCGACCACCGACGAGTCGGGGACCGACAACGACACGCTGCGGAGCACCGTGGTGTCGCCATACCCCCCGACGACTGACTGGAGTTCGAGCATCAGGCGGGTCCGATCGCGTCGGACGCAATCTCTTCAGTGAAGTGGCCCGCCTCGACCTCGTCCGACCCGAGGTATGCGGCCTGCACCACCTCGCTGGCCCGCACGGCGGATGGTGTGCCGTCGAACAACGGCCGACCGAAGTCCATGACGTAGATGTGTTCGCAGATGTCCATCACGAGTGCCATGTCGTGTTCGACGAGGAGAAGACCCGTCCCGCGCTCCGCGACCACACGTTCGAGGATGGCACCGAACAGCTCGGTTTCGGTGGGGTCGAGCCCCGACGACGGCTCGTCGAGCAAGATCACGTCGAACGAGCCGGCGAGACTGCGAGCAAGCTCGACGAGGCGCCGCTCACCTGAGGAGAGCAAGGCGGCCTGACGATGGCGCAGTTCGGCCACGCCAGTGAGGGCAATCGCCTCGTCGACTGCATGTTGGACAGTTCGACGATCGCCGGGACGCCCGATGACCTGGCGTGCGAAGTTGCCACCTGCCAACGCGCCTTCACGCCCGAGCGCGATGTTGTCCTCGACCGTGAGCGAGGGCCAGAGCTCTGCTTTCTGAAACGTTCGGCCGAGGCCATGCCGTGCCCGCGCCGCCGTGCCCGAACGTGTGACGTCATTGCCCTGCAGCTTGATGCGACCGTGCGTCGGTCGGACGAGTCCGGAGCAGGCATTGAACGTGCTGGTCTTCCCGGCGCCATTGGGACCGATCAATCCCGTGATGCGCCCACGTGGCGCGTGAAGGCTGAGGCCGTCGACCGCAACGAGACCGCCGTATTGAATCGTGAGCTCGATGATCTCGAGTCCTTCTGAGGGTTGGTCGCGACGAATCTGTGGCGTCGCAGCAGCCGCAGGTACTGCGGAGACGGTGTCCGATCGGTCTGGCTTCCTGCCACCGAGCCAATCGAGCAACCGTCGGATCGGGGCCGGCACCGATGCGGGATGCCTGGCTTGGAGCCCTACCCCGATGACAGCGAACCCGAACAGGATCTGCAGGTACGTGTTGATGTCGGCGGACGTCACGTACGCAGGAATCAGCTCCAGCGCCGCAGCCGCCATCACGGCGTACCACGGTGCACCGCCGATCACCAGCACTACCAGCGCGAGGATCGTCAGCGACGTGAAGGACGGGAAGGAAGACCCGTTGATCGATCCGACAAAGCCCGCGTAGAGCGCTCCGAAGATCCCCGCCAGGAAGGCCGAGATGCAGAACACCAGCACGCGCAGCGCGTTCGTGGTGGTTCCCTGCGTGTCGAGCGCGACCGGTGAATCCGACAAGGCCTTCAGCAGGCGCCCAAGTCGTCCGCGCGTCAGAGCGACCACAACGATCGCGCACAGCACCACGGCAACGAGCACGACGTAGTAGTAGTCACGGTCACTCTGAGCGAAGCTCGGGCGCGTCGCAGTCACTCCAGCGGAAGTCGGACCGAACATGATGTCCTGGGTGTAGAACATCTGCTCGAGCATGATGCCGAACCCAAGTGTCGCGAGTGCAAGGAACACGCCTGACAACCTGATCGCAGGTATGGCGATCAACGCGCCCACTGGAACGACAATGAGTCCAGCCAGCAGCACCGCGGGCAGCCACGGGATGTGATAGTCGCTCACGAGGTGTCCGAACGATGCTGCGCCCACCGCCGCGAGCCCGAGTTGTGCGAGGGACACCTGCCCGGATGTTCTGACGAGCAGGCCGAGCGACAAGAACAGGATCACGTACAAGACCGCGATCGTCCAAGCTGCGAGCTTCACTCCGACGAGGTCTGGGATGAACAGCAGCAGACCGACGCACACGGCGCCGCCGAGCACGTTGACTCGCGCTGGCGCCGTGTACGTCGGATGTGGCGGCGGGAGCGGCGCGGTGCGGCGGAGGGCGAGGAGGCGGCGCGGGGTCACGAGCAGCGCGACGAACAAGACGATGAACGGAATGCTCGGTGGCAGACCGTTCAACCAAGTGATGTTGGTGACGTACTTGGTCGAGAGTGCTGAGGCGATGCCGATCAACAGGCCACCGACATAGGTCAAGGGCAAGTTCGAGAAGTAGCCCACTGCAGCCGCACCGAACGCCTGCACCACGAGCAGGATGAGAACAGTCACGCTCAGTCCGACCGTGGGGCCAAGCAGAAGCCCCGACATCGCCGCGAACATCGTTCCGATGACCCAGGCCCAGCGGCGCACGCGAAGCGGATTCGTCCCCGCCATGTTGACGAGATCGGGGTCGTCGACGACAGCGCGCATCGAAACACCGAGCCGTGACGATCGGAAGAACAGGTAGAGCCCGACCGCGGAGACCAGCGCGATCAGGACAGTGATCAGCTGGTTGTAACCGACGTTCACGTCGGCCACGGTGAAGGTCCCAGTGGGCAGGAAGTCGGGAAACTGGACGAACGCTCCCTGCTCGCTCCAGCTGTCGCCCCAGAGCGTCAAGACCCCGGCGATCCCGAGTGTCAGTCCGATCATCCCGACGATCTGGTACTGCACGCCCACATGCGAGAGCATCCGCGTCAACAGCTCGAGCAGTAGACCCATCAGCGGTCCGAGCACGAACAAGCACAGAAGCGCTGCGACCTGCCACGCCACGCCTTCTCGGACGTGCAGCCAGTAGAAGACGTACGCCGCCACGGCCGCGATCGCGCCATACGCGAAGTTGAAGACACCGGACGTCTTGTAGGTGAGTACGAGGCCGGTACCTGCGAGTCCGTACACCGATCCAGCGGTGAGACCTATGACGATGTACGGCAGAAACTCTTGCACGAACTCTCCTCGCTGAGCTTCGCTGCGTCCTCATGGCCTCCGATTCGCGCGCCTGTGCGTTCGGCCGAGGCACCGCATCGGAGGTGTCGCTCTCACGCGCCAGACCCGAAGACGGTCCGGGCGCCGCGATCGCGGCGCCCGGACAGCTCTCAAACGATCACGTCTACGGAGTGCACGTCGTTTTCATTCCGTCCGGTGCCGTGAGCTTGTGGTTCTTGAGGACCATGCTCCACCAGCAAGGGTTGGCGGGATGGGGCTGGCCCGCCGTGAACGTCAGCGGGTTCGGCGCCAGGCCATCGAGTGTCTCGCCGCTGAACGAGTTCATCGCGGCTGTGATGTCAGCCGACGTGGGCTCGGCTGCAGTGACCTTCCCGAGTGCCTTTTCGAAGGCGATCGCGGCTGTCCACACATGGGTGGAAGCCTGCTTGAAGTCTGACTTCAGGACGCTCGGCGCGTACTTCTTGATCACCGACGTGAACCGCTTCGTCGCCGGCGTGCTGTTCGTGTTGTACGGGAACGACAACACGTTGGCGATGACCACCTTGATGTTCGGATCCTTCAACCACGAGTTCGTAGAAATTTGGCCATCGCCTGAGATCCACGTCGGGGAGTAGGACTGGCGAGCGCAGTCTCGTGCGAAGTTCGAGAGCGGTGGAGCGCCCTCGATCCCGATGCCGTCAGTGGTGCTCTGCTTGAAGGTCAGGCACGCGGCGGTGTAGTCCGGCGCGGTGTTGCTGAGAGCGAGTCCGTCGCTCCATTCCATCCCGAACTTCGTTGCGGCTCCCTTGAACAACGGCGCTGCTGCCGCTGCTTGCGCCTGCGACGCGTCGTAGGTGATTCCGAACTTCTTCACGCCGTAGTCCGCAGCGTTCTTGGCTTGCCCGGTGAGGCCTGCAAGAATCGCGGTGGTCGTCACGCAGAACGCATTCTGGTCACTGTTGAAGTTGGAGCTGTAGCAGGCGCCGTTGATCACCGGCACGCCCGCTGCACTGGCGATGGGTAGCCACACGGCTGTCGTGGCTCCCGCATACGGCCCGACAATCGCAATCGCGTGGTCAGTCTCGATCAGTGTCTTCATCGCTGCCGATGCCTTGGCTGGATCGGACCCCTCGTCAGCGGTCTTGACGACGACTTTGAAGCCGTTCACGCCGCCGCGCGAGTTGACGTCCTTCGCCCAGGCTTGCATCACGGAGAACGCGCCGCCGCCGATCACACCAGGACCGGTTGCGTTCGCGATGACGCCGATGACGACTGATCCCTTCGCCTGGCTCGGTGTCGCCGCACCTGCGGGCACGATCGCGGCGCCGATCATTAGTGATGCACACACCACAGCGAGCGCGCTCGCTGATGACAACCTCAGTTTCATCTTCCCCCCTGGGAATCGTGTGATGGCAACAGGTCTGCTGCGTCCGTCGTCCCGCGGCACCGCCGCTACGACCTTCGAGCTAATGTAGCAAACACTCCCTAATCTCATTCGTCCCCCGCGTCAAGCACCTGAGCGTCATCCGATGGCGATGGGGTTCACGGGGCTACCGGCGCCACCGGTGACCTTGAGTCCTCCCACGGCCAGGAGGAACTCGGTACAACTGTCCGTCGAGAGCTCGTGCAAGTACAGGTGCTCCATGAGCGTGACGCCTCGGTTCACAAGGAGCTCGACGTGCACGCCGACAAAGTCGTCACGATCGAACGGCATCTTCTCGATCGCTCCGTTGTCGGCGCCCACTGCCGCGATGTCGTGGTCGTCGATGAACGACACGGCGTCGAACCCGATGCCCGGCTGCCGGTGATCGCCGTCGCCACCAGGGTTGAACCCGGTGTCGCCGGTCGCGAAGAAGTCGAGCCAACCGGTGCGGATCAGCAGGATGTCACCGGGTCGCATCTCCGTGTCCTGGGCGGAACGACACGCTTCCAGCATCGACGCGTCGATCAGGGTGCCCGGGTCGAGCCAGTCGACACCGAGGTGCTTGGGGAGATCGAGCATCACGCCGCGACCGGCGAAGCTGGCGGTGTTGGTGATGTCGAGTTTCTGCGCGCCGGTTGCGGTGGTGAACGTCTCGGCACCAAATCCGTTGTACATCGTGTGATCCGAGAACACGTGGGCGAGGGCGTCCATGTGGGTGATGCTGTGCGACGCGATGACGAGCACATCCTCGTTCGCGCCCCGTCCTTCGGGTGCTCCGAGCGGTTCGTACATCCCCGCGTCGGCGTAGCTCGTGAGGCTCAGTCGCTGTGGGCTGCCGCGGTACTCGAAGATGGGTACACCGTGGCGCTGGATCGGCAGCGCCAAGCTGTACACCTTGCCCGTCCGCATGGCGCCCGCGGCCGCGACCACGGCATCGGGTGTGATCAGGTTGAGCGTTCCCCGTTCGTCGTCGTCACCCCAGCGTCCCCAATTTCGCCTTTGGGAGGTTCCACCGTCACCGATGCTCATGCAGCATTCTCCACGGTTGTCCGCCGAACGGGTCCGAACTCTAGGAGCGCGAGGGCGGGCCGTTCAACCGCTGTAGGACAGTGCACACTGACGACCCGGGCGTCAGGTAGCCCAGAGACACAGCGCTGGAGCCTGTGTGTCTTAGTGAGTGTGCACTGCACTCAGATGTGGCATGCTCCCGTGCATGCGAGCAGCCATCGTCGAGACCGTTCCCGGCCGGGCCCAGATCGAGGATGTCGAGATCGACAGTCCCGGGCTGGGCGAGGTGCTGATCCGCACCGAAGCGTCGGGCGTCTGTCACAGCGACCTCCATGCGCTCCACGGTCATGGTGCCGTGTTCCCATCGCCGTTCGTGCTCGGCCACGAACCGGCAGGTGTCGTGGAAGCGATCGGACCCGGTGTCAACAACGTCCGGCCTGGCGACCACGTGGTGGCCTGCCTCTCCGTGTATTGCGGGCACTGCGCCAACTGCCTCACCGGCAGGTCGTACCGCTGTTTCGTCGACGACTATCGACGGACACCCGACGCGCCATCGCGTCTGCGTCGCGGTGATGAGGATGTGCACCAGTTCGTCGGACTCTCGAGCTTCGCGGAGAGGATGCTGGTCAGTCAGCACCACCTCGTGCGCGTCGACCCGGCGCTGCCGTCGTCGCGCGCGTGTCTGTTGGGCTGCGGCGTCCTGACGGGCATCGGCGCCGCTCTGCGCACTGCACAGGTCACCCCCGGTGCAACCGTGGCGGTCGTCGGGTGCGGCGGCGTCGGCCTGGCCGTCATCCAGGGCGCCAGGCTCGCGTACGCGCAACGAATCATCGCGGTCGATGTCGACGACGCGAAGCTCGACCTGGCTCGGCGGTGCGGTGCTACCGATACTGTGAACGCGAGAGACGCCGATGCGGTCGCCGAGGTACAGGGCCTCGTTCCCGGGGGTGTCGACTTCGCGTTCGAGGCCATCGGGCGAGCGTCGACGCTCCAGCAGGCGCTCGGCATGGTCGGCTTCGGTGGCCTCGTCACGTCGGTCGGGATCGTCGACCTCGGCGAGTCTGTGACCGTGACCGGTCTCGACCTGCTCATGGGGAAGACACTGCAACAGTCCCTCATGGGCTCGAATCGCTTCGCCGCTGACATCCCGCTGCTGGTCGAGCACGCGCTTGCGGGCAGGATCGATCTCGACGCCATGGTGAGCGAGGACCACGGCATCGAGGAACTGCCCGGGGTGCTCGATCGACTCGAGTCCGGCCAGGTCCTCGGGCGCGCCGTGATCAACTTCTGACGACTGCGGTGTCGTGATCAACTTCTGACGCACTGCGGTGTGGGGCTACGAAAGATCTGTGAACCGCCGGTGCCCAACGCGCCGAGCTCGAGGGTTCGGATGCATCAACCGCAGGCGCCGTGCGGCGCCCCTGAACCGCGACTCGGGACACCAATGGACAAGGACACGTTCTTCATCGGAGGCGAGTGGGTTGCGCCCGCCGGTACGGCGACGCTGTCGGTCATCTCGCCGATGAGTGAGGCGGTGATCGCGTCGGTCCCGGACGCTTCGTTGGCCGACGTCGACCGCGCCGTCGCTGCCGCTCGGCATGCGTTCGACCGCGTTCCGTGGGCGCAGATGGCTCCGGGGGAGCGGGCCGACGTCATGGCGGCGATGTCGAGCGCGTTGCAGGCGCGCAACGACGAGATCGCCAACCTGATCACCGAGGAGATGGGCTCGCCCATCTCCTTCTCGATGTTCGCGCAGGCATTCGAACGACGATGCTGCTCGACTACTAGACGGCGTTGGCTCGGGAGATCCCGTTCGAGGAACGACGCGATGGCATGATCTCGTCGAGCCTGGTCCGTCGAGAGCCCGTCGGCGTCGTCGGCGCGATCGTGCCGTGGAACATGCCCATGATCGGCGCGATCGCGCTGGTTGCACCGGCAGTGGCGGCTGGCTGCACGATCGTGCTGAAGCCGGCGCCCGAGACTCCGCTTGACGCGTCTCTCCTCGCCGAGGCCGCGACTGACGCGGGCTGCCACCCGGGGTGCTCAACATCGTCGCGACGGGCCGCGAGGCCGGTGAACACCTCGTCACCCACCCCGACGTGGACAAGATCGCGTTCACCGGGTCCACCGCGGCGGGCATGCGGGTCGGCGGACTGTGCGGCCAGCGGATGAAGCGCTGCACCCTGGAGCTCGGAGGGAAGTCGGCTGCGATCATTCTCGACGACGCCGATCTCGCATCGGTCATTCCGCAGCTGATGCCCGCGGCGCTGCTCAACAACGGCGAGGCCTGCGTCGTCCAGAGCCGCATCCTGGCGCCACGGTCGCGTTGTTCCGAGATCGTCGACGCGCTCGCCGACGCGATCGCAACCCAGCAGGTGGGCGACCCGTTGGATCCCGCGACCACCATCGGACCCTTGTTCGCGCGGCGTCATCGCGAACGGGTCGAGGGCTACATCGCACAGGGCAGCGACGAGGGCGCAAAGCTGGTCGTGGGCGGCGGACGGCGAGCAGGGCTCGACACCGCTGGTCCGTCGAACCGACTCTCTTCTCCGAAGTCGACAACCGCATGACGATCGCGCAGGAAGAGATCTTCGGTCCCGTCGTCGCCGCGATTCCGTACGACGGCGTCGACGACGCGGTCGCCATCGCCAAAGACTCGAACTACGGGCTCTCGGGTTCGGTGTGGACATCCGATCTACTGGCGGGGCTGGACGTCGCTGCGAAGAGTGCGGACGGGCACGTACGGCATCAACGGTCTGATGCCCGACTTCGGTGCTCCCCGCCGGTGGCTTCAAGCACTCGGGCATCGGGCGCGAGCTCGGACCTGAGGGACTCGAGGCCTACGTCGAGCTCAAGAACATCGTGCTGCCGCCGGGCTTCCCGGCCACGTGACGCCGCGCTGCCACACGTTCCGCGCCAGCTCGACGTCGTCTTCGACTCGTGATCCGAGCCCGGACGTTCGCTGAGAATGTGTAGTAGATACTTGCCAAGTGGTCGTACACGCAGTGTGCGACGCCCTAACAGTTCAAGGAGAGCGTCCTGATGGCGAACGCGATGAGTCAGGCCGAGCCGATCAAGATCGGGTTCCTCATGGACTACATCGGCGACAGCAAGTCGATGGACGACCTGACCAATTTCTCGGAGCCGCTCGAGCTGGTCTTCCGACAGGGCCTGGAGTCGGGCTTGATCGACCGGCCGGTGGAGATCGTCTACAAGAGCGCGCAGGGTCTGCCCCGGGGCAACACCAAGGCGGTCATCGACGCGTTCGGCGAACTCGTCGACGCAGGCTGCATCGCCGTCATCGGGCCGCACATCAGCGACAACGCGGTGACGGTACGTCCCGAGATCGAGCGCCAGTTCCGGGTGCCCGCCATCAGCGTCTGCGGCTCGGAGCACTGGTTGGGGGAGTGGACCTTCCTGCTCCCGAACGGCTCCATGACCGATGAGCCGATCCTCTGGGCGAACCTCATGGCCCGATTCGGCCAGACGACGGCGGGGGTGCTGTACGAGCGTTCCTACATCGGGCCCGAGTACCTCAAGAACTTCCGTCGGGCGGCGGGCTTCGAAGGCATCCAGATCGTGGCCGAGGAGCCGATCGCGCAGACCGGCCAGGACGTCTCGACCGCGGTGGCGCGCCTGCCGCGACGCAGGCGCCAGCGCCATCGTCCACTGCGGATTCGGTCTCGGCGTCACCGAGATCAACCACGCGCTCGCCGAGCTCGACTGGGATCCGCCGCGCTACATGGGCACCGCCTTCGAGACCTGCTTCAACGAGCACCTCTGGGACGCCGCACTCGGCTGGACGGGTCTCGAGCAGTACGACGAGGAGAACAAGGTCGGGCAGGCGTTTCTCGACGACTACGAAGCGGCCTACGGGCACCGCCCCGAGTACTACGGGCCACTGATCTGGCGCGACTGCGCGATGCCGCTGCTCTACGCGCTCTCGGACGCAGCGCCGCTGTCGCCGATCGGTGTGAAGGAAGCGCTGGAGCGGGTCAAGATGCTGCCGGCCGCGTGCGGTTCCCCCGGCACGCGCATCTCGTTCGGTCCCTGGCTGCACCGCGGCTGGGTGGGTGCCGGCTACCTCGTGGCGCGCTCCCTTGACCCCGACGGCAAGGAGCTCGGGCAGTATTGGAAGTCGTCATTGGTCGGGCGCTACGGCGAGGACTGAACAGCCGCCTCGCGTTTGCGTCAGATGTTGAGGTACACGTTCTTGATCATCAGGAACTCGTCGAGCCCGAGGCGACTTCCCTCTCGTCCGTAGCCGCTCTGCTTGATCCCGCCGAACGGGGAAGCCGGCGACACGGGGCCGGGCCCGGTGGTGTTGATCTGCACCGTCCCCGCGTGGAGGCCGTCGATGAGACGGTGCGCCCGGTTCATGTTCGACGTCTGGGCGTAGGCGGCGAGCCCGTACCCCGTGTCGTTGGCGAGCGCGATCGCCTCCTCCTCGGTCTCGAAGGGCATCACGCACAGCACGGGTCCGAAGATCTCGGTCTGTGCGATCGGGGCCGTGTTGTCGACGTCGACAAGGATCGTCGGCTCGACGAAGAAGCCCTCGGCCAGGTCGCCGCCCACTCGGCCGCCACCGCAGAGGACCTCCGCCGCACCCGTGTCCCTGGCCTCGTCGACGAGGCTGATGATGCGCTTCGCCGACGCTTCGCTGATGACCGGACCCATGGTGACGCGGTCGTCGAACGGGCGGCCAACGACCACCTGCTGCGTCACCTCGTGCACCCCGTCGACCACACGGTCGTAGACGGGGCGCTCCACCAACAGCCGTGATGGCATTGAGCAGCCCTGCCCCGCATTGTTGGTGAACCGTGCCGACGGTGTGATCGCGGTGTCGATGTCGGCGTCGGCGAAGATGATGTTCGCCGACTTGCCGCCCAGCTCGAGCACCAGGGGGGTGAGCGTCTCGGCGCAGGCGGCCTGGAGGCGCTTGCCCGTGGCTGTGCCACCGGTGAAGGTGACCTTGTCGACACCGGAGTGCGTCACGAGCGCGTTGCCGACGTCACCGCCGCCGTTCACCACGTTGACCACGCCCGGCGGCAGTCCGGCCTCGAGCGCGAGCCGTCCGAAGATGATCGACGTGAACGGCGCCAGCTCGGGGGGCTTGATGACGATCGAACAGCCGGCCGCGAGTGCCGGGGCCCCCGCCATGCCGAAGAACCCGACGGGTCCATTGGAAGCCACGAACACCGCGACGACGCCGTAGGGCTCGGGCTTCGTGAAATCGATGCCGGGGAACGGGTAGGCGTTGATGCTCTCGCCGGTGATCTTGTCGGCCCAACCCGCGTAGTAGCGGATCCATTCGGCCGAGTAGGCGCCGCCGTAGCCGCTGTACGGCGCGCCGGTCTCGAGCGCGGCGGCAATCCCCAGCAGCTCGCTGTTCTCCGTGAGCACGTCGGCGAGGTGGAAGAGCGCGTCGCGCCGCTTGTCGGGCGTCCAGCGCTTCCACACCTCGAAGCCTTCGCGGGCTGCGGTGACGGCGTCGTCGACCTCCCCGACGGACGCCACCGACACCTGCTTCGGGGTTGGCTTCCCGGTGGCCGGGTTGATGTGCTCCATCCGGCCGCCCTTGGAGTCGTCGATGCGGCGGTCGCCGATGATCAGGGAGGTCTCGAGCACTGCGCTCCGGTCGTCGTCGGCCATCGGTGCGTCCTTTCGGGTTTCGGCGGCGTGCGGATCGGAACACCACCCGGGGGAGTGGTGTGAACACTACCCAGCATTGGGCGGACCGGCGAGGGTCTGAGCCACACGTGAGTGGGATCGTCGGGTGGGCGACAAGACAGTGAGTGCTGCTAGAACACCCTCGACATCCGAGCATTGGAGGTGCACCCATGAGTGACGACCGGGACGAGATCAGCAACCTGATCGCGCGCTACGCCGAGTTGCTCAACCTCGGCCAGATCGACGAGCTCGGCGACCTCTTCCGCCACGGCCGGATCACGTCGACCACGCAGTCCGAGGTGCACGAGGGCACCGAGGCGGTGAAGGAGATGTACCGGTCGACCGTCGTCTTCCCCGAGAAGCTGCCCGACACACTGCTCGTCACCACGAACCTCCAGATCGAGGTCGACGGCGACTCGGCGTCGAGCAAGGCGTACTGGATGGCGATGCACCAGACGTCGAGTGGGATCTCCGCGGTCGTCGCCGGGAGGTACCACGACGAGTTCCGTCGCGTCGATGGCACGTGGTGGTTCCACCACCGTCACATGCTCGTCGACATGTCCGGCGACCTGTCGAGCCACCTGACCAGCCCGCTCGACGAGCTGTAGCGAAGCCCGGCGATGGAACTGCGCGCGTTCGGCGCCACCGACCTGCGCGTGGCACCGATCTGCCTGGGGGCGATGAACTTCGGTACCCCGGTGTGGGGGTGCGACGAGCAGACCGCGGCCGAGATCGTGGCGGCATATCGCGACGCGGGCGGGAACTTCTTCGACACCGCCAACATCTACGGCGGGGGAGCGTCAGAACGCATCCTCGGTCGCCTGACTCGCCAACACCGCGACGAGGTCGTGATCGCCAGCAAGGTCGGATTCCCCGATCCCGAGGGCGGCCCGTGGGGTCTCGGCCCCGCCAACCTCAGGGCCTCGCTCGAGGGGACGCTGCGCCGTCTCGGGACCGATCATCTCGATGTCTTCCAGATGCACGCATTCGACGCCACGGTGCCACTCGAGGAAACGCTCGGTGCGCTCGACGCCCTCGTCGACGAAGGACTGATCCGGCACGCGGCGTGCTCGAACTTCTTCGTCTGGCAGATCGCCCACGCATCGGCGATCGCGGCGCGCAACTCGTGGCGTGACCTCGCGTCCGCGCAGATGATGTACAACCTCATCCGGCGTGATCTCGAGCGCGAGCACTTCGGATACGCGCAGGCGAGTGGTCTGGCACTCATTGCGTACGGTCCCCTCCACGCAGGTCAACTCGCGGCGGGGTGGCGCAGTCGAGACGAGCTCCCGACCGAGAGCCGCGCGCTCGAGCAGCCCGACGTCTACCTCGCCGACGAAGCGCGGGTGTTCGCGGTGACGACTGCCGTGGTCGAGCACGCGGAGCAGATCGGCGCGACCCCGGGGCAGGTTGCGCTGGCGTGGGTGGTCCGGCAGCCTGCGATCACCTCCACGCTCACCGCTGCTCGGTCGGCCGACGAGCTCCGCGAGCAGCTGCGCGCAGTGGACTTGGGCGCCGACGACTCGTTCTGGGAGTCACTCGACGGTGCGACCGCGCTTCCTCCGAGCTATCCCGACGACTTCTACCAGCGGCTCGCCGGCCGTGCCGGCTGATCCCGGCGCAGGCGTCCTGCGTCAGGTGACGATGTACCCGCCCCCGTGCACCGGGAGCGTGAGGTTGTCGAGCAATCCCGGTGCAGCGGCGACGACGGTCGGCACCGCGTTGAGGCAGAGCGTCGCAACGGAGAGCGACACCGCACGCCCGGCGTCCTCCTCGGTGGACATCACGAGCTCCGAGTCGACGACCGGATCACCGTCGATGTGCAGCAGCCAACGGCTGTCGCCGGCGGGCCACTCGGGTGCAACGTCATCGCTCACCCTCCACACGACTTGGAGGGAGAGGACAGCACGATCGTCGACCATGCCGTCGAACACGAACTTCATGGCGGCGACCGTGCCCGCTTCGATGGTTCCCGCCGCGATCTCGATCGCGTGGTGGGTGGTTGCCACCTCGCGGTGGTACCGCACGTCGTCGAGCTCGATGCCGATGGCATCGGCCAACATCCGCATCGCGAGGTAGTACGCCGACTCGTAGACGTCCTGGTTGCGCGCGTCGACTGGGACGACCCGGTCGGGGGGCACACCGAAGCCGATGGCGTCGCGCACGATGTGGATTGACTTGTAGCGCGTCATGTCGACGATCTCGGTGGCCGTGAGCTTGTCGATGCGCCGGCAGACGCGCGACATGGCGATGGGCCAGAAGTCCATCGCGAAGCCGGGGTTGATGCCCACGTGGAAGAACGTGCTGCCGCCTTGCTCGCAGGCGGCGCGCAAACGCTCCTGGGCTTGTGTGCCAGCTCCTTTGAGCTCGACGCCGGGCCGGAAGTACGCCATGTACTCGACTGCGCTCGAGACCACGTTCTTGCCCGATGCCAGGATCCGACAGATGTCGTCGAGAGGGGCCTCGGCGTCTCCCAGCGTCGTGCCCAACGACGTGTAACAGACGCAGTCGGCATCGATCGCGAGGATCGCCTCGACGTCGTCGGTCGCGACGACACCAACGGGCTCGCGGCCGAGCAGCTCACCGGCGTCGACGCCGACCTTGTCGGGGTTGTAGACGCGAACGCCGACGAGCTCGAAGTCGGGACGCTCGACGATGGTGCGCAGCGCGTGCGTGCCGACGCTTCCCGTCCCCCACTGGATGATGCGAAATGTCATGGCTGGTCACGCACTCCTGGTTGGTCCAACGGGCGGTCGGCTTCGTCGACGATCCACCGGCACATCCGGCGGAGCACCTCGACGCCATCCTGCGGGATGGTCTGGTTGTCGCCTCCGCCTGCGGCCATTCCGAGCGTGGCGACTCGTTGCACACCGGCCAGTGCGAGCTGGTCGCGCATCCGCTCGCGGAGCGCGGCCGGGAAGACCCCGCACGTCTGCGTCGTGGAGGAGATCCGGCCAATGACGTCGTCGAACCGCGTCACGGGCACCAGGTTCAGGTACCGGGCGGAGAGGAACGCGGTGTAATCCACTGGCCGACCGTCCCATGACACGAGGACGCCGCCGGCACCGGTACCGCCTCCCACCACCTCCGGCTCTCCCAGCAGCAGCGCGGACTCGATCTCGTCCCGGAGCGCTGCGGGCAGCCGGGCGACCGCAGTGCTCTGCTCGGCCGGCAGGTCTTGCATCGCAGTGAACACGAGCTGGGCGAGCTCGCGCACCTGGGGAGCCGGATCTTCGAGGCTGCCGACGTCGATGTACGCGACGCGTGAGTTGACACAAGCTTCCTGGTTCATCGTGGCGACGTCGATCGCCAGCCGGCGAGCGGCCTCGTCGAGGAGCTCGGGATCGGTGAGCACCTCCGACCCGAGCAGCGAGATGCTGATCTTGGGATCCAGCGCGATGAGCTCGACACCCGGCCCCACGTACTTGGCGACATGCTTGATCGCCGACACGCCGCCCCACGCGACGATCTTGTCGATCGCCGGAGCAGAGAAGACCACGCGCTCGACGATCTCGTCGCCGCCGCGCCAGTGCACTGCGCTCACGTGCTTGGTCACAGGGTGGTTCGGGTCGATGTCGACCATCGTCCGAGCGATCGCCACTGCGGTGACCGGATCGTTCGACGGCGTCTTGATGATGGCGTCGCTGCGGGTGATCGCGTTGCGCACGATCGTTTGCGCCGAGACCCCGGGACTGTTGCCGGCGACGACGTGCGTCGTGCGTGCGCCGAACGCCCGCACCCGCAGATCGCGGCCGTCTCGGCCAGGCTCTTCGACCCAGCCTTCGAGGTACGCCCGCCCGAGGCGCCGATCGACCGCGTCCTGGATGCGATCAGCCCGGAAGAATCGGACGAGCTGGTCTTCGTAGATGGCGCGCACCACGGTTTCGCTGAGGTTCGACGCGCTCACCGTGAGCGCGAAGGCCTGCTGGAGGTGCACGTTGTGCGCGAGCCGGAGGTGCGCACCGACCGCGGCGAGGAAGTCGATGATCTCGTCGATCGAGATCGCGTGCAGGTCGGCCATCCCGTCGCGTTCGGCGAGGGGGAGGCGGTGGAGCAGCGCGTGGGGGTCGGGCGTGCGGAACTGCATGTCGCCGGACCGGTGCTCGACCGACGTTCCTTCGATCACCTCCCCGCGGATCACGAAGGGAACGTCGATGGTCACGAGCGCGGCGTCCGTCGGGCCCATCTCAGGCTCCTTGGGCCCGGAGAAATTCGATGGTCTCGTCGTGAGCCCCGGGAGTCGCGGCGCAGGAGACCTTGTCGTCCTCGACGTTGTCGACTCGGCGGATCTCGGGTTCGAGGAACGGGCCTTCACGACCGCACTCGCACGCGGGATCCCACGTGAGTGTCACGAGATCGGTGCTGACGAACCCGCTCCAGTAGGAGCTCGCCATGAGGTCGATGCCAGCGAAGCGCCCCGCCACCCGGCCCCCGCGCGGGAGCGCATCCAGCGTCTCAGGATCGAGCACGTAGGGGATGAGCCAGGGGTTCAGGTGGAACCGACCGAGCGGGCACTTGGTGTTCGCGCCCATCAGCTCCGACATGCCGTATCCCTCCTGGGAGCGGGCCACGCCCGTCCAGTCGCGCACCATCTCGTTCGCGTTCTCGGGAAGCGTGCGACCCTTCTCGCCGCCGCCGGACATCACGAAGGACGAAGGGTCGAACACGTCGCGCTGGCCGAGTCGCAGCGCAGCGGCGGCGGCGTCGACCATGCTCGGCCACACCCCGCCCACGAGCACGCGCTGCCCACCGAAGCGCTCCGCCGCCGCGGTGACGAACGCGTCGATCCGCTCGCCACTGGTCCCTTCGAGCAGCCCACCGAGCTCTGCGCGGCGTTCGAGCATGCGCCGGGGAAGTTGCATCGAGCGGGGATCGCCACTGAGCTGACCGGAGCGCAATCGTCCTGCGATCACCATGAGGTCGGAGCTGAGGGCGCCGGGAAAGAGCGTCAGGACGCGCTCGGGATGGGTGCCGTCGGGGTCGGTGTGCACCCGGATGAACCAGTCGGTGTGCATGAGGATCGCACTGTGGCCGGTCCGGTAGAAGGTGCTGACGAACGGGAGTCCCTCGAACGAGACGTGCTCCGGACCGTCGTCGTGTCCAGCGGCCTCGTATCCGAAGGCCAGCGACGCCGATCGCCTCACCCACTCGTCGACCCCGCGTGGGACGAACGAGAGCTTCCCCGACGTCGAAGACGAGTGGCACACCCGGAGGTCGCTGGCGGCCTCGAGCCGAGCGAACCAGTCGTCGAGCGATTCGAGACCCGTCAGGTCGACGCCTGACAGGTCGTGCGCGGTGAGCTGGCGCAGCCAGTTCGTGAGGCGCCCGTATTCCTCGTCGACGAGCCAGCCGAACGGATAGGACTTGTAGACGTTCGAGGGGTAGAGAAGCCGCCCACCGTCCTCGAGTGACCCGACCGCGTCGACCCCGTTGCGCTGGGCCAGCCGGTCCAGCAGCTGCACCCGAGGACGAAGGTGCTCGAACCGATACCTCAGCGCCTCGAGCTGCAGCTCCCGGATCTCGGCGTACGGCACCGAGAACATCTTCGACGCCGATCCGAAGAGTGCGCGTGGGTCGTCGGCGAGCAGGCGGGCGTCAACAGCAGACATCGCATCCCCTTCAACCAAGGTGGTGAGTGCTTCACTAAAGCACGCGGACGCACCCGGGTGCATCCCCCTCTCGGACCCCCAAGCTGCAGATGGTTCCCGCCGTGCCGCCCCGGAGGTCCCGGGTGACTGGGCCGGTCCGTTCGACAAGCAAGTGCACCGCAACGACGAGACGGGAGCGAGTGGAACGCGGCTGGTCGAGGAGGCCTGGCGTAGGCTGTTGGATCGTGGCGAACAACGACAGAACAGCTGCGCCCGCGCGGACGCGGGCGCGATCCAGCGCGAACGGGAGCGATGGTGCGCCCAAGGCGACGCGGCGCTCGCGAGGCGAGCCTCGTCGTCTGCTCCTCGAATCGGCTCGAGAGCTCTTTTCCCGACAGCTCTACGGCGCCACGAGCACGCGTGAGATCGCCGATCACGCAGGGGTGTCGGAGACCCTGATGTTCCGCTACTTCGGTTCGAAGGCAGGCCTGTTCAGGGAAGCACTGGTCGTCCCCTTCATCGAGTACATCGAGACGCTCAACGAGAAGTGGAGATCGGGCGAGCTCGAAGGACTGTCGGACGAGGAGTTCGCTCGTCAGCTGATCGGCGATCTCTTCGACCTCTTCCGCGACCACCGGGGCCTCGTCGTGGCGCTCGGTGCCGCCGACAGCCAGTCGGCGCGGGAACTGGCCGAGACCGGCATGTACGAGATCGAGAAAGAGCTGAAGGTCCTCGCGAAGCTCGGCGCTGCAGAGACGGTGCGGCGGCAGAACCAACCGCCGGACCGTCCCGAGATCGCCACCGGATCCATGCTGGCGATGGTCGCGGGGATGGCGGTCTACGGCAAGATCTTCTACGGGAAGCGTCCGCCTTCGCGGAACGCGATGGTCGACGAGATGACGCAGTCGGTCCTGCACGGCCGCATGCACCGTTCCCAGTAGGTCACGCACTCGGGGTACCTGCGATGGGACGCGACGACACGCTCGAGGCGCCCGCCGACTTCGGCGGACGCTGCCTGATCGGCGAGTGCGCGTTCGACGCCGAATTGCTGCTGCCGGCGACCAGGTACTTCGGCATCCCGAAGTCGGCGTCATACGTGTACGGCACGTGGCGAGATCCCGACGGGAACCTCCTCCGCGCGCTACGTGCCGTCGGCGCGGACGAGTCGGCGATGATGTCGGTGTTCGTGTCCGAACCGGGCGGTCAGCTCGAGCGCGACGACGAAACGACTGCTGCAGCCTGGTCCGGTGCGTCGACGATCGAGCGGGCCGGGGACACCGTCACGATGCACAGCATCGACGCCGAATCGAAGCAAGGATTCGAATGGGTGCACGCCAGCGGTGACTGCACGTGGTCGGATGGCGATGCGCTGTCGGTCGTCGGCACGTCGCTCGGACCCGCGATCCAGTGGTACAGCACCTGGCGGGGAGGTGCGTGCTTCTCGGCCACCGCCAAGTACCGATCGAGCGGGATGTTTCTCGGCCGTCCGGTCGAGGGCTTCGTCGGCCACGAGATCCACTACTTCCCCGAGGGCGTCCACTGGATGAACAGCGTCTTCGGTGAGGGCCGCGAGATCTGCTGGCAGCAGATCGCGAACGAGTACCTCGACGGCACGATGATCCAAGCGACCTTCGCATACGGCAACGACGGCTGGGGCTTTGCGATGCTCCACGACGAAGAGGGTCGGTTCCACGCCACCACCGACATCACCGCGACGGCGACGGTTCGCGACAATGGTTACCCCGACACCATCACGTACCAGTTCCTCGATCAGTCGTGGACCTGGCGCATCGATCCTCAAGGTGAGCGGGCGATGCTCTTCCCCGGCCCGATGCGCGGCGCCGACGGCACGTGCACACGGGACGGCGACGACCGCGCGGTGCGCCACAGCATGGGGAACTCGGACTGGTGGACCGACGGTCGAGCCGATCGGATCATCCGTCGCTCATAGACGGTGAGAGACCGTCCGAGTGTCACTCGGGACGTAGCCGCCGCCGTGCATGGCAATCGTCAGGTTGTCGAGCAGTCCCGGTTCCGCCGCGATGACGGTCGGCATCGAGTTCACGAGCAGCGTCGCCACGGAGAGCGATGTTGCGCGACCTGCGTCAGTGCTCGTCGACAGCGCGATCTCGGAGTCGATGGTGGGATCACCGTCGACGTGCACGATCCAGCGGCTCGCACCAGACGGCCATTCCGGTGCCACCTCGTTGCTGACCCGCCACACCAGCTCCAGACTGATGACGGGTCTGCCGTGCACGATGCCGTCGAACACCATCTTCATGGCTGCAACGGTGCCGGCATCGATCGTGCCGGCCGCGATCTCGAACGATGCGTCGGTGGTAGCGACTTCGCGGCGGTAGGTGACCTCGTCGATGTCGAGGTGGATGGCGTCGGCGAGCATGCGCATGGAGACGTAGAACGCGCTCTGGTACAGGTCGCGGTTGTGCGCATCGACCGCCGACTCTGCATCGGGTGGCAGACCGAACCCGATGGCGTCGCGGACCATGTGGATCGACGGATACCCGGACATGTCGACCACCTCCGTGACGGTGAGGCGGTCCATGCGGCGGCTGAGTCGCGACAAGAGGATGGGCCAGAGGTCCATCGCGAAACCCGGATTGATGCCGACGTGGAAGAAGGAGCTCTCGCCCTTCGCGCACGCCTCGGCCATGCGCGCACGGGCGTCGGTACCTGCGCCGCGCAGCTCGAAGCCAGGACGGAAGTAGGCGTGGTACTCCACTGCGCTCGAGACGACGTTCTTGCCCGAAGCGAGCAGACGGCAGATGTCGTCGAGCGGCGCTTCGGGGTCGGGGAGCGTGGAACCCAGCGAGGTGTAACAGACGCAGTCGGCGTCGATGGCGAGGATCTCGTCGATGTCATCGGTGGCAACCACGCCGATCGGCGTCTGGTGGAGAAGCGCACCGGCGTCGACGCCGATCTTGTCGGGGTTGTAGACGCGCAACCCCACGAGCTCCAGGTCGGGGCGTTCGACGATCGCACGCAGCGCGTGCTTGCCGACGTTGCCACTGCCCCATTGGATGATCCGAGCGGCCATGGATCGTCAGCTCGTCGGTGACCACGACGTGCTGCGCACGACCCGCGACACCCACGTGTCGCGCAGCTTGAGACCTTCCCGCATCCACGTCCCTTCCTCAGGCTTCACTCGGGGGTTCCCCTGCGAGATGAGGTTCCGAAGAGCCGACGCGTCGGCGATCCAGGTGATCATGAGGCTGAGGGGGACGCGGCCGCCGCCAGCGACGGTCTCGAACCCACCCCACGTCTTCATCGGGAGCGCGTCCATCTGCAACATCGTCATGAATGCCTCGCGCATCTGTACCTCGTACGTGCGCTGCATCCCCGGCTGCGGCACGACGAAGTCGTGGAGGTACATCTGCCCGGGTCTGCCGTCGCCGGTGAGTGGTAGCTCGTCGAGCTGTACGGCGTAGGGGTTGAACTCCTCCAGGGACGCGAACACTCGCCTCGCGACATCGACCCGGTGCGTTCCGAGCTCCGACGACAGCTCGCGGAGGTCGCCACTGCGATACCGGTCGCCGAGTCGCTCGAGCGACGCTCCGTCTTCGACTGCGGTCATCGTGATGAGCTCCGGCGACGATGCGGAACCCGGCATCGAGCGCACACACCACACGAGCTGCGCTCCCGGCTCGGCCGCGAGCGCGGGAACCCAGCGCTCGCGCAGCACGGTCTCGAACGTGTCCGCTTGTGCGGTGTCGAGCGCGTGGATCTCATGAACGTAGAACATGAACCCCCCAAGTGCGTCGGTCGCGAGGTGTAGGAAGTAGCTCTGCAACTGGACAGTATCTGCTGGCTTGTGGTTGCGTGACCCTCGGATCGCCAGCGGGAGGGATCGGATCGACGTGGAGTTGCTCTCGGAGAAGGCTGTGGTCGTCACCGGCGGCGGTTCTGGCGTGGGCCGCGCCAGCGCCGAACTGTTCGCCCGCCACGGCGCCAAGGTCGTCTGCGCCGACCTTCGCCTGGAGTGGGCCGAGGAGACCGCGCAGAGGGTCCGGGCTGCCTCCGGCACCGCGATCGCGGTCGCGTGCGATGTCGCGCAGCCCGACGACGTGGACGCGGCGGTAGGAGCCGCGGTCGAAACGTTCGGCCGTCTCGACGTGATGTTCAACAACGCCGGCATCGCGTCGTCCCGGCGGGGCATCCTGCTCGAGGAGCACACCGACGCCGACTTCGACCGCCTCGTCGATGTGAACGCGCGTGGCGTGTTCAACGGTTGCCGCTGCTGCCGTCCGCCGGTTCAAGGCCCAAGGCGATGGGGGCGTCGTGGTGAACACCGCATCGGTGGCAGGACTGGTGTCGTGGGGGAGTGCGGTCTACGGGGGGACCAAGGCCCTCGTGATCCAGCTGACGAGGGCACTCGCGATCGAGGGAGCGCCGTTCGCGATCCGAGCCAACTGCATCTGTCCGGGCGGGATGTTCACGAACTTCGGGGTGGGGGAGGGCGAGCAGTTCTTCCGTGAGCGCACACCCGAGGAGCTCGAGATGACCAAGGTGATGCACCCCCTGGGTCTGCCGATCACGCCGCAGGACTGCGCCGAGGCGGCGCTCTACCTCGCCTCCGATCGTGCGGCCAACGTAACCGGGGTCGCGCTTCCGGTCGACGGTGGGCATCTCGCGCGTTAACGTAGCAACTGCTGGCTAAGAGTGACCGTCGGCCAACTTGGGAAGGGGGACACGTGCTGTTCCTGCACGATGTGCACGCCGCGATCGGCGAGCACGAGATCGACTTGGACGAGGCCGTGCGCGATGTCTACGCGCCGACCATCGCCGACGACGACGCCCGGCTCGCGTGGTACCTCTACTCGACGCACGGCGCCGGCGATGCATACATCGTCACCGTCGTCACGGCTTTGCGGGACGGTGCGGCCTGGGAGCGGCTGTCTCGGCGGCTCCGCTACGGCGACCTCGCCGACTGGCTCCTCGACGTCGACCGCTTCACCTACTGGAGCCAGAGCACGCTCCTGGTGCCCACCGAGTGGTCACCGACAGCCGAGCTCGACCTCGATTCGCTGCCGATCAGCGGCGCCGAGCACGAGGTCCAGGTGTACCGCGAGGACACGCTCACGGGAGCCGGGATCGAAGCCACGCTGACCGAGCCGGCAGTTGCACAGGGCGACGTGCTGGAGTGCCTCGCCGGCTTCCGCCCGTTCTTCGCACCCGCGGGCGAAGCCACCGAGGTGAAGGTGCTCTATCGCATCTCCTCGGCCGACGCGCTCGAAGGCGCCTACGACAGCGACACCGGCTGGAGTGACTGGACCGGATCGCTCACGCCGTCGCTCCCGTTGGGCGTCCACGCCGAGAGCCGAATGATGAGGAACGTGCCGTGGTCACCGCTGGCGTGAGGACGGGGAGCAGATGAGCACTGCGTACGAAGAGCTGGTCGCACTGAGCGACGTCTCTCCCGATGAGTGGCCCGGCCGAACCGACCTCGAGCCGCTGTGGCTGCAGGCCGCCAACGAACGTCTGGCCCGGCAGCGCGACACCATTCCCGTGCTGAAGAAGCTTGCCGACGAAGTCGGGCTCGACCGCATCGAGCGCCTCGACGATCTCATCCCACTGCTGTTCGCGCACTCGAACTACAAGTCCTATCCCGAGAGCTTCATCGCCAGAGGCCGGTGGGACCTCATGAACAAGTGGATCGACACGCTCTCCACCATGGAGGTGTCGGGCACGGACGTCGACGGCGTCGCCGACCAGGACGCATGGGTGGACCGCCTGCACGCCGTCGGGCAGAAGGCATACGTGACCAGCGGCACGACTGGCAAGAACTCCTTCCTGCCGCAGACGCAGTCCGACGAGGACCTGTCGTTGAAGATGCTGATCCGGTCCACTCGGCGCCAGCCGCTCTTCGCCGGCGGGGAGCGGCGGCCGATCTTCATCTTCGGGCCGAAGCACGGCTACCACCGGGCTGCGCTCCACTTCCGCACGCTGGTCGAGACGTTCGGGCACCCCGATGCCAGCTACTTCCTCACCGAGGAGCCGATGCGGATCGCGGAGATCACCCGCATGGGCGACCTCCGCAAGCGCATCGCCGAGGGCACCGCGATGCCGAGTGAGATCGCTGCGTTCGAGCGTGAGACCGCCGCGAAGCAGGAGGCGAATGCCGCCCGCCTCGACGAGTTGATGGACGCGCTGCTCGAGCACCGCCACGAGCCCATGTACGTGGTCGGCTTCTGGGCGCAGTACTGGCTCATCGTCGAGCGCGCCCGGGCTCGAGGTGTGCCCGCAGGCGAGTTCCACCCCGAGACCGTCATCACCGGCGGTGGTGGCACGAAGGGCGCCGTGATGCCGCCCGACTACGAGGAGCAGATCCTTCAGTTCTTCGGCATCGCGCCCGACCACGTCACCGGTGGCTACGGGATGTCCGAGGTGTCGACTGCACTGGGCGAGGTCGACGGGCGGTACCGTCCGGCGCCGTGGGTCATCCCGCTGCTGCTCGACGACACCGGCGAGAAGCGCATCGATCAGGACGCGGGGCAGGCGGAGGGGCGGTTCGCGTTCTTCGACGCCTCGCTCGAGGGCCGTTGGGGCGGCGTGATCACGGGTGACCACGTCACCGTCGACTTCGCCACCGGAACGCCGACGGTGGTCGCCGGCAGCATCGAGCGCTACAGCGCGCTCGCCGGCGGCGACGACAAGCTCACCTGCGCGGGGACGATCGATTCCTACGTGCGGGGAGTCATGGAATGAGCTTCGGTGCGATCCAGATGATGGTGCCGCACGTCGTCCGCGGACGCGTGTCGGAACCGACGCCCGAAGACTTCACCGAGTACAAGGACTTCGCGACACCACAGCTCGACCTCGACGAACTGGTGTGGCCCCGCAGCGAACCGGGCCCGGCCTTCGATCTCCCGCTCGCCGAGATCATCGACTTCCTCGTGGCGGTGGGGGATCGGCTCGCGCTCGACGACAACGTGCACCTGCAGTTCGCGCTGGAGCAGAGTGTCGCCTGCAGCGATCTCGGTCCGCGCATCCTCACCAAGTCCTACGAGGCGCTCGCGCACATCTTCAACCCCGAATCATTGTGGTTCCAGGTCGACCGCGAGGTCGGCCGCGAGGTGCTCGACGGGTGGAAGGAGATGCCCGATCTCCAGGGACGCGTGCGTCGTGTTCGGGCGTTCCCGCCGCGGCTCGTGCACGTGCTTGCCGGCAACGCACCGGGTGTCACCGCTGGAACGATCGCGCGCGGCGCGGTGTCGAAAGGCGTGCACCTCCTGAAGCTGCCATCGAACGACCTCTTCACCGGTACCGCCATCCTCCGGACCATGGCCGAGGTCGATCCCGATCACCCGGTCACCCAGTCCTTCTCGTGCGTCTACTGGCGCGGCGGCGACCCCGAGGTCGAAGGCGCACTGTTCCGGGCGCAGTACTTCGACCGGCTCGTTGCATGGGGTGGCGACGCCGCCATCCGCAGCGCAATCAAGTACATGGCTCCAGGCTTCGACCTCGTGTCCTTCGACCCGAAGGTCTCCATCTCGCTGATCGGGCGTGAGGCATTGGCGTCGCCCGAAGCCATGCAGGAGTCGGCAGCGGCCGCGGCCACCGACTGCAGCCTGTACAACCAGGAGGTCTGCGCGGCGAGCCGCTTCGTCTATGCCGAAGGTGACGAAGACGAGCTCGCGCAGTGGTGCGAGCTGTTCGCACGTGAGCTCGCCGTCGAACGCGAGTGGTCCGATGCCGTCGTGAACAACCTGCCCGCCGACATCAAGGCAGAGGTCGACGTGCTGCGCGTCATGGAGCCGATGTACCAGGTCTTCGGGAGCGACGATGGCTCGGGACTCGTCGTGCTCTCCGACGATCCCGTCGACTTCCACCCGTCGGCCAAGACGGTCAACGTGGTGCGCGTGCCCACGCTCGGCGACGCCCTCGGTTTCGTCAACGTCGCGACGCAGACCATCGGCCTGTACCCCAAGGAACGCGCCGCTGAGCTGCGAGACAAGCTCGCGGCGCGGGGGATGCAACGTCTGGTGCCGCTCGGCGACGTGATCCAGGTTGCGTCGGGCTTCCCGCACGACGGCTTCTACCCCCTCCAACGATTCATGAAGTGGCTGGTCGATGACTGCTGAAACCACAACGACGCCGGACGAGGCACAGCCCACTCCGTTCGACAGTGACATCGACCGTCGCGCCGACGCCTACCGGCGATTGCGCGCCGAGGGGCCCGTCGTCCCGATGCCCGGGCTCGAGGGGGCGCTCGCGGCCGTCTCGTTCGATGCCGTCTTCAAGGGCCTGGCAACGGTCGACGACTTCGGCGGCAGCGCGGGTCAGGACGACATCCCCGAGGTCGACAAGAACATCGCCGCAATGGTCGAGCCGCGCCACGGCAAGGTGCGGCGCATCATGAACTCGGTGGTGGCGTTCCACAAGAGCCAGGCGATCGAGCCGTACCTCCAGGACCTCGTGGACCGGCTCATGGACGAGATGATGGCGGAAGCGGAGGAGAGCGGCGACGACGGTGTCGACGTGGTCCGCCACCTGGCCACGCCGATCCCGCCCGCAGCGATGTCGCGACTGTTCGGCTTTCCCGAGAGCGACGCCAAGGAGTACGAGAAGTGGTCCCGCCTCGGAGGCGAGAGATACGAGAAGGCGCTCGCCAAGGGCGAGAGCATCAGAATGGCCGACCTCAACCCTGAACAGGGCAGCTACATCGACGACAAGATCCAGCAGCGGCTCGACACGCCGCGTGACGAGTGGCCCGAGGACGCGATCACCCGGTTCCTCACCACCGAGGTCGATGGCGAGACGCTCGAGCCCCGCAACATCCGCGCCCAGATCATGTTCATGATCGGTGCCGGGAGCGACACCACCAAGAACCTCATCGGGAGTCTCATCTACCGCCTCGGTCTGGACCAGGTCGCCTACGCCGCACTGCGGGCGAACCCAGAGCTGATCGACGTGGCCATCGAGGAATCCCTGCGGATGGATGCGCCAGCGCAGTTCATGGTCCGCAACTGCCGCCAGGACACCCAGCTCGTCGGCGAACCGGTCCAGGAGGGCACCAAGGTCCTCATGTGCATCGGTTCGGGCAACCACGACGAGACGAGGTTCGACGAGCCAGGCACGTTTCGCCTGGACCGGCCGTCACGCGAGCACCTGTCCTTCGGCTCCGGGCCGCACGTCTGTCCGGGTGCCACGCTGGCCCGCCTCGAGGTGCGGACGTTGATGCGCGAGTTCGCGAAGCGGATCGCCTCGTATCGCCTCGTCGACGAGCACTACGACTCGCTCCCGATCGGGATGCTGCAGGGCCAGAAGGCGTTGCGCATCGTGGTCGAACCCGCCGACGTGTGACCGGATCCGCGACAGCGCGTGAGCGCGCATTGACGCATGTTCGTCTTCTACCGCGCCGCGCGAGCGCATTCGGGGCATCGATCGCCCGTCGTATCCATGTGGAAGTCCACGCTGAACAGTTTCAGTGAATCGACCTGTGCTCCGCACAGTGTCCGACCGGTCGCAGTGTCGTAGGCGTGCGCTTTCCCGCCGGGCGCGAACCGTAGGGCCTCTCCTTCGGACCCGAGACTGGTGAGCGTTCCGACCCACGCCGCAGCGATCACGAGTCGGTGCCCGGTACTTGGACCGAGGTCGAAGCCGTGATCGGGGGCCCGGTCGGGCGACATGCGTAGCACTGTAGTGAAGGTAGCGGCCGCTACTCAACTGTGCTCTCACAGACCAAGTGAATTGTTCAATTGAAGAACAGTGAACGCTGCTAAGTTCGCCTCCAGTTGGGACGCTCCGGTTGGTCGACGCCTCGAGGAGGCGCATGTGGTCCGCCATTCCGCCAGCCTCACCGAGACGTCCACCAGTGGTCGTCCGGCGCGTGGCCGTGCGAGCCAAGTCGTGGATCAGCTCCGCGAGCTCATCGTGCGCGGTGGCGTGGCGGACGGATCGTTTCTCGGAACCGAAGGTGAGCTCGTCACCTGCTTCCGCGTCTCACGGCCGTGCCTCCGAGAAGCGCTGCGCCGACTCGAAGGTGAAGGCCTGATCGAGGTCGCGATCGGCGTGGGCGGAGGCGTCAAGGCGCGCCGACCCGGGCTTCACCAGACGACGCGGGCGGTCGCCGGTGTCCTGAGGGCCCGTGACATCGAAACCGCAGACCAGGTGGGCACGTACGCCCGACTCGCAGCTCTGACTGCACGAGGCATCGCCGGCGCGCGACGTCATCGAATCAATGCATTGGAGTTGCGCTCGGTCATTCCGGAGACGCCTACCGCGCTCGAACCGTGTCAATTCGCCGAGGCGAACCGTGAGTTCCAACGCGCGTTGATCGAACGTGGCGTGAGTCCCACGATGAACCTCCTGACCGCGACGCTGCAGGGCATCATCGATGCTCAATCCACGCCTGATGGTACGCACGCCACCTTCGGGGTCTCGGCGCTTCGGCAACGCCACGCACGAGCACAGCACCGCTTCACCGAATTGATGGAGCATGGGCTCGGGGCAGAGACCGAGACATTCTGGAATCGGTATCTGCTGCAGTGGGGGCGATCCATCACCTCGCGCACGATGGCTTCGGCGCCGATTCTCGACCCAGAGATCGGATCACTCGGCGGTTCCTCTAGGCCGCCGGCCCGCCTCGGCATCGTGCCCTGACGGCCCCGATCAGCCCAGCAGTCCCTCGAGCGCGTCGGCGCCTGCCTGCGCGATCTCACCGTCGAGTTCCTTGGTGAGCCCGCTCACCGAGATCGCACCGAGCATTGCGCCGTCGAGGCGGATGGGCACGGCGCCCTCGAAGCACGCGACCCCGGGGAGATTGGCGAGACCTGCGATGCCGTCCTCGACCAAGCCTTTCTCGAGGTGCTTCGACGGCTGGTTGAACCGCACCGAGGTCTGCGCCTTGAGCAGGGCGACGTCGATCGTGCCCCACGCGATGCCGTCACCGCGCTCGAGGTACAGCAGGTGGCCACCGGGGTCGACCACGAGGACGATGAGGTTCGGGTGGCCCTGATCCCGGGCGTAGGCCTTGGCCGCCTCCGCGAGCTGCTTCGCCACGCCGATGGTCAGGACCGCTTGAGTGGGGAGCTGCATGGTGATCGACTTCCTTCCGCCTGTGGACTCGCACCCTGCGTCGTGAACGTCACCTTAAGGGAGCGTGCACCGCGCTGCCTCGCCTCCGACGGCACGATGATCACGCTGGAAAGCATCGGTGACATGGCCTTCGTCAGCGGGACCGTTGTGGGAATCGAGCGCGGTGGCCACCGCGCAACTGACTCCCACTCACTAGCCTCGGACGATCGGCGACACATCTGAAAGGGGAGACCAGATGGTGCTGCACGACGGAACGACGACCTCGGACCTCTACTGGGACCCCTGGGACTACGACCTGCACGCCGATCCGCACCCGACCTGGCGGCGGATGCGCGAGGAAGCGCCGCTCTATCGCAATGAGCCCCACGATTTCTGGGCGCTCACTCGCTTCCATGACGTGCTCGACGCCTTCGTCGACACCTCGACGTTCAGCTCGGCCCAGGGCGACATCATCGAGCTCATCCGGGGCGGCATCCCCGAATCGGCGCGATCGCTCATCTCGGAGGACCCGCCGAAGCACACGATCCACCGGCACATGCTGAGCCGGGCGTTCACCCCCCGGGCCATCCAGCAGATCGAGGACCGGGTGCGCACGTTCGCGCAGGAGACTCTCGACGAGCGCATCGGTTCCGAGCGCTTCGACTTCATCGACGACTTCGGCGGCCGCATCCCCGGCATGGTCATCGCCGCCATGCTCGGCACCCCCGACTCCGACCTCGAGGAGATCCGGGCTCTGGTCGACGCACAGCTGCACCTCGACGCCGACGACCCCTTTGACCGATCGCACTACAACGACGCGGCGCAGAAGCTGGGCGAGTACTTCCTCGAGCTGGCCAAGGAGCGTCGTGCCAATCCACGCGACGACATGATGAGCGTGCTCGTCAGCATGGAGATCACCGACGAAGACGGCGTGACCCGGAAGCTCGAGGACATGGAGGCAGTGAGCTACATCAAGCTGCTCTCGAGCGCAGGCAACGAGACCACCGCGCGCTTCTCGGGATGGGCGGGCGCCACGCTGGCGCGCTACCCGGAGGAGCGCGCGAAGCTCGTTGCCCGGCCCGAGCTGATTCCCGCCGCGGTCGACGAGATCGTGCGCTTCGAGCCGCCGTCGATGGCGCTGGCCCGAATGACCACGCGCGACGTCGAGTACTACGACCAAGTGGTGCCGGAAGGCTCCGTGATGGTGCTCATCCACGCTTCGACCGGGCGCGACCAGCGCGTGTTTGCCGACCCCGACCGCCTCGACGTCGAGCGTGAGATCGAACGCCACCTGTCGTTCGGGTTCGGCGCCCACGTGTGCATGGGTGCATCACTCGCCCGAATGGAAGGACGAATCCTCATCGAGGAGATGCTCGTCCGCTTCCCGGAATGGGACGTCGACTGGGACCAGACCGAGATCGTGCACACCGGGAGCGCGGTGCGCGGCTACTCCAAGCTCCCGATCGTTGTCCCGTGAAGATGATCGGTCCGTCTCTCTACCGACACCGTTGTTCCCTGGGAGTGAGGAAGCGGAGGAACGGGCGTCGTGGAGTGACGGTCGACGAGGTGATGATGCATGCGAGTTGCCTGGCAGCGAGCTCGTCAGGGCGTACTTTGGGGCTCTGACGAGGGTGGACGAAACTGGCTCTCTCGTCTCGCAGGTGCGCGAAAAGTGCGCGAGCCGGGAAATCGCAAGGAAACCGACGGCAACCGTGGTGATACGCGCTACCACGGCCCGACGGGCGCACGGACTCGCGCCCGGCACCGAGCCCGGGCCGGGTGTCTGGCGCGTCTACAGCGTGCCGGCCCGCAGGGTGGTCGTGACCGATCGCTCCACTGCTTCGCAGCGGATCGCCGAAGGGGCCCGGTAGTCGGGGTCGGCGATCAGTGAGAACAACGCGTCCGGTGAGGGGTAGTGCCCGATGAAGATCAAATCCGGTAGGAAGTCGCCCTCGACGGCCTCCTCCGGCACGAATCGTGGCGTCACGTAGTGGCCACCGACGCGTTCGACGATGGGGCGAGCGGCTTCGAGATACTCGTCGTAGCGCTGACGGCCGCCGGGCTTGAACCACAGCATGTTGAGCACCGCGATGCAGGAGTCCACGACGACCGGTTGGGCATCTGCCGGTTCGATCGTGCAGCGCGTCAGGACCGCCTTCTTCAGGCCGTTGGACCGAAGCGGGGCGACTTTTGCGTACGTGTCGCTGGTCCACATCGCGTCGAACGCCTCGGCGGACGGATAGCGGATGAAGAAGGCGAGATCAGGATCGAAGCCGCCTTCGAGCGCCTGGTCGACAGGGAGACAGGGAGTGGTGGGAACAGGGTGTCTGCCCCGACTTGCTCGATGATCGGCATGACGGCTGCCCCATACTTGGCGTAGCGCGTGCCGTCGTCGTCGGAGAACCAGAGGGCGTTGAACATCGCGATCGGTGCCATTGGCAGCAACCTACGCTTCCCCGAGCACCGGGCCTGTGGTGCAAGACGTCGTCGGACGTACGCTCGCTGGATGCGTGTCGACAGCTACCGCTATCTGCCGAAGAGCTTCCAGGCGTTCTTTGCGTCGCCGGAGCCGCTGGCGGGCGAGGCCGATGAGGTGTGGAGCGAGTTCGCGCCGCGACTCTCGGACTCGTCGATCGCGTTGCTCTCGACTGGGGGGCTGTCGTGTCCCGCTCA
Source organism: uncultured Actinomycetes bacterium (assembly GCA_963755855.1). Lineage (GTDB taxonomy): Bacteria > Actinomycetota > Acidimicrobiia > IMCC26256 > DASPTH01 > DASUAS01. Next base: position 187,594 of record CAVWLR010000009.1, on the reverse strand, counting down.
GGTCCCGTTCGATGCCGATCGGGAACGCCGCGAGCCCTCGTGGGGTGATCCCTCGTGGCGAGCGATTCCCCGCGACGTGCCCCAAGGCGACCTCGCGATGGGGCACCTCCATGTCAACACGACCGACTTCGAAGCCGACCACGAAATCGCCCTGCCGCTGCGCGCGACTCGACGAGCTCGTTGCCGACGGCATGGTGGGCGGGTCCGCCCGCGAACATGTCTCAGTTATGGGCTATCAGAGCGCGGGTCTCGACGAATGGCGCACGAAGACCGGCCCCGAGATCGCGACGATGCTCACGGAGCAGTCGGTCGATGGAGTCGTGCTCGCGCCCAACTGTCCCGACTGCTGCAAGAACGTTCCCGTGCTCGCACGCCACCTCGAACGCGTGGGCATCCCGACGGTCCTGGTCACGATGATGCCCGACGTCGCCGACAAGCTCGGCACCCCTCGTGTCGTCGGTGTCGAATTCCCGTTCGGACACGCATTCGGTCCTGCCAACGATCGCCACACACAACGACGCGTGCTCGAAACCGCGCTCACCGTGCTCAGCGGCGCATCAGCACCAGGCGTACGGCTCGACGTCGACATCGAATGGCCCGTCGAAGCCCGAGAAGCCTACAAAGCGTGGCAACCAGCAGTACCGAGCCCGATCATCGCGCAGGCACTCGGCAAGTAGCAGGAGGCTCACGCGGTCTCCTACGCGTACTTGGCTCGCAGCACCGAGTCGCTGGAGTGCGTGGTCTGGCCGTTGTCGGGCTGAAGAGAGAGGTCGACGGCGTCGTAGCGTTCGAGAAGGTCGCTCGGCAGCGTGAAGTGCGCAACGCCGCTGGTCGGCAACACCCCGACGGCAACCATGCCGTTGGTGTGGGTGTTGAGCAGCCACACCTCGTAGTAGGACCGGGGCGCGGTCGGGTCGAGGTCGGTCGAGACCACCATCGTGCGGCTCGCTCCGGTGCCGCTCATGGTGACTTCGCCGCGCGCCGGTGTGCTTCCGACTGCGAGGAGGGCGACGGCCTCGGTGGGTGGGTCGGGCGACGAGCCCTCGCGAGTGAGCAGGACCGCGCCGGCGACCACGACGAACGCCGCGACCACCGCAGCGACCGGCGCCAACCACTTGGTGCGGGGTCGGCGCGTCGCATCGAGATGTGTCGCCGACGCAGGAGTCTCGGGGGGAACGTCGGCCAGCGGTGGGAGCGTCGGGAGGGAGCCGTCGAGCAGCCCTTGACGTTCCACCCGGGCGAGCGCACCGACCGCGACCGCGGTCTCCACCAACTCGCGCTGGCATTCGGCGCACCCGCGGAGATGGGTGGTGACGGTGCGCAGTGGGCCGAGTCGGAGCTCTCCGTGGAGCAGGCCGGGGAGGTCGTCGACGCAGTGCTCGGTTTCGTTCACGAATCCTCCTGCGGCACCAGGATCGCCGCCAACCGGCGGAGCCCTCGCTGCGAACGTGCTTTCACCGTTCCCAGCGGGATGTTCAAGCGTCCGGCGATCTGCGTCTGCGTCAGGTCGTTGAAGTATGCGAGCACCAGCGTCTCGCGTTGCTCGGCCGACAGTGTCTCCAGCGCCTCCGTGACCACCTGGGCCTCGGCGAACTCGTCGACGAACCGGTCGGTTGCGGCGCGGTCGGGTTCGCTGAGCGAGACCAGGTGGGAGTCCTGGCGCGATCGACGTCGGAGGTGGTCGATGGCCCGTTTGTGGGCGATGTCGACGATCCATGGTTCCAGGGGTCTGCTCGGGTCGTAGCGCTCACGGCCGCGCCACACCTCGAGGAAGACCTGTTGGAGCACATCTTCCGCGTCGTCGCGGCCGACGAACCGTCGCAGGTACGCGAGCACCATCGGGCCGTAGGCCACGTACGACTCGGCGAGCGCATCGGGATCGTCGGCGAGTCGGTGCCGGAGGTCACGCCCCCCGTCGTCGACCGTGCCGGGCGGAGGGTCGGGCGACCCGAACGGCGTGGCGGTCGACAGCGGGCTCACACCCAGGTGTTCGCCCGTCAGCACCGGTTCGGTTGCATGCCCGACTTCTTTCCGTCAGGTCGGCGGTTCTCGCGTCCGGGGTGCAACCGTTCCGCGCCGGCCGGCGAAGGACGCGCTGTCGAGGAACGCCTCGGTCTTGCTCCCGCCCGAAAGGACGACCCATGTTCAAGAAGCTCGCTGCGACGCTGGTCGGCGTCAGCCTGATCGCCGTGCTCACGGTGGCCGGAGCCGGTTCGGCGGTTGCCGCTGAAGGTGACGGCACCGTCTACGTGGTGCACGGCATCCCCGGCGTCACCGTCGACGTCTACGTGAACGGCACCAACACGCTCCCGGGCTTCACCCCAGGCACCGTCGCCGGGCCCTTGACCCTGCCCGCCGCGACCTACCAGATCAAGGTCTTCGCCGCCGGTGCCGACCCGAACTCGGCCACCCCGGTGATCGACACGTCGGTCGACCTCCCGGCCGGCGCGAACGCGTCACTGGTGGCAGGGCTCGATGTGTCCGGACAGCCGAAGCTGTTCACGTTCGTCAACGACGTGTCGGCCGCACCGGCCGGGCAGGGACGCCTGGCGGTCGGCCACACCGCCGCGGCGCCCGCCGTCGACGTGCTCGCCAACGGGAGCCCCGCATTCACGAACCTGACCAACGGCAACGAGGTGAAGACCGACCTGCCCGCCGGCACCGTCAGCGCTTCGGTGACCGCAGCCGGCACCACGACCCCTGCACTCATCGGACCGGCTGACGTGCCCGTCACCGCAGGGATGGTGACCGTGGTCTACGCCGTCGGCGCACCGGCCAAGGGTTCGGACGCCAGCACGCTCGGAGTCGTCACCCAGCAGATCCCGTTGGCGGGCGCGCAGATGGCCGTGCCCACCGGCACGTCCGGCCTGCTCGACCACTCTGGCGGCATGCCGGTGTGGGCCGTCGCCGCCCTGTGTGTCGCCCTCTTCGGTGTCCTCGCCTCGGGTGGGGCGCTGCTCCGGGGCCGCGTGCACGCTCGCGGCTGAGGAGTTGACCGCACACCCCCCGCAGAAGTCGGGGTGGGGGAGCTGCCCCTCCTCCACCCCGCGCTGCGCTCCATGACGCGTCGCCTCGCGTTCGCAGCCCTCGCTGCGAGCGTCTTCGTCGCGGTCGGGGTCGTGGCATTGCTGCTGCTCCGGGATTCGCCCGACGCCCCTCGCGTGTCGACGGAGGGCACCCTCGAACCGACCACCGTCGCCGCCGGCTCGCGCACCGCCGGAGCGATTCCTGCCGGGTCGCCGTCGACGACGAGCAGTCCGGTGGTGACCTACCCGATCGCGACGACGGTGCCGCCGCCGCGCCCACCGGCGTCGCTCGCAATCGGCGCGATCGGTGTGAGCGCAGACGTGGTCGGCATCGGGCTCGAGCCCGGGACCAACGAGCTCGAGGTTCCCGACATCGAACACGTCGGCTGGTACGAGCTCGGTGCGAACCCGGGCGATGCAGGGTCGGCGGTCCTCGTCGGTCACGTCGACGGCGACGGGCGGGAGGGAGTGTTCTTCCGGCTCGGCGAGCTCGCACCCGGCGACCTGATCACCGTGCGCGACGCCACCGGTGCGCGCGACTTCCGGGTCACGGGACGGGAGGAGGTGCCGAAGCCGGCATTGTCGGCCGAGCTCTTCAGCCGGGCCGGGCCGCCGCGCCTGGTGCTCATCACGTGCGGTGGGGCGTTCGACGATGCGACGGGCCACTACCTCGACAACATCGTGGTCGTCGCGACCCCGGCATGACCGCCTGGAGCGTCGCCTGCGCGTCGCCGGCCAAGCCGTTGTCGCCTCGTCCCCGTACTGTTGCGCGATCGGAGAGCAGGTGAGACCCGAGTGATCGCGTTGCGTGAGATGGCGCGAGCCAAGGTGCGTTTCGGACTGCTGATCGGCTCCATCGCGCTGCTGGTCTTCCTCATCCTGTTCCAACAGGCGCTGCGCGACGGTCTGATCACTTCGTTCGTGGGTGCGATCGAGCATCAGAGCGCACCGGTGCTCGTCTACAGCACCGACGCGCGGCGCAACCTGCAGAGCAGCTCCATCACGCCGGCGCTCGAAGCGCAAGTGCGTCGTGTCGACGGTGTCGCCGACGTCGGGCGGATCGGTCAGAGCACCTTCAGCGCACGTGCGGACGGCGCGATCACCGAGACCGCCGTCATCGGGTACGAGCAGCGATCGCTGGGCGCTCCGGAGTCGCTCGTGGCAGGCCGCTACCCCTCGGCTCCGGGGGAAGGGATCGCGAGCGAGTCCGATCAGGCGGACGGGTTCGGCATCGGTGACGTCGTGCGGATCGAGCCGGGAGACTCGGAGATCCGCATCGTGGGTCAAGCGGCCGACATCAATCTGCAGGCATCGCCGACGGTGTTCGTCCGCTACGGCACCTGGGCGGAGGCGGTGCGGGCCGTCAACCCGGATGCGCAGACTCCGTTGCCCAACGCGCTCGGCCTTGCTCCTGCGCCGGGGGTCACGCCCGAACAGGTGGTGCGGAGGGTCGACCGGATCAGCGTCGATCTCGAGGCCCTCACCCGGAGCGACGCGGCGACCCGAGCGCCGGGCGTCGCGCAGGTCAGCCGGTCGTTCCTCGTGATCTTCTTCCTCTACGCGCTGGTGGTCCCGCTGGTGATCGGTCTGTTCTTCCTGATCGTCACACTGCAGAAGGCCCGCAGCCTCACCCTGCTGCGGGCGATCGGGGCCCGTTCGTCGTTCCTCGTGCGCGCCCTCCTGCTGCAGGTGTTGGTGGTCGTCGTCCTCGGCGTCGCCATCGGCACGCTCCTCTTCCTCCCGATCTCCTTCCAACGGATCGGTTCGATCCCGTTGCAGTTCGACCCGATCACCGTGCTCGGCTGGGGTTGCGGCATCCTCCTGCTCGGGCTGGCCAGTTCGTGGTTCTCGGCGCGTCGGGTGTTGCGACTCGACCCGGTCGAGGCGCTCGCGGGCGGCGGGGTCGGCACATGAGGCTGGCGCTGCGCGAGATGCGTCGCCGTCCCGGTCGCTTCGCGACGGCAACTGCGCTCCTCACCCTCATCGCGATCCTGCTCATGCTGCTGGGCGGCTTGCTCGACGGCTTGATCAACCGGGCGACGGGTGCCATCCGCGCCCAGCGCGCCGACCTCGTCGTGTTCTCGTCGACTGCCGAGCAGTCGTTGCTGCGGAGCCGCATCACGCCGGCGATCCGGGCGCAGGTCGAGGCGGTCGACGGCGTGCAGCACGTCGGGGGCATCGGGGTGACGCAGCTCGGCGCGCGTGTCCCCGGCAACGCACCCCGCGATCTCGTCGACGTCGCGCTGTTCGGGTACCAGACGGCACCTGACGGTGTGCCTGCGCCCCCGCGTGCCGGTGAGGCCTATGCCGACAGCCTGCTGCAGGACGGTGGTGTCGAGCTCGGCGACACGATCCGGCTCGGTCCGGCGCGCACGCCGGTGAAGGTCGTCGGCTTCGTCGACGACGTCAACTACTCGGGAGCCGGCTCGCTCTGGGCGTCGCCCACCACCTGGCGGCAGGTGCAGAACACCAACCGGCCCGGATCGTCGGTGGGCCCGGGCGTGTTCCAGGCCCTCGTCGTCCGCACCGATCGCGACCCGACGTCCGTCGCCCGGGCAATCGACCGCGCCACCGCAAACGCAACCACGAGCGTGTCGACTGCGGAAGCGACTGACTCGATCGGTGGGGTACGGCAGCAGCGCACGGTGTTCAACCAGATCATCGGGGTGACGGTCGTGGTCGCCGTCGTGGTCGTCGCGCTGTTCTTCGCGCTGCTGACCGTCGAGCGGCTCGGCCTCTACGGGATGTTGAAGGCGATCGGCGCTCGCTCGCGCACCCTGTTCGGCGGTGTCGTCACACAGGCCCTCGTCACTGCGCTCGTTGCAGCACTGCTCGGTACCGCGTTCGCCGTGCTGCTCGACGTCGTGCTTCCTCCCGGCGCGATCCCGTACCAGCTGCTCCCCAGCCGGGTGCTCATCAGCAGCGTCGCACTCGTCACCGCAGCTGTCGTCGGCAGCTGCTTCTCCCTCCGGCGCGTGCTGCGCGTCGACCCCGCCTCTGCGATCGGACGGTCATCGTGAGCACACCCGACGCGCCAGCGCTCCGGCTCGACTCGGTCCGGAAGGTGTACCCGACCGGTGACGACGAGGTCGTCGCGCTCGACCATGCGTCGATCACCATCGCGGCCGACGAGATCGTCGCACTGGTCGGACCGTCCGGGTCGGGCAAGACGACGCTGTGCTCGATTGCGGGTGGGATCCTCTCGCCCACCGACGGCACCGTCGAGGTCGGCGGCGCCGACATCTCCGACTACACGCAGAAGCAACTCACCGACTTCCGGCGGGACCACGTCGGTTTCGTGTTCCAGACCGTCAATCTCGTGCCGTTCCTCACGGCTCGCGAGAACCTGCTCGTCGTCGACGAGATCGGCCGTCGCACCGGCGCTCCCGCACGAGTGCGCGCCGATCAGCTGCTGGAAGAGCTGGGACTGGGGGACCGGGGGAGCGCGCTCCCGTCGACCTTGTCGGGCGGGCAACGCCAACGCGTCGCAATCGGGCGTGCACTCATGAACGATCCCGAGCTCGTGTTGTTCGACGAACCGACATCATCGCTCGACACCAAGCTCGGAGAGCAGGTGATGGAGCTCATCAGATCCGAGATGAACGCTCGGGGGACCGCAGCAATCGTCGTCACCCATGACGAACGGATGACCCGGTACACGGACCGCACACTTCACATCGTCGATGGCGTGCTCGACGAGCAGTAGCAGCACCCCCAACACATCTCGCTGACGTCGAGACTGCCGGAGCACGCTGCGGGTTCTTTCTGGTGACTCTCGGTCGGGCATAACCCTCAGCAGTGACGCTTGTCGACGGCTGAGAGCCATGGATAGAGTCGCGATCGCCATGAGGTTCTCGCACGATCCGCTCCGAGAAACACGAGAGTTCGAAGCGACGCGGGACGCGCTCCGACGTGCGGCCGCTCCAAGGGAGCGCGTCGAGGGTGGAGAAGCGCCGAAGCCAACGACGCGACGCTGGAGCCTGCGTCGGCGAGCCGCGCGCTAGAGCCCAGCGCCACCAACCGCGCATACTCGGCGCGCGGCACCACGAGCGTGGGGTTCGAAGCCGAAGGACCGACGCACGCGAGACGAGCATGTGGTGCGCGATTGAAGGCGATCGGCATCCGGGTAGAGGAACGCCGTCCTGCCACCGAACCGAGGTGTTTCTTCATGGGAATCCTGATCGTCGTCCTTGTGATCCTCGCGATCATCGCGTTGCTCGTCTTCATCTTCGGACGACGCCGCTAGGGAGGGGAGGGCCCGAGCAGGCAGGGCTCGAGGCTCCGCCTCCTCCAGATGATGTTCTCGGAACTGATGTTCTCGGCTCTGCAGCCCATCGTGAGATGCGAGCCGAGAAGGAACTCGGCGCCGAGGGAGAAATCGAATGACTGTCACTGGCGAGCCGGCACAGGAGGCTTCGGTTGCACGTCGAGAGCGCCGAGCGCGGGGCATCAACGCACCGAGGGCGAGCATCACCGCCTGCCGGTGCACGCATCCTCGGCGGCCTGAAGACGACGAAGCGATCGTGGGATCCTCCGTTGCAGTGTCCTGGATCTCGCCTCGTGTGACGGAGTGCCCGCCGGCGATCGACTTGTGTTCGTGCACGCTCGCGTGGAGTGATGTGCCGTCGCGATCACGGGAGGGGCGCGCCGAGCGCCGCGGCCACGAGTCCCGCAGCAGCCGCCAGCAGCAGGGTGCACACGGCGCTGCGTCGGAACACGAAGAGCGCCACCACGGAGGCCGCGAGCACTCCGAACTGCCACCTCGTCCGCAGTGCGAGCGCGAGTGGGATCGACGCGCCGATGATCGCCCCGATGGCCGCGGGTCCGGCGCCGTCGAGGAAGGCGCGGATCCGGGCGTTGCGACGCAGTGCGTGGAAGTGGCGGGCGCCGGCCAACACGAACAGGAACGACGGGGAGAACGCCACCACGGCCGCGAGCAGGCCTCCGGCGACCCCGGCCGCCGCGTATCCGACGACCGCAACGGTCTGCACCACCGGTCCGGGGGTGATCTGTCCGAGCGCGACCGCGGAGAGGAACTGGCTGTTCGTCATCCAGTGGTGGCGATGGACCGCGTCGCCCTGCATCATCGGGATGATGACGAAGCCGCCGCCGTACGACAGCGCACCGACCTTGAGTGCGACCCAGGTGAGGGCTGCGAGGCCACCCGTGACCGGCGCGGCGGTCGCGAGCACGAACGGCCACAGGTGCGACGCCACCTGACCGCCTCGCATGCTTCTCCACCCCGCCTCGATGCACCCGCACGCGAGGAGTACGAGCACCAACCAGGCGCCGACCGACGCCGCAGCGACGCCTCCGAGCACGGCGTACACGAGCCAGCGCCAATGCGATCCCGCGCCGCGCTGCCAACTCGCGGGCAGCAAGGCGACCCCGGCGCTGACCGCAACTGCGGCGACGGCGGCCCCGCTGCCGGCAGCCGCGCCGAGCACCTCGGTCGGCGGTGACGCGGCGAGGAACACCGTCGCGAGGGCGAGGATCGCGACCAGCCCGGGGAGGATGAAGGCCACTCCGCCCACCAACGCACCGGCTGGGCCCGCCACCTGCCACGCGCAGAGCATCGAGAGCTGCGTCGACGCCGGACCGGGAAGGAGGTTGCACGCAGCGATCCCGTCTTCGAACGCGCTCGCGGTGATCCATCGGCGTTCGCTGACGCACAGTTGGCGCAGCAACGCGATGTGGGTGGGCGGGCCACCGAAGCCGAGGCAACCGATGCGTCCCCATTGGAGGGCAACCGTCGTCAACGACGGTGACGGTGGTCGCGCTTCCGACGGTGCGTCCTCCACGTGCAGTTCGCAGTCGGGTCAGGGCCAGTTCGGTTGGAAGAGCTCCACGAAGTTTCCCGACGGATCCTCGAGGAGGACCTGCTTGCCGCCGGGCCCTTCCACGATGTCGTTGCGGAAGGTGACACCAGCCGCAGCAAGCCTGGCGACCTCGGCCTCGATGTCGTCGACGTGGAAGTGGACGCGGTTCCAGCCGCCCGGCCCGGGGCGGGTGCCGTCGGCCATCGGCCGGCCGGCGGAGCTGGCGGGGCCGGAGAGCAGCATGCGCAGGTTGCCGCGCTTGACGTCGGCGAACGCGGGCGACGCGCTGCTCAGGACCTCGAACCCGAGATGCTCGGTGTAGAAGGCGATGGCTCGGTCGACGTCGTCGACCATGTACCGGACGTTCACGGTGTTCTCATCGATCATGGATGGGCCTCCTGGTCGTCGGTGTGTCCAGCTGTTGGATCAGGAACTCGATGCGCGATTCGAGATCGGTCGTGAGCCGTTCGAAGGCGGGGAGGGTGGCGCGGTCGTCGGGTCCCTCGAGCGCCGGGTCGGGGACGCTCCAGTGCACGAGGTCGGGATGGCCGCGGAACTCCGGGCACACCTCCTTGATCCGGTCGCAGAGCGTGATCACGATGTCGAAGCGCTGCCCGGTGAACTGGTCCACGTGCTTGGAGCGTTGCTCGCTGATGTCGATCCCACGCCGCGTCATGACGCGCACCGCGTTGGGGTGCAGCTCCTTCGGGCGGCTCCCGGCCGACGCAACGATGACCATTCCCTCCGACATCGACCGCAGCAACGCCTCGGCGATCTGCGAGCGAGCGCTGTTGCCTGTGCAGAGGAACAGGACGCGGACCGTCCGACGACGCGCCTTCACGTGGCGCAACGTCGGAGGGGACATCTCCTCGAGCGCAAGCCCGGGATGCAGTTCGGCTCCCACGCTCCGGAGCTGGTCGCGGCAGCGTGCGAGGTCGACGGTGTAGTAGCTGTCCCGCCGATCAGCCGAGCTGCGGCGGGCGCGCACGAGGCCGCCGTTGCGCAGCAGTCCCAGGTGGTACGACACCAGGCTCTGTCGTTCGTCCAGCAGCCCCATGAGCTCGCGCACCGAGCGGTCGCTCTGCGCGAGCTCGTCGAGGAGGCGCCACCGCAGGGGATTCGCGAGCAGTCGCACGACCTCGGGGGGTTCCGAGGGGTGCTCGGTCCGTGCGCTCGTCTGCACAGGTGGCAACGTATCGGAGCACGGCCAATACATCAAGCCAAATTGATGGATAGAAGTGGGGTTTCGGTGATGGCGTCGATCCCGGTTCGGAGCGCCGGTCGGGAGCGATTGCTTCGGCGATCGTCGACAGCGACGTTGTCCGCATCGACGCGTCGCCCGGTGCGCACTGCCGCCCGTTCCGACCGGCAGGTGGAGCTCGCTGGGCGCAGGCACCGAACCGGGCGCGAATCCACCGACGCGTCATTTGCGCACGTCCCGCAACCAGGCAGTCAGCGGCAAGGTCCGGGCGAACGTGCGAGGACGACGGCGCCAGGTCAGGCGCCGGACGTCGTCGTCGGTATGCCTGACGCCGAGGAGTCGGCCGGCGGCGACGAAGTGCTCTGGTGAGGCACTCATCGCTGGTCGCCGTGTCGAACTGAATCGGCAGGCGCATGCACCGATCTCCTCAATTCGTCAGGACACGACCGGATTCAGCGGTCGGCGTCGGTGATCTCGAACCACACCACCTTGCCGTTCAACCGAGGCCTCGCGCCCCATGCGGAGGCGAACGCATCGACGAGCTGGAGTCCGCGACCCGACGCGCTGTCGAGCGAGTGCTCTTGCAGTTGCGGAAGGTCGCGGCTCGCGTCGAACACTTCGACGCGCACCCGGTACGGGTTGACGACGCAGGCCTCGAGGTGAACGTCGGGCTTGCCGTGCAGGACCGCGTTCGCCACGAGCTCCGTGACCAGCAGGCTCAGTTCGTCGCGGAAGCGGACCGATGCCCACGGGGTGACGAATTCCTGGACGTGCGCACGTGCGACCGCCGGACTCGACGGTGCGAAGTCCAAGGGAAGAGAGAACGTGTCCTGCACGAGCCTGCCTGTCGCCTCGTCGGCGAAGAACGGGCGGGGCTCGCATCGAGCGGGGTCTGGGCAGGCTCGAGCAGCGTCGGTTCCTCTGGATCAAGGGAGTTGCTACCACAGACCGTGGGATCACAAACGCTCCTGGATCAGTTCGACCGTCCTGCGCAGATCGTTGAGACGACCGCCCCAGTTGGGTATGTTGTCGCCCGCTCGATCCGCTCGAGCACGGTTGGTTCGTGGTTGTTCTTCTTGATCCTGGAGGAGGCAGCGATGGATGACGGCCTGCGGATCCGCGTCGAACAGGACGCTCGGGGTCCGATCCTTCGCCTGAACGGCGAGATCGACATGGGCACCGTCGAGGTGTTCGAAGCGTGCGTCTCGGGCGTCGAGGACCTGACGGTCACGCTCGACTTCTGCGGGGTGACCTTCATGGACAGCTCCGCGGTCAACGCCATGAGACTGTTCCAGCAGGAGCTGCGAGCGCGCGGCGGACGCCTGACGCTCTACGGGCTCCGACCGGGTCAGGTCCGGATCCTCGAGGTCCTCGGGCTCCGGGACTTCTTCGACAGCCTCGTCCCGAGCTGACGGCTCGAGGACTGCCGCGCTGACCGGTGCGCACGGTCACAAGCGGGCGAGCGCCGTGACCAGCAGCTCCTCGACGCGGCCGGTCATGCCGCGAACGTCGACCGGGGCGCGACCGGCGACCTGAGCATGCGCCGGCGACCGGTCACCCGGGCGCCGCCTCCCACGGCGCGCTCGACCCATGCCAGTTGCGCGGCGGACGGGGACCTTCGGATGTCTTCGATCACGTTGCCATCGATCGACGCAGCACTGCGATCACGACAGACATCATGCGGTGCGGGTGCGGATCCACGCGCACCGCACGCTCGGAGCGTGAAGGTGCCCGGCCGAACGCTGAAAGGTGCCGGACTGCGCGCTCGGGAAAGCAACATCGAACGGCAAACGCCCGACCGGGCGGCATCCACAGTACCGGCCGCGCGCAGCGAACCGACGACGAACTGCGCACAAAACACTTGACGCCACGCAGCGCGAAGCGGACGATCGCAGTCCCAACAACAACGCGGAGCCCTGGCTATGCCAAGCGCTGGTCGGGGCTTCGCGACGCTCTGGCGATTCCGATGTTCAGCGGAGGGCAGGCCGCTCCAGCGAAACGGGGGATGTAGCTGTGGTCGAAGCAGGGGTACGTCGCGGACGCGGAACCGGCTGGATCGTCTTTGCTGCGGTGCTGATGATCCTGGCCGGCGGCAACATGGCGATCAACGGTGCGTGGGCACTTCACGCGACGACGCAGGTCGAGAAGAGCTTCGGGGACACGTTGTTGTTCAGCAGCAGCAATCTCGACACGTGGGGATGGATCTACTTGATCGTCGGTGCCCTGGTGTTCGTGGCCGGGATCACGGTGTTCTTCCGCTCGGCGTTCGGGATCTGGGTCGGAGTGCTCGCAGCGGTCGTGCAGGCGTTCTTCGCCTTCTTCTGGATCTTCTCGCCGTACTGGCCGGGAGCGCTCGTCATCATCGCGCTCGATCTCCTCGTGATCTACGCGCTCGCATCGCAGTCCGTGGAGTACGAGTACGCGTGAACCTGCGGGCGAAGGTTCGGGTATGGCCAATTCTGTGCTGGACCCCTGGACACGTCAGGACGAACGGGTCACGCTGACTGATCGCAACGGGGAGGTCGACATGGACGTCGAAGCAACGCGCCCGGATGTTCCGGTCGATGTACGAGACGGCGACGTGTTGGTCTACATGCACGGCAAGCTCATGGTCGTCGATCACCTCGCGCCCGAAGCGTTCACGATCGACCTGCTCGCGCTGGAGGCATCCGACGCTCGACGGGTCGCGTTCTCGCCGGCCGATTCCCGCATCGACCTGACCGAGTGACGACCGACCGCTGAAGCCCGAACCGCGTCAGCCCCGGCGCAGTTCCGGACGTCTACCGCCTGCTGCGACCGAAGGTGTTCCGTGCGCTCAGAGTGCGACCGAGTAGCCGCCGTTGACCGGATAGGTCTGGCCTGAGACCCAGGCCCCGAGCGGACTGGCGAGGTACGCCACGAGTCCGGCCACCTCCTCGGGCTCACCGCGTCGGCGCACGATGTAGCGGCGGAAGGCTTCCTTCATGCGTGCGTCCTGGTCAGCGCTGACCGGCGTCGAATCGGTGGTGGGCCGGTGCATCGTGCCGATCGCGATGTTGTTCGCGGTGATGTCATGACGGCCGACCTCACGGGCGTAGGCCCTGGTGAAACCCGCGGCTCCTGCCTTCGCGGCCGCGTACGCAGCCATGTTGCTCTCGCCCGTGCGGGCGGCGTCGGAGATGATCGTGACCACGCGACCCCACCGCTGCTCGACCATGGCCGGAGTCACCGCACGGACGCAGTGCATGACGCCGTAGAGGTTCACCTGGAAGAAGGGATCCCAATCGGTCGGCGTGGTCTCCACGAACGGGCCGTCACCCGCCCAGCCGACCGCACCGGCATTGCCGGCGTTGTTGACCAACACGTCGACGGGGTCGATGGACTCCACACCGCTCATCACCGCGTCGAAATCGGTGACGTCGAAGATCACGGCCGACGCTTCGCCGCCGTCCGCACGGATCTGCTCCACGACGGCGTCGGCACGTTCAGCGGAGAGGTCGTTGACGACGACGTGCGCGCCACCCCGAGCGAGGGTGCGGGCGATGCCGGCGCCGAGGTTCTGTCCGGCACCGGTCACCAGCGCCCGGCGGCCGCCGAGATCGATCACGTGCTCCATGGGGTGGCTCCTCGTCGAAAGCGCCGGGGCGCGGCAGTGGCGTCAGTGTGCGCCGCGAGCTCATCGTCGACGCGATCGCGAACGGTCCGCCAGTCGCGCACGCAGACATGCGCAGTGCATCAGATGTCGAGCTCCGGTGCCGCGTTGTCCTGGAGCCATTCGTCGAGGGCGCGGATCGACATCGACCACGCGTCAGATGCCAAGGCATGGGCGATGATCGATCTCTTCCCACCGACAGCGGCCTCTGGCGACCCTGACCGAACGCGAGCGTCGCGGCGGTCCTCGAGCGCGGATCAGGCTGAGTCGGGCTCGGCGTACTCCACGGGCGCGTCGTCGCCCTGGCGGTAGTAGTCGAAGATGGTCACCGCCACGGCGGTGACGGGCACCGCGAGGAACGCGCCCACGATGCCCGCGATCACGCCTCCCGCAGCGAGCGCGAGCAGCACTGCGAGCGGATGGAGGTGCACTGCACGTCCGAGCACGAGTGGGCCGATCAGGTAGCCCTCGATGTTGTGCACCAGGACGGTCAGGCCGATCACGACCAGTGCGGTGACCGGGCCCAGAGCCGCGAGCGCGACCAGGGCCGCGATTCCGCCGCTCACCACCGCGCCGACGATGGGGAAGTAGGCGCCGAAGAACGTCAGCACGGCGAGTGGAAGGGCGAGCGGCACGCCGAGGATCAGGAGTCCGGCGCCCATCACCACCCCGTTGACGAGCCCGTTCACGGTCGTGCCGCGCACGTACCCGGTGAGCGTCGCCCAGGAGCGCCGGCCCAGGATGCGGAGCTCCTCGGCGCGGGACGACGGTGCGAGCCGGAGCGCGGCGTCGGTCATCCGTTGGCCGTCCTTGACGAAGAAGAAGCACGTGACCAGGCTCAACAGCAGTCCGACGAGGAGCTCCAGCAGCAGCGTCGCTCCCTGCACGGCGAGGCCGCCGGCGCGCGAGCTGATCTCGTCGCCGAGCTGGTCGATGTCGCGGTTGACCTGGTGCTTCCCGAGCTCGAGCGGGCCGGTGACGAGCCAGTGCTTGATCTCGTCGATGCCCGAGTCGGCCGACTTCTGCAGCGAGTCGATCTGGCTCCCGAACGCCGGGATCAACCAGGCGATGACACCGGCGGCGACGAGGAGCGCCAGGAGGATCACCGCCCATGTCGCCAGCGCCGGGGGCCACCCGTGGTTGCGCAACCACCGGGCGGGCGGCTCGAGCACCGTCGTGAGCATGGCGGCGACGACCAACGGCACCACCACCACGAGCAACCGGTCGAACATGATCGCGATGACGTAGACCGCCGCGGCCAGGACCAGCAGCCGCCAGGCGACGGCGGTGCTCTGGTCGAGCCAACGTGGGATCCGAGTCGGGGAACCCTCTTCGCTGTGCTCCGCCATCGTCGCTGCACTCTACGAGGGCGATCCCCCGGCGGCGGGTTACCCGGGCGCGGACTTGCGGGCCGTTCCCGCATCAGGGCACGGGGCGATGATCGCCGCGCGAAGCTCGACCGATGCTCGTCGTCGATGCCGCCAACGTCGTCGGGTCGCGACCGAACGGTTGGTGGCGTGACCGCCCGGGTGCCGCGCGGGATCTCGTCGCAGGTGTGCGGCGGGCCGTGGCGGACGGGAGCCTGACCCGACCGGTCGTCGTGGTGTTGGAAGGCCAGGCGCGCCGAGGAGCGGACGAAGGCACGGCAGACGGCGTGGAGGTGGTGCATGCGGCCGGCCACGGCGACGACGCCCTGGTGGCCGTCGCCACCGGGAGCGACGAGCCGGTCGTGCTCGTCACCGCCGACCGCGAGCTCGCAGACCGGGCGCGTCGGATCGGCGCGGACGTCGTCGGGCCCAGGTGGTTGTGGGAGCGGCTCGACGAGTGAGGCTCGTGCCGAGTCGCGTCAGGTCAGGCCGGGTCAGACCGGGTCGGCGACCGGTGAGGGTGCGGCGCTGCGGCTCACGAGCTCGAGGACGGCGAGGTAGACGAGGAGCAGGACGGCGATGCCGAGCACGGTGAGCGCCGTCGGGTGGTTCCACAGGATGAGCACCAAGAAGGCGAGCGCCACACCGAGACCGCGCAGCCAGCCCTTCGAGCGCGCCACGAAGCTCGCGACGGGTGACGGTTCGGCGCCGGTGCCGGGCTCGGCACCGGCGCGCAGCACCCGGTTCCAACCGTTGCGGAGATGCGCGGCTGCGTTCGACGGTCCGAGGACCCAGGCGACGAACGCGATCAGCAGCGCGACCACCACGACGGTGATCCCCGCGGTGCGCAGGAAGGTCGTGAGCTGGTCCCAGACCGCTCCGGCTGCGCCCGGGGTGGACTTCTTGGTGGTGACCGCGTCGAGGTAGAGGTTGCGGCCGGTCTTGAGCAGCACGAGTTGCACGGCGACGGCGAAGGCGACGCCCAAGGCGCCGCGTTGGAGGGTCCGACGCCGGTTCCGCGACAGGCCGAGCGCCCCTGCGAAGCAGGCGAGCGCGACGAAGGGCAGGACCCAGGCGACCTTCTGGAGCAGGTCGACCAGCCCCTGCACCTGCTCGAGGTCGTTCGACTGCACGAGGACGAGCTCCTGCTTGTCGGCGGGGACCTGGACGTCGTCGAAGATGGTGATGCCGCGGGCGTCGAGCCGCTGCTTCACGTTGTCGACGATCTGCTCGACGTTGACGGTGACGGTGCCGTCGTCGGTCGACACGCGGTCGCCGCCGCCGGTCAGGATCTTCACGACCGCGCCGTGGGCCCGCCGGTTGGCGTTCTCCCAGAGGGTCTCGAACCGGTCGGATTCCGCCAGTCGGAGCGTGACCGCGTTGATGGCGGTGCGCACTCCATCGGACACGGGACCGGCGAGGAAGTCGGCACGCGGGGGCAGGGCGTCGGCGACCTTCGCCTCGACGTCGGCATTGGCGAAGAGCGCGTCGGTGACCCGGTTGGCGATTGCGTGCTGGACGTCTGCGTTGCCGGCCAGCGGACCGACCGTCGCCACGTAGTTGTCGGTGTCGAGCAGGGTGTTCCGCACCCACACCGCGCTCAACGAGAGCGGCACGAGGAGGCAGCCCACCACCACGAGCATGGCGCCGACGATCCGTCGCCAGCGCGGCGCCTTCGCCGGCTTGCCCGCGCCGGAACCCGGACCTGCACCAGGAACCGACGGTTCGTCCCCACCAGTGGTCACCATCGAGCTCCCTCTCGTCACCGACGCCCCATTTGGCCCATCCGAGCACAGAGCACTGCGGATTACATCACACCGATGGGATGATCCCGGTGTCATCGGGTGGGCGGGGCTCCGGCTGACCGACCATGATCGGGCTCGTCTCGAGTGTGGGGGTCCCGCCAGGTGCTGAGCGACGAGAAGATCCTGATCACCGGTCCCGCCGGGCGCATCGCCTCCGCGCTCGCCGAGACGCTCACCCGGGACAACGAGGTCTGGGGCATCGCCCGCTTCGGCGACCCGGCCAAGCGCCAGCGCGTCGAGGACCTCGGCGTGACCACTCGGGCCCTCGACCTCGCCGACGGCGACTTCGGCGACCTCCCGACCGACTTCACGTACCTGGTGCACTTCGCCGCCGATTTCAGCGTCGACGACTACGAGCGCTCGTTGCGGGTCAACGCGGAGGGCACCGGGCTTCGTGCTCGAGCACTGCCGCACTGCGAAGGCGGCGATCGTGATGTCGACCGTCACCGTGTACAAGCCCCACCCGGACCCGTGGCACGCGTTCCGCGAGGACGACCCGTTGGGCGACGTGATGCTGCCCGACCGCCTGCCGTACTCGATCTCCAAGATCGCCGAGGAGGCGGTGGCGCGGTACTGCGCCCGCTCGTTCGACCTGCCGGTCACGATCGCCCGCATGGGATCCGCGTACGGCGACCAGGGCGGGCTGCCGCTGTGGCACCTCGCCGCCATCGCCGCCGGTGAGCCGGTGAAGACCCGCTGGGACCCGATGCCGTACAGCCCGATCCACGACGACGACGTCGTCGCGCAGCTCGAACCGCTGCTCGACGCGGCGAGCGTGCCCGCCAACATCGTCAACTGGTGCGGCGACGAGCCGGTGAGCGTGCAGGAGTGGTCGGCCTACTTCGGCGAGCTGCTCGGCGTGACGCCCGAGGTCGTGGTCGAGGAGGTCCCCGGCTCCTCGGTCGGGTCCGTCGGTGACCACACGAAGCGGGCGTCGATCACCGGACCCGGGACCGTCCACTGGCGTGACGGCTTCCTCCGTGAGGCCGCCAAGCGCTACCCCGACCGGGTGACCGCGCCGACGGAGCAGGGCGAGCGCGCGTAGGCCATGGCGACGAGCTCCCGCGGCGACAACCGTCGCTATCCCACCGGCGACGAGCTGCTCGCCGAGGCCAGCGAGCAGCGAGGCCTCGACGACTTCGGTCGCGGCGACTTCCGCGAGGGCCTCGACCGGCTCCTCGACAGCCTGGAGGCCGACGGCGATCTGAGCCCGGCAACCGATGCCGAGGTCGTCGGCGCGCTGCGCCGACGGCTCGTGAACCGTCTGGAGGTCGAGGCCTGGTACGCGGACCACCCCGAGATCGACGAGCTGGAGGTCCGGGGCCCGATCGACATCAACGGCATGCCCCGCACCGGCACCACCGCGCTCTGCCAGATGCTGTCGTTGGATCCGCAGTTCCGGTCGCTGCGCAGCTGGGAGCAGTCGGAGCCGATCCCGCCGCCGACGCGTGAGACCGAGCACGACGATCCGCGCCGCCTCGCGCTCGTGGCCAGCCACGCGGGCGTGTCGGCGGAGCTGGCGGCGAAGCACACCTTCGACGCCGACGCGACGGTCGAGGACACCGAGCTGCTCGGGATGGCGTTCCACGGCCAGCAGTACACGCTCCCCGTGTACGGGTACCACGAGTGGTGGCGCCACGCCGACATGACGTCGACGTTCGAGTACCACCGGCGCGTCGTGAAGCTCCTGCAGTCGCGTCGGCTGCCCGACCTGTGGTTGTTCAAGGCCCCCCACCACAACTACTGCCTCGAGGCGATCGTGGCCGCGTATCCCGACGTGAAGTTCGTGATGACGCATCGAGACCCGGCGAAGACGGTCCCGTCGTGGACCAGCCTGGTGTCGTCGATCTTCCCCGCGCCGGAGGGCGAGCGCGACATGCTCCGCCTCGGCCACGAGGTCTCGAACCACCTCCGCGTCGGGGTGGAGCACGCCATCGACGCGCGTTCGCGCCTCGACGACGCACGCTTCCTCGACGTGCACCACCGCGACCTCCTCGCGCGACCCCATGGGGACCGTGCGTCGGGTCTACGAGTTCCTGGAGCTCGACCTCGAACCGTCGGTGGCGCAGGTGATCGGCGACTGGCAGCAGGCCAACCGGTCGGGGACCCACGGCACGCACGAGTACACCGCGGAGCAGTTCGGCCTGAGCGCGGAGCAGATCCGCTCCGACTACGACTTCTACATCCGCCACTTCGACGTCGAAGTCGAAGGCTGACGTCCTCCGGGAGGAACCACGACATGGCGAGCGACACGACTGCACCATCCACTGCGCTGCCGACCTGGGCGGAGCAGATGCGCGCGCTCGAGCCGGTGGTCGACAACCTGCTCGCGATCTGGCGTCCCGACGGCGCGACCGGAGCCGAGATCCAGGACATGAACAAGCTCGCGCTGTCGATGCTCGCCGACGGCTACCTCTGCCACGTGTACACCGACGCCAGCCGCCCGGTGTTCATGCCGCTGTGGAACTACGCGTGCAACCAGGGTGGCCCCGACCCCGACTACGTGTACTCGAGCGTCGAGGTCGACCCCGAGGGCGTGTACCGGATCTCCGGGTTCCGGGGGACGTCGCGGTTCGTCGAGATCACCGAGCAGCGGCTCGCGCATGTTCAGCCCGAACCAGGTGAAGACCGGTCGCCCGGTGAACGCCACCAACGACCTCGACGAGCTCACCCTCGGCGAGGACGGGTCCTTCAGCGTGATCGTCAGCGTCGAGCGGCCCGACGGCCACGACGGCGACTGGTGGGCGCTCGACCCGCGCGCAGAGCCTGCTGATGCGGCGCTGCTCGTGCGACTGGACCAACGAGATCGACGCGCGCGTCGCCATCGACCGCCTCGACGACGCCGGCGAGGACATGACGCCGGAGGAGATCGCAGCGCGGTTCTCCGACATGCCGGCGTGGATCGAGGGGATGATCGCCTTCGACATGGACCTCGTGCGGTGGTACCGCGAGCACCACGGCCTCAACACGTTCATGCGGTCCAAGAAGATCGACACGATGGGCGGTCTCCCGAAGCAGGCGTACTACGACGGGATCTACGAGATCGACGACGACGAAGCGCTGATCATCGAGATGGAGATCCCCGAGGAGTGCGTGTACTGGCAGGCGTTGGTCGCCGACGACCGGTTCGCCACGGTCGACTGGGTGAACCGCCAGTCGAGCCTGAACGACGCGTCGGCGCACGTCGACTCCGACGGTCGGTTCCGCGCGGTCATCTCGAAGCGCGACCCCGGCGTGCCCAACTGGCTCGACAAGGCCGACTGGCCGTGGGGCGTGATCCAGATGCGCCTCTACAAGGCGAACCGCTACCCCGATCCGACGATCCAGCGGGTGCCGGTGAGCGACGTTCGCAACCGCCTGCCGGCCGACACACCCACGGTCACCCCTGAAGCGCGCCGCGAGCACCTGCGTCGCCGACGCGAAGGTGCGCAGCTGCGTCGCATCTGGTGACGGCTCGGGAGCGCGGCGCTAGGTTGCCGCTCGTGGCCACGCCGCTCCTCCCCATGTTCGAAGAGCCGTGGCCCGACGGCGAGTACCGGCTCTTCCAACTCGGCTTCGTCGTCGACGATCTTCTCGAGGACGCCGCGCGTTGGGCGCGCGTGCTCGGCGTGGGTCCGTTCCACGTCACGCCGCCGAGAACGACCAGCGCCACGTATCGCGGCGCGCCGTCGAACGTGGAGGTGCAGTACGGCCTCACGCAGTCCGGCCCGGTCCAGATCGAGTTGATCCAGCAGCACTGCGATCGCCCGAGCATGTTCCGTGACGTGTTCGCCAAGGGGGAGTCGGGCTTCCATCAGCTCTGCACCGTCACGCGGGAGTACGACGGCAAGGTCGCGCAGTACGAGGCACTCGGCTACGAGCTGACCGGCGAGATCGCGACCCCGGGCCGCCGCGTCGCCTACTTCGACACCTTCGCCGACTTCGGCTTCTACCTCGAGGTCGTCGAGCACGACCCCGAACTGGTGAAGGGCTGGGCTCGCATCGCGCGCACGTGCGCCGAGTGGGACGGGCGCGATCCCGTGCGCCTCATGACCGCCGACGGCTACACGACCCCGTGATGCTCGAGGCGTTAGCGTCGGGGCATGTCGGTGACCAACCAGCGCGTGACGTGTCCCGGACCGCTCGTGGAGAGCCGTCCCGGCGTCGGTGAGTGCGCGCGCGGCGAGTCGTGTGATGCGCTCGCGTTCAAGGACGACTACCTCGCCTACCGCGGTGCACACATGCGGGTGACGAGCGAATGGCTCGAGCGCCGGCCCAAGGAGTGAGCGCCGCTACAGGCGCGCGGTCGCGGCCTTCCCGAGGTTCTCGATCACGGTCTCGGGGAGGCCCACCACGTACTGGTCGATGCGCAGCGACTGCTTGCCCTTGCGCACGAGGATGGTGCCGAAGCTGGGGCTGACGTAGGCGGCGTCGCCGATGCCGATCACCTTGACCGTCGCACCCGCGCCCAGCGCCTGCTTCTCCCACAACCCGTTGCTCACGATCGGCGTGACGTTGACGTTGATGTAGTTGTAGTCGGCGGGCGACGAGTAGTCGCACTCGCCGACCGAGTCGGCCTTGGGTGGTTCCGTCGGCGCGGTGCCGAGCGCCTGGGTGATCTCCCCGACGGTCAAGAGCTTGCACGTGGACGCCGGCTTCTTCTTCTTGGCCTTCGCCGCGACCGCGCTCGGCGCGTCCCGAGGCGCCGCCGCGCCCGCCGGCAGCGCCGCGCCCGCGAGTGCCGTCGTGGCGATCGCGATGCCTGCCAGCGCGCGCGTCAGTCCGTGTCGTGCCCCGCCCATGTGGTGCCGCCCCTCGTCACCCGATGTTGCCGAAGCAAGCTACCGCGGTCGCCGAGCTCGCCCCTGTCGCTCAGCTGCTGGCGGGCGTGACATCGGGCACCGCGACCGCCCTGTCGCTCCCGTCGCTCCCGTTGTTCGTGCCGTCGCGATCGTTGCCGTCGTTGCCCGCGTCGGGATCGTGGGCGACGGCATCGATGTCGTCGGGGTGGATGCGTGCCCGCGCCGGGAGCCAGACCATCACGCCGATGCCGCCGATGACGGCGATCGCGGCCGCGACGAGCACCGCCGCGTGCATGCCGCTGACGAAGCTGTGCTGCGCGGCGTCGACGATGCGGGCGGCGAACGGCCGGGCGGCGGGGTTGTCGCGGGCGACGCCGAGCGCGCTGCCGAGCGAGTCCTCCACCTTGCCGAGCAGTGACCCCGGGATGTTCCCGTGGAGGAGGTCCTGCACCTTCGGCCGGAACGCCGACGCGAGGATCGACCCGAGCAGCGCGACACCGACCGCGCCGCCGACCTGGCGCGTGGTGTCGTTCATCGCCGATCCGACGCCGGCCTTGGCGCGCGGCAGCGAGCCCATGATCGACTCCGTCGCCGGTGCGATGACGTGGGCCATGCCGAGCGCGCTCAGCGCGGTGATCGCGATGACCCACCACGCCGCGGTGTCGGTCTGGAACGTGGCCATGAGCGCGAGCGCCGCGGCGAGGATGAACAGGCCGGTGGCGACCACGGCCTTGTTGCCGAACATCCGGACCCAGCGCGTGGACAAGGGGGCGAAGACCATCAGCACCGCCGACTGCGGCAGGAACACCGCGCCGGCCTCGACGGTGGAGTACCCGAGCACCTGTTGCGTGTACTGCGTCAGCAGGAAGATGGTGCCGAACAGGGCGAGGAACGCGAGCGTGATCGCGCCGCTGGCGGCCGAGAAGCGCGGGTTCTCGAAGAAGCGCACGTCGAGCATCGGGTTCGGCGCTGTGCAGCTCCCACAGGAAGAACGCGGCGAGCACCGCAGCGCCCGACCACGAAGCCGCCGAGGACCGTGGGCGACGTCCAGCCGTTGCTCGGCCCTTCGATGATCGCCCAGAGCAGCACCGCGAGACCGACGATCGAGAGGAGCGATCCCAGCGGGTCGAGCTTGCCCGCGTGCGGGATCCTTGGAGTCGGGGACGAGCAGGTAGCCGAGCACCAGCGCCAGGATCACGACGGGCACGTTCACCAGGAACACCGAGCCCCACCAGAAGTGCTGCAGCAGCACGCCGCCCACGATCGGGCCGATGGCGATGCCGATGGCCGACACGCCCGCCCACACGCCGATCGCCTTGGCGCGCTCGCGCGGATCGTGGAAGACGTTGGTGAGGACCGACAGCGTCGCCGGCATGATCGCCGACGCACCGATGCCCATCAGCGCACGCGTGCCGATGAGCACGGTGGCCGACGGCGCGAAGGCCGACAGCGCCGAACCGAGACCGAAGATGACCAGGCCGATCGTGAGCGCGCGGTACCGGCCGAAGCGGTCACCGAGGCTGCCGGAGGTGAGCAGCAGGCCGGCGAACACGATGGTGTACGCGTCGACGATCCACTGGAGCTCGCTGGCCGACGCGCCGAGCCCACCCGCGCTCGTCGGCTTCGCCAACGTGGGGATGGCCACGTTGAGGATGGTGTTGTCGATGCCGATCACCATCAGGCTCAGGCACAGGACGAGGAGCGTCAACCAGCGCCGGCGGTGCGCGACCGTGGGGTCGGTGAGGCGCCCGAGCATCGGATCTCCCTGCAGGATCGGCGGGACGGCAGACTTACGGCACGAAGCCGTATCGAAACGAAGCTACCCGCCGGTCAGCGGGTCGCACTCGACGATTCCGAGGATTCGCGAGGAGGAAACACGGTGGGCGAGCCCCGGTTCGTGGTCCAGCTCCACGACGCGACGACCCTGCACTTCGACCTCCGCCTGGAGCTCGAGGGCGTGCTCCGTTCGTGGGCGGTGCCGAAGGGGCCGTCGCTCGATCCCGGCGTGAAGCGGCTGGCGGTTCCGGTGCCCGACCACGACCTCACCGCCGGCGACTTCGAGGGCGTGCACGAGGGCTCGCGACGGGGGAGCGGCGCGGTGATCGTCTGGGACGAGGGCACCTTCGACCTCGTGCGCGCCACACCGACGCACGTGTCGTTCGTCGCGCACGGCACGAAGCTCCACGGTGGGTTCGCGCTCACGAAGACGGGTGACGAGCGGTGGATCCTGGTGAAGACGACCGACGACGACGCCCGGCGCGGCTCCGACGTCGTGCGTGACGAGCCCACGAGCGTCCGCAGCGGTCGCACGTGGGAAGAGGTTGCCGCTCAGCCGTCCCCCGATGCGCGACGATGATCGACCGATGAGCACCGCACCGGCACCCGTCGACCCTGCGAAGATCCCGAACCTCTCCGGCGTCTTCACACCGCAACCCGACGAGCACGACCTCGCCGACCTCGCCGTACAGGGCGAGTGGCCCGCCGACCTGCGCGGCACGTACGTGCGCAACGGGCCCAACCCGCTGTTCCCGCCGCTCGGCAGCTACACGTTCCCGCTCGAGGGCGACGCGATGTTGCACGCGTTGCACGTCGACGACGACGGCCGCATCGGTTATCGCAACCGCTTCATCTGGACGCCGCAGCTGCGGGTCGAGCAGCAGGCGGGGCACGCGCTCTGGGCCGGGCTCATGACGCCCTACCTCCCGGGGCCCGACGTCGTGCCCGAGCAGTACGCCAACGACTTCAAGCCGCAGCCCTTCATCAACATCGTGCACCACGGTGGGAGGTGGCTGGCGATGTCGGAGATCGATCCGCCGTGGGAGGTCACGAGCGGGTTCGAGGCCGCGAGCGACGCGCCGTTCACCTGGGGCGGCGTGATCCCCGGTGCGTGCGCGCACCCGCGCATCGACCCGGTCACCGGTGAGATGGTGCTGTTCCGCTACGACCTGGGCCAGCCCTACCTCACGTGGTCGACGGTCGCAGCCGACGGCACGGTCACGCACGCGCCCGATCCGATCGAGATCGACGGCTCGTACATGATCCACGACTTCGTCATCACCGCCGACCATCTGGTGCTGTTCGTGGCGCCGGCGAAGTTCGACCTCGACGCGCTGCTCAGCGGCTCGGGTCCTCCGCTCGCGTGGCACGCCGACCTGCCGCTGCGCATCGCGGTGATCCCGCGTGCCGGCACGTCGAAGGACGTGCAGTGGATCGAGACCGACCCGTTCTGGGTGTACCACTTCGCCAACGCGTTCGCCGACGGTGACGACATCGTCGTCGACCTCGCGAAGTGGAAGGAATTCGCGCTCGGCCCCGCGCCCGACCAGACCGGCGCGGCGGTGCGGGCGCGCATCGACACCAAGGCCGGAACCGTCGCACTCGACCCGTGGTTCGAGCGCATCTGCGAGTTCCCGCGCATCGACGACCGTGTCGTCGGCAGCGCGCACCGGTACTTCACCATGTCGACGAAGCACGACCTCGGCAGCGGTTCGTGGAACGTGCTCACGCGCGTCGACACGCAGACTGGCGCGGTCACGGAGTGGGACTCGGACACGAAGGTGTTCGACGAGGTGGTGTTCGCGCCAGCCGAGGGTGGCGCCCACGAGGAGGGCTACTACGTGACGTTCCGCACCGACACCGAGACGTTGCGGAGCGACTTCGTCGTGCTCGCCGCCGACGACATCGCCGCCGGGCCGATCGCCACCGTCGAGCTCCCGGTGCGGGTGCCGTCCGGTCTGCACGGCAGCTGGTTCCCGCCGGGCACCTGACCGCTCGTGCGCGTCAGCTCTCGTCGCGCTCGCGGGCGGGGGTGAGGGCCTTGGTCCACCACAGCAGGTCGTCGATCATCAGGTCGAGCTTGGGCTCGAGCGGGGCGAGCAACGACGTGTCGGCGGCGTCGCCGGCCTGGCGCACCGCGATCATGATGTCGGGGAGGATGTGCACCGCGTGGCGCAGCGGTGCCATCTCGAACTCCACCGCCACCTGACGCAGCTGCTCGATGGCGCGGGCGCCGCCCACGTTGCCCCAGCCGACGAACGTGATCGGCTTGTGCCGCCACTCGACGAACGTCCAGTCCATCGCGTTCTTCAGCACCGCCGGGTAGCCGTGGTTGTACTCGCCGGTCAGCACGACGTAGCCGTCGGCGCGGTCGATCGCCTGTCCGAGCGCGGCGACGTCGTCGCGCGGGTAGTCGCGGCCGGTGCGGGCGGGGGCCATGCCGTCGAAGTAGGGGAGCATGTGGTCACGCAGGTCGATGCCCTCGAGCTCGAACTCCGGGTGCTCGGCCAGATGGCCGGTGAGCCACTCCGCGACCAGGCCGCTGAAGCGTCCCTCCCGGGTGGTGCCGGTGATCACCGCGATGCGCATGATGGTCACGGTAGTACTTGCGGGTTCAAGCATCTCCACCGGTGCGAAACGGGCGGGATCGCCCGAATGAGTGTCACACCCCCGTGATTTGATCAGTCCATGTTCGACGCACTGGTCGACGAGATGCGCACCCACTCGAGCGAGTGGTTGCGGGGTGAGCGGGGCCGGTTGGCGGCTGCGCAGCGGAACCTGCACACGCGGGAGTTGGCGGTGTTGCGGGTGCTCGACGAGCGCGGTCAGGTCGACTGCTCGATCGGTGCGCAGGGTGAGTCGGCACGGACGGTGCGCGACAAGGTCGAGACGGCGCGGGCGCTCGAGTCGTTGCCGGAGATCGGTCGGGTGGCGTTCGAGGGTGGCTTCTCGGATGAGCAGCTCTCGCAGGTCGCGCGGTTGGCGGATGAGTCTTCGGACGCGGAGTGGGCGGTGCGGGCTCCGAACGTGGATCCGATCGAGCTGGAGCGTCTGGTTCGGAACGCGTCGAAGCCGAGTTCCGACGACTCGCGGGTGCGGCACGCGGCGCGGTCGCTGCGGATGTGGTGGACGAGGGACAAGGGCTTCTTGAACGTGCGGGGGCAGTTGCCGGATGTGATGGGCGCCGAGTTCGAGGCGACGATCACCCGGCTGACGGAGCAGATGAAGCCGGCCAAGGGTCAGGCGTGGTTGCCGTTCGAGCAACGCGCCGCCGACGCGCTCCTGATGTTGTGCGACCCGCCTGCGGTCGAGGACGAGCACGCGCCGTCGTGGGCGCCGCAGCCGATCCTGCAGTTCGCACTGCCGTTGCACGGCCCGGCCGAGATCGCCGGGATCCCGATCTCCGACAGCCTGTTGGAGCAGATGCGGGCGAACGTGTCGATCGAACCGGTCGTCGTCGACGACGACGGCTCGGTGGTCGGCATCGGCCGTCGCACCACGTTCTTGTCACCGAAGCTGCGGCGCGCGGTGCTGCTGCGCGACACGCGCTGTCGGTTCCCCGGGTGCGGGCGCAGACGCGGCCTCCAGGCGCATCACCTCCTGCCCAGCACCTGGGGTGGCAGCGACGAGATCAGCAACCTCGCGGCGGTCTGCCCCGCGCACCACCGGCTCCTCGTCCCCCACGGGCTCCTCGCCCTCGTCGGCAACCCCAACCTCCCCGACGGACTCGAGCTCGTCACCGCCTCCCGGGCGCCGCCGTGAGTCAGGGGCGGGCGTTGACCAGAGGTTCGATCCACGACTGCAGCTCGGCCGCACCTCTGGCGCCGACGCTCGTGTCGACCAGGTGTCCGTCGCGGAACACGAGGAGGGTCGGGATGCCCTGCACGCCGAAGCGCGCTGCGGTCGAAGGGTTGTCGTCGACGTTCACCTTCACGAGCTTCATCTTGCCGCGGAGCCTGGCGGCGACGTCCTCGAGTGCAGGGGAGATCATGCGACACGGTCCGCACCACGGAGCCCACAGGTCGACCACCACCGGGAGGGGTGAGCGCTCGACCACGTCGGTGAAGTCGGCGTCGCCCGCGTCGGCGAGCCACGGCAGGTCGTGGTGGCACTGCGCGCAGCGCGGACGGCCGGTCGCGACCGCGGGGACCCGGTTCTTCTTGCCGCAGTCGGGGCAGGTGACGATCACGACGGCGCCGTGCCCGGCCGGCGCCAGAGGGCGACGGTGTTGCGATGCGAGATGAGCCAGCCGCGGGCGGTGTGCCGGGCGCGGTCGCGGTACTCGACGCCCATGGCGAGGTCGCTGCCGTCGTGGTCGAAGTGGAGGGCGACCGCGTAGCTGTGCACGACCAGGTCGGCCGGGTCGTCGGTGGCGCGCGCGACGTACTGGTTGGTGATGTTGTGCTGGGTCGCCGCGTACTCGGCGGCGCCGGCGATCAGCTTCGGCACGTAGTCCTTCGCCGTCGACATGCCGAGGGCGCCGGCGACGACGGCGTCGTCGGTGAAGAGGCTCTGCACGAGCACTTCGTCGCGACGGTCGATGCCGAGGGCGTAGGTGCGGGCGAGGCGTCGGACCGATTCGAGGTCGGCGGGCGTGATCCCGTCGTCACCGATGGGTCCTCGGAGCTGCTCGACGTCGAGGCGGGTGGCTTCGTCGGGATCCACTGGTCACTCCTCGATGAAGGTGTTCTCGGCTTGGCCGGCCAGGACCTGCTTCATCACCTTCCCGTTCGCGGTACGGGGCAGGGGTTCGGTGCGGATCTCGACCTCGGCGGGGACCTTGTACGAGGCGAGGGTGACGGCGCAGAACGCACGCACCTCGTCGGCGGTGAGGGGGCTGCCGGGAGCGACCACGACGACTGCCTTCACCACCTGGCCGAAGGTGGGATCGTCCACGCCGTGGACCGCGGCCTCGAGCACCTCGTCGTGCTCGTCGAGGCGGTGCTCGATCTCGAACGGGTAGATGTTCTCGCCGCCGCGGATGATGAGGTCGCGCTTGCGCGAGGCGATGAAGAGGATGCCGTCGTCGAGGCGCCCGAAGTCGCCGGTGCGAATCCAACGTCCGGGCTTGACGGTCTCGGCGGTGGCGTCGTCGTTGTGCCAGTAGCCGAGCATCGACATCCAGCTGCGGGCCTCGATGTTGCCCTCTTCGCCCGGCGGGAGCTCGGTGCCGTCGTCGTCGGTGATGCGGGCCTGCGAGGTGGGCATGAGCGGACCCACGCAGTCGGACGCGGCCTGGAGCATCCAGCCGGGCGCCCAGCTGATGAGGCCGGTCTCCGTGGAGCCGTAGCCGGTCGACGTCGCGCCCGGCGAGGTGCGGGAAGCGCTCCTCGATCTGGCGCAGCACGTCGGGTGGTGTCGCGGAGCCGCCGATGCCGATGCTCGCGATCGAACCGGGTTCGATGGTCTCGATGTCGGGGTGCTGCAGGAGGCGCACGACGTGGGTGGTGCCGCCGCCCCACACCGAGATCCCCTCGTCGCGGGTGAGCCTCAGCACGTCGGCGGGGTCGAAGCGCCCGAGTGGCCACACGGTCGGCGCGCCGGTCATGACCGTCGAGACCGCCATCGACATGCCCGACACGTGGAACAGCGGGTACGGCGCGAGGCGCACCGTCGGAGGCGGCGCGTCCGTCGCGTCGGGCGAGTCGGAGGGCAGGGGTGACGCGGCGGAGCGCTGCGCGCCCGCCATCGCGATGCCGCGGGCGGCGATGAACGACTGCTCCATCAGGTAGGAGATGACGGAGCGGTGCGAGAGCACCGCGGCCTTGGGCCGGCCGGTGGTGCCGCTGGTGAAGATCAGGATGAACGGGTCGTCCTCGGCGATGGGCACGTCGGGGAGGGTGGCCGAGGCGTCGCCGACGAGGCCGGCGAAGTCGTGCTCGGTGAGGAGCAGCGGGATGCCGGGATCGCCCTCGAGGCGGGCGCGCCGCTTCTCGTCCATCACCAGGAGCTTCGGGTCGGTGAGCTCGAGCGCAGTTGCGCATCTCGGCCGCGGTCCACCAGCCGTTCATGGCCACGAGCACGGCGTCGAGCGCGCCGACGGCCCAGAAGGTCATCAGCCACTCGCGGCAGTTCGCCGCGCACACCGCCACCCGGTCGCCGGGACCGATGCCGTAGGTCTCGCGCAGCGACGTCGCCAACGACGCCACCTCGGGGATCAGCTCGGCGAAGGAGACTCGGGAGCCGTCGCCGAACACGTAGCAGTCGCGGTCACCGAACCGGTCGGCACCGAGCAGGATCTCGCGCGTCGAGTGGGCGCGCGTTGGCGTACACGCCCAGGCGCTCACCGAGGACGTCCTCCTCGACGATCTCGAAGGGCATGCCGGGGCCGGTGATGCGGGCGGTCGTCTCGAGGAGCGCGGCGAGGCGCGGGTCGTGGGCGAGATCCGTCATGGCCGTCGTTCTACCCGATGCCGCCGGATCGAGAGTTCAGATCGGCATGCCCTCGACCGATGCACAAGGGAGTCGAGGAGAGTCCCGCCGTGCGCGGGCGTATTACCTCCGAATACGGGAGGACACGTGGGGCGCAAGAAGGCGAAGCACAAGGGCGGCGCAGGAGCCAAGGCGGCAGGTGCGAAGCCGGCGGCGACGAAGTCGGCATCGGCGGACGAGTCGTCGCGTGCGGTGAGGACCCCGG
Source organism: uncultured Actinomycetes bacterium (assembly GCA_963755855.1). Lineage (GTDB taxonomy): Bacteria > Actinomycetota > Acidimicrobiia > IMCC26256 > DASPTH01 > DASUAS01. The sequence goes on along the minus strand of CAVWLR010000009.1, from coordinate 157,551 downwards.
CTCGGACGCCCGCGCCGGCGGGGACACCGGCCCGGAGTGCCCCCCGGTTCACGAGCATGGTCCCGGTGCGCTTCGAGCCCGCGATGCTCGAGGAGGTCCGCCGACGTGCCGACGACGACGGTCGTTCGGTGTCGGCGTGGATCCGGCGAGCAGTGGAATCCGAGCTGCGCCGCGACACGAGCGAGTGACGTCCCGGTCGTAGGCACCGCGGGCTCGCGGTCGCGGCTTGGGCGAGGGCGTGGACGAGCGGCGTGACGACGAACGCGAGACGTCGTCGCGACGTGCGCGGCGGATCCTCGCCGCGTGAGGAGCGGTTGACGCGGGGTTCGTCGCCGCGGCGTGCGGAATTTCGGAAGAGTTTGCTCGATGGTCCGCGCCCCCGCGGCGCGTGCAAGGTACGTTCGCCGCAGCGAAGCGGGCCCCCGACGGCGACGTCGATGCGGGCAGTGAGTACGACCCAGTCAGCACGTTGTCATGGAGCCACGGACGCGATCGCGCGCCCGTTGCTCTCTTGCTGATCGTCACGCGTCATCCCGGCATCGCGACCGGTTGCGCGTGGCGCTCGCTCACTCGAGCCGTTTGGAGTTCTGCATGCTTCGCCGCCACGCGGTCGTGACCTTGATCACGATCATCTTCGCTTCGTTCTTCGTCTGGGCCGGCACCGCTGTCGCCCACGAAGGTGACATCGTCAGTGCGGACTGCTCGTCGGTGTCCGCTTCGTTCGTCGACTTCGCGAGCACCGACCACCCGATCTCGTTCTCGGTCACCGTCGCCGGCGTGTCACACACCGTCGCCGCGGTCGAGAGTCCGCCCGCGTTCGAGGGCGCCGGTTCCGCCAGCGCCGACATCTCCGCGCTCACCGCGGCCCTCGACGGGGCCAGCGGGAGCCTGTCGGTCTACGCGTTCTGGAACGGCGGCCAGACCGCCACCGCGAGCTCCACGGTCACGTGCGGTACCCCGCCGACACCGCCACCCACGCCGCCGACACCGCCGACACCACCTGCGCCGCCCACACCACCCGCGCCGCCCACACCACCGACACCCCTCACGCCGCTGACACCGACGGTGGTACCCGTCGTGTCGCCGGTGGCGCCCCCGGCCGTCGCGACGGTGGCGACACCCGCCACCGCGGGCTGATCGGTCGTTCGCAGCATCCAGTCGTCCGCCGGGAGTCGCCTCGGGCCCGTCAGGGCGCGAGGCGCACCGGCAGACCACTGAGCGACACCGCGATGGTCTGCTCGGGTGCAGCCACGACGTACGACGGTTCCCCGACGATCTCCACGGCGGGGAACCGGGTCGCGATCTCGCCGAGCATGGTGCGGATCTCGTTGCGGGCGAGATGGGCGCCGAGGCAGAAGTGCGCACCGCCGCCACCGAACGACACCTGTGCGTTGTGCTCGCGTGACACGTCGAACTCCTCGGGCCGGTCGAAGGTCCGCGGATCGCGGTTGGCCGCGGGGAACCACATGCTCACCCGGTCGCCGGCGCGGATCTCCTGGTCGCCGAGGGTGACGTCGTCGGTGGCGGTGCGGGCGAAGCACGCCACCGGAGAGGTCCAGCGCAGGATCTCCTCGACCGCGGTGCCGCGGATCGAGGGATCGTTGCGGAACCGCTCCCACTGCTCGGGGCTGTCGCGGAACGCCACCAGCGCGCCCGAGATCGCCGACCGGGTGGTCTCGGACCCGGCGATGGTCAGGATGAGGAAGAACTGGTCGAGCTCCGACGACGTGAGGCGCCAGGTCTCGCCGTCGTCCCCGTCGACCTCGGCGGTGGTGAGGATGCTCCACACGTCGTCGGTGGGGCGGCGGCGCTTCTCCTCGCCGAGCTCGCGTGCGTACTCGTAGAGCTGCGAGCCGGCGAGGAACCAGTCCTCCTGGGTGATCCCCGACTCGGGATCGGGCGCCGACATGATCGTGTCGGTCCAGCGGAACACGTCGGGGCGGTCGGCATCGGGGATGCCCATGATGTCGGCGATCACGTGCATCGGCAGCTGGTAGGCGACGTCCTGCACGAAGTTGCACGTGCCCGTCTCGGCGGCGGCGTCGAGCACCCGAGTCGTGCGGTCGGCGATCTGCTCGTCGAGGCGCTGCACCATGCGCGGGGTGAAGCCGGTGCTGATGAGCTTGCGCATGCGCGAGTGGTTCGGCGGATCCGCCGACACCAGCGTGTGGCCGCGCTGCTCCTCGCCGGTGGGCGAGATGCTCGCACCGTCGAGCGAGCTGAACGTGCGCCAGTCGCGGGCGAGGGCCTGCAGCTCGGGATGGCCGAGCACGACCCAGAACTCCATGCCGTCGGGGGCGCGCTTCAACGTGGCCCGCGGGTGGCGCCAGACCGGGTGCTCGTCGCGCAACTCGGCGGAACAGCGGGTGCGGGAAGCCGTTGCGGTAGAGGTCGTGGACGGTGAGGTCGAGGTCGAGCACGGGTGGTGCGGTCACCGGCGGGAACCTATCTTCGCCCTCACCGCCCGTCGAGGAGGCGGAGTGGGGGAGGACCCAGTGGCCGACCGGATCAACCACGTGAAGATCGTGTCGCCCGACCCTGCGGCGGTCGACCGCTTCCTGCGCGAGGTCGTCGACATCCCCGAGGGATGGCCGCTCGGCTCGCTCGATGGCTACACGCCGCCGACCGAGGTGCGCGGTCCCGCACGCGCGGCCGACGACGCGCTGACGATGGAAGGCATCATGGCCTTCCGGGGCGAGACGCAGACGATGGGCGGCTACATCACCGGCGACCCGGGCAGCCGCCAGTTCCAGATCTTCCAGGGAGACGAGCCCAAGGTGTGGGGCGTCGCCATCGGCACCCGCGACCTCGAGGGCGCGCACTCGCGCTGCATCGAGCGCGGGATCCCGTGCACCGACGTGCAGCTCACCGAGTGGCACGACGGCGGCTCGATCCGCTTCTTCTTCGCCGAGGTGGGCGGCATCGTCTTCGAGGTGCTGCGCGCCGAGGCATGATGGACCAACCGACACAGGAGTGAGGAGCCGCAGGTGGACGTCCGCAACGTGGTGACGGTGGAGCCCGAGGTCGAGCACAACGGCACCGTGCCGGTGTGGTGGCTCATCAAGCCCGAAGAGATGAAGGCGATCACCGACGGCGGCTACCTGGAGCTCGCCAACGAGTTCGAGGTGGCGGTCGGCGGCGAGGTGTTCCCGCACACCCACCCGACCCACGAGTTCTACTTCGTGATGACGGGCGTGGGCACGATGATCATCGGCGACGAGCAGCGCGACGTCGCGCCCGGCGACCTCGATCTACATCCCGCCGGACCAGGTGCACAGCCTGCGCACCATCGGCGACGAGCCGATCCACTGCTTCTGCTTCGCGGTGGGCGTCAAGGGCGCCGGCAACATCGACTACACCAACCACTGAACCGAGCTCGAGCCACATCCACGCTGGGCGGCGGAGTGCTGCGTGCTCCGCACGCTCGGGAGGTCACGATGTCGTCGTCTGGTCACGGGAGCGCTCCGCGACGGAGCGTCGCGGCGTTGGTCGCGACCTGCGTGTGCGTGGGGGCACTGCTCGTCGGCGCGAGCGCGGCATCCGCCGCGTCGCCCGTGGGCGTGTACCCGGCATGGTCGGCGTCGGGCGGTTCGGGCGCGTGGACGGGCGCGGTGACGTTCGCCGGGGTGGCGAACCTCCCCACCGGGAGCCTCACGTCGAACAGCACCTCGGTCGCCCCGCAGTCGGGGGCGTCGGCGTTCCTGAACGCGGGTACGCCGTTCGGGGCCCGGTTCGGATCGTCGCAGGGGCAGCAGTACGTGAACATCCGCCCGGCGTCGGGCGGCACACCGTCGACCACGACCATCACCTTCGCCGGGCCCACGCCCGCGAGCGGGTGGGGCTTCGCCCTCGGCGACGTCGACGCCGACCAGGTGGCCGTCACCGCCGCCGGTGCCGACGGTGGCCCGTTGCCCACCTCGGCGCTCGGGTTCACGAGCACCTTCAACTACTGCGCGACCAGCCCGGTGCCGAGCTCGTGCTCGGGAGCCGCAACCGACGTCCCCACCTGGAACCCGTCGACCGGCACGCTCGTGGGCAACGTCGCCGACACGACGGGCGCGAGCGGGTGGTTCCTGCCCCAGGCCTCGGTGCGCAGCATCACGTTCACGTACAGCGTGCTCAGTGGGTTGCCCCTCTACCAGCTCTGGTTCGCCACCGACGTCGCCACGGTCAGCGGCACGGTGGTCGGGCCCGAGCCGGCCGACCCGGGCGGCCCACCGCAGCCGGTCCCCGGAGCGGTGATCACGATCGAGAACCCCGACGGCACGCCGGCCGCGGGAGCCGACGGCGCCGCCGTGACCACCGAGACGGGGGCCGACGGGTCGTTCATGATCCCGGGTCTCGCCGCGGGTGAGTACGCGGTGGTGATCGAGCCTCCGGCCGGGCTCGAGCCCGCGACGGTGCCCGTCGACCTGACCGACGGCGACGTCGCCGGCCTGACGGTCTCGTTGGTGGCGACCCCGACCGCACCACCGGTGGCACCGGTGGCGCCGGTCGCGCCGGTGGCGGTGCCCGTCACGCCGCGCTTCACCGGCTGAGCCCGCGCTTCGCTCAGCTGCCGGGAGTCGAGCGCTTCGGCGTCGGGAAGGTGACGACGTCGGAGCCGAGCGGGAGCTCGTCGTGCCTCGCGCCGTCGATGGGCCCGTGGGTGATCGGGACGGTGTCGAGCACCGGATCGAGCTTCACGATCTCCTCCACGGATGGGCCGCGGCCGTCGAGCGTGAAGCGGTCGAACACGTAGGGGAGCCCGTTCGCGCGCAGGGCCGAGGGTCGGTCCATGACGTGGAAGTGGAGGTGCGAACCGGTCGAGCTGCCCGTGTTGCCGGCCAGGCGCGCGATCGGATCATGCGTGGCGGCGTCGCACACCTCGACGTCGGACACGCTCACGTCGACCGGGAACCCGTTCACGAGCTCGAGCTCGTACGTGAGGTGGACCTTGCCGTCGGCGCCGGTGAACCACGACGGCGCGCCGAGCACGTGCATCACGAGGGGTGTAGCTCCCGTTCGCTGAATCCTGCGTACCCGTTCCCGCGCCCGTCGCGGCGGCCGGCACCATCACGAGAGCCGTCGCCGCGAGGAAGATCAGAGCGAGTCTGTGCATCTCCTGCCCTCCCTGCCGCAGGTGGCGGTACCCGGCGAGGCCGCGCGGGTCAGCCGCCCCGGGCGTCGATCAGCGCAGCCCGGCTGACCTTGGTGGCCTCGGTGCGCGGGATGGCATCGACGAACTCGACCGACTTCGGCACCTTGTACGCGGCGAGGCGCTCCTTGGCGAAGGCGCGCACGTCGTCGTCGGACGGAGGACGGTCGTGGTCGACGGCCTCGATGATCGCGTGCACCCGCCGACCCCACTCGTCGTCCTTGAGCCCGACCACCACGACGTCGGCGATCGCCGGGTGGTCGATGAGCGCGGTCTCCACCTCGGCGGGGAACACGTTGGCCCCGCCGGTGATGATCATGTCGACGCGCCGGTCGACGATGTGCAGGTAGCCCTCGGGCTCGAGCCAACCGACGTCACCGCCGGTGGAGAAGCCGTCGACCGTGCGCGGCGGCAGCGGCGCGCCGCCGATGTAGTGGAACATGCCGCTGCTCGGGGAGCGCATGTAGATCTCGCCCACCTCGCCGGCCGGGACCTCGTTGCCGTCCTCGTCGAGGATCTCGATCTCGGTGCCGCGGAAGCCGCGCCCGACGCTGCCGGGGTGCGCGAGCCACTCGTCGCCCCGGATCGCGCACAGACCGATGCCTTCGGTCATCCCGTACGACTGGTACACCTTCTCGGCGCCGACCAGATCGATCCAGCGCTGCACCAGCGACGGTGAGATCACCGCCGCGCCCTGCAGGAACCACACGAGGCTCGACAGGTCGCGCTGCTCGATGTCGGGCAGGTCGGCGATGCGCTGCAGCATGAGCGTGGTCGCGGTGAACGTGGTGACGCCGTGCGCCTCGATCAGGTCGACGATGCGGCCGGCGTCGAACTTCTGCAGCACGACGAGGTGGTCGCCGGCGAGCAGGCTGAAGAGCGTGGCGAACCCGTTGGTGTGGTACATCGGCGCCATCACCAGGACCACCTGCGGGCGGTCGACGGGTCCCCAGGTGCTGGCGAACGGCATGCCGGTCATGTCGTCGAAGCGCCCGGGCTTGTCCATGAGGATGACCTTGACCGCGCCCGTCGACCCGCTGCTGCAGATGCCGTTGGTCATCGGCGAGACGGCCGGCGGCACCGGTGTGGTGTCGAGCTCGTGCGTCGACTCGAGCCAGGCGAGGTCGTCGACGCCCACGCTCACACCGTCGATCACCTCGAGCACGCGCTCGCGCTCCCAGTCGGGGAGGTCCCAGCGCACCGGCACCGGCACCGCGCCCATCTTCCACGCCGCCAGCACGGTGATCACGAACTCGGGCGAGTTGCGCAGCGCCACCGCGACCCGGCCGCCCTCGACGGCACCGCGATCGAGGAGCGCGCGGGCGACCTGCGTCGAGCGACGGTGGAGCTCGGGCCAGGTGACGACGGTCTCGGTGCCGTCGATCGCCACCACCCGGACGACGGGAGAGGTGGGATCGGCGTCGGCGAGGTGGGCGATGCGTTCCGCGAACGAGACGCCGGTGTCGTCGGCCGGGCTCACTGCGGGGTGATGGTGAGCGACGCGAAGCGCCAGGTGCCTTGGTCGGACACGACGGTGGCGTCGTACTTGCCGAGGCCGACGACCGCGAACGGCGCGTCGGGCTCGGGCCGACGGGTGAGCAGGTAGTCGGCGATCGCCGCACAGCTGCCGTCGCTGGCCCCATCGCCGGCGGCACGGATGCTGACGTTGGTGATGATGTGCGCGCCGCCGGGCTTCGTCATGACGCTGCGCATGAAGCCCTTGATCGCGTCGCGGCCCTGCTGGGCGTTGCCGGCGAGCGAGTAGTCGGCGTCGTCGGTGAAGAGCTCGCCGAAGCCGTCGAAGTCGCGACCGTCGATGCGGTGGGCGTACTGCGCGAACAGATCCTGCACTGCGACGACGACGGCGGGATCGGGGAGGTGAGGAGCGTCCATCGTCGCAGTCTCACCGAGCAGAGGTAGCGTCCGCCAGATGACCCTGAGCTACGCGGCGGCACCGTTCCCGGAGGAGCTCGTCGCGGGCTACCGGGCCGCAGGCTTCCACACCGACGCGGTCGTGCCGCGCCTGCTCGAGCGCAACGTGGAAGAGCTCGGTCCGAAGGTGGCGGTGATCGACGACACCCGCGAGATCACGTGGGCCGAGCTCGCCGACGCCGCCCGCCGGGTCGCAGGCCTGCTGCACGCGCACGGTGTCGGGCCGGGCGACACGGTGGTGTGGCAGCTGCCGAACTGGTGGGAGGCGCTGGCCGTCGCCCACGGCGTGTGGGCCGCGGGTGCGATCTCCGTGCCGGTCGTCCCGATCTACCGCGAGCACGAGCTGGCCGAGATCATGCGGGTCGTGCGGCCGGTGTGCGTGATCGGTCCCACCGAATTCCGGGGCCACGACCACGTCGACATGCTCACGGCCGCGGCGGCGACCGCGGGCGTCGACCTGAAGCTCCGGGTGGTCGTGCGGGGCGAGGCGACCGGGTGGGTGTCGTGGGACGACGCCCAGCGGGCCACGCCCCACGTGGAGACCGCGATCGACCCGGGCGCGCCGATGATCGTCGGGTTCACCTCGGGCACCACGTCGGGTGCGAAGGGCGCGGTGGTGAGCACGCGCGGGTTCCTCGCGGTCCCGATGCGCCACCACCGGGCGACTCCGTACACGTTCCGCGACCGCGGGTACATGCCCGCGCCGGTGTCGCACATCACCGGTCTGCTGATGGCGGTCACGCTCCCACTGGTGTCCGGCTGCTCGGTGGTCCTGAGGGAGCGCTGGGACGCGGCACGCGCCGTCGACGACATGCGCACCTACGGCGTGACGTACACCGGCGGCGCGACGGTGTTCATCCAGGAGCTCGCTGACGCGGTGGAGGCGGCGGGGCTCCTGTCGCTCCCGCTCGCGTGCGGCTACAACCTCGGCGGGAGCGCGATCCCGCTCGACGTCGTGGAGCGGGCCGAGGCTCTGGGTTTCCGGCCGCGACGCGCGTACGGGATGACCGAGTGCCCCACGGTCTCGGCGTCGCTCGGTGACGACGGCCCGGACGTGCGCTGTCTCACCGACGGCCGCATCCTGCCCGGCGTCGAGGTGCGGGTGGTGGACGAGACCGGCCTCGACGTCGAGCGCGGCGGCGAGGGCGAGCTCCTCGTGCGCGGGCCGCAGCGCGTGCTCGGCTACCTCGACCCGCAGCACACCGCCGACGGCTTCGACGCCGACGGCTGGTTCCGCAGCGGCGACCTGGGCGTCGTCGACGAGCGCGAGTGCATCCGGGTGACCGGACGCACCAAGGACGTGATCAACCGCGGCGGCGAGAAGCTCTCGGCCCAGGAGATCGAGGGACTGCTGCGCCGCCATCCCGGCGTCAGCGACGTCGCGGTGGTCGCGGCGCCGCACCCGCGCCTGGGTGAGGAACCGGCCGCGTTCGTGATCGCCCGCGACGGGGTCGCAGTCGACGACGTCGAGCTGGCGCAGTTCCTGAAGGCCGAGGGCGTCGCCCCGCAGAAGATCCCGCGGGTGGTCGTGGCGGTCGACGACCTCCCCCGCACCGCCAGCGGCAAGGTCAAGAAGTACGAGCTGGTCGAGCGACTCCCCACCTGAACGAGCATCTCGAGGTTCGCGTCGACATGTGACGGTCAACTTCGAGATGTTCGTGGGATCAGGGGCGTTGGTCGGGCCAGCGGTTGGTGAAGCTGGTGTCGCGCTTCTCGCGGAAGGCGGCGATGCCCTCGTCGACGTCGTCGCCGAGGTTCATGAGGCGGCTCAGGGCGAGGCCGTAGTCGAGCGACTCGGCCAGGCCGCGGTCGCGGTGCTGACGCAGGACGCTCTTGATCAGCTGCAGCGAGACCTGCGACATCGCGCACATGTCCTGCGCGGTCGACATGGCGACGTCCATGAGCTCGGCGGCGGGCACGACCTGCTGCACGAGTCCGATCCGCAGCGCGTCGGCCGCTCCCACGCGTGCGGCGGTCAGCAACATCCACGACGCGTCGCCGTAGTTGAGCATCCGGGGGAACAGCTGGATCGCGGCACCCGGGACCAGCCCGCGCTTCGGCTCCATGAGCCCGAACCACGCGGTGTCGGCGGCGATGCGGAAGTCGCACGCCATGGCGATCTCGCACCCACCGGCGACGGCCAGGCCGTTCACCGCCGCGATCATCGGCTTCTTCGACGCCCCGATCCCGAACATGTCGGACAGCGGGAAGCGACGGTGTCCCGGTCGAGATGCGCCCGCCGGTCGGTGTCGAGAGGTCGTTGCCGGAGCAGAACGCGTCGCCGGCGCCGGTGACGATGCCGACGTACTGGTCGGCGTCGGCGTCGAAGGCGAGGATCGCGTCGCCGATCGCCTCCTTGGTCTCGTCGTCGTACGCGTTCTTCTTCTCGGGGCGGTCGAGCGTGAAGACGGTGACGTGGTCGTGACGTTCGACGCGGAGGTTGCCCACAGGGCCGAGACGGTACCAGCGCGCCGGAACCCGGTACGTTCCTCGGGATGGCCGGGTTGAGCGACGCCGCGATCGCAGGCGTGTACGTGTCGGAGCAGGGGAAGCTCGCCGATCGCGAGCAGCCCGAGCTCTGGTGGGAGTGCGTCGAGGGCGCGCTCGCCGACGCCGGTCTCGGTCTCGGCGACCTCGACGGTCTCATCGGTCCTGCGCCCGACGGCTACGGCGTGCGCCACGCGCTCCCGGCCTCGGCGGTGGCCGACGTGGTGGGGCACCCGCTGCGCTTCCACGCCAACACCGGGGTCGGTGCCGCGAGCCAGGCCGCGGGCGTGGGCCTCGCCGCGTTGGCGGTCGCCAACGGCCTGGCCGAGGTGGTGGTGATCCCGACCGCGGCGGCCGGGTCGGGCGCGGGGTACACCGCGGCCGACCGCAACGCCGCGGTCGAGCACATGGCCAAGCTCGGCAGCCCGTTCGAAGCCGTGATGGGCACGACGCGCGTCGCCGACTTCGCGATGGTGGCGCAGCGCCACATGCACGAGTACGGCACGACCTCGGAGCAGCTGGCCGAGGTGGCGGTCGCGCAGCGGCACTCGGCCACGCTGCACCCGCGTGCGGTGATGCGCGACCGCGGCGAGCTCACCGTCGACGAGGTGCTGGCGTCGCGGCTCATGGCCGAACCGCTGCACCTCCTCGACTGCTGCCTGGTCAACCAGGGCGGTGGCTGCGTCGTCGTGACGCGCCGCGACCGCGCCACCGACGCCGGTCTGCACGCTCCGGTGGTGCTCCTCGGTTGGGGTGAGGGGCACGGCTACCTCGACCCGAACACCGCGCCCGAGCTCACGGCGTTCTCCGGTCGTCTCGCCGCCGACACCGCGTTCGGGCTCGCGGGCGTGACGCGCGACGACATCCAGGTCGCCGGGGTGTCCGACCACTTCACCATCAGCGTGATCACCGAGCTCGAGGACGCCGGCTTCTGCGCCAAGGGTGAAGGGCGGTCCGTTCGTCGACGGCGGTGGCATCGCGCTCGGTGGGCGCCTCCCCACCAACACGCACGGCGGGTACCTGTCGGGCACGCACGCCGCGAGCTGCGCGCTGTTCACGCTCATCGAGCTGGTCGAGCAGCTGCGCGGCGAGGCGGGGCCCCGCCAGGTCGACGGCGCCGAGCTCGCGTTCCACTGCGGCGTCGGTGGCGTGTCGCAGGCGCACTACGCGGCCGTGCTCGGGAGCTGAGGTCGATGCGGCGGAGGATCTGATGGCCTACGAGGGGTTCCGGCCCGACATCACGCCGCTCGACGCGCCGTTCTGGGACGCGTTGCGCCGCCACGAGCTCGTGGTGCAGCAGTGCGACCAGTGCGGGCAGCTGCGCTTCGTGCCCAGTGAGCGCTGCCGCAACTGCGGATCGCCGTCGGCGACCTGGGCGCCGGTCAGCGGCGACGCGACCGTCTACACGTTCACGATCGTGCACCGTGCGCCCACGCCCGCCTACCAGGCCGACGCGCCGTACGCGATCGCCTACGTCGAGCTCGCCGAAGGGCCCGCGGATGCCGACGCGCCTGGTCGACGTCGCCCCCGACGCGGTCGACCATCGGCATGCCGCTCGAGGTCGTGTTCGACGACGTCGACGACGAGCTGACCCTCTACCGGTTCCGGCCCAAGGCCGGCGACGAAGGAGTCCGACCGATGAGGCTCGGCATCACGCCCCCGCTGTTCACCATGACGCCCGACGGCCACGCCCCGTGGGAGGCCGACGCCGAGCTCGCCGACGTGGTGCCCGCTGATCGAGGCGGCCGACCGCCTCGGCTACGAGTACGTCACCTGCAGCGAGCACGTCGTGATCCCCGACGACGTCGCGCCGGTCCGCGGCGGTCGGTACTGGGACCCGCTCGCGACGTTCGGGTACCTCAGCGCGGTCACGACGCGCATCCGCTTCGCCACCTACGTGCTGGTGCTCGGCTACCACCACCCGCTCGCGATCGCCAAGCGCTACGGCACCCTCGACCGCATCTCCGACGGGCGTCTCATCCTCGGCGTGGGTGTCGGCTCGCTGCAGCCCGAGTTCGAGCTGCTCGGCGCGCCGTTCGACGACCGCGGCGCGCGCGGCGACGAGTCGCTGCGCGCGCTGCGCACGAGCTTCGGTCGCCGGGAGCCCGAGTTCCACGGCGAGTTCTTCGACTACTCGGGGATGATCGTCGACCCGTGCGGCGTGCAGCAGACGGTGCCGCTGTGGATCGGTGGTCGCACGCAACGGTCGCTGCGCCGAGCCGTCGAGCTGGCCGACGGCTGGGCGCCGTTCGGGCTCCGGCGCGAGGAGCTCGCGGCGATGCTCGACGTGGCGCACGCCACCGAAGCGTGGGACGCGCGTCAGGCGTGCGGCCGACCTGCCCGCCGTTCGAGGTCTCGCTCCCTGCGGGACGCCTGCTGGACCCGATCGCCGCACCCGACGCCGCGGCGGAGACCCTCGTGGGCATGCGCGACATCGGGGCGACCATCGTCAACGTGAGCTTCCGCCACGAGTCGCCCGTGCACTACGTCGAGCAGCTCGAGGCCCTCGCCGGGATCGCGCAGGGCGTCTGATCGGGGGCGTCTGATCGAGGGCGTCCGTCTCGAAGGTGTCCGTTCAGTCGGTGGAGACCACCGCTTCGAAGTCGCCCGCGGTGATCGGTGGCAGCTCGGCGACGGCGAGCATCATGTGGCGCTCCCACACGTCACGCAGCTTGGCGAGCAGCGGAGAGTCCTCGGTGACCCGGAACTCCTGGATGCGTGACCCCGCCGTCGGCGCGGAGGATGGCGAGGTCGTAGGGCGGCCCCACCGAGAGGTTCGCCCGAGACGGTGCTCATCATCGAACCGAGGGCGATCTTCGTGGCCTTGGTGAGCTCGATGTCGCGCCTCGACCGCGAGCTCGAGCATGAACTTGCCGTACTTGCTCTCGCCGATCTGCAGGAACGGCCGGTCGTCGGACGCCCGGATGTAGTTGCCCTCCGGGTACACGAGGAGGATGTCGGGCACCTCGTTCGCCGACCCGTCCACCGAGGATGAACGTGGCGGTGCCGTCGGCGCCCACCTGCTGCAGCGCGTCCCGATGGTCGGCGGCGACCTCCCGGCTCAGACGACCGACGTAGAGCGCGGCCTCGAACAGGTGGTCGACCGACGCCAGGCTCTCGCCGCCGGCGGCGAGGTCGCGGTGGATGCGGTCGAGCACCTCCTGGGTGGTGGCGAGGCTGCCCGCCGACTCCAGCACGAACACCCGGTCAGGAGCGGGACGCAGCACGTGCAGCTTCCGGTAGGTGCTGATGTTGTCGACGCCCGCGTTGGTGCGGGTGTCGGCGAGGAACACGAGTCCTTCGTGGAGGCGGAGCGCGAGGCAGTAGGTCATGGCGCCCAGTCTCCCCGACGGAGCTGGGCTTTCGTCACTTCGCCGCGGCTTCCTGCCACAGCATCCGGGCGATGGCCTGCGACGCCGGCACCGCGTGCTCGGGGCCGTGCAGGGCATCGTCGACGGCGACGATCCCGTAGGTGCCGTGGACGCGGTCGATCCACGGGTAGAAACCGAGCGCCCCGCTCCCGCTCACCACCTCGATGGAGTCGTCGGCGGCGACCTCGTCGCGCCAGACCCCGAGGCCGTAGGTCGGGATGCCGGTGATCTGCACCGCACCGTCGTCGTGGGTGTCGAGCCCGCGCACCTGGTCCTTCTCGATCTCGGCCACCGAGGCCGGGGACAGCACCGCCTTCCCGCCCGACGGTGCCGCCGGCTGCGAGCATGCGGAGGAAGCGCGCGTAGTCGTCGACCGTCGACGTCGCCGAGGCGGCCGGTGAAGGATTGCGCGAATACGGGCGGTCGGTGCCGTCGAAACGGGTGTGGGTCATGCCGAGCGGGTCGGCGATCCGGGTCTCGAACGCCTCCTCGAACGACGTGCCGGCGAGCCGTTCGACCAGGCGGCCGGCGATGGCGAAGCCGACGCCGCTGTAGTGGAACTCGGTGCCCGGGGTCGACGACGGATCGGCGCCGGCGGCGACGGCGAGCACGCAGCGCCGCAACGTGGTCGACGGATCGCCCTCGCACCCGACCGACGGCAGCCCGGTGGTGTGCGACAGCAGCTCGCGCACCGTGATCGTCGACTTCGCCCCGGTGAACGCAGGCAGGTACTTCACCACCGGATCGTCGAGCGCGAGCTTCCCCTGGTCGACGAACGTCATCAGCGTCGCCGAGGTGAGCCACTTGCTCGCCGACGCGATCGGCATGACGGTGCCGGCGGTGGTGTCGCCGACGGCGAGGCGGTGGAGGGTGTCGCCGTCGCGAGCGACGAGCAGGACCCCGCCGGCCAGGGCGTCGTCACGCACCCGCTCCCGCATGGCCACGTCGGCGGCGTCGTACGTCCCGGCGGCTCCCGCAGCCCCCGCGGCGTGAGCGGCTCCAGCTGCGGCTCCGACCGAAGCGAGCACCAGCACCGTGCACATGCCCGCCAGCACCCGCCACCGCATGCGCCGGAGCCTACGGCGAATCACCCTTCGCGGATGATGCCGACCCCGACCACGGCCAGCACGATCACCGGGACATCGACCTGGAGGTCATCCATGAGCATCGGACCCGTCGAGTACCTGATCGTCGGATTCCCCGGGAACCAGTTCAACGGTGAGATCGCACCTGCGCTCGCCGAACTGATCGAGAGCAACACCATCCGCATCCTCGACCTGGTGTTCATCGCCAAGGACGCCGAGGGCAACCACGTCGCGATCGAGTACGACGAGCACGAGGCGCTCGCGGGCTTCGGCGCCCTCGACGGCGAGGTCGGCGGGCTCATCTCCCACGACGACATCGAGTACGCCGCCGAGGCACTCGAGCCCGACTCGTCGGCCGCCCTCCTCGTCTGGGAGGACGTCTGGGCGAAGCCCTTCACGGACGCGCTGCACGGCTCGGGGGCCGTGCTCATCGAGGCCGCCCGCATCCCCCACGACCTGATCGAGCCGGCCATGGCCGGACTCGACGCCTGATCGGAGCCACTCATGCTGGGAAGACGACCCGTCGTCCGCGCCGCCGTCACCACCTCGGTCGTGGTCGGTACCGCCGAGCGCACCCGCAACCGCGTCGACCGACGCGACGACCGCCGCCGCCGGTAGCGATCAGGTCTCGGTGATCGACTCCACGATCATGTCGACCTGGCGCTCGGCGTGGGTGTCGTGCAGCAGCAGGTCGTCGCCGTCGACGGTGTAGCGCACACCCAGGCGCTCGAGCTCCTGCTCGATCGCGGCGAGCTCCTGCACCGTCCACCCGCCTGCGAAGTACTTGACCATCGGGCCAGTCAAGCATGACCTGGCGTGGCCCCGGTCGACGCGGCAGCATGCCGCATGCCCGGACGACCGATCGCCTTCGTGTGCGCCATGCCGATGGAGCTGGTCCCGCTCACCCGTGACCTCGGGCTGGTCGAGACCGACGTCGACGGCGTGGCGGTGCACCGAGGACGAGTGGGGGAGCGCGACGTGGTCGCGATCGTCACCGGCATGGGCACCGACTTCGCGACGACGGGCACCGAGCAGCTCCTCGACCGCTTCTCCGTCGACCACGTGCTCGTGGTCGGGATCACGGGCGCGCTCGAGAACGACACGCCGATCGGCACGCTGGTGATGCCCGAGGTCGTCGTCCACGGCCCGAGCGGCCGCGAGCACCGTCACGCACCGATCGGTGACCACGCGCACGTGGGACAGATGTGGACGAGCGACGAGCTGATCACCGACGCCGAGCGCCTGCTCGCGCTGCGCGCCCGGGGCGTCGTCTCGCTCGACATGGAGACCGCTGCCATCGCGCACGTCTGCGAGGCGCGCGGAGTGCCGTGGTCGGTGTTCCGGGCCATCTCCGACCGCGCCAGCGACGGCAGCGTCGATCCCGAGATCTTCGCCATGAGCAACCTCGACGGCAGTCCCAACCACGAGGCCATCACCGCGTACTTCGCCGCCCACCCGGAGGCGACCGAGCGACTGGCGGAGATGGGGGCGAACGCCACGTTGGCCGCCGACACCGCGGCCGCCGCCGCCATCGCCGCGGTCGCGCACCTCTGAGTCGAGTCGTGACCCGACCCAGGTGTGCCGAGTTCACGCAACGACACACGCTGACAGACTCTCGCAACACAGGCGTCAGGTACCGTGCCGAGATGCGCCGCCGGTTGTTCCGACACGCAGGGCTCGGACTCTTCGTCGTCCTCGCGGTGCTCGCCGCGCCCGACAGCCGGCAGCGCCGTCGCGACGCAGTCAGCCGGCGACGGCCACTCGGTCACGAGCGTCGGCGCCCGCGATCACCACGCGCCCGACGTCCACCTCGCGGCACCGGCGCGCAAGGTCCACGAACGTCGCGGTCCGCACCACCTCGGTCTCGTGCTCGCCGTGCTCGGCGGTGCGATCGCCATCGGGCTCGGCGTCCGTCGGGCCCGTTCGCGCCCGGTCGTCGTTCGCGTACGTCGTCGGCGTTCGCGTCCTTCGCCGCGCTCGCGCGCACCGCCCGCAGTCGTCTGATCCTCAGCGTCCTTCACTGAGCTCGGCTGCCGCGCCACCGCGGCGGAGGGAGACGACTGCCATGACCGTCAACACCGTGTTCGACGCGCGCGTCGCGTCGGCGATCGCCGCCACGTCCATCGACGGGTCCGCCTCGTGCGTTGGCCCACCGAAGACCACCTCCGTGCCGACCTCGCGTCGGCCGGCCTGCCTCGGATCCTCCTGGTGAGCGCCGAGGCTGCGCCGCCGGAGGACTGGGACGACCTCGAGGACTGGGTCCGCCTGCCCCTCGACCCCGACGAGCTGCAGGGCCGCGCCCGCACGCTGCGC
Source organism: uncultured Actinomycetes bacterium (assembly GCA_963755855.1). GTDB lineage: Bacteria > Actinomycetota > Acidimicrobiia > IMCC26256 > DASPTH01 > DASUAS01. The sequence goes on along the minus strand of CAVWLR010000009.1, from coordinate 141,226 downwards.
CGTCGCGCCCGTGCCGCGGAGCGGCCGTGGTTCGACGACGACGGTCTGCTGCGCGTCGGCGACCGCTGGATCGATCTGCCCGCCGGGCCCCGGGCGGTGGTCGAGCTGCTCGTCGACCGCTTCGCCACCGTCGTCTACGTCGACGAGATGTCGAAGCGCTACCTGGAGGCCGGAGGCAGTGCGCGTGCAGTCGGCGCGCAAGACGATGGTCGTGCGCGTGCGCCAGCGCCTCGCCGAAGTGGGCCTCGAGCTGCACAACGTGCGCGACGCCGGCTACCTCCTCGACTGGTTCGACGACCTCGGCGCCGTGGGAGGTGCGACTCGGCCGTCAGACACGTGCGTCACCTCGTGAAGCCCCTGTTCCGTCGTGCGCGACGGCCGACGAAACATCCCCGTCATCAACTGGCGGGAGTCTTTCGGTCGTCACGTTCACGACCGGAGGAGGCAACGTGAAAGCGGGCGACACCTCGTGGGTACTCGTCTCATCAGCGTTCGTGTTGTTCATGACACCCGGGTCTCGCGCTGTTCTACGCCGGCATGGATCGGACCCGGAACGTCCTGAACATGCTGATGATGAACTTCTGGTGCCTGTTGATCATCCCGGTGCTCTGGGTGATCGTCGGCTTCTCGATCGCCCAGGTGCCGTTCGACAACGACATCATCGGCAACTTCGACGCCGCGTTCCTGCGGGGACTCGCCGATCACCGGTGCCAGACGGCGGCGGACGCTGCTCACCGTCATCTTCCTCGGCATGTTCGCGGTCATCACGCCCGCGCTCATCTCGGCGCGGTCGCCGACCGCATGAAGTTCTCGGCCTGGGCGATCTTCGCCCCGGTCTGGATGCTCCTGGTCTTCTGCCCGGTGTTCAAGTGGGTCTACGGCGGCTGGCTCGGCATCCGCGGCTCGCTCGACTTCGCCGGGGGCACGGCCATCCACGTGAACGCCGGCATCGCCGCGCTGGCGGCGGTGCTCGTCCTCGGCAAGCGCAAGGGCTGGCCGGGCGAGGGACACCCGCCGCACTCGATGCCGCTGGTCATGCTCGGCACCGGCATCCTCTGGTTCGGGTGGTTCGGGTTCAACGCCGGATCGGCCCTGGCCGCCAACGGCACCGCCATCCAGGCGTTCATGAACACCTTCCTGGCCGCAGCGGCTGCCGGGCTGGCGTGGGCGGTCGTCGAGCGCATCCGTGACGGTCACTTCACCAACCTCGGCGCGGCGTCGGGCATCGTCGCCGGGCTCGTGGCCATCACCCCGGGCGCCGGTTTCGTGGCGGGCATGTCCCCGCTCTGGATCGGCGCCATCGCCGGCGTCGTCTGCTGCTTCGCCGTCGGCCTGAAGAACAAGGCGGGCTACGACGACGCCCTCGACGTGGTCGGCGTGCACTTCGTCGGCGGCCTCGTCGGCTCGCTGCTGATCGGGTTCTTCGCCGAGCCCGAGTTCTTCGGCGGCGACGCACCTGGCCGGCGTGTTCCACGGCGGCGGGTGGGAGCTCTTCGGTGAGCAGGCGCTCGCCAACGGCGTGACCATCGTCTACAGCTTCATCGTCACCACGATCATCGTCCTGGTGCTCAAGGCGACGATGGGCATCCGGGTGTCGGAGGAGGAAGAGGAGAGCGGTCTCGACCTCTCCGAACACGCGGAAGCTGCGTACACCACCGTCAGCTCGACGATGGCGCGACTCACCCGAACGGAGGCCTAGGTGAAGCTCATCACGGCAATCGTGAAGCCGTTCCAGCTCGACCACGTGCAGTCCGCCCTCAAGAGCGCCGGCGTCGTCGGGATGACGGTGTCCGAGGTCCAGGGCTACGGACGGCAGGGTGGGCACACCGAGGTCTACCGCGGCGCCGAGTACACGGTGATGTTCGTCCCGAAGGTCATGATCAAGGTGTTGTCCGACGACGCCGCGGTCGCAGGCATCGTCGACGTGATCACCGAGGCGGCCCGCACCGGCAAGATCGGCGACGGCAAGATCTGGATCACCGACGTCGTCGACGCGGTGCGGATCCGCACGGGAGAGCGCGGCGTCGACGCCGTGTAGCCGGCGACGACCAGCCTCCGGGCGACGGCCCGGTCGGTGATGTGGCGATTGCCGCGTCGCAGGCCGGGCCGTCGTCCATGCTGTCCCCCGCACTCATCGAGAGGGGACAACGATGATCAAGGGTCTGTTCTTCGCCGCGGTGATCTTCCTCGTGGGGACCTTCCCCGCGACCTGGTTGCTGATGCTCTTCCTGGGCAACGTCCACTCGAACGTGTCGTACTGGGGCGCGTTGCCGCTGGGCGCATTGGTCTCGGTGGCACTCGGGGCGTTGACCGCCAACTACGAGTGACCGGAGTGCCACTGCGGTACCAGGGCGCACCGTGTCCGGCCTGAGGACGGCGGAGCAGCAGCGCGCCGACGGACGGGCCCGACGCGCCACGATCCCGCGTTCGTCGCACGCGGGGTGGCACCCACCGGCCGACCGGCCCGATCCGGTCTCACTGCTCGAGGCCCGGCACCGATCGCGCGTGCGCGAGCTGGTCCCGATCCGGGTCGGGCGGATGCTGGTGTCGCCGTTCACGTTCCTCCGGGGCGCGGCCGAGGTGATGGCCCACGACCTCGCGTCGACGCCGACCAGTGGGCTCCGGGTGCAGGCGTGCGGGGACGCGCACCTGCTCAACTTCGGCGTGTTCGCGACGCCGGAACGGCACCTCGTGTTCGACGTGAACGACTTCGACGAGACGCTCCCCGGACCATGGGAGTGGGACGTCAAGCGCCTCGCCGCGAGCATCGCGGTCGCGGGCCGCGGGTCGTCCTTCGCGCCGGCGCAGGTGGACGAAGCCGTTGCGGGCATGGTGCAGCGCGTACCGCCTCCGGATGGCGGAGCTCTCCACGATGGCGCCCCTCGAGGTCTGGTACGAGCGCGTCGACGTCGACGATGTGCTCGCCCTGGCCCGTGAGCAGAGCATGCCGGTGCTGCCCACCGCCGAGCACCTGGTCGAGCGCGCCCGTCACCACACGAGCCTCGCGGCGCTGCCCAAGCTCACCGAGCTCGTCGACGGGGAGCGTCGCATCATCGAGGATCCGCCACTGATCCTCCACGCCCACCACGGCTTCGACGTGCCCCGCACGGTGTTCGACGCCTACCTCGCGTCGCTCAGCCGCGAGCGCCGTGCGCTGCTCGAGCGGTACGCGGTCGTCGACGCGGCCCGCAAGGTCGTGGGCGTGGGCAGCGTGGGGACCCGTTGTCACGTCGTCCTCCTGATGGACGCCGACGGCACCGCCCCGCTGTTCCTGCAGATCAAGCAGGCCGAGGAGTCGGTGCTCGCTCCGTTCGCCGGTCGGTCGGAGTGCGCGCACGAGGGCGAGCGGGTCGTGAGCGGCCAGCGGCTCATGCAGGCGGCCAGCGACGTGTTCCTCGGCTGGGCCGACGGTCCGTACGGCCACCAGTACTACGTGCGACAGCTGCGGGACATGAAGGGGTCGATCTCGATCGACCGCCTCAGTCCGGACGACCTCGCCCGCTACGCGATGCTGTGTGGCGTGACGCTGGCCCGGGCGCACGCCCGATCGGGTGAACCCGCCGCGATCGCCGGCTACCTGGGGACCGGCGACCAGTTCGACCGCGCCATCGCGTCGTTCGCCGACGCCTACGCCACGCAGACGGTGCTCGACCATGCCGCTCTCGAAGAGGCAGTGGCCGACGGCCGCATCGAGGCGGTGCGCGACCGGTGACCGACGGGCACGAGCCGATCGCCGGGGCCGACCAGGAAGATGCCATCACGCAGTCGCGCATGGAGCGGTTGCGGCTCGAGCAGGCGCGCGCCGTCGACCGCATCCAGAAGACGCGCGAGCAGCTCGAGGCGAAGCGGCCGAACTCGAAGCTCATCGACGCCGCGCTCGGCGCGTTCGAGCGCGACGTCGCCGCCGGTGGCGGGGTGCTCGCGGGCGCGGTGGCGTTCCGGGTGTTCCTCTTCATGATCCCCTACGTGTACCTGCTCGTCGTGATCTTCGGGCTCGGAGCGAGCGCCGCAGCCGAAGACCCCGGTCACCTCGCCCGCGAGGCGGGGATCGGCGGCCTGGCGGCGAAGGCGTTCGCCGGCATCGGTGACCTCTCGACCGGGCAGCGCATCGTGTCGTTCTTCGTGGCCGCGTTCGCGCTGTTCCTGGCCACGCGCGCGCTGCTGAAGGTGCTGCGCATCGTCCACGCGCTGGTGTGGCACACCGAGGCGGGCAAGGCGCCGCACACGGCCAAGGCCGCGGGTGCGCTCGTGCTCATCGTCACCGCCGCGCTCGCGATCTCGGCCCTGGTCGGGAAGCTGCGCACCGTGTCGTTCCTCGCCGGGCTGATCGCCACGTTGCTGTTCATCGCCATTCCGGTGGGTGCGTGGCTCTTCGTGAGCTGGCACCTGCCGCGGGCACCCGACACGCCGTGGTCGGCACTGCTCCCCGGCGCGGTCGTGTTCGGGCTCGGATTGGAGGTGCTCCACGTCATCACCGTGTACTGGATCGCCAACCAGGTCGAGCACAAGACCGACACCTATGGCGCCATCGGCTTCGCGCTGGCGCTGCTGCTCTGGGCGTACCTGCTCGGTCGGCTCATCACGTCGGCCGCCGTGGTGAACGAGACGCTGTGGGCACGCGACGTCGAACGCCGCACGGCGCGCGCCGCGGCGCGCACCCGCCGGTCACCCCGGGTCGGGCACCAGCCGTCGGGGGACGCACCGGGCGACCCGAGCCGACTGCGCGGCGAGCACGGGCGCGGCGAGGGCGAGGACCAGCACGTAGCCGGCGACGAACGGCACGACCCGGGAGTCGAGCCCGGCCTCCGCGCCCAACGCCGCGATGATCAGGGAGAACTCGCCCCGCGCCAGGATGGTGGTGGCGAGGTTGGTGGCGGGCACCCGCCCCAGGCCTGAGCGGCGCGACACGATGATCGCAGCGGCGAAGTTCACGATGACCGTGACCACGATCGCGATGGCGATCGGTCCCGCCACCGACCACACGTCACCGGGGTCGACGGTGAGCCCGAAGGTGAAGAAGAACAGCGCGGCGAACGTGTCGCGCAGCGGCAGCACCAGCTTGCGGACACGCGGCGCGATCGACGTCTCTGCGAGCACGAGCCCGGCCATGAACGCGCCGATGGCGTCGGACACGTGCACCTCTTCGGCGATGCCGGCGACGAGCACGGCGAGGCCGACGAAGCACACGGTGAGCAACTCGTCCTGCTCGGCGCCGATGATCCGTCCGACGACGGCGGAGCCGTAACGAGCGATGAGCGCCACGATCACGAGGAAGGCGAAGGCCTTGGCGAACGAGAAGAGCGCATCGCCCGCGGTCGCAGAATCGTCGAGCACCGGCTGGAGCGCGGCCAGGTACACCGCCAGGAACAGGTCCTCCACCACCACGATGCCGAGGATGAGCCGGGTCTCGCGGTTGGTGAGCCGGTGCATCTCCACCAGGATCTTGGTGACGATCGCCGACGACGAGATGCCGACTGCGCCCGCGAGCACGAGGGCCTCGCGCGAGCCCCACCCGAGCGCGAAGCCGAACGCGAGCCCGGCGCCGATGTTCAGTCCGAGGTAGATGGCGCCCGACGCCGCCAGGCGGCGGCCGCCCGAGGTGAGCTCGCCGATCGAGAACTCGAGGCCCAGGTAGAACAGCAGGAAGATCAGCCCGAGGGTGGCGAGGAGCGCGAAGTCTTCCGGGTGGTCGACGAGCTGCACGCCCGGCGTGTTGGGCCCGAACAGCAACCCCGCGATCATGAACAGCGGGATCGTGGGCAGACCGATCCGACGCCCGAGGCGCGCCAGCAGGCCCGCTGCGAGGAGCGACGCGCCCAGTGCGACGAGCGTGTCGCGCGCGCTCACCGTCGACGGTCAGCCGGCGTAGGCCGGCACGAAGGTGCCGGACTGCAGCCGCTGGATGACCGAGTCGGGGACCTCCACACGCCAGTCATCGGCCGCCAGCTTCGCGCGCGACACCCGCAGCGTGCCGCCTTCGATGCCGCCGGACGAGAACGAGAAGACCCACTCGTCGCCCTGGTCGAGCACATCGAGGTTGGTGGCGGTGGTCGTCGGGGACACGGTGGCGAGGAGGAGGCGGTCGTGACCATCGGCGGGTCGCACGCTCACGTTCACGTCGAGCGCGCTCGGGTTGTCGACGGTCACGCGTGGCACGACGGCGGGATCGCGCAGCGTGTACACCATCAGTCCGCACAGCAGTGCGCCGACGATGACCAGCACCACGGAGATGGTGAGGGAGGGAAACGTTCGACGGGGCGCATGCGGCCGCGTCATGGTGGTCTGCGTCATGGGTGCCCTTTCCGGCGAGCGCGCCGGGAGGAACCGACGCGCGTCAGCAGTGGACGATGGCGGGCATCCGGGGCGGTGCGCGCGTGCGCAGGATCGCGAACGGCAGCGCACGGTGTGAACGAGTGCGACGCTCGCGCGCCAGCCACCAGCCGGCGGCGAGGGTGAGCGTGAGGCCGATCGCGATCGTGACCGCGGCATCACGCCGCAGGTCCTGGTCGCGGCCGAGGTCGTCGCGCGTGCGCGAGAGCGCGCTGGGAGCCGGGACGTCGGCCAGCTCGGCGCGGGCGAGGGCGGTGGTCGGCAGCGGGGTGTCGTGATCGACCACCGCGTGGCTGCCGAGGGCCAGGCCGCCCGCGAACACGAGGGCGCCGGCGAGGAACGCGAGGAGGGGAGCCCGGCGGCGCATCCCACCAGTCTTACCGATGAGGCGGGGGACGAAGCGTGTCGTCCCCCGCCTCTCCGGGTGTCCGGGTGTTCGTCGCGCCGCAGGAGTGCGGCGCGGAGCGTTGCTAGCGGCGGGTGGTCTTCTTCGCCACTGCCTTCTTCGCCGGCGCCTTGCGGGCGACCGTCTTCTTGGCCACGGCCTTCTTGGCGGGCGCCGCCTTCTTGGCCGGTGCCTTCTTCGCGACCGCCTTCTTGGCGGGCGCGGCCTTCTTCGCCGGCGCCGCCTTCTTGGCGGCAGCCTTCTTGGCCGGACGCTTGCCGGTGAGCACGGCGTCCTTGAACGCCTTCAGCGGCGTGACGCGCACGCGGCGCGACGCCTTGATGCGGATCGCCTCGCCGGTCTGGGGGTTGCGACCCATGCGCGCGGCGCGCTCGACGCGGGCGAACTTGGCGAACCCGCTGATCGCGACGACCTCGCCCGACGACACGGTGTCGGTGACGGTGTCGACGAAGGCCTGCAGCGCGGCGTCGGCGCTGCGCTTGTCGGTCTCGAGCCGGTCGGCCAGCTCGGCGACGAGTTCTCTGCGGTTCATGCGTGCTCCTGGTATGTGGGGGTTGCGAAGGGGGCTGCATGATGCCACCGAAACCGCGCCGAACGTGGCATCGGCCGCAGAAAACCTGCCTCGGGGGACCATCCATGAACCTCCGGACGAACCGTGACACGATCTCCGGCGGCGCGGCCCCGCCGCCCCTGGCAGTGGCGCGACCTGGAGGAGGGAACATGAGCAGGACAGCACGGATACTCGTGGCCGAGTTGATCGGGACGATGATCCTGATCCTCGGCGGTCCCGGAGCAGCAATCTTCACGAACTACGTCTTCGGTGTGAGCATCGGCATGCTCGGCGTCGCGCTCGCGTTCGGCCTGAGCCTCCTGTGCGCGGCGTACCTGTTCGGTCACATCTCGGGGTGCCACATCAACCCGGCGGTCACGATCGGCATGTGGGCCCTGAAGCGCACCGACGGCAAGGACGTGCCCGCGTACCTCGTCGGACAGATCCTCGGCGCTGCTCTGGGCGCGGTGATCCTGTGGGGGATCATCGAGAGCGGCGACAACATCGGCTCCGGCAAGCTCAAGCACGCGACCCGGCAGGGGCTGTTCTCGGCAGCGTCGAACGGCTTCGCCGATCACTCGCCGTCGAAGTTCGGCTTCTGGGCGGTGGTGATCACCGAAGTCGTGTTCACCGCGCTCTTCATCCTCGTGATCGCGGGCACCACCCGGAAGTCGGCGATCGCCGGGTTCGCCGGCATCCCGATCGGGCTGATGCTCGCCCTCATCCACATGGTGACGATCCCGATCGACAACACGTCGGTGAACCCCGCGCGGAGCTTCGCGACCGTCCTCTTCGGACAGAGCTGGGGCTGGGAACAGCTGTGGGTGTTCATCGTGTTCCCGATCATCGGTGGTCTCATCGGTGCCGGGATCTGGCGGTTCGTCACCACGGTCGAAGACGAGACCGCACCCGTCTGAGCCGAACCGAGCCGAGCCGAGCTGGGGACCGCGCCTGCGGGCGCGGTCCCCCAGTCAGCTCACAGCCAGCTCTCAAGTCCAGATGCGACGCTGGCCGTCATGGCGGGTGAACGGCTCCTGCTCGTCGACGACGAGGACAACCTGCGATCGATGCTCGAGGCCGCGCTGCGGTACGAGGGCTTCGATGTGCACGCAGCGGCATCCGGGCGTGATGCGCTCGACGTCGTCGAGGACCACGTCGCCCGACCTGATCGTCCTCGACGTGATGATGCCCGACCTCGACGGCTTCGAGGTCTGCCGTCGGCTGCGCAACGACGGCGTGAAGACGCCGGTGCTGTTCCTCACCGCGCGCGACGCGACCGAGGACAAGGTGCGCGGGCTCACCCTCGGCGGTGACGACTACCTCGTGAAGCCCTTCAGCCTCGAGGAGCTCGTCGCCCGCATCAGCGCGGTGCTCCGCCGGTCGGGGCTGGCGCGCGCCGGCGCGGTGCTGCGCTGCGCCGACCTCGAGATGGACGACGACGCCCACGTCGTCCGACGCGCCGGCGACGAGGTGCCGCTCTCGCCGACGGAGTACAACCTCCTGCGCTTCCTCCTCGCCAACCAGGGCCGGGTGCTGTCGAAGCCGCAGATCCTCGACCACGTGTGGCAGTACGACTTCGGCGGTGACGGCGGCGTCGTCGAGACCTACATCGGCTACCTGCGCAAGAAGATCGACCGGGTCGAGCCGCGGCTGATCCACACGGTGCGAGGCTTCGGGTACGCCCTGCGGGAGAAGTTAGGTGTCGCTGCGGGCGCGACTGATCGCCGGCATGGTGGTCGTGTCGTTCGTGCTGGTGGCGGTGGCGTTCATCGTCGCCCGCACCACCGAGGCCAACCTCGTCGACCGGGTCGACCAGCAGCTCGTGCAGGCCGTGACGCAGCTGCCGCCCGCCGGTGCGACCTTCAACGGTGGCAACCCGGTCGCCGTCGTCGGTCCCACCTCGGTCTACGTGTGGCGCATCGAGAACGGCACGATCCGGGTGCTCCAGCAGCCGAACGTGACCACCGACGGTGCGGCGGGTCCCAAGATCCGCGTGGCGAGGGCCATGGCGGCGGCGCGCTCGGGCGACGCGTTCACGGTGTCGAGCACATCAGGTTCGGGTCGGTACCGCGTCATGGCGCTGCGGTCGCCGGGCGCGGTCGACGTCGTCGGCCTCTCGCTGCACGACGTCGACGCGACGATGGGTCGGCTCCGCTGGGTGCTGTTCGCGGCGATCTCCATCGTCATCGGCATCCTCGGCGTGGTCGTGTTCTGGGTCCTGCGCCTCGGGGTGCGACCGCTCAAGCGGATGACGAAGACCGCGGGTGCCATCGCGGCCGGTGATCTGTCGGAGCGCGTGCCGGCCGAGCCCCAGGGCACCGAGGCGGCGGAGCTGGGCGACGCGCTCAACGCGATGCTCACGACGATCGAGCACGCGTTCGCCGAGCGCGCCGCCAGCGAGGCCCGGCTGCGCCGCTTCGTGTCGGACGCGTCGCACGAGCTGCGCACCCCGGTCACGACCATCCGTGGCTACGCCGAGCTCTACCGCCACGGTGGCCTCGCCGAACCCGCCGAGCTCGACCAGGCGATGCGTCGCACCGAAGCGGAGTCGGTGCGCATGGCGTCGTTGGTCGACGACCTGCTGCTGCTGGCGCGCCTCGACGAGGGACGGCCGCTGGCGCGCGACACCGTCGACCTCGGAGTGCTCGGCGTCGACGCCGCGGCCGATGCGCGTGCGGTGGCGCCCGACCGCGTCGTCACCGCCGAGGTGGCCGAGGGCGTGACCGTCGACGGCGACGAGGACCGACTGCGTCAGGTCGTCGGCAACCTGGTCGGCAACGCGCTGGCGCACACGCCGGACGGCACCCCCGTGTCGGTGCGGGTCAGGAACGGCGGCGCGCTCGCCGTCGTCGAGGTGCACGACGACGGCCCCGGGATGACGGCGGAGGTCGCCGGCCGCGCGTTCGAACGCTTCTCACGTGCCGACGCATCGCGGTCCCGCGATGCGGGCGGGTCCGGCCTCGGGTTGGCGATCGTGCGCGCCATCGTCGATGCGCACGGTGGCGACGTCGTGCTCGAGAGCGCGCCCGGAGTCGGCACCACGGTGCGGGTGGAGCTGCCGCGGGCCAGGGTCGAACAGGGCGCGCGGGTCTAGCCGCCGGTCCGTCGTCGGCGCGGAGCGACAGGGCTAAGTTCCGGCCATGGCCAAGCGATCCCAGAGCGATTCGAGGCGCGATTCCGGGCGCGATTCCCTGCTCGACGAGCTGCGCGTCGAGCCCGGTGACGCGGCCGACCTGTCGACAGCGGAACCCGGCGGCGCGGCTCGGGCTGAAGGAGAAGATCGACGGTCAGGCGCGCACCGCCGAGCTCCTCGACCAGCTCGACGACCTGCACGACCGGCTGTGGGCCGAGGCGCGCCGCAGCGTCGTGCTCGTGCTGCAGGGCATGGACGCCTCGGGCAAGGACGGCGCCATCCGCCGTGTCCTCACGGGCCTCAACCCGCAGGGCTGCTCGGTCGTGAACTTCAAGGCGCCGACCACCGTCGACCTCGCGCACGACTACCTCTGGCGCATCCAGGCCAGCACCCCGGCGCGCGGGATCCTCGGCGTCTGGAACCGGTCGCACTACGAGGACGTCGTCACCGCCCGCTGCATCGGCGTCATCGACGACCGTCAGATGCACAAGCGCCACCGCCAGATCCGCCACTTCGAGCGGATGCTCTCCGAGGAGGGCACCACCATGGTGAAGGTGTTCCTCCACATCTCGAAGGAGGAGCAGCGGGCGCGCCTCCAGGCCCGGATCGACGACCCGGAGAAGAACTGGAAGTTCCGGCGCACCGACCTCGACACCCGGGCGCAGTGGGACGAGTACCAGGCTCGGTACGAATCGGCGATCTCGGCGACGTCCACGTCGTGGGCGCCGTGGCACGTCGTGCCGGCCGACCACAAGTGGGTGCGTGACGTCGCGGTGGCGACGCTCCTGGTCGACGTGCTCACCACGCTCGACCCGCAGATTCCCGACCCCGAACCCGGTCTCGAGGGCCTCGTCGTCGAGTAGTTCGTCCGGATTCCGGAGCCGAGTGGTCACTCGGGGGTTCCATCGGCGATAATGGGTAACCGATGGACGTCGAGTCGCGTGATTCCGTCTCTCTCAAGCCGGCCGAGCTCGATGAGCTCGGTCAGCTGGTCTCTGGGCTGGGGCTCCCGCTCCAGGATGAGCAGCTCGACAACCACGTCGAGCAGTTCCCCCTGGTGGCGGTGGTCGAGATCGAGGGAGAAATCCAGGGTTTCCTGTTCGGTTCGCTCGAGCGCATCGGGGGCACTCCGTGCATCCTGTGGGGCCTCGGCGGGGTGCGGAGGGGCAAGAACGCCCGACCGAGCCTCGACGGTCTCGTCGCGGAGCTGTACCGCCGGGCCGCCATCTCGTTCCCCGACGAGGACGTCCTCGTCGCGGGGCGGGTCGCGCACCCGGCCGCGTACACGCTCTTCGGCCAGCTCGACGACGTGTGCCCGCGCCCGAAGTACTCGCCCAACGGCGAGGAACGGGCCTGGGGCCGGCGCCTGGCGCGCCGGTTCGGCTGCGACAGCCGCTACGACGACCGCAGCTTCCGCCTGAGCGCCCACGGGGCGCCCGAGCTGGTGCTGCACGCCGTCGGCGGTCAAGGCCGGCGGCAAGGTCGTGGTGGAGCTCGTCGGCGAGGCCGACCCCGCCAACGGCGAGGCGCTGATCGCCTACGGCTGGGCGATGGCCGAGGCGCTGGCCGACGGTCTCGCCACTCCTCGTAGCTGAACCATCACCGAGCGCACTCCGCGTTTGCCCGCGGGCGTCGCCGGACACCCTCATGGGTCGTGGGGCACGGGGCAACGTCGGGTCGTGGCCGCGGCCGCGGCGATCCTGCTCGTGACGGCCGTCGGAGCCGGGTTCGGTCCCGGTGTCGGGCGCGCCCCGGCACAGACCGCCACGAGCTCGGCCACGCCGGCCACGACGCCGGCCACGACGCCTTCCACCACGCTTTCCACCACGCCTTCCACCACGCTGCCCGGGCCCGCGCTGCGCGTCTCGGTGTACGGCGACTCGGTCCTGCTCGGCGCCAAGGAGGAGCTCCTGGCCGAGTTCGACCCCGGCCAGGCCACCGTCGACGCGGTCGAGGACCGGTCACTGCTCGGCGCGATCGGCCTCTTCCAGAACGCCGGGCCGGCTCTCGGTGACGTCGTCGTGCTCGACCTCGGATACAACGACGCCTCCGACCCCGCGGTCTTCCGGGAGCGGATCGACGGCGCCATGAGTGCGCTCGCGGGCGCGAAGCGCGTCATCTGGCTCGACCAGCACGACTGGGGTCCTGGCCGAGCAGGGATGAACGCCGAGCTCGCGGCGGCGGCCACGCGGTACCCCACCCTCGACGTCGTCGACTGGAACGCCGAGGTGAACGCGCACCCCGACGACGTGTACGCCGACGCCATCCACCTCACGCCGACCGGCCAGACGGCCATGGCGACGGTGGTCCGCCAGCACTACGACCGCTACGTGGCCTCGCTCACACCGACCACGACCCGGTCGACCCCGGCGACGACGGGTGCGACCGTGACGAGCTCGGTCGGGTCGGTCGACCAGGCGGCTCCCGCCGCCGGGTCCGACGAGGCACGCGACGGGGGGAGTGACGGCGGGATCGATCCCGGCGTCGTTGCCCTGGCCGGGGCCATCGTGCTCGTGGTGGTCGTCACCGGGCTGTGGGTGGCGACCAGGGGTCGGCGGGCGCAGCGTCGGGCCCGCCGCCGGGCCGAGCGCCGCGGGCGACGGGTCAGCGCCGCTGGTCGAGATCGGCCCGGAGCGACTCCGGATCCGTGACCGGCAACCGGCAGACGAAGTGCTCGCACACGTAGGCCGCGGGCTGACCGTCGACCAGGGTGCGGTCGGCGAGCAGCGGTGTGAGGTCGGCGCCGACCCCGGGAGCGGCGACCACCCGCACCGCGCCCGGCATCACCCGTGTGCGCACCACGTCGACGAGGGCGTCGCGCGCCGGGCCGTCGTCACCGACGATGGCGATCTCCAGCGGAGGTCGGACGACGCGCTGGAGCGCCTCGAGGAGGAACGCGAACGCGGTGGGGTGCTCGCCGAGCACCGGGGCGAGGGTGGCGAGCCAGCGCTCCGCGTGGTCGGCGCCCGTGGGATCGCCGGTGAGCGCGGCGAGGCGCAGCAGCCCGTCGGCGGCGAGTGAGTTCTCCGACGGCGTGGCGTTGTCCTGGAAGTCCTTGGGCCGCACGATCAGCGCCTCGGCGTCGGACCCGGTGGTGAAGAAGCCGCCGCGCTCGTCGTCGACGAAGAGCGCGAACAGCCCGTCGGCGACGGCTTGCGCCTCGGCCAACCACTGCACGTCGTCGAGCTCGGCCAGCGTGAGCAACGCCTCGAGCAGCGCGGCGTAGTCCTCGGCGTACGCGAGCAGGTTGGCCCGGCCGTCCTGCCACGAACGGAGGAGGCGGCCGTCGTCGCGACGCAGCTCCCGGAGCAGGAAGCGGGCGTTGGTGCGGGCGGCGTCCATCCAGTCGTCGCGTCGCAGCGCGTGCGCGGCCTCCACCAGCGAGCGCAGGAACAGCGCGTTCCACCCGAGCAGGACCTTGTCGTCGAGGCCGGGCCGGACGCGGTGCTCGCGGGCCGTCGAACAAGGCGGGCAGGACGGTGGCGATCGACTCGGGGCGGTCCTCCGGCGGCCCGACGGCGTGGAGGATGTTGCCGCGGTAGCCGGTGTGCGGGTCCTCGAAGTTGCCGCGCGCCGTCACACCGAAGTGGCGGATGACGTCGGGCAGGGCGTCGCCGCAGAGCTCCTCGAGCTCCTCGAGCGACCAGACGTAGAACTTGCCCTCGATCCCCTCGGAGTCGGCGTCCTCGGCCGAGAAGAACCCGCCGTCGGCGTGCGTCAGGTCGCGCAGCACGTACGTGATCGTCTCCTCGACGACCCGGCGGTAGCGGTCGGTGCCGGTGACCATCCAGCCGTGCAGGTAGGCGCGCACGAGGAGCGCCTGGTCGTAGAGCATCTTCTCGAAGTGGGGGACGAGCCAGTGCGCGTCGACCGAGTAGCGGTGGAATCCGCCGCCCACCTGGTCGTAGATGCCGCCGGCGGCCATGGCGTCGAGCGAGCCGGTGGCCATGCCCAGCACCTCGGACCGCACACCGGACTGCGGATCGGGCTGCGGCTCGGGTCGAGTCGCGGTGGCGGCGACGTCGAGGAGGAAGCGTGATCGTCATCGCCTGGGGGAACTTCGGCGCCCGACCGAAGCCGCCGAAGCGGGGGTCGTACTGCTCTTGCGAGGTTCGCGACCGCCCGGTCGAGGATGTCCGGGGTCAGCGCACCCCGCGCCGCGCCGCCGATGGCGGTGCTCTCGACGATGGCCTGGTGCAGCTGCTCGGCGTTCTGAGCCAGCTCCTCGCGGCGGTGGCGCCATGCGTCGTCGATGGCGTCGAGCACGCCGCACGAAGCCGGGCATGCCCTGGCGGTCCTCGGGCGGGTAGTAGGTGCCGCCGAAGAAGGGCCGCCCGTCGGGGTCGAGGAACACCGTCATCGGCCAGCCGCCGCTGCCGGTCATCGCCTGCACGGCCTGCATGTAGATGGCGTCGACGTCGGGTCGCTCCTCGCGGTCGACCTTCACGTTCACGAACCGCGTCGTTCATCACCGCGGCGATCTGCGGCGTCCTCGAACGACTCGTGGGCCATGACGTGGCACCAGTGGCACGACGAGTAGCCCGATCGACAGGAGGATCGGCTTGTCCTCGGCCCGGGCCCGGGCGAACGCCTCTTCACCCCACGGGTACCAGTCGACCGGGTTGTCGGCGTGCTGGCGGAGATAGGGGCTGGTCTCGTGCTGGAGCCGGTTCGGCACTACGTCGGGTCCATTTCGCTCCGGCGTACCGGCCTCCGGCCGTGCTGTCGCCCTCGCCTCGGCTGCGTGTCCATGGTCGCACGGTAACCCGGCCGTGCTAAAGTGAACGAGCGTTCATGTTTACGACCACCGGGAGGGGACCAGTGCAGGACCGGGCCAGCTTCACCGCCGAGACCGTCGCCCTGATGCGGGCGCTCGAGACCCACCGGGGGACGGGCCGTCGGTTGTTCGTCGACCCGTACGCCGAGCCGTTCACCCGGGGCCGGTTGCGGTTGCTGGCCCGCTGGTCGCGCCTCCCGGTCGTCGGGGCGGCGGCGAGCTGGGTGTACGACCGCGTCGCCGGCCCGGGACCGCGGCCGTCGGCGGTCGCCCGCACGCGGTTCATCGACGACGCGGTGACCGATCGGGCCCCGGCGGTCGACCAGCTCGTGCTCCTCGGCGCCGGCTTCGACACCCGCGCCCACCGCCTCCCCGCGGCGGCCGGTCTCACCACCTTCGAGGTCGACCACCCCGCCACCCAGGCGCGGAAGGTGGCCGTCGTCGCCGGGGAAGGGCTCGACGCGCGGGGCGTGGTCTACGTCCCGGTCGACTTCGAACACGACCACCTCGACACCGAGCTCCTGGCCGCGGGCTTCGACCCGGGACGCCCGGCGATCTTCGTGTGGGAGGGCGTGACCAACTATCTGACCGCGGACGCGGTCGACGCGACGCTCGAGATCGTCCGCACCCTCGCCGCACCCGGCAGCGTGCTGGTGCTCACCTACGTCGACGCCGGCGTGCTCGACGGATCGGTGACGTTCCCCGAGGCCGAGCGGTGGGTGCGCAACGTGCAGCGCGCGGGTGAGCCGTGGACGTTCGGGGTCGTGCCCGCCGCCGCGCCCGTCCTTCCTCCGGGCAGCGGGGCTTCGACCTGGTCGCCGACGTGTCGACGCGCGATGCCGACGGCGGACGCTTCGCCGCGCTCGGACGGCGCGATCGCGGGCTCCGACCTGTACCACGTCGTCGTGGCCGAGGCGGCCTGATGCCCAAGGTCAGCGAGGAGTACCGCGACGCGTGCCGCCGCGGCATCCTCGACGCCGCGATCACGTGCTTCGAGCGCACGCGGCCTGCACGGCACGACCACCGACGACATCGCGGCCGAGGCGGGCCTCAGCAACGGCGCGCTCTACCGGTACTTCGACGGCAAGGCCGCGATCGTCGAGGCGATCGCGGCCGAGCGCCACGCGCAGGAGCGCGCACTGCTCGACGCGGCGCTGCAGCACGACGACCCGCGTCGCGCGGTGCACGACTTCGTCACCGCGTACTTCGCCTGGCTCGCCGACCCCGACGAGCTCCGCCGGCGACGCGTGAACGTGCACGTGTGGGCGGAGGCGCTCGCCGACGAGCGCCTGGCGGCGGTGGTGGCGGAAGGCGTGGCGCCCGCGCGTGAGGCCGAGGCCGCGTTCGCCGCCGCGGTCGCGGCGGGTGCGCTCCCGGCCCACGTCGACGCCGCCGCGTTGGTGCAGGTGATCCTGGCCCTGCTGCAGGGGTTCGTGCTGCAGGCGGCGTGGGATCCGTCGATCGACGTCGAGCGGTTCGCGACCACGTGCGCCGCGGTGCTCGACGCCTACCTCGCACCTGCGCCGTCGTCCGTGCCGGCGACCGCGGTCGCGCGCGCGCCCAGCGGTAGTCGGGCTTCCCCGACGGCGACCGCACGATCGCGTCGACCAGCACCAGCGTCGCGGGGCACCTTGTACGACGCGAGCTGCGCGCGGACGTGCTCGGCCAGCTCGTCGAGCGTCGGCGCGGCACCGGGGCGGGCCTGCACCACCGCGGTGACCTGCTCACCCCACCGCTCGTCGGGCACGCCCACCACGACCGCGTCGAACACCGCCGGGTGCGACTTCAACGCCGCCTCGACCTCCTCGGGGTACACCTTCTCGCCGCCGGTGTTGATCGACACCGACCCGCGCCCGAGCACGGTGATGGTGCCGTCGTCCTCGATGCGGGCGTGGTCACCGGGCACCGACCAGCGCACGCCGTCGATCACGGGGAACGTGCTCGCGGTCTTCTCCGGGTCCTTGTAGTAGCCGAGCGGCACGTGGCCGCGCCGGGCCAGCTTGCCGACGACCCCGGCCCCGACCGGACGCAGGTCGTCGTCGAGCACGGTGGTCTCGTCGTTCACGCGAGAAGCGGGCCGACGGTCTCGATCGGCCCGCCGGCGGCGGAGATGCTCTGGCCCTGCCCGCCGGTCTCCGACGCGCCGAAGCCGTCGATGAGCAACGTGCCGGGGAGCCGGTCGACCCACGCCGCCTTCACCGCGGGCGAGAGGACCGCGCCGCCGGACAGCACGACGGTGAGCGGCGACGACGTCGGCGGGCGGGTCGAGCTGGTCGTAGGACTCGACCAGGGGACGGGCGAACGCGTCGCCCGACGATCACGAGGAACGTGACCCGCTCGGCGTCGATCAGGCGCCACAGGTGCTCGGGGTCGAAGTGGCGCTCGGGCGAGATGACGACGGTGCCGCCGGAGTAGAGGGTGCCGAACGCCATCCAGTGCGCGGTGCCGTGCATGAACGGGCACGCGGGCAGGCCGCGCCGATGGAGGTCGAAGGAGTCGACGACCTGCTCGGGGCGGTCGATGGGCACGTCGCCGAGGTTCCCGCCGCCGAAGGCGCCGAAGAAGATGTCCTCGGCGCGCCACATGACGCCCTTCGGCATGCCGGTGGTGCCGCCGGTGTAGAGGATGTACAGGTCGTCGGCCGAGCGCGGCGCGAAGTCGCGCGTGCTCGATGCGGCGGCGAGCGCGGTCTCGTACTCGGTCGCGCCGGAGAGCGACGGCGCCGGTCCACATCGGACGGCGCGTCGGACGTCGTCGGCGACCTCGACGAACCCGTGCAGGAGCGGCAGGTCGTCGCGGATCGCGTCGAGCGTCGGGCGCGAACTCGCGGTGGAACACGACCGCGCGCGCGTCGGCGTCGTCGAGCAGGTAGCGCAGCTCGTCCTCGCCGTAGCGGTAGTTCACGTTGATCGGGACCGCGCGCAGCTTGAACGCCGCGAGCATGCCCTCGAGGTACTCGGTGCCGTTGTAGAGGTAGAGCGCGACGTGGTCGCCGGCGCCGATGCCGAGGCCGGCGAGGTGGTGCGCGAGCTGCGTGGCCCGGGCGTCGGCCTGCGCGTACGTGAGCCGGCGATCGCCGCACACGAGCGCCTCGTGGTCGGGGATCTCGTCGACGACCCGTTCCCACAGGTCGGCCAGGTTGAACTCCACGTCGCCGCGTCCCCCGGGAGTCCGGTCAGAAGAAGTCGGTGCCGCCGTCGACGGGGACGGTCGCGCCCACCACGAAGCTGCAGAGCTCGGAGCAGAGGAACACCACCATCGTGGCGACCTCCTCGGGGAGCCCGACCCGGCCGATGTCGTTCGACGCGCCGTAGTCGCGGGCGATGGCCTCGTAGGCGGCTTCGAGCGGGCCCTCGGGCAGGCCCTCGAGGTCGGTGCCGACGAGGTAGCTGGCGAGGGTGGGCGACATCACCGTGCCCGGCGCGACGGTGTTCACGATGATCCCCTCGGGCGCGAGCGCGCGCGACAGGTTCTTCGACGCGCTCGCCATCGCCGCCTTCGACGCGGTGAAGCCGATGAGCCCGGGGCTCTGGTGGCGGATCGACGACGCGGCCACGTTCACGACGCGCGCGAACGTCGCCTGGCGCAGCAGCGGGAGCGCGGCGCGCGTGGTGCGGATCATGCGTGAGCACGCCGAGGTCGAACTCGTCGAGCCAGGCGGCGTCGGTGAGGTCGTCGAGGCCGCCGACGTGGGCAGGACCGACGGTGTTCACCAGCACGTGGCACTCGCCCCAGCGCTCGTCGAGGAACGTGAACGCGGCCTCGACCTCACCGGTGTCGAGCAGGTCGCACTCCAGCCCGATGGCGTCCTCGGCGCCGGCGGCGAGCAGCTCCTCCTCGGCTTCGCGGAGGTGGCTCGGCGTGCGCGCGAGCACCGCGACACGCGCGCCTTCGGCCGCGAGCAGCTCGGCGGTGGCGCGGCCGACGCCGCGCGTGCCGCCGGCGACCACCGTCGCCCGTCCCCGCAGCCCGAGATCCATCAGGTCGCCCTGTCGCGTCAGCTGGCGGGCCATGTGCTCGGCGCGAGAGCGGCTCGCCGGTGGCGCGCTCGACGAGCGCGTCCCAGCGCAGCGACGCGCCCGGCGCGAACACGTCGTCGCGCAGCAGCGCGCCGGCGGCGGTGCGGTCGACGAGCCCGCCGGCCCGCGTCGTGCAGCGTGGCGTCGAGCTGCGACGCGAACAGCTCCCCGTAGAGGTAGTTCTGGTAGTAGACGGGCGCCGCCGCGAGGTGGATCTTGGCCGCCCAGTCGGGCGCGCTGGCGGTCGTCGGGCCGGTGGACGAGCTGGTGGTGCTCGACGAGGTCCCACCACAGCGTGTCGAGGTCGGCGTCGGGATCGGCGTAGAGCGCTGCGCTCGAAGTTCGTCATCACGAGCACCCACCGGGCGAACACGAGCAGCGCGGCGCGCTGGGCGTCGGCGAGGGCGTCGGCGATGGCGTCGACGTCGGCGCCGGCGACCGCCGCGACCTCGCGGAGCCACGCGGGGTCGCGCGGCAGGCGGCCCATCAGCATCGCGATGCCCTCGGTGGTGAGCGCGTGCGCGGCACCGCGCACCAACCACGGGAGGCGTGTCGTCGCACTCGCGGTCGTAGATGGCGTGGCCGAACTCGTGGAGCATCGTGTCCATCCAGCGTTCGCTGGGCTCCACGTTGCAGAGCACGCGCACGTCGCCGGAGCGGTCGATGTCGATGCAGAACGCGTGCTGGCTCTTGCCGTCGCGCGCGTAGAGGTCGCTGCGCTCGAGCACGGCGCGCACGTCGAGGCCGAGGCCGTCGTAGGTGCGGACGGTCAGCGCCTCGAGGTCGGCGTCGGTGAAGAGGTGGTCGATGGCGACCGCGCCCTCGGCCGGCGGGGTCTGGAAGAACGGGTCGTCGTAGTGCCAGGGACGGAGGTCGGCGATCGCGCATGCCGAAGCGGGTCGCGAGCCGGGCGTCGACGTCGGCCTTCCACTCCGCGAACGGGGCCGCGGTGGCGCGGTCGACGTCGTCGAGGGTGGCGAAGAGGCGCTCCTCGTCGAGCTCGCCGGTGGCGAGCGCGAGGGCGAAGTGGTCGCGGGCGCCGAGGGCCTGCGCGGCCTGGTTGCGGAGGCGGGCGAGCTCACGGATCCGGTCCGCGACCTCGGGTCCGATCTGCTTCGACGCCTCCCACGCGGCGCGGCGCTCGTCGTCGTCGTCGCTGGCGCGCAGGATCTCGGCGATCGCGTTGTCGTCGACGCGCTCGCCGTCGATCTGGCCGCGGAAGTTGTTGAAGGTGGACTCGACGCGCGTCTCGAGCTCCACGATCGCCCGGCGCAGGTCGGCCGGGACCTGGTGCGGCACGAAGGCGTCGTGCAGGACGTCGAGCTGACGGCGGAGCAGCGGGTCGTCGGCCGCCGACACCGCGTCGCGCGCTTCGCGCACGGCGGCGAACCGGATCGGATCGGCGAGGAACTCGCGTCGGGCGAGCTCGGCCGCGGTGCGCCGCTCGTCGGCCGTCGGCGACGACTGGGTGTTCGACTCCCACCACGCCTCCGCCAGCTCGACCTCGAGCGGGCGCAGCTGGGCTTCGAGGTCGGCCACGAGCTCGGCGGGGGAGAGGTCGGTCACCTGCGGGATCCTAGAGAAGCGCGTCGGGGCCGAGGCCGGACGGCCGCGGTCGGCTCAGGACGCGTCGTCGGCGGCGGCGAGCACGGCGCGGGCGTGGCGGGCGAGCGGTTCGTCGACCATCTGGCCGTCGAAGGCGATGGCGGCGTGGCCACCCGCCACCGCCTCCTCGTAGGCGACGACGAGCCGCCGGGCCCGGTCGACCTCCTCGGGCGACGGGGTGAACGCCCGGTGCGCCAGCGCCACCTGGGCCGGGTGGATGCACAGCTTGCCCCGGTAGCCGAGGGCCCGGCCCTGGGCGGCGTCGGTGAGGAAGTGGTCCTCGGCGTCGAGGCGGGTCACCACCTGGTCGACGGCCGGGCACGTCGGCCAGGCGAGCGGCCAGCACCACCCGGGAACGGGCGTAGAGCACCTCGGTGCTGCCGAGCGTGCGCACGCCGCCCATGTCGGCCACGAAGTCCTCGGCGCCGAAGTAGGCGACCGCAACCGGCGGCACCAGCAGCTCACGCACCCGGTCGACGCCGGCGGCGCTCTCGATGCCGGCGAACACGTGGAGGCGCTCGAGTCCGGCGTCGGCGAGGGCGTCGACCACGGTGGCCAGCTGCTCGGGGGTCTCCAGCTTCGGCACGATCACGCCGGTGATCGACGGGTGCAGCCCGTCGCGCACGTCGTCGGCGAACCACTCGGTGGGCACCGGGTTCACCCGCACGTACACGGCCAGGCCCGGGTGCTCGGCCACGAGCTCGGCGCCGACCTCGCGTGCGTGCTCGCGCGCCGCGGGCTTGCCGTCGGGCGGCACGGCGTCCTCGAGGTCGAGCGCGACGGCGTCGGGGGTCGAGCGGGGCAGCTTTCGCAGCACGTCGGGCTTGCTCGCCGGAGCGAAGAGCACGCTGCGGATGCGCGCCGGCGAGGGGTTGGTCGTCATGCCGGCCGCTTGTGCATGAGGGCGTTGCGCCGGGCCTTGCACACGAGCTCGTCGCGCTGGTTGAAGCCGCGGTGCTCGAAGGTCACGATGCCCTGCCCGGGGCGCGACTTCGACTCGCGTGTCGCCACGACCTCCGACTCGCCGTGCAGGGTGTCGCCAGCGAACATCGGCACGGGGAACGTGACCTCCTCGAAGCCGAGGTTCGCGACGGTCGTGCCGTGGGTGGTCTCGAGCACCGAGATGCCGACGAGCAGGCCGAGGGTGAAGAGGCTGTTCACGAGCGGGCGACCGAACTCGGTGCCGGCGGCGTAGTCGGCGTCGAGGTGGAGGCGGGCCGGGTTCAACGTCATCGTGGTGAACAGGATGTTGTCGGTCTCGGTGATCGTCCGGGTGAGCGCGTGCGGCACGACCAGGCCGACGGGCAGGTCCTCGAACCACCGTCCGTGATGCGGCGTCTCCACTCGGGCGTCTCCTCGTAGTGTTCCGGCCTGTGATCATGGCATCCGAGCTCCGCGGATGACGGGGCCGGGCGAGATGACAGGGCTGGGCGAGACGACGGGGCGGGGCGAGATCGTCTGGACGCCCCCGGCCGACGTGCGCGCCACCAGCCGCATCGGCGCGTTCCTCGACTGGCTGGCCGAGCGCCACGACCTCCACTTCGACGGCTACGCCGAGCTCCAGCAGTGGTCGACCGACGACCTCGACGGCTTCTGGAGCGCGTGCACGGAGTGGTCGGGCGTGCGCTGGCACGACCCGCCGGCGCGTGCGCTCGCGCGCCGGGCGATGCCGGGTGCGGAGTGGTTCCCCGGCGGCACGCTGAACTACGCGGAGCACGCGCTGGCGGCGGCGGACGATCGTCCCGACGAGGTTGCGATCGTCGCCCACGGTCAGACCCGTGACCCGGCCGAGATCACGTGGGCCCATCTCGCCGACGGTGTCGCCCGCTGCCGGGCCGGCCTGGTGCGCCTCGGCGTGCAGCGGGGTGATCGGGTCGCGGCGTTCCTGCCGAACATCCCCGAGACCATCGTCGCGTTCCTCGCCACCGCCAGCCTGGGCGCGATCTGGTCGTCGTGCGCGCCCGAGTTCGGCACGCGCTCGGTGGTCGACCGGTTCGCGCAGATCGAACCCACGGTGCTGCTCGCGATCGACGGCTACCGCTACGGCGACAAGATCGTCGACAAGCGCGCCGACGTCGAGGCGATCGAGGCTGCGCTGCCGTCGCTGCGCCACACCGTGCACGTCCCGTATCTCGGCGGAGGAGATGGTGGCGGACCCGACGGCTGGAGCGAGCTGCTCGCCGATCAGGGGCCGCTCGAGTTCGACCCGGTGCCGTTCGACCATCCGCTGTACGTGCTCTACAGCTCGGGCACGACCGGGCTGCCGAAGGCGATCGTGCACGGGCACGGGGGCATCACCGTCGAGCACCTCAAGACCGTCGCGCTGCACCACGACCTCGGCGCCGGCGACCGCTTCTTCTGGTTCACCACCACCGGCTGGATGATGTGGAACTACCTCGTCTCCGGTCTCCTGGTGGGTGCGACCATCGTGCTGTTCGACGGCGATCCCGGGTTCCCCGACCTCGGCACGCTGTGGCAGCTCGCCGCCGACTCCGACGTCGACGTGTTCGGCGTGAGCGCGCCGTTCCTCATGGCGTGCCGCAAGGCCGGCGTCGTGCCGCCCACCCATCGGTTGCGCAGCATCGGGTCCACCGGCGCACCCCTCCCGCCCGACGGCTTCCGCTGGGTGCGCGACGTCGTCGGTGCGCACGTGCAGACCGCGTCGGTCAGCGGCGGCACCGATGTGTGCGCGGCGTTCGTCGGCGCGGTGCCGCTCCTGCCGGTGCGGGCCGGGGAGATCAGCTGCCGGAACCTCGGCTGCGCGGTCGAGGCCTTCGCACCCGACGGCACGACCTGCCCGCCCGGCGTGCAGGGCGAGCTCGTCGTCATCGAGCCCATGCCGTCGATGCCGGTCGCGTTCTGGGGCGACCCCACCGGCGAGAAGCTGCAGCACGCCTACTACGACGACTACCCGGGCGTCTGGCGACACGGCGACTGGATCACGTTCACCGAGGACGGCGCGTGCGTGATCTCGGGCCGCTCCGACGCCACCCTCAACCGAGGTGGTGTGCGCCTCGGCACCAGCGACTTCTACGCAGTGGTCGAGGGGCTGCCCGAGGTGGCCGACAGCCTGGTGGTGCACCTCGAGGGTGACGACCCCGACGACGCGATGGGGGAGCTGATCCTGTTCATCGCGCTCGCTCCCGATGCCGCGCCCGACGACGCATCCTTCGACGAGCTGCGCCGCGCCATCGTCCGCGGCCTGCGCGCCGATCTCTCGCCCCGTCATGTGCCCGACCTGATCGTCGCCGTGCCCGCGGTCCCGCGGACCCTGTCGGGCAAGAAGCTCGAGGTCCCGGTGAAGCGCATCCTCGGGGGTGCGGCCGCCGACGCCGTCGCCAGCCGCAGCTCCCTCGCCGATCCCACCGCACTCGACTGGTTCGAGGAGTACGCCGCGACCCGGTGAGCCGGGGCCGGAGGTGGCAACCTGCTCTTCACAGAGACCTCCGTCACACGAGGGTGCCGAACTCGCCCGCGCGCGCCGAGGATTCAGGCAGCGCGAGCCGCGGACGGAGTGGGGTCCGTCTCCGGTGTCGGCGCAGCCGAGCTGGTGATGCTCCCCGCACCAAAGGGCGGGGTGGGGAGCATCACCGCTCGACACCTCCAAGGGTCGAGCCGCCACGTGCGATCGGAGGCCGAGGGGGCCCGGCGATCGAGTGCGGCGATCGAGTGCACGGCCGACCCGCGAATCGTTGTCGAGCCGGTCGGCGTTATCAGCGGAGAACGTCCACTCATCCGCTCGCAAAGGACCTGTCCGATGACCGACGAAGAGCTCCGCCGGCCGATGCCACTCCGTGCCTTCCTCGAAGCCGGCCGCGACCCGGCGAGCGTCGGCTTTCCCACGTGGAAGACCTTCCAGGACGAGATCCTCAACATCGTCGACCGCTCGTACGACGCCGCCGCGCTCCGGGAGCTCGGAACGATCCCCCGCACGTTGGCGACGCGTGCGCTGGCCGGCCAGCCGCTGCTCGGTTCCCTCGGAATGCCGTTCCGGGCGAACCGGATCGATGCCGCGTGGGGCTCGATGCAGCACTTCGTGATCGCGATGTCGTGGTCGGCCGACCTCTACGACGACCCGAGCCTCGTCGAGCTCGTGATCCAGCTGATGACGACGGCCGAGTGCGAAGAGATGGCCGGGTTGCTCGACGACGTTCACGCCGCCTGAGCTGCCTGGCAGGGGTCCGGTCGAGTCCGGTGGCGAGGTTCGCGGCTCACGCCGCCGGGTAGCAACATGCTCGGCGCTGGACTCCGTTGGAGCCGGCGACCGACGACAACAGTGCCTCGGAGCCCCGACCGCGCTCCTCGAGCCTGGTCGGGGCCCCGTCGTGTCAGGAACGCGAACGGCGGAACGAACCGACGACGATCGCTGCGAGCACCACGGCGGCGAGAAGGCCGACGAAGGCGAGCCACGCAACGCCGCCGATGACGGCTCCGACGCCGAAGATGAGACAGAGCACCAAGAAGAAGACCAGGATGATCATGACCCTGGCCCTACCCGTCGCACGACGGCACAGAACGTGAGCGCGCGGTTCGGTGGACAGGGCCGCGCCCTTCGGCGCGGCGGCGACTACTTGAACCAGATGCGCTGGTACTCGCGGCTCATGGGGTGCAGCAGGAGTGCGACGAGCGCGCCGTCGAACAGCAGGCTGATGAGGAGGGTCGACGTGAACACGTCGGTGCCGTAGTTCGCGAACAGCAGCACGACCTGGAGCACGGCGCCGCCGACCGCGACCGCGTAGCCCCACTTCTTCTCGTTGGCGATGCCCAGCGCACCGGTGGCGAGGCAACCGGCGATCAGCAGGTTGAGGAAGAGGCCACCGCTGAAGAGCAGGCCGAAGATGGCGTCGATGTAGCAGAGGATCGTCGCCATGTAGAGGGTCTGGGGCTGGAACTGATTGACCCACTTCCACTGGTTCACCACCCCATTGTGCCCGACGCGCTTCACCCCGACGGCATCGCCTCGCGTGACCGGAGCTGTCCGCAGGCGGCGTCGATGTCGGTCCCCCGGTTGCGGCGCACGGTGGCGTTGACGCCGTGGCTCCGCAGCCGGTCGGCGAACCGCTTGATCGACGGCGGGGGCGGGGCGTGCCCGCCGAAGCCACCGGTGGGATTGAGGGGGATGAGGTTCACGTGGGAGCCGCCCACGCCGGGAAAGGCCCCGAGCAGGCGGCCGAGCGCCTCGGCCTGGGCCGGCGAGTCGTTCTCGCCCGCGATGCACGGCGTACTCGAACGTCACCCGGCGGCCCTTGGAACCGGCGAATTCGGCGGCGGCGTCGAGCACCTCGGCGATCGGGTAGCGGCGGTTGAGCGGCACGAGCCGCTCGCGCTCCTCGTCGGTCGGCGCGTGGAGCGACACCGCCAGCGTGACGGGCAGGTCCTCCTGCGCGAGGCGACGCATTGCGGGCGCGACACCGACGGTGCTGATGGTGATGCGACGGGCCGAGAGCCCGAGGTCGTCGTGGAGACGGTGGACCGCCGCCCACGTCGTGTCGTAGTTGGCGAGCGGTTCGCCCATCCCCATGAACACGACGTTGCTGACGCGCTGGGGCGATGCGTGTCCGGCCCGCAGCACCTGCTCGACGATCTCCCCCACGTCGAGGTGGCGCTCGAACCCGGCCTGACCCGTGGCGCAGAACGTGCACCCCATCGCGCAGCCCGCCTGCGACGACACGCAGACCGTCGCCCGTTCCGGGTAGCGCATGAGCACGGTCTCGATCTGCGCGTGGTCGCGGGTGCACGACCACAGCCACTTGCTCGTCATGCCGTCGCGAGCGGTCTGCTCGACGAGGGGTTCGAGCGCGAGCGGCAACGCGTCGGTGAGCCGGTCGCGCAGCGCGCGGGGAGTGCGGTCGCGTCCTCGAGCGCGAGCTGCTGGCGGTACAGCGCGTCCCAGACCTGGTCGGCGCGGTAGCGCGGCTCGCCCCACTCGACGACGAGGTCGTCGAGCTCGGGGCGGGTCGATGCCGTATCGGCGTGCTCACGAGCGCCTGGACCTCGCGGCCGTACGCACGGTCGGTGCGATGGGTGACGAACCCGAGCGCGCGGTACAGACCGACCGCGGCGTCGTTGTCGGCGTCGACGTAGAGCATGCCGACGGTGATCCCGCGTCCGGCGAGCGACTCGAGCCCGGCGGTGGTGAGCGCCCGGCCGAACCCGCGGCCCTGGCGACTCGGATCGGCGCCGATCACGTAGATCTCACCGAGTGCATCCGGTTCGCGTGGCGGCTGCGCCGGGTGCACCTTGGTCCAGCAGAACCCGGCGAGGCCGTCGGCGTCGAAGGCCAGGACGAAGCCCTCGGGGTCGAACCAGTCCTCCTGCTCGCGGGCGCGCAGCATGTCGACCGTCCACGCCCCCTGCTCGGGATGTCCGGCGAACGCCCGGTTGTTCACGGGAACCCACGCCGCTTCGTCCTCGCCGATGCGGAACGGCCGGACGGTGGTGCCGTCGGGCCAGCGGGCAGCCTCGAGCACGGCGTCGGCGAGCGGGAGGGCGACGCGCATCTGGAGGAGGTCGCGCTCGGCGACGAACCCGGCGCCGGTGGCGCGTGCGTCGGCGGCGGGATCGGCTTCGGTGCCGTGCACCCAGTAGGTCACGTGACCGCCGCCGTCGGCCGCGACCACCGCGACGGCATCGGCGAGCAGCGAGTCGAGGTCGACGGCAGCGCCGGGGAGGGCGACGAGCTCCACCGACCACTCGTCGTCGTGGTGACGGGCGAGATGCGCGTACGCGTCGCCCGACACGTCGAACACGCCGCGGTCACGACCTGCGAGCGCGTGCATCCCGGTCCAGGCGTCGTCACCCAGCGGCACGATGCCGGTCGCGGCCTCGACGGCGTCGGCGAGCGCGCGGACGCGTGCGACGTCGGCGGTCGTGAAGTCGCGCAGCACGGGTCGGGAGGCCACCGGCGGAGGGTAGCGGCGGCAGGTAGCTTCGGCATGGGAGCTCGGCCTGCACTCGGGACGTGCCCGACCGGACGGGAGCGTGCGATGGAGATCGACCACTACGAGCCGGGGGTGCCGTCGTGGATCGACATCGGGAGCCCGAACCCGCAGGGCGCGGCCGACTTCTACGGCGCGCTGTTCGGTTGGGAGGCCCCCGAGGGGCCGCCCGAGACCGAGGGGTACCGCGTGGCGATGATCGGGAACCGCTCGGTGGCGGGCATCGGCGTGCAGGCGCACCCCGGGCCGCCGGTGTGGGCCACCTACATCGCGGTCGAGAGCACCGACGAGACGGTGGCGAAGGTGCTCGCCGCCGGTGGCCAGGTCATCGTCCCCGCCATGGACGTGCTCGACGTCGGGCCGCATGGCGATCTTCGCCGACCCGGTCGGGGCCGTGTTCTCGGTGTGGCAGGCCGGGCACGCACCCCGGTGCCGAGCTGGTCAACGAGCCCGGCACCTGGTCGTGGAGCGAGCTGCTCACCACCGACCTCGAGGCGTCGAAGGCCTTCTACGGCGACGGTCTTCGGCTGGGCGCACCGACGACGAAGGGCGACGGCCCGACCCCCGAGTACACCGAGTGGCAGGTCGGGCGGCCGCTCGGTCGGCGGGATGATGCAGAAGCCGCCGATGATGCCCGGCCGACGTGCCGCCGTTCTGGGCGGTGTACTTCGCGGTGGCCGACACCGACGCCGCGGTCGCGCGCGTCACCGAGCTCGGCGGCACGGTCGTGTCCCCGGCGATGGACATCGAGCCGGGCCGCTTCGCGGTCGTCGCCGACCCCTTCGGTGCGCGTGTTCAACGTGATCGCGCTGAAGCCCGAGCTCGCAGGCTCCTGACGTCGGCGCGATGGCTCGACCGCGGGGTGCGAAGGCGCGCGCGGAGATCGTGCGCGAGCGTCTCGCGCTCGAGTACCCCGATGCCGAGTGCGCGCTGATCCACGACGACGCGTTCCAGCTCCTCGCCGCGACGATCCTCTCGGCGCAGACCACCGACGAGAACGTCAACAAGGTCACGCCCGCGCTGTTCGCCAAGTACCCCACGCCCGACGACCTCGCGTACGCCGATCCCGACGACGTCGAGCGGCTCGTGTTCCAGACCGGCTTCTACCGCGCGAAGACCAAGAGCCTGCTCGGCATGGCGCGCATGCTCGACGACGACTTCGACGGCGAGGTGCCGACCGAGCTCGACGACCTGGTGAAGCTGCCGGGCGTCGGGCGCAAGACCGGCAACGTCGTGCGCTCGGTCGCGTTCGACCTCCCGGGCCTGCCCGTCGACACGCACGTCGGCCGACTGTCGCGCCGCCTCAAGCTCACCACCGAGGACGACCCGGTGAAGGTCGAGACCGACCTCAACGTGCTCGTCCCGCCCGAGGAGCGTGGGCGCTTCTCGTTGCGCCTGATCCTCCACGGCCGCCAGGTGTGCTTCGCCCGCAAGCCCGCGTGCGGACGGTGCGTGCTCGTCGACATCTGCCCCTCGGCCGATCCCACGGCCAAGGCCGCGCTCGCGGCCAGTTCGTGACGCGCTCGTGAGGAGACTCGTGACGGTGCCGCTGCCCGGGCGGCCCTAGCGCAGGAACCCGGCGGCCCGGTCGAGCGACCGGTACGCGCCGAGCGAGGGCCCGCTCGGCCTGGTCGAGCTCGGCGGCGATGGCGCTGTCGTCGGTGTCGCGGTAGCGGTCACCCACGACGACGACCCGCGCGGTCAGCTCGTCGAGCTGCGCTTTCAGGCTCGACAGCTCGGCGAAGTCGGGCGATGTGGGCACTGCTCCAGCCTACGATGACCGCCACCGTGCTCACCCGACTCGACCTCCGCGGCTGCGCCGATCTCGCCGGCGCGCTCGCGCCGCGACACGGGTGTCGATGCCGACGACGACGACGGTGACCAGGCTGCGCTCGAGTCGGTGCGCGCGATCATCGCCGACGTCCGCGCGCGTGGCGACGCCGCCGTCCGCGACCTCACCGAGCGCTTCGACGGCTGCGTGCTCGACCGACCTCCGCGTCCCTGCCGAGGAGCTGCGCGCCGCGCTCGACGCCGCCGCGCCCGAGTTGCGCGCCGCGCTCGAGGTCGCCGCCGATCGCGATCCGCGAGTACCACGCCGCGCAGCTCGACGCGCCCGAGCCCGCCCTCGAGCGCGACGGTGTCGCGCTCCGGGAGATGGCGGTGCCGGTCGACCGCGCCGGCCTCTACGTCCCCGGTGGTCGCGCCGCCTACCCGTCGACCGTGCTCATGACCGCGATCCCCGCCCAGCTCGCCGGCGTCACCGAGCGGGTGCTGTGCGTCCCGCCCGCGCGCCGACGGCACCGTGCCCGCGAGCACGCTCGCCGCCGCCGCGCTCGCCGGGGTCACCGAGGTGTACCGCATCGGTGGCGCCCAGGCCATCGCCGCGCATGGCCTACGGCACCGAGACCATCCGCCCGGTCGACGTCATCGTCGGCCCCGGCAACCGCTACGTGGCGCTGGCCAAGCGCGAGGTGGCGGGCACGGTGGGCATCGACTCGTTCGCCGGTCCGTCCGAGGTGGTGGTCGTCGCCGACGGCAGCGTGCCGGCGCGCGTTCGCCGCCGCCGACCTGCTGGCCCAGGCCGAGCACGGCCCCGGCGGCTCCGCGGTGCTCGTCACGTGGGACCCCGACGTCGCCGACGCCGTCGACGCCGCCGTCGACGACCTGCTCGTCGACGCGCCCCGCGCCGCCGACATCACGTCGACGCTCACGACCGGTGGCCGCATCGTCCTGGTCGACGACGCCCTCGCCGCGCTCGACGCCGTGAACGTGATCGCGCCCGAGCACCTCGAGCTGCTCACCGCCGATCCTCGAGTCGCTCGTTCCGCTGGTGCGCAACGCGGGCGCGGTGTTCGTGCGGCCCGTGGGCGCCGGCGGCGCTCGGCGACTACCTCGCCGGCGTCAACCACGTGCTGCCGACCGCCCGCACCGCGCGCTTCGCCAGCGCGCTGCGGGTCGACACCTTCCGCAAGCACGTGCACGTCGTCGAGGCCACCGAGGCCGGGCTCACCGCGCTGGCCCCGCACCTGCGCGGCGCTGGCCGACGCCGAAGGGCTCGACGCGCACGCGCGCTCGGTCGACGTCCGCGCCGTCGAGCAGCGCACTCCGCTGACCGTCCCGACCGGACACCCAGTGACGCCACCCGTCTCGCCGCGCGACGACCTGCGCGCGCTCGAGGGCTACCACTCGCCGCAGCTCGACGTCTCGGTCCGCCTCAACACCAACGAGAGCCCGTTCGCGCCGCCGGCCGAGTTCGTCGACCGCTGGGTCGAGGAGCTGCGCACTGCACCGCTCAACCGCTATCCCGACCGTGCGCGCCGGCGACCTGCGTGACGCGCTCGGTGCGCCACCTCGGGCAACCGCGCGAGCGGCTGTTCTGCGCCAACGGCTCCAACGAGGTGCTGCAGACGCTGCTGCTCACCTACGGCGGCCCCGGTCGGCGCGCCGCGATGTTCGAGCCCACCTACGCGCTGCACTCGCACATCGCCCGCATCACCGGCACCGAGGTGGTCGTGGGGGAGCGCCGCGCCGACTTCTCGGTCGACCCCGACGTCGCCTGTGCGCTCGATCGAGGAGCACGCACCCACGATCGTGTTCGTGTGCAGCCCCAACAACCCCACCGGCACGGTCGAGCCCGCCGCCACGATCGAGGCGCTGCTCGCCGCCGACGGCGACCACCTCGTCGTCGTCGACGAGGCGTACGGCGAGTTCGCGCCCTGGAGCGCGCTCGAGCTCGTGCGCGACGACCGGCCGCTCGTCGTCGTGCGCACGTACTCGAAGGTGTGGTCGATGGCCGCGCTGCGCCTCGGCTTCGCGGTGGCGCCGCACGTGGGTCGTCGACGAGCTCGAGAAGGTGGTGCTGCCGTACCACCTCGCCGCCGCCACCCAGATCGCCGGTCGGCTCGCGCTCGACCTCGGCGACGAGATGGACGACCGCGTGCAGCGCCTGGTCGCCGAGCGCGAGCGCGTCGCCGCCGAGCTCGCCCGCACCGACGGCGTCACCGTGTACCCGTCGGGCGCCAACTTCCTGCTCTTCCGCCCCGGCGGCGACGGCCACGAGCGCTGGCAGCAGATGGTCGACCAGGGCGTGCTCGTCCGCGACTTCTCCCGCTGGCCCCGCCTCGACGACTGCCTGCGTGTCACCATCGGCACGCCCGAGGAGAACGACGCCTTCCTCGCCGCGCTCCGCAACTCGCTCCAGGGAGTGCTTGCCTGATGCCCGCGCACGTCGGAACACCACCGCGCCACGAAGGAGACCACGATCGACCTCGTGCTCGACGTCGACGGCGCGGGCGACGCGTCGGCGTCCACCGGCATCCCGTTCTTCGACCACATGCTCGAGCAGCTCGGGAAGCACGGCGGCTTCGACCTCCGCATCGAGGCCGAGGGCGACCTCGAGGTCGACACCCACCACACCGTCGAAGACGTCGGCATCGTGCTCGGCACCGCGCTCAAGGAGGCGCTGGGCGACAAGGCCGGGCGTGCGCCGCTTCGCGTCGTCGCTGGTGCCGCTCGACGAGGCGCTGGTGCAGGTCGCGCTCGACCTGTCGGGTCGACCGTTCCTCGTGTACGAGGTCGATCCGGTGTCGGAGTGGATCGGCACGTTCGATCCGCAGCTCGCCGAGGAGTTCTGGCGCGCGTTCGCGTTCGGTGCCGGCATCACGCTGCACATCCGTCGCGTGTCGGGCCGCAACGGACACCACGTGATCGAGGCGTCGTTCAAGGGCGTGGCACGTGCGCTGCGCGACGCGGTGAAGATCGAAGGCACCGGCGTGCCCGTCCACCAAGGGCACGCTGTGACCGCAGCCGACGTGCCTGCGGGCGTGTTCGCCGTCCCCGACCTCCTTCCCGCCATCGACCTGCGCGGCGGCCACTGCGTGCGCCTCCGCCAGGGCGACTTCGACGACGAGACCGTCTACGACGACGATCCGGTGCGCGTGGCCGCGCGAGTTCGAGGCCGCCGGCGCGCAGTGGATCCACGTGGTCGACCTCGACGCCGCCCGCACCGGCGAGCCGCACGCACCTCGAGCAGATCCGGCTCATCGTGCGCGCGGTCGACTGCAAGGTCGAGGTCGGCGGTGGTGTGCGCACGCGCCGAAGCGGCGCTGGAGCTGCTCGACGCCGGCGTCGAACGGGTGGTCGTCGGCACCGCCGCCGTCGAGCGCCCGGCGCTGGTCGAGGAGCTGTGCCACGAGTACCCCGGTCGCATCGCGGTCGGCCTCGACGCCCGGGGCAACGAGGTCGCCATCCGCGGTTGGGTCGAGGGATCGGGCGCCGATCTGGTCACGCTGGCCGCATCGGTTCGAGGGGATCGGCCTCGCCGCGCTCATCGTGACGGAGATCGGTCGCGACGGGACCCTCGAAGGACCCGGCGTTCGGCCAGCTCGGTGCGGTGCTCGCGGCGCTCGCGGCATCCCGCTGATCGCGAGCGGCGGTGTCGGCACGCTCGACGACCTGCGCGCCCTGGCGCGAGCTGCGCTCGGGCGACCGCGGTCTCGCCGGGATCATCGTCGGCCGGGCGATCTACGAAGGTCGCTTCGACGTCGCCGAAGCGCTCGCGTCGCTCGCGGAAGCGGTGGTCGACTGACGCTCGTGCGCGATACGGTCGCGTGGACACGCACCACCACCAACCGGCTCACGGATCGATGCACAGAACGGAGCATGCGCATGGGGAACGGCGACGTGATCGACGAAGGGTTCTTCCGGCGGTACCGCGAGTTGCTCGACGCCGAGGACGCGGCGTTCGACGAGCTCGAGCACGCCTACGAGGACGGCGACCGCGCCCACTGGGCCGACGACCTCGCCGCCTGGCGCAAGATCGTCGAGAAGCGCTGCGCGTTCCTCGAGCGCGAGGGCCTGACGACCGTCGCGGTGCCCGTCTAGCTGATCACGCGTTCCACGAACGCGCGGGTCGCCTCGACCACGCGGTCGGTGCGGCCCACGAAGAAGTGGCTCGCGCCCGCGATCACGTCGATCTCGGTCGTGCTCCACCCTGCGGTCTCCTCGACCACCGACGCCGGCTCGCGGAACTCGTCGTGCTGGCCGAGGACGAGCAGCTTCGGTCGCGCGTCGTCGCGCGACCGCGTCGAAGTCGGTGCGGAAGCGCAGCGGCGGCGCGATCCCGATCCACGCCGCCAACCGCGCGTCGTGGGTGGCGAGGGTCATGTCGGCGCCGAACGACCAGCCGGCGAGGAGCGAGCGGCTCGCCGTCGCCGAGCGCCGCCGGCGGCGTCGTCGACGGCCGCCTGCACGTCGAGGAGCTCGCCGCCGACCGTCGTCGTGGGTGCCCGTGCTGCGCTCGACGCCCCGGAAGTTGAAGCGCAGGCACGTGAACCCGGCGGCGGGCAAGGCGTCGAACAGGGCGCCGATCACGATCGAACGCATGGTGCCGCCGTACTGCGGGTGGGGGTGGCAGAGCACGACCGACGCCCGGCTCGCGGCCGTCGGGAACCGCGCGTTCCGCTTCGAGGGTGACGCCGTCGGAGGTGCCGAGGGTCAACGACTGCAAGGCCATCCCGACCATGATGCGTGATTTCCCTTCGCGTCGACCATAATGGTTGGCCGTGAGTCCGCAGAAGCAACGCACCACCTTCGCCAAGCAGCAGCGCGAGCGCGCGCGCATGGAAAAGGCCGCCGAGAAGCGGAAGCGACGCGAGGACCGCAAGAACGGGATCGAGGTCGACGGCGAGCCCGACGACGTCGAGGGCGAAGAGGCCCCGCTCGACCCGAACGACCCTTATTACCTCGCCAAGTACTTCGAGCGTCAGGCCGAGTAGCCCGAGCAACTACGCTTCGTGGTTCCGAGGTCGCGTCAGTCGGACCCGTCCCGGGAAGCGAAGGAACAAGAAGTTGGCTACAGGTACTGTGAAATTCTTCAATGCGGAGAAGGGCTTCGGCTTCATCTCCCGCGAGGGTGGCGACGACGTGTTCGTCCACTTCTCCGCGATCCAGGGGACGGGTTACCGCACCCTCGAAGAGGGGCAGCAGGTCGAGTTCGACATCGGACCCGGCCGCAAGGGCGACGAGGCCCAGAACGTTCGCGCTCTGTAACTCGTCTCCACATCTCTCCGTAGACGGCCGGGTCCCCAGGGACCCGGCCGTCTCGCGTCTACCCGGCCGCCACGCCAGACCTCTCCGGGTGGAAGAGCAGAGGAACTACGCGAGGCCCAGCTGGTCGAGGAGGAAGCTGAGGACGAAGGCCTCGTCTCTCCAGGAGTCGTAGCGACCGGAGGGGCCCGAGTGACCGGCGCCCATCTCCATCTTGAGGACGAGCAGGTTCGCGTCGGTCTTGGTGGCGCGGAGCTTGGCGACCCACTTGGCCGGTTCCCAGTACTGGACGCGGGGATCGTTGAGGCCGCCGGTCACGAGGAGGGCGGGGTAGTCCTTCGCCTCCACGTTGTCGTACGGGGAGTACGACTTCATCAGGTCGTAGATCGCCGGGTCGTGCACCGGGTCGCCCCACTCCTCCCACTCGGTGATGGTGAGGGGCAGGCTCTCGTCGAGGATCGTGGTGAGGCAGTCGACGAACGGGACCTCGGCGACGATGGCGCGGAAGAGGTCGGGACGCAGGTTCGCCACCGCGCCCATCAGGAGGCCGCCGGCGCTGCCGCCGCGCGCCGCGAGGCGATCGGGTGACGTCCAGCCCTCGTGCACGAGGTGGTCGGCGCAGGCGACGAAGTCGGTGAACGTGTTCGTCTTGTGCAGCAGCTTGCCGTCGTCGTACCACCGACGACCGAGCTCACCACCGCCGCGGATGTGCGCGATGGCGA
This sequence comes from uncultured Actinomycetes bacterium, assembly GCA_963755855.1. Taxonomy (GTDB): domain Bacteria; phylum Actinomycetota; class Acidimicrobiia; order IMCC26256; family DASPTH01; genus DASUAS01. The sequence continues at coordinate 105,699 of CAVWLR010000009.1, read as the reverse complement.
ACACCACGCCGCGGTCGAGGAGGCTGCACGCGCGACGCGGAGAAGGTCGGGTCGATCGACACCTCGTACGAGCCGTAGCCGTAGAGGAGCATCGGGCTCGGGTCGTCGCCGCGAAGGTCGCGTCGGAACACGATCGAGATCGGCACCTGGGTGCCGTCGGGCGCGGTGGCCCACTCGCGTCGGCTCTCGTACCGGTCGGGTTCGTAGCCGGGCACCGGCTGGCGCTTGACCAGCGTCGCGGCGCGTGTCGCCGGCGTCGTAGTCGTACGCCGACGTCGGGCGAGACCAACGACGTGTACTGGTAGCGCACGGTGGTGGTGTCGTACTCGGGGTTGCCGCCGAGCCACGCCGAGTACACGGGCTCGGGCATCTCGAGCACGTGGTCGTCGCGCGACGGCGCCGTCGTCGCCCAGGGCGAGGATGCGCAGCCGCTCGACCGCGTCGGCGCGCTCGGACACGACGAGGAAGCCGGCGAACGCGTCGACGTCGTCGAGGCGGGTGTCGTCGCGGTGCGCGAGCACGGTCTGCCAGTGCGGCGCGACCGGGGGTGGCGACCGGCGTCACCGCCAGCGCGAAGTTCTCGGCGCCGTCGGCGTTGGTGAGCACGAACAGTCGATCGCCGGCGGGGCCGGCGTGGTGCTCGACGTGGTACTCGTGGCCCTGCACGCGCGGTTCGACGATCACCGGCGTCGGCGTCGGGCGCGTCGGCGTCGACCAGCCACACCTCGCTCGTGACCTTCGACGCGGTCGTGATCTCGACGAAGCGACCGCTGCGGGTGCGACCGACGCCGACGTAGAAGCGGTCGTCGTCCTCCTGGAACACGAGCACGTCGTCGCTGGCGGGGGTGCCGACGCGGTGGCGCCACACCTGCCACGGGCGCATCGCGTCGTCGGGACGCGTGTAGAAGACGGTCGCGCCGTCGTTCGCCCACGCCACGCCGTAGTAGATGTCGGGCACGACGTCGTCGAGGTCGCTGCCGTCGTCGAGGCGTGCGGAAGCGCAGCTCGTAGCGCTCGCCGCCGTTGGTGTCGACGCTGTACGCGGCGAGGGTCTGGTCGGGATCGACCGACGAGGTCGCCGACCGCGAAGTAGTCGTGGCCGTCGGCCGAGCGCGTTCTCGTCGAGCACGACGGTCTCGCCGGGCGTCGGTGCCGGGCGCCGCGAACGGATCGGGGAGCGCGGTCCGCCGACGGCTCGGCGGCAGTGCACGCCGTACTGCAGACCCTCGACGGTGCGGGTGAAGTACTCGAACGCGCCCCGTCGCACCGGCGCGCTCGTGTCGGACTCCTGCACCCGACCGACGATCTCGTCGTAGAGCTCGCGGCGCAGCGCGCTCAGGTGCGCGAGCGCCTCGCGGGTGTAGGCGTTCTCGGCCTCGAGGAGCGCGAGCACCTCGGGGTCGTCGCGGTCGCGCAACCAGAACCACGGGTCGATGCGCACGTCGCGCTCGTGCACGCAGCTCGCGTCGGGCGGGCGGGTGCGATCGGGGGTGCGGGCTCGGACACTGCGGGATTCTGGCCCAGAATCGCGCGGCGTCGACGAATCCGGCCCGGTGACGCGGGAGGACGGGGTAGCGTGGCTCGCCGATGGAACCCGCCACCGACACGCGTCCGACCGGCTCCGCACCGCGGCCGAGACATCCGGACCCAGACCCCGCAGGTCACGCCCGGTCACGCCGGTGGCCGCCACCGAGGCCGAGCTGGCCGGCGTGAAGTACAACGCCGACGGCCTCGTCGGCGCCATCGTGCAGGAGCAGGGCACCGGGCACGGTGCTGATGTTCGCCTGGATGAACGAGGCCGCCCTCCGGCGGACGCTCGAGACCGGACGCATGTGGTACTGGAGCCGGAGCCGCCAGGAGTACTGGTGCAAGGGCGAGACCTCGGGCGACCGGCAGTACGTCCGCGAGGCGTTCTACGACTGCGACGTCGACGCCCTGCTGTTCGTGGTCGAGCAGGAAGGTCGCGGCGCCTGCCACACCGGCGAGCACAGCTGCTTCTTCCGGGCCTTCGGCGGCGGCGCCACGCCCGGCCCCGTCTGAGCGACGTGCACGGGGGCGGCGTCCGGTCATGAGCGCCGCCGGGCTGTCACGCGACGAGTTCGTCGCGCTCGCCCGCGACCACACCGTCGTGCCGGTCTGGCGCGAGGTGCTCGCCGACCTCGAGACGCCGGTGTCGGCGTTCGTGAAGCTCGCCGGCGCGGGTGAGGCCGACCCGCCGGCGTTCCTGCTCGAATCGGTGGAGCACGCCGAACGCTGGGGCCGGTTCTCGTTCCTCGGGCGCGATCCCGCGCTCACGCTGATCGCACGCGGCCGCACGGTCGAGTTCGAGGGCACGCCGCCTCCCGGCATCCCCTCCGACCAGGGCGCGCTGGCCGCGATCGAGGCGCTGCTGCGCACGTACCGCGCGCCGGTCATCGCCGAGCTGCCGCCGTTCCACGGTGGCGTCGTCGGCTACCTCGGGTACGACGTCGTGCGCGAGATCGAGCACCTCCCGAACGTCCCCCCCGACACGTCGGGCATGCCCGACGCGGTGATGTCGGTCACCGGGCACGTCACCGCGTTCGACCACTTCCGCCAGCGCCTCTACCTGATCGAGAACGTGTTCCTCGACGCCGACGCCACCATGTCCGCCGAGTCCGCCGACGCGATCGCGTCCGATGCCTACGACGCCGCGTGCGCGCGCCTCGACGCGCGCGTCGACGAGCTGGCCCGGCCGCTGCCGTACGTGCCGTCGCCGCCACCCGCGAGCGATCTCACCGAGCTGCCGCCGCTACACGTCGACGATGCCCGGCGAGGTGTACCACGCCGCGGTGGAAGCGGCGCGCGAGCACATCCTCGCCGGCGACATCTTCCAGGTCGTGCTGGCGCAGCGCTTCGACCTCGACGGCCACCACGACCCGTTCGACGTCTACCGGGTGCTGCGCCAGGTCAACCCGTCGCCGTACATGTACTACGTGCGCCACCCCGAGGCGACGCTCGTCGGCTCGTCGCCGGAACCGATGGTGCAGCTCCTCGACGGGCGCGTGATCAGCCGCCCGATCGCGGGCACCCGCCGCCGCGGGCCGCACCGAGGCCGACGACCGCCGCATGGCCGCCGAGCTCTCCGAGCACCCGAAGGAGCGCGCCGAGCACGTGATGCTGGTCGACCTCGCCCGCAACGACGTCGGCCGGGTCGTCACCTTCGGCACCGAGCGGATGGAAGAACTGATGGTGCTCGAGCGTTACTCCCACGTGATGCACCTCACCAGCCAGGTCGCCGGCGAGCTGCGCGAGGGCGCCAACGCGGTCGACGTGCTGCGCGCCACGTTCCCCGCCGGCACCGTGAGCGGGGCGCCGAAGGTGCGGGCCATGGAGATCATCGACGCGCTCGAGCCGACGAAGCGCGGCGCCTACGCCGGCGTGGTCGGCTACCTCGACTTCTCCGGCAACCTCGACACCGCCATCGCCATCCGCACGATGATCTGGCGCGACGGCCACGCCAGCGTGCAGGCGGGTGCGGGGATCGTCGCCGACTCGGTGGCCGCCGACGAAGACCTCGAGTGCCACAACAAGGCCCGCGCGCTCCTCACCGACCGCGGCCGCGGCCCGCTCGCTCACGTCGCTCGGCGACGCCGGGCGGTCGTCGTGACCGACCCGGGCACGGCCGACGGCCTCGCCGCCGATCTGTCGGCGCTCCGTGAGGGAGACGCCTGGGTCGACCGGTCCGACCGCGGGTTCGTGACCGTCGCCGGACCCGACACCTTCTCGTTCCTGCAGGCGCTCGTGTCCGCCGACCTCGATCCCCTCGCCGACGGCGACGCGGTGCACAGCCTGCTCCTCGCCCCGCAGGGCAAGCTCGACGTCGACTTCCGGCTGCTGCGCGTCGGCCCCGAGGAGGCGTGGCTCGACTGCGCGCCCGGTCTCGGAGCCCAGCTCACGGCCTCGCTCACCCGGTTCCGCATCCGGGTGAAGGCCGAGATCGTCGACCGCACCGGCGAGCTCGGCATGCTGTCGCGCATCGGCGCCGCCGACGGCGTGGACAGCGGCGTGGACAGCGGCGTGGACGGTGCCGCGGAGGTGCCCGAGGGCGTCCACCGCATCGACACCGCGTGGGGCTTCGACCTCGTCGGGCCCCGCAGCCAGGTCGAGGACGCTGCTCGCAGCCGTCACCACCGTCGCCCCGGTCGCGTTCGAGGCCTGGCGCATCGAGCAGGCCATCCCGGTGCAACCCGCCGACGTCGACGACACCACCATCCCGCAGGAGGCGTTCCTCGAGCAGGACGCGGTGTCGTTCACCAAGGGCTGCTTCATCGGCCAGGAGCTGGTGTGCCGCATCGACAGCCGCGGCCACGTCAACCGCTTCCTCCGCCGCGTCGGCGACATCGAGGGCGACTGGCCGCCGGTCGGCGCCGAGATCGTCGTCGACGACAAGGTCGTCGGCGCGCTCACCAGCGTGGCGCCGGCGGAGCTGCCGACCGGTGCGCTCGGCTACGTCCGCCGCGAGGTGGAGCCGCCGTCGGCGGTCGAGCTGCGCTGGGACGGCGGCTCCGCGCGCGCGCCGTCGTCGCGCTCGACCGGGCACGCTCGGGAACGTCACCACGAAGCGCGTGCCCGACCGAGTCGATCGGCTCGACGTGGGCGTCACCGCCCATCGCCAGCGCGAGCTCGTGCACGATGGCGAGGCCGATGCCGGTGCCGAGCGTGCGCCCGGGCACCGTGCGCGACGTGTAGAGGCGCTCGAACACGCGGGGCAGATCAGCGGGCGCGATGCCGGGGCCGTCGTCGTCGACGTGCAGCGTCGACGCGATCGCCGACCGCACGCACGCCGACCGACACCCGGGTGGCGGCGAACTTCAGCGCGTTCTCGACCAGGTTGGCGACGATCTGGGCCAGCCGTTGCGCATCGACCGTCGCCGCGATCGGGTCCCCGGGCTCCAGGTCGAGCGCCACACCGATGTCGGCCGCGGCGGGCCTGAACGCGTCGACCGCGTCGTGCACCACCGCCTGGGCGTCGACCGGCGTCGGGTGGAGCGAGAACTGGTGAGCGTCGAGGCGGGCGAGGTCGAGGAGGTCGGCGACCAGCCGCTCGAGTCGACGCGACTCCGACGAGATCACGTTGGCGGCACGGATGCGCGTTGTCCATGCCCTCGACGGTGCCGTCGGCGATCGCCTCCGCGTACCCGCGGATCGACGTGAGCGGCGTGCGGAGGTCGTGCGACACGCTGAGGAGGAACGCGCGCTCGTGGCCGCGCGCGACGTCGAGGTCGTTGGCCATCGCGTTGATGGCGAGCGCGAGCGATGGCCAGCTCGTCGTCGCGCACGTCGTTGGTGTCGACCCGCGCGGTGAGGTCACCGCCGGCGATCGAACGGGCGGTGGTCTCCATGGCGGCGAGCGGGCGGGTCATGCGCCGGGCGAGGTACGTCGCCACCAGCGCGGCGATGCCGAGCGAGATGGCCGCGGCGCCGAGCACGGCGATGCCGTTGCCGCCGAACGGTCGGTTGTTGACCTGTTCGGTGAGCACGACGACGGGGGTGGTGCCGTTGACCGGCGGTGAGCGGGCGCGCCACGAACACCGTGTCGCCGTCGCGACCTTGTTGCGGTGTCGCCGGCGAGGAGCGTCTCGGGGTCGAGGTCGTCGACCGAGATCCCGGCGGGCAGGGTGGGCGAGCTGGCCGCGCCGCCGAGCAGTCGGGCCAGGCCCTCCTGGACGTCGCCGCCGGCGTCGATGGCGACGATGGCACCGTTCGACGCCTGCAACGTCGTGTTGACCAGTGTGCGCAGGCGCTTCAGCTGCCGGCGACCCGCTGGGGTGCTCAGCGCCGCGCGCGCGTTGGGGAGCTGCTCGATGAGCGAGTCGAACTCGGGACCGACGACCTCGGCGCGGTCCTGCACCGTCGTGCTGCGCGTTCGTGACCTCCGAACGGTGCGCGAGCCCGGCCGTCACCACGGCGGTGAGCACGAGCACGCCGAGCGCGATCGCCATCATGGCGACCACGAGCCGGGTGCGCAGCGTCCGTCGGTGACGGGTCACCGGCCCGTCCTCACCGGCCGGTGCTCACCGGGCGGGTGCCGGCCTCGGTGCCTCGAGGCGGTAGCCGACGCCGCGCACGGTGGTGATCACGACGCGGTCGCCGAGCTTCTTGCGCACCTGCGCGATGTGCACGTCGACGGTGCGGGCGTCGCCGAACCAGTCGTAGCCCCACACGCCGTCGAGGATCTGCTGGCGCGACAGGGCGAGGCCGGGACGTTCGGCGAGGAAGCGCAGGAGGTCGAACTCCTTGGTGGTGAACTCGACCGGCGTCGTCGTCGATCAGGACCTCCCGGCGGCCGACGTCGACCGTGACCGGCCCCGCCTGCACGATCTCGGGCGCGGCGCTCGCCGTCGGTCCGCCGGAGCACCGCCTTCACCCGCGCCACCAGCTCGGCGGGGGAGAACGGCTTGGTGAGGTAGTCGTCGCCGCCCAGCTCGAGGCCCAGCACCCGGTCGACCTCGCCGTCGCGAGCGGTGAGGAAGATGACCGGGATGTTCGACGTCTGGCGCAGACGGCGGCACACCTCGAGGCCGTCGATGTCGGGGAGGCCGACGTCGAGCACGACGAGCCGAGGGTGATGCGTGCGCACCGCTTCGAGTCCGGCTTCGCCCGTCGCCGCCTTCAGCACCCGGTAGCCGTCGCGGGCGAGGTACAGATCGACGAGATCGGCGATGTTGGGCTCGTCGTCGACGACCACGATGGTGCCTCGTTCCATGGGCGCAATCGTCGCACGTGGGCCGCCGGGATCGTGTGAGGGGACTGTGAGCGGGACGTGAAGGGTGCAGATCGCCCCGTAGAATGCGGGGCGTGACGGTGCTCGACGAGATCCTCGCGACCAAGCGCGACGAGGTCACCATGCTGCACCGGCCGCAGGTGCGCGACCTGCTCCGGCAGCGGGCGCTCGACGCTCCGCCTCCGCGTGACTTCGCCGGTGCGCTGCGCCCGGTGGCGGGCACCCTCGGCGTGGTCGCCGAGATCAAGCGTCGATCCCCGTCGAAGGGCGACCTCGCCCCCGACCTCGATCCCGGCGTGACGGCCAAGGCCTACGCCGCCGGTGGTGCCTCGTGCCTCTCGGTGCTCACGGACCAGCCGTGGTTCGGCGGCACCATCGACGACCTGCTCGCGGCGCGCGGCGCATGCGAGCTGCCGGTGCTGCGCAAGGACTTCACCATCGACGAGGTGCAGGTCTACGAGACCCGCGCCGTCGGTGCCGACGCCATCCTCCTGATCGTCGCCGCACTGCCCGACGACTCGCTGCTGCGCGACCTGCACGACCTCGCGCGCGGCCTCGGGCTCGCGGTGCTGGTCGAGACCCACGACGACGCCGAGCTCGAGCGCGCGCTGGCGCTCGGGGCCGAGATCGTGGGCGTGAACGCGCGCAACCTGGGCACCTTCGCCGAGGACCTCGGCGTGGGCGAGCGGCTCGCCGCGCGCGTCCCGGGTGACGCGGTCGCGGTGGCCGAGAGCGCGATCCGATCGGTCGACGACGCACAACGGATGGCGGCCGCCGGCTTCGACGCGGTGCTCGTGGGCGAGATGCTCGTCAAGGCGGCCGATCCGACCACGACGGTGCGCGGCCTCGCCGAGGTGCCCCGACCAGGACGCTGATCCTCGGGCGGCCCGGTGCCTCGAGGCGACCGCATGGCAGCGGCTGGGCGGGCGCTGCGCGTGGAGCGGTAACTTCCACCCCGGTGGCCGAGTGGCTGCGGGGGAGGAGCCGAGTGGACCTCGAACTGTCCGACGACCAGGAGCTGTTCCGCGAGACGACGGCCCGGTTCATCGACGCGCGGTGTCCGATCCCGCGCGTGCGTGAGCTCGCCGACTCGGCGGTCGCGCACGACCCGGGACTGCTCGGCGAGGCCGGAGAGCTCGGCTGGTTCGCCCTGTTCGTGCCCGAGGAGCACGGCGGCGGCACGGTGTCGGGGTCGGCGGTGCGCGACGCGGTGATCGTGGCCGAGGAGCGCGGCCGGTTCGTGCAGCCCGGGCCGTTCGTCGCCACCAACGTGGTCGCGTTCGCGCTCGCCCGCGACGGCAGCGTCGAGCAGCAGGCGGCGCACCTTCCCGACCTGGCGCACCGGCGACCCGCACCGCGTCGTGGGCGTTCACCGCTCGCAGCGGCGTCCCCGAGGTCGGCGCGGTGCGCGCCCGCCGATCGGGTGACGGCTACACGCTCGACGGCGTGGCCGGCCTCGTCCCCGAGGGTCCGAGTGCCGACCTGTTCCTGGTGAGCGCCCGCGACGGCGAGGGCAACGACGCCGGGGTCACGCAGTTCCTCGTCGACGCCGTCGACCCCCGGTGTCACGGTCGACGCGGCTCGAGGGGCTCGACCTCACCCGCCGCTTCGCCGACGTGCACTTCGACGGCGTGTCGGTCCCCGCCGAGCGCGGTGCTCGGCGCGCCCGGCGGCGCGCCAGGACGAGCGTCGACGCGCAGCTCGACGTGGCGGTCGCGCTCACGCTGGCAGAGTCGATCGGCGCGATGCGCAGCTCGCCGAGATCACGGTCGACTACGCCAAGGCCCGTGTCGCGTTCGGGCGGCCGATCGGTTCGTTCCAGGCGCTCAAGCACATCCTCGCCGACATCAGCTTCTGGGCCGAGGTGAGCACCGCGGCCGCAGGCGGCCGCGGCCGACGCGGTCGCCGACGCCCGCCCCACGGCGTCGGAGATCGTGAGCATCGCCAAGGCCTACGTCGGCGACGCCAGCACGCAGCTCGCCCAGCAGTGCCTCCAGGTGCACGGCGGCATCGGCTTCACCTGGGAGCACGACCTGCACTTCTACCTCCGGCGCCTGGCCGCCGACCGCGTGCTCTACGGCGATCCCGAGTGGCACCGCGAGCGCATCTGCCGGATCCACGGGCTCTGAGAGGAACGGCATGACCGCCACCACCACCGACGAGACCATCTCGGTCGACGACTTCCGGGCCAAGGCCCGCGAGTGGCTCGCCGCCAACTGCGAGCGCAAGACCGCGGAGGCGATCGCCGCCGCCGGCTCGCTGCGCGGCCAGCACGAGTTCACCAAGGAGCAGATCGACGCCGAGCGTCCCAAGCAGAAGCGCCTCTACGAAGCGGGCTTCGCCGGCATCACGTGGCCGAGCGAGTTCGGCGGGCAGGGCCTCACCGGGCAGCACGAGCTCGCGTTCGTCGGAGGAGTCGAAGCACTACGTGCTGCCCGACTTCGGCATCGCCGGCGGCACCACGTTCGGGGTCTGCGCGCAGGTGATGCTCGCCCACGCCAGCGACGACTTCAAGCGCCGGCACCTCCCGCGCATCCTCGCCGGCGACGAGCTGTGGTGTCAGTTCTTCTCCGAGCCGGTCGCGGGCTCCGACCTCGCGGGCGTGCAGACGCGCGCGACGCGCGACGGCGACACGTGGATCCTCAACGGCGCGAAGGTGTGGAGCTCCTGGGCCCACCTCGCCGACTACGGCCTGTGCCTCACCCGCAGCAACTGGAGCGTGCCCAAGCACCGCGGCATGACGTGGTTCGGGGTGCCGGTCGACGCGCCGGGCGTGACGCTGCGGGTCATCCGCCTGATCAACGGCGGCGCCGACTTCTGCGAGGAGTTCTTCGACGACGTCGTGATCCCCGACGCCGAGCGCATCGGCGACGTCGACGACGGCTGGCGCGTCGCGCGCACGATGCTCGTGTACGAGCGCGGTGCGCGTGCGGAGGAGAAGCCGAAGGGTCCGGTGGAGCCGGGCGCCCTGGCCACCGACTTCGTGGACGTGGCGCGCGACGCTCGGTCGCACCGACGACCCGGAGGCGCGTCAGCTGATCGCGAAGGCCCACAGCCTCGACTTCCTCTACCAGGTGCTGCAGCGCCGGCTCGGCGACGCGCATGAAGCTGGGCGGCGCCGACGCCGGCGTCGCCGCGTACGGCGCGCTCGCGCACGGCGTGTTCGACCACGAGCGCGCGGTGTGGGGCATGGAGCTCGCGCGCGGCGACTCGATCGCGTGGGACCCCTCCGAGCCCGAAGGCGCCGGGCGCGTCGACCGCGCTCACGTTCCTCAACGGGCGCATCAACTCGGTCGCCGGCGGCACCGACCAGATGCAGCGCAACGCCATCGGCGAGCAGGTGCTCGGTCTCCCGCGGGAGCCGAGCTGGGAGCGCGACAAGCCGTTCGACCAGGTGCTGCGCGACGCGCAGCACTGGGACGGCGCAGGTCTGACGAGCAGGTCTGACGACACAGCGTCTGACGACCGACGTCGGACAGAGGGAGCGGAACATGGCCCGGTTCGACTTGCCGCAGGACGCCATCCCGAGCGCGTGGTTCAACGTGCTCCCGGTGATGCCCGAGCCGCTGCAGCCGCCGCTGCACCCCGGCACCCGCGAACCGATCGGCCCCGACGACCTCGCGCCGCTGTTCCCGATGGGCCTCATCGCCCAGGAGGTCGTCGGCCGAGCCGTGGATCGACGTCCCCGGTGAGGTGCTCGACATCCTGCGGCTCTGGCGGCCCGACGCCGCTGGTCCGCGCCGAGCGGCTCGAGCGTGCGCTCGGCACGCCGGCGCGCATCTACTTCAAGGACGAGTCGGTGTCGCCCGCGGGTTCGCACAAGACCAACACGTCGGTGCCGCAGGCGTTCTACAACGCGGCCGAGGGCACCACGCGCCTCGCCACCGAGACCGGCGCCGGCCAGTGGGGGAGCGCGCTGTCGTTCGCGTGCGCGCAGTTCGACCTCGAGTGCAAGGTGTACATGGTGCGGGCGTCGTACGAGCAGAAGCCGTACCGGCGGGTGCTCATGGAGACGTGGGGCGCGTCGGTCGTGCCGTCACCGGTCGACGACGTCGACAACCCCGGTTCGCTCGGCCTCGCCATCAGCGACGCGGTCGCCGACGCCGCGTCGCGCGACGACACGCACTACTCGCTCGGTTCGGTGCTCAACCACGTGCTGCTGCACCAGACCGTCATCGGCCTCGAGGCGAAGGAGCAGCTGCAGCTCGCGGGCGAGGACGCTGCCCGACGTCGTGATCGGCAGCTGCGGCGGCGGCTCGAACCTCGGCGGCATCGCGCTGCCGTTCGTGCCCGACACCGACGTGCGCCTCGTGGCGGTGGAGCCGTCGTCGTGCCCCACGCTCACCGAGGGCTCGTTCGACTACGACTTCGGCGACACCGCGGGCATGACCCCGCTGCTGCCGATGTACACGCTCGGCCACGACTTCGTGCCGCCGTCGATCCACGCCGGCGGGCTGCGCTACCACGGCGACTCGCCGATCATCTCGAGCCTGGTGCAGAGCGGGCGCATGGAGGCCGTCGCCTACCCGCAGGGCAAGACGTTCGAGGCCGCGGTGCAGTTCGCCCGGGCCGAGGGCAAGATCCCGGCGCCCGAGACCGGCCACGCGATCCGTGCGGTGATCGACGAGGCGCTGGCGGCGAAGGAGACCGGCGAGGAGCGGGTGATCCTCTTCAACTACTCCGGCCACGGCTTCCTCGACCTCTCCGCCTACGACGACTACCTCAACGGCCGCCTGATCGACGCCTGACGCGCGATGAAGGCGCGGACACGCGGGCCGAGGTACCGGAAGCCGAGGACCACGACGATCACGTAGGTCCAGCCGAGCAGCACGTCGAACACGAAGTGGTCGGCGGAGTACACGAGCGTGAACGCCATCGCGAGCGCGTACGCGACCAGCAGCGATCCGCCAGCGGCCGGCGACGGGCCAGAGGAACAGCAGCAGCAGGAACGGCCACGCCGCGTGCAGCGACGGCAGCGCGCCCACGGGGAACGCGTAGCTGGCTCTTCTCGCCGAACACCTTGGCGACGTTCGACCAGCCGATCTCGAGCCACATCGCCCGCACGATGCGCACGGTGTGGGGCATGTCGCCGCGCTGGCTGGCCAGCCACGGCGGGATCGCCGGGTAGATCACGTAGGTGACGAACCCGGCGAACGTGACCGTGAGGAAGAGCGCCCGGAACCGGCGGAACATCGGGTAGGCGCGCACCCACAGCACGATCGCGACCGTCGAGCGTCACGACGAAGTGGCTGAGGTACACGAGCCAGGCGGCGTAGTCGTACCAGTGCGGGCTCGCCGGGTCCCACAGCGCGTCGCTGCAGGCGGACGGTCGGCGGCGGTGCCGCCGAAGACGCCACTTGTCGAACGCGAGCTGCGGGTCGACGTGGGCGACCTGCTCGAGCGTCGTCGCCGAGCTCGTGCAGGACGAGGTAGGCGACGAGGATGCGAGACGATCGGCAGCCAGTCGCGCACGCCTCGGACGAAGTCGCGTCGGACGTCCGTCGAGGGGCTCGGGCGTCGCGTTGCACGGGCCGCGAATGTACGCGGGCGACGGAAGGGGGTCCGGTACCCTCGACCCCGATGTTCGTCAAGATCTGTGGCGTCACCAACGAGGAGGACGCCCTCCTGGCCGTCGCGCTCGGCGCCGACGCCCTCGGGTTCAACTTCGCGCCCGGCAGCCCGCGCCAGGTCACGCCCGGAGACGGTGGCCGAGATCCTGCACCGGCTCCCGTCCGGGGTCGATCACCGTCGGCGTGTTCCGCGACGAGACGAAGGAGCGGGTCGTCGAGATCGTCAACACGCTCGGCCTCGGCGGCGCGCAGCTCCACGGCCGCGAACCGCTCTCCGACGTCCGCTGGATCCGCAAGCGGGTGCCGTTCGTGATCCAGGCCTTCACCGCCGGCGATCCCGCGCTGGCGGCGGTGGGCAACGGCCCCGTCGACATCGTGCTGGTCGACGCCGAGGACCCCGGCTCGGGCAAGGTGTTCGACTGGGCGCTGGCCGACGCGGTGCCGCCCGGCGTGCGGCTCCTGCTCGCGGGCGGGCTCAACGGCGAGAACGTCGCGCCAGGCCATCCGGCGGGTCCGCCCGTGGGGCGTCGACGTCGCCACCGGCGTCGAGACCACCCCGGGCTCGGGTCGCAAGGACGCCCGCAAGCTGCGCCGGTTCATCGAGCAGGCGCACGAGGCGGGGGCGCAGCTCGGCGGCGACGGCTGGGTGCCCGACCCCGCGGCCGCGCCGTATGACTGGATGGCCGACGGCGCCTGACTCCTACGATGACCCGATGACGACCGCTCCCGGCCGGGGTCAGCCCGTGCACCTCGACCCGCCCGGGCCCGAACCCGTCGACCTGGGCCGCTTCGGCGAGTTCGGCGGGCGCTTCGTCCCCGAGACGCTCGTCCCCGCGCTCATCGAGCTCGAGGACGAGTTCCGGCGGGCGTGGACCTCCGACGAGTTCCGGGCCGAGTTCGCCGAGCTCCTCCGCAGCTACGCCGGACGGCCCACGCCGGTCACCGAGTGCCACCGCCTGTCCGAGCGGCTCGGCGTCCGCGTGCTGCTCAAGCGCGAGGACCTCACCCACACCGGCTCGCACAAGATCAACAACGTGCTCGGCCAGGCGCTGCTCACCCGGCGCATGGGCAAGCGGCGCGTCATCGCCGAGACCGGCGCCGGCCAGCACGGCGTCGCCACCGCCACCGCCGCGGCGCTGTTCGGGCTCGACTGCCTCGTGTTCATGGGCGCGGTCGACGTCGAGCGCCAGGCGCTCAACGTGTTCCGCATGAAGCTCCTCGGCGCCGACGTCGTGCCCGTCACCGGCGGCAGCGGCACGCTCAAGGACGCCATCAACGAGGCGCTGCGCGACTGGGTGGCCACGGTCGAGGGCACGCACTACTGCATCGGCTCGGTCGTCGGGCCCGCACCCGTACCCGTGGATGGTGCGCGAGTTCCAGCGGGTCGTCGGCGACGAAGCGCGCGAGCAGTGCCGGGCGATCCTCGGCGGCGACGATCCCGACCTCGTGGTCGCGTGCGTCGGCGGCGGCTCGAACGCCATGGGCACCTTCGCCGGGTTCGTCGACACCACGGCCGATCTCGTGGGCGTCGAAGCCGGCGGCCTCGGGCTCGAGTCGGGATCGCACGGCGCGTCGGTGAGCCGGGGCGTGCCCGGCGTGCTGCACGGCGCCCGCTCGCTCTACCTGCAGGACGAAGACGGCCAGATCAAGGAGGCGCACTCGATCAGCGCCGGGCTCGACTACCCCGGCGTCGGACCGGAGCACGCGCAGCTGGCGGCGACGGGACGGGCCCGGTACGAGTTCGCCACCGACGACGAAGCGATCGCCGGGTTCCAGCTCCTCTCGGTGACCGAGGGGATCATGCCCGCGCTCGAACCCGCCCACGCGCTGGGCTGGCTCGCCCGCGAGGCCGGGCGTTCGATCCCGAGCGGCACCACCGTGCTGGTCACGCTGTCGGGACGGGGCGACAAGGACGCCGCGCAGATCGCCGAGCGCCTCACCGGCGAGCGCCTGTGACTCGGAGCGGACGGTGAGCGCGACGGTGGGGCTCGAGGAGCGGCTGCGCGCCCGGCGCGCCGACGGCCGCAAGCTGCTCGTGCCGTACGTCACCGGTGGCCTCGGCTCGGGCTGGCTCGACGTCGTGCGCGCCATCGCCGAGGCGGGCGCCGACGCCATCGAGATCGGGCATCCCGTTCTCCGACCCGGTGATGGACGGCCTCACCATCCAGGAGGCGTCGCGGCGGGCCCTCGACCTCGGGGCGACGCCCGCGGGCGTGATCAACGACGCCGCCACCCTCGACATCGACGTCCCGCTCGTCGTCATGACCTACACCAACCCGGTCGGGCACATGGGCTACCGCCGGTTCGCGGCGGCGCTCTCCGACGCCGGCATCGCGGCGGCGATCCTGCCCGACCTCCCGCTCGACGAGCTCGGCGGGTGGGCCGAGGCCGCCGATGCGCACGACGTCGAGACGGTGCTGCTCGCCGCACCCACCACGCCCGACGACCGCCTCGTCGCCATCTGCGAGCGGTCGCGCGGGTTCGTCTACGGCGTGTCGCTGATGGGCGTCACCGGTGAGCGCACCGCGCTGGCGTCGCAGGCCGGTGAGATGGGCCGTCGGCTCAAGGCGGTCACCGACAAGCCGGTGCTGCTCGGCATCGGCATCTCCAACGCCGAGCAGGCGGTCGAAGCCGCGCAGTTCGGCGACGGCGTGATCGTCGGCAGCGCGCTCGTCGCCGCGCCTGCTGCAGGGCGGCGGCCCGGAGGCCGCGCACGAGTTCGTGAGCGAGCTGCGCGCCGCCCTCGACGGGTCGTGATCAAGTACCTCGGATCGAAGCGCCGGCTGGTGCCGGTGCTGACGCGACTGTGCGAGGCGGCCGAGGCCCGCACCGCCCTCGACCTCTTCACCGGCACCACCCGCGTCGCGCAGGCGTTCAAGCGCACCGGCGCGCACGTCACCGCGGTCGACACCGCGCGCTACTCGGAGGTGTTCGCGCGCACCTACGTCGAGACCGACGCGCGCACGGTCGACCTGGCGGAGCTCGCGCGCCATCGTCGACGACCTGAACGCGCGCCCGGGCGCACCGGGCTACTTCACCGAGACGTTCTGCGAGCAGTCGCGGTTCTTCCAGCCGTTCAACGGCGCGCGCGTCGACGCCATCCGCGACGCGATCGAGCGCGAGCACGCGGGCACGCCGTACCACCCGATCCTGCTCACGAGCCTGATCGAGGCGGCCGACCGCGTCGACTCCACCACCGGCGTGCAGATGGCGTACGTGAAGCAGTGGGCGACCGCGTTCGTTCCTGCCGCTCACGTTGCGCGTCCCCGAGCTGCTCGCCGGGCACCGGCGTCGCGCGTGCCGCGGCGACGCGCTCGACGTGGCGCCGACGTTGGCCGAGTGCGACCTCGCGTACCTCGACCCGCCGTACAACCAGCACCGCTACTTCACCAACTACCACGTGTGGGAGACGCTGGTCGCGTGGGACGCGCCCGAGCACTACGGCGTGGCGTGCAAGCGCGTCGACGCGCGCGACGACGCCACCAAGAGCGTGTTCAACCGGCGTCGGCTGATGCCCGACGCGCTCCGCCGCGTCATCGCCGCGGTGCAGGCCCGCGTCGTGGTGGTGTCGTACAACGACGAGTCGTGGGTCGACGCCGACGAGCTGCGCGACATGTGCGCGGTGCACGGCCACGTCGAGATGCTGGCGTTCGACTCCCGCCGCTACGTGGGCGCGCAGATCGGGATCCACAACCCGAGCGGCGAGCGCGTGGGTACGGTGTCGCACGTGCGCAACCAGGAGTACGTGGTGATCGCCGGCGAACGCGACGAGGTGCGGCGGCTGGTCGACGCGACGCAGCGAGGTGGCCGTCGGTGCCTGACGCCGTCGAGCCACGAGTCCCGAGCTCCAGAAGGTCGACGACTGCGACCTCTGCGAAGCGGCGCGCATCACGCCGTGGTTCCACGAGGACGACGTGTGCTGGATCGCCGAGTGCGAGATCTGCTACGTGCCGATGGTGGTCTGGCGCTTCCACGGCACCGAGCCGCCGGCCGAGCACCTCGCGCACATGCACGCCGAGCTGGGCAGAGTGGCCGGGGAGACGCTCACCGTCGAGCACTACGTCGACGACAACATGCGCAACATCCCCGACCACTACCACGCCCACGCGCGCCCGAAGGGGGGCTTCTTCGGGCACGGCTTCCGACGTCCGTAGACGTCGGCGACTCGTCGACGCGCGACGGCTGTGCCGGCTACGTCGCGGTGCCACCGGCCTTGGTGAAGAACGCGCCCTGCATCCCCATGGCCTGGTGGAAGTTGCAGTGGAACTCGAACGCGGTGCCGTCGCTCGGGATGGTCACCGTCGACCTTGGCCGACTTCCCGGGCGCCACCGTCTTGTCGATGCCCAGGCTGTCCGACGTGAACGTGTGGCTGGCGTTGCCCTCGTTCTTCAGCGTCGATGCTCACCTTCTCGCCCGGCTGCACCTTCACGAACGTCGGCTCGAAGTAGTAGTCGTCGGCCTCGAGCTCGATGCTGGCGGTCTTCTTCGTGCTGATGTCCTTCGTGCCCTTCACGTTGACCTTGCCGTCGAGGGTGACCGGCTTCGAGGCCTTGGCCCCGGCCGGTGCGATGCCCACGAACGACGCCACCACGACGGCTCCGGTCACCAGGATCCACCACTTCCGCACGTGCACACTCCTTGTCGGTGCTGCCCTCGCGGCCCGCCGTCGGCGAGTCGAGGTGTCCTACGGATCGACGGGCCCGGCGGGATTGCCCCGCTACCGTGATCGGCCCGGACCGGATCGGGAGGCAATCCCTGTCGCCGCCGGTGCCGTAGTACCACGTGTGGACAGTGTCGGACGAGACCCTGGTGGCCGGACTCGCGGCGGGAGACCGCGACGCGGCCTCGGCGTTCGTCCAGCGCTTCGAGCGGCGTGTGTACGGGCTCGCCCGCACGATCGTGCTCGACGACCGCGCCGCGGAGGACATCGCCCAGGAGGCCTTCGTGCGGGCGTGGAAGCACGCCGGGGCCTTCGACCCCCGGCGGGGCAGCGTCGTGGGCTGGCTGCTCACGATCACCCGCAACCTGGCCATCGACGCGGTGCGGGTGCGCGAGCCCCTCGCCATCGATCCCGTCGGCGCTGCTCGGGTACGACACGGCCTCGCGTGAGCGGGGTCCCGGCGAGCACGCCGAGCTGTCCGACGACCGTGACCGACTGCGCGCCGCGTTCGGCGCAACTGCCGGAGGAGCAGTCACGGGCCGTCGTGCTCGCCGGCCTGCTCGGCTACACCGCACGCGAGGTCGGCGAGATGGAGGACATCCCGCTGGGCACGGCCAAGACCCGCATCCGCACCGCGCTGCTCCGACTCCGAGCGGCGCTCGTCACCGAGAGCGAGGAACGGATGAACGTGAGCGCGCTGTCATGCGCAGAAGTCCGCGAGCTGGCCCCCGAGCTCGCGCTCGGGATCCTGAGCGGCGCCGAGCGCGCCGAGGTGCTGCTGCACGTCAACGGGTGTGCGCGGTGCCAGGCGCTACGTCGCCGAGCTCACCGAGGCCGCCGACGTCATCCCCCAGCTCGCTCCCGAGGCCGAGCCGCCCGCCGGGTTCGAGGCGCGGGTGCTCCATCGCCTCGGTGCACGCCGAGCGGCGCAGTCGCGCCGGCGCTGGATCGTGGTGCATGGCCGTGGCCGCCGCCGCGGCCATCATCGTCAGCATCACCGTCGTCCGGGTGATCGAGAACGAGCGACAGCACGTCGACAGACTTCGCCGCGCCCGTGACCACGCTGCAGGCCAAGCCGGTGGCGGTGCCCATGGAGCTGACCGCGGCCCCGTTGCCGGCCGGGTGGGCCTACGTGAGCGGCAGCCACGGCGTCGCCGTCAGCGTGAGCTACGGCATGACCTCGGGCGGCTACACGGTGCAGGTCAAGTCGCCCGGCAGGACGTGCCGAGAACCTGGGGACGATGACCGTCAAGGACAACCACGGCTCGTGGACCGGGCGGAGCGTCCGACCGATCCCTGCCGGGAGCACCATCTCGCTGGTCGATGCGACCGGTGCGGCGGTGTGCCACGGAACCGTCCCGACGGCTCTGTAGCATCACCCCGGCAGGAACCCGGCCCCGCCGGCGGTCGACCCGAAAGGCTCTGGACCCGATGTCTCGTCTCCGAATCGCCCTTGCGGCGGTGCTCGCCGTGTCAGCGTTGGCAGTGATGGCGGTGCCGGCATCGGCATCCGTGCCTGCCGCGAACTCCAAGTTCTGCGCCGCAGCCGAGAAGATCGGCAGCAGCAGCAGCACGAGCAACGCCTCGGGCCTCGACAGCGGCCAGGCCAAGAAGGTCGCTGACCCAGTTCAAGGCCACCGCCAAGGACGCGCCGCCGAAGGTGAAGACGCGCGATCGGCAACATCACGAAGCTGCTCGGTGTCATCGCGGGCAGCTCGAACCCGGCCGACCTGGCAAGGTCTACACGTCGAGCCGTTCAAGAACTACGGCGCGGCGATCACCACCTTCTTCAAGTACGAAGCCGCGCAGTGCACGGGCGGCCTGTAGGCAGCTCCACCAGCTCACGGACCGACGTCGTCGAGACGGCGGTCCGTTGCGGCACCGCCACTGCGGCTCCGCACCACCACACCCGGGCAGGAACGGGTCGACCGAAAGGCTCTGCAACGCATGTCTCGTCTACGGATGCTCTTCGCCGCTGTGCTCGCCGTCTCGGCGCTGGCCGTGATGACCGTACCGGCGTCCGCCTCGGCACCGGCGGCCAGCAGCGCGAAGTTCTGCGCCGACGTCAAGGGGCTCACCGCGAAGTTCAACGCCGCGAACACCGGCGGCACCAGCGCGCCCACGAAGGCGTTCGCTGCGATCGCGTCCCAGCTCAAGAAGGCAGCCAAGGACGCGCCGGGATCGGTCAAGTCCGCGGCCAACAAGCTCTCCTCGATCTACGGCACGATCGCGTCGGGCGATGGGGAAGAGGTGGCGAAGCTGAGCGACACGAGCTTCACCAAGGCCATCACGACGTTCTCCACCTACGTCGGGCAGAACTGCTCGGGGTTGTGCTCACACCTCCGACGGACTGACGTCGTCGAGACGGCGATCGGCGGTCTCGGGCAACCGGGGCACCACGAAGATCGCCGCCACCAACGACGCGATCCCGCAGAGCGCGATCGCGGGACCGAGGCCACCGGCGAAGTCCTTGAGCTGGGTCGCCAGCACCAGGCCGACGGCCGACCCCGCCACGCCCGACGACCAGCAGCAGGCCGCTCGACGTGCCCGCGCACCTCGGTGGGGAACAGCTCGGCGTCGAGGGTGCCGAGCGCCAGGCCCGCGCACGCGGCGGCGACGATGGCGATGACCGGCGCGATCCAGAGCAGCGCGTCGTTCCCGGCCACGAAGAACGCGGCCTGGAACACGGTGGCGACCAGCAGGCCGATGATGGTGACCGGACGGCGGCCGCGGCTCTCGGCGAGCCGGCTGGCGAGCAGCACGCCGATGATCCCGGGCAGCCCGGCGGTCACGGTGCGGAACAGCGCGACGTCGGAGTTGGTGAAGTCGTGGGCGTGGGTGAGGTAGCGGTTGGTGAGCTGTGACGACGGCGCGCTGAACACGTTGGTGAGGAACGCGGCGAGCCCGAGCAGCAGGAACCGCATCCCGTACGTGGTGTCGAGCAGCTCGCGCACGCGTCGCCGCTGCGCTCTGCGTCGCGGCGCGCTCGGTGCGAGCCGCCACCCGCACGTAGCGCTGGGTCTCCTTGAGGTGGCGGGCGATGACCGGGACGAGCACGCACGAGACGCGGCGCTGACCGCGAACGAGATGCGCCAGCCGTAGTCACCGAGGTCGGCGAGCGGCAGCAGCACCACCGAGAGCCCGAAGCCGGCGCCGAGCGCGAGCGCGTACATGCCGGTGGCGAACGCGCGCGCCCCTTCGGGTGCGTCCTCCACCGCGGCGATGCCGGCGACGATCAGCACCGTGTTCACGAGCGCGCGGTTGAGCAGCTGCGCGCCGGTGAACACCTCGAACGTGGGCGCGAACGCGGTGAGCAGGTTGGCCGCGCAGGCGCCCACCAGCCCCAGCGAGGATGAGGCGTCGGCGTCCCCACCGGTCGGCCAGCGCGATGGCGACCAGCGCCACCAGCACCCCGGCGCGGGCGACCGCGAGGGCGACGCCGAGGGCCTGGTCGGACCGGTCGAAGGCGCTGGTCACCGCGTCGCCGTTCTGGGAGAGCAGCGCGCCCGAGAAGTTCGCGACCAGCGCGACCGCGGCGAGCGCCGCGAGTCGCCCCGCCTGCTCGGGCGTGAACGGCACCGGCGGCACCACCGGGAGCGGCTTCAGCGGCGCCGGTGCCTCGGCCTCGGTGGCGGCGGCGGTCAGTCGCGCGGCGGCGTGGGGGAGCGCGCGCCGCGCGCCGAGCCACGCCTGGACGCGCAGGAACCAGGTGAAGAACGGCACGTGCACGTCGCTGGTGGTCGACGAGCTGCACCTGGGTCGTGTCCGCGGTCGATGCCGACGATCGTCGCGGTGAGGCGCGCGCTCGGTGTCGGGCATGCCCGGCGACGGGACCCGTCGAAGGTGCCGTCGTCGGCGCTGAGCCCGAGCTCGTCGACGAGCGCGTCGCTGCACGCGGTCGGGAGTCGGCGGCGACCCAGATCAGCATCGAGCGCCGCACGTGCGGCATGCTACGGCGTCCCCGTCTCGAGGAGAGTCCTGATGGCCCAGCTCGCCACCGGCAACCGCGCCCCTGCGTTCACGCTCACCGACCAGCACGGCAAGAAGGTGAAGCTCAGCGACTTCAAGGGCAAGAAGGTGGTCGTGTACTTCTACCCGAAGGCCGACACGCCCGGCTGCACCACGCAGTCGTGCGCGCTGCGCGACGCCGAACCCGACCTGAAGAAGCTGAAGGCCGTCGTGCTCGGCATCTCACCCGACACGCCCGAGAAGCAGGCGAAGTTCGACGACAAGTACGGCCTCGGCTTCGAGCTGCTCGCCGACACCGAGCACACCGTCGCCGAGAAGTACGGCGTGTGGGGCGAGAAGGTCAACTACGGGCGCAAGTACATGGGCATCGTCCGCTCCGCGTTCGTGGTCGACGCCGCAGGGAAGCTCGCGGGCGTGTTCTACAAGGTCAGCCCCAAGGACACCGTCCCGAAGGTGACGAAGGTGCTCGAAGAGCTCGGGTAGCGCAGCGGTCGGGGGCCGGTATCCTGTAGCCCCGTTGTTCGGACCCTGGAGGCGCCGACTCGTGCTCACCGATGTCGGCGTCGAAGACCGCGAGCTCTATCGCTGGCAGTTCGACGCGCTCATCAGCTGGTTGCGCTGCGGCCGTCGCGGGGTGATCGAGGCGGTCACCGGGTCGGGCAAGACCGACGTGGCGATCGCGGCCATCGCCGACGCGCTCCGTCGCGAGCGCTTCGTGCTCGTGGTGGTGCCGTCACGCGTCCTCATGGAGCAGTGGTGCGGCCGCCTCGCCGACGCCCTGCCCGGCGCGCGCATCGGGCGTCTGGGCGACAGCGGCACCGACCGACCGGCCGACTGCGACGTGCTCGTGGCCACCCGTCACTCGGCGGCGGCGCACAAGCCCGTGCCCCCGGCAGGCGTCGGTGGCCTGCTCGTGGCCGACGAGTGCCACGGGCTCGGCGGTGCGACCCTGCGGCGGGCCATGCTCCCGCAGTACGAGGAGCGGCTCGGTCTCACCGCCACGCTGGAGCGCACCGACGACGCCGTCACCGAGCTCCTGATCCCGTACTTCGGCGGCATCTGCCACCGCTACGGCTTCGACCAGGCCATCGCCGACGGCGTGTGCGCGGCGCCGCGCGTGGCGTTCGTCGGCGTCGACCTCTCGATCGACGAGCGGGCCGAGTACGTCGCCACCGAGCACCAGCTCGTCGACGCCCGCAACCTGCTCCGTTCCTTGCCCGGCGTGCCGGTGGAGCCGTTCGGCGACTTCCTCGCCGCGGTCGCCCACCTCGCGGAGCGCGACGCCGGCGCCGAACGGTCGCGCCGCCCGCCAGTACCTCGACGCGTTCTCCAAGCGCCGGGAGATCGTCGCCCAGTCGAGCGGGAAGTACGAGCTGCTCGGCAGCCTGGCGAACGCCATCCGCGACGCCCACGGCGCGCTGGTGTTCACGGAGACGGTGCGGGCCGCCAACCACGCCATCAACCGACTCGACCCACTGGTGTCGATCGACCTCATCACCGGCGCCACCGCGCGCCGTCAACGCCGCGAGATCCTCGACGACCTGCGCGTGCGCCGACTCGACGCCGTCGCCGCACCGCGTGTGCTCGACGAGGGCGTCGACGTGCCCGACGCCAACCTCGGCATCGTGATGAGCGCGAGCCGCACGCGACGCCAGATGATCCAGCGCATGGGTCGCATCCTGCGCCGCAAGCAGCCCGGCGTCGCGGCCCGCTTCGTGATCATGTACGCCAAGGACACGCTGGAGGACCCGACGCAGCGGGTCGAGCGCGACGGCTTCCTCGACGAGATCGAGCGCATCTCCGACGCCACCGGCGTGTTCGACGGCGGTCGCTTCGCCGCCCTCGACACGTTCCTCGCCGCGCCGGGGCCGGAGGTCGTGCCCGAGCCCGAGCACCTCGAGCACTACGAGCGCGCCGTCGCCGACGCGCTGGAGGCAGCACCGGTCGAGGGCCGCGAGCGGATCGACGACGTGCTCGCCGCCGCGGTGGGGGTCGAGGTCGCCTACGCGTTCCTCGCCTTCGGCCACCGTGAACGCGCCGATGCCCGTGGCGTCGACGCGCTCCTGCGGCTCGAGGACCGGCTCCCGCCACCCGCGCCGCCGGTCGTCCCGGACACGAGCGACACCCGCAGCGCCGTCGACGACGACCCGATGGTCGACGGGACGACCGATGCCGCGACCGAGGGGCCCTACCTCGAGCTCGCGCTGTCCAACCTGCCCGAGATCGCCAAGCCGAAGGTGCAGCCGAAGCGACTGTCGACCGGGCAGGCGCCGCTGGAGATCGAACAGGTCGACTCCGGCTGGCGCCTCACGTGCACCGGGTGCGGCGCGTCCTCACCCACGGTCCAGTTCCGCTGGCAGGTCCTCGACGAGACCGTCGACTGCCGCTGCGACTGAGTCAGGCGCCGGGGTCAGGCGCCGGGGTCAAGCGCCGATGGCGTGGAAGCCGCCGTCGACGTGGACCATCTCGCCGGTGGTGGCGGGGAACCAGTCGGAGAGCAGCGCCACGCACGGCCTTGGCGACGGGCTCGGCGTCCTTGACGTCCCAGCCGAGCGGCGCCCGCTCGGCCCACACCTGTCTCGAACTTCTCGAAGCCGGGGATGCTCTTCGCCGCGATGCGTGCGGATACGGGCCCGCGCGCGACGAGGTTGCACGCGGATGCCCTCGGGCCCGAGGTCGCGGGCGAGGTAGCGCGCGGTCGACTCGAACGCGGCCTTCGCCACGCCCATCCAGTCGTAGACCGGCCACGCGACGTCGTCGTTGTCGAAGTCGAGGCCGACGATCGAGCCGCCCCGGTCCCATCAGCGGCAGGCACGCCACGGCGAGCGCCTTGAGCGAGTACGCCGACACCTGCAGCGCGACGGCGACGTCCTCCCACGGCGCGTCGAGGAACCCGCCGCCGAGGCACGACTCGGGTGCGAACGCGAGCGCGTGCAGCGACGCCGTCGAGCGTGCCGCCGACGTTGCCGGCGAGCGCGGCGAGGTCGTCCTCGTTGGTCACGTCGAGCTCGACGATCTGCACGTCGGGCGTCGGCAGCCGCCGGGCCGTGCGCTCGGTGAGGCTCATCGCCCGCCCGAACGAGGTGAGCACCACCTCGGCGCCCTGCTCCTGCGCGAGCCGCGCGGTGGAGAACGCGATCGACGCGTCGTTGAGCACGCCGGTGACGAGGATGCGCTTGCCCTGCAGCAGCATCGGTGTCCCTCGTCGGTCCGGGTCGGAGCGAGCGGACTCAGAGCGGCGTGTTGGAGTGGCGCCGCGGCCGGCTGCGTGTCGCGCTTGGTGCGCGAGCACGTCGAGCGCGTCGGCGAGCACGCGGCGGGTGTCGGCCGGCTGCGATCACCGCGTCGACGTAGCCGCGCTCGGCGGCGATGTACGGGTTGGCGAACGCGCTCCGCGTACTCGGCTTCGAGCGCGAGCTGCTCGGTCGAGCGCGTTCGGCCTCGTCGGCGATCGCGGCCAGCGGACGTCGGTGCAGGATCTGCACCGCGCCGGGCGCGCCCATCACCGCGATCTCGGCGGTCGGCCACGCCATGCACCAGTCGTTGCCGAGGTTCTTGCGAGTCCATCACGATGTACGCGCCGCCGTACGCCTTGCGCAGCACGACGCAGAGGCGCGGCACGGTGGCCGCCGCGTACGCGTGCACGAGCTCGGCGCCGTGGCGGATCATGCCCCGCCACTCGAGGTCGCGGCCCGGCTCGAAGCCGGGCGTGTCGACGAACGTGAGGATCGGGAGGTTGAACGCGTCGCACCACTGCGACGAAGCGGGCCGCCTTGCGCGACGCCTCGATGTCGAGCGTGCCGGCGCGGTGCATCGGCTGGTTGGCGACGATGCCGACCGGCCGGCCGCCGAGCCGGCCGAGGCCGGTGACCAGGTTCGGCGCGTAGTTCGGCCGCAGCTCGAGGAACGTGTGCGTCGTCGAGCACGTCCTCGATCACCGTGCGCACGTCGTACGACGCCGTCGCGCCGCGCGGGCACCGCGGTCGGCGGCGCGTGCGCACGTCACGGTCGACGGGATCGCCGGTGTCCTCGAACGGCGGGGTCGTCGAGGTGGTTCGACGGCAGGTACGAGAGGAGCGCCTCGAGCGCGTCAGCGGCGTCGTCCTCGTCGGCGACGACCAGCGACGCCACGCCGCTCTCGCGCTCGTGCACCGCGGCGCCGCCGAGGCGGTCGCGAGGTGATCGGCACGCCGGTGAACGCCTGCACGACCGTCGGGCCCGGTCACGTACGCGAACGCGTCGGCGGTCATGACCACGTGGTCGGCGAGGCCGAGCAGCAGCGCGGGGCCCGAGACCGCGGGCCCGACGAGCAGCGAGCACCATCGGGCACGACGCCCGACGCGTCGGCGAGCGCCTTGGCGATGCGGCCCCACGCGTGCGAGCGCGGCCAGCGCCTTCGCGCGACGTCGGCGCCCGAGCTGTCGATGCGCCCGACGATCGGGCATCCCGAGCTCGACCGCCAGGTGGACGGCCCGCGCGATCGTGTCGCCCTCCGGCGGTGCCGATCGCGCCGTGGTGCTTGCCGCCGTCGAGGCGGAACCAGCTGACCGGACGCCCGTCGATCTCGCGCACCTCGGCGGTCGCCGCGGTGCTGCGGTGCCCGAAGACGGGCGTCGCCGCGGTCACCCGGTGGTCGAGGTCGACCAGGCCCAGGATCAGGGTCGCGTTGTGGCCGCCGAACCCGAACGAGTTCGACAGCACCGGCTGCGCTCGACGGGTCGGGGCGCGCCCGCCACGACGTCGAGGCCGATGTCGTCGCCGATCTGCTCGAGGTTCGCGGTCGGCGGCATCGACGCCGTCGCGGAGCGACAGCAGGCTGATCGACGGCCTCGGCCGCGCCGGCGCCGCCGATCAGGTGACCGGTGACGCCCTTGGTCGACGTGACCGGCGGCGGCGCGTCGCCGAACACCTTGCGGATCGCCTCGGCCTCGGCGGCGTCGTTGAGCGGCGTCGACGTGCCGTGCGCGTTCACGTGGCCGATGCCGGACGGCTGACGAGCCCGGCGTCGTCGAGCGCGAGCTGCATGCACGCGGCCGCGCCCGCGCCGCCGGGCGACGGCGCGGTGATGTGGTACGCGTCGGCGTTGCGGCCGTAGCCGAGCGACCTCGCCGTAGATGCGCGCGCCGCGGGCGACGGCGCGGTCCCAGCGTCTCGAGCACGAGCGAACGCCGCGCCCTCGCCCATCACGAAGCCGTCGCGGTCGGCGTCGAACGGACGCGACGCGTGCGTCGGGATCGTCGTTGCGCGTGCTCAGCGCGCCCATGCGGGCGAACGCCGAGATCGTGAGCGGGAGTGATGGGCGCCTCGGTGCCGCCGGCGACCACGACGTCGGCGCTGCCGTCGCGGATCATGCGCGACGCCTCGCCGATCGCGTTCGCGCCCGCCGCGCACGCGGTGGAGATGCAGAGGTTCGGGCCGGTCCAGCCGAAGCGGATCGAGATCATCCCGGCGGTCGCGTTCGCCATCATCATCGGGACGAGGAACGGGCTGACCCGGCTCGCGCCCTTCTCGAGGTAGACGTCGACCTGCTCCTCCAGCGTGTCGAGGCCGCCGACGCCGGTGCCGGCGATCACCGCGCAGCGCGGCCGGGTCGGCGCCGAGCTCGCCGGCGTCGGCCGAGCGCGTCGGCCGCCGCCGCGAACCCGAGCTGGGTGACGCGGTCGACCCGCCGCGCCTCCTTCGGCGCCGAAGTACGCGCGTCGGGTCGAAGTCGAGGACCTCGCACCGCGAACCGCACCGGGAGCTCGGACGGGTCGAAGCGCTCGATGCGCTGGCGCGTGCCGACTGCCCGGCCAGGACCGCGTCCCAGAACGTGTCGACGTCGACACCGGCCGGCGTCTTCACGCCCATGCCGGTGACGACGACCCGCGGTCGTCCGTGCGCGTCGACGAGGTCAGCCATGATCTAGGCCTTCGCCGCCAACTTGGCGAGCACGAGGTCGACGGCCTGGCCGACGGTCGTGACGCCTCTCGAGGTCTTCTTCGGGCACCTAGATGTCGAAGCGCTCCTCGAGGCCCATGACGAGCTCGACGAGGTCGAGGCTGTCGGCGTCGAGGTCTTCCTTGAACCGGGCGTCTTCGATGACCGTGTCGGGCTCGACGCTCAGCACCTCGACCGCGACCTCTCGCAGTGCGGCGAGAACTTCGGCGCGTTCCATTGCTTCCTCCTGTGGATGGAAAGGGTTCGGTGGCTCCGGCGCCGGGGGATCGGGCCGAGCCGAGAGATTCGCGCCGTTCAGTGCCCCATGCCGAGTCCGCCGTCGACGGGACGATGGCGCCGGTCACGTAGCCGGCGGCGTCGGAGCACAGGAACGCGACCACCGCGGCCACCTCCTCGGGGGTGCCGAAGCGCCCGAGCGGCACCGTGTCCTCGGCCCACTGGCGCCAGTCGTCCGGCAGCCCGTCGGTCATGGCCGTCACGATAGGCCCGGGGGCCACGACGTTGCAGGTGATGCCGCGGCTGGCGAGCTCCCGGGCGACGGCCCGGCGTGAGGCCCGACGAGGCCCGGCCTTGGCCGCCGCGTAGTTGGCCTGGCCGGCCTGGCCGGTCTGGCCGCTCGACCGACGACACGTTGACGATGCGGCCGAAGCGGGCCTTCATCATCTTGGGCGTCGCCCGGCGGATGGTGTGGAAGGCGCCGGTGAGGTTGGTCTGGATCACGTCGCCCCAGTGCTCGTCGGTCATGCGCATCGAGCAGCCCGTCGCGGGTGATGCCGGCGTTGTTCACGAGCAGCTCGACCGGTCCGAAGCGTCTCCTCGATCTCGCGTGAAGGCGTGGTCGACCGACTCGGGGTCGGCGACGTCGGCCTGCACCGCGAGCGCCTCGGCGCCGGTGGCCTCGACCGTGGCCTGCGTCTCCTTGGCGCCCTCGACGTCGGACGAGTAGCAGAACGCCACCCGGCAGCCGGCGTCGCCGAGCGCGACGGCGACGGCGCGGCCGATGCCGCGCGACGCGCCGGTGACGAACGCGACGCGACCCGGAGATTCCGGTGCGCTCACGAGCGCCCCCAGCGCAGCAGCGCGCTGCCCCAGGTCAGGCCGGCGCCGAAGCCGCGACAGCAGCACGAGTCGCCGTCGCTGCAGGCGACCGTCGTCGGCGGCCTCGGCGAGGACGAGCGGGATCGACGCCGACGACGGTGTTGCCGTAGCGGTCGATGTTCACGAGCGTGCGCTCCGATCGGGATGCCGAGCCGGTTGGCGGCGGCTTCGATGATGCGGACGTTGGCCTGGTGGGGCACGAACCAGGCGACGTCGTCGACGCTCACGCCGCTGCGCTCCAGCGTGGCGGTCGCGGACTCGACCACGATGCGGACGGCCCGGCGGAACACCTCCTGGCCCTCCATCTTCAGGTAGTGGTCGCCGTTGGCGACCGTCTCCGCCGAGGCCGGCTTGCGGCTCCCGCCGGCCGGGATCTCGAGCAGCGCCGGCGGCGGAGCCGTCGCAGCCGAGGTCCCAGGCGAGCAGGCCGGGGCCGTCGTCGGGTGACGTGCTGAGCACCATGGCCGCGGCGCCGTCGCCGAAGAGGATGCCGTGCCGCGGTCGTCGGGATCGATGACGCGCGACAGCGTCTCGGCGCCGACGACGAGCACGTGGTCGAGGTTGCCGCTGGTCAGCATCGACGCGCCGACCACCAGCTCGTAGACGAAGCCCGCGCAGCCGGCGTTGAGGTCGAACGATCCGCACTGCATGCCCGAGCGCCGTCGCCGACGAACGCGCCGGTGTGGGGGATGGGCTGCTCGGGCGTCGCGGTGGCGACGATCAGGAGGTCGATGTCGTCGGGGGTGAGCCCGGCGTGCTTGATCGCGGCGGCGCCGGCCTCGGTGGCGAGGCTCGCCGTCGTCTCGCCGTCGACCGCGATGCGCCGCTCGCGGATGCCGGTGCGCTCGACGATCCACTCGTCGCTGGTGTCGACCTGCCGCTCGAGGTCGGCGTTGGTCAGCACGTTGCTCCGGCAGGGCGGTGCCCCACCCGGCGATCGCCGCCCGCATCGTCAGGTGACTCGCAGCCAAGCGACGGGCTGGCCCTCGCGCAGGCGTTCGCCGCGGAGGACGAGCATGCCCATGAGCTGGCCGCGGAACGGGCTGCACACCGGGGTGGACGTGCCGGGACCGTCGAGGAGGCCGACCGTCTGACCCTCGTCGACGTGGTCACCCGCGTCGACGTCGTCGAGCGGCCGGAACACGCCGACCGACGGGGCGACGATCATGCGCTCGGGCACGAGGAGCCCTTCACCGTGGTTCAAGAGGGCTTCCATGGGTTATGCGACCTCCAGGGTCGAGGTCTTCGGGGGTGGCGATGTTGCGAACGGTCACGTCGGGGACGCCCCGCTTGGCGAGGCCGGCGATCATCGAGCCGTGGCCGACCTCGAAGAACGTGTCGGCGCCCAGCCCGGCGAGGGTGTCCATGGTCGAGCGCCAGCGCACCGGGACCGAGACGTGGCTCGGGAGGCGGTCGCGCCAGCCGTCGGCGTCGGCGTAGGGCTGCGCGTCGTGGTTCGAGACGACCGGCGCGGTCGGCGTGGCGAGCTCGAGCCGCGCCGGCCTCGACGACGAGCCCGGCGGTGGCGTCGGCCATGAGCGGGGTGTGGAACGCGCCGCCGACGTTGAGCGGCGGTCACGCGCGTGACGCCGATCTCCTTGGCCCGTTCCGAGCCGGCGGCGAGCCCGTCGGGCGTGCCGGCGATCACGACCTGTCCGGGCGCGTTGTCGTTGGCGACCCAGCACCCGTCGGGTGCGGCGGTGCACGCGTCGTCGGCCTGTTCGGGCGTGGCGCCGAGGAGCGCGGCCATCTTGCCCGGGTGCGCGTCGGCCGCGGCCTGGGTGAGCTCGGCGCGGCGGGCTGCGAAGCGCACGCCGTCGTCGAGGGTCGAGGACGCCCGACGCGATGAGCGCGGTGACCTGCCCGAGCGAGTGGCCGGCGAACGCGACGACCTGGTCGGTCGGGGACGTCGAGCGCGTCCCACACGACGAGCGACGTGAGCAGCACCGCGAGCTGCGCTTCGCGCGTGCGGGCGAGCGCTTCGGCCGGCGCGTCGATGACGAGGTGCGCGAGCGGTTCACCGAGCGCGGCTTCGGCCCGCTCGACGACCGACCACGCCGGGTGGTCGCGCCACGGCAGCGCCATGCCCGGCTGTTGGGTTCCCTGGCCGGGGAAGACCACTGCGATGCCCACCGTGTTGCCCCACTCCGCTTCGTGCAGTCGGTTTGCGCTGTGAAAGAGATCCGACCGCGCGCGAGGTTCCGTGGTTACATCCGGAGCGACGCGCGCGTGCGTGCGCACCGAGTGTCGACCATTACTCGCGGGTAACGTCGGTTACTCGCCGGTAATGAGCAATCGTCTCCGTGAAGAGTGGCTGGCGGCAACCTGTCCGGCCCAGAGCGACAGGGTCCACATGCCACTTCCCGACTCCGACGCGTTGGTCGCCTTGCTCCCGCATCGACCGCCGTTCCGCTTCGTCGACGCGGTCGACGCGATCACGGTCGCCGAGCACATCGAGGCGCGCTGGTTGGTGACCGGCGACGAGTACTTCCTCGCAGGGTCACTTCCCGGGCAACCCGATCGTGCCCGGCGTGATCCAGCTCGAGGCGCTCGCGCAGGCGGGCGCGATCACGCTCCTCGGCGACGACCGCTACCTCGGCAAGCTCGCCCTCTTCGGTGGCGTGGAGAAGGTGCGCTTCCGACGCGTCGTGCGCCCCGGCGACGAGCTGCTCCTCGCGGTCGACGTGGAACGCCTCAGCGCGCGTGGTGGCTGGGCGCAGGCGCGCTCGACCGTCGACGGCGACACCACCTGCGAGGCGCGCATGTTCTTCGCGATCGGCTGACGCCGGGACGCGACGCCGCCGAGGACCCGGGCGTCAGGCGGTGCCGGGCTCCGGCGGGTCGTTGAGGTCGGCGAGGTCGCTGAGGTCACCGGTGCCCGGGTCGTCGTCGCTGTCGTCGGGCGGCACCGCGCTCGACGCGGGGCACCTCACCGGTGGGCTCGTCGGGGTTGCGGTGCAGCAGCAACTTGGCCTCGACCGCCTTGTCCATCGGGGGCTCGTTGCGCACCTGGCGCCACGGGGCGACCACGATGAGGAGGAGCAGGACGACCGAGAGCACGGCCACGATCACGAGCAGGGCGGTCGTGAACTCGACGGCGAGGGCGGGGTGCATCCGCTGCATTATCGCCCGCGCGCGATGCTTGCGGGGACATTCGCGCCGTGATCCCCCTGCGGCCGCCCGGGACCGGAGGCGGACACCCTGAAGCGTTCAGTGGTCATCCGACGGATCGTGTCGATCGTCGCGCTGACCGTCTCCGTCACCGCCCTGGCCGCGATCGGCCTGAGTGGAGAGGTGTTCGGTGGCTTCCAGCGGCGCGCCACCGACGCATTGTTCCCGTCTGCACCCGATGACGGAAACGTCGCCGTGGTCGGCTTCGACACCAAGACGATCAACACGCAGGGCCTCGGCTACCCACTGCCGAGGGCCAAGGTCGCGCAGCTCATCGACCAGCTCAAGGCCGCCGGCGCGAAGGTCATCGCCTTCGACGTCATCTACCGGTCGGAGAAGGACGAGGACGAGCGCACGGGCGACGCCGCCATCCGCGACTCCATCGACCGCGCCGGCAACGTGATCCTCGCCCGCGAGCCGACGATCGGTCCGGCGGCCGACGGCGTCTACACCTCTTCCGCCATCAGTGCGATCGCGCCCACGATCCGGCAGGCGACCGGCTACGCCGACGGCCAGGTGCACCTCAACAAGGATCCGAGCGACGGCATCAGCCGCAGCGTGCCGCTCGTGGTGTCGGAGCCGGACAACGGCCCGTTCATGCCCGCGCTGTCGATCGCGGCGGTGGCCATGGCGCGAGGGCTCGACCCGAGCCAGGTGATCGTCCGACCCGACGGTGTGCAGATCGGCGACCGGTTCGTCCCGACCGACGACGCCAAGTCGATGCTGCTGAACTTCTCGCCCGACCTGTCGGGCACGTCGAAGGTCATCTCCGCCGCCGACGTGATCGACGGCACCTTCGACAAGAAGAAGGTCGACGGGAAGATCGTCTTCGTCGGCGCCACCGCCACGACCCTCGGCGACGTGAAGACCGCACCGGTGAACAAGTCGAGCGATCTGCCCGGGGTGATGTTCCACGCCAACGCGGCGAACACGATCCTCACCGGCACCTACCTCGAACCGGTGCCCGACTCCCAGACGCTGCTCTGGGTCGCCGCGATCACCGCGATCATCGGGACGGCCGTGCTCCTGCTGCCGCTGTGGGCGTCGATCATCATCACGCTGCTGGTGGGCCTCGGGTACGTGGTGTTCGCCTTCACCCGGTTCAACAACGGGCACGTCATGAACTTCGTGTACCCGTCGTTGGCGGTGCTGTTCGCCTTCATCGGCGCGCTCGGCCTCCGCTACTTCGGTGAGACGCGCCAGCGGCGCCGGGTCACCGCACTGTTCTCGCAGTACGTGCCCGAGGCGGTTGCCCAACGCCTGGTCGACGAGGACCGGGCGGGGAGCGCGGTCGAGGGAGAGCGCCTCGACATGACCGTGCTGTTCTGCGACCTCCGCGGCTTCACCGCGCTGTCGGAGAACCTCGAGCCGGCGGTCGTCCGGACGATGTTGAACCACTACTACGACCGCGTCACCGACATCGTGCTCGCCATGGACGGCACCCTGATGAAGTACGTCGGCGACGAGGTGTTCGCGGTGTGGGGCGCTCCGCTCCCCACCGACGACCACCCGCAGCGCGCCCTGGAGTGCGCGATCGCGATCCAGGAGCTCACCCCCCAGCTCAACGTCGAGCTCCTCGAGCAGGGCGCGCCCGAGGTGTCGTTCGGCATCGGCCTGAACTCGGGCGAAGCCGTGGCCGCGCACTTCGGCGGCGGTCGACGACGTCAGTACGACGTGGTCGGCGACACCGTCAACGTCGGCGCCCGGCTGTGCTCGGCCGCGCCGCGCGGTGAAATAGTCCTGTCAGACGCCGTCCTGACGCGCGTCACGTGTCCGTTGCCGGTCGAGCCGCTCGGTCCGATCGAGCTCAAGGGCGTGAGTCGCGAGCTCAGGCTCTGGCGAGTCGCGCCCCTGGAGTCGACTAGCCTCTCACTGTCCGTGACCACGCCAGACGGTGCGGTGACGGTCCCGGAGACATAGGGCGGACCGGAGGGGACGGAGTGAAGCGGGGTCATCGCAACCACTCGGAGCGGCGCTCGCGCGTCGCTCTCGCTGCTCGTCGTCGGCGTGCTCGTCGCCGGTGCCCTGGCCTTCACCGCCAGTGCCGCCAGCGCCGCCGACTCGCTGGCCAACCTGAAGATCACCGCCGACAACGTCCAGGTGAAGGCGAAGGGCAAGTCGGCCTTCGTCGACGCCAAGGACGGCATGGCGCTGAAGCAGGGCGACACGGTCAAGACCGACGCCGACGGCCGCGCCGAGATCGACTACACCGACGGCTCGCTCACGCGCCTCGCCGGATCGACCGTCTTCACCATCTCGAAGCTCACCGACGACAAGGGCGGTCGCCAGACCCAGGGCACCCTCTCCGTGGGTGA
Source organism: uncultured Actinomycetes bacterium (assembly GCA_963755855.1). Lineage (GTDB taxonomy): Bacteria > Actinomycetota > Acidimicrobiia > IMCC26256 > DASPTH01 > DASUAS01. The sequence continues at coordinate 72,230 of CAVWLR010000009.1, read as the reverse complement.
GACCTGGAACCGGGCGGCCAAGGTCTCCGAGACCGGCTCGTTCGAGGTGAAGGCCGGGGGCACCACCGCTGCCGTCGAGGGCACCGCCTTCGTGGCGAAGTGCGTGCCGAAGACCAACGGCTCGCAGGCCGTCGACTGCACCTTCACCGCCGTGGTCGACGACATCAAGGTCGACAGCGACCTGTGGGACGTCACCTCGGTGACGGACGCTCCCTAGGCGGACATGCGCTCGTCCGCTCGCGCCGAGCGCGGGTCTGTTCGCGGTTCGGGTCGGTTCCGCAGGTTCGCCGGCGTCGCCGTCGTCCTCGTGGTGCTCGCCGTCATCCTCGCCGCGTGCTCCGGGGGCGACTCGTCGTCCAACTCCGACAAGCAGTCGTCGAGCACGACCGGGGGTTCGTCGGGCTCCTCGACCACCGGGAGCGGCAGACGCGGCCACGAACGCGGCCACGACTCCCGAAGGCGCCGTGGCCGCGGTCGGGGCCTACGTCGAGGGTCAGGGTGAGCAGTACGTCGGCGACTGCGCCGACGCGAAGCTGCCCGGCGACAAGGGCAAGTGGTGCTCGACGCTGGTGTCGTCCGACACCGACCGCCGGCACCGAGACCTACGCCGTCGGACCGGTGGGCGAGAAGGCGCAGAAGAACGTCACGGTCAAGCGCCGGGGCGCCGCCCGGCTCACGCCCGGGTACACGGTCGGTGTGGCCGAGGGCGCAGTGGGTCAGCCGCAGGAGCTGAGCCGCGACCAGCTGGAGGCCGACGCCTTCATCACCGGCAACCTCGTCCTCGACCAGGCCGCCGGCATCGGCAACGGTCTCGCCGACGTGCCGGCGGGAGCGCCGAGCGCGCCCCCGGGCGGTACCGGAGGCACCGGCGGGACGGGTGGCACGGGCGGAACCGGTGGCGGTGGCACGACCCCGCCCGCCGTGGCGCCCGGTGACACGCAGTACCCGCCCAGCGGCGACATCGTCGTCGTGGACCCGACGGTCACCGTGGGCGGCGAAGCGGTGTTCCGGGGCTCGGGCTGCAAGCCCGACGAGCCGCTCGAGATCCTGTTCGACGGTCACCCGATCGGCACCATCAACGCCGATCCGAGCGGCGCCTTCGCCGGATCGATCGCCATCCCGAAGGGCACCGCGCCGGGGACCCACCTCCTCACCGTGCACGGCTCGAACTGCATCTTCAACGCCAACATCACGGTGGTCGGCAACGGCCTGGCGTTCACCGGGTCGTCCAACAACACCAGCACCTACGTGCTCGCGGGAGTGGCGGCGGTCGTCGTCGGTCTCGTCCTCGTCGTGGGCACCCGCCGTCGCCGCTCGGTCACGGGCGGCCGGAGACGTTCGGAGTCGTCAGCGTGAGTTTCGGAAGCGACCTCGACGAACGCATCCAGCTGCTCCGGGGCATCTGGCTGTTCAGCACCTGCGACGACGAGGAGCTGGCCCGCATCGCCGCGGTCGCCGAGCCGCGTGAGGCCGAGGTCGCCACTGCGCTCACGACGCAGGGCGAACCCGGCGACGAGTTCTTCGTGATCGTCACCGGCGACGCGTCGGCCGCGGTCGACGGCGCCGAGGTCGGCACCATCGGTCCCGGCGGGTTCTTCGGCGAGATGGCGCTGATCGACGGCGGCGAGCGCGTCGCCACCGTCACGGCCACCACGGCGATGCAGCTCCTGGTGCTCGATCGCAACGACTTCAACGAGATGCTCGAGCTGGCGATGCCGCAGATCGCCCCCAAGCTCCTCGCGGTGGTCGGCGCGCGCATGCGCGCCATCGAGGAGCAGACCGGCGTCGACGCCGCCCTCGGTCTCTAGGTCGTCGTTCCCGAGGTCGTCACCTCGTCGGCCGGCGCGGAGACGGGCGCGCCTTCGACCTGACCGTCGCCCGGACCGGTGCGGTCCCACAGCGCGTACTTCGCCAGCCCGACGCCCACGAGGACCAGGAGGAGCTCGTCGGCCGGCACGCGGAAGCGTGCCCGCGTGAAGAACAGCCCCATCACCGGGGCCAGCAAGAAGTAGATGGCGACGAGCAGCACCTCGCCGCGCGACAGGGGCAAGCGGCGCCGGAGTGCGAGGTAGAGCCGGTAGAGCAGCAGGGCCAGCAGCGGGAAGTACGTGAGCGCGGCCACGAGGTTCCGGCCGCTCGACGACTCGCTCCCGGTCGCCAACCGGTTCGCCGGGTTGAAGTAGTTCAGCGTCTTCTCGGCGAAGAGCCCGACCGTGCGCGCCGGATGGTCACGCATGTAGTCGATCGCCTTCGACCGGTAGTAGTGGTCGAGCTCGACCTCGTCGTAGTGACGCCGCTTCGCGGTGCGGGTGTAGTCGCTGATGTCGGCGTACACGCCGGTGTCCCTGCCCGTGCCGGCACTGTTGCCCAGCAGCAGGTTGACGCCGGAGCCGGTGGTGGCGGGGACGAAGGCGTGGAGCTCGACCTCGTTGCGCACGATCCACACGCCGACCGGCAGCGCGAACAGCACGACGAAGCAGGCCAGTGCCGCGGCCGCGGCGCGTCGGTGACGCCAGAGGTACCAGACGAACGTGATGGCTGCGGCCGCGATGTAGGACGGCACCGTGAGGTACGTGAGCGCGAACAGCAGACCGCTCGCACCGAGGAGCCAGTTGGTGCGCGCTCCCGGGGGTGAGTCGTCGGCGACGACGGCGCACAGCACCGCGGCGAGGAGCAGGGTCGTCGCCAGCGTCTCGGGATAGAAGGTGGACATGGTGTAGAGACCGAGCGGGTACAGCGCGGTGCCCGCGGCGGCGAGCGCGGCCGCGGTCGGGCCGGCGATCCGTCGCGCCAGCGTCCACGCCAGCCAGACGGAGATGGTGAGGAGGGCGACGTTGACGAGGCGCGCTTCGGTCACCGGCACCCCGAGGGCACGGACGACACCGAGCAGGAGGGGGAACCCGGGAGCGCGGAAGGCGCTCGGGGTCCCGGCGTAGATCTCGAAGCCGCGCCCGTCGGCGACGTGCTGGGCGATGGCGAGGTAGTCGCCCTCGTCGTAGAAGCGCACGCGATCGCCGAAGTGCAGGGCGTAGGCACCACCCACCACCGCGGTGAACCCCATCGAGCCGTAGAGGATCGCCCGGCTCCACCGAGCGATCGCCTCTGCCGCTGTCCGCATCGCCGACGTCACGTCTCCCACCCACTCATGCTCGTGACCCGAGGGTCGACCCAGTGCGCCGGGCGGGGCGGGGCGGCGCTTCGTGGTCAATGTACCTCACGCAGAGTGGGCACTCGACCGACGGGTGCCCGGAGTGGGATTCGAACTCCTCTGCAGCGGCTGGTCGGGTCCGGCGAAGTCTGCGGCCCGTTGCTGGAGTGCGGCACGACGCCCACCGGTGCCTGCGCCGCCCGACGCCAATCCGGTCCGGCCCCCATGAGCGTCTGACCACGTTGTGACCAGCCGGCAGCACGCCAACCGCGACCGGTGCGTCGTGGCTGGGAGCCTTGAGGAGACGAGGGACGGGAATCGGTTGCGTTCCCCTTGATGTGGATTCTCGGCTGGGTCGTGGGCGCGATCCGCGTCCTCCTGAAGGCGCCTCCCGGTCGCCGCCCAGGCGGGGAGCGAGGGCGTTGCGCCGCTCGAGTTCGTCGGCATCTTCCAGGGGTCGTGAGCTCGAAGAACCCCGCCACCACGAGGTCGCGTTCGTCGCCGGTGAGATTCATGCCCAGGGAGACGTGCCCGCTCGACGCGCGTCACGGGTTGTCTTCGACCGAGCCCGTCGTCAGGCGATCTTGATCCAGGCTCCACAGGTATACGTGCTGAATCCGAAATCGCTGGGCGCGATCGTGACCATGCTCGCGGTGCCGCTCTCGATGATCGGGTCCGGGAAGATGTTCGGGTCGATGCCACTTTGCAGCGGCCCTCGGAAGCTTCGGACGCGCTGCCAGTGACATGCGGGAGCTGACGTTGCACGATACGTCCCGGCTGGCATCTCCTTGCCGACGAGAAAGTCGCCGTCTCCGAGGACCACGCCGTAGATGCTGATGGGATACAGCCCATCGAACGGTCCTCCGGATTGCACCCAGAGCCCGCAGCCATTCGTATCGAACGTGTCGTCCCCCGTGTAGATACTCGCGTAGCGAGGCCCGCTGCCGACCGGACCGGCGCCAGCAGGATTCGGAACGCCGCCCAACGGAAAGCTGCGCGTGGACCAGCCGCACGCGTCGCCGCCGGTCGAATGCCACAGACCCACGCCCATGACACCGTTGCGAGTTGTCGGCCCGGTCGCATGGGAGCCGGTGCCAGCGAAGCATCCGGTCAGGCCCAGTGCAGCGAGCACCATGCCCACGGCGATCACTCTCCGCGAACCGTGATGACGCACAGACCCTCCCGAAACCGACAAACACTGGTTTCGGCGCCATCCTCCCACACGCGTCAACAACGGCCGATGCCTGCCACACCCCGGCGACACTCTCGGCAGTTGACCGGCGACGAAGACTCGCAAGGGCCGCTGAGGAAGTGGTTCGAGCTCGAAGAGCGAGGCGCTCGGTGGGATGCGGGACAGGCTGAGCCGCGGCCAGGCGTTCGCGCAATTGCTTCGCCCGCATGTGCTGGAGACACTGGACCGACAGATCGCGGATGGTGGCGAGTTCGTGCTGCGTCACGTCGAGTCGGGCGAACCGGGTTTCGTCGCGACTGTGGGCTTCGATCGGCGGAATGGCGCGCTTCGACCGTCGACGAGATTGGTGGAGCCCGTGCCGTGACGACTTCGCCACGGCCCGAGGGAAATCCCCGCGCCTTCCCTGACCAATCTGTGACCCACGGACGTGGCGTCTGCGCTCGCTACCGCCCTGACCTGCGTGTTGCGCGTGCCCGGAGTGGGATTCGAACCCACATGCCCCGAAGGGCGGCCGGTTTTGAGCCGACTGCGTCAGCCAGTTGCGCCATCCGGGCGGATGGCCGTCGACGTTAGTTCGCGGCCGCCTTCGCGGGCGCCGCCGGCGGGAGGCCGCCGTCGCAGAGCGCGAGCAGGGTGGCGTACGGATCGACCGGCGGCTTCTCGCCCGGCTTGCCGGGGTGGATCTCGAAGTGGAGGTGCGGACCGGTCGCGTTGCCGGTCATCCCGACGTAGCCGATGACGTCGCCCGCCTTCACGAGTCCCTCGGGGGCGTCGGAGTAGTGCGAGAAGTGCGCGTAGTAGAAGGACACGTTGTCGAAGCCCGGTGAGCCACGACGCCGTTCCCGCCGTCACCGCCGACGTCGTGACGCCAGACCCCGTCGGCCACCGCGACGACGGGTGTGTCGGTGACCGCGCCCATGTCGATCCCGGGGTGCACACCGCCGGAGCGCAGCTCACCGAAGTCGTCGGTGAACACGGCGATGCCCTTCACCGGGCACTCGGTCGCGCTGGACGCGACGTCGATGCCGTGCTTGGGCGCGCCGTAGACCACCAGCGCGTGCACCTCGTCGTACAACTTGCTCGCGGCCTGGAGCTTCTGCTGGAGGAGATCGTTGAGCGGTGCGAGGTCCGCGATCGTCTTCTGCAGCTGCGCACGCTGGTCCTTGAGCGTGGCTTCGCGCTCGGCCAGCTTCTCGGCGGTCTGCCGCAGCTCGGTGGCGGCGTCGAGGTCCTGCGACGCCGATGGTGTCGGTGAGGTGCGCGGCGCGGAGGCCGTCCTCGGTGCTCTCGGCCGCCATCGTCGACTCGAACGCTCCGCTGCCGCCGCGCTGCACGTACAGCTGCGCGGCGCGCTCCTTCACCTGAGTCCGGAGCTCGGTCGCCCGGGCCCGCAGCGCCGGGATCTTCGCCTCCGCGTCGGCGATCTCGGCCTCGAGCTTCGCCTGTTCGGTCTGGGCCGCCGAGATCTTGCCGGAGATGTCGGTGGCCTGGTCCCGGGCGGCGGTGAGGCGCTCCTGCGCGAGCGCCACGGGATCGCGGCCGCCGGGCACCGTGGTCGACTCGGCAGCCGGGTCGGAGCCGTCGGCGCCGTCCGAGTGGACGGAGGCGTGCGCGGCGGAGCTCCCGAGCATGACGACGGTGACGAGCGAGACGAGGAGGGCGATGCGACGGAGCACTGTGCTTCCGGTGTCGGCAGGACGTCGAGTCTGCTTGAACGCACCCCCGCTCTAGGATGACGAACCTATGTCGCAGTCCCTCCTGCAGCGACGCCTCGTCGACGTGAGCGAGCGTCTGAAGCGCATGCGCGCCGAGCTCGCCGTCACCGAGGAGCAGCTGGGGTTCCTGGAGGAGGAGGCGGAGGACGTCCGCCTCCGGGCGCTGGTGGCCGAGACGCCCCTCGCCGACGTCGAGGCCCGCGACGCCCGCCGTCACGCCGACGCGCAGGCCCGCCACGCCGAGTCGCTGCGCCGCACCGTGAGCGAGCTCGAGCGCGAGCAGGACTCGTTGCTCGACCGCATCTCGGCCGAACTGTCCGCCCGTTGAGTCCCCGGGAGCACCGTGTCCGCTGACCCCCGACCCACCCGCGTGGTGATCGCCGAGGACGAAGCCATCATCCGGCTCGACCTCAAGGAGCTCCTCCAGGAGGACGGCTACGACGTGGTCGGCGAGACCGGCCGCGGCGACGAAGCGGTCGAGCTCGTGCGCGACCTGCGGCCCGATCTCGTCATCCTCGACATCAAGATGCCGGGCCTCGACGGCCTGTCGGCGGCCCGCGAGATCGCCGGCGACCGCCTGGCCGCCGTGCTCATGGTCACCGCCTTCTCGCAGCGCGAGCTGGTCGAGCAGGCGCGCGACGCCGGTGCGCTCGCCTACCTGGTGAAGCCGTTCCAGAAGAGCGACCTGATCCCGGCGATCGAGGTCGCGCTCGGCCGCTTCGCCGAGCTCGCCGCGCTCGAGCGCGACGTCGAGGACCTGCAGGCGCGCCTCGAGGCGCGCAAGAACATCGACCGGGCCAAGGGCCGGCTGATGGACGACCACGCGATGGCCGAGCAGGACGCCTGGCGGTTCCTGCAGCAGCAGGCGATGGCCAACCGGGTGAAGATCGACGAGATCGCCCGACGCGTCGTCGACGGCGAGCTCACTCCGTAGCCGACCTCGAAGTTCCCCGTCCGGCGACGGGGGCGACAACGTACGATCGCAGGTGATGGCGACACTCCTGCTGATCGACGGCCTGTCGCTGGCGTACCGCGCCTTCTACGCGCTGCCGGCCGACCTGGCGACACCCGAGGGCACGGTCACGAACGCGGTCTTCGGGTTCACGTCGATGCTGGTGAAGGTGCTCGGCGACGAGCATCCCGATGGCATCGCGGTGGTGTTCGACGAGCCGGGCAAGAACTTCCGCCACGAGCTCGACGCCGACTACAAGGGCACCCGCAAGGAGACGCCCGACCTCTTCGTGCCCCAGATCCCGTTGATCCACGAGGTGATCGACGCGCTGCACATCCCCACGTTGCAGGTCCCCGGGCGTCGAGGCCGACGACGTGATCGCGACGCTGGCGACCCGGGCCGCCGCCGCCGGCATCGACGTGGTGATCGTCACCGGCGACCGCGACAGCTACCAGCTCGTGTCCGACCCGCACGTCAAGGTGCTCTACAACCGGCGCGGCGTCTCCGACTACGCGCTCTACGACGAAGCCGGGATCCTGGAGCGCACCAAGGTCACGCCGGCGCAGTACCCCGAGTACGCGGCGCTCCGCGGCGACCCGAGCGACAACCTCCCCGGCGTCCCCGGCATCGGGGAGAAGACCGCGGCCAAGCTCGTCAACACCTACGGGAACCTCGAGGGGATCTTCGAGCACCTCGACGAGCTCCCGCCCAAGCAGCGCCAGAACCTCGCCGAGGCGCGCGACCGCGTGTTCCTCAACCGGCAGATGTCGCTGCTGCTCCTGGACGTCGAGCTCGACGTCGAGCCCGTCGATCTCAAGCATGGGGGCGTGGGACCGCGAGGAGGTGCGCGTCCTCTTCGACCAGCTCGCGTTCCGCACGTTGCTGCCGCGCTTGTTCGAGGCGATCGGCGAGCAGTCCGCCGACACCGAGAGCGAGATGCTCGACGTCGAGGTCACCACGATTCGCGACGAAGGCTCGGTGCTCGCGCTCCTCGCCGACCTCACCGCCACCGGCGAGCCGTTCGCGGTCGAGCCGCGGTGGGAGGGCGCGCCGATCGTGAGCCCGCTGCGCGCGCTCGCGATCGCCCGTGACGATGCCAGCGCCGTGTACGTCGACGCATCGCTGCTCCGGTCGGCCGAGGTCGGTGCTGCGCTCGACGCGCTGGTGGCCGACGGCGGACCGCCCCTGATCGCGCACCGGGCCAAGGAGCTCATGCACGGGCTCGGGCGCGACATCCGCACGCTCGCACCACGACACCGCGCTGATGGCGTACCTCCTCGATCCCGGGTCGGGGAAGTTCCTGCTCGACGACCTCGCGCTGCGCTTCCTCTCGCTCGAGGTCGCAGTCGCCCGACGCCGAGCCCGGCACGCTCGACCTCGACGGCGAGCTCGAGATCGAACAGACCGGACGCCGTGCGGTCGTCGTGCTGCTGCTCGCCGCCGCGCTCGACCACGCGCTCGAGGCCCGCGAGCTCACCGATCTCTACGAGCGCTTCGAGCTGCCCGCTGGTGCGGGTGCTGGCGCGCATGGAGACGGTCGGCATCCGCATCGACCGCGAGTTCCTCGAGACGCTGAGCAAGGACCTCGGCGAGCAGTGCGACATGTACGTGCAGCGCATCTACGCGCACGCGGGCAAGGAGTTCAACGTGAACTCCACCCCGCAGCTGCGCACGATCCTGTTCGACGAGCTCGGCCTGATCCCGGTGAAGAAGACCAAGACCGGTCCGTCGACCGACGCCGACTCGCTGCAGAAGATGGCCGAGCCGAGCACCCGATCGTCGAAGACCTCCTGCGCTACCGCGAGGTCGAGAAGCTGCGCAGCACCTACGCCGACGCGCTGCCGCCGCTTGATCAAGGCCGACGGCCGGATCCACGCCACGTTCAAGCAGACCGACACCACCACCGGCCGCATCTCGAGCGAGGCGCCGAACCTGCAGAACGTGCCCGTGCGCACCGCCGACGGCCGCGAGATGCGCCGGGCGTTCGTCGCCGACGACGGGTGCGGGCTCCTCACCGCCGACTACTCGCAGATCGAGCTGCGCGTGCTCGCGCACCTCGCCGAGGATCCCGGGCTCATCGATGCGTTCGAGCGCGGCGCCGACGTCCACACCACCACCGCGGCGAAGGTGTTCGGCGTCGACGAGGCCGACGTCGACGACGCGCAGCGCCGCTTCGCCAAGGTCGTCAACTACGGCCTCGCCTACGGCATGGAGGCGTACGGCCTCGGGCAGCGCCTCGACATCCCGACCGGCGAGGCGGCCGAGATCCTCGACGCCTACTTCGACGGCTTCCCGAACGTGAAGGCGTTCATGGTCGACACGGTCCAGGAGGCCAAGGAGCGCGGGTACACGACCACGATCTTCGGGCGGCGCCGCCAGATCAGCGAGCTGTCGTCCGACAACTTCCGCATCCGCCAGATGGGGGAGCGCATGGCGCAGAACGCGCCGGTGCAGGGGAGCGCGGCCGACATCTTCAAGCTGGCGATGATCGATCTCGACCGCGCGCTCGACGACGAGGGGTCCGACGCCCGCATGCTGCTCACCGTGCACGACGAGCTGGTGCTCGAGGTGCCCGAAGGCGAGGAGGAGGCCACCGAGGCGCTCGTGCGCGAGGTGATGGAGCACGTCGACCGAGCTGCGCGTCCCCCTCACCGTCGACACCGGCTTCGGCCCCAACTGGGCCTCCGCCAAGTAGGCCCAAGAACGTTGTGGCGCCGCTCGACGACGTAGACCGGGATCAAGTGGCGCCGAAAGGTTCTGGGGCGTGACCGACCCGTTCTGGTTCGATGCGGTGGCCGACTTCCTGGGGCCGGCGTACCTGCGCAACGCGTTCACCAAGGGGACCGAGCAGGAGGTCGACTTCCTCGTCGACGCGCTGGCTCGAGCCCGGGATGCGGGTGCTCGACGTGGGGTGCGGCCCGGGTCGCCACTCGCTCGCCCTCGCCCGCCGTGGCTTCGACGTCGTGGGCGTCGACCACAGCGCCGAGTTCATCCGTCTGGCCACGCGAGGCGGCGGCGACCGACGATCTCGACGTGTCCTTCGACGAGCTCGACGTCCGGGAGCTCGACCGCCCGGGCGAGTTCGACGCCACCATCTGCCTGTGCCAGGGCGGCTTCGGCCTGCTCGGCGGGCGCGACGAGACCGACGTGTTCGGCCGGATCGCCGCCACGCTCCGGCCCGGCGGCGCGCTGGCGGTGAGCGCGTTCTCGGCTGCGTTCGCGGTGCGCCACCTCGAGGCGGGCGAGGAGTACGACGCCGCCACCGGGGTCCTGCACGAGGTGGCCACCGTGCGCGGTCCCGACGGCACCGAGGCGCCGTTCGACCTCTGGACCACGTGCTTCACCGCCCGCGAGCTCGAGCTGCTCGCCCGCGGCGCCGGGCCTCGACGCGATCGAGGTGCACGGCGTGACGCCCGGGCGCGTACGCGCGCGCAGGCGCCGACGCTCGACCACCACGAGCTGCTGCTCGTGGCGCGCCGGGATGCTCGACCACTGAATTTCGACAAATCGGGAACGACCTGTAGCCTGTGTCGTTCGGCCTCAATCCCGGGGCCCGCCGCCCGCGCCCGCCGGTCAGCCAGCGTCGTGGGGGGTTCGATCTCCAAGGAGCACGAAGTTGTCGGATCAGGACGTGACGGAGGCGGCCACCGCCACCGTCCCCGAGGAGAGCGGCGCGGCCTACGAGGCCAACCCGGAAGCCATCGACCCCCCCGAGCCCGAAACAGGGACGGTGAGGAGACGACGGACGAGGTGGCCGAGGTCCCCGAAGTCGACGCCGCTGCTGACGTCGACGAGGACGAGGACGAAGAGGAAGGCCAGAACGAGCTCGTCGTCTTCGACGACCTCGGTGGCCTGTCGTTCGCCGACGCCGTCGACGCCACGATCGTCGAGTTCGACGACGGCGACATCGTCACCGGTCGCGTCGTCAAGATCGACAGCGACGAGGTGCTCCTCGACATCGGCTTCAAGTCCGAGGGCGTCATCCCGTCGCGCGAGCTCTCCATCCGCAACGACGTCGACCCGCACGAGATCGTCTCGCTCGACGACGAGCTCGAAGCCCTCGTCCTCCAGAAGGAGGACAAGGACGGTCGTCTCATCCTGTCCAAGAAGCGCGCGCAGTACGAGCGCGCCTGGGGCACGATCGAGGAGATCAAGGAGAAGGACGGCATCGTCAAGGGCCCGGTCATCGAGGTCGTCAAGGGTGGCCTGATCCTCGACATCGGCCTCCGCGGCTTCCTGCCCGCGTCGCTCGTCGACCTCCGCCGTGTGCGCGACCTCCAGCCGTACGTCGGCCGCGAGATCGAGTGCAAGATCATCGAGCTCGACAAGAACCGCAACAACGTCGTGCTGTCACGCCGCGCGTACCTCGAAGAGACGCAGCGCGAGCAGCGCGACGAGTTCCTCGCCAACCTCAAGTCGGGCGAGGTCCGCAGCGGTGTCGTGTCGTCGGTCGTCAACTTCGGCGCCTTCGTCGACCTCGGCGGCATGGACGGACTCGTCCACGTGTCCGAGCTGTCGTGGAAGCACGTCGACCACCCGAGCTCGGTCGTCCAGGTGGGCGACGAGGTCACCGTGCAGGTGCTCGACGTCGACCTCGTCGCGCGAGCGCATCTCGCTCTCGCTCAAGGCCACCCAGCAGGACCCGTGGCAGGAGTTCGCCGCCAGCCACCAGGTCGGCGAGCTGGTGTACGGCCGGGTCACGAAGCTGGTGCCGTTCGGCGCGTTCGTGCAGGTCGGCGAAGGCATCGAGGGTCTGGTGCACATCTCCGAGATGGCCATCCACCACGTGGAGGCGCCGGAGCAGGTCGTCACCCCGGGCGAAGAGCTCTGGGTGAAGATCATCGACATCGACCTCGACCGTCGCCGCATCTCGCTGTCGATCAAGCAGGCCGCCGAGGGTGGCGTGGTCGCCGCCGAGTACCAGGAGCACTACGGCGAGCACGCCTACGACGAGCAGGGCAACTACATCGGGCCGGCCTTCGAGGAGGAGCCCGAAGAGGGCGCCGACGGTGAGGGCGAGGGCGAAGCTGCCGCGGCAGCGGAGGCCGACGTGCCCGATGCCGAGGCACCCGATCGTCGAGGACGGTCCGTTCGCCTCGCTCGCGGAATCGCTCGCCGTCGCGCCGTCCGACGCGGCCGGACGCGCCCTCCGACGCGCCGACGGAGTAGCCCGATCCGGGGAATTCCCGGGTCCGTGTGACATCCGACTCAAGCCGGTGCACGCACCGGCCGACCACCTAGGGACCAGAACGGACCCGAGGGGAGTCGCGGTGTCGAATCGTCGAACATTGATGGCTGCCGCGGCCATCGTGCTCGCACTCGTGGCCGGCATCGGCGTGTACATGTACGCGTCCGGCGCCGACAAGCGAGCGCAGGAGAACGCGTCGCTCGTCGACGCGTACGTGGCCAACGCCGACATCGCCAAGGGCACCACCGGTGCCGAGATCACGCAGGCGGGCCTGATCACCCAGGAGAAGGTCGCGAAGGACTCCGTGCCCCCGGGCGCGGTGACCGACCTCAACGACCTGGCCGACCTGCAGACCGCCGGTCCGATCTCGTCGAAGCAGTTCATCACCGTCCGGCTCGTTCGTGTCGGTGAAGGACGGCGGCGGCGGTGTGTTCTCCAACTCGATCGCGGCGAACAACCTCGTCGCGGTGACGGTCACGGTCGACGCCGACCACGGCGTCGCCAACCAGATCTCTCCCGGTGACCACGTCAACATGGCGACGACCACCACCGACGACGCAGGCAACGCGTCAGACCGACTACATGCTCGAGAACGTCAAGGTCCTCGCCGTCGGTGCGAACACGACCGCAGCGCAGGCCGCGGCCCGCCCCCGACTCGAGGACGGAGCGGCTCCGGCGGCAGCCGCGCAGACGTCGGGTGTCCTCACCTTCGAGGTGACTCGCAGGACCGAGGCGCTGCAGATCATCGCGGCGAACAGCGGGAGCAGCAAGATCTACCTGGTCCTGCTGCCGCCGACCACGACCCGCCGGCCACGAGCGGCAGCGGCCAAGACCGCGGCGAGCAAGTAGCGGTCGTGGAGTCCTACGCCACCGTCGACGCTCCGACCGACAGCACGGCCTTCGACGTCGCCGTCGTCGAGCCCGACCCGAGCCTGCGCACGCGGCTCGCGGTCGAGCTCTCGGGCGCCGCGCAGTTCGAGACGATGGAAGACCTGATCCAGCGGCTCGACCCGTCGCGGCCGGTGGTGGCGGTCTTCGGTCCCGGCTTCGCCAGTCCGATCGGCTTCCAGCACGTGCACCGGGTGACGAGCTCGCACACGCACGCTCGGCGTCGTCTTCGCGGTCTACGAGCTCTCGACCGACGTGCTCCAGCAGGCGCTGCGTGCCGGTGCCCGCGACGCGGTCGTCATCGGTGGCGAGGCCAGCCTCAACCAGTCGGTCGACCGCGTCGGCGAGCTGCTCGCCGGCGCCGTCAACAACCGCGCGCAGGCGCCGGCCGCCCGCAGCCGGTGAGCCCGGTCGCCTGATCTCGGTGTTCTCCACCAAGGGTGGTGTCGGCAAGACCTGCATCGCGATCAACGTCGCCGCGGCGATGGCGCAAGCGCTCGACCGAGCCGGTCGTGCTCATCGACGGCGACCTCCAGTTCGGCGACGTGTCGGTGATGCTCGGCCTCCAGTCGCAGAACACCGTGCTCGACGCCGCCGCCGCGGTGCAGTACGGCGACCTCGAGCTGGTGCAGACGCTCGCCGACAAGGACCCGGCCACCGGGCTCCTCGTGCTGCCGGCGCCGATCGAGTCGATGCCGACCGACGCGCTGCTCCCCGGCGAGATGGTGAACATCTGCGCCGCGCTCCAGGCGATCGCCGGTCACGTCGTGATCGACCTGCCGTCGGTGTTCAACGAGTACGTGCTCGCGATCATCGAGGCGTCCGACGAGGTGCTCCTCGTCGGCGAGCATGGACATCCCGAGCATCAAGAACCTGAAGATCGGGATGCAGCAGCTCGACCTGCAGGCGCTCGCCGGGCCCGAAGCTCAAGCTCGTCCTGAACCACGCGAACGCCAAGGTCAAGCTCGACGTCAAGGAGATCGAGCGCGTCCTCGGCATGAGCGCGAACTTCCCGGTGCCCGACGACATCGCGGTGCCGATCTCGGTGAACGCCGGTCGCCCGGTCGTCGTCGAGGAGCCGAAGTCGCCGGTGTCCCGCGCCCTCGACTGCATCGCCGAGTCGCTGCTCGGCCCCACCGCGAAGCCCAAGAAGGGTCGGCGCGGCAAGTGACGATCGCACGGAGGACGGTAGGTCATGACGCAGACCCAGCAGCCGACCACCCGGTGGCAGGAGCAACGCGCCGCGCAGACGTCGCAGCAGCGCGAGCACCAGCTCGAAGACGTGCGCCAGAAGATGCACCAGTTCGTGATCCACGAGCTGGGGCCGCTGCTCACCGACCAGCGGGTGTCGGAGGGTGAGCTCCGCCGGCAGGTCGACGAGCAGCTGCTCCGGGCGCTGAGCCAGGAGCGCTTCGCGCTGACCGTCGCCGAGCGCCAGGAGCTCGTCCAGTCGGTCACCGACGACGTGCTCGGCTACGGCCCGATCGACCAGCTCCTCCGGGACGACAGCATCACCGAAGTCATGGTGAACGGCCCGCACCTCGTCTACGTGGAGCGCAGCGGCAAGCTCGTACGCAGACCGACGTGAAGTTCGTCGACGAGACGCACCTCCGCCGCATCATCGACAAGATCGTGAGCCAGGTCGGCCGTCGCGTCGACGAGGCGAACCCGATGGTCGACGCCCGCCTCCCCGACGGTTCCCGTGTCAACGTGATCGTGCACCCGCTGGCGATCGGCGGGCCGTTCATGACCATCCGGAAGTTCTCCAAGGACCCGTACACGGTCGACGACCTCATCAGCTTCGGGTCGTTCACGCCGCAGGTCGCGCACTTCATCAACCAGTGCGTGCAAGGGCCGCCTCAACGTCGTGGTCAGCGGCGGTACCGGTACCGGTAAGACGACGCTGCTCAACGTGCTGTCGAGCTTCATCCCGCACGACGAGCGCATCGTCACCGTCGAGGACGCCAAGGAGCTCCAGCTCCACCAGCAGCACGTGCTCCCGATGGAAGCGCGCCCGCCGAACATCGAGGGCAAGGGCGAGGTCAAGATCCGCGACCTCGTGCGCAACTCGCTGCGTATGCGACCCGACCGCATCGTCGTCGGTGAGATCCGTGGCGGCGAAGCGCTCGACATGCTCCAGGCGATGAACACCGGTCACGACGGCTCGATCACCACCGTCCACTCCAACTCGCCCCGTGACACGCTCTCCCGCATCGAGACGATGACGCTGATGGCGGGCATGGACCTGCCGGTGCGCGTCATCCGGGAGCAGATGGCTTCGGCGCTCGACATGATCGTGCACCTCACCCGTCTGCGTGACGGCACCCGCCGCGTCACCCACGTGAGCGAGGTGATGGGCATGGAGGGCGACGTCGTCGTCCTCCAGGACATCTACACCTTCGACTTCGGCGCGGGCATCGACGAGGAGGGCCGCTTCCGCGGCGGCCTGAAGAGCACCGGCATCCGCCCGTCGTTCTCGGAGAAGCTCAACGACTACGGCATCCAGCTCGAGCCGTCGCTGTTCTCGACCGCGGCCGCGCCGGGGGAGCAGTTCGGCGATGAGCGTGCTCACGTTCGCTGCGCACGGTCCTCGGTGCCGAGACGGCCAGCAGCCCGGTGAAGATCGTCTTCGCGCTGCTGATCGCCGCCGGTGTCCTCGGCCTCGGGCTCGCGCTGGTCCTCATGTCGGGCGACAACCGCGGCAAGATCGAGCGCCGGCTCGGCGACCTCCTGCAGGAGCCGCGCGAGGTCACCGACGAGGACGAAGACGAGTTCGTCCCCAAGGGCGACCAGGCCCTCGCCGAGACCGCGCTGATGCAGCGCATGGTCGGCATCACCGGTCGCCTCGCCGATCGCGCCGGACTGCTCGCCCGCACCGAGGACGCGCTCGAGCAGGCCGACCTGCCGCTGCGCCCGCCGGAGGCGCTGTTCTTCTACTTCGCCGGCCTGTTCGTGGTCGGCATGCTCGGGCTGCTCGTGCTCCCGATCCCGATGGCGCTGGGCCTCGCGCTGGTCGCCGGCCTCGGTCCGGTGATCGTGCTGCACCGTCGTCGCGGCAAGCGGTTGCGGGACTTCCAGACGCAGCTGCCGGGCACGCTCAACCTGCTCTCGGGCTCGATGCGGGCCGGCTTCTCCTTCGCCCAGGGCCTCGAGTCGGTCGCGAACGAGGCGACCGCAGCCCACGCGCCGCGAGCTGCAGCGGGTGTTCACCGAGTCGCGGCTCGGCCGTCCGATCGAGGACGCGCTCGAGGACTCGGCGCAGCGCATGACGAGCGTCGACCTGATGTGGGCGGTCATGGCCATCCGCATCCAGCGCGAGGTCGGTGGAAACCTGGCCGAGCTGCTCGACACGGTGGCCGACACGATGACCCAGCGGGAGCGGTTGCGCCTCGAGATCAAGGCGCTGACGGCGGAAGGACGCTTCTCCGGGTGGATCCTCGGGTCTGTTCCCGATCGTGTTCGCAGGGGTCCTGTACATGATCCAGCCCGACTACATGAGCGTGCTGTTCTCGGAGACGTTCGGGATCATGGCCATCATCGCGTGCGGTGTCATGACGTTCGTCGGCTTCATCTGGCTCCGCAAGATCCTCCAGATCGAGGTGTGACGTGACGCCCTTGATGATCGCCCTGGTGATCGCGGCCGCGGTCGGCGCGCTCGTGTACGTGCTCGCGTCGAGCTCGCTCGAGAAGGCCGACGTGCGCGAGTCGCTGCGCCGGCTCGAGGGCTACCAGATCCAGGACGTGCGCGACCAGGAGATGCTGGCGCCGATGAGCGAGCGCGTCGTCGCGCCGCTGCTCGAGGGCCTGACCGGTGTCGCCACCCGCTACACCCCGAAGGGCTACGGCGAGAAGGTCGCGCAGAAGCTGGTGCACGCCGGCAACCCGCCGAACCTCAACGTCGACAAGATCCTGGTGATGAAGCTGGTCGGCCTCGTGTCGGTCGTCGTCTGGATGCCGCTGTGCCTGATGCTCAGCTTCCAGGGCACGATGCTGCTCGTCGGCGTCGTGGTGCTCTGGGGCTGCGTCCTTCATGTATCCCGACGTGGTCCTCAACCGGAAGATCGAGGACCGCCAGAAGGAGATCTCCCGCAAGCTCCCCGACATCCTCGACCTGCTCGTGATCTCGGTCGAGGCCGGTCTCGGGTTCGAGCAGGCGCTCGACCGCACCTGCACCGCGGTGCCCGGTGCGCTGTCGGACGAGTTCCGGCGCATGCTGCACGAGATCCGCATCGGTTCGACCCGCGCCGACGCGCTGCGCGCGATGGCCGATCGCAGCGACGTGCCCGAGCTCCGCGGCTTCATCCTCGCCATGCTCCAGGCCGACACGTTCGGTGTGTCGATCTCCCGCCTCCTGCGTTCGCAGGCCGACGAGATGCGCATCAAGCGTCGGCTCATGGCGCAGGAGAAGGCGCAGAAGGCCCCGGTCAAGATGCTCTTCCCGCTGGTGTTCTGCATCTTCCCGTCGATCTTCGTGGTCATCCTCGGCCCCGCGATGATCAACATCTCCCGAGCGCTCTGAGCGTGACCGCCACCCCGACGCTCGACGCGTCCTCCTCGGATCGCGCCGCCTCCGTCGGCGCACGAGGCCGTGCCGGAGGTCCGTCGCACGGTTCGGGGCTCGGGTGGATCTTCACCGCGTTCTTCGGCGTGTTCGGGTGGGCCATCGGCCTGGCCAAGCTCACCGACAACTCGTTCTTCTGGCACCTGCGCACCGGCGAGTACATCCTCGACCACGGCATCCCGCACCACGACGTCTTCTCGTACACCGCGCCGGGCACGAAGTGGGTCGCGCAGTCGTGGCTCGCCGAGGCGACCTACGCGCTGCTGTTCCGCAGCATGGGCGGCTTCGGCATCCGGCTCTTCATCGGGCTCGTCGGTGCCGGCATCGGCATGCTCACGTACCGGCTCGCGCTGCGACTGGTGCGCGACCGCCTCGTCGCGTGCGGGCTCACCGCGGCCGCGTTGGCCGGCATCTACACGCGTGTGGTCGGAGCGGCCGCTGCTGATCGGCGTGCTGTTCCTGCTCGTGCTGCTCTGGACGGTCGAGGTGCCCGACTCGCATCGTCGGCCGTCACCCGATGGTCGTCGTCCCGGTGCTCATGTGGCTGTGGGCGAACACCCACGGCACGTACCAGCTCGGGTTCGCGTACCTCGGTCTCCACCTGCTCGGTCGTTGGATCGACGGCGCACCGCCGTGGGCCGGTCGCGAGCGGCGGCTGCTGTTCGGCGCGCTGATCGCGTTCGCGGTCGGTGTTCGTGAACCCGTACGGCGTCGAGCCTCGTGACGTTCCCGATCGAGCTGCTCTCGCGCGGCGACATCCTCTCGCACATCATCGAGTGGAAGTCGCCCGACTTCCGCCAGGCGTGGGGCATCGCGCTCGCGCATCTGGATCGTCGTGTTCGTCGTGGCGCATCGCCCGGGGTCGACACCGCGTCACCCGTCGCGACCTCGTGGTCGCGGTGCCGATGCTGCTGCTGGCGCTGTGGGCGGCGCGCAACGTCGCCATCGCGCCGCTCATCGCGCCTGCCCGTCGTCGCCCGGGCCTTCGCCCGCGACGAGGAGAAGCCCTCGGAGCTGCGGGGCACGATGGTCGGCGCCGCGATCACCGATCCTCGTGCTCGCCGCCGCGCTGATGGGCTTCCAGGCCAGCACCGAGAAGAACTTCGACGTCTCCACCTATCCGGTCGCGTCGATGCGCTACCTCGAGCGTCACGACCTGCTCGGCAAGCACCTGCTGACCACCGACGCCGCCGCCGGCTACGTGATCCTCGACTACTCGCCGCAGCAGAAGGTCTTCATCGACGACCGCTACGACATGTACCCGACGTCGGTGATCTACGACTACTTCGACCTCGCCGCGGCGAAGCCGAACTGGTCGCACGTGCTCGACAAGTACGACGTCGACGTCATCGTGTGGGGCAAGGACACCGCGCTCGGCGTCGCTGCTCGACCAGTCGAACCAGTGGCACCGCGTGCACCGCGACGCCACCGACGCGGTCTGGGTGCGCGGCGTCCGACCTGGTCACGAGTCACGTCCAGGGGAAGCCCTGGCGCTCGGGCGGCAGGGGAGCGGGGGCGTCGCTGAAGTCGTGGTCGCCGTCGACGGTGAAGAACGTGCGCAGCTCGGTCGACTCGATCACGCGTCGATGCGGTCGTGCCGCGTCGACTCCGCCGCGAGCACCCGCTCGCCCAGCTGGGCGAGATCGTCGGCCGACACGTCGACGAACCCGATCGTGACCACCTCGCGCTCGTCGGTCACGCCGGGCCCCGACAGGATGCGCGCCGGCACCCCGAACCCGGTGTCGGGGTACCACGCGTCGACGAAGTCGGCGTAGGTCTTGCCCTCTCGCAACCGGCGGACGAACACGACTCCGAGCATGGAAATTGCCTCCGGGGAGCGGGTGGACCGTCCGTAGCATGGCCGACATGGGACGGGTCTACGAGGACATCAGCGCCGAGCTGCAGCAGTTCCTCGAGCGCCAGCCGATGTTCTTCGTCGCCACCGCGCCCCTCGGCGCCGACGGGCACGTGAACGTGTCCCCGAAGGGACTCGACGGCACGTTCGCGGTGCTCGGACCGCACCGCGTCGCCTTCCTCGACCTCACCGGGAGCGGTGTCGAGACCATCGCCCACGTGCGGGAGAACGGCCGCATCACGCTGATGTTCTGCGCGTTCGACGGCCCGGCGCGCATCGTCCGGCTCTCCGGTCGCGGCGAGGTCGTCACGTGCGACGATGCCGAGTTCGCCGAGCGCGCCGCGCCGTTCGCCGTGCTCCCGGGCGCACGCGCCGTGATCACCGTCGAGCTCGACCGCGTCGCCGACTCCTGTGGCTACGGCGTGCCCCGCATGGAGCTGGTCGAGCAGCGCGAGCGGCTGCTCACGGCGCTGGCGGCGAAGGGTGATGACGGCCTCAAGGCATACCGTGCGGAGCGCAACGCCACCAGCATCGACGGACTGCCCGGCCTCTGAGTCGGGCCCCGAGCCCGACGGAGGACGCACCGTGGACCTCGACTACCACCTCTGGCGCTTCGACTGGACGGAGGGACCGGCCGACATCGCGCGCGGCGTGGCCGACGTCGCGCAGCGCGCCGAGGCGCTCGGCGTGCGCACGCTGTCGGTCATGGACCACTTCTTCCAGATGGAAGCCGCAGCACCGCCCACCGATCCGATGCTGGAGTGCTACACCGCGCTCGCGTACATCGCCGGCGTCACGCGCACGCTGCGACTGCGCACGCTCGTCACCGGCGTGACCTACCGGCACCCGGGCCTCCTGGCGAAGACCGATGACGACCCTCGACGTCCTCTCCGGAGGTCGCGCCGAGCTCGGGATCGGCGCCGCGTGGTACGAGCGCGAGCACCTGGGCCTCGGCGTGCCGTTCCCGCCGGTCGCGCAGCGCTTCGAGATGCTCGAGGAGGCGCTGCAGATCTGCCTGCAGATGTGGAGCGACGACGACGGCCCGTACCGGGGCCGGCACTACCAGCTCGAGGAGACGCTGTGTCGTCCGGCGCCGGTGAGCTCGCCGCGCCCGCGGATCATGATCGGTGGGGGTGGCGAGCGGAAGACGCTCCGACTCGTCGCGCAGTACGCCGACGCGTGCAACCTCTTCGGTGGTCCCGAGGAGGTGGAGCACAAGCTCACCGTGCTGCGTCGCCACTGCGACGACGTCGGGCGCGACCCGAACGAGATCGAGGTCACGGTCGGGTTCCGCGACCTGCCGGCGGAGTGGTCGAGCGACGACCTCGTGCGCGGGGGCCGAGGCGCTCGCGGCGCTGGGCGTCTCGACGCTGGTGACCGGCGCGGTCGGGCCCGATCCCGCCGGCTGGCTCGAGTCGACGTTCGGTCCCGTGATCGACCGGATCCAGGCCATCGAGCCTGCAGCGCTTCTGACGCCGGACGCGACGGAGGGGCCGCACCGCCCCGTGCGACCCCTCCGACGACGCCCGCTTGAGACGTTCGCTTGACTACGAGCCAGCGCTGCTGATCTGGCTGCCCTCGTTGTTGAACTTGTCGGTCATGCCCTTGACCGAGGAAGCTCACCGCC
The DNA here is from genome assembly GCA_963755855.1 of uncultured Actinomycetes bacterium. GTDB lineage: Bacteria > Actinomycetota > Acidimicrobiia > IMCC26256 > DASPTH01 > DASUAS01. Next base: position 51,104 of record CAVWLR010000009.1, on the reverse strand, counting down.
GCGATCACGGCGAGGGCGATGAGCGCCACGAGGAGGATGTACTCCACCATGCTGGCCCCACGCTCCGTGGCCGTGAACCTGGCCTGAAGCCATGTCCGCAGAACGAACAGGTTCATGGTCTTGCCCCTTCTGGTCGCTTTGCTGGTGCGCACCCCGCACCGTGGACTCGCCCCGAGAAATGTGTCGGCGGGACCGCTCTGGGACGTGATCCCGGAACGGCCCCGCCGACGGTGTGTCCTCCGTAGAGAGGAACGTCAGGAGCCGGAGCTGCTCGAGCTTGCTAGCCGGCGTCGTTGAACTTGCTGTTGACCTGGTTCTTCAGGAACACGACGGCCGCGATGACGGCCAGCGCGATGAGGGCCACGAGGAGGATGTACTCCACCATCGAAGCGCCCTTCTCGTCCTTGGCGAACTTGGCCTCGAGCCAGGTACGGGTGACGAACAGGTTCATGTGATCTTGCCCCTTCTGAGATCACCGAGCCGCACGCCCGGTGGTGGAGTTCATCAGCGCCTTGTGGCACAGATGTGGAGATCGGCGGGGTTTCGACCCGACTGGAGCAGTCGGGCCGGAACTCCGCCGACACTTGCGATGAACGGCTCAGCCCGAGCTCGACAGCTTGCTGCCGGCGTCGTTGAACTTGCCGTTCACCTGGTCCTTGAGGAACACGACCGCTGCGATCACCGCGAGGGCGATGAGGGCGACGAGGAGGATGTACTCCACCATCGACGCGCCCTTCTCGTCCTTGGCGAACTTCGCCTCGAGCCACGTCCGCAACACGTAGAGGTTCATGAGTTGCTTCCTTCGGTGTCCGCCCCCGAAGGGGGCTCCTACGGTCTGCCCGTGGCCACCATTACGGCACTCTCTGTGAAGCCCTTGAGCACTCTGAGCGCGAATTTGCCATGTAGCATCCGTCACAGTGCGGCGGCTGGTGGGGCTCACGGGGGGCATCGGATCGGGCAAGTCCACGGTCGCGGCGATTGCTGCGCGAGAAGGGCGCCACCGTGGTCGACGCCGACCAGGTCGCGCGCGCAGTGGTCGAGCCGGGCGAGCCCGCGCTCGCCGCGCTCGTCGAGCGCTTCGGCGACGGCATCCTCGACCCCGACGGCCGCCTCGACCGGCCCGCGCTGGCCGCCATCGCGTTCGCCGACGAGGACGGCCGCAAGGCGCTGGGCGAGATCACCTGGCCCGCGATCGGCGAGGAGTTCGAGCGCCAGATCCGCGAGGCCCCCGACGACGCGGTGGTGATCTGCGACGTCCCGCTCCTCGTGGAGAGCAAGGCGGCGGCAGCACGCCCGTACGTCGCCGTGGTCGTGGTCGAGGCTCCGCTGGAGCTCCGGCTCGAGCGGCTGGAGCTCCGGGGCGTCCCGCGCGACGACGCCGCAACGCCGCATGGCGGCCCAGGCCAGCGACGAGGAGCGGCGCGCGGTCGCCACCCACCTGATCGACAACGGCGGAGACCTCGAATCGCTGGCGCGTCAGGTCGACGACGTGTGGACCGATCTGCTCACCCGGGAACCGCCTCCCGAAGAGACGGCTCCCGAAGAGACGTCCTCCGGAGAACCGGCTCAGGAATAACCGTCACACCCCGCCGTTAGCATCCAACTGATGCCGGCGTTCGAGCTCGTCACCGATCTGTCCCCTGCGGGCGACCAACCCGAGGCCATCGCCGCGCTCGCAGCGGGGATCGAGCGGGGCGACCGGTTCCAGACCCTGCTCGGCATCACCGGTTCGGGCAAGAGCTTCACCACGGCGGCCCTGATCGAGAAGGTGCAGCGCCCCACGATCATCATGGCGCCGAACAAGACGCTCGCGGCCCAGCTGGCGAGCGAGTTCCGCGAGCTGTTCCCGAAGAACCGGGTCGAGTACTTCGTCTCCTACTACGACTACTACCAGCCCGAGGCCTACCTCCCCTCCACCGACACCTACATCGAGAAGGACTCGTCGATCAACGACGAGATCGACCGCCTGCGGCACTCGGCCACCAGCGCGCTGATGTCACGCCGCGACGTGATCATCGTGGCGTCGGTCTCGGCGATCTACGGCCTCGGTGGTCCCGAGGAGTACGCCGCGGCAGTGCCTCATCCTCGGCGTGGGGGAGGAGCGCGACCAGCGCGCGATCCTCGCCCGGCTCGTCGAGCTGCAGTACGAGCGCAACGACTACGACTTCGCCCGCAACAAGTTCCGCGTCCGTGGCGACACCATCGAGGTGTTCCCCGCCTACGAGGAGCGCGGCGTGCGCATCTCGCTGTTCGGCGACGAGGTGGAGCGCATCGCGTCGGTCGACCCGCTCACCGGTGAGATCGTCGAGGAGCTCGACAAGCTGGTGCTGTTCCCGGCGTCGCACTACGTCACCTCCGACGAGCGCATGAAGACCGCCATCGACGGCATCGAGGCCGAGCTCGCCGATCGGCTGGCGTGGTTCGAGAAGCACGACAAGCTGCTCGAGGCACAGCGCCTGCGCATGCGCACCAGCTACGACCTCGAGATGCTGCGCGAGATCGGCGTGTGCTCCGGCATCGAGAACTACTCCCGCCACCTCGACGGCCGGTCGGCGGGGCAGATGCCCTACACGCTGCTCGACTACTTCCCCGACGACTTCCTCATCGTGCTCGACGAGTCGCACCAGACGGTGCCGCAGATCCACGGCCAGTACGAGGGCGACAAGTCGCGCAAGGACAACCTGGTCGACCACGGGTTCCGGCTGCCGTCGGCGATGGACAACCGACCGCTGCGCTTCCACGAGTTCATCGACAAGGTGAACCAGGTGGTCTTCCTGTCGGCCACCCCCAGCAACTACGAGATCGAGCAGTCGACCCAGGTGGTCGAGCAGATCGTGCGGCCCACCGGCCTCATCGATCCCGAGATCGTGGTGAAGCCCACCAAGGGCCAGATCGACGACCTCGTCCACGAGATCAAGCAGCGGTCCGAGATCGACCAGCGCATCCTCGTCACCACCCTCACCAAGAAGATGGCCGAAGACCTCACCGAGTACCTGCTCGAGCTGGGCATCCGGGTGCGCTACCTGCACAGCGAGGTCGACACGCTCGAGCGGGTCGAGATCCTGCGCGGCCTGCGCCTCGGCGACTTCGACGTGCTGGTGGGCATCAACCTGCTGCGGGAGGGCCTCGACCTGCCCGAGGTGTCGCTGGTCGCGATCCTCGACGCCGACAAGGAGGGCTTCCTGCGGTCGCAGACCGCGCTGGTCCAGACCATCGGTCGAGCGGCCCGCAACGTCGAGGGCCAGGTGATCATGTACGCCGACCAGATGACCGACTCGATGCGGTACGCGATCTCCGAGACCAACCGCCGGCGCAAGAAGCAGATCGAGTACAACACCGAGCACGGCATCGACCCGCAGACCGTGCGCAAGAAGGTCACCGACATCCTGGAGATGCTGCGCGGTTCCGAGGGCGACGCGCCCAAGAACCGCGGTCGGGGTCGGGGCCGGGGCCGTCAGCCCCAACGGTCGGCGATCTTCGACCTCTCCGACGTGCCGCCCGACGATCTCGGCCGGCTCATCCAGACGTTGCAGGACGAGATGCACGACGCGGCCACCAACCTCCGGTTCGAGGAGGCGGCACGACTGCGCGACGAGATCACCGAGCTGAAGCGCGAGCTCCGCGCCGCGGTCTGATCAGCGGTCAGATCAGTCGCCGGTGACCGTCCACCTGTTCGACCAGCACCTCGTCGAGCCGGGATCGGTCGACGGCGCTGATGCAACTCGTGCGCGACGTTGCTGTCCCGATGATGGAGGAGGCGGGAGCATCGTTCGTCTCGTGCGAGCGTGCGCCGGAGCTCGGTGACGACGTCGACGTCCTGGCGGTGTGGGCCTGCGCCGACTTCGTCGAGTGGAACGTCATCCGGCGGAACCTGATGTTCGACCCCCGCTACCACGCGTACAGCGCCGAGCTCGCCGGGCTCCGGCGCGGTGGGACCCGCCGCTTCTACACCCAGGGTCCGTCGACCGCGTCGATCGCGAGCACTGCCTCCCCCGACGACGGTGGCCCGGCGATCCGGCGGTGGGAGATGTTCTCCATCGCGCCCGATGCCGCCGCACCGGCTCGCGACCGGCTCTGGCGTGCCATGCGCGACTGCGATCGGTTCATCCCCGGGATCACCCGCTGCGCGGTGGGCACCAACACCGCCGCCAGCCCGGTCGAGATCGTGTGGGAGACCACCTACGCCTCGGTCGGGTCCTACGCCACCACCTACATGACCCACCCGTACCACGCCGCGCTGCTCGACCGGTTCCTGCTGCCCGACTGCCCCGAGCGCATCACCACCGCCAACGACCTCGGCGCGGGACTCATCGGCTACACCGTCGATCGCGACCGGCCACTCGGCCCGGTGGCGATCCGCCGGCTCCTGCTCCTCGACTTCGCCGATCCCGGCGTCGCTGCCGACGCGAGTCGCGCGGTCGCAGCCGCCGACGACGGATGGAGCGAGTCGATCCTGGCCGAGAACACCATGGCGACCAGCTGGTTCGACGGCGAGACCGACCTCGGCGGCCGTCCAGCGTGGACGCACGTCTGGGACCAGTGCTTCGGGAGCGCCGACCAGTACGAGGCGCACGTGCGGGGAGAGACGGCCGCGGCTGCCGTCGAAGCCACGCTGACGGCCCGGCGGGCGGAGGTCGTCTACCGGCCCGAGACCCGGCTGAGATCACCGAGTCGGTCTCAAGCGACACGAGCGCCGGGTCGTTGATCTCGGGGTGAGTGTGCTCGATCTCGCGCGTCCGGAGCCCGCAGACGCGGCGGCGGACATCCAGGAACGGGTGCCGGGAACACGCATCCCCCGCTGGCTGCTGGTCGCCATCGTCGCAGTCGGTGCCGCGCTCCGGGTGCGGTGGAGCACGGTCTTCGGGCTGTCCTTCGACGAAGCGTTCACCGGGATGGCCGGCCGGAAGTCCCTCACCGGGATGTTCGACTTCCTGTCCCACAACGATTCGCACCCACCGCTCGACTACGTGCTCCGGATGCCGCTGGCCCGACTCGGGGTCGGCGACCTCGCGTTCCGGGCGCCGTCCCTCGTGTTCTCCGTGTCCGCGCTCGGCTCTGTTCGCCTGGTGGATGCGCGACCGCGGCTGGGCGGGCGCAACTGCCACTGCGCTCCTGGCGATCAGTGGCTTCCAGATCTCGTACGGCAGCGAGGCACGGATGTACGCGCTGCTGGAGCTCCTCGGGGTCGGCGCCGCGGTCATCGCCGAACGCTGGATCGTCGAACCTCGGCGCTGGCACGCGTGGGCCATCGGCGGCATCGTGTTCGTCGGCCTGCTCGACCACGTCTCGATCGCTCTCCTGGCGATCGGGCTGTTCCTCCTCGCGGGGATCCGCAACGATCGGGCCGCGTGGCGGTGGCGGTGCGGGATCGCGCTGGGTGGCGTCGCCTGGGCCGCGGTGTGGGGCACCGCGTTCCTGACCCAGGCGGGGGAGCACCACCCCGGCTGGATCCCGATCACCACCGTGAATGCGGTCGGGGACGTGATCGCAGGCCACGTCACCTACACGGACGGCCTCAAGTATCTGGTCCTGCTGGCGGTCGTCGCGGGCGCCGTCTTCCTCTTCCGGCGGGAGCGCCCGCTGTTCTCGGTCTGGCTCGTCTGCGGGATGCTCCCGATCGCACTGGCCGCCGCGGTCGGTGCCGTGACCCCCTTCTTCCTCGATCGGACGGTCACCGCCGAAGCCTGGGCTCCGGTCCTCGCGGTTGCGTTCCTGGTCGACGCCGCCGCCCGTCGGTGGCGCGCGCTCGGCGCGGTGGCGGTGGCCGTCACCGTCCTGCTCTGCATCTCGGGGACGCTGACGCTCCTGAGCGGCACGTGGTTCTACGACCTCACCGTCGAACACCTGCGCGCCGGTGCGCAGCCCGGCGACGTGATCGCGGTGGCTCCCAGCTGGTACTCGCCCCTCACCGACTGGCGCCTCGACGTCCGTGGCGAGCTCGGGCCGGTGACGCCGACCACCGTCGATCTCGAGGACGCCGTGGGCTACCGGCTCACGGGAGCGCCGCGAACCGGGCGGATCTGGCTGATCGAGTACGGCGCGGCGCGGCCCGCGCTCGCGGACTACGAGCAGTGCGCGTCGCCGTGGCGGCACGGCGAGACGATCATCCTCTGCCTCCAACCGCGCGGGAGCTGAGCGGCCGCGGGAGCGGGCACGAACATCCGTTCGATCCGGCCCGGTTGTCGGGTACCATGTCTCCGGTGGCGGTCTCGTCGAACAACACGATCGTGATCCGCGGAGCGCGTGAGCACAACCTCCGCAACGTCGACCTGGAGTTGCCGCGCGACCAGTTGATCGTCTTCACCGGATTGTCCGGCTCGGGCAAGTCGTCGTTGGCGTTCGACACCATCTACGCCGAGGGCCAGCGCCGCTACGTCGAGTCGTTGTCGTCGTACGCGCGGCAGTTCCTCGGCCAGATGGACAAGCCCGACGTCGACTTCATCGAGGGCCTCTCGCCGGCGATCTCGATCGACCAGAAGAGCGCGTCGCGCAACCCGCGCTCGACCGTCGGCACGATCACCGAGATCTACGACTACCTGCGCCTGCTCTACGCCCGCATCGGCGTGCCGCACTGCCCGAACTGCGGGAAGGTGATCACCCGCCAGACCCCGCAGCAGATCGTCGACCGCGTCCTCCAGCTCGAGGAGGGCACGCGCTTCCAGGTGCTCGCACCGGTCGTGCGCGGCCGCAAGGGCGAGTACGAGGGGATGCTCAAGGAGCTCGCCACCCAGGGCTTCACCCGGGCCCGGGTCGACGGCGAGCTGGTCGACCTCGGCGGCGCCACCAACGAGCGCCTGGCCCGCTACGAGAACCACACCATCGAGGTGGTCGTCGACCGGCTCGTGCGCCGTCCGGGCATCGAGCGGCGGCTCACCGACTCGCTCGAGACCGCTCTGAAGCTCGCCGAGGGCGTGGCCGAGGTCGAGATCGTCCCGCGCGACGACGAGCCGTCCGACCTCGAGACGCTCATGTTCTCCGAGCACCTCGCGTGCACGCACTGCGGCGTCTCGTTCGACGAGCTCGCGCCGCGCAACTTCTCGTTCAACTCGCCCTACGGCGCGTGCGAGCGCTGCGACGGCCTCGGCACCCGCTTCGAGGTCGATCCGCTGCTGCTCGTCCCCGACGACGACCTGAGCCTCCACGACGGTGCGATCGCACCGTGGTCGGGGTTCCGCAGCCACTACTTCGAGCGGGTCCTCGACTCGGTCGCCGCCGAGTTCGGCTTCTCGACCGGCACGCCGTGGAAGAAGCTGAAGAAGAAGGACAAGCAGGTCGTCCTCTACGGCACCGGCAAGACCTCGGTGAAGGTGTCGTACCGCAACCGCTACGGACGCCAGCGTTCGTACACCACGCAGTTCGAGGGTGTGGTGCCGTGGCTGGAGCGTCGACACGCCGAGTCGGAGAGCGACCGCGCCCGCGAGCAGATCGAGGGCTACATGCGCGAGGTGCCGTGTGCAGCGTGCGGCGGCGCACGACTGCGCCCGGCGTCGTTGGCGGTCACCATCGGCGGCCAGAACATCTACGAGGTGGGCGAGCTCTCGATCCGCAAGGCGTCGGAGTTCCTCGGCTCGCTCGAGCTCTCCGCGCGCGACCGCATGATCGCGGAGCGGGTCGAGAAGGAGGTCAACGAGCGGCTGCGGTTCCTGCTCGACGTCGGCCTCGACTACCTCAGCCTCAACCGGTCGTCGGCCACCCTCGCCGGCGGTGAGGCGCAGCGCATCCGGTTGGCGTCGCAGATCGGCAGTGGGCTCGTCGGCGTGCTCTACGTGCTCGACGAGCCGTCGATCGGCTTGCACCAGCGCGACAACCAGCGCCTCATCGACACCATGGTGCGCCTGCGCGATCTCGGCAACACCGTGATCGTCGTCGAGCACGACGAGGACACCATCCGCATCGCCGACCACATCGTCGACATCGGACCCGGTGCGGGGGAGCACGGCGGCGAGGTGGTCGTCGAGGGCTCGCTCAAGAAGGTGCTGGCGAGCAAGCGGTCGATCACCGGCCAGTACCTCTCGGGCAAGCGCTCGATCGCGGTGCCGGAGATGCGTCGCGAACCCGGCGATGCGTGGCTCGCAGTGCGCGACGCGCACGAGCACAACCTCCAGCACATCGACGTCGAGTTCCCGCTCGGGTGCTTCGTCGCGGTCACCGGCGTGAGCGGGAGCGGCAAGAGCACGCTCGTCACCGACATCCTCTATCCGGCGTTGATGCAGAAGATCTACCGGTCGAAGAACGTGCCCGGGCGCCACAAGAAGGTCGAGGGCGTCGAGCACATCGACAAGGTCATCAACATCGACCAGTCACCGATCGGTCGCACCCCGCGCTCGAACCCCGCCACCTACACCGGCGTGTTCGACAAGATCCGCACGCTGTTCGCGTCCACGCAGGAGGCGAAGGTCCGCGGGTACCTCCCCGGTCGCTTCTCGTTCAACGTGAAGGGCGGACGCTGCGAGGCGTGCGCGGGCGACGGCACCATCAAGATCGAGATGCACTTCCTCCCCGACGTCTACGTGCCGTGCGAGGTCTGCAAGGGCGCGCGCTACAACCGCGACACGCTCGACGTCACGTTCAAGGGCAAGAACATCGCCGAGGTGCTCGAGCTGTCGATCGAGGAGGGGCTCGAGTTCTTCTCCAACCAGCCCACGATCGCCCGACACCTGCAGACGCTGGTCGACGTCGGGCTCGGCTACGTGCGCCTCGGCCAGCCGGCTCCCACGCTCTCCGGTGGTGAGGCCCAGCGGGTGAAGCTCTCGGCCGAGCTCGGCAAGCGCTCCACCGGCCGCACGCTCTACATCCTCGACGAGCCCACCACCGGGCTGCACTTCGAGGACGTGCGCCGACTGCTCGGCGTGCTGCAACGCCTCGTCGACACCGGCAACACCGTGCTCGTCATCGAGCACAACCTCGACGTGGTGAAGTCGGCCGACTGGATCGTCGACCTCGGGCCCGAGGGTGGCGACGGCGGCGGCAAGGTGATCGTCGAGGGCACCCCCGAGCACGTGGCCAAGACGCCGGAGAGCCACACCGGACGGTTCCTGGCGCCCATGCTCGGCATCGACTGAACCGCGCTTCGCATGACGGATCCGTCGCTCTGGGAGCACAATTCGCGCTGGTGGCAGGAGGAGTTCACCGACGGCGCGGATCCCGAGTACGAGGAGCAGATCATCCCCCTGGTCGAACGCCACCTGGTCGGCGCGCGCCGCGTGCTCGACGTCGGGTGTGGCGAGGGTCAAGTGGCGCGCCGAGCAGTCCGCAGCGGCGTCGAGGCCGTCGGAGTGGATCCGACCTCGGCGCAGATCCTGGAAGCAGCACGTCGTGGAGGAGACGTCGACTACGCGCAGTCGACCGCGGAGCAGCTGCCGTTCCGGGACGCGTCGTTCGACGCCGTCGTCATGTGCCTGGTCATCGAGCACCTCGACCCGTTCGAGCCCGCCATCGAGGAGATGGCCCGGATCCTCGAACCCGGAGGACGGTGTCTCCTGCTCCTGAACCACCCGCTGCTCCAGGCGCCCGGCAGCGGCTGGATCGACGACCACATCCTCGAGGAGCAGTACTGGCGGGTCGGCGCCTACTTGCGCGATGACGTGACCGTCGAGGAACTCGCTCCGGGCGTGAAATTGCCCTTCATGCACCGGCCCTTGAGCCGATACGTACAGGTGATGGGTGCATCGGGGCTCTTGATCGAACACATGGACGAGCCGCCGCCTCCGCCAGGTTTCCTCGACGAAGCCTGGCAGTACGCAGCGGCCGCGACGATTCCCCGACTGATGCTGATCCGCGCCCGTCGCGTGGAGTGAGCGGCACGGCGGTCGAAGCACCGCCGACCTCCATCGCAGGCGCCTCACCCACACCCGTCCGTGACCCCGGACGTTCGACGGGCCTGCGTCACTGGTTGACGCGCCCTCTGGTGTCGTGCCTCGTGCTGCTGGCGATCTACGCCACGATCACGCTGGCGTTCAACGATCCCCGCGGCACGCTCGGGACGGACACGGGCAGCAAGCTCGCCACGCTGCACGTGATGGACCAGAAGGGGACGCTCGTTCCCGAGATCGGATACTGGGCCGCGAAGGCGGATCCGAAGGGTGATGTCCACCCGATCTTCTACTCGTTCAAGGTCGATGGCACGTGGGTCAACGTCACGACCCTGCCGATGATCTACGCGGCGTACCCGTTGTTCGAACTGGGCGGCGACCGGGCAGTGCTGCTGCTCCCGATGCTCGGGTCGATCCTGTGTGCACTCGCCGCGCGCGCGCTGGCGCGGCGACTCGGCCGCGGCTCCGGGTGGGGCGCGTTCTGGGTCATGGGCCTCGTGAGCCCGGTGGCCATCTACGCCCTCGATTTCTGGGAACACTCACTCGGCCTCGCCCTGATGCTGTGGGGTGTCGTCTGGTTGCTCCGCGTCCTCGACGACGAGCGGGCACTCGTGGCTGCATTCGTCGCAGGCGTGTTGTTCGGCGCGGCAGCGACGATGCGCACCGAGGCGCTCGTCTATCTCGTCGTGTGCGGCGGAGTGACGTGCTTCGTGCACCTCTGGCGCTCGCGCTCGTTCGGCAGAGCGTTCCTGCGCGGCGCGGTGCTCCTCGGCGGTGCGGCGGTGCCACTCGTGGCCAACGATCTGTTCGAGCGCCTGGTGCTCGGCGGCACCATCCGCGCATCGCGCGCCGCCGGCACGGCAGCTGATGTCGGTGTCTCGGCCAGCGTGCGGGTGCAGGAGGCGTTGACCACGTTCGTCGGGGTGAACCGCTTCGAGCACACGGCTGACTATGTCCTCGGTGCGCTCATCATCGGGTGCCTCGCGCTCGCAGTGTGGAGCTTCCGCCAAGCCGACGACAACATTCCCGTGCTCGGTAGCGCGGCCCTTGCCGGCGCCGTGTTCCTCTACCTGGTGGGCTTCACCGGGGGCCTCGGTTTCGTGCCCGGGATGCTCATCGCGTCACCGTTCGCGGCACTGGGCTTCGTCTTCGGATGGCGCAAGGATGTTCGCCTCGTCACGATCATGGCGGTGGCGTCGCTCCCGGTCGTGTGGGCGTTCCAGTACTCCGGCGGCGCGGGTCCGCAGTGGGGAGGCCGGTACACGCTCTTGTCCGGCGCACTGCTGCTCGTCGCTGCGACCGTGGTCCTCGAGGGGCATCGCGCTCGCTCTGTTGGCAGCCGTGATGTTGGCCGCGCTGGTCACCGGCTTCGGGTTGACGTGGTTGTCGGTGCGTTCGCACTGGGCGGCACACGGGATCGAGCAGATCGTGGATCGACACGACCAAGCCGTCATCTCGGGTGAGGCGCATGTGCTCCGAGAGGGTGGGGCCTTCTACAACGCCTCACGACACTGGCTGACGGCGACGAACGAGAAGGAGCTCCACCAGGCGGTCGCCATCGTCGACGGAGCCGGGAACACCGAGTTCGCATACGTGGCGAGCGACGGCGTGAAGCTCCCCCAGACCATCGACGGGTATGAGCGCCACGGTGTGCAACGGGTGCAGTTCCTGCTCCCGGAGATCCATCTGCAGGTCGCGACCTACCGTCAGCCCTGAGTACGCGTGGAGACCGGGGCGCAAGCCTCAGTCTTCGTCGGTCCGGGCTTCGAGGCGGTAGTTCGTCCCGAGGTTGGGATTGCACATGTGCGCGAGGCGCGACAGGGCGCGTGAACCGGTCAACAGGCCTCGGTACGCCGCAAGGCGGGCCCGGCGCTTGGTCGAGGTCGTGTCTCCGTGCGTCTTCCAGTGCGTGGTCGCATCGCCGGCGAAGGAGGCCGATTCTGTGGCTGTGTAGTAGTAGAGCGCGATCGAGCGCCGGAGGCGACCTGGGGCCACCGGTCGAGTGAACCCGTGCGGTGAGCGGTCGTCGGTGCGAAAGATCACCATGCGGCCCCAGATCGGATCGATGGAGTCGACCGGACTGGAGAAGTCGGAGTCGGCGTCGAACAGCTCGAGTGATCCGCCGTCCTCGCTTCGCCATTCGGGGTTCAGGTAGAGGAGCACGTTGATCCGCCGGTAGAGGTCCAGCCGTGTGTACACGTGGAAGTCGGTGTGCGGAGCGAGCGTCGATCCTGGGCCGCTGCAGTGGAGCCCGCCGCCTTCGAAGTACGGATCGGGGAGCAGCTTCGGGATCCCGGTCACGGACTCGAGGAAGCGGAGGAACCTGGGTTGGCAGAGCTCCTCCACGACTGACCGCGTGCGGGGGGGCATCACCGTCAGGTCGCTGCAGATCATCTTGCCGGGTGCGTACTGATCCCGGTACCGACGCCATTCCTTCCAATCGTCGTCCGGCAGGTCCTGCAGCAGTGTCTCGGCAGGCACCGTGAGCACGTCGTCCAGCACCACGTGCGGGAACGGTGCTCCACTCCGGAACGCCTGGTGCAGATCCTCGGCGCGCGCTTCGAGTGCAGGGTCGACGAGGCCGTCGAGGCCGGTCGAGCTGAGAGGTCGGAGAGTCGTCGTCACCGAGAGGTGATCGGCCTTCTCGGAGCGTCTCTTGACGGTGCTCGGTCGGGGAACGGGATTCGCGCTCATCCGGAATGCTCGTTCAGCCGATGCACCAGGGGTGAGTCGTCCTGGCCGCCTGGCGTTGTACCTCCTCACGGCCGTGACCGTGATCGGGCTGAGCAAGGCTCACGCGGTCGCGTCGGGATATGTCTGGTCAGGATCGTTCCGCTTCGCCTGGTCGATGGCGTTCATCGGGATCCTGTGCCTCGCCGCCTACGCGTTCGGGTTGCCCGAACAGGCGCGAACTCACCGGCAGGCGCTGCTCGCCGCGGTCTGCGCCACCGTGTCTGCCGCAGCCGTGGTCTCCCTGGTCCAACTGGTCGCAGGCGACGCACTCCTTCCGCGATTCGTGGTGTTCGGCAGCGTCGTGGTACTCGTGCCGTGCTACGTGCTGTGCGCAGCGCTGTCGGTGGACGTCGACGCTCGCACGCAGGGTCGCGATCGTGTGCTCGTCGTCGCGATGACCGACGAGCTCGAATCCCTCGAGGGCGACCTCGAGCATGCTCCCGAGCGTCCTGCGATCATCGTCGGGTGGCTGACGCCGGTCGAGGCCGAGTCGCGCAGTCTCCCGCCTCGACGTCCGCTGATCGAAGCCGCAGTGGCCGCCAAGGCGACCGTGCTGGTGCTGAGCCGCGCCGCGCAGAACAACGACGACGTCGTCCTGCAGGCGTCGCAGCTCCATCAGGAAGGCGTGCGCATCCGCACGCTGTCGCTCTTCTACGAACAGTGGCTCGGCAAGTTGCCGCTCGGAGAGCTGGAGCGTGTCTCTCTGTTGTTCGACATCGGCGAGGTACATGCAACGTGGTACGGACGCGTCAAGCGTCTGCTCGACATCGGCCTGGCTCTCGTTGGCTGCGCGGCCCTCGCCTTCGTCATCCCGTTCGTCGTGGTCGGCGATCTGCTGGCCAACCGCGGTCCACTCCTCTACCGCCAGGACCGCACCGGTCGCAACGGCGCGACCTTTGCGATGCTCAAGTTCCGCACGATGCGTGTGTGCCCAGCCGAGCAGGCCACGGACCCGACGGTCGTGCAGGACGCACGCATCACCCCGTTCGGCGGGTTGCTGCGCACGACCCACCTCGACGAGCTCCCGCAGGTCGTCAACATCCTCCGTGGGGATCTGTCGGTCGTGGGCCCGCGACCAGAGCAACCGCACCTGGTCGCGGAGTTGGTCGACAAGATCCCCTTCTACGGGCTTCGCCACCTCGTGCGGCCAGGCCTGACGGGTTGGGCCCAGGTGAAGTACCAGTACGCGGCCACGGATGCCGAGACGCTCGAGAAGCTGCAGTACGAGTTCTTCTACCTGAGGCACCAGGGCCTGGGTCTGGACCTACGGATCGTCGGGCGGACCGCCCGCACCGTGGTCGGTCGCGAGGGACGTTGAGCGCGTCAACTCGCAGCGGCAGTGTGGCCGAGAGCAACTCGCGATCCGGAAAAGACGTCAAGGACGCCGATCGCAGCGACGAAATTGATCCCATGGGGCCGCAGCTGGGGGTGGACGACGCTGTGATCGTCGACCGTCCCATGCCGTCGCCGGTCGTCTGCCCACTCTGCGGCGGAGCCACCGAGCTGTGGGTGCAACAGTTGCAGTCGGTAGTGGCGGGCGATTCGGTCGACGCCTACCGGTGTCGTGACTGCGACTCGATCGTGAGCTGGCCCCTGCGCGTCCCGGCCGGACTGTACGACGCCATCTACCGGAACTCGTCGCAGCTCGCCGGGTACAGCCGCTACGCCCGTTACGCGCAGCACTGTGAACATGCCAACGACGCCCTCGGCTACCTGGCCGACCAGGAGGACGTGTACTGGGCGGTGGCCCAGGTGCTCGCGCGCCACCCAGAGGCGAGGTCGTGGCGCATCGTCGAGATCGGATCCGGACTCGGCTACCTCACCGCGGCTCTCAACGCGGACGGGTACGACGTCACCGGCATCGACATCTCGACGGAGGCGGTGTCGAAAGCACGCGCCCGTTTCGGTCCGCACTACGAGCAGCACGACATCTTCGAGCCCCACGAGTCGCTGCTGGGATCCTTCGACTTCGCGATCCTGCTCGAGACGATCGAGCACGTCCCTGATCCGAAGTCGTTCCTGCGCGCCGCGACGCAGCTCCTCGGTCCCGCCGGTTCACTGCTCGTCACGACGCCGAACCGGACCGCCCATCCTCCACAAGCGCAGTGGCGCACGGATCTGCCGCCGGTCCATCTCTTCTGGATGACCGAGGATGCCGTGGCACGACTGGCGTCGGACGTCGGCTACCGCGCAGACCTCGTCGACTTCTCCGAGTTCAACGCGACCCACCGTCAGACGGTCGCGTCGCAGGACTTCGCTGCAACGCCTCCGCCGATGCTCGGTGCCGCGCTGGAGCCGTGTGCGCGCGTGCCCCTCCGCACGCGCTTCATGGAACGCGTGCCGCGAGTTCCCTCCTCTGGCGTCTGCCTGTCGCTTTGTCTACGACACCGCGCGACCGCATCGAGTGCGCCTCACCACGCGCTCGTTCTCCCTGGCTGCGGTCCTGACGCCCGAGTCGTCGACCACGAACGACGACATGCCCGTCGCGTCGGGTTAGAGCATCGGATGGCCACGTCCGAACCCCGCATGCGAACCGTCGTCGCGCCCTCGCGCTCCTGAGGGCAGGCGGCCAGGCGCTCGAGTTCCTCGGCTTCATCGTGCTGGCCCGTCGCCTCGGGACGCAGGACTTCGGCGTCCTGTCCGTGGCGTTCCTGGTCTGTCGCTACAGCGGCCTGATCGCCGATTGGGGCGCGTCGTTGAAGGGCACCCGCGACGTGGCCGCGGGGAACGGCCACGACGACATCCATGCGCTCGTCCGGCGACGCGAGATCGTCAGCGCCGGGTTGGCGGTCGCGTACGTCGCCGCTGTGGTCGTCCTCGGCCATCCCGGGCTCGTGCCCTTGATCGCCTGCATCGCGGGACGAGGATTGAACCGTGACTGGCTTGCGCTCGGTCGCGAACAGGGCACACGGGCCGGTATCACGTCGTTCGCACAGGGAGCGCTGCTCGCGGTCGGCGTTCTCTTCGTGGGATCGCTGTTCGGTGCTTCGCTCGTGATCGGCATCGCCTACGCCGTCGGTGCGCTGCTCTCGGTCCTCCTGAACCGGCTCGAGCATCGGCGGTCGGACAACCGGCCGCCGGTCGAAGGCTGGTTGCTCCTGACCAACCTCTCCGACCAGGTGTTCCAGACTGCGGACACGCTATTGCTGGCGCTCCTGGTCGGGACCAGTGCGGCCGGGATCTACTCGGCGGTCTACCGCGCGCCGAACGCATGGATGACAGCGGTGGGACTCATCATCACCGGCTTCCTGCCTGGCATCACCCGCCGTCTGCGGAACGATCCGCAGCAGTTCGCGGCCATGCGACGGCAGGCCCTCAAGATCGGCGGTGTCAGCGCACTCCTGGTGGTCGTCTCGATCCCGATCGCCTACCTGCTCGTGCCGGTCGTCCTCGGCGAGGCGTATTCGCCGGGACGTGGGCCGATGTGCATCCTCCTTGCCGGTTCGGCCGTGATGACGTGCACGGCGGGGCTCGCACCGCTCTACTACGCGGTCCGACCCGATCGTCTGATCGCGCTCTGGATGACGTTCGCTGCACTGCTGAGCATGGCAGTCAACTTCGTGGCCATCCCGCCCTTCGGCATGTACGGCGCCGCGGTGGTCACCCTCGCCACCCAGCTCCTGCTCTCGGGCTTCCTGTTCGCGCAGACGATGCCGTCGCGGGTAGCGAGCAGGTCCGCGAGACGTCACACGGGATCCGTCCTCGCTCGTCCGCGTCGACGCCGCCTGAACTCCACGACGAGGTCGACTGCTCAAGCGAGCAGGGATTCGGCCCAGCCGCGCCAGCGATCGGTGCCGTACTCCAGCGCGACGTGAGCGCGCACCACGTCGGTCTCTCGGTGAGCCGTGACGGGATCGTCGAGGAGACGCACCACTTCGGCGATGAACGACGCGTCTTCGTCGTGTCCTGTCAGCGGCAGGTCGGGCGCGAAGCCTTCGAGTGCCTGCGGCGTCGCCACCTGCGCGAGGCCCAAGCACGCAGCATCCAGCACCTTGTTCTGGATGCCGGCGACTCGTGACAGCGGTGCGACGGCCACGCGCGCTCGCACCGCCACGTCGCTGAGGGAGGCGAAATCGGCCACGAGTTCCCAGTGGTGCTGCTGGCACAGCGCGTGGACCCGTGAGGTCGGGGCTGCGCCGGCCACCGAGCGCGGTGGTGCCGGGCCGGGCCTCCTGCAGCAACGGCCAGAAGGCGGCCATGCGCTCCAACGCGTCGATGTTGGGCGGATACCGCAGCGTGCCGAAGAACAGGACGTCGTGGTCCGGCTCGGATCCGGAGGCGGCGTCCAACGACGGGTCGACAGTGTTCGGCACCCATTCGGCTCCGAGTGAACGGGCATCCGTCCATCCGGCTGCGACCCGGCGGATCGACGTCGTGCGCAGTCTGGTCTCGAAACGGCGGTGCGCAGTGCTCAGCGCCTCGTACACGAGTCGACGGGTGCGACCGTCGACGAGAGCGGCCCGATCCCGATAGCTCCGGGCCAGGCTGTCGACCTGATCGAGCACCGTCGTCCATGGTCCGTCGAGCAGGCCCGGGTCGAAGGCCCTCGTCGACACGATCACGACCGCATCGGGGCTGATGCGCTCGAGTCGTTGGCGCAGCTGACGGCCGGACCAGGCGAGTCGCTCTGGTGTGGCGCGGCCGGACAACACATCGACGACACCGTCCGACCGGGGACGGCGACCGGGTTCGGCCACGACCTCGGCGACCTCGGCCCCCGCTGCTTCGAAGATGCCTCGCCACGAGGCGACGCGCCGGACCTCGCCCATCGCCTGTCCCCGGCCGAGGGAGACGATGGCGACAATGCTCACCGTCGCCATCGTCGTCGGGCTCGAAGACGAGCGCGCAGGAGCAGGGCACACACCGACCACGCGGCGCCTGGCTGATCGTCGGCGTAGCGAATCGCAGATTCCAGACGGAGCTGCTCCACGCGTCCGGAGTCGCCGGTCGCGGTCGCGCCCACGGCGTGCACCCCTGGATCGACGTCGGCGACGACCGCCCGCATCCGGGGATGGCGGCGTGCGAGGCGGGCGCAGAGATCCACGTCCTCGTAGTAGAGGAAGTAACGCTCGTCGAACCCGTCGACCGAACGCAGCCGTTCGACATCGATCGACAGCGCAGCTCCGGACACCCACCGGTCACTGAGCGGCCAGGCGCCGGCCGGGGAGGTCAGCGACTGGTCGTGGGTGCGCCCCCACGCTCCGAGGATCCGAGTTGCGAGTGTGCGAGTGTGCGAGCCGCGCGGGAACCAGCGGCCGACGCGATAGCCGCCCACGAGGTGCGCGAGCGGGGTGGGATATCCACTGGACACCGAGGTGAGCGAGCCGGCCTGGTCAAGCAACGGGATCGTCGCGACGGCATCCGCGGCGACGTCGGTCAAGGCCTGCCAGTGAGCGGCGGTGAGCGCGAGGTCGGGATTGCAGAGCACCGCGCGTGGACCTTCGACGAGTGGAAGCGCGAGGTTCACGCCGGCACCGAAGCCGACGTTGCCGGGAGCGTCGACCTGCATCACCTCGCGTGTGAGTGACGAGCGATCGAAGTGGTCGTCGTTGTGGACCAGGATGACTGTGGCATCGTCGGGGAGCCACGCGAGGTCGAGGGTGCGCGTCGCGAACAACACGTAGACGGCGGTGCTCACAAGTGTGTGCCGCGGACTCAGGTGATGTCGAGCATGCGCTGCAGCGCGACGCGGGCCCACTCCGACGTCTGAGCGTCGACGACGATCTGGTTGACCACCTCACCCCGCACCAGCGACTCCAGCACCCAGGCGAGGTGCGGACCGTCGATGCGGAACATGGTGGAGCACGGGCAGATCAGCGGATCGAGCGACGTGATCGTGAGATCGGGGTGCTCGTTCGCCATGCGCTGCACCATGTGGATCTCGGTGCCGACGCCGAACACCGAGCCCGCGGGCGCGCTCTCGACCCAGTCGAGGATGCGCTCGGTCGATCCCACCTTGTCGGCCAGCTCGACGACGTCGTGCGCGCACTCGGGGTGCACGATCACCTGACCATCGGGGTGCTCGGCGCGGAAGGCGGCGATGTGGTCGGGACGGAAGCGCTGGTGCACCGAGCAGTGCCCCTTCCAGAGGAGCAGCGTCGCCTCCTTGACGTCGCGATCCTCCAGCCCACCCAGCTCGAACCGCGGGTTCCACACCCGCATGTCGCCCTCGTCGTATCCCATGTCGAAACCGGTGTTGCGCCCGAGGTGCTGGTCCGGGAAGAAGAGCACCTTCGAACCCTTGGCCAACGCCCAGTCGAGGATGGCCCGGGCATTGGACGACGTGCACACCGCACCCCCGTGCTCACCCACGAAGGCCTTCAGCGCAGCCGAAGAGTTCATGTACGTGATCGGGACCACCTGCGAGATGTCGGTGACGTCGGCGAGCGCCTCCCAGCACTCCTCGACCTGGTCGATGTCGGCCATGTCGGCCATTGAGCAGCCGGCGTTGAGGTCGGGCAGGATCACACGCTGATGATCACCGGTGAGCACGTCGGCCGACTCGGCCATGAAGTGCACACCGCAGAACACGATGTCGGTGGCGGCGTCGTTGTCCGCCGCGAACCGGGCCAACTTGAACGAGTCACCGCGGGCGTCGGCCCACTTGATGACCTCGTCGCGCTGGTAGTGGTGCCCGAGCACGAGCACCCGCTCGCCCAGGGTCGCCTTGGCTGCGGCGATCCACTCGTCGAGCTCTTCGGGCGTGGCCAGGGTGTAGCGGTCCGGCAGCGGAGCCTGCAGTCTCAGCATGTTCGTTGCCCCCGAGGGGTGTGGGGTTCCGCTCATGGCCGGCGGGGACAGCCTGGTCGCCCACCGCGGGGTTGTCGGCCACGGAACCGATGTGTGTGCCGGAATTCCAGGCCGGCTCGCTGAGCATAACGCCCGCTGCCGTCCCCGGCATTCCACATCGACTTCCTCACCTTCGAGGAGCAGGCCGGGCGCGACAATGGGGGAGTGCAACGGCCGGTGCCCTCGACGATCCCCGACACCCCCGGCTCGTACCAATTCAAGGACCGCGCCGGGCGCATCATCTACGTCGGGAAGGCGAAGAGCCTCCGCAGCCGGGTGATGTCCTACTTCTCCACCGGTCTCTCCGAACGCACCGCTCAGATGGTGAGCACGGCCGACTCGGTGGAGTGGATCGCCGTCCGCAACGAGGTCGAGGCGCTCTTCCTCGAGTTCAACCTCATCAAGAAGCACCGCCCCCGCTTCAACATCCGGCTCAAGGACGACAAGTCGTTCCCGTTCCTCGCCATCACGCTCGACGAGGAGTGGCCCCGGGCCCAGGTGCTGCGGGGCTCGAAGCGCAAGGGCGTCCGCTACTTCGGCCCCTACGCCCACGCGTACGCGATCCGCGAGACCCTCGATCTCCTCCTCCGCACCTTCCCGATCCGCACCTGCACCAAGAACAAGTTCGATCGCCACGCCCGCCTCGGGCGGCCCTGCCTCTACGCCCACATCGAGAAGTGCGTGGCGCCGTGCGTCGGCTCGGTCACCCGCGAGGAGTACATGGAGCTCGTCGACGAGCTCATCGACTTCCTCGACGGTGACACGTCACCGATCCTCGACCGCCTCGACAAGCGCATGCACGAGTCCAGCGACGCGCTGGAGTTCGAGCGGGCGGCCCGGCTGCGCGACCAGATCGTCTCGGTGCGCAAGGCGATCGAACGCCAGCAGATGGTCGACGCCAAGGAGGAGGACTACGACCTCATCGGGATGGTCGACGACCCGCTCGAGGCGTCGGTGCAGGTCTTCATGGTGCGCAAGGGTCGAGTGGTCGGGCGCAAGGGCGTCGTCGTCGACAAGGTCGAGGACGTCGGACGCCCGGAGCTCGTCGGGCGCTTGCTGGAGCAGTTCTACGGCGACCTCGAAGGTCGCGACATCCCGCGTGAGATCCTCGTGCCCGAGGACCCCGACGATCCCGACCTCTACCAGGAGTTCCTCGGTCTGCAGCGGGGGAGCAAGGTCCGGGTGCGCGTCCCGCAACGTGGCGCCAAGCGCCAGCTGATGGACACGGTCACGCAGAACGCCCACGAGGCGATGGCGCGCCACAAGCTCAAGCGCGCCTCCGACCACAACGCGCGAGCTCGGGCGCTGATCGCGCTGCAGGAGGCGCTCGGTCTGCCCGAGGCGCCGCTGCGGATCGAGTGCTACGACATCTCGAACCTCCAGGGCACCGAGATCGTGGCGTCGATGGTGGTCATGGAAGACGGCCTGCCGAAGCGCTCCGACTACCGCCGCTTCAAGATGAAGCACACCCCCACCCAGGACGACTTCGCGTCGATGGAGGAGGTGCTCACCCGCCGCTTCCGCCGCTACCTGCAGGACCGCGACGAGGGCGCCCGGAGCGGGAAGCGCTTCGCCTACCCGCCCAACCTGGTGCTCATCGACGGCGGGAAGGGCCAGCTCGGCGTGGCGGTGCGCGTGCTGGAGGAGCTCGGGCTCGAGGACATCTGCGTCGCGAGCCTGGCGAAGCGGTTCGAAGAGGTCTACCTGCCCGGTCGGTCGGAGCCGGTGCGCATCCCTCGCGACTCCGAGGCCCTGTACCTGTTGCAGCAGGTGCGCGACGAAGCCCACCGCTTCGCCATCACGTACCACCGCCAGCTGCGGGGCAAGAGCATGACCAAGTCGGTGCTCGACGACGTGCCCGGGCTCGGCCCCACCCGGCGAGCTCGCCTGCTCAAAGAGCACGGATCGGTCAAGCGGCTGCGCGCGTTGACCGAAGAGGAGTTCGTGGCGATTCCCTGGTTACCGGAGAAGGTCGGGCGCGCAGTGTTCGCGCAGCTCCACGGCGAGCGGGTGTCGTCGTGAGTGAGCCCTCCGTGCCGACCGAGGAGGAGCGGGCATGACGCTCGACGTGACCATCGTCACGGGGATGTCCGGCGCCGGTCGGTCTGCGGCCGCCGACGTGCTCGAGGACCTCGGCTTCTTCGTGATCGACAACCTCCCGCCCGCACTGGTCGCCAAGGTGGCGGAGCTCGGGAGCGGCACCGACGATCACCAGCGCCTGGGGCTCGTCATCGACGTGCGGTCGGGTGAGTTCGTCCACGCGCTGGTCACGGCAGTCGCCGAGCTGCGTGAGATGGGCGCCCGCACCCGCGTGCTGTACCTCGACGCCGCCGACGACGTGCTCGTGCGCCGTTACGAGGAGAGTCGTCGCAAGCATCCGCTCGCCGGCGACGACCGCGTGTCGGAGGGCATCACCTCGGAGCGGCTGCTGCTCGAGGACCTCAGGGCCGCGGCCGACATCGTCCTCGACACCACCGATCTCAACGTGCACGAGCTGCGCGAACGCCTGTCGGAGCTGTTCGCCGACGACGACGGCGACAGCGGTCTGCAGACCAGCATCGTGTCGTTCGGGTACAAGCACGGGCTCCCCATCGACGTCGATCTCGTGTTCGACTGCCGCTTCCTGCCCAACCCGCACTGGGTCGAGGAGCTGCGTCCCCTCGACGGCACCGACGCGCGCGTGCGCGACTACGTGCTCGCGCAACCCGATGCCGCACCGTTCCTCGCCGAGCTCGAGCGCCTCTTCGCATTGCTCCTGCCGGCCTACGTGCGCGAGGGCAAGTCGTACCTCTCCATCGGAGTGGGCTGCACGGGTGGTCGGCACCGCAGCGTCGTCATCGCCGCCGAGCTGGCGCGTCTGCTCGAGGCCCAGGGCGTGACCCCTCGTGTCCACAACCGTGACGCGCGCCGTGACTGACTGCCGCGCCGGCGACGGCCCCGCCGTCGTCGCACTCGGAGGTGGGCACGGTCTCGCCACCGCGCTGAGCGCGATCCGCCGCTATGCAGGGTCGATCACCGCGGTCGTGAGCGTGGCCGACGACGGTGGCTCCTCGGGACGGCTGCGTCGCGACCTCGGCGTCGCCCCGCCCGGCGACATCCGCCGGTGCCTCGTCGCCCTCGCCGGCGACGACGGCGTGTGGGCGCGCGCCTTCGAGCACCGGTTCCGCGACGGCGAGCTCCAGGGCCACGCCCTCGGCAACCTCGTCCTGGTCGGCCTCACCGAATCGCTCGGCAACTTCGCCGATGCCGTCGACGAAGCCGGTCGTCTGCTGAAGACCGTCGGCCGCGTCCTCCCCGCCACCGTCGAGCCGGTCGTCCTGAAGGCCGAGCTCGAGGCCGGACCGATCGCGGGAGACGTCGCAGGCGAGATCGTCGAAGGCGAGGTCGCGGTGGCCAACAGCCGCGACATCCACCGGGTCGAGCTCGTCCCCAGCGACGTCGCGGCATCGCCCGCAGCGGTCCAGGCCATCCGCAACGCCGACCAGGTCGTCTACGCCCCCGGATCGCTCTACACCAGCGTCCTCCCGGTGCTGTCCGTGGCCGGGCTCCGCGATGCGATCGCTGCGACCCCCGCCCAGGTGGTGCAGATCGCCAACCTGCGCTCCCAGGTGCCGGAGACGGCGGGGATGGACGTCGCCGACCACCTGGAGGCGATCCTTGCCCACGGCTGCCGCGTCGACCGGTTCCTCTACGACACCGGCAGCGGCCTGCCGGTCGACGCCGGGCGCCTCCGTGCCTTCGGCGTGGAGGTGGTGGCGGCACCCGTCGCCGGGCCCGGCGGGCACGCACACGATCATCGACAGTTGGCACGGGCACTCTGTGCTCTGCTGTAGTCAACCGATCTCAACGTCGAGATGTGGAGGGGTCCAATGGCAGTACGTGTAGGGATCAATGGTTTCGGGCGGATCGGACGCTCGTTCACCCGGGCGCTGCTCGCCCGTGGCGGCGACGCCGGCGTGGAGCTGGCGGCGGTGAACGACCCGATGGGTGACAGCCAGACCGTCGCGTTCCTGCTGAAGCACGACTCGGTCGGGGGCACGCTCTCGAACGACGTGCAGCCCACCGACAAGGGCTTCTCGATCGACGGTCGTGAGATCCAGAAGCTCGAGGTCATGGATCCGGCCGAGATCCCGTGGGACGACCACGGCGTCGACGTCGTGATCGAGTCCACCGGCATCTTCACCGCGCGCGAGAAGGCGGCCGGCCACCTCGGCGGCAGCGTCGGTCGCGTCGTGATCTCCGCGCCGAGCGGCGACGCCGACGCCACCATCTGCATGGGCGTCAACGACGAGGTCTACGACGCCTCGGCGCACACGGTCATCTCCAACGCGTCGTGCACGACGAACTGCCTCGCCCCGATGGCGAAGGTGCTCAACGACACCTTCGGACTCGAGCAGGGTCTGATGACGACGGTCCACGCCTACACGAGCGACCAGTCGCTCCAGGACCTCGCCAAGGCGACGCGCAGCGGCAAGCCCGACCTGCGTCGCATGCGGGCGGCGAACCTGTCGATCATCCCCAGCAGCACCGGAGCAGCGAAGGCCATCGGCCTCGTGCTCCCCGAGCTGGCGGGCAAGCTCAGCGGAACGTCGCTCCGCGTTCCGGTCCCGACCGGTTCGATCACCGACCTCTCCGCGGTGCTGTCACGCTCGGTCACCGTCGACGAGATCAACGCCGCGTTCGACGCCGCCAGCAACGACAAGTCGTACCGCGGTGTGCTCGAGTACTCCGACGAGCCACTGGTGTCGGCCGACATCGTCGGCAACCCGTCGTCGTGCATCTTCTCTGCAGAGGACACGATGAGCGACGGCACGCTGGTCAAGATCCTCGGCTGGTACGACAACGAGTGGGGCTACTCCAACCGCCTCATCGACATCGTCGCCTTCGTCGGCCAGTAGATGGACCTGCCCCGGCTGGAGGACCTGCCCCTGAAGAAGGGGCAGCGGGCGCTGGTGCGCGTCGACCTCAACGTGCCGTTGCGCGACGGCGTCGTCGAGGACGATCTCCGCATCAGCACCGCGCTCCCCACCATCAACTGGCTCCGTGAGCAGGGCGCGGTCGTCGTCGTCGCCGGGCACCTCGGCCGACCCGAGGGCGAGGTCGACCCGCAGTACTCCATGGCCCCGGTCGCGGCGCGTCTGAGCGAGCTCCTCGGGTGCGCCGTCGAGCTCGCACCGGCGGTGGTCGGACCGCGCGTCGAGCCGCTGGTGGCGTCGTCGAGTCCCGGTGACGTCGTGATGCTCGAGAACCTGCGCTTCGAACCCGGTGAGACGAAGGACGACCCCGCCTTCGCCATCAACCTGTCGGAGCTCGGTGACGTCTACGTCAACGAGGCGTTCGGTGCCTCGCACCGCGCCCACGCGTCGATCGTCGGACCGCCGCCGATCCTGCCGCACGCCGGTGGACGACTGCTCCACCGCGAGGTCGAGGTGCTCTCGAAGCTCCTCGCCGACGACGTCGGCCGCCCGTTCGTGGCCGTCCTCGGCGGTGCCAAGGTGAGCGACAAGCTCGGCGTGATCGAGTCGCTGCTCGAGCGCTGCGACAAGGTGCTCATCGGCGGGGCGATGGCGTTCACGTTCCTCCTCGCCATGCGCACCCGCGTCGGCGACTCGTTGGTGCAGCCCGAGATGGTCGAGCAGTGCAGCCGCCTGCTCGAGACCGGCCGGGTCGAGATCCCCACCGACTTCGTGATCGCTCAGGACATCTCCGCCGACGCCGACACCCGCACCGTGAACCGGGTGTCCATCCCCGACGGGTGGAAGGGCCTCGACATCGGCCCCGAGACCGCGGGGACCTACGCCGACATCGTCACCGAGGCGAAGACGGTGCTGTGGAACGGCCCCATGGGCATGTTCGAGCTCGCGCCGTTCGCGGCCGGCACCCGCACCGTCGCCGACGCGGTCGCCGCGTCACGTGCGTTCACGGTGGTCGGTGGCGGCGACAGCGCGGCGGCGATCCGCGAGTTCGGTCTCGCCGACCAGGTCGACCACGTCAGCACCGGAGGGGGCGCGTCGCTCGAGTTCATCGAGCAGGGCGACCTTCCCGGCCTGCAGGCACTCCGAGCACCGAGCAGAGAGCGTTGATTCGCTGATGGCCACCACGCCCACCCGCAAGCCGGTGATCGCCGGCAACTGGAAGATGCACCACGACCACCTCGTCGCGATCCAGGTGGTGCAGAAGCTCTCGTACCGCCTCGACAAGGAGGACTACGAAGCGGTCGACGTGGTGGTGTGCCCGCCGTTCACCGACCTGCGCACGCTGCAGACGCTGATCGAGGCGGACAAGCTCGACATCGGGCTCGGCGCGCAGAACTGCTACTTCGAAGACCAGGGCGCGTTCACCGGCGAGGTGAGCCCGCAGATGCTGGCCAAGCTCCTGGTGGAGTACGTCATCATCGGGCACTCGGAGCGCCGCCAGCTCTTCGGCGAGACCGACGAGTCGGTCAACAAGAAGGTCAAGGCGGTGCTGAAGCACACCATGACCCCGATCGTGTGCGTGGGGGAGACGTTCGAGGAGCGCGAGGCCGGCGCCACGTCGGAACGGGTCACCACGCAGACCAACGGCGCGTTCGCGGGCGTGAAGGCTGCGGACGCGGCCACGTGCATCGTCGCCTACGAGCCCATCTGGGCCATCGGCACCGGTCGCAACGCCACCCCGGAAGACGCCGACGAGACCTGCGGCGTGATCCGCGGTGCGCTCCGTGCGCTCTACGACGACACCACCGCCGACGCCATCCGCATCCAGTACGGCGGCAGCGTGAAGTCGGGCAATGCGGCCGTACTGATGGCGATGCCCGAGATCGACGGCGCCCTCGTAGGGGGCGCATCGCTCGATCCCGACGAGTTCGCCCGGATCGTCCAGTACTACCGGTCCTGCACCCTCGACCGGCCTGCGGCTACGCTTGCCGGGCCGGGTCACCAGCCAGAACCCGACAATACGGGGATTCAGTACGAAATGGGCAACATCATCCTGATCGTCATCCAGGTGCTGTCGGCGCTGACGCTGATCTTCCTCATCCTGCTGCACTCCGGGCGCGGCGGCGGCCTCTCCGACATGTTCGGTGGCGGCCAGCTGGGCGGCTCCATGGCCGGTTCCACGGTCGTGGAGCGCAACCTCGACCGCCTGACGGTCATCGTCGGCGTCGTGTTCATGTTCTCCACGGTCCTGCTGGCCCTCGCGCTGGACTGACCCTGCCACCACAACCGCCCCTCAAGTGGGTGGGGCCGCGCGCCGTTCTTGTGGTGAATCGTGTTGAATCGTCGGCTGCACCACGCAGAGGTGCCGCGTCGACCAGCACGATCGACGGCGGAGCTGGGAGCACCGATGTCGGCGAGCACTCGTAGGGTCAGACAACGCACGGTCGCGACGCTCGTCCTGAGCGCCATCGCGCTCGGGGGCCTGGCCGCGACGGCGCAGAGCTCGGGGGCCACGACCCCGGCCGCGAAGAAGGACTCGAAGCCGATCACGGTCGCGGTCGACGAGTTCCCGCCCGTCCTCAACAACATGACCTCGGCCGGCAACGGTGCCTGGACCGCGATGATCGCCGGTCCCGCCCTGGCGCGTGGCTACAAGCTCATGCCCGACTTCTCGTACCAGCCCTGGATCTTCTCCAAGGACTGCGAGGTCACGTCCGACAGCCCCTTCACCGTCGATTGCCAGATCCGGCCCGAGGCCAAGTGGTCCGACGGTGTACCGATCACGTCGAACGACTTCAAGTTCACGTACGACACGATCATGAACAAGAAGAACGACGTCGTCACGCGCGACGGCTACGACAAGATCACCGCCTTCAACGTGCTGAGCCCGACCGAGTTCCAGATGCAGTTCCAGGAGGTGTTCGCCCCGTACCGCGAGCTCTGGGCGGGTGCGAGCACGACCGTGCTCCCCGCGCACATCCTCGAGGGCAAGGACTTCAACAAGGTCTGGAACACCTGCATCTGCGACCCGAAGACCAAGAAGCCGATCAGCAGCGGCCCGATGATGGTGCAGTCGTTCACCCCCGACCAGCAGGCCACGCTGGTCCCGAACAAGAACTACTGGGCGGGCAAGGTCGCCACCGTGCCCAAGGTCGTGTTCGTACCGGTGCGCGACACCAACTCGGAGCTCAACGCGTTCCGCTCGGGTGACGTCGACGTCGTCTACCCGCAGAACCAGATCGGCCTGCGCAAGAAGATCGAGTCCGTCGACGGCGCCGAGTACACGACCACGCTCGGGCCGCAGTGGGAGCACTTCGACATGCTCTCCACCGTGCCCGGCCTCGACGACCTGCAGGTGCGCAAGGCCATCGCCACCGCCATGCCCCGCCAGCAGATCGTCGACCGCGTGGTGAAGGACGCCAACGACAACGCTGCCGTGCTGAACAACACGCAGTACATGGTGAACCAGACACCGCAGTACGAGCCCAACTGGAACATCTACCCGGCGGCGGGTGACGTCGACTGCCGCCAACGCGATCCTCGACGCCGCCGGGTGGACCCGCGGCTCCGACGGCGTGCGCCAGAAGGGCTCGACCAAGCTCGCGTTCACCGTCGGCACCACGTCGGGCAACCAGGCCCGGATCCTCGCCGAGCAGATCATGCAGCAGCAGCTCGACAAGATCGGCGTGAAGCTCACGATCAAGAACTCGCCCGACATCCTCGACACCAACATGACCGGCTTCGACTTCCAGACGCTGATCTTCGCCTGGGTCGGCGAACCCCGACCCGTACACCGGCAACGTGATCTGGATGTCGTCCGCGATCCCGGCGCAGTGCTCGAAGCGCCTGGCGAAGGCCGGTGAGTGCGACTACTCGGGCCAGAACTACACCAAGGTCAAGGACCCGGTGGTCGACACGCTGCTGAACGCCGCCGACAAGGAGGCCGATCCCGCCACCCGGGCCGGGCTCTACAACCAGGTCGACCAGCAGCTGGCGACCAACGACGTGACCGTGATCCCGCTGTTCCAGAAGCCCACGCAGCTCGGGTACCGCAACACCATCAAGGGCATGGTCGACAACCCCACCCAGGACGGCTTCACCTGGAACATCGAGGACTGGACCTACTCCGGCTGACGAGGCCGGTTCCGGTCCAGACGGTGATTGCCGCGGTCGTGCGCGGCCGCTCCGCTAAGACTTTGTGGTGATCGCCTTCGTGGCGCGACGCCTCCTGACGGCGGTGGTCGTCGTCCTCCTCGCCACGATCGTCGTGTTCGCGCTGGTCATCGGCGCGTGGAAATCCGATTCCGACCTCGGCCCGGGTTCGATCAGCAGACCCAGGAGAACCTGAGGCACGAGTACCACCTCGACGAGCCCGTTGGTCGAGCAGCTACGTCGACTGGCTGGGCGACTTCGTGCAGGGCGACTGGGGTCATTCGTTCCGCACCCAGCAGCCGGTGACCGACATGGTCGGTGAGGCGACCTGGAACTCGTTCCTGCTCGTCGGCACCGCACTGCGTGCTTCTCGGTGATCCTCGCCCTGGTCATCGGTGTGGTCAGCGCGGTGCGGCAGTACTCGCTGTTCGACCACGCGGCGTCGTCGTTCTCGTACTTCGGGTTCTCGATGCCCGACTTCTTCTTCGCGCTGCTGCTGCAGCTGTTCGTCGTCTACGTGCTGCACGAGCAGCTCGGCATCGACGTCCTCTACGTGCAGGGCAAGTACTCGGTCGGCCAGCAGGGCGACGTCGTCAACCTGCATCGAGCACATGGTGCTGCCGGTGGTGGTGCTCATGCTCACGAGCGTCGCGGCGTGGAGTCGCTACCAGCGCGACAGCATGCTCGAGGTGCTGCACACCGACTACGTGCGCACCGCGCGCGCCAAGGGTGTGCCGCGCCGACAGGTGATCCGTCGTCACGCACTGCGCAACGCCCTGATCCCGTTCGTCACCGTCGTCGCCATCGACGCCGGCGTGCTCCTCGGCGGTGTGGTCGTGGTGGAGACGGTGTTCGACTGGCCCGGGCTCGGACTGCTGTTCTTCGACGCGCTGTCGAGGTCGGACTATCCGGTGATCCTGGCGTGGATGGCCGTCTCGACCGTGTTCGTGGTGCTCTTCAACCTGTTGGCCGACATCCTCTACGCCGTGCTCGATCCGCGCATCCGGGTCACCGGTCGGTCCGGGCGACGCGGCCCCCTCCGGTCGACGGTGGGTGATGCGGCATGAGCATGCGCGTCGGTGACGAGTCGGGCCGGGCCCGGGCGGAGGCGCTCGACCCCACGCTGGTGCAACCGGATCCGATCGGCACGCCCGACGGCGGCGGCGAGTGGCGGGCCGCGGCGCGCCGGTTCCGCCGCCACTGGCTGGCCATGGCGGGCTCGGGTTCCTCGTGTTCATGTTCCTCGCCTGCTTCGTCGGCGCCCAGTTCGCACCCGATCCGTACGAGCAGCACCTGTTGCAGCCCACGTCGGGACCGTCGGCGAGCCACTGGTTCGGCACCGACGAGTTGAGTCGCGACACGTTGTCGCGCGTGCTGCACGGTGGGCAGATCTCGCTCAAGGTGGCGTTGGGCATCGCCATCCTGTCGACGATCATCGGTGTCGTGATCGGCGCGCTGGCCGGGTTCTACCGCGGGTGGCTCGACGGCCTGCTCATGCGCTTCACCGACCTCTGGATCGCGTTGCCGGCGCTGCCGTTCCTCGCGGTGGCGGTGTCGATCGGCACCGTCGACCTCGGGCCGTTCGGCAGCCTCGATCTCGGCGGCCCACTCGGGATCACGCTGCTGCTGTCGCTGCCTGCTGTGGGGTTCGATCGCGCGCGTCGTGCGTGGCGCGACGCTGGCGTTGCGCGAGCGCGAGTTCGTCGATGCCGCCCGCGCCATCGGCGCGTCGAACACGCGGATCATCACCCGTCACGTCCTCCCGAACTGCCTCGGACCGATCATCGTGAACGCCACCCTCGTGGTGGCCGAGGCGATCCTGATCGAGAGCACGCTGTCGTTCCTCGGGTTCGGGATCCAGCCGCCGACCCCGAGCTGGGGCAACCTGCTGACCGATTCGATCAACAACCTCCAGGACCAGTGGTGGCTCACGGTGTTCCCCGGGCTCGCCATCTTCCTCACCGTGCTCGCGGTCAACTTCGTGGGTGACGGCCTGCGCGACGCGTTCGATCCCCGACGCCGGGTGCGCGCGTGACCGCGCCGGCGCTCGAGGTCGAGGGCCTGAGGGTCGAGTTCGGCCGACTGCCCGCCGCGGTGCAGGCGGTGCAGCGGGTCTCGTTCTCGGTGGCGCCGGGCGAGACGGTCGCGATCGTGGGGGAGTCGGGCTCGGGCAAGACCGTCACCGGACTGGCGATCATGGGGTTGATCGATCCGCCCGGGTCGGGTCACCGAAGGTGACGTCCGGCTCGCGGGCACGCCGCTCACCGGGATGAGCGAGTCGGACTATCGACGCGTCCGCGGCAACGAGCTGGCGATGGTGTTCCAGGACCCGTTGAGCTCGCTGAACCCGGTGCAGCGCGTCGGTCGACCAGATCGCCGAGGCGGCGCGCGTCCACGGCGCGTCGCGTGCACGACGCGCGGCCGCGCGCGTCGGAGATGATGGAACGGGTGGGCCTCCCTCCGGCGGCCGGGCTGCGCCCGCTGGTATCCGCACGAGCTCTCGGGCGGGATGCGCCAACGGGTGATGCTGGCGATGGCGCTGGTCAACCGGCCGCAGGTGCTCATCGCCGACGAGCCGACGACCGCGCTCGACGTCACCACCCAGGCCCAGATCCTCGAGCTGCTCGCGCGAGCTGCAGGAGGAGATGGGGCTCGCGCTGGTGATCGTGAGCCACGACCTGGGTGTCGTCGCCGGCATCGCCGACCGCGTGCTGGTGATGTACGCCGGCCGCGTCGTGGAAGAAGGCCCGGTCGGGCCGGTGTTCACCGCCGCCGGTCATCCGTACACGCGCGGCCTGCTCGCGTCGGTGCCGCGTGCCGACGACGCGCGGGCAGTGCTCGCCGCGATCCCGGGGACGCCTCCCGATCCCACGCGTCTGCCGTCGGGGTGCACGTTCCACCCGCGCTGCCCGCGGGCAGAGGACGTGTGCCGGACCACGGTGCCCGAGCTGCGGGCGCTGGGGCAGGAGCACCGCGCCGCGTGCCACTTCGCCGACGAGGTGTCGACCGGAGGACCACCGTCGTGAGCGCGCTGCTCGAGGTCGACGACCTGGTCAAGGAGTTCCCGGCGCGCGGCGGATCGGTGCGTGCGGTCGACGGCGTCTCGTTCTCGATCGCCGCCGGCGAGACCCTCGGTCTGGTGGGGGAGTCGGGCAGCGGCAAGTCGACGGTCGCCCGCCTCGTGGTGCGGCTCTTCGAACCGTCGCACGGCTCGATCCGCATCGACGGCGACGACATCGCCCATCTGGTCGCGTCGGGCGCTGCGTCCGATGCGCCGCCGGGTGCAGATCGTGTTCCAGGATCCGTACTCGTCGCTCGATCCCCGCATGACGGCACGCGCGATCGTCGCCGAACCGCTTGAAGATCGCCGGCCGCTCGCGGGAGATCGACGCGCGGGTGCCGGAGGTCCTCGCCCTGGTCGGGCTCGGCCCCGAGCACGAGGGGCGGTATCCGCACGAGCTGTCGGGCGGGCAACGTCAACGCATCGGGATCGCGCGTGCGCTCGTCGTGCAACCGGAGCTGCTCGTCCTCGACGAACCGGTCACCGCGCTCGACGGGTCGATCCAGGCGCAGATCCTCAACCTGCTCGCGCGCCTCCAGTCCGAGCTCGGGCTTGGCCTACCTGTTCATCGCACACGATCTCGCGGTCGTACGTCACCTCGCCGACCGGGTCGCGGTCATGCACCTCGGGCGCATCGTCGAGACCGCGTCCACCGAAGCGCTCTTCCGCGCGCCGGCGCATCCGTACACGCAGCGCGCTGCTGTCGGCATCGCCGATCCCGGATCCCGCGCGCGAGCTGACACGGCAACGCATCGTGCTCACCGGCGAGGTGCCCGACGCCGTCCGTCCCCCGTCGGGGTGCCACTTCCGCACGCGCTGCTGGATGGCGCGCGACGAGTGCGCCGAACCGCCTGGTCCCGCGCTGGAGGAGCGCGGTCAGGGACACCCGGTTGCCTGCCTGTTTCCGCTCGCTGACCGGATTCCTGACGGCGCTGACTGACGGCGGGACGCGACCGATATCGTGACCCGTCGCAGGCATGGTCACTGGGGGGTGACGGGAGCAGGACGTGTACGAGCGCGCAGGCGCCGAGCTCGGATTCGACGTCACTCCGCGATCCGCGCCCGGTCCCCGTCTGCTCAACACGAAGCTGAGCGCACCGCGTCCCGTGTCACGGTGGACTCGATCGCAAGGCGCTGATCGACGCGGTGATCGCCGAGAGTCGCGACGCCAGCGTCGTCGTCGTCGAGGCGCCGCCCGGCTGGGGCAAGTCGACGCTGCTCGCGAGCTGGCGTGACGCGAGCCCGTACCCGGCGCGGTTCGGCTGGTTCTCGATCGAGGCCTCGGAGGACGATCCGGTCCTGTTCTGGGCCTACGTCGTCGAGGCGCTCGATCGCGTCGAACCGGGTGTGGGTGACGAAGCGGGCGCGCTGCTGCGGGCGCAGGGCACCTCGGTGCTCGAACACGTCCTCCCCGCCCTGCTGAACGGCCTCGACGAGGTGACCGATCCGATCACGCTCGTGCTCGACGACTACCACGCGATCGAGGATCCCCGCATCCACGAGTCGGTGGGGTTCTTCGTCGAGCACCTCCCGGCGTTGGTGCGGGTCATCGTGGCGGGACGCACGGTCCCGCCACTGCCGTTGGCCCGGCTGCGCACCAGCGGCGCGCTCCACGAGGTCGGCGTGGACGCGCTGCGGTTCGACGGCCTCGAGGCCGCACAGCTGCTCGAACAGGAGACCGGTCTCGTGCTCGAGCCGGCGATGATCGCCGCGCTCGAGGCCAAGACCGAGGGCTGGCCCGCCGGGTTGCACCTGGCCGCACTCTCGCTCAAGGGCGGCAGCGACCCCCAGGCCCTCGTCGACGAGTTCACCGGCGACCACCGGCTCCTCGCCGACTACCTGGTGTCGGAGGTGCTCGACGGGCTCGAACCCGAGGTCCGGGCGTTCCTGTTCGACGTCGCGGTGCTCGACCGGCTCTCCGCTCCGCTGTGCGACGCGCTGCGGCAACGCAACGACTCGCGTGCGCTGCTCGACGTGGTGGAGCGCCGTCAGCTGTTCCTCATCCCGCTCGACCACCGGCGTGAGTGGTACCGGTTCCACCACCTCTTCGTGGAGCTGCTCCGGCAGGAGCACGCGCGGAACGATCGCGACCGGGTGATCGCGCTGCACTCGCGACGCCGCCGCGTGGTTGCGGGACGCGGGATACACCGACGAGGCGCTGCAGCACCTCTTCGATGCCGGTGACGACGCCGGCGCGGGTCAGATCCTCGCCCAGGAGTACATGAACTACATCGTCGGCGGGCGTCGGGAGGCGGTGCTCCGGTGGTTCGAACGCATCCCGTTCGCCACCATGCGCACGAGCAACGTGCTGTGCCTCGCGCGCGCGTACGCCCACCTGCAGTGCAACCGGCTCCGTGACACCGAACGCTGGCTCGAGGTGGCGCCGGCCGCCCCGCGCAGCAGCCAACGACAGATCGCCGGCTTCTTCCCGTCGTTCGAGAGCGCGGTGGCGCTCGCGCACTCCGGGGTGCACTACTACTCGGGCAACGTGAGCGAGACGCTCCGCTGGTCGGAGCGTGCACACGACTTCGTTCCCGTCCTCGAGGGCGAGGTGTTCCTCACCACCACCCTCCAGGCGAGTGCCCAGTTCCACAACGGCGACGACGCCGACGCCGTCCTCGGCTTCGATCGTGACCGCATCTGGGCGGCGAGCGTCGACTACCACCTCGTCGAGCTCAACGCCGCGGGCTACCTCGCGGTGCTCCACGTGCGAGCCGGTGAAGCCGACCGCGGCCCGGGCCCGGATCGCCGAGTGCCGGGCGATCTACTCGCGGCCGACCTTGCGGCGCGACGCGAGCCGGGCGCCGGTCGAGCTGGCCAAGGGCCTGCTCGCAGCGGGGCGAGGCTGACGACGCCGAAGCGGTGCAGCGCTTGCGGTTCGCCGCCGACCTGGCGACCAGGGACCGGACCGCCTCCTGACGATCGTGGTGCTGCAGGCGCTCGCCGACGTGGAGCGTCGGCTCGGACTCGACTCCGACGCCACCCGCCACCAGGCCACGGCCGACGACCTGCTCGCGACCTGTCGCGACCCCGGTCGGCTGCAGCGCGAGCGGGGCCGGCGGTGAAGGCGCGGCGACGTCGCCGGAACCAGTCCGACAGCGACCTGACCGAACGACAGATCGACGTGCTCCGGCTCGTCGCACAGGGCATGAGCAACGCCGAGGTGGCGGCGGCGCTCGACGTGAGCGAGCGCACCGTGCACGCGCACCTCCGGGCGTTGTTCGACCGCATCGGCGCGCGCAACCGCACGGCCGCCGTGCGGTACGCGGTCGACCACGACCTGCTCTGACCGCCTCGCCCGCGACGATTCGCGTGGCGACTCGGCAGAACTGCCTACGCGATCGCGCGCGTGATCCCGCACCACCTCGGCATCACTGCGCGTGCGCGTGAGTGCCGGAAACAGGCGCCGCAACCTCCCGCTGACCTCTGCTTCACGATCGGGAAATCGCCGGGCAAACGCGTGCGAGCACCGTGGAGCCGTGCTCAAGTTCTTCCTCCGACGACTCCTGGCGATCATCCCGATCGTCTTCGGTGTCATCGTCGTGGTGTTCCTCACCCTGAAGCTGATCCCGGGTGATCCGGCGTCGGCGCTGCTCGGCGCATCGGCCACGCCGTCGCAGCGCAAGCAGCTGATCGCCGAGCTCGGACTCAACCGCTCGATCTTCGTCCAGTTCTGGAACTGGTTCGTCGACGTGCTGCAGGGAGACCTCGGCCGTTCCATCCTCCGCCAGCAGCCCGTGGGGCCGATGGTCATGGACGCGTTCTGGAACACGATGATCCTCGCCATCGGGGCGTCGGTCATCGCCATCGTCGGCGGCCTCGTGATCGGCGGCGCCAGTGCGCTGTGGCCCCGGACGCATCTTCGGGCGGGCGTGCAACTGGATCGCCACCGGTTCGGTGTCGACGCCGCAGTACTCGATCGGGCTCGGCCTGATCGTGATCTTCGCGGTGAACTGGGAGGTCCTCCCGGCCAGTGGGATGTACTCCACCACCGGGCCCGCAGAACTTCTGGGATCTCCTGCAGCACCTGATCCTCCCGGCGATCGCCGCCGGGCTCGCACCGATGGGGATCGTCGCCCGGGTGTTCCGCTCGTCGCTCGACGACGTGATGCGGGCCGACTTCGTCGAGAGCTACCGGGCCCGGGGCGCGCCGAGTCGCAAGGTCCTCGCACACGCCGCCCACAACACGATGCCGGCGCTGCTGACGATCAGCGGGTTGCAGTTCGGCTACCTGATCAGCGGCGTCGTGTTCGTCGAGACGATCTTCTCGTGGCCGGGGCTCGGGCTCCTCATCTACAACTCGATCTCCCAGCGCGACTACCCGGTGATCGAAGGCGGAGTGCTCATCCTCGCCATCGCCCTCGTGCTCGTCAACGTCCTCGTCGACACCGCGCACGCGGCCATCGACCCGAGAGTGCGGCCGGCATGACGCCGCGCCCGCAGAGGAGGGATCGACATGTCGCGCATCGACGTGACCACCGCCGACATCGACATCTTCGACGCACCCGCGACGGCGAGCGAGCACGAGGACTTCGAAGCGGAGGCCCGCGAGCCGGCGCCCGGGGGCCACGGCCTCACCCGCTTCCTGCGCCGGGTGTGGGCGCTGCCCAACGGCGTGAAGATCGGTGGGTCGATCGTCGGGTTCTTCATCCTGGTGGCGATCTTCGCTCCGGTGCTGGCGCCCTACGGTCCCCAGGAGGGCGAGCTCGCCGACCGCCTGCAGAGCGTCGGCATCGGCCGGGCACCTGCTCGGCACCGACGGCCAGGGCCGCGACCTGCTGAGCCGCCTGATCTGGGGCGCCCGGCCGTCGTTGACCGCCGGCATCCTGCCGGTGCTGTTCGCCGGCACTGATCGGCACCGCGCTCGGGCTGGTGGCCGGGCTCGGTCACCGGCGCACGCACGGGCTGATCATGCGCACGCTCGACGTGGTCTACGCGTTCCCGGCGGTGCTGCTCGCGATCAGCATCGCGGCGGCGCTCGGCATCGGCGTCACCAACGTGATCATCGCCCTGTCGATCGTGCTGGTCGCGCCGATCGCGCGGGTGGTCGAGACCGAGGTGCTCCGGGTGCGCGGCGCCGACTTCATGGAGGCGGCGCGTGCGAGCGGCGCGGGCGCGATCGTCACCGCTTCGAAGCAGGTGGTGCCGAACATCCTGCCGACGCTGGTCGTGTACTGCACGTCGCTGATCGGCCTCGCGATCGTCTACGCCGCCGGTCTCTCGTTCCTCGGCCTCGGCGTCGCGCCGCCGAACCCGGAGTGGGGGGCGATCCTCAACGACCTCCGCCAGAACCTCTACGACGAGCCGATGCTCGCGCTCGTCCCGGCGGCGGTGATCTTCATCGCCTCGGTCGGCTTCAACGTGCTGGGCGACGGACTCCGCGAGCTCCTCAACGTGAAGGAGATGGCATGACGCTGGCAACGGAGCTGCGCATCACCGAACCCGAGGCGACGGTGGCACCCGCCGCCCTCGAGGTCGACGGCGTGTCGGTGACGTTCCCGACCAAGTCGCCGCGAGATCGACGCGGTGCGTGACGTGTCGCTTCCGCATCGCGGCCGGCAAGACGCTGGTGCTGCTGGGCGAGTCGGGCAGCGGCAAGTCGGTGACCTCACGGGCGATCATGCGGCTCTACGGCCGCAACGCCCGGATCACCGGATCGGTGCAGCTGGCCGGACGGTCGCTGTTCGAGCTCGACGAGCGGGCGATGCGCAAGCTGCGCGGCGCCGAGATCGCCATGGTCCCGCAGGACCCGACCGCCGCGCTCGACCCGCTGCGCCGCATCGGTGCGCAGATCGTCGAGGTGCTGCGCACCCACGGCATCGAGAAGTCGCGGTCGGGCGCGAAGGCGCGGGCGCTCGACCTGCTCGCTGCGGTCGGCATCCCCGACCCGGCGCGGGTGCTGCGCTCGTACCCGCACGAGCTGTCCGGCGGCATGCGCCAGCGGGCCATGATCGCGGTGGCCATCGCGTGCGAGCCGAGCGTGCTCGTCGCCGACGAGCCGACCACCGCGCTCGACGTCACCGTGCAGGCCCAGGTGCTCGAGCTGTTCGCCGAGCTGCAGGAACGCATGGGCATGGCGCATGCTCATGGTCACCCACGACGTGGGCGTCGCCCGTGACATCGCCGACGAGGTCGCCGTCATGTACGCCGGCCGCATCGTCGAGTTCGGCACCGCCGACCGACGTGCTCGGGTCGCCCGCGCCACCCCTACACGATGGGGCTGCTCGGCGCGGTGCCCACGCCGACCGTCGCGCGCGGTGCGCTGCTCGCGATCCCGGGCCGTCCGCCCGCCGCGGGCGAACCACTGCCGGTCGGGCTGCGCGTTCTCGCCCCGCTGCCCGCACGCGGTGCGCCGAGTGCCGCGACCGAGGTGCCGGCACTGCTCGAGGTCGCCACCGACCGCGCCAGCGCGTGCCCCGTCGTCAACGGCGGGTGGGACCGGTGGCACCGTGCCGCCGAGCGTGGCGACGAGAGCACCGAGCAGAAGGCGGCGTCGTGAGCAAGGAGCTGCTCGTCGCCGAGCACCTCGTCGAAGCGCTTCCCGAACGGCGTGCTCGCGGTCGACGACGTGAGCCTGACCGATCCGCGAGGGCGAGACGGTCGGGATCGTCGGCGAGTCGGGCTGCGGGAAGTCGACGACGGCCAAGCTGCTGATGCGCCTGCTCGAGCCCGACGAGGGCTCGGTGTTCTTCGACGGGTTCGACTTCCTGTCGTTGGGCCGCACGCTGCTGCGCCAGGCCCGTGGCACCATCCAGCTCGTCCCGCAGAACCCGCAGACGTCGCTCAACCCGCGGCTGACGCATCGGGGCGTCGATCGCGTTCAACCTCCGCGCTCACGGATGGTCCCGCAAGGACGTCGGGCCGCGCGTGCGAGTCGATGCTCGACCGCGTGGGCATCGATCCCGCGTACGCGTCGCGCTACCCGCACCAGCTGTCCGGCGGCCAGCTGCAACGGGTCGCGATCGCCCGAGCACTGGCCACCGACCCGAAGCTCGTCGTCTGCGACGAAGCGGTGTCCGCGCTCGACAAGAGCGTGCAGGCCCAGGTGCTCAACCTGCTCACCGACCTGCAGCGCGACACCGGCGTCGCGTACCTCTTCATCTCGCACGACCTCGCGGTGGTCGAGCACTTCTCCGACCGCGTCGTCGTGATGTACCTCGGGCGGGTGGTCGAGGAGGCCAGCGCGGCGGAGCTCTGGCGACGACCGGTCCATCCGTACTCCGAGGCGTTGCTGTCGTCGGTGCCCGGGACGGGTCGACGACCGCATCGTGCTGACCGGTGACCTGCCGAGCCCCGCCAACCCGCCGAGCGGCTGCGTGTTCCGCACGCGATGCCCGATCGCGGTCGCGTCCTGCGCCGACGTGCGCCCGTCGCTCGTGCAGGTGGACGACGACCACGTCGCCGCCTGCCCCGTGCGCGTGGACGCGGCCGACCCCTCCGCCGACTTCGCGGTCGCCGGTGTCAGTGCGAGTGCAACCCCAGCCAACTCAACTTCAGGAGGAACCTGACCGTGTCCAGTGACAGTTCGCTCCGGCGCCTGTGGCGCAGCATCGCGATCCTGGCCGTGCTCGTGGCCAGTGTGGTCGTGGTGCCCATCGCAGGGACGGCCGGAGCCGCGTCGAGCGGCGGGACGCTCATCATCGGAATGACCGCGAGTGACATCCCTGCCCTCGACACCGTCCTGGCCGGACAACAGGGCTACGAGGGCTATCGCTTCGTCGGGAACCAGCTCTACGACGGGCTGACCCGCTTCGACCTGAAGCAGGGCAAGAAGATCCCCGACGTCATCCCGGCGCTGGCGACCGAGTGGACGGCCGACGCGACCGGCACGACGTGGACGTTCAAGCTCCGTGACGGCGTGAAGTTCACCGACGGCACGCCGTTCGACGCCGACGCGGTCGTCTTCAACCTCGACCGCTACACGCAACTCGTCGAGCCCGCAGTACAACCCGGCGCTCGGGCTCGCTCGTCGCCATCTCGCTCGGCACGATCGCGTCGTACACCGCGGTCGATCCGATGACGGTGCAGATCGTGAGCAAGGTGCCCGACTCCCACCTGCCGTCCGACCTCACCACCGTGTACTTCGGCAGCCCCACCGCGATCACCAAGGAAGGCAACGACGGCTTCGGTGAGAAGCCCGGTGGGCACCGGCCCGTTCAAGTTGCAGTCGGTCGACCCGCGGCCAGCAGCTCGTGCTGGTGCCGAACAAGGACTACTGGGACGGCGCACCGAAGCTCGACAAGCTGATCCTCAAGCCGATCCCCGACCCGACCACGCGCATCGCGGCGCTGAAGAGCGGTGACGTGAACTGGATCGAGTACCCGACGCCCGACACGGTGCCGCAGCTCGAGTCGGACGGCTTCCAGGTGCTCACCAACAGCTACGACCACATCTGGCCGTGGATCTTCGACACCAAGGTGAAGCCCTGGGACGACGTCAAGGTCCGGCAGGCGGCGAACTACGCCATCGACCGCAAGACGATGTCGGAGGTGCTGCTCCACGGCACGGCCGAGCCGGCCGAGCAGATCGTCCCGCACGCCAACTCGGCGTACACCTCGGCCG
This sequence comes from uncultured Actinomycetes bacterium, assembly GCA_963755855.1. Lineage (GTDB taxonomy): Bacteria > Actinomycetota > Acidimicrobiia > IMCC26256 > DASPTH01 > DASUAS01. The sequence goes on along the minus strand of CAVWLR010000009.1, from coordinate 11,079 downwards.
ACGACGTGTACTCGTACAACCCGAAGAAGGCGAAGCAGCTGCTGAAGGAGGCGGGCTACCCCGACGGCGTCGAGGCGACCGTGTCGATCCCGACGTCGGGCTCCGGGAACATGATCCCGATCCCGATGAACGAGGAGCTGCAGCACGAGCTCGGCAAGGTCGGCATCAAGGTCACCTTCAAGCCGATCGAGTGGGCGGCCATGCTCCAGCAGTTCACCGGCGGCAAGGTGCCCGACGGTCAGACCGCGGTCAACATCTCGCTGTCGTTCCAGCAGGAGAGCTTCTGGGCGCTGTCGTTCATGTCGACCTCGCCGCTGAACGTGGCCGGGTACAACAACCCCGACGTCGACGCCGCCCTGACCGAAGGCGCCTCGACCGTCGACCCCGACGCCCGGGCGAAGCTCTACCAGGACAGCGGCGAAGCACATCACCGACGACGCGCCGTGGCTGTACGTGGTGAACGACAAGAACCCACGGGCCATGTCGGCGAACGTCAAGGGCTTCGTGCGAACCGAAGTCGTGGTTCGTGAACCTCACCGACACGTACGTCACGAACTAGTCCCCGATCGGGACCGGTGCCGGACGCGAACCCCCCAGCGTCCGGCACCGGTCACCGGAACCCATGCCCATTCGGCAGAAGGAGCACGGCGACGTGACCAACGAGATCCCGTTGACGGTCGAGGACGCGGCCGCCGCACTGCGGCAGGGCGACCTCTCGAGCGTCGAGCTCACCGAGGCGTGCCTCGCCCGGGCCGACGCCCTCGACCCGGTGCTGGGCACCTACCTCCTGCGCTTCGACGAGACCGCGCTGGCGGCGGCGGCCACCGCCGACGACGAGCTGGCGGCGGGCATCGACCGGGGTCCGCTCCACGGCATCCCCGTGGGCATGAAGGACATCCTCGCCATGCCCGAGGGGCCCGACCACGGCGCAGAGCCTGGTGCTCGACCGGGCGTGGGGCGAGGGCAAGGAGGGCCCGGTGGTCACGCCGGCTGAAGGCGGCGGGCGCGGTGATCACCGGCAAGGTCACCACGATGGAGTTCGCGTGCGGCATGCCCGATCCGGCGAAGCCGTTCCCGCTGCCGCGCAACCCGTGGGACACGAACACCTGGCCGGGCGGTTCGAGCTCGGGGACGGGGAGCGGGCGTCGCGGCCGGGATGTTCCTCACCGGCATCGGCACCGACACCGGCGGGAGCATCCGCATCCCGGCCGCGTTCTGCGGCGTGTCGGGGCTCATGCCGACGTTCGGACGCGTGCCGAAGTCGGGCTGCGTGCCGCTCGGCTTCACCCTCGACCACATCGGCCCGCTGGCGCGCAGCGCGTGGGACTGCGGCGCCATGCTCGACGTGCTCGCGGGTCACGACCCGTCCGACCCGAACGCGGTCACGAGCCCGGTCGCCGAACACCTCGCCGGGATCGACGACGGCATCGCCGGCATGCGCATCGGCGTGATGCGCGAGTTCCACTTCCCCGACGACGCCGATCCCGCCGCGGAGATCGCCTTCGACCTCGCCCTCGACGTGCTCGAGGCGCAGGGCGCCGACCTGGTCGACGTGTCGATCCCGCTGTACCAGGAGGTGCTGGCGGCGATGATGATCACCGCCAGTGCCGAGATGGGCGCCTACCACCTGCCGGACACGCAGCACGCGGTGGGACGACTACTTCACCGCCACCCGCATCGGTCTGGCCCGGGGCGCGTTCGCGACCGGCGCCGACTACGTGCAGGCGCAACGCGTCCGGCGGGTCGGCCAGCTCGCGCTGGCGCAGCTCTACGAGGAGGTCGACGTGATCGTCACGCCCACCGCGTGCGCGGGCGCGACGTCGTACGACGACATCCTCGACAGCGACGGCGATCCGATGGCGTTGTTCGCCACCGTGTTCACGCCGTACTGGGACGCGGTCGGCAACCCGGTGCTCGTCGTGCCGATGGGCTTCACCGTCTGAAGGCCTGCCGTTGAGCCTGCAGCTCGCGGGACGCCCGTTCGAGGAGTCGACCCTCGTGCGGGTGGGACGCAGCTACCAGGCCGTCACCGACTTCCACGTCCGTGTCCCGGCGCTCGCCGCCGGTGCGCTCGTCTGACCCCCGATCTCCGAGACCGCAGGAGCGACCCATGGCCCTGATCCCGTCCGACGTCGAATCCGCGGCCGCCGCCCTGCGTGACGGCACCTGCAGCAGCGTCGAGCTCACCGAGGCGTGCCTGGCGCGCGCCGACGCCTTCGACGAACTGGTCGGCACCTACCTGGCGCGCTTCGACGAGTCCGCGCTCGCGGCCGCCGCGACGGCCGATGCCGAGCTCGCGGCCGGCATCGACCGTGGGCCGATGCAGGGGATCCCGATCGGCATGAAGGACATCCTCGCCATGAGCGAGGGACCCACGACGGCGAACAGCCTCGTGCTCGACCCCGCGTGGGGTGCGGGCAAGGAGGGGCCGGTGGTGCGGCGGCTGAAGGACGCCGGCGCGGTGATCACCGGGAAGGTGGTCGACGAGCGAGTTCGCCATCGGTTCGCCCGACGAGTCGAAGCCGTTCCCGATCCCGCACAACCCGTGGAACCTGACGACGACACCGGGCGGCTCGAGCGCAGGCACCGGCAACGGGATCGCGGCCGGGTTCTTCCTCGCCGGCATCGGCACCGACACCGGCGGGAGCATCCGCATCCCGGCCGCGTTCAACGGCACGAGCGGGCTCATGCCCACGTTCGGGCGCGTGCCCGAAGTCGGGGTGCGTCCCGCTGGGCTTCACCCTCGACCACATCGGCCCGCTGGCGCACAGCGCGTGGGACTGCGCGGCGATGCTGCAGGTGATCGCGGGCTACGACGCCTCCGACCCCAACTGCGTCGACCGTCCGGTGCCCGACTTCGTCGGCCGGGCTCGACGGTGGTGTCGAAGGGCTGCGCATCGGTGTGATGCACGAAGGTCACTTCCCGGAGGGCAGCGACCCGGCGGTGCGCGGCGCCTTCGACGACGCCCTCGCCGAGCTGGCGTCGATGGGCGCCGAGCTCGTGGAGGTGGACATCCCGTACTACGGCGAGGTCGTCGCCGCCTGCATGATCACCATGCTCAGCGAGGCGTACGCGTACCACCGCAACGACATGGTGGCGCGCTGGGGCGACTACTACGAACGCACGCGAGGCACTGCTCGGGTGGGCGGCGCTGATCCAGAGCAACGACTACGTGCAGGCGCAACGCGTGCGGCGCGTCGGTCAGGAGGCGCTCGCCGGCGTGTTCGCCGGCGTCGACGTGATCGCCACGCCGACCGCGAGCATCGGCGCGCCGTTCGACGTCGACTTCGCATCGAGCGACGAGGCGTTCGGCGACCTCATGACGAAGGTGCACACCTTCTACTGGGATGCCGTCGGCAACCCGGTGCTCGTCGTCCCGATGGGCTTCGGCGAGGGCGGGATGCCGCTCAGCCTCCAGCTCGCCGGCCGTCCCTTCGACGAAGCGACCCTGCTGCGGGTCGGACGCACCTACCAGGGCGCGACCGCGTGGCACACCGCGGTCGCCGAGCTCGCGCCCGTCGCCGCCTGACCCGTCCCGATCACTCTCGATCCTCGATCCGTTCACGCCATCCCGACGCCATCCCGCGCCATTCACCGACCGACAGGAGCCACCATGACCGAGATCCCTCTGTCCGTCCGCGACGCCGCCGCCGCCATGCGCGCCGGTGACCTCACCAGCGTCGAGCTCACCGAGGCGTGCCTGGCGCGCGCCGACGCGCTCGACGCCGAGCTGGGCAGCTACCTCCTGCGCTTCGACGAGGCCGCGCTGGCGACCGCGGCGACCGCCGACGTCGAGCTCGCCGCCGGCATCGACCACGGGCCGATGCAGGGGATCCCGATCGGCATGAAGGACATCCTCGCCATGAGCGAGGGGCCGACGACCGGCAACAGCCTGGTCCTCGATCCGGAGTGGGGCGCCGACAAGGACGGCCCGGTCGTGCGGCGGCTCAAGGGTGCGGGCTCGGTGATCACCGGCAAGGTGACCACCATGGAGTTCGCCATCGGGATGCCCGACTTCGACAAGCCGTTCCCGATCCCGCGCAACCCGTGGAACACCGAGACGTGGCCCGGCGGTTCGAGCTCGGGCACCGGCAACGGGATCGCCGCCGGCTTCTTCCTCGCCGGCATCGGGACCGACACCGGCGGGAGCATCCGCATCCCGGCCGCGTTCTGCGGCGTCTCGGGGCTCATGCCGACGTTCGGGCGCGTGCCGAAGTCGGGGTGCGTGCCGCTCGGCTTCACCCTCGACCACATCGGCCCGCTCGCCCGCACCGCGTGGGACTGCGCCGCCATGCTCCAGGTGTTGGCGGGCTACGACCCGTCCGACCCGAACTGCGTCGACCGGGCGGTGCCCGACTTCCTCGACGGCGTCGACGACGGGATCGCCGGCATGCGCATCGGCGTGATGCGCGAGCACCACTTCGTCGAAGCCCACGACGGCACCGAAGCCGCCTTCGACGTTGCCGTCGCGCAGCTCGAGGCACTCGGCGCGGAAGTGGTGGAGCTGTCGATCCCGTACTACGCGGAGGTCGCGGCCGCGGCCATGGTGACCATGTGCGGAGAGGCGGCGGCGTACCACCGCAACGACCTGCAGTCGCGCTGGGGTGACTACTTCGCGCAGACACGCGCCGATCGTCTCGTGGGGCACGTTGGCGTCGGCCGCCGACTACGTGCAGGCGCAACGCGTCCGGCGTGTCGGTCAGCAGGCGCTGGCCGAGGTGTTCGCGGGCGTCGACGTGATCGCCACCCCGACCGTCTTCGGTCGGTTCGCCGACGTTCGAGTCGGTCGAGGGCGGGATCATGGAGGTGTTCGGCTCCATCCACACCACGTACTGGGACGCCGTCGGCAACCCGGTGCTCGTGGTGCCGATGGGCTTCACCGACGCAGGGCTGCCCGTGAGCCTGCAGCTGGCGGCGTCGCCGTTCGCGGAGGCGACGCTCGTGCGCACCGGCAACGCGTTCCAGTCGGCCACCGACTGGCACGAGCGCATCCCCGAGCTCGCCGTCGCCGCCGCGCTCGCCTGAACGACCCGAGACCCGAACCCGAACTCGCACACCCAGACCAAGGAGCCACAGCCATGACCGACGACCAGGTCGTCCTCGCCATGATCACCGCCGCCGGGATCAGCCCGAGCCCGGAGGAGACCGCCGCGCTGATCAACGCGTACCCGATGGTGAAGGGGATGGTCGACGCCATCTACGCCGTCGACGCCGCCCGCTACGAGAACATGTGCCTGACCTTCCAGGCCGAGCCCGTGTTCGCCGACTGGGCCTGAGCCCGGACTGGAGCCCCGCCATGCACCCCGTTCGTGCCACCGGACGCGTGCGTCCGCCCTCGGTCGCCCAGGTCCTCGACTACGCGGCCCGTCACCATCTGCACCTCGGGCCCGACCGGGCCGAGTTCCTCACCGCAGTGGTGGGGGAGACCATCGCGGCGTCGAGCCGCATGGACGACCTCGACGAACCGTCGGTGCCGTTGCAGTTCACCAACCGCGATCCCGGTCGCACGCCGCGCGCGGGTGAAGACCCGTACAACGCGTTCATCCGCTACTGCCGGGTCGAGGGTGCCGCGGAAGGACCCCTCGCCGGTCGCACGCTCGCAGTGAAGGACTGCATCTCGGTGGCCGGGATCCCGACGACCAACGGCGGTCGTCGGATCCCGTCTCTGGTGCCGATCGAGGACGCAGTGGTGGTCGAGCGCCTGCTCGCCGCCGGCTGCACGATCATCGGGAAGACCAACCTCGAGGACCTCGCGCTCGGACTGGGTGAGGGGTCGTACTTCGGTGCCGCCCGCAACCCGCACGACCCGCGCTTCGCGACCGGTGGGTCGTCGAGTGGGTCGGGCGCGGCGGTGGCGGCGGGGCTCGCCGACCTCGCGCTCGGAGCCGACGAGGCCGGAAGCGTGCGGATCCCGGCGGCGTGGTGCGGGCTGGTCGGCATGAAGGCCACCCACGGCCTGGTGCCGTCGTACGGGCTCTCGTACATGGACCACACCCTCGACCACATCGGCCCGATGACCAAGACGGTCGCCGACAACGCGGCGATGTTGCAGGTGATGGCGGGCAGCGACTGGCGCGACCCGCAATGGGTGCGGGGCGAGATCGTCGTCGGCGACTACGTCGGCGCGGCGACCCAGGGCATCGAGGGCCTGCGCATCGGTGTGCTCACCGAAGGTCTCGACCCGGTGGGCGTCACTCCCGACGTCGCCGAGGTGTTCGAGCGCGCGCAGAAGACGCTGGCGTCGCTCGGTGCGACGATCAGCGAGGTGTCGGTGCCGCTGTGGCCCGATGCGTTCGCGATCGAGGGCATGGCGCTCGGCGTCGGGCTGACGATGATGGCGCACTCCTACGGCCAGGGGTACGGCCACATGGGCCGCATCGACCCGTACGCGCTGTCGGCCAACGCCGCGCAGACCACGTTGCAGGCCGACGACCTGCCGACGTACCTGCAGGCGTCGATGATCGCGGCCGACTACCTGCACGACAAGTACCTGAACCACTACTACGGCAAGGCGCACAACCTGCGGCTCGAGCTGCGCCGCCAGGTCGATGCGCTGTTCGACGACGTCGACCTGATCATCACGCCGACGACGCCGACGGTGGCGCACGAGCTGCTCGACCGTCCGGCCGACGACGCCGAGATGCTCCAGCGGATGATGGAGAGCATCGGTGCGGTGAGCAACACGTGTGCGCTCGACCTCACCGGGCACCCGGCGCTGTCGGTGCCGGCGGGGACCGGCGCGCACGACCTGCCGGTCGGGTTGCAGATCATCGGGCCGCGCTTCGCCGATGCGCTGGTGTACCAGGCCGGCTTCGCGTTCGAGGCGGCGTAGTCGGTGCGTGCGCTCCTGGTGATCGACGTGCAGCGTGACTTCTGCGAAGGAGGGTCGCTCGCCATCGAGGGCGGCGCGGCCGTCGCGGAGCGGATCAGTTGGCTCGTCGGCGGCGATCGCTACGACGTCGTGGTCGCGGCACGGGACTGGCACATCGAGCCGGGCATCCACTGGGCGGACGAGCCCGACTGGGTCGACTCGTTCCCGGTGCACTGTGAAGCCGAGACGGAGGGTGCGGAGTTCCATCCTGCGCTCTGGACGCACGCCGACTTCGACGCAGTGGTCGAGCGCGTGTTCGCGAAGGGCCGGTACACGCCGTCGTTCTCGGGCTTCGAGGGCATCGACGACGACGGTGTGCCGACCGGCGACTGGTTGCGCGGCCGAGGCGTCGACACCCTCGACGTCGTCGGGCTCGCGTACAGCGGGTGCGTGAAGGCGACCGTCGAGTCGGCGGTGGGGGAGGGCTTCGCGGTGCGGGTCCTCACCGACTGCTGTGCCGACCCACCCGGCTTCGGCCGTGCGGAGCAGACCGCCCTCGATCTGCAGGCGCAGGGAGTGATCGTCACCACATCGGATCTCGTCGAACAAGGAGTGCAGTCATGAGCGCAGCGGTGATCGTCGTCGACATGCAGAACGGGTTCGTGCACCCCGAGGGATCGGTGGCGCGACTCGGGCTCGAGATGGTGGACCGGGAGGCGGTGATCGCCGAACACGTGGCGTTGCTCGCCGAGGCCCGCCGCTTCGGCGTCCCCATCATCTACACCCGCCACCTCCACCGGCCCGACTACCTCGACGCCCCGCCGTTGGTGAAGGAGCGCATCGGCGTGGTCGAGGGCCTGCTCGCCGGTACCTGGGACGCCGAGATCCTCGACGAGCTCGCACCCGAGCCGGGCGACGTGATCGTCGACAAGAACCGCTACGACGCGTTCCTCTACACCGACATGGAGGTCGTGCTGCGTGCGTTGGGCGCCACGTCGGTGCTGATCACCGGGTGCGCCACGAACGTGTGCGTCGAGTCGACCGCCCGCGCCGCCGACATGCGTGACTTCGACGTGTCGGTCGCCACCGACTGCACGACGACCCAGGCCGAGTTCCACGAGAACGCCCTCCACGCGATGGCCGGACTCGAGATGAACGTCGTGCCGTGGCGTGAGGCGCTGAGCGACCTCGTGGCCGGATCGCTGGCGGTCTCAGCCGCCTGAGCACGGGTTTGTTGATCGAGATCAACAAGATCCGGCTCGGCTCGGGACGGTTCTCGGCGGCGTCGTTTCGCTACACTGCGACGCCTCGTCGGAGTGGCGGAATCGGCAGACGCGCTAGCTTGAGGGGCTAGTGTCCGCAAGGACGTGGGGGTTCAAGTCCCCCCTCCGACACCCAGCGCCGCAACGGTTGTAGGGCGAACGCCGCGAGGTGGCGCACCGCCGTTTTGCGAACCATGCCACGGGCGTTGTGGCATGAATGCCGATCAGCGGGCGTCGGCGCCCCACGCCCACGAATGCGCGGCCCCGTCGGCGTCGATCACGAACGCGCCGTGGCATTCGGGGCAGGTCTGCGCAGCGCCTGGGTCAGGTGTCGGGGTGTCGCGGCCGTCGGGGGTGATGGGTTCGCCACACTCGGGGCACACGGCCATGGCGTCGAGCATCGCGCCGGGGTGAGACACCGTGCGAACGCCGTTCGTGGGCCGTGAGCGGGTGTTCGGTGGGTGAAGCGGGATCGGTGTGCCACTGGTGCCCGGGCGCCCACCGAAACGCGGGAGAGGGCCGTTCACCGGCCGCGATCTTCGCGCCAGTGCGGCTGCGGTCTCAGGGGTTCATCGCAACGCTTCGTCGAGTGCTTGTGATGGTGACTTCCAGCCGAGGGTTTGTCGAGGCCTGTCGTTGAGTTCTGCGGCGACGTCGTCGAGGTCGGCCTGGGTGAAGTGCGCGATCTCGGTGCGTTTCGGGAAGTACTGACGGAGCAGGCCGTTGGTGTTCTCGTTGCTGCCGCGCTGCCAGGGACTGCGCGGGTCGCAGAAGTAGACCGGGACACCGGTCTTCGACGCTGAACTGCGCGTGGGCGGCCATCTCCTTGCCTTGATCCCAGGTGAGCGATCGGCGCAGCTGGTCGGGGAGCTCGACGATCTTCGCGGCGAGCGCGTCGGCGACGACGTCGGCGGCATGCCCGTTCGGGAGCGCGACCAGCATGACGAAGCGGGTCTTGCGTTCCACCAGCGTCGCCATCGCGTGCATCCGTTTGCCCATGAGCAGGTCGCCTTCCCAATGGCCGGGCACGGCCCGGTCGTCGGCTTCGGCGGGCCGTTCCCGAATGTTGAGCGTGCCGCGCAACTGGCCCTGGCCGTTCATCACCGTGTGACCACGCGGCCGACGCGTCGTGTGCCCCGAACGCAGATAGCGGGTCAGTTCCTTGCGTAACGCGCCGCGGGACTGCACGAACAACGACAGATAGATCGTCTCGTGCGACACGCGCATCTCCGGATCGTCGGGGAACTCCTCCACCAGCCAACCCGAGATCTGCTGCGGAGACCAACGCAGCTCGAGCTTCGCCTCGACCACCGCTCGGAGCCGTGCACACGCCGCGAGCTTCGCGGCCTTCGGTCGCCGAGCACGACGCAAGCGCAGCCCGGTCCGCCGAGCACGCCCGATAGCGGCGCACGCCACCGTTGCGGTTGACCTCACGCGAGATCGTCGACGGCGACCGGCCCAGCCGTCGCGCGATCGACCGCCGCGACTCGCCGCCGGCCAGACCCCGCGAGATCTCCTCACGCTCACTCAACGACAACCGCAACGGCGAACGCACCGGCTCCGGCACCGCCGGCCGACGCAACCGCGCGAGATGACCCCAGACCGTGCGATGGTGCCGACCGATCTGCTGACCGATCAGCCGGCTCGGCAACCCCGGCGCCGCCAGCCGGCGATCCGCCCTTCTCCAGCTCCGACAACCGTTCCACGACACACCTCCCGATCGATCCAACCTCGATCGAAGGTGTTGCGTTGACCCCCTGAGACCACCGCAGTTATGGCGTGCTCGGCCAGGCGCCGGTCAGTCGCAACAGCAGCTCCCAGCAGGCTTCGTCTTCGGTGTCGAAGAACTCTTCGGAAGGCCGCTTCCCGCGTTCGGAGTAGTACACGGCCCAGCCGCCCTCCACGATCTCGAGGACGTAGAGGCCATCCTCGGCGATCCTGATCCGATGGTCTTGATCGGGAAGGTGAAACGCCGTCCCGCGGGATGCCTGCCCGATCCGCTGCCTCCATAAGGCGATCGCGATCCACGTGTACAGAATGCCGCGGCCGGCGAAGCAGTGCGGCAGATCTGGCGGACGAACCCGTCCGCTATAGGTCGAGCCAATGCAGAAGTCTCGGGGTCAAGTACCCGACACCAAGCGCTGCGACCAGAATCGGGCTCCACAGTGGTCGGCTCCCATTCACTGCGAGAACCAGGTAGAGGACTCCGACCCCGAGTGGAAGTACGTCGGTCCGCAATACGTCGCGAGGGTCTGCAGCAGCTGCTTGCCGCTTGCCCCAGCGGGTTCGAGGCAGCACGACGAACACCGCCACCACGAAGGGAATCATGAAACCCGAAGGCGATCGCCGCATTGTCGAGCCACGTCATGAAATTCGCGACGCCGTACACGAAGAAGTACCAAGGCGATCGAACGACACGCCGCGAAGTGCTCCCAGCGCAGCCCGCCGGCACTTCGCCGCGACGACGCCTGCTCAGCTCCGACCCGGCCGCCGGCGAGAGTCTCGCGATCGCGGACTGCGAGCAGCGTGGGCGAACACAGCGCAGCATTGAGCCCGCCCTGCCTTCCAGCAGGGCACACGACGCCGCGCCGTACGATCCACCACGTCGGGCCCCTCATACGGGTTCCGGCCACGGCCCCGGGGTGTTTCAGCACCGCCGGGGCCTCGGTTGTCTTGTTGAGATAACACTACATCAGGTCGTAGAGATACGTCAACTTCTCTGCAAGACTGCGGATGTGGGCCGCAAGATCGACGTTGACGACTTGGTCGACTCCACTGAGGTCGCCGATTTGCTGGGGCTTGGTAATCCCACCTCCGTCAGCGTCTACCAGACCAGATATCCAGACATGCCCCGACCCGTAGTCCACCGTCGCAGTGGCCGCTGCCAATACTGGTCGCGTCCGGAGATCGAGAGATGGGCAGCGCGTGACGGGCCGCAAGTAGACGGCGGACGCTCATCGACTGTGCCTGCCTGCGGCCACTGAACCGCTACACAGATCGGAGCA
>CAVWLR010000008.1:0-249110 GCA_963755855.1 uncultured Actinomycetes bacterium | reverse complement strand
CGTGCGGAACGGCTAGCCAGGAACCAGTCGTGACGGGCGTTGCTGAGTGTGTCGCGGAGCGTGAAAGCGCTCTGCCCCAATCGCCGTTCGTGTCCGCCTGGACCCGAGACGACGATCATTGCTCGAAAGGAGTGTTCTCTTGACCGAGACCGACTCGAAAGAACTCACTCGCGCTGCGAATGTCGCGACATCGAGCACGAGCACAGCGGTCGAGTCGTTTCGATGACCAGCTGCGCGTCTCCAAGAACCGTCTTGCGGTAGCTGTGTGACGATTGCGCCTCCCGTCCTAACGTGGGGTGTAGTGACAGACCCGATCAACAGCCGCCCCGGCATCGATGACGAGCCTGCAGGCGTCAACTACCCGCACCCGCTCGGCCGTACGGAGAAAGAGATCGGCGAAGAGCTGGACCGACTCTTCGGAGAATGTCGTGCGCGAGGAGAACACCATCTGGCGACTCGCGCTCCGCCGTACGAGGGGAACATCCTCGTGTGTACGCACTGCCATCGGTTTTGGCGGGAGGCTCCGGCGTAGCGCGGCGACGCGCCCTCTGAAGACCGACGACCGGCACCGCGGGACGGCGGATTCCGTGGCGAGGTGCACGACGCGTCGACATCGAGAAGGTAGGTCGGCGCCTCGAGGGATTTTTGGGTTCATCACCGCTGCGCTCGACGATGTCGTAACGCTCCGCGACGTGCAGGAAGCCGCCAGTCGCCCCGACCGGCTGACCACGATGCGTGACGACCGACGAGATTCTCCCTGGACCGGGACGCGAACCCATCGTCGTCACCTCCATCGCTGGCGTCGCATGCTGACGACCCCGAGCGGTGCCCGCCACCTGGCCGGAGCAGGCAATCTTTTGGGGTCGTGACCCTCCCCTGGAGAAGCCTGCTTGCGCGCTCGTTCGGGCAGGTCTCGGTGATCGGGGCCGACGGCCTTTCGTCGGGCGGGGCGGTGAGCTCGACGCGATCGGTGCGGCTGCTGTCGACGCGCGAGCCGGGCGTGTGCGGACTGTGTTCGTGAGTGGTTCGGAGCGCGCTTGCAGTGCCGTGACCGATCGGTTCAACGACGCGCGGAGAGGACGTGCGGGCTGGTTTCCGATGGATCGGGCCGGTCCGAACGGCACATTGCACATCCATGCCGTGTGGCAGTAGCTGTACTACTGCAGCTAAGCTGGCACTGGGAGGCTCGGCGACAGCAGGAGGCGTCATGGCACGGATCCTGGTTGGAGTCCACCGAACCGCCGCTGCAGGCCAAGCCCTCAAGTGGGCGGCCGGTGTTGCTGGGCGACAGGAAGCGCTGCTCCACGTCGTGACCGTGATCACGCCGGGCTGGGCGCTCAGCGGTTACGAGGGCTACTTCGCAGCGCTCCCAGATGCGGTTCGCGACGAGTCGCAGCTCCAGGCCGCATTCGTCGAGAACGTGGTGGGAGCTCACTCCGAAGTGCGTATCAGGCGCGAGATCGTGGTCGGCACCGCGATCGACCGACTTGTTGCGCTGTCCGATGGGGCTGACCTTCTCGTCGTCGGCCGCGGCTCGAAGTGGTTGGCCGGCATCGACCTGTGGCCTCGCACCGCTCGAGGCTGCGCAAGAGGGAGCCATTGTCCAGTCGTGATCGTCCACGAGAGGGATGTTGTCGCCGTCCCCGAACCGTGGTCGACTGCTCCATTCACGATGCTCGAGCACCTGGATGAAGTCTTCGCGGGCCCGAAGCCCTCGAACGCGCATGAGCTCCCGCATCGCCCTTGCCGGCGACGGCCACACGTTCACACCGACTCGATGCCGCCTCATCTGGCTGAGTAGTCGCCTTGCTTCCGTGGACCCCGTGCGTCGCGGTCACGTGCTCTCGAAAGGCGGTCCGATGATCTCCACAATCCTCGTCGGAGTCGACGAAGACGACTCAGACGCCATGCGATGGGCTTGCGAACGAGCCGGCGAGCTCGGAGCGAACGTCGTCGTGGTGCTGGTGGTCCGCCCGATCACCGAGTTCCTCCTGACGCTCCCTCCGCTTCCTGCGCAGCTGGTGCCTCGAATGGAGGAGACGCTGGAGCGCGACTGGTGCAAGCCTCTCCGCGCCGCCGGCGTCTCCTATCGCAGCTACGTCGTCGAAGACGATCCAGCTCATGGACTCGTCGCCGCGGCGGAACGGGAGACGGCGGACATGCTGGTGCTCGGCGCACGGAGCCGAGGCAATCTGGCCGACCGGCTCCTTGGTTCCGTCACGTACAAGGTCGCACACCGGGCCCACTGTCCTGTTGTCATCGTGCGGTGAGACGGTTGTCTCCAAGGATGGTCGGGCTGCTGCCCACGACGACTGTCGAGTCCGAAACCAACTGGTGTGCACGAGGAGGTGACGATGCACGATGAACTCGTCGTGCGCGTCGGACACGACGGCGCGGACCCGATAGTTCGACTGGCCGGCGAGATCGACATCGCGACCGTCGGGCAACTCGAGGACCGCTTGGCGCACCTGCGCGAACCCAGAGTCACGCTCGACTTCTGTGGAGTCACCTTCCTCGACAGCGCTGCGATCACTGCGCTGATCCGATTCCAACGTTCTCTCCGCGAACGCGGTGGATGGCTCACGCTGTACGGCCTCGGGCCGCACCAGCTGCGAGTGTTCGACCTCCTCGGACTGTTCGACGTCTTCGACAGCGTCATCCCGAGCTAGGTGCACGCCCGGTCATCGCCGCGGAGCCGACGCTGGGAGCGCCCAGTCGAAGCCGAACACGCGCTTCGCGAGCCCGCTCATCACGATCGTCGTGACCCTGCTCGTCGACGCCGCCACTGCGATCCTGGTCCAGTATTCGGCGCAGATCCTCCGGTACTAGCAGCCAAGCCGCTCAAGCAGCGTGTGCCAGCAGGGTGACGCCGGCCACGAGCAGCGCGACGACCTTGACGATCTCGAGCGCGATGTAGGCATGGTGGCTCCGCGTGCGAGGCGCCACCTCGCCGGCGAGCACCGCGTCGGCGCGACGGGTGAGGCCCGGGCGGACCACCACCAGTTGCACGACGAGTGACGCAACCGCGACCACGGCCGCAACGGAACTCGCAGTCGGCAGGCCACCCACGACCAGGGTGATGACGATGACCGCCGCGAAGATCGCTTCGGCGGTGTTGAGTGCACGGAACACCAGCCGCCCGATTCCCAGCCCGACTTGCAGCGTGACGCCCGGAGCCCGGAACTTCAGCGGCGCCTCGACGAACGAGATCGCTACGACCATCCCGAACCAGGCGAACGTGACCGCGATCGCGACCGCCTCGCTGCCGCTCATCGTTCCCGCTCCCGGTGGTGCATCACGGCCTCCGAATCTAGTTGCAGTCATGCATCTACTGTTATGGTGCACGCATGGCGCGCTCAGATGACATCACCCCGGCGGTCGAGGCGGCGATGGCCGTCTCCCGCGTGCTCCACGGCATCTCCGGCCGCTCGGCGGCCGAGCTCCCGCACGAGCTGACGCTCCCGCAACTGCGGGCGCTCGTCGTGCTCGACGACGACGCCGTCGTGACGGTCAAGGCGCTCGCCGAGCGCCTCGGGATCCAACCGTCGACGACCACGCGCCTCGTCGACCGGCTCGTCGCCAAGAAGCTCATCGAGCGAGCACCGGGTGTCGACGATCGGCGTGAGGTCCTGCTCACGCTGTCAACGGCCGGTCGCCGGGTGGTCGACCAGTCGATGGAGTTCCGTCGACAGGCGATCCGGGAGATCCTCGAGTCGCTCACCCGTGCTGAGCGCGCGTCGGTACTGGACGCGTTCGCCGTGTTCGCGGCTGCGGGGGAGAGCCTCTCCGATCCGCTCGCGCTCGACGCGTTGTGACCACGCTCGACCGTCCCGCACCGGCGCCCCCGGTCGCACCCCCGGACCGATCGCATTCGCGCGGCCTCCTGCACCGTCCGCGCGCCACGACCGGGTTCTGGAGCTGGTTCACCACCGTCGACCACAAGAAGATCGGCATCCTCTACGGCGCCACCTCGCTCGCGTTCCTCGTGGTGGGCGGGGTCGAGGCGCTGCTGATCCGCTTGCAGCTGGCGGGTCCGAACGGTTCGGTGCTCACCGCCGCGCAGTACAACACCATGTTCACCATGCACGGCACCACCATGATCTTCCTCATGGGGATGCCGCTGTCGGTTGCCCTGGCGAACTACTTCGTGCCGCTGCAGATCGGTGCGCGCGACGTCGCGTTCCCACGGCTCAACATGTTCGGGTATTGGGTCGTGCTCTTCGGTGGCCTGTTCATGTACTCGAGCTTCTTCCTCGGCGGCGCACCGAACGGCGGGTGGTTCGGCTACACGCCGCTCACGAGCACGCCGGTGTCGGGCGGTGCACTTCCTGGCATCGGCCCGAACTTCTGGTGCGTCGGCATCGTGCTGCTCGGCATCGGGTCGACCACCTCGGCCGTCAACATCATCGTGACGATCCTCAACATGCGCGCGCCCGGCATGACCCTCATGCGCATGTCGCCGTTCACGTGGTCGATGTTCGTCACCTCGTTCCTCACCCTGTTCGCGATGCCGATCGTCACTGCGGCGATGATCATGGTCTTCTTCGACCGCAACTTCGACACCACCTTCTTCCTGGCGTCGAAGGGTGGTGATCCGCTCCTCTATCAGCACCTGTTCTGGCTGTTCGGCCATCCCGAGGTGTACATCCTCATCCTCCCCGGCATGGGCATCCTGTCCGAGGTCATCCCCGCCTTCTCCCGCAAGCCACTGTTCGGCTACTCGGTCGTGATCTTCTCGACCATCGCCATCGGCTTCATGGGCTGGGGCGTGTGGGCGCACCACATGTTCGCGACCGGACTCGGACCGGTCGCCATCTCCGCCTTCGGCTTGTCGACGATGCTCATCGCCATCCCCACCGGCGTGAAGATCTTCAACTGGCTCGGCACCGTCTATGGCGGCGCGGTGCGGTTGACGACGTCGATGCTGTTCTCACTCGGCTTCGTCGCCATGTTCACGCTCGGCGGTCTGTCCGGTGTGCTGCACTCGGTCGTCCCCGCCGACACGCAACAGACGGACACCTACTTCGTCGTCGCGCACTTCCACTACGTCCTCTTCGGAGGCCTCATGTTCGGGATCTTCTCCGGGATCTACTTCTGGTGGCCCAAGATCTCCGGCCGCATGCTCGACGAAAAGCTCGGCAAGTGGAACTTCTGGACCATGCTCGTCGGGTTCAACTTGACGTTCTTCCCGATGCACATCCTCGGTCTCACCGGGATGCCGCGGCGCACGTACCGCTACCCGCCCGGCATGGGCTGGGACCTCATGAACCAGTTGGAGACCATCGGCGCATTCGTGATCGCACTGTCGGTGCTCCTGCTCTTCGTGAACCTGTTCTGGTCGTCGCGACGGGGCGAGATCGCGGGTGGTGATCCGTGGGACGCGCGCTCACTCGAGTGGTCGATCCCATCACCGCCGCCCGAGTACAACTTCGCCGAGATCCCAATCATCCACTCGCGCGACGACTGGTGGCACCGCAAGTACACCGAGGACGCCGACGGAAGACTGGTGAAGCTGCCCGCCGGTGGTGCCGACGACACGACCGCGACGACGGCGACCGCGATCACCAGCGACCCCCGTCACGGCATCCACATGCCGTCGCCGTCGTACTTCCCGATGGTCGTCGCTGCCGGACTCCCGTGCCTGGGCTACGCCGCAGTGTTCACCGACATCCGCTGGGTGATCCCCGGCCTCGTCCTGCTGTTGTTCGGCATCTTCGCGTGGGGCCTCGAACCGCCCACGGCGCCGGAACCCGCCGGCGCTCCGGATCTGGTCTCAGCCGGCTGAGTCGTTCGCTCGCCCCCAGCGCACAGCGATCGGTTCGGCGCCCGAGGCCGACTCGCCGTCGAGGAGACGCCGCAGCGCGCGGGCCATCTTCAGCGCCCGCGTCTTGGCCAAGTCGGCAACTGGGCCTTCGAAGTGCTCGTCGAGGGTCTCGGTGAACAGCTCCAACCAACGCTCGAAGTGGCGCTCGAGGAGCGGCGTGCGCTGGTGCACGGCCTCGTGTGCACGCAAGGGATTGCGGCGGCGGACCGGCCCACCGAAGAGCTGATCCATCCAGAAGTCGGTGACGATCTCGATGTGTTCGGGCCAGTCGACGCGCGCAGCCGTGAACACCGGACCGAGCACGTCGTCCATCGCGGCGGCGCGGTAGAACGCGCGCACGAGCGACGTCACGTCATTGCGCGTCGCGAGATCGTGACGCTCGGGATGGAAGATGTGCGACCAGCAGGCGGGATCGCCACCTTCGTCGACCTCGATGTGGTCGAAGCCCATCGCTCGACCATAGCGAGGACGCGCGCCCTCGCCGCGACGAAACTCGCGGCGCTGCCCATCAATGGGGTGTGCGTCCGAGCGAGAGCGTGGAGTAGACCCCAGCCACTCGCGAGCGATGTGAGCGCCCCTGCAAGCAGATTGCTAGCGCGACGCTCGCACACGGCCGCTCACGGATGCATACGACAGTGGACGCGAGACGGATGTCATCTGCTCTGACCAGGCCTGATGCGATCCAGCGCGCATGCGTGCCCACCAGACGCGGTGGCCTCATAACCCGAAGGTCGAAGGTTCAAATCCTTCCCCCGCCACCATCTGGAAGGCCCGGAACCATCGAGGTCCCGGGCCTTCGTCGTGCTCGGGCGCCGCGCGTCATCGGCGACGTCTACCCGGCCTGATGCGTCGACGAGCGAGGCGAACCGGTCGGGGCGGCTGGGCTCATCCCGGGACCGGTCGGTCGAGTTGCAGAAGACCCAGTCGAGGTCGCGCTCGATTGCTCCAGCGCCTGGTGCAGCGTCCGGACCTGCAGACAGACACGACGACCCGTAGCCGCGAGGGCGAAGCAACTACCTCAGCCGTGAGCCGCCAAGCAGGAGATGGAGCGGGCGACATAATTGCAGGAATTATGTTGACACACCTCGGTGATTCGGTGCATATTCGTGCCGTGACTCGTGTCGAGCAGGACTCCGAGGCGCTGGTGACGGAACTCGCCGCGGCGTGGTTGCAGACGCACCGGTCGTGGAACACGCGCGCTGCGTACGAAGCGGATCTGGCGTGGTTCGCGAGGTGGTGCTCCCAGTCGGGATGTTCGCCTTTGCGCGTGGCGCAAGGTGATGTGGAACGGTGCTGCGCCGACTCAGAAGCGCAGGGCGACGGCGCCGCGGTGACGCGGCGGCGTTTGGCGGCGCTGACGTCGTTCTTCGATCACGCGGTGACCGCCGGGGACATGGCGGACAACCCCGCGGAACAAGTTGAGCGCCCGATCCAAGCTGCGGTGAGCCCACCGGTCGAGCTCGACGAGTGTGAGGCTCAGGCGCTGCTCGAGGCCGCAGCCGACCTGGGACCCAAAGCCACCGTCCTCGTCGCCCTGCTGCTCGTCGACGGGCTCAAGCTCGGTGAAGCGCTGACGATCGACATCGAGGATCTCGGTGATGATCCTTCGACAGTGACGGTGACCCGCCAGAGTCGGCGAGAATCACTCGGGCTACACGGGACTACCGCCGCGGCCATCGATACCTACGCGCACGGTCGCAGTGCGGGGCCGCTGTTGGCCGGGAACGACGCTGCGGGGTCCCGCCTCACGCGATCTGGCGCGCACCAGATTCTCAAGCGCGCCAGCACCAACGCCGGGATCACCAAGTCAGTTTCCGCGAACACGTTGCGTCGCTACTTCGCGTCCAGCGCGTACCGCGACGGGGCGACGGTCGACCAGATTCGAGCGAGGCTCGGCGTCGGCGAACGACGCACCACCCGTCGGCTTCTTCCCCAGCACCCATAGGAAAATGACAAGGAGGAGGTCATCCCATGCTCACCCGCTTCGACCCGTTCCGCGAGTTCGATCGCGTCTTCGAGCGCCCTTGGGGTCCCGGTCGCCAACCCACGATGCCGCTCGACGCCTACCGCCATGGCGACACCTACGTCATCAACATCGATCTCCCCGGTTTCGATCCGGCGACGATCGATGTGACCACCGAGAAGGACGTGCTGAGCGTCAAGGCGGAGCGCAGCTGGCAGCCCGTCGAGGGCGACGAGGTCGTCGCCGCGGAACGCACCTACGGCCAGTTCTTCCGTCAGGTGTTCCTCGGCGGAGGTCTCGACACCGAGAACATCAACGCCAGCTATGACGACGGCGTGCTCATGATCACGATCCCACTTGCCGAACGCGCCAAGCCCCGCAAGGTCGAGATCGGCCACGGAGCAGAGCGACACCAAACGATCGAGGCGCACAGCGGGGCCTCGGAATCCTGATCCCACCACAAGGCGGGCCCCCTCCTGGGGCCGCGAGGGGGCCACGCCGAACGCTGGACCACAAACCGGAGGCCGCCATGGACGACACGCTGCGCCGCACACCCCTGCCCGGTGACTCGACCGCGCTCGCCGAGAACCGCACCGACCGCGAGCACTCCCTCCATGCACTGCAGACACTCGAACTTCGCGCCGGCAGCCCCGCACCCGGCCGCGAAGCGGAATGGCTCAGGCACGTACGCGACGCACTCGACGTCCTCGAACGAATGCTCGCCACTCAGCACGAGAACTCCGCCGATGACGACAGCATCCTCTCCGACATCCAACGTGCACAACCCCGCCTTCACAATCGAGTCGTGCAACTCCGCCGCGACTACCGCGACCTCAACGAAGCCGTCACTCGGCTCCACACCCAGCTCGAAGCGACCCCACCCGACGAGATTCACTTCGCCGACGTTCGCCAACGACTCGACCGCGTCGCCACCGAGCTCCGATACCAGCACGCCCGAGAAGCCGACCTCATCTACGAAGCCTTCAACGTCGATCTCGGTGCCGGCGACTGATTGGTAGAGGGGCTGACCCATGTCGAACGCTCCGGAACCCATCGACCGCACCGCATCCGACCAAGGAGCGCAAGCACAACGACGCTCCGACCAAGACGCGACACTCGCAGCCATGCACGAGCTCGAAATCGCACTCGGTGCCCCAGCACCAGGACGCGAAGAGGCTTGGCGTGACAACGTCCTCGTCGCGCTGGACATCCTCGACCGCGCCATCTCATACGAGCAACGCAACGCCGACGAACCCGACAGCCTGCTCTCGGACCTCGCTCGCACCCAACCAAGACTTCGCAACCGAGTCCGCGGTCTGCGCACCCAATACGCACAGGTACGTCGCATCGTCGCTGCGCTGCACCACGAACTCAGCCTCCCCGAACCCCAACCCGACTTCGCAGACATCCGCCGACGTATCGCCTGGCTCCTCACCGCACTCCGCCACCAACGCGGACGAGAATCAGACCTCATCTACGAGGCCTACTACGACTCCTTCAACGCCGATATCGACGATGAAGCCGCGCCATGAATCGCGATGAGGTCGCAGAGCACGATGCCAAGGAAGCGCAGCACGACGGCGTCTGTGGACGTCGTGCCGGCGCAGCCGAGAGTCCCCATCCCGCATGCTGACTTCGCCGGGTCTGGCAGGGGTGCAATGAGGCAGGGAAGGCCTGTCACGTCGAGGTGCGTGGGCTTGACGAGGCCTCGGATCGGGACAGGCTGCACCAGGTACCAGCCGCGCCGAGTCTCTCGGAGCACCATGCCGGGAACTCTCGCTGGTCTACGACCAAGACGCGATCTTCGCCCCTGAACATCCGCGCCTTCCAGCAGTCGGCATCCAGCTCGCCACAGTCATTGGCGGCCCCGGCGTGGGGAATGGCGACGGCTACCGTGATGCACGATGGCCTCCGACGGTGGGTTCGACGAGCTCAACGCGCTGATCCGGCGGGCGCTCTCGCTCTATGACGACCTGGTTGCGATCGGCGCCAATGACGTCGAACGTCGTCGGGATGTCTGGTCAGAGATCGTCGAGGTGCAGGACCGGATCACCGTGATCCTGCCGCCAGCGACCAATCCGCTCTAGGACGCGCTGGCATGTTCCAGCCCGCGGAACTTCCTGCGAGCCGCTTCGGCCTGGGCGGTGTCGCATCAGGCCGCCCGTGGGACGGGCGTCGTCATTGGTTTCAGTCGACCAGCGGTTGTGCCGGCCCGCCGGTGCTGACGAACTTCTCGAGCTGCTCCCGTACGAGATCCACGACCTCGAGGGCACGCTCGGCCTGCTGGTGCACGATCACTCGCGCTCCGCGTTCAAGTTGTTCCACAAGTGGCCCCGCCATCGCGCTCAGCTTCTCGCCCTCTTTCTCGAGCTGCTCGAGGACAGGAGAGACCGCTGCGCTCACCTTGTCGGTCATCTCCTCGAACTGCTTGGCGTATTGCTCCCACTCGCCGAACGGTTGTGCAGCCACACTGGAAGGCTAACGCCGTCCGCCGCCGAGAGGCCTCATCCGCTCCCGAGACCGACGATCATCCGACGGCCCAGGCCCCGCCCGCCGCATCCGAACTCGTCGCGGCCCTTGACTTTCCTATTGGGAAACCATAGGCTGAGTTTCCTGATAGGAAAGTTGAAGAGGAGAGAGGGAGAGGGTGTGGTGGAGCACGTCGACCCTGGTGATGCTCGGCGTGCGCTCGCTGACATCGAACTGCGTCGCAGTCAGATCGTTGACGAGGTCGATGTTCCCGCCTGGTACTGGTGGGGCCTGTCGCTCGGCTGGCTCGGCCTTGGGCTGCTGACCGTCCTCGCGGATCCGTGGCTGACGACCCTCGCGACGCTCGGGTTCGGAGCCGCGCATTCGGTGGTCGCGGCACGGGTGATCGACGGACGCCACGGTTCGCGTCAGCTCAGTGTGCGAGCCGACGTCGTCCGAGAGCACGTGCAGGCGTTCGTCATCGGCTTTCTCCTCGTCCTCATCGCGCTCACCGTCGCGATCGCGGTCGTTGCCGATGAGCTCGGCGCACCGCAGCCGGCATTGCTTGCGAGCGTCGTCGTCGCGATCGCCGTCGTGTTCGGCGGCCCACAGCTCATGGCGTTCGTGCGTCACCGCGCTCGACGAGGCATGGACCGGTGACATCGAAGTCGCCGCCGAAGTCGCCGGTGCCGTCTTCGTCGTCGTCGGAGGCGCGTTTCGACGAGATCATCCATCCGAGCACACGACTGTCGATCGTTGCCCTCTTGGCCTCGACCGACTGGATCGATTTCGCATTCGTGCGCGACCGACTCGAACTCTCAGACTCGGCACTGTCGAAACAGTTCTCCACGTTGGAGAGCGCGGGGTACATCGCCATCGAGCGTCCCGTCAGTGACCGACGCCGACGAGTGCGAGCACGTCTGACCGACCGCGGCCGAGCTGCGTTCGTCGGCCACGTCGCCGCACTCCGTTCCGTGGTCGCGAGCGCAGAATCGGCGAACGCGACGCTCTGAGCGCAAAGCGGCCTCTGATCGTGCGTGCTGCGAGGCGACGCGCGGACGACGTAGTGAGGCCGAGTCCAGCCGTGCCGGCGCACCACGACGCGTGCTCCTCACACCTGCAGTGATGCGTCCGACGAAACGACCGCTCAGCTTCGCACTTCGATCGGTCCGGCGCTCAGGACGGTGCGGTGCTTCGCCCGCCGGCCGTCAGTCCTCTTGGGCTTGCTGGACCTCGGCCATGGCCGACCAACCCTCACCGGAGACCTCGACGTGCACGACCTCGGGCATGCCTGCGTAGGCGTGGCCCATCTGAGCCATCGTCGCTTCGAAGTGGTCCGAGCGCACGTGGGCATCGCCCGCGGCCTTGTCGCGGAACATCTCGACGAGGAGGTACACGTTGGGATCGTCGACGCTGCGAAACCAGTCGAAGCAGATGTTGCCGGGCTCGGCGCGGGTGGCCGCGGTGAACTCGGCGGTGAGCTCGGGCCACTCGTCGGCATACTTCGCGCGCAGTGGGTGGCGAACGATGCTCATGATCATGTCGCGGGCTTCTCCTTTGCAGGCCTTGGGCCAGAGGCGTTGGTGGTCCATTCGAGGTGCAGGCGGGTGAGCCCACGCAGGATGTAGGTGGGCACGTACTCGTAGTGCCGTGAGCCGGGAGGGCCATGGTGGGCGTCTGCGATTCGGATGCCGCTCGTGCGATCGAGGAAGCGTTCGACGGTGATGCGTCCTTCTGCGCGCGCGAGTGGGGCGCCCGGACATGAGTGCAGCCCGTGCCCGAACGCGAGGTGTTGGCGGGCGTTGGCGCGCTCGAGCTGGAATTCCGCCGGGCACTCGAATTTCCGCGGGTCGCGGTTGGCTGCACCGTTGACGACCATCACGGTGGTGCCTGCGGTGATCTCTGTGCCGTTGACGGTGGTGGTCGTGCGGGCGAGGCGGAAGTCGCCCTTGACGGGACTCTCGAACCGGAGGCACTCCTCCACGAAGTTCGGGATGAGCTCCCGCTGAGCGCGCAACTGGTCCTGGAGGTCGTGATCGTCGGCGAGTCGCTGGAGCGCGGTGCCGAAGAGGCGAACGCTGGTCTCCTGTCCGGCCGCGAAGAGGTTGGCGGCGATGCGGGCCACGTCGAGCACCTCCGGTTCGGACCCATCGGGGAAGGTGGCCGTGGCGAGTCCGGTGAGCACGTCGTCGCGCGGCGTTGCCCTCCGGTCCTCGACGTAGCGGCTGAACTGCGAATAGAGGAACTCGAGCGGTGAGTGTGCGAGCGCGTCGTCGTCGGCCGTGCCACCGAGCGTGCCGCTGCGTTCGTGCTGGCGCGGTCCGAGTTGCTCCCGAAACAGCGCGTGGTCCACCTCTGGCACTCCCAGGAGGTCGGCGATCACCAGCAATGCGAAGGGTTGGCCGAATCCGCTGATGAACTCGTCGCCGTCGCCCTCGAGGAACTCGTCGAGCTGACGGTCGGCGAGGCGCCACATGAACTCCTCGTTCTCCTTCAAGCGCTTCGGCGTGATCAATCGCATCAGCAGTGCGCGGTGCGCGGTGTGCACGGGCGGGTCGAACGTCAGGATCTGGTCGCTGAACGGCAGATCGCCGCGGTGCTGCTCGATCAGAGCACCCACGTCGTCGCCTTCGAGAGCTACTGGGAATCCCGGGAATGGTCCGGTTGGAGAGTTGCACGACGAAAAGCTCGCCGTGTTGGCAGAGACCGCGGCGGCTTCCTCGTAACCGGTCACCATCATCACGCCGTGATGAGGCTCCCGATGGACCGGGCACTGTGCACGAAGCCAGTCGAAGTAGCCGTACGGGTCGGCGATCAATTCGCTGCCGCGGAAGAAGTCGGTCGCCTCGAAACCGGTCACGGCCCGAACGTACCGCTGTTTGTACCGATCGGTCCACTAGCAGTTCTTGGGCGCACGTTTGGCAGCAGTTTGCTAGCGCGACCAGCAGAAACGGGCGCCTACGGACACGAACGACGAGCGCGCCGAGACGGTTGCGACCCCTGTCTGACCAGGGAAGACACCGTCGGATGCACGCGCGCTCCGACAGGCATCTGCACGCTCATAAACCCGAAGGTCGAAGGTTCACATCCTTCCCGCCACCATCTGGAAGGCCCGGAACCATTGAGGTTCCGTCACCGACGACCCTGCGGTGTCGCTCCACGCCTGTCCGGGGTGGATGGTGTTGCCGAGGCGTCGGGATCCTCGGGGTGCGGACATCCGACTTCGGTTCGGAGTGCGAGAATGTTCAAAGGAATGCAAACGCGTGCACTCGCACCAGCAGGTCAGCGAACCTTGACTCGCTTCCGGAACGGGTCGAGTCGGGAGTCGGTGGGGTCGAGCTCGGTGACGAGCACATCGACCCGGTCGAGCGCAAAGGCGCGGGCAGGAGCCCGGTGCGCCAGCTTCGACGAGGTGACCGCGAGGACGATCTCCGCGGCGGATCCGGCCAGCGCGACCTTGACGTCCGCCTCCTCGAGCGTGGACTCGCTCGAACCCAACTCGGGATCGACTGCCGCAGCGCTCACGAACAGGCGACGCAGCATCACGTCTTGCGCCGCACGCGCCGCGAGGGGTCCGACGAGGCTCCCGGTGCGGCTGTCGAGCTCGCCACCCGTGAGCAGAGCGGTGACGCCCGCGTGTTCCTGGAGGGCGCGGAATGTGTCAGGTCCGTTCGTGAGCACGGTCAGATCCCGGGCGTCCGCGAGGCGCGCCGCCAGCCGCTGCAGTGTCGAGGAAGCGTCGATCCCGATGGCGCCTCCCGTGCCCACCATGTCGACCAGCTTCTCGGCGACACGCGCCTTGGCGCGCGCGTGCTGTCGGAAGCGCGTGGCGAACTCCTGCGGCCCCACTGCGACGGCACCGCCGCGCACGCGCTGCGCCACGCCTTCGTCGACGAGCATGTCGAGGTCGCGGCGTATCGTCATCTCGCTCACGTCGAGTGCGTCGGCGAGCTCCGCCACTCGCACGCGACCCTCGGTGTCCAGACGGTGTCGCATCAGCTCGAGGCGCTCGAGCGCCTGGACGTTCATCCCACGACCTCCTGGTGATCGCCCAGTGTCGCACGCGCCGCGTCGGTGTCGGCGAACAGACCCAACGCCACCCCCTGCACGAGCGCGTTCCCGATCGCGGTGGCCTCGACCGGGCCGACGGAGACTGGGAGCGGAGTGCGACGTTGCAACGCGTCGCAAAAGAGCGACGAACGTGATCCGCCCCCGAACACCCTGATGCCTCGGAGGCCGTCCCCGTCGTCGCACGGGATCGACTCGATGACCTTGGCGGTGGTGGCCGCCATCGACTCGACCGCGGTCCGCACGACAGTGGCCGGGCTGGCGCTCGATTTGAGGCTGCCCGCCTCCCGGAGTTCGTGTGACATGTCGACGGGTGCGAGGAATCGCTCGTCGGTCACGTCGACCTCCACGCCGGTCGCGGATGCGGCCGCAGCGTCGGCGAGCAGCTGGTCGAGGTCGGTGTCGCCCCAGATCCGGCGGCACTCCTCGACGAGCCACCAGCCCGCGACGTTTCGCAGGAACCGGATCCCGCCCCGTGCGCCCTGCTCGTTGGTGAACCCGGCCGCCTGCGCGGCCGCGCTCGTGTCGGGAGCCGCCTGCTCACGGCCCACGAGCAACCAGGTGCCCGCAGAGACGAACGCCTCACCGGCGCGCGCGCCGGCGAACACGGCAGAGGCCGTGTCGTGCCCACCGACGAGGTGCACCGGAACGCCACGCCACGAACCGACCCGGGTGCCCGCCGGGAGGATGCCGGGCAATCGGGCGAGGGGAAGGGCGATCGCATCACAGAGCTCGGGCGACCAGTTCCCGGAAGTCAGGTCGAGCAGCCCAGTGCTTCCCGCGCTGGTCGTCTCGGCCAGGATCTCGCCGGTCAGATGGGCGACGAGGAGCTCGGGGAGCATCACGACGTGCGCCGCTCGAGCGAGCTGCGCGGGATCGTGTGCCGCCAGTTGGAAGATCGTGTTGAACGGCAGGAGCTGCATGCCCGTCAGCTGGTAGAGCCGCCGCGCACCGATCTGCTCGACGACCCTGCGGTAACCGTTCGTTCGCTCGTCTCGATACGAGATCGGCGGTTCCAGGAGCTCGCCGTGCGCGTCGAGCATCCCGTAGTCGACGCCCCACGTGTCGATCCCGATCGAGGCCACGGGGCCGATCGCGAGCGCGCGGTCGAGCCCGACGTCGAGCTCCGCGGTCAAGCGGTCCCACTCCCACCGGAGCACGCCGCGATCGTCGCGCCGTGGCGCATGCGTGACGCGGTGCACGACGTCGACGCATGGCGCGCCGTCACCGAGCTCGATGCGGCACACCCGCATCGAGCTCGCGCCGAAGTCGACGGCGACGACCGTGACGCTCAAGGACGCGCGATCACAGACCGCTCGCGAAAGAGTCCTCGCCTCGCGACGCGAGGGCAGCGGCGCGGTACCCGAGACGGCGATACGCAGTGAGCGGCGACAGCGCGGCACCGTTGCGGCGACGGGCCTCCGCGACGAGCGGGCGCACGTCGCTGCGGTACGCAGCTTGCAACACCTCGGCCGCGCGCGCCGGATCGTTGGCGTCCTGCGCGTCGGCGAGTTCGGCGCGATCGACGAGCAGTGCCTGCGCCAGCGTGACCTGCACCTGGTCGGTCGCCTGGATCAGATCCTCGAGCGGATCCTTCAGGTTGTGCGACGCGTCGATCATGTAGCGCACAGGGGGCAGCGAGCCCCCGCCGGCGTCGAGCAGCTCGAGGACCACCAGGAAGAACTGGTACGGGTGGATCGACCCGACGGTGAGGTCGTCGTCGCCGTATTTGGAGTCGTTGAAGTGGAACCCGCCGAGCCGGCCGGTCATCGCCAGCCGGCTCACGACCTGTTCGATGTTGGCATTCGGCAGGTGGTGCCCGAGGTCCACGAGGCACTTGGCTCGAGGGCCCGCATGCTGCGCGAGGAGCAGTGACGAACCCCAGTCGGAGTTCACGCTCGAGTAGAACGCGGGCTCGTACGGCTTGTGCTCGGTGTACATCTCCCAGTCGGCCGGCAGTGACTCGTGCAGGTCGCGGAGGCACTCGGCGACCCGCTCGAACTGGCGACGAAAGTTCGCCTGCCCCGGATGGTTGGTGCCGTCGGCGAGCCAGACCGTGATCGCATTCGCACCGAGCTGCACGCCGAGCTCGATCACCGCCACGTTGTGCTCGAGCGCGCGCTTGCGGACGTCGGCGTCGGCGTTGGCGAACGAACCGAACTTGTAGGAGACCGCGCCGTCACCGGTGGTCGAGGGGTTGTCCTGGAAGGTGTTCGAGTTCATCGCGTCGAAGCCGATGCCGAGGGCTGCCGCGTGCTCGCGCAGTGCGCGCGGGTCGGCGGGATCGTCCCACGGGACGTGCAGGCTCACGGTGCGGTTCGCACCAGTCACCGCGTTGAGCGCGGCGACGTCGTCGATCTTCTCCTCGGTGGTGCGCGGCTCACCGCCGATGGGAAAGCGGCCGAAGCGCGTTCCGCCGGTGCCCACTGCCCACGACGGCGCCGCGACCGAGAAGCGGGCCACCTCGGCGATGACCGCATCCGTGTCGACGCCGCAGCGGCCGAGGCGCTCCCGCGTCGTCTCGAGGTCGCGGTCGTGCGTGGCCGCGAGTGCGGCCTCCACATCGACGATCGACTCCGGGGTGATCTGCATCGTCATCGGAACCCCCTCACTTCGACCTCATCGTAGGAACGCATTCGTGATCCCGCCGTCGACGGGCACGAGGAGACCTGTCGTCCTCGAGAGCGACCCGTCGGTGAGCGCCACGACCGCATCGGCGACGTGTTGCGGCAGCACTTCCTTCCCGAGGAGCGTGCGTTGCGCGTAGAACTCTCCGAGCCGGTCGGGTTCGACCCCGTACGCCTCGGCGCGCGACTCGCGCCATGAGCTGGTGAAGATCCCGGAACCCTCGACGACCCCGTCGGGGTTCACGCCGTTCACCCGGATGCCGTGTGGCCCGAGCTCGGCCGCGAGGAGCCGAACCTGATGCGCCTGGTCGGCCTTGGCCGCGCTGTACGCGACGTTCTCGGGGCCCGCCGCGATGGCGTTCTTCGACACGACGTACACGATGTCGCCGCCCATCCCGCTTGCGAGCAGCATGCGGGCTGCTTCGCGGCTCACGAGGAACGCGCCACGCGCGAGCACCGCGTGCAGTCGGTCCCAGTCGCCGACCTCGGTGTCGACGAGCGCTGCAGAGCTCGCGAACCCAGCGTTGTTCACAACGAGGTCGACGCCACCGAATCGCAGCGCCGCGGCAGCGAACGCAGAGGCGACGCCGCGTTCATCGCTGACGTCGACCTGCACGGCCAGTGCGCGGTCGTCGCCGATCGCAGCAGCAACCTTGTCCGCCTGCTCGCCGTCGAGATCGGCGACGACGACGCTGGCGCCCTCGGCGACCAGGCGTTCGGCGATGGCGCGCCCGATGCCAGACGCCGCGCCGGTGACGAACGCGACTCTGCCGGTGAGCGGTCGAGGAGCGGGGCGGCGACGGAGCTTGGCTTCCTCCAGCTCCCAGTACTCGACGCGGAACTTCTCGGCGTCGTCGATGGGCTGATACGACGAGACCGCTTCGGCGCCGCGCATCACGTTGATCGCGTTCACGAAGAACTCGCCGGCGACTCGCGCCTTCGACGGATCGGTACCGAAGCTCCACATGCCCACACCGGGAAGCAGGATCACGACGGGGTCCTCGCCCCGGACCGGTGGCGAGTCGTCGGTGGCGTGACCGTCGTAATAGGCGCGGTAATCGGTGCGGTACTGCTCGTGCAGCTCGCGCAGCCGTGTGACGCGCGACTCGAACGGCGCGCTCGGTGGAAGGTCGAGCAGCAGCGGCCGGACCTTCGTCGTCAGGAAGTGGTCCGGGCACGACGTACCGAGTCGGGCCAAGCGGGGCGCGGCCTCGCGGCTCAGAAAGTCGAGGACGACCGGGGAGTCGGTGAAGTGCCCCACCTGCGGCCGGCCCGCGCCCGCGATGGCTCTCGTGATGGGTCCGAGGCGCGCCGCTTCGAAGTGCCGCTCGGAGTCGGGGAGCGCGACGAGGGCAGCGACGAGCGCCCCGAGCGGTTCGTCGGCACCGCGGTCATCGAGGAACTGCTCTGCGCGCTGCACGAGCTCGAGCGTCGCGGCCTCGCACTCCTCGCTCGACGCGCCCCAGCAGATCACGCCGTGACCACCGAGCACGACACCGCGCGCCATGGGGTGTCCGACGACGAAGTCGCGCAGCCGCAGACCGAGGTCGAACCCCGGACGTTGCCAGTCGAGCCACCCGACGTCGTCGCCATAGCACTCCTGGACGAGGCGCTCGCCGTCGGCGGCGGCCGCCAGCGAGATCACCGAGTCGGGATGGGTGTGGTCGACATGTGGCGCGTCGAGGAACGCGTGCAACGGCGTGTCGATCGACGGCGGTGCGCCACCGATGCCGAATCGGCACGAGTCGTAGTACGCGACGAGGTCGTCCTCGGGCACGCCCGCCTCCGACAGCCGCTCGAGCGCGCGGAGCCGGTTGAGATCGAGTCGCGCGAGGCCGTCGGCGGTGAGGGTGCCGAGGTCGCCGCCCGATCCTTTGACCACGAGGACCGGGGTGGCGGCACCGGTGACGGGGTCGGCGAGCGTCACCTTGACCGAGGTGTTGCCCCCGGCGTAGTTCGTGATCCGCCGGTCGGCCCCGAGACGGTGCGAGCGCGCGAGCAACGCATCGACGTCACGGTCCAGAGCAGCGGCCATGTTCCATAGTTTAGGATCAGACAACTTCGAACACCACCGAGGGGATCACATGGTTCCGGCACCCCGTCGACTCCGCGTCGAACACCTGGAGGAGGCACTCGGCATCGATGCGATCGCGCCGAGGCTCTCGTGGCAGCTCTCCGAGCCGGCCACCGAGCAGGAGGCGTTCCGGCTCGAGGTCGGCGAGTGGAGCAGCGGCTGGATCGAGTCGGATGCGTGCGTGCTCGTGCCCTACGAGGGCCCACCGATCGGATCTCGCACCCGAGTGGAGTGGCGGGTCCAGGTGCGCACCGACGCCGGCCTCTCGCAGTGGTCGCAGTGGTCGTGGTGGGAGACGTTCCTCGTCGCGGCGACCGACTGGACCGCGCAATGGATCGCGCCGGTCGAGGCCGATCCACTGCCGGCGGCAGGCGTGCGACCGGCGTCGGTGCTCCGCACCCGGTTCTCGGTGCGCGGCGACCATCGGCACGCCCGCATCTACGCGACCGCGCACGGTCTCTACGAGCTCTTCCTCGACGGCGAGCGCGTCGGCGATCAGGAGCTCACGCCCGGCTTCACTGCGTACCGGTCGCGCGTGCAGGTGCAGACCTACGACGTGGGCGCGCTCCTCGCACCCGGCGAGCACGAGCTGCGCGCCGTCTTGTCCGACGGCTGGTACCGGGGCAAGGTGGGCTTCACACGCGAACACGACGTCTACGGCTCGCAGCTCGCGGTGCTCGCGCAGGTTGAGGTCGACGGCGCGGTCGTCGCGGCAACCGATGCGACGTGGACCAGCGCATCGAGCACGATCGTCGCCGCGGACCTCATCGACGGCGAAGCACGTGACCAACGCATCCACGACGACGCGCTCGAGTGGCGCCCGGTCGAGATCGTCGACGGCGACTTCAGCGTGCTGTGCGCGTCGCCGGCCCCTCCCGTGCGCCGGATCGAGCACGTCCGCCCGCGAAGTGTGCGCGAGCTCGCCCCCGGTCACCATGTCGTCGACCTCGGTCAGAACGTCAACGGATGGGTCCGCATCCCCGATCCCGGCCCGGCGGGCACCGAGCTCACGCTGACCTATGGCGAAGCGCTCGACGCGAGCGGTGACGTCACCCAGGACCACATCGGCTCGATGGACTTCGTCACCCAGACGCCGATCCCACTCGGGCAGATCGACCGTGTCGTGTCCGACGGCTCGGGTACCCCGTTCGAACCGCGACACACGACGCACGGCTTCCAGTACGTGCGCGTCGAGGGCTACCCGGGCCCGCTCACCGAGGACGACGTCGCGGGCGTGGTGGTGCACACCGACCTCCGGCGCACGGGTTGGTTCGCGTGCAGCGACTCGCGGCTGAACCAGCTGCACCTCGCCGCCGACTGGAGCTTCCGCACCAACGCGTGCGACATCCCCACTGACTGTCCGCAACGTGAGCGCGCCGGGTGGACCGGCGACTGGCAGCTCTTCTCACCGACCGCCGCCTTCCTGTACGACGTCGCCGGGTTCTCCACCAAGTGGTTGCGTGACCTGGCCGCCGACCAGCGCAAGGACGGTGCGGTCCGCAACTTCGCGCCGGATCCGTCCCCGACCGGGAGGGACGCCAACGAGATCAAGACGTTTCTCGAAGGCTCATCGGGCTGGGGTGACGCCTCGGTGCTGGTGCCCTGGGAGACGTGGCGGGCCTACGCCGACCGGCAGCTGCTCGAGGAGCAATGGCCGTCGATGGTGGCGTGGGTCGACTACGTGATCGAGGCTGCCCGCGAGAAGCGACACGCCAACCGGATCGCGCGGAGCGAGACGCCCGAGTCGCACGAGCAGTTCTTGTGGGACACCGGGTGGCACTGGGGGGAGTGGTGCGAGCCGGACCTGCTCGAGGACGACCACTTCGCCAACTTCGCCGATCGCGACTTCGCCATAGTCGCAACTGCGTTCTTTGCGTACACCACGCGCACACTGGCTGCCATCGCCCGAATCCTCGGCCGCGCCGACGAGGCAACTCGTTACGACGAGCTCGCGACCAACGTGATGGACGCCTGGCGACACGAGTTCGTGTCCGACGAAGGCACCGTGCGTTCCGACCGCCAAGCCGATGTGGTGCGCGCGCTCGCCTTCGATCTCGTGCCTGACGCTGCCCGCGACACCGTGGCGAACCAACTGGTGTCGATGGTGCGCGCGGCCGACACCCACCTCAACACGGGTTTCCTGGCGACGCCCTACCTCCTCCCGGTGCTGGCCGACACCGGGCACCTCGACCTCGCGTACGAGTTGCTGTTCCAGGACACACCGCCGTCGTGGTTGGCGATGATCGATCGCGGCGCGACCACGATCTGGGAGCACTGGGAGGGGATCGACGCCGACGGCGTCGCCCACGCGTCGCTCAACCACTACAGCAAGGGCGCGGTGGTCTCGTTCCTCCATTGCTACGTCGCCGGCATCCAGCTCTTGGACGACGGACCTGCGTACCGCCGTTTCCGTGTCGCACCCCGCCCCGGCGGCGGCCTCACGTGGGCGAGTGCCGCGCTCGAGTCGCCGTACGGACGCATCGAGTCGTCATGGTCGATCGGAGCTCCGGGCACGACCTTCACGGTGCGGGTGCCACCGAACACCGAAGCCGAGGTGGTGCTGCCCGACGGCCGCGTCGAAGTGGCTGGACCCGGATTGGCCACGTTCCACATGGATTCAGCGGGGATCGTGGTCTAGCGAACGAGTGCCTCGACCTTGTCGAGCGTGCGCGCTCGCACACGACCACGACCGCGGTACCGGACCCGCCTCCTTCGACGCCCACCCCTACCGCGCCGAGGACATCGCCGGCGTCTGGGACTTCGCTCTGGCTCACTCCAGGCGGTTCGTGCGTGCGATCTCGCCCAGCCAGCGAGCCGACGGCTTCACCGTGCGCCGGAACGTCGTGGGGTCGAAGGCGATGAGGCCGAACGTGATCTTGAAGCCCGACGTCCATTCGAAGTTGTCGAGCAGCGTCCAGTGCAGGTACCCGCGCACGTCGACCCCGTCGGCCATCGCACGAGCGAGGCCACTGAGGGCACCGTGGGTGTACTCGCGCCGAGCGTCGTCGTCTCTGGTGGCGAG
Organism: uncultured Actinomycetes bacterium; assembly: GCA_963755855.1. Classification (GTDB taxonomy): domain Bacteria; phylum Actinomycetota; class Acidimicrobiia; order IMCC26256; family DASPTH01; genus DASUAS01. The sequence continues at coordinate 227,063 of CAVWLR010000008.1, read as the reverse complement.
CCCGTTCTCGGTGACCATGACCGGCCGGCCCGACCGCTCGGCGGCCAACCGCACCGTGTGCTCGAGCGCGTCGGGGTAGATCTCCCACCCGGTCTGCGCGGTCGGCGCGCCCTCGGGTGGCGGCAACATGCCGTCGGGCCCGACGAACTCGCGTGAGTAGGTCTGCACCGCCACCCAGTCGTCGTCGCGCGACACGTCGAGCCAGTCGAGCTGTGCCGCGGTGCGCATCTCGGCCAACCGCTCCTCGCCACCCGGCGCAGCCTGCATGTCGACGATGGCGAGTGACCAGCCCACGTTGATGTCGTCACGGACGGACTTGATGGCGTCGAACGACTTCCGGTGCGCGGCAGTCATGGCGTCGAGGCGCGGCGACGGCCACGACCGTGGACCGTCGACCGGTGCGATGAGGCCCTCGGTGTCGTCGCGTGTCGCGACCGGTGCGAAACGCGTCACCATCAGCATGGCGATGAGATTCGCCTCGTTGATGGTGCACACCCACGGCACCAGGTCGCCCAGATGCTCGGTCACCTTCGTCGAGTAGCGCGCGAACCGATCCGCAGCCTGGGCTCCTTCGAAGCCGCCCTCCCGCGAGTACCAACGCGGGAACGAGAAGTGGTTGTAGGTGACCACCGGGGTGATGCCGTGCTCGATGCACGTTGCGCACACGCGGCGGTAGTGATCGAGCTCGGCGCGCGAGAACCATCCCTCTTCGGGCTCGATGCGCGCCCATTCGACGCTGAACCGGTATGCGTTGAAGCCGAGCTCGGCCATCGAGCGCGATGTCCTCGGCGTAGCGGTGGTAGTGGTCGCACGCGTCGCCGGACGGCTCCGCGAAGATCGACGGGGTTGCCCACTCCAACTCCCACATGTCGGAGTTGACGTTGCCGCCTTCGACCTGGTGGGCCGCGGTCGCCGCACCCCAGAGGAAGCCGTCGGGGAAGGTGCCGGATTCAGCGTCAGGGGTCACGGGATCTCCAGTGCATCGAGCCAACGACGAAGCGTGCGCGCGTCGGCGGTGAACTGCTCGGGGTCGTCGTCGCGGACGTACTCGCAGAGTGCGTACCGGCGGAGGGGGAGGGCGGCGCCGTCGCGATCGGCGAACGCGAGCGCCGGAGCCCAGAGTGCTGCGCCGTCGGACAGCTCGTGCCGATCCTCGATGCCCTCGGCGCCCCACGCGAAGACGTGCAGATGCGCGAGATGGGGTGTCACCAGCGAGAGCTCGTCGAGCGCGGCGGCAGGCGAGAGTGCCGGATCGGGTTGCCAGTGCGTGCGGAGCCCCGGTCGATCGAGCGTGGTGAGGAGCTCCACGGTCGACGCCGCGGTCTCGGTGAGCGTGGCCGGGTGGAACTCGAGCGCGGTGAGCAGGGCGTGCTCGGCGATGCGGTCGACCAGCGTGGCGGTGCGCTCGGTCACGCGACGCCGTTCCGCATCGGAGGACAACGGGGTGACGCCGAACTCGGTCCAGATGCGCACCATCGGGGAGCCCAGCGCGAGCGCGGTCGCGAGCACGGCGTCGACCGCCGCCTCGTCGGGGCCGTCGGGCGGCGCCATGCCGAGGTACGAGCCGTAGGACACCACCTCCAGGCCGGAGTCGATGGTGCGGGCGGCGAGGGCCGAGATGGCAGGGCCGCCGCCTGGGGGCGCGTGGACGTCAGCGCCCCATTCGATGCCGTTGACGCCGGCGCGGCAGGCCACGCGGATCACGTCGTCGGCGGTCAACGAACGGAAGGTGACCGAACACAGTCCCGGAGCGATCATCGTCGCGTGCGCTTCCGCGTCGTCTTCTTGATCGCGGCCAGCTCGAGACGCTCAGGAAGGCCCTTGTAGAAGTCGTCGAGGGGATAGCAGCCCGAGATGAGGCCGTTGCGGGGTGCCGTGGTGCAGTCGCTGAACGTGCGGCACAAGCGCGCCGTCTCGAGCGGACGGCCGGCGAGGACATCCGCCGGCAAGTGGGGATAGCTCAACATGCCGCGACCGATGCCCACCGACGCCGCGCCGCCCGTGCGCACGACGTGCTGCGCAGCGTGGGGAAGCCACTGCTGGAGGTACGAGTACCCGGAGCCGACGATCGCGACCGCGGGATGCGCCCGAGCCAACTCGGCGGTCGCCGCGATCATGCGGGCCGCTCCGATCAGTGGATCCTCGGGCGGGGTGTAGCCGTCGGAGGGAGGGAAGAACGCGGGCCGTTGGACGTGCGGGTTGTAATAGGGGCTTCCCGCGGTGATGCACGCGAGACCGATGCCGAGCTCGCTGAAGAGCTCGAGGAAGCTGTGCGTCTCCGCGAGATCGATGCCTTCCCCCGACTCGTCACCACCGAAGGCGTAGCGAGCGACCTCGGCGGCGTCGGGCACCGGGACGCCGACGCCATCCGCGTCGGCTTCGTAGGGCACGAAGTCGTACGCCGACAGTCGGACGCCTACCGCGAGCTCCGGGACGCGCGCCGGATGCCGTCGACCACGCGTCGGAGGAACGCGGTCCGATGCGCCAACGATCCGCCGAAGGCGCCCGGCCGGTCGACCGCCCCGAGCAGTTCGTGGAGCAGGTACCCATGGCAGTGCTTCACGTCGACGAAGTCGAAACCCGCGTCGGCCGCGAGCACGGCCGCGCCGACATAGGCATGCACGAGCTGGTCGAGGTCGTCGTCCGAGAGCACGACGGTCGCGTCGGCCGCCACCCGGCGATCGAGCACGGGATGGTGGTAGGCGATCAGTGGCTGCGATGCGCCGGTTGGCCGGGACCAACGCCCGGAATGGGTGAGCTGGAGGCCGACGACCAGGCCGTCGTCGCTCCCGATGGCCGTGACGTGCGCATCGACCAGATCGGCGCGCAACGCCGCGAAGTCGTCAACGGTCGTGTGGTCGAGGACGAGCTGGCGTGGGTTGGCGCGCCCGTCGCGCCGCACGGCAACGGCTTCGCCACCCCAGACGAGCTTCGCTCCGCTCTCACCGAACCGGCGCCAGCGGCGGCGTACGAGGTCCGACGGTCGTCCGTCGGCCTCGGCGTCCCACCCCTCCATGGGCAGCACCGCGAACCGGTTGCCCACGGTGTGCGCGCCGGTCGAGCCGTCGACGAACGAGAAGGGTGTGCCGAGAGCTCCCTGCGGATCCACCGCGTCATCGACACCGAGCTGGTCGGTGATGCCGAGCACCGCGAGCCGCGCCCGGAGCTCGTCGAGCGTTCGCAGGCGCTTCACCTGGACGATCTCGTCACCGGTCACAGCAACGAGTCCAGGCGTTGCGCGATGTCCGCGAGGACGGCGCGGTCGCTGTCGGGTCGCCGCGGTGCGCCGGGCGGTGTCGCGTCGGAGCCGATCCGACCGCAGAGCTGCAGGAACAGTGCCGCGTCGTGTCGGTACGCGGGGACCGGCGCGCGGAACCCGAACGCACCGAGGTACTGGAGGAGGTCGTTGAGCTCATGAAACGACCGCTCGCCGAGTTCCCAGCGCCGATCGCGCTCGGCGAAGGCCTCCGGCGCGAACGCCGACAGACCCAGGAGGTAGTCGGAGCCGTAACACACCATGTCGATGGCCAAGTCGTTGCCGGTGAACACGTGGAAGTCGGGACGCACCCGGTCGCGCACCTCGAGGCGGTCCCACTCGGCGGCCCGTGACAAGGACGAGTGCTTGGCGCCGATGCAGCTCCGAACTCCGAGCAGCCCCTCGTACGCGGTCAGGGAGTAGATCCGGCCGTACGGCACGAACATCGGACCGAGCTCGAACCCGATGAACCGGTCGAAGCGTCGACCGATCGATTCGTGCGCGGCAACCCATTCATCGTCGGCCAGTGCGTTGAGGCCGTATGAGGGGAAGATCACGGGCGTGGCCCCGGATGCGCTGATCGCGTCCATCGCACTCGCGTAGGCGTTGATGTCGAACGCGGCACCGGGATCATCGGCCACGAATGCGCCGGCCACGAACCCGGAAGTGCCGCACTCGGCCGCCGCGATCCGCAGGACACGGGCGCGGGTCTCGGCATCGAGGAGCTGCACGTAGCCAGTGTCCATGTTGACCGCGGGGACGAGGCCGGCCGCGACCGTGCGGGTGACCAGCGATTCGAACCCGGACCAGTCGACCGCGCCGTCGGCGGTGAACGGCAACAACACCGCTGACATCCCGAGGATCGGGCGACGACGCAGCGCGGGTGTTCCGGTCATGTGGGGTCGTCCCGGGCGACGAATGCGGCGAGCCGGTCGAGCAGTGCTGAAGGGAGCGACGGCGCGCACTCCGGCGCGACCGCGGCGGCATCGTGGGAGGCACCCACTGCGCAGGCCAACCAGTGCTCGCCGGCGGCCACCGTCGTCACGAGGGCGGGCACGATCGTGTGCGGACACATGATGTTGGCGTTCGGGCTCAGCGCGACCACCTCGGCGCGACGTGCCGAACGGTCAGGGTCCGAGAGGTCCGCGACGGTCGAGCCTCCCCACGGCGAGACCGCGGAGGCGTGGCCGCACTCGGGCACCTCCGGAGCCGGCGGTCCGAAGCCTTCGGGCTCCCACGGGAGTGCGAACCCAGTCTCGGACAGGACGAGCTCGCGATCGGTCGACACGCGGTGCACACGCACGTGCCAGGGTGCGCCGCCGTGGAGCGCGGTGTCGACGCGCACCCCGGGCATCGGTGTCCAACGCGTGAGGGCCACTCCATCGGCGGCCTCGCTGAGCACCACGCCCTCGCGCACGCGGCGGACACCCGTCCCCGGGTCGGTCACGGCCAGCATCGAGTCGGTGGCCCCGAGCCCGTACATGGTGAAGTCGCCGCTGAAGCCGAACCGGCTCGAGTACGCGAACTTGTGGTACTTCGCTTCGGCCTGCTCCACGAACGACCACCCCGGCGGCTGCGCCATCAGCGCCACGACTTGGCCCTCGTCGCGGCCGAGCACCATGCCGGGCGTGCGCAAGGTGACCGTCGCAGGCACGGGCGGCGCAGCTTCGGCCACGGTCCAGAACGGATGATCGTCGGGCGCCGCGAGCATGGTGAACGCCTTCATGCACCAGTACGGCGAACCGGCCGAGTTGTACGACTCGCCCATCCGGCGGTTGTCGTAGCCGTAGCCGACCGACACCACACCGTCGCGATCGCTGATCGGCCGTTCGCTCCACCAACGGAGGTGACGCAGCGCCACGCCGCGCACCTCCGGCCAGTCGAGCGCGTCGACATCCGCCAACGCGAGCGCACCCCAGAAGCTGCCCTGCGCCATCCGGTAGGTGAGGCTGCGACCGAACGGCACTGCGCCACCGTCACGCGCGAACCAGTGCGCGAACTCCGGCGCGAACCGTCGTGCCCGCTCGACGTAGCGCGCCGCCGCATCGCGATCACCGAGCCCCGACGCCGCAATGACGAGCCCGTACGTGTGCAGCGCGAACGGCACGTAGTAGTCGATGTTCCCGCCGCGTCCGTCGGTGTACCAACCATCGTCGACCGCGAACGAGTCGATGAGCTCGATCGACCGCGACCGCGCCTCACGATCGATCGCGACGCCGACCCGTTCGAAGCCCAGCTGCACGAGCAGGCGGAAGAACTGCCAGTTGTTCTGCGCGGGCTCGAGGCGCTCCGCGCCCCGGAGCCACTCGACGACCCGGTCGCGCTGCCGTCCGGTCAACGGATCCCAGACGTGCTCGGGCGTGAACGCGAGCGCGAACCCGATGGCGGCCATCTCCACCATGCGCTGGTCGATGTCCGCGGAGCAGGGCCCCCAGTACTCGGCGCTGTCGGGATCGGTGCCATGCGCGAGCCCGGCGACCCAACGTTCCCAGTGATCGAACGTCCCGCCACCGGCAACGAGCGGCACGATGCCCCACAGGGGTCGTGCGTACCCCTCGAGCTCTGCGACGCGCGGCGCGAAGTGCGCGCCGAAGGTGCCGAGGCGCGCCCGGGCGCCGCCCGGCGAAAGGTGCCGGACGAGTGGTTCGACGAGGTCGACCACCGCCCGCCGGACGTCGTCCTTGGTGAGGAGTGGGTTGCCCGCCATGGGGTTGGCCCACGCGTCGAGCCCCGCGCTCGTCATGCGATCCGCTCGAGGTCCTCGGCGCGCACTTGGTGCAAGAGGCGTTCACCGGCGAGGAAGCGGCGGACCTCGGCCACCGCGAGGTCGCCCATGCGTGAGATCTCGTTCCCCAACGAGCCGGCGATGTGCGGCGTCAGCACCACATTGGGAAGGTCGTAGAGCGGAGAATCGGCGGGCAGGGGCTCGGGCTCCGGCGTGTCGACGAAGGCGTTGAGCCGCCCGGCCACGCACTCGCGCGTCAATGCGTCCGTGTCGACGAGGGACCCACGTGCGGTGTTGAGCAGCCACGCCCCGTCGTGCATGCGCGCCAGGCGTTCGGCGTCGACCATGTGATGGGTCGACGGCAGCGCGGGTGCGTGCACGGTGACGATGTCGGCCCACGAGAAGAGATCGTCGAGCTCGAGGAGCGTTGCGCCCATCGTGTGTACGCCGTCGCGGTCGAGATACGGGTCGGAGACCGCGATGCTCACGTCGAGGCTCCGGAGGCGTGTGATCACGAGACGGCCGGTCGCCGACGCGCCGATCACCCCGACGCGCAAACCCCGCGTGCCCAGCTCGCCCGTCGGCCCGACGCCCGTCGCCGCTTCGCGACCGCGCACCTCCCGGTGCCGATCCCGGGTACGGAACACGTCCTTCGCGATCATGACGATCGCGGCAAAGGTGAACTCGGCGACGGGCACGGCGTTGGCCGTCGCGGCACTCGACACGGAGATGCCGTGCTGCCACGTCGCGGAGGAGACCGTGCCTTTGACGCTCCCGGCGGCGTAGGCGAGCAACTGCAGCCTCGGCATCCGCGCCAGCAGAGCTTCGTCGAGCACGTTGCAGCCCCAGCCACCCACCACGATCTCGATGTCCGCCAACGTCTCGCGAGGAAGCGTGCTGAGATCGACCGCGGCAGCATCGACCAGGTCGACCATCGACTCCAGCTGCCCGCGCGCCTCCGGCGTGAGCAGTTGCGCATCGACGCCGGGCAGCATCGCGAGTGCGGCGAGCGGGCGTGCCGCGTCGCTGATCATTCGCCCGGGTAGCGCACACCGACCTGCGCGCGGATGTCGTCGAGCACCCTCGCGATGCCGATCGTCTCGTGCCACGGCATCACCGGGCTCTCCAACAGTCCGGCCTCGAGACAGTGGTGCACCTCGTCGACCTGGAACCGCAGCCCCTCGCCCTCCCAGGAAGCCTCGATGCGCTCCTCACCGGCTGGTGAGCGCACGAGGACATGATCAGGGCAGTGCATGAACGCGGGGAGCTCGATCACTCCCGCGGTACCGGCGATGCGCGCGGTGCACGTGAGCGGTGTGCGGACCGCGGCCTGCACCACGCCGAGTCGATCGTCGGCGTGCTGCAGCACCGCAGCGACGTGTTCGTCGACTCCGGTGATGCCGACGTGACCACGCGCGGCAACCGACTCGACGGGACCGAGCACGAACTGGCTGAGGTTGACCGTGTACACGCCGAGATCCAGCAGTGCGCCACCGCCCTGCGCGAGGTCGAAGTGGCGATGCGAAGGATCGACGTCTGCGCGCCAGCCAAAGCTCGCCTCGACGAGGAGAGGGTCCCCGATGCGCGCGTCATCGAGCAGGTGACGCAGCGTTCGGTAGGCCGGAAGGAAGCGAGACCACATTGCTTCCATGACGAAGCATTGGTTCGCCTCGGCCGCTGCGATCATCTCGTTCGCCTGGACCGCGTTCAGCGCGAACGGCTTCTCGCAGAGCACGTGCTTCCCCGCGGAGAGGAACAGCAACGTGTCGGCCGCATGGCGGGAGTGCGGCGTGGCGACGTACACCGCGTCGACGTCGGGGTCCTCGGCGAGCGCCTCGTAGCTCTCGAAGCTTCGCGTGATGTCGAACCGCGCCGCGAACGCCTGTGCGCGCTCGAGCGACCGCGACCCGACCGCGACCACCGCACCGCCGTCGAGCTCGCGCATGCCCTCGGCGAAGCGCGTCGCGATCTCACCCGGGCCGGCGATGCCCCAGCGAATCACCGGTCACTCCTCATGAGTCCCCCTCGTCGACCACATCCGACCCTAGAAGGTGCGTTCGCGCGATGCAAGGGAACCCTTGCATTGTGGTTCGTGCCGTCGTACGATCCGCGGACGCCGACCGCTCGGAGCGCCGGCGTGAGCCAGGGGGGAAGGCATGCGGCGGTCGCTCGCGACGGTTGTCGTCGTGGTCGTGATGGTGGGGGGCCTGACCATCGGCGCCTCGACGGCGTCGACGCCCACGGCCGCGAACGGGGTCACGAAGGACGAGATCAAGATCGGGATCACGTACCCGGATCTCGAGGCGATCCGCAGCGTCACCAACACGAACCACGGTGACTACGAGAAGAGCTATCGCGCCGTCATCGCCGACCTGAACGAGCAAGGCGGCATCAACGGTCGCCAGGTCGTTCCGGTGTTCGCCGCCATCGACCCGCTCGGCACCGCGCCTGCGCAGGAGGCGTGCATCAAGCTCACCGAGGACGAAAAGGTGTTCGCGGCGATGAGCTTCTTCAACGCCGACGCTCCGCTGTGCTTCGTCGATTCCCACAGCACCCCGATCCTCGGGGGGCAGACCACGCCGCCCAACCTCGGACACGCCAAAGCGCCCTGGGCCACGTTGGAGTCAGGTGCGGAGCTCGGTCCGAGACAGATCGACGCGCTCGCACAGGCGGGCGCGCTGAAGGGCAAGCTGGGCATCGTCGCCATCGCCGACGAGGAGCAGAGCCAGCTGAAGGACGTGGTGCTCCCCGCGTTGAAGCAACACAAGCTCAGCGGTACGACTGCGATCATCGACGCGCCGTCGAGCGACCCGGTGCTCAACGTGCAGCAGGCGACAACGATCATGGAGCGGTTCAAGTCGGACGACGTGAAGACGGTGCTGCTCGTCGGCGGTGCGGTCACCGCGGTGGTGAACGCACTCTCCAAGAGCGACTACCGGCCGAGGCTCGCGGCCACCAACGCGCGGAACCTGGCCTCGACCGCGTCGAATCCGGCCACCGACCCGGCAGTGGTGAAGACGGCGATCGCCGCCGACTCCGGGTTCGTCTTCAGCGATCCCGCCCTGAAGAGGTGTTTCGCGGTCATCGAGAAGGCCACCGGCAACAAGATCGTGGAGAACGTGCCGCAGGGGCAGCCGCAGTACCGGGTGTCGGCCCAGACCGCGTGCGAGTACATGAGCCTGTTCAGCACCCTGGCGGGGGCTGCGGGCAAGAACCTGACGGTCGAGAGCTTCGGGAAGGCGATCGACACGACCAAGACCGTCGACGTCACCGGCTTGGGCACGATGACCTATGACGCCAAGACCCACACCTACTCGCTGCCGATGTTCATCTATCGCTACGACCCCGTCCTCAAGCGGCTCGTCGCCGAGCGGCAGATCACCTGAGCGATCGCGCGTAGGGTCACGCACGAGATGACGAAGGCAGACGTCCGGGATCCGTCACCAGCTGATGGTCGCCGACGTCCGAACACGCGTCAGCGGATCCTCACCGCCTCGCTCGAGCTGTTCCTCGACCGCGGGTTCGACGGGACGACGGTCAGCGACATCGAGCGTGCAGTCGGTCTTGCCGCAGGAACCGGCAGCTTCTACCGCCACTTCCGGTCCAAGGACGACGTCTTCGTCGCCGCGGTGGAGCGCAGCGCGACCGAGTACATCGAGGAGTTCCTCGAGATCCTCCAAGAGCTCGACCGCATCGACGATCCGGTCGAACGACTCCGGCGCGACTTCCACATGCGCCTTGCCGCCATGCAAGAGTTCGATCCGATCGTGCGCTTGATGCGGGCCGAGCGCGAACGCTTCCCCGAGCTCGAGAAGACGTTCACCACCGACCTGGAGTTGAACCAGTGGCAGCTCGGTTGGGAGGAGCACCCGCTTCCCGGGATCGTGATGGCGGCCCTGGTCGGGTACGGGCAGCTCTCCCAGCTGGAGGACAGTCCCTACCGCGGGCTGCCGGCGGATGACTTCGTCGACGCGCTGGTGGAGCTCCTGACCAGTGCCAACGTCATGCCGCCGATCCGGAAGCACTGAGCACTCACTCGACGACCGGCTGCACCCAACCGCGCGGGAGAGTGAGCGGGAGATCGGTGTACGTGACGATGCCGGGCGGTGCGTCGACGACCCGCGGGATCGCGTTCACCGCGGGCATCGCCGTCATGATCATCCCCAAGACCATGAAGTCCTGGAAGGTCGTCGCTTCGAAGTCGGGTGGGGGAAGGAACTGCACGGTCGTGCGAATCGTGGGTCGCCCGGCGATCTCCACGACGTGTCCTTCGTTGATCGGCCAATCGGGCTCGAGGGTCGCGCCCTTCTTCCAGCGCACGCTCAGCTCGACGATGGTCCGCCCGCCGATGCGACCCTGCCAGGACGCGAACACGCCGGCCACGTGACCGGCGGGGATCTGCCACGAACCGAGGTCGAGATCCTCGGTGGTCTCGGCGAACTCGGCCTCGCACACGATCTCGTCGAGCTCGACGCCGAGCGCATCGGCGACCAGCGCGACGGCCTCGCCGAAGACGGCGGTGCCGCGTGCCGCCATCGCCGGAAGGTCAGGGTCGTCGATCGGTCGCGCGAAGCCCGCCGGCAACTCGGTCTCGGGCGAGTCGTACAGCGTGGTGTCGGCCTCCTCGACGACCGTGACCTTGTCGATGCGGTCGCAGACGTTGGCCGCGACGATGGCGAGGACCTCGATGAAGCCGGGGCTCACGCCGCTGCCGAACATCGAGGAGCCGCCCCGTTCGCACGCCGCGGCGATGCGGTCCCGTTCGGATCCGAGCCCGTTGCCGTTGATGAACGCCGCGGTGCTGACCACGTTCGCGCCGGCCTCGAGGATGCGGACGAGCTCGTCGACGTCGGACCACATTGGCGCGTACACCACGCAGTCGGGCTGCAGCGCGAGCAGCGCGTCGACGTCGTCGGTTGCGGTGACGCCGACGGGGTCGAGCCCGCACAGCTCGCCGACGTCGCGACCGACCTTGTCGGACGACCAGGCGTAGCAACCGACCAGGTCGAGCTCCGGGTGCGCGAGCACCGCGCGCACGGATCGCTGGCCGACGTTGCCGGTGGTCCACTGCACGACGCGCGTTGCCATCTGTCGTTCCCTTCGGTGTGTCGTCGAGTGAGCGTGGGTCAGGACCGTCAGCCCATCTTGCGGAAGTCCCAGCTCACGATCTTGTCGGCACGGATGCGAAGCCATGCGTGCCGACCGTCGTGGTGCACCTGGCCGCCTGCGTACTTGTCGGCGTAGAGCTGCTCGGGAACGTCGAGCGCTTCCACCGGTTCACCGGTTCGCGGCACTTCGCCGATCGGCTCGGCGACACCACGGATCTCGACACCACGGAGCTCCATGAAGTCGGTGCCCGCATCCACGACGACGCTGATCCGTGGTTCGCGCTGCAGGTCGGTCCATCGCTGGCTGCGCACGATCGACGTCAGCCACAGTGCCGATCCGTCCCACACGAACCAGAGCGGAGTGACGTGAGGGGCGCCGTCGCCGCCGACGCTGGCAACGCGACACGTGCGCTCAGAGGTGAGGAATGCGTCGCGTTCCTCGACGGCCATGGCGATCTTCCCGCCTCGGCGTTGTTCCTTCATGCTGCTCCTCCACGTTCGACCGAGGCCGTCTCGAGGTCAGGCGTCACCGACGACGCGCACGTGCTGTCCTTCGATCCACCGTCGGGTCCCGTTGCGACGTGGTACGTGCCGTCGGAGCAGGTGAGCTTGCGGTTGAGACCGCTGAACACGCCGTCACTCGACTCGTAGCCGGGCACCGTCCAGACGTGGACCATGTAACCGCTCTGGCCGACGTACATGCCTCCGACCGCGGCGCACTCCGCCTGGGTGACGTTCTTCTGAGCGCCAAGGAGCACGGTGATCTTGCCGTTGTCGAATTTGATGCAGAGCTTGCTGTGGTAGTGCCAGTGATCGTTCGGACCGACGAACCCCTCCGGAGCGGTGCCCTCGGGCCCGTCCGCCATGTACATGAAGCCGGCGAGCGGGGAACCGGGGTCGGTCCCGTCGAAGATCAGTTGCGGGATCATCACCTCGCCGTTCACGCCGGTGAGCGCACCGTCGGCTCGTCCGGTGAAGGCGCCGTAGTGCACTCCGAGACCCGGATTGAACCGACCCGCCCGCCGATATCCGGCCGCTTCGGCGGCGGCGAGCGTCGGGTACTTCTGGATCAACTGAGCGGTCGGCGCCAGCTGGACGCTCAACGCGGCCTGGCTCGCGTCGTCGAGCGCGGTGATCCCGCCGCCGTGCTGGTGTCCGTTCTCGCCGAGCGCGGTCCAACCGCTCTTCACGTCGGCGGTCGAAGCGTGTGCATGGGTCGCGTGACCGGCCGCGTCCGCCTCGTCGGAGTGGCTGTGACCCGCGTGGCTCTCCGCTGCGTGATTGCGGGCACTGGGCGACGCGAGCGCAGCTGTGGCCAGCGCCATCACCGCGACCGAGGCCACCGCGGCGAACCCGTACTGCACCCGACTCGTGTGCTGACTGATCAGGGGACGGCACAACGCGACCCCGGCGACGGCGACGAATGCGACCTCGATGCCGACACACGTGAGGTCGACGAAGGAAGGGTCGTGCGGATGTCCGGAATGCTGACCGAACGGAAGTCCCCAGACCCGGCTGACGACCCACACCGCAACGAACGCGTACGTGGCGACCATCCCACCGCGCACGAGCGCGCGCGATGGACGTACCAGCAGCGCAACCGCCAGGGTCAGCTGTGCCCAACCGACGATCGCGAACCCGAAGCCCTCGACGGCCGACTCCCCCCAGTGCGACGGAACCATGGCGAGGTGGATGATCCCGGCTGCTGCTGCGAGGACGGCGAGCACCACTCGCGTCGATGCATTGATCTCCGGCTGTGCAGACCGCACTCTCGTGGTCACCTTCAGCTCCAGCCGCCGGCTCCGGAACGGAATGCGGTGACGCTCCCCGCGGCGGGTACCGCGTCGATCGGCGTGGCGAGTTCGTCCAGCGTCGGGGCGTCGATCTGTCGCGCGATCGCGCGCAGCGCGGCGGCGTCGAGGTGGTACACCTCGACGGCGTTCCCGCCGACCATCCGTTCGGTCTCTGCCGCCGGGACCTCGCAGAACGTGTTCCGCAATGCCAGCCGGGTGACCGACGGAGACGCGAGCCCCTCCGCGAACACGAACGTGCCCTCGAGGTGTGGGTAGTCGGACCCCCAGAGCAACTGGGAGCCGAGGCCGTGCATCATCGCTTGCTCCACCTCGTACGGCGAGGCGAAGCTTGCGCCGAAGTACACGTTGTTCGCCATGTACTCGCTCGGACGTCGCGGCACCTGTTCGAGGAGGGCCTTGTTCAACGGCTCGTCACGCTTCGAGTCGTAGAACGCGTGCAGCGTGTCGAGCTCGGTGGCGGTCGGCGGGAACCAGTTTCCGGGCGTCTCGGTGATGACCAACTTCAACCCGGGGTGCCGTTCGAACACGCCGGCGAAGATGAGCCACCACACCGCGCGGCGAGAGAACATCGCCGACTCCAACTGCAGGAGGGCCACTGATTCGAGGCCCGAGTACCGGGTGTTGGTGCCGCCGCCGACGTGGGTGACGAGCGGCATGCCGAGTTCCGCACACACGGCCCAGAGCGGTTCCCAGGCACGCCGGTTGTACGGCGGGAACTCGCCGTCGCGCATGGCGGGGAAGTTCACGCCGCGCAGTCCCGCTTCGTGCGCCCACTCCACCTCGGCCACCGCGGCGTCGACGTCCCACATGGGAAGGTACGCAAGCCCGATGTGCCGGTGCGGCGCGGTGGCGACGAAGTCGGCCAACCAACGGTTGTAGATCGACTGCCCGACGCCCACGAGATCCAGATCGCCGGTCGGCTTGGGCTTGCCGAGCGCGGATGCCACGAACGGAATGGGTTCCAGGTTCATCGAGCCATGGAAGATCACCCCGGCCGCGATGCCGTCGTGGTCGTAGTCGGCGAGTCGAGCGGCCGAGTCGTGGTGCCCGGCGGAGCGGAAGTTCGGATGGTCGAGGTAGCCGCTGCCCTGGAGCATCGTGACCGCCGCCTCCCGATCGGTCGCGGTCTCCGCCGCGAATCGATCGAACTCGTCCAGGTACTTCGACGGGCAGTAGGCGCGGAGATCTTCGACGAGTCGGGGGCCGATGTGCGTGTCGTTGGAGACGACGACGACCGGTTCGGACGCCGAGTGCGTCACGGGAGGACGATCGGCATGTGCTGCCAGCCGCGCACCGTCGACGTCGGCGCGAGCTCGATCGCGTCGTCGTCGACGTCCCATTCGGGGAAGCGGTTCAGGAACTCGTCGAGCGCGACGCGTCCTTCGAGGCGGGCGAGCGCGGCGCCGAGGCAGTGGTGGACTCCCCACCCGAACGTGAGGTGCGACGTGTCCTCGCGGTGGATGTCGAACACATCAGGCTGGTCGTAGCGCCGGGGGTCGCGGTTGGCCGAGCCGATCAGGAGCAGCATGGCGCTGCCGGCGGGGACGGTCGTGCCGTGGTACTCGACGTCGTTGGTGACGACGCGTGCGGTGGCGTGGCCCGTCGGCTCGAACCGCAGCGATTCCTCGATCACCTTCGGGATGAGCGACCGGTCCTTCACGACGTCACGACGCTGCTCGGGGTGTTCGGCGAGGAGCTTGGCGAGCCAGCCGATGAGCCGTCCGGTGGTCTCGTTGCCGGCGCCCGCGATGACTGCGGTGTACGTGAGGACTTCGTCGCGTGTGAGGGTGCGCCGCTCGCCGTGCTCGTCTTCGAACTCGGCGTTCAAGAGGCGCGTCATCAGGTCGTCGGAAGGGTGCTTGGCGCGCCAGTCGATGTACTCGGCGAACATGTCGCCGTTGGCAACCTTCTCCTGTCGCACCTGCATGGGCTCGCCGCGTCGGGTGCGCAGGTCGGAGTCGGTCTTCTCGCGCACTGCGATCTGGTCGTCGACGGGAATGCCGAGCAGCATGCCGATGACGCGCATGGGCATCACCGATGCCAGCTCGGTGATGATGTCGAAGCCGCCGGAGCCGACGAGCGGGTCGAGGATGCCGATGCAGTACTCGCGCACCTGGTCCTCGAGCTCCGCCATCGCGCGCGGTGTGAACACCCGCGACATGAGCCCCCGATGCATGCCGTGCTGCGGCGGGTCTTCGAACATGATCACTCCGCCGGGGAGCTCGACGCCGGCGCGGATGATGTCGAGGATGTCGCTGCGGGTGCTCGTGAACCGCTGCCAGTCGACCATGCCGCGTTCGACGTCGGCATGGCGGGACAGGGCCCAGAAGTCGAAGTGCTCGTTGTGATAGATCGGCGCCTCGTCGCGGAGGCGCGTGTACGTGGGGTAGGGGTCGGCATTGATGCCGACGTCGTAGGGGTCGAAGTACACCCCGGTGTCGTGCACGATCGACATCCGTGTTCCCCCTCGCAAAGTTAGAGCACTTGTTCTAACTTACGGGAGGCCCGACGTCAACCCGGGAGTGCCCGACGTGCGTACTACAACTCCACGCATGGCCGAGCCGCGGCGACCCCGAGCCGCCACTGCGGAGAAGCGCACGCGCCTCCTCGACGCCGCGGAGCGGATCATGTTGCGTGACGGGTATGCGGCCGTGACCTCCCGACGGGTCGAGGCCGAAGCCGGCCTCAAGCTGCACTACCACTTCGGCACCCTCGACGATCTGTTCGTCGAGGTGTTCCGCCGGCGGGCCGAACGCAACGTCGAACGCCTGCACGCCGCCCTGACGTCGCCGGAACCGCTCCGCGCCTGGTGGCAGATCCTCTCCGATTCCCGCGGCACCGCCCTGTTCGTCGAGTTGACCGCCGCCGCGAACCATCGCGCCGCGCTCCAGGCCGAGGTGGCCAAGCTCGCGCACGACGTCAGCGTGATGCAGATCGCCTTGCTGGGGTCGATCCTCGCCGAGTACGGCATCGACACCAACGTGATCTCGCCTGCGTTGATCGCTGCTGCGGCACAGGGCCTCGCCCTCATCGTGGTGCAGGACGAAGTGCGCGGGTTCGACACCGCCCACCTGGAAGCGGTCGAAGCGATGGAACGACTGGTCGACCAGCTCGAGGAGCGACGCAGCCGCTGAGATGCGCGCAGCCGTGCGGAAGGTTATGATCACACAACTTCGAACATCGGCAGCGATGATGTGCGGTCCGCCCGCCTGCACCGTCTGCCGCGACCGAGCTAGAGTCTGTTAGTTCGCTCAGAAGCGAAACTGGCCACCTGGGGGGAACCAGATGCGGAAGTTCGCGGCGCTCATCGTCGTGCTCGTGACCGTGTTCGGCATTGCCGGCATCGCCTGGGCGGCGACACCGGGCGTTTCGAAGGACGAGATCAAGATCGGGGTCACCTACCCGGACCTCGATGCGATCCGCGACGTCACCGACATCAGCCACGGTGACTACAAGGCCACGTACAACGCGGTCATCGACGATCTCAACAAGAAGGGAGGCGTGAACGGCCGCAAGGTCGTGCCCGTCTTCGCGCCGATCAACCCGATCGGCACCGCACCCGCGCAGGAGGCCTGTCTGAAGCTGACCGAAGACGAGAAGGTCTTCGCCACCGTCGGGTTCTTCTACTTCGACGCGCCGCTGTGCTACGTGAGCCAACACGACACGCCCATCCTCGGCGGCACCATGGACCCCACGTACTTGAAGCAGGCGAAGGCACCGTGGATGACGCTCGACTCCGGTCCGGAGGTGACCCCTCGGGCGGTCGACGCGTTGGTGAAGAGCGGTGACATCAAGGGCAAGATCGGGGTCGTCGCCGCCGCCACCGAGGAGAAGAACCTCCTCGACGCCGCTGTGCTCCCAGCACTCAAGCGCAACGGCATCAAGAACACGGTGGCCATCATCGACGCGCCTCTCAACGACACCGTCGCCGCGACTCAGCAAGCGGGCACCATCGCCGAGAAGTTCAAGTCCGAAGGCATCAAGACCGTGCTGCTGGTCGGCGCGGTGCCGAGCGCGTTCAGCAACGCGCTCAAGAACACCGACTACCGGCCGAAGCTCGTGGGCACGCCCTTCTCGACGTTCCAGGGTGCCGCACTCAACAAGGCCACCGACCCTGCGTTGTGGAAGGGTTCGGCGACCGCCGACATCGCCGCCGACTTCAACGACCCCAGCTTGCAGAAGTGCTACAGCACCGTCACGAAGGCCACGGGGGACAAGATCGTCGAGCGCGCGCAGCCGGGCACGCCGGACTACCAGGCGTCGGCGCGCGCCGCGTGCCAGTACATCTCCCTCTTCTCGCAACTCGCGGGCGCGGCCGGCAAGGACTTGAGCGTCGCGGGCTTCGGCAAGGCTGCCGAGAAGCTGGGCTCCGTGACCATCCCGGGCCTGGGAACGATCAAGTACGACCCCAAGACGCACACCTGGCAGCAGACGTTGTACACGTACAAGTACGACCCCACTTCGAAGCAGCTGGTGATCGACAAGAAGATCGGGTGACATGGACGACGGTGCTGCGTCGACCACCACGCCCGGCGAGGCGGCGCAACTCGCGGTAGCGGTCCTCGACGCCGAGGCCGAGCGCGAAGCGCAACAAACCGCGTCGCAAGAGGAGGTGCTCTTCGCCACCGACCTCCTCCCCGGGGTGGGGGAGGACGAGGTCTCACTGGGCCGGGCGGTGCGCATCGGCGGCGTCAGCACGTTCGTCGTGCTCATGCTCGTCCGCTCGTTGGAGGAGCTCGAGTCGGCGACCCTGTCGGTGCTCGCCCCCGACCTGCGCCACGCGTTCGGGGTGAGCAACGGGACGATCGTGTTCCTCGCCGCGGCCTCCGGCTCGTTCCTGGTGCTCGGCGCGCTGCCCATGGGCTGGTTGGCTGACCGACACCGCCGTCCACCGATCATCGGCTGGGCCAACCTCGCGTTCGCTGGCTTCCTCGCGCTCTGTGGTGCGGTCACCAGCGCGTTCCAGCTGTTCTGGGCCCGGCTCGGTGTCGGCGTGGCGAAGTCCAACACCTACCCGGTGCAGGGATCGATGATCGGCGATGCCTACCCGATCAGCGCGCGCGGGCGCATCAACGCCTGGTTGGCCATGGGGTCGCGCTTCGTCGGCGTGCTCAGTCCGGTCATCGTCGCCGGCATCGCGTCGGCCGCCGGTGGCGACGACGGCTGGCGCTGGCCGTTCGTGCTGCTCGGCTTCCCGGTCGCGATCGTGGCGCTCTTCGCGTTCAAGCTGAAGGAGCCGCCGCGCGGCCAGTTCGAGAAGCAGGACGTCCTCGGCGAGGTCATCGAGGACGCGCAGCCGGCGCCGATCTCGGTCGAGGCCGCGTTCGCGCGGCTCTGGCAGATCCGGACGCTCAAGACGGTCATCGTGGCGTTCTCGGCGCTGGGCTTCGGGCTGTTCACCCTCCCTGTGCTCACCAACCTCTTCATGGAGGACCACTACGGCACCGACACCTTCGACCGGGGGGTGCTCGGCACCATCGGCGGCATCGGCGTGCTGTTGGTGCTGCCCTTCATCGGGAAGTACTACGACGGCCTCTACCGTCGCGATCCCGCGCGTGCACTGCGGTTCGTGGGGTTGACGATCCTCCCCGCCGCGCTCCTCACGCCGGTGCAGTTCTTCATGCCCAACGTCATCGCGTTCACGATCGTGGGCGTCCCGCAGCTGATCCTGTTGTCGATCGGCTTCACCATGGTGCAGCCGGTCCTGCAGTCGGTGGTGCCGTACCGGTTGCGGGGCATGGGCTCGGCGCTCGGGTCGATCTACATCTTCTTCATCGGCGCGACCGGTGGTGCGCTC
The DNA here is from genome assembly GCA_963755855.1 of uncultured Actinomycetes bacterium. Taxonomy (GTDB): domain Bacteria; phylum Actinomycetota; class Acidimicrobiia; order IMCC26256; family DASPTH01; genus DASUAS01. The sequence goes on along the minus strand of CAVWLR010000008.1, from coordinate 208,363 downwards.
CTCTCCGGTCTGCTCACCGACGAGTTCGGCGCGCGCACCGCGGTGATCGTGATCATGGTCCCGTCGACCATCATCGGCGGGTTCCTGATCCTGCGCGGTGCGAGCTTCATCCGCAACGACCTCTCCCTCGTGGTCGCCGAACTGCAGGAGGAGATGGCCGAGCATCGGCGCCAGCAGGACAAGCCTGCGGAGATCCCTGCCCTCCAGGTCGCCGACATCGACTTCTCCTACGGTCCTGTGCAGGTGCTCTTCGACGTCGGGTTCGAGGTGCGCAAGGGCGAGGTGCTCGCGTTGCTCGGCACCAACGGCGCGGGGAAGTCGACGATCCTGCGTGCCATCGCCGGGCTCGGCACGCCGGCGCGCGGCGTCGTGCGACTCAACGGCCGCACCATCACGTACACCACGCCCGAGCAGCGGGCGAAGCTCGGCATCCGCATCCTGCTGGGCGGCAAGGGCGTGTTCCCGGCGATGACGGTGCACGAGAACCTGGAGATGGCAGCGTTCGTGTACCGCGGCGACGGTCCTGACTTTCGGCGTCGCCTCGACCGCGCCTACGAGCTGTTCCCTGCGCTCGCCGAACGACGACGGGCCGCCGCATCGCAACTGTCCGGTGGTCAGCAGCAGATGCTCGCGCTGGCGATGACACTGCTCCACGACCCGGAGGTGCTCGCCATCGACGAGCTCTCGCTGGGTCTCGCGCCGCTGGTGGTGCAGGAGCTACTGCGCGTGATCGAGCGGCTGAAGGCCGAAGGGATGACGATCATCCTCGTCGAGCAGTCGCTGAACGTCGCGCTGTCGGTCTCCGACCGTGCCGTGTTCCTCGAGAAGGGGCAGGTGCGTTTCGAGGGTCCCGCAGCGGAGCTCGCCGAACGCGACGACCTCGCGCGTGCGGTGTTCCTCGGGCGCGAAGGCGGCTGATGGCGGGCTCGGCGGACGTGTCGGTGGTGGCGACGTGGGTCACATCGCAGTTGGTGTTCAACGGGCTGATCGCGGGATTGGAGATCGGTCTGCTGGCCATGGGGATCGTGCTGATCTACCGGTCGACGCGGGTCATCAACTTCGCGGTCGGCAACATGGGATTGGTCGGCGCGAGCCTGCTCGCGCTGCTCGTGATCGAGTACGACATCCCCTTCTGGCTCGCCGCCATCGCATCACTGATCGTCGGAACGCTCTTCGGCACGATCATGGAGCTGGTCGTCATCCGACGACTCTTCTACGCGCCACGCGTCGTCGTGCTCGTCTCGACCATCGGCATCTCGGGACTCGCGCTCGCAATCGTCACTGCGTACCCGGAGATCACCGACTTCAGCGCGACGTACCCGCCTGCGGTCGACCACACGTGGAGCGACGTGCTCGGCGTGCGCGTCACCGGCGCGCAGCTCGCGGTCCTCGTGGTGGTGCCGGTCGTCGCGCTGGCGCTCGGCTGGTTCCTCAACCGCACGCTGGTGGGGCGCACAGTGAAGGCATCGGCCGAGAATCCCGACCTCGCGCGCGTCCAGGGCATCAACCCCAAGCTCGTGTCGACTGCGGTCTGGTCGATCGCGGGATTCGTCGCCACGCTCACGATGATGCTGGTGGCCGCCGACAACGGCGGCGCCGCGAAGGACCTCCTCACGCTCGGTCCGAACACGCTGGTACGCGCCCTGGCTGCGGCAGTCATCGCGAGCATGGTGTCCTTTCCGCGAGCGATGGTCGCGGGCATCGCGATCGGCGTCGTGCAGGCGCTGATCAACTTCAACTACCTCGACAAGCCCGGGCTCATCGACGGCCTGCTCCTCGTGGTCGTACTCGTCGCGGTGGCGCTGCAGAGCCGCAGCCGTGGGCCCGCGGAGACGCAGACGTTCTCGTTCGCGCCGAAGGTGCGTGAGATCCCCGAGCAGCTGCGAGACGTCTGGTGGGTGAAACGGCTGAACGTCGTCGTGTTGGGCGCGCTCCTCCTGTTCGCGATCCTCCTGCCGCTGCTGATCACCCAGCCTTCGCGGCACCTGCTCTACGCAACGATCGCCTGCTTCGCGATCTGCGGGCTCTCGCTGATCGTGCTCACCGGATGGGCAGGCCAGCTGTCGCTCGGGCAGATGGCCTTCGCGGGGTTCGGCGCCCTGGTCGCGGCGGCGTTGACGCGGGGCATGAACCTCGATCTGGGCGTGCTGCATCTCGATCTCGCCCCGATGCCGTTCTTCCTCTCCATCGTGATCGCCGCGTTCGCCTCCGCCGCCCTCGCCGCGCTCATCGGTGTGGGCGCGCTCCGCGTGCGCGGTCTGCTCCTCGCGGTCAGCACCTTCGCGTTCTCCGTCGCCGCGTCGCAGTACCTGTTCCGCCAGCCGGTGCTCTCCGACGACCTCACGACGGTGCCCTTCGCGCGCGGATCGTTGTTCGGCCTCGACCTGTCGTCGCAGCGGACCTACTACTACGTGTGCCTCGCGGTGCTCGTGGTGGCATTCGTGATCGTGAGTCGGCTCCGCCAGTCCGGCATCGGCCGCACCACCATCGCGGTGCGCGACAACGCCGACCGGGCGGCGGCGTACACGGTCGGCGTGTCAGGGTCCAAGCTCCGCGCCTTCGCGATTGCCGGGTTCATCGCCGGGTTCGGCGGCGCGCTGCTGGCCGGCGCGGTCGAAGCGGTTCCCTACAGCGAGCGTTACTTCCTGGTGACCGACTCACTCGCGCTCGTGGCGCTGGTCGTGATCGGCGGCATCGCATCGCCCATGGGTGCCGTGCTCGGCTCGTTGTGGATCATCGGGCTCCCGGCGTTCTTCCCCGACAACACGCTGGTGCCCCTGCTGACCTCGAGTCTTGGCCTGCTGATCCTGTTGCTCTACTTCCCCGGTGGGCTGATGCAGATCGTGTACTCGGCGCGCGACGCCCTGTTCGCGTGGGCGGCATCGAAGCGCGAAGCGCCGGCGACGGAACGCACGACAGCGACGCCCCCGGTGCTCGCGCGTTCAGACCGGCCACCGATCGTCGAAGACGTCCCCGCGCTCGACGTGTCGGGCATCAAGGTTCGTTTCGGTGGTGTCGTCGCGGTCGACGACGCCGGCTTGCGCGTCGGCGACGACGAGATCGTGGGTCTCATCGGCACCAACGGCGCGGGCAAGTCGACGCTCATGAACGCGATCGGCGGTTTCGTCCCCTGTGCAGGCACGGTGCGAATCCACGGCGACGACGTCTCGTCAACCGGTGCGGCGCGCCGGGCCCGCATGGGGATCGGTCGGACGTTTCAGGCCGCGTTGCTCTTTCCCGAGCTCACGGTGCGGGAGACGGTGGAGGTCGCGCTGGAGGCGCGTGGGCGCACCGGTCTCCTCTCCACTGCGCTGTTCCTGCCCCGTTCGTTCACGCGCGAGCGACATCGGCGAGCCGAGGCCGACGACCTCATCGGCTTCCTCGGTCTCGGTCGCTACGCCAGCAACCGCATCGCCGACCTCTCCACCGGCACCCGCCGCATCGTCGAGCTGGCCGGGCTCCTCGCCCTCGACGCGCGTGTGCTGTGCCTCGACGAGCCGACCGCCGGCGTTGCGCAGCGCGAGACCGAGGCGTTCGGGCCACTGATCAAGGAGATCCGCCGCGAGCTCGGTGCCGCCATGCTTGTGATCGAGCACGACATGCCGCTCATCATGAGCATCAGCGACCGCGTCTACTGCCTCGAGATCGGACGAGTCATCGCCGAAGGTGATCCAGTGGCCGTGCGCAACGATCCGAAGGTCATCGCGAGCTACCTCGGCGTCGACGAACGTGCGATCCAGCGCAGCGGTGCCATACCCACAGCCGCCGCAGTGATCGAGGAAGGATGACGAAGATGCCGACGATCGACCGGAGGACCCGGTTCGCGGGTTCGGCCAGAGTGATGGATGCCGAAGAGCTCTTCGCTGGTCTGGCCGAACGACTGCATGACACCGGAACGCTTGCCGCGCGCGGGGTCGAGGTGCTCGGCCTCCCGTCGCTGACGTTCGACATCGACGGCACCGCCGCACACCTCGTGGTCGCCGGCGGCGCGCTCACGCTGCGCGAGGGAAATGCCGACGACGGCCCGATCATCGGACTCGATGCCGTCGCGTGCTCCGAGCTGTTCCAGGACGTGGTGTCGACCTTCGGGTTGGTCATGCCCGGCCGCGTGCAGGTGCTGCGCCCTCGCGGTGACCAGTTCGTGGCGTGGGAACCGGTGCTGCGCGCCGCAATCGACGGGCGAGCGGTGTACGAGCCCGCGTCGGTGGGGTTCCAGGATCGCAACGGTGACGAACTCGATCTACGCCGGTCCTTCCGCGTCGACGACGCGCGCGAGGACATTGGCCACTTCCTCGCCGAGGCGGGCTACCTGCACCTCGAAGGGGTGTTCACCGAAACGGAGATGGCGGCGGTGTCGGCCGAGCTCGACGCGGCGATGGCCGAGGCGAAGCGGGACGACGGCGCTTCCTGGTGGGCGCGGACGGAGGATGGCTGGTATCCGTCGCGGATCCTCGGGTTCAACCTCAAGTCGCCGACCCTGCAGGAGCTGCTGGAATCCGACCGGTTCACCCGCATCGGCACGTTCACCGACGATGCGATGGTGCAACGACCGCCGCGAGAAGGTGACACTGCCGAAGGGCTGCTCAAGAAGGTCGGCGTGCTCGAGGGCATCTCCGACGTGTCGTGGCACAAGGACTGCTCGCTGGGCGGCCACTCGCGCGGGTGCTGCGCCCTCACCGTCGGCATCTCGATCACCGGTGCGCAACAACGCAACGGCGAGCTCGGCGTGGTCGCCGGCTCCAGTCGCGCCAACGTGCAGGCAATCGACGTCCGTCCTGACCTCGATCTCCCGCGCGTCCCGCTCCCGACCAACACCGGGGACGTGACCGTGCACTGCAGCTGCACGCTGCACATGAGCCGACCGCCGATCGACCAGGAGCGCCGCGTCTCCTACACCGGGTTCAGCCTCGCGCCCCGTCCGGGCGACGAGCATGAGGTGCTCGACCCCGAGGAGATCCGACGGCGACGTCAGGCGCTCAGCGACCAGGTGCCCAACATCGAGCGTGAGCGAATCGTCAGCACCGAGGCCTTCAAACTCGATCAGTGAGGGGGTTCCGAGAGCCGCTCCCGCCGGGGTTCTTCCCCAACGCGCGCGTCTGCCGGATCGGGGAGGAGTACCGCCTCGTGACCTCCACTCTCATGGAGTTGCCCGGGCGTCATCATCCCGTCGTCGATCCTCGTGGACCGAACGCAGATCGGTAACGTCCGGGCCCCTTCTGTGTTGTCGGAGCGCGCTCGATGGGCGCGAACTCGACCGGACCCCACGGCGCAGCCGACCTGCACTTCAGCGATGAGTTCGCAGCCTCCTTCGTCGCTTTCGGGCGTGGAGCGCGTCACCGGCGAGGTCGACGGAGTCCCCACGGGACTCTGAGTCGGCAACGGGTGAGGCCGGCAGACGTCTCCCTGCGAGCTGCGCCGCGTCAGCGAGGCGAACCGGTCGGGCTCGGCTGCGCTCCTACCGGCGAGCAGATGCGGACCGGCGGCATTCGCTGGCGCGCGCAATATAGCGCTGTTACATTTGTGGGTGGCGTCGCCGTGTGGCGAGTCGGGAGGATCGGGATGGCTGACCTGCAGCAGATGAACGAGGTGCTCCGACCGGTGGCGCCTCCCCGTGTGCTCGAAGAGGTCTACTCCGACGATCAGCACGACCGGATCCTGGACGTGATCCGGCGGAACGGCCCGTGGCCCACGATCACCGCACACCACTTCGACACGGTGGAGGAGCTCGTCGCCACGTCGTCGGGACCGATGCGCGAGGGCGATACCGGTGCGCTGACGCTCGACGACGTCGCCACCGCGCACTTCCGGGGCTACTTCGGGAAGAACTCGATCTCCTACTTCCCCGAGCTCGACGATTGCTTCTACAACAGCCACTTCCTGGAGCTCGCGCGTAGCTACTGGGGTGCTCAGTACGCCAAGCCGACACACATGCTGTTCAACCTGTGCGGCCCGCACCACAGTGGGCTGAGCGCGCACCTCGACGCCGTGACCTTCCGCGGTGTGCGCATCGAGAACTCGCCGGTGTGGTTGCAGAACGTGATGGGGAAGTCGGGTCTCTTCTCCGAGTACCTCGTGAAGATGGCGCAGGTGATCACGTGGTGGTACCTGGGCGAGAACGGCACCTTCACGTACTGGCCGGACGGCCCGCTCGGCGAACCTGAGCATCTCGCGCATCCGCTCTGGAACAAGGGCGTGGTGGTGCAGAACGAGTCGATGTTCCATCGTGGCGATCCGGTCGGTCGGAGCGACGAACGCGACATCTCAGGCCTCAAGCACCGGTCGCTGCTCGCATTCGACGATGACCACGACGACTGGACCATCACGACGGACGGCGAAGTGGTCCGTCGCTACCGCCCGGAGGAGATGCGCCTCCTCGTGCACTGGAACGCCGAGGTCTACGCCGACATCGACGAAGTGAAGAAGAACATGGACCACTCAGCGGACCTGACGCACGACGTCGTGTTCGACCGTCTGCTGGCTGACATGCGAGCACGAGGCGCCACTGTCGCCGAGCCGACCGATCCGCTGCACGACCCCGAGTTCATCCGCGCGCTGATCGCCAACTACACGGTCGCACCGACCACCGACTGGCTCACGCCAGCTGCGGTCTGACCGGGTTCGCAGTGCAGTACGACTACGAGAGGACGTCTCCAACATGACGCTACGAGAGACCGCTGATCTGTTCGACCTCACCGGGAAGGTTGTGGTCGTCACCGGCTCGACCAAGGGCATCGGCCGGGCGATGGTCGAGGGGATGGCCCGCGGCAGGTGCCTCCGTCGTCGTCAGCAGCCGCAAGCAGGACCTCTGTGACGAGGTCGCACAAGAGATCGCGAACGCCACGGGCGCAGCGGTGCTCGGCCTCGCATGCCACGTCGGCGAATGGGACGCCATCCCCGGGTTCGTCGACGGTGTGATGGCTCGCTTCGGTCGCATCGACGGCCTGGTGAACAACGCCGGCATCAACCCGGCGCGCATCAGCCCCGGCGACATGACCTTGGACTACTGGCGCAAGGTGTTCTCGGTCAACCTCGAGGGACCGCTGCGCACCAGCCAGTGCATCTACCCGATCATGCGCGAGCAGGGTGGCGGCAGCATCGTCAACATCGGCACCATGGCCGCGTACTCCGGCGGAGCCAACATCTGCGCGTACGGCTCGTCGAAAGCCGCGCTGCTCAACCTGACGAAGAGCATGGCGATGGATTGGGCGCCCGCCAACGTGCGCGTGAACATGCTCTCGCCCGGACCTTTCATGAGCGAGATGATGGAAGGTGGCGCGAAGACACAACCTGGGTTTCTCGACCTCGTCGCGGGTGGCACGTTCCTCAAGCGCATCGCCGACCCACAAGAGATCGTCGGTCCGGTCTGCTACCTCGTGAGTGATGCCTCCTCCTTCGTGACGGGAGACGATCTCTCCGTCTCCGGGGGGATGATGAAGTGAGCGCCGCGATGCCCGTCTTCGATGTCGACTCTCACTTCGAGCCTGCCTCCGACTGGCTCGACCACTTTCCCGCGCTCAAGGCCGAGCTCCCCGAGCTCCTCCCCGATACCGATCCTCGCTTCCGACTCGACACCGGCGAGATGTTCGCGTACTTCGTTTCGGACGATCTCTTGCGCAACGTGCCCCGTGAGCAACGCATGCCGATCGAGCAGCTCACGACTCCGGTGATGCAGCTCATGTTCGACCCCGACCGCCCCGATGGTGTCGGCTACCCGGGATCGGACCAGTACAAGCCCATGACCGATCCCTCGGCGCGAGTCGCGTGGATGGACGATGTCGGCATCTCCTACCAGCACCTCATCTCAGGTGCGGGCTACACGCTGGCGCGCGCGATCGACGACGTACCACTCGGACAGCGCGCGCTCGAGGCGGTCAACACGTGGATGACCGACGCTGCCGCTCCTCATCGTGATCGCCTGCGTCCCGTCACCTCTTTGCGCTTCGACGACCTCGACTGGGTCGTTGCCGAGCTCACGCGCATGCGTGAGCGGGGGAGCCGTGCCTTCCTCGTGTCGGCTGAGCCCGCTGGCGGCATTCCGCCGATGCACCCCGACTTCGACAAGGTGTGGGCGGCAGCGACCGATCTCGGAATGATCGCCCACCTGCACGTGGGCATGAACCCCGGACTGTTCCATCCGGCGTGGGCCAACACCGACGATCCCGCGATCATCCGACTGATCTCGCTGCAGAACCCACATCACAGTGCGCAGGTGTTCCTCACCGCAGTCATCTTCGGTGGGGTGTTCGAACGTCACCCCGACCTCACCGTCCTCGTCTCCGAGCTCGGCATCGACTGGTTCCCCGGCTGGGTGAACAAGATCGACAGCATGTCGTCACCCGGCGTCAGCCCACTCGTCGTCGGCGACTACCGCTGGCCACTCTCCCCGCGGAGTACGTCGAACGGAACGTGAGGATCTCGCCGATCCCAGCACCACACGAGTCGCCGCTCACACTGATGGACGAAGTCCCCGGCGTGGCGGTGTTCTCGTCCGACTACCCCCACTACGAGGGCAACCCCGACCCGTTGGCGTTCTACGACGGCGAACTCTCGCTGCTCGACGAAGCCACGCGCGCGCAGTTCCTCGGCGGCGCCATCGCCGATGCCTACGCCCGCATGGGCGACCCCGTCTGACTCGAAGGGAATGACCTGATGATCGAACCGGCCGAGGTACAAGATCTCGTCGCCCGCTGGTGGTGGAACTACGACCAGGGCAACTTCGACGTCCTCACGTCGTTGCTCACCGATGACGTGCATTTCTCGTGCCGCACCGACTCGGGCACCACCGACTACGAGGAATTCGTGCGCGCCGACTACTCGGGTCGGGACGCCGTGATGGCATGGCAGACCGACCACCGTCTCCACAGCCCCTCCCCGCTCCGGCACAACGGCACCAACGTCCACATCGTGGAGCAACGCGACGGCGAGGCATCGTTCGCTTCCTACATCTTCGTGTCGCAGATCGTCGGAGGTGTCTCGCCGCTCTCGACCGCAATCGTGAACGGACGAGTGCGACGAGAAGACGACTCACTGTTGCTCACAGAGCTCGAGGTGGTGCTCGACACGATTGAATCGAAGCCATTGAACGAACAGTGACCGTGATTACCATGCGGCCGATGGTCGAACCCCTCACGCAGAAGGCGCGCACCACCCGTGCTGCCCTGGTCCGTTCTGCGTACGACCTCTTCATCGAACAGGGCTACGGCGCGGTGTCAGTACGCGATCTCGCGCGTCGCACGCAGGTCACCAGCGGCGCGATCTACGGCCACTTCCGCAACAAGGCCGATCTCCTCGTCGCAGCGATCGCTGATCACATCGACCAGGACCTCTACCTCAAGACCACCGGCCAGACCGATCTCCGGACCTACATGCAGCGGCAATGGCGCGGGTACCGATCCCGCAACGGCCTGCGCGCCCTCCTCGTCGAGGCGGCCGCTGCGGCACGGGTCGACCCCGAGGTCGAGCGTCAGATGCATGACCTCCAAACCACCAAGCTCGCGGAATGGAAGGCCATCTACCACGAGCTCCAGGAAACCGAGGGTCTCGATCCCGACGTGGACATGGACGCTGTCCTCATACTGCTCTGGGCGACCGAGCTCGGCCTCGGTGTCCTCGAATCGTGGGACGTCGAGCTGCCCAAGCCCGCGACCTGGGGGAAACTGGTGGACCGATTCCTCCGGTCGCTCGAAGTACCCACAACTGCACACTGACCGTCGATCGAGCGTCACCTCAGCTGCGTGGGATCTCGCGCCATGGCCGGTCTCTCGGCCCGTGGTCATCTCGAGGAAGGCCCAAGATGCGTTCGCCGAGAATGTTGCGCATCACCTCCGAAGTCCCGCCTTCGATGGTGTTCGCGCGCGACCGAAGAAATTGCACCGGCACGGTTCGTTCGACCGGTGCGCCGTCCGGACCGAAAGCCGGGTACAGCGCCCCTTCAGGTCCGAGGAGATCGACGAGGAGCTCGTGGACGCGCAGTGCGTGTTCGGCGCCGAACAGCTTGCCGACCGACCCGACCGGTCCTGGGTCACCTGCTTGACCGAGTTGGGCCGCCCGCAACGCCATGAGCCGACCGAGCTCTGACTCGATCCACATGGCAACGACACGATCACGCATCACAGGTTCGCTGCTGCCGCGCTCGCGGAACAGCTCAACCGCTCTTTCGGCTGGCGTCGCCATGGTCGCCATGGCGTTGCCGATCGAGACGCGCTCGTTCATCAACGTCGTGGTCGCGACCTGCCAACCTTTGCCTACCGGACCGAGCTGCGCGCTCGCCGGTAGCCGCACATTGTTCAGGTACACCTCGTTGAATTCGGCGTCACCGGTGAGCTGACGCAATGGGCGCACTTCGAGCCCGGGTGCGTGCATATCAACAAGGAAGGTCGTCAACCCTCGGTTCTTCGGCGCTTCGATGTCGGTCCTGGCGAGGAGTAGGCCGAACGCCGCCTTGTGGCCCAACGATGTCCAGACCTTCTGCCCGGTGATCAACCACTCGTCGCCGTCTCGCTCTGCGCGCGTGGCAAGTCCGGCCAGGTCCGAGCCTGCTCCCGGCTCCGAGAAGAGCTGACACCAGATCTCTTCCGTGGTGAAGAGCGGGCGCAGAAATCGCTGCCGCTGTTCGTCCGTGCCGTGTCCGACGATGGTCGGCGCCACCATCCCGAGCCCTATCGGGTTGCGCGGAAAGTTCGTCGGGGCGCCTGCGGCTTCGAGCCGATCGGTGACCAGCCGATGCTGCACGGGATCCGCCCCGAGTCCGCCGCAACCGCTGGGAGTGTGGACCCATGCCAGCCCTGCGTCGAAGCGAGCACCCCAGAAAACGACCGGATCCGTGGTTGCCGGCGGGTGCTCCCGGATGAGCTGCTCGACCCGCTCCTCGATGTCCCGATCCAACACTTCCCGGCTCCATGGTTGCGCCGCAGTTGAATACAACAACGTTATCATCTACGCTGCGCACGGAGTCTCGAGGGGTCACGCAGTGGGCCACTCGGGTGAGCAGATGTCTGGGGGGAACGTGCGAAGTTCACGATTGGTGGCCGTCGGCATCGTGATGGCGCTTGCCGTCGCAGTGCTCGGAACGACGGCGAGTGCGCAGTCGAGCGGCACCGACAAGCCGGAGTCCACCGACGTGGGGATCACCGACAAGGAGATCCACGTTGCGGTGATCGCGGACGTCGACAGTCCGTTGGCGCCGAACCTGTTCAAGGCGTCGGTGGATGGGATGAACGGCTGGGCGAAGTACATCAACAGCAAGGCCGGAGGCGGCGGTCTTGCCGGACGCAAGGTCGTGATCGACTTCTACGACTCGAAGCTCAACCCGGCAGAGACCAAGAACGCGGAGATCACGGCGTGCCAGAACGATGTTGCCGCCGTCGGCACCTCGGCGGTGTTCCTCACGTCTGTCGACGAGATGCGCAACTGCAAGGACTCGAGCGGCGCGGTCACCGGCATCCCTGACATCCCCTTCGTGTCGACCGCCTTGGTGCAGCAGTGCTCGGATCAGTCGTTCCCGATCGCTCCGCCTCAGGTCCTGTGCGACACCGCCGCTGACCATCCACAGACCTTCCAGGCAGACGTGGCGCGGGGCTACTACTACCTCGACAAGTACGGCAAGGATCTCCACGGCGTCTACGTCTTCGGGAGCGACTCGAAGTCGGCGCGCGACGCCTCGTTCGCGAGCCTGGGCGGGTTGCGCGACATCGGTGGCGTGAACCAGGGGATCAAGTCCGACGAAGACTTCGATCGTTCGAGTAGTGCGACGCAATCGCAGTTCACCGAGATCGTTCAGAAGATGAAGAGCAGCGGTTCGAATTACGGTCAAGCCGCGGGGCCGTACACGCAGATGGTGTCACTGCGGAAAGAAGCAGCGCTGCAGGGGTTGACCGGCGTGAAGGTGTGGGACTGCGGTGTGCAGTGCTACGACAAGCTGTTCATCGACGCTGGCGGTGCCGACGTGGAAGGTCAGTACGCAGACCTGCTCTTCTTGCCCTTCTCCAACAAGGCGGATCAGAAGGCGAACCCCATGCTCGCCAACGTCGTCAAGTACGTCGGCGCCGACAAGCTCGCCGGTTACAGCATGTACACGTGGGCTGCGGGGCTCGCGTTCCGGGACGCAGTGAACGCGCAGGTGAAGGCAGGTGGCGTCAACAGTGTGACGCGCAAGACGATCTTCGAACAGCTCAACAAGATCAACAAGTTCGATGCCGACGGCATCATCGCCCCGATCGACCTCGCCGGCCGTGGAGCGTCGAGCTGTTCAGTCCTCAACCAGTTGAAGAACGGCAGCTACGTGCGCGTCGAACCGACGAAGCCCGGCACGTTCGCATGCCCCAAGAACGGTCGGATCCTGCGCAAGCTCGACCTGTTCACGAACAGTTGAGCGCGCGAGACGACACGTGACGGCAGTGGAAGAGGTCGTGGAGACGTCGCGATGATCCAGCTCGCGCTCGGAAGGAGGAGCTGAGCGATGTCGGCTGGCGACGAGCCCGCAAAGCCCAAGACGTCGACACGCGATCGCGACGACATCGCCGAGCGGCTCGCGACATGGCTGCGGAGGGTCACCCTCGCCACCGCGCAACCGGAAGTGATGGCGCTCGATGGCCCCGCCAAGGGCGGCCTTTCGAGCGAGACCTTGCTCTTCGACATTGCATGGACGACCGGCACTCAGCGACACGAGCGGAACGTCGTCGTACGGCTCCCTCCGCCGGCGGACGCATGGCCCGTGTTCCCCACGTACGACCTCGGTCGACAAGCAGCGGCAATGGAGGCCGTGCGCCGTGGGTCATCCGTCCCGGTCCCCGAGATGCTCTGGTACGAACCCGACCCGGCGCCGATCGGCGACCCGTTCATCGTCATGCAGCGCGTCGACGGAATCGCCGCGCCTGACTACATGCCCTACACCTGGGGAAGCTGGGTCACCGAGCTCACGGCTGCCGAACAGGCGCAGGTCGGCGATCGCTGCATCGACGTGCTCGCCGCGATCCACGGCATCCCCGTCACCCCCGAGTTGGCCGACGCGCTCGAGCTCCGCGGCTTCGACGGATCGCCGCTACGACGCCACTTCGACAGCGAGCGCGCACGGTACGAGTGGGCCCGCGACGATCGCCACTTCCCGACCATCGAGCATGGATTCGACGTCCTCGAGGCGCACTGGCCGGAGTACGAACAGGACGCACGGATCAGTTGGGGTGATGCGCGACTCGGCAACATCCTGTGGTCCGGCGTGGAACCGACTGCCGTGCTCGACTGGGAGATGGTGGGGCTCACTCCACCGGAAGTCGATCTCGCCTGGATGGTGTTCTTCGCCGAGTACTTCCAACGCTCCGCCGAGCGCCGAGGCCTCGCAGGCATCCCCGGCTTCTGCACTCGCGATTCGGCCGTCACGCGCTACGAGCATGCCACCGGGATGACGGTGCAGCAGTTCGACTGGTACCTCTGTTACAGCGCGGTCCGCGAAGCCATCGTGTCCCTACGCACGATGGGCCGCGCGGTGCACTTCGGTGAGCTCTCAGCGCCTGACGATCCCGAAGGGCTCATCCTCGACCGCGAGTTCGTCGTAGAGCTCGTCGGCGCACTCGAACGCATCTGATCACTGCCTCCGGGCAAGTCGACAACCAACACGGGGGAATCGTGGAGCAACAGATCGGTCAACTCGTCGCCGCCGACGAGCAGTTCTGTCACCAGATCACCGAGACGTTCGCAAACGTCGGGTCGACGGACCCTTCGTGGACGGAGAAGGTGTGCGCGATGGCGGCGGCCAAGGACGGCAGCCTGCAGCTGGGTTTCGGTCTCGGAAAGTACGTCAACCGCAACGTCATCGATGCCTACGCAGGCATCTCCCGCGGTGTGGAACAGATCACCGTGCGCGCGAGTCGTCGGCTGACGCCCGAGCCCGAGCTCACCGTCATCGGGCCGGTCCGCTATGAAGTCATGGCGCCGCTGCAAACGGTTCGCTTCGTCCTCGAACGCAACGACGTGCAGCCGATCTCGTTCGACTGGCGCTTCGAGGGTGTGTTGCCCACTCGGACCGAGGACCGCACGCACATTCGCACCGGCTATCGAGTGTCTGCCGACCTCGTGCGCTTCCATCAGATCGGCACGTGTTCGGGGTGGATCGAGATCGACGGCGAGCGCCACGAGATGGACCCCGACTCGTGGGTGTCCACTCGTGATCACTCATGGGGCGTTCGCTACGGAGTGGGCGCCGAGCCCACCGACGTCGAGCCTCGCAGCTCCAGCGAGGGGAGCACGTACCACTTCATGTGGTCTCCCATGCTCATGGAGCGAGCCGATGGCTCCCGCTATGGCATCTTCCTCAATTTCGGGTTCGCAACGGGACCGGGATACGAAAACAAGGAGGTGATGGGCGGGATCGAACACCCTGACGGGGGATTCGAACGCGTGCACGCGATCCACCCCGAACTCGCGTACGACCCCGCAAACCGTCGCCTGCGCGGTGGGTCCCTGACCCTCACGATGGCAGACGGAGTGAGCCGTCGACTCGGCGTCGAGGTCGTGTCCGAGACGGGTTTCCACCTCGGCACTGGCCTCTACTTCGGGTTCGACGGACATCACCACGGTGAATGGCGCGGGAAGCTCCACACTTCAGGCGAGCGCATCGCAGATTGCTCGGAGCCCGCTACGGCACGCCGAGTGCACCAGATCCGCGACACCGTCGTCCGCATCACCGACCCGACCGGTGGCGGCGTCGGGATCGGCAACTGGCAACCCATGGTCACGGGTGCGTTCCCCGAACTCGGCCTCACCGCCGATTCGTCGTTTGCCTGACGACGCTGCCGAGGTCGAGTGCGCCGCCCATGGCCGAGGTCACGGGTCCGTTCACGCGAGCGAACAGGGCCCAGAACTGCGAGTGGGTCTGTCGTGAGATCTGCGTGGCAGCGACCTCGCTCGCGTTTTGTCAGCAGATTGCTCGCGCAACGCACGCGTACGGCCCCTCACGAGGGCCCAAGGCAGGTGACGAGCATTTGTCGACAGCTGCTCTGATCAGGACCGGTGCGGCGCAACGCTTGTGCGCCTGCCAGGCGCGGTGGCCTCAGAACCCCGAAGGTCGAGGGTGCAAGTCCTTCCCCCGCCACCATCGCAGCACGAAGGCCCAGGTCTCTGCCCTGGGCCTTCGTCGTTGTCGGGTACCGCCGTCGGTGGTGATCGGCTCGGCGAGCCCGGACAGAAAGAACGACCGATCGTGCTATCTTGTGCGGATGCCGGGTGCTCGGAAGCAGCGCGCCGACGGGGAGCGCACCCGTCAGGCGATCGTGCGCGAAGCGGTCGTGCTCGCGACCGTCGACGGGATCGAGGGGCTCTCGATCGGCAACCTCGCTCGCGCCCTCGACATCAGCAAGAGCGGCGTGTACGCCCACTTCGGCTCCAAGCAACAGCTGCAACTCGCGACCGTGGACGAAGCCGCACGCATCTTCCAGGCCGAGGTGGTCGAACCGGCGCTGGCTACCGCACCGGGACTCATGCAGATCCTCGTGGTCTGCGACGGCTTCTTCGACCACCTCTTGCGCGGCACCTTCCCCGGCGGGTGCTTCTTCGCCGGCGCGGCCCTCGAGATGGGTACCCGTCCCGGCCCGGTCAAGGACGAGATCGCTGCGTTCCAAGGTGACTTCAGCGCGCTCATCCGCCAGTTCGTCGACACCGCGACCGAACAACGGGAGTTGCCCGCGCACGACGATGCGGAGGCACTCACGTTCGAGCTCAACGGCATCATGCTGGCCGCCAACGCGCAGTACGTCCTCCGTCAAGATCCGGCGACGCTCGATCTGGCGAAGGCGGTTGTTCGTCGGCGACTCGGAATCACGGCGCACACCGTGGTCGCAGGGAGCGCTCTCGATGGATGAACCGATCACGACGTGGGGCGTCTGGGACGACGCGACGCGCAACGATCCGTATCCGTTGTTCGAGTCGACCCGAGCCAAGTGCCCGGTGCAACGGGTGCAACTCGCCGACGGTCATGACGCGTGGCTCGTCCTCGGACACGATGCCGCCCGCCAAGCCCTCAACGATCAGCGGCTGTCGAAGGACCTGGTCGCTGCCCTCGACGACGATCCCGACGTCGTGGACCCAGGACTCCCCGGCCCTGCGCTCGCTCGGCACATGATGAACCTCGATCCCCCCGACCACACCCGTTTGCGTCGTCTCGTCGCCCACGCGTTCGCGCCCACGCGCATCGCCGCGCTCGAGGAATCAGTCGCGCGCGACGCCGACGAATTGCTCGACGACCTCGAAGCCGCGGGACCCGACGCGGTGGTCGACCTGGTCGGCGGCTTCGCCAACCCGCTGCCGTTCCGGGTGATCTGCGAACTGCTCGGGGTGCCCGACGAGGACCGCGTTCCGCTGCGCCAGGCGTTCCGGACGCTGCTCCAGCCATGGAGCGGTTCACCCCCGGCCGAGGCGGTGGCCGCGTCCGACACGATCGTCACGTCACTGGAACAGCTCGTCGCACTCCACCGGGCCCACGACCTGGACGATCTCGTCGGCGTGCTGGTGACTGCGACCGACGACGAGGAGCGCCTGACGGAGCAGGAGTTGCTCGGCAGCTTGTTCCAACTCATCGTCGCCGGCCACGACACCACCGCCAGCCTGATCGGCAACGGGGTCGTGGACCTCCTCGAACACCCGGATCAGCTGCGCCTCCTGCGGGACGAACCGACGAGGATCCCGGCCGCGATCGAGGAGCTCGTCCGCTTCTCTGCGCCTGCTCCTCACGCGACGTTCAGGATCACGACCGAACCGGTCGAGCTCGGCGGCGTCACGATCCCTGCCCGCGAGCAGGTCCTCGTCTGTCTCGGCGCGGCGAACCACGACCCCGGTCTCGATCCCGACGCCGCTCTGCTCGACGTCACGCGGGAACCGCGTCCCCACCTCGGATTCGGGTTCGGCGTCCACTCCTGCCTCGGTGCCGCGTTGGCTCGGCTCGAAGCTCGCATCGCGTTCGGCGCGTTGCTCGGTCGCTTCCCGTCCCTGGCGCTGGCCGTCCCCCGAACCGATCTGCGCTGGACGCACGGCGACGGACTCGTCCTGCGCGGTCTCGACGAGCTCCCCGTTCGCCTGGGTCAGCCCGCCTGAACCCCTGCGCCGTCGGGTGCTCTCCAGTGGTCGTGGCCCGCGGCCGATGAGCGCGGCACTCCCGAGTCCATCTCACTCGAGCAGCGTGCGCCCTGTGGTCCACGTTCTGGCCGAACGTGCCCGCCGGCGACCCGTTCGCCGATCGACCCCGAGCGGCGACGAAGTACGTCGGCGCACCCCAGTCGGTGTACGGGAACCCGTCTTCCGGCGAGTTCTGGATGACGCCGTCCAGCGACATGTGGTTGATGACCTTGAGCTTGCGCACCTGCGTCTCCGTCCGTTGTCGACGATCGCCGGTGCTGACGGCGGCGAGCCCGAGAACTCAGCGGACCCGGGCGGGGTGCGATCCGATCCCGGACCGGCGGAGCGTCTCAGCCGAGGAGCACGGCGAGGAAGTCGAGTGCCGCGCCGACGAGCGCAGCAGTGGTGGGCCCTGCGTGCATCGCACCGTGCCAGCGGACGTAGTGGTGATGGATGTCCGCATCGAGCAGCTGTCGATGGAGATGCTCCGCCCCGTCGGCGAGCAGGAACTCGTCACGATCACCCACACCGAGGAAGAGCGCCGGGGCTGCCGCGCGAATTGCCTCCGCGTTGTCGCGGAGTCGTACCGAGACGCGTTGGGCCGGGTCCTGGTGGGTCAGGTCGAACAACTCGCCCAGCACGGACTGGCGATGTGCAGGAGACACCTCCTCGGGGGCGTCGCCGGGAAAGATCGCGGGCGAGACCGCAATGGCGCCGAGGTGACTGCCAGGTGATGCGAAGAGCAACTTGAGGACTCCATAGCCGCCCATCGAAGCGCCGAACAGCCCGACGCGAGCACGGTCTGCGTCGTAGCGCACAGAGGTGGCGTCGCGAAGCGCGTTGCCGACGATGGTCTCCCAGTCACCGGTCGTGGTGTTGGAGTAGAAGCCACCCTGAGTCGGTGTCGACGCGCACGAGATGACCGCGGGCGGAATGGCGCCGGCGTCCCAGCGCCGGCGAATCTCCTCCGCCTGCAGGTCGAGCGAGTCGGCGGACGAGCCGGCACCGTGGAGCCAGAGCACCATCGGCAGCCTTCTGCTCCGCGCCGTGGCGTGGACGAGGGTGTGGACTGCGATGTCACCCGTGTGGCCGGGCACGGAGAGCGACCAGGTCTCGAGTTCGTGCATGGTTCCGGTCCCCCGTCGTGGTTCGACACACGCGTGCCGATCAGGACGCGTCGCCGCGGCTCACGCCGTCGGCGCCGCGCTGGATCGACCGTCGAGCGGCTGGCACACTACGGCCGATCGCGGCGAAGGCGGCAGCCGGCGGAGTGACAGGAACGTTGGGAGTTCCCGGGATCGACGCAGGGTGAGGTCGTCTCCTCGATCTCGCTCAGCATGAGGCAGCGCTTCTGGGGGCAGGAACCAGGTCCACGCTGACGAAGATGGGGGCGCAATGTCGTTGAATCCGAGTCCGTACGAGACGGACAAGAAGGTCCACACCCACTACTTGGCGAACTTCGAGCGCGTGTTCGGTCCGTGGGTGGACAAGCCGGTGAAGTTGCTCGAACTCGGCGTCAAGGATGGCGGTTCGCTCCAGATGTGGCGCGACTACTTCCCCCAAGGCGTGATTGCTGGTCTCGACACTGCCGCAGTGTCGATCGACGATCCCTCCGGCCGGATCACGATCTACCAAGGTGAGCAGCAGGACACGAAGCTGCTCGATCGAATCGCGTCCGAGTGCGCTCCCGACGGTTTCGATCTCATCGTCGACGACGCCTCGCACCTCGGCGATCCGAGCCGCATCAGCTTCTGGCACCTCTTCGAGCATCATCTGGTCCCGGGTGGCGTCTACGTGCTCGAGGACTGGGGCGTCGGCTACTGGCCGTCGTGTCCCGACGGATCCCTCCTCAAGCCGCGGAATTCGAGCTGGCGTGCGCAGTTGCGCAGCCGCATCGACAGCGCGATCGAGGAGCGTTCGCTCACTGCGAACCAGGAGCGGGTGCTCCGGCGCGTCAGCCGAGAGCTGACGCCCAAGCGCATCCGCAGCCACGACTACGGCATGGTGGGCCTGCTCAAGGAGATCGTCGACGAGGTCGGCATCGGCGATGCGACTGCGCCCGGCGAGGGCGTCAGCCCCCCACGAGCGTCGGCGATCTCGTCGTTCGAGATCCTCCACGGACAGGCGTTCGTGCACAAGGCGACCGAGCTCGAGCGCAAACCGTCGGCGATGCCGACCGCAACAGGTTGAACGAGACCAGCCGACGCGCTCCCGCATGACCGTGCGCGGTCGCCAGAGTGCGTCTGCTTCGTCGACCTCGAGAGCTGATCCCGGCCGTACCGTTCGCTGCGAGGCCTCGGGCAACAGTTCGCCAACTCGCCTCCGCAACGATCGGACTCATCCCATGGATCTCATGCTCAAGGGCAAGGTTGCTGTCGTCACCGGAGCCGGCAAGGGCATCGGTATGGCCGTCGTGCAACAGCTGGCGCAGGAAGGCGCTCTCGTCGTCGCCGGCTCGCGGAATGCCGCGACCCTCCAAGGTCTCGACGGTGTCACCGGAGTCGCGCTCGACCTCTCTGCGCCCGACGCGCCCGGTCAACTCGTGCAGGACGCACTCGACGAACACGGCCGGGTCGACATCCTCGTGAACAACGTCGGTGCGGTGAAGCTCCGCCTCGACGGCTTCCTGGCCACCACCGACGACGACTTCGCGTGGGCGATGAACATGAACTTCTTCATCGCCCTCCGCGCGACTCGCGCCGCGATCACGGCCATGGTGACGAGTGGCGGCGGGTCCATCGTCAACGTCTGTTCGGTCAACGCGTTCTTCCAGCCCGACGGCGGCACCATCGACTACGGCGCGGCCAAGGCCGCACTTCTCAACCTGTCGAAGTCGCTGGCCCAGGAGTTCGGGTCGCAGGGCATCCACGTGAACTGCGTGTCACCCGGTCCGGTCAGCACCGACCTGTGGTTGGGTGACGATGGCGTCGCCGCGACCGTCGGCGCGGCGACCGGGGTCGACGCCGACACGGCACGAGACGCGGTGGTGGCCGGCATCGGGGGCTTCGCGACGGGCCGCTTCACGACGCCTGAAGAGGTCGCGACCTTGGTGGCGTTCCTGGCGTCCGCGCGCACCGCGAACGTGACCGGTGCGAACTACGTCATCGACGGTGGCCTGATCAAGACGACGTAGCGCTCGAGGATCCGCGTCACGCGCTCAGGTTGCGGTCGGGAGCGAAGGACTCGGCGAGCAGGGTGAGACCGATGCCGAGCAACCACGCGTCCTTGCTGATGGGGATGCCCCGTTGGGTCGGCCAGATGCTGTGCGGCTTCGGAGCCCCGGCGTGCGCGCATCGCCGGCGCCTTCATCCTCCACTCCGGCATCGAGAAGTGGCACGGCGACGAGGCGACCGCCGTGGTTGGCGCTGGTAGAGGTGATTCGCACGGTGATGCGAACGCTCACACCGGGTGCTCGGGCACGTTCGTCGTCGCGGTCACTGGCCGTGCGAGATCGGCGTCGTGCACGGTGTCACCGGGGAATCGCTCGTCGGCGAACACCGGAGACACGCCGCCGAGCCCGAGCTCGGCGACGTCCTCGATCGCGTCGACGGGGGAGTGGAGGGCGCCCTCGTCGGGCAGGGAGCGCGGGAGGTAGCGGACGGTGACGACGGCAGCGGCGAGGGCGAGTGCGGCACCGAACAGCCCCGCCACGCGCATGCCGTCGAGGAAGGCCGTCCGGGCGAGGAGGTCGAACGCGTGCGCGGCGGACGCGGGCAGCGACTTCGCCGCGTCGAGGGCACCCGTGATGGACGAGCTCGCGGCCGACCGCGACGCGGCGGGAAGCGTGCCGAGCGCGTCGTGCAGGTGGCTGCTGTACTGCGACGCGGCGATCGAGCCGAGCACCGCGACGCCGAGCGCGGCGCCGAGCTCACGGGTGGCGTCGTTCATGGCCGATCCCGCGCCCGCGCGCCGCGCCGGCACCGCCGCCATGATCGACGCGGTCATGGGCGACATCGCCATCGCCATCCCCGCAACGAGGGGCACGAGCATGAGCAGGACGATCCAGTAGGACGTCGTGAGGCCGAACTGGGAGAAGATGACGAACCCCACCGCGATGAGCACCATGCCCATCCCGACCACGCGGTTCGCGCCGAAGCGCTTGCTCAACTGCGGAGTGAGCGGTGCAACGACCAGCATGATCGGTGCCATGGGCAGCAGCCGTGCCGCGGCGGTCAACGGCGAGTCGTTCAGCACCAGTTGGAAGTACTGCGTCATGAGGAACAGGACGCCGTACATGGCGAGGAACACGAGCAGCATGCCGCCGCTCCCCGTGCTGAAGCTCGGGTTCCGGAAGAAGCGCATGTCGAGCATGGGGACGTCGACGTGCAGCTCCCACAGCACGAACATCGCAAGGACGACGAACGAGACGGCGAACGCACCGACCGTCTGGGGCGCGCCCCATCCCTTGTCGGGGGCCTGGATGAGCGCGAACACGAGCGACGAGATGCCCACGATCGAGAGCAGCGCGCCGATCGGATCGAGCTTCGCCTCTTCGGGATCTCTGGACTTCGGCACCAGGAACCAGCCGCCGACCAGCGCGAGGGCGATGATCGGGAGGTTGATCAGGAACACCGAGCCGAACCAGAAGTGCGTGAGCAGGAAGCCGCTCATGAGCGGTCCGATCGCGCCGGCGACGCCCACGGTGGCGGCCCAGATCGCGATCGCCTTGGCGCGCTCACCAGCAGGGAACACGTTCACGAGGATCGACAACGTCGACGGCATGATGAACGCGGCGCCGACACCCATCAGCGCGCGACAACCGATCAGCTGGCCCATGGTGGTCGCCTGCGACGCCGCCGCCGCACCGATGAAGAAGGTGACGAGCCCGAACTGCAGCGCACCCTTGCGTCCGAACCGGTCTCCGAGTGCACCGGCCGAGAACAGCAGGCCGGCGAAGACCAGCGAGTACGCGGCGACCACCCACTGCAACTGCGACTCACTCGCTCCGAGGTCGCGTGCCAACGAGGGCAGCGCGACGTTCAAGCTCGAGTTGGCCACCGACACGATCAGCAGGCTGAGGCAGAGGACCCCGAGGGTCCACCACCGGCGCTGGTAGGTGAGGTCGGCCGTGGCGCGGGGCGGTGCGGCGTTCATGACCCACATTCTGTCACATTGTGTCAGAAGAGCCCAACTGACAGTCTGCACGTCATGCCAAGCGGCGGAATGTGTCAGAATGTCTTCATGGGACTCCGGGAGCTCAAGAAGGCTCGCACCCGCGCCACGCTCCACGACGTCGCCATGGAGCTCTTCTCCCGCAACGGCTTCGACCAGACCACGGTCGAAGAGATCGCGGAGGCGTGTGAGGTCTCGCCGCGCACCTTCTTCCGCTACTACGCCACCAAGGAGGAGCTGCTCTTCGTCGATTCGCAGCAGCGCTGCGCCGCACTGCTCGAGATCGTCGCCGCGCAGCCGCTCGAGGATCCACCGCTCGACGTGCTCCACCGCTCGCTCCACACCCTCGCGCTCGACTACGAGCCGGAGCGCGATCGGCTCGTCACGCGGGCGCGCGTGCTCGAGGGATCCCCGACCCTCCGGGCTGACAAGGCCGAGCAGCAGCGTGGCTGGGAGGCCGCGCTGTTCGAAGAGCTCGAACGGCGCAACCGCGCCGCCGTCCACCCGCTCACATCCCACGAGCTGCGTCTCCGGGTCGCGGTGTCGATGGCGGCGTTCCGCACCGTCGTCGACAGCTGGCTCGACGACGGGGCCATCGACTTCGTCGCCGTGCTCGACGAGAGCTTCGACCAGCTCGCGCGGACTCACCTGAGCGCACGTGGTCGCGTGATACTCATCGTCGATGGAGATCCTGCGCACACCTGACGAACGCTTCACCGATCTGCCCGGCTATCCCTTCGAGCCTCGTTACGCCGAGGTCGACGCGGGCGACGCGGGCGACGGCGACACGTTGCGGATCCACTACCTCGACGAGGGGCCCGTCGACGGTGAGGTCGTCCTCCTGCTCCACGGCGAACCGACGTGGTCGTACCTGTACCGGCGGATGATCCCGATCCTGGTCGCAGCCGGGCTGCGCGCGGTCGCACTCGACCTGGTCGGCTTCGGTCGGAGCGACAAGCCGGCGCGCCGGGACGACTACACGTACCAGGCGCACGTCGACTGGACCTGGGCCGCACTCGAGGCGATCGGGCTCGACGCCATCACCCTCGTGTGCCAGGACTGGGGCGGTCTGATCGGACTCCGCCTGGTCGGCGAGCATCCGGACCGCTTCGCACGGGTCGTGGCTGCGAACACGTCGTTGCCCACCGGCGACCAC
This sequence comes from uncultured Actinomycetes bacterium, assembly GCA_963755855.1. GTDB lineage: Bacteria > Actinomycetota > Acidimicrobiia > IMCC26256 > DASPTH01 > DASUAS01. Next base: position 184,995 of record CAVWLR010000008.1, on the reverse strand, counting down.
CACCCCGGCGACGCGTTCCTCGCCTGGCAGCGCTTCAGCCAGACCACCGAGGTCTTCGACGTGGGTGCGATCGTCACCATGGGCTGCGTGACCGAGCTCTCGCCGGAGGTCGTGGCCGCGTACGACGCACCGTTCCCCGACGACGCCTTCACCGCCGGGGCGCGCCAGTTCCCCGTGCTCGTACCCACCAGCCCCGACGATCCTGCTGCGCCCGCCAACCGCGCCGCATGGGACGCGCTGCGCGCGTTCGACCGCCCCTTCCTGTGTGCCTTCTCCGACTCCGACCCGATCACCGGTGGTGCCGATCGGCAGCTGCGCGACGACATCCCCGGCGCGGCCGGTCGACCCCACACCACGATCACCGGCGGCGGGCACTTCCTCCAAGAAGACCAGGGCGAAGCGCTCGCCCGGGTCGTCGCCGAGTTCGTCGCCGCCACGCAGGCGTAGCACCGGTTACTGCGTCGCGAGATCGACCCGGGGGTCGAGCATCGCGGCGCGGATCGGATCCGCGCCGGTCGTCTCGATGACGACACGCCGCAGCACATCCGGCGCAGAGTGGGCCCGGCCGACGACGTCGGGGTCGATCGGACCCGCGGCCTGGAACCCGATCGTGAATCCCGGCGAACCGTAGGTGAGTGGCGTCGTCGTCGGGACCGTTCCCCGACCCACGGCGACGTCGCCGTGGCGGAGCTCGATGTCGCCCCCCGGCCCGGTCCTCGTGAAGCGCACGCTGATCGTCGACGCGCCGTCCGGCAGTTCGACGTCGGCGCGCACGGTCGTGATCTCGGTGGCGAGGTAGTTGTAGGTGAAGTGGAGCCGACGGTCATGGATGAACGCCACGTAGCCGCCGGCGTGGCTTCCGTGGGCGGCGATCACCCCGTCGACGTCACGGCCGGACGGCACCGCGATGTCGGCCGCGATCACGTACGCGGCGCGGTTCCTCAGATTGGGCGCGAGCACGGCAGCGATCGGCCCGACCTGACCGTGGAACTCGTGACGGTCCCGATCGTGCCGGGGGTCGCCGAACCGGCCGGGCTGGCTGTTCAGCGGCAGCACCTGGTGGCGCCGCGCCTCGTCCCACCAGCGCGCCTTCAGCTCCTCGAGTCGCTCGGGATGGCGCGCCGCGAGGTCGTGGACCTCCGAGAAGTCCTCGGCGACGTGGTACAGCTCCCACACGTCGTCGTCGAACGCCTTCGTCGGATCGGTGTCCGGGTCGTAGTTGATGAGGAACGGCGTGTGGAACGCCACCGCCTTCCATCCGTCGTGGTAGATCGCGCGTGAACCGAGCATCTCGTAGTACTGCGTGACGTGCGCGGAGGCCGCGTCGGCATCGTCGAGGGTCGCGGCGAAGCTCATGCCCTCGATCGGGTTCTGCTCGACGCCTCCGATGGCGGCCGGCGCCTGCACCCCGATCAGCTCGAGCAGCGTCGGCAGCACGTCGACCGCGTGCACGTACTGGTGACGCGTGTCGCCGTCGACACCGAGGCGCGCCGGCCAGTGCACGATGAGCGGGTCGGCGACGCCACCTTCGTGGGTGTCGCGCTTGAAGCGCTTGAGCGGCGTGTTGCCGGCCCACGCCCAGCCCCAGGGATAGTGGTTGTTGGCGCGTGGTGTCCCGAGGTCGTCGATGCGCCGCAGGTTCTCCTCCGTGCTCTCGGGCACGAAGTTGAAGAAGTACAGCTCGTTGAACGAGCCGCGTGCGCCACCCTCGGCGGACGCGCCGTTGTCGCTCATGACCAGCACGATGGTGTTGTCGGCCTCGCCGAGCTGGTCGACGAAGTCGAGGAGGCGACCCACCTCGGCGTCGGTGTGGGTGAGGAACCCGGCGAACACCTCCTTGAGGCGCGCCGCGAGCTGCTGTTCGTCGCGAGTGAGCGAATCCCACGCCGGCACCCACGACGGACGTTCCGAGAGCTCGGTGCCGGGCTCGAGGAGACCCGACGCGAGCTGACGGGCGAAGACCCGCTCGCGCCACGCTTCCCAGCCTTCGTCGAACTGCCCGCGGTAGGGCTCGATGTACTCCGCCGGGGCCTGGTGAGGCGCGTGGCATGCGCCCGGCGCGTACCAGAGCAGGAACGGCGTGTCCGGCGACGCGCCGCGGAGGTCGGCGAGGTAGCGGATGGCGCGGTCGGTGAGGTCTTCGGTGAGGTGGTAGCCCGCTTCCGGCGTGCGGGGCGGCTCGACCGGTTCGTTGTCGCTCACGAGTTGCGGGTGGTACTGGTCGGTCTCGCCGTCGAGGAACCCGTAGTAGCGGTCGAACCCGCGCCCGAGTGGCCACTTGTCGCGCGGGCTGCCCGCCGCCATCTCGGTGGCGGGGGCGAGGTGCCACTTGCCGACCGCGAAGGTCGCGTAGCCCTCGTCGCGCAGGATCTCCGACAGGAAGCCGTTCTCCTTCGGGATGGTCGCGTTGTAGCCGGGGAAGCCCGAAGCGAGCTCGACCACGCGGGCCATGCCGTTCGAGTGGTGGTTGCGTCCGGTGAGCAGGCACGCCCGGGTGGGAGAGCACAGCGCGGTGGTGTGGAAGTTCGCGTAGCGGCGCCCGCGCGCGGCGAGGCGATCGAAGGTCGGGGTTGCGATGTCGGATCCGTAACACCCGAGCTGGGCGTAGCCCACGTCGTCGAGCAGGACGATCACGACGTTGGGCGCGCCGTCCGGAGCCGTCGGGAGCGGCGGCCACCACGACTCGGATTCGGCCAGGGTCGGGCCGATGGTGCCCTCGAACCGTTGCGTCATGGCCCAGCATCCTACGCCGAAATGGCGCATTGTTGATCAACTTCATCAGGAATATGCGTGGGTGCGTCATGGGCTCGGCGTGGTGGGTGCGCCAGCTGCCCAGTCCTGAGCGCACGAGCGACGGTCAGGCGGCGACGCGTTCAACCAGCGTTCAACTGCCCGCGCCCACACTCGGGGGTCATCGCCGGATCGGGAGCGTGGACTTCTCATGAAGGGCAGCGGGAGTGAGCGACGGATGGCGATCCTGCTCGTGGTGGTCACCCTCGTGCTCTTCGCCGGTCTGTGGTTCGCGATCGATCTGAACGTGTTCTCCGGTGTCCGAGGTGCGCCGTGATGCTCACGGCGCACCTCGCGTCACATCCCCCGACCAGGGTGGTGTCGAACCCGTTCCGTCCATCAACTCGAGGAGCGACGCCATGGTGCACCCGGTAGTCGGCGAGATCATCGGATGGGAGCTGCTGCTCGTCGTGGCGGTGATTGCGCTGCTCTTCGGCGGATCCAAGCTCCCCAAGCTGGCGCGCTCGCTCGGCTCGGCGAAGAAGGAGTTCGAGCACGGTCTCGCTCACGGTGACGACAGTGACGACGCCGCCAAGCGGGACGACACCACCAAGGACGTCTGAGGCAAGGACGTCTGAGGCAACGACGTCTGAGGCAACGACGTCTGAGGTCGCCCTCGGCTCACGCCTCGGCGTGGGCCTTGATGCCTTCGAGCGCGTGCTGCCAGTTCTCGGCCGAGTGCTCCGCCTCGTCTTCTGAACCGTTGTTGTCCTGGGTGAGGGTGACGTGCGTCCCCTCGTCGACAGGTGTGAGCACCCAGACGAGCGTGTGGTAGTTCTCCGGCACGTCGTCCTGACCGGTCGTCGGGCTGAAGTGGCTGACCGACAGGCGGTTCGGTGCGTCGTACTCGAGCACCTCTCCCTTGTCCTCGTACGAGTTGCCCTCGTACTCGCCCTTCCAGACGATCGGGCTGCCGACCTGCCAGTCGGTCTCGAGATCGCTGCCGAACATCCACTGCTTCACCGCGGCCGGCTGCGTGAGCGTCTCCCAGACGCGGTCGGGCGCAGCGGCGATGTCGATCTCGGCGGTGGCGACGATTCCAGCCATGACGGGGTGCTCCTCACCTCGACGGTAATGTATGAGTGAGTCATAGGTTCCCTCGGAGGTGCGATGGCAAACACCAGGACCACCAGGCTCGAGAACCTCGTCGCCGCCCTCGCACTCGGACTGCACGACGACGGCACCCATGCGGTGGAGGCGGCGACGGGACTGACCGGCAGCGGACCGGCGGCGCTCCTGGCGCTCGACGAATTCCTCGACCGTGCCAACGTCGCGCACATCGCCGATGTGCTGGGACTGACCCACTCGGGCGCGGTGCGCCTCGTTGCGCTGCTCGAGGCGGAGGGCCTGGCCGAACGGTGGGTGGGGGAGGACCGGCGCACGGTCGAAGTCGCCCTCACCGCGGAAGGCCGACGACGCGCTGCACGCGCTCGTGTCGCGCGCAGCGACGTCGTCGGGCGCGTGCTCGACGGCGTCGACGCAAGCGATGCCGCTGTGCTCGAGCGGCTGATGGGCGACCTCGTGGCCGCCGGCGTGCGCGCCCGGATGCACGAGCGCGCCGACGGCGGCGAAGGCGGTGCCTGGTGGTGTCGCGCGTGCGACTTCGGCGCGTGCGGTCGACCACAAGGGAGGTGCCCCGCGCAGACCGCGGCCGCAGCGGCGCGCGAGGGCGAGTCCTTCTGACGACGAAGAAGGAAAGGTGCCTGGCCCGCGAGAGCGGCTGCCTAGTGTCTCGGGATGGAATTGATGATCGAGGCCGTGGGTCTCCAGAAGCGCTTCGGCGACGTCGAAGCACTGGCCGGCCTGGATCTGGCGGTCCCGTCGGGCAAGGTGCTCGCGGTGCTGGGGCCCAACGGTGCCGGCAAGACCACGCTGATCCGCACCATCTCCACGCTCACCCGACCCACCGCCGGGACGCTGAAGGTGGCCGGCATCGACGTGGCCAAGCACCCGAAGCAGGTGCGTCGCAGCATCGGGCTCGCCGGCCAGTACGCCGCGGTCGAGCCTGCGCTGACCGGGCGCGAGAACCTGCGCACGGTGGCGCGACTGTTCGGACACGACCGCGACCAGGGTGCGAAGGCAGCCGATGCGGTGCTCGACCAGATGGGGCTCACCGACGCCGGCGACCGGTTGGTGCGCACGTACTCCGGTGGCATGCAGCGGCGCCTCGACCTCGGGGCGAGCCTCGTGGGCGCACCGCAGCTGCTCCTCCTCGACGAGCCGACCACCGGTCTCGACCCGCGCAGCCGCAACGAGCTGTGGGTCGCGATCGAAGATCTGGTGGCGAACGGCACCAACGTGCTCCTCACCACCCAGTACCTCGACGAGGCCGACCGCCTCGCCGACATCATCGCGATCATCGACCACGGCAAGCTCGTGGCCTCGGGCACGGGCGACGAGCTGAAGGCGCAGCTCGGTCGTGACGTCGTCGACGTGACCGTCAAGAACGAAGCGGACCTGCAGCGCGCCGCCGACGCGCTCGGAGAAGAAGCGACGATCGACGCCGAGAACTCGCGGGTGTCGTTGCCCGTCACCAGCGGCGCCGACGACCTCGTCGCTGCGGTGCAGGCACTCGGAGCGGCGCAGATCTCGCTCGACGACGTCGCCCTCCGACGCCCCACCCTCGACGACGTGTTCCTGACCCTCACCGGTCACACCACCGAACGAGCCGAACCCGACGCGACGTCCGAAACGAGCAAGTCATGACCGCCACGTCCGCCCCCGCCCGCACCACGATCGCCGCCCCCACCCACACCGCCAGCTGGGCCACGACCGCGTTCACGATCGCGGCCCGGACGTTCCGCAAGCTGCTGCGCACGCCGCAGGTCTTCGGCATCGCGATCGTCCAGAGCGTGGTGTTCCTCCTGATGTTCCGCTACATCCTCGGCGGAGCGATCGGCGTCCACGGCGTCACCTACGTCGAGTTCCTGGTCCCCGGCTTCGTGGTGTCCGGCATCCTCTTCACCGGTGGTGGGTCGTCGGTCGCGGTGGCGGAGGACGTCGCGTCGGGGCTCAACGACCGACTGCGATCGCTCCCGATCTCGGATCGCGCCGTGCTCGCAGGTCGAGCGATGGCAGACGCCGCGCTCATGGTGATCGTCGGGTTGGTGACGCTCGGCGTCGGTTTCATCATCGGCTTCCGGATGCACACCACCCTCCCCGACGTCGTGCTCGCCCTCGGACTCCTCGTTGTCTACGCGTTGTCGTTCGCGTTGGTGTTCGCGTTCCTCGGTCTGGTGAGTGGCAACGCGCAGGCGGCGCAGGGGCTCAGCATCCTCGCGGTGCCGTTCTCGTTCATCTCGAGCGCGTTCGTCCCCATCGCCACGATGCCGGGGCCGGTGCAGGCGTTCGCCAAGGCGCAACCGCTCACCTTCATGGTGAACTCGTGGCGTGGCCTGCTGCTCGGCGACGCCGTGACCCGAACGTTCGACCACGGTCTGACCTACTGGGTGGTGGGATCGCTGCTGTGGGCAGTTGCGATCGTCCTCGTGTTCACGCCGCTCGCGGTGCGCTCCTACCGCAAGGGGTGAGCTGATGCACCCGAACGACGCACTCGTGCGTGAGTTCCTGCTGCTGTGGGAGCAGCGTGACGTGGAACGACTCGTGGCTGCATGCACCGAGGACGCGGTGTGGCACCACCGTCCGCTCCCGCCCGCCGTCGGCCGCGACGGCATCCGCGAGTTCGCGCGGCAGTTCGTCGAAGTCCCCGGCGGTCCGTACGCGATCCTGCGGCAGGTCGCCGACGACGATCTCGTCATGAACGAGCGGCTCGATCGCGTCACGTTCGGCGGCGAGCTGGCGGAGCTGCGGTCATGTGGCGTCTTCGAGATCGAGGGCGGCCGCATCAAGGCGTGGCGCGACTACTTCGACACCGGCAGCCTGGCTGGGGGTACCACCCTGAGTGAGTGAGAGGTCGCTGCGAGCGTCGGCTCACTCGTGAGTTCGAGCGGCGCGGGCGTCGGGACCCGTTCCGCTGGGTAGCCCTCTCTCGTCGGACACGGCGATGGGAGGTTGTCGATGCCGAACTTCGACACCACCGCACTGTCCATCGGCGAGGTCGCGGCCCGCACGGGCATCTCGGCGTCCACGCTGCGCGCGTGGGAGGCCCGCTACGGCTTCCCGGCGCCCCCGGGGGCGAGTGGCACGCACCGGCGGTACTCCGAGGTCGACTGTCGGGCGCTCATGCAGGTCAAGCACGCGCGTGACCGGGGCCACGACCTCACGGCCGCGATCGAGTCCGGGTTCGACGCGCTCCGCCGAGCGGCGAGCTCGTTGTTCTTCGGGCTCCGCATGCGCCACCCGGAGCTCCCGCTGGTGGTGCTCCCGCAGTCGTACATGTCGGCCGTCAGCCACGCGCTCGAGGACGAGGCGCTCGCCCACCCCGGTGGCGTGCTCATCGCCGCCTTCCAGTGCCGACGCGCCTGGCAGGTGGCGGCGCGGCGGTGGGAGCGCCTGGCGCAGTCCGCGCACGCCGCGATCCAGTTCGCCGACTTCGCCGCGGCGGAGCACGAGGGAGCGTCGTGGCGCATCCCCGTGACGGAGAGGACGTCGCTGGTGGAGGAGTGGTCGGTCATCTGCGACACGCCGCGCTGGTGGGGTTGTCTCGTCGGTCGCGAGGTGGCGCCGGACCCCCTGCAGCCTTCACGCCGGCGGTTCCAAGCGATGTGGTCGCTCGAGCCCGAAGTGGTCCGCACCGCGTCGCGTGTCGGCGCCACGCTCGCCACCTCCTCGACCCCAGAGCTCGCGCCCGTGCTCGCCGAGCGGTTGCAGCACCGCCTCGAGCTGCGACCGTCGACCCGGCACGAGACGTCGGAGCTCACGGGCCGCATCTTCGAACGCCTCGACCGTGCTGTGCGCGGCGCAGACCGCCGCACCGCCTGATCCAACCGGGCTGCGTCGGCGCGTGCGTTCCTATGCCGCGCCGGACGAGGGTGTACCACCGACCATCACGGCGGAGCCCCGGCGACGACCCATCGGGCCGAACCACAGATCGTCGGCCGACGTCGCGATGGCCGGAGCCAGGCCACAGACCTCCAGCACGAGTCGAACGATGGGAGTCGGTGCACGCACGACCAGTCGTCGAGACTGCTCGCGCAGGCGCACCTCGGCGCGTGCGATCTGGCCCCCGCCCCCTGCGCTCAGGAAGGTCAGCTCACGGACGTCCAGCGTGACCGTCCGCGCGTCGACGGCCAGGAGGGCCGCGCCCAGCGCGTGTTCGAGGACAGGAGCCGTCGCACAATCCGACTCACCGACCAAGCGCAGCAACAGCTCGTCGCCGAGATCGACGACGTCGACGACGAGATCGATGCGATCCGGGACGAGATGCAGACCGATCCACTGGAGCTTCTCGGACACGAGGGCCTCCTGGCCGTAGCCGGCGCCACCGCCGAGGTTCCGGAGCAGTCACGCAGCCAAGGTTGACTCGACACAACGTACGCAGCCCAGGCGCCGACGCCCATGGATCAGGAGGTATGCATGGCCAAAGCTGCACACACCGCCGCGCCAGCACGAGCGCCGTCAGGGTCGGGGAGGCACGCGATCGCGCGCGAGACCCTCGAGGTGCACGAACACCCGGTTCATGAACGATGTCGCGTCGCGCATGGTCGACGGGTGGACACGAGGGGCGGTGCGCAGCCGCAGCTCCACCTTGTCGGCGAACTCAGGTGCGCTCGCGGCCGCGATCGAAGTGGCCACCCGGGCCGCGTCGCGCACCACGAGGGGATCGAGCGACCACACGGTCTCGAACCGACGACGCCCGAGCGGCGTGGGTTCGGGGTCGAGCTCCCGGCCGACGACGCAACCCGCAGCGTGGGGGCCGTCGAGCACGACGGTCCACTCCGTCGCCAGGTTGGACCCCGGTTCGACCGGCACGCACCACAGCGAGTCCCGACAGTCGGGCTCGGTGAAGTCGGCGAACACCGCGCCGGCATAAGCGTGGTGCATCGCGCGGCGCCATCGTGGTTCGGCGATCTCCCACGCCGCGCGACGCTGGAACGCTCCGAACACCACACCACCTGGTTGCTCGACCATCGCATCCTCGAGCGCGCGGCTGATCGCGAGCAGGAACGGCTCCGGGAGGACGACCACCTCGGCATCGGGATGGCGGAGCAGCAGACCACCGAAGATCGAGTCCTCCGCGTGTCGCACTGCAGCTCGGCCGCGCTCGATGGCCGAGGCCATCGACGCGCCGGCCTCGCGGGCACGGCGCACCTCCAACAGCAGGCGGCAGTCGTCCTCCGTGTACCGACGGTGCCGACCGCCCGAACGGTCCGGCTCGGGGAAGCCGTACCGGGTCTCCCACATGCGCAAGGTCGACGGCGCGATGGAAGTGCGACTCGCGACTTCACCAATGGAGAGTCCGGGGGTGTCGAGGTTCGGCATCGGGTTCCTCCACGCGCGGGTCAGCGGCGTACCGAAGCGGGTACCCGCTCGGAGGTCCGGGCACACCGCCCGGCGAGCGCGGCAGGCGCCGCAGTGAGAGGAGTCAGCATGAGTTCCGTCGAGCAGTCGATCGAGGTCGATGTCCCGGTGCGGACCGCGTACGACCAGTGGACGCAGTTCGAGACGTTCCCGCAGTTCATGGAGGGCGTCGAAGCGGTCCAGCAGACCGACGACACCCACCTGCACTGGGTTGCCAGCATCGCCGGGGTGAAGCGGGAGTGGGATGCGGAGATCAGCGAGCAGCTCCCGGACGAGCGGATCGCGTGGCACGCCCTCGACGGCGCCGAGAACGCCGGGGTCGTCACGTTCCACTGGCTGACCGACGATCGGACGAAGGTCATGCTCCAGCTCGACATGGAGCCCGAAGGGCTTGTCGAGACGGCGGGCGACAAGCTCGGCTTCGTGCGCCGTCGGGTGGCGGGAGACCTCGAGCGATTCAAGGACTTCGTCGAGGCGCGCCAGCAGGCGACCGGCGCATGGCGCGGATCGGTCGAACGCAACGATGGGTGAGACGGAGCCGCTCGCGTGGTCCGCGGCACGACGTGCGCACCAGCGACCCGCCGGTGTGAACGACGAGCTGGTGGCGGCGGTCGGCAAGATGACCGAGGCCATGGAGTGGGTGGAGCGCGCTCGTGGTCGGCTCTACGACTTCCACCAGATGATGGGACACGCCGACTTCCTCTTCGAGGAAGGTGCGGATGCACTCGCCGCCTGCGGACACCACCGGATCGCAGACGAGGTGCGCGCCGAACTCGTCGGCCGGAACGTGATCGACGGCCGCTGGACGTTCCAGGTCGTCGAGGAGTTCGACGACCTGTACTACGAGGAAGCCCGCCGGTGCGAACGTCTGACTCGTGACGAGCTCCTCGACGGGGGTCGTCACGTGTTCGAGGCAGAGCTCAAAGAGGCGCGTCGCACGCACGGCTACCGGGGGCACGAGTCGCTTCCGCGATAACCACTCCGGCAGGTCGGGCGGTCACGGTGTGGCGAGAACGGTTCCCGGCGGCGCCGGGGCCCGGGCTCGCCGCACCGGAGGCGCCTCGGATCCTCGCCCGGCAACGGATCATCGAGCTGAGATCCAGGATCTGCAGCAGTCGGACCAGCATCCGTGACGGGTGGACGAGGCGCAACGTGCGCCCCTCCTCCGCCAGCTCGTTGGCCACCGACACCAGCGCACCGATGCCGGCGGCGTCGATGAACATGAGGTCGGCGCAGTCGACGACGATCTCGCGAGCCGTCGGTTGGAGGCCGGCGACGCTGCGGAGGGTCACGACGAGCCCGGAAGCAGTGGCGACGTCGATCTCGCCGCGGAGATGGAACTGACAGGGTTGCATGGTTCGGCCTCTCGCTCGAGCGCGGAAGAGGCGAGCTCGCCGGGAAGGTCAGGCCCTCGTGGCCGACCCGAGAACGGCGTCGCTCCCACACGGGGATTGTCGACTTCCAACGTAAGCCTCGTCCCCTGTCCGGACAAGAGGGTTGCTCGCGAATCGATGGATGCCCGGTCGCAACCCGGGCTTCCATCTGGTTCCGTCATGGCTGGGTCCGCATCAGGTGTCATCCACCGTCCACCGTCACCCGAGAGAACACCCGACCGCGCGACCGTCGACGCGCAGTAGCTTCCGACGACGATGGCGGAGCTCGCGGCGACCGACTACCTCGAGCGGATCCTCACCGCCCGCACCGGCGACCTGGCCATCGAGACGTCGCTCGATCCCGCACCGCGGCTGAGCGAGCGGCTGGGCAACACCGTGTTGCTGAAGCGGGAGGATCAGCAGCCTGCGTTCAGCTTCAAGCTGCGGGGCGCGTTCAACAAGATGGTGAACCTCGCGCCCGATGCCCTGGCGCGCGGCGTCGTCTGCGCATCGGCCGGCAACCACGCGCAGGGCGTCGCGTTGTCGGCGTTGCACCTCGGGACCCGCGCGGTCGTGGTCATGCCGGTCACCACGCCTGCGGTGAAGATCGACGCCGTGCGTGCGCTCGGAGCCGAGGTCCACCTCTTCGGCGAGAGCTACTCGGATGCCGACGAGCAGGCGCGGACCCTGCAGACGCAGCGCGGTCTCACGTTCGTCCATCCCTTCGACGATCCCGACGTGATCGCGGGCCAGGGGACCATCGCACTCGAGATGCTGCGTCAGCACGAGGGGCCGATCCACGCGATCTTCGTGCCCGTCGGCGGCGGTGGGCTGGTCGCAGGCGTGGCGGCGTACGTCAAGGCGGTGCGCCCCGAGATCAAGGTGATCGGCGTGCAGATGTCCGACTCCGATGCCATGGCCCGCTCCGTCGAGGCCGGCCACCGGGTCGAGCTCGAACGCGTCGGCCTCTTCTCCGATGGCACCGCCGTCCGGCTGGTCGGCGAGGAGACCTTCCGCCTCGTGACCGACCTCGTCGACGACCTCATCAGGGTCGACACCGACGCGGTGTGCGCGGCGATCAAGGACGTGTTCCTCGACACCCGCAGCATCGTCGAACCCGCCGGTGCGTTGGGGGTGGCGGGCCTGAAGTCGCATGTCGAGCAGTTCGGCACCGCGGGCGAGACGTACGTCGCGATCACGAGCGGTGCGAACCTGAACTTCGACCGGTTGCGGTTCGTTGCCGACCGCGCCGAGGTGGGTGAGCATCGCGAAGCGCTGTTCGCGGTGACCATCCCCGAGGAGCTCGGGAGCTTCCGCCGCTTCGCCGAGCTCGTGGGAAGCCTGCCGCGCGGGCCGCACGACGTCACCGAGTTCAACTACCGCATCAGCGGCGCCACCGACGCGCACGTCTTCGTGGGGCTCACGGTGACTGGGCGCGCTGAAGCCGTGAGCATCGCGGCGGCGTTCCGCGGCGCCGGGTTCGAGGCACTCGACCTCACCGACGACGAGCTGGCCAAGGAGCACCTCCGACACCTGGTTGGCGGGCGCGACCCGTTCGCCGAGGGTGAGCGTCTCCTGCGCTTCGACTTCCCCGAGCGGCCGGGAGCGTTGCTCCGGTTCCTCGGTCTCATGGCGCCGACGTGGAACATCAGCCTCTTCCACTACCGGAACCAGGGTGGCGACTCCGGGCGGGTGCTCGTCGGCCTGCAGGTGCCACCGAGCGACCACCTCCTGTTCGACGACTTCCTCGCGTCGCTCGGTTTCCCGTTCGTGGACGAGAGCGCCAACCCCGCGTACGCGCTCTTCCTCCGGGCTTAGTCCAGCCCGTCCGACGACTCTCCACCGCGAACGAGCGACGGCAGGGTCCGTGAGCTCATGCCGCGTGCGAGGGCCGAGTAGCCGGGACGGAACGCGATCTCGGCGCCGAGCGGGAGCTGGTGGTCCGACGCGAGGACGAGGTGATCGCTGCTCGCGCCGATGATGCGCAACCCCGCCGGCGGCTCGAGATCGAGCGGGTCCGTGTCCTGGTGGCCGAGCGCGAGGAGCGAGTGCCAACCGCGCTCGTCGCCCGCGGCCGCCCCGCCGGCTGACGGTGCATCCGCCGGCGGTGCGAACGTGCTGTTGGCGCGTGCCCCCCACGCCTGGCGGGGCTTCTGCTTCGACTCGATGACCTCCGCGAAGATCGTCGCCGCGTCCTGGGCCAGACCCTCGATCGGCGTGCCGTGGAGAGGGTCACGGCCGAGCAGGATCGCCTCTCCGAGTCGGAGGTTGTCGATCCGGCCGACCGCTCCGGTCGTGTGCAACCAGCCGAGGCTCGACGAGTTGCCGCCTGACACCACGCCGAGCGTGATGCCGAACTGCGCTTCCACCGACGTCGCCAGCTGCGAGAGCTCACCCAGGTTGCGGTCGTCGGGCACGACGCCGTTGCGACAGGCGAGGTTGGTGCCGATGCCGCGCACCTCGATGTTCGGCAGCGCGAGACAGCGCGCGATCGCGTCGGGGAGGTCGTCCGGCATGATGCCTTCGCGGAGGTCCCCGAGCTCGACCATGAGCATGACGCCGTGCACCCGGTCGGCGCGGACGGCCGCGGTCGAGAGCAGCTCGACGATCTCCACCTCGGTCGCGCAGCTCGTGTCTGCCGCCACCACGACCCGATCGACCTCGCTCACCGATGCCGAGCGGATCAGCACGATCGGCGCGTCGATGCCGTCGGCGCGGAGCCGTTCGATGTTCTCGATGCGCGAGTCACCCAGTGCCGCGACGCCGGCGGCGAGGTAGACGCGGCCGAGTGCGGGCAACCCGCACATCGCCTTCGTGATCGCGGTCACCGACACCTCACGCGCCGCGCAACGGCGCACGAGCTCCTCCGCGTTGCGCCCGATGCGATCGAGATCGATCTCGATCCGGGGCGAGCTCAATGAATCGCGACGGCCGGCTCCGCGCGCAGGGTCGGGAACGCCCGGAACACCATGTCGAGCAGTGCGCCGGTCGGCCGGGCGAGGGCGTCGGTGGCCGGGAGGTCGAGCACCGACTCGTAGCCCGCGATCGCGACGGAGATCTCGGCGTCGGTCATGCCCTCGTGGTTGATCGTGATCCCGATCACCTTCGTCTGCGCGAAGGTCTCGATGAGATTGATCTCGCTGACCACGGTCGGCATCGGCACGTTCGGGAAGTCGCTGATCGTCGTGCGCGCCGGCGCGTGCTGCAGGATCACGCCGGCCGGGAGGCTGCCGCGGAGGATCGCGGTCGAGCTGAGGTAGGTGGGGTGGCTGAGTGCGCCCTGCCCCTCGACGATGATCACGTCCGGCTGCTCGGCCTCGAACGCCTCGACGACGGCCCACTCGAGCTCGCCGGTGACGAACTGCGCGGGCACCGCGTCGAGCGCGACGCCGTGGCGCGAGCCCTGGATCAGCGACGTCTGCCCGGTGCCGACCATCACGGCACGGACGCCGGCCGCGTTGAGCACGCTGGTCAGGATGGTCGCCGTCGTGCGCTTGCCGATCGCCCCGTCGGTGCCGAGCACCGCGATGCGCGGGCAGGTGACGTCGTGGATGCGTCCGGAGAACATGTGCAGGTCGGTCTTGTCGCGCGGGCGACGGACGTCGTCGATGCGCACGCCGTGCGTGGCTGCCGCCGCCGCGAACTCGATGTCGTCGTTGAGGAACTCGTGGAGGCCGTTCACGACGTCGAGGCCCCGGTCGATCGCATGGAGGATGACCGCGCGCTCGGCGGGGGAGAGCAGTCCGCTGGTGGGCGCGACGCCCACGACGAAGCACTCGGGCGTCCCGATCCGCAGCGCCGTCTCGAGGTCGGCGACGATCGGGATCCCGTTGTGCACACCGTCGAGCACCTGGCCGGCATCGCAGCCCGCCTTCGTGCTGTCGATGATCGACGTGATCTCGTAGCGCTCGGACTGACGCACCAGGCCGTTTGCTGTCTTGCCGTCGATCTCGGCGAAGTTGCCTTCGCAGAACACGATGGCCTGCGGTCGCGACGGACCACACATTGATGAAGACAACGAAGCTCCTGGAGTCTTGGCTCAGAGGAGGCGACGGGATCATCCCGACCGGGGTCCCGGGTCGGCGGTCAACGAGGCGTCCCCAATCAGCATTGGGGTGAAAGCGACACCTTACCGGACGACGATTACGTGAATTCTCCAACGACATTCCGCCCAGAACGGTCAGTCACGCACGCCGCACCCCGGTCCGGTAGGCGGCGGGACGGGAGAGCGGGCCGGCCCACCCGTCCCGCCCGCTGGGATCGACGATCGCTGCGCTCAGGCTGCCCATCGCACCCGCGCGTCCGCAGCAGAAGCAGTCGGGACCCGCGACCCACCCGACCTCGCAGTCCGCGCAGTGGAACGTGCGGGAGGGGGCGTCGTCGGCCATGAGAGAAAGGTAACCTCACTTAACCAGACGGTCCACGTCGTCCGGTTCGGCCGAGCGACCGGCGGCGCGGTCAGGTGGCGAGGGCGGCTCCGGCCACGCAGTCGAACCGGTACGTGGCCACCCGCTCGCCCTTCTTCACCGTGATCTTCGCCCGCGAGTTGTCGTCGTCGCGGCAGCCCTTGCTCGCCGCCTTCAACGCCGCGGCCGAACGCGAGTCCTCGTCCCAGTCCTTGACCTTGATCGCGTTCCGGTAGACGCCGTCCTTCGATGACGCCTTCGATGACGCCCTCGACGACGCCCTCGACGATGCCTCGGCGGATGCTGCGGGTGCGAGGAGCACGGCCGAGCTCAGCACGAGGCACAGGGTCGCCACAGCACGTCGGATCATCAGATCCGACTACCCCGGCGACGCTTCACGAAACGCCGCGCCGCCAACCGGTTGCCCGTGGCGACGTCGACCGACGGTTTCGGTGGCGTGATCGCGCGGTAGTCACGAGCGCAGTGGATCCCGCATGGACTCGGGACGCGAACCGACGACCGGAGGACCACGAATGAAGGCACTCACCTTCCACGGCAAGCGCGACGTGCGGGTCGACACCGTGCCGGACCCGACCATCCAGACACCGACCGACGCCCTGATCCGGGTCACCTCGAGTGGGCTGTGCGGTTCCGACCTCCACCTGTACGAGCTGTTCAGTCCGTTCATCGACGAGGGCGACATCCTCGGCCACGAACCCATGGGCATCGTCGAGGAAGTGGGGAGCGAAGTCACCAACATCCGTGTCGGAGATCGGGTGGTGGTCCCGTTCAACATCTCGTGTGGCCATTGCTGGATGTGCAACGCCGGACTGCAGTCGCAGTGCGAGACGACGCAGGTGCACGAACAAGGAACGGGTGCGGCGCTGCTCGGCTACACGAAGCTCTACGGGCAGGTCGCCGGCGGTCAAGCCGAGTACCTGCGCGTTCCGCAGGCGCAGTACGGACCGATCAAGGTGCCGGAGGGTCCGCCGGACGAGCGGTTCCTGTTCCTGTCCGACGTGCTCCCGACCGCGTGGCAGGGCGTGGAGTACGCGCAGATCCCCGACGGTGGGTCGGTGGCGGTGATCGGCCTCGGCCCGATCGGGCAGATGGCCGCACGCGTCGCGCACCACCGGGGTGCACGCGTGTTCGGCGTCGACCTCGTTCCCGAGCGCCTGGAAATGGCGCGACGGCATGGCATCGAGACGATGGACCTCCGCGACCACGACGACCTCGCCGGTGCCCTGCGCGATCTCACGGACGGACGAGGTCCGGACTCTGCGATCGATGCCGTCGGCATGGAGGCGCACGGCTCGCAGGGCGTCAAGGCCATGCAGGCGTTCATCGGGATCCTTCCCGACGCGGTCGCCGGCCCGATGATGCAGCGCGCAGGCGTCGACCGCCTGGCCGCGCTGCTGTCCTGCATCGAGATCGTCCGTCGTGGTGGCACGGTGTCGATCAGCGGCGTCTACGGCGGTGCCCTCGATCCGCTGCCGATGCTGCAGATGTTCGACAAGCAGCTCACGGTGCGCATGGGACAGGCCAACGTGAAGCGATGGATCGACGACCTCATGCCGCTCGTGACCGACGACGCGGATCCACTCGGCGTGCTCGACCTCGCGACGGACCGCGTACCGCTCACGGAGGCGCCGGACGCCTACGCACGCTTCCAGAAGAAGGCCGACGGGGCGGTCAAGATCGTGTTCGGTCCCCACGACTGATCAGGGCACCGATCCGGCTCGTCGCCAGGTGGTCGAGGAGGTCTCGCGGTTCCTGGAACACCTCCACCGCTCCGGCGTCCTCCAGCTCGAGGCGGCTGAACCCGCCGGTCTCCATCCCGATGCAGTCGAGGCCGGCGCGGCGCGCGGCCTCGACATCCCAGACCGAGTCGCCGACGACCAGCGCGTGGGACCGGTCGAGGCCGGCCTTGTCGAGCGCGGTCTCGAAGATGTCCGGATGCGGCTTCGCCGCTTCCACATCGTCCGCCGCCACCACGACGTCGATCGACTCGTCTCCATCGATCTTGGACCGGAGCGCATCGAGCAGATCCTCGGGCGAGGACGTCGCCAGGACGACGGTGAGCCCCAGCGCGTGGATGCCTTCGAGCAGCGCCGCGGCTCCGTCGAACGCGACCACCTCGTGGAGCAGGCGGTCGAAGTGCGTCCGCCACGAGCTCGTGATCGCGTCGTGGTTGCCACGGATCCTGAGCTCGCCGAGCAGTTCGGCTGATCCCATCCCCACGAGGCGGTGGATCGCGGCCAGGCGCGCATCCTGGCCGTGATCGCGCAGCGCACGGCTCCATGCGAGCGTGTGGTGGTAGTTGCTGTCGACGAGCGTGCCGTCGACGTCGACGAGCACTCCGGCGCGGGCGGGCACCCGCTACCGGTCGCGCGGGTGCGGGGCGCGGATCTCGAACCAGACCGTCTTGCCGGTGCGACTCATCTCGAAGCCCCAGTCGTCGGCGATGGCGGCGATCAGCACGAGACCGCGACCGCACTCCGAGAGGATGTCGGGGATCTCCAGGATCGGCGCGTCGATGCTCGGGTCGTCGACCTCGACGCGCACGACGTCCGGGCACGGGGTGATGCGGAGGGTCGGGGCGCCGTCGGCGTGCACGACCGCGTTGTTCACCAGTTCGGTGCTGAGCAGCTCGACCTCGTCGTGGTAGTGGTCGAGCTGAGCGTCGCGCAGGACGTCGCGCACGAAGTCGCGAGCTTGGTGACCGGCAGCAACACCTGAGGAGAGCAAGGTCTCCGACGTGATCATCGTGCGTCCTCTCGAGAGTCGACGAGGGAGCCCCAAGTGGGTGCCCGCATCAGGGTGGCGCCAAACGGACGGGCACGATCACGCGGAGTCGGCGGTCGACGTGGGTGGCTGGGCGAGCGTCGTGAGCAACACGCCCAGCAGCGCACACACGTCGGCGCGCGGCACGCCGACGACTCTGGCCGCATCTCGTGCGCAGAACCTCCCCGACATCACCAGCGCCACGATCGTCAGCTGCTGATCGGTCAGGTTCCGGATCGCAGCTCGACACGCTGCTGCTCCTTCGTCGTCGCCGACGCCGGGTCGGGTGGTCGACGTCATGACCGATGTGGGGCAGCGTTGCCGCACCGCCGCGATCAGGTGCTGCGGGAGTGGTCGGCGGGCAGCGCCCGCCGCGCGGTCGAGTGTCCCGAACGCCGCGACCACTGCGTTCGACGCCACCGTGGTGTCGCCAGTGAGACTCGCCGCCGCCCAGTAGGCGGCGTCGCCGTATCGGGTCCACACCGCTTTGAGTGCGCCCGCACCGCCGACGTAGACGGCGTCGAGCAGCACGCCGTCGGCGCGGCGCAATGGGTCGCCGGGGCCGGGAAGAGATCGGTCCTGCGTCACGTGTCGTCCTGGTGTGGAGACCTTCGGACAGTGCACGGCAGGGACCGGACCGGGCGGAAGCGGCGTACCCCCGGAGGATGCACGCGCAAACCCCAGGCGCGGAAGACCCCCGGATCCGATCGATTCGGGGGTCTTCGAAAGGAGTGCGGGCGAAGCGTCAGTCGCGGTGGAGCTTGTCCTTCACGTTGTCGACGACGTCCTCGGCCTTGTCCTTGATGTCCCCGACCACGTTCTTGGCCTTGCCTGCGGCCTGGTCGGTCTTGCCTTCGTTCTTCAGGTCCTTGTCGTCGGTCAGTGCGCCCGCGGCTTCCTTGGCGCGACCCTTGATGTCGTCAGCAGTTCCGTCCATGAGGGACTCCTCGTCGATCGTGTCGTGGGGGGCGGTGCTACGGAGTCCGGTCGACTCCATGTCACGCCTCTACCCGAGGGGTCGTCTCGCAAACGGGGCGTGCGCGTGGGTGGGTGGGTGTCGCGCGGCGCATGGCACACTGCGCGGAGGAACCGTTCGAGCAGGAGGCTGCAGGTTGATCGAGCTCGTCACCACCGATGGTGTCTTCCGACTCGACGGCGGTGAGTGGGACGTGACCAACAACATCTGGATCGTCGGGAACGATCGAGAAGTCGTGGTCATCGATGCTGCCCACGACGCGGCGCCGATCGTGGACGCCGTCCACGGTCGTCGGGTGACGGCCATCGCGCTGACGCACGGGCACAACGATCACATCAATGCCGCGGTCGCCCTCCAGGATGCAGTCGACGCGCCGATCCTGCTGCATCCCGCCGACCGCATGTTCTGGCACGACGTGTACCCGGACCGTGCACCCGATCGCGACCTCGCCGAGGGCGACGAGCTCCGTTCCGGCGGCGAGGAGCTCGGAGTCCTGCACACCCCCGGACACTCACCGGGTGGATGCTGCTTCGTGCTCGGCGCCGGCGGTCACGTCTTCAGCGGCGACACCCTCTTCTGCGGCGGACCCGGCGCGACGGGTCGGAGCCACAGCGATCAGCCGACGATCCTGACGTCGATCCGGGCGCGACTCCTGACCCTGCCGCCGGAGACGATCGTCCACACCGGCCACGGCGACTCGACGACGGTTGCCGCCGAGGCGCCGTTGATCGACGAGCTCCTGCGCGAGACCGGCGCCGCGTCGAAGGACTGAGTTCTTCTGCTGCCTCGCGTCGGCAGGCGCGCCCTCGGCGAGGTCGGGGTGCGTGCGACGGTGACGCGGTCGACGCGCTGGAACGTGCGACGGCCTCGACGCGCGCGGTCGCCTTCCGCAACGTGCGCATCGCCGGTACAAGTGGTGCAGTCACCGTTCGGACGATGGTCCGCACGCATCCGCACCGACAAGGAGCACTTCGTGAAGCTGAGCACCCGCAACCAACTGGCAGGCACCGTGCAGCAGGTCCACACCGGCGAGGTCATGGCCTCGGTGAAGGTGGAGCTCGGCGGCGGCGACGTCATCACCGCCGCGGTCACCGCCGAGGCGGTCGCCGATCTCGGGCTCGAGCCCGGCGCGTCGGTGACGGTGCTCGTGAAGGCGACCGAGGTGATGCTCGCAACCGACTGACGTCCTTCGCCGTCGCTCGCTCTGCGCACCGCGCCCGCGACGCGTATTCAGTGCGCGTGGCCGAGCTCGGTGAGGAATCGCTCGACCGATCCGCTCGACTCGACCCGCCACAGGTCGGTCAGGCGCTCGGGTCCCGTCGTCCGGCGGGCGGTGGCGGCGAGTCCGTCGAGTGCAGGGCGGAACGCCTCGAGCTGCTGTTCCGCCAGCTCGGCGACGGACTCGCCGCGCCGCTCGAGCATCGTGAGCTTCAGCAGCAGCTCCGATCGCACGTCGCGCAGGTGCGCGACCGGTGTCCGCAACCACGTGCGCAGGGCGGCGTGTCCGCGCCGGGTCGGTCGCATGACCGTGCGGCGAGGACCGTGGTCGCCGTCTTCGGTGCGCACCGGCTCGACCAGGTCGAGGGCCAAGAGGTGGTCGAGCGCGCGGTAGACGAGCGAACGGGGAACCGTCCAGGTGCGACCGAGCGTCCCGTCGGTCGTGAGCTCACGCGAGATGGCGAAGCCGTGCTGCTCGCGCTCGGCGAGCAGACCCAGCACCGCCCAGTCGTTGAGCGTGAGCGCGTCCATCGCGCCATGATCGCACGGCGCCCGGGCGGCGCCCGACGCCGATCAGCTCGGGCGGAGCTGCTCAGGCGGGGACGATGTCCGCCTGTCCCTGCGGGTAGCTCTTGAGCTCGATGACGTTGCCGCTCGGATCGAGCACCTTGGCGCTCGTCTTCCCGTCGAGCCGCCCCTCGGTGTCGACCGTCGGCCGCTGCAACCACTCGACCGACGACGCCTCGAGCCGCGCCAGTGTGGCTGCGAGCTCGTCGGGCGGGAGGGCGGCACCGAAGTGGCGGGCGCCCTGCTGCTCGCGCGTCAGCACGTGGTCGGGTTGGTCCTGCAGCGTGAGCTGCATCCCGTGGAACCAGACGTCGGCGAAGCCCTGCTCGGGCCGGAACCGCCCCGGCGTGCAACCCAGCACGTCGACGTAGAACGCCACCGCGGTGTCGAGGTCGAGCACCGGGAGGGAGAGGTGCAGGAACGTGTCCATCGACTGCGACGGTAGCGATGGCGCGCCCTGCACGTGGCGCGATTTTCTCCGCCACGTGAAGGAAGCCGTGTTGGCGTCCGTAGGGCCTCCCGGTCATGATCGGGCATGCCCGCGATCGTCCGACCCGTCGGCGACGAGCGTGACGCACTCGTCACGTTCCTCGACCACGAACGTCATGTCCTGATCGTCGCTGCCCACGGCCTCACCGATGACCAGGCGCGGTCGACGCCGACCGTGAGCGACATGAGCATCTGGTTCCTGCTCGAGCACATGACGTCGACCGAGGGCACCTGGGCGTCCATGGTCGCCGGCTCGTCACCGGCGCCCGTCACCGGACCGACGGAGCCGCCCGTGACGTTGGCCGACCTGGTCGTGGCGTACGAGGCTGCCATCGCGGTCACCGACGGGGTGCTCGCGTCGGTCGACGACCTCGACCAGGTGGTGCAGCTCCCCGAGGGCACGCGCTGGGCTCCGCCCGGGACGGAGTGGTCGGTGCGGTGGGTGCTGCTGCACCTCGTCCACGAGACCGCGCGCCACGCCGGTCACGCCGACATCATCCGGGAGTCGATCGACGGCGCGAAGGCCCTGCCGTTGATGGCTGCGGTCGAGGGCTGGCCGCCGCGGCGCACGATCACCCCCTGGACGCCGCCGGTGACCTGACTGGCGGGCTCGCGCAGGGTGCGATGTCGAGCTGACGGATCAGGTCGTCGTCGCCGAGCACGAAGCGGTAGCGGAGGTCGACCTCGCCACTCGGGAAGTTGCTCGTCAGGTGGTTGTGCACGACGAACCTGCCCTCGCCCAGGTCGTCGAAGCCGGCGAGCGTGCGCGTGATGGTGTACTCACTCGCGGCGTGGTCGAGCCAGCCCCGGATCGCATCGGTGCCGGTGTAGCTGGCGCCGTCGTCCGCGACGGTGGCGTCGGACGCGAACGCGCCGAGCGCGGTGTCGATGCCGTCCCGGTCGTGGGCGCGTTGGTAGGTGTCGATCACGTCAGGCAGGCCGTCGGTGGTCACGGTTCGCTGCTCGTCGGGGTGGGTGCACGCGAAATCGTAGGATCGGGCCCGGACACCGGATCCGTTCCGCGTCCCCGATCCGAGGAGTGCACGATGAGCGCACGAAGCCGCGGCGACGAACCCGGTCCCGAAGAGGCGCAGGAGCTCGCGATCGAGGACCAGATCGCCGCGCGCGACGAGGTGCTCGGCAACGTCGATCCGGAAGCGGTCCTCGACGACGACGGTGACGGCGACGAGACCGTGGCCGAGATGCTGGAGGTCGACCAGACCGAGCTCGACGAGCTGGGCCTCACCCTCGACGACCCGCACCAACCCGTCGACGAGTAGCGGCGCGAGCGGCTCCGGGAGGCCGCTACCGTCCTGCGATGGGACTGTTCAAGCGGGCTGCGTCCGCGGTCAACCAGTTCGATCCGGCCACCGACCTGACGATCGCACTGTCGCCGTCGATCCGCCGGGCGCAGAAGCTCGAGGCGCGCGGCACTCCGGCGAACGGCGTGATCACCGGCGTGAAGTTCTCGCTCAACGACGAGACCACGCGCAAGGAGTTCGCCGTCACCGTCGTCGACACCGGCGTGAGGTTCGGCATCCGCACGCAACCGCCCGACGCGCACCGGCTACGGCTCGGGCTCCCCGTGGTCATCAAGCTCGACGACGGGCGGGCCATCCTCGACTGGGCGGCGATGGCCGCGGCGTGGGGGCTCGACGACGACTTCCTCGCTCAGGACGCGTTGCGGAAGCCTCCGGCCGACGGGCTCGTCGACACCGCACTCGACGCCCGGGTGCAGCGCCACCTCAAGAAGTGGTCACCGGTGTCGGCCGGCATCGTCTCGCTCACCCGCAAGAACGTGCTCGGCATGCCCACCCTGAACTGGGACGTCGAGCTCGAGCTCGCCGACGGCTCCCGCGCGCTGTCGAAGAACGACGAGGTCCCGTCGTACGCGCAGTGGTGGGCGGCGCCCGGCACGGTCGTGCCCGCGGTGGTCGACCCCGGTGACACGTCGAAGGCGAGCATCGACTGGCCGAAGTTCGCGCTGACGAAGTTCGAAGAGGTCGGGTTCGACGACGACGTCGTGCCCGGCAGCATCGCCGCGGTGCTCGAGCAGCCGGTGCCGACATCGCCGGCGATGACCGCGCAACCGGCAGCGGCCGACCCATCGGCGCCGGTGACGCTCGACATGACCATGCGATCGTGGGTCGACATGCGCCGCAACGGTCAGATGAGCGACCGCGACTTCGAGAAGACGCTGCGCGACTGGCAGGACGCCGGCATGTGCACGCCGGCGCAGTCGGATGCGGCGAGAGCGGCAGCCCGGGAGGGCTCACCGCGCGTGGGCGTGATCGTCGGCGGTCGTCAGCCCGCTGACGCGGTGATCGCCGCCACCTCGCTCGCGTCGAGCTCGATGGATGCGGCCTCGACGTTCTCCTCGAGGTGCGCGACCGACCCGGTGCCCGGGATCGGAACCATGACGGGCGAGCGGGCGAGCATCCACGCGAGCACCACCTGCGTCACGGTCACGCCGTGACGCGTCGCGGCGTCGTGGACCGCGGTGTTGTCCTCGAAGTCCTGCACCGGTGAGTACGGCAGGAACGCGATCGACTCCTGCTCGCAGAGGTCGAGCATCGACTCCGAGCGCCGGTCGAGCACGTTGTAGCGGTTCTGCACCGACACGACGGGCACGAGCGACTGCGCGACGCGCAGCTCGGCCTCGTCGACGTTCGACACGCCGACGTGGCGGATCTTGCCCTGCTCCTTGAGCTCGACCAGCGCGCCGATCGTGTCCTCGTAGGGCACCTCGGGGTCGGGCCGGTGCTGCTGGTACAGCGGGATCTGCTCGAGGCGGAGTCGACGCAGGCTCTCGTCGCACACCTGCTTGATGTGCTCGGGCCGGCCGTCGATCGGCCACTCGTTCGGCCCGGAGCGGAGGAGCCCACCCTTGGTCGCGATCACGAGGTCGTCCGGGTAGGGGTGCAGCGCCTCCGCGATCAGCTCCTCGCTCACCGCGGGACCGTAGGAGTCGGCGGTGTCGATGAGGTTGACGCCGAGCTCGACGACGCGGCGCAGCACGGCCTTGGCGACGTCGCGGTCGGGCGGGTCGCCCCAGATGCCCGCGCCGGTGATGCGCATGGCGCCGAAGCCCAGGCGGTTGACGGTGAGGTCACCGCCGAGGTCGATGGTTCCCGACGCCTGCGCGCGCTGCGCGCTCACTCGAAGACCGGCAGGACGGCCGGGTCGACGGTCTCGCCGCTCATCATCTTGGTGATGAGCCCCATGTCGAAGTAGTCGCGCCAGGCGACGATCTTCCCGTCGCGCAGGTCGAATGCGCCCATGACCGCCACCGGCGATTTCGCGCCGTTGATGGTGAACGTGTCGGTCCGTTCGGTGAGCACCGAATCGCCGTTGACGGCGATGCGATGGATGTCGAACGTCATCTTCTCGGCCATGTCCAGGAACCCCTGGATCATGGCGACCGACGCGTCCTTGCCGACCGCGGGCTCCATGCCGACGTTGTGGTACACGACGTCGTCGGCCAGCAGGCTCGAGATGGTGTCGACGTCCTTGGTGGCGAACGCCGAGCAGAATTCCTGGACCACTTCCTCAGGTGTGCTCATCGGTCGCGGAGCGTACCCTGAGTCACATGGCCACGAGCAAGGACGACCTCATCCTCATCTCGGTCGACGATCACATCGCCGAGCCGGCCGACATGTTCGACGCGCACGTGCCCGAGAGGTACCGCGCCGACGCGCCGCGCGTCGTCGACGAACCGAACGGCGCGCAGCAGTGGTACTACGGCGACATCCGCGGTCGGAACCTCGGGTTGAACGCGGTGGCGGGCAAGCCGCCGGAGATGTTCAACGTGAACCCGAACCGCTACGAAGACATGCGGCCCGGCTGCTTCGACGTGCACGAGCGCGTGCGCGACATGTCGGCCGGCGGTCAGCTCGCCGGGCTCAACTTCCCCAACTGGACCGGTTTCTCGGGCCAGGTGCTGAACCAGGGTCCCGACCGCGACGTGAACCTCGTGATGATCAAGGCCTACAACGACTGGCACGTCGACGAGTGGTGCGGCGCCTACCCCGAACGCTTCGTCCCGTGCGGCATGCTGCCGCTCTTCGACGTCGACGAAGCGGCGAAGGAGGTGCACCGACTCGCCGACAAGGACTGCCACGCGGTCACGTTCTCCGAGAACCCCGCCGGACTCGGCATGCCGAGCATCCACTCCGGCCACTGGGACCCGCTGTTCGCGGCGTGCAGCGACACCGGCACCGTCCTCTGCTGTCACGTCGGGTCGTCGTCGAAGTCGGCGAGCACGTCGCCTGACGCGCCGCCGCCGGTCGCGATGAACCTGTCGTCGGCGATGACGATCTACACGCTCGGTGACCTCCTCTGGGCCGACTTCTGGCACCGCTTCCCCGACGTGCGGTTCTCGCTCACCGAGGGCGACATCGGGTGGATCCCCTACTTCCTCTGGCGTGCCGAGCACACGCTCGACCGGCACAACGGTTGGATGCTCCACGAGCAGCCGCAGGGACTGTCGCCCGACCGAGCTGTTCCACGAGCGCATCTACGTCTGCTTCATCAACGACCGCGATCGGGGTGAAGCTGCTCGACGAGTTCAGCCCGCAGCAGGTGTGCTGGGAGTCCGACTACCCGCACTCCGACAGCTCGTGGCCCGAGGCTCCCGAGAAGCTGTGGGAGCTCGTCGCCGACCTCGACCCCGACACCATCGACCGCATCACCCACCGCAACGCGATGGACGCGTACCAGTTCGACCCGTTCTCGGTGCGGCCGAACGAGCAGTGCACCGCGGCCGCGTTGCGGGCCGAGGTCGGTGACGTCGACACCGTCACCCGTGTCGGACGCCTCGCCGACGACACCGACCGCAACGCGTGGCGCACCATGACCGGCGCCGCCGCCAAGACCGCCGCCGGCGGCAAGTAGGTCCGCCCACCGCGAGGTTGCATCGCTGCTACGTGGAAGACACGTTCGCACGACGCAACCTGGTGGTGTGTGCGAGGCTGCGGCGATGAGTGAGACGCCGCTGGACGACACACGGGTGCCCGTGCCGATCACCGACGTGTCGCACGTGTCCATCGGCGTGTCCGACATGGAGCGCTCGATCGCCTTCTACCGCGACGTGTTCGGGTGGGAGCTCCTGTTCGACGAGCGCATGGAGGGCGAGGCGTTCGAGGCCCTCACGCACTTCCCCGGCGCCGCGGGACGCGCGTGTGGCGGCCGCATCGGCAGCCTGCGTGTGGAGCTGATGCAGTTCAACTTCATCCCGGATGTCCCCGCGCCATCGGGGCTCGGGCTGCGGGTGCTCTCGATGGAGACGCCCGATGCCCGCGCCGCCCACCGCGAGCTCGTGCGCCGCGGCATCCCGGTGTCGGGACCACCGGTCGAGGTGCACGGTGTGCACATGTTCTTCGCCATCGATCCCGACGGCCAGGGCATCGAGCTGTGCGAGTACGTGCGCGGCGGACCGGCCTGGGGAGGTGCGTACCGGTGACCATCGCGCCGATGCGGGAGCCGGGCGACACGTCGGTGTTCGTCGACAACGACGGGGTGCGTGTGCACGTGCTCGACAACGCGCGCACCGACGCGTCGCTCCCGACGGTGCTGGCGATCCCGGGCATGGGCGAGTACGCCGACGAGTACGAGTGGATGCTCGACGCGCTCGGCGATCGGCGGGTCGTGGTGGTCGACGTCCGGGGCAGAGGCGCCAGCGACGTGCCCGCGACGGGGTACACGTGGGAGCACCACATCGGTGACCTGCGCGCGGTCGTCGACGCGCTCGGGCTCGACCGGCCGATCGTGGTCGCCTTCTCTCGTGGGAGCTCGTACGGGCTCGGCTACGCATTGACGTACCCGTCCGACGTGCGCGGCCTCGTCGTCGGCGACTACTTCGCCCGCCACGTGGGCCTGCCCGCCGAGTTCGCCGACCAGCAGCTGCAGAGCAAGGTCCGCGGCACGGTCATCGTCGGAGCGCATGTCGGAGCACGCGGTGCGCCAGGTGTTCGCCGAGAGCCGCGAGGTCCCGCTGTGGGACCGGTTGGTCGAGCTGGAGTGCCCGGTGCTGGTGATCCGCGGTGGCCGCAGGAGCGCGCTGGTGGGGGAGGAGCTGGCGGCGCAGTGGCGCGAGGCGCTCCCGACCGTGCAGATGGAGCTCATCGCCGACGCCGGTCACGACCTCTGGAGCCGAGACCTCGACGCCTACCTGGCGGTGCTGCTCCCGTTCCTCGACGGGATCAGCGGGGCCTGATCAGCGGCGCGTGATCAGCGGCGCGTGATCAGCGTGGGGTGAAGACGAGCGGCAACGGGTCGACGGTGCGGATCATCGTGTTGTTGTAGCCCGGCACCTGCTCGGGATCGAGCGCGTAGTCGGGGATGCGCTCGTGGAGCGCGCCGAGGATCACCGACAGCTCCATGCGCGCGAGGTGCGAGCCCAGGCAGCGGTGGAAGCCGCTGGCGAACGCGATGTGGCGCTTGGCGGCGCGGTCGAAGTCGACGGTGACCGGCTCGTCGAAGCCGTTCTCGTCGAGGTTGGCCGCCGCCCAGCAGACGGTGAGCTGGTCGCCCGCCTTGATCTGCTCGCCGCCGATCTCGAAGTCGGCGGTGGCGTAGCGACCACCGGCGACCACCGGCGTCTCGTAGCGCATCAGCTCCTCGATCGCAGTCGGCAGCAGGGCAGGGTCGTCGAGCAGGCGCTGGCGCTGGTCGGGATGGCGCGCCAACCAGTCGACCATGCACGACAGCGACGCTGCGACGGTGTCGAGCCCGGCGAGCACCAGCAGGAACGTGATGTCGATGACGTCTTCGCGCGTGAGCGTCTCACCGTCGACCTCGGCGGTGATGAAGCCGCCGATCAGGTCGTCGCCGGGTTCGCCGCGGGCCTCCCGCCGGTCGAGCTCGGCGTACAGGTACTCGATCATCTTGGTGTTCGCAGTCATGCGGTGGTCGTCGTCGTCGGGGCGGATGATCCCGTTCTTGAACCAGATCAGGAAGTCGAGGTCGTCGAGCGGCAGGCCGAGCAGGGTGAGGAACACCATCGACGGGAGCGGCTCGCAGAACGTGTTGTAGAGCTCGACCTTGCCGTCGGCGACGAAGCCGTCGATCAGCTCGTCGGCCATCGCGCGCACGCGTGTCGCGAGCTGCGCGACGACCTTCGGTGCGAACAGCGGGTCGAGCAGCTTCCGGTACTTGGTGTGCGCGTCACCGTCGAGCATGAGCGGGATCAACGGACGCCCGGCACCCATGTACGCGCCCGCGAGCTCGACCAGCTCGGGGTCCATCGAGTGCACGTCGCGCCGCTTCGTCACCTCGAGCACGTCGTCGAGGTGGAGGATCGTGACCGTGCCGCCCTCGCCGCGATGCACGCGTTCCCGGCCGAGCAGTGCGTGGAGCGCCGGCTGGATGTCCGGGACCCCCGGCTGGAACACGTCCGGGAAGAAGGCGGTCATTCCGATGTCTTCGGCCATGGCGTCAGTCTCGCATGCCCACGTCGACGGCGTGACCGAGGCGGTTCGACTCCAGAGCGGCGACCAGCGCGGTGAGCACGTGCAGCGACTCGTCACCACCCATGACCGGCGTGGCGGTCTCACCCCGGTAGAAGTCGAGTGCGTGCGCGGTCGACGCCCGGAACGCGTCGGGCGGACGGTCGTCGAGGTCGTGGAACTCTCGCGTCTCGCCGTCGCGGTACAGCACCACCGCGGGCTCCTGCACGCCCTGCGCGCTGATCCGGTTGGTGCGCACGTAGCCGCGCGTGCCGGTGACCTCGATGCGCTCGTCGCCGGTGTAGTGGCTCGAGCGGAAGTACATGTCGATGGCGAACGTGATCTCGAGCACGGCGCGCACGCCGTTCTCGTGCTCCCAGATCAGGGTCGACGGCGCGTCCATCACGATGCCGGGCACGATCTCCGTCTCTCCCAACCACGCGTAGATGCGCCGGATCGGACCGAACAGCCACGACGCCACCGCCAGCTGGTGCCACCCGTGGTCGAACACCATCATCCCCCGGCCGTCGAGCATCTGCTCGAACTGCCAGCGCATGCTGCGCTCCGGGAGCTCCCACCCGCCGCGTCCGGTGGCGACGATCTTCATGTGCGCGGCGACCGGCTCGCCGATCTCGCCCGCCGCGATCGAGGTCGCGCATCTTCACCAAGGGCGGGAAGAAGAGGTAGTCCTCGAGCACTCGCAGCGTCGCGCCGCTGGACTCGCACGCCTGCAGCATGCGCTCGGCCCCTTCGACGTCGCGCGCCAACGGCTTCTGCACCTGCACGTGGTATCCCGCGCGGAGCACCTGCTCGACCACCTCGGCGTGCGCAGGCGTGGGCACCAGCACGTCGACCACGTCGGCCTCGACGGTCAGGAGCTCGTCGAGCGACGTGGTCGCGTGGGCGTCGGGGAAGCGGGCGTGCCAGCGCGCGAGTTGGGCGTCGTCGCGATCGCACAGCCCCACGAGCACGACGTCGTCGCGCTCGGCGTAGGTCGGGAGCACGAGCTCGGCGATCTGGCCGAGGCCCACCACCGAGAGGCGGAGGGGACGGTCGACGATGGGGAGCGGCGTGGGCATGCGGGACCTTTCCGGGTCGATCAGCTGGTCGCGCCGACCGCGATGAGAGCGAGGCCGGTCGAGCGCGATCACGAGGCCGACGATCTGGACCTTCGACGGCCGTTGGCGCAGGTACCACCACGCATGGCCGACCGTGAACGCCGGTGCCAACGCGGCGACCGGCGCGACGGTGGCGAACAGTCCGTTGCGCACTGCGACGAGCAGGAGCGCGGTCGCGGTCACGTCGAGGAGCCCGGCGGCGATCGCCTCGACGCGCGTGCGGTCGTGCAGCACGGGACTGATCCGCAACACCGTGGCCACGAGCCCGACGGCGACGACCGCGCCGATCCGGCCGGAGAACACGGGCCAGAACTCCGACGCGTCCCGCGTGTTGCCGTAGCAGACGAACGAGAAGCCGAAGCCCACGCCGGCCAGCAGGGCGAGAACGAGCGCGGTGCGACGACCGGAGTCGGCCATCGGGTGCTCCTCGCGCTCGACCGAGATGAGCCCACCGGCGACGACCGCCAGGGCCACGCCGACCAACGCCGCGTTGGCCGGATTCTCGCCCGAGGCCAGGCCCCAGATCACCGGGATCACCGAACCCACGACCGCGGCGATCGGCGCGACCAGACCCGCGCGACCGAGCGCCAGTCCCTGGTAGAGGCATCCGAGCGCGCCGACGTTGAGCACGCCGCCGAGTGCACCGAGCGCGAAGTCGCCGGGGTGCGGATCGCCGCCGACGATCACCGCGACCGCGACTGCGCCGACCAGCGCGCACACCTGCACGACGACGAGCACGGCAATGGTCTTCGCGCGCGTCGACGCCAGACCGCCGAGGAAGTCACCGCTGCCGAACGACGCTGCGACGACGAGACCGAGGAGAAGCGACATGCACGACCAGTTGACGGAGGACGCGGGACCTTACCGGTCCGACGTATGTTCCTGCCGTGACCTTGCGCTATCTCACCGAACACGAGCACGACGTCGTGCGCCAGTTGGCCGACCGTCTGTTGCCACCGCACGACGACTTCCCGGGTGCCGGCGCGGCCGGTGCCGCCGACTACGTCGACCGCATCCTCGGTGCCTTCGCGACCGATCCGCCGGCGATCTGGGCCGGCGGGCCCGTACTCCGGTCGTCACGGTGGCGAACCGGGCTTCGACGAGCACCTGCCGCTGTCGCGGCTCGAGGAGCTCGCGTGGCGCACGCGCATCGAGGGATCGCGTCGGCATCGCCGAACGCGAGTGGAACGGGCCGGTGCGCGGGTGGCAGGAGGTGTACCGCGAGGGCATCGCCGCGCTCGGCGACACGCCCGCTCCGCGCTCGACCTCGCCGACGTCGACCTCGACGGGCAGCCGGAGCTGCGGCAGCTGCTCTTCGAGCACGCGTGCGAGGCCGTCGTACGGCGCGCCCGAGTACGGCGGCAACCGCGACCTCTCGGGCTGGCGCATGATCGGATACGCCGGCGACGTGCAGCCGCGCGGATGGAGTGACGCGGAGGTCACGGGTGCCTGAGTTCGACGTCGTGGTCATCGGATCCGGGCCCGGGGGCGCGACCGCGGCCGACGTGCTCACCGAGGCCGGCCGGTCGGTCTGCGTCCTGGAGAAGGGTCGCAACCACCTGCTCTCGCTCGAGGCGCCGTTCGACGGCCTCGGCCGCATGTCGAACGACGAGGTGAAGTTCGGCCGCCGCCACTTCCTCGGCCCCGACCCGCTGCTCGAGCCGCGCAGCTACCGGCGCTCGACCGCCGACGGCGAGCGCACGACGGTCGGCGACGTCAACAACATGCCCTCGACCGTGGGCGGTGCGGGCTTCCACGCCGACGGCAAGCTCCCGCGGTACCGCGAGGTCGACTTCCGGCTCCGCTCCGAGCTCGGCCCGGTCGAGGGCGCCGACGTCGCCGACTGGCCGGTCGACTACGCCGAGATGGAGCCGTACTACGCCGAGGCCGAGCGCCTCATCGGCGTCGCGGGCGACGCACACCGGCAACCCGTTCGCCGCCTGGCGCAGTGGCCCGTTCCCCATGCCGCCGGGCGCCGACATGTACCTCACGACCCTGACCGTGCCGGCGTCGGAGCGCCTCGGGTACCACCCGTACCGCGCGCCGACCGGAGCGAACAGCGTTCCGTACGACGGGCGTCCCGCGTGCAACAACTGCGGGTTCTGCGCGTTCTACGGGTGCCCGATCGAGGCGAAGGGCGACCCGGTTGCGATGCTGCGCCGCGCGCTCGGCACGGGGTCGTGCGAGATCCGGCCCGAGAGCATCGCGGTCGAGCTCGTGCTCGGTGGCGACGGCAGAGGCCGAAGGCGTGCGCTACCTCGACGCCGACGGGATCGAGCGCGTGGTGACCGCGCGAGCCGTGGTGGTCGCCGGCGGCGCGTTCGAGACGCCGCGGTTCCTGTTGCGCAGCGGCGTCGGCAACTCCTCCGATCTCGTCGGTCGCTACCTGATGTTCCACCTCCAGACGATCGCGCTCGGGTTCTTCCCGTTCCGCCTGCACGCGTACAAGGGGCGCGACGTCACCCACCTCATGGACGACCCGATCGTCGGTGACGCGGCCACGCAGGAGGCGGCGCGCGCGGCCGGTCTGCCGTACCTGCGCGGCGGGATCGTCGAGCACGGGGGGAGCGGCCATCCCGATCATGGAGGCGATGCACCTCCCGTCCGGCGAGCAGCACAGCGCGCTGATGGCCGACTCGCCGACGCGCGACAAGATGGTGGCGTTCACGATGCAGGGCGAAGACCTCCCCCAGGCCACCAACCGCGTCGACCTCGACGCCGGGGTGCGCGACGTGTGCGGCTTCCCGGCCGGCCGCATCACCTACTCGCCGCACGCGCACGACGTCGCGTGCGCGCACCACTGGGGCCCGCGGCTCGAGCAGGTCATGACCGAAGCGGGTGCGACGGGCACGTCGTGGGTGACGTCGCCGGGCACCCCGGGCTCCCGCGCTCCCGACCTCGAACCGATGTCGAAGCACTGGATGGGCACGACCCGCATGGGCACCGACCGCACGTCGTCGGTGTGCGATCCGTGGCAGCGGCTGTGGGACGTCGACAACGTCGTGATCGCCGACTCGTCGGTGTTCCCGACCTCGACCGGCTACGGGCCGACCCTCACGCTGGTCGCGCTCGCCATCCGGGCCTCACGCGCGCTCGCGAGCTCCCTGTGAGGGCTGCGCTGTGAGCGCCACGCTGTGAGCACCGCGTTCACCGACGTCGACGCGCTGTTCGACGCGCTGCGGGCGTCGGCGGACGCCGACGACGAGGGCGGTCTCCCGATCCTCGACCACTGCCTGCAGTGCGCGGCGCGCCTGCGCGCGTCGCATCCCGACGACGTGGAGCTGCAGGTCGCAGGCCTGGTCCACGACCTCGGTTGGCTGGAGTGGCGCGACCGCGGATGGGTGTTGCGACTCGACGCCGCGCACGACGTCGACGGGCGCGCCCTCGTCGGCCCGCTGCTCGGGCCGCGGATCGCGGCGCTGGTCGGCGGTCACGTGGCCGCCAAGCGGTACCTCCTGGCCACCGATGCCGAGTACGCCGCGCTCCTGTCGGCGCGCAGCGAGGAGACGCTCGGCTTCCAGGGGGGCGTGATGACCGTCGACGAGGTCGCCGAGTTCGCGGTGCGCCCCGATCGCGACGACCTCGTCGCCCTGCGCCGGGCCGACGACGCCGCCAAGGTGCGCGGCGCCGCCGTCGACGCGCTCGACGCGTGGCGAACAGCCGTCGAGCTGGTCACTTTGCGCTAGCGACGTCAGAGCAGCGACCGGCCGGTCGCGCCCGGAAGGGGCAGCTCGAGCAGTGTCGCGATCGTCGGCGCCCAGTCGGCGGCGCCGACCGGCGCGGGACGCGGCGCGCGCGCGCGCGACGCGCGCCGCCGCGGGGTGTCCACCGGTGACGACCGCCACCTGGGTGCAGGTGCGCGGTCCGCCGTGCGTCCCGGGCTCGGTCGGCAGCTCGGTGAAGCCGAACGTGCGCCCGGGCACGCACCACGCGAGGCAGGCGTCGAGGTCGGGATCGGCGAGGTGGAACGGCGCGGTTCCCTCGACGCCCTCGACCGCGGGCAACCAGCGCGCGGCGTCGTGCGCACCGGCGCCGCACACGACCGTCGCGCTGCCCTCGGGGAGCGCGAAGAGCTCGACGCCGCGCTCGGCGAACGCCGGGCGCAGGTCGATCGGGCTCGGGGTCGAGCACGGTCTCCTGGTCGTGGTCGGACACGACGATCCACACCGTGTCGTCCCAGTCGAGGTGGTCGCGCACCGATCGCGAGGCGCGCGTCGGTCTCGCGGTACACCGCGAGCGCGGCGTCGCTGTCGGGACCGTGGACGTGCGCGGCGGTGTCGGGCGCGTTGAGCTGCGACACGACGAGGTCGGGACGCGCGTCGATCGCGGCCAGCAGCTCGACGATGGTGTCGGCGTCGTCGATGTAGTCGTGCGCGTCGCGGTCGCGCGCCGACGGGGATCTCGCCGTTCGGGGGCCAGTGCGAGTCGGCAGTCGCGCGCGCCCATCACGCCGATGAGGCACTGGTCGCCGACCACTGCCGCGCTCGAGCGCCCCGCGGCGCGGCACGCGTCGAACAGCGTCGGCACCGCGGGACCGAGCTCCCACGCCGGTGTGAACCCACCGGTGTGCGGCACGAAGTTGGTGCCGATCCCGTGCTCCCGCGGACCGGTACCGGTCGCGAAGGTCGCGTGGTTCGGGTACGTCGCCGAGGTCATGACCGCGCGCGCCCGGCCCGGCTTCGGCGCCGGCGGCGCGCGCCGAGCGCGGTGAGCACGGGCGTGTGCGCGTCGCCGACGTGACGCGCCGGGAGCGCGTCGAGCACGGTGAACACGACCTTCATGCCGGCCGCCCCTCGAAGTCGCCGATGAGCGACACCTGCGCGCGGTCGGCCGGCGCGGTCGCGGCCGCGAAGCGCTGCGGCCTTGGTGGCGTAGTACTCGGCGCGCCGGTCGCCCTCACGGGCCGCGTTGTAGGTGGGGTAGAGCGCACGGCGCGGGCGCGCCGACCGGTTGGGTCCGCTGCGGTGCGGCGTGCGGCTGTGGAACCAGAGGGTGGCGCCGGCAGGGACCGAGACCGGTTCCCAGTCGAGGGTCGACTCGACCGACCGGTCGACGCAGCCGCGGTCGTCGAGCGGCAGCACCCGGTCGAAGCAGCCCGAGACCACCTCGAGGCCGCCGTTGTCGGCGTCGGCGTCGTCGATCGCGACCATCGCCGACACGTGGTTCGCGATCATCGGGTACGCCGGCGCGTCCTGGTGCGCGCGAGTAGCCCGGCACCGCCGGGGAGCTTGTGGTTGATCTTCTCCTTGTAGAGCACCGCCGGTTCGCCGAGCAGCGCGCTCGCGGCATCGAGCATCGGGCCACTCGTGAGCAGGTCGCGCAGTCCTCGCGTGCGACCTCGACGAAGTGCTCGCTGCGACACAGCTGCGGGCCGGTGTCGGTCTGCTCGCGGTGTTGCAGCACGCCGCTGCGACTCCGGCAGCGCCGCGACCTCGTCGGCCCACGAGGTGAGCAACGCGCGTGTGGAACGCGGAAGCGACGTCGAGCACGACCCATCCGCGCGCGTCGAACTGCTGCACCGCGTCGTCGAGCGCGAGAGGACTCACCTCACGGACAGTAGTTTCGGGAACTGTTCTCGTTTCGCGCGAAGCCGGTACGCTCCGCCGCCGAGCACCGTGTCGCGGGTCGGGGGATCGGGTTGACGGACACCAAGACAGAGCGGGGGCAGCGCGGCGTCGCTCGCCGCGACCGTGCTCGACGAGGAAGCCGCGCGCGAGGACGCGCAGGCGCGCTCGTCGCGAGCAGGTCATCTTCCCGGACGACCTGCTCCCGGGCGTCAACTCCGAGCCGGTCTCCTTCAAGGAGGCGTTCGCAGGTCGGCGGCAAGCTCATGTTCATCGTGCTCGCTGCTGCTGCTCTCGTTCGACGAGCTCGAGGGCGCGGCGATCCAGGTGCTCGGCGCCGGAGATCCGCCAGCACGTTCCACATCAGCAGCGGGCACGATCGTCTTCATCGCCACCGCGTCGTCCGCGTTCTTCGTGCTCGGCGCGGTGCCGATGGGCTGGCTCGCCGACCGGGTGCAAGCGGGTGCCGATCGTCGGCTGCGCCAGCCTCGCCTTCGCGTGTCTTCGTGTTCATGTCCGGGCTTCGCGGTCAACGCGTTCATGCTGTTCTGGACCCGCTTCGCGACCGGCATCGCCAAGGCGAACAGCATCCCGGTCCACCAGTCGCTGATCGCCGACAACTACCCGATCGGCATCCGCGCCCGGATGTCGGCGGTGATGAACATGGGCGGCGCACGGCATCGGGCTCGTGCAGCCCGGTGCTCGCCGCCGCCATCGCCACGTGGGCCGGCGGCACCGAGGGCTGGCGCTGGGCGTGGTACCTGCTCGGCATCCCGGTCGTCGATCGTCGCGATCGTCGCGTTCTGCATGAAGGAGCCGCCGCGCGGCCAGTTCGAGAAGGACGACGTCCTCGGCGAGGTGATCGAGGACGAGAAGCCGGCGCCGATCTCGATGGAAGCGGCGTTCGCCCGCATCAAGAAGATCGCGCACGATCCGCACGGTGCTCGTCGGCGTTCTGCGCGCTCGGGCTTCGGGCTGTTCAGCCAGGCCGCGCTCGCGTCGCTCTACCTCAACGACAACCTGCACGTGCACGACGTGCTCGACGCGGGGCCTCATCCTCAGCCTCTCGGGCATCGCGGCGCTGCCGATCCTGCCGTTCGTCGGGCGGTACTTCGACCGCGATGTACCGGGTGAACCCGGCGCAAGGCGCTGGCGATGGTCGGCGCGCTGATCCTGCCGTCGGCGCTGCTTCACGCCGCTGCAGTACTCGCGTGCACAGCACCACGCTGGTTCTGGATCCTCGGCGTCCCGCAGGCGGTGCTCACCGACCTCGGCGTTCGCGATGATCGGCCCGGTGCTGCAGGCCGTCGTGCCGTACCGGCTGCGCGGCATGGGCACCGCGCATGGCGACGATGTACATCTTCTTCATCGGCGGCTTCCTGGGCGGCCTGGTCTCGGGCTTCTTCACCGACGCGATCGGCATCCGCGGCACGGTCATCGTCCTCGGCGTGCCGACGCAGCATCATCGGCGGCCTGCTGCTCATGAACGGCGCGCGCTTCATCCGCAACGACCTCTCGCTCGTGGTCGAGGAGCTGCTCGAGGAGCAGGACGAGCACCGAGAAGCGCAACGAGCGCGGAGACCGCGACGCCGGTCGCTCCAGGTCGCGAACATCGACTTCTCCTACGGCACCGGTGCAGGTGCTCTTCGACGTGAACTTCGAGGTCGCAGAAGGGCGAGACGCGTCGCGCTGCTCGGCACCAACGGCGCGGGCAAGTCGACGATCCTGCGCGTCATCAGCGGGCTCGAGGTGCCCGAACGCGGCGTGGTGCGCCTCAACGGCCGCAACATCACCTACGTGTCGCCCGAGCAACGGGCGAAGTCTCGGCATCGTGCAGCTCCCGGGCGGCCACGGCGTGTTCGGCAGCCTCACCGTCGACCAGAACCTCGCGGTGAGCGCCCGGCTGAACGCCGACGAGCCGGACGCACGTCGCAGCAGCGCATCGCGCAACGTCTTCGAGCTCTTCCCCGAGCTCGCCGAGCAACCGCAAGCAGATCGCGTCGAGCCTCTCGGGCGGTCAGCAGCAGATGCTCGCGCTCGGCCGGGTGCTGATCCACGAGCCCGAGGTGCTCATGATCGACGAGCTCTCGCTCGGGCTCGCGCCGCTCGTCGTGCAGCGCATGCTCGAGCTGGTCGAGCGAGCTCAAGGCGCGCGGCCAGACGATGATCATCGTCGAGCAGTCGCTCAACGTCGCGCTCGCGATCGCCGACCGGGCGATCTTCCTGGAGAAGGGCGAGGTGCGCTTCGAGGGCTCCGCCGACGGACCTGCTCGAGCGCGACGACCTCGCCCGCGCCGTGTTCTTCGGCACCGAGGGCGGCTGATGACGCTCGCGACCGTCGTCACCTGGAACCTCGTCTTCATCGGCGTCGTCGGCGGGCTGATCATCGCGCTGATCGCGATGGGCATCGTGCTCGTGTACCGCTCGACGCCGGGTCATCAACTTCGCGGTCGGCGACCTCGGCGTCCCCGCCGCCGCGCTGCTCGCGGTGATGGCCGGCAAGCACGCGCTGGCCGTACTGGCCGTCGCTGATCGCTGCGCTGGTCCGTCGGCACGCTCGCCGGCACGGTCGTCGAGCTCGCGGTGATCCGGCGGCTGTTCAAGGCGCCGCGCGTGATCGTGCTGGTCGCGACGATCGGCGTCGCCGAGCTGTGCGAGGCGATCACGCTCACGCTGCCCGACTACCGCACCGGGTCGCTGCAGACCGCGTACCCGAGCCCGATCACCGGTCGAGTGGCAGTTGGAAGCCGTCATCGGCATCGAGGTGCCGCAGCAGCTGCTCGTCCTCATCGTCGTGCCCGTGATCACGGTCGGGCTGTGGTGGCTGCTCGGCCACACCGCGTTCGGCGACTCGGTGCGGGCGTGCGTCGTCGAACTCCGACCTCGCCCGCCTGACCGGCATCAGCCCGAAGATGGTGTCGACCGCGGTCTGGAGCGATCGCCGGCTTCCTCTCGGCGATCGTCGATGATCCTGCTACGCCACCGACGCAGGGCTCGTCCGACCTCGTGTCGATCGGCCCCGACACGCTGCTGCTCGGGCTCGTCGGCCGCGCTGATCGGCGGCATGACGTCGTTCCCGCGCGCGGTGGCCGGCGCGATCGGCATCGGCGATCCTCTACCAGGTGCTCGTCTTCAACTTCCCGAACGAGACCGGGCTCGTGCAGTTCGTGCTCTTCATCGTCGTGCTCGTGCCTCGTCGCGCGGATGAGCCGCAGCGACGACGCCGGCGGCGAGAGCTTCTCGTTCGCGCCGCGCGTCGCCGCCGGTCCCCGAGCGGCTGCGCGAGATCTGGTGGGTCCGGCGGATGCCGCAGCTCCTCGCCGGCGCTCGCGCTGCTGGTCGCGATCGTCCTGCCGCTGCTCGTGCGACGAGTCGGTCCGCCACCAGACCTACGCGATCGATCCTCGCCTTCGCGCTCTGCGCGGTCTCGGTGACGGTGCTCACCGGCTGGGGCGGTCAGCTGTCGCTCGGGCAGATGGCGTTCGCGGGCCTCGGCGCGCTCAGCGCCGCCGCGTTCGTCCGCGGGCGTGCCGTTCAACATCGGCTGGCATCGACACCGCATCCTCCACGGGGCAGCCTGCCGAAGGTGCTCGTTCGTCCTGGGCGCTGCTGCTCGGCGCGAGCGTTCGCGTGCCTGGTCGCGGTCGCCGTCGGGATCGGGCGCGCTGCGGGTGCAGGGGTCTGCTGCTCGGCGATCAGCACGCTCGCGTTCGCGATCGCGGCGCAGGCGTACATCTTCTCCCGGCCGATCTTCACCGGTCGGCGAGCGCGACGACCGTCGCAGCTCCCGCGCGGCAACCTCGGCCCGATCGACCTCACGCACCTGAACCGCGCCTACTACTACTTCATGCCTCGTCGTGCTCGTGGTCGTGCTGGTGCTCGTCGGGCACCTCCGGCGCACCGGCATCGGCCGCACGATCATCGGCGTGCGCGAGAACGAGCCGGCGGCGTCGGCGCTGACGGTGTCGCCGGCGCGGGCCAAGCTCATCGCGTTCGCGGTCGGCGGGTTCATCGCCGGCCTCGGCGGCGCGCTCCTCGGCGGGCTGGTCGTCACGATCGGGTTCGCCGGAGCGGTTCTTCCGCGTCGAGGACTCGCTGCGCCTCGTCGCGATCGCGGTGATCGGCGGGCTCGGCAGCCTCGCCGGCGCGGTGATCGGCGCGCTGTGGGTCGATCGGCCTGCCCGTCGTTCTGGCCCGACAACCAGACTGGTGCCGCTGTTCACGTCGAGCATCGGGCTGCTGATCATCCTGCTCTACATCCCGGGCGGCTTCACGCAGATCGGGTACTGCGTCGCGCGACTCGCTGCTGCGCTGGCTCGAGAAGCGGCTGCCCGGTCGACACGACGAAGACCGTCGACCGGCGCCGCCCGACGTCGCTCACGCGCGTCGCGGCCGCTCGGACCCGCTGGCGCACGAACGCCGACGGCAGCGTGCTCGTCACGACCGGGCTCACGGTGCGCTTCGGCGGCCATCGTCGCGGTCGACGCCGTCGACTTCCGCGCCGATGCCCGGCGAGGTCATCGGCCTCATCGGCACAACGGCGCCGGGAAGTCGACGCTGCTCAACGCCATCGGCGGCTACGTGCCGAGCGAAGGGCACGCGTGAGCTGCTCGGCACGCGACGTCAGCAAGCTCGCCGCGCGCACCAGCGCGCCCGCACGCGGCCTCGGCCGCACGTTCCAGGCCGCGACGCTGTTCCCCGAGCTCACCGTGCGCGAGACCGTGCAGCTCGCGCTCGAAGCGCGCGAGCGCCACGTCGTTCTGGGGCTCGCTGCTCTGGCTGCCCGCCGTCGATCCGGGCCGAGCGGCGAAGCGCGCCGAGGCGGCCGAGCTCATCGACTTCCTCGGTCTCGGCCGCTACGCCGACCGCTTCATCGCCGAGCTCTCCACCGGCACCCGGCGCATCGTCGAGCTGGCGTCGGTCCTCGCGGTCGCGCCGCGCGTGATCTGCCTCGACGAGCCGACCGCCGGCGTCGCCCAGCGCGAGGCGGAGGCGTTCGGACCGCTGATCAAGCGGGTGCAGCAGGAGCTCGACGCCACGCTCATCGTCGTCGAGCACGACCTCCCGCTGATCCTGTCGATCAGCGACCGCGTCTACTGCATGGAGGCCGGGCGCGGTCATCGCCGAGGGCACTGCCCGACGACGGTGCGCGACGACCCGCTCGTCGTCGCGTCGTACCTCGGCACCGACGACCGCGCCATCCAGCGCAGCAACGCCGGCAGCTAGGGGAACTGCGCCAGCGCCAGGGCGGTGATGTGGCGGATCTCGGCGATGGTCGCGGCGCGCGCAGCGCTCGAGTCCCACGGGGCGTCGCCGGCGCTGCACACCGTCAGCTCGGTGACCGGGCGGAAGTCCATGCGGATGAGCGTCACCGTCCCCGGCACCTGCGCGCTGGCGTGGAGGTCGTGCGCCTGCTGCGCGTACTCGTCGCCCGCCCCGAAGGTCGTCGGTGTGCCGTGCAACCGGACCGAGTCGGTGCGTCGAGCGGCCTCGTCGGCGGTGGAGTACCGCACGCGCCAGTGCTCCGTGCCGTCGGCGTCCTCGAGGTAGCGCGTGTTCGTCATCTCGCCGACCACGACGGTGGAGACGAAGTCGTAGGGGTGGTCGTGCACGAGTGGCGCGCCCGTCACGTCGGAGGAGTCCCACACGTGGAGGCGGTGCTGGCGCCGGTCGTCGAGCCGGAGGCCGAGGAGCCCGATGTCCTGCATCCTCCACGCGAGATCCTCCGGGTGTTCGAGGATCGTGCGGACGAGGGCCTGGGTCGCGGCGAGGTGCATCAGGTCGAATGACACCACTGTGATTCGTGCACGGTCAAGCCGCGCGCCCATCTACCATCTCGCCCGTGACGGACGGACTGTCGATCGCGCGGGGACTGCTCGGCGCCGCCACCGTGGGTGCGGGCCCGACCGACGAGCAGATCGGCGTCGTCCAGGGCCTGCTCGACGGCTACCTCGGCGTGGACGCCGACGCCCGGACACTCGAACCCCTCTCGCCCGCCGAGGTGGCGGCCGCCACCGATGCGCTCGACGCCCGGCGGTGGTCGACCTGGTCGTCGTGGTGGAGTACTGCCGCCACGACGACGACCCGCACGCCGACGCCCAGGCCGACCGGGCGGAGGAGTACGCCGACGCGCTCGGCGTCGACGAGCCCTTCCTGCTCGTCGCCCGTGACGCGCTCCGGCGCCAGCAGGACGCAGTGATGGCCGACTGGCTGCGGTTCCACGAAGAGCCCCAGCTCGACCCGCAGGCGCCGGTGGCCGACGCCGCGCTCGCCGCCCGCCTGCGCGGTCTGTCGGCGTGCGCGCCGGGACGGTCGGCCGCGTTCTTCGACTTCTACGACCGCTGGCAGCTGCCGTTCCCGGCGAGGAGGGCGGCGGGCGTCGCTGGTCTCGCACGACTTCAGCCACGTCCTCGCCGGCTACGACGCCGACCCGCCCAGCGAGCTCGCGCTCCAGGCGATGCTCACCAGTGCCACCGGGTTCGACCACCACTTCTCGGGGCTCGTGGCGTCGCTCTCGCTGTTCGAGACCGGCAGGTTCGTCATCGACGACATCACGCCGAAGCGCGCCGCGCTCGCCCGTCCGGGTGCGGCGGCGGAGCTCGGCGAGGCGTTCGCGGCGGGCCAGGTGTGCTCGCAGGACTTCTCCGCGCTTCGACCACCTCGGGCTCGTCGACGAGCCGCTCGACGCCGTCCGCGGTGCCTGCGGGATCATCCCTCGTCAGTACTCGACCGCTGCACCTGA
The DNA here is from genome assembly GCA_963755855.1 of uncultured Actinomycetes bacterium. Taxonomy (GTDB): domain Bacteria; phylum Actinomycetota; class Acidimicrobiia; order IMCC26256; family DASPTH01; genus DASUAS01. The sequence continues at coordinate 143,103 of CAVWLR010000008.1, read as the reverse complement.
CGTGACGACGCGCCCGGGCGGAACCCGGCGCGTCGCCGGCGTCGTCGTCGTGGTGCTGGCGTGCGCTAGCTGGCGGCCGTCGCCGCGGGACACACCTTGGAGGGCACGTCCTTGATCGGGGTCAACGACTTCCAGTCACCCGACTTCCCGATGCTCGAGTCGTAGGCCACGAGCTGGAAGTCGTCCTCGGCGGCGTACTTTCCTGTACAGAGCGACGCGTACTGGTCGGACGGCAGGTTGATGGTGCCGAACGAGTCGACCGTCTTCTGCCAGTTCTTCGTCGTCAGGTTCGGACCGACCTTCTCCGCGATCGTCTTGAACATCGTCAGGTCGCCGCACGCGTCCGTGAGAGCCTGATCGGTGTTGAGCGACTTCCCGGCGCTGGTGGTCTTCCGATTGTCGGGCCCCGGAACCGTGGTACCGGTCGCCTTCTCGTACACGTCGATGCAGCTCTTCAGCGTTGCGTTCGGCTTCGCCCAGCGCTGCGACGGCGTGATGCCGGTTCCGGTGATGATGCCTTCGTACGGGTTGGGATTCACGCCCGAGTCCTGCTCGCCCTTGGCCTGATCGAGTGCGGTGTCGGTATCGGTGATGAGCTGGGCCTTCGGCAGACCATTCTTCATGGACTCCGCGAACTGCTTGGCCGAGACGTTGTTCCCGGCGAGGAACACCGTGTTCACGCCTTCGCTCTTCCACTTCTCGATGAAGCTGTCGATCTGGGCCTGGGCCTGGGTGGTGTCGGTGCCGGTGATGTTGAGGATCGCGGTCGAGCCGGTCTTGACCTTGGCCTTCTTCAGGGCCGGGACGATGACATCGTCCACCCGGCTCTGGTTGTCCTTGTCGCCCACCACGGCGACGGTCTTGCCCTTGAGCTTGCCCGTGCTCGCGAGCAGGTTGACGAGTGAGCTCGCCACCAGCTCCTTGGTGCGGTCGGGCGTGAGCATGAGCCCGCCAGGGACGGCGTCGATGAACGGCTGGTCGATCTCGTGGCCGATGTGGACGAGCTTGTGGTCCTTGGCCACGCACTCCTGCGCCTGGCCGGTGAAGTCGATGAACACACCGACCACCGCGAACACCTTGTCGTCCTCGGCGAACGCCGTGCACAGCGACAGCGGGTCGGGCTTCCCACCCGGGATCGGCGGGTACTTCTTGTAGACGGGGACGATCTTGCGACCGTTGATGCCGCCGTTCTTGTTGATGTCGTCGACGAACACCTTGCTGATCGCCTCGGTGTCACCGAAGTCGTAGTCGACGAAGTCCTTGATGGAGGAGAAGTCGACCAGCGGGATGCCGATCTTGATCTCGTCCTTGGTGACGCCCTGCTGGCTGCCGCTGCTCTGACGCGGCGTGGCGCGCGGCGTGGAGCGTGAAGCGGCGCCGAGCGTCAGCGCCGCGAGCAACAGTGTGACGACGCACACGGTGAACGTCGTGCGCCCTGCGCTTCTTCGGTTTCGCATGGATTCCCCCGGTTCGTGAACGGCGGCAGCGTACGACGCTGTCGTCGAGTTGTGTCGTCATGGCCTCGCGGCCGGATCTCAGCCCTCTTCGGGTGGCCCCTCAACTTCCCGAGGCGCCTGCCTTCGCGCACGCGCCGACGTTCGCGTCCTTCACCGGCGTGAGTCGCTTCCAGTCCCCGGAGCTCCCCGCGCTCGGGTCGAAGGCGACGAGCCGGAACGCGTCGTTGGCCGAGTACTTGCCTGCGCACAGCGATGCGTACGGCGTCGAGACGAGGTCGATCGGCCCGAAGGCGTCGACCGTCTTCTGCCAGTTCTTCACCGTCAGGTCGGGCCCGACCTTCTCGGCGATGGTGCGGAACATGGAGAGCTCGCCGCAGAAGTCCATGACCGCCACGTCGGTCTGGACCTTCTTGCCGTCGGAATCGACGGCCTCGTCCTCGGGACCGGGCACCTTCTTGCCACTCGACTTCTCGTAGACGTCGACGCACTTCTGGAGGAGCGGGCTCTTCTTCGCCCACCGTTCCGAGAAGGTGAGGCCGGTGGTGCTGATCATCCCGGCGTAGGGGTTCGGGTCGCTGCCCGCCGCGACCTCGTCGCGCGCCTGCTCCAACGTCGACTCGGCGTCGGTCACGAGCAGGGCGTCGGGGAGCGCCGACTTGATCTGGCTCACGTAGCTCTTCGACGAGACGTCGAGCCCGGAGAGGAAGACCGTGTCGACCTTCTGCGTCTTCCACTTCTCGATGAAGGCGTCGAGCTGGGAGCGCACGGCCTCGGTCTCGGGCCCGGTGAGGCTGAGGATCGCGGTGGAGCCCAGCTTCACCTTGTGCTGCTTGAGGGCGGGCACGACGATCTTCGTGGCGCGCGACTCACCGTTCTTGCTCGCCATCACCGCCACCGTCTTGCCCTTGAGGCGGCCGTTGTCGGCCAGGAGGTCGACCAGCACGCCGGCGGCGCCCTCCTTGGTCGTGTCGGGCGTCAGCAGGATCCCGGGCGGTGACTCGTCGATCCACGGCTGGTCGAGCTCGTGCCCGATGTGGATGACGTCGTGCTCACGGGTGAGGCAGAGGATGCCCTGGCCGGTGAAGTCGATGAACACGCCGAGCACCGCGAAGACCTTGTCGTCCTCGGCCCACGAGGTGCACAGCGACAACGGGTCGGGCTGCCTCCCGGGGATGGGCGGATACTCCTTGAACACGGGGACGATCTTGCGACCGTTGATGCCGCCGTGCGCGTTGATGTCGTCGACGTAGCTCTGCGCGATGGCGCGTTGATCGCCGTGGTTGTAGTCGAGGAAGTCCTTGATCGACGCGTAGTCGATGATCGCGATGCCGACCTTGATCGTGTCCTTCGTGACGCCCTGTGTCGCGGTCGACGCCGCACGCGCGGGGGTGGCACTGTCGAGCGCGACGAAGACCGTGGTCATCACGAGCGCGACCGCACACGCGCTCGTCGCGACGCGACGCGATGGTTGAGCTCTGCGCATTGACGCCCCCCGGGTCCCCGACTCGTCGCAGCGTAACGGCGCTGCGGCAGTTGGTCAGATCGCGACGCGGCCGTGTGCGAACGGGCGGCGCGGAGTTCGTCGTCGCCATGTTCCGCGTCTGCGTCGTCAACACCCCCGTTGCACGCGCCATGAAGGTCGTCGTGCTGCACGACACGGGTCGCACGACGAGCTGCACCACCCCGACGGCGCGCCCGACGCGCGTCCGACCGCGTCCATGTCTTCGCCGGGGTGGGGCGCGTGCCGCGGCAGGCGCGAGACTCACGCACGCATCGGTGGGGGGAGACGAGTGGGGGAGCAGGTGCCGAGGGGGTTCTGGGCCGCGGCCCGGGAGGAACCCGACCGCGTCGCGCTCGTCGACGCCGCCGGGCGCGCGTGGACCGCAGGTGAGCTGCTCTCGGGCGCGAACCGGCTCGTGCACGCGCTGCGGGCCCGCGGCGTGCAGCCCTTCGACCCGGTGGCCACGCTGACGCGCAACTCGGCCGAGCTGTTCCAGGTGCTGCTCGCGGTGTTCCAGGGCGGGTGGCAGTACGTGCCGCTCAACACCCACCTGACCGCGGCCGAGCTCGCCTACATCCTCGGTGACTCCGGTGCTGCGGCGCTGTTCGCCGATGCCGACCTCGCCGCGGTCGCCACCGCCGCGGCCGAGGAGGGAGGCGTGCCCGCCGGCGCGCGCATCGCGATCGGTGGTGCCATCCCCGGCTTCACATCGCCTCGACGACGTGCTCGCCGGCCAGCCCGACACCACCCCCGACGACCGCGTCGCGGGCCAGTTCATGCAGTACACGTCGGGGACGACGGGACGACCGAAGGCGGTGCAACGCGACCTGCCGAAGTTCGATCCCGAGATCGTGGGTGGCCGCGTACAGCGCCAACCTCACCCGCTACGACATCGAGCCCGGTGGCGACGCCGTCCACCTGGTCACGTCGCCGATGTACCACCTCTCGCCGCTGAACTTCGGGTACTTCTCGCTGCACCTCGAGCACACCGTCGTGCTGATGGAGAAGTGGGACGCCGAGCGCGCGCTGCAGCTGATCGACGAGCACGGCGTCACCGACGTGGCGATGGTGCCGACGCAGCTGCACCGGTTGATGGCCCTGCCCGACGACGTGCGCGCGCAGTACGACGTGTCGTCGCTGCGCCAGGTGATCCACGCGGCGGCGCCGTGCCCGGTCGAGCTCAAGCAGCGCCTGTTCGCGTGGCTCGGCCCGGTGATCTACGAGTTCTACGGCGCGTCGGAGGGTGGCGGCACGCTGGCGCGGCCGGAGGAGTGGCTCACGCACCCGGGCACCGTCGGGTCGCCCGTGGGTGGGCGCCGACGTGAAGGTGCTCGACGACGACGGCAACGAGGTGCCCGCCGGCACCGTCGGCACGGTCTACCTGAAGCTGATGGGCGAGTTCGCGCTACAAGGGCGATCCCGAGAAGACGGCGGCGAACCGGCACGGCGACTACTTCACCGTCGGCGACATGGGTGAGCTCGACGACGAGGGCTACCTCTACCTGCGCGACCGCAAGATCGACATGGTCGTGTCGGGTGGCGTCAACATCTATCCGGCCGAGGTGGAGGCCGCGCTGCTGTCGCATCCCGCGGTCGGCGACGTCGCGGTGTTCGGCATCCCTCACGACGACTGGGGCGAGGAGGTGATCGCGGTGGTCGAACCGGCGGTGGGTGTCGAGGCGTCGGCCGCGATCGCCGACGAACTGCTCGCGCACTGCGAGACGATGCTCGCCCGCTACAAGTTGCCGCGCCGCATCGAGTTCACCGACGCGATGCCGCGCGATCCCAACGGCAAGCTCTACAAGCGCACGCTGCGCGACCCGTACTGGGTCGGGCGCGAGCGCTCGATCTGAACCACGTCCCACCACGTCCGAGAGGAGTCGAAGCGCATGGCCCGAGTGCCGATCGAAGAGGGGTACTTCCGCATCCCCGACGATCCCGACGCGCCGCCGGTGCTGCTCGGGAGCAAGTGCCCGAACTGCGGCGAGGTGTTCTTCCCGCGGCGGATGGTGTGCGCGAAGTGCCTGCACGAGGGCACCGACGACGTCGACCTCTCGACGCGCGGGACGCTCTGGACCTGGACGTACTGCGAGATCCCGCTGTTCGGGAAGAAGGACACCGACGTGCCCGGGCTACGGCGTCGGCCAGGTCGACCTCCCGGAGGGCCCGCGCATCCAGGCGATCCTGCTGGGCGGTCCCGACGACTTCGAGATCGGGATGGAGCTCGAGCTCGACCTCGAGACCCTGAACACCGAACCGCGACGGCGACGACGTCGTGATCTACCGGTTCCGTCCGGTGACCGGCGCCGCGAGTGGAGTGGCCCGATGAGGCGCGGGCTGAAGTTCGAGGGTGTCGCGGTCGCCGGGCATCGGCATGGTGCGGTTCGCGAACCTGCGTGACGTCCCGCTCATGCACATCGCCCGCGACGCCGGGCTGCTCGCGCTGCACGACGCAGGGCATGACGCTGGCCGACATCGACGAGGCGATGGTGGGCTACATCACGCCGGGATCGATGATCGGCGTGAAGGCGATGAAGGAGCTCGGCCTCACCGGGCTGCCGGTCACGCACATCGAGAACGCGTCGGCCACCGGGCTGGTCGCGTTCCGCGAGGCGGCGTGGGCGGTGGCGTCGGGCCGCGCCGACGTCGCCATGGCGCTGTGCTTCGACAAGATGACCGAGATGGGCGGCAGCGGCGCCAGCCGTGGCGGTGGACGCGACGTGATCGACGCGCCGATCCTGCCTGCGTCGTACTTCGCGCTGTGGGCGCAGCGGCGCATGCACGAGCGCGGCACCACGGTCGACACCTACGCCAAGATCGCGGCGAAGAGCTGGAACTACGGCGCGGTGTCGCCGATGGCGCACCGGCAGTCCGACCACGTCGTCACGCCCGAAGAGGTGCTCGCGTCGCGGATGGTGGCGCGGCCGCTCACGTCGATGATGTGCTGTCCCGGCCGACGACGGCGCCGCGTGCGTGATCCTCGCCCGTGAGGACCTCGTGCGCGAGCGGCAGCCGGGTCGCAAGATCGTGCAGCCGCTGGCGTCGGCGCTGCAGTCGGAGTCGTACGCGCGTGGTCACACGTTCGTCGGCCCGGTCGTCGGGCCGTCGACGATGACGCGTGACACCGCGCTCGAGTGCTACGAGGCGGCGTCGCTCGGCCCCGACGACGTCGACGTCGCGTTCATCCACGACGCGTTCGTGAACGAGGAGCTCGAGTACTACGAGCTGCTCGGGTTCGCCGAGCCCGGTGGCGGCGACAAGCTCGTCGCCGAGGGCCAGACCGGACCCGGTGGACGCATCCCGTTCAACACCGACGGCGGGCTGCTCGCCCGCGGCCACCCCGGCGGGCCCGACCGGCCTCGCCATCGTGCACGAGTGCGTGCAGCAGCTGCGGGGCGACGCCACCGGCCGTCAGGTCGAGGGCGCGCGCGTCGCGCTCGCGCACCTCGTGGGCGGCGGCAGCGTCTGCACCGTCAACCTCCTCGGCGTCACCGACTGAACAGGGAGCACCACCATGCCCACCGACGACGACCTCCGCGCGGCCGGAAAGAGCGGTGCAGGGCCAGCTCTGGCCCGCCACGCTCAACGCCCCGACCGGCGCAGTTCCCGGCGGCGAAGCTCGCGCCCGAGTTCTTCGACTACGTGCAGCAGACCGCGTTCGGGATGATCTGGACCCGTCCCGGTCTCGCCGACGCGCGACCGCTCGCTCATCACGTGCACGATGCTCGCCGCGCTCGGCCACCACGAGGAGCTGCGCGCGCACCTCGCCGGCGCGCTCAACGTCGGCCTCACGCGCGAGGAGCTGGTCGAGGCGATCATGCAGGTCGCCGTCTACGCCGGCGTCCCCACCGCGGTCAGCGCCCTCCGCGCCGCCGCCGACGTCCTCCTCACCGACGACTGACACCGAGGTTGCGTCACTCGACCGCCTATACGCGTCAGTGACGCAACCTCGGTCGTGGGTCAGGTGTTCCAGTGGAGCTCGACGTCGCCCTGGCGTTCGGCGGCGGCGACGAGGTCGCCCCAGTCGTGGTCGCCGAGCCCGCCGGCGATCGCACCCACCAGCACCTGGAGCACGGCCGCGCCCGCGGGCGTCGGCACGCCGAGCGCCCGGCCGGTCTCGACGATGAGGCCGGCGTCCTTCGCCGCGAGTCCGAGCGCGAACTGCGTCGGGCGCGTTGCGGGTGTCGATGTTCTCGACCATGCGGTCGAGGTAGAAGTTGGCGACGCCGTTGGTGCGCAGCACCTGCACGGCCTCCTGCACCGGGATCCCCGACTTCGCCGCGATCGACAGGCCCTCGAGGCTCACCCACGTGGTGGTGAACGCGATCAGGCTGTTCACCAGCTTCATCGTGTTGCCGAGCCCGAGGGCTCCGAGGTGGACGAAGGAGCGGCCCAACGGCTCCAGCACCGGCTGCACGCGGGCGACGGCCTCGTCGTCACCGCCGACCATGAACGACAGCATGCGGTTCTGCGCGCCGATCGCGCCGCCGGTGAGCGGCGCCTCGACCAGGTGGTGACCGGTCGACGTCAGGCGCGTGCCGAGCTCGCGGACGACCTCCGGGCTGTTCGTCGACAGGTCGACGAGCACCGACGCCGGCGGCCGCGGTGCGTCGACCCACTCGTCGGCGACCGCCCGCACGACGGCCGGCGTCGGGAGCGACAGCACCGTGACCTCGCTCGCCGCGCCGACGTCGGCCACCGACGCCACTGCACGCGCGCCTTCGATCGACGCCGCGCGTGCGGCATCGACGTCGAACACGACGACGTCGTGGCCGTCGGTGGCGAGGTTCGCGGCGACGTGTCCGCCGATGTTGCCCAGACCGATGACGCCGACCTGCATCCGGATTCCCCCCGAGACGTTGGGCTCCCCACGGGAGCCCGGCGGGCGCACCGTACCCCGTGGCGCGCGACCTGGCAAGAGCGCCGGGGCAAGCGTTAGGTTGCCGCGATGAGCCTTCGTGACCACGTGATCTGCGACAGCGACCTCCACGTGATGGAGCCGCCGGACCTCTGGGAGCGCTACATCGAGCCCGAGTACGCGCACGCCGCGCCGCGCGGACTCAGCGAGATCCAGCGCGACATGCGCGTGAAGGTGAAGAACCACGTGATGCTGCGTCTCGGGAGCGGTGCGACCGCAGCGCGTCGAGGGCCGCAAGACCGGCTGGCGCGAGGAGCACGACGACGTCTACGCCGCCTCCGAGGCCGCGGGGTGGGACGCCGCGTCGCAGGTCGCGGCGATGGACGCCGAAGGCCTCGACATGGCGGTGCTCTACCCGTCACGCGGCCTGTTCGTGCTCGGGCTCGACAGCGTCGAGCAGGTCGGGCCCGACGGGCTCGAGCCGGAGTACGCCACCGCGATCGCGCGTGCGTACAACAACTGGATGAAGGACTTCTGCGACGTCGCGCCCGACGCGCATGTTCGGCGCGGGCATGGTCGCGCCCCACGACGTCGACGGTGCGGTGGTCGAAGCGCGCCGCTGCGTCGAGGAGCTCGGCTTCAAGGCGATCTTCCTCGCGCCCGCGACCGTCAACCGCCGGCCGTGGCACCACCCCGCGTACGACCCGCTCTGGGCGGAGGTCGAGCGCCTCGACGTGCCGATCGCGTTCCACGGCGGCGGGCAGACGTACCTCACGCCCGACTTCAGCCTCGAGGTGCTCCCCGAGATGATGCTGTGGCACAGCTTCAGCCAGCCGCTCGGCATCCAGTTCGTCACCGCGTGCTTCACCGGCGGTGGCATCCTCCAGCGCTTCCCCGACCTGCGGGTGGCGCTGCTCGAGGGCAACTGCTCGTGGGCGCCGTGGTTCATGTACCGCCTCGACGAGCACTACGAGTGGACGGGTTGGTACGAGGCGCCCGAGCTCACGATGAAGCCGTCCGACTACTTCCGGCGGAACTGCTGGATCTCGGTGAGAGTCCGACGAGGACACGGTGACGCACTTCATCGACACCTTCGGTTACGACAAGCTGGTCACGTCGACCGACTACCCGCACGGCGACTCGAAGTACCCGCACGCGGTCGACGCGTTCGACAAGCTGCCGATGTCCGACGAGGCCAAGGCCGCGACCGTGAGCACGAACTGGTCGGAGCTCTACAAGATCCCGCTGGTGAAGCAGGTCTGACCGGGTGATCGACGGCCCCGACATCACGGCCGACTGGCTCACGTCGGTGCTGCGCGCCGACACACCCTGACGTCGCGGTGCGCGCGGTCGACATCGAGAAGATCGGCACCGGCCAGACCGGCGCCAACTACCGCCTGCACCTCGACGCCGAGCCCGGGGCGGATCGGCTGCCGCCCACGCTCGTCGCCAAGACCGCCGCGGGTGACCGTGCGCAGCGCGAGCGGGTCGAGCCAGGGGTACCGCAGCGAGGTCGGCTTCTACACGCGTGCTCCGCGACCAGGTGCAGATCCGCACGCCGCGCTGCTGGCACGCGGAGATCAGCGACGACAACTGCAACTTCGTGCTCCTCCTCGACGACCTCGCGCCCGCCCGCCCCGGCGTGCAGGCCGACGGCTGCACCATCGAGCAGGCGCGGCGACGCGGTGCGCAACCTGGCCGGGCTGCACGCGCCGCTGTGGAACGACCGGAGCCTGTTCGACCACGGCGACTTCCTCGGCACGATGACCGGCGACCGGGGTGAGTTCCTCGGTGGGATCACGCAGAGCGCCGCGGAGGTGTTCTGCGAGCGCTACGCCGACGAGCTCGGTGACGACGCCGACGACCCTGCGCACGTCTGCCGCACTGACCGGTCGCTGGGTCGGCATCACGACGGGTGTCGTCACGCTCGTGCACGGCGACTACCGGCTCGACAACCTGATGTTCCCCGACGCGCGTGACGCCGCCGACGGCGTGTTCGCGGTCGACTGGCAGACGCTCACGGTGGCGCCGCCCGGACGTGATCTCGGCTACTTCCTCGCCACGAGCCTGCACGTCGACGACCGGCGTGCGCACCAGGACGACCTCGTCGCGGAGTACGTCGACGCGCTGCGGTTGCTCGGAGTCGCCGACGTCAGTGCCGAGCAGTGCGAGGAGGAATGCCGGCTCGGTGTCCTCCAGGCGCCGATGATCACCATGATCGGTGCGGCCTACGCCACCGCCGAGCGCTCGACGAGCGCCGACGCGATGTTCCTCGCCATGGCCACGCGCGCCGCGGCGGCGTTGCGCGACCTCGACTCGTTCGCGCTGGTGGAGTCGAGGTTGCTCGCCTCGTAGGGCTACGCCGGGGCTTCGGCCTCGAGCTGCTCCTTGAGTGCCGCCAGCGCACCGGTGTAGGCGCCCTGCATCACCTCGACCATGGCGTCGTCGGTCTCGACGTCCCACGTGACGAACGAGCCGCTGCCCGCCGGCATCACGGTGATCGTGGCGCGGTGCACCTCCGGCTTCATGTCGCCGTCGACGATCCCGTACGTGAGCGTGCGCCCCTCGTCGTCGCGCGCGAACTGGCGCTCGACGATGCGCATGCCGAACATGCCGAGGATGCGGTCGTCGCCGTCGAGCTCGCACGCTCTCGATCCCCGGCATCCACAGGAGATCACCGAAGTTGCCGATCTTCGCCCACACGTCGTCGGCGGATCGGTCGATCGTGATCTCGGCGCGTGCTTCGCCCATGCTCGTGCTCCTCGATGTGTCGTGTCGGTGTGACGTCTCGGTGTGACGCCTTGGTGTGGCTGGGACGCGGCGGGATACCGTCGTCCGGCGCTCGCAGAATTCGTGCTGTTGTCTAGCCGAAACGAGGTTGCCGTGCCGTCTCCCGCCGAACTGTTCGACCTGACCGGGAAGGTCGCCGTCGTGACCGGCGGGAGCCGCGGGATCGGCCGCGCGGTGTCGTTCGCGCTCGGCGGCCGCGGGCGCCGAGGTCGTGGTGGCGAGCCGCAAGCTCGAGAACTGCGAGAGCACGGCGGCGGAGATCACCGAGACCACGGGGAACCGGGCGGTCCCGATGGCGGTCAACGTGAGCCACTGGGAGCAGTGCGGCCAACTGGTCGAGGACGTGTACGAGCGTTCGGGCACTGCGACGTGCTGATCAACAACGCAGGGCTGTCGCCGCTCTATCCCGACCTGGCTTCGGTCACCGAGGAGCTGTACGACAAGACCCACGCGGTCAACGCCAAGGGCCCGTTCCGACTCGCCACCCTGATCGCGACTCGCATGTTCGCGGGCGACGGCGGGTCGATCATCAACGTGTCGACCGCGGGGTCGTGGCGCCCCGACGAGCACGACCTCCCCTACGCGATGGCGAAGGCCGGGCTCAACGCGCTCACGCTCGGGCTCGCCGGCGCCTACAACCCCAAGGTGCGTGCGAACACGGTGCTGCCCGGACCGTTCGAGACCGACATCACCAAGGCGTGGGGCGAGGGCACCATCGACATGGTCAACCAGAGCAACCCCATGCGCCGGATCGGCCAGCCGCAGGACATGGCCGGGGTGTGCGTGTTCCTCGCCAGCGACGCGTCGAGCTACGTCAACGGCGCCCAGATCCTCTGCGACGGCGGCGCGTTCCGGACGCTGTGAGCGCCCGCTACCGGAACTCGCCCGGGCGCAGACGTGCTCCTGGGCGATGGTGGCGACGAGCCGACCCGTGCGGTCGTGCACGGTGCCGGTGTAGAACCCGCGCGCGCCGGCGGCGGCGCCGGGCACGAGGTCGACGAGCACCCAGTCGTCGAGCCGCGCCGGGTGGTGGAACCACACCGCGTGGTCGAGGCTCGGACCCCACCACGGGTTCCTCCATCCCCACCTTCTCGAGCCCGGTGCCGACGTCGGAGAGGTAGGTGAGCACGCAGGCGTGCAGCAGCCGGTCGTCGGGCAGCGGGCCGCGGGCACGGGCCCAGAACTGGTGCGGTGGCCCACCCCACGCGCCGTGCGGGCGCCCCATGCCGGTGACGCGGAGGTCGAGCACCGACTGGTGGGGGAACCAGCCTGCGGGCGGCGTCGACGTCCTCCGGCATCGGCACGCCAGCCGGGAGCCCGACCGACTGGTACTCGGGGCCCGGCTTCGTCGACGTGGAACGACACCAGCAGGCTCATGATCACCTTGCCGTCCTGCCGCGCGGCGACGTGGCGGGCCGAGAACGAGCGACCGTCGCGATCGCGGTCGACGTGGAGGATGGTCGGACGGTCGGCCCGTCCGGCGCGCAGGAAGTAGCCGTGGAGCGAGTGGATGCTCCGGTCGTCGGCCACCGTGAGGCTCGCCGCACGTGCCGCCTGCGCCGCGACCTGGCCGCCGAACAGCCGGGGACGGCGCGACGTCGCCGCCCGGGTTCAGCCCGCGGAAGATGTCGCGGTCGAGCTCCTCGAGGTCGAGCACCTGGAGCAGCTCGGCGACGTCGCGGGCCTCGGCTTCGCCCCGCTCCACCGCATCCGCTGCTTCCGTCGTGTCGTCCACGCCGGGAACCGTAGACCGACGCGCCACAGGTCCCTGCGCTGCCTATCGTGGACCGGATGGCAGGAGGTGGAGTCGAACGTCCGCGCCCGGTGCTACGACCGCTCGGGCGCCGTGAGTTCCTCCTGGGCGCGGGTCTGATCGCGGGCGCGACCGCACTGGGTCGGTCGCGCGCGTTCGCCGGGCGCATGCCCGCGCCGACGCGGGCGCGCGCCGGTGTCACACCACGCGTCGCGCCCACGAGCGTGCTCGACGCCACCGCGTCGGAGGCACCGTTCGACACCGTCGTCGTCGTGATGATGGAGAACCGCTCGTTCGACCACCTGCTCGGGTGGGCCGGCACCGATGCCGCGTACCTCGACGCAGGACGGCGCCGATACGGCGGCGACTTCGCGATCGACGGCAGCCAGAAGCAGACGTACACCGACGCGCAGGGACAACCGGTCGCCACCCACTGGCTCCCGGGCACCGCGGGCGAACGGTTCCCGTACCAGGGGTGCGGCGAGAACATCCCGGGCCACGGGTGGAACGCGGGGCGGGTGCAGATGAAGGACGGCTTCCTCGCCAAGGGCAGTGGCAACGGACCGTTCTCGCTCGGGTACTACGACGCCGCCGACATGCTCTTCACCGAGCAGCTCGTGCGACGCTTCACCACCGCCGACCGCTGGTTCTCGTCGCTGCTCGGCCCGACCTTCCCCAACCGCCAGTACCTGCACGCAGCGCAGTCGGCCCGCCAGAAGCACGATCCGGGCCCACTGAAGCCCGGCATGTTCGGCACCCGGACCATCTGGGACAACCTGCTCGACGCCAAGGTGCCGGCCGCCTACTACTACACCGACCTCCCGATCGCGACCCTGTGGGGTGAACGGCTCTACGACATCACCCACTCGCTCGAGCACTACTTCGACGACGCGTCGCAGGGGAAGCTCGCCAACGTGGTGATGGTCGATCCCGGGTTCCAGTTCGCGCAGCGGACCGACGACCATCCGGTCGGTGACATCCGCGCCGGACAACGATGGCTGCGCGTCGATCTTCCAGGCGTTCGCGCAGTCACCGCAGTGGAACACCGGTGCCTTCGTCGTGCTCTACGACGAGTGGGGTGGGTTCTTCGACCACGTGAAGCCGCCGCTCGCGCCGGGCGCGCGGTGGAAAGACCGACGGCGGGTTCGAGCAGCTCGGCTTCCGCGTGCCCGCGATCGTCGCGTCGCCGTTCGCGCGCGCCGGGTACGCCGACCACACCGTCTACGACCACACGTCGGTGCTCCGGCTGCTCGAGTGGCGCTTCCTCGGCGCGCCCGCCAAGGGCACCGCTCGGCGGCGCGGACGGCCGGTGGTGGCTCACCGGGCGCGACCGGCACGCGGCCAACCTCGGCGCCACGTTCGCGGCCGAGCACCAGGGCGACCTCGGCTTCGACCCGGGCATGGACCTGCCGGCACCGGCAGATCCGTGCACCTTCGGCGCCAAGGGCGGGACGTCCGACGACGGCGACCCGTTCAACTCCTCGCAGCAGATGTCGGACCTCCAGGACTCCCGCTTCAAGGAGGCCTCGCCGAAGCTGTGGAGTCAGGAGGCCTGACCGTCCGGGAGTGCTCGATCGGGCTCAGGCGTGGCAGCTGCCGTCGCCCGACGTCGGGGCCACGTCGAGCGCGGGGTTGCGGTCGAAGAAGCCCACCGGCATCAGGGTGAAGCCGGTGTACTCCACCGGCATGACCGGCCAGTCCTCCGGACGCACGAAGTGCGTGACGCCGAACGTGTACCAGAGCACGACGTCGGTGTCGGTCGAGCGGGCGGTCGGCGGCGGTCCACGCGGGCAGACCGTCGCCGCCCGCGTGCTGGTTGGGGAACTCGCCTGCGGCACGGCGCTCGTCGGGCGCGTACGGCGTGACCCACAGGTTGTGGCTGCGCGAACCCGGCCCGCCTGCCCGACGCTCGACTCCGGCGACGCGAGCATCGTCGGCGTCGAGATGGTGGGCACGAGCTTGTAGCCCACCGGCTGGCCGAGGCCGTTGCGGCTCGACTCGTTGACGACGCGCCACGAGCGGCTCGTGGCCGAGTTGGTGTCGCGCTGCGCGGCGAGCTCGTGGGTGAGCGGCGTCACGCGCGGCCGGAACGCGTTGCCCCACGGGTTGTCCGGCCCGGCGGGCACCGACTTCGGCCTCCACCTCGTACACGGAGTTGTCGGGACCGTCGACGTCGAGGTCGAGGCGGGCGGAGAAGAGGTGCTGGTGGTGCGGCGCGGCGATGCCCGGGCGCGATCACGTTGGCGAACTCGGGCTGCTCGCCGGGGGTGATCGCCATGGGCGACACGATGCCCGTGAGCTTCACCTCCAATTGGATGTTGCCGTCGAGGTAGAAGTACCAGTAGAAGCCGTACTCGTAGTTGCCGACGGTGGCGATGAAGCTCACCACCAGGCGGCGCGACCGGCGGGTCTCGTCGGTGCCGCCCTGCATGTCGTGGTGCTTCCAGAGGATGCCGTAGTCCTCTTCGTGCATGCAGATGGCGTGCTCGACCGTGTACGGGCGCGCCCTGCTCGGTGGCGAGCACGGCGTCGAAGTAGTGGATGACGCCGAGGCAGTCGCAGCCGAGCTTCAGCGAGTTGGCCATGCGGCCGAGGCCCCACTCGCCGGCGTCGAACGCGTTCTTCCACCCGTGCATCGGCCCGGGGTCGCCGTAGGGCACGACCATCTCGGTGATCGACGCCCGGTGCAGCACCGGGCGGACGCGGTCGCCGTCGTGGTACGCGACCGTGTGGAGCACCAGCCCCTCGTACGGATCGAAGCCGACGCGGAACGACCAGCGCGACCAGCGCACGTGGTGCCCGTCGACCTCGAAGCTCGGGCCGTCGGGCTGGACGATCTCGAGCGGCTTCAGGTCGTCGCGCATCGGTCCGACCGCGGCGGGCAGGTAGTGGCCGCCGCTCCTCGGGCATCGGCACGACGCCGTGGTCGACGACCTCGAGCACCTTGCCCGCGCCCATGTCGAAGAACACGACGACGCCCTCGATCGGCTGGGCGTACCCGTTGTCGCTCGCCTCGTCGCGGTAGTACGAGATGCAGCGGCTGATGCGGCGGCCGTCCTCGTGCGGCGAGTCGAACGAGCCCGCCGGCCACGGATCGATCTGCACCTTGTCGAAGTCGTCGATGCCGCGGAGCTTCATCGCCGCCTGCCACGTCGGGATCGGCCTTCACGCCGAGGATCGCGCCCAACGACTCGCCGAAGAGCAGTGCGGGGCGCATCCCCTCGTTGCGCGTCCACGAACGCACCTCGCCCGCGGTGACGGAGACCACGACCTCGATCGCCTCGAGCCGGCCGGGCGGCACCAGCAGCGCCTCGACCTCGCGGTCGACGGCGCGTGCCGGGTTCGTGCGCGAGCACGACGGCCTTGTCGGGTTCGCGCAGGCGCAGGTGGGCGAAGACGAAGTCGGCCTCGTAGCGGTCGTCGGCGGCGATGAGCGCGACCGCGGCGGTGATCTCGTCGCCGGTGATCGGGTCGAGCGGGTGCGCGTGCGCTCACTGCAGGCGTCTGCCGCCTGCTGGCGCATGTACTCGGCGGTGCCGGCGACGAACCCCTCGACGTCGTTGGCCTTCCCGGTGACGTAGTCCTTGAAGTACGCGGGGATGTACACCTCGAGCGCGCCGCGGTCGAGCGCGGCGAAGGTCTCCTCCACCAGCTCGCCCGACGGTGATGAACTCGACCGGCGCGGTGAACGGGTCGTTGTCGGGCTGCGTGAACAGCGGCGTGTCGACGACCCCCGGGTACACGACGAGCACCTTGACGTCGTCGCCCCAGAGGTCCATCGCCATCGCCTCGGAGAACACCGACAGCGCCGACTTCGACGCGTCGTACGCGGCCTCGCCGGGTGACGACAGCGTCGCCGCCACCGACGACACGTTCACGAGCTGACCGCTGCCGCGCTCGAGCATCTGCGGCAGCAGGGCGAGCGTGAGGCGGATCGGGCCGAGGAAGTTCACCTGCATCACGGTGTCGACCGTCGCCGCGTCGAGCTCGCGCGTGTGGCGCCGCTTCGGGATGCCGGCGTTGTTCACCAGGACGTCGACGCCGCCCAGCGCGGCGAGCGTGTCCTGCGCGAGGCTGGTCGACCGCGGCCGGATCGCCGAGATCGGCGACCAGTTCGTGCACGGTTGCGCCGTGTGCGCGACACGCCTCGGCGGTGGCGGCCGAGACGCTCACGGTCGCGCCCGCTGATCGCGAGCACCGCGCCCCGTCGGGCGAATTCCTCTGCCAGTCCCATGCCGATGCCCGACGACGCGCCGGTCACGAGCACCCGGCTTCCGTTGAAGTCAGTCCCCATGGGTCGGCACCGTACGACAGCGCGGCGCGAACAGGCCATTGCCACTCAACCGTGCGCCGTTGCTGCGACGATCTCTCGACCGGCCGGAGCTGACACAGGAGGGCCGCATGCCGCTCGAAGGACCCGTGCTCAACGCGCCCGTGGATCTGCGCGACCTGCTGCGCGTCGGGCTCGACACGCGAACCCGACGCGGTCGCGGTCGTGAGCGCGACCGACCAGATGACGTGGCGCGAGCTCGAGGACGGCGAGCGACCGTCTGGCGCGCAACTACGTGGCGCTCGGGCTCGAGCCGGGCGACCGGATCGCGTCGCTGCTGCCCAACCGCATCCTCCTGCTCGTGCACTACCTCGCGTGCTTCCGCGCCGGGCTGGTGACGCACGCCCCTCAACTACCGCTACGCAGCACGCGGAGATCGACCACGCGCTCAGGTCAGCGGCGCCCGCGCGATCGTGGCGCACGCGGAGCGGGCCGACGACCTCGCCGCCAGCGCGCTCGCCGGTGGACTGCTGCAGGTCGGCGCTCGAAGGATCGCTCGGCGACGGCCCCACGCTCGAGCAGCTCTGGCCGCCGAGGATCCCGGACCCGTCGCGCTCGCGCCCCACGCCGACCGACGCCCCGGCCGCCATCTTCTTCACGTCCGGCAGCACCGGTCCGGCGAAGGGCGTCACCCACAGCCTCGACTCGCTCGGTTGGATGGTGGCGAGCGCGGTCGACGGCTTCGAGCTCACCGACGCCGACACGTTCCTCCCGGGGTCGTCGATGTCGCACGTCGGCTCGTTCCTCTGGGCGCTGGCGTCGTGGTCGGTCGGCGCGTCACGTGGTGGTGGCGCGCACGTTCGACGCCGGCGAGATCCTTCCGCTGCTCCGCGCGCACCGGCCCACGATCCTGGCCATGATCCCGGCCGCGCTCACCGCGCTCGTGCGCGACCACGACGTCACCGCCGACGACTTCGCGTCGTTGCGGCTGTGCCGCGCCGGTGCCGACAAGGTCTCGCTCGAGCTCGAGCACGAGTTCCAGGCGCTCAGCGGCCTGCTCGTCGACGAGGGCTACGGCATGACCGAGGTCGGACTCGCCACGCTCAACCCGCCGCGCGGGCCCGATCAAGCAGGGCTCGATCGGACGACCGGTCGGCGGCTTCGCCATCTGCGTGCGCGACGACGACCGGTGCGAGTGCGGCGACGGCACCGTCGGCCGGGTCTGGATCCGCACCCGCAGCCAGACCATCGGCTACTGGGAGAACCCCGAGGCGACGGCCGAGATCCTGCACGACGGCTGGCTCGACTCCGGCGACCTCGCACGCGCCGACGACGACGGCTACCTCTGGTTCTTCGGCCGCAAGAAGCAGATCATCGTGCACGACGGCTCCAACATCAGCCCCGGCGAGGTCGAGGAGGCGCTGGCCGAGCATCCCGCGGTCGACGCTCGTCGGCGTCGTCGGGATCCACGACGAGGTGCACGGCGAGAACGTCCGCGCGTACGTCACCGTCCAGGACGGCCGTCGAGCGGCCCGACCAGCCAGGAGCTCGTCGAGTTCGCCCGGCGAGCGCATCGGCTACAAGGCGCCGGAGGAGGTGGTGTTCCTCGACGAGATGCCGGTGAACCCCACCGGCAAGCTCGACCGGGTCGCGCTCAAGGCCATGGCCGAGGACCACCTCCACCCGCACGGGCTGCCCGCCTGATCGGCGTCCGTACTGTGAGCGCATGACGATCACCCTGCGCAACGTCACCGTCGACTGCGAGGATCCCGAGCAGGTCGCGGTCGTTCTGGTCGGCCGCGCTCGGCCGGCCGATCGACGACGGCGCCAGCGAGTTCTTCGTCTCGATCGGCCGCGAGGACGCAGTCGCAGATCGGGTGGTTCTTCATCAAGGTGCCCGAGCACAAGCAGGTGAAGAACCGCGCCCACTTCGACCTCCACACCGAGGACCGAGCCGCCGAGGTCGAACGACTGCTCGGACTGGGCGCGACGAGGGTCGACGACTACGACGAGCACGGCGCGGTGTGGACGACGCTGCGCGACGTCGAGGGCAACGAGTTCTGCGTCGCGTGAACGAGTACGCGATCTTCGACACGCCGATCGGGCGGTGCGGCATCGCGTGGGACGGCGACGCCATCGCGGGTGTGCAGCTGCCCGAGCAGAACGACGCCGACCTTCGACGACGGCTGCACGATCGGTTCGACGGCGCCACCGAGGGCACGCCGCCGTCGGTGGTCGACGATGCCATCGAGTGCATGCAGGCGTCGCTGCGCGGTGAGGCCGACGACCTGGTCGAGGTGCTCCTCGACTTCGGTGCGTTGCCTCCCTTCCATCAGAAGGTGCTCACGATGGTGCGCACCATCCCGGCGGGGGAGACCATGTCGTACGGCGAGGTCGCGGCGGCCGTGGGGTCTCCGGGCGCGGCCCGTGCCGTCGGTCAGGCGCTGGGCAACAACCCGTACCCGATCATCGTGCCGTGCCACCGGGTGCTCGCCGCCGGCGGCCGCATCGGCGGCTTCAGCGCCGAGGGCGGGGTCTCGACGAAGGCGAAGATGCTCGCGGCCGAGGGCGTGACCGCCCGCGCCTGAGGCGACGAGCCCCCAGGTTGCGTCGCCGCGACGTGCAGGACACGTCCGTGCGACGCAACCTCGTTCGAGTGGTCAGTCGGTGCGACCGGCGGCGGCGCGGAACGCGGCGACGATCCCCGACAGCTCGTCGAGCGCGGCCGCGCGGTCGGCCGGGAGCTTGCGGTGCAGGCGGAGGTCGGTGAGGCCGGCATCGGCGAACGCCGGCACCTGTTCCATGGTGCGGTCGAGGTCGAGCGAGCCGTCGTCGGCCTTCACCTGCGGGAGGGTGCCGGTGACCTGCAGGTCGGCGGGGTCGCGGCCCGCCTCGGCCAGCCGCTCCTTCATGGCCGCGATCCCGGCGACGGGGTCGGCGGCCGCGTCACCCCACGGGATCCACCCCGACCCGAACGTGGCCAGCCGGCGGACGACGCGCGCGTTGATGGTCCCGCTGATCCAGATGGGCACGCCACCGGGCTGCAGCGGCTTCGGCATCATGTGGGTCGCCTCGAAGTGGAGCTCGGGCGAGTCGTACGCGGCGCGCTGCTCGCGCCAGAGGGTCTGGAGCACCTCGAGCGTGTGGTCGAGCAGCCGACCCCGACCGTCGAACGACAGCCCGGCCGCGTCGTACTCCTCGCGCTGCCAGCCGACGCCGACGCCGAGGTCGAGACGACCGCCCGAGAGCACGTCGAGCGTGGCCGTCGACTTCGCGAGCACCGCGGGACGGCGCAGCGCGGCGACGAGGATGTTGGTGCCGAGGCGGATGCGCGACGTCATCCCCGCGATCACCGACAGCGTGGTGAGCGGTTCCAGCCAGAGGCCGTCGGGACCGGTCGGCTGCTTGCCTCCCGCCTGACCACCGATCTCGGGCCGTGCCGTACTCCTCGAGCCGCTCGCCGAACACCACGTGATCGGACACGACGAGGCGGTCGACGCCCGCTTCGTCGGCGACGGTCGCGGCGTCGAACAGCGGCTGCCAGGTACCGGGATCTTCGGCGGCGAACGACGTCACGCCGATGGAGAGCTGGATCTTCGAGGGCATGACGCGGAGCCTACGCCGCTGCGGAACCGACGCCTCGGGAGCGCACGTGGGAGGTGCCCCTGCGGGAGGAGGACGTACGCTGACCGGACACTCTTCCAGGGGGAACCACGATGGCGAACGAGACCGTGATCAAGGGCGGGACCGTGTTCGACGGCACCGGCGCACCGGGTGTGCGGGCCGACGTCGGCGATCGCCGGTGGCCGCATCACCGAGATCGGCCCGAACCTCGACGGCGATCGCGTCCTCGACGCCGGCGACTGCATCGTCGCGCCCGGCTTCATCGACATCCACACGCACTACGACGCGCAGGTGTTCTGGGACCCGTCGCTCACGCCGTCGTGCTTCCACGGTGTCACCACCGTCGTCGCCGGCAACTGCGGCTTCTCGATCGCGCCGACCCGACGCCGAGCACCACGACCTCATCGCCCGCACGCTCGAGAACGTGGAGGACATGGACGTCGCCGCGCTCGCGGCCGGCATCCCGTGGGACTTCGCCAGCTTCCCCGAGTACCTCGCGTCGGTCGGCAACCACGGCGTCGGCATCAACTTCACCGCCTACATCGGCCACACCGCGCTCCGCCTGTTCGTGATGGGCGACGACGCCTACGAGCGCACCGCCACCGCCGAGGAGATCGCCGAGATGCAGCGCGTGCTGCGCGAGGCGATGGAGGCGGGCGCGGCCGGGTTCGCCACCAGCTTCGCCCCGCCGCACCAGGGCATCGACGGCAAGCCGGTGCCGAGCCGCTTCGCCGACCGCGAGGAGTTCGAGGCGCTGCTGGCAGACGATGGGCGAGGTCGGCCGCGGCGTCGTGTCCGATCGCGCCGGGCGAGCAGTGCCCGCCCGGTGAGATGTTCGACCTGCAGATGAAGGTGGGCGTGCCGTTCACCTGGGGCGCGCTGCTCACCTCGCCCGGACGCGACTACCGCGCTGTCCCTCGACGCCAACGCCGCCGGCTGGGCGCGCGGCGCCGAGGTGTGGCCGCAGGTCACCCCGCGACCGCTCACCTTCACCTTCACCCTCGACTCGCCCTATCCGCTCGCGGTCAACGAGTCGTTCTCGGCGCTGCAGAACGCATCGGTCGACGAGCGCACGCGTGCCTACGCCGACCCGGAGTGGCGATGCGGTGATGAAGAGCCGGCTCGGCGCCGCCGGCGGCTTCGGGCTCCGGTGGGACACCTACACGTTCGGGGCGAGCGAGGCGCACCCCGAGCTCGCCGACCGCAAGCTGGTCGACATCGCCGCCGAGCGCAACGTCGAGCCGCTCGACTGCCTGCTCGACCTCGCGCTCGACGAGCCGGGGCTCGCACTGCGGGTGCGCACGATCATCGCCAACGACGACGAAGCCGGTGTCGCGAACCTGCTGGTCGACGAGCACTGCACCCTCGGTCTCTCCGACGCCGGCGCGCACGCCGGGCAGCTCTGCGACGCACCGCAGGCGACCGACCTGCTCGGCAAGTGGGTCCGCGACAAGGGCGTGGTGCCCGATGGAGCAGGCGATCCGCAAGCTCAGCGGTCTGCAGGCCGACCTGTTCGGCTTCGAGGACCGCGGCTACCTGCGCCCGGGCGCCTTCGCCGACGTCGCGGTGTTCGACCCGGCGACGGTTGCTCCCGGACCGATCCGTCGGGTCAACGACTTCCCGGCCGGCGCCGAGCGGCTCACCGCCGACGCGCCCGTCGGCATGCAGCACGTCGTCGTGAACGGCACGCCGATCCGCGTCGACGGTGAGTCGACCGACGCCGGCACCGTCGGCCAGGTGGTGCGACCGTCGGCGCGTCCGTGACCGTGCCCGTGACCGTGCCCGTGAGCGAGCACGTCTCCCACGGGACCGGCTCGTCGTCATCGAGGCGGCGATCAACGGCGCCAACCCCGACGCGCCCCGCACGCCCGGACGAGATCACCCGCTGCGCGCTCGCGTGCTTCGACGCCGGCGCCGCGGTCGTGCACAACCACGTCGACCTCTTCGGCACCGCCGACGAGGCCGCGGCCCGCTACCGCGAGGGATGGGACCCGGTGCTCGCGGCGCGGCCCGACGCGTTGCTCTACCCGACGATCAACGGCATCGGTCCGGTCGAGGAGCGCTACTCGCACATCACGCCGCTCGCCGAGCACGGCGGTCTGCGCATCGGCGTGATCGACCCGGGTTCGGTGAACCTCGGCGCCTCGTTCGCGTACGTCAACAGCGGCCCCGACATCGAGCACCAGTGGAAGCTGTGCGACGCGCACGGGCTCGTCCCGGGCATGTCGATCTTCGAACCGGGGTTCCTGCGCGCCGCGCTGGCGTACTGGCGCGCCGGGCGGCTGCCGGCGGGCACGATGCTGCGCTTCTACTTCGGTGGGCGCGAAGCCGAGGCCGACGGTGGGTTCACGTTCGGGCTCGCGCCCACCGAGCGCGCGCTCGACGCCTACCTCGAGCTGCTCGGCGACTGCCCGTTGCCGTGGTCGGTCACCGTCGTCGGCGGCGACCTCTTCGCCACCGACCTGCCGCACCTCGCGCTGGCACGAGGCGGTCATCTCCGCGTCGGGCTCGAGGACCACCGGGGCCGGCGAGGCGACCAACGAGGAGCTGGTCGGACAGGCCGTCGACGCCGCGCGTCTCGCAGGCCGACCGGTCGCCGACTGCGCCACCGCCGCCCGCTTCCTCGGGCTGAAGCCCAGGTAGCAGGAGCCCCGGCGGGCCGCTGGGGCGGAGGCGGAGGCCGGTATACGGTGAGGACTCACCGCACTCCTGGGGAGGCCCCGCCATGAAGGTCGAAGACCTGATCCTGGTGAGCATCGACGACCACGTCGTCGAACCGCCCGACATGTTCGACCGCCACGTGCCGGCCAAGTACCGCGACCGCGTGCCGCACGTCGTCAAGGGCGACGACGGCCTCGAGAAGTGGCTGTTCGAGGGCCAGCAGATCGGGTCGATGGGCCTGAACGCCGTGGTCACGTGGCCCAAGGAGGAGTGGGGCTTCGACCCCGTCGGCTTCGCCGAGATGCGCCCGGGCGCGTACGACATCCACGAGCGCGTGCGCGACATGAACCGCAACGGCATCCTCGCGTCGATGTGCTTCCCGACCTTCGCCGGCTTCGCGGGCGGCATGTTCCAGGAAGCCGCCGACAAGGACCTCGCGCTCGCCACGGTGCAGGCGTACAACGACTGGCACATCGACGAGTGGTGCGCCGCGTACCCCGACCGGTTCATCCCGCTCGCGATCCCGCCGATCTGGGACCCGCAGCTCGTCGCCGACGAGGTGCGCCGCGTCGCGGCCAAGGGCTGCCGCGCGATCACGATGCCCGAGCTGCCGCACATCCAGGGCCTGCCCGAGCTACATCAACACCGACTACTGGGACCCGTTCTTCCGCGCGGTGTCGGAGGAGCAGGTCGTGATGTGCCTGCACATCGGTCAGGGCTTCAACGCGATCACCACGCCGCCCGAGGCGCCGATCGACAACCTGATCATCCTCGCCACCCAGGTGTCGGCGCTCGCGGCGCAGGACCTCCTCTGGGGTGGCGCGATGCACAACTACCCCGACCTCAAGATCGCGTGGTCGGAAGCCGGCATCGGCTGGATCCCGTTCTACCTCGACCGCTGCGACCGCCACTACGTCAACCAGCGGTGGCTCGGGTCACGACTTCGGCGACAAGATGCCGAGCGACATCTTCCGTGAGCACTCGCTCGCCTGCTACGTGACCGACCCCGTGTCGCTCAAGGTGCGCCACGACATCGGGATCGACATCATCGCCTGGGAGTGCGACTACCCGCACTCCGACTCGATCTGGCCCGACGCCCCCGAGGTCGTGCTCGCCGAGCTCGACAACGCGGGCGCATCCGACGCCGACATCCACCAGATCACGTGGGAGAACTCGTGCCGGCACTTCGGCTACGACCCGTTCGCCGCACATCGCGCGTGAGGACTCGCACGGTCGGCGCGCTGCGCGCGCTCTCGCCCGACGTCGACACCTCGACCAAGACGCGCGCGCAGTGGCGCGAGCGCTACGAGGCCGCGCACGCCGGTTGACGCCGCTCGACGCCGGTCGACGCCGGTCGAGTCAGGGCGCGCGGATCTCGTACCGCGCGTAGTGGCTCTCGCCGAGGTCGCTCGAGTAGCTGGTCGTCGGTCACATCGGCGACGACGCGTCGGCGCATGCCGGGGACGCCGTCCTCGCGACCCGAGATCGCGATGGCGGAGCGGCGCGGACCGTCGAACAGCTCGACCTCGAACTTGTCGCCGTCGACGGTGATCCGCAGGGTCGCGGCGTCGGAGCCGTGGTCGACGGCATCGGCGACGACCTCGCTCACGAGGAGCTCGGCGCGTCGTGCCAGGTCGGGTGCGATCGCCCAGTCGACGGCGAGCGTCGACACGATCGCCCGTGCCTCAGCCGGGGAACCGATGGTCAACGAGAGGGATTCGCTGCGCTCGTGTTGCTGCACGTTGCACCTCCACAATGCCCGCGCACCAAGAAGATCGGAACTTCAGCGCCGGTCCTTGATGCTTGCTTGATGCAGCAAAGGTCAACGTTTCGTCAACGGGACGGTCGAAGGTCACATCACGCGACGACATGCGCCATGGCATCCGGCCACGACATCACGCTCGGCGTCGGGGAACACCTGCAGCTCGGGGTGGTCGTCGAGGGCCCAGCGGTTGGTGGAGCCGCGGCACGAGCTCCTCGGGCGCCACGCGGTCGAGGTCGTCGAGCGTCCAGCCGCCGGCCTGCTCGATCGTTGCCTTCGGCCGCGGTTCGCTCAGCAGCGACACCCGGTCGCCGAACACCAGGAACGTCCGCCCGGTGACACCGGCGGCGGCGTCGGTGCACAGCCAGACCACCATCGGCGCGATCTTCGCCGGCGAGATCTCGTCGGCCGGTTGCTGCTCGCTCGGTCGCCCCATCGTTGCGTCCATGAGCGGCCGCCACGGCGCCGAGTGCTCGTTGTACTCGTGCACCTGCAGCGTGATCGCGAGCGGGCGGATCGCGTTGCACCGGATGCCGAACCGACCGAGCTCCATCGCCGCCGTGCGCGTGAGCCCGATCAGCCCCTCCTTGGCGGTGGCGTACGCGCCGTGGGACGGGTGACCGAACCCGGAAGCCGAGCTGGTGTTCACGATCGCGCCGCCGCCGCGGCGGGCCATGTGCGGGATCGACTCCCGCATGAGCGCGTAGTACCCCTTGAGGTTCACGTCGAGGGTGAGGTCCCACTCGGCCTCGGAGTAGTGCCAGAGGTCGTCGTTGCGGCCGGCGGTCGCGTTGTTCACGAGGATGTCCACGCCGCCGAACTCGTCCAACGCCGCCTGCACGATCGCGGCGGCACCGTCCCAGGTCGCCGACGCCGTGATCGAGGTGGCGGTCCCGCCCGCGGCCCGGATCTCGTCGGCGACTCCGGCGGCATCGGACCCCGTGCGCGAGCCGAGGTCGTCGACCACCACCGAGGCGCCCTCACGGCCGAGGAGGAGCGCGTGCTCCCGGCCGATCCCGCCTCCTGCGCCGGTCACGATCGCCACCCGTCCGTCGAGCCGTCCCATGTCGTCGCCTGCTCTCGTGCTCGGTGAGGTCCTGCTGGTCGCTCAGGTGGTAGCACAGCGGCATGGACTTCCCGCCCGAGCTCACCGAAGACCCCTACTACCACCTCGCGCAGACCGGCCCCTACGCCCCGGTCATCGGCGCCGCGCTCATCACCATGGTGGAGCCGCACGTCGGCCACGAGCGCGCCTACAACCGCTGGTACGAGGACGACCACTACAACGCGGGGGCGATGGCGTTCCCGTGGATGTGGGCCGGCCGCCGCTACGTCGCGCCGGTGCCGTACCAGGAGGTGCGCTACCCGGAGGACTCCGCGATCGCACAGCCGATCGAGGCGGGCAAGTACATGTCGATCTACTGGATCACCGAGGGTCAGTACGAGAACCACCTCCGGTTCGCGGTCGGTACGAACCACCGTCTGTTCGCCGACGGGCGCGTGTTCATGGAGCGCGACCACACGTTCACGTCGTTCCAGCGCTACCTCGGACCCGTCTACCGGGACGCCGACGGCCCGCGCGACATCCACTCGCTCAATTACCCGTACGGCGGTCTGGTCGTCGAGGTCATCGACGCCAACGACTCGGGCGCGCGCGACGAGCTCGTCGAGTGGGTCCGCCGCGAGCGGGTGCCCGGTCCCGACTCGTCGGTCGCGATGGGGATGATGTGGGCCCCGATGCCGTTGCCCGGGGACAAGCAGCCGTACGTGAAGGACGTCGAGGGCGTCGACGACCGGCTCACGATCCTCTGGTTCAC
Organism: uncultured Actinomycetes bacterium; assembly: GCA_963755855.1. Taxonomy (GTDB): domain Bacteria; phylum Actinomycetota; class Acidimicrobiia; order IMCC26256; family DASPTH01; genus DASUAS01. Next base: position 116,610 of record CAVWLR010000008.1, on the reverse strand, counting down.
CGAGGGCGACTCGCTCGACGCGTGGGACGACTTCGCCGGCGTCGGGGATCTCGTCGCCGCGACGGGGCTGGGTCGGGTGGAGCTGATGGCGCCGTTCACGCCGACGCTGCCGGGCACCGACCGCTACGTCGACGAGCTGCGCGCCGGCGAGTAGCCGCGACGGAGGAATTCCGCACGCGGCGCGCAGATGTGCGCGATGCTACGAATTCGCGCGCAGTGAGAGTCGTGCCCCGACCACGAGGACGAACGAGATGACCGAACTCGGCCCCGTGGAGCTCCTCTTCGTGGAGTTCCCCGGCAACCAATTCACCGGCGAGATCATCCCCGCGCTCAGCGAGCTGATCGAGCAGGGGACGATCCGTGTCCTCGACCTCGTGTTCGTGGCGAAGGACGCCGACGGCAACGCGGTCGGCATCGAGCTCGAGGAGCTCCCGTCCGAGTCGAAGGACGCGTTCAGCGAGCTGGTCGAAGAGCTGGAGTCGCTCATCTCCGAGGAAGACGTCGAGGACCTCGCCGAGGCGCTCGAGCCGAACTCGTCGGCCGCGATCCTGCTCTACGAGCACACGTGGGCCATCCCGTTCCGCGACGCCGTCGCAAATTCGGGCGGCAAGCTCGTGGTCCGCCTGCCGATCACCGAAGAAGCACTCGCCGAGATCGCAGCCGCAGGCTGACGGTCGGTCGACACACACGAACAGGGAGACACCAGCATGCCGTTGCGCAGAGGACCAGGACTCGTCCGCACCGTCGGCCGCACCGCCGTCATCGCGGGGACCGCCAGTGCGGTGGGTGGTCGCGTCCAGCACCGCCAGCAGGAGAAGTACGCCGCTCAGGAGCAGCCCCAGCAGGTGCAGTACGCCGAAGCGCCGCCCGCAGCCGCGCCGCCGGCCGCCGACGACGACATGGCGCAGCTCGAGAAGCTGGGCGACCTGCACGCCAAGGGCATCCTCACCGACGAGGAGTTCGCGGCGAAGAAGGCGCAGATCCTCGGGATCTGATCACCGCCTCCTCGCCGTGAACGTGGCTGCGTCGACCGCGTGACGCCGCCGCACCCGCAGCCGCCCGACGCCGTCGTGGACCGCCTCCGGGCGATCTGCACCGCGTTGCCCGGCGCGCGGGAGCACGACGCGTGGACGGGGACGAGCTGGCGGCGCGGCGACGTCACGTTCGCGCACGTCGTGGAGATCACCGACGGCTGGCCGCCGGCCTACGTGAGTGCGTTCGGCACCGAGGGCCCGGCCACCGTCGTGACCTTCCAAGCGGCGCCCGACGAGTACGAGGCGCTCCGCGCCACCGGGCACCCGTTCCACCACCCGCCGTGGCGTCCGGGCGTCGTGGGCGTCGTCGTCGACGACACGACTGACTGGACGGAGCTCGCCGAGCTCGTCGTCGACAGCTTCCGGGAGTGCGGCGGCCGCCTCGACTGACCCGCGTCAGCGCACGCGGACGACGATGCGGCCGACGGTGCGACGCTGCTCCATCGCGTCGAGCGCGGCGGGCAGCTCCTCGAACGGCACGTCGAGCCCGACCAACGGTCTGACCGCACCCGACTCGACCAGCCCGAGCACCTGCTGGTGGAGCGCGAGCGCATCGGCGCGGGAGAGGAAGTTGGAGCCGACTGCGGCCTTCACCGCGAGTGGGTCGTCCACGTAGGCGAGGCACACGCCGACGAGCGAGAAGTTCCCGAACAGGATCGGGCGGGGGATCATGCCCTCGTCTTCGGCCTCGATGCCCGACGCGAAGCCGGCCAGCAGGTGACGACCCCCGAACGCCATGCACCGGAACGTGCGGGTCGTGATGTCGCCGCCGATGGTGTCGAAGGCGACGTCGACGCCCCGGCCCGCGGTCGCTTCCAGCGTGGCGTCGACGAAGTCGGTGGCGCTGGTGTCGACCGCGACGTCGGCACCGAGCTGCGCACAGAAGTGCGCCTTCTCCGCCGACCCGGCCAACGCGATCACCCGGGCACCGGCCGCGCGCGCGAGCTGCACCGCCGCCGAGCCGACCCCGCCGGCGGCGGCGTGGATCAGCACCGTCTCACCCGCCTGCAGCCCGGCGCGGAGGTACAGCGAGAACGCGGCGAGGTGGAACGGCATCAGGATCGCGGCCGCGTCCGGGACCGGGATCGTGTCGGGCATCGGGAAGGTCATGGACGCCGGCGCGACCGAGTACTCGGCATAGCCGCCGTACGCACCGCTCGGGATCGCGACCACCCGTGTGCCCACGAGGGCCGCGATCGACGCCGTCGCCGACCGCCTCGACGGTGCCGAGCGCCTCCATGCCGGGGATGTACGGCGCGGGGACGGGCACCGTGGCGTACCGGCCGTGGATGCCGTCGATGTCGTTGAAGTTGAGCGTGATCGCGTCGGCGTGCACGAGCACCTCGCCCGCACCGGGGACCGGCGTGTCGACCTCCTGGAGCTGCAGGACGTCGCGCGGCGCGCCGTGCTCGACCGCCTGCCAGGCGCGCACCGCGGTGACGCCTACGCGGCCGGGTCGAGCGCGAGCGGGAGGTTCGAGAGCCCGCGCACGTTGCTCGAGTACGCGCGCTGCATCGGCTGGCGCAGCTCGTAGTTGGGGTAGCGCACGAGCAGCTCCTCGAACGCGATGCGCGTCTCGAGGCGTGCGAGGGCGGCGCCGACGCACAGGTGGATGCCGAAGCCGAGCCCGACGTGCCGTTCGATGTCGCGGTGGATGTCGAAGTACTCGGGATCGGCGAACGCGCGCTCGTCGTGGTTGGCCGCACCGGTGATGAGGATGACCCGCGAGTTCGGCAGGGATGGTCACGCCGTGCAGCGTGACGTCTTCCTCGACCCAGCGGCCCTGGTAGTGCGACGGCGGGTCCCAGCGCAGCATCTCCTCGACCGCGTTCGGGATGAGCGACGGGTCGGCGACGAGCTCGGCGCGCTGGTCGGGATACCAGTCGAGGGCGACGACGCCGTTGGCGATGAGCTTGGCGGTGGTCTCGTGCCCGGCGATCGTGAGCTCGAGCAGTCGGTACGCGACCTGCTCGTGGGTCAGTGCCACCTCGTTGCCGTCGTCGTCCCGCACGGTCGACGTGAGGAGCAGCGAGGCGATGTCGTCGCCGAGGTCGCGCGACTTCTCGTCGACGATCTGCATCAGCAGCACCATGATCGCGGCCATGGCGTTCTGCGTCGCGTCGCTCACGTTGCCCTGCTCGTCGGCCTCGGACCGGTCGAGGATGGCGTCGGAGTAGTGGCGGAGCTGCTCACGAGTCTCCATGGGGAGCCCGAGCATCTCCGCGATCACCATCATCGGCAGGTGGGTGGAGAACTCGGCCACGATGTCGATCTCGCCCCGGTCGCGGGCATCGTCGAGCACGCCGGCCGCGATCGCTCGCACCTTCGGCTCGAGGTCGGAGATCGCACGCGGGGTGAAGAGGCGCGACACCAACTTGCGGTGCCAGCTGTGGCTGGGCTCGTCGCGGCTGATGAGGACGTCGTTGCCCTTGTCGTAGCCCTCGATGGTCACGCCGTGGCCGGACTTGAAGGTGGCGGGATCGAGGTGCGCGCCGAGCACGTCGTCGAAGCGCGACAGCGCCCAGAACCCGACCTCCTCGTTCTGGTACACGGGCGCTTCGTCCCGCAGCCACTGGTACGCCGGGTACGGGTTGGTCTGGATGTCGCGTGCGAACGGGTTGTACTCCACCGTGCTGTCCCCCTGGATGCGAGCCGGGTGAGGCCCCAGTGAAGGGCGTCGCCTCACCGTACGCCAGCCGACCGGTGCACGCCCACGACGCTTGGGCCGCGAGTTCACAGAATGGCAACGCGCTCGCGCCCGCACGTTGTCGAACGCTTGCGAACCTGACGCGGTGACGTCGGAGACCCCCGGCCTGGTGTGCGCCCATCACCACCTGCACCGCTCGCTGGCCCGCGGGATCCCGGCGCCGACCCGCACGCCGACGACGTTCGTCGAGGTCCTCGAGCGCACGTGGTGGCGACTCGATCGGGCGCTCGACCTCGAACTGGTGCGGTGGTCGGCCCTCCTCGGGGCGCTCGAGGCGCTCGAGGCGGGCACCACCGGGATCATCGACCTGCACTCGTCTCCCGAGGCCATCGAGGGCAGCCTCGACGTCGTCGCCGACGCGTGCGCCGAGGTGGGCGTGCGGGTGCGGTGCGCCTACGAGGTCACCGACCGCAACGGCCTCGACGGGGCCAAGGCCGGGCTGGCCGAGAACGAGCGGTACCTCCGGGCCGGTGGCGACGGCTTCGTGGGTGCGCACGCGTGCTTCACGATGTCCGACGACACCCTCGATGCGGTGACCGACCTCGCGGCGGATCTCGGTGTGGGTGTGCACCTGCACGTCGCCGAAGCCGAGGTCGACGCCGGCGCCGCGAGCCGGCTGCTGGTGCACGCCGACCAGTCGTGGCTGCTCGCCCACGCGGTGCACCTCGAGCGGCCGCTGCCGGGGATCGTCGTGCACAACCCACGGTCGAACCTCGACCACGCAGTGGGGTACGCACGTCCGGCGCGCTTCGAGCGGGTCGCCCTCGGCACCGACGGCATCAGCGCCGACATGCTCGAGGAGTTCCGGCTCGCGTTCGCGCTGGCGCGGGCGCGCGACCTGCAGTTCGCGGCCGAGCGACGCGTGGAAGTGGCTCGCCGCGGGCCAGCAGCTCGTGCCGGGCACCGCGTGCGACAGGGTCACGTGGAGCACGGAGGCGATGACGCCCGGACGGCTTGCGTACACCCCGGGGGTGCGACCGGTGCGCGTCGTGGTCGACGGCCGGGTGGTGCTCGACGAATCGGGACCGACCCGTGTCGACGCGGTCGAGATCCGGGCGCGAGCAGAAGAGGAGACGAGACGACTGTGCACGAGGATGGCCGAGCTGTGACGACGACGATCGGGTACGACGAGTACCTGCGCCGCCTCCCGAAGGTCGAGCTGCACTGCCACGTGGAGGGCACGCTGCGACCGGCGACGGTCGCCGACCTCGCCCGCAAGCACGACATCACGCTGCCGACGTCCGACGTCGATCACATCTACGACTACGCGACGATCTACGAGTTCCTCGAGATCTTCCGGTTCGTGAACTCCACCGTGATCGACCGCGACGACTTCGCCCGGGTCGCCTACGAGTCGCTCGAGGACGGCGTGAAGCTCGGCAACCTCAAGTACCGCGAGATGTTCTTCAACCCCACGCTGCACACGACGCGCGGCGTGCCGATGGCGACGATCGTCGACGGCCTGATCGACGGGACGCGCGCCGCCGAGGCCGACTTCGGCGTGCGGTGCTTCCTGATCGCCGACGTCTACCGCCAGGACCCGGTGGCCGATGGCGATGCAGATGACCGAGGAGGTCGTCGCGCTCGGACGCGACGAGGTGATCGGCCTCGGCATGGACGCCGCCGAGGCGCCCGACCCGCCCGAGCAGTTCGCCGAGGTGCTTCGCGCTCGCCGCCGACGCCGGGCTGCACCTCACCAGCCACGCGTCGGAGGACGCGCCCGCCGGTCAACATCACGACGTGTCTCGACGTGCTCGGCTGCGAGCGCATCGACCACGGCTACCACATCCTCGCCGACGACGCCGTCGTCGAGCGGTGCCGTGACGACGGCATCCACTTCACGTGCTGTCCCACGTCGACGGCGATGGTCTACGGCTGGCCCGACCTCACGACGCACCCGATCAACGGGATGCTCGAGGCCGGGCTGCTCGTGCACCTCAACTCCGACGACCCCACGATGTTCCGCACCGACATCGGCAAGGAGTACGTCGACTTCGTCGGGCAGAACGACTACCCGCCGGAGGTGGCCAAGGCGATGGTGCTCAACGGTGTCGACGCGACCTGGCTCGACCCCTCGGACAAGGCGACGCTCCGGGCGGCGTTCGAAGCCGAGCTGGCGGTCCTCGACGCCGAGCTCGCCGATGCAGCTCGCAGCGCTGCGATGATGGCGTCGTGACGCAGCCGTCCCGATGCTCGCCAACACCGACCCGGCGCTGCGCCGCGGCTGGCACGTGGTGGCTGCGAGCACCGAGATCGGCCGCGACCCGGTGCAGGTGTGGCTGCTCGGCGAGCCCTGGGCGCTGGTGCGCCTCCCGACCTCTGCACCAGGGACCGACGGCGGCACCACCCGTCTCGCCGCGTTCGCCGACCGGTGCCCGCACCGCCTCGCGCCGCTCTCGGCCGGCACCGTGGTGGGCGAGACGCTGCAGTGCGGCTACCACGGCTGGTGCTTCGACGCCGACGGCGCGTGCACCGCGATCCCCGCGATCGGCGGGAGCGACCGCATCCCGCCGCGCGCGCGGGCTGCGACCCCGGCGGGCCTCGAGGAGCTGGGCGGTCTGGTCTTCCTCGCGCCGGAGGCGCCGGTGGGGGAGCGGCTCGAGCTCCCGTTCGCCGATGCCGACGGGTTCCTGCACCACCAGCTCGTGCCGGCCCGGGCTCGGGTCGGCGCCGGCCTGATGCTCGACAACTTCCTCGACATGGCGCACTTCCCGTTCGTGCACGCGGCGACCATCGGGAGCGACGAGGCGCTCGAGGTGCCCGAGATGACGATCGAGCGCGACGGCTTCGGCATGGTGGTCACGAGCACGCACTGGTTCCCCAACCACGAGGATCCGGGCGTCGCGCAGGGCATCCGTCCGCTGCTGCAGCAACGCTCGCTGCGCTACGAGTACCGGGCGCCGTTCCAGGCGAGTCTGCGCATCGACTACGTGGAGGCGGGCGGCACCAACGTGCTCGACTTCTTCGTGCAGCCGGAGGACGACGAGCACTGCCGCATCTACACGCGTGCTGCACCGCGACGACCTCGACGACGCCGACCAGCTCGCCGACGCCGGCGCCTACGAGCAGAAGATCCTCGACGAGGACCTGCTCCTGCAGGAGCGGTACGTCGACCGGCGCCTTCCCGCTCGACATCACCGCCGAGGTCCACGTGCGCACCGACCGCGTGGGCGTCGAGCTGCGCCGCATCCTCGCCGACTTCACCGGCGCCTCCGACCACACTGCAGGAGCAGCCTGATGCCGATCGATCCCGTCGACCCCGTGCTCCGCCACCGTGCGGTCGCCGCCGCGCAGGGGCGAGGAGCCGTTCGACCTGCTCCTCACCGGCGGCACGCTCGTCGACGTCGGCTGCGGCGAGCTGCGCCCCGCCGACGTCGGCTTCGTCGGCCCGCTCGTCGCCAGCGTGCACGAGCCCGGCGCGCGCACCGACGCCCTCGACGCGCTCGACTGCACCGGCCGCTACGTCGCGCCGGGCTTCATCGACCTCCACGTGCACTTCGAGTCGTCGATGCTCACGCCCGGCGCGTACGCCGAGGCGGTGTGCCCGCGTGGGACGACGACGGTGTTCGCCGATCCGCACGAGCTCGCCAACGTCGCGGGCGTCGAGGGCGTGCGCTACGCGGTCGAGGCGAGTCGCGGTCTGCCGGTGCGGTTCATCGTGCAGGCGCCGTCGTGCGTCCCGCCCCAGCCCGGCCTCGAGCTGTCGGGCGCCGATCTCTTCGGCCCCGACATCGAGCGCATGCTCCGCTGGCCCGAGGTCGGCGGCCTGGCCGAGGTGATGGACATGCTCGGCGTGCTCGTCGTCCGACGAGCGCATGGCGACGGTCGTCGCCGCCGGCCTCGCCAGCGGCAAGCTCGTCTCGGGCCACGCCGCCGGCCTCACCGGTGCCGTCGCTGCAGGGCTACCTCGCGGCGGGGATCACGTCGGACCACGAGATCTTCACCGAGCCCGACTGCCTGGAGAAGCTCCGGGCCGGCCTCACCGTCGAGCTGCGCGGCATGCTCGACGCCGATCCTCCCCGGCATCGTCGCCGAGGTGAACAGCGCTGCCGATCCCGCCGACGCACCTGGTCGCCGCCACCGACGACCTGTTCGCGCTCACGCTGCTCGAGGACGGCGGGCTCGACCACCTCCTGCGCCGGCTCATCGCGCACGGCATGGATCCGGTGCTCGCGTTCCGGTGCGCGACGTACCACGCCGCGTACCGGCTGCAGCGCGTCGACCTCGGCGCGGTCGTGGCCGGCCGGCAGGCCGACGTCGATCGTGCTCGACTCGCTCGAGGACGTCGCGGTGAACGAGGTGTTCGTGGGCGGCCGCCTCGTCGCCGCCGCCGGTCGCATGCTCGACGGCGTCGTCGACGGCCCGAGCGACCGCCCGCTCGACACCATGCACCTGGCCCCGATGGTCGCCGACGACTTCCGCCTGCGGCTCGACGCCCCCGACGGCGAGCACCGCATGCGCGTGATCGCCGACGCGGTGATGACCCGTTGGGACGAGACCGACGGTCGACGTGCACGACGGCGTGGTCGACGTCCCTGCCGGCCACCTCGTGCAGGTCACCGTGCACCGGCACGGTCGCATCGACCCGACCCCGCACGCGGCGCTGCTCGCGGGCTGGGGCGACTGGACCGGCGCGGTCGCGACCACCGTCGCGCACGACACGCACAACCTCGTGGTGTTCGGTCGCGACGCCGACGACATGGCGCGTCGCCGCCAACACCGTGATCGCGTCGGGCGGCGGTGTCGCGGTGGTGCGCGACGGCGAGGTGCTCGCCGCCATCGAGCTGCCGATCGCCGGCATCCTCTCGCCGTTGCCCGCAGCGAGCGTCGCCGACGCGCAACGCGCGGTGCAGGACGCCGCCGTCGGCGTCGGGCTCAGCTCCGACACGATGGTCGTCACCCAGCCGCTGTTCCAGGTGATGCTCTCGTCGCTCGCCTGCCTGCCGGGACCGCACGTCACCGACGTCGGTCTGATCGACGGCACGACCGGGGAGCTGGTCGCCACGGCCCTGATCTCCTGAAGGCCGATCTCCTCGAGCCGGATCTCCTCCAGGGCCCGCGCAGGGTCCGCCTAGCGTGACCGCGATGGAGGCCTTCCCCGGCGGGTACGTGCACCGTTGGCGCGCCCTCGGCGTGCTGTGCCTCGCGCTGTCGATCATCGTGATCGACAACACGATCCTCGCGGTGGCGTTCCCGAGCATCCAGCGCGGGCTGCACACCGAGCGAGGCCGGCCTGCAGTGGATCGGTGCCTCGTACGGCCTGGTGCTGGCGGGTCTGCTGCTCCCGCTCGCAGTCATCGGCGACCGCCGCGGGCGCAAGGGCATGCTCATGATCGGGCTGGTCATCTTCGGTGCGGCGTCCGCCGCGGCGGCCTTCGCGCCGACTGCCGCGTGGCTCACCATCGCCCGCGGGGTCATGGGTGTCGGTGGCGCGTGCACGATGCCGTCGACGCTCTCGGTGCTCGGCAACATCTTCCCGGAGGCGGAGCGCGGGCGGGCCATCTCCATCTGGTCGGGGGTCGGGGGCACCTTCACCGCGGTCGGACCGTTGGTGGGCGGGCTGCTGCTCGCGCACTTCTGGTGGGGCTCGGTGTTCCTCGTGAACGTGCCCGTGGTGATCGTCGCCCTCGTGCTCGTGGCGCGCTGGGTGCCGAAGTCGCACGACCCCGCCACGCCGCCCATCGACCGGTGGAGCACGCTGCTGTGGTGGGGAGCGCTCACCACGTTGATCGTCGCGATCATCGAAGGCCCGCAGCGCGGCTGGGCGTCGCCGCTGGTCCTGCTCTCGGGCGCGGCCGCGATCGGTCTGTTCGTCGGCTTCGTGCGACGAGAGGAGCACTCGCCGGCGCCGCTTGATCGAGGACGAGACGCGGCGCGATCCGCGCCTGCTCTGGGGCGCGGCCGTGATCACGGCGCTGTTCTTCGGCGTGATCGGCATGCAGTTCGTGCTCACCCAGTGGATCCAGGGACCCGAGGGCTACGACGCGCTCGCGGCCGGCCTCTACTTCGTGCCGACCGCGGTGACCACCCTGATCTTCTCGCTGCTCAGCCCGCGGTGGGCCGCCCGGCTGGGGTACGGCGTGATGGCCGGCATCGGGCTCGGCGCACTCGCGGCCGGGGCGCTCGTCGCCGGTGGGTCGATCGTGGCCGAGAGCCTGCCCGGCGTGGTCGTGGCCGGTGCGATCGTCGGGGTGGGCATCGGGTTCGCCGCGGTGTCGGGGGTCGAGCTCATCATGTCGTCGGCCCGGCCCGAGCGCGCCGGCTCGGCGTCGGGCGTGAACGAGACGCTGGTCGAGGCGTCGGGCGCGCTGGGCATCGCCCTCCTCGGCAGCGTGCTCGTCGAGACCGGGAGCTACGCGTGGCCGCTGCCGGTGGTCGCAGTGCTCGCGCTGGTCGTCGCGGTCGGCGTGTCGTGGTCGTTCAGGCGCCCTCGATCGAAGGCGGCACGAGCCAGCCGTCGATCGAGCCCAGCGCCGACGCCTTGAGCTCGTCGGACGCGCCCGAGCCGCGGATCGACGCGCGCGCCACCGACGGCGAGCGCGTCGTCGTCGAGCCCCATCTCGGTGCGGGCGAGCTCGTACTCGTGCAGCAGCACCGGTCCGAACAGCAGCGGGTCGTCGCCGTTGAGGCTGCACTGGATGCCCGCCTCCAGCAGCTGCGGGAGCGGGTGCACGTCGAGCGACGGGATAGACCGACAGCAGCAGGTTCGAGGTGGGGCACACGTCGAGCACGATGTCGGAGTCGGCGAGCGCCTTCACCAGCTCGGGGTCCTCGATCGAGCGCACGCCGTGCTGCAGGCGGTCGGGCTGGAGCGTCTCGAGCGCGCCCCACACCGACTCGGGTCCCGCCAGCTCGCCCGCGTGGGGCGTCGCGAGGAGCCCGGCCTCCTTGGCGATCGCGAACGCCTCGGCGAAGGGCTCCGGGCGGCCGATGGCCTCGTCGTTGGCGAGGCCGAAGGACGACCACGCCCCGGTCGGCGCGGCTCGCGGCGAGCCGGGCCTGCTCGACCGCCACCGACGGCTCGACGGTGCGGTCGGCCGCGAGCATGAGGCCGACGCCGACGCCCAGTTGCTCGCCGGCGGCCTGGAGCGCGTCGAGGACCATGTCGACGATCTCCTCGTCGGCGCCGAAGCGGTTGCGGTGGTGCGGTGCGTAGAACGACGGCTCGACCCAGACCGCGCCGTCGAGCACGCTGTCCTCGACCACCTCGAACACCAGCCGTGCGAAGTCGTCGGGGGTCAGCAGCACCTGGCACGACGCCACGTAGGTCTCGGAGAACGCGCTGAACGAGCCGTAGCCGCGGATCTCGGGGACGGGGATCCCGGCGACGCCGGCGAGCTCGGCCAACGTGGTCGGGCGCATCGCCCCCTCGAGGTGGACGTGCAGGTGGCCCTTGGGCAGCGCGCGGAGGTCGCGCGTCGAAGTCGTCGGCATGGCGAGCATCGTCGCGCACGGATCCCACGCCGGTGACACCGTCGGGCGTCCCGAAACGCTGTGTTCACGCGTGAGTCGCGGCGAGGAAATCCGTCGCCCGTAGCTTCAACAGATCGTTGAAGGGGCGCGTGGGCCGAAGGGGGCCTGATGCACGACCGACCGGAGGAACTGTGAGCGAGGCACACGAAGACCGTCAGTCCGGAGTGAACCGGCGACAGTTCCTGCAGCGGAGCGCGCTCACCGCCGCGGGGGTGGCGGTGGCGAGCAGTGGGCTCTCGACGGTCTGGAGCGGGCTGAACGCCGCCGGGGCCGGCGCGGCCACGCCCGACTACGGCGAGCCTGACGTTCCAGCTCTCGTGGATCAAGAACGTCGAGTTCGCGGGCTCCTACATCGCCGACACGAAGGGCTACTACAAGAAGCAGGGCTTCAGCAGCGTCGAGCTGCTCTCCGGCGGTCCGACCGTGCAGCAGGACGCGGTCGTGCAGTCGGGCAAGGCGTTCGTGTGCATCTCCGCGCCCGACATCACGTCGTCGGCCATCAACAACGGCGCCGACCTCAAGATCATCGGGGCGCAGTACCAGAAGAACCCGTTCGCGGTGATGAGCCTCAAGAAGACCCCGATCAAGACCCCCGAGGACATGATCGGCAAGAAGATCGGCGTGCAGGCCACCAACGAGGCGGTGTGGGCGGCGTTCCTCAAGGCGAACGACATCGACCCGTCGAAGATCGACGAAGGTCCCGGTGCAGTTCAACCCGGAGCCGCTCGCGAAGGGCAGGTCGACGGCTGGTTCTCGTTCTTCACCAACGAGCCGAACACGCTGAAGCTCGCAGGGCGTGCCGAACACCTACTTCCTGCTCGCCGACTACAAGTACCCGCTCGTCTCCGAGACGTACGCGGTCAAGAGCGACACGCTCAAGAGCGACCGCGACAAGCTCAAGGCCTTCCTCGTGGCCGAGATCATGGGGTGGCACGACAACCTCAAGAACCCGGTGCTCGGCGCGACGCTCGCGGCCAAGAAGTACGGCAAGGACCAGAAGCTCACCGTGAAGGAGCAGACGCTCGAGTCGAAGGAGCGAGAACACGCGTGATCCTCACCGCAGGACACCGCGACCAACGGCCTCTTCACGATCGCCGACGAGCTGCTCAAGCGAGAACATCGACACGCTTGGCGCTCGCCGGCATCGACATCACCCAGGACAAGCTGTTCGACATGTCGGTGATCGGCGAGGTCTACGACGAGAACCCCGACCTGAAGACGTCCCCGGTCAACCCGACCACGCCGTCGTAGGGGCACGGCGATGGCGACGACCACGGAGGTCACCACGGAGCTCGACATCACTGCCGACGAGCCGACGGTGAAGGCCCGTCCGGGCAGCGGCATCCTGCTGCGCGCCCTCTGGAAGGAATTCCAGGTCAAGCGCCAGCCGCTCGTCGCCCTCCAGGAGATCGACTACGCGTCCGAGGAGGGCTCCTTCGTGGCCCTCCTCGGACCGTCAGGCTGCGGGAAGTCGACGATCCTCCGGATCCTCGCCGACCTGGAGCAACCCACCAGCGGGCAGGTGCTGGTGCACGGCGAGGTCCCGGCCGAGGCGCGCAAGCACCACCATCTGGGCATCGCGTTCCAGGAGGCGGCGCTGCTCCCGTGGCGGTCGGTCACCGGCAACATCAAGCTGCCGTTGGAGCTCGGCGCGAAGACGAGCAGCCCCACGGCGGTCGCCGACCTCGTGAAGCTGGTGGGCCTCGAGGGCTTCGAGAACGCGCGGCCTGCGCAGCTCTCGGGCGGCATGCGCCAACGGGTGGCGATCGCGCGCTCGTTGATCGTCGACCCCAAGGTGCTCCTGCTCGACGAGCCCTTCGGCGCGCTCGACGAGATGACCCGCCAGCGGCTCAACCTCGAGCTGCAGCGCATCTGGACCGAGCGCGCGTGCACCACGTTGCTGGTCACGCACTCGGTGTCGGAGGCGGTGTTCCTGTCCGACGAGGTGGTGGTGATGAGCCCGCGTCCGGGTCGCATCGTGGCCAAGGTCGCCGATCGACCTGCCGCGGCCCGCGGACGCCGGACATGTTGCGCGACCCGCACTTCCACGAGCTGTGCGACCAGTTCAGTGAGATCCTGCTCGGCATGGGCCGGGACGCCGAGAGCTGACGTGACGGCAACCGCGGTTCCCGCGCCGGCGTCGCGCGCGCCGAAGTCGGAGACCACCCGGCGGCGCATGCCGGGCTGGCTCAAGGGGATCATCGGGACCGCGCTGCTCCTGGGCGTGTGGGAGATCGCGGGTCAGGCGGGAGTGGCGAAGGGAAGCATCCCGCCGCCGTCGGAGATCGTCTCGCAGATGGTCGACGACGGGTGGTCGTTCTACTGGGCCAACATCAAGGTCACGCTGTCCGAAGCGGCGTGGGGCTACCTGTGGGGCAACCTGCTCGCCATCGGGCTCGCGCTGCTCGTGCTCGTCGTTCCGCTGCTCGAGAAGCCGGCGATGCAGCTCGGCATCGTGTCGTACTGCATCCCCGTCGTCGCCCTCGGTCCGATCCTCTACATCATCTACGACGGCAGCAAGCCGAAGGTCATCCTCGCGGCGCTGTTCGTGTTCTTCACCACGCTGGTCGGCATGCTCGTGGGGCTGCGCAGCGCGGATCCGGTGATGTTCGACGTCGTCCGTGGCTTCGGTGGCGGACGCGTCGCCGAGCTCGCGAAGGTGCGCGTCCGCGCCGCGCTGCCGAGCCTGTTCGCCGCGCTGCGCATCGCCGCCCCGGCGGCGATCCTCGGTGCGATCCTCGGTGAGTACGTCGGGTGGGGAGTCCGGCCTCGGCATCGCGATGATCGCGTCGCAGACCTCGTACGAGGTGACACGCACCTGGGGCCTGGCTCTCGTCGCCGGTCTGCTCGCCTGCCTCGCCTACGGGATCACCGCGTACATCGGCCGTGCCGTCACGCCCTGGGCGCCGAGGATGGAGCAATGACGGCGACCGACTCCCTGCTCGCGCTCGAGCCCGAGAAGGTCTCGGCCCCGCGCGTCGGCGGCGCGCCCGATCAGAACAAGTGGTTGGGGGTCGCCAAGGCAGTGGCGTGGCGACTGTTCACGATGGTGCTCGGAGTCGCGATCGTCCTCCTGGTGTGGCAGCTGTTCCTCAAGATCTTCGGGGTGGATCCGTTCATCGGTCGCGGTCCGAGCGACGTGTGGAACTACGTCACCGACGGCTCGGTGGGCGCCGATGCCCGTGACCAGCTCTGGACCGCGTCGGTGCAGACCCTCACCGATGCCGGGCTCGGTCTTGCCGCGGGTGCCTCGGTCGCAGTGCTCGTCGCGCTCTTCTTCAACCTGTCCCGGTCGGCGGAAGCGACGTTCATGCCGGCGGCGATCGTGCTCCGGTCGGTGCCGCTGGTCGCGATGACGCCGTTGATCACGCTGATCTTCGGCCGGGGCCTGGTCTCGGTCACCATCATCGCCGGCATCGTCACCTTCTTCCCCGTGTTGGTGAACGTCTCGTTGGCGCTGCGCTCCGCACCGAAGGCGGCGCTCGACCTGTGCCAGGCGTACGGCGCCGATTCGGTCACCACGCTGCGGAAGGTGCAGGTGCCCACCGCGCTGCCGGCGCTGTTCGCATCGCTGCGCATCGCGGCGCCGCTGGCGATCATCGGTGCGCAGCTGGCGGAGTACCTGTCGACGGGCAAGGGGCTCGGCTACCTCATGCTGCAGTCGAACACGCTGTCGAACTACAACATGCTGTGGGCGGCGACGGTGCTCGTCACCGTGTACTCCATCGTCGTCTACTCGATCATCGCCGCCATCGAGAAGGTCATGCTGGCGAAGTACAGCGACCCCCGCGGCTGACGGTTCGCCGACGTCAGGTCATCGCCCCGCGCAGGAAGCGTCCTGCGTGCGCGAGAGACTGGTCGGCGGCTTCGAGCTCGCCGGCGTAGGCCTGCCACGTGTGGAACATGCCGACCCACTCCTCGAGCTCGACCGACACCCCGGCCTCGGCGGCGCGTCGTGCGAGGCGCTCGGCGTCGTCGTAGAGCGTCTCGTCCGACCCCACCTGCACCAGCAAGGGTGGGAGTCCCCGCAGGTCGCCGAACAACGGGGAGGCGAGCGGGTCGGTCGGGTCGGCGCCGGCGAGGTAGGCGTCGACGCACGCGGGGAGGTCGTCCAGGTGTGCGAACGGGTCGATGGCACGCCGGGTGGTGAGCGAGTCGGCCGAGAGGGTGAGATCGACCCACGGTGAGATCGCCACCGCCGCGACGGGGAGCGTCGCGCCGGCATCGCGCAAGGCGAGCATCGTCGAGATCACCAGTCCTCCGCCGGCGGAGTCGCCGGCCAGTGCGAACGGTCGCCCCGCGTCGGTGAGCGTGCGACACATGGTGACGGCCTGGTCGATCGCGTGCGGGAACGGGTGATCGGGCGCGAGGTCGTACTCCACGACGAGGCCGTCACCGCCCGCCGCGAGGGCGATGCGTCCGGCCCGATCGCGATGTGACGCCACCGAGCAGACGACGAACCCGCCACCGTGCAGGTAGACGGTCACCATGTCGTGCTCGCGCTGCGGCACCAGCAGCCACTCGGCCGCCACCGGTCGCTCCTGCGCGACGCGCTCGATGCCGAGGGCATCGAGCCCATGGGTGGCGACCGACTCGATGCCGGCGCGCTTCTGCGCCAGCGTCTGGTCCCGCGCCGCCGGCAGCGTGCGCAGCATCGCCGCGATCCGCGCTCGCGCGGGCGACGGGACGTCGTGGCGGCGGAACTGCGGTGCCGTCACAGCACGGTCACACGGCGATGGTCAACGGGCTGCGTTCTTGACGAAGTCGTCGAGGCCGTGGTTCGGCGCCAGCCGGGCGCCGCCGTACCAACCGCCGCGCACGTGGCGACGGATCGCGCCGTCGCCGTCGTCGGTCGCGCGGGCCGCGCTGTGCCACAGGCCCGAGTGGTGCAGCAGCACGTCGCCGCGCTCGCAGTACACGGCCATCTCGCCGGGCACGTGCTCGAACCCGAGCGGCATCTCGTCGGTGCCACCGAGGTGGGATCCGGGGAGGACGCGGAGGAACCCGTTCCGCGGTGACGTGGCGTCGACGTGGATGGTGAACGCCACCGACGGCCACACGTCGAGGGTGGGGCCCGACTGCTCGTCGGAGTGCCAGCCGATGCGCGAGTAGCCCGAACGGTCACCGGGCCGGGCGTCCTGGTACACCACGCCGAAGCGGTCGTCCTCGAGCAGCCAGGCCTGGTGGCCGAGGAGTCGGGCGATGGTGTCGACCACCACGGGCTGGTAGCGTGATCGCGCGCGCGATCTCCGACACCTCGGTGATGTGGCACACGTAGTGCGCGAAGACCTCGCCGTCGATCACGGCGTCGGGATCGTCGAGGATCACGGTGCCGCACTTCGTCGGGAGCTCGCCCACGAGGAGTCGTTGCTGCTGGCGCTCCAGCTCGATCTCGAGCTCCTGGAGCTCGGTCTCGGTGTAGAGCCCGCGCATGATCGCGAAGCCGTGCTCGGTGAAGAACGCATCGAGCTCGGCCCCACCCGAGGAGGCCAGGTCCGAGGCGGCGAACACGCCGATCTCGCGGGCGAGGGAGCTGCGGGTGGTGGTGCTCACGGGTTCCCTTCTCATGGAGGTCCTTTCATGAAGGTCCCTCCCGTGGAGGCCCTTCCGATCGGTGCTCCCCGTGGACGGTCGTGTCGTCGGAGTCGTTCAATTGAAGCGCACGGCTGCCCAGCACCTTGGCGCGCAGCCACTCCCCGGCATCGACGGGCTCGTAGCGCGCCGGGTGGTCGTCGTCGATGCACGACGGGATGGTCTCGACGACGAGGTCGGGTGGGCAGTCGAGGAAGCGGGCGATCGACCGCCGGCGCACCGGACCGGTGCTGCTCGCCGGCGGTGGGACCACGCGGTGCAGCGTCGAGATCCACCGGTCGTTGGTCCACCGGGCGAGCATGTCGCCGAGGTTGCACACGAAGGCGCCGCGAGGTGTCGCGACGTCGTGCCAGACGCCGTCGCGGAACACCTGCAGCCCGGGCACGTCGTCGGCGAGCAGCACGGTCAGCACGCCGTAGTCGGTGTGCGCGCCCATGCGCATCTGACCCTCGACCGGATCGGGCGTGTCGGCGCGGCGTTCGTAGTTGATCGCGCGCGTGGTCACGATCGCGTGCTCGCAGCGATCGACGAACCACTGCTCCGGCAGGTCGAGGGCGAGGGCCATCGCCTGGAGGATGGTGTCGGCGACACGGGTGACGGCGCGGTCGTAGTCGCGCCACACCGTGCGCAGGTGGCCGGGCTCGGCCGGCCAGCGGTTCGGTGCGTAGAACGAGCGGTGGCGCTCGTGGTACTCGCTGTCGGTGTCCTCGCCGCCGACGTTGAACGCCTCGAACAGGTCGCGCGGGGTCTCCTCGCCGCGGCTGTACGAGAGCCCTTCCTGCCCGAGCGCGCTGTAGCCGCGGTTGGCGGCCGGATCGTCGACGATCGCGGCCTGCTTCTCGTCGTCGGGTCGGTCGAAGAACGCACCGAACGCATCGAGCACGGCGTCGCACGTCGCCTGCGGCACCCCGTGTCCGGTCACGACGAGGAATCCGGTGTCGCGGCACGCCTCGTCGACGAGCTGCGCGACCTCCCGGCGGTCGGCGGCAGTGCCGGCGCGGAACGGCTCGAGATCGAGGGGGTGCACGGGCAGGGTCGTGCGCATGGTTCCCATCTTCAACAATCTGTTGACGCGGGTTTTGCCGCCGTGTCACGGCTGCGTGAACGATGCCGCCCGAGGTTGACTGCGCGCTCGCGCACGCGCTCCGATGCACGGATGGCCACCACCGATACGTCGCGCGCCCCGGGCTCGTCGACCTGCTCGTGACCGGCGCCGAGCTCGTCGCCACCGTCGACGACGAGCGGCGTGAGCTCAGCGGGGGATGGGTCGCGATCGACGACGGGCTCGTGCACTCGCTCGGCGACACCGGCACCCCGCAGCCCGAAGCCCGCCGGGTGGTGCGCGCCGACGGCTGCCTGGTGACGCCGGGGTTGATCAACACGCACCACCACATCTACCAGAACCTGACCCGCAGCTACCGGCCTGCGGTCAACGGCACGCTCTTCCAGTGGCTGACGACGCTGTACCCGCGCTGGGCGCTCCTCGACGAGGAGGCGGCGTACGTGTCGGCGTGGATCGGGCTGGCCGAGCTCGCGCTCGGGGGGTGCACCACGTCGACCGACCACCTCTACGTGCACCCGCGCGACGGCGGCGACCTGATCTCCGCCGAGATCCGCGCCGCGCAGGAGCTCGGGTTCCGGTTCCACCCGACGCGCGGATCGATGAGCCGCTCGCAGAAGGACGGCGGGCTGCCCCCCGACTCCGTGGTGCAGGACCACGACGAGATCCTCGCCGACAGCGAACGCCTGGTCGGCATGCACCACGACCCGTCGTGGGGCGCCATGGTGCGCGTCGCGCTCGGCGCCGTGCTCACCGTTCTCGGTCACCCCCGAGCTGATGCGCGACACCGCTGAGCTCGCCGAGCGGCTCGACGTGCGCCTCCACACCCACCTGGCCGAGGATCCCGACGAGGACACGTACTCCGAAGAGGTGTACGGCTGTCGGACCATCGAGCACTTCGAGCACGTCGGATGGGGGAGCGACCGGTCGTGGGTCGCGCACTGCATCTACCCGAACGAGGACGAGATCCTCCGGCTCGGGAAGTGGGGGACGGGCGTCGCGCACTGCCCGAGCTCGAACATGATGATCGGCGGTGGCGGCCTCGCGCCGGTGCACGAGTTCCGTGCTGCGGGCGTCCCCGTCGGCATCGGGTGCGACGGCTCGGCGTCGACCGACAGCGCGTCGCTCTGGATGGAGGCGCGCAACTCGCTGCTCCTCGGACGCATGCGCAAGGGCCCGCAGTCGATGGGCGCACGTGACGCGCTCGAGATCGCGACGCGCGGGTCGGCCGGGTGCCTCGGGCGCGACGGCGAGTTGGGCGTCCTCGCGCCCGGTGCGGCCGGCGATCTCGTGTGCTGGCCACTCGAAGGCGTCGCGTTCGCCGGCGCGCTCAGCGATCCGGTCGAAGCGTGGTTGCGGTGTGGACCGGTGGCGGCGCGCCACACCGTCGTGCACGGTCGACTGCTGGTCGAGGACGGTCAGCTCACGATCGGTGGCGTCGACGAGATGCTGGCGCGGCACCGCACCATCAGCGCGCGCATCCAGGGCCCGTAGCCGCCGATGGCGACCGATACGCTCCGGTCAGTGGCCCATCGTCATCCGCTGCTCGTCGCCATGGAACCGGTCGCGGAGGCGCTCGGCGCCACCCTCGTGGCCGCGCCACGCGTGCAGGCGCGCGACGTCCCGCTGCGGTGGGAGGGCGAGCTGGTCGGAGGCCTGCGCCTCCCCGGCGTGCAGGGCACGCTCGATCGTCTGATCGGCGCGGTGGAGCAGGAGATGGCTGCGCCCCTCGACGCGCTGTCGCGCGAGGAGAAGCAGGCCGCCGTGCAGACGCTGCACGAGCGCGGTGCGTTCGAGCTGCGCCGGTCGGTGGAGACGGTGGCGGAAGCGATGGGTGTCAGTCGCTTCACCATCTACAACTACCTCAACGCCGCCGAAGGCTGAGCGGCCGCTGCGCCCCGGTCGTTCAGGCGACGGCAGCGCGGGTCTGGGTGAAGACCTCGACGCGCTGGATGCGGCCGTCGTCGGCGAGGTCGAAGGTGAGGCACTCGGGGGTGCGCAGCGGAGTGCCGTCGACCTCGACCGTCTCCGACAGCTCGGCGAACGCAAGCGATCCCGCGTACGTCACCCGGGCCACGTCCATCGAGTACCCGGGCAGCGTCGGCATCAGGTCGGCCAGGAACGCCACGTACTCGGACTTGGTCGCCTTCACGTCGCCGAACGGTCCCACGCGGGTGAAGCCGTCGTCGGCGAGGCACGCGGCGAACGTGTCCCAGTCGCCGGCGACCAGCGCGTCCAGATAGGTCTCGATCACGCCCGTGTCCACGCCCTCGTCCGCGCCCTCGTCCACGCCCTCGTCACGCTGTCCTCATGCCGCGGAGCCTACGCAGTCGGGTGCAGAGGCGAAATTCCGGTGCAACCGGGTGGTCGCACCTGGGACGATGGCGGATGGATACGGCCATCTGGCCGTTGGCCGCACTGCGCGTGCGGACGGCGCGCCTCGAGCTCCGATATCCCGACGACGACGACCTCGTCGCGCTCGCACACGTCGCGGCCGAGGGCATCCACGACCGCGCGACGATGCCGTTCCTGGTGCCGTGGACGCGTCTCGAGGGCGCCGAGCTGCAACGTGGCGTCCTGCAACACGGGTGGCGCCAGCGTGCGCTCCTCCAACGCGACGAGTGGACGATCCCGTTCGCGGTGTGCGAGCAGGAGCGGGTCGTCGGGATCCAGGCGATCGAGGCGAAGCAGTTCGGAGTGCGCCGGACGGTCGAGACCGGTTCGTGGCTCGTGCGGCACGCGCAGGGTCGTGGCATCGGGACGGAGATGCGCGCCGCAGTGCTCCACTTCGCGTTCGCCGGGCTCGGTGCCGAGGAGGCGTACAGCGGCTCGTTCGCCGACAACCCCGCCTCGGCCGCGGTCAGTCGGCGCAACCACTACGAGCCCAACGGCGCGGAGATCTGCGCACGAGAGGGCGAATCGGCGCGGCTGCACCGGTGGGTGCTGACGCGCGAGCGATGGTCCGAGCGCGAGCGCAGCGACATCACGGTCGAGGGGCTCGACGCCTGCCTGCCGATGCTCACCGGATCGCGTGCGTCGCGGTAGGGTCCCCGGCGAGCGACGGAGGGCAGCCGGATGCGCAAGCACGTGATCTCGTTGGTGGCGGTGGCGGCGATGATCGCCGGAACGCTCGGGGTGGTGTCGTCACCGGCGAGCGCGGCGACGGTCACCACGGAGGTCGAGCTCCGGGCCTCGTTCGCCAACGACGCCCAGGTCGATCTGGCCAACGACATCACGCTCGCCGACTGCTCCGGTGCCGACGGCGGTGCACTCGTACGACCGAACACCAACGCCGATCCGGTCGTGCTCGACGGTCACGGATTCACGATCACGCAGACCTGCACCGCGAACGCGGTCATCCAGTTCGGTGCGGGCGCGTTGACCGTGCGCGACGTCACGATCACCGGTGGCACCACCGGCGGGAGCGGCGGCGGTGTGTTCGCCCAGGGCGACCTCACCGTCGACGGCTCGACGATCTCGGACAACCACGCCGACCAGTTCGGTGGTGGTCTCGTCACGAACGGGAAGCTCGTCGTGGAGACCTCGAGCATCGTCGGCAACAGCAGTGGGATGGGCGGCGGTGGCATCCAGGCCGCCCTCGACGTCACGGTCACCGACTCGGACGTCTCCGAGAACGTCAACGGTGGCATCGCCACGTCGGGCAGCGCCGATGCGCACCTGACCGTGGTGAACACCACCGTGCACCACAACACGCTCGCCGGCCTGGGTGGTGGGATCTTCAGCGGCGGCGCGACGACGCTCGTCTACGTGACGATCACCGACAACACCGCCACGCAGGCCTTCTCGCAGGTCGACGTCGGCATGCTCTCCAGCTTCGGCACGGTCATCTCCGGCGGAGGCGGCGATCCGAACTGCCTGGTCAATCCCGCGAGCGTGTCGCTCGGGTACAACTTCAGCAACGACGACACGTGTGTGTTCACGGCGCCGACCGACCGGCAGAACGCAGGCGATCCGTTGCTCGGCGCGCTGGGCGCGAACGGCGGTCCGACGCTGACCCAGCTGCCCCAGGTCGGGAGTCCGTTGCTCGACGCGATCCCGGCGGCCGCGTGCTCGTCCGACGTCGCGACCGACCAGCGCGGCGTCGCGCGTCCGCAGGGTGGGTTCTGCGACATCGGCGCGGTCGAGGTCGAAGTGGTGGCGCCGGTCGCGCCGGTCACACCGGTCGTCGTCACACCCCGCTTCACCGGCTGAGCGCGCTCGCGCCTGCGGGACGCACGAGGCGTGCGGTTACCGTGGCGTGCATGCGCGTACGTGTGGAGTTCACCGTCGAGCCGTTCGTCGCGGGCGCGCCCGGTCCACACGTGCTCGCCGCGGTCAGTGCCGCCGAGGCGCGCGGGTTGACGGTCGAGTTCGGGCCCTTCGGGAGCTCGGGCGAGGGCGACGACGCGACCGTCGTCCCCGCGGCCGAGGCCGCGCTCCGCGCCGCGCTCGACGCCGGCGCGACCCGCGTCTCGCTCCAGGTGAGCCGCCTCGACTGACGCCCGTCGTCCCACCGACCGCCCCGAGCGAGCGAGGGTGGCAGGGGGACGGAGTGAGCGGAGCGAGCGAGGGTGGCAGGGGACGGAGTGAGCGGAGCGTGCGAGGGTGGCAGGGGACGGAGTGAGCGGAGCGAGCGAGGGTGGCAGGGGGACGGAGCGAGCGGGGGTGAAGAGCCGGTGTTGCGCTGTGATTGGGGCATGATTACGGTGTAATCCAAGACGGGCGACCGGGGGAGCGGCGATGAGGGCGTGGCGATGAGGGAGCGGCGATGAGGGCGTGGGAGGTGCGGGCCGCCGGGGAGCCCGCCGAGGTGCTGCACCTCGTCGAGCGGGAGGCGCCGAGCCCGGGTCCGGGTGAGGTCAGGCTCCGGGTGACCGCCGCCGGCCTCGGACTCCCCGACGTCTTCATGTGTCGCGGCACCTATCCGCTCACGCCACCGCTGCCGTTCACCTCCGGACAGGAGGCGACGGGCGTGGTCACTGCACTGGGGGAGGGCGTCGAAGGCCTCGCGGTCGGCGATCGCGTCATGTGCGTGACGTCGTTCATCGGGGGCAACGGTTCGTTCGCCGAGGAGTGCCTCACCTTCGCCGACGGCACCTTCCCGGTCCCGGACGGCCTCACCGACGCCGAGGCGGCCGGGTTCTGGATCCCCCACCTCACCGGATGGATCGGGCTCGTCGACCGCGGCCGGATCGCGGCGGACGATCAGCTCGTCGTGCTCGGCGCCGCCGGCGGCAGCGGCATCGCCGCGGTGCAGCTCGGGCACGCGCTGGGCGCCCGGGTGATCGCCGTCGTCAGCGACGACGAGAAGGCGGAGTTCTGCCGCACGCTGGGCGCCGACGACACCGTCAACCACCGCGACGGACCGGTGGCGCCGCGGTTGCGGGAGCTCACCGACGGCCGGGGCGTCGACCTCGTGTACGACCCCGTCGGCGGCGAGCTGGCCGAGGACGTCGCCGGCGCGTTGACCCGCCACGGTCGGCTGCTCGCAGTCGGGTTCGCCAGTGGCCGGTGGCCCACGTTCGACACCCACGAGCTCGTCATCACCAACCGGTCGCTGGTCGGGGTGTTCGCCGGTGGGTACACGCGTGCCGAGCTCGACGAGATCCACGCGCAGCTCGCGGCGCTCGTCAGCGACGGACGCCTGCGGAACGCGGTCACCGACCAGGTGTCGTTCGACGACCTCCCCGCGGCGCTGCAGCGCATGGCCGATCGCGGCGTCGTCGGCAAGCTCGTGATGGTGCCGTGAGCATTCCGTCGCTCGACGCGAGCGGCAAGGTCGTCGTCGTCACCGGTGGGAGCAAGGGCCTGGGCCGCGAGATGGCGCTCGGCTTCGCGGAGGCGGGAGCCGACGTCGTCGTCGCCAGCCGCAAGCTCGAGCCGTGCGAGGTGGTCGCCGACGAGGCGCGCGCTCTCGGGCGCCGGGCACTGGCCGTGAGCTGCCACGTGGGCGACTGGGACCAGTGCGGCGCGCTCGTCGACGCCACCATCGCCGAGTTCGGTCGCATCGACGTCCTCGTGAACAACGCCGGCATCGCGCCGGTCCCGCCGTCGCTGCTCGACGTCACGCCGGACCTGTTCGACAAGACGATCGCGGTCAACCTCAAGGGGCCGTTGCGCCTCACCGCCCTCGCCGCCGAGCACATGCCGTCGGGTGGGGCCGTGATCAACGTGAGCTCGAAGGCGTCGCTCCACCCGTCGTCGTTCACCGTCGTCTACGCCGCGGCGAAGGCCGGGCTCAACGCACTGACGCGCGCGTCGGCCGAGGAGTACGGCCCACGCGGCATCCGTGTGAACGCGATCGTGTGCGGCACGTTCCACACCGACAGCCTCCACGCGTCGCTCCCGAGTGACGACGCGCAGGCGCAGATGGCGTCGGGCATCGCACTCGGTCGCATCGCGGGTGCGGAGGAGATCGTGGGTACCGCGCTCTACCTCGCGAGCGATGCGTCGTCGTACCTCACCGGCGAGCTCATCCTGCTCGACGGTGGCTGACCAGTCGAGGAGCCTGATGGCGAGCCTGATGAACGAGGAGGCGCCCACATGAGTGATGCAGACACCGGGGTGATCGGCCCGGACCGGGTGGCGGTGGTGACCGGCGCGGCGAGCGGCATCGGTCGGGCCCTGGCCGAGACCTTCGCCCGCGAGGGCTCGTCGGTCGTGGTGGCCGACCTCGAGGCCGAGACCGCCGAGGCGGTGGCCGCGGGGATCCGTGACGCAGGCGGCGACGCGATCGCGGTCGCGGTCGACGTGTCCGACGCGGCTGCCGTCGAGCAGCTGGCGGCGACGACGGTCGAGCGCTTCGGTCACGTCGACGTCGTGTGCAACAACGCCGGAGTGTCCACGTTCAACCTCTTCCGCGACCAGACGCTCGACGACTGGAAGTGGGTGGTGGGGGTCAACCTCTGGGGCGTCGTGCACGGCATCCAGACGTTCGTGCCGATCATGCGCGAGCAGGGCACGCCCGGCCACGTGGTGAACACGGCGTCGATCGGCGGGCTGCTCACCGGCACCGCGTTCATCGGTCCGTACTGCGCCACGAAGGCGGCGGTGGTCTCGATCTCGGAGACGCTCGTGCAGGAGATGGCGGTCGACCAGACGCCGATCGGGGTGAGCGTGCTCTGCCCGAGCTCGGTCGACACGAAGGTCATGGAGTCGGAGCGCAACCGACCGACGTCGTTCGGGGTGGAGGAGCGCACCGAGCTGGCCGAGTCGGTGCGGTTGATGATCCGCGAGGGCTTCACCGGTCCGACGGGGATGACGCCCGACCAGGTCGCCGGCCGCGTGCTCGAAGCGGTGCGCGGTGGCGAGTTCTGGATCATCACCCACGACGACCTGTTCCCGACCGTCGAGGCACGCGTCACCGAGATGATGGCTGCGTTCCCCGGACACGGCGGCTGACGCGTGGTCTGGGACTTCGAGACCGAACCCGAGTTCGAGGAGCAGCTGCAGTGGATGCGCGACTTCATCGACTCGGAGCTGATCCCACTCGAGCCGATCCAGCGCGAGCTGACACCAGAGGAGTGGGCGCCGGTGAAGGCGCACCTGCAGGAGCAGGTGAAGGCGCGGGGACTGTGGGGTGCGTTCCTCGATCCGAAGCTCGGTGGTCCGGGGTTCGGTCAGCTCAAGCTCGCGTTGATGTCGGAGATCATCGGGCGCTGCATGATCTCGATGACCATCTTCGGGGTGCAGGCGCCCGACAGCGGCAACATGGAGCTGCTCGCGCACGGCGCCACCGACGAGCAGAAGGAACGCTGGCTGTTCCCGAACCTGCGCGGTGAGATCTCGAGCGCGTTCGCGCTCACCGAGCCGTTCCTCGCCGGGTCCGACCCCACCGTGATCGGCACGTCCGCCACGCGCGACGGCGACGAGTGGGTGATCGAGGGCCACAAGTGGTTCATCACCAACGCGTCGACCGCCGACATCACGCTCGTCGTCGCCGAGACGAACCCCGAGGGTCGACCACACAAGCACGCGTCGATCCTCATCGTGCCGGCCGGGACGCCGGGCATGGAGATCGTGCGCGACATCGGCACGATGGCGCATCCCGACGTGATCGAAGGCCGGCCGGGCAACCACGCCGAGCTGCGGTTCACCAACTGCCGCGTGCCGCTCGACCACATGATCGGTGCGCCGGGCGACGGCTTCGTGCTCGCGCAGCAGCGGCTCGGCGGTGGGCGCATCCACCACGCGATGCGCTGGCTGGGCCAGGCGCAGCGGTCGCTCGACATCATGTGCGAGCGCGCCGTGTCGCGTCGCTCGCACGGGCAGCTGCTGGCGCAGCACCAGATGGTGCAGGACTACGTGGCGCGCTCCCACACCGAGATCCAGGCCGCCCGCCTCCTCACCTTCCAGACCGCGTGGAAGATGGACAAGTACGGCGCCAGCCGCGTGCGGTCCGAGCTCGGCATGATCAAGGCCCACGTGTCGCAGGTCGTGTTGACGGTCCTCGACCGCACCATCCAGGTGTGTGGCGCGCTCGGCTACTCGACCGACCTCCCGGTGGAGGAGTGGTACCGCGGCACCCGCTTCGGGCCCATCGGCGACGGGCCCGACGAGCTGCACCGGTCGGTGCTGGCCCGCACCATCCTCAAGGGGTACACGCCGGTCGAGGGCTGGCCGACCGAGCACCTCCCGAGCCGTCGACCGGCGGCCGAGGAGAAGTGGCGCGAGCTCCGCGCCGCCGCGGGGGTCGCATGACCGCGCCGGCGTCGACACCCTCCGGGGAGCTGCGGGCTGTCTTCTTCGACTTCGCCGGCACGTTGTTCAGCTCGCGGGATCTGCGCGAGACGCACCTCGCGCAGCTGCGCGCGGTCGCCGACGCGGTCGGCGTGCACTCGACCGACGACGAGCTGCGCGCGGCCTACCGACGGGGCATGGGCGTCGCCTACCGGGAGTTCGCGGGTCGCCCGTCGTATCTGCACCGCGCGATGTTCGCGAGCTCGTTCGCGGCGATGGCCGACGCCCTCGGTGGTTCGCTCGACGCGGCCGCCGCGGACGCGCTGGTCGACCGTCAGTACGCGTCGACGTTGGCCGCGACGGTGCTCCGCCCCGACTGCCTCGACACGTTGCGCGCACTCCGGGCGCGCGGCCTGCGCACCCAGATCGTCTCGAACATCGACGACGAGCAGCTCGACGGTCTGGTCGAGCGACTCGGTCTCGACGCCGTCGTCGACGCCTGGACGAGCTCCGAGTCGGCGCAGTCGTGCAAGCCCGACGCGCGCATCTACCAGGTCGCACTCGACGCCGCCGGCTGCGTCGCCGCCCAGGTGCTCTTCGTCGGCGACACGATCGAGCACGACGTCGTCGGCCCGCGGGCACAGGGCATGGTGACCGCGCTGCTCGTCGCCGACGCCCGTCCCGGTGCCGACGGCTCGGTCGAGAGCGGTGGCGCCGACTTCGTGATCGAGCGGCTCGGCCAGGTGGTCGAGCTCGTGGACGAGGTCCGCGCGGCATGACCGACGTCGCACCCGCCGAGTCCGATCGCCTGCGGGAGTACCTCGACGCCCGCATGGGTGACTCGGTCGACCTCGTGGTCGAGCCCATGGTCGGGGGCGGCTCGTGCGACGTCTACGCGCTCACCCGCGGCGACGAGCGGTGGGTGCTGCGCCAGGCGCCGCCGCACCGCAGCTCGGCCACCGCGCACGACGTGCTGCGCGAGTTCCGGTTCCTCGACGCGATCAAGGACCAGCCGGTGCGCATCGCACGTCCCGTGCTCGCGTGCGACGACCCCGAAGTCTTCGGCGGACCGTTCTACGTGATGGCGCGCATCGACGGCGTCCCCGTGCGCAGCAGCATCCCGGAGGCGTGGCTCGCCCGCCCCGAGCAGCAGCGGGGCGCGCTCGACGAGCTCGTCGACGCCCTCGCCGCCGTCCACGCGGTCGACTGGGAGGCGTGCGGACTCGGCGAGTTCGCCCACACCGGGCCCTACCTCGAACGGCAGATCGGGCGCTGGCTGTCGCAGCTCGACTCGTACGGCGGGCGTCCGCTGCCCGCGGCGACGACCGTGGGCACCTGGCTGGCCGACGTCCTCCCACCCGACCAGGCGCCCGCGCTGGCGCACGGCGACTACAAGCTCGACAACGTGCTCTTCGCCGAGTCGGCGCCACCGGAGCTGCTCGCGGTCGTCGACTGGGAGATGGCGTCGATCGGCGACCCGCTGGTGGACCTGGCGTGGGCGATGATCTTCCACCCGGGTCCGGAGGGGACGATGCCGCTCGGCGTCGCCAACGCACCTGCATTCGACCGGTCGCAGCTCCCGGCCGCGGCCGAGCTGGTCGCGCGGTACGGCGACCGCACCGGCCGCGACGTCTCGCGCATCGACTGGTACGACGTCTTCTCGCGGTGGAAGCTGGCGATCGTCCTCGAGGGGAGCTACGCGAAGTTCCTGCGGGGTGAGTCGAAGAAGCCGGTCCACGAGTACTTCGGCAAGCAGGCCGATCAACTGCTCGCGAGTGCGCTGGCCATGGTCGAGGGATCGGGGCGATGAGCCGCGCCGGCGACTTCGAGCTCGACGCCGACGAGATCGTCGCCGCCGCCATCGTCATCCTGCAGGAGCGCGGGCTCGACGCCGTGAGCATGCGCAACGTGGCCGACCGCCTCGGCGTGTCACCGATGCCGCTCTACACGCGCGTCGGGAACAAGGCCGCACTGATCGACGCCGTCGCCGATCACCTGCTCGTCGACCTGGCTCCCGTGGCGCAGGTGGCGGAGCCTTGGCCCGAGTACGCCGGGCGCTGGTGCCGTGAGCTGCGGGACCGCCTCAAGCAGACGCCCGACAGCCGGCTCTACCTCGGCGCCGCGCGTGAGGCCTACGTGGAGGCGTCGCGACCGTTGGTCGCCGCGCTGCGCGGCGGGGGGCTGTCGGCGGAGGCCGCGGTGCAGGCCTGTCGCCTCCTGATGTGGGCGACGGTCGGGTTCGTCGCCATGGAGCAGGGTTCGAGCGCGCCGGCATCCGGTGCGCGGTCTGCTGCCCGCCCCGGTCGTCTGTCCGGGAGCGATCCCGGCGGAGTCACCCAGGCCGAGGCCGACGAGCTGTTCGACCTGCAGATCGGGATCCTCACCGCGGGGATCGCACGCATGCACGGAGACACCGCCGGAGACACCGCTGCCAGAGATCCGGCCGAAGATCCAGCCGGCGACTGAGCACTCGGTACGACATCCATGGGGGGATGAACATGAGCAAGGTTCGTTGGGGAACGGTGTGCGCGGTGGTCGCGTTGATCGCCGCGGGAACCGCGGTGTCGGCGGGGACTGCGGGCGCGCAGTCGAGCGACAAGGAGAAGCCCGCCGCGACCGATGTGGGCATCACGCCCACCGAGATCCACATCGCGGTCATCGCCGACGTGGACAACTCGTTCGCGCCGGGCCTGTTCAAGGCGTCGGTCGACGGGGTCCGGGGGGTCGTGAAGTACATCAACGCGACCGGAGGTCTTGCCGGCCGCAAGCTGGTGATGGACTTCTACGACTCGCACGTCAACCCGAACGACACCCGCCAGGCGGAGATCTCGGCGTGTCAGGACGACGTCGCGATGGTCGGCACGTCGGCCGCGCTCCTCAACACGGTGGAGGAGATGCGCGACTGCAAGGACTCGACCGGAGCGGTGACGGGCCTGCCCGACATCCCGTACTACGTCGGTTCGGTCGACCACTCGTGCTCGACCGAGTCGTTCCCGATCGCACCGCCGGCGCTGGTCTGCTCCACCAAGGACGACCACCCGCAGACCTACCAGGCCAACGTGGGACGGGGCCGGTGGTACCAGCAGAAGTTCGGTGACGACCTGCACGGCATCTACGTGTTCGGCAACGACTCGCAGGCGGCACGCGACGCGACGTTCGCGTCGGTGGCGGCGCTGCGCGACATCGGGATCACCAGCGACGGCGACTTCGACCGCTCGGCCAAGGCGACGCAGAGCGAGTACACGGAGATCGTCCAGGCGATGAAGACGAAGGGGTCGAACTACGGGCAGTGCACGTCGTCGTTCCCGTGCACCGTGCTGCTGCGCAAGGAGGCCGCGCTCCAGGGCCTGACCGGCGTGAAGGTCTGGGACTGCGGTGTGTCCTGCTACGACCAGGGGTTCCTCGCGTCGGGCGGCCAGGACGTCGAGGGCCAGTACGTGGACACCACGTTCCTGCCGTTCCTGAGCACGGCCGAGCAGAAGGCCAACCCGATGACGGCCAACTTCGTGAAGTACACGGGGAAGGCCAACGCCGCCAGCTTCGGTGCGTCGACGTGGGCGGCGGGCATCGCCTTCCGCGACGCGGTGAACGCGATCGTGAAGCGCGACGGTGTGAACGGCGTGACCCGCAAGTCGCTGCTCACCGAGCTGTCCACCATCCACGACTTCGACGCCGAGGGCATGATCGCTCCCATCGACATCGCCGGCCGCAAGATCACGCAGTGCGACGTGACCCTCCAGGTGCGCGACGGCGAGTTCGTGCGGGTGCACCCGACCAAGCCCGGGACCTACTCGTGCTCGCCGAAGAACGTGATCACCCGCTCGCTCGACCTGGCGACGGGGTGAACGAGGTGAACGAGGTGAGCGGAGGACGAGGAGAGACCGAGCGGTAGCGTCGAGGGCATGACGACCACCGATCTCGCGCCGCGGCGTCCCGTCACCGTGCACGGTGTGCTCGACGATCCCGGGCTCGCCTGGCGCCTGTGCGAGGCCAACGGTCCGTACCCGCACGTGCTCCTGTCGCTGCCCGAGTTCGCCGCGTCGCTGCGGGCCTACGAGGAGGCGGCGCGCTCGGGTTCACCCGACGCGGTCGGCGTGATGGTCGAGGACGAGCTCATGACCATGCCCATCTACCGCGGTGACTGGGTGTCGTCTCGGTCGGTGCACATCGACGGGGTCGACGCCGTGCTGCACAACGAGCACCTGGTCGAAGCCGCACAGCAGGTGTTCGACGCGGAGGTGGTGCGGCCCCTCATCGTGTTCGCCAACCTGACCGCACCCATGCCCCAGAACCGCAAGCACACTGACGTCCCCACGTTCCGCGGCGTCGAGCGCTCGCAGTACCCGGCCTGGGTGGTGCAGGCGATGGCGACGTCGGCGTTGTTCGAGCGGTGGCGGGTGAAGGTCGCGACCGCGGTCGCCTGGTACTACGACGGTCCCAACGGCGGGTTCAGCTACTGGCCCGATGGCGGCGCGGCACCCGAGGTCACCATCGAAGCGCCGACGAACACCGCGGTCGTCGGCGACAACGACTTCATGTACCACCGCGTCGAAGCGGTGGGCGACGGTCGGTTCGCGATGGTGCCCATCGACTCGCACCTCTCGTTCGACACTTCGGCTGCGCGGTGGCGCATCACCAAGGGCGATCGCGACTTCGGCGACTTCGGGCGCGACGACATCCGGATCTCGATCTCGTGGAAGGCGGAGTGCTTCCACGACGCCGAGGAGGCGCGCGTGTTCGACGAGCACCTCGACGACATCACGTTCGACGAGGTGGTGCGGATCTGGACCGACGACTGCGCGACGCAGGGCGTCACCCTTCCCGTCGTCGCCGACCCCCTGCACGACCGCGCCTTCGAGGCCGCCGTCGCCGCCGCCTACGCCGGCCCCCTCAGCACCGCCTGAACCACCCTCGTGGTCAGAGGGCGAACCTGGGGGTGGTGAGGGGCAGGTCGAGCGACGTGGTGAGACCCGCGGGGGCGTCGCACACGTAGGGGATCGCGTTCACCAGGCGCATCGTCGTGGCGACCATGCCGTCGTCGCTCGAGGTCGCGGGCTTGCCGACCGCGAGCTCGCACGTGAAGTCGGGGTTGCCCTCGATCACGATCCGGTAGGTGCCGTTGCGCGCCGCGGTGGGCCACTCGGGGGCGAGGTCCGGCGCCATGCGGTTGACGTGTTCGATGATGATCGCGTCGCGGCCGTGCACCACCCCGATGGTCTCGAACCGCACCGCGCCGACGGTGCCCGCCTCGATCGTGCCCGCCGCGACCTCCAGCGTGCGCGGCGTGACGATCTTGTCGTACGTCTCGCGGATCTCGTCGAGCTCGACACCGAGCCGGTCGGCGATCATGCGCACCGGCGGACCCCAGGTTCCCGACTGCACGCCGGGCATCGCCATGATCGCCTGGTACTCCATCGGCTTCCCGAAGCCGAACACGTCGAACATCACGAACGTCACCGGGTACTCGTCGTACAGGAAGATCTCCTGCGTCCGCACCGACGTCACCGTGTCGCTCATGGTCATCAGCGTGAGCGGGAGCTGGTCGCCTGCGAACCCGGGCTCGATGCCGGACGCGTACAACGTGGCGTTGCCGCGCGTCGCGGCGGCCTCGAGCTGGTCACGCCAGTCGGCCTGGTAACCCGGCGGGTGCACCAGCCCTGGCGTCGAGACCGTCACCACGTTGATCCCGGCCTCGAGCATCCGCGCCATGTCGGGTACCGCCGCCGCGTCCATCGCTTCGCCCTGCGCCGAGTAGCAGATGCAGTCGGGTGCGAGGGCCAGGAGCGCGTCGGCGTCGGTGGTCGCGCTCACTCCGAGCGGCTCGATGCCGGCCAGGGTGCCGGCATCGACGCCCGCCTTCTCCTCGCTGTGCACCCACACGCCGGCGAGCTCGAGGTCGGGCCGCCGGGCGATCGCCCGGATCGCCAACTTGCCGACCCCGCCGGTCGACCATCCCACCACTCGGTACGTCATGACTGGCTTCCCTTCATACGAGGTGCCCCCGGTTCGGCCGGGGCTCGGGCGGAAGGCCCAGGCCCACGTCGGCGATCGTCGTGCGTTGGATCTCGTTGGCCCCGACGCTGAGCGAGGGGTGGAGGCGCTCCACCACCTCGTACGCGAACCACTCGGGGAGCGGTCCAGCGAACCAGCCCGGTGCGGTCAGCGCGTCCGCACCCAGCGCAGCTGCGCCCACCCGGGCGATGTGCTGGAGGAGCTCCGTCACGCACACCTTGCTCAGTGCGCCCTCCGCGAACGGCGCCGCGCCTGCGTCCTGCATCACGAGCACGCGCTCGACGCGTCCGACGGCTGCGAACCAGCGCGTCACCAGATCGGCCAGGTCGTCGCGCAGCACCCGGTCGCGGGTACCGGCGCAGTGGTCGAGGAGTGCCTCGAGCGCGCGGGTCGCCCAGCCCAGCCACGCAGCACCGCTGCGCTCCGCGAGCAGCGCGCCGCTCAGCTGTCGCCAGCCATCGCCGACGGTGCCGAGCACCGCGTCGCCGTCGACACGCACGCCCTCGAACCGGAGCGTCGACAGCGTCCACCGGTTCGCGGTCGCGTGACGCTCGACCACCACGCCGGGCGTGGTCATGTCGACCACGAACATCGACAGGCCGCGCTTGCCGGTCGACGACGGATCGGTGCGCGCGATCGTGCAGCACCAGTCGGCCTTGTGCCCACCGGTGACGAACACCTTCTCGCCGTCGAGCACGAACCCGCCGTCGCCGGTCTGGAGTGCGCCGGTCTGGAGTGCGCTGGTCTCGATGTTGGACAGGTCGCTGCCCGCGCCGGTCTCGGTGTACGCGATGCAGGCGTTGACCGTGCCCGTGCAGGCGGCGCGCACGACCTGTTCGCGCTGCGTCTCGGTGCCGAAGGCGGCGACCGTCGGTGCCACCAGCACCGCGGCGGTGTCGATGAGCGGCGCGTCGTGGTACGCGGCCTCGTAGCTGACCGCCGCCTGCCAGCTCGGCGGGCGACCGCCGCCGCCGAGCTCGACGGGGAGGCTGATGCCGAGGAAGCCGGCAGCACCGGCGGCCCGCACGACGTCGCGCTCGAAGGTCTCGTCCCAGCCGGTCAGGTCCGAGAAGTCGCGTGCTCCGCCAGCCGCGCCATCGGAGAGCACGTCGCCGAGGAAGCCGCGCAGCTCGGCACGGAACGCCTCGGCCTCCGGGTCGAGCGTGAGCCCGGGCAGCCCGCGCACGATCCGCCGGTCAGTGACCGCGCGGCAGGCCGAGCCCGCGCTGGGCGATGAGGTTGCGTTGGATCTCGCTCGTGCCGCCGTAGATGGTGGTGACGGGCGCGAAGCGGTAGCAGTACTCGTAGAACGCGCTGACGTCGATGACGTCGTGCGCCTGCACGAGCCCAGCCGGCCCGGACGCGTCGACCAGGCGGGCGACCGAGCGCTGGTAGGCCTCGGTCGCGAACAGCTTGCTCGCGGCGCCCTCGACCCCGGGCAGCTTCCCCGAGGCCGCCACCCAGGCGGCGCGTCCGGCGAGGAGGTCGGCCACCTCCGCGTCGATGGCGAGGCGCGCCAGCGCGTCGCGCCGGGTCGTCTGCTCGAGCAGCGGGCGGCCGTCGTCGTCGACCGCCGTGCTCGCGTGGGTCTCGGCCACCGCGAGGAGGCGTTCCGCGTCGCGCACCCCACCGGCGACGCCGCGCTCGAACGACAGGGCGACGAGCATCACCTGCCAGCCGCCGTCGACGTCGCCGACCCGCCACTCGTCGTCGATGTGCACGCCGTCGTAGAAGGTCATGTTCGTGCGCTTGCCCGACAGCGTGCTGATCGGCTGCAGCTCGAAGCCCGGTGCCGACGTGGGCACGAGGAAGAACGTGAGGCCTCGGTGCTTCGGCACGTCGAGGTTGGTGCGGGTGAGGAGGAAGACCCACTCCGACTCCTCGGCCAGGCTGGTGAAGATCTTCTGTCCGTCGATGCGCCACCCGTCGCCGTCGCGCACCGCGCGGGTGCGAGCGGCGGCGACGTCGGAGCCGGCGTCGGGCTCGGAGTACCCGAGCGCGATGAGCGACTCGCCGCTGAGCAGCTTCGGCAGGATCTCACGCTGCTGCATCTCGTTGCCGGCGTGCGCGATGACCGACGCGATCATCGTGCAGATGCTCATGCCGTCGTAGGGCGCGCCGGCGAGCTCCAGCTCGCGGAACAGGACCGCCAGCTCCTCGGGACCGCGCCCGCCGCCGCCGAGCGCCTCCGGGAGGGCCTGGCGGATCCAGCCCTGGTCGGCCATCGCCCGGTGCAGCTCCCAGTCGTGCATGGTGCCGGTGTCGTGCGCGTACTGGCGCCGTTCGTCGGTGTAGACGCGCGCGAGCAGCGCGCGCACCTCGTCGCCGAACTGCTCGGCCTCGGGCGACGGCCTGAAGTCCACGATCAGACCCCCACCGGTGAGGTCGGCGCGGCACCGGGCCCGTAGCGCAGGTCGGCGAGTCGCGCGTACTCACGCGCCGGTTCGTCGAGCACGTTCGCCCACCCCTTGGCCCGCCGGTAGAAGAGCTGGATGTCGTACTCCTCCATGAAGCCGTAGCCACCGTGGAAGTGCAGGGCCCGATCCGATGCGCGCTGCGACTGCTCGGCCGCGAACAGGAACGCCATCGTCGCGAGCTGTGACGCCTGGTCGCCCGCGTCGGAGTCGTCGCGGGCCCAGGCGGCCTTGCGGGCGAGGAGCTGCGCGCCGTCGAGGGCGACGCTCACGTCGGCGAGCGTGTGCTGCACGCTCTGGAACGATCCGATGGGTACGCCGAACTGCTCGCGCTCGGTCACGTAGCGCACCGCGATCTCGAGCGCCCCGAGGCCGAGGCCCACGAGGGCGGCGGCGGTGAGCGCCCGCCACTCGTCGAGCGCCTCGGAGTACAGACGCTCCGCCAACGCGCCGGACACCAGGATCTGCGCGTCGGTGAAGTCGCGGTCGGCGAGGGGAGCCGAGGCCAGGTTGGGCACGTGCTCGCCCGGTGCGGTGTCGACGGCGAGGAGGTGCAGGCCGTCGAACGCCACGACGACGTTCGCCACCGCGCCCGCAGGTACCAGTCGGGCGACGCCGCGCGCGGGGGCCCGCAACGCGAGCGTGGTGATGCGGCTGCCCTCGAGGATCTCGGGGGAGAGGGCGTCGACCCGGGCCAGCAGCCGGGTGGTCACGGCGTGCTCGATCAGGGGCGCGGGCGCGAGCCGCCGTCCGAGCGCCTCGACCGCGAGGGACAGGTCGAGCAGGGTGGCGCCGGCGCCGCCGGAGTCCTCGGGCACCGCCATGCCGGGGGCGCCGACGGCGACGAGCTGGTCCCAGAGGGCAGGGGCGAAGCCGACCGGCTCGTGGTCGCGGAGCCGGTCGAGGGGGACGGTGCGCTCGGCGAGGCCTCCGAACACGTCGACGATCGACTGCTGCTCGTCCGTCGGGTCGAGGTCCACGAACTTCGTATATTACATACCGATGCTCGAGCCCACCTGCCTGGCCCCGCATGCCGTCGCACGCGGCGCCGCCACCGATCCCGAGGCCGTCGCCCTCGAGCACGTCGACGGCACGAGCCTCACCTACGCCGAGCTCGACGGGCGGGCGCGGGCGTGGGCGGGTGC
This sequence comes from uncultured Actinomycetes bacterium, assembly GCA_963755855.1. Classification (GTDB taxonomy): domain Bacteria; phylum Actinomycetota; class Acidimicrobiia; order IMCC26256; family DASPTH01; genus DASUAS01. The sequence goes on along the minus strand of CAVWLR010000008.1, from coordinate 80,494 downwards.
ACTCGCGGCGCTCGGCGTGCGCGCGGGAGATCACGTCGCCACGATGCTCCCGAACACGTTCGATGCGCACGTCACGATGCTGGCGCTGGCGTGGCTGCAGGTCGTGGAGGTGCCGCTCAACGTCGCGTTCACCGGTCGCATGCTGAGCTACGCGCTCGACCACGCCGACGTGACCACGCTCGTCGTCGCGCCGCAGTTCCGCGAGGCGGTGGCCGCGGTCGAGCGCGAGCTGTCGCACCTGTCGCGCGTCGTCGAGCTCGACGACGCGACGCGCGAGGGACTCGACGCGGGCACCACCGACCAGCTCGACCTCGTGGGCCCCGCGTACCGCGAGGTGCACTCGTTGATGTTCACGTCGGGGACGACCGGACCGTCGAAGGCGGTCATCACGCCATGGGCGGTGATGTACCAGTTCTGGTCGTGGGTGCCCGACGACGCCCTCGACGCCGGCGACGGGCTCTACTGCGCGATGCCGTTGTTCCACAACTCCGGCCGCTCCGCGTTCAACTACGCGATGTCGCGCAACGCACGGTTCGTGATCCGCGATCGCTTCAGCGCCGGCGACTTCTGGTCCGACATCCGGGCCACCGGGTGCATCACCGCGGCCCTGGTCGGTCCGATGACGGCGTTGCTGCACTCGGCGCCGGCTCGCGACGACGACTCCGACACGCCGCTGCGCAACGCGATCCTCGGCCCGATGATCCCCGACATCGAGGAGTTCGAGCGGCGCTTCGGTGTGCGCGTGGCCACCGGGTACGGCCAGACCGAGACCGGCATGGCCGTCACGACCGGGTGGGACCACGGTCCCTGGGCCAATTGCGGGCGCATCCGTGAGGACTACCCGTGGCCCGAGGTGCGCATCGCCGACGAGCACGACGAGCCGGTGCCCGACGGTGAGGTGGGGGAGATGCTCGTGCGCAGCGCGGAGCCGTGGGCGCTGAACGTCGGCTACCACAAGATGCCGCAGCAGACCGCCGACGCGTGGCGCAATGGGTGGTTCCACACCGGCGACGCGTTCCGCCGTGACGCCGACGGTTGGTTCTACTTCGTCGACCGCCTGCGGGACACGATCCGCCGGCGGGGTGAGAACATCTCGTCGTTCGAGGTGGAGACGATCGTGGCCGAGCACCCTGCGGTGCGCGAGTGCGCGGCGATCGGAGTGCCTGCGCCGCTCGGTGAGGACGACGTGTTCGTGGCGGTCATCGTCGACGACGCGAGCGCATTCGATCCCGCGGCGCTGCTCGACTTCCTCGAGCCGCGCATGCCGCGGTACATGCTCCCGCGCTACGTGGAGGTGGTGGACGACCTGCCGCGCACCGAGGCGTCGATGCGGGTCCGCAAGCACGAGCTGCGCGGCCGGGGCGTCGGCGACGCCACCTGGGACCGCGAAGCTCCGCACTGACCACCTGCGTCGGCCGGGCCGCCTGATGGGACGGCCTCCATTTGCCGTCTGCCCGACGGGATGCGAACATGTGTTCGTGTCCGGCCGCGCCGCTCCCACCGCACCGAGGACGGAGGCCTCCATCCTCCACGCCGATCTCGACGCCTTCTTCGCGTCGGTCGAGCAGCGCGACGACCCCGCGCTGCGGGGCAAGCCGGTGATCGTCGGCGGTGGCGTCGTGATGGCGGCCAGCTACGAGGCGCGGGCCCACGGGGTGCGCGGTGCGATGGGCGGGCGTCAGGCCGCGGCGCTGTGCCCCGACGCCATCGTGGTGCCGCCGCGCATGCACGCCTACTCGGAGGCGAGCCGGGCCGTCTTCGACGTGTTCCACGACACGACCCCGATGGTCGAGCCGCTCTCGATCGACGAGGCGTTCCTCGACGTCGGTGGTCTCGGTCGGGTGTCCGGCCCGCCGGTCGACATCGCCGGCGCGCTGCGCGCCGCGGTGCTCGAGCGGGTCGGGCTCGCGATCACGGTCGGGGTGGCGCGCACCAAGTTCCTGGCCAAGGTGGCGAGCCGGTGCGCGAAGCCCGACGGTCTGCTCGTCGTCCCGCCCGACGGTGAGCTCGCGTTCCTCCACCCGCTCGACGTCGACCGACTGTGGGGAGTGGGACCCGAAGACCACGGCGAAGCTGCTCGAGCGCGGCATCACCCGCGTCGGCGAGGTCGCCGCCCTCGACGAGGAGGTGCTCGTCGCCATGCTGGGCCCGGCTTCGGGGCACCATCTGCACGCGCTCGCGCACAACCGCGACCCGCGTCCGGTCGAGACCGGTCGCCGCCGGCGCTCGATGGGCGCACAGCGCGCGCTCGGGCGCGGCCGCCGACCTCCGGAGGAGGTGCGGGCGATGCTCGACGGCCTCGTCGACGGCATCGCCCGCCGTCTCCGCACCGCTCGGGTCGTGGGCCACACCGTCGTGCTCCGCATCCGCTTCGACGACTTCACGCGCGTCACCCGCTCGTACACGTTGCCGAGCCCCACCGCCGACACCACGCCGCTGCGCGACGCGGCCCGCCGGCTCCTCGACCACGCGCAGTCGTTGATCGAGGAGCGCGGGCTCACGCTGGTGGGGGTCGCGGTGTCGAACCTCAGCGATGCCGACGCGGTGCAGCTGGGGCTCCCCTTCGATCACGGCCACGGGTCCGCCCTCGATGCCGCCCTCGACGACGTGCGCGATCGCTTCGGCGCCGCCTCCGTGGGCCGGGCGGCCCTGCTCGGCAAGGACCGCGGCTGGTCGATGCCCCTCCTCCCGGAGGGCTGATCCGCCGGGTCCTCAACCGAATGGTTGACAACGAGGACGGCTCGGCGTACGGTCTCTGCAACCGCCTGGTTGAACACGCTGAGGAGAGGAGATGCCGTGGCCGACGACCAGCTGTCCCGGGTCTTCGCCGCCCTCGCCGACCCGACGCGGCGCGACATGGTGGCCCGCCTCGCCGTCGGCGACGCCACGGTGGGGGAGCTCGCCGACCCGTACGACGTCTCCGTCCAGGCGGTGTCCAAGCACGTGAAGGTGCTCGCCGACGCCGGCCTCGTCAGCCAGCGCAGGGACGCCCAGCGGCGACCGTGCCACCTCGAGGCGGAGGTCTTCGACCTGATGACCAAGTGGATCGAGCGCTACCGCCAGCAGGCCGAGGAGCGCTACGAGCGCCTCGACGCGATCCTCGCCGAGATGCAGGGCCTCGCGGAGATGCGGGGCGAGGGACGACCCGACGACCGACGACACCGAGCACGAGGAGCAGCGTCATGACCGCCACGACCAACCGGTACCACCAGGTCGCGATCGAAGCCGATCCCGAGCTGCCGATCATCCGCATGACCCGGGACTTCCACGCATCCCCGGCGGAGCTCATGCGGGCCCACACCGACCCCGAGCTGTTCGCCCGCTGGGTCGGACCGAACGGGATGGACACCGAGATCCTCGCCTGGGACGCCACCACCGGCGGCCGCTGGCGCTACGTGGCCCGCCGCGACGGCATGGAGTTCGCCTTCCACGGGTGCTTCCACGAGGTCGGCGACGCGCACATCGTGCAGACGTTCACGTTCGACGGTCAGCCCGACGACGTCGCACTCGAGACGCTGCGGTTCGAGGATCTCGGAGACGGCACCACGCGGCTGCACGCGCAGTCGCTGGTCGACAGCTTCGAGGGTCGCGACCAGTGGCTCGCCAGCGACATGGAGACCGGGGTCGACGAGGGCTACGCCAAGCTCGACGCGCTCCTCGCGGGGCTCCGATGAGCGCGCCGGCCGACGAGCACCGGCGCGTCGCCGGCGCGTTCACGGTCACGGTCGAAGGGGTCGCGCCCGATGCGTGGGACAACGCGTCGCCGGTCGACGGCTGGGTCGCCCGCGACGTGGTCGGTCACCTGGTCGAGTGGTTCCCGGCGTTCCTCGACGGTTCGACGGGCATCACGCTGCCTGCAGGGCCGGCGGTCGCCGACGATCCGGTCGGCGCCTGGCGCACCCAGGCCGACGCGGTGCAGGCCCTGCTCGACGATCCCGCCACCGCGGAGCGCGAGCACGACTTCCCGCACATGGGTCGCATGCCGCTCGAGCAGGTGATCGACATGATCTACACCGCCGATGTGTTCATGCACCGTTGGGACCTCGCCCGCGCGACCGGGCAGGACGACACGCTCGACCCCGAGAAGTGCGCGGTGATGCTCGAGGGCATGCTCCCGATGGACGAGATGCTCCGCCAGAGCGGTCAGTACGGACCGCGCGTCATCGTCGCCGACGACGCCGACCCCACCACGAAGCTGATGGCGTTCATCGGTCGCACCCCGTAGACGCGTAAAATTCCTCGATGGCCGAGGACATCTTCACCGAACCCGAGCTCGATCCCGACGGCATCGCCAACCTGGGTCCGCTGAGGCCCATGGCCGGCATCTGGGAGGGGACCGCGGGCGCCGACGTGCACCCGGTGCTCGGCGGCACCGAGTCGGACGTGTTCACCGAGCACTACGAGCTCCAGCCGATCGATCCGCAGACGAACGGACCGCAGTACTTCTACGGCCTGCGGTACCACACGCACATCACCAAGGTCGGCGAGGTCGAGACCTTCCACGACCAGGTGGGCTACTGGTTGTGGAACCCGGTCGAGAAGACGGTGACGCAGACCGTTGCCATCCCGCGCGGTCAGGTCGCGTTGGCGTCGGGTTCCGTCGCCGCCGACGCGACCACCTTCTCGCTCCGGGCCGAGCACGGGTCGACGGTCTACGGCATCTGCTCGAACCCGTTCCTCGAGCATGCGTACACCACGAAGTCCTTCGAGGTGGTCGTGACGGTCGACGCCGACGGCACGTGGGGCTACGACGAGAACACGGTCCTCCAGGTGCTCGGGCGCGACGAGCCGTTCCACCACACCGACCGTCACACGCTGCACAAGATCGGCGACGCCACACCCAACCCGCTGGCGCGCTGAGGTCCGGGCTGCCCGCTGCGTACGAGGAGATCGGATGACCGCGCTCGACAAGAAGTTCGCCGCGACGCTCCAGAAGAGCCCGAGCCCGGGCGGCTGGACCTACGTGGTCATGCCCGGCTCGGCGAAGTTCTTCGGCACCCGCGGCCTGGTGAAGGTGCGCGGCACGGTGGACGGGCAACCGTTCCGCAGCTCGTTCATGGCGTTGGGCGACGGGACGCACAAGCTGCCGGTCAACGCCAAGCTGCGCCAGGCGATCCAGAAGCACGACGGCGACCGCGTCACCGTCGTGCTCGAGGAGCGCCTGGACGACTAGCGGTTCCAGTGGCGGTGCAGTGCGAGCGCCTCGAAGAAGGCGTCGGCATCGGCGGTGACGCCTTCCTGCTGCGGGTCGATGCCGAGCTGCGCGGCCCAGTCGGCGTCGAGGATCGCGACCGTCTTGTGGTGACGGAAGGCCTCCTGCACGAACATCGCCGTGCCGGCATCGGGTGCCGCCGCGAGCACGAGGCCGTCGTACTCGACCGGATCGGTGATGTGCACCGATCGATCCACCACGACGCCACCGTCGAGCTTGCCGAGGTGCGGTCCGATCACGATGACCTCGGCACCGAGCGGGTCGGCGGCGGTGCGGAACGTGGTCACCACGCGGCTGCGGGTGGAGTCGTCGGTGATGATGCCGACCATCCGGCCCGCGACCGGGCCGGCCTCACCGCGATCGAGTGACAGTGCGGGGGAGACCAGCGCGGGTTCGACCGGTGCGCCCGTGGGCGCGTCGATCCCGAGGTGCGCTGCCACCGTCTCCGCGAGCGTGGCGTCGACCTGCGCGAGGTTCGCGACCATCCGCTGGTGGATGCCGGGGCTGATGCACTTGGCCAGCTCGAAGCTGAACGCGCCCGCGATGTGCTCGCGCTCGGTGTCGGTCAGCGAGCGGTAGAACAGCGTCGCCTGGGTGAAGTGGTCGTCGAAGCTCGCGGGGCGAAGCTTGATCTTCGGTCCCGCGACCTCCTGCGGTGGATGCGTGTACGAGTCGTCGCCGATGCGCGCGAACGGGCAACCACCACCGAGAGAGTTCGGCGTGTAGGCAGTGACGCCCTCGTGCACGGCCTGCTGCATGAAGCCATCCCGGTTGTTGTCGTTCACCGGCGCGAGGGGGCGGTTGATCGGGATCTGCGAGAAGTTCGGGCCACCGAGGCGCGTCAGTTGCGTGTCGATGTAGGAGAACAGGCGCGCGTGGAGGAGCGGGTCGTCGACGAAGCCGATGCCGGGAACGACGTGGCCCGGATGGAAGGCGACCTGCTCGGTCTCGGCGAAGTAGTTCGCCGGGTTGCGGTCGAGCGTGAGCGTGCCGACCAGACGGACCGGGCACAGCTCCTCGGGAACCACCTTCGTCGAGTCGAGCAGGTCGATGCCCTCGAACGTCTGGTCCTCGGTGTCGGGCATCACCTGCACGCCGAGCTCCCACTGCGGGAAGTTGCCGGTCGCGATGCGGGCGTGGAGGTCGCGACGGTGGTAGTCGGGATCGATGCCGCCGAGCTTCTGCGACTCCTCCCACACCAGGCTGTGGATGCCGGCCACCGGCTTCCAGTGGAACTTCACCAACGAGGTGGAGCCGTCGGCGGCGGTGAGCCGGAAGGTGTGGACGCCGAAGCCCTCCATGGTGGCGTACGAGCGAGGGATGGCGCGGTCGGACATCACCCACATCAGCATGTGGGTGGACTCGGGCTGGAGGCTCACGAAGTCCCAGAACGTGTCGTGCGCGCTCTGCGCCTGGGGGATCTCGCGGTCGGGCTCGGGCTTCACCGCGTGGATGAGGTCGGGGAACTTGATCCCGTCCTGGATGAAGAACACCGGGATGTTGTTGCCGACGAGATCGAAGTTGCCCTCCTCGGTGTAGAACTTCACCGCGAAGCCGCGCACGTCGCGCGCGGTGTCGGCCGAGCCGCGTGAGCCGGCCACGGTGGAGAACCGGGTGAACACCGGCGTCGACGCTCCCGGCTGGAGGAACTTGGCGGCGCACAGGTCGGCGAGGCCGTCGGCCGCTTCGAACACACCGTGCGCGCCGGCACCGCGCGCGTGCACCACCCGCTCGGGGATGCGCTCGTGGTCGAAGTGCGTGATCTTCTCGCGCAGGTGGAAGTCCTCGAGCAGTGTCGGTCCCCGCGCGCCGACCTTCAGTGAGTTGTCGGCGTCGTCGACCCGCAGACCCTGCGCGGTCGTGAGGTGATCGCCCGCCTGGGCCCACTCCAGCTCGGTGCCGTCGCTGGCCGGGGTGTCCGGCGACAGCGGGACGATCGTGCCCGCGGCGCGCTCCTGCTCCGCTGCGGCCACCGCCGCGGCCTTCGGCGGGCGGCCGGTGGGCGCCGGGTTCGCCAGCTCGTGGCTGCTCGTCGCCTCCTCGCGGTTCGGGGAGCGGGCGCCGTCCTTCGGCGACCGGACCTGCGTCCTTCTTCGAGCGCGACGTGGAGGTGGGGCGTTTCGTGGCCATGGGCAAGGTCCTCTGATCGATCGTGCCGGGAACGGCGGACGCGAGCGGGGCTCGGCCCGCGCACGCCGGCTCCTACCCGGCTGCAAGCATTCGCACGCACGACCGTCGGCGAGGAGCCTCGTAACGAGATCGTCGAGACGCGCTCAGCCCCGGTTGCGCCACCACGAGAGGAAGACGGGCACGCCGATGAACGCGATCATCACGAACGCCACGAGGAAGACGGGCAGCACCGCGGCAACGCTAGGCGCGTCACCGCGGTGCATCCCTCAACGCAGATCGAAGCGATCGAGCTCCATCACCTTCACCCATGCCGCGACGAAGTCGCGCACGAGCTTCTCCTCACCGTCGCTCGCCGCGTACACCTCGCTGAGCGCGCGCAGCTGCGAGTGCGATCCGAAGACGAGGTCGACTGCGGTCGCGGTCCACTTCACGTCGCCCGTGTCGCGGTCGCGACCGTCGTAGACGTTCGCGGTCTGCGCAGACGTCCGCCACTCCGTGCCCATGTCGAGCAGGTTGACGAAGAAGTCGTTCGTGAGCACTCCGGGTCGATCGGTGAGCACACCGAGCGCGGAACCTGCGGCGTTCGCACCCAGCGCACGCAATCCCCCGATGAGCACCGTCATCTCGGGCGCGGTGAGCGTGAGCAGGGTCGCCCGATCGAGCAGGCGCTGCTCGGGCGGGAGCTTGTCGTCGTCGCGGATGAAGTTGCGGAACCCGTCACCCACGGGCTCCAGCACCGCGAACGTGTCGACATCGGTCTGCTCCTGCGAGGCGTCGGTGCGCCCAGGGGAGAACGGCACCGTCACGTCGTGACCGCCGGCCTTCGCCGCCTGCTCGATGGCTGCTCCGCCGGCGAGGACGACGAGGTCGGCCAGCGACACCTGCGCACCGCCGGCGGTGTTGAACTCCTGCTGGATGCCTTCGAGCGTCGTCAGCACCGCGGCGAGGGCGGACGGGTCGTTCACCGCCCAGTCCTTCTGCGGCATGAGCCGGATCCGTGCCCCGTTCGCGCCTCCGCGCTTGTCGGTCCCGCGGAAGCTCGACGCCGACGCCCATGCCGTCGTCACCAGCTGCGAGACCGACAGGCCCGAGTCGAGCACCTTCGCCGTCAGCGTGGCGACGTCGTCGGCGGCGATCGCCGGTCCGTCGACCGCCGGCACCGGGTCCTGCCACAGCTGCGGCTCCGCCACCCACGGACCGAGATAGCGCGAGAGCGGGCCCATGTCGCGGTGCAGCAGCTTGTACCAGGCGCGTGCGAACGCGTCCGCGAGCTGGTCGGGGTGCTCGTGGAAGCGCTTCGAGATCGGTCCGTACACGGGGTCGAAGCGCAGCGCCAGATCCGTGGTGAGCATCATCGGCGCGTGGCGCTTCGACGCGTCGTGCGCGTCGGGCACCGTGCCCTGGGCCTCGGGATCCTTCGGCGTCCACTGCTTCGCGCCGGCCGGGCTCTCGGTGAGCTCCCAGTCGTAGGCGTAGAGGTTGTCGAGGAACCCGTGGTCCCACCGGATCGGGTCGTTGGTCCACGCGCCCTCCAGCCCGCTCGTCACCGCGTCGTCACCCACGCCGGTGCCGACCGAGTTGTGCCAGCCGAGGCCCTGGGCCTCGACCGGGCAGCCTTCCGGCTCGGGACCGACCGCGTCGGCGGTGTTGGCGCCGTGGCACTTCCCGAACGTGTGCCCACCGATGATGAGCGCGACCGTCTCCTCGTCGTCCATCGCCATGCGCGCGAACGTCTCGCGGATGTCATGGGCGGCGGCGAGCGGATCGGGGTTGCCGTTCGGGCCTTCCGGGTTCACGTAGATGAGGCCCATCTGCACTGCGCCGAGCGGACCGGAGAGCTCGCGGTCACCGCTGTAGCGCTCGTCGCCGAGCCACGCGTCCTCGGGGCCCCAGAAGACCTCCTCCGGTTCCCAGATGTCGGGACGTCCGAAGCCGAAGCCGAACGTGGTGAAGCCCATCGACTCCATCGCCACGTTGCCGGTGAACACGAGGAGGTCGGCCCAGGAGATCTTCCGGCCGTACTTCTGCTTGATCGGCCAGAGCAACCGGCGCGCCTTGTCGAGGCTCGCGTTGTCGGGCCAGCTGTTGAGCGGGGCGAACCGCTGCGCGCCCTGACCGCCACCGCCCCTGCCGTCCTCGATGCGGTAGGTGCCGGCGGCGTGCCACGACATGCGGATGAACAACGGGCCGTAGTGCCCGTAGTCGGCCGGCCACCACTCCTGTGACGACGTCATGAGCTCGACGAGGTCCTGCTTGAGCGCGTCGACGTCGAGGGTGGCGAACTCGGCGGCGTAGTCGAAGTCGTCGCCCATCGGGTTCGACCGCGGCGAGTGCTGGTGCAGCACCTGCAGGTCGAGCTGGTCGGGCCACCAGTCGCGGTTCGACCGCGGGTGGGGGGTGTCCGGGGTGGGGGCCTCGATGACCGGGTTCTCGCTGTCGCTTCCGTTCTCGGGCACGATGATCCTCCTCGTTGACCAGGGATTCGTCAGGCTGTCTTGCAGTCGGGGCAGGTGCCCCAGTAGATGACCTCGGCTTCGTCGATCTCGTAGCCCGAGTCGTCGGCCGCGGTGAGGCAGGGCGTGTCGCCCACCGCGGAGTCGACGTCGGCGGTTCTGCCGCACGTGCGGCAGATGACGTGGTGGTGGTTGTCGCCGGTGCGCGCCTCGTAACGCGCCGGTGAACCCGCGGGCTGGATGCGACGCAGCAGTCCCTTGTCGGTGAGGGCGGCCAGCGCGTCGTACACCGCCTGGCGCGACACCGCGCCGAGCTCGGCGCGCACCGCGTCGAAGATCTCGTCGGCGGCGCCGTGCGGGTGCGCGATCGCCGCTCGGAACACCGCGAGCCGCTCGCGGTGACCTGCAGCCCGCGGGTGCGGAGCACGCCGGCCAGGTCGGCGGAGGAGACGGGCTCGGCGGAGGAGACGGGCTCGGCGGAGGAGACGGGCTCGGCGGAGGAGACGGGCTCGGCGGAGGAGACGGGCTCGGCGGAGAAGACGGTCTCGTCGGCCACCCGGCCACCGTACCCGCGATTCTGGATCGAGTCCAGAGTTCTGATCGGGGAGATGTGGCGGGCGACCCGTCCTAGGCTCCCGGACACATGACCGACCGTTCCTTCTTCACCGACGACGAGTGGACCGCGCTCTCGCAGGCGCCGCTCCACGTGACCATGGCCGTGGTGGCAGTGGCCGAGCACGGGCCGATCTCCCTGATCAAGGAGGCGTCGGCGACGGCGAAGGCCCTCGCGCAGCCCGGCGATCACGGGCCGGCCACCGAGCTGATCGTCGCCATCGCCCAGGAGGCGAAGGGCCACGACGCCCGGCACGCGGCCAAGAACGACCGCGGCGCGACGCCCGACGCCGTCGTCGACGAGGCGCTGGCCGAGCTCGCCCCCGCGACCGCGGCGATCGCCAAGCTGCCGATCTCCGAGGCGGCCGAGGTGCGCGCGTGGCTCATCGACCTGGCGAACGCCGTCGCCGCCGCCGCGAAGGGCACGAACGAGAAGGAAGAGTCGGTGGTCGAGCGTGTGCGCGTGGCGTTGGGCGCGCCTCCGGCGGCCGGCTGAGCGAGGCCGGTCCTCCGGATCAGGTCGTCAGGATCAGGCCGCCAGACGGGCGGCGAGGTCCGCGCGCACCACGGGCCACTCGGAGCGGATGATCGAGTAGTACGCGGTGTCGCGCACGCCGCCGTCGCTCGCGCGCACGTGCGCGCGTCGGATGCCCTCGAACTGCGCGCCGACGCGTGCGATCGCCGCGCGCGACCGCGCGTTGCGGGCGTCGGTCTTGAACGTGATGCGCTCGACGTCCCACGTCTCGAACGTGTGGCGCAGCATGAGGAGCTTCGCCTCGGTGTTCACCGCGGTGCGCTGCGCGGAAGCGGCGAGCCACGTGGCGCCGATCTCCGCGGTCATGGGTGTGCCCACCGCGCCCAGTGGTGGCCCACCGACCTGGCGCTCGGGCCGCCAGTCGTCGAGGTCGAGGAAGCGCGTGCTGCCGACGATCCGGCCGTCGCCGGTGCGCGTGGTCACGAACGGCAGCGCCCACCCGGCGGCCTCGTCGGCCAGACCGTTCTCCACGTACGCCCGCATCGCCGTCGGTCCGTCGGGGACGGGGGTGAACCCGTACGTGGTGCGGTCCTCGCCGGCGGCCGCGGCCAGCGCCTCGACGTCGTCGATCGTCATCGGCCGCAACGTCACCACGTCGCCCGTCAGCACCACCCGCTCGACCATGCCGACATCGTGCTCGCGCCGTGCCCGCGCCAGCAGCCGATTTTCGGCGCGGGGGCTCTTAGAGGTCCTGCCAGCCCTCGTCGCGGTCTTCGCGCGCGGGCTGGCGTCCGATGCGCATGGGGGACAGGGGCGCGTCGACGACCAGGAAGCGGTGCCACTTCTCGCTGAGCTCGTAGGTGCGCGTGCGCCAGCGCTGCAACGCGCTGTCGCTGCCGTTCGGCCTGCTCGGTCTCGGCCCAGCTCTCCCAGGTGGGGATCGCCCAGTGCAGGAAGCACTCCGACTCGTTCACCATCGCGGTCTCCCACGCACCGCACAGCTTCCAGCCGAATTCCTCGTAGACCGGGATCGCCTCCTCGGCGACGATCTCGAGGAAGTCGCGCGCCGTGCCCATCGGCACGTGGATCTGCTCGTGCGCGTAGGTCTCGCCCTGCACGCCGGCATCGACGAGCTCGGTGATCGTGGGCGACCACGGCGCGGGCACGAGCACGCGGTCGTCGCCGTGACGCCGGTAGTTCGACGCCTCGGCCCACCACTTCGCGAGCTTCGGGTCCTGCAGCGTCGAGTGACCGAGCTCGAAGCGGAACGAGGTGGCGAGGCCGTCGAAGCCGCGCTCCTCCCAGAGGTTCAGCACCTCCGGCCATCCGCGCGTGGTGCCGACGACGCCCCAGACGCCGAAGCACAGCTGGTTGCGGTCCTCCTGCGCCATCGGACTGAAGTTCGCCGTCATGTGGTGCATGTAGTTGGCGCGGTTGTGCCCGATGATGTCGATGAACTCGTGGATGTAGACGTTGTCGTTCACGGGGCACAGGACTACCACGTCTAGGCTCGCCCGGTGACCAGCGACGACGAACGCATCGCCCTCTTCCTCGACTACGAGAACCTGGCGATCGGAGCGCGCGACCTCACGGGCGGTGCCCTCGACTTCCGGCCCATCGCCGATGCGCTCGCCGAACGGGGGCGGGTCGTCGTGCGGCGCGCCTACGCCGACTGGTCGTACTTCGAGGAAGACCGGCGCATGCTGACGCGTGGCCAGGTCGAGCTCATCGAGATCCCGCAGCGCATGGGCGCGGTGCGGAAGAACGCCGCCGACATCAAGATGGCGGTCGACGCGATCGAGCTGAGCTTCGAGCGCGACTACATCACGACCTTCGTCCTCGGCACCGGCGACAGCGACTTCACGCCGCTGGTGCACAAGCTGCGCGAGCTCAACAAGCGGGTGATCGGCATCGGCGTCGAGGCCTCCACGTCCGCGCTGCTCCCCGCCGCCTGCGACGAGTTCCTGTTCTACGAGCGGCTCGAGGGCGTCGAACCGAGGAAGCCGGCCAAGCGCGCGGCCAAGAAGACGAGCGGGCGGAGCAGCCCGAAGCCAGCCGCGGTGGCGGAGGAACCCGAGTCGGAGGTCGTGGCGCAGGCCGAGGACACCGACCTCGATTCGCTCGTCACCCGGACGCTCGCCGGGCTGTCGCGCAGCAGCGGGGGACCGGTGCTGGCCTCGATGCTCAAGCGCGCCATCCTCCGCAAGGAGCCGACGTTCAGCGAGGCCGACCACGGCTTCCGCACGTTCGGCGAGCTGATCCGCACCCTCGGCGAGCGTGGGGTGGTGGAGGTCCACCAGGGCAGTGCGCAGGGCGATCCCGAGGTCGCGCTCCCGACCGTCGGCGGCGACGAGGATGCCGCGTTCGCGCTGCTGCGCGAGACGGTCGAGCGGCTCTCGTCCAAGGGCCCCGTCCACCTCTCGGGGCTGAAGAACCAGGTGCGCAAGCAGCAGCCCGACTTCTCCGAGAAGCGGTTCGGCTACGGCACGTTCCTCCAGTTCGTGCGGGCGGCGCGTGCGCGCGGGTTCGTCGAGATGGAGCGCGACGTCGACGCCGAGGACCACCTCGTGCGGCCGGGAGCCACCAGCCCCACCTCGTGAGACGCCGACGCGGGCCGGCCCCTGCCGTCGAGAGGGCCGTGTGACAAGCTGCGCCGATGCGCATCGGGCTCTTCATCAGCGACGTCAGCGGTGAGCAGACGACGATCGCCGAGCTGCTCGCCAACGCCCGGGCCGCCGAGGCGCTCGGCTTCTCCACCGGCTGGGTGCCGCACATCCCGTGGAGCCTCGACGGTCTGACCGCGCTGGCCCTGGCCGGTCAGGTGACCAGCCGCATCGAGCTGGGCACCGCGGTGATGCCCACCTACCCGCGCCACCCCCTGGCGATGGCGCAGCAGGCGATGTCGACGCAGGCCGCCACCGACGGCCGGCTGGTGCTCGGCATCGGGCCGTCGCACCCGGTCGTGATCGAGAACATGCACGGTCTCGAGTACGCCCGCCCCGCGCACCACACGCGCGAGTACGTCGAGGTGCTGCGGGCCGCGTTCACCGGGTCCGGCCACGTCGAGTACCGGGGAGAGTGCTTCGCGTTCTCGTCGATGCTCACCGTGCCCGGCTCCACGCCGGCGCCGATCATGATCGCGGCCCTGGCGCCGAAGATGCTGCAGCTCGCCGGCGAGCTCACCGACGGCACCATCACCTACTGGGCCAACGAGCGCGCCGTCGGCGACCACATCGTGCCCGGCATCACCGCCGCCGCCGAAGGTGCCGAACGGCCTGCACCGCGGGTCGTCGTCGGCCTCCCGGTCGCGGTGGTCGACGACGCCGACGCCGGCCGCGAGCGCGCCGCCAAGCTGTTCGCGTCGTACCTCAACATCCCCACGTACCAGCGCATCCTCGCCCGTGGTGGCGACGACACCTCGCCCGCCGACGTGGCCATCATCGGCACCGAAGCCGAGGTGACCGAGCGACTGCGCAGCTACGCAGCGGCCGGTGCCACCGACCTCTGCGCGACCGCGCTCGGGCTCGACGAGGACCGCGACGCATCCCAGCGCCGCACCATCGAGCTGCTCGCGTCGCTCGCCCCTGAGCTGTAGATCCCACTTCGAGGAGCAGGCATGACCAAGGAAGTCCGGCTCGACTTCGACGGGCCGATCGCGACCATCACCAACGACAACGTCGAGAAGCACAACGCGTTCGACGACGACATGGACTCGCAGCTGTTCGCGGCGCTGGCCGAGCTCAAGGCGCGGCCCGACGTGCGCGCCGTGATCTGGCGCGGTGAGGGCAAGTCGTTCTCCTCGGGTCGCGACGTCGGCTCGATCGGCGGCGGCGACGTCGAGCTCACGCACCACGAGCTGATGGAGCGTGGTCACCGCGGGATCCTGCAGATCTTCGACATCGAGGCGCCGATCATCGTGGCCATGCACGGCTGGTCGATCGGGGCGTCGTTCCAGCGTGCGTTGCTCTGCGACATCCGCATCGCCGCCGAGGGCGCGCGGTTCATGCTCCCGGAGGCGGTCCACGGCGTGATCCCCGACACCGGTGGTGTGGGCCGGCTGTTCCAGATCTGCGGTCATGGTGTCGCCTCCGATCTCGTGCTCACCGGCCGCGCCATGCAGGCCGACGAGGCGTACGCGCACGGTGTCGTGTCGCGGGTGGTGCCCGCCGACGAGCTCGACGCCACCGCACGGGAGATGGCGGAGAAGATCGCCGCGTCGCCCGCGGTCACGATCAAGATGGCGCGACGGGTGCTCGCGCACCTGTCGGAGGCCGAGGTCCGCTCGTCGATGGCCGACGAGATGATCTACCAGACGTTCATCGCCAAGTCCGACGACCTGGCCGAGTTCCGCGCCGCGCGTGCCGAAGGCCGCGACGCGCACTTCACGGGGAGCTGATCGACACCATGGCCATCGACGAACTGCCGGGCCTGCCCGGACCGCCCGAGCTCGGAGCGAGCGCGCTGCCCGCCGGCACCTACGACGGCACCTCGGTGTTCGTGACCGGTGCCGGCACCGGTCTCGGCAAGGCGATCGCGTTGGAGTTCGCCCGTCTCGGGGCGTCGATCGTGATCGCCAGCCGCAAGCCCGAGCACCTCGAAGCCGGCCACGAAGCGGTGGCGGCGCTGGGAGCGCAGGTCACGACCGTCGGGTGCGACATCCGCGATGCGGAGCAGATCAGCGCCGCGTTCGACGCCGCCACCGAGGCCTACGGGTTGCCCGCGGTGCTGATCAACAACGCGGCGGCGAACTTCCCGGTGCCGGCCGAGGACATGTCGCCGAACGCGTGGCGGACCGTGGTCGACATCACGTTGAACGGCACCTTCTTCTGCGCCCGTGAGTTCACCCGCCGCCACCTCGAAGCCGGCACGCCCGGTTCGATCGTGAACGTGGGCGCCTCGTACGCGTGGACCGGCGGCCCCGGCTTCGCGCACAGCGCGGCGGCCAAGGCGGGCGTGAAGAACATGACCGAGACGCTGGCCGTCGAGTGGGGGCCCTACGGGATCCAGGTCAACGGGCTCGTGCCCGGCCTGTTCCCCCACGAGGACATGACCGCCGACATCAAGGGCAACCTCGATCGCACCAGCGAGAAGGACGTCGTGCAGCCCGCGCTGCGCGTCGGCCAGCTCCGCGAGCTCGGCTGGGCCGCCACGTTCCTGGCGTCGCCGTACGCACGGTTCATCTCCGGGCACACGCTCGTCGTCGACGGCGCCAACTGGCAACGGCGCCTGCTCACCAACCCGCCCGTCGTCACCGTGCGCGACCAGATGGGCAAGGGCCCGTTCGAGCCGTGACCCGCGTGTGATCGCCGAACCTGACGGCCGCACGATGATCGTCGACACGCACGTGCACGTGGTCGCCGGCGACGAGGCGCGGTTCCCGTTGCGGCCGTCGGGCGTCGGATCGCAGTGGTTCCGCGACCATCCCGTCACCGCCGAGGAGTACCTCGCCACCGCCACCGCGGCGGGTGTCGATCGCGCGGTGCTCGTGCAGGCCCACGGCGCGTACGGCAGCGACAACACGTACGTGCTCGACGCGCTGCGCGTCGCCCCCGACCGGTTCGTCGGGGTGGTCATCGTCGATCCCGACGACCCGGATGCCGTCGTGCACCTGCGCGGCCTCGCCGCTGCCCCCGGGTGTCGGGGCGTCCGGCTGTTCGGCATCGGGCCGGAGCCGCCGGTGTGGTTCGACGGCGACGTCGGTGTCGCGCTGTGGGACACCGCGGTCGAGCTCGACCTGCGCATCGTCGCCACCCTGCTCGCGCCCGAGTTGCCGCGGCTCGACGTCGATGCTCGAGCGCCATCCCGGTGTCCCGGTCGTGCTCGACCACTGCGGCTTCCCCGACCTGCGGGGTGGTCCGCCGTTCACCGGTGCTGCGCCGCTCCTCGCGCTGGCCGAGCACCCCGGGCTGCACCTGAAGGTCACGTCCCACGTGCTCGAGGCCGCCGGGGCCGACGATCCCGCCGCAGCGGGCGCGTTCGTCGAGCACCTCGTCGCCGCCTTCGGCGCTGAACGGCTGGTGTGGGGCTCGGACTACCCGCAGACCCACGGCCGCACCTACGCAGAGCTCGTGGCGCTGGGTCGCGATGCGTGCCGCGCGCTGTCGGATGCCGATCAGGCGCGGGTGCTGGGCGAGAACGCGCTCCGGCTCTGGCCGTCGCTCGCGGCGCCCGCCGCGCCCGACGGCGCGAGTGCCTCCACGTAGATCGAGATCATGCGCCGGTAGCTCTCCCGCACCGAGGCCGGACGGCGCAGCACGCCGGCGTGCTCGAGGGTGAGGAAGCCGTGGATCCCCGACCAGACGGCGCGGTGCGCGTGCACCTCGTCGGCCCCGGTGAGCCCGAACGACTCCAACACCCGGGTGAGGGCCTCGGAGGCGCGCAGGTTGGCCTCGCGCAGCTCGTCGTCGGTGCCGGGGTCGCGGATGGTGGCGGCGTAGCGACCGGGGTGAGCCTGGGCGAAGGCCCAGTAGGCCTCGGCGATCGCCTCGAGCGCCTCTGGTCCCGACCGGCCGATGACCGACGAGCGCAGCTCGTCTCCCAGCGTGCGCACGGAATCGAGCGCGAGGTCGCGCAGCAGCCCGTCGAGACCGTCGACGTGCGCGTAGAGCGACTGGCTCCGGATCCCGAGCCTGGCGGCCAGCCCGGCGAGGGTGAGGGCGTCGACGCCGGCTTCGTCGACCAGGTCGCCGGCGGCGGCGACGACCGCGTCGTGGTCGAGTCCCACCTGCGTGGCCATTCGCCTCCGGGCACGGTTGGCGGCTGCCGTCGATTGACAGCCTGACGCGATGAGAAATATACCTGAGGCCATCAGGTCATCTCCTCACACCGACGCCACGACCCGCGGGTTCGTCGTCGTGTTCATCGGGCTCCAGGTCGGGATGATGATCTCGGGGATCGACGGCACGATCGTGGCCACCGCGCTGCCGTCGATCGTGCACGACCTCGGCGGGGTGTCGGGCATCGCCTGGGTCGTGAGCGCGTACCTGCTCTTCCAGGTCGCGACGATGCCGCTCTACGGCAAGATCGGCGACGTCCACGGCCGCAAGCGCGTCCTGCTGTTCGCGATCGGCCTCTTCACGCTCGGCTCGGTCGCGTGCGGCTTCGCACAGTCGATGCCGCAGTTGCTGGTCGCGCGCTCGGTGCAGGGCATCGGGGGCGGTGGGCTCACGGTGCTCGGCATGGCGATCCTGGGTGATCTCGTCCCACCCCGCCAGCTCGGGCGGTGGCTCGGGTACCAGGGCATGTTGTTCGCGGTGGCCATCGTCATCGGTCCGCTCGTCGGTGGCTTGTTCGTCGACCACCTGAGCTGGCGCTGGGCGTTCTTCATCAACGTCCCGTTCGCGCTCGTCGCCGTCACCATCATCGTGACGCGGTTGCACCTGCCGCACCGCCGGCTCGAGCACTCGATCGACTACCTCGGATCCGTGCTCCTGACCCTCGGTCTGGCCGCGATCGTCGTGTTCGCGACCTCCGGCGGCAAGGACATCGACTGGGTGTCGCCGGAGTCGGCGGCGCTCCTCGTGCTGCTGGTCGCGTGCATCGCCGCGTTCGTGTGGCGGGAACGGCACGCCGCCGAGCCGTTCGTCCCGTTGCGCCTCTTCCAGAACCCGGTGCTGCGCATCGCGGCGCCGGTGAACTTCACGTCGGGCCTCCTCTTCTACCTGGGCGTGTTCTTCCTCCCGGTCTTCTTCCAGGAGGTCGCCGGCGTCGACGCCACCGCGTCGGGGTTGCTGCTGATCCCGTTCATGATCGGCACCGCGGCGTCGACGTCGTTCGCGGGGCACCGCGTCGAGCGCACGGGCCGCTACCGCACCTGGCCCATCGTCGGCGGCGTCGCGATGACGGTCGGGGTGCTCGCGCTCACCACCATCGGCATCGACACGTCGGTCGCCGTGGTCGCCGCGTTCGGTGCTGTGGTCGGGACCGGGATCGGCTTCGCCATGCAGACGTCGATCCTCGCGGTGCAGAACGCGGTCGACGTCGCCGACCTCGGCATGGCCACGTCGACCGCGATGCTCGCCCGGACCCTCGGGGGCACGATCGGCACACCGTTCCTCGGCGCGGTGCTCGCGGCCGGCATCTCCACCCACCACGCGACCGCGGCGGAGTACGCCGATGCGCTCCCGTGGGTGTTCGCCAGCGCGGTGCCGGTCGCCCTGCTCGCGATCCTCTTCGGCGTCCTGCTCCCGCAGCGCCCGCTGCGCGGTGTCGGTGACGGCGACGGCGCGGTCACCATCGAGACGGTCATCGTCCCCCACTGACGGCCTGACCGCCCGCGCCGAAACGGTCAGTGACGCTCAGCCGGCGGGGGTGCCGTGGCGGCCGGCACCGGTCGAGAAGCGTGCTGCGCCGTCCATCGCACCCGGGGCGCGCAGCGTGTCGATGCCGAGCTCGGCCTCACGGCGCAGGGCGTCGGGGAGCTCGAGGTCACACTGCGCGTACACCGAGGCCCGGTCGTTGCGCAGACAGACCTGCGGGAGCGCGGCGAGCTCGGTCGCCAGTGCCACCGCCGCGTCGCGAGCGGTGCCCGCGGGCACGACCCGGGTGGCGAGGCCCAGGCGCAGCGCTTCGTCGGCGTGCACGGCGCGACCGGTGAGGATGAGATCGAGGGCCGGGCCCTGCCCGATGATGCGCGGGAGTCGCACCGTGCCGCCGTCGACGAGGGGCACACCCCATCGTCGGCAGAACACGCCGAACACGGCGTCGTCCGCCGCGACGCGCAGGTCGCACCACAACGCGAGCTCGAGTCCGCCCGCGACCGCGTGCCCTTCGATCGCGGCGATCACCGGCTTGGTCAGCTGCATGCGGGTGGGGCCCATCGGGCCGTCGCCGTCGGGGGAGAGCGCGTTGACGCGCGCGCGGTCGGGGTCGGACATGGCCTTGAGGTCGGCACCGGCGCAGAACACGCCGTGCGCACCGGTGAGCACCGCCACCGCCAGCGCGTCGTCGGCGTCGAAGCGGGTGAACGCGTCGAGCAGCGCCTCGGCGGTGGGTCGGTCGACCGCGTTGCGGACGTCGGGCCGGTCGATGGTGACGACCGCGACCGGTCCCTCGACCTCGTAGTGCACCGTCATGGCACGAGCCTCCGGGAGGTCAGTAGACGATCACGTTGCGCAGCGCGATGACGACGACGGTGAGCGCGATGTCGCAGCCGATGGCCACTGCCGCGACGATCGGGCTCCACCGGTGCTGCAGGCGCACCGCCTCGGTGCCGCCGATGCCGAGCCGCTCTCCCAGCCGCGGGAGCAGCGACGGCACGGTGACCAGCCACACGACGATGGCCAGCTGCCCGCACGCGAGCGGCACGCCCGAGCCGGTGGCCAGGGCGACGATGGCGGTGACGAGCAGGATCAGCACCGGTGCCGCCATCTGGGCGAGCACGAACCGCAGCCGCGTGGCCAACGACGCCGGCGCGGGTTCGTCGGTGCTGAACGACACCGGGACCTCGAGCGACGCCGCCACCGTGTCGGCGTCGACGGCCCGACGGGCGCACCGGCGGCACGAGGGCACGAGGCTGCCGAAGCGCCGGTGCGCGAACGTCTCGGCCCGCTTGCCGCAGCGCACGCACACGCCGTGGAAGCGCACGTGGGTGACGTGCTGGTGACCGGCGCGGTACCCGTGGTCGTGCTCGATCACGCGGCCCGAGAGCTCGACGTCGAGCACCGCCAGCTCGGGTTCATCGGCGCCGAGGCGCCACAGGTGCGTGTCGTCGGCGACGGCGTAGAAGCCGCAGCTGCAGTCGGCGGCGGGCGCCTCGTGGTCGGCCAGCGCACAGGTGGCGTGGGCACGCGCGCCGTAGGCCTCACCGAGCTGGCGGTAGAACGCCGGCCGCAGCACCACCCGGCCCTGCTCCACACCGAGGCGGGCGAGCTTGCGCGCGCCGATCGGTGTCGCGTACACGTCCCACGGGAGCGTCATCCCGACGGCACCGGCACGGGACTGGGCACCGGCGAGGGATCGGCCGGCGTGACCACCGGTTCGGGCTCCTCGAGCGGTGCCGCGGGCGACGGCACCGGGATGTGGATCTCCCGCTTCGGCTCGCCGATGCGTCCCATGTGACTCCCTGCAGCTCGGTCCTGGGATCCGTCCTCGGGTGCGGTCGTGCGGGTTCGTCAGCCGTGCACGTCCGGGATGACATTCTCCGCGACATCGCGCATCGTGTCGAGGGTCTCCTCCCGCGACGACCGGTGGAGCCCGACCTGCACGTGGTCGACGCCGATCTCCCGGTACTGCGCGAGCAGCTCGGCGATCGACCGGTCGCTGCGCACCGGGGTGCTGGTGAACAGCTGGACCGAGTCGGGGTCGCGACCGCTGCGCTCGGCCGACTCGAGCACGCGCGGCCAGTGCTCGAGCACCCGCTCGGGCGACATCTGCGCCGCGATCCAACCGTCGCCGATGCGGCCGGCGCGTTCGAGCGCGATGTCGGAGTGGCCGCCGATGAGGATCGGGATCGGGCGCTGCACCGGGCGTGGCTCGGGGTCCATCGGCGGCAGGTCGCTGAACTCGCCGTGGAACTCGACGAGGTCGCCCTCGGCGCACCAGAGCGCGCGCAACAGCGCGATGTGCTCCTCGCTCCGGGCACCCCGGCGGTCCCACGGCATGCCCATGGCCTCGGCCTCCTCGCGCAACCAGCCGACGCCGACGCCGTAGACCACCCGGCCGCCCGAGTACACGTCGAGGGTGGCGAGGGCGCGCGCGTTGTGCACTGCGTTGCGGATCGGCAGGACCGCGACCGCGGTGCCCAGCCTGACCCGTTCGGTGAAGCCGGCCACCCAGGTGAGCGTGGTCATCATCTCGTAGTTCGGCGACAGCAGTCCCGACACCGCGTCGTCGTCGATCTTGGCGGGCCTGCGCCCGAGCGTGTAGTCGGAGTCGGTGTGCTGCGGCATGACCATGTGGTCGACGCCCCACAGGCTGTCGAAGCCCAGCTGCTCGGCGGTGGTGCAGTACTCGCGCACCCATGCGGGTGACGCGTTCCGACCGGTGTGGGGGATGGTGGCGCCGACGTCCATGGCCCGAACCTACGCGTTGGTGGCGGTGGCCGTCTCGAAGGCGCCGAGGTCGACGTGGTCGGTGCGACTGCGGTACTCGCTCATCGAGTGCGGCCACTGGGTGACGATGCGCCCGCCGACGCGGTAGTAGCCGTTGCACCCCGCCTGCCACACCTCGACCCCGTCGAGCGCGGCTTGGAGCTCGACGTTGTACTCGTCCATCACGTCGCGCTTGACGTCGACCCACGCGAGGTCGTGCTCGTCCATCGCCGCGAGCATCTTCATCACGTAGTCGACCTGGCTCTCGATCATGTAGATGATCGATCCGTTGTTGGTGTTGGGGCCGTAGAGCATGAAGAGGTTCGGGAAGCCGGCGGTGGTGATGCCGAGGTAGGCCTGCGCGCCGTCGTCCCAGGCGTCGTCGATGTCGACGCCGTTGCGACCGGTCACATCGAGCGCGGCGAGGAACTTCGTGGTGGTGAACCCGGTGGCGAGGACGATCGTGTCCACCTCGCGCGTCGTGCCGTCGGCGGTCACGATCCCGTGCTCGGTGACCTCGGTGATCGTGGCGGTCACCAGCTCGACGTGGGGCAGGTTGAACGTGGGGTAGTAGAGGTTCGACGCCAGGGGCCGCTTGCACCCGAACGGCATGTCGGGCGTGAGCTGCGCCCGCAGCGCCTCGTCCTCGACGAGCTCGATGTTGCGGGCGCCGAAGCTCTCCGCCAGTGCACGCCGTTCGACGTCTGCGAACGTGAGGTTCGGGTCGATCGTGTGGAAGATCTCGTCGCGGACGGCCTGCACCGCCGCGGGGTCGGCCGCGAACGCGGCGAGCTCGTCGTCGGAGTACGGGTCGTCCTCCTTCGGCGAGACCCAGTTGGCCGAGCGCTGGAACACCGCGAGCGATCCGACGATCGGTGCGATCTCCGGGATGAGCTGCACCGCGCTGGCGGCACTGCCGATGACGGCCACACGCTCACCGGAGAGATCGTGGTCGTCGTCCCAGTCGGCGGAGTGGAACACCGTGCCGGCGAACCGCTCGAGTCCGGGGACGTCGGGCGCCACCGGCTCTCCGAACATCCCGATCGCGCTGACGACGATGTCGGCGGTGATCACCTCGCCGTCGCCGACGGTGAGGCGCCAGACGTCGGCGTCGTCGTCCCACCGCATCTCCCGGACCGCGGTGGCGAGGCGCAGGTGCGGGCGCAGCCCGAACCGGTCGACGACGTCCTCCAGGTAGGCCTTGATCTCGGGCTGACGGGCGTACCGACGTGACCAGGCCGGGTTGAGGGCGAACGAGAACGAGTAGAGGTGCGACTTGATGTCGCACTCGGCCCCCGGGTAACGGTTGTGGAACCACGTGCCGCCGATGCCGGGTGCCTTCTCCAGGATCACGAAGTCGTCGTGCCCCCGCTCGAGGAGACGCACGCCGGTGCAGATGCCGCCGGGCCCGGCTCCGATGATCGCGACACGGCGCGAGCGCCGACCGGGGTCGTCGCTCGCGCCGTGCGCGGGTGAGAGATCAACTGCGTCCGCGCTCATGGCGGGCAGTATGCCGCGCCGTTCAGTAGTAGTGCCTCCGTCCACCGATCTCGCGCCCGGTGGAGCCCACGATCCACAGCACGGCACCCACGACGACGAGCACGATCCCGACCACCCACAGGATGGGGACGGACAGGAGGAACCCGAGCAGCATCAGGATCACACCAGCGATGATCACGATTCCACGCTCCTTCGCTCGAACCCAGTGTCCGAAGCGGAGGTGTGGTACCCGGCGCGACGTACCGCAAACCCCGGTCGCCGGGCCTCCGTAGAGTGTCGACCATGTCCTTCATCGAGATCGAGAAGCCGCGACCTCACGTCACGCAGGTCACGCTGAACCGCCCCGAACGCATGAACGCGATGGCGTTCGACGTGATGATCCCGCTGCGCGACGCGCTGCGTGACATCAGCACCGACAACGACTGCCGCGTCGTCGTGCTCACCGGGGCCGGACACGGGTTCTGCTCGGGCGCCGATCTCGTCGGCGGCGGCATGGTGCCGAACATCGCGGGGCTGAAGCGCACCAGCATCGCCCGCCGCGCGTTGCGCGTCCTCGACGAGGTGATCCTCGCCATCCGCGACATGCACCAGCCGGTGATCGCAGCGGTGAACGGCGCGGCCATCGGTGGCGGCTTCTGCCTGGCGGTGGCGACCGACATCCGCATCGGGTCCGACACCGCCTACTTCCGCGCCGCCGGCATCAACAACGGGCTGACTGCGAACGAGCTCGGGATCAGCTACCTGCTGCCGCGGCAGATCGGCTTCTCGCGTGCCTTCGACATCCTGCTGTCGGGACGCGACGTGGGCGCGGAGGAGGCGGAGCGCATCGGTCTGATCTCGCAACTGGTGCCGGGCGACCAGCTCTTGGAACGGTGCTACGAGCTGGCGGCGGGGATCATCGGGTTCAGCCACGTGGGTGTCGAGCTCACCAAGCAGCTGCTGTGGGCGAGCCTCGACGCGGGGAGCCTGCACTCGCACATGAACCACGAGGGCAACGCGCAGCTCTACGTGCGCATGACCACCAGCAACTTCGACGAGAAGATCTCGGCGTGGAAGGAAGGGCGTACGCCCGTGTACACGGATGAGTGAGACGAGTGGTTCGGAAGAGATGCGGTTCGACGGGAAGGTCGTCGTCGTCACCGGCGCGGGCCGCAACCTCGGACGCGAGTACGCCCTGATGTTCGCGGCGCGCGGTGCGCGCGTGCTGGTCAACGATCTGGGGGTGGGCATCAGCGACAGCGACGGCGTCGCCGAGGCCCCGGTCGATCCGCCGGCCGACGCGGTCGTCGCCGAGATCGTCGCCGCCGGGGGAGAGGCGGTCGCCAACCGCGACACGATCTCCACTCCCGAGGGCGGTCGGTCCATCGTCGACGCCGCCGTCGACGCGTTCGGCACCGTCGACGTCGTCGTGAACAACGCCGGGCAGGTGCGCATGTCGCCCTTCCCCGAGCTCACCGAGGACCAGCTCGACGCGGTGATCGACACGCAGCTGCGCGGCGCGCTCAACGTGAGCCGACCGGCGTGGGCGGTGATGGCCGAACGCGGTGGCGGCCGGTTCGTGAACGTGTCGTCGGGCGCCGCGTTCGGTGGCGTGCCCGGTGGTGCCGTGTACGGCATGGCGAAGATGGGTGTGATCGGGCTCACGCTGGCGATGGCGTCGGAGGGCCGGGATGCCGGCATCGCGGCCAACGTGATCGCGCCCTACGCCAAGACCCGGCCCGAGACCGGCTTCGGCCCCTTCCCGGCGAGCGCCGAGCTCAACGAGTGGCTGCACCCGCGTCGCGTGGCGCCGCTCGTCGGATGGCTCGCGCACGAGGCGTGCCCGGTGACGGGGGAGTGCTTCTCGGTCGGTGGCGGGCACTACGCGCGCGTCGAGCTGACGGTGAGCGCAGGGCTGGTCGACCGCGACGCGACGATCGAGTCGATCGCCGCCGGTGCGTCCACGATCCTCGACTCCCCGACGTCGCCGATCGGCGGCGCGCAGGGGTCGACCGCGATGCGTCGGATGTTCGAAGGGTTCAGGCCGGCCTGAGGACGTTCAGTTCCTCGGCGTTGTCGTGCATGATCAGGCGCTGCGACTCGAGGTCGAGCTCCTTCACCTCCACGGCGTAGTCACGCGGGTTCGGCAGGCCCTCGATGTGCGGCCAGTCGGAGCCGAAGACGACGCGGTCGGCGCCCATGAGGTCGACGATCTCGTAGACGTCGTCCTCCCAGAACGGGTTGATCCAGATGTGGCGCCGGAAGGTCTCGACCGGATCCTCCTTGAAGAGACCCGGGATCTTCCGGTTGATCGACTTGAACTTGCGGAAGATGTCGGGCAGGAACTCCGCACCGTTCTCGACCGACGCCACCCGCAGGTTCGGGAAGCGGTCGAAGAGCTGGTCGAAGATCAGCGACGCGAGGAAGTCGTAGATCGCGCGCTCGATCGACATCATGCCGATGCTCGGGCGACCACCACCGGAGAACTCCGCCGAGAACCCTTCCTTCGCGTACCCGTTGAGCGAGTAGCCGCTGTCGCCCGCGTGCACGACGACGGTGATGCCGGACTCGTTGGCGAGCGCCCAGAACGGGTCGAAGTAGGGGTCGCCGGGCGTGAGCGGTCCGAAGACCGTGGTCGGCGCGGCCGGGCGCATGCACACCGTGGTGGCGCCGAGCGACAGCGCGCGCTCGAGCTCCTCCACCGCGACGTCGAGGTCGGCCAGCGAGATGTAGGGCGACGCGAAGATCCGGTTCTCGAAGTTGTACGTCCAGTCGTCTTCCAGCCACCGGTTGAAGGCGCGGAACATGATGCCGACGCCCTCGGGGTCGTGCTTCAGGAGCTGCTCGTAGATCATGCCGAGGGTGGGGTAGAGCCAGACCTTGTCGAGACCCTGCTCGTCCATCACCTTGATGCGCGTCTCGCGGTCGCGGTACTCGGAGCGGATCGGCTCGCGCTCGCGCAGGTACTCGAGCGGGTTGCGGCCCGACTTGTTGCCGCGGAAGTACTCCGACATCGCGCCCGCCTTGGCGATCGGGTCGAAGGTCGGGTTCACCACCGCGTGGCTCACCTTGCCGCCGATCACGTGGTACTTGCGTCCGTCGATCTCGGCCCACTGGATGATGCGGCGACCGAGCTTCGGGTCGAGGTGGCGCGTGAACGCGTCCATCGCCTCGTAGTAGTGGTTGTCGAAGTCGTTGACCGGGTACTCGAGGTCGCTCATCGCGGTGCTCCTCCGGAGATGCATCGAGGCGGGATGCTTCGGGATGCTTGCCTCGGTCAAATTAGTCGGGTCGGACCGGTCATCCGGCCCCGGCCCGGGTCCGGAGCGGACCGACGACCTCCCGGCCGAGCCGGACGATCTGCTCCCGGGCCGCCTCGGGACCCACTCCCGGGACGTGGACCCGGAGGTTCAGTGCGTCGCAGCCCGAGCGTTCGAGGGAATCGACGAGCCCGGCCACCACGTCGTCGGCGCCGGTGGCGTCGACCATCTCCTGCTGGCCCCAGGTGGCCTGCGCCGCAGAGGACGAGTAGTCGCGGTACACGTCGAGCTGGTCGTCGAAGTTGCTGCGGGGCGGCTCGCCGACCCATGCCCGGCGCACGAGCACGCAGGGCTCGGTGCCCCCGGCTTCGTGGAACGCGTCGACCAGCTCGCGGCACCGCTCGGGCGTGGACATCGAGTCGAACAGGAGCCCGGCGCCGAGGCGGGCCGCACGTCGGACGGCGGTGAACCCCATCGCCGCGCTGAGCACCGGGATGGGCTGCGTGCCGGCCGCCGCGATCGCGGGGTCGGCGGCGAGCGCACCGGGTGCGCTGCCGTCGAGGATGCCTGCGAGCTCCTCGAACGCGGCGGTGAAGCGCGCCGCGAGGCCGTCCATGGGCACGTGCATGATCTCGAAGTCGGCGGGCAGCGCGCCCGACGCGACGCCGAGGCCGACGCGTCCCGGGAAGCGCGCCGCGAGCCAGGCGATCTCCTCGGCCACCAGCGCGGGCGGCCGCAACGGCAGCAGCAGCGGGCACGGAGCCGCCCACCCGGTCGCCATCTCCTCCAGGCACCAGCCCGCGGCCTGCAGCGGGTTCGGCAGGTAGCCGTGGAACCCGGCGTGGTGCTCGCTCGTCATGACGCCGTCGAAGCCGTGCTCCGCCGCGAGCGCAGCCTGCGCGCACAGCTCTTCGACGATGGCGCTCGCGGGCAGGTCGCCGTGCGGGTACAGGCGCAACGACACCGATCCCGGCGCGAACGGCGTGGTCATGCCGCGCTCACCTCGCGCGTCTCGGGCTCATGTCAGGTGCGCGTGTCTTCGAGCCACTCGGGCAGGGCGATCTTCGGGTTGGGGGCCTGCGTCGCGCCGCGCTCGGCCAGCAACGCCTTCCAGCCCTCCTCGTCGGCGGCGAAGGAACGGGGATCGCCCATCATCACCTCGAAGAGCACGACACCGTGCTCGCCGGCGATGAACGGGCCGAAGGTGTCGCCCTGGTCGAGCGCGATGTGCGTGCCGGGACCGCAGTGCACGTCGCCGCACGTCATGTCGCCCTCGAGCACGTACACGATGTGGTTGCTGTTGTGCCCGTGCGCGTGGATCATCATCCCGGGGTCCCACTCCGCGAGCAGGGACAGGAAGCGAGGCGAGAAGTCGATCCACTTCTCCCGCACCGACGCGGTGCGGTCGCCGTAGTCGACCTTGCGCACCTCCTCCCACGGCACGTCGTCGAGGTGGCGGATGCGGGGACCAGTTCCGTCGGCCATCGGGCGACCCTACCGCCGGGTCAGGAGGTGACGAGCAGGTTCCTTCCGTCGTCGACGAGGGCGACCCGGTCGGGCGGCACGACCACGGTCGTGTCCGGTGCCTGCACCACCGCGGGTCCCGTGATGCGGGTGCCCGGCCCGAGGTCGGGCCAGTGGAACACGGGAGTCGGCACGAAGCCGCCCCGCTCGGCGAAGTGGACGTCGCGCGTGCCGATCGGCGTCGCGGCCACCGACGTGGGTGACGGATGGCTCGTCGGCCCTGGTGGGCGCACCGCGGGTCGGGCTGCGCGGTCGGGCTGCGGATCGGGCGGCGGGCCGGGTCACGCGCACCCGCACCGACCGCAGCTGCAGCGGGCCGGCGGGTGGGACGCCGAACTCGGACCGGTAGTGCGCGGCGAACGCGACGGGGAGGGCGGCGACCGCGCGGTCGAGCGGGCCGTCGGGCAACGGGACGTCGAGCGTGTGCACCTGGTTGCGCACCGACATGCCGATCGACGTGTGCACGGTGACGGGGAGCACCCCGTCGTCGCCGAGCTCCGCTCTCGCGTCCCGCTCGAGGTGGACGCGCACTGCGTCGAGGGCGGCGAGGTCGAGATCGGCGCGTTCGGGATGGGCGTGTTCGTCGAGGGCGGCGACGAAGGCACCCCGTCGCTCGGCGCCCGCGTCGGCACCCACCATGCCGACCGCGGCGGCGACTCCTGCCGCCCACGGCACGATCACGGTCTCGATGCCGAACTCGTCGGCGACCCGACACGCGTGCATCGGTCCGGCGCCGCCGAACGCGACCAGCGCGAACTGCCGCGGATCGATGCCGCGCGTGACGGTGACCAGTCGGATCGCCCCCGCCAGCGTGGCGTTCGCGATGTCGTGCACGGCCCGGGCTCCTTCGACCACGTCGATCGCGAGGGGATCGGCCACGTGTCGTGCGATCGCCGCCCTCGCGAGCTCGGGTGAGACGGCGACACCGCCGGCGAGACGGACCGGGTCGAGGTAGCCGAGGACGAGATCGGCGTCGGTGACGGTCACCTCGGTGCCGCCGCGGCCGTAGCACGCGGGGCCGGGATCGGCGCCGGCCGAGCGAGGACCGACGCGGAGGATCCCGTGGCGGACCTCGGCGATGCTCCCGCCACCCGCGCCCACCTCGGCCAGGTCGACCACCGGAAGCTTCAACGGCACACCGGTGCCGGAACGCGCGCTGCCGAAGCTGCCCTTCCCACCCACCTGGAAGTCGTGGACCACGGCGGGCCGACCGTCGCGCACGATGCCGGCCTTGGCCGTCGTGCCGCCCATGTCGAAGGAGATGACGTCGCTGACGCCCACGGCGCGGCCCACGAGCCCGGCCGCGATCACGCCCGCCGCGCCACCGGACTCGACCAACGACACCGGGTGGGCGGCAGCGCGCGCCGCGCTGGTGACGTCGCCGGCCGAGTCGAGCAGCTGCACCCCGCACGTGAGGCCTCGCGCCGCCAGCGTGTCCTGGAGCTGGCGGAGGTATGCGGAGATCACCGGCGCGACGAGCGCGCACACGACCGTCGTCATCGCGCGCTCGTACTCACGCGGCTCCGGCCAGATCTCCGACGACACCATCACCGGCACGTCGGGGAGTGCGGCGCGCACCGCGGTCGCGATCACCGCTTCGTGGTCGGGGTGCGCGTACGAGTGGAGCAGGCAGATGGCGACACCGTCGGGCGCGGCATCGGCGATCTGGGTGACGAGCTCGTCGACGGCGTCGTCGCTCGAGCGGCACGAGCACGGTGCCCGTCGCGTCGACGCGCTCGTGCACCTCGAAGGTGAGGCGCGGATCGACCGGTGGTGCCGGCGGTGTGTAGGCGAGGTCGTAGCGATCCTCCTCGACGCGCGCGTCGCGCCCGAGCCGCAGCACGTCGGCGAAGCCCTCGGTCGTGACCAGCGCCACCGGGCCGCCGGTGCGCTGCAGGATCACGTTCGTCGCCAGGGTCGTCCCGTGCACGAAACGGGTGACCGCTCCGAGCTCGGCGTGTGCGACCGCGAGCACCGCGGTCACGCCGTCGACCACGCCGACGACCGGATCGTGCGGCGTGGTCGGCACCTTGGCGGTGTGCATGCCGTCGGGACCGGTGAGGACGACGTCGGTGAACGTGCCGCCGACGTCGACGCCGAGCACGAGGTCGCGGTCGGTCACGGCGCGAGCCCGTAGTCGTCGCGTGCCGCAGCCGGACTGACGTGCCCGGCGACGATGTCGGCACGCACTGCGTCGGCGTCGCGCTCGGCGACGGGACCGAGCCCGCCGCCACCCGAGGTGCGCATGACGAAGCGATCCCCGCGCGCGAGGTGCACGCCGGTTGCGCGCGCCGGGAGTCGTTCCGACGGTGCCGTCGGCCCGCTCGATCGCGAACGAGCCCGGCCGTCCCGGCTCGCCGCCGCGTGCCCCGGGTGGGGGGAGCGCCCCGAGGCGGTCGCCCCGCACCGTGAGCTGGGCGTCGGCGAGCAGCTCGATCACGGTCTCGACGCCGAGGCCGCCGCGCCACCGACCCGGGCCACCCGAGTCGGCGAGCAGGCGGGCGGAACGCACGAGGAAGGGGTACTGGGCCTCGACCGGCTCCACCTGCGGGATCACCGACCGGCCGCCGAGGAAGAAGGCGCCGGTGGCGTCGGCGCCGTCGGCCCCGGCCCGCGCACCGAGGCCGCCGAACTCGTAGAGCAGGGTGAGCCAGGCCTGGCCGTCGTCCCGCACGCCGCTCAGCGCGAACACCTGGATCAGCGAGCTGGCGGCCACGCCGTGCTCGGGCGACGCCTGGGCCAGCGCGGCGAGGACCGCCTCGGTGACCGCGGCGACGGTGACGAGGCGGCCGCCGCACGCCGCCGGAGGATCCGGGTTCACCAGCGTGCCGCGCGGGAGGTGCACGGTGAGGGGCGTGAAGCAGCCCTCGTTCATCGCGATGTCGGGATCGGCGAAGCACCGGCACGCGAACACGACGCCCGAGAGCGTCTGCGACACCGATGCGTTGATCGCACCGCGCGCCTGTGCCGACGTCCCCTCGAGGTCGATGTCGACGGTGCCGTCCCCCGGAAGCGTCACCGCGACGTGGACGTCGTAGGTGCGGTCCTCGATGCCGTCGGTGTCGATCGTGAAGGAGCTCTCGTAGCGCCCGGCGGGGAGTGCGGCGAACGATTCGCGCATGCGACGATCGGAGTCGGCGCGATCCTGCTGCACGACGCGGTCGACGGTCGCGGTGTCGAAGCGCTCGTGCAGCTCGTCGACCCGGCGCGCGATCGCGTGCACGCCGGCGACGAGCGCCTGCACGTCGCCGACGACCTTGTCGGGGGTGCGGCTGTTGCGGGCGATGATGCGGAGCACGTCGCTCGGCGGCTCACCGTCGCGCGCGAGGAGCACGGGCGGGAGGAGCAGCCCCTCGACGAACGTGTCGGTGGCGAGCGCGGCGAGACCGCCGGCGGCGACGCCGCCGACGTCGGCGACGTGGATCAGCGTGCCCGCGAAGTAGACGACCCGGCCGCCGGCCGAGCCCCCGGCGAAGATCGGTCGGAACACGAGGATGTCGTTGGCGTGGATGCCGCCGCGGTAGGGATCGTTCAGCGCGTACACGTCGCCCGGGCGCATGTCGGCGAGGGCGACGTCCTCGAGCAGCGCGGGCAGCGGCGCAGCGGAGGCTGGCGGCGTGCATGAGGCTGGTCGCCGTCGACAGCGCGACCAGGTTCGCGTCGGCGTCGAGCAGCGCCGCGCACGCGTCGGCGCCTTCCTGGATGAACGAGCTGTGGCTGGCGCGCACGACGACGATGCTCGCCTCTTCGGTCGCCACGACGAGGGCGTTGCGAACGATCTCGCCGGTGATCGCGTCGTCGGCGCTGAGCATCGACGCGCACCCTAGCGAGCGCACGCCGAACGCCTCCGTGGTAGGCCATGGTGCGTGAGCAGCTTCGAGCTCGCGGTGCCCGACCGCACCGTCGTCGTCACCGGTGCCGGCGGGGGCGGGATCGGCACCGCGGTGAGCGCGGCGTTGGTCGCCGGTGGCGCGACCGTGCTCGGTGTCGACGTCGATGGCGACGCACTGGCGGTCACGCAGCATGCGGTGCCCGATGCCGGCGGCCGGTTCGTCGCCGTGGTCGCCGACGTCACCGACCCGGCCGCGGTCGACGAGGCGCTCGGCGCCCTCGACGGGTTGCCGCCGCTCCACGGCCTGGTGCACGTGGTCGGTGGCATGCCGATCGACGACTGGTCGCCGGTGGTCGACATGCCGCCGGATCGCTTCGCCGCCGTCGTCGACTTCAACCTGCAGTCGGCGTTCGTCGCCGCGCAGGCGGTGGCCCGTCGCCTCGCCGATGCCGACGCCGACGGCAGCATCGTGCTGCTCTCGTCGATCAGCGGCGTGCAGGCGATGCCGTTCGGCGCGCCGTACGCAGCGGCCAAGGCCGCGATCCTCGCGTTCGTGCGCACCGCTGCGCTCGAGCTCGGTCCGCGCGGCATCCGGGTGAACGCGGTGGCGCCGGGCACGATCCGCGGCGCCGGGGTCGTGGCCGACACGCCCGACGAGCAGGCGGCCATCCCGTTGCGGCGGCGGGGGACGTCCGACGACGTCGCCGGCGCCGTGCTGTACCTGCTGTCGGACGTGGCGAGCTTCGTCACCGGCCACACCCTGGTGGTCGACGGTGGATCGTCGGCCCGGCCGTCGTTCCTCGACGACACCGACCTGCCGGTGTTCGTGCGGGACGCGGCCCTGCGTGCCCGCCTGCTACAACCGGGTGGGTCCGGCGGGCCGGTGTGAGCGGGCCGGTGTGATGGGGGAGGAACCATGTCGCCAGTGATCGACCAGGCCGTCACGTGGAGGAAGGTGGAGGAGCGGCTCGCGGTCGAGACCGACCCCGTCCTGCGCCGCAACCTCGAGACGGTCCTCGCCCACATGAAGTCGGAGTCGGCCGGTGACATCGACGGCCTGCTCGACACGTTGTCCGACGACGTGCACTACCACGCCTACGGCGCGCCCGACCCCGCGAGCAGCCCGGTCGGCAAGGACGGCGTACGGGGCTTCTACGAGCGGTTCGTCGCGTCCGGCGCCGGACGCCTGCAGCTCGACATCGACCGCTTGGTCGTCGACCGCGACTGCATCCTCACCGAGGGCGTGATGCGCATGGCCTACCCGGGCCGCACGCTGCAGGCGATGGGCATCACCGTCGACGACCCCGACGCGCACTACCTCTACGAGGCGCGCATGGCGACGTTGTGGCCGTTCGACGCCGACGGCAAGGTGCTCGGCGAGGACACCTACACCGGCAGCGACGGCTTCGCCGGCATCGCCGACCGCAAGCTCGACGAAGCCGACATCGTCGAGGTCCCGGCGTAGCTCCCTCGATCGCCGTCACACCCCCGACGTAGAGTTCGGGGACACCACTTCTCCTCCGACTTCCCCGGTTGGTTCATGGGCTGACCGAGGGAGTCGTGATGTCACTCGACGCGGTGTCGCTGGTCCGGGCGCTGACACCAGAAGACGACGTGCAGGGGATGCTCGTCGTCGGTCTCGACGAGCGCCGGCAGGTGTGCGGGGTGGGCGTGAACGCGCACCACCGGGCGTTGTCGTTCGTGAAGGTCTGGGAGCTGCGTGCGCTCGCTGCCGAGCTCGAAGCGCGTTCGGTCGTGATCGCGGTGTTCCCGACGGGAGGCGCGACCGCGCCCACCGAGCACGAGCTCGCCGCGTTCCGCGACCTCTGCACCCGGGCGCGCCGGGCCCAGGTCCTCCTGCACGACTGCATCGTGGTGCGGGGTGCTCGGGCTTGGTCGTTGCGCGAACTGACCGTTGTTGATCGAGATCAACAACGCGCAACGAGGTGAGCCCGTTGCCTCGGCGAACCAGGAACGAGATGGCGAACCTCGAGGATGTCATCGTCCGCGTCGTCGGCGCGAACGCTCCGATGACGGTCAGGCAGGTCGTCTACCAACTGGTCAGCTCGGGTGTCATCGAGAAGTCGGAGAGCGAGTACCGAGCGGTCGTCGTCAGGCTGCTCACGCGCGCTGCGCCTCGAAAAGGATCCTGCCGTGGAGCTGAGGTCCACTTCGAGCGCATCGCGGTGAGGAGGGAGCAGATCGACGAGTACGCGTTGCCGACGCGTCCGACCAAGCGCAGCGCGAACCACGGGCGCGGGCTGCACGAAGGCGAGAGCGTGGAGGTCGACGCCCTCCCACCCGCGGCGTTGCTCGGCCTCGTACGGAGCTCGATCGAGCGTCACGTCGACCCGGCGCGGGTCGCGGTCCTGGAAGCAGCGGAGGCCTCCGAGCGCGAGCTCCTCGGGGGACTCCCGGCGATGCTGCGGGCCGCGGGGTGATCCGCGGGGGAGAGGCGGCGTGCTGGTTGACTTCCGGGCGTGGAGTTCGAGACACGGCCCTGGGGTTCCTACGAGGTGCTCGCCGACGAGCCCACGCACAAGGTGAAGCGCATCACCGTCGATCCGGGGCGGCGCCTGAGCTACCAGCGCCACGCGAAGCGTGCGGAGCACTGGTTCGTGGTGGCGGGGGAGGGCCTGCTCACCCTCGACGACGAGGAGCGGACCGTCACGGTCGGCAGTGCGATCGACGTCCCGATCGGAGCCGCGCACCGGATCGCGTGCACCGGGTCGGAGCCGCTCGTGTTCATCGAGGTGCAGCTGGGCTCGTACTTCGGAGAGGACGACATCGAACGCCTCGACGACGACTACGGCCGGGCGTCGGAGCCCGCCTGAGCCAATCCCGACCCCGGGAGTCGGACTTGTAGGATGACGTGATGGCCGTGGATGTCCGTCTCCCCACCCTGCTGCGCGCGAACACCGACGGTGCGTCGTCGGTCGCGGCCGACGGGGCGACCGTGGGCGAGGTGTTCGGCTCGCTCACCGATCGGTACCCCGGTCTGAAGGGGCAGCTGGTCGACGACCAGGGCGGCCTCCACAAGTTCGTGAACGTGTACGTCAACGACGACGACATCCGGTACCTCGAGCAGCTCGACACCAAGGTGTCCGACGGCGACGTCATCTCGATCCTGCCCGCAGTGGCGGGAGGCTGAGCCGGGCCCGGCCTGGCCCAGCTCCGCCCATCGCGTTCGGCGACCCCACGTGCGCCACGAGAACATCCTCGGTGTCATCGGCGACACCCCGCTCGTCGGGGTGCACGCGCTGTCGCCGAACCCCGACGTCCGCATCTTCGCCAAGCTCGAGGGGCAGAACCCCGGCGGCTCGTCGAAGGACCGCATCGCGCTCAAGATGATCGAGCTGGCCGAAGCGGCCGGTGAGCTGCAACCGGGCGACACGATCCTCGAGCCGTCGTCGGGCAACACCGGCATCGGGCTCGCGCTCGTCGCGCAGCTGCGCGGCTACCACCTGCGTGTGGTGATGCCGGAGAACGTGTCGATCGAGCGACGACAGCTGCTCGAGATCTTCGGCGCCGAGATCGTGACGTCGCCCGCCGAGGAGGGCAGCAACGGCGCGATCAACCTGTCGGAGAAGCTCGGTGCCGACGACCCGTCGCTCGTGCGCCTCTTCCAGTACGGCAACCCGGCCAACCCGCTCGCGCACTACGAGCGCACCGGCCCCGAGATCTGGCGCGACTGCCCCGAGGTCGACGTCTTCGTCGCCGGCCTCGGCACGAGCGGCACGCTCATGGGCGTGGGGCGCTACCTGAAGGAGCAGAACCCGGCGTGCAGATCGTCGCGGTCGAGCCGCCCGCGGGCGAGCTGGTGCAGGGGCTGCGCTCGCTCGACGACGGCTTCGTGCCGCCGATCTTCGACCCCGCCATCCTCGACCGGAAGTTCATCGTGCGGCCGCGCGAGTCGATCGAGTGGCTGCGGCGCCTTCTCGTCGACTGCGGTGTGTTCTCCGGCGTGTCGTCGGGCGCTGCCGTCGCCGGCGCCGCGAAGATGGCGGCGCAGATGGAGTCGGGCACCATCGTCACGCTGCTCCCCGACGCAGGGTGGAAGTACCTCTCGTCGGGTGCCTGGACCGACGACCTCGACGAGGTCGTCGAGCGCGCCACCCGCATCAACTACTGGTAGCGATGACGTCCGGGCACGACGGGGAGGAGGTGGAGGTGGCGCGCGCCGCCGAGGTGCTGCGCGCGGGAGGGCTGGTGGCGTTCCCGACCGAGACCGTCTACGGCCTCGGCGCCGACGCGTCGTCCCCGGACGCGGTCCACCGGCTGTTCGCGGTGAAGGGGAGACCCGCCGACCATCCCGTGATCGTGCACCTCGGTGACGCCGCGGCCCTCGACGAGTGGGGCGTCGACATCGCCGGCTCCGCCCGCACCCTCGCCAGGGCGTGCTGGCCGGGTCCGCTCACCGTCGTCGTGCGCCGCGCCCCGCACGTCCCCGACGCGGTGACGGGCGGCCTCGACACCGTGGGCCTGCGCGTCCCCGACCAGCCGCTCGCGCTCGCGCTGCTGCAGACGTTCGGTGGTGGCGTGGCCGCGCCGTCGGCCAACCGCTTCGGTCGGGTGAGCCCCACGACCGCCGACGACGTGCGCGCCGATCTGGGCGACGACGTCGACGTGGTCCTCGACGGCGGCCCGTGTCGAGTCGGCGTGGAGTCGACGATCGTGGACTGCTCCCACGACGAGCCGACGATCCTGCGCCTCGGCGGGCTGGCGCGCGAACGGATCGAGCAGGTCCTCGGTCACCCGGTGCCGCTGCTCGACACCGGCGAGGTGCGCGCGCCGGGGACCCTGGCCTCGCACTACGCGCCCCGCGCCGAGGTGGAGCTCGCCGATCGGGAGACCTTCCGGGCCCGACTCGACGCCGCACGCGCACGCGGCGGGACGACCGGGGTCATCGGTGCCGCCGTCGACGGAGCCGTCGACCGAGCGACCGACGGCGACCGCGTGGTCGAGCTCGGCATCCCGGCCGACGGCGACGAGTACGCGCACGATCTGTACCGCATGTTGCGCGACGCCGACGCCCGCGGGCTCGACCGGGTCATCGCGGTCGTCCCCGACCCGACCGGTCTCGGCGCTGCCGTCGTCGACCGGCTCCGCCGTGCCGCAGGGCCGCGATGACCGACCGCCCCATCGGCGTGTTCGACTCCGGCCTCGGTGGCCTCACCGTGCTGCGGGCGCTGATCGACCTCCTGCCCGACGAGCGGGTCGTGTACTTCGGCGACACCGGACGGTTCCCGTACGGACCCAAGCCGGCGGAAGAGGTGCTGGCGCACGCGCTCGAGATCACCGACGTGTTGCTCGAGCGCGACGTGAAGCTCCTCGTCGTCGCGTGCAACAGCGCGGCCGCCGCCGCGCTCGACACGCTGCGGGCGAAGCTCGACATCCCCGTCATCGGCGTGATCGAGCCGGGCCTGCGCGCGGCGGCACGGGTCACCCGCACCGGTCGGATCGGGGTCATCGGCACCGTCGGCACCATCGCGTCGGGTGCGTACCAGCGCGTCGCCGAGGACCTC
The DNA here is from genome assembly GCA_963755855.1 of uncultured Actinomycetes bacterium. Lineage (GTDB taxonomy): Bacteria > Actinomycetota > Acidimicrobiia > IMCC26256 > DASPTH01 > DASUAS01. The sequence goes on along the minus strand of CAVWLR010000008.1, from coordinate 42,962 downwards.
TCGGGCGTCGAGCTCACGTGCGCCGCGTGTCCCGGCTTCGTCGAGTTCGTCGAGGCCGGCGACGTCGACTCCGATCAGGTGCACGTCCTGGCCGAGCGTCTGCTGGCCCCCGTGCGCGATGCGACCGTCGACACACTGGTGCTGGGATGTACGCACTACCCGTTGCTCGCCCGTACGATCGGCGACGTGATGGGCAGGCGAGTGGTGCTGGTCTCCAGCGCCGACGAGACCGCGTTCGCGGTCCGCGAGCTCCTGACCAGCCAGGACATGCTCGCGATCAGCCCCCGGTCCGCCCCGGAGGGTGACCCGCGACACGTTTTCTTGACCTCCGGGCCGGTCGATACTTTCCGAACGCTCGGCGTGCGGTTCCTCGGTCCCGAGGTGGCTGCGGTCGAGCCCTGGCACTGGGACTGATGGGGCTGACCTCGTGGAACTGACCGTGTTGGGGTGCTCCGGGTCCTTCGGGGCGAAGGGCGGCGGCGCATGCAGCGGCTACCTGCTGCAGTCGGGCGACACGTCCATCTGGATGGACTGCGGCAACGGCACCTTCGGGCACCTGCAGGAGCACATCGACGTGCGAGGACCTGACCGCGGTCGTGCTCACCCACGGCCATCCCGACCACTGCGTCGACATCTACGGGCTGCACGTCTACCTGCGCTACGGCCTCGGCATCACGGACCTGCCGGTCTTCGCGCCCGAGGGGCTGGAGAAGTTCCTCCTGTCCCTGGTGTCCGACTGGGGCGACACCTTCGACTGGCGCGTGCGTGGGCGACGGCGACACCGCCACCGTCGGCGACGTCGACCTGCGCTTCAGCCGCACCGACCACCCGCCGCCCACGTACGCGGTCGAGGCCACCCACGAAGGGCGGCGCATGATCTACACCGCCGACACCGGTCCCGAGTGGACGGTGGGCGCGTTCGCCCCCGGCGCCGACCTCGTGCTGTCGGAGGCCACCTACCTGCACGACAACATCCCCGCCCCGATCCACCTGTCGGCCAAGCAGGCCGGCGAGGCGGCGCGGGAGGCGGCGGCGCAGCGCCTGATCCTCACCCACCTCTGGCCGATGGTCGACAAGGTCGCGGCCATCGAGGAGGGCTCCGAGGCGTTCGGCGCCGGCGTCACCCTGGCGACCGCAGGGCCTCGTCACTACCATCTGACCCCGGCCGGTCCCGGCCCCAGCCGACATCCGGCTGCACGCCTGCACACCACCCGGGGAGATCCAGTGGGCATCCGACGTGACGGGCGCGAGCCCGACGACCTGCGCGCGCTGGCGTTCACGCGTGACTTCACGCAGTTCGCGGCCGGCTCGGTGCTGGTCGAGTTCGGCCAGACGCGGGTGCTGTGCACCGCGTCGGTCGAGGAGCGCGTGCCGCCGTGGCTGCGGGGCAAGGGCCGCGGCTGGGTCACCGCCGAGTACTCGATGCTCCCGGGCTCCACGTCGGAGCGCAACGACCGCGAGGCGGCCAAGGGCAAGCAGTCGGGCCGCACCCAGGAGATCCAGCGCCTGATCGGCCGCTCGCTGCGCGCGGTCACCGACCTGCCGATGCTGGGCGAGGTGCAGATCACCGTCGACTGCGACGTGCTGCAGGCCGACGGCGGCACCCGCACGGCGTCGATCTGCGGCGGCTACGTGGCGCTGCACGACGCGTGCTCGCGGCTACGTCGCCGCCGGGAAGATGGCGACGCACCCGCTCACCGACCAGTGCGCCGCCATCTCGGTGGGGATCGTCGACGCGCTGCCGTGCCTCGACCTCGACTACTCCGAGGACTCGCGGGCCGAGGTCGACATGAACGTGGTGATGACCGGCGAGGGCCGCTTCGTCGAGGTGCAGGGCACCGCCGAGGGCGTCGCCTTCTCGCGCGGCGAGCTCGACCAGCTGCTCGGCCTCGCCGAGTCGGGGATCTCCACGATCTTCGCCCTGCAGCGCGAGCTGCTGGCCGAGGCGCCGGCGCCCCGTCGCCCGTGACGGCGCAGATCCGTGAAGCTCGTCCTCGCCACCGCCAACCCCGACAAGGCGGCCGAGATCCGCGCCGTGCTCCTCGACGCCGGGCTCGACATCGAACTGGTGCCCCGCCCCGACGACGTCCCCGAGGTCGACGAGACCGGGACGACGCTGGAGGAGAACGCGCGGCTCAAGGCCGTCGCGCTGTGCGAGGCGACGGGCCTGCCCGCGGTCGCCGACGACACCGGGCTCGAGGTCGACGCGCTCGGCGGCGCGCCCGGCGTCTACTCGGCGCGCTACGCCGGCGAGGACGCCACCTACGCCGACAACGTGGCGAAGCTGCTCGGCGCGCTCGCCGGGGTCGGAGCCGCCGGCGCGCACCGCGCGCTTCAGCACCGTCGCCCTGGCCCGCTGGCCCGACGGACGCGAGGTGGCGGCGATCGGCGAGGTCGAGGGCGTCATCGCCACCGAGCCGCGCGGCCGGCACGGGTTCGGCTACGACCCGGTCTTCGTGCCCGACGAGGGCGACGGTCGCACCTTCGCGGAGATGTCGGCCGCCGGAGAAGCACAGTGTCTCGCACCGGGGCCGCGCGTTCCGTACCCTGGCCGATGGGCTCAAGGTCGTCGACGGCGTTGGAGACGGAGCAGTAGTGGCGGTCATCGACATCGCCGGGTTCGTGGCCGATCTCAAGGACCACGCGGTCGAGCACGGGTTCCACGTCCACGACGAGCGGCACTTCGTGGAGAGCTACTCCCTGCGCCAGAACTGGGAGGTCGACCTCCACCCCGAGGAGGGATGCGAGGGACCGGTCGACCTGTACCTGTCGCTCGAGATCGACCCTCGCGTCCTGCTCGGCTTCGAGGACGCGGTGATCGAGCGGGCCGACGTCGAGGACCCGCCCGACGAGTACCACTTCCCGCTCAACTTCACGTGGGCGCTGCCGCCGTTGCCCCAGGGCCCCGATCTCCTGTTGCTGGCCACCGACCTCGCCGGCCGGGGTGGCCCCGACCTGCCGCTCGAGGTGTCGGCGATCGACTCGATCCCCGCCGCCACCGACGCGCCGGAGCGCTCGCTGCGGATCGTCGCCCACCAGTCGGTGTCGCTGCTCCACATCCGCGACGGCGATGCGGTGTCGTGCGAGGTGCTCGACCGCTGCCTCGACGTGAGCCGCTACCTGCTCGAGTGCGCGGGCGACTGGCTGGGCTGAGCGGTTGAGCGCGATCGACGTCACCGAGAGGGCAGACTGACCGCCATGGCGATGCGGACCGACTGCAAGAACTACGAGAGCCGCTCGTACGCGAACGGCGAGGTCGTGCGGAAGTGCCGCATCGACCTGGCGCCCGAGGCGCCGTGGCGCTGCCCCGCCGACTGCGTCGGATACGAGCGGCGCATGTTCGACGCCGGCTGGCAGGTCGGCTCGCTCAGCGAGGGCTACGGCCGGGCCGAGCCGGAGCCGGAGGCGCAGGACGTCGCCGCGCTCCTCGACGCCGCCGAGGACATCGTGAACTCGGCCGCCCCCGAGATCCTCAACGAGTTCCAGAAGCCGAAGCGCCGCTTCGGCAAGCGCAAGAAGCGCAAGTAGGGAGCGAACCCCGATGGCCGACCTCGACGAGTTCCGCGTCCGCGTCCGGGAGTTCCTCGCCACCCACGCCGACCTCCACCGCGGACGGTGCCGGCGGCGGCCACGACGACGACGGCGACGCGGTCGTGGCGCGGGGCAAGGCGTTCCAGAACGCGCTCGCCGACGCGGGGCTGGCCGCGCTCGACCTACCCGGTCGAGGCGGGCGGCGCCGGGCTCGACGCCGAGCACCAGAAGGTGTTCGACGAGGAGTCGGCCGACTACGAGATGCCGTCGCGCCAGTTCATGGTGGGCATCGGCATCTGCGCACCCACGCTGCTCGAGCACGGCACCGACGAGCAGCGCCGCACCTACCTCCCCGCACTGCTGCGGGCCGACGCGGTGTGGTGCCAGCTGTTCTCCGAGCCCGGTGCCGGCTCCGACGTCGCCAGCCTGCAGACGCGCGCCGAGCGCGACGGCGAGGAGTGGGTCGTCAACGGCCAGAAGGTGTGGACGTCGGGCGCGCACTACGCCGACTACGGCCTGCTCGTCGCCCGCACCAACCGCGACGTGCCCAAGCACCGCGGCATCACGATGTTCATCTGCGACATGCACGCGCCGGGGGTCACGTCGCGACCGCTGCGCCAGATCGACGGCCGCGCGCACTTCAACGAGGTGTTCCTCGACGACGTGCGGCTCCCCGCCGACGCGGTCGTCGGTCAGGTCGACGACGGCTGGCGGGTGACGCTCGCGATGCTCGCCAACGAGCGGGTCGCCATCGGCGCCGGCGGCAGCTCGCAGTCGCTGAGCAGCGACGGGTACGGGAGCGTGCTCCGGCTGGCCCGCGCCCGCGGCTGCACCGACGACCCGTTGGTCCGCCAGGAGCTGGCCGACCTCTACGTGCTCGAGCGCATCCTCGCGTTGCTGGGCATGCGGATCCGCGAGGCGCTGGTCTCCGGACGGGCGCCCGGGTCCCGAGGGCTCGGTGGCCAAGCTCGCCGCCACCGTGCTCGGCAAGCAGGCGGCCAGCCTGGGCATGGCGATCGCCGGCCCGGGCAGCACTGGCGTGGACGCCGCCGGCGACGGTGGCGACCAGGCGTCGGCGCTCCTGTTCGCCCCGATGCTCGGGATCGCCGGCGGCACCAGCGAGATCCAGCGCAACATCATCGGCGAGCGCGTGCTCGGGCTCCCCAAGGACCCCGCGGTCGACAAGGACGTGCCCTTCAAGGACCTCCTGGTCGGCACGCAGAAGTAGGGACGATCAGGCGCGGTCAGGCCTCGACCAGGCTCCAGCGGGTCGGCTCGCCGTCGGACTCCTCGAGCACGCCACGCACGACGAGCGCGCGCAGGTGCGCGTACGCCTCGCCGATGGCCGATCGGCGCATGAAGCCGTCGATCTGGTCCCACGGGCGCGACCAGTCCATCCGGGGCGCGACCTCCCACGCGGTGTCGTGACCGTTGCGCACCGCGTCGATCACCTCGACGAACCGGTGCTCGTGGTGGGCCCGGATCTCGAGCAGGCGGGCGCGGTGGCCGACGTAGCGCCACTCGTGCGCAGGGAGGGCCTCGACGGCGTCGAACTCCGCCAGGCGCTCGAGCGAGCGGAGGTAGTCGCCGAGCGGATCGGGCTCGGTCTGCGGGTTGAGGTTCACGTTGGGCGTGATGCGCGGCAGCACGCAGTCGCCGGTGAGCATGAGGCGGTTGGTCGCCTCCCAGAAGCAGAGGTGCCCGGGGGAGTGACCGGGAGTCCACAGCGCGGTGAGGTCCCACCCGGGCATGTCGGGCTTGTCGCCGTCCTCCATGAGCACGTCGGGCTCGACGAAGTCGACGAACGGTCGTGCCGGCATCGACGCGTTGCGCAGCTCCTCGAGCTCTTCGGGCGGCGCCCCGAGGAGGCGCAGCATCGCGCCCATGCGCTCGAGCAGGCCGCTGGGCTCCTCGTAGCGGTCGAAGATGAGCTTGGCGTCGGCGGGATGCAGCGCGATCCACGCGTCCGAGCTCTCGCGGACGCGCCCGGCCAGGCCGTAGTGGTCGGGGTGGATGTGCGTGACCATCACGCCCTGCACGTCGGACATCTCGAACCCGGCCTGGCCGAGCCCTGCGCTCAGGGCGTCGAACGCGTCGTCGGTGTTCCACCCGGCGTCGATCAGGAACGCGTCCCTTGTCGGTCTCGAACGCGTACACGAACACGTAGCGCAGCGGGATCGGGAGCGGCACCGGGATGCTCCACAGCCCCGGGCGCACCTGCTCGACGGGCGGCAGGGGCTTCGTGGCTCGGTCGGTGGAGGTCATGCCCAGAGGATGCCAGACGGCACTACGGTGCTGCCGGTCCTGGAGCCCGACGAGGGTCCGACGAGGGGAAGCAGTCGCATGCGAGGTCTGGCCGAGAAGGTCGTGGTCGTCGCCGGCGGCGGCTCGGGCATCGGTGCGGCCACCGCCCGTCGGCTCGGCGCCGAGGGCGCGGCGGTGGTCGTCGGCGACCTGGCGGGCGACAACGCCGACGCCGTCGCTGCCGAGGTGCGCGACGCCGGTGGGCGCGCGATCTCGGTGCGCGTTCGACATCGCCGACGACGCGTCGGTCGCGGCGTTGGTGGCGGCGGCGGTCTCGGAGTACGGCCGGCTCGACGCGATGCACGCCAACGCCGCCGACCTGTCGCCCGAAACCATCGGCCGCGACACGAACGCACTCGACGTCCCGCTCGACGTGTTCGACCACACCCTCCAGGTGAACCTGCGCGGGCACCTGCTGTGCACGCGCCACGCATTGCCGCACCTGCTCGAACGCGGTGGCGGCGCGCTCGTGTACACGAGCTCGGCGGCGGGGCACATCGGCGAGCCCGAGCGGCCGTCGTACGCGGCGTCGAAGGCGGGCATCAACTCGTTGGTGCGCCACGTGGCGTCGCACTGGGGGCGTCAGGGGATCCGCGCCAACTCGATCGCACCGGGTCTCGTGGTCACGCCCGCGATGGACACCAGCCTCCCGAGCGAGTTCCGCGACTACGCGCTCCGCGTCGGTCGCTCACCGCGCCTGGGCCGGCCCGACGACATCGCCGGCATGGTGGCGTTCCTCGTGTCCGACGACGGCGAGTGGGTCAACGGCCAGGTGCTCAGCGTCGACGGCGGCGCCAGCATGCGCCCGTAACCGCTCCCGTTGTGGCGTCGCACGGTGTGCCGTAGCAGCACACCAGCAGCGCCGAAACGCGAGTGCGTGTCAGCGCAGCAGGGGGTCGCGGGGGAGGCCGAGCAGGCGTTCGCCGATCTGGCTGCGCACGATCTCGGACGTGCCGCCGGCGATGGTGAGGCAGCGGGCGAAGATCTCCGTCTGCTGCACGCCCGGCGTCGCGCCCCTCGGCCAGCGCACCCGCGGGACCGACGATCCGCAGCGCCAGCGCGGCGGCGCGCTGCGAGTGCTCTGCGCTCAGCAGCTTCGCCACGTTGCCCTCGGGCCCGGGCTCGCCACCGGCGACGGCGCGCTCGGCGGTGCGGAGGTTGAGCAGGCGCATGCTGGCGCGCTCCGACAGCAGGTGCCCGATCGGCTCGAGCGCCGCAGCGCCCGTCGTCGTCGGCGTAGCGGTCGCGCGAGGTCGAGCAGGTCGAACAGCGGGTCGCCGATGCCGCCCCCGCCGCCGCCGATGCTCACGCGCTCGTTGCCGAGCGTCGAGCGCGCGACCTTCCAGCCACCGTTCACCGGTCCGACGACGTCCTCGTCGGACACGAACACGTCGTCGAAGAACACCTCGTTGAACAGCGCGTGCCCGGTGGCCTCGCGCAGCGGACGGATGTCGACGCCGGGCGCGTGCAGGTCGATCGACCAGCACGGTGATGCCGTCGTGCTTCGGCTTGTCGGGATCGGTGCGCACGGTGGCGAGCCCGCGGTCGCACTGCGCGGCGCCGGTGGTCCACACCTTCTGGCCGGTGACCTTCCAGCCGCCGTCGACCTTGGTGGCCTTGGTGCGCACACCGGCGGCGTCGGATCCGGCGCCCGGCTCCGAGAAGAGCTGGCACCACGTGTGCTGGTACTCGAGGCTGGGACGGATCCAGCGCTCGAGCTGGTCGGCGTCGGCGTACTGCGTGAGGGTCTGGATGATCCAGCCGCCGATGCCGTACTGCGGCGGGCGCACGCCGGCGGCGCGCAGCTCCTCCTCGATCACGAGCTGCTCGACCGCGCCCGCGGCCCGGCCCCACGGTGCGGGCCAGTGCGCCAGCGCGTAGCCCGAGTCGAGGAAGACGCCGAGCTGCTCGGCCTCCGGCGTGGCGCCGTACTGCTCGACGAACGCGCGCACCTCGGCGCGGTACGTCTCCGCCTCGGGCGGGAGCTCGACCGCGTGCGCACCCTTCACGCCGGCGCCGACGAGGCGCGCGACGTCGCGGTCGATCGCGCCGACTCGGGCCGAAGACGGCGGCCAGCGCGAGCGCGCGCTTCAGGTAGACGTGCGCGTCGTGCTCCCACGTGAAGCCGATGCCGCCGTGCAGCTGGATGTTCTTCTCCGCGCACATCACGAACGCGGGCAAGGCCTGCGCGGCGGCCACGGCCGCGGCGAGCTCGAGCTCCGGCGTGCCGGGTTCCGTGCGGGCGGCGTCCCACGTCGCCGCGGTGGCGAGCTGGGTGGCGACGAGCATGTCGGCGGCCTGGTGCTTCACCGCCTGGAACATGGCGATGACCCGACCGAACTGCTCGCGCACCTTCGCGTACTCGCTGGCCATGGTGACGCACGCCTGCGCGCCGCCGGTGGCCTCGGCCGCGGCGAGGATGCGTCCGAGCACGACTGCGGTGGCGCGCGCGCCGACGAGCACGCGATCGGTGGCGGCGGCACCGGTGCGGGTGACGGTGCCGATGCGACGGGTGGCGTCGACGTTCGCCGGCACCTCGACGGTCACGTCGTCGCGGGTCGCCACCACGAGATCGTCGCCGTCGGGGAGGAGGAAGAGCTCGGCCAGGCCCGCGCCGAGGACGAGGTGGGTGCGATCGTCGAGCCCGACCGCGGCGCGCACCGAGCCGTCGGCGAGGCCGGGGAGCAGCTCCGACCGCTGGGCGTCGGTGCCGCAGGCGGCGATCACGGCCGACGCCCACACCGTGGGCAGGAACGGCCCCGGCGCCACGACCCCACCCATGGCCTCGACGACGAGCACGAGCTCGGCGAGTCCGAAGCCCGAGCCGCCGTGGGCCTCGGGCAGGTGCAGCCCGAGCCAACCGAGCTCGGCCATCTCCTTCCAGGCCGCCGGGAGCGTCTCCTCGTCGGCGTCGAGCAGCTCGCGCGCCTCGGCGAGGGCGCCGGTGCGGGCGAGGAAGCGACTCGGCCACCCCGCTCAGCTCGAGGTGGTCGTCGGAGATGGCGATGCCCATGGTCCCCTCCAGGGTCGCGGCCGATCGACGGCCAGACAGGAGCCGTCAACCTACGAGATGGAGTGGAGCAGTGCCGCATGGCCGCGACGGGGGAAGCGCTCGGTGGCGGAACGGCATCGACCATCAGGGCGTGCGCATCAGCTCCAGGAATCGGGCCGCGGCGCGGGCTCTGCGCGTCCCGGGCCCGGCGCACGAGCGTGTGGAGCTCCCGGGCGAACGCGGCGCGACGCTCGGTGAGCTCGGGTCCCGCGTCGAGCAGCCCGCGGTGCTCGGCCAGGCGCACCGCACCGTCGACGTAGGAGCTCGACACCGCGTCGGCGCAGTAGATGCGGGCCTGGAGCAGGAACTGCTCGGCGAGGCCACACGCGTCGCCCGTCAACTGCTCGGCGCCGACCGGAGCGTCGCCGTGCGCGGCGAGGGCCTCCGCCGTCGCCCAGTAGGCCTCGAGGAACGGGCGCAGGAACGGCGCGGTCACCGGCCGGTCGACCTCGGCCGCGGCGGCGTCGACCTCGGCGAGGAACTCGCCCTTCTCCGCGAAGAAGAACTCGAACTTGAACAGGTCGCGCAGCGCCAACGACTCGTCGTGCAGGTGCACGGAGCTGTCCCCGCCGTGCACGGAGCTGTCCCCGCCGTGCACGGAGCTGGCCAGGTCGACGATCGCCGGCACCACGAAGAAGTGGAGGATGCCGTTGCGGTGGTAGGCGGCGGCGATGCGCTGCTCGGGCTGGATGAGGTACACGACCTCGCGCCCGTGGTCGTTGCGGGTCACCACGCCGTGGCGCTGCAACGACGCCAGACCGCGGAGCACCGTCTCGCGCGTCGCGATCGGGCGACACGTCACGGGGAGGCCGCGCCGGTCGACGTACTCGCCGTAGCGCGCCAGCAGCGCGAGCAGCTGATCGACCGTGAGGGCGCGGTCGGCCCACAGGAGCGCCATGGTGATGAGTGCGGGAGGTGAGATCGGCGTGACCGCGTTGATGCGCACGGCCACCTCGAACGCGAGCTTCTGCAGCGGCAGTGCGTCGGGGGTGGTGTCGGTGTCGGCCGCCTCGGCCGCGGCGGTGAGCTCGCGGGTGAGGTGGTCGCGCACCGAGATGGGCTCGCCGAACGCCACGTGGATGTCGCCGTGGGAGTAGCGGGACCGCTGCGCGCGGGCGTAGCCGACCAGGCGGGTGAGCGACTCGGGCGCCTTCGCGCCTCCCTGCGCCGAGCGCGCGTGCTCCTCCACGTCGAGCAGCTCGTCGTAGACGATCGACACCGGCTGCAGGACGAAGTCGTCGCAACGGTCGTCGTGCACCGCGTCGACGAGGTACGCGAGCAGGCCGAGCCGAGGATCGCGGAGCTTGCCCGTCCGCGTGCGACCGCCCTCGATGTACCACTCGAGGTGCTGGCGGTGCTCGGCGAGCCAGCCGACGTACTCGCGCAGCGCGAGCTTGTAGACGGGGTCGTCGCGGAAGCTGCGCCGGATGAAGATCAGACCCGCCCGCCGCCCCATCGGGCCCATCGGCCAGAACGCGACGTTGATGCCGCCGAGCTTGTAGGTGGGCGGCAAGCCGGCGCGTTGCAGCACCGACGCCAGCACCACCGGGTCGATGTAGGAACGATGGCTCGGGAGCAGCGCCACCGGGTGACGGCGGCTCAGGTCCTGCAGCGCGGCGATCTGCGCGGGGTCCACCTGGATCCGGCCGCGGTACGACGTGCGGTCGAACAGGCGGGCGATGTGCAGGAACACGTCGCCGGCCGGGCCGCCGTGGGTCGCGACCATCTCCTTCAGGTCGGCGTCGAGCTCGGTGGTGACGTCGTGGACGGAGCGTCCCGCGTCGCGTGCGAGCGCGACGACGTGGGCCCGGACGGCGGGGCGACCGAGGATGGCGGCGCGCACGCTCGCCGCGCTGCCACCCACGACCGCGCCCGTCACTGCGCAGGCCAGTTCGCGAGTGTGTCGAGGTAGATCCCGCGCACCGCGGCGATGTGGGTCACGAGGTTCTCGTCGGTCCAGCCGTCGGTCGGGATGGGCGGGTGGACGACGACGTCGACCGTGCCCGGCCGCATGAACTGGGTGCCGAGCGGCCACACGTCGTTGGCGTTGCGGAACACGATCGGGATGACGGGCACACCCCCCGCCATCGCAAGACGGAACGCACCCTTCTTGAACGGTCCCAGCTTGCCCGTGCCCGACCGGGTCCCTTCGGGGGCGACCGCGAGCGACTTGCCCTTGAGCAACGCCTCCTCCACCAGCGGTCGCATCGCGGCCACCGCGTCGGCGCGGTTGCCGCGGTCGATGAACACGGCGTCGGCGAGCGCGCCCGCGAGCCGCACGACCGGGTTGCGGGCGAGCTCCTTCTTCGCCACCGCGGTGACGTCGCGCCGGAGCAGGGCCATCAGGAGCACGGGATCGATGGAGCTCTGGTGGTTGAAGAGGAACACCGCGGGTCGGTGCGACCACACGTGCTCCTCGCCCAGCACGTGGAGGTGGACGCCGGCGATGCCGAGCGCGACGTCGCTGCCCACCGAGATCATCGTGTTCACCGCGTCGGCCTTGCTGCGGTTGAGGATGCCGAGGCCGATCCCGGTCGCGGTGGCGGTGAGGAACCCGCCGAGCGCGGCGACGTGACGGACCGCGAGGTCGGGCGTCGCACCCCGGCGGCCGTGGAACCGGTGCACCGGCCAGCCCCGTTCCCGGGCCTTGCGTTCGAGGCCGCGCGTCGGGTTGGTGGGACGAGGGTTGCCGACCACGTTGAGCAGCTCGACGTCCTCGCTGCCGTCGGCGTAGGCGAAGCTCGCGTCGAGGTCGACGCCCTGCGCGAGCGCGAGCTGCTCGACCGCGCGCCGCTTGCCCGCACCCCAGAGGTGGTCGCCGGCGAGGCGGCCGGTGAGCTTCCCGTCGACGACCTCGAAGCGCGTGCACAGCACGTGCTCGATGTCGAGGTCGGCGGCCATCGCCTCCACCTGGAACGACAGGGCCGACGACGCGAGGACGACCGTGTGGCCCTTGCGCTGGTGCGCGGCGACGAGCGCGCGCGCCTCCGGGTAGACGCGGCCGGCCAACTTCTTCTTGAACAGGCGGCGGCCGAGCTCGTCGATCTCGTCGATCGGGCGCCCGCGCCAGGAACGCCCGAGGACGTTCACGACCGCGTCGTAGTCGGCCTGCCCGAGCACCAGCCCGATGCCGGTCGCCAGCGCGTGCGCGACCTCCTGCGGTGACACGTCGCGCCGGCGTAGGCGCGCCGCCTGCAGAGCGAGGGCGGAGAACCCGTAGATGAGCGTGCCGTCGAAGTCGACGAACGCGCCGATGGTCGGGCCATCGGGACTCCGCTCGACCTCGGCGACGAGCTCGTCCACGCCGACGTCAGTCGTGGGAGCTGTCGATCATCTGTGCCCTCAGTCTTCCGAGATGCTGATCGCGCTCTCGGGACAGTTGGCGACCGCGAGCCGTGCCTTGTCGAGGAGATCAGCGGGGATCTCGTCGACCAGGCCGACGCTGTGGCCCTCGTCGTCGGGCTCGAACACCTCGGGTGCCAGCACGTAGCACCGGCCGTGACCGGTGCACGCCTCGCCGTCGATCTGGAGCTTCATCGCGCGTTGTTCCCCCGTAGCTCGAAGTGGGATCGATCCTACCGACCGTTCGATTCCAGTGCGCCGCTCGCGCTCCCGGCACGGCTTCGCTGCATCTCGGCTCGGACGGTCGATTCCGCTGCGCCGTCCTCCCTTCGGGCTCGCGCGCGTCTCCCGGCACGGCTTCGCTGCATCTCGGCTCGGACGGTCGATTCCGCTGCGCCGTCCTCCCTTCGGCCTCGCGTGCGTCTCCCGGCACGGCTTCGCTGCATCTCGGTGGTTCCATCTACGCTCGGCGGCGATGAACCTCGGCCTCACCGACGACCAGCGATTCTTCCAGGAGACGACCCGCAAGTTCCTCGAGCAGGAGGCCCCGCTCACGACCGTGCGCGCCCTCGCCGACGATCCCGACGGGTTCGGGCGGGAGTGGTGGGCGCGGGGTGCAGAGCTGGGCTGGACGTCGTTCCTCGTCCCCGAGGCCGACGGCGGCGGCAGCCTCTCCGGTGAGGGACTGGTCGACCTCGCCATCGTCGCCGAGGAGATGGGCCGGCTCGTGTCGCCCGGACCGCTGGTCCCCACCAACGTCGTCGCCGACGCGGTGGCGCGCGGCGGGTCCGACGCGCTCCGGGCCGCGGTGCTCCCCGGCATCGTCGCCGGTGAGGTGGTCGGAGCGTGGTGCATCGCCGGTCCCGGTGGCGGCTGGGACGCTCACGGCGTCTCCGTGGGCGCGGCGCGCGCCGACGGCGGGCTCGTGCTCGACGGCGTCAGCACCCCGGTCGAGTGCGCGGCACAGGCCGACGAGCTGCTCGTCACCGCGCGCTCCGACGGAGAGCTCACCCAGTGCCTGATCCCGGCGTCGACCGCCGGCGTCCACGTCGAACCGATCGACTCCGTCGACCTCGTCCGGAGGTTCGCCACGGTGCACTTCGACGGCGTGCACGTCCCCGACGACCGCATCGTCGGGGATGTGGGTGGCGCGGCTGCCGCCGTCGAGCGCCAGCTGCACCTGGCGATCGTGCTGCAGTGCGCGGAGACCGTGGGCGCGCTCGACCGCGTGCTCGCCTTCACGCTCGAGTACCTCGCCGACCGCAGCTCGTTCGGCCGCCCGCTGGCCTCGTACCAGGCGATCAAGCACCGACTCGCCGACGCGCGGATGTGGATCGAGGGTTGCCACGGCGTCACCGAGGTCGCCGTGCGCGCGGTGCAGGACGACGACCCCGACGCGATCGAGACCGTCAGCGCGGCGGCGTCCTACCTCGGCGACCACGCCAGCGAGATCCTGCAGGACTGCACGCAGTTGCACGGCGGGATCGGCGTCACGTGGGAGCACGACCTCCACCTCTATCTGCGCCGGGTCACCCTCGACCGCAACCTCTTCGGCACACCCGCGCAGCACCGCGAGCGCATCGCCGAGCAGATCATCACGAAGCACGCGCCCACTCGCGACGGGGAGCTCGCCGGTGCCTGAAGCCACGTCCGCCGAACCGCTGGAGACGGTCGACGAGTTCCGGCTGCGCGTGCGCACCTGGCTCGCCGACAACATGCCGCGCCTCGCACCCGACGCCCCGCCGCCCGATCGCGCCGAGGACGACGAGACCTGGGCCCGCGACAAGGAGCTGCAGCGGCTCCTGTGGGACGGCGGCCTCGCCGGGATCTGCTTCCCGAAGGCGTACGGCGGCCTCGGGCTCACCATCGACCACCAGCACGCGTTCACCGAGGAGTCGCTGCCCTACGAGATGCCGCTGCACCTCAACGTGCCGCACTTCAGCATCCTCGGCGCGACCCTCGTCGACTTCGGGACCGACGAGCAGAAGGCGAAGTACCTGCCGCCGATGCTCACGGGCGAGCAGCAGTGGGTGCAGTTCCTCTCCGAGCCGACCGGCGGCTCCGACCTCGCCGGCTGCCTCACCCGCGCCGAGCGCGACGGCGACGAGTGGGTCATGAACGGCTCGAAGATCTGGAGCACCGCGGCGATGTCGGCCACGCACGCGATGTGCCTCGCCCGCACCGACTGGGACGCCCCGAAGCACCGCGGCCTCACCATGTTCATCATGGAGATCCACCAGGAGGGCGTGCAGGTCGACCCGATCCAGCAGGTCAACGGGTCGCTCGAGTTCTGCCAGGAGTTCTTCGACGACGTGCGGCTTCCGCCCGACTCCGTCGTCGGTGAGGTGAACGACGGCTGGACCGTCGCGCTGGCGTTGCTCGCGCACGAGCGCAACGCGGTCGGCGGCGGCTCGCCCTACGTCAGCGGCCGCAACTACCTCGCCGAGGGCGCCGACGGCGCGTTCGACGCCAGCTGCGTGAAGATCGTCACCGCCCGCGGCACCGCCGACGACCCGGTCGCGCGTCAGCTCGTCGCCGAGGCCCACGTGCTCGACGTCGTGCAGCGCGGCCTCGTGCAGCGCGTCAGCCTGGGCATGGAGAACGGCGCGCTCGTCGGGCACGACCGCGGCCATCACCAAGCTCTTCACCGCCACGTCGGCCGAGCGCAAGACCACCATCCGTCTCGAGCTCGCCGGCGCCGACGCGCTCACCTGGCCCACCGCGACCGAGACGATCGGTCGGGGTGCGGGGGAGGACTTCCTCGAACGCCAGGCCACCAGCCTCGCCGGCGGGAGCAACGAGATCCAGCGCAACCTGATCGCGGAGCGGGTGATGGGCATGCCCCGCGAGTGGGCGGCCGACCGCGACATCCCGTACAAGGACGTCCGCAGCAACGCGATGCCGACGTCACCCGGGCCCACGTCACCGGGAGCCTGATCCGATGGCCGCCACCGACGACGTCCGCTCGCTCGACCTCGCGGGACGCGACGGCCTGCGCCTCCGCGCCGACGAGTTCGGTGACGCGGACGGTCCGACCGTCGTGCTGCTGCACGGTGGTGGCCAGACCCGGTTCGCGTGGGGGTCGACTGCGCGCGTGCTGGCCGAGCGCGGCTGGCACGTGTACCGCGTCGATCTGCGCGGTCACGGCGAGAGCGACTGGCCCGACGACGGCGACTACGGGCCCGAGGCGTTCGCGGGCGACGTGTACGCGATCGCCCAGGCGATGGCCGAGCCACCGGTGCTCGTCGGCGCGTCGCTCGGTGGCATCGCGTCGATGGTCGCGATCGGCACCCACCCCGACGAACAGGTCGCGCGCGGTCTCGTGCTCGTCGACGTCGCGCCCAAGATCGAGCAGGACGGCGCCATGCGCATCGGCGCGTTCATGAGCGAGCACCTCGAGGACGGCTTCGCGTCGCTCGACGAGGTCGCCGATGCCGTCGCCGCGTACAACCCGCACCGCCCGCGCCCGAGCGACCTGTCGGGGCTGAAGAAGAACGTGCGCCAGCGCGACGACGGCCGTTGGGTGTGGCACTGGGACCCGCGCTTCATGCAGGGCAAGCTCGGCTCACGCGACGAGACGCGAGCATCGCTGGTGCACGAAGGCCGGCTGCAGGACGCGGCCGCGCACATCACGATCCCCACCCTGCTCGTGCGCGGACGCGTGAGCGACCTGCTGAGCGAGGAAGGGCGCGCAGGACCTGCTGCGCCTGGTGCCCCACGCCGAGTTCGTCGACGTCGAGGGCGCCGGTCACATGGTCGCCGGCGACAAGAACGATCTCTTCAACGACGCCATCGCCGGCTTCCTCGACAAGCTCACGCTGACGAACTGGCGTCGTTCAAGGGCGTAGAGGCCGCCCAAACGACGCCAGTTGGGTGCTCAGCCGAAGACGAACTTCTCGATGCTCTGCGCGAGCTCGACGGGGGTGTCGCCCTGCAGGCTGTGGCCGGCCTCCTCGAAGTGCTCGACCTGCGCGTTCGGCAGCCGGCGGAGGAGCTCGACCTCGTCGTCGTCGTCGACCACCGACTGCTCGCGCATGCCGCGGGTGAGCAGCACCGGTACCTGGATGCGTGACAGCGCGTCCCAGAGGTACTGGAAGTTGGGGTGGCTGCTCTCGCCTTCGGCCGGCTTCGGCTCGAACGCGCGGAAGCGCTGGTAGCGCCACACCCACGAGCCGTCCTCGCGCTGCTCGGCGTTGTGCAGGATGCCGCGCCGCAACGACGACTCGGTGCGCGTCGGGTTGTACTCGATCGTGCGCGCCAGCAGGTCGTCGAAGCTGTCGAAGCTCTCGGGGCCGTTGATGAACTCGGCGATGACCGACGACTTGCGCTCGTTCACGCCCGGGGTGACGTCGACCAGGACCACCTTGCGCACGAGGTCGGGTGCGTGGTCGGCGAGCGCGATGGTGGTCATGCCGCCGAGCGACATGCCGATCACCGCCTGCGCGTCGGGCGCCAGCGCCCGGATCGCGACGGCGACGTCCTCGGCGTTGGCCTGGAGGCCGATGATGCCCTCGCGCCCGCCGTCGGAGTGACCGTGTCCGGGGAGGTCGAGTGCGACCAGCGGGCGCCCGAGCGCCATCGCCACCGTGTCCCAGGTGTGCGCGTTCTGCGCGCCGCCGTGCAGGAACACCAGCTCGGGGCGTGCGTCGCCCCAGATCAGCGCGCTCAGGCTCCGCCCCGGCTCGACCTCCACCGACTCCCGGCGGACGGTGGGCGGGCCGTCGTAGGGCAGCCCGAACTCCTCGGCGTTGTCCTGGAACATCGAGAACTCGTCGTACGGAACCCGTTCCATCGGCGCGCCTCCACTCCGGTCTCGGCGACCTCGACTCCACACCGGTCGGTCGGGCGACGCTAGCGTCGCCGCCACCACGACCACCAGCGACAGCACGACCTGAGGGGGACGGTGTGTCCGACGCACCCGAGTACAAGTTCGTCACCTACGAGACGATCGACGACGGCACGATCGCGCGGATCATGCTCGACCGCGTCGACGCCCGGAACGCGCAGAACCGCGGGATGCTCGTCGAGCTGAACGACGCGTTCCTGCGGGCCGAGGCCGACGACACCGTGCGCGTCGTGATCCTGGGCGGCAACGGGCCGATGTTCTCGTCCGGCCACGACCTGGGCACCGCGGTCAGCCGCGAGGAGTTCCTGCCGGGACCGAACCAGCACCCGTCGCGGACGATCAACGGCGCCACCCGTGAGGGCACCGAGAACCTGATGCTGCAGGAGTGGCACTACTTCTTCCAGAACACGCTGCGCTGGCGGAACCTGCGCAAGATCACCATCGCCCAGGTGCACGGCTCGGTGTACTCGGCCGGCCTGATGCTCATGTGGGCGTGCGACCTCATCGTCGCGTCGGAGGGCACGATCTTCGCCGACGTGGTGGGCACCCGCCTCGGCATGTGCGGCATGGAGTACTTCGCGCACCCGTGGGAGTTCGGCGCGCGCAAGACCAAGGAGCTCATGCTCACGAGCGACTCGATCACGGTCGAGGAGTGCTACCAGCTCGGCATGGTGAGCAAGGTGTTCCCGGCCGACGACCTCGCCGAGCGCACGGTCGAGTTCGCCCGTCGCATCGCCAAGATCCCCACGATGGCCGCGCTGCTCATCAAGGAATCGGTCAACCAGACCCAGGACAACCAGGGCTTCTACAACTCGCTGCAGGCCTGCTTCACGCTGCACGAGCTCAACCACGCGCACTGGGCGGTCAAGCACGAGGACGGCATGCCCGGCGCCAAGGTGGGCGAGGACATCCCGGAGTGGAAGGGCACGAAGGTGCGGCCGTCGCAGAAGGACACCGCCGCCGCCGACGTCTGACCGACGCCGGATCAGGGCTGCAGGCGCAGCCTGCTGTTGTCCCAGGTGACCAGACGCCCGACCGGCGTCAGCTGCAACACCGCCGACTCCACCGCGTAGTCGCGCGCGCGTCGCGTCCGGGAGCTGCGCGTCTCTCGGTGCGGAAGCGCGGCGTACTTCTCGGTGATGGCGGTCTCGACCGCGTCGCGCTCGGTGCCGGGTTCCAGCAGGGTCACGTCGGCGTGCACCATGACCGCGCAGAGCTCCGCCCAGCGCTCGCCCCGCTCGACGAGGAACGTGGCGCGCGGGTCGTGCTGCACGTGCTCGACCTTGTGGGTGCGGGCCGGCGTGCGCACGTAGATGCGGCGGTCGTGCACGGTGAACCACACCGGGAGCGGCACGGGGCGGCCGTCGCGGCGCAGCGTGGTGAGGATGCCGGTGTGCGCAGCCGCCAGCTCCGCCCACGCCTCGTCGTCGTCGAGTCGCACGCTCACGTCCGGCTCCGGGCGACGAACGCACGGGCGGCGGCCACCGCTTCGGGTGAACCGCTGCCCTCGGCGAAGCGGGTGGTCTCGGCGTCGAGGTAGGCGCCGAGGGGCAGGGTGAGCGCGTCGTCGAGGTTCTCCTTCATGCGTCGGGCCGCGTTCGGAGGCATGCCGGCGAGCCGGGCGGCGATCGCGGCGACGTGGTCGCGCAGGGCGTCGTCGTCGACGACCTCGCTCGCCAGCCCGATGCGCTTCGCCTCCTCGGCGTCGACCCGGTCGCCGAGGAAGAGGAGCTCACGTGCCTTCGCCGGCCCGACCGCGCGCGTGAGCACCCACGCGCTGCCGTGGTCGCCCGAGCTGCCGACGCGCAGGAACGCGCTCACGAACACCGCCGAGCGCGCCGCGTACCGGAGGTCGCACGCACACGCGAACGACAACCCCGCACCCGCGCACGGACCGTTCACCGCGGCGACGGTGAACGCCGGCATCCCGTGCAGCAGCTCCGACACCTCCATGATCGCCCGGAGATCGATCTCGTCGGAGCCGCGTTCGCCGAGCTCGCGCCCTCCCCGGTCATCGACGTGACGTCGCCGCCGGCGCAGAACCCACGCCCGGCGCCCGTGAGGACCACGGCGCGCACCGTCGCGTCGTCGGCCAGGACCCGGAGCTCGTCGCGCAGCGCGATCACGTGATCCAGGTCGAGCGCGTTCAACTGTGTCGGGCCGGTTCAGTGTGACGGTGACGACGCTCCCGGCGCGGTCGACGTCGATGCTCACGTGGCGGAGGCCCTCGCCGCCTCCACGAGGGCGAAGATCTGCTCGGGGCCGAGGGGCGTCTTGGTCGCCTTCACGCCGAGGGGGCGCAGCGCGTCGAGCACCGCGTTGGCGACCGCGGCGTGCGCGCCGATCGCGCCGCCTTCACCCATGCCCTTGTAGCCCCCGGGGTTGGTGGTCGACTCGGTCTCGATGTGCCCCACCTCGATGTTCGGCACCTCGGTGGTGGTGGGCGGGAGGTAGTCCATGAACGTCGTCGTGAGCGGGTTGCCCTCGTCGTCGTACACGAAGTCCTCGAGCAGCACGCCGCCCATGCCCTGCACGACGCCACCGAAGATCTGACCCTCGACGACCATGGGGTTGATCATGCGGCCGCAGTCCTCCGACACGATGTAGCGCGTCACCTCGGGCAGCCACGTCTCGCCGTCGATCTCCACCACGCAGATGTGGGTGGCGTTCGACCAGGTGGGGAACTGCTTCGGCCGGAAGCGCACCGTCGCCTCCAGCCCGCCCTCCAGCTCGACGGGGAGCTCGTTGGCGCGGTGGATGGCCTGCTTGGCCACGTCGACCAGCGACACCGACTTCGAGGGCGTGCCGCGCACCGACACCACGCCCTCGTTGATCTCGAGGTCGTCGGGCGACGCCTCCATCATGTGCGCAGCGACGTTCATCACCTTCTCGCGCACCGCGACCGTGGCCTCCCGCGTCGCGCCGCCGGCGACGACCGCGGTGCGGCTCCCACCGGTGCCGGGACCGTACGGCGTCGACCGCGAGTCGGCCTGCACGATGGTGACGTCGTCGTAGGCGACGCCGAGGTGCTCGGCCACGATCTGCGCCATCGTCGTCTCGATGCTCTGCCCGTGGGCGGTGGTGCCGAGGTACGCGACGACCCGGCCACTCGTCTCGATCTTCACCGTCGCGGCCTCGGTCGCCAGGGTGTTCCCACCCATCGACGTGGGCTCCACGTAGGAGCAGATGCCCACGCCGAGGTGCCGGCCCTCGGCCCGGGCCTCGGCCTGCTCCTTCCGGAACGCCTCGTAGTCGAGCAGCGTGAGCGCCTGCTCGAGCGTCTCCAACGGCGTGATCTCCTGGAACACGTTGCCGCTCGGGGAGGTGAACGGCAGGTCGCCGAACGCGAGCAGGTTGCGGCGCCGCAGCTCGGCGGGGTCGATGCCGATCTCGGCGGCGACGTGGTCGAGGGCCATCTCACGCGCGGTGGTCTCGAACATCCACGGCCCGCGGTACGCGGCCTTGCCCATGGTGTTGGTCCACACCATCTCGATCGAGAACCCGAGCCGCGGCGTCTTGTACGGGCCGGGCAGCAGCATCGGATCCATGCCCGCGGGGCACACCGCGTAGGCGCCGACGTCGCACACGTGGTCGGCGGTGATGGCCTGGATGATCCCGTCGCCGTCGACGGCCACCTTCACGTGCGCGGTCTCGTTGCGCGAGTGCCCGGCCGACAGGAGGTTCTCGCGGCGGTCCTCGATCCACTTCACGGGTTGCCCGAGCAGGAACGACGCCAGGACGATCGCGCACTCCTCCCGGTACACGAACATCTTCTGGCCGAACCCGCCGCCGACGTCGCGCGCGGTGACGTTGACGTTGCCTTCGGGGATCTGCACGTAGCGGGCGAAGAAGTTCTTGGTCTCGTGCACCGACTGCGTCGCGCACGCGATGTCGAGCTCCTGGCGTCCCTTGTGGAACGACGCCACGATCCCGCGCGTCTCCATGGGCATGGCGACGTAGCGGTTCTGCTCCACGTCGCACTCGACGACGTGCGCCGCGGTGGCGAACACCTCGTCGAGATCGGGGGAGAGGGGCGTGAACGGGACCTGCACCATCGCGTTCGACTCGAGGCCCCAGCCCGCGTGCACGATGTTCTCGGTGTCGGCCGCCGCGCACGTGTAGTCGACGACCGCGGTCTGCGGGTCGTAGTCGACCTCGATGAGCTCACATGCGTCCTCGGCGACGTAGCGCGTGTCGGCGACGACCAGCGCCACCGGATCGCCCACGTAGCGCACGTCGGTGACCGCCAGCGGCGGCGGGACCAGCAGCTCCTCGCTCATCATCGAGTGGTAGCCCGGCCCCGTGATCCCGTTGAAGTCCTCCCACGTGAACACCGCGACGACGCCGGGCAGCTCCTTGGCTGCGCTGGTGTCGATGCGGGTGACGGCGGCGCGCGGGAGATCGCTGCGGAGGAACGCGGCGTGCAGCGTGCCCGAGACCCTCACGTCGTCGACGTAGAGGCCGTGGCCGGTCAGCAGCCGCTGGTCTTCCTTGCGGGTGACCGACTTGCCGATGAAGCGCGCGGCGATGGGCGGAGCGGGAGTCAAGGTCATGGCGCGGAATCTACGCCAGCCCGCGAGGCTCCCGCCCGCCGCTCAGCCGCACCCCTCCACGAGCATCTCGGAGTCGACGTACGCGGGTGGGGGTGTACTCCGAGATGTTCGAGGGAGTTGGTCAGACGCGCTCGAGGATGGTGCCGGTCCCGAGACCGCCACCGCAGCACATGGTGACCAGGGCGCGCTGCTTGCCGGAGCGCTCGAGCTCGTGCACGGCCTTGGTGAGCAGGATGGTGCCCGTGCCGCCGAGGGGGTGACCGAGGGCGATGGCGCCGCCGTTGGGGTTGACCCGTGCCATGTCGGCGCCGGTGGCGCGCTGCCATCCGAGCACGACCGAGGCGAACGCCTCGTTGATCTCCACGAGGTCGATGTCGTCGATGGTGAGCTTGTTGCGCTCGAGCAGGTGCTCGGTGGCCGGGATCGGACCGGTGAGCATGAGCACGGGGTCGCTGCCCACGATGCACGTGTCGACGATCCGGGCGAGGGGCCGCAGCCCGAGCGCGTCGGCCTTCTCGGCGGTCATGAGCAGGAGCGCGCCGGCGCCGTCGCTGATCTGCGACGCGGTGCCGGCGGTGTGGAACGCGGGGTCGCGGTCGAGCACCGGCTTGAGGTTGGCGAGCGCCTCGAGCGACGTGTCCCGCAGCCCTTCGTCGCGCGTGACCGTGTGCGTGCCGGTCGGCTCGCCCTGCTCGTCCAGCGTGGGCGCCTCGATGGGCACGATCTGCGTGTCGAAGCGGCCCTCGGCCCAGGCCGCGGCGGCGCGGTCCTGCGACTGCTTGCCGAACGCGTCGAGGTCGTCGCGGGTGACCCCGAACTTCTCGGCGATGCGCTCGGCGCCCTCGAACTGCGACGTGTTCTCGTAGTGCTCCCAGTACTTGCGGTTGATCGGCTTGCCGACGAACGGGTCCTTGGGGACGGTCGATCCCATCGACACCACGCTCATCACCTCGACGCCGCACGCGACCGCCACGTCGACGACGCCCGCGGCGACGAGTGCGGTGGCCATGTTGGTCGCCTGTTGCGAAGATCCGCACTGGGTGTTGACCGTGGTGGCTGCGGCTTCGAGCGGGAGCCCGGCCTGCAACCACGCGGTGCGGGTGACGTTGGCGGCCTGCATGCCGACCTGGCCGACGCACCCTCCCACGACCTGCTGGATCTCCGTCGGGTCGATGCCCGAACGCTCCACGACCGCGCGCTGCACGTCGCCGAGGAGATCGGCCGCGTGCATCGCCGACAGGCCGCCCTTGCGCCTCCCGACCGGGCTCCGCACCGCTTCGACCACGACGACGTCACGCATGACCCGCACCTCGACTTCTCGGCTCGACTTCTCGGTTCTTGCACGTACCGGATGTGAGCCTCCAAGCTACCGGCCATGCTCCCCGTCGTCCTCGTCCACGGTGGTGGCCTCGACAGCCGCTGCTGGGACCGCACCCGTGCCCTCATGTCCGCACCGTCGATCGCGGTCGACCTCCCGGGCCGCGGCGCGCACCCGGCCGATCTCCGCACGGTCACCTTCGCCGACTGCGCGGAGTCGGTGCGCGCCGACATCGACGCCGTCGGGTTTCGACGACGTCGTCCTCGCCGGACACTCGCTCGCCGGCTGCTCGATGCCGTCGATGATCGACCTGCTCGGCGGTCGCGTGCGCCATGCGGTGTTCGTCGCGTGCACGGTGCCGGAGACCGGGAAGTCGGCGTTCGACACCCTCGACCCCGAGGTGCAGGCGATGGCGCGAGCCGGGGCCGAGGCCATGGGCGACGCCCAACCGCGCGCGATGGACGACACGCTGGCGAAGCTCGTGCTCGGCAACGACCTCACCGACGAGCAGTTCGAGTTCTGCGTCGAGCGGCTCGTGCCCGAGGCGGTCGGGCTCTCGGACAGCCCGGTCGACCTCGGCCCGTTGCGTCCCGACCTGCCGTCGACGTGGGTGTGCACGCTCCAGGACATGATCGTCGCCGCCCACAAGCAGCGGAAGTTCGCCGAGAACGTCGGGCCGCGCTGCCACGTGATCGACTTCGACGCCGGCCACATGTGCATGGTCGGGCAGCCCGACCGCATGGCGTCCATCCTCGACGAGATCGCGATCTCGGCGGGCTGAAGCGCCCCGGCCTGCGTCACCTCGCGGGTGACAGCGCCTCCAACGCGAGGATGAGCGCCTGGGTCCCGTCTCGCCCGTGACCCTGGGCCTGGAGCGCCACGGCGAGCTGGCGCACGAGCGCAAGCCCGGGCAGCGCGACCTGGAGGCGCGCCGCCTCGTCGAGCACGATCCCCATGTCCTTCACGAAGTGGTCGACGAAGAACCCGGGCGCGAAGTCTCCGGCGACGATGCGCGGCGCCAGGTTCGACAGCGCCCAGCTCGCGGCGGCCCCGGTCGACACCGAGGCGAGCACCGACTCGACGTCGAGTCCGGCTCGGGTCGCGTAGAGGAGCGCTTCGCACACACCGACGAGGTTCCCGGCGACGAGCACCTGGTTGGTGAGCTTGGTGTGCTGCCCGGCGCCCGCCGGTCCCTGGTGCACGACGGTGGCACCGAGCAGGTCGAGGTACTGCCGCGCGCGGGCGAACGCGTCGACGTCCCCGCCGACCATGATCGACAGCGTGCCGTTGCGGGCGCCGACGTCGCCGCCCGACACCGGCGCGTCCAACGCCGCGACGTCGCGTTCGGACGCGCGCGCTGCGATGTCGACCGCGAGCGCAGGACGGCTCGTGGTCATGTCGACCACCAGCCCGCCGGGTGCGAGGGCGCTCAGCACCCCGTCGGACCCGAGCACGACCTGCTCCACCTCGTCGGGGTAGCCGACCATCACGAACACCACGTCGCTGGCGGCCGCGACCGCGGCAGGCGAGTCGGCCCACGTGGCGCCGGCGGCGACCAGCGCGTCGGCCTTGCCCGGCGTCCTGGTGGTGACGGCGACGGGATGCCCGGCGGCGAGCAGGTGCCCGCACATGCTCGACCCCATCACCCCGGTCCCGATCCACCCGATGCTCGTCACGCCGTCCGCCGAACTCGCTCCCGCTCGTCGCACCATGGCCGGGATCTTGGCACCGACGAGGAAAATTGTACGGAGCCCAGATCCATCGGTACATTGGGCGCATGCTCAGCGACGGCACCCTCGTCATCGACGCCGACTCCCACTTCACCGAGCGCCACGACCTCTTCACCGAGCTCGCGCCCGAGAAGTACAAGGACCGCGTGCCCCACGTCGAGGTGGTCGACGACGTCCCCACATGGGTCTTCGACGGTCACCCGCTCGGGCGCGCCAGCGCCGGCGCGGTGATCGGCAGGGACGGCCTGAAGGAGAGCGCCGACCTCGCGCTGAACCACTGGGGCATCGAGGACACGCACGTCGGGTCGTACGACCCGAAGGTGCGTCTCGGCGTGCTCGACGAGTGCGGCATCGACGCGCAGATCATGTTCCCGAACACGGTGGGCCTCGGTGGCCAGGACCTCGGGATGGTCGACGACGAAGACCTCTGCAAGGTCGTGATCGAGTCCTACAACGACTACATGGCCGGCATCCAGGCCGACTCCGGTGACCGGCTCCTCGGCCTGCCCCTGATGCCGGCGTGGAGCGTCGATGCGTGCGTCGCCGAGACCAGGCGCGTCGCCGCCCTCGGCTCGCGTGGCGTGAACATGACGTCGGACCCCACCGACCTCGGCGCCCCCGACCTCGCCAGCCACGACTGGGACCCGTTCTGGGCCGTGTGCTCCGAGCTCCACATGCCGGTGCACTTCCACATCGGGGCCAGCGCGACGTCGATGGGGTTCTACGGCAAGTACCCGTGGGAGTCGCACCCGATGGACACCAAGCTCGCCATCGGTGGCGCGCTGCTCTTCATCGGCAACTCGCGCGTGCTGACGAACGTCATCCTCTCGCGCGTCTTCGACCGCTTCCCCGAGCTGCAGATGGTCTCGGTCGAGAGCGGCATCGGCTGGATCCCGTTCATGCTCGAGACGCTCGACTACGAGATGTCGGAGAACGCCCCCGACGAGCTGGCGAAGATGAAGAAGATGCCGTCGGAGTACTTCCGCTCGAACATGTTCGCGACCTTCTGGTTCGAGAACGCGCGCAACAAGCTGCCCGACCTCATCGAGGCGGTCGGCGAGGACAGCATCCTGTTCGAGACCGACTTCCCGCACCCCACCTGTCTGTACCCGGAGCCGCTGGCGTCGGTGAAGGACAAGATGGCGTCGCTGCCGGCGGAGACGCAGAAGAAGATCTACGGCGAGAACGCCCGTAAGCTCTACCGCCTCTGAGCGCACCTCTCTGAACGCACCTCGCACGACGGCGGGACGGCACGACGTGAACACCATCGGACACTGGATCGGCGGACGCCGGGTCGACGGCCTCGCCGCGCGGCGCGGACCGGTGTTCGACCCCGCGCGCGGCGTGCAGACCGCCGAGGTCGCGTTCGCGTCGGCCGCTGAGGTCGACGGTGCGGTGAAGGTCGCCACCGCGGCCGCCGCCGAGTGGCGGGATTCGCCGCTGAGTCGCCGCACCGCGGCCATGTTCCGGCTGCGCGAGCTGGTCGACACGCACCGCGACGAGCTCGCTGCGCTCATCACCGCCGAGCACGGCAAGGTGCTCGACGACGCGCGGGGTGAGGTCGCACGCGGGCTCGACTGCGTGGAGTTCGCCTGCGGGATCCCGCACCTGCTCAAGGGTGCGCACAGCTCCGACGTGTCGTCGGGCATCGACGTGCACACCGTGCTCCAGCCGGTCGGTGTGGTCGTCGGCATCACGCCGTTCAACTTCCCGGTGATGGTCCCGCTCTGGATGCTCGCCAACGCGGTGGCGTGCGGCAACGCGTTCGTGCACAAGCCGTCGGAGAAGGATCCGTCGGCGTCGCTGCTCCTCGCGGAGCTCGTGCGCGATGCCGGGTTCCCCGACGGCGTGCACACCGTCGTCCAGGGCGACGCCGAGGCGGTCGACGCACTGCTCACGCATCCCGACGTCGACGCGGTCTCGTTCGTCGGCAGCACCGCGATCGCGCGCCACGTGTACGAGACCGGAGCCAGGCACGGCAAGCGGGTCCAGGCGCTCGGCGGCGCGAAGAACCACATGGTCGTGCTGCCCGACGCCGATCTCGACGCCGCCGCCGACGCCGCCATCTCGGCGGGCTACGGCTCGGCCGGCGAGCGCTGCATGGCGATCTCGGTCGTCGTCGCGGTGGGCGCGGTCGCCGACCCGCTCGTCGACGCGATCGCGGGACGCATCCCCGACGTCGTCGTCGGCGCCGGCGACGACGACGCATCGATGATGGGGCCGCTCATCACGCGTGAGCACCGCGACCGGGTGCAGTCGTACGTCGGCCGCGCGGCCGACGACGGTGCGACGGTCGTGGTCGACGGCTCCGCGCCGAGCGCTCCCGACAGGCTGCACGACGGCTACTTCGCGGGGTGTTCGCTGATCGACCACGTCGAGCCGGGCATGGCCGTCTACGACGACGAGATCTTCGGGCCCGTGTTGAGCGTGGTCCGGGTCCCGACCTTCGACGACGCGCTCGCGCTCGTCAACGCCAACCCGTACGGCAACGGCGTCGCGCTGTTCTCGCGCGACGGCGGCGCGGCGCGCCGGTTCGAGCGCGAGGTGAACGTCGGCATGATCGGGATCAACGTGCCGATCCCGGTGCCCGTGGCCTGGCACTCCTTCGGCGGGTGGAAGGCCTCGCTGTTCGGTGACGCGCCCATCTACGGTCCCGAGGGCATCCGCTTCTACACCCACCCCAAGGTCGTCACCACGCGGTGGCCCGATCCGGCGTCGAGCGTCATCGATCTCGGGTTCCCCACCAACCGCTGAGACGGTCAGAGCACGAGAGGGATCGGACAGGCATGGAGCTCGCTGGACGTTCGGCGATCGTGACGGGAGGCGCCGGCGGACTCGGCGCCGCGACCGCGCGCCATCTCGTGGGGATCGGGATGGGGGTCGCGATCTTCGACCGGGACGCCGACCGCGTCGCCGCGCTCGCCAAGGAGCTCGGTGACAGCGCAGTCGCCGCCGACGGTGACGTCAACGACGATGCCGACGTCGCCGCCGCCATCGACGTGGCGCGGTCACTCGGTGCGCTGTCGCTGGTGGTGAACGTCGCCGGTGGTGGTCTCGGCGGCGGTCGCACGGTCGGGCGGGGCGGCGTGGTGCACGACAAGGAGTCGTTCGAGACCACGATGGCGATGAACGCGTTCGGCACGTTCAACGTGTGCCGCCTGGCGGCGGCGGCGATGGCCGACAACGAGCCCGACGCCGACGGGCAACGCGGCGTGATCGTGAACACCGGATCGATCGCCGGTCTCGAGGGTCAGACCGGTCAGATCGCGTACGCCGCGGCCAAGGCGGCGATCATCGGGATGACGCTGCCCATGGCCCGCGACCTCGCCCCGATCGGCGTGCGGGTCTGCGCCATCGCGCCGGGGACCATGGGCACGCCGCTCATGCTGGGCGTCCCCGAGGCCACCAAGGACAAGCTCGTCGACGGCATCGTGTTCCCGAAGCGCATGGGCCGGCCCGAGGAGTTCGCGCTCCTCGTCGAGTCGATCGCCCGCAACCCCTACCTCAACGGCGAGACCATCCGCCTCGACGGCGCCCTCAGGTTCCCGCCCAAGTAGCTGTTCGTGTCAGTATCTCCTGACACGAATCAGGGGGGCACGATGCCGGACGCCAGCACGGTCGGTGCACAGACCGACGATCTCTCGTACGACCCGTACGACGTCGAGATCGACCGTGACCCGTACCCGACGTTCGCACGCCTCCGCGACGAGGCACCGCTCTACTACAACGAGCAGTACGACTTCTACGCGCTCAGTCGCTACGACGACGTCGAGCGCGGCCTCGTCGACCGCGACACGTTCATCTCCGGCCGTGGCGGGATCCTCGAGATCATCAAGGCCGGCATCCAGATGCCGCCCGGCATCCTCATCTTCGAGGATCCGCCCACGCACACGATCCACCGAGCGCTGCTGTCGCGCATGTTCACGCCGCGGCAGGTCACGTCGCTCGAACCGAAGATCCGAGAGTTCTGCGCCCTGAGCCTCGACCCGCTCGTCGGCGGCAGCGGCTTCGACCTCATCGCCGACTTCGGTGCGCAGATGCCGATGCGGGTCATCAGCATGCTGCTCGGGATCCCGGAGTCCGACCAGGAAGCGGTGCGCGACCACACCGACCGGAACCTCCGCACCAAGCCCGGCGAGCCGCAGAAGGTCAGGGAGGACTTCGTCGACGGCACCATGTTCGCCGAGTACCTCGACTGGCGTGCCGAACATCCGTCCGACGACATCATGACCCAGCTGATGAACGCGGAGTTCGAGGACGAGACCGGGACGCGGCGGACGCTGCGACGGGAGGAGATCCTCACCTACCTGACCGTCGTCGCCGGGGCCGGCAACGAGACCACGACGCGCCTCATCGGGTGGACGGGGAAGGTGCTGGCCGATCACCCCGACCAGCGGCGCGAGCTGGTCGACGACCCGTCGCTCATCCCGAACGCGATCGAAGAGCTGCTGCGCTTCGAGACGCCCGCGCCGCACACCGGTCGGTACGTGGCGAAGCCGGTGGAGCTCCACGGCACGACGGTGCCGGAGGGGAGCGCGATGTTGATGCTCAACGGCGCCGCCAACCACGACGACCGCCGTTTCCCCGACCCCGAGCGGTTCGACATCCACCGTGACCTCGGCGGGCACCTCACCTTCGGCTTCGGCGCGCACTTCTGCCTCGGCGCCGCGCTGGCGCGGCTCGAGGGCCGGGTCGCGCTCGAGGAGCTGCTGAAGCGGTTCCCGGAGTGGGACGTCGACTGGTCACAGGAACCACACCTCGCCCCCACGTCGACCGTGCGGGGCTGGGAGTCGCTTCCCCTGCTCGTGCCCTAGGCCGAGCGCACCGGATGACGGACACGACCCAGACCCGCCGGCAGTACGACAGCCCGGTACGGCGGCAGCGCGCGGCCGAGACGCGCGAGCGCATCCTCACCGCGGGTGCCGAGCTGCTGCACGGCTTCCCGACCTGGAACTGGGCTGCGCTCACCGTGCGCGCCGCCGCCGAGCGCGCCGGCGTGACCGAGCGCACGGTGTACCGCCACTTCTCCGGCGAGCGCGAGCTGCGCGACGCCGTGCTCGCGCGCTTCGAAGACGAGTCGGGGGTCGCGGTCGAGGGACTCACGCTCGACGACGTCGCTGCGGTCACGACCCGGATGCTCGAGTACGTGGCCACGTTCCCGGTCGAACCCCGCACGCCGCGGGACGAGACCGTCGCCGCCGCCAACGCCCGCCAGCGCGCGGCGCTGCTCGCCGCCGTCGAACCCCACACCGGCTCGTGGGCGCAGGGTGACCGCGAGATCGCGGCGGCGGCGCTCGACGTGCTCTGGAGCGTGGTGTCGTACGAGCGCATGGTCGTCGACTGGGGCCTCGCCCCCGACGACGCCATCCGCGGGCTGAGCTGGGTGATCGACCTGGTCGGTGCCGCGGTCCGGACCGGCGCCGCGCCGCATGTCACGATGCACAGCCTGATGCACGAACGGCAGCAGGAACACGACGAACAGCACGACGACGAGGGAGCACGATGAGAGCGGTGGTGGTCGGTGCGTCCAGCGGATTGGGACGCTCCATCGGGATCGGCATGGCCGCAACGGGGAGCGCAGGTGGCGCTGCTCGCGCGCCGGCACGAGAACCTGGTCGTCGCGGCCGAGGAAGCGGGGGAGGGCGCGGTCGCGATCCGGTGCGACGTCACCGACCCGGCGTCGTGCCGCGACTCGATCGCCGAGGCCGCGGAGGCGCTCGGAGGAATCGACGCGCTGGTGTACTCGACCGGCATCGGGCCGCTCTCCCGCATCGAGGACCTCGACGCCGACACGTGGCGACGTGCGTTCGACACCAACGTGATCGGTGCCTCGTTGATCACCGCCGCTGCGCTCCCGCACCTGCAGGCGTCGCGTGGTGCCGCCGCGTACCTGTCGTCGGTGAGCGCATCGCTCACCGCACCCTGGCCCGGTCTCGCCGCCTACCTCGTGAGCAAGGCCGCGCTCGACAAGCTGGTGGAGGCGTGGCGTGCCGAGCACCCCGAGGTCGGCTTCACTCGCGTCACCGTGGGCGACTGCATCGGCGGGGAGGGCGAGTCGATGACGCAGTTCGCCAACGAGTGGGACTCCGCCCTCGCGATCGAGGTCGGCCCCGTCTGGTTCGAGCGTGGGTTCATGAACGGCGGTTTCATCGAGGTCGACGAGCTCGTGCGGCTCGTGCACGATGTCGTGAGCCACGGCGCCAGCGCATCGATCCCGTCCGTCACCATCACGCCCAGGCCACCGGTGCCGGCCGACACGCCACAGAGTGCGGAGGTGCAGTCATGACCGACGTGATGCAGGGAGTCCGGGTCCTCGAGGTCGCCGAGCACACCTTCGTGCCCGCGGCGTCGGCGTTGCTCGCCGACTGGGGCGCCGAGGTGATCAAGATCGAGCACGTCGAGCGGGGCGACGCCATGCGCGGTCTCGTCGCCACCGGGGTCGTCGCCGACATGGGCAACGACGTGCACCCGCTGCTCGAGCACTCCAACCGGGGCAAGAAGAGCCTCGGCCTCGACCTCACCTCGCCCGACGGGCTCGCGATCCTGCACCAGCTCATCGCGACGTCCGACGTGTTCCTCACCAACAAGCTCCCGCGCGTGCTGAAGAAGCTGCACATCGAGCTCGACGACGTGCGCGCCCACAACGAGGACATCATCTACGTGCGCGGCCACGGGCAGGGCGTGCGTGGGCCCGACGCCGACAAGGGCTCGTACGACTCGCTCGCGTTCTGGGCGCGCGCCGGCGTGGCGATCGGCGCCACCCGGCCCGAGTACGACCTCGTCGTCAACCCACCGGCGCCGGGCTTCGGCGACTCGATCGGCGCGATGACGATCGCGGGCGGGATCATGGGCGCGCTGTTCCACCGTGAGCGCACCGGCGAAGCCACCGTCGTCGACGTGTCGCTGTTCGGGACCGGCCTGTGGGCGATGGGGCAGGCCGTCGCGCTGTCGCTCCAGATGGACATCCCGTGGACGGCGCCGCCGGCCGACCAGATGCGCTTCAACCCGCTCGTCGGCATGTACGACACCAGCGACGGTCGGCGCATCTCGTTGTGCTGCCTGCAGGCCGGTCAGTACTGGCCGCCGCTGTGCGAGGCGATCGGGCGACCCGAGCTCGCCACCGATCCGCGATTCGCCGACCACGCCGCACTGCTCGAGCACACGGCCGAGGCCCAGGCGATCCTGCGCGAGGTGTTCGCGGCGCGCACGGTCGACGAGTGGCGTGACGCGCTCGCCGACTTCGTCGGGCAGTGGACGGTCGTGCAGCACACGCTCGAAGCCGCCGCCGACCCGCAAGCCGTCGCCAACGGCTACATCCAGGACGTCACCACCGCCTCGGGCACGCCGTTCCGACTCACCGCCGCGCCCGTGCAGTTCGACGAGGAACCACCCACCACGCGGCGTGCGCCGGAGTTCAACGAGCACGGCGACGAGATCCTCGCCGAGCTCGGCCTGGACTGGGACGCGATCATCGACCTGAAGGTGCGCGGGGTCGTCGCCTGACGCGCGCGCTCAGAGCAGGTCGTAGAGCTTGGCGCAGTTCTCCCAGAGGATCTTCCGCTTGTCGTCGTCGCCGAAGGGCGTCATCCACTCGTCGGTGAGCGCCTTGCTGTTGGGCCACGTGGTCTCGGAGTGCGGGTAGTCGCTCGCCCACATGATGTTGTCGATGCCGATGTGGTGGCGCTCCCGGAGCCCGACCGGGTCCTCCATGAACGTGGCGAACACCTGGCGGCGGAAGTAGGAGCTCGGCGGCTCGGTGAGCTCGCTCTTCGTCCAGTGCCGGTGCTTGTCCCACAGGTGGTCGGAGTAGTACTCGAAGAACGAGATCCAGCCGATCTGGCCCTCGACCGCGATGAACTTCAGCTCGGGGTGGCGTTGCATCACGAGCCCGTGGATGAGCTCGGAGACCGACTCCGCCATCGTCAGCTTCGACATGACCAGCCCGGTCATGAACTGAGGCGCCGACTCGTAGAGGTTCTTCGTCGGGGTGCCCGGTCGACGGCCGCCCACGTGGAGACCGATCGGGAGCCCGGTCTCCGCGAACGCCTGCCACAGCGGGTCCCACTGCGGGTTGCCGTACGTGTCGTCGGCGCCGGGGAAGAGCGGGATGTACGCGCCCGGCAGCCCGAGCGCCTTCACCTCGTGCACGAACTCGACCGCGAGCTCGGGGGTGTCGACGGGCACCGCGCCCATGCCGAGGAGGCGCTTCGGCGCAACCGCGCAGAAGTCGGCCAGCCACCGGTTGTACCCGTGCGTGCTGGCGAGGCGCAGCTCGGTGTCGGTGGTCATCAACGGGCCGCCGACGTAGAGCACCTCGGCGTCGACACCGTCGAGGTCCATGTCCTGCAGCCGTTCGACGGGGTCGCCGGCGCCGGCGCGCTGGTCGTCGAGGCGGCGGACGTTGAGCGAGAAGTCCTCGGGCTTCTTTCCCGCCAGGTTGTTGAGCGTGTTGATCGGCGTCCGCTTGCCCTCGAACTCGGTGAAGTCGCCCTCGTCGGTCTCGACGATGCGCGGGGCGCGGGCGCGCAGCGCCTCCGGGAGGTGCTCCTGCCATGCGGCCACCGGGATGGTGACGTGCGAATCGGACGAGATGAGCCGGTAGTCGGTCATGGCGAAGTCCCCCTGGTCCACGCTGCTCCACGCTGCTCCACGCTGCTCCACGCCGGTCCACGGATTGACCGGGTGGTCCCCAGAATGTAGAACGACGTTTCGTTGTTCGCCAGAACACCGTTCTCACCGAACCCGGGGGGTGTTGTCGTGGCTACCGAACCGGTCGCCGACGCCGAGGTGAAGGCCTTCACCGGCGTCCGCGTCGTCGAGCTCGCGCAGTGGGTCTTCGTCCCGGTGGCGGGTGCGCTGCTCGCCGACTGGGGCGCCGACGTGGTCCGCATCGAGCGGCCCGAGGGTGACCCCTACCGGGGTCTGATGACCCAGGGCATCGGCACCGACGGCGGAGGCGGGGTGAACCTCTCGATCGCGCTGGCCAACCGGGGCAAGCGGTCGGTCGCGCTCGACCTGCGCACCGAAGGCGGCCGCGAGATCCTCGAGCAGCTGATCGCCCGCGCCGACATCTTCCTCACCAACTTCCGTCCCGGCGCCCTGCAGCGACTCGGGCTCGACGCCGAGACGCTCACCGAGCGCTATCCGACGCTGATCTACGCGCGCGGCCACGGCTACGGCGCACGCGGACCCGACGCCGACGCACCGGGCTACGACGCCTCCGCGTTCTGGGCGCGCGGTGGACTCGCGCACGTGCTCACGCCCGCCGAGCTCGAGCGTCCGATCGGTCAGCGGGGTGCCATGGGCGACCGCAACGGTGCGATGGCGCTTGCGTTCGGCATGTCGGCCGCGCTGCTCGAGCGCACCCACACGGGCAAGGGCAAGGTCGTCGACGTGTCGCTCCTCGCCACCGCGATGTGGACGCTCTCGTCCGACGTCCTCTCGGCGTTGCAGGGCGCGCAGCCGCGTGCGATGTCGATGAGCGCGAGTGGCTACGTGAACCCGCTGGTCGGCGTGTACTCCACGAAGGACGCGCCGTCACATCTCGCTGGTGTTCCTCGAGGCCGACCGCTACTGGCCCGACTTCTGTCGCCTGATCGGTCGTGCGGAGCTGATCGACGATCCGCGCTTCGTCGACCTCGCGGCGCGCAAGGAGCACGCCGAGGAGTGCGTCGAGATCCTCACCGCCGAGTTCGCGTCGCGCACCTTCGTCGAGTGGAAGGCGCTCCTCTCGACGCTCGACGCGCCGTGGGCGCCGGTGCAGGCGGTCGAGGAGCTCCTCGACGACCCGCAGGTGATCGCCAACGACTACATCGGCGAAGTCGTCGTCGACGGCGAGCCGGCGTACCGGCTCCCCGCGGTGCCGGTGCAGTTCGACGGCGCCGGCCCGGAGCTGCGTCGGGCTCCGGAGCACGGTGAGCACTCGGAGCTGATCCTGCTCGAGCTCGGCTACTCGTGGGACGACATCGCCGCACTGCAGGCCGCGGGAGCGATCCCGTGAGCGCGGCAGCTCCGGAACCGCTCGGACGACCGGTGCCGGTGCCCGACGAGCGGTCGCGGGGCTACTGGGACGCCGCCGCCGAGCACGTGCTCGCGGTGGCGCGCTGCTCGGTGTGCAGCGCGTTCTCGATCCCGCCCGACGTCGTCTGCCAGCACTGCCTCAGCACCGAGCCCGACTTCACCTTCGTGCCCGTCAGCGGCCGCGGCGTCGTGCGGTCGTGGACGGTGATGCACCAGTCGTTCGTCCCCGGCTTCGACGACCTCCTGCCGTTCGTGCTCGTCGACGTCGAGCTCGAGGAGCAGGACGACCTCCGCACCATCGGCCGTCTGCTCGACACTCCCGAGATACTCGACGGCCCCGACGTGCCGCTGACGATCGGGACGCGCGTCGTCGTCGCGTTCGAGGACCTCGCCCCGGACATCTCGGTGCCCGCGTTCCGTCTGGAGACCGCATGAGCGCGCGCTTCGCCGCCTCCGACCAGGTCGCGATCGTCGGGTACGCGCAGTCCCCGGTCGAGCGTCATGCCGACAAGCCGCTCGGTGGGATCGCCCTCGACACCGCACAGGCGGCGATCGCCGACGCCGGGCTCGAGGTCGCGCAGATCGACGGCTTCACCACCGGCGCGATCTTCCCGACCGCCGGCGCGCACACGATCGAGGACGGCGTCAGCATCGTCAGCGCCAACTGGATGGCCGAGCACCTCGGGGTGAACCCGCGCTGGGCGAGTGGCTTCCAGGGCTTCGGTCAGATCCCGGGCTCGGTCGAGCTGGCCGTGAACGCGGTCGCGAGCGGCGCCGCCGACTACGTGCTCCTGCACCGCGCGCTGCACAACCCGGTCGGCAAGTACCACGGCAACCCGATGCGCGAAGCGCGCGGCTCGATGCAGTGGATGGCGCCGCAGGGCTACTTCGGCCCGCTGGCGATGATCGCCCTCCCGTACAACGAGTACCTCCAGCGTCTACGGCGCGTCGCGCGACGAGATGGCCGCGGTCGTGGTCGAGGCGCGCAAGAACGGGGCGCGCATCCCGTGGTCGTTCTGGCACGACAAGCCCCTCACCGCCGACGACTACCTCGCCGCGCGCGTGATCTCGGATCCGATCTGCATGTACGACTGCGACATCCCGGTCGACGGCGTGGCGACGTTCGTCTTCACCTCGGCAGAACGTGCGCAGGACCTCCCGCACCACCCGGTCCTCGTGAGCGGCTTCGGGATGGGCACGCCGACGAAGCGACGCATCCCGCAGCACTGGCCGCTCGACGACATCATGGACACCGCGTTCGAGACCACCCGCCGGCTCTGGGAGCACTCGGGGCTCACGCCCGCCGACGTCGACCTGCCGCAGGTCTACGACGGCTTCTCGCCGTTCGTCTGGTTCTGGCTCGAGGCGCTGGGCTTCTGCCCGGTGGGGGAGGCGCACTCGTTCGTCGCCGGCGGCGGCATCGACAGCGACGCGCCCGACGGCGCTCCCGGCGCTCTCGGGTGGCGGTGCGCTCGGCAACGGCCGCATGCACGGCGTCCCCCAGATGCTCGAGGTTACCTGCAGCTCGCCGGGCGGGCGGGCGACCGCCAACGGGAGCGCGCCGAGGTCGGGGTGGCGTGCCACAGCTCGCCCCACTACGGCGGCGCGGTGGCCTACCGCCGTGCCTGACCGGCGACGCGCTGACCCGAGCGTGAGGCGGGCGCCGGAACCCTTGCGGGCTAGCCCGTTCCGTGATAAGTAGAACGACGTTCTGATGTCGTGTGACACCCGAGGGGGAGTGCACGTGGGCGTGATCACCGAACGACGGTCGTACGTGGCCGGACGGTGGATCGAGGGCGACGAGTCGCTGCCGGTCGAGAACCCGGCCGACGAGACGCAGATCGCCGAGCTGTCGGTGACCCCCGACGCCGAGTTCCGCCGCGCCATCGACGAGGCCCGCCGGGCCTTCGACGAGGGTCCGTGGCCGTCGATGAGCGGCGCCGAGCGGGCGAAGTACGTGCATGCGCTCGTCGACCACCTCGAGGCGAACGCCGACACGCTGGTGCCGACGATGGTGGCCGAGGCGGGCCAGCCCACGATGTTCGCCGAGGCGGTGCAGCTGGGCAGCGGCGTCGTGTTCGCCCGCGACACCATCGACCTCTACCAGTCGATGTCGCACGAGGACTACAACCCGGTGCCCGTCGACCAACTCGTCACCGGCCGGGTCGCGCTGAGCGTCCGCCGGCACGAGCCGGTCGGCGTCGTCACCGCGATCACGCCCTACAACGCCGCCATCCTGATGGCGTTCCAGAAGCTGATCCCCGCGCTCATGGCCGGCAACTCGGTGATCCTGCGGCCGAGCCCGCTCACGCCGATCTCGTCGCTCATGTTCGGCGCCGCCGCCGACGCCGCCGGCCTCCCGCCCGGCGTGCTCAGCGTGGTCGTCGAGCAGGGCGCCACCGGCGCGGAGATGCTCACCACCGATCCCGCGGTCGACATGGTGTCGTTCACCGGCTCGACCACCGTCGGCAAGCAGATCCTCGCCCAGGCCGCGGCCACGGTGAAGCACGTCGCGCTCGAGCTCGGCGGCAAGTCGGCCCAGATCTACCTGCCCGACGCGATCGACCGCGTGGCCACCGGGGCGATGATGGTGGTGGCGATGACCGCGGGACAGGCGTGCGTCGCCGCCACCCGCATGGTCGTGCCGCGCGACGCAGAAGGACGACGTGCTCAACGCGGTCAGCGGTGCGTACGCGTCGCTCACCGTCGGTCCGCCCGACCGAGCCCACCACGATGATCGGCCCGGTCATCAGCGCCGGCCAGCGCGACCGGTGCGAGCGCTTCGTCGGTCTCGCCGAGGAGAGCGGCGGCAAGGTCGCGCAGGGCGGGCACCGTCCCGCGGGTCTCGACAAGGGCTACTACTTCGAGCCGACGGTGCTCGACCTCCCCGACAACGGCAACCCCGCGGCGCAGGAGGAGATCTTCGGCCCCGTGATCGGCGTGCTGTCCTACGACGACCTCGACGACGCGGTGCGCATCGCCAACGACAGCGTCTACGGCCTGTCGGCGCAGGTGTACGGCGCCGACGTCGCCGCCGCCACCAACGTCGCCCGTCGTCTGCGCGCCGGTGCGGTCAACGTGAACTCGAGCCTGTTCAGCGCGTACGCGCCCGGCGGTGGCTACAAGCAGAGCGGCCTCGGCCGCGAGCGCGGCCCCGAGGGCATCCGCGCCTTCCAGGAGGTCAAGCACATGGTGAT
This sequence comes from uncultured Actinomycetes bacterium, assembly GCA_963755855.1. GTDB lineage: Bacteria > Actinomycetota > Acidimicrobiia > IMCC26256 > DASPTH01 > DASUAS01. Next base: position 5,069 of record CAVWLR010000008.1, on the reverse strand, counting down.
CGGAGAGCTCAAGTGAGCGACTCGACATGGCGAGCCGCGGACTGAACCTCGACTGGCTCATCTCGGTCGACGACCACATCCTCGAGCCGCCCAACGTGTGGGTCGACCGTGTGCCGGCCAAGGACCGCGACCGTGCCCCGCACATGGAGCTCGACGACAACGGCCAGGACTACTGGGTCTACGACGGCCACCGCTACCCGAGCTCGGGACTCAGCGCGGTGGTGGGCCGCACCAAGGAGGAGTTCAGCCCCGAGCCCCTCCCGTACAGCGAGATGCGACCCGGCTGCTACGACCCGGTGGCCCGCCTCGAGGACATGGACCGCGCCGGCGTGCTCGCGTCGCTGTGCTTCCCGACCATCACGCGCTTCTGCGGCCAGCTGTTCATGGAGGCGAGCGACCGTGAGTTCGGGCTCGTGTGCCTCAAGGCCTACAACGACTGGATGATCGAGGAGTGGTGCGGCGCCGCCCCGGGCCGCTACATCCCGCTCGTCCTCATCCCGATGTGGGACCCGCAGCTCGCGGTCGCCGAGATGGAGCGCTGCGCCGCGAAGGGCGCCACCACGTTCGCGTTCTCCGAGAACCCCGCACCGCTCGGGCTGCCGACCATCCACGACAAGGACCGCTACTGGGACCCGGTGATGCGCACGGCCAACGACCTCGAGCTGGTCGTGTCGATGCACGTCGGCTCGTCGTCGCAGGTGCCGCAGATCGCACCCGACTCCCCGTTCATCGCCAACCTGCCGTGGGGCGCGACGCGCACCTCGGGGGCGATGTTGTCGTGGATGTTCAGCGGCATGTTCCAGCGCTTCCCGAACCTGAAGATCGCGCTGTCCGAGGGTGAGATCGGCTGGATCCCCTACTTCCTCGAACGCGCCGAGCAGGTGGTCGACAAGCAGCGCCACTGGGTGAAGAAGATGTCGTTCCTGGGCCACGCGGCCGCCGACGAGGACCTCGACCTCGACACCTTCGACGTGCGGGCCACGTTCCGCGACCACATCTACGGCTGCTTCATCGACGACGCCCACGGCATCCGGAGCCTCGACGAGATCGGCGAGGACAACGTGATGTGCGAGACCGACTACCCGCACTCCGACTCCACGTGGCCGAACTGCATCAGCGTCGTCAAGCACCGCATCGAGCACCTGCCGGAGGAGACGCAGTACAAGCTGCTGCGCGGCAACGCCGAGCAGCTCTACCGGTTCACGCCCGCGACCCCGCCGGTGCTCGCGAATGCCTGACGCCGACTCGTCGGACGGCACGGTGAAGATCGTCGTCGACCGCGAGCTCTGCATGGGCAGCGGCATGTGCATCGTCTACGCGCCGGCCACGTTCGAGCACGACGACGAGACCAAGGCGGTCGTGATCGACCCTGCGGGTGATCCGATCGACGCCATTCGCAACGCGGTGCAGGCCTGCCCCACGAGCGCGATCCGACTCGAAGAGAACTGAGGAGAAGAACATGCAGCTGGACGGGAAGTCGATCGTGGTCATGGGCGGAGGGTCGGGCGTCGGACGCGCCACGTCACTGCGCTTCGCCGAGGAGGGCGCGAAGGTGGTCGTCGCCGACGTCGACCTCGATCGCGCCAAGGGCACGGTGCAGCTCATCGAGGAGGCCGGTGGCAACGCGATCGCCGACCAGTGCGACGTGTCGAAGGAAGCCGACGTCGAAGCGACGATCGCGCTCGCGGTGTCGACCAACGGTCGCCTCGACGTCATCTTCAACAACGTCGGGGTGCCGACGCCGCGCCCCGGTCTGATCTTCGAGGACCACACCGACGCCGACTTCGACCGCCTGTTCGCGATCAACGCCAAGGGCGTGTTCAACGGCTCGAAGTACGCGATCAAGCAGTTCAAGGACCAGGGCGACGGCGGCGTGATCCTCAACACCGGGTCGGTCGCCGGCCTGGTGTCGTGGGGCGGCAGCGTCTACGGCTCCACCAAGGGCGCGGTGCACCAGCTCACCAAGGCCGCGGCCATCGAGGGCGCGCCGTTCGGGATCCGCTGCAACGCGATCTGCCCCGCCGGGATGCCCTTCACCAACTTCACCAACGCCATGGGCATGACCGTGAGCGAGGAGGACAAGGTGGAGATGGCGAAGGGCGTCGGCTCGATGCACCCCCTCGGTGCGCCGATCACCGCCGAGGACTGCGCCGAGGCCGCGGTGTACCTCGTGTCCGATGCGGCGAAGAACGTCACCGGCGCGCTCCTCCCGGTCGACGGCGGGTACGTCGCACGGTGACAGCCGCGAGCGACGCCGAGCTGCTGCCGACCGCGACGAGCTGCGCAGGCTGTTCGACCTGCGCAGCAGCTTCAACGCGCACTCGGGCGGCGGCTACACCGACGATCCGTTCCCGAAGTGGCACGCACTGCGCGAGTCGGGACCGGTCCACGCCGGCGTGGTGCACGAGCTCACCGACTACCCGGGTGACTGGTTCTTCCAGGGCCTGCCGTACCCGGACCGTCCGCACTTCTCCGCGTTCAGCTACGAGGCGTGCGACGCCGCGTTCCGCGACGGCGAGCTGTTCGCGTCGCACGCGGCCGAGGAGTCGATCGACACCTCCGAACCCGGCGTGTTCAACAGCATCCTCGCCATGGGCGGCGCGCAGCACCGGCGCTACCGCGCGCTGGTGCAGCCGTCGTTCGTGCCCGCCAAGGCGCAGTGGTGGATCACCAACTGGATCGAGCAGACCGTCCACGCGCTCGATCGACCAGTTCGTCGACGACGGGCGCGCCGAGCTCAACGTCGACTTCGCCGCCGCCATCCCCGTGCTCACCATCACCGGGAGCTTCGGTGTCGATGTCGAAGAGGCGCTGATCATCCGCGAGTTCCTGATGAGCGACACGCCGCGCGTGTTCGGGATCCTCGAGCCGATCATCGCCGCCCGCCGGCAGGAGCCCGCCGACGATCTCATCAGCGTGCTCGTGCAGGCCGAGTACACCGACGAGGACGGCGTCTCCCACCGGCTCACCGACGCCGAGATCCTGTCGTTCGCGATGTTGCTGATGGCGGCGGGCTCCGGCACCACGTGGAAGCAGCTGGGCATCACGCTGGCGGCGATCCTCGAGCGACCCGACGTCCTCGCCGCGGTGCAGGCCGACCGCGCCGCGGTGCGGCCCGCGATCGAGGAGTCGGTGCGGTGGAACCCGACCGACCCGATGTTCTCGCGTCACGTCACGCGTGACACCGAGTTCTTCGGGGTGGAGATGCCGCAGGGCTCCGTGCTCCACCTCTGCCTGGGGGCCGCCAACCACGACCCCGCGCGCTGGGACCGGCCCGACGAGTTCGACATCAGCCGGCCGCCGAAGCCCACGCTCGCGTTCGGCAACGGGCCCGCACGTGTGCCTCGGCATGCACGTCGCCCGCGCCGAGATGAACGTGGGCATCACCGCCCTGCTCGACCGCCTGCCGAACCTGCGGCTCGATCCCGACGCCGAGCACCCCGACTACATCGGCTTCTACGAACGGGGCGCGACCGCGATCCCCGTCGTCTTCGACCGAGGAGCGACGACACCGTGAGCGAGTCCGAGACCGAACCCGGCTACGTGGCCCCCGAGCTCACGCTGCTCGGCCAGGAGCACATCGACCGCTACCGCGCGACCGACGGCGAGGAGGGATACCTCTGGAACGGCGCCACCGCGCTGCTCCTCACCACCACCGGCCGCAAGAGCGGCGAAGCGCGCACCCAGCCGCTGATCTTCGCCCAGGACGGCGACGACTACCTCGTGGTCGCGTCGATGGGCGGCGCGCCGCAGCACCCGGCGTGGTACCTCAACCTCACGGCCAACCCCGAGGCCGAGGTGCAGGTCAAGGGCGACGTCATCCCCGTGACCGCGCACACCGCCGACCGACGACGAGAAGCCGCGCCTCTGGAAGATCGTCACCGAGCAGTGGCCGAACTACGACGTGTACCAGACCCGTACCGACCGCGTGATCCCGCTCGTGGTGCTCAGCCCTCGATGACCGCGAACACGGCCCGTCCACCCGCTGCCGACCGGACCGCCGCCCCTCGCCGGGCTGGGCCGAGCGGGTGGCCGACCGCTCGGAGGTCGTGCAGCGCTCGCGCGCGGCAGATCGAGCAGGCCCACGCGATCGTGGCCGCCGCACGACGACTCATCGGTGAGCGGGGCGACTTCACCACGCAGGACCTGGTCAAGGAAGCCGGCGTCGCGCTGCAGACCTTCTACCGGATCTTCGGCGGCAAGGATCAGCTGCTGCTCGCGGTGTTCGAGGACCTCATCGCCGAGAGCTGCGTCGAGTACGAGCAGGCGGCAGCCGACCTGCCCGACCCGATCGCGCGCCTGCACTTCTACGTCGAGGTCACGGTCGGCGCCGTGGGCGAGACGAGCTCCGGCATCGCGCCGCGCTTCGTCACCGCCGAGCACTGGCGACTGCACCAGCTGTTCCCGGAGGAGATGGCGCACGCCACCCAGCACTTCGCCGATCTCGTGCCGCGTCAGCTCCAGCTCGCGAGTGACGAGGGTCTGCTGGAGTCGAACGACCCGCAACGCGACGCGTGGTACGTCACCAAGCTCGTGATGGCCGTGTTCCACCACTACGCGTACGTGGAGGGCCCCATCGACCGGCCCGTGATCGCCGAAGAGCTGTGGCAGTTCTGCCTGCGCGCGCTCGGAGGTCCGCCGACCTGACCGTGCGGACGCGGTCCGCACCGCTACAACCGTCGAGCACCAGACCATCCAGTCAGAGAACCGAACATCCAGGGGGGAACGAAAGTGAAGAACACACGAACACTGAAGGGTGCGGGCCGTCGTCGGCGCCGGCGTCGTCGCCGCGCTGGCGACCGTCGGCCTCGCCACCGTGAGCGGGCCGCGGTCAACGCCGCCGATCCCGGCGTCACCGCCAAGTCGGTGAAGATCGGGTACATCTACCCGGCGACCGGTGTCGCGGCGTCGATCTCGCAGAACGGCATCAAGGCGTTCCAGGCCCGCATCGACGCGCGAGAACGCCGCCGGCGGCGTGAACGGCCGCAAGATCGAGGTCGTCGCCAAGGACGACGGCTCGTCGGGCCAGAACGTCCAGGTGACGCACGACCTGGTCGAGAACGAGAACG
>CAVWLR010000007.1:0-128499 GCA_963755855.1 uncultured Actinomycetes bacterium | reverse complement strand
CGCGGAGTCGTTGATCACCATGAACACGTGGTCGTTCTGCACGAGGCTCTGGGCCTGGGTGAGGTTGGCGGCCGACGACGCGTCGTCGACGTACTCGACCTCGATCTTGCGACCGTTCACGCCGCCGGCGGCGTTCTGGCGGCCGATGCGCGCCTTGCAGCCGACGTCGGAGCTGCCCGACGTCGACGCCGCGGCTCCGGTCTTCGACGTGATGAACCCGATCTTCACCGAGCTGTCGGTGACGCCCTGGTCGGATCCGGCGGGAGCCGCACCGGCGAGGCCGCCGGTGCTCGCCAGGCCGAGCACCACCACCAGGATCCCGAACCCCACCCACGCGCGCGCGCCGGTCCGCTGCGACTCCATCCTCGATCCCCCCGATCGCAGACGTGTGCCGGTTCCAGTAGATGCCCGGTGTCAAGGACCGCGGTCGTGATGTGACCGATCGACGCGCCGGTAGCGTGCGCTCGCATGAAGGTGGTGGTGTTCGGCGCGACGGGTGTGATCGGTCGCGCCGCGGCGGAGCACTTCGGCACCCACCCTGACTGCGAGGTGGTCGCAGTGTCGCGGCGGGCCGTCGACCTCCCCGGTGTCGTGCACGTCCCGCTCGACCTCGCCGACTCCGATGCCGCCTCGTCGACGCTGCGGTCCCCGATGTTCGCCGGGACGACGCACGTCGTCTTCGCCGCGCTCCAGGAGTCGTCCGATCTCGTGTCGGGGTGGCGCGACTCAAACGTGATCGCGCACAACGTCGCCCTCTTCCGGAACGCGCTGGCGCCCCTCGCCGAGTCGTGTGCGTCGAGCCTGCAGCACGTGAGCCTCCTGCAAGGCGCCAAGGCCTACGGCTTCCACGTCGGCCGCTCGCCGGTGCCGGGGAAGGAGCGCGCCCGCCGCGACGACCACGACAACTTCTACTTCCGGCAGGAGGACGAGCTCCTCGCTCTCGCCGACGGCGCGCCGTGGTCGTGGACCGTGTTCCGTCCCCAGGTCGTCTACGGGCTGTCGTTCGGCAGCCCGATGAACCTCGTGCCCGTGCTCGGCGTGTATGCGGCGCTCGAGCGCGCAGCGGGTCGCGCACTCTCCTTCCCGGGCGGCGCCGACGGCGTGCACGAAGCGGTTGATGCGCGCCTTCTCGCGCGCGCGCTGGTGTGGGCCGCCGACGCACCGGCAGCACGCAACGAGATCTTCAACGTGACGAACGGCGACGTGTTCTCGTGGCACGACGTCTGGCCGTCGATCGCGTCGGTGTTCGACATGGACGTCGGCGATCCGGCGCCGACCCACCTCGCGGAGGCGATGCCGCCGCGAGCCCCCGAGTGGGCAGCACTGGTCGCCCGCCACGCGCTCGACGCGCCGGCGGAGATGGAGCGGTTCGTCGGCGGGTCGTGGGCCTACGCCGACATCCTCTTCGGAGCGTCGGGACAGGCGCGCCCGGCGCCGGCGTTGCTCAGCACGGTCAAGCTCCGCCAGGCCGGGTTCCCCGACTGCGTCGACACCGAGGACATGTTCTGCGACTGGCTCCGGGATCTCCAGCGGCGCCGGCTGCTGCCGCGCTGAAGCCCGGGCGGGGAGGCACCCCTCCCGGGGGGTGGCTACCGCCCTTGCCGTGGAGTCCGCTCCCGGCACAGAGTCACGCCATGGCAGGACTCGGGCTGCGGGTGCGCACGTGGTTCCGCAGTCGGCGCGCGCTCGTGCTCGTCACCGCGGTGCTGGTGGGGGTGGTGGCGGGCCTGGCCATGGGCCTGGTCGCCGGCACCCGACGTACGGCCTCCGCGCCCGACCGCTACACGTCGTGGTCGGGTGGTGACCCCGGCCTGATCATCCAGCAGCAGACGGGCGATCCCCTGACCGACGCGGTGGCCGCGATGCCAGGGGTCCGGTCCGCCGACGGCTACACGTTCGTGACCGCGTTCCTCCGCGGGCCCGACGGCTCGCTCGTGTTCCGACCGAATCCGTTCGCGGGAACCGACCGGTTCAGCGGTTCCCGACTCGTCGAGGGCCGGAACACGAGCGCGCACGCCCCGGACGAGTTCACGGTGAGCCCGACCATGGCCGCGATCCTGCGCCGCCGCTTCGGCTCGCACCTCGGCGACCGCTTCCCCGTGTCGTCCTACAGCCGCGACCAGATCGAGAGCAACCGCGCCTTCGGCACCGGCGACAAGCCCGAGGTGCCGGTGTTCACGGCGCGGTGGGTCGGGGTGATCGACGACCCCGCGAACTTCGAGGACGACAGCCCCGCCATCTACTACTCGCCCGGGTTCATCGCCGCGCACCCGGACGTCGGGGTGGTCCAGTCGCTCATCGAGGCGCACCTCGCGCCGGGCACCGGTCCGCGATCGATCCTGCGCGCGGTGCGGCAGATGCCCGACGGGCGCGGCGCATACACGATCTCTTCGCGCATCGTGAGTGACGAGTCCCGACGCGCGGTGCGCTTCCAAGCCACCGCGCTCTGGATCGTGACCGGGATCATCCTGTTGGGCGCGGTGATCGTGGTGATGCTGCTGCTCGGTCGCGTCGTCCGTCGTCCCACGTCGGAGGCCCGCGCATTGGCGGCGCTCGGGCTGAGGTCGCGCGACCTCGCGGTCGAGCGCGCGTGCGAGGCGCTCGCGTGCGCCGCGGCGGCGCTGGCCGTGGGGCTGGTTGTCGTCTTCGCCGTCTCCGACCGGTTCCCGCTGGGGGCGCTCCACGTGTTCGAGCCGCATTCGGGGAGGTCGGTCGACTGGACCGTGTTCGGGCTCGGCGCCGTTGCGCTGCTCGTCGTCGCCACCGGTGCCGCCCTGCTCGCTGCGCCGCGCGACCGCGTCGACGGCACCGCGGTCGCCCATCGGCGCCCGCTGCTCTCGGCACGCGGTGGAGTGCCGTTCGTGTTGGGCGCGCACTTCGCGCGCGTCGGCCCCACGGGAACGCGGCGTTCGCTCGTGTCCTTGCTCGCCGGGGTCGTCGGCATGGCAGTGCTCGTCGGTGCAATCGTCGTCGGGCTCAGCGTCGACGACATGGTGCACACCTCGACGCGCTGGGGCGTGAACTACGAAGGACTGCTCGGCAACCCGTACGTGGAGACGAAGACCGACATCGTCGCGCCCGTCGCGGGGACACCCGGGGTGTCGCGGTTGACGGCGGTGCACATCGGCGCACTCGACATCGATGGCTCGCAGACGCCCACCCTCGCGATCGAGCCCGTCAAGGGTGCGCTCCTGCCGGAGGTACTGGAGGGTCGGTCACCTCGTCATGGTGCCGAGGTCGGGCTGGGCGCCGAGGTCGCCAACCGCCTGGGCGTCGGCGTCGGCGACCGCGTCGAGCTCGCGGGTGCGACCGGTGCCACCCGCAGAGCCCGGGTGGTCGGGATCGTGGTGACGCCCGACTCCGCCGGGGGTGGGGCCGTGGTGCCGTTCGCGCTGTACCGCGATCTCAACCCGAGCGCGACCCGCAACGTGCTGTTCGCCGACTACCGCGCCGGCACTGAGGCAAGCGTGCTCCGGCAGCTGCGAGCCGACAACTTCTCGCCGCCCGACGCGCTGCCGGCGCCGTCGAGCGTCGCCGCACTGCGGCGGGTGCTTCCCGCCCCGGTCGTCCTCGCGCTGGTGCTGAGCGTGCTGCTCCTCGTCGGGTGCGCGTTCCTCGTGACGCTGTCGGTGCGGTCCCAGCGGCGCGACTTCGCGATCCTGCGCGCGCTCGGCGCCCTGCGACGTCAGCTGCGCTCGGTCGTGCACTGGGAGGCGACGCTCGTCGTGCTCGCCACCCTCGCGGTCGGTGTGCCTCTCGGCGTGGCGCTCGGCCGGCTCGTCGTGCGCGAGCTGACGGGGAGGCTCGGCCTCGTCCCGGGGGTCGAGGTCCCCGCGCTGGCGCTGCTCGCCGGCATCCTGGGCACGCTCGTGCTCGCCAACCTGCTCGCCGTCATCCCGGCCCGCCGTGCCGCCCGCCCGCGACCCGCGGCATTGACGAGCGACGCGTCGGGCTGAGCCGAGCTCCCGACGCGGGCCTCGCGGCGGTCGGTCAGCCGCCGCGCGCGATGTCGATGTCGTCCGCCATCGCATCGCCCAGCGGGGTGAACCGCTCGCCGTGGTCGTACCCGGCGTGGGTCGCGAGGATGAGCTCGCCCCGGTGCTCCGCCGACTCGAACACGCCCACGCGCTCGTCGGCCATCTCGGGGACGCGCGCCACGCCCTTGAACTCGAACACGTGGTCCGTGTGGTCGTGGCGGTAGAGCGCACCGAGCTCGAAGAGTGGGAGGTCGGGCCGGTCGTTCATCGTGCTGCTCCAGTTGTCGAGTCGTCGTCGACGTGCATCGTCGTCGGTGCGAGCGGGGAGTCTCGAACTCCCACGTCCTTGCGGACACCAGGACCTGAACCTGCATCCGCCCCGTCTGTGCCGTCGAAGGCAGTCTGCCTTCTGCGTGACGTGGCGTCAGGGCTCAGCCGCACTGACCGTCCGCGACATCGGCGCGATGCCGTGACGTGGGTCGGAGTTCCCCTCACCGTGCGTGCCGACACCAGGACTCGAGCACTCCGTCGATCGGCGCATGTTCCGATCGTCCTCGCACACAAGTGGATGTCAGGTGCTGGGCGTCGCGATGCAGTTCGCCGCCACGTACTTGCCGAACCGCGTCAGACGCGGAAGGAGCGCCTTCTGGTGCGGAGCATCGAGCACCTCTGCCGTGGGCTCCCCGTCGGCGATGCGGTCGTAGACCGCAGCGATGCTCGACAGATCCGCCTTCAGTCTGGCCGGCACGCCGGCCTTCGCGGCCTTGCGCATCACCTTGGCGGCGAGGCGCGCTTCCGTTGCTCCGAGGCCGTCGAAGTCGATTCCCGCCCCCTGGTCGCTCGACAACACGCTGCAGAACCGGTCGTTGCTGGCGGTGATGCGCGCTCCTGCCGGCGCGGCTGACGTCACGACCACGGTGGTGAGCGCTGCGAGCGCGACCAGGACGGCTGTGTTGCATCCGGCCTTCGTGGACATGAGAGCTCCGTCTTCGTCGTCGAGGTGAGTTTCGGTTCAGTGCGTGACGAACGGAGGGGGTCCGAGCACCGTCGTGGCGCCGGTGGCAGCCGCGACCTCGCGGACGCGATCGAGGTCGACCGTTCCGCGTTCACCGTTGGTGGCCGCCGTGCTGGCATCCCAGTAGAAGGACTGGGCTCCGCCGGGTACGTGGAACGACAGCAGCCGCGCGACGGGCGACAGGACGGTGAACGCGTGGGGCACACCCCGCGGCGCCAGCCACATGGCACCGGCGGTGATGCGTCGTTCCTCGCCGTCGACGTTCACGTCGATCTCGCCCTCGAGCACGTAGATCGTCTCGTCGGCCTCAGGGTGGCAGTGCCACGGGGTCATCTTCCCTTCCGTCAACTCGTCCTCGAAGAGGAAGAAGGCACCATCGCTCTCTTCCGTCGTGACCTTCCACGTGTGGAGGCCACCGCCGGAAAACCAGCGCCGGTCGCCTTCGCCGGCTTTGCGCACCATCGCCTTCGCTGCCATGTCGCCACCCTTCCGTTCTAAGACTGCAGTCTCATGAAGAGAGCACGGTATCATCATGCTCCCTGTGTCAACTTCGTACGAACAGCACGGTCGCATCCAGCAGAAGCAGCGAACTCGTCAGGCGCTCGTCGACGCAGCGCGGGACCTCGTCGCGCGGGGCCTGGCGCCAACCGTCGAGGAAGCGGCCGCGGACTGTGGCATCTCGCGCGCCACCGCCTACCGGTACTTCCCGAGCCAATCCGCGCTCCTGGCCGCCGCACATCCGGAGACGGGAGCATCGTCACTGCTCCCGAAGAATCCGCCGGATGATCCCGAGCAGCGGGTCGCGCTCGTGGTCGAGGTGTTCACCAAGATCATCGTCGACACGGAGGCGCAACAGCGCACGATGCTGCGTCTCTCGCTGAGCGCCGACGACGATGAGCGCGCGTCGCTTCCGCTCCGCCAGGGGCGTGCAATCGCGTGGTTGGCCGAGGCGCTCGAACCCGCACGTGACCTTCTCGGTGACGATGGCGTGCGTCGTACTGCGATTGCGATTCGGAGTGCGACAGGAATCGAGGCGCTGATCTGGCTCACGGACATCGCGCAACTGTCCCGACGCCGCGCCGTTGAGACCATGCGATCGAACGCGAGGGCGATCTGCAGGGCTGCGCTGGCCGAGGCCGAAGCTCCGCATTGACGATCGTGCGAGCGGGGAGACTCGAACTCCCACGTCCTTGCGGACACCAGGACCTAAACCTGGCGCGTCTGCCGGTTCCGCCACGCTCGCGTGCGCCGCAGTCTCGCACCCGGATCCGACGGGCTGGTCCGGTCGCAAGATCCTTCGATACCCTAACCATGTGGGGGTCGAATGATGTGGCGCTGGACGACGTGTGAGCCGTGGTGACGCGGGCGCGCACGATCACCGGTGCGGCGCGGGCGGTCGCCCGTCTCGCCAAGCAGGTGGAGGTGGCGCTCGGGCCGCTCGACCTCTCGCTGCCGCAGTACCGGGTGCTGGCCCTGCTCGGGGAGGGCTCCACCGCGTCGTCGGTGCTCGCCCGGCGCCTGGCGGTGAGCCCGCCGTCGGTCACCGCCGTGGTCGACGGTCTTGTCGGCCGGGGTCTGGTCGAGCGGCGGGCCGATCCCGAGGACCGGCGCCGGCTCACCCTGCTGCTGACCCGTGACGGCGCCAAGCTCCTCGCGGCCGCCGACGCCGCCGCCGAGGATCGCCTCGGCGAGATCTCCGGCTACTTCGACGAGCCACCCACCGGGCTCGACCTCTGGAACCTCGCGCTCGACCGCAACCGCGAAGCCCGACTGGAGCAGGACAAGTGACGATCGAGATGGGCGCGTTCGGCGCCGACGTCTCGTCGCCGTTCGTGCCGGTCGGGGTCACGCCGCTCTACCCGCCGCCGCGCGCGCACATCGCGCCCGACACGAGTGCGAACAAGGTCGGCGACCACGACGCCGATCAGGAGCCGACAGGATCCGACGGCGGCGACAAGTCCCGTTCGTGGATCCGGCGCATGCTGCCGGTCGTCCTCGCGCACAAGTGGATGTTCGGCTTCTCGCTGCTGGCCTCGTTCCTCGGCCTCGCGGTGCAGGTGCAGATCCCGAACGAGGTCGGGCAGGCGATCGACGCGCTCGGGAAGACGAGCGGACCGACGCTCGAGTACTTCGTCACCGTCATCGTGATCCTCGCCGCGATCCGGTTCGTGCTCACGTACCTGTCGCGCAACTACCTGCTGAAGACCGCGTACCGCATCGAGTACGACCTGCGGAACATCATGTACGAGCACCTCAGCCGCATGTCGTTCTCGTTCTACGACCGTGTGCAGTCGGGCCAGCTGATCTCCCGGGCGAACTCCGACATCCGCTCGGTGCAGATGTACCTCACGTTCGCGCCGTCGATCATGGTGCAGTGCAGCGTCGCGGTCCTCGCCTTCGCCGAGATGCTCTCGATCAACGTGCCGCTCGCGTTGGTCACGATGTCGACGATGCCGTTCGTGTACATCGTCGGCGTCCGGATGCGGAAGCAGATGTTCCCGGTGTCGTGGCTCATCCAGTCGCGCCTCGCCGACGTCGCCACCGTGGTCGACGAGAACATCAACGGCGTGCGCGTGGTCAAGTCGTTCGCGGCCGAGGACCAGCAGCTGCAGCACCTGACCCGGACCGCGATGCGCGCCGAGTGGGCCAACGTCAAGGACGCCGACATCCGGGCCAAGTGGTCGCCGCTGATCGAGAACCTGCCCGCGCCTCGGTCAGGCGATCGTGCTGTTCTACGGCGGGTACCTCGTCATCAACGGCCAGGCGATCGATCGGCGACATCGCCGCGTTCAACGCCTACGTCCTGATGCTCCAGCCGCCGTTCCGCCAGCTCGGCATGATCCTCATGATGGGGCAGCGGGCCTCGGCGTCGGCCCAGCGCATCTACGAGGTGCTCGACGAGCAGCCCGACGTCGTCGACCGCCCCGGCGCCGTCGACCTGGTCGAGTGCCGCGGCGACGTGCACTTCGACGACGTGTCGTTCGACCTACGCCAACGGCACCGACGGTGCTCCACGACTTCGAGCTCCACCTCCGCCCGGGCGAGACCGTCGCCCTCGTCGGTCGTACCGGCAGCGGCAAGTCGACCGTCGTCGCGACTGCTGGCGCGGCTTCTACGACGTGTCGGGTGGCGCGGTGCGCATCGACGGGCACGACGTCCGCGACCTCACGTTGCCGAGCCTGCGCCACCACATCGGCATGGTCCTCGACGAGCCGTTCCTCTTCTCGGTGTCGATCCGCGACAACATCGCCTACGGCCGACCCGACGCTTCGTTCGACGACGTGCGCGCCGCCGCCCTCGCCGCCGGCGCCGACGAGTTCGTGCAGGCCCTGCCCGGAGGGCTACGACACCGTGGTGGGGGAGCGGGGCTTCACGCTCTCGGGCGGGCAGCGCCAGCGCCTCTCGATCGCGCGCACGCTGCTCGTGAACCCGCCGATCCTCGTGCTCGACGACGCCACCTCGGCGATCGACGTGCAGATCGAGCAGCAGATCCACGAGGCGCTGCGCGAGCTCATGGTCGACCGCACCACGCTGATCATCGCCCACCGGCTCTCCACCATCAGCCTGGCCGACCGGGTCGCGGTCGTCGAAGACGGCCGGATCATCGCCCAGGGCACCCACACCGAGCTGCTCGCCACCGAGCCCCGCTACGCCGAGATCCTCGCCCAGGGCGACCCCGACGTCGACCTCGAAGCCGAGGCGGCGTCGACCTCGACGCGGTCGCGACCGACGACGTCGAGCGCTCCCGCGTCCTCGACGCCGACATCGGCGAGATGCAGGACCGGGACTGATGTTCGAACGACGAGACGCGCACGCGGCGGCGGAGCGACGGAGGAGCGGAGCCGCTCGCCGCGGAGCGAACGGGTGCGCGCCGACCTCGTCGAGTGGTGTCCCGTTCCGTAGTGAGCGAGGCAATTAGCGATGGCTTGGGGAGGAGGGACCATCACGGGCGGCGCGCCGATGGGCGGCGCGGTCGGCGGCTCGCCGGGGAACCCCGGCAACGGCCTGCCGTTCGCCGGCATCCCGTGGGAGATGCGCCAGGGCGTCGAGAAGCTGCTCGCCGACGAGCCCGACCTCGAGGGTGACGCGCGCTGGCACGCGTCGGAGGGCACGTTCACCCACCGCATGAAGGAGACCGGCGTCAGCCTGCGGCGCATGCTCCGCTCGCACCGGCGGATGATGACCCTCTCGGGGCTGCTTCATCCTGGTCGAAGCGCTCTGCGTGCAGGCGGGCCCGTTCCTCAGCCAGAAGGGCATCGACGACGGCATCACACCCGCACGACTGGACCGCACTGGCGATCATCGGCACCATCGCCATCCTCGCGGTCGTGGTGTCGGCGGTGGCGAGCGGCGCCCGGGTCGCCACCACCGGACGGGTCGCGTCGCGCGTGATGTTCGAGCTGCGGGTCCGCACGTTCGCGCACCTGCAACGCCTCTCGCTCGACTACTACACCGACGAGAAGGCGGGCGTGATCATGACCCGCATGACGAGCGACATCGAGTCGCTGCAGCAGCTCCTGCAGGACGGCCTCCCGCAGTTCGCGCTGCAGGGGCTCACGATGGTGATCGTCACCGTGGTGCTGTTCTTCTACAACGTCGAGCTCACGCTGATCACGCTGCTCATGATCGTCCCGGTGCTCACCGGGCTGTCGCTGTGGTTCCGCGCCGCGTCCGACAAGGGCTACAACCGCGTGCGCGACGGGATCGCCAGCGTGCTCAGCGACCTGTCCGAGAGCCTGTCGGGCGTGCGTGTGGTCACCGGCTTCAACCGGGCGCGCCACAACGTGCTGCAGCACCGCAACGTCACCGGCGTGTACCGCGATGCCAACGACCACACCGCGCACATCGCCGCGACGTACGGCGCGTGCTCGGAGTTCGTCGGGCTGCTCGGCCAGGCCGCGTTGCTGCTCATCGGCGGCAACATGGTGCGCGACGGCACGCTCACCATCGGTGAGCTCACCGCGTTCATCCTCTACCTGAACTCGTTCTTCGGGCCCATCCAGTCGCTTGGTGCAGCAGTACAACCTGTACCAGCAGGGCCAGGCCGCGATCACGAAGCTCGACGAGCTGCTCGTGACCCACCCCACGGTCGAGGAGTCCGAGGACGCCGAGGTGCTGCCGCCGATCGAGGGCGCGGTCACGCTGAAGGACGTGTCGTTCGCCTACGACCCGGCCAAGCCGGTGTTGCAGGACGTCGACCTCGACATCGCCGCCGGCGAGACCATCTCGCTCGTCGGCCCCACCGGCGCGGGCAAGTCGACGATCGCCAAGCTCGTCACGCGCTTCTACGACCCCACCGAGGGACTCGTCGCGATCGACGGCCACGACCTGCGCGACGTCACCATCGACTCGCTGCGTCGCCAGCTCGGGGTGGTGCCGCAGGAGCCGTTCCTCTTCGCGGGGACCATGCGCGACAACGTCGCGTTCGCCGCGTCCCGACGCCACCGACGACGAGATCACGGAGGCGATCGACCGCGTGGGCCTCACCGACCTCATCGCGCGCCTGCCCGGAGGGGATCGACACGCCGGTGCACGAGCGCGGCGTCTCCATGTCGTCGGGCGAGCGCCAGCTCGTCGCCCTGGCCCGTGCCTTCCTCGCATCCCCCCGCGTGCTGGTGCTCGACGAGGCGACCTCGAACCTCGACCTCAAGTCGGAGACCCAGGTGGAGGCCGGCCTCGACGCGGTGCTGGAGGGCCGCACCGCGATCATCGTGGCCCACCGCCTCTCCACGGCGATGCGCGCCGACCGCATCGCGGTGGTCGACGACGGTCGGATCATCGAGCTCGGCTCGCACCAGGAGCTCGTCGCCATCCCGGGTGGTCGCTACGCCGAGATGTTCGAGGCGTGGATGGCGCACCTGGACGCCGACCCGGACGAGCCCGCCGAGGACGGGCCCCAAGATGCGCCGGGCCAGGATCCGGAGGTGGTCGGCAGCGGGACCAAGGGCTAGCGTCGAGTGCTGACACGCCTTTGATCCAGCGCACCTTTGATCCCGGGGGAAGCGGACACTCCATGGCAGACCAGATCCCGATCGTCGACTACCTCGTCCTCGACGACGGCGACCCGCACCTGGAGGCCAACGAGTGCACCAAGTGCGGTGCGCTGTTCTGGGACCGGCGCAACGCCTGCGGCCGCTGCGCCAACCGTGAGTTCACCAAGAAGCGCCTCGGCACCACAGGTGTCGTGCGCTCCTTCGCCATCGTGCACCAGGCCGCCCCGGGCGTGCCGGTGCCGTACGTGTCGTCGGTCGTCGACCTCGACGGCGGCGGTGACGTGAAGGCCAACGTGGTCAACGTCGAGCCCGACCCGCAGCACGTGTCGCTCGGAATGAAGGTGCAGCTCACGACGTTCGTCGCCGGTACGGACGACGAAGGCACCGAGGCCGTCGTGTTCGGCTTCGAGCCCGTCTGAGTCCCGGTCACACCAAGAGAAGGAGCGTTCCAATGGGTGAATCCGTCTGGGTGCTCGGCGCCTCGATGACCAAGATCGGTCGCTACCCCGACAAGGACGTCGTCGACCTGGCCGCGGAGGCCACGTTCAACGCGCTCGACGACGCCGGCGTCTCCATCTACGACATGGAGGTCCTCGCGGCCGGGAGCATGTTCAACATGGGCGGCATCGGCCAGCAGGTCGCCAAGCAGATCGGCCAGACCGGCATCCCGATCTACAACGTCGTGAACGCGTGCGCCACCGGCGCCACCGCGGTGCGCACCGCGCTGGTCGAGATCCAGGCCGGCAACGCCGACTTCGGGCTCGCCATCGGCGCCGAGCAGATGGGCAAGATGGGCCTCCTCGCCGGCAACTCGGCACGCGACGGCGCCAACAAGTTCGAGCCTGTCGGGCCGCTTCGGCGGCGTCATGCCGGTCGACGGCTGGCTCGGCTCCGGCACCATGCCGGCGGTGTTCGGCCAGGCGGGCATGGAGTACGCCTACGAGAACGACGGCGTCGGCTTCGAGCAGTTCGCCAAGGTCGCGGAGAAGAACCACGAGCACTCGGCGCTGAACCCGCTCGCGCAGTACAAGAAGGTGTTCACGCTCGAGGAGATCATGGACGCCCGCGTGATCTCGTACCCGAACACGCTGCCGATGTGCTGCCCCACCGGTGACGGTGCCGCGGCGATCGTGCTCGTGTCCGAGTCGAAGCTCAGGACCCTGTCGCTCGAGCAGCAGAAGCGCGCGGTGAAGGTCAGCGCGTCGGTGCTCACCAGCGACCCGTGGTCGGAGGGCGGCGAGTCGCAGCCCGACGTCAACACGCTCACCCGCAACGCGGCCGACAAGGCCTACGAGCTCTCCGGCGTCGGACCGGAAGACCTCGACCTGGTGGAGCTGCACGACTGCTTCGCCACCGCCGAGCTCATCCACTACGACAACCTGCGGCTCTGCGAGCCGGGTGGCGCGGGCGAGTTCATCGACAAGAAGGCCCCGTGGCGTGACGGCACGATGCCGGTCAACGTCTCCGGCGGTCTGCTGTCGAAGGGCCACCCGATCGGCATGACCGGTGCCGCCGGCGTGTTCGAGATCACCACGCAGCTGCGCGGCGAGGCGGGCGACCGCCAGATCGAGGGCGCCAAGGTGGGCATGGCCCACGTCATCGGCCTCGGCTCGTCCTGCGGCATCCACATCCTCGAGAAGGCCGCGCTCTAGGCCTTTTTCGCACGCGTTGCTGCTCGGGCCCGGTCGACCGACCGGGCCCGAGTCGCGTCCCTGGCTCAGCCCGAAAGCCGGCGCGTGAACGCGCGCAGGAACTCCTCGCGCTCGGCGAGGAACTCCGGATCCTTGACCGACCTGCCCGTGACCAGCTGGGTCAGCTGGGGGAGCAGGAACGGGCCCATGGTGAGGCACAGCTCGCTCAGGACGAGCTGGGCGGCGTCGAGGTCTGTCGGGGAGGTTGCCGGCGCGCTGCTCCTCGCGCACCGCCTCGACCCAGCCGTCGTAGAGCGCGCGGCGCAGATCCTCGTTGACCGGGCGGTCGGGGTCGGTCTCGAGCGCCTCCCACATCGTGAGGCGCATGTACTCCCGCTGGCCGGGGAGCCGCTCGGTGCGTTCGGCGAGGCGATCGGGGTCGGACACGTCGCTCGCGAGCAGCTTCGTCGCCCCCTCGGCGAGGCGACGACGGAGGATCTCGCGGAACAGGCCCTCCTTCGACTCGAAGTAGTAGTAGAGCATCCGCTTGTTGACGCGAGCCCGCTCCGCGATGGCGTCGACGCGGGCGCCGGAGATGCCCTTGGCCGAGAACTCGCGGACGGCGGCGGCGAGGATCCGCGCCTTGGTGGCCTCGGGATCGCGGTTTGCCACGTCGACGCTCCGGCGGGTAAAGTTGTTAACTAGACGGTTAATAGTAGCAGGCGGCGAGCAGGAGCAGACCCGGTCGGATGCTCGAGCGCGGAGAAGGCCTACGAGCGTCGTTGGTGGACGTTGGGCGTCCTGTGCATGTCGCTCGTCGTCATCGTGATCGACAACTCGATCCTCAACGTCGCGCTGCCGACGATCGTGCGCGACCTCGGCGCCACCGGCTCCGACCTGCAGTGGATCCTCGACTCGTACATCATCGTGTTCGCGAGCCTGCTGCTCATCGCCGGCGCGCTCGGTGACAAGTACGGCCGCAAGGGTGCGCTGACCATCGGGTTGATCCTGTTCGGTGGGTTCTCGGGCCTCGCCGCGTTCGCGACGTCACCCGACATGCTCATCGCCGCCCGGGCGCTCATGGGCATCGGTGCCGCGTTCATCTTCCCGACCACGCTGTCGATCCTCACCAACACGTTCGAGGGGCGCGAGCGGGCCAAGGCCATCGGGGTGTGGGCCGGCGTCTCGGGGATCGGGGTGGCGCTCGGCCCGATGCTCGGCGGCATCCTGGTGGAGCACTTCGACTGGGGCGCGGTGTTCTTCGTGAACATCCCGATCTGCGCCGCCGCCCTGGTCCTCGGGTTCTTCTTCATCCCCACGTCGCGCGATCCCGACAACCGGCCGCTCGACCCGATCGGCGCGCTGCTGTCGATCCTCACGCTGGTCGCCCTGCTCTATGCGATCATCCGGGTGGGCGACAAGTCGACCATCACCACCGACATCCTGGCGTCGTTCGTGATCGGGCTGCTCTTCCTGGGCGCCTTCGCGTGGTGGGAGACCCACACCGCCGAACCGATGATCGACCTGCGCGTGTTCCGCAACGCGCGGTTCTCGGCCGCCTCGGCGGTCCTCACCCTCACGTCGTTCGCGCTCTACGGCTCGCTCTACCTGCTCACCCAGTACTTCCAGTTCGTGCTCGGCTACTCGCCGTTCGAGGCCGGACTCCTCGCCCTCCCGGTTGCCGTCGGCATGATGGCGACGTCGCCCAACGCGCCGAAGCTGGTGTTCCGCTGGGGCACCAAGTGGGTCGTCGTGATCGGCTCGTTGATGATCGCGGCGACGATGGTGCTCTACGCGTCGAACACGATCATGTCGTCGTTCGTCGGCGGCTGCGTGGTGCGGCTGCTCTTCGGCATCGGTCTCGGTCTCACCTCGGCGCCGGCGACGGAGTCGATCATGGGATCGCTGCCGCCGCCCGCGCCGGTGTGGGATCGGCGATCAACGACACGACCCGCCAGACCGGTGGTGCGCTGGGCATCGCCGTCATCGGCAGTCTCTTCCTCAGCTCGTACCACCACTACGCCGACAAGACGAAGGGACTGCCCGCGGCCTCGGCGGCGGCGCTGCACGGCTCCATCGGCCAGGCACTCGACTACGCCAGCACGCTGCCGGCGAAGCAGGGGGCGGCGCTGATCGAACTGTCGCGCCAGGCGTTCGTCGAGGCGATGCGCATCACGTATCCCGTCGCCGCCGCGTTCATCGTGTTCGGTGCGTTCATCGCGTGGAAGTGGCTCCCCGCGCACGGCAGCGACGACGACGTGGCCGCCCACCCCACCGACGAGACGCTCGAGATCAGCGAGTACGAGATCCTCGGCACCTAGCGTCTGCGCGGTGGCCACGACGCAGCGCGCATGGATCGTCGCCGCAGTGGCGGTCGGTGGGGCACTCGGCACGGTGGGACGCTACGAGCTCGCGCTCGCGGAACCGGTCGCCTCCGGGCACTTCCCGTGGGCCACGTTCATGGCCAACATGGTCGGGACGTTCCTGCTCGGTGTCACGGTCGTGGTGCTCACCTCTTCCGCACGGCGCCGGCGGAGCCGCGCGCGCGTTCGTCGCGGTCGGCTTCTGCGGTGGCCTGACGACCTTCTCCACGTGGATGGTGGAGAGCGTCCTGCTGACCCGCGACGGCGACGCAGGTGTCGCAGTCCTGTACCTGGTCGTCAGCCTCGCCGCCGGACTCCTCGCGATCATGCTCGGGGTCAACGCCGCACGTGCACTGGGCCGGCGACGCGGTCCTGCGTTCGACGCCGAGCACGACGACTGATGCGGCGCGACTGGGCCCGCGACTGGGCCCGCGACTGGGCCCGCGACTGGGCCCGCGACTGATGGTCTGGTGGGTCGCGCTCGCGGGAGCGCTGGGAGCGGTCGGTCGCTACGGCGTGCACGAGGCGGTGCAGTCGCGAGCTGCATCGCGCTTCCCGTACGGCACCGTGGTCGTCAACGTCTCCGGTTCGTTCGCGCTCGGGCTGATCGTCGGACTCGCTGACGTACCAGGGCCTCGATCCCGACGTGCGCACCGTGGTGGGCACCGGCTTCATCGGCGCGTACACCACGTTCTCGTCGTTCTCCTACGACACCTTCGGTCTGCTCGAGTCGGGCGCGACGCGCGCCGCGCTCGTGAACGCGTTGGGCAGCGTCGCGATGGGGCTCGCGGCCGCGGCCGCCGGCTTCGCGCTCGCCGGCCTGTTCTGAGGCGCCTGCTGCGGCGTCACCGCCCGCTCGATCACGCAGCGGATGCATCGGTGGCGAGTGCAGCCCCGAGCTGGTCGACCAGCGCCACGGCCACGATGCGCTCCTCGATCGAGACGCCCATCGAGAGGTCGGGGATCAGGACGAAACGACCGTAGGTGCGGCCGCGCGCCACGACCGGGATCTCGGCGCCGAGCCCCGGGAGGGTGAACTCGCCGCCGATCCACCGCCGGTGCTCGCCCTCGATGGCGCCGGTGCGCTCGATCCGGGGCAGCGACGAGACGAACGGCGCGGCCTCGTAGCGGCACTCGAGGAGGGAGAGCAGCACGACGAGCTCGCCCCGCACGGTCTCGAGGACCTCGCTCGGGCTTCGCGCCCGACGCCACCATCTCGGCGGTGCGACGCAGCATCTGGATCTCGTCGCCGCGCGTCGCCGCGTGCGCTCGATGGCGTCGGGTGAAGGCGACCAGCTCGGCGACGACGAGGCCGATCGCGAGGAGCAGCAGCGTCGTGCTCGAGATCGTTGGCGTTGTCGATCTTCAGCGACTGGTACGGCCGGGTGAAGAAGAAGTCGAACGACATCGCAGCGACCACCGCCGTGAGGGCGCCGCTCCAGCGGGTCCCGACGGCCGCTCCGACACACCACGACGAGCACGTACACCAGCACGACGTTGGCGCTGGCGAGGTCGTCGCGGAATGGGCACGAGCAGTCCGGCCACCAGGAGCGGGCCGAACGCCGCGATCGTGAGCCCGAAGGCCCGGGACATGTCGTCCGGAGCAGGGGTTCGTCGTGCCATGTCTCCGTTGTACGCCTGCGCGCTCCGGAGTGACATCCACGCGGCGTCAAGGTTCGGGGCACGCGCGTCAAGAAGGCATCAAGGCCCTTCCGGGGCCCTCGAGTGGGGCGTACGACTGGGTCACCCGGTGTTGCGCCGGTGACTGCGAGAGGACCGGACATGGCAGATCTGTGGGTCGTGGTGGCGACGCTGGCGTTCTTCGGCGTGTGCGTCGCGTTCGTGTGGGGCTGTGACCGGATCATCGGTCCCGACGAGCACGAGCTCCTCGACGAGGCCGGCGCGACCGGCGCCGAGCTGCCCGACGAGGTGGTGGCCCGATGAACACCGAGAACATCGTCGGGCTTGGTCCTCGCGGTGCTGCTCGCCGTGTACCTCGTCGCCGCCCTGCTCTTCCCCGAGAGGTTCTGATGACGCTTCGCCGCGTGGGGCCAGCTCATCGCACTGATCGTCCTGCTCGCGGTCACCGCGCCGCCGCTGGGCCGCTACATCGCGCACGTCTACGAGGGTGGACCGTCGCGCCTCGACCGCGTGTTCGGGCCGGTCGAGCGCGTCTTCTACCGGCTCTGCCGCATCGATCCCGAGCGCGAGCAGCGCTGGAACATCTACGCGCTGTCGTTCCTGGCGTTCAGCGTCGTCGGCGTGCTGCTGCTCTACGTGATGCAGCGGCTCCAGAGCAGCCTGCCGTTCAACCCGACCGACATGGTGAACGTCACGCCCGCGCTGGCGTTCAACACCGCGGTCAGCTTCGTCACCAACACCAACTGGCAGAGCTACGCGCGGCGAGACGACGCTCAGCCACCTCACGCAGATGGTCGGGCTGACGGTCCAGAACTTCGTGTCCGCCGCGGCCGGCATGGCGGTCATGGTGGCGCTGATCCGGGGACTGTCCCGGGCCGGTCAGCGCACCGATCGGCAACTTCTGGGTCGACCTCATCCGCACCGCCCTGCGCATCCTGCTCCCGATCGCGTTCGTGTTCGCGATCGTGCTGATCGCCACCGGCGTGATCCAGAACCTCCACGGCTTCACCGACGTGCACACCGTCGCCGGCGCCACGCAGAAGATCCCGGGCGGGCCGGTGGCCAGCCAGGAGTCGATCAAGATGCTCGGCACCAACGGTGGCGGGTTCTTCAACGTGAACTCGGCCCACCCGTTCGAGAACCCGACGAAGTTCAGCGACTTCCTCGAGCTCTACTCGATCCTGATCATCCCGTTCGCCCTCGCGTTCACCTTCGGGCGCATGGTGAAGGACAAGCGCCAGGGCTACGCGGTGGTCGCGGTGATGGCCGTCCTCTGGTTCGGCGCCGCGGTCACGCTCCAGTACCTGGAGACCGGCGGCAACCAGAAGCTCGACGCCCAGGGCGTGACCCAGACCGTCACCGGCACGTCACCCGGCGGCAACCTCGAGGGCAAGGAGCTGCGGTTCGGCGCCGCGTCCTCCGCGCTCGTGGGGCTCGTCCACCACCGGGACGTCGAACGGCTCGGTCAACTCGATGCACGACAGCTACACGCCGGCCGGCGGGCTGGTCGCCATGGTCAACATGAAGCTCGGCGAGATGAGCCCGGGAGGTGTCGGCGTCGGGCTCAACGGGCTGCTCGTCATGGCGATCCTCGCCGTGTTCATCGCCGGCCTGATGGTCGGACGAACACCGGAGTACCTGGGCAAGAAGATCCAGGCGTCCGACGTGAAGCTGGTGGCCATCTACATCCTGGTGATGCCGGTGATCGTGCTCGGGCTTCACCGCCGGGCTCGGTGTTCGTGGGATCGGTGAAGAACACTTCGATCTTCAACCCCGGCGCCCACGGCTTCAGCGAGCTGCTCTACGCGTTCACCTCGGCGGGCAACAACAACGGTTCGGCGTTCGCCGGCCTCACCGGCAACACCGCGTGGATGAACAACACCCTCGCCATCGTGATGCTGTTCGGCCGCTTCTTCCTGATCATCCCGACGCTCGCGCTCGCGGGTTCGCTCGTGCGCAAGAAGAGGGTGCCGCCCTCGGCGGGGACGTTCCCGACGCACACGCCGCTGTTCGTGGTGCTGGTGATCGGCGTGATCGTGATCGTCGGCGCCCTGACCTTCCTTCCGTCCCTGGCGCTCGGCCCCATCGTCGAGCAGCTCAAGATCCTCCACTGAGTCGGGAGCCATTCGGATGACTGACGAGAAGCGCAAGCTGGTCGAACCCGAGATCCTCAAGCGGGCGGTCGGCGACAGCATCATCAAGCTCAACCCGAGAACCTTGATGAAGAACCCGGTGATGTTCGTGGTCGGCGTCGGTTCGGTGCTCACCACGATCCTGTTCTTCAAGGACCTCGGCTCGTCGACGCACGACGAGAACGTGTTCGCCGGCCTGGTGGCGCTGTTCCTCTGGTTCACCGTGCTCTTCGCCAACTTCGCGGAGGCGGTGGCCGAAGGCCGGGGCAAGGCCCAGGCCGACACGCTGCGCAAGACGCGCTCGGAGACCGTCGCCCGCCGGCGTGTGGGAGATCTCATCGAGGAGGTGCCCAGCACGGCGCTCGACCTCGACGACGAGTGTCGTCGTCACCGCGGGCGAGATCATCCCCAGCGACGGGGAGATCATCGAAGGCATCGCCAGCGTCGACGAGTCGGCGATCACCGGCGAGTCCGCACCGGTGATCCGGGAATCCGGCGGGGACCGCTCGGCGGTCACCGGGGGCACGCGCGTGCTCTCCGACGAGATCGTCGTGCGCATCACCGCGCGTGCCGGCGAGACGTTCATCGACCGGATGATCGCCCTCGTCGAAGGCTCCGAGCGCAAGAAGACGCCCAACGAGATCGCGCTCAACATCCTGTTGGCGGGCCTCACCATCATCTTCCTGCTCGCCACGGTCACGCTGCAGCCGTTCGCGATCTACGCCGGCGCCGAGCAGAGCGTGATCGTGCTGGTGGCGCTGCTGGTGTGCCTGATCCCGACGACGATCGGTGGCCTGCTGTCGGCGATCGGCATCGCGGGCATGGACCGCCTCGTGCGGCGCAACGTGCTGGCGATGAGCGGTCGCGCGGTCGAGGCCGCGGGCGACTGCGCCACGCTCCTCCTCGACAAGACCGGCACGATCACCTTCGGCAACCGCCAGGCCGACGCGTTCCTCCCGGTCGACGGCGTGAGCGAGCAGGAGCTCGCCGACGCCGCCCAGCTCTCGAGCCTGGCCGACGAGACGCCCGAGGGCCGGTCCATCGTCGTGCTGGCGAAGGAGCGCTACGGGCTGCGCGAGCGCGAGCTCGTGGGCGCCGAGCTCATCCCGTTCACCGCCCAGACCCGCATGAGCGGCGTCGACATCGACGGCCGGGTGGTGCGCAAGGGTGCTGCCGACTCGGTGCGGCGGTGGGTCGAGGAGCAGGGGGGTGTGGCGTCGTCCGAGCTCGGCGAGGCGGTCGACGAGATCTCGGCGCTGGGAGGCACACCGCTCGTGGTCGCCGAGGGCGCGCGGCGGAGGTGCGCCCGCCGCGTGCCCTCGGGGTGATCTACCTCAAGGACATCGTGAAGCCGGGCATCGCCGAGCGCTTCGCCGACCTGCGTCGCATGGGCATCCGCACGGTGATGATCACTGGTGACAACCCGCGCACCGCGGCCGTGATCGCACAGGAGGCGGGCGTCGACGACTTCCTCGCCGAGGCGACGCCCGAGGACAAGATGGAGCTGATCAAGGCCGAGCAGCGCGGCGGCCACCTGGTCGCGATGACCGGCGACGGCACCAACGACGCCCCTGCGCTCGCGCAGGCCGACGTCGGTGTGGCCATGAACACCGGCACGCAGGCGGCCAAGGAAGCCGGGAACATGGTCGACCTCGACTCCGACCCGACGAAGCTCATCGACATCGTCGAGATCGGCAAGCAGCTGCTCATCACGCGCGGTTCGCTCACCACGTTCTCGATCGCCAACGACGTGGCGAAGTACTTCGCCATCATCCCGGCGATGTTCGCGGGCTTCGCCAGCGTGAGCGTGCTCAACGACCTCAACGTGATGGATCTGCAGAGCCCGCGGTCGGCGATCCTCGCGGCGGTCATCTTCAACGCCCTGATCATCGTGATGCTGATCCCGCTCGCGCTGCGGGGCGTGAAGTTCGTCCCGACCGGCGCCGCGCAGCTGCTGCGCCGGAACCTGTTGATCTACGGAGCCGGCGGAGTCATCGCGCCGTTCATCGGGATCAAGCTCATCGACATGGTGCTCACGGCACTGGGGGTGAAGTGATGCGTCGTCAACTCGTCCCGGCCGTCATCTCGATGGTGGTGTTCACCGTCCTCTTCGGGCTGGTGTTCCCGCTCGTGATCACCGGCATCGGTCAGGTCGCCTTCCACGACCAGGCCGAAGGATCGATCGTGGAGCAGCACGGGAAGAAGATCGGCTCCTCGCTCATCGGCCAGGCCTTCACCGACGCCAAGGGCACGCCGATCGCGAAGTACTTCCAGTCCCGGCCGTCGGCGGCGGTGGGCGCGTCCGGCGACACGACCGCCGGCTACGACCCGACCTACAGCAGCGGCTCGAACCTCGGACCGACGAACCCCGACTTCCTGAAGCTGGTCGGCGACCGGGTGAAGGCGTACCGGAAGCTCAACGGGCTCGGCGCGAACGTGAAGGTCCCGGTCGACGCGGTGACCGCGTCGGCGTCGGGCTTGGACCCCGACATCTCGGTGGCGAACGCGCGGCTGCAGGCGAAGCGCATCGCGGCCGAGCGGGGGATCCCGCTGGCGAAGGTGCAGCAGGCGATCGACGACAACACCTCCGATCGCACGCTCGGGATCCTCGGCGAGAAGACGGTCAACGTGCTCGCCCTCAACCGGGCGCTCGATCGTCTGCGCTCGTGATCGCCACGCGCAGGACTCCGTAGGCTTCGACCATGGCTCGCGGCACGTTGCGCATCTACCTCGGTGCGGCGCCCGGCGTCGGCAAGACGTTCGCGATGCTCAACGAGGGCGCGCGGCGCGGCGAATCGCGGGACCGACGTCGTGGTCGGGTTCGTCGAGACCCACGGTCGTCCCGAACACCGCAGGCGCAGATCGGGGCGCTCGAGGTCCTGCCCCGGCGGGCGATGGTCCATCGCGGCGCGCGAGTTCGAGGAGATGGACGTCGACGCGGTGATCGCGCGTGCGCCGGAGGTTGCGCTGGTCGACGAGCTCGCGCACACCAACGTGCCCGGCTCGCGCAACGAGAAGCGCTGGCAGGACGTCGAGCGAGATCCTCGCCGCGGGGATCGACGTGATCTCCACCGTCAACGTGCAGCACCTCGAGTCGATGAACGACGTGGTCGAGGAGATCACCGGCATCAAGCAGCGGGAGACGGTCCCCGACTCGGTGGTGCGGGCGGCCGACCAGATCGAGATCGTCGACATGACGCCGCAGGCGCTGCGGCGGCGGATGGCGCACGGCAACATCTACCCGGCCGAGAAGGTCGACGCCTCGCTGGCGAACTACTTCCGCGAGGGCAACCTCGGCGCGCTGCGCGAGCTCGCGCTCATGTGGGTCGCCGACCGGGTCGACGAAGCGCTGGCCGTCTACCGCGAGACCGCACGGGATCGCGCGCCCGTGGGAGACGCGTGAGCGCGTCGTCGTCGCGATCACCGGCGCGCCGGGTGGTGACGACGTGATCCGCCGGGCGGCGCGCATGGCCGCGCGCGCCCGCAGCCAGCTCCTCGGGGTCCACATCCGGTCCGCCGACGGCCTCCGGGGTCCCACCGGTGACGCACTCGGTGTGCAGCGGGCGCTCCTGCAGGAGCTCGGCGGCGAGTACCACGAGCTCGCGAGCGCCGACCCGGCGACGACGTTGGTGCAGTTCGCCCGGGCCGAGAACGCGACCCAGATCGTGCTGGGGGCGAGCCGGCAGTCGCGCTGGACGCACCTGCTGCGCGGCTCGGTGATCACCAACGTGCTCCGCGCGTCGGGCGACATCGACGTCCACGTGATCTCGTCCGACCCCGAACGCGACGACGCCCCCGAGCGCGATGCGGTCGAGACCGCGCCGCGTCGGCCACGGGGGGCCGTGTTGGCGCCACGCCGCCGGATCGTGGCGTGGACGCTGGCGATCCTCGCACCGCCGCTGCTCACGCTCGTGCTGGCCAACCTGCGCGACGCGTTCTCGCTCCCGAGCGAGCTGCTGATGTTCCTCCTGATCGTCGTGGTGGTCGCCGCGCTCGGTGGGTTCGTCCCCGCGTTCGTGTGCGCGGTCACGGGCTTCCTGCTCGCGAACTGGTTCTTCACACCGCCGTACTACGAGTTCACGATCTCCGAGGGCGAGAACCTGGTCGCGCTGGTGATCTTCCTCCTGGTCGGCGGAGTGGTGAGCCTCCTCGTGGCCACCGCGTCGCGCCGAACCGCCGACGCGGCGCGGGCGCGCGCCGAGGCCGAGACCCTGGCCGCGTTGAGCGGCACCCTGGCGGCGTCCGACGATCCGCTCCCGCAGCTCGTCGGCCAGCTCCAGGTGGCCTTCGACGCCGACCACGTCGCGGTGCTGAGCGAGCAGCGACGACGGCACGTGGACGGTGCTCGCCGTCCGTCGGCGACACGGTGCCGACGCGCCCGGACGACGCCGACGTCGTCGTCCCGTTGCACGGGACCGACGTGCTGGTGCTCTCCGGGGAGGCGCTCGGCGACGACGACCGCGAGGTGCTCAAGGCGTTCGCCGGTCAGGTCGCGATCGCGGTGCAGCAACGGGAGCTGCGGGCCGACGCCGAGCGGGCCGAGGGACTGGAGGAGGCCAACGAGCTCCGCACGGCGCTGCTCGCCGCGGTCTCGCACGACCTGCGCACACCGCTGTCGTCGATCAAGGCGTCGGTCAGCAGCCTGCTGCAGCGCGACGTCGACTTCACCCCCGATGCCACGCACGAGCTGCTCGAGACCATCGACGAGGGCACCGACCGGCTCAACCACCTCGTGGGCAACCTGCTCGACATGAGCCGGCTGCAGACCGGCGCGCTGCAGCTCGTGATGCGCGACGTCGGACTCGACGAGGTGCTGCCGGTCGCGATCGCCGGGCTCACCCAGGCCGACCGGGTCGATGTCGACGTCGACGAGACGTTGCCGCGCGTGCGCGCCGACGCCGCGCTGCTCGAGCGCGCGATCGCCAACGTGGTCGAGAACGCGATCGCGTGGTCGCCGGCGACCGCGCACGTGCGGGTCGAGGCCTGTGTGGCCCAGCAGCGGGTCGAGCTGCAGGTGGTCGACCGGGGCCCGGGCATCCCGCCCGCTCGGCGCGCCGACGTGTTCCAGCCGTTCCAACGGTTGGGCGACCGTTCGAACGGCAGCGGCGTCGGCCTGGGCCTCGCGGTCGCGCGCGGGTTCGTCGAGGCGATGGGCGGCCGGATCGTCGGTCGAGGACACCCCCGGCGGTGGCGTCACCATGGTGATCAGCCTGGAGGCCGCGTGAGCACCGGAGGTGGACGACGATGACGCGGGTGCTCGTGGTCGACGACGAGCCGCAGATCCTGCGCGCCCTCGGCATCAACCTGCGCGCCCGTGGTTACGACGTCGACCTCGCGCCCGACGGTGAGCAGGCGCTCGACGCTCGCCGCCCGTCACCATCCCGACGTCGTGGTGCTCGACCTCGGCCTGCCCGGCATCGACGGCGTCGACGTGATCCGTGGCCTGCGGGGCTGGAGCACGGTCCCGATCGTGGTGCTCTCGGTGCGCGACGGCGAGCGCGACAAGGTGTCGGCGCTCGACGCCGGCGCCGACGACTACGTGACCAAGCCGTTCGGCATGGACGAGCTGATGGCCCGTCTCCGCGCCGCGCTCCGACGTGCCACCCCGGCCGAGGAGGCACCCGTCGTCGAGACGCCCGACTTCACCATCGACCTCGAGGCGAAGCGTGTGCTCCGGGGTGACGGCTCGGGCCCGGACCAGGACGTGGTCGAGGTGCGGCTCACCCCCACCGAGTGGCACCTGGTCGAGGTGCTCGTGCGCAACCAGGGCAAGCTGGTGTCGCAGCGCCAGCTCCTGCAGGAGGTGTGGGGGCCCGAGTACCACGACGAGACCGCCTACCTGCGGGTGCACATGGCCAACGTGCGACGCAAGCTCGAGCCCGAGCCCAGCCGGCCGCGCTACTTCTTCACCGAGCCGGGCATGGGCTACCGCTTCGAGTCGACGGCCACCACGTAGTCGTCGGCGTCGTCACCGGCGCCGAAGGGGGCCCGGTCCCAGGTCGCGTAGCGCGCCACCGGCGCGAGGCCGGCGGCGTCGGCGGCGGCGTCGTACTCCGCGAGCGGGAGGCGGCCGGTGAGCTGGAAGCCGGCGACGAGCAACGCGCCGGGCGCGAGGCGGGCGGCGACGTTGGCGAGCACCGCGGGCTCGGTGCCGCGCGCGACGAAGATCATCACGTTGCCGGCGAGGACGGCGGCGGCGAACGGGCCCGGTGCGGTCGTCGGCGGGAGGTCGGCGAGGTCGCCGAGGTGCCAGGCGAGATCGGGCGCCTTGGCCCGGGCCCGGTCGAGCAGCGCGGGGTCGACGTCGACGCCGACGGTGGTGTAACCGCGTCGGGCCAGCTCGATGGCCACCCGCCCGGTGCCGCACCCGGCGTCGAGCACGGGGCCGGCCTCCGGGTCGACCAAGGCCGCGACCAGCGACGCTTCGCCGTGCACGTCGGCGCCAGCGGCGGCGAGCTCTTCCCAGCGCCGGTCGTAGCGATCGGGCGTGAACGGCACCCTGCGGATGCCGTGGTCGCGGTCGTCCATCGTCGCAGTCCAGCACGGCCGACGCGGACGACGCGGTGGCGTCGGTCACACGCCGACGGCGGCCCTCGGAAAGGCGTCAAGGATTCGGGCGCGCGCGCCGTAGTCCTGCACGAAGGCGGGGCCGGGCACAGGGGCCCCCGCATCCGGCCAGGAGCCACGGACATGGTGCAGACGGTGTTCTCGTGTTCGATCGCGCGTCACGCAGGTGACGTCGACCTCGAGCTGATCGGGGCGATGGACCGCTCCTCCGCGGGCCAGTTCCGCAACCAGCTCCTCACGCTGGCGAAGGAGCACCCGTCGTCGATCGCCATCCACATGGACGACCTCGCGCTCGTCGACTCCTCGTGCGTGGCGGTGCTGGTCGAGGCGTGGCGCTTCGCCGAGGAGCACGGCATCTCGCTGACGGTGAAGTCGCCGGCGGCATCCATCCGTCAGGTGTTCGACGTGACGGAGTCGGGTCGGCTGCTCAACCTCCGTCACTCGCCCGCCGCCTGACCCGGAACTTTCCGGACGCCGTGGTCGACTGATCGGTGGACGTTCGACCACAGAGGGGTGCAGATCAGTGAAGAAGCTTCGTCTCGTCGTGCTCGCCGGGCTCGTCGTGGGGGTGGTGGCCATGGCCGCGCTGCCGGCCGCGGCGCACGTCTCCGTCACGCCGTCGAGCGCGCCCAAGGGTGGGTTCGAGGTCCTGAGCTTCAACGTGCCCAACGAGGAGCAGGCCGCCAACACGGTCAAGCTCGAGGTGACGATCCCCACCAAGTACCCGATCGCGTTCGTGAGCCTGCAGCCCATGCCCGGTTGGACCTCCGCGGTCGAGAAGACCACCCTCGCCAAGCCGGTGACCACCGACGACGGCCAGGTCACCGAGGCGGTGTCGAAGATCACCTGGACCGCCACCGACGGCGGCCTGCTGCCCGGTCAGTTCGACCTCTTCACCATCTCGGCGGGTCCGCTCCCGACCAAGACGGGCAAGCTCACCTTCAAGGCCGTCCAGACCTACGAGCAACGGTGAGGTCGTGAGCTGGATCCAGCAGACGGTGAAGGGCGCCCCCGAGCCCGAGCACCCGGCCCCGACGCTCACCCTCACCGCCGCGTCCAGCGACCACCACTGAGACACCCTTCGCCCTCGTTCGCTCCGCTCGCTCCGTCCCTGCCGGCGGGACGGAGCGAACGGAGTGAGCGAGGGGGGCAGACGGTGTGGTGAGATGCCCGGATGAGCGAGCGTGCGTTGCCCCTGTCCGGACTCCGGGTCGTCGACTGCACCGTCGAACGCGGTGAGCTGACCGCCCGTCTCCTCGGCGACCTCGGCGCCGACGTCGTGAAGGTCGAGCCACCCGGCGGCTCACCGGCGCGGCAGCTGGCACCGGTGCGCGAAGGCGTGTCGCTCGCGTTCGCGGTGCGCAACGCGGGCAAGCGGAGCGTGGTGCTCGACCTCGCCGGCACGGAGCGACGTCGAGCGGTTCCACGAGCTGCTCGCGCACAGCGACGTCCTCGTCGGTTCGACGGTGGAGCTCGCGCCCGACCTCGATCTCCGCGACGTCGCGCGGCGTCACCCGCACCTCGTGGTGGGCGCGCTCACGCCGTTCGGTCTCGACGGACCGTACGCCGACTGGCAGGCCACGAGCGCCACGCTCGCCGCGACCGGCGGCATCGCGTTCAAGGCCGGCGTGCCCGAGCGCACCCCGATCTTCCCGCCCGGCCACCTCGTCGACGACGCCGCGTCGATCACCAGCGCGTTCGGGCTGCTCTGCGCGCTCTACCAGCGCGAGCAGACCGGTGCCGGACAGTTCGTCGAGGTCTCGGCCACCGAGGCGATCGCGCAGATCGCCGACTGGGCGCTGCCCAACGCCACCGCGCGGATCGAGGCCGGGTTCCCCGCCGGCGAGGTGCGGTTCGGGAACGGGCCGATCTACCCGATCTTCGCCTGCAAGGGCGGGTTCGTGCGCCTCATCATCCTCAGCATCCGCCAGTGGCACGCGATGCGCGAGTGGCTGGGCGAGCCCGACTACCTGCAGGACCCCGCGTTCGACGGCTTCATGGCCCGGCGCGAGATCGCCGAGACCGTGCTCAACCCGCTGTTCGAGGCGCACTTCGCCGACCTGAGCATGGAGGAGGTGTCGGAGGAGGCGCAGAAGCGGGGCATCGTGTGCACGCCCGCGCTCACGCCCGCCGACATCATCACCAACGAGCACTTCCGCGTCGCGCGGCACGTTCGTCGAGCGACGAGGTCGCGCCGGGCGTCACCGCACCCATCCCGTCGGGCTTCTTCGAGATCGACGGCGAGCGTGCCGGTCCCGCCGCGCCGCCGCCCGCGGTGGGGGAGCACACCGACGCGGTCTTCGCCGACCTCGGTGCGGCCCGCGACGCCACTGCGCTCGCCGCCCGTCGCCGGACCGCCGCTCGCGGGACTGCGGGTCATGGACTTCGGTCACGGCGCGGTCGGGGTCGAGGTCGGTCGGCGCTTCGCCGAGTACGGCGCCGAGGTCATGAAGGTCGAGTCGCGCACGTACACCGACTTCATGCGCCTGCAGCTCGGCGGCGAGACCAACCCGTCGTTCGCGTCGTCGAGCCGCAGCAAGCTCGGGTTCGGCGTGAACGCGAAGACGCCCGAAGGCGTCGCCATCCTGCACGAGCTGGCGGCGCAGAGCGACCTGGTCGTCGAGAACAACTCGACCGGCACCATGGACAAGCTCGGCATCGGCTTCGACGCGCTGCAGGCCGTGAACCCCGACCTGGTGATGGTGTCGAGCCAGCTCATGGGCTCGCACGGCGCGTGGTCGTGGTGGCGGGGCTACGGCCCGAGCACCCAGCCGCCCGGCGGCCTCGTGCACCTCTGGAACTACGCCGACACCGAGGCGCCCGCCGGCTCGACGTCGATCTACCCCGACCACGTCGCCGGGTGCCTCGGAGCGGTGTCGTCGCTGGCGGCGCTGGTGGGTCGCGAACGTGGGGTGAACCACGGCGTGCACGTCGAGGTGGCGCAGGTCGAGACGGTGGTCGGGATGCTCGGCGACCTCGTCGCCGCCGAGGCCGTGACCGCGGGATCGGTGGTGCCGCTCGGCAACCGCAGTGAGATCGGTGCGCCGTGGGGTCTCTACCGCTGCGACGGCGAGGAGCAGTGGGCGGCGATCACGTGTCGTGACGACGCCGACTGGCGCGGTCTGGTGGCGGCCATGGGTGCTCCGGCCTGGGGCGGCGACCCCGCCCTCGCGACCGTGGACGGGCGCCGGGCGCGCGCCGACGAGCTCGACGAGCGCATCGGCGAGTGGACCGCGACGCGCACGAAGGACGACGTCGCCGCTGCGTGCCAGCGCGAGGGTGTCCCGGCCGCGCCGATGCTCACCGGCGCGGAGCAGGTGAGCGACCCGCAGTTCGAGGCCCGGGGCTTCGCGGTGAGGATCGACCAGCCCGGCGTCGGGCCGCTCTGGCTCGACGGTGCCGCGTTCCGGGGCGAGCACATGGTCGGCCCCGACGTGCACCAGGCGCCGGAGCTCGGCGAGCACACCGCGGCAGATCGCGCGCGACCTGCTCGGGTCGCGACGCCGCCGAGGTCGACCGCCTCCTGGCCGCCGGCATCCTCGAGACCACGCCGCCCGTGACCGGCTGAGCGGCGGCGCCGAACGACGTGGCCGAGGGCGCGATCAGGTAGCCTTTCCCGAATCGCGCGCCGATCGCGCCGAGCGCGGTGAGGAGGGGAACCCACGTGTCCGAGGGCTTCGCAGCCGCCTCCGAGGATCCCGACGGCGAGCGTCGCCCGTCGTCGTTCCCGCCGCCGATCGGGTGCGCGTCGGCGCTGCCCGACGACGCGATCGCCAGTTAGCGATCGGGTGCGGTGACGCTGTCCGCCGCAATCATCGTCAGGGACGACGCCGCCCGCCTCGACGGGTGCCTCGCCTCGCTTCGCGGCCTGGTCGACGAGATGGTCGTCGTCGACACCGGGTCCACCGACGGCTCGGTGGCGGTGGCCGAGCAGCACGGCGCCGTGATCGCCCACGAGCCCTGGCGGGGTGACTACGCGACGCCGCGCAACCGCGGGCTCGAGCTCGCCACCGGTGACTGGATCCTCTGCGTCGACGCCGACGAGCAGGTTCGCGGCGACTTCGAGGGCGTCCGGTCGGTGCTCGCCGACCCCGAGGCGCCGGTGGCGTTCCGGGTGCGGTTCGTCCCGCGCCCCGGTGGACGCCGTCGCGCGAGTGTCGACTGTGGCGCAACCGGCCCGACCTCCGCTTCGTGGGTCGAGTCCACGAGAGCATCGTGCCGGCCGTGCGCGCCGCGACCGGAGGCGAGGGCGACGACATCCCGTCCCTCGATCGCATCACGATCCACCGCCGCGGCCACGAGGGCGAGCGTCCCGAGAAGCGAGCGCGGGACGAACCCCTGCTGGTGGCCGAGCTCGCCCGCCATCCCGATCAGCCGTCGGTCGCCGACCACCTCGCCCGCATCCAGGCCGCCGCCGGTGACGGTGCCCGCGCCGTCGACACGTGGAAGGCGGGAATCGTGCAGGTCCGCGAGCGTGGCGTCCGCACCGGCGATCGCGTGCTCTACGTCGATCTCATCCACCACCTGCTCGAGCACGGCGTGCTCGACGACGAGCTCGGCCAGCTGGTCACCGAGGCGCGCGAGCGCTTCGTACGCACGCCGACCATCGAGCTCGCCGCCGCACGCCTCGCGTTCGCCACGGGCCGACCGCGCGATGCGCTCGAACCGCTCGACTGGTTGGTCGGTCTCACCGACGATGCGATCGTCGCCACCGGGGCGTCGTACGACGAGCGCGTCTTCGGCGAGTGGCCGTGGGCGCTGCTCGGCCTCTGCCACTTCGCGCTCGGCGACGACGCCGCCGCCGCCGATGCGTTCCGCCGCGCCGAGCGCTACGCGCCCGACGACACGTCCTACGGGGTGCGCCGCCGCCTGGCCGAGGCCCGGGCGTCGACGCCCACGTCCTGAGGACCGCTACCCGGCGGTGATGCCGCGGTCGACCGAGAGGATGGCGCCGTGGATGCTGCGGCCCTCGTCGGACGCGACCAGCGCGAACATCGACGCGATGTCGTCGGCCGAACCCATGGCGCGGAAGCCGGTGTAGCGACCCATCAGCTCGAAGTCGAGGTCCTCGGGGATCTGGAAGTTGCGGCTCAGCGACGTGTCGACGCCGCCCGGCGCGATCGCGTTGACGCGCAGGGGCTGCTTCGCGTACTCCATCGCCAGCGCGCGCGTGAGCTGCACGATCGCACCCTTGGTCATGCAGTAGGCGACGGTGTACGCCTGGCCCATGAGCCCGGCGTTCGACGCGATGTTCACGATGTTGCCGTCGCGCTCGAGCAGGTGGGGGATCGCAGCCTGCGCGAGGAAGAAGCACCCGTCGACGTTCACGCCCATCATCTGGCGGTAGGCGCGCTCGTCGACGTCGGGGAAGTGCTCGGCGCGCGCGATGCCGGCGATGTTGCCGAGCACGTCGAGCCCGCCGAACTGGTCGACCGCGGCGGCGACGGTGGCGACGCACTCGTCGCGGCTGCTGATGTCGCCGGTGCGCGTGGTCAGCGTGTTGCCGGCATCGGCGACGAGCTTGGCCGTCTCGGCCAGCGCGTCGGCGTTGAGATCGTGGGCGAGCACCTGGGCGCCTTCGGCCGGTGAGGCGCAGCGCGACCGCGCGCCCGATGCCCGAACCGGCGCCGGTGACCAGCGCGACCTTCCCGTCGAAGCGTGACTCGGTCATCGTCGTGTCCCCCTGGTCTGGTCCTGGTCGGTGGCGCCCGGTCGTTGCCGGCCCCTGGTGTCGGCCCTGGTGCCGGCGTGGGCGCGGGCCGTACCGTACCGCTCATGAGTGGACCGCTGACCGGGGTGAAGGTCGTGGAGCTCGCCGGGCTCGGCGCGCTGCCGTTCGGCACGTTGAAGCTGGCCGACATGGGCGCCGACGTGATCCGTGTCGACCGCGCCGTCGAGGTCCCGGGCGCGCCGCCCGACCCGCCCACGGCGTTCTCGGAGTGGGACCGCGGCCGGCGCTCGATCGGCGTCGACCTGAAGCACCCCGACGGCGTCGAGGTGGTGCTGCGGCTCGCCGAGCAGGCCGACGCGCTGCTCGAGTCGTTCCGGCCCGGGGTGGCCGAGCGCCTCGGCGTCGGCCCCGACGCCGCCCTCGCCCGCAACCCCAAGCTCGTCTACGGCCGCCTCACCGGCTGGGGACAGGACGGACCGCTCGCGCACAGCGCAGGTCACTCGCTCAACTACGAGTCGCTCACCGGCGCCATCGGTTCGGTCGGCGCGCCGCACGGCGCGCCGGTGCCGGTGCTCCAGGTGCTCGGCGACTTCGCCGGCGGTGGTCTCCACCTCGCGTACGGCGTGGTCTGCGCGCTGTTCGAGGCGCAGCGGTCGGGCAAGGGCCAGGTCGTCGACGCGGCGATGGTCGACGGCGTGGCGTCGATCTTCTCCGTGTTCTACGGCATGGCGCGCTCGGGCATGCACACCGAGGAGATCGGCACCAACCTGTTCGACGGCGGCGTCGCCCTTCTACTCCGTGTACGAGACCGCCGACGGCAAGTACGTCACGCTGGCGCCGATCGAACCGCACTTCTACGCGCAGCTGCTCGAGCAGCTCGGCATCGCCGGCGACGACCTGCCCGAGCAGTACGACCGGTCGCGGTGGCCCGAGATGAAGGACCGCATCGCCGCCGCGGTGCGCACGAAGACGCGCGCCGAGTGGGAGGCGCAGCTCGGTGGCACCGACGTGTGCTTCGCGCCGGTGTACCGGTTCGACGAGGCGCACGAGCACCCGCACAACGTGGCCCGCGACCTCTTCGTCCCCGCGCCCGACGGCGGTCGGCAGGTCGCGCCGGCGCCGCGCTTCAGCCGCACCGTCGCCGAGCCGGGCGACTCGTACGCGTACCCCGGCGTCGACACCGACGCCGTGCTCGCCGAGTTCGGGTTCGGCGCCGGCGAGGTCGCAGGCCTGCGGGAGACCGGCGCGATCGCCTGAGTGCCCGCTGAGAGTGCCCGCCTCGGCGGGCCCGCCCGAGGGAGTCGCATAACGTATACACGTGGCCGCGAAGCAGGAAGAGGAGCCCTCCTCACCGGAGGTCGGTGGCTTCTCGCCTGTGCCCCTCATCGACCGTCCCAGCAGCGGCGACCTGGTCGCGATCCACGTGCGGTCGCTGATCTTCAACGGCGAGCTGCGCCAGGGCGACCGCGTCCACCAGGACGACATCGCCCGCCAGCTCGGGGTGAGCCGCATCCCCGTGCGCGAGGCGATCATCGCCCTCGACCGCGAGGGCTGGCTGACGATCACGCCGCACCGCGGTGCCTTCGTGCACGGGCTCGACGAGGACTCCCTGCGCGACCACTACGAGCTGCTGGGTCTGGTCTACGGGCTGGCCGCGCGCCGGGCCGTGTCCCGGTCGACGCCCGACTCGCGCGACCGGCTGCGCGTGGCGCAGGAGGCGTTGGCCGTCGC
Organism: uncultured Actinomycetes bacterium; assembly: GCA_963755855.1. Taxonomy (GTDB): domain Bacteria; phylum Actinomycetota; class Acidimicrobiia; order IMCC26256; family DASPTH01; genus DASUAS01. Next base: position 95,778 of record CAVWLR010000007.1, on the reverse strand, counting down.
GACCACGCCCGACGAGCTGCACGACACCAACGACGTGTTCCTCCGCACGCTGCTCGCGATCGCGCGCTCGCCTCGCCTCGGCAGCGTGATGCGCAACATGTCGACGGTGGTGCCCGGCAACTTCTTCGAGCTGGTGCCCGGCAGTGGCGCCACGCAGCAACGCGGCACCAAGGCGATCGTCGCTGCGATCGACGCCGACGACCCCGACCGTGCGGCCGACGCGTGCGTGACGCTGCTCACCGACCAGGGCGAACTGGTGATCGAGCTCCTCGCATCCCGCGGGATGTTCGCTCCCTAGCCGCCCTCGCTCGCTCTGCTCGCTGCGTCTTCAGCAGCCGAGGAGCTAGTAGCCGCGGAACTTGGGCTCGCGCTTCTCGATGAAGCTGCTGACGCCCTCTTCGCTGTCGAGGCTGCGACCCATCAGGTCGACCATCCACGCCTCTTCCTGGGCGATGGTGGCGCGGTCGACGTCGAGCGACCGGTTCAGCAGCCACTTGTTGACCGAGTGCGCACGCGTCGGGCCGTCGGCGAGCTTGCGGGCCATGTCGGCCACGGTGGTGTCGAGATCCTCGGCGGGCACCACCCGGGTGACCAGCCCGATCTCGTAGCCGCGCTGCGCGGTGACGTCCTCGGCCAGCAGGATGAGCTCCTTGGCCCGCTGCAGCCCGATGAGGCGGGGGAGGAGCCAGGTGCCGAGGCCGTCGGCGGTGAGCGCGCGGCGTGCGAACACCTCGATGAACTTGGCGTTCTCCGACGCGACGACCAGGTCGCACGCGAGCGCGAGGTGGGCGCCGATGCCGGCCGCCGTGCCCTGCACCTTGGCGATGACCGGGACCTCGCAGTCGAGGATCGCGCTCACGGTCTTGATCGCGCCCCGCAGCATCATGCGGCGACGGTCGCCGATCACCTCGTCGGGCGCGTCGTCGGGTCGCGCGGGCGCATCGGGGATGGCGGTGCCCCCGCGCAGGTCGGCCCCGGTGCAGAAGAAGCGGCCCGGTCGCCTGCAGCACCACGCAGCGGATGCCGAGGTCCTCGTCGGCGCGGCCGAGCCACTCGCCCATGCGGGCCCGCTGCGCACCGGTCAGCGCGTTGCCCGCCTCGGGCCGGTCGATGGTGATCGATGGCGATGCCGTCGGCGACGTCGAAGCGGACGCCGTCGATCTCGTCGGAGTAGGTCACGGGAGCTCCAGCTCGATCGTGGTCGCAGGCCCGGCGTGGACCGAGCCGGCAGATTGTATATTCCGGGGTCTTGTGACCGACACGACGAGTGGCACCATCACCGACGAGGGCGTGGAGCGTCTGCGGGCGCGGGTGGGGGTGGCGGAGCCGTGGACGCGGCGTCCGCACTACTTGCGGCCGAACACGGATGCGTTCCGGATCGTGGCCGAGAGCTACGGCGACGACAACCCGTTGTGGGGCGACCCGGAGTACGCGGCGGCGAGCGTGTGGGGTGGGCCGTTGGCGCCGCCGACGTTGGTGGGTGGCGATTCGCTGATCGGTGAGGACGAGGTCACCGCGGTCCCCGACGACAAGAAGGACCTGATGCGCGGGTGACCCGCTGCGCGGTGTGCACGCCTTCTACTCCGCCAGCGCCCGGGAGTGGTGGGCGCCCCTGCGGCCCGATCATCGGGTGTGGCGCCGCAACGCGATGGTGGCGGTGCTCGACAAGCCGTCGGAGTTCGCGGGGCGGGCGGTGCACGAGTGGTCGGCGAACGTGTTCCGCGACGACGACGGCACGGTGCTGTCGGGTCAGTACCGGCTGATGATCCGCACCGAGCGGAAGAAGGCACGGGAGAAGAAGAAGTACGACGCCATCGAACCCGCGCACTGGACCGAGGAGCAGATCGCGGACCTCGACGCCGAGTACGCGGCGGCATCGCGCCGGGGCGCCGAGCCGCGGCTCGTGGGAGGACGTCGCCGAGGGTGACGTCGTGGGCCCGATGGTGAAGGGTCCGATGCTGGTGACCGACATGGTCTGCTGGCACGTCGGGATGGGCATGGGCCTCTACGACGTCAAGCCCCTCGCGCTCGGTGTCGCGAACCGCCAGCGCATCCCACGGTTCTTCAAGCTCGACGACCAGGGCATCCCCGACGTGCAGCAGCGAGTGCACTGGGATCCCGAGTGGGCCCGCCGCGCCGGCAACCCGACCACGTACGACTACGGGCGGATGCGCGAGACGTGGTTGATCCATCTCTGCACCGACTGGATGGGTGACGACGCCTGGCTCTGGAAGCTCGAGTGCTCCTTCCGCGGGTTCAACTACGTCGGTGACGTGCACCACCTCACCGGCACCATCACCCGCAAGTACCTCGCCGACGGTGACCGTCCCGCCGTCGACCTCGAGCTCGCCGCCACCAACCAACGCGGCACGAACACCACCCCCGGCACCGCCACCATCCTCCTGCCGTCACGCGAACACGGGCCCGTCCGCCTCCCCGACCCGCCCGGCACCGACCTCGAAAGCTCACTGACCGCGATCAGCGAAGCGTTCTCCAGCGATGAAGGCCGACTCGAGGGAGGGCGTCCGATGAGTCCGTACGAGTCGGTCGACGGTCTCGACATCGAGCTGGCCGAGGGCGTGCTCACGCTGCGCCTGGCCCGCCCCGACAAGCGCAACGCGCTGAACGACACCATGGTCTACGCCGCCATCGACGCCGTCGACCTCGCCGGGCGCGACGAAGCCGTGCGGGCGATCCTGCTCACGAGCGACGGGCGAGCACTTCTGCTCCGGCTTCGACTGGGTGGCGCGCAACCAGGAGGCCAAGGAGACCGGGCACAAGCCCCGCGTCGGCAGCATCCAGCGCCGGCTCCCGTCCCAGGCCCACCGGTTGGTCCCGCTGCTGTGCACGGTGCAGCTCCCGGTCGTGTGCGCGGTGCGGGGCTGGGCCGCCGGCATCGGGCTCAACCTCGCCGCTGGCCGCCGACTTCACCGTCGCGGCCGACGACTCGCGCTTCTGGGCGCCGTTCGTCGACCGCGGCTTCACGCCCGACAGCGGCAACACGTGGCTGCTGCCGCGCCGCATCGGCGAGATGCGGGCCCGCGAGATGATCCACCTCGGCCGGGTGGTCGACGGTCGGGAAGCGGCCGAGTGGCAGATGATCCACCGCGCGGTGCCGGCGGCCGAGGTCGACGCCACCGCCGCGGAGCTCGTGACCACCCTGGCGAAGAGCGCGACGGTGGCGCTGGGCCTGGCCAAGTGGCTGCTCCACACCGGCGCGACGTCCCCGCTCGACGAGCACCTGCGCAACGAGGCGTTCGCCATGGAGCTGTCGTCGCGGAGCGAGGACTTCCGCGAGGGTCTGCAGCGCGTTCGGCGAGAAGCGGACGCCCGAGTTCGGCGGCCGCTGATGTACGAGCGCCTCGTCGTCGAGCGCCAGGGGCCGGTGGGCTGGCTGATCTTCGACCGCCCCGACGTCGGCAACGCGATGGACGCCCGGATGATGACCGAGCTCGAGGAGGCGTGGCGGGAGCTCGACGACGACCCCGCGGTGCGCGTCATCGTGAACACCGGGAACGGCCGCAACTTCCAGACCGGCCTCGACGTCGCCGCGCTGAGCCGCGACAAGGAGGCGATGACCGAGCAGTCGCGCCGCACGCGCGACGCCGAGCTGCGCTTCACCGCGTGGCACAACCAGGTGTGGACGCCGGTGATCGCGGCGGTCAACGGCAGCTGCGCCGGCGGGGGACTCCACTTCGTCGCCGATGCCGACATCGTGATCGCGGCGAGCGACGCCACCTTCTTCGACACCCACGTGTCGCTCGGGCAGGCGATGTCGTACGAAGGCGTCGGGCTCTCGCACAAGATGGCGTTCGAGCCGATCATGCGCATGGCGTTGGTCGGTCGATCCGAGCGGATGCCCGCGACGCGCGCCCGGCAGCTGGGGATGATCTCGCAGATCGTCGACCCGCCCGACGGACTGCGCGACGCGGCGCAGGAGCTGGCCGAGACCGTCGCCAAGAACTCGCCGGCTGCGATGCGCGCCACCAAGAAGGCGCTGTGGGGTGCGCTCGAGCACGGTCTCACCGACGCCTGCCGCGCCGGCGCGCAGGAGCTCGTCGACATGTGGGGCCACCCCGACCAGACCGAAGGTCCGCTCGCGTTCTCCGAGAAGCGACCGGCTCGATGGGAGACACCGTGGAGGAATCGTGACGTTCTCGAAGTTCGACACGTTGATCGTGGAGCGCCACGGTCCGGTGGGCTGGCTGATCAACAACCGGCCCGAGCAGCTCAACGCCATGAGCAGCCACATGCGCGACGAGTTCGGCGACGCGTGGTTGGAGCTCGACGCCGATCCCGAGGTGAAGGTGATCGTGCACACCGGCGAGGGACGAGCGTTCCAGACCGGCGTCGACGTGCAGGAGCTCGCCACCGACGGTCAGGGCATGGAGCGCTACCGCGAGTCGGTCGAGAACTGGGACCTGCACTTCACCGCCTGGCAGCAGGGCGTGCAGAAGCCGGTGATCACCGCGATCAACGGCATCTGCGCCGGCGGTGCGTTCCACTGGGTGGCCGAGGCCGACATCGTGATCGCCGCGAGCGACGCGCAGTTCTTCGATCCGCACACGTCGGTGGGGCAGGTGGTCGCGATCGAGGCGATCGCGCTGCTGCGCAAGATGCCGTTCGAGGCGGTGATGCGCATGGCGCTGGTCGGACGCTACGAGCGCATGAACGCCGAGCGCGCCTACGAGCTCGGGATGATCTCGCAGATCGTCGATCCGCCCGAGAAGCTGCGCGAGGTCGCGCAGGAGCTGGCGGAGACCATCGCCAAGAACTCGCCGGCGGCGATGCGCGCCACCAAGAAGGCGCTGTGGGGTGCGCTCGAGTACGGCCTCACCGACGGGTGCCGCGCCGGCGCCCAGCAGCTGGTCGACATGTGGGGTCACCCCGACCAGACCGAGGGCCCGCTCGCGTTCGCGGAGAAGCGCGAACCCAACTGGGCCCCATGACGCCCGCCCAATGAATCTGGCCGACGTCCTCGATCCCCGGGACGACGACGCCACCACGGTCGCGGTCTACACGACCACCGACGAGGTCACCCGGGCCGACCTGCGTGCACGCGCCGAGGCGCTGAGCGCGCTGCTGCGCGACCGGGGACTGCGACCGGGGCAGGCCGTGGGCGTGATGCTCCCGAACGGGCCCGACATCGTGGCCGCGCTGTTCGGCATCTGGTTCGCAGGCGGCGTGTACGTGCCGCTCAACCCGCGCCTCTCCGCCGACGAGCTCGCGCACGTGATCGAGGCCGATCGTCCGGCCGCGATCCTCACCCGCCCCGACGACGCGGCCCGCGTCACCGAGGTGCCGGTGCGTGCTGGCGACCGGTGACGGCACGTGGGATGCGCCCGCGCCGCTCGACGCCGACGCGCCGACGTCGCCCGCGGGCGTCGCCGCGATCTCGTTCACGTCCGGCACCACCGGGCGACCCAAGCCGGTGCCCCTGGTGCACGACAACGTGCTCGGGCTCATCGACGGCGTCCTCGGCACGCTGCGGGGTGGTTCGGGCGGCGGTGCCCCGAAGCCTCCTCCCCGGAACAAGGCGCCGATGCCGAACCTGATCCCCACGTCGCTGTCGCTGTGGGCCGGGATCTACAACGTGATCTTCGCCTTCCGGGCCGGCGCCGCGGTGATCATCATGGACCGGTTCGACACGCAGGCGTTCGCCGGCTTCGTGGAGCGCTTCCAGCTCCGCTCCACCGTGCTGCCGCCGGCGGCGATGACCATGCTCGCCGACGACGAGTCGCTCACCTCGCTCGCGCCCCTCAAGTACGTGCGCAGCATCACCGCACCGCTGTCGCCGCTCCAGGCGCGGCGCTTCCGTGACCGCTTCGGTGTGTTCGTGCTCAACGGGTGGGGCCAGACCGAGATCGGCGGCGAGATCGTCGGCTGGAGCGCGCAGGACGCCAAGGAGTTCGGCGACACCCACATCGGCGCGGTGGGTCGCGCGCACGAGAACGTGCAGCTGCGCATCAGCGACGACCTGCAGGAGATCCTCGTGCGCACGCCGATGATCGACGCACGCGCCGCATCCGGCGACTCCATGGACGGTCGCCTGGTCGACGGGTGGTTCCACACCGGCGACCTCGGCCGCATCGACGACGAGGGCTTCCTCTGGATCGAGGGCCGCGTGTCGGACATGATCAACCGCGGCGGCCTCAAGGTCTTCCCCGAAGAGGTCGCCGAGGTGATCCGGCTCTCGCCCGACGTGGCCGAGTGCGCGGTCGCCGGCATCCCCGACGACCGCCTGGGCGAGGTCCCGTGGGCGTTCGTGGTGCCCCGCGCCGGTGCGTCGGTCGACGACACCATGATCGCGGCGCTCGACGCGCTGTGTCGCGAGCACCTGGCGCCGTACAAGGTGCCGGTGCGCTTCGAGCCCCTCGACGCGCTCCCGCGCAACGAGGTGGGCAAGGTGCTCTTGCGCGAGCTCGTCGCCCGCGCCGCCCGCACCACCTGACTCACCACCGGCTCTGACCACCGGCCTTCACCACCGATCCGGATCGTCGACGCGTCGCCGTCGTCGTCGGCGCCGTGACCAGGGCTGCGTGACCGAAGGCGTGGCGACGATCGTGCCGTCGGCGGCCCGGCTGATGCGCCAGCCGCCCTCGTGGTGGTCGACGTGGTGGCGCCGGCACAGCAGTACGAGGTTGTCCATGTCCGTGGGCCCGCCCCGGGTCCAGTGCACGATGTGGTGCGTGTCGCACCACTTGGCGGGCGCCCGGCACCCGGGGTGCTGACAGTGGCGATCGCGCACCTTCACCGCGGTGCGGAGTGCATCGCTGACCACCGGGGTCAGGCGACCGAGGTCGAGCACCCGCGACCTGCCCGCGGTCACGACGCGCGCCACCCGCGCGTCGCAGGCGAGTCGCTCCATGAGGGCACGGCCGATCGGGCCGTAGTCGCGGAGCTCGCACCGGCCCTGCCACGCGTCGACACCGAGCTCTCCGAGGAGACCGACGTCGACGACCACGCCGAACGTGGTGTCGACCGCGCCAGCCCGCTCGGGAGCCGCGAGCCACTGCTCGCAGAGCATCACCAGCGCATCGGCGTGGCGCACCGACTTCGGGCGCGGGTCGGGCGATCCGGCCGGGTCGGGTGGCACCAGCTTGTCGAAGGTGCGGATCACCGTGGCGATGGCGTCCGGACCGACGAAGCCATCCATGCGTCCACCGCCGAGCGTGGGGGAGACGTGGAGGAAGCGGGCGGCGTGGGCGGCCGCGGCATCGCTGGCCCCCAGCTCGTCGTCGGCCAGCTCCCGCCACTCCCGCGCCGCGGTCCCGAAGTCGTCGGGGGTCAAGGTCTTCGCGATATCGAGCAGCGTGTGCTCGTGCTCCGGGTACAGCGCGTCGCGGTGCCGGGTCGCGACCGCGAGCACCTCGACGTGCGCAACCGTGACGTCGCCGACGTCGAGTGCCTTCGCGGTCTGCTCGTGCGCGTGCACCAGCCGAGCGGTGGCACACATCTTCGCCGCCGACGCACGGGTCATCGGTGTGTGCTGCGCCAACCACCCGGTGGCCGACAGCGCGCTCTCGGAGCGCCACGCCTGACGGGCCAACCACACCCCGGTGAGGTGCGCGAGCTCGGCCTGCGCCCGCTCGACCGCCGCCGTCGCGCGCCTCGATCTCACGGCACAGCGCGGCGTCGGACCAGGTGCCGAAGTCGGGCCGATCGGTCGCAGGGGCGAACATACATTCGATGGTACGGAGACCCCGAGCGCGGGTGCAAGGGGTCATCTCCGCCGCCGTGAGATGTGATTCAGCCGGAGATCGCGACCAGTGCCGATTCCTCGTCGTCCTGGCCGTGGATCGCGGTGATGAGCCCGTCGCTGACCATGAAGGCCAGGTGCACCGTCTGCAACTCGGGACGCTGGTCCTCGGGCGCGGGCCAGTCGACGTGGAGCTCGACGGCGATGCCACGCGGGCCGGTCGTGGTCCCCACCACGGTGGCCTCCACGCCCTCGGTGAGCAGCTGTCGGAACCGGCCGACGATGTCGTTGCGGTCGTGGCAGAACGACTCGCCGGCCGGGTCGTCACCCCACGTCGCATCGGGGGCGAGGAGCGCCTGGAGACGGTCGAGATCCTGCTCGTCGAACGCGTCCCGGATGCGATCGGCCAGCCGAGCCATCCCCTCAATCTACGGCGTCCCACCCGGTCTCGGTCGAGATGCCCCCGTCGGGGAGTCATGCCAGACTGCGCCCATGATTCGACTCAGCGTCCTGTACCCGAAGACCGAAGGTGCGAAGTTCGACCACGACTACTACCGCGACAAGCACGTGCCGCTGGCCGTGTCGACGTGGGGTGTGGAGCGGGTCGAGATCGACAAGGGCGTCAACGGCCCGTACGAGGCCGCGGTGCACTTCATCTTCCCGTCGACCGACGCCATCGGCGAGGCGATGAGCGCCGAGGGCACCGGTGCGATCATGGCCGACGTCGCCAACTACACCGACATCCAGCCGGTGATGCAGACCAGCGAGATCGTCGAGAGCTGATCCCGAGGGGCCGGGCGATCAGCGCCGGCGGAGCTCCACCAGCCCGGGCCGCACGCGCAGCCAGTACCAGATGCCGCCGAAGCCCCAGGTGAACAGGATCAGCATCACGGTGGGTCGCTTGTCGCGCCCGATCTCGTCGAACTCGCGGTCGTCGTGCTGGACGGCGTCGACCAGCGCGCCCACCCAGAGCAGCATCATGGTCACGCCGCCGATGGCGATCACGACGAACAGGAGCGGTGGCACCTCGGCAGGGTACGGGATCATCGCCGTACGCTGCGCGCCATGACCGACAGCTCAGATCGACTGCACGGGAGGGTCGCGCTCGTCACCGGCGCCGGGAACGGCATCGGCCAGGCGTGCGCGGAAGCACTGGGCCGCCACGGTGCGGCGGTCGTCGTCAACGACCTCGGGACCGACGAGTTCGCGCAGGGCCGGAGCTCGGCCGCCGCCGACTCGACCGTCGCCGCCATCCGCGACGCCGGTGGGACCGCCATCGCGAACTACGACTCGGTGGCGGAAGCCGCCGGATGCGCCGCTGCCGTGCAGACCGCGATCGACGAGTACGGCAAGCTCGACATCGTCGTCGGCTGCGCGGGCGCCATCATCGACGGCACCTTGGCCGCCGACGACGAGACCTACCAGCGGTTCATGGCGCTGTTCCTGCACCAGAAGTTCTGGCTCGCGCGCGCCGCGCTCCCCGGCATGATCGAGCGCGGCTGGGGACGGCTCGTCACGACGACGTCGCACGGCGCGACCGGACTGCTGGGCCAGCCGATCTTCGCCGCTGCGATGGGTGGCGTCATCTCGATGACGCGCGCGCTCGCGTTCGAGCACGAGAGCGCGGGCGTGACCGCCAATTGCCTCTCGCCCGGCGGCGCGACCCGGCTGCACGCGGTGACGCGGCCGATGTTCGAGCAGCTCCGCGCCGACGAGCTGATCTCCGACGCCGACTGGGAGTCCTACGTGAACACGCCGCCACCCGACTACGTGGCGCCGATCGTGGCGTGGCTCTGCACCGACGAGGCGAGCGGCGTGACCGGCCAGGTGTTCCACGCGTCGGGTGGTGCCGTCGGCGTCTGGAACCGCTACGAGGTGGCGCGGACGATCTACCGCGGCGACCACCGTGATCACCCGCCGTGGAGCCTCGCGGAGCTCGACGCGCTCGTCCCGAAGGCGCTGCTCTCGGAGCCCTGATCTGGTTCACAGGTTCGGTGGCTACGGTCCGGGACGTGCGTGCCGTGGTGGCTCTCGTCCTGCTCGCGATCGGTGTCGCGGTGCTGCCCGGCGCAGGCGCGCCCGCAGCCGCGGTGCCCGCGCTCGCGTCCGTGCCCGCCGCGACGTCCTGCACGGACGGACCGGCCGCGGGCACACCGGTGCCGACGACCGAGCCCGGCGTCTCGCGCATCGATCACACGTACGCGCACCGCGTCGACGGGAAGTGCCGCGTGCTCGTCACCCAGGTGCGCACGCCGACGGCAGCGACGACGACGCCGCACCCGGTGATCCTCGCGCTCCACGGGCGCGACGGCACCCCCGACTCGCTCGCGCCGCTCCTCGACGCGTGGGTCGCCGCCGGCTACGTGGTGGTGGCACCCGAGCTGCCGGAGACGAAGAAGGACGAGCAGGGCAAGGCCCTGAGATCGGAGGTCCTGCTCCAGGCGTCCGACGCGTCGTACGTGCTCGACGACGTGCTCGACCGCGCCACCGCCTTCGACGTCGATCCGAACCGCGTGGGTGCGGCCGGGATGTCGCTCGGCGGCCTCACGGTCTACGCCCTCATCTCGAACACGTGTTGCGAGGACGGGCGCATCAAGGCGGCGATCGTGATGTCGGGGGTGCACGACCCGCTCCCGACCGGTCGCTACGTCAACCAGGGCGTGCCGGTGCTGCTGCTGCACGGCGACGCCGACACCGGCTACCGCCACAGCCGGAACGCTTACGCACAGCTGGCGCCGCCGAAGTGGTTCGTGACGTTGCGCGGCGAACGCCACGCGCCGCCGTTCGAGGTCCCGCGCAGCGCGATCTCGACTGTGGTCGACACGACCACCACCGCGTTCTGGAACCGCTACCTGATGGGTGACGTCGCGGCGGAGCAGGAGATCGTCGACGCGGTCAAGGCGACGAACGGGAAGGCGACGTTGCAGCGCGACCTCGGCTCCCGATGAGCACGTGCGTGTCGACCGACGCCCACCCGAGCGGGCGCCTCGAGGATCGCCGCACCGTACGGGACGGTGTGTGACCTCAGCCCTGGGTGATTTCGCGCCCTTGCTGCCGCAATTCGAACTTCAGCACCTTGCCGCTGGCGTTCAGCGGGAGGGCATCGACCACCTCGAGGTAGCGGGGCGCCTTGAAGTTGGCCATGTGCTCGCGCGACCACGCGAGCACCTCGTCGCGGTCGACGGTGCGCCCGGCGGTGGGCACGACGAACGCCATCCCGACCTCGCCCATGCGCGCGTCGGGCACACCCACGATCGCGACCTGCGCGACGTCGGGGTGCTCGAGCATGAGCCCCTCGATCTCGGCCGGGTACGCGTTGAAGCCTCCGACGATGAACATGTCCTTGATGCGATCGGTGATGGTCACGTTGTTCTGCTCGTCGACGAAGCCGACGTCGCCGGTGTGCAACCACCCGTCGGCGTCGACGGTCTCGGCGGTGGCCTCGGGGTTGTCGAAGTACCCGATCATCACCTGGTAGCCGCGGGTGACGATCTCGCCCTGCTCGCCGGTGGGCAGGTCGTTGCCGTCGGCGTCGACGATCTTCATCTCGATGCCGTCGAGCGGGCGGCCCGACGTGTGGGCGATGATCTCGGGGTCGTCGTCGTGGCGGCACATGGCGACGGTGCCGGTGGTCTCGGTGAGCCCGTAGCCGGTGACGACGGAGTCGAACCCGAGCTCCTCGCGCAGCCGCACGACCAGCTCGACCGGGACGACCGCGGCACCGGTGACGGCCAGCCGCAGCGATGACAGGTCGTACTCGCTCACGTCGGTGTTGAGGATGGTCTGGTAGATCGCCGGCGGCCCGGGCAGCATCGTGACGTGCTCCGCCTGCACCAGCGACATCACGGTCGCCGGATCGAACACGAGGTGGGGGAGCAGCGTCGTGCCCTTCAGCAGTGACGCCAGCAGCCCCGACTTCAGCCCCGCGGTGTGGAACAGGGGATAGATGAGGAGGTAGCGGTCGCCGTGACGCAACCCCACGACGTCCGACCACGCGTCGTACAGGCGCACGCTGGCGCCGTGCCGCAGCATCGCGCCCTTCGGCGCGCCGGTGGTGCCCGACGTGAAGATGATGTCGCACATCGTGTCGCCGGTCAGCGCCGCCTCGCGCGCGTCGATCTCGGCGTCGGGGACGTCGACGCCGCGTGCGAGGAAGTCGGACCAGCTCACGGTTCCCTCGGGCGTCGAGCCCTCGACGATGACGATCTCCTCGACCAGGTCGCGCGCGCCGGCGCCGTCGAGGAGCTCGACGTAGTTCGTGTCGAGGAAGTCGGTGACGGTGAACAGGAAGCGCGCGCCCGAGGTGCGCAGCACGTGCGCGGCCTCGGCGCCCTTGAAACGGGTGTTCAGCGGCACGAGCACGCCGCCGGCGGCGTAGAGGCCCAGCGCGGCGACGATCCACTGGTGGAGGTTCGGCGCCCACACCGACGCCCGCTCGCCCGGTTCCAGGCCCGAGGCCACGAACGCCTTGGCCGCTTCACGCACGGCGGCGTCGAGCTGGGTGAACGTGAGGCGGGTGCCGCGGTCGACGATGGCCTCGTCGGTGGGCCAGAGGTCGGCTCCCCGGTGCACGACTCCCGGGATGGTCTCCGGCAGTGGGGTGTGGGTGGTCACGGGGCGGAATATACAATCCGCCGCCTGACGACCCGTCAGATTCGCACGCACTCACCGGACGCACCGGTTCAAGCACAGGGGGAGCCGTGGGGCTGCTCGACGGCAAGGTAGCGATCGTCACCGGCGCGGGCCACGGCATCGGCCGGGGCCACGCGATGGAGATGGCCCGGCACGGCGCCAAGGTCGTGGTCAACGACCTCGGCGGCAGCGAGCGGGGCGAGGGAACGGGCAAGGCCGCCGACGACACGGTCACGCTCATCACCGACGCCGGCGGTGAGGCGGTGTCGAACTACGGCGACGTGAGCGACCACGACCAGTGCGGCGAGCTCGTCCAGCAGGCGATCGACTCCTTCGGCAAGCTCGACATCCTCGTGAACAACGCCGGCATCGTGCGCGACGCCGCCATCTGGAACATGCCGGTCGACGACTGGGACCTCGTCATGCGCGTGCACGTGCGCGGCACGTGGTCGACGTCGCACTTCGCGTCGAAGTACTTCCGCGACCGCGCCAAGACCGACGACTCGCTCCACGGTCGGATCATCAACACGACGTCCGGCGCGGGCCTGGGCGGCAACTTCGGGCAGACGGGCTACGCCACCGCCAAGGCGGCGATCGTCGGGCTGACCCTCACGCTGGCGCAGGAGCTCTACCGCGCCAACGTCACCGCGAACTGCATCGGGCCCTCCGGGCTCACCCGCATCACCGCGACCATGCCGGGGGCGGGCGACGCGTTCGAGCCCAACGACGTGCCCGAGGGCGAGTGGAACCCGATGGACCCGAAGAACAGCTCACCGGTGGTGGCGTGGCTGGCGAGCGACGAGGCCGACCACGTGACGGGCCAGGTCCTCCGGGTCATCCACGACAAGCTGATCTGGATGGGCGGCTGGTACGAGCGCGCCGACGTGAGCTGCGACGGCAAGCCGTGGGACGCCGAGAAGCTCGGCATGACCATCGACACGGAGTTGTTCCAGACCCGCCACCGCGGCATGGTGTTCGGTCCGATCAAGTAACGATCCAGCACTCGACGCGAGCAGGGGGAGACAGCACCCATGGCGATGCCCACCGACGTCCCGATCATCGACTGCATGATCGGGTTCCCGATGGAAGACAAGAAGGCGACCTACGAATTCATCACCAAGCAGACGAAGGATGCCGAGTCCAAGGGTGAGTTCTCGTTCCCCGTCGAGTACATGTTCAAGGACGTGCCCGACGAGCTCGAGTCGGGTGCCGACCCGATCTCGGTGACGCTCACCGAGATGGACAAGTACAACGTCGAGAAGGGCCTGATCGGGCTGGGCAACAAGACCTCGCAGCGGGCGATCGAGCAGCACTCCGACCGCTTCGTCGCCGGCCTCAGCGTCGACCCCAACGACATCATGGGTTCGCTGTCCCGCATCACCGAGGCCAAGGAGAAGTGGGACATCCGCGCGGTCGACATCTTCCCGTGCGGTCTGTTCCCGCAGATCCGCATCAACGCTCCGCAGATGTACCCGATCTATGCGAAGTGCGTGGAGCTCGGCATCGCCGCCTTCGTGAACGCGGGCGTCCCGGGGCCGCGGCTCAAGATGGATCCGCAGAAGGTGGAGTACATCGACGACGTGATGTACGACTTCCCCGAGCTCGTGTTCGTGACCCGGCACGGGTGCGAACCGTGGGAGGACCTCGCGGTGAAGCTCATGCTCAAGTGGCCGGGGCTGCACTACTGCACCAGCGCGTTCGCGCCCAAGCACTACCCGAAGGCGATCATCGACTACGCCAACACGCGCGGTGCCGACAAGGTGATCTACGCGGGCTACTTCCCGATGGGTCTCTCGCTCGAGCGCATCATGGGCGACATGCAGCAGGTGCCGTTCCGCGACCACGTGTGGCCGAAGTTCCTGCGCGAGAACGCGGAGCGCGTGCTCAAGCTGCAGTGAGCAGCGAAGGCTTCACGCTCCGGAACACCGACGACGAACGCCTCACGCCGGAGCAGCGCGAGCTGCTGTGCGGTCCGGGCGCGATGTTCGAGCGCACCACCGAGATGGTGCTGGGTGCCGAGTGCGAGGTGTTCGTGCAGCGGCCGCACGACCTGGTCGAGGTGCTCCGGACCAGCGCGGAGACCTTCGGTGACCGGCCGTACCTCGTCTTTCCCGATGAGACCGTGACGTTCGAGCAGGTGCCCGCGCGTGCAGGTGCGATCGCGCGCGTGCTCGTCGACGAGTACGGCATCGGCAAGGGTGACCGGGTCGCGTTCGCGAGTGCCAACAGCCTCGACTACGCGCTCGCGCAGCTGGCGGTCGTGAGCCTCGGCGCGATCATCGTGGGGCTCAACGGCTGGTGGACCGGGTCCGAGCTCGCCTACGGCGTGGAGCTGACGCAGCCGACCGTGCTCTTCGGCGACGAGGTGCGCCTGGAGCGGTTGGCCGAGGTCGGCATCGAGGGCACGCCGATGTTGCACGTCGACGCCGACCCGGAGGCGTCGCTGCCCGAGCTCGGAGACGGCGGTGCCATCGACGAGGACGACCCGTTCATGATCCTCTTCACGTCGGGGACCACGGGTCGGCCCAAGGGCGCGACGCTCACGCACCGCAACCTCGTGCACATGGGGTCGGCGATGGCCTACGGCCGCGTCGTCACGATGCTGCTCAACCACGTCCCGCCGCCGGCTCCCGACGCGCCTCCGCCGGCGTCGATCTGCGCCACGCCGTTCTTCCACATCTCCGGGACCGCGCCGCTGTTCATGACCGGGTCGCGCTTCGGTTCGTCCCTGGTGTTCCCGCCGCCGGGGCGCTGGGATCCCGAGGTGCACCTGCGCCTCACCGCCGAGCACCGCGTGTCGGCGTGGTCGGGGGTGCCCACGCAGTTCTGGCGGATGCTCGAGCACCCCGACTTCGACTCGTTCGACCTGTCGTGCCTCACGATGGTGTCGTCGGGTGGTGCGCCGTACCCGCCCGAGCTCATGCGGGTGCTCAACGAGAAGATCCCGTCGGCGAACCTGTCGAACGGCTACGGCATGAGCGAGTCGATGGGCGCGGGCACGCTGCTCTCGGGCGAGCGCTACTTCACGCACCGCGAGTCGGTCGGCGCCCCGTACCCGACGCTCGAGGTGCAGATCCGGTCCGGAGAAGGAAGCGAGGACCGCACCGTCCTCCCCGAGGGAGAGGTCGGGGAGATCTGCCTCCACGGCGGAGTGGTGTTCCAGGGCTACTGGGACGACCCCGAGGCCACCGCCAAGGTGCTCGACAGCGAACGCTGGTACCACAGCGGTGACTACGGCCGCATCGAGGACGGCGTGCTCTGGCTCGAGAGCCGCATGCGCGACCTGATCATCCGCGGGGGAGAGAACATCTACCCGATGGAGATCGAACACCGCCTCGTCGAGCATCCGGACATCGCCGATGCGGCGGTGATCGGGGTCGAGCACCGCACGCTCGGCCAGGAGGTCAAGGCGGTGCTGGTGCTGCGCGAAGGCGCGTCACTCGAGCCCGACGAGGTGCAGGTCTGGGTGCGCGAGGGCCTCGCCGCGTTCAAGGTGCCGACGTACGTGGAGTTCCGCGACGCGCTCCCCTACACGCAGACCGGCAAGGTCATGAAGCACCTGCTCGAGAGCGAGAGCAGCCGCTAGCTCGCGATCGGCGGAGGATCGCCGGTCGCCTTCTCCCACGCGGCGGCCGCGCCGCGCTGGGCGACGACGCGTGCAACGGCGGCGCCGACGGCCACCGCGATCGTCCACGTCAGCGCGTCGGGCCAGCTCACGTCGCGCGCGACCGGGTTGTCGGGCGGATCCTCGTGCTTGGTGGTGCGCCACGTGGTGACGGCGGCACGACGCACCGCGGTCGCGGCGAGCGCGCCCGACGCGATCGCCACGCCCTGCCAGGCCAGCTTCTTCGTGTTCGGCATGTCCCGTTCGTGCCCGGATCGGGTGCCCATCAACCCAGGTGGTCAATCCAGCTGGCCGAGCACGCCGTCCTTGGCGTCGGGGAGCGCGAGCAGCTCCGCGAACGCCTGGTTCTCGAGCGTGCGGGCGCGGGCGATGCCCTCGCGCTCGGCGTCGAGCAGCAGGCGCTTGGTCGCCATGAGCGACGGCAACGACTTCGTCGCGATGCGCGTCGCCAGCTCCATGGTCTCCTCGACGAGCGACTCGGGCGAGCACTGCTGCACGGCGAGACCGGTGGCGACCGCGTCGGCGGGGGAGATCCAGTCGGAGGTGAACAGCGAGAGCGACGCGCGTTGACGACCCATGCGGCGCGGCAGGAGGTAGCTGCTCGCGGCCTCGGGGGCGACGCCCATGTTCGTGAACGGTGCCAGCAGGCGAGCGTTGTCGGAGACGAAGACGAGATCGCAGTGGGCGAGCATGGTGAAGCCGAGGCCCACCGCGGCACCGTTGACCGCGGCGACGAGGGGCTTGGGGAACTCCTGCAGCACGTCGACGAACGCGGGGAAGCCGTCGCGCGTCACCGGCTCACCCCCAGCGCCGGCGTCGACGGTCTGCGCCATCTCGAGCAGGTCGGTGCCGGCGCAGAACGCCTTGCCCGCGCCGGTGAAGACGACCACCGCGACGTCGTCGTCGACCGCAGCGGCGCGGAGCGCGTCGGCAGCTGCGTGGTACAGCTCCTCGTTGAACGCGTTGGCGCGGTCGGGGCGGTTGAACGTGAGCAGGCGGACGCGGTCGCGGTCTTCAGCGAGGAGCATGTCGTGCAACATGGCTGGTCACCCTAGAGCGAGCATCAGCGCGGCCCAGACGACCGGCTCGTCGCCGACCGGGCGCCACCGGTGGTGGGTGCCGCGCTGCACGACGGCCTCGCCCGGACCGAGGACCACGGGGGGCTGGTCGGGGAGCGAGAGCTCGAGCCGGCCGGACAGCACGATGTCGACGTCGATGGTCGCAGTGGTGTGCCACCCCGCGTCACCGGGGTCGAACCCGGGTGGATGCTCGACGGTCCGGAAGCAGATCCCGCCACCTCGTGGTTCCAGCTCCCAGGCGCCCGCGGGGTCGCCGCCCTGGTCGGGCGAGCCGACTGCGCCGCCCGTCTGCCAGAGCTCGACCAGGGCCGTGCCGCCGCCGCCGATGGCCGACGGGGGCGTGCCGTCGGCGAGCGCGTACGAGCGTCCCGCATCGTCGCCCCCGGTGTGGGTGGCGGCCACGAGCCGGCGCGGACCGTCCCCGTCCGTGCTGGTCGCGAGCTGCTGGGGTTCGGACGGTGGGGGCGCGTTCGGGTCGGGGCGCAGCATGCAGACCGCGTAGGTGCACGGCTCGTCGCCCAGCACGCGCCACCGGTGGCGGTTGCCGCGCTGGATGACGACGTCGCCGGGCCCGAGCTCGTGCTCACCGTCGTCGAGCCCGAGCGCGATGCGGCCTTCGACGACGACCATGAAGTCGAGGGTGTCGGTGGCGTGCATGCCCGGCTCGTCGGGATCGTCGCCCTCCACCCGGATCCAGTCGCCGCCGCCCTCCCGCGCACCCGGGAACCGGATGATCCGCACCGAGCACCCTCCGACGGGCGGCTCGAGGCGGATCGAACCGCCGGGCTCGTCGCCGCCGTCGTCGACGGTCGCGGCCGGGCCGTCGAGCCACAGCCACGTCGCCACGCCGAAGCCGTTGGCCCGGATCGTGTTCGGCGGCTCGGCGTCGGACCGGATCACCGCGGTGCCGTCGGCGTCGAGGCCCGTGACCACGCGTCGGGCCGAGAACTCGTGTGACGTGTCGCTCGTCGTCATGGTTCCGACCCTACGCAAACGCTCGTCGGGGCGCCCGGGGACCGCGTCGGGCTCGGTGCAGCCGGATACAATGGTCCGAGAAGGGGAGTATCCCGTCTACGGGTCGTCGTCATCACGGTCAGCCTCGGTGCTGGCCCGGCGCCCGTGCCGCTCGTGCCGAGCGGTGGGAGAGACCTTCGAAACCGATCACGCTCGTACGGGCGGGTTTCGAAGGGACACCTCGATGGAATGGGTCGTACTCATCGCAGTGATCGTGGCGTTGCTCACGGTCGATCTGCTGCTGCACCGCGGCAACCACGAGCCGACCGCCAAGCGCGCGCTCGTGGAGTCGGCGGCGTGGGTGGCGTGCGGTCTCGGGTTCGCGGTCGTGGTGCTGGTGTGGAAGGGCGGCGACTCCTTCTCCGAGTACCTGAGCGGCTACGTGATCGAGAAGTCGCTCAGCATCGACAACGTGTTCGTGTGGGCGGTGATCTTCTCCAGCTTCGCCATCCCCGCCCGCTACCAGCACCGGGTGTTGTTCTGGGGCATCTTCGGCGCGCTGGTGATGCGCGCCATCTTCATCTTCGCCGGCACCGCGTTGATCGAGGAGTTCTGGTGGATGCTCCTGGTGTTCGGTGTCGTGCTCCTCTTCTCCGGGTTCAAGGTGCTGCGCCACAAGGAGAACGAGGGGCAGCACGGTCACGACCGCGCGGTGAAGTTGCTGGGCCGGTTCCTCCCCGTGCGCTCGGAGCTCGCCGACCAGCACTTCGTGGTGAAGGAACGCGCCGGGCCGGGGCAAGCATTGAAGTGGGTGGCGACGCCGCTGCTCGCCGCGCTGGTGGTGGTCGAGGTGACCGACGTCGTGTTCGCGGTGGACAGCGTGCCTGCGATCCTCGCGGTGTCACGTGACCCGTTCATCGTGTTCGCGTCGAACGCGTTCGCGATCCTCGGTCTCCGCGCGATGTACTTCCTGCTCGGCGACGCGCGCGAGCGTTTCCACTACCTCGCCCACGCGCTCGGGGCCATCCTGGTGTTCGTCGGGCTCAAGATGATCGTGTCGCACTGGTGGCACTTCCCGACGATGGCGTCGCTCGGGGTGATCGTCGCGATCATCGTCGGTGCCATCGTCGCGAGCATCGTGAAGACCCGACGTGAGGAGGCGCGAGAACAGGCGCGAGCGGTGGCAGGAGCGATACCTTCCCAGCATGAAGCTGGCTGAGCTCGTCGTCCCCGAATCGACCGTCGTCCTGACGCAGGAGTGCCAGAAGGGCGTCATCGGCGACTTCAGCCTCCTTCCTGCGCTCGCCGACTCGGCCAGGTCCATCGGGCTGGTCGAGAACGTGAACCGGCTCGTCACCACCGGGCGCGCGGCCGGGTGCGGCATCCTGCACTGCATCGCCGCCACCCGGGACGACCGTCGGGGCGCGAGCACCAACGCGCCGCTCTTCCAGGGCACGCGGTCCAAGGACGGCGAGCCGCCGACCGGTCCCGGTCCCATGACGCCAGGCGGTCCGGGCACCGAGCTCATGGACGGCATCGAGACCGCCGACAGCGACCTCGTGTCCACCCGCATCGGCGGGTTGTCGCCGGTGAACGGCACCGACGTGCCCACGTTGCTCCGCAACCTGGGTGCCAAGACGGTGGTCATCGCGGGGGTGTCGACGAACGTCGCCATCCCGAACGCGACGCTCGACTGCGTGAACTTCGGGTTCAACGTGGTGATCCCGCGCGACGCGATCACCGGGTACCCGGTCGACTACACCGACGTGATCATCAAGAACACGCTCTCGCTCGTCGCCAAGATCACGACCACCGACGAGCTCGTCGACCTCTGGTCGTAGCTAGAACGGCAGGTCCGCAGGCTCGGCGATCTTGCCGAGCAGCTCGCAGAGGGTCTGCTGCTCGAGCGGGTCCAGTGACGCTATCGGCGCCGACGCCAGCGCCTGTTTGAAGAGGTTGCGTTGCAGCTCCTGCCCCTCGGTCGTGAGCACGATGCGTCGCACCCGGCGATCGGCGGGGTCCACCGTTCGCACCGCCAGTCCCCGCTCCTCGAGTCGGTCGACGATGTCGGTGACGTTGGACGCGTCGACGTGCATGCAGTCGGCCAGCTCGCGCTGCGACCGCGTCTGACCGAGGAGGCGGAGCACGGTCAGCTGTGAAGGCGACAGGTCGAACGCCGCTCCGAGCTCGGCGACGTGGTCCTTCATCGCGTGCATCACTCCGAGCAGGTGACGCAGCACGTCGCGTGAGAGCTGTTCACTCTCCGCCACCGACTCCTTCGTGTTCCCCCCGGTGCGAGCCACGCGAACTCCTGTGCTAACTTCAATGGTTGGGTCAACCAATGATTGGTGAATCCATCATACGGGAGGAGACCGAGTGCTGCAACGACTGGCTGCCTGGTGCTACCGACGGCGCAAGCGCGTCGTCGTGCTCTGGATCGTCGCGTTGGTCGCCGTCAGCGTGATCGGGTCGAACGTCGGGGCCTCGTTCTCGCAGGGGTTCTCCCTCAACGACACCGAATCGGCCCGTGCCGCGCAGCTGCTCGAGACCCGTTTCCCGGCCCGGGCGGGGGACGAGGGCCAGATCGTCTTCGCGCACGCCGGCGAGGGTGCGGGCGGCGTCCAGGACGCCGCCGTGCAGGCGCGCATGGAGAAGCTCTTCGCCGAGGTGGCCGAGGTCCCGGGCGTCACCTCCGTGGTCAGTCCCTACTCCACCGACGGCGCGCGCCAGGTCGCGCGCAGCGGTGACATCGCCTACGCCACCGTGCAGTTCGACAAGCAGGCGTCGAAGATCCCCGACTCCACCATCGAGCACATCCGCACCCTCAAGGACGACGCCAAAAGTCGGCGGTGGCGTGAAGATCGCGCTCGGTGGGCGCATGTTCCAGGAACCCGGAGGCATCGGCCCGGCCGAGCTGATCGGCATCCTCGCCGCCATCGTCATCCTGCTGGTCGCCTTCGGCTCCCTGCTCGCGATGGGACTCCCCATCCTCGTCGCGCTCTTCGGCATCGGCATCGGGCTCGGTCTCGTGCAACTGCTGAGCCACACCATCGCGACCCCCGACTTCGCCACGCAGCTCGCGTCGATGATCGGCATCGGCGTCGGCATCGACTACGCGCTGTTCATCGTCACGCGCTACCGCCAGGGCCTGGTCGAGGGGCTCCCGCCCGAGCACGCGGTCGTCCGCGCCATCGACACCGCCGGCCGGGCGGTCGTGTTCGCCGGCACCACCGTGGTGATCTCGCTGTTGGGCCTGTTCCTGATGGGCGTCGACTTCGTGAACGGGATGGCGCTGGGCACGTCGATCACCGTGGCCATCGTGATGCTGGCGTCGATCACGCTGCTCCCCGCGCTCCTCGGGTTCGCCGGCCGGACGATCGACCGCTTCTCCGTCCGCCGGCACAAGGAGCCGAAGCCGACCGAGCAGACCATGTGGTACCGCTGGAGCCGCGTGGTCCAGCGCCGCCCGTGGCCTGCGGCCATCGGTGGTCTCGCGATCCTCCTGCTGCTCGCGATCCCGCTGCTGTCGATGCGCCTCGCGTTCCCCGACGCCGGCGGCAACCCGAAGAGCGACACCTCCCGTCAGGCCTACGACCTCGTCGCCGAGGGCTTCGGCTCGGGGTTCAACGGTCCGCTCGTGCTGGCGGCGGAGTTCCCGAAGGGCACCGACACCGCCGCGCTCGACGACCTGGCGACCCGCCTGCAACGGACCCCCGACATCGCCGCGGTGGTCGGGCCGACCCCGAGTCCCTCCGGTGACGCCGCCGTCATCCGCGTGATCCCGAAGAGCTCGCCCCAGTCGGTCGCCACCACCGACCTCGTGAACCACCTGCGCGACGACGTGATCCCCGCGGCGACGAACGGCACCGATGTGCAGGTGCACGTGGGCGGGCTCACCGCGTCGAGCATCGACGTGTCGGAACGCCTGGCGTCGCGCCTGCCCATCTTCATCGGCGCCGTGCTCGTGCTGAGCTTCCTCCTGCTGATGGCGGTGTTCCGCAGCCTGCTCGTGCCGCTCAAGGCCGTGATCATGAACCTGCTGTCGATCGGCGCCGCCTACGGCGTGGTCGTTGCGGTGTTCGAGTGGGGCTGGGGGAACGGGATCCTCGGCGTCGAGCAGACCGGACCCATCGCGCCCTTCATCCCGATGATGATGTTCGCCATCCTCTTCGGGCTGTCGATGGACTACGAGGTCTTCCTGCTCTCGCGCATCCGGGAGGAGTACGACCGCACCGGCGACAACGCCTCTGCCGTCGCCGACGGCCTGGCCTCGACCGCGCGGGTGATCACCGCCGCCGCCCTGATCATGGTGTGCGTGTTCGGGAGCTTCATCCTCGGCGACGCCACCACGGTGAAGCTGTTCGGTCTCGGCCTGTCGGTGGCGATCCTGGTCGACGCCACCATCGTGCGCATGGTGCTCGTGCCCGCCACGATGGAGCTCCTGGGCGACCGCAACTGGTGGTTCCCCAAGTGGCTCGACCGGATCATCCCGCGCCTCCACGTGGAGGCCGGACCCGATGTGGACGCAGAGCTGGAGCGGCTCACCGCCGAGGAATCGACCGGCGTCGGAGGGCGCTGAGCGACTCCGGCCCGGGCGGCCTGCCCCTGGGGTGCGATCGGGTGTCCGGCGTTACAGTGGCCGGTCACCCCGAACGCGCACTCGAGGAGCCAACGTGACCGAAGCCGTCATCGTTTCCGCCGCCCGTACCCCGATCGGCCGGGCCCGCAAGGGCTCGCTCGTCGACGTCGACGCGTTCCGCCTGGCCGAGATCGCGGTCGGCGAAGCGGTGTCGCGGTCGGGCATCGACACCACCGACATCGACGACATCGTCCTCGGTGAGTCGCTCTACGGCGGCGGCGACATCGCCCGCCACACTGCCGTGGTCCTCGGGCTCACCAACGCGCCCGGCATCGCCGACAACCGGCACTGCGCGTCGGGTCTCAGCGCACTGCAGCTCGCCGCGGGCAGCATCCGGGCCGGCATGGACAAGGTGGTCGTGGCCGGCGGCACGCAGAGCTCGAGCTCGGCGCCGCAGTCGTGGATGGCGCAGCCCGGCGGTGAGCCGATGATGTGGATGTCGCCCAGCCACCCCGAGACCCCCGATGCGCCCGCGTTCGACATGTCGATCACGGTGGGCGAGAACACCGCACGCGAGGTGGGCATCACCCGCCGCGACTCCGACGAGTGGGCGGCGTACAGCCAGGCGCAGGCGATCGCCTCGATCGACTCGGGTGCGTTCGAGGAAGAGATCGTGCCGGTCGAGTACACCGATCGCGAGGGCACGGAGCGCACGTTCAGCGTCGACGAGCACCCGCGCCGCGGCGTGACCGTGGAGACGCTGGGTGAGCTCAAGCCCATCCACCCCGAGCTCGACTCGCCGACCGTCACCGCCGGCAACGCGTCGGGCATCAACGACGCCGCCGCCGCGCTGGTGCTCTCGAGCGACGAGTACGCCGAGGCGCACGGGCTGCGCACGCTCGGTCGCATCGTGTCGTGGGCGAACGCCGGCGTCGAGCCCGCCCGCACCGGCATGGGCCCGACGCTCGCCATCCCGAAGGCGCTCGAGCGCGCCGGGCTCACGCTCGACGACATCGACCTCATCGAGATCAACGAGGCGTTCTGCTCGGTGCCGGTGGCGGCGGTCCGCACGCTCGGCATCGACCCGACCATCCTCAACGTGAACGGCAGCGGCTGCAGCCTCGGTCACCCGATCGCGGCCACCGGCGCGCGCATGGTCGTCACGATGGTGCACGAGCTGCGCCGTCGTGGGAAGACCCACGGTCTCCTCGCCATGTGCGCGGGTGGTGGCATGGGCTCGGCGCTCGTCGTCGAAGTCGTCTGAGCGGGGCGGGGGAGCGATGAGCGTCGACATCGACCTGAGTGGTCGCAAGCTGCTGATCGTCGGCGGCTCGTCGGGGATCGGGCGCAGCACCGCGCTGGCGGCGGCCGCGGCCGGCGCCGACATCACGGTGGTGGGGCGCAGCGAGGACAAGCTCGAAGAGGTCGTCACCACGGCCGGGAAGGGCACCGGCATCGCCGCCGACGTGCGCGACCCCGAACGCTGCTCGGGTCTGGTCGCCGAAGCGGTCGACGCCATGGGCGGCCTCGACGCGTTGGTGTTCTCCACCGCGGTGTCGCCGCTCGCCCCGCTCGACGAGGTGACCGCGGAGACCTGGCAGGACGTCATCGCGACCAACGCCATCGCTCCCGCGCTGGTGGCGCAGGCCGCGCTCGACCACATCCCCGAGAACGGCCCGATCATCTTCCTGTCGTCGATCACCGTGGGCGGCGGTCACCACGGGCTCGCCTCCTACGGGGCGAGCAAGGCCGCGCTCGATCGGACCATCCGGTCGTGGCGCATGGAGCGGCCCGACAAGCGGTTCGTGTGCATGGCGGTGGGCGACACCGTCGGCACCGAC
Source organism: uncultured Actinomycetes bacterium (assembly GCA_963755855.1). GTDB lineage: Bacteria > Actinomycetota > Acidimicrobiia > IMCC26256 > DASPTH01 > DASUAS01. The sequence goes on along the minus strand of CAVWLR010000007.1, from coordinate 71,369 downwards.
TTCGCGCGTGACTTCGACGCCGAGCACGCCGGCGCGCTGTTCCCGAAGTGGCTGGCCGCGAGCGTGATCTACCAGAACCACATGGAGTCCGACGACCTCGGCCGCACGATCGCCGAGTTCGTGGCGATGCTGCTGGCGCACCCGAAGCTCACCATCCCCGAGCTCACCATCGTCCCGCCCGGGCCGATGATGTCGGCCGACGCGGTCAACGAGCTGTTGGCCGAGGTCCAGCTCGCGCAGTAGTCCCGAGCGACCAGACGCCTACCGAACGCGCGGCTTGGTGCGCGGGCGGTTGGCGAACGCCTCCTCGCCTTCTTTGAGGTTCTCCTTGTCGGCGTCCATGCCGAGGTGCAGGAACGTGTTCCCGAGCGCGGTGGCCTGCGACGGGAACATGTCGCGCGCGGCCCACAGGGTGCGCAACGTCGACATGATCGCGGCAGGCGGCTGTGACGCGATGGCCTCGGCCGCCCACGTCGCCGCGTCCATCAGCTCGTCGAGCGGGACGACCTCGGTGACGAACCCGATCTCGTGGGCGCGGCGCGCCGACATGCGCTCGTGCGTTCCGAGGAGCGCCATGCGCATCGCCTCGCCGAAGGGCATCTTGGCCAGGGCCTCGATGGGCTCGTACACCGCGGGCATCGCGTAGGTGACGTGGGGTTCGACGAACGTGGCGTGATCGGCGGCGATGATGAAGTCGACCTGGCCCAGGAGGTAGAACGCACCCGCGGCCGCGGTGCCGTTCACGGCCGCGATGACGGGCTTCCACATGCGGTTGACCCGCGGTCCGATCGAGATCCCCGGGTCGTCGTAGGTGTACGGATCCCACTTCACGTCGAAGGGGATGGTGCTCCGATCGTTGCCGGTGCAGAACGCCCGGTCGCCGGCGCCGGTCAGCACGACGCACCGCACTGCGTCGTTCGCGCGCATCTCCTGCCACAGCTGCGCCAGCTCGTCGATCATCACGTAGTCGAAGCTGTTCTGCACCTCGGGACGGTTCAACGTGACGTACGCGACGCCGTTGTCCTCGCGGTACAGCAGGGTCTCGAACTCGGTCCTCATTCCTGATTCTCCAGCCAGTCCTCGAGCGATGCGTCCTCCCAGTCGGGAGGCCCGTACACGGTACGCGGGAGCGGCGTCATGATGTGCGTGTCGCCGCCGGTCACGAATTCCGCCGCCGTGCGCTCCCACGCGACGAGGCGGTCGTCGGCCTCGCCCTCGTCGTCGAGGCCACGCGCGGCGTCGCGGTTCTGGCGCAGCCGCACCTGCGCCGGGATGTCGGTGGCCCACACCATCACGACCTCGTGCTGGTTCGACAGCACCTCGTAGAGGCCGGTGACCTCGTGGCCGTACTCCCGCATGAGCGGCACGCGCGTCTCGGCGACGGCGGCGAGGAAGTCGAGCGGTGCGCCCGGGCGCACGGTGAGCGCCTCGTGCACGAACAGCGTGCCGCGCACGCCCGCGTCCATGAGCTCCTCGCTGGTGGGGCACCCCGGCACCGCGCCGCACAGGCGGTCGAAGCCGCCGCTGCGCCACTTGGCCGCCTCGTCCCACCACTCGCCGTAGAACGCCTTGCGCCGCTTCAGGTTCATGCGGTCGACGTTCGACGCCCAGCCCTTCCAGCCCCGCGAGCCGACGTCCCAGATGTTGATCACCTGGGGCCAGCGGCCGCCGCCGGCCGCGCACACGTAGAACGACCCCTGCAGGCCGAACATGTCGGGCATCCGCAGCACCGGGTCCTTCCAGAGGTGCTCCATGTACTCGTACTGGCCCTGACCGACGACGTCGACGGTCTCGTGGAGGTACAGACGGCGGGCCACTCAGTCGACCGCCGGTGCGGAGGAGGGTGTGGAGGAGGCGGTGAAGACCATCGGGAAGGTCTCGAGCGAACGGATGGCGGGCGTGTACACGAGCTCGTGGCCCTCCTTCACCGCGTACTCGGGGATGCGGCGGTGCCACTCGCGCAGGGCCACCCGCAGCTCGAGGCGGGCGAGGTGCGAGCCGAGGCAGCGGTGCACGCCGCCACCGAACGCGTTGTGCGGGTTCACCTCGCGGTCGAAGCGCACCTCGTAGGCGTCGGGGAGCGCGGCCTCGTCGGTGTCGACCGATCCGAGGCTGATGCTCACCATCTCGCCCTGCTTGATCGGGCACCCGAGCAGCTCGGTGTCCTCGGCAGCGACGCGCATGATGCCGCCCACCGGGGTCTCCCACCGGAGGAGCTCCTCGACCGCCGACGGCACGAGCGACGGGTCGGCCACGAGCTGCTCGCGCTGCTCCGGGTGCTCGCACAAGTAGCCGAAGAAGCAGTCGAGCGACGCGCTCACGGTGTCGAGTCCGGCGATGAAGAAGAGGAAGCAGATGTCGAGGATGTCCTCACGCGTGAGGCGCACGCCGTCGACCTCGGCGTCGAGGAACCCGCTGAGGAGGTCGTCGCGGCGCGTCCACCTCGCGCTCGTCGAGCTCGCGGTTGAAGTAGTCGTAGATCGACTGCCCGATCTCGTCCTGGTAGGCGAGGGTCTCCGCGTCGTCGCGGGGCTTGCCCACCACGTGGTCGGGTCGGATGATGCCGTCCTTCATCGTCAGGAACAGCTCGAGGTCGACGAGCGGCAGCCCGAGGAGCGTGAGGAACACCTGCGTCGGCATCAGCACCGAGAACTCCTGCGCGAAGTCGACCTCGCCCCGTTCGACGAAGCCGTCGATGAGGTCGTTGACCAGCGCCGCGACCGGCGCCTCCAGCGCGGCCATCTTGCGCGGCGCGAACAGCGGGTCGAGGATCTTGCGGTACTTCAGGTGGTCGGGCGGATCGATCTGCAGCGGGATGAGCGGACGCACCGCGCCCATCGCCAGCGTGGCGACGGTCGCCGCCGAGGAGAACACCTCGGGCTGGCGGAACGCCTCCATCGCCGCTTCCTTGGTGGTGAGGACGTGGCCCATGCCGTCGAGGCCGAGCACCGGCGCGGCGGCGCGCAGCGCCCGGTACATCTCCTGCGGGTGGCGGTTCGCCTCGGGATCGAGCGAGAACAGCTCGACGCCCTCGGGTGTGGGGGAGGCGGCGGGATCGGAGTACGACATGGCGGGTCTGCTTCCTTCGGGGGTGGCGGGGGACGGCAGTGAATGGCTCAGGGGAGTGGCTCAGGGGCGTGGGTCGGGGGCGTGGGTCAGAGGATGACGCCGGCGGTGCGCAGCGCGTCGATGCGGGCGGCGTCGTAGCCGAGCTCGGTGAGCACGGCGTCGGTGCGCGTGCCGCAGAGCGCGCTCGGACGCGCTTCGGTGGTCGAGCGTGAGAACTGGATCAGCGGCGCGAGTCGCGGGTGGACGCCGAGGACGGGGTGCTCGACCTCGGTGATCCAACCCTTGGCCTCGCCCATCCCGCCGTCGGCGTAGATCTGGCGGTCGGGCGCGCCGTGGCGCACGCGCAGGCAGCCGACGTCGGCGGCGAGCAGCTCCTGCTCCCACTGGTCGGCGCCCTGGCGTCGGAACGTCTGCCTCGAGCACGTCGGCGAGCTCGTCGTCGTGCGCGTCGCGCGCGTCCTCGTCGGCGAAGCGGGCGTCATCCGCGAGATCGACGTGCGACGCCGAGCGCGGTGGCGAGTGCGTCCCACTCCGACGGCGCCGGCGCGGCGAGGAACACCCAGCCGTCGGCGGTCTCGTAGAGGCGGTAGCGGGCCGAGAGGCCGTGCAACCCGATGTCCGCCGTGCGGCGCGTCGGTCGTGCGTCGTACTCGACCATGTCCTCGACCAGCACGTGCGCCATCGTGCGCAGCATCGACGTCTGCATGGCCTGACCCGGCGCGCCCGGTCGCGCGCGACGAGCCCGAGCAGGAGCGTGCTCGCGACCCCGAGGGCGCTGAAGCCGTCGGCGTTGACCGACGCCATCGCCGCTTGCGCCACGCGCAGCGCGACCGGCTTCACCACCTCGACGTCGAGGTCGGGACCCTGCGGTGCCGACTCGCCGATGTTGCGCATCGCGAGCCCGGAGCCGGCGCCGATGGTCGGCGCGAACGCGGGGCGGTGGCCGCACGGGCCGTCGACGCCGTATCCCGGCGCGGTCAGGTACACGAGGTCGGGGTTCATCGCGAGCAGCGTCGCGGGATCGAGGCGCAGGCGCTCGACGACGCCGGACCGGAACGACACGAGGACGGCGTCGGCGCGCGCGGACGAGGTCGTGCACGACGGTCGGCCCTCGTCGGTGTGGATGTCGACGGCGATGGGCTCCTTGCCCTGCAGCACCTTCACCGCGCCCGACCTCGGGGAACGGGATGATGTTGCGGATCGGATCGCCGTCGAGCTGCTCGATCTTGATGACGCGCGCGCCGAGGTCGGTGAGCAGCGTCGCGCCGTAGGGCGCGGCGAAGTAGGTGCCGAGCTCGAGCACGGTCACCCCGGCGAGTGGGGGAGCGGTGGGGGTCAGCGTCGGCGTGGCCGCGGCCGAGGCGTCGACCGGCGCGGGTGGTGTCGCCGCCTCGGCCCGCACGTCGGCGCCGTGCTCGTCGAGCGTCGGAGCGGAGCGGTCGAGCACACCGGGCGTGTCGCCAGGTGCACGAACGGGCCCGGCTGGCGCACGGGGCCGAGGGTCGTCGTCGTGACGGTCACGACGGCGCCGTCGTGGACGATCTGCGGGTGGTCGAGCAGCTCGCTGCCCGACGGAAGATCTCGGCCCACACGTCGGGTTCGTCGTCGAACACCGCCTGCCACTCGGCGGCGGTCTTCGACCGCACCGCCGCGAGCATCGCTCGTAGTAGTCGGTGCGCTGGCTCGACGTCGTCGAAGTCGGGGACCGTCTTCCACTGCGGATCGCCGAACATCCAGTCGAGTCCGAGCACCCGCATGAACGCCTCGAACAGGCGCGGCGTCGTCTGCGAGAACTGCAACCAGCGACCGTCGGCGGAGAGCGCCACCAGGAGCCGGAAGAAGAGCGAGTTGTTCGGCACCGACGCGCCGTCGTCGGCGAGGCCCGCCTGCGTGAACGCCTCCGGGTACTGCCGGGCGATGTGGCCGAGCATCGCGTTCCAGGGGTCCTGCCCGGCGAAGCCCTGCACCATCGTGGTGTCGACCCGCTGCCCGAGACCGCTGCGCTCGCGCTCGAGCAGCGCGGCGAGGATGCCCTGGATGGCGGTGTGCGCTCCGCTCCACGCGGTGTACGGCGCGGCGCAGAAGGCGGGACCGGGCCGGTCGATGATCACGCCCATCGAGTCGTGCCCGCCGAGGCGGGCCATGACCAGGCCCTCGTAGCCCTTCACCCCGGCCAGCTCGCCGGTGCGCCCGAAGGCGGTGACCGACGCGTAGACGAGGCCGGGGTTGGTGCGGCGCGAGGTCGTCGTACCCGAGGCCGAAGCGCTCGACGACCCCGGGCCGGAACGTCTCGAGCACCACGTCGGCGCCGAGCGCGAGCCGAGCGGGCGACCGCGGCGTCGTCGGCGTCGTGCAGGTCGAGCACGACGCTGCGCTTGCCGCGGCCCCAGTACGGGAACGCAGGCTCGGCGCGGAGTGGGCTGCCGCCCGGCGGTTCCACCGCGACGACGTCGGCGCCGAAGTCGGCGAGGAACCCGCTGACCGTCGCGCTGGTGAGCGTCGTCGAGAGATCGACGACCTGCAGCCCTGCGAGCGGACCCTTCTCCCTCATCTCGTCCGCTCGTGGCGCCTTCGGCACCGGGCCGCTCGGGCCACGCTCGCCACTGGGCGGGCTGCCCGTCTCACCATGCTCGCTCATGACACGCGACACCCCCCGGTCGAACCTCGGACGTTACCCGGGGTCGAACGGGGGGTGCCTCCTCGCTCCGTCCTCGACGAACCGAGCGCGTCAGGCGACGCGCGCCTCGATGATCAGGCGGACACGCCGACGTTCATGAGGCCGGCGAGGTTGCCGCCCATGATCTTCGCCTTGTCCTCTTCGGCGAGTCCCTCGAGGTCGTCGACGTAGGTGATCGGGTCGGACATGCCCTCGGCGTGCGGGTAGTCGGAGCCGAAGCACACGTGGTCGACGCCCACGAGGTCGATGAGGCCCTTCGGGTCCTCCTCGTGGAACGGGTGGATCCAGACGTTGCGCTTCAGCACGTCGACCGGGTGCTCCTCGAAGAGCTGGGGCTGGAGCTCGTAGGCCTGGTTGAAGTGCTCGATCGACGGACGCACCCAGTGGCTGCCGTTCTCGACCGGGAGGATCTTGATGGTCGGGAACCGCGTGGGCAGGCCGTGGCCGATGACCGCGGCGATGGTGTCCTCGATGGCGCGGTGGCCGATCGTGCTCAGCGCGGCGAAGCCGGAGCCGTCCTTGAACGGCAGCATCTCACCGCCGGGCACGCCTTCCCACTCGTTGATGTAGCGCTGGTAGCCGCTGTCGGACGCGTGCATGCCGACGACGAGGTCGGCCTCGACGACGCGCTCCCAGAACGGGTCGAACTCGGGCAGCGCCATCGAGCGCGTCGCGTAGAGCGTGGTGACGGGCGCGGGCCGGATCAGGACCACCTTGGCGCCGTGCTCGATGATCCAGTCGATCTCCTCGAGCGCGTTGTCGAGCAGCGCGAGGTTGACGACCGGCGTGGCGAAGATGCGGTCCTCGTAGTTGAACGACCACTGCTCGTACATCCAGCGGTTGAGCGCCTTGATCACCGCGGCGGTGGCGTACGGGTCGTCGCGCAGCCGCTCCTCGACCAGGCTGGCGAGCGTCGGCCACATCATGGCGCGGTCGATGCCGAGCTCGTCCATGAGCTTGACGCGCGGCTCGGGCGAGAAGAACGCCTCGGGCGAACGGATCGCCTTGCCGAGGATCTCACGCCGCGACTTGCCGTCGGGGTTGCCGTTCTTGAAGTACTCCTCCTGCGCGCCCGGCGCGGCCACGACGTTGAACGTGGGGTTGGGGATGTACTCGCTGATCTGGCCCTTCACCGTGATCTTGGTGCGACCGCCGATGTCGATGTACTTGATGACGTCCTTGTACGGGTCCTCGAGGTGGTCGGTGAGCGCACCCGGGGTCTCGTACATGTGGTTGTCGGCGTCGAAGATCGGATAGTCGAGGATGCGTGACGGCACGGCGGAGCTCCTTGGGGACAGCAGCGAAAGTTAGGCTGAGTACGATTATGACAGGCGAGCGACGGGCGTGACAACTCGGCGCCCGAGGACGGCGACGTCGGCCAGGGCCCGGAGCATGTCGTTCAGGTGGGTGCAGGTGCTGGCGCCGAGGAACTCGGCCCGCACCCCGGCGCGGAGGGAGTCGAGGGACCGTCCGGCGAGGCGCCCGGCGCTGGCCGCGGCCTCGGGGCACTCGAACCACGGGCAGCACGCGCGGCGTCGCCGTCGCCTCGAGCACGGTGAGCCCGACGGGGTCGACCGAGCCGAGCACGGTGTACTCGTGCACCACGGTCTCGCCCTCGTCGTCGACGTAGGAGTCGCGGAAGTGGGCGTCGACGTGCCAGACCGTCATGCCCGCCGAGCCCGTGCCGTCGGCCGAGGGCAGCACGTCGATGCGCCGGCGGCGGCGCATGCCGTGGACCGGGAGCTCGCCCGGGAGCTCGTGCCAGGCCCACGGGTCGTCGCCGTCGTCCAGCGACGGTGCGGCGGGGCCGGTGACCACGGGCGGGTTGTTCTCGGCGAAGCCCTGCATGATCGTGCCGCCGGCCTTCCACCCTGCGCAGAGGTCGGCCTGCTGCAGCATCGCGAGCCCGGCCGGCGCGGTCTTCTGCAGCGGCTTGCGCTGCTGCTCGTCGGCCCACGTGCCCGACTCCGCCCGCGCGTGCTGCGGCGCGTAGCCCGAGATCAGCGTGGCGACGGGGAGGTCGTCGAGCAGTTGGTAGACCGGCCGACCGACCACGTCGTGGCCGGCGACCGCGACGTCGATGGCGGCCCGGAAGCCGGTCGACGCGGAGCGCCCGACGAGCTGGTCGAGGCTCGGGATCTCGGGAGTCGAGGAGATCGCGGTGACCCGCTGCGCGTCGACGAAGTCGATGGTCGCCTCGACCTCGGCGGTGTCGAGCACGTGCGCGTTCGCCGTCGGCGTCGGTGAACAGGTCGCGGCCCCGGCCGACGAGCACCAGCTCGGCGTCGACGCCGTTGGGTCGGAGCATGTCGACGCGTCGTGGTGCGCCGCACCGAGCCCGGCGCCCGCGGCGGCACGACGGTGGTGGGCTCGTGGGTGCCGTGGCGGGGATCGAGCGGGAGGCGGGGCACGTCGACCTCGATCGGTTCAGCCGGCGTGCTCGGCGCGCACGCCGGCGAGCAGCACGCGCATGCGGTACGCGAGCTCGGGCGCGAGCGAGTCGTGCGCGTTGTGCACCCAGCCCTCGACCGCGGTGATCATCAGCGCGTTCATCATGTCGCTGACGTCCTCGGGGTCGAGGTCGGCGGGGAGCTCGCCCCGCGCCTGCGCGTCGGCGATGAGCTCGGGCCACGCGCGCCGCGTCATGCTCAGCTCGCGGGCGCGGGTCGGGTACTTGTAGAACTCGCGGATCGTGCGTGCGATCGCGGCGCGCGGGAGGCGCTCGGTGCGCCGCGCCATCTCGGTGAACGCCTGCTGGACGATCTCGTCGATCGTTCGCGCCACCCTCGGCGACGCGCCGTGCGATCGCGGTGACCGCGTCGCTCGTCGTGAGGCTCATCTCGAGCAGCACGTCTTCCTTGTGCGCGAAGTGGAAGTAGAAGGTGCCCTTGGTGACGCCGGCCGCGCGAGCGATCTCCTCGACGGTGGTGTTCTCGACGCCGTGCTCGAAACCGCGCTCGGTCCAGAGCTTCACCGCGGCGTTGACCAGCTCCTGGCGGGTGCGGCGCGAGCGCTCCTGCACCAGCGACGAACGGCGCGGGCCGTCGCCGTTCCCGTTCCCATTGGTCGGTGGCGGTCTCGGCCGCCTTGGAATTCGTGTCGCGTCGACGGTGCCGCAGGCATCGGGAGCTCCCTCGAACCTGCCGATCCTAAGCGAGTCCGCTCAGGGCCCAGCGGAGCTCAGGGCTCGAGGTGGAGCGGCAGGCCGAACAACGGGAACAGGGTGGCGGTGTCGAGGAAGAAGCTGAGCTCGACCAGCTCGCCGTCGCGGATGTCGAGGATCTGCAGGGCCCAGGCGTCGTGGCCGTCGCCGGTGGTGCTGGGACGGTACTGCGCGAAGGCGGGCCTGCCGTTCGCCGTGGTGGGCAGCAGTCGCGAACCCGCGCACGGTGCGCCCTGCCCCTGCCAGAAGGCGAGGATCTCGTCGCGGCCGCTGAGCCACATCTCGTACGGCGGCATCGACTGCATCGCGTCCTCGTGGATCAGCGAGGTGAGCGAGTCCATGTCGTAGCGCTCGAACGCGTCGAGGTAGCGGTCGAGCAGCTCCTGCTGCGCGTCGTCCATCGGCATGACGGGATCGGTCTCGGTGATGTTGCTCGCGGCGATCGTGGAGCGTGCTCGCTGCAGCGCGCTGTTGACCGACGCGTCGCTGGTGTCGAGGAACTCGGCGACCTCGGTGGCGTGCCAGCGGACGACGTCGCGCAGGAGCAGCACGGCGCGCTGGCGCGGAGGCAGGTGCTGCAGCGCAGCGATGAACGCGAGGCGGATCGTCTCGCGGACCTCGGCGAGCTCGGCCGGGTCGCCGTCGGGCGGCAGCACGCGGTCGTCGGGGATGGGCAGCACCCACTCCGACTCGGGCAGCATCGCCGCCGCCGGGTTGTCGGCGGGCGAGGGACCGTTGAGGTCCATCGGACGCGCCCGTCGGTTGCGGCTGTTGAGCATGTCGAGGCACACGTTCGTGGCGATGCGGTACAGCCACGAACGCAACTGGGAGCGTCCCTCGAAGCCGTCGTAGCTGCGCCACGCGCGCACCATCGTCTCCTGCACCGCGTCCTCGGCCTCGAACGACGAGCCGAGCATCCGGTAGCAGTGTGCGGTGAGCTCGCGCCGGTACCGCTCGAGGACCTCGTCGAGTCCGACATCTGCGACTTCGGTCATGCCCGCAGGGTAGTGGTGGGTCAGCGTCATGGAAGAGGGACCGCGGCGAGACCGCGAACTCATCGGTCAGGGGCCCAACCCGCTGCACGGACGCCGCGCGTCCCACTCGGCGAGGTCGGCGTCGGCCGCTGCGCCCGTCTCGGGGACGGGAACACCGTTCGTGATCCGGGCCGGGACCCACGAGTAGTCGTCGACCTCACGGCCGGTGGCCGTGACCATCAGCACCCCGCTGCGGCCCGATTCGCCGTCTTCGCGCCAGTAGACGAAGTTGCCCGTGCCGTACGCGACCAGCGCGGCGCCGACCTTGCCCGCGCCGAACACGCGGTGCGTGTGACTGCCCACGATGATGTCGGCGCCCGCGCCGAGCAGCGCGGTGGCCAGGTCCTGCTGCTCACCCGATGCGCACCACGTCTCCTCGGTGCCCCAGTGCAGGAACACGACGAGCGTGTCGACCTTCGGTCGGACCTTCGCCACCTCCGCCAGCAGCCGGGTGCGGTCGATCGAGAACGCGATGCCGGCCTGCGTGTCGGTGGCCGACCACGACTCGACGAGCGCAGGCTCGAGCCAGTCGCTCGCGCCGAGGATCGCGATGCGCTGGCCCTTGATCGTCGTGCGGTACGGCCGGTACGCCTCGCCAGCATCGTGGCCGAGACCGGTGACGGGCATGTGGGCGGCGGCGAGTGCGGCGAACGTGTCGTGCATGCCGGCGGCGCCGTAGTCGAGCGAATGGTTGTTGGCCATGTTCACCACGTCGACGCCCGCCGCGCTGCAGGGCGTCGAACGTCGCCGCAGGCGATCGGAAGTGGTAGTTCTTCCCGCCCACCGGCTCGCCGCCGTCGGTGATCGGCGGTCTCGACGTTGACCATCGCGAGGTCGGCGCCGGAGAGCACCGGGGTGACCGCGTCGAGCACGTGCTCCGGATCGGCGCGCACCTGCTCGGCGAGCGTCGGTGCGTTCGGCGGCGGACCGTCCTCGGTGTCCCAGACCTCGGGGAAGTTCACGTCGCCCGCGAACGCGAACGTCACCGCGGCGCCGTTCCCGCGCGGACCACGCGTCGTCGTGGTGCTCGCAGGCGCGTTCGGCGACGGCGTGCCGTCCGAGGCCGTCGTGGTACTCGCGGCCGTGGGATCGCCGTCGACCCGCGCGTCGTCGCCGTGGTCTGCGGACGAGATCACGAGCGCCACCGTGACGACGGCGACGCTCAGCACGCCGACGATCACGGAGCGACGCACGGCCACGTCAGGCGTCCCTCACGGAGCGCTCACGTGCTGCTCACGCGAGCAGCTCCGCAGCCGCGACCCTCACCACGATCTCGAACGCACCGAAGGCCGCGGCGGCAGCGACACCCGATTCGGGGACGCGCACGATGGTGCGCTCGCGCCGCAGCATCGGTCCTTCGAGCATGAGGTTGTCGGCGAGACCGAACGCCTCGACCAGCAGTTGGCCGTCGTCGACCACGCGGGTCGCGTAGTCGGCGGCGTGCGACGTGTAGCCCCAGACCGGGAAGCCGCGTCCGAACAGGTATCCCATCTCGAACGCGGTGCCGACGTCGGCGCTCACGCCACGGAACGGCGTGACGTTGGCGAGGCCGGCGACGCAGCGGTCCATCATCGTCACGCACGCGTCGAACAGCGCGCGCGCCTGCTGTGCGGGTTCGAGTCCGGCGAGGTCGACGTCCTCGCCGGGGTAGTGCGCCTCGAGCCCGTGGTCGCGACAGATCGTCTGCTTGCGCCGCCCGATCGTGGCGGAGTCGGGGAGGAAGACGTCGGGTCCGGCGAGGTACACCGACGGAGGTGCGCTCACCCCGTGATGGTACGACCGTCGTCGATCGCCTGCGTGAGCAGCGACATGAGCCAGATGATGGCAGCGGTGGCGTCGTCGCCGTCGAGGTCCCACGCGCCGACCAAGCGCTCGTACGCCGGCATGCTCCACACCACGTCGAGCAGCGCGGCGACCCTGTGCTGCTCGGACTCGGTCCAGGCCGGCGTCGCGGCGGTGACCGCGTGCAGCAGCGCGTCGCGCCGGCGTTGGTCGACCTCGACGAGCAGCGGATCGGCGACGAGGTCGTCGGGCTCGCGCGCCGCGAACGAACGCCGCGCCGAGAAGACGCGGGCGGTGATCTCCGGGAGCGTGTCGAGCTCGAGGCCTTCGTAGGTGATGCCCGCCTCCTCCTCGAGGCGTGCCATCACGGCGTCGTGCAGGTGGCGCTCGGTGGGGAAGTGGCGGTACACGGTGCGCTCGCCGACACCGGCGCGCTCGGCCACGGCGCGGAACGTCAGCGCGTCCCAGTGCCACGAGTCGAACTCGTGCACCAGCGCCGATCCCGCGGTCACGATGCGCTCGCGCGTGGCGGCGGCCTGCTGCCGGCGGACAGGGCTGTCGTACCGTCGTCGCTCGCCGCCTTCTCGAGCCTCTCGAGCTGCTCGAGCCTCGCTGCCCTCGGCATCCGTCCTTGACGTCGTGCTCACAATGGTGACATTGTACTGCCACCAATTGGCGCGTGCTCCGGGGGGATGACCGCATGCCGACCCACGGCGAGCTCATGGACGCAGCGGTCGCCGAGACCGGCCTCTCCGACTTCGGCGACGACGCGTTCCGCGAGGGACTCGAGATCCTGGTGCGGGCACTCGGACGAGGCGCACCTCAACGCCGCCGGCGAGGGCTACCTGTACCCGCGTATCACGGGGTACCTGGCGCAGCGCCTGCAGGTGGAGGACTGGTACCGCCGGCACCCCGAGATCGGCGACGAGCGCATCGACGCGCCCGCTCATCGGCCTGAGCCTGCCCCGCACGGGGTCGACCGCGCTCTCGTTCCTGCTCGCGCAGGACCCGGGGATCCGCTACCTGCACATGTGGGAGTCGGCGACTCCGTGCCCGCCGCCGTCGACCGTCGAGGGCCGCGATCCACGCGTCCCCGAGGGGTGGGGTCAGGGCCAGAAGATCGGCACCCGCGACCACGTGCCCAGCGACATCGAAGGGCCGTTCGAGTGCCTCGACCTGCTCGCGCTCGACTTCAAGTCGCAGATGTTCCTCGCGTTCGCGCAGCATCCCGGCGTACGCCGACTGGTTGCTCGACGCCGACCTCACGTCGGCGTACGAGTACGAGCGGCGGGTGCTGAAGCTGTTGCAGTGGGGCCAGCCGACGCGGCCGTGGCGCTTGAAGACGCCGATGCACCTGCTGTACCTCCCGTACCTCGACGCGGTCTTCCCCGACGCGCGGTTCGTCGTGACGCATCGCGACCCGACCGACGTGATGCTCTCGGTGTGCGACGTGTACGCGGACATCTGCGGGACGTTCACCGACGATCTCGACCGCGAGTACATCGGCGAGCTCAACGTGAAGCAGTGGTCGCTGGCGACCGAGCGCGCGCTGGCGTTCCGGGAAGCCGGCAACGACGACCGGTTCTACGACATCGACTTCCGGGCCATGCAGGCCGACCCGATCGGTGAGGTGCGCGGGCTCTACGAGTGGTTGGGCGAACCGCTCAGCGACGAGTTCGAGGCGCGCATGCACGCAGCTGGTGGGCCGCCAACGCCGAGAACCGCGAACCTGCGCCGGCGCGTGACCCGGCGGCGTTCGGTCTCGACCTCGACGCCATCCGCCCGCGCTTCGCGCCCTGGGTGACCGCGTCGAAGCGCTGGACCGACCACCACCAACCCACCGCCTGAACGTCCGCGCGGGCGCCGCTCACGCCGCGAGCGTCGCTCCGAGCTCGGCGATCAGCTCCGACGGGCGTCGAGTGACCTTGTCCCAGGTGGCGAACACGATGCGGTAGCCGCAGCGCCCGGGCACGCTCCACTTCTCCTGGTCGTGCTCGTAGTCCGTCGCGTCGTCGTGCCAGCGTCGCCCGTTCGTCTCGAGGACGACACTTCGGTCCGGGAACACGAAGTCGTACCGGTAGGTGCGGCCGTGCCAGGTCAACGCGAACTCGCGCACGAAGTCGTCGAGTCCATGAGCGAGGAGCAGTCGTCGGGTCTTGACCTCGAGCGTCGATCGGGCCGCGTGCACCGGGTCGAGCTGGTCGAGCGCGTGGCGGAGCGTCCGCACGCCTGGTCGTCCACGCTTTCCGTGCTGCTCGAGGTACCGCCGGAGCGCGGGGATCGACGTGAGCCTTCGACGGCGAGCGTCCTCGCAGGCGATCTCGAATGCCTCCTCGTCGAGGATGTGGGCCAGGCGGAGCAACGTCGCCTCGACGCCCGTGGTGGGGAGTCCTCTCACCGTCCGGATCATGAGTGCCCGCCGTTCGCCGTGGGTCACACGTGCGAAGTCCGTGCGAGCACGCGTTCGTGCAGGCACCACGATCTCGGGCCTCGTGGCGTGCACACCTTCCAGCCGGTAGCGCTCCGCAGCGGATCGACCGGCGACAGCTGCACCATCGCCCGCCCACATCAGCACGGCGAGCAGATCCTGTTCCGACGACCGCGGAACCGCGACCATCCTGTAGGTGTTCGGAAGCATTCGGGCGACGACGCGGGCGCGTGCGAGGCCCGACACCTGCTTGGCGGAGACGCCGGATGCGGTGGCGTCCTCGATCCGGAAGACGCCATGGGTGCGCACGCTCAGTCGGGACAAGGTCGCAATGGCGCGTTCTCTTGGCACTCAGTCCTCCCTGCGGGCTCGCACGGCCACAAGGTCGCGCCGTCTCGGGGAAGACGTTGAAGAAGACGACGAGAGCGCGGTTTCGTCACGATCAGCCGCAGGTAGTGCGCGCCGGGTTGAACTCGTAGGCTCGATCGGGTGATCAGCATCGACGAGCTCGTCGACGAAGCGCGCGGGTTCCTCGACGCGCACCTCGAACGACGCATCGACACCGACGAGAAGTTCGTGTGGGGCGAGGGCTCCGACCGGGTGAACATCCTCGAGGAGACCGAGGCGTCGGAGCTGTCGACCACGTTGACCGAGGCCAAGCGGTACGCGGCGTTGCGCTACGACGCCGGGTTCGGCTGGGTCGACGGTCCGGTCGAGTACGGCGGCCGAGGCCTCACGCTCGAGCACGCGCGGGCGTACCAGGAGCTCGAGCGGACGTACGAGCTGCCCGACCTCTCGATCCTCACCATCGCCGTCGGCTTCATCGGCCCCGCGCTCCTCGCGTGTGCGACGCCCGAGCTCCGGGCGGAGTACCTCCCACGGCTCTACCGGGGCGAGCTGGTGATGTGCCAGCTGTTCAGCGAGCCCAACGCCGGCTCCGACCTCGCGTCGGCCCGCACGAAGGCCGAGCGCGACGGCGACGAGTGGGTGATCAACGGCCAGAAGGTGTGGACGTCGAGCGCGCACGTCGCCGACGTCGCGCTGGCGGTGTGCCGCACCGATCCCGACGTCCCCAAGCACCAGGGGCTCACCACCTTTCTCGTCGACATGCACGCCCCCGGCGTGGAGGTGCGTCCGCTCCGGCAGATGACCGGCAGCGCCAACTTCAACGAGGTGTTCCTCACCGACGTGCGCGTCCCCGACTCGCACCGCGTCGGGGAGCTGCACAAGGGGTTCGGCGTGATCCTGACCACGCTCGGCAACGAGCGCACGATCGCGACGCGCGCGCCGTCGTCGGGTCGTGGCATCGGACCGTTCGAGCGGCTGCTCGGCGTCGTCGACAACTTCGGTGATCGCCGCGATCCCTTGCAGCGCCAGCGCCTCGCCCAGCTCTACATCTCCGACCGGATCAAGGACCTCCAGATCGAGCGGTGGCGCGCCGCGCTCACACCGGGCATGACGCCCGGCCCCGAGATGTCGATCCTGAAGCTGCACAACCGCAAGCACAACGTCGAGCTCGTGCACATGCTCACCGAGGTGCTCGGGTCGCGCCTGGCCGCCGACACCGGCGAGTGGGGCGCGTACGCGTGGGACGAGTACGTGCTCTCGACGCCGGGCGCTCGCATCGGCGGGGGCACCGAGGAGATCGTGAAGAACACGATCGGCGAGAAGGTGCTCGGACTCCCCAAGGAGCCACGCGTCTGACGGTCGCGTCCGGCTCAGCGGTCGATGCGCTCGACCTCCACGGGCACCCCGACCATGAAGGCCATGTTGCTGTATCGCTCGTAGCTGCCCGGACCGGACGGCAGCAGGCGGTTCACGTTGACGCCGACGACGGCGCCGTCGGGATCGTCGGCGGTGCGCTCGCCGTAGCCGTGGCTCAGAGCGACCACGCCGGGGCGGAGCGCGGGATCGAAGCCGATCACGGTCTCGACCGAGCCCGATGCCGATCGCACGACGACGGCATCACCCACGCGCAGGTCGCGGGTCGTGGCGTCGTCGGGGTGGAGGAACAGCGGGTTCGACGCGTGCTCTCCTTCGCGCAGGCGAGGGATGAGCCGACGGCCCCACGTGTTGTGCTGGCGCCGGTTGCGCCACTGGATGAGCTTCAGCTGGTCGTCGGGCTCCGCCCGCAGCTCGGCGAAGATCTCGTGGGCGCGCGCGATGACCGGCGCGAAGGACGGCGGACAGCAGTCGATGCGCCCGTCGGTGTACGCGACCGCCTCGTCGAGGGTGAGCGAGCGGTGCGGCTCGAGCACCTTGGTGTGCGAGGGGAGTGACCGGAGCTCGTCGATGGTGGCACCGGCCGCCTGCGCCATCGCCTCGTTGACCGCGGCGGCGAAGTCGATGCCGTCGTCGAGCGCGGAGGGGAGGCCGAGCTCCTGCTCGATGCGAGCGAGGATCCACCACTCCTCGGCGCGGTCGGCCACCGGGGTGACGACTGCGTCGGAGTACTGCGCGGTCGGCACGATCGCCACCCCGCCGCTCCGGTAGTCGGCCCGTTCGAGCCAGTCGCTCACCGGGAGCACGTAGTCGGACAGCTCGGCGGTCGCGCTCCGGAAGAGGTCCATCGTGACCACGAGCTCCAGGTGCGGGAAGGCCTCGCGGAGCCGCTCCTCGCCGGGGACGGCCATGATCGGATTGCCCCCGATCACGACGAGCGCGCGCAGCGGGTCGCGGTCTGCGTGCACGTACTCCGGCAGCAGGTTGGCGGGGACGTGGCCCCACGTGTGGCGCACCGGTCCCACCGGTGAATCGAAGAACCGCTCGGGCAACTCGTCGAAGCGCTCGGTGGGCGGGCGGGACCGCAGGAGACCTCCGCCCGGACGGGCGAGGTTCCCCGTCGCCAGGTTGAGCATCTGCAGCAACCAGTACACGAGCGTGCCCTGCCGGCCCATGTTGCCGCCCGTCCCCATGTGCGCGATCGCGGTGGGAGCGGCCGAGAACTCGTCGGCGGTGCGGCGGATGTCGTCGGCGGGCACGCCGGTGACGGTGGTGACCGAGTCGGCGTCGAACGGTGCGAGGAAGTCGCGCAGGCCGTCGACGTTGCGCGCGTGGCGCGCCAGCACGTCGTCGTCCCAGCGGCCGAGGCGGTCGATCTCGGTCAGCAGCGCAGCCAGCAGGTAGGCGTCGGTGTCGGGCTTGATCTGCAGGAGGTCGCCCAACCCCATCTCGACCGCACGGATGCGCCGGGGGTTCACGAAGGTGACGTTGCCGCCGCGGGTCCGGATGCCTCGGATCGCCTCGAGCGCGTTGGGCACCGACACCGCCGTGAGATGGCTGCCGCTCGGGTCGCTGCCGAGACAGAGGAAGTAGTCGGTGTGGTAGAGGTCGGGCGCCGGGAACATCGCCTCGACGCCGAACATCGCGTCCATCGCCGCGAACTTGTTGGCCAGGTCCTGCGTCAGCCCGCCGAAGAGGCGGGTCGACTCCATCTTCCCCCAGAACGTGTACACCGTCGGGATCCCGGGTGACGTGTACGCGAGTGGGTTGCCCCAGTAGCAGCCGACGGCCTCCGGGCCGTGGACGCGGCGGATCTCGCGCAACCGCTCGCCGATGTCGACGAAGGCCTCGTCCCACGTCACCTGCTCGAACACGCCGTCCGGCTCGGACTTCGCGTTCACGCGGCGGAGCGGATGGTTCAGCCGGTTCGGATCGTGGTGCACCGCTCCGAACGACGTGCCCTTGTGGCACGCGAAGCCACCCGACACCGGGTGGTCGCGGTCGGGGTGGATCGCGACGACGTTCTGCTCGTCATCGATCTCCGCGACGAGCGGGCAGAGCGGTTCGCAGATCCGGCAGTGCGTGGGCGTCAACGTGGTGCGTCCGGGCATCGTCGTCCCCTCGTCGTCGGGCGCTGCGACGTTAACGCAGCGCCCGCGGACCGCCCTGCGGCCGACTCGTCACTCCGGTGACGACGGTGGGCGCGCCTCGAGGAGCGCGGCGACGAGGTCGAGGAGCGCGAGGTCGGAGCCGGGTGCTCCCACGAACGCGACCCCGACGGGGAGGTCGTCGTCGCTGCGCAGCAGGGGCGCGACCACCACGGGTGCGCCGGCGAGGCCGGCGAGGCACGTGAGCTGGAGTGCTTGCGCGCGCCACGCGTCGGCGTCGGCCGGGAGTTGATCGACCGGCGGCGCGGCGCCGGGGGCGGCGGGCAGGACCAGGACAGCCCCCGCCGTCGCGGCGTGCACCAGCGCAGCGACGTGTTCGGCGACGGCTCGGGCCCGGCTGACGTCGTCGGTGGTGACGGTGGCGGCGGCGCGGAAGCGCGCCGCGATGTCGGGCGCGAGCTCGGGCGCGGCCGTCTCGATCCAGTGGCCATGGGTGCGCCACGCCTCCCTCGACTGCAACGTTCGGAAGGCATCGGCTGCGGCGGCGAGGTCCACGCCGAGCGGCGTGACCTTCCCGTGGTCGTGCGTGACCAGGTCGCGCACTCCGGCGCGGAATCGGTCGTCGACCACGGTCCACGCCTCGTCCACACCGATCAGTTGCGGTGCGAACGCGGTGGTCGTCGGGGCGGTGTCGGCCCCGAGCAGCGCCACCGCGCCGCGGCGGAGCATCGTGAACTCGCGCGCGAGCAGTCCGGCGGTGTCGAAGCTCGGAGCGAGGGGGACGACGCCCTCCATCGGTACGGCGCCGTGGGTGGGCCGCCACCCGAGGAGGCCGCACTGGCTGGCAGGAACGCGGATCGACCCGCCGGTGTCGGTGCCGAGCCCGAGATCGACCAGTCCCGCGGTCACCGCCGCGGCCGAGCCCGAGGACGAACCGCCGGTGCGACGACCGGGCGCGGCGACGTTGCGCGGCGCGCCGTAGTGGACGTTGTTCCCGGCCAGCGACCACGCGAGCTCGTCGGTGATCGTCTTGCCGACGACGTCGGCGCCGGCTTCGACCAGGCGGGTGACGGCCGAGGCATCGCGTGTCGCCGGTGCGTGCGTCGCCGCGAACGTCGGGTTGCCGGCGCCGGTGACGAGGCCGGCGAGGTCGAACAGGTCCTTGACCGCCACCGTCGTGCCCGCGAGTGGGCCGTCGGCCGCGCCGGACCGGAGCAACGCAGGCGTGCCGAGGAACGCGCCGACGGGGTCGGCAGGGACGGTGTGGACGCGCGTCATGCGCCCTGCTCCGGGCTCCTCGGTGACGACACGTGCGCATGGGCGATGCGCCACCCGGAGTCGGTGCGCCGCCACACCTGCGTGCGCTGCACCGTTGCTCCGCCGCGTTCGAGGACCGCGAGGTGCAGCACCGCGTCGGGACCGAGCGGGCGCATCGATTCGTGCGTCCACGAGGCCGGCGCCGTCGGTGCCGACGACGTCCGCAGGCGCGCGACCGCGTCGTGGTCGAGCTGCGCACCCTCGGGACCGAAGCGCGACGTGGCGGTTGCGGTGTCGAAGAACGAGAGCGCGACGGCGCCGTCCCCCGCCGCGAGCGCACGCTCGTACTCGTGGGCGGCCGCCGACACCGCGGCGAGGTCGATGTCGGATGCGAGCTCGCCCATCGTGCTCAGCCGTCGAGGTCGCGGGTGTGGATCAGGCAGTGGACGCCGGCCACCAGGTTCACCGCCTGTGAGATCTGGAAGTCGCCGGCGGCGGACAGGAACGCGAGGGCCGACGCCTCGTCGACACCGGTGCGTTCGACGACGAGCGCGATCGCATGCCGCACGCACTCCTGCAACGCGGCGTCGACGGTGTCGCCGAGCCCGACCACGACCGTGTGCGTGCGGGTCTCTCCCCACGGCGACTGCAGCAGGCGAGCCAGTCGACGGGCCTCGTCGCTCCGGAGGACCGACGCCCGCACGGTGGCGCGCAACGGCGCCTCGAACGCGGTGAGCGCGACTTCGCCGTCACCCTGCGCGAAGTGGGGGTCGCCGACGTAGAGGCCGGCGCCCTCGACCTGCACGGGGAGGAACAGACGGGTGCCGACCCCGAGGCGGCGGATGTCGAGGTTGCCACCGTGGGGCCCGGGCGGCGTCGACGACACGGGACCCGGGTGGTCGGGAGTGATGCCGACGAGGCCGAGGAACGGCCGCAGCGAGAAGCCGAGGGCGCGCCCGCTGGGGGTGTCGATCCGGCCCCGGTCGGGCCCGTCGACGCGGGCGAGGACCGACACGACCGGTGGGTGCTCGCCGGAGTCGTGCGGTCGGGGCAGCTCGCCGGCGAGCACCCCGCGACCGTGGCGGTTGCTGACGATCCCGTACGGCGCCCGGAAGGCGAGGGCGAGGGTCTCGACGCAGAGGACGTCGCCGGGGAGCGCGCCTCCGACGTGGATGGGGCCGATCACCGCGTGCGGGCCGTCGTCGCCCTCCCGGCCGAGCGCGGTGCCGCGCAGCGCACGGACGTCGTCGAGGATCTCGTCGGCGCCGACGCCGTAGCGGCCGAAGAACTCGACCGCGTCGGCACCCTGGTCGCCGAGCAGGCCCTCGTGGCTCACCGTGTCGACGGTGATCGCGTCGCCGTCGCGGAGCGTCGCGACCGGGGTCTGGCCGGGTGCGGGGAGCCGACCCCAGCGCATCGTCTCGGGGCGGCCGCTGACGTACACGTCGGCCGGGATCTCGCCCTGCGCCGGGCTGCAGCAGGTCGGTCATCGCGTCGCTCGCACGACCGTCGAGGTGGCGCGTGCGAGGATTCGGGCGTGGTGCGACGCGACGAGCGAGCTCCGTCTGGGTGAGTGGGCGTGCCTGGCGTGCATCGCGGAGCGGCCTGCGCACGGGTTCGCGGTGGCGACGTGCCTCGCGCCGACGGGCGAGCTCGGACGCGTCGTCGCGCTCTCGCGTCCGCTCACGTACCGCGCCATCGAGCGGCTCACGGCGCAGTCGATGATCGAGGTCGTGGGTGAGGAGCGCGGGCGCAACGGGCTGACGCGCACCGTGTACGGCGCGACGGCGATCGGTCGCGCAGCCCTCGGCGACTGGCTCGGCGAGCCGGTCGACGACGTGCCCACCGCGTGGTCGGAGCTCCTGCTGAAGGTGGTCGTGCACCGACGTCTCGGTGTCGACGTCGACCCCTTCGTGGTGCGCCAGCGCGTGGTGCTCGCCGCGCTGGTGACCGACCTCGACGGCGCGGGTGTCGACGCAGTCGACGTGTGGCACGACGAGTCGGTGCACGCCGCGCTGCGCTTCCTCGATCGGCTCACGCCGGAGCCACACGCTCACGAGGTCGATCCCGAGTAGACGGACAACGCGCCGTCGACCCCGCCGCCGGCGGCGACCGGTGCGCCGTGGCGGCGGAGCACCTGTTCCAGCGCCGCCAGCGTCGTGAGCACGGCGTCCTGCCGCGCGTTGTAGCCCATGGTGCCGATGCGCCAGATGCGCCCGTGGAGCGGACCGAACGACGTCCCGATCTCGATGCCGTAGTGCTGGAGGAGCTCGGTGCGCACGGCATCGCCGTCGACGCCGTCGGGGATCTCGACCCCCACGACGTTGTGCATCCGGTGGGCGAGATCACCGAACGGCGCGAGCCCGAGACCCTGCACCCCGGCGAGCATCGCGTCGCCGTGGAGGCGGTGACGCTCGACCGCGGTGTCCAGTCCCTCGAGCACCACGAGCCGCGCGCACTCGCGGGCGGCGTACAGCATGGTCGTGGCCTCGGTGTGGTGGTTGAGGCGGCGCGGTCCCCAGTAGTCGAGCAGCATCGCGACGTCGAAGTAGTTCGACGCGATGGGTGTGACGTGCTCGTCGTCGTCACCGAGCTGATCGTGCTCGTCGCCGGGTTCGCGGATGCCGGCCTCCACCAGCTTGCGGGCGTTCACGACGTCGACGGCACGCGGCGAGAAGCTCACCGGCGCGCTGCCCGACGGCCCGGCGAGGCACTTCTGCAGCCCGGCGGACGCGACGTCGACGCCCCAGTCGTCCATGGCGAACTCGTTCCCGACGATCGACGCGGTCACGTCGGCGTAGAGCAGCACACCCTCGCGACGGCAGAGCTCGCCGAGGGGGGCCAACGGCTGGCACATCGTCGTCGACGTGTCACCCTGCACCGTGGCGACCAGCTTCGGCCGGAAGGCGGTCACCGCCGCCTCGATCTGCTCGACGGGCACGACGCACCCCCACGGCGCATCGACCGCCAGCACCTCGGCGCGACAACGGCGGGCGATCTCCTGCAGGAGATGTCCGAAGCGACCGAACGTGGGGACGACCACGCGGTCACCCGGCTCGAGCAACGACACCAGGGCGGCTTCGATGCCGGCGCGCGAGGTGCCGTCGACGAGGAAGGTCGCATCGTTGGCGGTGCGGAACACCTCGCGGTAGAGCGCCATCGTGTCGTTCATCGCGCCGGTCATCGCGGGGTCGAACTGGCCGAGCAACGGGGTCGACATGGCCCGCAGCACCCGCGGGTCGGCGTTGATGGGGCCGGGGCCCATGAGCAGCCGCGGCGGCGGATCGAACGGCTCGTGCACGTTCACGGCGTGGTCCCCGACTCGGCTCCGGGCGGGAAGGTCGACGTCCAGTGGCGCGGCGATGTCGACGCGCCGGCACACCCACACGTCGGGGCTCGCGGTGACGTGGTCGAGCAGGCGCTCGAGCGCGGCGAAACGGGCCGGACGTCCGATCAGCCGTGCGTGCAGCCCGATCGACAGCATCTTCGGGCTCGTCGCACCCTCCTCGTAGAGCACGTCGAAGGCGTCGCGGCAGTACGCGAAGAACTGGTCGCCGGAGTTGAACCCCTGTGCGGTGGCGAAGCGCATGTCGTTGGTGTCGAGCGTGTACGGCACCACGAGGTGCGGGTGCTCGTCGACCTGCACCCAGTAGGGGAGGTCGTCGGCGTAGGAGTCGGAGTCGTAGAGGAAGCCGCCGTGCTCGACGACGAGCTCGCGCGTCCGCGGCGAGTCGCGGCCGGTGTACCACCCGAGCGGCGGAGCGCCGGTGAGCTCGGTGATGATGGCGACCGCCTCGTGGAGGTGCGCGCGCTCGACCTCGGGTTCGACGGACTGGTAGCTGATCCACCGCAGACCGTGGCCGGCGATCTCGTGACCGGCGTCGACGATCGCGCGCGTGAGCTCGGGGTTGGCCTGCAGTGCGCGGGCGACGCCGAAGACGGTGAGGGGCAGGTCGCGTGCCGCGAAGCCGCGCAGGACGCGCCACGCACCCGCCCGCGACCCGTACTCGTAGAGCGACTCCATGCTCATGTGCCGGTCGGGGAACGCCTCGGCGCCGACGATCTCCGAGAGGAAGGTCTCCGACGCATCGTCGTCGTGGAGCACGGAGCTCTCGCCGCCCTCCTCGACGTTGAGCACGAACGACACCGCGACGCGCGCACCACCGGGCCACTGCGGGTCGGGCGGGTGCGGCCCGTACCCGACGAAGTCGCGCGGGTGCTCCGGACGCGACGGGTCGTTGCCGGCCCGCGGGATCGCGGTCACCCGGCTTCCTCGTCCAGGTTCGGCGCGTCGAGGTGGAGGAGGGTGTCGAGCAGCGCCTGGGCGCCGGCGACCAGGTGCTCGGCGGCGGTGTCCTCGTCGGGCGCGTGGCTGACCCCGCCGATGGACGGCACGAAGATCATCCCGGAGGGGACGTGCTGGCCCAGGATCTGCGCGTCGTGCCCGGCGCCGCTGGGGAGCGCCGACCAGCCGAGGCCGCTCGCGGCGGAGACGGTCTCGACCGCCCGCACCACCGGTGCCGCCGAGGCCACCGGAGGCACGAGCTGCCCGTGGTGCACGTCGATGGTGACGCCGCGCGCGGCCGCGATGGCGCCGAGACGCGCGACGAGCTCGGCGACCGCCGCCTGGAGGCGCGCGGTGTCCTCGTCGCGGAGCTCGACGCTCACCACCGCGGTGCCCGGCACCACGTTGCGGACGTTGGGCTCGATCGTGACGTGCCCACACGTGGCGACGCGCGCGCCGCCGTTGCGTGCGATCGACTCGACTGTGAGCACGACCTCGGCGGCGGCCGCCAGTGCGTCGTGGCGCAGGTCCATCGGAGTGCTGCCGGCGTGGTTCGGCCGGCCCCGCACGATGACGTCGAGCGCCTGACGCCCGGTGACCGCGGGGACGACACCCAGGACGTGGCCGCGCGACTCGAGGACCGGCCCCTGCTCGACGTGCAGCTCCACGAACGCGTCGAGCTGCGCGAGCGGCCACGTCGCGGTGGCGATGTCGCCGGGAGCGCCGCCGGCGCCCGCGACGCGCTCCGCCAGAGTGCAGCCGGTGTCGTCGGGACGCTGCCAGCTCGTCGTCGTCGAGCTGGCCGACGACCGTGCGGCTGCCGGTCATGCCGTCGGTGCCGCGGGCACCCTCCTCGTTGGCGAACGCCGCGATCAGCACGCCGTGCGTGAGCGGCGCCGCGGTGGCGAGCACCGTTGCGACCTCGACCCCGGCCACCACGCCGTACGCCCCGTCGAGCCACCCGCCGTCGACCACGGTGTCGAGGTGGCTCCCGGTCGCGAGCCAGCGGTCGGTCCGACCCGGGCGTCGGCCCACGAGGTTGGCGGCGGCGTCGACCTGTACCTCGAGGTGCGCGTCGACCAGCCAGTCCTGCACCGTGGTGCGCGCCGCGACGTCGAGCGGACCGAACGCCTCGCGCGTGACCCCACCGTTGGCGGTGGCACCGATCTCGCGGCAGCGCGCGGAGCCGTGCCAGGAGGCGGTCGCCGTCGACGAGCATCGGGCTGCTCATGCGCCGTCGACGACCTGGTCGACGCGCAACGCCGCGATCCTGCACACCTGGCGCAGCGCCTCGTCGCGTTCGACGGCGGGTGGGTTCGTGAGCCGCGCCGCGAGGACGGCACCGATCTCGTCGACGGTGCGGCCGCGCACCGCGAGGATGAAGGGGAACCCGAACCGCTCGCGGTAGGCGACGTTGTCGCGTTCGAGCTGCGTCGAGCACGCCGCGTGGTGGCGCGGTCGAGGCCGGCGGAGGACTGCTCCGCCACCGATGCCGCGGCCATCGGCCTGCGCGCGCCGAGCTCGGGATGGGCGCGCAGCAGCGCCAGCGCGTCGTCGTCGTCGAGGGCCTCGACGACACGGGTGAACGCGTCGGCGATCGACTGGCGCGTCGGCGAACGGCCGCTCGGTCCACACCTGCTCGGCGACCGTGGGCGTGTCCTCGAGGACGTGTCCGAACGCGGCGACGAACTCGGAGCGGTCGAGCTGGTTCACGGCGTCGACGTCCACGTCAGCTTCCCCGGTAGGTCGTGTACGACCACGGCGACAGGAGCAGCGCGAGGTGCACGTGGGTGTCGTCGGGGGTCACGACGAATCGCACCGGCACGTCGGCGTAGAAGGTGGGCGTGGCCGGCGACGTGGCGGCGAAGTAGGCGCCGACGTCGTAGCGCAGCTCGTGCGTGCCGGGTCCGAGCGCGTCCCATCCGGCGTCGGCACCGCCGGCGCGGCCGTCGACGTCGGTCGTCACGCGTCCCAGCGCCGTGCCCGCGGCACCGTCCGCACCGTCGACCCGCGTGAGCGCGACGGCGATGCCGGCGGCCGGTCGACCGGCGGCCGACGTCGAGCACGTGGAGGGTGAGGCGGCCACCCGACCGCCGTCGGTCACCGGCACGGTCCGCTCGACGATCGAGCGGCAGATGCCGTCGATGACCCGGGTGCCGTCCTCCTCGGCGAGCTCCCGGTACCACGCCTCGGTGGCGGCGGGGTCGTAGGCGTGCGACAGGCGGGCGCGGGTGATCGCGCGCTCCATGATCGATGCCGCCCGGGGCACCCGTCGCCTCGGAGTAGCGCACCAGTGCGTCCTCGACCCCGACGCTCGTGGTGGTGAGGAAGCCGGCCAGCACCAGGGCGTCCTCCATCGCCAGGCACCCACCCTGCCCCAGGTCGGGAGCCGTCGTGTGGGCGGAGTCGCCGAGCAGTGCGATGCGGCCCCGGACGAAGCAGTCGAGGGCGTCGTGGCCGTGGATGGCGACGTTGGCGACACCGTCCTCGTCGAAGCCCTCGATCAGCCGGTGCACGCGCTCGTCCCAGTCGGCGAAGTGACCGCGCAGCTTCTCACGCGCGTCGGCGCGGTCGGCGACCGGATCGGGGAGCGGAACGTCGAAGAAGAAGTACTGCCCGTCGCGCACCGGCATGGTCGACACCCGCTTGCCCTCGCCCACGTGCACGGCCCAGGCCCCCGGCACGCCGAGCGCGAGGTCGTCGGGGACGACGCCGTTCCAGTTGTGGTATCCGACGTACTGGCGCTCGACCGGGGTGCCGACGACCAGCTCGCGGAAGCGCGAGTGCGTGCCGTCGGCCACCACGACGAGGTCGCCCTCGACGCGCCCGCCGTCACCGGTGATCACGGTGACGCCGCTCGCCGTGGTCGACGATCTCCTCGCACCGGGTCCCGGTGCGCACGTTGTCGCCCACCGCGTCGAGCAGGAGCGTCTGCAGATCGGCGCGGCGCACGGGATAGGGACGTTCGCCGACGCGCGCGACCAGGGGTTCGAGGCTGAAGTCGCAGAGCGTCGTGCCGTGTCGGTCGCGGTAGCAGAGGCGCTCCATGTGGCCGCCGATCGCTGCCACCTGGGCCCCGAGCCCGAGCGCGTCGAGCACCTTGACGCCGTTCGACCAGAGCGAGATGCCGGCGCCGACGGGTCGCAGCACCTGGGTCTGCTCCAGGACGGTCGCCCGGTGGCCCGCCCGTTGCAGCGCGACCGCCGTGGCGAGCCCACCGATCCCGGCGCCGACGACCACCACCTCCAGCTGCTGCACCGACGCTCTCCTGCTCGCATCCATGGTTTCAGATTGACTATGTGTACAGGACTTGGCACACTCTGTGCAATCCATGGAGATCCCCGTCACCACCTGGACCCCGGCCGAGGAGCCGCTCGCCTACGAGGCGATCTACGAGCAGCTCCGTCGCGCCGTGATGCGCGACGAGCTCCCGGGCGGGAGCCGGCTGAGCGAGTCGGAGCTGGCGGCCCGTCTCGCGGTGAGCCGCACGCCGGTCCGCGAGGCGTTGCGGCGCCTCGAGAGCGACGGCCTCGTCGTCCGGGGACCGCTCGGCCTGGTGGTGACCGAGACCGGTCCCGACGACCTCGGCGACATCGGGCTGCTGCGCATCGAGGTCGACGGGCTGGCGGCGCGCCTGGCGGCGAGTCGGGGCGGCCGCCGCCGACTGGGACGCCGTGTTCGAGCGCGTCGAGCGCCTGCGCGTGGCCCCCGACGAGAAGGTGCTCGCCCGCGAGCACCGCGATCTCCACCGGGCCATCTACGCGGTGGGCTTCAGTCCCCGCCTGGCCGCGGTGTTCGCCGCCCACCTCCTGCCGTACATCGAGGAGGCGGTCAACGTCGGCCCCGGGTTCGGCGCCGATCCCGCGGGCTCGTACCGCCAGCACCTCGAGCTGGTGTCGGTGTTCGCGTCCGGCGATCCCGAGGCCGCGGAAGCCGCCAGCCGTGCGCACGCCGCGCTCGGGCGTGACCTACGCGAAGGCGAAGGCCCAGATCGAGCCGGTTGCATCGGCGACGGCCGAGATCGCGCCATGAGGAACGACGTGCTGCGCGGCTACTGGCACCCGGTGGGGTGGGCGTCGGCGCTCGGCGACGCTCCCACCCGCACCGTGCTGCTCGACCAGCCGCTCGCGATCTGGCGGCGCGCCGACGGCACCACCGTCGCCACCGCCGACACCTGCCCGCACCGGGGCACGTCGTTGGCGCTCGGCACCGTCGACGACGACTGCCTGGTGTGCCCGTACCACGGTTGGAACTTCGCCGACGACGGCACGTGCGTGTCGATCCCGCAGTTCGCGCCCGACACGCCGATCCCGCCGCGGGCGCACACCCGTACGTTCCACTGCAGGGAGCAGTACGGCCTGGTGTGGGTCGCGCTCGACGACCCGATCGCCGACATCCCCGCCTTCCCCGAGTGGGACGACCCTGCGTACCGGCACGTGGAGTGCCCGGCGTACACGTGGACCACGAGCGCGCCGCGCATGGTCGAGAACTTCACCGACTTCGGGCACCTCGGGTATCTGCACGACGGCTACCTCGGCACCAAGGACGAGCTCGTCGTGGCGAAGCACTCGGTCGACGACCTCGGCCCCGAGCTGCGCTACGAGGTGTCGATGACGGTGCCGAACACGAACTCCGAGTTCGCGGTGACCGACCTCGACTCCGAGCGTGGGACGCAGACCAACACCTACGTGCTCACACTGCCGCACACGATCCACCTGCAGTGCACCTACACCGACAGCGGGGGGCATCGCACGCTGTTCTTCGTCGCGCAGCCGAACTCGCCCACGCAGTCGACGGGCTTCTGCTACCAGTCGCGCGACTTCGACCTCGACGGTGCCGACGCGCCGTACGCCGACTTCCAGGACCTGCTCGCGGAGCAGGACCGTCCCGATCGTCGAGAGCCAGCTCCCACACGAGCTCCCGCTCGAACCGGCCGCGGAGCTGCAGCTCCCGTTCGACCGCGTGGCGATCGCGTACCGCCGCGCGCTGGCGCGCATCGAACGGGAGGTCGTGTGAGCTCGCCCCAACCGGCAGTCGGGCCGGCGCGTGGCCGGCGCGTGAGATGACCGACGGCGTCGCGCTCGTCAGCTGGACCGACGGCGCCGGCTGCGAGCGAGCGGCGCTCGACCGGTGTCCGCACCGCCGGGCGCCGCTGTCGTCCGGCCACGTCGACGCCGATGGCGTGCTGCGCTGCGCGTACCACGGCTGGGGCTTCGGGGGTGACGGTCGGTGCGTCGACATCCCCGCGCTCGGACCCGATGCCCGCATCCCGCCGCGTGCACAGCTCGCCATGGTCGACCACGGCGACGTGCCGAACGTCGGCGACGCCGCGCGTGCCGAGACGCGCGACGACGGCGCCTGGCTCGACGGCGACACGCCCGGACTGGAGCACTTCTGGCACGCGGTCGCACGCGTCGGCGAGGTGCCGGCCGACGGCACGCTCGCGGTCGAGCTGCTCGGGCGCACCTGGCACGTCGCGTTCGACGACGGGACCCCGATCGCCACCGGAGACGACGGCGCCCCACCGGCAGCGGTCACCGTCCACCTCGACCACGTCTGGGTCGCGCCGTGCGCACCGCACGCGCCGCTCCCGGCCGTGCCCGAGTGGGGGAGCGACGCCTGGTACCACCGCCGGCTGAGCCGCGCCGAGGGGCGCTTCGGGGTGGGGCTCCTGCTCGACAACCAGCTCGATGCCGGTCACTTCGCCTTCGTGCACCGCGCCACCTTCGGCCGGCCCGAGACCGCACTGCTCCCACCGGTCGAGGTCGACCAGCAGGGCTCGGTCGCGACGTCGATCATGCGGGTGCCCATCGCGGCCCGCAACGATCCCGCCGCCGGCGGCATCGACGACCATCCCGTCGAGCAGCACCGCACGATGCGCTACGAGTTCCATGCGCCGTTGTGGTTGCGCCTCCAGCTCGACTACGAAGAGCTCGGTGGATCGACGATCATCCTCTTCGCGTTCGTGCCGCTGGGCGCCGGTCGCGCGCGGATGGACGTCGACATGCTGTTCGGCCACCCGCACGGGTTCACCGAGGCCGAGCTCGACGAGCGCATGGAGTTCGAGGAGCGCGTCGTGGGTGAGGACGTCGCCCTGCAGCGGCTGTTCGACGACCTGCGCCTGCCGCTCGATCCCTCGGCGGAGCTCCACACCAAGGCCGATCGGTACAGCCTCGTCTGCCGGGATCTCATCCGGCGCGTCCTCGCCGAGGTGACGGAAGGGACATGACCGCACCATGACTCCGCTCGACGGGGCGCTCGTCGCCGCCGCCGGCCTCGTGTGCGGGATCGTGAACAGCATCGCCGGAGGGGGATCGCTCATCCTCTTCCCGTCGCTGCTCGCGACCGGCATGCCGTCGCGCTCGGCGAACGTCACCAACTCGGTGGCGACGTGGCCGGGGTACGTCGGCGGTGTCGTCGGGTTCCGCGACCAGATCGCCGACCAGCGGCGCCGACTGCCCCGTCTCGTCGTCGCCACGTTGATCGGCTCGACCATCGGGTGCGTCGCGCTGCTGCTCACCCCGGAGGGTGCATTCGACGTCATCGTGCCGTTCCTCGTGCTGTTCGCCAGCCTCCTCACCGCGGCGCAGCCCGCGGCCAAGCGGAGGATGGAGCGCAGCGGCGCGACGCGCGACGTGCCCGGGACCACTGCGATCGTCGGCATCTTCCTCGCCGCCCTCTACGGCGGCTACTTCGGCGGCGCCCTCGGCGTGATCATCGTCGGCGTGCTCGGGCTCACGATCCACGACACCTTCAAGCGGTTGAACGCGTCGAAGTCGCTGCTGACGCTCATGGACGCCTCGGTCAGCGTCGTGGTCTTCGGCCTGTTCGGGCCGGTGCAGTGGGCGTACGTCCTCGTGGCGGCGCCGGCCACGCTCATCGGCGGCTACCTCGGTGCGCACGTGGCGAAGCGGCTCGACGAGCGCATCCTGCGCGCGTCGGTGGTGATCATCGGTGTGGGCGTGTCGATCTACCTGTTCGTGCGTGCCCTGTGACGAACCCGGCGACGGGCCCTGGGACGAAGGAGATCACGATGGAGGCAGACCAGCTTGCGCTGTACGCGGTGTACCTCGGCGGCGATCCGTCGGACGGTCGCATGGGCGAGGACCACGAAGTCGTGTTCGTCGTCGGCAGCGACGTGAAGGACGTGCGCCGCCGCGCTCGCGCGAAGTGGGGTGGCATCGGCCGTGCGCACGTCGACGCGATCCGTCGCATCGACGCCATCGACGGCTTCGAGGTGTCGCTCGGCCACGTGGGCGGGGGCGACGTCACCGAGCTCGACCCGACCTACGTGCCCTGACGCACTACGCGGCCGGAGTCGGCGGCGGATCGGGCTGCGACGGCCGTCCGGCGACGAAGTCGCTGACCCACGCGGTCGCGGGTCCGTAGCGCGCGTCGTACGCCGCGGTCCTCGCCTGGGCCCGGGCCAGCTTCTTCGGTCCGTAGTGGCGCTTCGCCCAGCGTGACTCGGGACGGGCGAGGCGTGACGCGGCCACGAGCGCGAACAGCGGGATGAACGCGCCGAACAGCGCGAGCTTGTACTTGCCCTTCATCACGCTCACGACGATCAGCAGCAGGACGATCCCGATCGCGAGCGCGATCACGGCGGCACCCTCGATGCCGCCTTCGGCGCCGGACACGTCGAACGGCGTGAGCCCGCAGACCGCCAGCCCGAGGCAGCCCATGGCCAGGCTCACCATCTCCACCGAGATGCGACCCTCGTCGGCCCAGTACACGTCCTGGAGGTGGAGGATGAGCGCGAACTCGTCGAGCACCAGCGACGTCCCGACCCCGATGAGCAGGGCGGCGACGATGGTCCACGCGGAATCGGAGCCGCTCGTGCCGACGGCGATGAACGCGCCGGTGACGAGGAGGATGATCCCGGGGACCGCATGGTGCACGTGCAGGCCGCTGCCCGAGACGTTGTCGTGGAACGGGCCCTTGCCGGCGCGGATCATGCGCGTGATCGTGCGGGTCACGAGGAAGGTGAGGACGAACGCGCCGAAGCAGACCAGCAGCGGGACGTTGATCCCGCCCCCGCCGAGATCGAACCCGAGTTGCAACTCCATCGGCGAACGTTAGGTGGACGCGCCGCGGCGCACGTCAGGCTGGATCCGGCAGGGCGAGCGCCCACGGTCCGCCGACGAACGCGTTCTCGTCGGGGTCTTCCGCGTCCTCGTCCGCGCCGGTGTGCGCCTGGGTGAGGATCTCGTCGGCGTACGTCTCGGCGTCGTCCTCCGGGTGGTAGCCGAGCGCGTGCCCGGGCCCGAGGTCCCACCAGGCACGGGTGTTGGCGGAGATCCCGTAGAGCGCGGTGAAGCCGTCGAGGTCGGCGCGGCATGCGGCGTCGACCATGCGCACGGCGTCGTCGTGGCTCAACCACGTCGACAGGTGTCGGGGCGTGACCGGCCGGGCGAGGAACGAGCCGATCCGACACGCGACGGTGTCGATCCCGTGGTGGTCGGCGTACATGCTGCACAGCGCCTCGGCGGCGACCTTCCCGACCCCGTAGTACGTGTCGGGCCGCGGACGGACCTCGGTCGTGAGGAGTGGGACACGCGGCGTCGAACCCACCGCGTGGTTGCTGCTCGCATAGACGAGGCGCGTGACTCCGGCGTCGACCATGGCGTCGAGGACCGCCGCGGTGGTGCGCACGTGCGTCTCGAGTGCCATCGACAGCGTCGTCTCGCGAGGGATGGCGGCGAGGTGCACGACTGCATCGACCCTGGTCACGGCCGAGCGGATGCTCCCGGGATCGAGCACGTCACCGACGACCGGCTCGACACCCGCGGTGCGGGGTACGTGCGAGCGGTCGAGCGCGACGACGGCGTGACCCCGCTCGACCAGTCCGGTGACGACCACGCGGCCGATGGCGCCCGCGGCGCCGGTGACGAGGATCCTCACCGGGGCGAGTCTTCCACGATCGGGAACGTTGGCACCTGACGTAGCGTCGTGGGCATGCTGCGAGTGGGGATCGCCGATCACTTCGGCTGGGCGGTGGCGGTCACCGCGTCGGAGACGTACGACGTCGTCGACCGGCGACGGATCGAGCTCGTCGAACCCGGCGTGACCGAGGCCCCGATCCACTACGAGAGCGCGCGCCTCGACGACGCGGGCACGGCTGCGCTCGTCGCGGAGGTGCGGGCCTCGGTCGGCCGCGCCACCACCTCGGCGCTCGACGACCTGGCGGCCTCCTTGCCCGAGCCCGTCGGTTCACTCTCGCTCCGCGCCCTGCCGGCCGACTTCCCCGACGACATCGCGGTGTTGCGCCGCCCGCCGTACGAAGCACGCGCCGACGCGGTCATGTACCGCCGGGTGCTGGTCGAAGCGGCTCACGACCGGGGTTGGACCGTCGCCTTCTACGACGCGAAGACGGTGCTCGGACGAGCCGAGGCCGTGCTCGGTGCCCGTGCCGTCGAGGTCCTCGACGGCCCCCGTGCGGTCCTCGGGCCCCCGTGGACCAAGGACCACCGGATGGCGTTGGCGGCGACGATCGTCGCCGGATGACTGCCGGATGAGTTGGTACGCCCCCCGGGACTCGAACCCGGAACCTAATGATTAAGAGTCATTTGCTCTAACCAGTTGAGCTAGGGGCGCTCGCTGGTGCGAGGGCCGAATCTACTCGCTGTACCTCGCGGCACGAGCCTCGGAATCGCACGAGCACGGCGCGACGTCTTCGACGCAACCGTGGAGCAACGGTGGAGCAACCGTGCACTTGGGTACCGTCATCCGATGGATGTCCTCGTCACCGGTGCTCATGGTCTGATCGGCTCTGCGTTGTTGCCGCGCCTCCGCGCCGACGGCCACCGGGTCGTGCGGCTCGTCCGCGGTGCACCGGAGGGCGCCGACGACGTGCGGTGGGATCCGGCCGCGGACACCATCGACGCCGCCGGGCTCGAGGGCGTCGACGCCGTCGTCCACCTGGCGGGCGCGGGCATCGGCGACAAGAAGTGGACCCCGGCCCGCAAGCAGCTCATCCTCGAGAGCCGCACGCAGAGCACCGACCTCCTGGCCCGCACGCTGGCCGGGCTCACCCGGCCCCCGCAGGTCCTGCTCTCGGGGTCGGCAGTGGGCTACTACGGCGATCAGGGCGAGCAGGTCCTGGTGGAGGAATCGCCTCCCGGCGACGACTTCACCGCCCAGGTCTGCGTGCCCTGGGAGGCGGCCACCGCCCCGGCCGAGGCGGCCGGGATCCGTGTCGTCCACCTCCGGACCGGCATCGTGCTGGCTGCCCATGGCGGCGCCCTGCAGCGCATGCTCCTGCCGTTCAAGCTCGGCCTCGGCGGCCGGGTCGGCTCGGGCGAGCAGTACATGAGCTGGATCGCGCTCGACGACCACGTGGGCGCGCTCCGTCACCTCCTGACGACCGACTCGGTGCGCGGCGCCGCCAACCTCACGGCGCCGAACCCCGCCACCAACGCGGAGTTCACTCGCGCGCTCGGGAACGCGTTGCACCGCCCGACCGTGCTCCCCACGCCGTTGCTGCCACTGAAGGCGGTGCTACGGCAGCGAGCTCGTCGACACGCTGCTCCTGCACTGCACAACGCGCGCTGCCGCGCGCACTCGAGGCGAGTGGCTACGAGTTCGCGCTTCCCGAGCTCGACGACGCGCTGCGCGCCGTGTTGGCGGCACCGGCTGCGGCGTGATGTTCGCCGCAGCCGGGTCCGCGGCTGGGGTGACCGAGGGGTTTCGAACCCCCGACCTCCGGGACCACAACCCGGCGCTCTAGCCAACTGAGCTACGGCCACCATGTCGGCGCACCGCCCTGCGCGCCGGGGTGATCATTGTACCGGGCGCCACCGGGCATCCCGCCGTCGAGCGGGATCGGTGCTGGTCAGCGCCCTGTTCAGGCGCCGTCCGCACGAGACGTGAACCGGGCCGGCCCGCCGTCGAGCACGGCACCGAGGATCCCGAGGTCGACGCCCAGGCCGTCGACCACCTCGCGCACGACGTCGATGTCCTTGCGCATGTAGTGACCGGCGGCGTCGACGAGCGTGCGCGTCGAACCCATCGCCGCGATGAGTCCCATGACGTAGCTCGCGCCGCTCGACTCCTGGATGACGCGCGCGAGCGTCGGCGTGTCGACGCCGAGATCGTTCGCGATCTGCTCGGCCTGCGCGACCAGTTGGATGTTCGCGGCGAACAGCGCGTTGTTCACGAGCTTCACCACGAGCGCGCTGCCGAGCGCACCGATGTCGACCATCGGATCGGCGTACGCGCCGACCGTCAGTCGTCGCGCGCGCGACGTCGTCGGACGCGCCGCCGAGCATCACCGTGAGATGGCCGGCCAGCACGTCGTCGGCCCCGCCGCTGAACGGCGCGTCGACCACGTGCCCGTTCCCTTCCTCGGCGATCCGGCGCACCGTCGTCGGTGAACCGGTGGTGTGCGAGACGAGGAGCGCGTCGGGGGAGAGGTGCCCGACGAGTCCACCGTCGCCGACCGTGACCTCGGCCAGTTGCTCGTCGGAGTAGAGCGCGAGGTGGACGACCTCGGCATCCTGCGCCGCATCGACCAGCGAGTCGGTCACCGTCACGCCCAGCCGGGCGAAGTGCTCTCGCACCTCGGCCCGGCGGGCGTAGACGGTCAGTTCGTGGCCGGCGGCGAGGAGCCGCTCCGCCATGGGGGCGCCGATCTGTCCCGCCCCGACGAAGGCGACCCGCACCGGACTACTCGCCTGGACTATTCGGCGGCGACGTTGACGCCGTAGGTCTTGACCTCGGTGTACTGCTGGAAGCCCTCGATGCCGTTCTGGCGACCGACACCGCTGGCCTTGTACCCGCCGAAGGGGGCGTCGGGGCCGTAGGTGACACCACCGTTGATGCTGATGGTGCCTGCCCGCAGGCGCTTGCCGAGGGCGATCGCCCGCTCCTCGTTGCCGGAGGTGACGTAGCCGCCGAGGCCGTACTGGTTGTCGTTCGCCATGCGAACGGCCTCGTCGTCACCGTCGAACGGGATGACGATGAGCACGGGGCCGAAGATCTCCTCGCGCGCGATGGTCATGTCGTTGGTGACGTCGGCGAAGAGCGTGGGCTGCACGAACCAGCCCTTGTCGAACTGCTCGGGACGACCGCCGCCGGCGACGACACGCGCACCCTCTTCCTTGCCCTTCTCGATGTAGCCGAGCACGCGCTCGCGCTGCTTCCTGCTCACGAGCGGCCCCATGAGGTTGCCCATGTCGTTCGGGTCGCCGTAGGGGAAGCTCTCGAAGCCGGGCGTCGCGATCTCGATCGCCTTGTCGTAGATCTTGCGGTCGACGAGCATGCGGGTGGCCATGACGCAGCCCTGGCCGCCGTGCACGGCGACCATGCACGCCATGCCCATCTTCGCCTCGAGGTCGGCGTCGTCGAGGACGATGTCGGCCGACTTGCCGCCGAGCTCGAGGAAGAGGCGCTTCATCGTGTCGCCTCCCTTCTCGAAGATCCGCTTGCCGGTGACGGTCGAGCCGGTGAAGGAGATCAGGTCGACGAGCGGGCTGATGGTGAGCTCCTCGCCGACGAGGTGGTCGGACGACGTGACGACCTGGAGCACACCCGGCGGGATGTCGGTCTTCTCGGCGACCAACCGGCCGATGCGGGTGGCGTTCCACGGAGTGTCGGGGGCGGGCTTGAGGATCACCGTGTTGCCGGTGGCGAGCCCCTGGCCGATCTTCTGCGACGACACCTCGAACGGGTAGTTCCACGGCACGATGGCACCGACGACGCCTGCGGCTTCGCGCGTCACCCAGCGCTTCGAGTTGCCCCCGAACGCGGTGCCGTTGGGGAGGTCGCGGCTCCACTCGAACTGGTCGATGTACTCGGCCGGCCACCGGAGCGCGTCACCGAGCGGGGCGTCGAGCTGCGGGCCGTAGGTGAGCGCGATCGGACAGCCGACCTCGTTCACCAGCTCCTGGCGCAACTCTTCGGCCTCGCTCTCGATGGCGGCCTGCAGCTGGAGCAGGCACTCCTTGCGGAACGCGTGGTTCGTGGACCAGTCGGTCTCGTCGAACGCGCGGCGCGCGGCGGCGATGGCGCGCTGCATGTCCTCGGCGGATGCGTCGGCCACCTGACCGAGCACCTCTTCCGTGGCCGGGTTGATGTTGTCGAACGTCTTGCCCCCGCTCGCTTCGACGAGCTCGCCGTCGATGAGCATGCGGACCTCGCCCTGCACTGCAGCGGGGCGATCGGTTTCGGTGGTGGCCATGACGGTGCTCCGTTCGTGATTGTTGTGCCGGGTGCAAACTAGCCCCGGTTCGGTCGGGTGCGCCGACGGCGCAGGAGCGTGCTCAGCGCATGATGCGCTCAGTGGTCTCCCGGAGTGGGCGACCGTCGCGGCCGCTGCGGACGGCCGCCACCTCGGCCAGGATCGCCAGCGCGATCTCCCTCGCCGTGGTCGGTCCGAGGTCGAGCCCGGCGGGTCCGTGGAGCCGGGAGAGGGCCGCGTCGTCGACGCCGAGGCCCCGGAGGTGCTCGGCCCGACGTTCCTGGGTGCGACGGGAGCCGAGGGCCCCGACGTAGCCCACCGCTCCGCGCAGCGCGTCGGCCAGGAGCGTGCCGGTGGCGGCGAGGCCGTGGTCGAGCACGACGAGCGCGTCGCGCGACCCGAGGCCGGCCAGCTCGGTGTGGGCGGACTCCGGGTCGCGGCGCACCGCGGTCCACTCCAGCCACTGCGCCAGCTCGACGAGCTCGTCGGCGAGGGCAGCGGTGCCCACCACCACGAGGTGCGTCACCGGGATCGTGACCTCGACCAGCGTGCGTCGGCCGTCGCGCTCCTCGACCTCTCCGCGCGAGCGACCGGTGGCCGCCCCGGGATGCGCGAGGTCGACGACCGCACCGTGACCGACCGCGTCGAGATCGGTGATCAACGCGACGGGTCGGCGCGTGGCGACCGCGTCCCACCACGCGGCGGGGACGTGGTCGACCGGCTGCACGACCACCTCGGCCCGGCCGTTGCACGTCAGCCCGGCGGCACGCGCGCCGGCGTCGTCGACTGCGAGCTCGACGAGGTGCGCGCGTGATGCCTCGAGCGGATCGTCGAGCACGCGCGCGACGAGTGCGCCGAGCTGCTCGTCGAGTGCACCTCGCAGCACGCGTCCAGCGCGGGGTCCGTGCCGATCGAAGAGGGCGAGCTCGCCCGGCGACGACGCACCGAGGCCGTCGAGCGCGACCGTGCGCACGACCATCGCCGCACGACCGGCGAGCTCGCGCGCGACGAGCACCAGTGCCGCAGGATCGTCCAGCGTCATCGGTCGCTCGGCCAGCGTGTCGAACCAACCGCACCGGACTCCGCGTGGCGCCCCGGCCCCACTGGGAAGATCGAAGTCGGACACCCACGGCTTCACGTCGAGCACCGGAGTGCCGTCGAACACGTCGACCCCGGAGAATTCGATCGCTCGCTCGAGCACCCGCTCGACGCGCACGAGGCTCAAGCCGATGCGATTCGGTCGCGCCGGGTACCGGCTGGCGAAGATGCCGACGCGCTCGCCGCGCTCGGCGAGGAGGAACGGGACGGGGCGCAGCGCGTCGACCGGATCCGCGCCCGCATCGACGGCCGCGCGCGGATCGGTGGTCCGGTCGAGGAGCGTGACGAGCCAGGCCCAGTCGAAGCCATCGAGGCCGTGGAGGGCCGGGGCGAGGGCAGGATCGAGCTCCACGACGCCACGAGTCGCCGGCGCGTACCGGGCCTGGATGACGACGTCGGCGTCGGGATCGGTCCTGACAGTGCCGATCGGCCGCAGCCCGGGCAGCTCGTCTCCTCCCATCGCCGGCCAGCGTACGCGATGCAGATCGCGCTTCTACGTGGCGGATGCGAGGCAGAAACCGCTCTTGAGCTTGCAGGCGCGAGCAGGACGGCCGATATGCTCCCGCGTGATGACGACTTACCGCGTCGGTCGCGCCGCCGAGTTGCTGGGCGTGAGCCCCGACACCGTGCGCCGCTGGGCCGACAGCGGTCGCCTCCCGGCCCGCCGCGAGGGCGGCGAGCGGGTCATCGAGGGCGCCGACCTGGCCCACCTCCTGACCCAGAGCGCGCCGCCGGGTGACGAGTCGCCCGTCCTCGAGTCGGCCCGCAACCGGTTCCCCGGGATCGTCACCCAGGTGCAGAAGGACGGGCTGGTCGCCGTGGTCCACCTCCAGGCCGGGCCGCACAAGGTCACGTCGCTGATGACGCGCGAGGCCGCCGACGAGCTCGGGATCGAGCCCGGCGACCTCGCGGTCGCGGTCGTGAAGTCGACGAACGTGGTCGTGGAAGTCCCGCGACCGGAATGACACGGGAGCAACGGTGAGGAGCAGAGGTTTCAGGTTCTGGCTCGTCGCGATGGTGATCGCGGGCCTCGGTCTGGTCGGCGCGACCGGCACCGCGGCAGGCGGCCAAGGCGAAGAAGGTCACGGGCACGATCACGGTGTCGGCGGCGGCGTCGCTCACCGGTGCGTTCACGAAGATGGGCGCCGACTTCCAGAAGGCCAACCCGGGCACGACCGTCACGCTCAACTTCGGCGGCTCGGGCACGCTGGTCACGCAGATCCAGGGCGGCGCGCCGGCCGACGTGTTCGCCTCGGCCGACGGCGCCAACATGCAGAAGGTCGTCAACGGTGGTCAGGTGACGGCGGAGCCGACGGCGTTCGCCACCAACCTGCTCACGATCGTGACGAAGCCGGGCAACCCGCAGGGCGTGAAGTCGCTCGCCGACCTCGCCAAGCTGAGCATCGTGTCGCTGTGCGCGCCGCCGCAGCCGTGCGGCACGTACGCCGATCAGATCCTCACCCAGGCGGGGGTGACCATCCCGGCCGACCACATCACGCGTGGCGCCGACGTGAAGAGCACGCTCGCCGCCGTGACCACCGGTGACGCCGACGCCGCCATCGTCTACGTCACCGACGCCAAGGCGTCCGGCACGTCGGTCGCGGTGGTGCCGATCCCGGCGTGGCAGAACGCGTTCGCGATCTACCCGATCGCGCCGATCGCCGCGTCCAGCAACGCCGATCTCGCCGACGCGTGGATCGACGTACGTGGCGTCCGCCGCGGGGCAGAAGACCCTCCAGAGCTTCGGGTTCCTGCCGCCGCCTCCCGCCGAGTGAGGCGTCGGGGGCGAGGCGTTCCGCTCGTCGCGGTCCTCCTCGCCCTCGTCGCGGTCGCGTTCTTCGTCCTCCCGCTCGTCGGGCTCCTGCGGCAGGTTCCGTGGGGCAACCTCTGGGACGACCTCCAGGAGCCGGCCGCACGCGACGCGATCCGACTGTCGATCGAGTGCTCGCTCTGGTCGACGTTCTTCTCGCTGCTCTTCGGCGTGCCGCTCGCGTACGTGCTCGCGCGCTCGCACTTCCCCGGACGCGCGCTCGTGCGGGCGCT
Organism: uncultured Actinomycetes bacterium; assembly: GCA_963755855.1. Classification (GTDB taxonomy): domain Bacteria; phylum Actinomycetota; class Acidimicrobiia; order IMCC26256; family DASPTH01; genus DASUAS01. Next base: position 31,523 of record CAVWLR010000007.1, on the reverse strand, counting down.
GGTGATCCTGCCGATGGTGCTGCCGCCGGTGGTCGGTGGCGTCGCGCTGCTGTACGCGTTCCGGCGCACCGACGGGCTCGTCGGTGGCCTGATCTACGACCTCTTCGACTTCCAGTTCACGTTCTCGAAGTGGGGCGTGGTGCTGGCCGAGACGTTCGTCGCCATGCCGTTCCTCGTGATCACCGTCGGAGGCCGGGTTCCGGTCGATGGACCGTCGGTACGAGGACGCCGCCGCCAGCCTCGGCGCCGGACGTTGGACCGTGTTCCGTCGCGTCACCCTGCCGATGGTCGCGCCCGCGCTCATCGCCGGGCGCCGCGCTGGCGTGGGCCCGCGCCCTCGGTGAGTTCGGCGCCACGATCACGTTCGCCGGCAACATCCAGGGCCGCACCCAGACGACGCCCCTCGCGGTCTACCTGCTCCTGGAGGCGAACCGCGACGTCGCCATCGCGTTGAGCCTCGTGCTGCTCGCGGTGTCGATCGTGATCCTCGTCTCGTTGCGCGACCACTGGTTCGGGGGAATGCGGGACGGGGAGTCGGCGTGACGCTGCAGCGTCGACGCGCGCGTGCACGTCGGACGCTTCGACCTCGACGTCGCGTTCGACGCGGCCGACGGCGAGACGGTGGCGGTGCTGGGCCCGAACGGCGCCGGCAAGTCGACGCTGCTGCGCGCGGTTGCGGGCCTGCTGGCCCTCGACGACGGCGTGATCCGCATCGACGACGAGGTCATGGACGAACCCGCGGTCGGACACGTTCGTGGTTCCCGAGCGGCGAAGCGTGGGCGTCGTGTTCCAGGACTACCTGCTCTTCCCGCACCTGACCGTGCTCGAGAACGTCGCCTTCGGTCTGCGCAGTCGCGGCATGGGACGCGCCGATGCGCGTCGGCAGGCCGCCGACTGGCTCGACCGGGTCGGGCTCGCCGACCGTGGGCCGGCCAAGCCGGGCGCACTGTCGGGCGGGCAGCAGCAACGGGTCGCGCTCGCGCGTGCGCTGGTCACCGAGCCGCGGCTCGTGCTCCTCGACGAGCCGCTCGCCGCGCTCGACGTCGGGACGCGCACCGAGCTCCGGCGCTCACTGCGGTCGCAGCTCTCGAGCGTCGGTGCCGCCCGTCTGCTCGTGACCCACGAGCTGCTCGACGCGGTCGCGCTCGCCGATCGCATCGTGGTGCTGGAAGAGGGACGGGTCGCGCAGGTGGGCTCGGTGCGGGAGGTCACCGACCAACCGCGGTCCCGCTACATCGCCGACCTCGTGGGAGTGAACCTGCTCCGCGGGGTCGGACGGGGCAACGAGGTGGCGCTCGACGGTGGTGGCACCGTCGTCACCGCGGACCCGGTCGCGGGCGACGTGTACGTCGCGATCCAGCCGAGCTCGGTGAGCCTGCACCGGGCTCAGCCCGAGGGAAGTCCCCGCAACGTCTGGAGCGGCCGCGTGCGGGGCGTGGATCTCCTCGGCGACCGGATCCGCATCCATGTCGACGGCGTCGTGCCGATCGTGGCCGAGGTCACCGTGGGGGCGGTCGATGACCTGGGGCTGCACGACGGCGTCGACGTGTGGGCGGCGGTCAAGGCCACCGACCTCGAGGTCTACGCGCTCTGACTCTCCGCGTGGACCGTCTGCGGCACGGGACGGGGTGGGAAGGCGTCCCACGACCTGGTCAACGCCTTCACGTGGGCGGCGAGCGCAGGGAGCGACACCGGCGCGAGGTAGGTGTCGGCGCCGAGGTCGAGCAGCTCCGACGCTGCCATCGGCTGCTCCGACGGGTGTCCGGTGTGGACGACGATCACACGGGTCGCGCTGCGTTGGTCCTGGATCAGGCGGAGCAGCTCGTCGTCGCGGCTGTCCACGATGATCGCCGCCGGGGTCTCGGCGGTCTCGGTCACGACGCGGTACGACGGGCCGAGCGCGTCGCCGAGCGTCGGGAGCCAGCGGGCGGAAGCGGGGGAGAGGAGCACCAGCTTCGGTGGGAGCTCGGGCACGACCTGGTCGTGCCCGCGAGCCCCGCCGCGGATCAGGCGGAAGCGGCGGAAGCGGGCGGGCTCGGCGGAAGTGGCGGGCTCGGCGGAAGTGGCGGGCTCGGCGGGGGGTTCGCTGGAGAGCGGTCATGGGGACCTCGATTCGGTGGGGGGTTCCGTTGTGCACCCCCACTCTCCGCCCGCAGTGTGAAGCCCCGGTGTGGACCACGTGAGAAGTGGTCAAGAAGGTCGGGCGCCGTCGGACGATGTCGTTCAGGTCCGGAACTTCTGGATCGGCTCGTGCCGGGCCATGGCCGAACCCGCCGGACCGCAGAGCATCTTGTACCGGAGGTAGCGGCGGTGGAAGAGCTGCAGGAGCTCTTCGTCGTGCGCGCCGCCGTCGGCCAGGACGAACTCCTCGAGCGCGGCGTCGCCCTCCTGCCAGGTGGCCGGCCGCCGACCCGAGCAGCTCGCGCAGGTCGTCGAGATCGGCCTCCGTGCACGCGTCGCCGATCTCGTCGAAGCGCTGGAGGTGACGCGCGAGCCGGAACGCGATCCGCAGCTGGTGGCGCTCGTACTCGTCGGCGAGGTCGAGGCTGCGCAGCGAGCGCACGAGGTGCTCGTGCGCGTTCGCGACCGGCGAGTCGCGCGGCTCGGGCATCTCGACGGTGTCGAGCGCCTCGACGCCCATGATCTCGGCGAGCCCTTCGAGCGCGAACAGGTTGGTCTCGCTCGCCCACTGCATGTTGGTCATGTAGTCGGACGCCGCCGGTGGTTCGCGCGAGCGCGGCGTGGAAGACCATCTGGTTCGTCAACGCGAACGTGAAGTGGTGGTGCATGATCGCGTCGAGGTCGACCGGCGCGCCGGAGTGCTTCGCGTACTGGTCGTAGAGCACGTTCATGTCGCCGAACCCCAGCACCGTGTCGCGCATGCGGAACGCGGCGAGGTCCATCATCGGATCGCCGAGGTGGCCGAGCTCGAGGTCGAGGACGGCGGTCACCCGGCCGTCCTGCTGGTGGAACTGCCCCGAGTCCCACACGACGGGCGCCTCACGGCCGCGCGTGTCGACCGGGTTGCGGTCGATCCATCCGAGGCAGAACTCGAGGAACGGATCGGGTCGCGCCTTGGTGGCGCGGTAGCCGGCGACGTAGACGTCGAGCCCGACCCGCCCCGAGCCTGCGGGCGTGGCGGCACGCGTGATGCCGGCATGCGCGTACGGCTCGGGGTCGAGCGCATGGATGCGGGCGAGGATGCCCATGTACTCGTCCATCACCGCGATGCGCTCGGCGTCGGTGGAGGCGTCGAAGTTGTTCTCGCCCGGCACGACGTCGATCACGAACGCACGCGGATCGTCGACCCAGCCGTAGACGTGCGCCACCGGGATGCCGTCGGCCTCGAGCAGCTCCTGGAAGCGCATCTCGTGCTCGAGCGGGAAGAGCGGAGCGGCGTCGGTGCGATCGCCGCGCACCATCAGCGTCGTCGTGTCGCCGTCGCGCTCGACGTCGACGAACCACACGGGGCGCCAGCGCGCCTGCTGGCGGATGTCGGTGACGGAGGCGCCGAGGTGCTCGCGGCACCAGTCGGTGAGCAGTTGCGTGGTGTCGCCCTGGTGGTCGGCCACGGTCAACCCCGCGTGAGCTTGCGCCCGATGATCCCCTTCATGATCTCGGTCGTCCCCCCGTAGATCGTCGTGACGCGGGCGTCGAGGTAGGCGCGTGCGATCGGGTACTCGAGCATGTAGCCGTAGCCGCCGTGCAGCTGCAGGCACCGGTCGACGGTGCGCTTCTGCAGCTCGGTGCACCACCACTTCGCCTCGGCCGCTTCCTCCACCGTGAGCTCACCGGCGTTGAGGGCGTCGACGCAGCGGTCGACGAACACCTGGGTGACGTCGATCTCGGTGCGCATCTCCGCCAGCTCGAACTGCGTGTTCTGGAACGACGCGACCGGCGAGCCGAACGCGGTGCGCTGCTTCACGTAGTCGAGGGTCCAACGGAACGCAGCCTCGGCGGCAGCGACGCCGCTCACCGCGATCGAGAGGCGCTCCTGCGGGAGGTTGTCGACGAGGTGCGCGAAGCCCTTGCCCTCCACCCCGAGCAGGTTGCCGACCGGCACCTGCACGTCGGTGAAGAACAGCTCGGCGGTGTCCTGCGCGTGCAGTCCGACCTTGTCGAGGTTGCGGCCGCGCTCGAAGCCCTCCATGCCCCGCTCGATCACCAGGAGGCTCATGCCCGCGTGCTTCTGCGTGGGATCGGTCTTCACCGCGGTGATCACGAGGTCGGCGTTGATGCCGTTGGTGATGAACGTCTTGGCCCCGTTGACCACGAAGTGGTCGCCGTCGCGGATCGCCGACGTGCTCATCGACGCGAGGTCGGAGCCGATGCCGGGCTCGGTCATGGCGATGGCGGTGATGAGCTCGCCCGACGCGATCCCGGGGAGCCAGCGCGCGCGCTGCTCGTCGGTGGCGAGCGAGAGGAAGTAGGGGAGGCAGATGTCGGTGTGGAGCGTGAGCCCGAGCCCGGCGGCGGCGACGCCGGCGTACTGCAGCTCCTCGGCGATCACCTGGCTGTAGCGGAAGTCGTCGACGCCGCTGCCGCCGAACTCCTCGGGCACCGCCATTCCGATGAACCCCGCGGCGCCCGCCTTGGCGAAGAGCTCGCGGGACACGAGGCCGGCGTCGTTCCACTCCTGGTCGTGCGGCGCGATCTCGCGCTCCACGAACGTGTGGAAGCTCTCGCGGAACAGATCGTGCTCGTCGGTGAACTGCGTGCGACGCATGCGGCGAGGTTACCGACGACGTCGCGACCACGCGGCTGGCGAGATGGGTGCGCCCGGAAGGATTCGAACCTTCGACCTAATCGTTAGAAGCGATTTGCTCTGATCCGCTGAGCTACGGGCGCCTGCGCAGCATTGTCGCAGGTTCTCAGGCGGGTTCGGCGCCGTACGAGTCGTACTCGCGCTCTTCGGCGTGCGCGACGTCACGACCGTGCGCGTACTGGAACGGCGAGATGCCGCCGTGCTCCCACGCCGTCGTCGAACCGGCCGCGATCGCGGCCTCCGAGCGCGGCAGGAGCCCGAAGTCGGCGCGCACCTCGTCGAGCGGACGGTCGGCGTGCTGGAACCAGTCGGTCGCGAGCAGGTCGGTGGCGTCGTGCCGGCCGGTGTCGTTGAGGTGGGTCGCGAGCATCGCGCCGCGGTAGGTCGCGTCGGCGAGGCGGACGGCCATGCGGTCGGCGTCGCGAGAGAGGTGGCCGCGGTCGTACTCGAAGAAGCCGTTGACGGCGCCGTAGAGGTAGCCGGTCTCGAACAGGCCGAGCACCATGGCGAGCAACGAGAACGCGGACGGGTCGTCGTTGGCCCGCGAGATCAGCCCGAACACCTCGATCTCCGACTCGACGGTGGAGCCGTAGTCGGCGAGCACGTGCACCCAGTCGTGCTGCGCGAGGTTCGGCGGCGCGCTCTCGGGACGACCGGGGAACGTGAAGCCGCGGGCGCGGTAGAACCGCCACACGCCCTGGCCGAGCGAGCCGTCGGGGCAGTGCTCGAGCGAGGCCCACTTGCCGTGGAGCACGTCGTCGTCGCACCGCGACTCCCACGCGTCCTCCAGCGCGCGCGAGGTGTGCAGGTGCTCGGGCGGCGCGGCCAGCATCTCCTCGAAGTAGCCGCTGCGCTCGAAGTCGATGAGCGCGAGGCCGAGCGAGCCGTTCGCGATGCGTCGCACGACACGGATCATGTCGTCACCGACGCCGAGCCACGCGGCGTAGAGCTCCACCCGCTCCGACACCTCGCGTGGGATCGGCACGAGCAGCATCTCGGCGAGCAGCATGATCTGCACCATGCGGGTGCGGAACGCAGCGTTGCGGAACCGCATGCCCTCGGCGAACTCCTCCGGCCCGATCGGCACGACGCTCTCGACGTCGAGCGGGTGCTCGGTCATCGACGCGACGTGCGCGTTCGAGGACGGCGCGCTGCACGTGGGTCAGCCCGCCGGGCGGCGTCGCCGCGCCGACGATGCCGGCCGCGGTCAGCGCCACCTCGGCCGCGTCGGGCCGGACGCGCAGCTCGTCGTCCGGGGAGGGGAACGGCACCGGTGTGATGTCAGCGGTCATTTGCGCCCCGAACCCGTGCGACGTCCGAGGTATTCCATGAGAGCGGGCGACGGGAATCGAACCCGCGTCATCAGATTGGAAGTCTGAGGCTCTGCCATTGAGCTACGCCCGCGTGTCGTGCACCACCGAGAACGCTGGCGGCGTCGGGGAGAGGGGACTTGAACCCCCGACCTCCTGCTCCCAAAGCAGGTGCGCTACCACTGCGCCACTCCCCGGAACTGTTCCCTCGGTACAGCACGGCGAGCGTAGGCGATCACCCGCTCGCGATCGCCCACTGGTGGCCGCCCGTCGACGGATGCGGTGCCGGCGTCAGCCCTGTTCGAGTGGGGGCTGACCCGACGGGCGCGCCGTGGGGTCGTCCCCCGCGTCGTCGTCCTCGGAGGCCGACTGGGGTCCGTCGTCGACGAACTCCCCGCCTTCCGCCTCGGTGTCGCGGACCTCGGAGTTCGGCTCGTGGAACGTCATGGGTTCAGGGTGCCAACGAGACCACGTGCCGAAACGTGGGTCGTCGATGCTGACGCCGCCTCCGGGGTGGTTGCGTCCGGGGAACGGCGCGGCGCAGCCGTGTACCGTTCGCGCATGCAGGAGCAACGACGCGGACGCAAGATCGCCATGACGCCCGAGGAGCTCGACGCGTACCTCGGCAGCGAGCGCACGTGCACCGTCGCCACGGTCAGCCACGACGGCCCGCACGTCACCGCGCTGTGGTTCGTGTGGGACGGCGAGTGCGTCTGGCTCTACTCCATCACGCGCAGCCAGCGCTGGACCGACCTCGAGCGCGACCCGCGTGTGGCGATCCTCGTGGAGGCGGGCGAGGAGTACAACGAGCTGCGCGGCGTGGAGGTCCACGGGCGCGTCGAGCCCATCGGCGAGGTGCCGCGCACGGGCGAGGCGGTCGACGCGCTCGCCGAACCCGAGCGGCTGTTCCACGCCAAGTACCAGGGCGGCGCGGGCGACGGCATGTTCCACGACGGCCGTCACGCATGGCTGAAGGTCACGCCCACCAAGGTCGCGAGCTGGGACTTCCGCAAGCTCGGGATCTGAGCGTCGTCGGAGACCAGGCCGGAGACCGCGCCGGGGCGTCGGTCGGGGTGTCCGAATCGGGCAGGCCAGCCAATAGACTGCGCAGCCCCATGTCTCTCACCACCTCTGTCGAACCGCTCGACGACAACAAGGTCCGCCTCCACGTCGCCATCCCGGCGGAAGACTTCGAGCGGGCGATCGACGCCGCGTTCCGCAAGCTGGCGAAGGAAGTGAAGATGCCGGGCTTCCGTCCCGGCAAGGCGCCCCGCCGCCTGCTCGAAGCCCGTCTCGGCACCGAGATGGCGCGTGACCAGGCGCTGCGCGACTCGCTCCCCGAGTACTACGCCGAGGCCGTCGTCGCCGAAGACGTCGACGTGATCGCGGCGCCGGAGATCGACATCACCGCCGGCGAGGAAGAGGGCGACGTCGAGTTCGACGCCGTCGTCGAGGTGCGCCCCGTCGTCACCGTCGAGGGCCACGACAACCTGCGCATCGAGATCGAGAAGCCCGACGTCAGCGACGAGGACGTCGACGCAGCAGATCGACCAGCTGCGCGACCGCTTCGCCGACCTCGCCGACAGCGAGGCGCCGCTCACCGACGGCGACTTCGCCGAGATCGACATCAAGGGCTTCGTCGACGACGAGTCGGTCGAGGGACTCACCGCCACCGACTACCTCTACGAGGTGGGGTCGGGGATCGTGGTCCCGAAGCTCGACGAGGAGCTGCACGGCAAGCGCCCCGGCGACATCCTGAAGTTCGACGACACGCTTGCCCGAGCGCTTCGGCGAGCAGGCGGGCGACGAGGTCTCGTTCCAGGTGCTGGTGAAGGACGCCAAGAAGAAGGTGCTGCCGGAGCTCACCGACGAGTGGGTGAGCGAGGTCAGCGAGTTCGACACCGTCGAGGCGCTGCAGGACGACGTCCGCACCCGTCTCGACATGTACGCCCGCGTGCAGGCCTCGATGGCCATGCGCGAGAAGATCTTCGAGGCGGCCGCGTCGCTCGTGCCCGACGAGGTGCCCGACACGCTCGTCAACGGCGAGATGGAGCGGCGCCTGCACGACCTCGCGCACCGGCTCGAGGAGCAGGGTCTGCGCATGACGATCCCGCAGTACCTCGCCGCCACCGGCCAGGACCAGCAGGAGTTCGTCGACAACGTGCGCGTCGGGCGCCACCGAAGCCGTGCGCGCCGACCTCGCGCTGCGTGCCGTGATCACCCAGGAGGAGATCGCGGCGACCGACGACGAGCTCGACGCCGAGGTCGAGCGCATCGCCGCAGCAGATGGACGAGAAGCCCGCGAAGGTCCGCAAGGATCTCGAACGAAGCGGGGCGTGATCGAGGCGGTACGCTCGGACATCGCACGAGGCAAGGCGCTCGCGTTCCTGATGGACCACGCGGAGGTGGTCGACGCCGACGGCAACACCGTCGATCTGTCGCTCCCGCAGCCCGAGGCGCCGGACGGAACGGAACCCGAGGACCGCGGATCCCGAGGAACCGAGCGACGGCCCCGTACCGCCACGAACCCGACGAAGCAGTCACATCCGCCGAAGCATCGGCAGAGCCGGAAGCACCGGAAGAGGAGCCAGCGTCGTGAGCAACTTCCAGAACGTCTACGTCCCGAACGTCACCCAGGACACGCCGCGCGGTCCCGACCGCAACGACATCTTCTCCCGGCTGCTCCAGGACCGCATCATCTTCCTCGGCACCCCGATCGACGACGTCGTCGCCAACATCGTGATCGCGCAGCTGCTGCACCTCGAGAGCGAGCAGCCCGACAAGGACATCTCGATCTACATCAACTCGCCCGGTGGCGAGATCACGGGTCTGTTCGCGATCTACGACACGATGCAGTTCATCAAGCCCGACGTCTCCACCATCTGCCTCGGCCAGGCGGCGTCGGCCGCCGCCGTGATCCTCGCTTCGGGGACGCCCGGCAAGCGCTACATCCTCCCGCACTCCCGCGTGCTGATCCACCAGCCGCACGGTGGCGCGTCCGGCCAGGCGGTCGACATCGAGATCCAGGCCAAGGAGATCGTGCGCATGCGCGAGTCGCTCGACGAGATCCTCGCCCACCACACCGGGCAGGAGGTCGACAAGGTGGCCAAGGACACCGACCGCGACTTCATCCTGGGCGCGGCGGAGGCCAAGGAATACGGGATCGTCGACGAAGTGATCACGAACCGCGAGCTCGCCGCTGTCGGCGTGCCGGCGGGCGTGAGCTGACTCGACGCCGGTCCTGAAGTAGCAAACGTCGGTCGACGGACGAGTCTCGGAGCAGAGGGGGAATCGTGGCCAAGTTCGGTGACGGTGGCGATCTGCTGAAGTGCTCGTTCTGCGGGAAGAGCCAGAAGCAGGTCAAGAAGCTCATCGCCGGTCCCGGCGTCTACATCTGCGACGAGTGCATCGATCTCTGCAACGAGATCATCGAAGAGGAGCTGTCGCAGAGCTCCGAGGTCAAGTTCGACGAGCTTCCCAAGCCTCGTGAGATCTACGAGTACCTGAACGACTACGTCATCGGGCAGGAGCAACGCCAAGAAGATCCTGTCGGTCGCGGTCTACAACCACTACAAGCGGGTGCAGGCCGGCGCCTACGGCGACCCCGACGTCGAGCTGCAGAAGTCGAACATCCTGCTGATCGGCCCCACCGGCTGCGGCAAGACGCTGCTCGCGCAGACGCTCGCCCGGCTGCTGAAGGTGCCGTTCGCGATCGCCGACGCCACCGCGCTCACCGAAGCCGGCTACGTCGGCGAAGACGTCGAGAACATCCTCCTCAAGCTGATCCAGGCCGCCGACTACGACGTCAAGAAGGCCGAGACCGGCATCATCTACATCGACGAGATCGACAAGATCGCCCGCAAGGCCGAGAACCCGTCGATCACCCGTGACGTGTCGGGTGAGGGCGTGCAGCAGGCGCTGCTCAAGATCCTGGAGGGCACCACCGCGTCGGTGCCGCCGCAGGGCGGGCGCAAGCACCCGCACCAGGAGTTCATCCAGATCGACACCACGAACATCCTGTTCATCTGCGGTGGTGCGTTCGCCGGGGTCGAGAAGATCATCGAGAACCGCACCGGCAACCAGGGCGTCGGCTTCGGCGCCGACGTGCGCCGCAAGGACGAGAAGGAAGTCGGCGAGATCCTCCGGGCCGTGCTGCCCGAGGACCTCCTGAAGTTCGGGCTCATCCCCGAGTTCGTCGGTCGGCTGCCCGTGATCAGCGCGGTGAACAACCTCGACAAGGAGGCGCTCATCCGCATCCTGGTCGAGCCGAAGAACGCGCTGCTGAAGCAGTACCAGAAGTTCTTCCACTTCGACGACGTCGAGCTGGTGTTCACCGACGACGCGCTCGACGCGGTCGGCGACGAAGCGCTCAAGCGCGGCACCGGCGCCCGCGGCCTGCGCGCCATCCTCGAGGGCGTGCTGCTCGAGGTCATGTACGACCTGCCGAGCCGCGACGACATCAGCCGGTGCGTCGTCGACCGGGCGGTCGTGATGGACCGGGTGCACCCGACGCTCATCACCACCGACGAGGGCGAGCGCCGCAGCGCGTGAGCGTGCGGGTGCGCGACAACCTGTGAGCACGCGCATCCCGCGGTTCGCACTGCGGAGCGCCGACTCGGGGCGACGGCTCGATCTCTTCCTCGTCTGCGCGGTCGGGTCGGTCATCGGCAACCGCGTCTTCCTGATCATCACCGGCTACCCGCAGCTGGGCAACGGCACGCTCCACATCTCGCACGCGATCTGGGGTGCGTTGATGATGGCCATCGCGGTCATCTTCTCGATCTCGTTCCTCGCGCCGAACAACCGCACGTTCATCGCGTTCATCGGCGGGTGCGGCTTCGGCTGGTTCATCGACGAGCTCGGGAAGTTCATCACCCGCGACGTCAACTACTTCTTCAAGCCGACCATCGCGCTCATCTACATCGTGTTCATCGCGATGTACCTGTCTTCCGGGGCATCCAGCGGCGCGACTACTCCGCCGACGAGGCGGTGCTCAACGGCCTCGAGGCGCTGAAGTCGGCGGCGATCGGCGAGCTGAGCGAACCGCGCCGCCGTGTCGGCGATGGCGCTGCTCGACCAGACCGGCGCCGACGACGCGGTCGCGCGACGCACGTGCGCTCGCTGCTCGCCGACCAGACCGGGCTCCCGACCGCACGCCCGAACCGCTTCGAGCGCGCGGGCGTGTGCCATCCGCGACTGGTACCTCGGACTCGCCGCCCGCCGCTGGTTCGCCTGCGCGGTCACCGCATGGTTCGTGGTGATCGGGTCGGCGCAGCTGGTCGTCGCCGTGGTGCTCTCGGCCGACCACCGGGGCATCCGCGGGTTCGAGGAGTGGGCGATCGTCGTGTCGAGCGGCGTGTCGGGCGCGCTGATCATCCTCGGCGTGATGCGGCTCCGGCACCACCGCCTCGAGGCGTACCACTGGTTCGAGCGCGGCATCCTCGTGCAGATCTTCGTGACGCAGGTGTTCGAGTTCGCGCAGCAGCAGCTCGCGGGCGTGTTCGGGCTGGTGTTCAACCTGCTGTTGTGGATCTCGCTGCGCGTGATGATCCGGGCCGAGCAGGAGCGTCGACTCGTCGAGCCCGCCGCGGTCGCTTCCTAGACTCCAGACGATGGCAGCGCCGGAGAAGCCGAGCCTCGACGGGCTCGAGGAGAAGTGGGCGTCCCGCTGGGACGCCGAGGGCACCTACACGTTCGACCGGTCGAAGACGCGCGCCGACGTGTACGCGATCGACACCCCGCCGCCCACCGTGAGCGGTTCGCTGCACGTCGGGCACGTGTTCTCGTACACGCACACCGACGCCGTCGCCCGCTTCCAGCGCATGCGCGGCCGCGAGGTCTTCTACCCGATGGGGTGGGACGACAACGGCGTGCCCACCGAGCGGCGGGTGCAGAACTACTTCGGCGTCCGCTGCGATCCGTCGCTGCCCTACGACGCCGCCTTCGCGCCGCCGGAGAAGCCGGGCAAGCAGGAGATCCCGATCAGCCGGCAGAACTTCGTCGAGCTGTGCGACCGCCTGGTGGTCGAGGACGAGCAGAAGTTCGAAGAGCTGTGGCGCACGCTCGGCCTGTCGGTCGACTGGTCGATGACCTACACCACCATCGGCGAGCGCGCCCGCCGTGCGTCGCAGCGTGCGTTCCTGCGCATGCTGGCGCGCGGCGAGGCGTACCAGTCGGAGGCGCCGACGCTCTGGGACGTCGACTTCCGCATGGCGGTGTCGCAGGCCGAGCTCGAAGACCGCGAGCTGCCGGGCGCCTACCACGCGGTGCGCTTCGCGCGGCACCGACGGTGACGACGACATCGTGATCGAGACCACGCGGCCCGAGCTGATCCCTGCGTGCGTGGCGCTGGTGGCGCACCCCGACGACGAGCGCTACGCGCCGCGCTTCGGCACCGAGGTCACGCACACCGCTGTTCGGCGTGCGCGTGCCCGTGCTCGCGCACCGGCTGGCCGATCCCGAGAAGGGGTCGGGCATCGCCATGATCTGCACCTTCGGCGACACCACCGACGTCGTGTGGTGGCGCGAGCTGCAGCTGCCGACGCGCACGGTGATGGGACGCGACGGCCGGCTCCTGCCGCAGCCGCCCGAGTGGGGTGACGTCGCACCCGAGGCCGAGGCCCGGTACGCCGAGCTCGCGGGCAAGACCGCGAAGCAGGCGCAGGCGCGCATCGTCGAGCTGCTCGACGAGCACGGCGACCTCGTCGGCGCACGCGAAGCCGATCACGCACCCGGTGAAGTTCTACGAGCGCGGCGACCGGCCGCTCGAGATCGTGTCGTCCCGCCAGTGGTACATCCGCAACGGTGGGCGCGACCCGGAGCTGCGCGCCGCGTTCCTCGAACGTGGCCGCGAGCTGCAGTGGCATCCCGCGCACATGCGCAGCCGCTACGAGCAGCTGGGTCGAGGGTCTCAACTCCGACTGGCTGATCAGCCGCCAGCGCTACTTCGGCGTGCCGTTCCCGCTCTGGTACCCGCTCGATGCCGACGGCGAGGTCGACTACGACCACCCGCTGGTGCCCGACGAGGCGCGCCTGCCCGTCGACCCCACCAGCGACGTCCCCGACGGCTACGGCGAGGACCAGCGGGGCAAGGCGGGCGGCTTCGTCGCCGATCCCGACGTGATGGACACGTGGGCCACGTCGTCGCTCACCCCCGAGATCGCCGCCGGGTGGGAGGACGACCCCGATCTCTTCGCCCGGGTGTTCCCGATGGACCTGCGGCCCGCAGGCGTTCGAGATCATCCGCACCTGGCTGTTCTCCACCATCGTGCGGTCGCACTTCGAGTTCGACGCGCTGCCGTGGACCGACGCCGCCATCTCGGGATGGGTGCTCGACCCCGACCGCAAGAAGATGTCGAAGAGCAAGGGCAACGTCGTCACGCCGATGGAGCCGATCCGCCAGTTCGGCGCCGACGCCATGCGCTACTGGGCGGCGAGCGGCCGTCCCGGCGTCGACACCGCGGTCGACGAGGGCCAGATGAAGGTCGGTCGCCGCCTCGCGATCAAGATCCTCAACGCGTCGAAGTTCGCCCTCGGTGTGATCGGCGCCGACGATCCGACGGTGCCCGCGCCTGCTCGGTGCGTCCGACGCGGTCACCGAGCCGCTCGACCGCTCGATGCTGGCGAGCCTCCACGAGCTGGTCGCCCACGCGACGACGTCGTTCGACGACCTACGACTACGCACGCGCGCTCGACGCGACCGAGCGGTTCTTCTGGGGCTTCTGCGACGACTACCTCGAGCTGGTGAAGGGACGCGCCTACGACGGCTCGGAGTCGGCGCGCGTCGCGCTGGCGAGTGCGCTCGACACGCTCCTGCGGCTGTTCGCGCCCCACATGCCCTTCGTCACCGAAGAGGTGTGGTCGTGGTGGCGCGAGGGTTCGATCCACCGCGCGTCGTGGCCGACCGCCGACGACCTCGCGTCGTTCGCGTCCGACGACGTCGCCGTGTATCCCGCCGCCGCCGCGGTGCTCGGCGCGATCCGCAAGGCCAAGAGCGAGGCGAAGCGTTCGATGCGCACCGACGTCACCGCACGCGGTCGTGCACGCGCACGCCGGAGCTGCGGCGCGCGCTCGAGCCCGCGCTCGACGACGTGCGCAACGGTGGTCGGGTCGTGGGCGAGATCGAGTTCGTCGACGGTGCGGAGCTCGTGGTCGACGTCACCCTCGCGGATCCCGAGGTGGCGCCAGCGTGATGTGCCAGTGATGTGCCAGTGAGGTGCCGGTGATCCTCGACCCGATCGACGCGCGCGCCTGGCTCGACGCCCACACCAACCTCGAGACCGGCGTCGGCGTCCCCGCGCGGGGTGGGGTGGGGAAGCGGCTGCTGGCGGTGGAGCGGGAGCGCCCGCTCATGGAGCTGCTCGGCTCGCCCGAGACCGAGTACCCGGTGGTGCACGTCACCGGCACGAACGGCAAGACCTCGGTGGTCCGGATGACCACGGCGCTGCTCGAGGCGGCCGGGCTGTCGGTGGGCGCCTACACCAGCCCCCACCTGGCCCGGGTGAACGAGCGCATCGTGTGGAACGGCGAGCCGGTCCCCGACGACGACCTCGAGGAGCTGCTCGTCGCCGTCGCCGCGGTCGAGGACCTGCTGCCCGACGCGCCGAGCTACTTCGAGATCCTCACCGCGGCGGCGTTGCGGTGGTTCGGTGACGTCGCCGTCGACGTCGCGGTGGTCGAGGTCGGTCTCGGCGGCACGGGCGACGCCACCAACGTGGTCGAGGCCGACGTCGCCGTCGTCACCAACGTGAGCATGGACCACGCGGAGTACATCGGTCCGACCCTGGCCGACATCGCCGCCGAGAAGGCGGGGATCGTCGAACCGACCTCGGCGCTCGTGCTCGGCGAGACCGATCCCGCTCTCGTGCCCTTCTTCCTCGCGCGCAACCCGCGCGTCGGTCGCGCAGCGCGACGTCGACTTCGGCGTGCGCAGGAACCAGCTCGCCATCGGTGGCCGCGTCCTCGACCTGTACACGCCGCACGCGACCTACGACGACGTGTTCCTCGCGTTGCACGGCGCGCACCAGGCCGACAACGCGGTGCTCGCGCTCGCGACTGCGGAGGCGTTCCTCGGGCGCGCGCTCGACCCGGAGATCGTCGCCGACGCGTTCGGGAGCGTGCGCACTCCCGGTCGGCTCGAAGTGGTCGGTCACCAGCCGCTCGTGCTGCTCGACGGCGTGAAGAACGTCGCGGGTGCGCACGCGTTGCGCGCTGCGCTGGCCGACGAGTTCGCCGACTCGCCGCGCACGCTCGTCGTCGGATTGATGCGCGAGAAGGAACCGCACGAGATGCTCGAGGCGCTCGGCGCGCCGGATGCGACACGACTCGTCTGCTGTCGACCCGACAGCCCCCGCGGACTCGATCCGAACGTCGTGGCCGAGGCCGCCTACGACCTCGGGATCGACAACGAAGCCGTCGACGTGGTCGACGACGTGCGCGACGCGGTCGCGCACGCGATCAGGATCACGCCCGCCGACGGCCAGGTGGTCATCACCGGCTCGCTCTACGTGGTGAGTCCCGCCCGGGCCGTGCTGGTGGACTGAACCGAACCGGACTGAAGGCGTTCCCGGACGGTCCGCTAGCTTGACCCGCCCATGAGCGACAGCACCCGCACCCTCGTCCTCTGCAAGCCCGACGCCGTCGAGCGTGGTCTCGTCGGCGAGATCGTCGGCCGTCTCGAACGCAAGGGCCTCACGATCGTGGCGCTCGAGCTGCGCACCATCGACGCCGACCTCGCCGGTCGCCACTACGAGGAGCACCGCGAACGCCCGTTCTTCGGCGACCTCGTCGCCTTCATCACCCGCAGCCCGCTGGTGGCGATGGTGATCGAGGGTGGTCCCGACACCTGGCAGGTCGTGCGCACCATGATGGGCGTGACCAACCCCCGTCAGGCCGCTCCCGGCACCATCCGCGGGGATCTCGCACTGGAGACGGGCGAGAACCTCGTTCACGGCTCCGACGGACCCGAGTCGGCCGAGCGCGAGATCGCACTGTTCTTCCCGGGACTCGCCTCCTAGAGGTCGTCGCCACCTCGGACGGGGGCCGGGTTTCGCCGCGGCCCTCGCGCGCGGCAGACGGGTTCGCTAGCCTGTCGCGGAGCCGAGCCCGAACGTGCCGCCGTTTCCGCCAAGCCGCCCCGGAGCCTTCTCTCTGTGCCTGAGCCCTGGTTTTCCTCCGTAGTCGGACGTGACATGGCCGTCGACCTCGGCACGGCGAACACGCTCGTCTACGTGCGCGGCAAGGGCATCGTGCTCGACGAGCCCTCGATCGTGGCGATGAACACCCGCGACGGCCGCCTCCTCGCCGTCGGCACCGAGGCGAAGCGGATGCTGGGTCGCACGCCCGGCCACATCGAGGCCGTCCGTCCGCTCAAGGACGGCGTGATCGCCGACTTCGACATCTGCGAGAAGATGCTCCGCTACTTCATCCAGCGGGTGCACCAGCGCAAGTGGGCGAAGCCGCGCATGGTCATCTGCATCCCCTCCGGCATCACCGGCGTCGAGCGCCGCGCGGTGCAGGAGGCCGCCGAGTTCGCGGGTGCCCGCAAGCCGGTGCTCGTGATCGAGGAGCCCATGGCCGCGGCGATCGGCTCGGGCCTGCCCGTGCACGAGCCCGCCGGGAACATGATCGTCGACATCGGTGGCGGCACCACCGAGGTCGCGGTGATCTCGCTCGGCGGCATCGTGGTCAGCGAGTCGAGCCGCGTCGGGGGCGACGAGTTCGACGAGGCGATCATCAACTTCGTGAAGCGTGAGTACTCGCTCGCGCTCGGCGAACGCACCGCAGAAGAGGTGAAGGTGCAGCTCGCGAGCGCGTGGCCGTTGGAAGAGGAGCTCTACGCCGAAGTGCGTGGACGCGACCTCGTCACCGGTCTGCCCAAGACGATCGTCCTCTCCACCGTCGAGATCCGGGAAGCAGTCGAGGAACCCACCGCGTCGATCGTCGACTCGGTGAAGGTCACGCTCGACCAGACGCCTCCGGAGCTCGCGGCCGACATCATGGAGAAGGGCATCGTGATCACCGGCGGCGGGTCGCAGCTCATCGGGCTCGAGAACGCGATCCAGGCGGAGACCGGCATGCCGGTGCACCGGGCGAAGCACCCGCTGTACTCGGTGGTCCTCGGTTCGGGTCAGTGCCTCGAGAACTTCGACGTGCTGCAGCAGGTCCTGAGCTCCTCGCCCCAGGACTGACCGCCCCCGCAGGGGCGCGCGAGCACCGTGGACATCTCTCGGCACGACCGGCGCCGCCGGTTGACGCTCGTCCTCCTCGTCATCACGTCGCTGGCGCTCGTCTCCCTCGACGAACGCGGGCTCGGGGATCATCAACTCGGCCCGCACCGCAGCGCAGGACGTCGTGTCGCCCCTGCAGGACGCCGCCGACAGCGTGATCAACCCCGCCACCGACTGGATCGACGGTCTCGGCCGCGCCAACGAGCTCCAGGACGAGAACGAGAAGCTGCAGGCGCAGCTCGACGCGGCGAAGAGCGAGATCGCGGCGGCGAAGGCGTCGCTCGCCGAGCTCGCCACGTTGCAACAGGTCCTCGACCTCCCCGACGTCGCCGATGGCGACGCGGTCACCGCGGAGGTCGTCGGCGCGGGCGCGGGGAACTTCTCGCGCAGCTACCGCATCTCGAAGGGCACGTCGTCGGGCATCAAGATCAACATGCCGGTCGTCGTGGGCGCGGCAGGGAAGTCGGCCCTGGTCGGGCGCGTCGTGCGCGCGTCGGCGAACGACGCGATCGTGGAGCGCATCGACGACCCGAACTTCGGCGCCGGCGCGCAGCTCGTGCAGGGCGCCGGTCTCGGTCCGACGGGCACGGCCGAGGGGCAGCGCGGGAGCAACCTCCTGCGGTTCTCGGTGATCGACGCGTCGAGCACCACGGTCGTGTTGAAGAAGGGCGACACCGCGATCACCCTCGGTTCGCTCGGCGAGCCGTTCCCAGGTGGGCTCGCGATCGGGACGATCGTGCACACCGTCGATTCCGGTGGCGCGATCGCACGTGACGCCGAGCTCCGTCCGATCGTCGACCTCGACGCGCTCACGATCGTCAAGGTGCTCAAGTACCCGCCGGAGCCGGTCCCGTGATCCGCCGCATCCGACTCGCACTCGTCGTCGTCGTGTGCGTCGTGCTCCAGACGACGCTCTTCACCCACCTGCAGATCGACGGCGTCGCGCCCGACATCGGGCTCGTGGCCGTGCTCGCGGTGGCCTGGGAGGACGGGCCCGACTCCGGCGCCATCTTCGGCTTCATCATGGGCCTGGCGGTCGACCTGTTCCTCACCACGCCGCTCGGGCTCTCCGCCCTCGCGTTCGCGGTGACCGGCTATGCCGTCGGCGTGTTCCAGACCGGCGTCGTCCGCACCACCCCCTGGCTGGCGCCCATCCTCGGTGGCATCGGCGGCCTGTTCGGGGGGCTGGTGTTCATCACCGCCGGCGCGGTCGTGGGCCAGTCGGGGATGCTCTCGTTCGACAGCCTCCGGATCGTGATCATCGCCAGCATCCTCGACGCGGTCATCGCACCCATCGTGTTCCCGCTGGTCAGGCGGGCGGCACGCCGCGAGGACGCCCCGGCCAACTGGCGGATCCGGTGATCTCGAGGCCACCGACCAGGCCGCCGACGGCGACCTCCACGACGGCGCCTCGTCCGCGAGACTGGTGGGCCTTGATCGGGCGGGGAAGCGACTCATGACCGAGGCCAACAGCGGCCGTCGGCTCGCCATCATCGGCGTCCTCGTGATCGCCCTCTTCGCCGGCATGCTCACCCGGCTCTGGTTCCTCCAGGTGACCGGGGGCGAGAAGCTGGCCGTGGCCGCGCAGCGCCAACGCGACCGCTTCGTGACCGTGCCCGCCCTGCGCGGCACCATCTACGACCGCAACGGCAAGGTGCTCGCCCAGACCGTGCCGGTCACGTCGCTGATCGTCGACCGGCAGAACCTCTCGCCGGCCGAGCGCAAGACGCTCGAGGCCAACCTCGCGATCCTCCTCAGCACTCCGACCGCGCCGGTCACCGCCGACGACGTCGACAAGCTCATCGACAACACCAACTACGAGGCGTTCGAACCGGTGCCGGTGGCGAAGAACGTCACGCTCGAGCAGGCGATCTACGTGACCGAGCACCGCTCCGACTTCCCCGAGGTGTCGGTCACGCGCACCGCCGAGCGGCAGTATCCGCAGGCCTTCCAGGCCGCCGACATCCTCGGGTACATCGCGCAGGTCAACCAGGACGACCTCGACTCGCACCCGAACGAGGGCTACCTGCCGCGCGACACCATCGGCAAGAGCGGCATCGAGAAGATGTTCGAGACCGAGCTGCGGGGCAAGCCGGGGCGGGACAAGGTCGAGGTCGACAACCAGGGCCGCGCCGTCAACGTGGTCGAGGTGGAGAAGCCGGAGGCGGGACACGACGTCCGCCTCACCGTCGACCTCGACATCCAGCACATCGCCGAGGAGTCGCTGCAGCAGGGCATGGACGGCGCGCGCACGTTGGTCGACCCCGACAGCGGCAGCTACTACGCCGCCGACTCCGGAGCGGTGGTCGTGCTCGACGCGCGGACCGGGTCGGTCGTGGCGATGGCGTCGAACCCGAGCTTCAACCCGAACGACTTCATCTCCGGCAACTCGGACCAGTACTTCGCGCCCGAAGCGAACTCGCCGCTGCTCAACCGCGCGCTCGGCGCGTACGCGCCCGGGTCGACGTTCAAGACGATCACCTCGATCGCGATGCTGCAGAACAGCGGCCCCGACCACCTGTTCCCGGACGGCGCAGGCACGGCCTACAGCGACTACCCCGACGGGTGCTTCCACTTCGGCAACGACGAGAAGGCGTGCAACGCGGGTGGCGCGGTGCTCGGCAACGTCACGCTGCCAGAGGCGCTGACGGTGTCGAGCGACGTGTACTTCTACACGGCCGGGAACGAGTTCTGGAAGGCCTACCGCGACGAGGGCAAGGCCGCGGGTCACACTGGCGACCTGTCCGGCGATGCCATCCCCGACGCCCAGCACCCGGTGGGCAACGCGATCCAGCACACCGCGCGCACCTACGGACTGGGCGAGACCACCGGGCTCGGGTTGGGCGACCAGGCCGGCGTGATCCCCGATCACGAGTACCGGGTGAAGCTCAACGCCAACAACCCCGACCTGCAGATCTGGCGTCGCGGTGACAACACCAACCTCGCGGTCGGCCAGGGCGACGTGCTGGTCACGCCACTGCAGCTCGCCAACGCGTACGCCGCGTTCGCCAACGGTGGCACGCTCTACCAGCCGCGCCTCGCCGACGAGGTGACGAAGAACAGCGCCGGCCTCCCGCAAGGTCAGCTGGGCGAGGCGATCAACACGATCCAGCCGTTGGTGAAGCGCAACACGCAGCTCACCCCCGAGGTGCGGGGACCGATCGAGGCCGGTCTCTCCGGCGTCGTGCAGCCGGACGGCAACGGCACCGCGTCGGGCGCGTTCAGCGGCTACACGGGCATGCCCTTGATCGGCAAGACCGGTACCGCGCAGGTGCCCGGCAAGCAGGACACCGCGTGGTTCGTCGGGGTCACGAACCCCGACAACCCGGATCCCGCCGCCCCGCAGTACGTCGTGGTCGCGATGGTGGAGCAGGGTGGGTTCGGCGCCAGCGTCGCAGCCCCGATCGCCCGCCGGGTGATGGAGTTCATGAGCAACCCGACCGCGCCGCTCGGTCCGCTCACCGTCGCACAGGCGGTCGGCATCGAGGCGAGCAACTGATGTCGACCATCAACCCGAACCGCATCGCGCGCGCACATGCGCGTCGCGGGCTGGGGGAGCCGACGCGGCTCGAGGCGTCGCCGCTGCGCCACTTCGACTGGCTGCTCGTGGGCGCGTCGCTCGCGATCACCGCCATCGGGCTGCTGATGATCTACTCGACGACGCATCAGCGCATCCCCGGCGATCCCTACTACTACGTCAAGCGCCAGGCGCTCTTCGCCGTCATCGGGATCACGGCGATGGTCGTCGTGATGTTGATCGACTACAAGCGCCTGCGCGACCTGCCGATGGTCTTCTACGGCATCACCGTGTTCATGCTGCTGGCGGTGCTCGCGCCGGTGGGCTCGAACATCAAGGGTCACCAGGCGTGGTTCCAGCTGCCGGGCGGGTTCACGCTGCAGCCGTCGGAGATGGCGAAGTTCGGCCTGATCGTGTTCCTCGCCGGCTACTGCAACCACTACCGCGGCGAGATCGACGCCTGGCGGTTGTCGGTGATCATCGGGCTGGTGTGCGTGCCGATCGGGCTCGTGCTGCTCCAGCCCGACCTCGGGACGGTGATGGTCCTCGCGGTGATCATCGTGGCCATCATCGCGATGGCCGGCGTGAGCGGGAAGCAGCTCGTCGTGCTCGGTCTCCTGGCCATCACCGGCGTCTACGCCGTCGTGGGCCTCGGCCTGCTGAAGCAGTACCAGATCGACCGCCTCACCACGTTCCTCGAACCCGAGAGCGGCACCAGCCAGGGCAACGCGTACAACCAGGAGCAGTCGAAGCAGGCGATCGCCCACGGTCGCACGACGGGCGAGGGCTACCTCTCCGGGTCGCAGACCCAGGGCGGCTTCGTCCCCGAGCAGCAGACCGACTTCATCTTCACCTCGGTGGGGGAGGAGCTCGGCTTCGCCGGCGCCGTCGTCCTGCTCGCCCTCTTCGCCGTGGTGATGTGGCGCACCTGGCGAACAGCCCGGCAGGCCGCCGACTTCTTCGGCACCCTCCTGTGCGTCGGCGTCCTCGCCATGCTCGCCTTCCAGATGTTCGAGAACGTCGGCATGACCATGGGCATCATGCCCGTCACCGGCATCCCCCTCCCCATGATGAGCTACGGCGGCTCCTCCCTCATCACCACCCTCGCCTGCACCGGCCTCGTCGCCAACGTCGCCATGCGAAGGTTCGACTAGACCTTCACGTTCGCTCAGACCGAGGCGGACGACCGTGTCGACGGCCCCGTTCGTCGGCGGAGCGCAGCGGAGCCGGCGGCGGGTGGGTGGGGAACGGGGACGGCGATGCGGGCGGCCGCCGCTGCACCGCGTGACAAGAGCTGTGGAAAACCTCACGCCTGGTAGACTCCCGCCAGATGTCAAACCTGTGGCCGAGGGTCGAGCCCCTACTGGCCAGGGTCGAGAAGCCTGCTCGCTACATCGGAATGGAGCGGGGCAGCCTCCGGCCGGAACACCGGCCGTCCAGCACTTCCTGGCTCCTCGTCTATCCCGACACGTACGAGATCGGGCTACCCAACCAGGGGCTCCAGATCCTCTACGAGATCCTCAACGAACGTGACGACGCGGTGGCGGAGCGCGCCTACGCGCCCTGGCTCGACATGAGCGCGGAGATGCGCGCCCAGGGGGTCCCGCTCTTCTCGGTCGACACCCACCACGCCGCCGGCGACTTCGACGTGTTCGCCTTCGGCCTGGCCGCCGAGCTCGTCTACACGAACGTCCTCGAGTGCCTCGACCTCGCCGGTGTCCCGGTCCGGGCCGAGGAACGCCGGCCCGAGCACCCGCTGGTGGTCGTCGGTGGACACTGCGCGTTCAACCCCGAGCCCATGGCCGACTTCGTCGACGCGTTCGTCATCGGCGACGGCGAAGAGGTCGTCGGTGAGATCACCGAGGTGGTGGGGGCGTGGAAGCGCTCCGGGCGCACCGCCCGCGAAGGCGTGCTGCGTGAGCTCGCCACCATCCCGGGCGTCTACGTGCCCGCGATGTACGAGGTCGAGTACGACGGCCAGTTCATCGCCGAGGTGCGGCCGCGCTTCCCCGATGTGCCCGACCGCGTCGACAAGCGCACCGTCGCGGATCTCGCCGAGTGGCCCTACCCGAAGCAGCAGCTCGTGCCGCTCATCGAGGTGGTGCACGACCGGCTCAACGTCGAGGTCTTCCGCGGCTGCACGCGCGGCTGTCGGTTCTGCCAGGCGGGGATGATCACCCGGCCGGTGCGCGAGCGCCCGGCGGATCAGGTGCGCACGATGGTGCAGGACGGCCTGCGCCGCACGGGATACGACGAGGTCGCGCTCACGTCGCTGTCGACCGCCGACTTCTCGGGGATCGACGGCCTCGTGGCCGGCCTGGTCAACGAGCAGCAGGGCTGCGGCAACGTGGGACTGTCGCTGCCGTCGTTGCGGGTCGACGCGTTCACCGTCGGCATCGCCAGCGAGATCCAGAAGGTGCGCCGCACCGGGCTCACGTTCGCCCCCGAGGGCGGCACGTGGCGGATCCGTCAGGTCATCAACAAGCTCATCACCGACGACGACCTGTTCGCCGCGGTCGAGGGTGCGTACTCGCAGGGTTGGCAGCGGGTGAAGCTCTACTTCCTCATGGGCGTCCCCACCGAGATGGACGAGGACACCCTCGGCATCTCGCACCTGGCGCGCGAGGTCGTGAAGATCGGCCGCAAGTACACGAAGAAGGCGAGTGCCACCGCGTCGGTCGGAGGGTTCGTCCCGAAGGCGCACACGCCGTTCCAGTGGTTCGGCCAGAACGGTGTCGCCGAGCTGCAGCGCAAGGTGTACCTGCTGCGCGACGACCTCAAGAAGTCGGGTGCGACGTTGCGGTGGCACGATCCGGCGGCGACGTACGCCGAGGGCATCGCGTCGCGCGGTGACCGTCGCATCGGCCGGGTGATCGAGCGCGTCTGGCGCGCCGGCGGCACGTTCCAGGAGTGGAGCGAGCACTTCGTGCTCGACCGCTGGATCGACGCCATGGCGGCCGAGGGCCTCGACCCCGACTGGTACGTCACGCGACACCGCACCGACGACGAGATCCTCCCCTGGGACCACATCGCCGCCGGTCTCCACCGCGACTTCCTCTGGGACGACTGGCAGGCCGCGCTCTCGGCGTACGGCCTCCCCGACTGTCGCTGGACTCCCTGCTACGACTGTGGGGTGTGCACCGACTACGCCCTCGAGCACGTGGTGGCCTCGGCCGTCGCGCCCGCGGGCGGCAGCCAGGGCACCGGGCAGGGCCTGGCCTTCGGTGGAGCAGGGGGCGGTCGGGAAGCCTCCCCATCCGTGCCGATCTCGGTACCGGTCGAGCTGGGCCGGCGATGAGGGGCGCCGAATGAGAGGCGACAGCGGTTTCCCCGTGCGCCTGCGCTTCGCCAAGCGGGGCAAGGTGCGGTTCATCTCGGCGCGCGACGTCGCCCGCGCCCTCGAACGCGCCTTCCGCATCGAGCAGCTCCCGCTGGCGTTCACCGAGGGGTTCTCGCCTCGCCCCAAGGTCAGCTTCGGGCTGGCGCTCTCCGTCGGTCACGAGAGCGACGCCGAGTACCTCGACGTCGAGCTCACCGATCCGATCGACACCGACGCCCTCGCCGAGCGCCTCACCCCGGCCCTGCCCGACGGCATGCCCGCCACCGGCGCGGTGCGGCTCGTCGAACGGGCACCCGCCCTCCAGGAATCGATCACCGAAGTCCAGTACCGGGTCGAGGCCATCGACGGCCTCGGCCGACCCCTCTCGGATGAGGTGCTCGGCACCGCAGCGTCGCACGCCCTGGCGTCCGACGAGCTGCTCGTGACCCGCACCCGGAAGGGCAAGGAGAGCGTGGACGACCTCCGTCCCGCGATCCGGAACATCGAGGTCGTGCACGACGGCGGCGCAGCGCCAGTGCTCGAGCTCACCCTGTTGACGCAATCCCGTGGTGCCCGCATCCCCGAGGTCCTCGACGCCCTCGACGCGTTCGTCGGCGTCGGCCTCACCGAGCACCGCGTCCTGAGAACATCCCAATGGATCGAACGCGCCGGCGCGCGGCTGGAGCCGCTGGAAGCCGATGCGTTCGCGCCCGTCCTCGAGACGAGCGCATCATGAGAGAAGGAACCGATGTCCGACGAGACGACCCCGGAGGCCGCAGTCGCCTCCGGTCCGCCCGCTGCCCCGACGGGCGCGACCACGCCGAGCACTCCATCGCCGGCGCCCGAACGCACGACACCCGGTCCCACCTCCGGTACTGACTCGATCGGCCGCTCCGACTCCGCGTCGGCGGAGACCGGCGGCAACGGAGCAACCGCCACGTCCGACGAGGACGGTCCGTCCGGCGACCCGAACGACCCGACCGCCGCTGCGAAGCGGCGCCGTCGCCGCGGCTCGCGCGGTGGCCGCAACCGCCGGAAGCCGGGCACCGGCGGTCCGAACGCCGCGGGCGCTCCCGGCGCGTCCGATGCGGACGACGACGACGAGGATGACGACGACGAGGACGGCCTCGGGCACGACTACACCGACGCCGCTGCCGACCGCGGCATGACCACCGACGACGTCGCCGAGGTCGCGCTCGAGGACGCCGGGCTCAGCCACACGCCCCGCCCGCGGCCCCGGGCCCGCGAGACCGGGCCGGCGGGCACCTCGACCGACGCTGCGACCGACACCGACGCCGAACCCGGTCTCGACGCCGACGCGACGAAGCCGCGGATCGGCGACTCGCGTCCCGCGCCCACGACGCCGGCCGACTCCGGGGGGAACGGCGGGAACGGCGGGAACGGCGGGAACGCCCGGAGTGGCGGCAACGGTGCGAACGGTGGAGGTGCGGCCGGGGCCGGTGACGGCACGGGCGCGCCGAAGCGGCGTCGACGTCGTGGTGGCCGCGGTCGAGGTCGTGGCACCGGCGGTCCGAACGGCGCGGGTGGCGGCGCAGGGACCGCACCCGGCGGCAACGACGGTGCCAGCAGTGGTGGTGGCGGCGGTGGTCGCGGAGGTGGCGGCGGCGGTCGTCAGCAGCAGCCGAAGCGCGACGACGTCGTGCGCGCCGACCTCGGGGTGGGCGACGTGCCCGCGGCCGAGCTCGACGACGACGTCCTCGAGCGGCGTCGCGGACGCACCCGCAAGGGCCGGCCGGCGGGCCGCTACCTGATGTGCGTGCACGTCCTCGAGGGCGGCCACACCCACATCGGTGTGCTCGAGGGCCGCAGCCTGGTCGAGCACAGCCTCGCCACGCCGACGGGCAAGGAGTCGATCGACGGCAACATCTACTTCGGCCGGGTGCAGAACGTGCTCCCGGGCATGGAGGCCGCGTTCATCGACATCGGCACGCCGAAGAACGGCGTGCTCTACCGCGGTGACGTCGCCTTCGACAAGGCCGACCTCGAGGGCGGCAACAAGCCGAAGATCGAGCGGGCGCTGAAGAACGGGCAGATGATCACCGTGCAGGTGACGAAGAACCCGATCGCGCACAAGGGCGCGCGCCTCACGCAGGAGGTGAGCCTCGCCGGCCGCTTCCTCGTGATGGTGCCCAACGAGCCCGACACCTACGGCATCTCGAAGCGCCTCCCCGACGACGAGCGCAAGCGCCTCCGCAAGGTCCTCGACGCGGTCCGTCCCGACGACGCCGGCCTCATCGTGCGCACCGCGGCCGAGGGCGCCACGCGCGACGAGCTCGAGCGCGACGTGCGCCGTCTGCGCAACCAGTGGGAGCAGATCTCCACGCTGGCCGGGTCGACGAAGTCGGCCAAGCTCCTCTACCAGGAGCCCGACCTCGTGCTCCGGCGCATCCGCGAGGAGTTCACCAAGGAGTACCGCGGGATCGTCATCGACGACCGCGCGCTCTACGAAGAGGTGCGGGGCTACGTCGAGGCGATCACGCCGGAGCTCGCCGAGCGCGTCGAGTACTACGACGCCGAGGAGGAGGGGCTGCCGATCTTCGAGCGGTTCCACATCTCCGAGCAGCTCCTGAAGGCGCTCGACCGCAAGGTGTGGCTGCCGTCGGGTGGCTCGCTGATCATCGAGCGCACCGAGGCCCTCACCGTCATCGACGTCAACACCGGCAAGAACGTCGGGAAGTCGAACCTCGAGGAGACGGTCTTCCGCAACAACCTCGAGGCGGCCGAGGAGGTCGCCCGGCAGCTGCGCCTCCGCGACATCGGCGGGATCATCGTGATCGACTTCGTCGACATGGAGATCAAGAAGAACCGCGACGAGGTGATGAAGATCTTCCGCGACGCCCTGGCCCGCGACAAGACCCGCACCCAGGCGTTCGAGATGTCGGAGCTCGGCCTCGTCGAGATGACCCGCAAGCGCATCTCCGAGGGCCTGGTGGAGTCGTTCAGCTCACTCTGCGCGACGTGCCACGGTCGTGGCTTCGTCCTCGACGAGGCGTTGCTGCGGTCGATGGAGTAGCATCGTCGCCTTATGTATGCAGTGATTCGCACCGGTGGCAAGCAGTACAAGGTCGAGGCCGGTGAGCAGCTCGAGGTCGAGCGTCTCGGTGTCGACGACGGCAGCGAGGTCGACCTCGCGCCGGTCCTCCTGGTCGACGGGGAGACGGTGCTCGCCACGCCGTCCCAGCTCGAGGGCGCAGTGGTCACGGCCCGGGTCGTGGGTGCCGCCAAGGGACCCAAGATCGACGGCTTCACGTACAAGCCGAAGAGCAACAACCGTCGCCGCTACGGCCACCGGCAGAAGCTGTCGGTGATCGAGATCGTCGGCATCACCCCCGCCGGCGCGAAGAAGTAGGAGCAGACCATGTCGAAGAAGAAGGGCGCGGCGTCCTCGCGCAACGGTCGCGACTCCAACGCGCAGCGGCTGGGCGTGAAGGTGTACAGCGGCACCGACGTCCACGCGGGCACGATCATCGTGCGCCAGCGCGGCACGCGGTTCCACCCCGGCGAGAACGTCGGCAAGGGCAGCGACGACACCCTGTTCGCCAAGGCGAACGGCACGGTGAAGTTCGGCTACCGCAAGGGCCGCAAGCTCGTCGACATCGTCCCCGCCGCGGCCGAATAGCACCGCCTGCCACGAACATCTCGAGGTCGACGTGCCCCTGCGGGGGTGAAGTCCGAGATGTTCGTGAGCCCGCGTCCGTAGGCTGATCGCATGGCCTCGTTCGTCGACCTCGTCCAGGTCAACCTGCGCGGAGGCGACGGTGGTGCCGGCGCGGTCTCGTTCCGACGCGAGGCCCACGTCCCCAAGGGCGGGCCCGACGGCGGCGACGGAGGTTCCGGGGGAGACATCATCCTGGAGGCCGACCGCAACGTCGCGTCCCTGCTCTCCTACCGAGACCACCCGCACCGCCGCGCCGAGTCGGGCAAGCACGGATCGGGCAACAAGCGTCACGGCGCCAGCGGGAGCGATCTCGTGGTGTCGGTGCCCGAGGGCACGCAGGTCAAGACCCGCGACGGAGAGCTGCTGGCCGACCTCGTGCGTCACGGCGACCGCTACCTCGCCGCGCACGGCGGCCAGGGTGGGCGGGGCAACGCCAAGTTCCTCTCGAACGCCCGCCGCGCGCCGAGCTTCGCCGAACAGGGGGAGTACGGGGAGGAGCGCTGGTTGCGCCTCGAGGTGAAGCTCCTCGCCGACGTCGCGCTCGTCGGGTTCCCCAACGCCGGCAAGTCCACCCTCATCGCGTCGATCAGCGCGGCCAAGCCCAAGATCGCCGACTACCCGTTCACCACGCTCGAACCCAACCTCGGCGTCGTGCGGTTCCGCGACCACGAGTACGTCGTGGCCGACATCCCCGGGCTCATCGAGGGTGCGGCCGAGGGGCGCGGGCTCGGGCACGAGTTCCTCCGCCACATCGAACGGGCGCGCGTCCTCGTGCTGCTCCTCGACCTCGCGCCCGTCGACGAGCGGCCGCCGTCGGAGCAGGCCCGGATCCTGCTCGACGAGCTGCGCCGCTACCGGCCCGATCTCCTCGACCGGCCCCGGCTGCTCGTCGGCACCAAGGCCGACGTCGCCTTCATGGAGCTCGACGTCGAGGAGTTCCTGCCCGTCGAGGACGACGAGTCGCCCGACGACTGGCCCGATGCCGGACCCCACGAGATGACGATCTCCGCGGTCACCCGACAGGGCCTCGACGAGCTCATCGGCCGCATGGGCACGTTGATCAGTGGTGCCCGCGCCGCCGAGCCCGATGCCGAGCCCTTCGTCGTGCTCCGACCGGCCGAGGAGGGCTTCAGCGTGGTGCGCGACGACGACGGCGGGTGGCGCGTGTCCGGTCGCAGTGCCGAGCGCGTCGTGGCGATGGCCGACCTCACCAACATCGAGGCGATGGAGTACGTGCAGTACCGGCTGCGCACGATGGGCGTCGAGAAGGCCCTCGCGCGTGCCGGCGCACGCGAGGGCGACGTCGTGCGCATCGGCCCGGTCGAGCTCGACTACGTCGAGGGCCTCGGATGAGTGCCACGACGGAGCGGAGTCGAACCGGCAAGGTCGTGGTGGTGAAGGTGGGGACGTCGTCGATCACGTCCGCCACCGGCGAGCTCGACGACGCCTCGCTGCGCACGCTGTGTCACGGCATCGCCGCGGCGCGCGCCGACGGGCACGAGGTCGTGCTGGTGAGCTCGGGCGCGATCGCCGCGGGGCTCCCTGCGCTCGGGATGACCACGCGGCCCACCGACGTCGGCACGCTGCAGGCGATCGCCGCGGTCGGCCAGCCCCGGCTCATGGAGCGCCTCGGTGCGATCCTCGGTGACCTCGGCCTGCTCGCGGGCCAGGTGCTGCTCACCCCGCACGACTTCGGCGTGCGCTCGCAGTACCTCCACGCCCGGGAGGCGGTGCGGCGGCTCCTCGACCTCGGCGTGCGTGCCGGTGGTCAACGAGAACGACACCGTGGCCGACGACGAGATCCGCTACGGCGACAACGACCGGCTGGCGGCGCTGGTGGCGCACCTCGTCGCCGCCGACCTGCTCGTGCTGCTCACCGACACCGCCGGGCTCTTCACCGCCGATCCCCGGGTCGACGCCGACGCGTCGCTCATCGAGGAGATCGCCGAGGTCGACGCCGCGCTCGAGGCGCTGGCCGGAGGTCGCGGCACCGACCGGGGGAGCGGGGGCATGGCCACCAAGCTGGCGGCGGCCAAGATCGCGGCCTGGTCGGGCGTGCGGGCGGTGATCGCAGCCGCCGACGCCCCCGACGTGCTCGCGGATGCCATCGCCGGGCGCGCGGTCGGCACCGCCTTCCGTGCCCGCGACGAACGGCTCCCGAGCCGGAAGCTGTGGATCGCCTTCGCCATGAACCCCGCCGGTCGGGTGCTCGTCGACGACGGTGCCCGCCGGGCCCTCTGCACCGACCACCGGTCGCTGCTGCCCGCAGGCGTGCGCGGGGTCGAGGGCGTCCTTCGAGGCCGACGACGCGGTCGAGATCGTCGACTCCGAGCGGCGCGCCCTTCGCGAAGGGCCTGGTCAGGTACTCCGCCGAGGTGCTCCGGCGGGTCGTCGGCCGGCAGACGTCGGAGCTCGGTGAAGGCCTGCCCCACGAGGTGGTCCACCGCGACGACCTCGTGGTCCTGCCCGGCTGACACCCGACTCGAGCCGGCGAAGGACAATTCTGCGCAGCCGCCCTTGCGCGCCGGGCCGGCTTCCGTCACACTCTTGCCTCACGAGCTCGTCGTCGACCGGCGGGGGGAGAGTCCTCTCACGAGGGCTTCGGCGGTCGGCGAGGAGCGGGAGGAAGGTGAGGCCGGGTCGCCCGGGCCGCTGCACCCATCCGGGAAGCGCGGCAGGCGAGCGACACGGCCTCACCCCTCCCGATACGTCGGCACCTCCCTCCCCGTACGCCGGCACTGGGAACGGGCGCCCCGCCCGAAAGGGCCCGTCCCGCAGCCCGATCGCGGGCGTAGAATCGGCGGGATGTCCTCGCCCACACCGGTCGCCGAGCTGGGACGTCGGGCCCGGGCGGCCTCGGCGGCGCTGGCGTCGGCGTCGACCGCCGACAAGGACGCCGCCCTCCTCGCCGCCGCCGACCTGCTCGAGCAGCGCACCGACGACCTGCTCGCCGCCAACCGGCTCGACGTCGAGGCGGCCGAGGCGGCCGGGCTCGAAGCCGGGCCCGCTCGACCGGCTGCGCCTCACCGAGGCGCGGATCGCGGGGATGGCCGACGGCCTGCGCGCCGTCGCCGCGCCTGCCCGACCCGATCGGCGAGGTGCTCGACGGGTGGCGTCGGCCCAACGGGTTGCGGATCGAACGCCGGCGGGTGCCGCTCGGCGTCGTCGCGATCATCTACGAGAACCGACCCAACGTCACCAGCGACGCCGCCGGCATCTGCCTCAAGTCGGGCAACGTCGCCATCCTGCGCGGCTCCGCCGGTGCGCTGCGCTCCAACGTCGCCGTCTCCGAGGCGCTGCGCGACGGGCTGACCAAGGCGGGGCTCCCCGCCGACGCGGTGCTGCTCGTCGACGACGTGCGCCACGAGGCCGCGGTCGAGCTCATGCAGCTCACCGACGTCGTCGACTGCCTGATCCCGCGCGGTGGGCCCGCGCTCATCCAGAGCATCCGCGATCAACGCGACCGTCCCCGTCATCATCGACGGCGACGGCAACTGCCACGTCTACGTGGATGCCGCCGCCGACCTCGACCGCGCCGTCGACATCGTGGTGAACGCCAAGACCCAACGTCCGAGCGTGTGCAACGCGGCGGAGTCGCTCGTGGTGCACGAGGCCGTCGCCGGCACCTTCCTCCCGGCCGTCGCCCGCGTGCTCACCGAGCAGGGCGTCGAGCTGGTCGGTGACGCCGGTGCCCGGACCCTCGTC
>CAVWLR010000006.1:0-22180 GCA_963755855.1 uncultured Actinomycetes bacterium | reverse complement strand
CCCGGCGGGTGGACGGCACCACCAGAGCTTGAACAGCTCGGCGGTGGACTCGCGCCAATTCGTGGTGGCGTAGACCGACACCTCGTCGACGATCCGGGAAGCCGGCCTGCCATTCCGGAGGCGCACCGGCTCGCGACCGGTAGTGTGTGCTCGTAGGTGTCGACGCCGAGCTCCACGCCGAGCGCGCGGTTGAGCTCGAGGTAGACCGCGGGCGTCGCGACGACGGTGGTGTCGAGGTTGTGCCAGTACTCGTCCGCGACGACGCCGTCGATCGCGAACCACGGACGTGAGGGGCTCGCCGACACGCCTCGTGCCCGACCATGCGTCCACGTTGCCGTCCATGGCGTCGACGAAGGCGAGGCTGGTGTCGAGGAAGAAGGTGCCGGTGCCGCTCTGCGCCGACCCACGGTCGGGTGGTCGTCGAACATGCCCGCGCCGTCGTCGATGGCGATGGTGTGCACGCCCGACGCCATGCGCCCGAACCGGCGGCGCACCCCGAAGGCCACGTCGAGCGCGGCGGCGAGCAGCTCGGGGATCACGTCGGATCGGTCGGGCACCTTCACCTTCATGCGGAGACCGTCGGCTCCGGTGGCGCGGAGGACGAGGGCTTGCGAGAACCCGCGTCGCTCGACCGTCGTGCCCGGCAGGAGCGCGGCACCGCGGCGGCGATGTCGGCCGGATCGGCTGCTCGCTCCGTCGGCGTCCCGGCGGGGGACCAGCGGCGCACGCAGCGCGCCGGTCCAGCCCGCTGCGCGCGCCGCGCCGCGCACGAGCTCGTCGCCCACGGCGAGCTGCGGGCACGTGGGCGCCGGTGCCCGGAGGGCGCCGACGTCGCGACCGCCGCGGGTGGTGATGACGACGGTGCGAGCAGCTGCAGTGACACCGCGCCGTCGACCGCGGGAACGAGCGCGGCGACGCGGTGGCACCGTCCCACATCGTGTCGTCGCGCACTTCCACCGCAGCAGTCAAGCACCCGCGACGGCGGGCCGGGCCCGCCAGGCGGGGTCGGTCACCCGGATCCAGAGCACGCTCGAGCGGGGCACGAGCGTGAGCGACGCGTCGTCGGCCTCGATGAGCAACGGGCTGGTGCCCGCCTCGAGCCAGTGGTTCATCGCCTGCTCGAGCTGGTGCTGACCGACGTCACGCCGGTTGTCGATCAGCGTCGAGCCGTCGATGAGGTGGAGCTCCGCCATCGCCATCCGCGCGACGCTACTTCAGGCGGTGACGTCGACCGGCGTGCCGAGCGGGAGCTGGTTGGCCAAGTCGCTGATCGCGGCGTTGTCCATGCGGATGCACCCGTGCGACACGCTCTGGCCGAGCGCCGACGCGTCGTCGTTGCCGTGGATGCCGATCTCGGCGTCGCCGCCGGCGAACGTCTCGAGCGCGTCGGAGTGGCTCGACAGCCCGTAGGCGAACGGGCCGTACGGCCCGCCCGGGTCGGGCGCCTGCAGCAGCACGTAGAGGTAGTAGGTGCCGGTGGGCGTCGGCGTGTCGGGCGCGCCCACCGCGACCGGGCCGG
This sequence comes from uncultured Actinomycetes bacterium, assembly GCA_963755855.1. Taxonomy (GTDB): domain Bacteria; phylum Actinomycetota; class Acidimicrobiia; order IMCC26256; family DASPTH01; genus DASUAS01. Next base: position 20,661 of record CAVWLR010000006.1, on the reverse strand, counting down.
TGTACAGCACCGACTGCGCGTTGGTGACCGTGATCGTGTGCGCGCCGAGCGACACCGACGATCCGGTACGGGTTCTGCAGCAGGTCGACGTCGGCGGCGTGGACCCACCCGGTGCTGCCGTTCGGCCGGATCGGGAGCAGCACCTCGACCCAGCCGTCGGGCCGTTGCGACTTCACCAGGAAGGTCTGGGGCACCGCGGTGGCGGGGTTGCCCGGTTCGTAGAGCCAGGGGTTGGGGAACTGCTGGCTCGGCGCGGGCTGGTCGGGAGCGCTGAACACGCCGATGCTCGTGACCGTGGGCTTCACCGCGGCGATGAACGAGATGTAGTCGGGCAGGGTGGTCGTCGTCGGCGGGACGGTCGTGGTGGTGGGCGCGGCCGTCGGCGCCGGCGCCTTGACCGTGGCCCGGTCGCGGCCCCATCTGCTGTCTCCCCCGCCGCAGGCGCCGAGCAGGACCGCGGCCACGACGATGCCGAGGAGGGCGGTGCGCAGGCGGCTCACGGGTACCGAGGGTACCGATGGGCGCCCGTCCCGAACGGACGCGTCGCCTCGGTAGTGCACGAGTGGTCGGGCTGCCGGGATGCACCTCGCGGTGGGTCGAGCGAGCCTCGGCTCTTTCCGGCAAGGCCCCGGGGAGTGCGCTCCTACTGGGCGCGAGGTCCCGCGAGCTCGAGGCGCTTGCGATACCAGAGGGCGTCGCTTCCTGCCGGAAAGTCCCGAACTCGACCGACGAGTTCGTAGCCGTTGCGCTCGTAGAGCGCTTGAGCCTGGAAGTCGTACGTGAAATGAACCGTCTGTGAGCACCCGCGTTGCGCCGCTTCGGTCTCGGCCGCGGCGATCAGCCGGGTGCCCAGTCCGCGACCTCGCAGGTGCGGCGCGACCCAGAGGCTCTGCAGCTCGCAGCAATCGCCCCAGGTCCACCCGCTGATGCCAGCCACGACCGCTCCGGCGTCGCGGACGAAGATCGCCAACTCGATCTCGTCACCGAGCCCCTTGAAGGTCGAGGCCTCGGCACGGATGTGCTCCTCGAGGAGTTCGACGTCGAGCGGATCCGGATGATCCTCGACCTCGAACTCCATGGGGAGGTCGTCAGGCGCCGACGATCTGCTCGATCATCGAGAGATCATCGAAGTAGGTCCGGTACGAGCGGATCTTTCCCTCACGGAAGTCGGCCACGCTGACACCGGCCAACTGGACGTGTCGCCCAGTGGCCTCCACCGCCACGTCCTCGTCCAAGACGAGCGGCCCGGTGTGATCGGCGTCGATCAGCCACTCGGCGTACACCCGGTTGCCCACCTCGTCCACGGCTCGCAACACGAGCACGACGTTGGAGAACGCGATGTCGCGCAGCGCGGAGAGCTCAGCGAGTGCTGTCAGTCCCGACACGCTCGCGTACGGCGACCACCCGACGACATCGTCGGTGAACAGGGTTCCGAGGTCGACGGACTCGTCGCCAACCTCGGCCTCGAGCGCCTTCACCATCACGTCTTTGCGCGATTCACTCACTGCAGTCGCCGCCTGTTCTTCTCATCATCCACTCCCACGACCTCTCGCCAAGCCGACGACTCATATCCCGAGGATCTTCGCCTTTGCCGACGAGAACTCTTCATCGGTGAGCACGCCTGATGCGTGCAACTGTCCGAGATGTTCGAGCTGGTCCGCCGAGTCGGGAGGAGCCGGCGCATACTGCGGCGGCGCCTCGGGCGGCGGCTGCTGATCCTGCTGCTCTTCCTCGTCTTGCCGCGAGCCACGGTGATGAGCCACCGCGGCGCCCGCCGCAGCTCCCACCAACAACCCTCGCCGCCTTGACCGTCGCCTCATTCCCATCGGCACACCATAAGGCAGCAATGCGACGGACGGAGCCTGCTGTCGACTCTCACGCCGAAGACCTACCGGAGGTCCGTCCGCTGAACGAAGGCGAACGAGCATGGTCGGAGCACCGATTCGTCGTGGGCGTGGGCCCGATCCACTGAAGGCCAGTCCGGGAGATCGCCGGCGCCGTCGGCCCGCCACCCCGTTTGACGTATGGAAGCTCGCGGACGACTCGACGCGCGAGTTCGGGTGTATCGGTAGGATCTACGCACTCACCACTCATCGGACGAGGAGGGCTTCGTGCCCCGATTCATGATTGCCGCCAACTACACCGCCGAAGGTGAGCAAGGCCTCCTCAGAGACGGAGGCACGGCACGCCGCACGTCCGTCACCAAGATGATCGAAAGCCTGGGCGGCACCGTCGAGACGTTCGACTACGCGTTCGGCAGCGACGACGTGTTCGTGGTGTGCGAGCTCCCGGACAACGTCACTGCGGCGGCCATCGGGCTCTCGATCGGAGCGAGCGGACTCGTCGCCATCCGCACGATCGTGCTGCTCACGCCCGAAGAGATCGACGCCGCCGCGGCGAAGCACGCCGAGTACCAGGGCCCCGGCCAATAGCCGGACTCGGGTCAGCTCGAGTTGACCTGCGTTTCGGTGGTCGGGCTGCCGGGATTTGAACCCGGGACCTTCGGTCCCCCAGACCGACGCGCTAACCAAGCTGCGCCACAGCCCGTACACGGCCTGAGCCGCGGACGGCAGTGTAGACGGACGGGTTCGCGGCACTTCCGATCGGTGAACCTGTGCGGGTTTCACCGCATGCGGCGAATTCCGCGCAGGATCAACGCGGTCCGTGGACGACCAGCACGCCGACGAGCCACTCGATGCCCTGCATGGCGCGGTAGCCGAGGTAGATCGGCCAGGGCGCCGGCGAGCAGCCACAGGTGCCACGGGATCGGGGGGAGGTCCTCGTCGTCGTCAGCCTGGGCCTGGGATCGCCGCCTCGTGGGCGTGGCCGGGGTCGACCGACCGCCCACAGGAAGGGCAGGTGCCGTCGACCTTCACCGTCGAGGGAGAGAGGAACCGGTCGCAGGCGTCGCACCACGGCACGCCACTAGTTGAGCAGGTGGACCGGGTCTCCCACGATGTTGACCGACCAGGTGGTGCGGTCCGTCGACTCGATCGCCGACGTGTGTACCGCACCTTCCACCACACCTTGCGTGCCGTAGACGGTCGTGTAGTTGGACGGCAGCGGGATGTCGATGGTGAGGAAGCGGTCGCTGTACTTGCTGCTTGCTGTTGAGGCCCGTGTAGGGCTGGGGACACGGTGCCACTCGGACACGCCGGCGTCGGAGACGTCCAGCGATGGTCGCTGACCGCCGCAGCATCCTCCGTACGGTGGCGTCTGCGGACTGCACGGCGTGCTCCACGAGAACGTCGCCGGATTGCCGTTCGGATCGAGGATCTGGAGGCTTCTGCGCACCCTCACCGGAGTCGAACAGGTTGATGCGCATCGTCTTGCCGGCGTGGATGGGATCGATCTGGGCCAGGTAGAAGTCGCGCGGTCGCTGCGGTCCCGCCCAGGTTGGCGATAGATCGACATGTCGCTCACCGCGTGCAGCTGCGGACAGTTCGCGGAGTAGTTGCGTCGCGGTCGTGATGGTGCTGAACAGGTCGTGAACGAGCTCGCCGGTGTACGCCCGGCAGGCACGAAGCCGTTCGATCCGCGGCTGTTGGTGGTCTCGGCGCCGCGCGTCGTCAGCACCCGCACGTAGTAGCGACCCGCCTTGGGGTTGGTCCACGTGTACAGGTTCTTCCACTGGTTCTGTGTACGTCGATGTCGTTCGTGTTGACCGTCACCGTCGACGAGCTCAGCGAGTTGAGGTTGGTGTCGGACGTGTCGAGCGGCGTCGGGTTGCGGTCGTAGATCGTGTACGTGGTGGTGATGGTCTGGTTGTTCACCGCTCGACGGTCGTCGGTCCATCGCTCGATGCCGCTCCGGTTGAACGTCCCCGTCGTAGACGTCGAGCTTCATCGACGTCGAGTTCGTCGGGCAGGTCGATGGCGTACAGGTAGCCGTCGGGGTCGTAGTCGTCGGTCCGTTCTGCGGCCGATCCCGTTGTTGCACGTTGACGTCGACGCAGCTAGTCGTGTACGACTCCCACCACGCCAACTTCGGGTCCCCGCTCTCGTGGCCCGCGCAGTACCCGTTGATCGCGGCCCAGAAGTTCTGGGTGGTCGCTGACCCGTCAACGCCAGGTCGCCGGTACCGAACATGTTCTTCGGACTCCCGAGCGGCACCGGCAGCACGTACTCCGCGAGCGAGGATCGCCCGATCGACTGGCTCTTGGTGACGAGGCGGGAGAAGAACTGCTTGGCCTTGTTGTCACGGATGGTGACCTTGAGCTGGCGGTTGTTGTTGGCGACCTGTGTCGACCGTCACGCTGATGTTGTTCATGCCGTTGACGAAGCCGTTCTTGGCCGCGGCCGTCGAGCGCGTACTGCTGCGCCTGGTCGAACTCGGGCATCCACACCACGCCGGCCAGGGCGGCGGCGTCGGCGGCTCGCTTGAGCTCGGCCGAGCGGGTGTACCAACTCCCGAAGTCGACGGTGAACGCGGCGAAGATCAGCATGATCACGAGCAGCGAGCGCGATGAACACCGCGACGAAGCCCTGCTCGTGGTCCTGGTCGTAGCGCTGCCTGAGCTGCTCGATCCGCTGGCGCATCTCGGACCTACTTCGGTTCCAGGCGCATCACGGCGCGCGACGACAGATAGAACGGCGACTTGAACAACCCGGTGGCGGTGACGTAGTTCGCCTGCACATACACGCCGAGGTAGTCGGCCGCCGAGCGACTGCACGTGTCTGACGGCCGGTCGGACACCAGTTCTTGTCGACCGCCGGGCCGGTGTTGCCGGTGCACGCAGTCGTGAAGTCGAGCCCGTGGCAGGTTCTGCAGCTGTGTGCCGGTGTACACGTTGCACAACCCGGCGGAGGCAACCGGAGGGCTGTTCGCGCACGTGCCCTGACGGGTGCCGTCCGCCGTCGTCGACTTGAACACGACGACGTAGTTCACGTTGGAGAGGCCGAAGTCGTTGAGGACCGACACCGTCGCCTGCAGCAGGCCCTGGTCGGCGGTCCGGTCGTTGCCGAGGCTGCTGCCGACGCGGGCGCCGGCACGCGCCGACGTCTCGACCTCGAGCTTGCGGTTCCAGGCGTTGCCGAACTCGACGATGCCGAACGCGATGACGATGAGCAGCGTGGCGCAGATCGCCAGCTCGACCATCGCCGCGCCGTCCTCGCCGCGTGCGCGTCGCCGCGCCCGGTGACCCACCGGCGCGCTCATCGCAGGGTCCGGGGTTCGATGCGGATGACGGTGTCGTTCGAGAACGTGAACGTCTTGCCGAACAGCCCGATCAGGTTGCGGTGCGTGGCCTCGACGTACACGCCGACGTAGTCGGGTGGTCCGTTGCCGTTCGTCGACTGCAACGCCGACTTGCGGGTCGTCGGGCACCAGTAGTTGTCCTTCTTGGTGGTGGGACCGGGCGGCCCCACGCAGCCGAACTGCGTCGACGCAAGGGCGAGGTCGGCGCCCGTGTAGTAGTTGCAGCCGCGCACCGTCGACGTGTTCGTGACCGGCCCCGACTTGCACGCGGTCGGCACGCGGTCCGACGGGCTGGCGGCGCGGTAGATCACGATCTTGTTGATCGAGCTCGCGCCCATGCTCGTCTTGGCGTCGTTGATCGACTGGAGGGTGTTGAAGTCGGAGAGGTAGTCGTTGGCGCTCCCGGACGCGGAGCGGGCGCCGGCGATGCTCATGTGCTCGACGGTCAGCTTGCCGAAGTAGGCGTAGCCCAGCTCCATGCAGCCGAACACGAGCAGCGAACGCGAGCGGGGCGATGATCGCAGCTTCGATCAACACCGCGCCACGCTGGCGCGTCCGCTTCTCGCACCTACCTCGCAACGACATCGGCTCCTCGTCGACTCTGCGCTAGGACTCGGCCCCGGCCTCAGCGACTTGTGTCGGCCGTCACGCCACGTTCCTTGATGCAGGAATCGGCAAAGAACGGCCGCATTCGGGCCGTCGATTCAGCTGGCGCTCAGCTGCGCAGCCGGGCGCAGTGGGCCGAGGTGAGCCGTCAGCCGTTGCGGCGGCGCACGCGGAGCTTGATCGGAGTCGGACCGAGGTCGAACGACTCGCGGATCTTGCGCTCGAGGTACCGGAGGTACGTCTGGCGGCAGCTCGTGGGTGGCGAAGAGCGTGAACGTGGGCGGGTCGGAGGCGCCCTGGGTGGCGTAGAGCACGCGCGGTCGGTGACGGCGGTCGGCCGGCGGCGGATGCGATGCCTGCGCCTCGCGGATCACGCGGTTCAGCGCCGCGGTCGGGACGCGCGTGTGGTACGCCTCCTCCGCCTGCCGCAACGCCGGGAGCACCTTCTGCATCATGCGGCCGGTGAGCGCGGAGACGGTGAGCACGGGCGCGTACGAGAGGAACGCGAGGCGGTCGGCGACGTCGATCTTCGCCTGGGCGCGGCCCTCGGCGTCGAGGAGGTCCCACTTGTTGAGGACGACGACGATGGCGGTGCCGGCGGCGTCGACCCGCTCGGCCAGGCGCTGGTCCTGGTGGCTGACGCCCTCGTGCGCGTCGATCACGAGGAGCGCGGCGTCGGAGCGGTCGACCGCCTGCAGCGCGCGCACGAGGCTGTAGTACTCGGTCGGCTCGTCGATCTTGCTGCGGCGGCGCATGCCGGCGGTGTCGACGAAGCGCAGCGGACCGTCGTCGGTCTCGACGATCGTGTCGACCGCGTCGCGGGTGGTGCCGGGCATGTCGTGCACGATCGAGCGCTCGTCGCCGACCAGCCGGTTGAACAGCGTGGACTTGCCGACGTTGGGACGGCCGACGATGGCGACCGAGAAGATGCCGTCGTTGGTGTCGGGCGGCTCCTCGGGCACGGGCGGCAGCGCGTCGACCACCGCGTCGAGGAGGTCGCCGCTCCCCCGTCCGTGGATGGCGGAGACCGGATGGGGCGTGCCGAGCCCGAGGCGGGCGAAGCCCCACGACTCGTTCTCGCGCCGGTCGTCGTCGGCCTTGTTGGCCACGAGCAGCACCGGGGTCTCGGCGCGCTGCAGGATGCGGGCGACCTGGGCGTCGTCCTCGGTGATGCCGACGTTGACGTCGACCACCATGAGGATCACGTCGGCGTCGCGCATCGCCTGCTCGGCCTGACCGCTGATCTGGCGGGCCAGCGGCTCCGCACCCGCACCCGATGCGGGTGCGAGCCAGCCACCGGTGTCGACGACCGTGAACAGGCGACCGTTCCACTCGGCCTCGAGCATCTTGCGGTCGCGGGTGACGCCCGGCTTCTCCTCGACGATGGCGTCGCGGCGGCCGATGAAGCGGTTGACCAGCGTGGACTTGCCCACGTTGGGACGCCCGACGATGGCGACGAGCGGCAGGGGCGCGCTCACGACGGGCATCCCGAAGAGAGCCGGTCGGCTGCGAGCTCGCCCCGGAGTGCGCGCACGAGCGAGGCGCCGTCGGTGGCGACCACCTCGACCGGGCGGGGCAGGTCGGCGGGCGTGGTGTCGTCGAGGAAGCGACCGTTCGAGAGCACGACGTCGGGGAGCAGCACGCGGGTGGTGGGGTCGACACCGTCGAGCGCACGGGCCACGTCGGGGCCGGTGAGCAGGCCGGTGACGGCGATGTTGCCGCCGAAGAACTGGTTGTGCACCGGGCGCACGTCGACCGGCACCCCGGCGGCGGCGGCGAGGTCGTCGGCGAGCGGTGCCAGCACCCGCGCGCCGTACTCGCCCGGTGAGCACCACCACGTCGTCGTGCGGTCGGAACGAATCTGCAGCCGATGCTGCAGAACCACCGCGCGCAGAATTCTGTGCAGAATCTGCCCGACCGCGCGGGAAAGCGGTGAGGGTCACGGGGACGGAGCCGTCGGCGAGGCGCTCCGGGGCGATCCGGTCAGCCCGGTAGCCCTCGGCGGGGGCGCCGTCGACCCACGAGAAGAACCCCGTGCGAGTGCCGATCACCTCCGGTGAGGTCCCGGCCAGCTCGGCGCGGACCTCGGCCGCGAACTGCGCGGCCATGCCGATGCCGTTCTCGTGCTGCGAGAGGTCGCCGTAGTGGTCGAGCGCCGGGAACGGTCGGTTGGCGAGGAGGTAGTACTCGTCGGAGGCGAACACGAGGCGGCGGCCCAGCGCCGCGGCGTAGCGCCCCTGCCACTCCTCCACGATCTCGAGCACCCGCTCGGCCTCGGCGAGCGTGTGCGGACGCATCTCGGGTTCGGTGGTGTGGTCGCTCACGCCGAGCGGGACCACGCCGACCGATGCCAGCGCCGGGAAGCGGTCGAGCACACCGAGCAGCGTGTCGTCGAGGGCGTCGCCGTCGTTGACGCCGGGGCAGACCACCACCTGGCCGTGCACCTCGATGCCGGCGTCGAGCAGCGCCGACAGCCAACGCAGGCTGGTGGCACCGCGCCGGTTGCGCAGCAGGCGCGCCCGGAGCTCGGGGTCGGTGGCGTGGATGCTCACGTAGAGCGGGCTGAGCTGCTCGGTGATCACGCGCTCGAGGTCGGCCTCGGTGAAGCGGGTGAGCGTCGTGAAGTTGCCGTAGAGGAACGACAGCCGGTAGTCGTCGTCCTTCACCGACAGGCTCTTCCGCATGTTCGGCGGCAGCTGGTAGATGAAGCAGAACGGGCAGTGGTTGTCGCACGTGCGCACGCGGTCGAACACCGCGCTGGCCAGGTCGAGGCCGAGGGGCGCGCCCGCGCCCTTCTCGACGAGCACGAATTGCTCGAGGCCGCCACGGCGCACCTCGAGCTCGACTCGCGGCTCGTCGGCCTGGATCTGGTACTGGATGACGTCGCGCACCATCTCACCGTTGAGCGTGAGCAACTCGTCACCGGGGAGGAGCCCGGCGTCAGCTGCCGGCGAGCCGGGCGCGACCGCCACCACTCGGGCGGTCGGCATCATTCCAGTCTAAAGGACGGACCCGTCCGCAGCCGTCGCAGGACCGGGAGCGCCCTAGCCTGGAGCGGTGCCCGCACCCTCGTCCGACGGCAGCCAGGTGAGGACCGTGCTCCTGGCCCAGCCCCGGGGCTTCTGCGCCGGTGTCGAGATGGCGATCAAGGCCCTCTCGTGGATGGTGCGGGTCTTCGAGCCGCCGGTGTACTGCTATCACGAGATCGTGCACAACCGGCTCGTGGTCGACCGGTTCCGCGAGCTGGGCGTGGTGTTCGTCGACGACATCGACGAGGTGCCCGAGGGCGCGCCGCTCATGCTGTCCGCGCACGGCTCCGCGCCCGAGGTCGTGCACGCCGCCCGTGACCGGGACCGGTTCGTGGTGAACGCGGTCTGCCCGCTCGTCACCAAGGTGCACCACGAGGCCAAGGTGCGCGCGGGCAAGGGGTACACGGTGCTGTACGTCGGCCACGAGGGTCACGACGAGGCCGCGGGCACGCTCGCGGTGGCACCCGACGCCATGCGCCTGGTCGAGCACGAGGAAGACGTCGCCTCGGTGGTCGCGACCGTCGCCGACCCGTCGAAGGTCGCGCTGCTCGCCCAGACCACCCTGTCGATGCACGACTGGCAGGGCATCGCCGACCGCGCCCGCACCGAATTCCCCGAGCTGTGGACCGCGTCGCGCAACGATCTGTGCTTCGCCACCACCAATCGTCAGGCCGCGTTGCAGGCGATCGCGGTCGAGGCCGACGCCATCGTGGTGATCGGCAGCGCCAACTCGTCGAACACGTTGGCCCTGGCCAAGGTGGCCTCCGCTGCGGGCTGCCCGATCGTGCTGCGCATCGACGGCCCGGAGGAGCTCGACGCCCTCGCGCTGGGCGACGCCGAGGTGGTCGGCGTCACCGCCGGCGCCAGCGCGCCGGAGGACCTGGTGCAAGCGGTCATCGCGCGTCTCGCGCCGACGGAGGGCGTGGTGCCGGTGCACGTCACCGACGAGGACGAGTACTTCCCTCCCCCGCGTGAGCTGCGGGAGCTGATGAGCACCCTCGACGCCGCCGCGCCGGTGCTGTTCGGCGGGGCGCTCCCCTCCCCGACGGCGGGAGCTGCCAGCGGTCCGGCCGCAGGCGCGTTCACCGACGACCGCCGGGTCGACGCCTCCGACGTCCTGTCCGGCTAGCGCGCCAGACGCTCCGCGCTACCGCGCCAGACGCTCGGCGTCGTCGAAGCAGGCCTGCAGCGACGTCTGCAGCTGGGCGGTGAGGAGCTTGGCCGCGCTGCGGCGCGCCCGGCCCTCGAGCGCCGGCGGGTGCAGCGGCTCCCCCACCGACACCGCGACCCGGTGGACGCGCGGCAGCACCTTGCCCTTGGGGAGGATGTGCTCGCTGCCCCCGATCCCCACCGGCACGATCGGCACCCCGAATTTCACGCTGAGGAACGCCGCTCCCGCGAACAGCTCGGCGATCTCAGGCCCCGAGTGCCGGGTCCCCTCGGGGAAGATCGCCACCGGCTCGCCCCGCTCCAGCACCGCTTCCAGCGCTCGCATGGCACCGCGGTCGGCGGTCCCCCGCTCCACCTCGACCGCGCCGAGGGCGTCGAACAGGCGACGACCGAGCGGGCTGGTGAACAGGTCGTCCTTGGCGAGGAACCGCACGGTGCGCCGGGTGACGTAGGCGGCGAAGGGCACGTCGAGGATCGAGCGGTGCGACGGCGCCAGGATGTACGCGCCGGAGGTAGGGACGCGCTCCTTGCCGACCACGTGCACCCGGAACACGACGCGGAAGACGCTCAGCACGATGCCGCGCGCGAATTGGTAGAAGGTCATGCGTCTATCCGGAACCGTTGGCGAACGCCTCGCGCGCTCGCGCGACCAGGTCGGTGATGACCTCCTCGGCGGTCACGTCGCTGGTGTCGACGACGATCGCGTCGGGGGCGGCGTCCTCGGGACGGGTGGCGCGGCCGAGCGTCCCGTCGGCGCGATCGCGCCGGTCGAGCGCGTCGCGCACGGCGTCGACCTCGACCGTGCGTTGCGCAGCTGCCTCGTCCCGCTGACGGCGGGCGGCTCGTACCTCGTCGCGGGCGGTGATGAAGACCTTGAGCGGCGCGTCGGGGAGCACCACGCTGCCGATGTCGCGCCCCTCCACGACCCCGCCGCCGTGGTGCTGCACCCAGGATCGCTGCCGTTCGACCAGCACCGACCGCACCGCCGGATGGCCGGAGACCTGCGACACCGCGCCGGTGACCCGCGGACCGCGGATCTCCGCCGAGACGTCACGGCCGTCGAGCCTGGTGACGCCGCGCTCGACCTCGATCGTGACGCGGCGCGCCACCGTGGCGACGGAGTCGGCATCGTCGAGGTCGACCCCGGCCTCGAGTGCGGCCAGCGCGGTGGCGCGGTACATGGCGCCGGTGTCGAGCGTCGGCAGACCGAGGGCGGCGGCGACGCCGCGCGCCACCGTCGACTTGCCCGATCCCGCAGGACCGTCCAACGCGACGACGTTCAACGTGGCTCTCCCGTGAGCGAGGCGAGATGGGTCGTGAACTCCGGGTACGACGTCGCCACCGAGCGCCAGCCGCGCACGCGCGTCTCGCCCTCGATCACGCCGGCCGCGACCGCGCCCGCCATGGCGATGCGGTGGTCACCGTGGCTGTCGACGTCGCCCGGTTGCAGGCGGCCGCCGCGCACCACGAGGCGGTCGTCGCCCTGCTCGGTACCGACGCCCAGCTGCGTGAGCAGCTCGCCGACGGTGGCGATGCGGTCGCTCTCCTTGACCCGCAGCTCGGCCGCGTCGCGGAATTCGGTGACGCCCTCGGCGCAGGCCGCGGCGACCGCGAGGACCGGGATCTCGTCGATCACGCCGGGGATCTCGATGCCCTCGACGGTGGTGGCGTGCAGCGACGCGCTGCGCACCCGCAGCTCACCCACCGGCTCCCCCAACCGCTCCCCCGTGGTGACCACCTCGATGGCGGCGCCCATGCGCGCGAGCACGTCGACGAAGGCGATCCGCGACGGGTTGAGGGCGACGTCCTCCACGACGAGCTCGGAGCCGGGCGTGATCGTGGCGGCGACGACCCAGAACGCGGCCGACGACGGATCGCCCGGCACCTCGAACTCGAACGGCGACGGCGCGCCGGCAGTGGCGCGCACGGTGCGCGCGTCGATCCGGGTGATCGGCGCGCCCAGCGCCGCGAGCATGCGCTCGGTGTGGTCGCGGCTCGGCGTCGGTTCGGTCACCGCGGTCGTGCCGCGGGCCTGCAGACCCGCGAGCAGCAGCGCGGTCTTCACCTGCGCACTCGCCACCGCGAGGTCGTGGTCGCACCCGACGAGCTCGCCCCCGCGCACCGCCAGCGGTGGACGGGTGCCGCCGGCGCGCCCGTCGAGCTGTGCGCCCATCCGCCGCAACGGCTCCAGCACGCGAGCCATCGGGCGTTCGCGCAGCGAGTCGTCGCCGGTGAGCACCGAGAGGAAGGGACGGCCGGCGAGCAGCCCCGTGAGCAGGCGCATGCTGGTACCGGAATTGCCGCAGTCCACGACGTCGGCCGGCTCGGTGAGCGCCTCGATGCCCCGCCCCTCGACCACCACCGCGCCGCCACCCACGTGCTCGCCGTCGGCATCGGCATCGGTGACCGACGCGCCGAGCAGGCCCAGCGCGACGCGCGTCCGTGCGACGTCCTCGCCACCCGCGAGACCGCTCACCCGCGAGCGGCCGTCGGCCATCGCCGCGAACAGCAGCGCGCGGTGCGACATCCCCTTGTCGCCGGGCACCCGCAGGCGACCGCGCAGGGGCCTCGGCCCGGCCAGGACGAGCTCGTCGGCGGCGACGATGGGGCTGGTCACGACAGCGGCGTCCGCGACACCTGGTAGCCGTGCTCGTGCAGCGCGGCCTCGAACGCGTCGAGGTTGCGCTCCGCCACCACGAGCACGAGCACACCGGCCCGACCCTCCAGCGAGTGCGCGATCTCGAGGTCGGCGATGTTGATGCCGAAGCGCGCCGCGAGCGTCGTGACCTCGGCGAGCACGCCCTCGCGGTCGATGACGGGCACGCGCAGCTCGACGAGTGCCTCCTCGACCGGCAGACCGGTCGGCAGGTTGCGGCGGGCGGCCCGGGCGTCGGCCAGGAGCGTCAGCAGCGCGTCGCGGTCGCCGTCGGCCACCACGCGGCGGACGCGCGTCAGCTCGTCGAGGTAGGCGTCGAGCGCGTCGACGATGGCGTCGCGGTTGGACAGGCAGATGTCGGGCCAGATCGCGGGATGGCTCGACGCGATGCGGGTCATGTCGCGGAACCCGCCGGCGGCGAGCCGCAGCATCACCGTGTGCTCGTCGTTCCCGCGTGAGGCCACGTTCATCAACGTCGACGCCGCCAGCTGCGGCACGTGGCTCACGACCGCGACCAGCGCGTCGTGGAGCTCGGGGGTGACGGCCAGCGCCTCCGCACCGAAACCGCTCACCCACGTGCGCAGGGTGGCGAACACCTCGGGGTCGGTGCGCGGGGTGGGTGTGAGCACCCAGGTGGCACCGACGAACAGGTCGGCGCTGGCACCGGCCAGGCCCTCCTGCTCCGAACCGGCCATGGGATGGCCACCGAGGTAGCGCCCCGCGAGGTCGGGGCGGGCGGCCTCCACCGCGTCGACGACGGGGGCCTTCACCGACCCGACGTCGGTGACCAGCTGGGCGCCGGCATCGAGCGCCTGCACGACCACGTCGGCGACGAAGCCGACGGGCACCGCCACCACCGTGAGGTCGGCCCCCTTCACCGCCGTGGCGAGATCGGGGGCGAGCTCGTCGACCGCGCCGGACTCGAGCGCCGCCGTCGCGTGACCGGCATCGTGGTCGAACCCGCACACCGGTACCCCGGCGCGCCGGAGCGCGAGGCCGATCGACCCGCCGATGAGGCCGGTCCCGACGAGCGCGACGGATCTGGGCGCGGCCACGACGCGCCGTCAGTCGGTGTCGGTGGGGAGGTCGGACCCGGCGAGATCGGCGCGCAGCGCGGCGGCGCCCTCGAGGAACACGTGCTGGAGCTGCGCGCGCGGGCGCTCGGAGTAGCAGTGCACCATCACCCGGATGCAGAGCGGCGTGCCGTGGGCGACGTCCTGCTCCTGCGCCCCGAGCAGCGCGACCTGGTCGAGTCCGAGCGCGGCGCGCGCCGCGCTGGCGGGGAACTCGGCGGTGAGGTCGGGGGTCGAGGTGAACATGATGCTGACGACGTCGTCGGCGACCAGCTCGTTGCGCACGAACAGCTCCCGCACGAGCCGAGCCGTCTTGGCGTCGATCTCGGCCTTCGAGTCCTCGGTGCACGTGATCGCGCCGCGCAGCGCCTGCAGTCGCATCGGGAGCAGCAGGTTAGTCCGAGGTCCCGTCGCGCTCCGTCGACTTGGACGGCTCGTCGGCCGGCGGATCGGCCGGTTCGTCGGCGACATCCGAGGGCGAATCGGCGCCGGCATCGGACGGTGCCTCGGCGGCCGCGTGCGTCGCCGCCTCGTACAGCTTGCGCACCTCCGCCGACGTGAGCGCGCGCCACGCGCCCGGCTTCAACGAGCCGTCACGCAGCGGACCGATGCGCGTGCGGACGAGCCGGACCACGGGGTGCCCGACGGCTTCGCACATGCGTCGGACCTGACGGTTGCGACCCTCGTGGATGCCGAGCTCGACCGCCGCGGTCTCACCGCGTCGTTGCACCACCGTGACGCGTGCCGGTGCGGTGCGACCGTCGTCGAGGTCGACGCCTTCGCGGAGCATGCGCACGGTGGCCGGCGTCGGATCTCCCTCGACCTCGGCCAGGTAGGTCTTCACCACCCCGAAGCTGGGATGGGTCAGCAGGTGGGTGAGGTCGCCGTCGTTCGAGAGCAGCAGCAGTCCCTCGGTGTCGTAGTCGAGCCGTCCGACGGGGAAGACGCGCGGTTCGGCGGGCACGAGCTCCACGACCGTGGCGCGGCCCTCGGGATCGGATGCAGTGCTCACGTAGCCCGTGGGCTTGTTCAGCAGGTAGTAGACGAGGTCGTCGCGCACGACCACGGGCACGCCGTCGAGCTCGATGGCGTCGTGGTCGGCGTCGACCCGGCGGCCGAGCTGCGCGACCTCGCCGTTCACGGTGACGCGCCCGGCGGCGATCAGGTCGTCGCAGACGCGCCGCGAGCCGAGACCGGCGCGCGCCAGCACCTTCTGCAGTCGTTCGCCCTCGACCGGGCGATCGGACGCGACGGTCATGGCCGGATCAGGAGGACGACGGGGGCGTGGCGTCGCCGGCGGCATCGTCGTCGGCGACTTCGGTGGCGACGTCGATCTCGACGACCTCGACCATCGATCTCAGCGCCCTCGATCTCAGCGCCCTCGATCTCAGCGCCCTCGATCTCAGCGCCCTCGATCTCGGCGACGTCGATCTCGGCGACGACCGCCGCTTCGACCGGCTCCGGGGCGGTGAGCTCGGGGTCGGTGACGGTGGGATCGACGTTGACGCGCAGCCCGCGCTCGAGCGCCTCCACCACCGACGCGTCGGGGACGAAGTCTCCGAGGGGCGGGAGCTGGTCGAGCGACGGGAGTCCGAGACGCTCCAGGAATTCGCGCGTGGTGCCGTAGAGCACCGCGGCGCCGGGTCCCGGATCGCGTCCGACCTCCTGCACGTAGCCCCGCTGCAGCAGCGTGGTGAGCGTCGCCTCCACGTTGACGCCGCGGATGGCCGACATCTGACCGCGGGAGATCGGTTGCTTGTACGCCACGATCGCCAGCGTCTCCATCGACGCGGGCGAGAGGCGGGCGTGCTGGCCGTCGAGCACGAAGCGCTCCACGTAGGCCGCGAGATCGGGGTGGGTCTGGAACCGGTACCCGCCCACGACCTGGGCGAGCACGAAGCCGCGCTCGGACTCCTCGTACTCCTGCGCCAGCTCGGCGCAGAGCGCCTCGACCCGGGTGACCGGCAGCTCGACCAGCTGCGCGAGCAGCCGGGCCTCGACCGGCTCGCTCGACGCGAGCACCACCGCCTCGATCGCGCGCCGCGAGACGACGTCGGTCTCGGTCTGCTCGGTCACGCCAGCGAGCCTTCGTTCACGTGCTCGTTCACGTGCTCGTTCACGTGCTCGCTCGGTGCTCCGGCACGGGCTCACCGGTCGCGACCGGCTCCGCCGTCGCGACGGGCTCGGTGAGGACCTCGTGCACCTCGGGCAGGTCGTCGTCGGCGTCGAGGAACGCGTCGTCGAGGTCGATGTCGTCGCGCTCGACCAGGGGCTCGGCGGGATCGTCCCAGTCGTCGACGCTGAGGAGGTCGAGCGCGCTCTCGCCGTCGGAGAGGCGCCGGACCATGAGCTCGCCGAAGTTGGTGAACTGCAGCAGGTCGACCATGCCCTGCTTGTAGAGCTCCAGCACGGCGAGGAACCGCACGATCACCTCGAGCCGGTGCGGCGCACCGGACACGAGGGCACGGAAGCTCATCGGCTCGGAGCCGGGCAGCAGGCGCAGCACCGACTCCACCGCGTCGCGCACGCTGGCGCGCACGGGAGCCACGTGGTCGATGTCGACGACGACGACGGGCGGCGCCGCCATCGCCCGGAGCGCGGCAGCGCGCGAGGGCGTCGGGCTTCACCCGCTCGAGCGGGTCCGGCACCATCCAGCGGTAGGGCTCCTCCGGACCGGCGGTGCGGGGCACGCTGCGGTCGGCCCGGCGCATCAGACCCTCGAGCGCCTTGGCGGCGTCCTTGAACGTCTTGCACTCGAGCAGCCGCGCCAGCAGGAGGTCGCGCTCCTCGAAGCGCAGCAGCTCCTCGTCGAGCTCGAGCTCGTCGAGCCCGGGGAGCAGGCGCCGGGCCTTGAGCTCCACGAGGGTGGCGGCGATCAGCAGGAACTCGGTGGCGACGTCGAGGTCGAGCTCGTCCATGCGGTCGAGCTCGACGAGGTAGGCGTCGACGATCTCGCGCAGCGAGACCTCCCAGAGCTCCACCTCCTGCTTGAGGATCAGGTGGAGCAACAGGTCGAAGGGCCCCTCGAACACCGGGGTGCGGACCGCGTAGGGCATCGGGTCGAGCGTACCGGCCGACCGGCCACCCACCGGGCATCCCGGAGCCGTCCGGCAAAGGACAGACGGGACGTCCGGGCACCCTTGTAACCTCCTGCGCCATGCCGCGCGTGTTCTCGGGCATCCAGCCCACCGGGGAGATCCATCTGGGGAACTACCTCGGCGCGGTGCAGCACTGGGTGGCCGCCCAGGAGACCTCCGCCGCCCCCGACCAGACCCTCTACTGCGTGGTCGACCTCCACGGCCTCACGCTCCCGTGGGACACCAAGGCGTACGCCGAGGCCACCCGCCGGACGGCGATGTTGCTGCTGGCGTCGGGGCTCGACCCCGAGCGCTGCACGCTCTTCGTGCAGAGCCACGTGGCGCAGCACACCGAGCTCACCTGGCTCCTCAACTGCATCGCCACCTTCGGCGAGCTGGGACGCATGACCCAGTTCAAGGAGAAGTCCGAAGGACGCGAGTCGGTGAGCGTCGGGCTGTTCGACTACCCGGTGCTGATGGCGGCCGACGTGCTCGCCTACGACACCGAGCGGGTGCCGGTGGGCGACGACCAACGTCAGCACCTCGAGCTCGCCCGCGACATCGCCATCCGGTTCAACCACCGCTGCGGCGACACCCTGGTGGTGCCCGAGGCGAGCATCCCGCCCGTCGGCGCGCGGGTGATGGACCTCCAGCACCCCACCAACAAGATGTCGAAGTCGGCCGACTCACCGCAGGGCACGATCCGGCTGCTCGACGACCCGAAGGCGATCGCCAAGCGCATCAAGAGCGCGGTGACCGACTCCGAGAACGAGATCCGGTTCGATCCCGAGACCAAGCCCGGCGTGTCGAACCTGCTCCAGATCCTCGGTTCGGTCACCGACCGCACCACCGCCGACGTCGTCGCCGAGTTCGCCGGCTCGGGCTACGGGGCGCTCAAGAGCGCGGTGGCCGACGCGGTCGTGGAGTTCGTGCGCCCGCTGCAGGAGCGCTACGCCGAGCTCGAAGCCGACCCCGCCGAGGTCGCCCGCATCCTGAGCGTCGGCGCCGACCGCGCCGAGAGCCTCGCGGCGCCGGTGATGGCCCGCGTGCGCGACGCAGTGGGACTCCTTCCCCGGGGGCACTGACGGGCATGCCCGAGGAGCTCGACGACGACGTCGCGCCCGACAGCGAGCCCAATCCGCGCTACCGCCGCCGTTCCGAGGACCTCGAGTTCGAGCGCGTCGCGTTCTTCAGCGACGCGGTGTTCGCCATCGCCATGACCCTGCTCGTCGTGGGGATCGGCATCCCCCACGTCCGCGACGCCGCGCTCGGCGAGCATCTCCGCAACAAGGACAACGAGGTCTTCTCGTTCTTCCTGAGCTTCATCGTGATCGGCTTCTACTGGCTCGCCCACCACCGCTTCTTCTCGCGCCTCGTCGCCGTCGACGTGCGCTTCATGAAGCTCAACCTCGTGTACCTCGCCGCGATCGCGTTCATGCCCTTCCCCACCGCGCTGGTCGGGAGCTACGGCGACTCCGAGACGGTCACCATCGTGCTCTACGCCATCGCGCTCGGGTTCGCCAGCCTCATGGAGGCGGCGATGTTCTGGCACGCGCAGAAGGCGAACCTCCTCCGCAAGCGCCTCGACGACCGTGCCTTCCGCAACTCGATGCTGGCGTCGGTCGCACCGGCACTGGTGTTCGTGATCTCGATCCCGATCGCGTTCGTCGATCCGAGCCTCGGCCTCGCGTCGTGGCTGTTGATCATCCCGTTCGAGATGTTGATCGGGAAGTACCTCCGCACCGACCCCGCCTAGGACGGCGAGGGCCCGGCGAGCACGGCGCGTCCAACGCTCCCCGGGGGAGGTCAGTCGTTGTCGGCGGCGTCGAGGGCGGCGACGACGTCGGGCGGGATCGGGAGCTCGGCCCAGGTGGACGGGTCGTGGTGGGCGGCCGACCACCGCGCCACCTCCTCGGGCTCACCGGCCAGGCGGATGCGGTCGGCCCCGAGCTCGGCGTGGCGCAGGTAGACGCCCACGCGGCGGGTGAACCCGGTCGACTCCGACCACGCCTCGGCGTGCTCACGGCCGAAGGCCGCACCCGAGACCGTCGCCACCACGCGCCCGTACACGCCGAGTCTGCTGTCGAGCTTGCCGATGTCGTGGAGCAGCGCGGCCGACAGCCAGCGCGGGTCGTCGGCGTAGGGCGTGTCGGCCAGGCGGGCCTGCACGTCGCGCGCGACACCGATGGCATGCCGCTGGTCGTGGTTGGGCTGCCGGCGGAAGTTCACGAACCCGCCCGGGGTGAGCACGGTCTCGACCCACGCCACGTCGTCGGCCCGCGGCGGCCCCGGCCACAGCGCGCGGACGAAGCGGCCGGAGAGGTGACCGAGCTTCATCGCAGCACTGTCATCGCGGAGCCTTCATCGGGCTGTCATCGGATCAGCGGAAGACCCAGTTGAACAGCTGGTCGATCACCGGGTCGAGCACCTTGTTCAGCGCCCCCGACCAGAAGATCAGCACCAGCAGGACCAGCATCCCGTAGGGCCGGAACTTGTACCAGGCCGGGAGCCACTGCTCCGGGAGCACACGTTCGAGCAGCGCCGAACCGTCGAGCGGCGGGATCGGCAGCAGGTTGAACAGCCCGAGCAGCAGGTTCACCACCGCGAACGTGAACACGATGCGCGTGCCGAGCGGCAGCTGGTCGTAGAAGAGGACGCTCGGACCGTTCTCGTAGAGCACCTTGGCGCCGATGGCGGCGACGAGCATCAGCGTGAGGTTCGACGCCGGTCCCGCCAGGCTCACGTAGAGCATGTCGCGGCGCGGCTTGTGCAGCCGGCTGGGGTTCACCGGCACCGGTTTGGCGTACCCGAACACCGGCAGGCCGGCGATCGCGCCCATGGCGGGCAGGATGATCGAACCGAACGGGTCGATGTGCGGGATCGGGTTGAGCGTGAGCCGGCCCGCGTCCTTGGCGGTGCGGTCGCCGAACCAGAGCGCCACCACGCCGTGGCTGATCTCGTGGAGGATGACGGCGACGACCAGGCACCCGAAGTAGATGAAGGTCTGCTCGTCGATGTGCACGGGAGGTGGTGGCGGTCGGTGCGGCGGTCGGAACGGGCCGGGCCGCGCTCGCGGGACTGCGACGCGCAGCTGATGCAGAGCCGCGCCGCGGGCATCGCCTCGAGGCGGGCCTCGGGGATGGGCTGCCCGCACGACTCACAGCTCCCGTAGGTGCCGGCCTCGAACTTCGCGCGGGCGTCCTCGACGTCCTGCAGCGTCTCGGTGAGCTGGCCCGAGATGGCCTCGACCTCGCCGCGCTCCGCGGTGACCTGCCCCGAGTCGGCGAAGTTCTCGTCGAAGTCGAGGGCGGCGCCGTCGCCGTCGGCGGAGGTGCCGTGACCGAGGTTGGCGAGCTGTTCGCGCACCCGGTCACGCTCCTCCTGGAGCTGGTCGCGCAGGAGCTGCTCAGACGTCTCGGTCATGCCCCCCACCCTACTGGCGAGCCCCTGCGGCCGGCCCTCGGTTCCCGCCCGCCGGCCTCCGTCAGGAACGGCGGGCCGACCGCGTGGCCCGGGGATGGGCGGCGTCGTAAACCGCCCGCAGGCGCTCGGGTGAGACCTTCGTGTACACCTGCGTGGTGACCGGCTGGCGTGGCCGAGCAGCTCCTGCACCACGCGGATTCGGCGCCCCGATCGAGCATGTGGGTGGCGCACGATGCCGCAGCACGTGGGGGAAGAGGCGCCCGGCCAGTCCGGCCCGGTCACCGGCGGCCCGAACGATCCGCCACGCGCCCTGGCGGGTGAGGCGCCCGCCGCGGGCGTTAGGAAGAGCGCCGACTCGCGCGGCTTCGCCGTTCGGGTACCGTACCCGGCGCCCGCGAGCTCGGGACGGCCGGTGGTGAGGTAGTCGCCCA
>CAVWLR010000005.1:0-7792 GCA_963755855.1 uncultured Actinomycetes bacterium | reverse complement strand
ATCGAGTACCGCCTCGCACCCGAGCACCCGTACCCGGCGCCGCTCGACGACTGCTACGCAGGCCTGGTGTGGGCCGCCCGCAACGCCGACGAGCTCGGCATCGACCCCGACCGCATCGCGATCGCCGGTGCGAGCGCGGGCGGTGGCCTCGCAGCCGGACTCGCCATCCGCGCCCGCGACCGCGGTGAGGTCTCGCCGTCGTTCCAGCTGCTCATCTATCCCATGATCGACGACACGAACACGTCGGCGTCGAGCCGCATCGAGGGCGCGCTAGGTGTCACCGCGCGGCCAACGACCTCGGGTGGAGCGCCTACCTGGGTGAGCGCTACGGCACCGACGACGTTCCCGCCGAAGCGGCCGCGACCCGGTCAACGACGTCGCCGGGCTCCCGCCGGCATGGATCGGCGTCGGGTCGCTCGACGTGTTCCGCGACGAGGACATCGCCTACGCGTCACGGCTGCTCGCTGCCGGCATCACCACCGAGCTCCACGTCTACCGCGGTGCACCGCACGGGTTCGAGATGATGGCGCCCGGCGCCTCACGCGCAGGCGTGTCGGACGCGACATCACGGAAGCGCTGCGGCGGGCACTGCGGCCGACGTCCAGTGAACGTCCACCAGCTGACCACCAGCGTCAGCGCGCTCACCAGCAGCACCATCCCCGCCGCCAACAGGTACGTCGACCCGTCGACGTCGCGCGTCAGGTGGACCAACGGCGTGTCGAGCGCGTCGACCAGCCGGTCGGCGGCGAACGTGCCGAGCACCGCACCCAGCACGATCCCGACGACGACCGCCCCGAACACCTCGGCCGTCACTCGCCACCCTCCGACACGCGACCGGGTGCGAGTGTGCAGCACGACCGCGCTGGCGAGCCCGAGCACGGTGACGACCGCCGCGATGGCGAGCAGTGCCTGGATCACGGCCTTGAAGATCGGACGTGCCTCGTCGACGCCGTTGAGGCTGGCGGCGACGGGGACGTAGACGACCACGGCCGGATCCGAGCGGTACCGCGGCTGCGGCCTCGGCCGCGTCGGCGCCCGGTGCGAACTGCACCGACGCGGTGTCGAACAGCCCTCCGGCGAACACGGTGGAGGACTGGCCCATGGCGTCACGGACCACGTAGTTGCTCAGGAACACGAGGTTGCCGAGCGTGTTCGACGTGAGGCCCACGATCGGTACCACGAACGGGGGAACTCCCGCGCCGGGCAGGGTGATCTCGATCGTGCCGCCCGTGCGCACACCGAGGATGCTCGCGAGCGACTCCGGGATCAGCGCACCGCGGGCAGGGAGCTCCATGCGTGATCCGTCGGGAGCCTCGAAGTGCTGCAGGGTCGTGCCGCGCGGGAACGCCCAACGACGTGGAGTACCGGCCGCCCCGTGGCGCACGAAAACGTTGGCCGACGGCACCGGCTCGGCGACCGCGATCCCCTCGACTGCCTCGAGCTTGGCGAGCGGCGCGTCGTTCACCGGCGTGGCGGACACGACCTGCGCGCTCACCTGCTCGAGGCGGGCTGCCGCGTCGAGCGTCGCCTCCGCGGAATCAGCACGCCTCCGGGCGCGACCACGCAGATGACGGCCGCTGCTGCCGCGACGGCGGTGACGATGGCGGGGCCCGCGCCGAGGCATGGTCGCGACCGACGCGCAGCAGGCGCCCGATGCCGAGCAATCCCACCGACGATCGCGGCGAGGAGGAGCCCGAGCAGGGCGACCCCGAGGTTCTTGCGTCCACGTGCTCGGGCAGGTACACCGATTCGGCGAGCCCGGGTCCGCCGATGGCGGCGCCCGCCAGTCCGATGCCGACGCCCACGACACCCGAGACGGCGATCGTGATCGCGAGCATCCGACGACGACGGCGCAGGTCGTCGACCCGTGCGCACACGAGCGCACCAACCAGCGCGGCGACGACCAGCGCGATCGACGGCACCACGATGCTCGCTTCCCGGAAGCCGGTGAGCTCCTCCTGGATCACGCCGTTCGACGGCTGCGTCGCCCCGGCTGCACGAGCTGGGCGCCGTTGGCGGTGGCGAGCGTCGTGAGACGGCGGTCGAGCTCGTTGCGGTCGACGCCAGGGTCGTAGCGCACGAGCACCTGTTGCACCGTCGCAGTGCCGCCGAGCGATTCCGCCACCGGCTCGGGGACGAACACCACGGCGAAGCTGCCCGGGGTCGAGATGACCTGTTGCTGGCTCTGGGCCGGGAGCAGGTACTCGGGGGAGAGGCCGACGCCGGCGACGTCGAGGGTTGCGGGAGTACCGATCCCGAGTGCCTCCACGGTCTGACCGGGAGCGACGTCGAGGTCGTCGGCGGTGTGCTGCTCGACGACCGCGACCATGTTCGGCGTGTCGCGCGCGAAGTCGTGACCCGCGGTGATCGAGAGGTCGTTGATCGTCGGACCGCTCGCAGGAACCCCGATGATCGTGCCCTGCACCTTGGTCTTGCCCTGTTGCAGGAACACCGAGAGCGTCGTCGTGCCACGCGTGTTCGTCGCCGCGACGTCGTCGACGTGCGAGAACGACTGCACGATCGCGTCGGTGTCACCACCCACCACGGTCAGGTCGGCGAACTGCGTCTGCGCGTAGAAGTGGTCGAGTGACGTGTCGAGATCGCGCACGGTGGCGCGCAGGCCGACGAACACGGCGACCCCGGCTGCGACGAGCAGTGCGGTGAAGACGAAGCCGAGCCGGTGCTGGGGAGAACGAGCCACGAGTCGGGCGAGGGTACCCGGGTGGTCGTCGCGGGTGGTCGACCCGTGCTCAGGCGGACGCGGACCGCGCTTCGGCCACCATGGCGACCATCGCCTTGCGCACCTCGTCACCCGTTGCGCACTCCTCCGCGAAGGCGAGGCGCACCGAGGTCCGGTGCTCGGCGCTGACGGCCACGAGGTCGAAGCCGTAGCGGTCGACACCCGACATGTACGCCTCGCTCGTGCCGTCGAGCCCGGCGAAGTGCCGGCAGAACAGCACCTGTGCGTCGGCGTGGTCGGCGTTCATGTGGGCGATGATGCCTGCCGCGGCGTCGGCGAGCGGATCAGCTTCGGACGCCTTGTAGTCGGCGGCGTCGACCCAGCTCATGCGGCCGTACCCGCCGACGTAGCGGATGTGGTCGACGGTCAGCCGGAGGAACGTGAAGTCGCCGAAGTCGATGTAGTACGACGCCGCAGGGTTCGCCTCGAGGTAGCGGGCGCGCACGACGTCGCGACCGTCGTCGTCGACCGGTGCGAGCAACCCGAGCAGGGTCACGCGGCCGCTGGCGAGTGGATCGGCGTCCTCGGGCACCGGTTCGGTGACGAGCAGGCTCGCACGGGGATCGCGCAGCGCGTTCTGCGTGTGCTCCGCCATCAGGCTCACGAAGAACAGCGGGTCACCGTCGTCGGCGAGGCCGAAGCTCACGACCGAGCCGAAGGGGTACCCGGGCGGGTCGGCCGAGAGAGTCGACAACGCACCGCGCTGCTCACCGGTGACCAACGTGCGGCAGCGCTCGGCGTGCGTCGGCTCGCGTGCCGGAGGAGCGGTGGGCGCCGGTGCGTCGCCGGCGGTGGTGCTGGGGAGCTGGTGCTCGCGGGGGCGGGACGACATCGGGCCACCGTAGGCGCGGCTGCGCCGGGTTCAGCCGCCGAGCCGTTCCTGCAGCGATCCGAGCAGGTCCTGCCACCACTCGGCTGCGCGCGCCTGGAACGCCCCGAGTGGGAAGCCGTGGCGCGCGGCGTGCTCCTGCGGGATCACGTCCCACCCGAAGTGCTCGACGGTGACGCGCGTGCCGTCGTGCACCGCGTCGAATTGCACCGCGACCTCGGTCGAGCGGTCGTCGGGGAAGCTCGCCTGCCGCCAGCCGAACACCAGTCGCGTCGGCGGTGACCACTCGAGCACCGGACCGACCTCGAAGCGCTCGCCGTCGCTCCCGATCTCCACGAGGTGCTCGGGCGGTTCGGGTTCGAAGGCGAGCCGGGTGCCGTCGCGATCGGTGAACCGGAACAGGCCGTTCGGACGCCACCACTCGCCGATCTCCTCGGTGAACGCGGCGAACGTGCGCTCCGGCGGAGCCGCGATGCGGAGGGAGACGAGGACGCGCGACCTGTTCACGAGCGCTCCACGTGCTCCTTGAACGCGACGAGCTGGTCGGCCCAGCCCGCCTCGGCCTCGGCGAGCCACGTCTTGAGCTCGGTCATGCACGCGGCGCGGAGCGAGTAGATGCGCACGCGGGCGTCGAACGGCGGGTGCTCCTCGTCGACGAGCTCGGCCGTGCGGAGCACCCGCAGGTGACGACTCATCACCGGTGCCGACACGCCGAGCTCGGCCGCGAGCTCACCGGCCCGGCGCGGCTGCCCCGCGAGCAGCTCCACCGCGCGACGACGGACCGGGTCGGCGAGAGCCGCGAGCGTGACGTCGACGGCGGCGCTCATTCCCAGTTCGTGGCCCGGATGGGCTGACCGATCGCGGCTTCGGCCTCGGCGCGGGTGACGTCGCGCACGTGCTGGGCGAACGTCCAGTGGTGACCCTCGGGGTCGGCGCAGCGGTACACGCGGTCGCCGTAGAACTGGTCGTCCGGCTCGACCAGGATGGTCGCGCCTGCGGCGCGTGCCTGCTCGCAGTGCGCGTCGATGTCGCTGACGATCTCGACGTGCGTGCTGGTGGTGTTGAAGCCGTCGATCGACGCGGGGCGCGCATCCACTCGTTCCACTCGCTGCCGATCATGATCCGCCCGCGGCCCTCGTAGCCCATCTCGTAGTGGCACTGCTTGGGATCGTCGTCGGGTCCCTCGATGGCCATCGTGACCTCGAAGTCGAAGGCCCGGGTCAACCAGTCGAGTGCGGCCTTGGGATCGCGGTACGAGAGCGCGGGCACGAAGGTGATGTCGTCCATGGGTTCGCTCCTCAGCGGCGAGACGTCGAACTGTTGCTGAAATCAAGAATAGTTCACGAGATCCGCAACGAGCAAGCCAGCGCTCAGGGCGAGCGGAGCACCTCGCCGAGTCGCATGCGTCGCCCGGTGTGGACGATGCCCCGTCGGTACACGGCGGCGCCGAGGCGGAGCACGAACAGCAACGTTGCGATCCCGACCACCAGCGACGCCACGACCTCGCCCGGCGACGCGGCACCGAGCGCGATCCGCGCCGGCATCACGATCGGCGACGTGTACGGGAAGATGGCGAGGACCGCACCGAAGCTCCCGTCGGCGGTGCTCTGCGCCAGCACGTAGGTGCCGATGAGCAGGAGGCTGAGCGGGGTGAGCACCGAGCCCGCCTCCTCCTGACGCTCGACCAGCGCGCCCAGTGCGCCGGCGGTCGTGAGGTAGAGCGCGAGCCCGAGCACCATCCACGGGAGCCCGCCCAGGATCGCGGGGCCGAGCCCGGCGGGGAGGCTGCCGCTCGCCACCGCCTTCACGACGACGGGGATCCCGCCGGCGGCGAGTCCCGCGAGCCCGACGAGCCCGACGCCGACGACCTTCCCGAAGAACAGGGACGTCGGTTTCACGACCGCGAGCAGCACCTCGCTGATGCGGTTGGCCTTCTCGATCGCGACGCCGCTCGCCACCTGGATCATCAGGAGGAGGAGGATCAGGTAGAGCACGAGCGAGAGGATGGCCGCCGACGCCTGCCGATCGGAGTCGTCGGCCGCGATCGTCTGGATGTTCACCTCGGGCGCGGTGAGGATGCGGTCGATGGTCGACCGGTCGAGTCCCGACTGGTCGAGCTGCGTCGTCGAGCGCGCTGGTGGCGAGCGCCTGGCGCACGATCGCGACGAGGGTGTCGTCGTCACCCTTGCGCACCACGATGGTCGCGGGATCGTCACCGACGACGGCGATGTCGACGGTGCCGTCGTCGACCAGCGCACGGGCGCGCGCCGGGGTCGAGACGGACCGGTAGCGGACCTGCGCGTCGAGGCGCGTCGCGGTGCTCCGCAGTTCGCGGGCGAAGCCGGATGACGTGGTCGTGGCCGCCGCGCCCTGGAGCGCGACGTCGTAGGTGGTGGTCCCGTCGTCGAGGACGTCGGGCAGGATCATGGCGACGCTCGAGCCGATGAAGAGCACGGCGAACACGATCCACAGCGACTTGCGCCGGAACGCCTCGCGCAGCTCCCGTCCGGCGACGAGCCGGGTGGCGCGGTACCAGGTCATGCCACCACCTCTCCCATGGCCTCGTCGCTGCTCGCGTCGGCGCCGGCCGCCTCGAGGAAGAGCTCGGACAGGCTCGGGGCCTCGACACCGAAGTCGTCGACCTGTACGTGGCTCCGGATGGCGTCGAGGACCAACCCCGGGTCGGCGTGGGGTTCGAGTCGCAGCCGAGTGCCCTGCCGCGTCGCTGGTCGAGATCGTCGACACCTGCGGATCGATCCAGGACGGATCGACGTCGACGTCGACGCGGAGCCAGCGGTTGGTGCTCTCCGCTTTCAGGGCGCGCAGGTCACCGTGCAGGACGACGCGACCGTGGTGCAGCAGCGTGATCGTCTCGCACAGGTCTTCGACGAGGTCGAGCTGATGGCTCGAGAACAGCAGGTTGCCACCCTCGCGCGTGTGCTTCGTGATGACGTCGGACAGGAAGCGCACGGCGAGCGGGTCGAGGCCGGCGAAGGGCTCGTCCAGCACGAGCAGGTCGGGCGTGTGCACCATCGCCGCCGCCAGCTGCACGCGTTGCGCCATGCCCCCCGACAGCGCCGAGATCTTGTCGCGCTCGCGCTCGGCGAGGTCGAGCTGCTCGAGCAGGGTGCGCGCGCGTCGGCGGCCCTCGTCGCGGTCGAGCCCGTGGAGGCGCGCGATCCACACGAGGAGGTCGAGCACGCGCATGTCGCGGTAGAGGCCGCGCTCCTGCGGCATGTAGCCCCACATGCGACGGTCGTCGTCGGTGACCGCGCGGTCGCGCCACGACAGGGTGCCGGAGTCGGGTGCGAGCACGCCGAACAGGATGCGCATCAGCGTGGTCTTCCCGGCCCCGTTGGGACCGAGGAGCCCGACGACCCGCCCGGGAGGGACGTCGAGGTCGACCGCGTCGAGCACGGTGCGGTCGCCGAATCGCTGCGTGATGCCACACGCCGACAGCTGTGTCTGCATGGATGGCCTCGCTGGTCGCGGGTCGACAGCCTGGCGCGAGCAGGCACGCCGAGTGGTTACCCGGGACCGGTCTCTTGAACCCGGCCCGGTGGGTTCGAGCGTCGCTCTGCTATCTTGGTTGGTCCGCCGCGGGGTGGAGCAGTCTGGTAGCTCGTCGGGCTCATAACCCGAAGGTCGAAGGTTCAAATCCTTCCCCCGCCACCATCTGGAAGGCCCGGAACCATTGAGGTTCCGGGCCTTCGTCGTTGTCGGGCGTTGGGTCGCGTCACACGATGTCTACCGGGATTTCGACCAGGCCCTATGTGGGCAACGGGTGAGGCCGGTAGACGTCTACCGGCCTGCGGCGTCGACCAGCGAGGCGAAGCGGTCGGCGGCGGCTGCGCTCATGCCGGGGAGCAGGTGCTGGTAGGTGTGCATGGTGAACGCTGGGTGGGCGTGACCGAGGCGTTCGCTGACCACCTTGATGGGTTCGCCGGCGGCGACGAGGAGCGATGCGTGGGTGTGGCGTAGGTCGTGGAAGCGAACGCGGGGGAGCTCGGTGGCGCGCACGATGCGGTCGAAGAGTTGGCTGACGGATTGTGGATTGAGGTAACGGCCTTGCGTGTTGCAAGAACATCCAGTCGTCGAGGTCGCAGGGGAGTCCTTCGTCGCTGAGTCGTCGTCGCCACTGCTCGAGCTGTTCGATCGTCGTGGCGTCGAGGTCGACGCCCGGCGACTCGTCCGAGTCTTGACTCCGACCCGAGACGACGATC
>CAVWLR010000004.1:0-432948 GCA_963755855.1 uncultured Actinomycetes bacterium | reverse complement strand
TCAGGGACACCCGGTTGCCTGCCTGTTTCCGCTCGCTGACCGGATTCCTGACGACGCTGACTGACGGCGGGACGCGACCGATATCGTGACCCGTCGCAGGCATGGTCACTGGGGGGTGACGGGAAGAGCGGATCAGTCGGCTCGTCGGCGGCGATCGATACGACGTCGTGGTCGCGGCACGGGACTGGCGTATCGAGCCGGGCATCCACTGGCGCGCGAGCCAGGCTGGGGCGACTCGTTTCCCGGAGCACTGCGAAGCAGGTACCGAAGGTGCGGAGTTCCATCGCGCGCTCTGGACGCACGTCGACTTCGACGCCCGTGGTCGAGCGTGTGTTCGAAGGGCCGCTACACCCCGTCGTTCTCGGGCTTCGAGGGCATCGACGTCGACGGTGTGTCGACCGGTGCCTGGTTGCGCGATCGAGGCGTCGACAGCCTCGATGTCGTCGGGCGCGCGTACAGCGGTTGCGTGAAGGCGACCGTCGAGTCGGCGGTGGGGGAGGGCTTCGCGGTGCGGGTACTCACCGAGTACCTCGACGCCCCGCTCCTGGTGAAGGAGCCGATAGGCGTGGTCCACGGCCCGCGCCGCGGACATGCGCGACTTCGACGTGTCGGTCGCCACCGACTGCACGACGACCCAGGCCGAGTTCCACGAGAACGCCCTCCATGCGATGGCCGGACTCGAGATGAACGTTGTGCCGTGGCGTGAGGCGCTGAGCGACCTCGTGGCCGGATCGCTGGCGGTGTCAGCCGCCTGAGCACGGGTTTGTTGATCGAGATCAACAAGATCCGGCTCGGCTCGGGACCGTTCTCGGCGGCGTCGTTTCGCTACACTGCGACGCCTCGTCGGAGTGGCGGAATCGGCAGACGCGCTAGCTTGAGGGGCTAGTGTCCGCAAGGACGTGGGGGTTCAAGTCCCCCCTCCGACACGCTGTTGAAGCAACGGGGTCCACGCCGAGGCTAATTTGGTTGCCATCAGGGTCGTAGATGGCGGTGACGCCGATCGTCGTGTAGAGGGCGGCGCGTTCTCTGGTGCGACCGCTTGAGGATGGCCGCGAGTCCTCCGAGCGTTCGATGGTGGCGAGGACGTCATCCGTCGAGAGTGCGGGCAGGTCCAGTTCGAGGGCCGTGGCGAGTGCTGCTTCGGCGTCGTTCTTCTCGCGGCTGCTTCCTCGAGCCAGGCCAGTACTTCGCGTCGGGCAGCTTCGGATTGCGTATCTCGGAGGGCAGATCGGCACCGTCGAGCTCTCGGCGGACGCTTGTGATGCGGCGACGGGCAACGTCGATCTGGCCTTTGCGGTCCTTGCCTCTGGTAGATGCGGAGACGATCTGTGCTGCGGTGGTGGCCGCGCGTTCGGGTGCGAAGAGCTCGGCGAGCCATCCGTCGAGCGCGTCTGATCATTGGGCGTTCTGGAACGAGGACGTCTCGGGGATGGGCGTCGGCGATTCCTGGTAGCGGGCGCGGGCAGCGCAGCGGTAGTACCTACGGTCGCCTGCTCTGGTCTGGCCGTGCATGCGTCGACCGCACGACGCACAGAACACGAGCCCACCGAGCGGGTAGGGCCGCGACGCTGCTTTCGGAGCGCGCTGCTTCACCGGCGTGTTGATGCCCTGCCGCGGGTCCATTCGTCCATGGACACGAGCGCCTCGTGGGTGGGCTCGGGTGACCAAATCCATGCGGATGGGTCGTTCCAGCGCATCCTGCGAATGTGCCCGTCAGCGGGGGAGTTGAGATCGATGAGCTCGTAGTCGCGCCGCTGGCGTCCGAAGACTTCGTGACCCGTGTAACGGGCGTTTCGGAGGATTGCTCTCACTGTCGAGTCGGCCCAGCCAGGTCCGTTCCTATGCGAATTGCGGGCGGGATCGTGTTGGGACGGCGAGGCGATGCCGTCCGTGTTGAGCGCTCGAGCGATGCGCGAGTAGCCGGCGCCGGTGAGTCGCTCGCTGAAGATCCGTCGCACGACTGGCGCTGTTTCGGGATCGGGTTCTAGACGATTGAGGGTTGCTCCGAGCCGAGCCTTCTCGGCGTTTGGATGCGGGCTGACCGATCGAAGCAGATATCCGTACGGCGGACGACCGCCGAGGTAGCGGCCGCCGGCTCGTGCCATGGTCTGCATCGCGTTGCGGACGCGGCGTTGGATTCGGGATCGTTCAGCCTTGCTGAGGCCACCGAAGAGCGACATGACGAGGTCGTGTGCTTCGCTGTCGGGATCGACACGGCCGCCGACCTCGGGTACCCAAAGCTCGACGCCGTGGTGCACGAATAACGGGAAGGTCAGCGCGAACTGGGCTCCGGAGAAGGCGCGCTGGGGCTCGCCGATGACGACGGCGTCGAAGCCTCGATCGCGACGCGCGCAGTCAGCAAGGAGCCGCGCGGCTTCCGGGCGTCGTGACCAAGGCAGGGATCGGGAGACGCCCACGTCGAGGTACTCCGTGACGAGGGTGCCGCCATGCCCGTCGATCAGGGTTGTCGCGACGCTGCGTTGCCAGGCGATGCTGTCCTCGGGGGCTTGACGGTCTTCGGTGCTGACTCGCGCGTAGAGCGCAGCTCGAAATGTGCTCATGGATGAAAGTCCTCCTGGGACCCATCCTGCCGCTTTGGTGAGCCGGCGCCCTGGATGATCCGCGCCAAGCGCGCGGCTGTCGGGTTCAGGACCGGTGAGTCTTGTGGCGCGACGACACAGACTGCGACGTCGACGGGTCCAGATGTCGTCTTGTGTGGCGCGTGCTTCGGCTGCGCTCGAGGAGTCCGCTCTGTCATCGGTCCACCGTTCGGGTCGCGCTCCCTGAGGTGCTCCCCGCCAACGTCCCTCTTGCCTGCTCGTCGTGCGAAGGAGGGCTTCGGTGATGAGTCGGTCGGCAGAGGAGCGCGAGTCCGAGGGTTGGTCTGCTGCGATCACGGGCGCGGTCACGATTGATGTCCGGGATGGTGGCGATGAGCATCGATCCAGGCAGCGACGTCTGCGGGGTCGAATCGCAGGAGGTGTCCCCACTTGATATACGGGATCCGGCGTTCCTGGACGAGACGGCGGACGTGGCGAACGTCGACGCCGAGCCGGTTGGCGACTTCAGCAACTCCCATGAGAGGGCGAGAGGCCTGCTCTTGGTCTTCTGAATTCGTCGACATTGACGCGATGCTCCTCAGGGTGTCCCGACCGGGTAGGCCGCTGCACACACCGCGAGATCGCGTCGGCCATCAACATTGCTTGCACCCGCCGAGCTCGGGCTCCGCAACATCCGCCGTGACCCAAACGGCTGCGAACCAAGACGAGCTCATGTCATACCAAGGGTCTTGCCACCCCGGGCTACGGACTGGTCAGAGCCGGCTGGACGCTTTCGACGGGCCGTCCAGCTGTTGACGACGACGGAAGTCGGAGCCGCTGCTGGCGTGTGGGAGGAGCGCTCGCGTCTAGCCGTGTGACGTTGCAGCTTGACGTGAGCTCTACGTCCCTGCGACTGACATGGCGCGATAGGAGACGTCGTCCATCGGCAATCGATCGACACGCTCCGATCGAACCAGCGGAGCAATGACGACCGCCGAGACGAACCCAAGTGTCCGCCATGAGCCGCGAAGACACGACCATCGAGAATCCCTTGCTGGCGCTCCACACGAGTGCGAAAACAGACCCCGATGAGGAACACGAGTGCAACCTCACGTTGCGGGAGTGAACAGTGCGCGAACCGGGAGTTGTCCCGGGAGTGGAAGCGGGATGTGATGGCGTGGTTCCGAGCGATGGGCGCCGACGAAGTGACCTATCACGAAGCAACGGTGCTCGGTCGCGCTGACGACCATGCGGGTCTCGCGCTCGACTACTACGGCTCGCGCGGTGAAACACTTTTGCGGTGGGGTGGAGCGGGCGCCGCAGGTCTGGGTCTATCGGGTGAGGTGACGCCGGCGGCGTACGAGGCCGCGTTCGGTCCGGACGGGTTCCGCGACCCGTTGTCCGGTGAGCATCTGGTCGCGGACCGCGCCGGCCGGGCTTCGAGCTGGTGGTCTCTGCCCACAAGTCTATCGCGGTGCTCGGGGTGATGGGCGGCACGCGGATGCTATGCATTCGATCCTCGACGTCGAGACCGCCGATGGTGGCTGGGTGGCGGGCCCGAATGACAGAACACGAGAACGGCCTAGCAATGATCCTCGAGATGGGCGCCCGACAATACGACCCGCGACTCGGCCGTTTCCTGCAAGTCGATCCTGTCGCAGGAGGTAGCTGCAACGACTACGACTATGCGTGTGGCGATCCGATAAACAGCTCAGATCTGAACGGCACCTTCAGCATCGCAACCCTAATGAGATCGATAATCCAGATTGTTGTCAACGCTATTATCGGCTATGCAAAGCAAGTATCGCACGGATTTGCCATTGCGCCCGACCTCGTCCCATACCACGGTGGCTACATCGGAACCGTGCCGGTTATCACCACGTCGACAGACGACGACGCCTTTCACCTGGTGACCCAAATCCCGAGCCAACGCACAGTACATATTGAAGAGAAAGGCCTGTTGCTCAACCCAATATCTTTTAGCCTCACCGATCACGGTACGACCTGTTCTCACACCGTCGGGATTTCGGGCGCAACCTGCAATTTTGGTGCTGCGACTCCGAACTCACGCAAGCAACACACAGGACTTGAGATCAACGCCCACTCGGTGTGGGATATCGGCTTGCTGACCGAGGAAGGTGACGAGCGGGACACCGCCGTCTACGGCGGCGGATGGCTCGACGTCTACGTCGGTCCCTATCCGGCAACCGACGGCCCGCCAGGCCACGGCTAATAGGGTCATGGAGTATCATCATCACATGTCTGCGAGTAGTCCTACGCATCGAAAGCGATCGCTGCGCCTTCTGCCTATCGTTACCTCCCTGGGCTTCAGTATCCTGCTGGCTCTTTCGTCGTTCAACGGCTCTCAAGTAGCCTCCGCGACGGACAAATGCGTTGCCACTCAGCGAAGCGGCAACGCTAAAGTCTGCGTTGTCAAGTGGAGCAAGAGCATCCTCTTTTTTGAGCTAACAGGATTCAAGCCCAAAAGCAGTTTCCAATGGACTATCAAAGGATTCCCCGCCGCTTATGTGTCCAAAGGACAGCTTGACGGCCGGGGTTCGACCTCTCGGACGGGTGCGAATTTGATAATCGGGAACGGCGCGATTTACCCTGAAGAGGCTTATGCGCATGGATCGCGATCCGAGCAGAAACTCGGTCCAATCGCAGCGTGACCTTCGCGTTTCCCGGTCACACGTGACACTGACCTATGGATAAGTAGCCGCGCTTGTTTCTGGTCGTCGTCGGCTGGTGACTTCACCGCCAGTCGCTCCTGGCGCACCGGTCTTCTTGAAGAATCGATCTCAAAGAGCAAGCGACACGACCTGGGTGAGCGGGGGAGTTGCTTCAATGCGCAAGTCTCCCCTCCGACACCAGCAAAACCCGACTGATCGACCAGTCCGACCTCACCCAGGAGGACGTTGATCGTCGGAGCGCCGTGGACGGCGACCTCAAGGTGGTCCGGGTAGACCGTGACCGCTTCGAGCAGTTCCTCGATGAGGACTCGTCGCTCTTGATCGGTGGCGGCTTCCCACACGCGCTCGAAGTCAAGCTGCTCGAAGGTCGCGAGTACGGACTCGAAGCGTCGTCCGAGTTCGTCCTTGATGGCGACCGTCTCCTCGATCTCGACCTGCTCGGCCCGAAGTGCCGTGATCTGTTGCGCCAGGTGCTGTTCCTCGGTCGCGAACAGGTCGGCGCTGATCTGGTCGGCGTCGTAGAGCTCCAGCAGCCTGCGTCGCCGTTCGGTCAGATCCCCGAGTGCCTTGGTCGTGCGCCGACGGTCCCGGCTGACGCCCTGGCGGGCGCCGAGCCGGGCCCCGTCCAGCTCGCGGCGAATGGCGCTCTGGAGGTTCTCGTCCGATCCGACGAGGCGAAGTCCAAGCAGCGCTGCCCGAAGCAGTCCCTTGCTCGATCGCCGTGGCTGCGCGCATCCACCACCACGGTGAGCACACTTGTACATCGTGTGCCCCTGACCGTTCTGGTCGATGCTCATCGCACGTGAACACTTCCCACAGCGAACATGACCCGAGAGCGTGTCCTTGCCTCGGCGCTTCCCCTTGCGGAACCCTCGATGCGCAGCATCGAACAGTTCAAGCGTGATGATTGGCTCATGGCGACCGGCTAGCCATTCGCCGCCGTGCAGAATCTCTCCGAGGTAGATCCGTGACTTCAGGATGCCGAGCACGGTCGAGTGGTTGACGGCCGTGCGGTCACTGATCTCGCTATGGCTCATGCCTTGCGCACGTAGCTCGAAGATTCGCCGCACGATCGGTGCATCACGGTTGGCAACCAGGTCGCCATTGATGAGGTCGTATCCGGTCTTTGGTCGATTGGTCCAGCGTCCTTCGCGAGCCGCTTGCGACATTCCCATCTTCACGTTCTCCGACAGCTGTTCTCGGTAGAACTCCGCGAACATCCCGACGATGTTGAAGTACATGCGACCACTCGCGGTCGAGAGATCGAGGTTCTCCGTCACCGAGTGCAACCCGACGTCGAGGAGAGGAACTGCTCGGCCAAGAGGATCAGGTCACCGAGATTACGCGAGAGCCGATCGAGCCGCCACACCACGATGTTGGCGACTCCGCCATCGTTGGCGAGGGCCAGGATCTGAGGAGCAGGCGGCGGAGGGGTTCTCGATCGAGGGCCAGGCGGAGAAGCTCCGGACGTACGCGAAGCTCCATGATCTCGGCCCGCTGACGTTCGTCGACGACCCAGGACTCTCGGGCAAGAATCTGGATCGACCTGGCCTCCAACAATCGAGCGGACGGTCCAGTTCTGGCGCGCCTGGCTGGGACGTGCCCGGATCCCGGACCACCGTTGGCGCGATCCAATCCAACGCTCAGCGCTCACCATCAAAGGTCTCACCTACATGCCGACCGGTGCGACGGTCGCCGCGCTCACGACGTCGCTGCCCGAGACACCGGGCGGCGAACGCAACTGGGATTACCGCTACACCTGGATGCGCGACACGACCTTCACCCTGCAGGCGCTGCACTTCTTGACGCTCGACTGGGAAGCCGACGAGTTCATGGAGTTCATCGCCGACGTCGAGGCCACCGACGACGGGTCGCTGCAGATCATGTACGGGATCGACGGTCGCCGCGACCTCACCGAGACGACCCGTGACGATCTCTCGGGCTATGCGGGAGCTCGTCCCGTGCGAATCGGGAATCGCGCGTTCGACCAACGTCAGAACGACGTGTTCGGCGCCGTGCTCGATTCGATCTTGCTCCACACTCGCCACTCGAACCGCCTTCCCCGACGCTTGTGGCCGATCGTCGAATCGCAGGCCGAGTGCGCTACGAAGGTCTCGGCGAGCCCGACCAAGGCATCTGGGAGGCGCGCGGCGAACCGCAGCACTACGTGTCGTCGAAGCTGATGTGTTGGGTCGCACTCGACCACGCGGCCAGCCTGGCCGAGATCCGCGGCGACCGAGAGCGCACCGAGCAGTGGCGCGCGACTGCCCAGGAGATCCGCGACGACATCCTCACCAACGGGACCACTGCCAAGGGTGTCCTCCGCCAGCACTACGCGACCGACGCCCTCGACGCCTCGGTGTTGCTCGCCGCCATCTTCGGCTTCCTTCCACCCGACGACGAGCGACTTCGTGCCACGGTCAATGCGATCGCCACCGACCTCACCGAGAACGGATTCGTGCTTCGCTACCGCACCGACGAGACCGACGACGGGCTGTCCGGCAAGGAAGGGACGTTCCTCATCTGCTCGTTCTGGCTCGTCTCCGCGCTCGCGGTTATCGGCGAAATGCAAGACGCGCGCGATCTCATGGAACGACTCATGGATCGCGTCGCCGCTCGGGCTCTACGCCGAGGAGTTCGATGTCGACACCGGACGCCACCTCGGGAACTTCCCCCAGGCGTTCTCACACCTCGCCCTCATCGAGGCCGCGGCCCGCATCATGATTCCCGAGATCGTCGCCGAGATGAGCAACCAGAGCTGATCGGTTCGAGACGACCGCGCTGAACATGCCACAGCACCCAAGTTCGCGGTCAGGCGAACAACACGAGATCAGGTTCGGGGCGCATCACGCCATCGTGACCGAGGTCGGCGCGGGACTTCGTTCGTACACCGTCGACGGCCGTGACATCGTCGACGGCTATGACGTAGATCAGATCTGCCCGTCGGGTCGAGGGCAGATCCTCGCACCGTGGCCGAATCGCCTCGAGGACGGCACCTACGACTTCGACGGTGGCCATCACCAGCTTCCGCTCAATGAGCCCGAGGCAGGTAACGCAATCCACGGGCTCGTCCGCTGGGCGCCGTGGAAGGTTCGAGCGCAGCGGCCGGACCACGTCACGCTGGAGTATCGGCTCCATCCTCAACCCGGGTACCCGTTCTCGCTTGCGCTGACGGTCGCATACACGCTGGCAGACGACGGGATCACCGTGCACACAGCTGCGCAGAATGTCGGGAGTGACGCTTGTCCATACGGCATCGGAGCACATCCTTACCTCACGTTCGGAAGCGTCGTCGACGACCTCATGCTTTCGGTGCCGGCACGGACCGTGTGGCAGAGCGACGAACGCGGCCTGCCGAAGAACCGCGCGCAGCGTGGACGGAACGCGGTACGACTTTCGTGAGGCACGAGCCATCGGCGACACGGTTCTCGACCATTGCTTCACGGATCTCGACCGTGACGCGGATGGCGTCGCGCGAGTCGAGCTGCGCTCACCAGAGGGCGAAGAGGACATCGCACTCTGGGTCGACCGCAGCTACCCATATCTCATGCTCTTCACCGGCGATCCATTGCCGGATGTCGCACGACGCGCGCTGGCGGTCGAACCGATGACGTGCCCGCCAAATGCCCTCCGCACCAACACGGCAGTGATCTCGCTCGCGCCAGGCGAATCCACCTCCGCCACCTGGGGCCTCAGCACAACCTCATGACTCGCTCCGACAGAGCGGCAGGTGTAGCGGCGAGCGCCGTCGCCGCTGTTTCCGAAGACTCATGCCGATGCCTCACCAAGGACTGTGATGACTGATTCCGCACGACCCGCACGCGTCCCTACGCCGCTTCACGCACAGCCGGCGTTCCAGCATCAGGTCGATCCGTTTGTGTTCCCAGAACAGGGCATGGAGCCGGACGCGGCATACGAGCTGCTGCACACGGCGCTCATGCTGGACGGTCGTACGACGCTGAACCTGGCGTCGTTCGTGACCACGTGGATGGAGCCGCAGGCGGAGGCCCTCATCCACGAGACCCTGAACAAGAACCACATCGACCACGAGGAGTACCCGGCCGCGTCCTTGGTGGAGGAAGCGTGCGTTCACATGCTCGGGTCCTTGTTCCACGCGCCCGATCCGGCCGAGGTCGCAGGAGTGGCGACCATCGGCTCGTCCGAGGCGATCATGCTCGGACTCCTCGCGCACAAGTGGACCTGGCGCCTCCGAAGGGAAGCCGCCGGCGAAGACACAACGAGGCCCAACGTCGTCTTCGGGGCCGAGACCCACGTGGTCTGGGACAAGTTCGCGAAGTACTTCGACGTCGAGATGCGCAAGCTCCCGATGAAGCCCGATCGCTATGTGCTCTCAGCGGAGGACGTCGAACCCCACATCGACGAGAACACCATTGCCGTCGGCGCGGTGCTCGGCACGACGCACATCGGCGAGTCCGATCCCATCTCCGAGCTGAACGACCTCCTGGTGAAGATCAAGGCGCGAGAAGGGATGGGACATCCCGCTGCACGTCGACGGCGCGAGCGGCGGATTCATCGCACCCTTCGCCGATCCCGACTTCCTCTTCGACTTCCGCCTCGAGCAGGTGTGGTCGATCAATGTGTCCGGACACAAGTACGGGCTCGTGTACCCGGGAGTGGGCTGGTTGATCTTCCGCGATCGCTCCAAGCTCCCTGAGGACCTGGTGTTCAGCGTCAACTACCTGGGCGGGGCGCAGCCGACGTACACGTTCAACTTCTCTCGAGGCTCGGCGATGGTGCAGGCCCAGATGTACAACTTCCTCCGGCTGGGACGAGAGGGCTACACCGAAGTGGTCGACGGCATGCTGGGCAACGCCCGCTACCTGAACGAGCAACTCGAAGCCAGCGGGAAGTTCGAGATCCTCAACCCGGGGCTCGCCGAGCCGGTGGTGACGTTCACGATCAAGGGCGATCCTGGTTTCGACGTGTATCACCTCTCCTCCCGACTGAGAAGAACGGCTGGATCGTGCCCGCCTACAACCTCCCGCCTGACGCCGAGGATGTACACCTCATGCGAGTCGTCGTCCACGTCGACCTGAGTCGACGGATGATCGACCTCTTGTTGCTCGACATCCTTCAGGCATGGAACGAACTCAGCCTCGAGAAGCCACCGGCTCGGGTCGCACCACGTCCCGATGTTTGGACCCACCCGCAGAGCGCGGCCAGCCACAGCAAGCGGCGCACACAGCAAACACGCTGAGCAGACTCGGGGTGCGCTTCTCGTTCCTTCTCGTGCGGGTGACACTCGCGGGAGAAGAGAT
Source organism: uncultured Actinomycetes bacterium (assembly GCA_963755855.1). Lineage (GTDB taxonomy): Bacteria > Actinomycetota > Acidimicrobiia > IMCC26256 > DASPTH01 > DASUAS01. Next base: position 422,436 of record CAVWLR010000004.1, on the reverse strand, counting down.
GGATGATGGGTGATGGCCAAGATCTTCACCCATGTCCCGCATCCGCACATCGCTCACCGTGCAGCGAAGGGTCCCCCCAAGGTCGAGGACCAGTTCTCGACCGAGGGTCCGCTCGGTCGGTTCAACACGTTCCTCGCCCTCAAGATCACCGGTGGGGTCGGCACGATGTGGTGCGCGTACGCATTCGCCGCGCTCGCCATCGTCTCGCTCCCTTCGGCCATCAACTCCCACGACGTGGTCACGATCGTGTCGTGGATCAGTCAGACCTTCCTTCAGCTGGTCCTCTTGAGCATCATCATCGTCGGCCAGAACGTGCAGAGCGGAGCCGCCGACGCGCGTGCGCAGGCCACCTACGAGGATGCCGACGCGGTTCTCCACACTGCCCTCGAGATCCAGGAACACATGGAGGCTCAGGACCGACAGATCCATCAGATTCTGGAGGAGGTGCAAGCCCTCCGATCGTGAGTGCACCTCGTGCTTTCCGTATCCGCGCCGACGGGAGGTGCTCAACGTCTTCGCCGGAGCGGGGGCTACGGCCCGATCCGGATGGTTCGACCCAGCAACACGAAGTGGCGCCGAAGTGCGACGACGTGGCGCAAGCCGTGAAGTCCCCCCTCCGACACCCAGCGCCGCAACTGTTGTAGGGCGAACGCCGCGAGGTGGCGCACCGCCGTTTTGGAACCATGCCACGCCAATGCCACACGGATCGCGAACCATGCCACGGGCGTTGTGGCATGAATGCCGATCAGCGGGCGTCGCACGCCCACGAATGCGCGGCGCCGTCGGCGTCGATCACGAACGCGCCGTGGCATTCGGGGCAGGTCTGCGCAGCGCCTGGGTCAGGTGTCGGGGTGCCGCGGCCGTCGGGGTGATGGGTTTGCCCCACTCGGGGCACACGGCCATGGCGTCGAGCATCGCGCCGGGGTGAGACACCGTGCGAACGCCCGTTCGTGAGCCGTGAGCCGTGAGCCGTGAGCCGTGAGCGGGTGTTCGGTGGGTGAGGCGGGATCGATGTGCCACTGGTCCCGGGCGCCCATCGAAACGCCGGAGAGGGCCGTACAGCGGCCGCGATTCTTCGCGCCAGTACGGCGGCGATCTCAGGTGGTTCTGCGCTTCGAGATACGAGGCGTTCTCGCCTACCGGCACTCCTGGGCGTTCACGACGAAGGGCCGCCGGGTTCATTACTCGGTGGCGTCGCCGAGTCGAGATCGAGCTCGCCCCGGCCGAACTTCTGGCTGAGGAAGCGACCGCTCGCGATCAGCTTGTCGCTTTGGAGGCCGTTGACGCGATCGGCGATCTGGTCGATCTGCGTCGTGAGCACGTCGAGTTGTTCGGATAGCAGGGCGAGAGGCGTCTTGCCATTGGCCACGACGCGGCGGTCTGCGTAGTTGCGGGGAAGATCGAGGTACGCCTGGAACGCTGTGGGGAGGTAGTCGGTCGCGCACTGTACGAGCACGTACTGGTCCAGCGTGCCGGCTCGGAGGGCGCTGGCACGAGGCAGGATCTCAGTGATGGTCGCGGTGATCCGCTTGATCTTGAACCGGATCTCTCTCGGCACGGGTGGCAGGGCCCGACGTTCGACGTCTCGAAGGCTTCGTTCGACCTTGCGGGCATCGACGCCGGCGACGACGTCCGCGCGGCGGCGCGCACGCGCGACGAATACGCCGACCGCGTAGAGGGGCGCTGCCGAGCGCGAGACCGACGGGCGGAGCCAAACCGCTGGCCAGTGCGAGCGCAGGACCGACAATCGCCAGCGCGCAGCCAGTTATGTTCCTAGGCGAGGTCGCATAGCGAGCCACAGACGCGGAGGCCACGGGCGGTCCCGGGTCTCGTCTCGGGGCACCTGGCGGGCGCGTCACGCCTGATCGCCCTGGATCTCGAGCGATCCGGACACGTCGGGCTCGATCGTCACGTCGATCTCGACCTCTACGACAATCGCAGGCATCTCTGCTCCTCTCGTCCATTGGCATGATCGCGCGCTACCGGCAGTCGTCGCAGTCCCCGGGTATGCCTTCGGATGAACGGATGACCAGCCGAAGCCAACCCAGTGCGAAGCTCCTATGTCTGTCAAGGGTGTTGTTCGGCGGTGCTGGCAGACCAGTGATGGGCCACTCGGGTGAGGGCAAGCTCTTATCAGGCCATGCGGTGCCGAGGGTGTTCGGGAGTGACGGGCCGGCGGTTCGTTCGAAGGACAACCGGCTTCGGTGTCAGGCAGTTCGTGGGCCAGGCCCGCCACTCCAGATCGTGTCAGCCGGCGACGAGGTGCGGGTAGAGCTCGCGGGCGACGTAGCGCTTCAAGACGCGCATGATCTCGCGGTTGGTGCGTCCTTCGGCGAGTGCGACGGGCGACGTAGTTGCGGGTGCGTTCATCGCCGGCTCATGCGGGTGAACACGATCCGCCACAGCGCATGGTTCGCTTGGCGGTTCCCGCCGGGGTTGAGTCGGTGACCGCGTCTGGTCTTGCCCGACGACGCGGGGAGCGGCGCGACGCCGCAGAGGTGCGCGAACGCGGCTTCGCTTCTGCAGCCGGTGCGGGTTGTCGCCGGCGGCGACCAACAAGATCGCGGCGGTGTGGGTGCCGACGCCGTAGACGTCGAGCAGGCTCGGTGCGCGTGCGACGCACGAGTGTCGTCGAGTGCATCGGTCGAGGCGTGTGCGCGTCGGCGTCGAGCGCGAGGACACGTCGGCCCAGCGTCGCGATCGCGAGCTTCGTCGCGTACATGACGGTGTCGCTGCCCGACGGTGGGACGCAACGCCGCCGCGGTGCGCGCCAGACTGGTCGACGGGCACGTCCCGCAGCCGTTCGCGCAGCTCGTCGGGTGCGGTGAAGCCGAGATGGCGGATCTGGTTCAGATACTTGATCGCGCACATTGCGGCCCGAGCGGCGCGCGACCAACAACGCGCGGATCGCTTCGACGTCACCGTCAGCGGACTTCGCGATCCCTGACGCACGGCCCGACAACGCAGCGCGTGCCGCTTCGATCGCGTCGAGCTCGTCGGACTTGCCGTTGCGGCGACGCTCCTGACGGTTCGGACGATCGACCTCGATCACCACCAGACCCCGACCGCGCAGATGACGCGCCAGGCCCGCGCCATACGCGCCGGTGCCTTCCACCCCGACCCGCGCGAGCGTGCCGAAGCCGGCCAGCCAATCGTGCAACTCGCGCGAACCCGGCCGGTGTCGTCGCGAACGACTCGACACCCAACACGCCGCCGTTCGCGTCGACCGCGGCCGCGACATGCACATCCAGGTGCGTATCGACTCCACCCGTGATCGGGCGCGTCGTCTCTACGATGGTCATCGCCATCCCTTCTCTGCTTCAACGGTTCAAGGGGTGGCACGCACGTCCCGGGAAGGAGACCGTGACGATCAACCTGTTGCTGCAGGAAGATCGATCACCCTCCGGAACGGGGCGTGCCCAATTTCCGAACACACGCCGACGATCAACGCGCGTCCGAACCGAACGTACCGGTCACCACCACGACTGCAGCGGACCCGCCCATCCTCACTGGCAGTTCTGGCGCGCCGCTCTTCGTCGGGAGGCTTGCGACTAGCAATCGTCGCAGTAGGGAAACGACGACGCTCGATCTGCGATGCTCGTCATACGCTCGCCGTTTTCATAGCGACGATGTTCGATGAACCCGTCAACGTCGAACGCCCCATCGACCGGCGGCACCGGAAGTGCCAAGCCACAGCGACGGCATCGTTGCACGCCGTCGATTACAGGTCCGGCTTGATGAATCACACCTCGCTCCGAAGTCTCCATCACCGACGCACTATGCCCGCTCTGGCGTCGTTACGCGATGAGGCCCGGCCGAAGCCGGGCCTGTCGCGCAACTTCCTCTCGCTGGCACGACTACTCGAACACGCGCGACCGGTGCAGCCGATCCCTCATCCAGTTGAGCGCCTGGCTTCGTTCGCCGTAGCAAGGCCACAGGGTGTCATCACCACCGCGACGCCACCCCCGACCCACTGGTTGTTCAAGGTTCGTTCCTCGAACTCGAACCCTTCCTCCGCCGCGCCTGCGACTACTTCGTCGTCGGTCATGCACCACCCTGACTCGGGGGTGTGACGTTCATCCTCTGTGGACGAGGCAGCACGTCACGCTCGAACTGCACACTCGATACGTAGGCAGCGCCCCGGGACCTGCCCCCCGGGGCGTTGCCGCTTTCTCCTATCGCAGCGTGTGACGCGAACGCCTCACCGCCATCTTTCGGGGCACGGAACTCACCGACCAGCAACGCGACGTCGTTCTCCGAGGACTGTTCGAGCTCACCATCACCCAATCGCTGACGTCGGATCGCAACGCGACCAGGCCCGGACCGAAGCCGGGGCCCGTCGGATTGCGGCCGTCTCGCTGACTCCGTCGAGCACGAGGACACCAACGGGTTGTTGCGCCAATACTTGCCGAAGCGCACCGAAATCGCGCGCTACACCCATGCCGACCTCGACGCGGTCGCTGCCGAACGACAAACCCTCGGCTGGCGGTCACCAGCACAAGCACTCGACGAAGCATTGCGACAACCACCTGAGACCGCCGCAGATAGGCGCGGGCTGGGTGGCGTGCTGGGTTCCGGAGCGGTACCGCGAGGTCGGAGCGGCAGCTCCGGCTCCGGTGTCGATGAACCGTCGTCGACTGTGCAGCTAGACGCCGGTGTGCGCGTTGATGCGCCCTGACTCAACGGCGCGGACGAGGGTCTCATAGTCACGCTCGTTCTGATCGGCATAGGCGACGGAGAAATCGGCGATCGCGCGATCGAAAGTCTCGCCTTTGCCGAGATACGAAGCGATCGCGATCCGATCTCCCCACCGCGCATGCGCGCGAGCGAGTGTGGCGCCGCAGAGACGGCTGTAGTGCAGCGCCCCGCGCACGGCCATGACTTCGGGATCGGCGCTGCCCTTCCAGTCGTGGAGCTGGCGCACGTAGTAGTCGCGCGTCTGGCCGTCCAGCCCGGTTATCCGCTGCCACCCGAGGAAGATGTCCGTTGCCGCCTGCATGACGCGCTGCCCCGCGACAACCCGATGGCCGTGTTGGGTGTATTCGCTGGTCCCGGCGAAGGGTTCGAGTACCGATGCCTGTGCTTCTTTCACCTGGAGGATCAGTGGATCGTTCTCGTCGCGTCCGATCAGCAAGAGGATGTAGCAACGGGTGCCGACGCTTCCCACGCCAACGACCTTGCGGGCTGCGTGAACGTAACGGAATTCTTCAAGCGGGTGGTGCTCGACACCGAGCGTTTGGCGATACGAGGACAGCAGCTCCTTGACGAGACCGTCGGTCTTCTCCCATTCCGAACCGGGCACGATCAACTCATCGACGGGGACGATGAGCGGTGGATCAGCGACAAAGCGCAGCCCACCGTCGACGCTGTCGGTCCGGCGGCTCACCACCCGCACGCTGTCGCGGGTGCGTGCCTTGGCGATGTAGTCCTGCGCCTTCGCGGCGGACTTCTTACCAAGTTCGCCTCTGCGCACCTCGCGGGCGACCTCGTCAAGAAGCGGGCCCGCTTCGAGGTGGTCGTACCACGCACGGAGCGTGGGTGCGGCCGCGGCGTCGCGCATCCGGTCGCGGTACTCGCGCACGCCCGCCATCACGATGGCGCGACGGTCAGCGCGCGAGTACCCGCGGTAACGGCCCATGGTCTCAAAACTGGCAGCCAGGCGCTTCACATCCCATTCCCAGGGACCCGGCAGCGTCTCGTCGAAGTCGTTGATGTCGAAGATCAGCTGCCGCTCGGGCGTACCAAACACCCCGAAGTTCGACAGGTGAGCGTCACCGCAAAGCTGCACCCGCACACCGGAAGCGGGGGTGTGGGCCACGTCATTGGCCATGATCACCGCCCCGCCCCGATAAAACGTGAATGGCGACACCAGCATTCGCCCGTACCGGATCGGAACCAGCTCCGCCACGCGGCTGGCGCTCTGCTGTTCCAACAACGCGATGGGATCCGGACGATCCGACGCCGGCTCAAAGCTCGCGTGGCTTGACCGCGGGGCGTCACGGCGTGCCGCCAACCCGCGAGCGACTCGCTCCTCCACCGTCAGCCGCTCGCGGCGCCACGCCGACGCAAACGTCGGATTCTGCCTCGTATCAGACGTTCGAATGCTCCTCGCTACTCCACGCTCTCACGCGAGATCGACACCACCGAACAGAACCGCACCCGCGACGGACGCAGCCTGGTGCGGGCCGCTTCAGATCCCCAGGATCTGCGCCTTCTTCGCCGCGAACTCTTCATCAGTCAGCACGCCCTGGTCGTGGAGGTGCGCCATCTTGGTGAGCACGTCGACATCGCTTTCGGCTGACGACGGGGCCGGTGCGTACTGCGGGGGCGGTGCGTACTGCGGGGGCGGTGCGTACTGGGGTGCGTTCTGCCGCTGAGCTGCATACGCGGACTGGTCTTTTTCTGCCCATCGTCGCTGTTGGCGACGCGACACTTGATTGCCCACCGCGGTGAACGTGCCGGCGACGACGGCGGTGCGGGCGATGCCACCCAGAAGTCCCATTGGCGCGTCCTCTCGTCAGCTGTGGTCGGGCGTCATGCGCCCAGTTGGTCGAGGCGGGCGACGACCGCCTCAAGAGAGATGCGGCCACTTGCCACGAGCTCACCGCCGGCCAGCTGGGCGGCGCGTGTGAAGGGCAGCGACCAGAGGTTCTCGTAGACGATCATCAAGGCCGCCGTGTTCGCTTCGAGGATGGCACCGACCCGGGCGGAGTCCTCGACGTCGATGAGGCCTGACGTCGCGCCGGCGAGCTCGCCGAGGAGGCCGTGTTGCTCATGCTCGAGGTCGTTCGTGCTGAGGGTCTCGAGCTCGCCGTCGGCGTCCTTTCGGAAGATCAAGGCGTCGAGGATGCGAATCAGCCGTCGATCGACAAGGTCAAGGATGGGGAGCACGAGTGAACCGTCAACCGGTCTGCCTCCTCGGAACTCGACCACGAACCAGTCGATGGTGCCCGTGTCGTTCATGTCGATCATCGGACTCCCTTCCTCCGTCATGGCATGCTCAGGTTCCGGGCGCCGGTAGTGCGCACCCACGCATCATGCCCGGTCCGGCGCGCGCCAGGTGGCAGTTCTGGCGCGGTTGGCTGGTCAATCGTCATGCAGGTTCGAATCCGGCCCAGAACATGCCGCCGCAGTCGGTGAGACGGATGTTCTGACCTTCGGTCAGGTGGACGAACCCCGTCCAGCCGGGGATGCCAGCGCCGTTCTGGTCGCCTGATGCCACCACGGTGGTTCCCGACCAGTCGTCGGACAGCTGCCAACGACAGGCGGGTGTGTCGCCAGAGACGTTGAGGAGGACGCCCCCGTAGCTGACGTCGCCCGTGGGATCGAATTCGTAGGTGGTCGGGCTGTAGTCCTGCCCGACGATGTAGTCCCCGTCCTGGAAGCCGCGGCGGAACTGGCAGACCTCATGTTCCAGGCACGGGATCGGGTTCGTACCGCCGACTTGTTCGGTGCCGTCGTACTTCGTCCACAGCTGACAACCGCTCGTCACGAACTCCGAATCGGTGTCGGCGGTCAGCACGTAACGCGCGCCATGGTCCGAATGCACATCGGTGATGACCGACCCGTCGGCCGCCTTGCGTGCGAAATGGCATTCCAGCGCGTCAGGCGCAGTCCCTGCCGTGCGCCACAAGCCGGCCGCCAACTTGAACTTCGGGGGAGATGCAGTTGTGGGCGGGACACACCCCGCGAGGACCATTCCCAGCACGAGTGTGACCGCACCGCAGCCCATGAATCGTCGCACAGACACCATCTGTTCCCCGCCTCCGATCTACCAGCACCTCACGCACAGGTGATGAGCTCGCGCGACCGTAAATGGTCGACAGATCCGGTCGCAATGGCGGCAACGCCCGGGGCGACGCCTCGTCGGTGGCTGTGGCGAGAAGTTGCTGCCCGGTCGCCTGAGGGAATGGGCCGCGCAGCCCCAAGCTCGCCGAGCGCTTCGCCGACGAGTGGGACCATGGGCACGGCTCGCTCCCGATGGCTCGGCTTTCCACTCTGGCCGGCCACGTTCTTCGTCGTCCCTCCGTCAAGCGAAACGAAGGGACGCCCAGTGGGGAACGCGTTCGAAGATCAGATCAAGAGATTGCAGGAACAGGCGGAATCGCTCGTCGAGGCGTTCAGCAAGATGGACTTCTCCAAGATCGACATTCCGAGGATCGACGTCCGATCGACTGGAGCGCAGCCGTCGAGACCGCCATCAAGAACCTCGAACCGATAAAGGTGCAGGCCGAAGTGGTTCTCACGCAGTTCGAGGAATCCGCCAAGGCCTTCGAGACGGCTTGGCGCAACTACCGGCGTCGACGTCTGCAGCCTCACTCGATCTCGAGCGATCTACCTGCACTCAACTGCGGTCGGGTGCATCGCCACCGCGCCGCCGTTTCGCTCCGGTCGGGTCAGCCCAACCAGGGTGTGAGCGTGGGTGCCGGGTAGAGGCGGTCGGTGAGGGCCTGCATCTCTGCTGAGACGCGGAAGGCGTCAGGCTCGGGGTCGGCGGCTGCGAGCGCCGCTTCGTTGCCACAGGGAGGGGTGGGGCGCAGCACCGAGACGTCGAGGTGGACGTCGGGATCCTTGCGGGTGGACAGGCTGCGACCGATGTTGTGGGCAAAGCGATCCCGTTTCGACAGCGCCCAACTCGCCCCGGTGCTGCTCGCCGGTCCTTCGGCGGGGGCACCGAGGAACCGCCAGTGGAGGAAGCGCAAGATCGACGTGTGGTCGTAGATGGTGCTGTCGACTGCGCCACGCCGCGCGTACGGGGACACGACGATCGACGGAACGCGAAAGCCTGCCTGGCCGAAGTTGTTCGCGTCGACCTTGCTGGCGCGGTCGTCGGCAAGGATCGGTGGTCGCACATGGTCGAAGAAGCCGCCCCACTCGTCGTAGCAGAGCACGAAGAGCCCCCGTTGCCACTGCGGGCTCTGCACGAACGCGCCGACGGTCTCGAGCACGAACCGTTCGCCGACGTTGATGCACCCACGCGGATGGTTGTCGGTGCGGTACGGGCCGGTGAACGCAGGTGCGACGAACGTGAAGTTCGGGAGCGTGCCGTGCGCGCAGTCCTCGAAGTAGCGGTCGAGCACCCGGATGTACGGGTGCATGCGCTCGCCATAGAGGAGGATCGAAGCTGGTGTGTCTCCGTAGTAGTAGGCGGCCGGCACATGCGCGGCAGTGAGGCGGTCCCAGATCGTGAGGTCGTCGAACACGCCGGGACGTAGCGGTCCGGGATCGGCCTTGCGCCCTTCGGACTGGGCCGAGTGGAAGTACATGCGGTTCGGGAACGTCGGGCCCAACAGCGAGGCGAAGTGGTGGTCGTTCACGGTGAATCGTCGCGCCAGCGCTGCGTGTACGGGCACGTCAGCTGCGTCGTAGTACCCGATCGCGCTCTCCGTGTTGTGCGAGCCTTTGGACAGGAACCCGTGGTCCCGTTGCGCACGCCCCGCGTTCCATCCGTGCCCGGGTGCGGGTCCCGAACAGATCCGGTAGGGGTTCGACTCGTCGGGGCGCGTGGTGAGCGACTCGGTGGCGACGAGCTTCCCCGTCGGGTCCTGGTAGTGGAGGTGTTGTCGCGCCTCGACCGCGAAGCCGGAACCCCACCGTCGCCGTCCAGCATCGAGGTACGCCTCGTCGTGACCGAGCCAGCCGAGGTAGTGGTCGAACGAACGGTTCTCCATCATCAACACGACGATCGTGTCGATCGGACACTCGTTGGCTCCTCCCGCGAGAAGAGGCTCGACCTTCGGGGAGGCATCCGCGGCTGCGCGACCTAGGAGCGTCGAGCCGAACGCGACACCGCCCGCGACCAGTCCGGCTCGACGACCGAATTCTCTCCTCGTCATCGGCTCTGTCATGGAGAACAGGATGACCTCAGAAGCCTGGGATCTCGTATCCGACGAGAGGAAGAGTTCGACGGCGCACGGCGCGGGCAGCGTCATCGTCGACGAGTGGGAGTTCCGGCCGAATCCCACCTCAGGAGCAGCACCGCGGCGACGAGCAGTACCAGCAGGACCAGCGCCCAGGCCCACCAGAAATGGAGGACGCTGTGATACGGCGTCAGCCGCCGTGCCGTGTGGATCGCGGCAAACACCTTGGCCTCCACCTGCGAACGGTTGCGAGGGCTCGCATGGTCCACTGTTTGCTCTGTCCGCTGAACGCGAGATGAAGACCGGGTGCACCGTGGAGGTTGTCGTGGGCATGAGTTGCTCCGAGACGTTCATCGCGTTTTCAGCCTGGGCTCGCAAGAGTGCGGCGTGCCGAGAAACTGTTCGAAGGCGGTGGCGTCTGCTCGTCGTCGCCTGCTTGTGTGCGTGGTGCTTGCGGCGACCTGCCTTGTTGCGTGCGGCGGGAGCGGCACTTCGGCACCGACGGTGACGACGACCGCCGCAAGCGCGCCGCCGACCGCCGAACGGGTCGCCTTGATGCAGCGTGAGGAGGTGCCGCTGCCCAGCGCGGTCCAGGAGACCGGAGCTGCAGCGACGGCAACGGGTCTCTACGTGATCGGCGGCTACGACATCGCCGGCCACAGCGTCGCCTCCACGTTCGTCTTCGACGGCGCGAGGTGGACGACCGGTCCGGCCCTGCCCATCGCGGTGAACCATCCCGCCGCTGCTGCAGTCGGTGATGACGTCTACGTGGCAGGAGGGTTCACCTCCGGGGCGGCGACGAACCGTGTGTTCGTGCTCACGAAGGGCGCCACCGCGTGGAAGGAGGTCGCGCCGATGCACGTCGCCCGCGCGGCAGCGGCGCTCCTCGCCGTCGGCCATGACCTCTATGCCATCGGCGGGCTCGCCGGCGACGTCCAGATCGGCCAGGTCGAACGTTACGACCCCAAGACCGGCGTCTGGACCGACGTTTCCCAGATGCCACGTCCGAGGAACCACGTCGCCGGATACGTCGACGGCTCATTGGCGTGTGTGGCGGGTGGTCGCCTACCGGCAACCAGCAGCGCCGTCGACTGCTTCGACACTTCGACCACGACCTGGAAGTCGGACACGTCTCTGCCGAACCCGACCTCGGGGGCTGCGGCGGCACAGAGCAATGGTGTGCTCGCGGTCGCTGGTGGCGAGTCTTCGGGCGAGACTGCGCTGGTCCCGCTGGTGCAGGAGTTGCGCGGTGGTTCGTGGGTGACGGAGCCGATGCTCGTCCCGAGGCACGGAATCGCGTACGCGATCTTCAGACGGCGCCTGTGGATGTGTGGAGGAGCCACCGCGCCGGGATACCACGCCAGCACGACATGCACATCGCTGGGAGCGGACTGACGAACCCGGCATTGACGTCACCTGCATGCCCACGTCTAGCCCGAGTCGCCGGAACCGAAGCACGTTGCGAAGTTCCCGGCTACTGCCGTGACGACGAGGATCGACCCGACGGCAGCCGCAGTGGGGGAGCGTGGCGTGATCGCTACGGCGACGAGTTCACCGCGCTTCTCGAGGAGCATCAGGCCGAGGGGCATCTCACGGCAGCCGCTCGAGCATCGATCGCTGGTTGCGGACTTCGTCAACGGGCGCGTGCCACGAGCCTCACCGGTGACACGGCGACTCCGGGCGAGCGTTCCCGGAACGGACTCCTTCTGGTTCTGAGCGCTGGGCAGTCTTCGTCGTGGCCGGGGCGAGATTCTCGAAGTTCTCGGAGCAGTTCGACTCGCAGGTGCCTCCCGCATCTCGCTCGCTGCCGGGAGGCGCTTTCGACGTCGTCCAGAAGGTTGCGGTGCTCGCAGCTCTCCTCGTCGGCGCATTGACAACGGCGATGTTCGCGATGACCGCTGCTACGGCAACCTGGTGGGCGGCGATCGCCACGAATGCACCTTGGTTCCTCCTCCACGGTTCCGCACCGGGAGTGGCCAACTCGGCCTTCGAACCGCGTCTGGCCCTCACCGTGGTGATGATGGTCTTCGCAGTGGTTGCAGCGATCTACGGCAGTCCGCGCTGCGCGTTCTTGGACGCTGCTCAGTGGCGCCTGAAGACCAGGCCTGCGCCGCCCACGGCCGGAGTGAATGCAAAATGTCGCGGCTCGACTACTCGGCGGCGCCGACACCGGAACGGCCGGGATCGGACCGTGACAGCCAGCTCGGAAGCTCGATCCCGGCACCTTCGAGCTGCTGAGCGAGACGAGCGTTCGGCTCCTCGTAGCGTGCTTCCAGATCGGCGCGCACGGAATCGGGGATGGTCTCCTCGGCGGCACGGCCATTGAGCCGGTAGTAGAACGCACGCAATCGGCGCTTGAGCGCCGGATTGCGCCGCAGGACGCGCTCGAGCTTGTCGTTGCCTGCGAGTGCAAGTCGTTGGAACCCTTGGCTCTTGTAGCCGGTCGTACGGTTCTCCGCGCTGACTGCGTCGGCGGGGAACCGCGATGCGTCGAGCCCGAGCCAGGTGGCGCCGTCATGCAGCGTGGTGGCTTGTTGGTGGACGAGCTGTCCGAAGTCGATGATTCGCACGTGGTCAGTGCCGAGCACGTCGAGCCATCCGGGCAGGAAGTCGGCGTAGCACCCGCCCCGAACCGCCATGTACTTCTCGTTGTCGGGATCGTCGAAGTCTGCGGCGGTGAGCCGGTCGGCGGCCATGAGGTAGTCCGTGATGGGGTAGTCGGCCGGGAACCGCAACCGAGCCTTCTGAGAGGTGAAGAACGAGATGGCGCGCTCCACGGGCTCGCGCAGGACGACCAACGCATGTGGATCGACCAGCCGCGTACGCATGGCCTCGGCGACCGCCGCACTCCCGTAGAAGTACGAAGGCGTGGCCTCGAGGCGCACAGGCCGGTCACCGGCATCGGCGAAGTACGCATCCCACTCTGCTGCCGGAGGCAAGGTCCCGCCGTAGCGCGCGGGCAGGAAGTATCGGGTCTCCTTGACGGAGGACGGCGCGACGTCGGGGTGGGCCGACAGGGAGACGAACAACGAGGTCGTGCCCGCTTTGTTGACTCCGACGATGATCGCATCGGTGCGGCCGGGTGCCACGGTGGAGCACCTCCCGGTGAACTGCTCCCGCAACCTAGACAGCGAACCTGAGGGTCAGATGAATCGCGCGGTCTTCGTCGGTGTGTCTCGATGACTTCTCCAGCTAGTCGGCCATCTCGACGATCGGCAGCTCGTCATCAACGCTCTGTGTGGAGTCGGCCTTCGGAATCGCGGCGCGGATGCTCTGCGTCGCCGGCTTCGAAGAGCAGGTAGGTCGCCGCGGCGGCAACGAGCGCGAGCATGATCGCGGGGATGGAGAGTCCCGAGTCATTGAGCCCGTAGGAGAGCAGGAGCAGCACTGCGAAGGAGATCGCGCCCGGTCGAAGCGTGGGCACCCGCGAGACCACCGCCACGAGCGGTCGGGGCGGTCGCAGCCAGAGGAGCACGGCGGCGATCAGGACGACGGCGATCAGGACGAGGTAGATGGTGCTGGAGAACGTGGCGGCGTTCTCGCCGCTCTTTCGTTCGATCACCGAAGAGAAGCCCGAGAAGCCTTCGTTGCCGATCTTCTCGAAGAAGCGTCCGACGTGTGATCGTTGGTCGCGCGGCCGCAGGAGGTCGAGGAACCCGACGACGAGGCCGCTGGCGAGGAGGAGTCCGACCATCCCCAGGACGGCCTTCACCGTGAGTCGCCGTCCGAGCAGCAACCAGGCCAGCAGCGCGAACGCCGGCGCCGCGGCGAGGGTGCCGCCGAAGTCCTGTCCGAAGAGCGGTGGGGTGATCGCCACGAGGGACACCACGAGCACCGCGAGGGCGATCCGAGTACCCCACGGGCGCGTCCATCGCCACGCCGCGAAGCATGCGACGAGCAGCGCGGTCGTCGCGAGCAGCGCGGACGACTGGTTGCCGATGCCGGAGAAACGGATGCCGACCGTCGCCGAGTATCCGAACACCGAGTTGAACTCGAGATGGCCTCCCGTGAGCTGGTCGACGACGTTCACGGCGAGGAGCGCCCCGAGCGCCCAGAGCAGCGCATCGGTGCGACGCCCGCGAGCCAATGCTCGACAGAGCACGGCGAACACGACGGCGAGCCGCAACGACGAACGTCCAGTACGCCGCCTTGCCGCCACGGTTCGCCGAAGTGGAGCACGGTTGCGAGCGTGGTCGCGAGGAGGACGCCGATGAGTGCGAGCGCGACCCACTGCAGCAGGCGCGCGAGCCAGGGGTGGCGCCGCAGGAAGGACGGCACGACGAGGAGAAGCAGCGCGCTCGCGACGGCGAGGACGATGGCGATCCACAGGACGGTCGCGGTGACGGGGTTCACGAGGTCGTCGCGCAGGAGTCCGTCGGTGTTCGCCTGCTCGAGGACCGCGCGCCTGTCTGCGGCGCTGCCGTGTCCGGCGTCGTCGAGCATTGGTCGCCCCTCCATCGACTCCGGCGCGGCGACGCCGAGCCGATCGAGGACGGTGGGAGCGACATCGGCGAGGGTCACGAAGCCCGAACGACGGGTCGTCGCGGATCGGAGCAGTCCGGGCGCGATGCCCGGACCTCGGAGGCCGGCGACGGTGAGCGACCGGTTGCCGCCGGGCGGCACCGGCGCGACGACGAGCACCGCATCGCGCGAGAGATCGACGTGGTGGAGGAGCGCTCCGAACAGCTGGTCGCTCCAACGCAGCGCCTGGTGGCGGAGCCGCGTCGCACCATTGGCGGTGGCGACCGACGTCGCCCGATCGGCGCGGACCAGGTCGGAGGCCTCGACCAAGGCGACCGAGCTCTTCGCCGCCCAATCGTGCGTGAACGAGTCGACGGCGGCGTGCTGATCCAGCCGCTGGCCGAACGGCGCGGTGGCGTCGTGCTCGAGCAGCGACCGGGCGACCGCACCGCGGGCCAGGCGGCCGTGCTCGCCCATGAGCGCACTCACGGCCGAGCGGGCGTACGCGGGAACCGCCGTGGCCGCGTCCGGCGGCACCCCGTCGCCGTTCGCCACGACCTCCGTCGTGTAGCCGTGCCGCGTGAGCGTGTCGCCGAGGGCTCCCGGCACGGCGCCATACAGGAGCGATGCATTCGCGCCTTCGATGCGGGCGATCCCGAGGTTGACGATTCCGTGGCCGGGCGCGCCCGCGGTGCGTTGCCGATAGACGTCACCGGCGGACACCGTGCCGAAGCGTTCGCCGACCTCGAGGCCCTCGCCATCGGTCGCCTCGTCACCGGCCGAGCGAGCACCTGCGCCGATGGTCACGTAGGCGGCGCCGAGGTTGGCGGGCTGCCGGTCGGCACGCGTCGCGAGGTCGGCGACTGCGGCCTGGTCGAGGAACCGGCTGAGGTTGGGCGTCACACTGGGATCCACGTCGTCCCAGGTCAATGTCGGGAACGACACGATGAGGACCCGAGAGGGACGAGGAGCGGCAGTGGGCGCGGCCCCCGCGGAGCCAGCAGGCACGAGCCACGCCGCGCTCGCGATCGAGGCCGCGAGGATCAGTGCGGCCAGCCTGGGCACACGCCCACGGCGCGACCTCTTCAGCTGTTCGTCGTCGTCCAGCGTCACGGAGCGCATCACCTCGGCGACATCATGGCAGCCCGTGCCGTTCGCCGACGCGCAGCGGTCGAAGCCAGTGCGAACGGTACAGTTCGGCCGTGCTGCATGCCGCTGGTGGAACCTCCGGCGTATCGCGGTGACGACCGCAGCACTGCAGCAGCCGATACGTCGGCGACTGCGCTGGACGCCGACGTTGATCATCACGGCGGTCTTCGTCGATCTCGCGCGTCGCGGCATTCGCCGCCGGGGTGCGCTACGACGACGGCCTGCTCCACAACGCGTACCAGCTGCTGGACGTTCGACTGCTCCGAGAGCAGCCCTTCACCAGCATCTTCTACCTGCACAGCCAGCCGCCGCTCTTCAACCTCTTCACCGCGGCGATCGTCCAGCTTCCGGACGGCCTGGTACAGAGTGCGCTCGCGGTCATCTGGGCAGCCGCCGGACTCGCCACTGCGCTGCTGCTCTACGCCACCATGGTGCGGCTCGGCACCCGCCCGTGGTTGGGGGTCGCCGTCGTCTCGCTGTTCCTGGTCGCTCCGGAGACGCTCCTCACCGAGAGCTGGTTCTTCTACAGCGAGCTGCAGATCCTCGTCACTGCGATCGCGCTGTTCGCGCTCACCCGATTCGCCACCGATCGTCGTACGCGGGACGGGGTGCTCTTCGCCGGCTCGCTCGGCGTCTTGGTGCTGCTGCGCAGCTCGTTCCACATCGTGCTGATGGTGCTGGTGCTCGTGGTCGTGTGGCGACAGCTCGCGCTCACGCGGCGACAGATCGCCACCATCGCGGTGGTGCCCCTCGTCGTCGTCGGCGCTTGGTCGGTCAAGAACGTCGTGGTGTTCGACAGTTGGACCAATAGCACCTGGCTCGGTATGAACGTGTCGTACCTCGCGCATGCGGGCGTGTCCCAGTCGGACTGTCGGCGGCTTGTCGCCGACGGCACTGTCAGCGCGTCGGCCTGCCGGGTGGCATTCCGGGCACCGTCCGCTTACACCGCGCGCTTCCCGCACACGGAGCACTTCGGCAACGCCGCAACCGATCGCCTCTACAAGTCGACCGGTCAGCCGAACTTCAACGCATCTCTCTACACCGACGTTGCGTCGCAGTATCAGCACGACTCGCTCGACCTTCTCCGCCTCGGTGGCGTGGGAGCGGTCACACGTGCCGAACTCGCGGCGTACACCTTGTGGTCGGAACCGGGCGACGACTCGCTCCAACTCCGGGCCGACCGTCGCCCCATTGCCGGGTACGCCGACTGGTTCGACCGTCTGGTCCTCCTCAGACCGGTCGCGACGGGCTGGAACGATCCGGCGCGCTTCGCCGCTTCGCGTGGCGCCTTCCCGTGGGGTGAAGCACTCGGGTCGGTGAGCTACACGATCCTGGCGCTCGTCGGGATTCGCGGCGTACGGCGTCGCCGTCGCCTGGCGCCGCCGCCGTGACCGGGTGCTTCACACGGTAGTGACCGTCGCGGCCATCCTCCTCGTCTGGTCGATCATCGTCGGCAACGCGTTGGACTACCGCGAGAACAACCGATTCCGGGTCGAGGCCGGACCGTTGCTGCTCGTGCTCGCGGCGGTGGGCCTCGAACAAGCGCTCCGGCGTTTCACGAGCCGGCGTCCCGGCGACGACGGGGCAGACGCGGCGCACCCAGAGCCAGCCCCGTCGCCGCGATCCCGATGAGACCGAGCCACCACCACGGCGACGCGAGCAGCACCTGGTTGCGCACCTCGATGAGGTTCACGAAGCTGAGGGTCACCAGCCCGACACCGATCGCGAGCACCGACCAGCGAGCAACGAGTGCGAGCAGGGCCCGCGCAGTGGTGCGCACGACGACGATCCTCGCGCGTGTCGACGTCGTCTGAGCGCCGCATCGCTCCCGGTGGGCCGACCGCTGCGAGCGACGCAGCTTCGGGCCGGGGCTGGTGGCTCGGCGTCGTGGTGGTTGTGCTGGGAGCGTTCCTCGCGCACCTCCCCGGGTATCTCCACCAGCTCTTCGACTCGGACGAAGCGGCGATTGGCACCGCTGGGATGGTGATCGAGCGGGGCGGCACGCTCTACCGCGACGTCATCGACCGCAAGCCACCGATCCCGCCATTCGTCTACGCCGGCTCCTTCCTGTCGACCGGCTCCCGCGACCTCCGTCCCCTGCACGTACTCGTCGCCGTGTGCCTGGCCGCGAGCGCAGTCGTCCTCGCGTACGGCGCGCGCCGGGCGGGAGGTGCCACCGCCGGGTGGTGGGCGGCCGGGTTGCTCATCGCCGGGGCGACCGCGCTACAACCGACCGACGCCCAGGCCGCGAACTTCGCACACCTGGCACTGCTCCCGGGGTGCGGCGCACTGGTCGCAGCTCGGATCGGCAGCCGACGCAGCGCGATCCTGGCCGGGATCCTCGTCGGCGTGGCGACGCTCACCCGCCAGACCTGGATCATCGGCGTCGTGCCGGCGGCCTACGCCGCCTGGTGGTCGAGCGGTCGCCGGGCCGAGCGGATCGTGTTCGTGGTCGCGGGTGCGGCGGCGACGATCATGGCGGTGGCGCTCGTCGCTCCGTTCGGCGCGTTCTGGCACTGGACCTTCGCCGGAGACGGATCGGTGCTTGCACTCGGCGAGTCGCAGAACGTCGGGGAGCGCGGTGGCCTGGCGCTGGAGCTCTTCGTCCTCGCCAACGTCGCGTCGCTGTGGTTGCTCCTGCGGCGCGGGCGCCGACGAGAGGACCTCGATCTCTGGTTGTGGCTCGCGACGGGACTCGTCGCCTTCGTCGCGGGTTGGCGGTTCTTCGGCCACTACTGGCTGCAGGTGCTCCCACCGTTGTGCATGCTCGCCGGACTCGGTGCCGCCGCGTCCCGGGCCTCGACTCGCCGCATGCTCGTGGTAGTCGTCGCTGCACCCGTGATCGCGGCATGGGTCCTCGCGCTGAACCCCACCCGCCTCGATCCGACCGTCCAGGCGATGGCCACGTATGCCTCCGCACACACGCAGGCGGGCGATCGCGTGACCGTGTGGGGGAACGCACCGGAGGTCTACTGGCTGTCGGGCCGCTCGCCCGGGGGCAGCATGGTGAACACCGACTTCGTCACCGGCAAGACCGCAGGCCGGTCGTACGGCCCGGAGCGACTCCGTGACGCCACGCCCGGCGCCCGCAGCACCTTCCTCAGATCCCTCGCCGCCCATCCGCCGGTGCTGTTCTTCGACACGTCGACCGAAGGGCTGCGCGGGTACCGAAACTTCCCGTTGTCGCTCGTTCCACCGGTGGCGCGCTTCGTTCGTGACCGGTACACCCCCGTGGCCAGGGTGCACGGCGTGCGCGTCTACCGGCTGCGGGACCCGACATCACCCTGAAATTCATCTGTGGTTCAGGTCCTCTCGATGAGAGTCAGCATGTGGTGGGGCAGCGGGGAGCGACACCTCCGAACGTCGTGACACGCGTGTCGCTCCTTCTTGCGGCGACCGGGGGCAACGTGCTGCTGCTGCAGGCGCCGCGCCACTCGGTGGGGTCCGTCTCGATCGTGTTCGCGACCGCACTCGTCACGGGCTTGTTGGTCGTGGCCGAGCACCGCCGTCCCCGCCTCGGGATCGCGCCCGTTGCGGTGGCGATCGCGATCACCGTGGGCGTCGCAGTCGCTGCGCCGCCCCGTACCTCCAACGATGTGTGGTCGTACACGATGTACGGCCGCATGCTGACCGAGCACGGTGCCAGCCCGTACGACCACACCCCGGCCGACTTCCGGCGCGATCCGTTCTTCGAACGGGTGAGCCCACGATGGGCGCACCGCGCATCGGTCTACGGCCCGTTGTTCGTCGGCGTCGCCGCGTTGGGGCCTGGGTTGCAGGACCGTCCGCCCTCACGGCGCGGCTGTACTTCCAGCTCTTCGCGGCGCTTGCACTCCTGGCCGTGCTGATCGCGGTGTGGCGCACGACACGAAGCACCGCCGCCGTCGCCTTCCTGGGCCTGAACCCCGTGCTCTCAGTCGTCGTCGTGAACGGCGGCCACAACGACATCCTGATCGGTGGGCTCCTGCTCGGCGCCACCCTCCTCGTGGTCCGGAGACATCCCGCGCGGTGCAGGCGGGCTCGTCGGTCTCGCCGCGCTCGTGAAGCTCACCGCCGGGCTTGCATTGATCGGCCTGCTGTTGTGGGCGTGGCGGCACGAACCACGGCGCTTCGCTCTCGCGATCGTCGCCGCCGCCGGTGTCGTCGTGACGGCCGGCTATCTCGCCGTCGTGGCCAGCGCATCGAACGTGCTCGCCAGCGCCGACAAGACCGTGACGAACACGTCACCCTGGAACGGCGTCCTCGATCGGTTGCTCCGACACGACGCGTGGCGCAACGTGCCCAACCCGCTCGCCGCGAACAACACGCTCGTCGCCTTCGCCTACGTCGGCATGGCGACCGTGCTCGTCCTCGCGGTCGGGGTTGGGTGGCGGGCTGCGCAGCGGGCGCGGCCCGACGACGCGGTCGGTGTGTCACTTGCGGCCTACCCTGTCGGCGCGGAGTACGCCTTCCCGTGGTACGCGGCCTGGGGCCTTCCCGTGTTCGCAGCCGACGGCCTGAACGCGCTCGGCGCGGTGGTCTGGATCCAGTCGGTGGTGATGCTCGCCGGTCTGAAGCTGCCGCTGGCCGTCACCTCCGGTCCCATCGACGCCGTGCTCCGACCGCTCCTGACGTACGTGGCGCCCGTGACGCTGCTGGTGGCGTTCGTGGTGGTCGGCGTGCGGAGCACACCGAGGAACACCGTGTCCTCGAGGACGCGACGCGTCGCGGTGTCCTCGGAGCTCGGCGGCGGCGCGCTCAGTGGCTGACCGGCCTCGCTGGTGCCGCGAGGGGCACGTTCACGACGACCCCGCCGTCGTCCCACCCGGGTGCGGTCGTCCAGCACGCGACCGTCGGCGTGACCGTCGTGCTGGCGGAGCCCGGCCCGGTGACCGGGCACGCGAGCTGCGCCTGGTCGAGCACGACGACCTGTTCGATCCGACGCACCGGCTCGTTCACGATCTGGTTCGGACGGGGTTTCGGCGTGCCGGCCGGTGCGGCCTGGTCGAGGTACGGAAGCCGATGCAACGCCGTGATCAGCGCTCGCTGATCGAGCGTCGGACCGGCTGCGAAGAGCCCTCGCGTCACGATGCGCATGAGGAGGCACACGTCGGCGGTCGCGAGATACGAGGGATCGAGCGGAGTCTGCGGCTCGGTGGTCGTGGTCGTCACGCCTCTGCGTGTGGCGGGCTCGTCGGCGGCCGCGTGGTTGCACATCGAGGAGAAGGTGTTCGGTTCCTCACGAGCGCGATACGACGGGTCGGACGACGGGCGAGAACGCGTGGAGGCGAAGCGAGCGGAGCCACCGCGCGATGGCTGGCGGCTCTGCGTCGAGGACCGTAGGGACCGACCCACTGGCGGCGTCGAAGCCGTACACGTCGAGCGTCACCTTTCGACTGAGTGCCGAAGTCGACGACTCGAGCGACGGCAGCGCTCCCAGATCGAGGGTTGGTTCCAGCACTGCATCTGCATTCCCGAGCGCGACCGGTCGCATGCCGCGGGTGGCCAGCGCTGCACGCGCGTCGTAGCGGAATTCGGCGCCGGTCGCGTCGGGTGTCGTGACGATCGCCGCCCCCTTGCCGTCGAGTCGTCCGCTGTCGACCAGGCCGAGCAGCCGTGCCCGGTCGACACCGTCGGTCGAGCCGTTGGCCACGAACCTCCCACCGGAACCCTTCAGGTCTGCGTTCGAGACGTCGGCGCCGGTCACCAAGATCGTCCGCTGGTCGCGGACGATGCACGACGCCGCGCGAGGAGTGGCAGTCGCGACCACCATCACCGGGTGCACGCGCAGGGCGGCGACGCAGTCGGTGCTCGCACCACCGGTCTCGCGGACGACGCGCACCTCGAACGGTCGGCCGCCGATGCCGCCGCACTGCTGGACGATCCGAGCGAACGCCTCGGCTGCGGCGATCTCGGTCCGCCAGCCCGGGGCACGATCGTCGGCGAGCCACACGATCACGGCGGGCTGCGACCGCAGCTGCGCCTCGGTCGGGGTGACTCCGTCGAAGCGGTTGGCGCTCGGCACACAGAACTGGTCGGGCTGGCTGAACGGCGATTCCTCGCCCGGTGGCGGCGCATACGCGGGTGTCGGTGGAACCGGCTGTGGCCGTGCCCGGGTGGTCCTGGCGAAGCCGCACAGGGAGAGCGCGAGAAGCACGAACAGCGCGGTCCGAACCGTTGGGCGGATCCGGGCAATCATGTTCGGGTGGGTGGGGCGACGGTCACAGGCCGCCAAACGTACGCCCGAGAGGGTGGAGGAGGCCGACGCGGGTCGGACGCTGTCACTGGCCGCCCGAGCGCGATGTCGGTCGGACTGCTCGTGGCGCTCTTGTTCGTCCTGGCTGTCGCTCTGCGTCTCCCGGGGCTCACCGACCGCGTCTTCAATTCCGACGAGGCCTACCTCGCAACGCAGGCACAGGTCCTGAACCACGGAGGACGGCTCTACGTCGACACCGTCGACCGCAAACCGCCGTTGGTCCCGTACCTGTACGCGACCGTCTTTCGGGTCACCGGTACCGACGACCTCGCCGCAGTGCGGGTGATCGCCGTGCTCGCACAGATCGCGACGGCGTTGCTGCTCGCGCTCGAGGCCCGGCGGCGGTTCACGTGGCGACACGCCGCTCTCGCTGCGGGCGTCCTCTACCTCCTCGCGAGCAGCGCGTTCCCGCCCGCCGATGCCCAAGCGGCGAACTTCGAGATCTACATGCTCCCGCTCATGACGCTCTCGTTCGTGCTCGCAGTGCGGGAACGACCGATTGGCGCCGGTGTGTCACTTGCGCTCGCCACGCTCACCAAGCAAACCGCAGCGTTGGCCGTCCTTCCGATCGCGTACCTGGCATGGCGCGCCCGTCGCCGACGCGGTCTCCTGCTCCTGTGCGTGTCGTTCGTGGTCCCCGTCGTCGTTGCCGGCGCCGCGCTTGGACCGCACGACTTCGCGCACTGGGTGTTCACGAGCAATGGCGGCTACGTCGACGTGCGCGGCGCGATCGGATACGCCTTCTCCAATGGGCTCGCGCGCACGGGCTGGTTCCTGTTCGGCAGCGCGGCGCTCATCGTGCTCTTGCCGTGGGCGTGGCGACATCGCCGCCGGGATCTCGACCTGTGGCTGTGGCTCCTCTCCGGGGCGGTGGCGGTGCTCATCGGCTTCCGCTTCTTTCCCCACTACTACCTTCAGCTCCTGCCGGCACTCGTGCTGCTGGCGACCCGCGCGCTCGACTCGCTCGGCAATGAGCGACGGCGCCGCGTGGTTCCCGTCGTCGCGGTCCTGGCAGTCGTGACGACTCTCTCGTTCGTCGCCCCCGCGTTCACGAACGGCGACAACCGCGATACGAAGATCGCACTCGACGTCGCGACGTACGTGCGCTCACACACCGCGACCGGTGCGCGTGTGCTCGTGTGGGGCCAAGCCCCAGAGGTGTACTGGAGCTCGGACCGCCTTCCGGCGACTCGCTTCGCGACGACCGGGTTCGTCACCGGCGCCTCGGGCGGTCGACCGCCGAGTCGGGTCGGAACGCAGTACGGGGTACCCGGCGCAGACGATCTGTTCTACCGGGATCTCGAGCGCGACGCCGCCTGTCCTCATCGCCGACATGTCGACCGCTGACCAGCGCCACTCGCACTTCGCTCCACCGAGCCGCTTCCCTCGATTCGCGGCGTACCTGCATCGTGGCGGTTGGCACCGCGTCGCCAGCGTCGACGGCGTCGCGATCCTCCGCCCGTCCGGCCCCGCCCCCCGAACGTGACCGAACCGAAGTCGAGGACCCGCCCGGGGAACGCCACCCGCGAGCGCGTCCGTGCCGTGGTCACTCTCGCGCTGCCAGTGCTCCTGCTGCTCGCGAACTGCGCCGGAACCGAGAGCTCGCGGATCGGTGCCTGTCCCATCCAGCCTGGAGCAGCGTGCTCCGGCAACTACATGCGCGGCGCATCGCTTGCTGCCGCGGGGCTGTTCGATGCCGACTTCGACCACGCAGACCTCACCCGCGTGGACCTGCGTGGTGCAGATCTGAGCGGAGCCACCATGGTCGGCGCACGCCTGACCCACGCCGATCTCGCCCACGCACTGCTCAGCTACGCCGATCTCGAAGGCTCCGACCTACGACACGCCGATCTCGGCGGTGCCGACCTCACGGGAGCTGATCTCACTGGAGCCCGAGTGACACCTGACCAGCTCGCACACACCACGATCTGCCGCACGATCATGGTCGACGGCACCATCGCCGCGCCCGACTGCTGATGAACTACGCCGAGACCACGGCGTCGGTCCGCATCGGGGTCCGACGAGCGCGAACTTCGCGACGTTCCTCGTAGGCGTCGAACAATCGATTGCCGATGACAAAGACCGCGGTCGCGTACATCCAGCCGAGGAGGATGTCAATCACGAAGTGTTCGCCGGTGTACACCAACGTCACTCCCATCGCGACCGGATACAGCGCGAGGAGCCATCGCCAACGGCCGACCGACTTCCAGAAGAAGAGGGTGAGGAGCATCGGGTACGCCGCGTGCAGCGAGGGCACCGCCGCGATCGGGTCGGCGAAGTGGCCCGTGCCCGAGAAGATCCCCGATCCGTTGCCGAACCGCACGTGGGTCCACATCTCGTCGATGATCTTGGCAGTCGGTGGCAGGTAGCCGTTCTGACTCGCCATCCACGGCGGCACTGCCGGATACAGGGCGTAGGTCGCGAGCGCAGCGAAGGTCAAGAGCACGAACAGCCACGCGAACCGACGAAACCGGGCGTGCGCGAACTTCCACAGGACACCGGCGACCACGAACGGCACGACGAAGTGGGTCATGTACACCGCGAAGGCCGCATAGTCCCACGGGTGCGCGACGCCTGGCGTGTAGAGCCAGTGCTGCAGCGTCACTGTGGGCGCGGTGCCTCCGAAGAGCCATTCGTCGATCCGGATCTGGGGAAGCACGTGCGGCAGCAACAGGTCGCCGGCGGAGCCCCGCAGCGCGTCATAGAGCGTGAGGAGCGCATAGAACGGGAGCCAGTCGATGAGCACGCTCTTCCACCGCGTGCCCGACGCCGATGCGGAGCCGGACGCAATCAGGCCCAGTCCGACGACCACGAAGATCTGCGCGCGTGATCCCGGGAAGCCGACGAAGGCGATGAACAGCACGAGCGCGAGCGCCCATGCGATCATCCACCGGAAACGCCACAGCGTGCTCCGGGAACATACGACGGCATCGTCCGGGCTGTCCTCCGCAGCGCACGCCGACGTGGCGGTCACATCCTCCGCGGTGGTGACGGGGCCCTGGGGCAGCAGTTGCATCCGATACGAACCTAGGTCAACCCGGCTCGTGGCTCCGGGTGCTCCTTGACGGGCGCCCGGCCGGCGCGCACGCAGCGCGTCGCGTCGACCACCGGTCGTAGAGTCGAGTGCCCACCACGAAGACCACGATGGCGTAGATCCACCCCAGGAGCACGTCTGACACGTAGTGCTCGCCGAGGTAGACGAGCGACACGGCCATCGCCAAGGGATACAGCACAAGCAGCCACCGCCACCGCACCGTCCACGACCAGAAGAACAGTGCGATGAGCAGCGCGGTTGCAGCGTGCAACGACGGCACCGCAGCGACCTTGTTCACGTATTTCTGCGAATCCATCACCCGGGAGAGGTCGACGCCGAGCGAGCGGGTCAGCTTGGGCGTGATGCGGACGACGTGTGGAAGGAAACCTCCGCGACTCGCCAACCACGGCGGCGACGCCGGGTAGATGGCATAGGTCGCCAACGCTGCAAACGAGAGCCCGATCCACAAGCAGACGTACCGTCCGAAGCTTTGGCGAGCCCGGTACCAGAGGACGGCTGCGATCGCGATCGGCACGACGAAGTACGTGAGGTACACCACGATCGCGACGTAGTCCCACACGTGGGCGTGTCCCGACGTCCAGAACGCGCGCTGGAGCGTGATCGTCGGCGCGGTACCCCCGAACAGCCATTCATCGACGCGCAGCTGCGGCAGCACGTACACGTGCGACGAGAGCTGGTCCGCGCCGCCGCGCAAGAGGTCGTACAAATAGAGGAAGACGATGACAGGGAGGAAGTCGACGACGAGGCGTGACAGCCCGCTCGGCCGTCCCGCAGCCGCAATGACGAGCGCCGCGATCACCCAGACGAGCACGCGGTCACGTGACGCCGGGAATCCCCACACGACCGTGGTCGCGACGAACGCGAGCACGTAGATCGCGACGCACAGCACACGCATGCGGCGGCCCCGAGTCTCGGAGCCCTCCTCGCGCTCGCCGGCGACGCGACCTTCAACCGGCATCGCACAGTGGTACCACTTCGGCTCCCGGCGACGGCGGTGTTGCCTGGCCTTTCCCAGCGCCGCGTTCAAGTGGCATTCAGGTTGGACCCCTGGGAGCTCAGCTCCGGACTACTCACGATCGGTGACGTCGCTGCGACACACCAGTGCGTTGCGCCACGCAACGGCGCCGAGCAGCACGGCGACGACGGCGAAGACCATGGCCGCGTCTCCGTCCGCCTCGACGACCGAGATCACCACGAAGGCGAGCGCGAGCGCGAGCGCAAGGAGCGGCCCCACGACAGGCACCCGCTCGGGCCACTCGAGGTGCTCGCTCGTCGTCGGCTCAAAGCTCACCCCGCGAGTCAAGGGTGCGCAGCTGAATCGAGCCTGAAGAACTGGGGCGGGCTACCCCTGCATCCCGGTCGGGTTCGCCAATGTCGTGGCCACGGCGAACCCGTTGTGTTTCAGGTCGACGCACCACACGGGGGTCCGGCCGATCGATGATCTGGCGGAGGAGCTGACGACTCGGTCGATCACCTGGACCGCGGTGGTGGGGTCGTTCACGGCGGGGGAGAGGGGCACAGTGCTCGATCTGCCACGATCGACCGGCAGGTATGCCTTCTGTGGTGCTCGTTGTCATGATCGATCGGGACGAGCATGAGTGCGCCAATACGGCAGCTATGCGTTGGCCGACATGCGCAGCGTTCGGTTGTGGCGATACGCGATCGTCGACCAGATCAACTCGACGACTCCGAAGGGCCATGCGCGTGACAGGAACCCGTAGATGCTCGACAAGACGCAGCCGAGCGCGAACAGCAGCACGAACCCGCGGAGCTCGCCCTTCCAGTGCGTACATGCCCATCATGAACGTGACCGCGCACACCCCGTAGATCGTGACGGCCACGTCGAGTCTGGCCTCGAACCCCGACACCTTTTTCATCCGGGTGCACTACACGGCGATCCGATCCAACAGACGTCTGGCTGGTGTTCGATTGGGGGAAGGGCGTCCTGCATTGGGATCGTGCGCAGTGGCCGCCGCATCGTGATTGGCATGACGAGACATTTCACGACGAGGTCGATGGGCGCATCCGCTCGTCGACCTCAGGTCTGCTAGCGCACGGTCCCGTCCTACTTGGCGCCACTCGCGTTGGCGCGGCCGCCTCAGACGTCGCACTCATCTCGTGTGAGGGGTCGTGCTGGGGTGGCACCGGTGAAGTCGCGAGCGGGTGAGACATCACTTCGTGATCACTGAGGTCGCGCCGTCAGGGCTGGGTCCGTGGGGTCCAGTGCCTTTCGGTGAAGTGCAGGATGTCGACACCACGAGCATGCGCATCTTCGTCGACACGCCACTGTGGAGCAGGCCAGCCGCGAAACTGAGCTGGGCGTGGTATCTCACCGACCAGGCCGACGACGTGTCGCCCGACGCAGCACCCGCCGCGCGACCGAACTCTCAGGCCTCCCACCCGCATACATCTCAACGAGGGAATTCGACCCGATGCGCGACGAAGGAATCATCTACGGGCTACGGATGCTCGAAGCCGGAGTCGCCGTCGAACTCCACCAGTACCGAGGCACTTTCCACGGCTCAGCCATGGTCGAAGGCGCAACCGTCTCGAAACGCGAAGCCGACGAGCGCATCGCAGTGTGGCGCCATGCCCTCCAACTCACTCAACCGCCGCCGGATCCGTCATGAGCGAAACTGCCAGTTCGCTGATTGCCACGAGGCGCCACGTCCACATGACGTCGTCGGGCTGAGCGGGGGAGCGGCTAGCAGGGTCGCAGTTCTCCCCTGAGGACCGCCGGTGTGCGTCGGTAGCGAACACTCCTCCGACACGCACCTTGGCGCACGCGACCAGGGCGACCTCGTCGATGAGCGAGCCACATCTCGCATTGAGCACACCTCGCCCATCGTCCGCCGCGGCAACGTTCCCAGGGAAGCAAGTGATTCCTTGCATCGAGTGCGGTGCTCTCGTAAGTTGGAACGACTGCTCCAACAACAGGGGAACCCGATGACCGCTACTGAGCTGCGTGCTCGCACTCGACGTCCGCGGCTCGGCGTCCTTGGTGCGGTACTGGTACTCGGCTTCACAGCCGGCGCCGCCGTCGTCCTTCTCGCCGACCCAGGAACCACCACGACGACGAGCACGCAAGTGCCGACCGAAGCAGGTGCGCCTCATGTCCACACTGGCGCGGCGCTTGCGGAGGCGGTCGGCGACGACGGAGGCTTCTCCGCGCTGTCGAATGGTCATCACCACGCCATCGGCACCCATGACCTCGACCCTGTGACCCAGGCCGAACTCGACCGACAGCTCTCCCTGACCCGCCAGGCGGCGGCGACGTATCCGACACTCGAGGCCGCGGTCGCCGCGGGATACCGACCCGCCGGTACCTACGGTCCCGGTACCGGAATCCACTACATCGGGGGCACCGGTGGCCAGCAGTCGTCCGACGGTTCACTGACCGACGACGCCCTCCTGCACCCAGGCACGTTGCTCTTCGACGGCACCGGTCCCGACGCCAAGCTCTCAGGCCTGATGTACAGCGTCAACACGGCGATCGAACCGGTCGGGTTCGTGGGGACCAACGACGTGTGGCACGACCACGAAGGTCTCTGCATCATCCAGTCCGCTGCGGGCATCAAGACTGCGCTCAGCGATGAGACGGACATGGCGGTGAAGGAGCGGAAGTGCCCAACCGTCGGGGGCCGATACATCAAGCAGACGGGGTGGATGATGCACGTCTGGACGGCACCGGGATACGACAATCCTCAGGGGGTCTTCGCGGAGGAAAACCCGCTGCTCGCGTGCTCGGACGGGACCTACTACATCGCCACCGTGGCAGATCGCGAGTCACACCCGGAGAACTCCTGCCAATCCGGCGCGGCTGGAAGGCCGTCCCCCAAGACCCTTTCGGCGATCACAGCGCTCTCGGAGTGACGCGGTGAGGCGCGCAGCCACTTGGGTTGTTGCGATCGTGCTGGCATCGATGACGGTCCTCGCTTTGCGCAATACGGATGCAGGCAGCGTCCAGGCCACGGAACCGAACCCGGACCTGATCGTCGCGTCCGGCGGTCAAGGCCAAGCCAGCGGCGGAATGCGCTACGACACCACGCAGTTCGGCTACGACGAGCGCGAGTACCTCTTCGACGGCACGGCCAAAGCGTACGGACCCGTATCGTTGCCTCCGGCTTCTTACCGGTCGCGGATGATCGTGTGGACGCCAAGTCATCCCTCCAAGTTCAACGGGACGACAGTTGTCGAGTGGGCCGAAGTCAGTGACTTCGGCCAGTTCGAGTTGACGGTCGAACTGAACTACGAGTCCTCGATGCTCGAACAGGAGGGCTACGCGTTCGTGCTCGTGAGCGCCGAGAGTCGTGGAATCTGCGACCACACACCAGAAGGTGCGTGCACGGGCTGGTCGCTCCAGGGTGCAGACCCCGGCCGCTATGGCTCGCTCCATCACCCCGGCGACGCGTACAGCTTCGACATCTTCAGCCAAGCGATGCAGGCGATCAGGCATCCCAATGGCGTAGCGCCTCTGGGCAAGTTGAGGACGCGAGTCCTCATCGCGGAGGGGTTCCAGCGATCGGTAGACAAGTACTACCCGACTGGTGCCCCAGCATCTGCGACCACAGCGTCGACCGCGCCGATCGGCATCTACGGACCCCTCAACGACTACCTCTCGAACGGTGCCGACGCCGACGCCCGGCTGGCGGATGCATTCCTGATTGATGGCGCTGCGCCAGCGATCGAACCGAGCCGATATCGCGTTCCCACTCTGCATCACCTCGACGAATCAGCCATTCGCAGAACCCCGACCCCTGACCGACGCAATCATGTGACGTGGGAGGTCGCGGGCGCTCCGCACGCGGATCGCTGGGCAGCGGGTCACACCAATCTGCCGTCTGCGGACGGTCCGAAGCCCAAGCTCACGCGCGACGAAGAACTGGCCCGGCGCGACAGGTTCGACAATTTCGGGCAAGACGCATTCACCGGAGGCGATGTCTGCGCACCGGCACCGAGTGCAGGCAGTGCATTCCCACGACGGTTCACTCTGAACGCGGCAGTCGCTGACCTCCGCGCCTGGGTCCGCGATCGCATCCGCGCCCCTGCGGCGGCGCGCATCGAGCGAACTGCCGCAGTGCCGAGTTCGGCGGCCCACAAGCTCGAGCGGGACAGCGAAGGCAACGCCATCGGAGGTCTGCGTTCGCCGATCGTCCAGGTGCCCGTCACGACCTACAACGGCGAGGGATGCATCTCCGCCGGGACCATGACTTCGTTGCCGGCAGAACGAATCGCCCAGCGGTACGCGACGCACAAGCGCTACGTGCAGGAGCTGCTCGCCGCGACCGACGTAGCAGTGAGCAAGCGCTTCCTCGTCTGCCAAGACGCTCAGACGATCATGCGCAAGGCGTCGGCAACGATGATCGGCGGGCCCGATCCATTCAGTGCTGCTGCAAGGTGCGGCACGGACCGCTGACCCATACTGCGTGGGCACGTGGTGCGGCCGAACAGTGCTTCGGGCGCTGGCCCGTCGAACGGACTCAACCGATCTGCAGGATCTCGACCTGGTTGCCCCATGGATCGAGCGTGTCGACGGAATGCGCGATCTGGTTGGCCGGCGTCCCCGAGAACGTCCCTTGCTTCTTCGCTCCGTTGGCGAGTGCGAGGCTCAGCGATGCATTCATGTCTGGAACCTTGATGATGAACGCACCCGTGGCACCCTTCTGCTTCGGATTGCGCTTGAGCAGCACGAGTCCGGGACCACCATTGGGGAAGGTCACGATGTGCGCGTTCGCGCCGACCGAGATGGCGAGCTTGGCACCGAACACATCGCCGTAGAACTTCTCAGCCGCAGCCAGGTTTCCGACTGGGAGCTTGATCATGAGGATCTCGCCGGTGGCCGCCGGGTTCGTCTCTCCCGCAGGTTGTGTAGAGGGCGCGGTGTTGATCGGAAGCGTGGTGGGAGCTTCAGTGGTCGTCGTGGCTCCTGCCTGGTGTGTTGCGTTCGACGTGGTGGCTCCGGCGGGCGCAACGGAGGCGAAGACCCCGCCGACCACGAGGGCCGCGAGGGGAAGGAGGTGTCGACGCATCACGTAGCTCCCATCAGAAGTTAGAACAGTGGTTCTAACTCTGCCCGCCGAGAATTGCAAGGAAGCCCTTGCTTCCGGGGCGAGTCACCCCATCTGGGCTCGTCATGACGCACCGGCTTCCACCTGCGATCGAATCGGCGAGAGAACGCCATCGAGGAAGTCGAACACGGTTGTCGCACGAAAAGTCCGCCAGTGCGGGCGACATCGAGTCACGAGTGCATCAGCGTTCCGCGCCCACGCAGGTTGCCCGTCGTGTACCGCCGACGCGCGACCATGCCGAGACCGGCGGGCTCGAGGCACGGGTTCCACATGATCATCGAGAGGTGCGCGCGCTCGGCGTGTGAACGTCATCGGCGAGCACGCCGACTACACGGGCGGACTCGCCTCTTGCACATCTGGGAGTTGCTACTCCGAGCGCTCACGGCCCATCTGTGGGCCGAGCCGGGTACCGCCGTCGAGGCGAATCACCTCGGCGTTGAGATATGGGTTGCGCACGATTGCCTCGACGAGCATTGCGTACTCGTGCGGTTGGCCCAGGCGATGCGGGAAGAGTGCGTCCTCGGTCAGGAGCGCCTGCACCTGCGGGGACGAGATCCGTGGCGTCAACACGCCTCCGGGCGCGATGGCGCACACGCGCACACCGAGCGGGGCGAGGTCGCGTGCCATGGGCAGTGTCATGCTGACGATCGCTCCCTTCGCAGCTGCGTACGGCACCATCGTCGCCTGCCCGTCGAACGCGCTGATCGACGCGGTCTGCACAATCACGCCGCATTCACCGTCATCGTCGGACTCGTTCTGCGCGAACGCCGCCGCCGAGAAGCGTGCGAGATTGAACGGGCCGATGACGTGCAGGTCGAGGTTGGCCTGCAAGACATCCATGGGCATGACGCTGCCCTCGGCGTCGACGAGGCGCGGGCTGCGGATCACCACCCCGGTCGCGCTCACCGCGATCGAGAACGTGCCGAGCGCACGTGCCGCATTGATCGCCGCGTGCAGGCTGTCGTCGTCATTGCTGGTGCCCGTGACAGCCACGGCGCGGTCACCGAGGTCGGCGATCAGGGCCTCGGCCTTCTGTTCGTCGGGGTCGAGCACGACGACCGCGACGCCGAGATCGACGAGATGACGCGTCGTGGCGCCGCCGAGCCCGCCGGCACCGCCCGCGACTACTGCCGACCGTCCGATGAGATCCACTACTTCGTCGGACGGAGAGAGGTAATGCTCATGAGCGGTGCCCCAAAACTGGAAGCGGAGCACTCGTTCTAACTCTCGGGAATGACGTCGGTCAAGGCCGCTGGCTACGCCGTCGGGCCTCGAGCCGTGCGAGTAACTGCTCGACTGCCGCAGTGGCTTCGACCTGCGCCGTATCGAATCCAGCCACCTGGTCGTGGGCCATGGCAAATGCCAGACCCTGCAGGGTCGCAGCGACCAGTGCCGGCGGGAACAACTGGCGGTCGATCGCGTACTCGTCGAGGATCGATCCGAGCGACTCGATCTGCATGCGACGGATCGTGCGTGCGAACGCGGCGAGCTCGGCCTGCACCGCGGGTCGATGGTTCGCCGCAGCGGTGAGCTCCACCAGGAGGGTGTTGCCCCGGCGATCGGCAGCGACCCTCCACCACTCGCTCAGTGGACCCTCGGCGGTCAGCGCTCGCGTCAGCTCGACTGTCGCCTCCTCACCTCGGCGGCGGACCACCGCGACCAACAATTCGTCGAGTGTCCCGAAGTGGTAGTGGACCTTGAGGCCCGCCTCCGCCTCGACGTGCCGCGACGTGACCGCGGCATAGCCCTCGCGCACCATGATGTGCTCGGTCGCATCGAGCAGCCGTTGACGCTTCGCCGCCGTCGCGGCGCGAGGTACGCGCACGTCGGTCATGCGGAACGTTGTAGCCGACACGCCACCGAAATCGTCCATCTGCGCGTCGTCTTGGCGACCCGTGGAACGTTGTTGGGCTGCGCATTCACGTCGTGGCCTCGACGAGCGTTCACGTCGGGTCGAGGAGCATGCGGCGGTGGCTCCGGCCGAAGTTGGAGCGGCCGCTCCAACTCAGCGATAGTGTCCCTCGACATGGGAGAACTCGACGGCAAGATCGCGATCATCACCGGAGCGGGCTCAGGGATGGCACGCGCCTCGGCGCACGTGTTTGCGCGTGAAGGTGCTCGCATCCTCGGCGCCGACATCAGCGGACGCGAGCAGGAGACGGCCGAGGAGCTCGGCGACGTCTTCGTGCCCTTCCGCGGAGATGTGACGAAGGAATCCGACGTCGAAGCGATGTTCGCCTCCGCACTCGACGCGTTCGGCAAGGTTGACATCGTGTGCAATGTCGCCGGAATTGGCGGCCACGCCCGCGTCGGTGATGTGACGGTGGAGGACTACGAGCGGATCATGAACGTGAATCTGCTCGGTGTGATCCTCGGTTCGAAGCACGCAGTGCGGACGATGGTTCCGACAGGGGGCGGTGTCATCCTCAACTGGTCATCGACTGGCGGCATGAACGGCTCGCGCGTACCTGTCGGTGTCTACAGCGCATCGAAAGCTGGGGTGATCTCGTACACGAAGCAGGTCGCCATCGAGTGCGCGACTCAAGGGATTCGCGCCAACGCAATCTGCCCTGGGCTCACCGTCACCGAGCTCGCCGGCGGGCGCGAGGCAATCGAGAAGTTCCCCCAACTCGTGGCGGGTGCGCCCATGAACCGTGCGGCTGAGCCCGAAGAGATCGCCGAGGTTGCGTGCTTCCTGGCGTCAGACCGGGCGTCGTTCGTGACGGGCGCTGTCATCCCGGTCGACGGTGGCATCACCGCGACCATGCCGTCCTGACCGTTGAATCTGAGTTCCTGGGGGAGACCGTGACCAGCGCGCCCTACTACGACCCGTACGACGTCTCCATCAACGCGGATCCGTATCCGGCGTACGAACGGCTGCGCGAGGAAGCGCCGATCTATCACAACGAGCAGTACGACTTCTGGGCGCTGACACGCTACGACGACGTCAATCGGGCGCTGATCGACTGGCGCACATTCTCCAATACGCACAGCGACATCCTCGACATCATCAAGGCAGGCATCGAGCTGCCGCCCGGAGTGCTGCTGTTCGAGGACCCACCGCTGCACACCGTGCACCGGAAACTGTTGTCGCGCGTGTTCACCCCACGCCGAATGGAGGAGCTCGAGGACCAGGTGCGCGCCTACTGCGTAGCGTGCCTCGATCCGTTGGTGGGGGAGAGTCGATTCGACATCGTCGCCGAGCTTTCCCGCGAGATGCCGATGCGGGTCATCGGCATGCTGCTCGGCATCCCCGAACAGGATCAGATCGCCGTGCGCGAGAACACCGACGCCAACTTGCGCACCGAGCCTGGCCAACCGATGGAGGTGAAACAAGAAAGAGTCGCCAGCGGTGACCTCTTTCAGGACTACATCGAGTGGCGCGCCGAGCATCCCTCCGACGACCTGATGACACAGCTACTCACTGCCGAATTCGAGGACGAGGACGGCGCGCTTCGCACGCTCACGCGCCAGGAGGTGTCCACCTACACTGCGGTCCTCGCCGGCGCCGGCAACGAGACCACGGGCAGGCTCATCGGCTGGTTGGCCAAGGTGCTCGCGGAGCATCCGAACCAGCGCCAGGCTGTCGTCGCCGACCGCGCGCTCGTTCCGCGTGTGATCGAGGAAACGTTGCGCTACGAGCCCACCGGCCACGCGAGCGCGCGGTACGTGATGCAGGACATCAACTACTACGGCATCACCGTGCCCGCAGGGAGCGCAATCCTGACCATCATGGCTTCGGCGAATCGCGACCGTCGTCGCTTCGAGCGGCCCGACGTCTTCGACATCCACCGCGAGGACATCGGTCACCTCACCTTCGGGTACGGCACCCACTTCTGCCTCGGTGCGAGCCTCGCCCGCCTTGAAGGGCGAGTCGCGTTGCAGGAGATCCTGAACCGCTGGCCCGAGTGGGACGTCGACTACGACGGCATCCAACTCGCATCCACGACGACCGTGCGCGGTTGGGAGCGCATGCCGATCGTCGTCGCCTGAACGTGGCTCTCCGCGCGTCGGCGGAGCCGACTCAGGGTCGGCTGACCTCGTTGCAGTGCCCTCGAGTTCCACGATCTCGCTGAGCATGCCGGCGTTGCTGCGATCGTCACCGTCCGGCGCCCCGCATTTGAAATCTAAGTCACTTGACTGTACCGGCCGATGCTGGTCAGATGCAGCGATGGCCACCGTGGCGAAGTCGACCAAGGAGCAGATCCTGCTCGCCGCGGAGCGGCTGATCGCCGATCACGGCGTCGACGGCGTCTCCATGCGCCAGATCGGCTCCGCTGTCGGCAGCGGCAACAACTCTGCGGTGCTCTACCACTTCGGGTCGAAGGAGAAGCTCGTCCAGGCGATCTTCGAGTACCGCCTTCCCCGCCTGCGTGAACGCCGAGCGCAACTCGTGGCCGAGCGCCAACCGACGGATCTGCGCGGTTGGCTCGAGTGCCAGATCTGTGCGGTGCTCGAACAGAGCGAGCTCGACGACAGCACGTACATGAGGTTCGTTGCGTCACTCTCGCTGCACGGTGGCGAAGCGTTCCGGCACCTGCCGAAGAGATTCGTCATCGCGGCAGAGCGAGTTCGCCGAGCACTTGCGCAGTTGTGTCACGCAGATCGACGAGCCCCTGCGCAGCTACCGGCTCGATCAGGCCATGTCGTTCATCGTCCAGACCGGCGCGCAGCGGGAGCAAGCGCGAGCACGTCGGTGGCCGGTGCTCCCCTTCGCGCTGGAGCTCGCCAACCTCCTCGACTGCACGGTTGCGTACCTGGAGGCACCAGTGTCGAGCGCATCGATGGCCGCGCTCGAGGCGATGAACCCGAGAGTGTTCCACCGAACGCTGCTCGTCTGAGTGTCCTCGAGGAGCGACCGATGCCGGTTGATCTGACCCGAAGTGTGGCCGTGCTGACGGGTGCGGGAAGTGGGATCGGTCAAGCGACCGCTCATGCGCTCGCCAGCCGGGGCGCGAACGTCGTCGTCACTGATCTCGACGAGGAGCGGGCCGCCTCGGTTGCCGCCGAGATCGGCGACGCAGCCGTTGCCGTCCGCTGCGATGTGACGAACGTCGATGACCTCGCGGCAGCGCGTGACGTGGCGCTGGACCGGTTCGGACGCGTGGATCTGGTCATGAACAACGTCGGCGTGCTCGCGGTGGGACCGGTCGAAGACATCCCGCTCGACAGGTTGGGAACGTGTCATCGACATCAACCTCATGAGCGTGGTGCGCAGCCTGACGGTGTTCCTGCCCGGGCTCCTCGAGCAGGGCTCCGGCCACATCGTCAACACCGCATCCACGGCAGGGCTGTTCCCGTACGGCTTCGACCGGCTCCCGTACACCACGACCAAGCACGCCATCGTCGGGCTGTCCGAATCGCTGGCCGTCTATCTGCGGCCCCGTGGCATCGGGGTTTCGTGTTTCTGTCCCGCCGGCGTGATGACCAACATCATGGAGCAGATCACGTTCTACGGAGATCCTCGGCCACCTCGGGGTCCCGACTTCGGCGTCGTCGACGCCGACACCGCCGCTGCGCTCGTCGTCGAAGGTGTGGCTGCCGGCCGTTTCCTCATCGTCACCACGCGAGGACGTGCACGATGAGCTGCGCCAACGTGGCGCCGACCTCGAGGCATACATCGATCGTGTGGCGAAGGACTCGACGTGATGCGAGTCGGGTTCATCGGTCTCGGGAGCCAGGGCGCGCCGATGGCGCGTCGCATCGTCGAGGCCGGCCATCCCCTCACCATCTGGGCGCGGCGTCCGGAAGCGGTCGAGTCCTTTGCCGACACCGCGGCGACGGTGGCGCGCACCCCGGCGGAGCTCGCGGCGAACAGTGATGTGGTCTGCCTCTGCGTCGTGAGCGACGCCGACGTCGAGAGCGTCATCATGCGCGACGACGGAGTGCTGGCCGGTCTCGCAGCCGGAGGCGTCATCGCCATCCACGCGACGGTCCATCCCGACACCTGCCGCCGGGTGGCCGCGCACGCAGCCGAGATCGGAGTCGACGTGGTGGATGCTCCGGTCAGTGGCGGGGGCATGGCGGCGGCCGAGGGCAAGCTGCTGGTGATGGTCGGCGGTGATGACGCGGTCGTGGATCGGGTGCGCCCCGTCTTTGCCACCTACGCCGACCCCGTGCTGCATCTCGGGTCGCTCGGGAGCGGCCAGATGGCCAAGCTGCTCAACAACCTGCTGTTCACCGCGCAGATCACCGTCGCGACCGAGACGTTCGACTTCGCAGCAGGACTCGGCATCGACCGGACGGCGATGGCCGAGGTCCTCGCCAACGGCAGCGGCGGGAGCCGTGCTGCGGGCATCGTTGCTGCCTCCGCGTTCGACCTCTCGGGTCTGCGGCAGGTGGCGGCGACGTTGCTCGCCAAGGACGTCGGCATCATGCTCGATGTCGCACAGCGCACCGGAGCGACGGAGCCCCCGCACGTCGTCGACCTCGCTCGCGCGACGCTCGCACGATTGACCGACGGCGACTGAGCATGCCGCTCGTCTGAATCGGACGTCAGCGATCGACCGCGGCGAGCGCTTCGACGATGCGCGCCGGGCGTGAACGGTGCGACGGCGACGTGGGCACCGACCAGCGAGAGCGCGTCGTTCACCGCGTTGGCCACCGCGGCCGGCGCTCCGATGGCGCCGCCCTCGCCGACCCCCTTGTAGTGACCGGGCGTCGACGCCGGCGTCTCGATGTGGCCGAATTCGATCTCGGGCACGTCGGTCGCAGTGGGGAGGAGGTAGTCCATGAACGTGCTGGTGAGCGGGTTCCCGTGCTCGTCGTACACGAAGTCCTCGAGGAGCGCGCCACCGATTCCCTGGACCGCGCCGCCGGCGATCTGGCCTTCGACGATGGAGGGGTTGATCATCACCCCGCAGTCCTCGCTGACGATGTAGCGCAACAGCGTGACGACGCCGGTGTGCGGATCGATCTCGACCGTGCAGAGATGGCATGCGTTCGAGAACACGAACAGCTGGTCGGACGTGTAGCGGTGGAGGACCTCCAAGCCCGGTTCCATGCCCGGCGGCAGACTGCCGGGCTCGAGGTACGCGGCGTGCGCGATCTCGGCGACGGTGCGGGAGTGCGTGGGTGTGCCGCGCACGCTCGCGATGCCGTCGACGACGTCGATGTCTTCGGGCGCGGCCTCGAGGAGATGGGCCGCGATCTCGGT
The DNA here is from genome assembly GCA_963755855.1 of uncultured Actinomycetes bacterium. Classification (GTDB taxonomy): domain Bacteria; phylum Actinomycetota; class Acidimicrobiia; order IMCC26256; family DASPTH01; genus DASUAS01. Next base: position 384,452 of record CAVWLR010000004.1, on the reverse strand, counting down.
CACCTTCTGTCGGAGGCGCTGGGCGCCACCCTGGATCGCAGCACCCAGGATCGGACCGCTCCGGCTTCCGCCCGTCCCGAACGCGTACGGCGTCTCGTTGGTGTCGCCCTGATGCACCGAGATGTCGTCGAACGGCACACCGAGGAACTCGCTGACGAGCTGCGCGGTCGTGGTCTCCAGACCTTGCCCGTGCGATCCGGAGCCGAGGTAGACGCCCACGGTGCCGTCGGGTTGGATCCGGATGTGCGCGGGCTCGGTGCTGTACGGCCCGATCATGCTCTGCGGCTCGATGTACAGGCCGATGCCCACCCCCAGGAGGCGTCCGACCGCGAGCTGCTCCCGTTGCCACACGCGGAACGCGTCGTAGTCGACCATCGATGCCGCCTGCTCGAGCGTCTCAGCCGGTGACACGTCGAACAGGGGGATCCCGAGCGGCAGCGTGTAGGGGAGCTCGTCGCGCTGCAGCACGTTGCGACGCCGCAGCTCGAGGGGATCGATGCCCAACTTCCTGGCGAGGCTGTCGACGGCCTGTTCACGGAAGTACGTCTCGAACTGCCACGGCCCGCGATAGGGCGCCCGCGAGCACGTGTTCGTGAACGCCGACTGTGACTCGAACGCGAGCTTCGGGATGCGATACGGGCCGGTGAAGATGACCGCACCCATGGCGGCCGCGCTCCCCGCTTGCGGATAGGCGCCGACCTCGTCGAGGTGGTCTGCTCCGATCCCCAGGATCTTGCCCTCGTGGTCGGCCGCCACCGTGACCGTGCAGCATTCGGCGCGGGACGTTGTCGCGGCGAGCAGGTTCTCGCGTCGATCTTCGATCCACTTGATCGGCTTGCCGAGGTGGTAGCTCGCGAGCACGACGATCTGTTCGTCGCGTGCGAGGTAGGCCTTCTGGCCGAAGCCGCCGCCGACGTCGCCCATCTGCACCCGGATCCGGCTCTCGGGCACGCCGGTGATGCGGCTCGTGACGGTGCGCACGTCGTGCGGCGACTGGGTGGAGACGAACACGTCGAACGAGCCTGCGTGCGGCTGCCACGAGGCCACGATCCCGCGGGTCTCCATCGGCACTGCGAGATAGCGGTTCTGCACGTAGTGCTCGGTCAACACGTGCGGTGACGACTCGAAGATCGCGCGCAGCTCGTCGTCGGGCGGCATCGGCATCGCGCCCGCCACGTTGCTGTCGGTATCCGGATGCACACGTTCCGGGCTCTCGAGCGCGGTCGTGTAGTCGACGACCGGGGGGAGCGGCTCGACGTCGAGCTCGATCAGCTCGAGCGCATCCTCCGCCAGTGCCCGACGTCTCGGCCACGACGAGCGCGTACGGATCGCCGACGTAGCGCACTTCGTCGTCGGCCAACACCTTGTTCGGCCCGGGTGTCCCCATCGACAGGACGGGGGTCGCGCCCATCGGGCCGACGAGCACGTGGTTCAGATCGACTGCGGTCAGCACGGCAATCACACCGTCGGCCTCGCGTGCGGCAGCGACATCGACGCCCACGATGCGTCCGCGCGCGATGTCGCTGCGTGCGAACGCCACGTGCAGCATGCCGGGCACGACGACGTCGTCGACGTAGCGACCCATCCCGGTCAGGAGTCGCGGATCCTCCTTGCGGCTGATGCGGTTGCCGACCAACCGCGCCGACGGTGCGAGGATGCTCATCGTCCGGGCGGGCCCACGGGCGGCCAGGGGGTCCCGACTGCTGCCTGGAGCGCGTCGGCGCGCACGTCGTTGTCGTACGCACGGAACGTGACGATCAGCTCGTCCATCTCCGTCTTCGTGATGTCGCCTGAACCGAGCGCGGAGCCCACGTGCGACAGGATCGGGATCGGTGCTTCGTCGACACCGACGCACGCGACGGTGAGGAACCGGCGGTCACGTCGCCCGAGGCCGGGGCGCTGCCACACGTGACCGAACACGAAGTTGAGGATCCCCGCGTGCTGGTACGGAGAATCGCGACCGGGCGCCGGCACGAGGTTCACGACGCGGAACTCCTCTTCGCCCCGAGCGATGCGCGCCTCCCAGTCGTCGGGGCCCAGCTCGGTGACGTCGGTCGGTCGGAGGGGGAGCGGAGTTGGTTCGTCGCCGCGCTCCTCCTGCACGCGCGCCCACGTCTGGCGCACGTACATCTCGAGGTTCGACGCCTTGGGCCAACCGCAGTACACCGCGAAGTGAAGTACCACCTCGAGCAGCTCGTCGACGGTGAACTCGCCGCCTTCGAGCGCGGCGTGCACCTGCTCGATGATCGGCTCCGGGGTGCATGCGAAGCCGACGCATGCGATCGCCACCAGTCGCCGTTCGCGACTGCTCAGGCCCTCTCGGGTCCAGACGTCACGCTGTGCTGCGGTTGCTGATCCCACGAGCTTCCCCTCGTCGAGGCTAAAGCACTTGACTGAATCGTTCGCAGCCGCGATATTTGACCATGAACCGGCCGCCGTCAAGGCCGGCAGAAAGGATTGCCCGTGAACGCCTCAGAGCTCTTCGACCTGAGCGGGAAGGTCGCTGTGATCACCGGTGGTGCCGGCAGCATCGGCACGGCCTATGGGCGCGCACTGGGCGAAGCGGGCGCCTCGGTGGTGCTGGCCGACGTCAACGAGAATGCCGCCACCAACGCCGCGGACGCAGTGAAAGCCGATGGCTTCGCCGCCGTCGGCGTGGCCGTCGACGTGAGCGATCTCGCGTCGGCACAGGCCATGGCGCGCACCGCCGTCGACACGTTCGGCGGCATCGACATCCTCGTGAACAACGCCGCCATCATGAGGGACCTCCCGCAGTACGGGCTCAGCAACATGCCCGTCGACGAGTGGGACCGCGTGATGAACGTCAACCTCCGGGGCCCACTGCTGTGCACGCAGGCGGTGCTGCCGTCGATGCTCGAGCGCGGCGGCGGCCGGATCATCAACGGCCTTTCTGCGGGCGCGTTCGGCCCGGGAGGCATCTACGGCATCTCCAAGTACGGGTTGCACAGCCTGACCGCGAACCTCGCCACCGAGCTCGGCCCTCAGGGCATCAACGTGAATGCGATCGCTCCCGGACTCGTCGCGGCCGAGAGCGGCTACGCCAGCCTTCCCGAGGACTCGCCGATTCGTTCCGCGCTCGAAGCGACGATCCCCGGCAAGAAGTCGGGGCCTCCCGAAGATCTTGTGGGCACGTTGCTCCTGCTCTGCTCGAGCGCCGGTGACTGGATCAACGGCCAGACGATCAGCGTCGACGGCGGCTGGGTCATGCGTCTCTAGCCGGCATTGCCGACGGACGCATTCCGACTCGCTCGCGCGTCAAGAGGCGAGAGAGACGGAGCGGGTCAATGGGATCCCGTAGCGCCGGTCGACAAGTCCCCCTCCGACACGTTTTTGCGCTCCTTGGGATCGTCACCGTGAGCTCTGCGCTCCGGGTTGTCGGGTCGTACGTCGCCGAGACGCGCAGCGGCGCAGAGAGCGCCGCTCGGTCTTCCGGGCCGGCTCGCTGCAGGAGCCCGGGCATTCCGCCGAGCTGGCGTGACAGCTTGATGGCGGTGGGCGTCCATTCGTCGGGAAGGTGGCCGGGTGAGCGAAAGAGCCGCTGCGTCCACCCGGCGAACGCGCGAGCATTGGGGCCCATGCAGGATCCCAGCGCGGCCCGTGAATCGTGCGGCGCAGCTGTCTCCGCCGATGCGTTGCTCGCTGCAGTGCTCGAGATCGTTGACGACGCGGTCATCAGTTGCGACGATCGCGGAGCGATCACGAGTTGGAATCACGCCGCCAACCGGTGCTTCGGGTATGTGGCGAGTGAGGTGCTCGGGTCAGCATCGAGCCGACTCTTCCCCGGCCATCTTCGGGACGAGATCGAATCGGTGTTCGAGGTGGCGACGAGTGGCGGCCGCGTCGATCACCTGGAAACCGAGATCCTGCGCAAGGACGGAATGCCGATGCCGGTTTCTCTCTCGGCGTGCTCGGTGAGTCTCGGGAGCGCGTCCCCGACGACGGTGATGGTCGTCCGCGACGTCACCGAGCAGTCGCTTGCCCAGGCGACGCTGGCCGAGCTCGAGCTGCGGGTCCGTGAGAGTGAGGCACTGGCCAAAGTGGGAAGTTGGCTCTGGGATCTGCGAAGCGGCGTCGTGCAGTGGAGCGACGAGTTCTACCGAATCCACGGCGTCGATCCATTGGTCTTCGACGGCACCCTCGACGGCCACCTCGCCGCGATCCATGCTGACGATCGCGACCGGATTCGCGCGGCAATCGCTTCGAGCGTGGCGTCCGCACGACCGTTCGAGGCCCGTTACCGGATTGTTCGGCCAGGAGGTGAGGTTCGTCGTCTGCATGCGCGCGCCCACCCGACGATCGGTTCGGACGGAACGGTGCTCGGGTTGCGTGGGATCGCACAGGACGTCACGGATCGTCGTGTCGACTCGGCGCCGACGGACTGAGGCGCGAGCTGCATCTGGTCACTCGGTACCGAAGAGGTGGCGAACTCGATCGACGAGATCGCCGTTCTGTGTGCCACCAACCGGACTCGGGGCGCTGTCGAGCATCGCCGCGGCCTCGTGAAGACCCTGTGCCAGGTGGGCACGGGCGGCCGAGACCACGTCGGCGAACTCGTCGGACTCCGCGAGCGCGCGCAACGAGCTCATCAGCTGGTCCAGTTCGGGTCCCGCGGTCTTCGCGCCGAGGAAGTAGCCCAGGGCGAGCGCACACAGCAATCCCATCAGTCCTCCTCGAGCTCGGCCTCCACCTGGAGGTGGACACGTACGTCCGGATAGATGCGCAGCATCAGCACGGTGGGGGAGGGCACCGCGAAGTCGCGAATGTCGAGGACCTGTTCGCCCTTGACGATGAGACGGCCAGCCGTCGCCAGCGAAGCGTCGACGGTGCCGCGCACCGGGCGGGTGACGCCGTGGAAGGTGAGCGCGCCCTCGAGCTGGTATCGGTGTTCGGCGCCGGTTACGGCGCAGTGGCCGAGCCGCACCGTCGCGATGGGGAACCGACGGGCATCGATCCGGCGCATGAGCTCGGCGTCGTAGACACGATTCCCGGAACGCAGCGTTCGCACATCGATCTCGATCTCGGCGGTGCACCCGGACTCCGGAGCCAGCGTTTCCTCGTGCACCATCGCCGAGACGAACCCGGTGAGCCCGATCGTCCCGAAGCTGATCGGTCCGACGGTCGACCGCACCTCGATGAGCGCCACGGAGCGCACTGCCACCAGCCGGAAGTGCGATGGCTCGGTCGGGCCTGCGCGCGCGCGAATCGGCCGATGCGACGATCGGCGTGTGTGCATGGCGCGAGTCCGGTTCGGCCGCCGTCGTCGCGACAGGCTCCACCGACTGCAGTCGGCGCGGACGCTTCGACGTCGGAGCAACCGGTGAGCCACCCACTCCGAGGTCGGCGGCCCAGCCACCTTCGACCTCGGCGAGCACCGCGTCGAGCGTGCCGGTCGAGCGGTAGCGACGGAGCACGCGCTCGAGTGAGTCGCGTTCTTCCTTGATGACGCTCATCCACACCGCCAATGCCCGTTCGCCCAGTGGCGTGATGACGTACACGTGGCGGGCACGGGCACCGGCGACGCGTTCGGTGCGCGGCTCGACGAAGCCGTCCTTCTCCAACTGGGCGAGGGCGCGGTAAACCGTCGGCCGGTCGATCTTGCCGAAGTCGAAGTCATGCAGGTCCTTCGCCAGGCTGTAGCCGTGGCTCGGCCGTTCCGACAGCAGCATCAAGACCGCCGGGAGAACGAAGCGGCGGGGCGGCGCAGCCGCGAAGCGAGCGGCGCTTCCATCTGCATCGGGCGCGCGGGCCGCGCCCGGCCTTGCGAGCGAGGTGTCGTCCGACGACGCAGTGGGACCTGGATCCTTCATCGAGCTCCTCGGAGCTGATGCCCAGCACGGGCACGTCGGCAGGGTCCATGCCGACGAGGCTCCACCGTAGGACCGGGGCGGACCGCGCGCCATCGGTGCGAAACACACTCATTGTGCGGGCGGCGCGGGAGGCGTAGTTACTCCCGTGACGCGTCTGTGCGTGGAGCGGGCAATTCGAGGAGGACGTCATGACGGCTACCGAAGCACCGCCGGACGAAGCAGTCGTCCACGTCCTGTGGATCAACGCCGGTCTCAGCTGCGACGGCGACTCGGTTGCGCTCACCGCGGCCACCCAGCCGAGCATCGAGGAGATCGCGTTGGGCGCACTGCCCGGACTCCCCAAGATCGCAGTTCATTGGCCCCTGATCGACTTCGAGTGCGGCCCGGTCGGCGGTGCCGACGACTTCATCGAGTGGTTCTTCAAGGCCGATCGGGGCGAGCTCGATCCGTTCGTGCTGGTCGTGGAGGGCTCGATTCCGAACGAGGCCATCAAGGGTGAGGGGTACTGGTGCGGCTTCGGCAACGACCCCGAGACAGATCAGCCCATGACGACGAGCGAGTGGCTCGACCGCCTCGCTCCGAAGGCGCTGGTGGTGCTCGCGGCCGGCACCTGCGCCTGTTACGGCGGTATCCACGCCATGGCGGGCAATCCCACCGGGGCCATGGGCGTGCCCGACTACCTGGGCTGGGGTTGGAAGTCGAAGGCCGGGATCCCGATCGTGTGCGTACCCGGTTGTCCTACCCATCCGGACAACCTGTCCGAGACGATTCTCTACCTGCTGTACCAGGCGACCGGACAGGCGCCGATGATCCCGCTCGACGACGCATTGCGGCCCCAGTGGCTCTTCGGGGCGACCGTGCACGAAGGGTGCGATCGCGCGGGGTACTACGAGCAGGGCGAATTCGCGACGGAGTACGGCTCGCCGAAGTGCATCGTCAAGCTCGGGTGTTGGGGACCCGTCGTGAAGTGCAACGTGCCCAAGCGTGGCTGGATCAACGGCGTCGGGGGGTGTCCGAACGTCGGCGGGATCTGCATCGGCTGCACGATGCCCGGCTTCCCCGACAAGTTCATGCCGTTCATGGACGAACCGCCGGGCGCGCGCATCTCCACGATGGCGAGCGGCGTCTACGGGGCCGCGGTCCGCGGGCTCCGTCGTATCACCGCGAAGACGCTCGACGACGAACCGAAATGGCGAGTACCCGGCGACAAGCTCGTCACCGGACACACGCCCGAGTGGAGGTAGGCGATGGCCACCACGAAGACCAAGGACGCCAAGGGCCTGGTGGAGATGGCGTGGGATCCGATCACGCGCATCGTCGGCAGTCTCGGGATCTACACGAAGATCGACTTCGGGAAGGGCGTCGTGGCCGAGTGCCACAGCACGTCGTCCATCTTCCGCGGCTACAGCGTCTTCATGAAGGGCAAGGATCCTCGCGACGCTCACTTCATCACGAGTCGGATCTGCGGCATCTGCGGCGACAACCACGCCACGTGTTCGTGTTACGCGCAGAACATGGCCTACGGCGTCCATCCACCCGCGCTCGGCGAGCAGATCGTCAACCTCGGCGAGGCCGCCGAGTACATGTTCGACCACAACATCTTCCAGGAGAACCTGGTCGGCGTCGACTTCTGCGAGAAGATGGTTGCCGAGACGAATCCCGGTGTGCTCGAGCAGGCGAATCGCACCGAGGCTCCGCACGCGTCCGACCACGGCTACTCCACGATCGGCGACATCATGCGGTCGCTCAACCCCTTCTCGGGCGAGTTCTACCGCGAGGCCCTTCAGGTCAGTCGCTACACGCGTGAGATGTTCTGCCTCATGGAGGGTCGCCACGTGCACCCGTCCACGCTCTATCCGGGCGGTGTCGGCACGACCGCGACGATCCAACTCTTCACCGACTACTACACGCGCTTGATGCGCTACGTGGAGTTCATGAAGCGCGTCGTGCCGATGCACGACGACCTCTTCGATTTCTTCTACCAGGCGATGCCGGGGTACGAGCAGGTCGGCCTCCGGCGCACCCTCCTCGGTTGCTGGGGCGCGTTCCAGGACCCGTCGGTGTGCAACTTCGACTATCGCGACATGACCGAGTGGGGTCGGGCGATGGGCGTGACGCCCGGCGTTGTGGTCGACGGGAAGCTGGTCACCAACGACCTCGTCGACATCAACCTCGGCATCCGCATCCTCCTCGGCCATTCGTTCTACGACGACTGGGAAGACCAGGAGATGTTCGTGACCCGCGACCCGCTCGGCAACAAGGTCGACCGCCGTCACCCGTGGAACCAGCACACGAATCCTCAGCCGCAGAAGCGGGACTTCGACGAAAAGTACAGCTGGGTGATGTCGCCGCGTTGGTTCGACGGCACCGACCACCTTGCGCTCGACACCGGCGGCGGCCCACTCGCACGGTTGTGGTCGACCGCGCTCTCCGGCCTGGTGAACACCGATCACCTCAAGGCGACCGGCACGAGTGTCCAGATCCACCTGCCCAAGACGATCCTCAAGCCCGAGATGACGCTCGAGTGGAAGGTTCCCGAGTGGTCGAACACGATCGAGCGCAACCGGGCCCGTTCGTACTTCCAGGCGTACGCGGCGGCCGCCGCCCTGGACTTCATCGAGAAGGCGCTGGCCGATGTCCGCGCCGGCAAGACGAAGACATGGGAGAGCTTCGAGGTACCGGAAGAGGGCATCGGGTGTGGGTTCACCGAGGCGGTGCGCGGCGTGTTGTCGCACCACATGGTCATCAAGGAAGGAAAGATCGCCAACTACCACCCGTACCCGCCGACGCCGTGGAACGCGAACCCGCGTGACTCGTTCGGCACGCCCGGCCCGTACGAGGACGCCGTGGTGAACACGCCGATCTTCGAGGAGAACGACCTCGACCACTTCAAGGGCATCGACGTGATGCGCACCGTCCGCAGCTTCGATCCGTGCCTCCCGTGTGGTGTCCACATGTACCTGGGCAAGGGCAAGGTGCTCGAGAAGCTGCATTCCCCGACGCAGGTGTCGCATCCCGACCTGGCTTGAGATCACACGAACAACGGAGATCGCATGGTCACACCCGTCAACCTCCGCGCCGCCGGCGAGCGCATCGAGCAACTCCTCGACGAGCTCCACGCCACCGCGGACCCGCGTGCGTGCGATCGGGCCGAGGAACTGCTCCGTCTCGTGACCGAGCTGTACGGCGGTGCCCTCGCAAGAGTCGTCGAGGTCGCGACGGCCGAGGCGCCCGCGATGCTCGACGCGCTCCTCGCCGACGACCTCGTTCGCAGCCTGCTGCTGGTGCACGGGCTCCATCCCGACGATCTCGGCGACGCGCGTCGAACGGGCGCTGGAGGACGTCCGTCCCTTCCTCGCTCAGCACGGCGGCGACGTGGAGCTGCTCGACATCGACCACGCGGCGCACGCCGTGCTCATCCGACTGTTGGGCAGCTGCGACGGCTGCCCCTCGTCGGCGGTCACGCTGCAACAGTCGGTGGAGCGGGCCATCCTCGACGCAGCACCCGAGATCCTCACGATCGACGTCGCCGAGACGCCGGCGGTCTCGGCCGGCGTTCCCGTGACCCTCGGCCAGAAGCCTTCGTACGCCGAGTGTCCAGCGGTGATTTCTGCATGACGGTCGCCGACCCGCTCGCAGTGCTCGCTCGCATCCGGGAGTCGCGCCCGCGGCCTGTCGAGCGAGCAGGCGAGCGCTGTGAGCTGTGCACGGAGGCGATCGCGGAGGAGCACAACCACCTGGTCGACCTCGAGACCCGCAGCCTCATGTGCGCGTGTCGCGGCTGCTACCTGCTCTTCGACAGCGAGGGTGCCGGCGGCGGACACTTCCGCTCGGTACCCGAACGGTACGTCGGCTTCCCCGACTTCGAGCTCACGAGCGCGCAGTGGGACAGCCTGCAGATCCCGGTCAGCGTTGCGTTCTTCTTCCTCAACTCGACCCTCGATCGGGTGGCCGCGTTCTATCCGGGTCCCGCGGGCGCGACCGAATCACTCCTTCCGCTCGAGACCTGGACCGAGATCGTCGCCGCGATCCCCGTGCTCGCCACCATGCGGCCGGACGTCGAGGCGTTCCTCGTCCGCTCCGACCGCGACGGCGTGGGATCCGAATGCTTCCTCGTTCCCATCGACGCGTGTTACGAGTTGGTCGGACACATGCGCCGGTTGTGGCGCGGGTTCGACGGCGGCCGCGAAGCTCATGACGCCCTCGACCAGGTGTTCGCTCGAGCACAGGCGCGCGCCCGATGACCGCGCTCGCGTTCGAGGTCGTCGATGCAGCCGCGCAGCCGCACTGCGCCGTGCCCACGATCAACCTCAGATTGCGGATCGCGGAGACCACCGGTGTGACGGTGCACGCGATCGCGCTGCGCGGCCAGATCCGCATCGAGCCCCAGAAGCGTCGCTACGACCGAGGTGAGGAGCGGCGACTGCTCGAGCTGTTCGGGCCGACGCCGCAATGGGGAGACTCCCTGCGCCCGTTCGTCTGGACGCACGTTGCCACGACGGTGACGGCGTTCACGGGCGCGACCGAGATCGATCTGCCGGTCCCGTGCACCTACGACTTCGAGGTGACGGCCGCGAAGTACCTGCACTCGCTCGGCGACGGCGACGTCCCCCTCGTCCTCCTCTTCGTCGGGACTGCGTTCACGAAGGGCGACACCGGGTTCGCGGCCGAGCCGGTGTCGTGGAGCGAGGAGGCCTCGTTCCGGATGCCGGTGTCGGTGTGGCGCGACTGCATGGACCTGTACTTCCCCAACAGCGGGTGGATGCGGGTCAGTCGCGAGGTGATGGACGCGCTGACGCAGTTCAGAACCGCGCGAGCGCTCCCGACGTGGGACGACACGTTCGAGCGGCTCCTCAAGGAAGCGGGTGAGGACACGTGATCGGCCCGAGCACGGCGCCGACACCCGACCGCTTCGGCGCCGCGCGCGCGGTCGCGGACGCGGTCCTCTACGAGGGGTACGTGCTGTACCCGTACCGCGCTTCGGCGCCCAAGAACCAGGTGCGCTGGCAATTCGGCGTGGTGGTCCCTGCGTCCGCCGCCTTCGCTGATGGGTCGGAGCGTTCGGAGGTCCGCACCGAGGTCGTCGTCGATCCAGGCGCCGCGCCGACGCTCTTCGTCCGCGTGCGGTTCCTCCAGATCCAGCACCGTTCGACCGACGATGGTGCTGCCACCGATCGGTCCTGGGACGAGGCACGTGAGCACGAGATCGATCTCGAGCCGCTCCCGCTGCTGCCACTCGCCGGCGCGCATCGGCGCGTTCCGTTTCATGTCGACGGCGGCACGGACATCGCGGTCGACGGCGATGAGCGGGTCGTGCGCCGGCGGGAGGCGCTCGACGGGCACGTCACCGTCGATGTGGACTGGGCCGACGGACCCGGTGCGCTGGTCCGGGTCGTGCTCCGCGTGACGAACACGGTCGAGGGGTTGCGCTCGGATGCGCCGCGAGTCGAGGTCGTCCGCCACTCGCTCGTGGGAACGCACGTGCTGCTCGCGGTCGACGACGCGACGTTCGTCTCCTCGATGGACCCGCCCGAGGATGCACGCGTCGCGGTGAACGCCTGCACGAACGACGGGTTGTATCCGGTGCTGATCGGGCCGAAGGCGAGCGCCGACGTCGTGCTGGCGTCGCCGATCATCCTGTACGACCACCCGGAGGTCGCGTCGGAGAGTCAGGGCGACATGTTCGACGCAACCGAGATCGACGAGATCCTCGCGCTGCGCGTCGTCACGTTGACGGACGAAGAGAAGGACGAGGCGCGCCGCACCGATCCGCGGGCCGCGGCGATCATCGAGCGCTGCGATGCCATGGACCCCGAGCAGTGGGAGGGACTGCACGGTGTGATGCGCACGCTGCCTCCCGCTGAGCCGGCTGCCGCCGCCGAGCCGCTCCCGTGGTGGGAACCGACGGTCGACGGATCGTTCGATCCCTTCACGGACACCTTCCTGATCGCGGGTGTGGAGGTCGCGGTCGGCACGCCAGTGCGGCTGCGACCGAATCGGCGCGCCGACGCGCACGACATGTTCCTGGCCGGGATGGCGGCCACCGTGCGCGGGGTGTTCACCGACGTCGACGACGAGGTGCTGGTGGCGGTGTCGATCGACGACGATCCCGCCACCGAGGCACTGTCGTTCCAGGGTCGCTACCTCTTCTTCCATCCCGACGAGATGGAGGTGTGCTCGTGACCGCGCCCCGGGTGCTCGTCGCCGGCATCGGCAACATCTTCCTCGGTGACGACGGGTTCGGCGTCGAGGTCGCGGCTCGGCTCGCCATCGGGCCGGTTCCCGAAGGGGTGCGGGTCGAGGACTTCGGGATCCGCGGGATCCACCTCGCGTACGAGCTGCTCGACGGGTACGACGCCCTGATCCTCGTCGACGCGATGCCCATGGGTGAGCCGCCGGGCACGCTGGCGCTGATCGAGCCGGACGTCGGAGAGTTGCCGGAGGGCGTGAGTGCGTCGATCGCCGACGCGCACGACATGAACCCGGGCACGGTGCTCGCCACGCTGGCGTCGCTCGGTGGCCGAGTCGATCGCATCCTCGTTCTGGGGTGCGAGCCGTCGGACCTCGGCGAGGGGATCGGGCTCTCGACGCCCGTGGCCGCCGCGGTCGACGACGCGGTGCGCTGGTGCCGCGCCCTCATGGTCGATGTTCTCGAACCGATTGCAGAGGAGTCCCGAAGATGATCCGTAAAGTGGTGGGCCCGCTCGTACTCGCCGGCATCGCGGCTCTGGTCGTGAAGTCGCTGCCCGACATCGCTCGGTATCTCAAGATCCGCGAGATGTGATCTGTGCCGACGATGCCGCCCGGACGGACGTAGCGCGCGTGGCGCGGTATCGCATCCTCCCCGACCAATCGAGCGTCACGATCGACGCGCGATCGAGCCTGCACCCAATTCACTCCAGTACCGACGGCCTGGAGGGCTTCGTGGAGCTCGAAGCCGAGGCTGGTCGCATCGACGCGACGGCGCCTGTCGCGGGCAAGTTGTCACTCCCGGTCTCACGCCTCTCGTCCGGCAATCGCCTGGAGGATCGCGAGCTCCAGAAGCGGATCGACGCGCGGCGCTTCCCGACCATCGAAGGGGAGTTGACTGCACTGCAACCCGACGGCGACGACGATCGCTACCGGGTCACCGGCAACCTGTCGTTTCGTGGCGTGACCAAGCGCTACGAGGACGGGCTGACCGTGAACGTCGTCGACGACCACACGCTGCGGCTCAGCGGCGCGGCGACGTTCGACATCCGCGATTTCGGCATGGAGCCTCCGAGGATCCTGATGCTCAAGGTCGAACCCGAGGTCGCGGTCCGGGTGGACATCGTCGCGGAGAGGGAGGAGTAGCCCATGTGCCTCGGGATCCCCGGCCAGCTCGTGGCCCTCGACGTCGGGCACGAGCACCTCGCGCGCGCCGACGTCTCAGGCGTCGGCCGCATCATCAACATCGGACTGCTCGAGGACGAGCACCTCGAGACGGGCGACTGGGTGCTCATTCACGTGGGGTTCGCGATGGCGAAGATCGACGAGGCGGAGGCCGCGCTCGCGTTCGCGTCGCTCCAACTGATGGGCCAGTCCTTCGACGACGAGTTGGAGCAGTTCTGGGCTTCGAGAATCACGAGCGAAGCAGCAGGAGGTTGACATGGGAACGATGATCGGCGTCGCCGTCGGGTATCTCATCGGCAGTCGCATGGGTACCGAACGTGCGGCCGAGCTGCGCGACGCCTGGACCACCATCAAGACTTCCGAAGAGGTGCGCGACCAGTTCGGCGGTGGTCTGCGGCTCGTCGGCGGTCTCGTGCAGCGGGGAATGGAGATGCTCGCAGCGCGCGTCGAGCTCCCGGTGGACGCCCCGTTGCGTCGGGTCGCGTAGGCGACCGGGCGATGCGTTTCGTCGACGAGTACCGCGATCCGGTGGCCGCTCGGGCGTTGGTCGCGCGCATCACCGAGCTGGCCGGGGACGGCCACTTCAAGTTCATGGAGGTGTGTGGCGGACACACGCACACCATCTACCGACACGGGATAGAGCACGCCCTCCCGGAGAACGTCGAGTTGGTGCACGGTCCGGGCTGCCCGGTGTGCGTGATCCCGATGGGGCGCATCGACGACGCAATCGCGGTCGCGGAGACGCCGGGGGTCGTGTTCACGTCATTCGGTGACATGATGCGCGTGCCCGGCAGCGCGGGGAACCTGCTCGGCGCCAAGGCGCGCGGCGCCGACGTCAGGTTCGTGTACTCGCCGCTCGACGCGCTGCGCATCGCGATCGAATCTCCTGAGCGCGAGGTGGTGTTCTTCGCGGTCGGCTTCGAGACCACGGCCCCGTCCACCGCGTTGACGCTGCTGGCCGCACGTGACGCGGGCGTCACCAACTTCACCGTCTTCTCCAATCACGTGACGATCGTGCCGCCGATGAAGGCGATCCTCGAATCGCCCGATCTCCGGCTCGACGGCTTCCTCGGGCCCGGGCACGTCTCGACCGTGGTCGGACAACGGCCGTACCGGTTCGTGGCCGCGGAGTACGGCAAGCCGATCGTGACCGCGGGGTTCGAACCGCTCGACATCCTGCAGGCGATCGCGATGCTGCTCACACAGATTCGTGACGGCCGGTGCGAGGTCGAGAACCAGTACACGCGCGTCGTGCGTGAGGAGGGCAACCCGCGTGCGCTCGCTTTGCTCGGCGAGGTGTTCGAGCTGCGGCCGCACTTCGAGTGGCGGGGGTTGGGATTCATCTCGCAGAGCGGACTCAAGCTGCGTCATGAGTTTGCGGCCTTCGACGCCGAGCTCCGGTACGAGGTTCCGGGCGTGCGCGTCGCCGATCCGAAGGCGTGCCAGTGCGGCGAGGTGCTCAAAGGCGTGATCAAGCCGTGGGAGTGCAAGGTCTTCGGCACCGCGTGCACGCCCGAAACGCCGATCGGCACCTGCATGGTGTCCTCGGAGGGCGCCTGCGCGGCGTACTACAACTTCGGCCGGCTGCACCGTGAGGCCGCGGTCACCCTCGGCCGGCCGGCCTGATCCGGGGATCGAGCGGATGACGGCGCCGGTCGCGCTGCTCCCCGACACCACGATCCGCCTGCGGGTACGCGTGCGCGGTGTGGTGCAGGGCGTCGGGTTTCGGCCGTTCGTCTACCGCCTCGCCCGAGGGTCGGGGCTCGCGGGCAATGTGGGGAACGACGACGAAGGAGTCGTCCTCGAGGTCGAAGGTCCGACCGATGCCGTCGACGACTTCCTCCGTGGGCTCGTGAGTGCACCGCCCCCGCTGGCGCGCATCGACGCCGTCGAGTCGACATCGATTGCGCCAGTGGGCGAGGCGCGGTTCCGAATCGTCGAGAGCCACGGGTCGTCCGGTGGCCGCACGTTCATGGCGCCCGACGTCGCCGTGTGCGACGACTGCCGACGGGAGATGTCCGACCCGACCGACCGTCGCTATCGCTACCCGTTCGTGAACTGCACGAACTGCGGTCCGCGGTTCACGATCACCGAACGGCTCCCGTACGACCGACCGAACACCACCATGCGCGCGTTCGCGCTGTGTCCGGCCTGCGCTGCGGAATACACGGATCCCGCCGACCGGAGGTTCCACGCGCAACCGGTCGCGTGCGCGGTCTGCGGTCCACGCCTCTGGTTCGAGGGCGCCCAAGGCGTCGTCGCCGGGACCGACGCCGCGCTCGCCGCTGCGCATCAGGCGCTGCACTCGGGCGCCGTGCTGGCAGTCAAGGGACTCGGCGGCTACCACCTGGCGTGCGATCCGCGGGCTGACGCCGTGGTGGCCCGCCTGCGGGAACGAAAGCGTCGCCCCGCGAAGCCGTTCGCGGTAATGGTGCGCGATCTCGACGTCGCGCGCCGGCTCGCCTGCCTCGACGACGAGGCTGCACTCCTCTCCGCTCCGCAACGACCGATCGTGCTCCTGCGTCGACGCGCCGACGACGGGCTCTCAACCCTCGTCGCGCCCGCGCAGCCGTTGGTGGGCATCCTGCTTCCGTACACCCCCCTGCATCATCTGCTGTTCGAGCCCGTTCCTGGCTCGAACAGCGGCGCGCCGGACGCCCTCGTGATGACCAGCGGCAATCTGAGCGACGAACCCATCTGCTTCGAGGACGCCGACGCTCGGACCCGACTCGCGCCGCTCGTCGACGGTTGGCTGCTGCACGATCGGCCGATCCACGTGCCGTGCGACGACTCGGTGCTCCGGATGGTCGACGGCGCGGAGCTGCCGATCCGCCGTTCCCGAGGGTACGCGCCGCTCGCGATGCGGCTCCCGTTCGAGGTCGCGCCCTCGCTCGCCGTCGGCGGGGAGTTGAAGAACGCGTTCTGTCTGGCCGCCGGGCGCGACGCGTGGATGAGCCAGCACATCGGCGACATGGGCAGCCTCGAGACGATGGCGGCGTTCGACCGGTCGGTGGCGCAGTTCTGCGAGGTCTACGGCATCGACCCCGAGCTCGTCGTCGCCGATGCACATCCCGGGTACCAGACCCGCCGGTGGGCCGAGCGACAGTCGGAGCATCCGGTGGCGCTCGTGCAGCATCATTACGCACACGTCGTGTCGGTGATGCTCGAGCACCGCGTCGTACCGGACACGACGGTGGTGGGCTTCGCCTTCGACGGCACCGGCTACGGGACCGACGGCGCGGTGTGGGGTGGGGAGGTGCTGCTCGCCGACTACGACGGGTTCAGCCGTGTCGCACACCTCCGCAGCGTGCTGATGCCGGGGGGCGACGCCACGGTGCGGCAGCCGGCTCGGATCGCGCTCGCGTACCTGCGGAGCGCCGCGCTCGCGTGGGACCCTCGCCTAGCGCCGGTTGCGGCGACGCCGGCCGACGAGCTCCGCGCCCTCGATCGTCAGCTCGAACGGGGCATGGGGTGCGTGCGGACGTCCAGCGTCGGTCGGTTGTTCGACGCGGCCAGCGCGCTGCTCGGCGTCTGCCAGCGGGCGTCGTACGAGGCCCAGGCCGCGATCGAGCTCGAGACGATCGCCGCGCCGTGCGTCGAATCTGCTCGCAACTACGCCTTCGGGCTCGGTGACGGCGTGATCGATCCGGCGCCCGTGCTCGCCGGGATGATCCGCGATGTCACTGCCGGTGTCGACGTCGGGTCGATCGCGGCGGGCTTCCATGTGGCACTCGCCGCCGCGATCGTCGACATCGCCGAGGGCCAGCGCGCTTCGTACGGAGTGACGACCGTCGCGCTGAGCGGAGGTGTGTTCCAGAACGTCGTGCTGCTCCGGCTCACACGAGCCAGTCTCGGGGCGCGAGGCTTCGATGTCCTCACTCATCGCCTCGTACCGCCGAACGACGGCGGACTCGCGTTGGGCCAGTTGGTTGCCGCGCGCGTCCGCACGGACAACGAGCGGGCGTGCCCGTGAGCGCCAGCACGCTGCCGGAGGACCTCGCGGTCGCAGCGTTCGCATTGGCGCGCCGCTACTCGGTCGGGGCGACGATGTGGTGCACATCGCCCCGTTGGGGGTCGCACAGTCGTCACGTGGCGGTCGAGTTCGTGCATCCGGTCATCGTCGGGAAACGCGCGCTCCCGGCGGTCCACGTCGAGGGACCCGACGTCGTCGGTACCGTTCGGCTCCTCGCGCGTCCCGGCGACGTGATCCTCGCGCTTGGCGGCTCCGACGATCGTGATGTCGGCGCGGTGCTGCGCCGCGCTGCACCGTGGGGACTCATGAGCCTGTTGCTCGGCACCGGACCGCGACCCGCGGCCGGCGCGGCCGACCACGTCCTCTGGGCCGAACCGGGCGACGCGACCGCGCCCGACCATCCCGGCACACTCGTTCCGCTGTACCACCTGCTCTGGGAGCTGACCCACGTGGCGCTCGAACACCCGGGCCTGCTCGCCGAGTCCGCACCCGTCGACGCGGACGACGTCTGCATCACCTGTTCCGACGAGGGCCGCATTGCCGAGGTCGTGCTGGTCCACGCCGACGGCCGGGCGCTGGTGGTCGCGGAAGGACACCGCGAGACGGTGGACGTACGCCTGATCGACACCGTCGGACCTGGGGACCTGGTGCTGGTCCACGCGGGGGTCGCCATTACCAACCTCGTCGAGGTCACGCCGTGAGCGCGGCCGTGCCCGAGCCGACCGGGTTCCTGTACCCCTTCATCGACCGCGACGAGCGCGACGCGGCCGGCTTGCTCATGGACCTGGCCGGCTCGGCCCGGGCCAAGCTCGCCGAGTCGCGGTCCTTGCAGGCGACGACGCTGGTCTCCTGTGCGACGCAGCTCCGACGTGCGAGTGAGGCCATGGCCCACCGGTTCCGCCACGGTGGTCGCCTGTTCACCTTCGGCAACGGCGGGAGCGCCACCGACGCCGAGGGCGCGGCGAGCCTCTTCGCATCGCCGCCTCGCGGGCGGCCGGTCCCGGCGATGTCGCTCGTCGACGATCAGGCGGTGGTGACCGCGTTGGCCAACGACGTCGGGTTCGAGCTCGTGTTCTCGCGCCAGTTGATCGCCCACGCCCGCCCGGGCGATGTCGCACTCGGCTTCTCGACGAGCGGGAGTTCCGTCAACGTCCTCCGGGCGCTGGACGAAGCCGGTCGTCGCGGGCTCCTGACCGTCGCGACGTGCGGCTACGACGGTGGGGACATGGCCACGAACCCGGCCGTCGCCCACTGCCTCGTCGTGAGGTCGGACAGCGTGCACCGCATCCAGGAAGCCCAGGGCGCGCTGGTTGTCGCGCTGTGGTCGGGCGTGCAGACGTGTCTCGAGGAGGACTCCCATGGTGAGTGAGGCGATGCACGCCGGCACCGGAAGCCGCGAGGAAGCGGTCTTTGGTCGGATCGAGGCCTTCCGGCGGCGCCGTCCTCGCTTGACCGACGAGGTGGTGACGCTCGCCCACGGCGCCGGCGGAAAGGCCTCCGCCGCGCTGCTGGAGTCGGTGTTCCTCCCCGCATTCGCGAACGACGCGCTCGATGCCCAGACGGACGCGGCCGTGCTGACGCTTCCGTCCGGCGAACGGCTCGCGTTCAGTACCGACTCCTACGTGGTGCACCCGTTGCGCTTCCCTGGCGGCTCGGTGGGTCACCTCGCCGTCCACGGCACCGTGAACGATCTCGCCATGATGGGCGCGCGGCCGCTCGCGCTCTCCGTGGCGTTCGTGCTCGAAGAGGGATTGCCGGTGACGACGCTGCACGACGTCGTCAGCGACATGGCCGAAGCTGCGGCCGCAGCCGGGGTGGCGATCGTCGCCGGCGATACGAAGGTCGTCGATCGTGGCGCCGCCGATGGCATGTACGTCTCGACCGCGGGCATCGGAGTGTTCCCGGCCGGCCGTGAGCTCGGCGCGCACCGGGTGACGCCCGGCGACGTCGTGTTCGCCTCGGGCACGATCGCCGATCACGGGATGGCGGTGATGCTCGCGCGCGGCGACCTCGCCCTCGATGCCGACATCAGCTCGGATACCGCGCCGCTCTCCGGATTGGTGGAGGACCTGCTGGCGGCGGCACCAGGGACGGCGTGGATGCGCGACGCGACCCGCGGAGGCGTCGGCACGATCTGCAACGAGCTCGCACGCGACGCCGACGTCACCGTGGTGCTCGACGAGACCGCGCTGCCGGTGCGCCCCCAGGTTGCAGCCGCTTGTGAGCTGCTCGGCATCGACCCGCTCTACGTCGCCAACGAGGGCAAGTTCGTCGCGATCGTCCCGCCCCACGAGGCCGACGCCGCGCTCGAGGCCCTCCGCGCACATCCGCTCGGCGCTGACGCGGTGAGGATCGGCGAGATCCGGGCCGAGCCCCCGGGGCTGGTGGTGCTCCTTACCCCGATCGGGGGAACCCGCATCGTCGACATGCTCGTGGGCGACCCGCTGCCCCGGATCTGCTGAAGGACGCGCCGATGCCCGAGATCTGGTTGTCCGGAGTCGTCGCCACGGCGGTGTTGCTGGGCTTCCGCCACGGTTTCGACTGGGATCACATCGCCGCGCTGACCGACGTCACCAGCTCGCAGACCTCCCCGCGCCGCTCGATGCTCCTCGCCACGCTCTACGCGGTCGGTCACGCGGTGATGGTCCTCGGATTGGGGTCCGCCGCCATCGTGTTCGCGGCCCGACTTCCGGCGACGGTCGACACGCTCATGGAGCGCGTCGTCGGGGTCACGCTCATCGCGTTGGCTGTGTCAATCATCTGGAACCTGGTGAAGCACCCCGGTTCGTTCCCGATGCGGAGCCGCTGGATGCTCGTGCTCTCAGGGCTGATGCGCATCGCGCGACGCATCCGACGGCGCGACGCGGAACTGGTCGTGATCGAGCACGAGCATCCACACGATGCCGATGCCCACGGTCACCATGAGTTGTCGCCTCACGCGCTCGCTGAGCGGCCCGTTGTCGTGGTCTCGGACGTCGGTCCAGTCGCGGTCCGCGCTCCCGTGGCCGCCCGCCATACTCATCGGCACCGGCACGTCGTGCCGATGCCGAGGGATCCCTTCATGGCGTACGGCACCTGGTCGTCGTTCGGTGTCGGCCTGCTGCACGGTCTCGGGGCCGAGACCCCCACACAGATCCTGGTGTTTGCGGCTGCCGCGCATGCCGGCGGCACGGCGGCGAGCCTGAGCCTGTTGGTGGCGTTCATCGTCGGCGTGCTGCTGGCGAACACCGTCGTCGCCGCGGCCGCGACCTTCGGGTTCGTGCGGATCGCTCGGCGACCACGGATCCTGATCGCGCTCTCCGGCGCGACCGCCGCCTTCAGCCTCGCCGTCGGACTGCTGTTCCTGTCGGGACATTCGGCGACCTTGCCCGCGATCGCCGGAGGCTGAGCCGTGCACGAGCTGTCGCTGTGCCAGGCCATCGTCGACACCGTGACACGGCACGCCGACGGGCACGAGGTCCAGCGGGTCGAGGTCCGGATCGGACACTTCCGCCAGGTCGTGCCGGATTCGATGCTGTTCTCGTGGGCGCTGCTCACTGCAGAGACCGAACTCTCGGGCTGCGAGCTCGTCATCGACGCAGTCCCTGCGGTACTCGCGTGCGCCTTATGTGGGCAGCGGACGGTCCTCGATGCGCCGATCCTGGTGTGCCGGCACTGCGAGAGCACGGATGTCAGCCTCGTCAGCGGTGAGGAGTTCCTCATCGTGGCGATCGAGCGAACGAGGGAGGTCTGCTGATGGGTCGGTTCCACCGGCACGCGGATGGCTCGGTCCACAATCACGATCACGACCACGAACACCGGGACGTCGGCGACCACACGGGCTACGCCGATACCGGGACCGAGCGCGTCGCCGTGCTCGAGACGATCCTCGCCGAGAACGACCGCATCGCCGACGCCAACCGGGCCGAGTTCGCGCGGGCCGGTGTCGCGACGGTCAACCTGATGTCCTCGCCGGGTGCAGGCAAGACGACGCTGCTCAAGCGCACGATCGTCGCGCTGCACGATCAGCTCCGGATGGGAGTGCTCGAAGGCGACATCGCCACGAGCCTCGACGCCGACGAGCTTGACGGTCTCGGGGTTCCCGTGTCCTTGGTCAACACGAGTGCCGGCTTCGGAGGTGAATGCCACCTCGACGCCACCATGGTGCGGTCCGGGCTCGGGCGTCTCCCGCTCGCCTCCCTCGACCTCCTGATCATCGAGAACGTCGGGAACCTCGTATGTCCCGCCGAGTTCGATGTCGGGCAGCACGCCCGGGCGATGGTCTACGCGGTGACAGAGGGGGAGGAGAAGCCGCTGAAGTATCCAGTGATGTTCCACGCGTGCGACGTGGTGGTGGTCAACAAGATGGACCTCCTGCCGCACCTCGACTTCGACCTCGACCGCTTCTACGCGAACCTGCGCTTGGTGAACCCGACCGTCCGACTCGTCGAGGCCAGCGCGCGTACCGGCCACGGGATCTCTAAGTGGTGTGCGTGGCTGAGCGAGCTTTCTGTGCGACGCGACGCTGGGTTGGTCCAACCTCCGACACCCGACTCGGATCAGGCCCTGTCCGACCCGGGCTGACCGCACGACACAGCCGGTATTGGCGATCGCAGCGGGGGGACTAGGACGAGGATGGCACTCGCCAATGGTTCGACGCGCGGGTCGTGCACGAACCCGCGCCGTAGCTCCTCGGTTCTCCAGCTCACGCTGCCAGCGATACCACGCGCGTCAACGAGATCGCGTGGCGCTGGTCAACAAGTCCCCCTCCGACACAACGACGTTCGTGCTGATGCATCGGACGCGCCCGTCGCTCGAGATGGACGATGGGACGACATTCCATTTCCTCGACGCGACGCCGGCGGTCGCACTCGAAGTCGCACGGGACGCGGCGCGGGGGCCGCCGTGCCGGCGACGACGTCCGCATCGGCGGAGGCCCAACCACCGTGGGCGAGTTCCTCGCCGCCGGGCTCGTCGACCAATTGCACGTCGTGGTCGTGCCCATCCTCCTCGGCCGCGGGGTGCGCCTGTGGGACGGCCTGGAGGGACTGGAGGAGACGTACGAAGTGGAGACGATCTCGACCCCGAGTGGCGTGACCCACCTCACTGTCAGCCGCTGACCTCCTCCGTCGCCACCGCGTGCGGCAATACCACCTGAAGGCCGGCGCACCTACGAATGTTGGCTCGCGCCTCGTCACCGAGCAGCAGCTCTGTCGCCTTCGGCGTGTGTGTGTGAGAGATGGGACTCCGCCTTCGCAGGAGCACGGCTCGCACGGTGCGATGCCGCAGTGGATGTGCGAGGCTGCGCCCTATGGGTCACTACGTCATCCGGTTGGCGTCCGCTCCTCAGCTCGATGGTGAGCTCGCGGAGGCTGAGCTCTCGGTAGCGGGGGATGATGGGCGCAGCCGCGAAGCGAGAGTGTTGCTGAACGGCCTGTCATTGGATCCGGGAACCTGGGCACGCGCGCTTACTCATGCGGTCGAGCAGATCGAGGTGGCCTTCAAAGGCGAGACCTGGGGTGTCGAGGTCGAGAACGTTGCGCCGATGCTCGTCAAAGTCGACGAAGCCACCACCGCTCGGATGGCCCAGGACGCTGGGGCGCCGCCAGCACTCGAGGTCGGCACTGTTCTCGGCGAGTTCGACATCTGAGCCGTCAGGCTGCTCTGCGCCCGAGGCGACCCGATCTCGCGTAGGCGTTCAGGCGCGAAGCGCGTACCCTCAGCGTGTCCTCCCGCGATCCTCAGGCGGGGCGCTTGCACGATCGGCAGCTCTGGCGTCGGCAGTGTCCCGCTCAGGCGGGAGGTGACGCGGCTCCGGCGAGCATCGTCGGTGTTTGCTTCACCAGTTGTTCGGCCCAGTTCGGCAGCCGGTTTCGGAGCATGCTTGCTCGGTCGGGGGCGATGCGGCCGTCGGCGACGGCGAGATCGACCTTCGTGTTGGCGTCGCGCACGACCGCGTCGACGACATGGTCCGAGGGGACGCCAGCGTCAGCCGCGAGTGCGGAGATGGAGCGGCCGTCGTCGACGGCGCGTCGCAACGCGTCGGGTGCAACGCCGATCGCGGTCGCGGCGACATCGAGCTCCATGCTGGCGAGGCGCTGCAGCATTTGACGTCCACCACCGCGACGGCGGTTCCCGCCGGGTGCCTGGGGCGAAGATGACCGCTTCCCGCGCTGCATCGAGACGAGCATCACGATTCGGACTGTGCCCATCGCCACGAGCAACCCGCCGATGAGGGTCTGGCCCGCTGCCAGCAGAATGAGGCCTCCCACCAGCCCAACACCAAAGAACAGGTAACGCATCGTTCCCATCGAGGTCCGGTTCATCTCATTGCCTCCGTGCGCATCGGGCTGCTGAGACCCAGCGTCGTCCCGACGATTGCTGTTACTCATCACAACGTCCGCAGCGTCAAGGAATCGTGATGCCAACGTCAGTCACCCGCCAAGGCCATTCAGCGAGACCCGGTTGCCAAGCCAGAGTGCCCGGTCGCCGCCCGACGCGCACGCGGGGCGGCGCGGTGGCAGCGGCTTCCATTTCCTCGGGCTTGGTCTGGGCCGGGTGTCTGCTTCATGAACCCATGAGGTTGGCTGCGTTGTGATGGGTGAGAGCAGCCGGTGCCCGTCGGGTCCCACCCGGCGGGCACCGTCGCGTTCGGATCGCGGGCGCGCCTGATTGCCCGCTCGGGGCCAGTCGTGGAACCGAGCACAGGCCTGTCCGTTGGGCGGGGGAGCGGTTGTCAAGGTCGTAG
Source organism: uncultured Actinomycetes bacterium (assembly GCA_963755855.1). Classification (GTDB taxonomy): domain Bacteria; phylum Actinomycetota; class Acidimicrobiia; order IMCC26256; family DASPTH01; genus DASUAS01. The sequence continues at coordinate 360,550 of CAVWLR010000004.1, read as the reverse complement.
CTCACTCCGCAGAAGCGCAGGTGTGCAGCCGGGCGCGAACGCTGCTCGACACACTTCGCACGCGTGACCGGATCGCACGCTCGTCGCCGTGTTCGTCTGCAAGCAGATCCCGCACGGAAGCCGTGATCACGGGGCAGGCCGGTATCGGACGACACTGACCGCGCAGTGCTCAGGGCCCGCCGCGCCAATGGTCGATGCGGTGGTAGTCGGGTTGGAACCCGTGTTCGATGCCCCACAACATCGCGTGCGATCGCCCGGTCACACCGATCTTGCGGTACGCCGAGCGGATGTAGGTCTTGACCGTGTTGATGCTCAGGTACATCACCTTCGCGATCTCGTTGTTGGACCTTCCCTGTGTGATCAGCGCGAGCACCTCCGCCTCGCGATCGGTGAGGCCTTCGGTGCGCCCGGGCCAGTCCAGACCCGCGGCTGAGCGCGCCCGGGTCGGCGGATCACTGATGACGGTGCTCCCGTCAGCGATCGCTTCGATGGCAGTCACGAGCTCGTGCGCCGGCAGCGTCTTCGAGAGGTAGCCGCTGGCACCCTTCGCCATCGCGCTCTCGACGAGGACCGGATGGAAGTTCCACGTGTAGACCACGACGTGTCGTGCGTGCGGGTTGTCGACGAGGACGGCGATGTCCTCGTGGTCGGCTTCTGGTTGCGCGAAGGAGTCGTACAGCGCCACGTCGACTTCGTCGGTCAAGGGCTCATTGGTGTCGAGTTCGGCGACGACGATCCGATCCTCGTATGCATCGAAGAGGTGGGCCACCCCGATCACGACGACGTCGTAGTCGTCGATCAGTGCGACGAGCACGGGCGCCGTCCGAGTCTTCATGGTGCCGAACGTAACCACCCCTTGGGGTGTACACAACCGCCCCGACAGATGATTGGGTGGATCACGGATCGCCACCCAGGCGATCCCTGAGACTCTGGGAGGTCCTGTGGCGCTTCTGTTGTGGATCATTGCCGTGATCCTGGTGATCGCGGGCATCGTCACCGCAGTCCGTGGACAGATCCTGCTGGGCATCGTGCTCGTCGTCGTGGGTCTCCTCGTCGGCCCCGGTGGAGTCAGCATCTTCACGTGAGGCGATGCGTGCGGACGATCCGTGCGGTACCTCTCACGTCTCCTCGTGTGCGCGCTGCCTCGCGTTGCGCTCCTCACTCGCCTGGCTCGGTCGCCCCGATGACGCACGTGAGCATCGCCATCAACGAAGAGGATGCGGGGCATGTTGTGGTCGTCGTCTCAGGTGAGATCGACCTGGCCACGGCGCCCTTGCTGGAGCGCACGCTCCGCTGGTACATCGACTGCGACGTCGTCGTCGATCTCAGCGCGGTGACCCTGTTCGATGCTGCAGGGCTCACGGTCCTGGTGCGCACCCGCAAGCGATCGAGGCGGATGGGCCACACCTTGCGGACGACCGGCGAGCGGGGCGCGGTGCTTGCAGCGATGAGGGTCACCGGGCTCGCCGACCTGTTCCACGCGCTCACCTGAGCACAGACGAGACTGCTGTCCGACGTGTCTCGGAGGGGCGGCCGGCCGCTCACCAGTGTGAGCGCGATCAGCCGAACCCGCGTGCGTCGGGTGATGTCGCGAGGGTGAGGAAGGCCCGGGGCAACGCCTCGTCGGTGGCGGTGGCGAGGAGTTCCCGCATCGCTCTGATTCCTGGGCGTGGCGCACGCGAGGCGAGGTCGTCGAACGCGGACCGCAACCGTCGCACGACCTGGGGACTGTCGGCGCCGTAGCGGATGATCTCGGCGAACCCCAGGGTCGTGAGCTCGTCGAAGGAGTCGACGGGTAGGTGCACGCGTGCGGTACCCGCAGCATCGACGTACCACCCGGTGGGGTCCGGTCGATCGATGATCTGGCCGAGCAGGTCGACGATACGGTCGATGACCTGGACGGCGGTGGTGGGGTCGTTCACGGCGGGGGAGAGCGCCCGGATGGCGATGTCGACCAACTGGCGGAGCCCGAAGCCGGGGTCGAGGAGGAGGCTGCGTTCGTTCGTCAGGAGGAACTGGTCGCAGACCGCGGCCTCGGTGGCGGGCGAGCTCGAGCCGTCTGTCGTGTGGAGCCGAGCGATGGCGGACCCGGTCCCGATGTAGCTCCCGATCGGTCGGAGCACCTCGATCCAGCCGTTCGCGGCCGACGCGACCGTTGCGAGTCCGTGCACGTCGACCGCGTCGATGACACCGTGATCGGGCGCGTGGATGCTCAGCGGTGTGATCGCCGCGGGCGGGCGCTCGGCGTCGCTGAGGTCGCTGCGCGCTGGAAACGCGGTTGCGAGCGCGGGGCGCGTCTCCTCCGCGATCCGCTCGACGAGGTACTGCACCCGCAGCAGTCGCGCAGTGCCATTGGCGAAGAGGAGGAACGCCACCAAGGTGGCGACCACCAGAAGGGCGACGCCGGTGGTCGAGAGCACGGGCGTGAATCCCCGGTTGCGGCCCTGGGCCGAGCGCACTGCGATGAGAGTGACGATCGAGTACACGAACGTCGCGACGAAGATCCCGAACGACACCTTGGTGAGTCGTGACCGCACGAACACCCGGACGGCGCGCGGCGAGTACTGGCTCGCCGCCAGCTGGATCGCCACCAGCGTCGTCGAGAACACGATGCCGAGAAACGCCAGCATCCCCGTGGCGACGACGGACGTGAGGGTCAACGCAGTCCCGGTGTCGCCGACGAGGAACCGGCTGTTCGCAACGTGAAACTCGAGCGAGTCGTCCAAGGCGACCGTGATCACGGCGACGACGAGCGCCACCACCGCGAAGAGCGTCGGCACCGGCCAGAGAGAACCGGCCAGTCGCTCGCTCCGGGCGAGCCTTCGAACTCCCTGGTCCGCAGCCCGGGTCGCGGTGACCGTGGCCGGTGCTTCAGGACTCGACGGCCGCATCGGGTCGCTCGACATCCCGACATCATCATCTGCAGACGCTGCCGCACCGCGGATCGCCAGGACGTCGACCTTCGCCGAAGGACAGCTTCTGGCTGCGGTCCGAACGCGGAACACCGTGGCGGGTGTTGACCTCACACGGATTTCGGAGAGCTGGCGCCCAAGGCGATCTCGAAGCCGGCGCCGTTGCGTGCCACACCCACCAGGAGGATGCCGGCCCACTCGAGCACGTACGACGCTTCGAGCCCTCCTGCGTCGAGGGGCCGCATGTCCATGCTCTCGAGAAGCGTGGCGACGCGTGCCTTCGCCTCCGCGCTGTCGCCGGCGAGGAATGCGTCGATGGGCGCGTCCTCAGCAAGGACGCCGCTGAAGATCGTGTTGAACGCCTTCACCACGTGTGTGCTGTCCGGGGCGGCGGCGGCGATCTGCTGGGATACGGAATCGCCCGCGGTGGTCACGAGCCCGGTGCCGTCGGCGTTGAACGGGTTGGTGATGTCGATGAGGATCTTGCCGGACAGCGCAGCGCCATAGCGCGCGACCACTTCGGCCGCGCCGGCGTACAGGACGGCGATGATGACGATGTCGCCCGCCGGAGTGGTTCCGTACGTGCCGACGGTTGCTCCGTTGCCGATCTGGTCGGCGAGTGCCTGAGCCTTGGCGGTGTCGCGGCTCATGAGCTCGACGGTGTGGCCGTGCTTCACCGCCCGGGTGCCGATGGCACTGGCCATGTTGCCTGACCCGATGATGCTGACGGTCGTCATGACTCGTGCTCCTTCGTGGTGTGTGGATGAGGTGGAGCGCCGCTCGACGTCCCTCCCAAATACTTGACGCTACAAGTAATGATACTTGAACTGTCAAGCGTTCGGGAGGAGACATCCGGTAGGGTGTGGTGGTGCGCGATTCCACTTCGGGCAACGGCGACGTGTGGCTCGACGACGAGCAACAGGAAGCGTGGAGGGCGGTCGTGAGCCTGCTCACGACCCTGCCTGCCGCCCTCGAGAGTGACCTCAAGCGGGCCGCGGATCTGAGCGCGTTCGACTACCTCGTACTGGCTTCCCTCTCCGAGGCGTCGGAGCGGACCCTGCAGATGAGTGACCTCGCCGCTCGCGCTGACGCTTCGCTGTCGCGGCTCTCGCACGTCGTAGCTCGGCTCGAGCGGCGCGGCTGGGTGAGGCGCGAAGCGTGTGGCACAGACGCACGGGCCAACAACGCAGTCCTGACTGAGTCAGGCTGGGACAAGGTCGTCGCGACCGCGCCGCACCATGCACAGACCGTCAGGAACCTGGTCGTCGATGTACTCAGCCGATCCCAGCTGCAACAGTTCGGGCGCGCCGCGGCGAAGATCGGGCAACGAATCGAACAGCAGAGCAGCGTTCCGCAACGAGCCAAATCGCGCTGAACGAATCGCTGGAGCGCGAGGCACAGCTACCGACCGCCTGGGTCCTCGCCGCGGTCGCACGGCGCAGAACGGCTGTGATCTCACGCGTCTGTCGGTAGCAGCGGCGTAACGTCGAGAGATGCCCGCACGAGATTCTGTCCGGGAGTCGCTCACTCAGAACTGGGCAGCAAAGGGTGCCATTGGTGCGGGCGCGGTGGGGGCGGTCGCAGGCTTCATCTACGCCTGGACCGTGAACGCCTCGACCGCGTGGTTCGGGATCATTGAGGCAGGCGTTCCAGCGTTTGTCCTCGGTGCCATCGTCGGAGCAGCGAGTGGTGCAGTCACTAGCGCGAATCGTCAGCGCCGATCGCGACGACACTCAGGCACCTGACCAAACCGGCACGCCAGTGCGGCAGGGATGATGTTCGTGCGGTCGCGTCTTGTGGCTGCGCCATCACCGCGTCACACACGCCACGACCAGCACTCGACATCGCTGCTTGACACCAAGAGGCGCATTCAGTTCAGGCGTGCGTGCGGGTGTTGTGCTCAGCCGAGGTCGAGTCCGTCCAGGTTGGCTTTCGGTTCGATGTCAGGGAGTCGTCGCATTCGGAAGCCATTCGCGAGTCCGAGCAGGCTCGCGAGTGCCGGTACGAGGAGAGCCGCTTGCAGGGAGCGGTTCCTGGCGTCGGTGTTGATACGCAGGATTTCTGCCTTCACGTCTTTCGGCTCATCCACCAGAAGCTTGTCGAGCTGCGTGTTGCTCATCACCTCGGCGTTGTGCTCAAGGGATCCCGAGATCTGTTCCTGTTGGGCTGGTGGGATCACGGCGCTGTGGTTGGTCATGTACGTGAAGCTGAACGAGAGAACTGCGAGGAGGATGCCGCCAGCCATCGCGAGACCGAACGAGAGTCCGAACGAACCAGCGGCCGAGTTGACCCCCGCAGCCTCGCTCACGCGGTCCTCCTCGATGGGGGACAACGTGTAGTTGTTGAGCTGGGACACCAACAAGCCCAACCCGGACCCGGTGATCAACAGCGGGATGATCAACGACAGTCCAGATTCCGCCCGAGGCATGATCGGGATGATCAACGCGATTCCGATCGCGCTGAGCAAGAAACCGATGAGCACGATGTCGGCGGCGCGTCGCTTCCCGCCCCTTCTTCCGGCGAGCAGGGCAACGCCGAACATGCTGAGAGAGAGCGGTGCAAGCGAGAGCCCTGCCTGCATCGCGTTGTATTCGAGAGTCATCTGCAAGAACAGGGGCAGGGCGATCATCGCTCCGCCGAGGGTGATCTGCTGGAGCATCTGTTGGGAGACCCCGATCCGGAAGTGCGGGAGCCGAAACAAGTCAGGGTCGAGGAGTGTGAGTTTCCCGGCACGCTTGCGTTTGACCAGCCATCGCGCCAGCAATGTGAGAGCGACCGCACCGACCGCCATGATCACGCCGACCCACTCGCCGCCTTCCTGCCAGACGAGGATTCCGAGGACGACGCCACCCATACCGATGACCGACAGCACTGCACCGACCGCATCGATGTGGCGAGGCCCGGTGTATTTCACGTCGCGAACGAGCTTGATGTTCGAGAGCACCACCGCGATGATCACCACTTCGAGTGCAAACCCGACCCGCCACGACAGAAACGTCGTGACGAACCCACCGAGCAGCGGGCCGACAGCGGCGGCGATCGCTGCGGACGCCCCCACAAGTGCGTAGGCCTTCGTGCGAGCAGCGCCATCGAAGTTGCCGTGAATCAGTGACTGCATCGCGGGCAGCAGGAGCGACGCCCCGAGCCCACCGATGATCGCCCAGAAGATCACAACAGCAGTCAGGCTTTGCGCCAACGTCATCGCCAGAGCACCAACCGCGTACGCGAGCAAGCCCAGCACGTACGCCCGCCTTCGGCCGATGAGATCACCGACCTTGCTGTTGATCAAGATGAACGCCGCGGAGACGAGCGCCTCAAGCGCGATTGCGGACTGCACACCACTTGCCGTCGTGTCCAGGTCGTGCACCACCGCTGAGATGGACACGTTCATCAGCGACGTGTCGACCACTAGGACGAACATCGCTGCCGCAAGCAGTATCGCGAGCCGTGGACTCCCCGCTGCCCCGTCAGGAACAGTCGTCCCCTCTGGCTCTCCAGTCACCAACGCCTCCACTCAGCTCGGCCACCACCGATCGCGCGGATGGCCACGCTACGGCACAACCGCACTTCATGGATTGTCGACCAGGAGAGTCAAGGTCTCAGGAGAATCAAGGTCCACGTCAAACTGAAGCGTTCGCCGATGTGGCGCGAACTGCGGGCGTCCGATTTGCACCTACGTCCTCACCTCGGTTCCGTGACCGACCCGATCAACAGCCGCCACGGCATCGACGACGAGCCTGCGGGCGTCAACTACCCGCACCCACTCGGCCGTACGGAGAAGGAGATCGGCGAGGAGCTGGAGCGCCTCTTCGGAGAATGTCGCGCGCGAGGAGAACACCACCTGGCGACCCGAGCCCCGCCGTACGAGGAGAACATCGTCGTCTGTACAGACTGCCATCGGTTCTGGCGGGAAGCGCCGCGGTAACGCGGCGACGCGCGCTCTGAAAACAGACGACCACGTAGCGCAGAACTGCACATCCGACGTTCCCGGGGCCGCGTCGCGCCCCCCGGGCTTGACGCGCCAGTTCGCCCGGTCGGACGGCCAGTGGGGCAGCTGTTGCGCTCAGGTGGCGAGGAGTTTGGCCTTCTGGCGTCTCAGCGTTCGGCGTGTCGCGAGGCCCGACGGTACTGAGGACCCGCGTCCGGGCAGACTCGAGCCGTGCAGTGGTTGCTGCTCTCGGTTGTGCTGTCGCTTGTGCTGACCGTCGCCCTGAACATCGTCGTGCGCCTCTTTCCCGGGGGCCCACGCCGCGCGATGAACTGGTTCGATCACTGGAGCGCTCGACAGTCTGATGAGCCGACCACGTCCCAGGGACGCGTCAGAGTGTTCGTGCCCTGGAAGACGATGATCGCGGTGTCGATCGTTCTGACCGTCGCAATCAACGTGCTGGTCTGGGGCAAATAGCCGGACGCGACGCTCTGCCCAAGGCTGCCGCGTGCAGTGGGGCAGTTGCGGGGTCGTCGGTGCTTCGGCGTCAGCGCGTCGTTGTGATCGGGTCGCGCGGGCTGTCCAGCGGCGAGGTTCACAACCGGATCCGACACGGAGCGCCGCGCCGATCGCCCCGATCATCAGCGCCTGTTCGAGCGTCGAACGGCCCACGGCAGAGTGCTCGAGCAGGGGCCGGTTGTCGCTCAACGAGCGAGGTGCCAGAGCACGACGATCGACGCAAGGAGGAAGACGGGGATGCTGATCGTGACGACGAGGAAGAACAGGCCGATTCGTCGCAGTGCCTTCGGGATCTCGGCGAGGATCCGTTCGCCGTGGTGCGCGACAACGGTACGGGCATGCTGCGCGAAGGCGGCACTTCTCATGGGCTCGGCCGGCGCCGACACACCGTGGCCCTTGGCCTCAGGCCTGGCGGCGTCGAGGTCGAGCGCCCGCGGTCCGAACTTCTGGCTGAGGAAGCGACCGTTCGCGATGAGCTTGTCGCTGTAGACGCCGTTGACGCGATCGGCGATCCGGCTGATCTGTGTCGTGAGGATGTCGAGTTGTTCTGACAGCAAGGCCAGAGGCGTCTTGCCATCGGCCACGACGCAGTGGTCTGCGTAGTCGCGGGGGAGATCGAGGTACCCCTGGAGTGCCCGGGGGAGGTAGTCCGTCGCGCACCGCACGACCACGTACGTGTCCGGCGAGCCAGCCCCCAGGACGCCGACGCGGGGCAGGAGTTCGGTGATGATGACGGCGATCCGCTTGATCTTGAACCGGACCTCGCTCGGGACGGGTGGCACCGCGCGACGTTGAACATCTCGAAGGCTTCGCTGCACTTCGCCGACATCGACGCCGGCGACGACCTCCGCGTGGCGGCGCATCACCGCTGATCGCCCGGAGTCTTCAGCGCTTCGGAAACGTCGAGCTCAGACCGCCGGATACACCGGATCTCGCTCGTCATGAAGCGCGACCAGCTTGTCGGACCACGTTCGAGCATCGGACCCCCTGACAGATCGCTGTAGAATTACCTCTGCGCGCACACATAGTGCCCGGTCCGGCGGACTGCCAGCGAGCGCTGACGCCCTCGCCGTTGCAGTGTCATTCGGGCGCACCACCGCGCAGGAGTTGGCCGACGGCGCGGAAGGGACGACGAACGCAGAAACCCGGCGGCTTGAGCGCGAGGTCGAGGACCAGCAGTGTGATCGCAATGGCGAACACGCCAGCGCTGAACGCCTCCATTCGGTGCTTGGACAGGGCCTGCGAACGGGCCGGCCCGCGCTCGGGAGTCGTCACCGCTGCGCTCGGGTGGCCATGTCGCACATCCTGCCGTGCCGCCGCGAGGCGAGCCGGGATCGGCGACGGACTTCAGCGCGAGTCGGCTTGACGTTCGCCTCGGTTTCGCACGTCGGACGCACCGCGGTCGACACGCAGCGTCGTAGTCAGATAATCCTCTGCAACAGGCTGCCCCATGCTCCGAGCAACACGGCAGATCTGTTCTGCGGTCAGCACCAAGATGCTCTACCGGTCAGCGCGACGTTCTTTGCGGCGGCGGTGGCGACGCATCACGCCCAGTCCGAACCACACCAACGCCCCGAAGAGGGCCACCACGATCGTGTACAGCCAGAGCGGCCACGTGAAGTCGATGAAGAGAAACTTGAACTTGACGTCCTGAGTGTTCTGAATGATGAAGATCAAGAGAACACCGATGCCGGTGAGTGAAGCGAGAGCGCCGCCACCGACTTTGTTGCCCGACCGTGGTTCTTGCTCCATCATCCCAGGGCCCCCTCGACGCCACACGATGAACTGCTCGTCTGCAGTCTGCCTGGGCTCGAGCGACAGGGCGCGGATCGGCAGCTATGGCGCTCAGGTCGCGAGGAGCTTGGCCTTCTGGGCGCTGAACTCCGCGTCAGTGAGCACGCCTTGCTTGTTGAGGTCTGCCAGGCGGGCCAGTTCGTCTGCGGTGCAGCGCGCGCATCGTCGTGGGAACGTTCATGACAATCACTCTTCCTTCGGCGGACAGTCGTGAGATCGAGGCGTTGCGCGGCCGCGGTCTCCACCAGGTAGACCTCGTCGACCGCGAGTAGGAATCGCGGTCTCGAGAATCGTCCCCAGCGGGCTCTGCTGCGTTCGCCTGAACCGATCCTGGGGGCGGAGATAAGGTGCGCCTCGGCAGGTGCTGCACGTCGCTGACGTCGACTCGCATTGGGTGGTCGTCATCGTTCGCCGTGCAGGTCGAGAGGGGCGAACCCTTGACGCACCGAACCTCCGATGCCGAGACGACGCCGGGCACGTCGCTGTCGAGCGATCGTGCCGATCGGTTGTGGCTCGGTCTCCTCGTGGTCGCATCGATTGCGGTGTGCGCCGTGTTCGCATGGCGCCGCGCTGCTCCCGACGAGGATGCCGCGATCCTCTATCGCTACGCCGACAACCTCGCCCACGGGCACGGGGTGGTCTGGAACCCGGGGGACGCTCCGGTCGACGGCGCCACCGACCTGCTGTTCATGGTGGCGTTGGCCGTGTTGCGGGTCGGGGGTCTCGGCATCAAGACCGCAGCGCTGCTCGTCAACACCGTGGCCTTCGTCGGCACCGTCTGCCTGTTGTACGTCTTCGCGCGGCATCGGCGGCTCCCGATCTGGTTCGCCACGCTCGCGTGTGCCGTCTACGCCTTGGGGCCAGGGGTCGTGCTCATGCGCACGGGCTTCGGCGCGGTGACCTTCGGGTTCGCGGTCGGCGTCTCTGCCGTACTGGCCATCCGCCTGATCGAGCAGGCCACGACCCGGCGGGCGCTCGAGCTGGCGCTCTCGATCGTCGTCGCCGGCCTCGTGCGACCCGAGGGCTTCCTGCTCGGAGGTCTGCTCCTGCTCACCGTCGTCGCCGTGACGGGGCGTCGGGGCCTTCGCCCCGTGGCGAACGCGTTCCTCGTCGTCGTCGGGGCGGGGCTCGTGTTCCTCGTGGTGCGCTGGCGCTACTTCGGCTACCCGCTCCCGAACCCGTACTACAAGAAGGGAGGCGGCACACTCCACAGCGACGGCATCGAGGCCAGTGCGACGTTCGCCGTCACCATCTGCCTCGTCCCGCTCCTCGCCATCGCAGCCGCGGTGCTCGATGCCCGGGTCCGTCGCATGTGGCTCGCCTTCGTCGGGTGCCTCCTCGCGATGCTCGCGCTCTGGGTGCTCCTGTCGAACGAGGCGAACCTCCTGTACCGCTTCCAGTTCCCGGTGTTCGTGGTCGCCATCGTGTTCGCGGTCGAGCTGTGGTCACGGGAGTACCAACACCAGGATGAGGCATCCGATCGGTCGTGGGACCGCTCACGCATGTTGGTGGTGGGGACCGTCGTGCTGCTCTTGCTGGTGAACGTGCACTACGTGTACTCGAAGGAGATCCTCTCGGACCGCGCGCAACGGACGTTCGCGACCACGCTGGCGAAGTTCGACTCCGCGGGACTCACCGTCGCCTCGAGCGAAGCGGGACACGTGTGCTGGGAATCCGGATGGCACTGCATCGACCTCTGGGGCCTGAACGACGAACAGATCGCGCACCACGGCTACCTCGATCGCGCACAACTCACTGCGCTCGCACCTGACGTCGTCTTCATCCATGTGCCGACGTCACCGATCGCGACCAGCGTCACCGCGGGGGATGAGGAGTTCATCTCGGGCTGGACCGACATGAGCACGCCGGTCATCGACTTCGTCGAGCACGGCAACTACGCACTCGTCGCGATGCTCGAACCGAAGCTCGACTCTGGCTACGCGGTGTACGTGCGCACGGGAAGGCCGAAGACCGATCGTCTGATCGCCGCCTTCAGCAAGCTCCAACCGACGCTCCGGCACTCCTATGGCCCCTCGCCGACCGATCGGTACTCCCTCCCGACAGGGTCTTGAGCGGGCAACGCGCAAAGACGGTGCCCCTGCCGGACTCGCCGCGCTCAGAGGCCTTTCGCGTTGCAGGTCTTGAGGAGCGGCGCCACGATGAACACGTGTCCGTAGTCGCCTTGCTGATCGGGTGGAAGTCGACGCAGTGAGTCGAGAAGGTCTTGCGCCTCCGGGCTGCTCCCGGTGATGGCCATCTGCCGAAGCAGGATCGACTCGGATTCTGACTCCGGGATCGCTTGCCCTTCTCCGAATGCGGCGTGTGCGCTGGCGCACAGCGCGGCCATCGCCGGGGCGGCCGTCGTCGTCGCTGGCTGCGCGGCGAGGTGCTTGCAGAGCGCCAGATCGTCGTTGCCGGTGCACGCGACGCGCAGCGACTCTCGGGCGTTTCCTTTCGTGACGGCGAGGTCGGTCCGCTTCGAGCCCACGAACGCCGCTCGAACCGCTCGGACCCACTCGGTGACGGATCCACATCTCACGATCGCCGCACGCTCGAGCTTTTCGCTGAGCTGATGGTGTGCGTACGCCGTGACCGCGGCGGCGCAGGTCCCACGCGATGCGGCTGATGCCGCTGTCGCTGGTCCGGCGAGACACGACGCGACGAGCGCGACCAGCGCCACAGCCCTTCGCATGCACGAGGATCGTAGGGCCCGTCTCGCCGCTCGCCGGAGCGGTGATCCGTCGTCCGCGCCAGCATTCGGGCATTGCATCGCCGCACCGGGCAACCTGCACTCGACACCCGCAAGTTCCTGAGCGGGGTCCGTTGGCGGCAACATGTGCCGGGACTGGAGGTGTTCGTCGTGACGTATTCGATCGTCGCTCGGGATCAAGTCACCGGTGAACTGGGTGTGGCCGTCGAGACGTGCATGTCGATCGACCTTGCGTTCGCCAGGCTCGCCTGGGGACCGAAACCCGCGCCACGTGCGCGCAGGGGCACTGGCCCGGACGCGACCGGCTGTCGGTCCTGAGCCGCGCCGAAGATCAGGTTGCAGAACCAGCCAGGGAGAGCTGGCGCTGGAGATCCTCGAGCACCGGCGACAGCGCGCCGCCGAGTGCGCCCGACATCTTCCCGTCGTCGAGCGCCGATCGCAGCTCTCGCCGATCGGCGAAGAGGATCACGACCTCCGCGCCCTCGGGACCGGCGACGAGCGCAGGATGGTCGACGTCGGCTTCCTCCACGCGCACGTCGCCCTGGCTCAGCGTGATGCCCGCGGCGTCGATCGATCCGGACACCGGCGCGACGATCGTCTCGGAACCGATCGAGCGCGCGGGGGCCACTTCGGTGCCGGCGGCAGCGTCGACGAACACGAGCACCGGACCACACGTCGGTTCGCCGGCGAGGCCGGCGGCCACCCGGACACCCGGCGCGATCTCGTCCCACTGGTCGGAGGTGTCGAAGCCGCCGTCGAGGTGCGCCCGGGTCGTGGGGCCGAGCGTCGTCATGATCGCGGGTGCACCCGGGCACGGATCCTGCACGTCGATCCCCATCGCCCTGCCGGCGACTACCTGGGCCGGAACCATCTGTTCGGCGAGCTCGGCCTTCACAGGTCGGATCGGGAAGCCGCGCCGGTCGGCGAACATGATGATGCCGTAACCGCCGTCGGGGCCCCAGGCGAAGTTGTCGCTCGCGTACGGCACCCCGCCGTCGTGGAACCGGAACTGACCCTGCTCGTACGCGTCCTTGCCCATGTTGGTCGTGCCCCGCACCGAGATGCGCCAGTTGTCGCTGGCGTGGGCATGGGCGAAGGACAGCGGCATCTGCTCGCTGGTCGGCTCGACGTAGCTGAGCGCGACGAACGGGCCGCACTGCTCGTCGCCGACCATGATCGCCAGCACGGTCGCACCCATGTTGTCGGCCCAGCCCGCCCGGTCGGCGAAGTCGATGTCGACGTGACCGTCGATCGGCGTCATCGGTGTCGTGGACCGGATGCTGTACATGCTTGCTCCCCATCGATTCGTCGGCCGGACGCGGCTTGGACGGTACCGCCCGCGTTCCCGAATCACCACCGCTGACCCACGGCGACACCGTGTGCCGGAAATGAGAAAGGTCGGTCTCCCCTGCGATGCGGCGCCCAGGAGCGTGCGAGGCTCCAGACATGAAGGTGCGCATCGGGATCGGAATGGGCGGCGACGAGATGGGTCCGGAAGAACTCGTGCACGTCGTCGGCGACATGTCGGCGTGCGGGTTCGACTCGCTCTGGCTGCCCGAGGTGCTGAGCCGACCGGGTTACGACCCGCTGCTCGCCCTCGCGTGGGCGGGCGCCCACCACCCCGACCTCAAGCTCGGCATCACGATGCTGCTCCCGGGACGCAACCTGGTGCGCCTGGCCAAGCAGCTCGCGACACTCGATGTGCTGACGCACGGACGGTTGCTGGTGACCTTCGTGCCCGGTCTCGCCCAGGGTCCCGAACGCACGGCGGTCGGGGTGCCGGTGCGCGATCGAGGGGCGGCCATCGAGGAATCCCTTCCGCTGGTGCGGCGGCTGCTTGCCGGCGAGGAGGTCGAGGGCATCACCATCTCGCCGTTGCCGGTGCAGCAGGAGTTCTCGATGTGGCTCGGTGGCAACGTCGCCGCCGCGCTCGACCGCTGCGGACGCCTCGCCGATGGCTGGCTTCCGTCGATGCTCACGCCGGCCGATGCTGCCGAAGGCAAGGCGGTCATCGACGCTGCGGCCGAGCGGGTCGGACGCCGCATCGACCCCGAGCACTTCGGCGTCAGCATCGGCTACGCCCGCGCACCTCTCGGCGACACCCAGGTCGCAGCCTTTGCCGCCCGAGCACGCGGCCGGGACGTCGCCGCACTGGTGCCGACGTCGTTGGACGCACTCCGGGACCTCGTGCGCGCCTACGTCGACGCGGGCTTCTCGAAGTTCGTCGTGCGGCCCATCGCACCGCCTCCCTCATGGCGAGCAGAGCTCGAGGAACTGGCTGCGGCGGTCGGCGACCTCCAGACCTGACGCTTGGAGAGCCATCCGAGAGGTCGGGAGGATCCTGCCTTCACACGTCGGCAGTCCGGTGCTCCCTGCAACAACGCCAGGACTGCGGCGCGGGGTCGGAGGATCGGCGGATCGGCGATCATGGAGTGGTGGACCGGCTCTCCGAGAAGCGGCTGCTTCGGCGCATCGCCTGCCTCATCCCTGATGAAGACGAGATCCTGTCGATCGACATGGCGATCAGTGACGTCTCGGGTCGGGACGAGCCCACCGCGGTGTGCGTCACGAGCGCGGCTGTGCTGCTGACGACACCAGACCCTCGTGGCGCGGTCGTGACTGCGATCCGTACCGCTCGGATCGAACAGATCGCGCGTGTCCATGGGAGCTAGCCAGGCGCAGCCGCCCGAAGCACGTCTGATCGTCTTCTGCGGACTTCCCGGTGCTGGCAAGACCACCGAAGCGACGCGTACGTGCGAGACGTCGGGATACCTGCGCCTCGCCGCGGACGACTGGATGATGGACCTCGGTCTCGAACCCCTCGACGTCGACGGCCGGGTCCGAGTCGAACGCCTCCAACGATCGCTGCTCCTGGAACTGCTGGAACGTGGCGTGACCGTGGTCTACGAGGACGGTCCGTGGGCACGATCCGGGAGAGACGAGCTCCGTGACGCGGTCCGAGCGATCGGCGCAGCCATCGAGTTCCACTATCTCGACGTGCCGATCGACGAGCTCTGGCGTCGGATCGTCCGACGCAACGCCGAGGACACCTGGGGCACGATCCAGCGAGAGGAGCTCGACCAGTGGGCGGCACAGATCGAGGTCCCGACCCGGGAGGAACTCGCCCTGTACGACCTACCGCGGGCTCGAGTTCTGTGAGTGCCACACTCCTCCCATGACGCACACGCGGGTCGACCGCCTTCAACCGGGTACGAAGTTCCACCTGCTCGCCGATTGGCAGATCGATGGAACTGACGAGCGCGTCCCGACCGCCGACACCTTGACCGCGTTCGAGGTCCGACCGAACGGGACGCTGATCCAGATCCAGACGGAGGTCGGCACCCTCAGCCTCGACGCCGAAGCCTTCGTGGATGTCTCGGCCGACGGCGACTGAGGCACGCCGGCCACTCCTCTCTCCCGCCGCGGGGCCTCGAAGCACCGCTGCTGAGGACTTGCGTACGGGGTCATGCTTGGAGGCGACGCATCGAACACGGCGGAGAGGCCTCTCATGATCACGGATCGCATCGATCCTCCCGAGCTCCTCAAGATCCCCGAGCTCGTGAACGTGTCCATTGCGACCGGATCGCGGATCGTTCACATCTCGGGCCAGACCTCGGTCGACGTCGAAGGGAAGGTCGTCGGCTCGACGCACCTCGAACAGAGCCGTGTTGTGTTCGGCAACGTGCTGATCGCGCTCACCGCTGCAGGCGCGACGCTCGACGACGTCGCGAAGTTCAACATCTACATGGTCGACTACAGCTGGGACGCGCTCGAGGAGCTGATGACAGCTGCGAAAGAGGTGTTCGGAGATCCGTATCCGCTCGCGGCCAACACGCTCCTCGGTGTGGCGTCACTCTGGCTCCCGGAACTTCTCGTCGAAGTCGACGCGGTTGCCATCCTCTGAGCCGGCACGCGGATCAAGCAGTCGTGCCCCGACTTCGGACTTGTGTGCATGTCCCGTGGGTCGGCGTCTCGCGGTACTGAACGAGGAGCTCAGCCGGCGAGCAGTTGCTCGCGCAGGATGTCGGCGTGACCGCAATGCTGTGCAAGTTCGCGGAGGACCTGCAGGTACACCCAACGCAGAGTCCGCGGTCCACCTCGATGGCCCGTCACCACCTCGTCGAGGGAGACGTCGGCGGCCAGCGATCGAGCTGTTGCGCAGGCCTGCCGATGGGCTGCGGTGACACTGACGACGGTGTCGGCGGCGGCGAGCTCGAAGGACTCCGCCGGACTCTGCACGAGACCGAGCTCCACACGAGATGATCCGCCGATGCATTCCTCGAACCACACGCGCTGCATCCAGGTGACGTGCTTCAGCAGCCCGAGCAGCGTGGTCGCCGAGAGGACGAGTCGGGCGCGGGCCTGCTCCTCGCTGATGCCGACGAGCACGGCCTCGAGGGCGCTCCGGTAGTCCTCGACGAACGCGTCGAGCTGGGTGCGCTCGTCGTCCAGCAGCACATCGAACGAACCCATCAGGGCCTCCCGTCATTCATGCCGCAAGGATCCGATCTCCACCGCGCACGCTCATGCACGCAGGATGCCAGCCGAGTCCAGGTTGACGACACCGCGTTCGATCGTCGCAGCGCGATGAGTTTCGTGATCTCCGGTCGTCGAACTGATCGTGAGGGACTGTTCGAAGCGTCACAGTTGCGGGAAGAGGACTCGATCATGAACCCGATGGCACGACGGATGTTCGAGCTGGTCGAGCCGATCGGTGCGATCCCGTATTCGGCCGACGACCCGAACGAGGCGATGTTCGCCTTGGGCTTCACCGACTACTGGGACACCTACTTCGCGGGACGGGCGGCGCCGCTGGGTGTGGTCCCGGCGGAGGTGGTGGACGCACTCTTCTACAATTTCGCGCCCGGTGAAGTCGCCCGCCACATCCCGAAGGTCTGGCGCACCACCACACCGGAGGCAGCGATCGCCGCTCGCCAGATGGGCTGTGTGAACGCGCTGTGCCGGATCCTGGGCGAGCACGTCGAATCTCCGGCGTTCGCACGCGCCGCCGACCTGTTGCTCGTGGCTGCCATCAGCGCGCCGGTCGAGGGTCGGCCGCTGTACGCCGCGCTACGCGCGCTCCCGATCCCCGACGAGGTGGTGGCCCGTCTCTTCCACGCTGCGTCTCTGCTGCGAGAGCACCGTGGTGACGGTCACATCGCGGCCCTGATGAGCGAAGCCGTCGGCGGCCTCGAGGCGCACGTGCTTCTTGCACTCGACATGGACATGCCCGCGGAGAAGTTCGGACGCATCCATCACCTCCCCGCCGCGCAGATCGCCGCCATCGTCGACGGGATGCGCGACCGCGGTCTGATCGGCGACGACGGTTGGCTGAGCGACCAGGGCCGCGCCGTCAAGCAACGCGTCGAAGAGCTCACGGACGACCTCGCAGCGAAGCCCTACGAGCGTCTCGAACCCGCCGAGCTCGACGAGCTCATGGCGGCGCTGGAACCGCTCGCAGTCCTCCTCCTCGCCGACCAGGATTGGTAGACGCGGCAGTGGCCGGTTTCTCGCGTACGACTCACGTCATGCCCAGTTGACCGAGGAAGCCGGGAGTGGAGGAGAGGCGGCAGCACGGCCCGAGTGGCGTGTCGCAGCGCAGTCTTGACACATGCCGATATAGGTATATGATGTGGGCATGGCACGAGCAGCGACGACGTCGGACGTCTTCAACGCGATCGCCGAGCCGCAACGCCGGGAGATCCTGGTGCTGCTGCGGGCGGGCGAGCGTCCGGTGACCGAGCTCGCTCAGGCGCTCGGGATGACCCAGCCGGGAGCGTCGAAGCACCTGCGGGTGCTCCGTGAGGTCGGGCTGGTGCGGGATCGGAAGGACGGCAGGCAACGCCTGTACGCCCTCGACGCCGACGGCTTGCGACCGGTGCACGAGTGGACCGGCGGTTTCGAGGCGTTCTGGAACGCGAGCTTCGATCGGCTCGACGCGTACGTGCAGGACCTCGGCCGTCAACGTAGGAGGAGCAACTGATGAGCGCGATGCATGGAGGAATTCCTGCGCAGTCGACGACGGCGGGCCGCGAGATCGTGATCTCTCGGGTCATCGACGCCCCGCGGGAGCTCGTGTTCGAGGCGTTCACCGAGGTGCGCCACCTCTCACGGTGGTGGGGTCCGGATGGGTTCACCACCACGACGCAGAGCTTCGAGTTCCGCGTCGGCGGGATCTGGGATTTCGTGATGCACGGACCGGACGGGACCGACTACGAGGATTCGATCACCTGGACCGAGATCGTCCCGCCGGAGCGGATCGCGCTTCTGAACGGTGAGCACCGCGGCGATCCGAATGCGTTCACGCAGGTCATCACGTTCGCGCCCGAGGGTGCTGCGACGCGGATCGAGATGCACACCGTGTTCCCCACCAAGGAGCACCGGGACGCGGCAGTCGAGCAGTTCCATGCGATCGAGGGTGGCCAGCAGACGCTGAACCACCTGGCTGACTACGTGACCGACAACCGTCGGAAGGGAGCAGAGGACTGATGGCCGGCAAGGTGTTCTTCAGCGTGTCGATGTCGCTCGACGGATACATCGCACCCGCGTCGCTCGGGGAGTTGATGGGGAAGCAGTGGATGGAGCTGCAGGCGTGGATCTTCCCGCAGCGGCACTTCCGGGAGAACCTGGGGCTCGGCGAGGGAGGGGAGGAGGGGCGCGACAACGACATCGTGCGCGACACCTTCGAGCGCACCGGCGTGAGCGTGATGGGCAAGCGCATGTTCGACGCCGGCGAGGAGATGTGGCCGGAGAACCCGCCGTTCCACACACCGGTCTACGTGGTGACGCACGAGCAGCGTGAGCCCTGGGAGCGTCTGGGCGGCACCACCTTCCACTTCGTCAACGACGGCATCGCGTCCGCGCTCGAGCAGGCCCGCGAGGCCGCCGGCGACCGGGACGTCCGCATCGCCGGCGGCGGCGAGACGATCCTGGAGTACGTGAACGCCGGCCTGATCGACGAGTTCGCGATCGCCCTGTCACCCGTGCTCTTCGGCGCCGGGATCCGCCTGTTCGAAGGCGTCGACGCGGGTCGCGTCGCACTCGAGTCGGTCGGCGCGGAGACGACGCAGCACGCGACCCACCTGACCTACGCCGTGCGTGAGCGGTAGCTGCAACTAGTCGGCGAGCTCGACCGAGAGTGGAAGCGAAGCAACGGTCACGACGCCGACGTTCACCTCGAAGACCGGCTCACCTGCGGGCTCGACCCGTCGCCACACTTGCGTGAGCACTTCGAGCGCCTTGCACATCTCCATGCGCGCCAACGACGCGCCGAGGCAGAAGTGCGCGGCCGAGCCGTAGTTCAAGTTCGCGGCCTTGTCGGACCGAGCTGGATCGAACCGAAGCGGATCGGGGTGGATCCCCGGGTCGCGGTGCGCGCTCGGAACCGTCACGAACATGAGCGTCCCGTCCGGGACGCGGAGATCGCGGAACGTCAGATCCTCGTCGGCCATGCGCGTGATGTGCATGATGCGTGGGCTGAGCCGGCACGCTTCTTCGACGAATCCCGGGATCGACGCAGGGTCGTCGCGGAGAGCGTCCCACCGCGCGGGATCCTCGGCGGCGGCGTGGACGACGAGCCCGAGTTGGCTCGCGGTGTTGTCGGTGCTCGCCTGGAGCACCTGCACGAGCAGGGTGACGAGCTCATGGGTGGTGAGCCGTTCAGCGCCCTCCTCTGCTCCGAGCAGATGGGAGATGAGATCGCCCTCACGAGCGCTGCGGCGGCGCGCCTCGACGAAGCCCCGCACGTAGGCGATGAGCTCGCCCGTGGCCTGCTCGACCTGGGGCGCGAGAGCGGGTTGGCGAGCGAAGATCGCCAGCACCTGGTCGGACAGGCGGCCGATGATCGGTGCGTCGGTCTCGGGCGCACCGATCATGCGGCAGAACACCGCGGGCGGCAACCGGGTCGCGAGGTCGGCCATGAGCTCGACGGTGCCGTCGGCTCCGGCCGTCACGGCCGCTCGCTCGGTCAGGGCTCCTGCGTGGTCCACGAGACCGGCGACGGCCTTGGGCGTGAACGACGGCGACATGAGGCGACGCATCCGGTCGTGGTCAGGTGCAGCTGCGCCCAGCAACGCGTCGAGCCACTGCCGGCGCGTGACGGGGTCGGTGATCCCCGCCTGTTCGAGCAGTTGGGCGACGCCGATGCTGAAGCGGCTGTCGCGCAGCAGTTCGTAGCACGCGCCGTAGGTCAGCACGTGCAGACCGAACTGGCTCCTCGCCAGCCACGTCTGCTCGCGCAGCGCGTCGAACGTGGCGTACGCGGCCGGTGACTGGTCCAGCGACGACATGTCGACGAACGGGATCTCGGGTGCGTCGACGTCGAGCATCGCGCTCAACGTACCGGGGGACTGTTTCTCGCAAGTTTCGCAACGTGACCGCGCGGACGCGTCCGGCCGAACGCGCTCCCGAACGCGACGGGGCCCCGACCGTCGCCGGGGCCCGTCATCTGCGGCCGTACTGTGCGACTCGATTGAGCCCGCCCGCTTCGCTGCTTGGTGGTTCGCTGCGGTGATTCTCGCGGATGTGATGAGCGCGGCTGCGGATGCTCGTGGTCTCATCTGCGCACTTGCGGCATATGTCGTCCGTCAGTAGACGGTGAAACCGGGTGCCAGCACTCCGCGTCCGGTGAGCGCGCGCACGACCTCGACCCCTCGGTCGCGCTCGATCGCACGCTCGACGAGGAACGCGGCGCACTCCTCGAGCGCTTCGGCCGGCGGTGCGACCGTCGTCTCGAGATCCAGTCCGTGGAGCACGAGCTCGGCGGTGCGGGAGCGCAGGTAGGTCTCGAGCCTCAGCGTTCCGAACGGCGTGCCCACCGCCGCATCGTCGGGAGCCGCCGCCACCACGGTCACGGCTCGATCGGAAGCGGCGCGCACGGCCGTGACCGGTTCGTCGCCCAGCACTGCGACTGCCTCTCGGCCGCGTGCGGCGATGTTCTCGGGCAACACGTACTCGGGGCCGGCGACCGGAACGGGATGTTCGTAGTACTCGACGGTCAGCAGGTTGGCGCGATGGCCGTGGCCGATCAGATCGAGCACCCGCCACTCGTCGGACCACTGGTCCTCGTACTCGTCCGGTGGAACTGCGCCGACCGCCTCGACGAAGAACCGCGAGGCAGCCGCGAACGCATCAACGGCGCGGTTGTCCATGTCCTCTTGCTCCTCGTTGGTGCTGCGTCGTCACGATGCGAAATAGGCCGTGACCCCTGGCGTCTGGCGCGCCCGGAGGCGGACGTTGGCATCGAGCCGTTCGAGGTTCTGACGTACCGAGTGCGCGGCCTCGGGCAGGGGGTGTTCGGCGAGGAACGCCTCGACCTCGTCGGCGATGTCGGGTTGGGACAGGGCGGAGATCCCCTCCACGATCCGCGAGCGCGTCAGCCCGGGAATGGCGCCCAGGAACGCGTCCCAGTCGCTCGGTGGCCCGACGCCACACCGTGGGCCCCGCGTCGCCCGACAGGAGGCGGGCGAACACCCAGGCCCGGTCCTGGGTCCTGATCGAACCGTCGACGATCCGATCGAGCGTGGCCGTGGCCAGCTCGACGGCGCCGACGTCGGCGACCGCGCGCAGGAAGCGGGCCTGCTCGATCGGCGTCCGCGCACCGAGGTAGGCGCTCCACAGCCGCTCGTACCCGGATCGGTCGGCATCGTGGGCGAACACCGCGAGCGCGGCGGTGGCCACTTCCGGATCGACCTCGGCGCCCTCCAGCACGTCGTCGACGATGCGTGCGCAGCGCTCGATGGTCGCCGGGTCGCGGCCGAGGATGCCGAGCGTGACGATCAGGTCGCCGCGGAGCTTGCGGTCGAGGTCGGTCTCGGTCGCAGAGGGATCCGGTCCGAGTCGATCGAGTTGCTGCGCGACGACCGATCGGACGTAGACCTCGTACGCCGGACGTGCGGCCGCTTCCAACGCGTGGTGCTCGATCGTCGCCAGGCCGCCGGTGATCACCGACCAGATCGCCTGCTCGCGTTCCGCTGCGAACTCGACGACGAGGTCGAGGAACGCAGACGCGTCGATCTCGCCGTTGCGCACCAGCGCCAAGGTGTCGGACACCAACCAGTAGCGCTCGAGGTCGTCGAGCTCGTCGAGGTGTCCGAGCACGCCTGCGAACAGGTCGTCGGAGTAGTGCGTCCGGTAGAAGCCGTGACCACCCACGTTGGCGACGATCCAGTCGACGTCGCCGACATCGACGACCGTGTCGCCATCGGTCAGGAGGACCTTCCGGGAGAAGTGCTCACCGGCAGCGGATCCCCGCACCTCGATCGGTACCTGCCACGTGGTGGTGTCGGACGGCGTCGGGGATCACGAGGTAGCGGCGTTGTGCGAGTCGGGCACCGCCCGCGACCCGGGTGACGTCGATCTGCGGGAACCCCTTCTGGAAGATCCAGTTGCTCATGATCTCGCTGATCGGCCATTCCGAGGCCCCGTCGAGGCTCGCGAAGAGATCCGCGGTGGCGGTGTTGGCGTACTCGTGCGCGTGCAGGTAGTCGCGCACCCCGGCGCGGAACCTGTCGGTGCCCGCGAACTCGTCGACCATGTGCAGGACCGCCGAACCCTTGCCGTAGGTGATGGCGTCGAACATCTGGTCGATCTCGTCCGGGGAAGCGATCTCGAATTCGACGGGCCGGGTGCTGACCAGCTGGTCGATGTTCATCGCCCAGGGCACCTCGACGTTGGCGAAGGCGAGCCAGCGCTTCCACTCCGGACGGTGCGCGTTCGTCGCCTTCATCTGCATGAGGTTGGCGAAGGCCTCGTTGAGCCAGATGCCCTCCCACCAGCCCATCGTCACCAGGTTGCCGAACCACTGGTGCGCGACCTCGTGCGCGATCACGTCGACCGAGGTCTGGAGCTCGCTCTGGCTGGCGTTGGCGCGGTCGATGACGAGGCTGGCGGCCCGGTAGACGATGAGGCCGACGTTCTCCATGGCACCGAACGCGAAGTCGGGGACGGCGATGTGGTCGAGCTTGTCGCCCGGGTAGGGGATCCCGAAGTAGTCCGACAGGAACTCGAAGCTGAAGATCGCGTTCTCCATCGCCACGTCGGTGCGATGGAGGTTGCCGCGGGGAACGATGATGCGGATCGGGGTACCCCGGACCACTGCCGGCGCGGTGGCCTCGAAGGGTCCGACGATGAACGCGAGCAGGTACGTCGACATCTTCATGGTCGGGGCGAAGTCGATCTTCGTGCGCCCGTCGACCTGCTGACGCGCGACCTCGGCTGCGTTCGAATACGCCTCGGCGTCGTCGGGGACGACCATGGAGGTGCGGAACGTGGCCTTGAAGTCGGGCTCGTCCCAGCAGGGGATGATGCGGCGAGCATCAGTGGGCTCGCACTGCGACGTGGCGATGGGGTGCTTGGTCCCGTCCGCGTCTTCGTAGACGGATCGGTAGAGACCCCGGAGCTGATCGTTGAGGACCCCTCGGTAGCTGATGTCGAGGTGGTACGCACCCGCTTCGACGACGCGCTCCAACGTCATGGTGGTGCGCTCGCGGTCGTCGTGGCTCACGTCGAGCACGGCGATGCCGCCCGACTCGGATGACAGCACGACCTCGTCGAAGTCGAGCTCGGCGGCGTTGAGCACGATCAGGTTCCCGGGTTCCAGGACGCGGATGTCGATGCCGACCTTCCCCGAGAACGCGTCGCGCGCCGGGTCGACGTCGAGCGTGATGTCGTAGTGGTCGGGGACGACCGTGCGGGGGAGTCGGAAGGGGCTGTCGGACACGTCAGTGCGCTCCAGTTGCTGTCGGGAGGAGGAGGTCGGTCACAGGGCCTCGGACTTGAAGAGGTTGAGACCGAGGGCTTCGGAGAGGTAGCTCGTCACGAGCTGGCCGCGCACGCTGTTGCCGGCGGGGTCGAGGGGAGGGGAGAAGACACCGAGACCGCCCTTGCCGGGCGAGACGGTCACCATGCCGCCGCTCACGCCGCTCTTGCCAGGGAGTCCGCAGTCGTACAGCCAGTCGCCGCTGCGCTCGTAGAGCCCGGAGGTGGCGAGCACGGCCAACACCCGGTGGCACGTCGCCGCGTCGACCACGCGCTCGCCCGTCAGCGGGTTGACCCCACCGTCGGCGAGCGTCGCGCCCATGACCGCGAGGTCACGGGCGGAGACGAGGAGCGAGCACTGCTTGGTGTACACGTCGATGGTCTCGTCGGGATCGGCGTAGAGATGGCCGTAGCCGTCGAGCAGATGGGCGATGCCCTGGTTGCGGAGGTTCGTCGACGACTCCGAGTCGTACACCGCCTCGTCGAGCTGAAGCGTGCGTCCGGCGAAGCGCGAGAGACCCTCACGCACGAACGCCCAGCGCGCAGCCGCGTCGTCGCCGGGCGCGAGGCTCGTGGTCGCGATCGCGCCGGCATTGACCATCGGGTTCATCGGTCGACCGTCGTTGAGCTCGATCGCCATGACCGAATCGAACGGGAGCCCGGTGTTGTTCACACCGAGCGCCTCACGCGCGGCGGCAGGCCCGACCGCGTCGCAGACCAGTGCGAACACGAACGGCTTCGAGATGCTCTGGATCGAGAACGTCTGGTCGGTGTCGCCGGCGGTGGCGACGCGCCCGATCACGCTCACGATGCAGATGCCGAACCAGTCGGCGGAGGCCTCGGCCAGGATCGGGATGTAGTCGGCGACCGCACCCTCGGAGACGCCTGCGAAGCGCTCGTGCGCGTCGGCCACGAGCTCCAGCACCGCTTCGGCGCTGGGGAGATCGCCGGTCGAGACGTGGACGGACGGCGGCCGGTCAGGCGCAGAGACCATGGTCGACGGAACCTAGTGCCCTGGCGGCGCATCGCCCGCGCCGAGCGCGGGTCAGGCCTTGTCGGGTTCGGCGATCTCCTCACGGAGCACGCCCTGGGCGGCTCCGGATCCGGCTCGGCCGCCACCGCGGCCACGGAGGACGAACGCGGTGCCGACGGCGACGGTCGCGCCGACGAGCGGTCCGACGACGTACACCCAGTAGGCGTGGAAGTCGGCGCCGATGGCGTCGGGTCCGAAGGTGCGCGCCGGGTTCATCGACGCGCCCGAGATCGGACTGCCCCACAGCCCGGCGAGCGCGATGTAGGCACCGACACCGAGCGCGCCGATGATGCCGATGTTCTGCGCACCGGACGCGGTGCCGAGGATGACGTTGACGAGACCGAAGGTGAGCACGATCTCCATGAGGAGCGCATCACCGTTCGAGAACCCGCCCGCCGGGTAGTTCGAGCCGTACGTCGCGGAGACGTGGACGACGGCCTGGAGGAACCACGCCGCCGAGCACCGCGCCACCGAGTTGCACGACGATGTAGCCGGGTACACGCCACCACGGGAAGTCGCGACGCAGAGCAAACGCGATGCTGACCGCGGGGTTGAGGTGCGCGCCGGACACCTTGCCCATGAACAGGATGATGGCGAGCACCATCAACCCAGGCGCGACGACGGCGGCCTGGCGGCTGATGGTGCCGGGAAACGCCTGGCTCATCATCCCGCCACCTGCGGCGACGAGGACGAGGAAGAAGGTGCCGAGGAGCTCGGAGAACAGGCGGCGCCATTCCTGCGACGAGTCCTGGAAGTCCTGCACCGACTCTTCGAACGTCGTGAGCTGCTGCCCCAGGTAGCCGGACGCGGCATCGAAGATCGCACCGTGGCCGATCGTCCGCTCGTCGGTGGGTGCGCTCATCGCAAAGCTCCCGGTCGTGTCGTGGCCGCCCTGTCCCACGATCCTCGTCGTCACCGGACGTCCGAGTCGTCACCCAGAACGCATGAAAGCGTGAACCGGGTGCGGGATCACCATGCTCCGGTCACGAGGTCAGGGGACTGCGGCCGTCCGGCGGCCACGGTGGGTGGGACGAGGCGCGGTCGTCGCCTCTCGACGCCGAGACGGTGGCGAACATCCGATACCCCGCCACGACGTAGAGGAACTCGTCCAGCTGCGCCGGCTCCGGAAAGACGGAGCCGAGTCGTGCCATCGTGGGCGCGCTGACGGTGCCCGCGTCGATCACCTCGTCCGCCGCCTGCGCGGCGACCGCAGCCGACGGGTCGAGTCCGGGACCCGGTGCATCGGCGCGGACGGCGAGGATCTCTTCCCGGCTCAGGCCTGCGCTCCGGGCGAGGCGGTAGTGGTTCCCCCATTCGAACGCTCGATCGCAGCGCCACATGATCCGCAGGATGGCGACCTCGCGGAGGCGCGCGTCGACGCGACCGTGGAAGACGAAGGTGTCGAGCCAACTGCGCAGGAACGGTGCGAGGTGGGGATCCATGCCCACGCTGAACCCAGCGGCGTCGAGTGCGCGACCGGCATCGGAATCGGAGGGGAGGGCGGGCATCCGACCAGGCTCGCGCGGGTCGGTACGTTGTCGCCCGTGACACTCAGCATCCCCGCCACGTTGGAAGTCGCCACGTCACCCGAGTGGCTGTCGGAGGCGCTCGGCGCTCCGGTGGCTTCGGTGACCGCGGGTGAAGTCGACAACCGGGTCTCCACGAACCAGCCGGTGCGCGTCGAGCAGACGGACGGCACCGTTCGCGACCTCTGGATCAAGGGCTACTTCAGCGACCTCGGTCGGCAGTACCGCTCCGCCGGCGTGCCCGAAGCCGCCTTCTACCGCGATCTGGTCGGCCGCACCGGTGTCCGCACCCTGCGGGCGGTCGCAGCCGAGGTCGACTTCGAGACGAGCGACAACGTGGTCGTCACCGAAGATGAGCTCGGCCGAGGCGCGCACTTCCTGCACGCGCTCGACCCCTACACGCCCGAACAGGCCGCGGCGACACTCGACCAGCTCGCGACGCTCCACTCGCACACGTGGCTCGATCCCGAGCTCGCCGACCTCGCGTGGCTGGCGAACCGCTGCAGCTTCTACACGCTGACGCGCGGCGTCGCCGAGATCGACGTGAACTTCGGCGGCCCGATCGGCGCCGGTGTCCCCGAAGCAGTGCGCGATTCCCAACGGTTGTTCGCGGCGTACCGCACGCTCGGCGAACGCGTCGCCACCGAGTCTCCGTGGTGCGTGATGCACGGCGACGTCCACATCGGGAACGTGTACCTCGACGCCGAGGACCGCCCGTCCTTCTGCGACTGGCAGCTGGTCCAGCGCGGCCCCTGGTATCTCGACGTCGGCTACCACGTCGCGTCGGTCCTCACCGTCGACGATCGTCGCCGACACGAGGACGACCTGCTGCGCCACTACCTCGAGCGCCTCGCTGCCGGCGGCGTCGATGCGCCCGCGTTCGACGAGGCTCAGCGTCAGATCCGTGCTGGCATGGTCCACGGGTTCTACCTCTGGGGGATCACCATCAAGGTCGATCCGCGCAAGACGGCCGTGCTGCTCGAGCGTCTCGGCACCGCAGTCGACGACCACAACGCCTTCGACGCGATCTGACCCGACCCCGGGCGCCACGGCTCAGCTGGTGCCGGCGTCCGCGAGCGGCGGTGCCGCGAGCACCCTCGGCGTGTACTCGAGCAGCTGGATGCGACCGTCGAACGTGCGGTTGTCGGTCATGTCGAGCGCGACGTCGGGGTACCCGTCGTAGATGCGCTCACGACCGGTGCTACCGGTGATGACGGGGAACACGACGACACGGAAGCGGTCGACGAGTCCGGCGTTCAGCAGCGATCGACAGAGGCTCAGGCTGCCCATGGTGCGCAGGGACACCGAGCCCGCGGTCTTCATCTCGCGGACGGCGTCCACGGCGTCGCCGGACACCAGGGTCGTGTTCGCCCACGACAGCGGTTCGGCGAGCGAGCTCGAGAAGACGACCTTGGTCAGGTCGGCGAGGGGGTCGGTACCGGGCTCGCCCTGGGCGGCGAAGCCGGACATCAGTCGATAGGTGTTGGCGCCCATCAGGACCGTCGACGCGGCGTCGGGCGACTCTCCGAGCCAGCCGAGGTACTCGGGGCCTTCGAGGCCCCACCAGCCCGGCCAGTCGTCGGCCGCGCCGTAGCCGTCGAGCGAGGTGATGAAGTCGACGAGGAGCTCGGGCATGGTCTTCCCCCTTCATGCGGACCCTGCCTGTTGCGTGGGTCGCTGCGGTTACCGTTTACGACCGCGGAGACACCTCGGACTCATCGACGGCGAACGGATCGACGGGCTGCGTCGGCCTGCGTTGGGCGTCAGCCGACGGGTTCGTACGTCCAGTCGGGGAGCAGGCCGAGGTCGGAGCACAGCTTGGGCGCGAAGATCCACTTGCCGAGGAACCTTTCGGCGCTGGGATCGGTCGCGAGCCAGGCCACGACCTTCCCGGTGGCCTCGGCCGGCTCGCTGCCGTAGCCCGCCGAGTACTCGTCGTCCGACTTGATCGCCTGGCGGGCCTCGGTGACCACGTTGCCGGGATCGACGTTGAACGCCTTGATCCCGGCGCTGCGGTACTCGGCGTTGATGCCTCCCGCCACCCGGGCGAACGCGGCCTTCGATCCCGAGTAGAGGATCCCCCAGCCGCCCTCTCCGGGCGGGGCCTGCGGATCGAGGCGCGCCGACCCCGACACCATGTCGATGATCGCGCCACGACCCCGCTCGAGCATGTGGGGCAGGACCGCCTGGATCAGCAACACCTGGTGGACGAAGTTGCCGGTGAACATGTCCAGCATCGACTCGGTCGTGAGATCGGCGATGCGGTCGAGGGTGCCGACGCCCTTGTAGATCGCGTTGTTGAACAGCACGTCGATCCGGCCCCACTCCGCGAGCACCATCGCAGGGAGCGCCAACACGGCGTCGCGGTCGAGCAGATCCATCGGGACGATCAACGCCCGCCGGCCGCGCTCCTCGATCTCCTGCGCAGTGCGCTCGAGGCTGCCGGGCACGATGACCGCACTCGGGTCCTGACGCACCGACGTGGTGTCGGAGGTTCCCTGGCCCTCTTTCACCGTCCGGGCGCTCACGACGACGTCGAAGCCGGCTTCCGCCAGTGCCAGTGCTCCCGCGCGTCCGATGCCACGGCTCGCGCCGGTGACGACGGCGACGGGCGTGTCGGTCACGGGAGTCACCGCGCGTCGACCACGCGCGGAAGCATCTCGCCGCGGGAGCCAGTGGCGGCCTGGTCGGTCGACCGACCGCGGTATTCGTGCACCGCGCGTTTCGCCGATGCGGCGAGATCCTCGACGCGCACCACGATTCGCTGTTGCTCGGGGGTGAGCCGGCTCAGGTCCAGTTCCCCGACCAGGAGATCGACGGCTTCCAGGACACGGGCGAGTTGGAGGCCGTAGCTCCCGACCTCACCGAGGACGTGCTCCTCGATCGCGGCGTCGCCGGAGTTCCAGTTGATCGTGACGAAGTGCTCGAACCAGCTCGTGACCGGCCGATAGTCCCAGCTCTTGAGGAAGTTCGTGAACGGAGACAGGAACGTGTCGACGATGCCAGGCTGAGGATCCACGCTCACGACGGCCTCCCTGATGTGCGGCGAACGACGCCCCATCTTGGCTCGTGGGTGGGTGGGCCGCGCAGTCCTCTGGGAGGAGCCTTGCGACTCGGTCGGCTAGAGCGGGTCACTCGGCGCCAGGTACGCGGCGAGAGCCTTGAAGATCTCGGAGGCGATGCTGGTGCCCGACGTCGCGTTCGGGCCGTGGGTGTTGTCGATCACGATCGAGAGCTTCTGGCCCCGCTCGTAGGCGGCGATCCCGGCGTACCCGTTGAAGACCGGGTTCTGGAGGACCCAGTCGGTGCCGGCGAGCGCGATCCCGAGCCCGTAGCCGATCTGGGTCGGTGCACCTTCCAGGCCTTTCGAAAGATCCTGGAACTGCTCGTTCGTCGACTGCTTCGACAGGTACGTGCCGGTGCCGATCGCCTTGATGAGCGTCGTCATGTCGCGCGCGGTGGACGTCATGATGAGGCCGTCGCCGAGGCCCCACGACGGGCTCCACCCCGTCGACTCCTCGTAGACGCCGCGCTCGTCGGTGTAGGCGTGCAGCGCCGGCTCCGGGATGGCGGGGAGCTTCGTGATCTTCGTCTGGGTCATCCCGAGCGGGCCGAGGAACTTCTGCTGGATCAGCTCGGTCACCGTCTTGCCCGTCACCTTCTGGATGACGTTGCCGAGCAGGATGAAGTTGGTGTGCGCGTAGTGGAAGCACGTGCCCGGATCGCAGACGACCGGCAGCGCGAACGCGTACTGCAGCAGCTCGGCGTCGGTCCACTGCCGGAAGGGCTGCGCGAGCTGCGCGGCCTGGAACGGCGGGTTCTCCTGGATGAAGTCGGGGTAGCCGGACGTGACGCTCGAGAGCATCCGCAACGTCACCTTGTCGGCGTTGGGGTAGTCGGGGTACCACTTCGAGAGCGTGTCGTCGAGGCTGAGCTTGCCCTGTTCCTGCAGCTGCAGGGCGATGGTCGTGAGCATCGGGATCGACATCGAGCCGGGCCGGAACTTCATGTCGGGCGTGACGGGCGACCCGACCTGGGAGATGCCGAGGCCCTGGTTCACGAGGGTGGTGCCGCCGGTGTCGACGCGGAGCACCACGCCCTTGGCGTCCTGCTCCTTCATGACCGAGCGGGTGATGGTGAGGACCTGCTTCGCGGCATCCTTCCGGCTGGTGCACGTCCCGCCGATGTCGACCTGGTCGACGGCGCACTTCCCGCTGCTGTCCGCGGCGCCGGCGACCGACGGCGTCATCGCGGCGACGACGACAACGATCACGGCGGTGACGCAGGCCCGAATGCGCATCTTCTTCGTCACGACTGCCCTCCGGGCCACGCACGGTCATCGGCGGCCCAGTGAGAGCCTGCACCGTTGGATTACCACGTCGATGCGACGCGGCCGGGCTTCTGGCGGGTCACGATCGCCACGTCTAGGGTCAACGCCTCCGTGGACGCCTTGAATTCGAGCTTCGACCGCTACGCGAGCGGGTTCGAGCACGCGACCCTCGTGCGTGACGACGCCGGCGTGCTCGAGATCCGCCTGCACACCGGCGACGGTCCTCTCGTGTGGGGCGACGGCCCCCACAGCGAGCTTCCCGACGTGTTCACCGCGGTCGCCGCCGACTCCGGGAACCGAGTGGTGATCATCACGGGGACCGGTGACCGCTTCATCGCCGACCTCGACGACTCGTGGGTGGGCGCCATGACGCCGGAGAAGTGGTCGAAGATCTACTCGCACGGGCGCCGCCTCCTCCAACGCCTGATGGAGATCGAGGTGCCGGTCATCGGTGCGATCAACGGCCCGGCCACCGTCCACGCCGAGCTCGCGATCCTGTCCGACATCGTCCTCGCCGCCGACACCACCCACTTCAGCGATGCGCCCCACTTTCGCTTCGGGACCGTGCCGGGCGACGGCGTCCACGTCGTCTGGCCCATGCTCCTCGGGCCGAACCGGGGCCGGTACTTCCTCCTCACCGGCCAGCGGATCTCCGCCGAAGAAGCACGGCAGCTCGGCGTGGTCAGCGAGGTGCTGGCACCCGAGGAGGTGCTGCCGCGGGCGCGGATCCTCGCCGCGCAGCTCGCCCGGCAACCTGACACCGTGCTGCGGTACACCCGGGACGTGCTCACGCAGTCGATCCGTCGGGCGCTGTTCGACGGGTTGAGCCACGGGCTGGCGGCGGAGGGCCTGGGTGCGTTCGAGAGCTGGCCGACCGGTGACGCCGCGGGACCAGAGAAGAGGCGATGATGACGACGTCGAGCAAGTCGGATGACCACCTGGAGATCACACAGCTCCAGAGTGCGTACGCCGACACCGTGACGCGCCGCGCCTGGAACGAGCTCGACCAGCTCTTCCGGCCCGATGCGACGCTGTTGGTGAGCGACGGGCGCGCGTCATCCACGATCGTCGGCCCGACCGCGATCGGGGAGCTCATCGATCGGGCCGTGGCGTCGCTCGACGTCATCTTCTTCGTCAACCTGAACACGAGGATCGAGCTCTCCGCCGACGGTGACGGCACTGCCCGTGCCCGCACCTACATCCGGGAGCTCCACTTCGCGCAGCGACAGCTCGTCGCCAAGGAGATCTACGGCGTCTACCTCGATCGCTACGTGCAGACCGACGGTCGGTGGTGGTTCGCGACGCGGCGAGTGGCATGCGTTGGCGCGCACCGCGCCCGACCTCGCCGTGCACGCCACGCCGGACGGGCTCGACGACTGGCTGTCGTGATGCGCGTGCACGAGCCGCTCGACTTCCTGAGCGCGGCCGAGCCGGACGCCGAGTTCGCCGCGACCGCGACGCGGTCCATCACTCGTGGAGATGCCGCGCGAGATCGATCGCCTCGCGGCGGCGTTCCGTGGGAGCGGGCTCCGGCCGGGTGCGCGGGTCGTGTTCCTCTCGCGCAACTCGCCGGAGTACCCGATGCTGTACTTCGCCGCGTCGAAGGCCGGACTGGTCTCGGTCCCGCTCAACGTGCGGCTGGTGCCGCGCGAGTGGGCGTACATCGTGAGCAACGCCGGCGCCGAGCTCGTCGTCGCCGAGCAGGAGTTCCTCGCCGGGGTCGACTCCGTGCGCGACGAGCTGCCCGGGGTTCGCCACTTCGTGAGCACGAGTGAGGAGGACACGGGTTGGCCCGACGTGCACTCGTTCGCGTCCGACACGGCACCAGGAGCGCCGCGCACCGAACCGGTCGGCGACGACGCATACCTGATGTACACGAGCGGGACGACGGGACGACCGAAGGGCGTCGCCATCACCCACTCGGCGTTGTTGGTGGCGATGATGCAGTGGCGTCTCGCGCTCACGCTCCACGCGGGGGAGCGCGCCCTCGTCGTCGCGCCCATGCACCACGCGTCCGGGGCGCTGACCAGCTTCCATGCGGTCGCCAGTGGCGCGTCCGTCTACGTGATGGCGCAGTTCGACGCCGCCGAGGTGGGCCGGGTCCTCTCCGAGGAGCGCGTCGGGTTCGTGATGTTGGTCCCGGCGATGATCCATGCCCTGCTCGAGGACGACGAGGTCTGCTCGCGCTCGTACCCGCACCTCCGCACGATCTTCTACGGCGCGTCGGCGATCTCGTCGTCGACGTTGCGCCGGGCGATCGACGTGTTCGGTTGCGACTTCGTCCAGTCCTTCGGCATGACGGAGCTCCCGAACCTGGTGTACCTGAGCGCCGCCGACCATCAGCGGGCGCTGGTCGACCGCCCCGACCTCCTGCTGGCCGCCGGTCGGCCGGGACCCGGATCGGCCATGAAGATCGTCGACGACGACGACCGTGAGGTCGCGCCCGGAACGATCGGCGAGATCTGCGGACGGGGAGGCCAGGTGATGGATCGCTACTGGCAGCTCCCCGAGGCCACGGCCGACGCGCTCCGCGGTGGGTGGATGCACACGGGCGACGCCGGCTACGTCGACGACGAGGGCTACCTGTTCATCAAGGACCGCATCAAGGACATGATCTGCTCGGGAGGGGAGAACATCTACCCGCGGGAGGTCGAGGACGTGCTCAGCGCGCATCCGGCGATCGCCGACGTGGCCGTGATCGGCGTGCCCGACCAGCGGTGGGGCGAGCAGGTCCACGCGGTCATCGTGCTCCGTGCCGGCCACGAACTCGACGCCGCCGGGCTGGACGAGTTCTGTCGGGAACGCCTGGCTGCCTTCAAGCGCCCGCGGAGCATGACCCTCGTCGAGGAGCTGCCCCGAAACGCGGCAGGGAAGCTGCTCAAGACCGAACTGCGTGCGGCACACCGACGCACCCACGATCAGGTGGTCGGTTGATGGCGGAGGTGCGCTCGGTCAACCGGGTCCTCGACGTCGCCGCAGCGCGCCATCCTCGGACCGTGGCCGTCGAGACCGACGACGACGCGCTCACGTACGGCGAGCTCCACGACGCCGCGCTCCGGCTCGCCGGCGGGCTGGCAACGCGCGGTGTCGG
The DNA here is from genome assembly GCA_963755855.1 of uncultured Actinomycetes bacterium. Lineage (GTDB taxonomy): Bacteria > Actinomycetota > Acidimicrobiia > IMCC26256 > DASPTH01 > DASUAS01. Next base: position 326,950 of record CAVWLR010000004.1, on the reverse strand, counting down.
TCCGGGCGACCGCGTCGCCGCCTGCCTCGGCAACGGCGCCGACATCGTGGTGGCCTTCTACGCCGTGCAGCGCCTCGGCGCGATCTGGGTCGGCATCAACGGGCAGCTGGCTCCGCCCGAGCAGGCGCAGCTGCTGCACGCGACAACACCGAAGTTGTTCCTGACCACGGCCCGGGTGCAGGACGCCCTCAGTCCGCTCGCCGGCCCCGACCGCTTCGGTGCGCTCGCCCTCGACACCGAGGGTGCCGAGGAATGGGCCGTCCTCCGTGCGGGACCCCCGTACGAGGGACCGGTGGTCGACCCGTTCGCGCCCGCAGCGATCGCCTACACCAGCGGGACGAGCGGCGTCCCGAAGGGCGTCGTCCACAGCCAGCACAACCTCGTGCTCCCGGGCGAGGTCCTGTGCGCGACCCGCGGCTACGACCAGCGGTTCCGGCGCGGCGACTCGCTGCCGCTGACCATCCTCAACCTGATCGTGCTCTCGACCCTCACCGCGGCACAGGCGGGCGGCACGTCGGTGCTCACGAACCCGAAGCACGCCGACGAGCTCGCGGCGTGGATCGGGGAGAGGCACTTGACGGTGGTGAACCTGGTGCCGCCGATCCTCCACAGCCTGATCCACTCGCCGGCCGTCGACCCCCGTGACCTCTCGAGCCTGCGGGAGGTGGCGACCGGTGGCGCGCCGTGCCCGGAGGAGATCCGGGAACGGTTCCGCGAGCGGTTCGGCCTCCTCGTCCACTCGACGTACGGGCTCACCGAAGCGCCGTCGATCGTCACCATCGACGACCTCGACCGGCCCGGGCCACCGCAGACGAGCGGGCGCGCGCTGCCGCACCTCGAGCTGCGCATCGACCGGTCGTCGTCGCCTTCGCCGGAGGATCCCAGCGGCGAGGTGATCGTGGCCGCGGCGCGCTCGGGACCCTGGGCGGGGGTGTGGCGACCCGCGCTCGGCTACTGGGGGAAGGACGATGCTCCGTCGGGCGCCGGTTCCGACACGTTGCGCACCGGTGACTTCGGCCGGCTCGACGACGAGGGTCGTCTCGTCGTCCTCGAACGGTTGAGCAGCGTCATCCTCCGCGGCGGTGCGAACGTGTACCCGGCCGAGGTGGAGCGGGTCCTGCGCGGGTTCGACGGCGTCCTCGATGCGGTGGTGATCGGATTGCCCGACGACCGTCTCGGCCAGACCGTGCACGCGGTGGTCGAGCTCGAACCGGGCAGCACGCGCCAGGGCGACGAGCTCGTCGAGGAGTGCGCGACCCAGCTGGCGCGGTACAAGACGCCGGAGCACATCGTGATCGTCGACGTCATCGCGCGCAACGCCCTCGGCAAACCGGACCGTCGGTGGGCGGTGCAGTGCGCGGCGTCGGAGCAGGAGACGGCATGAAGGACACGAACGACGAGATCGTCGACTTCGACAACCACTACTACGAGCCCGAGGACGCGTTCACGCGCTTCGGCGACGAGGAGGTGCAGCGCTTCGTTCGGTGGTTGACCGCAGGCAAGCGCAAGCACCTCGTGTTCGGGACCGAGATGGCGACGGCCATCCCGAACCCCACGTTCGATCCGATCGCCAAGCCCGGCGCGTTGCACCGGACGCTCAAGGCGCGCGCGGCGCAGGGTGACTGGAGCAACCTCGCCGACGACGACCCGCGGAGGTACGGCGAGCTCGATCGCCTGCCCGCGTACTACCGCGATCGTGCGGCCCGCCTGGCGGTGATGACCGAGCAGGGCGTGACCAGGGCGGTGATGTTCCCGACGCTCGGTGTCGGCATCGAGGGGCTCAACGCCGACGACGCCCGCATGACCTACAAGCTCTTCCGCGCCTTCAACCGCTGGCTCGACGACGACTGGGGCTTCGCCCACCAGGACCGGATCTACGCCGCCCCGCACATCCCCTTGATCGATCCGGCCCTCGCGACCGAGGAGCTCGGCCACGTGCTCGACGCCGGCGCCCGCGTGATCGCGCTCCGTCCCGGTCCTGCCTACGGGCGGTCACCGGCGGATCCGGTCTGGGACCCGTTCTGGGCACGCCTGCAGGAAGCCGGAGTCCCCGCGGCGTACCACTCGTACGCAGGCCCGGACGTCTACGACGAGTCGTGGCGGCTGCTGTGGCAGCGCTACGGCTCCACCGACGCGCGGTACGAGGCCAACCTGCGCGTGGCGATGTCGTTCGACCGGGGGATGGTCGACACCGTGCTCGCGCTGGTGCTCGGCAACCTCTTCGGTCGCTTCCCGGGCGTGCGGATGTGCTCGATCGAGCTCGGCGCCGGATGGGTGTCGTACGTGATGCACATGCTCGACCACGCCGTCGGCCTCACCGAGCGGCACATCGAGGCCTTCGGAGCGACCGTGGCCGAACGCCCGTCGGAGGTGTTCAAGCGCCACTTCTGGATCTCGCCCTTCCCGGAGGAGGACGTCGTCGGGTTGACCGACCTGATCGGCGTGGACCGGGTCCTGTTCGGCTCGGACTGGCCCCACGCCGAAGGAACCGAAGCACCGCTCGACTACGCGAGCGCCCTTGACGGTCTGGAGCCGGCGGCGACTCGTCGGATCATGTGCGAGAACGGGCTCGAGCTGCTCCGCTGACCGCGCGAGTGGAGGCCGGCGCGACGGTCAGGACGGCTTCGTGCGTTGCACGTCGGCGACGAACATCTCGGTGAGCGAGCCGTCGACGATCCCGGCGGCTGCTTCACCGAGGAGCCGGTTGTTGTTCCGGGCGAAGCGTCGGATGAGCACGAACGCCTCGTCGACATGGACACCGTTGCGTTCGGCGACGACACCCTTGGCCTGTTCGATGGCGACACGTGAGTCGAGCGCAGCCTCGAGCTGCGAAGCGAGCACGCCCTGGTCACGGATGAGGCGGGCTTGGAGGATGCCGATGGTGGCGATGTCCGCCATCGCCTGCACGACGCCCAGGTCGTCGCCGTGGAGTGCACGGGGTTCGGTCGAGAACAGGTTGAGCGCGCCGACCGCCTCGCCTCGGAGGCGCAGCGGCACCGCGGAGACTCCGGCGAAGCCACCCTCGAGTGCGTGCGGCGCGAACTCGGGCCACCTCCGAGCTGCTTCGTCGAAGGTGTCGCACGACACCGCTCGCTGCTCGCGGAAGGCATCGAAGCATGGGCCCTCCTCGAGCTGGAGCTCGAACAGCTCGACCAGCCGCATCTGCTCGCTGGAGCAGGCCACGTGGCGGAGGTGGCCGTCGCTGTCGGCGAGCATGATGCCGGCGGCGGACACGTCGACGAGCTCGACGCTGCGCTCGGCGAGCGTCTGCATGAAGTCGATCACGTCGTACTCGGCGACGAGCGTGTCGGCGAGCTCCACGAGGGTCTCGACGAGGCGTTGCTGATGAGCCATGGCGAACCCCCTTCCGGGCGTGTGGTCGCAGTCTACGGAACGACGCTGAAGGCGAGTGAGGTCTCCGCGCTCACCCGAACCGGAGGCCTCCGCGTGCGACCTCGGCGGCGACGTCGTTGATCGGACGGTTGTTGGCGAACGAGTACGCGCGGAGGAGGGCGAGCGCATCGTCGATGTCCACTTCGGCCTGCACCGAGATCCTGCCGGCAGCCTGGTGGACGACCGCACGGTTCGCAGGCAGGTGCTCGAGCTGGCGCGCCAACGAACCTTCGCCGGCGACCGACTGCCAGTTCAGGACGGTGCGGCCGGCCACGTGGGCGACCGCGAGCGCATCCGAGTACTGGTCGTCGCTGAGTGCTCCGGCGCTGCGCTGGTAGAGGTTGAGCGCGCCGATGCAGACCGTGCCGACCAGGATCGGGAAGCCGAACGCGGCGTGGACGCCAGCCGCCATGGCGCCTTCGCGGAATCCCGGCCACCGGACCACGTCGTCGGCAGCGAGATCGGGGATCAGGACCGGCGCACGGGCGTTGAACGCGTCGAGGCAGGGACCCTCGTTGAGGTTGTACTGCACCTCTTCGACGGTTGCGACCGTCTCGTTCGACGAGCAGACGGTGCCGAGCGCGCGTCCGTGCAGGATCAGCACGACACCCGCGCCGTCGACCCGGGCGACTTCCGCGGACGACACGCAGAGCGCATGTTCGGAGGTGCTGTCGGCCGACGCCAACGCGGTCGTGACGCGGGCGACGCGCTCCGGATCCAACGCGTGTGCGTTCGCCATTCGAATCCTCCTCGACGGGCCACATCGAGGGGGTGGGGGCGAGACGGGGACCGGATTCCGTCCACACGCGAGGTGACGAGGATCACGGTAGCCGACCACCGCCGGGCCGACCCTGGACCCACCGACGGTTACGACACGCCGTTCGGCACACCGCTGCTGCCGTCGGACGGTTCGTTCCCACCCAGGCTCTTCCGCGAGGTCGGCGTGGGTGACTGCTCGGGCGTCGTGTCCGAGGGACTCCCGTTGCCCCCGGCGATGGGCGCCGTCGTGGCCGGTCCGGAGGTCGTCGCGGTGCCCATCACGTGGGTTCGACGCCCGGCGCGCCGCGTATGGGCGCATGCCCACACGGCGCCGTCAGGGTGTCAGCACGATGTGCTGCGGCATCCGATCAGTGGGCGAACAGCATCGGCTGGCCATCGACGCAACCAGACACCTGTACGTTGTGCCGCTCCAGGACGTCCATCGTGTCGACGGGTACTCCGCGGGGTACAGGGCCCGGATGTCCAGCCTGCGAACGGATGAGTGATGCGCCGAACGGTGTCTTGTCGACTGCTGGTCGACGTCGTGGAACCGTCGGACGTGGTGCTCTCGATCGCCGTGGCGGCGGGTGACTCCGCGACCGAGAGCCTGTCGATCTGGCTCGACGAGGTGGAGGTCTCCGCCACCGCCCTCGACGGCGGGCACGGCACGCGCCTGCACCGAGTGCGCGATCTCGTGCCCGGCCGCCTGTCGGTCATGTACGACGCCGTGGTCGATGGTCGCGTCGGTCCACCCCCGGTCGACGACGTCGACCTCATCGAGTACCTGCGGCCGAGCCGGTACTGCGAGTCGGATCGGATCGCCGGCTTCGCGCACTCCGAGTTCCGTGGCCTCGAAGGTCGCGACCTCCTCGACGCGGTGTCGAGCTGGGTGGGGACCCGGGTGTTCTACGTGTCGGGCTCGAGCCGCCCGATCGACGGTGCCGTGTCGACGCTGCTCGCGCAGGAAGGTGTGTGCCGCGACTTCGCGCACCTGGTGATCGCGATCCTCCGATCCCGCGACGTGCCGGCGCGACTGGTCGCGGTGTACGCACCCGGCGTCGAACCGATGGACTTCCACGCCGTGGTCGAGGCGTTCGTAGACGGCGAGTGGCTCGTCGTCGATGCCACGCTGCTCGCGCCGCGTTCCGGGCTCGTGCGCATCGCCACCGGCCGCGACGCCGCCGACACCGCCTTCCTCACCAGCGTGCGCGGTGCGGTGACGCTCGACCGCCTCGAGGTCACCGCGGTGATCGACACACCGCTGCCCGACGACGACATCACCGCGGTGAGCGTCCTCGGCTGAACGGTCAGCGTCGGCGGTAGATCAACCAGACGAGGCCGTTGGCGAACGAGCGGGCATCGGCGAGCTGCAGAGCGGTCGTGTCGACGCCCGCGAACGCGCTCTTGCCGTCGCCCAGCACCACGGGGTTGACGACGAGGCTGTACTCGTCGACGAGGCCGAGTTGCGTGAGCTGCTGCACGATCGATCCGCTACCGAGCGTGGTGAAGTCGCGCTCGTCGGCCCGGAGCGCGTCGGCGTCGATCTCACGCCGGAGCTCGACGTGCTTCCAGCGCGGGCCCTCCTGGACGTCGGGCAACGACCGGGAGAACACGATCTTCGAGCTCTGGGCCATCACATCGGCCATGCCGGGCTGGTCCTCGTGGGCCTCGTCGGTGGGCCACGACGACGCCATCATCTCGTAGGTCGTGCGACCGAAGACCAGCGTGCTCTCGCCCCGCGCCTGTTCGAGGGAGTACGCCTGGAACTCGGGGTCGGGTTCGACGTCCTTGAACCAGTCCCACTCGCCGTTCGGCCCGGCGTAGTAGCCATCGGCAGACACCTGCAGGTACGTCGAGATCCGGCCCATGACGGTCAGTCGTCGAAGCCCTCGTACCTGCGGAAGTCGGCTTCGTTCATCTCGTCGCTTCCGTCGCTGTCGCCGTAGTCGCGGCGACGCTTCATGGCGACGGCGCCCGCCCACACGACCACGATGGCGAGGACGGCGAACACTCCCAGTCCGATGTACATCGGCTGACCCTATCGTTCGGTTGGTCCGGTACCGCACCGCACAGGAGGGTGGGGCATGGCTTCGGCCCGATACGTGGCGTTCCTCAGGGGCATCAACGTCGGGGGGCGCAACAAGGTCCCCATGGCAGAGCTACGAGCCGCGTTCGAGGACGCGGGCCACACGGACGTGAGCACCTACATCCAGTCCGGCAACGTCCTGTTCCGGTCGAGCGCTCCACGGGCGTCGGTCGAGGCCGACGTCGAACGCATGCTGGAACGGCATCTCGGCTACCCGCTGGTGGTGGTGATCCGGTCGCACGCGCAGCTGCGTTCGGTGATCGCCGGCGCACCGAAGTCGTTCGGCACGGACGCGAAGAAGTACCACTCGGACGCGATCTTCCTGCGAGCTCCGCTCACCCCGAAGCAGGTGATGAAGATCGTGCGGCTGCGCGACGGCGTCGACCGAGCGTGGCCGGGGCGCGGTGTCGTGTACTTCGAACGACTCAGCGCGCAACGGACGAAGAGCCGGATGTCGAGCATCGTGGGAACGCCCGAGTACGCGAACATGACGATCCGCAGCTGGGCGACGACCACCAAGTTGCTCGCGCTCCTCGACGGCTAGCAGCAACTCGTCTCTGGAGATCCTTCACTACTGTTCCTGCGTGGCCGAGTGGAGCTTCCTGACCAACCACGCCCGCGTGCTCCTGTGCATCGCTCGGGATCCCGGCGTCCGACTCCGCGACATCGCGGCGACGTTGGGCATCACGGAACGCACCGCCTACGGCGTGGTCGCGGATCTCACCAACGCGGGCTACGTGCTCAAGCAACGCGACGGTCGGCGCAACCGGTACGAGGTCCAGCACCATCTGCCGCTCCCCGAGAAGACGACGAGAGAACGCACGGTGGGTGAGGTCCTCGAGCTGCTCGGTGGACGCGAGATCGTCCGGAACCCCTAGACAGTAGAACTCAGTTTCTGGTGTTCTGGAACTAGGATGACCGACCATGAGGTCACGCCGGTCCGTCACTCCTGCTGAGATCAGCGATCGCGATCGCATGCGCGACGCCGGCGCTGCCGCGGAGCGATCCCAACTGGTGACGGCGTTCCGGGGCGCGGATCTCGACGCCACCGCGGCCGATCGGCTCGACCACACCCGCAGCGTGCTCATGGGGCGACTCATGCGTCACTCGGACGACTTCCGGGCGACCGCGGCGCTGAAGGCGCTCGACACGTTCACGGCGGACGCTCGGATGCGTGCAGGCTCGGCCGAGCCCGATCGACTCCGCCACCAGGGCGAGTCGGGAACCAGCACCGCCCGGCGTTGGCTCCACCTCGGTGGCGGCGCATGAACCCGCGGAGGTCGACCGCGACCTTGTCCGACGAAGCGCGTCGACGGTTCACCACCTGGGTCTGGCAGACGGATCTCTCGAACACGAACCCCGCCGACGATTCCGGGCTCATGGAGTTCGTCGCCTGGGCGCTGGTGCACGAGCCCGAAGCCCTCGACCAGCCGTTCGCGTTCCAGGCGGAGATGGTCAATCGGGGACTGACCGACGAGAAGATGCGCTACATCCAGACGATCGTGCGTGCGGCGCCCGACATGATCGCAGCCTTCGAGCACGAGCAGCACGCCCTCGAGGCGACGTCGTGATCGACGCCGGACGGTTCGTGCACTACCTCAGTCCCTTCGGCAACCCGACGTGGTTGCCGGGTTGGCAGGCGCGCTCCTACCTCGAGCAGGACTGCCGTCGTTGGGCGAAGCTCGAGGAGCTCGACATGGTCTCGACGCGCCAGCGCTCGGCCGGTCCACCTCGCATCGAACCGAGCTGAGGCGTCCGTCCCGGTCGGGTCAGAGGGCGTTCGCGGCGCGGGCCATGGCGTCGAGGCCGGACTCGTCGCTCGCCCGAGCGGACTCCCGGATCTTCCGGTGCCGCTCGCGGCGGGGGAGCACCACGTCGTTGTAGACCTGGTTGGCCTCGGCGAGGGCGAGCTCGGCGTACCGGATGCTCGCGGTCATCTGCTCCTCGTTGCGCACGGAGATCGTGATCAGCGTGTCGACGAGCTCCGGCCGGCGAGCGGGCGGGACGAGCAGCACCTCCGGTGGGTGCTCGAACAGCTTGGTCCACTCGGCATCCGGCGACGGGGCGTTCAGCCGGATGGCGACCGAGTACCCCTCGGACCGCGACTCGACCTCGATGCTCCCGACCCGTCGGATGTCGGCTCGAGGCTCCACGTTGGGTTCCATGGCCTGCGACATACCCACAACTCTAGCAATCCACTTCTGGAATCCTCATGCCACTGGTACTGGGAGGCCGACGTCCTCGATCCCGTCGGTCGTGATCTCCCGATCGTCACACCCTGACGTCGATCGGGCCGGGCTCGACCTGCACGTGGGCCGACCGCATCGGTGCGGCCAGCACGGGCTCGAGCGCGGTCGGTCGGGCAGTGGCGTCCGCCGCCGACGGACCCCACCACGCAGCCGATTCGTCGTCGGCCTCGTCGAGGACGAGGGGGACGGGATGCGGGCGGATGCGTGCGATCGCGTGTGCGCTGCCGACGGCGCGCGACCAGATGGACTCGAGCGTGATCGAGAGCGACGCGCGGAGCGGGGGACGCACGACCTGGTGCAGACCGTGCATGGGTGCGTGCTCGGTGCCGCGGATGGTCACGACGGCCATGCAGGACGCCACGCACAGGACCAGCACGAATGCGGCGGTGGTGCTCTGCGGGAGTGCCAGGCCGACGGCGATGCCCAGCACGGCGGCCAGTGTGGCGATGCCGGTGGTGCGATGGACGCGTCGACGTTCGAGACGTCTCATTCGACGAGTAGCCATCCTGCCTCTCTCAGGTTGGGGACTCGCCCGCTTCGCGACCGATGTTACGGACCCTGCGCCGCGCTCGCGCGCAGTTGACGACACGTTGAAAGAGCGCGGCCCGATCGGAGGACCGCTCGTTCAGGACAGCGTGCGCTCTCCGGTCACGTCGTAGACCACGATCGACGCCGCAGTGGGTGCGATCCCGCCGCCGTCACCCTTCGGAGCCGCGGCGGCCGCGGCCAGGTGCGCGTCGAGATCGGCCTGGCTGGCCCACCGCTCGAACAGCACCGCGCGGCCCGGATCGACGGGGTCGGCGGCGATCACGTACTCGATGCACCCCTGTTCGCCGCGCGACCGCAGGACGTCGTCCGCGCGCGCGGCGACGAAGGCGTCACGCTCGACGGGATCGACCTCGAACCAACCTCCGACGATGACCATCACGTCCCTCTCGTTCCTGCCCTTCGGGCTTCGACCGGGCACGAACTCTGTCAGAAGCGGTACCGGGTGTGCTCGCCGATGACTTCCGGCGCCTCGTCCGGTCGTACCCCCATGAGCGACTTCGACGCGGACCGGGTGCAGCGGATCGGTGCGGCCATCGAGCAGCACGTGGCGGCCGACGACGTGGGGGGAGTCGCCTGGTTGGCGGCGTGTGGCGACGACGTGCACCTCGGGTTCGCGGGTGCGCTCACTCGGGGCGAACCGGCACCCGTCGAGCGCGACAGCCTCTTCCGCATCGCGTCGATCACCAAGCCGATCGTCTCCGTCGCGGCCCTGGTGCTCGTCGAGGAGCACCAGCTCCGCCTCGACGATCCGATCGACGCGCTGGTGCCCGAGCTCGCCGATCGGCGCGTCCTGGTCGACCCGCAGGGACCGATCGACGGTGAGACGGTCGCCGCCTCCCGGCCGCTGACCGTGCACGACGTCCTGACGTTCCGCACCGGACTCGGCATGGACTTCGCCGCGCCGTGGCCGCAGCCGCTCTTGACCGCCATCGACGAGCTCGGCATCGCCACCGCGCCGCCGTCGCCGCAGCTCGCCCCGCCACCGGACGAGTGGATGCAGAAGCTCGGGACCCTGCCGCTGCTCCACCAACCGGGCGAACGATGGACGTACCACTACAGCGCCGACATCCTCGGGGTGCTCCTGTCCCGCGCGGCGGGGCAACCGCTCGAGGTGCTGCTGCGCGAGCGCGTCCTCGAACCGCTGGGCATGGTCGACACCGCGTTCGTGGCCACCGACCTCGACCGGCTCGGCTCGTCGTACGAGCGTGATCCCGCGACCGGCGAACCCGTGGTCTTCGACGCGCCCGACGGCCAGTGGTCGACCCTCCCCGCGTTCCCGTCCGGCGGGGGAGGACTGGTCTCGACCATCGACGACCTGCACGCGTTCGGTCGCATGCTCCTGAGCGCAGGGCGACTCCCGAGCGGTGAGGCGTTGCTCTCCCGCGCCGCGGTCGAGGCGATGACGACCGAGCAGCTGGGTGTGCTCGGCGGAGCCGCCGGCACCGATCCCGACGGCTCGCAGGGTTGGGGGTTCGGGGTGGGTGTGCAGGTGCGCCGCACCGGGCTCGGCCCGACCGTCGGCTCGTACGGGTGGACCGGCGGGCTCGGGTCGTCGTGGATGAACGATCCCGACGCACGACGTCGTGGCGGTCATCCTCACCACCGACGCGTTCGCAGGCGCGTTCCCGATGCCGTCGGTGATCCGCGACTTCACGACCGACGTCTACGCGGCCCTCGTCTGACGCCTGGCGCTGGCCTGGCGTCTGGTCAGACGTCGGGGAAGCAGGCCTGCACACCCTCGAGCGCGAGGCCCTGCAGGTCGCCGGCGCCGTACTCGCGCACCCCGGGCTGGGTCGCGCGGAACATGAGCTGGGAGCGTTCGGTCGTGTGGTCGAGGCCGACCAGGTGGCCGAGCTCGTGCAGCACGGTCGCCTGCAGCACCGAGCGGTCGGGCATTGCCGCCACCGAGAGGTCGTCCTCGTCGAGCACCACGACGCCGCTGACGTAGACCGACCGGCCGTCGGGCTGGGTGACCATGTCCGGGCGGGTCGCACCGGTGACACGACCGACGAGGTCGCGGAACCCGTCCGCGTCCGACCAACCGACGAGCACCGGCGCCCAGCGCGATGCGTCGTAACGGTCCGGCTGGTAGGCCTGGCGGTCACGGGTCGGCGTCTCGGCGGTCGTGCCGTCGAAGACGAACCTCAGTCCGGTGGCCTGCGCGAGGGCGCGGAACCCGTCCTGCACCGCGGTCCGGCCGTCGATCGGCTCGCCGCGCGGGTCGTAGACCCAGTGGATCGGCCGGCACGGGTCGAACGCCACCGGGGTCCCCTCGGCCTTCGACTGGGTCTGCTGGAACTCGTACGACCCGACGCGCGTGCCCGCCGCCGGCACCGACCCAGTGGTGGGCGCGGGCGACAGCCGCTGCTGAGCCTCCTCGGTGCCGGCCGGTGGGCGGGTCACCCCGACCGAACGGTCGAGGGCGGTGTCGGTCGACTGGTTGCGCTGCGACTCCTGGCGGACGTACAGCCCGACGGCGACCGCCCCGATCAGGAACAGGATGATCGGGATCCGGAACCTCGCGACCAGCGCCTTGAAGCCGCGACCGCGAGCAGCACTGGTCCGTCCCGCCGCGATGGGGGTGACGGTCGCGGCGGTGTGCCGGCCGCGCGGCCGCTCACTCGTGCCCCACTGCATCCCGTCGAAGTAGCGCTCGCCGGCACCGGTCGCGCTCCACGGATCGGGGTACCACCCCGGTGCATCGGGATGGTAGGGATCGGCATCTCCGCCCTTGCGTCCCATCCTCCGGCCACCCTCCCGTTCGGAGACCGCACGAGGTTACCGACGGGGTCGCGTTCGGACGCCGCGGCATCGGGCGTGTGTTCAGGGCGTGTGTTCAGGGCGTGCGGTAGCCGTCCCGGGTGAGGATCCGGACCGGGTCGGTGCCGTCCCACTCCGCGCACGTGCGGGCGACCCGCGTCAGTCCCTCGACGAAGCCCGGCACGTCCTCGGCGAGCTCGGTGTAGAAGCCGAAGTCGGCGTAGGTGTCGAAGAAGCCGACGTGCTGGCCCCGCACGAACATCTCCGACACGAGCGGGTAGCCGAGCTGCTCGTACCACGCCTTCTTGCCCGGGTAGTCGGACGTGATCGTGCAGAGCTGGTGGATGCGCGAACCGCTGCCCGCCAGCTCGCGGTACACGCTCGGACGATCGCAGAACTGCTCGATCAGCTCGAACTGCACCGGTCCCGCCTGCGCGACCGCGATCTGCATGTCGACTGCGGTGTCCGTTCCGCGGTACCAGCACTCGGTCTCGATGCGCGGGAACACGTGGAACGGCCCGACGCCGAACACGCGGGACCACTCGGCGCACGCGGAGAGGATGTCGTCGACGACGAGACCGACCTGGAACATGCGGTAGCCGCCCTCGGGCCAGTCCTGCTCGAACATGGGGTGCTGGTGCTCGTCGGTCACGCGCGCACGCTACGTGGTGGCGGTGGGCGGGCGCACGAGCACCTCTTGCATCACGGTGGCGACGCGGCGCCCGTCCTGGTCGTGCACCGACCCGCGGACGAGGCCGCGGTGCCCGGCGAGCGTGACCGTCTCCTGCGTGTGCAGGTGCCACCGGTCGAAGCGCACGGGGCGATGGAACCAGAGCGCATGGTCGACGCTGACGGCGGCGAAGCCGGTCTCGGGGATGGCGTCGGGGTACGAGCGGAAGGCCATGTCGAGCAGGAAGTAGTCGGTCGCGTAGGCGAGCAGCGCAGTGTGGAGGAGCGGGTCGTCGCCGACGTCGCGCGGCAGCCGCATCCAGTGCGCACGCGGCCCGTCGACCCGCGCATCACCGCCGCGCGCGCCGCCGAGGAACGTGGGCGCCTCACCGATGCGGAGATCGAGCGGCGGCGGGTGGTCGACCCAGGCGTGGCCGTGGCCGGCACGATCGGGCGGGAGGTCAGCGAGCCAGTCCTGCAGCCGCGGCATCTCGTGTGGCGGTGGTGAGGAGAGGGGCGGATCGGGCAGCACCGGCGCGTCGGGGTTGTCGTGGAACGATGCCAGCGCCACGAGCAGGGTGCGGTCGCCCTGCGTCACCGTGCTGCGGCGCGTCGCCATGGTGCGGCCGTCGCGCACCCGGTCGACCGCGACCTCGACCGGATGGTCGGCGACGCCGGCCTGCACGAAGTAGGCGTGCATCGAGTGCGGGGCCAGGTGTTCGGCGCCGGACCGATCGACGGTGGCACCGGCCGCGAGCAGCGCCTGGGCGAGGGATTGGCCACCGAACACGCGCGTGAAGCGGTCGGGTTCCAGCGGGGCGACGAAGCGGTCGTCGCCGGCGGGGGACAGCTCGAGCGCGTGCAGCAATCCGTCGAGCGAAGCGAGGATCCGTTGGTCGAGGTCGGGACTCACGGGGTGCATGGCTACCACGTACGCTCCGGGGCGCACGCTGCTCCGATGGTCTGACGGCGACGACGTCCAGGGGGATTCCGCCGATGCTGCAGGACGCCAAGATCCTGATCACCGGTCCGGCCGGGCGCATCGCCTACGGGTTGGCGCGGTCGCTCGTGTCCGACAACGAGGTGTGGGGGATCGCCCGGTTCAGCGACCCCGACGACCCGCGACCAGGTCGAGGCGCTGGGAGTGACCACGCGCACGCTCGACCTCGCCGACGGCGACTTCGGCGACCTGCCCACCGACTTCACGCACCTCCTGCACCTGGTCGCCGACTTCAGCGCCGACGACTACGACCGGGCGCTGCGGGTCAACGCCGAAGGCACCGGCTTCGTGCTCGAGCACTGCCGCAACGCCAAGGCCGCGCTGGTCATGTCGACCGTCACGCGTCTACAAGCCGCACCCCGATCCGTGGCACGCCTTCCGAGAGGACGATCCGCTCGGCGACGCGATGGCGCCGCCGTCGGCGCCGTACTCGGTGACGCAAGATCGCGGAGGAGGGCGTGGCGCGCTACTGCGCCCGTTCGTTCGGCCTGCCCGACGACCATCGCCCGCATGGGCGCGGCCTACAGCGACCAGAGCGGGCTGCCGGTGTGGCACCTCGATGCGGTCGCCGCGGGGGAGCCGGTGCACACGCGCTGGGACCCGATGACCTACAGCCCCATCCACGACGACGACATCTGCGCGCACCTCGAACCGTTGCTCGACGCGGCGACGGTGCCGGCGACCATCGTGAACTGGGCGGGCGACGAGCCGGTGAGCGTGCAGGAGTACTCGGCCTTCTTCGGCGAGCTGCTCGGCGTCGCAGCCCGAGGTGGTGGTGACCGAGATCCCGGGCGCGTCGGTCGGGTCGGTCGGCCGACTCACACGAAGCGCGCCGTCGATCACGGGTCCGTGCACGGTCGGCTGGCGCGACGGCTTCCGGCGCGTCGCCGAGCACTTCTACCCCGAGCGTGTGGTGGCGCTGACGTGAGCGCCGGTGCCGCGGAGGGCTTCCCCGACGTCGACACGCTCCTCGCGGAGGCCGCCGCGTCGACCGGGCTGGACGACTTCGGGCCCGGCGACTTCCGGGAAGGTCTCGCGGTGCTGCTCGAGAGCTACGAGCGCGACACCGACTTCAGCCCGGCGGCACGCGCCGACGTGGTCGACGACCTCCGCCGCCGGCTGACGAACCGGCTCGAGGTCGGAGGCGTGGTACGCCGCAGCACCCGGAGATCGACGACCTCCCGGTGCTCGGGCCCGGTCGACATCAACGGCCTGCCCGCGCACGGGCACGACCGCGCTGGCCAACATGCTGTCGCTCGACCCGCAGTTCCGCAGCCTGCGGCAGTGGGAACAGGTGCGACCGTGCCCGCCGCCGACGCTCGCCGGCGAGGCCACCGATCCCCGTCGCCTGCAGCTCGCACGAGGAGAACGACGCGCTCCCGGCCGAGCTGAAGGCGATGCACCTGTACGAGGTCGACGCGTCGGTCGAGGACACGTGGCTGCTCGGCATGGCCTTCCACGGGCAGCAGTACACGCGTGCCCGTCTACGGCTACCACGCGTGGTGGCGCACCGCCGACGCGACGCAGGCCTACGAGTACCACCGGCGGGTGATCAAGCTGCTGGAGTCGCGAGCGGCCGCCGCACCTCTGGCTGTTCAAGGCGCCGCACCACAACTTCCACCTCGAGGCGATCCTCGCCGCCTATCCCGGACGCGCGGTTCGTGATGACCCACCGCGACCCGGCGAAGGCGGTCCCGTCGTGGGCCAGCCTGGTGTCGACGATCTTCCCCGACGCGCGCCAACGGGCTCGACCTGCACCGGCTCGGGCGTGAGGTGTCGAACCACCTGCGCGTCGGCGTGGAGCAGGCGATCGCGGCTCGCGCCCGCATCGGCGAGGACCGCTTCCTCGACGTGCACCACCGCGAGTTCGTCGCCGACCCGATGGGCACGGTGCGCGACGTCTACGCCTTCCTCGGCTACGAGCTCACGCCGACGGTCGAGCAGACGATCGCCGGAGTGGACCGTCGCCAACCGCTCCGGCGCGCAGGGCACGCACCGCTACACCGCCGAGCAGTTCGGCCTGAGCGACGCGCAGCTGCGCGACGACTACCGCTTCTACACCGACCACTTCGACATCGACATCGAGGGGACTCCATGACCGAAGCAACAGCTCCTGGCGGACTGCCCACCTGGGCCGACCAGATGCAGCGCGCTCGAAGGCGTCGGCGACAACCTCTCGCAGGCGTGGCGCCCCGACGGCGCCGACCGAGGCCGAGGTGCAGGACATGAACAAGCTCGCGCTGTCGATCCTGGCCGAGGGCTACCTGTGCCGCGTCTACACCGACGTGCGCCGGCCGGTGTTCATGCCGCTGTGGAACTACGCGTTCAACCAGGGCGGGCCCGACCCCGACTACGTGTACTCCACGGTCGAGATCGACCCGAAGGGCGTCTACGAGATCTCCGGGTTCCGTGGCACGTCGCGCTTCGTCGAGATCCAGCCGCAGGCCTACGACATCATGACCCCGGAGCTCATGGCGGGTCGGGGCGGCACGTCGATGCAGCAGGCGTACGACCTCGACGACCTCACCCTCGACGCCGACGGCGGGTTCCGCGTGCTGCTGAGCGCCGAACGCCCGGCCGACCACACCGGCGACTGGTGGGAGCTGCGCGAGCAGACCGTGCGACTGCTCATGCGTCGTTGCTCGTGCGACTGGACCAACGAGGTCGACGCGCGCGTCGCCATCAACCGCCTCGACGAGGAGGGCGTCGACATGACGCCCGAGGAGACCGCCCGCCGGTTCTCGGAGCTGGCGGAGTGGATCGAGGGCACGATCCAGTTCGACATGGGGCTGGTGCGGTACTACCGCGAGCACCACGGCGTGAACACGTTCCTGCGCTCGAGCAAGATCGACGAGATGGGCGGCCTGCCCCGACAGGCGTACTACGACGGCATCCACGAGATCGCCGACGACGAGGCGTTGATCCTCGAGACGCCCTTGCCGTCGGAGTGCCGCTACTGGCAGGCGCTGGTGGCCGACGACCGCTTCGCCACCGTCGACTGGGTGAACCGGCAGTCGAGCCTCAACGACGCGCAGGCGCACGTCGACGCCGACGGGTGGTTCCGCGCCGTCATCTCGCACGACGACCCGGGCGTGCCGAACTGGCTCGACAAGGCCGACTTCCCGTGGGGCATCATCCAGATGCGCTTCTTCGTCGCCAACGAGTACCCCACGCCGACATCAAGAAGGTGAAGGTCGCCGACGTGCGCGCGCACCTCCCCGCCGACACGCCGGTGGTCACGCCCGAGGAGCGACGCGAGCAGCTGCGCGCGCGTCGCGAAGGCGCGCAGCTCCGTCGCATCTGGTAGCTCAGGCGGTCAGGTGCCCTGGCACATCCCGTTGGCCGTCGTGTTGTAGGTGCCGTCGGCGCAGCGCACGTCGGGGTTCTCGTGCGAGAACACGCCCTGCGGGCTCTCCCAGCCCGGCACGACCCAGGCGTGCACCATGTAGCCGGTGATCGACATGTAGAAGCCACCGACGGCCGTGCACTGCTCCTTGGTCACGTCGGCGTCGGCCGGGAAGGGCACGTCGATCTGACCGTTGGCGAACTTCGTGCACACGTGGCTGTGTCGGTGCCAGTGGTCGTTCGGCCCGGCGAAGCCCTCCGGCGCGTCACCCATCGCGTAGTACATGAGCCCGACGATCTGCGACGTCGGGCTGGTGCCGTCGTAGATCAGCGACTGCACCGCGTCGGGGTCGAACGGTCCCGCTGCCGGTCATCGGGCCGCCGACGTAGTGGGCGCCGCTACCGGGTGCGAAGCCACCCGCGAGGTGGTAGCCCGCGGCGACCGCATCGGCCACCGTGGGATGCGTCATCGCGACGTCGCGCGCCGTGGTGAGCTGCTGCGCGAGCAACGCGTGCGTCGGTGCATCGAGGGGCTGATCGGGATCGGCCTCCGCCGCCACGTCGAGCGCCTTCACGCCGTGGACGTGCTGTCCGCTCACGTCGGTCACCCCGTGGACGTGCTCTGCTCCGGTGGCGGTGGTGGTACCGGCGCTCGCGGCCGTTGCTGCGGTCGCGGTCGCGTCGCCCCCGACCTCGGACGCCGCGGAGACGACCGACGGCTGGGTCGAGTCGGAATCCGTGAGCAGCACGAGGGCCGCGCCCACCATGAAGCCGAGCACGAGCACCGCCAGCCACCGTGCCGGGCTCGCAGCGCGGTGGGGGGTGCGCTGAGGTCCGCGAGGCGAGCGACGAGGACTGCGGTGTGGAGTGGGCTCCATGACGATTCCCCCCGGTCTCGTCGGTGGGCCGCAACGGCCCGATCCGTCGCGAAACCTACCCCATCACCCGTCGACGACGGTGCGGGCCGCGACCTCGACCCGCTGCGACGCCGGGACGGCGAGCTCGGCGCCCCGGTCGTCCTGCACCCCGACGATGCCCCACGTGCGGCTGGTCAGGTCGATCCACGGGTAGAGCCCCTTGCCGCCGTTGCCGCTCACCACCTCGGTCGCCCCGTCGGCGGCGACGACGTCGGGCCAACATCCGAGGCCGTAGCGGGGGATGCCGGTGATCCCCACGGAGTAGTCGCCGGTGGTGTCGAAGGCGGACACCTGGTTGCGGAGCATCTCGTCGACCGCCGCCGACGACAGCACGCGCGTACCTGCCGCGGTCCCGCCGTGCAGGAGCATGGCGAGGAAGCGGCCGTAGTCGTCGACGGTGGTCGTGGCGCCGAACGCAGGGTTGGCGGCGCCGGGTGCGCCGGGCCAGGTGGTCGCGGTCATGCCCAGCGGCCCGGTCAGGCGCTGCTGCACCACGGTGGCGAAGTCGGCGCCGCCCAGCACCTCGACCAGACGGCCGACGACGAGGAACGGCGCGTTGCCGTACGAGAACGCGGTGCCGGCCGGGAACTGGCGCGGCGACGCAGCCAGCGTCTGCACGCACGCGGCGAGCGAGCTCCCGCCGTTCTGGCACGGGTTGTCGTGCACCCCCGAGGTGTGGTCCAGCAACATGCGTGTGCGTGATCGGCGGCGCGGAGCCCGCGAACTCCGGCAACCAACGCGCGATGTCGTCGTCGAGGCCGACGGCTCGGCTGTCGACGAACGTCATGAACGTGGCCGCGGTGAACCACTTGGTCGACGACGCGATGTCGAGCGGGGTCGACGGTGACACGCCGCCGACCCCGTGTTCGTGGATCACCGTCCCGTCGTCGGCGACGATCCGCAGGACGCCGCCCGCCGCCCCCGAGACGGCGACCCGCTCGTCGAGCATGGCGTCGACACCTGCGAACGCGGTCGGCGGGTAGGTGCGCGCCGGCGCGATCGTCGTCGTCGTGGAGGGCGTCGTCGTGGAGGGCGACTCGGTGATGGACGAGGCTGTCGGGCGCGTCGTCGTGCTGCGCGCCGCAGAGTCGGACCCGCCTCCCGCGCACGCGGCGAGGGAGCCCACCAGCGCGATCGCGACCGCGACGACGAACGAGCGGATCAGGTGCCTCGAGGCTGCATGCCCGCGGCCACGTAGATCGCGTCGAGCACGCGCATGTTCGCCACCGAGTCGGACGGGGGAGTGAGCGTCGGCTTCGCCGCGCAGCACCGCGGCGGTGAACGCGTCGAGTTGGTACTCGTACGTCGGACGCTTGGAGAAGTGCTCGGTGCGGGACACGCCGTCGACCTCCACCTTCATCCGGTGCCACACCTGAGGGTTGGTGGGGTTGATCACGTGCAGCTCACCCCGGGAGCCCCGCGCGCGCACGAAGGTCTTCAGGACGTCGGTCGACCACATCGAGCAGGTGATCCGACCGGTGTGCCCGCTCGGGAACTCCAGGTCGGCGCGCATGGCGCGGTCGACGTCGGGGGTGCGCAGCTTCGCGGTCGCCGCGGTCACCGTGGGTTCCTCCAGGCCGAGGAGCCGCGTCAGGTGCACGGTGTAGCTGCCGACGTCCATGGTCGCACCGCCGCCCAGGTCGTACTGGTAGCGGATGTCGGAGAACTTCGGCAGCGGGAAGCAGAGCGCCGCTTCGACGTGCTCGAGGGTGCCCAGCTCGCCGTCCTCGACGAGCGCCCGCATGCGCTGCGCGAGCGGGTGGTAGCGGTAGTGGAACGCCTCCATCACCACGAGGCCGGTGCGGTCGGCGGCGGCGGCGACCTGCTCGGCCTCCACCGCGTTGCTGGTGAAGGGCTTCTCGCAGAGCACGTGCTTGCCCGCTTCGAGTGCGGCGATCGTCCACTCGGCGTGCAGCCCGTTCGGCAGCGGGTTGTAGACGGCGTCGATCTCGGGGTCGGCGAGG
This sequence comes from uncultured Actinomycetes bacterium, assembly GCA_963755855.1. Taxonomy (GTDB): domain Bacteria; phylum Actinomycetota; class Acidimicrobiia; order IMCC26256; family DASPTH01; genus DASUAS01. Next base: position 307,259 of record CAVWLR010000004.1, on the reverse strand, counting down.
AGGTCGGCGTACGAGTCGAAGACGCGCGGGATGCCGTGCTTGGTGGCGAACGCATCGGCGCGCGTGCGATCGCGCGCGGCGACCGCCACCACCTCGGCTTCCGGCGAGGTGCGGGCGGGCTTGATCATGGCCGCCGGCGTGATGCGCGCCGCGCCGAGGACACCGATGCGGACGGGGCTCATGCGCGGCACTGTAGGCCGCCGACCCCGTCACTCCGAGAGCGTGGGATCAGGCGCTCTGCGCCGCCGTGCTGTGCATGTCGCGGAGCAGCCGGAAGAGGAGGGCCCGCTCGAGGTCGCCCACGTCGACGAACTCGAGCCCCGCGCGTGGGGCTCCGTCCTCGGCCGACGCGTGGCGCACCTCGACCCCGCACCTGGATGCTGGCACGCTTCTGCGCCCCGAGCGGGACCTCGAGCTCGATGCAGTCGCCCACGTTGACCTCACCGTCGGCGAGGTGGAGGCCGGCGCCCTCCATGGAGAGGTCGGTGAGGACGCAGGTCTCGTACGTCGTCGCCGGCGTAGTGCAGGTGCTCGCGCGCTCGTCGACGACGCGGTAGCGACCCTCCCACCCTGCGGTCTGGCGCTTCACCTTGCGGCGGTCCCCGAAACGGGGCTGCCCCTGCGCTCGTGTCACGACGTTTGAACATGTCTCGGTCTCTCGCCCCTTGCGCTCCCGCCCGGCCTGCAGATGACGCATCGGCCTCATGACCGGCCCCACTGAAGGCTCCGTGACGTGTGCCACGCCCGCGCAACGCGCCCGCCGGGGGAGTGGCGGGCGCGTCGCGGGCACCGGGAGTGACGGGGGTCACGCCACCGGCACGAGTGCCGGAACGGGTACCGGATCAGGCCGCAGGCGGTGCGAAGAACTCCAGCGCGATGCCGTCGGGGTCGCGGAAGCTCACGCCCGAGCCGTAGGACGCGTCCTTGATGCGGCCCCGCTCGATGCCGAGCTCGTCGAGCCGGGCGGCCCACTTCTCGAGCTCACCGCGGTCGGCCACGCCGAAGGAGACGTGGTCGAGCCCGACGCGGAACTCGCTGAACTCGCCGGCCGGGGCGGCGGTGCCGTGCTGGTGCAGGCCGACGAGGACGCCGCCGCCGACGAGGTACACCGTGTGGTGCAGGTCGGGGTCGGTGTCCTCGTCGATCACCGGTTCGGAGTCGAAGAGCGCCTCGTACCACGGGGTGCTCACCGACAGGTCGCGCACGGTCAGCGCGACGTGGCTCAACGGGGGGAACTCACTCATGACTGCTTCCTCCTGGTTAGGGTCCGTGTCGTCTACGAGTATCCGGGCGACGGGGATTGCCGACCATGACCGTGGAACCGCCCGACCTAGCCGCGACACCGTTGCTCCAGCAGGCGCTGGAGCAGCTGCGCCTCGAGGGCGCGATCTTCTTCCGCACCGAGCTCACCGAGCCGTTCGCGTTCGAGTCGACGCCGTCGGCGCTCGCCGATCTGCTCCATCCCGGAGCGACCCGCGTGATCCTGTTCCACATCGTCGCCCGCGGCACGTGCTGGGTCGCCGGCGCCGACGGCGAGCGCCACTGGGCCGAGCCCGGTGACGTGATCGTCCTTCCCTACGGCGACCACCACGTCATCGGCGGCGCGGCGCCGGCGTCCTGCGTCCCGATCACCGAGCTGATCGCGCCGCTCCCGTGGAGCGACCTCCCTGCGATCTCGCACGGCGGTGGAGGCGCGCGCGGTCGACCTGGTGTGCGGCTACCTCGTGTCCGACGACCCGCTGTTCGATCCGGCCCTCAGCGTGTTCCCGTCGGCGTTCGTCGTGCGGTTGCCGACGGGTGCGACGAGCGGGTGGGTGCAGGCGAGCGTGTCGTACGCGGCGACCGAGCACGTGCCGTCGAACGCGAGCCAGAGCCTCGTGTCGACGCGCCTCCCGGAGCTGGTGCTCATCGAGGTGCTGCGTCACCACCTGGCGTCGGCGCCCGCGGCCGACCACGGCTGGTTGGCGGCGCTCCACGACCCGGTGCTCGCGCCCGCGCTCGCGCTCCTGCACGGCGATCCCGCGCGGCGATGGACCGTCGCCGACCTCGCGGCCGATGTCGCGGTGTCGCGCTCGGTGCTCGACGACCGCTTCCGGCAGGTGCTCGGTCGCTCACCGATCCGCTACCTCACCGAGTGGCGCATGCACCTCGCCGAGGGCCTCCTCGACACCACCGAGCTGGGGGTCGTGCCGATCGCCCGTCGCGTCGGCTACGAATCCGAGGAGGCGTTCAGCCGCGCCTTCAAGCGCGCGCACGGCGAGTCACCGGGTCGCTGGCGGGCCCGGGAACGGAACTCGATCGACAACAGGAGGCAGGCATGAGCGGACGATTCGACGGCAAGGCGGTGATCGTCACCGGAGCGGGTGGCGGCATCGGACGGGAGCACGCCCGCCTGTTCGCCCAGGAGGGCGCGTCGGTGCTCGTCAACGACACCGGGCGTCGCACCGGCGCCGACGCGGCCAGCGTCGTGGCCGAGATCGAGGCGGCCGGTGGCACCGCCGTGGCCGACACGACGTCGGCGACGTGGGACGGCGCGGCCGCGATCGTGCAGCACGCGCTCGACGAGTTCGGCCACGTCGACGTGCTCGTGAACAACGCGACCGCAGCTCGCAACGCCGACCTCTGGAGCCTCACCGAGGCGGAGTGGGACCTCGCCATCGACGTGAACCTCAAGGGCTACTTCGCGCTGATCCGCGAGGTGGCGCCGCACCTCTGCGGCCAGGGGGCCGGTGCGATCGTGAACACCAGCTCGGGCTCGGGGTTCGGTCACCCGTCGGCGGTCGCGTACGCGGCGGCGAAGGAGGGGGTCGTCGGGCTCACCCGCACCGTCGCGCGCGAGCTCGGGCCGCTTCGGCGTGCGGTGCAACGCGATCCGACCGCTCGCGCTCGGTCGGTCGACCGCCGACTACAGCGAGGCCACCGCGAAGTGGTCGGTGCTCATGGCGGAGACGATGCGGCCGCGGGGCGGTCAGGCGTCGCAGTTCGCGGCGGCGACGCCCGACACGCACCCGCCGGCGAAGATCTCACCGCTCGTCGTGTGGCTCTGCACCGACGCCGCGAGCAACGTGAACGGACGCACCTTCCACGTGACCGGTGACCTGGTGGCGCGCTTCGCCGACTCGCAGTACGAGCGGCAGATCGTGCGCGACGGAGGCTGGACCCTCGACGCGCTCGACGAGCTCGCGCCCGCAGAGCTCGTCGACGACCTCACCAACGACTTCCTGCTCGAGGACCACCCCGAGCTGCAGCAGTTCGTGCGTGAGGCGCGTGCGCTAGTTGGCGAGGTCGGTGAGGACGGCGCGTCCGAGGTACTTGCTGCCCTCGAGCTCGTCGAAGATGTCGCCCAGCTCCGACATGCCGCCGGTGCGCGACACGTGGCTCTTCACCTTGCCCGCGGCGGCGAGATCGACCAGCTCGCGCATGTCCTGGACCGTGCCGACCGCCGAGAAGATGATCGTCGGGTCCTTCATGAACAGCTCGAACGGGTTGATCTCGAGGTTGCCGTCGTTGGTGGGCGGGAGGCCCACACCGACGAACAGCCCGTGCGGGCCGAGCAGGTCGAAGCCGAGCCGGAACCCGGCGACACGAGCCGCGAACACCAGGCTGGCGTCGACGCCGCCGAGCTCGGCCTGCACCCGCTCGAGTGCGTCCGACACGTCGTACACGTAGTCGGCGCCGAGCGACTTCACGAAGTCGAGGCGTTCCTCGCCCACGTCGATGCCCACCACCTGGTAGCCGAACGCCTTGGCGATCTGCACCGCGTAGTGCCCGAGCCCGCCGGCGGCACCGAGGATCGCGACCGGGCGGTTGGGCAGCACGTGGTGGTCGAGCAGCTTCTTGACCGCGCCGTAGGCGGTGAGGCCGCCGCACGCGAGCGGTGCCTCTTCGTCGCCGAGGGAGTCGGGCAGCGTGACGAGGCCCTTGGCGTAGACCGGGAAGTACTCGGCGAACGTGCCCATGATCGGCTTGTTCTGCGCGCACAGCCGCGGGCGACCGCTCAGGCACTCGCGGCACGCGCCGCACCAGTAGCCGCCGCCGGCACCGCCGAGGCCGAGGATGACGCGGTCACCGACCGACACGTAGGCGTCGGCGCCCGGGCCGAGCGCCTCGACGATGCCGATGGCCTCGTGACCGAGCACCCCGCTGCCGATCCCGTACCAGTCGGCGCGCGCGAGGTGCAGGTCGGAGTGACAGACGCCGGCGGCGCTGATGTGGATGAGCGCCTCCTCGAACCCCGGCTCGGGGACCTCGATGTCCTGGATCTGGAGCGAGCCGTCCTCGATCCGAGCTGCCTTCATGGGGTCCCCCTGGTGTCGTCGTGGGTCTCGGTGCCGGTGGTGGTGCCGGGCGCCCAATCTTGCACAGTCGCGATCACGCGCGCAGCGCCACCTCGACCTCGATCTCGACCGCGCCGCCCCGGGGGAGCGCGGCGACGCCGACGGCCGAGCGGGAGTGCCGGCCGGCGTCGCCGAACACGTCGTGCAGCAGTCGGCTGGCGCCGTCGACCACCGCGGGCTGCTGCGCGAAGCCCGGGGCCGAGGCGACGAAGGCGAGGACGGTGAGCACCCGCTCGATCCGGTCGAGGTCACCCAGCTCGGCCTGCAGCACCGAGAGGGCGTTGAGCGCGCACCAGCGGGCCGCCTCGGCGCCCTGCTCGACCGTCGAGCCGCCTCCCGAGCCCGCCGAGCACGCCGGGGTGGACGAGCGCGCCGTCGTGGTCCCGGGGGAGCTGGCCCGAGGTGCGGGCCCGGCCGCCGTGGATCACCACTGCGTCGAGCGGATCGTGGGGCGGGTACGGGCCCGGGAGCACGATCCCGAGGGCGTCGAAGCGGTCCTGGAATGATCTGGTCACCGGCGGATCATGGTGCCGCGGCACGCGCTCCGGGCCAGCCGTGCGGACCGGACGTGATGGTTGAACGTCGAACCTTGTGTATACAGTGTGCCGCCCTGGCGCCACGTTGCCTCGTGAAGTCGCCAGGCGAAGGGGGAGCCACGGATGTTCCGCAAGAGTCGGGTCCTGGTCGTCGGTGCCTGTGTCGCCGCGATGGTGACGCTCGGGGTCCTGCCGGCTGCCGCGCAGTCGTCGACCGACACGCCGAAGGCCACCGAGATCGGCGTGACCGCCAAGGAGATCCACATCGCGGTCATCGCCGATGTCGACAACCCGTTCGCGCCGGGCCTGTTCAAGGGCGCCCGTGACGGCGTGATGGCCGCGGCGAAGTACCTCAACAGCAAGGCGGGCGGCGGCGGGGTCGCCGGCCGCCGGCTCGTGGTCGACTTCCTCGACTCCAAGCTCACGCCCAACGACGCCCGCAACGGCGTGATCAGCGCGTGCTCGAACGACTACGCGATGGTCGGCACCTTCGCCCTGTTCCTCTCCAACATGGACGACGCCAACAACTGCAAGGACCAGGCCGGCGCCACCACCGGTCTGCCCGACCTCGCCAGCGTCACCACCGGCGTCGTCGAGTCGTGCTCGCCGGTGGCGTTCCCCGTGAGCCCGCCCGCGCTCGACTGCGCGACCAAGGACCAGAACCCGCAGAGCTACCACGGCAACCAGTTCGACTCGAAGTACCTCCTCAAGACGCACAAGAACGACCTGCACGGGGCGATGATCGTGTCGGGTGACACCGCCGACGCCAACCGTGGCGGCACCGTGCTCATCGACACCGTGAAGCAGGCCGGCATCAAGGCCGACCAGGAGGTCACCGTCGGCGGCCGTGACCCGCAGAGCGCGTACACGCCCATCGTCAACAAGATGAAGGCCGACGGCTCGAACTACTCCTACAACTCGTCGGCGGCGAACAGCGCCATCCTCCTGCGCAGCGAGGCGGCGCTGCAGGGCCTCACCGACCCGAACATCGTGTGGACCTGCACCATCGCCTGCTACGACAAGACGGTGAAGCAGCAGGCGAGCGTCATGAACGGCGAGTACGTGCCGCTCACGTTCCTGCCGTTCGAGGAGACGTCGACCAACCCGACGCTGGCCGCGTTCATGAAGTACGTCGGCAAGGCCAACGCCAACGGGTTCTCGGTGTACGGCTGGACCGCCACCCTCGCCTTCAAGCAGGCGGTCGAGGCGATCGTCAAGAAGGACGGCGTCAACGGGCTCACCCGCAAGGCGCTGCTCACCACCGGAGTCGACAACCTCACGAGCTTCGACGCCGGCGGCATGATCGGCACCGTCGACATCAAGAACAAGGTGCCCACCCCCTGTTCGATGATCACGCAGCTGCAGAAGGGTCAGTTCGTGCGCCTGGCGCCGAAGAAGAAGGGCACCTTCGACTGCAACAAGCGCAACGCGGTGATCATCAAGGCCGACCTGATCAAGGGCAACTAGTGCCCTGCGAGCGATCGGCGCCCGTTTCGCTCAGGAGCCTCCGGGCTTGCCCGAGCGGAACGTGGCCGGGCGCTTCTCGAGGAACGAGTCGACCGCCTCGCGGTGGTCGGCGGTCTCGAAGGTGATGGCCTCGAACGCGACCGACAGGTCGTAGAGCTGCACGACCCGCATCTCCAGCTCCTTGTTCACGAGCCGCTTGTTGAAGCGGATCGCGACCGCGGGGCCGGACGCGAGCCGGCGGGCCATGGCCATCGCCTCGTCGAGCACCTGCTCGCGCGGCACGACGTGGTTCACCAGACCGAGCCGGTCGGCGTCGGGCGCGCTCACCAGATCGCCCGTCATCAGGTACTCCTTGGCCCGGTTGGGGCCCATGAGGAGTGGCCAGAGCACCGCGCCGCCGTCGCCGGACACGATCGCGCCGCGCACGTGCGGGTCGGCGATGCGGGCGTCTTCCGACATGTAGACGATGTCGCAGAACAACGAGATCGTGGCGCCGATGCCGATGGCGTCGCCGTTGATGGCCGCGATCATCGGCACGCGCACGGCCAGGATGTTGCGGGCCATCGCCACCGACTCGATCAGCAGGCCCGGGTGGCCGTCGGGGTATGACTCGTTGGCCTTCATGTCGTTGAAGTCGGCGCCCACGCAGAAGTACTTGCCGGCGCCGGTGAGCACGACCGCGCTCAGCTCCTCGTCGGCGACGATGCGCTCGTAGAGCAACTTCAGCTCCAGGTGCATCTGCGGGTTCAGCGAGTTGCGGTGCTCGGGCCGGTTCAGCGTCGCGACCAGCACGCCGTCGTCGTGCAGCTCCGTGCTGATGGTCGAGAGTCCATAGCGGTCGGTCATGGTGGTGCTTCTACTCCTCGCGGGCGGCGGTCAACGGGACAACGGTGGGCAGCCGAGCTCTCCGGCCATGGTGTCGAGCTCGTCCACCAGCGCGTTCGGGAGCGGGATGCCCTCGCGCGAGCCGGTGCGCGCGACGTTCCGCTTCGAGCTCGCCGGGTACGGCGACGCGCTCGTAGCCGGGCGCGAGCTCGGAGGCGTGCACGTCGTCGATCAGGCGGTCGACATGGGCGCGGAAGGTGTCGAGGGGCAGGAAGCGCGTGACGTCGAGCACCACGAAGCTGGCGCCCTTGGCGATGCGGTCCCAGCCCGTGAGCTCGGACTCGCTGTTCTCCGTGCGGCCGAAGCTGCTGTCGGCGAGCAGGCCCGCCATGATCTCCACCAGGAACCCGATGCCGAACCCCTTGTGCCCGCCGAACCACTGCAACTGCGAGATCGCCGCCTGCTGAGGATCCGTGGTGGGGTGGCCGTGTTCGTCGTTGGCCCAGCCCTGCGGGATGGACTCGTCGCCCCGCTTGCGCGCGAGCAGGATCTTGTTCCCGGCCGCAGCAGTCGTTGCGATGTCGTAGACGACATCGGGATGGTCACCGGCCGGGACGGCGTAGGAGAACGGGTTGGTCGAGAACAACCCGGTCGTCCCGCCGAAGGGCGGCACGATCATGGCGCCGTTCTGGAACGCCATCGCGAAGCAGCCCGCGCCGGATGCGCGCATGGTGTAGTAGGCGAGCGCGCCGAGGTGCGTGAGCTCGCGGATGGACACCGTCGCCACCCCGTACTGCTGCGCACGTTCGACCGCGAGGTCGACCGCGGTCACACCACCGATCTGACCGAAGCCGAGCCCGGCATCGAGCCGGACCGTCGATCCGTCGTCGCGGAGCGTGCGCACCTGGGTGACCGGACGGAGGTGACCCCCACGGACGCGCCCGAAGTAGAGCGCCATGAGGTGCGAACCGTGCGAGTCGACGCCACGCAGGTCGGCTTCGACGAGGTTGTCGGCCACCACCGCGGCGTCCGCAGCGGGCGCACCGAGCACTTCGAGCATGCGCTCGAGGTGCGTGCGGAGGGCCCGCTCGCCGATGACGGTCGTGGCCGCAGGATCGGTCGTGGTCACACGGGACGCGGACCGCTGCCGTCACCCAGCTGATCGAGCCCGAGGAACCTGATCGCGTTGCCACGCACGATCTTGTGCACCGTGGCGGCGTCCAGCTGACCGAAGAGCTCCTTGGCGACCTGGTGCGTGTTCGGCCACGTGCTGTCCTGGTGCGGGTAGTCGGTCTCGAACGCGATGTTCTCGCGTCCGACGCGGTCGAGGTTCTCCACCCCGACGCCGTCCTTGAAGAAGCAGCTCACGACCTGCCGGTAGTAGTACCGCGAGGGAGGGTCGCTCACGTTGCGCTGGCTGTCGCTCCAACCGCGGTGCACCTCCCAGACGTCGTCGACCCGTTCCAGCACGTAGGGGATCCAGCCGATCTGCGCCTCGGCGTACAGCAGCTTGAGCTCGGGGAAGCGCACGAGCACACCCGAGAAGAGGAAGTCGATCAGCGACAGCGCGCTGTTGGCGAACATGTTCACGGCTTGCACCGCGTCCGGGGCGTCCTCCGACGAGGTGATCGTCTTGGTGCCGGAGCCGATGTGCATCGCGACCACGGTGTTCGTCTCCGAGCACGCGGCGAAGAACGGGTCCCAGTAACCGGAGTGGATGCTCTCGAGCCCGAGCCACGCCGGGAGCTCCGAGAACGCCACCGCCTTGACCCCCCTTGCCGCGTTGCGCCGCACCTCGGCGGCCGCGAGCTCGGGGTCCCACAGCGGAACCAGGCACAGGGGGATCAAGCGGCCGTTGCTGCCGGCGCACCATTCCTCGACCTGCCAGTCGTTGTACGCCTCGACGCACAGGCGCGCCAGATCCTTGTCCTTCGCCTTGAGGAAGATCTGGCCGCAGAACCTCGGGTAGTTCGGGAAGGCGAGCGACGCTTCGACGTGGTTCATCGTCATGTCGTCGAGCCGCGCCTTCGGTTGCCAGCACCCGGGCCGCATCTGGTCGAAGGTGATGCCGTCGAAGCCGATCTCCTCGGCGGGGTAGCCCGCCGCGGCGATGAGACGCTTCACGGAGTACTGCTGGTCCTCGTAGAACCACCACGCCACGTCGGGACCGTCGGTCCCCGGCGCCTCGCGGTAGCCGCCCCCGTCGAGGATCGGCGTGCCGGCCGGTGCCATCACCACGTGAGGCCCCACGTCGCGGTACTTCGCGGGCAGGCGCTTGGTCCACACGTCGGGGGGTTCGACGACGTGATCGTCGAGGCTCACGATCCACGGGATGTCGGTCATCGGGGAGTTCCTCCTGCGATCGTCGTGCGGTGCAGCGACCGCTCCTGGCCGTCGGTGTCGCCCACCACCGAGTGCTGCACGCAGCGGTTGTCCCAGATGAGGAGGTCGCCGACCTCCCAGTGATGACGCCAGGTGTACTCGGGCTTGGCGAACTGGGCGTAGAGGTGGTCGAGGAGCGGCTGGCTGTCTTCGACCGACCAACCGTCGAAGTGCTTCGTGTAGTTGTCGTTCACGAAGAGTGCCCGGCGGCCGGTCTCCGGATGGGTGCAGACGACCGGGTGCGAGTTGACGATCTCGTCCTCGGGCATCCCGCTGTCGATGGCGAGCTGCGTCGCGTGGTGCACGGCCCGCATCCCGTCGAGAGTGTCGCGGAGACCGTCGGACAGCCGTTCGTAGGCGAGGTAGCCGTTCGAGAACATCGTGTCACCGCCGTACGAGGGGACCACGCGGGCGAGCAACAGACTGATGGCCGGCGGCTGCTTCGCGTACGTGAAGTCGGCGTGCCACGTGACGGTGATCGGGTTGGGGTCGTACACGCGCATGATCTCGGGGTGCCCCTCGATCGGCGGCACGTACGGGTGCGGTTCGATCAGACCCCACCGGGACGAGAAGGCGACCTGGTCGTCCGGGGTGATGTGCCCCTGCCCGCGCACGCAGATCACGAGGTGCTCGAGCAGGCTGTCGTGCAGCTCCTTGAAGGTCACCTCGTCGACGTCGGCGAGGTCGACGTCCGTGACGATCGCCCCGAGGGCGCCGGCCTGGCGGGCAACGTGCATGGCCACCTCCTGAACCTAGAACGGCGACGGCAGACGGTCCATCGGCACCTCGATCACCGACGGGCGGGTGTTGCCGATCGCGTCGCGCATGGCGGGACCGATGTCGTCGCCCTTGGTGAGACGCACCGCATCGGCCCCGAACGAATCGGCGAACTTGACGAAGTCGGGGTTCCGGAGCTCGGTCCCGATCTCGCGTCCGTGGAAGCGTTCCCGCTGATCGCGGTTCGAGTTGCCGTACGCGTTGTCGTTGTAGATCACGGTGATCGTGTTGATGCCGTACTGCACGGCGGTGGCGAGCTCGGTGGCGGCGAACAGGAACCCGCCGTCGCCGGTGGCGCACACGACCGGCACGTCGGGCCGCGCCACCTTGACGCCCAGCGCGGCGGGGAAGCCCCAGCCCAGGGTGCCCATGTACGACGTCGACAGGTAGGTGCGGGGCCCGTACGCCGGGTAGAGCATGTGGCTCATGTAGCCGATCGTGGTGGTGCACGGCACGAGGACCCCGTCGTCGGGGATCGCAGCGCGCAGCTGATCGACCAGCGCCCCCTGAGGTCCGACGGCGCGCAGGGACGCGTCGACCCCGGCGCGGTAGGCGGTGATCTCTTCGGTGCGGCTGGGTGCGGGATCCCGTCGCTTGCGCAGCTCGACGAGGAGCGCGTCGAGGGTGGGTGCCGCGTCGCCGACGACCGGCACCGCATCGGGTCGGTGGATGCCGATCTCGCTCCGGTCGACATCGAGGTGCACGACGGGCGTGCCTGCGGGCAGCCCGTTGCCGATGAGGTGCGTGCCCACTGCGAGCACGACGTCGGCGTCGTCCAGCAGCGGTTGCATGCGCTTGTTCACCCACACGGTGCCCGCGTAGAGCGGGTGACGGGCGTCGATCGCGCCCTTGCCCTGTCGCGTCGTCACCACCGCGGCCTGCAGGAGCTCGGCGAGCTCGGTGAGCTGCGGGGTCGCGTCGCCCAGCACGACGCCGCCGCCGGCCCAGATCACCGGCCGCGACGCGGCCGCGAGCAGGTCGGCGGCACGCTCGATCTCCTCCGCGTCCGCCGGCTCGCGGACGCTCTCGGCAGGGTCGCACAGCGTGATGTCGGCCTGCTCGGAGAACGCCTCCGGCGGCATCTCGATCTCCACCGGTTGCCGACGGCCGCGTTGCACACGAACGAACGCCTCGTGCACCGTGTCCGGGATCTCGGCCGCGGACAGGGCCCGGCGCTGCCACGTCGTCACCGGGCGCACGAGGTCGAGTTGGTCGTCGATCTCGTGCAAGAGGCCGAGGTGCTTGCCGATCCCGTCGCGGTTCACCTGACCGGCGATCAGCACGACGGGGGAGGAGGCCGCGAATGCGGTCGCCAAGCCGGCGCCGGCGTTGTAGATCCCGACCCCCGGCACGACGAAGGCCACGCCCGGCAGACCGCCACCGCGCGCATACCCGTCGGCCAGGTAGGTCGTGCCCTGCTCGTGGCGGGTGGTGATGAACTGGATCGACGGCTCGTCGTAGAGGCCGTCGAGGGCGTGCATGGTCTGGTCGCCCGGGAGCCCGAAGATGTGCCGGACTCCTTCACGGGCGAGCTGTCGGGCGAACGCTCGCCCACCGGTCATGGTCTCGGTCATCGGTCGTATACGTTATCCAAAGCGGCGGGGGCACGCCCGATCCCTCATCGCTCCCCGGGCCCTTCCGGCTTCAGGCGGCCGGCCGAGGCGGCGGACGGGCGAGGTCGCGCTCGCGCCGGAGCCCGATGGTGCGCGCGGCGATGCGCCAGCCGTCGGGCGTGCGGACGGCGACGTCGTCGTAGGTGCCGCTGCCGCAGAGGCCGCCTCCCAGGAGCGAGAGCACCTTGCTGCGGATGCGCACCGTGCCGTCGGCATCGACGCTGACGATGGGCGTTCCGACGTGGTGCGCCACCGGGTGACGGGCACCGTCGTACGACGCGATCAGAGGATCGATGCCGCGCAGGGGTGGGTTCCCGAACGCACTCGTGTCGAGCACGACGTCGGCGGTGAAGATCTCACGGAGCTCGTCGTAGCGGGCGTCGTCGACGAGGTGCGCGTAGCGGTACACCAGCTCGTGGAGGGCGATGGTGTCCTCGGCCGGGAGCCCCGTCGGCGGCATGTGGATACATTATGTGATTCGTCCGAAGGGGGAGCGCGACGATGGAACTCGGCCTCAACCTGGTCATGATCCGACCCCAGGCCATGCCGGAGGTGGCGGCACGCGCCGAGGCCGCCGGGTACGGCTCGGTGTTCGTGCCCGACCACGTGATCTTCCCGGCGCGGGTCGAGAGCCCGTACCCGTACAGCCCCGACGGAACCTTCCCGTTCCCGCTCGAGACGCCACTGCACGACCCGTGGGTCCTCCTGACGTCGATCGCGGCGGCCACCTCGACCATCCGGCTCGGCACCGCCGTCTACGTGCTCGCGTTGCGGCACCCGTTCGTCACTGCGCGCGCCGTGACCTCCCTCGACGTGCTGTCGGAGGGGCGGGTGCTGCTCGGTGTCGGCGCCGGGTGGCTGGCCGAGGAGTTCACGGCGATGGGGCTCGACCCTCGGCAGCGCTTCTCCCGGCTCGAGGAGTGCATCGACATCCTGCGCGCGCTGTGGACTGCGCCACCGGTGTCCTACGACGGTCGCCACTTCCAGTTCGATGCGGTGCACTTCGCACCGCGTCCCGCCCGCGAGCCGCACCCGCCGATCCTGCTCGGGGGTGACTCCGACGCGGCGCTGCACCGCGCTGCGCGCATCGCCGACGGCTGGATGTCAGGTGGGGTCACCGCCGACGTCGGGGAGGTCGAAGCGCGCGTCGCCAAGCTGCGGACGCTGCGCGAGGAGCTCGCACCCGGGTCGCCGATCGACGTGACCGTGCTGTTCCCTCGTCCCACCGCGGAGGATCTGGACCGCCTGGAGGCGGCCGGCGTCGACCGCGTGGTGCTCATCCCGTGGGACCGTGGCCGCGACGCCATCCCGGCACTGGAGAGCTACGCCGAAACGGTCGGCGCCCGTGCCTGAAGCGCTCGGCGAGGCGCCGTACGCGCTCCCGACGCACGCGGCGCGCGACGGCGGGAAGCCGGCGCTGATCATGGGTGCGACCGGGGCGACCATCACCTACGCCGAGCTCGACGCGCGGTCCAACCGGCTCGCCCAGCACCTCCGGCGCGCCGGACTGCAGCCGGGCGACCAGCTGGCGATCTTCCTCTGCAACGAAGCGCGCTTCCTCGAGGTGGTGTGGGCCGCGCAGAGGTCCGGACTCTTCTACACGCCCATCAGCTCTCTGCTCACCGCGGCCGAGCTCGACTACGTCGTCGACGACTGCGGCGCGGTCGCACTGGTCGCGTCGTCTGCGCTCGAGGTCGCGGCCGGCATCGGTGATCGCAACCCGCGCCTCCGGGTGCGGCTGGGTGTCGACGGCGACCTGGAGGGGTTCGACCAATACGAAGGCGCGGTCGACGGCTGCCCGGCGACACCGCTCCTGCCGGAGGTCGCCGGGAGCGAGATGTTCTACTCGTCGGGGACGACGGGTCGCCCGAAGGGAGTGCGCAAACCGCTGACCCTCGGGCCGGCTTGGGACGTGCCGGGCTACTTCCCGACGTACCGCGACCTGTACGGGTTCGACACGGACACCGTGTGGCTCGCCACCGGTCCGCTGTACCACGCCGGCCCGCTCTACGGCGCGTTGGCCGCCCATCGCGCGGGTGGCACGGTCGTGGTGATGGAGCGCTTCGACGCGGAGCAGGCGCTGCGGTTGATCGAACGGCACGCCGTGACCCATGCCCAGTGGGTACCGACCATGTTCAGCCGCATGCTGAAGCTGCCGGCCGACGTGCGTGCGCGGTACGACCTGTCGAGCCTTCGGTTCGGTGTGCACGGTTCGGCGCCGTGCCCGGTGCCGGTGAAGCAGGCGATGCTCGACTGGTGGGGGCCGATCCTCTACGAGTTCTACGCCGGCACCGAGGGCAACGGCATGACCCTCATCGCCCCCGAGGAGTGGGCGCAGCGGCCCGGCTCGGTGGGTCGGTCGGTGCTCGGTGTCGCGCACGTCGTCGACGAATGCGGTCGCGAGCTCGGACCGGGCGAGACGGGCACGGTGTGGTTCTCGGACGGCTTCACGTTCGAGTACCACCAGGACGCCGAGAAGACGCGTGATGCGCACGACGCGCGCGGGTGGTCGACGCTGGGCGACGTCGGGCACCTCGACGACGACGGCTACCTGTACCTCACCGATCGCCAGGCGTTCACGATCATCGCCGGGGGCGTCAACATCTACCCCCGCGAGATCGAAGACGTGCTCGTGGTGCACCCCTTGGTCGCCGACGTCGCCGTCATCGGCGTGCCGAACGACGATCTCGGCGAGGAGGTGAAGGCCGTGGTCGAGCTGGCCGAAGGCGTCGAGCCGTCACCGGCGAGCGCCGAACTGTTGCTCGACCACTGCCGCGAGCACCTGGCGCGCGTGAAGGTTCCCCGCTCGATCGACTTCGTGCCCGTGCTCCCACGGCTTCCCACGGGCAAGGTGCAGAAGCACGCACTCCGCGCCCCGTACTGGGAAGGACGAGCGTCGGGTCTCGTGTAGGTCTACATTTCGCGCCATGAGCACTGGCGACGACAGCGCGAAGGTGCCGAGTGCGTCCCCGACCTTCTTCCTGGGCCTCGTCCAGAAGATCACGATGACCCGAACCGGGTCATGGATCTACGGGCGCGTGGTCCCACCGATCGATCGCGTGCTCATGGTCAAGACCAAGGGCAAGCGGTCGTTGAGCCCTGGCGACACCGGTGGCACCGGTGGTCTCGCGTTGCTGACCACGACCGGCGCGAAGAGCGGCACACCGCGTCACACCCCGCTCGGCTACGCACGCGACGGCGATTCCATCGTGATCATCGCGTCGAATGCCGCGCACGAGCACAACCCCTCCTGGTACTACAACCTGAAGGCGAACCCGGAGGTGAAGCTCACGCTCCGCGGCGGTCACCACGGCGACTATCGCGCCGAGGAGGTGCCGCAGGGGGAGGAGCGGCAACGACTCTGGGAAGTGGCGTGCGAGATGTATCCCGGTTTCGCCGACTACCAGACCCGGGCGGACCGGCTGATCCCACTGATCCACTGCACACCCCTGGTGCAGTGATCGAGCCGTATCACACCGGCATCGTCGTCGAGGACGTCGCGACGGCCATCCCGATCTGGGAGGCGGCCACCGGCGTGCCGTGGGGATCGGTGTTCGCGGGTCCGTTGACGGTGCGCACGCCGGCGAACGGCGCCGTGGTGACCCACGAGATCGAGCTCGCCTACTCCAGCGACCTGCGGCTGGAGCTGGTCAAGCTCCTGCCCGGTACGTGTTGGACCGTGAACGGCGGAACTGGTGTGCACCACACCGGCTGCTGGTCGGCCGACCTCGAGTCCGACGCGGCGCGCCTCGCAGCGCACGGCTGGCCGATCGTCGCCCACGGTGTCGACGACGACGGCGCCATGGCCGTCTTCTCGTACCACCAGGTGCCCGGGGTGGGGTTGCTCGAGTTGGTGAGCAGTGCGATGCGGGAGATGCTCGAGACCATGGCGTCGGTCCCCGGTTAACCGGCGGAGGCCGCGTCGCGGTACGGCTTGAGGAGCAGCCGCGACACGGTGGCGATGTGCGTCTCGTCGGGGCCGTCCCAGATGCGGCCGAGCCGGGCCTCCCTGTAGTAGCGCTCGAGGGGCAGGTCGCCGGTGACCCCGAGTCCGCCGTGCACCTGTATCGCGCGGTCGACCGCGTTGTGGAACATGCGTGCGGTGAGCACCTTGATCATCCCGATCTCGACGCGCGCCGGATCGCCGCGGTCCATCTGCTCGGCGGCGTCGAGCGCGATGTGACGGCACGAACGGATCTCGGCGGCGGTCTCGAAGACCATCTGCTGGATGAGCTGCTTGTCGGCCAGCGGTCCACCGAACGCGACCCGGCGGACGGCGCGATCGCACAGGTAGTCGTACGCACGCTCGGCGCGACCGAGGAAGCGCATGGCGTGGAACACACGCCCCGGACCGAGCCGCTTCTGCCCGAGCAGGAAGCCCTGGCCCCGCGCGCCGAGCAGGTTGTCGCGAGGCACGCGGACGTTGTCGTACTCGACCTCGCAGTGGTCGCCCTCGAGCTCGCCGAACACCGGCACCGCTCGAACGATGTTGTAGCCAGGCGTGTCGGTCGGCACGATGATCGCCGAGAACGCCAGGTGCGGGCGCGCCGCGTCATCCTCCGTGCGCGCGATCACCGTGGTGTACTTCGCGTAGTGGGCGAGGCTGGTGAACCACTTCCGACCGTTGATCACCCACTCGTCGCCGTCGAGCACCGCGGTGGTCTGGAGCTGGGTCGCATCCGACGACGCGACCCCCGGTTCGGTCATGCCGAAGCTCTGGATGATGTCGCCGTCGACGAGCGGCCCGAGGTACCGGTCGCGCCATTCGGGTGATGCGAACTCGTGCAGCATCAGCGAGTCCTGCAGGGTGCCGGTGCCGAACACCCACACCGCAGGTTCGGAATGGCCGATGACCTCGTTGATGTACACGTAGTCGAGGAACGGCATGCCGCCACCGCCGACCTCCTTCGGGTGGCCGATGGCCCAGAGCCCCTCCGCCTTCGCCTGCGCGCGCAGCTCGGCCATCAACGCGGCGCCGGGATCACCGTCGACCCACCACGAGTACATCTCCTGCTCGCGCGGGATGATGCGCTCCTGGACGAACTCGTAGAACCGGTCGCGGATCGGGCGGACGTGTGCGGGGACGGGAAGTTCCATGCGTGTGCTCGCTCTCACCACTCGACGGACACGGGAAGGGTTGCCGGCCCGCGGAGCAGCCCGCCGCGCGGGCGCGCGGCATCGACGTCGGCGAGCTCGAGGCGGGAAGCGCGTGCGAGCACCACGTCGAGGGCGACGCGCATCTCCAGCCGGGCCAGCCACGCGCCGAGGCAGAAGTGCTCACCGAGGCCGAAGGAGAGCATCTCCTGCGGGCGGCGGTCGAGGTCGAAGTGGTTGGGCTCGGCGAACATCGCGGGGTCACGGCCGGCGGCGGCGAACGAGTAGAGCACCGCGGCATCGGGGGGAAGGTCGACCCCGCGGAACCGGGCCCCCGTGGCGTTGACCCGGCGGGGGATGTTGCCCACGGGCGGTTCCCACCGCAGGGCCTCCTCGATCGCCCACTGCCGGAGGTCGGGGTCGGCGCGCACGCGCGCGAGGCGCTCGGGCTCCTCGAGCAAGGCGAAGAAGAGGTTGCCGATGCCGTTCGTGGTGTTGTGCGTGCCCGCGGGGAACAACAGTCGGAGGAACGACAGGATCTCTTCGTCGCTGAGCGCGCGTCCGTCGGCATCGGCGTGCACGAGCATGCTCACGAGGTCGTCGCTGGGCGAGGCGCGCCGCTGCGCCATGACCCGCTCGAGGAACTCGGTGAACTCGGCCTTGGCCGCGAGCGCGCCGGCGGGGTCGAAGGGATAGGTGAAGAGCGCGTTCGACCAGCGCTCCAGTGCCTCCGTGTCCTCCGCCGGCAGGCCCAGGAGGCGCGTGATCACCTCCATGGGCAGCCGGTGGGTGAGCTCCTCCCGCAGGTCGACCTCAGGTCGCCCGGCGAGACCGTCGACGAGCTCGCGGCACACGGGTTCGACGAGGTCACGCCCGAACTGCTGCATCCGCTGGCGCCGGAACCGAGGCGACACGACCCCGCGATTGCGCGTGTGCTCCGCGCCCTGCATCGAGTTCAGGGTGCGACCCGTCGCGGGGTCCGTGGTGCGGCTGTACGACGCCTCCGACGGGAAGGTGTCCTCGTCGCGGAGGGCGTCACGCAGTGCCTCGTACGTGAGGATGATCCAGGCCGGCTCTCCGTTGCTCCGCACCTCGGCGACCGGTCCCTCGGCGCGCATCGACGCCAGGATCCCGTGCAGGTCGGGGATGTCGTCCATCGTCAGGTCGATCTCGGGGTGCGCCACCGCTGCTCCCACCGCCGCTCCCAACGCCCCCCGTGCGGCCCTCGTCCGCGGAGTTCATAATGTATCCAAACTGCCGGAGGGTGTCGTGAGCCGGCGGCCGACGACGGGGAGGACACTCGGTGGCTGACGACGATCCGGGCGGGCTCCGGGCCCGGCTGCCGGACCTGGTTGCGGCCTGGCGTCCCGAAACGCGCGTCGCCCACGTGCGGCCGCTCGTGGGCGGCAAGTCGAGCCTCACGTACCGCGTCGACCTCGAGGCGGGCGCCCGGATCATCGTGGAGCCGATCGTGGTGAAGATGGCGCCGCCGGGGATCCCGCCGACGCGTAACCGCGACGTGCTCCGCCAGGCCCGCGTGCAGGATGCGATCGTCGGCACCGGCCGGGCGCCCGTTGCCCCGGTGTGCTTCACGGATCGCGGCGACCCGCCCGACGTCCCGCCGCTCTACGCGATGGAGTTCGTGGAGGGTGAGTCGTTCGAGCCGCTCCTCGACGCGTGCGAGGAGCTGCCTCCGTCCGCCACCATCCACGCCCGGCTGTTGGCTGCCGCCCGTGCGCTCGGTGGCCTGCACTCGGTCTCACCGGAGGAGCTCGGCCTCGGCGACGAACCCGAGATCGACCTGCTGGAAGAGGTCGAACGGTGGGTCCGCATGTTCGACACCGTGCCCGACGACCTGCGCACCGGGTTTCGGGCCGCCGCTGACGCGCTGCGGGTCGGGATCCCCGATCCGGTGCCGTCGACGGTCGTGCACGGCGAGTACCGCCTGGGGAACCTGCTCGCGCAGGGCGACGAGATCGCGGCCGTCATCGACTGGGAGCTCTGGAGCCGCGAGGACCCGCGCATCGACCTGAGCTGGTTCCTCTCGTACCTCGACGCCGACGAGCAACCGTCGGCCATCCGCCCCACGCCCCCGGGCATGGCGACACGGGCCGAGCTGCTGGTCGCCTACGAGCGCGAGGTCGGTCACCCGGTGACGGACCTGGCGTGGTTCGATGCGCACGCCCGCTTCAAGATGGCCGCGATCGCGGCCGTGATCAACAAGCACAATCGCCGGCGCGAGCATCCCGATCCCGACCAGGAAGCACTGGTCCCCGTGATCGCCGAGCTCACGCGCCAGGCCGTGCAGCTCCTCGACCGTTCCCCGAACAGGAGGTAGTCCGTGTCCTTCGAGTCGATCGACGGCATCGAGGTGACCGTGAGCGATCACCTGTTGCGCATCCGGTTCAACCGGCCCGAGCACCGCAACGCGATGACGCCCGACCAGATCAACCACGTGTCCAAGCTCTGCACCGAGGCGGAGGCCGACGACGACGTGCGCGTCGTCGTGCTCACCGGTACCGGCGATTCGTTCTGCGCCGGCGCCGACCTCAGCGGCGTCGACCTCTCGGCCACCGGCGGTCAGATCCCGCCCGTCTCGATGGGCAGCAACCTGTTCCTGTCGCTCCTCGAGCTGAGCAAGCCGTTGGTCGGTGCGATCAACGGCGTCGCGGCCGGCGGCGGCCTCGGGCTCGCACTCTGCTGCGACATCCGGTTGGGATCCGACGATGCTCGCTTCGCCACCAGCTTCAGCCGCATCGGGCTGACCGCCAACGACGCGGTCGCCTGGCTGCTGCCGCGCGTGGTGGGCGTCGCGAAGGCGATCGAGCTGATCGCCATCGGCACGCCCATCGACGCCACCGAAGCCGAACGCATCGGCCTGATCAGCTACCGGTACCCGAACGTCGAGTACGAGGACCGGGTCGGAGCGTTCGTCGACGCGTTGCTCGGCGCGCCTCCGGTCGGGTTGCGCTTCTCCAAGCGCCTCGTGATCGACGGGCTCGACCGTTCGTACCGTGAACACGTGCTCGCGCAGGAGTACGCGACGCTGGCCAACCGCACCATCGCCAACCACGACATCGAAGAAGGTGTCGCTGCGTTCAAGGAGAAGCGCAAGCCCGAGTTCCGGGGCAACCTGATGCAGCCGGTGTGGGAGAACTACTGAGCCAGCCCGAGGCGATCGCGCACCTGTGACGGCGTCGCCGGCTCGAACCCGCACTCACGGACGAGCTCCGCCGCGGGACGACGAGCTCGGCGTTGCTGGCGTGGGGGTAGGCGTACGGGCTGTCGCCGATGCCGACCCGCACGTGGAACCCGCGCGCCAGCGCGGCACGCAGCACGGTCTCGGCCCGTTCCGCGTGCATCATCGTGTAGGGGACGATCGTGCACTCGAGATCCAGCTCGGGTGCCAGCTGTGACGCGTAGGCCTCGACCCCGTGGGCATCCGGGAACGGCCCGGTCACCAGCTGCTCGCAGAGGAAGAGCTTCACGTACAGCGGCTGCGGGAACATGCCGGCGCGGACTGCGAGCGCGAGCCAACGGGCCTCGCCGACATCGAACACGTTGACCGTGGGCTGCACCCCACGAGCCCGCATCTCGACCAGCGGATCCGGTGGGGGAGCACCGCCGACGGTGTCGAAGGGAGGGTCGTCGAAGCGGGCCGCGACTTCGTTCCACAGGCGCGGTCCGACGACCTCCTGGGGCACGTCGTAGGAGGCCAGGAGCGATCCGGCGCCTCCGCGCACGGTGTCGGCCAGCTGCCAGACGTGCGAGTGGTCGCCGAAGTAGCTCGGATAGGCGACCACGTCGGAGTCCGCGGCGATGAGCTCCAGCGCTCGCGCGTACCGCTCGGTGCCCGACCAGTCCTGCTCGCCGTGATCGTCGCGCGCGTGGAAGTGCACCACCGCGGCGCCTGCAGCCGCGCACGCCAGCGCGTCGGCTGCGACCTCGTCGGCGCCGTACGGGACGTTGGGATTCTGCGCCTTGGTCGTGAACTCGTTCAGTCCGACCTCGATGATGATCCGCCCGCGCTCGGCGAGTCCCACTGGCGCTCAGGCTCCGATGCCGATGGCGACGCCGATGGGGAGGTGGTCGTGACCGCGGACCTGCCCGCTCGGCGCGCGCGCGACGCCGTCGTCGAGCAGCCAGTAGTCGGGCGCCACCGCGAGCAGCTCCTGGATCGCGATCCGCGTCTCGAGTCGGGCCAGCGCCTGGCCGAGGCACAGGTGGATCCCCCACCCGAGTGCGAGGTTGCGCCCGATCTCACGATGGAGGTCGAAGAGCTCCGGCTCGTCGAACTCGCGGTCGTCGTGGCCCGCAGCGCCGGTGAGGAGCACGACCCGGGAATCGGCCGGGATGGTGACGCCGTGGACCTCGACGTCGCGCTCCACCCACCGCCCCTGGTAGTGCGACGGCCCGTCCCAGCGGAGCGCCTCCTCGACGGCGAGGCCCGCCAGCGACGGGTCGGCGACGAGCTCGGCGCGCTGCTCGGGATACCACGCCAGCGCGACCACCAGGTTGCCGATCAACTTGGCGGTCGTCTCGTGACCGGCGACGACGAGCTCGACGACCCGGCTCGCGACCTGCTCGTGCGTGAGCTGCCAGACCGCGCCGTCGTCGTCGACCACCTCGGCGTGCAGGAGCAACGTGATGACGTCGTCGCCCGGGCGTCGGGCCCGGTGCTCGACCACCTCGAGCATCTGCACGGCCAGATCCAGCGACGCGGTGACGACGTCGTCGGTCAACACCGGCGGGCCGTCGGTGGCGCTCATCGCCAGCATGCGCGACGAGCGGTCGTGGATCGTGGCGCGTGCGTCCTCGGGGATGCCGAGGAGCTCGCAGATCACCATGATCGGGAGCTGCAGCGCGAAGTCGTCGATCACGTCGACGCGGCCCCGCTCCGGTGCGTCGGCGAGGAGCGAGCGGCACGTTCGTCGGATGTTCGTCTCCTGCTCGGCGATTGCCTTCGGTGTGAACGCCCTCGACACGAGACGGCGATGCCAGGTGTGCTGTGGCTGGTCCTTGTTGATGAGGATGTCGTTGCCCGCATCGAGGCCCTCGATCGTCATCCCGTGCCCGGAGACGAAGGTGTCGGGCTCGAGGCTGGCGGCGAGGACGTCGTCGTAGCGCGAGAGCGCCCAGAACCCGACCTGCTCGTTGTGGTACACGGGCTGCTCGTCGCGCAACCAGCGGTAGAGCGGGAACGGGTTGTGCTGCGTCGCCGTCGAGTACGGGTTGTAGTCCACGCCCATCCACCCCCAAGCCGTCCCCCAGCGGATCTGTATACATTATGAAAGGCGGGGTTCGGGCCGGCAAGCGGATGGGGGACTGACCGTGGTGACACGTCCGATGGAGGGTGTCCGCATCCTGGAGGTGGCCCAGTTCACCTTCACCCCGGCGGCCGGAGCGGTCCTCGCCGACTGGGGCGCCGACGTCGTGAAGGTCGAGCACGCGGTGACGGGTGACGCGCAGCGCGGGATGGGCGGCCTCGCCGGATGGCGCGACGGCGCGTTCCATCCGGTGATCGAGCACCCCAACCGGGGCAAGCGCAGCATCGGCCTCGCGCTCGAGGAGCCCGAGGCGCTGGAGGTGCTCTACGAGCTCGCGCGCACGAGCGACGTGTTCCTCACCAACTTCCTGCCC
Source organism: uncultured Actinomycetes bacterium (assembly GCA_963755855.1). Taxonomy (GTDB): domain Bacteria; phylum Actinomycetota; class Acidimicrobiia; order IMCC26256; family DASPTH01; genus DASUAS01. Next base: position 284,588 of record CAVWLR010000004.1, on the reverse strand, counting down.
GACGCGCGAACGCGATTGCGCATCGACGTCGACGACCTGCGCGCGGTGAACCCCGACATCGTGTACGTGCGCGGCAGCGCCTTCGGCGTCCGTGGCGACGAAGCCACGCGCGGCGGCTACGACGCGACCGCCTACTGGGCGCGCGGCAGGTCACGCGGCCGGGGTGCAGCCGCCCGACTACGACGGCGTGCTGGGCATGCCGGGTCCGGCGTACGGCGACTCGATCGGCGGCATGACGATCGCCGGCGGGATCGCCGCCGCGCTGCTCGCGCGTGCGCGCACCGGTGAGACGTCGGTGCTCGACATCTCGTTGTTGAGCGTCGGGTTGTGGGCGAACGCCCTCGCGGTCGACATCTCCCTGGCGAACGGCGAGGCGTGGCCCGGCGGATCGATGGGCAACCCGCCCGAGGCCCGCACCAACCCGGGCGCAGGACCGGTGCGCACGTCGGACGGCCGGTACCTGTACCTCGCCATGATCCAGGTCTCGAAGTTCTGGGCCGACTTCTGCCGCCACCTCGGACGGGAGGACATGATCGACGACGACCGGTGGAACACCCCCGAGAAGCTGCTCGAGAACGCGCCGGCGGCGGCGAAGATCGTGCACGAGGTGATCGGCTCGAAGCCGTACGCCCACTGGGTCGAGACCTTCCGGTCGCTCGAGGGGCAGTGGGCACCCGTGCAGGACAGCCTGGAGCTCGGGCAGGATCCGCAGGCGCGCGCGAACGGTCTCATCGCGGAGATCGTCGATGCCGACGGCACCACGCGCGAGCTGGTGACGAACCCGGTGCAGTTCGACGAGCTGCCGGTCGCGCTCCGCCGCGCGCCGACGTTCGCCGAACACACCGACGAGCTGCTGCGGGAGCTGGGCTTCGACGACGAGCGCCTGTTGGAGCTGAAGATCTCCGGCGCCGTGACCTGACCATGGCCGACGAGCGGTACGGCGCCTTCGCGATGACGGCCGCCGAGCTCGATGCGTTCCTGGCCGAGGCCGACGTCATCATGCTGGCGAGCCTGCGCCGTGACGGTGCCCCGCTGGTCGTGCCGGTCGGTTTCGACTGGGACGGCGAGTCGTTCCACGTCACCATCGCCCTCGACCACGCCGGCGTGTCCCGTCTCCGGCGAGATGCCCGGGTGTCGTTGGCGGTCAGCAGCCACCCCGCGTTCCCCACCAGATTCGTCGTGGTCGAGGGGACCGCCGAGGAGGTGCACGATCCCGACGGCGACGTGAGCAGGCGCATCCTCTTCCGCAAGTCGGCCGAGATGTTCGCCCGGATGGGCATCGACCGGGAGCGGTACTTCCAAGAGTGGATCTCGGTCGGACGGGTCGCGTTCCGCATCCGCGTCGACTCGCTCGCCAGCTTCGACGGGACCAAGGCCCCGAGGGGGGAGCGCTACTCGGCGGGCACGCGCCTGCCCAGCGACACCGTGCGCCCGCAGGCCCACGGCACCTAGTCGGAGTCGCCTGCGAACATCCCGCGCGACGCCAAGAGTGCGATCACCAGGTCGCCCTGCTCGCGGAGCAGCCGCGTGCACGCCTCGGCCGCGCGCTCGGGATCGCGGCTGCTCACCGCAGCGACGATGCGCTTCGTGCCGCGCTGCTGGACCACACCGCTACCGTCGACCAGCTCGAAGAAATTGCCCGGCACGACGGTGGCCATGTTGCGCATGACCGAGCCCAGTCGCGGCGACCGGGCGCTCACGAGCAGCGCCCGGAGAAACGCGTCGTTGGCGTCGTGCAGATCTTCCGGTGTGGTCGCCGCAACCAGCGAGCGCTGCGCGGCGCGCAGACGCTCGAGTCCTTCGTCGGTCGCACGCTCCGTCGCCCGGCGCGCCGCGAGGCCGTAGACGAGGCCCTGCAGTTCGTAATGATCGCGGAGCATGTCCTCGTCGAGGCCCTGCACGAACGCCCCGCGGTGGGGGGTGACGCTGAGCCATCCTTCGCGCTCGAGCGCGATGATCGCCTCGCGAACGGGGATCCGGCTGACCCCCAGCTGCTGCGCGATGTCGTCCTGGCGCATGCGGTCGCCCTGGCGGAGCTCGCCGTTGAAGATGAGCGAGCGGATGTGGATGGCAACGAGGTCTCCGCTGCTGCGGCGGCGGTCCACGAGCCTGACCGGCGCGAACGACTGGTCGTCCGTCTGAGCTGCCACCACGCCGTATACGTTATACGGGATCAGTCCCGCTGCTCGCGGGCGAAGTCACGGTAGCGATCGACGTCCCACACGTCTTCGAACTCGCCCCACCCCTGGGTGGTGCGGCCGTCGCTGCCCTCGTACTCCCAGCGCACGAGGCCGACGAGGTTCATCATCGACGGCATGTTCTGGAAGCCCATGCGGTTGACCACCTCGCCCACGGCTTCGAGCTTGCGGCCGGACGCGTCGAGCGCGTCGATCACGACACGCGTCGGCCAGATGCCGTCGCGCTCGAGCACGCGGTGCCCGGAGCGCAACGGGACCTGTTCGCCGTCGCGCCAGAGGTAGCCGAAGTTCTCGACGATCGGACCGCCCGGCGCATCGGGCTGCGAGAACACGACGAACGCCGAGCGCGCCTCTGCGCACAGGTCGTACCCGATGTGCAGTCCCGGCGTCGGTACCCGCCGCCCCCACGAGCGGTCGCGCATGGCGAAGCAGTCGACGTCGAACCGTTCGTCGCCGACGCGGATCCAGCCGCGGACGTGCCCCTGCTGGTCGACGTGGCCGGAGAACGTGCCCGAGGTGTCGTCCTCCTCGCCGAGCACGTGTGCAGGCAGGATGGCGTCGAACGTCACGTCGATGGCGCAGCGCGGATGCTCGTAGGTGACGTGGTAACGCTGCATCGGTTCGACGCACCGCATCGTGATCCCGGTGGGGAAGGTGATGTCGCGCAGGTCACCGGGCACCGGGTACGGGAACGTCCACTGGTAGTCCCAGTGGAGCGCGTCCCACGGATGGTGGCTGCGGGCGTCCCACACCATCACGCCGCCGCCGAGAATGCCCTGGTTGGCGCGCACCCAGGGGTACACGTAGCAGGTCAGGGCCCGTTCGGGGACCACGAAGGTGAACCACGCCGTCTCCTGCCACCACGGGTCGTCCGAGGTCGGGGTGTGGAAGGCATCGTGGTCGGCACCGGGCATCGGGATGCAATATACAAACTGCGGACCCGACGTTCACCCGGAGGCGCAGATGCGGATCGGTCTCTACCTCGACATGAGGAACCCACCGCAGTGGCGACGCCCCTGGGCGCGTCACTACTCCCGCTGGTTGGAGCTGATCGAGGAGGCAGACCGCATCGGCGTGGACTCGGTCTGGCTCTCCGAGCACCACTTCTTCGAGGACGGCTACCTGTCGCAACCGCTCGGGTTCGCGGCGGCGATCGCGGCGCGCACCTCGCGGGCGCGCATCGGGACCGCCGTGCTCCTCCCGGCGCTGGAGCGCGCCGCGCAGCTCGCCGAAGCCGCGGCACTGGTCGACGTCCTGAGCGACGGTCGCCTCGACCTGGGCGTGGGGGTGGGCTACCGCGAGCCCGAGTTCGAGGCGTTCGGCGCCGACAGCACGCGCCGCTACGAGGTCGTCGAGGCCCGGGTCCGGGAGGTGCGGGACCTGTGGGCGAGCGGGCGGGTCGTGCCCGGCCCGGTCCAGGACCCGTTGCCGTGGTGGGGCGGCTTCTTCGGGCCGCGTGGCGCGCGGTTGGCGGGGCGACTCGGCATGGGGTTGCTCGCCGCGCTCCCCGAGCTCGTGGCGCCGTACCTCACCGGCCTCGAGGAGGGAGGTCATCCTGCGAGCGCGGCCCGATACGCGCAGCCGTGGAACATCGTGCTCGCCGACGATCCCGAGGCCGCATGGCCGCGCATCGCGCCCCACCTCGCCTACTCCTGGGATTCGTACGGCCGCTACATGGTCGAGGGCACCGACCTCCCGGTGCCGCCACCGGTCGACCCGGAGCAGATGCGCGCACCGGGTTCGGGGATGGGGGAGTCGGGTGCGTTCTTCATGGTGCTCACGCCGGCGGCAGCCGCAGACTTCCTGCGCGGGCTGGTTGCGAGCGTCCCGCTCGAGGAGACGTTCTTCTGGGCGAGCATCGCGGGCATGCCCGAGGATCTCGAGGAGCGCCACGTCGACCTGGTCTGCCGCGAGTTGCGGCCCCTGGTCGCGGACCTCGACGCAAGCGCGTCTGATTAGTGGAGTGGCTCGTCGGCGCGTGAGCGCCCGGTTGCGAGCAGCAGGTCCTCGTGGAACTGCATCCAGACGGTGTGGTACGAGTCGCACGCGGGTGACGCGAACCACTCGCGCCCGCCGGCGTCGAGCCGGGTGAGCGCGGCGTCGAGTCGGGGCTGGTAGTCGGCGAACCGGGCGATCGCGGGGACGAGGTCGTCGAGGATCCGTTCCGCCGACGAGTGGACGCCGCGCAGCCGGCCGATGACGCGCTCGTCGTACACAGGGTCGGAGTGGTCGTTGGCGACGCCCCCGCGCGCGATCTGCCAGTCGTGGCACACCTTCAGGAGCCGCTCGTTGGCCGGTTGGAAGCGGGTGTACGCCGTCTCGGCTGCGTTCGCGGCCAGCGACCCGAGCGGCGCCATCGCCTCCCTCGCGTGTTGCTCCCGGCCCGCGGGGGTGAGCCGCACGCGACCGCGCTCGACGACCACCAGCCCGGCGGTGACGAGGGCTTCGTGGTCGCCTTCGTCGGCGACCGCCTCGAACCCCCGCAGACGCAGGCGGTGCAACACCGCGAACTCGGCGTCGTTGCGGGCATCCGACATCGTGTATACGTTATCCAAACGTCCGCATCCACGCCGCGGACCGGGGGGCACGATGACCGAGACCCATCCGTCGTTCTGCCGCATGTGCCACAGCGCGTGCCCGATCCTGGTCGACGTCGACGACGGCGTGCCGGTCAAGGTGGGCGGCGACCCGAGCAGCGAGATCTACCACGGGTACAGCTGCATCAAGGGCCGCGCGCTCCCGGAGATGCACACGCACCCGGATCGGTTGCTCCACTCGCGGAAGCGCCAACCCGACGGCACGTTCGCGCCGATCGGCGCCGAGCAGGCGATGGACGAGATCGCGATCACGATGGCGCGCATCATCGACGAATCCGGGCCGCTCGCGGTCGCGCTGTACAGCGGCACGTTCGGCCTCGCCAACGCGCTCACCGCACCACTCACCAACGCGTTCCGGGAAGCGATCGGCAACCCGCGGGGCTGGGTCGCCACGTCGATCGACCAGCCCGGCAAGACGATCGCGCAGGGTCTCATGGGCGTCTGGATGGCGCTGCACCAGGGCCCCGCCACCGCCGACGTGTGCATGATCATCGGGTCGAACCCGCTCGTCTCGATCGCAGCAGGCCTGCCGCAGGCCGACCCGCGCAAGTGGTTGCACGACGCGAAGCAACGCGGCTTCAAGCTGATCGTCATCGATCCCCGACGGCACGAGACGGCGTCGCAGGCCGACCTCTACCTGCAACCCCGGCCGGCGGAGGACATCGCCATCGTCGGTGGGATGATCCGCCTCATCGTCGACGAGCAGCTCCACGACCGGAGCTTCGTCGCCGCCGAGACGAGCGGGCTCGAGGAGCTGCGGCGCACCGTGGAGCCGTTCGACCCCGCGACGGTCGCACGCCGGGCCGACATCCCGGTCGACGACTTCGTCGCCGCGGCCCGCATGTTCGCCACCGCGGGCCGGGGGGTCGCCGTGGCGGGCACCGGCCCGGGCATGTCGTCCGCCCGGGGCACACTGCTCGAGTACCTGATCCTGGCCCTCAACGCGATCTGCGGCCGCTACCTGCGCGAGGGCGAGCTGGTGTGGAACCCGGGCACGCTGGTCGAGCCGGTGCCCCGCTTCGCCCAGGCGTCCGGGCCGTTCCCGTCGTTCGGCTTCGAACCGAAGCTGCGGGTGCGCGGTCTGGGCGACACGCTGGTCGGTCCCTCGACGGCCGCCATCGCCGACGAGATCCTGACGCCCGGGGACGGGCAGATCCGCGCCCTCGTCAGCTGCGGCGGCAACCCGCTGTCGGCGTGGCCGGACCAGCTCAAGGTCCGAGAGGCGCTCGAGTCGCTCGAACTGCTGGTGCAGTTCGATCCGTGGATGTCGTCGACCGCGAAGATCGCCGACTACGTGATCGCGCCGACCCTGTCGCTCGAGGTGCCCGGCATCACGAACTACGTCGACATGTTGCCCGCGTACGCGCCGGGCTACGGCCTGCCGAAGCCGTGGGCGCAGTACACGCCCGCCATCGTCGAGCCGCCGGCCGGTGCCGACGTGATCCCGGAATGGGAGTTCTTCTACGGGCTCGCGCAGCGCATGGGGCTCGCGCTCGAGGTGCGTCCGGTCGACTTCAACGGGCCGACCGGAGCGACGATCCCGATCGCCATGGACGTGAAGCCGACCGCCGACGAGCTGCTCGCCGTGCTCACGGCCAAGGGACGGGTCCCGCTCGACGACGTGAAGCGTCATCCGAACGGCGCGGTCTTCGAGGAGCCGGCGTCGTACGTGTTGCCGAAGATGGACGGGTGGGAGGCCCGGCTCGACCTCGCCAACGAGCTCATGATGAGCGACCTGCGGGACATGGCGGCGCGGCCGACGGGTGATCTCGCGTCGTGGGCCGACGACCGCTACCCGTTCCGCCTCGTCGGCCGGCGCATGCACGCGCACTACAACTCGGGGGGCATGACCGCGCCCCGTCTGCGCGCGAAGGAACCCACCAACCCGGCGTACCTGCACCCCGACGATCTCCGCGACCTGGGCCTCAGGAGCGGAGACATCGCCGAGATCAGCTCGGCGCGAGCGACCATCCTCGGCGTCGTGGCGGCGGACGAGACCATCCGCCGGGGCCTCGTGGCGATGAGCCACGCGTGGGGCGACGTCGAGGAGCTCGACGAGGAGGTGCGCTCGATCGGGGGCAACACGTCGCGCCTCGTCGACGTCGCCGATCAGTGGGATCCCTACAGCGGGCAACCGGTGATGAGCAACGTGCCGGTGTCGATCCGGCCCCATGCGCCGGCGCGCCCGGTCGATGCGGGGGTGGCGTGATGGGGGGCGAGCACGAGCTGCCGTACTCCAACCCGCTCGACACCACGAGCGGACCGACCACCCAGTGGACCCGCAACAACGTGGGCGAGGCCTTCCCCGGCGTCGTCACGCCCCTCCACTACGACTTCGTGGTGCGCGCCGGCGAGCTCGGCATCCGCGGTGCGTACGCGGAGCGGGGCGCGATCACAGCGGCGGAGGCGCAGGAGTCCGACGTCGCCGACGCGCGCGTGATGGCAGCGTTCTCGGGTCGCCTGGCGGTGAACGTCGACACCATGTGCGCGTTCGGCGACCGTGTCTCCGCGACCGCAGCCTCGGAGATCGAGTACGGCCTGCTCGGCTTCGTCCGCGAAGGCGTCGTCCGGAACCCGACGACCGACCGGCACGAGGTGATCGCCGAACGCGACGCGGCGCTCCGCTCGTCGATCGAGGCGCGGGCGCTCGACCGGTACCGCGCAGTGGAGGCGTTCTGGCGCGCGTCGACCGCCCCGGCGGTCCTCGACGACGTGGCCGGTGCCGCCGGGCGATGGTCCGCGGCGTGGGATCACTTCCTCGAAGCGGCCATCGTCATGACCCACGTGACCACCTACGCCGGCGAGGCGTTCGTCGCGCTGCTGACCGCGTGCGCGACCGCAGGTCGTCCGGAGCTGCTCGCCCGTCTGAACGGCGGCTACGGCGACACCCACGACGACGAGATGTCGGCGGCGATGTGGGCGCTGGCGCACGGCGACCTCACCATGGAGCAGTTCCTCGCGGAGTACGGCTACCAGGGCAACCGGGCCGCCGACCTCTACGCCACGGTCTGGCGGGAGGACCCCGAGCTGCTGCGCCCCCTGCTCGACGCCTTGGCGTCCATGAAGGAGGCGGAGGGGCCCGGCACCACCGGCAGGGCACGGGTGGACGACCGGGTCGCCGCCGAGCAGGAGCTGCTCGACGCCCTCGACGGTGACGCACGGGACGCGGCCGTGCGCGCGATCGCCGACGCCCGGCACTACACCGTGCTTCGGGAGCAGGTGAAGGTCGTCTCGCAGCGCTCGCTGGACGCGGCGAGAGCCGCGGCGCGCACGCTCGGGCGCGACCTCGCCGCACGCGGGGTGCTCGACGATCCCGAGGACGTCTTCCATCTCCTCGCCGACGAGTTCGTCACCGGTGCGGCAGCCGACCTGCGGACGCGCGTCGCCTTCCGGAAGGGATTGGCTGCGGCGTACGAGACCATCGAGCTCCCGGTGCTGTTCGTCGGGAACCCCGAACCCATCGACGCTGCGTCCAGCGCGCCGACGGAGGACGCACCGACCCTCGTCGGGCTCGGCGTCAGTCCGGGTGTCGTCGAGGGGACTGCGCGCGTGATCCTGGACCCTGCCACCAGCGAACCGCTCGAGCCGGGGGAGATCCTCGTGTGTGCGGCGACCGACCCGAGCTGGGTGGGTCACTTCCTGGTCGCGGCCGCGTTGGTCATCGACGTGGGCGGACCGATGAGCCACGGCGCGATCGTGGCCCGCGAGCTCGGGGTGCCCTGCGTGATCAACACCGTTGCGGGCACGACCCAGCTCTGCACCGGCGACACCGTGCGCATCGACGGGACCGCCGGCACGGTCGCGGTGCTGGCGCGCGGCTGAGCGAGACCGACGACTACACGCTCGCCGCGGTCGCGTGGCGGTCGATCACGAGGGGAAGGTGGAACAGGCCCCGGTTCTGCCCGGACATGTCCTGCAGGCAGCCGGTGTCGGCGATGTGGAAGTCGGGGAACCGGGCCAGGAGCTCCTCGAAGGCGACGCGGAGCTCGAGGCGGGCGAGCGATGCGCCGATGCAGACGTGCGGACCGATGCCGAACCAGAGCTTGCGGTCGAACCTCCGGTGGACGTCGAGCAGCTCGGGCTCCTCGTACATGCGCTCGTCGTGGTTGGCGGACGCGATCACCACCGCGACGTGCGAGTCCTTCGGGATCGTGCCGCTCGGGAGCTCGACGTCTTCGGTGGTGTGCCGAGCGAGGTAGTGCGACGGGTTGTCCCACCGGAGCAGCTCCTCCATCGCCCCCGGGATCAGCGACGGGTCGGCGACGAGCTCGCGGCGTTGCTCGGGGTACCACGAGAGGCCGACGGCGCCGTTGGCGATCGCGCGAGTGGTCGTGTCGTTGCCGGCGAAGGTCAGCTCGAAGAAGAACGCCGCGATCTGCTCGTCGTCGAGGAGGTGCTCGGTGCCGGTCTCATCGAGCATCGGAGTGGTCATGATCGTGCTGATGAGGTCGTCGCCGAGGCGCGCCCGTCGCCGTTTGGTCTCCTCGAGCAGGTACGCGTTGAGCTCGAGCGACGCCGCGATCGCCGCGTCGGGTGCGGCGTTGGAGCTCACGCGTTGCGCGGCGGCGTGGCTCAAGCGCTTCGCGGTGAGCCGGTAGTCGTCGGGCAGGCCGAGCAGCTCGGCCATCACGTACATCGGGAGGAGCATCCCGAAGTCCTCGACGATGTCGAAGGCCTCGCGGTCGCGCAGGTCGTCGAGCAGCATCACGCACACCTCGCGGATCCACGGCTCCAGGTTGGCGATCACGCGGGGTGTGAACAGGTGGCTCATGACCTTGCGGTGCCGCGTGTGGACCGGCGGGTCCATCAGGATCATGAGCTTCTGCCCGACTTCGTAGCGCTCGAGCGACACACCTTCGGAGTTCACGAAGCGCTTCGCGTCGACCAGCACGTTCCAGCAGTCCTCGAAGCGGGTGACGGCCCAGAACCCGCGCGCCTCGTTGTGGTAGATGGGCGCCTCGTCACGGAGCTGGCGGTACAGCGGGTACGGGTTCAGCCGGAACTCCTCGGCGTGCGGTTCCCAGTCGATCATCGTGAGGTCTCCTCTCGGGGTTGCCGGGTGACCGGCCGCAGGTTGACGGGAATTGCGCTCTGGCGGCACTGCCCGACGAGCGGTTCGAAGTCGCGGTCGTTCGCGACCAGGAGGTTCGTGCACGCCCCCGCCTCGGGGTGCGTGGCGATGTCACCCTCACCCGGGAGTGCGCCCCAGGAGTGCGCCATCGAGACCACACCGGGTGCGAGGCCGTCGTCGGTGCGCGCGACCCCCACGATGCGACCGTGCTCCGACTCGATCTCCACGAGGTCGCCGTCGGTGAGGCCGAGGGCGACCATGTCTCGCGGCCCGAGGTAGGCCGGGTTCCCCGGTCCGCGCGCGTTCAGCGCGGGAAGGTGGGAGCCGGTGGAGTTGAACACCTGCCGCATCCGGCGGCTGGCGAGGCGATGCGTGTAGTGCTCACCGGTGCGGTAGCCCCCGCCCGGCACCACCGGTTCGGCCGCGACCGCGGCGAGGTCCTCGAGGAACAGAGGGGGTGCGAGGTCGAAGCGGGCCGCGTCCTCGCGGCGGGGCCCGACCGTGCGCCGTGCCTCCTCGAACACGTGACCACTCTTGTGGCGCTTCACCTCGGCCAACGGGATGCGCGCGTCCTCGGCCTCCAACGCCATGAGCTCGTCGGTCGTGGGCTTGACGTCGATGTCGACCGGGCGCGGGTTCGGAATCGGAGGACCGAGGGGCGCGCGCCCGAGGGCGAGCGGCACACGCATGCGATGCGCGAGTCCCCAGAAGAGCTCCCACTCGTCGATCAGATCGCCCTCGGCTTCCAGCACCGCCGGTGTGTACTGCGCGAACGGGACCGGGAAGTACCACTCGAGGTGGCGGGTGTAGTCGGGCTTCTCGAGCGAGAGCTTGCACCCGAACACGTAGTCGGCGAGGCGGGCGGTCGGGCCGAGTTGCACGTCGAGGCAGACGAGGAGCTCGAGCGACTGGAGCGCGCGGACGACCTTGGCCTGGTCGGGGAACGCGACCGTGGGATTGCCGCCGTTGCAGATCAGCGCGCGCACCTGGCCGTCGCCGGGCGTGAGGATCTCGTCGCACAGCGCCGCCGACGGCTGTTCCCAGTTGAGCGTCCGCAGGCCACGCACCCGTGGTTGGGGGAGGTAGCCCCAGAACTCCCTCGGTGGCAGCGCGCCTTTGCGCGGCTCCCACCCCGCGCCGAGCACGCCGGCGTGGTTCACCTCGTCGCCGGCGCGGTTGTACCGCCCGCACAGGGTGTTGAGCGCGCACACCAGCATCTCGGTGGCGAGCGGGTGCGGCGCCATGTTCGGACCCGTGCCGGCGACCGCCGCGCCGCGGGGACCGCGTGCGAAGCGGCGCGCGGCATCGGCCATGTCGGCGGCGGGGACGCCGGTCCGCCGCTCGACGTAGTCGGGCGTGAACGGGGCCACCGCGGCGCGGAGCTCGTCGAGCCGGGAGGCGTCCCGGGCCACGAAGTCGCGGTCGTAGCGCTCTTCGTCGATGATCAGCCGCACCATGCCGGCGAGGAGCGTCGCGTCCTCACCGGGCGTGACCGCGAGGTGGATGGCCGCGTGCTGGGCGGTCTCGGTGCGGCGGGGGTCGATCACGATCACGTCGAGACCGCGCTGCACCGCGGCCCGGAGGTAGCTGAGCGCGTTGGGGCACGGCAGCTTGACCCCTTCGACGAGGAAGGACTGCAGGGGGTTGGTGCCGACGAACAGCACGACGTCGGAGTCGTCGATGCGGTGGAAACCGCCCTGCCAGTAGCCGTGGAGCGCGCCGGCCATGGTCTTCGCCGGCTGATCGACGGTGACCGTCGTGTAGAACGACGGCGAGCCGATCCCCTCGAGCCAGCTCAGGCCGAGCGCGAACGACACGTTCGCCCACGACTTCGTGCCGTTGTACAGCGCGACCGATCGCGGCCCGTGGCGCTCGATGATCTGCTCGAGCGTCGACGCCACCTCGTCCATCGCCTGCTCGCTCGGCATCTCCTCGAAGGATCCGTCGCGGCGCCGGTGCACCGTGGCACGGAGCCGGTTCGGGTCGTGGTGCTGCGCGGGGAGCTGACGCCCCTTCTCGCACGTGAAGCCCTGCGAGACCGCGTGCGCACGATCACCCCGGACGGCCACGACCCGGTTGTCGACGACGTCGACCTCGATGCCGCAGTAGGCGTGGCAGAAGCGGCAGATGGTCGTCCGGGTCCGGCTCGCAGCCATCCGCAACCTCCCCCTCGCTCGCGCGACTCGCGCGCACCGCTCGAGCGCACCGGCGCTCGAGCACCGACGGTACCGCAGTGGGGATGATGTATACATGATCCATCCGACGTCCGGAGGGGGATCAGACGATGGCAGCGGATCTGGCGGGTGCACGGGTACTGGTCGTCGGAGCGTCGACGGGCATCGGTCGTCACGTCGGCATCGAGGCGGTGCGCGCCGGCGCCGAGGTGGTGTTCTCGGCCCGGAGCCGCGACAAGCTCGAGTCGGCGGTCGTCGACGCCGGCGGCGGCACCGTCGTCGTCGGTGACGTGCGACAGGCGGTCGACTGCACCCGCATCCTCGACGAGACGGTGGCTGCGCTCGGCGGGCTGGACCTCGTCGTGTTCTCGACCGGGGTCTCGCCGCTGATGCCCATGGAAGAGACGCCGCCGGAGACGTTCGAGGACGTGTTCGCGACCAACACCATCGGCGCCCTCCTGCTCCTGACCGGTGCGGCGACGCGCCTCGAGACCGGCGGGATCGTCGCCTACCTGTCGTCGGACAGCGTCGGGGCGGCCTACCCCGGCATGGTGCACTACGCCGCGTCGAAGGCGGCCCTGGACCAGGGCGTCGACGGGCTGCGCATGGAATTCCCGGACACGCGGTTCCTCGCGCATCGCCGTCGGACCGACGGCCGGTACCGCGATCGCGCTCGGGTACGACCCCGAGGTCGCAGCGCGGATGCTCCCGCAGATGCTGCGGTTCGCCGCGGCACCGAGAAGTTCATGAGCGCTCCCGACCTCGGTGAGCTGATCGTCGAGCTTCTGGCGCCTGCATTGCGCCACCGCGACATCGAGGTGGAGGACATCGTGATCCGCCCACCCGGTGGCCCGGTGCCCTGGGGCACGGACCTTGCCGCGCAGACCGAGGCGAACAAGGCGTTCACCGAGCCCGAGGGGATCGGCGCCTAGCCCGATGGACCTGCAGTTCTCGGCCGAGGACCGCGCCTTCGCCGAGGAGGTGCGCGACTGGCTCACGACCCGGCTCGACGGCGAGTTCGCCGAGGTGCGCGGCCAGGGCGCGCCCGGTCGCGAGTACGAGGCGGTCGACGCCCGCATCGCCTGGGAAGCGGAGCTCGGTCGGGCCGGGTTCATCGGGATGGCCTGGCCCGAGGAGGTGGGCGGGCTCGACCTGACCCTCAGCCGCCAGCTCGTCTTCTGGGACGAGTACGTGCGCGCCGGTGGCCCGGGCCGCATCGGCGTGGTCGGCGACTGGCTGCTCGGCCCCACGCTGATCGCGCACGGATCCGAGGAGCAGCAGCGACGGTTCCTGCCCGGCATCCTCGACGGCAGCGTGCGTTGGTGCCAGGGCTACTCGGAACCCGGCGCCGGCTCCGACCTCGCGAACCTGCAGACGCGCGCGGTGCGCGAGGGCGACGAGTGGGTGATCACCGGGCACAAGATCTGGACCTCGGTCGCGCACCTCGCGGAGTGGAACTTCGCGCTCTGCCGCACCGGCGGCGCCCGACAGCCGCCACCGCGGCATCTCCTACCTCCTCGTGCCGATGGACCAACCGGGGATCGAGGTGCGTCCGATCCGCGACATGACGGGCGGGGAGACCGACTTCTGCGAGGTCTTCTACGACGGTGCCCGGACCGCGGTGGAGAACGTCGTGGGCGAGATCGACGGCGGGTGGCGGGTCGCGATGAGCACGGTCACCTTCGAGCGCGGGCTCTCGACGGTGGGCTACCAGCTCTCGTTCGAGGAAGAGCTGCGCGCCATCACCGCCCTCGCGCAGCGCAACGGGAGGCGTGACGATCCGCTGGTGCGCCAGCACCTGGCCGCGGCGTGGACCCGGGCCCGGATCCTGCGGTGGAACCTGCTGCGCACGATGAGCTCGTTGGAGCTCGGCACCACCGCGCCGGTGACCAACGTGTACAAGTTGTTCTGGGCGTCGTTCCACCAGGAGCTCGGTGAGCTCGCGATGGAGGTGATGGGCCCGGAGGCGATGCTGGCGCGACCCGGACCGCACCCCTTCGACCCGCTCCAGACGATGTTCTTCTACTCGCGGGCCGAGACGATCTACGGCGGCTCGCACCAGATCCAGCGCAACATCGTGGGGGAGCGCGAGCTCGGTCTCCCGAGGGAGCCGTGACCCGGCATCCGCTCCACGACGTGCCGCGTGGTCGATCTGTCGTCGGGCATCGCGGGCGCGTACTGCACGAAGCTGTTCGCCGACGCGGGCGCCGACGTGGTGAAGGTCGAAGGCCCGGAGGGCGACCCGTTCCGGGCCGAGACGGCGCTGTTCTCGTTGCTCCACACGTCGAAGCGCAGCGTGACCGCGGACCCCGGCGTCGCGGACGACCGGGAGCTGGTGGCGAGGTTGGCGGCGGGCGCCGACGTGCTCGTGACCGGTGACCCCGGTGAGCTGCCGGCCTGGTTCGAGGGCGGAGTCGAGGAGGTGCGGGCGCGCATGCCCGAGCTCGTCGTCGCCGGCATCTCGTGGTTCGGGAGCGACGGACCCTGGGCCGGTCGTCCGGCGTCGGAGTTCACGCTGCAGGCGTGGTCCGGGTCGATCGCCTGTCGCGGCCGCAAGCACGAACCGCCGGTCGCCGCCGGTGGCCGCCTCGGCGAGTGGGTGGCCGGCACTGCGGCCGCGGTGGCCGCGCTCGCAGCGTTGCTCGGTGCGCGGCGCAGCGGCCGCGGCGCGTTCGTCGACGTCTCGACGTTCGAGGCGATGACGATCGCGTTCAACCAGTTCCAGGCGGTCGCCGCCCAGCTCGACGGACGGGGTCCCGAACCGGACCCGGTCCCGCGGTACGTCGACGTGCCGTCGGTCGAGCCGACCCGCGACGGTTGGATCGGGTTCGCAACCAACGGCACCGCGCAATTCCGCGCCTTCGCCGACATGGTCGGGCACCCGGAATGGGGCGACCACCCGGAGTACGGGCGGGTCGACCGACGGGGCGGCCACGACGTGGAGCTGCGAGCCGAGATCGCCAAGTTCACGACGCAGCACACGACCGACGAGATGCTCGCCCTCGCGGGCGAGCGGCGGATCCCGGTGGCGCCGCTCGGCAACGGTGCCACCCTGCCCGAGTTCGGGCCCTTCGTGGAGCGGGAGCTCTTCGTCGAGCATCCCGACGGCACGATGGTGCAGCCCCGCGTCCCGTACCGGATGGGCGCGACGCCGGCGCGCCCCTTCGGTCCGGTGCCGCCGCCGGGCGCCGACACCGCGGCGGTGCGGGCCGAGGCTCCCCGGCGACCGTCGGCCCACGACGTCGAACCGGTCGACGGCGTCGATCCGACACGACCCCTCGCCGGGCTCCGCGTCTTCGACTTCACGTCCTACTGGGCCGGTCCCTACGCGGCGCAGATCTGCGGCTTCCTCGGCGCCGACGTGGTGAAGGTCGAATCGATCCAGCGTCCCGACGGCACGCGCATGGGCACCGCGTACTCGTCGGTCGGCGACCGCCCGTGGGAGCTGGCGCCGCTGTTCCACGCCGCGAACACGAACAAGCGCGAGATCACGCTCGACTTCACCGATGCCGAGGGACTCGAGCTCGCTCGTCGACTGCTCGCCACGTGCGACGTGCTGATCGAGAACTACACGCCGCGCGTGGTCGAGCGGTTCGGGCTCGTCGACGACGCGCTGCGGCGGGCCAACCCCGGCCTGATCACGTTGCGCATGCCGGCGTGGGGGCTCGACGGGGCGTGGCGCGACCGACCGGGGTTCGCCCAGACCATGGAGCAGGTCACGGGTCTGGCGTGGGTCACCGGACACCCCGACGGTGCTCCGATCGTGCCTCGTGGCCCCTGCGACCCCCTGGGTGGGCTGCACGCCACCTTCGCCCTGCTCGCCGCGCTCGCGCAGCGGGAGCACACGGGCGAGGGGACCCTGGTCGAGGCACCGTTGGTGGAGTCCGCGCTCAACGTCGCCGCCGAGCAGGTGGCCGTCCACCGCATGACCGGCGAGCTCCTCGGACGCAACGGGAACCACGGGCGCCACGCCGCGCCGCAGAACGTCTACCGCGTCGACGGCGTCGATTCCTGGATCGCGCTCGCGGTGCACGACGACGCGGAGTGGGAGGCGCTCAGGGTCGCGCTCGCCGATCCCGAATGGGCGCGCGAGCCTGCGTACGCCGATGCCGCCGGGCGACGCGCGTCCCGCGACGACATCGACCGGCACCTCGGTGCGATGTTCGCCCGCGAGTCGCGCGACGAGCTGGTCGAACGGCTCTGGCGGGCGGGGGTCCCGGTGGCCGCGGTGGTCAACCCCCGGGTGGTCGCGGACAACCCGCAGCACCGGGCGCGGGGCTTCTTCGCACCGGTGACGCATCCGGTGGCGGGGGAGGTGCGCATCCCCGGGTTCCCGGCCCGTTGGGACGAGCGCCGGCAGCCGTGGCACCACCGGGCTGCGCCGCTCATGGGCGAGCACAACGACGAGGTGCTCGCCGAGCTCGGCGTCGACGACGAGGGTCGGGCGGCGTTGCGGGAACGCCAGGTGATCGGCGAGCGTCCCGCCGGTTGACGCCGTTGCCAGGACGAGGACGCGGTATACGTTATCCAAAGTGGCTCGGTCGACCGGGCCCGGGGGGTGTGCATGGGACGGTTCGAGGGCAAGGTGGCGGTCGTCACCGGTTCCGGTGGCGGCATCGGCGAGGGGTACGCCAAGCGCCTCGCCGCCGATGGCGCGGCCGTCGTGGTCGCCGACATCAACGTCGCCGGCGCCGAACGGGTGGCGAAGGAGATCGGCGAGGCGCAGGGCCGCGCGATCGCGGTGGCGCTCGACATCGGCGACGACGCCAGCCCGCCCGAGGTGGCACGCGTGGCCGTCGACGAGTTCGGCGGCATCGACTTCCTCGTGAACAACGCCGCGATCTACGGCGGGATGCGCAACGACACGCTGCTCGAGGTCGACTTCGAGTACTACCAGCACTTCATGAACGTGAACCTCAACGGCGCGCTCCGGTGCACGCGCGCGTGCTGGCAGTCGATGGCCGGACGCGGTGGCGGCGCGATCGTCAACCAGTCGTCGACCGCCGCGTGGATGGCAGTGGGCTACTACTCCGTCGCCAAGGCTGCGGTGAACAGCCTCACCGCGTGCCTCGCCGTGGACCTCGCGCCCCACGGCATCCGCGTGAACGCGATCGCTCCGGGCCCCGTCCTCACCGACGCGACGCGTGAGATGGTGCCCGAGGAGTACCAGTCGGGGCTGCTCGCGCAGATGGCGATCAAGCGCCTCGGCACGCCCGAGGACCTCGCCGGCACGATGGCGTTCCTGCTGTCGGACGACGCCGGTTGGCTCACGGGCAAGACGATCGCGGTCGACGGCGGGCAAGTCGTCCGGATCTGACAGCAGCGTCGACCGCACCCGGTCGGGGAGGAACGGTGACATGGACATCGACGAGCTGATCCTCATCAGCGTGGACGACCATCTCGTGGAACCGCCCACGCTGTTCGACGCGCACATCCCGGACCGCTTCCGCGACCGGGCACCCAAGATCGTGCACACCGAGATCGGCGACGACGTCTGGATGTTCGAGGGCGAAGCGGTCCCGTACATGGGCCTCAACGCCGTCGCCGGTCGACCACGCGAGGAGTACGGCATCGAGCCCATGTCGTACGACGAGATGCGTCGCGGCTGTTGGGACGTGCACGAACGCGTGAAGGACATGAACGCGGGCGGCGTGCTCGCGTCGCTGAACTTCCCGTCGTTCCCCGGCTTCGCCGGCCGCCTGTTCGCGGCCGCCGCCGACAAGGATCTCGCCCTGGCGGTGATTCGGGCGTACAACGACTGGCACATCGACGAGTGGTGCGGTGCGTACCCCGACCGGTTCATCCCGATGGGGCTGCCGGTGCTCTGGGACCCCGAACTGGCGGCCGACGAGGTGCGCCGGACCGCAGCGAAGGGATGCCACTCCGTCACGTTCACCGAGAACCCGGCGTTGCTCGACTACCCGAGCTTCCACTCCGATGCCTGGGACCCCTTCTGGGCCGCGGTGAGCGACACCGACACCGTCGTCTCGATCCACCTCGGATCGGGGGGCAAGCTCGTGCAGACCTCGGCCGATGCGCCCGTCGACGTGATGATGACGCTGCAGCCCATGGTCGTCTGCCAGTGCGCGGCCGACATCATGTGGTCCTCGATCCTCAGGAAGTTCCCGGACATCAAGTTCGCGCTCTCCGAAGGCGGGACGGGATGGATCCCGTACTTCCTCGAACGGATCGACCGCACCTACGACCTGCACCACCTCTGGACCGGCCAGGACTTCGGCGACAAGCTGCCGAGCGAGGTGTTCCGCGAGCACTTCCTCACGTGCTTCATCGACGACCCGGTCGGCGTCCTGCTGCGCGACCACATCGGACTCGACAACGTGTGCTGGGAGCTCGACTACCCCCACGCGGACTCGGCGTGGCCGCGGGCTCCGGAAGAGCTCGGTGTGGTGCTGGCCGACGCCGATGCGGAGGACGTGGCGAAGATCACCCACGAGAACGCGATGCGGTGGTACTCGTTCGACCCGTTCGACCCGCGCACGCGCGAGCAGTCGACCGTGGCGGCGCTGCGGGCCGCATCGCCCGGCCATGACGTGCGCATCCGCTCGCTCGACGGTGGACGCCACGCGCGATCGACGGGCATCGAGATCGCTGCACTGCAGGAACAGGCGACCGCCTGACGGGTCCGGCCGTTCAGGCGGGTTCGGCGAACGTCGGGGCCGTAGTACGTGCCGCCGTCGACGATCATCGTGCCCGAGCGGATGCGACGGGCCACCGCCTTCGAGTGCCGCAACGAGCGCACCCTCAGGGCGACGTCGCGGCCCCACGGCGTCTCGTCGAAGGCGCGACGGGCGGCCGTGACCGCGTCGTCGACGTCGTGTGCCGTGGAGTCGGCCGCGTCACCGAGGACCGCTTCGGTGGTGGGGTCCAGGTTGGGGGAGGTGGCGCCGCCCTCGGTGTCGACCAGCTTCCCGTCGATGAAGACGCGAGGCTCGGTGAGCGATGCGTACGACATGCGCGCAGCCTCCGCGCAAGAAGTACTTGTATACAAGATACAAGCGCTGTAGTTTGCCGCCGAAGAGAGGTCCGCTCAGGGCGGACGCAAAGGGGGGAACACGAATGAGAAGTCGTATCTTCGTGGCTGTCGCGGCCTGCACCGCTCTCGCCGGCTCGCTGTTGGTGACGACCGGGGCAGCGAGCGCCCGGGTCGCCAGTCAGACGGCGAGCATCGGGAGTGACGAGATCAAGGTCGGTGGTCTCATCGAGACCCAGTTCGCCGGGAGCGATGTCGGCGCCAAGGCCCGCTTCGCCGACGAGAACGCGAAGGGCGGGGTGAACGGCCGCAAGATCACCTACGTCGAGGGCCAGACGTACGCGCAGGGCAACACGGCCGCTGCTTTGGCCGAGGCCCAGCGCCTCGTCCAACAGGAAGGGGTCGCTGCGATCGTCCCGGCGATCACCTCGGTGCCCCCGGCGCAGTTCCTCGAACAGCAGAAGATCCCTTCGTTCTCATGGTCGATCACCCCGCTCGGGTGGGACGCGAAGTGGTACTTCGGCATCACCGGTGCGCTCGTCGCACCGTTCCCGAAATCCGCGCCGGGATCGGCTTCGCTGCCCGACATGCTGAGCCAGCAGTACAAGGACGAGGGCACTGCCAGCGGTGGCAAGGGCAAGTCCGTCGCGATCATCGGGAGCGACGACGCGTCCGCGAAGAGCGGCGTCAACCAGGCCAGGAAGACCTTCGAGACCCAGGGCTACAAGGTGTCCTACGCGAAGGGCGCGTTCTCCATCACGACCCCCACCACCGACTACACGCCCTTCGTGCAGGCGATCATGACGTCGAACGGGGGAAACCCGCCCGACATCGCGTACCTCGTGGCGTCGTTCAACGACGTCCAGGGCTTGGCGAAAGGCCTCCGGCAGGCCGGGTTCCAAGGCATCATCGTGAACCCGACCACATATGACCCTCGGATCGTGAAGGCGGCGGAGTCCCTCGAGGTCTACACCCAGTGGACCACCCCCGAAGCGGCTCCGAACAACGCGAACATGCAGAAGGTCGTCGACTCGATCCACAAGCAGGACCCGAGCGCGGCGCTCAGCCTGGGCACCCTCGCCGGCTACTTCTCCGCCGACATGTTCATCCAGGCGTTGAAGGGTGCAGGCAAGAACCCCACGACGACGGGCATCCAGAAGTTCGCGTCGACGATGACGTACCAGATCAAGGACGTCATCGGACCGACCACCTACCCGGCCGCATACACCCTCGGTACGTCGTGCGCGCAGCTGGCGAAGAGTGACGGGTCGGCGTTCTCGGTCGTCGTGCCCTACGGCTGCTACCCGGCGTTCGTGTTCGGCGCAGGGACGAAGCCGAAGAAGACCATCCCCGCGCCCACTCCCTGACGCGGGTCACTCTCCCCCGGGACGGCGGAGCCGGCGAGCCGTGAGGCTGCCGGCTCCGCCAACTCGTCGGTGACAGCAACGACCAAGGAGCCCGCTCGCGGTGGATGAGTTCCTCAACCTCGTCATCTCGGGGCTGGTGACCGGCGCGATCTACTCGATCATGGCGTCGGGCATCGTGCTCACGTACCAGACGTCGGGGATCTTCAACTTCTCGCACGGCGCGGTCGCATTCGTCTGCGCGTACGTCTACTACCAGCTCCACGTCGGCAACGACGTGCCGATCGTGCCCGCACTGATCATCTCGGTCTTCATCTTCGCCCCGTTGCTCGGGCTGCTCCTCGACAAGGTCCTGCTCCGGAGCCTGGCCACCGCACCGATCTACGCCCGCATCATCGGCACCATCGGGCTCCTGGTCGCGTTGCCGGCGCTTGCGCAGTGGCTGGTCGAGGCAGTGGGCAACGGGTTGGCCGGCACCGATCTGCCCCTGGTCTCCCAGGTGGTCGGGGCCGGCGGGACCGTTCCCGGCGTCGGGCCGACGCCGCCGCACGTGTTCCGGCTCGGCTGGGCGGGCCTGCCGAACGTGAACCTCAACAGCGACCAGCTCGCGGTGTTCGTCGTGGCAGCGATCGCCGCGTTCATGCTCTGGTTCGTGATCCGCCACACCCGGGCGGGGCTCGAGATCCGCGCCAGCGTCGACCGCAGCTCCCTCGCGACGCTCCGCGGCGTCAGCACGGCACGCTCGTCGGCGCTCGCCTGGGTCATGACGATGGTGCTCGCCGGCCTGGGCGGCGTGCTGATCGGGCCGCTCTTCCCGCTGAACGACAACATCTTCACGCTCGTCGTGTTCGGTTCGCTCGCGGCGGTCGCATTGAGCGGTCTCCGCTCGATCCCGATCGCGTTCGCGGGCGGTCTGCTCCTCGGCGTGGCGCAGAACCTGATCGCGGGGTACGGCGACGACTTCCTCCCCGGGTTCCTCAAGAACCTCGACGGCTTCCGCGCTGCGGTCCCGTTCATCCTCACGCTGATCATCCTGGTGATCGTCGGTCGCGACCGCGGCCGGGCCGGTGGCAGCGTCGCCGACGAGCGACCACCACCCGACCACCGCGTGGGGTTGCCCGCGTGGCGTCGCCGTCTGCCCTGGGCGCTCGCGACGCTCGCCCTGGTCGCGTTCACCATGCAGTGGATCGACGTCCCTGCGCTGCAGGCCGACGCCTACGAGCAGGGGATCATCACCAAGGGGATGGTCTTCGCGGTCATCTTCCTCTCGTTCGTCGTCGTCACCGGGATCGGCGGGATGGTGAGCCTCTCGCAGGCGACGTTCGTCATCGCCGGGGGCTTCATGGCCGGGTGGGCGGTGAATTACAACTGGGGCATCGACGTCCCGCTCATCGCGACCCACGGGCAGCTCAACTGGATGTGGGCGGTCGTGCTCGCGGGACTGGTCGGTGCCGCGGCGGGCGCGGTGGTCGCACTTCCCGTGCGCCGGCTGGGAGCGGTCGCACTCGCGCTGGGCACGTTCGCGCTGGCCTTCACCGCCGACCTGGTGATCTTCACGCAGGAGGGCATCTCCAACGGATCGAACGGCTGGTTCGTCCGCTGGCCCACGCTCGACCTGCCGCTGCTCCCGCACTACGACTTCGCCGTCTCGGAGCAGCGGTTCGTGCTGTTCCTGATCATCTTCGGGCTCGGCACGCTCATGATCCACTCGCTCATGCGCTCGCCCACCGGCCGCGAGATGCTGGCGGTGCGCAGCAGCGAGGTCGCGGCTCGCGCATCCGGGGTCCGTCCGGCCCGGCCGCAGATCCTCATCTTCGCCCTGTCGGCGGGCATCGCCGGGCTCGGCGGAGCGCTTCTGGCGATGAACGACGGCACGATCTCGAGCCTCAGCGCCCCACCGGTGATCGGTCTCGTGTGGATCGCAGTGGCGGTCACGTTCGGCATCCGCCGCCCGGGCGGCGCGCTGCTGGCCGGGCTCGCGTTCGGCGGTGGTTCGCAGCTGGTGTTCAACTGGATCGGCAACGACTTCCTGACCGGAGGCCTGCACGACCTGATCACCTCGCCCTACTTCGTGACCATGCTCTTCGGCCTGGGCGCGATCAACCTGGCGCAGAACCCTGACGGTCTGTTGGCGATCATCGGGCACAAGAAGGCGGAGAAGCGTCGCGAGCGCGAACGGCGGGCCCACGTCGTCGCGGCCGAGGCGGAGCTGCACGGTGACGAGCTTGCGGCCGAAGAGGCGCTGCAAGGTGAGGTGGAGGCCGCCGAGCGAGCGGTGAGGAGCGATGAGGCGGCCGCGTCGACGGCGCGCCGGCTCGGCATCGCCGACTCCGACGTGACGACGGACGACGCCGAGCCCGTCGATTCCGTGCTGCTGCTCGACGACATCGTGGCCGGCTACGAAGCGGTCGAGGTCATCCACGGCGCGACGGTGCGCATCAGCACGGGTGAGGTCGTCGCGTTGCTCGGCGCGAACGGCGCGGGCAAGTCGACGCTCTGCAGCGTCGCCGCCGGTCTGGTCGAGCCCACGTCGGGGCGCATCTTCCTGGAGGGCCGCGACGTCACCGGTGACTCGGCCGTCCTGCGCGCTCGTGCCGGGTTGCTCCTCGTACCCGAGGCCAGGGGCATCTTCCCTGGTCTGACGGTGGAGGAGAACCTCAAGATCCTGCTCCGGGGCGCCGCCGAGCGCGCCGAAGCGACCGAGCGGTTCCCGGTCCTGGGCACTCGGCTCGACCAGCCGGCCGGGCTGCTGTCGGGGGGTGAGCAGCAGATGCTGAGCCTGGCGCCGGCGCTCGCCCGTCCCCCGGCGGTGTTCATCGCCGACGAACCCACCCTGGGCCTCTCACCGCTGGCGTCCAAGACCGTGCTCGATGCACTCAGAGAGCTACGCGATCGGGGGTGTGCGATCCTGCTGGTGGCCGAGAAGGCACACGAGGTCATGGAGCTGGCGGACACCATGGTGTTCATGGAGCTCGGGCGGGTCGTGTGGGCCGGCCCGCGGGACGCCGCCGACGCCGATCTGCTCGCGGCGACGTACCTCGGTATCGCCTGATGCAGGAAGAACAGCCGGTGGCGCCCGCACCACCGCGTGTGAAGACCGGTTCGGGTGCGATCCAGCTCCGCTTGAACGACATCACCGTGCGCTTCGGTGGCATCACCGCACTCGACGGCGTGTCGCTCACCGCGAACGCCGGCGAGGTCCTCGGCGTCATCGGACCGAACGGTGCGGGCAAGACCACATTGTTCGACGTCATCTCCGGTGTGCGCACGCCCAACGCTGGGCGGGTCGTGCTCGGCGACCGCGACATCACCCGGCTGTCGGACACTGCGCGCGCACGAAGAGGACTGCGACGCACGTTCCAGCGAGTGCAGGCGTTCGGGTGGCTCACCGTCGAGGACAACGTGCTCACCGCGCTCGAATGGCGTGGCGGCGGCGGCGGGTTCCTCGCCGATCTGGTGTACCTGCCGACCCGTCGTCACAAGGAGCGTGCCCGGCGCGAACGGGTCGAGGAGGTGCTCGACCGATGTGGCCTGCTCCCGGTCCGCAAGGAGCTCGCAGGATCGTTGCCGATCGGAGTGGCGCGCATGGTGGAGTTCGCCCGCGCCGTCGTCGACCCGCCCCAGCTCCTCATGCTCGACGAACCGGCGTCCGGGCTCGACGAGACCGAGGTGACGCGGCTCGGTACCGAGATCCAAGCGGTCCGCTCGGAGGCGGGATGCGCAGTGCTCCTGGTCGAGCACAACGCCGGCTTCGTGATGGAACAGAGCGACCGGGTCGTCGTCCTCAACCTCGGTCAGGTGCTCGCGGCGGGCACGCCGGCCGAGGTCCAGCGCAACCAGGACGTCCGCGACGCGTACCTCGGCGAGCAGGACGACACGGTCGAGCAGCACGCCGACGAGAGGCCGGAGACCGAGACGTCCGACACCGAGACGCCCGGCACCGAGACGCCCGAGACACCTGGGTGAGCGCGGTACCGGCGCGTCGCTTCAGGCGCGCCGGACGCCGGTGCCACCGTGACGACCGGTGGGACGCAGCGTGACGGTCAGGCCACCGGTGTGGCACGGGTGCTTGCGTCCGGCCGCCGTCACCTCGGCCAGCGTGACCGCGGAGCGCAGCACCGCCTCCTCGACGGTCGGGGTGGCGACGTCGTAGAGCGTCAGGTGGTTGGGTCCGACGGCGGCGGTGGTGGCGCGCCGCCAGCGCGACATCGCCGAGAACGCGGCGCTCGAGAGCATGTCGGGCACGTGCACGTCGTCGTACCACGCGTCCCACTCCTGAACCCGGGACGGATCGGTGCAGAGCACGTGGGTGAGGATGTGGCCGGTGCGCGTCGCCGACGGCGCGGGCTTGGTGCCGTGCGGTCCGTGCGCGACGAACACCTCGGCGGCGAGAGTGGCGTGCGCGGGGTGCATCCGGCCCGCGGCGCGGAGCTCGTCGTCGACCGCGAGGACCCGTGCGCCCTGCGCAGCGACGTCGGCGCCGTCGAGCTCGACCACGGTCACGTGCGTGAACCCGATGCCCGGCATCCCCGGTTCCGGGCGGACGGTGAGCTCGAAGCGTGTCGCCGCCCACGCGCCGCGCGGACCGCACAGGGCAGGGAGGTGGACGTCGTCCTCCCACGCGTCCCACTCGGGTTCGTCGGCGGCCCGCACGCACTTCGTGTGGACCACCACGAGTCCGAGTGTGCGCGACGGTTCCGCGGGCATCAGTCGAGCAGCGGGTCGATCTTGGCCCGGTCGATCGGGCCCCGGTACGCGACCACGCCGTCGCGGAGCGCGATGCACCGGTTGGCGCGTTCGAGGAACGCGAGCTGGTGGGTGGCGACGAGCACCGCACACCCGGCCTCCGACGCGGCCACCAGCAGGTCGGCGAGCGCGGCTTGCCCGGCCGGGTCGAGCCCGACGAAGGGCTCGTCGACCAGGAGCACGGAGAACGGCCGCGCCAGTGCCAGCACGATCGCGGTCTTCTGCCGCAGTCCGCGGCTGAAGCGCGCGGGCAGGTCGTCGGCCCGGGCGGTGAGGTTGAGGATTGCGAGCAGCTCGTCGGCGGCCTCGGGGCGGGCGGGGCCGCCGTGCAGGCGCGACACGTACTCGACGTGCTCGTTCACGGTGAGGTCGTCGTAGAGCGACGGTTGGTCGGAGATGTACGAGAGCGACCTGCGCGCGTCGAGCGAACCGGCCGCCTCGCCTTCGACGAGGACGTCGCCACTCGTCGGGTCGAGGAGCCCGACCGCGAGCTGGAGGAGCGTCGACTTGCCCGCGCCGTTGGCGCCGACGAGGGCGACGAGCTCGCCGCGGGCGATCTCGAGCGAGACGTCGTCGAGGGCGACCCGGTCGGCGTACGACTTGGTGACACCGCGCAGCTCGAGTGCCGGCGTGCTCATCGCACCACCGCCGTTCGTGATCGCATCCAGAACGCCGCCGCCACCGCCAGCAGGAGCGGGATGCACGCGAACGTGACGGTCGGCCCGACGCCGGAGCGGCCGTCGGCGTACGCGTGGTCACCGACGGCGAGCGGCACGAATGCGGTGATGACGAGCAGCGGTCCGAGCACCTGGCGCAGCACCAGCCACAGTGTGGTCAGCTCCGGGAACCCGAAGTCGAGGTACAGGGTGGGTGGCGGCGCGCCCATCACCACCGACAGGCCGGCACCCATCACCCCGGCAAGGGTGGCGGGCACCACCGTGATCGCGGCCAGCGCCAGCGCGTCGACGCTCCCGGTGATCGCGCCCACGGCGAGCGCGGCGGCGACGGCGAACCCGAACAGCACCGCGGCGGGCGCGAGCAGGTGCGACAGGACGAGCTCGCCCCAGACGACCGGGTACTGCTCGGGCCGCTCGGGGTGGTCGGTCTCCTGGGCCAGGCCCTCGACCGCGTCGACGCCGAGGAGGAAGAGCGCGATGCCGGCGAGGAGCCCCAGCGCATCGACGCCGTGCCAGAGCCCGACTCCGGCCAGGGCCACGACCACGGCGAACGCCACTGCGCGCACGACCCGGCTCAGCGGCCACCGCGCGAGCCCGCGCCAGTCGCGTTGCCACACCGGTCCACCACGTGTGCCCCGGGCGTGCCACCACGGTGTGGTGCGGGGGAGCTCCTGCGCGAGCTCGCGGTGGAGCACGATCACCGAGCGCATGTCCTGGAGCGTGGCGGCGAAGCGCAGCTCACCCACGAGGCGGGCCCGGTCGCGCAGCTGCTCGAGCGACGTGTGCCCGACCCGCGCCACGCCGACGAGTGCGAGCGCGATCGGCACGATCATGCCGACGATGGAGCAGGCCGACCAGGAGAGGGGGAGGATCGCCACCCGACCGATCTGTGCGGTGGGCGAGGTCGCGTGTCCGGTCGCGACGTCGATCGCGGCCCAGAGCACGAGCAGGCCGCCGAGGAGGTTGGCCTGACGGGCGCCGAGGCGTGCGCCCGATGCGACCAGTGCCGAGCCCCACACCGCCAGGGACGCCAGCGCGCCGAACGCGGCGCCGGCCAGGATCCACTCGACCCGGGCTCCACCCAGCGGGCTCGACGCGATGCTGCCCGCCACCGCACCACCGACCGCAGGGACCAGGACCACGCCGCGGAGTTGCTTCACCGCCAGGGGACGCAGCACCTCGCGGCGGGGGATGGGTGCGAGCAACAGGAAGGACACGTCGGCCGACTCGGGTGCGAGCGGCCCGCCGTGCGCGCCCGACCGGAGGCCGAGCAGCACGAGGACCGCGACCGCGAGGCCGAGGAGCGCGGCACCGTGCTGCTGCACGTCGTGGATGGCGGCGGCGTCGCGGTCGGCTCCCAACGCCACGGTCCCGTAGAAGAGCCCGACCGCGGCCAGGATGCCGACGACGTACGCCTTGTAGAGCGAGTCGACCCAGTCACCCTCACGCAGGTAGTGGCGGCGCCGTGAGCGCCGGAGCTCGCGCAGCGTCGCCTGGGGCGCGGTGGCCGGCATCTTCGGGCCGGTGGTCTGGGTCATCGCCGCGCCGTCACGCGGCGCAGCATATGAGGGGATCGGGTCAGCTCACGCGCTGGGCAGCACCCCGCCGGCGGCGATCCAGCGGGCGACGGTCTCCTCCGCCTCGCGTGGGTTGTAGACGTCCTCCTCGAAGCTCCACTTCCCGTCGCCGGCGTAGTGGAGGATCGTGTTGACGTCGAAGCCGTAGTAGCCGTCGTCACCTTCGGGTGCGGGAAGGATGTTGGGGATCAGGGTGCTGACCCGGTTGCCGTCGATCAGCGCGAACGACGGCGGGAACTCCATCGTCGGGAACGGCTGCATCACCGACTTGATCCAGTCGCGGATCTCCTGCTGCGACCGGTAGTAGCCGTAGTGGTGCTCCCGGTAGTCCGCGCCGTCGGTGAATTGATCGGCCCACTGGTCCCAGTCGCCCGACTCGACCGCGAGCGCGGCGCGCCGGCGGTACTTCTCGAACTCGGCCTCGACCTCTGCGCGCGGGAACGCTGGCGACGGCGGTTCGGGGTTCCAGTCGTCGACACCACGCAGCGAACGATCCTGGGGCGTGTCGCGCTTGCCGCCGTCGGTGAGCCACTCGGTGAAGACGCGCTCGGCGTCGGCAGGGTTGTAGTAGTCGGCCTCGAACGAGAACTTCCCGTTGCCGGCGTACTGCAGGAAGGTGGTGTTGGGGAACGCGTAGCGCTTCCCCGTACCGGTGGGGTCGGGCAGGTTGTTCCAGATGTAGAACGCGATGCGATCGCCGTCGATGATGGACCACTCGATCCAGAGCGTCATCGCCGCGTACTCCTGCATCACGTCGACGATGAACTTCGAGATCGCGGGCTTGCCCTCGAAGACGCCGAGGAAGTGCTCCTCGTAGCGGGCGTCGTCGGTGAACATGTCGGCCCAACCGGGCCAGTCGTGCTCGCCCACACCCCGGCGCTGGTACTCGGCCCAGGCGGCCTCGATCTCTTCGCGTGGGTACTCGGCCATGGTGTCCCCCTGTCGTGTGCGGGGAGCGTACCGTGATCCCGTGGACCTCGACCTGGCCGGACGGGCCGTCACCCTGAGCAGCCCCGACAAGGTCATGTTCCCGGAGCCGGGGCTGACCAAGCTCGACGTCGTCGACTTCTACCGCAAGGTCGAGCAGCCGTTGATGACCGCCATCCGGGGGCGCCCGGTGCTCATGCAGCGCTTCCCCAGCGGCGTCGACGGCTCCAACTTCTTCCAGAAGCGGGTCCCGAAGGAGCGCCCCGACTGGCTCGAGACCTCGGTGGTGAGCACGCCCAACGGCACGACGTCGGAGGCGCTGGTCGCCGCCGACCTCGCGCACATCGTGTGGGCGGTGAACCTGGGGTGCCTCGGCTTCCACGTCTGGCCCAACCTGGCCCGCGACGACGACCACGCCGACGAGCTGCGCATCGACCTCGACCCGCAGCCGGGGCTCGGGTTCGCGGAGGTGCGCGAGGCGGCGCGCGAGTTGAAGGGGCTGCTCGACGAGCTCGGCATCCGGGCCTGGCCGAAGACCACCGGCAACCGCGGCATCCACGTGTACACGCGCCTCGAACCGCGGTGGACGCCGATCGAGGTGCGGCGCGCCGCGGTGGCCGTGGCGCGCGAGCTCGCCCGCCGTCGTCCCGACGCGATCACCGATGCGTGGTGGAAGGAGGAGCGCGGCGACCGCGTGTTCGTCGACTTCAACCAGAACGCGCCCCACAAGACGGTGTTCGGCGCGTGGTCGATCCGGGCGCGCCCGGCCGCCGAGGTGTCGACGCCGTTCCACTGGGACGAGCTCGACACCATCGACCCGGAAGCGTGCACCGCGCTCACGGTGCCCGAGCGCGTCGAGTCGCGTGGTGATCCCTGGGCCGACATCGCCGACGACCCGCAGGTGCTCACCCCGTTGCTCGAGATGTACGACCGCGACATCGAGTCGGGGCTCGAGGACGCGCCGTGGCCGCCCGTCTACCCGAAGATGCCCGGCGAGCCGCCGCGCGTGGCTCCGAGTCGGGCGCGCAAGGACGACGACGGCAACCCGATCACGCCCCCGCCGCCGAAGAAGCGCACGACCCGACCGCGCGGGCCGAAGCGAGGCGTGTGAGTCAGGGGCCGGGTCGGACCAACCCCGACTCGTAGGCGAGCACCACGAGCTGGGCGCGATCACGCGCGCCGAGCTTGGTCATGGCCCGGTTCACGTGCGTCTTCGCCGTCGCCGTGCTCACGTAGAGCCGCTCGCCGATCTCGTCGTTGGCGAGCCCCGTGGCCACGAGTGCCATCACCTCGCGTTCGCGGTTGGTGAGGAGGTCGAGGTCGACGGAGGTCGGCACCTCGGTGGGCGAGGTCGCGAAGGCCTCGATGAGGCGGCGGGTGACGCTGGGGGACAGGAGCGCGTCACCGGCGGCCACGGCTCGCACGGCGCGCAGCAGCTCGGTCGGTTCGGTGTCCTTCACCAGGAAGCCGCTCGCGCCGTGGCGCAACGCCTCGAACACGTACTCGTCGAGCTCGAAGGTGGTGAGGATCACCACCCGCACCGCGTCGAGCGCCGGATCGGCGCCGATGGCACGGGTCGCCTCGAGGCCGTCGACGCCGGGCATGCGGATGTCCATGAGCACCACGTCCGGTCGTTCCTGGCGGGTCACTGCGACGGCTTCGTCGCCGTCGGCGGCCTCGCCCACCACCTCGATGTCGTCCTGGGCGTCGAGGAGCGCCTGGAACCCGGCGCGCACGAGCGCCTGGTCGTCGGCCAGCACGACCCGGATCGGCGGGCGGCCTGCGGTCATGCCGGCGCCCCGAGCGGGATCCGCGCTCGCACCCGGAAGCCGCGGCCGGCACCGGACCCGACTTCGAGCTCGCCGCCGAGCGCGTGGACCCGCTCGCGCATGCCCACGATGCCCTTGCCGGTGGGTGAGGTGCCCGTCGGCGCGCCGGGGCCCTGGTCGTCGACCTGCACGACGAGTGCGTCGGCGCGGTAGTCGAGGTCGACCACCGTGTGCGCCGCGGCCGCGTGCCGGGCCACGTTGGTGAGCGCCTCCTGTGTGACGCGATAGGCCGCGGTCTCCACCGACCGCGGCAGCGGGCGACGGTGCCCGTGGACGCGCAGCTCCACCGGGATGCCGGCGGCGCGGCTGCGCTCGACCAGTTCGTCGACGTCGGCGAGGGTGGGGGTGGGCCGACGCGGCGCTCGCTCGGGTCCGGCGCGCAGCACGTCGACCAGGGCGCGCAGCTCGTCGAGCGCCTCCTTGCTCGACGCCTTGATCGCGGTCAGCGCCGACTCGGCGAGCTCGGGCCGTTCCTCGAGGAGGTGCAGCGCGCTCCCCGCCTGCACGTTGATGAGCGACAGGTTGTGGGCGACCACGTCGTGCAGCTCGCGTGCGATGCGCAGCTGCTCGTCGCGCTCGTGGAGCCGCTCCTCCTCTTCGCGCGCACGGCGGCGCTCGATCGCGCGCTCGCGACGGATGCGCACGATCTCGGTGGTGGTGGCGAGGACGAGCAACCACGCCGCCAGGCCGAGCCCGGCGGCCCACGACGGCGTGTCGCCGGTACCGACGAGCGGTGGCAACCACAGGAACGTCACCCAGCCGCTCGCGATGACGACCCATGCCACGACGCGGTGGCCGGTGAGCAGCGCGGTGCAGAACGCGACGATGAGCGCGAAGTAGACCGGACCCTGCGGGTAGCCGAGCACGATGTACGCGAGCGTGGTCGCGGTACGCGACGAGCAGCACGGCCACGGGGAAGCGCGTCCGCCACACCAGGGCAGCTGCCCCCACCGCGAGCAGCAGCGCACCGCCCACGCCGAAGTCGAGCCTCGTGTCCTGGTGGGTGCCGGCGAAGCCCGCCCCGACGATCTCGACGACCGCGACCGCGGCGGCGATCGCGACGTCGCGGCGCGGGAGGAACCGGCTCATCCGCGCGACGGTAGGCGGCGCTTCCCGCGTGGCGTGCGGCCGAACGGCTTCACGATCGACACCACGGTGGCGAGCGTGAGCAGGACGCAGTGGCCGATGGCGGGCTCGATCAGCCTCGCAGAGGCTCCGTGCGCGAGTTCGTGCGCGCCCGGCGCGACGACGAGGAAGTCGGTGACGACGAGCGGGATGAACGCGATCTCCTTCAGCACGACCCACCAGTGCGTCGCCACGCCCCACGGCGTCCCGAGTCCGAGCACGAGGCCCGTCAGTCCCGACACCGCACCCATCGGCACCGACAGCCAGATCGACGTCTCGACCGTGCGGTACAACGCTCGGGCGTACCCGGCGTCGCCCGTGGAGCGCGCCAGGAAGAGCATGAAGAGCACGAACGCCGCGATGCCCAACCACGCCACCGACGACAGCACGTGGGCGACGAGCAGCGCCCGCCGCGGCCTCTTGCCGAGGTGCAGGCGCCGGTCGTCACGCCGCACGCCCCGCTCTGTGCCGCGCCCGGCGCTGCGGGATGCGGAGGATTCGGACGGGCGGTGGGGAGCGACGGTGGAGGTCATGCCTCCAGGGTCCGCGTTCGCGGACCGAGTGTCGTCAGCCCCCCGTGGGCTTCACGCGTACCGCAGGTGCGGTACGCGGAACGGGTGGGCGCAGACGTTCAGTGCTTGCGGTCGCTCAGCACCCACGCGGCCGCCGCGCTCACGCCGGCCGCGGTGAGCACCGCCGGCCAGGGTCCGATCTTCTTGGCCAGCGGGTGGGACACCCCGAAGGCGCCGAAGTACACCGAGCCCAGGATGGCGGCATTGACCGGGCCTGCGTGCTTCGCCCATTCGCGCTCGGCGACGAACCCGCCGAGCGCGAGCACCGCGCCGCCGAGCGGTCGGATCTTGGTCTTCCGGGCGACGTAGTAGCCACCGATCAGCGAGGCGGCGACGACGGGAGCAGTGGGCACGCGCATGGGGCGCAGGCTACTGATTTCCCCGGCGCCACACGTCGGCCATGTCGGTGGGCTGCACGCGGAGGCGGCGCGCGGTGATGCCGCGCGGTCGAGGTCGGCGAGCGCGATCGCCTCGGCGCGAACAGCGGCTTCGAGGAGGGGCGACTCGTGGTCGTCGTCGTCGATCCGGATCTCGTAGCGGTACGAGAACGACGTGAGCGGCAGCTCGTAGGTGAACGTGCCCTCACGGGTGAACGCCGCCTTCGCCACCACGTGGTCGGCGGCCTCGGCGACCAACGCGGCCCGCATGCCGTCGTCGAGCCCGTCGAACTGGCCACTGACCGTCACCCGGAAGATGTGCACCGCCATCGGGCGACGAGGCTACGACCACGCGGTTCTCGGCGGGGTCAGCGGGGTATCTTCGGCCGATGGCCGACTACGTGATCCCCGATCCCGAACCGAAGGAGATCGACGAGAAGCTGGCGATCGAACTCCGCCACCTCGCCGACAACGCCGTCCTGAAGGGTCAGCCGCAGGGCGAGGAGAAGTGCGAGAACTGCCTCTACTACCTCGAGAACACCGCCGAGATCTCGTACTGCTGGCACCCGAAGCTCCGCATCCTCGTGGGGGCCGACTGGTGGTGCCAGTGGTGGGAGAAGATCCCCGAGTAGCGCCACCCCCGTAGCATCCCGGCCATGACGCTTCGAGTGCCGAAACTGAGAGTCGTGGTGTGGGGGACGGGGAACGCGGGCCGACCGGCGATCCGGGCGGTGGCGGCGCACGCCGACCTCGAGCTCGTGGGTGTGGTCGTGTCCAACCCGGCGAAGGTCGGACGTGATGCGGGCGAGCTCGCCTTCATCGAACCGCTGGGCGTGCTCGCGACCGACGACGTGAGCGTCGCCTACGCCGACGGCGTCGACGCCGTGGTGTACACCGCGACCGCCGACACCCGCCCCGACGACGCGTTCGCCGACCTCGTCGCGTGCCTCGAATCGGGGGCCAACGTCGTGTCGACGTCGTTCTATCCACTGCTCCATCCGGCCAGCGCTCCCGCGCCGGTCGTCGAGGCCATCGAGCGCGCCTGCGCCACCGGCGACAGCTCGGTGTTCGTGTCGGGCATCGACCCGGGATGGGCACTCGACATCCTGCCCGTCCTCGTGAGCGGCGTGAGCGCCGGCATCGAGGAGATCCGCGTGCAGGAGATCTTCAACTACGCGCTGTACGACGCGCCCGACGTCGTGCGCGAGGTGATCGGCTTCGGCGGCCCGATGGACCAGACGCCGCTGATGCTGCTCGACATCGCGCTCGAGATGGTGTGGGCACCGATGGTGCGCATCCTCGCCGATGCCCTCGACCTGGACCTGCAGGAGGTGCGCACCCAGGTCGAGCGGCGAGCGTTGGAGCGCACGATCGAGGTCGACGGGATGGGCACGTTCGAGGAGGGCACGCAGGGAGCGTTCCGGTTCGAGGTGCAGGGCATCGTCGACGGACGTCCGCTGCTCGTGATGGAGCACATCACCCGCATCGACGACGACTGCGCGCCCGACTGGCCCAGCTCACCCGAACCTGGCGGCGTGCATCGCGTGCGCATCAGCGGCCACCCGGACCTCGACGTGACCATCCACGGCACCGAGCCCGGCGAGCCGGGCGCAGCCGGTGGCGGCAACGCCACCGCGGCGAACCGGATCGTCAACGCCATCCCCGCGGTGTGCGACGCCAAGGCCGGACCGGTGAGCCCGCTCGACCTGCCGATCATCACCGGAGGCCGGCAGATCGTTCGTCAGTGACCGGCGCTCAGTAGCCGGCGCTCAGTGACCGGCGCTCAGTGACCGCCGCTCAGTACCCGGCGGCGCGGTCGACCACGTTGCGCAACGGTTCGTCGCGTGTGAAGCGGTCGAGGTTGTCCGCGAACAGCGCCAGCAGCTTCTCGGTGTAGCGCTCCTGCGCGGCCGACGCGTGCGGCGAGATGTAGACGTTCGGCGCCGACCAGAGCGGATCGTCGGCCGGGAGCGGCTCGGCCCGGGTCACGTCGAGGAGCGCGGCGCCGACGTGCCTCGACTCCAGCGCCGCGATCAGAGCTGCCTCGTCCACCAGCGAGCCCCGACCGACGTTGCAGAACAGCGCGCCCGGCTTCATCGCCGCGAACGCGGCGGCGTCGAACATGCTCTCGGTGTCGGCGGTTCCGGGCGCGCTGACCACCACCGCGTCGCAGCGACCGAGCACGTCGTGCAGGTCGTCGACGCCGCGGAGCTCGTCGACCGCGTCGTGCTGCTGGCCCTCCTTGTAGCTGCGGCGGGTGCCGATCACGGTCATGTCGAACGCACGCGCGCGCACCGCCACCGCGGTGCCGATCGCGCCCAGCCCGATGATCCCGATGGTCAGGCCCTCGACCGTGCGACCGAACTTGGGCGCCCACTGGTGGTCGACCTGCTGCGCGTCGATCTCCGGGAGGCGCTTCCACAGCTGCAGCAACCTCGCCATCACGAACTCGGCGATCGGTGCAGCTGCGACGCCGGCGGCGTTGGTGATGGTCAGGTCGTCGGGGAGGCCGGCACCCTCGAGGTGGTCGATCCCGGCGCCGATGGCCTGCACCCAGCGCAACTTCGGCGCGAGCTCGGTGACCGGAGCGGGCAGGTCGAGGGCGAGCGCACCCTCGGCCCGGGCCCACACGGCACGCGTCTCGTCGGTGAGCTCGTCCTCGGCGTCGGGCCGGTAGCGGTTGAACTGCCCGAGGTACGGCTGCACGACGATGTCGTGCTCGGGGAAGCGCTCGCGCAGCGGTGCGAGCAGCTCGTCGTCGGCGTTCCAGGGGTACGCCACGATGATCGTCGTCAACTGTCCACGTCCTTCAGGCCAACATCTTTGAGGACACCCGGCGCGTGGACCGGAGCCAACGTTGCGTTCAGGTAGTCGGGCGCGGCCTCGGTCTCGACGAACCACCCGGTCGGGCACATGGTGAGGATCTCGACGAACGAGAAGCCGCGCCGTGCCTCCTGCGTCTCCAACGCGCGCCGGATCATCTTCTTGGTGCGCGCCACGTTGCCCGCGTTGTTGACGGCGCCGCGCGCGACGTACGCGGAGCCGTCGAGCTCGGCGATGAGGTTGCTCACCCGGATCGGCAAGCCGTGCTGCTCGGCGTCGCGGCCGTCGAGCGTGTTCTTCGTGCGCTGTCCGAGTGCGGTCGTCGCGGTCATGTGGCCGCCGGTCTCGCCGAACACGCCGTTGTCGAGCATGAAGCACGTGACGTTCTCGCCGCGCGCCGCGGTGTGCAGCACCTCCTGCAGGCCTTCGTTCACCATGTCGCCGTCGCCCTGCAACGTGATGACGAGGTTGTCCGGCTTGGCGCGCTTCGCCCCGGTCGCCAACGAGGGCGCTCGTCCGTGCAGGGCCTGGAGCACCTCGATGTCGAGGGAGTTCGCGAACGCGGTGTAGCAGCCGATGCCGATGACGCCGATGGTGCGGTTCGCAGCCCCGACCTCCTCGATGGCCTCGAGGATGGCGCGCAGCGCGATGGGCTCGCCGCAGCCCGGGCACAGGCTGTGCTCGGCGACGTCGAGCAGCGCCGGCCCGAAGTCGTCGACCAGGTGCGCGGGCTCGACCGGCGGCGAGTCGGTGACGAGGAATCGATCAGCCATCGAGGGCCTCCACATCCAAGAGCGCCAGGAGTCGATCGCGCAGGTACTCGCCGTCGAGATCGGGCGCGATGCCGAAACCGGAGCTGTCGAGGCTCAGCCGTCCGATGAACTGGACCGGGACGGCCCCCTCGAGCGCGAGCCGGACGTCGTCGACCATCTGCCCCTGGCTGTTCTCGTACACCGCGACGGTGCGCGCGCCACTGGCGGCGTGCGCCAGGATCTCGCTCGGGAACGGGAGCAACGTGATGGGCCGCACGTAGCCGATGCGCGCCCCCTCGGCCCGCAGACGGGTGACCGCGGCGCGCACGTACTTCGCGGGGGTGCCGAACGCGACGACGACCACCTCGGCGTCGTCGCAGAACCCGGTCTCGGCGAGCGGCTCGATGCCGGCCAGCATCTCCTCGGTGGCGAGGGCGCACCGCACGAGGTGGTCGGCGTAGCTGCTCTTCGCGCCGTACTCGCCGTCGCCGAGCGGTGACACCAGCCGGGCGTTGCCGGTGCCGCTCGTGGCCCCGGTCAGGGCCCAGTCGTCGGCGCGGAGCGGCACGGCGCCGACCGGGGCCACTTCGACCGAGCTCGCGGTGTGGGCCAGGTAGTAGTCGCCGAACAGGAGCACCGGGTTGCGCCACCGGTACGCGAGCTCGAAGGCGAGCTGGGTGAGGGTGATCGCCTCCGGCACGTCCATCGGCGCGAGGACGGGCATGCGCGAGTCACCGTGACCCGGCCCGCGGGTGGCCTGCCAGTAGTCGCCCTGCGCCCGCGCCATGTTGAGCACGACCAGAGGGATGCGGGCGAGCGTCGCCTCGCTCAGCGACTCCTGCATCAACGACAGCCCCTGGCCGGTCGAGCCGGTGGCGCTGGGTGTGCCGGTGGCCGCCGCGCCCCACGCCATGCCGACCGCCTCGAGCTCGCTCTCGGCGTTCATGCACGTGCCACCCACCTCGGGCAGCTTGGTCGCCATGTGCTCGAGCACCTCGGTGAAGGGCGTCATCGGGTAGCCGCTGAAGAAGCGACACCCGGCCGCGACCATGGCGTCGGCGATCGCCTCCGAGCCTTCGAGCAACGCCACGCTCATGACGCGTCCTCCACGACCGCCTCGACCACCGGGATCGCGATGGGCTGCTCGTACTTGTAGACCTGGAAGCAGAAGTCGGGGCAGATCTGTGCGCACGCCTGGCACCCCGTGCACCCCGCGACCAGTCGCGGGTAGCGGTAGCCGCGGGTGTTCACGTCGTGCACCGTCATCTCGAGCACGCGCGGGGGACAGGCGTCGATGCAGAGATCGCAGCCCTTGCACGCCTCGACGTCGATGACCACCGTGCCGCGCGTCAGGACCGTCGTCACACGCCGCGCACCTCCGTCCACGCGGGGGAGAGGTCGCGGGGTGCGACGTCGTAGCCGGCGCGGATGGCGGCGACGTTCCGCGCCACGTGCTGGGTGCGGTACGACGGCAGCGATGCCGCGACCGCGGCGTCGAGCGAATCGAGCGCGACCATGCCGGTGGCGGCGACGTACGCGCCGAGCATGATCATCGAGGCGGTCATGATGTTGCCGAGGTCGACCGCGAGATCGGTCGCCGGCACCTCGACCACCACGTACTCGGCGCCGTCGTTGTCGGCGGGGGCGAACGAGCCCTCGAACACCGTCGTGTTCACGAGCACCAGGCTCCCGGTGCGCAGCTTCGCCCGGGTCGGCTCGGAGAAGTCGTGGTGCATGAAGATCGCCGACCACGTCTCGGCGATCGTCGGCGGCGCGCCGATGGCGCCGTCGGCGAGCACCAGGGTCGCCTCGGTGTTGCCGCCCCGCATCATGCCGCCGTAGCTGCCGAACATCTGGGCCGACCGACCCTCGGCGATGGCGGCCCGTGCCAGCACCTGCGCCGCGAGCTGCACGCCCTGGCCGCCGATGCCGGTGAGCAGCAATTCCCGTTCCACGGTTCGGAGAGTACCGTTCCGCGCCATGCCGGGCAGCGAGCCGCAGTCTTCGGAATCCCCCAGGGAACGGCCGCCCGTACGGCCTCCCGCGGACCGCCTGGGGCCGATGGGCGACGACGTCGTGTTCGAGAACGACCGCGTGCGCATCTGGGAGCTCAACCTCCCGCCCGGTGCCGACAGCAACGTGCACGAGCACGCGCTCGACTACATCCTCGTGATCCTCGGTGGCGACCGCGTCGCCGCGGTGCAGGAGCCCGACTCGCGCAGCAGCCTGCCCGCGTACTTCGAGAGCGCGGTCACGCCGGGTCAGGCGGTCTTCGTCGAGCGCGGCGGCATCGAGATCGCGCGCAACGTGGGGTCCGAGCCCTACCACGAATTCATCATCGAGCTGAAGGACTGACACCCATGGACGGACCCGGGTTCGGATTGGAAGGCAAGCGCATCCTCGTCCTCGGCGGTGGCCAGGGGATGGGCGAGAGCACGTCGCGGCTCCTCGCCGCGGCCGGCGCGCGGGTCGCGGTCGGCCGACCTCGAGGCCGATCGCGCGGAACGCATTGCGACCGAGGTCGGTGGTGTGCCGGTGGTGGTGGACGTCACCGACGACGACGCGCTCGTCGCCGCCATCGCCTCGCACCGAAGCGGAGCTCGGTCCGCTCGAC
This sequence comes from uncultured Actinomycetes bacterium, assembly GCA_963755855.1. GTDB lineage: Bacteria > Actinomycetota > Acidimicrobiia > IMCC26256 > DASPTH01 > DASUAS01. Next base: position 246,174 of record CAVWLR010000004.1, on the reverse strand, counting down.
GGGCTGGTGACGATCATCGGCATGGCCGCGTGGGCGCGCCTCGTCGACATGACGCCGGAGATCTGGGACCTCGACCACCGGCGCAACCTCCGCTACTTCTTCCTCGCCGCCCGCGAGGTGGCGAAGTCGTTGATCGCGCGCGGCGCCCCTGGATCGATCGTGTGCGTCACGTCGATCGACGGGATCCGCTCGGCCGCCGGGCACGCCTCGTACGGCGCGGCCAAGGCCGGGCTCGTGAACCTGGTGAAGACGATGACGGCCGAGTGGTCGGGCGACGGGATCCGGGTCAACGCCGTCGCCCCCGGCGCCATGATCACGCCCCGCATCCCCGAGCGCTCGGCCGAGGAAGAGGCGGAGATGATGACCACGGTGCCGATGCACCGCCGCGGCACCACCGACGACATCGGCAAGGCGGCCCTGTTCTTCCTCTCCGACCTCTCCGCCTACGTGTCGGGCCAGACCCTCGCGGTCGACGGCGGCTTCACCGCGGTCGGCCCGATCGACTACACCGCCAACCTGCCGCTGGTCGACGTGTCGGGTCCCGGGGGGACCATCGGCGTGCAGTAGTCGGCAGTGGTGGACAGTCTGGTGTGAGCTGCGTCCACCGTCGTAGCGTGCGACACATGGACTATCGCTTGCTCGGCCGCACCGGCCTCCGTGTCAGCCCGCTGTGCCTCGGCACCATGAACTTCGGCATGCAGAAGGCCGGAGGGGGTGTGCAGACCGAGGAAGCCGACGGCCACCGCATCATGGACCACGGCCTCGACCTCGGCCTCAACTTCTTCGACACCGCCAACGTCTACGGCGACGGTCGGGGCCTCACCGAGTCGATCATCGGCCGCTGGTTCGCGCAGGGCGACCGCCGTCGCGAGCGCACGGTCCTGGCGACGAAGGTCTACAACTCGCGCGATCGGTGGCCCAACAGCGGACGTCTCTCGGCGTTGGCGATCCGGCGCGAGTGCGAGGCCAGCCTCAAGCGGCTGCAGACCGACTACATCGACCTCTACCAGATGCACCACGTCGACCGCGACACGCCGTGGGACGAGATCTGGCAGGCGATGGACGTGCTCGTGCAGCAGGGCAAGGTGCTCTATGTCGGCAGCAGCAACTTCGCGGGCTGGCACATCGTGCAGGCCAACGAGGCGGCGTCGCGCCGCGGATCGCTCGGCCTGGTGTCGGAGCAGAGCCTCTACAACCTCAACGCCCGCACCATCGAGCTCGAGGTCCTGCCCGCGTGCGAGCACTACGGCGTCGGCATGATCCCCTGGAGCCCGCTCGGTGGCGGCCTGCTCGGCGGTGTGCTCGCCGACCGTGAGGCCGGTGGTCGGCGCGGCGGACAGCAGGTCCAGGACCGGATCGACGACATGCGCCCCCAGCTCGAGCAGTGGGAGAAGTTCTGCGCCGAGCTCGGCCACGAGCCGAGCGACGTCGCGCTGGCGTGGCTGCTCGCCAACCCGGTGGTCACCGCGCCGATCATCGGTCCGCGCACGGTCGAGCAGGTCGACGGCGCGCTGGGCGCGCTCGACGTGGAGCTCGACGACGACGCCCTCGCACGGCTCGACGAGATCTTCCCCGGCCCCGGCGGTCCCGCGCCCGAAGCGTACGCATGGTGACAGAAGGAGACGTGCGCGAGCGCGTCGACCGCCTGCTCGCCGAACACGGCGACGACGACGAGACCACCTTCCTGGGCGCCCAGTTCGACGCCGGACTGGCGCGCATGGACTTCCCCGTGGGCCTGGGGGGACTCGACGCCGAGCCCGCGCTGCAGGAGATCGTCGACGAGGCGCTGGAGGCGGCAGGCCGTCGGTACCCGTGGATCCGCAACGCCATGGGCATCGGCATGTGCGGTCCCACGATCGTGGCCCGCGGCACCGCGCGAGCAGCAGGAGCGCTTCCTGCGCCCGATCTTCACCGCCGAGGAGATCTGGTGCCAGCTCTTCAGCGAGCCCGGCGCGGGTTCCGACGTGGCCGGGCTCTCCACGATGGCGGTGCGCGACGGCGACCAGTGGATCGTGAACGGCTCGAAGATCTGGACGTCGCAGGCGCACAAGTCTCGCTACGGCCTGCTGCTGGCGCGCACCGATCCCGAGGCGCCGAAGCACAAGGGCCTCACCGCGTTCATCGTCGACATGCACGAGCCCGGCGTCGAGGTGCGCGGCATCCGCAGCATGGCGGGCGCGTCGGGCTTCAACGAGGTGTTCTTCACCGACTCGGTCGTCCCCGACGCGATGCGCGTCGGTGAAGTGGGGGAGGGTTGGCGCGTCGGCACCGCGACCCTGATGAACGAGCGTGTCTCCATCGGCAGCGAGGTCGCACCCCAGGGCTCGGGGCCCATCGCGCGGGCAGTGCAGGCGTGGCACGAGGCCGACGACCCGGGCCCGGCGCAACGCGACCGGTTGATGCGCCTGTGGGTCGACTCCGAGGTGCTGCGCCTCGGGAGCCTCCGCGCGCAGGCGAAGCGCGAGAAGGGCGTGCCCGGGCCGGAGGGCTCGATCCTCAAGCTGCTGCAGGGACGCGTGCTCGTCGACGTGGCCGAACTGGTGGTCGACCTCATGGGCCCGGCGGGCACGCTGCTCGTTGCGCCGTACACGCAGGATCAGGTCGACGAGCGCGAGACGGGCAGCAACGACCCCGCGCTGTCGCTCTGCGGTGCGCAGGCGGCGACGATCGCCGGAGGCACGACGCAGATCCAGATGAACATCATCGGCGAGCGCGTGCTCGGCCTCCCGCGTGAACCGGGCTTCGACCCGAACACGCCGTGGAACGAGATCCCGCGGAACTAGGGGACCGACATGACCACGCCACTCGAGACGCCCTTCGACACGAACGTCACCGACGAGCTGCTCTCCACGACACGCGCGGTGCGCAAGCGGCTCGACCTGGAGCGACCCGTCGACCCCGCAGTGATCCTCGAGTGCATCGCGCTCGCGCAGCAGGCGCCCACCGCGACCAACGAGCAGAACTGGCGTTGGCTCGTCGTGACCGACGCCGACAAGAAGGCGCAGCTGGCCGACATCTACCGCGGCGGCTGCCTCACCTACCTCGAGCGGGGTGCGGTCGAGGAGGACGACGACCAGACCCGACGTGTGTACCAGAGCGCGTTGCAGCTGGCGAAGACCATCGAGCACGTGCCGGTGCTGGTGATCCCGTGCGTCGAACGGCGCCTCGACGGGTTGGGGCTCACCGCCACCGCGTCGACCTACGGCTCGATCCTGCCCGCGGCCTGGAGCTTCGTGCTCGCGCTGCGTTCGCGCGGGCTGGGCACGGTGTGGACGACGGCTCACCTGTCGAACGAGCGCGCTGCGGCCGAGCTGCTCGGCATCCCCGAGGGCGTGACCCAGGTGGCCATGTTCCCGGTGGCGCACACCATCGGCTTCGACTTCAAGCCCGCCCAGCGTCCGCCACCCGAGACCATCACGTCGTGGAACGAGTGGGGCAGCCCCGTCTCATGAGGACGACGCCGTGAGACACCCCGCATGAACGTCCCCTCGTTGCTGCGGCCGCGCTCGTCGGACGAGTACGCGCCGGTGCCGTGGGACGACAAGCTCTCCCGGGCCGCCGACCTGCTCGGGGAACGGGCACTGGCGAGCGACGACCGGCGCACCACCGCGGCCGTGCTCCGCGCGCTCGACGAGGTCGCCGGCGGCGGCTTCTATCCCATCCCCGCCGAAGCCGAGGCCGACCTCGCGGTCGCCGACGAGGTGTTCGCGCCGACCGGTCCCGTCATCGACGTGCAGACGCACATCGTCGACCCCGCGCGGTGGCACGGCGACGGCGCCGACGCGCTCGCGGGCTACCTGCGCATGGTCGACGCCGACCGCTGGGGCGGCACGATCGACGCCAACCTCCTCGACGCCGCGGTCTGGGCGACCAACGTGTTCGCGGCGAGCGAGACCGCCATCGCGCTGCTCACGTCCACGCCCGGCGACGCCGACCACAACGTGCTGCTCAACCCGCAGATCGCCCAGGCGCGTGAGCTGGTCGACCGGTACACGGGCGCGGGCCGGGTGAAGACGCACACCATCGTGCACCCCAACGTCGGCCCGGCCGAGCTCGATCGCATGCCCGACCTGGACGACGCGCTCCGGCCGTCGGGTTGGAAGTGCTACCCGCTCTACGGCCCGCCGACCGCAGCTTCACCGACCGGTGGGTGGTTCCTCGACGACGACGAGATCGGCTTCCCGTTCCTCGAGCGCGTCCGCGCGTCGCGGGCACCGGTGGTGGCCGTGCACAAGGGCATCGGTGGACCGATCCCCTCGGCGTCGGTGGCGGCGGCGTCGCCACGCGACATCGGACCGGCGGCCGCGGCGTTCCCCGACGTGACGTTCCTCGTGTACCACTCGGGCTACGAGCGCGACCCCGACGGTGAGGAGGGCGCGTACCTCCCGGACTCGGTGCCCGACGTGCCCTCCGGCTCGCTGCTCGGGACCGACCGGCTCGTGGCCAGCCTGGCCGCCGCCGGCATCCCGCCGGGCGCGAACGTCTACGCCGAGCTCGGCAGCACCTGGTACCTGATGTTGCGCCGACCGGTGGAAGCCGCGCACGTGCTGGGCAAGCTGCTGCGCGCCGTCGGCCCCGACCGCATCGTGTGGGGCACCGACTCGATCTGGTACGGCTCGCCGCAACCGCTCATCGACGCGTTCCGCACGTTCGAGATCCCCGAACGCATGCAGGCGGAGTTCGGCTACCCGTCGCTCACGGTCGAGACCAAGGCGAAGATCCTCGGCGTGAACGCGCGGTCGGTCTACGGCATCACCGACGACGACGTCGCGCACGCCGTCGCCGACCGCACGCGCGACTGGGTGTCGGAGCTGCAGCCGACGATCGCCGCCGCGATCACCGCGCGGGTCGCCCGTGAGCACCCGCTCGGTGAAGCGGTACTCGCAGCCCCACGTCTGATCCACGTCGAGGCGGATCTCCGCTTCGGTGGTCTCGGCGATCGGCGTCTCGAAGTGGCCCATCCACTCGGCGGCGGCGGCCAGGTCGCGCACGGTGAACGTCACCCCGGTGACCGAGGGACCGACGCGCTCGAGATCGCGGGCAGCCACCGTGTCGGTGCCACTCGGGTCCATCATCTCGACCACGGTGTCCTCGCCCACGAGGTAGTGGCGTGACGTGCTCCCGGCCACGGTGGCGGGCTGCTCGGGCAGCGGCTGGGCGTCGAGCACGTCGACGTAGAGGCGTTCGGCGGCGTCGAGGTCGCCCGTGACCACCGTGATGTGCGACATCCGGATCACACCCAGTGGGTGCTGGGGCCAGTACGCGTCGCGGAATGCGTCCCACTCGGGCCGGAAGCGCGGGTCACCCTGCTCCCACATCCCGCCGCTGGCGGGGTGGAACTCGAGCATGCCGGGGGTGTCCTTCGGGTGGCAGAACACCGTGGTGCCGGAGCCGGCGTCGGTGATGCGCACCCCCGCCTGCTCGAGCCGCTCGGCGAGGTCCTCGAGGTCGTCGACGTAGAAGGCCATGTTGTGCACCCGGGGGCCGAAGCGCTCCGCGTAGCGGTACCAGCTCGTGGCCTCGTCGCCGGGCTCGGGCGGCAGGCAGTGCATCGGCTCGATCGACGTCTCCCCGATGATGTAGATCGCCGCGTGGCGGTGCCAGTGCGACGAGTAGTTGCGCATCATGCACAACGGCGAGAACAGGGTGTTGAAGAAGTACTCGGCGTCGGGGAGGCTGTCGACGAGGGGTGTGAGGTGGAACAGCTTGCCGATGCGGGCGCGGGGCATGGGGGCTCCTGGGAAGAAATTGGGCTGGGTGCGAATCTACGCGGCCGTGGACCGGCGACCCCATGTCGGTAGAGTCCGCCCGTGCTCGCCTTCTTCCACTGGTTCGGGAAGCTCCACACCCGGGTGTACGCCCTCAACGGCACGCTCGGGCGCCGCTTGGCCTGGATCCCGTGCCTCGTGCTCTCGACCACGGGCCGGAAGTCGGGACAGACCCGCGCCTCGGTGCTCGTGTACGCCGACGATCCGGTGGGACTCGGCCGGGTCGTGGTGGCGTCGAACGGCGGCGACGACAAGCCGCCTGCGTGGCTCCTCAACGTGCAGGCCGACCGCGCCGTCCACGTGCAGGTCGGGAACGACCGGTACGACGCCACCGCCCGCGTCGTCACCCCCGACGATGCCGACTACCTCCGGTTGTGGAAGCTGGTGAATTCCGTCAACCACGACCGCTACGACGCCTACCAGGCCAAGACGACGCGCCCCATCGCGATGGTGGTCGTCGACCGCGTCGAGGGCGCCTAGACCTCACCACTCAGGTACCGGTCCAGCGGGGCGCGCGCTTCTCGACGAACGCGCGCGGCCCCTCGCGCGCGTCGTTGCTGGTGAGCACGCGTGCGCTGATCCGGGCCTCGATCTTCATGGCCTCGCCGAGTGACTCCGCGGCCAGGCCACGCAGCGCGCTCTCCTTGGTGGCGGCGACCGCGAGCGGCGCGTTCTCGGTGATGCGCGCCGCCCACTCGTAGGCACGGTCGAGCAGCTGCGCGCGCGGCACGATCTCGTTGAGCAGGCCCATCTCGCGCGCGCGCGTCGCGGGCACCGGTTCGGCGGTCAGGAGGAATTCCATCGCCGCTGCCCACGGGATCTGTCGCGGCAGGCGCGCGCTGGTACCGCCACTGGCGAAGATGCCGCGCTTCGGTTCGAGCATGCCGAAGACGGCCTCCGGACAGGCGAGGCGGATGTCGGTGCCGTTGAGCAGCTCCATGCCTCCGGCGACGCACGGTCCGTTCACCGCCGCGATGATCGGCTTGTAGACGTCGAGGTCTCGCAGCACAGCTTCGGTGCCCGACCGGAAGCGGGCCCGGGCATCGCGGTCACCGCTCGACAACGCTTCGGTGAGGAGCGGCAGGTAGTCGCGCAGGTCGCCACCGGCGCAGAAGGCGTCGTCGACCCCGGTCACCACCGCCACCCACTGCTCGTCGTCGTCGCGGAACCGCTTCCACGCGTCGGCGAGCGCGTCGAAGTGCTCGAGATCCAGCGCGTTGCGACGGGCCGGCCGGTCGATGGTGATGGTGACGACGTGGTCGTCGACGGCGTAGTCGATCGGCATGTGCGTGTCCCCCTGATCGTGCGTTTGTGCCCGACAGCGCGCGGGTAGCCGAAGGGATAGCACGCCGCCGACTCGAGAAGGGTTGTGATGCGGACACGGGGGGTCACGTTCGTCGCGGCCAGCGTCCTGCTGGTCACCGGTCTCGCCGGAACCGCGTTGCTCGCGGCGCCCGCGGCGGCCCGTTCGACGCCGACGGTCACGTGGTACGCACGACCGGAGTCGGGTGGCTCCACCGTGCAGGCGGCGAAGAATTGCACCGCCGCCGCCAAGGGCAGGTACAAGATCGAGATCTCACCACTGCCCGCCGACGCGACCCAGCAGCGCGAGCAGCTCGTGCGCCGCCTGGCGGCGAACGACTCGTCGATCGACCTCATCTCGATGGACGTGGTGTGGACGGCCGAGTTCGCCGGCGCCAAGTGGATCGTCCCGTGGTCGAAGCAGGACGCGACCACCATCGGCGACGGCGTGATCCCCGCCGTGCTCAAGACCGGTCAGTACCGGGGTCGGATGTACGGGGCGCCGCTCAACACGGGCAGCGAGCTGCTCTGGTACCGCAAGGACCTCGTGCCGAACCCGCCGGCGACGTGGGACCAGATGATCGAGATGGCGTCGAAGCTCCCGGCCGACAGCAACAAGATCGAGGTGCAGGGCGCTCGCTACGAGGGCTACACGGTCTGGTTCAACTCGTTGCTCGCGTCGGCCGGCGGGCAGATCCTGAAGGACGGCAAGGTCTCGCTCGCACAGGCGCCGACGCAGAAGGCGCTCTCGATCATGAAGCGCCTGGCCACCTCATCGGCGGCCGACCCGTCGCTGTCGAACCAGCGGGAGGACACCGGCGACCAGGCGTTCAACGCCGGACGCGCCGCCTTCATGGTCAACTACTCGTTCGTCTACGCGGCTGCGAAGGCCGACGCGCCGAAGGTCTTCAAGAACCTCGGGATCGCGCCCTGGCCGAGCGTCGATCCCGGGAAGCCGGCGCGGGTCACCCTCGGTGGGTTCAACCTCGGCGTCGGTCGCTTCTCGTCGCACAAGGACCTCGCGTTCGCGGCCGGCCGCTGCCTGGTGAACGATCACAACGCGATCGTGCGCGCCACCAAGGACGGGCTGCCGCCGGTGCGCGAGGCGCTCTACTCGAACGCCGAGTTCACCAAGGCCAACCCGTTCGCCCCTTTGCTGCTCGAGACCTTCCGCAACGGTAGCCAGCGTCCGTCGAGCCCGGCATACAACGACATCTCGCTGGCCGTGCTGCGCGTGCTCCACCCGCCGCGGGGCATCGACCCCAAGGCCGCGGTGCGCGAGCTGCGCAGCCTGGTCGACGACGCCATCCACTCCCGGGGGTTGCTGTGACCGCCACTCACGCGCCTACTCACGCGCCGCCGCGTCGCGACGACGTCGGCGCCCCGCCCGACGACGCCGCCGCCCAGCCGCCCCCGCACCCGCCGCAGCGCCCGGAGGCGAACGGTGAGCGCCGGCCGCCGAGCGATCGCGCCCCGCGGAGCGGCGCCTCGGCTGGCTGCTGTGCGCGCCGGCCGCGCTCGTCATGCTCGCGGTCACCGCTTATCCGATCGGGTACGCGATCTACCTGTCGCTCCAGCGCGCCGATCTGCGCTTCCCTGATGCCAACAAGTTCGTCGGTCTCGACAACTACCGCACGGTGCTCGAGTCGAGCCTCTGGTGGAAGGACCTCTGGACCACCGTCTTCATCATGGTGGTGTCCGTCGCGATCGAGCTCACGCTCGGCATGCTCCTCGCGATCGTGATGCACCGGGCGCTCGTCGGGCGCGGCCTGGTCCGGGCATCGATCCTCATCCCGTACGGGATCATCACCGTGGTCGCGGCTCTGGCCTGGCAGTTCGCATTCACCCCCGGTACCGGCTTCGTCGACTCGTGGCTCGGCACGGACAAGGCGTGGCTCACCCAGCATGGCTCGTCGCTGTTCGTCATCATCGCCACCGAGGTGTGGAAGACGACGCCGTTCATGGCGCTGCTGCTCCTCGCCGGCCTGTCGCTCGTGCCCGAGGAGCTCGGCGAAGCCGCGCGTGTTGATGGCGCGACGCGGTGGCAGGCGTTCCGCAGGGTGACGCTGCCGCTGATGAAGGGCGCGATCCTGGTGGCGATCCTCTTCCGGGCCCTCGACGCATTTCGCGTCTTCGACACCATCTTCATCCAGACCGGTGGCGCCAACCAGACCGAGAGCGTCTCCATCCTCGGTTACAACCAGCTGCTCAACCGGTTGAATCTCGGGATCGGCTCTGCCATCTCGGTGCTCATCTTCCTCTGCGTCCTGGTCATCTCGTTCATCTTCGTCAAGGGCTTCGGCGCCAACCTGGCCCAGCAGCGCGGAGAGGTGGAGCGATGAACCGGAGCCACGGACGCGATCGTGCGTTCTGGGTCGGCGCCGCGCTGCTCGTGATGGTCTACGCCCTCGTGCCCGTGGTCTGGATCATCTCGCTGTCGTTGAAGAAGGCGGGCGACCTCACCGACGGCAACTTCCTCCCGACATCGGTGACGTTCGACAACTACCGCTCGATCTTCGACCAGGGGCAGTTCACCGCCGCCCTGCGCAACTCCGTGGGCATCGCACTGATCGCCACGTTCATCTCGGTGCTGCTCGCCACGACGGCCGCATACGCGATCGCTCGCCTCGAGTTCCCCGGAAAGCGCCTGATACTCGGCGCCGCGCTGGCCATCGCGATGTTCCCGGCCATCTCCGTGGTGAGCCCACTGTTCGACATCTGGCGCCGCATCGGTCTCTACGACACCTGGCTCGGGTTGATCATCCCGTACATGACGTTCACGCTGCCGCTCGCGATCTGGGTGTTGTCGGCGTTCTTCCGGGAGATCCCCTGGGAGCTGGAGCAGGCCGCCCAAGCCGACGGCGCCACCCCGTTCCAGGCCTTCCGCTATGTCATCGCGCCGTTGGCGACGCCCGGCATGTTCACCGCCGCCATCCTCACGTTCATCTTCGCCTGGAACGACTTCCTCTTTGCGATCTCGCTCACCTCGAGCGACCGCGCCCGCACCGCGCCGGCTGCGATCGCGTTCTTCAACGGCAACTCGCAGTTCCAACAACCCACCGGATCGATCGCCGCGGCCGCGGTCGTCATCACCATCCCGATCATCGTGATGGTGCTCCTGTTCCAGCGTCGCATCGTCTCCGGGCTCACGTCCGGCGCAGTGAAGGGATGACCCGATGGCCAGCATCCTCGTCGACCACGTGAGCCGGACGTTTCCCGACGGGACCGAAGCGGTGAAGGAGGTCGACCTCGAGATCGACGACGGCGAGTTCATGATCCTCGTGGGGCCGTCGGGTTGCGGGAAGTCGACGCTGCTGCGGATGATCGTCGGGCTCGAGGACGTGACGTCGGGCGACATCCGCATCGGCGACGAGGTCGTCACCCGCAAGGCACCCCGTGACCGGAACCTCGCGATGGTGTTCCAGAACTACGCGCTGTATCCGCACCTCACCGTGCGCGACAACATGGCGTTCCCGTTGAAGCTGGCGAGGATGGGCAAGGCGGAGATCGCGGAGCGGGTCGAGAAGGCGGCAGACATCCTCGAGCTCGACGAGCTGCTCGACCGGAAGCCGGCCAACCTGTCGGGCGGCCAGCGCCAACGCGTCGCGATGGGTCGGGCCATCGTGCGCGAACCGGCGGCCTTCCTCCTCGACGAGCCGCTCTCGAACCTCGACGCCAAGCTCCGGGTGCAGACCCGCCACGAGCTGGCCCAGCTGCAGGACGAGCTCGGCACCACGACCGTGTACGTCACCCACGACCAGACCGAGGCCATGACCCTCGGCGACCGGGTGGCGGTGATGCGGAAGGGCGTCGTGCAGCAGGTGGCCACGCCGAAGGAGCTCTACCTCAGCCCGGCGAACCTGTTCGTCGCCGGCTTCATCGGTTCGCCGGCGATGAACTTCTTCGCCGCGACGGTCGACGGCACGCGCGTGAAGCTGCCGATGTGCGAGTACGAGCTGCCGGACACGCTCGATGCGAGCGCACTCGACGGGCACGACCTCATCGTGGGCGTACGACCCGAGCACTTCGAGGAGGTCGCGTCCGCGGGCGCGAGCGAACGGGACGAGGGTGCTCGCTTCACCGCTCGCATCGACCTGCTCGAGTGGCTGGGATCCGACCTGTTCGCCCACTTCGGCGTCGAGCGCGGCGACGCGTCGTCACGCGGCCTGTCCGACGTCGCCGACGAGCTCGGGGAGGCCGGCGTGCGACCCGCGCACGACGAGCTGACGGTCGCCCGCATCGACCCGGCCAGCGAGATCGGCCAGGGCGACGAGGGCGAGTTCTGGCTCGACGTGTCGCGCCTCCACTACTTCGACGCCGAGTCGGGCGCGAACCTCTTCCTCGAGGAGGAGACCGAAGCGGTGCAGGGCGACGAGCGCGAGCGCGACGACGCGCAGGAGCATCCGGTCTCGGCCTGAGGCGTGGCGTACGCTCGCGCCATGACCGACGAACTCGACTTCGCAGGTGCCTCGCAGGCGCTCGCCGGCCTCGACCGGCTCGACATCCCCGCGATGGAGCTGATGTACAAGCTGGAGTGCAGCGGCGAGGACTTCTACAACCTCCTCGCCGACCGTATCGGCAACGACGAGGCCGCGGTGCTGCTGCGGCGCAACGGCAAGGAAGAGCTCGGGCACGCCCGGCGCATCGCGCGTGCGATCGCGATCAAGCAGGGCCACGAGTTCGAGCCGACCCCCGAGCTGCAGGCGCGGTTCACGGTCGCGCTGCCCGACACCGTCGACCCCGCGATGCTGCCGTTCATCGTCGCCGGCGAGCAGGCCGGTGACGCCGGCTACCAGGGGTGGGCCGACAACGAGGAGAACCCCGAGGTGGCGCGCCTCCTCCGCCTGAACGGCCGCGAGGAGACGCTCCACGGCGACCGCGTCAACCAGGCGATCGCGATCCTCGAGGCGTCCGCGCTGCTCTGAGCGCGCGCAGGGCGCGGGCGATGGGCGGTCCGTCGTCGGGCGCTGCGGCGCGCACGGCAGCCCACCTCGGCTGGTCGTCGATCTCGAACTCCCAATCGCCGGCACGCTCGGCGATCGCAGGTTGGTCGGGCACCACGCCGGTGACCGTGAAGACGCGGCAGTCGTAGATCCGGCACGCACGCGGCCGGTGCTCGTAGATCGAGCAGTCGCCGTCGACCAGCATCGGGCAGTGACCCCGCTCGTCGTAGCCCATCACCCGGTGGCCCTTGGGGAGCCCCGGCGCTCGGAACAAGAGGTCGGCGGGGATGTGTCCGAGGGTGTCGGTCTCGTCGGGGTCGATGTGCACGAACTGCGACGACGTGCAGCACGCGGTGCACGCTCCGCACGGCACCGACGCGTCGCGGCGACCCTGCATCGCCTCGTCGAACTCGACGAACCACTCCGAGAACCTCACGCCGCCAGGGTAAAGCCGTCGGGTCCCCGGGCCAGCTTCCACCCGCCCTCGTGCACGGCCACGTGATGTCGCCGGCACAGGAGCAGACAGTTGTCGAGATTGGTCTCGCCACCTCTCGTCCAGAGCACCAGGTGGTGGGCATCGCACCACGACGCCGGTGCGCGGCAGCCAGGGAACCGGCAGTGCTCGTCACGCAGCACGATCGCCCGCCGCAGCCGTTCGGGCACGGTGCGGGAGCGGCGACCGAGGTCGATGATCTGGCTGCGCCCCCTCACCACCACGCGTCCGAGGGCGCAGTCGCACAGCAGCCGCTCGGCCGTGACCCGCGGGATGGGTCCGAAACCCTCGATCTCGCACTGCAGTGCGTCGAGGTTCGCCAGCGCGTGACCGGCGAAGAGGTCGTGCGACATCGTCACCTCGGCGCCGGCGATGGGTCGGGTGCGGCCGAGCTCACCACCTCGAGCGAGCTCGCACAGCAGCACCAGCGCGTCGGCCCGCCGCTGCGCGAGCGAACGCGTGTCGGCTGCGCCCTCAGGCGGCTGGAGGTCGTCGAGCGTGCTCCCCACGATCGTCGAGGCCTCGGGATCGAGGAAGCCCGAGAGACCCGAGCCACCGATGGTGGGGGAGAGGATGATGGCGCGGCGCTCGAAGGCGAACGCGGCGTCGCGCTGCGCCAGCTCGTCGTCGGCGAGCGCGACCCACTTCCGCGTGACCTTCGGGAAGTCCTGCACCTCGACCGTCGCCGCTGCGTCGAGCAGCGTCGTCTCGTCGCGTTCGTAGAGCTCGTCGCGCCGGTGCGCGACCGCTGCCAGCATCTCGACGTGCGGCACCTTCACGTCGCCGGCGTCGAGCGCCTTGGCGGTCCGTTCGTGACGGCGCACGAAACGAGCCGTGCGAACGACACGCGCGGCGGCACCCCGCACGAGACCGGCATGCGTCGCGAGCCACGACACCGCGCCCAGGCACGCTTCGTTCCACGCGTCGACCGCATCGCAATCGGCGACGGCCCGCAGGACCTCGGCGTCGAGACGCTCCTGCGCGGCCCGGATCTCGACGAGACGCGCAAGACGCGCACCACCAGACCAGGTGGAGCGATCCTCTGCGGAGAGTGCGTCGACATCGAACACGCGTTCGACGATACGGGGCGCGCTCTCACAGGTGCAAGACCCAAAATCGACGTACGCTCGACCCCGTGCTCGACCTGCTGGTGAAGGGTGCGACCATCGTCGACGGGACTGGCGCGCGGGCCCGCACCGGCGACGTCGGCGTGCACGACGGCCGCATCGTCGCCATGGACGCGACCGACGAACCGGCGCGTCGCACCGTCGACGCCGAGGGACTGGTCGTCGCACCCGGCTTCATCGACGTGCACACGCACTACGACGCCCAGGTGACGTGGGACGGCGCCGCGAGCCCTTCACCACTGCACGGCGTCACGACCGTCATCGGCGGCAACTGCGGCTTCTCGTTGGCACCGCTCACGACCGATGCGGACGTCGACTACGTGCGCCGGCTGATGTCGGTGGTCGAGGGCATCCCCATGAGCGCGCTCGAGCAGGGCAGCACGTGGGACTGGCGCTCGTTCGGCGACTACCTGGCGCGCATCGACGGCACGTTGGTGCCGAACGCAGGCTTCCTCGCCGGCCACTCGACGATCCGTCGCGCCGTCATGGGCGAGGCGGCCACCGAGGGTGCCGCCACGGCCGAGCAGATCGACGCCATGGAGCAGCTGCTGGCCCGTGCGCTCGACGACGGTGCGCTCGGCTTCTCGTCCGGGTGGGACAACGCGCACTTCGACGGTGACGGCAAGCCGGTTCCGTCGCGCGGCGCGAGCGCGGAGGAGTTCCTGGCGCTGGCGCGCGTCGTCGGGAAGCACGCGGGCACGACCATCGGGATGTTCCCGTGGATGGGCGAGCTCCCCGACGATCGGATGGAGCTCATGGCCGACATGTCGGTGGCGGCGGACCGGCCGGTCAACTGGAACCTGCTGGGCAGCATGTCGCCGGTCGAGATCTACCAGCAGCAGCTCGTGGCCTGCGATCTGGCGCGGGAGCGAGGAGGACGGGTGGTGGCGCTCGCGTTGCCCGACTTCCTCCGGATGCGGGCGTCGACGTTGCTGGCGACCATCCCGGAGTTCGCCGAGGTGCTGCGCATGCCCGAGTGGGAGCGCCGGGCGGCGGTGCAGGACCCGGCAGCGCGGGCCACGCTCGTCGCGGCGATCGAGCGCGCCAGCGCGGGAGAGTTCGCTGCGATCGGTCGCTGGGACCTGCTCGAGATCGCCGAGGCCCGTTCAGCCGAGACCGACCCGCTGGTCGGGCTCACGGTCGAGGCGGCAGCGCGCGCCCGCGGCACGACCCCGGTCGACCTGCTGCTCGACGTCGTGGTGCCGGAGGCGCTCCCGCTCACCGTGATGCTCCCCACGCTGGTGCCGTCGCTCGGAGCCAGTGACGACGGTTGGCGGGCACGTGCCGCGATCTGGGGCGACTCCCGGGTGATCCTCGGCGGGTCCGACGCCGGCGCGCACCTCGACCTCATGTGCCACGCCAACTACCCCACGATGGTCCTGGGCGAGTCGGTCCGCGCTCGTCACCTGCTCCCGCTGGAGGAGGCGGTGCGGCTGATGACGGATGCGCCGGCGCGGTTGCTCGGACTGCGCGACCGTGGTCACCTGGCCGAAGGTGCGCACGCCGACCTCGTCGTGTTCGACCCCGAGCGCGTCGGTTCCGGTCCCGCGATCGCCCGGCACGACCTGCCGGGTGGTGGTGAGCGCCTCTACGCCGAGTCGATCGGCGTCGCCCACGTGTTCGTGCACGGCAGCGAGGTCGTGACCGACGGTGCACTCACCGGCGCGACTCCCGGCACCGCGCTCCGCTCGGGCCGCGACACCGACACGGTGACGGTGCGCGGCTGAAGCGTGCGCGGCTGAGCGGTGCGCGGCTGAAGAGTGCGCGGCTGAACGGGACGGCTACGCGTCGAGACCGTCGCCCGGGGGCACGCTCACGGTGCCGGGGGCGTCCCAGCCGGGGAGCAGGCCGAGACGGGCGGTGAGCTCCTGGCCCTCGATCCACTGGCCGTTCAGCTCGCGGGCCTCGGGCGCGGTGCACAGGTACGCGGCGGCGGCGCCGATCACGTCGGGCGGTGCGCCACCCTCGGTGCTGAAGCCGAAGCCGGCCATGTCCTGGATGATGCGCTCGGTGATGATGTAGCCGGGGTGCAGGTTGAAGGCGAGGATGCCGTCCTGCTCGTGCTCGAGCTTCACGATGCCGATCAGGCGGTTGACCGCGCCCTTCGACATGCCGTAGCAGAGGCCCCAGCCGCCGTCACCGGCCGGTGCGGGCGGGTCGCCGCGACCGGCACCGGACGTGACCGTCATGATGATGCCGCTGCCCGCGCTCGATCATCTGCGGCAGCACCAGCTTGGTCAGGATGACCGGCGCCATCGCGTTGCCCTCCATGTGCTTGCCGAGGACGTCGATGGGCGTGTCGAGGATGCGGTCCATGTGGCCGGGCCCGATGAAGCGGGCGTTGTTGACGAGCACGTCGATGCGGCCCCAGCGCTCGAGCACCTGGGTGACCGACGACCCGAGGGTCACGCGGTCGGTGATGTCGCAGTACACCGACATCGCCTGGCGGCCCTCGGCCTCGACCAGCGCCGCGGTGCTGTCGAGCGAGCCGGGCAGCGCCGACGTGTCGGACTTCTTGATGGTCGACGAGTGCTCGCGCTCCTCGCCCTCGTGGATGGTGCGGGCGGCGAGCGCGACGTCGTACCCCGCCCGGGCCAGGTGCACCGCGACGGCCTTGCCGATGCCTCGGCTGGCTCCGGTGACGAACGCGACTCCTCGGGCGTCAGACACTTCGGTTCCCCCTGATCGAACGCTCGACCGTCGCTCAGCGGTTGCCGGGCACGGTGACGGTGTCGGTGTCGACGCCCGATCGGAGCAACGTACCGGGCATGCGCGCCGGTGAGCACCACCCCGCTCGACGATGGTCTCGCCGCCGACGATCGACCTGCTCGACGCCGACCGCGCCGGCGTACAGGCGCAGCGCGCCGCCGGGCAGGTCGTGGCGCTCCTCGGCCGGCTCGCTGTCGATCGTGCTCGGGGTCGAACAGCATCGAGATCGGCGTGCGCGCCCTCGGCGATCACGCCGCGGTCGCGCAGGCCGAAGAGCGCGGCGGGGACGCCGGTCATCTGGCGCACGCCCTCCTCGAGCGTGAACAGGCCGCGCTCGCCGCACCAGCTCGCCGAGCACGACCGACGGGTAGTTGGCGTGGCACATGAGGTCGACGTGCGCGCCGGCGTCGGAGCCGCCGAGCACCACGCGCTCGTCGCGCCAGACCTCGCCGCGCACCTCCCAGCTCTCGTCGGTGACGCCCATCGGCGGGCACGAGCGACGGGAAGATCGGTGGTGAGCGGGAGCGCGTCGGGCACGCACGACGTCGAGGAGCACGTCGACCGCGTCGGTGCCGCGCTCGGCGGCGACCGACGCGACGCTGCGCCCGTCGGGCAGCTCGACCAGGTCCCACTGCATCATCCCGGCGACGCCCGTTCGTGCGGCGGCGTCGAGCCCGGCGCGCGAGGCGTTCGCGCACCGCGGGATCGGCGACCGCGGCGCGCCGTTCGGCGTCGGGCAGCGCGACGACCTCACCCCAGCCCGGCATCGCGGTGAGCATCCGGCTGCTGCGGAGGCGCATGAGGTCGGGCAGCGCGAGCGCGACGACCTGCGCGCCGTGAGCGGCGGCGTGGTCGGCCGACGTGAGCTGCTGCTCGTAGATCTCGGTGGGGCGACAGCGCTGCCGAGCAGGTTCCAGTTGAGCGGGCGGTCGGCGGCGAGCGACATGTCGGCCATGAGCTCGATGCGCTCGTCGGTGATCTCGCCCATGGCGGGGATGAACTCGAGGCTCGTGCCCGCGTGGTCGCGCACCGCGCCGCGCCAGCGCGAGGAACTCGTCGGGCTGCGCGGCGCGCGACGGCACCGGCGCGCCGTCGCCGTCGGTGTGCGCGTCGCCGAGCGACGACGAGAACCCGAGCGCGCCGGCGCGCGAGCGACTCGTGCAGCAGGGCGACCATCGCCGCGATCTGCTCGGGAGTGGCGGCGGCGTGGGTGGCGTCGTCGCCCATCGACGACGCGGCGCATCGTCGAGTGGCCGACGTGGAAGCCGGCGTTGACCGCGAGGCGGCCGTCGAGCGCGATCGAGCCACTCGCCGAACGCTCTCCCAGTCCCAGGCGGGGCCGGCCTCGCAGCGCGTCGATCGGCATGCCCTCGACCCGCGCCATCATCTGCATCACGTAGTCGACGTGGCCGGGCGCGAGCGGCGCGATCGAGAAGCCGCAGTTGCCGCCGATCACGGTGGTGACGCCGTGCAGCGGCGACGGCGTGAGCGCCGGATCCCACAGCGCCTGCACGTCGTAGTGCGTGTGGATGTCGACGAACCCGGGCGCGACGCACGAGGCCGTCGGCGTCGATCGGTGCGCCGGGCCGCTTCGTCGATCGACGTCGCCGAGTCGCGACGATCGCGGCCGTCGCGCACGCCGACGTCGGCCGGCGAACGCGGGCGCGCCGGTGCCGTCGACGACGCGCGCGCCCCGGATGAGCAGATCGAGCATGACGTCCTCCTGGCTACGTCGGCAGCTGCAGCGTGTCGACGGCGCCCTCGACGACGGTGCCGGCGAAGAAGTCGGGGTTGCCGCGCGTGAAGAAGCGCACCGGGGTGGTGAACACGAAGTCGCGGAGGTCGGTCGTCGGTGAAGAGCTCGTGCTCGACCATCTCGTACACCTCCCCGAGCACGTCGGCCATGACGGGCACGTCCCAGTGCGAGATGTCGGAGCCGAACATGGCGTTGAAGCGGGCGCCGAACGGGTTGGCCTTCGTGTTGAACGCGGTGACGGTCATCGGGTCGTCGGCCTCGCACCCGCAGAAGAACGGCGCCGCGAACAGGTCGCGGATCTCCTCGGCGTCGTCGATGCCGACGGCGGCGAACTCGTCGAGGAGCGCCACGTCCTGCTCGGGATAGGTCGTGGGCTTCGGCGCCATGTCCTTCCAGTCGCCGCCGTAGCGGGCGAAGAGGTCGGTGAACTCGTCCCAGTCGACGTTGGTGGGGTCGAGGCGCGCGCATCGCCGCGCCGCTGCGCTTCTCGAAGTGCCCGACGAGATCGGCGTAGAGCGACGCCGCCCACGCGACCCCGCCCTCGAGGAACCCGAAGTTGAGGTCGGGGAAGCGGCGGGTGACGCCGCCGAGGAACAGCGACTTCGCCAGCGCGTGGTGGCTCTCGCCGAGCATGCCGACGTGGTTGAACACGTAGCTCGAGATCGACGCCCGGTTCTGCCAGCCCATGGCCGACGAGTGGAACGCGGGCGCGATGCCGAGCTCGCGGCACTTCTGCCACACCGGGTCGTAGTCGTAGGCGCTGTCGAGGCCGAACGTGTCGGTCCACACCGCGTACTGCGCGAGCGCCGGGTCGACGGCCACCGCCGCTGCGACCGGTCGTTGCACGAAGCCGGCCATCACCACGGCGCGGAACCCGAGCGAGGCCGCGTGCTCGAGCTCGTCGACCGCTTCGTCGGGCGTGTGCATGGGGATCTCGGCGACGGGGAGCAGGCGGTCGGAGAACTCGGCGAAGACGCCGGCGTTGAAGCGGTTGAGCGCGCGGCACGCGCCCCGGCGGTCGCGCTCGTCGTCGAAGTGGCCGAACAGCGAGCCCGAAGCTCGGGTAGATGACGCTCACGTCGATGCCGAGCTCGGGCAGGCGCTCGTGCAGGAGGCGGGGGAGCATCGCGGTGGCGCGGTCGAGGGCCAGCTCCATGCCGCCGTTGCCCCACGGGCCGCGGGCGACGCGCTGCTCGGCGCGCTGCTCGGGGGTGAGGCCGTACCAGTCGACGATCGGTCCGAAGGTGCCCGAGGTGCGCCGCAGCATCGACTCGCCGTCGAGGCGCACGCCCTCCTTCACCAGCTCGCCGGCCAGGGCGGGGAAGAACTCGACGGTGTGGCCGTCGATGTCGATCACCGGGTGGTCGAGCCTGCTCCGCACCTCGGTGGCGGTCATGCCGCTCACGCTGCCTCCCCCTCGCGTCGCCGATTAATGCGCGCTCATCAATCCGTCGGGTAACAATAGGCAGATGGCGTACGACGTGGTGATCCGTGGCGGCCGGGTGGTCGACGGCTCGGGGTTCGGCTCCTACCTCGCCGACGTGGGCATCGCCGACGGCGTGATCACCCGCGTGGGCCGGATCCGCGAGCGGGGCGACCGCGAGGTCGACGCCGAGGGCCACGTGGTGACCCCCGGGTTCATCGACGGCCACACCCACCTCGACGCGCAGGTGTTCTGGGATCCGCAGGGCGCCAACTCGTGCTGGCACGGCGTGACCACCGCGGTCATGGGCAACTGCGGGTTCACCCTCGCGCCGGTGCGCGACGACGCCCGCGCGCTCGTGGTGCGCAACCTCGAGCGCGCCGAGGACATCGACCCGACGGCGCTGGCCTCGCTCGAGTGGAGCTGGGAGACCTTCCCCGAGTACCTCGACGCGGTCGACCGGCTGCCGAAGGCGATCAACTACGCCTCGAACATCGGGCACTCGGCGTTGCGCACGTGGGCGATGGGGGAGCGCGCGTTCGAGGCGGAGGCGACCGACGACGACCTCGCGCTCGATGAAGCAGCAGCTCGCCGACGCGCTCGCGGCCGGCGCCATCGGCCTCACCACGTCGCGCAGCGAGCACCACGAGACGTCCGACGACCGTCCGGTGGCGTCGCGCCTCGCCGACGTGGTCGGAGCTCTGCGAGCTCGTCGGGGTGATGGCCGACGCCGGCCGCGGCATCCTCGAGGGCGGCAGCGAGCACGTGCTGTCGCCCGATCCCGAGCAGCGCGAGCTGGCGCGGGCGCGCATGCGCGACCTGGCGGCGAGCACCGGCGTGGCCATGACCATGGGCATCATCGCCACCAACCCCGGCGGGTACGAGATGCTCGACCTGATCGACGACGTCGCCGCGGTCGGCGGGCGCATGATCGGCCAGTCGCACTGCCGCGGCATCAACGTGCTGCTCTCGTTCGCGACGCGCCTGCCGTTCGACCTCCTGCCCGAGTGGCACGACGTGCGCGCGTTGCCCGACGACGAGCAGCTGCGCGCGCTGCGCGACCCGTCGGTGCGGGAGCGCCTGATCCGCGCCGGGCATGGAGGGCGACTACTCGCGGTGGCGCGGCATCGGTGCCATGCCGCGCAAGCCCGACTTCGACGGCATCCGCGTGTACGAGCACGGGCTGCCCCCGAACCCGACGATCAACGAGGTCGCCGCGCAGCGCGGCGTCACGCCGGTGGAGGCGATGATCGACCTCGCGCTCGAGACCGACCTCGGTCAGCTCTTCATCCAGCCGAGCCTCTACCCGCAGGATCCCGACGTGCTGCTGGCGGTGATGCGCCATCCGCGCACGGTGATGACGTTCTCCGACTCCGGCGCGCACCTCAGCCAGATCGCCGACGCGTCGATCCACACGCACCTGCTCGGCTACTGGGTGCGCGACCGCCAGGAGTTCACGCTGGAGGAGGCGGTGCGCATGCTCACGCTGGCGCCGGCGATGGCGTGGGGGTTCGACGACCGGGGGCTGCTGCGCGAGGGCATGGTCGCCGACGTCAACGTGTTCGACCCCGAGCGCGTCGGGCCCGCGGTGCCGGAGATCGTCCGCGACCTGCCGCGTGGCGGGAAGCGGCTCTCGCAGCGGTCGGAGGGGTTCCGGGCCACGCTCGTCGGCGGCGAGGTCACCATCTTCGACGGGCGAGCCGACCGGCGCCCGCCCCGGTCGTCTGCGTCCGGAGCCGCTAGCCCGGCGTCAGCGCATCCAGAGCATGCGGGCGACGCGGTGGTGGATGCACCACGCGCCGTCGCTGCTTGCAGCATGTCGTCGACGTAGCGCATGCCGAGCGTGCGCAGCGGCCCGTCGGCCTCGGCCGGCACCTGGTACACGACCGCGTAGGTGTCGAGGGTGGCGGTGTCGGCGCCGACCTCGAGCTCGATGAGCGGTTCGGCGAGCAGGTGCATGCTCGTGCCGCCGGTGTCGGGGCGCGAGCCCATCGTCTCCAGGTAGTCGGCCACCGTCTGCTGCCCGAACGTGCCGTCGACGGTGCCGTCGGGATCGAACAGGGCGGTGAGCGCGTCGTGGTCGCGCTCGTCGACGGCGCGCGCGTAGCGCTGCGGGAACTGGCGGACGAGCTCGCGGTCCATCAGCCATTCGATCGGTGAGCTCATCGTGCCTCCAGTGCGGACAGGTCGAACTTCTCGGCCGAAACGCGGAAGTCGAGCATCTCGACCTGGGTGTGGATCTTGCCGTCGTGCAGCTCGAAGAAGAGGGTGTAGAGGTTCTCGTAGTCCTCCACCTTGTTCGTCGGCGCGCGCCGGATGAGCAGGATCGACACCCAGTCGCCCGTGGAGGTGGTGGCGAGGATCTCCCGGGTCGCCTCGTCGGGGCGCGGGTAGAGGATGCGGCCGGCGTCGGTGTTGGCGTGGAACGCGTCGCGACCCTTCCGGATGTTCATCCCCGCCATGTAGGTCGGTTCCTCGGCGAGGTAGGGGTCGTACTGCTCGGGGTCGAACGTCCCGAACTTGTCGAGGTACTCGAGCACGAGGTCGAGGTTGGCCTGCTCCTGGGCGTCCATGCGACGTTGCTACCACCCCGGTCGGGACCGTGCTCCGGCGGCCGTATCCTGGCGGTGATGGCGACGGAGGGCGGCGCGGCACGGCAGGTGCTCACGCGTGACGACGAGTGCGTGCTCGCCGAGCTGAGCCCGTTCGAGTTCAAGTCGCGGCTGCTGGCGCTGGCGGCGGAGTGCCCGACGGTCGACCGCGTGCTCGACGCCGGTCGCGGCAACCCCAACTGGGTCGCCACCACCCCGCGCGCCGCGTTCTTCCTCCTCGGTCAGTTCGCGTTGACCGAATCGCGTCGCGTGTGGGAGGAGCCCGACCTGGGGGGCATGCCGGCGCGGGCGGGCGTGGCCGAGCGCCTCGGCGAGTTCGTCACCGCGCACGCGGGAGACGCCATGGCCGAGCACGACGGCGCCGAGCTGCTGCAACGGACGATCGCCTACGGCGACTCACTCGGGTTCGACCCCGACGCGTTCGTGTACGAGCTCGTCGACGGGATCATCGGCGACCGGTATCCGGGCCCCGACCGCATCTGCGGGCACGTCGAGCAGGTCCTGCGCGAGTACCTGGCCGACGAGCTGCTCGAGGGCACGCCACCGCCCGGCGACTGGGACCTGTTCGCGGTCGAGGGCGGCACCGCGGCGATCTGCTACGTGTTCGACTCCCTCGCCACCAACTTCCTGCTGCGCCCGGGTGACCGCATCGCGCTGATGGTGCCCGCGTTCACGCCGTACCTGGAGATCCCGCGCCTCGACCGCTACCACCTCGACGTGATCGAGCTGCACGCGTCGGCAGTCGACGACGAGGGCAACCCCACCTGGCAGTTCCCCGACTCGGAGATCGACAAGCTCGCCGATCCGGCGGTGAAGGCGATGTTCGTCGTGAACCCGTCGAACCCGCCGTCGGTGATGCTCGCGCCGAGGACGCTCGAGCGGATCACCGAGATCGTGCACACCAGCAACCCCGAGCTCATCATCGTCACCGACGACGTCTACGGCACGTTCGTCCCCGGGTTCCGCTCGGTGATGGACGTGCTGCCCGAGAACACCATCGCCATCTACTCGTTCTCGAAGTACTTCGGCGCCACCGGGTGGCGGCTCGGCATCGTCGCCCTGTACCGCGACAGCGTGCTCGACCGGAAGATCGCCGCCCTGCCGGAGCAGGAGACCGAGATCCTCGACTGCCGGTACGAGTCGATCTCGACGGCCACCCGCGACCTCCGCTTCATCGACCGGATGGTCGCCGACAGCCGTCAGGTCGCCCTCAACCACACCGCCGGCCTGTCGCTCCCGCAGCAGGTGCAGATGACGCTGTTCGCGATCTTCGCCCTGACCGACGAGGACGAGTCGTACAAGGCGCGCACGCGGTCGATCGTCAACCACCGCCTCGCCCGCCTCTACGAGGGCATGGAGATCCCGTTGTCGCCCGACGTGCTGCGTGCCGGGTACTACGCCGAGGTCGACCTGATGGGGTGGGCGCAACGCCGGTACGGCGCCGAGTTCGCGACCTGGCTGGGCGAGGCGTACGAACCGATCGACCCGGTCGTGCGGCTGGCCGAGGACGCAGGCGTCGTGCTGCTGCACGGCGGCGGGTTCGACGGTCCGCAGTGGTCGGTGCGGGTGTCGCTCGCCAACCTCGACGACGACTGCTACCTGACGGTGGGGGCGGCGATCCGACGCGTCTTCGACGGCTACGTCACCGAGTGGACGAAGGCGAGCGCATGACCCCAACTACCGTACGCAGCGGCCCGGCCCTTCTCCAGGAGCAGCACCGCCCATGAGCGCGACCCCCGAGAGCCTCACGCCGCCGTCCACCGCCGAGCTCACGCTGGCGCCGCCCCAGGCGGTCGCCGCCGTCGCGCCCGACCAAGGCCGAGGGCATGGTGCCGATCGACCCCGCGGCCCTGCCCGGGCTCGACGCCAAGGTGCAGGAGTACGTCGAGTCGATCGTCACCCTCGACGTGCACTCGCCCGCGTTCGCGACCAAGGCCGGCGACGTCCGCTCGATGGGCGACGACGACATCCGCGCCGCCGCCGACACCTCGAACCGCCTGCTCGCGTCACCGGTGCGGGCGATGCAGCAGGGCCCGCTGAGCGAGGGCGGCAAGGTCGCCGCCACCCTCCTCGACCTCCGGCGCACCATCGAGGACCTCGACCCGAAGCAGGCGACGGGGGTCAAGAAGCTCCTCGGCATGATCCCGTTCGGCGACAAGATCGTCGACTACTTCCGCAAGTACGAGAGCGCGCAGTCGCACCTCGACGGCATCATCAAGGCGCTCTACGACGGCCAGGACGAGCTGCGCCTCGACAACGCCGCGCTCGAGCAGGAGAAGCTGCACCTCTGGGAGACGATGCAGCGGCTGAACCAGTACATCTACATCGCCAAGCAGCTCGACGCCGAGCTCGCGGCGCGCATCGCGCAGATCGAGACCACCGATCCGGAGAAGGCGAAGGCGCTGCGCGACGACGTGCTCTTCTACGTGCGCCAGAAGCACCAGGACCTGCTCACGCAGCAGGCAGTGTCGATCCAGGGCTACCTGGCCATCGACCTCATCCGGAAGAACAACATCGAGCTGATCAAGGGCGTCGACCGCGCCACCACCACGACCATCGCCGCGCTCCGCACCGCGGTGATCGTCGCGCAGGCGTTGGCGAACCAGAAGCTGGTGCTCGACCAGATCACCGCCCTCAACACCACCACCTCGAAGCTCATCGAGTCGACCTCTGAGCTGCTCGCGACCCAGAGCGTCGACATCAACAAGCAGGCGTCGTCGGCGACGGTCGGGATCGAGTCGCTGCAGGCCGCGTTCGCGAACATCTACCAGTCGATGGACGCGCTGGACACGTTCAAGACCGAGGCGCTCACGGCGATGAGCCAGACGGTCACCGCGCTCGAGACCGAGATCGACAAGTCGCAGACCTACCTGCAGCGGGTGCGGGCCTCCGACGTCAAGGAGTCGGGCACGCAGCGCGACGTCCTCGATCTCGGTGACCCGCCCTCCACGTGACGCCACTCGTGTCGTCGTCCCGCTCCGCCGCTGCACCGCCTCCCCTCGACCACCGGGCGCGGGATCGACTCGCCGGTGTCGGTGGGTTCGATCGCGGGGGTGGGTGGGGCCGCGGTGGGCGTCGGCGCGTTGGCGATCGCCGGTGCGGCGCCGATCGCGCTGGGTGCGGTGCTGGCGGCACCGGCGTTCCTCGTCGGGTACCTGGTGTCGCGTCATCGGCACCGGGCCGCGTCGGTGGCACCGACGGTTCCGGCCGACGACGACGCTGCGACGCTCGCCTCGCTCGACCAGCTGGTGGTGCAGATCCGCGGCCGCGTGCCCGACGCGGTGCAGGCGCGGGTCGAACGGGTGGCGAACACCGTCCGCCAGACCATCCCGCGGCTCGACCACCTCGGCACCAATTCGGTGGAGGCGCACGCGGTCGTGCGCACCGCGACCAGCTACCTGCCCGAGGCGGTCGCGGCGTACCTGCGCCTGCCGCGTGACTACGCCGACCGTCGACCGGTGTCGGGCGGCAAGACCTCGCTCACCGTCCTGTGCGACCAGCTCGACCTGCTCGGCTCGAAGATGGACGATCTGTTCGACGCCGCCTGCCGGGCCGACGCCGACGCGCTGATCGCCCACGGTCGCTTCCTCGCCGAGAAGTTCTCGACCGGGGCGCTGGCGATCGACCCGCAGAGGCGCTGACGTGGCCGACGACGAGCTCGCCACCGCGCTCACCGCGCTGCTCGACGCAGGCGCCGGCGACGCGCGGTCGGTCCGTGACGACGCCGCCGACGTCGCGGCGTCGGTGAGCCGCGACTCGCCCGGCGCGCGCGACGCGTGGGCGGATGCGTTCGGCGCGTCGGCGCGCACCTTCGAGGATGCGGCCACGCGGGGGCTCCCGTCGGCGAACGGCGCGACGCCGGTGCTCCGACGGCTGCTCGACCGCGACCCGCTGATCGCGGCGACCTACGCCCGGCGCATGGCCGCGCTGGCCATGGCCGCCGCGTCGCTCGGGGAGCTGACGATCTCCGCCCTCGCCACCGCCACCGTGGTCGGCAACGCGCAGCTCGCGGCGGCGGGGGAGACGAGCGTCCCTTCACCGGCGGCGGTCGTCCCGGTCGCCCCGGGCGCGCCGGCGCGCCGGCCGCGGAGGTACCGGTGGCGCAGGAGGCACCAGGAGGGGCAGAGGCGGGTGCGGCAGCTGCCGCACCGGCGCCGAGCCTCGAGGAGCTCCTCGCCGAGCTCGACGCCCTGGTCGGGCTCGAGGCGGTGAAGAGCGAGGTGCGCCACCAGACCCAGCTGCTGCGCATCCAGGCGCTGCGGGGTGAGAAGGGCCTGAAGAACCCGAACCTCACCCGCCATCTGGTGTTCGTGGGGAACCCGGGCACGGGCAAGACGACCGTCGCCCGCCTGGTCGCGGGGATCTACCGCGCCGTCGGGCTGCTCCCGAAGGGACACCTGGTCGAGTGCGACCGCTCCGAGCTCGTCGCCGGCTACCTGGGGCAGACCGCGCTGAAGACGGCCGAGGTGATCAAGACCGCGCTCGGCGGCGCGCTGTTCGTCGACGAGGCGTACGCCCTCGCCGGCGACGACTTCGGCAGCGAGGCCATCGACACGCTGGTCAAGGAGATGGAGGACCACCGCGACGAGCTGCTCGTGATCGTCGCCGGGTACCCGGGGCCGATGGAGACGTTCCTCTCCTCCAACCCGGGTCTCCGCAGCCGGTTCCGGCTCACGCTCGAGTTCGAGGACTACAGCGACGACGAGCTGGTCGAGATCTTCACCCGCATCGCCGACGGCGCCGACTTCACCCCGACCACGGAGGCGCTCGACGTGCTGCGGGCGACGCTGGCGGCCGCGCCGCGCGACGAGGGGTTCGGCAACGGCCGGTTCGTGCGCACCCTGTTCGAGTCCGCCATCGTTCGCCAGGCGTGGCGGCTCCGCGACGTGACCGATCCCGACGTCGAGCAGCTGCGCGAGCTCCGGGCCGAGGACCTGGTGGCCACCCCCGACGAGCTGGTCCCCGCGACTCCCGACCCGACCACGCCCGCCCCCGCCGCGCCGGCATCGTCATCGCCGTCGGCATGAGCAGCTCCGCATGACCAGCCCCGTGACCACTCCACCGCCCCCGCCGCCGTTGCCGGCCGGCCCCAACCCCGGCCCGAACCCCGGCGTCGGACCACCGCCGGCACCGCCGGGCGGCACTCGGACCCGCAGCTCCACCCGGGCGCGGGAGCTGCTGTCGGGCGCGGTCTCGGGCACCCCGGGGCGCATGCGCGTGTTCGGCGCCGTCGCCATCGTGGCCAGCCTCGTGTTCGGCGTGTTCTCCTTCCTCGCGCTCCTGCGCTTCCACACCGACCTCGACGACGCCCGCAACAACGCCGAGCAGCTGGTGCGCATCCAGAGCATCCGCACGAGCCTGGTGCAGGCCGACGCCAACGCCACCAATGCGTTCCTCGTCGGTGGGCTGGAGCCGCCGGCGGTGCGCGACGCCTACACCAACGGCATCACGACCACGGCGCGCACGCTGGCGGCGGCCTCGGCCGCGAATCCCGACGACGCCCGCGCGCTCGAACGCGTCAACCGCGTGCTCACGCAGTACACCGGGCTCATCGAGGCCGCGCGCGCCAACAACCGACAGGGGTTCCCGATCGGGGCTGCGTACCTGCGGCAGGCGTCGAGCGTGCTGCGCGACGACGCGCTGCCCACGCTCGCCACCCTGGTGCAGGTCGAGCAGCGCCGGGTCGAGGACTCCACCGACGCCGCCAGCACCGCGCGCGACGTGCTGCTGGTCCTGCTCGTGCTCGCGCTGATCGCGCTCGTCGTCGTGCAGGTGTACCTCTCGAAGAAGACCCGACGGACCTTCAACAAGCCGCTCCTGACTGCGACCGCGGTGGTCGTGGTGGGCGGCCTGGTCGGCCTCGGCGTGGTGGCGTGGTCGAAGGGACAGGCCGACGACGCCCGTTCCGGTCCGTACCGCCAGACCGTCGCCCTCGCCACCGCGCGCATCGGTGGCTTCGACGCCAAGAGCGCCGAGGCGCTCACCCTGATCGCACGCGGCTCGGGCGCCGCGTTCGAGGCCCGGTTCGCGAGCACCGCGGCCGAGGCGTCGGCGGCGATCGAGCGCAACCTGGCCGACGCTCAGCCCGGGAGTGCGGAGGCCGAGACGGCGAGCACGTTCGCCAAATTCGTGGCGGAGCACAAGAAGCTGCGCGCTCTCGACGACGGCGGGCAGCACGACGACGCGGTGAAGGCGGCGACGGGTGACGGTGCCGCCAACCAGGCGTTCACCGCGTTCGAGCGCGCCTCGTCGCGCGCGCTGGCGGCGCAGGCGAGCGACCTGTCGGACGACCTCGACACCGCGGCCACGCCGCTCGTCTGGGTGGCCTGGCTGCTCCTCCTCGCCGGCATCGCCGCGGCCGCACTCGCCTGGCGCGGCGTCTCGGAGCGACTGCGGGAGTACCGGTGAGCGCGCGGCCGTGCCTGCGGCGGCGCATCGGTGCGATCGTCGTGGCCCTCGTCGCGGTGTCCGTCGTCGCGACCGCGTGCGACGACAGCGGCTCGAGCGCCGACCGGCCCTCGGCCACCGAGGCGCCGGCAACCACGGCGACCACGGCCGCGCCCGCGCCCGACTGCGGCAACCCGGTGGCGTCGTTCCCGCCCCTGAACCCGATGCCCGATCCCGGCGACATGCCGTCGGGCTCGTACATGCAGACCATCCAGCAGCGCGGGCGGCTCATCGCCGGCGTCTCCGCCGACACGCTGCTGTTCGGCTACTTCAACCCGCTCAGCGGACAGCTCGAGGGCTTCGACATCGACCTGGTGCGCCAGCTGTCGCAGGCGATCTTCGGCGACCCGAACCGGGTCGACTTCAAGGTCCTCACGTACGCGCAGCGCATCCCGGCGTTGACCTCGGGTGACGTCGACGTCGTCGCCGACGTGATGACGATCAACTGCGACCGCTGGGCGCAGATCTCGTTCTCGTCGCAGTACTTCGACGCCGGCCAGAAGATCCTCGTGCGCACCGACTCACCGGTCACCGACATCTCCCAGCTCGACGGCAAGAAGATGTGCGCGGCGCGTGGGTCCACCAACATCGAGGAGCTGAAGAAGTACCCGAAGGTGATCGTCGTGCCCGTCGACGACATCTCCGACTGCATGGTGCTGTTCCAACAGGGCACCGTCGACTCGGTGACCGGCGACGACACCGTGCTCGCCGGGTTCGTGGCGCAGGACCCGTACGCCAAGGTCGTCGGCGAGCCGCTCACCAGCGAGCCCTACGGCCTCGGCGTGGCGAAGACCCACCCCGAGTTCGTGCGCTTCGTGAACGGCGTGCTCGAGGACATGCGCGCCGACGGCCGGTGGGCCGACATGTACCGCACCTGGCTCGCACCCGGCGGTGGGTCCATCCCCGCCCCGCCGGTGGCGGTCTACGGACGGGCCCAGTGACGCCGACCATGACCGCACCCCTCCCTCCCCACCGTCGCCGTCCACAGCTCCGCAGACCCCGCAGGCGCCGCTCCCGCCGGGGAGCCTCACCGCGCCGGCCACCCCGCCCGAGGTGCTCGCCTTCCTCGAGGTGCTCGGCCACTGGATGGGGGAGCTGCGCGCCGCGCTCGACGAGGTCGACGCCGCCGCGCAGCTGGCGACGACCCCCGACACCTACACCGCCGAGATCAGCCTGGCCATGTCGATGCGCCAGTCGATCACCACCCGCTACGACGAGCTGGTGAAGGTGTACGACAGCGGCCGGGTCGGGACCAACGAGCGGGCGGAGCTCGCGCAGCTGCTGTGGGGGCGCCTGCCCGACGCGCTGGGCGCCCCGACCGCGTTCACGTTGTCGGAAGCGTGCACGCTCGTCGCCGCGCTCGCCGACCGCCTCCGTGCCGCGCTGTCGACCGATGCCGTCGGTGGCTCCGGGGTCGCCAGTCGCCTCCTGGCGGTGCAGGCGGCGATCGACCGCTGCCGGCGCCAGATCGACGTGCTCGGCATGGACCCGGCCGCGATCGACGCGCAGTCGGCGCGGCTCGAGCGCGCCGTCGCCGGTGGAGCTCGCGACGAGATCCGGACCGCGGTCGACGAGGCCGACCGGGCCGTCACCGCACTCGAACGCGAGCTCATCAAGGAGGCGAGCGTGCGCGCCGCGACCGCGCACCGATTCGCCGAGTACGAGCAGAAGTACCAACTGCTCGTCACCGAGAGCACCACCGTGGTCGACCTGGCCGAGCGATGCCGCTCGCGGATCGCCGACGCACCGCGGCTCGCGGTGCCCGAGGCGTCGGTGATCGGCGCACCGCCGGCCGCGCCGCCCGCCGCGTCCGACGCTGCGACCTGGGCTGCGGCCCGCGCCGCGCTCGACGACTACGCCCGGCGGCTCGACCGCTGCGGCCGCGCCCTCGAGGAGGCCCACCGGGCATTCGGTGCGCCGCTGGAGGAGCGCGACGACCTGCGCGGCTTGCTCGGCGCCTACCGGACCCGCGCCGCGCGCAGCGGACTGGCGGAGGATCCGCAGCTGGCCGATGCCTACGAGGCCGCGCGCGACCTCCTGTGGTCGGCACCGTGCAACCTGCCGCTCGCCCGCCAGCGGGTCGAGGAGTACCAGCACGCGGTGCGGCTCGCCGTGGGCGCCGACCCGCCCGTCGAAGACGCCGCAAGGCCGGACGAGAAGGGAGCACCGGCATGACCATGGGCTCGACCCCCGTCCCGTGCACGCAACCGGGCTGCACCGGTCAGATCGAGGACGGCTACTGCAACGTCTGCGGGATGCCGGCTGATGCGACTCCGGCGACCGGCGGCTCGACACCCACGGGCGCGCCGGGCTCGGTGAAGCACCCGACGATCTCGACCAAGCTCTCCAGCTCCCCGATCGGGTCCGCCCGCGCCGGGCTCAGCCGACCGACCCGTCGCCTGGTCAGCGCCACCGCCCGCATCCAGCACCTCGGTGCCGGCATCACGACCGTCCCGTCGGTGCCCGTGCCCGACCCCAAGTCGATCGTCATCGCCAACCCCGAGGTGCCCGAGGACAAGCGCTTCTGCGCCAAGTGCGGCGAGAAGGTCGGTCGGTCGCGCGCCGGGAGGGCGGGGCGGGCCGAGGGCTTCTGCCCGAAGTGCGGCACCCCGTTCTCGTTCACGCCCAAGCTGCACCCCGGCGACGTGGTCGGCGGTCAGTACGAGGTCGCCGGGTGCATCGCGCACGGTGGGCTCGGATGGATCTACCTCGCCCGCGACCGCAACGTGTCCGACCGCTACGTGGTGCTCAAGGGACTCCTCAACTCCGGTGACGCCGATGCGCTCGCCGCCGCGATCACCGAGCGCCAGTTCCTGGCCGAGGTGCAGCACCCGCTGATCCTCGAGATCTACAACTTCGTGACCCACGAAGGCGCCGGTTACATCGTCATGGAGTACGTCGGCGGGCAGTCGCTCAAGCAGATCCTCAAGCAGCGGCTGACCCAGAACAACGGCGTGTACGACCCGTTCCCCGCCGACCAGGCCATCGCCTACGTCGTGGAGATCCTGCCGGCGTTCTCGTACCTGCACTCGCAGGGACTGCTGTACTGCGACTTCAAGCCCGACAACGTCATCCAGGCCGGCGACTCGCTCAAGCTGATCGACCTCGGTGGCGTGCGCCGCGCCGACGACGACCAGTCGGCGATCTACGGCACCGTCGGCTACCAGGCCCCCGAGGTCGCCGACGTCGGCCCGAGCGTGCCGAGTGACATCTTCACCATCGGGCGCACGCTCGCGGTGCTGGCGATGGAGTTCCGCGGCAACCAGTCGACCTACATCGCCTCGCTCCCGCCGGTCGACGAGACACCGCTGTTCCAGCGCTACGACTCGCTGTACCGCGCGCTCGACAAGGCGACGGCGACCAACCCCGACGACCGCTTCCAGTCGGCCGACGAGCTGCGCGACCAGCTCCTCGGCGTGCTGCGCGAGGTCGTTGCCGTCGACACCGGCACCGCCGCGGCCGCACACTCCACCGCGTCGTCGCTGTTCGGTTCGCCCACCGGCACCGGCGCGCAGCTGACGTGGGCCGACCTGCCGGCGTTGCGCGTCGACCGCTCCGACGCCATGGCCACGTGGCTGGCGGGGGTGACGCTCGCCGACGGCGCCCAACGCCTGGAGGTCCTCGAGCAGGCTCCCGAGCAGACCGTCGAGGTGCAGCTCGCCAAGGCGCGCGCCGCGATCGACGCGGGGTCGTTCCCGCTCGCGGCGCAAGTGCTCGACCAGACCCTCACCGACAACCCGTGGGAGTGGCGCGCCATGTGGCTCTCGGGCCTCGCCGCCCTCGCGCAGCTCGACTCCGAGGGTGCGGTCACCGCGTTCAACACCGCGTTGGGTCAGGTGCCGGGGGAGCTGGCACCGAAGCTCGCCCTCGCGCTGGCGTGCGAGCAGACCGGCGACTCCGACCTCGCCGAGCAGCTGTACGCGGTGTGCGCGGCCACCGATGCGAACTACGTGGCCGCGTCGGCGTTCGGCCTCGCCCGGACCCGCGAGCGCGGCGGCGACGTGCCCGGCGCGCTCGCCGCGCTGGAGCTGGTCGCCCCGACCAGCAGCGCCTACGCCGCGGCGCGACGGCGCCGGGCCGAGCTGCTCACCGCGGCCGGGCCGGGCCTCGACGAGCTCGCCGCCGCAGCCGCGAGCATCGACGGCATCGCCATCGACCCCCGCGAGCGGCTCACGCTGCAGGCCCAGATCCTGGTGGCGGCGCTCGACTCGGTGGAGCGCAACGGCGACCAGCCCGCCACCCACGTCGGGCCCGCGGTCGCGACCGAGGTCGACCTGCGCACCGCGGCCGAGCACGCGTACCGCGAGCTGGCCACCCTGACCACCGATCGCGCCGAGCGCACGCGGCTGGTCGACGCCGCCAATGCCGTCCGCCCCCGGACGCTGGTGTGAGCGACACCACACCCGTGTCGGACGTGGTCACGGCGTGCCCGCAGTGCGGTCAGGCGGTGGCCCCCACCGACCAGTTCTGCGAGGCGTGCGGTGCTGCCCTCGGCGGCGCGCTCGAGGCGCCGACGACCGTCGCGACGGGAGGTGCGCCCGACCTCGATCCCGTCCGCGCCGCCACCCCCTCGAGCACGCAACCGGTGCCGGTGCCGGCCCGGGCGCACTGCACGTGCGGCGGTGAGATCGACGCCGACGGCTTCTGCACCGTCTGCGGGTTGCGGGCGCCGAGCGAACGCGACCACTTCAGCGAGCAGCCGGCGCCCGACGTCGCCGTCGTGTGCGACAAGGGCCTCGTGCACCCGCGCAACGAGGACGCGGCCGCGGTCGCGATCGCCGAGCACCGGCGCGTGCTCGTCGTGTGCGACGGCGTGACCTCCTCGACCGACAGCGACGTCGCGTCGTTGGCCGCCGCGCGCGAGGCGCGCGACCTGCTCGCGGCCGCGGCCCCCGCGCCGTCGGCGGCGCCGGCGGCGGTGGTCGAGCACTGGACCCGGCAGCTCACCGAGGCCACGGCCGCCGCGCAGCGTGCGGCATCGGCGTCGGTGTCGGCGCAGGTCGTCGGACCCGGTGCGAACCCCGCGTCCACCACCTTCGTGGCCGCCGTCGTGGACGGTGCCGTGCTGGTGGCCGCCTGGGAGGGCGACAGCCGGTGCTACTGGTTGCCCGACGCCGGCACGCCGGTGCAGGTGTCGACCGACGACTCGTGGGCCACCGAGCAGATCGCCAACGGCACCTCCCGCGAGGTCGCCGAGGCCGACTCGCGCGCGCACGCGATCACCCGGTGGCTCGGCGTGGACAGTCCGGGCGGCGCACCGTCGACCGCGTCGGTCGCGCTCGACGGGCCGGGGTGGGTGCTGGTCTGCAGCGACGGGCTGTGGAACTACTGTTCGCCCGCCGACGACCTCCGCTCGCTCGTCGGCGACCGGATCACCGACGTCGGCGCCGATCCGCTCGCGGTCGCGTCGGCGCTGTGCACCTGGGCCAACGAACAGGGCGGCCACGACAACGTGACCGTCGCCCTCGCCCGCCTGCCCGCTCTGCCGCCCCCTCTCCCGCCTCCTCTCCCGCCCCCTCTCCCGTACTGGACCCGACCAGGAGCACGTGATGGCCGACTGGAAGTTCGAAGTCTTCGAGAACGAGTACCTCGCCGCCGACGCCACCGACGTGCACGCCATCGTGTCGATCGAGTGCAGCGGGGCCGGGACCGTCGGCCAGTCCGGGGTCGCGGCCGAGGTGATCATCGTCGACACGTCGGGATCGATGTCGTCCCCGCGGGCGAAGATCACGGCCGCGCGCAAGGCGGCGGCGGCGGCCATCGACGAGATCGTCGACGGCACGTGGTTCGCGGTGATCGCGGGCGACGCCGGCGCGACGCTCGCGTTCCCGATGACCCAGGCCGACGCGACGACGCGGGCGCAGGCCAAGGATGCGGTCCAGCACTTCGATCCGTCGGGCGGCACCGCCATCGGCTCGTGGCTCAACGCGGCGGCGACGCTCTTCTCCGAGGTCGAGGCGGTGCAGCGGCACGCCATCCTGCTCACCGACGGCAAGAACGAGTCGGAGCACCCGTCGGTGCTCGACCGCGCGGTGGAGGCGGCGAAGGGCGTCTTCCAGTGCGACTGCCGCGGGGTGGGCGCCGACTGGGACGTCAACGAGCTCCGCGAGATCTCGTCGGCGCTGCTGGGGACGGTCGACATCATCCCCGAGCCGGAGAAGATGGCCGACGACTTCCGCCAGATGATGCGCACCTCGATGTCGCGCGGCGTCGCCGACGCCACCCTCCGGGTGTGGGCACCGCAGGGGGCCGAGGTGGTGTTCGTGCGCCAGGTGGCGCCCACCATCGAGGAGCTCACCGACCGCGCGGTGGAGACCGGGCCGCTGGTGCGGGAGTACCCCACCGGGTCGTGGGGTGACGAATCGCGCGACTACCACGTCTCGGTGCGGGTGCCGGCGAAGCCGCTCGGTGCCGAGCAGCTCGTGTCGCGGGTGCAGCTCGTCGTCGGTGGCGAGGTGGTGGGCCAGGGCCTGGTGAAGGCCACGTGGTCCGACGACACCACGCTGACCACGCGCATCAACCCCGCGGTCGCGCACTACACCGGTCAGACCGAGCTCGCGGGCGCGATCCAGGACGGCCTGGCGGCGAAAGCAGCCGGCGACGAGGCCACCGCCACGCTGAAGCTGGGCCGGGCCGCGCAGCTCGCCGCCGCGACCGGTGACGACGAGGCGACCAACCGGCTGAAGAAGGTGGTCGACATCGAGGATGCCGAGACCGGCACCGTACGGCTCAAGGCCAAGGCGTCGAAGCTCGACGAGATGGCGCTCGACACCAGCTCGACCAAGACGACCCGGGTGCGGTGATGGCCACCTGCCCGAACGGCCACCAGTCGTCGACCGACGACTTCTGCGACGTCTGCGGCGCGCCCATCGACGCCACCGCACCTGCGGCGGCGTCGGGAACGGCGAGCCCGACGCCACCGCCGTCGTCGCTCACGCTGCCCGACCCGCCCGCGCCCGTCGCGCCTCCGAACACCCCGATGGTCACGTGCCCGAACTGCGCGACCGAGAACCCGGCCGACGCGCTGTTCTGCGAAGGGTGCGGCTACGACTTCACCACCGGGCAGATGCCGGCCCCTCCTGGGGCGGTACCGGCCGGGGTCGACTGGGTGGCCGAGCTGTGGATCGACCCCGAGTGGTTCGAGCACCAGGACGCGCCGGGTGGGTGTGCCACCAGCGGCGCGCCCACCGTCGTGCCGCTCCGGGCGACCACCGTCACCGCCGGGCGTGCATCCAAGAGCCGCGGGCTGCAGCCCGAGCTCGACTGCTCGACCGACGGCGCCGTCTCGCACGAGCACGCGCGGTTCACGCTCGATCACGACCGCTGGTACGTCGAGGACCTGGGCTCCACCAACGGCACCTTCGTCGGCGCGCCGGGTGAACCGCTGCCCGGTGCGCCGCTCCCACCGCACCAGCGGCGGGAGCTCGCCGACGACGAGCGCGTCTACGTGGGCGCGTGGACCCGCATCGTGATCCGTCGCGCCACCGACAACGAGAAGGCCGGCTCGGTCACCTGACGCAGAAGCGGTCCGACGCCTCGCGGAGGACGTTCTCGAGGATGCCGGCGAGCTCGTCGAGCTCGGCGTCGCCGGCCACGAGCGGTGGCGCGAGCTGCACGACCGGGTCGCCGCGGTCGTCGGCGCGGGCGATCAACCCCGACTCGTAGAAGCGCGGGAGCAGGAAGCCGCGCAGGAGCTCCTCGCGCTCTTCCGCCGAGAACTGCGCGTCGCTCGCCTGGTCGGGCACCATCTCGAGCGCCTGGAAGTACCCGGCGCCGCGGACGTCGCCGACGATGGGCAGCTCCCGGAGGCGTTCGAGCCGTTCCCGGAAACCGGCCTCGTGGTCGAGCACGTTGTCGAGCACGTGCTCGCGGTCGAACACGTCGAGGTTGGCGAGGCCCACCGCGCAGCTCACCGGGTGACCGCCGAAGGTGAGCCCGTGGGCGAACGACGCCTTGTCCTCGAGGAACGGCTCGGCCAGGAAGTCGCGGCAGATCACCGCACCGAGCGGCGAGTAGCCGCTGGTGAGGCCCTTCGCGCACGTGATGACGTCGGGGAGGTAGTCGTAGCGCTCGCACCCGAACATGGTGCCGAGCCGGCCGAACGCGCAGATGACCTCGTCGGAGACGAGCAGCACCCCGTACCGGTCGCAGATCTCGCGCACCCGCTGGAAGTAGCCCTCCGGTGGCACGAGGCACCCGCCCGCGTTCTGCACCGGCTCCAGGAACACCGCGGCGACGGTGTCGGGACCTTCGAAGATGATGCGGTCCTCGAGCTCGTCGGTGAGGGCGAGCATGAACGCCTTCTCGTCGTCACCGAGCGGATGGCGGCGCCGGTTGGTGTTCGACACGTGGCTGGCGCCGGGCGTGAGCGGCTCGAACGGCGTGCGCAGCGCGGGCACGCCGGTGACCGAGAGCGCTCCGAGGGTGGTGCCGTGGTACGCGGTGCGGCGGGCGATGACCTTGTGCCGCTGAGCCTGCCCGATGGCGCGGAAGTACTGGCGCGGCGAGCTTCCACGCCGACTCGACCGCCTCCGAACCGCCGGTGGTGAAGAACACCCGGTTCAGGTCACCGGGGGCGAGGTCGGCGAGGCGGGCGGCGAGCAGCACCGCGGGCGGGTGCGCGTAGGTCCACAGCGGGAAGTAGGGGAGCGTCTCGGCCTGTTGGCGCGCCGCCTCGGCGAGATCGTGGCGACCGTGGCCGACCTGCACCGTGAAGAGCCCGGACAGGCCGTCGAGGAGCTCGTGACCGGTGGCGTCCCAGAGGCGACATCCCTTGCCCCGTGCGATGACGTGCACCGGGTTGTCGGGGCCGTACCCGCCGAGGCGCGAGAAGTGCATCCAGAGATGACGCTGCGCGAGGGCGCTGAGCTCATCCTGGTCGCGCAACGGGTCGAGGGCATCGGCCATGCGCAGCAGGTTACGAGAGCGGTCCGCGCCGGACGTCCGAGATGCCCGTACGATCCCGATTCATGGGTCAGGGAATCAGCGAGGTCCTTCCGTTCGCGATCGGCATCGCCATCAGCCCGATCCCGATCATCGCGATCGTGCTGATCCTCTTCTCGAACCGGGCGACGGTGAACGGGCTCTCGTTCCTGTTCGGGTGGGTGCTCGGGCTCGCGGTGGTCGGCACCGCGGTGTACCTCTTCGCCGACGCCGCCAACGCCGCGACCGACTCCACCAGCTCCGACAGCATCTCGTGGGGGAAGATCGTCCTCGGCGTGCTGCTCATCGGTCTGGCCCGCCGCAACTTCGCCAAGCGACCGACGCCCGGTCAACCCGAGGCACTGCCCACGTGGATGGCGACGGTCGAGACGATCACGCCGATCAAGGCGATCGGCCTCGCGATCGTGCTGGCGGTCGTGAACCCGAAGAACCTCATCCTCGCGGTGGGCGCGTGCGCCGGATTGGGTCAGCTCGGGCTGAGCACCGGCGACGCCGTCGTCGCGCTGGTCGTCTTCGTGGCGGTGTCGAGCGCGTCGATCCTGTTCGCCGTGGGCTACGAGCTCGTCGGGGGCGAGCGGGCGCAGCACACGCTCGACCACATGAAGGAGTGGATGACCGAGCACAACCACGCGGTGATGGCGGTGTTGTTCCTCGTGTTCGGCGTGGTGCTGATCGCGAAGGGCATCGGCCTGCTGGCCTAGCGGACTCACACTGAAGTTCGCCTCCGCTTCGCCTCCCGGCTGCGGATGCGCCACCATCCCCTCGTGACTTCACCTGATGGCCGCACGACCCGGGCGTACACCGACGGCGCCTGCTCGGGGAACCCCGGCCCCGGCGGATGGGCGTGGGCCGTGCAGGGCGGGGGTCGCTTCGCCTCCGGCGCCGAGGCCCACTCGACCAACCAGCGCATGGAGATCACAGCGGCCTCCGAAGCGCTGCGCGCGATCGAGGGGCCGCTGACCATCGTCAGCGACAGCACCTACGTCGTGAACTGCTTCCGGGACAAGTGGTACGCCGGGTGGCACAAGCGCGGGTGGACGAACTCCAAGAAGGAGCCCGTCGCCAACCGTGACCTGTGGGAGCCCTTCATCGAGGCCTACCTGGCGCGCGACGACGTCGACTTCGAGTGGGTCAAGGGCCACGCCGGGGACCCGATGAACGACTTCGTCGACCGCCTCGCGGTCGAGGCGGCCCAGACGCAGGAGGGTCGCACGGGCGAAGGCGTGCCGGAGGACCTCGGTCCGCCCGACTCGGTCGGCGGTGCGCGGTCCGGGCGGGACAAGCGGCTGCCGGCCGGGCGGCTCGTGCTCGTCGCGGGCCACCGTCCCGGCGAGCTCGGCGGCTACGGCGAGAACCCGGTCGCCGATGGCGTCCGCACGCGCCTGGGCGAGATGCTCGCAGCGATGCGCGAGGTGGACGGACCCTTCACCGTCGTCAGCGGTCTGCGGCTGGGGGCCGAGCAGCTCGGTGCGGAAGCCGCCCTCGACCAGCAGGTGCCGCTCGTCGCCGTGCTGCCGTACCCCGAGCCCGACTCGCCGTGGCCGCCCGAGTCCCGCCGGCGCTTCGCCGGGCTGGTCGCACAGGCCAAGCAGGCGATCACGCTCGACCGGAAGTCGCCGACGTCGAAGCAGGCGGCGGGCATGGCGCTGGGCAAGCGCGACGACTGGCTGGCCCGCCAGGTGGATGCGGCAGTGGTCGTCTGGGACCACGAGGACCGCGACGTCGGCCGCCTCGTGCAGGTCCTCGAGGACCACCTCGGCGCCGACCAGGTGCTGTTCGTGCAGCCCTGAACGCGGTCGATCTCCGCGGGCCTCGATCTCGCCGGCCTCGATCTCGCCGGCCTAGATCTCCGATGCGTTGTAGCGGGCGCCGCCGTCGGCGGTGATCTCGCTGCCGGTGATCCACTCACCCTCGTCGGACGCCAGCCAGAGCGCGGCGTACCCGATGTCCTTCGGGTTGCCGACGCGCAGGAACTCCTTGGTGGTGTCGGGACCCCGGTCGGCGGAGTACGAGACGACCCGCCCGACGATGATCGTGTTGCAGCGCACGCCCTGCGGGCCGTAGTCGGCTGCGATCACCCGGGTGAGCGCGTTCATGCCGCCCTTGCCGGCGCTGTACGGCCCGAGGCCGGGCACGCCGAACACCGACGCCCCCGACGAGATGTTGGTGATCGACCCGCCGCCGGCCTCGATGAGGTGCGGGACGGTGTACTTGGTCAGGAGGAACGCGCTGGTGACCGAGCCCCGGATGATGTCGTCCCACTCCGCCAGGGTGAGCTCGTGCAGCGGCTTGAAGCTCACGTTCACCAGCGCGGTGGGTGCGGCGTTGTTCACCAGGGTCGTGATCGGCCCGTAGGCCTCGACCGCGGCGGCCACGCCGTCACGCACGCTGTCCTCGTCGGTCACGTCGATGGGGAGGAACATCGCCTCACCGCCGGCGGCGCGGATGCGCTCGACGTTCTTCTCACCCTTGTCGACCGATCGGCCGCTCAACACCACCTTGGCGCCCTCGGCGGCGAACATCTCCGCCATGGTGCGGCCGATGCCGCGGGTGGAGCCGGTGATCAGTGCGACCTTGCCGTCGAGTCTCGTGCCGTCAACAGTCATGGGCGCATCCTGGCCGTCAGGCGACGCGTGGCGCCAGCCCGTGCTGCTCGCGGAGCGCCGCCATCTCGGCGACGAAGCGACGGCGGAGCGCGACCTGCTCCTCGGCCGGTGCCCAACTGGCATCGATGGCACCGAGGGCGATGTCCTCGATGGTGTCGGCGTCGTACCCGAAGCGGTCGGTGACCGCCTCGTAGTCGTCGCAGATGGTCGTGCCCATCATGCCCGGATCGTCCGAGTTGACCGTCACCAGCACCCCCGCCTCGCGCTGGCGGGCGAACGGGTGGTCGGCGACGTCGTCGATCACGTTGGCGATCACGACGTTGCTGATCGGGCAGACCGTGAGGGCGACGCCGGCGTCGGCGACGCGAGCGGTGAGCTCGGGGTCGTCGAGCAGGCGGAACCCGTGGTCGATGCGCTCGCAGCCGAGGTCGTCGAAGGCGGCGGCGATGTTGTCGGCCGGACCGTCCTCGCCGGCGTGGAAGGTGCGGTGCAGGCCGAGCTCCGCCGCCCGTGCGAACACCGGGGCGAACGCGCGGTGGTCGACGCCCCGCTCGGTCGAGTCGCCCCCGACGCCGACGAGGAGGT
This sequence comes from uncultured Actinomycetes bacterium, assembly GCA_963755855.1. Taxonomy (GTDB): domain Bacteria; phylum Actinomycetota; class Acidimicrobiia; order IMCC26256; family DASPTH01; genus DASUAS01. Next base: position 205,460 of record CAVWLR010000004.1, on the reverse strand, counting down.
CGCGATCCTGGCGCCCGGCGAACTCCACCAGCTCGGCGGCGGGGCCGGGGCCCGAGGGCTTGTCGAAGTCGAGGATGATGCGGCACTTCACGTCGAGGTCGTGGTGGGCGTCGGCCACGCCGGCGCGGATGCCGTCCCACACCGTCTCGATCGGGATGCCCAGCGCCAGTGGGAACCCCGGGCTGAAGAACATCTCGCGGTAGCGGACGTTGGCGGCGACGGCGTCCTCGAGCGCCTCGTACGTGACGCGCCGGAAGTCGTCGGCGGTCAGGAGGCTGGCGCAGATCACGCCGTACACGGCGAGGAACTGATCGAGATCGGTGAACTCGAAGAGCTCGACCGGGTCCTCGGTGGGCAGGGTGACGCCGTTGGCGCGCGCGAGGTCGGCGATCGTCGACGGGCGCGCCGCACCTTCGAGGTGGCAGTGCAGCTCGACCTTCGGCAGGTCGCGGGCGAACGCAGGGACGCTCATTCGAGGTGCTCCAGGTCGGCGAGGCCTTCCATCCGTGCAAGCAGCTGGCGGTACGCCACGCTGAGCTTGTCGGCGGTCGAGTGCACCTCGACGCGGAGGTCGGTGGCGATGCGCCGCCGACGTCATGCGCTCGAGGACGGCGAGGTCCTCGTCGAGCACGAGGTCCTCGTAGCCGATCAGGTCGGTGATGCGCGCCGAGGTCGTCGGCGCGCGAGCCCGTCGTGGGCCATGAGCTTGTAGACGCGGGTGCGGTCGCGCGTCTCCGGCTGGCACACGAAGAGGATCGCCAGCCGGCGGCCGGTCAGCGGGAAGTCGAGGGTGAGGTACACCGACGCCGGCGGCCGCCCGACCTTGGTGAGCACGTGCGGCTGGATCAGCGGGTGCTCGCCGGTGGCGACGAGCGGGTCGTCGTGGTTGCGGTACGGCGCCTCGTAGACGGTGCGGATCTCCCAGCCGTCGCGGGCGACGTGGTGCGGGCTGACGTACGCCGCCTCGGGCGTGCCGAACGTGCGCACGTGCACGGTGGGGAAGTGGGCGGCGTCGAGGAAGTTGTCGGCCAGCTGCAGCGCGCCCACGTCCGGTGTGCCGCGGCGCGGTCTCCGCGCGCGTGAACGACGGGTCGTCCCACTCGGGGAACTCGTGGAGATCGCACACCGGCTCCTCGGGCGCGAGCCACACCAGCCCGAACCGCTCGCACACCGCGTGCGCGGCGTCGAGGCACGCGCGCGGCGGCAGCACCGCGTCCGGCCCGAGCGCGGGGACGGCAGCGGCGCGCCCGTCGGTACCGAACCGCCAGCCGTGGTAGCCGCACTCGAGCTCGTCGCCGACGACGCGGCCGGTGCTCAACGGCGCGAACCGGTGGGGACACCGGTCGCGGTACGCGCGGAGCTCACCGCCGAGACGCGCGACGACCCACGGCTCGCCGAGCAGCCACACCTGCGCGGCGCGGTCACCGATCTCGTCGACGCGCGCGACCGCGTGCCAACCGCGCGCGAGTGCGGGTGAGACGTTGTCGAGCACAGCTCCAATCGTCGCCGACTGCTCCGATCGACGGCTGGATCCGCGTCGGCGAGTTCACACGATCGCAACGCCGGCGCGCGTTGACAGTTTGTTGAACGGCGCGAGCCTGGAGCGGTGACTCCGGACCTCGACGCCGCGCTGCGCCACTGCTGGCACCCCGTGTGCACGGTGGACGAGCTGGCGGCGGCGGCGCCGCACCCGCTGGCGGTGCGACTGCTCGACACGCCGTTGGCGGTCGTCGACCTCGGGACTGCCGACGCGGGCGATGCGCCCGACGTCATGGCGGTCGTCGACCGGTGCCCGCACCGCTCGACCCGGTTGTCGGTGGGATGGGTCGACGACGGCATGCTCCGCTGCGCGAACCACGGCTGGTGCTTCGACGCCGACGGGCGCTGCACCGACATCCCGTCGCTCCCCGGGAGCCCCGTCCCCGAACGCGCGCACCTGGAGCGGTTCGACGTGGAGCTGGCGCACGGCCTCGTGTGGGTGCGGCTGGTCTCCGGTGCACCGCACCGTCGGTGCCCGGCGCACCCGTCGTGGTCCGACGCGCAGCTTCAAGGTGCTCGCGGGCACGCCGTACACGTGGCCGACGTCGGCGGCGCGCCGGGTGGAGAACTTCGTCGACATCGCGCACTTCCCGTGGGTGCACGACGGCACGCTCGGGCGGCGCGACGAGCCGGTACCGCCGCTTGCCCGAGGTGCGGCGTGAGGACGGCGAGCTGCGCTTCGAGTTCGTCCCGCCCACCATCGACGCCGCCGACGTGGCGATGTTCGGGTGGTCGGCCTACCGGATGCCGATCCCGCTGACCGTCGACATCGAGTTCCGGCTCGCGAACGGCGCGACGCGCCGGCTCTGGATGACCGCGTCGCCGGTCGACGCGCGGACGTGCCGAACGTTCTGGACCATCGCCCGCGACGACGACCTCGACGGCGACGACGACGCGCACATGGCGTTCCAGCGAGCTGATCCTGCAGGAGGACGAACCGGTCGTCTGCAACCAGGACCCGCCCGAGCTGCCGCTCGACGCGAGCGAGGTCTCGGTGCGCACCGACCGGGTGTCGATCGAGTACCGGCGCTGGTTGCGCGAGCTCGCGCTCGCCGCCGCCGCCGACGACCCGGCCGCCGCGATCGGCGCGGTGCTGGCCACCGGCGACGACAGCGACGACCGGCAAGGACCAGGGCAAGGACCAGGGCAAGGACCAGGAGGAGGAGGCGGTGGTGACGTCATGACGCGTGTCGTGCTCACGGGAGGACGGGTGCTCGATCCGTCGACCGGCACCGACGAGGTGACCGACGTGCTGGTCGACGACGGCACGATCACCGTCGATCGGCCCGGTCGACGACGGGACCCGGGCCGGCGCCGAGGTCGTCGACTGCCGGGACCTGCTGGTGACGCCCGGCCTGATCGACCTCCACGTGCACGTGTACCCGGGTCTGGGCGACTTCTGCCTCCATCCCGATCGGGTCGGCGTGCGGCAGGGCGTGCCCACCGTCGTCGACGGCGGCACCAGCGGCGTGGCGACGTTCGGCCTCGCCCGCAAGTGGATCGACGACCCCGAGGTGCGCACGCGGATCCTCGCGTTCATGGACCCGTGCCAGATCTACTTCGCGACCAAGGACTTCATCTGCCACAAGCTCGAGATCGCCAACGACGAGCGCAACCTCGACGAGGCGTCGACGGCGGAGGCGATGGCGGCCAACGCCGACGTCGTCGTGGGGATGAAGGTGCGGGCGTGCTCGACGTCCGACCCCGAGGTGTCGCCGTTCCTGAACGCTGCGCAGCGCGTCGCCGGCGACCAGCCGGTGATGGTGCACCTCGGACGCTTCCCGCACACGCCGACCATCCCGACGCGCGTGCTGCTCGAGCGGCTGCGCGGTGGCGACGTGATCACGCACGCGTTCCGCGGCGCGTCGGGTGTGCTCGACGCCGTCGGGTGCGGTGACGGCGGAGTTCAAGGACGCGGTCGATCGTGGCGTGCGCCTCGACATCGGACACTCGGGCACCGACTTCCGGTTCGCCACCGCGCGGCGGCTGTTCGACCAGGGCTACCTGCCCACCACGATCTCGACCGACCTCAACGTGTTCAACGTCGACACGCCGGTCGTGTCGTTGGCGGAGACGATCTCCAAGGTGTGGGCACTCGGGGTGCCGCTGCGCGACGCCATCGCCATGACCACGTCGGTCACCGCGGAGGTGATCGGCCGAGCCGACGAGCTCGGGCACCCTGGCCCCGGGGCGGCCGGCCGAGGTGTCGGTGCTCCGGATCGACGAGGGCGACGCCGAGCTCTCCGACGGCTTCGAGACCATCACCGCGTCGCGGCGGCTGGTCCCGGTCGGATGCCTGCGGGCGGGCGAGTGGATCGAAGCCGATCCGTACGCCGCGTGAGCCCGGCATGAGTGCGATCGGGGCCCGCCGCCTCCGGAAGGAGGACTCGCGCTTCCTCACCGGGCGCGGCCGCTACCTGGCCGACCACCACGTCGATCGGCTCCACCACGTCGCGCTCCTCCGCAGCCCCGCCGCCCACGCCGTCATCCGCGGCATCGACACCGGTGCCGCCGCCGCGCTGCCGGGCGTCGTCGGCGTGTGCACGCAGGCCGACCTCGACGCCGCCGGCGCGCAGCGGATGGGTCACCTGCTCGACATGCCCGGCATGCAGCCACTCGAGTGGACGGTCCTCGCGTCGGACCGGGTGCGCTTCGCCGGCGAACCGGTCGCCGCCGTCGTCGCCACCTCACGCGCGATCGCCGAGGACGCCGTCGAGCTCATCGAGCTCGACCTCGAGACGCTCCCGGCGGTCGTCGGCCCGGACCGCGCGCTGGCCCCCGACGCTCCGCTCCTCTATCCGGAGTGGGGCACCAACGAGCTCCTCCACCTCGAGGCCGTGGGCCCCGACCTCGGCGACGCCATCGCCGCCGCGCCGCACGTCCTGCGCGAACGGTTCGAGAGCCACCGCATCATGGGCCTGCCGCTCGAGGGCCACGGCGCGCAGGCCGAGTACGACACCGGCGCCGAGCTGCTCGACCATGACCGTCTCGACGCAGCAGCCGCACCAGTTGCGCACGGTGGTCGCCGAGGTGATGCGGGATGACCGAGGCGTCGGTGCGGGTCGTCGCGCCCGACATGGGCGGCGGGTTCGGCAACAAGCAGCACTTCCTGCGGGAGGAGTGCCTGGTGGCGCTGCTCGCGCGCATGACCGGTGTGCCCGTGCGCTGGGAGGAGGACCGCAGCGAGGCCCTGACCGCGTCGGTGCACTCGCGTCCGCAGGTCCACGACGTCACCGCTGCGTACGACGACGGCGGCCACCTGCTCGCGCTCCGGGTCGACGTGACCAGTGACGTCGGCAACCCCGTCCTCTACTTCTCGGGCATCGGCCCGTCGCTGGTGACCGTCGGCGCGTTGTGCGGCGCGTACGCGGTGCCCGCGCACGGGTGGACGCTCTCGTGCGTGGCGACGACGACGTGCCCGGTCGGTGCCTACCGCGGGTTCGGGCAACCGCAGGCGCACCTGACCATCGAACGGGTGATGGACCGCATCGCGCAGGCTCTCGACCTCGATCCGGTCGACGTGCGTCGGCGCAACCTGCTCCCCGACGACGCAGCCCGTCCGATGGTCGCCCACGGCGGCGCACGCGTCGACATCGGGCTCATCGGGCCGCAGGTCGACCAGCTGGTCGACGAGTTCGGGTACGACGCGTGGCGGGCACGGCAACGGGAAGCGCGCGACGACGGACGCCACGTCGGGATCGGCGTGTCGGTCCTGGTGCAGGGCGGGGCCCCGACGCAGTACGGCGTCGCCGGCCGCTTCGGATCCTGGGAGGTCGCCACTGCGTCGGTGCTCCCCGACGGCAGCGTGACCGTCGCCGTCGGCACCAAGTCGCAGGGGCAGGGTCACGAGACGATGCTGGCGCAGGTGGCCGGCGACGTCCTCGGCGTCGACGACGCGCTCGTGACCGTGAGCGAGGGTGACACCGCGGCGCTGCCGTACGGCATGGGGACGTGGGGGAGTCGCACCGCGGTCATGGCGGGAGGCGCGGTCACGCGTGCGTGCGGCGAGCTGCGCACGAAGATGGACGCCATCGCCGCGCACATGGCTGCGGGCACGGGTGCCGTCCCGACCTTCCGGGCGATCGCCGAGGAGGCGTGGTGGCATCCGCACCGGCTGCCGGCGGGCATGGATCCGGGGCTCACCACCACCGTGGTGCACTCGCCCGGCAACACGATCCCGGTGCCCGACGAGCGCGGCCACATGAACTTCGACGAGACCTTCGGGTCGCACGCGACCGCAGTGGTGGTCGAGGTCGACCCCGCGACCGGTCTGGTCGAGGTGCTCGACGCGGTGATGGTCGTCGACTCCGGCATCGTCATCAACCCGACGCTGGTCGAGGGTCAGCACCAGCGGTGGCTTCGCCCAGGGCCTGGGCAACGTCTTCCACGAGGAGGTCGTGTACTCCGACGACGGCCAACCGCTGTGCTCGACGATGGTCGACTACACGATCCCGACCGCCCACGAGAGCGTCCCGCTGCGCATCGTGCACCGCGAGACGCCGTCCGAGGTGCTCGGCGGGTTCCGCGGCGCGGGGGAGGCCGCGATCACCGCCGCGCCGGCGGTGCTCGCCGCCGCGGTCGAGGACGCGCTCGCGCCGCTCGGGGTGCGCATCTCGTCGACCCGCCTGAGCGCCGATGCGATCTGGCGTGCGGTACAGGACGCGCGCGGGCACGGACCGGGGTGCTCGTGTGACGATCGTCTGCGACCTCGACGGCGCCCGACGCGGGCACGACCGCTGGTCGGTGCGCTGTCGGCCCAGGGCTACGCCGCGCTCGTCGGACATGCGGTGCCCGACGACGTGATCGACACCATGCGCGCGGTGTCGCTCGAGTTCTTCGATCTGCCGCGGGAGGAGAAGGCCCGCTGCGAATGGGTCGGCCACGACGTGTGGCGCGGCTGGCAGCCCGTGTTCGAGGGTGGGGACCGGTACGCCGACGACAGCGCCGTCGAGTGGCGCGAGTGGTTGGAGGAGAACCTCTGCCCGTCGGCCGGGGGTCCCGACAACGCCGCTGAACAACTGGCCGCCGGTCCCGGTGGCGCTCCGTCCTGCGTGGGAGGCGTACCACGCGGCGATGTTCGAGCTCGCGGCGTCGGGTGATCGGGTTGCTCGCGGCCGAGCTCGCCGTCGACCCCGCGGTGCTCCCCGCGTGGCAGGACGACCAGTACTCCAACCTCGTTGCGAACCACTATCCCGGCGCAGACGGTGGCGCCCAAGCCGGGCCAGGTGCGGGTGAACGCGCACACCGACCACGGCGGCATCACCATCCTCCAGGTCGACGACGCGCCGGGCGGGCTCGAGGTGGCGTACGACCGGGTCGGTTGGCAGGCGGCGACGGTGCCCGAGGGCGCGCTGGTGGTGCAGGCGGGCGACCTGCTCGAACGGCTCACGGCCGGGCGGCTGCGGGCGACGCCGCACCGGGTGGTGAACCCACCGCTCGAGGCGGGGGAGGACGGCCGGCGGCTGTCGCTGGTGTACTTCCACCACCCCGACCTCGACTCGGTGGTCGGTCCCGCGACCGACGGGCCGAAGCCGCTGCCTCCCGATCGTCGCCCGCGACTGGATCGAGCACCGCCAGGGCCGCTACCAGCGCGACGGCGTCAGCGACCTCGTCGACCTCGAGTGACGGACGCCTCCGATTCACTGCGCAGTGAGGTGCGCCAGGCGGGCGCCAGTGCGCACTGAATCCGATGAGGACTACCCGGACGGCCGTGGCTGTGCGTCGATCAGGGGCCAGAGCCGGCCGGCGTCGGCGGCGGCGAGCTCGAAGCACCCGAACCGCAGCCGGCTGGTCGGCAGGCAGTCGCGGATCCGGTCGAGCGGCAGCGGTTCGATCTCGTGGAGCTCGGCACGTCGCCGGAAGCCGCCCGGGATCACGTCGCTGGGCTCGGGTTCGGCGCCCGACACCGTGCCGACGACGGTGATCGCGCGCAGCGGTGGCCCCTTCGGGAAGGTGGTGGTCGGGGAGTAGATGACGATCTTGTCGCCGTCGTGCATCCGGGCCAACGGCGCGCGCTTCCCGTGGTTCGCCATGACGAAGCCCGACGCGATGCCGCGGCGAGCGTGCTCGAGCGAGACGACGAGCACCCACGTCGTCCCGGGTGCGCTGGCCATCGACGCCGTCAGCGCGTCTCGCCGGCGCGCACCTTGATGACGGTGTCGGCGATGCGGCGTGCCCGGGTCTCGGGCTTCTTGGCTTCCGTGACGCGTCGCACGTACTCCTTGCGGTGCGAGTACGCGAGGGCGTCGAACTGCGCCTGCACCTTGCCGGACCGCAGCGCGGCCGCGAGGTCGTCGGGGATGTCGACCTGGCGATCGCCCTCGTCGGGTTCGATCACGACGCGGTGGGTCTCTCCGATCTCGACGCCGGCTTCGGCCCGCTTCGCCTTCGAGAGGCCGATGAGGTTCTCGCCGCCCATGCGGGCGAGGCGCAGCGGAACCGTCGTCCCGTTGAGCGTGACCTTCACCGGGAACGACTTCTTCCCCGGTGCGAGGCGCTCCACCTGCTCGTCGGTGAGGACGATCGCGGCGGCGGGACCACGGGGTTCGAGCAGCGCGTCGAGGCGCAACGGTCGACTCACGGGTCGCAGCGTAGGCAGGTCAGGTCGGGAGCGGCGGGACGGCGGCGCGGGCCCGTGCGGCGACGGCGGCGACGTCGAGCTGGATCGGGGCCCCGTGCTCGACGAGCACCTCGCCTTCCACGACCACCAGCGACGCGTGCGACGACAGACCCGTGAGCAGCAGCCCGGCGACGGGGTCGTGCACGCCGATCCGGTCGACGGTGGTCATGTCCCACGCGACGAGGTCGGCCCGGGCGCCCACGGCGATGCGACCGAGCTCGGGCCGGCCGAGGCAGTCGGCCGAGCCGCGGGTCGCCGCCCGCAGCAGCTCCCGGGCGGTGAGCCAGCGCGACGGGTCGTCGGGATCGTTGGTGCGGTGGGCGAGGAGCGCGAGGCGGAGATCGCCGAGCAGGTCGGAGCCGTCGTTCGACGCCGAGCCGGTGGTGCCGAAGCCGACGGTGCAGCCGGCGTCGAGGTAGCTGCGCACCGGCGCCGCGCCCCAGCCCATGCGCAGGTCGGGCGCGATGAGGTGCGAGATGCCCGACGCCGGCGGCGGCCATCTCCGGGCACCTCCGACGCCGGTGGGTTCACCACGTGCGCGAGCCACGTGCGGTCCTGGGCCCAGCCGTGCGCCGCGAGCAGCTCCCAGGGCGTGCAGCCGTGACGGGCGCGGCACACCTCGTCGTCGACGTGCTCGTACAGGTGGGTGTGCAGGCGCACCGCGTCGTGGTCGGCGGCCAGCGCGGCGAGCTCGTCGAACAGCTCGGGCCGGTCGACGTGCGGGCCCGCACGGCGCGAGCGCGACGCGCACCCGTGCCGACGGCGACGGATCGTGGAGCGCCGCGATCAGCTGCCTCGCAGTGGCGCACGACCTCGTCGACCGACTGCGTCGACGTCGGGATCGGGCCCCTCGCGTGATCGAGCCGCGGCACGCGTGCAGCCGCACGCCCGACTTCGACGCGCGGCGGCGACGGTCGCCTCCACGTAGTCGAGCGACGGTCCCGCGGGGAAGAAGTAGTGCTGGTCGGCGACGGTGGTGACCCCGCCGAGCAGCGACTCGGTGAGCACCGCGGCGCTGATCGCGCCGACGCGCGTCGGGGTCGAAGCGCCCGTCGTGCCACCAGCCCTTCACCAGCGCGCCGAGCCCGGCGAGCCACGGGCCGATCGAGCACCCGTTCGAGGTGGGGGACCGCCCGGCACGCGCCCTGGTAGAGGTGCTGGTGCGAGTTGACCAGGCCCGGCAGCAGCACCAGGCCGCGTCCGTCGACGATGCGGTCGCACCGGTCCGTCGACGGCGAGGTCGACGCCGACGGCGGCGATCACGCCGTCCTCGACCAGCACGTCGGCGCCGGCGAGCTCGGTGTCGTCGTCGTCGAAGGTCGCGCACCAGTCGGCGGCGCGCACGAGCAGTCGGGTCACGGCGTGGTCAAGAGCTCGCCAGCACCTTCGCCCGCCGCTCGAACAGCTCCTCGGCCGCGGCCTGCGCCTGCTCGCGCACGCTGGCGACGTCGAAGGTCGTCGGCGCACCGCCGGCGACGAGACGGTGGCCGTCGACCCAGACGTCGCGCACGTCGCGACCCGACGCCGAGAACACGAGGTGCGCGGCGACGTTGAAGTCGCGGCCGTGGAGCACCGGCGTGGTGTGCAGGCCGTCGAGCGCGACGGTGATCACGTCGGCCCGCTTGCCCGCGACCAGCGAGCCGGTGACGTCGTCGAGCCCGAGGGCGCGGGCGCCGTCGATGGTCGCCATCGCCAGCACCTCCCACGGATCGCCGGCGGTGGGGTCGAGGGTCGACACCTTCTGCAGCAGCGACGCGAACTTCATCTCCTCGACCAGGTCGAGGTTGTTGTTCTCCTTCTCGCCGTCGCTGCCGATCCCGACGACGCACGCCCGCCGCCTGCATCGCGCCGATCGCGCGCCGGCCCCGACGCCAGCTTCATGTTCGAGCACGGGCAGTGCGCGACCGCGGTGCCGGTCTGCGCGAGCAGCTGGATCTCGCGGTCGTCGAGCCACACGCAGTGCGCCACCACCGTGCGGTCGGTGAGGATGCCGCGCTGGTGGAACACCTCGAGCGGCCGGCGGCCGAAGCGCTTCAACGACTCCTGCACCTCCCAGATCGACTCCGACGAGTGCGTGTGGATGCCGGTGTCGAACTCCTCGGCCAGCGCGAGGGCGTCGCGCGAAGCACTGCTCGCTGCAGTAGAAGAGGTGCTCGAGCCCGACCCAGGTGCGCACGCGGCCGTCGGCGGCGGTGCGGTGGGTCTCGAGCAGGCGCCGGTTCGACTCGAGCGTCTCGAAGTAGTCGAACTCGCCGTCGGCCACGTAGGGCACGAGCGTGGCGCGCAGCCCGATGGTCTCGGCGGCCGCGGCGGAGCCCTCCATGAACCGCCACATGTCCATCACCGACGTGGTGCCCGCGAGCACGCTCTCGGCGTAGCAGTGCAGCGACGCGGTGGCCGCGATCTCCGGCGTCATGGCCTTGTGCGCGGGGTCGACGTAGGCCTCCAGCCAGTCCCACAACGACATCGACTCCGCGGTGCCGCGGAGCAGCCCGGAGTGCAGGTGGCGTGTTGTGGAGGCCGGGGAGCACGGCGTGACCGGTGAGGTCGACGACCTCGGCGCCGGCGGCGCGCGGGTCGGCGTCGAGCTCGTCGACGGCGCCGACGGCGACGATCCGGTCGCCGTCGACGAGGACCGAACCGGGATCGAACGCGACCGCCCCGCCGGTCATGGGCAGGACGATCCCGTTGCGCAAGAGCGTGGCCATCGGACCACCGTGCAGTGCGTTCAACAAACTGTCAACGTCCCCGAGGCGGTGTTCACGCAGCGGTCACACGAACCGGTCGCAGCCGCGCCGGTAGCGTGGCCCCGCCTCGAAGGGAGGCACACGAGGGGGATCCATGGAGCTGCAGGGTGCGCGTGTCCTGGTCGTGGGCGCGTCGTCGGGCATCGGACGCGAGGTGGCCGTGCAACTCGGTGCCGCCGGCGCGCGGGTGGTCGTGGCGGCGCGACGGGCCGATCGACTGTCAGAGGTGGTTGCTCGCCGAGATCGGTGGCGACGCCGCGACCAGCGTCGGTGTGCGACGTGCGGGATCCCGCGCAGTGCGACGCGGTGGTGACGTCGGCGGTCGAGCACCTCGGCGGACTCGACGCGGTGGTCTACGCCACTGCGGTCGACCCGCTGGTGCGCCTGGTCGACACCGACCTCGAGCGCTGGCGCCAGGTGTACGAGACGAACGTGTTCGGCGCGTCGCTGGTGACGCGCGCCGCGCTGGCGCCGCTCACGGAGTCGAGCGGCCGCATGGTCTACATCTCGGCCACGTCCGTCGGACGCCCGCTGCCCGGCATGGGCGCGTACGAGACCAGCAAGGCCGCGCTCGACGAGCTGGTGCGGGCCTGGCGGGGCGAGCACCCCGAGATCGGCTTCTGCAACGTGGCCGTGGGCAACACGCTCGGCACCGAGGTGCACCAGGCGTGGGACCGCGACCTCCTCGCTCGAGCTCTCACCGGTGTGGGAGGCGCGCGGCTACGTGCACGACAACGGCCCCGGCGCCATGTCGGTCCCCGACTGCGCGACCGCGGTGATCGCGGCCATCGCGTCACCCGTCGACCTGCGCTACGTCGTCGCCAACCCCGCGCCCGGCTAGCACGATGGACGTGGGGTGATGAGCGAGACGGAGCCGGTGCCCGAGTCCCTCGCCCCGCTGGGGCCGTGGCTGGAGGCGCGCATCCCCGAGGCCGAGGCGATCGAGCTGCTCGGCGTGCGCAAGGCGAGCAGCGGCTTCTCGGCCGACACGTCGATGATCGACGTCACCGTGACCCGCGCCGGCATCACCAACGACGAGCGCTACGTGCTGCGCACCGAGAGCCCCGATCCGCCGGTGTACCCGGTGCAGGTGCCGGGCTGGTCGGTGGAGATCGAGCTGCAGTACCGGATCATGGATGCCCTCGGCGCCCACTCCGACGTTCCCGTGGCCCCGATGATCGGGTACGAGGCCGACCCGGCGGTGCTCGGCACGCAGTTCTTCGTGATGGGCTTCGCCGACGGCCAGGTGCCGGTCGAGGATCCGCCGTACACCACCGCCGGGTTCTTCCTCGACCTCGCGCCGGCCGACCGCACCGCGATGATCGAACGCGGCCTGGCGACGGTCGCGCGCGTGCACGCGGTCGACTGGCGCGGCGCCGGCCTCGACTTCCTCGTCCCGCCCGGCACCACGCCCGGCCTCGACGTGCAGCTCGACCTCTGGGAGGCCTACTACCGAGACGCCCTGCGCGACCGCGTCCACCCGCTCGCCGACCGCGCGTTCGCGTGGTTGCACGCCGAGCGGCCGCACCACAGCGAGGTCGGGCTCTGCTGGGGCGATCCCCGTCCGGGCAACATCATCTGGCGCGACGCGGCGCCGGTGTGCGTCACCGACTTCGAGGCCGCGTCGATCGCGCCCCCGGAGCTCGACGTGGGCTGGTGGCTCATGTTCGACCGCACCATGCACGAGTGGGCCGGCGTCGAGCGCCCGCCGGGCGATCCGACCCGCGCCGAGCAGCTGGCGATGTACGAGGCGGCGTCGGGCCGGGCGGTGCCCGACGCGCAGTGGTTCGAGATCTGTGCGGCGGCGCGCTACTGCGCCATCGTCGTGCGGGTGATGAACCGCGCCGTCGACCGCGGCCTGATGCCCGAGGACCACACCATCTGGCTGGAGAACCCGGCCAGCTCCGCGTTGGAGAGCCTGCTCGCGGAGCTGTGACCGCTGCCGGCACCGCCTAGGTGCTGTTGGCCAGGATCAGGTTGTGCACCAGCGGGTAGATCTGCTGCTGCCAGCGGCGCCCGTTGAACACGCCGTAGTGGCCCACCCCCGGCTGCAGGTGGTGGCGCTTGCGCATCGGCTTGATGCTGCTGCACAGGTCGTGCGCGGGGAACGTCTGCCCCGGTGAGCAGATGTCGTCGCGCTCGCCCTCGACGGTGAGCAACGCGGTGTGGCGGATGGCGGCGGGATCGACCGGGCGGCCCTGGAACTCGAGCACACCGCGGGCGAGCCGGTGCTCCTGGAACACGTACTGCACGGTCTCGAGGTAGAACTCGGCGCTGAGGTCGAGCACGGCGAAGTACTCGTCGTAGAAGGCGCGGGTGATGTCGGCACCTTCTTCGTCGCCTTCGACGAGGTGCTGGTACAGCTCACGGTGCGCGCTCGAGGTGACGTTCCAGGTTCATGGTGAGGAACGACGTGAGCTGCAGGAACCCGGGGTACACCGGTCGCCGCGCGCCGGCGTACCGCATCGGTACGGTGGCGATCACGTTGCGCTCGAACCACGAGATCGGCTTGCTGGTGGCGAGCGCGTTCACGACGGTGGGGTCGACGCGCGTGTCGATCGGACCCGCCATCAGGGTGAGCGTGCGCGGCGTGCAGTCGTTGCCCGCCTCCGACATCACCGCGGTGGCGACCAGGGCGGCGACGCACGGCTGGCACACCGCGATCACGTGCGTCTCGGGACCGAGCACCTCGAGCCAGTGGATGAGGTACTCGATGTAGCTGTCGAACCCGAAGCTGCCGTCGGACAGGCCGACGTCGCGCGCGTTGTGCCAGTCGGTGACCCACACGTCCTGCTCCGAGAGGAGCGTCTGCACCGTGCCGCGCAACAACGTCGCGAAGTGACCCGACAGCGGCGCGACGAGGAGCACCTTCGGCATCTCGGGGAGCCGTCGGCCCTCCGACTCCTTCGCGAAGTGCAGCAGCGTGCCGAACGGCTGCACGTCGGTGGCTTCTTCGTGCACGGTCGACGTCGCGCCGACCGACCCGCACCTGCTCGATGTTCCACGGTGGACGCTCGTGGGTGAGGCCGACGCGCTCGAGCAGTCCGTAGCCGGCTTCGATGCTGCGCAGCGGCTTCGAGTTCGCGAGTGTCGGGCTGCACTCGTGCAACTGACCGAAACCTTGCAGAGCAAACCCCGCGATGCCGCGCAGCGAGGCCATGATGTCGGCCTGCGCTTGGTACGCCTGGTAGAGCATGGCTGCCCTTCGCGGATCGCCGAGCACCACTTCCCAGCTACCGTGGGACGGGACGCTCGACGTGGTCAGAACACAGTAGACAACGCCGGTCACGTCGACGGCGACTGGAACTTCCGATCCCCTCCGGAGGTCACCGATGGCTGACGCGACCCTGACCATCAACAGCAGGAACTACGGCGCCTGGTCGTTGCGCGGCTGGTTGCTCTGCAAGATGTCCGGTCTCGACTTCGACGAGCACGTGCTCGACAACGCCGACCCCGACACGCGCGCGGAGCTGTTGCTGCTGTCGTCGTCGTTCCTCGTGCCGAAGCTCGTGCACGACGGCGTCGTCGTGTGGGACACGATGGCGATCGGCGAGTACCTCAACGAGGTGCGTCCCGACGCCGGGTTGCTGCCCTCCGACGCGGTGGCGCGCGCGCACTGCCGCGCGGTGTCGGGCGAGATCCACTCGGGGTTCGTGAACCTCCGCTCGGCGCTCCCGATGAACCTCAAGGCCACGCACCGCAACTTCAAGGTGTGGGCCGGCGCGCAGGCCGACGTCGACCGGATCGTCGCGATCTGGAGCGAGTGCCTCGACGTGTACGGCGGGCCGTTCCTCTTCGGCGACCAGCCCACCATGGCCGACGCGATGTACGCGCCCGTGTGCACGCGCTTCCGCACCTACGACGTCGAGCTCGGCGACCGCGCCGCCGACTACTGCCGACTCGATCCTCTCGCTGCCCGCGATGCAGGAGTGGATCGCCGCCGCCGAGCGCGAGCCCGACGAGCTCGAGGAGCTCGACGTCGAGTTCTAGGTCAGCCGCCGCGACGGCTTCGATCCACGTCCGCATCTCACGGGCGAAGTCACCGGCGGGCGTGAACATCAGATCGGTGCCACCTTCCGCAGCCAGCGCGGACGGCGCGCTCGTGGATCTGCTCGGCGGTGCCGACCCAGCCGGTGGTCGCCAGCGCGTCGCCGGCCAGCGCGAGCACACCCTCGTCGTGCTCCATCACGTCGGTGATGTGACCTTCGTGCACCGCGAGGTGGCGCTCACCCTCCGGCCGTTCGGCGTTGATGCCGGCCAGCCACTCCTCGCCGCCGGGCATGCCCGCGAGCGCCTCGGGGAAGGCCTGCCACACGCCGTGGTAGCGCACGACGTACCAGGGTCCGAGCGCGCTCGCGGCGCGCTCGCTGGTGACGGACTCGCCGTCGTCGAGCACGGTGCCCGCGGCCATGAGCACGCGCTGCGGCACGTCGACGTCGACGTCGGCCATGCCGATGTAGCCGTCGATGGTGCCGGCGTCGGTCATCTCCTTCACCAGCCCCTTGCCCTTCGGCCCGAGCGCGGACACGAGCAGGGGCGTCTCGATCGGGCGTGACGCGGCCCAGTCGGGGTGGTGGATCATCTGGCAGCGCTCGCCGTCGATCTCCACCACCTCGCCGCGCAGGAGGCCGCGCAGCTGCTCCAGGTACCGCTGGGTCGTGGCCCACGAGAGCGCGGGCTTGTTGAGCACCCAACGGGCGGTGGCGCCGGTGCCGAACCCGCACGTGAGCCGTCCGGGCGCCATGCGCTCGACGGTGGCGATGGCCGACGCGGTGGTCATCACGTGGCGCAGGTTGGGCACGAGCACCGCGCTGCCGACGTCGAGGTCGGTGTGCTCGGCCAGGCGGGCGAGCCAGATCCAGATGTCCTCGTAGAGCGCGGCCGAGTCGTAGAGCCACACGCGGTCGTAGCCGAGCTCCTGGGCGAGCTGCGCGTACTCGAGCGTGCGCGGGCCCGGGGGAATGCCGACGGAGAGATCCATGTCTGGTGAGGTTCCTCGCTTCGCTGGAGATCAAGGCCTAGAGATCAGGGAGGTGCATGTCGAGGTTGGAGGCTTCGATGCCGCCGTCGACCTCGAGGATCTTGCCGGTGACGTAGCTGGCGGCGTCGGACGCCAGGTACAGCACCGCGAGCGCGATGTCGTCGGCGTCGCCGAGGCGACGGAGCGGCGTCTTCGACACCATCTCGTCGTGGATCGGCTCGTTGCTCACGACGATCTCGAGCGCGCTGGTGGCGATCGACCCCGGCGCCACGCCGTTGACGCGCACCTTGGGCGCGAGGTCGGCGGCGAGCAAGCGGGTCATGTGCGCGAGCGCGGCCTTGGCGGTGCCGTACGCGACGAAGCCGCGGTCGCGGAAGCGGCCCATGGCCGAGGTGATGTTGACGACCGAACCGTTGCCGGAGTCGAGGAGGTGGGGGAGCGCGGCCTTGGTGAGCGCGAAGGCGGTGCTCACGTTGAAGTGGAACGCGCCCTCGAACGCCTTGACGTCGGTGTCGGCGAACGGCATCGGCATCGAACCGCCGACGTTGTTGACCACGATGTCGAGACGACCGAACTCCGCCACTGCGGCGTCGACGAGGCCGGTGACGGCGTCGAGATCGGAGAGGTCGGCGGGCACCACCAGCGCGCGCCGGCCCCGCTCCTTCACCTGCGCGGCGACGTCGTCGAGCTGCTCCGCGGTGCGCGCCGCGATCACGACGTCGGCCCCCGACTCGGCCAGGGCGAGGGCTGATGCGGCGCCGATGCCGCGCCCGGCGGCGGTGACGATGGCGACGCGGTCGTCGAGACGGAAGCGATCCAGCAGCATGCGGGCACGCTACCGGGACGGTACGTTGCGCGCATGACCGTGCCCACCGTCGACGACCAGCCCACGCCCGCGCAGCTCGACGCGCTCTACGACTCGCTCCGCAACTGGGGCCGGTGGGGTCGCCGACGACGAGCTGGGCACCCTCAACTTCCTCACGCCCGAGCGGCGCGCCGCCGCGGGTGCACTGGTGCGCAGCGGTGTGACGGTGAGCCTCGCCCACGACTTCCCCGTGAACCCGTCACCGGAGACGCCGAGCCCCGCGCACCACCACATGCTGGCCAGCGGCGACGCCCGCGACTCCACCGGCATCCCCGGCTACGAGGCCAGCCGTGACTACATCGGCACCGAGGTGCACGGCATGGGCATCACCCATCTCGACGCGCTGTGCCACATGTTCGTGCGGGGCGAGATGTACAACGGCCGGCCCGCGGGCGACGTGAAGAGCACCGGTTCGCTGAGCAACACGGTGATGGCCACCGCCGACGGCCTGGCCGGTCGGGGCGTGTTCCTCGACATCCCGCGCGCCCGTGGCGTCGAGCACCTCGACGGCAACACCCCGATCACCGTGGCCGACCTCGAGCGGGCCGAGGACAGCCAGGCCTCACCGGTCGGGAGCGGCGACCTGCTGATCGTCGGCGGCGGGCGCGACGCCCGCAAGGCTGCGCAGGGCGGGCGGCTCGACCCGTTCCGCGACGGGCTCGCCGGCCTCCACCCGCAGTGCCTCCCGTGGTTGCACGAGCGCGAGGTCGCGCTGCTCATGGGCGACGGCATCTCCGACATGACCCCCGGCCTCGGCGTGGCCAACTGGCCGTTCCCGGTGCACCAGATCGGCATCGTGGGCATGGGCCTGCCGCTCATCGACAACGTGAACCTGTCCCGCCTGGTGCCGGCGTGCGCGGAGCAGGCGCGCTGGGAGTTCCTGTGCGTGGTCGCGCCGCTGCGCATCCCCGGCGGCACCGGCTGCCCGGTCAACCCCCTGGCCCTCTTCTAACCGTCGCTCGCTCCGCTCACTCCGTCCCCGGAGCGCCTCCAGCACCGAACAGGTCTGGATCGGAGCTCCGCAACCGGGCGAAGTTGGCGTCCCACATCTGGGGCAGGAAGTGCTTGCGGTACATCACCTTGCCGGCGACCACCTCGTCCTCGAGGATCTCGGTGCCGCCGGCGGCGACGCAGTCGAGGTGCAGGCGCGCGCAGTGCTCGAGCGTGAGCGCCTCGATGGTGGCGTGCTCGATGGAGTCGCTGGCGACGATGGCGCCGTGGTTCTTCATCAGCACGACGCGCTTGTCGCCGAGGGCGTCGACCACGGAGAGGTGCGACTGGTGCCCGTCGTCGAAGTAGGTCGTCTGCTCGTCGTGGAACAGCACCGCGGACACGTCGTACATGCCGACCGTCGACCCCGTCGACGACAGCACGGTGATGAAGTGCGAGTGCAGGTGCACGATCGCGTGCACGTCGGGGCGCGTCTCGTAGATGCGCGCGTGGAAGTTCACCGCGGGCGAGAACGCGAGCTCGCCGACGCGTGGCTGCAGGTCGAACCCGAGCTTGCACACCCGCTCGGGCGTGGTCTGGTCGAAGTACTCGAACGCGGTGACCCAGAACGCGTCGTCCTCGTCGGCGGCGCGCGCGCTCACGTGCCCACCCACGTTCGAGTCGCAGCCCTCGCGGTAGAGGATGCGCCGCGCCGCCGCGATCTTGAACGGGAGGTCCTCGGAGGACGGTCTCAGTAGGCATCGGGGTCCTCCTGCACCGCGACCGGCACCGGGAAGTCGAAGAGGTGCGACGCGTTCTCCCACGTGAGCTTGCGCACGTCGTCGGCGGGCATCCCGTCGAGCTGGGTCCGCAGGATCTCCTGCGTGTCGGGCCACGTGCCGTCCTGGTGCGGGTAGTCGGACTCGAGGCAGATGTGGTCGACCCCGATGCGGTGGCGCTGCTCGAGCCCGGAGCGGTCCTCGATGGCGCAGAACCAGAAGTTGCGCTGCAGCACCTCGGCGGGCGAGAGGTCGATGCCCTCCCACGTGCCGTACATGTGCTGGTAGCGCCCCACGTGGTCGAGGCGGTCGAGCAGGCCGGCCACCCAGCCGATGCCGCCCTCCGACAGGCAGATGCGCAGCCCGGGGAAGCGGACCGGGATCCGCGAGTACAGCCAGTCGACGGCGGCGAACATCGCCCAGCCGAAGAAGAGCACGCCGATGGTGTCGGCGGGCGCGTCCGACGACGTGGTCGGTGCACTCGAGGACGACCCCACGTGCAGGCACACCACGGTGCCGGTCTCCTCGCACGCGGCGAGCAGTGGATCCCAGTAGCCGGTGTGCAGCGACGGCAGCCCCAGTCGCTCGGGCAGCTCCGGGAAGGTCATGGCCCGGAAGCCGCGGGCGGCGTTGGCCCGCACCTCGGCCGCGCCGACGTCGGGGTCGAGGAGCCACGGCAGCTGGCAGGGGATGATGCGTCCCGGTGCGGTGCCCGCCCACTCCTCGAGGTGCCAGTCGTTGGCGGCGCGCACGACCGCGAGCGCGAGCTCCGGGTCGGACACGCCGAGCTGGTAGCGCTGACCGGCGAAGCCGGCCAGGGACGACGGGAAGTTGAGCGACGCGAACACGCCGTTGAGGTCCATGTCGTGGATGCGCGCCTCGATGTCCCAGGCGCCGCGTCGCATCTCGTCGAAGCGGGTGGGCTCGAAGCTCAGCTCTTCGCGTGGACGACCGACCACCGCGTTGAGCCCGACCTTGTAGTGGCGCTGCCCGTCGAACGACCAGTACTCCATGCCGGCGTCGTCGACCTCGACGCGCGGCGCGTCCGGCTGCCAGCGCGCCGGCAGCCGGCCCTCGAAGAGGTGCGGGGGCTCGACCAGGTGGTCGTCGACCGAGATGAGCGTGCACCAGCGCGGCACGGCGCTCCGGCTCGGGCAGGAACGTGACCTGCTCCGGCTTGCTGGTGACGAAGAACCCCGGTCGCCGCTCGAGGTCGTCGAACCCGATGGACATCGGCCGGAGCCTACGACTGCTCCCGAGCACGCTCGAGGTAGGCGCGGCCGCGGGGAGAGAGGCGGTATCCCACCTCGAGGCTCTCGGTGAGCCCGAGGTTCTTCAGCTTGCGCACGTCGTTCTTGAACGGCTGGGTCTCGCGCCCGAAGCCGGCGGCGAGGTCGGCGGCGCGCGTCGCCGGTTGGGATGCGATCACGTCGAGCACGGCGGCGGTCCACGGTCCGTGCGGGCTGGCACGATCGAGGCGGCCGAGCCGCCGGTCGATCTCGTCGCGATCGGCGGCGGTCAGCTCGGCGGTGGCGGCGAGCACCGAGCGCGGATCGGGCTCGTCGACCACGTGGAAGGCGATCCGGTAGACGGTGAGCTCCGGCTCGCCCCGCAGCTGGCCCACCAGGGTCTCGGCATCGGGGAAGCCGGCCCGCACCGCATCGGTGTCGGTGATGGCGGTCGGGTCCACCTCCTGGACGTCGTCGACCTCGATCATGATGCGCCCGACGATGCGGTGTCCCGTGCGGTAGCGGTGACCGGCGATCACCTGGCGCCGCTTCCACCGGCGGAAGGTGAGGGTCACCGATCCGTCGGCGATGAGGGGCCAGAACCGGGCCTGGAACAGCACCCGCCGAGGCTATGACGCGACCGCGCCCCGCTCGACGCCTTGCTCGACGCGCTGCTCGACGCCCTGCTCGACGCCCGGTTCCGTGCTGCGCCACAGGCGCGGCGACGCGCCCTTCGCCAGGTCGACGGCCAGACCGACCTGCACCCGGTACGGATCGAGGCGCAGCACCTCGGCGCCGGGGGAGTCGGGACCGTCGGCCCAGATCGTCGCGGGGTCGAAGCCCGCCGGTCCCGCAGTCGAGCGGCACACGCCCCACGCGTGGTGACGCTCGTCGCGGGTCGCCCAGGTGGCGGTGCAGTCGAGGGAGGCCACGTCGTGGCCGGCGCTCAGGGAGGCGCACCCCACATGGGGGTTGCGCGGCGAGGTGCGCGTCCTTGACGGGAGAGCGGCGGGTCGTGACCCAGCCGACCAACGCGTCGCCGTCGAGCTCCCAGACGGGATGGACGACGCGGTTGCGCGGTCGGCCGCGAGCGTCGACGGTCGTGAGCACGCACCACACCACGGCGTGGGCCACGCGGACGGCGTCGGCGAGCGTTCGCTGATCCTCAACCATGGTTGATCAGTATACACAACCCGGTTGAGTACCATGCGGCCATGGCCCGTCCCCGCGCCGTCGATCCCACCGCCGACGTCGGCCTGCTGGCGACGGCGGTGGCCAGCGGCGTCACCGAGCGCATCCGGGCGCGCATCGTCGCCGAGGGCTTCGACGACGTCCGGGAGTCGTACGGCTACGTCGTGCAGGGGCTGCTCGCGGGCGACACGACCGTCACCGCGTTGGCCGCGCGGCTGGGCGTGAGCGCGCAGGCGGTGTCGAAGACGGTGACCGAGATGGAACGGGCCGGCTACCTGGCCCGGGGTCGCGACCCCGACGACGGGCGCGCGCGGCCGCTCCGGCTCACCCCGCGGGGCGACGCCATGGTCGACGCCTCCCGCCGTGCCCGCATCGCGGTGGCGCGCGAGCTGGCGCGCTGGCTCGGCACGCGCGACGAGGCCGAGCTCGTGCGGTTGCTGCAGCACGCGGCCGAGCCCTTCGGAGGGCTCGAGGCGCTCACCGCCCGCAGGCTGCGTCCACCGGGCTGAACTGCCCGACCAGCGTCAGGGCCTGCGCGTCAGGCGACCCTCACGTGCCGAGGCGCATCGGCATGCGCTTGTACCCGGCGTTGAGGTTCGACCGCACGCGCACGGGATCGCCGGTGAGCTCGATCTCCGAGAACGTCGACAGCACCTCCTCGAAGAAGATCCGCCCCTCGAGCCGGGCCAGGTGCGCGCCCAGGCAGAAGTGCTCGCCGATCCCGAACGAGAGGTGCGGGTTGGGCGAGCGGTGGATGTCGAACGTGTTCGGGTCGTCGAACACCGTCTCGTCGCGGTTGGCCGACGTGTAGTACATGAGCACCTTGTCGCCGGCGGGGATGTCGACGCCGTGGAGCGTGGTGTCGGCGGTCGTGGTGCGCCGGAAGTAGTGCAGCGGGTTCTCGTAGCGCAGGATCTCCTCGACCGCGCCGGGCAGCAACGACGAGTCGGCGCGCACCTCGGCCAGCTGCTCGGGGTGCTGCAGGAGTGCGAGCAACCCCGACGACAACATCGTCTTCGTGGTGTCGTTGCCGGCAGTGACCAGCTGCACGAAGAAGATGCCGAACTCGAGATCGCTCATCGGCCCCTCGCCGAAGTTGCCGGCGAGGATCAGCGACGTGAGGTCGTCGCGCGGCTCCTCGGTGCGGCGCTGCGCGGCGAACTGCATCGCGTACACCGCCATGTGCATCGTGCCGTCGCCCCCGGATTCGTACGACGAGCCTTCCGCGGTGCCCGCGCTCTCGGCGCCGACGATGTCGGGGTCCTGGCCGCTCGTGTTCATCTCGGCCCACTGCTGGATCTGGTCCCAGTCGTCGCGCGGCAGACCCATGAGCTCGCCGACCACCTGGCTGGGCAGCAGCGTCGCGACGTCGTGCACGAAGTCGACGTCGCGCCGCTCGCGCGCCTGGGCGTTGATCTCCTGGCAGATGGTGCGGATGCGACCCTCCATGCTGCCGATGACCCGCGCCTTGAAGCTGGGGGCGAGCGGGCGGCGGTAGTCGACGTGCCGCGGCGGGTCCATCGCCAGGAGCATCCCCCGCATCTGCTCGAGGCGGTCGGGGGCGAGGTTCTCGAGCACCACACCGCCCTCGCTCGCCGAGTACAGCACCGGCTCCCGCGCGACCGCGGTGAGGTCGGCGTGGGTGAGCACGGCCCAGAACCCGGGCTCGTCGGGCATGTCCTGCCAGTAGACGGGCTGGGTGCGGCGCAGCTCGGCGAGGAACTCGTGCGGCGGGCCGGCGACGAACACGTCGGGATCCCAGAGGGCGGGCACGGGCCGGGTGGAAGTGGCGGTCATGGCCCCATTCTCTCAAATCGCGGGCTACGGCGCCGGGCCCTCGACGCCCGGCAGTCCCGGCAGCGTCGGTCCCGCCTGCACGACGTGGTCGGCGGCGGCGGGGAACCGGTCGACGTCGCGCAACCCCGGGAAGAAGCCCCACCAGAGCGCGGCGACGGCGAGGGTGCCGACGCCGCCGAGCGTCACCGCGGCGGCGGGGCCGAGGAGCTGGCCGACGACGCCCGACTCGAACGCGCCGAGCTCGTTCGACGCGCCGATGAACACCGCCTCGACCGCGAGCACACGCCCGCGCTTGTCGGCGGGCGTCACCAGCGGCACGAGCGTCGAGCGGATGAACACGCTCACCGCGTCGGCACCCGACAGCACGAGGAGCGCGACGAACGCGATGACGAAGCTGGTGGTGACGCCGAGGACGATGGTGCCGACGCCGAAGAGGCCGACGACCCCGAGCAGGACCCGGCCGATGTGCCGGCTGACGGGCCGCACGGTGAGGATCAACGCGACGACGCCGGCGCCGATGCCGGTCGCGGCGCGGAGCCACCCGAGCCCGACCGCGCCGACACCGAGGCGGTCCTCGGCGATGGCCGGCAGCAGCGCCACCGCCCCGCCGAAGAGCACGGCGAAGAGGTCGAGCGAGATCGTGCCGAGGAGGATCGGTTGGCTGCGCACGAAGCGCAGTCCCTCGAGCGCGTCGCGCATCCCCTTCTTCTCGTCGTCGATCATCGCTTCGGCACCGGTCTCGCCGCTCGTCCCGGCACCGCGTCTCGGCACCGCTCACGGTGCCGGCCGCGGACGGCGTGCGCTCGAACGGTCGGACCCGCACGAAGAGGATGAGCCCCGCCGCGATCACGACGAGCACCGCGGCGGCGGCGAACGGCACCCACGGTGCGACCACGTAGAGGAAGCCGCCGAGCACCGGCCCGAGCACGAGCGCGCCCTGCCAGGTCGCGGCCTGGCGGGCGGTGAGCCAGGGCAGGCGCGTGCCCGACACGGTGTCGGCCGGCAGCGCACGGGTCGCCGGGGTCACGAAGGCCCGAGCGGTGCCGTACGCGATCACCAGCAGGAAGAGCGGCAGCGTCGAGGTGGGCTGCGTGCTGGCGTAGACGGCGACCCCGACGATGACCACCGCTTCCACGACCTGCGCCGAGGACGCCAGCCGGCGCCGGTCGACCCGGTCGGCGACGGGCCCGGTCACGAACACCAGGAGGGCGGCGGGTGCGAACTCGGCCAGCCCGAGGAGCCCCAGGGCCAGCTCGCTGCCGGTCATGTCGAAGACCAGCTTCCCGAGCACGGTGTCGAGCAGGGCCATCGCGGCGGTGGTCGCGAACACCGAGGTGAGCAGGACGACGATCGAGCGGGTCTCGTGGGGCGCCCGATCCGCAGGGTCGTCTTGCACCGCCGCAACGTACTGCGGCGAGTACCGTGCCCCGGGTGAGTTCGCCACCCGCGCCATCCCGGCGCGCCCGGAGGCGATCGCAGGGCCCCCGGTGGGACCACTTCGCGATCGCCGTGGCCGTCACCGCGGTGCTGGTGTTGCTCTTCGGCGCGGGCCCGTTCGAGCTGAGCGGCGGCGCGGGGCATCCCGAAGCGGCGGCGTCGGTGCAGGCGGTCGGGAGCGACACCACGAGCGACACCACGGCGACGCCCACCACCCCGTCGACCTCGTCCACCCCGTCGACGACCACCACGACCACCACCACGACGACCACCACGGTGCCGCCGACCACGACGACCGAGGCGCCGAAGCTGCGCAAGCCCGGGCTCGGACTGCCCGAGCAGCCCGCACCGCAGCCGGTCGACCTGCCGGCCACCAGCGAGGCGCCGGTGTTCAGCCGCATCCCGACGACCAACAAGGTGATCTTCCTCGGCATCGACGACGGCCTCGTGCGCGACCCCGCGGTCGCCGACCTGCTGAAGCAGGCGAACGTGCCGTTCTCGATGTTCCTGCGTGCAGGGCGAGGCCGACGCCGGCGCCGACTACTTCCGCCAGCTCCAGGAGTACGGCGGCGTGGTCGAGTCGCACACCATCACCCACCCCGATCTCACCAAGCTCTCCTACGGGCAGGTGCAGCAGGAGGTGTGCGGTGTGCTCGACGACTACCAGAACCTGTTCGGCCGTCGCCCCACGCTGTTCCGGTCGCCCTACGGCTCGACCAACGAGAACGTGCAGTCGGCGGCGTCGTCGTGCGGCCTCAAGGCCGTCGTCCTCTGGAAGGGCTCGACCAACGACGGGCGCTTCGACCTGCAGGACGGCACCCAGCTCACGCCCGGTGACGTCGTGCTGATGCACTTCCGCACCGACCTGCTCGCCGACCTGCAGAAGGTGTTCGAGGTCTGCAAGGAGCAGGGCTTCGCCATCGCCAGCCTCGAGGACTACCTGCCGGGCTAGAGCTCCCTGCCCGGAGCGGTCAGACGCGGAGGGGCTTGGTCGGCGCCATCACCAGCGCCGGGTCGTCGCGCCAGCGCTCGGGCTGCACGTCGATGTAGAGCTCGAGCTCGTTGCCGTCGGGGTCCTGGACGTACAGCGAGTGCGTGACCGTGTGGTCGGACGCGCCGACGATGGTGACGCCGGCCTCCTCGAGCTCACGCCAGGCGTCGCGCAGCTCGTCGTCGGTGGTGCCGATCTTGAAGCCGAGGTGGTAGAGGCCGGTCCGGCGGCCGGCGGGAGGGGACGCGGCCGCCGGGCCGACCTCGATGAGCAGGAGCTCGTGGTGGGTGCGACCGCCGCTGAAGGCGGCCGCACCCGGGAAGGCGGGCCCGATCTCCGGGAGCCCGAGGATCTCGCCGTAGAAGCGGCGCGAGCGCCTCGAGGTCACGCACGTAGAGCACCGCGTGTCCGAGCTCGATCGTCTTCATCGGAGTCCGCCTTCCCTCAGCTGCTCGTCAGGCCTTGACGGCCTGGATGTCGAGCTGGATCTTGACCTTGTCGCCCACCAGTACACCACCGGTCTCGAGCTTGACGTTCCACTCGAGGCCGAAGTCCTTGCGGTTGATCTCGGTCTCGGCGCTGAACGCGGCCCGGGTCCCGCCCCACGGGTCGCCGTTGACGCCCTCGAACTCGAGCGCGAACTCGACCTGGCGGGTCACACCGTTGACGGTGAGGTCGCCGAAGAGCACGTAGTCACCGTCGTCGTCCTTGATGCCGGTGCTGTGGAAGGTCATGGTGGGGGAGCCCTTGCCGTCAGCGTCGAGGTCGAAGAAGTCGGCGTTGCGGAGGTGGGCGTCGCGCCCGGCGTCGCCGGTGTCGACCGACGCCAGGTTCACCGTGGCCTCCACGTGGGACTCGAGCGGGTTCTCGGCGACCTCGAGCGTGCCCGAGAAGTCGGTGAAGCGGCCGCGCACCTTGGTGATCATCAGGTGGCGGGCGACGAACCCGACGGTCGAGTGGGCCGGGTCGACGGTCCAGGTGCCGGGGGTGAGGGTGGAGAGATCGGTCATGGGGAGCTCCTCGATGCGAATGGCTGGGGTGGGTGGTCGGGGTGTGTCCCCGTCGTCAACTTGATTGCGTCTTCAACTATTCCACACAACAGTTGCGATGTCAACTGTTGATCCCGCACGGGTGGCGGTATCCTGGGATGGTGAGCAGCGAACCGGCCCCGCGCACGACCCGCCCGGCGACCCACTGGTTGGACGACGAGGAGATGCGGGCCTGGCGCGGCATGGTCGAGGCCAACGCCGCACTGCAGGCGGCGCTCGAGGCCGATCTGATGTCCGGCTTCGGGATCGACGGCGGCGACTACGGCGTGCTGGTGAACCTCTCGGAGGCGCCCGACCAGCGGTTGCGCATGTGCGACCTCGCGTCCCGCCTGCACCTCTCGCCGAGCGGGCTGACGCGGCGCCTCGACGGCCTGGTCAAGGCCGGCTACGTGGCCCGGCAGCCCAGCGAGCAGGACCGCCGGGTCACCCTGGCCGTGCTCACCGACGCGGGCCGGTCGACGCTGGAGGCGGCGGCCCCGGTGCACGTGGCCGGGGTGCGCGCCCACTTCGTCGACCACCTCTCGCGCACGCAGCTGCGTGCGCTCGGTGGTGCGTTCGAGGCCCTGCAGCGGCGTCGGGGCCTGGAGCCGTCGGACGGCGCCTGAAACGCGAGCCGGTTCCGCGGGAGGCGCTGGGTAGCCTCCCGCGCATGGTGACTCCCGAGCACGCGCTCCAGGTGATCGAGACCTACTGCACGGCCGAGACGGCCAAGGATCGCGACACCTGGCTCTCCCTCTTCACGCCCGACGCGACGCACGAAGATCCGGTGGGGGCACCGGTGAACCGTGGCATCGAGGCCATCGGCGCGTTCTTCGACGCGTCGGCCGGCCCAGATGGATCTCGACCTGCACACCACTGCGCCGCCGATCGTCGTCGGCGACGAGGCGCTCGCGTTCCTCGAGGTGCACGTGGGTCACGGGCCCGACCGGCTGCTGCTGTCGCCCATCGTCGACCACCTCGTGTTCGGTGCCGACGGCCGCATCACCGCGCTGCGCGCCTTCTTCGACCCCGCGGGCATCCGCCCCGACCCGGAGTAGGCGACGTGGTCACGCGAGCGCACGTCGAGCAGGTCGTGGCGCGGTACTGCACCGCCGAGACGACCAAGGACCGCGACACCTGGCTGTCGCTCTTCCGCAGCGACGCCACCGTCGAGGAGGCCGACGGATCGACGATCGAGGGTGTCGACGCGATGCGCGCGTTCTTCGACGCATCGGTCGCCCGCCTCGACCTCGAACTGCACGAGACCGCGCCGCCGATCGTCGTCGGCGACGAGGCGCTCGCGTTCCTGGAGCTCCACCTCGGACACGGGGCCGACCGTCACACGCTGGCGCCGATCGTCGACCACTTCGTGTTCGACGGCGACGGCCGCATCGCGTCGGTGCGGGCGTTCTACGACGTCGCGGGCGCGCAGCCCGATCCGGCATGAGCACCGACGCCCGAGGACGTCTACACGCACGGCCACCACGAGAGCGTGCTGCGCTCGCACCAGTGGCGCACGGCGGAGAACTCCGCCGGCTACCTGCTCGACGCGCTGGTGCCCGGCACCCGCGTGCTCGACGTCGGCTGCGGACCCGGGCACGATCACGGTCGACGTCGCGCAGCGGGTCGCGCCGGGTCGTGTGCTCGGGCTCGACCGCGCCGACGAGGTGCTCGAGCCCGCACGTGCCGCAGCACTCGATGCGGGCGTCGACAACGCCGAGTTCGCAGTGGGCGACATCTACGCGCTCGACCTGCCCGACGCGGCGTTCGACGTCGTGCACGCCCACCAGGTGCTGCAACACCTCACCGACCCCGTGGCCGCGCTGCGCGAGATGCGGCGGGTGTGCGCACCCGACGGCGTGGTGGCTGCGCGCGATTCCGACTACGCGACGTTCACGTGGTGGCCCGAGGATCCGCGCCTGACCCGCTGGCTCGAGCTGTACCACGACGTCGCGCGCGGCAACGACGCCGAGCCCGACGCCGGCCGCCGCCTCCTGTCCTGGGCCCACGCCGCCGGCTTCTCGCAGGTCGACGCCACCGCGTCGGTCTGGTGCTTCGCCACGCCGGAGGACCGCGCCTGGTGGGGCGGACTGTGGTCGGACCGCATCGTGGCGTCGGCGTTCGCCGATCAGGCGATCGACGGCGGCTTCGCCACGCGCGCCGAGCTCGAGGAGATCAGCGCGGCCTGGCGGGCGTGGAGCGAGTCACCCGACGGGTGGTTCGCGATCCTCCACGGAGAGATCCGCGCCCGGCCGTAGGGATCAGGGCGCGCCGGTTCGGGGTGCCGTGACCGCCGGGCCGTCGTAGCGGTCGACGGTGGCGAACGACTCCACCGGGTTGCGGCGCAGCTTCGTGGGCCGCGTGCCCGCCGGGTAGCCGAACGCGAGCACGCCGGCCACGATCACCGGATCGGGCAGGTCGAAGAGCGTCCGCAGCGCGGCCTCCTGCGGGATGGCCACCGACGTGAACACGCCCCCGAGGCCGGCGTCGTGCGCGGCCAGCAGCAGGCTCCACGCGAACGGGTAGATCGACGCACCGCCCACCATCGTGTAGCGGTCGAGATCACGATCGAGGGTGGCGAGGTTGCGGAGGTCGGCGGTGAGGACCATCAGCAGCGGCACCTCGTCGAGCCGCTCCGCGAACCCGGGGTCGGCCGCACCGCGGGCGGCGAACTCCGGCGCCCGGGCGCGAGCCGCAGCCTCGGCGTCGCGGTCGGTGACCACCGCGAACGGCGTGAGCCCCGCCTCCATCTGCGGCAGGTACTCGTACCAGGCGGGCAGGTAGAGGTCCCGCAGCGCCCGACGGGTCGCGGGATCGCGCACGACGATCACGTGCCACGCCTGGCGGTTGCCACCGTTCGGCGCGAACCGGGCCGTCTCGAGCATCCGGTACAGGACGTCGTCGGGCACCGGATCGTCGGTGAAGTCCCGGACCGCTCCGGTGGTGCGCAGTGCCTCGCTCAGCTCCATGTCGACTCCATGGCGCTCGACACTACGACTCGCGCCCCAGGTCTAAGGTCGTCGACACGTTGACGAGAGGACACCAGGCATGTACGACATCCTGATCCGAGGCGGCGACCTGGTCGACGGCACGCGGCAGCGCCCGTCGCCGTGCCGACGTCGCCATCCAGGGCGACCGCGTGGTCGCCATCGGCGACCTGGCCGACGGCGCCGCCACCACCACGATCGACGCCACCGGCAAGGTCGTCACGCCCGGGTTCGTCGACGTCCACACGCACTACGACGCGCAGGTGTTCTGGGACGGCGCGCTCACGCCGTCGCCGCTGCACGGCGTCACCACCGCGCTCGCGGGCAACTGCGGCTTCACCATCGCGCCGCTCTCCGACGACGCCGAGCGACGGCGACTACCTGATGCGCATGCTGGCGCGCGTCGAGGGCATGCCGCTCGAGTCGCTGCGCACCGGTGTGCCGTGGAACTGGACGACGACCGCCGAGTACTTCGACGAGATCGAGGGCCGGCTCGGCATCAACGCCGGGTTCATGGTGGGCCACTCCGCCATCCGCCGGGTGGTGATGGGCGAGGAGTCCACCACGCGCGAGTCGAAGCCCGAGGAGCTCGAGGCGATGCGCGCCCTGCTGCGGGCGGGTCTCGAGGCGGGCGCGATCGGCTTCTCGTCGTCGTGGGCGCGCACGCACAACGACGCCGAGGGCCACATGGTGCCGTCGCGGTTCGCGTCGCGCGAGGAGCTCGTCGACCTCTGCTCCACGGTCTCCGAGTTCGAGGGCACGTCGCTCGAGTTCATCCCGATGGTCGGCCCGTTCGAGCCGTGGGCCGTCGAGCTCATGTCCGTCGATGTCGGCGGCCGCGCAACGACCGCTGAACTGGAACGTGCTCGGCGTCAACGGCAAGAACATGGCCGACGTCGAGCAGAAGCTCGAGGCCGGCACCTACGCCCGCAACCACGGCGGGCGCGTCGTGGCGCTCACGGTGCCGATGAGCTTCCCCGTGTACCTGTCGTTCCGATCGGGGTTCATCCTCGACGCCATCCCCGGCTGGGAAGACGTCATGGGCCTCCCGCTCGACGAGAAGCTGCAGTACTTCCAGGACGACGACGCGCTGGCGAAGCTCGACGAGCTGTCGCGCGCCGAGAACAACCCGATGCGCGCGCTCTCCAACTGGGGCAACCTCAAGATCCACGACGTCGTGTCGCCCGACAACGAGCAGTACCGCGGCCGCATGATCGGCGAGATCGCCGAGGACGAGGGTCGCAGCGCCTGGGAGGTGCTCACGTCGATCGCCCGGGCCGACGAGCTGAACACCAGCTTCGGCACCGTCCCGGCCACCGAGACCGACGACGACTGGAAGGCGCGCATCCAGGTGTGGCGCGACTCGCGCGCGCTGATCGGCGCGTCCGACGCCGGCGCCCACCTCGACCTGCTCGCGTCGTTCAACTACGCCACCGAGGTGCTGGGCAAGGCCGTCCGCCAGCGCAAGATGCTGCCGCTCGAAGAGGCCATCAACCTCATCACCGACACGCCCGCGCAGCTCTACGGCCTGCGCGAGCGCGGCCGGGTCGAGGAGGGGTGGAAGGCCGACGTCGTCGTGCTCGACCCCGAGACCATCGGCAGCCACGACGTGCGCATGCGCATGGACCTGCCCGGCGGCGCCGGTCGGCTCTACGCCGAGGCCGACGGCATCGACCACGTCCTCGTGAACGGCACCCCCATCGTGCGCGACGGCGCCCTCACCGAGGAGCGCAACGGCACCCTGCTCCGCTCCGGCCGCGACACCCGGACCGCCCCCATGTCCTGACCTCCACCACGAGCATCTCGAGGTTCGCGTCGGTATGTGACGGTCAACCTCGGGATGTTCGTGGTCGGGCGGGGGAGACGGGCGACAACGCGGCGGTGAGGCGGCGGGTGGCGTCGAGGAGTGCGGTGCCGGCGGCGGCGACCTCGTCGGCCCGGAGCGGTCGCGCGAAGCCGGTGAGGGACAGCACCAGGGTCACGTGACCGGTGTGGTCGAACACGGGCGCGTTCACCACGTTGACCGCGTGCTCACGTTCGCCGTCGAGGTCGACGACGAGGAATTCCTCGTGCGTCGCCAGCTCGTCGGCGAGTCGGTCGAGAGCGGCGCGGGCGGACGTGTCGACGTCGCCGAGCATGCCCGCGAGCTCGCGCACCCGTGACACCGGCGTGGCGATCTCGACCGCGTAGCCGCGGGCGTGCGTGGCGGCTGAGGGCGTCGGCGTAGTGGGCGCGGGTGTCGGGTGGGACGTGGGCGAGCCAGTCGTCGCGCACCGCGTCCGACGACCACGCCACCACGGCCGCGCCGAGGGGCGGGCGGAGCGGGAACGTCGCACCCACCCGGAACGTGTGCGGCGCGGCGCGGGGATCGGCCACCTGGTCGAGCACGGTGACGGCGTCCTCGCCCACACCGAGCGCGGCGCAGGTGGCGGCGAAGGCCCGGCTCAGCTCGACCAGCGCCGGCCGCGCGAAGTCGAGCGCCGGGAACGACGCGCCCGCCTGCCGGCCCAGCGCGACCACGGCGGGGCCGAGCCGGTAGGTCTTGCTCGTGGGGTCGCGCAGCACCCAGCCGGCGGCGGTGAGGCTGGCGAGGATGGCGTGGCCGGTCGACTTGTTCACCCCGAGCCGGCGGGTGAGCTCGGCCAGCGACAGCGCGGCATCGGGGCGTTCGGCCAGCAGGGACATCGTGGCGACGACCCGTTCGGTCGGAGGAGACGTCCTCGGCATCGCCGCAGTGTGGACCCACCGTTCGAATATTGCAACCGTTGTGCTGCACATTTGCGTCGTGCGATGATGGCGGGACCGACGCGCGGCACTGCGCCGTGCGCGCACCTGGGGGACCCATGCACGAGCTCGTGATCCGCGACGCCACGTTGGTCGACGGCACCGGCGCCGACACCCGGACCGCCGACATCGCGGTCGACGACGGCACCATCACCGAGGTGACCGCACCCGGGCGCCTCGACGACTCCGGCGCCCGCCGCACCGTCGACGCCGACGGCCTGCTCGTCACCCCGGGCTTCGTCGACCTGCACACCCACTACGACGGCCAGGTCACCTGGGACCCGCTGCTCACCCCGTCGTGCTGGCACGGCGTCACCACCGTGGTGATGGGCAACTGCGGCGTCGGCTTCGCGCCGGTGCGCCCGGGCAAGGAGGACTGGCTCATCCAGCTCATGGAGGGCGTGGAGGACATCCCGGGCACCGCGCTCAACGAGGGCATCACGTGGGGTTGGGAGACGTTCCCCGAGTACCTCGACGCGCTCGACACGATGCCGCGCCTGATGGACGTCGGCACGCAGGTGCCGCACGGCGCGGTGCGTGCGTACGTGATGGGCGAGCGCGGCGCGCGCAACGAGCCCGCCACGCCGGAGGACATCGAAGCCATGGCCGACCTGGTGCGCGAAGGCATCCGCGCCGGGGCGCTCGGGTTCTCGACGTCGCGCACGATCATGCACAAGGCGGTCGACGGCGAACCGGTCCCCGGCACCTACGCCGCCGAGGACGAGCTGTTCGGGATCGGGCGGGTGCTGGGCGAGCTCGGCACCGGGCTGTTCGAGCTCGCGCCGGCGGGCGTGATGGGCGAGGACCTGTCCGCACCGGAGAAGGAGGTCGCGTGGATGCGCCGCCTGTCGGCCGCCATCGGCCGGCCCGGTGAGCTTCGCCCTCTCGCAGCACAACCTCGCCCCCGACCAGTGGCGCGACGTCCTGCGCCTGGCCCAGGAGGCCGTCGGTGAGGGCGCCGACCTCCGCGGTCAGGTCGGTGGTCGCCCGCTGAACCTGCTCATCGGGTTCCAGACCTTCCACCCGTTCGTCGCCCGTCCCACCTACCTGAAGCTGGCGCACCTGCCGCTGGCCGAGCGGGTGGCGGAGCTGCGCAGGCCCGAGATCCGTGAGGCGATCCTCTCCGAGACGTCACCGCCCACGCCGCTCGACGCGGTCATCGGCACCGACCTCCGCGTCCTCTTCCCGATCGGCGAGCCGCCCGACTACGAGCCCTCGCCCGACAAGAGCATCGCCGCCATCGCCGAGCGCGAGGGCAAGCGACCCCGAGGCGGTGCTCTACGACGTGATGCTCGGCCACGACGGTCGCGAGCTCGTCATGAAGGCGCTGCTCGGCTACAGCTACGGCAACCTCGACGACATGCGCGAGATGATCCTGCACCCCAACGCGGTGCTCGGGCTCTCCGACGGCGGCGCGCACTGCGGCGCCATCTGCGACGCGTCGATCCCGACGTTCATGCTCACGCACTGGACCCGCGACCGCGACCGCGGGGAGCGCCTCCCGATCGAGCTCGTGGTGCAGAAGCAGACGCGCGACACCGCAGCCGTCTACGGCCTCGGCGACCGCGGCGTGGTGGCGCCCGGCTACCGCGCCGACCTCAACGTGATCGACTACGACGCGCTGTCGCTGTCGCTTGCCCGAGCTGGTGCACGACCTGCCCGGTGGCGCCCGCCGCCTCATCCAACGGGCCGACGGCTACCGGCACACGTTCGTCGCCGGCGAGGAGACCATGCGCGACGGCGAGGACACCGGCGCCCGTCCCGGCAAGCTCGTGCGGGGCATGCGATGAGCGCCGCCGACGTCGGGCAACCTCTCGACGGCGGCGACGTCCTGCTCGAGACGCCGGCCGGCCAGCGAGCGGGTCGACCGCGGTGAAGATCCCGGTGTCGCGCTACACGTCACCGGAGTTCTTCGCGCGCGAGTTCGAGTCGATGTGGTCGCGCACGTGGCAGCTGGCCTGCACCGTCGACCACGTGGCCGAGGCGGGCGACTGGTTCGAGTACCGCATCGGGCACCTCTCCGTGCTGATCGTGCGCGGTGACGACGACGTGCTGCGCGCGTTCCAGAACGTGTGCCTCCACCGGGGCAGCGAGCTCTGCAGCGGATCCGGCTCCGAGCTCACCGAGATCCGCTGCCCGTTCCACCGGTGGACGTGGGGGCTCGACGGCCGGTTGCGCGAGGTGCCGTCGCGCCGCGAGTTCGGCGTGCTCAACGACGACTACCCGCTGGTCGACGTGCAGGTCGACACCTGGGGCCCGCTGGTGTTCGTCAACTTCGACACCGACGCCGGCTCGCTGGGCGAGTTCCTCGACCCGGTGCCGTCGGAGACCGCATGGGCGAACCTCGAGGAGTTCCGCGGCCTGGCGTTGCTCTCGGTGAAGGCCGACTGCAACTGGAAGACGCTCATCGAGGGCTTCAGCGAGACCTACCACGTGCAGGGCATCCACCGCGAGATGCTGGGCATGGCCGACGACGTCAACGGTCCGCAGGTCATCTGGCCCCGCCACGGTCGGCTGGTGCAGTCGTACGGACTCCCGTCGCCGCGCCAGGGCCGTCCGGGGAGCGACGACGACGTGTTCGCCTCGTTCGTCGAGGTGATGGGCGGTCGGATCGGTGTCGACGACGTCGCCGCGCCGATGCCGCCGATCCCGGAGGGCGACACGCTGCGCGGCATGTTGGCGCGCATGGTGCGCGACGTGAACCTGGCCCAGGGCATCGACCTCTCGGGCTACGAGGATCATCACGTGCTCGACATGGAGCAGTACAACCTGTTCCCGAACATCACGGTGCTCGTGTTCGCCGACATGCTCTCGATCGTGCGCGCCCGTCCCGGCACGCACGTCGAAGAGGCGTTCATGGACGTGTTCGCGTTCACGCGCGTGCAGTCGACCGCCAACCCTTCCGACGGCCCGCGCGCGAAGCCGTACGACGCCGAGCTGCCCCCCGACGCCGACCCGCCGTTCGGGTTGGTGCTCAACCAGGACGTCGGCAACTTCGCCCGCACGCAGCGCGGGCTGCACCAGCCCGGGTTCACGCACCTCACGGTGTCGCCGACCGAGGAGTGCCGGATCGTCAACCTGCACCGCACGCTCGAGGAGCACCTGGGCATCGGTCCCGAGGACGGCTGAGCCGATGGCGCTCACCCTCGACGACCTGCTCGCGCGGAGGAGATCACCGACGTCGTGAAGGCGCTCGCGCGCGGCACCGACCGCCTCGACCGCGAGCTGATGGCGTCGTGCTACCACCCCGACGGCACCGACGATCACAACGTGTTCCGCGGGACCGGCACCGAGTTCGCGCAGTGGGTCGTCGACACGCTGCCGCACTTCGCCGCGACCATGCACTTCATCGGCCCGCCCCGCATCCGGAACGCCCCCTCCAGAGACGGGCGCGACGTCGCCAAGGTCGACACGTACTGCGTCGCGCACCACGTCTCGAAGCCCGACGCCGCCGGCATCCAGTCCGACATGACCCTGGGCCTCCGCTACGTCGACCGCTTCGAACGCAGGAACGAGACCTGGCTCATCGCGGCCCGGGTGTGCGCCTTCGACTGGTCGTCCACCGTCGAGTTCGATCCTGCGCGAGGATTCGGGTTCGAGAGCACGTGGACGCTGGGCGCCCGCGACACGACCGACGTCACGTACGGCAACTTCGACTTCTGACCAACGCGTAGGAGCACCACCATGGCCATGACCCAGACCGGCGCCCCCGAGGCGCTGCACCTCGGCGCCGCCGACCTGCCGTTCGTCGAGATCGGCGACGGCAACAAGCTCAAGGTCATCCACGTCGACGAGAAGGAAGGGCTCTGGATCGTCGAGAACATCTTCCAGGCCGGGTACGCGGTGCAGAAGCACCGCCACACCGGGCCGGTGTGGGGCTACACCACCTCGGGCGCGTGGAAGTACGCCGAGTACGACTACGTGAACCGGGCCGGCTCCTTCCTCTACGAGCCGGCGGGATCGATCCACACGCTCACCTGCATCGAGGACGACACCCAGGTGTGGTTCCACATGTACGGCGTCAACCTCAACCTGGCCGAGGACGGCAGCATCGAGTCGGTCGCCGACGGTGCCGGTGCCCTGGCGGCCTACTACGCGCTGTGCGAGGCCCAGGGCTTCGACCGCCCGAACGTCATCGTCGCGTAAACGTCATCGTCGCGTCACCGTTCCGAAGCGTCGGGCGCCCTCGAGGCGCGAGGATGGCGGGTGACGCGAGCGGGTACGAGCGCGGCAGACCGAGGGCACGACCCAGGAGGTGGCGCAGTGGCCGACGGTGTGGACAACACGGCACTGGGTGATCTGCTCGGCATCACCGAGGCCGCGCTCGACACCGCCGACCCGGTCTCGCTCGCCCGGGGCTACGTCGGCGCCATGCGCCGGGCCGCGTTCCGGCCGTGGCGCACCGTTCCCGCCGTCGCCCGCTACGGCATGGGGCTCGGCCTCACCGGCGCCCACCTCGCCACCCGCGCGCTCGGTCACCCGCTGCCCGAGGTCGTGCACCCCGATCCCCGCGACGCCCGGTTCCGCGACCCCACCTGGTCCGACAACATCTGGTACCACGGCGGCCTCGACCTCTACCTGCTGACCGCCCGGCTGCTCCACGAGCTCGTGGGCGCGGCGCACCTGGAGGGCAGCGAGGCGTCGAAGGCGGAGTTCGCCGCCAGCATCCTCAGCGACACGCTGTCGCCCACCAACTTCGTGCTCGGCAACCCGAAGGCGATCAAGCGCGCGTTCGAGACCGGCGGCACGAGCGTGGTGCGGGGGCTGAAGAACTTCGTGCACGACATGGTGAAGAACGAGGGCTGGCCCAGCCAGGTCGACCGCTCGTCGTTCGTGCTCGGGGAGAACACCGCCGCCACACCCGGCCGCGTCGTGTTCCGCAACGAGCTGATCGAGGTGCTGCAGTACGAGCCGACGACCGACGAGGTGTTCGAGCGTCCGTTGGTGGTGATCCCGCCGTGGATCAACCGCTACTACATCGCCGACCTCGCGCCGGGCAAGAGCCTGGTGGAGTGGGCCGTCGACCACGGGCACACCACGTTCGCGGTGAGCTTCCGCAATCCCGATCCGTCGATGCGCGACCTCACCTTCGACGACTACCTGCGCCTCGGTCCGCTCACCGCCATCGACGTGGCGCGCGAGATCACCGGGAGCGAGACGGTCAACACCATCTCCATCTGCCTCGGCGGCACCATGACCGCGATGTGCCTCGCCTACCTCGACGCCTGCGGCGACCACCTCGTGCACTCGTCGACGTTCCTGAACTGCGCGGTCGACTACCAGGACGCCGGCCTGCCGGGCCGGCGTGTTCGCCGACCCGGGCACGCTCGAGTCGCTCAGCCGCCGCATGGAGAAGCACGGCTACCTGCCGGGCAACGACATCGCCCGGACGTTCGACCTGCTGCGCGCCAACGACCTCGTGTTCCGCTACGTGGTCGACGGCTGGTTGATGGGGGAGAAGCCCCCGGCGTTCGACCTGCTCGCCTGGAACGCCGACAGCACGAACCTCCCCGGCAAGGCGCACGGCGAGTTCCTGCGCAAGGCGTACATGGAGAACGCGCTCGCACACGACGACTACACCGCGCTGGGCGAGCGCCTGATGGTGTCCGAGATCAGCACCGACTCCTACGTGGTCGCCGGGATCGACGACCACATCGTCCCGTGGCAGTCGTCGTACCGCACGACGCAGCTGTTCAAGGGTCCGACGCGCTTCGTGATGACGTCGGGCGGCCACATCGCCGGGATCGTCTGCCCGCCCGGGCCCAAGGTGAGGCTCTGGACCAACGACGAGCTGCCGCGCGAGGCCGCCACCTGGCGGGCGGGCGCGAAGGAGCACCGCGACACCTGGTGGAACGACTGGAGCCGTTGGCTGGCCGAGCGGGCGGGCGAGCTGCGGGCGGCACCGGGGGTCGGCAGCGCCGAGCACCCTCCGGTCGGCATCGCGCCGGGGGAGTACGTGCGGAGCTAGGCGTTCAGGCGGTGCTGGAGGCGTTCGTCTGCACGTAGCTGCGGTACACGCTCAGCAGGGCCTGCTTCTGCTCGTCGGAGAGGCGCCCGTCGGCCCGGATCGCCGACTCGGTGTCGGGCAGGTCGGCGGCGTCGGCGTCGCCCTCGATGCCGGCATGGGCGAGGAGGGTCTCGGCCGACACGTTGAGCGCCCGAGCGACCGACTGCAGCACCCGCACCGATGGCTCGTGGAGACCCCGCTCGAGCTGGCTCAGGTACGGGTTCGAGACGTGGGCCAGGTCGGCCATCTGCCGCAGCGACAGGTTCGCGAGCTGGCGCTGGGCCCGGATGAAGGAACCGAGCGCGTGGAGCTGGTCTTCACGATCGTTGGGTGGATCGGTCGGCGGGCGTTCCGTCATCGGCGAAGCGTAGGAGACGCGAAAAGACGTGGTGCCCCGGCCCGGAGGGGGGATCCGGGCCGGAGCACCACGCGAAGGTCGAACGATCGGAGGATCGTTCAGGAGATCGAGAGAGCTAGACGGCCTTCTTCGCCGGCGTCATCGCCTCGACGACCTTGAGCGCGAAGTCCTTCTGCGTGGAGAGCAGGTCCTCGGCGAAGCCGAAGCCCGACTCCACGACGGCCTTCGGGTCGGGGAGCTGGTCGACGAAGGGGAGCGAGTCCATCTCGGGCATCGAGAACGCCTTGCCGGCGAAGTCGATCCACATGGTGATGCCGCTGTACGCCATCTCCTGGGTCTGCTTCACACCGGCGATGACTGCGTCGGTGAACACGGCGGTGGGGTCGGCGGTCTTGGTGGCCATGGGATGACTCCTGGGTCGGGGGATCCGCTTCGTGGGGGAAGCGGTACCAGCAGTATAGACAGCACGTGCTTGATCTGTCAAGCGCACCCGGCACGGGCGCCTGCGACACCCCGGCGGGGAGCCCGGCGCGGTGCCGCATCACTGCGCCGGCAAGGGCTGCTGGGTATCGTGACCCCGTGACACCCCCGGCCGAACCGCTCTGCGTGCTGTCCGTGCACGCGCACCCCGACGACGAGGCCTCCAAGGGCGCCGCCACCATGGCCCGCTACGGCGCCGAAGGGGTGCGCACCGTGCTCGTCACCTGCACGGGGGGCGAGGCGGGCGAGATCCTCAACCCCGCCGCCGACACCGAGGAGGTCCGCCGCGACCTCGCCGCCGTGCGCAGCCGGGAGCTCGAGGACGCCGTCCGCATCATCGGATACGACGCCCTGCACCTGCTCGGCTACCGCGACTCCGGCATGCCCGACACCGAGTTCAACGCCCATCCCGACACCTTCGCCAACGCCGACCTCGACGAAGCGACCGGCCGACTGGTCGAGATCGTGCGCCAGGAGCGTCCGCAGGTGATCGTGGGCTACGCCCTCGATCGTGTCTACGCGCACCCGGACCACGTGCGGGTGCACGAGATCAGCGTGCTCGCGTTCGAGCGGGCCGGCGACCCCGAGTGGTACCCGGAGCTCGGTGCGCCCTGGCAGCCGCTGAAGCTCTACTACAGCAACGGCTTCACCCGGCGAGCGGATCCGGGCGCTCCACGAGTGGTTCGTCGCCAACGGCGAGGAGAGCCCGCTCGCACGGTGGGTCGAGGGCATCGAGAAACGTGACGCCGAGGCCGCAGCCCGCCGACTCCGAGGCCGGTGACGGGCACGACGACTCGCTCGAACAGGTCACGACCACCCGCATCGACGTGCGCGACCAGATCTCGGTCGGGCGCGCCGCGCTGCTCGCGCACCGCACCCAGATCGCGCCCGACAGCTTCTTCTTCCGCGTGCCACTCGAGGTGGAGCAGGAGCTGCACCCCTGGGAGGAGTACGTGCTGGCGCGCTCGCTCGTCGACACCGGCGTGCCCGAGGGCGAGTTCGAGACCGACCTCTTCGCCGGCGTTCGAGTGGTGGCGAGCTCCTGAGCACCGCGGAGCCCCCGGACGACGGCTGGCACGCCGAGCTCGTCGACGCGCTGTTCCGCGGCCTGTCGCCCGATGCCGCGCCCGCATCGGCGGCACGGCCACCCGCGTCCCGCGGACGACCTGTTCACCCTCGACTCGGTGCTGTTCGGCGCCGACCCGACCGACGACGACGGCGGTCGTCCCCGGACCCGTGCCGGCCGTCAGCGCCGAGATCTTCCCGCCGCCGTCGATCCCGGTCCGCTCCCGCGTCGAACCCACCTTCGAGGACCTCGACCCCTCCAGCGCGGCGGTGTTCGCACCGCCGCCCGTGGATCTCGATCTCACGACCGCCGACCTGTTCGGACCGGCACCCGCCACGACCGCGGAGGTCGCCAGGCGACCGGCGGTCACGACGGCGAGCGCGCGGAGCGCGGGCGCACCCGTGCCGGTCGGAACGCCGATGGGACGTCGAGAGCGGCGCGACGCGGCACGTGGCGACGGTCGCATCCGCCGGCTGAGCCTGGCGACCCTGACCGGATGCGTCGTCCTCGGCCTCGGTGGACTCGGGTACGCCGCCCTCGCGACCGGCGACGACGCGCCGGCGCCGAACCCGAACGAGATCGAGGTGCGCGGCGCCCACGTCACCCGCGCGACGACCTCGACGATGGCATCGACGACGACGACGAGCTCGACCACCCCGTCGACCACGACGACGACGACGACGACCGCCGACCACCACCTCGCCGCCGCCGCCGGCGGTCGATTCGGAGCCGGAACCCGAACCGCCGGCCACCGACCCGCCCGCGTTCGTCCCCCCGGCCACCGATCCGCCGCCGGTCGTGGGCGATCCTCCCCCGGCCGGCACCGAACCGGGACCGGCGCCGACGACCCGGGTGCCCTAGCGCTCAGGCGCCCTTCCGACCCGGTGGGCGCACCCACCGCCACGTCACCGACACGCGGGGTCCCGCCGCACGCACCTTGGGCACCGCGTGCTCCCAGTCGCGCTGGCAGGCGCCTCCCATCACGAGCACGTCACCGGAGCCCGGCGCGAGGTCGTGCGTCGGCCCACCGGTGCGGCCGTGGGGGCGCAGTCGGAACGGTCGGGTGGCGCCGAGGGTGAGGAGGCAGACCAGGGTGTCGTCGGTCTCGCGCAGCTCACGGTCGCCGTGCGGGGCGACGCTGTCGCGCCCGTCGCGGTAGTAGTTGTACGCGGCCGCGCCGAGCGGGACGCCGTAGCGCGCCGCGAGGCCCGCGCGCACTCGCGCCAGCACCGGGTGGGCGACGACCTCGGGGCGGGGCGACCGGTACGACAGCCGGGGATCGTCGACCATGCGGTCGTACATGTACCGACGCCCGCACTGCCACGGGACCGCGTCGATCACGACGTCGAGCACGGTGTCGGCGCCCAGGAGGTGGCCGCGGCACACGTCGACCCAGCTCGAGTCGTCGAGCGCGACGCGGTGCCACGGGGCATCGGGATCGAGGGCGACCTCGCCCGACGCGAAGAGCGAACGCTGGCCCGGCATCACCACCGGATCCCAGTGTAGTCCCGCTGATCGAACAGACGTTCGGGAGGGCTCACCGGTAGATTTCGCCCGGTGACCGCCGCCGTCGAGCCCGCTGCCGGGGACGGGAGCGGGGACGGGAAGAACGGCGGCGCGCTGGCCGCGCTGCGTCACCGCGACTTCGCGCTGTTCTTCTCGGCGGCGCTGTGCTCGAACACCGGCACGTGGATGCAGACCATCACCGTGCCGTACGTGCTCGACCAGCTGACGCACTCGACGGTCTGGGTCGGTCTCGGGGCGTTCGCCACCTTCTTCCCGGCCACCATCGTCGGGCCGCTGGCCGGCTCGCTCGCCGACCGCCACGACCGGCGCACGATCATGCTGATCTCGCAGGTGGTGCTCATGGCCTCGGCGCTGGCGCTGTGGGCGACCTGGGTGACCGGCGTGGCCACCCCCACGATGATCGTGGCCATCGTCGTGGTCGGCGCGATCGGTTCGGGCATCACGATCGCCGCGTGGCAGGCCTTCGTCCCGCAGCTCGTGCCACCCGAGGCGATGGTGAGCGCGGTGCGGCTGAACGCCATGCAGTTCACCGGCGCCCGCGCGTTCGGACCCGCGCTCGCGGGGCTCGTGCTGGCGGAGTTCGGACCGGGGACGGCCTTCCTCGCCAACGCGGCGTCGTTCCTGCTCGTGATCGGTGCGCTCCTGCTCATCGCGGCGCGCCCGGTGACGCGGTCCACCGACGGCGGCGGGGTCATGTCGCAGTTCCGCGACGCCCTCCGCTACATCCGCAAGCGCTCGGTGCTGATCGTCTCGGTGCTCGGGGCGCTCTTCTCGTCCCTGCTCGGGGTCTCGATGATCCAGCTGGCCGAGCCGTTCGCCCGCCAGGTGCTCCACGAGGGTGCCGGGAAGTACGGGCTCCTCGTCGCCGCCTACGGCGCGGGCGCGATCACCGGAGCCGTGGTCACCGTCGTGAGGGGTGACGTGTGGCGACGCTCGACGCTCACCGTCGTCGGGTTCGCCATCTTCGTGGTCGCCGAGCTCACCCTCGGCCTCGCGCCGGTCTACGCGCTGGCGCTGGTCGGGATGTACGGCATCGGCCTGGCCCAGAGCTGCGCGATGGTGGCGTGCCAGACCGCGGTGCAGGTCAACGTCGACGAGCACTACCGCGGCCGGGTGCTGTCGGTGTACGTGATGAGCTTCTTCGCCGGCACCCCGATCGGCGCGCTCGTCGGCGGGATCGTGGCGTCGGTGATCGGGCTGCGCGAGACCATCGTCGCGTCGGCGGTGCTGCTGGCGATCGTGGTGGTGGTCGCCCTGTTCCGCTACCCGTGGTTCCGGGTGCTCGACGAGACCCGGATGGGCTTCGACGCGCACGTCGAGGACGACGGCCACCTCGTCATCGACGACGAGATCGGGCTCCCCACCGCGTCGGACTGACGGGCTCCCGGTCGGAGGACGGAGCGAGCGGAGCGAACGAGGGTGGCACGCAGGACGGAGCGAGCGGAGCGAACGAGGGTGGCTAGGTGTTGAACGCCACCATCGACCGGTAGACGCCGATGACCTTGCCCGAGTAGTTGGGGTCGGTGGCCCAGTTGCCGTGGCCCATGTCGCTCCACGTGGGCGCCCAGCCCTTGGCGAAGTAGCTGTCGAACGCAGCCGCCGAGCGCCACACGTAGGGCGAGAGCGGGTTGTGCAGGCCGGCGACACGCGACCCCGGGTCGGCGTAGTTGAGGAGCAGCTGGATCTGGCCGCGCACGCCGTCGCGTGGCGTGGGGAAGATGATCCCCTGCGCGCAACCGTCGCACCAGCCGAGCCCGGAGTAGTTGTTGTCGGGCGAGGCCGAGAACCCACCGGTCTCGATGATCGCCTGCGCGAACGCGAAGTCGCCGCGCACGCCCTCGGCGGAGCCCTCGTCGAGGTAGATCTGCGCCAGCTCGGGCACGGTCGTGTCGCCGAGGCGCGGGTGGTAGCCCTGGGCGTTGAACCACGCGACCATCTGGTCGGCGGTGAGGGTGGCGGGACCCATCACCGGTTCGCCGGCGGCGTGCAGCGCACCGATCGCCCGCGCCCGGTCGAGGGCGGCGTTCGCCTCCGCCACCCGCTGGTCGACGACGGACTGCTGCGCCTCGAGCGACGCGACCAGCGTGTCGAGCTGCGACTGCTGCTGCTCGAGGTCGCCTTCCTCGGCGCGCAACGTCGTCTGGGTGTCGGCGAGCGTCTTGCGGGTCTGGTCGAGCTGCTTGGCGACGGCGTGGTCACTGCGCGACGCAGCCTCACCCAGCTGCTTGCGTCGGGCTCCGTCAAGTGCGCTGCCGGAGTCGAAGATGTCGGCGGCGCTGGCACCGTCGCTGCCGGTCGAATACAGGGCCACGGCGCGCTGGCGCAGGTGGTCGAGCAGCACGTCGCGCTGCTGCGCGAGATCGGCGCGCTGCTGGTCGAGCACGGCGATGTGCTGCTGGTGGTCGGCGATGGCGCCCTCGACCTCGGTGCGCTGCTCGGTGCTGGCCTCGAGCTTGTCCTCGGCCTCGTGCGCCGCCTGCTGGGCCGCCTCGAGGTCGGCGCGGGCCCGCACGACGGCGGGGTCGGAGTCGATCAGGCTCTGCTGCGCGTGCGCCGGTGCGATCGCGCCCGGCACGACCGACCAGCCGGTCCCGAGCGCGCCACCCAGGCCCACCACGAGCAGCGCACCCACGCCGA
This sequence comes from uncultured Actinomycetes bacterium, assembly GCA_963755855.1. Lineage (GTDB taxonomy): Bacteria > Actinomycetota > Acidimicrobiia > IMCC26256 > DASPTH01 > DASUAS01. The sequence goes on along the minus strand of CAVWLR010000004.1, from coordinate 161,481 downwards.
CTCGCCTGCCCACACCCTGCCTCATCACCCGCGAGGTTAGGGGACTGCACACCCTCGTTCCACACGAGCCCCACCGTCCCCTGTGGCCACAGCCCCGGTGGAGACGTCGTGCGGAGGGTCAGGCGGGTGGGTCGGTCGCCGGCGGTTCCGGTGGCACCCGGGGCGGCTCCGACGGCTCGGGGGCGGCCGGCGCGGACGGTTCGGGCTGGCTCATCGCCGCCTTGGCCGCCCGCTGGGCACGACCGACGAGGCGGCCGAGCTGGCGGGGGCCGTCGTCACGGGCCTTGCCCGCCGCCGAACCCAGCTTGCGGGCCAGCGGTGCCGCGGTCGGGACCGGACCCGGCGCGCTCGGCACCGGAGGAGCGGGTGGGACCGCGGGAGCGGATCGGGTCGGAGCCGCGCGGCCGGGCAGCGCGGAGCGGCGCCGCGGCAGGAGGCGCCGCGGCAGGAGGCGCCGCGGCAGGAGGCGCCGCCGCAGCGGGAGGTTCCGGTCGGGGAGCGGCGGTGGCGGTCGAGCGACGGGCGCGCTTCGGTCGCGGCCGCCACTCGGTGCGGAACGCGAGCCAGATCATCGCCACCGCGGCGGCTTCGAGGATCACGATCGGGAGCGCGTGGTCGAGTCCGAGTGCGAGCGGGCTCAGCGCGAGCACGGCGGCGGCGACGAGGTCGAGCACGCGGTGGAGCCGGCGGCCGATCCAGGTCCACGCACCGAGGGCGCCGTCGCTGCAGAGGGCGAGGAGCAGGAGGACACCACCGAGGGACACCAGGACGACGGTGTGCTCGCCGGTGCGGGCGCCCTCGATCAGCAGCAGCCCGCCGAGCAGCAGCTCCACGAGCTGGTGGACCCAGAACGGGACGCGGCCGGCATGGGCGTGGTCGTGGGCGTGGTCATGGGTGCCCGACGGTTCGCGGGCACCGGCCATCGGGCCAGCCTACGGTGCCACCCGTCCACCGCCGGTAGCCTCCGCGCCGTGACCGGCGTCGCGACCCCGGAGTGGGCCCGCCACCTCCCGCCCGGCGTCGACCCCGGGTCGATCGACCTCCTCGCCCGGCGCACGCTGCCCGCTGCGTGGGCGACGAACTGGGCCGAGCGTCCCGACGCGCCCTCGGTCCACGGTGACGAAGACTGGTCGACCAACGCGGAGCTCGACGCCCGGTCCCGCCGGATCGCCGGGAGGTTCGCGGCCGCCGGCCTGCGCGCCGGCGACCGGATCGTGATGAGCGCAGCCACCTCGGTGGAGCTGGTCGTCGCGCACGTCGCCGCGCTGCGGCTCGGACTCGTCGTCGTGCCGGTGAACGGCGCGTACCGCGGGCGCGAGATCAGCCACGTCGTCGACGACTGCACACCGGCGCTGTGCGTTGTCGACGCCGACCGGGTGGACCTGTTCGCCGCAGCCGTTCCCACCGGGTGCGCAGTGACGACGGTCGCGGTCGAGCTGCCCGACGGCGACGCTCCCGAGCTCGACGCCAGCCAGCCCGACGACGTCGCGCTGCTCTGCTACACGTCGGGCACCACGGGTGCGCCGAAGGGGGCGATGCTCACCCACGGCAACGCGCTCGCGAGCTGCGAGGCGCTCCGGCTCGCGTGGCGATGGACCGACGTCGACCGCCTGGTGCTCGCGCTCCCGCTCTTCCACGTGCACGGCCTCGGCGTCGGACTGCACGGGACCCTCCTGTGCGGCGCATCGGTGGTCCTGCTCCCGCGCTTCGACGCCGACCTGGTGCTCGACGCGGCGCGCGAGCACGACGCCACGCTGTTCTTCGGCGTCCCCACCATGTACGCGCGCCTGGCCCCGCACGCGCGGGCGGCCGAGCTCGCCCGCCTCCGGCTGTGCGTGTCGGGCTCGGCGCCGCTCCCGGCATCGCTGCACGAAGAGCTCGCGACCGGCGCCGGGGTCCGGGTGCTCGAGCGCTACGGCATGACCGAGACGATCATGAACGTGTCGAACCCCTACGACGGCGAACGGCGCGCGGGGACGATCGGCTTCCCGCTCCCGGGGGTCGAGGTGCGCCTCGACCAGCCGTCGGGGGAGATCCTGCTGCGCGGTCCGAACGTGTTCCCCGGCTACTGGGGCCGGGAGGCCGCGACGCGAGATGCGTTCACCGACGACGGCTGGTTCCGCAGCGGCGACATCGGTGCGCACGATCCCGACGGCTACCTGCGCATCGTCGGACGGGCGAAGGAGCTGATCATCTCCGGGGGCTACAACGTGTACCCGCGCGAGGTGGAGGACGTCCTGCTCGAGCACCCGGCGGTGGCCGAGGTCGCCGTGATCGGCGAGCCGTCGCACGAGTGGGGCGAGACGGTCGTGGCGGTGGTCGTCGCCGCCGCCGGCGATGCGGAGGACGACGCCCGCGATCCCGAGGCGCTGCTCGCGTTCGCGGCGGAGCACCTCGCGCCGTACAAGCGGCCGCGCCGCGTGCGCTACGTCGACGCGCTCCCGCGCAACGCGCTGGGCAAGGTCGTGCGCGCCGACCTGTAGGCCGCGCACCCGGTACGGATCGCGCTCCCGGCCGGATGGCGGTCGGCTCTCATGTTCCTCTCAGGCCGATCCGTCAGGATGAGGTTCGTGGACGCCCCCACACCTCCCGGACGCCTGCCGGCCCACCTGACGATCCCCTCCGTCATCGGTGGAACCCTGCCCACCGGCACGGCACCGGGGTGCTCGGTGTCCTGATCCGCCCGGGCCCGATCCCACCGTTCCCAGAGCCGCGGTGGGGTCGGGCCCCGGCGCGTCGCAGGGCTAGCGGTGCTCCTGCTGCGCGATCCAGGCGACGAAGCGGTCGACGGTGCCGGAGCCGACCTCGGCGATGAACGTCTCGGCCCAGGCGTCGATCTGGGCGTCGCTGAACCCGTCGGCGTGCAGACGCTCGCGGGCGTCGTTGCCCAGCGTGCGCGCCCCCTCGATCTGCATCAGCTCCGGGGTCTCCTCGGCGAGCCCGACGTCCTCGGGCTTCGACGGTTCCGGTTCGGGCATCAGGTGCTCCTCGTTCGTCGGGTGCGGTTCACTTCTCGATCGGGATGCGATCGGGCTGCGGTCAGTCGAGGTGCTGCGCACCGGTGCGGTGCTCGTCGAGCCGGTCGGCGGGCCACTGCCCCGAGTCGACCTCGTCGTGGGTCCAGTCGGGTTGCTTGGTGCGCTGGGCCTCGTCGAGCACGGCGTGGCCGTCGACGACGTCGCGGATCTCGGCGATCGGCACCGGCGTCACTCCCGGCGCGTGCCCGGCCGCGTGGGCCTCGACCAGTTCGGGGAACCGATCGAGGACGCTCCCCACCACCAGCTGCTGCTGGGTGGGGAGATTGCACCGCGCGCCCTCGGCCACGAGGTCGAGGCGCTTCCCGATCTCCTCGACGTCGGTCGCCGACGCGCGTGAGGCGGTGAGCTCCGCGAGCAGCCGCGCCAGCGTGAGGCCGTCGTCCTTGCAGTGTCGACACTGCCCGCACGACTCCACCGCGAGGAAGTGCGCGACCCCCGCCGCCACCGCCACGAGGTCGGTCTCGTCGTCGAAGACGATGAACCCGGCCGCGCCCAGTCCGGAGCCGGCGGCGCGCATCGCCTCGTAGGTCAGGGGCGTGTCGAGCGCGCTGGCGGGGAGGAGCGGGTTCGCCACCCCCGACATCACCGCGACGATCTCGCGTCCCGGCCGGACCCCGCCGCCGATCGACTCGATCACCTCGCGCAGCGTGGTGCCGAGCTCGACCTCGGCCACGCCGCTGCGGACCGTGTCACCGCTCACCGTGCACACGGCGGTGCCGGGCGATCCGTCGGTGCCCAGGCTGCGGAACCAGTCGGCCCCCTCCAGCACGATCGCGGGGAGGTTGGCGAACGTCTCGGTGTTGCCGGCCAGGGTCGGCGGCGCCACCGTCTCACCCGACGGGCCCGCCATCTCCACGTGGGCGGCCGATCCGGTGCCCGAGGTGGTGTCGGCGTCGTGCTCGAACACCTCGTCGACGCCCTCGCGGTAGGGCGGGGCGATGCGGGGGAACGGCGGACGGCCGTCGATCACCTCGAGCAGCGCGGTCTCCTCGCCGAAGAGGTACTCGCTGGGCCCGGTCACCAGGGTGACGGGCACGTGCTCGGTCCAGCCGGCGGCGTCGATCTCGTCGATGGCGCGCTGGAGGCGTTCGGTCTCCCGCGTGAACGTGGCCTTGGTCGCCACGATCACCGAGTCGGCTCCGACCGCGTGCGCCGCGATCAGCGCGCCCTCGAGGACGCGGTAGGGATCCGCGCGGAGGATGGCACGGTCCTTGAAGGAGCCCGGCTCGCCCTCGGCCGCGTTCACCACCACCGTCGACGGCATGAGCGACGTGCGGTTGGCGACGACGGTGCGCCACTTCCGCGCCACGGGGAAGCCCGCACCGCCACGACCCTGGAGGCCGGCGGCGTCGACCAGGTCGATGATGACGTCGGGATCGACGGCGCGGGCGTCGGCCAGCGCGTCACCGGCGCGATCGGCTTCGGACAACGACGCGACGGGCGCGTCGGGAAGGACCCTCGGGGGGAAGTCACGGGACATGGCCCCGGTATACCCGATCACGCGCATCGGCATCGCGAATCAGCCGTAACGGGATCGAGGCGCACGGCGATTGACAAATGCCTCCGGTCCGCTGATGCCCTCGAGACCTGCCCGCGGGTGGCGTTGACGGGCCGGGGGCGCCACCCTCCGGGTCAGGAGCCCGGTCGGAGGAACTGCACGACCTGCGAGAGCACCTGCGGGTCGGTGCGCATCTCGGTGTGGTCGAGGCACGACGTCTCGACGTTGTGCGCGCCGGGGAGCTCGGCGTTGGTGTGGGGGACGATGGCGTCGTCGCACGGCGACCACCACGCCCCGAAGCGGGTCGCGCCCGAGGGGTGGAAGTCGTCGCCCAGGCGTTGGATCACCGACGACGTCGGCACCATCTCGCGACAGGGTGCGAGCACGTAGCAGCCGTACGCCCAGACGGTGCCCTCGTTGACGCCGGCGAGCGACACCCACGCGTCGACGTGCGCCGCGCCACCGAGGCGCTCCAGCCAGTACCGCGACGAGATCGCGCCCATCGAGTGGCTGACCACGTCGATGTGCGTCGCGCCGGTGCGGGCGCGCAGGGCGTCGGCCTCCCGCGCGATCTGGTGGGCGACGTCGACGTTGGACGCGTCGTCCGGGTAGTCGATGGCGTCGATCTCCGAGTCGCGGTAGCCCTGGGCCCGCAGCGACGACTCCAGCGCGTGCCAGCCGCTGCTCGAGCCCCGGAAGCCGTGGACCAGCAGCACCGGATCGGGGCGCACGCCTGCACTCCGGGTGCGTGCAGCCGCCGCGGGAACGGTCGTGAGCACGACGAGCGCGACCAGCACGAGCGGGAGGAACGCACGGGAGACGACTCGGCGGAACACGGGAGCACGATAGGAACTGGTCGGCCGCAGTGGTCGTCGCCCCGGACGCACCTGGTCGCTACTGTCACCCGGTGCTCGTGCTCGTGCGCCACGGACAGACCGACGCCAACGCCCGCGGCCTGCTGCAGGGGCACGTCGACCTCCCGCTCTCCGAGCTGGGACGGCGCCAGGCTGCCGCCCTCGCGTCCATCGTGCCCGCCGACGCCCGCATCGTCGCGAGCCCGTTGCGGCGCGCCCAGGAGACCGCCGCGGCGTTCGGCCGCGACGTCGAGACCGACGACCGCTGGATCGAGCTCGACTACGGCGAGTTCGACGGACGACCCATCGGCGACGTCCCGACCGAGGTCTGGGCCGCATGGCGCGCCGACCCGCACTTCGTGCCGCCCGGTGGCGAGTCGCTGGCCATGCTCGGGATCCGGGTCCGGGGTGCGTGCGAGGAGCTGCTCGACGAGGCGAGGCGGCGCGACGTGGTCGTGGTCAGCCACGTGTCGCCGATCAAGGCCGCGATCGCGTGGGCGCTCGGCGTCGGCGACGAGGTGGCGTGGCGACTGTTCCTGCAGGTCGCGTCGATCAGCCGGATCGCGATCGGTCCTCAGGGACCCTCGCTGCACTCGTTCAACGAGACCGCGCTCAGCTGAACGCGGGGAGCACCTCGGCGGCGAGCAGTCGCAGGTGGTCGAGGTCGTGCAGGTCGAGCACCTGGAAGTAGACGGTCGTGGCGCCGTGCTCGGCGTACTGGCCGATCCGGTCGACCACCTCCGACGGGGTCCCTGCGAAGTGCGCGAGACGGGCGGTGGCGACGTCGCGTCCGATCGCCGCGGCGCGGCGCTCGACCTCGGCCTCGTCGGCGCCGCACAGCACGGTGTTCGCGATGCTCGTGGGCAACGACGCGGGATCACGGCCGATGGCCTCGCACGCAGCGGCGACGCGACCGGCGATCTCGGGGTACGAGTCGGGGGGCGCGAACGCGACGTTGAACTCGTCGGCGTAGCGCGCCGACAGCTGCGGCGTGCGCTTGGCGCCGAAGCCGCCCATCACGATCGGCGGGTGCGGCTGCTGCACCGGCTTCGGGAGCGCGGGGGAGTCGTCGATCGAGTACTGCGTTCCCGAGTAGGAGAAGTGCTCGCCCACCGGGGTCGACCAGAGGCCGGTGATGATCGCGAGCTGGTCCTCGAGCTGGTCGAACCGCTCGCCGGTGGCGGGGAACGGGATGCCGTACGCCGCGTGCTCGCGGTCGTTCCACCCGGCGCCGAGGCCGAGCTCGACCCGTCCGCCGCTCATGGCGTCGATCTGCGCGACGGCGATGGCGAGCGGGCCGGGCAACCGGAACGTGATCGGCGACACCAGCGTGCCGAGACGCAGCGTGGTGGTGTCGCGGGCGAGGCCGGCGAGCGTGATCCACGCGTCGGTCGGCCCGGGCATGCCGTCGCCGAAGGTGAAGCTGATGTAGTGGTCGGAGCGGAAGTAGGCGTCGAAGCCCAGCTCCTCGGCCAGGAGCGCGACGGCGAGCTGGTCGTCGTACGTCGCTCCTTCCTGGGGTTCGGTGAAGATCCGGAAGCGCATGGCTGCGTTCTACCAGGGCGTTCGAGCGGACCCGCTGAGTACGCTCGGACGGTGGGCGCACGGGAACGGATCTACGACCTCACCAACCACGTCGGCGACCGCCTCCTGCAGGGCGTGAACCGCGTCATCGGCCGCCAGTCGGAGCTCCCGCTCCTGCCGTTCTACGAACCGGCCGACTTCCCCTGGGTCGCGCCGATGGAGGCCAACTGGAAGGCGATCCGCGCCGAGCTCGACGCCGTGCTCGCGCACCGCGCCGCACTCCCGAACTTCCAGGACATCAGCGTCGACCAGTACCAGCTCACCGACGACGACCGTTGGAAGACCTTCTTCTTCTACGGCTACGGCTTCCGCAGCGACGCCAACTGCGCGCGGTGCCCGGAGACCACGCGCCTCATCGAGGCGATCCCGGGCATGGAGACCGCGATGTTCTCGATCCTCGCCCCGGGCAAGCACATCCCGCCGCACGACGGCCCCTACAAGGGCGTGCTCCGCTACCACCTCGGGCTGTCGGTGCCCGACGCGCCCGTCGACCGGCTCGGGATCCGCGTGGGTCCCGAGACGCGCGGCTGGCGCGAGGGCGAGAGCCTGGTCTTCGACGACACCTACGAGCACGAGGCGTGGAACGACACCGACGAGACCCGCGTGGTGCTGTTCCTCGACGTGATCCGCCCGCTGCGCCAGCCGATGCGCGTCGATCAACGCCGGCATCATCAAGGCGATCGGGTACTCGCCGTTCATCCAGGACGCCAAGCGCCGGCACCAGGAGTGGGAAGAGCGCTTCGCCGCGAGACCGGCTGACGCGACCACGTCGTCGCCGGGCCCGTTCCTGTCGGTTCGATTACCTTCCCGCCGTGCGCACTTCTCAGCAGACCGCCCGCCGGCTCGTCGTCGTCCTCGTCACGTTCCTCCTCGCCCTGGGAGCCATCGCCGCCTCGACGGCCGGTGCATCGACCGCCGCCGCGAAGCAGCGGGCCATCCCGTTCACGGAGGCGACCGTCACGCAGACCGCCGACGGGTACGACGTCGCGTGGAAGGCGCCCAGCAGCGCCGGTGCCGTGAAGGTCTACGCCGGCACCGACCCGTCCGCCGTCGGCACCGACGACGCGGTCGGGTCGGGCAAGAGCACGGGCACGCTGCACGTCACCGGGCTCGCCGCTGCGCCCCGCCTCTACTTCGAGCTCGTGCCGGCCAAGGGCGGGTCCCTGGTGACCGCCGACCACTCGCTGCACCTCGAGTCGGCCCCCAACTTCCGCGACCTCGGCGGGTACCGCACCCGCGACGGCCAGTGGGTCAAGCCCGGGCTGCTGTACCGCTCCGACGGCCTCGACGCGGTGAGCGACGCCGACCTGGCCACGATCGAGGCGCTCGGCATCAAGCTGGTCTGCGACCTCCGCACCAACGGCGAGGTGTCGTCGAAGCCCGACAAGGTGATCCCCGGCGCGACCAACGAGCAGATCAACATCATCGGCGAGGACGAGCTCACCGCCAAGATCACCAGCGCGATCACGTCCGGCGACAAGGCCGCCCAGCAGGAGCTCCTCGGTAACGGCAAGGCCGAGCAGCTCCTCGTCGACGGTGGCCGTGCGCTCGTCAGCGGCACCAACCCGCTGGCCGAGTACAAGGTGTTCTTCAGCCGCATCGAGGACCCGGCCAACCTTCCGACGGTCATGCACTGCAGCGCGGGCAAGGACCGCACCGGGTGGGCCAGCGCGGCCGTGCTCACCGCCCTCGGCGTGCCGAAGTCGACGGTGATGCAGGACTACCTGAAGAGCAACGAGTACCTGCAGGCGAAGAACCAGAAGACGCTGGCCCAGACCGGCGCGCTGATCGACAGCGCGCTGCTCGAGCCGGTGCTGTCGGTGAAGAGCCAGTACCTCGATGCCAGCTTCAGCGAGGTGAAGGCGAAGTACAAGACCTTCGACACGTACCTCGCCGCGGTCGGCGTGACCAAGGCCGATCACCAGCAGCTCGAGGACGAGTTGCTCCAGGGCTAGACGCTCAGGCGTCCACCGGGAGCTGGTCGGCGTCGTTGAGCACCTTGTAGATCGTCTCCGCCGCCTCTTCGAGCAGGGCGGGCGTGTGCTCGAGCATCAGGCTGAGACGGATGAGACCGAGCCCACGGGGGACCGCGGGCGCCACGACCGGGTTCACGAAGACCCCGGCGTCGAGCAGCTCACGGGCGAGGACGACCGCCGACACCTCGTCGCGTTGGCGCAGCGGGATGGTGATGATGGCGCTCTCGGGCGGGTTGACCGGCACGCCGCGCTCGGTGAGCAGACCGACGAAGCGGTCGACGTTGTCGCGCAGCTGCTCGGTCATCTCGGGTGCCGCCCGCAGGATGCGCAGCGCCTCGAGCGCGGCCGCAACGGAGCCGGGCGTGTTGGACGCGGTGAAGATGAGCGGGTCGGCGTCGAGGGTGAGCAGCTCGATGGCGTCGGCGGAGCCGATGAGCGCGCCGCCGCACGAGCCGAGCGTCTTCGAGAAGGTGATGGTGACGAGGTCGACGGTGGCGAGCACGCCGTAGTGCTCGGCCGCACCGCGACCGCGGGCGCCGAGGACGCCGAGACCGTGCGCCTCGTCGTCGAGGAGGAAGGTGTTGGGGTACCGACGGCAGAGCTCGAGGATCTCGGCGAGGGGCGCGGTGTCGCCGCCCATCGAGTAGACGCCGTCGACGATGACGGCCTTGCCCGGCTCGGCCGGCAGCTCGTCGAGGATCTTGGCGAGGCGCTCGACGTCGTTGTGGGCGAAGCGCTTCATGGTGGCGCCGGAGAGCTGGGCACCGGTGAGCAGCGAGTTGTGGGCGTCCTTGTCGAGCACCACGTAGTCGTGGCGGTTCAGGAGGCCGCTGATGGTGCTCACGTTGGCGACGTAGCCGGTGGAGAACACGAGCGCGGCTTCGCGCTCGTAGAACTCGGCCAGCTCGGCCTCGAGCGTGCGGTGGAGGTCGAGGGTGCCGTTGAGCAGGCGGGAGCCGGTGACCCCGGTGCCGTACTTGCGCGTGGCCGCCTGCGAGGCCTCGATGACCTGCGGGTGGTACGAGAGGCTCAGGTAGTTGTTCGACCCGAAGTTGATGTAGTCGTTGCCCTCGATCGTGAACCGGGGCATCGACGCGCTCTCGACCGTCTTGTAGTACGGCCAGTAGCCCGCCTCCTTGGCCAACCGGTAGTCGGCCAACCTGGGATACGCCTCGAGGCGGTCGCGAAAGAAGCTCACCCGAGACTCACCCCAACCTCTCTTCGGCCCCCGGCATCCGGTCAGCGTACCGGTAGGCAGGCGAGTCTACGGGGAATGCGCGCGCTCCGTGGGAATCCCCGTCGGGCGGGCGCGGTGCCCGTTCAGCCTGCGATCAGCACCGGATCAGGGCCGGATCAGGGCCGGATCAGGGCCGGATCAGGCCGGTCAGGACGCAGCGGGATCCGGGAATCCCATCGCCAGGGGGTCCTCGAGCATCTGCTTGCACCGCTTCAGGGCGTAGCCCGCCACCAGGCCGTCCTCGCAGCGCTCGTCGAAGGTCCACCGGAGGGTCATGCTGCGCCGCCGGTCGGGTCCGCTGGTGGGGGAGCCCGGATCGGGCACCGCCCGGCCGATCACGCCGAAGATGCCGATGCTGCCGTACTCGTAGAGGTGGTGGTAGCAGGCGTCCATGCCGATGGACGCCAGGTTGGCGAAGAAGGCGCTGGCGTAGAGCGGGTCGTGCTCGATCATCGACCCCGGGAGCAACCCGAACGCATCACCCATCCGCCCGACCGCGAGGATCATGCGGCGGACGACGCCGGGGAACTTCAGGATCAGCGCCGCCTCCTGGTCGGAGGGACCCATCCGCCCGCTGTAGCGGTCGTCGTGCAGCTGCTGCTGCATGTCGCGCACCATGTCGACGAACGGTTCGGCCGGGTCGAAGCGGCGCTTGATGACGATGAGCGGCGACTTCCCCTTGAGGCTCTGCTTGGCCGAGTAGGTGAACCAGATGTCCTTGCGCTGGTAGAGGCGGCCACCGACGACGAAGCGGTTCATCGTGGGGAACTGCTCGAGGATCTGCGCGATGGCGAACATCAACATGTGCTGGATGTTGATCTGCGCGTCCGGGTGCGCGACGTTGAAGTCGCGGATGAAGGCGTCGGCGTGGCGCAAGGCCACCTGCTGCTCGAAGTAGACCGCCGACTCGTTGCGGCCCCGCATCAGGTACGGGACGATGCCCTTGGTCGGGGGGAGGTCTCGCACCAGTTCGCCATCGGGGCGCCGCCACAACATGGGCGCGGATGCTACTCACGGGTGCCCATGACGTCGGGGGTCGGTGGGTACCGTTTCCCCGTGGCCTTCGTCGACCTGCTCGCCCACCCCGACGTGGTGGAGGAGCAGGTGCTGGCACCGACGGCCGGTGGCGGTGCAGTGGGCTTCCTCGCCCTCCACGGTGGGCTCGAACCGGCGACGGCCGAGATCGCGGTGGCGGCGGCCCGCGCCGCAGGCGCGTCGTGGTACGTGATCGTGCAGCCCGACGACCTCAAGCGCCACGTGCCGTCACACGAGCACGATCCCGGGGCGGCACCGCTGCTCGCCGGCTTCCTCGACCACGTCGACGTGGTCATCTCGGTGCACGGCTACTGGGGTCACGACGACCTCCACGACGCCCTCCTCGTCGGCGGACGCGACCGCGCGCTGGCGGCCTCGCTCGGGACGCGGCTGCGGGCGGCGCTGCCCGACTACCGCGTCGTCGACGACCTGGACGCCATCCCGCGTCGCCTGCGGGGCGTCGACCCGCGCAACCCGGTGAACTGCGCTGCTCGCGGCGTGCAGGTGGAGCTGCCGCACCCGGTGCGCGCGATCGGGCCGTACGGGCGGGGTGCGGCGGGGGAGCGCCACCGCCTCCACGTCGGCGCGCTGATCGACGCGCTCACCGAGTTCGCACACGAGCAGGCCCCCCGATGAGCGGCGCCCTCGCGGTCGTCGGCGGCAACAGCCTCCTCGGGAGCCGCTACGGCGCCGACGCTCCCGAGCTCACGGTCGACGACGGCACCCGACCGGTGGTCGTCCGCGATCTCGGCGACGCGTACCTGTTGCAGCGGCACGGGTGGGACGCGTACACGCCGCCCCACCTCGTCGACCACGTCGGGAACCTCAAGGCGCTGACCGCGCTCGGCTGCGACCGCGTGCTCGCGATCAACTCCACCGGCGCGTTGCGCGAGGAGGTCGGTGTGGGTTCGTTCCTCCTCGCCGACGACTTCGTCGCGCTCGGCGCGCTGCCCAGCGCGTTCGCCGACGAGCGCGGGCACCGGGTCCCCGGGTTCCACCCTGCCTGGCGCGAGGAGCTGCTCGACACCTGGCACGCGACGACCGACGTGGCACTGCACGACGGTGGCGTCTACTGGCAGGTGACCGGCCCGCGGCTCGAGACGGCCGCAGAGATCCGGGTCTTCGCGCAGCACGCCGACGTGGTGGGCATGACCATGGCGTCGGAGTGCACGGTGGCGGGGGAGCTCGGGCTCCGGTACGCATCGGTGTGCGTGGTCGACAACCTCGCCAACGGGATCGGCGAGCACGCGCTCGACGTGGGGCGAGTTCGAGGCCGGGCGCGACGCCACCCAGGTCGTGCTGGAGAAGGTCCTCACCGCACTCGTGCCCGCGTTGGCCGGCTGACGCGCCGGTCAGAGCTCGTACAGCTGGAAGGTCACCGCGTACTCGCAGTCGACGGCCTGGCCGGCCGAGCGCGGCGTTGTCGCGGAGGAACGCGTCGGGATCGAAGTCGGTGCCGAGCCCGTCGATGTAGGCCGCGTGCTCGCGCAGGCTGGCGATGCCGACGTCGATGGTGTCGCCCACCTCGAGGAAGTGCGTGGGCGTCGGCGACCCGCCCATGGCCACCCGCCGGACTCCCGACCACGGCTCGCCGGCGTCGGTGAAGATCCACCGGTTGCCCGCGTCCCGCGCCGCGTCGATGGCGGCGAGACCGACGTGGCGGTGGTCGGCCATGTTGAACGACGGGCCGCCCCAGGTCTCGGTGTGGTTCATCGACACGACGAGGTCGGGTCGCTGCGCCCGGATGACGGCGGCCAGGTCGCGCCGGAGCGGCAGCCCGTACTCGATGACGCCGTCGACGTGACCTTCGAGGAACTCGACCGTCTCCACCCCGACGACGGCCGCACTCGCGCGCTCCTCGGCCTCGCGCAGGGGTCCGGCCTCGGCCGGGTCCATGCCGTCGATCCCCGCTTCTCCCCGGGTGACGAGCAGGTAGGCCACGCCCTTCCCGGCCGCGGTCCACCGCGCGATGGCGGCGGCGGCGCCGTACTCGAGGTCGTCGGGATGCGCCACGATGCACAGGGCGCGCTCCCAGTCGTCGGGAAAGGGCTGCAGCTCGCTCATGGAAGCTCCTCCAGGGAGACGTCGGCGCGGCGCCACGGATCGGGGCCGACGATGCGCCACTCGTGCCCGCCACCGCTCGTGTCCTCCGCGAGCAGGACGTCACCGGGACCGAGCGCGAACGTCTCGCCGCCCCGGGTCGTGAACTCGAGGTGGCCCGAGAGCGTGAGCACGTACTGACGACGCGGCGCGACGTGCCAGGCGAGCTCGCCACCGGGCGCGGTCTCCGCGAACGAGATGCCGGTGGCGGTTTCCCAGCCGTCGAGGTCGTGGGTCTCCTCCCGCACGTGCGACTGCCCGTCGGGACCGGTCACGAGGTGGATGACGCGCATCACGGCATCATGCTCGACGTCGTCCTGGTTCACGTCGTCATCGACGTCGCGCGCGGATCGCTGTCCGCCAGCCAGCGCGCGCCGAGCGCGCTTCACTTCCCCAAGTCGGAGAATTTGCCGGAGTCAGAACTTGCCGGAGTCAGAACTTGCCGGAGTCAGAACTTGGCGGTGTCGAACACGGCCCGCACGCGCGCCTCGAAGTGCTCGAGCGGCAGCGTGTCGTAGTCCGGGTCGAACGCCTGCTGGTCCCACTCGTCGGCGAAGCGCTCGGCGAGCGCGAACGACTCGTGGCCCTGGTACTGGTCCCGTGCGTTCGGGTCGCCGCCGAAGTGCGCGTAGTAGTGACGGCCCTGGAAGTCCTGGTGCACCTCGATCATCCAGTGCACCTCCTCGCGCACGTACGGCCGCAGGATCTCGGCGGCGATGCGCGGGTGGTTGGGCACGCTGACCGCCTTGCCGATGTCGTGGCAGAGCGCGGCGACGACCACCTCGTCGTCGGCGCCGGCCCGCTCGGCCATCGTCGCGGTCTGCAGGGAGTGCGTGAGCTGGTCGACGGCGAAGCCGTCGGTGATGTCGGCGAGGCTGCGCAGCATCCCGAGCACCGTCTCGGCCACCCGGGCACGGTTGGCGTACGTCTCGGCCCCGATCACACCCCACTGCTCGGCGGTCGACTCGTCCATCCGCGTGAACGTGCCGACGGACGTGCCGATGGGTGTGGAGGCGGTCGAGGGTGAGCCGGCGGTCTGGGTCATGCCTCTATTCTTCCCCACGTGAGCGACGAGCGCGCGATGTGGCTGGGGGCGGCGATCGCCGTGGTGGCGAGCCTCCTGCTGACCACTCTCGCGGCGGCCGCCGAGTCGAGCATCAACGGCCCCGGCACACGCGCGGTGGCGGCACCGGTGCTCTGGGCGTTCGGCGGTGGCGCCGGGCTCACCCTGGGCGCCGTGGTGGCGTCGTGGATCTCGCGCCGCGCCTGGCCGGGCATCTTCGCGGCAATCGTGGCTTCCGTCCCGTACCTGGTGCTGGTGGTGATCGGGTACAACAGCTCGGATCTGCGGGCCGAGGACCAGATCGTGGGCTCGCTGCTCGTCGTGGTCCTGCCGGGGACGATCGTGGCGATGCTCTTCGCCTGGTGCACCGCGATGCTGGCCCGGGCCGTCGCCGGGCGGCGAGCCGACGAGCCCGAGCCCGTCTCCGCCTGACCCGCCGGTAGAATCGACGGTTCCCCCTCGTGAGTCCGGAGTACCCCCATGCCTTCGCGCGCCCTGCGCAACGTCGCCATCGTCGCCCACGTCGACCACGGCAAGACCACCCTCGTCGACGCCATGCTCCGCCAGACCGGCGCGTTCGGAGCCCGGGAGGAGGTCGTGGACCGGATCATGGACTCGACCGACCTCGAGCGCGAGAAGGGGATCACGATCCTCGCCAAGAACACCGCGGTCCGCTACGGCGACACGAAGATCAACATCATCGACACCCCCGGCCACGCCGACTTCGGCGGTGAGGTCGAGCGGGGCCTGACGATGGTCGACGGCGTGCTGCTGCTCGTCGACGCCAGCGAGGGCCCGCTCCCGCAGACCCGCTTCGTGCTCCGCAAGACGCTCGAGGCGCGCCTGCCGGTGATCCTCGTGGTGAACAAGGTCGACCGCAGCGACGCCCGCGTCGCCGAGGTGGTGCACGAGGTCGAGGAGCTCTTCCTCGACCTCGACGCCGACGAGCACCAGATCGACTTCCCGATCGTGTACTGCAACGCCCGCGACGGTCGGGCGTCGCTCGACGGCGCCGACCCCGACCTGATCAACGGTGTCGACGGCGGCGACGACGGTCTCAAGCCGCTGTTCGAGACCATCCTCGACCACATCCCTGCGCCCGACTTCGACGAGGACCACCCGTTCCAGGCGTTGGTCACCAACCTCGACGCGTCGCCGTACGTCGGTCGCATCGCGCTCTGCCGCGTGCGCCACGGCTCGCTGCGCAAGGGGCAGCCGGTGGAGTGGTGCAAGGCCGACGGCACCAGCGAGACCGTGCGCATCACCGAGCTCTACGTCACCGAGGCCCTCGACCGGATCGACGCCGAAGAGGTGGGCCCGGGCGAGATCATGGCCATCGCCGGTCTCCCCGACGTCACCATCGGCGAGACCCTCACCGACCCCGACGACCCGCGACCGCTGCCGGTCACCCACGTCGACGACCCCAGCCTCTCCATGACCATCGGCATCAACACGTCGCCGTTGTCGGGTCAGGACGGCAACAAGCTCACCGCCCGCCAGGTGAAGTCGCGCCTCGACTCCGAGCTCGTGGGCAACGTGTCGCTCCGCGTGCTCAACACCGACCGCCCGGACGCCTGGGAGGTGCAGGGCCGCGGCGAGCTGCAGCTCGCGGTGCTGGTCGAGATGATGCGCCGCGAGGGCTTCGAGCTCACCGTGGGCAAGCCCGAGGTCGTCACCCGCGAGGTCAACGGCAAGGTCCACGAGCCGGTCGAGCACGTCACCATCGACGTCCCCGAGGACTACCTCGGCGTGGTCACCCAGATGCTCGCGCTCCGCAAGGGCCGCATGGAGCAGATGGTGAACCACGGCACCGGCTGGGTGCGCATGGAGTACCTGGTGCCCGCACGCGGGCTCATCGGCTTCCGGACCGAGTTCATGACCGAGACGCGCGGCACCGGGATGCTCCACCACGTGTTCGACCGCTACGAGCCCTGGCACGGCGCCCTGCGCACGCGCCCGACGGGTTCGCTCGTGTCGGACCGGCGCGGCATGACCAACACGTTCGCGTTGATGAACCTGCAGGAGCGCGGCCAGATGCTCGTGGGCCCCGGCGTGGAGGTCTACGAGGGGATGATCGTGGGGGAGAACGCCCGCTCCGACGAGATGGACGTGAACCCGATCAAGGAGAAGAAGCTCACCAACATGCGGGCTTCGGGCTCCGACAACACCGAGCGGCTCGTGCCGCCGCGGCCGATGTCGCTCGAGCAGGCGCTGGAGTTCATCGCCGACGACGAGTGCGTCGAGGTGACACCCCACAACGTCCGCCTGCGGAAGGTCGTGCTCGACGGCTCCATCCGCGGTCGCACCCGCTCGAACGCCAAGCACGCGACCTGATCCGTTCACCGGTGGGCGCACTCCGCCCGTTCCGGTCGCCCCGCTCGTCTCCGGACTCCGCGTCCCCGTAGCATCGGGCCCGTCATGCGCGTGCCGCACCTGAGCCCGCTCGCGTACCGCCGGATCACGATCGCCGCGGCGGTGCTGCTGGCGATCATCATCGTCACCGGCGCCGCCGTGCGCCTGACCAGCTCCGGACTCGGCTGCCCCGTCGGGGTGAGCTGCCCGAAGAGCCAGCTGCAGGCGCACGGGGCCACGAGCGAGCACGCGACCATCGAGCACGTGAACCGGCTGTTCACCGGCCTCGTGTCGGTGGCGGTGATCCTCGCGGTGCTGGGGAGCCTGGTGCGGACACCGCGCCGCCGCGACCTCGTGTGGTTGTCGTGGGGACTGGTCGCCGGGGTCTTCGTGCAGGCGGTGCTCGGTCAGCTGACGGTTGCGTTCGACCTCAAGCCCGGCTTCGTGATGGCGCACTTCCTCGTGTCGATCGTGCTCCTCACCGACGCATTGATCCTCGTGCGACGCTCGGGACAGCCCGACGGTCCCGCGCACGCGATCGTCACCCGTCGCGTCGTCGTGCTCGGACGAGTGCTCGTCGGTCTGGCCACGCTGGTCCTGTTCACCGGCACGGTCGTCACCGGCGCCGGCCCGCACAGTGGCGGCGGCAAGCACGACGACGTGGCGCGCCTCGACATCAAGCTCGAGGATGCCGCGCGCGTGCACAGCGGCGTCGTGTGGATCTTCCTCGTCGCCGTGCTCGTGATGGTGATGTGGCTCCGTCGCGATCGCGCGCCGCACGGCATGCAGCAGCGCGTCACCGTGCTGCTGGTGCTGCTGGTCGCGCAGGGCGCGATCGGCTACATCCAGTACTTCAACGACATCCCCGCGTTCCTCGTCGGCGTCCACGTCGCGGGCGCGACCGCGGTGTGGAGCGCGACGATGATGCTGCTCCTCGGGATGTACGAGCACGAGCCCGCGGCCGTGCACCGGGGACGCGACGACGCACCGCTGCTTGCACCGGCCTGACCCCTCGACGAAGCTGGTGCGGTGCCCTCACCGTTCCGCTTCGACCGGTCGTGGCACTTCGAGGTGAGCCCCGCTGAGCTCTGGACGACGCTCTCCCACACCGATCGCTACCGCGACTGGTGGCCGTGGCTGCGCACGTTCTCGCTCGACGGCATCGAGGGGGGAGTGGAGGGCGGCCTGGGGGAGGGCGGCCTGGGGGAGAGCGATCCGGGCTCGGCGCTCGAGACGGGCCGCACCGCCCGGGTCGCGATCCAGGCGCCGCTGCCGTACCAGTTGCACTGCACCGTGCGCGTCGACGACGCCGTGCGCGACGAACGGCTGGTCACCACCGTCGACGGTGATCTGCAGGGACCGGCCCGCCTCGAGCTGAGGCCGGTCGCGGGGGGCACGGAGGCCCGGCTGGCCTGGGAGCTCGAGCTGCGGGCGCCGCTGCTGCGCACGCTCGCCCTGGTCGGACGACCGGCCATGGCGTGGGCCCACGACCGGATCGTCGAGCGCGGGCTGGTGCAGTTCGAGGGCCACGCGCTGCGTGAGCGCGAACGTCAGGGAGAGAGCTGAACCGGTTCGGACGGGCGGTTCGGACCGGCGGTTCAGACAGGAGCGGGACGCGGCGCCAGCCGCGTCTTCATGCGCTTCGCCACGTTGCCGACCTTCTCGACGTGCTTCACCAGGCGCTCCTGCGCCTGCTCCGCCGCCGACTTCAGGTTCTGCAGCTGTTCGACGCGCCAGTGCTTGAACAGCACCGGCACGAGGATCTGGTCGTGGTGCGACGCGAAGTCGTAGACGCCGGCGTCGGCGATGACGCGCGCGTGCGTCTTGAAGTCCTCGATGCCGGCACCCGGCATCTCGAACGAGCGGACCTGCCGTTCGATCGCGGCGACCATGCCCGACGGGTCGATCTCGAGCGCCGCCGACACGAGGTCGCGGTAGAAGAGGTGGTGCAGGTTCTCGTCGGCTGCGACCCGGCTCATGATCGCCGCGCCCTTCGGGTCGTTGAGGAGCTTCCCGGTGTTGCGGTGCGAGATGCGGGTGGCGAGCTCCTGCAGCGCGACGTAGACGATCCCGTCGGCGATGGTGTCGGGGTTGGGGACGAGCCCCAGTGACACCTGGCGCATCCGTGCCCGCTCCAGCTCGCGGATGTCGACCGAGCGCGTGACCGCGAGGTAGTCGCGGATCACGATCGCGTGACGACCCTCTTCGGCGGTCCAGCGGCGGTTCCACTCGCCCCAGACGTCGTCGTTGCCGAACTTGCCGTTGATCTGGCGGTAGTAGTGGGGGAGGTTGTCCTCGGTGAGGATGTTGAGGAACAGCGCGCTGCGAGCACCCTCGCAGAGCTTCATGGTGTCGGGGTCCCACACCTCGTCGTCGACGTAGTCGCGCCCCGGCTCCACGGCACCATCTCGTGCGGGAACCACTCCTTGGCCGTGCCCAGATGGCGCTCGTACAGCGCGACCGCGGTCGGCTCGAGCTCGGCCATCAGCTGCGCGTCATCCACAGCGTCGAGGGTACTCCGCCTACGTGTCGGTAGGGACATCATCTCCACCCCATGTTCTGGGCGTCCTCTCAGGTGTGCGAGGCTCGTCGGATGGCCGGATCCGCACTCGAGGTGCACCTCGTCGACGGCACCTACGAGTTGTTTCGTCACCACTTCGCCGTTCCTTCACACCTCGACGGCGACGGCATGGAGGTGGCGGCCGCGCGCGGCGTCCTCGGCACCGTGCTGGCGATGCTCGAACAGGGCGCGACCCACGTGGGCGTGGCGACCGACCACGTGATCGAGTCGTTCCGCAACGACCTCTACCCGGGCTACAAGACGAGCGACGGGATGCCGCCGGAGCTCTTGGCCCAGTTCGGGCTCCTGGAGGACGGCCTGCGGGCGCTCGGCGTCACGGTCTGGCCCATGATCGACCAGGAGGCCGACGACGGCCTGGCCGCGGCCGCCCGCGTCGCCCGCGACGACGACCGGGTGGCCAGGGCGTTCATCTGCACGGTCGACAAGGACCTCGGTCAGTGCGTGGAGGACCCGAAGGTGGTGCAGCTCGACCGGCGCAAGGGCGGCACCCTCATCGACGAAGCCGGGGTGCGCGAGCGCTTCGGCGTGGGCCCGGGATCGATCCCCGACTACCTGGCCCTGGTCGGCGACAGCGCCGACGGGTTCCCCGGGCTGCCCGGATGGGGTGCGAAGTCGACCGCCACCGTGCTCGCCGCCTACGAGCACGTCGACGCCATCCCCGACGACGCGAAGGAGTGGACGGTCGACGTGCGGGGTGCAGCCAAGCTGGCGGCGACGCTCGCGAGCGGGCGCGAGGCGGCGGCGCTCTTCCTCGACCTCGCCACGCTGCGCACCGATGCCGACGTCGGCTCGGTCGACGACTGGGAGTGGACGGGCGCGCGGCCCGAGCTCACGCCGCTCGCCGAGCGCCTCGGCGCCGACACGCTCGTCAGCCGGTGCGAGCGCCTGGTCGCGAAGCGGTTCGGATGATCGACGCCCTCACCCTCGACGTCGGGCCGTACCGGTACTCGGCCCTGGCCTCAGGTCCTGCAGACGGCGAGCTCGTGCTGCTGCTCCACGGCTTCCCCGAGACCTCGTACGAGTGGCGGGCGCAGCTCGAGGCCCTGGGCGCCGCGGGATACCGCGCCGTCGCCCCCGACCAACGCGGGTACGCAGTCGGTGCGCGCCCGCCTGCACTCGCCGACTACGCGGTCGACCGGCTCGTCGACGACGCGTTCGGCTTCGCCGACGCACTCGGCGCGGAGCACGGCGACGGGCGCTTCCACCTCGTCGGCCACGACTGGGGCGGCTTCGTCGCGTGGTACACCGCCGACCGCGACGGCGGACCCGACGGTGCGAGCCGGCTCCGTTCGCTCACCGTCGTCTCCAGCCCGCACCCGGCACCGTTCGAGGCCGCGCGGCACAGCGGGGGAGACCAGCTCGAGCGCTCCAGCTACTTCGACTGGTTCCGCAGTCCCGACGCCGAGTCGATCTGGTTGGCCGACGACGGCGCGCTGCTCACGGCTGCGTACGCGGAGCACCCGACCGACGCCGCCGAGGAGTACCGGCGCGTCTTCACCGCCGACGGCGGGGCCGCGCTCACCGGCGGGCTCAACTGGTACCGCGCCAACACCTTCCACGTCCCCGACGGGGCGATCGCCGCGCCGACGCTCTACGTGTGGTCCACCGACGACGTCGCGCTGGGGCGGGAGGCGGCCGAGGGCACCGGCGCGCAGGTGCTGGGCCCGTACCGGTTCGAGGTGCTCGACGGCGTGAGCCACTGGATCCCCGAGGCCGCGCCCGAGGCGCTGAACGCGCTGCTCCTGGAGCACCTCGCCGCCCACTGACATCGAGTGCGCGGGTGGCCGCGCGGGTGACCGAACCGGTTGGGTTCGGCGCAGGCATCCCGATGAGTGTCACACCCCGGCCGTAGCGTTTCGGACGTGGAATTCGTGGTCGCACTCCTCGCCGTGGTCGTGATCGGGCTGCTCGTCGTGCTCGTCCTCGTCGCCGCGCGGCGGCCCGCACGCGCCGCCCGCAGACCACCGCGCAGGAGCTGCCGGTCGAGCAGCTGCTGCGCATGCAGCACGAGATGCTGTCGGCCGAACGGCGTCGAGGCACCGAGGAGCTGCGCGGCACGCAGACCGCCATCGACCACCAGGTCTCGGCGATGCGCGAGGAGCTGATGCGGCTCAACCGCCTGGTCGAGGAGACCGAACGGGAGCGCCGCGAGCACGTCGGCGAGCTGTCGAGCCAGCTGCAGGCCGCCGGTCGTCAGACCCAGGTGCTCGCGGAGACCACGCAGTCACTGCGGGAGGCGTTGTCGAGCACCACCGCCCGTGGGCAGTGGGGCGAGCGCATGGCCGAGGACGTGCTGCGCCTCGCCGGCTTCGTCGACGGCGTGAACTACCGCCGTCACCAGCCGATCGCGGGGTCCGGCGGCATCCCCGACTACACGTTCCTGCTCCCACAGGGGCTGATGCTCCACATGGACGTGAAGTTCCCGCTGAACAACTACCTCCGGGTGCTCGACGCGACCTCCGACGTCGAACGGGAGCACGCCCGCAAGGAGTTCCTCAAGGACGTGCGGCTCCGCCTGCGCGAGGTCACCCGCCGCGACTACGTCGATCCCGCGGGTGGGACCGTCGACTGCGTGCTGCTGTTCATCCCGAACGAGCAGGTCTACGCGTTCATCCAGGAGCAGGACCGCTCGGTGCTCGACGACGCGCTGCGCTCCAAGGTGGTGTTCTGCTCACCGCTCACCCTGTTCGCGGTGCTCGCCGTGATCCGACAGGCGGTCGACAACTTCCAGCTCAGCCGCACCTCGCACGAGATCCTCGAGCGACTGCAGGGCTTCGAGAAGCAGTGGGACCGCTTCGTCGAGCAGATGGACAAGGTCGGCCGCAACCTCAAGACCGCCGCGAACGCGTTCGACGAGCTCGAGGGCACGCGCCGGCGCGGCGTCGAGCGTGAGCTGGAGCGCATCGACACGCTCCGGCGCGACCAGGCGCCGTCGGTCGACGCACCGCACGGGGAGCCCGGCCCGCCGACGCCGCCGGGCGTGCTGCCGTTCGCCGTCGAGGCCTGAGCCAGTCTCGACTCGGCCGGGGCTGCGGTTCGGGCCCGACGCCCTGAAATTGGGATCGTGTTCCTCGTCGTGCTCCTGCTGGTCCTCTGGCCCGTGGTCGAGATCGTGGTCTTCCTCCAGGTCGTCGCCTGGATCGGGGTGCTGAACACGCTGGCGCTGATGCTGGCAATCTCGCTGTGCGGCGCGTGGATCGTGAAGCGCCAGGGCGTGGGCACGCTCGCCCGGATGCGGTCCGAGCTCGACGACGGCCGGGTGCCCACCGGGCCGATGACCGACGGCGGGCTGCTGGCGGCGGCCGGGTTCCTGCTCCTCGTGCCCGGCTTCGTCACCGACGTGCTCGGGATCGCGCTCCTGGTGCCTCCGGTGCGCAGTGGCGTGCGCCGGGTGCTCGGCCGTCGGTTCGCGGTGCGCACCCGGGTCGTCCGGCGCGTCCGCCGACCCGACTACCTCGACGTCGACGAGGCCCACCCGAACCGTCCCGAGGATCGCCCTGACGGGTGGAACGAGCCGCCCGAGCTGTTGCCCTGACGGGTCAGCTCAGGCGGAGGAGCTCGGGGGCGACCGGGCAGTCGATCCGGCGGGCGAGCTGGTCGGGGCGCACCAGCCCGGTGGGTCCGGCGATGCGGTCGGCGACCTGCACGTCGAGCCGCTCGAGGCCGTGCTCCTCGGGATCGCCGAGCGTGCGCACCATCGCCTCGAACAGCCGCGCCGGGAGCACCCGCCCCACGCCGGCGACCATCCACACGACCAGCCCGGGTCGGGCGAGCGTGGCGATCACGTCGGCGGTGCCCTCGGACACGAGCATCTCGTCGGGACCGGCGGCCACCACCTCGACCAGCAGGTGCGACGGTTCCAGCGCCACCGCCTCCATCACGTCGACGGGGCGGGCGCTGGCATCACTGCGGGACAGGCGGGCCCGCCAGCGCTCGTCGCCGGTGCGCTGGTGCTGGTCCTCGCGCACGACGAGCACCTCGAGGTCGGGCCGCAGCGACAGGGCGTCGCCGCTCACCACCGGCCAGCCGAGCACCGCCACCGGGTGATCGGCGGGGAAGGGCAGGAGGCCCGAGAGGCGATCGGCGGTGTGGTCGTCGCGCACGAGGGCCTCGGCGTCCCACGCGCCCTCCGACGGCTCGGGGGCGGCCAGCACCCGGGCGCAGAGCCACCAGAGCGGGGCGCGCTCGGGATGGTGCAGGAGCAGCCGCCGGCAGGTGACGACGAGCGCGGCGGGATCGTCGTCGAACTCGCCCAGGCAGTCGGCGGCCTCCGCGACGAGGAGCCGATCGTCGCCGCCGTGGCGGGCGATGGCGCGGAGTCGTTCGAACGGCTGCACCGTCCCAACCTACCGGGCGCCCGGATCGCCGGTCAGAGGTCGGGGAAGGGCCGGTCAGTCGTCGAGAGGGGGAGGGGTGGTGTCGGCGCGCGCAGCTGCGAGTGCGTGCGCCAAGGCCGCCAGCAGCTCGGTGCGCCCGGCCAGGACCTCGGGGCGGCCGCGCAGCTTGAGGGCGCCACGCGGCGAACGCGTCCTGGGCCCGGAGCGTCCCCTGGTGCAGTGCCCACGCGGTGGCGGCGTCGGTGACGAGCACGACGTCGGCCACGGCCGCGCCCGGGGGTGTGACCGACGCGCCGTCGGCGCCGAGGTGCACCTGGTACCCGAGGTCGCCGTCCGCCGTCTCGACCACGGTCTCGACCACCAGCGGCGAGTCCGTGCGGAGATCGTCGGCGGTCCGGACGGCGGCGTCGAGCGCCGCCACCCACGCAGCGGACAGGAATTGGGGCATCACCGCGGATGCTACCGACGGGCCCAGTCGACTCTGCCCCTGCGCGCCGGTGTCGCTAGGCTCCCGCCCCGGTGAACTCTCCTGCGCACGCGATCGAGGTCGCCGCGCTCGAGAAGCGGTACGGCCGCACCTCCGCGGTCGACGGGATCTCCTTCTCGATCGCGACCGGCGAGGTGTTCGGCCTGCTCGGCCCGAACGGCGCGGGCAAGACCACGACGGTCGAGATCCTCGAGGGCTACCGCCGCGCCGACGCCGGCGAGGTGCGCGTCCTCGGCGTCGACCCGTGGCGCGACGGCGACCAGCTGCGCCCGCGCATCGGCGTGATGTTGCAGGAGGGCGGGCTCTACCCGGGCGTGCGCCCGCTCGAGGCGCTCCAGCTGTTCGCGTCGTACTACGACGATCCCGACGAACCCGAGCGCCTGCTCCGCCTCGTCGGGCTCGACGACTCGACGCACACGCTCGTACGGCGCATGTCGGGGGGCCAGCAGCAGCGGCTCTCGCTCGCGCTCGCGTTGATCGGCAAGCCGAGCCTGGTCTTCCTCGACGAGCCCACCGCGGGCATGGACCCGCACGCACGTGCGACGACGTGGTCGATGATCCGCGAGCTGCGCGACCGCGGGACCACCGTCGTGCTCACCACCCACGCGATGGACGAGGCCGAGCACCTCTGCGACCGGGTCGGCATCATCGACCACGGTCGTCTGGTTGCGTTGGACACGCCCAAGGAGCTGACGACCCACGCGGCGTCGGACGAGACCACCTTCACCACCGTGAGCGGCTTGCCGGTCGCCGAGCTCGCGACCCGGCTGACGCTCGCGCCCGGCACGGTGCGCGAGCTGCGTCCCGGCGACTACGTCGTCGATGCACCCGCCACGCCGGAGCTGCTGGCTGCGATCGCGGTGTGGCTGGCCGAGCAGGGCGCGCTGCTCAGCGAGCTGCGCGCCGGCCGGCGTTCGTTGGAGGACGTCTTCCTCCGCCTGACCGGCGACGGCCGCGCGTGAGCGCGGTCACGAGCGTGCGGGCATGAAGGCGAAGGCGATCCGGGCGCAGACGCGCATCGAGATGCTGCTCACCGTGCGCCGGGCCGAGAGCCTGCTCGTCACGCTGGTGATCCCGCTCGGGATCCTCGTGTTCTTCTCGACCGTCGACGCGGTCAACACCACGTACAAGGAGCCGGTCGACTTCCTGGTGCCGGGAGTGCTCGCGCTGGCGGTGATGTCGAGCGCCATGGTGAGCCTCGGCATCGCCACGGGGTACGAGCGTCGCTACGGCGTGTTGAAGCGACTCGGTTCGACGCCGTTGTCGCGCGCCGGCCTGCTGAGCGCGAAGACCCTCAACGTGCTGGTGCTCGAGATCGTGCAGGCGTTCGTGATCGTGATCACGGGGATCGCGCTCGGCTGGGACGCCACCGGGGGGCTCGTCGCCGCGATCGCGCTGCTGCTGGTGGGCACGGTCGCGTTCGCGGGCATCGGCATGCTCATGGCCGGCACCCTGCGGGCGGAGGCCAACCTCGCGCTCGCCAACGGCCTCTTCCTCGTGCTGCTCTTCCTCGGCGGCATGGCCTACCCGCTGGCCAAGCTCCCGGACGCGATCGAGGTGGTGGCGAAGCTGCTGCCCGCGGCGGCGCTGTCGGAGACGGTGCGGGCGGTGCTCACGCCGGGTCGTTCCTTCCCGACCGGCGAGCTGGTGGTGCTGCTCGTGTGGGCGGTCGCCGCACCCCTCGCCGCCGCCCACTGGTTCCGCTGGGAAGAGTGACGCCGGGACCGATCAGGCGCCGAAGAACACCGCGTCCGGCTCGCCACCGAGCTTCGCCGCGAGCGCCGCAGCGTTCCGCCGCAGGGCGTCGTCTTCGAGACGGGTGAACGTGAGCTCGAAGAGCCCGGAGAGGATGAGGCTGCGCTCCTCGTCGTCGAGCTCCACACGACCGGGCGCGTGCCGAACCGCCTCCTGCGTCGAGCACTCGCGCACCGTTCGGTTGCTCCGTCCGCGGTCGGGGGCCGGCGCACCGAAGTACATGGCCGACCGGTCGCCGCCCAGGATCTCGGCCACGTTCCCGATGTCGGTCCAGGTCCGCTCGTTCTCGAGGCAGGTCAGGCGCAGCTCGAAGAGCGCCGCGAGGATCAGGTTGAGGTCTCGGTGTGCCACGTCGCCTTGCCGGTTCGGGGAGAATGCAAGCCGAACACTCCAGTCGACGGAGCAGCCGTTCGGTAGTCACCCCTGAGGGGCGAAGCGCTCAGCTGCTGGTCGGCTTCGTGATCAGGGCGAGCTGCTCGTCGAGCACCTTGGCGGTGAGGCCCTGGATCACGTGGCTGCGGATCACGCCCTTGGCGTCGATGAAGAACGTCTCGGGCAACCCGGTCACGCCGTAGCCGCGGCGCACGGCCTCGTTGCGGTCGAACCCGTTGGGCCAGTCGGCGTGCTGGTCCTTCGCGAACTTGCGCCCGTCGGTCTCGACGAAGTCCTGCGTGTTCACGCCGACGAGCGCGACGCCGGCCTTCGACGCCACCTCGTCGCGCAGGAGCGGGAACTCCTGGCGGCACGGGGTGCACCACGACGCCCAGAAGTTGAGCACCACCGGCTTGCCCCGGTAGTCGGACAGCTTGACCGTGCCGCCGTCGAGCGTCGACAGCGAGAAGTCGGGCGCGACCTCGCCGACCTTCGCCGACAGGACCTTCGGGACGACGTCCGACGACGAGCCGTCGTCGCCGGAGCTGCTCACGACGACGGCGGTGACCCCACCGACCACGAGCACCACGACCACCGCGATGGCGGCGAGGATCCAGCGACCCCGGCGGGACGGCCCGCGGGCGGCGTCGTCAGACGGAGCGGAGGAGGGTGTCGACGGCAACGGCGGCGAAGAGGAGCGCGAGGTACGTGTTCGAGTAGGTGAACAACCGTATGGCCTGCGCGGGTGTGGTGTCGCGCGCCAGGCGGATCGCCTGGCCGATGAACAGCACGCCGAGGACGGCCGCGGTGACGACGTAGATCGCGCCGACGTTGTCGGTGGTGAACGGCAGCACGAACGTGACCGCCACGACGACGAACGAGTACACGACGATCTGGCGGACCGCCGCGGGGATGCCCTTCGCCACCGGCAGCATCGGGATGCCGGCGGCCTTGTAGTCGTCGAAGTACTTGAGCGACAGGGCCCAGAAGTGCGGCGGCGTCCAGAGGAACACGATGGCGAACAGCACCCACGCCGGCGCGGCGAGCGATCCGGTCACCGCGGCCCATCCGACGAGGACCGGCACCGCACCGGCGGCGCCGCCGATGACGATGTTCTGCGGGCTGCGCGGCTTCAACCAGATCGTGTACACGAACACGTAGAACAACATGGCGCTGACCGCGAGCGCGGCCGACAGCAGGTTCACGGTCGACCAGAGGAGCGCGAACGCCAGCGCCTCGAGCACGAGGCCGAACACCAGCGCACCCTCCGGCTTGACGTCGCCGTGGGGGAGCGGGCGGTGTGCGGTGCGCCGCATCATCTGGTCGCGGTCGCGCTCGATCCAGCAGTTGATGGTGTTGGCGCCGCCGGCGGCGAGGGCGCCGCCCAGCAGCACCGCGATGATGAGGCCGACGCCGGGCATCTCGCCCGCGGCCAGGATCATCGACGGCAACGTGGTGACGAGCAGGAGCTCGATCACGCGCGGCTTGGTGAGGTGGAAGTAGGCGAGCGCCGTGTGCAACGCCCGGCGGCCCCGACTCGTGGCGGGAGCGACCTCGGCACGGGACTGGATCACGAGGGGGGCGGTCGGCCCACTGCGCCCGGACACCTCGGAGGCCTCGCTCACTCGGGCGAATCTAGCCGCAGGGCCGCAGGCGGCTCGAAGCCGAACGGTATCCTCCGGTGATGGCCCCCACCGCCGCCGAACGCGACGACGCCAAGCACTCGATCCGCATGACCGCCGACCGGCTGCTCGTGCTGCCCTCCGACGAGGCCGGCGACCGCAAGAGCCGCGGCGGCATCCTGATCCCCGCCACCGCCAACCTCAACCGGCGCCTGGCCTGGGCCGAGGTGGTCGCGGTGGGTCCCACGGTCCGCAACCTCGAGGCGAGCGACCGGGTGCTCTTCGCCCCCGATGCCGGCTTCGAGGTCGAGATCCGGGGCGAGGAGTACCTCATCCTGCGCGAACGCGACATCCACGCGGTGGCCTCCGCCCGCGAAGACGGCCAGACCGGCCTCTACCTCTAGTGGTGAGCGGCGCTCAGCGGCGCTTCTTGCCGAGGGTGACCGGCACCTGCGACGGGTGCGCCACGGGCGGGAAGGTCTTGGCCCGCCGGCGTCCGTCGAGGTACTCGACGACCTGGCGGTGGAGCTTCTTGCCCAGCATCTTCTGGATCTCGATGCTCATCGACTCGTAGACGGGGCGGGCGCCGATGAACGCCTCGGGCGCCTCGGTGCACCACCACGCGAAGTCCTCGCCGCCCTCACCCCAGCCCTCGCGCCCGAACTCGGTGAGCCGTGAGATCACGGTGCCGTCGTCCTGCTCGTCGTCGATGCGGCGCAACGGGACCTGCCAGCACACCTCGGGCTTGAACTCGCTGAAGTGCACGCCGGTGTTGAGCCCGTGCAGGTGCAGCGCGCACCCGGGGCCGGCCTCGAAGTCGGGGCGGTTGAGGAAGATGCAGGCGTCGTCGACGGTCTGGGTCTTCCACTCGGTGGGTCCGGGCTCGTCGCCGGGCTCCGGTGCGACCTTCTCGTAGATGCCGTGCTTCCGGCCGCGCTTGGCGAACTGCCACTCGTCGGGTCCGAGGGTCTTCGCGATCTTGGCGACGTGGTCGCGGTCGGCCTTGTCGGTGAAGTGGGCGCCGTACGTGCAGCAACCGTGCACCAGCTCGGGCGTCGGCTCGGTCCACACGCCCTGGCACCCGCACCCGAAGATGCACTCCCACGACGACAGCAGGAACGTGACGTCGATCTGCCACGTGCGTCCCTCGTCGACGGGATCCTCGAACGTGACCCACTCGCGTGCGGCCGCCGTCGCGGTTCGTTGCGTCGTGCCGTTCGTGCCGTTCTGCGCCCGCTTCGCCATGAGAACACGAGCGTAAGCGACGGCCGTCGTAGTCTCGTGATCATCGACGACACGCGCGCGCTCCTCGCCGACCTGCAGTCGGCCCTCGGTCCCGACAGCGCGCGCGCCGAGCCCCTCGAGCTCGCCCTCTACTCGCGCGACGCGGGCGTCGCGCGCGGCCGCGCCGCGGTCGTGTGCTTCCCACGCTCGCACGACGACGTCGTCGCGGCGGTGCGCGTCGCCGCGCAGCACGACCGGCCGTTCGTGACCCGGGGGAGCGGCACCGGGCTCGCGGGCGGAGCGACGCCGGTCGACGATCCCGTCGTCATCGTGACCACGCGGTTGAACCGGGTGCTCGAGGTCGACGTCGACGAGCGCGTGGCGTGGGTCGAACCCGGCGTGCTGAACCTCGACCTGAGCCGCGAGGTCGCGCACCTGGGCCTCCACTACGCACCCGACCCCTCGTCGCAGCAGGCGTGCACCATCGGTGGCAACGTCGCCACCAACGCCGGCGGGCCGCACTGCCTGGCGTCGGGCGTCACCGCCGCGCACGTGCTGGCGATCGACGTGGTGCTGGGCGACGGATCGGTCGCCCGCCTCGGCGGCCTCGAGCCCGACCAGGCGGGGTACGACCTCCGGGGCTGCTTCGTCGGCTCGGAGGGCACCATGGGCATCGCGACCCGCATCGCGGTGCGGCTCACGCCGAACCCGCCGGTGGTGCGCACGCTGCTGCTCGACTTCACGAGCATCGAGGACGCCGCCGCCGCCGTCAGCGGGATCATCGCGGCGGGGATCGTGCCCGCGGCGCTGGAGATGATGGACGCGGAGATCACGCGGGCCGTCGAGGACTACGTGGGCGCCGGCTTCCCGCGCGACGCTGCCGCGGTGCTGCTGGTCGAGGTCGACGGTCTCGACGGCGGGGTCAACCACGAGGTCGAGGCGATCTCGAAGGTCGGGCGGGAGCACGGCGCGCGCACGGTGCGCGTGGCAGCCGACGAGGCCGAGCGTGCGCTGCTGTGGAAGGGCCGCAAGTCGGCCTTCGGCGCCATCGCCCGCATCGCGCCCGACTACTACCTCCACGACGCGGTCGTACCGCGGACGCGCCTCGTCGACGTGCTGCGTCAGGTGTACGCGATCGCAGCCGAGCAGCGACTCACCATGATGAACGTGTTCCACGCCGGCGACGGCAACCTTCATCCGCTGATCGTGTTCGACGCCCGCGAGCCGGGGGTGTGGGAGCGGGTGCACCGCGCCGGCGACGAGATCCTGGCTGCGTGCGTCGCCGCCGGGGGAGTCCTCTCCGGCGAGCACGGCATCGGGCTCGAGAAGCGGGAGGCGATGCCGCTCATCTTCAGCCCCGACGACCTCGACGCCCAGGCCCGCCTGCGCGACGCGTTCGATCCGTCCGGCCGAGCGAACCCGCAGAAGATCCTGCCGCGGGGCAGCCGTTGCGGCGA
Organism: uncultured Actinomycetes bacterium; assembly: GCA_963755855.1. Taxonomy (GTDB): domain Bacteria; phylum Actinomycetota; class Acidimicrobiia; order IMCC26256; family DASPTH01; genus DASUAS01. The sequence goes on along the minus strand of CAVWLR010000004.1, from coordinate 130,909 downwards.
GCTGCAGCGCGTCCCCGAAGGCGCATGGATCTGATGGTCGCGCTCACGACGATCGACGACCTGTGCGCGACCGTGGCCGCGGCGCCGACGATCGTCGCCGTCGGCAGCGGCACGCACTGGGAGGTGGGTGGTCCGCCGCCCGCCGGTGACGACGTCGTCGCGGTGCGCGCGCCCGACGGCGTCGCCGTGTACGACCCGGCCGATCTCACCGTCACCGTCGGCGCCGGCACCCGTTGCTCCGACCTCGACGACGTCCTGGGCCAGCACGGCCAGGAGTGCCCGCTCGATCCGCGCGACCCGGAGGCGACGGTCGGCGGTGTGCTCGCGACCGGTCTGTCGGGACACCGGCGGCTCCGCCTCGGTCCGCTGCGCAACCGGGTGCTCGAGGTCCGCTTCGTCACCGCCGACGGTCGGCAGGTGAAGGCGGGCGGACCGACGGTCAAGAACGTGAGCGGGTACGACCTGCCCCGGCTGCTGGTCGGTTCCCTCGGGACGATCGGCGTCATGGTGCAGGTGACGCTGCGGTGCCAACCGCGCGCCACGACGTCGGAGTGGTTCTCGACCGCGGCCGACCCGTCGGCGATCCGGCGCGCCCTCTACGCGCCATCGTGCATCGCGTGGGACGGCACCACCACCCACGTCCTTCTCGAGGGCGTCGCCACCGACGTCGACGCCGAGCGCATCCGCATCGGCGCGCCGGCCGCGCGCGCCATCCGGCCTGCATGGCCTGAGGGTCGCCACCGTGGGCGCATCTCCGTACGGCCGTCGGCGCTGCCGGCACTCGCCGCTCCGCTCGACGCGGCCGGGGTGCACTGGCTCGCCGAGGTCGGGGTGGGCACCGTGCACGTCGCCACCGACCAGGAGCGCGCGCTCGCCCGGGCCCGCGACGCCGCTCACGCCGCCGGTGGCTGGATGCTGCGGGAGGCCGGCGCGCCCGGGCTCGACGGCTTCGGCATCGCGCTGCCCAACGGCCGGCTCGCCGACCGCGTCCGCGCCGCGTTCGATCCCACGGGCAAGTGCTCGCCCGGTCGCATCCCGAGGCACGAGTCCGATGGCTGACGTCGACGCCCCGTCCCAGGCGGGGACGCGCACGCGGGCGGGGATCCTCCCCGTCGACGAGGACGAGCTCGTCGCCTGTGTCGCCTGCGGGCTCTGCCTCCCGCACTGCCCGACCTACCGGGTGACCGGCCTCGAGCGGCTCTCGCCCCGCGGTCGCATCGCCGCCATGCGCGCGGTCGAGTTCGACGGCGCACCCCTCGACGACGCGTTCCGCGACACGATCGAGACGTGCGTGCAGTGCCTCGGCTGCGAGGCCGCATGCCCGTCGACGGTTCCGTTCGGTCACCTCGTCGAGGGCACCAACCAGGCGCTGGTCGACCACCCGCCGCACGGCGGCGGCTCGCCGGTCGGCGAGGTCGAGCGCTCCACCCGCCGGCTCGGCGAGTGGGTCGCGCTGTCGATCGTGCTCCCACGCCACGCACTCCTGCTCGCGCTCACCCGCGTGCTCCTCGTCGCGCAACGCCTGCGTCTCGTCCCGAAGCGCTTCGGCCTGCCGCGGCTCTCGGCCCAGTCGCTGCGCACCCCGCTCGAGCCCGATCCGGGTCCGGTCGACGCGTACCTCTTCCCCGGCTGCGTCATGGACGCCTGGCAACGAGACGTGCACCGGGCGGCGCTGCGGGTGATGCGCGCCGACGAGACGCGAGTCGGCCTCCCGGGCCGCGGCGGTGACTGCTGTGGCGCGCTGCACGCGCACGCCGGACGGATCGGCGCCGCCCGCAAGCTCGCCAAGCGCGTGATGGCGTCGATGCCGGGCGACGCCGCCGTCGTCGTCGACAGTGCCGGGTGCGGCGCGGCGATGAAGGACTACGGACGGCTCGTCGGCACACCGGCAGCGCACGCCTTCGCGGCCCGGGTCGTCGACTTCTCGGAATGGGTGGCGGCGAACGGTGTGCCGGCGCTGCACGACACCGGCGACCCGGTGGTGGTGCAGGACCCGTGCCACCTCCGTCACGTGCAGAAGGCCCACGGTGCGGTGCGGACGGTGCTCGCCCCCGCCTACCGCCTCGAGGAGACCGCCGACGACGGCCTGTGCTGCGGAGCCGGCGGCGCGTACTCGGTGCGCGAGCCCGAGCTCGCGGGCCTCATCCGCGACCGCAAGGTGGCCGCACTCCGCGCCGCCCACCGTGACGCGGACGCACCGCTCGTCGTCGTCTCTGCGAACCCCGGCTGCGCGATGCACCTCGCGGCGGCGGGGCTCACGGTCCGCCACCCCGCCGAGCTGCTCGCCGACGCACTCGTCGCCGACGCGACCGCTCCTCCCGCCAGCGATCCCACTCCCGATCCCATCCCCGATCTCACCCCCGATCTCCCGGAGACACCGGATGCGTGACGCCGAACCCATCGTCGAACGACTGCGGTCGGTCGAGGCCGACCTGCGCGATCTCGCCTACGAGCGCCTGCGCGCGGCCGCGGAAGACGGCGACGCCGACGCGCTGGCCGAGGAGAAGAAGGTGCTCCAGGCCCGCCGCGCCATCGAGAAGGCGATCGTCGCCCTCGGCGGCTCGACCGAGTACGACTGACGCGCCCGACCGCTCAGGGGATGACGTAGCCGCCGTCGACGGCGAGGGCGTGGCCGAGGACGAACGAGGCGTCGTCGGAGCACAGCCACAGCACTGCGTTGGCGATCTCCTCGGGCGTGCCGATGCGGCCGATGGGGTGCAGCGCCACCAGCTGCTCCTCGAGGCCGGGGAGCTCCGTGGCCGCTTCGACCATCGGGGTGAGCACGGTGCCCGGGCAGACCGCGTTCACGCGCACGCCCTGCTTGCCGTACTCCAGGGCCGCGCTCTTGGTCAGCCCGAGCACGCCGTGCTTCGAGGACACGTACGGCGACTGGCCCGGGTAGCCCACCAGCCCCGCGCCGGACGCGGTGTTCACGATCGCACCACCGGTCTCGAGCAGGTGGGGCAGCTCGTACTTCATGCAGAGGTACACGCCACGGAACATGACGCCCGTGACGCGCTCCCACTCGTCCTCGGGGAGATCGGCGACGTCGTGTTGCGCCGCCGCCACCCCGGCGTTGTTGTGCGCGTAGTCGAGCCGACCGAAGTGCACGATCGCGGCCGCCACCATCTTGCGCACCGAGTCGCTCGACGCCACGTCGACGTGCACGAAGCGCGCGTCCGGGCCCGCCAGCTCCACCGTCTCGCGTCCCGACACCTGGTCGACGTCGGCGACGACGACCATCGCTCCGGCCCGTGCAAAGGCCAGCGCCGACGCCCGGCCGATGCCCGCACCGGCGCCGGTGACGAGTGCCACCCGGCCACTGAAGTCGTACGTCACCTGACTCATCGGCCGCTCACGGATCGGGCCGGTCGTTCAGCCGGTCGATGAGCATGCGCAGCCGCGACCAGCCGTGGCGGTCGAAGCGGAACGCGACCCGCGCGAGGTCGACGTGGTCGTCGTCGGCGATCTCGTCGGGGGTGGCGTCGATCAGCTCCATCTCGCCGCGCACCACGATGTCGGCGAACTCGGCATTGAGCGCCCGGAGCTGGTCGGCCGACGGCGCCCGCTGGAGGCGCAGCACGAGGCGGCCGCGGACGAAGCGCTGCGAGTGGTAGTTGGCGTAGAAGCCGAGGACCTCGTCGACCGCGGTGTCGACGTCGTCGGTGACGAGGAAGAGGTGGTCGTCCTCGAGCGACACGTAGCCGTGACCCTCGAGCTCGCGCGCGACGAACGAGCCCCAGTGCTCCCAGTAGGTGCCCCCGGGGACGTCGAGCATGATCACCGGCGCGGGCTGCGCCTTGCCCGTCTGCAGGAGCGTGAGCAGCTCGAAGGCCTCGTCGAGGGTGCCGTACCCGCCGGGCAGGAGCACGAACGCGTCGGACTCCTTGATGAACTCCAGCTTGCGGGTGAAGAAGTAGCGGAAGTTGATGAGCTTCGGGTCGTCGACGAGGAACTGGCTCGTCGTGGTCTCGAACGGCAGGAGGATGCTCACGCCGAACGCGTTGTCGGCGCCCGCGCCCTCGATGCCCGCCTCCATGATCCCGGGGCCGGCGCCGGTCACGACCATCCAGTCGAGCGCCGCCATCGCCGCGGCGAGCTCTCGGGTCTGGACGTAGAGCGGGTCCTCCGGCTTCGTGCGCGCCGATCCGAAGATCGCGACCTTGCGGGCGGCGCGGTAGGGCGCGAACACGTGGAACGCGTGGCGCATCTCCTTCAGCGCCGCGTTGGCGATCTTGAGGTCACCGCGATCGGCGCCGTCACGGGCGAGGCGCAGTGCCGACGTCACCAGCTCGAACACGAGGTCGGCGTCGGCGGGGTCGCTCACCTGCTCGACCAGCGCCGCGACCTCGGCGTCGAGGCCGTCGTCGCCGGTGCGGTACCGAGGGAGCTTCACGTCAGGGCGTCAACGATCGAGCAGGGGTCCGGCGAGGTCGGCCAGCGAGGTCGCCGGGCGGGCACCGAGGTGACCGATCACCTCACCCGCCGCCAGCGCGCCGAGGCGGGCGGCGGTGCCGAGGTCGTACCCGTGCGTGAGCCCGTAGAGGAACCCGGCCGCGAACTGGTCGCCGGCACCCGTGGTGTCGACCACCTCGCGCACGTGCGTGGCGTCGACCACGTGCACCTCGTCGCGCGCCACGATCACCGCACCCAGCTCGCTGCGCGTGAGCGCGGCGATCTCGCAGCTGTGCGCCACGCGCTGCAACGCGTCGTCGAAGTCGTCGACCTCGAACAGCGACGTGATCTCGGCTTCGTTGGCGAACAGCACGTCGACCTCGGACTCCACCAGCTCGAGGAACTCGGCGCGGTGGCGATCGACGCAGAAGGAGTCGGAGAGGGTGAACGCGACGCGGTTGCCGGCGTCGTGGGCGGTGCGGGCCGCCAGGCGGTACGCATCCTTCGCCTCGGGCTCGTCCCAGAGGTAGCCCTCGAGGTACAGCACCTGCGCGCGTGCGATCAGATCGGTGTCGACGTCGGTGGGGCCGAGCTGGGCCGAGGCGCCGAGGTAGGTGTTCATCGTGCGCTGGGCGTCGGGCGTGACCATGATGAGGCACCGGCCGCTGGGCTCGCCGTCGACCGCGGGCTTGGCCAGGAACTCGACGCCGGCGGCGCGGATGTCGTGGCCGAAGACGGTGCCGAGATCGTCGTCGGCCACCCGGCCGATGAACCCCGCCGTACCCCCCAGGGACGTGACGCCCACCAGCGTGTTGGCGGCGGAACCGCCCGAGATCTCCACGGCCGGACCCATGGCCGCGTAGAGGTGCTTGGCACGCTCGGTGTCGATGAGCTCCATCGCGCCGGGCGTGAGCTCGTGGGCGGCGAGGAACTCGTGGCTCTCGTGGCTGAGGACGTCGACCAGCGCGTTGCCGATGGCGACGACGTCGAGACGGTCGGTCACGGCTCCACCCTCACGATGCGCTCCGCTGGCCTCACGATGCGCTCCGCTGGCCTCACGATGCGCTCCGCTTGACGCCACCGAACGTCACCGGCGCACTCGTCGAGAGCGCGGTCGCCGCCGCGGCGACCCGGTCGGCCTCGATGGCCTCGGGCGGCGGCCGGAGCCGACGGCCTTCGGTCTGCGTGCGGCCGTAGAGCGTCGTGCGCTGCTCGAGCGGTCGCCCGAGCGGCTCGACGATCGCCTGCAGCTCCGACTCGTCGAGCTCCTGGCCGTGGCTGGCTCCCGCCGCACGCGAGATGTTCTCGTCCATGAGCGTGCCGCCCAGGTCGTTGCACCCGGCCTGGAGCGCCTGGCGGGCGCCGCGCACGCCGGTCTTCACCCACGAGACCTGCACGTTGTCGATCCACCCGCGGTACGCGATGCGCCCGACCGAGTGCATGAGGAGGGCCTCGCGCAGGGTCGGGCCCTTGCGGGACTTCTTCTGCAGGAAGATCGGCGTGGCCATGTGCACGAACGGCAGCGGCACGAATTCGGTGAAGCCGCCGGTCTCCTTCTGCACCGCCCGCGTCCGCACGAGGTGCCGCGCCACGTGCTCGGGCCGTTCGACGCTGCCGAACATGATGGTGACGTTGGAGCGGAGCCCGACCGAGTGCGCGGTGCGGTGGGCGTCGAGCCACTCCTCGGTGTCGATCTTGTCGGGGCAGATGATGGCCCGGACCTCGTCGTCGAGGATCTCGGCCGCGGTGCCGGGCAGCGTCGCCAGCCCGGCCTCCTTCGCCTGCACCAGGTAGTCGCGGAGCGGCATGTCGAGCCGGCGTGCTCCCTCGGTGACCTCGAGCGCGGTGAACCCGTGCACGTGGATCTGCGGCGCGACCGCCTTCACGGCGCGCGCCACGTCGAGGTAGTAGTTGCCGTCGAAGTTCGGGTGGATGCCGCCCTGGAGGCACACCTCGGTGGCACCGCAGTCGACCGCCTCGAGCACCCGGCGCTGCATCTCCTCCATCTCGAGGAGGTAAGGGGCGCCCCGCAGGTTCAGCGAGAGCGGACCCTTCGAGAACGCACAGAACTTGCACTTGAAGGTGCACACGTTCGTGTAGTTGATGTTGCGGTTGCGGACGAACGTGACCGGGTCACCCACGGCGTCGATGCGCAGCTGGTCGGCGACGGCGGCGACGTCGAGGAAGTCGGGACCGCGCGCCGCGAGCAGCGTGACGATCTCTTCGACGCCCACCTCTTCACCTGCGAGCACGCCGTCGAGCACCTCGCCGACGGGCGTGCGGGACCGTGCCGTCCAGCCGGGCGGGAGTGGCGCAGGGATCAGCGTCGGCGGGGCGACGTCACCCCCGGCGGCCCACGCGTCGTCGCGCGCGAGGCCTTCCAGGTCGGAGGCGCACCGCACCGCGAAGCGCACGTCGTCGTGCAACCACCGGTCGCCGTCGCGCACGTACTCGGGGTAGACGGTCAGGCGGGGCGCAAGCGTGTGCCCGGTGGCCTCGGTGGCCTCGCGCAGGAGGTCGAGCCCGGGCCAGGGCCGTTCGGGGTTGACGTGGTCGGGCGTGACCGGTGAGACGCCACCCCAGTCGTCGATCCCGGCCGCCACCAGCGCCGCGAGGTCGTCGGGGTCGGAGAGGTTGGGCGGCGCCTGCAGGTGGATCGACGGGTCGAGCACCAGGCGCGCGACGGCGATGCTCCACAGGAACTCGTCGGGCGGGCACGCGGGGGAACGCCACATCGACGTGCCCGTCTTGGGCAGGAAGTTCTGGACGATCACCTCCTGCACGTGGCCGTGGCGGGCGTGGGAGGCCTGGATGGCGAGCAGGGCGTCGAGCCGCTCCTGGCGGGTCTCGCCGATGCCCACGAGGATGCCCGTCGTGAACGGCACCCGAGCCCGTCCCGCGGCGTCGAGCGTGGCCAGTCGACGAGCGGCGGTCTTGTCGGGGGCGCCGGCGTGGGGCCCACCCGGCTCACCCAGGCGGTCGGCCAGGGTCTCGATCATCATCCCCTGCGACGGCGACACCGCCCGCAGGCGGGTGAGCTCTTCCTCGCTCAGCGCACCGGCGTTGGCGTGGGGGAGGAGACCGGTCTCCGCGAGGACCGCGGCCGCGGCGGCCGACGACGTAGTCGACGGTGGACGTGTAGCCACGCGCCGCCAGCCATGCGGCGGCGTCGGGATAGCGCTCCTCGGGCGCCTCGCCGAGCGTGAACAGGGCCTCGTGGCAGCCCAGCTCGGCACCGCGCCGGGCGATGGCGAGCACCTCCTCGAGCTCGAGGTAGGGCGACATGACGTGCGCGGGCGGCTTGGCGAACGTGCAGTAGCCGCACTTGTCGCGGCACAGCATCGTGAGCGGGATGAACACCTTGGGCGAGAAGGTGATGCGTACCCCGTGCGCGGCGTCCCGTCGCGCTGCGGCCGCAGCCATCAGCTCGGCGAGCGGTGTGTCGAGCAGTGCGGTGACGTCGACGGGCGGGTCGACGATCGAGTCGACGGTCGCGGCCATGTTCCGGAGGCTACCTCTCAGAACGACGACCCCATCAGAATGACAGGGGCCGGGTGACGTGTGCGACGGCGTCGCCGCCCCCCGCGCCGGCACCCCAGCCGCCGGCGAACGCGGCGTCGGTCATCTCGCGCCGGTGGGTGATCAACCACGTGCCGTCGATCGGTGCGAACTCGTCGAGGTACCGACCCCAGTGGTCGAGGCCGTGCACGGTGAGGAAGAGGTAGTAGGAGCGCGCCTTCGCCTGCGTCTCGCTGAGCACGTCGATCTGCGTGGTGGAGGTGAAGTGGCGGATGAACGGCACGCGACCGCGCGCCAACCACTCCTGCGTCGGCGTGAGGACCACCGACTCCTCGTTGTCGTCGACCGCGGGCCGACCCCGCTCGGCCACCGACGACATGAACGCATGGATGGCGTCGCGGCCCTCGTAGCGGCCGCTCCCGGTCTCCATGATCCCGTCGGGGGCGAACACCTCGACCATCTGGTCGATCCGTCCGCTGTCGCCGTTGGCGTTGTAGCGGGCGATGCAGTCGCGGATGCTCTCGCGGGCGATCAGCTCCCAGACCTCCATCGTCGTTCCTCTCGGGTCAGCCGTGGGCGGCGGGGTCGACGAGCCAGAGCACGTGCTCGGCGGTGACGTGCGCGGCGGGCAGGTCGTCGCCGGCGGCGATGCGGGTGAAGGCGTCGCGCTTGTCCTCGCCCGCCACGGTGAAGACGACGAGGCGCGCGCGCCAGCGCCGGGTAGGTGAACGTGAGCCGGGGATGTGGGTGCAGTGCGTCGCCGTTGGCGACCACGAGCCGGTCGGTCACCGCCAGCGCCGCCGAGCCCGGGAACAACGAGGCGGTGTGGCCGTCGGGCCCGAGGCCGAGGTGCACGACGTCGATCGGGGGCGCCGCGGCCACGAGTGCGTCGTAGGCGAGCGCAGCGCCCTCGACCGTGCCTCCCGCGCCGGCCATCGAGTGGATCGCACGCGGCCCGGCGCGATCGAGGAGGACGGTGCGGGCCATGCCCTCGTTCGAATCGGGGTCGTCGACGGGCACGAAGCGCTCGTCGCCGAACCACACGTCGATCCCCGACCAGTCGAGCGAGCGCTCGGCCAGCGCGGCGTACGCGTCCTTCGCGGTACCGCCACCCGAGAGGGCGATCGACGCCGGTGCGGCCGCGACCACCGCGTCGGCGAACGCGCTCGCCACGTCGTCGACGATCCGGACCTCTCCGTGCACGAGGGGTCATGTTAGGGACATCGCGAGCATCGCTCCCCGCTGCTCGCCGACGACCATGATGAGCCCGTGGAACGCGACACCGTGCAGGTCTACGAAGCACGCGCCGAGGAGTGGCGCGACGCCCGTCGGCCGCGGTTCCTCGACGCCGTCCGATCGCTCGGGGCCGCAGTGGTGCCCGGTGCCCCGGTCGCCGATCTCGGATGCGGTGCGGGCCTGCACCTGCCGTCCCTGCCCCGGCCCGCGATCGCCCTCGATGCGGCGCACGCGATGGTGCGCCTGGCACGGGAGGCCGCGCCCGACGCGTGGCCGGTCCAGGCCGACCTCGAGGCGCTCCCGTTCCGGCGCGGCGCGCTCGGGGGCGGCTGGGCACGCGCGAGCTACCTCCACGTGCGACCGGCGCGCCTGCCGCTCGCACTCGCCGACCTGCACGGCGCGCTCGCGGTCGACGCCCCCGCGCACCTGGTGATGCACGCGGGGGAGGAGAGCGGCGAGCTCGCCGACGACGACTTTCCCGGGCGGTGGTTCGCGGCGTGGGATCGCGACGCGCTGGCCGACGTGCTCGTCGGCGCGGGCTTCGGGATCGAGTCGTGCGCGGTCGACGACGACAACCCGTTCTGGGTCGAGGCGCGCGTCCGCCGCGCCCGCACGCTGCCCGACACCGTCGGACCCGGCATGCGCCTCCTCGTGTGCGGGCTCAACCCGTCGGTGTACTCGGCCGACGTCGGCGTCGGCTTCGCACGCGGCGGCAACCGGTTCTGGGCCGCCGCCATCGCCGCCGGCCTGGTGACCGTCGACCGCGACACCCGCGCCGCGCTCGACGGCCGGGATCGGGATGACCGACCTGGTCAAGCGCGCCACACCCCGCGCCGACGAGCTCACCCGCGACGAGTACCGGGCCGGGCTCGCACGCGTCGAGCGCCTGGTCGAGTGGCTGCAACCGGGAGCGGTGTGCTTCGTCGGCCTGGCCGGATGGCGCGCTGCGGTCGACCGTCGGGCCGTGGCCGGCGAGCAGCCCGACGGCATCGGCGGTCGTCCCGCGTACGTGATGCCGAGCACCAGCGGCCTGAACGCGCGCGTGCCCCCGAGTGAGCTGGCCGACCACCTGCGCGCGGCCGCGGCGCTCAGCGATCGGGGACGAGGACGAACGCGCTGAACCCGGTCGGGAGCACCACGTGGTCGTCCAGCGCCAGCCCGGCCTCGGAGAACACGCGCTCGAACTGGGCCCGGGTGCGCTCACGACCGGGTCCGAGGACGAGCATCAGGAGATCGCTGGCGACCACGAACTCGTCACGCGGACGCTCGGGCAGCACGTTCTCCACCACGACCGCAGCACCGTGCGCCGGCAGCGCGTCGCGCACGCATCGCAGCAGCCGGACGGCATCGACGTCGTCCCAGTCGTGCACGACCGCCAGCAGGAGATAGCGGTCGCAGCCCTCGGGGACCGACACGAAGAAGTCGCCGCCGATCGACGGGAGGTCGACCGGTGCCGCCGCCACCACCTCCGGTCGGTCGAACAACAAGGGTTCGAGGTCGGGCCGCAGCCGGGTGAGCGTCGCGAGCGCAGCGCCGGTGCCGCCGCCGACGTCGCACACCCGGCGGACGCCCTCCCAGTCGAGACCGTGGCTCAGCGCCACCGCCTGCATGGTCGCGCCTGCCTCCATCGCCGCATGGAACGCCGCACCTGCCGCGGGTGGACCCGTCTCGAGGTGATCGAAGAACTCCGTGCCGAGTGCTGCGACCATGCCGCTGGAGGGCGGTGACGCGAACGGCGCATCGGCCCGCCGCCACGCGGCCCAGAACCAGTCGCTCGACGCGAATTCCACCCAGCCGCGCCACGACCCGGGCTGGTCCCGCCGGAGCATCACCGTGACCGCGTTGGCGCGGTAGCGGCCCGTGCGGTCGACGCCGACGAAGCCGCGGGCGGCGCTGAACCGCATGAGACGCTCCATCGCATCAAGTGGCGCGCCGGTGGAGACGGCGAGCTCCGCCGCAGTGCGCCGTGACGCGAGGTGCTCCGGAACGTCGAGCTCGCACAGGAGCCCGAGCACGCGGTTGTCGAACAGGCCGAACAGGCCGTCGAGGACACGGAGCGATCCCGGCACCGCTCCGCGCCGGACGCGCTCGAGCCCGCGCCGGACGCGCAGCACGCCGCGCGTGACGGCACCCGGCGGCACGACCGGCGCGCCGAGGACCGCGCGCGTGAACGACCGGTCGTCGCGCGACCGACGGACCACCCTCTAGCTCGTGACCTCGGCGCGGCGCTTCTCGATGGTGCCGAAGGCGTCGGTGAACGACGCCGCGAAGGAGTCGACGCCCTCGCGCTCCAACGTGTCGGTCACGTCGTCGATGTCGACGCCCGCGGCGGCGAGGTCCTTCATGACCTGGCGCGCACCCTCGACGTCCTGCGCGACGGTGTCCGCCCGCTGGTCGCCCTCGCCCTTCTGCAGCGCCTCGATCGACGCGGGGGCGAGCGTGTTCACCGTGTCGGGACCGATGAGCTCGTCGACGTAGAGCGTGGGGGAGTACGCCTCGTTCTTGGTCGACGTCGACGCCCAGAGCGGCCGCTGCAGCCGCGCACCCTTCGCCGCCAGCGCGTCCCATCGCGGGCCGGAGAAGCGCTCCCGGAAGAGCGCGTACGCGAGCTTGGCGTTCGCCACTGCGGCCTTGCCGCGCAGCGGGCTGTCGTCGGGCAGGCGGCGGTCGGTCTCGGTGTCGACCCGGCTCACGAAGAACGACGCCACCGACGCGATCGTCGAGGGATCGCCGCCACCGGCGACGAAGCGCTCGAGGCCCTGCAGGTACGCCTCGATCACCTTGTCGTGGCGGTCGAGCGAGAAGATGAGCGTGACGTTGACCGAGATCCCGTTCGCGATCGATTCCTCGATCGCGGGGATGCCCTCGATCGTCGCCGGGATCTTGATCATCAGGTTGGGCCGGTCGACGCGGTCGTGCAACGAGCGGGCCAGCTCGATGGTGGCCTGGGTGTCGTGGGCGAGCGTCGGTGCGACCTCGAGCGACACGAAGCCGTCGCCACCGCCCTGCGCGTCGAACACCGGACGCAGGATGTCGGTGGCGGACCGGATGTCGTCGATGACGACCTCCCAGTACGTGTCCTCGATCGAGAGGCCTTCCTTCGCGCACTTCGCCAGCGCGTCGTCGTAGCCCTCACCGGCACCGATGGCCTTGTCGAGGATCGTGGGGTTGGACGTGACGCCCCGGATGCCGTCGACCTCCACCAGCTTCGCCAGGCCGCCGCCGGTGAGCAGCGGTCGGGCGAGGTTGTCGTACCAGGGGCTCTGCCCGAAGTCGTTCAGTCGGGCGATCGCACTCTCGGTCATCACACAGCTCCGTTCTCGACCAGCGCGCGGGCGCGCGCGGCGACGTGCTCGGGCGTGAACCCGAACTTCTCCATGGCGACGGGCCCGGGCGCCGACGCACCGAAGTGGTCGATCCCGATCGCGTCGTCCGAGTAGCGCTCCCACCCGAAGGTGGTCGCAGCCTCGACCGACAGCGTGGGCACGTCGGTGGGCAGCACCTGCTCCCGGTACTCGTCCGACTGGGCGGCGAACAGGTCCCACGAGGGCATCGACACGACCCGCACCGACAGGCCGTCGAGCAGGTCGAGGGCGGCGACGCACAGCGACACCTCGGAACCGGTGCCGAGCAGCACGAGGTCGAGGGCGTCCGACTCCTCGTCGACGAGCGTGTACGCGCCGCGCGGCACGCCTTCGGGGGCGCGGTCGGCGGTCGCCCCGAGCACCGGGAGCTTCTGCCGGGTGAGGATCAGCGCGGTGGGGCCGGTGCCGTCGACGTGGACGCGCCACGCCTGACTCACCTCGTTGGCGTCGGCGGGACGGAGCACCCGCAGGCCCGGCATCGCGCGCATGGCGGCGAGCTGCTCGATCGGCTGGTGGGTCGGTCCGTCCTCGCCGAGGCCCACCGAGTCGTGGGTCCACACGAAGAGGGACTTGTACTGGGAGAGTGCGGCCAGACGGACGGCACCGCGCATGTAGTCGCTGAACACGAAGAACGTGCCGCCGGCGGGCACGAGCGAGCTCACGGCCATGCCGTTCATCACCGCGCCCATGCCGTGCTCGCGGATGCCGTAGTGCACGCCGCGACCACCGAACTCGTGGGTGGCGATCGCCGGCGTGTCGTCGAGCGCCATGCCGGTGTTGCCGGTGAGGTCGGCCGAGCCCACCACCAGGCCGGGCACGACGTCGATCACGGCGTTGACGACCTTGCCGCACGCGGCCCGGGTGGCGATCTCTTCGCCTTCCTTCCACTCCGGCAGGGCGGCTTCCCAGCCGGGCAGCCCGCGACTCGCATGACACGCGTCGAGCTGGGCGGCCATCTCCGGCTCGGACGCGGCGAACGCAGCGCGGCGCTGCTCCCACTCCTCACGTGCGACACGTCCACGCGCACCGGCCGCTCGGTAGAACTCGACGACGTCGTCGGGGGAGTAGAAGTCTTCGTTCGGCAAGCCGAGGATCGCCTTGACCGCTGCGACCTCTTCGTCACCCAGCGCCTCGCCGTGGGCCTTGGCGGTGTCGGTGTACTTCGGCGACGGGTACCCGATGTGGCTGCGCAGGACGATCAGGCTGGGCCGGGCCGTCTCCGCCATGGCCTCCCGGATCCCGGCCTCGAGTGCGTCGAGGTCGTTCGCCACCTCGCCGAGCTGCACCACGTGCCAGCCGTACGCCTCGAACCGCTCGGGGACGTTGTCGGTGTACGACAGCTCGGTGGGCCCGTCGATCGTGATGTGGTTGTCGTCGTAGACGTAGATCAGTCGGCCGAGCCCGAGGTGGCCGGCGATCGACGCCGCCTCGTGGCTGACGCCCTCCTCGAGGTCGCCGTCACCGCAGAACACGAAGGTGTGGTGGTCGACGACCTCCTCGCCGAAGCGGGCGCGGAGGTTGGCTTCGGCGAGTCCGATGCCGACGCCGTTGCCGAAGCCCTGGCCGAGCGGACCGGTCGTGACCTCGATGCCGGGCACGTGGGTGTACTCGGGGTGACCCGCGGTCTTGGAGCCCCACTGCCGGAAGTCGCGGAGGTCGTCGAGGGTGAGGCCGTAGCCGGTGAGGTAGAGGAGCGAGTAGAGGAGCATCGACGCGTGGCCGTTCGACAGGACGAACCGGTCGCGGTCGGGCCACTCCGGCGCGCTCGCGTCGTACTTCATGATCCGCGTGAACAGCACGTGCGCGAGCGGCGCCAGCGCCATGGGCGTGCCCGGGTGTCCCGAATTGGCGCGTTGCACGGCGTCCATCGACAAGCCGCGGATCACGTCGATCCCGCGCTGTTCGAGATCGCGCACGTCGATGTCGGTGGTTGCCATTGCGCCCCTTCGCAGTCCGCTCACAGGTCGAACGCGGTGCCCGGGGTGCCCCCGATCCGCTCGACGGCCCAGCCTACGGGCTGTGACGGACCGCTCGGGAGGTACGACGGGTGCGCGGAACGCCTCAGAACAACGCGAGGCTGGCGGTGAAGCCGTGCAGGAAGCTGCGCCCGCTGACGGGTCCGATCTCACCGGCGCAGAACGCGCCCGCGACCGGGAGCGGGCCGAGCAGTTGGTCGATCACGGCGGCGTCGTGGTCGGGCTCGCCGAAGAACCGGATGCCGCGGCCGTTGCACGTGAACAGCAACGCGGCCGAGGCGTCCTCACCCGCGAGCATCTCGCGCAGGTCCTCGTCGGCCGCGGCGGCGTCGCGCACGTGGAACTGCACCGTCTGGCCGACCTCGATGTCGTCGCCCACCACGATCGCACCGGTCTCCGGATCACCGCCGAGCACGTTGCGCACGAGGAAGTCGCCGCGCTCGAACTCGGCGCGGTGCTCGTCGACGACGATCCCGAGGTGCAGGCCGCTGCGCATGAGGGCGCGGTCCTCCTCGTTGGCGTCGCCCGCGGTGTCCTGCACCCGGTCGATCCCCGAACGCCCGGCCAGCTCGAAGATGCGGTTGCCCTCCCCGCGGGTGATGACGTACGGCGCACCCACCGGGCGACAGCCCTGCGACACGACGGTGCGCACCGGGAGCCCGTCGACGAACACGCCGACGGCACCCGAGGTGGTGACGCGCCCGTCGAGCACGAGCCGATTGCCACCTGGCCCACGAGCGGCCGACGCCGCGCCGCCGATCACCTGGAGCGCGGGGCGGTCGTCACGCAGGCGGGCGAGGAAGCCGTCGACGGGGAAGCTGAAGGGATCCGCGAGGAGCAGCAGCGTCGACGGATCGTGGTCGAGGTCGGGCCATCCGGTGACGGCAGCACCGTCGGGCGTCCGCTCGACGTCGAGCGCGACCGGCGTGAGCGCCGCGTCGGGACACGAGGCCGCGAACACCGCCACCGCGGGCGCGTCCTCGACCTCGCGCGCACCGCCGACGACGCCGACCATGGTCGCGCCGAGCATCACGCGCGGCTCGAGCAGGTTGCCCAGCGCGAAGGTGAGGTCGTCCATCGCGCCGACGAAGTGCGGTGACACGAAGAGGAACAGGAGATCGGGTTCCTCACCGGCGAAGGCCTCGAGCACCTCACCGGCGATCTCGCCCACCGCGTGCGACGCCACCGGATGCTCCGAGAGCGCAGCGACGAAGCGCGGGGCGGTCACCGTGCGAGCCTACGGCTCGCGCCAGAGCTGGATCCGCAGTCGCACGAGCCCGAGCATCGTCCGCACGATCCGTCCGGCGATCGGCGTGCGCGGCGGGCCGACGCTCCTCGACCGTGACCGGCACCTCGGCCACGGGCAGGCCCGCTCGCCCGGCGCGCAGCACGAGCTCGGTGTCGAAGAGGTCGGTGCCGTTCTTGCACCGGAGGACGATCGGCTCCACCGCGGCGCGCCGCATGCCCTTCATCCCGTGCGTGTCCGAGACCTCGAGGCCGAAGCCCATCCGCAGCACGGTCGAGAACCCGGCGGTGATGGCACGACGCGGCCAGGGCCGCGTGTCGTGGGTGCCGGGCGCCCGCTTCGAACCGACGACGATCGCGGGACCGTCCGGCTCGGTGAGACGGGGGAGCACCTCGTCGACGAAGGTCGGATCGAAGTAGTCGACGTCGAACACCACGATCACGTCGCCTCGCGCGGCGAGGATCCCTGCGCGCATCGCCTCGCCGTAGTCGGCGACCGGTCGCGTGAGCACCACGATGGCGTCGTCGTCGGCCGCGTACGCACGCGCGTCGGCGAGGGTCGAGTCGGTCGAACCGTTCTCGACGACGATCAGCTCGAAGCGCCAGGTCGCGCTCGCGCAGCGCACTGACCAGCACCTTCAGGGTCTGGTCGAGGAAGTCGGCCTCGTTGTAGGCGGGCATCACCACCGACAGCTCGGGCGCGACCCCGCGCGCCGGGAGCGGTGGAGACATGGGCGTTAGGCTACCGACCCGCTCATGGACCTCTTGACGCAACACGCCGAGTCGCAGGGCGACCACGCAGCCGTCATCGTCGACGCCGCGGGCGGCGGCCGGCCGTCGGCCACCTCCTTCGCCGAGCTCGAGGCCGAGGCCAACCGCCTCGCCCACGCGCTGTTCGCGCTCGGCGCCGAGCGCGGTGACCGCATCGCGTGGTGCGGTCCCAACTCGCTCGAGGTCATCACCGTCTTCCACGCCAGCCGCAAGGTCGGGCTGACCTCCGTGCCGGTGTCCTACCGCTTCAACGCAGCGGAGATGCAGTACGTCATCGACAACTCCGGCGCCACGCTCGTGGTCGTCGACGCCGAGCAGGCCCCGCTCGTCGCCTCCGTGCGCGACCAGCTCCCGAACCTCCGCGCCGTCCTCGTCTACGGCGGCGACGCGCCGGCCGGCTGCGCGCACTGGGACGACGTCGTCGCCACGCAACCCACCACGCCGGTGCCGGAGCCCACCGAGCTCGGTGGTGGCGCCGCCGGGTCCACGATGATCTACACGTCGGGCACCACGGGGAAGCCCAAGGGCGCGATGCGCACCGGGACCGACGCGGGGGCCGTGGCCGCGCTCATGCAGGCGGTCCACCTCCTCGACGGCCCCTCCGTCCACCTCACCACCGGCCCGCTGTACCACTCCGGTCCGTTGTCGTTCGCGTTGTTCGCGCACGCGCTGGGCGGCACCATCGTCGTGCTCCGCAAGTTCGACGCCACCGCGTGGTTGCGGCTGGTCAAGGAGCACCGCGTCACCGACACGTTCACCGCGCCCACGCAGCTCAAGCGCATCGTCACCCTGCCGCCGGGTGAGCTCGAGCGCGCCGACCTGTCGTCGATGCGCACGCTCATCGCGAACGCCGCGCCGGTGCCGTACTCGCTCAAGCAGGAGTTCATCGGCAAGCTGGGCGACGGCTTCCTCTACGAGGTCTACGGCTCCACCGAGCTCGGCGTCGTCACCGTGCTGCCGCCCGAGGACCAGCTGCGCAAGCCGGGCTCGTGCGGCAAGACCTACGGCGCCATCGACGTGCGCATCGTGCTCGACGACGGCACCGACGCGCCCACTGGTGAGGCGGGGGAGCTGTTCATCCGATCGTCGCTCCAGATGGACGGCTACTACCACACCGACGAACGCCTCACCGAGCACGGCGCGGAGTGGAAGAGCGTCGGCGACGTCGCGTACCTCGACGACGAGGGCTACCTCTACATCTGCGACCGCAAGAAGGACATGATCATCTCCGGCGGCGTCAACATCTACCCCGCGGAGATCGAGGCGGTCATCCACGAGCACCCCGCGATCCTCGATGCCGCGGTGTTCGGCGTCCCTGACGACGAGTGGGGCGAACGGGTGCACGCGGTCGTGCAGGCGAAGCCGGGCGTCACCCTCGATCTCGACGAGCTGCGCGAGTTCGTCGACGCGCGCGTCGGCGGCTACAAGCGCCCGCGCGAATACGAGCTGCGCGACGAGTTGCCGCGCACCGATTCGGGCAAGTTGCTCAAGCGCGTGCTGCGCGACGAGTTCTGGACCGGACGCGAGACATCTGTCTGATGCGCGGCGTTGACGGACGGTGTCCGATGGACGGCGTCTGATGCGCGGACGCGCACTGGTCGCCGGCGTGCTCCTCGTCGCCGCTGCGATCGCGCTCGTCGTGGCACTCGCCGGTGGCAGCTCCGGCGACGCCTCGGCGACGACTGCGAGCGCGCTCACCACACCGTTGTGGTCGGTGCGGCGCGTCCCCGAGCCGGTGGTGGAGGCGGTCGGCGCGCAGCATCTGCAGTCGGCGCTCGACGCCGCCGCACCCGGCGACGGCACGTGCTTCGTCGTGAACGCCGGCAACCACACGCTCGCCACCCACGGCGCCGACACACCGCTCATCGGCGCGTCCACGCAGAAGCTCCTCGTCGCCGCCGCCGCCCTCGCGGTGCTCGGCCCCGACAGCACCTTCCAGACCCGGGTGGTCTCGTCGGGAGCGGTGAACGACGGGACCGTCGACCGGGTGTGGCTGGTCGGCGGCGGTGACCCGGTCCTGGCCACCGGCGACTACGCCGCGTTCCTCCAGTCGCAGCCGAAGAGCAAGGGCGACGTGACCACCAGCCTCGAGGCGTTGGCCGACGCGATCGTCGCCAAGGGCGTGAAGTCGATCCCCGGCGGGGTGGTCGGCGACGACTCTCGCTACGACGAGCAGCGCTACCTGCCGACGTGGAAGGACACGTACCGCACCGACGGCGAGATCGGGCCGATGAGCGCGCTGACCGTCAACGACGGGTTCGCCACGTGGTCGCCGGCGCGCAAGGTGCCGGTCGACGACCCCACTCGGAACGCCGCCGACCAGCTCACCGACCTGCTGCAGGCGCGCGGCGTGCAGGTGGGAGCGCCGAGCACCGGCACCGCCCCGGGCAGCACCACCGAGATCGCCGCGGTGTCGTCTCCTCCGCTCCGTGACATCGTGCACTCGATGCTTGCCGAGAGCGACAACCTCACCGCCGAGCTGCTCACCAAGGAGCTCGGCGTGCGGACGTCGAAGCAGGGCACCACGGCGGCGGGGGTGGCCGCGACGACCGCCAAGCTCAAGGAGCTCGGGATCACGCTCGCCGACGGCGCGCTCAAAGACGGCTCCGGGCTCGATCGCGGCAACCGGGTCACCTGTGCCGACCTCGTCGCCGCGCTCACCCTGGCGCAGCGTCCGGAGTTCGCCACCCTCTACGACGGCCTCCCGGTCGCCGGGCGCAACGGCACGCTGATCGGCGACTTCCTCGGAACGCCGCTCGAGGGCAATTTCCGGGGCAAGACCGGGTCGCTCGACGGTGTGACCGGTCTCACCGGCGTCTTCGACCTCGGACGACGGATCCAGTTCGCGTTCCTCGACAACGGCAACTTCGGCGAGACCCAGGGCGAGGCGATCCGCGAGGGCATCGGCGACATCATCGGGCGCTATCCCGAGTCACCGGCGATCGACGTCCTCGTGCCCGCTCCGCAGTAGGGTTCCGATCGCGATGGAACCCACGCCGCCGTCCTCGACGCCCGCCTCGTCCGGTCCCACCCCGGCCGTCCCCACCCCGCCCGCGGCCTCGTCCGCTTCGACCGCGCCGCCCGCGTCGTCGCCATCGGCGAAGTCGGCACCGAAGAAGGCGCCCCCGCTGCCCCAGCTGGTCACGGAGCTGCGTGACCTCGTCGTCCGCTACTTCCGCGAGCAGACGCTCGTCCCGCTGCAGCAGCTCGGTCGCTACATCGGGTTCGGCGTGCTCGGCTCGCTGCTCCTCGGCTTCGGCGTGGTGTTCCTCGGGTTGTCGGGGCTGCGCGCCCTCCAGGACGAGACCGGCGACACCTTCAGCGGCGACTGGTCGTGGGTGCCCTACCTGATCATGTTCGTCGCCCTGCTGTTCGGCGCCGGCCTGGTGTGGGTCGCCCGCACCGCCCGCCGAGCCGAGAAGGAGTACGGCTAGATGCCCGTCGACCAGACCAAGCCGGTCACCCGCGGCGACCTCGAGGCCAAGCTGGCCGAGATCCGGGGGGTCGCCGACGACACCACCGAGGTCGCCGAGGACGCGGCCAAGACCGGCCTCGTCGTCGCCGCTGTCGGCGTGGTGGTCATCGCGTTCCTGCTCGGCCGCCGCCGCGGCCGCAAGAAGAGCACCATCGTCGAAGTGCGACGGGTCTGACCGCGAGCCATGGCTGCGCGACGGAGCGACGCATTCATCGCGGTCGGTGCGGCCGCCTCGGCCGCGCGCGTCATCCGCAAGGACTTCACGTCGCGCATCACCGCGCAGGTCGGTTCCACCGCGCTCCGCAAGGGGATGCACAGCGGGAACCGCGCCTGGTTCTACGTCGCCGCCGGCGCGACGGGCCTGCGCCTGTTCCACAAGTACCTCGGCCGCAAGGAAGAGGTGCTCTCGATCAAGCTGCGTCCCGGCGAATCGATCCAGATCCGCGAGATCCTCCGCGCGAAGTAGCCCGGTAGCCTTCCGCAGGTGAAGGTGCTGCTCCGCAACCCCAAGCGCGAGGTCGAGGTCGACGGTCCGATCACCGTGCTCGCGCTGCTCCGCCGCCTCGAGGTGAGCCCCGAGACCGTCCTGGTGATCGTGGGCGACGAGTTGGTCACCCACGACGCCAAGCTCGCCGACGACGCCTCGGTCGAGATCCGTCCCGTCATCAGCGGAGGCGCAGCGGAGCCGACCATCGTGGGCGGAGGCGCAGCGGAACCGACCATCGTCGGCAGAGGCTCCGCGGAGTGGTCCATCGTCGCCGGTGGTGCGCGATGAAGTGCCGCGTCTGCAAGGGGCCGGCCGTCATCGACGTGCGCCGGCACAACGCTGCGTTCTGCAAGGAGCACTTCGTCCACCACTGCGACGAGCAGGTGCGCAAGGCGATCCACTCCCACCGCATGCTCGAACCGGGAGAGCGGGTGCTGGTCGCGGTGTCGGGCGGCAAGGACTCGCTCGCGCTCTGGGACATCCTCGTGCGTCTCGGCTACGAGGCCGACGGCCTCTACCTGGGGCTCGGGATCGGCGACTACTCCGACGAGTCCGGCGTGCGCACCCGTGAGTTCGCGGCACGGCTCGGGCGCCCGCTGATCGAGATCGACCTCGCCGCCGACGAGGGCTACACCATCCCCGAAGCGGCCGCGGCGACCCGCCGGTCACCGTGCGGTTCGTGCGGCCTGTCGAAGCGTCACCTCTTCAACTCCACCGCCATCGAGCGCGGCTACGACGTCGTGGCCACGGGCCACAACCTCGACGACGAAGCCGCGGTCCTCCTCGGCAACGTGCTCCGCTGGGAGACCGGATACCTCGGTCGTCAGCACCCGGTGCTGCCCGCCGCGCCCGGGTTCGTGCGCAAGGTGAAGCCGCTCGTGCGCATGGGGGAGCGGGAGATGGCGGCCTACTGCGTGCTGCAGGGCATCGACTACCAGGTCGAGGAGTGCCCGATGGCGGCGGGCAACCGGCACCTCGGGTACAAGGAGGTGCTCAACGCGCTCGAAGACCGCTCGCCCGGCTCGAAGGCCGCGTTCCTCTTCGGGTTCCTGGAGCGCGGTCACGAGCGCTTCGCCGACACCGCCGAACAGGAGCGCGACGACCTGGGGGAGTGCACCGTGTGCGGCGCCCCCACTCCCGGTGCCGTGTGCGCGTTCTGCCGCCTCCGCTCGCAGGTCGGCGCGATCTCGATTCCCGTCGAGGTGCGGAGCTGATGTCGCGTGCCTTCACCGCAGGCGACCGCGCGCTCCTCGTCGACGCCAAGCGCCGTCGTCACCTGATCACCCTCGCCGAGGGCGGGGAGTTCCACACCCACGCCGGGGTGCTCGCACACGCCGACGTCATCGGCCAGGCCGACGGCGTGACGGTGCGCACCACGCGCAACGCCCGCCTCACCGCGGTGCGACCGACGTTGGCCGAGTACGTGCTCGAGATGCCGCGCGGCGCGCAGGTGATCTACCCGAAGGACCTCGGGCCGATCATGATCCTCGCCGACGTGTTCCCCGGCGCGCGGGTGCTGGAGTCGGGCGTGGGGTCCGGGGCGCTCACGCTCGCACTGCTGCGTGCGGTCGGCGAGCACGGGCACGTCACCGGCTACGAGATCCGCGACGACTTCGCCAAGCGCGCCCGGAGCAACGTCGAGGGGTTCATGGGTCCCGACGTGCCGCTCGACATCGAGGTGCGCGACATCTACGACGGCATCGGCATGGAAGACGTCGATCGCATCCTGCTCGACCTCCCGGAGCCCTGGCGCGTGGTGAAGCACGCGGAGCAGGCGCTCCATCCGGGAGGGATCATGCTGGCGTACCTCCCGACCATCGGTCAGGTGTCGCGTCTGCGCGAGGAGCTCGCGGGTTCGCCGTTCGGCATGATCGAGACGCTCGAGGTCCTGCAGCGCACCTGGCACGTCGACGGTCAGTCGGTGCGGCCCGACCACCGGATGGTGGCGCACACCGGGTTCCTCACCCACGCCCGGCTGCTCGCGGCCACCACCTGACCCTGGCCTGACCACGGCCCGGACCACGCTGTGAACTTCCTCGACCTGGTCGTCCTCGCGGTCGCCGCCGGCGCCGGGTGGGTCGGGTTCCGCATGGGCTTCGTGCGTCGCGCGACGTCGTGGGTCGGGCTCGGGATCGGCCTCGTCGTGGGCGTGCTGTTCGTGCCCGACGTCGCCGACGCGCTCCGCGGCTCGCCGCCGCGCACGCGCCTGCTCGCGTCGCTCGCGTTCGTCATCGTGGTGGCGGCGGTGGCCCAGGCCGTCGGTGCCGCGATCGGCAGCTCCCTGTCGGCGCGCGTCGGTCGGAGCGCGGGCGCGCTCCGCCAGGGCGACCGGATCGCCGGCGGTGCGCTCGGCGTCGTCGGCGTGCTCGTGCTGATGTGGTTGCTCATCCCGGCGTTGGCGAACTCGCCGGGCTGGACGGCACGGGCGGTGCGCGACAGCGCCGTGGCCCGCCTCATCGACCGCGTCGCGCCGGCACCGCCGTCGGAGTCGGAGACGCTCGGACGGCTGGTCGGCGACCAGACCTTCCCCGAGGTCTTCGACACGCTCTCCTCACCCGACGCGGGGACGCCGCCCGCCGACGGCATCCCCGCCGAGGCCGCGACGCGGGTGACCCGGTCGACGTTGCTGGTCGAGGGCCAGGCCTGTGACCGCATCCAGGAGGGCACCGGCTTCGTCGCCGGGCCGAACTACGTGGTCACGAACGCGCACGTCGTCGCGGGGGAGCGCGACACGCGCGTCACCACCAGCGACGGCCGACGGCTCGACGCCACCGTGGTCGCGTTCGACCCCGACCGCGACCTCGCGGTGCTGCGGGTGCCCGGGCTCGGGCTCCCGGCGCTCCAGTTCGGGCAGGGCCACATCGACGACCGGGGCGCGCTGTTCGGCCACCCGGGGGGCGGACCGCTGCGCCAGGCACCGGTGCGGATCGCGGAGCAGATCGTCGCCCGCGGCACCGACATCACCCACACCACGCCGACCGAGCGGGAGGTGTTCGTGCTCGCCGCGGTCACCGCGCCGGGCGACTCGGGCGGACCCGTCGTCGACGCCGACGGGCGGGTGATGGGCGTGATGTTCGCCTACGACATCAGCCGCGACTCCACCGCGTACGCGCTCACCCGGACCGAGCTCGACCCCGTCCTGGCGCCGGTGCTCGCAGCCGGGGCGACGACCTCGGTTGCCACCGGCGACTGCCTCGCCGACTAGGCCCGGGGACAGAGGACGACCCGGGCACCAGCCCGGGTCGCTCAGGAGGAACGTCGGTGTCGGTGGGCGGCAGCCCTGGTCGGGACTAGTCGACCTCGATGAAGATGCACTCGCCGGGGCACTCCTCGGCGGACTCGATGGTGGCCTCTTCCATGCCGCCGGGCACGTTGGCCAGGCCGTCGGCGCCGCCCGGGTCGCTGAAGACCTTGTCGCCTTCCTTCACGTAGGCGAGGCCGTCGTCCAGAAGAGTGAACACCGACGGCGCGATCTCCTCACAGAGACCGTCACCGGTGCAGAGGTCCTGATCGATCCAGACCTTCATCGTCGCCTCGAGTCCTTTGCGTTGGGGGACGAAACTCATCCCAGACTAGACGCGGCGCAGTGATTTCTCAAGCCAAGACGAGAGAAATCACGGGCGACTTCCAGGCCGTGGCGCTGTTCACGCTCCGGTCACGGACCGGTCATCGAATGTGCCCGAGTGCCGGGATGACACCGGTGTAGTGTCCGACGCCAGGCAATCTCCGACTCCCCAGGAGGTGAGCGCATGGCTTCCGAGTCCGACCGGCGACTGGCCGAGTACGAGCGGCAGGTCGACGACCTCCAGGGCCAGCTCAAGGGCCTCGAGGAAGAGGTGGTCGTCCTCCGACGGCGCCTCCAGGATGCGCCCAAGCGGGTCCGCACGCTCGAGGAGAAGATCCTCGAGACGAAGGGCCAGCTGCAGCAGGCCGTCTCCCAGAACGAGCGGCTCTCCGCCACCCTCCGCGAAGCGCGCGAGCACATCGCCGCGCTGCGCGAGGAGGTCGAGAAGCTCACGATGCCGCCCTCCGCCTACGGCACCTTCCTCGGTGCCAACGACGACGGCACCGTCGACATCTTCACCGCCGGCCGCAAGATGCGGGTCTCGGTGCACCCCGAGGTCGACGTCGAGTCGATCGTGCGCGGCCAGGAGGTCGCCCTCAACGAGTCGCTCAACGTGGTGCTCGCCCGCGCCGCCGAGATCTCGGGTGAGGTCGTGATCCTCAAGGAGATCCTCGAGAGCAAGGACCGCGCCCTGATCGTCGGACGCGCCGACGAGGAGCGGGTCTGCGAGCTGGCGGCGTCGCTGATGGACGAGAAGCTGCGCGCCGGCGACCACCTCCTCATGGACGGACGCTCCGGCCTGCTCGTCGAGCGCATCCCACGCCCCGAGGTCGAGGAGCTGGTGCTCGAGGAGGTCCCCGACGTCACCTACGACGACGTCGGCGGCCTCGACGACCAGATCGAGAAGATCAAGGACGCGGTGGAGCTGCCGTACCTCTACGCGGACATGTTCCACGAGCACGAGCTGCAGCCGCCCAAGGGCATCCTGCTGTACGGCCCGCCCGGGTGCGGCAAGACGCTGATCGCCAAGGCGGTCGCCAACTCGCTCGCGCAGCGCGTCAGCGAGCGCACCGGCGACAAGACCGCCCGGTCGTTCTTCCTCAACATCAAGGGCCCCGAGCTCCTCAACAAGTACGTGGGGGAGACCGAGCGCCAGATCCGCCTCATCTTCCAGCGTGCGAGGGAGAAGTCGGAGGAGGGCTACCCGGTCATCGTGTTCTTCGACGAGATGGACTCCCTGTTCCGCACGCGCGGCACCGGCATCTCCTCCGACATCGAGAGCACGATCGTGCCGCAGCTCCTCGCCGAGATCGACGGCGTCGAGAGCCTGAAGAACGTCATCGTGATCGGCGCCTCGAACCGCGAGGACCTCATCGACCCCGCGATCCTCCGCCCCGGCCGTCTCGACGTGAAGATCAAGATCGAGCGTCCCGACGAGGAGAGCGCGACCAAGATCTTCCGGCAGTACCTCACGTCGACGCTGCCGATCGCCGACGAGGAGACGGGCCGCTTCGGCGGGCCCGACAAGGCCGTCGAGGGGATGATCGTCGCCGCCGTGGAGCGCATGTACGCCATCGACGACACCAACCGCTTCCTCGAGGTCACGTACCAGAACGGCGACAAGGAGATCCTCTACTTCAAGGACTTCTCCTCGGGCGCCATGATCGAGAACATCGTGCGTCGCGCGAAGAAGCTCTCGATCAAGCGCCAGATCGAGTCGGGCGAGAAGGGCATCAACACCCAGGACCTGCTCGACTCCATCCGCCAGGAGTTCCGCGAGCACGAGGACCTGCCCAACACCACCAACCCCGACGACTGGGCGAAGATCTCGGGCAAGAAGGGCGAGCGCATCGTCTACGTGCGCACGATCCTGGCCGAGGGCGACGAGGTGGGCGGCGGTCGCCAGATCGAACGGGTCCAGACCGGCCAGTACCTCTAGACCGTCAGCGACGACCTCGCCGGCTCCCGGGTCGGCGGGTCAGAGCTGCGCGAACGCGTCGACGAGCTCACGCTGGTCGACCGCGCGCACCCACACCACCGGCACGCGGGTGGCGAGCTCGGCCATGGCCGCCACCTCGCTCGTCCGCAACGGTCGCGGGCCGCCGCTGACCAGCGGCGTGAGCCGAGCGAGGTCGAACGCGCTGAGGGATCCCGGTGCGGCGGGAGCTGCGCCGGCCACGATCAGGTGGGAGATCGGTACCGACTCCCGCTCGGGCGCGCCGATCGGGCCACCGCGTGCGAGCCGGGCCACGCCGGCGACCGGGTCGACCCACACGGGTGACGTCGGCGAGAGCGTGTGGCCCCGCTGCTCCCACCGGTGGCGCTGGGCGTCGAGCGCCTCGGCGAAGTCCTCGTGGACGAGCACCACCGATCCGTCGCGCTCGACCGCGCGGCCTTGCACGGGGACGAGACCGTCGGGCGGATCGGCGAACGTGGCGAGCAGCGCCAGCCCGGCGTCGATGCTGTCGTCGCGCGAGAACGAGTGGTGGACGCGCACCCCCCGTCGGATCACGATGTTCACGTCGCGCACGCGCCCGCGCCGGTCGCCGAAGAGGATCGAGACGTTGGGGAACCCGAACGGCTCGTCGTCGGCGAGCAGCGGTCCGAGCCGTTCCCGCACGACGCGCGCGGCGTCGAGGTCGTTGGTGCGGATCCCGACCAGGCGCTCCGTGCCGTCGCCCGCGCACAGGCGCGCCACCACCTCACCCTGGGGGCCGAGGAGGTAGCGCTCGTCGCGGCAGACGTCGGCCGACTCCTCCAGCCACACACCGGCGTGGACCAGTTCGTGGACGTGCTCGCCCTGGCCGTGGCGGACCTCGAACGTCCCCATCGAGCAGCACGGATCCGCGAGGCGCAGATCCGGGCCGACGGCTTCGCGGCCGGCCGCGGTCAGGATGCGCAGCTCGAGCAGGCGGGACACGAGCGGCTCGACGTCGGCCATCACCGCCTCCACCGGCAGCCCGTAGGCGTCGGCGAGATCGGCACCGATCTCCCCGAGCGGGGACTCGCCGTCGATGCAGTCCCAGAGCACCGCGCCCGTCGGGTTGAGGGGCATCACCCGTTGACCCTGCTCGTCGACGAGCAGCGTGCCCTCCACCGCGATCGTGCGGATGCCCACCGCGTGCTCGAGCACGAGATCCGCGAGCGGCCGTCGACCGTCGTCGTTCACGACCACGCCGCTCCTCTCGAGGGTGGGGCGCTAGTGGGGTTGGACGCAGTCGACCTCGATGAGCAGGTATCCGAAGGGCTGGCCCACGGTGTAGCCGTTTCCACCGGTCGTGTTGCACGAGGACACGTCGTTCGGGGAACCCCAGTGGATGCCCTGGTTGCCGCTGCAGAGGTTGCCCGTGCGGCTCGGGTTGAGCATCACGTTCTTGGTCCCGAGTCCCGACGCGGGCAGGTAGGTGCTGGCCCCGGCGACCTGGCAGTAGTCGGGCGGGCAGTCGCCCGACGACGAGTTGCCGGTGGGACTGCCGAAGCGGTGGACCTGGGCCACGACCCGGGTGATGGTGCAGCACGACGTGGGGTCGAGGGTGAGGCTGACGCTGCCCGTCTGCTGGACGTTCACGTTGTGGCTGATGTTCTGGTTGGTCGTGGTGAGCCGGATGGCGAGGGCGCTGACCCGGTTGCCGGCCGTCGGCGCGCACGTGCCGCCGGGCGTGCCGACCGGGCAGGTGCCGCCGCCGTACAGCGAGGGCGCCGAGTAGCTGTCGTTCCAGCTGGTGCCGGGCCGTTCCTGGAGCCCGCCCCCGGCGGTGGGCGAGTGGAGCACCACGTAGTGGTGGCCGACATCGGGGCAGGGCGGGAACGAGGCTGCCGCCGCCGGGCTCGAGAGGGAGTCCACGATCACCGGGGCGGTCCAGGCGGCCGCCCCGGCGGCCGCGCTGGCCTTGATCATCTGACGTCGCGAGAGGCCGCGCGATGTGCGCTCGCCGCCCTCCACGTCGTCCACCGGCATCCGAGGTCCTCCGTCGTCTGGACGTGTGCCCAGGGTCCGTCGACGGAACTGGCCGGTCTCACCACTGCTCGCCCCCGCCGTTGGTGATGGTGACCGCATGCGGCCGGGGGTCATCGCTCCGAGTTCCCGCTTCTTGCCCACGCAGCGTAGCGAGCGGGAAACGGCTGGTCCAAGCGGGTCGAAACCGGTCGCGCCCGTTGCGCCAGGCGCGGCAGGGTCCGGAGCCGACACCGCCACCGGGGTCCGGCGCCGGTGTGCATCGGCGCATTCCCGACGTTCGGGTGAGGAGGAGGTCACCCAGGGTGGTCGGCAACCAGCGACAGCCACTCGTGCACCCACACGAGACCGAGCGTGCCCGCCAGCTGGTCGGGGGGATGCGCCCCGAGGCACCGGGTGAGCGCCTCGGGTACCGGATGGGCCTCGGGGACGACCTGTCCGAGCACCCGGATCCCTGATCTCACCAGGTCGTCGGCCTCCCGGTCGACCGACCGGACGACGTCGTCGCCGGTGGTGGCGAGCGTCGCCGTCGCATCGGTGCACCCCCCGGCGGCAGCTCCCGGTCGAGCCCGCACGACGCCGTCGGCCGCGAGCTCGAACACCAGGCCCTCCACGAGCAGCGAACCCCACCCCTCGCGATCGACCTGCCCGCCACCGTGCTCCAGCGCGAGGTCCTCCAGTGCCGCGACGGCACGGGCGCGGGCGTCGGCCACCCGTGCCGCGGGGGCCACCAGGTCGGCGCCGGTGCCGCGGAGCGCGACCCCGAGCGCGACCGACAGGTGCGCAGCGCCCGCGCGCAGGAGCTCGGCGAAGGCCCGTCGGGCGACCCCACGTGCGCCGCGCGGCCAGAGCAGCGCACCGACGGCGACGCTGATGCCGGCACCGATGGCGATGTCCTGCACCCGGACCAGGCCCGTCCGCCAACCTTCCGGCACGAAGATGTTGAAGAGCACCACCACGAACACCGTGAACCCGGCCTGCCCGACGACGTAGTTCACCGCACCGGGCGTGTACGCCGCGAGGAACACGACGATCGGCAGCGCGATCCACAACCAGGTGTCGTCGCCACCCATCGTCTCCATCAACGCGGCCGCCAGGCAGAAGCCGACGAACGCGCCTGCGATGGCCTGCAGTGCCGTCGCACCGGTGCCGAGCGCGTTCGAGCGCAGCACCGACAGCGCCGCCAGCACCACCCAGAACGCGTGCTCGACCGAGGTGGTCTTCGCCACGAGCACCGCCAGCGCGAGACCGAGCGCCGCCGCGTCGCGTTGCGGAACCGCACCGAGCGCAGGTTGCAGTGCGCGCGCAGGACCTCGCGGGCACCGGTGATCGCGGCGTCGCCGTCGGCGCGCGAACGCACCCGGTCGCGCGTGGCGATGTCGGCGTCCTCCGCGATCTGCATCGCCGCGAGTGAGAGGCGCCGGAGCGGGAACGTGGCGGTGAAGCCGTCGACGACGCGTGCGGCGCCGCCGGTGGGGATGACCTCACTCGCCCATCGTTCGAGCGCGCGCGTGTGGTCCTCACGCGCCTGGACGATGGGGGACACCCCCGTGTCGCTCGGGGTCTCGGTCGTGACGACCGCGGCGCTGGCCCGGAGCGAGTCCGAGATGCACGCCGAGAGCGCGGCGTACTCCGGGGTGGGATCGGCCGCGGGCGACGTCTCGGCGTCGGTGACCCGCTGGAGCAGCACGACCAGCCGCCGCGCCGCGATCACCATCGCGACGAGGGCGCGCTCCCGGGTGATGCTCCCGGCGGGCCGGTAGACGATCCCGACCCGGGTCACGAGGATGGCGTCCGCGTCGCGCAGCGGCCCGAGGTCGCGCGTCGCCGCGGGCCGCGCGAGCGCGGCGGCCGCCTCCCGCAGGACCTGCGCGGCGGCGACGCGCACGCGGTCGCGTTGGTGCACCGGCCAGAGGCAACAGGCGGCGACACCGGCGACGAGCACACCGACCAGCCAGCCGAGCTGGCGCGACCAGAGGTTCGCCTCGACTCCCGGGGTCATGACCGCCAGGACGAACGCGAGCGTCGCGGCGGTGCCGCCGGCGGCGAAGTAGCCGCCGAGGGCGCCCGAGAACGACACCACGAACACGACGACCAGCGTGACGACCATCGCGACGACCACGGTGTCGGCGGCTGCCGTCCCCAGCGCGTCGAGCAACGCGCCGACCACGGCGAGCAGCACGTAGGCCCGGAAGCGGCGGGGGAGCGGTCCACCGAAGTCGGAGAAGACCAGGGCGGCGAAGGATCCGAACGCGGCGAAGAGCGCGGCCGCCGAGTTGCCGGCCACGACGAAGACCGCGAACACGCCCGGGACCACGAGGCAGGCGCGCGCCGCCTTGCGCAGGTTGACCCGGTTGGGATCCGTGAAGTGACCGGTGAAGCGGCCCACCGAGGACTGCACCGGCGGATCGTACCGACGACGACTGTGGCCGCCGTCGATGGAGCGGCGTCGAGTGGAGCGGCGTCGAGGGAGCGGCGTCGTGGAACTGTGGCGGACCGGGTCGCCAGTAGGCTGACGTCGTGGCCATCCCGAAGGTGTGCGGGATCGAGACGGAGTACGGCGTCGTCCTTCGCGGCGCGGCCGATCCCAATCCGGTGCTGGCGTCGTCGGTGCTGATCAACGGCTACGTCGAGCACCACAAGGTGGGCTGGGACTTCGAGGACGAGTCGCCCGGCAACGACGCCCGTGGCTTCGCCCGCGAGGGCGCGATGCCGCCGGAGATCGAGACGCACCTGGTGAACACGGTGCTCACCAACGGCGCCCGCTACTACGTCGACCACGCGCACCCCGAGTACTCCACGCCCGAGTGCTCGAACGCGCTCGAGCTGGTGTGCGCCGACAAGGCGGGGGAGCGCATCCTCGCCCGCTCGATGCAGGCCGCACGCCGCCTGGTCGAGCCGGGCCAGGAGGTCGTCGTCTACAAGAACAACTCCGACGGCAAGGGCAACTCGTACGGCACGCACGAGAACTACCTGATCGACCGCTCGGTGCCGTTCGCCGTCCTCGTGCGCAACATGCTCCCGTGGTTCGTGAGCCGTCAGGTGTTCACCGGAGCGGGCAAGGTCGGTTCCGAGAACGGCGCCGCCGCGGTCGACTACCAGATCAGCCAGCGGGCCGACTTCTTCGAGGAAGAGGTCGGGCTCGAGACCACGTTGAAGCGCCCGATCGTCAACACGCGCGACGAGCCGCACGCAGATCCGCAGTCCTACCGACGACTGCACGTGATCGCGGGCGACGCCAACCTGTGCGAGATCGCCACCTTCCTGAAGGTCGGCGCCACCGCGATCGTCCTCGCCATGGTCGAGGACGGCTTCATCGAGAAGGACCTCTCCATCATCGGACCGGTCCACGCGATGCGCACCGTCTCCCACGACCCCACGTGCCGCGCCACGGTCGAGCTGCTCGACGGCGGTCGCCTCACCGCGGTGGAGCTCCAGTGGGAGTTCCTGCGGCTGGCGCAGAAGTACGCCGACGAGACCGGTCTCGACGCCTGCGGTGGCGACGAGGTCGGCGGCATGGTGCTGTCGCACTGGGAATCCGTGCTCACCGACCTCGAGCGCGACCCGATGCTGCTCGACGGCCGGCTCGACTGGGTCACCAAGCTGGCGCTGCTCCAGGCGTACATCGGCCGTGACGACCTCGAGTGGTCCGACCCCAAGCTCTCGCTGCTCGACCTGCAGTACCACGACGTCCGCCCCGACCGTTCGCTCTACGAGAAGCTGGTGCGGGCGGGCAAGGTCGAGCGCATCCTCGACGAGGCCGACGTGCAGAGGGCAATCACCGTGCCGCCGGAGAGCACCCGGGCGTACTTCCGCGGCGGCTGCCTGGCCCGGTGGCCGGACGCGGTCGTGGCGGCCAACTGGGACAGCCTGATCCTCGACGTAGGCTCCGATCCATTGCGGCGCATCCCGATGATGGAGCCGCTCAGGGGAACGAAGGCGCACGTGCAACCGTTGTTCGACGAGGTCAGCACCCCCGCTGAGCTGGTCGAGCGGCTGCAGGGATAAGAGGAGAGAGATGCCGGAGCGTGAGCGCAAGCAGAAGCCGGCGCCCAAAGAGCGCGTCGAGGAGACCGCCGAGGTCGCCGCACCTGCCAAGCAGGGCGAGGAACTGAAGGAAGAGCTCGACGATCTGCTGGACGAGATCGACAGCGTCCTAGAGAGCAACGCCGAGGAGTTCGTCAAGTCGTACGTCCAGAAAGGGGGGGAGTGATTCACGTACCAACCGGTGCGTAACTGTCACACCCCACTCGTACGATCGCTTCGTGAAGCGATGCAAGAAGTGTGCCGAGATCAAGCCGCTCGACGAGTTCCACCTCGCGAAGTCATGGCTGACGGCCACGGTTCCGAGTGCAAGGAGCGCCACCGCGCGCGGATGCGCCAGTGGTACGCCGAAAACCGAGAACGAGCGATCGCGGGCGTGCGCCAGTGGCAGCAGGACAACAAGGACCACCTCGCTGCCTCTCGACGTGAGTCTCGCAAGGGCCGAACCGCCGAGAGCCGCGAAGGTCACCTTCGACGCAAGTTCGGGATCACGCAGGCGGACTACGACCACCGGCTCGCGCTCCAGGGTGGCGGGTGCGCGATCTGCGGCAAGGAGCCCGGGAAGATCTCGCTGCACGTCGACCACGACCACGAGACGGCCGCGGTCCGCGGACTGCTCTGCGTGGGGTGCAACAACGCCCTCGGACAGTTCCACGACGAACCGCGACTCCTGCTGAGAGCGATCGAGTACGTCAGCTCCGATCTCCTTCCTCGGGTCGACGAAGTCGAGTGGCACGGGATCGTGCGCGAGCGGGCTCGGGCGTTGGTCGAGGTGTCCGGGTAGGGGCATCCGGGTAGATCGCACGGATGGGGGGAGTGGAGGACTGGTTCCTCACCGCGTCCGAGCGTGGCAACGGGTGGGCGCGCATCGACCAGGGCCCGAGCGCGGCCGGATGGAGCGCGGGCAACCGGGTCGAGGTCCTCGTCGACGGAGCGACCTACTTCGGTCGTCTCCACGACGTCCTCGCCTCGCTGCGCGCCGGGGACTGGGTGCACTTCACCGACTGGGAGAGCATGCCGGACGAACGCCTCCGGGGCCCCGGGAGCGAGCTGGCCACCGTGCTCGAGGCCTGCGCGGCGCGCGACGTGCACGTGCGCGGCCTCCTGTGGCGTTCGCACCCGGCGCAGCTGAACTTCTCCGAGCAGCCGAACTTCTCGCTCACCCGGCTGGTCAACCAGGCGGGCGGTGAGATCCTCCTCGACGAGCGCGTCCGACGGGGAGGGAGCCACCACCAGAAGCTGTTCGTGATCCGCCGGGGCGGCGGCAGCGACGACGACGTCGCGTTCGTCGGCGGGATCGACCTGTCGCACGGTCGTCACGACGACGCCCGCCACCGCGGCGACCCGCAGGCGGTCGCGCTCAACGAGGCGTTCGGCCCGAACCCGCCCTGGCACGACGTGCAGGCGCAGGTGGAGGGACCTGCGGTGGCCGCGCTGGCCGACACGTTCCGTGAGCGGTGGGAGGACCCGACCCCGCTCGACCACCGCAACCCGGTGCGGCGCGTCATCCGGAAGTTCACCCGGCAGCCCCGCCATCCCGATCCACTGCCACCGAGACCAATGGAGCCGGCGCCCACCGGTACCCACGTGGTGCAGGTGCTGCGCACCTATCCGGCCAAGCGCCCCTTCTACCCGTTCGCGCGTGACGGCGAGCGCAGCATCGCCCGGGCGTACCTCAAGGCGCTGCCGCGTGCCCGCCGCCTGGTGTACATCGAGGACCAGTTCTTCTGGTCGCAGAGCGCGGCGCGCGCGTTGGCCGACGCGCTGACGGCGCAGCCCCAGCTGCGAGTGGTGGTCGTCGTGCCCCGGTTCCCGGATCGGGACGGCCGCGTCTCGGGGCCCGCGGCCCGCATCGAGCGGCAGCGGGCCATGCGCATCCTGCGCCGGGCGGGTGGCGAGCGGGTCCTGGTGTGCGACCTCGAGAACGAGGAGGGCACCGCCGTCTACGTCCACGCCAAGGTGTGCATCGTCGACGACACCTGGATGATGGTCGGGTCGGACAACATGAACCGGCGGTCGTGGACCCACGACTCCGAGCTCTCGTGTGCCGTCCTCGACGACGACCACGACGATCGTGAGCCGGTCGACCCCGCCGGACTCGGCGACGGCGCGCGGCGCCTCGCCCGTGACACCCGACTGGAGCTGTGGCGCGAGCACCTCGGGCGCACGGCGACCACCGGTGACGACGACCTGGTCGATCCCGATTC
Organism: uncultured Actinomycetes bacterium; assembly: GCA_963755855.1. Lineage (GTDB taxonomy): Bacteria > Actinomycetota > Acidimicrobiia > IMCC26256 > DASPTH01 > DASUAS01. The sequence continues at coordinate 96,669 of CAVWLR010000004.1, read as the reverse complement.
CGGGTTCGCCGCCTTCCGCACCGCGGCGAGGGCGCTCGACGAGTGGCATGCACGCGGTCGTGTCGGAGAACGACCGCCCGGCCACGCACGCGTGCACCAGCCCGAGCACGTGCCGGTCCGCCATGCCTGGTGGGCACGACTGATCGCGCGCGTCGTCAACGACCCCGACGGGCGCCCCTGGTCGTGGCAGCGCGCCGACCGCTACTGACGTCCGTTCCGTTTCAGGGCCCCGTATAGGCTCGCCGACTGATGGAGTCACCACTTCCGACCTTCGGCCCCGGGCTCGATCCGGGGTCTTCATTCGTCGACCTGCTGCGACTGGTCGCCCCGCACGATCTGCCTGGCGCCAGCCTCGTCGGCGCCGCGAGCGCCACCGTGCCGGTCGAGATCACGCACGGCACCACCGTGCTGGCCATCCGCTTCGCCCAGGGCGTGGTGATGGCCGGCGACCGCCGGGCGACCGCCGGCTACACGATCGCCAACCGCCGGATCGAGAAGGTGTTCCCGGCCGACGACTTCTCCGGCGTCGCCATCGCGGGCGCCGCGGGACCGGCGGTCGAGATGGTGAAGCTGTTCCAGGTGCAGCTCGAGCACTACGAGAAGATCGAGGGCGAGACCCTCTCCCTCGAGGGCAAGGCCAACCAGCTCGGCCAGATGGTCCGGGGCAACCTCCCCGCCGCCATGCAGGGCTTCGCCGTCGTCCCGCTCTTCGCCGGCTACGACCAGGCCCGCGACATCGGCCGGGTCTTCAGCTACGACGTCACCGGCGGCAAGTACGAAGAGGCCGACTTCCAGACCAACGGCTCCGGTGGCGTGCACGCCCGCAACTGGATCAAGACCGCGTGGGAGGAGGGCATGAGCCGCGACGACACCGTCGACCTCGCCCTCCGGGCCCTCTTCGCCGCCGCCGACGAGGACACCGCCACCGGCGGTCCCGACCTCATCCGGCGCATCTACCCGCTGGTCGCCGTGATCGACGCCAGCGGGTACGCCGCCGTCGACGACGCGACCATCGCCACGCGCTCCGAAGCGCTCTACGGCGGCCGCGAAGAAGGGAGCGGGCTGTGAGCATGCCCTTCTACGTCCCACCCGAGCAGATGATGAAGGACCGCGCCGACTACGCGCGGAAGGGCATCGCCCGCGGTCGCAGCCTCGTCGCGTGCAGCGTGAGCGACGGCATCGTCCTCGTCGCCGAGAACGCGTTCCGCACGCTCTACAAGATCTCCGAGATCTACGACCGCATCGCCTTCGCGGGCGTCGGCAAGTACAACGAGTTCGAGATGCTGCGCGTCGCCGGCGTGCGTCAGGCCGACATGAAGGGCTACTCGTTCGCGCGCGAGGACGTGAACGCCCGTGCCCTCGCCAACGCCTACGGCCAGACCCTCGGTCAGGTGTTCACCCACGAGATGAAGCCCTACGAGGTCGAGATCCTCGTGGCGCAGGTGGGGGAGCGTGCCGAGGACGACGAGCTGTACCACATCCTCTACGACGGCACCGTCATGGACGAAGAGGGCAGCGCGGTGCTCGGCGGTCAGGCCGAGGAGATCGCGCAGGCGATGGAGTCGCGCTTCTCCACCGAGATGGACTCGGCGGCGGCGATCCGTCTCGGCGCGTCGGTGCTCGCCGGCCCCGACACGCTGCTCACTGCCGATCAGCTCGAGGTCGCGTTGCTCGACCGCGCCAAGGCACGACGCGCGTTCCGGCGGATCAAGGGCGGCGAGCTGGTGTCGATCCTCGAGGCCACCTAGCCACCCTCGCTCGGGCAGCCGTCACCAGTGGCGGAGCACGCCGAGGAACGCTCCGAGGAGCGACGACACCAGCAACGCCCCTGCGACCCACAGCATCCACGGGCGCCGACGCGGCTTCGTGTCGGTGCCGGCGTCCCACCAGTCGGTGGGGGCGGTGAGCGTGGCGTCGACCTCGTCGGCGAGGAGCACGTACTTGGCGTCGTCGAGCTGGTCCTCGGGGACGTAGACGTCGACCCGCGCCATGTCGCCGACGGTGAGGCCGTACGGGTTCGACAGCGCGCCCTGCAGCTGGGCGTCGATGCCCTCCGATCGGAGGCGCGCCGCGAGCACCTCGGCCCGGAATCCGCCGCTGACCCAGGTCAGCGGAGCCATGCGCACGCGACCTTCCATGGCCCGAGCCTACGACTGCAACCCGCGCGTGCCGCGAGAACCGGCGCGGCGAGGGCGAGGCCCGGCACTAGCCTCGCGGCGGTGGAGCGTCGCATCTTCGGACTCGAGAACGAGTACGGCGTCACGTGCACCCTCCGCGGCCAGCGCCGGCTCAGCCCCGACGAGGTCGCCCGCTACCTGTTCCGTCGGGTGGTGAGCTGGGGCCGCTCCAGCAACGTCTTCCTCGAGAACGGCGCCCGTCTCTACCTCGACGTCGGCAGCCACCCCGAGTACGCCACCCCCGAGTGCGACTCGATCGCCGACCTGGTCGTCCACGACAAGGCGGGGGAGCGCATCCTCGAGGGCCTGGTCCGCAGCGCCGAGCAGCGGCTGCGCGAGGAGGGGATCCGGGGCGAGGTCTACCTGTTCAAGAACAACACCGACTCCGCCGGCAACTCCTACGGCTGCCACGAGAACTACCTCGTCGAGCGCGAGGGCGACTTCACCAAGTTCACCGACGTGCTCATCCCGTTCCTCGTGACCCGTCAGGTCTACGCGGGTGCCGGCAAGGTGCTGCAGACGGCGCGCGGCGCGATGTACTGCGTGAGCCAGCGCGCCGAGCACATCTGGGAAGGCGTGTCGAGCGCGACCACGCGGTCGCGTCCGATCATCAACACGCGCGACGAGCCGCACGCCGACGCCGAGCGCTTCCGTCGTCTCCACGTGATCGTCGGCGACTCCAACATGAGCGAGTACACGACCTTCCTGAAGGTCGGGACGACGTCGATCATGCTCCGCATGCTCGAGGAGGACTCGCGCCCGTGGCGCGACCTGACGCTCGAGAACCCCATCCGCGCCATCCGCGAGATCAGCCACGACATCACGTGCCGCCGGCGCGTGCGCCTCGCCAACGGGCGCGAGCTCTCGGCGGTGGAGATCCAGGGTGAGTACCTGCAGCGCGCGTTGCAGTTCGCCAAGCGCCGGGGGCTGTCGCCGCTCGAAGAGCAGGCACTCGCGATGTGGGAGCACGTGATGACCCACCTCGAGAACGACCCGCTCAAGCTCTCCACCGAGATCGACTGGGTCATCAAGTACCACATGATCGAGGCGTACCGCGAGAAGCACGACCTGCAGCTCACCAACCCGCGCGTCGCGCTGCTCGACCTCGCGTACCACGACGTCACCCGCGCCCGCTCGCTCTACTACCTGCTCGAGCGGCGCAACGCGGTCGAGCGCACCGCCACCGACGCCGCCATCGAAGAGGCCACCACCACGCCGCCGCAGACCACGCGCGCACGGCTGCGCGGCGCCTTCATCAAACGGGCCAAGGAACGCAAGCGCGACTACACCGTCGACTGGGTGCACCTGAAGCTCAACGACCAGGCGCAGCGCACCGTGCTGTGCAAGGACCCGTTCAAGTCGCGCGACGACCGGGTCGAGCGGTTGATCGCGTCTCTCTAGCCTGCCGGGATGCCGTCGTACCGCACCGGTGAGGTCGTGACGCTGCTCGAGGCGCGTCCGGGGCTCCAACGCGTCGAGGTCGACCTCGGCCAGGGCCCCGAGCGCGCGTACGCCCTCACCCAGCTCACCGGTCCCGTCGAGATGGGCGACCGCGTCGTGGTGAACACCACCGCGGTCGAGCTCGGGCTCGGCACCGGCGGGTGGCACGTCGTGCACTGGAACCTGGAGCGCGACGGGTGGAGTGAGGCGGGTCCCGGTCACATCATCAAAGGCCGGTACACGAGCCTCCAGGCCGACGTCGGCAGCACCGAGGAGCACCTCGAGGCGCTGGCCGAGATCGACTCCATCGACGGCATGCCCGTCGTCGTCGCCGCGCTGCACAGCCAGCTGCCGGCGGTGGCGGCCGCGTTCAAGGCGGGTGCACCCGACGCCCGGCTCGCGTACGTGATGACCGACGGCGCCGGTCTCCCGCTCGCGATGTCCGACCTGGTCGCCTCGGTGCGCGCCGCCGGCCTGATCGACGCCACCATCACCTGCGGCCACGCCTTCGGCGGCGACTACGAGGCGGTGTCGGCGTTCTCCGCCCTCGCGGTGGCCCGCCACGTCGCGCACGCCGACGCCACCGTCGTCGTGATGGGACCGGGGATCGTCGGGACCAACACGCGGCTCGGGTTCAGCGGGATGGAGGTCGGCCCGCTCCTCGACGCCGCCAGCGGGCTCGGCGGCGTGCCCATCGTGTGCCTGCGCGTGTCGTTCGCCGACGGACGCGACCGTCACGTCGGGCTCTCGCACCACAGTGCGACCGCGCTGCGCATCGCCGCACGTGATCGGGTCCAGGTCGCGGTGCCGCGCCTCGCCGACCCCGCGCACGACCGTCGGTTGCGCGACGACCTCGTCGCGGCCGGCATCGACGTCCGCCACGACCTGGTCGACGTCGACGCGCCCGACGCGTTGGCACTCTTCGCGCAGCACGGGCTGCGCATCGCGTCGATGGGACGTCCTGCTGCCGACGATCCTGCGCTGTTCCAGGCCGCGGCCGCCGCGGGCGCGCTGGCGGCCGCACGCGTGATGGAGGAGTCCGAGCCGGAGACCTCCCACCCGGAGGACGGCGGTGGTTGACCGGCTCGAGCGCCTGGTCAACCTCACCGCCACGCTGCTCGAGACCCGCCGCCCGCTCACCCTCGACGAGCTCTCCGACCGCGTCGAACCGCGCTACCCGGAGGAGCTCGGCTCCCGTCGGCGCCAGTTCGAGCGCGACAAGGAGACCTTGCGCGAGCTCGGCATCCCGATCCGGGTGGAGACCGCCGACGGCTTCGGCTCGGAGCAGGCGTACCGCATCCACCCCGACGACTACTACCTCCCGGAGCTCGAGCTGACCGAGGCCGAGCTCGCGGCGCTGCACGTGGCCGTCACCGCGGTGCGCCTCGAGGGTGACGCCGGACGCGAGGGACTGGCCAAGCTCGGGGGCCTGGCGGGCGAGGGCGCCGACAGCCCGTTCGCCCAGCTCGACGTGACCCCCGGTCTCGCGGTGCTCTTCGACGCGGTGAGCCGCCATGCCACCGTCACGTTCTCGTACCGGGGCGACGTGCGCCACCTCGACCCGTACGGCGTGGTGCTCCGCTTCGGGCACTGGTACGTCGTCGGCCACGACCACGACCGTGACGCGCCCCGCGCGTTCCGCGTCGACCGCATCGACGGCGAGGCCGACCTCGGGCCCGCGGACGCATTCGTCCCGCCGCCCGGGATCGATCCCGCCGACTACGTGCGCGCCGACCCCATGACCTACGGCGAGGACCAGCCGGTCGACGCCCACGTGCTGGTCGACGCCCCGCGTGCCGCGTGGGTGATCGACCAGCTCGGCGACGAGGTGGTGCTGGAGCGCCGGCCCGACGGCGCGGTCGTGGTGAGCCTGCCGGTGGTCAACCGGGCCGCGTTCCGGTCGTGGGTCGTCGACCTGCTCGACCACGCCGAGGTGCTGTCGCCGCCCGAGCTGCGCGCCGACATGGTCGCCTGGCTCGACGCGGTCTCGGGCACGAGCGCGGGCACGAACAGGGGCGCGTCGTGAGCCGTCCGCTCGTCGGTCCGCGGCTGCAGCGCGTGCTCGCACTGGTGCCGTGGATCCTGGCCCATCCCGGCGTCACGCTCGCAGAGCTCGCCACGCGCTTCGAGGTGGGGGAGCGCGAGCTCGAGCGCGACCTCGAGCTGCTGCCGATGTGCGGACTCCCGCCGTACACCGCCGACCGGTTGATCGACGTCTCGGTGATCGACGGCGGCGTCGAGATCCGCCTCGCCGAGTACTTCGAACGTCCGTTGCGCCTCACACCGGCGGAAGGACTCGCGTTGCTCGCCGCCGGCCGCGCGCTGCTCGCGGTGCCGGGCTCCGACGACGACGGTCCGCTCGCGACCGCGCTGGCCCGGCTCGACGACGCGCTCGGAGCACCCGGCGGCCTCGCGGTCGACGTCGGCGCCAGCGACCAGCTCGAGCGACTGCAGGACGCGTCGGCGTCCGACGAGCGGGTCGAGATCGACTACTACTCGTTCGCGCGCGACGAGATGACGACGCGCGTCATCGACCCCTGGCGCGTGTTCCACGCGTTCGGCACCTGGTACGTGGCGGGCTGGTGCCACCGCGCCGACGGGGAGCGGCTGTTCCGCGTCGATCGCGTCCGCGCGGTGCGTGCGACCGGTGAGCACTTCGACCCCGCCAGCCGCGGCGACGACGTGCGCGACCTCGTGTACCACCCGGGCGCCGACGACCCACGTGTCACCCTGAGGCTCGCGCCGACGGCGGAGTGGGTGGTGGAGAGCCATCCGCACGAGTCGGCCACGCGGCGCAAGGACGGCTCCTGGGAGGTCGTCCTCGCGGTCAGCGAACCGGCGTGGCTCGAGCGCCTGCTCGTGTCGCTCGGTCCCGATGCAACAGTGGTGGCGCCCCCCGACCTGGTCGACCTCGGCGCGAGCGCGGCCCGCCGCCTGCGCGCCCGGTACGGCGCGTCCTGATGACGGTGTCCGGGTGAAAGCCGTGCGCCCGCGTCCGATTCGGCGTGTCGGATCTGCGAGGATGGGCGCAATGGAGCATCAGCGGTGACCGACGACGTCGAGACGCCCACCGTCGTCGAACCGCCCTCCGATGCTTCGCCTCCTCCGGGCAACGGCTCGGGCACGGTTCTGGGGACGGCTCGGGCAACGGCTCGGGCGGTGCGGGCGACGGCGGTGGCGACCAGACCGGTGCCGCCGGTGATCGCGGCCGCTCGCGTCGCGAGGGCAAGCGCAGCACGGCGCGGACGTTCGTCGAGTGGGGGATCCTGATCGTCGTCGCGGTGGTCATCGCGATCGTGATCAAGACGTTCCTCTTCCAGGCCTTCTACATCCCCTCTGCCTCGATGGAGCCGACGCTGCAGATCGGCGACCGGGTGCTCGTCAACAAGCTGAGCTACGACCTGCACGACCTCCACCGCGGCGACATCGTCGTGTTCGCCGCCGAGCCCAACGTGGAGTGGCACCGCGCCGGCATCGACGACCTGGTCAAGCGGGTGATCGCCCTCCCCGGGGAGACGCTCACCCAGTGCGAGACCAACCGCGTGTGCATCAACGGTCGCCTCCTCGACGAGAGCTACCTGCCCAAGGGCACCGTCACCGACATCCCGACGACGCTTCCCTACATCACGAACGCGGCCGGCAAGCAGGTCCTCGTGTGCGACGCCGACAGTCCCAAGGGCGGATGCACGGTGCCCGCGGGCAAGGTGTTCGTGATGGGCGACAACCGCACCAACTCCTCCGACGCGCGCGCCAACGGGCCGATCAAGGAATCGAGCATCGTCGGCCGCGTCTTCCTCCGCATCTGGCCGCCGGGACGCATCGGCTTCATGTAGCTGCGCCGCTCGCCGTGAGCGCCGGAGCGCTCGACGGAGCGGTCAGGTGTGGAATTCCCCGACCGTGGCCACCATGCGGGCGACGTGGTCGGAGTACACCGCGTCGATGTCCATCGCGAGGAGCTCGCGCAGGTGGCGGACCTCCTGGGCGTCCCAGCCGAACGCCTGCACCTCGAAGCGGTGGAACAGCCCGACCAGTCCGGCGGTCCAGTCGGAGCGGTGCATGTTGACCACGCCGATGCCGAGCTCGGCCAGCTGGGCGGCATGGCGCTCGAGCGGGATCTCGATCCGGCGACGCCGCACCGAGTGCACGAGGTGCGCCTCCGGCGCCCGGGCACCGAGCTTGGCGAGCAACGTCGGCTTCGACGAGCACAGCCACAACCGATCGAGCGCGCCGGCCGCACGGGCCACCTCGACCAGCACCTTGCCCGCCGCCGGGTCGTACACGTCGAGGGAGAGCTCGTAGTCGGACCCGAGCTCGGCGTAGAGGTCGGCGAGGCGGGGGACCGCCAGCTCGGCCAACTCGGCCGCGGTGCTCTGCGCGACCCGCTTGCGCCGCCAGCCGGCGCGGGCGACGGCGCCGTGGACCAGCACCACCTCGCCGTCGGCGCTGAGGCGCGGCATCCGACTCGAGCCCCCGCGCGCCCAGCTCCAGGGCGAGGCGGAACGCCTCCAACGTGTTCTCCGGAGCATCGGCGCTCGCGCCGCGATGGGCGAAGGTGATCGGTGGTGCCACGCCCTGATTGTTACCCGCGTCGCACTCGGGCGACCGTTCTCAAGTGCGTGGTGGGAACTGCCGATGCCTGCACGCAAGTGGGCCACAGAGAATCTGGGAGGTGGGCCTGACATGACCACGGTTCGAGCCCAGTGCCCGGGGTGCGGGGACGTGCAACTGCACATCGACGACCTCACCGTCCGGGTGTGTCACGACGACGACGTGCCGAGCGCGTACCGGTTCCGGTGCCCCGGCTGTGACGAGACGGTGCACCGCGAGGCGAGCCCTCGCATCGTGGACCTCCTCGTGTCGGCCGGAGCCCCCCAGGAGACCTGGCGGTGGCCGGCGGAGCTCGCGGAGCACCGCGGCGGTCCGCCGTTGACGCCGGACGACCTCCTCGACCTGCACGTCCTGCTCGAGGGCGACGGTTGGTTCGACGATCTGGTGGCCTTGGTCCGGCACACCGCCCCCGAGTAGCATCCCTTCATGATGGCCGTCTGGGTGGTTGTGGTGGTCCTGGGTGTGGGAGCGGGCGCCGCGGCGTACGCCACCCGTCGCCACAGCGACGACGTCGAACCGTCGGTCCGCGAATTCACCGAGTTCCGCGACGCCATCTCCCGCCAGGTGGCCGGTGTCCAGACCGACACCCGTGCGACGCGACGGCACCTCGACCGCCAGCCGGTCGGGCGCCCGACGTCCACCGACGCCCACCGCGACGAACACCGTTCCTGAGGGTCCGAGTGATCCGACGCCGTCGGCGTCGGGAGCGGATCGTCAGTGCTCGGCGTCGACGGGGTTAGTCTGTCGTCGGGTCAGCCCGGCGGAAAGGAACCCCGATGCCCTCGCTCGGCCCGGCCGAGATCCTCGTGATCCTCGTGATCGCGTTGCTGGTCTTCGGCCCCGACAAGATGCCCGAAATCGCGAAGCAGGTGGGCAAGGGCTTCCGTGAGTTCCGGCGTGTGCAGCAGCACCTCAAGAGCGAGCTGCGTGACGTCGTGGCCGAGTTCGACTCGCCCTCGGCGAGCCCCTCGGTCGAGCAGCAGGCCGTGCCGATGCTCCCGCCGTCCGACGACGCGGGGAGTTCGCCCGCCGCCGACGCGCCGCCGGTGCAGGTCGGCGATCCGCTGCCCACGTTCCCCGAGCCTCCCCCCACGCCGACGCCTCCCACTCCTTCGGCACCTCCCACGCTCCCGACCTTCCCCGAGCCGCCCGCAGCGGCGACGCCGACGGTCGATGCCACGCCTCCGAGCCCTGAGCCGGACGCGCCCAGCGCTCCCGCCTGATCCGCCCCGTGCCGCTGCGCAAGAGCAAGAAGGAGGCGAACCCCGACGGCCGGATGACGGTCTTCGAGCACCTCGGCGAGCTCCGTCGCCGCCTGGTGATCTCGATCGTCGCCGTGGTCGTGACCGGGACGATCGTCTTCATCCTCGCCCCCGAGATCATCAGCTTCCTGGTGACCTTCTACCGGAACGCGACCAAGGGCTCGCGGAACGCGCTGATCTTCACCGGTCCGCTCGACGCCTTCGCGACCCGGCTCAAGATCGCGACGTACGGCGGCATCGTGCTCGCCAGCCCGATCTGGTTGTTCCAGCTCTGGCGCTTCATCACCCCGGGGTTGAACCCCAAGGAGAAGAAGTACGCGATCCCGTTCGTCCTCTCGTCGATCATCCTGTTCATCATGGGCGGGATCGTCGCCCTGCTGACCCTCGAGCCGGCGCTGCAGTTCCTGCTCAACATCGGTGGTTCCGACCTCAAGCCGCTGCTGACCGCCGACAAGTACATCTCGCTCGTCTCGCTGATGATCGTGGCGTTCGGGCTGTCGTTCGAGTTCCCGGTCGTGCTCGTGTTCCTGCTCCTCGCCCGCGTGCTCACCACCGCGCAGCTGCGCGCGTGGCGGCGCTACGCCGCGGTCATCATCGTGGCGTTCGCCGCGATCATCACCCCGAGCCAGGACCCGTACTCGTTGTTCGCGATGGCGATCCCGATGTACATCTTCTACGAGGGCTCGATCATCATCGGAAGGTTCATGAAACGATGAGACGGCGATGACGGGGACGACATGAGCCAACGGAGGGGATCGAAGCGCGGGAGCAACTGGAAGCCGCCGCGCGATCGCCGCGAGATCCTGATCGCCGTCCTCGCCTCGGCGGCGGTGATCGTGGTGACGGTGGCGCTGGTGTGGTTCCTGCGCCCCAACCGCGACTCCGGCGACACGTCGACCGTCGACACCACACCCGTCACCACGCCCACGACCATCGCCGGCGACGCGACGACCACGCTGCCCACCGACACCACGTTGCCGGCCGCCACGACCGTCGCACCCACCACCGCGCCGGCCACCTCGTCGACGCCCTGAGCGGCCCGGGAACCGGCGGCGTCGTGCGGGCCAGCTTCGAAGCCGGACGCGGGTTCCCCCTCGACCGCTTCCAGTCGCTCGCGCTCGACGCCCTCGACGAGGGCCGGAGCGTGCTCGTCGCGGCGCCGACCGGATCGGGGAAGACGCTCGTCGCCGAGTACGCGATCGCGAAGGCGCGCGCCGACGGCGGCAAGGTGTTCTACACCACGCCGCTGAAGGCGCTCTCCAACCAGAAGTACGGCGACCTCGTGCGCGAGCACGGCAGCGCGACCGTCGGGCTGCTCACCGGCGACAACGCGATCAACGGCGACGCCCCGGTCGTGGTCATGACCACCGAGGTCCTGCGCAACATGATCTACGCGGCGTCGCCGGCACTCGACGGCCTCCGCTACGTCGTGCTCGACGAGGTGCACTACCTCCAGGACCGCTACCGCGGTCCGGTGTGGGAGGAGGTCATCGTGCACCTGCCGCCCGAGGTGACGCTGGTGTGCCTCTCGGCCACGGTGTCGAACGCGGAAGAGGTGGCGGCCTGGATCGAGACCGTGCGCGGGAGCACCGCCGCGATCATCGAGGAGCACCGTCCGGTCACGCTCGAGCACCGGTACCTCGTGGGGGAGCGGGGCTCCGACGACGTCCACCTGCTGCCCACGTTCGTCGCCGCCCCCGACGGCGAGCTCCGGCCCAACCCCGAGGCCGCGCGCCTCGACGCCCGCAACGCCCGCGACCCGGGGTGGCGCGGCCGACCCCGCACCCGGCTCCGCACCCCGAGCCGGGTGGAGACGGCCGACCTGCTCGCGAGCGAGGGGATGCTCCCCGCGATCTGCTTCGTGTTCAGTCGCAAGGGATGCGACCAGGCCGTCGAGCAGTGCCTGGCCGCCGGTCTGCGCCTCACCGAACCGGGCGAGCGCGAGCGCATCCGTGCCATCGCGGAGGCCAAGACCGCCGGCCTCGCCGACGAGGACCTCGACGTCCTGCGCTACGACCAGTGGTTGGCCGGGCTCGAGGCGGGCTTCGCCGCCCACCACGCGGGCATGGTGCCGCCCATGAAGGAGGCGGTGGAGGAGGCCTTCGCCGCCGGGCTGGCGAAGGTGGTGTTCGCGACCGAGACGTTGGCGCTCGGGATCAACATGCCGGCGCGCTCGGTGGTCATCGAGAAGCTCTCCAAGTTCACCGGCGAGCGCCACGAGTTCCTGACCCCGGGCGAGTACACGCAGCTCACCGGGCGCGCCGGGCGACGCGGGATCGACGCCCGGGGCTACGCCATCGTGTGCTGGAGCCCGTTCGTGCCCTTCGACCAGGTGGCGTCGCTCGCGTCGCGGCGCAGCGACGCCCTCCGCTCGTCGTTCCGGCCGACCTACAACATGGCCGCCAACCTCGTGCGGCGCTACACGAAGTTCGAGGCCCATCACCTCCTCAACCTCTCGTTCGCCCAGTTCCACGCCGACCGCGACGTCGTCGCGTTGGAACGACAGCTCGACCGCACCCGCGACCAGGTGGCACGCCAACGCGCCCTCCTCGGCGACGACCTCGAGGCGGTGCAGGAGTACCGGGCCCTCAGTGCCGAGGTGGAGGGGCTGCGCCGCAACCGCGGCGAGGCCCGGCGCATCACCGAGGCGATGGAGGCTCTCCGACCGGGAGACGTGGTCGTGGTCCGACGCAAGGGCGGTCGCGTGGCGGTGCTGAGCCACGAGCACCGGCGGGGCGGGGGCAGTCGCCTGGTGGCCGTGACGCCCGGGCGCGACGTCGTGCGCCTGGGCCCGCAGGACTTCGAGACCCCACCCCGGCGCGCCGGCACCATCGACCTGCCCACGCCCTTCGCCCCCCGCAACCCGACCTTCCGGCGTCAGGCCGCCGACCGCCTGCGCAAGGCCAAGCTCCGCGACGACCACAGCGGCCGGTCCCGCCGCGACGAGCGCCGGCTCGCCGAGCTCGAGACCGCGCTGGCGGAGCACCCGCTGGCCGATGATCCCCAGCGCGAGCACAAGCTGCGGGCGGCGGGCGCCATCGAGCGCTTCGAACGAGACCAGCAGCGCACCGAGCGGCGGGTGCGGGGCCGCAGCGAGAGCCTGGCCCGCCAGTTCGACCGCGTGCTGCGCGTCCTGGAGGCGTGGGGCTACGTCGACGGCTGGCAGCTCACCGACACCGGCGAGCAGCTCGCCCGCCTCTACACCGAGACCGACCTGCTCCTCGCCGAGGCCCTGCGCGGCGGACTGCTCGACGGGCTCCGACCGCCCGAGGTCGCGGCCGTGGTGTCGTGCTTCACCTACGAGTCGCGCGGGGCGGACGGCCAGAACCCCATGCCGCCGGCGCGCTGGCCCACCAAGACGGTGGCGAAGCGGGCGCGCGCCGTCGAGCGCATCGCCCAGGACCTGCGGGGCAACGAGGACGACGCCGGGCTCCCCGAGACCCGCCTGCCCGATCCCGGCTTCACGCCGTACGTCTACGACTGGACGGCGGGCGACTCCCTGGCCGACGTCCTCGACGACGACGAGATGACCGGCGGCGACTTCGTCCGGAACGTGAAGCAGTGCATCGACCTGCTCCGCCAGGTCGGCGACGTGGCCGCCGACCCCGAGACCCGTGCCCGGGCCCGTGAGGCCGCCGACGCGTGCCATCGTGGGGTGGTGGCAGCCTCGAGCGTCACCGGTGCGTAGAGGAGCGTGGGCGTGATCGAGAAGGGACGCCCCTGGGAGCGCCCCGCCACCGGACCGGCGGAGTGGCAGGTCGAGGGCGACGACGCCGCGCTGGCCTCGTCGGTGCGCGCGCACCCCGGCACCCGGGTGGGCTTCCGGCCCGACGCGACCTCCGACCTGGCCCGGGCGCTCGGCATCCACGCCTCGCCGGACCCCGACGCCGAGGGGGTGCTCGAGCTGGCGGTCGATGCGCTCCGGGTCACCGCCGACGGCCGCGACCTGTTCGCGGTGAACATGGTCGTGGTGGGGACGGCACCCGACCGGCTGGGCTGGTCCAGCGGTGGCGCCGACCTGCGGGTCGAGGTCGACGGCCGGGTGGCGCACGACGGCCCGGCGACGACCCTGGTGGTGGCGAGCGGGCAGTACCTGCGTGGCCACGACGTCGTCCCCCGCGGCCATCCGGGCGACGGTCGGGCCGAGATCCAGGTCTACGCCGTGCCCCGCGGGCAACGGCGTGCGGTCCGCTCCCGCCTGCCGCAGGGCGTCCACCTCCCGCACCCCGACATCACCCAGACCACCGGGCGCCACGTGGTGATGACGGTGGCGAAGGGGAGCCTGCGGCTCGAGGTGGACGGGATGCCGGCGCCGGCCGCGAGCCGGGTCACCGTCGACGTCGTGCACGAGGCGTTCCTGATCGTCGTCTGACCCGATCGGGTGAACGGCAGGTGACATTCCCAGCCGCGCGGGGGTCGCGCCGATACCATCGCCAGCCCACCACGGTCGCGCTGGCGTCGGGCGGGATGGAGGCGAGACTGTGGGTGTGTACCCCTCGGAGAACTTCACCGACGACGAGGCCGCGGTCCTCCGTCCGTACTTCACCAACCTCGACCGTCCCGTCTTCGCGCTCGTCAACCTCCCCGAGGTCGTGAAGGGCGCGCTCTTCGCCGCGCTACTCACGCACGCACAAGAGCCTGCGCCGGCTCTTCCTCGACGAGTTCGTCAACGACCTCGACCTCACCGGTGATCTCACCGTCGACGCCACCGTCGGACTCCGTCGCGCCGAAGAGCTCTACGACCGCGTGTTCCTCGAGTACGGCGACGACTCCGTCGCGCAGCTCGGTGGTGTGCACCTCGCGTGCGAGCAGGCGTCGAACCTCCTCACCAAGGTGCTCGAGTGGGGTCGCCTCATGGCGTACCTCGAGCAGTCGACGCGCTACATCGAGTACGACCAGAAGCTCGACGGCCGCTACCGCTACTACCGCGACCGCGACGTGCTCGCGTCGCGCGAGCACGCGTGGCGCTACATCGCCGACATGGACGCGCAGTTCACCACCTACGCCGAGATGCTCCCGCAACTCACCGCGTGGGCACGCGACCGCTACCCGAAGGAACCGGGCGACTCCGACTTCGTCTACAAGCAGACGATCAAGGCGAAGGCGTGCGACGCGATCCGCGGCGTGCTGCCCGCGGCGACGCTCTCCAACGTCGGCATCTACGGCACGGGCCAGGGGTACGAAGCGCTGCTGCTGCGCATGCGCGCGCACCCGCTGCCCGAAGCGCGCAGCTACGCGGCCATGATGCTCGAGGAGCTGCGCAAGGTGATCCCGAGCTTCCTCACCCGGGTCGACCGCGACGACCGCGGCGTCGCGTGGAGCGCCTACCTGGCCGAGACCCGCCACGACACCCGGGAGCTGGTGGAGCGCATCTTCGCAGGTGAGCGGGCTGAATCGACCGCCGCCGTCACCCTCGTCGACTTCGATCCCGAGGCCGAGGACAAGCTCCTCGCAGCCATCTGCTACCCGCAGACCCACCTCCCCGAGGAGCAGGTCCTCGCCAAGGTGCGCACGCTCGGCAACGACGATCGCGTCGCCTTGCTGCGCGCGTACGTGGGGGAGCGGCGCAACCGTCGTCACAAGCCGGGGCGCGCGTTCGAGCGCGTCGACTACCGCTTCGACGTCGTCGCCGACTACGGCGCGTTCCGCGATCTGCAGCGACACCGCATGCTCACGATCGAGTGGCAGCCGCTGTCGACGCGTCACGGCTACGAGATCCCCGAGGCGGTCGACGAGGCCGGGCTGCGCGAACCGTTCGACGAAGCGATGGAACGTTCGGCCGCGCTCTACGATGCGTTGCTCGATCCGTTCCCGGAGCAGGCGCCGTACGCGGTGTCGCTCGCGTACGGCATCCGCTTCTCGATGCAGTTCAACGCGCGCGAAGCGATGCACATGCTCGAGCTGCGCACCGCGCCGTCGGGCCACCCGTCGTACCGCCAGATCGGTCAGGAGATGCACCGCCTCATCGCGGAGCGCGCCGGGCACCGCGCGATCGCCGAGACGATGACGTACGTCGACCACACGACCTACGAGCTCGAGCGACTCGAGGCGGAGCGCGCCGCCGAAGCGCGACGCACCGCCGGCGGAGTCTGACGCATCCACCTGTGCGCCGACGCACACCTGCACACACACGAGGCTGCGCCGCGCATCGCGTTCGGACAACCGCTGTGGTGTGCCGGTCGCGCGGTCAGTGACACGCGGTCCGTCACGCTCCGCGTTGCCGAGTGCGCGCGCGGTTCCGGAGTGTGACCAGAGCCTGTCCGGAAGTCGTACGACAGGAAAAAATTCACAGGTCCCCTGACCAGCGTCGACGCGCGTCGGTGCAGGTCAGAGCGTCACGCGCGCGACGGCTCCCGCTTGACTCGCACCCCCTCCGTCGGGCCTACTACACGACGTCCTCACCGCTCGGTCGTGGGTCGTCCCGATGAGGGCGAAAGCACCGGGAGAGGGATGGGCACGGGGGCTCAGGAGACCAAGTAGAGAACGCTGCAATAACCCGGACTGCTCGGCAGTCCGGGCCACCCAGTGGCCCCAACGGTCTCCTGGGCCCCCCTTCACAACTCGTCCGCAGCCCTGGATCGGGGCCGGGCGGAGGTGGGCCTCACCATCCGGCGGACGCCGTCCGTCGAACCTCCGGGAATAGCAGTGGCACCCAGCGCGTTTGGGTCGCGACTTGACCAGGGTGCGGTGTTATATTCCGCGCCCCCCGACCCCACGCGACCCACACGGTCGACGCTCGGAGCCCCGATGAGCGACGAAGAATTCGAAGACGACGAACCCGAGATCGACGACGACGAGCTCGCCGACGACGACGACCTGGCCGACGACGACGACCTCGAGGTGGTCGACGACGTCGTGTTGCTCGACGACGAGGTCGACGAGGAGAACCCCGAGGTCCCGGTCCCCGTCATCACCGACGACACGGCCACCACCACCCCGGCCTCCGACGACGAGGACGAGGAGGAGGGCGCGGTCGACCTCGACGAGGAGCTGCACCCCGACGATGTCGAGGCGCCGCTCGACGCGCTCCTGAAGGAGCGCACGGCCAGCGCCACGCTCGAGGACGACGAAGAAGAGCTCGAGGAGGAAGAGGGCGACGGTGACGACCGGGCCGACGGCCCGGCGCGTATCGTTCCGCGACGCCCCGACGAGTTCCTGTGCCAGTCGTGCTTCCTCCTGCTGCCCCTCCGTCGCCTCGCCGATCCCCAGCGGCAGTACTGCGACGACTGCGCCTGACCTCGTGACACCGGCGGCGCCGGTGTCGCCACCGGATCCGGGTCGTACCGCCTCCACGCCACGCGGCAGGCCCAGTTGGGTGCGGCTCGGCGCCGCGGTCGCCGCCGGCGTCCTCACCGGGCTGTGCTTCCCGCCGTTCGGGCTCGGCCCGGTCGTGCTGGTGGCGCTGGTGCCGCTGCTGTGGTCGTGGCGCGGCGCGCGGCCTGCGCACGCGGCGCTGTACGGGTTCGCGTACGGCGTCGCCGCGTACGTGGTGGTGATCCCGTGGATCCGCTACTTCGGCTACGTCGCCATCGTGCCGCTGGTCGCGGCGATGGCCGTCGCGATCGCCGCGGTCGGCGCGCTGGTCGCGGCGTACGCGCGGCGTGGGCTCACGACGCCGTTCCTCACCGCCGCGGTGTGGGTCGTGCTGGAGGCGCTGCGCGGTCGCTTCCCGTTCGGGGGGTTCCCGTGGGCCGACCTCGGCGTCGCCCTGCACGACGTGCCCGCGGCACGGGCGCTGGCGAGCGTGGGCGGCACGCTCCTGGTCAGCTTCCTGGTGGTGGCGGTCAACGGCCTGCTCCTCGACCTCGGGCTCGCGCTGCACGAGCGGGCGTCGCGGCACTGGGCGAGACGCGCGGTGCTCGCGGGCGTCGGCGTGGCCGCCGTCCTCGTGGCGACCGTCGTCGTCGACGTCACCCGCTTCGAACCCACCACCACCGGTCACCTGAAGGTGGCGCTGCTCCAGGGTGACGACGAGCAGCTCCCACTCGCCCAGCAGATCGACCAGCCGCTCACCGAGAAGCACTTCGCGCTGGCCGAGCAGCTGCGCGGCGACTACGACCTCATCGTCTTCCCCGAGAGCCGCGCTCGACACCGACCCGGAGACCGATCCCGAGCTGCGCTCCCGGATCGTCGCCCTCGCCGAGGAGCACCACTCGGCCGTCCTGGTGAACGCGCGCACCCCGGGCGACGACGGTCAGTCGCGCAACACCAACCTCCTCTACACCCCCGACGGCACCTTGCAGGGCACCTACTCCAAGCAGCACCTCGTGCCGTTCGGCGAGTACGTGCCGTGGCGCGACGCGCTGAGCTGGCTGCCCGAGCTGCGCCAGGTGCCCTACGACTTCGAGCCCGGCGACACCCGCACGGTGTTCCACGCCGGTGGGCACCCGTTCGAGTCGGTCATCTGCTTCGAGTCGGCGTTCGGTCCGCTCGTGCGCGACGCCACGCGCGACGGCGCGCAGCTCATCGTCGTGAGCACCAACAACCGCTCGTACCAACGGTCGGCGAACAGCGAGCAGCACCTCGCGCTCGGTCAGATGCCGCGCGGCCGAGACCGGCCGCGCGGTGTTGCAGGCATCGGTGTCGGGCATCAGTGCGGTCATCGACCCCGACGGAACCGTCCACGACGAGACCGGGTTGTTCGAGGCGCGGATCGTCAGCGCGTCGGTGCCGACGTCGACGGGCGAGACGCTCTACGTGCGCCTCGGCGACTGGGTCGTGCTGCTGAGTGCGGTCGCGATGCTGGTGGTGACGGTCGTGGCGATCCGGCGCCCGGTCACCGCGCCGACCGCCGCTCCGGTCAGGTCGTCAGCAGCCTGACCGTCGCGATCAGCCCGACCACCACGATCAATCCCCGCAGTGCGGGCGCGGGGAGGCGGCGGCCGACCGTCGCGCCGAGCTGCGCGCCGACGACCGAACCGACGGCGACGAGGAGCACCACCGTCCAGTCGACGTCGGCGAAGAAGACGAAGAGCACTGCGGCGACACCGTTGGCGATGAGCGCGAGCACGTTCTTCACCGCATTCAGTCGCTGCAACGCATCGGCGATGAAGATGCCGAGCAGTGACAGCAGGATCACGCCCTGTGCGGCACCGAAGTAGCCGCCGTAGACACCGGTCAGGAAGATCCCGATCCACAGCTCGAAGCCACCGTGCTCGACGACGCGGCTCCGACGTTCGGCGACCAACCGACTCAGGCGCGGCTGCAGGATCACCAGCACCACCGCGAGCACGATGAGCACGGGGACCACCGCGTCGAACACCGAGCTCGGCAGCGTGAGCAGCAGCACGCCACCGGTGATCCCACCGATGAGCGACGCCGACCCGAGCACGGTGGTGCGGTGGCGCTGACCGCCCAGCTCCCGGCGGTACCCGACGGCGCCGCTGAGGCTGCCGAAGGTGATGCCGACCGTGTTGCTCACGTTGGCGACGATCGGCGAGTAGCCGATCGCGAGCAGGGTGGGGAAGGTGATCAGGGACCCCGAGCCCACGATCGTGTTGATGGTGCCGGCGAGGAACGCGGCGCCGATCAGCAGCAGGGCTTCCAGGACCGACATGGTCCCGGCACCGTAGACTGAAGGTGGTTCTGACCCTGGGAGTGAGCGACGTGGCGGACGACAAGCAACCGGTCGAGAAGGCAGTCGAGTTGCTGGTCTACGCGCCGGTCGGCGTCGCGCTGTACGTGCGCGACATGCTCCCGAGCATGATGGGGGTCTTCGTCTCACGCGGCAAGCGCGAGGTGCAGTCGCACCTGCCCGGGCGCACCCCTCCGGCGCCGCCGACCCCGCCGGTGCCGCCCGAGGTGAAGCGGCGCATCGACGAGTCGGTCGGGGTGGCCAAGTACGTGGCCGAAGGCGGGCTCGGCGTCGCTCGCGACGTCGCCGGCGGCGGCATCGGTGTCGCCCGCGAGCTGGCGGGCAGCGCGCTCTCGCAGTTCCTCGCCATGCGCGCGAACGGTGCGACCGTCGACGTGCCCTCCGACACGCCTGCGTCGGACTCCGCGTCACCCGGGTCACCGGCGGTGCCGCCCGACGGTTCGTGGCGCACCGCGGCGCCGTCGACACCGTCGTCGCCCGCGGACGCCCCGGCCGACGTGCCGTCCGTCGACGCGCTGCCGATCGCCGACTACGACGAGCTGTCGGCGTCACAGGTGGTCGAGCGGCTCGAGGGCCTCGACCGCGAGTCGCTCGACGCGATCCGTGCCTACGAGACCGGGCACCGCGGCCGCAACACGATCCTCGGCAAGATCGCCCAGCTCGGCTGACGTGGAGTCGAGCCGGCCGGCATCGGCCGACGACATCCCGCGCGTCGTCGAGCTGGCGGTGCTGATGCGCGGCGAGCTGGCGGCGATGCGCGGCGGCGCGCTGTGGCTGGAGCGCGAGGCGTGGCCCGAGCCACTCGAGGACGCCTACGACGCCTTGCTCGCGCGTGACGACGCACTCGTGCTCGTCGGGACCATCGACGACGTCGCGCTCGGGTTCGGTGTGGTGGTCGTGGAGCAGCTGCGCTCGGGCGCGCGCCTCGGCGTGATCACCGACCTCTTCGTGGAACCCGAGGCCCGCGAGGTCGGCATCGGCGAGGCACTGGCCGACGCGCTCGTCGAGCACTGCACCGCCGCCGGGTGCATCGGCGTCGACGCCACCGCGCTGCCCGGGAACCGGGCGGCCAAGAACTTCTTCGAGACCCACGGCTTCACCGCGCGCTCCCTCGCCATGCACCGGCGGCTCGGGCCCGCGCCCGTCGACCGTCCGTGAGCGCCCCCGAGGTCGTCCGGCCCGAGGTCGCCGTCGGCGCGGTGTGCACGCACCTGGAGCAGCTGCTGCTCGTCCGGCGGGGGAGAGGAGCCGCGCAGGGAAAGTGGTCGGTGCCCGGGGGCCGGGTGGAGTGGGGGGAGACGCTCCACGAGGCGGTCGTCCGCGAGACCCACGAGGAGACCGGGTTGGAGGTCGTCGTCGACCGGTACCTGGGCTGGGTCGAGCGCATCGAGGACCCGTACCACTACGTGATCCTCGACTTCGCGGTGACCATGCTCGATCCGTCGACGCCGCCGGTGGCGGGCGACGACGCCGCCGAGGTGGCGTGGGTGTCGTTCGCCGACGTGTCCGATCTCGATCTCGTCGCCGGGCTCTACGAGTTCCTGCGCGACGTGGAAGTGTGGTGACGCCATGGACTTCGACTTCACTCCCGAAGAAGACGCGTTCCGCGCCGAGCTCCGCGCGTTCCTCGACACCGAGCTCCCGGAGTGGTGGAAGACGGTGTTCGTCGACGACGAGCGCGCCATGCCCTTCACGCGCGAGTTCTGCCATCAGCTCGCGGCGCGCGGCTGGCTCACGCTGAGCTGGCCCGCCGAGCACGGCGGTGCCGACGGCTCGGTGTGGCAACAGGCCGTCGTGCGCGAGGAGATGTGGGCCGCGGGCGAACCGCGCGGACCGCAGTACATGAACCTCAACTACATCGGTCCGTTGATCATGCGCTTCGGCACACCCGAGCAGCAGGCGCGCCACCTCCCGCGCATGGCCGCCGGTGACGTGCTCTGGTGCCAGGGGTTCTCGGAACCGGAGGCGGGATCCGACCTCGCGTCGCTCAAGACGCGGGCGGTGCGCGACGGCGACCACTACGTGGTCAACGGCCAGAAGATCTGGAACAGCTACGCCGACGCGCCCGCCGACCACTGCCTGCTGCTGGCGCGCACCAACACCGAGGTGAAGAAGCAGGTCGGGATCTCGATGTTCCTCGTCGACATGCGCACACCCGGCATCACCGTGCGACCGATCCCGAGCATGGCGGGGAAGAGCGAGTTCAGCGAGATCTTCTTCGACGACGCCGTCATCCCCGTGGGGGACCGCCTCGGCGACGAGGACGCGGGCTGGACGCTGGTGGGGGAGGGGCTCGCGTTCGAGCGCATCGGCATCGCGCGCTACGCCCGCGCCAACCGCGTGCTCGAGCACCTGGTGCAGTACGCACGCGAGACGGTCGTCGACGGCCGTCCGCTCGCCGACGATCCCGCGCTCCGCGCCCGTCTGGCGACGTTGGCGACGCGCATCGAGGCCGCGAAGCTCCTCAACTACGGCGCCATCTCGATCCAGGCCGCAGGCTCGGTGCCGGCGATCGAGGCGTCGATCGCCCGCATCCACAACACGCAGGTCGAGCAGCTCGCGGGCCAGATCGGGCTCGAGGTGCTCGGTCCCCAGGGCCTCCTCCTCGACGACGACCCCCTCTGCCTCCTCGACGGCGAGATGCAACGCCAGTGGTTGGAGAGCATCCCGGTGACGGTCGCGGCCGGCACCACCGAGGTGCAGAAGAACATCATCGCCCAACGTGGGCTCGGCCTCCCGCGGAGCGCGTGATCGCAATGGACCTGACCCTCGACGACGACCAGCTGCTGCTCGCGGAGTCCGCCCGGCAGCTGTTCGAGCGGTCGTTCACCACCGAGTCGGCCCGGGAGGCGGAAGCGCACCCCGACGGCTTCTCCGCCGAGCTGTGGAAGCAGGTGGTCGAGCTGGGCTGGCCCGGCATCGCGCTCCCGGAGGAGTGGGGTGGCGCGGGCTACGGCGCGCTCGAGCTGGCGATCCTGGCCGAGGAGCTGGGGCGCGGCGCGGCAACGCTCCCGCTGCTGTCGTCGTACGCGGCGACCCTCCCGCTGCTCTGGACCGGCTCCGACGCGCTCCGTGGGCTCTGGCTCACCCGCCTCGCGACGGGGGAGGGGATCGCCGCCCTCGCACTCGTGGAGCCCGGCGGCGGTGACGAGCGCAGCGCACCCATGGTCACCGCCCGGGAGCACGACGACGGCTGGGTGATCTCGGGGACGAAGGTCGCGGTGCCCTTCGGTGCCGTCGCCGACCTCTTCGTCGTGAGCGTCCTGCTGCCCGACGGCACGTCGGCGATGGTCGCGGTCGACGCCGCCACCCCGGGCGTGACGAGCGCACGCCACGACACCTTCGCCCCACTGCCGTACGCGTCGGTCACCTTCGACGACGCGGTCGTCACCCCCGCCTGGGTGCTCGGCGACGCCACCACACTCGCGCGCGCGCTCGCGCACCAGACCGTCGTCGACACCGCGTACGCGGTCGGACTCGCCGGTGGGGCGCTCGCGCTCGCCGTCGACCACGCGTCGAACCGCGAGCAGTTCGGTCGCCCGATCGGCGTGAACCAGGCGGTGTCGCACCAGTGCGTCGACATGCGGGTGGAGATCGACGCCATGCGCGTGCTCACCCTCCAGGCCGCGTGGCGACTCGACCGCGACGGCGCCGCCGACAACGGCGCCGACGGTGCCGCGCGCGGTGGCACTGGCGAACGCGTACGCGCGCGACGTGCTGCCGGGCATCTTCACGCGGGCGCACCAGGTGCACGGCGCGATCGGCTTCACGATGGAGTACGACCTGCAGCTCTTCACGCGGCGCGCCAAGGCGTACGAGCTCACCGGCGGGGGAGCGGCGGTCCACCTCGAAGCCGTCGCGCGGGCGATCGGGCTGTAGTTCGTCGACACTTTCCGTCCGGCGTTCTGTCGGTGAACGGGCATTCGCGCGCCTTCGTACGGCTCCTTTCGCGCGCTCGTCGGTTGCGCGACCGTGGCGCGTGGCGTGCGCTTGTGACGCGCGTCGGGTATCCCCGACGCCCTGCTGCCGCAGGCAATACAGTGCGGCGATCGGGCCAGCGGGTCGGCTCGTTTCGGTCTCGAGATGCCATCGGCCAGGGCGGTGGGTGGCGGCGCAATCGAGGTCGGAGCACATCGCGAGCGTCGTTCCTGCGGCGCTCCTCGGGTTCTCGAATCGCCGAAAGGTTCAACGATGAAAAAGGTCCTCTCCGCGTTTGCCGCCCTCGCTGCTGCGACGGTCGCCACACTCGGCCTCACCGTCGGCGTGGCGAGCGCGCACGACGCGACGCTCAGCTACGACTGCTTCACGGTGACTGCGCACTACACCAACTTCTCCGCCGGCGCGAACGACGCCACCATCACCATCAACGGTGTGGTGCACGACGTGAGCTTCACCGGCCCGAACGGCTCGGCCACCGTGCCCTTCGTGAGCCACAGCGGTGACCCCGCCGTCCAGGTGTCGACCACCTTCACCTCGGGCAACGGGCTGCCGAAGACGGCCAGCGCCAGCTTCCCGGCCGACAGCTGCTCGCCGCCGCCCACCACGGCGCCGCCCACCGTGGCACCCACGACGATCCCGACCAACGTCGCCCCCGAGGTCGTCGTCCGCCCGGTGGCGGGACCGGTCGTCGCGGCCGAAGCGGTGGTCGCGAGCCCCGTCTTCACCGGCTGACCCAGCCGTTCCACATCCTCGAGCGACGAGTGCCGCGGGCCCTGCCCGCGGCACTCCCGCGTCCGCGCTTCGTACGCCCGCCCGGGACTGCGCTTCGACCGCGCTCCGCGGTCGAAACCCCCGTTTCGATGCCTAGGGCGCCGTTCGACCACGCTCTGCGCGTGCGTTATGTCCGAATCACGGCATGATTTCCACGGAGTGTGACCAAAGACTCCTCAAGTACTGGCCAACCTCGCGTGGAGCGCGGTACTCTGGTCCTCGTCGGGCAGGGGCCGCCCGAACCGCCACCCAGGAGCGCGCCGACCAGCGGTGCGGGCCAGGGGAGCGTGGACGTCAGCGGCATCGGTGGGATTCGGTGCTCTCAGGGACACGAAAGGGCACAACATGAAGAAGGTCATCTCTGCGATGGCGGTCGCCTCGGCGGCGGCGCTCGCAGTCGTCGGAATCGGCGTGGGAAGCGCGGGGGCGCACAATTCGGGACTCAGCTACGACTGCTTCACGGTCAGCGCGGCGTACACGAACTTCCCGTCGACCGGCGTGAACAGCGCCACCCTCACGGTGAACGGTGTCGCCCACGACTTCTCCTGGACGGGGCCGTCGTTCCCTGCCTCGGTCGACTTCGTGAGTCACAGCGGTGATCCCGACGTCGTCGTCAGCTCGGTGTACTCGTCGACGTCCGACGACTTCCACGGCGAGGACTCGGCCACCTTCCCGGCCGACAGCTGCGCGCCGGTGACGCCGCCGACCACGGTGCCGACCACGGTGCCGACCACGCCGACGACCACGGTGCCGATCAACGTCGCGCCGGCGGATGCAACCCGTCCGGCGACCGTCGTGGCCGCGGCCGCGGTGGTGGCGACGCCCGCCTTCACCGGCTGATCTCGGGGAGCATCGCTCCCGCATCGCGTGAGTGCCGCGGGCCCTGCCCGCGGCACTCACGCGTTCACACCCTGTCGGCACACCGAGTCGCGCGCACCGCGTCGCGCACCGCGTCGCGATGCGGACGGACCCTGCGTCGGCTACGCGTCCACCGCGGTGTCGGCGGTCGCGTTGTTCTTCGCCAGGAAGTTGGTGGCGTTGCCCTTGTCGAGCTCCTTCACCGCAGCGTCGGTGGAGAAGCCTCCGTACTCACGCGGCGTCGTGTCGACGTCGGTCGCCTGCGCCCGCAGTGCGCCGACCGTGCACTCCTCGCGGGTGCGGTGCTCGAACGGGTCGAACTGGTACCACCGGCACGCGTTCTCCCACGTGACCTTGTGGATGTCGTCGTCGGGGAGACCGACCTCCTCCAGCGACTTCATCAGCACCTCGGGCGACTCCGGCCACGTGCTGTCGGAGTGCGGGTAGTCGGCCTCCCACGTGATCGTGTCGAGACCGATCTGGTGGCGGTTGCGCAGGCCGGTGCTGTCGTCGATGAAGCACGTCTGCACGTGCTCGCGGAACACCTCGCTCGGAAGCTTGTCGCCGAAGTCGGCTCCGGTCCACGCCTTGTGGTGGTCGTAGACGAAGTCGGCCTTCTCGAGGAAGTACGGCACCCAACCGATGCCACCCTCGGCCAGCGCCATCTTGATCTTCGGGAACTTCTGCATGATCGGCGACCACAGCAGCTCGGCCGCGAAGATCGACGTCTGGAACGGCATGGCGTGGGGGATCACCGAGAACGGCGTGCGCGGCATGAAGCTCGGGAAACCGCCGAAGTGGAAGACGGCGACGGTGCCGAGGTCGTTGCAGGCCTGCCACGCCTGGTCCCACTCGGGCCCGTGGATGTCGGCCGAACCGAAGCGGTGGGGCTCGGAGTGGAACGAGACCGCGTGGCAGCCCTTCTCCGCGACCCGGGCGATCTCACCGGCCATCCACTCGTCACCGAGCGGGAAGCCGGACAGCGCGAGCGGGATGAAGCGGCCGGGGTACTTGCCGCACCACTCGTCGATGTGCCAGTCGTTGTAGGCCCGGATCATCACCTCGACGAACTCGGTGTCGTCGTTCTGCACGAAGAACTGACCACCGAGGCCGGGCCACGACGGGAAGTTGAGCGACGCGAGCACGCCGTTGACGTTCATGTCGCGGATGCGCTCGTGCACGTCGAAGGTGCCGGGGCGCACCTGGTCGAAGCTGGCGGGGTCGGCGCCCCAGCTCTCGCGCGGTCGGCCCTGCACCGCGTTGAGCCCGAAGGTGGCGAGCTCCTGGCCCTCGATGAGCCAGGCGTCGGTGCCGTTCTCGCGGTGGATGACGCGCGGGACGCGCTCCTTGTACTTCGCCGGCACGTGGTCGGCGAGGTAGTCGGCCAGTGACGGCGGCTCGACGATGTGGTCGTCGACGCTGACGAGGATGAGGTCTTCCGTGCGCATCCGTACCCCCGGGGTTCGTGCGTGATCGCGGTCCGACCACCCTATTCGTACGCCGCCCAACTCCGCACGCACGCGGTCGGCCGTCGACGGCGTCGAGGGGGAGCGCGCTAGGGCTTGTGCAGCCAGCCGCCGACGGCACCGAGGCCGCTCGCCGGTCCGTTCACCGACCAGTTGGCGACCGAGATGGTGCGCCACCCGTCGGCGGTGTCGTTCTGGCTCAGGATGCGGATCGACCCGTTGCCGGCGTCGTCGACGTTCGCCGACTCGACCACGCCGGTGTGACCGAGCGGGCTCGACCCGGTGGCGCCGAACGAGATGACGTCACCCGGTGCCGGTGCGGTACCGGCGGTGCCGTTGGTGATCTTCACCAGGCCGCCGCCCGCGGCGGGCGTGTAGTTGTTCACCACGTCCAAGCCGTTGGCGCCGTAGGGCGACACGCCGTACGCGAGGTACATGAACCGCATCGAGAGCTCCACGCACTGCCACTCGAGCTCACCCCACGCCCCGGGGAAGAACCGCACGAGGCGGTTCGGGGCCCCGTCGGCACCGGGTCGCGGACCGCAGACCTCGACGTTCCGGAACGAGGCGCCGAGGGCGTGCGCGCCGGCGTAGTTGCCGCTGTCGCAGCTGCCCGTCCACCACGACGGGGCCGGGAGGGGGTTGCTGTCGTCACCGGGCGGCGGTGGCGGCAGACAGGCGGAGGCGACGATCGCGATGGAGGCGACGACGACGCCGATCCGGAGCGAGCGTCGGCGCGCCAGGGTGCGGAGCGTCGACATCACGAGGGGATCGTCGGCAGGTCGCCGCGAAAAGTTGAACGATCGGTGGTCACCGGTGGGTGCATCGACAGGCATGGTGGCCCGCCGACTTCAGCTGCAGATCAACCCGCCGTCATCGGGCTGCGTCATGCCTCCACGGCGAGGTAGCGATCAGCGAGCCCGCGGATTGCGTCGCCGAACTCCTCGATCGTGAGGCGCAGGATCTCCGCCACCGGGAGCAGCGAGTCGATGCGGCCGGCGACCTGACCGACCGAGGGGAGCGAGTTCTCGAGGATCCCCTGCATGTAGGTCACGCCGGTGTTCATGAGCAGGTCGCCCATCGGGTCGCCCTCGGTGGCGAACTCGAGCTCCGACGTGGTGTCGGTCCGCAGCACCCGCATCGGCTTGCCGTTGTGGCGGTTCACCAGCACGGTGTCGGTCTCGGAGGCACCGATGATCGCCTGCTTGAGCCCGTCGTGGACGTTCGCCTCGACCGACGCCAGCATCCGCGTGCCCATCTGCACGCCCTCGGCGCCGAGCACGAACGCACTCGCCATCGAGGCGCCGTCGGCGATCCCGCCGGCCGCGATCATCGGCAGGCCGACCCTGCGGGCCAACAAGGGGAGCAGCACCGACGACGCGACCTCGGACTGCCCCTTGAGCCCGGCGCCCTCGATGCCCTCGACGACCAGGCCGTCGACGCCGGCGTCGACCGCCTCACTGGCGGTGTCGTACGAGGTGACCACGTGCAGCACCTTCATCCCGGCCTCCTTGAGCACCGGGGTGAAGGCCATCGGCGAGCCCGCCGACGTGGTGACGAACGGGATGCCCTCGGCAACCAGCATGTCGGCGATCGAGGCGTCGCGCACGAAGGCGATCGGCAGGTTCACCCCGACGGGGCGGTCGGTGAGGTCCCGGACGCGCTTGATGTCCTCCTGGGCGCCGGCGATGCCCATCGAACCCGGCACCAGCGCGATGCCGCCGGCGTCGGCGACGGCCACCACGAGGTCGGGCTTCACCACGAACCCCATCGGCGAGTTCGCGATCGGCACGTCGACGCCGAGCAGCTGCGTGATCCGGTTGTCGAAGTGCGGTGTGGCGTGCGGTGCGGTGGTCACCACCGGAGCTTCGCAGACGCAGACCGCGCCCGGCGCGAGCAGGGCGTGGGTACCGTCGAGGGATGCTCATCCACACCGTCGGCCACGGGACGCTCCCGGCCGACGAGTTCACCGAGTTGCTGCGGGCGGCCGACCTCGACGAGGTGGTCGACGTGCGGTCGTTCCCGGGGAGTCGCCACAACCCGCAGTTCAACCGGGAGGCGATGGACACGTGGCTGTCCGAGGACGGGCTCGGGTACTCGTGGCAGCGTGACCTCGGCGGTCGGCGGCCGGCCCGACCCGACTCGAGGCACGTCGCCCTGCGCAACGACGCGTTCCGGGGCTATGCCGACCACATGGAGTCGGAGGCGTTCGTGGCGGGCGTCGAGGAGCTCGTGGCCGGGGCAGCGACCCGGGACCGCGTCGTGATGTGCAGCGAGTCGGTCTGGTGGCGGTGCCACCGGCGCCTGCTGGCCGACCACCTGGTCCTGATCCGAGGCGTCGACGTCGTCCACCTGATGCACGACGGTCGGCGCACGCCGCACGCGATCACCGACGGCGCCCGCCGGGACGGCCACACGGTCGTCTACGACGTCGGCACCACCGGAGCGCTCGAGCTCGACCCACCGGGCTGATCGGGCGCGGGATTCACCACATGTGGCGAAGAGCGCGCAACTTCGGACCCCTTCTGAGATCCGGAGGATCCGTGGCCCAGTGCCCATAATCCTCGTTATGTCAACTAGACCAGGAGAAGCCCAGCGGCCCGTGCAGGCCGGGTCGACGGCCTCGGTCCGCTCCTACTGCTCCACCGGACCGGCCGAGGTCTGCCACCAGTCCCACATGGGCGCCATCGAGTCCTGGTCGAGCGTGACCCCGTCGGCGACGATCGACTGCGGGTCGTAGGTCCACGTGATGTGCGCCTCGTCGCTGTGCAGCGAGCACGCCACGCGCCCGACGTCCTGGTCGTCGACCTTCCAGGGCGCCTCGTAGCCGCCCGGGCAGGTCTCGTCGTCGTCATCGGCGTACTGGAGCAACGAGTCCGGCTCGTAGGCGGCGGCGTACGCATCCTCGTCCCGGTACTGGCGGTACTCGACGTGGCTCGGCACGCCGTCCGTGGAGCAGCTGACCTTCGCCTTCAGCCAGAAGTCCGGGGAGGCCGACACGCCCTTGAACGAGATGTCGGGCCGGCCGAGGTCGACCACCTCGCACCCCGCTGCGCTGCCGTCCGGGATCTCGGCCAGGAGCGCCTTGCCGTCGCGGAGCGCGGCCGAACTGGTGACGACCGCGGGAATCCGGTGCGCGGCCCGGTCCGGGCCGGCGTCGTCGGTCCACGCTGCCGTCGCGGCGTCGACGTCGGCGTCAGGACGCTCGAGGAGCGCATGCACGTCGAGCGGGGTGAAGGTCCAGTCGATCTTCACACCGCCGCCATTGCCGTCCGTGGGCAGGGTGCAGATCCACTCGCCCAACTTGCGTCCGGCGACCTTGTAGGGCCGTCGATCCCCGCACGATTGGTCCCCGTTCTCGGCGAACCGGTCGAAGTCACGAGCCAGGTCCTCGGCATTCGGGTACTGCCAGTACGTGATGGTCGTCTCCGCGTCGGGATGGCACTCGAGGTGGGCCACGTAGTCGGTGCCGGGCTCGTCGACGTTGTAGGACGTGTCGAAGAGGAGGCAGGTGGACCGCACCTCGGCGGGCACGTGCGCCAACAGCGCCCGGTCGGCGCGTGCCGCGGCCGCGGGATCTCGCGGCACCGCGCCGCTCCCCCGGACCGATGCGCCGGCACCACCGGTGACCCCCAGGACCGCGGCACCACTCAGGACCGCAGCCGTCAACATCGTGCCAATCCGCGCCCGCACCAGCCTGCCCCTCCGGTGGATGTCGGTCGGGACGATAGCCTCGTGCACGGCAGGGACCGCCCCGGGGCAGGCGCGGGCGGGGGCGACGGAGGGGCAGGCACATGCAGGGGATCTCTCGCGCGTGGCAGCGCGGCGCGGCCGTGGTGCTGGCGGTGAGCGGCGCAGTCGCCGGAGTGGGCGCCGGAGTGGGCGCCGCGACGGCCGGAACGGCACACGCCGCGCAGACGAACGGGCTGTCGGGGGCTGCGGAGACGCAGACGTTGCTCGGGTACGTCCCGAGCGATCACCGCGGCCTGTGCTCCCGCCAGGACCCGGCGGAGTTCGCCGACGGCTCGTTCGAGAGCGCCACCGCCATCGTGAAGTGCGAGCACCCCGCCGACGGTGTCGACGGCCTCGTGTACGCGCTGTACGCGGACGCCGGCCAGCTCGCCGCTGCCTACCAGAGCAAGATCCCCCAGGGACTGCCCGTCACCGACGGCACGTCGACCTCGTGCCCGGCGGAGGCGACCTGGCACTACGTCGACGCCACCACCGACGCCGGGCGCGACGCGTGCTTCGTCGTGAACGACTCGGACGGCAATCCCGTCGCCAAGGTGGTGTGGACCTCGGACGCATCCAACATCCTCGGGTACGCCTTCAACGACGAGGGTGACGGCGCCGCGGTCAAGCAGTGGTGGAACGACCAGGCCGGTCCCCTGGCCGCGCCCGAGGCGGACGACGGCCTCGCCGACCTCACCCCCGCCGGCCGCACGGCTGCCGCCAAGGCGCTGATCCGCGACCTGCCCGAGGCGATGACGAAGTGCAAGGCGCGCAACGCCAAGACCTACGCGACCGACGAACCGGAGTGGGCGTGGCTCCCCTGGCTCGGCGCCGACGTGCTCTGCAAGGTCCCCGACAAGGGCGTCGTGTACCTCGCTCAGCTCGCGCCCGGCACCGCACACGACTACTGGAACGCGTTCCGCGACAACCTCACCGACGAGGACTACGGCCCCAAGCACCCGGCCGTGTGCAAGGAGGCGACCCCGCTCACCCGCCGCGGGGAGCAGATCGGCGAGGTGGCGTGCTGGTACTACCACCAGGCCCTCTGGGCGGCCTGGTACGACGAGACGACGGGGATCGTCGGCGGGGCTTCGGTGTCGAAGACTCCCCAGCAGCTGCTCGACTACGTGCAGCACGACCTCGCCTGAAGGGGGCTTCCGTCAGGGCTGCGGCACGAGATCGAGGCAGAACGGCTCACCCTGGAGGAAGCCGTTGCGGAAGGCGTCGACGTTCTCGAACGCGGTCGGACCCGTGCCGGCCGCGATCTGCCTGCTGTCACGGAAGAACAGATACGCCTGGATCGCCTGGTCGAGGTCGCCGGCCGACAAGGTGAGCCCGCTGCCGTCGGGGTTGTGCCCACCGCGGAGCACGTCCCCCGCCCACGAACCGGTGAAGCAGCTCTGCTGGAGCGCCAGCGCCTTCGGATCGCCGGCGATGCCGAGGTCCTCCTGCATGGCGGTGGTCCACTCCGACGCGATCACGATGGCGACCCCGAAGTCGCCGGAACGCTGGTACACGCCCTTCAGCAACCCCTGGTCGTAGATGATCGAGCGCGTGTCCGAGCAGTACCCGGCGTGTTCGGCCGCTTCCGCCTTCGCGACCCTGCCACCGTTGCAGAACGGGAGCTTCACGTCGGGGTCGAAGGAGGTGATGTGCTCGATCGGGCGGTAGTCGTCGAGCAGGCCCGACCAGTATGCGTCGACGTCCGCCGCGGCCAACGGGACTACCTGGCGGTACGGGATGTCTCCCGCGCGGTCGAAGTCACCCTGATCGGTGAACTGGATGTCGGTGAGCGGCGGCGGGTTGCCTTCGAAGTCCTTGCAGCGCTCCGGACCCGTTGTCGTAGCCCTCCTGGAACGCGCCGACGCGGTCGAACGCGCTCCCGTGCGCATCGTCCGCGGTCGGGTCGCTGCCCGGCGGGTCGCGGAAGGTCAGGAATCCGGCGAGGCCGGTGTCGAGGTTGTCCTGGCGGAGATGGAGGAGCGGCGCGCCTCCGTCGGCGACGTGCCCGACCCACGCGCCGGCGAAGCAGTCGGCCTGCTGCTCCATCGCGATCGTCGGGCCCACGACCCCGGCCTGGTCCTGGATCGCGTGGCCCCACTCGTGCGCGAGCGTCATGGCGATGGTGAACTCGCCGAACGCCCGGTAGAGCTGCGGGAAGAGGTTCTCCGTCGTCGTACGCGACGAACTTCCCCGCGTTGCAGTAGAACGCGTTCTCGGCGACGTCCTTGTACCGCACCTTCCCGGGACCGCAGCGCGGGATCTTCGAGTGCGAGGTGTACGGGATGATCCTGGCCGCCGGGATCGTGCGGTAGCTGACCCCGTAGAGCGCGGGCATCTCGCTCTTCCAGTAGTCCTGGAGGTCGTCGACGGTGAGGTGGACGATCGGCTCGTATCCCGGCCGCTTCGCACTGGTCGCCGCCGCCGCGACGCTCGCCGGCGCGACGACCGCCGTGATCACGGCCACGGCGACCACCCACCGGAGCCGGCGGGTCGGCTCCCCCGCTTCACTCCGACGGCAGGATGCCGCCGAGCGCGTCGAGCGACGGCGCGAAGTAGTGCGCGCCGCTGACCGGCGTCGTGAAGTCGGTGAGGTGGTCGTGCTGCCCGTCATCGGTCACCCCGAACATGCGGTGGAGCATCTTGGTGAACCGTGATGGATCGGCACTGAACGCGAGGAAGTAGAGGCCCAATTCCCCCACCCGCCCGTACGGGGTGCTGCGACGGTAGAGCTCGAGCTCCTCGCCGTCCTCCTCGATCACGACCCGGGCGATGTGGGCGGTCTCGGGTTTGTCGTCGAGCTCGATGCTGTCGGGCTTGGTGCGCCCGATGGTGCCCTCCTGCTCCCCCTGCGACTGGGCGTGGAACGCCTCGAGGTCGTGCACCCACTTCTGGGCCAGCACGAACGCCCCGCCCTCCCCCGGCCGGCCGTCGGGGACGAGCGCGACCTCGAACGCCTCCTCGACCGGCGGGTTCTCGGTGCCGTCGACGAACCCGGTGAGGTCGCGGCTGTCGAGGTACACGAAGCACGGCTGCTCCGCCGCGAGCTCGAACGCGGGTGCCAGCGCCACCACGACCGCGCGGGCGACGTCGAGCTCGACGTCCTCCCCGGTGCCGTGGGTCCACACCCACAGGTCGTGTTGGGTGGCCGGGGCGCGCCGGCCGTCACCCTCGATCGCCCCGAAGTCGGCGAGCTCGTCGGGCGCGTCGGCGGGGCGGAGCCTTCGCCAGAGCGAGGCCCCGAAGCCGACCACGATGTTGGAGCCGCCGGCGGTGACCGACGGCTCGCGCAGGCCGCCGAGCACGCGGCAGATGGCGGCGTCGTCGCCGGCGTCGGCGCGCAGGTCGAACTCGAGGTGGTAGTGCGAACGCGTGCCCTGGGCGAAGATCCCCGGCTGCGGGCGGGCCACGATGCTCAGTCCCTGGTCTCGTCGGGCGGCGGGTCTTCGTAGGCCGAGATCGGCGGGCACGCGCACATGAGGTTGCGGTCGCCGAACGCGCCGTCGATGCGGCTCACCGGTGGCCAGTACTTGTCGGGACCGATCCGGTCGGGTCCCGACGAGGTCGTCGCCGGGTACGCCGCCTGCTCACGCGTGTAGGTGCGCGTCCACTCGCTGACGACGACGTCGGCCGCGGTGTGCGGCGCGTGGCGCAGCGGGCTCTCGGCGACCTCCCACTCCCCCGCCTCGATCGCGCGGATCTCGTCGCGGATGGCGATCATGGCGTCGCAGAAGCGGTCGAGCTCCCCGAGGTCCTCCGACTCGGTGGGCTCCACCATGAGCGTCCCCGCCACCGGGAACGACACCGTGGGCGCGTGGAACCCGAAGTCGACGAGCCGCTTGGTGACGTCGTCGGCGGTCACCCCGGTGCGTTGCGTGATCGGACGCAGGTCGAGGATGCACTCGTGGGCGACCAGGCCGCCCGGGCCGCGGTAGAGCACCGGGTAGTGCGGCGCGAGCCGCGCCGCCACGTAGTTGGCGGTGAGGATGGCGGTCTCGGTGGCACGCAGCAGGCCGTCGCCTCCCATCAGCTCGATGTAGGCATACGAGATCGGGAGGATGCCGGCCGAGCCGTGGGGCGCCGCGGAGATGTGCGGCGAGAGGAACGGCGCGAGGTGCGCACGCACCGCGACGGGACCGACGCCCGGGCCTCCCCCACCGTGGGGGATGCAGAACGTCTTGTGCAGGTTGAGGTGCGACACGTCGGCGCCGAACTTCCCCGGTTTGGCGAGCCCCACGAGCGCGTTGAGGTTGGCGCCGTCGAGGTACACCTGACCGCCGCACTCGTGCACCACCGCGCACACGTCGCGGATGTTCGACTCGTAGACGCCGTGCGTCGACGGGTACGTCACCATGAGCGCAGAGAGCTCGTGGGCGTGGTCGTGCGCCTTGGTCTTGAGGTCGTCGAAGTCGACGTTGCCGTCGTCGTCGCACGCCACCACCACGACGCGCATGCCGGCCATCACCGCGCTGGCGGCGTTGGTGCCGTGCGCCGACTCGGGGATGAGGCACACGGTGCGCGCGTCCTGGCCCCGGCTGGCGTGGTAGCCGCGGATGGCGAGCAGGCCCGCCAGCTCGCCCTGCGACCCCGCGTTGGGCTGCAACGACACCTCGTCGTAGCCGGTGATCTCGCACAGCGCCCGCTCGAGCCCGACGAACAGCTCCGTGTAGCCCTCGGCCTGCTCCACCGGCGCGAACGGGTGCACGTCGGCGAAGCCCGGCCACGTGATCGGCATCATCTCGACCGTCGCGTTGAGCTTCATGGTGCACGAGCCGAGCGGGATCATCGTGCGGTCGAGGGCGAGGTCGCGGTCGGACAGCTTGCGCAGGTAGCGCAGCAGCTGCGACTCGGAGTGGTACGTGCGGAACACCGGGTGCGTGAGGATGTCGGAGGTGCGGCGCAGCGCCGCGGGGATGCCCACGACGTCGCGATCTGCCGTGTCGCCGAACAGCCCACGCACGTGCTCGACGTCCTGCACCGTGGAGGTCTCGTCGAGCGCGATGCCGACCGTCGATGCGTCGATGCGCCGAAGGTTGATCCCCGCGTCGCGAGCACGTGCGAGCAGGTCGTCGGCGTCGTCGACGTGCACCGCGATCGTGTCGAAGCACGTGTCGTGGACGAGCCCGGGCAGCGTGGCCGCGAGTCCGGACGTGAGCGCGTGCACGCGCTCGGCGATGGCGCGCAGGCCGTCGGGGCCGTGGTACACGGCGTACATGCCGGCGATGTTGGCCAGCAGCACCTGTGCGGTGCAGATGTTGCTCGTGGCCTTCTCGCGGCGGATGTGCTGCTCGCGCGTCTGCAGCGCGAGGCGCAGCGCGCGTCGGCCCTCGGAGTCGACCGAGACGCCGACCAGACGGCCGGGCAGGTTGCGCTTGTACTCCTCGCGGGTGGCGAAGAACGCCGCGTGCGGACCGCCGTTGGCCATCGGCACGCCGAAGCGCTGCGCCGAGCCCACGACGACGTCGGCCCCCCACTCCCCCGGTGGGGCGAGCAGCACCAGCGCGAGCAGGTCGGTGGCGACCGCGACCAGCGTGCCCTGCGCGTGGAGGGCGGCGACGAGCTCGCGGTCGTCGCGGATCGCACCGGTGGTGCCGGGGTACTGGAGCAGCACGCCGAACACGCCCTCGGTGGGCATGTCGCCGTCATTCGTCAGGGAGGCCGGTGCACCGACCACCACCTCGATGCCGAGCGGCTCGGCGCGGGTGCGCACGACGTCGACGGTCTGCGGGTGGCACCCGGCGTCGACGACGAAGGTGTCGCCGCCCTTGGCGTTGACCCGTCGGAGCATGGTCATCGCCTCGGCCGCGGCGGTGGCCTCGTCGAGCATCGACGCGTTGGCGAGGTCCATCGCGGTGAGGTCGCTCACCATGGTCTGGAAGTTGAGCAGCGCCTCGAGCCGGCCCTGCGAGATCTCGGGCTGGTAGGGCGTGTACGCGGTGTACCAGGCCGGGTTCTCGAGCAGGTTGCGCTGGATCACCGGCGGCGTGATCGTGCCGGAGTAGCCCTGACCGATCAGCGACGTGAGCACCTGGTTGCGGTCGGCCAGCCCGCGCATGTGCGCGAGCACGTCGGCCTCGGTGCGGCCGGCGGGCAGGTCGAGTGGTGCCCGCTCGCGGATGGCCTCGGGCACGGCGCGGTCGACCAGCTCGGCGACCGATCCGACGTCGAGCGCAGCGAGCATCTGCTCGACCTCGACCGGCGCGGGCCCCAGGTGCCGGTCGGCGAATTCCCTGCTCACAGCGCCTCCATGACGAAACCGCCGAGGACGCGTTCGCGTGCGCTCACCCGTGTGAGGCTACCGGCGCACGAACGGCAGCTTCGTGACGACGGCGGGCACGGCGCGGCCGCGCACGTCGACCACGACGGTGTCGCCGTCGGCGGTGTCCGGCGGGAGGAACGCGAGCGCGATCCCGTGCCCGAGCGTGGGCGAGAAGTTGCCGCTGGTGACCTCGCCGACGACGACGCCGTCGCGCGAGACCGGGTGACCCTCACGGGGGATCTGCCGTCCCTCGGTGGCGAGGCCCCGGAGCCGGCGGTCGACGCCCCGGTCGCGCTCGGCCTCGAGCGGGCCCTTGCCGCGGAAGTCGCCCTTGTCGAAGCGCACCACCCATCCGAGCCCGGCCTGCAGCGGAGTGATCCCGGCGCCCAGCTCGTGCCCGTGGAGCGGGAGCCCGGCCTCGAGGCGCAGGGTGTCGCGGGCGCCGAGCCCGGCCGGCGTGATGCCGGCGTCGACCAGGCGGTCCCACCACTGCTCGGCAGCCGCGACGGGGACGTGCAGCTCGACGCCGTCCTCGCCCGTGTACCCGGTGCCGGCGACCCACCCGCGCTCGCCGTCGAAGTCGAACGGTGCCACGGCGAAGCGCTCGACCGCGGCCAGCTCGGGCGACACCGTCGCCAATCGCCCTCTCGCGTCGGGACCCTGCACCGCGAGGATCACCCGCGTCGCGGTGACGTCGTCGATCTCGCACTCCCCCGCGCCGTGGAACAGCGCAGCTTCGCCGAGCGCGTCGACGAGCGGCGCGGTGTTCGACGCGTTGGGCATCACCAGGAAGTCACCCGGCACGGTCCACCACACGATGATGTCGTCGACCACGTGCGCGTCGTCGGCGTCGAGCAGGTGCGTGTACTGCGCGCGACCGGGGCCGATGCGATCGAGGTCGTTGGTGAGCGCCCACTGGAGCGTGGCGAACGCGCCCGCGCCGCGCACGTGCACCGAGCCCAGGTGCGAGACGTCGAACACCACCGCGCCCTCTCGGCACGCCCGGTGCTCCTCGAGCACGCCGGTGTACTGGATCGGCATCTCCCAGCCGCCGAACGGCACCATGCGCGCGCCCAGGGCGCGGTGCCGCGCGTCGAGCGGCGAGTGTCGCATCGACCCGCTCCCGGTCTCGCTCACGCGCTCTCCTGCGCGGCGCGGTTGCTCGCCCGCCGCGCCTCGGGGAAGAGATCGAGCTTGGTCGCGCCGGTGCCGTCGGCCAGCTGTGACGGCGGTTCGAGGCCGTACTTCACCAGCAGCTGCAGGTAGTCGCGCTGGTAGATGAGCTTGATGTTGATCTCCGGGTGCAGCTCGACCAGGCGCCGCGCCTTGCGGTTCTTCTTCGTGACCAGCTTCTGGTTGAGCGTCGTGATCTCGATGTAGAGGTCGTACGCGGGCAGGTAGAAGTCGGGCGAGAACGCCTGCACCGGGTTGCCGTCGCGATCGTGCTCCAGCACGAACGTGCGCGGTTCGTACGCCCACTCGATCGCGTAGAAGTCGAGCAGCTTCGCGAACTGTCGTTCGGAGTTGTGCGCGAAGCGGATCTGCTCGTGGGGCAGCGACTCCGGCGTGATGTCAGCCCCCCGACGCGGCCGACCGCCGACGCGCGTGGTCGGTGGTGGTGCGGAGCTCGGCGACGTGATCGCGCACGTCGGCGTCGAGCTCTTCCATCATGTGCGCGAGCGGGACGATGTTGAGCACGCCCTGGCCGCGGCGCACGACGTCGATGAGCATGTCGTCGGTGCGCACGAGCACCGAGTTGGTGCCGTCGAGCACGAGGTTGGCCGTGGCCCAGTCGGCACCGAGGTCTTCGCGCAGGTAGTCGATGGCCTGGCGCGCGGTCTGCAGCTTCACGCCCGCGTCGAGGAGGCTCTTGACGACCTTCAGGCGCACGAGGTCCTGGAACGAGTACGTGCGCTGGGTGCCGCTGCCCTTGGCGTCGGTGATCGACGGCCGCACGAGGTCGGTGCGGGCCCAGTAGTCGAGCTGGCGGTAGGTGATGCCCACGATGGAGCAGACCTGCGGCCCGCGGAAGCCGAGCTCCCGGGGCGTCGGCTCCATGCCGTCGAGCATCGGCTGCTCGCCGACACGGCCGGCGCGCTTCTTCGTGACCATTCCACCCTCGATCTCGACGGTTGCTCGACCCCGGGTCATGCTGAAGTACAGGGTCGTAGTTACGGGCTTGTGAGGGTAGTGCCTGCCCGGGGTGAGGTCAACGACTCCGGGTCGGGCCGCGTCGGGCCGGGTCGGCCGGGCCGGGTCGGGCGGGAGCCCGGCGACGGGCCGGGCGGCGGGCGCTATTCGCCGGCGGCGAAGTCTTCGGGGCGCACCTGGTCGAGGAACTCCCGGAACTGCTCGATCTGCTCTTCCTCGACCTCGCCGTCCTCGTCCTGCTCGAAGAGCACCCCGGCCTCCTCGAGCACCTCTTCGTGGGCGAAGATCGGCACCGGCTCGCCGTAGCGGACGGCGAGGGCGATGGCGTCGGAGGGCCGAGACGAGATGCGGTAGGTGCCGCCGTCGCGGGCGAACTCGATCTCGGCGAAGAAGGTGCCGTCGTGCAGCTCGGTGATGATGACCTGCAGGACCTTGGTGCCGAGGTCGTCGAGCACCGACTTGAACAGGTCGTGCGTCATCGGGCGGGGCGTCTCGGTGCCCTGGAGGGCGTACACGATGGCCGTCGCCTCGGGCTGGCCGATGAAGATCGGCAGATAGCGCTGCCCCTCGTTCTCGCGGAGGAGCACGATCGGTTGGTTCGACGGAACCTCGACTCGAACTCCGACCAGCGACATGGGGATCACGCTGCGCCTCCGGACTGGACTGGGCGCCAACCGTAGCACCGGGCTCCTCGGCGGCTCCCGGCGAGCCCGACCCGTCGCCGGGTCGGATCCGGGCGGGGTCAGCCCGCGTACAGCGCGTCGACGTAGGCGTCGGGGGTGGTCGCGACGACCTCGCGGTCGGCGATGACGACGCGCGGCACGTTGCGGTAGAGATCGGCGCGGTGGAGGCCGTAGCCGAGCACGAACACGTCGGGGATCTCGACGCCGACGTAGCGCACCCGCACGGGGAGGATGCGGCGCGCCGGGCGGTCGAGCAGCGTGCACACCTCGACGCGACGGGGCCCCTGGCTCTCCAGGTGCTTCACCAGGTATCCGAGCGTGAGGCCGGTGTCGACGAGGTCCTCGACGAGCACGACGTCGCGACCGGCCAGGTCGAGGTCGACGTCGTGGAGGATCCGCACGCGCCCGGAGTCGGGCGCGTAGCGCGAGATGGCGATGAAGGCGACCTGCACGTCGACGTCGCGCAGCGCGCGGGCGAGGTCGGCGAGGAAGATCGACGCGCCCTTGAGCACGCCGACGAGCACGACGCCGTCCGGATGGTCGGCGGCGATCTCCGCGGCCAGGCGCTCGACGGTGGCGGCGATGGCGGTCTCGTCGAGCAGCGTCTCGGGCGCGGGGACGGCAGTGGACGCAGGGGCGGTCCGCTCGCTCACTCGGCGAGGGTCTCGCGCACCGCTTCGCGCAGCAGCGCGGTGCGCAGCTGGCGGCCGAGCGAGGCCAGCTCGCCCAGCTCGTCCTGCAGGCGGGCCCGGGCCTCGGGGTTGCGCTGGCGGACGTAGGGCATCAGCACCTGGCCGAACAGCACGGCCTCGCGTTCGGCGAACGTGCGGTACATGCGGAGGTGGCGGGCCTCGACCCCCCGGGCGAAGAAGCCCGAGGTGAGGCGCACGATCTCGAGCGCGTCGTCGTCGTACTCCGGCTCGCCCGCGACCTCGCGGGCGGGGGTGATCAGCCCGTAGCTCTCGAGCTGCGCGACCTGCGAGCTCTCGACGCCGGCCGCGGTCGCGAGCTCGGCGCGCGAGTAGCGACCGTCGCCCTCCGGGAGACCGACGAGCGATTCGTCGGGGGCGTCGTCGGCGGGCAGCGTCGGCGCGAAGGCGGGCGCACGGCGTGCCGCCGGTCGCCCTGCGGCACGCGACGCGTCGCGTGCCGCAGCGGACCCGGGCGCGGGCGCGGGCTCGGCAGGCGCCGTGTCGGATTGCGACTCGGAGTGCGTCCCGGCCGGAGCGTCGGCCGGCAGGTCGACCGCGACCTCCACCGTGCCCGGGGCGGCGCCGTCACCGTCGCCGTCAGCTTCGCCGTCGGCCGCGCCCTCGCCGCCGGGCGCGTCGACGGTCTCGAACAGGCGGTCCTCTCCCCCGGGCGGCAGCTCGTCGAGCCGCTCCTTGATGACCTTCAGCGGGAGGAAGTGCTCCTTCTGCTGGAACAGGATCCACCGGAGCCGGGTGAGGTCGCTGGCGTAGAACTTGCGGTACCCCGACGGCGTCCGCTCGGGGTTCACCAGCCCCTGGCTCTCGAGGAACCGGATCTTCGAGATGGTGATGTCGGGGAACTCGTCGCTGAGCTCGGCGAGCACCTCGCCGATCGACAGGTGCTCGGGTTCGCGGCTGCTCATGGTTGCCGTCTCACGCCTCGTCGCTCCCCAGGAGGAACACCAACACGAACCGACCGATCTGCAGGTCGGCGAGGTGGTGCAGCGGTGCGGTGTCGACGCGCTTGTGGTCGACGTAGGTGCCGTTCAGCGAGCCGACGTCGGCGACCTCGTAGCCGCCCTCGACGCGCCGCACCGCCGCGTGGCGACGCGACACGGTGATGTCGTCGAGGAAGATGTCGGAGTCGGGGTGGCGCCCGAGGGCGGTCAGCTCGCCGTCGAGCACGAACCGGCTGCCGGCGTTCGGGCCCCGGCGGACGACGAGCATGCCCATGCCCGCGGGCAGCTCCGCGAGGGCGGCGCCGAGCTCCTCGTCGAGCTCCATGCGCTCGGCGAGCTCGGTGAGGCTCAGGGTCGCTTCGTCCTCGTTGGGCAACGCGCTGCCACAGGACGAGCAGAACCGGGCTCCGGTCTCGTTCTGGTGGCCGCACTGCCGGCATCGCATGCCCCAACGGTACCCCGGACTCGCAACCGGGGGTGACCGTCACCCTGTACGTGGGCTCGACCCGACGGACCGGAGCCGACGGACACCCTCGGGCTCTACCTGAGGTCGACGGTGAGGTCGAAGGTGAGGTCGAGGGTTCTCGTGAAACCCTCGACCAGCGCGTCGGCGACCACGTGCGGATCCGTCGGGGCTCCGAGCTCCCCGAGGGTGACGGTGGCGGCGAGCAGCTCCGTGCTGGTCACGGGCGGCGCGCCGGGTCGGGGCCGGAGCAGCGCGGTCTCGTCGAACGGGAGGCGCCCGAGCAGGATCGAGCCGTGCTGCAGCACGGCGCCGTCGCGCCGGACCTGGGCGGAGCCACACAGCTTGCGGTCGCCGACGCGGAGGTCGGCGCCCTGTTGCCCTGCGAAGCAGACCGGTCCGGCGGGACCGTCGTGGCGGGCGATGGCGGCGTCGACGCCGAGGCCCGCCAGCCCGGCGACGAGGGCGCCGGCGAGGAGCTCGTACACGGCATCGACGCCGCCCGCACGGCCGGGCGGGCGGGGCAGGGCGACGGCGTAGGTGAGATCGGCCCCGTGCAGCAGCCCCATCCCGCCGGTGGGTCGGCGCACGACCTGCACGCCGAGGCGCTCACAGGCCTCGACGTCGACGTCGTCGTCGGGCTGGAAGCGCCCGAGCGAGAGAGCCGGAGGGACCCAGCGGTACAGCCGGAGCGCAGCCGGAGCGCCGGCCGCCACGGAGTCGAGCAGCGCCTCGTCGGCCGCCATCTGGCCCGGGGCGTCGAGCCCGGCGTCGAGATCGTCGACCAGCCGCCAGACCCGCGAGCTCGGGGCGAGGTTCCGGGACTCCCGGCCGAGAGGCGTCAGGCCTCCTCGACCAGCGCCCGGTAGGCGGCGGCGTCGAGCAGGCCGTCGACCTCGGCGGGATCGGCCATCTCGACCACGAAGATCCAGCCGCCGCCGTACGGGTCGGAGTTGACCTGCTCGGGCGCGTCGTCGAGGGCGGAGTTCACCTCGACGATCGTGCCGGTGACCGGCGAGAAGATCTCCGAGACCGACTTGGTCGACTCGATCTCGGCGCAGCTGGCGTGGGCCATCACGTTGGCGCCGACGCCCGGGAGCTCGACGTAGACGACGTCACCGAGCGAGTCCTGGGCGAAGTCGGTGATGCCGATGCGGGCGCGTCCGCCGTCGACCGCGATCCACTCGTGCTCTTCGCTGTAGCGCAGCTGCTCCGGGAATTCCATGGCCGCAGACGCTAGCTCCCGGTCGCGAACGGCGAGCATCTCGGAGTTGTCCCCCGCCGGCGTACGTCAACTCGGAGATGCTCCTGAAGCGGCCTCGATCAGGTGAGGAAGTCGAGGAGGGTGGCGACCAGTGCGTCGGGCTGCTCGGACGCGACCCAGTGGCCGGAGCGCTCGATGACCACGCCGGTGACGTCGTCGGCGACCTCCCGCAACGACAGCTCCGGGAACGGCCCCGACGAGAACGCGCCGCCGATCGCGAGCACCGGCATCTCGAGCGGCCGGGCGGCGTGCTGCTGGTTGAGCCGGACGTCGTCGAACCAGGCCCGGTAGTACTGGAACGCGGCGTGCCAGGCGCCGGGCGCGGTGTAGCAGCGCACGTACTCGTCGAGGTCGTCGTCGGTCACCGCGGTGGTGTCGAACGCACCCATCGTGCGGAGGAACAGCGACATGTACTCGCGCTCGCGGCCGGCGGTGAGCATCTCGGGCACGTCGGGCACGGCGTGGAAGGCCATGTGCCACACCCAGCCCGCGGGCGACGGGGTGAGCAGGTCGTCCCAGCCGAAGCCGGGCACCAGCATCTCGACGACCACCAGGCGGCGGACCACCTCGCGGAACTGCGCCGCGTACCCGTACGCCACCGCGCCACCCCAGTCGTGGCCGACGAGGTGGATCTGCTCGTGCCCCAGGTCGGTCACCAGCGCGTGCACGCTCCGGGCGATCGCATCGGTGTCGTAGCCCGACTGCGGGCGACTCGAGTCGCCGAGCCCGGGCAGGTCGACCGCGATCACGGTGAAGTGCTCGGCCAACGCCGGGAGCACGCGGTGCCACGCCCACCAGGTCTGCGGCCACCCGTGCAGCAGGACGAGCGCAGGCCCGCTCCCCCCGATCACCGAGTGCAGCGACACACCGTCGGTCGACAGCGACTCGGCCGCGGCGCGCACGCCGGCGACCACCCGGCGGTCGTGCACGAACCCGGACGGCGTCTCGATCGTCACCGCTCCCCCTCCGCTCGATCGGCCCCTCGATCGAGCGCTCACTGAACCGCGCCGGGTTCGTCTGTCAAGTACTTGATCAAGTACCGAAGATCATGCGAGGATCCCCGAGGACCAGGGGGGAACATGCATCGAGTCGATGTGGAAGAAGACGCAGCTCGCGATCGGGCGCTCGGCGAGCGCGTACCCCCTTCGCGCTCGCCGAGGCGCCCTCCCCCGGCATCCGCCGGGAACGCGCCCGCACCCGCACCCGCACCGGAGGTGCGGTGATGACCACGCCGACGAGCACGCCGGCCGTCTCCGAAGTCGCGGTGGAGATCACCGTGAACGGCGCGCCGGTCGAGCGCGTCGTCGCGGCGCGCACGCTCCTCGTGCACTTCGTGCGCGACGTCCTCGGACTGCACGGGACCAACGTCGGCTGTGACACGTCGTCGTGCGGCGCGTGCACGGTGCTGCTCGACGAGCGCTCGGTGAAGTCGTGCACCGTGCTCGCGGTGCAGGCGCACGGGCACGCGGTGACCACCATCGAGGGGCTCGCCGACGGCGGCACGCTCCACCCGATGCAGCAGGCGTTCCAGACCCACCACGGCCTGCAGTGCGGCTACTGCACCCCGGGCATGGTGATGGCCGCGGTGTCGCTGGCGAACGAGCACGGCGTGCTCGAGGAGCAGGAGGTGCGCCTCGGGCTCGAGGGCAACCTGTGCCGCTGCACCGGCTACCAGAACATCGTCGCTGCGGTCGTGGCCGGCGCCCGCGAGATGCGGGG
The DNA here is from genome assembly GCA_963755855.1 of uncultured Actinomycetes bacterium. Lineage (GTDB taxonomy): Bacteria > Actinomycetota > Acidimicrobiia > IMCC26256 > DASPTH01 > DASUAS01. Next base: position 52,631 of record CAVWLR010000004.1, on the reverse strand, counting down.
CGGCGCCGACACCACCGGAGCGACGCGATGATCCCCGCACCGTTCGCGTTCGTGCGCGCCGGCAGCGTCGACGAGGCCGTCGCCGCCCTGGCCGAGCACGGCGACGAGGCCAAGCTGCTGGCCGGCGGCCACTCGTTGTTGCCGCTCATGAAGTTGCGCCTCGCCACGCCGTCGGTCCTGATCGACGTCAACGACATCGACGACCTCGCCGGCGCGCACCTCGACGACGACTCCGTGGTCGTCGGGGGCCTCACCCGCCACTGCGACCTGGTCGAGAGCGCGGTGCTCCGGGAGCACCTGCCGCTGCTGAGTGCGGCGGCCGAGTCGGTCGGCGACCCGCAGGTCCGCCACCGCGGCACCCTCGCGGGATCGTTGGCGCACGGCGACCCGGCCTCCGATCTCCCGGCCGCGGTGCTCGCGCTCGGCGGCACCATCACCGTGCAGGGACCGCGCGGCACGCGCGCCATCGCCGCCGACGACTTCTTCCTCGGCTTCCTCGAGACCGCCCTCGCCCCCGACGAGATGATCACCGAGCTGCGGTTCCCTGCGTGCACCGGTGTGGGGTGGGCGTTCGAGAAGTTCAACAAGCGGGCCCAGGACTGGGCCATCGTCGGCGTCGCCGCGGTCGGGGGCGACCGCCCCGGGGTGGGGCTGGTCAACATGGCGTCCACGCCCGTCCGGGCCGCCTCGACCGAGGCGGCGATGCGCGCCGGCGCGGGACCCGAGGAGGCCGCCGCGCTCGCCGACGCCGACGCCGACCCCGGCGACGACCTGAACGCCACCGCCGAGTTCCGCCGCCACCTGGCGCGGGTGCTCGTGCGTCGTGCGCTCACCGACATCGCGAGCTCGCCCGTCACACCCTGAACCGCGCTCCCGACCGGAGGTCCCCGTGGACGGCACCAGCTCACGAACGCCCTCACCAACGCCCGCACCAACGCCCGCACGCACCGTCGTCGAGTTCGACCACACGTCGCCCGAGTACGCCGAACGGACGCAGGCGATCACCGCCTCACTGCGCTCGCAGTGCCCGGTGGCGTGGTCCGAGAGCCACGACGGGTTCTGGGTGATCACCGGCTACGACGCGCTCGCGTCGTCGATGCGCGACGAGGCGACCTTCTCGTCGCGCCACCTCACCGCCGACGACGGCACGCGCTTCGGTGGCGTGAACATCCCGGAGGCGCCCTACGAGAACGCGCTCGTGGAGATGGATCCACCGGAGTGGAACGCGTTCCGTCGCGTGCTCAACCCGATGTTCTCCCCGAGTGCGATCGAGCGCCTGCACCCCGAGCTCGAGCAGTTCACCGATGACGCCATCGACGCGCGCGTCGCCAGCGGGACGATCGACTTCGTCCTCGACCTCGCCAACCCGGTGCCCGCGAAGGCGACGCTCGCGTTCCTCGGTCTCGACCTCGACGACTGGCTCCGGTTCGCCGAACCTGCGCACGAGGTCGTGTACACACGGCCGGGAACGCCGGAGTTCCAGCGCGCGGTCGACGGCCAGCAGTGGATGTTCGAGACGCTCGTCGCCGCGGTCGCCGACCGGCGGACGTCCCCGCGCGACGACAACCTCTCGCGCATCGTGCACGCCGACGTCGACGGGCGGACGTTCGCCGACGAGGAGGTCGTCTCGCTGCTCGGCACGATCATCAATGGCGGCGTCGACACCACGACCGCGCTGTTCGCCAACGCGATCGACCACCTCGACCGCGACCACGACCTCCGCCAGCGGCTGGTCGACGAGCCCGAGCTCGTGCCGATCGCGACCGAGGAGTTCCTCCGCTACTACTCCCCCGTCCAGTCGTTCGCCCGCACCGTCGCGCAGGACACCGAGCTCGGCGACCAGCACCTGCAGCGGGGCGAGCGGGTGCTGATGTGCTTCGCCTCGGCGAACCGCGACGCCGGCGAGTTCCCCGACGCCGACGAGTTCGACGCCGAGCGCCAGCCGAACCGGCACGTCGCCTTCGGGATGGGCAAGCACCGCTGCATCGGCTCCACGCTGGCACGCGCCGAGTTCGCCACCATGCTGGCCACGACCCTTCGCCGTATTCCGCACTTCACGGTCGACCGGGACGCGACCGTCCGCTACCCCTCGCTCGGCATCGTGAACGGCTACGTGAGCATGCCGGCGACCTTCACGCAGTCACCTCCGTCACCCCTCTCACCGCCCCTGTCACCCTCTTGACAAGCAGTTGATATGATTTCCCGCGGGCCTGCTCGCACCGGGTTCGGACCGACCGGTCCGGGCTGACGAAACCCCGTTCCGTGCGAGGGCTCCGTTATTCTCGCCGGGCATGGCGCGGACACCGAGACGAGTGGAGAACACCGATCCGTTGACTCCCGACCAGGGCGACTACCGCCCGCGCCAGTTCGGCCGGATCACGTGGCTCGTGAAGCTGGCCGAGCGTGAAGTGGGACGCGAGCTCGATCGGGAGCTGCGCCACACCGGACTGACCAAGTCGCAGTTCGGCGTGCTGCAGGCCCTGATGCACCTCGAGCGCGCCTCGTCGGCCGCGCTCGCCCGCACCGTGTTCGTGACCCCCCAGGCGATGGTCGGCATCGTCGCCGGGCTCGAGCGCAAGGGCTTCATCCGGCGCAAGAGCTCCAAGGTGTCCGCCCGCGCCATCGACGCCACCGTCACCGCCGCGGGCAAGACCGTCTACGCCGAGGCGGTGCGAGATGATCCAGCACGTCGACGACATCCTCGGCAAGGAGTTCTCGTCGCAGGAGCTCGACCAGCTCGACGAGTACCTCGAGCGCATGATCGACGCGATGCGCCACGCCGGCGCACGCACCCCACGCGGCGCCTGAACCCCCCGCTCGGGCGACTCAGCTCGTGATCCGGGCGTGACGGTTCAGCGGAAGACGGCGAAGCACTTGTTCGAGTTGAACACGTGCGTCTCGACGTAGTCGCTCCACGCCAGCTCGAGCCCCTGCTCCTCGACCGCGCCCACGAGGCAGAACCAGTTCAGCATCTCCTGCTGTCCCGACTGCTCGACCGACGCCAGCGTCGCGTCGTGCCACGCCGTGTGCTTCCCGTCGACGAGCGACGCGTAGAACGCCCGGTCGGCGTCGTGGTCGGGGTAGATCCTCCACCCGGCGTCGTGCAGGAAGCCGTGCGACCAGCTCGACGACGCCACCAGCGCGACCCGCAGGTCCGACGCCGCTGCGGCGCGCGCGACGGCCCGGCCGACGGCGATGCAGCGTCGTGGTGACGGGCTCGGCGGATCCGGCTGCGGGACTCCCCCGTCGGCGTCGAAGCGCACCATGCCGCCGCGGCGGCTGACCGCCAGCCGCCCGTAGCAGTTCACCGTCATCGGCACGACCGGGTACGGGAACCCGCGCCGGTGGTAATCGAGGAAGAGCACGGTGTTGGAGACCGCGTGCGGGAACGGTCGGTCGTCGCGCGCCGAGTACGCGTACGCGGTGTCGACGTCGTCCTGGAGCAACGAGGTCGCGAGGTGACGGCCGAACTCGAGGTGGCCGCCGAGCTCGAAGCGCGTGTCGGGGTCCTCGTCCCAGATGTTCGGCACCGGGTTCCCCGACGAGTTGCGCCAGGGCGAGAAGCCCAGCTTCTCCGAAGCGATGACGCAGAACGCGGGCACGACGTCCTCACGGAACAGCTCGTACTGGTCGTCACCCCAGATCACCACGACGTCGGGCGCGAAGTCGTCGAGCGCGGCGCGCACCTCGTCGCACCCGCGCACGAGCGCGGCCCGGTGCTCCGCCGCGACCTCGAGGCGGTCGCGGTCGAACTCCTCCCGCATCCCCTCCGGCCAGCCTTCACCCTGACGGACCGAGTCGGGCACGCTCGGGTCGGCGAACCCGAACTGCAGCGCGCGGTCCATGGTGTCGTCCGGCCATCCGAGCGGCGGGAAGTGCGTCAGACCGAGACCGAGAACCTCAGCCACCGACGGACTCCAGACCGAACACCCGACGGGCGTTGCCCTCGAGCACCTTCGTCTGGTCCTCGACGCTCAGGTGCGCGACCTGGTCGAGGATCAGGTTGCGGGCGTGGGGCCAGCTGCTGTCGCCGTGCGGGTAGTCGCACTCGACCATCACGTTGTCGACGCCGATCTCCCCGATCGACGAGGCACCGTGGCGGTCGTCGATGAAGCACCCGAACACGTGGTCGCGGAACAGGTCGCTGGGGCGCACGTCGACCGAACCGGTGTTGAACTCGCCCGCATCGACCGAGCCCATCCCGGTGAGGCCGAAGCCGGTGCCCGTCTTCAACCGGGGCGCGTACCGCTCGAACACGTAGTCGGCCCGTTCGACGATCGCCGGGATCCAGCCGATCCCGCCCTCCGACAGGCAGAGCTTGAGGTTCGGGTAGCGGACGAACAACCCGCTGTAGAGCCAGTCGGCGAGCGACGACGCGGCCAGGTTCGACGGCAGGGTCGCCACGACCAGCGGCGGCGCGTCGTCGGACGTGTACGGCAACTTCGACGACGACCCGATGTGCGTGCACACGGGCATGTCGTTCGCGGCACAGGCGGCGAAGACCGGATCCCAGTACTTCCGGCGGTCGTGCACCGACGGCAGACCGAGCGCGGCCGGGTTCTCGGAGAAGGTCACCGCGCGGGCGCCCTTCGCCGCGCACCGCTCCACCTCGGCCACGGCCAGGTCGGCGTCCCAGAGCGGGAGGATGATCAGCGGGATCAGCCGGCCCGGCACCGCGCCGCACCACTCGTCGATCATCCAGTCGTTGTAGGCCCGGACGCACGCGAGGCCGAGGTCGCGGTCGGACGCCTCGGTGAACTCCTGCCCGCAGAAGCGCGGGAACGCCGGGAAGCACAACGAGGCGCTGATGCCGGCGAAGTCGAGATCCGCCACCCGGGCCTCGGGCTGGTAGCACCCGGGCCGCAGGTCCTCGTAGCGCTCGGGGAAGTCGATGAGGTCGCGCTTGCCCGACGCGGGGTCGAACAGGCGTCCGCCGAGCTCGGCGAGCGACTTCTGCTTCTGCTCGAAGCGCCAGACGATCTTGCCGTCCTCCTCCACCGCGCGGGCACACGTCCTGCCACTTCGCCGGCAGCCGGCTGGTCCAGACGTCGGGCGGCTCGACCACGTGGTCGTCGACGGAGATCATCCGCGCGTCAGTCCTCGGGCCAGTCCTCGGGCCCGTCCCCGTGCTCGCGGACGGTGCGTCGGTGGTGGCGGTCATGCTGCTCCTTCGGGTGCGTGCGGGAGACCGAGGAACTCGACCGCGTTGGTGGTGCGGATCGCGGTGAGCGCCTCGGCGGAGAGTGGCTCGAGCTCGTGCAGCTGGTCGACGACGTAGCCCGGCGGTGGCGCGAAGAACGGCGCATCGGAGCCGACGACGACCCGGTCGGCGCCCACGAGCTCGATCAGGGCGCGCAGCTCGGCCGGTGCGTAGGTGAGGGAGTCGAACCACATGGCGCGCACCGAGTCGTACGGCGAACCGCGTTCGGCGCGGGCAGGGTCGGCGTCCCAGAAGGCGGCCATGCGCGGGAGGTGCAACGGCAGGGTGCCCCCGCCGTGGCTCGAGCACAGGCGGAGGCCGGGGCTCTGCTCGACGAACCCGTTCGCCACCATGGCGGCCACGCTGGTGCCGAGCTCGGACGGGAAATTGACCGCCGCGGCCATGGGCGGATCGGCGATGCAGTCCCAGTACGGCGGGTGGAAGGCGTGGACGAAGACGCAGAGCCCGGCGTCGGCCACGGCCTGGAAGAACGGCAGGAATTGCACCGCGCCGGTGACGGTCCCGAGCACGTTGGAGCCGATCTCGATGCCGGCCAGGCCCAGTTGACGGACCTCGTCGACCATCGCGATCGCCAGGTCGAGGTCCTGCAGGGGAACCGCGCCCAGTCCGACCAGGCGGTCGGGTGCGGCCGCGGCCATCTCGGCGACCGCCTCGTTGAGCTGCCCGCAGAACCGGCGGCCGATCTCGGGCTCGGCCCAGTAGCTGAAGAGCTCGGGCATGACCGAGATCGCCTGCATCGCGATCCCGTCGGCGTCCATCCCCGCGACGCGTGCCTCCACGTCCCACGCCGCGCGCGGGACGGTGCGGAACCGCGCACCTCCGACGAAGACGTCGGCGGTGTCACCCTTCTCGACGAATGCGGCGAAGCGGTCGTCGTGGCCGAACGGCAGACCGTGCGGCACGACATGTGTGTGGACGTCGATGAGCGGCGAGCTCGGTGTCACGGCACCCCCCTGTTCGACACCCACCTTGGCACCTATCTCAAGGTGTGGTCAACACGTTGATATTGAGTTACGCTCCGCAACACGCCGTTCTTCTCGGGGGGAAACCGTGGCCGTCGTCTCACTCAGCGATCCCGACTTCAACGTCGATCCGTATCCCGCGATCACCGAGCACCGCCCCGAGGGCGTCGTGCCGAACACCGATCAGGGCGGATGGTGGGTCCTCGATTCCGAGACGATCTGGCGGCTGATCCGCGATCCGAACTCGGCCAGCGACCCCGACAAGGCCGACCCCGACGCGCCGATCACCAAGGTGTTCAAGCAGGGCCGGCTGTCGATGTTCTACATGGACCCGCCCGACCACACCCGCATCCGCGGCTCGGTGAAGGTCGACTTCACCCCGCGCGCCGTGAACGGCCTCGAGGCCACGATCCTCGCGACGAGCGCCGAGATCATCGAGCGCCTCCCGCGCTCGGGCCGCATCGACATCGCCGCCGAGTTCGGTGATCTCGTGCCGATGACGGTGATGAGCGACTTCCTGGGCGTCGAGCCCGAACGCCGTGACGAGTTCCGGGTCTGGACGCTCACGCGCATCATGGGGATGTTCGACCCGAAGCGCAACGGCACCCCCGAGTTCGTCGAGTCCACCGAGCAGCTCCGGGGCTACTTCTCGAAGCGCATCGGCGAGGCCCAGCAGGCCCCCGTGGGTGGCCTGGTCGACCGCCTGGTCGAGTCGGGCGACCTCTCCCACGACGAGATGGTCGACCTGCTCATCATCATGCTCGGGGCCGGGATCATCACCACCGCCGACCTGATCGGCAACACGCTCCACGCGCTGCTCACCAACCCCGCCGAGCTCGACGCGGTCCGCGCCGACCGGTCGCTGGTCCCCGAGGCGATCGAGGAGACGCTGCGCTACGACTCCCCCGCCCTCTCCGCCGGGCGGATCCTCACCGAGGACACCGAGCTGTTCGGTCATCCGATGGCGAAGGGCACCTGGCTGCGCCTGATGACGGCGGGCATCGGGCGCGACCCCGAGCGCAACCCCGATCCCGACACCTTCTCGGTGACGCGGGCGCGCAAGGAGTACGCCGCCTTCGGCGGGGGGCTGCACCACTGCCTCGGCCTCCACCTCGGCAAGCTCGAGGCGATCCTCGCCCTGAACATGCTGTTCGACCGCTATCCCGAGTTCACGCTCGCCGACATGCCCACGCCCGCGTCCCGCCGGGGCATCCCCGGGTTCCGCGGCTTCGAGCGCCTGATGATCGACGTGCCGTGAAGATCGGGATCAACGGCAACAAGTTCGTCGCCACCGGCGACGTGGCCCTGTTCGGTGGGCACGCGCGCGAAGCCGCCGACGCGGGCGTCGACGCGTACTGGCTCGCCCAACACCCTGCAGGCCCGACCGACGCGTTGACCGCGCTCGCGATCATCGGGCGCGACGTGCCCGAGCTCGAGCTCGGCGTGGGTGTCGTGCCGGTCTGGGGACGTCACCCCGTGGCGATGGCGGCGCAGGTGCTCACCGCGGTGCAGGGCGTCCCTGGCGGGCTCACCCTCGGCATCGGCCTCTCGCACCCGGCCATGGTCGGCGAGCACCTCGGCGACGACCTCTACGGCAAGCCGCTGAGCACGATGCGCGAGTACCTCGAGGTGCTGGTGCCGCTGGTGACCACCGGCAGCGTCGACCACGAGGGCGACCTCTACACCTGCCGCACCACGGTGGCCCTCGCCGGCGACGTGCGCCCGACGGTGCTGGTCGCCGCGCTCGGCGCCAAGATGCTCGACCTCGCGGGCCGCCTCGCCCACGGCACCATCACGTCGTGGACCGGTCCCAACACGTTGCGCGACCACGTGGTCCCCACCATCACGCAGGCGGCCGCCGACGCCGGCAACCCGCCGCCGCGCATCGCGTCGATCTTCCAGGTGTGCGTGACCGACGACGTCGAACAGGCGCGCGAGCAGGTGCACCAGTGGTTCGAGTTCCACGGCAAGGCACCGTCGTACAACGCCATGCTGGAGCGTGAAGGCGTGGCCTCGGCGAGCGACGTCGCCATCGTCGGCACCGAGGACGAGGTGCGTCGTCGCATCCTCGAGCTCGCCGACATCGGCGTCACCGACCTCGTCGTCGGCGAGGTGCTGGCGCCGGGTGCGACCGACACGTTGCGCACCCGACGTCTCCTCGCCGAGCTGGCCGGCTCCTCTTCACCGGCGCGGTGAGCGACGTCGAGATCACAGGCACGCGGTCGACGCGCGAGCCGGCCCGGTCGTCGGAGTACCGCCTCGAGGACCAGTTCGGTGCCGCCGCCGGCCGGGTGACGATGAGCGGCGTGCACGCCCTCCTGCGCGCACCGCTCGACACCGTGCGCGCCGACGCCGAACAGGGTCGCCACACCGCCGGCGTCGTCTGCGGGTACCGCGGCTCCCCGCTCGGCACCGTCGACAGCACCTTCAGCGCCAACGAGGCCGAGTTCACCGCCCACGACATCCGCTTCGTCAACGGGGTCAACGAGGACCTGGCCGCGACGGTGCTCTGGGGCACCCAGCGCGTGCAGCAGGAACCGACGTCGACCGTCGACGGCGTGGTCGGGCTCTGGTACGCCAAGGCACCCGGCCTCGACCGCTCGGGCGACGCGCTCCGCCACGCCAACCTGTCCGGCGTCCCGCCGACCGGTGGTGTGGTCGCGGCGGTGGGCGACGATCCGGAGTGCAAGTCGTCGACCGTGCCGTCGTCGACCGAGTGGACGCTCGCCGACCTCGCCATGCCCGCGCTCTCGGCGGCCTCGGTGCAGGACGTGCTCGACCTCGGCCGCCACGGCTACGAGATCTCGCGTCGCAGCGGTTCGTGGGTGGGGTTGAAGCTCCACAGCGACATCGCCGACGGGTACGCGACCGTCGACGTCGGTCGCCCGCTGCCGGAGGTCCCGCGCTACGAGCGCGACGGCAAGCCGTGGTCGGCCCACCTCGACGACCGCATGTTCGCGCCGTGGTCGATGATGCTCGAGGAGGAGGCGACCGGCGCCCGTCTCGACGCCGTGCACCACTACGTGCGTCACGCCGGCATCGACGTGGTCCACGGTCGGGGCCCCGCGCGCGTCGGCATCCTCGCCGCGGGCAAGACGTACGGCGACGTCGTCACCGCGCTGGCCGACCTCGACGTCGGCCTCGACGACCTCGAGGCCCTCGGCATCCGCCTCCTCAAGCCGGCGTTGATCTGGCCCCTCGAGCCCACCATCGTCCGGTCGTTCGCCGCCGGGCTCGCCGAGATCGTCGTGGTCGAGGAGAAGCGGGCCTTCCTCGAGGAGCAGGTGAAGTCGCTGCTCTACGGCACGGCCGACGCCCCCGCGATCAGCGGCAAGCGCGACCCGGGCGGCGCCGTCCTCGTCCCCGCCGGCGGCGTCCTCGACGTCAGCGGAGTCGCGGGCGCGCTCCGGCGCCGGCTCGCGGTGCACGTCGACGAGTCGCGGCTGCGTCCCGTGCGCGCCCGCATCTCCCTGACCGGCGCGATCGCCGGCGATCTCCCCGCCCGCACGCCCTACTTCTGCTCCGGGTGCCCGCACAACCGCTCGACGGTGGTGCCCGAGGGCTCGGTCGCCGGTGGCGGCATCGGCTGCCACGGCATGGCGCTCTTCACCCGCGACCGCGCCACGGGCACCACGCAGATGGGCGGCGAGGGCGCGCAGTGGGTCGGCGCGTCGCTGTTCAGCAGCGAGCCCCACCGCTTCCAGAACATGGGCGACGGCACGCTCGCGCACTCGGGCTTCCTGGCCGTGCGCCAGGCCGTCGCCGCCGGCACGACGGTGACGTTCAAGATCCTCGCCAACGGCGTCGTCGCGATGACCGGTGGCCAGCACGCCGCCGGATCGCTGTCGATCCCCGCGCTCACCCGCCAGCTCGAGGCGGAAGGCGTCCAGCGCATCGAGGTCATCAGCGAGGAGCCCGACACCTACGGCCCGTCACCCGCGTTCGCCGCCGGCGTGCGCGTGCACGGGCGCAAGGAGCTCGACCGGGTCCAGCGCGAGCTGCGCGAGGTCCCCGGCGTCACCGCGCTGATCTACGACCAGGCGTGCGCGGCCGAGCTGCGACGCGAGCGCAAGCGCGGCCGCGCGCCGACCCCGACGACGCGCGTCATGATCAACCAGGCGGTGTGCGAGGGCTGCGGCAACTGCGGCGACGTCTCCAACTGCCTGAGCGTGCACCCGGTCGACACGCCGTTCGGGCGCAAGACGCACATCCACCAGGACTCGTGCAACATCGACATGAGCTGCCTCGAGGGCGACTGCCCGGCGTTCGTGACCGTCACGCCGAAGGACACGCGCCGCCGGTCGCGCTCGCGTTCGCGCGCCGGGAAGCGTGCGAAGACCACTGCACTCCCGGAGCCGACCCGGCCCGGGCGCGCCGCGCTCCTCGTCGCGGGGATCGGCGGCACCGGCGTCGTCACTGTCGGCCAGGTGCTCTCGACCGCCGCCAACCTCGACGGGTTGGAGGTCGCCAGCGTCGACCAGACCGGCATGGCCCAGAAGGGCGGACCGGTCGTGTCGCACCTGCGGATCGGCCCCGGGGCGACCGAGGGCGCCGCCCGGCTGGAGGAGGGCAGCGCCGACGCCTTCCTCGTGTTCGACCTCCTCACCGGGGTCGCCCCCGCCAACCTGGCCCGTCTCGATCCCGAGCGCACCACCGCCATCGTCTCCACCACGCAGGTGCCGACCGGCGCGATGGTCGCCGACGTCGCCCGCGAGGACTTCCCCGACGTCGCCACCCTCGGCCGGCGGGTCGACGAGCGCACCCGCCACCAGGTGTACCTCGACGCCGAAGCGGTCGCGCTCGACGCCTTCGGCTCACAGCCCGCGGCGAACCTCGTGGTCGTGGGGGTCGCGTACCAGCACGGGCTCCTCCCCCAGTCGGCCACCGCGATCGAGCGCGCCATCGAGCTCAACGGCGTGGCCGTCGAGATGAACACCGCCGCGTTCCGCCTCGGTCGCGAGCTCGCGGTCGACCCGTCGTTGGCGACGACCGCGGCCCGTCCCACCCCTCCTCCGCTCGACGCGAGAGCCGCGCGGCTGTGCGCGCGCGTCGACGCCGACGACGCGCTGCGCGAGGTGCTCGCCTGGCGCGTGCCCGAGCTGATCGCCTACCAGGACGTCGACTACGCAGCCCGCTTCGTCGACGTCGTGGCCCGTGCCCGACGCGCCGAGATCGCCGGCGGTGCGGATGCAGGCACGGGCACGAGTGCGGAACCGAGCAGCGAGTTCTCGTGCACGGTGGCGCGCAACCTGTTCCACCTCATGGCCTACAAGGACGAGTACGAGGTGGCGCGCCTGCACCGACAGGTTGCGTTCCACGACGAGGTCACCGAGGAGTTCGGTCCCCACGCCGACGTGACGTTCCACCTGCAGCCACCCGCCGCCAGCAAGCTGGGCCTCGACCGCAAGATCCCCCTGTCGTCGCGCACCGCCGGTGCCGCGTTCTGGGGGCTCACCAAGATGACGAAGCTGCGCGGGACGCGGCTCGATCCGTTCGGCCGCTCGGCGGAACGCCGTGACGAGCGTCGCCTGATCGACGAGTACGTCGAGCTGGTCGACGGCCTCGCCACGCACCTCGGTACGCCCGCAGCTCCCGACGCCGTGCGCGTCGCCGATCTCGTCGACATGGTCCGCGGCTTCGCCGCGGTCAAGCAACGCAACCTCGACCGCTACCGGGCCGAGCTGCCGCTCGCGCTCGCCGAACTCACCAGGAGCGAACCATGAGCCCGACCACCCGGGTCGCAGTGGTCACCGGCGCCGCCGCCGGCATCGGCCGCGCGTACGCCGAGCGCCTCGCCGCCGACGGCCTGACCGTCGCCGCGGTCGATCTCGCCGCGCCCGACGACACCGTCGCCGCCATCACCGCCGCCGGCGGCACCGCAGCGGGCTTCGCCGCCGACGTGACCGACCAGAGCCGCGGTCGAGGGCTGCGTGGCCGAGCTCACCGCCGCGCTCGGCGGACCGTCGGTGCTCGTCAACAACGTCGGCTCGTACCCGGTCATCTCGTGGGACGACCTCACGCTCGACGAGTTCCGGCGCGTGATGGCCATCAACCTCGAGTCGGCGTTCCTGCTGTGCAAGTCGTGCGTCCCGGCGATGCGCGAGCAGGGCTGGGGGCGCATCGTGAACGTCGCGTCGCGCACGTTCTGGCTGCCCGTCCCCGACATGGCCGCGTACCTGGCCAGCAAGGGTGGTGTCATCGGCCTGAGCCGGGCGCTGGCCACCGAGCTCGGTGCGCACGGCATCACCGTCAACGTCGTGGCGCCGGGGCTCACTCGGACGGCGACGATGGAGTCGTCGACCGCCGACGCCGTCTTCCAGATGACCGCCAACATGCAGGTCATCAAGCGCACGCAGGAGCCCGAGGACCTCGTGGGTCTGGTCTCGTTCCTGGTGTCGGACGACGCCGCGTTCATGACCGGCCAGACCCTGATGGTCGACGGCGGCCTGATCCGCTTGTAGGACGGTCACACCCCCGGCATCTCCGGCTCGCTCCGCTCGCCCCGCAGTACGGAGTGAGCGGAGCGAGCGAGGGTGGTCAGTTGGTCTTGACGCAGTGGGCGGCGGTCACGAGCGGAAGGTCCTTGTAGCTCACGACGCCCGGCTTGGCCGCGACGACGTGCGGGATCGCGTGCACCGTCGGCAGCGCGGTCATCAGCATGGCCAGGCCCATCAGCAGCTCGGAGTCGGAGTTGCCCTCCGGCGGCCAGCCGGCGAAGTGCATCTTCACCGTGGGGATGCCGTCGATCTGGACGTGCCAGCCGTGACGGACCTCCCAGTTGGGCGTGACGTCCTCGGTCATCTTCCAGATGGTGCCGAGCTCGATGACCTCGACCCCGTCGACGATGCCGAGCCACGTGTTCTTGAGCCCGGCGATGTGACCTTCCTTGATCGTGATCCAACCCAGCTCGAGGTCCTTGTTCGCCAGCGCGATCTCGGGCACGTAGCGGATCTCGTCGAGCTCGAGCTCGAGCGCCTCCGCCATCATCTGCACCGTGTCCTCGAACACCGCGGTGCCCTGGTGGAAGTACGAGTCGAGGTCGGGCTCCGACGGGTGGTGGCCGAAGGCGACCGTCTCCCACAGCTCGGGCGAGTCGTAGCCCGAGCACTCGGCCTCCTCCCAGACCGACAGCTTCCGTACCTCGCTGCACACGCCGGTGGCGGTGAGCATCAGCTGGTTCACGAACCCGGGGTTCACCCCGCTGGCGAACACCGAGGCGTTCCCCTGCGCGCCGGACTTGGCGAAGCGCTCCTCGGCGTCCCACCACCGACCGGTGATCAGGTTGGCGGTGCTGACGACGTTGACCCCGGCCTCGAGGAACCGGCAGATGGTGTCGACGTGCTCGGGGATCGCCTCGGTGCGCATGATCGGGTAGTAGCCGACCACGTCGGGCTTCAGGGCGAGGAGCTCGTCGACGTCGCTGGTCGCGGTGATGCCGAGCGGGGCGATGCCGATGAGCTCGCCGACGTCCTTGCCGGCCTTCTCGGCGCTCCACGCGTAGGCGCCCACGAGCTCCATGTTCGGGTGCTCGACGATCGCCCTCCCGGCGAAGCTGGCAACGTGGCCGGTGGTCCACAACACGACGCGGTGTGACATGGGAGTCCTTTCGGGGACGGCTGGGTTGGAGTGGTGGGTTCGGGGACGGCTAACGGAGCACGTCGGGATCGGCGCGCACGATCTCCTCGTACAACGGCTGGAACCCCATCCAGCCGTGCACGTGCTCGCCCACCTGCGCACGCGTGTGGGCGGCGACGTCGGGGTCGAGCGGGCGGTACGGCGGCGAGCCGTCGGGGTTCGGCACCAACGACGCGAGCAGCAGCTGCGCCTCGCAGCACCGTTCGAGCAGGTGCAACCAGAACGCGGCCTCGTCGACGGTCTCGCCGACGGTGAGGATGCCGTGGTGCTGGAGCAGCAACGCCTTCTTGTCGCCGAGGGCACGCGCCAGCGCCCCACCTTCGTCGGTGTCGTACACGACGCCGGAGAAGTCGTCGAAGAGCGCATGGTCGCCGTAGAACGCGCACGCGTCCTGGCTCAGCGGTTCCAGCTCGCGACCGGTGGCCGACCAGGCACGCCCGCTGCGGGTGTGCGCGTGCGCGATCGCGATGACATCGGGACGGGCGCGGTGGATCTCGGAGTGGATTGCGAACGCGGCGGCGTTCACCGCGCCGTCGCCGGCGAGGAGGTTGCCGTCGAGGTCGACCAGGAGCAGGTCGGACGCGCAGAGGTGCTTCCAGCTCCGGGCGAACGGGTTCACCCAGAACTGGTGCGGGAACTCCGGGTCGCGCACGGTGATGTGCCCGGCGACCCAGTGGTCGTAGCCGAACTGCGCGAACAGCCGGTACGCCACCGCCAGGTGGCCCTTGCGGTGGGCGCGCTCCTCCTCCACCGACGCGAACGTCGGTGGCGCGACCGCGGTCCCCGTCGCCAGGACGCCGGAGTGACCCGTCACGCCGGACCCGATGCCTGTCCCGCGGCCGTCGCTCAGTCCTCGAGCAGCCAGGGCATGAACGGGACCAGCGGCGAGACGTCGGCGTAGAGCTTCTCCGAGATCATCTGGTCGCCGTCGAACGGGAAGATGCCGACGGTGCGCACCTCGAGGTTCTGGCCCTTCTGCTCACCGTCGAACCCGTCCGGGAAGATGGTGAGGACCTCGACGACGGTGGCGTCGGGGGCGTGGTAGAAGCCCTCCGCCAGGTGCGTGTTGGGGCCCATCGAGTCGAAGAAGAGCTGCAGGAACGCGCGCACCTCGTCGTGGCCCGAGATGATCTTGCCCACGGTGACGAGGTCGTAGACGGGCGTGCCGCTGAACGTCGCCAGGACGGAGTCCACGTCCTTGCGGGTCTCACCGTCGAGGTGGGCGGCGAGGGTCTTCTCGCGGGTGGCGATGATCTCCGGGGTCAGCATGTCGAGGTGTCCTCTCGTTCGAAGTGCAGCGTTGGTGTCGTGCGTTGTTGGCTGGTCAGTACCGCGTCATGGCCTTGGCCACCGCGTCGTCGACTTCGCTGTTCGGCTGGCCCACGCCACCCGAGGCGCTGAACCCGCCGTCGACGGGGAGGTTCACGCCGGTGATGTAGGAGGCCTCGTCCGAGGCCAGGAAGACCGCGGCGTTGACGATGTCCTCGGGCTGGCCGATGCGCTGCACGAGGCACTTGCTCGCGAACAGCACGCGCAGCGGGGCGTCTTCCTCCTCACCGAGGAACGGGCGCAGCTGCGGGGTGTCGATGACGCCCGGCGAGATGCTGTTGACCCGGATGTTGCGGCTGGCGAGCTCGATGGCGAGGTTCTCGGTGAGCCGGATGACCGCGGCCTTGGCGACGCAGTGCACGAGGTTGCCGGCCGCGTTGCCGGGCATCCCCGAACCCACCATCCCGGCGATCGAGCCGACGTTGATGATCACTCCCCCACCGCGCCGTTCGAACACGGGGACCGCGTGCTTCACGGCCAGGTACACGAGGGTGACCTCGTTGGCCATGTTCCAGTCCCAGTCGGCCCGGGTGACGTCCTCGAGGTTGGCGGCCTTGGCCACCGCGGCGTTGTTGTAGAGGATGTCGAAGTCACCGAACGCGTCGACGGCGTCGGAGATCCACTGGACGACCGAGTCCTCCTCGGTGAGGTCGACGGGCTGGAACGAGACCATCTCGCCGCCCGCGGCGCGAACCATCTCGACCGTCTCTTCGGCCTCCGCGACCTTCACGTCGCAGCCGACGATCTTGGCTCCCTCGGCGGCGAAGTGGATCGCCGCCCTGCGCCCCTGTCCTCCCGCAGTGCCGCTGATCAGTGCGACCTTGCCGGCCAGCCGTCCTGGCATCGCTTCCCCCCGGGAATCGAGCTCGTATATCAAGCTCTTGATCAAGTGGTTGTGAGACTACACAATCCGTCAGCCCGGCGCATCCACCGTGAGCTCGTCCGGCAGGGTCCCGGAGAACCAGTCCTGCGCGGTGACGCGCACCGCGATGCGCCACCCGTCGTCGGTGCGCACGAGCTCGTCGAGGTAGCGCCCGCCCGACTCGAACAGGTGGATCGAACCGTCGGCGCGTTGGAAGCCCATGGGCGACCGCCAGTACGTGACCGACGTCGCGGAGGCGCGGTCGTCGGCGTAGGTGACGACGACGTTGGTGAGGTAGTGCTTGCGCACCGGGAACGCGGCCAGCGACACCTCGCTCCAGTCGCGCACGTCACCGCGCCACCGGCCCTGCGGGCCGCCGATTCCCGCGTAGTCGATCTCGCCGTCGGCGGTGAAGACGGTGTCGACGAGGTCGTAGTCGGCGGTGTCGATGCCCGTGGCGTACCGGTACATCAACTGCTCGATGTCGTGCTGGTCGACGAGCTCCTGGGTGCGGTCAGAGTTGCGGTCGGGCGTGGTCACTGCGCCGAGTACCCGCCGTCGACGGGCAGCACCACGCCGGTGACGAACGACGCCGCGTCGGAGCAGAGCCAGAGGACGGCGTCGGCGATCTCCGGTGCCGTCCCGGTGCGCCCGAGCGGGTGCATGGCCGAGAACGCCTCCGGCGGCACCGCCATGTTCACCGCGGTGCGCTCCATCATCGGCGTGTCGATCATCCCCGGCGAGGTCGCGTTCACGCGGATGCCGGCGGCGGCGTAGTCGAGCGCGGCGCTGCGGGTGAGCCCGGCGACCGCGTGCTTGGTCGAGCTGTAGAGCGAGCCGTTGGGCGAGCCGAACAGGCCGAGGATCGACGATGCGTTGACGATCGCTCCCCCACCGCGCTCCAGCATCGCCGGGATCTCGTACTTCATCGACAGCCACACGCCTTTGGTGTTGACCGCCTGCACCCGGTCCCACTCGGCTTCCGTCACGTCGGCGACGGGCAGCGGCTGGGCCTCGACCCCCGCGTTGTTGAACGCCACGTCGAGCCCGCCGTAGGTGTCGGTGGCGGACGCGACCATCGCTTCGACGTCGGCGGCACGGGACACGTCGGTGACGACACCGATGCCCTCGCCCCCGGCGTCCTTGATCGCGCGGATGGTGTCGTCGAGCGCGTTCGGATCGAGATCGGCGACGATGACGCTCGCGCCCGCCTGTGCGAACGCGGTCGCGGTGGCCCGCCCGATCCCTGATCCGCCGCCGGTGACCACCGCCACCTTGCCGGAGTAGTCGTGCTGCACAGTTCCCCCTTGAGAGTCGGTGTTGTGCGCCGTCGGCTCAGAGACCGGCGACCGCCCGCCACACCCGTTCGGGCGTGAGCGGCATGTCGAGGTGGCGCACCCCGTGGCCCGAGAGCGCGTCGATCACCGCCGACTGCACCGCGGGCGTCGAGCCGATGGTGCCCGACTCCCCCACGCCCTTGGCGCCGAGCGGGTTGTAGGGCGTCGGCGTCGCCTGGTGCACGACCTCGAAGTTCGGGAGCTCGGCGGCCGAGATGAACGTGTAGTCGGCGAGGTTGCCGGTGATCGGGTTGCCGTCGGCGTCGTAGGAGAACTCCTCGATGAGCGCCTGGGCGACGCCCTGCGCGATGCCGCCGTGCACCTGACCCTCGAACAGCAGCGGGTTCAGCACCGTGCCGGCGTCGTCACACGCGATGTGGCGCACGAGCCGCACCTTGCCCGTCTCGACGTCGACGTCGACGACCGCGACGTGCGCGCCGAACGGATACGTCGGCCCGGGGGCGACGAAGTTCGACTCGACGTCGAGCGGCTCGTGCCCGTTCTCCGCGGCCGCGGTCGCGAGCTCGCTCCACGACTTCGCCAGCGAAGGAGTGCCCTGCACGTGGAAGGCACCGGCGTCCTTGTCGAGCACGACGTCGTCGACGTCGGCCTCGAGCAGCTCGGCGGCGAGCGCACGCGCGCGGTCGGCGACCTCGATCGACACCTGCTGCACCGCGGCGCCGCCCTGCTGCAACGACCGCGACCCGAAGGTGCCGCCGCCGACCGGTACCAGGTCGGTGTCGCCGTGCACCACGTCGATGCGGTCCATGGGGATGCCCAGCTCCGACGACGCGATCATCGACCACGACGTGTCGTGGCCCTGCCCGTGTGGCGAGGTGCCGGTGAACACGGTGGCGGCGCCGTCGGGATGGATCTGCACCCGCGCCACCTCGGTGGGCGGGCCCTCGGTGACCGACTTGCCGGTGATCTCGACGTAGCAGCTGACACCGATCCCCATCTGGACCGGATCGCCCTCCGCGCGCCGGCGGGCCTGCTCGGCCCGCAGGTCGTCGTACCCCGCCGCCTCGAGCACGGCGTCGAGGGCGCGCTCGTAGTCGCCGACGTCGTACACCGCGCCCATCGACGTGGTGAAAGGCTCCGAGAACGCCGGGAGCAGGTTGCGGCGCCGCACGTCGCACGGATCGAGGCCGGTCTCGAGCGCGAACAGGTCCATCGCCCGCTCGATCGCGGCGACCGCCTCCGGACGTCCGGCGCCGCGGTACGCGGCGACGGGCGTGGTGTTGGTGACGACGCTCTTGGTCACGCACTCGACCCGCGGGATGTCGTACACCGACGGGGCCATGGTGCGGGTCATCAGCACCGGGATGATCGAGGCGAAGCCGGGGTACGCGCCGGCGTCCTGCACGATCTTGAGCCGGTAGGCCTGGACGTCGCCGTCGCGGGTGCCCCCGATGGTGATCTCGTGACGCTGCGCCCGACCGTGCTCCAGCGACTGCATGCTCTCGGAGCGCGTCTCCGTCCAGCGCACCGGTCGCTGCAGCGCGGCGGCGAGGCCGCCGAGCATCAGCTCCTCACCGTGCACGCCCGACTTTGCCCCGAAGCCGCCGCCCACCGCGGGCGTGATCACGCGCACCTCGGCCGGTCCGTAGATCGCGGTCAGCACCTGCAGGACCACGTGCGGGATCTGCGACGTCGCCCAGTGCGTGAGCTTGCCCTCGGCGGTCCACGCCGCGGCGGCGGAACGCACCTCCAGCGGGCACGGCGCCAGGCGCTGGTTCACCAGCTGCTCCGTCACCACGACCTCGCAGCCGTCGAACAGGTCGTCGCTCTCGGGCGGTACCCCCATGTGCGCGGAGTCGCCGCACACGTTGGTGCCCACGGTCGGGAACAGCAGGACCTCGTCGCGCAGCGCCTCCATCGGGTCGACGACGACCGGCAACGGGTCGTAGTCGACCACGACGAGCTCGGCCGCGTCCTCGCCCTGGTCGGCGCGCTCGGTGACCACGGCGGCGATGGGCTCGCCGACGTAGCGGACCACCCCGGCCGCGAGCGGGCACGTGTCGAACGCGGGCGAGTACGGCGACGGTTGCGGGCACGAGACCGAGGTCGGACGCGGTGAAGATGCCGACCACGCCGGGTTGGGCCATCGCGTCGGACACGTCGACGTCGGCGATGCGCGCGTGCGCCATCGCCGAGCGCACGTAGGTGACGTGCAGCGCGCCTTCGAGGAGCGGGTCGTCGATGTCGCTGACGAACGGCGTCGCGCCGGTCAGGAGGCCCGGGTCCTCCACCCGCACCACCCGGTTGCCGAGGACGCTCACACTGACGTTCTCGGGCGTGCTCACAGCGCCTCCATGAGCTGTTCGCTGGCGCTCACAGCGCCTCCATGAGCCGTTCGCTGGCGCTCACAGCATCGGCGACGGCATCACCGGCAGCCCGATGAGCAGGTTGCCGTAGGTCCCGTACGCGTTGTCGACGCCGAAGCCGACGTGGGCGGCGACGCCGTGCACGTCGCGCCAGCCCTGCTGCACCGGATGGTGGTCGAACAGGCCGGTACCGCCGCTGAACTGCATGCAGGTCTCGACGACCTCGACGCAGAGGCGCACCGCGTAGGTGGCGTTGCGCCCCGACCGGACCCGCAGCTCCTGGTCGAGCGGGCCTTCGAGGATCGCCTCGTCGATGGCCCGCGGGGTGTCGGTCATGAGCATCCGGGCCGCCGCGAGCTTGGCCGACAGCTCACCGGCGCGGATGAGCGTCGGTGCCTGCTTGCCCACCTCGGCGCCGGTGAACGCCTGGCGCTTGCCGGCGATGTACTTCGTCCAGTCCTCGAACGTGCGCTCGGCCGCACCCAGGGCGGGGGCGGAGAGGTAGTAGGCGAGGGCGGGGCCGAACGGGAGGCGGAACAGCGGCGAGTCGTTCGAGCGCGGTGCCCGGCGCGGTCCCGGCGCTGACCTCCCACGGGTTGATGCACCGGTGGTCGGGGATGAAGGCGTCGGCGACGATCAGCGTGTTGGACCCGGTGCCGCGCAGCCCGACCGTCTTCCAGTCGTCGTCGACCTCGTAGTCCTCCCGCGGCACGAGGCCCCACACGAGCGTGGGCATCTCGTCAGGGCCCGCCGGAGGCAGGACGATGCCGAGCATCGCCCAGCTGGCGTGGTTCGAACCGCTGGAGAACGGCCAACGACCGGACACCCGGTACCCGCCGTCGACCCGCTCGAACGTCCCCTCGGTCGCCGCGAACGACGACGACATCATCACGTTGGGGTCGTCGCCCCACATCTCCTCCTGCGCCTGCTGCGGGAAGAGGCACACCAGCCAGAAGTGGCTGGCGATGAGGCCGAACACCCAGCCCGCCGACGCGTCGCCCTTGGCGATCTCGGCGATGACCTCGGTCACGGCCTCGGTGCCCAGCTCGGGGCCACCCCAGTGCGACGACTGGTTGATGCGCATCAGCCCGCTGGCGACGAACTCCGCCATGGTCTCGTCGGGGACGCGGCGCAGCGCCTCGGTCTCGGCCCGTCGGTCCACGAGGTTGGCGGCGAGGTCACGCGCACGCGCCACCGCTTCCTCTCGGGTGAGTCCGGCCAGGTCGGCCGGCGGAATTCCGGTGATCGTCATCGCCCAGTGCTCCAGTTCTCTACAGGTCGATCATGAGCTTGATGGCCTCGCCGCGGTGGAGGCGCTCGTACGCCGAGACCTGCTCGGCGAACGGCACGCGCTCGACCCAGCCGTCGGTCGGGTAGCGGCCCGCGGCCATGTGCTCGATCACCGCGTCGAACTCGCCGTTGTACGAGAACGACGACACGATCTCGAGCTCCCGCATCATCACGTCGGTCGGGTTGTACGACACCGGCTCCATGTAGGCGGCCACCGTCACCACCCGGCCGCGTGCGGCGGCGACGCCGATGGCGGCGGTGAACGACGCGGGGACGCCGGCGGCGTCGATCACGACGCGGGCGCCGATGCCGCCGGTGTGCTCGCGCACGTCCGCGACGACGTCGGTGGCGCTGGGATCGAGGACCCGCTCGGCCCCGAGCGCCTGCACCGCGGCGCGGCGCTCGGCGGCCGGCTCGACCACGGTCACGTCGTCGACGCCGAGCGCGCGCAGGGCGAGGTACGCGCCGATCCCGATGGGACCGCCACCGAACACGACCGCCGCGTCACCCTTGCTCGGCTCGCTGCGCAGCACCGCGCGGTACGCGACCGACATCGGCTCCACCAGCGCGCCGTGCACCGCGCCGAGACCCTCGGGGAGCTTGTGCGCCATGTGCTCGCGCACGACGGTGAACTCGGAGAGGCCACCGCCGGGACCACCGAGGCCGTGGCACAGCACCTCGAAGCACAGGTTGGGGTCGCCGTCGGTGCAGGGCGCGCACGCGCCGCACGGCCACAGCGGCTCGATGGCGACGAGGTCGCCGACGGCCACCGAGGTGACGCCCTCGCCCAGCTCGACCACCTCGCCCGAGAACTCGTGGCCGATCACCGTCGGCAACGGTGCCGGGCTCATCGGGCCGACGAAGAACTGGTGCAGGTCGGTGCCGCACAACCCGTTGTGGCGCGACTGCACCTTCACCGTGCCCGGCGTCGGGTCGGGCTCCGGGATGTCCTCCAGGCGGACGTCACCGGGTCCGTAGTAGAGCGCGGCTCGCATCGTTCGTGTCCCCCTGGTCCGCGATCAGCGGACGTAGTCCTGGCCACCGTCGACGCAGATGCTCGTCCCGGTGACGTAGCTGGCGGCGTCCGAGCAGAGCCACACGACCGCAGGGCCGATGTGCTGCTCGGCATCGCCGATGAACCCGAGCGGGATCGCGCCGAGCACGCCGTCGCGCGCCTCGGGGTGCTCCTCGAGGAAGCCCTCCATCGACGGCGACATCGCGAGCGGCAGCACGACGTTGACCCGGATGCCGTCGCGGCCCCATTCGCACGCGGCGGCGCGACTCATGGTGCGGATCGCCTCCTTGCACGCGCCGTAGCCACCGAAGGCGCTGAGGTCGGGGCGGATCGCCGAGCCCGATCCCATGTTCACGATCACTCCCCCGCCCACGAGATGGGGGCGGCACGCCCGCATGAAGCGGAAGGTCGCCAGCGGACCGGTCTCCCATCCGGACTCGAACAGCGACTCGGGGATGTCGGCGAGCGGGCCGAGCGCAGGCACGTGCGCGTTGTTCACGAGGATGTCGACGGTGCCGTGCTCACGCACGGTGGAGTCGACGCACTCCTGCACCTGCGCGGCGTCGGTGACGTCGCACTCGAGCGCGGTCGCGGTGCCACCACGCTCGACGATGGTCGCGGCGGTGCGCTCGACCTTCGACAGGGTGCGTCCGGCGACGACCACGGTGGCACCGGCCTCCGCGAGCGCCAACGCGACCCCTTCGCCGACGCCTTGACCCGCGCCCGTGACGATCGCAACCTTGTCGTGCAGCGCCGGCATCGACCCCCCGGGAGACGCATGTCGTGGTGCCCGCGACGGGTCACCACCTCGCGGCGACCTTAAACCACGAGCCGGTCGTCAATCAAGACTTTGATAAATAGATTGATGATCATCTACGATCGCCCTCGGACGGCCGCAGGCGCTGTCCGGGAACGGCCCGTGGTCGCACTGCGACCACTTCCGGGGGGACGATGGCCGCCATTGCGTTGACGGGATCGGCATCGGGCATCGGCGCCGCGACGCGGCGCCGACTCGAGGCCGCCGGCCACCAGGTGATCGGGATCGACCTGCGCGACGCCGAGGTCGTCGCCGACCTCGGGACCACCGCCGGACGTGCCGCCGCGGTCGCCGGGGTGCTGGAGCACAGCGGCGGCGTGCTCGACGGCTACGCCGGCTTCGCGGGCGTGCCCGCCACCGCCGAACCACCCGCGCTGCTCGTGCACGTGAGCTACTTCGGGAGCATCGCGGTGCTCGACGGCCTCCGCGACGCCCTGGCGCACGGCGACGGCCGCAGTGCCGTGGCAGTGTCGTCCGCGGCCGCCACGGTGGCGCCGGTCGACGAGACGCTGGTGGCCGCGTGCCTCGCCGGCGACGAGGACCGGGCGGCGTCCCTCGCGACCGCGGGTGGCGTCGCGTACGCCAGCGTCAAGCTCGCGCTGGCGCGGTGGACGCGCCGGCAGGCGCCCGAGTGGGCCGCCGACGGGATCCGGCTCAACGCCCTGGCACCCGGCAACACGCACACGCCGCTGACCGCGGTGACGCTCGCCGATCCCGAGATCGGGCCGCTCATGGAGGCGGTGCCGGTGCCGGTCGGGCGGTGGGCGGATCCCGACGAGATCGCCGCCGCCGCCGAGTGGATGCTCGGGCGCGACTCCTCCTTCCTCGTGGGCGCAGTGCTCTTCGTCGACGGCGGCACCGACGCGTTGGTCCGCCCCGACACCTTCTGATCCTGTAGACCTCCTGACCCGTGACCGTCTGAAAGGCAACGCACATGGAATGGGACCACTCGGTCGACGTGCTCGTGATGGGATCCGGCGGAGCCGGGCAGACCGCGGCGCTGCGCGCCGCGGACCTGGGCCTCGAGGTCCTGATCGTCGAGAAGGGTGACACCTGGGGCGGGTCGACCGCGATGTCGGCCGGCGCCGTGTGGATGCCCAACAACCGGGCCATGAAGCAGGCCGGCCTCGACGACTCCGAGGACGAGGGCGTGAAGTACATGACGCACCTCACCGGGGGCACGATCCCCGAGGAGCGCATCCGGGCCTTCATCCACGAGGGCAACCGGATGGTGGACTACCTCGCCGCCCGCTCGTACGTCCGCTTCGACTCGCTCGAGACCTATCCCGACTACGTGCCCGAGGACCCGGGCGGCGCGCTCGGCGGGCGGTCGCTCGATCCGGTGCCGTTCGACGGCAACGAGCTGGGCGAGGAGTTCCGCACGCTCCACGACCCGTACCCGCCGGCGATGATCATGGGCAAGTTCCTGCTCGCGGTGCCCCAGGCGCGCCTGCTCCTGCAGCCGGGGATCACGCCCATGTTCGAGATGGCCAAGGGCATGGCCCGCTACGCGGGGCGTTCGCGGCGGCGCAAGGTCCACGGCCGCGACCCGTACCTCACCATGGGCCAGTCGCTCATGGGCCGGCTGCGCCTCTCGCTCATCGAGCGGGGCGTGCCGCTGTGGCTCGACTCGCCGGTGGAGTCGTTCGTCGAGGAGGACGGTCGCGTCGTCGGCGTGAAGATCACCCGCGACGGTCGCCCGATGGCGATCGAGGCCCGCCGCGGCGTGATGGTCGCCGCCGGCGGCTTCGAGCGCAACGACGAGATGCGCAAGAAGTACCAGCGGGCGCCGATCGAGGCGAGCTGGACGGTCGGCAACTACGACAACACCGGCGACGGGATCCGCGCCGGCGAGGCCGTCGGTGCGCAGCTCGACACCGAGCTCATGCGCGAGGCGTGGTGGATGCCCGCGACGCTGGCGCCCGGATCGAAGTACACCGACGTGCTGATGATCGAGAAGAGCCTGCCGCACGGCATCTTCGTGAACCGCGACGCCAAGCGCTTCCTCAACGAGGGAGAGAACTACAACGACCTCGTCATCAAGATGTACGAGCAGGACGCCAAGGACCACGCGTCGATCCCGGCGTGGTTCATCGTCGACACGACGTACCGCAAGCGCTACCGCCTCGGACCGGTGCTGCCGGCGTTCGCGATGTCGGACAAGAAGCTGCCGCCGGGGTTGCGTCCGGGCGAGGGGTGGCTGCACAAGGCCGACACGCTCGAGGAGCTCGCGGCCGACATCGACCTCGACCCCGCCGCGCTGCGTGCCACGGTCGACCGGTTCAACGGGTTCGCCCGCACCGGGGTCGACGAGGACTTCCACCGCGGCGCCAGCGCCAACGACCGGTACTACTCCGACCCGCGGGCCAAGCCGAACTCGACGTTGGGCCCGATCGAGACCGGCCCGTTCTACGCGATTCCCGTGACGCCCAGCGACCTCGGCACCAAGGCCGGGCTCGTCACCGACCTCGGCGGGCGCGTGCTCGACGAGAGCGGCACGGCCATCCCCGGGCTCTACGCGGCCGGCAACTCGGCGTCGACGGTCATGGGCACCCGGTACGCCGGGGCCGGTGCGACGATCGCCCCCGCGATGGTGTTCGGCTTCCTCGCCGGTGAGGCCATCGCCGCCGACGCCGGCGTCGACGTCACCACCTGATTCCGCCATTCGGCGCTGGTGGTGTGCCGTAGTGGCACACGAGCAGCGCCGAATCGTGGGGGGCGGGTCTCGTGGGGGGCGGGTCTCGTGGGGTCAGGCCTGGGGTGCGAGGGCGGCGGCGACCTGGACCGCAGGGTGGTCGGTGCGCGCGCTGATGCGCCAGCCGCCGGCGGTGCGCACCAGCTCGTCGTCGTAGGTCCCGAAGATCACGAGCGGCGGCGTGTCGGGTGTGGCCACGAACACGCCGTGCCAGGTGCTCTCCACCGACGCGGACTGCCCGTCGTCGGCGAACGTCGGGTACAGGTCGCCGACGAACAGGATGAAGTGCTCGACCGCGATCATCCCCTGCAGCCAGACCTTGGTCTCCGCCCACGAGGTCTTCGACCCGCCGATGGCGGAGTAGTCGATCACCGCGTCGGGCGTGAACACGTCGTCCATGAGGTCGACGTCGTGGAGGCGCATGGCGCGCATGTAGCGCGCCAGGACCTCACGGATGTCGGCCAGGTCGTTGCGGTGGTCGGCAGCCATCACGCGGGCCGGTCGACGAGCACCTTCTCGTAGTCGCCAGGGCTGGTGACCGCGAAGTACGACGCGTTCACGGTTCCCTTGTTGCGGATGCCGTGCGGCACCTGCTCCGGGACCATGACCGCCTGTCCGGCCTTCACCGTGATCGGGTCGAGGTCACCGAGCGTGTACTCCACCTCACCGGCGACGACCACGTGCAGGTGCTCGGTCGTCGGGTGCATGTGGTAGTCGTTCTCCTGGCCCGGCTCGAGGTTCCAGAACACGACGCCCAGCTGGCCGCTGATGTAGGCGAACGCGACGGTCGCCATGTCGTCGGAGTACACCTGGTACTTCTCGAGGTCGAACACGAGCGTCTCGAGCTTCTCGCGGTCGATGTCCTTCGCCATCTCGGCGACGATCTTCTCGTGCGCTTCTTCGGGCATCTCACATCTCCTGGTGCGCGTTGGTGAAGGGCCGGTCAGTGGTGGTCGGGCGTCAGCCGGCGTCGACGTACTTGGCGCGCATCTCCGCCCACGCCTTGCCGTTGTTCAGCGCGACCTCGGCCCAGTCGGCCGGGAGGTCGCGGTACGGCGCCCGGGGCGGGCCGCAGCGCGTGTAGCCCGCGGCCTCGATGCGGGCCTTCTCGAGCTGGATGTTGTACTTGTCGAAGTCGCCGAAGTCGGGGATCGGCAGCGGCACGCCCTCGATGTCGGCGAGCGCGGCCTCGGCGGCGGCGGTGTCGCCCTTGGCGTGCGCGTCGAGGAACGCGACCCACGGCTCGGGACCCATGGCCGCCGACGTCGCCCACGCCGCGGTGACGCTCTCGGGCGCCATGCGGTAGTGCATCCCGAGGGTGCCCTCACCGGTCATGAAGTTCACCTGGTGCCGGGCGGCGTCGAGGTGCTCCTGGGTGAGGGGGAAGCCCACCTTGGTGGCGATGACCGTGGGCGCCTTGGCCACGATCCCCTGCCAGAACTCCACGCCGAAGTCGAACTTGAAGAAGAACCGGTTGGCGTACACCATCACCGGGAGGTCGGGGACGGCCTCGGCCAGGTCGGCGAAGAACCCGACCGCGTTGTCCATCGTCGGCGTCTGCCACAGCGGCAGGCCGACGAACGCGGCGGCCGCGCCCATGTCCTTGACCGCGCGCATCTGGCGCACGACCTCACGCGTCCCGAGCGCGGTCGGTGCCGCACCAGACCGGCACGCGTCCGTCGACGGCGTCGATGACCGCTCCGTAGAGCGCGACCTTCTCGTCCCAGAGCAGCGATGCGCACTCCCCCGTCGTGCCGCAGAGGCCGATGGCGGACGCACCGTCGTCGATCATCTGCTTGGCGAGGCGCGTCGCCTCGTCGAGGTCGAGCGAGTCCTCGACGAGGAGGTCCTCACCTTCGACCTTGAGGGCGCTGGGCGGCAGCGCGAGCAGTCCGGTGACGTCGGCGGCGGTCAGCATGTGGTGTCCCTTCGTGTGCACTCGGTGGGTGGCGCGGGCGGGTGGGTGCCCGCGCTACATGACGTCGAACAGTCCCTTGTGGCCCCACTCGCCGCCACCGGGCTGGAGCCCGCTGTAGTGCTCCACCTGCCACGTGTCGGGGTCGATGTCGCGCGCGCCCCACCCGAGCTCGAAGTGCCAGTCACCCGGGTTCTTGAAGTAGAAGGAGAACATGTGGTCGTTGAGGTGACGACCGAGCGTCGCGGTGACGAGGTCGCCGTCGAGCGCGAGGTCGTAGGCCGAGCCCACGTCGTCGATCGACGTGTACTCCATCATCACGTGGTGGATCATCTTGCGCGGCTGCGGGTTGGCGAAGAACGCGAACGAGTGGTGCCGCGTGTTGCAGTGCATGAACGCGCCGAGGCGCCCCATGCCCGGCACCAGCACCCAGTCGGACACGCCGAAGCCGAGCACCTCTCCGTAGAACTCGGCGGCGGCGATCGCGTCGGGGACGAAGGTCACGAGGTGCCCGAGCCCCTGCTGCGCGGTCTTGAAGCCGGTGATCGGGCGCTGCGGCTGGAACGGCGGCCAGAACGCGACCTCGGGCCCGTAGTGCAGCTCCATCCGCATCCCGCTGTGCGGGTCGGTGAACGACACGAGGTCGACCACGCGCCGGTCGGCGGCGAGCTCGGGCTTGCCCGCGATCACCTCGACGTCGGCGGCGTCGAGCTGCGCGGCGACCGCCTGCATGTTCTCCGCGGTGCCGACCTCCCAGCCCACGAACGCGACGTCCTCGACCTCGCCGGGGTGCACGGACAGGCGGTGGTGGTGCCCGTCCATCTTGAGGAAGAGGTTGTCGGCGTCGCTGTCGTAGGCGACCTCCTGCCCGAGCACGCCGGTGGCGTATGCCCGCCAGGCATCGAGATCGAGTGACGAGATCCCGACGTAGCCGAGCTCGTTGACTTTGCCCATGTCCGCTGTGCCCTCACTGACTTCCGTGACCCGCTCGGGTCGAGCGATGGTCCCATGTCAACTGGTTGTAGATCAAGTGCTTGATGATCCCGCCAAGCGTAGGTTCCGGCCGAACACCATCGGCACATCGAGCGTCGAGAGCAGGCCCGGCGGCGCCGCGCACACGGCCGGGATCGCGTTCACGACGCGCATCGAACAGGCGATGAGGCCACCGTCGCCGCCGTGCTCGTCCTCCATGTCGAGCTCGCACGTCAGCTTCGGTCGACCCTCGAGCAGGACGCGGTAGCAGTTGTCACCGCCGCGGCACACCGGCCAGTCGGGCGCGGCAGCGTCGTGGATGCGCGTGTCGTGCTCGACCACGACGACGGGACGTCCGTCGACGATGCCCTGCACCTCGAAGCGGATGGCCGCGATCGTGCCCGCATCGATGCGGCCGACGCCCACGTCGACGTCGGTGTCGACGGCGGCGAACTCGTGCACCTCGCGGATCTCGTCGAGCTCGAGGCCGAGCGCGTCGGTGAGCATCGTGACGACGCCACCCCAGTACTCGGTGAGCGCGCCGCCGGTGAACAGCGGCGACTGGTAGTCGAGCGGCTGCCCGAAGCCGAACAGCTCGCGCATCACCCAGGCCTGGTCGTAGTGCGAGTAGTTGACGATCTCCTGGATGCGGACCGACTCGATGTCGTCCATGAGCGACAGCAACGTGAGCGGGATCAGGTCGCTGCCGAACCCGGGGTCGGCGCCGTTGTTGAAGAACGACGTCCCGCCGGCGCGGCACGCCTCCTCGAGTGGGATCCGCAGGTCGTCGGCCGCGGTCTTCGGGTTCACCAGCTGGTTCAACGACGTGGAGACGACGTTGCGCCCGGCGCGCAGGAACCGGCTCATCTCCTCCACCGCGCCGGCCGCACGTGGACCGATGCCGTCGCCCAGGTAGCAGAGGCAGTCGGCGTCGATGGCCAGCAGCTCGTCGACGTCGTTGGTGGCGATCACCCCGGTGTCGTCACGGCCGATGAGCTCGCCCGCGTCGCGGCCCACCTTGTCGGGTGAGTGCACGTAGAGCCCCACCAGCTCGAGGTCGGGATGCTGCAGGACGCCGCGGAGCGCGAGCCTCCCCGTGTTGCCGGTCCCCCAGTGCACGACACGCGTCGTCATGACCCCATCCCCAGGTACGTGCCGGCGAGGCGCTCCTCGTCGAGCTGGTCGCACGGTCCCATCCACACCAGACGGCCGAGCTCCATGAACGCCACGGTGTCGGCCACCTCGAGCACCTCGTGCGCCTTCTCCTCCACCAGGAGGATCGTGGAACCGAGGTCGCGCAGGCGCCGGATCGCGTTCATGATCTCCTCGGCCGCGAGCGGCGCGAGCCCGAGCGTCGGCTCGTCGGCGACGAACACCGCGGGCGGGTTCACCAGCGCCGGCGCCAGGCTCAGCATCTGCTGCTCCCCACCGGACAGCAGCCCCGCCTGCTGCTTCAGCCGCTGGCCGAGGATCGGGAAGATGTCGTACGCCTGGTCCCGCTCGTCCTTCGAGCGGAGGAGCACCTCGAGGTTCTCCTCCACGCTCAGGCCCGGGAAGATGCCGCGCGCCTCGGGCGCGAGCATGACCCCGGCGCGCGAGCGCTGGAACGGTGCGAGCGCGGTCACGTCCTCCCCCGCGAGCGAGACCGTGCCGCTCGACGGGGTGAGCAGACCGGCGACGACGCCGCAGAGCGTCGACTTCCCGGCCCCGTTCGCGCCCAGCAGCGCGACGACGCTCCCGGGCGCGAGGTGGAGCGTGACGCGGTGCAGGACCTCGACGTCGCCGTAGCCGGCGATCACGTCGTCGAGCGCGAGCGCGGCGTCGGCGGTGGGCACCGGTTGGTCGACGGTGCCGAACGACGCGTCGCCCACCACACCACGGAGGTGCATCGGGTCGCCGTCGGTCATGGTCGCGTCGGCCGGGTCGGAGCCGTTGACCGGCGCGTGCTCGACCTCGTGCACATCGATCTCGGCCAGCGCGACCCGCGCCGCGCGCTCCTTGCGGCGACGGCGTTCGAGGCGCTGGCTGCCCATCAGTGCGAACAGCCCGTCGGGGTTCTTCGCCAGGTTGATGGCACCGAGGCCGAACATGATCGACGCGAAGTAGGTGGAGCTGCTCAGGTCGTTGAACCAGCCGGGCATGAAGCTCCAGCCCGAGATCCACTGGAACACGGGCGTGGTCGCCATCACCGCCAGGCCGCCGAGCAGCGCGCCGCCCGGTCGCCGGATCCCGAAGGTCACGACCACGGCCAACCACAGGAGCCCGGTGATCGGCGTGGCGCTCGTGTTGGTGAACGTCCCGTTGGTCATGCCCAGCATCACGCCACCGAAGCCGGCGATCCCGGCGGCGAGCGCGAAGAGAGCGATCTCGCTTCTTGCCGGCGCGATGCCCGACGTGCGGGCGGCCACCGACGAGCTGCGCACTGCCAGCGCGGCGCGCCCCGAGCTCGACTTCTGCAGGTTGTAGATGCCGAGCGTCATCACCCCGAAGATGGCCAGGAGCACCATCACCGTCGTGCGCGGATACGAGAGGTCGATGGTGGTGAGGCCGAACACGTCGACGCGCGGCAGCGGGTAGAGCCACCCGAGCTGGCCGTTGCTCACGTCCTGCATCTGGAACAGGGTGAGGTCGAGCGCCAGCGCGATCGCCAGCGACGCCAGCGCCAGCGCCAGCACACCGAGGCGTCGCACGGGCACCGCGATGAGGGCACCGAGCGCAGCTCCTGCGAGCGCGCCGATCACCGCGGCGGCGGCGAAGTTGATCTTCCCGTGGCTGGCGACGAACGGGATGTCGACGCCGAAGTCGTGGTTGACCGCCCACCCGGCGGCGAAGCCACCCGCGGTCACGAACGTGCCCTGGGCCAGGCTGACCATGCCGCCGAGCCCGGTGACCACGACGAACGACAGGAACACGATCGCCAGCGCCATCCCCGGCGCCAGGATCCCGAGCGCCTCGAAGTCGCTGGCCTGGGCCCATCCCCACGGGAACCACTGGAGCGTGAACGCGACGAACAGGAACAGGAACACCACCCACGGCAGGATCCGCCGCCAGGGCGGCAGCCCGTCGCGATGGTCCTCCATCGGGCGCTCCTCCGAGACCGACCGGGCCTCGGCACCCTTGTTGCGGCCGATCACGAACAGGAGGACGACGGTGAGGATGAACGGGATCGCCGAGCGCAGCCCGGCGAGCTCGTTGAGGAACTTCGGCAGGATCGTGTCGCCGTAGCCGTACACGAGGTTCTGCAGCACCCCGAGCAGCAGACCGCCGATGAACGCGACAGGGATCGAGCGGAGGCCCGCGAGCGAGACCGCGGCCAGCGAGCCGAGGACGATGAGGGTGAACTGCTGGTCGGCGAGCTGGAACAGCGGTGCGATCAGGATGCCGCCGATGCCGGCGAGCATCATCGTGAGGATCCACGCCGCCGACGACGTGCGCGACGCGTTGACGCCGCGGAGATCGGCGAGGTCGCTGCGGTTCACGACCGCGCGCATCTCGAGCCCGAGGCGCGTGTGGCGCAGGACGATCCAGAGCGCGATCGCGGCGAGCAGCGCGGCGACGAACACCGCGACCTGGTCGGAGTTGAGGGAGACGTGGTTCGACAGCCAGTCGAGGTGCCACACCTCGCGCGGGAACGGCCCGATGCCCCGGACGGTGGCGTTGCCCGTCCCGCTCGTGGTGGGCAGGCCGAAGTCGAGCACGGTGTTGCCGAGCGCCTCGACCAGCCACAGCGCCAGTGATGGGAGCGCGATGAGCAGACCGATGGACCCCACGATCCGGGCGTACACCGGCGCGGTGGCCAGGCGCCGCAGCAGGATCCGGTCGAGGGCGAGCCCGAGGAGCGGGGCGAAGATCAGCACCGAGATCAACGCCGCCGGCACGACCGGCACGTCGAGGCCGGTGTTCAGCTGGAAGAAGAAGTACGCCGTCACGAACGCGACGGCGCCGTGCGCGAAGTTGAAGATCCCGGACGTCTGGTACGTCAGCACGACGCCCGCGGCCATGACCGCGTAGATGCCGCCCGAGACGGCACCCGACAGCAGCAGGTTCAGGAACTTGTCCACCAACGACTCCGCGGGACGACGACGGTCATGAGGATGAGCAGTGCAGGGTCACGCCGACGCCACGTTGCGTCGGCGTGACCTGCACGTTGGACGTACGAAGTGGCTAGCTCTTCGCCTTCACGGCCTCGCCGCAGAAGTACGGCACCGTGACGTCGTACCCCGTGCCGTTCGCCGTCACGAGCGTCCCGCACACGCCGGGCTGCACCCGGTCCTTCGGGAACGACGTCGGTCCGGCCGTCTTCGACACGTTGTACTGGAGCTTGCTCGCCGCCTTCTGGAAGTTGGCGACGGTGAGGTTCTTGCCCGTCTTCTTCAAGGCCGCGATGAACATGTCGGCCGAGAGGTAACCGACCGCCGACAGCGTGCTGAGCGGCGCATCGGCCTTCTGCAGACTGTCGACCATCGTCTTCACGCCGGGCACCGTGTCGGCGGTCTCGAACGCACCGAACTGCACGTAGACGCTGCCACCCTTCGACGGGCCCGCGAGAGCCGGGTCGTAGGTCTGCGTGTTCTCGATCGGACCCTTGAAGCCGTCCGCCTGGAGCGCACCCTGCAGACCGAGGGTCGAGGGGATGCTGGCGAAGAGCATGATGATGATGTCCGGCGGTGCGCCGTTGTTGCTGGTCATGATCGCCTGCGAGAACGGCGTGAAGTCACCGACCGTCGCCGGCGGTGCCGGCACCACACCCTTCGAGTACACGACCTTCATCCCCAGCGACTCGGCGGCGGTGCCGAGGGTCCCGAGACCGCTGCGCGCGGCGTCGGTGTCCTCGGCGATGATCGCCACCGTGAGACCCTTCGGGTCCTTCTTCAGCGCCTTGGCGCCGGCTGCGGGCATGAACGTGTTGCCGTACTCCGGCGTCTTCGGAGCCACGCATCCGGTGAAGCCGTAGCCGTAGTCGTTGCCGCAGAAGCCCGCCGAGATGCCCCATCCGAAGAAGGGCACCTTCTGCTGGGCCAGGTAGTCGGACGAACCGAGCACCACCGTCACCGTCGGGACGATCGCGAAGATGTTGCCCGCACTCACCACGCGACGTGCTTCCTGCACGTTGGTGGTGGGGTCGAACTTGTCGTCGGCGGTGTCGACGATCTTGATCTTGCGGCCGAACACCCCGCCCTTGGCGTTCTCGGAGTCGAAGCGGGCCTGGGCCCCCTTCATCGCGTCGCCGAAGGTCGGGTTGCTGACCATCCCTGCGACGTTGATGGTCTTGTCCGTGACCCCCTTCGTCGCCTGACTCGGCACTCCTGCGCCGGCGGTTCCCACCGTTGCCACCACGAGTGCCATCACGGCAATCGTGGCGACCAACACCCAGACCTTCTTGCGCTTCACGTTTGTCCCCCTTGATGTTCGGTGTTCGTGTGATTCCTGTTGTTGGATCCCTCACCGAGGTACGCGGCGCGCACCTGCGGGTTCTCCTGGATCTCCTTGGGTGTCCCCGAGGCGATCACCTGCCCGAGCTCGAGCACCACGACCGTGTCGCACTGCTCCATCACGAAGCCCATGTCGTGCTCGACGAGCATCACCGAGCACGTCGTCGTCGCCTTGAGGAGCGCCAGCTGCTCGATGAGGCGCTCTGCTTCCCGCTCATCCAGGCCGGACGTCGGTTCGTCGAGCAGCAGCAGCTTCGGCTCGTCGACGATGGCGCGGGCGAACTCCACCATGCGCGCCAGCCCGATGGGCAGCGAGCCGACCGGATCCGATCGCACCGCGGTGAGACCGCACTGCTCGAGCACCTCGGCCACCCGTTCCCGACGGGCGCGCTCGCGCTTGCGGCGCGTCGGCAGGCGCACGACGTCGGCGAACATCCCGCCTCCCCCGCCGCGCCACTCGAGCGCGGCGAGCACGTTGTCCTCCACCGAGAGCCAGCCGAAGGTCTGCACCCGCTGGAAGGTGCGCCGGAGTCCTCGGCGCGAGCGCGCGACCGCGGACGCGCGGGTGGCGTCCGCACCGCGGAACCACACGCGTCCGTCGTTCGGGGTGCGGATGCCGGAGATGACGTCGAAGAGGGTCGTCTTGCCGGCGCCGTTGGGTCCGATGAGCCCGAGCACGATCCCGGCGGGGACGGTGAGGCTCACGCCGCTCAGGGCGCTGATGCCGCCGAAGCGCACTGCGACGTCCTCGAGCGCGAGCACGTCGCCGTCGTGCGACGACGTGCTGCCGTCGAGTCCGGACGAGCCGGCCGACGACGTGGACGAGGACGCGGTCGATGCCGCGCCACGCGACGTGACTGTCGCCTCGGGCCCCCCGACCATCGATCCCCCTCGGAACGTGCACGTGCGTGGAATCGGAGGACTGCGCTCCCCCGATGGCCCGAGTCTCTGTGTCATCAAGCACTTTGTCAAGTACTTGACTACGCGCGGGAGACCGACCGCCGCGCTGGCCGTCGAGCGGTTGCGCAGCTCCGGGGCCATGTTCCCGCGCCGGCACCCCATTTATCAAGTCGTTGTCATGAGGTTGACGGTGCTTCTCGTCTCCGAGCGACGAGAACCCCGGGCCGCGCGTCGACCCGAGCGCAGTCACACCGTCGGTGATCCGCCGCCGGTGGCGGCTAGCGCAGCACCTGGCGGATGCGCTCGACGTACTCCGAGGCGGTGCGACGGGCGTCGACGTCCGTGGTGGCCTCGGCCCACACGTGGGTGAGCGCCTCGTCGGGGTCGGGCAGCACCAGCGCCCACTTGTCGCCGTCGATCACCTTCACGCCGTCGATCAGCTCCGTCTCGCGGGAGCCGGCGCGTTCCACGATCTCGCGCATCACCGTGCCCTTGCGCTCCCACGGCGTGACGATCGTCTCGTGGACGATGTGCGTGGTCGGCAGTCCCTGCACCACCTTCGACAGCGGACGGTCGACCGCCGCCAGCAGGTCGAGGAGCTTCACCAACGTGACCGCGGCGTCGTAGGCGGGCAGGAACTCGGGCCACGCGCACCCTCCGTCGGGGGTGCCGGCAAAGACGACCTTGCCCTCGGCCGCGGCCTCCATCAGGCTCGAGCCCCAGAGCCGCGTGCGGACCACCGCGTCGGCACCGAGGATGTCCTCGACCGCACTGGTGGCGTTGACCGGCACGGCCACATTCGCGCCGGGCACCGCCTCCTTGATGAGCGCGACGACGGCGAGCATCAGCTCCTCCGACGGGAGGATGTGGCCGGTGTCGTCGACGACGACCGCGATCTCACCCTCGGGGTCGATCACGAACCCGACGTCGCTCCCCGACACGCGCACGAGCTCGGCCAGGCGGGCCACCTGCGCGTCGCGCACGTCGGCGGTCGTGGTGGCCGACGCCGTGCTCGCGAACGGGTTGACCGCCAGCACCTCGGCGCCGAGGCGCGTGAGCAGGCTGGGCATGACGATCGACGCGGCGCCGAACGAGTAGTCGAGCACGATCTTGAACGACTGGCGGCGCACCTGCTCGATGTCGACGGTGCGCTCGAGCGCGGCGGTGTAGAACTCGAGCGAGCGGGGCGGGAAGACGATGTCGCCGACTTCCCCACCGAACGCCCGCCGGTAGTCCTCGCGGTAGAGCAGGCGCTCGATCTTGCGCTGGGCACCGGGGTCGATGTCGCGGCCGTCGGCGTCGAAGAAGCGGATCTCGACGGTGTCGGGGTCGCCGGGCGCGAGCCGTACGGTGATGCCACCCTGCGAGCGGCTGTTGCGCACCTGGAAGCGCGTGAGCGGCACGGTGGCGAGCTCGATGTCCTCGACGTTGACGCCGGAGAGGTTGATGCCCGCGATCAGCGCCCGCTTGAGCGCACGCGCGATGCGGCTCGTGTCGCGGCTCGCGGTGATGGTGGTGCCCTTGGGGATCGAGGTGCTGTACGCCATGGCGAGCCGCACCACGACCTCGGGGTTGACGTCGACGTTGGCGAGGCCGCGCACGCCCCGTCGTCCGAAGAGCGTGCGCGCGCCGCGGCTCTCCCAGACGATCGACGACGTGACCACCGCACCCGACTCGACCGTCTTGAACGGGTACACCTTGACGTTCGGGTTGATCACCGCGTCCTGGCCGACGAAGCACTCGTCGCCGACGACGGTGCCCTCGTCGACCCGCACGCGGGCGCGCAGGTCGGTGTTGCGGCCGATCACGCAGCCGCGCAGGTTCGCCCCCTGGCCCACGTACACGTGGTCGTGCAGCACCGCGCGCTCGAGGAACGCATCGGCCTTCACGATCACATCGGTGCCGAGCACGGTGTAGGGCCGGAGGTGCACGCCGGGTTCGATGCGGCAGCTGTCGCCGATCACGACCGGGTCGTCGATGCGCGCCTCGGGGCTGATCTCGACGTCGGTGCCGATCCAGCGGCGGTCGCCGAGCTGGAAGCCGTCGATCTCCACCCGCACACGACCGTCGAGCACGTCGGTGTGCGCGCGGCTGTAGGCCTCGAGCGTGCCGACGTCCTCCCAGTAGCCCTCGGAGACGTGGCCGTGCAGCGTGTGGCCGTCGTCGAGCAGCGCCGGGAACACGTCGCTCGAGAAGTCGACCACCTCGCCTTCGGGGATGTGGTCGAAGACCACCGGCTCGAGCACGTAGATGCCGGTGTTGATCGTGTCGGAGAACACCTCGCCCCACGTGGGCTTCTCGAGGAACCGCTCGATGGTGCCGTCGGGTTGCGTGATGACGATCCCGAACTCGAGTGGGTTCTCCACGTGCTTCAACGCGATCGACGCCGTCGCTCCCGCGTCGCGGTGCGCCTTGACGAACGCGGTGAGGTCGATGTCGGTGAGGACGTCGCCGGAGATGACGAGGAAGGTGTCGTCGAGCTCGTCGGCGGCGTTGCGGACGGATCCCGCGGTGCCGAGCGGAGAGTCCTCGGTGGCGTAGCGCATGGTGACGCCGAAGTCGGAGCCGTCACCGAAGTAGTCACGGATCTGGTTGGCGAGGAACGCGACCGTCACCACGATCTCGTCGAAGCCGTGCGAGCGCGAGCAGGTTGACGATGTGCTCCATCATCGGCTTGTTGGCCAACGGCATCATCGGCTTGGGCGTGTTGCTGGTGAGCGGCCGCAGACGCGTGCCTTCACCGCCGGCGAGGATGACGGCCTTCACGAGACGCTCCCGGCCGCGGTGGTCGATCGTCCCTCGCGCAGCGCGGCGCGGGCGAGGGGCACGTAGGTGAGGGCCGCGTAGTAGCTGAAGACGAGGCCGCAGATCGCCATGAACCAGGCGGCCGCGAGCACGACGTCGCTGGCGGTGCCGTGGATGGCGTCGGCCCAGAGGTAGAGGGGGAAGGCGAACATCAAGGCGAGTGTTCCCGCCTTGCCCACCCACTGCACATCGATGCGGCGGGCACCGGCGGCGGCCAGTGCGAGCACGGCCACGCTCACCACGACCTCGCGGGCGAGCACGAGGATCCCCACGACGAGCGGCACGCTTCCCTGCACGATCAGGGCGACCCCGGCCACGAGGAGGAGGATGCGGTCGGCCACGGGGTCGAACACCTTCCCGAGCTCGCTGCCCTGGTCGAAGCGGCGGGCGACCCAGCCGTCGACCCAGTCGGTGGCGCCCAGCACCGCGAGCAACCCGGCGGCGGCGAGCAGCTCGTCGTCGGCCAGCAGCCAGACGAACACGGGCACGCAGACCAGGCGGGCCAACGTGATCACGTTGGGGACGGTGACGATCCGAGCCCCGGAGCGGGCAGCGGAGTCGGTGGCCATCAGGGAATTCTAGGCGGGGAGGGCGCAGGTCCGGCCCGGCTCCTTCATCCCGTCTGCCGGCTCACTGCAAGGACGTGACCGCCCCGCCGTCGACGGGGATGGCGGTGCCGGTGAGGAACGAAGCGCTCTCCGAGCACAGGAACGCCGCGATCCGCCCGAAGTCGTCGGCCTGGCCCAGCACCTGGGCCGGGATGCTGGCCGCCAGCCCCTTCATGGCCTCGGTGTCGCCCCCGTAGAGGCTCCGGATGCGATCGGTCTCGTGGTAGCCGGGCTGCAGCGAGTTCACGGTGACGCCGTCGCCGGCGATCTCGAGCGCGAGCGTCTTGAGGAACGCGGTCAGCCCGGAGCGGGCGACGTTCGAGAGGATCAACCCGCCGATGGGCTGGCGCACGCCGATGCTCGTGAACGCGAGCACCCTCCCCCACCCCTGCTCACGCATGGCGGGGACGGCCGCGCTGCACATCGCGATGTGCGAGAGGCAGTTGAGCTCGACCGCGGCGCGGTAGGCCTCGAGCGCGGTCGTCGTGAAGTTGCCCGGCGGCGGGCCACCCCCGTTGCACACGAGGATGTCGACCCCGCCGAGCGCGTCCCGCGCCGCCTCCACGAACGCGGTGCCACCGGCCTCGGTGGACACGTCGGCGACCAGCGGCACCGCCAACGGCCCGATCTCGGCGGCGGCGGCGTCGATCCGGTCACGGTCGCGGCTGCAGATCGCGACCTGCACGCCCTCCTCGGCGAGCGCCTTCGCGGTGGCCAGGCCCAACCCGCCCGAGGCCGCCGCCACTGCGGCCCGGCGCCCTTCGATCCCGTAGTTCATCGATCTGCTCCTCGCGGGTCCTGGGCGGCTGGCGTGCTCACTGGTGGATCGGCCCCTCGCCGTCGCGCAAGGCGGTGCCGACGCGGCCGGTGCGCGAGCCGATGATCTCGGCGCAGATCGACACCGCGGTCTCCTCCGGGGTGCGGGCTCCGATGTCGAGGCCGATCGGCGCGTGGATGCGCGTGAGCTGCTCGTCGGTGACGCCGGCCTCGCGCAGGCGCTCGGTGCGCCGGCCGTGGGTCTTGCGCGACCCCATCGCGCCGAGGTACCCGACGCGCGTCGCCAAGGAGCCCACGATCGCCGGGACGTCGAACTTGCTGTCGTGGGTGAGCACGCAGACGGCGTCACGGGGGCCGAGGTCGTCGCCCACCTTCTCGAGGTAGCGGTCGGGCCACTCGTTCACGACCTCGTCGGCCATGGGGAAGCGCTGGCGGGTGGCGAACACGGCGCGGGCGTCGCACACCACGACGCGGTAGCCGAGCACCTTGGCCACGTTGGCCAGCGCACGCGTGAAGTCGACGGCACCGAAGATGACCATGCGCGGCGGCGGAGCGAACGACTCGATGAACACCGAGACCGTGTCCTCACGCGCCTCGCCGTGCGGGCCGTAGTGACGGGTGGACGTGAGCCCCGACTCGAGCTCACCGAGCGCGTCGCGCGCGACGACCCGGTCGAGGTCGGGGTCGCCGAGGGTGCCGAGCGGCTCGCCGCCGGGGCGCACGAGGATCTTGCCGCCCACGTACGGACCGGCGGTGACGGTGGCCAGGGCGACCGGTTCCTCGCCCCGCAGCGCGTCGCGCAACGCCTCGTAGAGCACGTGCTCACTCATGAGCGATTCGGCGCCACTCGGTGCCCCTCTGCGGCCGTCGAACGGCGCCGAAACGATCGGGGTGGGTGATCACCAGTCGAGGGGCTCGACGTAGAGGTGGATGGTGCCGCCGCAGGTGAGGCCGACGGAGAAGGCCTCGTCGTCGGAGTACCCGAAGGTGATGACGCCCCGCTCGCGCTCGCCCGCCAGCACCTCGAGCGCGGCGACGACCACTGCGCCCTCGACGCAGCCGCCGGAGACGGACCCGGCGACCTCGCCGTCGTCGCTCACCGCCATGGTGGCGCCGGGATCACGGGGCGCAGAGCCCTCGAGCGC
Organism: uncultured Actinomycetes bacterium; assembly: GCA_963755855.1. Classification (GTDB taxonomy): domain Bacteria; phylum Actinomycetota; class Acidimicrobiia; order IMCC26256; family DASPTH01; genus DASUAS01. Next base: position 12,587 of record CAVWLR010000004.1, on the reverse strand, counting down.
GACCACGCGCGCCACTGCGACCCGGTGGCCGCCGCTCCGCCAGCGCTCGATGTCGTCCAAGACCTCTTTCACCGGTTGCTCACCTTCTCCCCCGCAACGATGCGGGCCAATTGCTCCAGCGACGCCAGGTTGTGGCCCTCGACGAACTCGTCAACGTGCGGGAGGGCGGCCGCCATTCCGCGGGCGAGCGGCGCGAAGTTGGGCGACGACTTCAGCGGGTTGACCCACACCACCTGGTGCGCCACGCGGTGCAGGCGCGCCATCTGCTCGCCGAGGACGTCGGGGTCGCCCCGGTCCCAGCCGTCGGAGAGGATCACGACCACGGCACCGCGGGCCATCCCCCGCACGCCCCACTCGTCGTTGAACCGGCGCAGCCCCTCACCGAGTCGGGTGCCACCCGACCAGTCGGTGACCCGCTTGGCGGCGGCGGCGATGGCGGCGTCGGGGTCGCGGCTCGACAGCTCGCGCGTGATGCGGGTGAGGCGGGTGCCGATGGCGAACGCCTCGACCCTCCCGCGCCCGACGACCGCGGCGTGCAGGAACCGCACCAGCCCGCGTGCGTACGCCTCCATGGAACCGCTGACGTCGCAGAGCAAGACGAGCCGTCGTGGCCGCTCCGCGGGCACGACGAACGCGCGCGAGATCGGTTCGCCCCCGGCGCGGAGGGCCCGCCGCACCGTGCGGCGCAGGTCGGGACGACCGCGGTCGCGACGGCTGGCGCGCATGCGGCGCGAGCGACGCATCGACCCGGCCATGCGGAGGTCCTCCATGAGGCGGCGCGACTCGGCGAACTCGTCGGGGCTGTAGTGCGCGAAGTCGCGCTGGCGCAGCACCTCGGCGCGGCTGAAGCGCACGGCGAGCGTCGGCGCGTCACGGGGCTCGCCGTCGTCCTCGTCGGCGGCGTCGTCGTCGCCGTCGGAGTCGAACGCGAGGACGATCTCGCGCTCCTGCACGTCGACGGTCGTGAGCTGGAGCACGCGGTCCCACCATGCGGCGAAGACCCGGTCGTAGAGCTCGATGTCCTCGGGCCGGCTCACGAGGGTGGCGCGACCCGCCCAGTACACCGACGAGCGGCTCGACACGCCGACCGCACCGAGCGCCTCGGCGAAGAGGATGGTCGTGCCGACGGGGACGTCGAGCCCGGCGCCCCGCAGGACCCGGGCGAACCCGACCGCGATCCGATCGGGCTCGAACGCCGGCTCGGTCGAGGGCGCGGTGGAGCCGGTCTCAGGCACTGCGCTCCGATGCGGCCCGGTCGGACGCGGTGCGCACGAGCTGCTCGATGCCGGCGGCGCGGGTGCGCTCCTGGTCTTCGCGGTACTTGAGGATGGTGCCGAGCGTGACCTCGACCGCGCGCTCGTTGATCGTGCTGCGGCCGAGCGCGGCCAGTGCGTTGGCCCAGTCGATGGTCTCGGCGACACCCGGCGGCTTGTAGAGGTCGAGCTCGCGCAGCGACTCCACCGCGGCGGCGACCTCACGGGCGAGCCGGTCGGGCACCTCGGGCGCGCGCACGCGCAGGATGGCGAGCTCCCGGTCGAAGTCGGGGTGCGCGATCCAGTGGTAGAGGCATCGGCGCTTGAGCGCGTCGTGCACGTCGCGCGTGCGGTTCGACGTGACCACGACGAGCGGCGGCACCGAGGCGCGGAACGTGCCGAGCTCGGGAACGGTCACCGTGTAGTCGGAGAGGATCTCGAGCAGGAACGCCTCGAACTCGTCGTCGGCGCGGTCGACCTCGTCGACGAGCAGCACCGGCGGCGCCACCGCACCGAGCGCGGTCCCTTCGTAGGCGATGGCGCGCATGAGCGGCCGCTTCACGAGGAAGCGCTCGGAGTAGAGCTCGTCCTCCACCACCTCGCCCCCGCCGGCTTCGACCGCCCGCAGGTGCAGGAGCTGGCGCGAGTAGTCCCACTCGTAGACCGCCTGGGAGGCGTCGATCCCCTCGTAGCACTGGAGCCGCACGAGCTCGCCGCCGGTCCAGCGGGCGAGCACCTTGGCCACCTCGGTCTTGCCCACGCCTGCTTCGCCCTCGAGCAGCAGCGGCCGCTGCAGCCGCATCGCGAGGAAGATCGCGGTGGCGAGGCCCTCGTCGGCCAGGTAGTCGTGCGCTGCCAGCGCGTCGCGGACGTCGTCGACGGTTTCCATCGTCTCGAATCGTACCGGCGCGTGGAATCGGGTCCGACGAGGCCAGCGCTCAGAGGGCGAACGAGTAGCCGCCGTTCACCGGGTAGGTCTGCCCGGTGATCCACTCCGCCTGCGGACTGGCGAGGAAGGTGCACATGGCCGCGATGTCGCTCGGCAGCCCGCGCCGCTTGACCACGTACTTCTTCACCAGCCGTTCCGCGTACGGGTCGTCCCACGGGTCGATGCCCTGCGTGTTCATCGTGCCGAGCGCGACGCAGTTCACCGTGATGTTGTTGCGACCGACCTCGCGCGCCACCGAACGGCAGAAGCCGGCCGCGCCCGCCTTCGCCGCCGAGTACGCGGGCATGTGCGTCTCGCCGACGCGCGCGGTGTCGGAGATGACGGTGACGATCCGGCCCCAGTTCGCCTCGATCATCCCCGGGAGCGCCGCGCGGACCGCGTACATCACGCCGTAGAGGTTCACCCTGATGAACCCCTCCCAGTCGGCGGGGTCGGTGTCGACCAGACGGGCGAGGTCCTCCATGCCCATCGTCGTGGCGCGCCCCGCGTTGCCGGCGTTGTTCACCAGGATGTCGACCGGTCCGCGCTCCTCGATGGCGGCGACGATGCCCGGGTAGTCGGTCACGTCGAACACCGAGGTCCGGGCGCGTCCACCGTCGGCGGCGATGGCGTCGACGACGCGCTGCGTGCGGTCGAGCACGAGGTCGTTCACGAGCACTTCGGCGCCCGCCTGCGCGAGCGTGCGGGCGATCTCCTCCCCCACTCCCTGACCGGCGCCGGTCACCAGCGCGCGGTGACCGGTGAGGTCGAGCTCGTACGTCATGGGTGCTCCCCCTGGATCAGGCTGGTCAGACCGCGCCGCGGTCGTGGAGGCCGGCGATCTCGTCAGCGGTGAAGCCGGCGTCGGCCAGTGCGGTGTCGGTGTGCTCGCCCAGCGCCGGCGGCGGTCCGAGGTGCACCGGACGCTCCTCCCCGTCGGCATCGCGTAGACGCACCGGGGTGCGCAGCACGCGCGTGTGGTGGTCGTCGTCGAGCTCGACGATCGAGCCGCGCGCGGCGAGGTGCGGGTCGTCGAGCAGCTCCTCGAGGCTGCGCACCGGCCCGACGGCGGCGCCGGCGTCGGCGAGCTGCGCGTCCCACTCGGCCGCCGACTTCGTCACGAACAGCGCGGCCAGCTCCTCGGCCAGGCCGGCCTGCCCGCCCGGCGGGTTCATGAGCGCATCGGCGAGATCGGGACGGTCGACCGCAGCACAGAACGCGGCCCACGTGCGCGGTTCGGCCGCGGCCAGGGTGAGCAGCTTGCCGTCGGCGGTGCGGTAGGCGCGGCGCGTCGCCGCTTCGCCCCAGCCCGCCGGTTGCCCGGCCGCGACGCGAGCGAACGCCTCGCCGAGCACCCACGTGGCGCTGTCGACGATGGCGGTGTCGACCAACGCGCCCTTCCCCGTGCGGTCGCGCTCGGTGAGCGCGGCCAGGATGCCCACCACCGCGATCAGGGAGCCGAACGGCACCGCGAGCACGAAGTCGGGGGTGGGCGGCAGGGTGTCGCCGGCCATGAGCGTCAGCAACCCCGAGTAACCGAGGAAGGTGATGTCGTGCGCGGGCCGCTTGGCGTAGGGACTGCCCTCGCCGAAGCCCGAGATCGTGCACCACACGAGACCGGGCCGCGCGACGGCGAGGGTGGCGTGGTCGACGCCCTGCGCGGTGAGCCCGGCCGGGAGGCCCGACTCGATGACCACGTCGACGTCGGCGATCAGTCGGCGCAGGATGTCGGGCGCGTCGTCGTGCTTGAGGTCGAGGGTCATGGCGCGCTTGCCGCGGTGGTACGCCTCCATCGCCCCGGGGATCATCCGGGTGGTGTCACCGGTGCCGCGCGACTCGACGCGCAGCACATCGGCACCGAGGTCGGCGAGCACCCCGCTGCAGTACGCGCCCGGTTCGCGCGCGAGAGGTCGAGGACGCGGCAGGTGCGAGAGCGGCCCGCTCGACGGTTCGACGCTCATGTCGTGCTCAAGCCTTGACCTCGACGTCTCCGCCGAGCGCAGCCGGGTACGCGTGCCAGCGCTGCGGCGTGTCCTCGATGAGGCAGAGCATCTCGGCGCGCCCGAGGAACGGGGCGTCGACCCGGGCGACGGTGAACTCCTGCCCCGCGTAGCGGACGACGTCGCCCGCCTGCACTTCCTCGACCTTCTTCTGCTGCCAGTCGGCCATGCGTGGATCCTCTCGAGTGGTGCGGGGATGGAGTGGTCGTCAGCCGGTCGGAGCGGTGAGCTCCACCGACGGGAACGGCTTGTCGCGTCCGGGGGCGCCGGGCGCGACGAGCCCGAGGTCCTCGTAGATCGCGGTGGCGATCGCGTCGAGGCGCAGGTAGTGGTCGTCGTTGCCGCACATGCCGTTGGTCTGCGCGACGACGACGAGCCCGTGCTCGGGGTCGGCGAAGGAGATCGCCGAGAGCGCACCGCCGTGCCCGAACGTGCGCGGCGACGCGTGGCGTCCCATCGCGTACGCGTCGATCGAGAAGCCGAGTCCCCAGTCGAGCTGCGCGTGGAAGGTCTCGTCGTAGAGCCCCACGCGGTGGCGCGCGGTCAGGGCCTCGACCGTCTGCGGCGAGACGATCCGGTGGCCGTCGAGCTCACCGCGACCGAGCATGGCCTCGTAGAGGCGGCCGAGCTGGCGCACCGGGCCCCGTCCGCCGCCGCCCGGGATGCACTGGCGCAGGAACTGGGGGCTCTCGAACGCGCCCAGCGGGATCGTCTTCCCCGTCGCGGTGCTGTGCATGGTGCCGAGGCGCTCGCCGTAGCCGGCGCTCACGTCGGGCGGCATGCCCACCCAGCAGTCGGTCATGCCCAGCGGCACGAACACCTCGTCGCGCACGTAGGTCTCGAAGCGGCGCCCGTCGAGACGGCGCACGATCTCGGCCAGGAGCGTCATGCCGCTGGTGAGGTGGTAGCCCGCACGGGCCCCGGGCACCCAGTCGGCCTCGGGTTCGACCGCGCAGATGGCGGCGACGACCTCGTCCCAGTAGGCGTCACCCTCGGCGGTGCTGGCGGCGGCGTCGGCGCCGCGGATCCCGGCCGTGTGGGTGAGGAGGTGGCGGAGGGTGATGGTCTCCTTGCCGTGGGCCGCGAACTCGGGGAGGTGGCGCACGACGGGGTCGTCGAGCTCGAGCACACCCCGCTCCCACTGCTGCGCGACGGCGAGGGCGACGCTCGGCTTCGTCATCGAGAACCAGACGACCATCGAGTCGGGCGTCATGGGCGTGCCCGCGCGCGCCTCACCCACCGCGAGATCGGCGACGGGGGTGCCGTCGATCGACGCGTAGAGCAGCGCGCCCGGATGGAGCCCGCGGTCGATGCCGTCGGTGAGCACCGCGACCGTGCCCGGCACCGTCGCCGCGCCGCTCCCCGTGACGTCGGCGTCGGTGTCGGCGGGGGTGGTGACGTCGGAACGGCTCACGGAGGTGAAGCTAACCCTGATCGGGAGAGGTGGGCGAGCCATGATGGGACGCAATGGACGCACCCACCCCCGAACCCGACGTGCAGCTCTCCTTCGCCAACGAACGCACCTTCCTCGCCTGGGAGCGCACCGCACTGGGCCTCATCACCGCCGGCCTCGCGATCACGCAGCTCCTCCCCTCGTTCGACTTCCCGGGCGGCCGGCGTCTCATCGGGCTGCCGCTCATCGCGCTGGGCACCCTGATCGCGGCGGTGAGCTACTGGGAGTGGAAGCGCAACCAGGCCGCCATCCGCGAGGCCCGGCCGCTCCCCAGCTCGCACCTCCCCCTGATCGTGGCGATCGTCGTGTCGGTGGTGGCGCTGTTCGGGTTCGTGCTCGTGATCGTCGAGGGTTCGGGCACGTGAGCCCGGGCGGGCCGAGCGGCGCTCGCTCGGCCGACGAGCGCACCGACCTGGCCTGGAACCGCAGCGGGCTCGCCATCATCGCCTGCGGCATCGTCGTCGCCCGCGGGCTCACGCTCAACGGGTTCCGGCGCTCCGACGTCGCCGTCGGCGCGGTGATCCTCGCTCTCGGCATGGTGAGCTACCTGCTCGCCGGTTGGCACGCCCGCCGCCGACTGGCTCCCGATCGGATCGAGACCGTCGCCCGGCCCCGTGACGTCCTGCCGCTGGCGGTCGGGGTGACGACGATCGGCGTCGCCGCCTTCCTCCTCGGCCTGCTGTTCCCCGCATGAGAGGTCAGGCATGAGCGACGCGGTGCTCTACGAGCTCGACGGTCACGTGGCCACCATCACGTACAACCGACCGTCGGCCATGAACGCGGTCAACGGTGAGATGCGGCGCGGGCTCAACGACGCGTTCAGCCGCTTCCGCGACGACGAAGCGGCGTGGATCGCGATCGTCACCGGCGCGGGACGCGCGTTCTGCTCGGGCGGTGACCTGCGCGACGGCGAGGGAACGATCGGCGACTTCGCCGGGACCTTCTGGGAGAAGCCGACGGTCAACTCGTTCGAGAGCGGCTGGGAGATCTACAAGCCGGTGATCGCGGCGGTCAACGGCTACTGCCTCGGCTACGGGCTCACGCTGGTGACGTGGTGCGACTTCGTGATCGCCAGCGACCGCGCCGAGTTCGGCTTCCCCGAGGCGCTCCTCGGCTCGCCCGCGATCGTCGGCGCCATCCGTCTGCCGCAGAAGGTCAACTGGCAGTACGCGATGGAGCTGCTCATGACGGGTGAGCGGATCGACGCCGCGCGCGCCAAGGAGATCGGGCTCGCGGGCTGGGTCGTGCCCCACGACGCGCTGATGGAGGAAGCACGCGCGCTGGCGGCACGACTGCTGAAGGGCGCCCCGATCGCCCAGCGCGCGATGAAGGAGGTGGCGATGCGCTCGCAGGCGCTGTCGAGCGCGGAGGCCATCCGCTTCGGCGAGACGATGCGGCTGGTCGCCACCCAGAAGCAACGAGAGGCCAACGAGGCGGGTTCGCCGTCGGCGTGGTCGCCGCCCGACCGGTAGCGCACCGACGCCGGCGTTGGACCGGCGTTGTACCGCCGTTACGCCGGCGGCGGGTAGAAGCGGTCGAGCAGCGCGCCGAACGCGGTGACCAGGGGCGACGGTGGCCCGGCGGGCGGACGACACCACCACAGCTTGAACAGCTCGGCGGTCGACTCCCGCCAGTTGGTGGTGGCGTACGGCGACACCTCGTGGAGGATGCGCTGGAAGCCGGCCTGCCACGCGGGCGGTGCGCCCGGCTCGCGCCCGCGGAGCGCGTGCTCGTAGGTCTCGACGCCCAGCTCCTCGCCGAGCGCCCGGTTGAGCTCGAGGTAGACCGCGGGCGTCGCCACCACGGTGGTGTCGAGGTTGTGCCAGTACTCGTGCGCCACGACGCCGTCGATCGCGAACCACGGACGCGACGGGGTCGCCGACACGCCACCCCGACCGGACATGCGCCGTCGTTGCTGGTCCATCGCGCCGACGAAGGCGAGGCTGGTGTCGAGGAAGAAGGTGCCGGTCCCGCTCTGGGCCGAGCCCAGGGTGCGGTGGTCGTCGAAGGTGCCGGCGCCGTCGTCGACGGCGATGCTGTGCACCCCCGACGCCATGCGGCCGAACCGGCGTCGCACCCCGAAGGCCACGTCGAGCGCACCGGCGAGCAGCTCGGGGATGACGTCGGGGCGGTCGGGGACCTTCACCTTGAGCCGGAGGCCGTCGGGCCCGGTGGCGCGGAGCGACAGGACCTTTCGACCGAAGCCACGCCGCTCGACCACGGTGCCGGGGAGGAGCGCGGCGACCGCGGTCGCGACGTCGGCCGGCTCGGCCGCGGGCGCTGATCCGGTCGGGGCACTGAGCGGGGCACTGAGCGGGGCGCGCAGCGCGCCGGTCCACCCCGCGGCGCGCGCCGCGTTGCGCACGAGCTCGTCGCCCACTGCGACTGCGGGCAGGTTGGTGCCGGTGCCCGTGAGGGCGCCGACGATCTCGACCGCCAGCGGGTCGGTCATCACGACCGGTGCCAGCAACTGCAGCGAGACGACCGCGCCGTCGACCGCGGGAACGACCGCGGCGACCGCGGTCTCACCGTCCCAGATCGTGTCGTCGCGCAGCTCCACCGGACGCAGTCAAGCACCCGGTGATCTGCGGGCCGGGCCCGTCAGGCGGGATCGGTCACCCTGATCCAGAGCACGCTCGAGCGGGGGACGAGGGTGAGCGACGCGTCGTCGGCCTCGATCAGCAACGGGCTGGTGCCCGTCTCGAGCCAGTGGTTCATCGCCTGCTCGAGCGCACGCTGCCCGACGTCGCGCCGGTTGTCGATCACCGTGGAGCCGTCGACGAGGTGGAGCTCTGCCCGGGCCATCCGCGCACGCTACTTCAGGCGGTGATGTCGACCGGGGTGCCGAGCGGGAGCTGCTTGGCCAAGATGCTGATGGCGGCGTTGTCCATGCGGACGCAGCCGTGCGACACGCTCTGACCGAGGGCCGACGCGTCGTCGTTGCCGTGGATGCCGATCTCGGCGTCGCCGCCCGCGAAGGTCGCGAGCGCGTCGGAGTGGCTCGACAGCCCGTACGCGTACGGGCCGTACGGACCGCCCGGATCGGGTGCCTGGAGCAGCACGTAGAGGTAGTAGGTGCCGATGGGCGTCGGCGTGTCGGGCGCACCGACCGCGACCGGGCCCGTGTACATCACCGAGTGCGCGTTGGTCACCGTGATCGTGTGGGCGCCCAGCGACACCGAGATCCGGTAGGGGTTCTGCAGCAGGTCGACGTCGGCGGCGTGGACCCACCCGGTGCTGCCGTTCGGGCGGATCGGGAGCAGCACCTCGACCCAGCCGTCGGACCGTTGCGACTTCACCAGGAAGGTCTGGGGCACCGCACTGGCGGGGTTGCCCGGTTCGTAGAACCAGGGGTTGGGGAACTGCTGGCTCGGCGCGGGCTGGTCGGGAGCGCTGAACACGCCGATGCTCGGCACCGTGGGCTTCACCGCCGCGACGAACGTGATGTAGTCGGGCAGGGTGGTCGTCGTCGGCGCGACGGTCGTGGTGGTGGGCGCGGCCGTCGGCGACGGCGCCTTCACCGCGGCCCGGTCGGCGGCCCCATCCGTGCTGTCTCCCCCGCCGCAGGCGCCGAGCATGACCGCGGCCACGACGATGCCGAGGAGGGCGGTGCGCAGGCGGCTCACGGGTACCGAGGGTACCGATGGGCGCCCGTCCCGAACGGACGCGTCGCCTCGGTAGTGCAGGAGTGGTCGGGCTCCCGGGATGCACCTCGCGGTGGGTCGAGCGAGCCTCGGCTCTTTCCGGCAAGGCCCCGGGGAGTGCGCTCCTACTGGGCGCGAGGTCCCGCGAGTTCGAGGCGCTTGCGGTACCAGAGGGCGTCGCTTCCTGCCGGGAAGTCGCGAACTCGACCGACGAGTTCGTAGCCGTTGCGCTCGTAGAGCGCTTGCGCCTGGAAGTCGTACGTGAAGTGAACTGTCTGCGAGCACCCGCGTTGCGCCGCCTCGGTCTCGGCCGCGGCGATCAGCCGGGTGCCCAGTCCGCGACCTCGCAGGTGCGGCGCGACCCAGAGGCTCTGCAGCTCGCAGCAATCGCCCCAGGTCCACCCGCTGATGCCAGCCACGACCGCTCCGGCGTCGCGCACGAAGATCGCCAACTCGATCTCGTCACCGAGCCCCTTGAAGGTCGAGGCCTCGGCACGGATGTGCTCCTCGAGGAGCTCGACGTCGAGCGGATCCGGATGATCCTCGACCTCGAACTCCACGGGGAGGTCGTCAGGCGCCGATGATCTGCTCGAGCATCGAGAGATCATCGAAGTAGGTCCGGTACGAGCGGATCTTTCCCTCACGGAAGTCGGCCACGCTGACACCGGCCAACTGGACGTGTCGCCCAGTGGCCTCCACCGCCACGTCCTCGTCCAAGACGAGCGGCCCGGTGTGATCGGCGTCGATCAGCCACTCGGCATACACCCGGTTGCCCACCTCGTCCACGGCTCGCAACACGAGCACGACGTTGGAGAACGCGAGGTCACGCAGCGCGGCGAGCTCAGCGAGTGCTGTCAGTCCCGACACGCTCGCGTACGGCGACCACCCGACGACATCGTCGGTGAACAGCGTCCCAAGATCGACGGACGCGCTGCCAACCTCGGCCTCGAGCGCCTTCACCATCACGTCTTTGCGCGATTCACTCACTGCAGTCGCCGCCTGTTCTTCTCATCATCGCCTCCCACGACCTCTCGCCAAGCCGACGACTCAGATCCCGAGGACCTTCGCCTTTGCCGACGAGAACTCTTCATCGGTGAGCACGCCTGATGCGTGCAACTGTCCGAGATGTTCGAGCTGGTCCGCCGAGTCGGGAGGAGCCGGCGCATACTGCGGCGGCGCCTCGGGCGGCGGCTGCTGATCCTGCTGCTCTTCCTCGTCTTGCCGCGAGCCACGGTGATGAGCCACCGCGGCGCCCGCCGCAGCTCCCACCAACAACCCTCGCCGCCTTGACCGTCGCCTCATTCCCATCGGCACACCATAAGGCAGCAATGCGACGGACGGAGCCTGCTGTCGACTCTCACGCCGAAGACCTACCGGAGGTCCGTCCGCTGAACGAAGGCGAACGAGCATGGTCGGAGCACCGATTCGTCGTGGGCGCGGGCCCGACCCACTGAAGGCCAGTCCGGCATGATCGCCCCGGCGCCGTCGGCCCGCCACCCCGTTTGACGTATGGAAGCTCGCGCACGACTCGACGCGCGAGTTCGGGTGTATCGGTAGGATCTACGCACTCACCACTCATCGGACGAGGAGGGCTTCGTGCCCCGATTCATGATTGCCGCCAACTACACCGCCGAAGGTGAGCAAGGCCTCCTCAGAGACGGAGGCACGGCACGCCGCACGTCCGTCACCAAGATGATCGAAAGCCTGGGCGGCACCGTCGAGACGTTCGACTACGCGTTCGGCAGCGACGACGTGTTCGTGGTGTGCGAGCTCCCGGACAACGTCACTGCGGCGGCCATCGGGCTCTCGATCGGAGCGAGCGGACTCGTCGCCATCCGCACGATCGTGCTGCTCACGCCCGAAGAGATCGACGCCGCCGCGGCGAAGCACGCCGAGTACCAGGGCCCCGGCCAATAGCCGGACTCGGGTCAGCTCGAGTTGACCTGCGTTTCGGTGGTCGGGCTGCCGGGATTTGAACCCGGGACCTTCGGTCCCCCAGACCGACGCGCTAACCAAGCTGCGCCACAGCCCGTACACGGCCTGAGCCGCGGACGGCAGTGTAGACGGACGGGTTCGCGGCACTTCCGATCGGTGAACCTGTGCGGGTTTCACCGCATGCGGCGAATTCCGCGCAGGATCAACGCGGTCCGTGGACGACCAGCACGCCCACGAGCCACTCGATGCCCTGCATGGCGCGATAGCCGAGGTAGATCGCCAGGGCGCCCGCGAGCAGCCACAGGTGCCACGGGATCGGGGGGAGGTCCTCGTCGTCGTCAGCCTGGGCCTGGGATCGCGCCTCGTGGGCGTGGCCGGGGTCGACCGACCGCCCACAGGAAGGGCAGGTGCCGTCGACCTTGACCGTCGAGGGAGAGAGGAACCGGTCGCAGGCGTCGCACCACGGCACGCCACTAGTTCAGCAGGTGGACCGGGTCTCCCACGATGTTGACCGACCAGGTGGTGCGGTCCGTCGAACTCGATCCCACCTGGTACTGGATCTTCCACCACACCTTCGTGCCGTAGACGGTCGTGTAGTTGGACGGCAGCGGGATGTCGATGGTGAGGAACCGGTCGCTGTACTTGCTCTTGCTGTTGAGCCCGCTGTACGGCTGGGGACAGGTGCCACTCGGACACGCCGTGTCGGAGACGTCCAGCGATGTCCCCGACCCCGAACATCCTCCGTACGGTGGAGTCTGCGGGCTGCACGGCGTCGTCCACGAGAACGTCGCCGGATTGCCGTTCGGATCCAGGATCTTGAGGTTCTGCGCACCCTCTCCGGCATCGAACAGGTTGATGCGCATCGTCTTGCCGGCGTGGATGGGATCGATCTGCGCCAGGTAGAAGTTCGCGAAGGTCCCTGCGGTCCCGCCCAGGTTCGCATAGATCGACATGTCGCTCACCGCATGCACCTGGGGACACGACGCGGAGTAGTTGGCCGCGGTCGTGATGGTCGAACAGGTCGTGTACGAGCTCCCCGTCCACGCCCGGAAGGAGAAGCCGTTCGATCCGCGGCTGTTGGCAGTCTGCACCGGCGTCTGCACTCGCACGTAATAGCGACCCGCCTTGGGGTTGGCGAACGTGTACAGGTTCTTCCAGGTGTTCTGGTACGTGGTGTCGTTCGTGTTGACCGTCACCGTCGTCAGCTTCAGGGAGTTGAGGTTGGTGTCGGACGTGTCGAGTGGCGTCGTGTTCAGGTTGTAGATCGTGTAGTTGGTGGTGACGGGTCTTGTCCGTTTCCGCCGACGGCGAGGTCCATGCTCGATCCGCTCCGGTTGAAGTCCCCGTCGTAGACGTCGAGCTTCATCGACGTCG
>CAVWLR010000003.1:0-28872 GCA_963755855.1 uncultured Actinomycetes bacterium | reverse complement strand
ATGGTGGCGGGGGAAGGATTTGAACCTTCGACCTTCGGGTTATGAGCCCGACGAGCTACCAGACTGCTCCACCCCGCGGCGGACCAACCAAGCTAGCAGAGCGAGCGCTCGAACCCTCCGGGTCGGGTTTCGGAGACCGGTCCCGGGTACCCCATCGAGCGGCGTCCCGCGCCAGGCTGTGCGAGTCCCGACCAGGAGGCCACCCATGCGACACCAGCTTTCGGCGCGTGGCATCACGCAGCGATTCGGCGACCGCACCGTCCTCGACGCGGTCGACCTCGACGTCCCTCCCGGCCGGGTCGTCGGTCTGCTGGGTCCGAACGGGGCCGGCAAGACCACGCTGATGCGCATCCTGTTCGGTGTGCTCGTGCCCGACTCCGGCACCCTGTCGTGGCACGACCGTGCCGTCACCGACGACGACCGTCGCATGTGGGGCTACATGCCGCAGGAGCGCGGCCTCTACCGCGACATGCGCGTGCTCGACCTCCTCGTGTGGATCGCGCGCCTCCACGGGCTCGATCGCGACGAGGGACGCCGACGCGCCCGCACCCTGCTCGAGCAGCTCGACCTCGCCGAGCGCGAGCGCGACAAGATCTCGGCGCTGTCGGGGGGCATGGCGCAACGTGTGCAGCTGGCGGCGGCGATGGTGCACACGCCCGACCTGCTCGTGCTCGACGAGCCCTTCGCCGGCCTCGACCCGCTGGCCGTGCGCTTCCTGTCCGACGTCATCACGAAGCACACGCGCGAGGGCGGCAACCTGCTGTTCTCCAGCCACCAGCTCGACCTCGTCGAAGACCTGTGCGAGACGATCACGCTCCTGCACCACGGTCGCGTCGTCCTGCACGGCGACCTCCGCGCGCTGAAGGCGGAGAGCACCAACCGCTGGCTCCGCGTCGACGTCGACGTCGATCCGTCGTGGATCGATCCGCAGGCGTCGACGATCTCGTCGAGCGACGCGCAGGGCACGCGGCTGCGACTCGAACCCCACGCCGACCCGGGCCTGGTCCTCGACGCGATCCGGAGCCACGTGCAGGTCGACGACTTCGGCGTCGAGGCCCCGAGCCTCTCGGAGCTCTTCCTCGAGGCCGCCGGCACCGACGCGAGCACCGACGAGACCATGGGAGAGGTGGCGGCATGACCTGGTACCGCGCCACCCGGCTCGTCGCCGGACGGGAGCTGCGCGAGGCGTTCCGGCGCAAGTCGCTGTGGATCGTGTTCGCCGTGCTCTTCATCGGCTCGAGCGTCGCCATGATCCTGCCCGACGTCCTCGACGACGGGACCACCACCTACGACGTCGCGCTCCAGGGCGCGGCGGCCACGACCACGTCGTCCGGCTTCGCCCGCGATCTGCGGAGCGCCGCGACGCACCTCGACGCGCAGGTGCGCTTCCGGACCGTCGCGACCCCGGCGCGCGCCCGTGCGCTGGTCGACGACGGCACCGTCGACATCGCGATCGTCGGTGACGATCCCGCGACCGTCGTCGTGCGCAAGGGTGACGAACGACACCCTCGTCGCGCTCGCACGCCAGGCGCTCGCCACCAGCGCGCTGACGACGCAGCTCGACCAGTCGGGACTCGACCGGTCGACCATCGATCGCATCCTCACCGCGCCCGAGGTGCACATCCAGACGATCGCGGCCGACGACTCCGATCGGCAGGCGTCGGCGGCCATCCTCTCGCTCGTGCTCTACCTGATCCTCCTCCTCCTGATGATCCAGGTGGCGAGCGGCGTCGCGATCGAGAAGGCCAACCGCATCAGCGAGGTGCTGCTCGCGGTCGTGAAACCGACGTCCCTGTTCTTCGGGAAGGTCGTCGGTGTCGGGCTCGTCGGGCTCGCGGGGCTCGCCGCCGGCGGGATCCCCGTCGTCGTGAAGGCGGTGGCGAGCGGCAGCCTCCCCGCCGGGCTCGGACCGGCGATCCTGGGCGGCCTCCCGTGGATGGTGCTCGGGCTCGCGCTCTACCTCACGACCGCCGGCGCGCTGGGCGCGCTGGTCGAGCGTCAGGAGGAGGCGGGCTCGGTGCTCACCCCGCTCAGCCTCCTGCTCATCGGCACCTACGTGCTGGCGCAGAGCACCGCCGACGGCAGCTTCGGGCGGTCCTCGCCATCTTCCCGTACACGTCGCCGATCGTGATGCCGGCGCGGATCGCGCTCGGTGCCGCGTCGGCGGGCGAGATCGTGGCGTCGCTCGTGGTCGGGATCGCGACGCTGCTGTTCGTGCTCCGCCTCGGCGCCGCCGTGTACCGGCGGGGCATCGTCCACACCGGACGGCGCATGCGACTCGGCGAGGTGCTCCGCTCCCCCTGAGCGCAGGCTTGCTCTTTGCGGATCTCGTGAACTATTCTCGATTTCGGCAACAGTTCGACGTCTCGCCGCTGAGGAGCGAACCCATGGACGACATCACCTTCGTACCCGCGCTCTCGTACCGCGACCCCAAGGCCGCACTCGACTGGCTGACCCGGGCCTTCGACTTCGAGGTCACGATGGCCATCGAAGGTCCCGACGACGACCCGAAGCAGTGCCACTACGAGATGGGCTACGAGGGCCGCGGGCGGATCATGATCGGCAGCGAGTGGAACGAGTGGATGCGCAGCCCCGCGTCGATCGACGGCTTCAACACCACCAGCACGCACGTCGAGATCGTCAGCGACATCGACGCGCACTGCGAGCGGGCCCGCGCCGCCGGCGCGACCATCCTGGTCGAGCCGGCCGACCAGTTCTACGGCGACCGCGTGTACCGCTGCGCCGACCCCGAGGGTCACCACTGGACGTTCGCCATGCACGTGCGCGACGTCACCCGCGCCGAGGCCGAAGCCGCGATCGGTCAGCCCATCCGGGCCACGAACTGGGAATGAGCGCCGCCGTCGACCACACGCTCGCGGCGCTCGCCGACCCGGTCCGGCGGCGCGCGGTGGAGCTCCTCGCCGAGCAGCCGCGCCGGGCCGGTGAGCTCGCGGCCGAGCTCGGCGTGTCGGCGCCGGTGATGAGCCGACACCTGCGGGTGCTGCGCACGGCCGAGCTCGTCGACGAGGAGCACCCGCCGTTCGACGCGCGCGTGCGCATCTACTCGCTCCGCGCCGCGCGCATGACCGAGCTCAAGGCGTGGCTCGCCGACGCCGAGGCGGGTTGGGCCGAGCAGCTCGTCGCGTTCAAGGCCCACGTGGAGCGCGCGTGACCCGGTCGCGCGTGCTCGTCTCCCTCCGCGTCGCCGCTCCGCCGGAGCGCACCTTCGCCGCGTTCACCGACGAGATCGGCGAGTGGTGGCGGCCGAACGGCCTGTTCCAGTTCACCGATCGCGACGGCACCCGGCTCGCGTTCGAACCCGAGCCGCCCGAGCACCTCGTGGAGATCGGCACCGACGGCGAGCGCTTCGAGATCGGCCCGGTGCTCGAGTGGTCACCGCCGACGCGGCTGGTGTTCGGCTGGCGGCAGGCGAGCTTCCCCGACGACCGCTCGACCGAGGTCGCGGTGCGCTTCGACCCGGTGCACGACGGCACGCGCGTCACCGTCGAGCACTTCGGGTGGGACGCGATCCCGCAGGAGCACGCCGCCCGCCACGGCTTCCCCCTCGGCGCGTTCCAGCAGCGCGCCGCCGAGTGGTGGCAGGACCTGCTCGGATCGCTGCAGGAACGGCTCGGCGGCTGAACCCGGCGCAGCCGCGCCTACGGTGGCCCGATGTCCTCCCGCCCCCGCGAGCACCAGCTCCCCAGCACCACCGCCGGCGACGCACCGGCGCCCACCGCGCCTCCGGCGCGCGAGCCGACGCACGCCGAGCGCTGCCGCACGCTGGTCACGGGCGAGCAGCGCGGCGCGCTGTCGACCCTCTCCGCCGACCCGCCCGGGTACCCGTTCGGCTCGGTCGTGAGCTTCGGCCTCACCGACGACGGCGACCCGCTGTTCTTCGTGAGCCTGATGGCGGAGCACACCCAGAACGCGTTGCGCGACCCCCGTGCGAGCCTGCTCGTCACCGAACCGGTGCCCGAGGGCGCCGACCCGCTCGCCAGCGGCCGGGTGACCCTGCTCGGCCTGCTCGCACCGATCGACGACGACGGCCGCGACGTCGCGCGCGCCCGCTACCTCGAGGCCAACCCGGCCGCGTCGTACTACATCGACTTCGGCGACTTCACGTTCCTCCGGCTGACCGTCGACCACATCCGCTACGTCGGCGGGTACGGCCGCATGAGCTGGGTCGACGCCGCCGACTACAAGGCGTCCGAAGCCGATCCGCTCGTCGACGCCGCGGCCGGGATCATCGCCCACATGAACGCCGACCACGCCGACGCGCAGGTGCTGTTCTGCCGGCACTTCGCCGGGCTCGACGGCACGAGCGAGGCGTACATGTCGGGCGTCGACCGCTACGGCTTCGACCTCGTGGCCGTCAGCGCCGAGCACCGGACCTCGGTGCGCCTCGCCTTCCCGCAGGAGTGCGCAACCGGCGACGAGGTGCGCAAGGCGATGGTCGCGATGGTGGCCGAAGCGCGGTCCGCGTCCGCCTGAGCACGGGTCGACCACCCGCGACGACCACCCGGGTACCCTCGCCCGACTCGTGGCTCGTTCTCCCCAGCACCGGCTCGGCTTCGTCTTCACCGCACTGCTCGTCGCAGCCGGGGTCGCCGTGTTCGTGGGCCTGCGCGCCACCGTGCGCGACCTCGACACGTCGCTCGACCACTTCTACGCGGAGACGCAGTTCGCCGACCTGACCGTGGTGGGTGGCGACACCGACGCGATCGTGCAGTCGTTCTCGCACGTCGACGGCGTCGCGGCGACGAACACGCGTGGCACGACGACGCTCTCGGTGTTCCTGCAAAACGGCAAGACCAAGGTGCAGGGCACGATCATCGGGGTTCCTGCGAGCGGTCCGACGATCAACGACCTCTCGATCACCGCGGGTCACGACTTCGCGCGCGACACGCCGAACATGGTCGCGGTCGTCGAGCAGCACACCGCCGACGACCTCGACGTCGCTCCCGGCCAGACCGTGGAGGCACTCGGGATCGGCACTCCCGCAACCCTCGACGTCGCCGGCGTCGGCCTCTCCCCCGAGTACCTGCTCCCGGCCCAGAGCCAGCAACAGGTCATCACGACCCCGGGCAGCTTCGCGGTGGTGTTCGTCCCCGAGCCCGTGGCGGAATCGCTCGGCGGCACCGCGACCGTGCAACAGGTGCTCGTGCGCTACGACCCTGGCGTCGACCGCAACGAGCTCGACCGCCGTCTCACGACGCTCGCCACCGCCAACGGCGCCCAGCTCGTGCAGCCGCGTGCGACGCAGCCGTCGAACGGCGTGATCCAGGAGGAGCTCACCGGCTTCCGGGAGGCGAGCATCGTGGTGCCGTCGATCGCGCTGGTCGTCGCCGCGCTGGTGGGTGCGCTGGCGTGCGCACGGGTCGACGACCTGCGCCGTCGTCGTCGGATGCTCGCGATCACGATCGTCGTCTCGGGTGTCGTGGGCGTCGGCATCGGACTGGCGGGCGCCGCCATCGGTGGACCCGGGCTCGCCGAATCGGTGTACCTGCCCGAGCACGTGGGCGCGAACAACCTCGGGGTCGCCCTGCTCGGGCTCCTCCTCGCCGCGATCGTCGGTGGGATCGCGCTCGGCATCGGGCGCCTGCTGCGCGTCGGTCGCGACGACGCCCTCGGCGCGGGCCCCGCCATCGTCACCGCCGTCGCGGCAGCAGCGGCCGTCATCTGCGTGGTCGCGCCCGGAGGCGTGGTCGACTCCGCGGAGGCGACGCTCGACGCGGCAGCCCGCCTCGAGCAGGTGAGCGCGCAGGTCGCGTTCGCCACGCCGGTGAACGACGCGCTGCTCGCCAAGCTCGAGGCAGTCGAGGGGATCGCGGTCGCCGAGCCGGTGCCGTCGGCGAACGTCTTCGTGCGCCACGGCGCGCGCCGGTACTCCACGTCGTTGGAGGCGTTCCCCCGCGACACGACCCTGCAGCACTTCGAGGCTCCCGACGGATCACGCATGGAGCTCCCTGCCCGCGGTGCGCTGATCCCGGAGTCGCTCGCGAGCATCCTCGGTGTGCGCACGGGCGGCACGATCGAGATCACCCTGCCCGGCGCGGGAGTTCCCCCGTTCGCGGTACCGATCGCGGGCCTCACGTCGAACACGCTCGGCAACCTCGTGTTCCTGAGCAACGACGCGCTCCGCGACGCCATGGGCCAGTCCTCCACCGCGTTCGCCGGAGGGCTGTTCGACACCGCGTCGGTGCAGTTCGCACCGGGCGCCGACGCGGCCGAGGTCGCAGCCGCGGTGCAGTCGGATCCGGCCGTGGTCGTCTACGTCCCCGTCGCCGCCAGCCTCAACGGCGTCGACGAGGCACGTCCGATCTTCAAGGCCGTGATCCAGGCACTGCTCGCCATCGCGGCGGTCGTCACCGTGCTCGGGCTCGCCAGCGCGGTCGTGCTGCACACTCGCACCCGGTCGCGCGTCGGAGGGTGGCGAGTGACGGCCGAGGTGTTCGGGGCGGTCGTCGTCGGGATCGTGCTGGGTGCGGTGCTCGGCACGTTCGCCGCCGACCGGCTGGTCGACGCGCTCGACACGCCGTTGGTCCACCTGACGCGCGACGTCGACGGGTCGACGTACCTGTTGGCGGCGGGGATGGTGCTGCTGGTGAGCGCGCTGACGCTGGTGGTCAGCTGGTGGACGCGTCGACGGACGTCGGCCGCAGTGCCCGCCGCAGCGCTTCCGTGATGTCGCGCTCGACACGCCTGCGCGACGTAGGCGCCGGGCGCCATCATCTCGAACCCGTGCGGTGCACCGCGGTAGACGTGGAGCTCGGTGGTGATGCCGGCAGCGAGCAGCCGGGACGCGTAGGCGATGTCCTCGTCGTGGAACACGTCGAGCGACCCGACGCCGATCCATGCCGGCGGGAGCCCGGCGACGTCGTCGACCCGGGTCGCGGCCGCTTCGGCGGGAACGTCGTCGGTGCCGTAGCGCTCACCCAGGTAGGCGCTCCACCCGAGGTCGTTGGCCGCGCGGCTCCACACCAGCGCGCCCTCGATGTGGCTCGACGCCGACGTGTTGGTGTCGTCGATCATCGGATAGATGAGCAGCTGGAACGACGGCGTGACCTCACCGCGGTCGCGGGCGCGGATGGCGAGTCCGGCTGCGAGGCCACCGCCCGCGCTCGCACCGGCGATCGCGATGCGGTCGGGGTCGATGCCGAGCTCGTCGGCGTTGCGGGCGGCCCACACCAGGCCTGCGTAGCAGTCGTCGAGCGGCGCCGGGTACGGGTGCTCGGGTGCGAGGCGGTACTCGATCGAGACCGCGACGCAGTCGAACTCCTCGACCCAGCGGTTGATGCGCGCGTCGGGGTTGAGGCCGGACCCGAAGAGGTAGCCGCCGCCGTGGATCCAGTAGATGCACGGACGGCCTTTCGCCTCGGTGGGCGGTGAGTACACCCGCACCGTGGCGTCGGGACCGTCGACTCCGGGCACGACGACTTCGCGCGAGACCGTGGTCGTCGGGGGCAGCTGCACGACCGGCATGCTCTCCATCGCCTCGCGGATCTGCGGGACGGTCTCGAAGGTGAAGGTGCCGAAGTCGATCGACCCCATCGGCGAGGCCGCCAGCGCGGCGCCGACCTCGGGGTCGATGTTGGCGAGCACGTCCATGGTCATGCGAACTGCGCTCCGACGGTCGGGTCGACGTACTCGTCGATGCGTTCGATGAGCCCGTCGTCGGTCGTGCGGACGATCAGGCAGTTGTGCATCTCGAACGGGTTGCCGTTCGAGCGCACCTTGCCGCGCGTGACGTAGGCGAGCACGAAGCCGTCGGCGGTCGGCGTGAACAGCAGGTGCTCGTTGGCGAGGTCGTCGACGAGCTGACCGAGCATGGCGATGCCTGCCATGTTCTCGCGGGCGTCGACCTCGTTGTGGTCGCTGTTGTGCCAGACGACTGCGCCCGGCGTGAGCGCCTCGACGAACGCGTCGGGCTCGCCTCCGACGAGCGCGGCGTCGAACGCCGCGATCAGCTCTTCGTGAGTGGCCATGGATCCCCCGTGGGCAGGTGTCGGACTCGGGTCAGCGGATGTCGAGACGCTCGGCGGTGGCCGTCATCTCGTCGAGGAACTTGCCACGGCGGGCGGGATCGGGTCCACCCGCCATGTCGCCGAAGTCCTGCACCAGCACGAGGCGGTCGACGCCGAGGTCCTCGTAGCGGCGGACGGTGTCGGCGTCGATCGGTCCGGGGAGCGGCGAGATGGTGATCTCGAGCTTGCCGAGCTCGGCCGGACGGTCGACCTCGCGGGCGAGGCGATCGAGCTCGTCGATCGCCTTCTTCGTGTTGTCGAGGTCCTGGAAGAAGCCGTACCAGCCGTCGCACCGCTCGACCCCACGCTGGAGGGCGGCGGTGGCGAACCCGCTGGCGAGGATCGGCGGACCCCCGGGCCGGTGGGGCTGCGGGCGGCGCTGCACACCACCGAACGACGCGAACTCGCCCCGGAACTCGGGCTGGTCGTCGCGCCAGAGCGTGCGCATCGAGTCGATCCACTCGTTGGCCCGCTTGCCGCGCGTGTGGAACGGCACGTCGATGGCGTCGTACTCGCCGGGGACGTAGCCCACACCGATGCCGACGACGAGACGGCCGCGGGACAGCACGTCGACCGTCGCCAGCTCCTTGGCCAGGATCACCGGGTTGCGCATCGGCAGGATCACGATGCCGGTGCCGAGGGTGATGCGCGACGTCGTGGCGGCGGCGTAGGCGAGAACCGGGATCGGGTCCATCATCTCGGAGAGCGGCGGCAGCGGCGACGGCGACGCCTGCGGGTCGATGAGCACCGGGTGCTCGCCGACCCAGATGGAGTCGTAGCCGAGCGCCTCCGCGGACTGCGCGACCTCGGCGACGCCTTCCGCGTCGGCGAGTCCGCCGGAGCCGACGCCGAACCACCCGATCGGGATCATCGTGGCGACTCGCTACGCAGCACGGCGCGCACTACGCGGCGCGCAGCTTGCGGTCACGGCGGGCCTGCGCGCTGCCGACGTGCGTCATCACGTCGACGACGAACGCGAACACGACGATGAACCAACCGAAGCCGGTGACGCCGCGGACCGGTGCGTAGGCGATCGCCCACGCCAGCGTGGTCCACGGCAGGAAGATGAACCCGAGGAGGCCCCACCAGAACGAGTCGAAGGCGATGCTCATCCGATCGGTGAACAGCCAGATGAAGAAGACCGCCAGTCGGGGCGAGACGAACGCCGCCAGAGCCACGATGCACCCGCACATGGCCGGGAGACTAAGCGAATCGGCAGGAGGCGCGCTCGGTGTGCCGTGGCATACGGTCAGCGGATGGACGACGCGTTCGATCACAGCGGTGAGGTGGCGGTGGTCACCGGCGGCGGCACGGGCATCGGGGCGGCGACCGCGCTGCTCTTCGCCCAGCACGGTGCCGACGTGGTGCTGGCCAGCCGCAAGACCGAGAACCTCGAGCGGATCGCGGCCCAGGTCGAAGCCGAGACCGGGCAGCGCGCCCACGTCGTCGCCACCGACGTGCGCGACGTCGGGCAGTGCGAGCACCTCATCGACGAGTCGCTGGACACGTTCGGTCGCGTCGACGTGCTGGTCAACAACGCGGGCGGGAGCCACTCGTACGCGTTCGAGGACTGGACCGCCGATCGCTTCCAGAACATGATCGACCTCAACCTGAAGAGCGCGTTCGTGCTCTCGCAGCGCGTCGCTCCTCACATGGTCGAGCGGGGCAGCGGCTCGATCGTGAACATCTCGTCGGGCGCGGCCGTGTCGGCGCTGCCGATCCACACTGCGTACGGCGCGGCCAAGGCCGGGCTCGAGAACCTCACGCAGAACTTCGCCGCTGCCCTCGCACCGAAGGGCATCCGGGTCAACTGCGTGCGCGTCGGTGCCATCAAGTCGGAGGGCTTCCTCCGCGCGATGGACGGGCTCGGCATCGACCCCGACGAGATGGGTGGCCGTGCCGCCGGGCTCGGGCGGGCGGGCGTGCCCGACGAGATCGCGTGGCCGGTGCTGTTCCTCGCGTCGGCGGCGTCGAGCTACATCTCGGGCCAGACCCTCTACGTGGGCGGCGGCCCGAAGGACATCACCGCCTGATGGTGACGACTCGCGCGATCGGGATCGTCGGCGTCGCGTACGGCGCGTTGCCGCTCGAGGAGATGGCCCGCCAGACCGCCGAGCTCGGGTTCGACCACCTCGATGCTTCGATCCAGTTGCTCGAGGTGCTCGACGACGACGCCGTCGCCGCACTCCCGGTGCCGATCGCGGACCGCATCAGCGGCTTCGACGTGGTCGACGGCTGCACGTCGATGGCGCTCTACGAACGCCGCGACGAAGACCGCTTCGACGAGACGGTGGCGCTGTTCCGTGCCCACCCGACGGCGCGGATGGAACCCGGACCGCGCTCGAGTGCGGGGAGCATCGAGAAGATCAAAGCCCTGGTCGCGGCCGTGCCCGGTCTGCGCCTCACGCTCGACACCGGCCACGTGGCCGCATGGGGTGAGGATCCGGTGGAGGTGCTGCAGTACGCCGACCACGTGCAGCTCCGACAGTCGGCACCGGGCCGTCCGCAGCTCCACCCCGACGAGGGCGGCGACGTCGACTTCGCCGCCGTGCTCGCCGAGCTCGATCGGCTCGACTACCGCGGCGCGGTCAGCATCGAGTACTTCGATCTCCCCGAGCTCAAGTGGCCCCTCGACGATCCGGTCGGCCACTGCGTCGCGCTCGCCGACCACGTCCGCGGCCTCATGCGCTGATTCATCGGCGGTTCGAGAACCCTCGACGTTGTCGAATGGACAATGACATCGAAGTGACCGGCTCAGGCGGTCTGACCGGTGGCGGCGGCGTCGAGGCGGGCGAGGCCCTGCTCGAAGTCCTTTCCGATCATCGTGTCCATGCTCATGAACACGCCCATCAACCGGGTCGTGAACGTCTTCGGGCCGACCATGCGCCAGGTCACCTGCGTTGCACCGTCGCGTTCCACGAGCACGAAGGTCGTCGTGCTCTTCGACTTGAACGGCTTGATGAATTCCAGCGCGATCTGGACCTTCGACGGCTCCACCGCGTCGGTGATCTCCATGCGCCCGGCGCCTGCCTTGCGGTTCCCGACCCACTGGTAGATCGCGCCGGTGCCCGCGTCGGGCCCGGAGTACGTGCGACCGAGGCGGGGATCGGTGTTCTTCCCACGGCGACCACTCGCGCCACCGATGGAAGTCGACGATCAACCCATACACCGCCGACCGACTCGCGGCGATCGTGGCTTCACGCTTGACCTCGAATTCGCCGCTCCCGGCCATGGGCGCTCCTCTCGTCGGTCGGGCGAGCGTAGTCAGCGACGATCGGTGAGGAACGGGTATCGGCTCCGCACCTCGGCGACATCGGTGGCGGTGACGTCGTGCAGGAGGATCTCCTCCCCCGCGGCATCGGACGCCTCGAGCGTGCGACCGAACGGCAGCACGATCGCGCTGTCGCCCGAGTAGTCGAGTCCGCCGCCGCTCCCGACCCGGTTGACCCCCACCACGAACGCCTGGTTCTCGATCGCGCGCGCACGGAGCAGCGTGCGCCAGTGGTCACGCCGGGCCGCGGGCCAGTTCGCGACGACCACGTAGCAGTCGGTGTCGGGGGCGACGGCCCAGAACTCGTCGGCGAAGCGGAGGTCGTAACACACGAAGAGCGAGCAGCGGACGCCCTCCACCTCGACCGTGACGCGCTCGGTCGCCGGCGGCGTACTTCTCGTGCTCTCCGCCGTAGCTGAACGGGTGGATCTTGCGGTAGCGAGTGATCGCGCCGTCGGGCGCGGCAAGGAGCAGCGTGTTCGAGGGCAACGAATCCCCCGGCTGCACCTCCGGCGCCGACCCGCACACCCAGAGCCGCCGACGGGTCGCCTGCTCGACGAGGAACTGCGCACTCGGACCGTCGAACGGCTCGGCGATGCGCTCGGTGTCCATCGAGAACCCGGTCGAGAACATCTCGGTGAGCACGACGAGCTGGGCGCGCTGCTGCGCCGCGTCACCGATCAGACCGTCGAGATGGACGAAGTTGGCGTCGCGGTCTTCCCACACGATGTCGTGTTGGACGGCGGCGACCCTCACCGGCTCAGGTCCTTCAGGCGGGCGACGGCAGCATCGATCACGTCGAGGCGCTTGCAGCACGCGAAGCGCACCAGCGGGTTGCCGGCGGCCTTGTCGTCGTAGAACGCGACGCTCGGCACGCCCACGACGCCGCACCGCTCCGGGAGCGACCGGCAGAACGCGAGCCCATCCGTCTCGCCGATCGAGGTGATGTCGACGGTGAGGAAGTAGGTGGCATCCGACGGGAGCACGGTGAGGCCGGCGTCGGTGAGACCGGCGCGCAGCCGGTCGCGCTTCTCGCCCAGCTCGGCGGCGACGCGCCGGAACACCGAGCCGGGAAGCCCGAGCCCGATGGCGATGCCGTACTGGAACGGTCCACCGTTGACGTAGGTGAGGAACTGCTTGACCGTCTTGATCGCGTCGACGAAGTCGGGCGGGGCGCAGAGCCAGCCGATCTTCCAGCCGGTGCACGAGAACGTCTTGCCACCGGACGAGATGGTGACGGTGCGCTCGCGCATCCCGGGCATGGTCGCGAGCGGGATGTGCTGCCCGTCGAACACCAGGTGCTCGTAGACCTCGTCGGTGATGGCGATGAGGTCGTGCTCCACGCACACCCGCGCGATCAGCTCCAGCTCCTCGACCGAGAACACCTTGCCGGTCGGGTTGTGGGGCGAGTTGAGCAGGAGCACGCGCGTGTTCGGGGTGATCGCCCGCTCGAGCGTGTCGGCGTCGAACGACCAGTCGGGCGTGCGCAGCTGGACGACGCGCCGGTGCGCACCGGCGAGGGCGATGCACGCCGCGTAGGAGTCGTAGTAGGGCTCGAAGGTGACGACGTCGCTGCCGGGCTCGCACAACGCGAGCAGCGCGGCCGCGATGGCCTCGGTCGCGCCCGCGGTCACGAGCACCTCGGTGCCGGCGTCGTACTCCAGGGAGTACCACTTGGCCTCGTGGGCGACGATCGTGTGCCGCAGCTCGGGGATGCCGATGCCCGGTGGGTACTGGTTGTGGCCGTCGCGGATGGCGGCGATCGCGGCGTCGAGCACCTCGGCGGGACCGTCCTCGTCGGGGAAGCCCTGTCCGAGGTTGATCGACCCGGTGGCGACCGCGAGCGCCGACATGTCGGCGAAGATCGTGGTGCCGAAGCCCTGCATGCGCTCGACCAGGTACGGGGAGTCGGTCACGAGCTGCTCACCCCGCCACGAAGCTCATGCGCACGTGGCGGCTCGGGTTGTCGCGGTTGAGATCGACGAACACGATGCTCTGCCAGGTGCCGAGCAGCGGCTCGCCGTCCTGCACCGGCAGCACGACGCTCGGTGCCACGATCGCGGGGAGCACGTGGTCGGCGCCGTGTCCGGGTGAGCCGTGCGCGTGGCGATAGCGGTCGTCGCGCGGGAGCAGCCGTTCGAGCGTGTCGACGAGGTCGTCGTCGGAACGGGCGCCGGTCTCGATGATCGCGATGCCGGCGGTGGCGTGCGGGGCGAACACGTTGACCAGCCCGTCGCCCCGCGAGCGGCAGAACGCGCGCACGTCGTCGGTGAGGTCGACGATCCGCTCGTGCGAGGTGTCGACGTCGAGCACCGTCGTGTCCATCGCGCCCAGCCTACGGGTCGCTTCTTCAGCCGGCGTCGACGAGCCAGCCGAAGCCGTGGTCGCGCAGGGCGTTCGACATGTGGGCGGTGAGCGTGGGCAGCGAGTCGGTGAGCAGGATGATGCCGAACACGGCGAGGATCGCCGCGGACAGCAGCGTGATCACGCGGGAGTGGCGCTTGAACCAGTCGAGCGTGCGCGTGAGCTTGCCCATCGCGAGTCCGACGGCGAGGAACGACACCCCGAGCCCGAACGAGTACGCGACCAGCAGCACCGTCGAGCGGGCCAGGCTCTCGCCGCGCGCGGCGAAGCCGAGCACGCTGCCGAGGATCGGGCCGATGCACGGAGTCCACCCGAGCCCGAACGCGGCGCCCGCCACCGGCGCCGCGAACGAGCCGAAGCGATCGAGGTGCGGCTGCCAGCGGAACTCCTGGTAGAGGCGCGGCGTCGTGAGCAGCTGCGAACCGGCGAGGTAGCAGGCCATCAGGAGCACGAGCCCGCCGGAGATGCGGGTGAGCGTCTCCTGGTTGCGGAAGATGGCGCTGCCGGCGGCGGTGGTGATGAGCCCGAGCAGCACGAAGACCACGGTGAAGCCGAGCACGAACAGCCCGGTGTTCACGGCGATGCGCTTCAGGTAGTGGCGCTGCTGCTCGCGGATCTCCCCCACCGACAACCCGGTGACCAGGCTCAGGTAACCGGGCACGATCGGCAGCACGCACGGCGAGACGAACGAGATCACGCCCGCGCCGAACGCGGCGAAGATGTACAGGTTGCTGCTGACGCTCACGGCAACCGTGGCGGACCCGAGCACCGTTGGATGCTACGGCCGGTCCGACACCGCCCGTCAGTCGGCGGGTGCGGCCCCGGGCTCGACCGCCGCGGCCGCCGCTTCCCCGGCGACACCGGCCTCGGCCTCGGCGACCCGGGCCTCGGCGATCGCCACGTACTCGGGGTCGAGGTCGTAGCCCACGTAGTGCCGGCCCGTGCGGGCGGCCGCGACCGCAGTCGACCCGGAGCCGAGGAAGGGATCGAGCACGACGTCGCCGACGTAGGTGTAGAGGTGCACGAACCGCTCGGGCAGCTCGACCGGGAACGGGGCCGGATGGTTGACGCGACGGGCGCGCTCGGGGCGGATCTCCCACACGTCGAGCGTCGACGCGAGGAACTCCTCCTTGCTGATGTCGGACTCGTTCGGGAGCCCGAGCTTCCGGCGGGTCTTGAGGTCGGGGGCGCGGGCGAAGCGGCCCTTCGACGCGATCACGACGCGCTCGGTGAGGTCGCGCAGCACCGGGTTCGACGCCTTCATGTACGAACCGAACGCGCACGATCCCGCGGCGCCCTTCGCCTTCACCCACACCACCTCGCCGCGCAGCAGCATCGCCAGCTCGTCCTGGAGGATGGTGGTGACGTCACCGGCCAGCGACCGGTAGGGCTTGCGACCGAGGTTGGCGACGTTCACGCACATGCGACCGCCCGGCTCGAGCACGCGCAGGCACTCGGCGAACACGTCGCGCAACATCGTGAGGTACTCGAGGTACGTCGACGGGATGTGGCCCGCTTCCAGGTCGGTCTCGTAGGCCTTGCCCGCGAAGTACGGCGGTGAGGTCACCACGAGCGCGACCGAGTTGTCGGGGATCTGGTGCATGTCGCGCGCGTCGCCGGTGAAGATGGAATCGGCCACCGGGCACGGGTTGACGGTCTCGTCGTCGCTCAGCTGGGGCGCGGTGAACCGGGCGTAGAAATCGCTGGCGTCGTGGCTCTCGCGGTTGCCCGCCCCGAACGTCCGTGTACGCGTCGCCACCGTCGCACGGTACCGGACGTGGTCAGCCGGGCGTCGGGCCGCGGCGTCGACCGCGGAGGACGAGACCGGTCACCACTGCGATCGCGACGACGGCCAGGGCCACGATCACGCCCAGGGGAGAGCCCCCGTCGCCACCACCTCCCGAGCCGCCGGCGGCCACCTGCACCGAGTCGCCGTCCTTGTCGTTGCTGCGCGACGCGGTCGTCGAACCCTTCTTGCCGGTGGTCGCGGTGGCGTCGCCCGCCGAGGTCGTGGCCGAGGTGTCACCACCCTTGCCCGACTCGTCGTCGGTCTTGTCACCCGACTTGCCGTCGGCCTTCGCACCTGCCTTGTCGTCGGCCTTCGTCCCGGACTTGCCCGCACTCGTGGCCGGCACGGTGCCCGAAGGCGCGGCGGTCGCCGGGGCCGCGGTCGGCGGCGGCGCGGTCACCGCCGGTGGTGCCTGCGTCGCGGGCGGCGGGTCGGTGGGTGGCGGCGCGCAGCCGACGATCGCGCAGTAGTTCGGGAATCCCGGTGCCCCGCCGGTGCCGTACTGCCAGCCCTCGATCGAGCCGTCGCTCACCGACGTCGACGACGCACCGCCCCGCGAGTAGCTCCAACCGGACTCGCCCGGGTTGGCCCGGTAGTAGGCCCAGTACTGACCACCGGGGCCGATCAGGCACGACGAGTCGGCGCTGTTGCCCACCCCGTTGATCGCGCAGACCGCGGCGCCCTGCCCCGCGAAGCCGTAGGTCGCGACGTTGCCACCGACCGCGAGCTGGAGGGCACTGAGGCCGCTGATCGTCCCGTCGAAGCAGATCGGCACCGGGCCGGGACCCGGCTGCACCACAACGATCGCGTGCGCGCTGCATCCCTGCGCGGCGACGTCGGCGTGGGCCGGCGACGCGACCCCGACGAACGATGCGGCGAGCGCGACCGCGAGCAGGAACCCACGGGCGCGCGCGCCGAGGGTCATCCGGTGAACCTCGGCGACACGGTCAGCGCGGCCGGAGCGATCGGCGTGACCGGGGTGATGGGGATCAGGGGGATGTCACAGGACTGCGGTGCCGTCCGCGCGACCGGGAGCCACGACTGCAGCAGTCCTTCGACCGCCTGCGACGTGGCGAACGTGTTGATGCCGAAGCCGTCGTTCGGGCTCGCGATGCGACCGTTGGACTGCTGCTGCGAGACGAGCCACGTGGTCGGTGCGACGTACGCCCCGCCAGCCAGGCTCGGGTCGGCGGTGTCGCGCCAGCATGGCGACTCGACGTCGAACCCGGCGGCCGTGATGCCGAGGATCGCGGTGGACGTGGAGTTGGGATCGTCGGCACCGAACGCCTGCCACGCACCGTCCGCCTGGTGCTGACCGGCGAAGAACGCCAGCGCTGCGTGCACGGCGGGGTCGGAGGCGTCGGCACCACCGGCGACGAGGGCCTCGACCGCGAGCGCGGTGGTGTCGATGTCGAGCTCGGCGGTGGTCGGGTCGCCGAGGAAGCCCCACCCGCCGTTGGCCTGCTGCCCGTCACGGATCGCCGTGAGCGCTGCGGCCGACGGTGCGCTGCACACGAGGCTCTGGGCGATGGCGATGTAGAGGGTGAAGTTGAACGTCGAACCGGTGGTGGCGGCGCAACCACCCATCAGGGTGACCAGGTCGACCGGCGTGCCGTCGCCGGCCGGATCGAAGGCGGAGGGGTCGAACCCGTACGGCTCGGCACCGAGGACGATGTTCTTGGCCGCGGTCCCGGGGGCCTGCGCACCCAGCGTCGGGATGGTCTGCGCGTAGGCGTCGATGGCGTCGAACGGGGTCGGGCCGCCCGCGCCTCCGAACTGCACCGCGTTCACCGCGGTGGTGGCCTCGCTGGCGCTCCACGAGCCACCGGTCTGCGCGCTCTCGGCGATGGCGAGGGTCGCGTCGAGGGTCTCGAAGCCGGGGAAGGCCGCGACCTCGAAGCCACCGTCGGCCTGCTGTTGCGTCTCCAGCCACGTGACCGCGGCGGCCGCGGCGGTGGTCGAGGACACGGGCACCGCCTGCGCGGCCGTCGAGAGCGGCAACGCAGTGGTGAAGAGAGCGGCCGCGAGCGCAACGGTGCACGCGACGGCACGACGAACGTGCGACATGTCTTCCTCCGAGGCCCCTTTCCACGAGGGCCCAAATCCTGTCCACCTCGCGGTGGCGCATCGTCTGGGAGCACCGGTGGCCCGGTGGACAACGGCAGGTAGCCTGGCTCGCGGAGTGCGGCAGAAGCCGCAGAGCCGCTCACAGTTGCGGGTCAGCGTCGGTCTCGCACCGACTTCCCCCGTTCCCGAACCGAGGTCCGGGAACCGCACGCAACATCCGGGTTGCGCGCAACCGTTGTCGAGAGGGCACGTTAGTCCGCAATGACCGCCACGACGCAACCTCGGGCTGACACCCCGGAGTCGGCACCGGCACCCGCGCCGAGTGCGCCGCAGACCACGTGGCACGCGGGCGTCTGGTTGGTGTGGGCGCTCTCGGCGGCAGCCTGCGTGCAGCTCGCGCCGAGCCCGGTGTACGTGGCGCTGGTGATCGGGATCGCGTCGGTGGTCGTGTCGATCCACGCACGGCCGGGACCGTACGCGCGCGCGTTCCCGCTCCTCCTGGCGGTGGGTGTGTTCTTCGCCGTCGTGCGGATGGTGTTGACGGTCGTGACGACGCACGGCGTGGGTGACGTGCTGTTCACCACGCCTCACTTCGGCCTGCCCCAGCTGCTCGGCGGCTTCACCGTCGGCGGCACCGTGGAGCTGCAGGTGATGTTGCAGTCGCTGAGCGAGGGCTTCGCCATCGTGGGCGTGATGGGCGTGTTCGGTGCGTTCAACTCGGTGGTGTCGCACTCCGAGCTGGTCGAGTCGACCCCGCGAGCGTTCTTCGAGCTCGGTCTGGTGATCGTGGTCGGGCTCGCGTTCGTGCCGTCGACGCTGAGTGCGATCCACGACGTGCGGGAGGCCGATCGCGCCCGCACCGGCGGACGCGTCGTCCGGCGCGGGCGCCTCTTGCGTCAGATGGTGCCGGTGCTGGAGCTCGGGCTCGAGCGCGCGGTGACGCTGGCGGAGTCGATGGACTCGCGTGGCTTCGCGCGCGCCGGTGCCAGCCCGCGCGACAAGGCCGCCGGATGGTGGGGACTCACGTCGCTGCTGCTGCTCGGCGCGTCGTTCGTCGCGCTGATCGGCGAGGCGGGCACGGTGGCGGCCGTGCTGGGCCTGGCCGGCGCCCTCGGGCTCGGCGCCGCCATCCTCCTGGCATCGTCCGACACCGGCCGCACCCGTTACCGCCCGCGCCGCATGCGCAGGATCGACTGGCTCGTCGCCGGCATCAGCGTGCTGGCGCCGGTCGCGATGGCCACGGTCTCGTGGGCGGGCGACAGCAGCCTGGTGTGGTTCGCCAGCCCGCTGGCCTGGCCGACGCTGCACCTGTTCCCGGCGCTGGCGCTGTTCCCGCTGCTCCTCCCCGCTCTCCTCCCCCTCCGGACCCGTCATGAGCGCGGTCTCCTACTCGGGTGTGTCGTTCGCGTACCCCGATGCCTCGCGCGCGGCGTTGCGCGACGTCGACCTCGAGGTCGCCGCGGGCGAGCTGCTGCTCGTGCTCGGCTCGTCGGGCTCGGGCAAGAGCACGCTGCTGCGCGCGGTCAACGGGCTCGTGCCGCACACGAGCGGTGGCCGCTTCGGCGGTGACGTCGTCGTGTTCGGACGATCGACGCGCACGCACCACCCGCGCGAGCTCGCCGACGTGGTGGGCTTCGTCGCCCAGGACCCCGAGTCGCAGTCGGTCGTCGACCACGTGGAGCGCGACCTCGCCTTCGTGCTCGAGAACCTCGGGTTCACGCAGGAGGCGATGCGCCGACGGGTCGAAGAGGTGCTCGACGCGCTCGGCATCGCGCACCTGCGCGACCGCGACCCGTCGACGCTGTCGGGCGGCGAACGTCAGCGGTGCGCGATCGCCGGGGCGCTCGCGGCAGGACCGCAGGCGCTCGTGCTCGACGAGCCCACGTCGCAGCTCGATCCGCAGGGCGCCGACGACGTGCTCGCCGCACTCGTGCGCCTCAACCACGACCTCGGCACCACCGTGGTGCTGGCCGAGCACCGGCTCGAGCGCGCCGCGCCGCTCGCCGACCGCGCGGTGCTCGTCGAGAGCGGCGCGGTGGGGACGCCGGCCGCGGTGGGGGCGGTGCTGGCGAACTATCCCGGTGCGCCCAGCGTCACCCGGCTCGGACGCCTCCTCGGCTGGGACCCGCTCCCCCTCACCGTGCGCGACGCGCGATCGCGCGCTGCGCTCGACCCGCCCACGCTCGAACCGCCCACTCCGAGTGCACCGATCACGTCGGGTGACGTCCTCCTGCACGCGCGCGACCTGCGCGTCGCCCTGGGCGGTCGCACCGTCGTGCGGGGCGTCGACCTCGAGCTGCGCGCGGGCGACGTGATCGCGCTGTTCGGCCGCAACGGCGCGGGCAAGACCACCGTGCTCCGCGCGCTGGCCGGGCTGGTCGCTCCGAGCCACGGCGCGGTCGAGACCGACGTGCGCGTCGCGTACGTGCCGCAGAACCCGAACACGATGCTGTTCTCGTCGACGGTGCGGCGCGAGTTGGTGGAGACGCAGAAGCTGCTCGGCAGGACCGACCCGGTCGCGGTCGACCGGTGGCTCGACGCCCTCCACCTCACCGACCTCGCGGAGGAGCACCCCCGCAGCCTCTCGGGCGGCCAGCGCCAGCGGGTTGCGATCGCGGCGGTGGCGGTTGGTGGGGCGCCGGTGCTCCTGCTCGACGAACCGACGCGCGGCATGGACGCCCCATCTCGCACCGCACTCGAGCACGCGGTGCGCGAGCACGCGGCCGCGGGCGGTGCCGTCGTGCTCGCGACCCACGACGTCGAGCTGGCGGCGCGCATCGCGTCGCACGCAGTCGTGCTGGGCGACGGCGAGATCGTGGCCGACGGCGACGCCCGCACCGTGCTCGCCGGGTCGCTGTTCGCCCCCCAGGTGCTGCGGGTCCTGCCGCCGTTCCTCACCGTCGAGGAAGTCGACGCGGAGCTGGCGCGCTCGTGAGCCTCGTCGTCGCACCGCCGCGCGTCGGGGTCGCCGGACGCGTCCGCCCGTTCGCGGTCTACCTCCTCATGGTGCTCCTGGGTGCGGCCGCGTTCCTGTACCCGTTCTGGCTGCCGTCGACCGCGCTCCCGAGTCAGGCGCACAGCGGCGACGCGCCGCTCGTCGCTGCGCTCGTGGGCGCGCTCGTGATCGCGGTCGTGATGCTCGAGGTGCGCCGCGGCACGATGAACGGCGCCACGGTCGCCATCCTCGGGATGCTGTCGGCAGTCGCCGGACTGCTCCGGCTCATCGACCTGCCCGGCGGCGGCAGCGGCATCTTCTTCCTCGTGATCCTGGCCGGCGCCGCGTTCGGACCGCGCTTCGGGCTGCTGCTGGGGCTGTGCGCGATGGCGGTGTCGGCGATCGTCACCGGCGGCATCGGTCCCTGGCTCCCGTTCCAGATGTTGGCCCTGTCGTGGATGGGCGCCGGCGCCGGCTGGGTCGGCATCGTGACCGCACGGCTCGACGCGCGCGTGGAGGTGGTCGCGCTGGCGGCCTACGCCTGGGTCTGGGGGTTCGTCTACGGGGCGATCATGAACCTGTGGTTCTGGCCATTCGCGCGGGGCGGCGCACTCGACTGGCACCCCGGACTCGACCTGGCCCAGACCCTGCACCGCTACTGGGACTTCTACGTCGTCACGTCGCTCGGCTGGGACGCAGCCGCGGCGATCACCAATGCGCTGCTCGTGCTCGTCACCGGCCTGGTGCTGATGCGCAGCCTCCGCCGCTTCGCCCACCGCCTCGACCCCGCGGTCGAGTTCGACCCGGTCGCCTTCTGACCACGAGGTTGCGTCACTTGGCCGCGATATGCGTGGTCAGGTGACGCAACCTGGTTCGTCAGGGGGACGGGGGGAAGAGCTCGGTGACGAACTCGTCGAGGGCGGCGCGGCCTTCGGGCGTGCTGACGTCGCCGATGAACACCGCGGCGCGGGTGCCATCCGACTCGAGCGCGCGCGCGGTCTCGCCCAGCGCGGCCGCATCGGCTTCGGAACCGACGAGGACGACGACGTTCACGTGCGCACCACCAGCACCGCCGACACCGCGAGGAACGCGCACCCGAGCAGCACCGTGCCGAGCAGCGCGCTCGGCTCCTGCATCGTGGCGGTCCCCGTGGCGATCAGCGCGAGCACGAGGAACCACGTGTTGCGGAACAAGGAACCCATCGAGAGGTCACGCTTGGTCGACGCGGCGCCGAAGCAGTTGCACGGGCGTCGGTCGTTGCGCAGGATCCGTCGCGTGAGGACGACGGTGAACGCGGCGAACGTGAGCAGCGCGAGCCAGCTCGGCCACGACGCGTCGACGACGAGCAGCAGCACGCCGAGTGCGATCTCGTAGAGCGGGAGCGCCACCGCCACGACGAGGGTGATCCACGCGTACCGTCCGTACTCGGAACGACTGGTCCGGAGCGTCGGTCCGAGCGCGGTGAGCTTCCCGATCCCCGAGACCAGCAGGATGATCGCGACGACGACCCGCGCTGCCAGCGCGACGTCGTCGCTCGTCACCTCACGCCTCGTGCATGCGCGAGTACCCGCCCTTGTAGAACAGGAGCGGCCGCGCGCCCTCACGCATGTCGAGGTCGAGCACCCGCCCGACGATGATCTTGTGGTCGCCGCCGGGGTACTCGGCTTCGAAGCGGCAGTCGAGGTAGGCGATCGCCTCCTCGAGCACGGGCGCGCCCGACACGCCGATGTGCCACGGGGTGGACGAGAAGCGGTCGGCACCCTTCTTGGCGAACAGGTTCGACAGCTCTTCGTGCTCTTCGCCGAGGATGTTCACGGCGAAGGTGCCGGCAGCCTCGATGCGCGGCCACGTCGACGACGTGTGCGCCACGCAGAAGAGGACGAGCGGCGGCTCGAGCGACAGCGACGTGAAGGAGTTGGCGGCGATCCCGACCGGCTCCTCGCCGTCCATGGCGGTGATGATGGTGACGCCGGTCGCGAAGTGACCGAGCACGGTGCGGAACCGCTTGTCGTCGGGAACCAACACGGTCTCGGCGGAAGGGTCGGTGTCGGACAAGGGTTGCTCCTGGATCAGCGCGCGGGACGGAGCTCGTGGCTCAGACCGTCGGCCGCCGCGAACACCTCGGGGCCGTTGATCCTCGCCGAGAACTCGCGCGCATCGCGCAGGATGGTGTCGATGCTGTCGTCGCCGTGCGACGGGCAGTGGTGGAACAGTGCGAGCTGGCGCGCGCCGGCTTCCTTCGCCACGTGGACGGCGTAGTCGATGGTGCAGTGCCCCCACGTGCGCTTGATCTCGTACTCCTCGGTGGTGTGCTGCGCGTCGTGGATGAGCAGGTCGACGCCGTCGCAGAGATCGAGCACGTCGCGCGGGACGTAGTCGTCGGCGTCCTCGGACACGGTGCCGGGCCCGTGGTCGGAGAGGTACGCGACCGACATGCCCTCCATCTCGACGCGGAAGCCGAGCGTGGGATCGGTGTGACGCACCCAGCGCGAACGCACCTTGGCGCCGTTCAGCGCGAAGTCGTCGTTGGCCACCGCCTCGAACGCCACGTCGCCGCGCAGCTCCTCCGGGGTGATCGGGAAGAACGGCGGGCTCATGACCGAGCGGAACACGGTCTCGAGCGGGCCCTTCTCCTGGTGCGGGCCGATCACGGTGACGCTCCCACCGCCCGCCGCGAGCGGCTCGAAGAACGGAAGCCCCTGGATGTGGTCCCAGTGGAGGTGGGTGAGCAGCACGGTGGCGCGGTAGCCGTCGCTGCGACCTTCCGCCTTGAGGTGGTCGCCGTAGTTGCGCAGCCCGGTGCCGAGGTCGAAGACGATCGGGTCGTGTCCTTCGGACGCGACTTCGACGCACGAGGTGTTCCCCCCGTACCGGTTGAACTGGTGGCCGTCACACGGAGTCGATCCGCGTACCCCCCAGAAATTCACGTGCGTCGGCGCCGACACAACGCTCAGGGTAGTTGTCGCGCCACGCCGTACCTCTGGACACACGACGCAAATCGCCCGCTCTGCGTGGTTCTGTGACCCGAGTCACCCGTCGTAGACGTCCGGGTGGTCGAGCGGCACCTGCAGCCACGAGACGAGGCCCTGCAACTGCCGGTACGCCTCCAAGCGTGCGCCGTCGGTGCCGGCGCGCTCGGCTTCGTCGCAGATGGCGCCGAGTCGCCGCGTCATCGTCGGACCGAGCTCGAGCAGTCCGCCACTGCCCTGCGTGGCCCACTTCGCGAGCACGTAGTGGCAGAGCGCGCCGACCGGCACGTCGAGGGCGCGGCCGAGGTTGCGGATCGTCGTCAACGGGTCGACGTGCGAGTACAGCGCGACGTCCGACTTGAAGTTGGCGTCGGGATCGTCGTCGGGCCAGGGCCCGTCCCACCCCGCGAGCTCGATGGTCCGGTCGTCGGTCATCGGTCGAGGGTTCCACACGTCGGCCCACGCCGCGCACTCTCGGGGCGGAACTTTCGGGGCGGCCCGATCGACCATCCAGGCGATGACCCGAGGTCGAAAGGGATGCCGGTGAAGAAGCGTCGAGCCCTGCTGGTCGCCGCGGTGGGAGCCCTCGCCGTCGTGCTCGTCCCCGCGGCGGCGTCCGCGCACGTCACGGTGCAACCCAGCTCGCTGCCCAAGGGTGCGAGCGACGCACCCATCGGGTTCGCCGTGCCCAACGAGAGCACCACCGGGGCGTCGACGGTGAAGGTCGAGATCGACTTCCCGACCTCGACGCCCCTCCTCGACGCGCACGCCGAGGTCATCGCCGGCTGGACGTCGACGGTCGCGATGACGCAGCTGGCCAAGCCGATCACCACCGACGACGGGCAGATCACGCAGGCGATCTCGAAGATCACCTGGACCGCGACCGGAGACGGGATCGGCACCGACCAGTACCTCACGTTCACCGTGTTGGCCGGCACGCTCCCGTCGAGCACGAACCAGCTGGCGTTCAAGGCCATCCAGACCTACAGCGACGGCACCACGGTGAATTGGATCGAGCCGCTGGTGAAGGGCACGCCCGACCCGGAGCACCCCACGCCGATCCTGAAGCTCACGAAGAAGGCGAGCGGATCGTCCTGACCCCCGGCTCCACCCGTCAGCAAGCGTCCCGAGCGACTCGACGGGCGCGGTCGGCGGCCGGTGCGCCGACGATCCCCGGATGCAGGATCTGCGCCACCGTCTCGGCGCCATCCACGAGACGCGGTCCGGGCCGCACGAAGTGGCTGTCGGCGTCGACCGCCCACACCTCTGCGTCCGGAGGGAGCCGGCCGTCGGTCACGAGCTGCTCCGCGAACCCCGCCGCCGCGTCGAGGTGGTAGCCGCACGGCGCGACGAGCACGACGTCGGCGGACGCCGCGCGCACCTCGTCCCACGTGATGCGACGCGAGTCGGCGCCGGGCTGCGCGAGCACCGCGGTGCCACCACCGGCGACGACGAGGTCGGGGACCCAGTGCCCGGCACAGAACGGCGGATCGCTCCACTCGAGCACGAGCACCGACCTTGGCGTGGCACCCGCGAGCGACCGTGCGAGCAGGTCGAGCCGCGCGCGCAACGAGTCGACGAGCGCCCGCGCCGCCGCGCTCGCACCGAGCACCTCACCGACGTCGAGGATCGAGGCGAGGACACCTTCGAGCGACTGGGGATCGAGCGTCACCGCGCGTGCGGTGCACCCGAGGTACGCGAGCGCGTCGTCGACCCGGTCGAGATCGACGGCGCACACCGCGCAGAGGTCCTGGGTGAGCACGATGTCGGCGTCGAGCTCCGCCAACGCGCCCTCGTCGAGGCGGTAGAGGTCTTCGCCGGCCGCGACGCGCGCGCTGACCACGGCGTCGATCTCCGCCGGCGACAGGCCTTCGGGCAACGTCGTCGTCGACACGATCCGTCGGCTCCGCGCCTCCGGCGGGTGGTCGCACTCGAACGTCACGCCGACGAGATCGTCTCCCCGACCCACGGCGAACACGATCTCGGTCGCCGACGGGAGCAGGGAGACGATCCGCACGTCAGCTGAGGACGCGTCGCTTGAACCCGGTGATGCCCAACCAGGTGAACAGCGCCGCGAAGCCGATCAGCGCTCCGTACACCGCCCACAGGCTCATGTGCGACGCGTCGGTGAGCGCGGCCCGGAACCCCTCGGAGATGTAGACGAGCGGGTTGACGAGCACGGCGACCTGCAGCCACCGGATCGGCTCGAGCGACGACCACGAGTAGTAGACGCAGCCCAGGAACGTGATGGGGATCACGATGATGCCGAACAGCAGCGGCACCGTGCGCGGGTCGAACCGGGTGCCGAACGTGAGCCCGAGCGCACCGCACG
Source organism: uncultured Actinomycetes bacterium (assembly GCA_963755855.1). Taxonomy (GTDB): domain Bacteria; phylum Actinomycetota; class Acidimicrobiia; order IMCC26256; family DASPTH01; genus DASUAS01. The sequence continues at coordinate 3,118 of CAVWLR010000003.1, read as the reverse complement.
TGTAGCACGCGAGCGGCACCAACGTGATCAGGATGAGCCAGTTGATGTGGAGGTGCACGGCCGTGGCCGGCACCACTGCGGCGATCGGGAACACGATGAGCGCGGAGATCAATCCGCTGAGCGCGCCCCACATCGCCTTCTGGATCGCCACCAGCCACACCGGCATCGGCGCCAGCACCCGGTCTTCGATCTCCCGCGTGTACCCGAACTCCTGCACCATCGGCAGCGAGACCGACTGGATCCCCTGGAACAGGATCGCGAGTCCCACGACCCCGGCGACGAGCACGGTCGAGAAGGTGCTCGCCTGCGCGGTGCCGCCCACGCCCTGCCCGATCTTCGGGAAGACGTAGGTGAACACGAACACGAGGAGGAACGGCTGGAGGATCGTTCGGGGGATGAACTCCTTCAACGTCTTCCGCAGCACGACGAGGTCGCGCAGGATCAGGGAGCCGAACGCGACGAGTGCAGCGGCGACCGGCTTGCGGGCCGGCACGAGCGCGGACGGCACGGCGGTGGTGGTGGCGTGACGGTCGTCATTCCCGCAGGTCCTTCCCGGTGAGGTTGATGAAGACGGTCTCGAGCGTGGGCTCGTTGACCGAGAGGTCGGAGACGTCGAAGCCGTGACGCTCGGCGACGCCGAACACGAGCGGGAGCACGCCCGTCTGCGCCTGCACCTCGACGAGGACGGTCGAGTCGACGCGTGTGGCCTGTTGTGCACCCGGCACCTCCGCCTCCAGCACCTTGGCCAGTGCGTCGAGGTCGCCGGTGGCGGTCACGGTGACGATGGTGTCGGCCCCGGTCGACCGCTTGAGCTCCGTCGGTGTGCCCAGGGCGAGCAGGTTGCCGCGGTCGATGATCGCGAGCCGGTTGCAGAGCTCGTCGGCTTCCTCCATGTAGTGGGTGGTGAGGAGGATGGTCTGACCGTCGACGTGCAGCTCGCCGAGGATCTCCCAGAGGGCGAGGCGGCTCTGCGGATCGAGCCCCGCGGTGGGCTCGTCGAGGAACAGGATCGCCGGCCGGTGCATGATCGCCCGGGCGACCATGAGGCGCTGCGCCATGCCGCCCGACAGTGCGGCGACCTTCTCGTTGCCCCGCTCGGCGAGGCGGAACTGGTCGAGCAGCCGGTCGGCCTCACGCTTCGCGATCGTCGCCGACATCCCGAAGTAGCGGCCGTGGAAGTAGAGGTTCTCCCACACGGTGAGCGAGCGGTCGAGCGTGTTGCTCTGCGGCACCACCCCGATCACCTGCTTCGCGGCGGTGGGACGCTCGACCACGTCGATGCCCCCGACGAACGCGCGCCCGCTGGTCGGGATCACCCGCGTCGTGAGCATGCCGGCCGTCGTGGTCTTCCCGGCCCCGTTGGGACCGAGGAGACCGAAGATCTCTCCCTGGTGCACCTCGAGGTCGAGCTCGTCGACCGCCTTGAGCCCACCCGGATACACCTTGGTGAGCTGTTGGGTGCGGATCACGACGTCGTCATCGACTGGCATCGGACACCTCCTTCTTCTCCTTGTGGTCGACGGCGCGCTGCTCGAAGTACGCGTTGATGCGCGGCAGCGCGCGACTCAGGACTTCGACGTCCCGCTTGGTGAGGATCCCCCGCAGCTCGGTGTCGAGCTCCTGCACGACGGCGTGGAGCTCGTCGAGGCGCTCGAGCCCGGCGGGGGTGACGACGACGCGCACGACGCGCCGGTCGTCGGGGTCGGGCCGACGCTCGACCAACCCGTCCTGCGCGAGCTTGTCGAGCTGGCGGACGAGGGTGGGAGGCTCGATGCCCATGTGACGCGCGAGCTCGCGCTGGCTGGCGCCTTCTGCGTTGGCCGCTTCCTTGAGCAGGACCCAGTTCCAGAGGCTGGCGCCGTGCTGTCCGAGCCGACGGTCGAGCTCCTCGTGGACGGTCCGGTGCGTCAGGTAGAGCAGCCGACCGATCGTGGTTTCCATAGTGCACTAATGATTAGCACACTAACGATTAGATATCGAACTATTTTTGTGACATCGAATCGGGGAGCTCAGCTCTCGTCGTCGCTGCCGGCGGGCTCACGACGGCCGGGGCCTTCGCTGCGCACCTTCTCCACGTGCACGAGGGCTTCGCGCAGCTGGTCGATCCACTCACCCTCGTGGTCGCCGACCAGGCGCACGCACCACGCCGAGCGCGTGGCTGCGGCTGCGGGCGACGCCGGCGTCGACGAGCGTGTCGAGCACCTGGCGCTCGGGGAGGCGGAGGCGGGTCATCACCGGCACGCTGAGCGTGGTGAAGAGCTCCTCCTCGTCGCCGCACCGGGCGCCCCATGCGACCTTGCGCGCGAACCGGGCCTCGGCCTCGTCGGCGATGCGCATGCGCAGGGCGCGGGTGTCCTCGCGGAAGCCCTGGATGCGGGCCCGGCAGGCGGAGGCGAGCACGTCGGCGTCGGCGTCACCCGTGTCCGGCGTCGGGAGGGTCCCCAGCACGACGATCTCGTCACGGTCGTGGCTGACGACGGGGGGCCCGGAGAACCAGCCGTCGGGGAGACGGCCGGCGAACCAGCCCTGGAGCTTGGCGGCACCGGGAACAGTGGCGCCGGCGGTGGGGTTGTCGTGCTTCGGCATGGTGATTACAGTATTACATCGATTCTTCCGTTGCAACGCCCTGGTCGAGGCTCCCGTCCGGGGTGGCGGCGAGGACGGTGCGGATCGATGCGGCGACGGTCTCGGCCTCGGCGTCGTCGGCATAGGTGGTCCTCGGCCAGAAGAACCCCCGGAGTCCGTCCTTGCGGTTGCGCGGGACGGCATGGACATGGAGGTGAGGGACGCTCTGACTGACCACGTTGTTCATGGCGACGAACGAGCCCTGCGCGCCCATCGCGTCCTGCACCGCAGCGGCGATGCGCTGCACCTCGGCGAAGAGCACGTCCCGCGTCACGTCGTCGAGGTCGCGGAGGGTCTCGACGTGGCGGCGCGGGACGACCAGCGTGTGCCCGGGGAACAAGGGGCGGATGTCGAGGAACGCCAGCACGGCGGGCGTGTCGAGCACGATCGCCGCCGGCGTCTCCCCCGCCACGATCGAGCAGAAGAGACACCTCTGCCCGACCACGTGTCAGTCCCCCGGCGAGGTGTACGGACGGACGCGCTCGGGCGCGGC
>CAVWLR010000002.1:0-352704 GCA_963755855.1 uncultured Actinomycetes bacterium | reverse complement strand
CGCCGCCCAGCTCTCCTACCCTCTCGCGCATGAGCGACCTGGCGCGGCAGGTGATCGACGGAGATCGGCGCGCACTCGCTCGCGCGATCACGCTGGTCGAGTCGACGCGCGCCGACCACCGCGCCGAGGCGGAGGACCTGCTCGCAGAGGTGCTGCCGCAGGTGGGTGGCGCGACGCGCGTCGGCATCTCCGGCGCGCCCGGCGCAGGGAAGTCGACGTTCATCGAGGCGCTCGGGACGCACCTCGTCGCGCAGGACCACCGCGTCGCGGTGCTCGCGGTCGATCCCTCGAGCACACGCAGTGGCGGCTCGATCCTCGGCGACAAGACGCGCATGGAGCAGCTCACGCGCTCGCCGCACGCGTTCGTGCGGCCCTCTCCCACCGGCGGCACCCTCGGCGGTGTCGCCCGCCGCACGCGTGAGGCGCTCCTGCTGTGCGAGGCCGCGGGCTTCGACGTCGTCCTGGTCGAGACCGTCGGCGTCGGGCAGTCGGAGGTGAAGGTCGCGGCGATGGTCGACCTCTTCATGGTGCTGGTGGCGCCCGGCGGGGGCGACGAGCTGCAGGGCCTGAAGCGCGGGATCATGGAGCTGGCCGATCTCGTCGTCGTCAACAAGGCCGACGGCGACCTCGCCGCAGTGGCCGCCCACACCGCGGCCGACTACGCCGCCGCACTCCACCTCGTGCGGCCCCGGGTGGCGGCATGGACCCCTCGGGTGCTCACGTGCTCGGCCCTCACCGGCGTCGGCATCCCCGAGGTGTGGACGGCGGTGACGGAGTTCCGCGACGCGGTGACGGCCGACCTCGAGCGCTTGCGGGCAGGGCAGAACCGGGAGTGGATGTGGTCGGAGGTCACCGACACCCTCCTCGACGCCCTCACCGCCGACACCGCCACCGCCACGCTCGCCCGCCGCCTCGAAGGCGAGGTCGCCGCGGGCACCATCACCCCCACCGCGGCGGCCCGGACCGTCGTGGAGGCGCATCTCGGCGCCCGATCCGCCTGACCGTCCCCTGAGCGTCTCGGGCGTCCCGCTCAAGGTCGGGACGGCCACGGACCGACAGAAAGGACGTGAGTGCCGAAGCCCTCCTCGCGAGCGGCCTGCTGCTGGTGATCGTCGTGCTGGCGGTGGTCTCCACGCGGGTCGTGGGGCGTCGGGCGGCCCACACCGTCGATCAGGTGACGGCGCTGCTCGAGCGCAACGAGGCGCGCTTCCGGGCGATGGTCCGCGACTCCAACGACATCATGGCCATCGTCGACCCTTCGGGCCGGCTCGTGTACGCCAGTCCGGTCACCGAGCGCATCCTCGGGCTCGACATCGAGCCGCTCATCGGCACCGACGTGTTCGACCTCGTCCACCCCGAGGACCGCGCCACCGCGCGCCGGGGCCTCGAGTCCACGCGTGAGGGCAAGGACGCCGACCGGGTCGAGGTCCGCCTCCGCCGCGCCGACGGCACCTGGCGCGTGGTCGAGGTGGTCGCCACCAACCTGCTCGACGACCCTTCGGTCGAGGGCATCGTCATCAGCGCCCGCGACCTCACCGACCGTCGCCGGGCCGAGGCCGAGCTCCGCGAGGCCCAGGAGCGGTTCCGCAGCGCGTTCGAGCACGCGCCGATCGGCATGGCGCTCATCTCGGTCGACGGCCGCCTCTTCCGCGTGAACCGCGCACTGGTGCAGATCCTCGGTCGCGGGGAATCGGAGCTCCTCGCCTCGTCGCTGCTCGAGCTCTGCCATCCCGACGATCGCGACCAGTGCCGCGAGCAGGTGCGCCGCCTCTTCACCGGCGTCACCCAGAGCGCACAGCTCGAGCAACGCTTCGTGCACCACGACGGTCACCCGGTCTGGGTGTCGGTCAGCGCGTCGCTGGTGCGCGACGTGCACGACCAGCCGATGTACCTCGTGTGCCAGATCGAGGACATCGGTGAGCGGCGGGCCAGCGGTGAGGCGCTCGCCCACCAGGCTGCCCACGACCCGCTCACCGGACTGCCGAACCGGCTCCAGTTCGTCGAGCGCCTCGGACGCGAGCTCGCACACGCCGAGGCCACCCGTGAACGCATCGCCGTGTTGTTCCTCGACGTCGACCGGTTCAAGGTCGTGAACGACAGCCTCGGGCACACCGTGGGCGACCGGCTGCTGGTGGCCGTCGCCGACCGGCTGAGCTCGGTGATGGGATCGAGCGGCGTGGTGGCGCGCTTCGGCGGCGACGAGTTCACGATCCTCTGTCGCAACGTGAGCAGCGAGGAGACGGTCGAGCTCATCGCGGAACGGATCGCGGAGGCGATCGCGCGTCCCGTCGCGCTGATCGAGGGTGAGGTGTTCGTCACGGCGAGCATCGGGATCGCACTCTCCGGCAGCGCCGACGACAGCCCTGAGACGCTCGTGCGCAACGCCGACGCGGCCATGTACCGCGCCAAGGAGCGCGGCCGCGACCGCGCCGAGCTGTTCGACGCCCGCGAGCACCACCGAGCGGTCGACGACCTGCGCACCGGCAACGAGCTGCATCGCGCCATCGAGCGGGGCGAGATGCGCGTGCACTACCAGCCGATGATCGACCTGGCGACGGGCACGTTGTTCGGCTTCGAAGCCCTCATCCGTTGGGAGCACCCGGAACGCGGACTCGTTCCCCCGATGGAGTTCGTGCCCCTCGCCGAGGAGACCGGTCTCATCGTGCCGCTCGGCGTGTGGGCGCTGGAGCAGGCCTGCCAACAGGCGGTGCGATGGCACGACGCGTCGCACGACGGGCCGCCGTTGTCGATGAGCGTCAACCTCTCACCCCGCCAGCTCGCCGAGCCCGCGCTGCCGAACGACGTGGCGCGCGTCCTGCACGACAGCGGCATCCTGCCGTCGGCGCTCTGGCTCGAGATCACCGAGAGCACGTTGATGCGCGACGCCGAGTCGGCCCTGAGTGCGCTCGGGGCGCTGCGCGCGCTCGGCCTGCACCTCGCGGTCGACGACTTCGGCACCGGCTACTCGTCGCTCGCGTACCTCGAGCGGCTCCCGGTGGAAGCGCTGAAGATCGACCGCTCGTTCACGGCCGGCGTCGGCCTGCGCAAGGACAGCACCGCCATCGTCGGCGCGGTCGTGGGCCTCGCCCGCGCGCTGCGGCTGTCGACGGTGGCCGAGGGCATCGAGACGCGCGAGCAGTTCCAGCAGCTGCGGGGCATGGGCTGCGAGGTCGGCCAGGGCTTCCTGTTCGGCCCCGCGCGGCCGCCCGAGGTGTTCGGCCCCGATCCGCGCCGGGCCTTCGACCGGCCCCGCGGGGTGGAGGAGCGGGCGCCCGCCGCCAGCGATCGCTCCGCGCTCGAACGGACGGCTTGACGCATTCGCGGCTTTTCGGCTACTCTTCGCACCCAGACGTGATCCGACGGGATCCGCCACCCGACTTCCCCCGCACACCGTCCCGGTCCCGGCTCCACCGGAGGGACCGGCACCCCACTTGCGGAGGAGATCCATGCCCGCCACGTTGCTGATCAAGCCCTGGAACGACCCCGTCGTCGACACGCTCGGCCACGACCCCCGCTCGCGCTACGTCGAGCAGTTCTGGCTCCCGACCCTCGGCCCCACCGCGCTGCTCCTGCTGCGCCACCTCGCCGACCGCTTCGACCGCGATCCCGACGGCGTCGAGCTCACCATCGTCGACACGTCGCACGCGCTCGGTCTCGGGCAACGCGAGGGCAGCGCCTCACCCATCGTGCGCACCCTGCGGCGCCTCACCCAGTTCGACCTCGCGTGCGAGGACCCGATGTCCGACACGGTGGCGGTGCGGCGCAACGTCCCGCCGGTGAACACGCGCCACCTCCGTCGCCTCCCTCGCGACCTGCAGCGCGCGCATGCGGAGTGGGCCGAGCAGCAGCTCGCGGAGCCGCCCATGGCCGAGGCGCGGCGGCGGGCCCGTCGCGTCGCGTTCACGCTGCTCGAACAGGGCGACGACCTCGACCACGTCGAACGCGCGCTCCACGCCATCGGCTTCCACCCCGCGCTGTGCCACGAGAGCGCGCAGTGGGCCTACCAGCGCCACCGCGAGGCACTCGAGCATGCGCAGGGCCATCTGCGGGACGCCCCGGTGAAGACCAATCCCATGCGGGGCCTCGCCTCGTAGAACACGTCGACAGATCGCGGTTCGAGCTCGCCCCCGTGCTCGCGGCCGCATGCCGAGCGGCGCGCCTCATCGTCCCCCGAGGCGCGCCGCTCGCGCGCGCCGCCACGGGCCCGACCAGTGCTCCGCTGGGATCAACGCAGCGACGCGCACGACACGGTGATGTCGAAGGGGAAGGGCACGACCGCGAGCTGGACCTCCTCGGCACCCGCGTCACAGGCCACGCGCGCCTCGGCGACGGAGGTCTTCCACCCCGGTCCCTGCGACCGGGGCGTCGTGCCCCGGAACCCCGCGACGCTCGTCACCGCGAACCACACGACGATGGCGGCGAGCACGACGCGCACGAGCCGCGCGCTCCCCACGCTCGACACGAGCAGTCCCAGACCCGCGGTCATCAGCCAGATCGACAAGGACGAGTAGCGGGCGCCGAACGAGTGGTACTCCGGACCGATCCGCATCCCGAGCGAGCCCCGCACCCAGAGCTCGGCGAAGTAGAGGAGCACCGCGTACGCGACCGCGACGAGGCCCAGCGCGCGCGCTTCGCCCTTCCCGCGCACTGCGAGCCCGAGCAGCCAGGCCGCAGTGACGGCGACGACGACGACGGCGAGCCCCCAACCGAGCGCCGACCACGCGTGGTCGACCCACTGCTCCCCGACGACCATCGACGCGAGGACCCGGATCGAGAAGATCCCCGGGAGATCGACCGCGCGGTGCGGCGCGGTCTCCGCCGCCGGTGCGCCGAGGATCACGACGCCCTGGACGAGGCACCCCACCGCATACGCGCCGGCGACGATCCGGTACCGGCCCGGCCGCCGCCACGCGAGGACCGCGGCCAGCGGCAGGAACACGAGCGCCAGGCTGTTGGAGCACGCCGCGAGCACCACGACGACCGACGCCCCGACGACCCCGACGGCGTGACGCGGGCGGAAGACCAGCGCCCACCACAGCGCGTAGAGCACGGCCCACATCGCGTTCACGCCGTTCGCGACCTGCTCGAGCAGCATGGCCGGGAGCAGGACGACCTGGAGCGCGAGCACGGCACGGAGCACGCGCGAGTGGACGAGCGACTCGGAGAAGTACCAGACCGCCGCCGCCATCAGACTGGTGAGCGCGGCGCCGGCGAGCGCATAGAAGATCGCCACGTCGTCGATCGGTACCGCGTGGGCGCCGAGGCCGATGGCCCGCCCCGTCAGCTGGAGGTAGCCGGCGTACTCGTGGAACAGGTCGCCGAGGTGGTTCGTGCCGTTGAAGAAGTACTTGCCGTCCTCGGCCCACACGGTGTCCCACGAGTGGACGCCGGTCTGCCGGAAGAGCTGCGCGACGGTCAGCACCACCACCGCCGCGGCGACGCACGCCGCCTCGATGGTGCGGGCGCGCCGGGAGTCGGAGGCCACCGGTGCACACGGATCCGCCATGGCCGGCAGATCCTATTGATCGCCGGGTCCGCGTAACGTCGGGCGATGGCCGACGCCGAGGAACTCGACCGCCTCGCCGCGATGCTGCGCGACGCGCACCAGATCGTCGTGCTCACCGGCGCGGGCATCTCCACCGAGTCGGGGATCCCCGACTTCCGCGGACCCCAGGGCATCTGGACCAAGGATCCGAAGGCCGAGCGCAAGGCGAACATCCGGCACTACGTGGCCGACGCCGACCACCGACGCGACGTGTGGCGCAACCGCGCCAGCAGCGAGCTGTTCGCCGGTGCACCCAACGCCGGGCACCGCGCGCTCGCCGAGCTCGAGCGGAAGGCGAACCTCCACACGCTGGTGACGCAGAACGTCGACGGCCTGCACCAGGCCGGAGGATCGTCGCCCGCGATCGTCATCGAGATCCACGGCACCGTGCTCGACGCCAAGTGCCTGCAGTGCGGCTGGCGCGGCCCGATGGAGGACACGCTCGACCGCGTGCGCGCGGGCGAGGAGGATCCCGCGTGCCTCGAGTGCGGCGGGATGCTGAAGTCGGCGACGATCTCGTTCGGCGAGAACCTGGTGGCGGAGGACCTGATGCGGGCGCAGCGGGCCGCCGACGGTGCCGACGTGTTCCTCGCCGTCGGGACGTCGCTCGGCGTCTACCCGGCGGCGGCGCTGCCCGAGCACGCGCTGCGCAACGGAGCGACGCTGGCGGTGCTCAACGGCGAGCCCACGCCCTTCGACGGCGCCGCCGGGTTCGTGCTCCGCGACCGCCTGGGCGAGGTGCTCCCCGACCTGGTGGCGCGGGTCTGAGCACCCTTCGCAACCGATCGCAACCAGTCCCGCCGATTGGGAATACCCGACCCCTGCGGTAGGCTTTTACGGTTCGACGAGGAGAGAGAACCAGATGCCGAGCTTCCGTGACCTGCTGCGCGACACCAAGGCGCGCATCACCGAGATATCGCCCGAGGACGCCGAGGGCCGCCTCGGCGACGCCACCTTCCTCGACGTCCGCGAGCAGGACGAGCACGACCAGGGGACCATCCCCGGTTCGGTGTTCATCCCCCGCGGCCACCTCGAGAGCCAGGCCGAGACCCGGCTGACGAACCGCGAGCAGCCCATCGTCGTGTACTGCGCCGGTGGCGTGCGCTCGGCGTTCGCGGCGGAGACGCTGCAGCAGCTCGGGTTCACCGACGTGGTGTCGATGGCCGGTGGCTTCGGCCGCTGGAAGGACCAGGGTCGTCCCTGGATCACGCCCCAGACGCTCACCGCCGAGCAGCGCGACCGCTACGGCCGCCACATCCTCCTGCCCGAGGTCGGCGAGGAGGGTCAGCAGAAGCTGCTCGGGAGCCGGGTGCTCCTCCTCGGCGCCGGCGGCCTCGGTTCGCCCGCGGCGCTCTACCTCGCGGCGGCCGGCGTCGGCACCATCGGCATCATCGACATGGACGTCGTCGACGCGTCGAACCTGCAGCGCCAGATCCTGCACAACACCGACCGCATCGGCGAGCGCAAGGTCGACTCGGCGAAGAAGACGCTCACCGCGCTCAACCCCGACGTCGACGTCGTCACCTACGACGTCCGCCTCGGTGCCGACAACGTGCTCGACATCATCGACGGCTACGACGTGATCGTCGACGGCACCGACAACTTCCCGACCCGCTACCTCGTGAACGACGCGTCGCTGCTCAAGCGCATCCCCGTCATCCACGGCTCGATCTTCCGCTTCGAGGGTCAGGTCTCGGTGTTCCAGCCCTACGTGGGCCCGTGCTACCGCTGCCTCCTGCCCGAGCCGCCGCCGCCGGAGCTGGCGCCGAGCTGCTCGGAGGCGGGCGTGATCGGCGTGCTGCCCGGCATCATCGGTTCGATCCAGGCGCTCGAGGCGATCAAGATCCTCCTCGACCTGGGCGACCCGCTGGTGGGCCGGCTCCTGGCCTACGACGCGCTCGAGCAGTCGTTCCGCGCCTTCAAGGTGCGGCGTGACCCCAACTGCCCGGCCTGCGGCGAGCACGCGGCGCCGATCGTCATCGCCGAGTACGACGAGCAGTGCCTCCCCCACGCCGTCCTCGCCGACGGCAGCGTCCTCACCCACTGACTTCTCCGCGTTTCGGCGCCGCATCTGTGTCCATGTCGCACAGTTGCGGCGCCACAACGTGGGAAGTGGGGTCAGGCGAGGCGTGACCTGAGGTCGCGGACCAGGGCCGCGACCGACTCGGGTTCGACGACCGTCACCGGGTGGCGACCGGCGAGCCAGGTGACGACGCGCAGGAGCGCGTCGTCGCTCGATCCTTCGATGCGCACGCGACACCCGCCGGCGTCGGTGGGCTCGAACTCGGCGTCGCCCCAGTGGAGCGCGGCGCGCAGCGTCTCGACGTCGGCGCCCACCTCCAACAGCACCCACGCCGGTTGCGGCATCGACCGGATCGACTGGGCAACGAAGGCGGCCGCGTCGCCGCCCGGCAGGTCGCGGGGCGCGCACCGCGCACCGGCCTGTCGCGCGCGCTCCAGCCGGTCGAGCCGGAAGGTGCGCCAGTCGTCGCGCCGCACGTCCCACGCGACGAGGTACCAACGCCGCCCGGTGGACACGAGCTGGAACGGCTCGACCAGTCGACTCGAGTCGTCGCCGTCGCGCCGCACGTAGTCGAAGCGCACCTGCTCACGATCGCGACACACGAGCGCGAGCACCGCGAGCGCCTCGGCGTCGACGAACGGTCCGTCGCTCGACCACTGCAACGACGCGACGTTGGTGTGCACCGCGAGCACGCGTCGGCGCAACCGATCGGGAAGCACCTGCTCGAGCTTCGCCAGCGCGCGCAGCGCGGTGTCCTCCATCCCGTCGATCGACGCGCTCGCCGCCGAGCGCAGCCCCACCGCGATGGCGACGGCCTCGTCGTCGTCGAGGAGCAGCGGCGGCAGGTGCGCGCCCGCCGCCAGTCGGTAGCCGCCACCGGTGCCGGGCGTGGCGTCGACCGGGTAGCCGAGCGACCGGAGCCGGTCGACGTCGCGGCGCAGGGTGCGGGCGCTCACGCCCAGCCGTCCGGTGAGCTCCTCGCCGGGCCAGAACCGGTGGGTCTGCAACAGCGAGAGGAGCTGCAGCGCGCGCTCGGTGGGATCGCCGGCGGTCACGGGGAGCCGACCGGAGCCGCTCCGGCGCGATGAGTTCCGGGCTTCGCTGCGGTCCTGATCACTCGAAGATGTTCGCGCGAGTTGCGGCCAGGATCTGGCCGCAGTGATCCGTAGGTTCGTTCCCATGCAGACCATGACCAGCACCAGAGCGAGGACCCCCGTGACCCTCACCGACGCCACCGCCCCCGCGATCACGGCCTCCGGCCTGTCCCGCACCTACGGGGAGGTGACCGCGGTCGACGGCCTCGACCTCACCATCCGCGAGGGTGAGATCTACGGCCTCCTCGGACCGAACGGCGCCGGGAAGTCGACCACGGTGAAGATGCTCTGCACCCTGCTCGCCCCCACGGGCGGCCAGGCGCAGGTGGCCGGCCACGACATCGCCACCGAGCAGCAGGCCGTCCGCCTCCGCATCGGCGTCGCGCTGCAGGACGTCGCGCTCGACCCCAAGCAGACCGGCCTCGAGCTGCTGCGCCTCCAGGGCCAGCTCTACGGGCTGCGCAAGGACGAGGTCGACCAGCGCCTGGTGGAGCTGCGCGCGCTCGTCGACCTCGGCGACGCGCTCGACCGGCGCATCGCCACCTACTCGGGCGGCATGCGCCGGCGCCTCGACCTCGCCGCGGCGTTGGTGCACAACCCCGAGGTGCTCTTCCTCGACGAGCCCACCACCGGTCTCGACCCGCTGAGCCGCGCCAGCGTGTGGCAGGAGGTGCGACGACTCAACGACGAGCTGGGCATGACCATCCTGCTCACCACGCAGTACCTCGAGGAGGCCGACGAGCTCGCCGATCGCGTGGGCATCGTCGACAACGGTCGACTCGTCGCCGAGGGCACCCCCACCGAGCTCAAGCACTCGATCGGCACCGACGTGGTGTTCGCCCGCATCGAGGGCGACGCCGCTGCCGCGCGTGCCGCGCTCGAGGGTGTGTACGGCGTCGTCGGCGTCGAGGGGCGCGACCACGAGCTCACCATCAGCGTCGAGGACGGCTCGTCGGCGATCGGCCCGATCGCGATCGCGTTGCACGACGCGTCGGTGCGCGTGCGCGATCTCAGCCTGCGCACGCCGACGCTCGACGACGTGTTCCTCGAGCTCACCGGCGCCCACTTCGACACCGACACCGTCACCACTGCGGAGGACCGGTCATGACCAGCACCAGCGTCACCTTCGACATCACCCCCCGGATCCCGGAACCGGTCGTACGCGCCCGGCCCGCGGGTGCCCTGCACGACGTGTGCTCCATCGCCGGCCGTGCGTTGCGTGCGGTCCCGCGCGACCTCGAAGCGATCCTGCCGCCGGTGTTCATCGCGTTCTTCTTCTTCATCGTGAACATCGGCACGTTGAAGAACCTCACGCAGAACAACATCCAGGGCTTCGACTACACCGCGTTCGAGATGGCGACCGCGGTGCTGCTCGGCGTCACCGGCGTCTCCCGCGCGCAGGCGCTCGTCGTCGACGTGCAGAGCGGCTACTTCGACCGGTTGCTCCTCACGCCGGTGCGTCGCAGCGCGATCCTCGTCGGGCACATGGTCGCCGACATCACCGTGTCGTCGATCCTGTGCGTCCCGATCCTCGCGCTGGCGTTCGCACTCGGGATCGACTTCCGGACCGGCGCGGCGGGTGTGCTGATGTTCATCGTCATCGCCGCACTCTGGAGCCTGTCGTTCGCGGGCTTCGGCTACGCCATCGCCCTCAAGACCGGCAACCCGGCGGCGGTGAACTCGAGCTTCCTGCTCTTCTTCCCGTTCCTGTTCCTCACGTCGTCGTACGTGCCGCGTGACCAGCTGAGCGGATGGCTCGACACGGTGGCGGGCTGGAACCCGGTCACCTACCTGCTCGAGGGCATGCGCTCGCTCGCGCTGTCCGGCTGGCACTGGGACGACCTCGGCAAGGCGTTCCTCGCGCTGCTGGTGGTGTTCCTGATCAGCTTCGGGCTCTGCTTCGCGGCGCTGCGGTCCCGCATCAACCAGCGCTGAGCTGCCCGCCCACGCCGGCCGCCGACTCCGCTCAGGTGGCGGCCGGCACGCGGATCGTCGTGACGTCGACCGGTGCCGGCGCACCCGCGGGGCGCGCCTTGGCGCTGGCGGCACGGGGCATGCTGCGCTGGCGCTTCGGGATCGGCGACTGCTCGTAGCCGACGCCCTTGGGGTTCCCCGATGCGTCGAGGAACGCCGCGATGTCGACGGCACCGGTGGCGAAGTCGCCGGTACCGGTCGCGTCGCACGGCATCACCTGCTCGATGTTCGCGGGCGCCGACGTGGTGAACGTGTTGCCCGAGAAGCAGTTCTGATCGGCGGCACCACTCGCCACGACACCGAGGTCGACGGTGCCCGAGCGCTCGACCACGTTCTCGGTGACACGATTGCCGACCGGCTGGTGCGGGGAGTCCTCGAGCCCGATGCTCGGCGCGAGTGCGACCCCCACCTTGGCGTTGTCACCGATCCGGTTCTTCGTGATCACGTCCTGCTGGCCACCGGCGATCACGACACCCACGCCGAACGCGGGGTCGTACGCCTCCTCGTTGCCGCGCGTCGCGCGGGGGTCGCCGTTGTCGCTCACGACGTTGCCGGCGATGGTCGCCTGTCCCTGCGGCGAGAGCTCCTCGGCGCCGAAGCTGTTCGGCACGATGCCGGTGCGGTTGTGCGACCAGTTCGAGCTCACGAGGAAGAGGTCGCCCGACGAGTTCGACCCGGAGTACCCGAGCAGGTTGTACTCCGACACGACGTCGGTGATCACCGCGTGGCACGGGTTGCACTGGCCGATGTAGAAGCCGGAGTCGGGACTCCCGGACGCGTAGGAGTGCTCGAAGGTGCCGTACTGCGAGTCGTACGCGTACACGCCGTAGTCGCCGTTGCGGTACGCGGTGAGGTAGGAGCCGCGGTACCCGAGCACGCCGTTCCAGAAGAAGCCGTTCTCCGTGTAGTTCCGCGCGGTGAGGTTCTCGACCGCGACGCCGTCCCCACCGACGACGAACACGCCGTTGTCGCGCTTGAACTCACCGTCGAGGATGGTCCGGTTGCGGTCGACGCCGCGCAGCACGACACCGTCGGTGCCGATGGTGACGCTCTCCTTGTAGACGCCCGGCGACACGAGCACCAGGTCGCCCGGCTTGGCCCGGTCGACCCCGGCCTGGATCGTCTTGGCGTCGGCGGGGACGCGGATCGTGCGCCCGGTCGCCGCGAACGACGGTGCCGGCGCGGTGCTCGCGCCGATGGGCGCCACCGGGGTGACGGCGGTGTCGTCTCCGACCCCGAGCTCGCCGCGCTGCCCACTGGTGGGGGTGCCGTGCAGCGTGCAGTAGTAGGCGAATGTGCCGGCGTCCGGGAAGGTGTGGACGTACGACTGGTCGGGCTTCAGGTCGTCGCTACCGAAGTACTTGCCGTTCACAGGCGTCACGTTGTGGGTGTTCCGGCCGTCGTTGATCCAACGGACGGTGGTGCCCGCCTCGACGTTCAGCGCAGGGGGCGTGAACAGGTTGTCGCGGATGTGGATGGTGACCGTCTTGTGCACCGCGGGTGTGATTGCCGGTGTGACCGCGGGCGCCGCCTCGGGCGTGAGTCCCACGACCGCGAGCGCGCTCGCGACGAGCGCGCCCACGACCATCAGGACTCGGACCGTGCCCGGGATCGCGTGCGCCGGGCGGCGGTTCACTGCTTCGGCGCCTCGTAGCCGCGGGCGAGCTCGATCAGCGTGCGCACACCGAAGCCGGTGCCGCCCTTCACGAGGTAGCCGTCGTCGGCGCTGGCGCGGGCAGGACCGGCGATGTCGAGGTGCACCCACGGCGCGCCGTCGACGAACTCCTGGAGGAACAGACCGGCGGTGAGCGCGCCGCCGTAGCTGCTGCCGATGTTCTTGAGGTCGGCGACCTCCGACTCGAGCTGCTTGCGGTACTCCGGGGGGAGCGGGAGCGGCCACACCGGCTCACCGGCGCGGTCGGCGGCGGCGCGGACCTGATTCGACCAGTCGTCGTCGTTGCCCATGAGGCCCGCGATCTTGTCGCCCAGCGCCACCATGCACGCACCGGTGAGCGTGGCGAGGTCGATCACCGCGCCCGGCTTCTCCTCCGACGCGAGCGAGAGCGCGTCGGCGAGGATGAGCCGACCCTCGGCGTCGGTGTTGAGCACCTCGACGGTCGTGCCGCTGCGCATCTTCAGCACGTCACCCGGGCGGATGGCGTTGCCGCTGGGCATGTTCTCGACCAGGGGCACGTATCCGGTGACGCGCGACTTCACGTCGAGCGCGGCGAGCGTCGACATGGCGGCGATCACCGCCGCGCCTCCGGACATGTCCGTCTTCATCGTCTCCATGCCGCTCGACGTCTTGAGTGACAGGCCACCGGAGTCGAACACGACGCCCTTGCCCACCAGCGCGAGCGGCTTGCCGCGCGAGCCCGACGGTGCGTAGGTCATCTTGAGGAACCGCGGCGGCTGCACCGAACCCTGGCCGACCCCGAGCACACCGCCCATCTTCTGCGACTCGAGCTGCTTCACGTCGAGCACCTGCACGGTGACGCCGGTGCCGCGCAGCAGCTTCCTGGCCGCCGCGGCCATGTCGGACGGCGACTTCTCGTTCGCCGGCCGGTTCACGAGGTCGCGTGCCCACGTGACCGCGTCTCCCACCGCGGCACCGCGCTCGACCCCCGCGCGCACGGGCGCGCCACCGGCCGCGATGACCGTGACCTTCTGCAGCTTCGACGGGGTGGCGTTGCCCTTGTAGTCGAGGTACTGGTAGCCGCCGAGCACGAGGCCCTCCGCCACGGCCTGCGCGGCATCGG
This sequence comes from uncultured Actinomycetes bacterium, assembly GCA_963755855.1. Lineage (GTDB taxonomy): Bacteria > Actinomycetota > Acidimicrobiia > IMCC26256 > DASPTH01 > DASUAS01. The sequence continues at coordinate 339,309 of CAVWLR010000002.1, read as the reverse complement.
CGACCGCGAGCCCGGTGCCCGCGGTGGCGAGGGTGGTCGCGAGCGACGTCGCTTTGCCGGACTTCCGGGCGACGGCCGCCGCCACGCGTCGGACCCCGTCGACGGTGAGCTCCGCCGGGATCGCCGACGCCCACGAGGAGCACCGCCTTCGCCTTCAGCTGGCCACCGGCGGGCACGGCGAGGGTCTCGCCGAGCTTGCCCTCGAAGCCGGCTTCGGCGAGGAAGGCGGTGAGCCCGCCGCCGAGCGCAGCGTCGACGGCCTCGGCGCCCGGGCCGAGCTCGGGGCCCTTGGCGACGGCGACGGCGAGGAGGTCGGCGGCGACACGGTCGGCCGCGGTGGACGAGACGGTGAACGAGAGGGACACGGTGGCTCCGAAGGTCTGGGGAGGAGGTCTGGGGAGTGGTCGCGGGGAAGCGGTGCTGGGGCTCAGGGTTCCGGGTGCCCGGTGCGGACGGGACGGAACGTCCCCTCCTGCCACCGGGCGAGGGTGTACACGAGATCGGCCAGGCGGTTGAGGTAGGCGACGACGAGGCTGCCGTCGAGCCATCCGGCGTGCCCGGCGGCGACGGCCTGGCGTTCGGCGCGTCGCACGATCGTGCGGGCGAGGTCGAGTGCGGCGGCGACCCGGTTCTCGCCCGGCAGCACGAACTCCGTGGGCGGGTCGTAGCGCGTCGTGATGTCGTCGATGAGAGGCTCGAGTGCGCTGACCATGTCGTCCGTGGTGAGCGATACCCCGGGCGTCAACTTGTCACGCTTCTCGGGCGACGTCGCGAGCTCCGCGCCCACCACGAACAGCTCGCGCTGCAGCCGGACGAGCAGGTCGTCGAGCTCCGAACCGCGTTCGGACTCGGCCCGGGCGAGCCCCAGGGCCGACACGGCTTCGTCCACCGCGCCGTAGGCGTCGGGGCCGGGCGAGTCCTTGCCGACGCGCCCGCCGTACAGCAATCCGGTGCTGCCGTCGTCGCCCTTGCGCGTGTAGATCTTCGGAGCCATCCGGCACGGAGTCTACGGCCGCGACCGTCCTGGTGACGTGGGCGGGCGTGGGTCGGTGCGGTTCGGAAGCGCCGGATCCGCAAGTAGCCTGAGCCCGATGTCGGCCGTCCCGGATCCTGCGCGGCCAGACCAGACGGGCGCGTCGCCCGACGTCCCCGCGCCGCAGATGTCGACGCTGAAGGCGATCGTCAAGACCGCGCGTCCCAAGCAGTGGACGAAGAACGTGCTCGTGTTCGCCGCACCCGCGGCCGCGGGTGTGCTCGACCAGCGCGACGCGGTGTTGCAGACGCTCGTCGCGTTCGTCGGCTTCTGCCTCGCTGCGAGTGGCACCTACTTCCTCAACGACGCCAACGACGCCGAGGCCGACCGGCTGCACCCGACCAAGCGCAACCGCCCGATCGCCGCCGGCGCGCTCGACGTGCGGACGGCGCGGATCATCGCCGTCGCCCTCTTCCTCCTCGCGTTCGCGGTCACCGCACCGATCAACGACTTCAAGCTCACCGGCGTCATCCTCTGCTACGTCGTCGTGACCATCTCGTACACCACGTGGTTGAAGTACGAGCCGGTCATCGACCTCGCCGCGGTCGCGTCCGGTTTCGTGTTCCGCGCCATCGCCGGCGGTGTGGCCACGAACGTGCCCCTCTCCGACTGGTTCCTGATCGTCGCCGGTGCGGGCTCGTTGTTCATCGTCACCGGGAAGCGACACGCCGAGCTGGTGGAGCTCGGCTCGGGCTCGTCCGAGCACCGCCGGACCCTCGGCGAGTACTCCACCGAGTTCCTCGGCTACGTGCGCGCGGTGTCGTCGGGCGTGATGATCACCGCCTACTGCCTGTGGGCGTTCGAGAACGCCGCGCACACCGGCGACGACACCTGGTTCCGCCTCTCGATCGTGCCGCTGGTCATCGCGGTGCTTCGCTACGCGCTCGTCGTCGACCAGGGTGGTGGGGGCGCGCCGGAGGAAGTGGTGCTGTCCGACCGCACCCTGCAGATCGTGGGCCTGATCTGGCTGGTGACGTTCGCGCTCGGCGTGCGGGGTTGAGCAGTTGGTGGAAGAAGCCGTGGTGACCGAACCGCCGACCGAACGCACCGAGCTGCTCACCGGCTGGAGCCGCACCGCACCCACTGCGGCGACGGTGGTCGAGCTCCACGACGTCGCCGACGTCGACACCGGCCTCGCACGCGCAGGTCGCCGGGGACTGATCGCCCGCGGCCTCGGGCGCAGCTACGGCGACGCGGCCCAGAACGCGGGTGGGGTCGTGCTCGACACCACCACGTTGTCCGGCTTCCACGAGATCGACGTCGAGCGGGGCGTCATCCGCGTCGACGCCGGCGTGAGCCTCGAGTCGATCATGCGCACGATGGTGCCGCTCGGCTGGTTCGTGCACGTCACCCCGGGGACGCGCCAGGTCACGGTGGGCGGGGCGATGGCCGCCGACGTGCACGGCAAGAGCCACCACGTCGACGGGAGCTTCTCCAACCACGTCGAGTCGTTCGTGCTGCACACGCCGAAGGGCACGGTGACCGTCACGCCCGACTCCGACCCCGAGCTCTTCTGGGGGACGGCCGGCGCGTTGGGGCTGACCGGCGTGATCGCCGAGGCCACCATCCGGCTGCTCCCGATCGAGACGTCGATGATCCGGGCCGAGAACCTGCGCTGCCCCGACCTCGATTCGGTGATGGCGCTGATGATCGAGGGCGACGACCAGTTCCGGTTCTCGGCCGCGTGGATCGACTGCCTCGCCAGCGGCGCGTCGCTCGGTCGCTCGGTCCTGTCACGCGGTGACCACGCGACGCTCGACGACCTGCCGAAGAAGCTTCGGCGCGACCCGCTGCAGTTCGCGCCGAAGGCACTGCTCCCCGGACCTCCGTGGGCGCCCAACGGCCTGCTCAACCGGCTGAGCGTCGCCGCGTTCAACGAGTTCTGGTACCGCGTCACCCCGTCGCTGCACGGTCACGTCGAGTCGATCTCGTCGTTCTTCCACCCGCTCGACGGTGTGAAGGACTGGAACCGCCTCTACGGGAGCTGCGGCTTCCTCCAGTACCAGTACGTCGTGCCCGACGACGCCCACGGCGCGGTGCGACGCTCGATCGAGATGCTCAGCGAGGCGCGGGCGGCGTCGTTCCTCGCGGTGCTGAAGCGCTTCGGGCCCGGCAACCCGGGGCCGCTGTCGTTCCCCCAGCCCGGATGGACGCTCGCACTCGACATCCCGGCCACCGTGCCCGGGCTCGCCGAGCTGCTCGACCAGCTCGACCAGCTCGTCGCCGACGTGGGCGGGCGCATCTACCTGGCCAAGGACTCCCGCCTGCGTCCGGAGCTCCTCCCCGTGATGTACCCCGACCTCGATCGCTTCGCCGAGCTGCGCGCCCGGGTCGACCCCGCCGGCGTCCTCCAGTCCGACCTCCAACGCCGTCTCTCCCTCCCCTGACCCCACCCCCTCCACGAGGTCGCGTCGCTGCGACGTGTCAGGCACGTACGAACGACGCAACCCGTGGGTGACGAAAGGCCCTGCTCGATGAAGGATGCGCTCGGATCGGTGCAGTCGGTGCTCGTGCTCGGCGGCGGCTCCGACATCGCGCTCGCCACCGTCCGCCGGCTCGTGGAGCGGCGGGCCCGCACCGTCGTGCTCGCGGCGCGCGATCCGGGTGCGCTGCAGGCCGCCGCCGACGAGCTGCGCGCCGCGGGTGCCACGACCGTCGAGACGTTGGCCTTCGACGCGCGTGACACCGCGTCACACGATGCGTTCGTCGCCGACGTGTTCGACCGGTTTGGCGACATCGACCTCGCGCTGCTCGCGTTCGGGGTGCTCGGCGACCAGGAGGAGGCCGAGCACGACGGGCGCGCCGCGGTCGACATCGCCGAGGTGAACTATGTGGGCTCGGTGTCCGTGACGGTGCCGATCGCGCAGCGCATGCGCGCGCAGGGTCACGGCTCGATCGTGGCGTTGTCGTCGGTGGCGGGCGAGCGCGCCCGCCGTTCCAACTTCGTCTACGGGTCGTCGAAGGCGGGCATGGACGCGTTCTTCCAGGGCCTGGGCGACTCGTTGGTCGGCAGCGGCGTGCGGGTCATGGTCGTGCGCCCGGGCTTCGTGCACACCAAGATGACCGAGGGCATGGAGGCCGCGCCCCTCTCGACCACTCCCGAGGCGGTGGCCGACGCCATCGTGCACGGGATCGCCCGGGGACGCGAGACGGTCTGGGTGCCGGCCCAGATGCGCTACGTCATGACCGTGCTGCGCCACGTGCCGCGGCCCGTGTTCCGCAAGCTGCCGATCTGATCGAACCCGGATCAGAGTCAGATCAGGATCGGATCAGCCGGTGCCCTGGCGGGCGCGGCGGCCCATGCGCACGGCACGGTCGGCGCGCGCCCAGAGCTCCTTGTCGCCGGAGCTGTCGCCGTAGGCCCACACGAAGGGATCCCCACCCGGGCACTCGCGCGCGATCCACGCGTCGAGCCGGTGGGCCTTCTCCTGACCGCGCACGTTCTCGCCCGCCATGCGACCGGTGAGCAGTCCGTCGTCGCCGACCTCGAGCTCGGTGGCGAGGACCGCGTCGAACCGGAGGTGCTCGGCGATCGGTCGGAGGTAGACCGCGAGCGACGCCGACACGATCACCAGGCGGTGACCCTGCGTGCGGTGCCAGTCGGCCCGCTCGATGGCCTCGGCCCGCAGGTGCCGGGCGAGGACCTCGCCGGCGAAGTCCCGAGCGGTGTCGTCGAGGTCCGCAGCCTCGCGACCGGCGAAGAGCTGCTCGAGCACCTCTTCCTTCATGTGGGTGCGGGACCACGCCCCCCGGCCCTGCTTCGCGAGCCGCCCCACCCCGGTGGCGAAGGCCGCGGCGGTGGCCCCCGTGCCTCCGAAGCGCCGCAGGAACGGGACGAAGTTGTCTCGGGTCGAGAGCGTGCCGTCGAAGTCGAACGCGGCGACGACCTCGGGACGGCTCATGACGGGCGGCCCATGTGCGCCATGGCTAGCACACGCTCGCCGCCCTTCGGCCGGTAGGGTTCGGCGCTCACGCGGCCCGTCCGCGGTGACCACCATGATGCTGCGCACGCCCGCTTCCGACGCCTCGTCCGTGCCCGCACCGTCGCCGGCATGACGTCGACCGAGACGACGATTCCGGTCGACGAGACACCGACGCCCGATCCACGCGCCGCGAGCCGGAACCAGTGGCTCGGCCTCGCTGCGATCGGCGTGTTCGCGCTCGCCCTGCGCGTCGTCTGGGTGCTGGCGGCGCGGCGCGACTTCAGCCTCCAGGGCGACGACTTCTTCTACCACTGGCAGGCCAACGCGCTCGCCGACGGCATGGGCTTCATCAACCCGCTCACGTGGAAGGCGCTGGGTCGCATCGACCCGAGCGGGGCGCACCCTCCGCTGTACTCGCTCTACCTCGCGGTCGTGTCGTGGTTCGGCGGCACGACGCCGCTCGCGCACCGGCTCGCCTCGTGCGTCCTCGGCGCCGGCGGCATCGTGTTCGTCGGCATGGTGGCGCGCCGGATCGCGGGACCGCGGGCGATGCTGCTCGCAGCCTTCCTCGGTGCCGTGTATCCGATGCTCTGGATCAACGACGGCATGCTCATCTCCGAGTCGATGTACGTGCCGTTGATCGCGCTGATGCTGCTCTGCGCGTACCGACTGTGGGACTCGCGCTCGTGGCTCGACGCCGCGCTCCTCGGCGGCGTCATCGGCCTGGCCGCGCTCACCCGGCCCGAAGCGGTCATGCTGGTCCCGCTGGTGGGCGTGCCGTTCCTGTTCGTGCGGCGCACCGGCGATCTGCGCCGCCGCATCCTCGTGTTCCTCCTCATCGGGGCCACCTGCCTCGTGGTGATCGCGCCGTGGTGGATCCGCAACCTGACCACGTTCGAGAACCCTGTGTTCCTCGCCACCGGTCACGGCAGCGTGCTGCAGAGCGCGAACTGCGACCTGACGTACTCGGGCGACTACCTCGGGTACTGGAACATCGGGTGCATCACGGCCGGGCGGGCACCGCAGAACGCGAGCAGGAGAAGCTCCTCCACAGCAAGGAATTCCCCGGCGTGGCGTACCTCCTCGCGCAGGACCCGCGCGACGAGTCCGTCTCCGACGTCAAGGCCCGCACGAAGGCGATCCACTACATCGAGGACCACATCACGCGCGCGCCACTCGTCGCCGCCGCCCGCGTCGGTCGCGTCTGGGGCTTCTTCCGCGTGCGCCAGGAGGTCGGCTTCGACATCTTCTTCGAACGGCGTGGGCACTGGCCGTCGTGGGCGGGCACGTGGATGTACTACGCACTCGTCGCGCTGTCGCTCTACGCCCTGGTGTGGATGCGCCGGCGCCGCATCCCGATCTCGCCCATGATCGCCATCGTCGTGATGGTCACCGCGACCGCGGCGATCTCGATCGGCATCACCCGCTACCGCGTGGGGGCCGACGTGATGCTCGCCGTCCTCGGCGGGGTGGGCCTCGACGCGCTCTGGCGCCTGGTGCGCCCCGCCCGCACCGCTCCCCGTGACGACCCCGACGCCCACGCCGGCTCCGACGATCCGGGCGCGGGCTCCGGCTCCGATTCCGACGACCGCGCACCGGAGGCCGTCGGTACGTGACGGTCACCGACGCCGGCCCGCCGCTCCACCCTGCGACCGGCTCGGTCGGGGATGCGTCCGGGTCCACGAGCGACGAGGACGTCTGGGAGCGACCGGTCACGGTGCGACGCATCGCGCTGGAGACGCTCGTGGCGGTCGGCGTGGGCCTCGTCCTCGCGGTCGCCGTCACCTGGCCACTGGTGACGAAGCTCGGCCACACCGCGCACGATGCGTTCGATCCCCGGTTCCAGGCGTGGACCATCGACTGGGTGCAGCACAAGCTCGGATCACCCGGGTCGCTGTTCGACGCCAACATCTTCGCCCCGGAGCCGCACACGCTGGCGTACTCCGACTCGCTGCTCGGCATCGCGATCCCGATGCTCCCCTTCCGATGGCTCGGCATCTCCCCCATCGGCCAGCTCAACGTCGCGCTGCTGCTGTCGTTCGCCACGACGTTCGCGTCGGGGTACCTGTTCGGACGGGTCGTCACCCGCTCGTTGGTGGTGGGCGCGCTCACCGGGGTCGCGTTCGCGTTCGGACCGTTCGGATCGGTGTCGAGCGGCGTGATCCACGCCGCCGCCCACGCCGGTGTGGGGGTGGCGGCGGCCGCGGCGTGGTGGCTCGCCGACCGCGCGCGGGCCGATCGCCCGCTGCTCGGGCCGAGCGCGCTGCTGGCCGCCGCGCTGGTCTGGCAGGCGTCGGTCTCCTTCTATCCCGGCGCCTACGCGTTCGGTGCGGCGGGGGTGATCCTGCTCGTGCGCTGGCGCTCCCTCGGACGGCGCGGCTGGCTGTGGGCGGTCGGTGCGCTGGCGGTCGCGGGCGCCTGCACGCTGGCCATGGCGATCCCGTACCTCCAGGTGCGCGACGAGCAGCCCGGGTTCACCCGCACGCTCGCCGACCTCCCCCCGCTCGCCACCGACTTCGGGGCCACCGACCCCCGCCTGTCCATCTGGGGTTCGCTCCTCGGGAAGGGTGGCGGCTGGCCGATCTACGGCGAACCCGCGTTCCCCGGGCTGTTCCTCCTGGTGCTCGCGCCGATCGGCGCGATCTGGGGGTGGCGATCACGCGCCCGGTACCGACTCGCGACCATCGGCTCGCTCGCGCTGGTGCTGGTCGGGCTGGTCCTCGGCATCGGCGCCGGACCGACCGGCTGGCGCCGGTTCGCGCCGTACCGCCTGCTGTTCGAGTACGTCCCGGGGTGGGAGGCGCTGCGCGCCACCGGCCGGGCCTGGGTGGTGGGGCTGCTGGGTGTGGGGGTGCTGGCCGGCCTCGGCGTGCTCGCGGTCGGCGGGTGGGCGGCGCGGCACCTGTACGGACGCACCCGCACGGTGATCGGCGTGCTGGCAGTGGTCGCGCTGCTCGGTGTGCTCGTCGAGGGCTACGCGCCGTGGACCGCCGCCGACGGTGGGACCGTCGACGTCGCGGTCTCGCCCGTCGACGAGCACCTCGCCGACCTGCCTGCCGGTGGCGTGCTCTACCTCCCTGCGCTCGAGCAGGGTGAGGGCGGCCTCCGCGAGGCCCTCAGCGGCTTCCGGCAGGCCGAGAACGTCTACGGCACGACCGCGCACCACCGGATCACGCCGAACGGGTACTCCGGCTACTTCCCGCCGTCGTGGAAGCGCCTCTCGCGCGAGATGGAGTCGCTGCCCGACGCAGCCACGCTCGAGCGACCTCCGCTCGCTCGGCATCCGCTACGTCGTGGTGCGCGACTGGGCCGCGGGCACCGTGTGGGCTCCGCTGCTCGACCCCACGCGCGCGGCACCATTGCGTCACCTCGGGTCCTACGACGGGGACGTGCTCTACGAGGTGCCCGCAGCGGAAGGCAGCTGAGCCCGACCATGACGACGCCAGCCGACCCGACGACGGCGAACGGGGAGCCGGGCACGACCGGGCGCGTGAGAGCGCCCGTGATCGCGGCAGGGCTGCTCGTCGGCGCGTTCGCGGTGCTCGCGCTCGTCTTCGTGTTCCGGGGACGACTCAACGCCGACGAGGGCTGGTACCTCTACGGCGGACGCCTCGCGTGGCGTGGGCAGCTCCCCTACAAGGACTTCGCGTTCACGCAGATGCCGCTGAGCGCGTACGTGTACGGACTGCTGCAGACCGTGAAGGCGAGCGTGTTCCTCGGGCGGCTCACGTCGGTGGTGTTCGCGGTCGGCGCGGTCGCCCTGGTCACGCGCGTCGCGTGGCGTGAAGCGGGGCACCTCGCCGGGCTCGCCGTCGCGCTCCTGTGCGTCGCGTTCCCCGTCGGTGTCTACAACCTCACGCTGGTGAAGACGTACGCGCTGAGCGCGTTCATGCTCGCGGCGATCCTCGCGTGCCTCACCAGCCCGGGTCGACCGGCGCGCCAGTGGACGTTGGCGACCGCCGCCGCCTTCGGCCTCCTGCTCACGCGCACGACCGGCCTGCCCGTCACCGTGCTCGTCGTGGTCTTCTGCGTCGCTCGTGCGCCCGATCGTCCGACGCGGCGCAACGTGCTGTGGTGCACCGTCGCCGGCGTGATCGCCACGCTGGCGCTCCCGCTCACCGCTCCGAGCTCGGCCCGCTACAACCTGGTCACGTTCCACAACCTGCTGTGGCACGGCGCCGGCGTGGGCACGAAGCTCGACGAGATCCTGGGCACGCGCGTGGAGGACTGGCTGCGCGAGTACCCCGCGTACCTCGCGCTCGTCATCGGCGCGGTCGTCGCCGTCGTCGCGTCGCAGCGGCTCCGCGCGTACCTGCGCCGTCAGCCCGGGGTCGCGATCGTCGCGCTCGGCATCGTGGCGATGCTGCTCGCGCAGCTCGTCGGCGGCGAGTGGGCGCCGGTCGAGTACCTCACGCCGGTGATCCCCGCCCTCCTCGCGGTGACGGTCGTGATGCTCGTGCGGGCCGTGCGTCCCGACGACGGATGGGCCGCGCATCGCGCCCTCGGTGTCGGCGCCGCGATCGCCGTCGCCGCGGTCGCGATCACGACCCTCGTGCACCCGGGGGTGGGCGAGTACTTCACCTCACCCGGCGATGCCGGCAGCGTGCAGGAAGCGGGGCGCGTCGCCGACGTGCTCCGTGCGCAGACCCGCGACGGCGACCTCGTGCTCACGATGTGGGCGCAGCCGTCGGGGCTGGAGTCGACGCGCGACCAGGTCGACGGCGTCACCATGGGCGTGTTCTCCTACGAGGACCTCACCGTGCAGCAGGCGCGCGAGTACCACTTCGTGAACCGCGAGATGCTGCGCTCGATGTTGCGTCGGCGGGTCCCGGCCGCGGTCGTCCTCACCGGCGTCGACCAGCTCGTGTTCGGCCAGCGGGGCTCGTTCTCGTCGGTGCCCGCCGACCCCGACGAGATCACCGACGAGCTCGAGGGTCGCTACCGGCTCGTCGACACCGCGAGCACCTACGGCGTGAACGAGCCGACGTGGGTGCGCATCTACGTGCGCGTCGACCGCTGATACCGGCGCTGACCAGGAAGAACGCTCCGGGTAGCCTGGTTCGTCTATGTCACTGTTCCTCGACGCGCTCGGCGAGCGCGTGCTCGTGTTCGATGGTGCCTTCGGCACCTGGGTCCAGGACCAGGATCTCGGTCCCGACGACTTCGGCGGCCCGGTGCTCGAAGGGTGCAACGAGCGCCTCGTGCTCACCCGGCCCGAGCTGATCAAGCAGATGCACGCCGAGTACTTCGAGGCGGGTGTCGACGCGGTGGAGACCGCCACCTTCGGCGCCTTCTCCCTGGTGCTCAACGAGTACGGCATCGCCGACGAGACCTACGCCATCAACGAGGCCGCGGTGCGTCTGGCCAAGGAGGTGGCGGCCGACTTCTCCACGCCCGACCGCCCCCGCTTCGTCATCGGGTCGATCGGGCCGGGCACCCGCCTGCCCTCGCTCGGCCAGATCGCCTTCGCCGAGCTCCGCGACGACTACGAGGCCATGGTCGCCGGCCAGTTGGCCGCCGGCGTCGACGTCCTCCTCGTCGAGACCGTGCAGGACCTCCTGCAGTGCAAGGCCGCCATCATCGGCGCCCGCCGGGCGATGGCGACCACCGGCGTGACCGTGCCGATCATGGTGCAGGTGACGGTCGAGACCACCGGCCGCCTGCTGGTCGGCTCCGAGATCGGGGCCGCCCTCACCGCCCTCGAGGCGATGCGCCCCGACGTGATCGGGCTCAACTGCGCCACCGGTCCCACCGAGATGACCGAGCACCTGCGCTACCTCGCGCAGCACTCGCGCACGTTCCTGTCGTGTCTGCCCAACGCGGGCCTGCCGTCGATCGTCGACGGGCACACGCACTACGACCTCACCCCCGACGGCCTCGCCGACGCGCACGCGCGCTTCGTCGACGAGTTCGGGCTCAACATCGTCGGCGGCTGCTGCGGCACCACGCCCGCGCACCTGCGCGCGGTCACCGATCGCCTCGGCACAGCGCGCACCGGTGGCGCGCACCCCCGAGTTCGAACCGAGCTGCTCGTCGATCTACAGCCCGGTCACGTTCCACCAGGAGCTCGCCTACCTCGCCATCGGTGAGCGCACCAACGCCAACGGCTCCAAGAAGTTCCGCGAGGCGATGCTCGAGGGCGACTGGGACATGTGCGTGGCCATGGCGCGCGACCAGGTGAAGGAAGGCGCGCACGTCCTCGACGTGTGCGTCGACTACGTGGGCCGCGACGGCGCCGCTCGACATGCACGAGATCGCCAGCCGCTTCGGCACCCAGGCGTCGCTCCCCCTCGTGTTCGACTCCACCGAGCCCGCGGTGCTCGAGGCCGGGCTCCAGCACTCCGGCGGCAAGGCGATCCTCAACTCGGCCAACCTCGAGGAGGGCGAGGCCGAGGGCAAGCGCTTCGACCGGGTGCTGTCGTTGGCGCGGGAGTACGGCGCGGCCGTGATCTGCCTCGCCATCGACGAAGAGGGCCAGGCCCGCACCACCGACGACAAGCTGCGCATCTGCCGGCGCATCTACGACCTCGCGGTCGACCGCTACGGCATCGACCCGACCGACCTCGATCTTCGACATGCTCACGTTCCCGCTCGGGCTCGGGGCAGGAAGACCTCCGCCGCGACGGCATCGAGACCATCGAGGCCATCCGCCGGGCCAAGACCGAGCTGCCGGGCTCCACGACCGTGCTCGGCCTCTCCAACATCAGCTTCGGGCTCAAGCCCGCCATCCGCCACGTGCTCAACAGCGTGTTCCTGCACGAGTGCCGCGAGGCCGGGCTCGACGCCGCCATCGTGCACGCGGCGCGCATCATGCCGATGCACAAGATCGACGACCACGTGCGCGAGGTCACCCTCGACCTCGTCTACGACCGTCGCCGCGACGGCTACGACCCGCTCACCGAGCTCATGGCGCTGTTCGAAGGCGTCGACGCCGCCGCGGTCGAGCAGGAGGACCGCACCGACTGGCCGATCGAGCAGCGGCTCGAGCACCGCATCATCGACGGCGACCGCGACGGCCTCGAGACCGACCTCGAGGAGCAGCTCACGTCGCGCCCTGCGCTCTCGATCGTCAACGACGTGCTGCTCGAGGGCATGAAGGTCGTCGGTGAGCTCTTCGGACGGGGCGAGATGCAGCTGCCGTTCGTGCTGCAGAGCGCGGAGACGATGAAGACCGCGGTCGCCTACCTCGAGCCGCACATGGAGAAGGCCGACGCCGGCGGCAAGGGCCGGGTCGTGCTCGGCACGGTGAAGGGCGACGTCCACGACATCGGCAAGAACCTCGTCGACATCATCCTCACCAACAACGGCTACGAGGTCCACAACATCGGCATCAAGGCGCCGCTGTCGGCGTTCGTCGAGAAGGCCAACGAGGTCGAGGCCGACGCCATCGGCATGAGCGGCCTGCTCGTGAAGAGCACGCTGATCATGCGCGAGAACCTCCAGGAGCTCAACGACCAGGGCCTGGCCGAGATCCCGGTGCTGCTCGGCGGCGCCGCGCTCACGCGCACCTACGTGGAGCGCGACCTGCGCGAGGTCTACGACGGTCGCCTCTTCTACGGCAAGGACGCCTTCGAGGGCCTCCACACGATGGACCAGCTCATGGAGGGCAAGAAGACCGGCGTCCTCGACCCCGGCTTCGGCCGCGATCCCGGCGGACGCGTCCTGCCGCCGCGCAAGTCGGAGATGGAGGCCGAGCGCTCGGTCACCGCCGCCGCGGTGCGCTCCGACGTCGCCAGCGACGTCGAGATCTTCACGCCTCCGTTCCTCGGGTCGCGCGTCGCCAAGGGCACCGCGCTCGACGAGATCGCCAAGTTCATCAACGAGACCGCGCTGTTCCGCAACCAGTGGCAGTTCCGACCCGACAAGTCGCTGAAGCGAGAACGACACCGAGTTCAAGGAGCGCATCCGGCCGACGCTGCGGGCGATCCTCGACGAGGCCAAGGCCGAGGGCTGGCTGGTGCCCGCGGTGATCTGGGGCTACTTCCCCGTGAACTCCGACGGCAACGACCTCGTGGTGTGGACCGACGACGACCGCCGCAACGAGCGGCTCCGCTTCACGTTCCCGCGCCAGCGCGCCGACCGTCACCTCTGCATCAGCGACTTCTTCCGCTCGGTCGACAGCGGCGACGCCGACTACGCCGCGTTCCACGTCGTCACGGTGGGTGAGCTCGCCTCGGAGCGGGAGCGGGAGCTGTTCGCCGCCGACAAGTACCAGGAGTACCTGCTCACCCACGGCCTCTCGGTGGAGATGACCGAGGCGCTGGCGGAGCTGTGGCACCACCGCATCCGTGAGGAGTGGGGCTTCGTGAACGAGGACGGCCCGAGCCTCGCCGGGCTCTTCCGCCAGCAGTACCGCGGGCTCGCGCTACTCGTGGGGCTACCCGGCGTGCCCCGACCTCGACGACCAGGCCAAGCTCGACGACCTGCTCGAGCTCCACCGCATCGGCGTGAAGCTCACCGAGGAGTTCCAGCTCGAGCCCGAGCAGAGCACCTCGGCGATCATCGTCCCCCACCCCGAGGCCAAGTACTTCGTCGTCTGACCGCTCGTCCCGGCTCCCGCGCAGCTGGGAATGCCACGGCTCCGTGTTGACTTGCGGGGACGGGCGAGCGTCTAACTTCACCACTCTCAGTGGAGAGCTGAGACCTCCCTGGTAGGGCGGAGTGGACATGACACAGGCTCGGAATCGCGCGCTCGCGCTCGTCGCGGTGGTCGCGATGCTCGCCGGCCCCGCGTTCGCGGCGGTCGACTCGACGAGTGCGGCGGCGGCCACCAACCGCCAGACCGTCACCTTCGACGGCGGGCCCGCCCCCGACGCCCTGCTCAAGAACCAGTACCCGACGGGCGTGATCAACTGGGGCACCACCACGTGGTACCTCGACACCGCGATCGGCAAGTTCACGACCCGCAACATCGAGCTCGACGGGTCGAAGAAGACCGGCTCCTTCACCTTGCTCGCGCCGAACACCGTGGTGTCGCTCGACGTGCTGAACCAGGCGGCGGCGAGCACCACCGTGAGCCTCGCCTGCGCGGGCCAGCCCACCGCGACGGTCACCGCCCCGTCGAAGGCGATCAAGACCCTCGTCACCGGGTGGACCGGGAACTGCGCGTCGGTGACGCTCACCGTGGGCAACACCAACACCTACTTCGACAACCTCGTGATCGAGGACGCCGGCTCGACCACCACCACGACGGTGCCGCCGACCACCACCACGACCGCCCCGCCCACCACGACCACGACCGCGCCGCCGACCACCACGACGACCGCGCCGCCGACCACCACGACGACCGCGCCGCCCACCACGACCACGACCGCGCCGCCCACCACGACCACGACCGCGCCGCCCACCACGACCACGACCGCGCCGCCACCACGACCACGACCGTGCCGCCGACCACCACCACCACGACCGTGCCGCCGACCACCACCACGACCGTGCCGCCGACCACCACCACGACCGTGACGACGACCACCACCACGACGACGACGCCCACCGGCGGCTACTGGACGCCGCCCGCGAACACGTCGTGGGACTGGCAGCTGAAGACGCCGATCGACCAGAGCACCGACGTGACGATGTACGACATCGACATGTGGGAGAACACCGCGGCGACGATCTCCTCGCTCCACGCCAAGGGCCGCAAGGTCATCTGCTACACCGACGTGGGCTCGTGGGAGAACTGGCGCCCCGACGCCGCCAGCTTCCCGGCCGCGGTGCTCGGCGCGACCTACGCCGGGTTCCCCGACGAGCGCTGGCTCGACATCCGCCAATGGGACGTGATCGGCCCGCTGATCAACGCCCGGTTCCAGATGGCCCACCAGAAGGGCTGTGACGGCATCGAGCCCGACAACATCGACGGGTACGACACCCAGGCGCACGAGTCGTCGGGCTTCCCGTTGACGTACCAGGACCAGATCACGTTCAACACACGGCTCGTCGGCCTCGCCCACTCGCTCGGGATGTCGATCGGGCAGAAGAACGACATCCACCAGGCTGTCGACCTGGCGCCCGTGTTCGACTGGGCGCTCAGCGAGCAGTGCTTCCAGTACGGCGAGTGCAACTTCTATGCGCCGTTCACGAACCTGGGCAAGGCGGTCTTCGAGGTCGAGTACAAGCTCGCCGTGACCGCGTTCTGCCCCCAGGCGAACGCGCTCAACTTCAACTCGCTGCGCAAGAAGAACGCACTCGACTCGTACCGGGTCGCCTGTCGCTGAGCTCGCTTGTCGCTGAGCGCCGTCGTGGGGCCGGCGCTCAGCGCATGCGTTCCCAGACCATGTCGGTCGGGACGTCGGGATCGAGCAGCACACCGGGGTCCTGCTGGTCGACGTGGCCCATGAGGCCCCGGTAGACGCCGTAGCCGAGCATCTCCTGGAGCCGGCGCGGGAACGTGGCCGCCTGCTCGCGCGGCACCGCCAGCAGCTGGTTCTCCTCCTGGCGGAGGAAGCCGGCGCAGTGGTTCACCACGATGCCGACGCGACGGTCGTCGCTGACGTTGGCACCACCGCCGTGCCACAGCGAGCCGTCGTACAGCAGCACGCTGCCCGCGGGCATCTCCGCCTCCACGACGTCGGCCTGCTCGCCCTTGGCCGGGCGCCGGTCACGACGGTGCGAGCCCGGGACGAGCCGGGTGGCACCGTTGGCGTGGTCGAAGTCGGTGAGCGCCCAGAGCGCGACGCAGACGACCGTCGGATGGGGACGCGGCAGCGCGATCGAGCCGTCGTCGCAGTGCAACGGCTGCGCGTCCTGTCCCGGGTGCATCTCGATCGCGGTGAGCGACGACAGCAGGCACTGCGCGTCGAGCACCTGCTCGACCACCGGGAGCACGGCCGGATGCAGCGGGACGTCCGCGAACAGCGGGTCGCGCGCGAGCAGGTTGAAGATCCGGCGCGTGTGCGTGCCGAGGAACGCGTTCGTGCCGTACGCGATGTCGGCGTCGACCATGACCCGGTCGATGGTCTCGAGCAGTGCCGCGACCAGATCGGGTTCGATCACACCCTCGAGCACCGTGTAACCGTCGCGCTCGAGCGCGACCAGCGACTCCGGCGTCACGTCTGCCGGCACTCCGTGGCGATGTCGCGCACCCGCGCCTGCAACGCGGTGACGATCGACGAGTCGGGTTGGGCGTTGGGATCGATGCCGGCGGCCTCGATCACCGGCGCGAACGCCGGGTCGCGCACGACCTTGTCGGAGGTGCACGTGGCCTGCGAGGTCGAGAGACCGCTCTTGAGGAGCTCGGAGAAGAGACCGTCGCGGGTGGCGAGGTAGACGAGCGACGCGATCGGCTTGTTGGGGATGGCGGTGGCCGCGTCACCCGGGTCGCACGCGGTGAGCGTCACCGTGTTCGCAGCACCGTCGACGGTCGCGGCGCCCGCCGGCATCTGCGCCGCCCACTGCTGCAGGGCCGTGGCGATCGTCGACGTGCCGTCGGTCCCCTTCCCGGCGAAGGTCGCCCGCAGGCACGTCTGGTCCTTGCGGGTGAAGGTGATCATGGAGTCGCCGTCCCACGCATCGGCCGCGCTCAGCGCGGCGGCGTTGTCGACACGCGACGCGAGCACCTGGAACAACGAGAGCGAGCCGAACACGTCAGGCTTGCCCGCCCGCTTCTCGCCGGCCACGAGCTTCGGCGTGGGCACCTTCTGGAACGTGCGGTGGTCGACCAGCGTCGACGGCGTGACGAACGCGGCGTCGGCGACGGGCGGGTCCTGGAACAGCTTGTCGACGCCGGCGTCCTGGTCCTTGGCGATGACCGCGTCGAGCATCGAGGGACCGAGCACGTAGGGGGCCTGGAACACGACGCTCAACGTGTCGGGGACGCCCTTCGCGGTGATCTCGGTCTGCGCCTGCGAGCTGATCTGCGCGTTCTGCGTGGTGTACGCCTGCTGATCGGCAGCGGAGAGCGTGTTCTCGTAGTCGTCCTCGATGCGCACCGCGTCGCCCTCGATGATGGTCTGCAGCACGGTCGTCCCGTGGTCGGCCTCGGCCGCCTTCTGGATCTTCTGCAGGTCGAAGTGCTGGTCCTGGAGCGCGTGCGTGAGCTCGTGCGCGACCGTGACGCGGGTGGACACGTCGTCGAGGTTGGTGCCCTTCACCGTGATCTTCTTCGTCTTCGGGTCGTAGTAGGCGAGCACACCCGAGCTCTGGAGCGCACCGACCGCGTCGACGATGTCGACGTCGGCGCCGATCAGCCCGACGGCGCGCAGCTGCGCCTGCGACCGCGCGATGTCTTCCTTGTCCTGCTTGCTGAGCTTGCCCTTGTCGACCGAGACCTTCTTCTCGAAGGCGGCGTCGTCGAGGAACTCGGCCGCCACCGGGTGCTCGAAGTCGAGCTTGCGGAGCTTGGCCACCTCGTCGGCGATGGGCTTGATCCGAGGGTCCCACTGCTTGGGGGTGGGCGCCGGCTTCTCCGCGGTCGTCGAGGTGCTCGTCGACGGGCTCTTCGAGGTGCTCGTCGACGTGGGGGTGGACTGGGCGACCGCCGCCGGGATGCCGGTGGCGGAGACGACACCGAGCGTGGCCAGCACCCCCACGGCAGCGCAGAGGAGGCGCCGGGGCGCCGCGTGAGTGAACATCGAGGGTCGACGGTAGCGGCGCCCGGCGACGGAGCGTGGTCACGAGGACGCAGGTCAGGATGGTGCCGCCTACGATCTCGGTCGATGAAGGGTCTGATCCTCTCCGGCGGCGCCGGCACCCGGCTGCGGCCGATCACCCACACGAGCGCCAAGCAGCTCGTGCCGGTGGCCAACAAGCCGATCCTCTTCTACGGGATCGAGGACATGGTCGAGGCCGGGATCAAGGAGATCGGCATCATCGTCGGCGACACCGCCGACGAGATCATGGCCGCGGTCGGGCGACGGCTCCCGCTGGGGCGCCGAGGTCACCTACATCCCCCAGGACGCCCCGCTCGGCCTCGCCCACTGCGTGCTCATCGCCCGCGACTTCCTCGGCGACGACGACTTCGTGATGTACCTCGGCGACAACATGCTCCAGCAGGGCCTCAAGGAGTTCGTCGACGCGTTCGAGGCGGAGCGAGGGCGGCTCCCCGACGACGAGGGCCGCGTGCTGTCGTCGCAGATCCTCCTCGCCCACGTCGACGACCCCCGCCAGTTCGGGCGTGGCGGTGCTCGACGCCGACGGCGAGGTCGTGCGGCTCGTCGAGAAGCCGCAGGACCCGCCGTCGGACCTCGCGCTCGTCGGCGTGTACCTCTTCGATCCGCAGATCCACGCCGCGGTGCGCGTCGATCGAGCCGTCGGCGCGCGGCGAGCTCGAGATCACCGACGCCATCCAGTGGCTGATCGACCACGGCCACCGCGTGCGCCACGAGATCCTGCAGGGCTGGTGGATCGACACCGGCAAGAAGGATCCGCTGCTCGAGTGCAACCGCCTCGTGCTCGAGACGCTCGAAGCCGCGCTTCGACGGCACCGTCGACGACGACTCGCGCGTCGAGGGCCGCGTGGTCATCGAGGCCGGGCGCCGAGATCGTGAACTCGACGCGTCCGCGGCCCGGCGATCATCGGCGCCGGCACCCGCGTCGTCGAACAGCTACATCGGCCCGTTCACCTCGGTCGCCGCCGGCTGCGAGATCGTCGACTCCGAGATCGAGCACTCGGTGGTGCTCGAGGACAGCCGGATCGTCGGCGTGCCCCGCCTCGCCGACTCGCTCATCGGCCGCCACGTCGAGGTCATCCGCTCGGGCGCGACGCCCGTGGCGACCCGCCTCATGCTCGGCGACCACTCCCGGGTCGAGCTCGCAGTGGAGGATCAGCACTGATGGCCGGACGATCACCGAGTCCGACGTCATCGCCGGCGTCTACGTCGTCGAGCCCGACGATCCACGGCGACGAGCGCGGCATCTTCATCGAGACCTACCGGCGGGAGTGGTTCCCGCAGCGGCCGCGAGATGATCCAGGGCAACCGCGGCGACCGCCAGGCCGGCGCGATCGTCGGGCCTGCACTACCACCTGCACCAGGCCGACTACTGGTACGTGCCGATGGGCAGCGCACGGGTGGTGCTCCACGACCTGCGCGAGGGCGGCCCCACCGACGGCGCCACGCAGACCATCGACCTCGGCGAGCGGCCCGACGGCACGTTCGACCACCGCGGCGTGTTCATCCCGCCCGGCGTCGCCCACGGCTTCGCCGCGCTGACCGACATGACGATCACGTACCTCGTCGACGGCTACTACAACCCGGCCGACGAGCTCGGCGTGGCGTGGGACGACCCCGCGATCGCCGCCGACTGGGGCGTCACCGAGCCCACCCTGTCGAGGCGCGACCAGGCGAACCCGGCCCGCGCCGACCTGCCGGCGGGCCGTCGTCCCTACTGGCCCATGCGCACGTGAGGCGGCGATGAGTCGCAAGATCCTCGTCACCGGCGGCGCCGGCTTCATCGGCTCGAACTACGTGCGCCACGTGCTGGCGACCACCGACGACTCGGTGACCGTGTACGACGCGCTCACCTACGCCGGCAACCTCAGCGACGCTGCGCGACGTCGACGACGACCCACGCTCCTCGTTCGTGCAGGGCAACATCTGCGATCCGGGGACGCTCGAGGACGCGATGCGCGGCCACGACGCGGTCGTGCACTTCGCCGCCGAGAGCCACGTCGACCGGTCGATCGCTCGGTCCCGACGACTTCGTCCACACCAACTGCTTCGGCACCAACGTGGTGATGGACACCGCGCGCCGGCTCGAGATCGAGCGGGTCGTGCACATCGGCACCGACGAGGTCTACGGCTCGGTCGAGGTCGGCTCGTCGAAGGAGACCGACCCGCTCGAGCCCCGATCGCCGTACTCGGCGTCGAAGGCGGGCTCCGACCTGATCGCGCTCTCGTACCACCACACCTACGGCCTGCCGGTGACGGTGACCCGCTGCACCAACAACTTCGGGCCCTACCAGTTCCCCGAGAAGGCGATCCCGCTCTTCACCACCAACCTGCTCGACGGCGGCACGATCCCGCTCTACGGCGACGGCCTCAACGAGCGCGACTGGATCTTCGTCGACGACCACTGCGCGGGCGTGCAGCTCGTGCTCGACGCGGGAGCTCCGGGCGAGATCTACAACATCGGCGCCGGCAACGAGACGCCCAACCGGGTGCTCGTCGACAAGCTGCTCGCCGCGCTCGGCAAGGACGAGAGCTCGGTGGAGTACGTCGCCGACCGGCTCGGCCACGACCGCCGGTACTCGGTCGACATCGCCAAGGTGAGCGCGCTCGGGTGGAAGCGGCAGCGCACCCTCGACGAGGCGCTCGACGAGACCGTGCGCTGGTACCGCGACAACCGCTGGTGGTGGGAACCGCTCAAGCAGGGTTCCTGAACCGTGGGCGTCCCGACGATCGGCGTCATCGCCGTCAACTACAACGGCGGCGCGCTCACCCTCGAGTGCCTCCACAGCGTGGTGCGCAGCGACTGGCCGGCCGCCCACCTGCGCGTCGTGCTGGTCGACAACGCGTCGAGCGACGGTGTCGCCGAGCGCGTGCGGCGCGAGCTCCCGGTCGTGCAGGTGCTCGAGCTCCCGACGAACGAGGGGTTCGGAGCGGGGTGCAATGCGGGGATCACCGCGCTCGGGGACGTCGACTTCGTGGCGCTGGTCAACAACGACGCGACGGTGGACCCCGGCTGGTTGCGCCCGCTCGTCGACGCCCTCGACGCCGATCCGGCCGTCGGCGCCGCCTGCCCGAAGATCCTGTTCGCCGGCCACTTCGTCGACGTCGAGCTGCGCAGCGACACCGCGCAGCACGGATGGGGCGATCGTCGCGACCTGGGCGCGTTCGTGGCCGGGGCGCGCGTCGACGACGTCGACGTGTGGTCGCGCGTGCAGCTGGTCGACGGCACGTGGGGCCTCGAAGCCGATGCCGCCACGGGGGGCGAGTGGACCGGCCCGCTCGCCCACCTCCGACTTCCGGCGCCGGGCGGGAGCGCAGCAGCGTCCGCATCCCTCCTGCTCTCCTCCGACGGCCCGCGCACGGTCGCACTCCGGGCCGGCGGCGACGTCTCCGAGCACCACGTCGATGCGACCCCCCGGTGGTGCGACGTGACGATCGCCGGGACACCGTTCGCGATCGTGAACAACGTGGGCACCGAGCTGCTCGACGACGGGTTCGCCACCGACCGCGGCTACCTGGAGCCCGACGACGGCCGGTACGACGACCCGGTCGACGTCGACGCGTGGTGCGGCGCCGCCGTCCTGCTGCGTCGCGCGTACCTCGACGACGTCGGGCCCTTCGACGAAGGCCTCTTCGTGTACTACGAGGACGTCGAGCTCGCGCTGCGAGGCGCGGCACGCGGCTGGCGCTACCGGTACGTGCCCGGGTCGGTCGTGCACCACGTGCACGCGGCGAGCACCCGACGCGGTTCGGCGTTGAAGCAGTACTACGACGAGCGCAACCGGCTCCTCGTGCTCGCCCGCCACGGATCCGTCACCGCCACCGCCGCCGCGTCGGCGCGATCGTTGCTCGTGACCGCGTCGTACGCGCGTCGCGACGTGCTCGCACCGCTCCTGCGCCACCAGGCGGCGCGGCCCGACCTCGTCTGGCGGCGGCTGCGGTCGTGGGGTGCGTACGCCCGGGGCGTCCCCTCGGCTCGTCGTGCGCATCGAGGCGATGCGGCTCGCGACGGACGGAGGAGCAGGGCATAGTGGAACCTTCGCCCGTGGAGCCCGACGAGGAGGGCGGTGACATGGCCGCAGAGGTGCACGCGCCTCGTGCCCCGCTCTCGGTGAGCGTCGTGATCCCCGTGTACAACGGCGCCGCGACCCTGCCCGACCTCGTTGCCGAGCTGCGGGGGCTGCGATCGATCCAGCGCACGCCCAACGGCCGCGAGTACCGGGTGGACGAGGTGCTGCTCGTCTGGGACCGCGGGGCCGACGGGAGCGACCGCGTCATCCGCGAGCTGTCCCGATCCGACTCGTGGGTGCGCCCCATCTGGCTGTCGCGGAACTTCGGGCAACACGCCGCGACGGTCGCGGGCATGACCTCCTCGGGTGGCGACTGGATCGTCACGATGGACGAGGACGGGCAACACGATCCGGCGTACATCGGGCAGATGCTCGACGTCGCGTACGCAGAGCGCGCGCAGCTCGTCTATGCGTCCCCGACGACGCCGCCACCACATGGCTTCCTGCGCAACACCGCCTCGCGCGACGAAGTGGATCTTCGTGCACGTCCTGACCTCGGGCGACATGAACGCGTTCCACAGCTATCCGCCTCGTGTCCGGCGAAGCGGGCCGCAGCGTCGCCGCGTACGCGGGACCCGAGGTCTACCTCGACGTCGCACTGTCCTGGGTGATCGCGCACACCGCGCTCTGCGACGTGCCGATGCGGTCCGAGGGGCGGCCGGCGAGCGCGTACTCGGCTCGCCGGCTGGCGTCTCACTTCCGGCGGCTCGTGGTGTCCTCGGGCACGCGCCCGCTGCGCATCGTCTCGCTCATGGGGATCGTGTTCGCGTGCATCGGCGTGTTCGTCTCGATCTTCAGCGTGGTCCGCCGGATCCTCGGCGACATCCCGGTCGAGGGTTGGACGTCGGTGTTCGTCGCGGTGCTCGTCGTCGGTGGCGCCATCCTGTTCGCGCTGGGGATCATCGCCGAGTACATCGCGGCGTCGTCGAGCGTGTCGATGGGGAAACCGCTGTACGTGATCGTGCAGGACCCGGCCGACATCTTCGACGACGAACCGTCCTGACCGACGGTGCTCACCTGGATCGTCGGCGCAGGAGGGCTGCTCGGCGGCGCGTTGGCGCGCCGGTTCCCCGAGCGGTTCGCCGCGTCAGCGGTGCCCTGGGCCGACCACGACGTCGCGAGTGCGACGCTCCGATCGGATGCCGCACGGTTCGCGGCGCAGGCCGGCGACGGCGAGTGGGCCCTGCTCTGGGCTGCGGGCAGCGGCGTGGTGGCGACGAGCGCCGTCGGAGCTCGAACGACCAGTTCGTGACCTTCCAGCGCTTCGTCCGGACGTTCCGCGACGTGCACCCCGCAGGACGCGGCGTGTTCTTCCTCGCCTCCTCCGCGGGTGGCGTCTACGCCGGCGCCAAGGGTCCCCCGTTCACCGAGCACACGGTGCCGGTGCCGGTGAGCCCCTACGGCAGGACGAAGCTCCGACAAGAGGTGGCCGTGGAGGATGCGCTCGCGGCGTCGTCCCGGTGGTGGTCGGACGCCTGTCGAACCTCTTCGGGCCGGGCCAGAAGCTGGAGAAGCCCCAGGGCCTCATCGGACAGCTCTGCCTGGCCGCCGCGTCACGGCGACCGTTGAACCTGTACGTGCCGATGGACACGATCCGCGACTACCTCTACGTGGACGACGCCGCGGCGTGGATCCGGGCCCACGTGGAGCGCGTCGGAGCGCAGCAACCGGCCGGCCTCGTCGTGCGGAACATCGCGTCGGAGCGCGCGGTTCCGATGAGCTCGGTGCTGCGCATCGTGCAGCAGGTCGCGCACCGACGGGTCCTCGTCGCGCTCGGATCCGACTCCGCGTCGCGCTTCCAGGTGCGGGATCTCCGCATCGCCTCGGTGCATCGGCAGGAGATCGCCGGACCCAGCCCTACCACCCTGCCCGTCGGCATCAAGCGGGTCTACGAGCACACGCTCGCACGCCTGGGGACCCCGGTCCCCCGGACACCGCGCACTAGCTTGCCGTGATCCACGCAGCAGAGGGCGACGACGCGGGGAGCGAGCCATGACGACTCCGACGGTGTCGGTGTGCATTCCCACGTACAACGCCGCCCAGTACCTCGAGCGCACGCTGCGGTCCGCGCTGCGCCAGACCTACGCCGACTTCGAGGTGATCATCAGCGACGACGGCTCCACCGACGGGACGCTCGACCTCGTGGCCGAGTTCGACGACCCGCGCATCCGGGTCCTCCCGGCACAGGACCGCACGGGTGCCGCGGCCAACTGGAACCGCGCCGTGGCCGAGGCCAACGGGCGATTCGTCAAGCTGCTGTGCCAGGACGACGTCCTCTATCCCGACTGCCTGCGAGTGCAGGTCGACGCCATCACCCGCGGGGCCGAACAGGGCGTCGTGCTCGTGTCGTGCAAGCGCGACATCGTCGACGACGACGACCACGTGCTGTTCCGCGGACGCGGCTGGCACGGCGCCAGCGGCGTGGTCGACGGCCTCACCACGCTGCGATCGATCGTGCGCGCCGGCGCCAACATCATCGGGGAGCCGTCGGCGACCCTGTTCACGCTCGACACCTTCCAGGCCGTCGGCGGCTTCTCGGCCGATCACACGTACATGATCGACGTCGACACCTGGATCCGCATGCTCGGCCACGGTTCGCTCAGCTACGTCCCGGAGTCGTTGTGCACCTTCAGGGTGTCGCGCTCGTCGTGGAGCTCGCAGCTGGCGCGCCGCCAGGCGCACGAGGTCCGGAGCCTCCTGCGCGAGATCCGGTCGGACCACCCCGACGAGGTGTCCCAGGCCGAGCTGACGATGGGCCTGGTGAAGACGACCGTGCTCGCGGTCATCCGCCGGTCGGTCTTCCTCCTCGGCAGCGGCCTGCCCTCGTGGGTGCAGCGCTCCCGCTCGACCGCCGAGATCAGGCCCGCCTAGATCAGGCCCGCCTAGATCAGGCCCTGCTCCATCGCCTCGAGCACCCAGGGCACGACGATGTCGAGCATGTCGTCGAGCGACGTGGTGGCCTCGAACCCGAGCACGGCGCGCGACTTCTCGACCGACGGGACGCGCTTCTGCACGTCGTGGTCGAACGGCGTGTCGCTGACGTAGTTGAACGGCCGGTCACCGTTGATGCGCTTCCAGATGTTCTCGGCCAGCTCGAGCACGGTCGTGGACTCGGCGGTGGAGAGGTTGAAGTCCTCGTTGAGCGCGTCGGGGTGCTCCATCGCGTCGACGATCCCTCGCGCGAGGTCGCCGCCATACGTGTAGTGGCGCACCTGCTCACCGCCACCGAGGATGTGCAGCGGATCCTGGCCCTTGGCGATCTTCTGGATGAGGTCGGGCACCACGTGGCTCATCGCCAACTTGACGTTGCCGCTCTCGATCTCGATCTCGGTCTTGGCCCGCATCTCGCCGGTGCCCACGCAGTTGAAGGGCCGCACGATCGTGTACGGGAGGTCGTACTGCGTGTGCGCGGCGCGCGCGTAGTACTCGACCGCGAGCTTCTGGAAGCCGTACGACGAGATCGGCGGCGGGACCTCGCGCTCCTGCCCCTCGTACGACGGCCACGAGTCGGTCGACTCGAACACCATCGACGAGCTCATGTACGTGACCTTCTGCAGCCGGCCGTCGCGGTGCGCGGCGATGGCGGCGTCGCACGACGACGCCATGATCCGCTCGTTGGTCGCGAGCAGGTCGTAGGCGAAGGTGTGGAAGTAGGAGATGCCACCGATCAACGCCGCACCGGCGATGAAGTGGTCGCAGTCCATCAGGAGCTTGGTCATGAGCTCGA
This sequence comes from uncultured Actinomycetes bacterium, assembly GCA_963755855.1. Taxonomy (GTDB): domain Bacteria; phylum Actinomycetota; class Acidimicrobiia; order IMCC26256; family DASPTH01; genus DASUAS01. Next base: position 313,951 of record CAVWLR010000002.1, on the reverse strand, counting down.
CGTCGCGGCAGTCCCCCTCGACGAGGGTGTACCCGGGGTCGTCGTCGTACGACTTCTCCACCCGTCCGTACTTGGAGTGGTTGTCGACGCCGACCACCGTGTAGCCGCGTCCGAGGAGGTCCTCGACGAGGTAGCCCCCGATGAAGCCGGAGGATCCGCTGACGAGCACCCTCCGCTCGGCGGAGCCCTCGGGGGGCGTGGTGTTGCTCATGACCGCAGTTCCTTTCCTGCCGCATTCACTGCGTCGAGCGACAGCTTGGGGCCGAAGGAGAAGCGGTACCACTTGAGGTACCGGGGGATCCACTTCGCGACCTTGAAGTTCGACGTGCCCTGCGCGCGTTCGAGCCAGATGGTGGGGATCTCGGCGACCGGTTGGCGCAGCCGGCGCGCCTTGGCGACCAGCTCGATGCCGATCTCGAAGCCGGTGTCGGAGTCGATGTCGACGTCGCGCACGAACTCGACGGAGTACGCCTTGAACGAGTTGGTCGCGTCGCGCGTCCCGACGTGCGCGAACCAGTACAACGAGAGGCCGGCCAGCCGCGAGAGCTGGCTCTTGATCATCGGGCCGCCGATCTGCTGCCCACCGCTCATGTAGCGCGAGGCCGCGGCCACCACGACGCCCGCGCTCGACCAGCTTGCAGAGCTCGTCGATCTGCTCGGCGTCGTCGCTGCCGTCGGCCATGGTGACCACCACCACCGGGGCGTTGCACGTGGTCGATGCCGTAGCGGATCGCGCGCGCCGGGCCCCGCCCGTACTCGTTGAGCGTGGGCACGATGCGGGGGTCGGCCTCGGCGTACTTGCGCAGCGGTTCCACGGTCGAGTCGGCGTCGTCGTCGTAGACGACCAGCACCTCGCACGGGAGGGTCACTCCGGCGAGGATCCGGTCGAGGCAACCGACTGATCGCCTCGCCTTCGTTGTAGACCGGGATCACCACCGAGACCCGGGGCGACGTCGGGCTCGCTCACACCTGCACTCCACCCTCACGCAGGTTCCAGATGTCGACGACCGGCACCGACACCTCGAGGTCGCGGTACTCCGCGTGCGGCGTGCCGATCACGAGGAGATCGGCGTCGCGCAGCACGGTCGTCCAGATCGACGAGGTCGGGATCGCTCGTGACGTAGGGATCGTGGGTGAGCACCGAGCGCGACTTGAACTTCAGGATGCGCTTGAGCTTGTAGCTCAGGCTCGAGCGGATGTCGTCGGATTCCGCCTTGAACGACATCCCGAGCACGCCCACGCACATCGTCGAGAGGTCGTAGCGCTGCTCCAACCGGGCGACGACGTAGAGCGGGAGACCCTCGTTGATCGACACGCTCGCCTGGCCGAGGTGGAAGTTGTTGTTGTTGAACGCGGCGAGCTGCATCGTGTCCTTGAAGAGGCACGGCCCGGCCGCGAACCCGGCACGCGGCAGGTCGGCGGCGCGCGGGTAGTTGTACGACAGCGCGGACCGGATGCGCTCGTAGTCGAGGCCGAAGTCGTTGGCCATCATGTAGAGCTGGTTCGAGGCCGCGAACTTGATGTACCGCCACGTGTTGGTGAACAGCTTCGCGAGCTCGGCCTCCTCGGGCTCCAGCTCGACGATCTCGTTGGCCAGGTTGCCGAAGAGCTTCCCGGCCCGTTCGAGTGCGCGCGGCGAGCGGGACGCGACGATCTGCGGGAGCTCGAAGAGCTCGACCATCGCCTTGCCCTCGGCGATCCGCTCGGGGCAGAACGCCACGTCGACGTCGAGGCCGAGCTCGGCGACGAGCCGCTCGACCAGCGCGGTGACGCCCGGGTACACGGTGCTCCGGAGCACGAGCAGCTGCCCGTCGTGCAAGCGAGGACGCGAACTCGGCGATCGCCGCGGGCACCGCGTTGAGGTTGGGGTTGAGGTGCTCGTCGATCGGGCGTGCCGATGACCACGACCACGTGCTCGACACTCGCGATCACCGAGGGGTCGGTGGACGCGGACAGGTTCCCGTCGCGCGACGACGCGCGGCCAGCACGTCGGGTGCACCCGGCTCGTCGAACGGCATCTCGGCCCGCGTTGACCGCCGCGACCGACTCCTCGTTGAGGTCGTAGAGCACCACGTCGAGGCCCCGGCTCGCGAACGCGAGGCCCGAGCGGGAGCCCGACGTGCCCGCAGCCACCGACGATCGCCACGTCGTACGAGCCGCTCATCGTGTTCCCAGGATCCCTTCGCCGGTGAAGCCCGAATGGTACCGGAGCCCCCTGTCGGGGACCGGCAACCGGACGGCGCCGGACGAGACGGCAGCGGGGTTCCCCGGCCCGGCGGAGCCTCCGGGTAGCATCCGCCTTCGCGCTGTCGCCGGCCGCCATCGTGGGAGTTGACGCCCTCATGCCCGAAGCGCCCGACCGTCCGCGAGGACGCGGCATCGACTACGAACGGCTCTACGAGTTCCGGCACCGTCGCGTGTACCGCGACGCTCGCGTGGCGGTGTGGAACGAGATCGCTCCGTTCGTCTACGAGCTCATGGGCCGACCGCAGCGGGTCCTCGATCCGGCGGCGGGTTGGGGCGAGTTCATCAACGCCGTCCCGGCACCGGAACGGTGGCTGGTCGACGCGGTCGAGTTCCCGGAGCACCACCGCGACCCGATGGTCAAGGCGATCTTCGCCGACATCCACGACGTCGACCTCCCCCCCGCGTACTTCGAGGGGATCTTCGTCTCGAACTTCCTCGAGCACCTCGCGAAGCCGGACGACATCGCCGACTTCCTCGCGCAGATGCGACGCACGATCGCGCCCGGCGGACGCATCGTCGTCATGGGTCCGAACTTCAAGTACACGTGGAAGCAGTACTTCGACTTCGCCGACCACGTGCTCCCGCTCACGCACGTCACCGTGCTCGAGCACCTGGCAGCGGCGGGGTTCGAGGTCGACTCGGTGCACCCGCGGTTCCTGCCGTACTCGTTCACCGGTCGGCTGCCGGCGTGGCCGGCGCTCACCCGCGCCTACCTGCAGCTCCCGCTCGCGTGGCGCGTCCTGGGCAAGCAGTTCCTCGTGATCGGCCGCGCCCCCGAGGACTCCACCCGCTCCTGACGACCGCGCCGGGCACCGTCCGGGAGCCGGTCGAGCAGTCGGAATAGCCTGCCGTCGGATGCCTGACTCGTCACGATGGTCACCGACCTGACCTCCGCGTCGGAGCCGTCGACGGACCCCGTCGCCCGCACCGGCCCACGCGGCGCCGTCCGCTACTGGAGCGACCGGCCCGAACGGCAGCGAGCCGGCGTGCTGCACGGGATCTCGCTCGTGATCGCGTTCCCGCTGCTGCTCTGGATCGACCGCCACCAGTGGTTCAGCGGTGACGAGTGGGACTTCCTGTTGCGCCGGGGCGTCCTCGGGCACCACGACCTCGGCCTGCTGGATCCGCACAACGAGCACTGGGTCACCTTTCCCGTGCTCGTCTACCGGGCGCTCTTCTCGGTGTTCGGCGTCCGCACCTACCTGCCGTACCTCGTCGTGCTCGTCGTCGCCCACCTGATCGTCGCCCACCTCTTGTGGCGACTCATGCTCCGGTGTGGCGTCGACTGGCGCGTCGCCACGGGCGCGGCCGCGGTCTTCATGGTGCTGGGCGCGGGCTGGGAGGACCTCGTCAACGCGTTCCAGATCACGTTCGTCGCTCCCATCGCGCTCGGCCTGGTCGCGCTGCTGCTCGTGCCCGAACGCGGCCCGTTCCAGCGCCGCGACGTGTGGGTCAGCGCGGTGCTGGTCCTCTCACTCCCGTTCTCCGGCGTCAGCCTCACGATGGCGCTCGTCGTCGGCGTCGTGATCTTCCTGCGACGCGGGTGGAAGCCGGCCGTGCTCACCCTGATCGCGCCGGGTGTCGTCTACCTGGTGTGGTACCTGGGCTGGGGCCGGTTCGCGGACGCGATCCAGCAGGAGCCCCTCCGGGTGGCGTTGCAGAAGGCGCCGGAGTTCGTGTGGCACGGGCTCGTCGCGGCCGTCGACACGGTCACGGGCCTGGTGGGGAGCGGTCCCGTGCTGCTCGTCCTGCTGACCATCTGGTTGGTCTGGAAGCGGTCCCCGACGCGCGAGCCGTGGCCGCTCGTGCTCGCGACGTTCGTCGGCGCGCCGTTGTTCCTGTTCCTGATCGACATCCGCCGATCCGGGCTCGGCATCGACGCGGCCGGCGCGCCCCGGTACTCGTACGCGGTGCTGGCGCTCCTCCTTCCGGCGGCTGCGCTCGCCGCCACCGTGTTGGTGGCGCGCACACCGTTGCGGACCGTGCTCGTGGTGGCCACGACCGCGGTGCTGTGCCTCGTCGGGTTCACCGACCTCAACGACGCGGCTCGGATACGCGCACCGTTCAGCCAGGAGAACAAGCACCGCATCCTCGCCGCCGCCGACCTCGTCCGCTCGAACGCGACGTTCCTCGCCGACCAACCGGTCCCCGAGTTCGATCCCGATCTCACGATCGCCAGGTTGCGATCGCTCTCCGACCGCGACCAGTTGCCAGGCAACGTCGCGGTGAGCGAACAGGACCGCCTGACCGCCGCGACGTTCCTCCAGGTCGCGGTCGGCGACGTGGCTCCGGCGTCGGCGTCGGGCCAGGCGACGATCGAGTTCGCCGAGGGCGGGAAGGTCTCACCGGGCCGCGCCGGCTGCGTCGTCGTGACCCCCGGTTCCGACCGCCCCGCGGTCGTGCTGTCGTTCGACCACCCGGGCACCGTTCGCCTGACGACGAGTCGAACGGGAGCACTGACCGCCCAGCTCCAGCCGCCGAACCGGGACCCGGCGGTGCTCGGCCTGGCTCGGACGTGGGGGGCGGAGGGCGGGGTGCCGCAGCAGGTGAGCTCCTCGGCGACGAAGCTCTGGCTGCGCGTCGGCGTTCCCGCCGACGGCACCACGCGCCTGTGCGGGCTGGCCGAGGGCTGAGTCAGCGCCCGAGGGCGCGCTTCACCGTGTTCGTGACCTTGGTCGTCCCCCGCCGCCAGACCGACCGGATCGGCAGCGCGGCGCTCTGGCTCGTGAGCGCGTGCCGCGTACCGAAGCGCTCGGTCGCGTAGACCCACTCGGGGAAGGCGACGGGCGTCGCGAGGTCGCGACGGAACTCCGCCTCCACCCCGAACTCGTGCACGACGCCCTTCAGGTAGCGGACCGCGAAGTCGAGGTCGACCCCCCGCCGTTCGAGGTCGGCGATGGTGGCGGGTTGGATGACGAAGACGAAGCGACGCAGGAGCCAGTGACCACGGAGCATCGCGGAGTACAGGTCGCGGTGCGTCACCCCGAGGTGCGTCCACATCTCCTCGGTGATGCCGTGCAGGTGGCCGTAGAGGAACGCCTCGTTCGTCCAGGCGTACGGGGTCCAGAACTGGATGCGGGCGCCGTCCTTGCACACGCGCCCGATCTCGCCGAAGACGTGGTTCGGCTCCTCGATGTGCTCGAGGAAGTGCGCGGAGAAGATCTCGTCGACGGAGTCGTCGTCGAACGGATAGGGGTCGTGGGTGAGATCGAGCACGTGGTCGACCTGCTCCGCGGGGTGCTGGTCGAGCCCGATGAACCCCGGCCGTTTGGCGTTGCCACAGCCGAGATCGAGGCGGATGGGCTCACTCACGTGTTCTCCCGTGTGTCCAGGGGTTCGGGCCGTCACCGTCGCACGGGCGGCCGCATGGTCACCAACCGTCACGTGCTCGCCACCAGGACGCACTCGTTGTAGACGAACGCCCGGCCGAACGACCGTGGGAACGGGAACGAGTACGCGCGTTGGACCGACAGGTCGAGCTCGTCGGCGATCTCGTGCAACGCGGGACCGTCGAGGAACTCCACGTGGCTCGCGTCGGACGCGAACCCGCGCTCCTGCGGCACGATCAGCACGACCTTCCCTCCCGTGCGCACCAGCGGGAGGTACTGCTCCAGGAGCGCGACCGCCTCGGGTCGTGGCATGTGCTCCAGCACGTGGGAGCAGAGCAGGCTGTCGAACGACGCCGGCTTCGAGTACGGCGAGGCGTCGAACTCGGACGACGTGTACGCGCGGTACCCGCCCGCGCGCGATGCGGACCGCCGCTTCGTTGTGGTCGATCCCGATCCCGTTGCCGTCGAGGTGCTCCAGGTTGCGCCCGATCCCGCACCCGATCTCGAGCGTGAACCCGAGATCGAGGCGACGGAGGTTCCAGCGGTACGGCGCCTGCACCGGGAGGATGCGCTTCCACCACACCTGTTGCAGGGACGCGAGCCGAGCCGCGTACTCGGCATCGGCCGTGTCGGTGGGTCCCTCTGACGGCGACGAGCATCGATCGGGCCCCATGGCGAGCCGAGTGTACGTCCGTCACCGCCTCGAGACCGTGAGCGTGGGCGACCCCGGAACCGTCACGAACGGCACCTACCATGTCCGTCTCGTGGACGACCCCCACCAGTCCGCCCGATGACCGCCACGGCGCCGCTCACCCGCCGCGAGCGGCGCACCCGCCCCACGCCGGGGTTCGCCTCCTCGACCCTCGGCGCGTTCCTGCGGCTCCACTGGGCGATCTCCCTCGTCACCACCGCCTACGTCGGTGCCGCCGTCGTGCTGCCGACCCGGGCGAACCTGGTGATGTACGACGACTTCATCTACATCCGCCAGGCGCAGGAGTTCGCCCACCACCTCGTGGTGCACGTGCCGAACGAGACGGCGGCGAACGCGGTCTTCGAGATCGTGTGGGGCGGCACCTTCGGCGCCCTGCTCGGCACGCACCTCTGGGTGTTCCGCCTGTCGACGCTGGTCCTCAGCCTGCTCGGCGGGCTCGCCATGTACGGGGTCTGCCGCGAGCTCGGGGTGGGTCGCAACGGGAGCGCGTGCGGCGCCGCGCTGCTCCTGTTCAACCCGGTGTTCTTCGTCCTGAGCTACTCGTTCATGACCGACCCGCACCTCATCGCGCTGCTCGTGATCGCCACGTACGCCTACCTCCGCGGGTTGCGCGCGCCCCATCGTGCCGGTTGGACGTGGGCCGCAGGCGCCCTCGCGGGAGTCGCCTACCTCTCACGGCCGCAGGGCGCGCTGCTGCCCGCGGCGGTGGTCGCCTGGATGTTCCTGGCCCGCCGCGTGCGGCTGGATCGTGCCGGGAGGCTCGAGCTCGCGCGTGTCGCCGCGATCCCGGCCGCGGTGGTGCTGGGACACCAGTTCTGGCTCCGCGCCTTCAACGGCGTCCCGAGCGACCAGGCGGGGTTCACGCAGCAGTTCCTCGACCTCGGCGCCCACGACCTCGGCCTCCTGATCGGCCGGCTCACGTTCGTGGAGCTGATGTACCTGGGCCTGTTCCTCGTGCCGGTGGCGGTGGGCGTCACGGTCTCGTTGCGCAGGATCGTGCGCGGCATGACCCGAGGTGCCTGGATCGCGTTCGGTGCGCTCGCGCTGGTCCTCGCGGTCGGCTTCGCGTTCTTCCAGACCAGCGACCGGCGCATGCCCTACGTGCCGAGCTGGTTCTCGACCAACGGTCTCGGGCCCGACGGGATCGTGGGCACCCGGGGGGCGATCGTGCAGCCCTGGATGGCCGACGTGCTCTCCTGGACCGCGTTCGTCGCTGCGGTCGTGGTCGGCCTCGTCGTGTGCCGCTCTCTGTTCGACCGGGCCGCGACCCGTCGACCCGAGGCCGCGTTGCTCGTGGTGATCATCGTGGCGATGGCAGCCGGTGCCGTGGCGCCGTCGGTCGTCTTCGTCAAGGTGATCTCCCTCGACCGCTATCTCCTGCCGCTCCTGCCGTTCGGGATCGCGCTCGCGCTCTGGGCGTGCCGCGACCTGCGCGTCTGGAAGTTCGGCGTCGCCGCCGTCGTGGTCGCCATGAGCGTGTTCTCCGTCGTGGCGACGCGCGACAACCTCGAGTTCCACAGCGCCATCTGGGAGCTCGACCACTACGCGAACTCCATCGGTGTGCCCGACACGAAGCTCGACGGCGGTGCCGGCTGGACGCGCTATCAGCTCGCCGGGCACGGGAAGGAGGTCGCGCTGTTCCCGGGTGCCACCGCGTACTGGTGGGTCCAGGCCGACGACCGCACCAGTGCGCAGTACATGGTCGCGGGCTCACCCGCGCCGGGATACGAAGTGGTACGGGAGCTCCCGTACTCGCAGTGGCTGCAGAGCGGCACGTCATCCGTCTACCTCTTGAAGCTTCCGGACGCGAGCGGCACGCCCTGAGCGTGCCGGCCTGCGTCAGCGCGCGAGCAGCATCACTCCGGAGACACCCAGCTTCGACAGGTCTGTACCGTGCACCTCGGGCGGGAGCTGCACGCGCTCGGTGAGCAATTGCAGCTTCGTGATCCGGAACCCGGCTTCCGTCACCGCACGGCCCAGCTCGTCGACGGTGATCTCGTTGAGCGTCCGGTACTCGTCCAGCATGTAGCGGGCCCAGCCTTCGTCCTCGGCGCGTGCGAGCACGTCAGCCTCGATCGCCTCGGCGTCGTGTTGGAACTGCACGAAACCGTCGGGGTACCACTCGTTCAGGTGCGACCCGTGCTGCGAGTTGTAGAACGGCCAGAGCTGCAGGAACAGCACGCCGTCGGGCCGCAGCACTCGTCGGATCTCCGACAGCACGCTCGCAGGATCACCGATGTGCTCGAACGCCGACCACGTCACCACGACGTCGAAGGAGTCGTCCCGCGCCGGCAGTTCGGCCGAGTCGGAGACCGCGAACTCCAGCGCGGGCGGCAGCGACTCGGCGACCATCGCCGCCTGCGCGCGCTCCAACAGCAGGTCCTCGCGCACGGGGTTCACGTCGAAGCCGACCAGGCGGCGAGGCCGTCCGTGGTGGGTCAGGCCCAGGTCGATGATGCCGTCGCCGCACCCGACGTCGGCGACCTCGCGGTCTTCGAGCGCGAGGTCGTCCTCGGCAAGGAAGGCGAGGAGCTCGAGCGGAGCCCACTCGTAGTGGTCCCAGAACCACTGGTCGGCGCTCCGGTCCACCACCGGTGCTGCCGGGGCGGCCGGCGGCGCGGCCACCGGTGAGCGATCACCGGTGAGCGTCCGCAGGCCGCGTCGTACCCCTCGACGTGCCTTGCCGGCGAGGCTCCTGATCACGCAGGAGAGACTACGAGGACCGCCCTCACGCCACCTTCACCGCCAGGAGCTTCACTCCACCGATGGCGAGGTCGCTCAGGCGCCGGTCCAGCAGCTGCGGGGGGAGGTGGAACGCGTGGTGGATGAGCTCGACCTTGCCGATGCGCAGCCCGCCTGCGAGCAGCCTGCGGTGCAGGTCGTCGAGGGTGGTGCGGTTCAGGTACGCGTCGTCAGGCGTCTCGTCCTTCCCGGTGAGAAGGTGCTCGAAGGACGGTCGGTGCCAGCCGTGGTCTCCGTGCTCCGACGGGTAGAACGGATAGAGCTGGATCATCACGACACCGCCCGGCGCGAGCACGCGACAGATCTCGCGTGCCATGCCTTCGATGTCGGCGATGTGCTCGAAGGCCGACCACGACACCACGACGTCGAACGCCGACTCCGGCGCCGGGATCCGGTCGGGGAACGAGCGGTCGAAGGCGAGTCCGGGCGGCAGATCCTGCGCGACGCCGTGCTCGCGCGCCTGTGCGAGCAGGTCGTGCACGTCGACCTCGGTGAGGTCGAATCCGACGAGGGACGCCGGGCGCGCGAGCTCGAACAGCCCGAGGTCGATGATGCCGTCACCGCAACCGATGTCCGCGACCGCCTTGCCTTCGAGCCGCAAGCCATCACCGGCCAGGAAGTCGACGATCTGCGACGGGGCCGAGTAGTAGTGGTCGTGAAACCACGAGACATCGACCGGGCCCTCCACCCGGCGCACACTAATTGCCGTCGCAGACGCGCAGGGAACCCTTCGCCGCCAGCTGCATCGACCACGGCCCCGCCCCGGTTCGGGGCAGACGCATCGTCCGGTTGGTGCCGGGCGCGACGTCGCCGATCGGGGTGAATCCGTCGGCGAGCGCCCGCACCGACACCGACACCGGGGCAGAGGCGGCCTCGATGACGAGTGGTGCACCGGCGCGGAGCTCCACCACCCCGGACGCGTCGGCACCGGTGTCCGGGGTGAGCTGCACGCACGCACCGGACGGTGTGGCGGTACCACCCACGACCTCGGTTACCGTCGGCGGGGATCCCTCGTTTGCAACGGAGTGAGCGCGCCCCAGCCGGGCGTCGATCGCGTGCACGAGCACCGCATCGGCGGCAGCCCGGATCTCGGGTGACTGCCGCCGGAGCTCCTGGAGCGACGCGGCAGGCGATCCGAGGTCGTCGACCGCGGCCAGGTAGCCAGCGGCCTCGATCTGTGGCGCACGCACCGGATCAGGACGGAAGCCGGGGTCAACGTGGTCCCGTGCGAGCTCGACCGCCCGCAATTCCGCCTTCACGTACGACGACGCGTCGCGGAGTCCCGCGGCACCGTCTCGCAGCTGCTCCACGTTCCCGTGTACCGACACGGCGACGACGGCCAGCAGGACGACGACCGCGATCGCGGCTCCGACGCGTCCGAACGGCACGCGAAGTCGTGGCACGAGCTCGCCCAGCACGAGGATCACGAACACGGCGCCCGGGTACAGGTACCGGCTCGCACCGGGGTCGTCGTACTGCGCGCGGCTCAGCGCAGTGAGGACCCAGTAGCCGAGGGCGAGGGCGAGCACCGCAGCAAAGCGTGGGGAGATCCGTCGCTCGAGGGCGACGACGACCACCACGACGAGCGCGAGCAGCGCAAACAACACGTGCGCGTCGTCCATCGCGATCCCGACGACGGCGCCGACCGCCGCGGAGCCCATCTGCGCCGCGTTCTCGGGTACCAGGTGGAGGTTCGATCCCTTCACCTGCGACTGGCCGTACTGGAGGTACCAGATACCCCACAGCATCAGCGGGGCCAGCGGCACCCACAACTTCGTCCAGGTCTTCCGTCGGAGCAGCAACTCGATCGTCACTGCGCCCACGAACGGAAGGCCGACACCGGAGCACGCCACTGATGCGGCGAGCGCGACCGATGCGCCGACGTCTCCGATCCGGTCGTGGCGGTCGAGCAGGAGCAGCGCGAGAAGTCCGAACGCGACCGCGCCGAGGTACTGGATCTGGAACGGCCAGAGGAGGTCCTGGAACGCGTACCCGAGGAAGAGCACGACGACCGTCGCGCTGACGGCGAACCAGATCTGGGCACGACGACGGAGGTACACGAACAGCAGGGCACAGGTGCCGACGTGCACCACGACGGCGAGGACCCGGAACGCCGTGTAGTCGGTGAGGCCGAACACTGACCACATCGCCTTGTACACCACGACGGGGATCAGGTTGAGATGGCCGTTGTGGTTGGCGAGGTAGTCGTCGAGCGAGCCGGTGCGTCGCGTGAGGATCCAGCTCCACTCGTCGTAGAACCACGTGGTGCCGCGCCCGACGTGCAGCAGGAGCGACGCTGCCGCAATCGCCGCGATCCCGACGATGCACCATGCGACGACCGCTTCCCACGATCGACGCGGCGCGACCACACCGGCGATCGCCGGCGATCGATCCGCAGGGTCGGACGCTGTCAGGTCGACTCGCTCCACGCCTCTAGGCGACCGGATCGACCGGGTAGTGCGTGCTCGCGTAGAAGCCGTCGCCGTAGGCGCGCCGGGCGGCATGGTCGGGGAACTGGTCGAAGTACCGAGGGACCGCCCACTCGGGACACCAGTGCCCGACGAGGGACCGCCGGGTTGACGACGGGTCGAGCACGGGCGCACCACCGTGAGCGAGATCGGCCGACCAGATCAGCACATCGCCCTCGTGCGCGAGCAGCGTCTTGCCGCGGCATGCCCGCTGCTTCACTCCGTGTGACGAGCTCCGCCATGAAGGCGTCGTGCGCCGCGACGCCGTCGCGGCCCGGGTTCCAGCACTTGTACGCGTCGTCGAACAACAGGCCTTCGACCTTGTGGCTGCCTTCGTAGTACGTGAGCTCGCCCGAACCCGCTCGCACGTCTTCGAGGGCCAGCCAACTCGCGGCGAGTGCAAGCGGTGGATCGACGACGACGTACGCCGTGTCACGGTGGTATCCCTGGCCGCTCCCGGCCTCGAACGAGAGGCTCTGCAACAACAACGGGGAGGCATCGAAGATCAGCCGGAGGAAGTGCAGCACCGGTTCGACGAAGAGCGCTCGACGACCGGACTCGTAGTGCACGTAGATGTCGTTCACCCGCATACCGTGCATGTCGGTCCCCGGCTCGAGTGGACGACCGAAGTGGTCGCCGGGTGCGAGCACGTGGAGGCGCGGATCGCCGTGTTCGAACGCGGACCGCAGATCGGCCTTGACCTCCTCGCACGTCTCGATCGGTACCGCACCTTCGAGGATCACGTAGCCGTCGCGCAGCCATCGGGTCAGGAGGTCGAGGTCACCGTCGGTCAGCTGCCCGGCCCGACACCGCCGATCGATCACGGCTTCGACGTCGGCGCGATCGGTCCAGAGACCCTCGAACTCGCTCCGGTACGAGACTTCCGCGTGCGCTCCCCGCGAGCGCGGCAGCATCGCGTCGAGCTCGGCGTCGGACAGATGCCTCCGCTGCCAGGCGCCGTCGGTCGACGACGGGATGGTGGATGACCCGCCATCAGGCTCGACACGAGCGCGGCGGCCAGTCCCCCGCAACCTCCGCATGGCTCGACGGTAGCCGCTTGCCTCTGGCAGGACCGCGCACGCGCAGCACCACAAACCCGGCTGCGCCGACCGGTCCTGGTACCTTGGCCCACCGTGCTGCGCTTCGCCGTCGACGAGATCAACAGCGATCGCGTCCTCGGGTGGGCCTACGACCCGGGCTCGACGCCACAGGTCACGGTCCTCGTGGACGGCGAAGCAGTCGGACGCGCCGAACTGGGCGGATTCCGCATCGACGTCGCGCGGGCCCTCGGCGACGACGGCGCCCAGCAGAGCGGCTTCGAGTTCCGCTTCCGCCCTGAACACTTCCACCCGCTCACCGGACACCAGGCGAACGTGTCCGTGCGCATCGGCGCCGAGCAATCGTCGCCGATCCCGATCCCGATCGTGTCGGCGCCCAACGGCGACCCGACCACGGGACCCTTCCCGCCCGATGTCATCGACCTGCTCGCCGGATACCGGAGCGAGTACGCCGATGGCCGATCCTGGGACGACGCGCTCGTGCTGGAGGCGGTCGCCGACCTCCACTTCTTGCTCGAGCGAGGTCCGCGAGCCGTCCCGGTCCTGCACCGCTACCTGGCGCTCGTCGCCCAGCTCTGGGTGCGCGCAGCGTTCGTCGAGCTCTACTTCCCGCGCGAGAACGAGGCGGCCGCCCTCGATGACAAGGACCGTTCGGGCGTCCAGAACTCGGCGCTCGAAGTCTTCGCGATCGCGGTCCACCTCGTGACCCTGCAGGCCCACGGCATACCCGGGCCCTTCCTCGAGTTCGGTTGCTTCAAGGGTTTCAGTACCGCGATCCTGAGCGACGCGTGCCACCAGCTGGGCATCCCGATGCACGTGTTCGATTCGTTCGCGGGCCTCCCGTCGACGGATTCGACCTACTACAACGAGGGCGAGTTCGCGGGTTCGTTGCCCGAGGTGCGCAGGAACGTCGCCGCCTACGGCCGGCCCCAGCCCGTCACGTTCCACGAGGGCTTCTTCTCGGAAACACTCGTCCACTTCGACGAGCCGACGGTGATGTGCCTCTGGATGGACGTCGATCTCGAGTCGTCGAGCGAGGACGTCATGAAGGTGTTCCCCCACCTCGACCGCCGCGGCGTGCTGTTCTCGCACGAGTGCGCGGCCGAGTTCTTCACCGACGACGGTGTCCACTCGGAGCGCAGCCCCGAGCAGGTCGTCCCACCGATCCTCGACGCGTTCGCGGCCGCCGGGCGCCGCGTTGCCGGTCGTCACATCAGCGGGTACACCGGTGCGTTCTGGGACGCCGACGAGGGAATCGCGCCACTTCCCACGCAAGCGCTGCTGGAGCTCCGCGATCTCGCGATGTCGCTCCAGCTGCGCTAGTCAGCGAAGCGCGGCGCGCTCCGCAGCTCCGCGTGGTGCGGCGAGCTGCGGGTAGTTGTAGGTGTCGATGACCGGGATGCCGCCCGCCGCGCCCGCCTCCGCGAGCTCGCGACCGCGTGGGCTGCGGTCGCGGACGACGATCGCGTGCGGCCGTGCGCCGATCCGTCGTTCGAGAACGTCGAGCACCGGACCCTCCTCGACGCGCAACGTCACCTCGAACGCCTGGTGGGTGGCGTACACGGCTCGCTCGGCGGGATCGGGCGAGAGCACGAAGCGGGTCTCGTCCCTCAGCTCCTGCCTCGGGATGGCTGCCACCTCGACGACGTATCCGAACTCTCGTGCGCCATCCATGATCAGCTCCGTGACCGCTTCGTCGCAGAGGTCGTCGAACGTCGTCGTCTGGTCCCACTCCACCAGGCGCTGGCGGTACCTCGGGTAGCGCAGGTCGATGATGGCCTCGTTCGCCGGGTCCGACGACTCCCAGTGCTCGAGCACGCCGACCGTCTTCGTGGTGGCGTTGCCGATGTGGTACACGAACGCCGACGGTGCCAGCACGTTGCGGAAGCCGAACTGCTCGGCCCGGAGGCACCAGTCGACCTCTTCGCAGTAACCGCGGCCGAAGATGGGATCGAAGAGCCCGACCTCGTCGACCATCCGCACCGGCATCAGCATGCAGAAGCCGACACCGACCGGGATGTCGACCGCGCGGCCCTGGAAGTGTCGCTCCAGCAATGTCGACACGCGGTCGACGCTCGCTCGCGAGCCGAGCGTGTCCGTCGGCGCGAAGTTCTCGAGCGAGAACGACGACACGTGGTTCGACCACGCGGTGACGGAGGCGATCGACGGGTCGCTCCGGGCGGTGTCGACCATCGCCGGCACCAGGTTGACGGGGAACAGGACGTCGGAGTTGGTGATCGCGACGTAGTCGTAGCCCTCGCTGGCGGCGTGCAGGATCGCGAGGTTCATGTTGCGGGGGATCCCGATGTTGCGCGGCGAGCGGTAGTACCCGACGCCGCTTGCCTCGCACTGCGCCCTGACCGTGGCGCTCCAGTCGGCATCGGGGCTGCAGTCGTCGAGCACCAGGACATCGACCTGCCCCGGGACGATCAGTCGGGCGGCCGACTCGATGCACGCGGGCACGAACTCGGCGCCGCCGTACACGAGCACGGCGACGAGGGTGCGCGCAGGCTGGGCCTGCTGCTCCGTCACCGGCGCAGGCGCGAGCGGATCTTCGTGGAGAGCTCGGCGAGCCGGAAGGTGGCCGAGGCGCGGATCGCCGCGTTCTCGGCCTGGGACACGACGAGCGCGTCCTGGGTGTTGACGAGCTGCTCGCGCAGCGTGACCACCTCGCGCGACAGGTCGACGAGGCGTTGCGTCAGGTCGATGGTGCGCGCGTTCGCGATCTCGAAGTCGCGCAGCGCCTGCTCGACGGAGAGTCGGTCGAGCTCGCGCTCGAGCTCCGTCGCCTTGAGGTCGTCGCCGGAGCTGGTCGAAAGGTCCCGAGCCATCACGTCTCCATCGTGCCGGTCACCGTGAGCGCCGCTCCCGCTCATCGCACGGGTCGAGCGATCAGGGCTCGATACATCACGAGGAATTCCTCGGCGGTGCGCCGCCAACTATATCGATCGGCCGCCTGCAGGGTGGTGCTGACCTGCTCCCGCCGGAGCACGGGATCGGCGACGAGCCGCTCGACGCAGTCGGCGAGCTCACGTGGATCCCACGACGTGGCGACCACCGGCAGGCGCTCCGACGTCTCGAGCAACGGCCCGAAGCCGACGGTGACCGTCGGGCTGCCGAAGCGCGCCGCTTCGAAGGGCACGAGGCCGAACCCCTCGGCCGACGTCGGGTAGAGCACCACCGCCGCGTGCCGGAAGAGCCAGTTGCGCTCGCGCGCCGTGAGTGCAGGGAGGAAGACGACGTCGCCGTCGTTGCGCAACCGCTGCCGTTCGGAGTTGCGCGAGCCGCCGTACGGGACCGACGGTCCGGCGAGCACCAGCGTGAGGTTGCGTCCCCGCCGCGCCAGCTCTTCGTGCACCGCGATGGCGAGATCGCGGTTCTTGTGCGCGTAGTCGGT
This sequence comes from uncultured Actinomycetes bacterium, assembly GCA_963755855.1. Taxonomy (GTDB): domain Bacteria; phylum Actinomycetota; class Acidimicrobiia; order IMCC26256; family DASPTH01; genus DASUAS01. Next base: position 297,998 of record CAVWLR010000002.1, on the reverse strand, counting down.
GCCGATGCACACCATGAACTCGCCTGCCAGTCGTCCGCTCTCCGCCAGCTCGGCCGGGAAGGACGCCTCTTCGTGACCGCTCAGGTGCTCGGTCCCGTAGAGGATCGGGAACACGCGCTCGGGCTCGACCGGGATCTGCTCGAGCGCGAGGGTGGCGGCGACGTCCTCGGAGATCGTCGTGATGCCGTCGGCCCGGCGGGCCGCGTCGCGGAGCACCTCGCGGTACCGCAACCAGTCGTCCGCGCTGGCGTGGTAGCTGCCGGCCCGGTACGCGATGAGATCGAGGATGGAGATGACGACGCGCGACGCTGCGCCACGCGCGACCTCGACGTCGAAGTCCTTGTCGGGCTGCGCGGTGCGGTGCAGCACGTCGTAACCGGAGAACGCGGCGTAGCCGCCGATCCGGAGGTTCACGTTCACCTTCGGTTGCCCGAGCACGAGCTTGGCGTAGGCCGGCATGTGCCCGCTCAGTGCGACGCCGACCTCCTGCACGTCGTCGTGCTTCGCCAGCGCGTCGATGATGGCGAGCGTGGTGATCTGGGCACCCGTCTCGACGGGGCCGAGGGTCGCGTCGTCGATGAGGACGCGCACCCCGAACGTCTTGACCCGGGCGATGCCGTTCGCCAGCGCGGCCGGAGTCGCGTGGGTGGCCTCCTCCTGCTCGAACGCCGGCAGCAGCTGCGGGTGCCGGCGCACCAACCACGCGCGATCGTCGGCCGGCATGGGCTCGGTCGAGAACGGACGGCCGGGGGTGGGCGGCCGGAACACGAACGTCTCGGGATCGAGGAGGTCGACGAAGCCCCGTTCCCTGCACCGCATCGAGAAGTCGGCCAGGCACCCGTCGATGCTGACGTCGGCCGGCGCGACGTCGAGCCCGCCGACGGCGGTGAGCGCGACGTCGGACAGCATCACCGCGCCCCCGCACGCGAACGGGACCGGACACGGTGCGCTCGGCGGCGTGGAGGCGCGCAGCCTCCGGGTCAGCGACTGGTGGTCGAACCCGGCCGGGACGGCCGGCGTCGGGCGCCGGGACGGGAAGCTGAGCCCACCGGCGTCGTTCGAGAGGAACGAGACCGTTGCGTGCCGCAGATCGGCGGCGAGGATCCGCTCGGCCCGCTCGATCGCATCCCCGGGGACGAGGACGGCATCGGTGACGGCGAACACGTGCGTGCGCCGCTTCGACCAGACCGCGTCGATCGCGTCGCGCGCGGTCGCGGCCGTGATCGTCTCGACCAGGAGCTCGCCGAACCCGGCGAGCGTGTCGTGGTCACTGGCTGCGACCACCACGTCGCGACCCGAGCTCGCAGCGAGGTCGGCGACCGTGGAGTAGTAGCGACGGTCGTCGCCGGCGACGTAGACGACCACCACGCAGCGCTGGTCGAGGTGCTGGTCGGGGGACGGGTCGGCGCCGGCGTCGGGACCGCGGTCGCTCATCTCGGGCGGGACCACGTGTGGTCGAACACTCGGCGCGCCCGACCCAGCGCCTTCCGACTCATCGTGCCGAGCTCGCCGCTCCGGAGGTGCGCGACGACCGTGCGGACGTCCTCGCGCCAGTGGACCATGCGCAGCGGTCGGGTGACCTGCGAGCGACCGGTGCCGACCAGGTCGGCCATCTCGGGCAGTACCAGGTCGGGAGCGCGACGCGGCGCTCGGCAGAACTCGACCAGCGGCGCGAGCACGCGCGACCAGCGGAACTCGTCGGCCACCTCGGCGGCGGCGGCACGACACCGGGCGCTGACGTCGGGATCGGACAGGACCTCGTACAACGCCGCTTCGAGCGCGTCGACGTCTTCCGGCGGGCACGGTGCGCCCGACGCCGCGCTCGTCGATCAGCTCGGCGAACGAGTCGCCGCCGGTCGCGACCACCGGCAGCCCGGCCCAGAGGTAGTCGAGGATGCGGGTGCGGAACGAGAACTCGGTCTCCACGTGGTCGAGGTGGGTGCTGACACCGACGTCGGATTCGAGGAGGTAGTTCTGGCGGTCCTCGTACTCGACCCACCCCTCGTTGAAGAAGACGTGCGTGTCGGTCAGCCCGAGCTCGTCGGCGAGCTGCCGTGTGCGCACGGCCATGCGCATCTCGGGCACGTGCGGGTTCGGGTGCTTCATCCCGAGGAAGTACAGGCGCACCTGCGGCATGCGGGCCCGCAGCTTGTCGACCGCGCGGAGCAACGAGATCGGGTCGAACCAGTTGTAGACCCCACCACCCCAGAGGATGATCTTGGCGTCGTCGTCGATGCCCGGCACGACCCCCCGCAGCACCTTGCGCGTCGCCAGCGGGCGGTCGTCGCTGACGCCGAACGGGACCACCTGCAGCAGGCGCTCGAGGCTCTCGCCGTCGTCGTAGGTCGACGGGTTGATGCGCCCCACCGCGGCCAGCTGACCCAGCCAGAAGTCGCGCTGCTTCGCACTGGCGCAGAGGAAGAGGTCGCCGCGCTCCAGCTGCTCGTTCAGCACGTCGGTGGCCGAGCGCACGACGTCGCGGCGCGTGGCCTGCACCAGGTCGCGCGTCTGCTCGAGCTGCTCGAGGTGGAAGGGGTCGTAGATGTCGGCGACGACCACCTTGTTCGACTTCGCGATCGAGGGGTTCTCGAACATGATGTAGCCCTGGAAGATCACGATGTCGCACCAGTCGACCAGCTTGCGCATCTGGTGACCGTTGACCGTGACGGACCTGGAAGTCGGGGTGCGAGAGCCCCTCGGCCTTCGTGGTGCTCACGAGCTCGACGTCGTGCTCGCGGCAGAGCGCCCGTGCGATCTGCCAGGCCCGGATGGCGGGGCCCGCCATGGCCGGCTGGAGCGTGTCGCCGGTCGCCACCAGGATGCGCCGCCGTGCGGGAAACTGCTGCTCCACCCCGAATGCCTCCACCGCCGCCGCGAACCGCTCCCCGAATCCTCGCAGGTTCGAGTTGGGGAGGAAGGGTTGCCGGAAGAGGGGCATGATCTCCGCGTCGCTCCGCCGACGCGCCGACTGGAGCTCGTTCCGGGTCTTCGTCAGGTCGTCGAGCGCGGTGAGGAACCCGTCGACCGCGAGTGGGCCGGCGAGGGTCTCCTTGTGGACGCTCACCATCTCCGACTCGTCGCTCGTGGCCGCGCGAGACCTCCAGCATCTGCGGGTCGTCGCCGCCCCGGATCACGCTCCGGCCGACGGTCAGGGCCAACGCGGCCGGGAGCACCGTGCGCAGCGTCTCCTCGCTGTAGTTCTTGTAGATCGTGTACAGCGCGTTGCGCTCGAGCAGGAAGTGCTCTCGCCACGACCCGATCTCCGACATCGACGCGTGGTGCCGGTGGTACACGACCGAGGTCGGGACGTACCTGACCTCGTAGCCGAGCAACCAGAGGCGCCATCCGAGGTCGACGTCCTCGAAGAACATGAAGTACCGCTCGTCGAACCCGCCGACGCTCGTGAACACCGCTGCGTCGATCACCATCGCAGCTCCGGAGGCGAACAGCACGTCGCACTCGTCGCCGTGGGCGTCGAGCTGCGTGTCGCCCGCGTGCATCTTGAATCCGTGCCCGTAGAACGACATCGACGCGGCGGCGAAGTCGATCTCCTCGCCCTCCCAGTCGAGGACCCGGCTCGCGACGCACGCGACGCCGGCGCGGTGCTCGAGGACGTCGACGGCGCGCGTCAGCCACTGCGGATCGGGGCGAGCATCGTTGTTGAGGAACGCGAGGTAGGCGCCCGACGCCCTGGCGGCGCCGAGGTTGCAGCCCCCGGCGAACCCGGTGTTGCGCTTCGACTCGATCAGGGTGACCTCGGGTGCCGCGGCGCGGATGCGCGCTGCGCTCTCGTCGCCCGAGGCGTTCTCGACCACCACGATCTCGAGCCGGTCCTGCGGCCAGTGCAGGTCGCGGAGGCCGGCGATGCACGCGATCGTGTCGTCGGCACCCCGGTAGTTGACGATGATCACCGACACCACCGGTGCGACACCACCGGCCCAGGCGCGGGCCTCGTCGACGTCGCTCACGCCAGGCCCCGGACGTCGAGACCGTCCCAGACCCCGCCGAGCGACATCACACCACCGCTCTCCTGGGGCTCACCACGCTCGACGTCGAAACGGAAGGACCGGTGCCGGCAGTCGTACATGTGCATGCACGCGTAGTCGGAGATCGAAGCCCCGATGTCGTAGGTCCCCGGGACGAGCAGCAGACGATCGACGTGCAGGTCGAGGTGGCCCTCGCCCTCGATCCGATCGGGGGTGTAGCTCGCGTCGCGCGTGTTCGGCGACGTGACGTGCATCCCCTCCAACGTGTGGACGGCCACGGCGAACACCGGCTTGTCGATGGGCTGGGTCGCCTGGTAGTGCAGGCGGAAGGTCACCCGGTCGCCGGTGCGCATCGAGCTGATCGCGCTGCCGCGCTCGTCGAGGATCTGGATGTCGTCGATCGTGACCTCGCCGGAGCCCCAGCGGGTGCCCTGCGTCCCGTCCGGGGTGCGGTCGTCGTGGACCTCGCCGATGTACTCGTCGACGACCTTGCCCGCGGGCCCCACGTCGACCAGGTTTCCGTGCTCGAGCAACGCCAGCTGGTCGCACAGCGTGCGCATCGTCCCGAGCGCGTGGGACACGACGACGATCGTCTTGCCGCTCTCCTTGAGCTCGGCGAACTTCTCGTTGCACTTGCGCTGGAACGACTCGTCGCCGACGGCCAGCACCTCGTCGACGAGCAGGATGTCGGGGTCGACGTTGATCGCCACGGAGAAGCCGAGGCGCACGTACATGCCCGACGAGTAGTTCTTCACCGGCGAGTCGATGAACTCCGAGAGGCCGGCGAAGTCCACGATCTCGTCGAAGCGCGACTCCAGCTGCTTCTTCGACATGCCGAGGATCGCACCGTTGAGGTACACGTTCTCGCGGCCTGACAGCTCGGGATGGAAGCCCGCACCCAGCTCGAGCAACGCCGAGATCTTGCCGGTGGTCGTGATGGTCCCCTGCTCGGGGCGCAGGATCCGGGCGATGCACTTCAGCATGGTGCTCTTGCCCGAGCCGTTCTCACCGATGAGGCCGAAGGTGGACCCCTGGGGGATCTCGAAGGACACGCCCTTCAGTGCATCGAATTCCTTGTAGCGGGCGCGTCGGCCCCGCATGAGCGCGGCCTTCAGCGACTGGTTGCGCTCGTCGTAGAGGCGGAACTTCTTCCAGACGTCGTCGACGGTGATCGCGTTCCCCATCGTCACACCTCCTCGGCGAGACGACGGTCGAGCTTGGAGAACACCCAGAGCCCGACGACGAGCGCGCCGACCGCCCACAGGATGATGTACGCCATGTCCCACAGCGGCGGGAACCGCAGGTTGTAGAGCACGTCGCGGAACGCGCCGACGAAGCGCACGAGCGGGTTGAGCGAGTACAGGCGGAGCAGTGGTATCTCGACGCCGAGCACGGTGGCGTGCACGGGCACGTAGCGGATCGGGTACACGATCGGCACCGTGTAGAAGATCACCTGCAGCGCGATGGCGACGAGGTACTGCACGTCGCGGAAGTAGACGTTGCACACCGAGAGCACCAACGCGCAGCCGAACACGAACACCGCTTCGATCACGATGAGCACGAGGAGGAGCGGGATCCACGGCAGCACCATGTTGCCGGCGATCAGCAGGATCGCGCACAGCACGCCGAGCTCGATGAGCATGGTCACGACGAGCGACGCGGTGCCCGAGGCCACGAGCAGCTCGCGTGGGAAGTACACCTTCTTGATGAGGTTCCCGTTGCCGACGATCGAGCCCAGCCCCATGTTCAGGCCGTTCTGGAACAGGTTCCACGGCACCAGCGCGCAGAGCAGGAAGAGCGCGAACGAGTGCAGGCCGCTCGGGTTGCCGGTGGGCGGCTCGATCTTCAGGAAGAAGCTGAAGACGAGGGAGTAGATCGCCACCGTGGCCAGCGGGTTGAGCAACGACCACGTCCATCCGAGGACGGACTTCTTGTAGCGGCCGCGCAACTCGCGGAGGGTGAGATTGATCGCGAGGTCGTGGGTACCCGCGAACTCCTGCAGTCGAGACATTGCTCCCTCACGCTACCGGACTGCCCTGGCCGACCTCCGGACGGGTCAACTCAGCAGGGCGCGGGGCAGGAGGTCCATCCCGAAGCCGGTGAGGATGGCGAGGTACATGAGACCGGTGGCGGCCATGACCGCCGAGTAGGAGCGCTCCTTCAGCGCGAACCACGTGGCGACGACCAGCCCGATGGTGGTGACGGAGGCGACGATCCACATCCAACCCATCAAACCGCCGTAGCCGTCGTCGATGGTGCCGTTGAGCACCGACACCATGCCGACCGGGATCAGGTACACCACCAGCTCGAACGGCCAGAGCACCCCGACCGCCTTCACCATCTCGCGGATCGGGTCGCGCGCGAGGCCCGGCTGCACCAGGTACCAGTGACCGAGGAGCATGGCGTCGGACACCGCGCCGAGGAAGGCCGCGCCCACGACGAGGCGGGCCAGGCTCAGCCCGTAGTCGCCGCCGACGAACGACGCCGCCCCGAACAGTCCGACGAACCCGATGATCGGCGCGAGCAGGTCGAGCCTCGGGTCGAACTCGGGCCCTGCTCCCTCCGGCTCGGCGCGGTCGGCGCGGTCGGGCCGCTCCGGGTCGTCGGCCTGCGCCTGACCGGTCATCGCCGCGACCCGGGCCGAGCGCCGTTCGCGCACCTCCCGTTGCCCGCTGACGCCCGCGGCGCGACGTACGTACGACTGCAGGAGCGCGACGGCGGCGGCGAGGGCCATCAGCCCGGTGCACACGTTGCGGACCAGCGCGCCGGTGCCGTCGTCGCCGGCGCCCGACACCACCGAGAGGATCGCCATCACGCCGAAGGAGATGCGCAGCAACCAGCCGTACCCGATGCCGACCTCACGCCGGCGGGTGGTGACCCAGCAGAACAGGAGGCCGCCGGCGGCCCACTGCGCGAGCAGGGTCGCGAGGTCGAACTGCATCCTCAGCCGACGATCGCGAGATCGCGTGCCGCGTGGTTCAGTCGCTGCGGGCCGGCGTCGGTGGCGACGACGATGTCCTCGAGCCGGAGCCCGAAGCGACCGGGGAGGTAGATGCCCGGCTCCACGCTGAACGCGTGGCCCGCGACCAGCGGCGTGGCGTTGCCCGAGACCACGTAGGGATCCTCGTGGGCCTCGGTGCCGATGCCGTGTCCGGTGCGGTGCACGAAGTAGTCGCCGTAGCCGGCGTCGGTGATCACGGCGCGCGCGGCGGCATCGACCGCCTCGCACGGTGTGCCGACGGTCGCCGCCCGGACGCCGGCCTCCTGCGCCGCCACCAGCACGTCGTAGGCGTCGCGCACCTCGGGGTCGACGGCACCGGCCACGAACATGCGGGTGATGTCGCTGCAGTAGCCGCGCATCGTGCCACCGAAGTCGCAGAGCACGACGTCGTTGCGCTCGATCACGCGATCGGTCGGGTCGTGGTGAGGGCTGGCGGCGTTGGCGGCGGCGGCGACGATGGCGAAGTTGGCCCGCTCGTGGCCACCTTCGAGCATGCGCTCGACCAGCTCACGGTGCACCTCGAGCTCGGTGCGACCGACGAACGGTCGCTCGCGCATCACGCGGGCGACGTCGTCGACGACTTCGGCGGCGGTCCGCAGCGCCCCGACCTCCGCCGCGTCCTTCACCACGCGCAGCGGCCCGGTGACGTCGGTGGCGCGTCGGAAGGTGACGTCGGGCAGGGCGCGCTGGAGGTCGAGCACGAACCGGGCCCAGGTGTGGTCGCCGATCGCGGCGGAGCGCGCTTCGGGATCGACGCCGGCGACGAGCCCGGCCACGACCTCGATCGGGTCGTCGGTCTCGTCCCACGGGAACAGCTCGAACGCATCGGGCTGCTCCGCCACGCGGGGCGCCTCCAGCGTCGGGATCACCAGCACCGCGTCGGCGTCGGCGGGCACGACGAGCATCGTCAGCCGCTCCAGCGGCATCGCCTCGTAGCCGGTGAGGTACGGCAGGTCGGCCCCGGTGGAGAGGAGGAGGACGTCGACGCCCAGGTCGCGCATGCGCGCCCGCGCCCGCGCCAGCCGTTCGGCGTACACGTCAGGTCGCGGGAACGGGAGCGGTCGCGCGCTTGGCGTGGTAGCTGGAGCGCACGAGCGGGCCCGACTCGACGTGACGGAAGCCGAGGCCCTCCGCGTAGGCGCCGAGCTCGGCGAACTCCTCCGGCGTCCACCAGCGCGCCACCGGCAGGTGCTGGCCCGACGGCCGCAGGTACTGACCGAGGGTGAGCACGTCGACGCCCACGTTGCGCAGGTCGGCAATGGCGCCGCGCAGCTCGTCGGCCGTCTCACCCATGCCCAGGATGATGCCCGATTTGGTGAGCAGACCGGCATCCGAGGACCGGGCCAGCAGCGCGAGCGAACGGGCGTAGGCCGCCGAAGGCCGTGCCGCCCGGTGCAGCCGCGCCACCGTCTCGAGGTTGTGGTTCAACACGTCGGGGCGGGCGGCGAAGATCACGTCGAGGGCCTCGGTGCTGCCCTTGCAGTCGGGGATCAGCACCTCGACCTGCGTGTCGGGGCTGAGCAGTCGCACCGCGTCGATGGTGGCGGCGAAGCCCGCGGCGCCACCGTCGGGGAGGTCGTCGCGGGCCACGCTGGTGATCACCGCGTGCTCGAGGCCGAGGGTGACGACCGCGTCGGCAACCCGCCGGGGCTCGTCGGGGTCGAGGGGCAGCGGCTTGCGGGTGTCGACCAGGCAGAAGCCGCAGGCCCGGGTGCAGCGGTCGCCGAGGATCATGAACGTGGCCGTGTGGTCGGCCCAGCACTCGTAGATGTTCGGGCAGCCGGCCTCCTCGCACACCGTGTGGAGGTCGAGCTGCTGCACCAGCCGCTTCGTCTCGCGGAAGTTGGCACCCAGATCGGCCTTCACGCGCATCCACTCGGGGCGGCGCGTGCCGGGGCCGTCGACCGACTCCTGCACGCCCGCTTCCGCCAGACGACCGAGGAGCCGCACCGGCGCACTGGTGGCGCCGGTGGTGGTGGCGGTCGGGGCCGGCGCGCTCCCGTCGCCCGCCATGGCCGCGCGGGTGAACGCGCTGAGGTCGTCGAGGTGCTCGCGCCACACGACGTCCTGACGCTCGACCGAGGTGGCACCGAAGTGCGCCGCGCACTGCGCGACCACGGCGTCGACGACCGCGCGCATCTCCGGCGCGTCGACCGAGCAGCGCGGCCATCGACGTGACGCCGCGGTCGCGGATGCCGCAGGGGACGATGTGGTCGAACATCGTGAGGTCGGGATCGACGTTGAGAGCGAAGCCGTGCCGGGTGCGCCCGCGCGCGACCTTCACGCCGATGGCGGCGATCTTCTCGTCGCCCACCCACACGCCGGTGTACTTCGGCTCGCGGTGCGCCTCGATGCCGAACCCGGCCAGCGCGCCGATGAGCACGGCTTCGAGCGTCCGCACGTAGGCCACGACGTCGCGGAGGCCGTCGCGCCACTCCGGAAGCGTGACGATCGGATAGCCGACCAGCTGTCCCGGCCCGTGGTAGGTGACGTCGCCGCCGCGGTCGACGCGCACGAGCTCCGCGCCCACCGTCGCCGGCGGCACCAGGACGTGCCCGGGATCGGCGGTGGTGCCGAGCGTGTAGACGTGTGGGTGCTCCAGCAGGAGCAGGTAGTCGTCGGTCGCGCGCTCGTGCAGCGCGCGCTGCAGGCGGTCGGCGTCGCCGTAGGGCACCCGACCGAGCCAGCGCGCCCGCATCATCAGTCGAGCTCGTCTTCCCAGTTGTGCTGCTCGAGCGCGGCGCGCATGCCCCGGAGGAACGCGGCCGCGTAGGCGCCGTCGAACGCGCGGTGGTCCCACGTGAGCACGAGCAGCCCGGTGTGGTGGATGGCGATGGTGTCGTCGCCGTCGGGACCGGTGACGACGACCGGCCGCTTCTTGATGCCGTCGGTGGAGAGGATCGCGACCTGCGGCTGGTTGATGATCGGCAACGTGGCGTACGTGCCGAACGGCCCGGGGTTGGTGATCGTGAACGTGCCACCGACGACGTCGTCGGGCACGAGCTTCTTCGTGCGGGCACGTTCGGCGAGATCGTGCACCTCACGGGCGATGAGGCGCAGGCGCTTGCCGTCGGCGTCGCGGATGACGGGTGCGACGAGGCCCTGGAAGTCGAGGTCGACGGCGATGGAGAGGTTGACGTCGTGGTGCACGATCAGCGCGTCGTCGCCGACGCTCGCGTTGACCTTCGGGAACTCGTGCACGGTGTCGCCGAACGCGCGGGCGATGAACGGCAGGTAGGTGAGCGAGAAGCCCTCGGTCGCCTTGAACGCCTCGCGGTGCGCGGCGCGCACGCGTTCGACACGCTCGAAGTCGACCTCGATCGACGTGTACACGTGCGCGCTCGTGGCCAACGACTGGACCATGTGCTCGGCGGTGCGACGCCGGATGTTGTCGAACGGGATCACCTCGTCGCGCGCGGACCGGGCGGCGGCGGGCGCCGGAGCCGGCGGCGGGCGCCGGAGCCGCGTGCGGGTGCGGGCGAACCGGCGCCGGTGTGGGTGTGGCTGCAGGCGCGGGTGTCTCGGCGACGGGCCGGGCGCGGGTGCGGGCGGCGGCGCGTCGACGGGAGCTGGAGCCTCGGGCGCGGGTGCGGGTGCGGGCTCCGGCGCGGCGGCAGTCGCCACCGTCGGCTCGCGGTGCGAGGCGTCGAGCACGTCCTTGCGGGTGATGCGACCGCCCGGACCACTGCCCTGGATGGTCGACACGTCGAGACCGCGCTCGGCCACCAGACGGCGCACGATGGGCGAGGTGAGGGATTCGGCCCCGCTGGCCTCGCCACCGCCATCTGACGCGGTCGTAGGTGCAGGTGCGGGAGCAGGTGCCGGTGCGAAGGTGGCCTCGGGCTCGGGGGCCGCAGCCGACGGTTCGGGGGCCGGCGCGGGTGCCGGTGCCTCGGCCGCAGGCTCCGGTTCGGGAGCAGGGGCGGGCTCGGGCGGGGCCGCGACCGGGGCGGGGGCCTCGGGAGCGGGTGCGGGAGCGGGAGCAGGAGCGGGGGCCTCGGCGACGGGCTCCGGCGCGACCGGAGCCGGCGCGGGCGCGCCCGCGGCGTCGCCGACGACCGCGAGTCGGGTCCCGACCTCGACCGTCTCGCCCTCGGCGACGAGGATCTCGGTGACGACACCACCGGAAGGAGCCGGCACCTCGGAGTCGACCTTGTCGGTCGACACCTCGAACAGCGGCTCGTCGGCGTCGACGTGATCGCCGACCTGCTTGAGCCAGCGCGTGATGGTGCCTTCCGTGACCGTCTCCCCCAGTTGGGGCATCGTCACGTCCACTGCGTACTCCTCGGGGTGGGGGCGGAATTCGGCGGGTCAGGGGGACTCGCCGGTGCGGGGCAGGGCGACTAGTGGCTAGTGGATGGAGCGACCGGTGAGCGTGAGCGCGGCCTCGCCGAACACCTCGCTCAGGGTGGGGTGGGGGTGGATCAGCGCCGCGATGTCGGCGGCGTTGGCCTCCCAGTTGACGCTGAGGTAGCCCTCGCCGAGCAGCTCGGTGGCCCACGGGCCCGCGAGGTGCACGCCGAGCACCTGGCCGTCGCCGTCGGCGACCATCTTCACCAGCCCCTCGGTGTCGCCCAGGATCATCGCCCGGGCGTCGCCGGCGAACCGGTGGGTGCTGACCACGACGTCGTGGCCCTCGGCACGTGCCTCCTCTTCCGTGAGACCACACCACGCGACCTCGGGGTGCGAGTACACGACCCAGGGAACCTTGCCGTAGTCGATCGGGGTGACCGACTCACCGATGATCGTCTTCACGATCACGACGGCCTCGGCGAACCCCACGTGGGCGAGTGCAGGCGTGTCGACCACGTCGCCGGCCGCGTACACGCCGGCGACGCCGGTGCGCAGCTGCTCGTCGACGACCACGAACCCGCGGTCGTCGATCTCGACACCGGACTCCTCGAGGCCGATCCCGCCGCTGCGGGGCGCGCGGCCGACCGACACGATGATCGTGTCGACGACGACCGAGCCCTCACCCGCGTCGGTCTCCCAGGTGACGGTCAGCTCGGTCGCGCCCTCGATGCCGGTGACGCGCGCCGACGTGTGCACGCCGATCCCCCGCTTCTTGAACGAGCGGGCGACGACGTTGCCGGCGTCGACGTCGGTGGCCGCCAGGATGCGCGGGAGCGCCTCGATGATCGTGACCTCGCTGCCCATGTCGGCGAGCATCGATGCGAACTCGGCACCGATCACCCCGCCGCCGATGATGGCGACGCGCGGAGGGACCTTGTCCAGCTCCAGCACGTGATCGGACGACAGCACGCGCGCGCCGTCGAAGTCGAGCCGCGGGAGCGAACGCGGGTACGAGCCGGTGGCGAGCACGAGGTTGGCGCCCTCCACCTCGGTGCCGTCGGCGAGCCGCACGCGGTGCGCCTCGGCGTCGACGACCTCACCCCGCTGGTCGAACACGGTGACCTTGCGCCCCTTCAGCAGGGACTCGAGGCCCTTGGTGAGGCGGTCGATCACCTCGCGCTTGCGGGCCTGCGAGCGCGCCAGATCGAGCGTCGGCACTCCGGCGTCGACGCCGAAGTCGGGCGCCCGCTGGATGGTGCGCAGCACCTCCGCCGTCTGCAGCAGCTCCTTGGCCGGGATGCATCCCCGGTGCAGGCAGGTGCCACCGACCCGAGTCTCCTCCACGAGGGCGACGTCGAGACCAGCTGCCGCGCCGTAGAGCGCGGTCGCGTACCCAGCCGGACCACCACCGAGGACCACGACGTCGAATTGCTCGGCCAGGACGGCCACCTCCCTCGAGTGACCGGCGCGACGCATCGCTGCGCCACCCCGGTCGTCACATGCGGAACTCCGCCATTCTTCCAGGCGGAACCCCGACTCCGGTCATTCCGTTCCCGAACATTCACTCGACCGCCACGCAACCACCCTTGACCGACCCTTTTCCGCCGGATCGGGACGGCGTTCAGCGGGCCAGCAGGATCTGCACGGCACCGGCCGTGAGGATGGCGAAGCCGGTGATCGCCGCGAGGATGAGGAGGGTCCGGGTGCTCATGTCGTGCCGCTCATGCGGCCTCAATCCTCGCGCCCGGCCACGCCCGACGGGTACCCGGAGCGCCGGGGAACCACCGATATGCTGATCCGCCGGGCGCCGTGAGGGTCTCGGCGCCGCGCCTCACCCGCCCGGCCCTGCCTCCCGGACCGTCACGGACCGTCCCGGATCGTCCCGGATCGCCGCCTCCCCGGAGCCATCGCGAGCACCATGTCGCAGCGAGCCCAGATGTCCCAGCGAGCCCAACGACTCGTCGAGGCTGCTCGCAAGCTGCCGGTCCCCGAGGGCACCTATGCCGTCGGCCTGGGCCTCATCATCTCGGGCATCACGGCCTACGGGTTCCAGATCCTGGCGTTCAAGGGCCTCACGAAGTCGGAGTACGCCGCCCTCAACGGGCTCTGGATCCTCGTGTTCGTCGTCGCCCCGGGCTTCTTCCTCCCGCTGGAGCAGGAGGTCGGGCGGGCGGTCGCCGACCGGCGTTCCCGGCTGCTCGGTGGCGGCCCCGTCGTCCGCAAGGCGGCCCAGGCGGGCACCATCCTGGCGCTGTCGCTGATGGTGCTCTCGGTCGTGGGCTTCGAGGCGTTCGGGTTCACCGACCGCCTCTTCCACGGCCAGGAGGTGCTCCTGGTCTGCTTCGTGATCGCGCTGGGCACCTACGCGGTGCAGCACATCACGCGCGGCACGCTCTCGGGCAACGGGCGCTTCGGGCCCTACGGGATGATCCTGGGCGCCGAGGGCGTGTTCCGGATCCTCCCCGTGATCGTCGTCTACGCCGCCGGGATCGACAACCTCGTCTGGTACGGGCTCGCGCTCGCCATCCCACCGCTGCTCGCGAGCGTGGTGTCGGTCTGGGGCCAGCACGGCCTGATGGAGCCCGGCCCCGACGCCGAGTGGTCGGAGCTCTCCACCAATCTCACGCTGCTCTTCCTCGGATCGCTCGCGGCCCAGGCGCTCAGCTACGCCGCCGCCCTCGGCGTGCTCGTGCTGGCCGAGGGGAGGATCGAACGCGACGCGGCCGCCGACTTCATCGTCGGCTTCTTCATCGCCCGCATCCCGATCCTGCTGTTCCAGGCCATCCAGGCCGCACTGCTCCCGAAGCTCGCCGCGCTCTCGGGTGCCGGCAAGCACGCCGATTTCCGCTCCGGGCTGAAGAAGCTCGTGATGATCGTGGTGGGCGTGGGCATCCTCGGCGTCGTCGCCGGCGCCACCATCGGCCCGACCGTGGGTCAGATCCTGTTCGGGGACAAGTTCAACCTCGACAACCTCGACCTCACGCTGCTGTTCCTCGGCAGCGCCGCGTTCATCCTCGCCCTCACCCTGGCGCAGGCGCTGATCGCCCTCCTCGGCCACGGCCGCGCCCTGATCGCATGGGCGGTCGGGCTCGTGCTCTGCATCGGGGTCATGGCACTGGGCAGCTCCGCCACCGTCGACGACCTGTTCCGGCGGTCGGAGCTCGGCTACCTGGCCGGCTGCCTCGCTGCGGCGGCGATGATGACGGTGTTCCTGCTCACCCGTCTGCGGTCGCAGGGCCCCGAGAGCCTCAGCCTGCTGGTCGAGGCCATCGAGCACGAGCCGCTCGAGATCTGATCCCCTTCCCCCGATGATGCGCCTGGCGCTCGACGGCACCCCGCTGCTCGGGCCTCGATCCGGCATCGGTGAAGTGGTGGCGGGGATCCTCCCCGAGCTCGCCACCCGACCCGGGCTCGAGGTCGTCGCGTACGCGATCACCTTCCGCGGTCGCAACGAGCTCGACACCGCGGTGCCGCCCGGGGTGCGCGCCTCGACCCGCCGCTCGCCCGCGCGCCTCGTGCGCAAGGCGTGGCTGCGCAGCGAGCACCCGAAGATCGAGCGCTGGACCGGACGCGTCGACGTGGTGCACGCCACCAACTACGTGGCGCCACCCACGAAGGCGGCCGAAGTCGTGTCGGTGTACGACCTGGGGTTCGTGCGCAACCCGGAGTACGTGGCGGCCGACGCGCTCGGCTATCCCGAGCTGCTCCGACGCGCGATCAGGCGCGGCGCGTGGATCCACACCACCAGCGAGTTCGTTCGCGACGAGGTGGTGGCGTCGTTCCCGATCCTCCCGGAACGCGTCGCGTGCGTGTACCCGGGCATCCCCCAGGTCCTGGGCGGAGACGCCGCGCGCGGTCGGACGCTGGCGGACGCGTCGCGGTACGTCCTCGGGCTGGGCACCATCGAACCGCGCAAGAACTACCCCGCGCTCCTTCGCGCCTTCGACGCCGTCGCGGCGCGTGATCCCGAGGCCGTGCTCGTGGTCGCCGGCTACCGGGGCTGGGGCAGCGAAGCGTTCGACACCGCGCTCGCGTCGATGCACCACCGCGACCGGGTCCGCACACCCGGATACGTGTCGGCGACCGATCGCGCCGACCTCCTCGCAGGAGCGTCGGTGCTCGCGTTCCCCTCGCACCACGAAGGCTTCGGGTTCCCGCCGCTCGAGGCCATGGCCGCCGGCGTACCGGTGGTCGCGACCAGTGCAGGTGCCGTCCCCGAAGTGGTCGGAGACGCGGCCCTCCTCGTCGATCCCGACGACGTCGACGCGCTCGCCGACGCGCTCCTCTCCGTCCTGACCGACGACGCGACGCGCGGCGACCTCGTCGCTCGGGGCCACGATCGGCACCGGGCGTTCACCTGGGAGCAGGCCGTCGACGGCTTGCTCGACCTCTACCGGGCCGCGCGCGCGTGAAGGCCGTCGTCACCGGGGCGCGCGGCTTCGTCGGCCGGCACCTGACCCGACACCTCGCGGCCAACGACGTCGACGTCGTCTCGCTCGACGTCGACGACGCGAGACCGGTCGACATCACCGACCGCGACGCCGTGGCACGACGCATCACGACGGAGTCCCCCGACGTCGTCTACCACCTCGCAGCGCGCAGCCACGTGGGGCAGTCGTGGACCGACGGTGACCTGCTCACCCGCGTCAACGTCGACGGCACGCGTGCGGTGGTCGACGCGTGCGTGGCTGCCGGAGTCGCGCGCGTGCTCGTCGTCGGCAGCGCGGAGCAGTACGGCATCGTCGCTGCCGATGCGATCCCCGTCGCCGAGCGCACACCGTGTCGCCCGGTGAGCCCCTACGGGGAGAGCAAGGTCGCCGCCGAGGCGGTCGCGCTCGACGCGCACCGGACGCACGGGCTCGCGGTCGTGTGCACACGAGCGTTCAACCACACCGGCCCCGGTCAGTCCCCCGCGTTCCTCGTCCCGGGACTCGCGGCGCGCATCGTCGCCGCCGAGCGCGCCGGCACCGACGAGATCGCCCTGGGCAACGGAGACCCGGTGCGCGACTTCAGCGACGTGCGCGACGTCGTGCGCGCGTACGCGCTCCTCGCCGAGCGCGGGACCCCCGGTGAGACCTACAACGTGTGCTCCGGACGCGGCGTGCGGGTGGGCGACGTGGCGGCCGAACTGGTGGCCCGATCCTCGCGGGAGCTGCGGATCACGACCGACGAGCACCTGGTGCGGTCGGTCGACCTCCCGGTCATGATCGGCGATCCCGCCAAGCTGGTCGCAGCCACCGGATGGGCGCCGACCATCGGTCTCGCCCAGATGCTCGACGACGTCCTCGCCGACGCGCGGCTCCGATAGGCCGAGAGGCCGTCAGGAGCTGCTGCGTACCCTCGCTCGGCGAAGGAACCGCCGACGGCGCTTCGGCTTCTCGAGCGCACGCGTCAACACGTATCCGAACTCCATCCCCGTCTCCTCGGCGGCCAGCCGCTCGACCATCTCCCAGTGCTGGCCGAGGTCGTCGATGCAGTAGTCGAGCACCTCACGGAATTCGGGGTCGGTCCAGCAGTGCACGTGGATGGATCGGTCGCGATGCCAGGCGAAGAGCTGTGCGCGCGCGTCCTCGTCCGTGGGCAAGCTGAAGTCCGGTCCTTGATCAGCGCCCAGCAAGAACTCGACCATGTGGTCGTCGTCCGGTGTGGTCGCTCCCTCGGCGTGGTCACGGAGGAGGCACGCGAGCGGGGTCGGATCTCGCCCGCGGTCGAAGGTGTACCGCCGGTCGGGCAGCAGGATCAGCAGCACTCCCCCGATTCGCAGCACTCGGTGCGCCTCTTCGAGGAACCCGAGCGGGTCGGCGAGGTGCTCGAGCACGTGCGAGCAGATGACGAAGTCCTGGCTCTGCGAGTCGAGCGCAGTGAGCCCGTCCGTGTCGAGATCGGCGACGATGTCCGGCTCGACGAAGTCGACCATCGGCAGCTCGTAGAACAGCTCGGAGTGCTCGGTGGAGGTCAGCCGATCCACGTAGCGCACCACCACTCCCGGCGGCACGGCGAAGGGGACGTTGCCCGGCCCCACCTCGATGCCGGCACCTTCGAGGTGGGTGCTCAGAGTCTCGCGGCTGCGCATTCGGGCCCTTTCTGTCCCAGCTCCGTGCCTCGCATCTTCGCACTTCGACGCCGCGGACGACGCGACCGCGGACTTCACCGACTGCTCTCGGGCACCTCCGTGGCGGTCCCGCTCGGCACCTGCCGCGCCAGCCACCCGAGCAGCGTCGCGATCGCGCGCGGGTCGTGGCGCAAGCGATGACCTGCGCCCTGCACCAACCTGAGCTCGGAGTTGGGACGGCCGGCGTCGGCGAGGGCACGGGCGTCGGCAACGGGCACCTCCGCGTCCTCGACGCCGTGCAGCACGAGGAGGGGTCGACGATCGAGCCGGCGAGCCGCCGCGATCGGCGTCGACCCGACCGATGTCGCGCACCCACCGGGTGGCGTCGGACGGGAAGTTCTCGCTGCGGATCATGCCCATGGAGCGGGCGTGGTTCAGCAACCGGCCCGGATCCTGGGCCCAGTCGCGCAACGTGCTCGGCGACGCGATGGTCGCCACCCCGCGGACGAGGTGGTCGTCGGCGGCCTCGCTCACCGCGAACGTGCCGCCGTGCCCGAACCCCGCCACCCACACCCCGCGCACCTCGGGGCGTGCGTGCAGCACGCGCACCGCGTTGCGGAGGTCGTCGAGCCAGCCGTGCGCGGAGAAGTCGCCTTCCGACGTCCCGGTGCCGCGGAAGTTGAACGTGAGCACCGTCCAGCCGGCCTCGTGCGCGATGTGGTCGGCGAGATCGGGGTAGGTGGTTCCCACCGTCACGGCACCGCGCGGCGGGTTGGGCAGACCGTGGCACAACACGAGGCCGAGGCTCGGCAGCGGTGGGTTGGGCACCGCCACGTGGGCGGACAGCTTGAGGTCCCCGGACAGGATCGAGTCGTCCATGACCCGCCTATTGTTGGCACATGGACCAGCCCAGCGAGAATTGGGCGTGCAAGGAGTGGGCGGCGATCGTGCACGCACTGCTCGAAGGCGAGCAGATCCTCGACGTGCGCAAGGGCGGTCTGCGCGAGGACGGACGCCACTTCTCCGTGCAGTCGACGCGGTTCTGGCTCTACCCGACCGCGGAGCACCAGAAGCCGGAGCTCTTGAAGGAGCCCTACCGGCACTGGATCGATCTCGCGCACGCGGCTCCGGTCGGCGAGCCGATCACGCTCGAGGGGTGGGCCGACGTCGTGAAGCTCGCGACCGTCACCGAGGACGACGAGCTCGACGCGATCGCCTCGAAGCTGATCTGGACCGACGACTACGCCGCGTCGCGCCTCAAGTGGAAGAAGCGCGACCCACTGTGGGTGCTCGCGCTCCGGGTCCACCGCCTGCTCGATCCGCTGACCGTCCCGTGGAACGACGCATACGGTGGATGCACGTCGTGGGTGCATCTCGACGGTCTCGCCGACCCCGCGTCGCTCCCGAGCGAACCCGCGCTCTCCGACGTCGCGTTCGGTGCCCGGCTCAAGGGCTGCGTCGATGCGCTGCCCACGCTCGCCGACCCCGCCTAGCGATCGAACCGGTCAGTCGGCGTCGACGGCCTCGCGCGCGCTCGGGTGCGGGTGGTACCCGCGATTGCGGGCCTCCTCGAGCGAGTCGGGGGCGAACGCAGCGAACTGCTCCGACGTGAGCAGCTCGGCGATGGCCTCCTGCGCGGCAGGGTCGTCGGTGTCGAGGTCGTAGACGACCTGCTTCCGCTTGTCACCCAGGTAGCGGTACTCCTCGAAGCGAGTCGGTCTGCTCATCGCCGGTGAGGATACGCGGAGGGGACCGGGCACGCGGCTCCGGACGCGGTCCCGGACGCGAAGGAGGGCGCCGAAGCGCCCTCCTCCAACTTCTTCTGGAATCCACCGGACGGTCTTCGTGAGGGGGACCAGCTCTCACCCGTCGTGGTGGCGGCGCAGCGGTTTGGTTTCCGCCAAGCAGTCCTTCATCAAAGGCTGACGTGGCTGCCTCAGCGGCCGCGCACCTCCAGGGTCCCATGTTGATCATGCATGTGGTGGACCACCTCCTTTCTCTGGTACCGAAACTTGTACCACGGGAGGCGGGCGGCGCGGGGGAAATTCCGCGTCAGGTGACCGGCTCGGGCCCCACGTCGGGATCGGCGTCACTCGCAGCGGGGGGACCGACCGCCCCGATGGCGCGCAAGTAGCTCAATTGCGTGTCGATGACGCTGTACACCTGTTCGGGGAGATAGGCCTCGCCCGTCGCCGCGCAGCGGTCGAGCACGTAGTCGACCGTCTCCGAACCGCCGATGACGACCGAACCCGCCGGGTACGCGGTCGACCCGTTCGACGACACGCCCTTGCGCTTGAAGAAGTCGACCTGGAACTCGAGGATGCGGCGCACGTCGTCGACGGTGAGCGTGGCGGCGACGTCGTCGGGAAGGTGCTCGACGACCCACGCCAGCGCGTCGTCGAGGTGGTACAGCGCCGGGGGCGGTTCCTTGGCGATGCGGGTCGCCTCACGGGTCACGAAGAACGCCGCGATGCCGATGACCATCCCCACCACGAGGAACCCGACGACGACGGCCACAGCCGAACGTTAGGACGCTCGTGCCGCCACGAGGTACGTGGGGCAGAGCGACGCCAGCGGCACCGATGCCGAGACCGCCTTCCCGGGCGCGACGCGACGGCTCGACGCCCGCGCGGTGCTGAAGGTCGTCGGTGTGCCCGCCTCGCCGAAGCACATCACCGCCGCCTCGGGGGCTCGTGCCGTCCACGCGGTCGTGGCGTTGGTGAGCGTGGCGCGCATGGTCTGCGCGACCGCGCCGGTCTGGGGTGCCGAGAGCACGAGATCGCCCACCGTCAGCACGCGTCCGGCGCGCGCCGTCTCCACCTTCGTGCTGCGCACCCTGGCGGTGATGGTCGGCGCGGTGGCGAGGTCCTTCGAGCGGAAGGTGACCGACGTCAGCGAGAGCTGGTCGGGTCCGAGCACCTGCGGATAGGACTTCGCCGTGCGGGCCCGCACGGCGAAGCTGCCGTCCTTGCTGGTCGCCACGCCGGTGACGAGATCGATCCGCACCGGGGTGGCGGTTCCGTTGTGGAGCAACAACGCGACGCGGCCGTCGACCGGTGCCGACTGCGCAACCACCTTGACCCCCGATGCGGGGCTGAGCGTCGGTGTCACGTTGCCCTGCGGCGAGCCTGCGCTCGTCGTGTCGACCGCGAACGCGGGTGGGGCCGACACCGCGGCCATGGTTGCCACTGCGCAGGCGCAGAGGAGAGCGACGACGCGCACGCTCAGACGCCGCCTCGCACCGGCGCGAAGCCCCCGCGGATGAGCTGCTCGGGCCCCCAGGACCCGTTGGCGAAGCGGAACGTGCGGAGCCCGTTGTCGCTCCCGACGAACAGCAGGGAGGCACCGGCGCTGTCGCTGATGCCGATCGGACTCGACAGCGAGTTGCCACCGAGACGGGTGAAGCCCGTCCACGACGAACCGCCGGTGTTGCGGCTGTAGTGGAGCGACGAGTCGGTGCCGCCGCGCGACGAACACGAACGTTCCTGCCGGGCCGCTGCAGATCGCCGGGTCGGACGAGGCGATCCCGCCCGATCCACTGCCACGTGTCGATGCCGTTGGCACCGAGGACGTAGCGAACCCACACCGAGTTGTCGATTCCACGACCGACGACGATCGGCCCGTTGGCGGTACCGGTCGCCATGGGGTCGGCGGTCGAGGTGCCCCCGAGCGACACCCAGGGACCGGGGCTCCCGCCGACGAACCGGCGGTACCAGATGGCCTGGTCGGTGCCGCGCACGAACACGTAGAGGCCGGTGGCGTCGCTCACCGCCCACGGGTCGGAGTCGAGAGAACCTTGGAGCGGTGCCGGCGCGCTGAACGTCGCGCCCGACTTCCGCGAGTACCAGAGGCCGTTGTCGGCGCCGCGACCGAACGCGTAGACGCCGCTCCCGTCAGCTGCCATCGCCGGGTCCGAGATGAAGTTGCCGCCGATGTTGGTCCACGCCGACGACCACGCGCCGTCGAACGGACGTTGGTTCCACCAGAAGCCGGAGTTGTTGCTCCTCACGAAGGCGTACGTCGTCGAACCCGAGGTCGTCGCCGCGATCCCCGACGAGCAGATCGCGAACGGGATGCTCGACGTCGACCACGTGCTCCCGTCGAACTCCTGGAGCGCCATCGTGCTGTCGCCGAGGCGACCGAAGACCGAGAGCTTGCCCGGCGCAGTCGCGACGACACCGCCCGCGCTCGGGAGCACCGCCGCGGTCACGAACGGAGGCGGCGGAGGGGTGCATCCGTGCGCGGGCGCGTGCTCGGCGGTCGAGTTGTCGACCGCGAGCGCGGTGGTGCACGCGAACTCCGCGACGGTGTACGGGGGTGAGCAGGTCACGAGCCGGCACGCGATCGGGCCGAGGGCGCCGATCTCCTGGTGGCACTGCCCGTAGCGGAAGTAGTTGCCGTAGACGCGCCGCGTGTCGCACCCACCCGCGCAGCGGGCCTCGTGGCAGCCGGCGCAGAACCCGTTGCCGAGGTTCGGACCGCAGCACGCTCTGCTGCAGTCCATGTAGTACCGGGTGCCGTTGCAGAACCAGGAGTAGTCGGCGCGCCACCACCCGGCGACGAACGTGCCCGGCGGGCAGGCGTTGATCCCGTTGTTGATGGTGCAGCAGAACTCGGTGTAGCCGTCGGTGCAGAGCCCGCCGCCGCAGTCGGTGATGTGGCTGTACGGCGTTCCCGGCTGGGTGCCCGGCGCGCAGCCGGCCACCGCCACCGCGGATCCGACCATGGCCGAGCCGAGGATGAAGCCCGCGCCGGCTCGACTTGCGCTCGAGCACTCCGGACGCCTTGCTCACGAGCCAGTTCGTGAACGCGACGCCCTTGCTCCCGCCGGCACTTCCGCTCGACGACTCGGTCATGCAGCAACCTCTCGGACGGCGGCCATCGTCTTCGGCAGCGAGGAGAACGCGAGGAACACGAGCGAGCACCCGATCGCGAGCAGCATCAGGAACGGGATGCCGAGCAGCGGCTGGTCGCCGAGCACGTCCGGCAGTGCGACGTCTCCGGTGAACGCAGCCGCGATCGCGACACCGGCGAACGCGACGTCGAGCACCACGTGCACCATGCTCGGCGGGGTGTCGATCTTGCCGAAGCACCCACACGAGCTGATCGGCGCGCCGGTGCGCAGCGCGACCACCACGAAGGCGGCGAAGCGCCAGGTAGCTGAGCGCGACCAGCGCGCAGAGGACCGGACCGCCGACGAGGAGCGCGGCGACGCCGATCACCGCTTCGAGCGCACCGCCGATCCGCACGACGACGCGACCGGGCAGCACTCGTGGGAACCGGATCCCGACCGCGCCCAGGGCCAGCGCGGTGTCACGCGGGCGGACGGCCTTGGCCGCACCGCCGACTGCGAGGAGCACCGCCGC
The DNA here is from genome assembly GCA_963755855.1 of uncultured Actinomycetes bacterium. Lineage (GTDB taxonomy): Bacteria > Actinomycetota > Acidimicrobiia > IMCC26256 > DASPTH01 > DASUAS01. The sequence goes on along the minus strand of CAVWLR010000002.1, from coordinate 275,300 downwards.
GATCGCGAACGGGCCGGCGAGGACGCTCACGGCGCGTCGACACCCGGGACGGTCGTGGCGGGCGGCGTCGGTGGTGGGCGCGTCGGTGGTGGGCACGTCGGTGGTCGGGACCTCGGTGCTCGGTGCTGCGCCGGGGACGGTGGCGGTGGTGCCCGTGGGGCTGCCGCTCGAGGTGGCGAGCGGTTCGATGGTGAGCGTGGCCAGCACCTGATTGACCTTCTTCACGAGGTCGCTTCGGCGCGCGTACGAGCCGATGACCGCGTACAGGCAGAACGCGCGGCCCTGGTCGTTGAAGAACCTCTGCACGCCGGCCTGGCCCCGGATGGCGCGCTGCATCACCGTGGGGTTGAAGTCGTCGGCCGCCGAGCTGCCGCGGGATGCCGGCGGTCTTGAACAGCTCGGTACCTGCACTCGACGGGTCGTACTCGAACAGCACGACGAGCACGTCGTCGTTGCCGAGCTTGTCGACCGCGCCGCTCGCGAAGTCGCCGAGGTCGAGCGGCAGCGGGATGGTCGAGGCGTGCAGCACCGCGTTGGTGGTCTCCTGCGGCGCGGCCGGCGCGCCCGCGATGCCGGCGTCCGCAGACGCCACCTCGCCGTCGCGGGACGGCGGAACACCCTGCCCTCCCAGCCGGTCGGCAGCGCGACGTCGATGCCGTGCGCAGAGAGGTCGGTCATCGTTCCGCTCCGGACTCGTCCGGCTTCGAGACCGGTCAGCGTGTACAGGCTCGGATCGCCGGGGCGGATCCCGGCGGCGAGGAGGTCGCGATCGGCGCGGGCTTCGCGCAGCGCGTCGGCGCGGGGCTTGCCGTTGGACGGACCGCCCTTGAAGTTGCCCTTGCGGTCGAGCATGCCGGCGTCGCCGAGCGCGGTGTGCAGCAGCGACTGCACCTGGCCCCACTCGTTCGCCGCGCCCTCTCCGATCACCTCGCCCGATGCGCCTTCGATCAGCACGAAGAACGGTGCGACCGGCACGTCGTAGTCGGCCCACGCCGCACTCGACATCACCGTGGGGATCGCGGTGGGCGCGAGCCGCTTGATGCTGGAGATGCTCTCCTCGCCCGCGTCCTTGCTCACGCACACCAGCCGGGCGTCGCCGGGGATCTCGACCGGACCGCCGTCGCGGAAGACGTCCCAGAACGCGAGGCACGACCCGCAGCCGCTCGACAGGAACGCGAGCAACGTGAGGTGCTGGGTTCCCTCGATGGCGATGCTGACGGCATCGTGATCAGGAGTGGTGCCGACGACGTCGACCGCGCTCCGTGACGGACGCTTGGGCACCTCCGCCGAGCGGATCGTGGGTGCGCCGACCGGCGTGGTGACCCCCGAGCCGTCGTCGGCGCGCGCCGGATCCATGTCGACGCCGAGGTTGTGCAGGGCACGCAGGATCTCGGCGTGGCTCCGCAGCAGCCCGGCGACCAGGAGCGCGAGCAGTGCGAGCACGACTGCGAGCAGCACGACCAGGACCGCCATCGGAGGCAGGCTAGCGAACGCGCTCGGTGGTCTCCGGGGCAGGAGACGGGCCGAAACGGGTCAGATTCGTCAGATTCCGATGCGCTGTGCCAGCAGCTCGCGGTGGTAGGTCGCGTCGCCGAGGAGGATCTCGGAGCTCTTCGCGCGCTTGAAGTAGAGGTGCGCGTCGTGCTCCCAGGTGAAGCCGATGCCACCGTGGATCTGGATGTTCTCGGCCGCGGCGTGGAAGTACGCGTCGGAGCAGTACGCCTTGGCCAGGCTGGCCGCCACCGGCAGCTCCTCGTTGTCCTCGCCGGCTGCCCACGCCGCGTAGTACGCGGCCGACTTGCCCGACTCGACCTCGAGCAGCATGTCGGCGCACTTGTGCTTGATCGCCTGGAACGAGCCGATCGGACGGCCGAACTGCACTCGCACCTTGGCGTACTCGACCGACATCTCGAGCACCTTCTGGGCACCGCCGACCATCTCGTTGGACGACATCGCCGCGGCCTGGTCGAGGGTCTTCGACAGTGCGGCCCAGCCGGCGCCCGGCTCGCCGAGCGGCGTGGCCGCCACGTTGGCGAACTCGAGCTTGGCCTGCTTGCGGGTCTGGTCCATGGTCGCGAGCGCGGTGCGGGTGAGACCGGAGGCGCCGGCGTCGACGGTGAAGAACGAGATGCCGTCCTCGCCGCTCGTGCCCTCGAGGCGGGCGGCGACGACGATGAGATCGGCGGTGTGGCCGTCGATCACGAACATCTTGGTGCCGTCGAGCGTGTAGCTGTCGCCCGAGCCCTTGGCCACCATCTCGATGCCGTTGGCGTCCCACTTGCCGTTGGGCTCGGTGAACGCCAGGGCGGCGATCGTCTCACCACCGGCGATGCCGGGGAGCAGCTTGGCCTTCTGGTCGTCGGTGCCGGCGTTGATGATGGCGTCGGCCGCGAGCACCACGGTGGAGAAGTAGGGCGCGCAGAGCAGCACCCGACCCATCTCCTCCATCACGATGCCGAGCTCGACGAACGTGAATCCCTGGCCGCCGTACTCCTCGGGGATGTGGAGGCTCTGGAGGCCGAGCTCGTTGGCCATCTGGCTCCACACCGCGGGGTCGTAGCCCTCGGTGGTCTCCATGAGCCGGCGCACCTCGGTGGAGGGCGACTTCGACTCGAGGAAGCGACGGACGGCGTCGCGCAGCTGCTCCTGCTCGTCGGAGAAGGCGAAGTTCACGGTTGAGCCCCCGGAGGTGAAGGAAGGGTGGTGTCTGAAGGTGGTGGAGAGGTGTTCGGAAGAGTCGGCCGAACGCTACCGGACCGCCCGGAGGGCGGGCCAGGCCGGGTCAGGTGCCGGGTCCGGTGCTGCGGAGCAGCTCTGGGAACCCCTGGACGAACCGCCGCTGCCCGGGGGTCTCGACGGCACGAAGGTCGTAGTGCTCGCGGACGTAGGCGACGGCGTCCGACGCGGCGACGCCGGCGATGATCGCCAGGCACGCCAGCGCGGTTCCGGTCCGCCCGCGCCCACCCCCGCAGGCGATCTCCACCCGCTCGACCGCGGCCCGTCGGTGCGCGTCGAGCAGCGCCGCCGCCGCGTCGTCCGGCTGACGAGGGGTGCGGAAGTCGGGCCACGCGATCCACCGTGCGGGCCAGCTCGTCGGCGGTGGCTGCCTGCCGAGCAGGTGCAAGCCGAAGGACGGCGTGGGACCATCCGGCACGGGTCTGCGGAGCCCGCGACCGCGCACGAGCGTGCCGTCGGGGAGCTCGAGCACGCCGGGGCCGCTCGACCACGTCGGTGCACGGTCCATGGCGGCCAGAGTGCCCGAGGATGCGTGGCGCGCACGGTCAATTTCCGCCGCGTGCCCGATACCCTGGAGACATGCCGCGTCCGGCCCACTACGAGACGCCCACGGTGCGCATCGAGAAGCTCATCGTCGGGCCGTTCGAGAACAACGTGTTCGTCGTGCGCTGCAAGGGCAGCGGTGAAGCCGTGATCATCGACGCCGCCAACGAGCACGAGCTGCTGCTCGAGGTGAGCAAGGCCACCGGCGTGCACCGCGTCTTCACCACCCACGGCCACTTCGACCACATCCAGGCGGTCACCGCGATGCGCGACGCCGGCATCGACGTCGGCATCGCGCCCGACGACGCGTCGATGCTCCCGGCGTACGACTTCGTCCTCCCCGACGACGAGGTCCTCACCGTCGGCGACCTGCGTCTGCGCACGATCCACAACCCGGGTCACACTGCGGGGTCGACGTCGTTCCTGCTCGAGGGCCACCCGATCCTGTTCAGTGGCGACACCCTCTTCCCCGGTGGCGCCGGCAACACCAAGGGCGCGGGCGGCGACTTCGGACAGATCATCGAGTCCATCGACCGTCGCCTCTTCACGCTGCCCGCCGACCTGATGGTGCTCCCGGGCCACGGCCTCGACACCACCATCGGCACGGAGCGTCCGCACCTCCAGGAGTGGGTCGACCGTGGCTGGTGACCGTGCAACTTCGCGAGCATCTCGGAGTTCGCGTACGCAGGTGGGGGTCAACTCCGAGATGTTCGTGGGGGTGAGCCGATGACGTCGACGATGCTGCGCGCCAACGACGACTGCTGGTGCGGCAGCGGCAAGAAGTACAAGCGCTGCCACAAGACCGAGCTCCTGCGCGCCGGCACCGTCGGCCCCGAGCGGGCGGTCCCCGACGCCATCGTCCGCCCCGACTACGCCACCCCCGGCGCCGCGGTGCGCACGACGGAAGCGGCGGTGAAGTCACCCGACGTCATCGAGCGCATGCGCTTCGCGGGCCGGCTCGCCCGTGAGGTCCTGCAGGAGACCGGCGCGGCGGTGGCACCCGGCGTCACGACCGACGAGCTCGACCGGGTCGCGCACGAGGCCCACCTGACCCGCGGCGTCTACCCGAGCCCGCTCCGGTACAAGGGCTTCCCGAAGTCGGTGTGCACGTCGGTCAACGAGGTCATCTGCCACGGCATCCCCGACGACCGTGCCCTCGTCGAGGGCGACATCGTGAACGTCGACGTCACCGTGTTCGTCGACGGCGTCCACGGCGACACCAACGCGACCTTCTGCGTCGGCAAGGTCGACGCCGAATCGCGCCGCCTGGTCAAGGTCACCGAGGAGTGCCTCGACCTCGCCATCGAAGCGGTGCGACCCGGCGCGCCGATCTCCGACCTCGGTCGCGCGATCGAGGCGCACGCCCACGCGGCGGGGTTCTTCGTCGTGCGCGCCTTCGTCGGCCACGGGATCGGCGAGGTGTTCCACGGCGCGCCGCAGATCCCGCACTACCACGAGCGAGCGCTCACCACGCTCATGGAACCAGGCATGATCTTCACCATCGAGCCCATGATCACGATGGGGAGCATCCAACCCGTCATCTGGCCCGACGGCTGGACCGCGGCCACGTCCGACGGGTCGCGCACCGCGCAGTTCGAGCACACCGTCCTCGTCACCGACGACGGTGTCGACGTGCTCACGCGGTAGGCAGTCTCACGCGGTAGGCGGTCTCACCCGCTCAGCGCCTCGCGGTACACGGCGGCGGTCTCGTGCGCGCACCGCTCCCACGAGAAATTCGTCACGCGCGCGTTGCCTGCCGTCACGAGCGCGGCGCGCGCGGCGTCGTCGCCGAGCAGCACGGTGAGCGCGTCGATCCAGCCGTCGGTGTCGTCCGGCGCGACGAAGCGGGCGGCGTCGCCCGCGACCTCCCGCAGCGCGGGGATGTCGGAGCAGAGCACCGCGGTCTCCTGGGCCATCGCCTCGAGCACCGGGATGCCGAAGCCCTCGTGGCGGCTCGGGAACGCGTAGAGGTCGGCGCCGGCGAACAGGGGGAAGAGCTGGTGGCGGTGCACGGGACCGAGCAGCCGGACCCGGTCTCCCAACTCGTCCGCCACCTCGGCGTCGGCGTCGTCGGGCTTCCATCCGGGCGGTCCGGCCAGCACGAGGCGGTGCGGCACCACCTCGGGATCGAGCCGGGTGAACGCATCGAGGAGCACGCGGACGTTCTTGCGGGGCTGGAACGTCCCGGCCCAGAACACGTACGGACGGTCGTCGATCGCGTAGATCAGTCGCGCCTTCTCGACCTCTTCGTCGGTGGCGCGCTCGCGGTCGACGCCGTTCGGAACGACTCGGATGCGGTCTCGCGGGATGGCGGTGTACGTCGTCACCTCGTCGGCGCAGAACTCCGACACCGCGATCACGAGTCGCGCCCGCTTCGCCGCGGCAGCGAAGCCGCGCCGGTGGAACTTCACCCCGCGCTTCGTGAACGCCTCGGGCATCACCAGGGGCGCAGCGTCGTGCACGGTGACGACCAGTGGGAGTCCGCCGGTCGGGGGCACCGCGGGGGACGGCGCGTGCAGGAGGTCGACGGGAGCAACGCGACGCGCCGGTCCCGCGACACCGAGCACGTGCCAGGCGTCGTACAGCAGCGCGGCGGGCAACGGCAGGATCACCGGGTCGAGGCCGTCGAGATCCTGGTCGTGCAGTGCCCGTGCGACGTCGTCACGCGGGTGGCGCGCGGTGAACGGCGTCACGTCGACGCCCTGACCCGGGAGTAGCCTCAGCAGCTCCGCCGTGTAGCGACCGATGCCACCTGGCGCCTCGTGAAGCAGTTGTTCGACGTTGACGGCAACCCGCAGCATCAGGATCCTCTCCGTGCAACCGGTCGCCGAGCGCGGTGGGTCGGACCAGGCGCTCCTCCGGCTCGTCCGGAGCCTCCCACGGGGTGAGTTCGACTTCCACATCGCACTGCCCGGGCCGTCACCGCTCGCCTCCGAGTTCGCCCTCGCCGGCGCCACGCTGCACGAGGTGCCGATGCACCGGCTCTCGACCAGCCACGGTGCGGGTGAGTGGGGACGCTACGCGACCGGATGGCCGGTCGCAGTCGGCCGCCTCACCGCACTCGCGCGTCGGCTCAGGGTCGACCTCGTGCACTCCAACTCGCTCCACTCCTGGTACGGGTGGGCCGCGGCGCGCGCGCTCCGCCGCCCGCACGTCGTCCATGCACGCGAGATCGTGGTGCAGTCGCGGGCGGCGTTGGCAGTCGAACGGACGCTGTGTCGTCACTTCGCTGCGCGCGTGATCGCGGTGTCGTACGCCGTCGCCGCGCAGCTCGACCCGGCCAACGTGGTCGTGCTCGACGAGTACCTCGACCCCGAGGAGTTCTCGCCCGCGCACGCGGGCACGTTCCGGGCCCGGGTCGGCCTTCCCGACGATGTTCCCGTGATCGGCGCGGTCGCCCGTCTCGACCCCCTGAAGGGGCTCGACGTGCTGCTCGAGGCGTTCACACGCGCTCGGGACGAGCGGCCCGACCTCCATCTGGTGCTCGTGGGCAACCCGGTGCTCGGTCAGGACGCGTACGCCGCCGACCTGCGGGCCAGGGTCGCCTCCACGCCCGGCGTCCAGCTGCTCGAGGGCCGCGACGACATCCCCGCCGTGATGGCCGATCTCGACGTCCTCGCCCTCCCGTCGATCGAACCGGAGTCGTACGGCCTCGTCCTGGTCGAGGCGCTCGCCAGCGGTGCGCCCGTCGTGGCCAGCGACCACGGCGGTCCGCCCGAGATCGTGGCGCGCGCGACACCGGGCACCGGTCTGGTCGTGCCGCCCGGCGACCCCGCCGCCCTGCTCACGGCGCTGTTGGAGCTGCTCCCGCGGCACACGTCACCGGAACGCCGCCGCGCCCGTGCGGTCGCGTTCACACCGCCGCCACCGCGGTTCGCCGAGGTCTTCCGCGCCGTCGTCGAGAGCGCGGGCCGGGTCTAACCCGAGCCCTTCGCCCGCGCGTACACCTGGCGGGCGCGCTGGTAGACGGGCGAGTCGGCGGACAGCCGCGCTCGCACCGAGTCCTTCGCCCGCTGCTCGATCGAGCTCCGCAGCCAGGTGGTGACGCCGAGCCGACGGCGGTACTCGGCGAAGTACGTGTGCAGCTCGGCGTCGGTGCGCGCCCGTCCGTTGTCGGCGTACTTGGTGACCCAGGGCGTGAACCCCGGATAGAGACGCGAGCTCGGCCACGGGCCGTTCAGGGTGGCGGTCATGTAGTTGCCGATGAGGAGGTCGTCGAAGATCTCCCACTCGACCGCCCGCACCAACGACGCGCGCGGCACGGCGAACGTGACGGAGCGACCGGTGTCCCGACCACCGAGGTCGACCGCGTGCTCCTCGCCGCCGACGCGGAACACGACCCGGTCGAGATGACGCGACAGACGTTCGATGCCGCCGAAGTAGGCGCGCACCGCGTCGAGGTCGTCCCGTTCGAGGCGATCGGACCAGTCGTCGCCGAACTCCTCCGGCGCGAACGTGGTGTCGGGCGCCGCCTGGGGATCGATCGCCTCCGACGATCCTGTGGCGACGTCGTAGCGAACGAACGCGGGCAACAGCTCGACCCGATCCGAGTGGAAGCCGCGCGCGTACTCGCTCACCGGCGTGGTCCACTCGTTGGCCCACGCGCTGTCGGTGCGCTGGTACCGGTGGAACGAGCTGAACGGCACGAAGTGCGTGGCCCCGAAGGTCTCGGTCATGCGCGCCACGTCGGCGCCGACCTCGAAGCCGCTCTCCTTCCGGAGCTGCGCCACGCTCGGCAGCCGCCGGCCGTCGTCGTCGACGAAGTTGATCATGTCGGCGTCGCCGTATCCGCTCAGACGCATCACGAACGAGCGCGGGAAGGCCCTGATCACACGCTTCACCAACGACCCCCAGCCGCGGTCCTGCGCGTCGTTGAGGTCGACGACCAGCTCGCCACCGATGTCGATCAGGAGGACGGCGTCCTGTCCCTCGTCGGCGATGCAGAGGACGCGGACCCGATCGGAGATGCGCACCCAGGTGGCATCGGGGAGCACCTCGACCCGGTACCCGTCACGGGTGAGGTCGCGGGCGATGCGGCCGCCCACGTGGTCGGGGAGGAGGATCCGCGTCTCGCGGAAGAGCGGGAGGGATGCAGGGTTGAGGTGGTCGGGATGACCGTGTGAGAACCACACCGCCTCGACGGACTCGATCGCCGCAGCCTGGGCGGCCGGCACCGGGTGCGACAGGCCCCAGCTGCCGAAGTAGGCCGAGCCCCGGACCCACGGATCCGTCGCCAGCACCGGGACCCGGTCGTGCACGAGCACGGTGGCGTTGCCGATGGTCTCGAAGCCGAGGTCCATCGGGTGCACAGTAGGGTTTGTGCCCGACGGTCATCCGGGCACGCTCGTAGCTCCGCATGACCGGCAACGGGCCGGGAGCGGCTCGTCGCCGTTCGTCCCACCCGTGTCCTCCGAGGAGGCGAAGCGTGAACTCCTGGTACCTCTGGTCCGCGCCGGTTCGCAATCTCACCTGGGTCGCCGCCCGCTTCGGGCACCGCTGACCATGCCCGCGCCGACCCCCACCCTCACCGTCGCCGACGTCCACCGCTTCGTGGACGAGCAGGTCTTCCGCCCGACCGCGACCGGGGTGCCGGCGGCGCGTCGGATCGGCATCGAGCTCGAGTGGATCCCCGTCGCCCACGACGGTGCCACCTGCAACCCCGCGACCATGCGGGCGCTCCTCCCCGAGCTCCCGCACTCGAGTCGGATCACGTTCGAGCCCGGTGGTCAGTTGGAGCTGAGCGGTGACGCGCTCGTCGGCCTCGGCCCCGCCGTCGCAGCGATGCGGGCCGACACTGCAGCGGTGCGCTCCGCGCTCGCCCCCGCCGGGATCGACCTCGTCGGCGCCGGCATCGACACCCGCGGCGATCGGGAGCGCGTGCTGCAGGAGCCGCGCTACGCCGCGATGGAGGAGTACTTCGACCGTTCGTGGCCGGCCGGACGCACGATGATGCGCAACACCGCCTCGATCCAGGTGAACGTCGATGTCGGCGGTCCCGACGAGATGGAGGCGCGCTGGCACCGCGCCCACGACCTCGGGCCCGTGCTCACCGCCTGCTTCGCGAACTCGCCGTTCGACGCCAGTGGTCGACCGTCCGGGTTCCGCTCGACCCGTGCCGCCGTGTGGCACGCCATCGACCCCGGGCGCACCGCGTCGGCCCGTCGAGACGATGCCGCCCCCGCCGCGTCGCACTGGGCGCACTACGTGCTCGACGCGCCGGTGATGATGATGCGCGTCGACGACACCCACAGCGTGGCCACCCTTGCCCGGCAGTCGTTCGAGGAGTGGATCGCCGACGGTCACGAGCTCGGATGGCCGACGCTCGACGACCTCGCGCACCACGTCACCACCCTGTTCCCGCCGGTCCGGCCCCGGGGCTGGCTGGAGCTGCGGATGATCGACGCGCTGCCCGACGCCTGGTGGCCGGTGGCGGTGGCGGTGACGGTCGCGCTCCTCGACGACCCCGCCGCCTCCCGGTGCGCGAGCGAGGCCACCGCGCCGGTGCGCGACCGGTGGATCACCGCCGCCCGCGACGCGCTCCACGACCGCGGGCTGGCCGACGCCGCCAACTGGTGCTTCGATGCTGCGCTCGACGCGCTCGACCGGCTCGGTGCCGACCCCGCCACGATCGACGCCGCTCACGAGTACGCCGACCGCTTCGTCCGCCGCTCGCGTTGTCCCGCCGACGATCTGCTCGACGACCGGGCCGGACGCCCCACCGCTGCGGCCTGACGTGGTCACCCGATCCGAGATCGCCGCATCGCTCGACGAGTCGCGCCGCCGCACGCTCGCACTCCTCGCGCCCGTCCCCGACGCCGACCAGCGCGTGCAGGTGTCGGAGCTCATGTCGCCGCTGTGCTGGGACCTCGCGCACATCGGCCACTACGAGGAGCTCTGGCTCGTGCGCGAGCTCACCGGTGCGCCACCGGCCGATGCCGCGTACGACGACGTGTACGACGCGTTCAAGCACCCGCGTCGCGATCGTCCCGCGCTCGACATCCTCGATGCGTCGGGCGCGCGTGCGTTCGACGCCGACGTGCGCGCGCGTGCACTCGAGGTGCTCCAATCGCTCGACCTCGACAGTGGCGATCCGTTGCTCGACGGCGGGTTCGTCTACGGCATGGTCGTGCAGCACGAGCACCAACACGACGAGACGCTGCTGGCGACGCTCCAGCTCATGGAGGAATTCGCACATCCGGCCGCCGACGGCGCGGGCGGCTCCCCGACGCCTTCGTCTGCGGTCGCGCAGCTCCCGCCCGACGTGCTCGTCCCGGGTGGCGAGCACGTGCTCGGCACCGACACCGACCCGTGGGCCTACGACAACGAACGACCCGCGCACGTGGTCGAGCTCGCGCCGTACCGGATCGACACCGTCGCCGTCACCAACGCCGCCTTCACCGAGTTCGTCGATGCCGGCGGGTACGACGATCCTGCGCACTGGTCGGACGTCGGCTGGGCGTGGCGGACCGAGGCGGCGCTGACGGCACCGCAGTTCTGGACGCGCGCGCGACGACGGCTGGCACCGCCGACGCTTCGGACGCACCGAGCCGGTCCCGCCCGACGAGCCGGTGCAGCACGTCTGCTGGTACGAGGCCGACGCCTTCGCCCGATGGTCCGGGGCGCGGCTTCCCACCGAGGCCCAGTGGGAAGCCGCGGCGTGCGGGACGCCACTCGCCGGTGCCGACCTCTGGCGCGAGGGTGCCGCGCCGCTTCGCGCCCGCACCGGTCGGCCGCGCCGACGACGTCGTCAGCGCGCACGGCGTGCACGGGATGCTGGGCGGCGTGTGGGAGTGGACCGCATCCGACTTCGTCACCCATCCGGGCTTCCGGCCCTTCCCGTACCGCGAGTACTCCGAGGTCTTCTTCGGCCCCGACTACAAGGTGCTGCGCGGCGGCTCGTGGGCGACGCACCCGTCGGCGGTGCGCACCACGTTCCGCAACTGGGACTTCCCGATCCGCCGCCAGATCTTCTCCGGCTTCCGCTGCGCACGCGACGCCTGATCCACCATGTGCCGCCATCTCGCCCACCTCGGGCCTCCCGTCGCGCTCCGCCACCTGCTCTTCGATGCCGAGCACGCGTTGGCGCGGCAAGCGGCCACGCCGCGGCATCAGGCACCGGGCACGACCAACGCCGACGGGTGGGGCATCGCGTGGTACGAGCGTGCCGGTGCACCTCCCGAGCGCCACCGCACGATCACACCGATCTGGGACGACGCCGCCTTCTCGGCGCGCTCGTCGTCGCTGCGCAGCGGCGCGTTCGTCGCCGCGGCGCGGTGGGCGTCACCCGGCGCGACCATCGAGGAGACCGGCAACGCCCCCTTCGTCGACGGCGTCTGGTCGTTCTCGCTCAACGGCATCGTGTACGGCTTCACCGACGGGGTCGGTGACGAGCTGCGGGCGCGGGTCGAGCCCGCACGCCGGGCACGGCTCGAGAGCGACGCCGACACCGAGGTGCTGTTCGCGCTGGTGCTGCAGCACCTCGCTGCGGGCATGCCCGCGCCCGAGGCACTCGCCACGGTCGTCCACGACGTCCTCGCCGTCACCGACGGTCGCCTCAACTTCCTGCTGAGCGACGGCGCGCTCGTGCACGCCACACGCGTCGGCAACTCGCTGTTCCGGCGTGGACCCGTCGATCGCGTCCGAGCCCACCGACGATGCGCCCGGTTGGACCGAGATCCCGGATCGCAGCGTCACGACGCTCACCCCCGACGGCGCCACCGACACCGCGCTCTGACACCCCTCCCCGAGCCTCCCCCGAGCCTTCCCCGAGCAACCAGATTCCCCGAGCAACCAGAGACGAGAGGGACCCCCCATGGCCAGCGACGTCACCGTCGACGTGCACCTCGCCCCCGACGCCACCGCTCGTGCGCTCGAAGCCGACGTCCGCGCCGGCCTCGGCGCCACCCCGAAGACCCTGCCGCCCAAGTGGTTCTACGACGACCGTGGCAGCGAGCTCTTCGACGAGATCACGCGACTCCCCGAGTACTACCCCACCCGCACCGAGCGCTCGATCCTCGACGCGCACGCGCGCGACGTCGCCGAGCTCACGAAGGCCGACACGCTGGTCGAGCTCGGCTCGGGCACGTCGGAGAAGACGCGGCTGCTCCTCGACGCGCTCCGCACCGCCGGGACGCTCGAGCGCTTCGTGCCCTTCGACGTGAGCGAGCAGACCCTGCGCGACGCGGCGACCGCGATCGCCGACGAGTACGCCGGGCGTGCGCGTCCACGCGGTCGTCGGCGACTTCGAGCACCACCTCGGCGACCTCCCCGGCGGTGGCACGCGGCTGGTCGCGTTCCTCGGCAGCACGATCGGCAACCTCGCTCCGGCGCCCCGTGCGCAGTTCCTGCCGAACGTCGCCGCGAGCCTCGTTCCCGGCGACGCGCTGCTGCTCGGCACCGACCTGGTGAAGGACGTCGACCGCCTCGTCGCCGCCTACGACGACGCCGCCGGCGTGACCGCGGCGTTCAACCGCAACGTCCTGTCGGTGATCGACCGCGAGCTCGACGCCGACTTCGACCCCGACGCCTTCGACCACGTCGCGGTGTGGGACGCCGAAGCGGAGTGGATCGAGATGCGGCTGCGGTCGCAGCGGGCGCAGACCGTGCACGTCCGCGCCCTCGGGCTGGACGGTCGACTTCGACGCCGGCGAGGAGCTGCGCACCGAGATCAGCGCCAAGTTCCGGCGTGCCGGGGTCGAGCAGGAGCTGACGGCCGCCGGGTTCCACCTCGCCGAGTGGTGGACCGACCCCGCCGGCGACTTCGCGCTGTCGCTCTCGTTCGTGCGTTGACCGCGGTCACGCCCAACGCACGACGTAGGCGAGATCGGCGTCCGGGACGGCGTGCGTGATCCTCACCACCACCCGGCGCCCGGGTCGCACCGGCCCGTAGCGCCGGGCGTCGGCACCGTCGGCGTCCGTCGGAACGACGCGCCGCACTGCTCGAACTGCCACGTGCGGGCAGGCGCGGTTGCCGCTGCGCCGCTGCTCGACGGCACGATCACCGCGACCGCGACCGCGACCACGACCGCGACCACGAGCAGCACGCGAGCGACCCGAGCAGTGCGGTGCGACGCATCGAGCCCTCGACGCCCGAAGCAGCCGACGCGTTGCCTCGTCCGCCGCGTCCGAGCAGCGACGAGGACGCCCGCTTGGTTACGCTGCCGCCAATTCAGTACGAGACATCCAACGGAGGGCAGGACCATGGGCAGGTTCCGAGGAATGGCGACGCTCGTCGCCGGTGTGCTGGCCGCGAGCGCCGTCGCGACGATCGCGTCGACGGCGGGCGCCGTGCCCGCCAAGGTCGCGCCGGGCACCGACCCGTGCACCGTGCTCACCCAGGCCGACCTCGCCGGGCTCTCCACCACCTACACGATGGGGACGACCAGCTCGGAGCTCGACGACGAGTGCACCTACGAGCTGGCGGTCGGCGACAGCACCACGCCCCTGCAGCTCACGGTCGAGTCGTCGATCGGCTACACCGCGCAGAAGGCCGTCACCAAGGGCCAGAAGAAGATCTCCGGCCTGCCCGGCGGGTACACGGGCACCATCAACGGCGGGAACGAGGCGGCCTACAAGTCGGGGAAGGCCGGCGTGCTCCTGCAGGACAGCGACCTCTCGAGCGCCGACCTGGCGAAGATCCTCAAGTCCATCCACAAGCGCCTCGGGTGACGGGGGCGGGGAGCGCTCCTATCCTCGGGCGGTGCCCTACCACCCGATGAGCGAGGACGAGGTGCGGGACTTCCTCACCTCGATGCCGGCCCGGCCGGCGATCCTGGCCACGGTGCGCGCCGACGGCCGCCCCCACGTGGCCCCGATCTGGTACGCGGTCGACGACGACGGCACCATCGTCTTCAACACCGGCGAGACCACGGTGAAGGGCCGCACCCTGCGCCGCACCGGCTACGCGGCGCTGACCGTCGACGACGACCGGGCGCCGTTCTCGTTCGTCGCCCTCGAGGGTCCGGTGGAGATCTCGGACGACCTCGACGAGGTGCGCCACTGGGCCGGAGTGATCGGGGGCCGCTACATGGGCGCCGACCGCGCCGACGAGTACGGCCGACCGCAACGGGGTCCCCGGCGAGCTGGTGGTCCGGCTCACGCCGGTCAAGGTGGTCAGCGCCGCCGATCTCGCCGACTGACCGCTCGCTCCGTCCCGTCCTCCACCCTCGCTCGCTCCGCTCGCTCCGTCCCATCCCCACCCTCGCTCCCTCCGCTCGCTCCGTCTGATTCCGGGTTTCCACTACGGCGGTAGTGCTAATAGAATGGACGGCCATGGCGGCCGCTCCCCTGCTCGAGATCGACGACCTGCACGTCACCGTCGACGGCTCCGAGATCCTGCGCGGGCTCACCCTCACCGTCGGCGACGGCGAGGTCCACGCGCTCATGGGCCCCAACGGCTCGGGCAAGTCCACGCTCGCCAACACCCTCCTGGCCAACCCCGCCTACGAGGTCACCCAGCGGCTCCATCCGCTTCCGCGGTGAGGACGTCACCGCGCTCCCCACCGACGAGCGCGGCGCCCGCGGCATCTTCCTCGGCTTCCAGCACCCCGAGGAGATCTCCGGGGTCAGCGTCCTCAACTTCCTGCGCCAGGCGATGGCCGTCCGCAAGGGCATCCCCGACCTCTCGGTGCTCGAGGTGCGCCTCTCGCTGATGGAGTGGACCAAGCGCCTCGGCATGGACGACCGCTTCCAGGAGCGCTACCTCAACGAGGGCTTCTCGGGCGGCGAGAAGAAGCGCAACGAGATCCTGCAGATGGCGATGATGGAGCCCGACGTCGCGATCCTCGACGAGACCGACAGCGGCCTCGACATCGACGCCCTGCGCGCTGGTCGCCGAGGGCATCGCCGAGGTGCGCACCGCGCGCCCCGACCTCGGCATCCTCCTCATCACCCACTACCAGCGCATCCTCGACCACCTCACCCCCGACGCGGTGCACGTGCTGCTCGACGGCCGCATCGTCGCCAACGGCGGCCCCGAGCTGGCGCGCCGCATCGAGGCCGAGGGCTTCGAGGCGTTCAAGGACGAGGTGGCAGCCTGATGGGCACTCTCGACAGCCCGCTCGACGTCGCACGCATCAAGGCCGACTTCCCGATCCTCAAGCGCCAGGTGCACGGCAAGCGCCTCGTGTACCTCGACTCCGCGGCCACGTCGCAGAAGCCGCTCGCGGTGCTCGACGCGATGGACCGCTACTACCGCGAGTACAACGCCAACGTGCACCGCGGCGTGTACACGATCGCCGAAGAGGCCACCGCCGCGTTCGAGGCCGCACGTTCGAAGGTCGCGCGCTTCGTCAACGCCGCGCACGCGCACGAGATCGTCTACGTGCGCAACGCCACCGAGGCCGTCAACCTCGTCGCGTACTCGTGGGCACGGGCCAACCTGCGCGAGGGCGATCCCGATCGTGCTCACGCACATGGAGCACCACGCCAACATCGTGCCGTGGCAGATCCTCGCCGCCGAGCGGGGCGTCGAGATCCGGTGGATCCCGCTCACCGCCGACTACCGCCTCGACCTCTCGAACCTCGACGCAGCTGCTCGACGGCGCCAAGCTGCTCGCGGTCAGCGCGATGTCCAACGTGCTCGGCACGATCAACGACATCCGCCCGCTCGCCGACGCCGCCCACGCTGCCGGCGCCCACGTGCTGGTCGACGCCTGCCAGGCCGCGCCGCACCTCGCCGTCGACGTGCAGGCCTGGGACGCCGACTTCGTGGCGTTCTCGGCCCACAAGATGTGCGGCCCCACCGGCATCGGGGCGCTGTGGGCCCGCCGCGAGCTGCTCGAGGCGATGCCGCCGTTCATGGGCGGCGGCGAGATGATCACGCAGGTGACCGTCGACGGCTTCACCCCCAACGAGGTGCCCTGGAAGTTCGAGGCCGGCACGCCGCCGATCGCCGAGGCGGTCGGCTTCGGCGCCGCCGTCGACTACGTCGACAGCCTCGGCATCGACGCCATCCGCGCGCACGAGCAGGCGCTCACCGGCTACACCCTCGACGCGCTCCGGGAGCGCTTCGGCGACAACCTCACGATCTACGGTCCGCTCGACACCGCGGTGCGCGGCGGCGCGATCTCGTTCCTCTTCGAGGGCATCCACGCCCACGACATCTCGCAGGTCGTCGACGAAGAGGCCGTGTGCGTGCGCGCCGGCCATCACTGCGCCAAGCCGCTCATGCGCGTGCTCGGAGTCCCCGCCACCACCCGTGCGTCGTTCTACGTTTACAACGACGAAGCCGACGCCGACGCCCTCATCGACGCGCTCGACCGCGCCGAGAAGTTCTTCGCTTTCTGAGTCGTCCTGGAGATCCGATGCCCGGCCTCGAAGACCTCTATCGAGAGATCATCCTCGACCACTACCGAGCCCCGCGGAACCGCGGTGAGCTCCCGGTGCCCGCCTGCCCACAAGGCCGAGGGCTTCAACCCGCTCTGCGGTGACGAAGTCGTGCTCTACCTCGTCGTCGACGGCGACACCGTCACCGATCTCAAGATCGCGGGCCAGGGCTGCTCGATCAGCCAGGCGTCCACGTCGATGATGTCCGCAGCGGTGAAGGGCACAGTCCGTCGACGAGGCGCGCCGCCTCATCCGGGCGTTCAAGGCGCTCATGTCGATCCACGAGTCGAAGCTCGAGGGCGAGGGCGACGGCGAAGACCTCCGCTCCGACCTCGAGGGCGTGCGCCTCGGCGACCTCGAGGCGTTGCAGGGCGTCGTGAAGTTCCCCGTGCGCATCAAGTGCGCCACCCTGGCGTGGAACACGTTGCAGCAGGGCCTCGACGAGGCCGAGGGCGGCTGATCCCGCCCCTTTGCGGAAACCGTCCGGGCGACCGGTGACGAACACCTGGCAACCCGCACGAAACAATCGTGATCCAGGAACGAAACCACGAGCCGATAGGTTGTTCTCAACGGAGGTCAGCCCAATGAACCAGCAAGAGCTCACCCAGGTGGTCGACGAGGCGCTGGAGCGATTCCGGGGTCGCGATCTCGTGGCAAGCGCAGAAGTCGTCGACGTGTTGCTCGACCTACGACTGCTCCTGCTGGAGGTGGAGTCGCTCGAGCAGCTGCTCGACGAGCCCGCACCCACTCCCGCCGGCTAGCGCCCGGAGCACCGTCGGTACACTGAGGTCCGCATGGCGGACGACGTCTCTTCCCGTACCGAGCTCCGCAAGCGCCGTCATCGACGACGTCGTGTCGCTCTCGTCGGCTTCGTCGTCGTCCTGCTCATCGTCGCGGCCGCCGGGCGTGTTCGTCGCCACGCGCGGCGACGACTCCAACGCAGGCGACGCCGAAGCCGCCGACCGGCGCAGGTCGCGAACTCCACCGGCATCTCTGCGTCCTACGCGGCTGCGCCGCTGCGCAACGCGGTCACCAAGGGCGGCGACGTCGCGGTGTACGCGACCCCCGACGCGAGCCGCGCAGCCGACGCAGACGTTGAACGCGAAGACCGAGTACACGCTGCCGGTCAGCTTCCTCGTCTTCGACCAGTACCAGGACTGGCTGCACGTCTACCTGCCGACGCGACCCAACGACTCGACCGGCTGGATCAAGGCTGCCGACGTCACCGTGTCGCAGCCGCTCGAGTACCAGATCAAGGTGTCGCTCGCCGATCACAAGCTCACGCTGCTCAAGAACGGCGTGGTGCAGTTCGAGGAACCGGCCGCGACCGGCACCGGCGACACGCCCACCCCGACCGGCACCTTCTACTACACCGATCCGCTCGACCTCGCGAACCAGCCGGGCACCGGCTACGGCGTGTTCGCCATCGGGTTGTCGGGCCACAGCAACGTGCTCCAGACCTTCGCCGGCGGCGACGGGCAGATCGCGGTGCACGGCACCGACGAGACCGGATCGATCGGCCAGAGCGTCTCGCACGGGTGCGTGCGCGTCGACAACAGCGTGATCCTCAAGCTGTCGACCTTGCCGCTCGGCACGCCCGTCGTCATCACCTGAGCGCGAGGCGACGGACATGGCCGTCGTGGACGAGCCACGGATCGGTCGGCGCCCGGCTCTGATCGTCGCGGTCGCGTGCGGTCTCGCGTTCCTCGCGTTGGCGATCGATGCCAGCGCCGGACGACCCAACGGCCTCGACCGCACGTTGGCCGATCTGCTCGCCGCCCGGCCGGCGACGCGGCCGTACCACCTCGCCGATCTCGTGAGCCTCGGCGGATCACCCTTGTTCGTCGCGCTGGCGGCGAGCGCGCTGGCGCTGCTCGCGTGGCGGCGTCGACACGATCTCCGCCTCGTCGCCCTCTGCCTGTCGGCCCCGGTGGTCGCGGGCCTGCTCCAGGTGGTCACCAAGCACCTCGTGGGTCCTCAGGCCCCGGCACGCGTGAACCCGTGGTTCCTCCAACACCTCGTCTTCCCTTCGGGGCACGCGGTGGGGGCGTCCGTCGTGGCGACGTTGACCATCGTGTTCGTCCTCACGTCCCCGACCACGACGTTCCGGCGGTGCGTGGTCGTCGTCGCCGCCGTGCTCTACGCGACGGCGGTCGCGACCAGCCGGATCGTCCTCGACTCGCACCTCGCCATGGACGTCATCGGCGGTCTCCTGCTCGGTACGGCAGTCACGACCTTCGGTGCGGTGCTGGCGGTGGCACGCTCGTCGGTCGACCACCAGGCAGCCCCCGAGGGCGCCGCGCGTCGGCGAACGGTCAGGCCGTCGACTTCCCCGGCCGGAAGCGTCGCTTCCGACGGCTCCGGCGCGAGCCCAGCACCTCGGGCGACGGGTCGGGAGTAGGGACTGCGGTCCCGATGCCGGAATCGGTGAACCACTCGATCGCGACCTGCGGTTCGTCCGGCGGCTCCTTCGCCACGGGGAGCGGTGGGCTCGGCGGAGCAGCGCCCGCGGGCCCGGCGTCGGGTGGCCGCAGCGCAGGGTCGGGCCGGGGAGCAGGCGCAGGCGGGGCACCGGTCCCAGCGTCGCGGGCACCGTTCCCGGTCGCCGGTGGTGCCGGTACGGGCGAGGGAGGTGGCGGGCTCCACGCCGTGACCACCGGATCCGGGCTCGTGGACGTCGGGATCGTGGACGGCGGGGATCGGTCCCCCCGGGCTGGCGTCTCCGACCGGCGAGGGCGCCGGCGCCGGCGCGGCGGTGGGTTGGGCACCGGGCGCGCCCTGGGGTGCAGACCGCATCGCGAGGGCGAGGGCTCGTGCATCCGCCACGATCCGGGCGGCTTCGCGCTCCGCGGCGTGGATGCGCTCGGCCGACTTGGCCTCTGCGGCACCCTCGGCCGCCTGCACGAGGCGCGCGGCGTCGGCGCGGGCGGTCTCGAGCACGGACTGACGCTCGTCGTCGAGCTCCTGGAGCCACCGCTGGATCTCGGTCTCGGCTTCTTCGTACAACACCGCTTGCTTGTTGGTCGCGAGCCGGAGCAGCGCGGAACGCTCCTTGAGCGCGTCGGTCACCACGCGTCGAGCCTCGTCCGACGCCTTCGACCTGACCTCTTCGGCCTCCGTGTTGGCGACCGCGAGCACGCGACGGCACTCCATCTCGAGCTGGTCGAGCAGCGGGCGATAGGCGGGTTCGAGCACTTCCGGGCCCTGGTTGCCACCTGTCGCCGCGACGCCGGTCGCGCCGACGGGGGCGAGCGACCCGGGAGCGCTGGGACTGACCCGCTTCGCCAACGGTGGTCCGGCGACACTCGCCGCCGGCGGCGGCTCCGGTGGCCGCGCCGAAGGCAGGTCGCTGGGCACTCGCGCACCCTCGGGCGTGGTCACGCTCGGGTCGTGCACCTGCCCTGCCGCCTCCGAGCCGTTCGCGTCGCCCGTGGGTCCGATGGACGACGCCTCCCGGTCTGACACGAAAAGAGGCTAACGGTCGGCTCCCTCGCCCGCAAACGCCGAGCCCGCGGACGAACGTGGAACGCGGGTGGAGCGTCCGCGGCCATTCGCCGAGCCGCGTCGCGCAGTGGTCGTCGGAGCCGCTTCCCGACGGTCACCCGAGTCGTTCCGGAGCCCGGCGCGCACGTCGGCGCGCGTCGAGGGCGGGACCCGTCGAAGATGCGCCGCTTCGCGGCGTCGGTGGGGTACCGTTCGGCACACAACGTCGAGATTTGACGTAACCCTCGAGGCGCGGCGAGGAGGCACGCAAGTTGACGACGGACGGGTTTGGCGAGAATTTGCGTGCCGTGCGCCGTCGGCTGCGGCTCTCACTGCGCGAGGTGTCGGAACGTTCGCAGGGCGAGTTCCAACCCTCGGTCCTGGGCGCGTACGAGCGCGGCGACCGCGCGATCTCGGTGGCGCGCCTCGTGCGGCTCGCGGAGCTGTACGGCGTCCCGGTCGACGCGCTGCTCCCGTCGGCGCGCAACGATCGTCCTGCGATCGCCACCGCTGATCGGAACGCCGGCATCGACCTGGTCCACGAGGAGCTGCGCGAGTCCGCGGTCACCGTCGGCGCCGGTACGGCGATCGACGTCGCGCGCCTGGAAGCACTCCCCGACGAGCGACTCCAGATCTTCCGGCGCTACGTGCGGAGCCTGCAGCGCCAGCGCGCCGGCGGCTCGACGGGTCGGCTGAGCATCCGCGACGGCGACTTCGCGATCCTGGCGGCCGCGCACGGGCGCGCGACCGAGGAGTTCGTCGCCATGCTGCGCGAGATCCGGGTCCTGATCGAGGACACCGACGTCCCGGTCGGAGCCATCTGAGCGCAGGAGATCCTGCGCACCCGTCCCCGCCGCGTGGTGGAGACGCGGCGGATCAGACCCCGACCGTTCCCAGCTCGACCAGCCGCGCGAAGCCCGGGATCGCGGTGTTGAGCTCGGTGAACGTGCCGTCGCGAGCAACCGGCCGTGCTCGAGGTAGAAGATCCGATCGCACCGTCGCACCGTGCTGAGACGGTGGGCGATGGTGATCGTGGTGATGCTGCCCCGCAGGCCCTCGAGCACCTCGGTGAGCTTGAACTCCGTCTCGTTGTCGAGCGCACTCGTCGCCTCGTCGAACATCACGACCTGCGGCGAGGGGTACAGCGCCCGGGCGACGCCGAGGCGTTGCCGCTGTCCGCCCGAGAGCTGGACGCCGGCCTCGCCGATCACGTTGTCGAGACCGTCCGGGAGCTCGCGCACCACCTCGGCGAGCTGCGACTGCTCGAGCACCGCCCACATCCGGTCGTCGTCGACCTCGTCGCGCGGCTGACCGATCGCGATGTTCGCCCGCACCGTGTCGTCGAACAGCACCACCGACTGCGGCACGTAGCCGATCATCTGCTGCCACTGTCGACGCACCTCGGTGAGCGGGTGACCGCCGATCCGGATCTCGCCGCTGTCGGGGGGCAGGACGCCGAGCAACATGTCGACGAGCGTGCTCTTGCCGGCACCCGAACCGCCGACCAGCCCGATCGACTGACCCACCTCGATGTCGAACGACACCTCCTGGAGCACCGGCACGCCGGGCAGGTAGGAGAACGCAACGTCGTCGACGCTGATCGAGGGGCTCAGCCCGTCGACGTGCGCTCGTTCCTCGCCGCTCGTCCCCCACGCCATCTCGGGCGAGTCAGCTGGGATCTGAGTCAGGTCGTCGGCGACCTGCTCGACCGACGGCAGCGCGGAGCGGTTGGCGGAGACGGCGAAGACGACCTTGTTCAAGGGTGAGAGCAAGCGGAACCCGCCGGCCAGGAACACTCCGATGGTCGCGGTGGCGCCCGCCACCGTGTCGGTCGAGAAGGCCACGCCGGCGATGATGGCGGCAGCACCGAACATCGCGAGCTCGAGGATGTACCGCGGCACGACCGCGGTCAGCAGCACCGTGCGGTACGCCGGGATCATCTTCTCGCGGCGATCGAAGACCTCGTTGGCGAAGTAGCTCTCGACGTTGCGCACCTTCACCGCCTTCACCGCGGCGAACGACTGGCTGATCGATCGGTACTCCTCCGCTTGCTCGGCGTGGAGGAGCCTCGTCGCCTTGTTGAGCAAGCGGTGCTCGATCCGCTGGTAGCCGCGCGTGAGGAGAGCGAAGTACACGGCGACGGCGATCGCGAGCCAGAGGTTGGTGAGGGCGAGGATGACGCCGATCAGGATCATCGACAGGAAGTCGCCGAGCACCGTCAAGGTGGAGACGAACGCCTCCCGGTAGATCTTCCCGCACGAGTTCGTGATCGTCCGCACCATCTCGGCGCTGTTGCGCTCGAGGTGCAGCTGATACGGCGCGTGGAGGTACACGTGCATCAGCTGCTTGACCGTGAGGGCTTCCTGCTCGAGGGCGAGCGTCGTGACCCAGCGGCTCGCGAACACCGCAGCGATGCTCTTCACGACGTAGGTGCAGAGCACCAGCACGCCGAGGAGGAGGGCGAGGTCGCTCGACGACGAGGTGCCGAACAGGTCGCCGGCCGCCGTCACCGCTTGGGAGTTCGACGACAGGTTCGACGACGTGAGCAGCTGCATCAGGGGGACGAGCATGATCAGCGCGAGCGCCTCGAGCAGGGCGAGGCACATCATCACGAGCACCGCGAAGCACGTCAGCTTCTTGACGCGCCGGTCGAGGAGTGGCAACAGGTGCTTGTAGAAGACGATCATCGACTTCGGCTCCGCAGTCTCGACCTGTGAACGTGCCCCTGGTGAGACCCAGGCGTGAATCATGCAACGTTAGCTGGTAACTCGGGCCGATTGGTCACCGAGCGTGGCGGGGTGAGCACAATCTCACGCCCCTGAGCGGATCCCACCTCCCGCAACGGACCTGCGGCCGGAGGCGGTTGAGGTTTCGCCCTGCTATGTCGGATTCAGGTGGGATTCTTTTTTGCGTCCAGCGTGTGAACCCGAAGGAAAATGTCACATTCAGTTGCCTCGACCCCTTCAACGCTGCCACGATACGTGGCAGGATGGACACGCGCAGCCCGCAGGGAGCAGGGAAGGGTTCACACTTCGTGGCGGTCGACACCAACGTGGAAACGAAGCGGAGGCGGCACCAGCGGTGGCCGCGCGCCCGGTTCGAGGCGCGTCGCAACGGTCCGGCGGCCTCGATCGCCGACGGGCCGGTCGATCCGAGCGCGCAACCCCTGGTGCGCAACCGGTGGTGGGAGCCGCGTGGCGGCCGTCTGCGCATCGTGCTCCTCACGAGCGACGTGCTCGCGGTGGCAGCGGCGTGGATCCTCGTGCTGGTCGTCGGCGGCACCATGTTCCAGAGCCCGTGGCAGTCCCTCGCGCTCACAGCGGGCGTGTGCGTGCTCTCGGTCGCGCTCGCGAACCACTGGGGCCTCTACCTCGCCCGGGTCAACACCGTGCGCTCGGCCGAGCTCGCAGCGATCCTCCGCATCTCGGTGATCGTGGTCGCAGTGGGCTGGTTCTCCGCACGCGGGCGCTTCGGCGCCGAGCCCTGGTGGATCTCGGTCGCGTGCGCCGGGCTCCTCACCTTCCTGCTCCTCGCGGCGACGCGGACCGCGTTCGACGCATGGATCAAGAGCCGACGGCGCAACGGTGCGTACTGCCGTCGCATCCTGCTGGTCGGACGCGACGACGCTGCCGTCGAACTGGTCGAGCTGGTCCAGGACCAGCCGGAGCTGGGGTACCGGATCGTCGGGTTCGTGGGCCCGCGCTTCGAGACCAACCTCGTCGAGTTCCCCGTGAACTGGGTCGCCGACTACGCGGGACTCGAGGAAGCCGTCGCATCGCACGACGTCAACGGTGTGATCGTGGCGGCGAGCGCGCTCGGTGTCCAGGCGCTGCGCGCCGAGCTGTGCGACCTGGTCGAAGCGGGTGTGCACGTGCAGGTGTCCACCGGCCTGCAGGGCCTCGACCACCGCCGCCTGCGCGCGTCGACGGTCGGCTACGAGCCCGTCCTCTACCTCGAGCCCCTCAGCAACACGTCGTGGGAGCGCTACGTCAAGCGCGCCATGGACATCGTCGGCGCCGGCGTCGCGCTGCTGTTCGCGCTGCCGGTCCTGGCGGTGGCGGCGGTCGCGATCAAGCTCAACGACCGTGGACCGGTGCTCTTCCGCCAGCAGCGTCTCGGCAAGGACGGCAAGACGTTCATGCTGCTGAAGCTGCGCACGATGCAGACCGACGCCGAGAGCAAGCTCGCCGATCTGGTGGGCGAGAACGAGCGCGACGGTCCGCTGTTCAAGCTCGACGTCGACCCGAGGGTCACCCGTCCGGGGCGGATCCTCCGGGCGACGAGCCTCGACGAGCTCCCGCAGCTCTTCAACGTGCTGAAGGGTGAGATGAGCCTCGTGGGGCCGCGGCCGCCGCTCGCGACCGAGTACGACCAGTTCGACGACGAGCTCCGGCAGCGCCAGCAGCTGATCCCGGGCATCACCGGCCTGTGGCAGCTCGAGGCTCGGGACAACCCCTCCTTCCGGGCGTACCGGCGCCTCGACCTCTACTACCTGCGCAACTGGTCGATCTCGCTCGACCTCATGATCCTGCTCCTCACCGTGTACCAGGTGCTGATCCGGGCGGTCACGCCCAGCCGGCTCAGCTCGAGCGACCCGGTGCAGCAGGCGGCCGGGGACCCACCCGCCGTCTCTGCGGTCGCCAAGCCCGCCTGAGAGGGCTCGACCGCCGTCGCCGGTTCGGGCGACGGGACCGGACTGGCTCGGCTCTGCGCCGGGGGCCACCTAGGGTTGGGTGCACTGGGGGGCAACGAGAGGCTGCAATGAACACGTGGCGATGGAGGCGTCGGCCCGGCGTCGCCTGGGCAATCGGCTCCGCGGGCCGAGTCGCCGTGGTCCTCCTGCCCACGGCTGCGGCCGTCGGAGTCCTCGCGTACGGCAGCGCGAGCGGCGACACGATGCTCCTCTGGTGGACCGCGGCGTTGGCGACCGGCGCGTGCGTCCTCACCGGCGTGCGACCGTTCGTGCGGCGACTCGTCGTGCTGAGTGCCCTCCTCCGCCAACACCGGGAGTTCCCCGCGCCACCGCTCGCGCGAGCCGTGGTCGCCTGGCGCTGGCCCACCACGACAGAAGCGTGGCGCGCGCTCGACGCGCTCCAGGGTGAGGCATGGACGCCCGAGACGCAGGCCCGCCGCGCGGAGCTCGCCGGGCTCATCTCGGCGCAGCGGGGAGTGCGTGGCTCCGGCGAGCTGCTCGTGAGCGACGGCCGGAACGACCTCGCGTTGCAGGTGCACGCGGGCGACCTGCTCGGCCTGCACGACGTCTCCCGACCGCCCTCGGATGCTCGACGCAGCCTGCTCGCGCTGGCGACCGCGGCGATCACCGTGAGCGTCGCCTTGGGCATGGCCTCCTGGACCGCCGACCGCGGCGATCAGGGTTCCCAGTTCGCGGATGGTGGTGCTCCGAGCACCATCGGGCTCCCGTCGACACCCGTGGTACCGACGACACCGGCACCGACACCACCGCCGACCACGTCCGCGTCGGCGACGACACCGCAGCCGACGAGGCCGGCCACGACGTCGGTGCCCGAACCGTCACCCGTCGGCGCGAGCCCGGCTGCCGCGTCGGAGCAGTCGGCCGGCGGATCGGCGACCCGTCAGGCGCAGGTGGTCACCGGTGGCGCCGACGCGCAGGAAGCGTCCGCTGCACCTCCCGTCCACCGACTCGACGTCGCGCCCGAGACCGCGGGCGTCGAGGGGCTCCAGGCCCTGACCGCGGTCTCCGTGCCGCGCGCCGCTCTCGTCCAGGTCGCGTCGACCCCGGCCGCACCCGCGGACGGCCTGGTCACGCGCGTCGCCACGATCTCCCCCGCGCCGGTCGCCCCGACTGCGACCGTGCCCCTGCGAACGCTCGCCCGCCTCTCGACCTCCGACGGCACGGCCAGCGACGACCCGGCGACCGCGCCCTCCGCGGCCGCAGCCTTCCGCGGCCGCACCCTCGACGGGAGCGGTCGACCCGGGGAACGGCACCGCCGAGCAGGTCGCCCCGAACCCTCCGGTCGTCGCCCCGACCGACGACGTCGCCACCACCCCTCCGTCCTCACCTACCGACGCGAACTCGAACACGAACACGCCGACACCTGCTGCGCCGGCCGGTGGTCAGCCGGGCACCACGGTCCTCGGCGGCGTCGGTTCGGCGGGCGGTGGTACCGCACCGCCCGCACCCGCCGTCGGTGCCGAGAAGGACGCGGCCCCCGCCGAGCGGTAGGCGAGGTCGTCCGCGCGCTCGGCCCGACCGGGCGGCGCGCACGGAAATCGGCAGCTCGTGCGCTCGCTACACTTTCGTCCTCCGCAGCCGTCGGCAGGGGTCCACCCGGGCGTGATGCCGACCGGCTGGGGTTGCCAACCCGGCAGGCACGTGGCGGTGCCCTGGATCCAGCAGGTCAAGCGACGTGGCGACGAACCGACCTGCGGTGACAGCGGTGGTGCCGACCCACAACCGGCGGGCGGTGCTCCCGATCACGCTCCGTTCCATCCTGGAGCAGCGTGACGTCGACCTGCAGGTGATCGTGGTCGACGACGGTTCGCGCGACGGCTCGCACGACTGGATGCTCGGGCTCGGCGAACCCCGACTCCGCGTCTTCCGCCACGAGGAAGCCCGGGGCGTCACCGCCGCCCGCTCCACCGGATTGGCGGCCACGACCACTCCGTACGTCGCGTTCTGCGACGACGACGACGTGTGGGCACCCGACAAGCTCGCGCTCCAACTCGACGCCCTCTCGGGTGCGCCGGCGGCGCGGTGGAGCTGCACGTCGGCGATGTCGTTCATCGTCGAAGGGACCGGCGTGGAGCTCACCCACTGCCAGGCTGCGCCCGCTCCGTCCGACGTGCCCGGCGTGCTGCTCACGCACAACGTCGTCCCCGGCGGAGGTTCGTCGGTGCTCGCCGAGACCGATCTGGTGCGAGACGTCGGCGGCTTCCGGGTCGCCGGTGTCGTCGAGGACTGGGACCTCTGGATCCGGCTCGGGCTCGCGGCACCGGTCGCACCCGTGGCGAGACCGCTCACCGGCTACCGCGTGTGGCGCCAGGCCAACGGCTCACGTTCCCACCAGTTCGAGACGCTGGTGACGAGCATGGCGGAGGTCAGGAGCCGCTACGCCGACGCCGCGAAGGAAGCGGGCGTCGCGCACGAAGGCCACGACGACGTGCTGCTCGCGAAGATCGCGCTCCGCTGCGGGCTGCGCCAGGAGGCGTTCGTCCGGTACTCGCGCCTCGCACGCGAAGACCCGAAGAAGATCGCGTGGGCCCTCACCGCCCTGGTGTCACCGTCCACCGCCGATCGGGTCACCGACCGCCGGTCCGCAGCCGCCGTGCCCGTCGCCGAGCGCGACGAGGTGCGGCGCTGGTTGCTCCCGTTGCTGAGCGAGCCCTTCCCCACCTGAGCGGATCGCGACCCCGCGTGGCGCGCGAAGCTGTCGACGCCGGCAGCTTCCCGAGTGCCCCCGGCGATCGTTCCCCTCATGAACCCGATGCCCGCATCCCCCACGTCCGCCACTGCTCACGAAGCGCCCGTCGGGGTCTCGGTGGTCGTCCCGGTGCACGCCGATCGTGGGACGCTGCCGGCCACGCTCGCGTCGGTGCTCGCGCAGGAGCGCGTCGACGTCGAGGTCCTCGTCGTCGACGACGGCTTCAGCGAGGACCTGGGGCGCTACCTCGCGAGCATCACCGATCCACGCATCCGGTTGCTCCACCAGACCGGTGGACTCTCCCGCTCCAGGAACCACGGCGCGGAGCAGGCGACGAACGAGCTCGTCGCCTTCGTCGACGATGACGACCTGTGGGCACCGACGAAGCTCGCCGAGCAGGTCGCCGCGCTGCGCGCCGACCCGGCGGCACGGTGGTGCTACTGCGGGGCCGTCTCCTTCATCCAGACCGACGGCCTCCCGCTCGTGCACCATCAGCCCGCTCCCGACCCACGGTCGATCCGGACCACGTTGCTGCGCGGCAGTGCCATCCCCGGCGGCGGGTCGTCGGTGCTGTGCGAGCGGGCGCTGGTGCTCGAGGTCGGCGGGTTCACGGTGATGCCCGCGGCCGAGGACTGGGACATGTGGATCCGTTGCTCGGCGGCCGCGCCGGCGGCGAGCGTGGACCGCCCGCTGGTGGCGTACCGCATCTGGGAGGCGCGCCGGGCGTCGATGTCGAGCAACGTGGAGATCATGGAGCGCTCGTGGCAGGGGGTCGCCGATCTCCACGCCGCCGAGGCGGCCGCCGCCGGGGTGCGCGCCGATCGTGCCGGCTCGCAGGCCTATCTCGCGCACGTCGCGGCACGGAACGGGAGCGCCCGGGAGGCGGCGTCGCACAACGTGCGCGCCGCGCTGGCCGGCCAACCGAAGCGGTTGCTGTGGGTCGTCCCGACGCTGGTGGCACCGCGTGCCTCGGCCCGGCTGGCGATGCGCCGGTCGGCCAGCGCGATCCCGCCGACCTGGAGCTCCGAGATCCGGAGCTGGCTCCCCCAGGCGCTCACGGCGGCGCCCCCGACCGCGAACCGGGCCGGGTAGCGGCGGGTCGGCGGAAACTCCTCAGGAACAACGCTTTTGCATCCGATGTTGCCCACATGGGTGCGTCAAGGCCGTTGCTAGCATCCGCGCTGGTCTCCCGGGGACGGATCCGTCCAGTGGGAGGCCGGCCCTGCCCCAGCGACGGGCACCAGGGAGGGGGACACCAGTGACATCGAGCTCGGTCGTCACCGTCACGATCCCCTCGTACAACTACGTCGAGTACCTGCGCGAGTGCGTCGAGAGCGCCGTGCACCAGGAAGGTGTCGAGGTCGACGTCGCGATCGTCGAGAACGCCTCGACCGACGGCTCGCGCGATCTGGCCCGCCAGCTCGCCGCCGAGTACGACTGCGTCCGGCTCATCGAACACCCCGACAACCGCGGCTTGATCTCGTCGCTGGACCGGTGCCGCGACGAGGTGCGCGGCGAGTACACCGTCCTGCTCTGCGCCGACGACTGCCTGACCCCGGGATCGCTCAAGCGGTCCGTCGAGTTCATGGACGCCCACCCCGAGGTCGGGCTCTCCTACGGTCCGGTGTTGAACTTCTCCCAGCTCTCCGACGTGTCGAGCTCCGAGCTCGTGGCGCCGCTCCAGGACCCGGTCGTCTACGCCGGTCCGGAGTGGATCCGTCGGTGCACGAAGGTCGGGATGACGCCCATCCACACTCCGGAAGCAACGATGCGCGCCTCGGTGCTCGAGAAGGCAGGTCGGCTCGACCCGGCCTGCCCCAAGACCAGCGACTTCAACATGTGGCTCCGGATGGCCGCCTACCGGGACATCGCGTACCTCCCCGGACCACCGCTCGCGCTCTTCCGACGGCACGACCGCAACGACTCGTCCCGGTACAGCCAGCTCGAAGACCTGCAACAGCGATGGGTCGCGTTCCGTCGATTCCTCGACTCCACCCCGCCGCGCACGGAGTCACGGTCGTGGGAGCACACCGTCCGTCACGCGCTCGCCGCCGAAGCTCGTGACCTCGTGGACCGCATGTGGATGGAATCCGATCGGAGCGACTTCGACGGAGACGCCGCCGACTCGCTCCTGGAGTTCGCGAACGAGCTCGACCCGAGCCTGCCGCGCTGGCACCACCTGCGCACCGAGATCGGACGTCATGCCAGCGCGCGGATGGCGCGGACCCTCCTGATCCCACGTCGTGCCGTCGCCCGCCATCGGCGCGACGCGATGTGGCGCCGCTTCCGGCGCTTCGGGGTCTGATCGGGGTCTGATCGGCGGTCGCCGTCGACGACGCGCCGGTCACGCGCCGGTCACGCGCCAGCGACGTGCCCGCTACGAGCTGCGCGCCCCGGGCGCATCGCGGAAGAGCTCGGCGATCGTCGGGCCGATGCGACGGATGTCGTGGTCGGCGACGACGCGCGCCCGCGCCCGTTCGACGAGCCGCTCGCGCAACGCCGGGTCGCCGACGAGACGCTCGAGGGCATCGGCGAGGAGGTCGGAGCGGCCGGGCGCGACGACCAGCCCGGTCACGTCGTCCTCGACCAGCTCCGGGATGCCGTTCACCGGCGTCGTCACCACCGGGAGGCCCGATGCCATGGCCTCCATGAGCACGACCGGCAGGCCCTCGACGAACGTCGGGAGGCAGAAGACCTGCGCCCGTCGGTAGTACTCGGCGATCTCGTCCTGTCCGACGGCACCGACCAGGCGCACGGTCCCGGTGAGTCCGAGCTCCTCCGAGCGGGCCTCGATCTCCGGGCGGAACGATCCGGATCCGACGAACACCGCCGTCGTCGCGACGCCGCGCGCCCGGAGCTCGGCGAGGGCGTCGAGCAGCACGAGATGCCCCTTCTCGGGATCCAGACGACCGACGCAGAGCACCTCACCGGGGATCGCGGCGGCGTCGTCGTGGCGCGGGAACGCCTCGGGATCGATCCCACAACGACGGACGTGCAACGTGCCCCACGCCGACGGCGGGACCTGCCGCATCAGCTGCGAGCGTGTGTAGTCGCTGATGCAGATCACGAAGTCGGCGGCGACGACCTTCTCCGCGAGGTGGTGGCGGCGCTCGTCGGTGAACTCGTGCCATCCGTGCACGGTCATGCTCCACGACCACGGCTCGTCGGTCGCACGAGCGCTGCGAGTGCCGAAGGTGGTCGCGAGCCCCGCGAGGTCGCTCGGCGCGCTGGCGAAGTGCGCGTGGATGTGATGGACGCCGGCACGCTCGCAGTGGTCCCAGAGGATCAGCGCTTCGAAGAAGTAGAACGCGCCCCAGAGCACGGCCCGTGCGTCGGTACGGCCGGCCCGCACGGCATCGAAGAGCGTCCGGACGAAGGCGCCGGGCGCGCGACGGAACGCCTTCACCACCAGCCGGGTGAGCGCGATCGCGCCGATGGGCCGGATGGTGGCCGTCTCCACGCGGGCCTGCTCGTCGGCGGCCGACAGCACCTCGTCGTCGGTCGCCCGTTGCAGCGCCACCGGGAAGACCTCGACGCCGGCGTCGCGCACGGCGGCGATCTCGCGCTGGATGAACGTGTGCGACACGAGCGGATAGCGGTTCAGCACGTAGCAGACGCGTGCACGCTCCAGCTCGGCATCGCCAGATGCGGACGCCATGGACTGCGCATCGTACCGGCCTCCACGACGGTCGATTTCCCCCTGACGACCACGCAGGTCCGATCGCCGCACCGCGTGGAGATGCACCGCGAATCGTGACGTACCATCGGCCCCGAGCTTCCGACCTCTCGCTGGTCGAGCACCGGAAGGCCACGATGACCCAGTCCGAGATGTCAGCCTCACTGCAGCCCGCGCCCGAGCTCCCGATCCCGGTCGCGGGTCCGTGGATCACCGAACGCGAGGTCGACGCCGTCGCCGAGGCCGCGCGCAACGCCTGGTACTCCGAGGCGGGCGCCGAGAACCGCGGCTTCGAAGCGGAGTTCGCCGCCCACTGCGGGCGCCGCCACGCGCTGGCGCTGCCGTCGTGCACGTCGGCGCTGCACCTCGCGCTGGACGCCCTCGGGATCGGGCCCGGCGACGAGGTCGTCGTCCCCGACGCCACGTGGATCGCGACGTCGGCGCCGATCACCTACGTCGGCGCGACTCCCGTGTTCGTCGACGTCGATCCGGTCTCGTGGTGCATCACCGCCGATGCGCTCGAAGCCGCCGTCACCGACCGCACGCGGGCGGTGATCGTCGTCGACCTCTACGGCGGCATGCCCGACATGGACGCCATCACCGCGGTGTGCGACCGCCACGGGATCGCGCTCGTCGAGGACTCCGCCGAGGCCGCCGGGGCGATGTTCGCGGGTCGGCCGGCGGGCAGCTTCGGAGTCGCGTCGACCTTCAGCTTCCACGGCTCGAAGACCCTCACCACCCACGAGGGCGGGATGGTCCTCACCGACGACGACGAGATGTTCGACCGCATGTTCACCATGCACAACCACGGTCAGCCCCCCAACACCGTGGGTCAGTTCTGGAACGTCGAGGTCGCGTTCAAGTACAAGATGAGCGCGCTCCAGGCCGCGATGGGTCGGGTGCAGCTCGCGCGCCTCGACGAGCTGGTGGGACGGAAGCGCGAGATCTTCCACTGGTACCGCGAGCGACTCGGCGCCGTCGACGGCCTCCAGCTCAATGCCGAACCCGAGGGCGTGCACAACGTCTACTGGATGTCCACCGTCGTCATCGACGAGGCGTACGGGCTCGAGAAGCGCGCGCTCGCCGACGCACTCGCGGCCGAAGGTGTGTCGACGCGACCGTTCTTCTCGCCGCTCAGCGCGCTCCCCGCGTACCGCGACTTCCCCGGCGCCCCTGCGGCAGCCGAGCGGAACAAGGTCGCGGCCCGCCTGGGTGAGCTGGGCATCAACCTTCCGTCGGCACTCAAGCTGCGCGAGCACGACGTCGACTACGTGTGCGAGACGTTGCTCCGCGTGCTGCGGAGCACGACCTAACGATGCGAGAAGGCGAGGAGCTGCCGATGGCCGGAGCCGGTGTCGACACGGCCGAGGGCGTGATGGGGACGTTCGACGATGCGCGCTACGCCGCGCTCGCACTCGCACGCTCACCCGAGTACGTGGCAGCCGATCCCTTCCCCCACACGGTGATCGACGACTTCCTCCCCGAGCCGCTGGCGCGCGAGCTCGCCCGCTCGTTCCCCACCCGCGACAGCATGGAGTGGATCGAGCACGACAACAAGGACAACCGGCGTCGCTTCCAGACCGACGAGACGCTGTTCCCGCCGTTGTTCCGGGCCGCGTGCCGCGAGTTCAACTCGCGTCAGCTGCTCCTCTTCCTCGAGACCCTGACCGGCCTCGAGAGCCTGCTCCCCGATCCCTACTTCATCGGCGGCGGCATCCACCTCAGCGAGCGCGGCGAGTTCCTCAACATCCACGCCGACTTCAACTGGCACCACAAGCTGCAGGCCTTCCGGCGCTGCAACGCGCTCCTGTACCTCAACGAGGAGTGGCAGCCGGAGTGGCAGGGCGCCACCGAGCTCTGGGCGCAGGACATGTCGCGCCGCATCGTGTCGGTCGAGCCGAAGTTCAACCGGCTGCTGGTGTTCAACACCGGCGAGAAGTCGAACCACGGTCAGCCGCAGCCGAACGAGTGCCCGCCCGACGTCAACCGGAAGGTCCTGAACTTCTACTACTACACGACCCACCGCACCGACGAGGACGCCGAGGCGATGCCGCACTTCACCGCCTACAAGATCGACGCGTCGCCGAGGTCGGTGGAGCTCGGCGAGCAGTACCGCGCCGCCGGCGCCGCGGTCACCGACGCGCCCCGGTGACCCGACGGTCACCCACATGAGGTTCCGCGCCAGCGCGCTCGCCGACGTCGTGATCTTCGAGTCGGAGGCGCACGCCGACGACCGCGGGTACTTCGTCCGCACGTTGGCCGCCGACGTGCTGCGCGACGCGGGGCTCGACCACACGAGCTTCATCGAGGAGAGCCAGTCGCGATCGCGTCGCGGGGTGGTGCGCGGACTCCACGGTCGCAAGCAGCTGCGCGAGGGCAAGCTCGTGCGCTGCGCGCACGGTGCGATCTTCGAGATCGTCGTCGACCTCCGGCCGTGGTCGCGCACCTTCCTCCAGCACGACACGATCGTCCTCGACGACGTCGACCACCGACAGGTGTGGGTGCCGCCGGGCTTCGTGCACGGGTTCGCCGTGCTGTCCGACGTCGCCGACGTCTGCTACCACATGGACGCGCCGCACGCGCCGGGCCTCGACCTCGCCGTCGCGTGGGACGATCCCGATCTCGCGCTGCCCTGGCCGGTCACCGACCCGGTCCTCTCCGAACGTGATCGCAGCGCACCGTCGCTCGCCGCGGTGCGCGCCGAGCTGCCGGGGTGGTTCGGCGACCAAACGCCGAGCAGCACACCCAGCAGCACGCCGGTGGGGTGAACGCGACCGACGCTGCTCCGGTCAGCTGGAGCGGAGTCGCCGGGCCCAGCCGCGCGCACGGCTGCGGAGCCCGGTGTCGGGCGGGCGGTCGAGGATGAACTTGATGATCCAGGCCCGCCGCGCGGTGTCACCGAAGTTGGGGCCACTGGAGTGGAGCGTCCGCTGCGTGTGCACGGTGAAGCCGCCGAGCGGGAGCGGGCACTCCACGAGCGCGGCGTCGTCGACGCCGATGGCCTCGAGCGCGTCGACACCGCTCTTGCGGTGCTCCAGCAGCTGCGGCGACAGGTGGCTCCGGGGGATGAAGCGCATGCACGACGTCTCGGCCGACACCGCGGTGAGCGGGATCCAGAAGTTCGCGCTCCCCGGATCGGCCTCGAGGTCGTAGGACTGGTCCTGGTGCCACTTCGTCGTCGCCTCGGAGTGGGCCGGCTTGACGATCAGGTGGTCGAAGGTGAGCACCGCGGGTCCGCCCAGCAGCTCGGACGCGGCGAGGCGACACGTCTCGTAGACCGACGTGTCGAACAGGCCGGGCTCGAGCTGGGTGGTGAAGATCACCTCGGGAATCGTGGTCGCCGCGGTGGTCGGGACGCCGAGGTCGTGGACGTTCTCGGACGGGAGCTCGTGGATGCGCGACTGCAGGTCGTCGAAGATGGCGCCCACCTCGGCCAGGCCGTCGAGCGGGATCACGGGACGCGCCACCGCGACGTATCCCTCATCGCGAAAAGACGCTGTCTCGGCCGGTTGCAGCACTTCGATCACCCCGCTGTCGCAGATGGTAGTGGGATCCGGTTCGCGATCCGGCAGCCAGGTGCCGTCGCTGCGTTCACCACGACGGGGTCCCCCGTGAGAAGCCCCACGGCCGCGGCTGCGCCTCCGACGACGCGGTCCTGAACCTCCGCCGCCGCTGGTCGACCCCCCAGAGCAGTCCGCCGGCCACACCGCGCAGCTTGTGCACGAAGAGCAACGGCCAGCGCTTCTCGCCGCGCAGCACCGCGCAGAGCGCGTGCCACGCACCCCACGCGAGGATCTCGATGGTGGGGTGCACGAACCGCCCGCGTTCGAGGAGCAGGTGCTTGGCGATCACCGCGCCTTCGCAGTACTCGTAGCCCCGCACCAGCTCGTACGCGGTGCCGTCGGAGTAGGAGCGGCTGCCCCAGTGGAGCACGCGCAGCTGTGGTGCCCGCGCGACCGCGAAGCCGGCGAGGAGGCTGCGCCAGTAGATGTCGACGTCCTCGCACGCCGGGAAGTGCGCACCCGGCCCGAGCTCGGGATCGAACGGCCCGATGACGTCGAGCACGCCTCGCCGCAGCACCAGGTCGGCACCGGCGAGCCCGCGGATCTGGATCGACTCGGTGCCCCGGAGCACACGGAACTCCTCCATCTCGTGCGCGGGGACGAACGTCGTCGTCGGATCGTGATCGATCGCGACGAGACTTCCGTACGCCACGCCGATCTCCGGGTGCTCGTGGAACAGCGCATCGGCTGTCGCGAGCCAGTCGGGGTTCACCGTGCAGTCGTCGTCGGTGAACGCCAGCAACTCGCCACGCGCGACGTCGGTCGCCACCGCCAGCGCGATCGACTTCCCACGGGTGCTCGTGGGCCGGTAGACGACGCGCGGGTCGGGCGGCAGCGAGATCGGCTGGTCGCTCTGGTCGACGACGACGATCTCGAACGAGTCGTGCTCGGACTCCAGGATGCTGGCCACGGCACGTTGAAGCGCGTCGGGACGATTGCGGGTGGCGATGATCACCGACACGCGCGGGCACGGATCGTCCTGCTTCCCATCCGGTCGGTCGCTCATCGAGGGGTCAGTCGACGACCGTCACCGAGGGGATCGGGAACACGAACCGACCGCCCCAGTCTCGGATGTGCGCCATGTCGCGCATGATCTCATCTTTGAGGTTCCACGGCAGCACCAGCAGGTAGTCGGGCTTCGCCGTGGCGACCGCGTCGGGCGCATGGATCGGGATGTGCGTGCCCGGCAGGAACCGGCCCTGCTTGTGCGGGCTCGCGTCGACGGTGAAGTCGACGAAGTCGCTGCGCACGCCGGCGTAGTTCAGCAGCGTGTTGCCCTTGGCCGGTGCGCCGTACGCAGCGATCGAGTGACCGGCCTCCTTCGCCTGCACGAGGAACGCGAGCAGGGCGCGCTTGGTCGCCGCCACCTGCTCCGGGAAGCTCTCGTACCCCGCGAGCCGGTCGAGACCGGCAGCGCGCTCCGTGTCGAGCAGCGCACTCGCACGATCGGTGACCGGGCGTGCATCGGGCCCGGCATGGCAGCCGTAGATGCGGAGGGACCCACCGTGGGTCGGGAGCTCCTCGACGTCGAAGAGCGTGATGCCGTGCTTCGCGAACACCGCCGACACGGTCAGGAACGAGAAGTACGAGAAGTGCTCGTGGTAGATCGTGTCGAACTGGTTGTGCTGCATGAGCTGCAGCAGGTGCGGGAACTCCATCGTGATGACACCGTCGGGGGCGAGCAGGAGGCCCATGCCCGCGACGAAGTCGTTGAGGTCCGGGACGTGCGCCAGCACGTTGTTGCCGAGCAGCAGGTCGGCGACGACCCCCTCGTCGCGGAGTCGGGCGGCGGTCTCGGTGCCGAAGAACGCGACGTCGGTGGGGATGCCCTGCGCCACCGCCGCCTCGGCGACGTTGGCGGCGGGTTCGACCCCGAGCACGGGCACCGAGCGCTCGACGAAGTACTGGAGGAGGTAGCCGTCGTTGCTCGCGATCTCGACGACCTTGCTGTCGCGCCCCAGACCGAACCGCTCGGTGACCAGCTCGACGTAGGCGCGAGCGTGCTCGAGCCAGCTCGACGAGAACGAGGAGAAGTACGCGTAGTCGCCGAAGATGTGCTCCGGCGACTCGAACTCGGCGAGTTGCACGAGGAAGCACTCGCCGCACACGTAGGCGTGCAGCGGGTAGAAGGGCTCGGCCCGGTCGAGTGCGTCGGCCGGGAGGTACGAGTTGGCCAGCGGGGACATCCCGAGGTCGCAGAACGACTCGGTCAGCGGAGCGCCGCAGAACCGACAGGGCGCTGCGATCATCCGGCCCAGACCTTCCAGGGCGCGGCGTCGGCGTCCCAGAGCTGCTCGAGGTGGATCTTGTCGCGCAACGTGTCCATGCCGTGCCAGAAGCCGTGGTGCTCGTACGCCACCAGCTGGCCGGCCTGGGAGATGCGCTCCATCGGCTCCCGTTCGAAGACGGTGTCGTCGTCGTCGATGTAGTCGAGGATCTGCGACGAGCCGACGAAGAAGCCGCCGTTCACCCACCCGTTGCTGCCTTGCGGCTTCTCCTCGAACTGCACGGTGTCGCCGACGGTGGTGAGGCTGCCGTAGCGCCCGGGGGGTTGCACGGCGGTGACGGTGAGGAGCTTCTCGTGGCTCTCGTGCCAGGCGATCACCTTGGCGACGTCGACGTCGGCGACGCCGTCTCCGTAGGTGAAGCAGAAGTCGCCGGTGCCGATCTGCTCCTTCGCCCGGAGGAGCCGACCGCCGGTCATCGTGTCGGCGCCGGTGTCGAGGAGCGTCACCCGCCACGGCTCGGAGTAGTTCTGGAGCACCTCCACCGAGTTCGACGCGAGGTCGATCGTCACGTCGGTCATGTGGAGGAAGTAGTTGGCGAAGTACTCCTTCACCATGTAGCCCCGGTACCCGAGCAGGATGACGAAGTCGTGGATGCCGGCGGCCGAGTAGATCTTCATGATGTGCCACAGGATCGGCTTGCCGCCGACCTCGACCATGGGCTTCGGGCGGGTCTGCGACTCCTCGCTGATCCGCGTGCCGCGTCCACCGGCCAGGATCACCGCCTTCATGGCGTAGTCCCCGTCTCCCCTTCGCCCCACGGAGCCACCGTCGCGCGCGCGGAGCCGTGGAGGCCCCCTTGCGACGATCGCAGCAGGATATCGACGGGAGCCCGAGGCGACTTGACCGTCGGGAATGGCGCAGTGGGGAGCAGCGGCGGCGCCGCCCGACCTCGCGGTCGGTGCGGCTCTGGGCGACGGATACGATCGCCCGGTGTCTGGTCCCGCGGTCAGCGTCGTCGTCGCGACGCGTGGACGCCCGGAGATGCTCCGGCGCTGTGTCGGGAGCATTCTCCGCTCTGATCATCCGTCCTTCGAGGTGATCATCGCCGACCAGAGCCCGGAGCCCGCGGACCTCGGGAGCGACGCACGCGTGCGTCATCTGCATCTCACCTCCCGCGGCAAATCGGCCGCTCTGAACGAGGGCATCGCCGCAGCCGCCGCGCCCCTCCTCGCCTTCACCGACGACGACTGCACCGTGCCCGAACGGTGGCTTCGTCGGGGAGCCGAAGTGTTCGACCACCATCCGGAGGTCGGCCTGATCTTCGGTGATCTCCGACCCTACGAGCACGACCCGACCAAGTGGCTGGTGCCGGGAGGTGCGCTCGCGCGGTTTCGCATCCGCTCGGGGATCAGCGCCGTGCTCTCCCGCGGCGGTCCCGGCGCGAACTGCTTCGCCCGCAGCTCCGCGTGCCGCGTGGTCGGTCCGTGGGACGAACGGATCGGCCCCGGGACGGAGTTCGAGTCGTGCGAGGAGTTCGACTTCTACTACCGCGCGGCCGCCGCCGGTGTGGTCGTGGCTCGAGTCCCTGCGTTGGAGGTCGTCCACTGGGGCCGGCGCCCTGGGCCGATGGAAGTGCGGACGCGCTGCTCGACGGGTACGCCTATGGCGAAGGTGCAGTCGTCGGGAAGCACCTCCATCTCGGCGACGCACGGGCCATCTGGCACCTCGCGAAGATCTACGCGGCGCCGACGATGGGTGTGATCCGACACCCGAGGACGGCCGACACCACGCGACTACGCCTGCAGACGCGAGGCCTGCTGGACGCGTTCAA
This sequence comes from uncultured Actinomycetes bacterium, assembly GCA_963755855.1. Lineage (GTDB taxonomy): Bacteria > Actinomycetota > Acidimicrobiia > IMCC26256 > DASPTH01 > DASUAS01. The sequence continues at coordinate 236,511 of CAVWLR010000002.1, read as the reverse complement.
GACTCCGGTCGATCGTCGCACCCGGACCTTCGCGCATTCATGAGGGCGCGACCGCGAATGGCGGGAGCACGCTCGAGCGGTAACCGCACGCCGCGGAGTGTGAGGGCGAAGAGCGCAGACGGCGGGAGCCCGGAACGACCCACCGAGCGCCAGGGCAGATAGCCCCGTGCGGCGAGCGCCTTGATGCCGGTTCCCGCGAACCACCAGCGTCTCCGGGAGGCGCTTCGCCGTAGCGGTACCCGTGGGTGGACGCCCGGGCCACGCTGCGGAGCAATCCGAACGAGCGGCGCGGGTCCGCCTGGAAGGCTCGCGGATCGAGCAGGAGACGTGTCAGCTCGCGGCTGACCGGCTGCGGCAGGCCACCCGACACCGGCAGCATCCCGAGATCCGGATCCTCGCTGAAGCACCGCTGTGCGGCGACGTCCAGGTGCGATCCGTACAGCGGTCGAACGCCCGTGACGCAGAGCAGCATCTCGAAGAGCGTCCCAGAGAGCTGCGCCGCGAATGCGTCGGCGAGCGCCAGGTACGGAAGGTTCCTGAACTCCTGGGGCGGTGCGTGGACCTCGAGGTCGACGTGCGGCTCCGCAACCGGCAGCGCGCACCGCACCACTGGATCGATCGACGACGACGAGCTTCCGACTGCCGTCGGTCGTCGCGACGATCGAGGCGAGCACCGCTTCCATCCGCTCCGGCGTGGATCCGGGGGGCATGTCCACGACGACGACGACATCGACACACTTCATCAGTCGTCCGATCGATCAGAGCTTGGCGACGGCTCGCCGGGCCACCCGCATCCCCCGGCGGCCCCATTTCGTGACCTGCTGGTTGAGGTACGAGGGCGGGGTGGGGCGCCACCCCCGGTACTCCGTCGCGTCGAGGTTGGCGTACCACTCACCCGCGAAGGGGTGGTCGTAGCCGTAGGCCCACGGCTTCGGCTGGTTCGAGAAGTGCACGATCCAGGGGTCGGCCTTGAGCTGCTGCATCTCACGCTGGTCGAACGGCAGCAAGACGTCGTAGCCGTGCTCGATCCCCTTCCAGAAGATCTCGTACTGCTGGTTCCAACGAGGATCGATCTGTCCGATGCGTGCGCCGATGACTGCGTTGATCGCTTCCTGATCCTGCGCCCGGAGGAAGCGATCACTCACGAGGTACTCGATGGTGCGGGCCGAGACGTCCTCCTCGCGCCAACCGTCGAGATCCACGAGCATGACCCCGCAGTTGAAGTTCCACTCGTCGGGTCGGCGCCCGTCGTCACACCAGAGCGGCACCTCGAAGGGAACGAACGGCTTCTGCACGTCGAGCACACCCATGGCGAGGTTGTCGCCCATGTCGACGTCGAAGAACTCGGAGAGGTCGCGACGCGCCATCGTGTCGCAGTCGAGGTAGAGGACCCGCTTCCGATCGGGGAGGATCTCCGGAAGGAACAGGCGGGCGTACGTGGCCCGGGTGATGCTGGGCCAGGTGTTGGGGAGACTCGCCACCCGGTCGGCCAAGGGGTCGGAGAACATGACCTCCACTCCCGGAGCGCGCAACGAGTCCTCGATGCGTCGGCGGTCCTCGGCCTCGATCCCGGCATCGAGCACGCAGATGTCGAGTTGGGTGTCGGGCAGTCGCCGTGCGAGCACCGAGTACGCGGCAACGGCGAGCGGGCGGGCGTAGGCACCGTCCGCAGCGAGGGCGATCGTGACTGTGGACATCGTGACGCTGCACTCCTACGGAAACGGGTCACCCAAAGGTACTGGGCCCGAAGTGGCGCGGATTCCGGAGCCGCCGCGCCACGCGGTGGCGGCTCGTCACGTCCAGCGCAGCTCGGCGTCGAGTGCGCCCCGGTCGAGCAGCTCCTGGATGCGGCGGAGGCGGTGGTACCAGGGCCCGTCGAAGCGTTCCGCGGTCATGGCACCGCCCGAGTACGCGTCACGGAGCTGTTCGATGCCCCGGTCGAGCGGCCACTGCGGCGCCCAGCCGGGGAGCTGCGCCGCGATCTTCGAGAAGTCGACCCGGTAGTCACGCGCGTCGGGGGACGCCGTCGACGCGAACCCGACCTCGCACCCGGGGACGAGCTCGGCCACCCGTTCGGCGATGTCACGGATGCGGTAGTTCTCACCCGTCATGCCGACGTTGAACGCCTGGTCGTGCACGACCTCCCGCGGCGCGACCAGCACCTGCTCGAACGCGTGGGCGATGTCGAGGACGTGCACGAGAGGTCGCCACGGAGTGCCGTCGCTCTGCAGGAGCACCGTGCCGCTCGTGACCGCGTGCGCGACGAGGTTGTTGACGACGATGTCGGCGCGCAGTCGTCTCGACGAGCCGAAGGCGGTCGCGTTGCGGAAGTACGTGGGCGTGAAGTCGTCGTCGGCGAGCTCCGACAGGGCGTGCTCGACCCGCACCTTCGACTCGCCGTAGGGCGTCACCGGGTTGAAGGGCGCCTGCTCGTCGAGCAGATCGCCGCCGCCCGCCCCGTACAGGCTGCAGGACGACGCGAACAGGAACCGCTCGACGCCCGCGGTCTTCGCCGCCCGGGCGAGGCGGAGCGACGCCTCGAGGTTGATGTCGTAGGTCAACGCCGGGTTGAGATCCGACAAGGGGTCGTTGGACAGCGCCGCCAGGTGCACCACGGCGTCGAAGCCCTCGAGCTCCGACGGCTCGACGTCGCGCAGGTCGATCCGCAGCGCGGGGACCGGATCCGGCGGTGCGAGGAAGTCGCAGCCCGCGTAGAGGTCGGTGTCGAGGCCGACCACGTCGTGTCCTGCGGCGAGGAAGCACGAGGTCATCTCGACCCCGAGGTAGCCGAGATGACCAGTGACCAGGAGTCTCAACCCCGCGCCTCTCTCCGGGTGGGCCTGCGCAAGAACGCACGAAGTCTACGGCTCGTCGCATCCGCTCCCGACACGAGTCGGCACCCGAAGGTGCGCCTCGGACGGGGAGATAGCGTTCACCGGTGACCGCGCACGAAGGTTCGAGCACCCCCACGCCGGTGTCGGTCGTCATCCCCGCGCACAACGAGAGTGCGACGATCGCACGGTGCCTGCGTGCCGTGTCCGACGGTGCGGCTCCCGGCGAGCTCGAGATCGTCGTGGTGTGCAACGGCTGCACCGACGACACCGCCGACATCGCGCGCGCCACCAGTCCCGACGCGACCGTGCTCGAGCTCGCGCAGGCGTCCAAGTCGGCCGCGTTGAACGCCGGCGACGACGTCGCCACCCGCTTCCCCCGCGTCTACCTCGACGCCGACATCGAGCTGGCGGTCTCCGCCGTGCGCGAGACGGCGCAGGCGCTGGCCACCCCGGGGGTGCTCTGCGCGGCGCCCACGCCGTCCTTCGAGCTGGCCGGGCGAGGTCCGCTCGTGCGCAGCTACTACGAGGTGTGGCAGCGCCTCCCGTACCTGAACGACGAGATGGTCGGGACCGGCGTCTACGCGCTCTCGGCCGCCGGCCGGGCCCGCTTCGACCGGTTCCCGGACATCACCGCCGACGACCAGTTCGTCCTCCAGCGCTTCGATCGCACCGAGCGCCGCGCGCTGCGCGGATCGCAGTTCGTGGTGCACACGCCCACGACTCTGCGTGGTCTCCTGGCGATCCGCCGGCGGGCCTACCGGGGTGCGGACGAGCTCCAGGCCTCCGGGCTCGCGACCCATCCGGCGACCCCGAGCGGGGCGCGTCGGCTGCTCGAGCTGGCCCGGTCACCCCGGAACTGGCCGGGGGTGGGGGTGTACGCCGGGATCTCGGTGTGGGCCAAGCTCGCAGCGCGTTTCGGCCGATCAGGGGCCTGGGAGCGGGATGATTCTGCCCGCCGCGCCCCGAAAGCGGGGGAAGAGTTCCACTAACGTGGGCCCTGTTGCCGGTCGATGGTGATCGAGGACCGACGGCTGAACGCAGCCCTGGGTCTCCACCACCAGCGGGAGCACGAGGGAGCGAGCGGTGCCCAAGGAACCAACTGACCCAGGCGCGGAGGCCGCTGGGGGCAGTGTGCGCGGCAACCCCGCTCGCAAGGCGGGCGCGCCCAACCCGAACCCGAGCGCGGCCAAGGCCACTGCGGGTGGTCGGGCGCAGTCCGACGGCCCTCCCACTGCGAAGGCACCGGGCGCGTCCCAGGGCGCACGCGCGTCGCAGAGCCCGCGCACCGAATCGGGTCCACGAGGATCCGAGAGCGCGCGCCCGACCACGAGCCCCCGCCCGGCGGACACCCCGCGTGACGTCCCCCCGCCGACGTCGAACGGCCGCGGCGAGCACCCGGGCGACACCACGACCGAGCCGTTCACGCTGGGTCGCAGCGCCCGGCGCCACTGGCATCTCGTCGCCGCGAGCACGCTCATCTGCATGCTCCTCGGCGGGGTCTTCGCCATCGCCCGCAAGCCCTCGTACACCGCGGAGACCCGGCTCGTCGTCGGCAAGACGGCGCAGCTGAGCAACATCGCGTCGATTCCCGGCCTCGACGCCGCCGGCCAGAGCCTCGCAGCGTCGTACAGCCGGCTCGTCTCGACCGACGAGGTGCTCAAGGGCATCGAGAAGCGCCTCGGTGGGCCGATCGACGGCTCGGTGTCGGCGTCGCCGATCCCCGAGACGGCCGTCGTGCGCCTCGACACGTCGTCCAGCAGTGAGGCGACGGCGCTCGCCACCGCCAAGGCGGGGTCCGCCGCGCTCATCGACGCCGTCAACGCGCTCAACACGGACCAGTCCAAGTCGGCCGACGCCATCCTCGAGCAGTACAAGGTGGCCGCTGCGGCGAAGAACGCGGCGCAGACGACCCTGACCCAGCTCCAGAACAACGCGAACGCCACCCCGGCCGACGATCAACGACGCGCAGACCGAACTCGACGCGGCGACGCTGAAGGCCGACGCGCTCCAGGACACGTTCAGAGGCGTCTACAACCCGACGGCGATCAACACGCAGATCCTGCAGTCCGTCGGGCCGCCCGAGGCCACCGGCAACAACCGCAAGTCGACGCTCGAGGCCTCGCTCCTGATCGGCCTCGTCGCCGGTCTGCTCATCGGTCTGGGCCTGGCGAGCTGGATCGACCTCCGAGCACGATCTCGCGCGTGACTGCGCAGTCGGTCGTCGCCGACCGGGCCGGCCCCGAGCACGCCTCCGACCACGCCGTCGAGGCGACCACCGCCCACGAGCCGCTGACCGCGGCGACGGTGCTGCTGAGCTTCGCCATCGCCGCCGAGATCTTCTCCGGCAACTGGGGCCTCGTCGGCGCGCCGGGAGCGCTCGACCGCGTGCTCCTCGTGCTCGGTCTCGTGGCCCTCGTCCTGCGCGGCTTCCGGACGGAGGACGGCAGGACCCTCCGCCTCCGCGGCATCCACCTCGTGCTCCTCGCCGTCTCCACGCTGGCGGTGGCGTCCTCGATCGCGGCGGGGACGTTCTCCGACTCGGTGGCGCGGTTCGCGCTGCTCGACCGCTTCGGGCTCGTGCCGTTCGCGATGTTCATCGTGGCGCCCCTCGTGTTCGGCAACGGCCGCCAGCGGCGCTTCCTCCTCGCCGTGCTCGTCGGCGTCGGTCTCTACCTCGGGCTCACCAACGTGTTCGAGGGCATCGGCCTGAAGGCCCTCGTGTTCCCGAACTACATCAACGACCCGAACGTCGGACTGCACTTCGGTCGCGCACGCGGCCCGTTCATCGAGGCCGTCGCCGACGGCCTCTCGCTCTACATGTGCGCGGTCGCCGCCGCAGTCGGACTGCGGATCTGGCGGAACTTCTGGGCCCGGCTCGTGTGCAGCGTCGTCATCGGGCTCGCAGCGTTCGGGATCCTGTTCACGCTGACGCGGGCGGTGTGGATCGGTGCCGCGATCGGCACCCTCGTGGCGATGGCGGTGGCGGCCCCCCTTCGCCGCTTCGTCGTGCCGGCGATCGTGCTCGTCGCGATCGCGATGATCGCGGCGATCGCGTTCGTGCCCGGTCTGTCCGACAAGGTCGACAACCGCGTCGAGGCCAAGTCGCCGGTCTGGGACCGCTACAACACGAACGCCGCCGCTCTGCGCATGGGTGAGGCGAGACCGCTGTTCGGGTTCGGCTGGCAGACCTTCGCGACGAAGGGTCCCGACTACCTGCGTCAGGCCGACGGCTACCCGCTCACCGGCGCCGGGCTCGAGGTGCACAACGTGTTCCTCTCCCACCTCGCCGAGATCGGCCTCGTCGGCCTCCTCCTGTGGTGCGTCGCGTTGTTGGGCGCGGTGGGTGGCGCCATCCTGCGACGGGGGCCGCCCGAGCTGGCACCCTGGAGGGTCGGCCTGGTCGCGATCTTCATCACGTTCGTCATCGTCGCCAACCTGGGCCCCCTGAGCTATCCGTTCCCCAACCTGCTGCTCTGGACCTGGGCCGGGGTCGCCGGCGCGGGGTACTTCCTCGGCTCCCCACGCGTCCCGACGCAGGCCGACGGGACCACGTCGCGGCTGACGACGAGCGACATCTCGGACGGCCGCGAAGGGCCGAATGGGCGGGATGACCACCCCCGAATCACCGATGGCCGCGGATCGGCGACGAGGTCGACCCGGTAACCTGCCTGATCCCGGACGCTCACCGTCGGATGGGATGCAGTGCAAACCTCTCCCCGCGACACCGGTACCGTCGCCGCCCGCGCACCGGTCGTCCCGCGTGCGCGACACCCGGCTGACGAGGCGGGCCCGACGGCGGCGTCTGCTGGGTCTCGCCACCCTCGTCGTCCTCATCGTCGCGGTCGCCACCTACGCACTGGTCCGGTCCGGATCGGACACCGAGAACGCCCTTCGCCCCGCGCCGACGCCCAGCACGACGAACGTGCTCACGGCGCCCGCGCTCGGCACCGCCACCCAGCAGCCCTTCGCCGCCGACAGCGTGTGGAACACCGCGCTGCCCGACGACGTCGCCCCCGCGGCCAACTCCAAGCTGCTCGTTGACTCCTTCAACCAGCAGTGGAAGGACAACTACGGCACGGTCAACCTCAACACCGACGACTACAGCATCCCCATCTACCGGGTGCCGAAGGACCAGGCGACGGTGGCGGTCTCGATCCGTTCGGAGTGCAACGCCGACGACGGGTTGACCGCACAGCTCCGGAACGTGCCGATACCGCCCGGCGCCCGACCGGCCGACGGGATGGACAGCTCGCTCACGGTCTGGCAGCCCTCCACCGACACCTCGTGGGAGCTCTGGAGGGCCCAACGGGCTGACGACGGATCGTGGAGCACGTGCTGGGGAGGGCGGACCGAGCACGTCAGCCAGAGCAACGGCGTCTTCCCCTATCCCTACGGGGTGGCCGCGACGGGCATGTCGTACCTGGGTGGTGCGACCAAGGTCTCCGAGCTGCAGGCGGGGGTGATCGATCACGCGCTCGCGGTCAACGTGGTGAAGACATCACGGGGACAGGTCGCGCCGGCCAACCGCAACGACGGCGACTCGGACGACGCCGACGCGATCCCCGAAGGCACCCGGTTCCGCCTCGACCCTTCGGTCGACATCGCAACCCTCGGGCTCCCCAAGGGCGGCGTCGCGATCGCGCAGGCACTCCAGAAGTACGGGATGTACGTGACCGACAAAGCGGGCGCGGTCGTGCTCATGGGCGAGGACAGCAGCCCTTACGTCGCCGCGGGCCAGCCTGACCCGTACCAGGCGGTCTTCGACGGGCAGCCCGCGTACGAGGTCCTCGCGAAGATCCCGTGGGACCGCATGCTCGTGGTGCCGCCCCCGGCGTGAGGTCAGAGGCCGGGCGGTCGAGAGGTCCCGCCCCGCCACCGGGCTGCGAGCTCCCGAGCGGCGATCACCACGAACCGCGAGTCCTGGAGCACGTACCGGGGGAAGAGCCGCCTCGGTTCGAGGCACAGCCGCCACAACCACTCGAGCCCTGAGCGCTGGACCCATCCGGGAGCCCGGCGGACCGCTCCCGAGATCATGTCGACCGTCCCGCCCACGCCGACGAAGACCGCCGCCGGGAGCTCGGCGAGCCGGCGCACGACCCACTTCTCCTGCTTCGGCGAGCCCAGGAAGACCAGCACCAGGTCGGGCGCAGCCGCCCGGAGCTCGGCCAGGGCCGCCTGCTCGTCGGCGGTCGCCGCGTCGAGGTCGACGCGTGGGGAGGCCGCGCCGGCGATCCGGAGCGCCGGATGATCACGCCGGATGACGTCGAGCGCCTGCCCCAGGGACTGGGAGGTCCCACCCAGGAAGAAGACGGAACGGCCCGTGTCCTCGCACGCCGCCAGGAGCTCCTCCGTGAGATCGACGCCGGTGACCCGCTCGGGGAGGGGGGTGCCGAGCAGCCGGGACAGGAAGACGAGCGGCGCGCCGTCGGCGACCCGGAGCGACGCTCGGGCGTACGCGGCGGCGAACTCCGGATCGCGCTCGATGCCGACGATGTGGTCGACGTTCGGCGTGACGACCAGCTGCGGGTCGGAGCGGTCCATCAGCCCGAGGACGGTCTGCACCGCCTCGGCCATGGTCACCGCGGCGATCTCGGTACCCCCGAGCTGCACGACGGGCGGCACCGGGTGAGGCTACCGGATCGCCGAGCGGCGTCGTTCCGCACTGCCCGTCCCCGGCTCGCCGCGATTCGTGGCCGTACCCGGATCAACCAGCCGTCAATTCCACGTTACGTGGCCTCTCGGCCACTCAAGGTGACTGGGGTCACGGTCGAAGCACCCGTTGTCTCGACCGGCGACCTGGGGTGCCCTGATGAGCTTCTTGCGAACGCGGAGTGCCTGGCTGGCCGTGACGGCAGCCGCCATCGGGATCACCGTGGTGGCCGGGTGCGCACCGCCGCCGGCGCCGACGGCTTCGGCTCCCGCGGTGGACGCCGCCGCCGCACCCCCCGCCGCCCCCCGCCGCCACCGGCCCCCGCGACCTCGCCACATGGCCGTTCGCGTCCACCTCGCCCTGGAACACGCCCCTCGGGAACGGGGCCGCCTTCGACTCCCGATCCGTCGTGACCCTCGCGAACAGCTCCCCGTGGATCAACAGCACCGACTACTCGATCCCGGTCGTGCGCAGCGTCGGCCAGTGATCCGCTCGTCACCATCAACGCCACCGGCGGCAGCTTCCCCGGCGGGGTGACGCTGCGGATCCCCGCCTCGGCGCGAGCAGCGGCGGGCACCGACGCCCACCTCGTGGTGATCGCGCCCGACGGGCTCCACGCCAACGAGTTCTGGAGCCTCGACCTCAACGCCCGGACCGCGGGCGTGACCATCCCGGTGGATCTCAAGGGTTCCGGCGTCGGCATCGGTTGGGTGCGCGCGACCGGGGTCTCGTCGCTCGGTGGCCTGATCCGCAGCTCCGAGCTGACGAAGATCCCGCACGCACTGGCGATCGCCCTGCCCTACAACGTGTTGGGCAACGGCCAGGTCTGGCCGGCGACCTCGAACGACGACGGTGGCGCCCCCGGCTTCGTGCCCGAGGGCTCGCTGCTCGCCATCCCCGCCGGTACGCCCCGACCGGCCGGGCTCAGCCCCCTCGGCAACGCCATCTTCGACGCGCTGGCCCACTACGGCGCCTACGTCGCGGACTCGACCGGAGGGAGCGGCGCGGCGGTGCTCTTCGTGGAGCCGGCCGCGAGCCAACCGCCCGTCGACGCGGCCCGGGCGGACATGCGCTCGATCATGCCGCTCCTGCGCCGGGTCACGAACAACTCGCCTGCGACGCTCGGGGGACCGGGGACGCGTCTCGCCCCGACTGCTCCGATTGTCCCTTGAGTCCTGCGGCCGTTGACGACCGGTTGACGAGGCCATGACCGCTCGCAGAACGTGTTCGACTTCCATGACGCGATGAAACGTTGGACGTGCGCACTCCTCGCCGTGGTTGCCATCCTCGTGGTCGGGTGCACCCCCCGCCCCTTCGCCTCCTCCTCGCCGTGGAACACGCCGATCGGCGCAGTGGGCTGGCGTGACGCGCCCGAGCTCCGCGCCGGGCACTCCTGGGTGAACGACGAGTCCGACTCGATCCCGGTGGTCCGGTCAGGACCTGGCGATCCCTCGGTCACCGTCTCGCTCCCGCCCTCGTGGGGCTGGCCCGGTGGGGTCGTCCAGGTGAACATCCCGTTCGGCGTCACCGGCGCAGCCGGCAGCGACCACACGCTCGTCGTCATCCAGGACGGGATCGCCTGGGACTTCTACAACTTCACGCGCACGGGCCCGAACAGTGGTTCGGCGTCCGCAGGGGCCGCGTCGTACCACGACGTCGGCTCGGGATGGGGACGGGCCAACCCGTTCCTCGGTGGCGGGGTGCGCGCAGCCGGAGCATCCGCCCTCGGTGGACTCATCACCAGCGGCGACCTCGTCGGCGGCGACGACTTCCGGCACGCGCTCGCGGTCTCGCTCCTGAACTCGGGGCTGGCGGGCGGGTTCGTCGCGCCGGCGATCGCAGGCGGGGGCGGCAGTGGAAGCATCCCCGTCGGCGCTCGTCTCGGGATCCCACCGGGTACGCCCATGCCGGGCGGCCTGTCGGGGATCGGCGTCCGGATGTGGAACACGCTGGCCCGCTACGGCGCCTACGTGGTCGACCAGCACGGCGGCTCGTCACCCGTCGTCTTCTACGCCGACCCGCGCAGCGTCGCTCCCGACACCGTGGCACCGCTCCGTGCGGGAGGCGGCGACCTCGACCGGATCATGCCCGCGGTGCGGGTGATCCAGTAGGGCTCAGAACCCCAGCGGGTCGGCGAAGGGATCGGAGCTCGGGGTCGCCTCGACCTCGGGCTCCACGCCGAGCGCGGCGGCGAGGCCTTCGTAGCCGGTCTCCTCGAGCTGCTGGGCCAGCTCGGGACCACCGGTCTGCACGACCCGCCCGCCCATGAGGACGTGCACGACGTCGGGGCGGAGCTCGTCGAGCAGCCGGGCGTAGTGGGTGATGGCGAGCACGCCGAGGTCGTCCTCGGTGGTCATCGCCTCGACCCGCCGGGCGACGTCGCGCAGCGCGTCGACGTCGAGACCGCTGTCGATCTCGTCGAGCACCGCGAACTTCGGGCGCAGCACCGCGAGCTGGAGGGTCTCGGCGCGCTTCTGCTCGCCACCGGAGAACTCGACGTTGAGCCCGCGCTCGAGGAACTGCGACGCCACGCCGAGGCGCTCGGCCTCGGCGGCGACGCGCGGTGCGCAGGTCGTCGGGGTCGCGGCCCTGGCCGCGGATGGCGGCGTCGAGGAAGTCGTCGATGCGCACGCCGGGCAGCTCGACCGGGTACTGCATCGCGAGGAAGAGGCCGCGGGCGGCGCGCTCGTGCGTGGGGAGGTCGAGCAGCTCGACGCCGTCGATGGTGACCGACCCACCGGTGACGGCGTAGTCGCCGCGGCCCATGAGCACGTGCGAGAGCGTCGACTTGCCCGACCCGTTCGGGCCCATGAGCGCGTGCACCTCACCCGAGCGCACCTCGAGGTCGACGCCGCGCAGGATCTCCTGTCCGGCGACCGACGCCCGCAGGCCCTCGATCTTCAGCACGCTCATCGGGCGCTCACGATCACGTCGGTGCCGTCGATGCGGACGTCGTAGACGGGGACGGGCCTGGTGGCCGGGAGGCTCTGCGGTGCACCGTCGACCAGCGAGAAGGTGGAGCCGTGCCGGGGGCACTCGATCTCACGCTCGTCCTCCCACACGTCGCCCTCGGCCAGCGAGTAGTCCTCGTGCGAGCACTCGTCGCCGATCACGTAGAACGTGCCTTCGACGTTGACGACGCAGAGGCGGTGCCCGTCGACGTCGAAGCGTGCGGCGGTGCCGGCGGCGACGTCGTCGACCGAGCACACGCGCACGTCACGCACCGGCCCTCGCGATCGGGTCGCGGTGCTCGAGCTTCTCGACCACGCTCCGGCGCAGCGGCGCCACCAACGACCGCACGGGCAGCCGCTCGAACACGTCGTCGAAGAAGCCCAGCACGACGAGGCGCTCGGCCTCCTCGGGCGGCACACCACGCGTGGCGAGGTAGTAGAGCTGCTCCTCGTCGACCGGGCCGACGGTGCTCGCGTGCGAGCACTTCACGTCGTCGGCCTCGATCTCGAGGTTCGGCACCGAGCGGGCGTCGGCGCCCTCGGTGAGCACGAGGTTGCGGTTGGTCTGGAACGCCACCGACTTCTGCGCCTCGGGCCGGATGCGGATGAGCCCGCTGTAGACCGACTGCGCGGTGTCCTCCACCGCGCCCTTGAAGAGCAGGTCGCTGCGGGTGTTGGGCGCGTCGTGGTCCTGGAGCGTGCGGAAGTCGAGCATCTGGTGGCCGTCGCCGAAGTACACCGCGGTGAGCTCGGACTCGGCGCCCGACCCCGCGAGCAGCGACTCGCTGCGGAGGCGTGCGTACGACCCGCCGAGTGCGACCACCGACGACTTGAGCGACGCGTCGCGTCCGAGGTGCGCGCGCTGCAGCGCGACCTGCCACGTGTGCGCGCCCTGCTCCTGCACCGAGAGGTAGCGCACGTGCGCGTTGTCGCCGATGAGCAGCTCGACGACGGCGTCGACGAGGTGACCGACGCCGTCGAGCTTCGCGTCGGTGGAGCCGTAGCGGTCGAAGACGGTGACCTCGGCGCCCTCCTCCGCCACGACCAGCGTGTGCGGGAACGAGGCGAGGCCGTCGCCCTCCGACCAGTGCAGCACCACGATCGGCTTCTCGACCACGACGCCGCGCGGCACCTTCACGTAGGCACCGCCGGCGAGGAACGCGTCGTGCAGCGCGGTGAACGCGTCGGGTGACGCGTCGGAGCAGGTGCCGAGCAGCGACGCCAGCTCGTCGGCGTCGCAGGTGGCGATGCCGCACACCCGCACGCCCTTGGCCTCGAGGTCGGCGTCGAGCGCGTGGTGCACCACCCGGCCGTTGCGCACGACCACCAGGCCCGAGCGCTCGCCGGCCTCGGCCGCGATCGGACCGCCGCCGGGCGCCGACTCGTCGCCGGGCTCGCCCATCTGCTCCGCCGGCACCGGACGGAACCGCGACAGGTCGAGCTCACCGATTCGGCTGTACCGCCAGATCTCCTCGGCTGACGTCGGCCACTCGACGTCGGCCAGCCGCGCGGCGGCGGCGGCGCGGCGCGCCGCCAGCCAGTCGGGACCGGGGAGACCCCGCGCCGCGTCGGGAGTGAAGTGCTCGAACATCGTCATCGTGCTGTCGTCGGCATCGCGGTGCTACCCGACGCTGCCTTCCATGTTGAGCTCGATCAGCCGGGACAGCTCGACCGCGTACTCCATGGGCAGCGTCTTGACGATCGGCTCGATGAACCCGTTGACGATCATCGCGGTCGCCTGCTGCTCGGTGAGGCCGCGGCTCATCAGGTAGAAGAGCTGGTCGTCGCCCACCTTGGAGACGGTGGCCTCGTGCCCGATGCGGGCGTCCTTCTCGTCGATCTCCATGTAGGGGTAGGTGTCGGAGCGGCTGTCGTCGTCGAGGATGAGCGCGTCGCAGCGCACGTGCGCCTTGACGTTGTGCGCGCCTTCCTCGACCCGCACGAGGCCGCGGTAGGTGGTGCGGCCGCCGTCCTTGGAGATCGACTTGGAGTCGATGATCGAGGTGGTCTCGGGCGCGGCGTGGGTCATCTTGGCGCCGGCGTCCTGGTGCTGACCGGCACCCGCGTAGGCCACCGACAGCACCTCGCCGTGCGCCTTCGGGCCCGTCATCACGACGGCCGGGTACTTCATCGTGAGCTTGGAGCCGAGGTTGCCGTCGATCCACTCGACGGTGGCCTCGGTCTGTGCGACCGCCCGCTTGGTGACGAGGTTGTAGACGTTGGGCGACCAGTTCTGGATGGTCGTGTAGCGGATGCGCGCGCCGGGCTTGGCGATGAGCTCGACCACCGCGCTGTGCAGGGAGTCGGTGGAGTACACCGGCGCCGAGCAGCCCTCGACGTAGTGCACCGACGAACCCTCGTCGGCGATGATGAGCGTGCGCTCGAACTGGCCCGCGTTCTCCGCGTTGATGCGGAAGTAGGCCTGCAGCGGCATCTCCACGTGCACGCCCGGCGGCACGTAGATGAACGAGCCGCCCGACCACACCGCGGAGTTGAGCGCGGCGAACTTGTTGTCACCGGGAGGGATGACCGTGCCGAAGTGCTCGCGCACGAGCTCGGGGTACTCGCGCAGGGCGACGTCCATGCTCGTGAACAGGATCCCCTGCTCCTCCAGGTCTTCGCGGTTCTTGTGGTACACGACCTCGGACTCGAACTGCGCGGTGACCCCGGCGAGGTACTTGCGCTCCGCCTCGGGGATGCCCAGCTTCTCGTAGGTCTTCTGCATGCTCTCCGGGAGCATGTCCCAGTCGGCGACCTGCCCCTCGGTGGGCTTGAGGTAGTAGTAGATGTCGTCGAAGTCGATGTCGGGCATGTTGGTGGCGAACCACTCGAGCATCGGCTTGCGCTCGAAGCGCTTCAGCGCGTTGAGCCGGAACTTCGTCATCCACTCCGGCTCGTCCTTCTGACCGGAGATGTCGCGCACGACGGCCTCGTTGAGGCCCTTCTTCGGCGCGTAGACGTAATCGTCGGTGCTGTCGTGCCACCCGAGCTTGTACTTGCCGAGATCGATCCCGGAAACGGCCACGTCAAGGCTCCCTGTTGGGACTCCGCTGGGGCTCCCCGCAACGGTTCGCGGGGATTTCCACTACGCCCATAGTAACAATCCGAGGGGTGATCCCCAACCCAGACCTGACAGGGCGCGGACAGGGACGGGGCTACCCGCCGCCCTTGGCCTGGGCCTGCTTCACCAGCGTGCGGGCCTCGTTCGACGAGCGTCTGGTACTGACCGAGGTTGCCCGCCTCGAGCGCGGCCTGGGCCTGGTCGAGCTTGTCGGTCGCCTGCTGGAGGAGCTCCTGCGCGCTCCCGGCCGCCGGCGGCACCGTGGTGCTCGCGGGCGCGGTCGTGGTCGGGGCGGCCGTGGTGGCCGTGCCCGGGGTGGTCGTCGTGGTGGTCGTCGTCGCCGCGCCGGTCCCGCCCGGGAGCACTCCAGACACGTTGCACGCGTTGGCGCGGTCCTTGCGCGAGAGCATCTGGTCGAGCGCGTCCTGGACGTTGGGGCCGCAGAACGCGCCGTAGTCCTGCGAGAAGACGACGACGAACTGGAAGAGCGGATAGCTGCCCTCACCGCGACCCTGGGCGTAGAAGGGCCGCACGTAGAGGATCGAGTTCCCCACGGGGATGAGCTGCATGCTCCCCTGGATGATCTGCGATCCCTGTTGGTTGAGCAGGGTGATCGCGGTCGAGACCGCTGGTGTTCGGATGACCTGGTTGTTCACCTGCACCGGTCCGAGCACGGTCTGGCCCGTGCGGCATCGTGAACGAGTTCATCTGCCCGTACTGGCCCGGATCGGAGTTGGCCGTGAGGAACGACACGAGTCGCGTCTGGCTGTTGCCCGACGACACCGGCACGAACGGCACGGTGACGATGAAGTGGTCCTGGGTCGTCGCCGGGCAGCCGGATGTTCAGGTAGTAGGGGTCGATGCGGGCACCGGTCGAAGTCGCGGCCTGGGGCTGGTTGCTGTCAGTGCTCGAGCCGCTCCCGGCAGCCGCCGCGGTCGCCTCCGAGATCAGGTCGCTCGAGACCGCGTCCCGAACCCGGGTCGGGCGACACGAGCCACTTCGCGCTGCCGTCGTAGAAGCGCTTGGGCTCGGTGACGTGGTAGCGGCCGAACATCGCCGACTGCGACTTGAAGAGGTCCTCCGGGTAGCGCAGGTGGGCGCGGATGTCGGCGGGCATCCGCGAGCCGTCGGTGAAGAGGTCGGGGAACGCCTCTTCGTACGCCTTGATGATCGGGTCCTTCTTGTCGAACACGTAGAGGGTCACGGTGCCCTGGTACGCGTCGACGGTCACCTTCACCGAGTTGCGCACGTAGTTGAACGGCCCCGACAGCGAGCCCTCGCCGCTCAGCGACTGGCCGTAGGGATACATGTCGGACGTCGTGTAGCCGTCCATGATCCAGACCGTCTTGTCGCCGAGCACCACTGGGTACGGGTCGGCGTCGAACTGCAGGAACGGCGCCAGCTTCTCGACCCGGGAGCGGATGTCGCGCTCCATCAGGATCTTGGTGTTGGAGGTGATCTGGCCCGAGATCAGCGGATCGAGGCTGCCGAAGCGCAGGGCGAACGCCGCACGGCGCACGAAGTTGGACAGCTTCACGCCGTCCTTGCCCTTGTAGCGCGTGAACTGGTCGGTGGCGCCTTCGCGCTGGTAGTTGAACTCCGACTGGTCCGCACCCGTGAGCACGTAGCTGCTCAGGTTCTCGGCGAAGTAGATCTCCGACGCAGGGCCGGAGTCCATGGTGATCCCCTTCTCCTTCACCGGCACGTCGCGGAGGTAGAAGTTGGGGTCACCGCCGCTCTCGGCGCTGTTGCTGGGAGACGCCACCGCGCCGTAACCGTGCGTGTACACGATGTGGCGGTTCACGAACGACTGCGACGGGAGGTCGGCGCTGTTCAGGCCACGGGCCGCGATCAGCACCTGCTGGGTCTTGCCGTCGACCAGGTAGCGGTCGACGTCGACGTCACCGATCTGGTAGTAGGTCTGCAGGTTCTGCAGCGTGTTGTAGGTCTCGTGGATGACGTTGGGGTCCCACAGGCGAGCGTTGTCGACCGTGCCGCTGTTGCTGTCGATCAGCGCCTGCGCATCGGTGACGTCCATCCCGGTCTTCAGGGACGTGAAGTCGAATTGCTCGGGCTTCACCGCGTCGAGACCGAAGGAGTCGCGCGTGGCGCGGATGTTGCGGTCGATGTACTTCGACTCGGCCTGGTACTCGTTCGGACCGACCTTGAACTGCTGGTAGGCGGCCGGGTAGATCGTGCCGATCACGAGCGACACGAACGCCCAGAGCCCCACCGCGATGATCGGCAGCACCCAGCCGCGGCGCCGGATGTTCCACAGGAAGAGCGCGGCGGCACCGATCGAGATGAAGATCAGCAGGTTGAGCGCGGGGAGCTGGGCCTTGACGTCGGTGGCGCTGGCCCCCTCCACCACACCCCGGGTGGAGAAGTTCAGCTCGAAGCGGCCGAGGTAGTACTCCGCCGTCTTCACCAGCGCCATCACCGCGAGGATCACCGAGAGGTGCGCCTTCACCTGCGGCGTCACGCGCTGGAACGGGCTCTGGAACCGGATGCCACCGTTGAGGTAGTGCGCGACCGCGGTGACGATCAGCACGATCACGAGCCCGGCGAAGAGCCACTCGGCGATGAACTTCAGGAACGGGAGCTGGAAGACGTAGAAGCCGATGTCCTTGTGGAACTGCGGGTCGACGCGGTCGAAGCTCTGGTAGTGGGTGAAGAGCACCCACTGCTTCCACTGCGATGACACGCCGATGCCGGCGATCAGCGCGAAGAAGAGCGACACGCCGATGCGGATGCGGCCGGTGTACCGCCCCGCCACCTGCTGGTAGCGGGCGATGAGCTCGTCCTCGGGGCCCATGGCGCGGTACTTCGGTGCCAGGCGATCGGCGATCACCAGGTTCACGAACATGATCACGAAGAACACGACCGTGAACACGAGTGCGGGCGCGACCCGGGCCGCGAGCAGGCTGCTCCAGGTGGTGCCCTGGCCGAGCGAGTCGAACCACAGGAAGTCGGTGTAGAAGCCCGCCAGTCCCCGCAGGCTGAACAGCAGGACGACGAGGACGACGACGATGCCGATGATCCAACCGCGGAAGCGGAAACGGGATCGTCGCCGGGGCTCGACGGTCGGGACGCGCATCGGAGCCGCAGCCTAGAGCGGGCGAGGGTCGCCGCAACGCGCGCGGCGGCGAAAGATCACTCCACGGTCAAGAGGCAGCGGCAACCGGGATGGGCGGGCGGGTGGGCCTGCCCCGTGGGGAAGTCGCTGCCCTTCACGGTGGGCTCGAGCGCGTTGTCGTCGCAGTCGGGGCACTTGCCCACCGCCATCGGCACCCACCGCAGCCGCGCGCCGTCGGGCGCGGCGTCGTAGACGCCTCGCGACCAGGCGACCGCGAGCGCATCGCCCAGCGCGTTCTCGAGCGGTTCGCCCCGCCACTCGCGGTACCGGGCACCGAGGCTCTGGGCCACGGCGATCTCGGTGTCGGCCGGGGTGCGGTCGTCGATCTGCTCGATCGAGGTGGCGAGCCGCTCCCGGAGGGGAGCCACCACACCCGTGGAGAGCTCGGTGAGCAGGGCCCGCGGTGTGGCACCGACCGTGGCCGCGCCCTCGACCGTCGCCGCCCCGCCCGAGTACGCGGAGTCGACCGCAGGCTGCAGGACGTGGGCCCAGCGGGCGACCTGGTCCTCGAGCGCGGGCAGCACCTTGCTCGTGTCGATCTTGCCGCGCTGGCGCCGCAGCCCGTCGAGGAGGTCGTTCTGCTCGTCCTGGAGGGCGCGCTTGCCCCGGCGCACGAGGTCGTCGGAGGCCTCGGCGAGGGCGGCCTCCCGGGCGGCGATGGCAGGGTCCCCGTCGTCGGCCTCGTCGTCGTCGGCTCCGGCCTCGGCCGCGACCGCGACCGACTCGGCCTCCTCGGGCTCCTCGGGCTCCTCGGCGGCGTCGGCCTCGCCGGAGGTCGCGGTCGTCATCTCCGCCGTGGCATCGGAGCTCGGGCCGGAGCTCTCGTCACCGGGCTCGTCACCAGGCGTGTCGGCCTGCTCCGAGCGCAGCTTCTCGAACAGCGCACCCACGTCGGGGGCCGATTCCGATCCGGCCGTCGCGTCCGAGGCGTCCGTCGAGCCCGTCGCGTCCGTCGAGCCCGTCGCGTCCGTCGCAGGCGGCGCGTCGGGTCCGGACTCTTCGCCCGTGGCCGACGTCGGCTCCGGTGCGCCCGGCGCCTCGGCAGCGACCGTCGGCTCGGGCTCGGGCTCGGGCTCGGAACCGTCTCGGGCTGCGGGGTGGGTATGGGTGCGGGCGCGCGCCGGCTCCGCCGCGCCGGGCGCGGACGGCGCGGGCGTCGGCATCGCGGTGGTGGGCGCGTCGTCGGCGCCGGCCACGGGCGCCGGCGCCGCGGGCACCTCCGGCGCGGTCGACGGCTCCTCGGCCATCACTCGCGCCGCGTGCCCGAGCGCGCGCTCGACCAGCTCGTAGGTCTCGACCAACTTGCCCCGGCTGCCGCGCAGCTCACCGATCTGGCGTTCGAGCTCCTGGCGCCGCTCCTCGAGGTCGGCGAGCACGCGCTCGCGCAACCCGCGCGCCTCCCCCACGATCTCCTTGGCCCGCGTGCGCGCCGCGTCCTCGGCTTCCCGCGTCTTGGCCTCGACCGCCTGCTGCGTCGTCGTGCGCAGCTCGCGGGCGGTCTCCTGTGCCTCCCGCACCACCCGCCGGGCGTGCTCCTCGGCCTTGTTCTTGAGCTCGATCGCCGACTCGCGCGCCTGGCCCAGCACCCGGGCCGTCTCCTCACCGAGGGCCTGGATGAGGTCCTGGTCGGACGGCAGGACCGCCGGCTGGTGCAGCTGGTCCTCGAGCTCGCGCACCCGTCCGGCGAGCTCGCGCTCGCGGGACGCGGCGGCCGCGAAGTCGCTCGACACCATGCGGAGGTACGCGCGCACCTCCGACTCGGCGTAGCCGCGCTTCACCTGGCTGAACGAGCGCTCGGCGATCGCTTCGGGGCTGGTGCGCGAACTGCGCGGTGCGAAGGAGTCCGAGGTGTCCGTCATCCCGTCATGATCGCGCCGCGGTCGTCGACGGTGGCGGCACTTCAACGCCGCCTGTCCCGTGCAGCACGTCGAGGGCCTGCTCGAAGTTCTCGACGCCGACGACGCGCACGTCACCGGCACCGCGGCGGGCGTCCTTCACCTCCCCCTTCGGCACGATCATCAGCTTCACGCCGTTCGTGCGGGCCGTGATCGCCTTCTGCTCGACGCCGCCGACCTCTCCGACGCTGCCGTCGGGTGCGATGGTGCCCGTGACCGCCACCTGCCGACCACCGGTCAACGAGCCGGGCGTGAGGTCGTCGATGATCGCGAGGGTGAACGCGAGCCCGGCCGACGGTCCACCCACGAGCTGCGTGTCGATCTTGACGTTGATCGGGAATTGATAGGTGACGAACTCCTGCGAGGAGACCCCGAGGCAGGTCGTCCCCGTGGTCGACCCGTTCGCAGCCACGCACGACTGGGTCGCGTTGGCACCACTGCCCTCGGTGTGGACCTTGCCCGCGGTGATCGACGCGGTGCGCTTCACGCCGTTGCGGTCGTAGGTGATGGTGATCCGATCGCCCGGACGGTGCGCCTGCACCGCCGCCCCGATCTGCGTCGAAGCGGTGACGTCGGCGCCGTCGACCGCGAGCACCTGGTCGCCGGTCTCGAGCGCGCCGTGCGCGGGCGCGTCCCGGCACACCTCGACGATCCGGATCTGCACGGGGTTGGCAGGAACGTTGTAGCCGAGCCGCGTGAGCGCGACGTACTTGGCGTCGTTCTGCGACTGGTCCATCAGATCGGAGTTGAACTGCTGGTTCTGCGCGTCGGTGAGGCATCCCTGCACGGCGCTGCGGTCCTCGACGTCACGGTCGGGATCGAGCCACGCGCTCACCACCCGCCACACGGTGGGTTCAGTCGTCGAGACGCGCACGGTGAGGAAGCGGAGGTTGCCCGAGTCGGCGGGGTACGTCTGCGCGCCCTCGATCTGGATGACCTGCGAGTCGAGCGGCGTGGCCGACCCGGGCGAGATGATCACCTTCGGGAGGTGGATCAGGAACCCGGCGAGCACGGCCACCGCGATGAGCACGCCCAGCGTCGACAGCACGACCGCGAGGACGGTGTGCTTGCGGGTGCGAGGGTGGGGCGGCTCGGGCGGGGGTGCCGTCACGGGGAACTGGTCGGTCATGGAGCTCCGGTCAGGGGGCGGATAGTTTGGCGTTGCACCCCGACGGCCGAGGAGTCGAGCGTTGTGACGGGTACGTCCACCCCGCAGCCTGCCACGCCATCCGTGCCGTTCAGCGCGCGCCCCGGCGTCACGCGCGGGATGCGCGCGGCCCGGCGCGGCACCGCGTTCGTGCGCATGCTCCTGCTCGTCGGGCTCACCGGCTTCCTCGTCGCTGCGGTGCTCGCCACCGTGTTCGCCGGCCTCGTCATCGCCATCAACGGCCGCCTTCCGTGACCGCCGCGGGCCCCGTCGCCCGCGCCGCCGAGCTCGCAGCTCTCGGTCACCACGCACCGCTCGACGACGCCGCATGCGAGCGCGTGCTCGCGGCGCTGCGCCACGACGACGACCCGCGTGTGCGCGCCGCCGCCCTCGGTGCGCTCGCCGCGGCGCACCCACGCTCGCAGGGGAACCGTGGTCGCGTGCGCTCGACGATCCGGAGCCCGCGGTGCGTCGACGGGCGGCCGAGCTCGCGCCCGTGCTGCCCGCTGACGCTCGCATCGCGCCCCGACTCGTCGTCACCCTCGACGACCCCGACGTGACCGTCGTCGAGGCCGCGGCGTGGGCACTGGGTGAGCTCGGTGACACCGCGCGCGAGGCCGGTGCGGTGCTTGCGCTGGCAGACGTCGTGCGCACGCACGACGACGCACTCGCGCGCGAGGCCGCGGTCGCGGCACTCGGTGCGCTCGGCGACGACGCGGCGCTGCCCGTCATCCTCGATGCCTGTCACGACAAACCCGCGGTGCGGCGACGCGCGGTGCTCGCCCTCGCGCCGTTCGAAGGTGCGGAGGTCGACGCCGCGATCGAGGCCGCGCTCACCGACCGCGACTGGCAGGTCCGTCAGGCCGCCGAGGACCTGCGCGGCGACTAGGGACCCGGCGGGCGCGGCTCCGACGTGCCCGGATCCGACTCCGTGGGGTCGTCGTCGTGGAGCGGGTCGATGAAGAGCTGCTCGTCGCGGCTGACGTGCTCGGTCCACTCGTGACCGGTCCAGTAGCGCCAGTGGAACCGACCGGTGGGGTCCGGGTACCAGTCGGCGGGCACGACCGGCGCGGTGCCCGCGACGCCGTTGCGGCTCACGTGCTCCGTCCACGAGGTGCCGTCCCAGTACCGGTGGTCGTTGCGCCCGCTCGGATCGGCGTACCAGCCCGGCCCGTCGACCGTGGTGGGCACCGGGGCCTGCCCCACGAGCTGCCGTTGGAGCGGTGCGGGATCCGTCGCCTGCAGCGCCTCCTGCCGGGCAGTGATGTCGCGCACCACGAAGATCGAGAGCACCGTGCCCACCGCGGTGACCACGCCGGACACCGCGAGCAGGAGTCGGGTGGTCTCGATGCCGGTGACGCCGCCCACCGCCATGCCGATCGTGGTGAGGAGGAGCAGCAGGCCGCCGATGTACGCCACCGTCCAGAGCCGGACCAGGGGGGAACCCGGGAGCCGGCGCCACGCGTCTCCGCGCTCGCTGGCGGGATCGGAGCTGCGCCAGAGATCGGAGAACACGATGTAGACGAGGACGAAGTTGGCGATGGGGATGAACCACGCGCCGATCGCCCACCCCGGGCTCAACCGAGCACCGACGCGACCGAGCGCGCGCGCGTTGTGCGCGCTGCGCCACGCCCAGATGATGTGGATCACCAGCGCGGCGACGGCCGCGAAGCTGAGGATCGAGCTCCAGGAGCTGCCCTGGGCCTGGTTGTTGTCGATGATGCGCTGGGCGGCGTGGTTGCGCCCGTCGAGCAGTGCGTCGAACGCGCGGTGCCACCGGACGTACACCTCGGCGTTGTCGACCGCGAACACGTTGACGAGCTGCGCCAACGCCTGGACCGCGAACAACCACGTCACCCAGGTGGCGAGCGCGCGCGTCGGGCGCCACCAGTCACCGGACGGTTGCACCGTCGCCCGCGGTGCCCACTCGTCTGCCACGCCCGTCACCGTACACACCGCGTACCCACTGACCGCCGCCGCGAGGGCGACCGACACGGGACCGGTGGTGGCTACATGAACATGTCCTTGAGCCGGTCGAAGCTCTCGAGGCACCGACCGGCGCCGAGCACGACCGTCTCGAGCGGGAGGTCGACGAGCTGCGCCCGCACCGCCGTCTCCTTCTCGATGCGCAGGTCGAAGCCTCGAAGCATGGCGCCGCCGCCCACGAGGTGGATCCCCTCCGCGAGCAGGTCCTGCGACAGCTCCGGCGGGGTGCGGGCCAGTGCCTGCTTGACCGCGCCGAGGATCGCCTGGATCGGCTCGTCGATCGCGTCCCGCACCTCTTCGGGCGTGAGCACCACGGTCTTGGGCATGCCGCTCATGAGGTCGCGGCCCCGCACCTCGGCCTTGTACTCGTCGTCGGTCGGGAACACCGACCCGATGGCGAGCTTCACCTCTTCCGCGGTGCGCTCGCCGATGGCGAGGCCGTACTCGCGCCGCACGTAGCTCTGGATGGCTGCGTCGATGTCGAACGAGCCGACCCGCACCGCTTCGAGCGCGACCACGCCGCCCAACGAGATCACCGCGACCTCGCTGGTGCCACCACCGATGTCGACCACCATGTTGCCGAGCGGCTCGTGGATGGGCAGCGACGCACCGATGGCCGCGGCCATCGGCTGCTCGATCAGGAAGGTCTGCGCCGCGCCGGCGCGGCGCGCCGCCTCGAGGACTGCCCGCTGCTCCACGTGGGTGATGGCCGACGGCACGCAGATCAGCACCCGCGCGCGCTGCAGGCGCGAGATGCCGGCACGTTGGAACAGCATGCGGATGAGGCGCTGGGTGATCTCGAAGTCGGTGATCGCACCGCCGCGCAGGGGACGGACGGCGACGATGTATCCGGGTGTGCGGCCGATCATCTGCCACGCGTCGTGCCCGAGGGCGAGCACCTCGTGGGTGCGCGTGTTCATGGCGATGACCGTCGGCTCGTTGAGGATGATCCCCTGCCCGCGGGCGTAGACGAGCGTGTTGGCGGTGCCGAGGTCGATGGCGAGGTCGCGGGACAGCGGGAGCTCCTCAGCCGACCGCGCGGACGGGGTTGGCGCCGGTGCCCCAGTCGGAGCCGCCCTCCCAGTGCTCGCGCTTCCAGATCGGGACCGTCTCCTTGAGGGTGTCGATGCAGAACCGCGCCGCCTCGAAGGCGTCGTCCCGGTGGGGCGACGACACCACGACGGCGACTGCGGCGTCGGACAGCTCGAGGTCGCCGAGGCGGTGGAGGAGCGCGACCCGGTCGATCACCGGCCACTGGCGCCGCGCCTCGGCGGCGACGGCGGCGAGCCGCTCGACCGCGACCTCCTCGTACGCCTCGTACGTGAGGCCGGTCACACCGTCACGGCCCTCGGCGTGGTCGCGCACGACACCCAGGAACACGACCACCGCACCGCTGCTCGGAGTGGTGGCCCACGTGGTGGCGGCGTCGACCGGGAGGGGGACGCCGACGACCTCGATCCAGTCGCCGGTGGCGGGGGGCTGCACGACGCCATGGTAGTGAAGGTGGCGTTTCGGCGCCCTTCGCCCGGTCCCGCCGCGGCTCGGCGCGCACCGGTCGCCGCGCCGGATCCGGCGTGGATTCGGGGTGGATACGGGCTCGATCCGGCCCGGATCCAGCCCCGATGCAGCCCCGATCCGCGGTCCCGGGCGACGATGAACCGAGCAGGGGCGTCGGTACACTCCGCGCCATGGCGGCCGAGGACTCCGGGGGTGATGGCGCGCCCGAGCCCGACGACACACCGAACGGTCCTCCGCCGGATCCTCTCGACCGACCGTGGGTCCACCCGAGCGAGCTGCGGTCGTTCGTCAGCACCCCCGCCGCACCGCCCCGGGAACCGCGCCCGCGGGAGTGGGCGATCGGTGTGGGCTCCGCCGTCGCCGCCATCGTCGCGACGATCCTGGTGCTGGTGGCGTTCGGCGCACTCGGAGGACGCAACCGGTCGCCGATCCCCCCGCCGATCGTGACCAGCCCGAGTGACGTCGTCGACTACGCCGTCGCCGAGCGCATCGGCACCGCGGTGGAACCGAGCGTGGTCACGGTGCAGGTCAAGACCCCCGACGGCAGCCGGAGGGTCGGATCGGGCGTGGTCGTGGCCTCCGACCGGGTCGTCACCACCGCGCACAGCCTCGGTGGGGCGACCGACGTCGTGCTCGTGCCCAGCTTCGGGAGCGCGCTCGACGCCAAGGTCGTGGGCGTCGACCCGCAGACCGACCTCGCGCTCCTCTCGGTGTCGGGCGGTGACCTCCAGCTCGCCCGCCTCGGCGGGTCGGGATCCCCACGGGTCGGGCAGACCGTGGTCGCGGTCAGCGCCGGGCCCCACCCGCGCGTCAACATCGACGTGGTGTCCGACCGCGACGTGATGGTCGACGCCGGCACCGGGGTCGACATCGCCGGCCTGTTGGAGACCGGCATCCCGGTCACGGCCGAGATGTCGGGCGGTGCGCTGGTCGACGCCGACGGCAACCTCGTCGGCATCCTCACCCGCGCCACCACCGGGAGCCCCGACGGACTCGCCGTCCCCGTGGCGACCGTGCGCGACGTGCGCGACCAGCTCGACGGCAGCGGCAAGGTCGCGCACGGCTGGATCGGCGTGGTCTGCGCGAAGGATCCGGCCGAGAGCCGGCCCCAGGGCGGTGCCGCCGTGCAGGCGGTGGTGCCCGGGAGCCCGGCGGCCGAGGCCGGGTTGGAGCCCGGTGACGTCGTGGTGCGCGCCGCCGGCACGCTGGTGAGCGACCGCGCCGACCTGGTCGCCGCCGTCCGCAGCCTCCGGCCGCAGGACCCCCTCGAGCTCCAGTACCTGCGCAACGACAAGCCCCGGACGATCACCGTCACCGTCAAGGCCGGTGACCCCCAGCTGATCATGCTGTGGCCCACCATGGGCTGACGGCCCGGGCACCCTGAATTGCCCGCCGTCACCGGGGACGCGCGACCATGAGCACATGACCACACCGAGCGACGATGGCCTGGAAGCGCTCGACCGCGAGCTGTTGAACGCCGTGCAGTGGGACTTCCCACTGGAGCCCCGGCCGTTCGCAGTCCTCGGCGAGCGCCTCGGGCTCACCGAACCCGAGGTGCGGGAGCGGATCGGCAAGGTCAAGGAGCTCGGCGTGCTGCGCCAGCTGTCGGCCATCTTCGACACCCGCGCCCTCGGCTACGGCTCCGCGCTGGTGGCCGCCCAGATCGATCCCGACCGGGTCGACGAGGCCGCAGCCGTGATCAGCGCCCACCCCGGCGTCAGCCACAACTACAAGCGCAACCACGCCTACAACCTCTGGTACACGATCGCGGTGCCGCCGGGTGAGTCGCTCGAGGACCACATCGACGT
Organism: uncultured Actinomycetes bacterium; assembly: GCA_963755855.1. Lineage (GTDB taxonomy): Bacteria > Actinomycetota > Acidimicrobiia > IMCC26256 > DASPTH01 > DASUAS01. Next base: position 210,524 of record CAVWLR010000002.1, on the reverse strand, counting down.
GCTCCACCGCGAGTCGGGCGCCCTCGTCACCCGCAAGCTCCCCACGCTGAAGCTCTACAAGATCGGCGTGAAGCTCGACATGACCGGCAACACCAAGGCCAATGCCAAGGCCGAGGTGCTCGAGCACGAGAAGCCCGAGCGGCGCGAGCACATGGAGGCGCCCGAGCTCTCCGACCTCGAGGTCGCGACCATCCGCGTCGTGCAGGAGGACCTGGAGCTCGTGGAGCGTCCGTTCGCCGCGTACGGCGAGCTGATCGGGTGCGACGAGGCGACGGTGCTCGATCTGCTGCGCTCGTTCAAGGAGCGCAAGCTCATGCGCCGGTTCGCGGCGGTCATGAACCACCGCTCCGCGGGCTTCAAGGCCAACGCGATGGGTGTGTGGGCGGTGCCCGACGCCGAGCTCGACGAGGTCGGGCCGCAGATGGCGGGCTTCGCGCTGGTGAGCCACTGCTACCGCCGCCCCACCTACGACGACTGGCCGTACTCGATCTTCACGATGGTGCACGGCAAGAACGCGCGCGACTGCGAAGAGACGATCGCCGCGATCCACGACGAGACCGGCGTCGACGAGTACGCGCTGCTGTGGTCCATCAAGGAGTACAAGAAGACGCGCGTGCGCTACTTCACCGACGACTGGGACGACTGGCGCGCGCAGCACCTCACCGCGGCCCGCTGACCACATCCTGATCGGGCTGTGATCGACGTCGGCCGTGCCCGGGCGGAGACGCCCGGGTGCCACGACGTCGCGCACCTCAACAACGCCGGCGCCGCGCTCCCGACTCGTGCGGTGCTCGACACCGTGATCGAGCACCTCGAGCTCGAGGGGCGCGTCGGCGGGTACATGGCCGCCGACCTCGTCGCCGAGCGGACGACCGCGGTGTACGCGTCGGTGGCGTCGCTGCTCGGCGCATCTGTGCGCGAGATCGCGCTGGTCGAGAACGCGACCCGCGCGTGGGACATGGTGGCGTACTCGCTCGCGGCGTCGTTCCGACCCGGTGACCGCGTGCTCACGTCGCGCGCGGAGTACGCGAGCAACGTGATCGGACTGCTGCAACTGGCGGAGCGCACCGGCGCGACCGTCGAGGTCGTGCCCGACGACGAGCACGGCCAGCTGTCGGTCGACGCGCTCGCCGGCACGCTCGACGAGCGCGTCCGTCTGGTCGCGATGTCGTGGATCCCGACCCAGGGCGGGTTGGTGAACCCGGCCGCCGCGGTCGGCGCGGTGACGCGCGCGGCCGACGTCCCGTACCTGCTGGACGCCTGCCAGGCCGTCGGGCAGCTCCCGATCGACGTCGGCGCGCTGGGCTGCGACTTCCTCTCCGCCACCGGCCGGAAGTACCTGCGCGCGCCCCGCGGCACCGGTCTCCTCTACGTGCGCGACGAGTGGATCGACCGGCTCGAGCCGCCGTTCCTCGACGTGCACGCGGCCCAGTGGGCACCGGACGACGAGGTGATCATCCGCGGCGACGCCCGCCGCTTCGAGAGCTGGGAGCGGTCGGTCGCGAACCAGCTCGGCCTGGGTGCCGCCGCCGACCACGCCCTCGAGGTGGGCGTCGACGCCATCGCCGAGCGGGTGCTGGGTCTCGGCGCGGCACTGCGCGAGCAGCTCGTCGAGGTGCCCGGGCTGACCCTGCACGACCGGGGGGTCGAGCGCTGCGGGATCGTCACCTTCACCGTCGACGGTGCCGACGTGTACGAGCTCGCAGCGTCGCTCCGCGCGCAGGGCATCAACATCTCGGTGTCGACCATCGACTTCGCGCGCTACGACTTCGAGGCGCGCGGCCTCACCGCCGTCGCGCGCGCGTCGGTGCACTACTACAACACCGAGGAGGAGCTGCAGCGTCTGGTCGACGCGGTCGCTACTGCAGCGCGCGGGTGACGTCGTGGAAGTGGTGCAGCGCGTCGTGGCCCGGACCGCGCGTGATCTCGGCCGCGTTGAGCTCGCCGCGCTCGGCGTGCTGGTAGGTGGTGGGGCGCGTCAGCGCTTCGCGCGTGGCCGACGACCACGCCACCGTGGCCGTGCGCACCGACCAGAGCGCTGACTCGAGCGACATCGCCTCGTAGTTGCGGGCGGCGGCGAGCTCGTCCTGGTCGTAGGCCGCGAGCGTGGTGGGCGCGCCGGCGAACACGCCTTCGAGCCGCTCGGCGAAGATGCGCAGGTTGTCGGCCACGTGGAACACATACGCCTTCGCCGACCAGACGAACGGGCCGGGGTGCGCGTCGCCGGCAGTCTCGTCGCCGGTGCGACCGGCGAGCAACGCGTCGAACCGGTCCGGCAGCTCCTCGACCGCCGCGAGCACCGCCTCGGGCGACTGCGACCAGTCGAAGCCGCACTCGCGGCACGGGTTCCCCCACTCGGTGATCCACCACTCGTTCTCGACCGCGTGCTCACCCGCGTGCTCCGCCATGCGGGCAATGCTCGCATCGCCGCGCCCCCGTGTGCAGCGATTTCGGAGCTCGCGCAGGCCCGGGATCTCGCCCAGGGCCTGCACCCCGAACTGCGATCAGTCGGCGGTGCGCTTCTTCCGACGTCGACGCAGCGCGACCGCAGTGCCGGCCACGAGCAGCAGCCCGCCGGCACCCGCACCGGCGGCGACGGCCGGGCGGCGATCGCGCGGCGGCAGGGCGGCGATCGCCTCCGTGATGGCGTCGGCGTTGCCGTGCGTGGGCGCCCACCCCGCAGCGCGGAGTCGCTCGTTGCTGATCACCCACGGGTGCACGAGGTAGGGGACGACACCGGCGGGCACGTCGCCGATGCCGAGGTCCCAGGTGCGCCGGAGCCAGCGCTCGAGCACCTCGGCCGGGAGCGCGGGCGCCGCCGGTCGCGGGATGAGCTCTCGCGCCGCGTCGGCGTCGAGCCACCCGTCGGCGGCGACGTTGTACGCGCCCGGCAGGTCGCGTGTGGCGGCGAGCGCGAGTGCCGACGTCAGGTCGTCGACGTGCACCACCTGCACCGGTGCCGCCGCGCCACGCACGCGCAACGGCGGACGGCCGAGGAGGATGCGCGCGGGGAGCCGCTCGGCCCCCGGCCCGACCACCGGCGCCGCTCGCAACGTGGTCACGGTGACCTCGGGGTGATCGCCGCGCCACTCGGCCAACAACCGCTCGACCTCGGCGCCCTGCACCGCGGGTGAGAAGTCGGGGTTCGGGCGCAGGGCGACGTCCTCGGTGAGCGGCAGCGGGTTGTTGGCCCACGCGCCGTACACCGTCGCGCTCGAGATGCGGACGACCCGTCGCGCACCGACCGACGCCGCGGCGTCGAGGACGTGCCGCGTGCCCTCGACGTTCACACGGGCCATGAGCGCGACGTCGGGCACCGGGTCGACGACTCCCGCCAGGTGGACGACCACGTCGATGCCCTCGAGCAGCGGCTTCAGCTCGGTGCCGGCGATGTCGACACGGGCGAATTCCACCGCTCGGGGCCGTCGTTCGGGTTCGCGGACGTCGAGCCCGACGACCCGATCGACGTCGGGGTGCGCAGCGAGGACGGGGAGCAGATGGTGGCCGACGAGGCCCGCGGCACCGGTGACCGCAACGGAATGCACCCCCATACACTGACCGCGTGGCCGATCCGTCTCAACCTGGAGACCCCGAAGAGCCCGACGAACGGCCCGACGAGGCCGGTGTTCCGGGACTCCCGAACTTCCTCTTCGGTGGCTCCGGCGGACTCGGCGGACCCGGTGGCGGTCAGTTCGACCCCGCGAACGTCGACTTCTCGCAGATCGACCTCAACCAGGTGATGCGGATCCTGCAGTCCACCGGACCCGTCAATTGGGAGGTGGCGCGCCAGACCGCAGAGGGCGTCGCGCTCGAGGGCCGGCCCGAGCGGCCGGTGGCCCCCGCCGATCGCACCCAGTTCGAAGAGCTCGCGCACGCGGCCCAGACCCTGGTCGTGGGCGAGACCGGCCTCGCCGCCACCTTCGCCACCACGCTCAGCACCGTCGGGCCCCAGGGCTGGGTCGACCTCCACCTCGTCGCGCTCAAGCCCGTGCTCGAGGCGATGGCCACCACGCTGGGCGCCGCCATGCAGGCGGGCGACGACGATCCCGACGCCGGCTTCGACGAGCTCGGCGACCTTCCGGGGCTGGCGGGCACGCCGTTCGCGGCGATGGCCGGGATGCCCGGCATGGGCAACATGATGTCGATGCTGGCGCCCGCGCTCCTCGGCGTGCAGGCCGGCTCGATGATCGGGTACCTCGCGCAGCACGCGCTGGGGCGCTACGACCTGCCCCTGCCCACCAGCGACGCGCCGAGCCTCTGCTTCGTCGTCGAGAACATCGACACGTTCGAGTCGGAGTGGTCGCTCCCCCGCGACGACCTGCGCTTCTACGTGGCGCTGCACGAGGTGGTGCACGCCGCCACCCGCTCGGTGCCGTGGGTGCGCGAGCGCCTCGTCGACCTCGCCACGCAGTACGTGTCGAACTACGAGATCGATCCGTCGGCGTTCGAGGCCGAGTTCGGGACGATCGACATCCAGGACCCGGAGGCGCTGCAGCAGCTCACGCAGAGCCCGGAGCGGGTCCTGGGCGCCATGCAGTCGGCCCGCCAGGTGGCGCCCCGGGACGAGCTGCAGCGGCTCACGTCGGTGATCGAGGGGTACGCCGACCACGTGATGGGGCTCGTCGGCCACCGCCTGATCCCCACCTTCGACCAGATCCACGAGGCCATGCAGCGCCACCGGGTCGAGCGGGGCGAGGCGGAGCGCTTCATCGAGGGGCTCCTCGGGCTGAAGCTGGAGCGGGCCCACTACGAGCGGGGCCAGGCGTTCGTCGACGGCGTGGTGGAGCGGGCCGGGCTCGACGGGCTGAACCGGCTCTGGGACGCGCCCGAGATGCTCCCGACACCGAACGAGCTCGACGCCCCCGGTCTCTGGCTGGCCCGGATCGACCTGCCCGACCCAGACTGACGCCGCACTCCATCCCAGTGCCCGTCTCGGTGCCCGAGGACCTCCGTCCTCCGCACACCACGGGACACTGGACACGGCAACGGCGGAACGGCGGAAGAGGATCGGATGAAGGTCGGAGTTCTCGGAGCAGGCGTGATGGGCGCGGGGATCGCGCAGATCACCGCCACGGCAGGACACGAGACGGTCTGTTACGACGTCGACGCCGCCGCGCTGGCGAGCGGGGCGGAGCACGTGACCACCGGTCGCTACGGGTTCGAGCGTGGCGTGGAGCGCGGCAAGCTCACGCGCGAGGAGGCCGACGCCGCACGGGCCCGCCTCTCGTTCACCGCGTCGTTCGAGGAGGCCGCGAACGTCGACGTCGTCGTCGAAGCCGTCCCCGAGAAGCTCGAGCTCAAGCAGCAGGTCTTCCGCGACCTCGACGCCGCCGCCCCCGCGGGAACGATCCTGGCGTCGAACACGTCGGGGTTCCCCATCGGGCAGATCGCCGAGGTCACGAAGCGCCCCGAGCTCGTGATCGGGTGGCACTGGGCGTCACCGCCCGCGGTGATGCGGCTGGCCGAGATCGTGCGCGGCCCCGACACCAGCGACGCGACGGTGCAGACGATCGTCGAGCTCGCGACCGCGTGCGGCAAGAACCCGGTCGTCATCCACGACTCACCCGACGGCACGTGGGGCTTCGTCGCCAACCGCGTGTACATGCGGATGATCAAAGAGGCGAACGCCTGCATCGACGAGGGCATCGCCACGCGCGAGCAGGTCGACGCGCTGATGGTCGACTGCTTCCGTTGGCCGGTCGGTCCGTTCGGGATGGTGCAGGGCGCGTCGAGCGGCTGGGGTCAGTAGTCCCCGGAGGTTCAGGTCTGGGATTCGGTCTCAGGCGGTGCCGGCGTGGGCGGGTCGTTGGTCGGGGCGCGCCTCGCCGAGCGCGACTCCCGCGACTCGCGTGCCGGCTTGCGAAAACGACGCTTCACGCGGTCGACGGCGTGGTCGCGCGTCTGGGCGATCGTGCGGTCGACCCGCTCCGGGAGCAGCTTCGTGCGCATCGTGCGGCCGCGTGCCGCGCGGAGCGCGGCGACGTACGACACCGCCGCGAACGCCAGCACCACCGCGAGGAGGAACAGCCCCATCTGCTTGGCGAACGGGATGATCGCCAACACGCCGCCGAGCACCCACACGAGCTGGAACCGGGTCTCGAACTTGGCGAACGCACGTCCCCGGGCGGCATCGGGGCCGTCGCGCTGCAGGAGGCTGTCGAACCCGAGCCGGCCGGCGGCGGCACCGATGCCGATGGTGAGCGCAGCGAGCACGAAGCCGATCGCGCCCGCGAAGAACGCGCCGAGCAGCGTGAACACGGCGGGCAGCACCAGCGACGACGCGAGGATCACCTCCTCGCGCATCGAGCGGCGCAGCACGGGGGCGACGATCACGCCCCCGAAGTTCCCCGCGTACGCGGCAGCGCCGGCGGCGCCCAACGCGAAGAGGTCGCCCTTGAGCGAGAACGCGGCGAAGAACACGAGGAAGCCCACGCTGGCGCGCAGCACTGCGAACGCACTCGACCCGAGCAGGATGCTCGGAGTGTGCATCTCCTCGCGTTCGAGTCGCTGCTCCTGCGCGTCGGCGGGCACTCTCACCTTCGTACGCGGGATCTGGATGGCGAGGATCGTCGCGACGACGAACACGACAGCGCCGTAGCGCAGCGACCAGTCCGCGCCGAAGAGCTGGTACACCACGACCGCGGGCGCGGCACCGACGGCTGCGCCGATCGCGTTGATGAGCGCCAGGCGCGAGTTGGCGGTGACCAGCTCGGCTTCGTCCTTCACCAGCGCGGGGACGAGCGCGCTCTTGGCGATCGCGCTCCCCTTCTGGAGGACGAGGACGCTGAACGCGAGCGGGTAGACGAGCAGGCCCTCCGGCGCCGACTTGCTGATGTACATCGCGAGGAACACGCACAGCAGCGCGCGGCCCCCCGCCGACGCGATCAGGAAGAGGCGCCGACCTCCTTTCATGCGGTCGAGCGCCGGACCCAGCACCGGGGCGATGAGCATGAACGGCGTCATCGTGATCAGGAGGAACAGCAGCACCTTGCCGCGCGCGGCGCTGGTGGGGCTCGAGAAGAAGATGGACCCCGCCATCGACACGAGGATGCACGCGTCACCACATGCACCGGCGGCCTGCGCGTAGACGAGCCGGGCGAACGGCGTGGGTTCGGCGAACCGGGGGTCAGTGCTCATGTCCCTGTGGGGACGATACCCGTCACCTCGCGGGATCCCGGGCCGCGTGTCGGTCCGATTCGGCACATCGATCCGGGGAGTAACCTTGCGAGGTGGCTGGCCTGGAGACTGCTTCCGCGCACCCCGCGCACGTGCACCCGCCGTTCGCCGACGCCTCGGAGCGCTTCCTGAACCGCGAGCTGTCGTGGCTCGACTTCAACGCCCGCGTCCTCGCCCTCGCCGAGGACGATCGCCTGCCGCTGCTCGAGCGCGCCAAGTTCCTGGCCATCTTCAGCTCGAACCTCGACGAGTTCTTCGAGGTGCGGGTCTCGGGGCTCATGGAGCAGCTCGACGCCGGGCTCCGCACGACCACCGCCGACGGCCTCGACCTCGTCGGCCAGCTCCGCTCGATCCGCAACCAGGTCGACGGTCTCGTCGCCCGGTCGGCGGCGGTGTTCGCCAACGAGGTCATCCCTGCGCTCGACGCCGCCGGCATCCGCTTCGTCGACTGGGACGACCTCGGCGGCGACGACCGCGCCCACCTCGAGGCCTTCTTCGCCGACTCGATCTTCCCGGTGCTCACGCCACTGGCGGTCGACCCCGCGCACCCGTTCCCCTACATCTCCAACCTGTCGCTCAACCTCGCGGTCACCGTGCGCGACCCGACGAGCGGCGACGAGCGGTTCGCGCGGGTGAAGGTGCCACCGCCGCTGCCGCGCTTCGTGCCGCTGCCCGACGGCGAGCGCTTCGTGCTGCTCGAGCAGGTCATCGCAGCCAAGCTCGATGCCCTCTTCCCCGGCATGGAGGTGCTCGCGCACCACCCGTTCCGCGTGACCCGCGACGCCGACTTCGAGCTCGAGGACGAAGCCGAGGACCTCCTCGAGGCGATCGAGTCGGTGCTGCGGCGGCGCAGCAAGTTCGGTCGCGTCGTGCGGCTCGAGGTCGACGCCAAGATGACGAGCGAGGTCCTCGAGCTGCTCTGCCGTGAGCTCGAGCTCTCCGACTCCGACGTCAACGTGATCGACGGCCCGCTCGATCTCGGCGGGCTGTGGTCGATCTACGCGCTCGAACGTCCCGAGCTCAAGGACGAGGCCTGGGTCCCGCAGACCCCTGTCGTACTGCAGGGCACCGACCCCGCGCCCGACTTCTTCCGGCTCCTGCGCAGCAGCGACGTGCTCGTGCACCACCCCTACGACTCGTTCTCCACGTCGGTCGAGCAGTTCGTCGAGCAGGCGGCGTCCGATCCCCAGGTGCTCGCGATCAAGCAGACCATCTACCGCACCGCCGGCGCCGAGAGCTCGCTGGTCAGCTCGCTGGTGAAGGCGGCCGAATCGGGCAAGCAGGTGGTGGCGCTCGTCGAGCTGAAGGCGCGCTTCGACGAGCAGGCCAACATCGCCCGCGCACGCGCGTTGGAAGAGGCCGGCGTGCACGTCGTCTACGGCCTGGTCGGGTTGAAGACGCACGCCAAGGTGCTCCTGGTGGTGCGCCAGGAGACCGACGGCATCCGCCGCTACTGCCACATCGGCACCGGCAACTACAACCCCAAGACCGCCGACCTCTACGAAGACGTCGGGCTCCTCACGGCCGACCCCGAGCTCGGTGCCGACCTCACCGACCTGTTCAACCACCTCACCGGCTACAGCCACCAGGGCACGTACCGGAAGCTCCTGGTCGCTCCGGTCCACCTCCGCCGCGCCATCGCCGATCGCATCGAGCAGCAGGCCGACCTGGGCGAGGCGGGCCGCATCACCCTGAAGATGAACAGCCTGGTCGATCCGGCGCTCATCGACGCGCTCTACGACGCGTCGCAGCGCGGCACGCGCATCGACCTCATCGTCCGTGGGATCTGCTGCCTGCGCCCACAGGTGCCGGGGTTGTCCGACAACATCCGCGTGCGTTCGCTCATCGGTCGGTTCCTCGAGCACTCCCGGGTGTACCGCTTCGGACGGGAGCCCGAAACCGCCGAGTGTCTCATCGGGTCGGCCGACCTCATGCCCCGTAACCTCGACCACCGTGTCGAGGCGCTCACACCGGTCACCGACCCGCGGCTGCGCGCCCGGCTCGCCGAGATGCTCGAGCTCGACCTCACCGACGACGTGCTGGCCTGGGAGCTCGAGGCCGACGGCACCTGGCGCAAGATCCCGACCACGGTCGACGTCTCCACCCATCGTGAGCTCCAGGACCAGGCCATTGCCCGGGCCCACGCCTCCTGACCGGCACGACGTGGCCCGACAGTCCCACGAAGAGCGCGAGCTCAAGTTCCTGCCTGCCGGCGACTTCGACCTCGCCGCCGTCCTCGCCCGTCTGAGCACCGACCTCGGCGGTGAGCTCACCGCCGACGCGACGACGACCAAGCGCCTGCACGCGACCTACTTCGACACCACCGATCTTCGCCTGGCGCGCTCGGGCGCGAGCCTCCGCCACCGCGAGGACGGCTGGACGGTCAAGCTCGCCGGCACGTCGGACGTCGCGCTCGTGCGCACGGAGCTGCACGTCGACGGACCGGCGGGCGATCCGCCGACCGAGGCCGTCGACCTCGTGCACGCCCTGATCCGCGACGAACCGTTGCACCTCGCCGCGCACGTCGACACGGTGCGCCACACCACGGTGCTGCGCGACGCCGAGGGCACGCTCGTCGCCGAAGCGGTCGACGACACCGTGACCGTGCACGACGGCATCTGCCCCGACACCGAGTTCCGCGAGATCGAGGTGGAGTTCGCCGACGACGTGTCGGCGAAGGTGGTCGGGCGCGTCGCCGACCTGCTGCACGACGGCGGCGCCGGTCGGCCCGAGCACCTGTCGAAGATCGCGCGGGCGCTCGGAGCCCGCGCGCTCGACGCCCCCGACCTCGTGGCGCCCCCGAAGCTCGACTTCGCGTCGACCCCCTCCGAGGTGCTGCGGGCGGCGATCGCACGGTCGACGGCACGGCTGCTCGCGCACGACCCCGGCGTGCGACGCGGGGGCGACGACGAGGACGTGCACCAGGCTCGCGTCGCGACGCGCCGGATGCGATCCGACCTGCGCACGTTCCGGCGGGTGCTCGACCCCGCGTGGGACGAGTCGCTCCGGGCCGAGCTCAAGTGGCTGGGCGCCATGCTGGGCGAGGTGCGCGACGCCGACGTCCTGCTCGCACGGCTCGAAGGGCGCGTCGGCGCGCTCGTGGGCCGCGACCGCGCCGCCGGCGAGCGTGTGCTCGACATCCTCCGCGCCAAGCGCTCGGGCGCGCGCGAGGAGCTGCTCGAGGCCATGCGCTCGGAGCGCTACTTCGCCCTGATCGAACGCTTGCTGCTCGCGTCGCGCGCGGTGCCCGCCTCACCCGAGGGCGACGACTTCGACCTCGACGTGAGCGACCTCGCGGTGAAGCCGTGGAAGAAGCTGCGCGACGCGGTGCACGAGCTCGGCGACGACCCGCCCGATCCCGAGCTGCACCAGGTGCGCATCCGGGCCAAGCGGGCCCGCTACGCCGCCGAAGCCGTGGTCCCCGCGGTGGGCAAGGGGCCGAAGCGCTTCGCCAAGGCGGTCGCCGAGCTCCAGGAGGTGCTCGGCGAGCACCAGGACGCCGTGGTCGCCGGTGAGTGGCTCCGCGAGCACGCACCGCCCCACGACGGCGAGGCCGCGTTCGTGGCCGGGGAGCTCGCGGTGGTCGAGGCCGCCGCCGCGCAGGCGTCACGCGAGGCGTGGCCCGCCGCATGGAAGGGTGCCCGACGCAAGGCGCTCAGGCGGTGGATGTGAGCTCGGGCACCACCATCAGGGCGGCGGGTGGGATCGTGCTCCGGCCCTCTCCCGAGGGCGGGTGGCAGGTGCTCCTGGTGCACCGGCCCCGCTACGACGACTGGAGCCTCCCCAAGGGGAAGGCCGACGAGGGCGAGAGCGACGAAGAGACCGCGCTGCGCGAGGTCGAGGAGGAGACGGGCCTCCGTTGCACGCTCGGTGCGCCGGCGGGACGGACCCGCTACCGCGACTCGAAGGGTCGGGACAAGGTCGTGCACTACTGGCTGATGCGCCCGGACTCGGTCGCAGCGGCCGCATCCGACGACGCGTTCGTCCCCAACGACGAGGTCGACGCCGTGCACTGGTGCACGGTCCCCGAGGCCGCCGATCGACTCAGCTACTCCCACGACCGCAAGCTGCTGGCCAAGGCACCGGTTCCCTCGTGACCATCCACCTCGTGCGCCACGCGCGCGCCGGATCCCGCAGCCGTTGGAAGGGTGACGACTCGTTGCGTCCGCTCTCCAAGGTCGGGCGCACGCAGGCCGACGGCATCGCCAAGCGGCTCGCGCACGAACCGGTCGACCTCATCGTGAGCAGCCCCTACGTCCGCTGTGTCGACACCGTCGAACCGCTGGCCGAGAAGCTCGGCACCCACGTCGAGACCAGCGACGCGCTCGCCGAGGGTGCCCGCCTGTCGCAGGCGCTCCGGTTGTTCGAGAAGGTGCAGGATCGTGAGGCGGTGCTCTGCACCCACGGCGACGTCATGCAGGACCTGCTCGACCACTTCGGGCGTCACGGCGTGAAGCTGCGCGACCACCGCATGGAGAAGGGCTCCATCTGGGTGTTCGACATCGAGGACGAACAGGTCCGGCGGGCCAGGTACGTGCCGCCGCCGAAGGTCTGAACGGACCCTCTCCCCGTCCAGACCGGACCGGACCGCGGCGCACCCGAGGTTCACCGCCCGTTCACCTCGTCGTCGGTCGGCGGACGGCGGAACCCCGCGAACCCGCAGGTACGGTGGGCTCATGCGCATCCTCGTGACCAACGACGACGGCGTCGACTCCCCCGGGATCCACGCGCTCGCCGGTGCGCTCGTCGCCGACGGCCACGACGTGTTCGTGGTCGCACCCACCGACGACCGCAGCGGCGCGGGTGCGTCGATCGGCCGCATGATCGGTGCCGGCCCCCCGCCCGTCGAGCAACGGGTGTGGGACGAGCTCCCCGACCTCCCGGTGCACGCGATCGACGCGCCGCCGGCGATGGCCGTGTTCGCCACGTGTCTCGGCGCGTTCGGCGACCTCCCCGACGTCATCGCCTCGGGCATCAACCCGGGCGCCAACACCGGCCACCTCGTGCTGCACTCGGGCACCGTGGGGGCGACGCTCACCGGCGCCGGCTACAACATCCCCGGCGTGGCGGTGTCGATCGACTGGAGCGTCGAGCGCGAGTACCACTGGGACGTCGCGGCCCGGATGGCGGCGTCGGCGGTCGAGTGGGTGGCGAAGCCCGACGGCGACGCTCGCGTCCTCAACATCAACGTGCCCAACGTGCCGCTCGCCGAGATCAAGGGCGTGGTCGAAGCCGAGCTCGCACCCGCGGGTGAGGTCTGGGTGGCGTCGGCCGACGTGTCGCAGGGCGACCTCAAGATCGAGATCACCGGACGGGCCGACTCCGCGCCCGGCACCGACGTCGCGTTCGTGAAGGACGGCTACGTGTCGGTCACCCCGTTGATGAGCATCGTGCGCGGTCCGGCGCGCGGCGCCGCCGACGCGATCACCGACGCGCTGGGCCTCGACGTCGCTCGGTAGCGTCCGCGCCCGTTCCCTCACCCACAGGAGACCCCCATGCCTGCAGTCGGCGACACCGCGCCCGACTTCACCCTGAAGGACCAGCACGGCAACGACGTCACGCTCTCCGAGCTGCGCGGCAAGCCGGTGGTGATCGTCTTCTATCCGTTCACCTTCACCGGCACCTGCCAGGGTGAGCTCTGCGAGATCCGCGACGACCCGTCGGCCTTCGAACGCGGTGGCGCTCAGGTGCTCGCGATCTCGTGCGACTCCCGCCACTCGCAACGCATCTGGGCCGAGGAGCAGGGCTTCACGTTCCCCGTGCTGAGCGACTTCTGGCCTCACGGTGCGGTGGCGAAGGAGTACGGCGTGTTCAACGACGCGCTCGGGTGCGCCAACCGCGCCACGTTCGTCCTCGACAAGGAAGGCGTGGTCAGCTCCACCTTCTCCTCCCCCGACCTCGGGACCCCGCGCGCCAAGTCGGAGTACGAGGACGCGCTGGCCAAGGTCGGCTGAGCACCCGGGGACGAGCCGGCAACCAGGCGGTGAACTTCCGGTGAACGCGGGCGATCGCCCGGAGCGTTGGTCGTAGCATCCCGCACGCCCGCGCACAGGAGGTGCCCGCACCATGGCCGTCGACGCCACCCGACTCACCGACATCCCGCTCTTCGCCGATCTCACCGACGACCAGCGATCGAAAGCGGCCGACCGGTTCGAGGTACGGCACGCCGAGGCCGGAGAGCACCTGGCGCACGAAGGCGGCGCCGGCTACTTCTTCTTCGTGATCGAGTCGGGCGCGGCCACCGTGACCCGCGACGGAGAGACGTTGGCCGAGTTCGGGCCGGGGGACTTCTTCGGTGAGGCGGCGATCTTCAAGACCCGCCGTCGCACCGCCACCGTCACGACGACCGAGCCGACGACCCTGTTGGCGATGTTCGGCGCCGACTTCGCCAAGCTCGCAGGCGAGGTTCCGTCGCTGCACGCGAAGATCGACGACGCGATCGCCGCGCGCGTCCCTGGCTGAACCGCGCCCCGACCGAACCGCGCCCCGACCGGACCGCGTTCCGAGGAGCTAGACCTTCTCGTAGCGGTAGCCGACGCCGCGCACGGTGACGATGCGCGCCGGATGACCGGGGTCGTCCTCGACCTTCGCCCGCAGGCGCTTCACGTGCACGTCGAGGGTCTTGGTGTCGCCGTAGTAGTTCGGACCCCACACGCGGTCGATCAACACGTCGCGCGTGAGCACCCGCCCCGCGTTGGCGAGCAGCAGCTCGAGCAGCTCGAACTCCTTCAGCGGCAGCGCGACGCGTTCGCCGCGCACGGCGACCTCGTGGCGGGCGGCGTCGAGGCGCACGGCGCCGATCTCGATCACCTCGTCGGGCAGCGCGGCACCGGTCTCCTCGCCCCGACCACGTCGCAACGCGGCGCGCACTCGCGCCACGAGCTCACGCAGCCGGAACGGCTTGGTCACGTAGTCGTCGGCACCCACCTCGAGGCCAACCACGGCGTCGATCTCGGCATTGCGTGCGGTGACCATGATGATCGGCACCTGCGAGCGCGTCCGCAGCTCACGGCACACGTCGACGCCGGAGATGCGCGGCAGCATCACGTCGAGCAGCACCAACGAAGGGCGCACGGCGTCGAAGCGCGCGATGGCCTCCGCGCCGTCGGCGGCGACCTCGACCCGGAACCCTTCCCGCTCCAACGCGATCCGGAGCGCATCGCGGTACGACTGCTCGTCGTCCACCACGAGGATCAGCGGCGCCTCCGGCATCAGACGTTCTCCTGCTGCGGTGACCGCACCGCGACCGATTCGGGTTCGAGCGGGAGCACGAAGCGGAACGTGGAGCCCTGGCCCTCGACCGACTCGACCGTGATGTCGCCACCATGGGCGCGCGCCACGTGGCGCACGATCGACAAGCCGAGACCGGTGCCGCCGGTGTCACGACTGCGCGCCTGGTCGACGCGGTAGAACCGTTCGAAGACGCGTTCCAGGTCGCGGCTCGGGATCCCGATTCCTGCGTCGCGCACCGACACCTCGACCTCACCGTCGAGCAGTGCGGTACCGACCGTCACGGGTGATCCGGGCTCCGAGTACTTCACCGCGTTGTCGATGAGGTTCGCGAGCGCGCTCACCACCTGCCGGCGTTCGCACGACACGAGGGCGCCGGTGACGCCTGGGTGCACCTGCAGGTTGATCCCACTGGCGGCGGCCGCCGGGCGCAACTGATCCACGGCGTCGTCGACGAGCACTTCGAGTGGCATCGGCGCACGGGGAGGCGTCTCCTGGGTCTCGATGAGGCTGAGATCGAGGAGATCGTCGACGATGCGCGCCAGTCGCTCGGCTTCCTTCACGATGCGCTCCGCGAGAGGGCGGATCACGGCCGGGTCCTCTTCGCCGACCAGGATCTCGGCGAGCACCTCCAGGGCACCGATGGGCGTCTTCAGCTCGTGGCTCACGTTGGCCACGAAGTCGCGCCGCACGCTCTCGACCCGGTGCATCTCCGAGACGTCGTTCACGAACGCTGCCACTCCCAGCGCGCGGTCGGAGATCCGGATGGGCACGGCGGTGAGCCGGACGACCGAGCGGGGCGGCGTGTGCAGCTGCAGTTCGCGCTCGCAACGCTCACCTTCCAGGGCACGGAGGACGAGGGCATCCAACGCTCCGGCAACGACCGCATCGGCATGCCGGGCATCCCGGTAGCGCTCGGCCGCAGCGTTGCGGAACACCTCGTTCCCGTCGGCGTCCAGGACCAGCACGCCCTGCTGCAACTCGTCGAACGAGGCGAGCAGCCGGTCCCGCTGGCTGATGACGGTCTCCGACTGCTGGAGCGCCTTGGCCAGTGCCAGTTCGGTTTCGGCCGTCTGGTCGCGTCGCTGCGGACTCATCCGGTCAACCGAACCGACCTGTGATGTAGCCCTCGGTGCGGGCATCGCTCGGAGCGGTGAACAGCTTCTCGGTGACGTCGTACTCGACCAGCCGCCCGACCCGGCGGTTCTGGTCGTCGACCTCGGCGGTGAAGAACGCCGTACGGTCGGACGTGCGCGCCGCCTGCTGCATGTTGTGCGTGACGATCACGATGGTGAACTCGCTCTTGAGCTCTTCCATCAGGTCCTCGATGCGCGCGGTCGCAATGGGGTCGAGCGCGGAGCACGGCTCGTCCATGAGCACGACGTCGGGCTGCACCGCGATGGCGTGTGCGATGCAGAGACGCTGCTGTTGACCGCCGGAGAGCGACAAGCCGCTGTGCTTCAGCTTGTCCTTCACCTCGTCCCACAGCGCAGCGCGCGTCAGCGCGTGTTCGACGATGTCGCTGAGCTCCGAGCGCTTCTTGCCGTTCAGCTTGGGGCCGTACGCGACGTTGTCGAAGATCGTCTTCGGGAACGGGTTCGGCTTCTGGAACACCATCCCGATCCGACGGCGCACCTCGGCCGGGTCGACCTTCCCGCCGTAGAGGTTCTCGCCGTGGTAGCTCACCCGGCCCATCACCTTGGCGCCCGGCGTGAGGTCGTGCATGCGGTTGAGGCACCGCAGCACCGTCGTCTTCCCGCACCCCGACGGCCCGATGAACGCGGTGATCTCGTGGGCGGCGATGTCGAGGTTGACCTCGCGCACCGCGGTGTGCCCGCTGTACTGCACCTCCAGGTCGCGCAGCTCGAAGACGAGCTCGCGCTCGCGCTCCGGCTCTTCGTCCGCCGCGTGGGTGTCAGGAGCATCGGGAGCGGTGGGGGTCTCGACGTCGGCGGGCGTGGCGTCGACCTCGGTGGTCACGTCGATGACGTTAGCGGTGGGGTCGGTGAGCGTGGGCACGGATCCGTCCTCGGGGGTCATGCCGCCTGCCGGCGGGAGAAGAAGGCCGTCACCAGACGGGCGGCGATGGTCACGATGAACACGATCCCGATGAGCGTCAACGCCGCGCCCCAGGCCCGGTCCTGCTGCACCGAGAACGGCGAGATGGCGTTGCGGAAGATCTGCACCGACAGGGCGGTGTTCTGGCCCTTCAGGAGGCTGGTGTTGGTCTCGGTGACGGTCCCGATGGTGAAGAGCAGTGGTGCGGTCTCACCCGCGGCGCGGGCGACCGCGAGCAACGCGCCGCTCACGATGCCGGGGGCCGCGTTCGGGAGCACGACGGTGCGGATGGTGCGCGCCTTGCGGCTGCCGAGCGCGTAGCTGCCCTCGCGCAGCTCCCGCGGCACCAGCGAGAGCATCTGATCGGTGGTGCGGATGACGATCGGCAGCATCAGGCACGCCAGCGCGAGCGCACCCGCGAGGCCGGTGCGCTCCTTCGTGTTCAGCACGACCAACGTGTAGATGAACAGACCCATGACCACCGACGGCACGCCGGTCATCACCTCGGACAGGAACCGGATGAAGCGCGCCAGCGGGCTCCGACCGCCGTACTCGTTGAGGTAGATGCCCCCGAGGATGCCGAGCGGGATGGCCATCAACGACGCCGCGCCGGTGATCACCAGTGTGCCGACGACCGCGGGGCCCATGCCGCCGCCCGGCAACCGGTCGACGAAGGGCAGGTCGTCGGTGAGGAAGCTCCAGCTGAAGACCTTGAGACCCTGCTGCACCACGTACACGACGAGGAAGACGAGCGGGATGAGGGCGATCAGGAACGCCATCGCGATCAGCACGGTGGCGAGCGCGTTCTTGACCTTGCGCGACGTCGACTTCGGCGGCCGTGCGAGGTTGGGAGCGACTGCGGTCATGCCACCACTCCCGCCTTGCGGTCGTACCGGTTGACGATGCTGCGGGCGAGGATGCCGACGCCGACCGTGAGCACCAGCAGCACGACACCCATGCCGATGAGCGCGGCGCGCTGGATGCCCGTGGCCTCGTTGAACTGGTTGGCGATGATCGACGCCAGCGTGTCACCGGGGCCGAAGACGTGCGCACTGATGTGCTGCGAGCTGCCGATCAGGAGCGCCACCGCGATGGTCTCGCCGATGGCACGACCGAGACCGATGATCACCGCG
Source organism: uncultured Actinomycetes bacterium (assembly GCA_963755855.1). Classification (GTDB taxonomy): domain Bacteria; phylum Actinomycetota; class Acidimicrobiia; order IMCC26256; family DASPTH01; genus DASUAS01. Next base: position 192,927 of record CAVWLR010000002.1, on the reverse strand, counting down.
GACACGAGACCGCCACGGCTGTGCGGGATGATCGAGCCCTTGATCATCTCCCACCGCGTCGCGCCGATGCCGTAGGCGGCTTCCTTCAGCGACGAGGGCGTGGTCGCGAACACCTCGCGGGTGAGCGAGGTGACGATCGGCGTGATCATGATCGCGACGATGATCCCCGAGGTCATGAAGCTGAGACCGGTCTTGCTCGGGTCGGCAGTCAGGTCGCCGATGATCGGGATGCCGCTCGTGGCGTCGGAGATGCTCTGGTAGATGTCGGCCAACGGCTGCGTGAGCACCGCCAGGGCCCAGAGGCCGTAGACGACCGACGGGATCGCGGCGAGGAGGTCGACGACGTAGATGACCGGCTTGCTGAGCTTGCGCGGCGCGATCTCGTTGACGAAGAGCGCGATGCCGATGCTCACCGGCACCGCGATCACGAGGGCGATGATGCCCACGAGGAAGGTGCCGTAGATCATCGCCCCGGCGCCGTACTGGCCCTTCGCCGGGTCCCAGTTGTCGGAGAAGATGCCGAAGCCCTCTTGGCGGAACCACGGCCACGCGTTCTTCGTGGTCGTGTACGCGATCAGGCCGAGGATGGCGAGGACGAGGAGACCCGCGGCCAGCGCGATCCACTTGAAGATGCGGTCGGTGACGATCCCGGGCGGTCGCGGTCCGGTCCCCAGCCCCCGTGAGGCAGGAGCCGGTGACGGATCACTCGATCGGGGCGGAGCCGTGACTGCCATGTGGAGACCCGGAATCTACGCGAGTTGCGGTCGTCGGGCGGGGGCACGGGACGGACGGGGGGACACCCGTCCCGTGCACGACCCGCCCGAGATCACGACGCAGGGACGGTGATCTGCTTGACCTGCGCCTTGGCCTGCTTCAGCAGACCCTTGGGCAGACCCGCGTAGTCCACCGACGATGCCAGCTTCTGGCCGTCGCTGTAGATGTAGTTCAGGAAGCCCTTGATGGCGTTGCCCTTGGCCGCGTCGGTCTGGTCGGTGTAGACGATGATCCAGGTCGGCGAGGTGATCGGGTACGCAGCCGCACCATCCGAGTTGATGGGGTCGTACGTCAGATCGGCGTTGACCGAGGCACCCTGAGCGGCGGCGGCGGCGGAGTCGAGGCTCGGCGTGATGAACTTGCCCGCCGAGTTCTTGATCGCCGCGTACGTCAGGTCACTGGCGTTGGCGTCGGAGAAGTCGACGTAGCCGACCGCGCCATCGGTGTCCTTGACCAGCTTCGCCACACCCGAGTTGCCGGTGGCACCCTGGGTGCTCGAGCCCCAGCTCACGGTCGAACCACTGCCGAGCGTCCAGTCGGTGGGCGCGGCCTTGGTCAGCCAGCTGGTGAAGTTGGCGGTGGTTCCCGAGCTGTCACTGCGGTGCACGACGGTGATCGTCGTGCTGGGCAGCTTCGCCTTGGGGTTGTCGGCCTTGATCGCGGCGTCGTTCCAGGTCGTCACCGCACCCGAGAAGATCTTCGCCGCCGTCTCGGGCGACAGGTTGAGCTTCACACCCGAGAGGTTGTACGACACCGTGATCGGCGCCACCACCGTCGGGAAGTAGAGGAACGGCTTCGGCGGCTGGGGGTCGGTCGACTTGTACGCCGCATCCGTGCCCGCGAAGTCGACGACGCCGTTGACGAAGTCGGTGCGGCCGGCGCCCGAGCCGTTGCCCTGGTAGTTGATGGTCACGGCCTTCTGCTGCTGCTTGAAGCCGCCGATGCACACCTGGTTGAAACCGAGCTGGAAGGTGGAGCCGTCACCGTTGATGGTGGCGGAGGAGAGCTTCGCCTGCGTCGGCGTGCTGGCTGTCGCGGCGTTGCCGATGAACAGCACCGGCAGCGCCAACGCGGCGAGCACGATCCCGCCGCGACGAGCGAACGAACGGAGCATGTGGGTGTTCCTCCTGGAACGTGGACTGGTCGTTGTACGGCGCGGAGCGTACGAAGGCACCCTGGACGCGCTGTGGCGTCGCGGTGGCGCGAAGGTGAACAGGCGGGAAACAGTGGGTGGAACGCCGCAGATGGGCTGGTCAGCACCACCATGATCACCCCGTGGTCTCCTCGGAGGTCGTGCCCGGCCAGTCGGATCCGCACGTCCGCGAACGCGTCGACGACGTGCGCCTCGACGTCGTGCGTCTGGCATCACTCACCCTCGACGCGGTCCGATCCGGCACCGAGGCGCTGATCGCCGCCGACCTCGAGCACGCCGACCGGGTCGTCGCCGACGACGATGCCATCGATTCGCTCCGCCATGCGGTGGAGGACGACTGCCTCCGGATCATCTCCACCCCCGGTCTCTGCCCCGCCGACCTGCGGTTCGTGGGTGTGGCCCTGCGGGTCGCGCACGAGCTGGAACGCAGCGCCGACCTCATGGTCAACGTGGCCCGCACCACCTGGCGGCTGCACCCAGCGCGGCTCGACGCCATCGCCGGCCCGCTCGTCGACCGCATGAGCCGGCAGGTCACCGTGCAGCTCCGGGTGGCGGTGAACGCGTTCGTCGACCGCGACCCGTCGTGGGCTGCTGCACTCGCCGACATGGACGACACCACGGACGAGATCGAGCGCCGGCTGTTCCGTCACGTGCTCGAAGTCGACGGAGGCACAGTGGTCGACGAGTCACGCCTCAACGCGGCGGTGCAGCTGGCTCTGGTGGCGCGTCACTACGAACGCATCGGCGATCACGCGGTGACGATCGCGGAGCAGGTCCACTACGTCGCCACCGGCGAGCACACCCGCAGCTCGAGGTTCCGCCGATGACTGCCCTCGCCGCACGAGTGGTCTGCGGAGAGCCGGTGACCCTCGGAGAGCGAGGGGCCGAGCACGAGAAGGTGGCGGGGGATTTCCCACCGCGTTCCTCGAACGTGACCCTCGGAGAGCGAGGGGCCGAGCACGAGAAGGTGGCGGGGGATTTCCCACCGCGTTCCTCGAACGTGACCCTCGGAGAGCGAGGGGCCGAGCACGAGAAGGTGGCGGGGGATTTCCCACCGCGTTCCTCGAACGTGACCCTCGGAGAGCGAGGGGCCGAGCACGAGAAGGTGGCGGGGGATTTCCCACCGCGTTCCTCGAACGTGACCCTCGGAGAGCGAGGGGCCGGGAAGGGGGGATTTCCCGGCCCCGCACTCTCCGTACGACTCTTCGTCGGCCACGCACTCCCAACCGAGAAGAGCCAGATCCCGGAACTGCTCTCGGAGGGGGGATCCAAGAGCCGCTCTCGGTTGACAGTCACACTACGAGCGCGCGGTTTCCATGCCGTTGCCCTTGTGTGGCGGGCAGGTAAACGGGCACTGAAGACTGCGCGCACCCTAGGGTTCGAACGACACGAACCCGCCGCGCGCGCGACACACTCGGCCGCGACCGGCCGTTCCCTTTCGTTCGCACCCCCACCGGAGGCGTCGTGACCATTGCACCACTCCCCGACGGCGAGCCCCCCGAAGAGGCTCGCAAGTCGTTCCACGAAGACCTCGACGAATTGCGCACCGACGTCATCCGCCTGGCCGCGCTCACCACCGAGGCGATCGCCGGCGGCACGCAGGCATTGCTCGACGGCGATCTCAATGCGGCCGAGGAGGTCATCGAGGCCGACGACGTGATCGACGAGCTCACGCACACGATCGAGGACCGCACGTTCCTCCTGCTCGCGCGTCAACAGCCGATCGCCACCGACCTGCGCTTCCTCGTCACCGTGATGCGCGTCGCGCACGAGCTCGAGCGCAGCGCCGATCTCATGGTGAACGTCGCGAAGACGACGCGCCGTCTCTATCCGCACCAGCTCGACCCGAAGCTGCGCGGGATCATCGACCGCATGGGTACGCAGGCGAGCAACCAGACGCGCGTCGCGATCGACGTGTTCGCCGATTCCGATCCGTCATGGGCCGCGGCGCTCGCCGACATGGACGACGCGATGGACGAGCTCACGAAGAGCCTCTTCCGTCACGTGCTCGCGGGCGACGGCAGCGACGAGGGCGCCGTGCTCCTCGCGGTGCAGATGGCCCTCGTGGGTCGCCACTACGAGCGCATCGCCGATCATGCCGTCACGATCGCCGAGCGCGTCGGCTTCATGGTGACGGGCGAGCACCCGGGGGAAGCCGCCTCCGCGGTCTAGTCCCGGTCAGCTGCCTTCGTCGTAGCCGAGGTCCCATTCGAGGATGAGGTGCTCGCGCTCGGCGTCGCGCGCGACGCGCTCGCGGTTGCGGCGGAACTGCGGGTCGTGCGGCGGCAGGAGCTGCAGTCGGGCAACCGCCCGCTGGCGGAACTCGTCGATCATGCGACCGTCTCCGAAGACGCCGTGGACCTCCCAGTGCGGGGCGACCGGGCCGAGGTAGACGACCTTCACGTGACCCTGCGGCGGTACCTGCTCGAGCTCTTCGGACTGCATCGACATGCAGGCCAGCGTAGCGGCCGGGGTTTCGCCACCCTCAGAGGTCGGCACCGGCCACCAGCGGCCGACGCTCAGGAGTTGGCGGCCTCGGTGAGCGTGGCGTGGACGGTGAGCGAGTCACCCCGCCGGTCGAGGTCGATCTCCACGTCGTCTCCCGGGCGGTGCTGACGGATCACCCCGCCCAGTGATGCCGCGCTGGTGATCTGCTTCCCGTCGACGGCGACCACGACGTCACCCGACTTGATCCCCGCCTTCGCTGCAGGGGATCCTCCGTTGACGTCCTGCACGTAGGCGCCCCGGTCGACGTCGACGGATGCGCCGTTGGCCTTCGCCTGCTCCACGTCGACCGTCTTCACACCGAGCTGCGCGGGCTGACGGCCCTCGCGCAGCAACTGGATGATCGCGTCGGCGTTGGAGATGGGGATCGCGAACCCCACGTTCTGCGCGCTGCCCGGGTCGGCGATCGCGGTGTTGATGCCGATCACCCGACCCCGCGAGTCGACCAGCGGACCGCCCGAGTTGCCCGGGTTGATGGCGGCGTCGGTCTGCAGGACGTCCTCGAGCGCGCTGCCCGTGTTGGTGCCGACTTCACGGTGCAGCCCGGAGATGATGCCCCGCGTCACGGTGAGCCCGCCCTGGAGCGCCAGGGCGTTCCCGATCGCGACCACGTCGTCGCCCACCTGCACGTCGTCGGAGTCACCGAGAGCGATCGTGGCCAGCCCGGACGCGTCGACCTTCACCACCGCGAGGTCGCTGGCGGCGTTGCTCCCGACGACCTTCGCGTCGCGCGTCGTGCCGTCGGAGAACACCGCCTGGATGTCCTTCGCACCTTCGACCACGTGGTTGTTCGTGACGATCACACCGTCGGACCCGATCACGAAGCCGGTCCCGGCTGCGCCTCCGGAGTCGGGACCGCCGTCGTCGACGATCGCGACGACCGCGGGCACCGCGGCCTTCAGGATGGGTGCGATGTCACCGGTGTGACCGATCCGGTCGGACGGCCGCAGCACCACCGAGGTGGCACCGGTGCCGTTCGATCCCGAGTCGTCGTCGACTGCGACCGCCACGATCCCACCGGCCACCAGGGCGCCGACCACCGCTCCGGCGATGCCGCCGACCACCGCCGAGCGCCAGCTGCGCGAGCGGTCGGAGCTACCGGCGCCGGCCTGGCCCGTGGTCCCGGACGGAGCGGACGACGCGGCACCCGCCCACGCCACCGGTGCGGCGACGGTGCCCGCCTCGGTGGCCGCCTCCTCCGGTCTCGGAGAGGGACCAACCGGTCCAGATGCCGCATACCGGCCCCAGGGCGCGGGAGCCGGCGGCTCCGGGATCGGCTCGGCAGGCGTGTCGGACACTGGGCTCCTGGAGTGTTGCCGGGACCTGATGGGACGCGGCGTACGATCTCTGTCAGGCTACGGGAACCGGACCGCGGTCCGGACCGTTGAACAGGCGACCCGCTCCACTCGACTCTTGGCCGAAGCACTGGGGTGCACATGGACGACCTGAACCCTCCCCCCGATCACAACGAGCAGGAGTGGATGCTCCACGCCCGTTGCCGATCCCTCGCACCAGGCGAGTTCTTCCCCTCCGACGGCGTCGGCGTCGACAAGGCCCGCCGCATCTGCGCGCAGTGCACGGTGCAGCCCGAGTGCCTCGAGTACGCCCTCACCTACCGCATCGACCACGGCGTCTGGGGTGGGGCCTCCGAGCGTGAGCGTCGCCGCATCGCGCGTCGCCGCCGGGTCGAGACCCCCGTCTCCCTCGCCCGCTGACACCCTTCGTCCGAACCGGCGTCGACGCCGGGGTCTTGACCCCGGTGAACGGCGCCGGTTCGTCGCGTCCGGGCTCGGACGCGCCCACAGGCGTGGTCCGTGACCCTGCTGGTGGTGCGGTTCAGCCCCAGCCGAACGGGCCGAGCACGAAGTCGACGACCGCCTCGGGCGTGCTGCGGCCATCGGAAGCGAGCGCGCCGACCATCGTCGCGAACACGTCGCTCGGCGCGTCGGTCACACACGTGTAGACGAGTCCGTTGCGCTCCCAGACCGCGACGTCGCCGCTCGCCTCGTGGTACGTGCGCGTGCGCGTGTCGGCGAGCTGCGTGTCGGTGCCACCGGCGGGGAGCGCGCCCCAGTCGAGATCGCCGCGCTGCTCGAACACCGAGGCGGTGAAGACACCGTCGCTGTAGAAGAGCAGCACGCCGTCGGGGTGCCGCGAGCGCGTCACCAGTTCGAAACCGGACAGCGCGCCCGGCGCGCGGTAGCCGTCGGGCACCGACGTCAGGTTCTCGGCGGAGGTGCTCTTCACGCCCGTGGGTGCCGAGACCGGGCTCGCGGCGGTGTCACCCGCGGCGCGCGCACCGATGTCGATGCTCGAGAAGCGGACCGAGCGCTCGACCGTACCCCGGGGTCCGAGGACCTCACGGGCCAGCAGCAGCCCGGTCGCGTCGTCGACGACCAGTCGTTGCGCGGGCGTGCCGTCGGGGCGGGTGGCGACCACGACCGTGGCCGGGCGGCCCGCCACCGTGCGGGTGCCGGCGGTCGCCAGCGTCCACCGCCGGCCGGGCTGCGGAAGATCGTGCGCCGTCGGTTCGACCACCAGCCCGGTCCAGCCCAGGCGGTCCTTCAAGTAGGTGCGCCGGCCGTCGTCGAGCACCGTGTCGCCGTCGGTGGCGGCGATCTCGACCGCCCCGTCCGCGCCGGTGACGTGCACCCGAGCCTGCTGCCGGCCCGCCGCCGTCGCCCAGGCGATGCTCGCAGACCCGGTGAAGTCATGGTCTCGCGCCGCGTCGCGCGTCCCGCGGACGAGGCGGGCGGCCTCGCGCGCGTCGGGATCGCTCGTGGCGCCGGCCGATGCTGCGATCGGCCACGCCACCGCGACCGTTGCCAGGGCACAGAGCGCGACCGTTGCCGGTCGGCGCAGCAGCACCCAGCTCGTCGAGGTCACCGGCGGAACCCGGCCAGCGGTCCGACCGGTGCGAGCATGCTGATCGGATCACCGTTGTCGGAGCCCTGCGCTCCGTGTTGCGCCACGACCGCGGCGACGTTGGGCGAGACCTCGCCTCGGTGCGGCACGACGATGATGGCGACGACGGCGGCCACCGCCGCCACCGAAGCGGCCACCCAGCTCCAGCGGCGACGAGAAGCGCGCGCCCCGCTGGTCGGCCTGGTGATCGGCACGACGACCTCGTCGGGAGCTTCGTCGACGTCGTCGTCGGCCCCGACGTGCACGAGGACGGCGTCCCAGAACCCGGGTGGCGCGTCACGGTGCGCGACGCCCCGGAGGGCGTCGCGCGCGGCGCGCACCTCGGCCAGCTCGTCGCGCCACTCCGCCGACGACTCGAGGCGGGCCTCGACCGCGGCACGCTCGGCGTCGGTGAGCTCGCCGTCGAGGTACGCCGACAGGAGATCGGGCTGGAGCTCGGGCTGCACGTCGCTCACGGTCCGGTCACCCCGTCGGCGACGAGCGCGGCACGCAGGAGTCGCCGCCCCCGGTGGATGCGCGATCGCACGGTGCCGATGGGCACGCCGGTGGCGTCGGCGATCTGCTCGTAGGAGAGGTCGCTGACGTCGCAGAGGACGACCGGGACGCGGAAGTCGTCGGGCAGGGAACCGAGGGCTCGCTGCACCTCGTCGGAGAGGCCGGTGGGGACCTCGTCGGCCGCCGGGCTCGGGGGGAGCACGCGCTCGGGATCGTCGGGGAGCGCGTCAGCAGGTCGACGCTTGCGCCGACGGACCTCGTCCAGGAACACGTTCGTCACGATCCGAGCCAACCAGCCTTCCAGCGACCCGGGTTCGTAGCGCTCGAGACCCCTGCGGATCCTGATGAGCGACTCCTGGACCAGATCCTGTGCGTCGTCGTCGTTGCCGGCCAGGCGGTACGCCACGCTGTAGAGGAAGCGCCCGTAGTCGCGCGCGACCTCTTCCCAGGTGGGGACACCGTCAGCCATGGATCAGAACGACGCGACGGGGGTACTCGGTTCCCGGGCGGTCAGCCCGTGTGGGGACCGGCGGGGGAACGGCTCGACTCAGGCGCTCTTGGTCTCGCCGGCGTCTTCGTCTTCGCCGTCGACGCCCTTCTTGAATTCCTTGCTCGCCTGCCCGAGGGACTTGGCCAGCTTCGGGAGGCGCGTGCTGCCGAAGAGGAGGAGGACGACGGCCAGGATGATGAGGAGCTCGGTTGCGCCGAGGTTCATGGCGAGGACCCTTTCGAGGGAATCCCACCAGGTTACCTGTGTCGGAGACCATGGTCAGCCTCGTACGGCGTGGGCCACCAGCTCGAGGTCGTCGAGCTCGGTCACGGCGAAGGGGACGGCTCCGAGGCCGATGATCAACGTCTCCACGCCGAGCGCCTCCCATCCCTCCACCTGTTCCCGCACCTGCTCGACCGTCCCCACGAGCCGACCCTCCCGCCACTGCTCGAGCGTCACCGCGTCGAGGACCCCGGGCGGGGACAGGTCTCGCAGGCGCTCGAAGCGCCGCTCGAGGTCTCGCTCGTCCTCGCCGCAGAGGGTGTAGAGCCCGAGCGAGCGGGTGACCGACGCCGGATCGCGCCCGACCCGCTCGCAGGCGCGCGTCAGCACCTCGAGGCGTTCGGCGTACGCCGCCGGGGTCCACACCCAGCACGTGTTCCAGCCGTCGGCGAGCTCGGCAACGAGCGAGAGGAGGCGATCGCCCTTGCCGCCCACGATGATCGGAGGTCGGGGCTGCTGCACCGACGCCGGCTCGTTCACCGCGCCCGCAGCGCAGTGATGGCGGCCGTCGACCGTGCACGGCCCACCACCCAGCAGACCGGCCAGCACCGCGATCGCGTCGCGGAGCCGATCGAGCCGTTCGCCCGGTCGCGGCATCTCCATGCCGATGGCGGCGTACTCGGGCTCGTACCACCCGGCGCCGATGCCGACGTCGAGCCGACCCTCGCACACGACGTCGAGACCCGCGAGCGCCTTGGCGAGGACGGCAGCCGGGCGCAGTGCCTCGCACAGCACGAGCGTGCCGAGGCGCACGCGCGTGACCTCGCCGGCGAGCGCAGCGAGCGCGACGATCGGATCGAGGCACGCTTGCCGGTGTGTGGGCCCGCCGTACTTCCCGACGTCGAGGAACAGGTGGTCCGACAACCAGACCGAGTCGTACCCGGCTGCCTCTGCCGCGCGTGCCCACTCCACGACGCTCGCCCACGTGAGCGGGGACTCTCCCGCGATCGAGTCGTCGTACTGCGGGAGCGCGAGACCGAGACGCATCCCGCGGCACTCTACCGGTGGCCGCGCGCTTGAGTCGTCGTACCCTGCGGGGGTGCTCGAGTGCGTGCCGAACGTGTCGGAGGGACGCGATCGCACCGTGCTCGACGGCCTCTCCGCCGCGTGCGGCGACGCGCTGCTCGATCGTCACGTCGACACCGACCACCATCGCTCGGTGTTCACCCTGGCGGGTCGTGCGACCGGGAACGATCCGACCGCAGCGGTGCGTGCGCTCGCACTGGCCGTTGCCGAGCTCGTCGACCTGCGCGCGCACACGGGCGTGCACCCTCGGCTGGGTGCGCTCGACGTGGTGCCGTTCGTCGCGCTCACCGGCAGCACACGGGTGGATGCGATGGACGCCGCCCGCGCGTTCGCGACGTGGGTCGTCGACGCGCTGGCGCTCCCCGTCTTCCTCTACGACGACGCCGATCCGGAGGGCCGGACCCTCCCCGCCACCCGCCGCGACGCGTTCCGCGCCCGGGCTCCCGACCTGGGGCCGGCGGTCCCGCACCCGTCGCTGGGTGCGGTGGCAGTGGGCGCACGGGATCCGCTGGTCGCCGTGAACTGCGAGCTCGCGCGCGACGACCTGCCGTTGGCCCGCGCCATCGCGACCCGCGTCCGCGAGCGCGACGGCGGGCTGCCAGGCGTGCGCGCCCTCGGTCTGCACCTCGACTCGGTCGGGCGCGCGCAGGTGTCGATGAACCTGGTCGCGCTCGGGCGCACCGGCCTCCAGGCCGCGTGCCGAGCCGTCGACGCGCTGGCGCGCGACGCCGGGACCTCCGTCGCGCGCGTGGAGCTCGTGGGCCTGCTCCCCGCCGCGGAGCTGGCCAAGTGTGACGACGAGTTCCTCGCGTGGTCCGGCGTCGGGCCCGACGACTCGATCGAGGCGCAAGTGGCGCGCCGGCCGTGATGCCGACGCGCCCGGATCGCTCCGACCGGCGCTAGGCGCCCAGGGCCGTGCGCCGCTCGAGCGCGCGCTGGCGGCGCACCCGGCGCCGCTCGCGCTCGGAGAGACCACCCCAGATCCCGAACTTCTCGCCGTGGGCGAGGGCGTACTCGAGGCAGTCGACCCGCACCTCACAGCTCCGGCACACCGCCTTGGCCTCGCGCGTGGATGCCCCCCGCTCCGGGAAGAAGAGGTCGGGGTCGACGCCCAGGCAGTTGGCCTCCTCCTGCCAACGACGCTCGCCGTCGGGCGACGTGAAGCGCTGGGTGGCCACCAATGCAGCCAGGCTGGAGGTGATCGGATTGCTCGGATTCATCGTGAGGGGTTCGGGCATCGGCGTGCTCCCTTGCCAAGCAGACGCGGCGGACGCCGAAATGACGCCTCTGGAATTACAGTGGTGTTACTATGCAGGGTCGTGAACCCGAGCGCAAGGGGTTTCTTCTTCGCGTCGGGAGCAGCCGCGGGGATCAGCGAGGCACGGGCCCAGCACGGCGTCCGCGCGCTCGGACCCTGTAGCGCCACGGTCCGGGAACCTACGCTCCGCCTCGTGGGACCCCGTCTCGAGGTCGCGTTGGGCGACATCACCACCGAGCACGTGCACGCGATCGTCAACGCGGCCAACCCCTCCCTGCTCGGGGGCGGGGGTGTCGACGGTGCCATCCACCGGGCCGCGGGCCCCGAGCTGCTCGAGGCGTGCCGGGGCCTGGGCGGGTGCGCCTTCGGGGACGCCAAGGCCACGCCGGGCTTCGATCTCCCCGCCCGCTTCGTGATCCACACCGTCGGTCCCATCTGGCAGGGGGGCCACGCCGGCGAGGCCCGACTGCTCCAGAGCTGCTACCGGCGGTGCCTCGAGATCGCCGACGAGATCGGGGCCGAGTCGGTGGCCTTCCCCGCCATCAGCACGGGGGCCTACGGATATCCGGTGCCGGAGGCCACGAGGATCGCGGTGGACGCCGTGCGCACGACGCTGACCGAGGTGCGCACGGTGCGGTTCGTGTGCTTCGACCCCGCGGTGCACGAGCGGTACGAGCGCGAGATCGCGATCACCTAGGCACGCCCTCTCACACCCTCGCTCGCTCCGCTCGCTCGCGTCCACGAGCGATGAGTTCGGATCCGTGGCATCGTCGTACCTGCATGCGGATCGTCATCAGCGAGTTCATCAGCCTCGACGGAGTGGTGCAGGCCCCCGGCGGCCCCGACGAGGACACCGACGGGGGGTTCACGCACGGCGGCTGGTCGATGCCGTTCTTCGACCCGGAGGTGATGGGCGGGTTCATCGGCGAGGCGTCGTCGCGGACCGAGGCCATCATGCAGGGTCGGCGCACCTGGAACGTCATGGCCGACGCCTGGCCGTCGCGCAGCAGCGAGGACGACCCGTTCACCGAGTGGATGAACACGGTCCCGAAGTACGTGGTGACGGACTCCCTGAGCGAGGACGACGTCGCCCGCTGGTCGCCCACCACGATCATCCGGCCCGCGAACCTGGTGCACGACGTCACCGCGCTGCGCGAGCAGGACGGCGGTGACATCAACATCATGGGCAGCGTGCAGCTCGTGCAGGCGCTGCTCGCCGCCGACCTCGTCGACGAGGTCGACCTCATGATCGAGCCGATCATGCTCGGCGGCGGGAAGACGATCTTCCCGCGCGACGGCGAGGCGCGCCGGTTCCGCCTGGACACGATGGTCCAGGCGAACACCGGCGTGCTCTGCTGCCGCTACCTCCGAGAGGCCTGATCCCCAGCCTCGCTACGAGGCGGCAGGGACGGGAGCCGGCGGCTCAGGGCCCACGTAACGAGCGCTCGGACGGATGATCGCGGTCTCCGTCGCCTGCTCGAGCACGTGCGCGCACCAGCCGACGACGCGGCTCGCCGCGAACGTCGACGTGAACAGCTCACGCGGGATGCCGCACTGCTCCATCACGACGCCGGCGTAGTACTCGACGTTGGTGTGCAATTCGCGGCCGGGCTTCAGCTCCGCGAGCACGCGCTCCACCGTCTCCTCGACCTGCACGGCGAAGTCGACGCGCTCGCCACCCAGCGACTGCGCGATGCCGCGCAGCATCACGGAGCGCGGGTCGGCGGTCTTGTACACCGCGTGCCCGAATCCCATGATGCGGTCACCACCGGCGACTGCATCGCGCACCCACTGGTCGGTGTGATCAGGAGTGCCGATGGCGTCGAGGGTGTCGAGCGCGCGACTCGGTGCGCCGCCGTGCAGCGGCCCCGAGAGCGCCCCGAGTGCCGCCACCACCGCCGCACCGGCATCGGCACCGGTCGACGTCACCACGCGCGCGGTGAACGTCGAGGCGTTGAACCCGTGGTCGATGCCGAGGATGAGGTACTGCTCGACCGCACGGGCCCGCTCCGGGTCGGGGTCCTCGCCGTCGATCATCCAGAGGTAGTTCGCCGCGTGGCCCAGGTCGGCGCGCGGCTCGACCACTGGGAGCCCGAGGGACGCGCGGTGGAGGCCGGCGATCAGCACCGGTGTGGCGGCGCCGAGCCGCAGCGCGTTGTTCCGGATGGTCTCGGGATCGGCGTCGTACGTGGGGGGCATGCCCTCGATCGCTGCGAGCTGCGAGAGCGCGGTCCGCAGGGCCGCGAGCGGGTGCGGGTGCCCTGCCGCCAGCGCGGGCAGGAGCCCGGCGAGCTCGGGAGGGATCGGTCGCAGTGCGGCGATGCGGCGTGCGTACGCCTCACGCGCCGCCCGCGTGGGCAGCTCGCCCTCGAAGAGCAGGTACCACACGTCCTCGAAGGTCCGGACCGCCGCCAGCTCGGGGGCCGAGTACTGGCGGTAGTGGTAGAAGCCCTCGAGGCCGCGCACGTCGCCGAGCTCGGTCTCGGCGACGATCACGCCCTTCAGGCCGCGGGGGACCGCCGCGTCGGCGGCGGCGTCGGTCATGGTCATCGGTGCCATCTCCTCGTTGGAGTCGTTGTCAGTCACTCCGAGCGTCCGCCTGGTCCCCACTCCTGTCAACGTTGATCAGTATCAAGTATGATGGCGACGTGAGCGACGGACGCTGGCTCTCGGCGGCGCAGGCCACGGCCCGACTCGGGGTGAAGCCGCAGACGCTCTACGCCTACGTGAGCCGCGGGCTGGTGCGCCGGGAGCGCCCACCGGGGAGCCGGACGAGCCGCTACTCGCGTGCGGACGTCGAACGGCTGGCCGAGCACGGCCGGCCACGAACCCGCGAGGGCGCACCCGAGATCGCGATCGACCAGGCGGTGACGTCGCTCGACCCCGGCGGCCACCTCACGTACCGCGGATGGGACGTCACGCAGGCGGCGACCAGCGCCCGGTACGAGGAGGTCGCGGCCTGGCTCTGGGGTTCGACCATCGGACCGAACGAGCACTGGAGCTCGGACCGCGCGGAGCTCGCAGTCGCGCGACAGGTGCAGGCGGCGCTGCCCGCCGACACGCCACTCCCCGATCGACTGCGTGTGACCGTCGCCGCGCTGCGCTCGACCGATCCGCTCCGCAACGACCGACGGCCCGCATCGGTGGCGGCGCGCGCCGGGACCATCATCGCCACCATGGTCAAGGCGTTGCCGCCCGTCGATGCGCGGGACGAGCCGACGGCCACCGGGTCGATCGCGCGGCGGCTGTGGACGCGCGTGTCACCGCTCGAGCCGACGACCGCGCGCGTCCGCGCGCTCGATCGGGCGTTGTCGTTGCTCGCCGACCACGAGCTGGCGACCTCGACCTTCGGCGTGCGCATCGCCGCTTCCACCTGGGCCGATCCCTACCTGCTGCTGCTGACCGGGCTCGCGGTCGTCGGCGGCCCACTGCACGGCGGCGCGTCGGAGTTCGTCCGCACGCTCCTGCGCGACGCGGTCGCGACCACCCCGGAGGCGGCGATCGGACAGGCGCTGCGCGACGGCGAGCACGTGCCCGGGTTCGGGCACTCGGTCTACACGGGTCCCGACCCGCGAGCCCCGGTGCTGCTCGACGCGATCGAGCGCTGCAAGCCGCCGCGGCGAGCTGTGGCGCGCCGCGCAGGGGGTGCTCGAGGTGATGGCGCACGACGGCGGTCCGTACCCCAACATCGACTTCGCGCTCGGTGTGCTCGGTGAGGCGACCCGCATGGTGCACGGTGCGGGCGAGACGATCTTCGCGGTCGCGCGCTCGGCCGGCTGGATCGCCCACGGCCTCGAGGAGTACCCGCACCGCCTCCGCTACCGCATCCGCGCCACGTACACCGGGCCGGAACCCGGCGGATGAGCGGGATGATCAGCCGGCGCGTCGCTGCTGGCGGCGGTGGTCGAGGAAGTCGACCAGCACGTAGTCGCCGAGCGTGTCGGCGTTGGTGAAGAAGGCCTCGCCGCCGTTGACGCGCATCATCTGCTCGACGAACGACCGCAGGTAGTAGCTCTCGTCGAGCATGAAGGTGTTGATGCGGATGCGGTCACGCGTGCAGCGCATGACCTCCTTCAGCGTCTCTTCGATCGTGATCGGCGACGGCGGGTACTGGAAGTAGGCCTCGCCGCCCTCGATGTGCGCGGTCGGCTCGCCGTCGGTGACCATGATGATCTGCTTGGTGCCGGTCTGGCGTGAGAGCTGCTTGCGGGCGAGCAGCAACGCGTGCTGCATGTTGGTGCCCCACTCGAAGTCCCAGCTCATCTCGGGGAGGAGCTCGGGCTTCACCTCGCGGGCGACGCGCCCGAACGACACGAGACCGAAGTAGTCGCGCGGGAACTGGCTGGTGATGAGCGCGTGCAGCGCCATCGCCACCTTCTTGGCCGGCAGGAAGTTGTCGCGCATCGGCATCGACAGCGACACGTCGAGCAGCAGCACCGTGGCCGAGCGGGTGAGCATCTCGGTGCGCTCGACCTCGAAGTCTTCGGGCTTCAGGCGCACCGGCGTGCCCGCCCCCGACCGCCAGATCGCGTTCTTCACCGTCTCCTGCACGTTCAGGTGGAACGGGTCGCCGAACTCGTAGGGCTTGTGGTCGTGCGCGTGCTCGTTGCCGAACCCGGTGCGCTCGAGCTCGTGGCGACCGGCGCGGTCCTTCACCAGCTTGCGGTAGAGGTCGGAGAGCGCCTTGTTGCCGATGGCGCGGATGGCACGCGGCGTGAGCTCGAGCCGACCCTCGCGCTGCTCGATCAGCCCGGCGTCCTCGAGCATCCGCTGGAGCTCGCGGAGGCGGTCGAGCGACTTCGCGGCGTCGTCGCCGAGCAGCTCGCGGGCGCGGTCGAGGTCGACCTCGGCCAGCTCGCCCGGCTGGGTCGCCGACTTCATGAGGTTCTCGAGCGCGTCGAGGTCGCCGAGCGTGTCGAGCAGCCCGGGCATGTCGCCGAACTGCATCGGGTCGTCGCCGCTGAAGTTCTGCGAGCGCTGCCACGGCATGTTCGGGAACGCCTGCTGCAGGTTGCGCGAGAGCTGGTCGACCTGCCAGCGCAGGTCCATGTCCTCGAGCAGCGACTCGGACAGCGCCTGCAGCTGCGCGCGCTGCTCCGGCGACATCGAGTTCATCAGCTGCTGCATCTGCGCCATCGACTGCGCCATCTGCTCGAGCAGCTCGTCGAGGTTCTGCGGGTTGCCGGGGAAGAACTCGCCGTGGCGCTCCATGAAGCCGTCGAAGTCGGGCTCCTCGCCGCGCTCGCGCTGCTCGAGCATCTGGTTGAGCTCGTCGAGCATGTCCTTCATCTGCGGCCATGCGCTCGGGCGTCATGTTCTGCATGCCCTCGCTGAGCTGGTTGAAGTAGCTCTGCATCAGCTGCTCGCGCAGCTGGTCCATGAGCTCCTCGAACCGCTCGCGCGCGGCGTCGTCCATGAACTCGTAGTCCTGCATCGCCTGCACGCGGCCGGCGAGGTCGGGCGGCATCTCGTCGAGCTGGCGGCGGCGCTCGTCGGCGACGTCCTCGACCAGCTCCTGGCGGCGCTGGTCGCCCGAGCGGGTGGCGTCGTCGACCCGGCGGTCGATGCCCTCGCGCTCCATGTCGGCGACCTCGTCGAGCTGGTCGGCGATGTCGTCGTAGACGCCGCCGAGGTCGCGGCGCTCGAGCTCCTCGCGGCGCCGCTCCCGCAGCCGCTCGAGCATCTCCCGGAGCCCCATGAGCTGCTCGCCGTTGCGGTCCTGGAACCCCTGCTGCATCATCCGCCGCAGCGCCGCGTTCAGGTCGCCGTGGTACAGCAGGTCGTCGGCCATCTCGTCGAGCAGCGACTCGGCGTCGAGATCGAAGCCGGTCTGCGTGCCGTCCCAGCGCGAGTACCGGAATCCAGGACGGGATTCGACGGAGGCATGGATCCACCGTACCGGTTCGCGTTCCCGGCCCGGGCAGGGACCACAATGCGGGGATGCGGCGCTGGCTGCGAGCGGTCGTCGCCCTCGGGCTCCTCGCCGCCGCCCTCACCGCCTGTTCCGGCGACGACAACTCGTCGTCGCTGCCCACGCCGAGCAAGGCGTTCTGCCAGGCCGCCTACGACTACGACACCAACCTCCCGAAGCTCATCGGGAAGATCGACCGGCAGACCGATCTCGTGCGGGAGATGGCCGAGCACGCGCCGAAGGACATCGCGTCCGACGCGCAGACCTACCTCGACGCGATGGAACGTCGCGCCGACGGCGACAAGACCGTCGTCGACAACCCGAAGATCAAGAGCGCGGTCGAGAACGTGAACCGGCGCGCCGCCGACGGCTGCGACCTCTACAAGCAGAACCAGGACGGCTCCGGCGGGATGTGACCCGCCCGCTCGTCCGCCGGGTCGGTCGGTCGGTCAGCCCCGGCCGCGGTAGGCGGCGCGCCCGCCGAGGGCGTCCTTGTTCAGCCGCTTGGAGAGGTGCAGGCCCTCGAGCACGAACTCGGTGGCCGAGGCGACGCCGGCCGGCGTCTCCCCCACCTCGAGGTCGGCGAGCGTCGTGCGGAGCGCGGGGACGTCGGTGAGGAGCTTGGCGTACTCCGACGACGCGATGTCGTCGCCGGTGTGCACCACCAGGCCGCTCTCGAACGCGGTGACGACGTCGGTGAGCTTCTCGGGCCGGGTGCGGGCCCGGAACGTCTCGAGGATCGCCGCCTTCACGATGCGGTCGAGGACCTGCTCCTCGCGACCGTCGTCGACGGTCTCGAACTCGACCTTGCCCGCGGTGCTCGCGACCAGCGCGTCGAGGTCGCTCACGCGGGGCACGACCTCGGTCTCGCCGTGGCGCAGCGAGCGACGGGTGGCGTTGGCGACGAGCGTCTCGTAGTTGGCGATCGAGAGTCGCACCGACACGCCCGAGCGCTGGTTGATGTGCGGCGAGCGGCGGGCCTGCTGGCTCATCTCGGCGACGATCTCGGTCATGAACGCCGGCACCTGCACGTTGAGGCCGTCGGCGGTGAGCGGACGCGCCTCCTGCTCGACGACCGCGGCCTCGAGCTCGGCGTCGAGCGGGTAGTGGGTGCGGATCTGCGCCCCGAAGCGGTCCTTCAGCGGCGTGATGATGCGGCCGCGGTTCGTGTAGTCCTCGGGGTTCGCCGACGCGAGCAGCATGAGGTCGATCGGGAGGCGCACCTTGTAGCCGCGGATCTGGACGTCGCGCTCCTCGAGCACGTTGAGCAGACCCACCTGGATGCGCTCGGCGAGGTCGGGGAGCTCGTTGATCGAGAAGATCGAGCGGTTGGTGCGGGGCACCAGCCCGTAGTGGATGGTGAGCTCGTCGGAGAGGTAGCGGCCCTCGGCGACCTTGATCGGGTCGACCTCGCCGATGAGGTCGGCGATCGACGTGTCGGGGGTCGCGAGCTTCTCGCCGAAGCGCCGGTCGCGGTGCACCCACTCGATCGGGGTCTCGTCGCCGCGCTCGGCGATGAGCACGCGCGCGTGGTGGGAGATCGGGTCGTACGGGTCGTCGTTGATCTCGCTGCCGGCGACGATCGGCATCCACTCGTCGAGCAGCGCGGTGAGCGACCGGATCATGCGGGTCTTCCCCTGGCCGCGCTCGCCGAGGAAGATCACGTCGTGCCCGGCGATGAGCGCGTTCTCGAGCTGCGGCAGGACGGTGTCCTCGTAGCCGATCACGCCGTCGACCAGCGGCTGGCCGGCGGCGATGCGCGCCAGCGCGTTCGCCCGCACCTCTTCCTTGACCGGGCGCGACACCCACCCGTCGGCCTTGAGCTCGCCGAGGGTTCCCGGACGGGTCATGCGCACGCTCCTGGACTGGGGGAAAGACCTTCGGTGGCCACCGTACCGCGGGGTCGCCGAGCACGGTGAGGGCACCTCGCCGGTGTGCTCGACCCGTGCGCAGCACCTGATCGGCGCACGCGGGAGGATGAGGCATGGACGGACCGCACGTGATCTGCGAGGGACCCGAGTTCGGCGAAGGGCCGGTCTGGTGCCCGTCGGACGGCACGCTCGTGTGCACCAGCGTGCTCGCCGGCACGCTCGAGCGCGTCTGGCCTGCGACCGGTCGGCGCGAGACGATCGCCCACACCGGTGGCGGCGCGAACGGTGCCGCACTCGCGGCCGACGGCGGGTTCCTGGTGACGCAGAACGGAGGCATCGACTTCTCCGTGTTCCAGATCTTCGGCGAGCTCCCGCCGCCGGAGCACGTGCGATCGGGCGTCCAGCGCGTCGCACCTGACGGAGACGTGACGTACCTCACCCCCGAACCGCTCCAGCAGCCGAACGACCTCTGCGTGAGCGCCGACGGCACCGTGTTCTTCACCGATCCGCAGTGGCCGCCCGCGGATCCTCCGCACGGACGCATCTGGTCCCTGCTCCCCGACGGCACGCTCCGGCTCGTCGCCGACGACTTCTGGGCCCCGAACGGGATCATCGTCGACCTCGACGGCGAGACGCTGATCGTCGTCGAGAACGGCCACCAGGGGGAGCACCACGGGTTCGTGCGCCTGCGCACCGACGGATCGCGTGAGCCCTTCGCGCCCGGCTGCATGGGCGACGGCGGCGCCGTCGACGCCGATGGTCGCATCTACATGGCCGGCGGCGGGCACATCGTGACCGTGTACGAGCCCGACGGCACCGTCGTCGAGGTGCTGGAGTCGCCGGGCGACCACCCGGTGAGCACGAACCTGTGCTTCGGCGGCGACGATCTCCGCACCCTGTTCGCCGTCGACGCCGGGGTCCCGGGCCACGTCTACTGCTGGTCCGGGATGCCCACGCCCGGGCTCGCGCTCCACCAGTGGCCGGGCACCGGAGCACCCGCCATTTGAGAAAAATCTCACAATCCCTTGTTCACAAGCGGTGACAGGTACGTTTCGGGACATGGCGAAGGTGGAGGAAGAGGTCTCGACCGCCGCTCAGAACGCCGGCGCCGACGACGCCGACGTGCTGGCGCGGTACACGGGTCCCCCGGTCCCGTCCGCGCGTCCCCAGGGTCACTTCCTGGTGCGCTTCTGGCGATCGGCAGTCGGCAAGAAGTGGCTGATGGCCATCAGCGGGATCATCCTGCTCGGCTTCGTGCTGGTCCACATGATCGGCAACCTCAAGGTGTTCTTGGGCAAGGAGCACCTGAACACCTACGGCGAGTGGCTGCGCACGCTCGGCGAACCGGCGTTGCCGCGCACGGTGCTGCTCTGGACCGTGCGGATCGTGCTCATCGGCGCGTTCGTGGTGCACATCGTCGCCGCGTACCAGCTCACGCGGATGAACCAGAAGGCGCGGCCCACGCGGTACCAGTCGAAGCGCGACTACGTCGCCGCGAACTTCGCGTCGCGCACGATGCGCTGGACCGGGATCATCGTCGGGCTCTTCATCATCTTCCACCTCGCCGACCTCACGTGGGGTCCGGCGAACCCGCACTTCGTGCGCGGCGATCCCTACGACAACCTGTTCGCCAGCTTCGACCGCGTGCCGGTGGCGATCATCTACATCGTCTGCATGTTGGCGCTCGGGTTCCACATCTTCCACGGCGCGTGGAGCATGTTCCAGAGCCTCGGCCTCAACAACCCGCGCTGGAACATCTGGCGCCGCTACTTCGCGATCGCATTCGCGGTCGTCATCACGGTGGGCAACATCAGCATGCCGTTGCTCATCACGACCGGGGTGGTGACGAAATGATCGGTGAGCTCGACGCCCGGATCCCCGAGGGTCCGATCGCAGAGAAGTGGTCGCAGCACAAGTTCGACGTGAAGCTGGTGAACCCCGCCAACAAGCGGCGCTTCGAGGTCATCGTCGTGGGCAGTGGCCTCGCCGGTGCCGCCGCCGCGGCGACGCTCGGCGAGCTCGGCTACCGCGTGAAGCTCTTCACGTTCCACGACACGCCGCGTCGCGCGCACAGCATCGCCGCGCAGGGCGGCATCAACGCGGCGAAGAACTACCCGAACGACGGCGACAGCGTGTACCGCCTCTTCTACGACACCGTCAAGGGCGGCGACTTCCGCGCCCGTGAAGGCAACGTGTACCGGCTCGCCGAGGTGAGCGTCAACATCATCGACCAGTGCGTGGCGCAGGGCGTGCCCTTCGCCCGCGAGTACGGCGGCCTGCTCGACAACCGCTCGTTCGGCGGCGCGCAGGTGTCGCGCACGTTCTACGCGCGTGGCCAGACCGGTCAGCAGCTGCTGCTCGGCGCGTACCAGGCGCTCGCGCACCAGGTCGCCCGGGGCACCGTCGAGCTGTTCACCCGCAGCGAGATGCTCGACCTCGTCGTGAAGGACGGCCGCGCCGCCGGCATCGTCACCCGCGACCTCACCACCGGCGCGGTGCAGTCGTGGTCGGCCCACGCGGTGGCGCTCTGCACCGGCGGCTACGGCAACGCCTACTACCTGTCGACCAACGCCAAGGCCAGCAACGTCACCGCCGCGTGGCGGGCCCACAAGCGCGGCGCGCTCTTCGCCAACCCGTGCTTCACCCAGATCCACCCCACGTGCATCCCGCGCAGCGACGACTTCCAGTCGAAGCTCACGCTGATGTCGGAGTCGCTGCGCAACGACGGCCGGGTGTGGATCCCGAAGCAGCTCGACGACCCGCGCTCCCCCGACCAGATCCCGCTCGACGACCGCGACTACTTCCTCGAGCGCCGCTACCCCGCGTTCGGCAACCTCGTGCCACGCGACGTCGCGTCGCGCGCGATCAAGACCGAGGTCGACGCCGGCCGCGGCGTCGGGCCGCAGAAGAACGGCGTGTACCTCGACTTCCAGGAGTCGATCGAGCGTCTCGGCCAGGACGTGGTCGAGGAGCGCTACGGCAACCTCTTCGAGATGTACGAGCGCATCACCGACGAGAACCCGTACCAGGTCCCGATGCGGATCTACCCCGCGATCCACTACACGATGGGCGGGCTCTGGGTCGACTACAACCTCATGAGCAACGTGCCCGGGCCTGTACGTGCTCGGCGAGGCGAACTTCGCCGACCAGGGCGCCAACCGCCTCGGCGCCAGCGCGCTGATGCAGGGCCTGGCCGACGGCTACTTCGTGCTCCCGTCGACCATCTCCGACTACCTGGCACCCCAGCTCGGCACCGCACCGGTGCCGGTCGACGATCCTGCGTTCAAGCAGGCCGAGGGTGCCGTCGCCGACCAGACCAAGCGGTTCATGTCGGTGAACGGCAAGCACTCCGTCGACCACTTCCACCGCGAGCTCGGCAACATCCTCTGGGACAACTGCGGCATGGCGCGCAGCCAGCAGTCGCTGGAGAAGGCGCTCACCGACATCCCCGCGCTCTGCGGGAGGAGTTCTACGCCGACGTCAAGGTCCCCGGCAGCGCTGCGACGCTCAACCAGTCGCTGGAGAAGGCCGGCCGCGTCGCCGACTTCCTCGAGTTCGGCGAGCTGCTCTGCCTCGACGCCCTCACCCGTGAGGAGTCGTGCGGTGGTCACCTGCGGGTCGAGCACCAGACCGAGGAAGGTGAGGCGCTGCGCGACGACGAGCACTTCTCGCACGTCGCCGCGTGGGAGTTCGAGGGCGTGGGCAGCGCACCGACGCTGCACAAGGAAGCGCTCGAGTTCGAGTACGTCCACCTCGCCCAGCGCAGCTACAAGTAGCCGGCGCACCAGCAGTCACGAGATCCGGAAGGGCCGACACACACCATGGACCTCAAGCTCCGCGTCTGGCGCCAGGCGGGCACCGATGCCCCCGGCGCGTTCGAGGACATCGACGCCACCGGCATCAGCCCCGAGATGTCGTTCCTCGAGATGTTCGACGTGATCAACGACCGGTTGGTCGCCGCAGGCGGTGAGCCGATCGCGTTCGACCACGACTGCCGCGAGGGAATCTGCGGCTCGTGCTCGATGATGATCAACGGCCGTGCGCACGGTCCGTCCGAGGGCACCGCGACCTGCCAGCTCCACATGCGCAAGTTCAGCGACGGCGACGAGATCGTGGTCGAGCCCTGGCGGGCGGCCGCGTTCCCGATCATCCGTGACCTCGTCGTCGACCGCAGCGCGTTCGACCGCATCGTCGAGGCGGGCGGCTACATCAGCGCCCCCACCGGCAGCGCCCCGGACGCCAACCTGATCCTGGTGCCCAAGGAGGCAGCCGACGCCGCGATGGACGCTGCGGCGTGCATCGGTTGCGGCGCGTGCGTGGCCGCGTGCCCCAACGGGGCCGCCCAGTTGTTCACCGCGGCCAAGGTCTCGCACCTCGGTCTCCTGCCGCAGGGCCAGCCCCAGCGCTACGAGCGGGTGATCAACATGGTCGAGGTGATGGAGAGCTACTTCGGCTCCTGCACCAACCACGGTGAGTGCGAGAAGGCGTGCCCGAAGGAGATCAGCATCGACTTCATCGCCCTCCTGAACCGTGACTACGTGAAGGCGCAGTTCAAGAACCGGAAGCTCACCGGCCAGAAGGTGTAGTCACCGATCGCCGCGCACGGCGGCGATCACGATTCCTGTTCGAGCGACTCCAGGTCGGTGACGACGCGGTCGACGTCGGCCTGGGCCCGGGCGATCCGCCCGCGACAGAGACGGATGAGCTCGCTCGCCCGCTGGACGCGCGTGGCGAGGATGTCGACGTCGAGATCGTCGCGTTCGAGCTCCTCGAGGATGTCGTCGAGCTCGCGCATGGCGTCGGCGTACCCGATCTCGTCAGTCAACTGGTGCCCTCCTGCGTGGTGACCTCTGGCGGAGTAGTGGACTCGACCCGGCTGGTGACGCGGCCGGCGGCCAATTCGGTGTCGACGAGCGTGCCCGCGGCCACCGACTCCGCGCTCCTGAGCACACGACCGTGCTCGTCGCGCGTGATCGAGTAGCCGCGCTCGAGCACGCGGCGCGGATCGAGCGCGCGCACGACCGCCTCGCTCGACGTGAGCCGCAACCCGGCCCGGTCGAGGTGGTGCTGCGCGTGCGTGACGACGGCGCGCTCCCGCGCCACGAGCGCCGCGCGCCGGTCGCGCGTGGCGCGGCGGCCGAGCTCGGCCATCCGGCGCGCGCACGCATCGAGCGCGGTCGTGAGCTCGGTGGTGCGGCGTCGGGCCAGCTCGTCGAGCCGGCCGTGCGAGCGGTCGAGCCGGGTCTGCTCGCGGGAGACGGCGGTGGTCGCGCTCCGGCGCGTCCGGCGGGCCGCGTCGTCGAGCTCGCGCCCGGCGACGGCCATCCGCTGGCGGGCGCGCGCGGCGACCCGCGCCGACGCCTGGTCGAGACCGGCGACGAAGTCGTCGATCTGACGCACGAGCAGCTGCGCACAGGCGGTGGGTGTCTTGCACGCGGTGTGCGCGACCTCGTCGGCGACGCTGCGGTCGATCTCGTGGCCGACCCCGGTGAAGACCGGCACCGGCATCGCTGCGATCGCCCGCGCCACCAGCTCGGTGTCGAACGGAGCGAGGTCGGCACGCGACCCGCCGCCCCGTGCCAGCACCACGACGTCGACGTTCGTCTGCGCCAGCTGACCGAGCGCCCACTTGATGCGCTGGGCTGCGCCGGCGCTCTGCACCGCGACGTCGACGACGCCGACCCTCCACGCGTAGCTCGAGCGCAGCAGCTCGTCGACGAAGTCGTGGTAGGCGGCGCTGCCCTCGCTGGTGATCAACCCGATCCGCAACGGCACCACCGGCAGGTCGATGGCGGCGTTGACGCCCGAGCAGGCGCTCGTCGGCGAGCACCTGGAGGACCCGCTCGCGGTTGGCTGCGAGCGCGCCGACCGTGAACACCGGGTCGATGCCGGTCATCACCAGCTGGTACTGGCCCGTGGGCGGATAGATCCGCACTCGCCCCCGGATGCGCACCTCGACGTCGTCGGCCAGGCGCGCGCCCGGCACCTCCTTCAGCGCGCGGCGCACCTTCGGCGCGTCATCACTGAAGAGGGCGACGTCGATGCGACCCTGGATCCGGTCGCCCCGGCCCGCCTTCTCCACCAGCTTGAAGTAGGTGTGACCGTTGCGGGTGCGGAGGTTCTGGACCTCGCCCTTCACCCAGACCTCGTCGGGCTGGGCCCGCCGCACCGCCTCGCCCACCATCGAGTTGAGCTGGACGACCGAGTACGTCGTCTCTTCCTCGACCTCCTCGGCGAAGCCGAACGACGCCTGCTCCATGGCCTGCTCCATCGTTGCGACAGTAACGGTTGGGTGTGACGACGACGCTCGGATCGGTACGGAATCGGCACGGAACCGGCTCGGATCCGGCTCGGATCCGGCGTGGAATCGGCGGACGATGCGGGCGCCGACCGCCAGGAAGTCGTTCCCCACTGGTCGACGCCCCGTCGCGGGCTGGACACGCTGCGTTTACAAGGCCTCCGTATCTTGATCCTTGTGAACCTGCAGAGAGGAGCGATCGTGAGCGACGACTTCGAGCCCACGACCGAGTACCCACCCACCCACTGGGAGCACGACACCGTGTTCGAAGCTCCCGGCCCGATGTCCGGACCCCTCGCCAACTACCTCGCGATGTGCGCCCCCCGGTCGCCTCGCGTGTCGAGGGCCAACCACTTCCGGGTGCACGCCGACCTCGTGCTCGCAGGTGCCGCCTCGGTGAACTGAGCACCCGCTCGGCCGACGGCGGCGCCGCTCGCGGCGCACGATGCACGTCGACGAACCTCCGGCGCCCGTTCCGACGGGCGCCGTCGTCGCGTCCGGGCCCGGGTGCGGCCGATCCGTGAGACCCGGACGGGATGGGTCAGGGCTTGGTGGTGGTCGTCGCGCCGGTCGTCGACGGGTTGGCCAGGAGGGCCCTCCAGGTCGCGGCGTCGACGGTGCCGGTCGACGGCAGCCCCTTCGAGGTCTGGAACTGCTTGACCGCGGTGGTGGTGGCGGGCCCGAAGTCACCGTCGGGGGTGACCGTGTAGCCCAGCGCGGCCAGCCGCTGCTGCAGCACCGTCGTGTTGGCGGTGTCGGCGGTGCCTTCCTGCGATCGTCGGCGGCGTGGCCGACGCGGAGGTGGTGGTGGTCGCCTGTGGCGCCGTGGTGACGGTCGTGGTGACGGTGGTGTCGCCACCGCCCGACGGGCTGCGTCGCGCCCGTGGGGAAGCCGTCGCCGGGCTCGATCGCCAGCAGGACGACGCACGTGAGGACGGCGAGCCCGATGATCACCAGCCCGCGAGTGTTCTGGAACCAGTGCTCCACGACCCTGAGCTTACGTACTGGACGTCCTCGGCGTCGGTTTCCCCGACGCGGGGTCTGACCGGAGGGCACGCCAGAGCGCGTGGTAGCTCGGGTGCTCGAGCTCGGGTGTGACGTAGCCCGACTCGCGCAGCGCCCGGTGGTACTCCGGGAGGTGACGCATCGAGACCCCTGCATCGACGTGGTGGGCGAGGTGCCAGCCGATGTTGAACGGCACGAGGAAGGTGCGCGACCACCACGACTGGCGGACGGAGTGCGTGGTGGCACGACGGTCGGGGGACGCGTCCATGCCGCCGTGCTCCGCGATCGAGCGGAGCCGGTTGATCACCCTCCAGACCGTGAGGTACGGGAGCACCCAGAACACCGGGTACACCCACCACACCCCGCCGACGACCGCGGCCGCGAGCAGCACGGCCTGGACGACCAGGATCTTCCCGAGCGTCTTGCCGCACCCGCGCATCGGGCGAGCGGAACCCGGCGAGCTGCTGACGGAAGAGCTTGAGCCCGGTGCGCCCGGTCGCGTCGCGCACCAGCTTGCGCCGGAAGCTCGCTCGACCGATCGGATACCCGGCGTAGAGAGGGATGTCGGGCTCGTCGGGCCCGAACTCCTGTCGGTGGTGCGCCATGTGCACCCGTCGGTACGCGTCGATCGAGGTGAAGGTGGGGTAGCCGAGCAGCCATCGTCCGACGAAGTCGTTGGCGCGACGGTTCGAGAACAGCAACCGGTGCGCGGCCTCGTGCATGAGCGACGCCAGCTGTGCGTCGGTGCGGCCCATGAGCAGGAAGGCGAGCACGTATCCGATCGGGTTGCCCCACCAGACCGCGGCGCCCGACGATCACGATCGCCTGGAACCACACCGACGCCACCGACAGCGCGTTGCGCCAGGACGGGATCGCGCGCAGCCGGTCTCGGACCGCGGCTCGCGGACGGCCGTCGGCGCGCACGAGCGCCGTCTCGGTCGCCGGCGTCAGGAGCGCCGGGTCGGGCACCATCCCGCCCAGCGGGCCGGCCCGCGAGCACGTTCGCGCCCGTCATGCCCATCAGGCTAGGACCCGGCGGAGGTCAGGCCAGGAGGTCGGCGTAGTCGGGGTGCTCGCTGACGAAGCGCTCCACGAACGGGCACTCGGCGACGATGGTTCGACCCTTGGTCCGCACGTCGTCGAGGGCACCCTGCACCAGGGTTCCGCCGTAGCCCGCGCCCCGCTTCGGCGTGGTGATCACCGTGTGCGGGAACACGAGCACGCCGTCGTCGCGCTCCTGGTACTCGGTGAAGCCGAGGAGGGTGCCGTCGTCGCGGAGCTCGTAGCGCGACTTGTCCGGCACGTCGACGACGGCGAGCGTCACGCTCCGGCCTCCGAGTCGGGGCCGGTGCCGACGGCGGCATAGCCCTGGGCGATCCGCTCGAGCCACCACCGCGGCGCGTTGTCGATGACGTTGCCGATGTTGGAGTAGTCGTGCCAGCGCACGATCTTGCCGTCGCGCACCTCCATCACGGTGACGAAGGGGTGCAGGATCCGCTCGCCGGTGTGGAACTGCCACTCCTCCACGTGCTCGAGGATCACCAGGTCGCCCTCCGCGACCATGTGACGCGGGTGGTGGTAGTAGCCCGAGAGCGGCTCGATGCCGATCTTGAGCCGGTCGACGATCTGCTGCGGTCCTCGCGCGCCCTGACCGTCGACGCCGACGTCGGTGTAGTGGGCGTCGTCGGAGAAGAAGGTCGTCATCCGCTCCCAGTCGCGCAGGAAGTGCGCCTCCCAGTACCGCTCCACGACCTGCCGGTTGCGCGCCTCAGTCGTTGCCATGGTGCGGAGTCTGGCGCACGGCGCGCGCTGTGATCCACTGGAGCGATGACGTCCCCTGCCGACCTCACGCCCGAGACGCACGCGTTCCTCGCCGAACGGCACCTCGGCACGCTGAGCACGATCCGGCGCCGACGGCACCGTGCACGTGTGCGCGGTCGGCTTCACCTGGGACGCCGACGCCCAGCTGGCGCGCGTCATCACGAACGACGGCTCGCAGAAGGTGCGCAACGTGGAGAGGACCGGGCGCGCCGCGGTGGCCCAGGTCGACGGTGGGCGGTGGTTGTCGCTGGAAGGTGCGTGCGCGCGTCACGCGCGACCCCGACGCCGTCGCCGATGCCGTGGCTCGCTACGCCGGCCGTTACCAGGAACCGCGCCCGAACCCCGAGCGCGTCGCCATCGAGATCAGCGTGGATCGGATCCTCGGTCGGGCGTGAGCACCACCGACGGATCGGGTTCGACGGGCTCGAGCACGACGAGGGTCTCGACGAGCGGCTCGCGCGCACCCAGCACGGGCGGCGTGCGCGGCAGCAGCAACGACAGGAACGCGCCGATCAGCACGAACGCCGCCGCGAGCAGGAGTGCCGGCTGCACCGCGTCGGTGATGCCGCTGGACAGCGCGTGGCCGAGCGCCGCGGCGTCGACCGGCGGATGCGCTGTGCGGTACCGGGAACGACGCCCCCTTGGCGTGGACCCCGGCCACCGCCGCCTCGCGCAACGCCGAGGGCAACCGGGCCGACTTCACCGCGTCGACCGTGCGCGACACGGTGAGGCTGGCGAACACCGAGCCGATCACCGCCACGCCGAGCGCGGCGCCGACCTGGCGGACCGTGGTGTTGGTGCCGCTGGCGACCCCCGACTTCTCGGCGGGGATGTCGGACAGGATCACGTTGGTGAGCTGCGAGCTGGCGAACCCGATGCCGAACCCGAACAGCCCGTACGGGAGGAGCAGGTCGACGAAGTGCATCCCGGGGTCGAGCACGAACGCCATGATCACCAGGCCGACGAACTCCAGGACCAGGCCGAGCTGCACCACCCGCGCCACGCTGATGCGTCGGGTGAGCCAACCACCGAGCTGCGAGCCGATGATGATGCACACCCCGAGCGGGAGCATCCAGAACCCGTTGGTCTCGGCGCTGAGGCCCTTGGCGTCCTGCAGGAAGATGGGAACGACGAACAGCACCCCGAACTGGCCCATGGCGAGGACGCTGGTGGTGACGAGCCCGTAGCGGAAGCCTCGGTGGCGCAGCTGGCCGAACTCGAACAACGGATCGCGGTCGGTGCGCTCCTTCCAGCGCTCGAGCTTGTAGAACGCGAACAGCACCGCCAGGGCGATCACGGTGACCACGGGGACCACGGAGACGTCGAGCTGCGACGGCCACACCTCGGCGCCGGCGACGCTGAACGGCTCGAGCGGACGGAACCAGCCGTAGCGAGCGCCCTCGCTCAGCGCGAACACGAACAGGAACATCCCGACGGCGATGAGGCAGCGCGCCGGGGACGTCGATGCTGATGCGGCGCTTCGTCGGCTGGTCACGACGCACGAAGAGCATGGCACCGAGGATCGCCAGCGGGGCCACGATCACGTTGATGCCGAACGCCCAGCGCCACGTGTAGTTGGTGGTGAGGAACCCGCCGACGACCGGACCCAGCGCCGCGCCGACGCCGACCGTCGCGCCCCACGCGCCGAAGGCCGTCGCCCGCTCGCGCCCCTGGAAGGTGGTCGAGATGATCGACGAGCGTCGTGGGCAGCATCAGCGACGCGCCGATGCCCTCGATCACCGCTTCCCCGACGATGAGGCTCGGGACGTTCCACGACAGCGCCGCGAGCAGCGATCCGCTGCCGAAGAGCGCGGCACCGATGACGAAGATGCGGCGTTGGCCGAACACGTCGGCGAGGCGACCACCGATGATGAGGAGGCTGGCGAACGTCAGGGCGTATCCGGTGATCACCCACTCGACCGCAGGCAGCGTCGTGTGGAAGTCGCGCAGGATCGTGGGGATCGCGACGGTGAGCACCGAGTTGTCGAGCACCACGATCAGCGCGGCGACGACGACCACGGCCAGCGTGATCCAACGACGCGGATCGGGAACGGCGGGGACCGCCGGCGTGCTCATCGGGCGAGGATCGTCACGCGGTCTGGCCCCCGTCGATGACGAACTCGGCGCCGGTGGAGTACGAGTTGTCGTCGGACACCAACCACAGCGCGAGCTTCGCCACCTCCTCCGGCTGCGCGTAGCGCTGCAGCGGGACACCGATGACGGACGCGAGCCCGTCGAGGTCGGTGCCCCCATCATCGGGGTGTCGATGATCCCGGGGTGGATGGAGTTCACCTTGATGCCGTGCGGACCGAGCTCGATCGCCGCGCCCTTGGTCATGCCCCGCACGGCCCACTTGGTGGCCGCGTACGTGAAGCACGCGCTGGCGCCGCTCAGGCCACCCACCGACGAGATGTTGACGATGGAGCCGGAGCCCTGCTCCTTCATCTGCGGCGCGACCGTCTTCATGCCCAGGAACACGCCGGTCTGGTTGACCGCGACGACCTCGTTCCACGATTCGAACGACGTGTCGGCCATGCGCTCCCAGCGCAGGATCCCGGCGTTGTTCACCAGGATGTCGAGCCGGCCGTGGTCGGCGACGACCTGCGCCACGAGGGCGTCCCACTGGGCCGGGTCGGCGACGTCGTGCTCGACGAACGTGCCGCCCACCTCGGCGGCCGTCTTCTCGCCTGCGTCGACGAGCACGTCGGTGACGAACACCGTCGCGCCCTCCTCCGCGAACAACGCGGCCTCCGCCGCGCCCTGACCACGCGCGGCGCCGGTGACGATCGCCACCCGACCGTCGAGCTTGCCCATCACGTTCCCCCCGTCGTCGTGACCGTGTCCGCAGCCGGTGCGGCCACGCTCACGCCGAGGGGCGCGAACGCGGTGTGGCTAGCGGAGCTTGTCCTTGACCTTTTCCTTCGTCTTCTTGGCTCCGGCCTTGGCCTTGTCGGCGTTGCCCTTGGCCTTGAGCTTCTTGCTCCCGGTGAGCTCGCCCACCGCGACCTTGACCTTGCCCTTCGCCTTCTGTGCACTCGCCTTGGCCTTCTTGCCTGCCATGTCGCGTCACCTTCCGTCGGGTCGTGGTCGACGGAGGGAGGGCTACCCCGCACGGCGAGCGTCGAACCCGACGGCCAGGCGCGCGAACGCGTCGTCGAGCAGCACGCCGAGGTCGGGGGCCGACGCGTCGGCGACCCACGCGTCGAGCGCGACCCGCAACGCCGCGGTGGTGACGGCGGTGACGAGCATGCAGCTCGTCGCGTCGTGACCGGCGTCGTGCTGCACGAGCGCGCGTCGCTCGAGCACGTCGACGACCTCGGCCTCCCAACCGTGCTGGTGCTCGGCCTTGTAGGCCTGGAGGTGCGGCGAGGCGGCGACGATCTTGGAGCGCGTCACCAGCGCGTCGCGGTCGTCGCGGTAGTCGGCGGCGAGCGTGCGCATGGCGGCCCGCAGCGCGGCGAAGGCGGGCTCGCTCGGCCGGCCGCTCGGCGATCACCGCGAGCAGCCGCTCACGGCGCGCGGCGGCGTCGGCGAAGAGCACGTCTTCCTTGGTGGGGAAGTAGCGGAAGAAGGTGCGGGGCGAGACCTCGCAGGCCTCGGCGATCTCCTCGACGGTCGTGCCGTCGAAGCCCTGGCGGGCGAAGCGCTCCATCGCCGCTTCCTGCAGGGCCTCCCGGGTGCGCGCCTTCTTGCGCTCCCGCAGCCCGACTCGCGAGCCGGTCGCATCGATCCGGTGGACATGGCACCATTCTGACACATCGCGACGGTTGGCAACAGCTGAAGTTTGTCAACTTGCGAAATCTGTCACTGTCTGACATAATGGTCGCGCATGGCGATCCTCACCTCCCCCACGGATGGCCGTACCGACGAGCAGGCCTACGCCCGGCGGTGGTGGACCCTGGCGGTCCTCTGCCTCAGCCTGCTGATCGTGTTCGGCGGCAACTCCACCCTCAACGTGGCCCTCCCCACGCTGTCGCGCGACCTCGGCGCCAGCGAGTCGCAGCTGCAGTGGGTGGTGGCCATCTACTCGCTCGTGTTCGCCGGGCTGCTGTTCACGTCGGGCGCGCTCGGTGACCGCTTCGGGCGCAAGGGCGCGCTGCAGTTCGGCCTCGGCACGTTCTTCATCGCCAGCCTGCTCGCGTCACAGGCCACCGACGTCGCGCCAGATCATCGCCTGCCGCGCCGCGATGGGCGTGGGCGCCGCGTTCATCATGCCGTCGACGCTGTCGATCCTCGTGAACGTGTTCCCGCCCCACGAACGCGCCAAGGCGATCGCGATCTGGGCGACGACCACCGGCATCGCCGGGTCGATCGGGCCCGTCATCACCGGCTACGTGCTCGGCCACTTCTGGTTCGGATCGGCCTTCCTCGTGTACCTCCCGGTGATCGCGCTGGCGATCGTCGGCGGCTGGTTCTTCGTGCCCAAGTCGCGCGACCCGAACGAGAGCGCGATCGACCCGCTCGGCGCGCTGCTCTCGATCGTCGGCGTCGTCCGCGCTCGTCTACGGGTTCATCGAAGCGCCCGACAAGGGCTGGGTCGCGCCGGTGACGATCGGCGCGTTCGCGATCGCCGCCGTCGTGCTCACGCTCTTCGTGCTGTGGGAGCTCCGCGCCAAGTCGCCGATGCTCGACATGCACTACTTCCGCAACCCCGCGTTCAGCGTGGGCAGCGGCGCCATGATGCTGGTGTTCCTCGCCATGTACGGCGTGATGCTGCTCATGACGCAGTACTTCCAGCTCGTGCTCGGCTTCTCGGCGCTCGACACCGCGATCCGGCTGTTGCCGATCGCGCTGATCATGCTGATCGTCACCCCGTTCACGCCGCGCATCGTGCAACGCTTCGGCGGCAACCGGTCGGTCGGGTTCGGCATGTGCCTGATCGCGCTCGGGTTCGGGCTGTTCACGCAGCTCAGCATCGACACACCGTTCTGGTACTGCTGGCTCTGCCTCACGCCGCTGATGACCGGCGTGTCGCTGTCGATGTCGCCGATGACGTCGTCGATCATGTCGGCCGTGCCCGAGAGCCGCGCCGGTGCCGGCTCGGCGATGAACGACGCCACCCGTGAGCTCGGCGCCGCGCTCGGCATCGCGGTGCTCGGCAGCATCGCGGCCTCGCAGTACTCGAGCCACCTCCACGACGCGCTCGGCAAGATCCCGGTGTCCGTGCGCGGCACCGCGAGCTCGTCGATCGCCGGCGCGCTGCAGGTGGCGGAGAAGCTCCCCGCACGCGCCGGCGCCGCGTTCGCGACCGCCGCGCAGACCGCGTTCGTCGACGGCATCCACGTGGCCGCCATGTTCGGTGTGGCGCTGGCCATCGTCGCCGCGCTCGTGACCCGCAAGTTCCTCCCCCGCACGGTGGCACCGGTCGGACCGATGCACTCCGGCGTCGAGGCGCTCGAGAACGCGGCCGAGCTCGGCCTCGGTGGCGCGATGCCGGTCTTCGCCGACACCGCCGAGCCGGATCCCGGCTCGACCGGGGCCGGCGGGTCCGACACCCCGGAGCCGGGCGGGCCGCGCGTACGCTCCACGGCGTGACGACCACGGGCACCGAGCCGACCCCACCGGAGCCCGCCCCGGGCGCGCAGCTCCGCATCCTCGTCAGCTTCGACATCGACGGCACCATGGAGTTCGGCGACCCGCCGGGCCCGGTGCCGGCCGAGGTGGCGCGTGAGCTCGTGGGCCGGGGGTACATCGTCGGGGTCGCATCCGACTGGCCGCGCTCGAGCCAGCAGCCGCTGTGGTCACGCCACGGCGTCGAACCGGAGTTCGTGGGCGGGAAGCACCACCTCCACGAGGTGAAGGCGCAGTTCCCCGCCGACCGCTACGTGCACGTGGGCGACACCGACGTCGACGAGCGCTACGCGCTCCTCGCCGGGTTCGAGTTCCTCCACGTCGACGAGCTGGTCGAGCCCGTCGTCGCCGACGACATCCACGACGCCGCGTGGGTGCCCCCCGCGTGACGTCCGCGTGATCGAGACGTGCGCTTGATCTAGAGGACCGTGTCGTCGAACTTGTCGAAGGCGCGGAAGGTGGGCACGCCGGGGTCGCGGTCCTTGAACAGGCGGTCGCGGCCGTCGGCCAGCGCCTGCACGGTCCACTTGTCGCCCGAGCTGATCTGGGTGACCGGACGCCAGCCGTCGACGATCTGGGCGACGCCGCCGGAGATCTTGAGCACCTGACCGGTGATCCCGTCGGCGAGCGGTGACGCCAGCCACACCGCGCCGGCGGCTGGGTTGTCGGGCGACATCATCGGGTTCTCGGTGAGCTCCGGGGTGGCCACCGTGCCGAGCAGCCGCGTCGCCGCGACCGGTGCGATCGAGTTGACCCGCACGCCCGAGCGCTCGAGCTCGCGGGCGAGCACGATGGTCATGCTCGCGATGCCGGCCTTGGCCGCGGCGTAGTTGGTCTGGCCCGCGTTGCCGTAGAGGCCCGACTCCGACGCGGTCGTGACGATGGCGGCGTTGACGGACTCGCCCGTCTCCTTCGCCTTCGTGCGCCAGTACGAGGCCGCGAAGCGGATCGGGGCGAAGTGGCCCTTGAGGTGGACGCGGATCACCGCGTCGAACTCCTCCTCCGACATGTTGAAGCTCATCTTGTCGCGCAGGATGCCCGCGTTGCAGATGAGCACGTCGAGACCACCGAAGCTGTCGATGGCCTGCTGGACGATGGCCTCGCCGCCGGCTCCAGCTCGAGCAGTCGTCGTAGTTCGCGACCGCCTCGCCGCCGGCGGCCGTGATCTCGTCGACGACCTCCTGGGCGGGGGTGCTGTCGGCGCCCTCACCCGAGCCCGAGCCGCCGAGGTCGTTCACCACGACCTTGGCGCCCTCGCTCGCGAGGAGGAGCGACTCGGAGCGGCCGATGCCGCGTCCTGCTCCGGTGACGATCGCAACCTTGCCGTCGAAGAGTCCCATCGATCCGTTCCCCTGTCGGTGCCAGTCCGGGGAGGGAGGCTAGCGACCAACCCCACCGGTCCACCATCCCGTCAAGGGATGCGGCTCGCAACGGATACGGTCACGCCGATGGCGCACCCCTCCGAGCTCCCCCGCGCCGAGACGCTCGAGGAGCTCCTCGACCTCGAGGAGCTCGACCGCGACCTCTACCGGGCCCACAACCCCCGGCGACCCCTTCACCGACCACCTCTACGGAGGCCAGGTCGCGGCGCAGGCGCTGCGGGCCGCCGGCCTCACGGTGCCCGAGGACCGCCACCCCCATTCGATCCACTGCTACTACCTGCGCGCCGGCGAGGCCGAGCACCCGACGATCATGAAGGTGATCCGCGACCGCGACGGCAGATCGTTCTCGGCCCGGCGGGTCGAGGCCCTGCAACGGGGCAAGGCGATCTTCACCATGTCGGCGTCGTTCCACGTCGACGAGGAGAGCGGTGACTGGTCGGGGGTGCCGATGCGGGACGTGCCGTCACCCGACGAGCTCGACGTGTTGGGTGACGACCGCATCCGCAGCCGCGACATCCTCATGGACCTGCGTGCCGTCGACCCGCCGACCGACCTCCCCGAGGAGCAGCGCGCGTCGCGATGGATGTGGGCGCGCACGCGCGAGCACCTCTCCGACGACCGCATGCTGCACGCCGCCGCAGTCGTGTACCTCTCCGACCTGAGCAGCGGCTTCGTCGACCTCGACGTCCCCGGGTTGCCCCGCGGCGGGAGCAGCCTCGACCACACCGTCTACCTCCATCGACCGGTGCGCGCCGACGAGTGGATGTTCATGGCGCTCGAACCGGTGTCGGCCGCCGGCGCGCGCGGGGTGTACCGCGGGTCGGTGCACGACCAGAGCGGGCGACTCGTGGCGACCCTCGTGCAGGAGAACCTCATGCGCTCGTGGCCCGAAGGCGCTTGACGAAGGGAGTCTCGCCCCGCGCAAGTGACGACGGACGGCCTCTAGGCTCGGGCCGTGCGTCGACTCGCTCCCACGATCGCGCTCGTGATCGCCCTGGCCGCAGTGGCGGCGGCGTGCCTGCCACCGGCGCCACCCGCCCAGAACGGTCAACTTCCGGACAGTTCGCTCACCACGATCAACAGCTCGTGCCGCGTCGCCAACGACGTCGCCGACCCGCTGCGCCAGCTCATCGACGCCTCCTCGAAGGACGGCGCCGCCGTGTTCCCGGAGGAGAGCTCGTTCACCGATCCGCTGCCGGGGCCGCCGCGGATCGAGTCGTGCTACCGCACGTACGAGATGCAGGAGTGGTGGCGCAACTTCTACTGCTTCTTCGGCACCTGCGGGTACGCAGCCGTCCCCGGCACGAGCATCCACGGCTGGGGCCGCGCCGTCGACTTCCAGGATGCCGCCGGCGAGCTCACGTTCTCGTCGGCCGGGTACGCGTGGCTGACAGGCGAACGCCGGGCGCTTCGGGTTCGTGCACCCCGACTGGGCGGAACCCGGCGGTTCCTCACCCGAGCCGTGGCACTGGGAGCACGCCTAGTCTCCCTCGCTCGCTCCGCTCGATCCGTTCCTAGCTGTCGGGGATCATCTTGCGGGTGACGAAGCGCCACGTGCCGTCGTCGCGCTTGAGCGTGTCCTCGTAGCGACCGGAGATCACGATCTTCGTCTCCGCCGCGCCGCCGGCGGTGGTCCACATCTGCAGGTAGAGGCGCGCGGTGGCATCGTCGCCGTCGCCGTCGATCGAGACGTTGCTCACGAGGTGACGCGCGCCGGGGGCCATCGACGGCACCATCCCCGCGAAGTCGCGCAGCTCGTCGCGGCCCTTGAGCACGTTGAAGCCGCTGTCGAGCGATCCACCCTCGACGAACATGGCCGCGAACGCGGGCCCGTCGCCGGCGTCGACCGCGTGGTTGTAGTCGGCGATCAGCTTCTGGATGGCGAGGATGTCCTCGGTCGGCCAGCGCCATGGTGCGCTCCCTCTCTCGTCGGCCGTCTCGTCACGGCTGCTCCAGCATTCTGCCACCGGTGCCGATACGCTCCCGCGCCATGGCCACCAGCAGCGACACGGTCTCGGTCGAGCGGATCATCCCCGCCGCGCCCGAGAAGATCTTCGACCTCCTCGCCGACCCCGCCCGCCACCAGGAGATCGACGGCTCGGGCACGGTGCGCGACGCCAAGTCGGGTTCGGAGCGCCTGGCCCTCGGGTCGAAGTTCGGGATGTCGATGAAGATGGGGATCCCCTATTCGATGCTCAACGAGGTCATCGACTTCGAGGAGAACCGGCGGATCGCGTGGCAGACCAAGCCGTCGGTGTCGTGGGGCGCCAAGCTCGGCGGCGGCCGGATCTGGCGCTACGAGCTCGAGCCGGTCGACGGCGGCACGCGGGTGCGCGAGACGTGGGACATCTCCCAGGAGGCGGCCCTCGAGCAAGCCGCTGGTGAAGAACGCGGGCAAGAAGACGGCCGAGAACATGGACAAGACGCTCGCCCGCATCGAGGAGCTCGTCACCGGCTGACCGGGTACGCGGCGTGCGCGGGCGCACGACGCACGACTGGCTGGCGGTGGCGAGCAACGTGCCGTCCTCGGCCCACAGCTCGACCCGACCGTGACCGAACCCGTGCGCGATGGCGTGCACCCTGACGTCGATCAGCACCCACTCGGTGGGCACGAGCGTGCACACGCGGAGCGTGTTGTCGAGGCTGCTGCCGGTCACGAACTGACCGAGCGCCTGTGCGACACCGAAGGGCACGTAGTCGCCGAGGATCGCGAGTGACGCCGCCGACACGTCGAGACCTGCAGGGAAGCGCGCCCAGAGCGCGCTGTGACCGTCGTCGCGGCGCGCCGTCGAGGGCGGCGAGGTCGCGGCCGAGCGCGAGCCGCATCTCCAGCCGCTGCGCGAGCGAGTCGTCGACGCGGGAGATGCGCTGACGGAGCGGGCTGTCGTCGGGCATCGGCACGTCGGGGAACCGCGCCCACTGCCCGTCGTAGCCGCGGTCGCGCTCTCCGAGCGCGGCGTTGACGGTGAGGATCTCGCGGTCACCCACGTGCGCGACCGCCCGTGCCTGGGTGGTCTGGTGGCCGGAGCGCGCGACGGTCACGTCGATGTCGACGATCTCGGGCGGGTGCGCGAACGACAGGTACTGCGCCGACGCCCACACCACGGGACGGCCGGTCGTGCGCTCGAGCGCCTCGATGGCCGCGCCCAGGCCGCAGCCCGCCGAAGAGGAACTGGTCGTCGGTGCAGATCCCGGGCACGACGTCGAGGTACCACCGCACCGGGTTGTGCGTGGCGCGCAGCCCGAGGAACTCGCTCGCGTCCATCGGCGGATGCTACGGGAGCGCGTCCCGGGGACGGGTCTAGCCTCGCCCGGATGAGCACCTCGACGACCGTGACGATCGTGGGCGACGAGACGACCGAGATCGACGGCCGACGTCGTCGACGGGCGCATCCTGCTCGACGTCGACGTGCTGCCCCAGCGCGCTCGGCTGGACGTTGAAGCCCGAGGGCCTGTGTCGTGCCGACACGTGCGTGCCGGTGCAGGATCGCGCCGCGCTGTTCGTCGGCGACCGGCTCGATCTCGTCGCGGTCGCCGACGCGCTCGGTCGTCCGACCGTCGTCGACACCGGACGCCGGGATCGTCGCGGTCGCGCTCGACCGCGAGCAACGCCGGGCCGCGCTCGAGTCGCTCACCGCGCCCGACGTGACGCTCCGCGACCTCGACGGCGACGCGCACTCGCTCTCCGACTGGCGGGGCAAGAAGCGGCTGCTGCACGCGTTCTCGTCGTGGTGCGGGTGCCGGTACGACCTACCCGGATGGCAGGCGCTGCAGGACGAGCTCGGCGACGAGAACTTCACCGTGATCGCGGTGGCGATCGACGAGTCACCCGACGACGTGCGGCCGTGGACCGACGACGTCACCACCATGCCGGTGCTCATCGATCCCGCAGCACGTGCTCACCGAGGTCTACGCGATCAGCAACGTGCCCGCGGTGGTGTGGATCGACGAGGACGACAACATCGTGCGGCCCAACAGCGTCGCCTTCTCCAACGACGCGTTCAAGGAGTTCACCGGCGTGGAGTCGGCACCGCACCTCGACGCGGTGCGCGCCTGGGTGCGCGACGGCGCCGCCACGATCAGCGAGGACGAGGCCCGCGTCGCGGTGCCCGACCTCTCCGACGACGAGGTGCGGGCGCGCCTGCACTTCCGCGTGGGCGTCGAGGCTCGGCGGCGCGGCGACGACACCACCGCCCGTCGCCACCTCGAACGCGCCGGCGAGCTCGCGCCGATGGACTTCACCGTGCGCCGCGCCGCCATGCCCCTGCTCGGTGAGCGATCCGTTCGGGCCCGAGTTCATGGAGCTGTTCGCGGAGTGGCAGGCCGCGGGCAGCCCGTTCCACGGCCTGGCGCCGATGACCAGCGACACCTGAGCGGATCGGTTCCTGCCAACAGGCAGCGGCCTCTTCCAGATCTGAAACGGATCGCCACCTTTTGGCAGGGTGACTGGTCATCGGAGGCCAGCGCGTTCGAGCACTGCGGTGAACGCAACGTGGGTGAGGCGGGCGGCGTCGACCGGGTCACGAGCGGCCAGGTCGTCGGAGTAGACCTCGACCTCGATCGGCGCCGCGCATCCCGCCGCGCGCAGCGCGTGCAACAGGCCGGTGAGGTCGGCGACCCCCGTGCCGGGGAGCAGACGACCGTGCATCATCTCGAACCCGAGGTCGTCGGCCGCGACGCTGGCGACGTCGCTCACCTGCACGCCGAGCAGCGGCGCGTCGCCGAACGCGGGCGCACCCGCATCGGGGCCGCGCACGTGGTGCCAGAGGTCGCACAGCACGCCTCCGTTGTCGCGGTTCGCGGCGCGCACGACCGCGGCGGCGGTCGACGAGTCGGGCACGCCCGAGGTCGGGAAGTACTCGACGTGCGCGAGCAACCCCGCCGGCGCAGCCCGATCGCACACCGCAGCGAAGCGCTCCCCCACCACGTCGAGCGGGAGATCGCTGCCGACCCCCCGGCCCTCGGTCTCGATCACGGTGATCGAACGCGCGCCCAGCCCGGCGGCGACGTCGACGAACTCCTCGAACGCCGGGCCGCGACGGTCGCCGGGCAGCCAGCGCATCGTGCCGTCGAGCTCGGCGAGCGCGACGCCCTCGCCGTCGAGGAGCGCCACGATCGCCGCATCGGTCCAGCCCGCGTCACGAGCCGCGACGTACTCGCGGTGGTAGAGCGACACGCCGTCGAACCCCGCCGCCGCGGCTGCGCGCACCGTGTCGACCAGCGACGCGTCGCGCACGGTGCCGCTGCACAGCACGAGCGAGGACTGGTCGAGGTGGCGCACTACTCCGTCGACGGTGACGCCGCCTCCGCTTCGGACCCCACCGGGGACGTCGGGATGCTGCGACAGAGGAACAGCGCGAGCAACGCGAGCACGGCGAGCACCGCCAACGTCACGCGCAGCGCGGCGATGCGGGACTGGGCGTTCTCGTCGACCACGGCGGTGACGGTCTTCGGCGCGACGCCGGCGTCGTCGAGCGCCTTCGTGAGGTCGGCGTCGGAGATGAAGGGCACGCCGCTGGTGAGCTCGGTCTGCGCCTTCGACGTGAGGTCGTTCGGCACCGCCGGGTTGCCGGCGAGCCCGGTGAAGAACGACGCGGTGAGCGCGGACATCAGGATCGCACCCGAGAGCGCGGTGCCGAGCGAGATGCCCGAGGTTGGAGAACGTGTTCTGGAGCCCGCCGACCTCTCCGCTCAGCTCGTCGGGGAGCGCGGAGACCGTCACCGCGCCGAGCTGCGACGCCAGCGCACCGATGCCGAGTCCGGCGAGGAGCATGGGCCAGAGCGTGATCTCGGCCCCGGCGCCCTCGTCGAGCGCCGCGACGAACACGACGAGGCCGAGGAACAGCATGAGGAACCCGAAGCGGGTGACGAGCCGGGGCGACACCTTCGGGAAGAGCTTGGGGATGCCGACGGCCGCGATCACCAGCGTGATCGACAGCGGCATGATGCGCAGCCCGGTGTCGATGGCCGAGAGCCCGAGCGCGATCGACAGGAACAGCGGCACCGCGAAGAACAGACCGGCCTGGAGCAGGTACTGGAAGAAGAACGCGCCGAGCCCGGTGCGGAGCAGCCGGACCCGGAGGATGGCGGGATCGAGCAACGCCGCCTGGCCGGAGTCGCGCCGGTGCTTCTCCCAGTCGAGGAACAGCAGGAGCACCACACCGCCGCCGAGGAGCAACCAGATCACCGGGGAGAGCCCGAGCCACGTCGGCGCGTCGGGCTTCGGGCGCACGAAGCCCCAGCTCCCGGCGCGCAGGACCCCGTAGACGATCAGGCCGAGGCCGAGGGCCGAGAGCGCGGTCCCGACGAGGTCGAGGCGCGCTCCCTCCTCCTTCGGCGTGTCGGCGGTGCGCCGGTTGAGGAGCAGCACGACGCCGATGATGAGCACCTCGCCGACGAAGACGTAGCGCCACGACCAGTACGTGGTGAACAGGCCGCCGATCAGCGGACCGAGCGCCACCGCGATCGCGCCGCCGGCGGTGACGATGCCGTACGGCGCGTGGCCGCTCCGACTTCACGAAGTTCGACGCCACCAGCGCCACGATCGCGGGCATCACCAACGCCGCGCCCACTCCTTCGAGGAACGACCAGCCGAAGAGCAGGACCGGCAGGTTCGGCGACACCGCGGTCGTCAGCGATCCGCACGCGTAGATCACGCAGCCGATGGTGAACGCCCGCTTGCGACCGAGGATCGCGCCCATCTTCCCGCCGGTGATCATCAGCGACGCCATCACCAGCGTGTACATCGTGATCGCGGTCTGGATCCCGGTGACGGTGGTGCCGAGGTCCTTGGCGACGGTCGCGATCGACACGTTCATGACCGACGAGTCGAGGATCATCACGAACTGCGCCGCGGCCAGCGTCACGAGGACGGCCTTCGCCGCCGCGCCCGCCGCGCCTCGATTCGTTCCTACCGTCGGACTGGCCATGTCGCTCCCCGCTGGTGGCCCGGTCGTGCAGATCGATCAGCTGCTCACCCGAGTGCGGGCAGCACCTCTTCGACGTAGAGACGCAGCGAGCCCCAGCCCTCTTCGATCGGCATGCCGCCGACGAGCGGGTGCAGCGCGCACGTCGCGCTCGGGCCGGCATCCTTCAGGCGGTCGACGAGCTCGGCGGGCGTGACCACCTCGTAGATGCCCTCGGCCCGCAGCTCCTCGACGCTCGACGCGTGCGAGTGCACGGACGACGTCTGCCCCGGCGGCTGCCAGCCCGCGTACGTCGACGACTCCTCGAAGAAGTGCTGGCCGAGGTCGCGCCAGACCCGCTCGGGGTCCTCGGCGACGAACGTCATCGCGGTGTGCTCGGGCGGCATGGCGCAGAAGCCCTGGGTGCCGAACTCGGCGCACTGCTCGTAGTAGTAGGCCTCGAGCTCGGGCAGGTTCGCCGGCGGGAGGTACGGGAGGCCGAAGCGAGCGGCGCGGCGCACCGCGACCTTGCTCGAGCCGCCGAGCATCAGCGTGGGGTGGGGCTGGGTGAACGGGCGGGGCGTGACCCGGACGGTGGTGCCGCGGTACTCGAACGGCTCTCCGGTCCACGCCTTGAGCATGGTGTCGATCGCCTCGTCCTGCAGCGCGCCGCGACCCTTCCAGTCCTTGCCGTGCGCCTCGTACTCGCTCTCGCGGTATCCGATGCCGGCGGTGACGACGAACCGACCGCCGCTCGCGAGGTCGAGGACCGCGATGTCCTCGGCGAGCCGGAGCGGGTCGTGCAGTGGAGCGAGCAGGGCGTTGAGCGTCGCCATGATCCGTCTTCGTGCGGCCGAACACGAGGCCGGCCATCACGAGCGGCGACGGGCTCCACCCGTTGTCGGCACCGTGGTGCTCCTCGAGCGAGATCGCCTGCAGCCCGTGCTCGTCGGCGTAGCCCGCCATGTCGACGAACGCCTGGTAGCGCGCGGCCATCTCGGTGGGGTCGAGCCCGGGTTGGATGCAGTTGAAGCGGACCACGGAGTACGGCATGCCGGGGACCCTACCGTCGGTCGGGTCGGATCAGGAGGCTGAGCACCAGCTCGGTCCGGGACCGCAG
Organism: uncultured Actinomycetes bacterium; assembly: GCA_963755855.1. GTDB lineage: Bacteria > Actinomycetota > Acidimicrobiia > IMCC26256 > DASPTH01 > DASUAS01. Next base: position 150,135 of record CAVWLR010000002.1, on the reverse strand, counting down.
CCTCGCGACGAGGACGGCGTGCGCGAGCGCGGCGACGGTGAGCATCGCCACCCCCTCGAGCAGCTCGAACCAGGGCGCCTGCCACGCGACGAAGCCGATGATCGCGACCACCAACGCGGTGCCGAGTCGCAGGAAGAGCAGGGGTCTCCGCGGTCGACGGCGCGTGGCGAACCCGATGCCGGCCAGACCGATGTACACCAGGCAGAGCGTGGCCATGATCTCGAGGATGTCCTCGGCCGGGAGGTGGTCGAAGAAGTCGGTTGCCACCAGCTTCGACACCCCGATGGCGGTGCCTGCGATCCCGAGCTGCATGACCAGATGGAACGAGACCCAGGGCGCGAAGCGCTTCTGGTCGATCCCCGCGAACGGGATGTCCTCGAAGTACGACGCCCAGAGGGCGAACGTGAGGATGAACTGGAACGTCGAGCGCGACGACGTCGATGCCGTCGATCTTGCTGTCGCTCACCGCGATCGCGACCTTCACGAACGCCTCGCCGCACACGATGATCGTGAACGCGCCGAGCCGCTCGACGAGGTGCTCCTCGTCGATCGGCGGGAAGTCGACCAGACGGATCGATCGCCACGCCGCCGGTGCGATCATCACCGTCATCCCGATTGCGGCACCGGCGATGCGGCCCGGCTCCGGCAGCAGCGCGGCGGCGACGAAGCACAGCGCGCGACACGGCGTGGATCGATCGCGAGGTGGCGGGCGAACGCCGCGTGCGGACCGCGTGCGTACGCCGCACGCCAGTACATGAGCGCGATCGTCGCCACCAACGCGGCGTAGGTGCAGAGCAGCAGGACCTCGTCGTCGGCGACGCCGGCGCGCGCTTCCATCGCGATCGAGCGCGACCATGATCATCTGCGCGAGGACGAGCGTGCGGTGCACGACGTCGGCCACGTGGAAGCGGTTCGTGAACATCGTGGTGGAGAGCCAGATCCACCAGACCGCGCAGAACACGGCGACCACCCACGTGATGCGGCCGGCGTCGTGGAGGTGCGACACCGCCGAGCTGAACACCAGGATGGCGGCGACGAAGACGAGGTCGTAGAACAGCTCGACCCACACGCCCATCCGCTCGAGCGTGTAGGAGGAGACCTGGTGGCTCGACTCCGCCATCGGCGCTACGCCGCGGGCGGCGTGAGACGCTCGGCGAAGAACGCGAGGACGCGGTCGAGGGCCTCCCGGGTGGGGTGGCCGGGCTCGTCGACGAGGTGCAGGGTGAGCACCGAGTGCGCGGTGCGCGGGATCCCGTGCGGGTTGCCCTTCGACGAGTCGATCTCGACCGCGATGAACGCGTCGCCCAGCTCCCGGCGCAGGGTGTCGAAGCGGGCCTCGGGGACGGCGCGGTCGTCGGTGAAGCGCAGCCCGAGCAGGCAGGCACCACCGGCCGCCCGCTCCTTGACCCGGGCGAGGTCGGCGTCGCTGATGCCGACCGAGCGACGGCGCGACGCCGAGACGGGGAACGGCAACGACGGCTGGCTGAGCACCGGCGCCAGCATCACGTCGTCGACCATCATCCCGAGCGCGAACCCACCGGTGAAGCACATGCCGACCGCGCCGACGCCGGGGCCGCCGCACTCCTCGTGCGCCTCGGCGGCGAGGCGTCGCAGCCACCCGATCACCGGGCTCGTGCGGTCGAGCGCGAACGTCGGTGAACTCCTTGGCCACGCACACGCCTGGTCAACGCGCTCGATCACGTACGCTGGGGCTCACCTCACGGCCGGGCGTGCCGAACAGCGACGGCATCCGCACGCTGAACCCGGCGTCGACGACGCGCTGCGCGAACGCGATGACCTCCGGGTGCAAGCCGGGGATCTCGTGGATCACGATGACCGCCGGGCCGGTCCCACCCGCGTACACCGGTCGAGTGATCCCGTCGTGTGTGAACGTCGACTCGGTGAAGCCGGGAAGTTGGACCGCCACGGTGTGGAACACTACGGGCTCCCCATACCGAGGACGAGGAGCCAACGTGCCCGACGACACCACCGACGACACCGCCGACGACACCGGCATCGAAGAGATCGAGGTGGTCACCACCGCGGTCGACGAGGACGGCACCGTCGTCGTCGACGACCTCAAGGCGCTCGTCGACGAGGACGGCAACGTGCTCGCCACCGACGAGACCATCGCGGTCGAGAGCCCGGACGGCACCATCGTGATCGACGAGGTGCTCTCGGTCGCCGACGACGACGGCGAGCTCGTCGCCATCGAGGAAGACGTCGTCGTGATCGAGGAGAGACGAGCGACTAGCTCTGTCTGGAGCTGCTTGAGCGCGTCGAGGGCGCGGTCCGCATGGACGTTCATGCGGATCTCGCTCTTGACCACCTCGACCACCTTGCGGTCCTGGCCGATCACGAAGGTCACGCGCTTCGCGGTCTTCTTGCGGGCGACACCCATCATCTGGGCGACCGTGCCGTCGGTGTCGGAGAGCAACGGGTAGTCGAACCCGTGCTTCTCGGAGAACTGGTGCTGCTTGTCGACCGCATCGAAGCTGATGCCGACGCGCTGGCCGCCCGCAGCCGCGAACTCGGACGCGAGGTCGCGGAAGTGGCAGCTCTCCTTCGTGCACCCGGGCGTCATCGCCGCCGGGTAGAAGAACAGCACCACGGGCCCGTCGGCGAGCAGGTCGCTCAGCTTGCGCGGCGTCCCCGTCTCGTCGGGCAGTTCGAAGTCGTCGACCACGTCTCCCACGTCAAGCATGGGTCGCACCGTACCTCAGTAGTGGCGCAGCTCGACGGTGTTCCCGTCGGGATCGCGCACGTAGAGCGACGTGCCGTTGCCGCGGGCGCCGAAGCGCGTCGCGGGACCGTCGACGACCTCGAATCGCCCCGACGCCTTCAGCGCCGCGAGGTCGGTCGGTGCGACGACCAGGCACAGGTGATCGGCGTTCTCGCCGGTGCGCGGTGCCGCGAGCAGATCGATGATCGTGTCGGAGTCGATGCGCACCGAGGGGAACAGGATCTCGCCCCGCCGCCACTCCTCCACCCGCTCGGGTGCGAGCCCCAGCTCGTCGCAGTAGAACGCGAGGCTCCGCTCGACGTCGGCGACGTTGAGCACGACGTGATCGAGCCCGGTGACGCGCAGCTCCGGGCCGGGGTCGGTGGTCATGCGCGTCTCATGCGCTGGGCTGGTACCAGTCGGGGCACCACGAACTGCTGGTTGGCCGACTCGGGCACGCCTGGGAACACGAACCCGTTGGCGGCGTAGAAGTCGGCGAACGTGCGCCCGAACGTGCCCTTTCGCGTGGTGCCCAACGCGTCGAAGCGTGCGTGCAGCTCCGGGTCGGGGTGCTCGCGGTACACGCCGAGCCACTCGTCGATGCTCTCGTCGAGCTCGACGCCGGTGAAGCTGCGCACGTTGTGCCGTGCGACGTCGGCGCGCACCTCGGCGAACGTGCGCTGGGCGAGCTCGTCGAGGTCACGGAGGTAGGGCTCGTCGAGCGCCATCGCGTCGGCGAACTCGGTCGCGGTGCGGATGCGGTCGGCGTCGACGACACCGTCGACGGTGGCCATCACCGCGAGGAACGCCGCCGCGTGGTCGCGATCGGCGCCGGCGACCGCCGCCGCCAGCTCGGCGCCGGTGATGTCGGGCAGGGCGTCGGGATCGAGCGTCCCCGCGCCACCGAAGACGACGGTGTGGGCCGCGGTGAGCGCGACGCGGTCGGGATCGGTCAGCGGGTGAGCGCCGGACGCGGTGGCCACCATCTTCATCGCCCGCAGCGTGGCGTCGGACGCGGGAGTGGGACCGGTGAAGAGCACGCGCGCGACGCTACGCGTCGGCGGGGATGCGCTCGACCACCGGCACCAGCCGGTAGAGGCCGAGTCGGCGTCCGGCGACGACCGTGCCGAGGATCAACGCGACCAGCAGCGCGGCGGCGAGCGTCGAGCGGAGGATCGGCTCGAGGTCACCCTTGAACGCGGCGATGGTGGCGATGTTGAGCAGCGCGTGCACGACGACCGCGGGCACCAGCGCGCCGGTGCGCAGCATCGCGTAGCCGAGCACCATGCCCAGGGCCACGAACGGCAGTGCGTGCAACGTGTCGCTGATCTGGGCCACGTGACCGGGCAGGACGGTGAAGATCGCGCCCGACGCGAAGATCGCCGCGAGCCCGGCGACCACACCCCAGTCCTCGGCGTTGCGCCAGTTGCGACCCGTCAGCTTGGCGACGACGGCGCCCACGAGGATGAGCACCGCGAGCCGGTACACGATCTCCTCGTCGAGCGCGGCCAGCACCAACCCGCACGCCTCGGCGAATCCACCGATGTGGAGGGAGTACTGGATCACGCCGAACAGGAGCGCGGCGCCTGCGACCGCGAGGAACTCGTGCCACGCCTCGAGGTTCGCCCGGTCCAGCCCCAACCTCCGCCACCCGAGGAGGACGACCAACGCCAGCTCCAGCGGGAGCGTGGGTGAGATCGGCACCACCCCGAGGGAGCCCAAGTTCACGTTCTGCCACGCGGTCAGCACGTCGAAGCTCACGACGAGCGCAGCCATGGCGACGATCGTGCTGGTGAGGGGCCAGCGGGTCCAACGGCACCACTTCCAGACCAGCGTGACGCGCGTCGAAGCTGCGCCCGCGCCCGTCCCTGCCCCGAGATCTGCCGCCACGAGTGAGAGCTTAACCACTCAGAGTGGTACTCCCGACGGCCGTTGCCTTCGCCGGGCGCAACCGCTGGCGCACCACGTAGGTGCCGGCGATCCAGTCGCCGACGCGGCGGTGGCCGGGGCTGATCCAGGCGCTCCACAACGCGACGGGGAGCAGCAGCACCAGGCCGTCGACGAGCCAGGCCACCACGCGCACCGCCGAGCGCCAGGTACCGGGTGCCGTGCCGTCGCCGCGGACGACCCGGATCCCGACCAGCGCCTTGCCCGGCGACGTGCCGGTGACGCCCTGCACCGCCACGAACACCACGAGGTAGAGCAACAGGAGCAGACCGAAGAAGAGGAAGAACGACCCCTTGTCCACGAGCATGACCTGGTTCTTGAACCCGACGCAGTCGCGGCCCGACGGGAGCGGGTCCGGGCAGTCGCCCTTGCGCAGGGTCGCGTGCCCCACGACGGTGACCGTGAGCACGGGGATCACGGCGAGCAGCATCGCGTCGACCAGCAACGCGACGCACCGGCGACTGACGACGCGCGTGGGATCACGCCCGTCGAACAACGCCGGCCGCGTCACGCGCGCCTCGTCATCGCGTGCGCGTCACCCCGCGCTGCGCGCGCGTCGAGCGAGCACCACGATCAAGCCCGCGTTCACGAGCGCGGCCGCGATCGCGATCGCTCCGAAGAGCAGGCTGTCCGTGGTGAGCAACACGACGCCGACGACGAACAGGAACACAGCGAGCGCGCCCCGCAGGAGCAGGATCGCGCGCAGCCGGCCCACGGCGTCAGCGTACGCGGGTCAGCTGGCGACGAGGACCCGGACCCGCTGGGCCTGCTCGCCCTTGCGGCCCGGTGCGAGGTCGAACTCCACGTGCTGGCCCTCTTCGAGCTGGCGGTACCCGTCGCCCTCGATCTCGGAGAAGTGCACGAACACGTCGGTGCCACCCTCCGTGCGCTCGATGAAGCCGAAGCCCTTCTTGGCGTCGAACCACTTGATGGTGCCGCTCGGGCGCCCGTCGGTGGTCGGCGCCTGGGCAATCGCGTGGGAAGTCGTGTGGGTGGTCGCGTGCACGGTCGGCAGCGACGGCGTCGCCGACGTGGGTGCTGCCGACGCGGCGGTGGACTTGGAGCGGCGCGAGGTGGTGGAAGCGTCTTCCGCCGTGCGGTCGCTCATGTGGCGCACGTCGGGCCGACCGAGGCCGGGTCGCTGGCCGAGCTCGCGCTGGAAGCGCGCGTTGACGCCCTTCTGGTCGGGCGACACCAGCGACACGACGATGCCCTCGGCACCGGCGCGTGCGGTGCGGCCGGAACGGTGCGTGTAGTCCTTGAAGTCGGCCGGCGGGTCGAAGTGGATCACGCATGCGACCGCGTCGACGTGGATGCCGCGGGCGGCGACGTCGGTGGCGACGAGCGCAGCCACCTTGCCGTCGGAGAACGCGGCGAGCGCGCGCTCGCGCTGACCCTGCGAGCGGTTGCCGTGGATGGCCGCGCTGCGGACGCCACGCTGCTCGAGCTTCTTGGCCAACGCGTCGGCGCCGTGCTTGGTGCGGCAGAACACGATGGTCGGGCCGGCGGCGTCGACGATCTCGGCGGTGAGGTCGACGCGCTTGGCGCGGTCGATCGCCCAGAAGTGGTGCGTGGCCGCGAGCTGGTCGGTCTCGGGGAGCAGGTGGCGCGAGGGGTCGTTCTGGTAGCGACGGACGAGCTGGTCGACCGCGCCGTCGAGCGTGGCCGAGAACAGCAGCGTCTGGCGCGTCTCGGGCGTCTGGTCGAGCAGCGCCTTGACCGCAGGCAGGAACCCCATGTCGGCCATGCGGTCGGCTTCGTCGACGACGACCATCTCGACCTCGTCGAGGTGGACCTCGCGGCGCTCGATCAGGTCGGTGAGGCGACCCGGGCAGGCGACGAGCACGTCGACGCCTCGCCGCAGGGCCTTGAACTGCGCGCCGAACCCGGCGCCGCCGTAGACGGCCGCGACCCGCAGCTTGCGGCCGCCGCCGAGCCACTCGAGCTCACCGCACACCTGAGCGGCGAGCTCACGGGTCGGCACGAGCACGAGTGCACGCGGGTGCTTGGGGCGCGCCTTGCCGACGCGGGCGACGAGCGGGATGCCGAACGCGATGGTCTTGCCCGAGCCGGTGGGGGCGCGACCGCAGAGGTCGCGGCCGGCGAGGCCGTCGGGCAGGGTCATGGCCTGGATGTCGAACGCGTCGTCGAGACCGCGCGCGTGGAGGGTGCGGACGAGCTCCGCGGGCACGCCGAGATCGGCGAACGTGGTGGTGCTGGACATGGCTTCTTGCGTCTCCTGTGGATTCGTGCTGCAGATACGGGTTTCGGGAGGGTTGACGAACCCCGAAAGCACCGATCCGGACGAACCGAGGCGCGAGAGACGCAGACCCACTTACGAAAAGACCGAGCGCGGCAACAACGACCACGCACTCGGAATCACACGAGTGTAGCAGACGCCGTCCACGGGCCCTCGACGTACCGATCGCTGCGGGACCGCGCCCGGGCAGGGGTCATGATGGGGTGTGCCCGCGCCCGAGGATCGTCCCGTCGACCCGACTCCGGTGCACACGACCGAGCTCCCGGCGACGCCGCAGCGCGACCGGACCATCCCTGCGACCGCATGGGTCGAGGCGCCACCCGAGCTCCTCGAGCTCGGCAGCGACCTCGGTCACGACCTCGTCGCGTACAAGCGACGGATCGGCCCGTGGTTGCTCTGGCGCGCCGGACCCGCGACCAAGGGCGACGCGCGCTACGCCGCGCTCGCGGCGGACGATCTGCACCAGCAGTACACATTTCGGTTGCATCCGACCGGCGACGGCGAGGGCGTCGGACCCGACGGCGTCGCGCACCACCGGTTTCGCGCGTGGAAGGAAGCGTTGCGCGATCATCCGCCGCGAAAGCGCGTCCAGTGACACGATCGGCGCGCGCCGCGCGCCTACCGTGATTTCGATGGAACGGCAGGCGGGACTGGGCAGGAGCTTGGAAGACGTGCTCGAGTCGCTCGCGCCCGTCGAACCCGATCCCACCGGTCCCGGACGCGTGCTGTTCGAGCCCGAGGACCTCGAGCGTCAGCTCGACCAGCTCATGGGTGACATCACCGCGTTGCGCGAGCGTGTGCAGCATCTTGTCGGCATGGTGCCCGACGACGCCGTGCTCCGGGTGGTGCCCACGCCCGAGCAGGACGCCGCCGAGAAGAAGAAGGACAAGAAGAAGAAGGACAAGAAGAAGAAGGACAAGAAGAAGAAGAAGAAGAAGAAGACGAAGAAGAAGTAGGTCAGGTCGCCCGGGACGGCTCGGGCTCGACCACCGCTTCCAGCTCGGTGGCCCGGGCGGGGAGGAACCGCCAGGCCAGGAGCGCACCGACCAGCGCCACCGCGGCGGTGACGAGCGACGCCCGCGACATCGCGTAGACGAACGACTCGCGCGCGGCGTCGGCGAGCGGTGCGCCCGCCCGACCGAGCTGGGCACTCACCTGGAGGGCGGCACCGACCGACTGGTCGGCGGCGTCGCGCACCTGGCCCGGCACGTTCGCCGGCAGCTTGGCGTTGAGGTCGGAGGCGTAGAGCGACGACAGCAGACTGCCGACGATGGCGACGCCGAGCGCACCGCCGACCTCACGACTGGTGTCGTTGACCGCCGATCCGACGCCGGCCTGGTGCAGCGGGAGCGCACCCATGATCGACTCCGTCGCCGGCGCGACCGACAGGCCCATGCCCGCGCCCATCAGCACCATGGCCACCATGACACGCGGGTAGCCCGAGCCCACCGTTGCCGTCGACGCGACCACGAGACCCGACGAGAAGAGCAGCATGCCCGTCACCACGACGCGCTTGGTGCCGAACCACTGGACCGCCTTCGACGACAGCGGAGCCAGGACCATGAGCGCGAACGCGAACGGCAGCGTGCGCAACCCGGCCTCGAACGCGCTGAAGCCGAGCACGAACTGCAGGTACTGCGTCGCCAGGAAGATGAAGCCGAACAGCGCGAAGAACAGGAGCGTGACGTTGACGCTGGCGGCGGTGAAGCGCGGGTTGGCGAAGAACCGGACGTCGAGCATGGGCTCGTCGATGCGCCGCTCCCACCACACGAACGTGCACAACGAGATCACCGCGACCGCGAAGCCGGCGACGATCAGGGGATCGGTCCAGCCGTGGCTGGGCGCCTCGATGATGGCGGCGACGAGCGCGCCGAGTCCGACGATCGAGAGGCCTGCGCCCACGAGGTCGAGCTTCGGGCGCGTCGGGTTGCGCGACGTCGGCACGAGGAAGTGACCGGCGACGATCGCGGCGATGACGATCGGAACGTTCACGATGAACACCGAGCCCCACCAGAAGTGCTCGAGCAGGAAGCCGCCGGTGACGGGACCGAGGGCGACCGCGATCCCGGCGACGCCGGACCACAGGCCGATGGCGAGCGCGCGCTCGCGCGTGTCGGTGAAGACGTTGGTGAGGATCGACAGCGTCGCCGGCATGACCAGCGCGGCACCGATGCCCATGACCGCCCGCGCTCCGATGAGCGCGCCGACACCGCCGGAGAACGCGGCGGCGGCCGACGCCCCACCGAAGATCACCAGCCCGATGGTCAACGCGCCCTTGCGCCCGAAGCGGTCGCCGAGGCTGCCGGCGGTGAGCAGCAGGCCGGCGAACACCAGCGTGTACGCGTCGACCACCCACTGCAGGTCGCTGACGCTCGTGCCGAGATCGCGCACCAGGGTCGGCAGCGCCACGTTGACGATCGTGTTGTCGATCACGATCACCAGCAGGCTCACGCAGAGGATCGCCAGCGTCGCCCAGCGGCGCCGGTGCACCCGGTCGTCGACGACGACGGGTGCGCCCGTCGCAGCCCGGGATGCGTCCGAGCGACTCGGTGCGGAGGGAAGGATCGCGGTGTCGGCCATGGGAACTCCCTGCTCTGGCACGGCGTTATGACGCTGTGATATCGACGTGATGCTATAACGTCGTTATTGCGTGTGTCAAGCTCTGCCGCACGACGAGCACCGCAGCGAAGAGCGCCACATCGAACAGCGCCACATCGAAGAGACTGGGACCGATGGCACGAACTCGCGACGAACAGGGGCAGCGGATCCTCGAGGCCGCCAGCGAGCTGCTCTCCAAGGAAGGGGCCAGCGCGCTGAGCGTCCGGCGCATCGCCACCGCGGCCGGCTGCTCGACCATGGGCCTCTACAGCCGCTTCGGCGGCAAGGACGGCGTGGTCGACGAGCTCTACGCCGAGGGCTTCGAACGACTCGTGGACGCGATGCAGACCACCCCGCCCACCGACGATCCGCTCGCCGACCTCCGCCGTGGCGCGAACTGCTACCGCGACTCCGCCCTCGCCAACGCCACCCACTACATGGTGATGTTCGGCGGCGCGGTGCCGGGCTTCGAGCCGTCGGACGCGAGCCACGACCTGGCGCACCGGGCGTTCGACCGGTTCGTCGCCAAGGTCGCGCGCTGCACCGACGCCGGCGTGCTCACCGGATCACCGGGTGAGATCGCCGAGCTGGTGTGGGGATCGATCCACGGGTTGGTGATGCTGGAGCTGGTGGGTATCAACCCGCTCATGAGCGATCCTGCCGCGCGCTTCGACCGCGCCCTCGACGTGTTGTTCCGGGGGTTGGCCGATGCCTGATCTCGTCACTGCACGCGTGCGCGCGGTGATCGACGGCGCGCTCGACCGGGTGTTCGACGAGCCCTTCGACGTGCGCAGTGCCGAGGAGCTCGAGGACCTCGTGGCCGCAGGACCGGTCGGCGTCGGTGCGGCGCCCGCCGCCACCACCCTCGCCGCCTTCGTCGCCGCCGCCACGCCCATGGCGCGCCGAGCGATCGCCATCGCATCGAAGTCGGGGAAGGTCGCGAGCAAGACGCCACTCCCGTCGTCGAAGGCGATCAAGGTGGGGTTGGCATCGATCCCGGTGGCGCTGAGGCTGAGCACCACGTCGCGCCGCGGCGTGCGCGAGCTGCAGCTCCTCGCGTCGTACGTGATGCACCGCCTCCGCGAGGTCGGCGCCGTCCCCGATCGTGGGCTGGTCCGTTCACTGACCCTGTCCCTCTACCTCGATCCCGCTCGTCGCCCCGTGCTGGACATCCCCGGCGGTCGCGCGGCTGGCGGTGTGGCGCGGCAGTGGGTGCTCCGCTCCCTCGGTGGCGACGCCGAGCACGCAGTCCGGGCGCGGGCCCGAGCGGCAGGCGGACGCGATCGAGCGACTGGATCTGGCCGCGCTCGCACGACAGTGGGCACAGCTCCACCCGAACCCGCCCGAACTGACCGTCTGAGCGGTGCGGCAGCCCGGCCAGGACGCCGACGACGCCCGAGGTTGATCCCCGGTTGAAGGCCGGGGGCTCAAATGTCGGCACGTGGATGCCGACACCTCTCGTATGACCGAAGTCCCCGCTCCTTCTGCGCGCCCGTGCGCCGCGGCGCGCGTGAAGCGCTCGCTCCTGGTCGCGGCCGCCGTCGCCGTGGTCGCGCTCAGCGCCACCGCGTGCCTGCCCGCAGCCGAGCCGGCGGCGGCCCCGGCACCGACGGCGCCTCCCGCTGCGAGCCAGGCGCAGGCCTCGATCGTGCACTGCCCGGTCGTGGGCTTCACCTACAACCAGGGGTTCTCCCCCACCCACTCGGGCGTCGACCTCGCCGCGCCCGAGGGCACCCCCGTGTACGCGGTGCGCAACGGCACGCTCTGGTACTGGAGCACCGGCGACGTCGGCGGTTACTCGGTGTACCTCAAGGCCGACGACGGCAACACCTACTACTACACGCACCTCACGCCGTACGCGCCGTCCTTCGAGAACACGACACTGGTGGTGAAGGCCGGCGACGTGATCGAGTCGGTGAACCACACCGGTAACGCCAACGGCTTCAACCACCTGCACTTCGAGGTGCGCCTCGGCGGCCCGAACGGAAGCCGGGTGGATCCGCGACCGACGCTCGACGCCGCCGGCTGCGCGTAGCGGCGAAGCGCTAGAGGCCCTCCATCGGTGGCGTGCCACCCCACGGGTCGTAGTAGCCACCGACGGCCTCGTGGTATCCGGGTTCGTCGCGCTTGTGGTGGTCGTCGTCGTAGTCGGGGGCGCCCTTGATCTCGTCCTTCGTCATCGCGACGAAGACCTTCTTCTCGTCGGCGTCGATGGCGCGCACGACGCCAGCCGGGAGCATGCGCTTCTTCCCGAAGATCCAGAAGCCGGTGTCCACGACGAGACACGTGGCACTCCCGGACATGGTGGCTTCATCGACCTTGCCGATGTGACCATCGGTGGCCTCCACGTCGAAGCCGGTGAGGTCGGGCGGTGTCGTGACGTACACGTCCGCACGGAATGCGTAGATGTCCATGGCGAGCTCCCTTGCTCGATCGGTTCACAAGGGATACCCGCGCGGAGCGGGGGCCGAACCGGACCGGGCTGCGACACGACGGGACCGATCACATCCCCTCGACGGCGCGCTCGTCGGGTTCGGTGCCGCCCGGGGCGTCGGGTTCACTGCGGTCGAGCAGTCGCAGCGCGAGCGCGGGGAAGATCAGCACCGAGAGCATCCCTGCGGCCACGAGCGAAGCGGCGTTGATCGGTTTGAGCTCACCCAGCTCGACGCCGATCTGCGTGGCGACCACGATGAACGACAACGACGTCGCCTGCAGGAACGCCGCCGGCAACAGCTCCGCAGCGTCGAGGGTTCGTCGCAGGACGAGCACGGGCAGCCCGCGCGCCACGAGCAGCATGGCGAGGAAGAGCGGCACGCGGAGCGCCGTCGACCAGTCGGAGAACAGCTGATCGACCGGGAACGACAACCCGGTGGCCACGAAGAAGATCGGCACGAAGAAGCCGAAGCCGATGCCCTCGAGCTTGTGACGCACCTGACCGAATTCGTCTTCGCGCGCGGGATCGGTGACCGCCGACAGGAGCGCACCGGCGAGGAACGAGCCGAGGATGGCGTCGAACCCCAGGCCCTCGCTCACCACGAGCAACGTGATCATCAGGAGCATCGCGATGCGGACGCGCAGCTGCGAACTGCTGTCCTGGAGACGGCGGACGCACCTCGTCGACTCGTCGGTGCCACCGACCCTGCCGGGACGCGAGGTAGCCGATGAGCGCCACGAGCAGCGCGAGCACCCCGAGGTTGAGGATCGTCTCGAGACCCGTCGAACCGCTCGGTGAGAAGAACATCGACAGCGCCACGATCGAGCCGAACTCCGCCACCGAGCACGCCGCCACCACGAACGTCCCGGCGTGCGTGTCCATGATCCCGGCGTCCTTGAGCACCGGAACCACGATCCCGAGCGACGTGGCCGACAGGATGACGCGAGCAGCAACGGGTCGATGATCACGTCGGTGCTGCCCAGCGGCACCGCCAGCCCGAACCCGATGACCAACGACGCGACGAAGCCGACGAGGCCCAGCCGCAACGGGCGCCCGCGGAGCTTGTCGAAGTCGAGCTCGAGGCCGGCGAGGAACAGCAGGAGCGCCACCCCGAGCTGCGAGAAGACGGTGATGACCTTGTCGTCGGCCACCCAGTTCAGGAGCGCAGGCCCGATGACGATCCCGGCCGCGATCTCGAGCACCGAGGACGGGATGGGCAGCGACGGCACGAGACCGAGGAGCAGCGGGACCGCGACCGCGACGACCATCACGATCATGACGTCGTCGAAGGCGAGTCCCCGCAGCGGCACCGGCCCGACCGTACCTGCGCGGTCGACGCGTACGATTGATGCCATGGCCGACCAGCTGCCCCCGCTCCCCGACGCGGCCCTTCCCGACGCGGCCCTTCCCGACGCGGCCCTTCCCGACGCGCCGCGCTGGCAAGGCATCAACCACCTCGCGCTCGGTGACGCCCGACATGGATGCCACCGTCCGCTTCTACGTGGGCGTGCTCGGGATGCGCCTGGCCGCGACGACGATGGCGGGCCCGATGCGCCACTACTTCTTCGAGATGGACCGTGGCAACACGGTCGCGTTCTTCGAGGTCGAGGGGGCCGAGACGTTCGCCAAGCCTGCGGGCGGCCCGAGCGACCGCGCCATCCAGCTCGACCACATCTCGTTCGACGTGCCCGACGAGCACGCGCTTGGAGACGCTGCGCAAGCGGTTGCTGGCGGCGGGCTCCGAGGTGACCGAGGTCGTCGACCACGGCTTCATCCGGTCCGTCTACTTCACCGATCCCAACGGCATCGCGCTCGAGGCGTCGTGGTGGGTGGTCGACGGCACCGGGCGGGCCACCGACTACACCGACGCCGAGCTCTTCGGCGACCCCGACCCGGTGCCCGCGATCGCGGAGCTGCGCGCCGGCGGGCTGCACGACCTGCCGCAGCACGCGCCTCACCTGAAGCCGCGTCGGCACACGCTCAACTGACCGACGCGGGGATCGCCTCGCCGTCGATCCCGCGCACCATGCCGGCGGCATCCATCGCGTCGTCGTTCGCGACCCGGCGCGCCCGTACGAACGCGGTGCCGAACACGAGCACGCCGAGGATGGTGGCGATGCCGCCGACCGCGAAGCCCCACCGCGGACCGAACTGGTCGCTGATCCACCCGATGAGCGGTCCGCCGATGGGCGTCGTGCCGAGCAGGGTGATCGTGTAGACGGCCATCACGCGGCCGCGCATCGTCGGGTTGGCCATGAGCTGCAGCGACGAGTTGGTGATCGACAGGAACGCGATCTGCCCGGCCCCGACGATCACGAGCATGGCGATGAAGAGCTCGAGCGAGGGGGCCAGCGACGCCACGCAGATGCCCACGCCGAACGCCATGCCCGTGCTGACCAGCACCCGCCCGTGGGTGTCGAAGCGGTTCGCCGCGAACAGCGCGCCGAACATCGCACCCGCGCCCATGGCGATCGACATCCAGCTGTAGACCTCGGGCCCGGAGTGGAACGTGATCTTGGCCAGCAGCGGCAGGACGACCGGTGAGTTGATGGCGAAGGTGCCGACCACGAGCATCAGCAGGAGGATCCACCGGAGCTCGGCCGTCTGCCAGATGTAGTTGAGGCCTTCCTTCAGCTGGCCCTTCTCGCGGCCGAGCGGCTTCGACCGGTGCAGCTCCTCGGTGCGCATCATCAGCAACGCGATGATCACGAACACGAACGACACCGCGTTCAGCCCGAAGCAGATGCTCGGTGCCGCCCGCCAGGATGAGCACCCCGGCCAGCGCGGGCCCGAGCACGCGGGCGAGCTGGAAGATCGCGCTGCTGAGCCCGATCGCGTTGGGGAGATCGGCCGGCGGCACGAGCTCGGACACGAACGACTGGCGGGTCGGGTTGTCGATCGCCAGCGCCATGCCGTAGGCGAAGATCAGGACGTAGAGCACCCAGAGCTGGTCGACGCCGGCGACGTCGACGATGGTCAGGAGCACGGCCACGACGGCCATCGCGACCTGCGTGCAGAGCAGCACCCTGCGCTTGTCGAAGCGGTCGGCGATCGCACCGCCCCACACACCGAACAGCAGTGTGGGCAGGAACTGCAGCGCGATGGCGAGCCCGACGAGGAAGCCGTTGTTGTGCGACAGGTGCAGGACGAGCCAGTTGAGCGCGATCGTCTGCATCCACGTGCCGCCCTGCGAGATGAGCTGGCCGGTGAAGAACAGGCGGAAGTTCCGCACGTGCATCGACTGGAAGGTGCCGCGCAACGACTTCACGGTGCGTCGTCCTGCAGTCGCTCGAGCAGCGGGAGCGCGCGGGCGAGGAGCGCGCGCTCGGCGTCGGTGAACTCGGCCATGCGTCGCGCGAGGTAGGCGTCGCGCCGGGTGCGGCTGCGCGCGAGGAGCACGCGGCCCTCGTCGGTGATGGCCGCGCGCGCGACGCGACGGTCGGCGGGGTCGACGACGCGAGTCGCGTAGCCCCACTCCTCCAGCCTCGCGACGATGCGGGTCATGCTCGGCGGCTGCACCTGCTCCACCGCCGCGAGCTCGCCGAGGGTGATCGGACCGAGCCGCTCGATGCTCGCCAGCGCGCTCTGGGTGGAGGTGGTGAGCTCCTCACCGGTGGCGGCCGCCTCCTGGCGGATGCGCCGCGTCAGGCGGGCCACGGCCAGGCGCAGCTGCGATGCCAGCTCGATGACGTCGAGCGTCTGGCCGTCGACGCGGGAGGTGCCGACGCGAGGAGTGGCGGTCCGGGGCGTCATGCGAACAAGCTTAGCATGGCTAATTAGCCAGGCGAAACTGTCCGACGCTACTTCTTCTTGACCCCGACGGTGATGGTCACCGTCGACCCCTCGGCCGCCCGGCCCCCGGCAGGGGTCTGGGCGATGACGGTGTCGACCTGGTCGTCGCTCGTGACCGACCGTCGTGGCCACGCTCGCCACGAGGTTGCGATCCTCGATCTCGCCGACCGCGTCGTCGCGGTCGTAGCCGATCACGATGGGCACGTTCACCTGCTTCGGCCCGACGACACGGTCAGGGTGATCGTGTCGCCGCGCACGACGGTCTCGTCGGTGCCGGGGCTGGTCTTGATCACCTGCCCGGCTGGTCGCGAGTTGCTGCTCGCGGTCTGCACGGTGACGTCGAGGCCCAGCGCCTGGAGCTGGCTGGTGGCACTGGCCTGGTCGAGGCCCACGACGTTCGGGCACCTTCACGTGCGGGTCGGCCGCGACGACCACCTCGAGCGGTTCCGTCTTGCGCGCCCGCAGGTACGCCGTCGGCGTGGTGCTCATGACCGTGCCCGGATCGACGTCGTCGCGGTAGTCGGGGGTGACGGTGACGTTGGCGAGTCCGGAGCCGGCCAGCTTGACCTTGGCCGCGCCGATGTCGAGCGTCGTGACGTCGGGGACGGTGGCCTCGGTGCTCGACACGCGCACGTTCACCGTCGAGCCCTCCTCGAGCTTGTGACCGGTGGTCGGTCGCTGCGCGAGGACGATGCCCCCCGGGCGCGGGCTGTCCTGCGACGTCGCCTCGAGCGTGAACCCGGCCTGCTTCATGATCGCGATCGGCCGCGAACACGTCGCGGTCCTTCACGTCGGGGACCGCGATCATCGGACCGCCCTCGGTGAGCTTGGCGTAGGCAGCGATCCCGCCGCCGATCAGCAGCAGCGGTGCGGCCAGGATCACCACCCAGTGGCGCAGCTTCCAGGTGCGCTGGCGGCGCGGCGCGGGCGCGCCGC
Source organism: uncultured Actinomycetes bacterium (assembly GCA_963755855.1). GTDB lineage: Bacteria > Actinomycetota > Acidimicrobiia > IMCC26256 > DASPTH01 > DASUAS01. The sequence continues at coordinate 133,446 of CAVWLR010000002.1, read as the reverse complement.
CGCCGGCCACCGCCGCGGCACCGACCGCAGCCGCGGCCTTGCGGGCGCGCCGCGACGGCTTCGGGTGGCTTCAGCGGCTTCACCGGCTTGGGCGACGGGGCGACCTTGGGGTAGGTGGTCTTCGCCCGTCGGAACCGCCGCCGCTTGGTGCCGGGCGCCGCGCCGGGTGCACCACCCGTGACCCCGGTGCGCGGTGGGGGTGTCACCACCGTGGCGGCGGCGGTCGAGGCCGGCAGCACCGAGGTGACCGCCTGGCCGGTCGCCCGCGCGGTGGCCGCGGTGTCGGGGTGCTCGGTGACGGTGACCGGCTTCGCGGTGACGGGCGACGCCGTGATCGGCTCGCGCGGCGATCGGCCACCGTCGCACCCGGGTCGGCAATCGTTGCACCGGCGACACCCGCGGCGGTCACGCCGCCGGCGCCGGCGGTGGCGGCCTCTCGGAGCGCGTCGCGCAGCTCGGCCGCCTCCTGCTGCCGGGCGTTCGGGTCGACGGCGCGGGCCCGGGCGATCACCCGCTCGAGCTCGGTGGTGGGCTCGGGCTCACCGCCGGTCGGGCGCTCACCCGTGAGCAGCTCGGTGAGCACGACCCCGAGCGAGTAGACGTCGCTGCGGGCGTCGGCGGGCAGCCCCGCGACCTGCTCGGGCGAGAGGTAGCCGACGGTGCCGAGCACCACGCCGGGTTCGGTGAGCGCCTCGGTGGTCGCCGACGACCGCGATGCCGAAGTCGGTGACCTTGACGCTGCCGCCCGGGGTGAGCAGCACGTTGCTCGGCTTCACGTCGCGGTGCACGACACCGTGGTGGTGCGCGTGGGCGAGGGCGTCGGCGATCTGGGCCCCGAGCGCCGCGACCTCGGCCGGCGGCAGCGTGTGCCGGGCCTGCAGCTCCGCCCGCAGGCTCCGGCCCTCGACGAGCTCCATCACGATGAAGGGCTCGGTGCCCCCGCCCCAGTCGTAGACCCCCACGATGTTGGGGTGGTTCAGGCGCGCCGCGGCCCGGGCTTCGCGCTTGAACCGCTCCGCCGAGGCCGGGGTGACGGTCGACGTCGGCACCTTGACCGCGACGACCCGCTCCAGCAGGCGGTCGCGGGCGCGGTAGACGTCGCCCATGCCGCCCGAACCCAGCCGGACCCCGAGCTCGTAGCGGTCGGCGAGGATTCCGCGACCGGCGCCACGCATGCAACGTTACCCAGCAGCCACTCCGTCGCTTCCGTCGCCGTCCGTCCTCTCCCTCACTCGCTCCGCTCGCTCCGTCTTCTCCCTCACTCGCTCCGCTCGCTCCGTCTCGGCCGAAAACCTGGTTGATTGGTCGGGTTTGGCGCCCTAGGGTCGGTTCGCCCACGACGACAGGAGTCGACCCATGTCCGAGAGCTGGGGTTTCGAGACCAAGCAGGTCCACGCAGGAACGGCGCCCGATCCCGCCGACCGGCGCCCGCGCCGTCCCCATCTACCAGACCACCAGCTACGTCTTCCGCGACACCGCCCACGCGGCGGCGCTGTTCGGGCTCGAGGAGCTCGGCAACATCTACACGCGGATCATGAACCCGACGCAGGCCGCGTTCGAGGACCGGGTGGCGGCGCTCGAGGGTGGCGTCGGCGCCCTCGCGACCGTCGAGCGGGCAGGCCGCGCAGTTCGTGGCGCTCGCCAACCTGGCCGAGAACGGCGGGCACATCGTGTCGTCGGCGTCGCTCTACGGCGGCACCTACAACCAGCTCCACTACACGTTCCCGAAGCTCGGCATGGAGGTCAGCTTCGTCGACGACCCCGACGACCTCGACGCGTGGCGGGCGGCGATCCGGCCCGAACACCAAGGCGTTCTACGGCGAGAGCATCGGCAACCCGAAGGGTGACGTGTTCGACTTCGAGGGCGTGGCCGCAGATCGCGCACGAGGCCAAGATCCCGCTCGTGATCGACAGCACGCTCGCGTCGCCCTACCTGGTCCGCCCGCTCGAGCACGGCGCCGACATCGTCGTGCACTCGGCCACGAAGTTCATCGGCGGCCACGGCACGTCGATCGGCGGCATCATCGTCGACGGCGGCAAGTTCGACTACGCCGGCAGCGGTCGGTTCCCGGGCTTCACCGAGCCCGACCCGAGCTACCACGGCGCGATCTTCTCGCAGCTCCCCGAGCCGCTGCGTCCCGGCGCAGTACATCCTCAAGGCTCGGCTCGCAGTACCAGCGCGACATCGGCCCGGCGATCGCCCCGCTCAACTCGTTCCTGTTCATCCAGGGACTCGAGACGCTGTCGCTGCGCATGGAGCGCCACTGCGCAGAACGCGCTCGCGGTCGCGCAGTGGCTCGAGGCGCGCGACGAGGTCAACTGGGTGAAGTACCCCGGCCTCGCGTCGAGCCCGTGGAACGAGCGGGCGAAGAAGTACCTGCCGCGCGGCCAGGGCGCGATCGTCGCCTTCGGCATCGAGGGCGGTCTCGAAGCGGGCCAGAAGTTCGTCGACTCGCTCGAGCTGCACAGCCACCTCGCCAACGTCGGCGACGTGCGCAGCCTGGCCATCCACCCGGCCACGACCACGCACCAGCAGCTCGTCGCCGACGAGCAGGCCACCACCGGGGTCACGCCCGACCTCGTGCGCCTCTCGGTGGGCATCGAGTCGATCGACGACATCCTCGCCGACCTCGAGGCGGGCTTCCGCGCCGCCAAGGGCTGACGCGACGTCGACGACGTGGTGGACCTGCTCCCGGTCACGGGTGCCTGGCGGCCGGGCGACGACCCGGGCCGGCGGCAGTTCGTCCACCTTCGCCGACGGACTGAAGCTGGAGGCCGGCGGTCGGCTGGAGACGGTCGACCGTCGCCTACGAGACGTGGGGCACGCTCGCGCCCGACGCGTCGAACGCCGTGCTCGTGCTGCACGCGCTCACCGGCGACAGCCACGCCGCCGGGCCCGCCGGCCCCGGGCACGGTGACGTCGGGTGGTGGGACGGCACCGTCGGCCCCGGCTGCCCGATCGACACCGACCGGTTCTTCGTGGTGTGCCCCAACGTGCTCGGCGGGTGCCAGGGCACGACCGGGCCGTCGTCGCGACGCGCCGGACGGTCGTCCGTACGGATCGCGCTTCCCGGTCACCACCATCCGCGACCAGGTCGCGCTCGAGGTCGCGCTCGCCGACGCGCTCGGCATCGACCGCTGGCACGCGGTCGTCGGCGGATCGATGGGCGGCATGCGCGTGCTGGAGTGGGCCGTCGGCCAGCGCGACCGCGTCGCGCGCGCGGTCGTGATCTCCGTCGGCGCGCAGGCCACCGCGGAGGAGATCGCGCTGTGCCACGTGCAGATGCGCGCCATCCGCGCCGATCCGAACTGGCGCGGGGGCGACTACTACGACGCCGAGCCCGGCGACGGTCCGCACGAGGGACTCTCCATCGCGCGCGGCATCGGCCACATCAGCTACCGCACCGAGCTCGAGCTGGCCGCACGCTTCGGTCGCGACCACCAAGCCGGCGAGGAACCGTTCGTCGGCGGCCGGTACGCAGTCGAGTCGTACCTCGACCACCACGCCGAGAAGCTGGTGCGGCGCTTCGACGCCAACAGCTACCTCGTGCTGTCGAGCGCGATGAACCACCACGACGTCGGCCGCGACCGCGGCGGCGTCGCGGCCGCCCTCGGCACCATCACCGCCGACGTGAGCATCGCCGGGATGTCGTCCGACTGGCTCTACCCGGTGCGGCTCCAGCAGGAGCTGGGCGAGCTCATCCCCACGTCGTCGACGGTCGAGATCGTGCAGACCATCTCCGGCCACGACGGCTTCCTCGTCGAGTCGGAGCCGCTCGGTCGCGTCATCCGTCGCGCCCTGGACACCTGACGCCGAACCTCCGTCCCCGAGCCCACGAGCATCTCGAGGTTCGCGTCGACATGTGACGGTCAGCGTCGAGATGTTCGCCGTGGTCAGCCGGAGGAGACGGCGTCGAGGGCCTGGTGGAGGTCGGCGACCAGGTCGTCGGTGGTCTCGATGCCGACCGAGAGCCGGATGAGCGCAGGGTCGACGGCGAGCGGTGAGTCGACCGCCGACGCGTGGGTCATGCGGGCGGGGTGCTCGATCAGCGACTCGACGCCGCCGAGCGACTCCGCCAGCGTGAACAGCCGGGTGCGCGTCGACCAGCTCGAGCGCGGTCTCCTCCCCGCCGAACAGCGAGGAAGCTCACCATGCCGCCGAAGTCGCGCATCTGGCGCCGGGCGATGTCGTGCCCCGGGTGCACCGGCGACCCCCGGGTACAGCACCCGTGACACGGCCGGGTGCACGAGGAGCAACGTGGCCACCGCCGACGCGTTGTGCGCAGTGGCGTTCCATGCGCACCCCGAGCGTCTTGAGCCCGCGGAGCACGAGGTAGCAGTCGAACGGGCTCGGCACCGCACCGATCGCGTTCTGCAGGAACCCGAGCCGCTCCGCGATCTCGGGATCGTTCGTGGCCGCGAACCCGCCGACGACGTCGGAGTGCCCGCCGAGGTACTTGGTCGCCGAGTGCACCACGACGTCGGCGCCGAGCTCGAGCGGGCGCTGCAGGAACGGCGTGGCGAACGTGTTGTCGACGACGACGCGCGCGCCGTTGTCGTGCGCGAGCTCGCACACCGCGAGGATGTCGACGATCGTGAGCGTCGGGTTGGTCGGCGTCTCGATCCACACCAGGGCCGTGCCCTCGGGCCAGTCGCGCTCGAGCGCTTCGAGGTCGGTGAGGTCGGCGACGGTCCACTCGATGCCGGCCGGTCCGAGCACCTTCGACACGAGGCGGAAGGTGCCGCCGTACGCGTCGTCGGGGATGATCACGCGCTGACCGGGTTCGAGCATGCGCAGCACCGCGTCCTCGGCGGCCATGCCGCTGGCGAACGCGAACCCGTGCACCGCGCCCTCGAGCGACGCGAGGCACTCCTCGTACGCGCGGCGCGTGGGGTTGCCGGAGCGCGAGTACTCGTAGCCCGAGTGCTTGCCGACCTCCTCGTGCACGAACGTGGACGACAGCGTGATCGGCGTGACGACGGCGCCCGACGCCGCGTCGGGAGCCTGGCCGTCGTGGATCGCGCGCGTCTCGAAGCCGTCTGACATGGAAGGTGAGCTCCTCTGGTGGGTGGGGTTACGCCGGGGCCCGGTCGGCGAGGAAGGCCAACACGTCGGAGCGGGTGAGCACCCCGACCGGGTGACCGCCGTCGAGCACGAGCACCGCGGCGCTCGACTCGAGGCGGTCGACGACGTCGGACACGGTCTCGCCGATCCCGAGCATCGGCGGCGCGGGTTCCATGACGTCGCCGACCGGGCGGTCGAGCACGCCGGGCTCCCGGAACGCCTTGTCCATGAGCGGCAGCTCGGACACCGCGCCCGACACCTCCGACGCCGCGAGCGGCAGGTCGGTGGTGGTGGCGACGACGAGCTGCGACACGCCGAGCTCGCGCATGCGCGCGAACGCGACGCGCGTCGGGCGTGTCGGCGGTGATGACGACGAGATCGGGGATCGTGCCGTCCTTCGCCGCGAGCACGTCGCCCGCCGTCGGTCCTTCGTGACGGAGGAAGCCGTAGCGCGTCATCCAGCCGTCGTCGAAGATCTTCGAGAGGTAGTTGCGACCCGAGTCGGGGAGCAGCACGACGACGACCGCGTCGGGCCCGAGCTCGGCGCCGACGACCAGCGCCGCGTGCACCGCGGTGCCGCACGAGCCGCCGATGAGCAGTCCCTCTTCGCGGGTGACGCGCCGAGCGGCCTCGAACGACTCGGCGTCGCTGACCGGCACGATGCGGTCGACGAGCGAGGGTCGTAGGTGGTGGGCCAGAAGTCCTCGCCCACGCCCTCCACCAGGTACGGACGACCGCTGCCGCCCGAGTACACCGAGCCCTGCGGGGTCGGCGGCCACGATCTGCACGCCCGGGTTCTGCGCCTTGAGCGCACGCGCCACGCCGGTGATGGTGCCGCCGGTGCCGACGCCGGCGACGAAGTGCGTGACCCGGCCCTCGGTCTGCCGCCAGATCTCGGGCCCGGTGGAGCGCTCGTGCTCGGCCGGGTTGGCCGGGTTGGAGTACTGGTCGGGCCGGAACGCGCCCGGCGTCTCACGTGTGAGGCGGTCGGCGACCGAGTAGTACGACGCCGGGTCCTCGGGCGCGACCGCGGTGGGGCACACCACGACGTCGGCGCCGTACGCGCGCAGCAGCGAGATCTTCTCCTCGCTCATCTTGTCGGCCATCACGAAGATGCACCGGTAGCCGCGCTGGGCGGCGACGATCGCGAGCCCGGCACCGGTGTTGCCCGACGTCGGTTCGACGATCGTGCCCCCGGGGAGCAGCCGTCCGTCGCGCTCGGCGGCGTCGATCATCGCCACCGCGACCCGGTCCTTGACGCTGCCGCCGGGGTTGACCAGCTCGACCTTGGCGAGCAGGTCGCACTCGAGGTCGCGGCCCGACACGACCGAGCCGCACCAGCGGGGTGTTGCCCACCAGGTCGAGCAGCGAGTCCGCAACGTCCATCGCCATCCGTTCCCTGTCGCTCGTGTCCGCTCGCTCCGTCTCGACGCCCGACGTTACCGGTCGTCCTCCGCGACGTGGTTGCTGGTCTGGTCGGGCTTGTCGGTCGGTGGCTGGTCGAGCGACCGGCGCAGGGTCTGGTACACGGCCTCGGGCGTGAGCACGCCGACGAAGCGGTCGCCGTCGAGCACCGAGACCCAGCCCTCGCGGGTGAGCAACATGGTGGAGAGCACGTCCTGGAGGTCGTGCTCGACCGGCACCCACGTCTCGACCCGCTGCAGCCGATCGCCGACCGTGCCCTCGCCCGCCGCCTTCTCGTCGTCGACGTAGCCACGCAGCCCGCCGTCGGCGTCGACGACCGCGACCCAGCCGGCGTCCCACTTCGCGATCGCGGCGCGGGCGTCGGCCAGCGTCGCGTCGGGCGGCACGGTGGGCGGGTGCTCGAGGCACTCGACCTCGATGGGCGTGACGCGCAGGCGCTTGAGCGCGCGGTCGTGACCGACGAAGTCGCGCACCATGTTGGACGCCGGGTCGCCCGAGGATCTCGGCCGGGGCCGCGTACTGCTCGAGCACGCCGCCGACGTCGAGGATCGCGATGCGGTCGCCCATCTTCACCGCCTCGTCGATGTCGTGGGTCACGAACACCACGGTCTTCTGCACCTCGCCCTGGAGGCGCAGGAACTCGTCCTGCAGCCGGACGCGCGTCACCGGGTCGATGGCGCCGAACGGCTCGTCCATCAGGAGGACGGGCGGATCGGCCGCGAGCGCGCGCGCCACCCCGACCCGCTGCCGCTGGCCCCCGGAGAGCTGCGCGGGATACGCGGTCGCGGTACTCGCCGGCATCGAGCCCGACGAGCTCGAGCAGCTCGCTCGACGCGGGCCTCGGTGCGTGCCTTCGTCCCAGCCGAGGAGCTTCGGCACGGTGGCGATGTTGGTGGCGATGGTCTGGTGCGGGAACAGGCCCACCTGCTGGATGACGTAGCCGATGTGACGGCGCAGCTCGACCGGGTCGACGTGGGTGACGTCGCGGCCGTCGAGGAAGATGCGTCCGGCCGTGGGCTCGATGAGCCGGTTGATCATCTTCAGCGTGGTGGTCTTGCCGCACCCCGACGGGCCGACGAGCACGCAGATCTCGCCGTCGGGGATGTCGAGCGTGAGCTCCCGCACGGCGACCTGGCCGTTCGGGTACTGCTTGCTGATCGCGTCGAGGCGGATCATCGGCGTCAGAGGTGATCGGGCGACGATACCCGTCGACGCTCTCGCCGTTACGCTCTGACGATGACGGCGCTCATCGTGCTGGCGGAGGACATCGGGCCGAAGTGGCTCTACTGGCCGTGGGTGCAGGACCACACCGACGAGATCCGGGAACGGCTGACGCAGCACATCGAGCTCACGGTGCTCGCGGTGTTCTTCGGGTTGCTGATCGCGCTCCCGCTCGCGCTGCTGAGCGTGCGCTACCGGCGTCTCTACGGCCCGGTGCTCGCGATCACCGGCGTCCTCTACACCATCCCGTCGCTGGCGCTCTTCGCCATGCTGCTCCCGCTCAGCGGGCTGTCGCGCACGACCGCGCTCGTCCCGCTCACCGCGTACACGCTGCTCATCCTGGTGCGGAACACCGTCATCGGCCTCGACGGCGTCCCCACCGACGTGAAGGACGCCGCCGTCGGCATGGGGTACTCCCGCCGTCGCCAGCTGCTGCGCGTCGAGCTGCCCCTGGCGCTCCCCGCGATCATCGCCGGCATCCGCATCGCGACCGTCACCACGATCGGGCTCGTCGCCATCACCGCGCTGATCGGCCAGGGCGGCCTCGGCGCGTTGATGTACGACGGCCTGCAGCGCGACTTCCGCACGCCGCTCACCGTCGGCATCGTGCTGTCGCTCGCCCTCGCCGTGGTCGCCGACGTCCTCCTCGTGCTCGCGCAGCGGCTCTCGACTCCCTGGGCGCGCGCAGGGAAGCGCAAGCAGAAGCCCGTGCCCGCGTACCGGCCGCCGGTGCTCCCGTGAACTTCTTCGGCGACGTCTTCGACTTCCTCACCAACCACGACCAGTGGCACGGCGACGAGTCGATCCCGCGCCTGCTCGGCCAGCACGTGCAGCTGACGATCGTGTCGGTGCTCGTCGCCGCGCTGGTCGCGCTGCCGATCGGCATCCTGCTCGGGCACGTGCGCACCGGCGGCGCGATCGCGGTGAACATCGCCAACATCGGTCGCGCGCTCCCCGCCTTCGCGCTGCTCATCCTCGCCGTGCAGTGGGTCGGCATCGGCGATCCCGACCGGCATCCTCACGCCGGTGCAGTCGGTGCCCGCGTTCATCGCCATGTTCGCCCTCGCCGTCCCACCGATGTTGGCGAACGCGTACGTGGGCATGGCGAGCGTCGACGACGAGATCCGCGAGGCCGCGCGCGGGATGGGCATGAACGGTCGCGAGATGATCTGGCGGGTCGAGCTGCCGAACGCGGTGCCGCTGGTGATGGCGGGCGTGCGCACCGCGACGGTGGCGGTGGTCGCCACCGCGACGCTGGCCGCGTACGTCGACTCGGGTGGCTTCGGCCGTTACATCGTCGACGGCTTCGCGGTGAACGACAACGCCAAGGTGTTCGCCGGCGGCCTCCTCGTCGCGCTGCTCGCCATCGCCTTCGAGCTGCTGCTCGCGCTGCTGCAGCGCGCGATCACCTCGCCCGGGATCCGCTCCGAGTCGAAGATCAGGGTGCGGAACCTCGCGACCGACGCGGTGCCGCCCGGTCTCGAACCGGCGCTCTGACGCCCGACGCAACAAATCCCGACCTGTTCGCTAGAGTTTCGGCGCCACGGTCGGGGGTGGCTCTTGGCGCCCGACGCACTCACCGGAGGAAGTTCCGAATGATCCAGGCTCGTTTCCGACGCCGCTCGTGGGCCCTGCTCACGGCCGGCCTGCTCATCCTCGCGGTGGGCGTCACGGCCGGCGGCGTCGCCTCGGCCCAGAGCAAGTCGCTCACGGTGGGGTCCAAGGACTTCGCCGGCGCGCAGGCGGTGTCGCAGGCCTACGGCCAGGCCCTCGAGAACAAGGGCTACGACATCTCGCTTCAAGGAGAACCTCGGCGCCACCGAGATCGTCTACGAGGCGCTGAAGAACGGTGACCTCGACGGCTACGCCGACTACCAGGGCACGCTGCTCACCTACCTCGGCGGCACGCCGACCGGTGACTCGGCCACCACCTACGCGGCGCTCCAGGCCAAGCTCAAGGGCACCGACATCGTGGCCAGCAAGCCGGCACCGGCCGTCGACGTCAACGGCTTCTACGTGTCGAAGGACACGGCGAAGAAGTACAAGCTGAAGAACGTGTCCGACCTGAAGAAGGTCGCCTCGAAGCTCACCTTCGGTGGTCCGGCCGAGTGCGAGGACCGTCCCCTCTGCCTCGGTGACACGTCGCAGCAGCTCTACGGCCTGAACTTCTCCGAGGTCAAGAAGCTCGACGCCGGTGGTCCGATCACGGTCCAGGCGCTCGAGGACGGCGACATCGACGTCGGACTGCTCTTCACCGGCAGCAGCGTGATCCCCAAGGACGCGGTGCTGCTCAAGGACGACAAGGGCCTCCAGCCCGCCGACAACCCGGTGTTCCTCATCTCGAAGGACAAGGCCACGCCCGCGACGCTGAAGATCCTCAACCAGGTCTCGGCGAAGCTGAGCACGGCGGCGTACAACAAGATGTCGCTCGACATCAGCGAGAACAAGGAAGACCCGTCCGCAGTGGCGACGGCCTTCCTCAAGAAGAACGGCCTCGGCTAGTCCCGACGCAACCGACATGGGCACGACGTGATGCGCCGGCCTGCTGGACACTCAGGTGTTCAGCAGGCTGGCGATCACGTTGACCATGGTCGCCACGATCACCGCGCCGAACACGAACGAGATGAGCGCGTGCCGGAGCACCTGGTGGCGCATCTCGCGCCGGGTGATGTCGGTGTCGGACACCTGGAACGTCATGCCCACGGTGAACGCGGTGTACGCGAAGTCGACGTAGTCGGGGTCTTCCTCGCCCTTCGACTTGTAGTCGATCCCGCCCTCGGGGTCCGTGTAGTACACGTGCGCGTACCGGAGCGCGAACACGGTGTGCACGAGCAGCCACGAGCACACGATCGTGACCACTCCGAACGACTCGAGCAGCACCTCGTGGTGGTGGTTGCCCTCGTTGCCCTTCAAGAAGGCCAGCACCACACCCACCAGGCTCACGAGCGCGGCGCCCAGGAGCAGCAGGTGCGTGCCCGCTCGGGTGTCGTCCTCCTTGGTCGCGAACTCCTCCGTCTCCTCCGGGGTGAAGGTGCCGATCGAGAGCCAGACCGCCCCCACCACGAGCGCGGCGGTGACGTCCCACGCCACCAGCACGGTGAGCTGCCACTCCACGAACCACGCCACGATGACGGCGGCCACGACGCCGATCCCGGCGGCGGTCAGCACCCGGGCCCGGCCCGACTGCGTCCGCAAGAACCACGACCGCACGCCCATCGGGCGAGTCTCGCGCCGCGCGCGCCGCGACCTGGTGACAGACTGGGGGCAATGGCACGGATCGTCACGCTGTCGGCGTCGTTCGGAGCCGGGGGGAGCGTCGTCGGACCGCAGGTCGCGGAGCAACTCGACCTGCAGTTCCTCGACCGCGCCATCCCGGTTGCGGTCGCGGAGGCCCTCGCGGTCCCGATGAGCGACGTCATGGCCCACGACGAGCGGCGCACGTCCGGGTTCGGTCGTCTCTTCGCCAGCCTCGCCCGGGCGGCGGCGGTCCCCGACACCGAGTTCGGTGCCGTCCCGACGACCACCCGGGCATCCCTGGGTGACCAGCCCGAGCAGGCGTTCCGCGACCAGACCGAACGGGTGCTGCAGCAGCATCGCCGACACCGACGGCGGGGTCATCCTCGGGCCGGGCCGCCGCGATCGTGCTCCGCGACCACGCGGGCGCGTTGCACGTGCGGCTCGACGGTCCCCTCGAGGCCCGGCTGAAGCGAGCGACGCAGCTCGAGGGCGTCGACGAGGCGCAGGCCCGCAAGCTCGCTGCCGAGACCGACCGCGCCCGCGAGGCCTACGTGAAGGCCTTCTACAAGTGCGACGCGCGCGACTCGCGGCACTACCACCTCGTGCTCGACTCCACCGCGTTGGAGCTCGACACCTGCGCGGACCTCATCGTCGCGGCCGCCCGGGCCCGCACCGTCCCCACTGCGTGACCGACCTCGCCGACTTCGCCGCGCTGTCGACCCGCGAGCACGGCCTGTGCGTGCTCAGCACGGCCCGCGCCGACGGCACGGTGCAGTCGAGCGTGGTCAACGCCGGCGTGCTGCGCACACCCGCGGCTCGGTCACGACGTCGTGGGCCTGGTCGCGCGCGGCGCCACCCGCAAGATCGACAACCTGCGACGTGACCCCGCGCCACGACGTCGCGCGTGCGGGGTGGCAGTGGGTGACCGTCGAGGGCACGGTCGAGATCATCGGGCCGGACGAGATCATCGGGCCCGACGACGCTGCTCCCGGTGTCGACGCGGAAGCGCTGCGGGTGCTGCTGCAGGACGTGTTCCGCGCTGCGGGCGGCACCCACGACGACTGGGACGTCTACGACCGCGCCATGGCCGAGGAACGCCGCGCCGCGGTGCTGCTCACGCCGACGCGCGTCTACTCGAACCCGGCGTAGCTCCACCGCCCACGCTGTCGGGGCCTCGGTGTGTCGTCAGGAGCCGGCGAAGTAGTGGCCCTGGTCGAGGTCCTCGATCAGGCTCGGACCGGTCGGCGTCCAGTCGAAGCGCTCGCGCGTGAGCACGTTGGACGCAGCGGCATCCGCACCGAAGAAGGCGCCGATCCAGCCGAAGTGCGCGGCGGCGTCGTCCGGGGCGATCGACGCGACGGGGACGTCGAGGTGGCGACCGATCACCTCGGCGATGGTGCGGGTGGGCACGCCCTCCTCCCCGACCGCGTGCACCACCGAGCGCGGCGGCGCGCTCTCGAGCGCGAGGCGGACGAGGTCGCGCGGCATCCGTGCGGTGCACCGCGGCCCAGCGGTTGGTGCCGTCGGCGACGTAGCCGGACACTCCCTGGGTGCGCGCGACGTCGATCAGCGTGGCGACGAACCCGTGGTCACCCTCGCCGTGCACCGTCGGCGCGAACCGCACCACCACTGAGCGCACGTCGCGGTCGGCAAACGCGAGCGCCATGGCGGCCGCCTCGACGCGCGGGTGGTCGGAGTCCGGTGCCTCGTCCTCGGTGAGCACCTCACCGACGCCGAGCACGCCTGACGCGATGAGCAGCGGACGACCGGTGCCGGCGAGCGCGTCGCCGAGGGCCGCGATCGCGGCCTGGTCCACGCGCACCGATTCGTCGTACTGCGAGAAGTCGTGGATGTACGCGAGGTGGATCACCGCGTCGGAGTCGTCGGCTCCGGCTCGGAGGACGTCGAGGTCGTGGAGCTCGCCCCGCCGCACCTCGGCCCCGACGGCGGCGATCGTCGCAGCGGCGGCGTCGGAGCGCGCCAGGCCGACGACGTCGTGACCGGCAGCGACGAGCTCGGGGACGACCGCCCGTCCGATGAATCCGGAAGCTCCGGTGACGAAGACGCGCATGGGGTCTCTCCTCGTGTGGAGTGATGTCAGATCCTGTCATCATAGTGCGGTGATGTCAGGTACTGCCATCGGTTAGCGTCAGCCCATCGCACGCTGGGAACCCGACGCTCGCGGCCGCCTCGAGCAGGCCGCCCTCGACCTCTACGTCGAGCGCGGGTTCGACCGCACGACCGTGGCCGAGATCGCGGAGCGTGCAGGACTCACCGAGCGCACCTTCTACCGCCACTTCACCGACAAGCGCGAGGTGCTCTTCGGGGGGTCGGCCGCGCTCCTGGAGGCCATGGTCGACGGGGTGACGAGCGCGCCGGGCTCGGCGTCTCCGCTGGAGGCGGTCACGGCCGGGCTCGACGCCGCCGGCACAGTGCTGGAGCCGCGACGGGACCGGGCCCGGCAACGGCAGGCGGTGATCGCCGCCAACGACGAGCTGCGCGAGCGCGAGCTGATCAAGATGGCGTCGCTGGCCGACGCACTCGCGGCGGCGCTGCGCCGCCGGAAGGTGAAGGAGCCGGTGGCGACGCTCACCGCGGAGTCGGGCATCGCGGTGTTCCGGGTCGCCTTCGATCGCTGGGTCAAGGCGTCGGGTCGGCGGGGTCTCTCGCACTACGTGCACGAGTCGCTGGAGCAGTTGAAGGCCGTCACCGCCGGCGCGTGACCCGGCGATGAGTGTCACACCCCCGTGGTGTGATGGGTGCATGTTCGACGCACTGGTCGACGAGCTGAGCACCCACTCCACCGGCTGGTTGGAGGCGCGCCGTCACGAGGTGATCTGCGCGCAGCGTGAGCTCCACACCGAGGAGCTCGCGATCGTGCGGGTGCTCGACACGCGTGGTCGCATCGATCCGACGGTGGGTGCGCACGGAGAGTCCGCCGCGGGTCGTGCGCGACAAGGTGGAGACGGCGCGGGCGTTGGAAGCGTTGCCGGAGATCGGTCGGGTGGCGTTCGAGGGTGGCTTCTCGGACGAGCAGTTGAGCTCGGTGGTGCGTCTCGCCGACGAGGAGTCGGATCGGGAGTGGGCGGTGCGGGCTCCGAACGTGGATCCGGTCGAGCTCGCACGGCTGGTGCGGAACGTGGAGAAGCCTTCGGCGGAGGATTCGCGGGCGCGGCACGCGGCGCGGTCGCTGCGGATGTGGTGGACGAAGGACAAGGGGTTCCTGCAGGTGCGCGGCCAGTTGCCCGACGTGATGGGCGCCGAGTTCGAAGCGACGATCACGAAGCTGACCGAGCAGATGAAACCGCCCAAGGGTCAGGCGTGGGCACCGTTCGAGCAACGCGCCGCCGATGCACTGCTCCAGCTGTGTGACCCGCCGGCCGCGTTGAGCACGAGCACGAGCCGTCGTGGGCGCTGCAGCCGATCCTGCAGTTCGCACTGCCGTTGCACGGCCCCGCCGAGATCGCCGGGATCCCCATCTCCGACACGCTTGCTCGAACAGATGCGGGCGAACGTGTCGATCGAACCGGTCGTCGTCGACGACGACGGCTCGGTCATCGGCTTCGGTCGTCGCACCTCGGCGCTGCCGCCCAAGCTGCGGCGCGCGGTGCTGCTGCGCGACGCGCGGTGTCGAGTCCCGGGGTGTGGTCGACGACGCGGGCTCGAAGTGCACCACATGGTCCCGAGGAGCTGGGACGGGTCCGACCAGATCTCCAACCTCGCCGCGGTGTGCCCCGCCCACCACCGGCTCCTCGTCCCCCACGGGCTCCTCGCCCTCGTCGGCAACCCCAACCTCCCCGACGGACTCGAGCTCGTCACCGCCACCCGGGCGCCACCGCTGGTGTCGGCATGACCGCGGTGGTCGGGAACCCGACCTCGACGCCGGTCGTACGATCCGGGGCGATGCCCATCGAGCTGGTGCCGGTTGCCTACGGGCCCGACGCATCGCGAGCGCTCCACGCCGCGGTGGTGGCGGCGAAGGCGGGTGACCCGCTCGCCCCGGTGACGGTGGTGGTGCCCACCAACTACGTGGGTGTGGCCGCGCGCCGCCTGCTGGGGAGCGGTGCGCTCGGGCGCGTGACCGGGGGCGGCGACGGCGTCGCCGGGGTGACGTTCCTCACCGTCTACCGGCTCGCCGAGCTGCTCGGAGCGCCGCGACTCGCGGCTGCGAAACGGCGACCGGTGTCCACCCCCGTGCTGGCGGCGGCGGTGCGCGCGGTGCTGGCCGAGGCCCCCGGCCGCTTCCGCCCGGTGGCACAGCACCCCGCCACCGAGGCCGCGCTGGTGGCGGCCCACCGCGAGCTCGCCACCCTCGACGATGCCGCGCTCGACGCGCTCGCCCGCACCGGTCCACGCGCGGCCGACGTCGTGCGCATCAGTCGTCGGGCGCGCGCGTCGCTCACCGGAGCGTGGTACGACGAGCGCGATCTGATGGACTCCGCCGCGATCGAGGTCGCGGCCGGCGTGCCGCTGCTCGACGATCTCGGTGCGGTGGTCGTCCACCTGCCGCAGGAGCTGTCGACACCGGCGGCCGCGCTCCTGCGCGTGCTCGCGGCACGCGTGCGGGTCACGTCGTCGCGGGCGTGAGTGGAGACCCGCGCGCCGACGCGCCGGTGCGGACCGCGCTCGCCCGCCTCGAGCTCGAGATCCCCGACATCGCTGCGCCGGTCGACGCGCCGGTGGCGACGCGGGTGGTGTCGGCGTCCGATCCCGACGACGAGGTGCGGGCGGTCGTGCGGCTCGTCGTCGACGCGGTGCGCTCCGGTGTCCCTCTCGAGCGCATGGCCGTGCTCTACGGCGCACCCGAGCCGTACGCCCGCCTCGTGCACGAGCAGCTCGCGGCTGCCGGGATCCCCCACAACGGGGCGGCGGTGCGCACGCTGGCCGACAGCGCGCTCGGGCGCGGGCTGCTCGGGCTGCTCGCGCTCCCCGACCGCGACTTCCAGCGCCACGACGTGATGCGGCTCCTCGCCACCACACCGGTCCACCGCGACGGCCGGCTGGCGCCGAGCGCGAGCTGGGAGCGCATCAGCCGCACCGCCGAGGTCGTCCGGGGCCCCGAGCACTGGCAGCAGCGGCTCGAGCGGCACGCCGCGGATCCTCGAGAGCGAGCTCGAGGCCGAGCGGGCGGTCACCGACCGCGATCCCCGCCCTCATCGCCTCGAGCGCGAGCTCGCCGACACCCGCGAGCTCCAGGCGTTCGTGGCCACGCTGGTGAGCGACCTGCGGGTCGACCCCGCCGCGAGCTGGCGTGAGCTCGCCGACTGGGCCGAGCACCTGGTGCGCCGCCACCTCGCGCCCGAGGCGCGCCGGGCCGACTGGCCCGAGGCCGAACGTCAGGCCGGCGAGAAGATCGACGCCGCGCTCACCCGCCTGGCGGGTCTCGACGCCGTCGAGGCGGCGCCCGGGGTCGAGGTGTTCCGCCGGACGCTCGAGCTCGAGCTCGACACCGACCTGGGACGGGTGGGGCGCTTCGGCGACGGGTTGCTGATGGGCCACGTCGCGCTGGGACTCGGTCTCGACCTCGACCGGGTGTTCGTGTGCGGACTCGCCGAGGGCCTCTTCCCCACCCGCGTGCACGACGACTCGCTGCTCCCCGACGCCGACCGGCGCGCCACCGACGGCGCGCTCGCCCTGCGGGCCAGCCGCGTCGACGACGACCACCGCCGGCTGCTCGCCGCCCTCGCCACCGCCCCCGAACGGGTGCTGCTCTTCCCCCGCGGCGACCTGCGCCGCACCACCGAACGGGTGCCGTCCCGCTTCCTGGCCGAGTGCGTCGGCGCCGTCGACGGCGCCGTCGAACGGATGCCGGAAGACCTCGGGCGCGTGCACGGCGACTGGTACGTGCCGGTGCCGTCGTTCGCCGCCGGGCTGGCGCGGGTCGAGTTCCCGGCCACCGAGCAGGAGCACCGGCTGCGCACGCTGCTCGACCACGCACGCGACGGTGGCGCGGTCGACGATCACGATCTCGCACGCGCCGACGTGGCGTTGGCGCGCGGGGTGGAGACCGTCGTCGCCCGTGCCGGCCACGACTTCACCCGCTTCGACGGCAACCTCGCCGGTCACGCGGTGCCGCGCATCACCGACGGCGAGGTGGTGGTGTCGCCCACGCGCCTGGAGAAGTACGCGTACAACCCGCACGAGTACCTCCTCGACTACGTGCTTGCGCGTCGAGATCGCCGAGCTCCCCGAGGAGCGCTACGAGGTCACGCCATCTCGACAAGGGCAGCCTCGTCCACGACATCCTCGACACGTTCCTCGCCGAGGTGCTCACCCGGCCCGAGGGCGCGCCTGCGCCCGAGGTGCCCTGGACCGCCGGCGGATCGCGCCCGGCTGCACGAGCTCGCCGAATCGAGGTTCGCCGCGTACGAGGCGCAGGGCCGCACCGGTCGACGGCTCTTCTGGCACCGCGACCGCCGGCGGATCCTCGCCGAGCTCGACCGCTTCCTCACCGAGGACTCCGGCGTCCGGGCCGAGTACCGGCATGCGCCCCATCGCCACCGAGCTGCGCTTCGGGTTCCCCGACGGCGCCGCGGCCGTCGACCTCCCGCTCTCCGACGGTCGCGTCGCTGCGGTTCCGCGGCGCGGCCGACCGCGTCGACACCACCGCCGGCGGCGCGCTCTGGGTGCTCGACTACAAGACCGGGTGGCCCAAGCGCATCGAGCCGCGACGACCCCACGTCCGGCGGGCACGATGCTGCAGCTGCCCGTGTACGCGCACGCGGCACGCGCGCGTCGTTCGGCACCCCCGACACCCCGGTCGGCGCCGCGTACTGGTACGTGAGCACCCGCGGCGGGTTCCGGTGGGCGGAGCTCGTGCTCACCGACGCGGTCGACGCCCGGGTCGACGAGGTGCTGCGCGCGATCGCCGACGGCATCGGCGGCGGCGTGTTCCCGTGCCGGGTCGACCCGCCGAGCACCTGGGGCCGCCGCTGGCGCAGCTACACCGACCCCGACGCCCGCGGCACCCGCGACCGCTACCGCGAGTGGCTGCGCAAGCGCGAGGCACCCGAGCTGCGCGGCTACGTCGGCCTCGCCGAGCCCGAGGTGCTCGACGCCCGACGACGACGGCCGCGGACGCGGGCACGAACGCAGGCAGCGGAGCGGCGACGTGAGCACGGCGTCCAGCAGAGCTTCGACGACCTCGACGAGGATCGCGCCACGCGGGCGGCGATCGTCGGCGCGCTCGACGAGACCCTCTTCGTCGAGGCCGGCGCGGGTTCGGGCAAGACCAAGGCGCTGGTCGACCGGATCGTGGCCCTGGTCGTCGAGCGCGACGTGCCCATGCGCGAGATCGCGGCGGTGACCTTCACCGAGAAGGCCGCCGCCGAGCTGCGCGACCGGATCCGCCGGACCCTGGAACCGTTGGCACACGACGGCGATCCCGTCACGTCGGTCGCGCGCGACCCTCGCGCTCGAGGAGCTCGACGCGGCGGCGGTGTCCACCCTCCACGCGTTCGCGCAGCGCATCCTCGCCGAGCACCCGGTCGAGGCCGGGCTGCCGCCGCGCGTGCAGGTGCTCGACGACATCGCGTCGCAGCTCGCGTTCGAGGAGCGGTGGACCCGCTTCGTCGACGAGCTGCTCGACGACCCCGCGCTCGAGCGCACGGTGCTCCTCGCGCTCAACGCCGACACCACGCTCACCGTGCTGCGCACGCTCGCCCTCGCCTGCAACGCGAACTGGGACCTCGTCGCCGAGCGCATGCACGCCGAGCCCGACCCTCCGCCGCTCGCGCCGGCACTCGCACCGCTCCTCGACGCACTGGCGCAGGTGCGCACGCGCGGTGTGCACTGCCTCGACCCCGACGACAAGCTGCTCGACAAGGTCGTCGACCTCGCCGCCTGGCACGACACCCTGCTCGCGGCGCCCGACGAGTACGAGCAGATGCGGATGCTCACGGCAGGTGCACCCACCGGCAACATCAGGCACGGCAAGAAGGCCAACTGGCCCGCCGACTGCTCCGCCGACGACGTGCGGGCCGAGATCGGCGCGATCCGCGAGGCGGTCACCGAGCTGGCGCAGACCGAGTCGGAGGCCGTCGTCCGGCGCCTGGCGTGGGAGCTGGCCCAGTTCACGTTGCGGGAGGCCGCGGCCCGGCGCGCCGCCGGCGAGCTCGAGTTCCACGACCTGCTGGTGCTCGCGCGCGCGATGCTCCGCGATCCCGAGCACGGCTGGGAGGTGCGCCAACGGCTGCGCGCCCGGTACACCCGGCTCCTGCTCGACGAGTTCCAGGACACCGACCCGATCCAGTGCGACCTCGCCGCGCTCATCGCGTCGGGCGAGCCCGACGCTCGCGCCCACCGCTGGGACGAGCTGCCGGTCGACCCCGGCCGCCTCTTCGTCGTGGGCGACCCCAAGCAGTCGATCTACCGCTTCCGCCGCGCCGACATCGCCGCGTTCCTGCGGGCGCGCTCGGCGTTCGGGGCGTCGCCGCGCCACCTCACCCGCAACTTCCGCACCGCGCGGCCGGTGATCGACGTGGTCAACGCGATCTTCCGCGAGCTCATCGTCGCCGAGCCCGAGTCGCAGCCCGAGTACGTGGCGCTCGAGCCGGTGCGCGAGCGCGGTGCGCGATCGGCGCCGCGGTCACCCTGCTCGGCACCGAGCCCGACCCCGAGGCCACCAGCGCCGACGACCTGCGCGAGCTCGAGGCCGCCGACGTCGCCGCGGTCGTGCGGCGCGCGCTGCCGCGAGGGCTGGTCGGTGGTGCGACGGAGCACCGGTGCCGACGGCGCGACCACCGAGCTGGTCGAACCGTGCCGCCTCGGCGATCTCTGCATCCTGCTGCCGGCGCGCACGTCGCTCGGCCACCTCGAGGACGCGCTCGAGGCCGCCGGCATCCCGTACCGGGCGGAGACGTCGTCGCTCGTCTACAGCACCCGCGAGATCCGCGACCTGCTCGTGGTGCTCCAGGCGGTCGACGACCCCACCGACGAGCTCGCGCTGGTGAGCGCGCTGCGCTCGCCGATCTTCGGGTGCGGCGACGACGACCTCTACACGTTCCGGGTCGAGCACGGCGGCCGGTGGGACCACCAGCGGCCCGCTGCCCGGAGTCGCTGCCCGCCCGACCACCCGGTGGCCGACGCGATGCGGGCGCTGGCCGAGTGGCACGACGCCCGGTACTGGTCGTCGCCGAGCGAGCTGCTCGACCGGATCGTGCGCGAGCGACGCGTGCTCGAGGTCGGGTTCGCCCACGGCCGGCCGCGCGACCTGTGGCGGCGGGTGCGCTTCGTGGTGGAGCAGGCGCGGGCCTTCGCCGACGCCGAGGGCGGCAGCGTGCGCGACTTCCTCGCCTGGGCCGACCTCCAGGGCAGCGAGGGCGCACGCGTGGTCGAGACGGTGCTGCCCGAGACCGACGACGACGCCGTGCGCATCCTCACCATCCACGGCGCCAAGGGCCTGGAGTTCCCGATCACGATCGTGTCGGGCATGACCACCAAGGCCGCAGGCCCGCGTCGCGGGCGTGCAGCTGCGGTTCCCGCACGACCGCGACACGTACGCGCTGCGCATCTCGTCACGGGTCACCACCGAGGAGTTCGAGCGGTACGCGCCGATCGACGAGCAGATGGACTTCCACGAGAAGCTGCGCCTCCTCTACGTGGCCATGACGCGTGCCCGCGACCACCTCGTGGTGTCGGTGCACCGCCCGGCGAAGGATCCGCCGGTCGACCGCACCACGTGGACCCACGCGCAGCTCGTGTGGGACGCAGCGGCGGAGCAGCCGGGCTGGGAGGCGTTCACCGCCGGTCCCGACGACCTCGTCGCGCCCGACGTGGTCGCCGCCCCCACGACCCACGCCGCGGCTCCACCCCCGTGGGCGGAGTGGCTCGCAGCACGCGACTCGTCGCGCCGGGCGGCGACGCGTCGGCGCGTGCAGTCGGCCACCGCGCTCGCCCGCGAGGTGGAGGCGGCGCGGGTGGCGACGCAGCAACGAGACCAGACGGAGCCGCTCGACGAGGAACCGCCCGAGCCCGACCCCGACTCCGAACCCGACCCGAGCCGACCCGAACCCGGTCCGGACCCCGGGCTGGCGAAGGGTCCCCGCGACCTCGAGCTGCCGCCCTGGAACAAGGGGCGCTACGGCACCGCGCTCGGGCGCGCCGTGCACGCGGTGCTCCAGACCGTCGACCTCGCCACCGGCGCCGGCATCGACGACACCGTCCGCCGCGCAGGCGGCGGCGGAGGGGATCGCCGGACGCGAGGACGAGATCGCGGCGCGGGCGCGCGTGCGCGCTCACGACGCGAGTCGGTGCAGGAGGCGGTCGCGCACGGGTTCCGCCGCGAGATGTACGTCGCCACGCCGGTCGGCGACACGACGCTCGAGGGCTACGTCGACCTCGTGTACCGACGGCCCGACGGGCTGGTGGTCGTCGACTACAAGACCGACGCGTGGTCGAGCGACGCCGACCTCGACGCCAAGGTGGCGCGCTACCGGCTGCAGGGCGCGGCGTACGCGGTCGCGCTGGAGCAGGCCACCGGGTGAGACGGTGGCCGAGTGCGTGTTCGTGTTCCTCGGCCGCGACGTCGTGCGAGGAGCGTGGCGGTCAGTGATCTGCCGGCGGCGACGCGTGAGGTACGAGCTGCTCTCGCGGCGTCGTCCGCAGGCGCCACCACACCATGATCCCGCCGATCGGCCCGGTGAGCACCACCAGCACGGTGTAGCCCCAGGTCCACCCGATGTCGGGCGCGGATGAGCACGGTCATCGCCACGAACGCCATCCACACGAGGCCGTGGAAGAAGCCGATGACGGCCTTCATCGCGTCGTTGGGCGCCACGATCCAGAAGTAGAAGAGCAGGAGGTAGGTGACCGTCTCGAACAGCGCCATGAACTTGAGCGCCCGGGCCTTGCGCTCGAGCTCGCTGCTGCGTGTCGTCGGCGAAGTCGGGCACGGGCAGAGGGTACCTGGGGTCCCGGTCGGTACTCTGGCCGGGTGAGCGACACCACCACCGCACCGGTGGAAGCACCCGTGGAAGCGCCGGTCGAGCGGCCCCGGGAGACGATCGTCGAGGAGCGGGTCCCGCTCGACACCGACGGCGGCGACCACGATCGCTTCGCGCACTACGCGCGCAAGGAAGACGTCACCCGCGCCTACATCACGGGCGAGGCCATCACCGCGCTGTGCGGCAAGAAGTGGGTGCCCACGCGCGACCCCACGCGCTACCCGATCTGCCCCACGTGCGTCGAGCGCAAGGCCGCGGGCTGGACGCTCTAGGCCCTCTGGACCCTCGAGGCCCTCTGGACCCTCGAGGCCCTCACGCGCGCGAGCGCGGTGGCGAGCTCGTCGAGGATCGCCGGTGAGTGCGGCGGCTGCAGGTACACGATGCCGAGATCGAGACCGGCGTCGCCGTAGCGCTTCGCCTGATCGACGACGTCGTCGACACCCTCCGATCCGGGACGGCCGCGGAGGTGCGTCGACACCGTGATCTCCGACGGATCGCGTCCGAGGTCGGCGCAGTGCGCGTGCAACACCTCCAGCTTCGATGCGAACTGCTCGACCGGACCGCCGGGGTAGTTCCAGTGCTGCGCGAAGCGCGCCACCGACCGGAGCGTGCGCCGCTCACCTTGACCGCCGATGCAGATCGGCGGGTGCGGGCGTTGGATCGGCTTCGGGTTGCAGTACGCGTCGGTCAGCTGCACGTACCGGCCGCGGAAGGTGGTCTGCTCGTTCGAGAGCAGGCCGATGATCGCTTCGCACCCCTCGTCGAACGCGTCGAAGCGCTCGGTGAGGGTGGCGTGGAGGTCGATGCCGTACGCCGCGGCCTCCACCTCGTTCCACCCGGCGCCGATCCCGAGCTCGAGCCGACCGCCGGAGACGATGTCGAGGGTGGCGGCCATGTTGGCGAGCACCGCCGGGTGGCGGTAGGGCAGCCCGGTCACGAGCACCCCCACCCGCAGGCGGCGGGTGGCCTGGGCGAGAGCCGCCAGGGTGACCCAGCCCTCCATGCAGTCGCCGTCGATCTGCTCGGTGAAGATCGGATAGAAGTGGTCGAAGGTCCACGCCGACTCGAACAGCTCGATCTCGTCGGCGGCCTGCCAGACCGCGAGCATGTCGGCCCAGGTGGTGTCCTGCGGTGACGTCTTGATCGCGAAGCGCATGACGACGAGTCTCGCGCGCCTCCTTCCACCGTCTCCTCCCACCGTCGTCTGGCCCTCTGGCCCGCGAACCGTCGCCGGCGGGGGGTTCGGTACCATGCCCCGATGCCGCGCGAACCCGAGTGGCGGTCCGCTCGCAGCCGGCGCGCCGCCGAGCGCAACCGCACCTACCGCCGCAACGTCCTGACCCTGATCGTCATCGGCGTCATGCTCGCCCCGCTGGCCATCGCGTCGTCGTGGGTCCTGAGCAACGTGGAGGACTCGACCGCCGGCAACGCCGACATCCCCGTCGAGATCCAGCAGGGGTGGACCCCCGCGCAGGTGGGCGACATGCTGCAGCAGCAGGGTGTGGTCGATTCGTCGACCGCGTTCCAGCAGGTCGCGGCGAGCGCCCAGTTCACGACGTACCAGGCGGGCCGCTACGACTTCGTCGAGAACAGCCCCGCCCGCGAGGCGCTCGACACGCTGCGCGGTGGACCGCGGCGCATCGTGCCCGACATCAAGCTGCTGCTCCCACCCGGGCTCACCCTGCAGCAGATCGCCGACCGCGTCGGCAAGCTCGAGGGCAAGAGCGCGGCGCGCTTCCTGGAGGCGGCGAACAACAACCAGGTCCGTTCGCGCTACGAACCCCCCGAGGTGACGTCGCTCGAGGGCCTCACCTGGCCCGACACCTACTTCATCGGCGCCAACGAGAACGAGCAGCAGATCCTGCAGAAGATCGTCGCCCAGTTCGACACCCAGGCCGACGCGATCGGGCTCGGCGCGTCGGGCTCCGCCAACGGCGGGATGAGCCCGTACCAGGCGGTGGTGAGCGCGTCGTTGATCGAGGCCGAGGCGGGCACGAAGGACGACGCGCCGCTGATCTCCTCCGTCATCGTCAACCGCCTCCACGACGACATGCCGCTGCAGATCGACGCCACGCTCTGCTACGCCAAGGGCGGCTGTCCCGCCGGTGCCGACCGACGCCGACCGCAAGATCGACTCGCCCTACAACACCTACAAGGTGAAGGGGCTGCCGCCGACGCCGATCAAGACGGTGAGCGAGCTGGCGCTGCGCGCCGCACTGGCACCCGGCCCCGACGCCGTACAAGTACTACGTGTCCGACGCCAACGGGAAGACCTACTACGCGACGACGCTGTCGGAGCACGAGAAGAACGTCGCCAAGGCGCGCGATGCCGGCTGACGACGGCGAGCGCGCACCGGCGCTCGGTCCACGGTTCGCCGGCGCCGTCGAGTGGGCGATCGAGCTCCACGGCTCGCAGGTGCGCACGGGTATCGGCGTGCCGTACGTCGCCCACCTCATCGAGGTGGCGGCGCTGGTGCTCCACGACGGCGGCACCGAGTCCGAGGCGATCGCGGGGCTGCTGCACGACGCCATCGAGGACGCCGGGGTGAAGCCGAAGAAGATCCGGCGCCGGTACGGGCGCAAGGTGGCGCGCATCGTGAAGGCGTGCACCGAGACCATCGACGGCGAGCTGCCCACGAAGTCGAAGGCGCCGCGTGACGCGTCGACGTGGCGCGAGCGCAAGCAGGGGATGATCGAACACCTCGCCGCGCCCGACGTGCCCCAGCCCGTGCTGCGGGTGAAGGGCGCCGACGCGCTCGCCAACGCCCGCGCCATCGTCGCCGACCTCCGCCGCAACGGTCCCGAGGTCTGGCAACGTTTCCACGCCGGCGCCGTCGACCAGCTCTGGTACTACCGCTCGCTCGCGGTCATCCTCGTGGCCCGCCACCCCGGCGCCGCCAGCGACGAGCTGCGCGCCACCGTCACGGAGATGGAGGCGCTCTCCCGCTGGTGGTTCGACGTCGGCGACCCCCAGCCGGGCTCCGACTGACGGAACCGACCGGCCATCGCCGGATCAGATCTGGCCGCCGCTCGCGCTTGTGGAACCGGTGGAGCCGGTCGATCCAGGAGAGCCGGGGGCGGTCAGCCCGCACGCCTCCGCCGCGGCGCGGAGATCGGCAGCGCGACGCGCCCGCTTCGCCGGCCGCAGTCGGTCGACGGTCGTCGGTGGCGGACGGGGGCCGGAGCGGGGTCAGACCCTGCTCGGCGAGGCACTGGCGCTGCGCGTCGGTGAGGTCGCGAGCCGAGAAGCGTGACCACGGGCCGTGGAGGCCGCAGGCACGGGCGGCGGCGCGCAGGGCCTGACGCTGCTCGGTGCTCAGCGCCGCACGCTCACCACTGCTGCCGACGGTCGGCGGGGTCACGCCCTGACCGGCCAGGCAGTCGCGCTGACTGGTGGTCGGCCCGGCACGTCCGCCGGCCGCCGGGTCGGTGCCGGTGTCGGCGGTCGCGAACGAGTTCAGCGCCAGCACCGGGACGACGGCGAGCGCGACGAACAGCGCCACGTGGCCCAGCCGCTTCCCGAAGCGCGACGAGATGATCCGGTCGTGACGCACGGCGCTCCCCTCGATCGGCCGCCCGAGGCGGTGATCATGCTCCGATCCGCCTGAGATCGGGCTGAACGACCCGACGTACCATCACTTCGTGCCCGCCCCGTGCCCGCGCCCGTGCCCGCGCCCGTGACCGACTGGAACTTCGCTGCGGTCTGGGACGGGGTCGCGGCGATCGTCCCGGAGCGCGACGCGCTGGTGTGCGGCGAGCGCCGCGTCACGTGGGCCGGCTTCGCCGCCCGGGCCCGCCGGCTGGCGGGGTACCTGAGCGCCGAGGCGAGCCTGACGCCAGGCGACCGGGTGGCCATCGACGTCACCAACCGTCCCGAGTACCTCGAGACCTTCTACGCGGCCCTGCTGCTCGGCTGCGTGCCGGTCAACGTCAACTTCCGCTACCAGGTCCGGGAGCTCGAGTACCTGCTCGACAACTCCGAGGCCAAGGCGCTCGTCCACGCGCCCGCGTTCGGCGCAGTGGCGGAACAAGCGGCTCAGGGGATCGGGACGCGGATCGGGACGAGTGGGTCACCACTGCTGCTCGAGCTGGGCGCGCCCTACGAGCAGGCGATCGCCGCCTCCGTCGAGCCGCCGTCGCGCACCCCGTCGGGCGACGACCTGATCTTCCTCTACACCGGTGGCACCACCGGCATGCCCAAGGGCGTGATGTGGCGCAACGACGACCTCTACGTCGCGCTCTGGGCGTCGGCGCACCCACGCACCCCGGAGCCACCCGATCCCTTCGCCGCCGCGCGCGCGGGCAAGCGCGCGTCGACGCTGCTGCCGGCGGCACCGCTGATGCACGGCACCGGGTTGTTCGCCGCGCTCGCGGCGCTGGCCGGGGGCGGCACCGTCGTGCTCGTCGACCAACCCGGTCTCGACGCCGAGCTCGTGTGGGACGCGGTCGGCGCGCGAGCGCGTGCAGACGCTCACGATCGTCGGCGACGTCTTCGCCCGTCCCCTGCTCGACGCGCTGCGCGCGCATCCCGACCGGTGGGACCTCGCGTCGCTGCGCGCGATCACGTCGTCGGGCGTGCTCTTCAGCCCCGACGTGAAGCGCGGTCTGCTCGACCGGCTCGACGGGGTGACGATCGTCGACTCGCTGGGCGCGTCGGAGGGACTCGGGCCCCGGCAGTCGGCGCGCGCCGACGATGCCGCGATCTCGTCGGCGCACTTCTCGGTCGACGACCGGATCCGCGTCGTCGACGAGGCGACCGGGCATGACGTCGCCCCCGGGTCCGGCGACATCGGCCTGCTCGCGATGGGCGGGCGCATCCCGCTCGGGTACTTCAAGGACCCCGACAAGTCGGCCGCCACCTTCCGCGTCCTCGACGGCGTGCGCTACTCGATCCCGGGCGACTACGCGACGGTCGAGCTCGACGGCACCGTGCGCCTGCTCGGGCGCGGCTCGGCGTGCATCAACACCGGCGGCGAGAAGGTGTACCCCGAAGAGGTCGAAGCCGTGCTGCGCGACCACCCGGACGTCTTCGACTGCGTCGTCGTCGGAGTCCCCGACGAGCGCTTCGGCGAGCGCGTCGTCGCACTCGTGCAGCTCGTCGAGGGTCGCGCCGTCGACGAGGCCGAGCTGCTCGCGTGGTGCCGGGCGCGCACGGCCGGATACAAGACGCCGCGGCGGTTCCTGTTCGTCGACACGCTCGACCGCTCGGCCGCGGGCAAGGCGAACCATCGTGATCTACGGGCGCGGGCGGTGCAGCTCCTCGGCGACGAGCCGGCACGCGCCTGACTGCCGCGCCTGACGCCGCGCTGAGCGTCAGGCGCCGCGTGCGAGCGGCGCCGACCAGCTCACCGGGGGCGGGCCCACGATGGCGATGTTGCGGCCCGAACCGGCGACGCGGTCGCGGCCGGTGCGCTTGGCCTCGTAGAGCGCGGCGTCGGCCGCCGCCATCAGCCGTTCGGCGTCGCCGGCGTTGTCGGGGACCGTCGCCACACCGGCGCTGACCGTCACCGGCGCCTCGCCCACCGACCGGGCGATCCCGCGCCGCACGCGCTCGGCCACCCGGACGGCGTCGTCGCGGCTGCAGCCGGGGAGCAGGACCACGAACTCGTCCCCGCCGTAGCGCGCGGCGACGTCGTAGTTCTTGGTGTTGGAGACGAGCGCGTCGGCCACCTCGCGCAGCACCGCGTCACCGGTCTGGTGTCCGTAGCTGTCGTTCACCTGCTTGAAGTGGTCGACGTCGAGCACGAGGAGGCTCACGGGCGTGTCCAGGCGGTGCGCCCGCGCCACCTCCCGTTGCAGCGACTCGTCGAACAGCCGGCGGTTGGCGAGGCCGGTGAGCGAGTCGCGCGTGCGCCAGGCGCTCGTTCTCTCCCAGCAGGCGGGCGTTGCGGAGCGCGAGCGCGGTGTGCATCGACGCCTGGGCCAGCGCGTGCACGGTCGACGTGGGGATGCGGGCGTCGTGACCACCACCCCACTCGCCCACCGCGACGCCGAGGTGCTCACCGTCGACGGTGATCGGGGTGATGACGACGTTGCGCGAACCGGGGAGCACGAGGTCGAGCAGATCGTCGTCGACCACGCGCACGAGCATGGGCGCGCCCGTCGACCACGTCTCCTCGATCAGGGGCGTCGGGCGGTCCGACACGTGGAAGTGCACCTCGCCCAGGTCGTCGTGACGCACGCCGTCCCACACCGGCCCCGAGCGCACCAGCACGACCGAGCGGGTGAAGCCGAGCCGCGAGCAGGCGTGGCCCGCCAGGGTCGAGAGCACGTCGTCGGGGCGGATGGCGCGCTCGAGCTCCGAGCCCAGCTCGACCAGGTGCTCGAGGTGGCCCCGGCTGTTGCGGAGCGCCCGCTCGTTGACGGCGGAGAAGAGGGCGGCGCACACCGCGAACACGAGGAACGTGATCGCGCTCACGATCGCGGTGCGGTCGTCGAGGGTGTTCACGCCGTCGACGACGCCCGCGTCGGCAGCTGCGTGGGTGAGCAGCAGGAGCAGCGCGAACCACAGCGCGAGCTTGAGTCCCGTCCGGTACGGACGCGACGAGCGTGACCGCCATGACGTCGAGGAAGACGAGGAAGAGCAGCGGGCTGCGGTAGCCGCCGGTGACGGCGACGCCGAGTGCGACCGCCAGCCCGTCGAGCAGCACGCTCCAGGACACGAGGGCGACCGCGTGCTTCGGGACGAGACGGCGGACGACCTCGATGGCGGCGACGACCACCAGGTACACGAACGCGATCGCCAGCGCCCGACGCGTCTCGACGCCGGCCAGGGCCGGCACCGTGAACAGCGCGACCAGGTTCAGCAGCCGCATGAATTGCAGGACGAGGAGGCGATCCGCGACCGGCGACGCGCCGGGAGGCCTCGGCCCGGTCACCGGAAGCGGGCCACCTCGGGCCCGCTGCGGGCCGCGGCCAGCTTGCGGTCACCCCGATCGGTGCGCCGATGCACCAGGAGGAAGAACGCGATCGCCAGCAACAGCCCGGTGATCACGGCCAACGACCGGCCCGGCGTGTTGGACAGCAGGGCCCGGGCTGCCGCCGGACCGTCGGTCACCCGATCGGTGATCGAGCCGACCGATCCGAGCGCCGGCAGGTTGCCGAGACCCTCGAGTCCCGACGCCGGCGTCGCCGCCGACTCCGGTGCCGTCCCCGTTCCGGCCGCGAGGTCGGAGGGGACGTCGACGGTGGCGGCGAGCGAGCCGACCACCGTCCCTCCGGTGAAAGGCGCCGCCGCGGCCGCGTCGGGGGCGGGTCCGCTCACGGCCGCGGCTGGCGCCTCAACGGGTGTCGGCGTAGCGCCGACCCCCGACCCGGTGACGCCGCCCGAACCGCTGTCGGAGCCACTGCCGGCTCCGGCGCTGTCGACGCCACCATCATCTCCGACAGTTCCCTGTCCTTGTCCCTGTCCCTGTCCTTGTCCCTGTCCCTGTCCCTGCCCCTGCCCGCCCTGGCCCTGGCCCTGGCCCAGTCCTCCGTGATCGCCGGGGTCCCAACCGTGGTGGCCGGAGCTGCCGTCGTCGATGCCCTGGCCGGCTCCGCTGCCAGTACCGGTGCCAGTGCCCGTTCCGGTACCGGTGCCCGTGCCAGTGCCAGTGCCGGTACCAGTGCCGGTTCCGGCGCTCGTGCCCTGACCAGCGCCGCTGTCCTGCCCGGTGCCCTGGCCGGGCCCGTTGTCCTGGCCGGCTCCACCGTTCTGGCCGGTGCTCTGACCGGCTCCGTCGTCCTGGCCGGTGCCCTGCCCGGCCGCGGTCCCGACGCCGCTCCCGGCGGCGCCGCCCTCGCCCGACTGGCCGTCGGCACTCTGGGACTGGCCGCCGACTCCCTGCGAGTCGCTGCCGGCGCTCTGGGCCTGGGCGCCGGCGCTCGGGGAGGCATCGCTGCTGGCCCAGGCGTGGTCGCCCGCGGCGTCCGTCGCGGCCGCCACGCTGGCGGTCGCGGTGAACGCGGCGAGGGCGAGCACTGCCAAGGCTGCAAGGATGCGCCGAGGTCCCAAGGGGTGTCTCCTGCGTGGGGTTTCAGGAAGCGGGTCTGGGTGATTCGTGTGTTGTCTCTGAGTGGTTGTCGTACCCCTCAGAGTGGGTGTTCACTCTGGGAGAGTCTACGGCTACCTAGAGTGAAAACTGTCACATTGATTCGGGTTTTTCAAGGAAAGGTCCGCCCAAATGAGGGCCAGCGGATGCCCCGTCGAACTTGGCGGGGTGCCGGAAGTCGGCTCGCGGACTGCCGACGGGCCCGCGGTACCGTGCACGTGAGGCCCCGCAAGGGCCCTGAACCACTCTGCACCCGCCGACGAGGAGCACCACCGTGAGCCCCGATCCCGTGACCGACGTGAGCGCCGAGGACGGCCACCAGATGGTGGAGGACGGTGCACTGCTGCTCGATGTGCGCGAGGCGGACGAATGGGAGGCCGGCCACGCCCCCGGCGCGGTCTGGATCCCGATGGGCGAGGTGGAGGCGCGCGTCGGCGAGCTCCCCCGGGATCGGCGCATCGTCGCCATCTGCCGCGCCGGCTCGCGATCGCACGCGGTGGCCGCCGCCCTGCTCGGGGCCGGCTACGACGTCGTGAACCTCGACGGGGGCATGCGGGCGTGGGCCGCCGACGACTTCGACGTGGTCGCCTCCGACGGCCTGCCCGGCACCGTCATCTGACCAGGGCGGTCATCCGCTCACACCGGTCTCAGCAAACCCTTACCTGCGATCGTCACAATCGGGGGCATGGCGCGCCGCAGCTTGAGCATGCAGGGACGCGTCATCGCCGCGGGCGTGAGCATCGCGGTCGGTGGCGCACTGGTGGGCTTCATGGCCGCAGGCGACCACTCGGCCGACGCCACCCCGGGCACCGGGTCGGTGAACCCGGCGACGGGCATCGGCGCCACCGACCCGGGCGGCTCGAGCGGCACCAGCGCGGTCCCGTCCGACGGGCGTTCGTCCGACGGCGGCTTCGGATCCGACGGGACCACCGGCGACACGGGCGACACCGGCTTCCAGCCGCAGGCGCAGACCCGCACCGGCGGCAGCTAGCCGCCGGCGCACGCCATGTCGTCGCACTTCTGGTGGTACGTCGCCCGCGCCGGCGGGATCGTGGCGTGGGCGCTCGTGCTCACGTCGTGCACCTGGGGCCTGCTGCACGCGCTGCGCACGTTCGGTCGTCGCCCGCCGCCCTCGTGGATGCTCTCGACGCACCGCTACCTGAGCGCCCTCGCGCTGGTCTTCGTCGGGGTGCACGTGCTCGCGCTGCTCGCCGACAGCTTCGTGCAGTTCTCGCTCGCCGACGTGCTGGTGCCGATGGTGTCCTCGTGGCACCCGCTGGCGGTCGCCTGGGGCGTCGTGGGCATGTACGTGCTGGTGGCGGTGGAGGTGACGTCGCTGGTGCGGGCCCGGTTGACACCGAAGGTCTGGCGGGGCGTGCACATGCTGAGCTACGTGCTCCTCGCCCTGGTGACCGTCCACTTCCTGGCCGCGGGCACCGACTCCCGTGACGTCCTCCCCACGACCTCGGCGGTGCTGATCGGGGTGGCGACCGTGTTCGGGGCCGCCATGCTGCTCACCTGGAGGACCGCCCCGAAGCAGCGCAGCGGCACAGGGACCGCTGCCGGTCCGGGGCTGGTTACCGACCGGTAACCTGGACCGGTGGCCAGCCGGTCGGCGCCCGGATCCGGGCCCCCCCTCGATCGCCGCCCGCTCGACCGCGCGGCATCCCTGCAGCGGCTCGGCGACGAGCGCTTCGACGTGCTCGTCGTCGGTGGCGGCATCACCGGCGCGGGAGTGGCGCTCGACGCCGCCACCCGGGGCCTGCGCACCGCGCTGGTGGAGCGCGACGACTTCGCCTCGGGCACCAGCTCGAAGAGCTCGAAGCTCGTGCACGGAGGTCTGCGCTACCTGCAGCAGCGTGAGGTCCGGCTCGTCTACGAAGCGCTCTACGAACGCCAGCGTGCGCTCGAGAACGCGCCGCACCTCGTGCGCATCCTGCCGTTCCTCGTCCCGCTGCTCACCAGCGGCGGCGTGATGGACCGACGGTTGGAGCGGCTGTTCGGCAGCGCGCTCTGGGCCTACGACCTCACCGGCGGGCTGCGCATCGGCAAGCGCCACCACCGCATCGATGCCGACACCGCGCTCGCGCACATGCCGTCCCTCGCGCGTGACCGCCTCGCCGGTGGCTACGTGTACTACGACGCGCAGACCGACGACGCGCGGCTCACGCTCACCATCGCCCGCACCGCCGCCGCCCACGGCGCCACGATCGTCAACCACGCCGCGGTGCGCGGGCTGCTGAAGGACGGTGACCGGGTCGTCGGCGCGCGCGTCGCGACCGGGACCGACGGCGAGCCGACGGCGACGAGGTCGAGGTGCGGGCCCGGGTCGTGGTGAACGCGGCGGGCGTGTGGTCCGACGACGTGCGCGCGCTCGACGAGGGTCGGCACCCGGCGTCGATCCGTCCCGCCAAGGGGATCCACATCTCGCTGCCGTGGGCGAAGGTGCGCAACGACATCGCGGCCATCGTGCCCGTGCCGGGCGACAAGCGGATGATCTTCGTGGTGCCGTGGGGCGACACGACCTACGTCGGCACGACCGACACCGACTACGACGGCCCCCTCGACGACCCGGCGTGCACGCCCGACGACGTCGCCTACCTGCTCGCCGCCATCAACGGCATCAGCGAGGAGCAGCTCACCGTCGACGACGTGGTGGGCACGTGGGCGGGCCTGCGCCCGTTGCTGAGCACCGGCGGGTCGAGCCGCACGTCCGACCTCTCGCGCCGGCACACGGTGCGGGTGGCGCCGAGCGGGGTGGTCACCGTCACCGGCGGCAAGCTCACGACGTACCGGAGGATGGCGGCCGACGCGGTCGACGCCGCCCTGGCCGGCCCGCTCGACGGGGTCGGAGGTCTCGACGGGGTCGGCGGCAGGGGCGGCACCCGCGCCAAGCAACCGTCGGTGACCAAGCACCTCCGACTGTTCGGCGGCGAGGGGATCGCACCGCCGGTGGCCGCGCTCGAACCCAGCACCCACGAGCACCTGACCGGCCGCTACGGCACCGAGGCCGACGCCGTCCGCGCCCTCGCCGCCGACGACCCCGACCTCGCCGCGCCACTGGTTCCCGGGCTGCCCTACCTCCGGGCCGAGGCGCGGTACGCGGTGCGCAACGAGATGGCACGCACCCTCGACGACGTGCTCTCCCGCCGCACGCGCGCGCGGCTCCTGGCGCGCGACGCGTCGGCCGATGCCGCGGCGTCGGTGGCGGCACTGCTCGCGCCGGACCTCGGCTGGTCCGACGCCGAGCGCGACGCCGAGGTCGCCGCCTACCGTGCGGCCATCGACGTCGAACGCGCCCAGCTCACGTGAGCCCCCTCCGGGGCCGGGTCGCCGAGGTGCCCGACGCGCTGCTCGACCGGTTGACCGGCGTGTGCCCGGTGGCGACCGCCGAGGACGCCGTCGCCGCCGCCAGTCGCGACTGGTGGCCACTCGCCATGATCTGGGCCGACGACGGCACCCCGGTCACACCCGCAGCCGCCGTCGTCACGCCGCTGACGACCGCCGAGGTCGCGGCCGTCGCGCGCGTGTGCGACGAGGCCCGCGTGCCGCTCACCGTCGCGGCCGGCCGGAGCGGCGTCTGCGGCGCCAGCATGCCGGTGCACGGCGGCGTGGTCCTCGACCTCACCGCGCTCGACGGCATCGTGGGCGTCGACGACGAGTCGCTCGTGCTCGACGTGCGCGCCGGCACCTTCGGCACGCCGCTCGAGGAGACGCTGCGCGCCGAGCACGGCGTCACGCTCGGCCACTGGCCGCAGTCGATCGACCTGTCGACGGTCGGCGGCTGGCTCGCGTGCCGCAGCGCGGGCCAGCTCTCCACCCGTTACGGCAAGATCGAGGACATGGTGCTCGGCCTCGACGTGGTCCTCGCCGACGGCCGGCTCGTCCACACCGGCGGCGCGCCACGCGCCGCGGTGGGACCCGACCTGACGCAGGTGTTCGTCGGCAGCGAGGGCACCCTCGGGATCATCACCGGCGCGCGCCTGCGCGTGCACCCCGCACCGGCGTCCGAGGTGCGCGCCGCGTTCCGCGTCTCGACGTTCGGCGCCGGGCTCGACGCCTGCCGCCGCATCCTGCGCCGCGGCGCCACCCCCGCGGTGCTCCGGCTCTACGACGCGGTCGAGGCCGAGCGGAACTTCGGGCTCGGGGACGCCATCCTCCTGGTGCTCGACGAGGGCGATCCGGCGCTGCTCGACGGCGTGCTGCGCGTCGTGCACGAGGAGTGCGCCGACGCGCGCCTCGACGACCCTGCACTGCTCGACACCTGGCTCGCGCACCGCAACGACGTCTCCGCCCTGCACCACTTCATCGAGCAGGGCGCGGTCGTCGACACGATGGAGGTCGCGGCGCGCTGGTCGGCACTCCCGGACGTGTACGAAGGCGTGCTCGCCGCGCTCCGCGGCGTCCCCGATCTCGTCGCCGCGTCGGCGCACCTCTCGCACGCGTACACCGACGGTGCGTGCCTCTACTTCACCTTCGGTGCCCTCCCGCCGAAGGACCGACGTGAGGACTGCTACCGCGCGCTCTGGGACGCCGCGATCGAGGCGAGCGTGAGTCGTGGGGCCGCGCTCAGCCACCACCACGGCATCGGCCTCAACCGCGCCCGCCACGCACGTGCCGCGCTCGGCGACGCCTTCGACGTGTTCGGCGCGACCAAGGCCGCGCTCGACCCTCACGGCATCCTGAACCCCGGCAAGCTCGGCCTCCCGAGCCCCTGGGGCGATCCCGCCTGGCCGTGAGACGCACGCCCCTCGCGGCCGTCGCGGTCCTGGTGTCGCTGGCGCTCGCCGTCCTCTCGACGGGCGGCGTCGCCGCGGCCAAGACGAAGCCGGCGCCGTCGACGACGACGACCACGACCACGTGGCCACCGCTCCCGGCGTTCGACGCGACCGTCGCCTGGGCCGACTGCGGCGGCGGCTTCCAGTGCGCCACCCTCACCGTGCCCGTCGACTGGACCAGGCCCGGCGGCGAGACCCTCGGCATCGCGCTCACGCGCCTCCCCGCGGCGGTGCCCGACCAGCGCCTCGGGTCGTTGGTGATCAACTACGGCGGTCCCGGCGAGTCGGGCCTCGACTACCTGTCGCGCACGTACGGACGACTGCCCCAGACCGTGCGCGACCGGTTCGACGTCGTGAGCTTCGATCCGCGCGGCACCGGCGCGTCGCGACCGATCGACTGCGTCGACGACGCGTTCCTCGACCTCTCCGCCGGCATCGCCGCGGTGCCGACCACGCAGCCCCAGCTCGACGCGCTCCATGCCTACAACAAGGCCTTCGCGGCCGGGTGCGTGCAGCGCATGGGGAAGTACGCGGGCCAGGTGGGCACCCGGAACGTCGCCCGTGACCTCGAGGCGATCCGCATCGCGCTCGGTGACCCGAAGCTCACGTACCTCGGCTACTCCTACGGCACCGTCGTCGGCGCGACGTACGCGCAGATGTTCCCCGCGTCGGTCGGACGACTCGTGCTCGACGGTCCGCCCGACTACTGGATCAGCGCGCGCGACTACGCGTACCGACAGGCGAAGGGGTTCATGGACGCGCTGAGCGCGTTCCTCGACTGGTGCCAGGAGACCGGGTGCTCGCTCGCCGCGTCGGGCGCGCCCCGCGACCAGCTGCACCAGCTCATCGCCCGCGTCGACGAGCAGCCGATGCCCGCCAGCTACTCCAGCGACGGCGTCACCCGCGACGGGCCGCTCACGTCGGCGCTGCTCGAGAACGCGGTCATCTCACTGCTCTACGACCGGTCGCGCGGTTGGCCGCTCCTCGCCGACGCGCTCAGCGAGGCGGTGGACACCGGCACCGCAGCCGCGCTGCTCTCGTACTCGGACCAGTACCTCGGGCGCTCGACCGACGGCCACTGGGACCCGCTGGTCGAGGCCAACGCCGTGATCTCGTGCGTCGACCGGCCGTCCAAGTCGACGCCCACCAGCGCCGGCCGAGCTCGCCGACGTCGCCACCTTCCAGGCCCAGCTCCCCCCGTGGGGTGGGTCGTTCGCGACCGCCTCGTGCGTCGGCATGCCCAAGCCGGCCAAGGGCGACCGACTGGGCGACGTGAAGGTGCGCGGCACCGGCCCGATCCTGGTGATCGGCACCACCGGCGACCCGGCGACGCCCTACGCGGGCGCCGAGGGCCTCGCCGCCCGCATCCAGGGCTCCGACCTCCTCACCTTCGAGAGCACCGAGCACACCGCGTTCGGCCGCGGCATCAGCACCTGCATCGACGACGCCGTCGTCGCCTACCTCGTCGACGGCACGCTCCCCCCGCCCGGCACCCACTGCACCCCCGACTGACGAACCGGCGTCAGCAGGGCGGAACTACTCCTCCCGACTGACGCCAGTTCGTGGATCGGGTGGATCGGGTGGGGTGGAGACGGTGAAGGTCCCGTGGGCGTCGAGGTCGTGGCGGGCGCGGCCGACGAGCACCTCGCCGACGACCCGGTCGGGGGTCTCCCACTCGAGATCGAAGCCCACCGCGATGCGCTCGCCGCGGTCGCTGGCGGCCGCCTCGGCCTCGTCGTCGAAGCGAACGCCGAACGCCTCGAGCCCGAAGCTCCAGTGCTCGCCCGGTGTCTCGCACAGCAGCTCGGCCCACAGCCCCTCGGCGCGGATCACCAGCACCGTGCCGTGCCGGGGCGGCGTGACCGCGTCGTCGCGCACGACGATCACGCCCACGTCGGGGACCACGACCTGCGCGTGGAACGACGCAACGTCCCCGTCGACCTTCAACCGCAGCGATCCGCTGATGCCCTGGTCGTCGGCGAACTCCAACGACCAGACGCCCGTCATGACGACGGCGTCAGGAGATCAGGCCGAGGGTGCGCACCTCGTCGCGCTCGTCGACGAGCTCCTTGGTGGTCAGGTCGATCTTGCCCTGGGCGAAGGCGTCGTGCTCGATGCCCTCGACGACCGACCACGACGAGCCGTCGCTGCGGATCGGGTAGCCGAACTGCAGGCCCTCGGGCACGCCGTACTCACCGGAGCTGCACACGGCGACCGAGTGGAAGTCGTCGCCGGGCGTGGCGAAGTGGATGCTGTTCACCGAGTCGATCGCCGCGTGCGCGGCCGAGGCGGCCGACGACGCGCCGCGCTTCTCGATGACGGCTGCGCCGCGCTTCTGCACCGTCTCGATGAACTCGCCCTGGAGCCACGCGGTGTCGGTGATGACCTCGGGCACGAGCTTCCCGTCGATGCGCGCGTGGGCGAAGTCGGGGAACTGCGTCGCCGAGTGGTTGCCCCAGATCGCGACGTTGCTGACGTCGCGGTTGAGCACGCCGGCCTTCTTGGCCAGCTGCGTCTTGGCGCGGTTCTCGTCGAGGCGGGTCATCGCGAACCAGCGGTCGGCGGGCACGTCGGGCGCGTTCGAGCGGGCGATGAGGCAGTTGGTGTTGCACGGGTTGCCGACGACGAGCACGCGCACGTCGCTGGCGGCGTGGTCGTTGATGGCCTGGCCCTGCGGCTTGAAGATCCCGCCGTTGACCGAGAGCAGGTCGCCGCGCTCCATGCCCGCCTTGCGCGGGATCGAGCCGACGAGCAGCGCCCACGACGTGCCGTCGAACGCGGTCTTGAGGTCGGCGGTGGCCTCGACGCCGACGAGCAGCGGGTGGGCGCCGTCCTCCAGCTCCATCACCACGCCCTCGAGCGACGGCAGCGCGGGCTCGATCTCGAGGAGGCGGAGCACCACCGGCTGGTCGGGGCCGAGGAGCTGACCCGATGCGATGCGGTGGACGAGCGCGTAGCCGATCTGGCCCGCGGCGCCGGTGACGGTGACGTGAAGGGGGGTGGCAGCCATGCGCCCGAAATTACCCGCCGCCCCCGGCCGGTCCCCGATCCGGGAACGCCGGGTCAGGACGCCGGGTCAGGACGCCGCGTCCGAAGAGGTGTGTGCGATCACCGAGAGCAGCGTCTCGCGGGCCTCGGCGAGCTCGGCCATCCGCTCGGCCGCGCCCGCGCTCTCACCGCCGTGGTCGGGGTGGGCCAGGCGGACCAGGCGCCGGAAGCGCTTCTGCACGTCGTCACGCTCGATGGCGTGCTCGGCATGGAGCCCGAGCACCTCCATCGCCCAGCGCCGCTCGGACGGGACGCCCGCCCAGTCGTCGGCCGGACCCTCGCCGCCGTCGACCCCGATGGTGGTGGTGGTCCCCGGCCCCGGCGGGCGCATGCCGGGCAGGCCCTGGTACCGCCGGCGCACCTCGAGCCCCTCGGGGAGGAACCCGGGCCGGGCGAGGGCGGCGTCGACGAAGCGGAACACGATCGACCGGCCCGACGACGGGAGCTGCGAACCGGCCATCGAGCGCGCCGATCACCTGCGGTGCCGGCGGGCCGTGCAGGTCGAGCTCGAGCACCGGCCGCAGCGAACCGACCTCGACCGCAGCGCTGGTGATGCGGTGGCGGGACAGGTCGAGACCGTGGGTGTCGCGTCTGCAGGCGGTACCGGAGCGCGATGCGAGGGACGGTGAGCGTCCCGCGCCTGGCCACGTCGACCAGGCGGCCCAGCGCGTCGATCTGCTCCTCGTCGAGGCCCGGCACGCACTCGGCGACGACCGCGCCGATGAGCACGCCGCCGAACGCGGCCCCGCTGGTGGGCAGGTAGCCGTGGTCGACCGCGATCCGGCGCGTCGGCATGTGCCGACGGGTGTGCCGGATGTTCAGCTCGGCGAGCAGCACGGATCGAGGACCCTCCGACAGGCGACCTTCGCCCGTGGGTTTCGGCGCCGAGCCCGGTGATGGATGCGCGTCGCCTGGATGCGAATCTAGATGCCGTCGATGATCTGGTTGAAGCGGGCGCTCGGGCGCATGGCCGCGGTGACCAGCTCGTCGTCGGGCTGGTAGTAGCCGCCGATGTCGACGGGCGACCCCTGCACCGCGTTCAGCTCGTCGACGATGGCGTCCTCGTCGGCCCCGAGCGCCTCGGCGATGGGCGCGAAGCGCGCCGCCAGCTCGGGGTCGTCGGTCTGCGCCGCCAGCTCGCGGGCCCAGTAGAGGGCCAGGTAGAAGTGGCTGCCGCGGTTGTCGAGCTCGTGCACCTTGCGCTTCGGCGAGCGGTTCTCGTCGAGCACCGACCCGGTGGCGCGGTCGAGCGTGTCGGCGAGCAGCTGCGCGGTCACGTTGTCCGACTTCTGGGCGAGGAACTCGAGCGACGCCGCCAGCGCGAGGAACTCGCCCAGCGAGTCCCAGCGGAGGTGGTTCTCCTTCACGAACTGCTGCACGTGCTTGGGCGCCGAACCGCCGGCGCCGGTCTCGAACAGCCCACCGCCGTTCATCAGCGGCACGATCGAGAGCATCTTGGCGCTGGTGCCGAGCTCCATGATCGGGAACAGGTCGGTGAGGTAGTCGCGCAGCACGTTGCCGGTGACGGAGATGGTGTCCTCACCGCGTCGGATGCGCTCCAACGAGTACGCACACGCGTCGGCCGGGGCGAGGATCTCGATCGTCAGGCCCTCGGTGTCGTGCTCGCGGCAGGTACTCGCGCACCTTGGCGATGATCTGCGCGTCGTGCGCGCGGGTCTCGTCGAGCCAGAACACCACGTGCGCACCGGACAGTCGACCGCGCAGCACCGCGAGGCGCACCCAGTCGCGCACGGGCGCGTCCTTCACCTGGCAGGCGCGCCAGATGTCGCCCGCCTCGACCTCGTGCGAGAGCACGACGTCGCCGGCGCGGTTGAGGACGCGCACGGTGCCGTCGACGGGGATCTCGAACGTCTTGTCGTGGGAGCCGTACTCCTCGGCCTTCTGCGCCATGAGCCCCACGTTGGGTACGGAGCCCATGGTCGCCGGGTCGAACGCGCCGTTCGCCTGGCAGTCGCGCACGACGGCGTCGTACACACCGGCGTACGACGAGTCGGGGATGACCGCCAGCGTGTCCTGCAGGTCACCCGCCGCGTTCCACATCTGGCCCGAGTCGCGGATCATCGGCGGCATCGACGCGTCGATGATGATGTCGCTCGGGACGTGCAGGTTGGTGATGCCACGGTCGGAGTCGACCATCGCCAGTGCGGTGCCCTCTTCGAGACGCGCGCTGATCGCACCCTCGATCGCGCTGCGCTCGGCGTCGGGGAGCGTGGCGACGCGGGCCAGCACGTCGGCGAGCCCGTCGTTGGGGTTCACGCCGATGCGGTCGAACGTGTCGCCGTACTTCGAGAACACGTCGGCGAAGTAGGTCTTCACCGCGTGGCCGAAGATGATCGGGTCGGAGACCTTCATCATCGTGGCCTTGAGGTGGATCGAGAAGAGCACGCCCTGCGCGTTCGCCTCCGCCAGCTGCTCGGCGAGGAACGCGTCGAGGTTGCGTGCGCTCATGAACGTGGCGTCGACGATCTCACCGGCGAGCACCGGGATCGAGTCCTTGAGCACGGTGACGGCGCCGTCGCCGGCGACCAGCTCGACCTTCAGCTCGTCGGCGGCGGCGAAGGTGACCGACTGCTCGTTGGAGCGGAAGTCGTCGTGGCCCATCGTCGCCACGCTCGTCTTCGAGTCCTTCGCCCACGCACCCATCTTGTGCGGGTGCGAGCGCGCGTAGTTCTTCACCGACGCCGGCGCGCGGCGGTCGGAGTTGCCCTCGCGCAGCACCGGGTTGACCGCCGAGCCCTTGATCCGGTCGTAGCGCGCCTGGACGTCTTCCTCCTCGGGCGTCGACGGCTCGTCGGGGTAGTCGGGCAGCGCGTAGCCCTTGGCCCGGAGCTCGTCGATGGTGGCCTTCAGCTGCGGGATGGAAGCCGACACGTTGGGGAGCTTGATGACGTTGGCCTCGGGCCGTGTGACCAGCTCGCCCAGCTCGGCGAGGTCGTCGCTGACGCGCTGCTCGGCGGTCAGGGCCTCGGGGAAGGAGGCGAGGACGCGCCCGGCGAGGGAGATGTCTCGGAGCTCGACCTGCACGCCGGCGACGCGGGTGAAGGCGTTCACCACCGGCAGCAGCGACCTCGTGGCCAGCGCAGGGGCCTCGTCGGTGTGGGTGTAGATGATCGTGTAGCCGTCTTCCGGCAAGGAGTCACTCGACATGAGCGCGATCGTACGCGTCAGCGGGCAGCCACCACGATGGCGAGGACGACCACGTAGATGGCCAGCAGCGCCCCCGCCCAGTAGTAGAGCGAGTGCCGGTCGAACGCCGTGGGACGGGCGCCGACGCCGGCCAGCGTCATGTTGCAGTCAGGGCACCGCTCGGCGCCCGCGGCCACCGGCGACCCGCACAGCGGACAGGCGTCGACCCGTGACGCGCCGGCGCTCGGCGGCGGGGCGCCGGTCATGCGCCTCCCTCCACGATCCCGACCGTCACAGGGTCCCGCTCTGCGCGCGACGTTGCACGTTGCGCTCGGCGGCCTCGATCGCGTTGCGGAACAGCATCGCGATGGTGGTGGGTCCCACGCCGCCGACGCGCGGGGTGATGGCCCCGGCGACCTCCTCGCACGCCTCGTCGACGTCGGGGAGCAGCTTCCGGCCCTCGTAGCGCACGCCTCCACCGACCACGACCGCGCCGGGCGAGATGTGCTCGGGCTGGAGGATGCCGGGAACGCCCGCGGCGGCCACGACGATGCCGGCGCGCCGGGTGTACTCGGGCCAGTCGGGCACTCCCGTGTGCACCACGGTGACGGCGGCGTTGGCGGTGTCGCGCTTCTGCGACAGGAGGAGCGCGAGCGGGCGGCCGAGCGTGGTGCCGCGTCCGAGGACGCACACCTCGTGACCCGCCACCGGCACCTCGTAGAACGCGAGCAGCGCCTCGATGCCGGCGGGCGTCGCGGGCACCGGGCCCGGCATCATGAGCGCGAGGCGACCCATGTTCACGGGGTGCATGCCGTCGACGTCCTTGTCGGGATCCATCTCGAGCAGCGCGGCGTCGAAGTCGATCTGCGGCGGCGTCGGGTGCTGGATGAGGAAGCCGTCGACCAGCGGGTCGTCGTTGAACGCGCGCACCGCCGCGAGCACGTCGGCCTGCGTCGCGTCCTCGGGCAGGTGCTGGTGCGGCGCCGACCACCCGAGCTCGCGCGCCTTCTCCATCTTCATGCCGACGTAGCGCGCGCTGGCGCCGTCGTCACCGACGAGGATCGTGCCGAGACCGGGCGTGTGCCCGCCGGCGATGAGCTTCTCGCTCCGGGGGACGAGGTCGGCGAACACCGCGTCGGCGACGGGACCTCCGGGCATCATCTTCGCTGTCATCGGTGCAGACGTCCTGTCAATGGAGGAAGTGCCTCTCTCCGGTGAAGACCATGGCGACGCCGAGCTCGTCGGCGCGCTCGATGTTGGGCTCGTCGCGCATCGCACCACCAGGTTGCACGATCACCGCGACTCCTGCCGACGCGGCGGCCTCGATGCCGTCGGGGAACGGGTAGAACGCGTCGGACGCGCACGCGCCCCCCTCGGCGCGGCCGTCGGCCTTCTTGGCCGCGATCTCGCCCGACTCGACCCGGTTCTGCTGCCCGGCGCCGATGCCGACGGCCTGGCCGTCCTTCACCAGCACGATGGCGTTCGACTTCACGTGACCGCAGATGCGCCACGCCAGCTCGGCGTCGCGCCACTCGGTGTCGGTCGGGGCGCGCTTGGTGACGACGCGCCAGTCGTCGCGCGTGGCGGCGAAGTGGTGCGCGTCCTGCACCAGGAAGCCGCCGCTGATCTGGCGGAAGTCGAGCGTCTGCGCCTCGGGGGTGCCGGCGGTGAGGAGGCGCGTGTTC
Source organism: uncultured Actinomycetes bacterium (assembly GCA_963755855.1). GTDB lineage: Bacteria > Actinomycetota > Acidimicrobiia > IMCC26256 > DASPTH01 > DASUAS01. The sequence continues at coordinate 90,864 of CAVWLR010000002.1, read as the reverse complement.
TTGCGCTTGGCGATCAGCGCCTCGACCGTGCCCGGTTCCCAGCCCGGCGCCATGATCAGGTCGGCCTGGGGCCCGGCGACCATGCGCTCCGCGGTCGCGGCGTCGACCGGGCGGTTGAGCGCCACGATCCCGCCGAACGCGGAGCGCTCGTCGCACTCGAGCGCGCGCTGGTACGCGGTCGCCAGGTCGCCGTCGAGCGCGACACCACACGGGTTGGCGTGCTTGATGATCGCGACCGCAGGGCTCCCCGAGTTCAGGCTGCCCAGGTCGTGCACGATGCGCCAGGCGGCGTCGGCGTCGTAGAGGTTCAGGTAGCTGAGCGCGAGGCCGGCGTGCTGCTCGACGTCGTCCCACCAGCTCGACGTGCCACTGATGCGGTAGCGCGCCGCGTGCTGGTGCGGGTTCTCGCCGTAGCGCAACGCCTCGCCGGTGCGCTCGAGCGCGAGGTCGATGTAGGTGGGGAGCGGATCGGGCTCGGCGGCGGAGGTCTGCAGCCACTCGACGATCTGGGCGTCGAACGCCGCGGTGCTCGCGAAGGCGGCGACCGCGAACGCGCGACGGGTGTCGTCGCCGACGGTGTTGTCGTTGGCGTCCATCTCCTCGAGCAGCGGCGCGTACTGCGACGCGTCGGTGACGATGGTGACGAAGGCGTGGTTCTTCGCCGCCGCCCGCACCATCGCGGGACCGCCCACGTCGATGGTCTCGATGCCCGGATCCTGCGCGAACGGGTAGAGGTTCGACACCACGAGGTCGAAGGGCTCGATGCCGTAGGTGGCCATGTCCTCGTCGTGGGTCTTCTTCGAGCGGTCGGCGAGGATCCCGCCGTGGATCTTCGGGTGCAGCGTCACGACGCGGTGGTCGAGGATCGGCGGCACGCCGGTGATGTCGTCGACCGCGGTCACCTCGATGCCGGCGTCGGCGATCGCCTTGGCGGTGCCGCCCGACGACACGAGCTGCACGCCGCGCCGCTGGAGCTCGCGGGCGAACTCGACGATGCCCGTCTTGTCGTACACCGAGAGCAGCGCCCGGTTGATCGTGGTTCGCGACTTCGTGGGCATCAGTTCTCTCCTGCGAGCAGCTGGCGGAGGACCTCGGGGTAGATCCGCCGTTCGACTTCCTTGATCCGTTCGTGGAGGGTCTCGACCGTGTCGTCGGGGAGGACGGGGACCGCCTCCTGCGCCAGGATCGGCCCTTCGTCGACCTCGAGCCGGGCGAGGTGCACCGTGCAGCCGGTGACCTTGACCCCGGCGGCGAAGGCGTCGTCGACCGCGTGCCAGCCCTTGAACGCCGGGAGCAGCGCGGGGTGGGTGTTGACGATCCGGTCGGGGAACGCGTCGTGGATCGGCTTCGAGAGGATGGTGCCGAAGCCGGCCATGGCGATCAGGTCGACGTCGTGGCGGTTGAGGGCGTCGAGCACCTCGTGGGTGTAGGCGACGCGGTCGAAGTCGGCACCGAACGTGGTGCGTGCGACCAGCTCCGTGGCGATGCCGGCCTCCTCGGCGATCCCGAGGGCGCCGCACGGTCGGTCGGCGAGCACGACCGCGATCGGGAGGTCGCGCTCGACCATCGAGCGGAGGATGGTGCCGCTGCCCGACGCCAAGACCGCGAGTCGACCCACGCTCCGAACGTAGCCGAGAGGCCCTCCTCGAACCGGGCCGATTGCGGCGCCGCCCGAGGATCCTTGCATTCAGGTTCAAGCCGTGGTGGGCTACAGGCCGATGTGCCCGGGCAGGGTGCTGCGTACGACCGAGGAGAGAGACGGCTGTGGACATCAACAAGCTCAACACCGGCGAGAAGGTGATCGGGGTCAGCGGCCTGCTGCTCCTGGTCTTCTCCTTCTTTCCATGGCTCGGATTCTCCTACGCGGGGTTCTCCGCCTCGAAGAGCGCGTGGACCTTCACGCTCTGTTGGCTGGCCGTCGTGCTCGGCGTGCTGATGGCGGGCTACGTCATCGCCAAGGCCGCCGGCGTCGAGCTCCCGGAGCTCGGCAGCGTCCGGTGGGCGCACATCCTCCTCGGCGTCGCGATCGTGGTCTTCCTGTTCATCCTCATCAAGGTGATCGTCGGCCCGAGCACCGGCGGCGTCGACATCTCCGGTACAGGAGTGTCGAAGGAGCGCAAGATCGGGATCTTCCTCGGGCTGCTCGCCTCCCTCGGCCTGGTGGCCGGGGCGTACCTCAACGCCAAGGAGACGGGCGACCTGCCCGGTTCCCTCGGTGGGAGCACGGGTGGCACCGCCCCGCCGCCGCCGACCGCCTGAGCGCACCGGCATCCAGATCCAACCGATCGACCCCGCCTCGTGCGGGGTCGATCGCTGTGTGAGAGCAACTTCGGGGGGCAGACATGACCGAGGTGACCAGGCCCGGGCTCGCAGCCCGGTTGGGGTGGCGGGTCGAGCGGCGGCCCCGCCCCGGGTTCGCGCACGTGCTCGGCGCCGCCGCCGGTGCGTTCGCGGTGGTCGGTGTGGTGGCGTTCGTCGTCGAGGCCACCAGCGACGATCCCACCGCGCCAGGGGTCGCGCTCGACCTCGCGCTGGTGGTGGTGGCGCTGCTCGTCGGCTTCCGCGCGCCGGGGCCGATCCGATCGGCGTGCGTGACCGCCATCGTGCTGGCGGTGCCTCTGGTGTGGTTCTTTGCGTTCTTCGGGGGTGGCAGCGCGGGCAAGGGCGAGATCCGCGGGGTCTACCTGCTGTCGCTGGCGAGCTACCTCCTCCTCTACTTCTTCGGCTGGACAAAGGCGCGGGCGGTGCTCCTCGCCGGCGCGCTGGTGTTCTTCGCCAGCTGGATCGCGTTCGAGGTGGGCGACGCGAGCAGCACCAACGTGGTGCCGTTCCAGGGTGAGATCAGCAATTCGTCGGGCTCGACGAACTTCGGGCTCTCGGACTCGTCGTCGTTCTCGAGCACGAGCGACACCACCGACAGCTCCGCCACCGCGGCCCTGATCGTCGGCCTCGCGTTCCTCGGGGCCGGCGCCGCGCTCGACCGACGCCGCTACCACGGGGCGGCCACGCCCTTCGTGGCGGTGGGTGCGGTCGAGACCCTCGTCGGCGCGATCGTGCTCGGCGGGAACGAGAGCGTGCTGCTCGGCGGGCTGCTCGCCATCGCAGCAGGTGCAGTGGTCGGGCTCGTCGGCGGCCACGGCGATCGACGACGTGCGACCACGTGGATCGGTGTGCTCGCGGTGTTCGGTGGGTCCGTGGCGATCATCGCCGACATCGCGCCCAGCAGCACCGCCGCCGTCGGCGGCATCGCGTTCGGGTTCGCCCTCGTGCTCGGGGTGCTCGCCTGGTGGCTCGCACCGGTGCTCGGCGAGCCCGACGACGGTGACGACGACCGCCCCCGGCCCACCGCGGCTGCCGCCTAGCCCCTACAGCACGGGTCGTCGTCCGCCGACACTCTCTCATGCGCATCGAGAACCAGGCACCCGCGCGACGCGACCCCGGTCGCCGCCCGGTGCAGTGGACGGGCCGCGTCGGCGTGCCGGGCACGTTCGGCGTCGGGTGGACGCCGTGCACGGTCGAGAACGTCTCGGCGCACGGGGCAACCGTCGTCGTCATCGGCGACGCCGGAGCCGCGGTCGGAGAGGCCGTGTGGATCGACATCGAGCGCGTCCGCGAGGCGACCGTCGCGTTCCGGGTCGTCGGCTGCGTCCGCCACGTCGACACGCGCGACGGCACAACGACGTTCGGGGTGGAGCTGGAGTTCGCCTCGCCCCAGGAACGGCGCACCGCCCAGGCGATCTTCAGCACGTGGAGCGGCGAGGAGCCGCCCGTGACTCCGCGCCGCTAGAGCTTCGCGACGATGCCGGCCATGAGCTCGCCGGCCTCGGTGGGGTTCAGCCCGACCTCGACGCCCGCGTCGCGCAGCGCGTCCATCTTCGCGGCCGCGGTGCCCTTGCCGCCGGAGACGATGGCGCCGGCGTGGCCCATCTTCTTGCCGGGGGGCGCGGTGACACCGGCGATGTACGACGACACCGGCTTGGTCATCGACGTCTTGATGAAGTCGGCCGCCTCTTCCTCGGCCGAACCACCGATCTCGCCGATCATCATCACGGCCTTGGTCTCGGGGTCGGCCTCGAATGCGCGCAGGCAGTCGATGAAGCTGGTGCCCGGCACCGGGTCACCGCCGATCCCCACGCACGTGGTGACGCCGATGTCCTTCTGCTGCAGCTCGTAGAGCGCCTGGTAGGTGAGCGTGCCGGAGCGGCTCACGATGCCGACCGGGCCACCGGCCTTGGCGATGTGACCGGCGGTGATGCCGATGTTGCACTTGCCGGGGCTGATGATGCCGGGGCAGTTCGGCCCGAGCAGCCGCGTCCCGGGGAAGTCGCGGCGCAGCTTGTTGAAGAACCACGCCTCGTCCTGCGCGGGCACGCCCTCGGTGATGCACACCACGAACTCGATGCCGGCCTCGGCCGCCTCGATCACCGCATCCCGCACGCCCGGCGCGGGGATGAAGATGCACGACGCGGTGGCGCCGGTGGCGGCGACCGCCTCGCCCACGTTGGCGAACACCGGGATGCCGTCGACATCGGTGCCGGCCTTCTTCGGGCTGGTGCCGGCCACGACCTGCGTGCCGTAGGCGCGGTTGAGCTTCCCGTAGAAGCTGCCCTGACCACCGGTCAGGCCCTGGTAGACGACCTTGGTGGTCTCGTCGACGAAGATGCTCACGTCACTTGCCTCCGGCGAGCTCGACGGCCTTCTTCGCCGCTTCGAGCATGGTGGGCTGCATCTGCAGCTTGTCCGACAGATGGGGTTCGAGGATCGCACGACCCTCGTCGGCGTTGGTGCCGTCGAGGCGGATCACGATCGGCGCGTCGATCTGCACGCGCTCGAGCGCCTGCACGATCCCGTTGGCGACTTCCTCACCCTTGGTGATGCCGCCGAAGATGTTGATGAAGATCGAGCGCACGTTGGCGTCGCTGACGATCACGCCGAGCGCGCCGGCCATCACGTCGGCGTTGGCGCCGCCGCCGATGTCGAGGAAGTTGGCCGGGCTGCCGCCGACCTGGTTGACGATGTCGACCGTGCTCATCGCGAGCCCGGCGCCGTTGGCGATCACGCCGACCGAACCCTCGAGCCCGACGTACTGGAGGCCCTGCTCGTGGGCGAACTCCTCACGGGCGTCGCGCACCTGGGTGGCGTCGTAGTCGGTGTAGTCGGGGTGACGGAACACCGCGTTGTCGTCGAGCGTGACCTTGGCGTCGAGCGCGTGCACGCGACCGTCGGGCGTGAAGATCAGCGGGTTGATCTCGACGAGGTCGGCGTCGCCCTCGGTGTAGGCGGTGTAGAGCTTCAGCAGGATGTCGACGGCGCCCTCGGTGGCGGCGGGGTTGAGCTTCGCCGCCGCGACCCACTCCCGGCACTGCTCCTCGGTGAGCCCGTCGACGGGGTCGACGTGGATCTTGGCGATGGCGTCGGGGTTCTCGTCCGCCACCTGCTCGATCTCGACCCCACCCTGGGCCGAGAGCATGCCGAGGTGGAGCTTGGCCGCCCGGTCGAGGGTGAAGGAGGCGTAGTACTCCTCGGCGATGTCGCTCGCCCTCTCGATCCAGACGACCTTGACCTCGTGGCCCTTGATGTCCATGCCGAGGATGTTCTCGGAGTGCGTGCGCGCCTCGTCGGAGTTGGCGGCGAGCTTGATGCCCCCCGCCTTGCCGCGCCCACCCACCTGCACCTGGGCCTTCACGACGACGGGGTAGCCGATCCGATCGGCCACCTCCACCGCTTCCGGGACGGTGGTGACCGGCGCGCCGTCGGAGACGGGGATGCCATAGGTCGCGAACAGCTGCTTGCCCTGATATTCGAAGAGATCCACGGGGGGGAATCGTGGTCGATCCTGCGGCCCCACACAAACCGTGGCCGAACGCGAGCCCAGCTTCGAATCCAGGAGGCCTCGGGGTGGTACACCAGTGAGCCGTGGCCCTCGCCCGCTCCGACACCAAGCTCCTGCTCCTGGCCGCTGGCGCGGTGATCGTGGCCGGGCTCCTCGTCGCCGCGGTGCTCCTGCTGGCGACGAGCCGGGCCAACAGCCCCACGAAGTACACCGCGTTCGACGCCGGCGTCGCCGAGTCGATCCGCAAGGACCTCAAGGACGGCGGGCCGTTCTTCGTGCCCGACCCCTTCGGCGGCAACCGCAACATCCTCCTCGCGCTCGAGTCCGGCAAGGTCGTCGCGCTGTCCGACATCAAGCCGGGCACCAAGGACTGCGGCGTCCGCTGGCGCGGGTCGATCAACTCGTTCGTCGACTGCCACGACGACAAGGTGAAGAGCACCTCGCTCGCCCGCTACCAGTCGGAGGTCGGGGAGTTCGGTGCGCAGAAGGGCGAGCTGCTCGTCGACCTGCGCCACCGCCAACCGGCGCCCGCCGGTTCGCAGCGCGCCGGTTCGTAGGGCGTCGGGCGCCTACGCCCCGACCTTGGTCAGCGGCGCCCACGCGAGGAGCAGCCGCTTCTCGCCCACGTCGCGGAAGTGCACGACCGCCTCGGCCTTGTCGCCGTCGCCGGCGAGCTCGATGATCACGCCCTCGCCGAACTTGTCGTGCGCGACGTCGTCGCCCACGCGCAGCCCGATGCCCTCGGCGCCCCGGGCGCCCGTCGGCCCCGTGAGGGCTCCGCTCGCCATGCCCCCCGACGACGCTCCCCGCGCATGGCCGCGTCGGCCACCGCGCGACGGTGCTCCGCGGGGTCACGACGGCGACCGCCGCCACTCCCACCGCCGTAGGTGCGCCCGCGCTCCGCGCCGGCGCCCAACACCTGCATGAGCTCCTCGGGGATCTCGGAGAGGAACCGGCTCGGCGGGTAGTAGTCGGTGGCGCCGAAGAGCATCCGGCTCCACGCGTGGCAGAGGTACAGGCGCTCGCGGGCCCGGGTGATGCCCACGTAGCAGAGGCGCCGCTCCTCCTCGAGCTCGTCGGGGTCGCCGAGGCTGCGGGTGTGCGGGAAGACGCCGTCTTCCATGCCGGTGAGGAAGACGACGGGGAACTCCAGACCCTTCGCGGTGTGGAGCGTCATCAGCGTGACCGCGCTGTGATCGGCGCCGTCGCCGTCGTCGGCGTTCTCGGTGTCGAGGTCGGTGACCAGCGAGATCGCCTCCAGGAACGCCTGGATGCGCGGCAGCCCGTCGGGGATCGTGATGTCGCCGGCGGTGTTGTCGGCGGTGCCCACGCCGGCGATGCCGGGGAGACCGGAGACGTCGCCGGCGTCGAGCGCCTGGTCGAACTCGTGGCAGACCCCGACCAGCTCCTGCAGGTTCTCGATGCGCCCACGCGCCTCGATCGAGCGCTCGGCCTCGAGCTCGGCGAGGTAGCCGGTCTGCTCGAGGATGGCCTCGACGGTGTCGCCGATGCCACGGACCGCGATCGACGTGAAGCCGGCCATGACCTCGAGCAGATCGCGGATGCCGCCGAGCGCCTTGCCGCTCACGCCGGCGACGTCGGCGCGCGCCAGCGCGTCGCGGAACGTGACGCCCGCGCCCTGTGCGTACGCGGTCACCTTGTTGACCGACGTGTCGCCCACGCCGCGCTTGGGCGTGTTGACGACGCGTCGCCAGCTCACCTCGTCGTCGGGGTTCACCAGCGCGCGCAGGTAGGCGAGGATGTCCTTCACCTCACGCCGGTCGTAGAACTTCACGCCGCCCACGACGCGGTAGGGCACGCCGGCGCGCACGAGCGCCTCCTCCACGACGCGGCTCTGCGCGTTGGTGCGGTAGAAGACGGCGACGTCGCCGAAGCGGTGGTGCTCGGTGTCGACCAACCGGCCGATCTCGTGCACGACGAACGCGGCCTCGTCGTGCTCGTCCTCCGCGTGGTAGCGGGTGATGAGCTCGCCGCCGATCTGCTCGGTCCAGAGGTGCTTCGGACGGCGCGCCGCGTTGTTGGCGATGACCGCGTTGGCGGCGTCGAGGATGCGCTGGCTGGAGCGGTAGTTCTGCTCCATGACGATGACCGTCGCCTCGGGGAAGATCTCCTCGAACTTCACCAGGTTCCGGAAGTCGGCGCCGCGGAACTTGTAGATCGAATTGTGGGTGACGAGACCTTCGGCGACGAAGTTGTGGGTGCGCGCGATGTCGAGGTCGTACACGGGGGCGTGGAGATCGACGGTCTCCACCGACGTGACGACGTCGAAGCACCCGTCGTCACCGACCATCACCATCCCCCGACGGACGGACGAGGCCGGGAGGAACGGGAGCGAATTGGTGACGACACGATCGTCGTTGCCCGCGAGACGGGCAACGGGACGCACGGAGACGTCGAGCACCGACGAGATGCGCCGCACCGTGTCGTCGACGACCGCCATTTCCGCCGTACAGGTCTCGAACCGCCACCCCCGACTGCCTGTGCGTGCCGGACGGACACTCAGCCCGATCGACTCCAGCGCTTCGCGTCCCTCGTCGTCGTCGCCGAACAACGAGATGCGGTGCATGGGCGTTGCACCACGTCGGTCGCCACAGAGCACGACCGACAGTCGACGCCGAGGCCCCCCATGCACCGGTCGCCCATTCGATGCCGGCAGGTGGTGTGGGTGCTCGAAGTCGAGCCCGTGATCGGTGAGCAGCCGCAGGCCACCCTTGTCGGTGTCGAGCTCGTCGAAGAGGCGATCGATCAGCTCCTGGTTCCCCACGAGACTTCCGGACCCGGTCCGAGCGGTACGGCGCGCCACGAAGGGCAGCGTCGGGAGTCCGTAACGGGCGGCGAGCGACGCCTCGGCGAACCGACTCTCCGCCTCGGTGTCGTGCACGCTCACGACCCACATGGCGTCGGCATGCTCCTGGGTGCACCGACGCAACGGTCCGAACACCCCGGTGTTGTCGCGCGGGTACGTGCGCGTCGTGCCGACGCGGAAGCCCATGCCGCGCTTCCACATCACGTAGGTCAGGTGGAGCTGCGGAGTCCTGCCGACGACGAAGCCGGCGAAGTGGACGTGATCCTCGGTGGACACGATGCGACGGCCCGACTCCGTGGTGATGGCCACGCCGTGATCGGCGAGGGCCCGGTGCGTGCGCAGCACCTCGGCGGGGCGGAAGTCGCCGCTGCCGTAGCAGGACATGACGAGGTCGCCGACGTGCACGTCCTCGACCGCTCGCGTAGAGCCGTCGCCCATCGTGACCGGCGTGCCGGCGACGAGGCACTGGTCCTGATCCCCCACGACCATGACGTTGCGGTGCTCCTCGGTGAGCATCCGCACGAGCTCCCACTGCGCGACGTTGGTGTCCTGGAACTCGTCGACCAGGACGTGGCGGAAGCGCCCCGCCCACCGCTGCTTCGCGTCGGGGTGGTCGCGGAACAGGTGCACGGTCTGCACGAGCAGGTCGTCGAAGTCGAGCGCCGACGCCTCGAGCAGACGCCGCTGGTACTCGCGGTAGACGTCGGCCACGCGCTTCTCGGGCGGCGTGAACGCGCGGTCGACGGCCTGCTCCCACGACACCAGCTCGTTCTTCATCGCCGAGATCGCGGCCTGCAGGCGCCGGGGCGGGAACCGCTTCGGGTCCATGTCGAGGTCGCGACGCACGTAGTCGACGAGGCGCACCGCGTCGGCCTGGTCGTAGATCGAGAACGACGACCGGTACCCCAGCACCGGTGCCTCGCGGCGCAGGATCCGCGAGCACATCGAGTGGAACGTCGACACCCACATGCGCTCGGCCACGGGGCCGACGAGCTCGCCGACGCGCGCCTTCATCTCGCCCGCGGCCTTGTTGGTGAAGGTGATCGCCGCGAGGCCGAACGGCGACGCGCGCTTCTCCGCGATCAGGAACGCGATGCGGTGCGTGAGCACCCGCGTCTTGCCCGATCCGGCGCCGGCGATGACCACGATCGGGCCGTCGGGAGCGGACGCGGCTTCGCGCTGGACCGGGTTGAGCCCGGCGACGATCGCGTCGGAGGTGATCACCCCGAGATCGTACGCGTGTTCGGGTCCCGTCGGAAGGAAAGAACGGTGAGGGAGGACTTGCGGGACGTCAACCGTTGGCGTCGGGTTGCAGCTCGAGCTCCTTGGTGGGCTCGGGCTCCTCGCGCCACGCCCGCAGCAGCCGCGTGTGGTCGGCGTTGAGCGCGACCGTGAACGCGCCCGCCTCTTCGATCTCGAGACCGAAGTAGGGCTGCCACTCGCTGTCGAGGGTGATCGACGACGGGTCGACACCGCGCGGGAGGCGACAGAAGCGCATCCGCTCCGTGTCGAACATCCAGGTGCTGTGGGTGGACTCGATACGTCGCATAGAGATCGGGTGACTCTACCGCTGAAATGTTGTGACTTCGAGAAGAAAGTGCCGACCCCGGGTCAACCCTCGGTCAACTGGCGGCCTTCTCCATGTCGGCCGAGTACGAGCCCGAACGAGCGGCGCTGTTGAGCTTGGCCCGGTGCAAGAACGCGTTGCGGCCGGCGTCGACGTTGGCCGTCTCGCCCTTCCACGCCTTCAGCGCCGGCGCCTGCAGGGCGCGGCCGTAGGAGAAGCTCAGCTCCCACGGGAGGCTGCCGAGCTGGTTCATCGCGTTGAGGTGCGCGGTGGCGAGCTCGTCGGTCTGGCCGCCCGAGAGGAAGACGATGCCGGGCACCGCGGCCGGGACCGTCGCCCGGAAGCAGCGGACGGAGGCCTCGGCCACCTCCTGCACCGACGCCTGCTGCGGGCACGAGTAGCCCGACAGCACCATGTTGGGCTTGAGCAGCGTGCCGTCGAGGCGCACCCGCTGGAGGAACAGCGCCTCGTAGAGCGAGTCGAGCACCGCGGAGGTGACGTCGAACGAGCGCTGGATCGTGTGCTCGCCGTCCATGAGGACCTCGGGCTCCACGATCGGGACGATGCCCGCTTCCTGGCAGAGCGCGGCGTAGCGCGCCAGCGCGTGCGCGTTCACGTCGATGCAGTACGCGCTCGGCAGCGAGTCGGTGATCGTGTACGTGGCGCGCCACTTGGCGAAGCGCGCACCGAGCGAGTGGTACTCGGCCAGGCGCTCGCGCAGGCCGTCGAGCCCCTCGGTGACGGTCTCGCCGTCGGCACCGGCCAACGGCTTCGCGCCGAGGTCGACCTTGATGCCGGGCACGATGCCCTGACCCTCGAGCAGCTTCACCAGCGACGTGCCGTCGGCCGCGTCCTGGCGGATGGTCTCGTCGAAGAGGATCACGCCGCTGATGTAGTCACCGACGTTCTTGGCGGTGAACAGCATCTCGCGGTAGTCACGCCGGTTCTCCTCGGTGGAGTCCACCGAGATCGAGTCGAAGCGCTTCTTGATCGTGCCCCCGCTCTCGTCGGCGGCGAGGATGCCCTTGCCCGGCGCGACGAGTGCCTTCGCGGTGGCGGAAAGCGTGGCGATGTCCATGTGCTTGCTTCGCTCCTTGTGACTGCTGGCTATCGGCCCATGCCGATGCCCTGGGCGCGTTGGAGCGCCTTGCCTTCGGTCTGCAGCGACGGCGCCACCATGACCTCCGCCTTCTGGAACTCCTTCAGCGTCTCGTAGCCGGTGGTGGCCATCGAGGTGCGCAGGGCTCCGAAGAGGTTGAGGGTGCCGTCGTTCTCGTGCGCGGGCCCGACCAGGATCTCGGCCAGGGTGGCCCGGTTCGACGCCTTGACCCGCGCGCCACGCGGGAGGGTCGGGTGGAACGTGGCCATGCCCCAGTGGTAGCCGCGGCCGGGCGCCTCGTAGGCCTGGGCCAGCGGGGAACCGATCATCACCGCGTCGGCGCCGCACGCGATCGCCTTGGCGACGTCGCCGCCCGTGCGCATCCCGCCGTCGGCGATGACGTGCACGTACACGCCGGTCTCGTCGAGGTGACGGATGCGCGCGCCGGCGGCGTCGGCGATGGCGGTGGCCTGCGGCACACCGATGCCGAGCACGCCGCGACTGGTGCACGCGTGGCCGGGGCCGACGCCGACGAGCACGCCGACCGCACCGGTGCGCATGAGGTGCAGCGCGGTGGAGTACGACGCGCAGCCACCGACGATGATCGGCACCTCGAACTCGCGGATGAACTTCTTCAGGTTGAGCGGCTCGACCGTCTTCGACACGTGCTCGGCCGACACGACCGTGCCCTGGATGACGAGGATGTCGAGCTCGGCCTCGAGCACGTGCTTGGCGTACATCTCCACGCGCTGGGGCGTGAGCGACGCGCACGCGGTGACGCCGGCGTCCTTGATCTCACGGATGCGCCGCGCGATCAGCTCTTCCTTGATCGGCTCGGCGTAGATCTCCTGCATCCGCCGCGTGGCCTTCTCGTTCGGGAGCTCGGCGATCTCCTCGAAGAGCACGTCGGGGTCGTCGTAGCGCGTCCACAGGCCCTCGAGGTTGAGGCAGCCCATGCCGCCGAGCAACCCCATCTCGATCGCGATGCGGGGCGAGACCGCACCGTCCATCGCGGAGCCGATCACGGGGAGGTCGAGCTTGAACGCGTCGAGCTCCCACGAGATGTCGACGTCTTCCGGGTCGCGCGTCCGCCGGCTGGGGACGATCGCGATGTCGTCGAACCCGTAGGCCCTCCGACCGGACTTGCCGATGCCGATCTCGACTTCCAACCCGATACCTCCCGCGCCGTTGGGGGAAAGATTCCAGGTTAGTCCCGCAGCCGACCCGCCCCAGCCTTCAGGCGCGGGTCCAGTCGCCCCAGTCGCCGACCACCTCGACGTCGACGATCCGGGCCAGGAACCCGGTGAGGATCCGCGCCGTCGCCCCCCAGATCGTCTCGTCGGCGAGCTCGTAGAACTGCATGGCCCGGTCGGTGCCGTCGGCACCCCACGACCAGCGCTCCTCGTGGTACACCGCGTCGGTGAGGAGCTCGGCGAGCGACACGTCGAAGACCCGGTCGACCTCGCGCGAGTCGGCGGTGACGATCGGGCGACCGTCGGTGACGCCCACGAACGGCGTGATGTTGAACTGCCCGACCACGGTGCCGAGCGTCGGGAGCGCGGCGACCACTTCGACCAGCTCCGGTCGCAGCCCGATCTCCTCGTGCGCTTCGCGGAGCGCGGCGTCGCGCGCGTCGCGGTCGACGGTCGGCTCGAGCTTCCCGCCCGGGAACGCGATCTCGCCCCGGTGCGACGGCATCGTCTCCGGACGACGGGTGAGCACGATGCGCGCCTCACCGTCCTCCTCGAACACGGGCAGGAGCACCGCGGCCGCGCGACCACCCGGCTGGAGCGGCGGCTCCGGGGGCGGCACGTAGCCGGCGAAGCGGGACCGCACCCGCTCGACGGTGATGGGACCCAGGTCCCCTCCCCGCCGGGACGCGAAGGAAGCCCAGGGCGCCGCCGCGCCCGCCCGGACCGTCGCCGGTCGAGGGATGCGCTGGCGGCCGCCCCGGGCCTCAGGATCGTGGATCGCGACTACTTCTTCTTGCCGGCGGAGACCTTGGCGAGGACGTCGCGGCTCGAGAGGACGAGGAGGTCCTCGCCGTCGACGGTGACCTCGGTGCCGCCGTACTTCGAGTAGAGGACGACGTCGCCCACGGCCACGTCGACCGGGATCAGCTCACCGGAGTGCTCCGAGCGACGGCCCGGGCCCGCAGCGACGACTTCGCCCTGCTGGGGCTTCTCCTTGGCGGTGTCGGGGATGACGAGGCCGCTCACGGTCGTCTCCTCGGCCTCGCCGGGGCGGACGACGATCCGGTCTTCGAGGGGTTGCAGACTCATGGGTGTGCCTCCTACAGGGCGCATCAGGTGTGCTGACGAACGGGGAAAGGGACGTCGGCGAAGGGTTAGCACTCGCCGAGTGCGAGTGCTAAAGCTACCAGCACCGCCCCTTCCCCGACAAGTTGCGTCAGACGAGCTTGAGGTTGGGGTCGGCGCCGGCGTCGAGCGGCGTGGGGCCGTCGGCCTGCAGGCGCCACCAGGCGGTGGCGGCGATCATCGCCCCGTTGTCGGTGCACAGCGCGGGCGGCGGCAGGAAGACCGCGCGGCCGGTGCTCGCCGCCGCGTCGGCGACCGTGGCCCGGAGCCGCGAGTTCGCCGCCACGCCACCACCGAGGGCGAGGGTGGGCGCATGCGCCTGGTCGGCCGCCGCCAGCAGCTTCGTCACCAGCTGGTCGACCACCGCCTCCTGGAACGACGCCGCCAGGTCGGGCAGCGCCGTGTCCGGTTCGCGGCGGGTGTGGTTCACGACCGCGGTCTTGAGCCCCGCGAACGAGAAGTCGGCCTCGCCCGGCATCGCCCGTGGGAACCGCACCGCCGCCGGATCGCCCTCGCGCGCCAGCCGGTCGATCGCGGGACCACCGGGATACCCGAGGCCGAGGTGGCGGGCGACCTTGTCGAACGCCTCGCCGGCCGCGTCGTCGACGGTCTGCCCGACGACCCGGTAGCGGCCGTGGTCCTCCATCACGACGGTCATGGTGTGGCCGCCCGACACGATCAGCACCGCGAGCGGCAGCGCGAGGTCGGGGTCCTCGAGCCACGCCGCGTGCAGATGGGCCTCGAGGTGGTTGACGCCGACGTAGGGCAGCCCGGTCGCCAGCGCCAGGCCCTTCGCCGCGGCGACCCCGACGAGCAGCGCGCCCGCGAGCCCGGGACCGTGGCAGGCCGCGATCGCGTCGAGGTCGGCGAGCTCCACGCCCGCTTCGACCAGGGCCTCGGCCACGACCGGGGTGATGAGCTCGACGTGCGCGCGGCTCGCGACCTCGGGCACGACCCCGCCGAAGCGCGCGTGCAGGTCGACCTGGCTCGACACCACCGACGACCACACGGTGCGACCGTCCTCGACCACCGCGGCCGCGGTCTCGTCGCACGACGTCTCGATGCCGAGGATGAGCGTCACCACCGCCGCCCGTCGTCGATGACGGTCGCTCCCGGGAGCGTGCGCTCGATGGAGTCGAGCAACGCGGAGTACTCGGGCTGGTCGACCTCGTACGCCCACATCACCAGCGCGTCCTCGTTGACCTCCTGGTAGTAGTTCTTGCGCACGCCGACGGGCGAGAACCCGAAGCGGCGGTACATGTCCTGCGCGCCGACGTTGGTCATGCGCACCTCGAGCGTCACCGCGGTGGCACCGCGTTCGATCGCTTCGCGGACGAGCACGAGCAGGAGTCGCGTGCCGATCTTGGCCCGGTGGCGCTTCGGGTCGACGGCGATGGTGGTGACGTGCGCCTCGTCGAGCGTCATCATCAACCCGGCGTACCCGACGAGGTCGCGCCCGACGCGCGCGACGTAGTACGCGCGGGTCGTGCGCAGCGCGAGCTCCGACATGAACAGCGACGAGCTCCACGGTCGCGGGTACACCTGCTGCTCGATGCGCAGCACCGAGCGGAGGTGCCGGCGCCGCATGGGCTGGATCTGCACCGTGGGCGCGGCCACGTCGGGTTCGGTCGACATCAGGCTGCCCCCGTCTCCGGCCCGGAAGGGGAGGATCCCGGCACGGAAGGGGAGGCTCCCGCTCCGGCGCGCTCGCCCCACGCGATCTCGGCGTCGCTCTGGCGGAGGTACAGCGGGCGCAGCTCACCGGGCTGCTCGAACTCCTCGCGCTCGGCACGCGCCGTCGCCAGTGCGACCAGCGCGGCGACGCTCGGCGACGCGTACTCCGGCCCTGCGATCTCGGCGTGCTCGAGCGCGGCGAACTCGTCGGCGAAGCGGGCGACGCCGTCGCCGGCGAGCAGCAGCCCGTGGGGATGCTCGGCGACGTCGGCCGCCAGCTCGGCGACCAGCTCGGACGGGACGTGCACCGCGTACTCCGACACCCGCTGCACCCCGCCGGGCACCGGCTGGTAGCGGGCGGCGAAGACCTCGCGGCGCCGGGCGTCGAGGACCGCGACGATCGTGCGCCCCGAGTGCCGCAGCGGGTACGCGACCAGGTCGAGGCTGGGCACGCCGACGACCGGGATCCGCAGGGCCTGGGCCATCACCTTGGCCGTGGTCACGCCGACGCGCAGCCCGGTGAAGAGCCCGGGTCCGATCCCGACCGCGATCGCGGCGAGGCGGTCGAACGTGACCCCGCACTCGTCGCGCAGGTACTCGATCGCGGGCGCGAGCTGCTCGGCGTGACGGCGCCCACCCGCGAGCTCGACCGAGCCGATCACCGACCCGCCGTCGCCGAACGCCACCGACACCTGGGCCGTCGAGGTGTCGAGCGCGAGCAGCAGCACGTCAGCCGTCCACGCCGGCGTCGAGCACCGGTGCGACCGCAGCCTCGACCGCGGCGCGGCGGTCGCCCCACGTGGTGCCGGCGGTGTCGACCGACACGACCCGGTCGTCGTCGCCGTCGCCCGGCTCGAGCAGGACGCGCAGGCGCTCGGCCGGGAGCACCGCGCTCACCCGTTCGCCCCACTCGACGACGGTGACCGCATCGCCACCGACCAGGTCGTCGAAGCCGAGGTCGTGCAGCTCCTGCAGGTGGTCGAGCCGGTACACGTCGACGTGCACGAACGGCGTCGGCGCGTCGTACTCGCGCACCACGGTGAACGTCGGGCTCACGACCGGTTCGGTCACGCCCAGCGCGACCGCGATCCCCTTCGCCATGACCGTCTTGCCGGTGCCGAGATCGCCGTCGAGCACCACCACGTCGCCGGCGCGCAGCAACGCGCCGAGCCGCTGGCCGAGCGCGTGCGTCTCGGCCGCGTCGTGCGTGGTCGTGCGCGCGGTCACGACTCGCCCGTCGCCCGCGCGAGCGCGCGCTTGATGGTGACGAAGTCGGCGCGCGCCTGCGCGAGGGCCGGACCACCGTTGCGCAGCACCGCCGACGGATGGAACGCCGGGATGAGCACCGCGCCGTCGCCGAACGGGAACTCGCGACCGCGCAACTTGGTGATGCCCTCCTTCGTCTCGAGCAGGAGCTTGGTGGCGAAGTTGCCGAGGGTCACGACGACGCGCGGCTCGATGAACCCGACCTGCGCCTCGAGGTACGGGCGGCAGGTCTCGATCTCGAGCGGGAGCGGGTCGCGGTTGCCGGGCGGGCGGCACTTCACGACGTTGGCGATGTACACCTCGGCGCGGGTGAGCCCGATGCCCTCGATCAGGCTGGTGAGGAGCCGTCCGGCCCGCCCCACGAACGGCTCACCGGTGAGGTCCTCCTGCTCGCCCGGTCCCTCACCGACGAACAGCAGGTCGGCGTGGGGATCGCCGACCCCGAAGACCACCTGGGTGCGCGTCTCGGCCAGCGGGCACTTCGTGCACGCGAGCGCTTCGCGTTCGAGGTCGGCCCACGAGGCGAACTGAGGTGGTTCGAGCAGCGACACGGCAGGACCCGACTGTCAGGGTGTCGCGCGATGGTACGCGACCGCATCGCGCACCGCCGCCGCCGTCACCTCGGTGACCATCACGCGCAGCCGGTCGAGATGGGCGTCGACGGTGCCGGTCGCGCAGGCGAACGCGAGGTCGCCGTCGTGGCGCGTGTGCGACGGGTGGATGGCGCGGGCGAGTCCGTGGTTGGCGCTGCGGGCGAGGAGGTGGCACTCGACCTTCGTGCAGCGCGCGTTGGTGGCGACGACCGCGATCGTCGTGTTGGTGCCGGGCTCGAGCGCGTCCTCGACCGGGCCGCCCTCGAACGGCGCCTCCTCGGGGAACCCGGGCGCGTCGGCGGGTGCGCGCGACGCGACGATCGGGGTGCCGTCGGCGTCGGACACGTCGCCCACCGCGTTGACCACCACCAGCGCGCCGACGACGACGTCACCGTCGCGTGCGGAGGCGCTCCCGATCCCCCCGGTGCTGCCGTACTCACCGCCGCGCCACTTGGCGACGCTCGCACCTCTCCCCGCCCCGACCCGCCCGGTCGCGAGGAGCGACGCCGGGGGATCGAACGCCGCGGCCAGCGCGGCGCGTCCCTCGTCGGGCCCCGGGCGTTCGTCACCCGCGACCACCAGGTCGAAGATCGCGGCGGCGGGCACGATGGGCACCGGACCCCCACGTGTCGGGAACCCCCGACCCTGCTCCGCGAGCGCGCGCACGACACCGTCTGCGCTGGCCAGGCCGAACGCCGAGCCGCCGGTGAGCACCACCGCGTCGACGTGCTCGACCGTGGCCAGTGGATCGAGGACCGCGGTCTCGCGGGTGGCCGGCGCGCCCCCGCGGATCTCGACCGACGCGACCGTGTCGGGTGGGAACACGACCACGGTGACGCCGGTGGCGTCCCCGGTCCAGTGGCCGGCCAGGACCCCCGGGACGTCGGTGATCACGTCAGCCCGCGCCGGCGCGGGTCGCGACCTGGTCGTCCTCGCGGCCGAGCTGGCACTCGCGGGCGAACTCGATGATCAGGGCGTCGACCGCTTCGGTGCGCTCGTACATGAGCATGTGGCCGGCGTCGGCGTACTCCACGAGGCGCGCCCCGGCACCAGCTCGGCGATGCGTTGCGCGTCGCGGGGCGGGGTGAGCGCGTCGGCGGTACCGACCACGACCAGCGTGGGGACGTGCACCTTCGGGAGGCCCTCGGTGAGATCGAGGTGGAGCAGCGCCGACACCGCCTGGCGGGTGGTCGTCTTGTCGCACGCAGCGAGCATCTCGCGCGTCGCCTCCACGTGGCTCGGGTTCGGGTCGTCGCCGAAGCCGATGTTCGCGAGCAGCAGTCCGAGGTTCCGTTGGCGCATGAAGGTGCCGACGTCGGGACCGATGTTCACGACCTTCTCCACCGCGCCGCGCACCCGGCGGGCGTCGCTCACGAGGTTGTGCGACGACGTCGACAGCAGCACGAGTCCGCTCACACGCTGCTCGAGCACGTCGGGATGACGGATGGCGAACGCCTGCACCGCCATGCCGCCCATCGAGTGACCGACGAGCACGACGTCGCGCAGGTCGAGCTCCTCGAGCACGGTGCGCAGGTCGTCGGCCAGGTTGTCGAGCGAGTGGCCGGTGTCGCCCGCCCGCGACTCTCCGTGCCCGCGCGAGTCGAAGGCGACGGCGCGGAAGCCTGCGGCCGGGAACGTCTCGAACTGCTTGGCCCAGACCCGCGAGGAGAGCGTGACGCCGTGGCAGAACACGACGACCGGCCCGTCACCGCGGCTGATCGTGTAGATGGTGCCGCCGTCGTGGCTGTCGAGGACGCGGGCCTCGTCGAACACCGGTACCAGCGCGTCGCCGGCGTCGGGGTCGTCGCGGTGCCGCAGGCGGGCGACGAGGGCGCGCTCGGTCGCGTACGCGAGGCCGATCGCGCCCAACGTGGCCCCGGTGACGAGGCCGGTGCGCTTCAACGCCTTCGGTGCCACCTGCCTCAGCCGCCTTCGCCGACATAGGTGCGAGGGACCCGGGCGCCGATGCCGGTGACCACCTCGTAGGAGATGGTGCCGAGGCGTTCGCCCCACTCGGTGGCCGTGATCTCGTCGTCGCCCTGCACGCCGATCAGCACGACCTCGTCGTCGGGCTCGGCGGCGACGTCGCCGAGGTCGACGAGGAGCTGGTCCATCGTGACCACGCCGATGATCGGGCGGCGGCGACCCCGGATCAGCACCTCGCCCCCCACCATCCCGAGCGTGCGCGGCACGCCGTCGGCGTAGCCCGCGGGCACCGTGGCGACCCGTCCCGACGTACCGACCTCGGAGCGCAGGCCGTACGAGACGCGCGCACCCGTGGGCAGCGACTTCACGAACGTCACCCGTGCCCGCAACGAGAGTGCCGGGTGCAGCTCGAGGTGGTCGTCGCTCACCGTCGGCGCCGGCGGGAGGCCGTAGCACGCGATGCCGACGCGCACGAGGTCGTAGCGCGCGCCCGCGACCAGGAGCCCGGCGGAGTTCGCCGCGTGCGCGAGCGGTGGGCGCAGACCGGCGGCGTCGAGCGCCGCGAGCACCGCGTCGAACTGCGAGAGCTGCGTCGCGGTGTAGGGGTTGTCGGGTTCGTCGGCGACCGCCAGATGCGTGCAGACACCCGCCAACGTCAGCTCGTCGCGGGCGGTGATCACCTGCGCGAGTGCGAGCGCGTCGTCGGGAGCACAGCCCACCCGGTGCATCCCCGTGTCGACCTTGAGGTGCACGTCGAGCGGAGCGTCGCGCCCGGAGTCGGCGACGGCCTTGGCCAGCGCGTCGATGCCCGACTCGGTGTACACCACCGGCGTGAGCCCCGCCGCCACGACGCGCGCGGCGACGCGTGGCGCGGGTTCCGACAGCAGCATGATCGGGGCGTCGATGCCGGCGTGGCGCAGCTGCTCGCCTTCTTCGATGCGGGCGACGCCCAGCCACGACGCACCGGCGTCGAGCGCGGCACGGGCCACCGGGACCGCACCGTGGCCGTAGCCGTTCGCCTTCACCACCGCGAGCAGCGCCGCCGGTGCCGCGACCTCGCACAGGCCGGCGACGTTGGCGCGGATGGCGTCGAGATCGACCTCGCTCCACACCGCGCGCCCAGAATCGATCGAGGCCGAATCGATCGAGCCGAATCGACGGAGGCCGAATCGGCCGTCTCGCGTGCGCGGCTCACGGCTCCACTCCCAACTCCTGCAGCGTACGACCGATCCCGTCGACGAGATCGCCTGCCACCAGCGCGGGACCGTCGGACCCGACCAGCCGGTCGGCGGTACGACCGTGCACCCACGCGGCCGCCGCCGCGGCCCGGAACGGGTCGAGCCCGCGAGCGAGGAAGGCGGCGACGATGCCGGTGAGCACGTCGCCGCTGCCGGCCGTCGCCAGCGAGGCGCCCCCGGTGGGGTTGAGCGCGACCGGCGCGCTCGGGGCTGGCGACCACGGTCCCCGGTCCCTTCAGCAGCACCACTGCTCCCGAGCGCTCGGCCAGCGCCTGGGCCGCGACCAGGCGGTTCGACCCGACCGGGGCACCCATGAGCCGCTGGTACTCCCCGCGTGCGGGCGTGAGCACCACGGGCCCGCCCAGCGTCTGGCGGGCGCGCAGCTGGGCCAGATCGCCCGCGAGCGCGTTCAGTCCGTCGGCGTCGAGCACGAGGGGCTGGCGGGCCTCGGCGACGAGCGTGCGCACCACGAACTGCACGTTCGGGTCCCCGACCCCGCCGAGACCGGGCCCGACCGCGAGCGCGGCGAAGCGACCGACGTCGGCGAGGAGTGCGTCGGCGGCTCTCCGCGTCATCACACCGTCGGCGTCGGCCGGCAACGCCTTCATGACCACCTCGGTGCCCGATGCGAGCCGGGCGGCGTCCTCACCGGGCAGGGCGCACCACACGATGCCGGCACCGGCGCGCATCGCGGCGTGGCTCACGAACATGGGCGCACCGATCATGCCGCCGGAGCCACCGACGGTCAGCACGCCCGACTGCCACTTGTGCGCGTCGGGCGAGCGGCCGGGCAACCACGCGGCGACGTCGGCGGCGGTCACCATCCCGGCCGGTGCGTCGGCGCGCTCGTCGACCTCGATGCCGATGTCGACCACCACGATCTCGCCCGCGTACGACCGGCCGGGTTCGAACACGAGACCCGGCTTCCGCGCCGCGAACGTGACCGTGTGGTCCGCACGCACCGCCCACCCCGGGACCTCACCGGTGAGCCCGTTCACACCGGACGGCACGTCGACGGCCACGACGGTGCCGGACCAGTCGGCGAGCTGCTCGGCGATCCACGCCGCGTCGTCACGCAGCGCGTCGCGCAGGCCGGTGCCGAACATCGCGTCGACCATGAGATCGGCGGACGCGAGCGCGCGCGTGAACGCGCTGCGGTCGACGCCGTCGGCGAGCTCGAACACGGTCGTGCGGACGCCCCACGCCTCGAGCACCCGGGCGGTGACCAGGCCGTCGCCGCCGTTGTTGCCCTTCCCGCACACCACGACGACGCGGCGGCCGTACGTCCCGGACAACGCGCGACGCGCCGCCCACGCGACCGCGCGCCCGGCGCGCTCCATCAGCACCGTGAGCGGCGTGCCGGCTGCGATCGTGCGGGCGTCGGCCCCGGCCATCGCTTCGGGCGTGAGGACAGGCTCCACCGGCTCAGCCGAGCGCGAGCACGACGGCCATGGCGGTGGTGTCGGTGTGCGTGAGCGACACCTGCCACGCCCGCACGCCGCGCGCTTCGGCGAGGGCGGCGGCGGGTCCGTGGAGCGCGAGCGCCGGCGCACCGCTGTCGTCGTCGCGCACCACCTCGACGTCGCGGAACGCGAACGCGCCCAGTCCGGCGCCGAGCGCCTTCATCGTCGCCTCCTTGGCGCCGAATCGCACCGCCAGGCGCGACACCGGGTCGTGGTGCTCGTACGCGTACTGCTGCTCGCCGTCGGTGAACAGGCGACCGGGCAGCGAGGCGCGACGCTGCAGCGCGAGGCGGAACCGCTCGATCTCGACCAGATCGGTCCCGAGGCCACGGATCCCGAGCGGCGCGTCCATCGCGCGCTCAGCGCCAGCGGTCGGCGAGGACGTACACCGGCTCGGTGAGGAGGTCGACGAGGTCGAAGGTGGCGAGGCGCGTGTCGTCGAACGTGGGCATGGTCTCGGTGACGGCGTCGCGCAGGGCGCCGTAGCGGCCCTGGTAGCCCTGCAGCACGGTGCGGGCGACCTCCGCGGGCACGTGCGCCGCGAAGCGGGCGTGCAGGAGGGTGAGGCCCACCGTCACGTTGTCCTTCACCTCGGGGACGATCACCATCGTGCGCCCGTCGCGTCGGCCCCGCGCCACCGTGACCTCACGCTGGGTCGCGACCCGGTGCTTGGTACCGATCAGGCGCGGGTCGTCGTCGGTGCGGGACCGCAGGTCGACGGAGATGCCGCCGCGGTCGACGACCTGGATGGTGGCGTCGTCGCCCTCGAGGTCGCCCTCGATGCGGTAGCGCGTGAAGCCCATCACCTGCTCGACCGCGGGGTCGAGCGCGACGAGCGTGCGCAGCGCGCGGTAGCTGAGCGCGTCGCGTGCCGCACCGGCCGCGAGCACCTCGCGGGCCAGCGTCACCTGGAGGAGCTCCTCGTCGGAGCGCGAGATGCCGACGGTGACGGTCTTCGCCTGGTGCTTGATCGCGTCGACGGGTCGGGTCAGCTCCTCGATGCCGGCGGTGAGCGCGGCGGTGAGGTCTTCCACCACCCGGCTCGGTGTGCCGACGGCCCCGTGCTCGACCTGGTACACGTCGAGCGGCAGCATCCCGGTCGCGTAGCGCAACAGCGACGCGATGCGCACCGCGGTGCCGGCCTCGAGGTGGCCGTCGTACGACCCGACGCGCACGCCGTCGAGGAACGTGGCCGCGGGACCTTCGATCTCGGGCCCGAGGCGGAGGAGGAGCTCGTCGCCCGACGCGGCGCCCGACACGACCGCCGCCACCGCCGCGCGCGCCTCGCGCAGCGGGTGGGCCGAGCTGTCGATGGCCAGCGCCGCTTCGTAGCCGAACAGGTGCCCGGCCATCGCCGAGAGCACGAACGCCACGTCGGGGTGCACCACGGGGACGGAGATGGTCTCGAGTGCGACGTCGAAGCGATGCTCGCCCTCGGTGGTGATCACGATCGGCGCCGCCCGGTGGGCGCGGTAGATGGCGATCTCCTTGGCGACGTCGTCGGCGTTGGAGCCCTGCAGACCGGCCGCGCACACGAGCACCAACGGCTCGGCCGAGAGGTCGATGTGCTTCTTGTCCTCGGTGGAGTCGAAGGAGATGGACTTGTAGCAGAGCTCCGACGCCTTGACCCGCACCTCGGCGGCGGCGATGCGGTTGCGTCCGTTGCCGACGACCGCCCAGTAGCGGCGGGACACCGCGAGACGCTGCGCGATGTCGCCGATCGAGGCCTGGAGCGCGAGGACCTTGGTCATCGCGTCGGGCAGCGCGCGGAGCGCGTCGAGGATCCCGTGCACCACGTCGGCGTGCGACGAGCGCGCCGAGCCGGCGCCGACCTCGTCGGCGATGGCGATCGCGAGCAGGTACCCCGCCGCGATCTGCGCGTAGAACGCCTTGGTGGAAGGGACCGCCATCTCGACGTCGCGGCCGTCGGACGTGTAGAGCACGCCGTCGGCCTTGTCGGTGAGGTCGCTGTTGCGCCGGTTGACGATGGCGACGATCGCGGCGCCGCGCGAGCGGGCGAGGTCGGAGGTGCGGTTGGTGTCGGTGGTGGTGCCGCTCTGGCTGATGGCGACGACCAACGTGTCGGACATGTCGTCGCGCAGCTGGAAGCCGCTGAACTCGGTGGCGACGACCGACTCCGAGCGCAGGTGGTCGTCGGCCAGCGCCGTGAGGGTGGCGGCGAGGCTCTGACCGGCGATCGCTGCCGTCCCCTGACCGATCACGGTGACGCGTCGGATGGTGCCGTCGCGCAGACGCGCGCGCAGCGACTCGGGCAGCGTGTCGTTCCCGAGTGAGACCGTGAGTCGCCCGTCGCGCTCGACGACCTTGCCCCGGAGCGTCTTGCGGAACGACGCCGGCGCCTCGGAGATCTCCTTGAGCAGGAAGTGCGGGAAGTCGCCGCGGTCGATGTCGCGGGTCGTGATCTCCGCGTGCTGGAGGTCGTCGTCGTGCACCGGCAGCAGGGTGCCGTCGAACGCGCTCCGCTCGATGCCGGCGAGGGTGCCGGCACGCGCGGCGTCGAGCGCCACGACCTGGCCGCGGGTGGCGGACGCGCGCTCGGGATCCGCCGGCGTCTCGCCGTCCATGCGCAGGTAGGTGCTGGTCTCCTCCACCACGCCGTAGGGCTCGCTGGCGATCACGTAGGAGTCCTCGACCAGGCCGACGTAGAGCGCCTGGCCGCTGCCCCGCAGCGACAGCAGCAGCTTGTCGGGCGCGGCGGCGGTCTGCGCGGCGATGCCCATCGAACCGGCCAGCTCGGAGACCGTGGCGCGGAAGGCGTCCTCGACGCCGCCCCCGGCCTCGATGCGGCGGGCCACCAGCGTCGGGATCACCTTGGCGTCGGTCGTGATCTCGGCCGGCACCTGGAGACCCTCGAGCGCCTTGAGGTCGGCGTAGTTGTCGACGTCGCCGTTGAGGGCACCCACGACGTAGGGACGGTCGGCGCCGTCGAGCTCCTCGTGGTTGAGGGGGTGCGCGTTGGCCTCGGAGATGATGCCGACGCTCGCCCAGCGCGTGTGCCCGAGCACCATCACCTCGGCGGCGTCGTCGGCCAGCGCGAGGTGCAGGAGCGCGTCGTCGCGGATGGCGGCGCGCAGGACGGCCGTGTTGTCGCCGAGCTCCCCGATCTCGGCCGCGGCCTTGTAGACGAACGCGAGCTCGTCGCCGGCGACGCGCACCGACCCCGATCCGAACAGGGGATCGGCCGCACGCGCTTCGACGAGTCGGCCGATGGCGGGCTCGTCGAGGTCGAGGCCGTGACCGCGCACGAGCAGGTGGAGCCCGGCCGAGTCGCGGCCGCGCACCTCGAGGCGGTCGATGGCCGAGAGCGCGACCTGCACGGAGTGGAACGCCTCGAGCGCCGCGATCGACGGGTCGGCGCCCGCCAGCGCCGCGACCTCGCGGGCGGTGCGCAGGCGGTCACGGCCGATGGCCCACACCGCGTCGCGCACCCGCACCAGCGCTGCGTTCACCGCTTCGAGCGTTGACGCCTCGAGCGTCGCCCCCAGCCCGTCGTCGAGCTCACGCTCGAGCGCATCGAAGCGGACGGTCAGCTGCTGGACGCGGTCCTCGATGAGGAGGGCGGCCTGGGGGTCGGCGAGGAGGGACCGGACCCCGGGAACGCCCCGCAGCGCGACGTCGACCGACCTCGATCGCCGCGGCGGTCGCGTGCAGGCGACCGGCGAGGTCGGCGTCACCGGCCCCACCCACGAATCCGGCCAGGGCGCGATCGAGCTCCTGGAACAGGTCGGCGGCGTCGGGCACGGGGCGCGTCGCGCGCCGGCGGACGACACCGACGATTCCACACATGAGGGGAAATTCTACTGACGGGCAGGAGTGCGGGTGACCGCATGCTCCACGAGGTCGATCAAGCGCTCTGCGGCCTCTGCCGCAGCCTCCGGATCGGTGGCCTCGACCATCACCCGCACGAGGGGCTCGGTCCCCGACGGCCGGACCAGGACGCGGCCGTCGTCACCCAGTTCGTCGTCGATCTCCCGGACCCGACTCCAGAACGCGGCGTCGCGGGTGAGCGACTCCCCGGAGACGGCCACGTTGCGCAGCACCTGGGGGACACGGGTGACGACCGATGACAATTCGGACAGCGCCCGGCCCCGGCGGGCCATGGTGTCGAGCAGGAAGATGCCGGTGAGGGTGCCGTCGCCGGTGGTGGCGTGGTCGGCGTAGATCACGTGGCCCGACTGCTCGCCACCGAGGGAGAGGTTGCGCTGCTCGAGCACGTCGAGCACGTTGCGGTCGCCCACCGGGGTCTCGATGACCTCGATGCCGTAGGGCTCGAGCGCACGGCGCAGGCCGAGGTTCGACATGACCGTCGCCACCACGGCGTCGCCGCGCAGCAGGCCACGGTCGTGGAGGTCGATGCCGGCGATGGCGAGGATCTCGTCGCCGTCGACCAGCTCGCCCCGCTCGTCGACCGCGATCACGCGGTCGGCGTCGCCGTCGAAGGCGAGACCGGCATCGGCACGCGACACGAGCACGGCTTCCTGCAGCTCCTGCGGGTGCGTGGACCCGCACCCGGCGTTGATGTTGATGCCGTCGGGCGACGCGTGGATCACGTCGACGGTGGCCCCGAGCGACCGGAGCGCGGTGGGCGCGGCGCGGAACGCGGCGCCGTTGCCGCAGTCGACCACGACGTGCAGCCCGTCGAGCTGGCGGCCCTGCAGCGTGTCGACGAGCATGGCGACGTAGTCGTCGAGCGCACCGCGGTGCTCGCTCGACACGCCGACGCCGTAGCCCTCGGGACCCGGTTCGGGCTGGTTGACCGCCAGCGACCGCAGCTCCTGCTCCACCTCGCGTTCGAGCGGCTCGGGGATCTTGCGGCCCCCGGGTGCGAACAGCTTGATCCCGTTGTCACCGAAGGGGTTGTGGCTGGCGGAGATCATCGCGGCGGGCGCACCCCGCTCCCGCGCCACGTGCGCGACTCCGGGCGTGGGGAGCACTCCCACGAGGATGACGTCGGCACCCTCGGCGCAGATCCCGGCGACGAGCGCCGCCTCGAGCATCGGGCCCGAACGGCGGGTGTCGCGACCGACCACGAAGGGCTGGTCGCCCTCGATGACCCGGGCGGCGGCGCGACCGAGCGCAGTGACCAGCTCGGACGTCAGCTCCACATTGGCGACGCCGCGCACCCCGTCGGTGCCGAATCGCAACGTCATCTCGAGCCCATCTCGATGTGGTGCGTGCGCCTCAGCGCTTCGAGTACTGCGGCGCCTTGCGGGCCTTCTTGAGCCCGTACTTGCGCCGTTCCTTCTCGCGGGCGTCGCGGGTGAGGAGGCCGGCCTTCTTGAGCTGCGGGCGGGCTTCCTCGTCGAGCGAGATGAGCGCACGGGCGATGCCGAGGCGGAGCGCACCGGCCTGGCCGCTCACACCACCACCGTCGAGCGTGGCGTCGACGTCGTACACGTCGGCCGTCTGCGTGAGGCGCAGCGGCTCGAGCGCGACGACCCGGTGCGTGAGGATCGGGAAGTACTGCTCGAACGGGCGACCGTTCACGGTGATCACGCCGGAGCCGGGGCGGAGACGGACGCGGGCCACGGCCTCCTTGCGACGACCGGTGCTCTGGATGAGTGGCTTCGGCACCTCGACGACCTCTTCTACTGCGGGCGCTTGGACGCCAGCACGCGGGGCTGCGGCTGCTGGGCGACGTGCGGGTGGGCGGGACCGGCGTAGATGCGCAGCTTGCGGATCTGCGCGCGGCCGAGACGGTTCTTCGGCAGCATGCCCCGGATGGCGATGCGCACGACGCGCTCGGGGTCGCGGGCGAGCATGTGCTCGAGGGTCTCGGTGCTCAGACCGCCCGGGTACCCGGAGTGCCGGTGGTACTGCTTGTCGGCGAGCTTGCGGGGGCTGATGTCGAGCTTGGCCGCGTTGACCACGATGACGTGGTCGCCGACGTCGACGTGGGGGGCCCAGATCGGCTTGTGCTTGCCGCGCAGGAGGTTGGCCGCCTCGGTGGCGACCTTGCCCAGGACCTGGCCCTCGGCGTCGATCACGTGCCAGGCGCGGTTGATGTCAGCGGGTTTCGGTGTGAACGTGCGCAACGGATCCTCACGAAGAATTGCGGAGGCGTCACCGCCTGGCCCGGGAGTCTGGCCCGGGAGTGGCCCCATCGGCGTCGGACGCGAAGGGACAATCTAGTCCGCGGGCGTGCCTGCGGGCAATCGGAGCGCACCGGTCCCGCTGCGTGACCTCGCGACTACAGCACGTGGTACATCGCGGCGATACTGGGTACGGCAGTGGTCGGCAGTCCCCCCGCCAGATCGACCGAGGCAGGTCCCCATGTTCCGTAGGCCCGTTCGCGCGCTCCGTCTCCTCGCCGGGGTGGCCCTGGTCGCCGGCGTCACCGCCGCCTGCGCGACGTTCCCGCCCGCCGAGCCCGGGGCCCCGAGCCTCGTGAGCCTCGACAACTGGGTCTCCGGTCGCAACAAGATCTGGGACCTCACCTTCCCGCCGAACGGGCTGCCGCCGCTGTACACCGAGAACGACTCCGGCGTGATCTTCGCCCGCATCAACGGAGCCGAGGTCAGCCGGCCGCTGGGCGCGGTCGGGCAGTTCGACGCCTTCGACCCCTCCGGCGAGGGTGGGCTCATGGGGATCGCCGTCAGCCCCACCTTCGACGGCGCGAGCAACCGGCGCGCCTTCGTCTGCTACTCGACCCCCAACGACAACCGCGTGGCCCGCTTCGACGTGAACTACGACGCCGGCGCCTTCGTCTCGCTGTCGAACTGGACGCCGATCGTCACCGGCCTCCCGCACACCACCTTCCACGACGGCTGCCGGGTGCGGTTCCAGCCCGGCACCGGCGCGCTGTTCGTGAGCACCGGCGACGCCGCCACCGCCACCGGGCCGCAGTCGACCACGGTGATGGCCGGCAAGATCCTCCGCATCGACCAGAACGGCGCCGCCTGGCCGGGCAACGCCTCGGGGTCGATCTGGTACACGCGCGGGCACCGGAACCCGCAGGGGATCGCCTTCCGGCCCGGCTCGAACGACCCGTACTCGATCGAGCACGGACCCGACGTCAACGACGAGGTCAACAAGCTGGTCAACGGGGCCAACGCCGGATGGAACCCCAACACCGGCGGCGGTTACGACCAGTCCAAGCCGATGACCGACCCGGCGCTCGATCCCGGCAACACGATGACCCCCGTGTGGCAGTCGGGCGGGGTGACGGTCGCGCCCTCCGGCGGCACGTTCCTGTCGGGTGCGCAGTGGAAGAGCTGGGACGGCGCCCTCGTGGTGGCCTGTCTCGACGGCAGCCCCGATGTCGGCCAGCGTCTGCTCGTGATGCACCTCGACGCCGCCGGCACCGCGCTCACGGCCGCGCCGGTCACCGCGCTCGGTCGCGGGGCGCGGTTGCGGTCGGCGGTGCAGGGGCCCGACGGCAATCTCTACGTCGTCACCGACAACACCAACGGCACCGGTGCCATCTGGCTCGTCAAGCCCGCCTGACGCCGCCCCTCCCCGCGGTACGAGGTTGCGTCAGCAGCACGTGTCGTGCACGTACGAGCGACGCAACCTCCCGGGCAGCGCACGATGGGTAGCGTTCCCTCGGTGAGCGACCTCGACCGCGCGCTCGACGTGCTGCTCGACCCGCGGCTGGCACCGATCGTCGACATGGTGGCGCGGCGCGTCGACGATGGAGTCGGCACCGGCGAGGGCCCGTACGAGGGCACCTACGAGGGCACGTACGAGGTCGCCAGCGCCGAGGGTGCGGTCACGTTCCGGCGCACCGGTCCTGGTCCCGACGGCTACGTGCGCACCGAGGTGCGCGGCGCCGACCCGCTCGCCGAGCAGTCTCCCGACGTGCTGGTGGGTCTCGACGCGGAACGCGCCGACCCGCACCCACCGCGTGCGGCGAACTCGTACCCGTACGCGTTCGACCACGTCGCGCAGCTCTTCGACCACCCGGCCGCGCCCGACCTGTGCGTGCTCCACTCCGCCGCGCACAACTGGGAGGACCAGGGCGGCCATCGCGGAGAGCACGGGTCGCTCGGCATCGTGCAGGCGCGCGCGCCGTTCGTGATCGCAGGCAAGGGCGTGCGCAACGACGGTCTGGTGCCGCGCGCCGGCCGCCTCGTCGACGTCGCGCCCACGATCGCCGAGCTGCTCGGTTGTGCGACCGACGACCGCGGTCACCACCTCGCGGGGCAGGACGGCGAGGTGCGCACCGACGTGCTCGACCCCGCCGGCGGTCGTCCGCGCCACGTGGTCGGCTTCCTGTTCGACGGCGTGAACCCGAACGTGCTCCACGCGATGGCCGCATCGGGGGAGGCGCCTCACGTGGCGCGCCTGGTCGGGATGGGCACGGCGTACGAGTGGGGCGCCATGGCCGGCCTGCCCACGGTCACCCTGGCCAACCACACCTCGATCCTCACCGGTCGCCTGCCCGGCCACCACGGGATCCTCCACAACGCCTGGTACGACCGGGAGCGCGGCGAGCAGGTCATCACCAACTCGCAGGCCACCTGGCCGTGGGCGATGGACCACCTCACCGCCGGCGTCGAGACGCTGCACCAGGCCATCCACCGCGCCGATCCCGGAGCCTTCACCGCGTCGGTCAACGAGCCCTGCGACTCCGGCGCCGACTACTCCACCTTCGACTTCTTCCGGCGCGGCGAGGTACCCCCCATCCCCGAGTCACCCGAGGGCCTGCCGCACACGACCGAGCGCTTCGTGCGGCCGTCGAAGGACTACTCGTGGTCGTCGGTCGTCGACCACATGGGCACGGAGCAGGCGGTCGGGATCTGGAGCGGTCACTACCGCGACCAGTCGTATCCACTGCCGCGCTTCACCTGGTGCAACTTCACGCTCACCGACTCCGCGTTCCACGAGGGCGGACCGTTCTCCGAGATCGCGGAGGCGTCGGTGCGCGACTCCGACGCGCGCGTCGGTGAGGTGCTCGCGGCCGTCGAACGGGCCGGCGTGTTCGACGACACCGCGTTCGTGCTCGTCGCCGACCACGGCATGCAGGAGACCGACCCCGCGGTGCGGGGCGACTGGGACGTCGCCCTGCGCGACGCCGGTGTCGAGGTGCGCGACGAGGGCTACAGCTTCCTCTACGTCTAGACGGCCTGGCCCACCAGGCTGCCGATCCCGAACGTCACCGCGGCGACGACCGCGCCGATGAGCGCCATGCGCAGGCCGGCGCGACCGGCGTGGCGGCCGGTGAAGATCGAGGTGGACGCGCCGACGGCGAACAGCGCCACGATCGACAGCACCGCGGCGACGATGGTGGCCGAGGTCCCGCTGCCGAACAGGAACGGGATGACGGGGAGCACCGCGCCGAGCGGCGAACGCCGACGAACGACGAGCCCGCCGCCACCCACGGCGAGCCGAGGGCCTGCGGGTCGAGTCCGAGCTCCTCGCGCGCCAGCGTGTCGAGGGCGACGTCGTTGCGGTCCATCAGGGTGGCGACGAGTGCGCGCGCGTCGTCGGCCGAGATCCCCTTGGCCCGGTAGATCATCTCGAGCTCGTCGCGCTCCTCCTCCGGGAACGCGCGCAGCTCTTCCTGCTCGATGCGCAGCTCGTTCTCGTAGAGCTCGCGCTGTGACCGGATCGAGATCCACTCGCCCGACGCCATCGAGAAGGCGCCGGCCACCAACCCGGCGATGCCGGCGAGCAGCACGACGCTGTTGTTGCTCGTGCCACCGGCGACGCCCATCACCAGCGAGAAGTTCGACACGAGACCATCGTTCACGCCGAACACCACGGCGCGCAGCACGCCACCGACCTCGGCACGGTGGCGTCCCTCGGACCGCGCGATGCGACCGCCCTCGGGGATGCCCTGCATTGCAGCGATGGTGCGGCCCGCGGCGCGCTCCTGCTGCGCCATCACGTCGGTGGCCTCGACGTCGGACTGGTAGCGCTCGGCCTCGGCCGCTTCCGTGCGCAGCATCAGCGGCAGCACCGCTTCGGTGCCGAGGAGGCGCGCGAGGAAGCAGAGGGCGCGCACACGGAACGGTGTGCGCGGGGCGCGCGGTTCGACGCCGGCTTCGCGCAGGAGCTGCTCCCAGTGCGCGGCGTGCCGTTCCTCGGCGGCCGCAAGCGTGAGGAACACGTCGCGTCGCGCCGGGTCCGCGTACTCGGCCAGGCCGCGGAACAACGCGCCACCGTTGATCTCGTCGGCGTACATCTCACGCAGACGCGCGAGACGCGCCTTGTCGAGCGCTCCGTCGGCCACGACGTGAACGCTACCCACCCCCACCCCCGAACATCTCGAAGTTCACCGTCACCCACGCACGCGAACCTCGAGATGCTCGTGGTGGGGGCGGCGCTGCGTCAGTACCCGACTTCCCAGAGGCAGAGGCCCTGCGCCGCGGCCACCCGCTGCTTGAGGTTGCGGTCGGCGGCGCGCAGCAGCCCGAGGATCTCGCCGGGTCGGATCTTCCCGATCCCCACGTCGGCGAGCGTGCCGACGATCGAGCGCACCATGCGCTGGCAGAACGCGCTGGCGGTGATGTCGAAGCGCAGCACACCGTCGCCGAGGTCGAGCCAGCTCGCCTCGAACACGCGCCGTGTGGTCGTGCCGTTCGGCGGGCCCTTGCGGCAGAAGGTGGCGAAGTCGTGCTCGCCGAGGAAGGGGTCGGCGCCGAGGCGCAGCAGCGAGAGGTCGAGCGGTTCGGGGATCCACCACGCGGTGCGGGCGAGGAACGGGTCGGGCACCGGGCGGTTGACGATCGTGTAGCGGTACGCCCGCCACTTCGCGCTGCGGCGGGCATCGAAGCCGTCGTCGACCAGCGCGGCGTCGCGCACCACGATCTCGGGTCCGAGCTGACGGGTGACTGCGCGCGCGATGCGATCGGCGTCGACCTCCGTGGCGACCGGCAGCGAGACCACCTGCCCCCAGGCGTGCACCCCGGTGTCGGTGCGTCCGGCACAGACGAGCGACACGGTGTCGGCGCGGAGCACGAGCGCGAGCGCCTCGCTCAGCACGCCTTCGACCGTGCGCGTGCCCGGCTGCGCGGCGAAGCCGTGGAAGCCGGTGCCGTCGTACGCGACCGTGAGCCTCAGCGTCCGGTCGACCCCCGCTCCTTCGAGCGGAAGTTGGGTCACACCAGTTCGATGCGCGCCATGGGCGCGTTGTCGCCGGGACGCGGGCCCAGCTTCAGGATCCGCAGGTAGCCACCCGGACGGTCGCGGTAGCGCGGCCCGATCTCGGCGAACAGCTTGTGCGCGACGCTCTGGTCGTGGATGGTCGCGATGACCTGACGACGCTGGTGCACGCCACCCTTCTTCGCCTTGGTGATGATGTGCTCCGCGTAGGGACGCAGCATCTTCGCCCGGTTGACGGTGGTGACGACGTAGCCGGCCTCGAACAGGCTGTTCGCCATGTTCGCCAGGATGAGGCGCTGGTGCGCGGGGTCGCGGCCGATGCGCGGACCCTTCTTGGGGGTCGGCATGGTTACTCCTTGGTCCGCAGGGCGAGGCCCCGCTCGTCGAGCTTCTGCAGGACCTCGTCGAGCGACTTCGAACCGAAGTTCGTGATCGCGAGGAGGTCGTCCTCGGTCTTCGTCACCAGCTGGCCGATGGTGTCGACCCGGGCGCGCTTGAGGCAGTTGCGCGGGCGCTCCGACAGCTCGAGCTCCTCGATGGGCAGCTCGAGGTCGGGCGACGCGGTGGACGGGGCGACCTCGCCGAGCTCGAGCCCGCGGGGCTCGTCGCTCAGCTCGGCGACCAGCGCCACCAGGTTGCGGAGCGTGTCACCGGCGGACGACAGCGCGTCGCGCGGCGAGATCGAACCGTCGGTCTCGATCTCGAGGGTGAGCTTGTCGTAGTTGGTGGCCTGCTCCACGCGGGTGGGCTCCACCGTGAACGCGACCCGCCGGACCGGCGAGAAGATCGCGTCGACCGGGATGAGCCCGATGGTCGACGTGCGCTTGTTGCGCTCGGCGGAGAGGTAGCCGCGACCCTGCTCGACGGTGAGGTCGATGGCGAGCCGGCCCTTGGCGTTCACCGTGGCGAGGTGGAGCTCCGGGTTCAGGATCTCCACGTCGGCGGTGACCTGGATGTCGGCCGCGGTGACCTCACCCGGGCCCCGTGCGTCGAGGCGCAGCGTGATGGGCTCCTCGGCGGTGCAGGTGAGGACGAGGTCCTTGACGTTCAGGATCAGGTCGGTGACGTCTTCCTTCACCCCCGGGATGACGTCGAACTCGTGCAGCGCCTCGTCGAAGCGCACCTGCGTGACCGCGGCGCCCGGGATCGACGAGAGCAGCGTGCGACGCAGGCTGTTGCCGAGCGTGTGGCCGAAGCCGGGCTCGAGCGGTGCGATCGTGAACTGCTGGAGGTTGCCTTCCGCCTCGCCGGCCTCGACTTGGGGACGCTGGATGATGAGCATGGATGCATCGCCTCTGATCTGGTGATCTGGCCTGCCCGGCCCGCGTGCCGCCGCGGACGCCGGGGGGTGGGGTTACTTGGAGTAGAGCTCGACGATGAGCGATTCGCGCACGGGAACGTCGATCTGCTCCCGGAGCGGCAGGTCGCGCACGACCGCCTTGCACTCGTCCTTGGTGACCTCGAGCCACATCGGGGGGATGCGGTCGAGCGTGTCGACGTTGTGCTGCACGATGATCATCTTGCGAGCGGCGGGCGCCATCTCGACGACGTCGCCCTTGCGCACGCGCATCGACGGGATCGAGGCGCGACGGCCGTTCACCGTCACGTGCCCGTGCGTGACGAGCTGACGGGCCTGCGGCCGGGTGCGGGCGAAGCCGCTGCGGAACACCACGTTGTCGAGGCGCAGCTCGAGCATGACCAGGAGGTTCTCGCCGGTGATGCCCTTCTGCTGGTGCGCCAACTCGTAGAGGTTGGCGAACTGCTTCTCGAGCAGGCCGTAGATGTACTTCGCCTTCTGCTTCTCGGCGAGCTGATTCGAGTACTCCGACGGCTGACGGCGACGGCCGCGTCCGTGCTGGCCGGGCGGGTAGGGCTTGCGATCGATGCCGCGCTCGCCCTTCTCGTTCTCGAAGACGTTGATCCCGAAGCGACGCGAGATCTTGACCTGGGGTCCGGTGTAACGAGCCATGGGTCAGACCCTCCGACGCTTCGGCGGACGACAGCCGTTGTGCGGGATCGGGGTGACGTCCTTGATCCCGACGACCTCGATGCCCGTGTTCTGGATGGTGCGGATCGCGGTCTCACGGCCGGAGCCGGGACCCTTCACCACCACGTCGACCTTGCGCACGCCGTGCTCCATGGCGCGTCGCGCGGCGGTCTCCGCCGCGAGCTGCGCCGCGAACGGCGTGCTCTTGCGGGATCCCTTGAACCCCACGTTGCCCGCCGAGGCCCACGCGATGGTGTTCCCCGACTGGTCGGTGAAGGTGATGATCGTGTTGTTGAAGGACGACTTGATGTGCGCCGTCCCGTAGGCGATGTTCTTGCGTTCGCGCCGCTTGGGACGACGACCGCCGGCAGCCGGCTTGGCCATGCTTGCGATTCTCCTGCGTTCTGCGTGCTCGAGTTACTTGCGGGCCTTCTTCTTCCCAGCCACGGTCTTCTTGGGTCCCTTGCGCGTGCGCGCGTTGGTGCGCGTGCGCTGACCGCGGACGGGGAGGCCACGGCGGTGCCGGAGGCCTTCGTAGCTGCCGATCTCGACCTTGCGCTTGATGTCGGCGGCGATCTCGCGGCGGAGGTCACCCTCGACCTTCAGGTTGCCGTCGATGAAGGCGCGCAGCTGCGCGACCTCGTCCTCCGTGAGATCCCGCACGCGGGTGTCGCGCGAGATGTTGACGCCGTCGCAGATCTCCTTGGAGCGCGTGCGGCCGATGCCGAAGATGTAGGTGAGCGAGATCTCCAACCGCTTCTCGCGGGGGATGTCGACTCCCGAGATTCGAGCCAACTCAGTTCTCCTGCTTCATGCGAACTAGCCCTGACGCTGCTTGTGGCGAGGGTTCTGGCAGATCACGCGCACCGCTCCGTGGCGGCGGATCACCTTGCACTTCTCGCACATCTTCTTGACCGAGGGTCGGACCTTCATCGGTTGTTCTCTCTCACTTGTAGCGATAGGTGATGCGGCCACGACTGAGGTCGTAGGGCGTCAACTCCACCTGCACGCGGTC
The DNA here is from genome assembly GCA_963755855.1 of uncultured Actinomycetes bacterium. Lineage (GTDB taxonomy): Bacteria > Actinomycetota > Acidimicrobiia > IMCC26256 > DASPTH01 > DASUAS01. Next base: position 54,988 of record CAVWLR010000002.1, on the reverse strand, counting down.
GCCCGGGAGGATCCTGATGTAGTGCATGCGCATCTTCCCGGAGATGTGCGCGAGCACCTTGTGCCCGTTCTCGAGCTCAACTCGGAACATGGCGTTGGGCAGCGGTTCGACGACCGTCCCCTCCACCAGGATCGTGTCGTCCTTGGGCTTTGCCAGGACTCTCCACCTACTTCGTGCCGGGCGCGCGGAAAAGCGCGCAAAAACCTTCTAGGGCCGACCGACCATGCTATATGACGAAGGCCCATTCCGACAATCGGACATTTCGCCCGATCGGCGGGCTCCTCAACGAGGCAGGGTGAGCACCTCGGGGCCGTGCTCGGTGACGGCGATGGTGTGCTCGAAGTGGGCCGAGCGGCGACCGTCGAGGGTGACGACGGTCCACCCGTCGTCGAGCACCTCGGTCTCGGCGGTGCCCGCGTTCACCATCGGCTCGATCGCGAACACGTGGCCCTGCTTGAGCTTCATGCCGCGTCCCGCCGGCCCGTAGTTGGGCACGTTGGGGTCCTCGTGCATCGCGGTGCCGATGCCGTGGCCCACGTACTCGCGCACCACCGAGAACCCGGCCTGCTCGGCGATGCCCTCCACCGCGGCGCCCACGTCACCGAGGCGGTGACCGTCGACGACCTGCTCGATGGCGGCCTCCAGCGACCGGCGGGTCACCTCGATGAGCCGGTCCGACTCGTCGTCGACCTCACCGATCGGGACCGTGACCGCGGCGTCGCCGTGCCAGCCCTCGATGATCGCCCCGCAGTCGATCGAGAGGATGTCGCCCTCCTGCAGCACGACGTCGGCGCTCGGGATGCCGTGCACGATCACGTCGTTGGGGGACGTGCACACCACCGCGGGGAACCCGTGGTAGCCCAGGAAATTGGAGCGTGCGCCGCGCTTCGCGAGCACGTCGCGAGCCACTGCGTCGACGTCGAGCGTGCTCGCCCCGGGGACCGCGGCGCGGGTGCACACCTCGTGCATCTCGGCCACGACCGCGCCCGCCCGTCGCATGAGCGCGAGCTGCTCGGCGTTCTTACGGGTGATCAACTTCGACCGGGCAGCCGGATGCGCCCGTCGATCTCCTTGATCAGACGATCCTGGACCTCGGTGCCCTCGCCGACGCCGTCGACCTGGACCAGCTTTCCGAGCTCGCAGTAGAAGTCGATGATCGGCACCGTCTGGCGCGCATACACCTCGAGCCGGTTGGTGACCGCGGCTTCGGTGTCGTCGTCGCGCTGGATCACCTCGCCGCCGCACACGTCGCACGTCCAGTCGACCTTCGGAGGTGCGGTGACGTGGTAGCTGGCGCCACAATTGATGCAGACCCGACGACCGGCGATGCGGTGGAGGATCGTCTCCGTGGGCACGTCGATGTTGAGCACGACGTCGAGCGGGTGGTCGGCGAGGACCTGCTCGAGCTCTTCGGCCTGCACCAGGGTGCGTGGGAAGCCGTCGAGGATGAAACCGTCTTCGAGCGGGCCGCCGGCGGCGAAGTGCTCGTCGACGATGCGGATGACGATCTCGTCGGGGACGAGCTCGCCGGTGTCGAGGAATCGCTTGACCTCGAGCCCAGTGGGCGTGCCCTGCGCCACGGCGGCGCGGAACACGTCGCCGGTGGAGAGGTGCTCGACGCCGTAGTGCGCCGACAGACGAGCAGCCTGGGTTCCCTTCCCGGCGCCCGGCTTGCCGAGCAGGACGAGGCGTACCCCGGAGCCGTGCATGTCAGGCCAGGAAGCCTTCGTAGTTGCGCATCATCAGCTGGCTGTCGATCTGCTTCATCGTCTCGAGGGCGACGCCCACGGTGATGAGCAGCGACGTGCCGCCGAACGGGAACTGGGAGATGTCCCAGAACGCGAACACCAGCAGCGGCGTGACCGCGATGACGGCGAGGAACAGCGATCCCGGCAACGTGATGCGGTTGAGCACCTTGGCCAGGTAGCGCTCCGTGGGTGGTCCGGGGCGGATGCCCGGGATGAAGCCACCCTGCTTGCGGATGATGTCGGCCTGTTGCGCAGGGTTGAACGCGATGGCCGTGTAGAAGTACGAGAAGAAGATGATCAGCAACGTGTAGAAGCCGATGTACCACCACCCCTGGTGGTTCACCAGGTTGTCGTTGATCCACTCCTGCATCCCTCGGAAGTTGTCGCCGAGCGCCGACGCGATGAGCGCCGGGAACGACAAGATCGAGCTGGCGAAGATCACCGGGATCACACCCGATTGGTTGACCTTCAGCGGGATGTAGGTGCTCTGGCCGCCGTACATCCGGCGGCCGACGACACGTTTCGCGAACTGGACTGGGATGCGTCTCTGCCCCGACTCCACGAACACGATGCCGACGATCATCGCGATGCCGATGCCGATGATGGTGAAGAACTGGAACTTGCTGCCCTGGCTCCAGATCGCGGAGCCCTGCGCGGGGAGGCGCGACACCACCGACGCGAAGATCAGGATCGACATGCCGTTGCCGATGCCGCGTTGGGTGATGAGCTCGGCGAGCCACATCACCATGGCGGTTCCCGCGGTCCAGGTGAGCACGATGAGCGCGGCGCGGCCCGCGCTGAAGTGCGGGATGAGGTCCTGGCCCTGGAAGCCGGAGAAGCCGAGCAGGCCGCTCTTGCCCTGGTGGAGTGCGAACACGAACCCGGTGGACTGCACGATGGCGAGGCCGATCGTGACGTAGCGGGTCCACTGGGTGATCTTCTTCTGCCCGACCTGGCCCTCGTTCTGCCACTGCTCGAGCTTCGGGATCACCACGCCGAGGAGCTGCATGATGATCGACGCCGTGATGTACGGCATGATCCCGAGGAAGAAGATGGCGACGTTGGTGATCGCGCCGCCGGAGAAGAGGTCGAGGAACCCGACCACCCCGCCGGTGCTCTCCGCGTTGTGCTGCAGCTGCTTGATCGCGGCGAAGTCGACGTACGGGACGGGCAGGTGGGCACCCACCCGGTACACCGCGATGATGAAGATCGTGAAGAGGATCTTGTTGCGGAGGTCGGGCACCCGGAACATGTTCCGCAGGCGGGACAGCATGGGGGCTCGACCTCCTCTCGTCAGATCCGGTGGGCGTCGAAGTTCAGGAAGATGAAGGCTTGCAGGCAGTGCGGGAGCAGCGAGCTTATCGGTTGGTCAGCGCGTTCCCACGGGCCGGCGGACGCCCGTCGCCCCACGGTGCCGGAATGACCTCGACCCGGCCGCCCGCACCCTCGATGGCGCTGATCGCGCCCTGCGAGAAGCCGTGGGCACGGACCGTGAGCGCCTTGGAGAGCTCGCCGCGTCCGAGGATCTTCACCAGGCCGCGCTTGGCCACGAGGCCGTGGGCGCGCAGCACGGTGGGGTCGACCTCGGTGCCGGCGTCGAGCGACTCGAGCGTGTCGAGGTTGACCACCACGTACTCGACCCGGAACGGGTTCTTGAAGCCCTTGGCCTTCGGGGTGCGACGGTGGATGGGGGTCTGGCCACCCTCGAACCGGGGCGCGATGTTGTTGCGTGCGCCCTGACCCTTGGTGCCCCGGCCGGCGGTCTTGCCGCCCTTGCCGGCGATGCCGCGGCCGACGCGCCGCCGCGAGGTCTTGGCCCCCGGGGCAGGCTGCAGATCGTGGATCTTCATGTGGTGACCTCTTCGACGGTGACGAGGTGCGGCACCCGGGCGATCATGCCGCGGATCTCCGGGCGGTCGGGCAGCTCGACGGTGTGGTCGATCCGGCGCAGACCGAGCGCGCGGATGGTGCCGCGCTGCTTCGGCTTGGTGCCGATCGTGGACTTCACCTGGGTGACGCGCAGGGTGGCCATCACTTGACCTCGGTGGGCTCGGACTTCTTCATGTTGCGCTCCCGGTAGGCGCGCAGCATGCCGACGGTCGACACCTCTTCGGGCGACTTGCCGCGGAGACGCGCGATCTCTTCCGGGCGCCGCAGCTCGCGCAGCCCGTTGATCGTCGCACGCGACACGTTGATCGCGTTCGACGACCCGAGCGACTTCGCCAGCACGTCGTGCACGCCGGCCGCCTCGAGGATGTGCCGGGCGGCGCCGCCGGCGATCACGCCGGTACCGGGCGCCGCCGGCTTGAGCAGCACGCGGGCGGCGTCGTGCTCGCCGATGATGGTGTGGGTGATGGTGTCGCCCGCCAGCGGGACGTTGAAGACGCGCTTGCGCGCCTCTTCCATCCCCTTCTGGATGGCGGAGGGCACTTCCTTGGCCTTGCCGTAGCCGAGGCCCACGTTGCCCGCGCCGTCACCCACCACGACGAGCGCGGTGAAGGAGAACCGCCGGCCGCCCTTGACGACCTTGGCGACCCGGTTGATGGTGATGACTCGTTCTTCGTACTGGCCCTCGGCCATGGGAGTGTCCTCTCCGTCCTGACGGACGCGTTAGAGCGTGAGACCGGCTTCGCGGGCGCCGTCGGCGATGCCGGCGACGCGCCCGTGGTAGCGGTTGCCGCCGCGATCGAAGACGACGGTGTCGACGCCGGCCTCCTTCGCGCGCTCGCCCACGAGCTTGCCGATCTGCTTGGCGGCATCGACGCTGCCGGTGCCACCACTGAACGACTTCTCGGCGGTCGACGCCGACGCAAGGGTGACACCCTGCACGTCGTCGATCACCTGCGCGTAGATGTGCTTGTTGGAGCGGAAGACCGCGAGGCGCGGACGCGCCGCGGTGCCCCGGACCTTCTTGCGGACCCGCCGATGGCGGCGGTCACGAGCGACCTGTCGGTTCTGCATGTCTGGTCCCTTACTTCGCCGACTTGCCGGCCTTGCGCAGCACGCGCTCGTCGACGTAGCGGATGCCCTTGCCCTTGTACGGCTCGGGCTTGCGGATCTTGCGGATGTCGGCAGCCACCTGGCCGACGAGCTGCTTGTCGTAGCCCCGCACGGTGATGCGGGTGGGGCTGGGCACCTCGAACTCCACGCCCTCGGGCGCGTCGATCGCGACCGGGTGCGAGAAGCCGAGCTGCAGGTCGAGGTGGCGCGGACCGGCGGCGGCGGCGCGGTAGCCGACGCCCACGATCTCGAGCTCCTTGGTGAAGCCGTCCGACACGCCCGCGACCATGTTGGCCACCAGTGAACGGGTGAGTCCGTGCAGCGACCGGTGCTCGCGCTCGTCGTCGGGCCGGCTCACGATGAGCTCGTCGCCCTCACGGGAGATGGTGATGTCGACGGGCGCGTCGTGCTCGAGGGTCCCCTTGGGGCCCTTGACCGTGACGTGGCTCCCGTCGAGCGTCACCTCGACGCCGCTCGGGATGGTGATGGGCTGCTTGCCGATTCGTGACATCGGGGTGCTCCGTTACCAGACCTGACAGAGGACCTCGCCGCCCACGCGACGCTGGCGCGCCTCGCGGTCGGTCATGAGTCCCTGGTTGGTCGAGAGGATGGCGATGCCCATGCCGCCGAGCACGCGCGGGACGTCGTGCGAGCCCATGTAGACCCGGAGGCCGGGCTTCGAGACGCGCTTCAGTCCGGAGATCGTGCGCTTGCGGTCGGACGTGTACTTGAGCTCGATCTTCAGCCGGTTGCCGGGACGGCGTTCGTCCTTGGCGACGTCCCAGCCCGCGATGTAGCCCTCGCGCTCGAGGATGCGGGCCAGGGCCTCCTTCAGCTTCGACGACGGCATCAGCACCTCGTCGTGGAACGCGATGTTCGCGTTCCGCAGACGGGTGAGCATGTCGGCGATCGGGTCGGTCATCATGAGCGCGCCTCCCCACTCATCTCCGGCCTCACCACGATGCCTTGGTCACGCCGGGGATCTCCCCCGCGTGGGCCATGGTGCGGAAGCAGATGCGGCAGAGACCGAAGCGCTTGTAGACCGAGCGCGAACGGCCGCAACGGCGGCAGCGCGTGTAGCCGCGCACCTTGAACTTGGGGGTGCGCTGCTGCTTCTGGACAAGGGCTTTCTTCGCCATGTGTTCCTTACCCCTGGTTCTGCTCGTCGCGGCGGAACGGGAATCCGAGTGCCCGCAGGAGTGCGCGGCCCTGTTCGTCGGTGGCGCCGGTGGTGACGATGGTGATGTCCATCCCCCGGACGGTGTCGATCTTGTCGTAGTCGATCTCCGGGAAGATCAACTGCTCGGTGATGCCGAACGTGTAGTTGCCGCGGCCGTCGAACGACTTCGGGTTGAGCCCCCGGAAGTCACGGATGCGCGGGATGGCGACGCTCACCAGGCGGTCGTAGAACTCCCACATCCGGTCGCCCCGGAGGGTGACCTTGGCGCCGATGGCGTTGCCCTCGCGGAGCTTGAAGCCCGCGATCGAGGTGCGTGCCCGGGTGACCAACGGCTTCTGACCCGTGATCACCGTGAGGTCGGCGATGGCGCCGTCGAGCAGCGACTGCTGCTGCGTGGCACGACCGACACCGCAGTTGAGCACGATCTTGTCGAGGCGCGGCACCTGCATCACGTTGCCGAGCTCGAGCTCGCTCTTGAGCGCGGGCACCAGCTCGCTGAGGTAGCGCTCCTTGAGCCTCGGGCGTACCAGCGTCTCGCTGGTCTCGGGGCTCACAGCTCGGCTCCGCACTTGCGGCACACGCGGTGCTTCTCGCCGTTGGGGTCGATGGTGTAGCCGACCTTCACCGGACCGTCCTTGCCGCACACCAGCATCAGGTTCGACACGTGGATGGGCATGGCCTTGTCCTGGATGCCGCCCTGCATCGTGGCCTTGGTGGGCTTCTGGTGCTTCTTGGCGACGTTGATGCCCTCGGCGCTCTCGACGATCACCTTGTTGCGCTCGGGGAAGACGAACGCGATCTCGCCGCGCTTGCCGATGTCCTTCCCCTGGATGACCTGCACGTGGTCACCCTTCTTGAGCTTCATCTTGGGCTTCGTACTCATGGTCACAGCACCTCCGGTGCGAGCGACACGATGCGCGCATGTGAAGTCGTCCGGCGGTCGCGCAGCTCCATCATCACAAGACCTCCGGTGCGAGCGACACGATGCGCATGAACCTGCGGTCGCGCAGCTCCCGGCCCACCGGGCCGAAGATGCGCGTGCCCCGCGGCTGCATCTGGTCGTTGATGAGCACCGCCGCGTTCTCGTCGAAGCGGATGTAGCTGCCGTCGGGACGGCGGCGCTCCTTCTTGGTGCGGACGACGACGCACTTCACGACGTCACCCTTCTTGACTGCTGCCCCGGGGACCGCGTCCTTGACGGTGGCGACGAAGATGTCGCCGATGCCCGCGTAGCGCCGGCGCGTTCCACCGAGCACCTTGATGCAGAGCACCTCGCGTGCGCCCGAGTTGTCGGCCACCTTGAGCCGACTCTCCTGCTGGATCACCGGGCACGCTCCAGGACTTCCTCGACCCGCCAGTGCTTCTGCTTCGAGATCGGCCGCGTCTCGGAGACGCGCACGCGGTCGCCTTCGCGAGCCTCGTTGTTCTCGTCGTGGGCGTAGAGGTGGCTGGTGCGCTGCATGGTCTTGCCGTAGCGGCGGTGCCGCACGTGCTTGACCACGGCCACCACGACCGTCTTGTCCATCTTGGTGGAGATCACGAGACCCTCCCGCACCTTGCGGCGGGTGGTCCGTGCCTCTTCTGTGTTCGTGGTCTCGTCGGCCATGGCCTACTCCTGCGCTTCCAGCTGCTCGGCGGCGGTGATCTCGCGTTCGCGCAGCAGCGTCTCGATGCGGGCAACCTCGCGGCGCACCTGAGGGATGCGGGCGATGTTGTCGAGCTGGCCGGTGGCATTCTGGAAGCGAAGGTTGAACAGCTCTTCCTTCGCCTCGCCCAACCGGTGCTCCAGCTCGGTGTCGTTCAGTTCGCGCAGCTCTGCTGCCTTGGTGTTCGCCATTGCTCAGCCCTCGTCCTGACGGACCACGAACCGGGTCTTGATCGGGAGCTTGTGCATCGCGAGGCGCATGGCCTCACGCGCGGTGGGCTCGGGCACACCGGAGAGCTCGAACATCACGCGTCCGGGCTTCACGACCGCGACCCAGTGCTCGGGGTTGCCCTTGCCGGAACCCATGCGGGTCTCGGCCGGCTTCTGGGTGACGGGCTTGTCCGGGAAGATGTTGATCCAGACCTTCCCGCCACGCTTGATGTAGCGAGTCATCGCGATACGAGCGGCTTCGATCTGGCGGTTGGTGATCCACCCGGGCTCGAGGGCCTGGATGCCGTAGTCACCGAACGTGACCCGCGTGCCGCCCTTCGAGATGCCGGTCATCCGGCCTCGATGCGTCTTGCGGTGCTTGACCTTGCGGGGCATCAACATGGTCAGTCCTCGCTGTCCCCGCCGTGGAACTTCGGCGTCTCGTGGTGCTGACCCTGGCGGGTGCGGCGCTCGATCTCTTCCTCTTCGGCGAGGAGGCGCTCGAGCTCGGGGTCGGCCTCCTTGACCAGCGGGGTGGCCTCCTCGACGACCTCGGGAGCACCGTCGACCGGGGTGGCCTCACCGTCGGGACGACGACGACCGCCACCCGCGGACACGACGCGGCGCTGCGGGCCCTGGCCCGAGGTCTCGCCGACGGCCATGGCCGCTTCCTTCTGGATCTTGTCCTCGGCGGCCGACTTGTAGGGGAGGATCTCACCCTTGTAGATCCACACCTTCACGCCGATGCGACCGAACGTGGTCTTGGCCTCGGCGTCGCCGTAGTCGATGTCGGCGCGCAGCGTGTGCAGCGGGACGCGACCCTCGCGGTACCACTCCTTGCGGGACATCTCCGCGCCACCGAGACGACCGCTGCACTGCACGCGGATGCCCTGGGCGCCGGCCTTCATCGCGGTCTGCACCGCGCGCTTCATGGCCCGGCGGAACGAGACGCGACCGGTGAGCTGGTCGGCGACACCCTGCGCGATGAGGGTGGCATCGAGCTCCGGCTGCTTGATCTCCTGGATGTTGAAGTGGATCTTCGGGTTGCCCGTGATCTTGAGCAGCCCGGCGCGGAGGCGGTCGGCCTCCGCACCGCGACGACCGATCACGATGCCCGGGCGCGCGGTGTACACGTCGACGCGCAGGCGGTCACGGGTGCGCTCGATCTCGACCCGGCTCACCGCGGCGCGCTCGAGCTGACGCTTGAGGTAGTCGCGGATCTTCCAGTCCTCGATGAGCTGGTCGCGGTACTCCGCGTCCTCGGCGAACCACCGCGACTTCCAGTCGGTGGTGATCCCGAGGCGGAACCCGTACGGGTTGACCTTCTGTCCCATTACTTCGACCCTTCGGTCTTCTCGTCGGTGTCGGTGTCGTCCGCGGCGTCGTCGTCGGCGGCCGGCGCTTCGGTGGCCGCCTCCGGCGCATCGTCGGTGTCGGCGACCACTTCGGTCTCGTCGTCATCGACGACGTCGGTGTCCTCGGCGGCGTCGGACTCGCGTCGACTCGTCGCCCTCGACGTCGTCGGCCTCGACCTCGACCTCGTCCACGAGCTCGTCGTCGTGCTCGTGGTCGTGGTCTTCGTGATCGTGATCGTGCTCCGCCTCCCGGGCGGACTCACGCTCGGCCTTGCGCTGGCTCGCCTGCACCCGGCGGCGACGGCTGGCGCGCTGCGCCTGGTTGTCGGCCGCGTCGCGCTCCCGGCGACGGTCGAGCTCGACGTCCTCGTAGCGGGCGACGATGAGCGTGATGTGGCTGGTGCGCTTGCGGATGCGAGTGCCGCGGCCGCGCGCACGCGGACGCCAGCGCTTCATGGTGGGACCCTCGTCGGCGAACGCACGCGCGACGAAGAGCTCCTCCTCCGGGACGTTGTCGTTGTGCTCGGCGTTGGCGACGGCCGAGTCGAGCAGCTTCATCACCGTCTCCGCCGGGCCGCGCTCGCAGAAGCGCAGCGTCTCGCGCGCGTTCGCGACGTCCTTGCCCACGATGAGGCGCAGGACCTGGCGGACCTTGGTCGGCGAGGCGCGGTGGTGGCGCAGGCGCGCCATCGTCTCCACGGTCTTGGTCTCGGGCATCAGCGACGGCTCGATCGTTCCTGTCCGGCGTGGTACCGGAACGTGCGGGTGGGCGCGAACTCGCCGAGCTTGTGGCCCACCATCGCCTCGGTGACGTACACCGGCACGTGCTTGCGGCCGTCGTGGACCGCGAGCGTGTGACCGACCATGTCGGGAGTGATGGTGGAGCGGCGCGACCACGTCTTGATCACCTTGCGGTCGCCCGACGCGTTCATCGCGTCGACCTTCTTCTGCAGGTGGTCGTCGACGAACGGCCCCTTCTTCAGGCTGCGCGGCATCGATTACCTCCGAGCACCGCGGCCACGACGGCGGCGGATGATGAGTTCGTCGGACTTCTTGCCCTTCTTGCGGGTGCGCCCTTCGGGCTTGCCCCACGGGGACACCGGGTGGCGACCACCCGAGCTCTTGCCCTCGCCGCCACCCAGCGGGTGGTCGACGGGGTTCATGGCGACGCCGCGCACGTGCGGGCGCTTGCCCTTCCAGCGGTTGCGGCCCGCCTTGCCGATCTTGACCAGGCCGGCCTCGCTGTTGCCGACCGTGCCCACGGTGCCGCGGCAGTCGATGGGCACCCGGCGCATCTCCGTGGACGGGAGCCGCAGCGTGGCGAACAGCCCTTCCTTGGCGACGAGCTGGATGGCCGCGCCGGCGCCGCGACCGAGCTTGCCGCCCGCACCGGGCTTCAGCTCGACGTTGTGCACCGTGGTGCCGACCGGGATGTAGCGCAGCGGCAGCGCGTTGCCGGGACGGATCTCCGCGCCCTGGCCGCTCTGCAGCATGTCGCCGACACCCAGGCCCTGCGGGGCGATGATGTAGCGCTTCTCGCCGTCGAGGTAGTGGAGCAGCGCGATGCGCGCGTTGCGGTTGGGGTCGTACTCGATCGAGGCGACCTTCGCCGGCACGCCGTCCTTGTTGCGACGGAAGTCGACGACGCGGTACTTCTGCTTGTGACCACCGCCGCGGTGACGCGACGTCATGCGGCCGTAGGAGTTGCGCCCACCCGTGCGCGGCTTGGGCTTGGTGAGCGACTTCTCCGGCCGGTCGGTGGTGATCTCCGAGAAGTCGGAGACGGTCTGGAACCGGCGACCGGGACTGGTGGGCTTGCGCTTGCGGACCGGCATCGTCAGCTCCCGAAGATCTCGATCGAGTCGCCGACGGCGACCGAGACGATGGCCCGCTTGGAGTCGGGACGCGTGCCGTACCCACCGGTGCGGCGGTTGCGCTTGCGCTTGCCCTTGCGGTTGACCGTGTTCACGTTGGTGACCTTCACGCCGAAGATCTGCTCGACCGCGTTGCGGATCTCGATCTTGTTGGCGTCACCGGCGACGACGAACGTGTAGACGTTGGCGTCGTAGGCCGCGTACGACTTCTCGGACACGACCGGCTTGATGATGATGTCGCGCGGGTTCTTGTTGCTCACTGCTCGCCCCCGTCGTCATCTGCGGACGGCTCGTCGTCGGCGCCGACCACGTCGTCGGTGGCGGCGGGTCCGTCGCTCGCAGCGGTGCTGCTGAAGCGGGTCACCGCGGCCTCGAGCGTGGCCTTGCTGAACACGAGCCAGTCGTTGACCAGCACGTCGTACGTGTTGAGCTCGTCGGGGATCACGATCTGGACGCGCTCGCCGAGGTTGCGGAAGGAACGCCACGTCGCTTCGTCGTCGCGGGCCAGCACGAGCAGCACGCGGGGGTCCCGCTCGCCGGCCGTGCGCAGACCCACTGCGCCGAGCAGCTCGATCGCGTCCTTCGTGCGGGGCGTGTCGAAGCCCCAGTCGTCGATCACGAGCACCTTGTTCTCGGCCGCGCGGTCGGACAGGGCCGAGCGCAGGGCGAGGCGGATCATCTTCTTGGGCGTGCGCTGGCGGTAGTCGCGCGGCTTCGGGCCGTGCGCCACGCCACCGCCACGCCAGTGCGGGGCGCGGATCGAACCCTGGCGGGCGCGGCCGGTGCCCTTCTGACGCCACGGCTTGGCACCGCCACCGCGGACCTCGGCCCGGGTCTTGGTGCTGTGCGTGCCGGAGCGCGCCGCCGCGAGCTGGGCGGTGACCACCTGGTGCATCACCGACGTGTTCGGAACGATGCCGAACAGGTCGTCGGGCACGTCGACGGTGCCGGCGGCACCACCGGTGCGGGTCTTCACGTCGAACTTCACTCGCCACCCCCTGCGGCGCTGGTCGACTGGACGACCGGGCGCTTGGCGGCGTTCTTCACGAACACCAGCCCGCCGTTCGGACCCGGTACCGCACCCTTCACGAGCAGGATGCCGCGCTCGGCGTCGCCCTCGACCACCTCGAGGTTCTGGGTGGTGATGCGGCCGTTGCCGTACTGCCCCGCCATCTTCATGCCCTTGAACACGCGGGCGGGGGTCGCACAGGCACCGATCGAACCGGGCGAGCGGTGCTTCTTGTGGTTACCGTGCGATGCGCCCTGGCCCTTGAAGTTGTGCCGCTGCATCGCGCCCGAGAAGCCCTTGCCCTTGCTGATGCCGGTCACGTCGACCCGCTCGCCGGCCCCGAACACGTCGGCGCCGATCACCTGGCCGACCTCGAAGCCGCTGAGGTCGTCGACCCGCAGCTCGGCGAGATGGCGCTGGGCGGGAGCATCGGCCTTCTTGAGGTGGCCGAGCTCGGGCTTGGAGAGGCGCTGCGGCTTGGTGTCGCCGAACGCCAGCTGCACGGCGGCGTAGCCGTCGCGCTCTGGCGTCTTCAGCTGGACGACGCGACACGGCCCGGCTTCGATCACCGTCACCGGCACGACGCGGTTCTCGTCGTCCCAGATCTGGGTCATGCCGAGCTTGCGCCCGAGGATCCCTTTGGCAGACATGGTGAGTCCCGGAGTTCTTTCGGCTTCACGCGAACGCTCCGCCCGGAGCAAGGACCCCGGCGGAGCGTCGATCGGTTGTGCTGCGTGGTTCTGGGCGGGCCCAGCCTGCGCAGACGTCGGTTGGCGAACAAGAAAAACGAACGAAGAGCGCCAGTGGATGGCCGGTGGCCGAGCTGACTGGCGAGCCCGGAAAGACTACCCGTTGGCCTCGCTGGCCGCCAAGTCGGTGTTCAGCGCTTCTCGGCCTCGTCTCCGCCCGCGATCCGGCCGCGGATCAGCTTCGTCGCGTTGACGACGAGGTCGGGATCGTCGATCTGGACGTAGTGGTCGCTCCCCGTGGCCAGCACGTGGGGGGTCTGGGGCCGGAGGTCGACGAGCGACTGCTGGACACCGGGCCACGCCGCTTCGAGGCGTGTGGTCACCGCCGACGAGACGGTGGGTGCGGTGGCGAACGGCTCCGTCTTGCTCAGGACCGCGACCGGGACGTCCGGCAGCGCCGGGCCCCGAGTCGATGGCGGCGATCGCCTCGTCGACGTCGACGGTCTCCCAAGTCGGGTCCCGGTCGAGGGCGAGTCCCGGGTGGTTCAGGACGTCCTCGTACTGGGTCCAGAGATCACCGAACAGCGGCTTGATCGCCGGGGAGAAGGCGTCCACGAAGACGACGCCGGCGACGCTGCGGGGGTGGAGCTGCGTGAACCGTCGAGCGATCATGCCGCCGTACGAGTGCGCCACCAGCAGGTACGGCCCGGGGACGTGGGCCTTCTGCAGCACCGCCTGGAGGTCACCCACCTGCCCGTCGAGCGTGCGGGGATTGTCGACGGGCGTGCTCCGGGTCGTGATCGCAGGGGTCTTGGTGTACCGGATCGTGCCGGGACGGTCGTACTCACACACCCGGGTGAACTGCGCGATGCCGAGGAACACCGACGGTGACGCCGGAACCGGCGCCTTGGTGTCGGTCAGGTTCCAGGTGTCGGACGAGTCGTGGATCCCGGAGTCGAGCACGACCGTCGGCGAACCGGAGCCCGCGCAGCGCAGGAAGAGCTTCCGACCGTTGCCGATGGCGACCTGCTTCCCCGCCGGCAGGTCGGCCGCAGGCTCGGCGGCCTGGGCCACGGTCGTCGTGGCACCGACGAGCGCGACCAGCGCGACCGAGCGCGCCGAGTGCGCCGATCTTCGAGGTGTGGCGCACGGGCACTCCGGAAGACGGCCACCGGAGGGGTGGGTGGCAGCGGCGCGCACACTACCGGTCATCCCACGTGGGTGATGACGCCCGATGCCCCTTCGCCGTAGGTTGACGCTCTTGTCCGAGTCCTACGTCCTGGCGCCTGCGGGCTGGTCCCGAGGTGATGCGGACGGTTTCGGGCCGTTCGTCACCCGGGAGCACTTCCGCGCCCCCGACGGCAGCGTCGTCGAGTGGACGTCGCGGGAGCACCGGAAGCAGGCCGGTCGTCTCGACGCCGGCCGCGGCTCCACGTGGTGGGCGCCGACCGCGGTCGGCTGGTGGATCGGCGTGCTGTTCGCGTCGGGTTCGATCTGCTTCGCCGTCGGTGCCCTCCCCGGATACGTGGGCTGGGTCGGCACCGACGCCGACGCCATCACGTTCTTCGTCGGGTCGATCTTCTTCACCAGCGCCGCCTCCCTGCAGTACCTCCAGACGCTGAACGCACCCCACGCGCTCCGCTCCGCCAGCGCGACGACTCCCGGCGACCGACGCCTCCGCTTCTGGACCTGGGAGCCCTCCCGCATCGACTGGTCGGCCAGCGCGGTGCAGCTCGTCGGCACGGTGTTCTTCAACGTCACGACCCTCGCCGCCCTCGACGCCAGCCTCGACGCCACGCAGGCGCACCGCCTCGTGTGGGTGCCCGACGCGGTCGGCTCGATCTGCTTCCTCGTCGCCAGCGGGCTGGCCTGGTTCGAGGTGAGCCACGGCTGGTGGTCGTGGCGCGCCGCGCAGCATCTCGTGGCGCATCGCCGCGCTGAACCTCGCCGGCTCGATCGCGTTCGGCGTGTCGGCGGTGGCGTCGAAGGTCGTCACGACCACGGGCGAGCCGCGCAACATCACGCTCGTCAACCTCGGCACCGCCGTCGGGGGTCTCTGCTTCCTCGCCGGCGCGCTGCTCCTGCTCCCCGAACGCACCGCAGCTCCGTTCGACCAACCTGTGCTCCTGAACCCGGAGGTCTCCATGGCACTGCACCAGCAAGTCGTCCGAAAGCACACCCGATCGAGCTCAACCCGCTCTACTCGCAACAGGCCGAGGCGAGCCACGCGCCGCGGGACGCGCTGCCGGTGCACGAGCTCGACCCCGACATCGCGTACCAGCTCGTGCGCGACGAGCTCATGCTCGACGGCAACTCGCGGCTGAACCTCGCCACGTTCGTCACCACGTGGATGGAGCCGCAGGCGCAGCAGCTCATGGCCGAGACGTTCGACAAGAACATGATCGACAAGGACGAGTACCCGCGCACGGCCGAGATCGAGATGCGCTGCGTGAACATGCTCAGCCGCCTCTGGAACTCGCCCGACGAGGAGACGGCCACCGGCACGTCGACCACCGGCTCGAGCGAGGCCGCCATGCTCGGCGGCATGGCGCTGAAGTGGCGCTGGCGCGACCGGCAGAAGGCCGCGGGCAAGCCCACCGACAAGCCCAACATGGTCATGGGCTCCAACGTGCAGGTCTGCTGGGAGAAGTTCTGCCGCTACTGGGACGTCGAGGCCCGCCTCGTGCCGATGGAGGGTGACCGCTACCACCTCGACGCGCCGAAGAGGCGGTCAAGCACTGCGACGAGAACACCATCGGCGTCGTGCCGGTGCTCGGCTCGACGTTCGACGGCAGCTACGAGCCGGTCGCCGACATCTGCGCCGCGCTCGACAAGCTCCAGGCCGAGCAGGGCCTCGACATCCCGGTGCACGTCGACGCCGCGTCGGGCGGCTTCATCGCGCCGTTCCTCGACCCCGACGTGGTCTGGGACTTCCGCCTGCCGCGCGTGCAGTCGATCAACACGTCGGGCCACAAGTACGGGCTCGTGTACCCGGGCGTCGGCTGGGTGATCTGGCGCAACCCCGACGCGCTGCCCGACGACCTCGTGTTCAACGTGAACTACCTCGGCGGCGACATGCCGACGTTCGCGCTCAACTTCTCACGGCCCGGCAACCAGATCGCGGCGCAGTACTACAACTTCCTGCGCCTCGGGTTCGAGGGCTACCGGCGGGTGCAGCAGTCGTCGCGCGACGTCGCCCGGTTCCTCGCCGACTCGATCGGCGGCATGGACCACTTCGACCTCATCACCGACGGCAGCGAGCTCCCGGTGTTCGCGTTCACGCTGAAGCCCGGCATCGACAACTACACCGTCTTCGACCTGTCGGAGCGCCTGCGCGACCGCGGCTGGCTCATCCCCGCCTACAGCTTCCCGGAGAACCGCCAGGACCTCGACGCGCTGCGCGTCGTCGTGCGCAACGGCTTCTCCCGCGATCTCGCCGATCTGCTGGTCAGCCGACCTGCAACGGCACACCGCGTACTTCGACAAGCTCACCTCGCCCCTCCCCGACGCCGGTGGAAGTAGCTTCAGCCACTGATGGGACGACTCGACGGCAAGAGCATCATCGTGATCGGCGGCGCGCAGGGCATCGGACGCGGATGCGTCCTGGCCGCCGCCGCCGAGGGAGCACGCGTGATCGTGGGCGACCTCAACGAGGACGGCGCCCACGACGTCGCGGAGGAGGCGATCCGGCTCGGGGCACGGACGCGATCGGGATGCGCACCGACGTCGTCGACGCGCGACCAGGTCGACGCGCTCGTGCAGACCGCGCTCGGCGAGTTCGGGCAGCTCGACGGCCTCGTCAACCTCGCGTACTTCGCACAAGGGCGCCGTCGCCGGTGGCCGAGCTCTCGGTCCGACGACCTGACCCGCGAGCTGCACGTCGACGTGGTCGGGTGCCTCGTCGCGATGCAGGCCGTCTACCCGCACCTGCGCGGGCGGGGCGGCAGCATCGTGAACTTCAGCTCCGGCGCCGGCGTCGAGGGCCTCGCCGAGCGCGCCGCCTACTCGGCGGCCAAGGCCGCGGTCCGGCTCCTGAGCCGCACGACGGCGCTCGAGTGGGGTCGCGACCAGATCCGCGTCGAACACGGTGTGCCCGTTCTCGATGTCCGAGAGCCTGGCCGCGGCCGTCGCCGCCGGCACCGTCGACCAGGCCGCACCTCGACGCGGTGAGCCCGCTCGGCCGCCCCGGCGACCCCGAGCACGACATCGGCGCCGGCGTCGCGTTCCTGCTGAGCGACGACGCCCGCTACCTCACCGGGCAGACGATCGTCGCTCGACGGCGGTGGGCTCGCGCTCTGACGCGAGCGCGCACGCAGCTCGGGCGAGCTACGACGCGTGGGCGAGCTGGAGCTGCGGGCACAACCCGGCCGCGCGGCTCAGCAGGTCGACGACGCTGGGCCGCACGTCCTGTCGTGACGCCAGGCGCAGCGCGGCGCGCACGGTGCCGACGCGGTGGTCGGTCCACTCGGCCAGGTTCTCGGCCGCGTCGTGGAGGTGCTCGTCGCTCACGAAGTGCGACGGTGCGGCGAACTCGGCCAGCACGAGCAGTTCCTCAGGGGTGATCGCCGAACCTGAGAACACCTGCAGGGTCTCGTCGTTCATGACTACCTCCGATCGCTTCCGCCCCCGAATCACTTCGGACTGGGGTGCCCGGAGCGCCGAGGCGTCAAACCGCTCCGGACACCCCGACCACGAGGGACGACACGTACCCACTCGACGCATTTCCGGTCATCGAGGGCGTCTGCGTCGCCACTCCGTCGCTGAACACCATGTCGGACGTCAGGGACACCCGCGACAGGTTCGACACGCTCGCTTCGTAGCCGGTCGTCGCGTACACCGACTCGCAGACGTCCTGCGGCAGCGCGATCTGCGACGTGGCCAGCTTGTTGGTCGCGTTCGTCGCGTCGGTCGACGCTCGGGTAGACCTCGAAGTGCACGTGGGGCCAGCGACCCGAGTAGCACGCGGGGAAGACGCTGGTGAAGGAGACGACACCGTTGGCGTCGACCTCCTGGACGCCGCGGAGGTAGTTGGCCTCGGTCGCGCTGCCGTACATCGAGTAGTTGCCCTCGCGGTCGCAGTGCCAGGCGTAGACCGCGGCGCCGGTGAGCGGCTTGCACCCGTCGTCGACGTTCACGACGGTGAACTGGATCGTGTACGGCACTCCGTCGGCGGTCCCGCTCTTGCCGTCGAAGCTGGTGGTGATGTCCTTGCGGACGACACCGCTCTCGCCGAGCGCATCGGGTCCGTTCGAGCCGTCTCCCGGGAAGGGACCGCCCGTCTCCTCGGGGATGATCGTGCAGTCCGTGATCGTGCGCCGCCGTCGACCCGGCCGTGGTGCGTGGTGGCGCCCGACGTGGTCGAGGTCGACGACGACGCGCCCTTCGTGGTGGCGGTGGCGTCGGTGCCGTCGTTGCCGCCCGAGCACCCGGCCACCACGAGCCCGAGGCCCCCGAGCAGCGCGAGCGCGCCGCGGCGTGAGACCGGCTTGGTGAGGAGGTCGGTGGGGTCGGTGGGGTCATCCGTCATGCCGACAGGATGCCCCGCCCTCCTTCAGCGAACCTGAGGACGGTTCAAGGATCGCGCAAGACCGCGACCCGGCGACCCACGAAGGCGCCGTACGCGGCGCCGATCACCGCGACGGCGACCGCCACGTACCACGGTGCCGACCACCCGAGCAGGCCCGCCGATGCACCGACCGCGGCGCCGACGACGAGGTCGACGCCCGGCAGCAGCCAGGCCACGACGACGAAGACGACACCCAACGCGACCCCGAGCACCACCCCGAGCAGGAAGACGAGTGCCAGCCCGAAGAGGAGACCGCCACGCATGGCGAAGTGGTCGGTCAGCCCGGTCACGATCCACGTGACGACGGCACCGCCGCACACGAGCGCGGTCACGCCGACGATCCACGCGGTGAGCGCGTGGGCGGCCCACGCGGTGCGGGGAGCCGGAACCATGGTCGTCAGCACGCGCGACGCGCGCTCACGACCGAGGAGCTCAGCTGGCCTGGATCTTGATCTCGATGTCGACGCCCGCGGGGAGGTCGAGGCGCTGGAGGCTCTCGACCGTCTTGCTCGTGGGCTCGACGATGTCGAGGAGGCGCTTGTGGATGCGCATCTCGAAGTGCTCGCGCGAGTCCTTGTCGACGTGCGGCGAGCGGATCACGCAGAAGCGGCGGATCTCGGTGGGCAGCGGCACCGGTCCCCGCACCTTCGCCTGCGTGCGCACGACCGTCTCGACGATCTTCTTCGTCGACTGGTCGATGATCTCGTGGTCGTAGGCCTTGAGCCGGATCCGGATCTTCTGACCCTGTGAAGCTGCCATCTGTGTGTGTCTCCGGATCCCGCTCGGCCTACGACGTCTGACTAGTTGAGAATCTTGGTGACGACGCCGGAGCCGACGGTGCGTCCACCCTCACGGATGGCGAAGCGCAGACCCTCGTCCATGGCGATCGGCTTCTGGAGCTCGACCGTCATGACCGTGTTGTCACCGGGCATCACCATCTCGACGCCCTCTTCCAGCTCGATCGAGCCGGTGACGTCGGTGGTGCGGAAGTAGAACTGCGGGTGGTAGTTGGCGAAGAACGGCGTGTGACGGCCGCCCTCCTCCTTCTTCAGCACGTACACCTGGGCGGTGAAGCCGGTGTGCGGCGTGATCGAGTCGGGCTTGGCGAGCACCTGACCGCGCTCGACCTCTTCCTTCTTCGTGCCCCGCAGCAGGGCGCCGATGTTGTCGCCGGCGCGACCCTCGTCGAGGAGCTTGCGGAACATCTCGACGCCGGTGCAGGTGGTCTTGGTGGTGGGACGGAGACCGATGATCGCGATCTCCTCACCGACCTTGACCATGCCGCGCTCGACCCGACCGGTCACCACGGTGCCGCGGCCGGTGATCGAGAAGACGTCCTCGATCGGCATGAGGAACGGCAGGTCGATCGCCCGCTCGGGCTCGGGGATGAAGTTGTCGACCGCTTCCATGAGCTCGGTGATCTTCGGCGTCCAGTCGCCGTCGCCCTCGAGCGCCTTCAGCGCGGACACGCGCACGATCGGCGTGTCGTCGCCGGGGAAGTCGTACTCGCTGAGGAGCTCACGCACCTCGAGCTCCACGAGCTCGAGGATCTCCTCGTCGTCGACCATGTCGGCCTTGTTGAGCGCGACCACGATCGACGGCACGCCGACCTGACGGGCGAGCAGCACGTGCTCACGCGTCTGGGGCATCGGGCCGTCGGTGGCGGCGACCACGAGGATCGCACCGTCCATCTGCGCGGCACCGGTGATCATGTTCTTGATGTAGTCGGCGTGGCCGGGACAGTCGACGTGCGCGTAGTGGCGGTTCGGCGTCTCGTACTCGACGTGCGCGATGGAGATGGTGATGCCACGCGCCTTCTCCTCCGGCGCCTTGTCGATCTGGTCGAAGGCGTAGAACGAGTTGTTGGTGGGGTCGTTCTCGGCCATCACCTTGGTGATCGCAGCCGTCAACGTCGTCTTGCCGTGGTCGATGTGACCGATGGTGCCGATGTTGAGGTGCGGCTTGGTCCGCTCGAACTTGGCCTTGGCCATGACTTGTCCCTTGCTCCTCTTGCTGTCCGTGAGCTATTCGCCGCGAACGCGCTTGACGATTTCTTCGGCGATCGACTCGGGAACCTGCTGGTACGAGTCGAACTGCATGGTGTACGTCGCGCGACCCTGGGTGCGCGAACGGAGGTCAGTAGCGTAGCCGAACATCTCTCCCAGGGGCACTTGGGCATTGACCACGTGTGACGTGCCGCGCTGCTCCATCCCCTCGATGCGGCCACGCCGCGACGAGAGGTCACCGATGACGTCACCCATGTAGTCCTCGGGGGTGACGACCTCGACGGCCATGATCGGCTCGAGCAGCACCGGCTTCGCCTGGCGGGCGGCCTTCTTGAACGCCATCGAGCCGGCGATCTTGAACGCCATCTCGCTCGAGTCGACGTCGTGGTACGAGCCGTAGGTGAGGATCACCCGGATGTCGACGAGGGGGTAGCCGGCGACGACGCCGCCCTCCATCGCCTGCTGGATGCCGGCGTTGACCGCCGGGATGTACTCGCGCGGGATCACACCACCGGTGATCTTGTCGACGAACTCGTAGCCGCCGCCGGGGCCGGTGGGCTCGAGCGAGATCACCACGTGGCCGTACTGGCCCTTGCCGCCGGTCTGGCGGACGTAGCGCTCCTCGATCTTCTCGACCGGGACGGTGATGGTCTCGCGGTAGGCGACCTGCGGCTTGCCGACGTTGGCGGCGACCGCGAACTCCCGCATCATGCGGTCGACGAGCACGTCGAGGTGCAGCTCGCCCATGCCGGCGATGATGGTCTGACCGGTCTCGTCGTCGGTGTGGACCCGGAACGTGGGGTCCTCGTCGGAGAGGGAGCTGAGCGCCCGGCCGAGCTTGTCCTGGTCGACCTTGGTCTTCGGCTCGATGGCCACCGAGATCACCGGCTCCGGGAACACCATCGTCTCGAGCACGATGGGGTCGGAGCGGTCGCAGAGCGTGTCACCGGTCGTGGTGTTCTTGAACCCGAGGCCCGCGACGATGTCGCCCGCGTAGGCGATCTCGATGTCTTCGCGGTTGTTGGCGTGCATCCGCAGGAGGCGGCCGACGCGCTCCTTCTTGTCCTTGGTCGAGTTGAAGATCTCCGAGCCCTTCTCGACGGTGCCGGAGTAGACGCGGAAGTAGGTGAGCTTGCCGTAGGGGTCGGCGACGATCTTGAACGCCAGCGCCGAGAACGGCGCCTTGTCGTCGGCGTCGCGCTCGAGCGTGTGCTCGCCCTTCACGTCGAGACCCTCGGTGGGCGGGATGTCGATCGGCGACGGGAGGAAGTCGACGACCGCGTCGAGCATGCGGCTGGACGCCCTTGTTCTTGAACGCCGATGCCGCAGAGCACGGGGACGAACTCGCCCTTGATGGTGCCCGTGCGCAGCGCGCGCTTGAGCTCGTCGACGGTGATCTCCTCGTCGCCGAGGTACTTCTCCATCACGTCGTCGTCGGCGCCCACGACCGCTTCGAGCAGCTCGGCCCGGGCCGCTTCCGCAGCCGCGAGCAGGTCGTCGGGGATCGGCACGATCTCGTACTTCGCGCCCTCGGTGTCGTCGTCGGCCGGCCAGACCTTGGCCTCCATGGCGACGAGGTCGATGATGCCGCGCAGGTCGCTCTCCGACCCGATCGGCAGCTGGATCACCGCGACGGTGGCGTCGAGGCGGTCCTTGATCATCTCGACGCAACGATCGAAGTTGGCGCCGACGCGGTCCATCTTGTTGATGAAGCACATGCGCGGCACGTTGTACTTGTTGGCCTGGCGCCACACCGTCTCGGTCTGGGGCTCGACACCGGCGACGGCGTCGAACACCGCGACCGCGCCGTCGAGCACGCGCAACGAGCGCTCGACCTCGACGGTGAAGTCGACGTGGCCGGGCGTGTCGATGATGTTGATCTGGCAGTCGGCCCAGTTCGCGGTGGTGGCCGCGGACGTGATGGTGATGCCGCGCTCCTGCTCCTGGACCATGTGGTCCATCACCGCGGCGCCCTCGTGGACCTCACCGATCTTGTAGGTGCGACCCGTGTAATAGAGGATGCGCTCGGTGGTGGTGGTCTTGCCCGCGTCGATGTGCGCCATGATCCCGATGTTCCGCACACGCCCGAGCGGGAATTCGCGACTCACCGGATCACCTCTGCGTTCGAACTGAGTGTTGCTACAGCAGCCATTGCTTCTTCTCTACTTCTTCTCTTCTCCCCGGGGGGACCGAGGAGAGCGAACAGTGGTTCAACATTCCGAATCGACCCGATGTTCCACCAGCTGAACAGGACGACGGGACCGGACGGCACCCGATCGGGAGGGAGGCCCCGCCGGGAGAGACCCGGCTCGAAGAGCCCGCTGCCGACGAAGGAGGCAGCGGCAGGGGCTCGCCCGGAGGAAGGGGCCGTTCCCGAGCGGGTGGTGGCCGAGCCCGGCGTCCGGAACGGACGCGGACGGCCTAGACGCTTAAGTACGTGAGCACATCCGCGATCAACCGCATCACCACCGGTAGTGGGCGAAGGCCTTGTTCGACTCGGCCATCTTCTGCAGGTCGTCCTTGCGCTTGATCGACGCGCCGATCCCGTTGCTGGCGTCCATCAGCTCGTTGGCGAGGCGCTCCGCCATGCTCTTCTCACGCCGCTGACGCGAGTAGCCGACGATCCAGCGCACCGCGAGGGTCGTCGCCCGACGGGGACGGACCTCGACGGGCACCTGGTAGGTGGCACCACCGACGCGGCGGCTGCGCACCTCGAGGGCGGGCCGGACGTTCTCGACCGCGCGCTTGAGCACGGCGACCGGGTCGCCACCGGCGCGCTTCTCGATGTCGCTGAGCGCGTCGTAGACGATCTTCTCGGCGATCGAGCGCTTGCCCTCTTGGAGGATCTTGTTGACGAGCTGCGTCACCACGACCGACCGGTAGACCGGGTCGGGCATGAGGTCGCGCCGCGGAGCGGGTCCCTTGCGAGGCATCAGGCGTCCTTCTTGGCGCCGTAGCGGCTGCGGGCCTGCTTGCGGTTGGCGACGCCACTGGCGTCGAGCGCACCGCGCACGATCTTGTAGCGCACACCCGGGAGGTCCTTCACACGACCGCCACGCACGAGCACGATCGAGTGCTCCTGCAGGTTGTGGCCGATGCCGGGGATGTAGGCCGTGACCTCGATGCCCGACGTGAGGCGCACACGGGCGACCTTGCGCAGCGCGGAGTTGGGCTTCTTGGGCGTGTGCGTGAACACGCGCGTGCAGACGCCGCGGCGCTGGGGTGAACCCTTCAGCGCCGGCGTCTTCGACTTCTCGGGCTTGGTCTCCCGCCCCTTGCGGACGAGCTGCTGGATCGTGGGCACGGAACTCCTACGCGCGTCGAACAGACTTCGAATCTCGGTGAACGGACGGTGGGCCAGTTCGGAGTGGGGTCAGCGGGGACACCGACTCCGGGCCGACCCACCATGCTAGTGGAATCCGGGAACGCCCCGCCAGGCGGGAAGAAAGGCGGTTTCGGCGCCGCGTGGGCCGCTCCACCCCTAGGCTGCGCCGATGGCCAAAGCGAAGAAGCCCGGCGACGCCACCACCCCACGTGGCAGCCCCGAAGGTCCTCCCGGCAAGAAGCAGCGGTCCCGAGCCCGCAAGAGCAGCAAGCGTCGCGGGTAGACCTCCGACGACCGGCACTCCCGGGCATCGAGATCGAGCACCTTCAGACCGTCTCTCCTGGTACGAGCGTGAACCTGCAGATCGGCGCTGAGCCGCTCGACGAATCGGTGCTCGACAACGCGGTGTGGCACTCGCTCGCGGGGCCGCACGCGGAGTTCGCCGAGCGCGAAGGGCAGGCGGCCCGGTACGACCCCGACGTCTCCATCTTCGGCGCCCTGGGCGACGACGGCGCCGTCGGATGGCGCGACTTCGGCGCGGTCGTGGGCGCCAGCGGGGTCGCGGTGCTGTTCCGGGCCGAGCTCCCGCAGCTCCCGGCGGCGTGGACCAGGCTCGACGGTGGCCGTGGTCACCAGATGGTGCTGCGCGACGACGCGCCCGTCGCGGCCACCGACGACGTGGCGGGAGTGCGACCGCTCGGGCCCGACGACGTCGGGGAGATGCTCGCGTTGGTGGAGCTCACGCGGCCGGGGCCGTTCTCGGTCCGCACGGTGGAGCTCGGCGGCTACGTCGGCGTGTTCGACGACGACCGGCTCGTCGCCATGGCCGGACAGCGGCTCGCGCCGCCGGGTTTCCGCGAGATCAGCGCGGTGTGCACGCATCCCGACTTCCGCGGCCGCGGTCTCGCCGCCGGGCTCACCGCGGTGGTCGCACGCGCGATCCTCGCCCGCGGCGAGCGGCCGTTCCTCCACCACGCCTCCGACAACGACCCCGCACGTCGGGTGTACGAGTCGCTCGGCTTCCGGTTCCGTCGCCAGGTCGTCTTCGCCGCGCTCGGGGCGCCCTGAGCCAGCGTCCGTCAGCCGAGGCGCAGCATCACTGCGCCGGACGCGACGAGGCGGCACCGGTTGCTCACCGGTGCCGCCCCATCTCTCATCTCGTTCCGCCTAGGACGCGGTCGCGTCGCCCAGGTCGGCGTTGAAGTTCGTCGCCGGGGCCTCGACCGCAGCTTCCGCGGCGGCGGGATCGCCGATCACCGCACCGAACCCGGCCACCGACAGCGACTCGGGCGCCGGTGCGCTGGTGTCGGCCAGCCACGCCGCGAGGTCGAGGTCGGTCTCCATGTCGGTGTCGGAGGAGTAGAACGGCAGCGGCTCGTAGTCGGGCGCGACGGTGGAGATGTCGCGGTACCGCGGCATGCCCGTGCCCGCCGGGATGAGCTTCCCGATGATCACGTTCTCCTTGAGACCGTGGAGCCCGTCCTTGCGGCCTTCGATGGCCGCCTCGGTGAGCACCCGGGTGGTCTCCTGGAACGACGCCGCCGACAGCCACGAGTCGGTGGCCAGCGACGCCTTGGTGATCCCCATGAGCTCGGGACGACCCTCGGCCGGCTGCTTGCCCTCGGCCACCAGGTCCTGGTTGGTCTTGGCGAACTCGCGGGCGTCGGCCTTCTGGCCCGGCAGGTACGCCGAGTCACCCGACTCCGACACGCCGACCCGACGCAGCATCTGGCGCACGATCACCTCGACGTGCTTGTCGTGGATCGACACACCCTGCTCCCGGTAGACCTTCTGCACCTCGTCGCTGAGGTACTGCTGGGTCTGCCGGATGCCCTTGACCTCGAGGATCTTCTTCGGGTCGAGCGGCGTCTTGTGGTCACCCGTGAGCTGCTGGCCGGCCACCACCTCGACCCCGTCGGCGACACCCGGGTAGAGGTGCGTGCGGCGCATGACCGCGTGCTCCTCCTCGGTGCCGTCGTCGGCGACGATGGTGAGGACGCGCTCGCCCTTCTCGTTCTCGCCGATCCGGACGACGCCCGAGCTCTCCGCCATGATCGCCGCGCCCTTGGGCGTGCGGGCCTCGAAGAGCTCGACGACGCGGGGCAGACCGTGCGTGATGTCCTCACCGGCGATGCCGCCGGTGTGGAACGTCCGCATGGTGAGCTGCGTGCCGGGCTCGCCGATGGACTGGGCGGCGATGATGCCGACCGCCTCGCCCTGGTCGACGAGCTTGCCGGTGGCGAGCATCATGCCGTAGCACGATGCGCACACGCCGATGAGCGAGTCGCAGGTGAGCACCGAGCGCACGCGCACCCGGCCGACCGACTCGTCGGTCGCCAGCGTGCGGACCTCGGCCTCGCCCACCTCGGTGTTGCGGGGCATCACGGTGCCGTCGGCCAGCGTGACGTCGTCGGTGAGGAGACGCCCGAGCAGCTTCGTCTCGAGGATCCGGATGGTCTCCGGGTCGCCGTCGACGTCCTCGATCCAGATGCCTCGCGTGCTCTCGCAGTCGTCCTCGCGCACGATGACCTCCTGGGCGACGTCGACGAGACGACGCGTCAGGTAGCCGGAGTCGGCGGTGCGGAGGGCGGTGTCGGCGAGACCCTTGCGGGCACCGTGGGTGGAGATGAAGTACTCGAGGACCGAGAGGCCCTCACGGAAGTTCGACTTGATCGGCCGCGGGATGATCTCACCACGCGGGTTGGCCACGAGGCCGCGCATGCCGGCGATCTGCTGCACCTGCATCACGTTGCCGCGGGCGCCCGACCCCACCATCATGTCGATGGGGTTGAACTTCTCCAGGCGCATCTCGGCCTGCATCGCGTCACGGACCTTGGCGGTCGCTTCGCTCCAGACCTCGATCTCCTTCTGACGCCGCTCGTCGTCGGTGATGACGCCGCGCTCGTACTGGCCCTCGACCTTGTCGGCCTCGGCCTCGAAGTGCTCGAGCAGCGCCGCCTTGCTCTCCGGCGTCTTCACGTCGGCGATCGAGATGGTGAGACCCGAACGGGTCGCGAACTCGAAGCCGATGTCCTTGAGCTTGTCGAGGCTCTCGGCGACGACCGCACGCGGGTAGCGCTCGACCAGCAGGCTGGCGAGCTCGGTGAGGTCACGCTTCTTCACCGGGGCGTCGTGGAACGGGAAGTCGCTCGGGAACGCCTCGTTGAAGAGGAACCGACCGAGCGTGCTCTCCACGAGCACCGACGAGTCACCGTTGTTGCCGTTGCGACGCAGGACCATGGCGTCGGGGTGCTCGTCGTCGCGCTCGGGGTAGTCGGCCTCCGGGAACCGGGAGCCGGGCATCCGCACGCTTGATGAGCTTGTGCAGCGCCAGCCGGCCGTCTTCCGGCGTGGCGGGCGCGAGGCGCTCGTCGTACGCGAGGACCGCCTCGTCGAGCGACGAGAACGAGCGGGCGGCATCCACCTGCGCGTCGTCGAGGGTCTCGGTGAGGTAGTAGGCGCCGATGATCATGTCCTGCGTCGGCACCGTGATCGGACGACCGTGCGCCGGCGACAGGATGTTGTGCGCCGAGAGCATCAGGATCCGCGCCTCGGCCTGCGCCTCCGCGGAGAGCGGCAGGTGCACGGCCATCTGGTCGCCGTCGAAGTCGGCGTTGAACGCGGTGCACACGAGCGGGTGGATCTGGATCGCCTTGCCCTCGACCAGCACCGGCTCGAACGCCTGGATGCCGAGACGGTGGAGCGTGGGCGCCCGGTTCAGGAACACCGGGTGCTCCTTGATCACCTCTTCGAGCACGTCCCACACCTGCGGGCGCGCGCGCTCGACCATGCGCTTGGCCGACTTGATGTTCTGCGCGTACTCGAGGTCGACGAGCCGCTTCATCACGAAGGGCTTGAACAGCTCGAGCGCCATCTGCTTGGGCAGACCGCACTGCTGCAGCTTGAGCTGCGGACCGACCACGATGACCGAACGGCCCGAGTAGTCGACGCGCTTGCCGAGCAGGTTCTGACGGAACCGGCCCTGCTTGCCCTTGAGCATGTCGGAGAGCGACTTGAGCGCGCGGTTGCCGGGGCCCGTGACCGGACGCCCGCGGCGGCCGTTGTCGAACAGCGCGTCGACGGCCTCCTGCAGCATGCGCTTCTCGTTGTTGATGATGATCTCGGGCGCACCGAGGTCGAGGAGCCGCTTCAGCCGGTTGTTGCGGTTGATCACGCGGCGGTACAGGTCGTTGAGGTCGGAGGTCGCGAAGCGCCCACCGTCGAGCTGCACCATCGGACGCAGGTCCGGCGGGATCACCGGGACCGCGTCGAGCACCATGCCCATCGGCGAGTTGATCTTGCGGTCGTCGTCGTCGACGCGGTTGAACGCCGAGATGACCTTGAGCCGCTTGATCGCCTTCGCCTTGCGCTGACCCTTCGAGGTGAGGATGGTGTCCTTGAGGAACTGCTCCTCCGCCTCCATGTCGATGCGGGAGATCAGGTCCTTGATCGACTCCGCACCCATGCCGCCCGAGAAGTACTCCTCGTAGCGGTCCTGCAGGTCGCGCCACACGCGCTCGTCGTCGACGAGCTGCTTGGGCGAGAGGCCCTTGAAGGTGTCCCACACCGTCTTGAGGAACTCGATCTCGGCGTCGGCGCGGGCGCGGATGTCCTCGAAGTCCTTGTTGCGGGCCTTCTCGGCGCGCTCGAGCTCGTTCTTCTTCGCGTCGCGCTCCTCGAGCTCCTTGAGCTCGCCCTCGTACTCCTCGTCGCGCTTGCGGAGCTCGAGCTCGCGCTCCTTCTCCACGTCGCCGATCTCGGCGCGGATGTCACCCTCGAGCTGCTCGAGGTCCTTGTGACGGCGCTCGTCGTCGACCCACGTGATGATGTGGGCGGCGAAGTAGATGACCTTCTCGAGGCTCTTCGGCGCGATGTCGAGGAGGTAGCCGAGACGGCTCGGGACGCCCTTGAAGTACCAGATGTGCGTGACGGGCGCGGCCAGCTCGATGTGGCCCATGCGCTCGCGACGCACCTTGGAGCGCGTCACCTCGACGCCGCAGCGCTCGCAGATGATGCCCTTGAAGCGGACGCGCTTGTACTTGCCGCAGTAGCACTCCCAGTCCTTCGTCGGACCGAAGATCTTCTCGCAGAAGAGTCCGTCCTTCTCGGGCTTGAGCGTGCGGTAGTTGATCGTCTCCGGCTTCTTGACCTCGCCGTTCGACCACGTGCGGATCTGGTCCGCGGTGGCGAGCGCGATCGACAGCTGGGCGGAGTCGTTCACGTCGAGCACAGTGCCTCTTTCTTCTTCTTCGTGTTCTCGTGGGGCGTCGGTGTTCGGCTACGAGGGTGATCAGTACGCGGGCTGACGCCGGCGCTGCTCGTCTTCCTCGTCGGTGCCCCGCTCGGGCCGCGAGAGGTCGATGCCGAGCGACTCGGTGGTGCGGAAGGCGTCCTCGTCGAGCTCGCGGATCTCCACTTCCTCGCCCGCCTCGTTCATGACGCGGACGTTGAGGCAGAGCGCCTGCATCTCCTTGATGAGCACCTTGAAGCTCTCGGGGATGCCGGGCTCGGGGATGTTCTCGCCCTTGACGATGGCCTCGTAGACCTTCACGCGTCCGAGCACGTCGTCGGACTTGATGGTGAGGATCTCCTGGAGGGCGTACGACGCGCCGTAGGCCTCGAGCGCCCACACCTCCATCTCACCGAAGCGCTGGCCACCGAACTGCGCCTTCCCACCCAGCGGCTGCTGCGTGATCATCGAGTACGGGCCCGTCGACCGGGCGTGGATCTTGTCGTCCACGAGGTGCGACAGCTTCAGGATGTAGACGTAGCCCACGGTCACCGGGCTGTCGTAGGCCTCACCGGTGCGGCCGTCGTAGAGCGTGGTCTTGCCGTTGGCGTCGACCATGTGGTCGGTGCCGGCGAGCGTGCCGGCGCCGTCGCTGTGCATGGTCTCGAACAGGTGCTTGATCGTGCCCTGCTCGCCCGACTGCTCGACCTCGTCCCAGTGGGCGCCGTCGAACACCGGCGTGGAGACCCACACCGCGGGCTCGGTGACGGTGCGCGTCTTCTTCAGCGCGGGAGGCGCCGTGCGCGTGCCGTCCCACCCGTGGCGGGCGGCGTAGCCGAGGTGCGCTTCGAGCACCTGACCGACGTTCATGCGGCTCGGGACACCGAGGGGGTTGAGCACGATGTCGACCGGCGTGCCGTCGGCGAGGTACGGCATGTCCTCGACCGGGAGGATCTTGGAGATCACGCCCTTGTTGCCGTGACGACCGGCGAGCTTGTCGCCCTCGCTGATCTTGCGCTTCTGGCCCACGTAGACGCGCACGAGCTGGTTGACGCCCGGCGGGAGCTCGTGGCCCTCTTCACGCGAGAACACCCGCACGTCGATGACCTTGCCGGTCTCGCCGTGCGGCACCTTCAGCGAGGTGTCGCGCACCTCACGGGCCTTCTCACCGAAGATGGCACGCAGCAGGCGCTCCTCCGGGCGTGAGCTCCGTCTCGCCCTTCGGCGTGACCTTGCCCACGAGGATGTCGCCCGGGCCCACCTCGGCACCGATGCGGATGATGCCGCGCTCGTCGAGGTCCTTGAGGATGTCCTCGGAGAGGTTCGGGATGTCGCGGGTGATCTCCTCGGCGCCGAGCTTGGTGTCGCGGGCGTCGATCTCGTGCTCCTCGATGTGGATCGACGTGAGCACGTCGTCCTTCACGAGGCGCTCGGAGATCACGATCGCGTCCTCGTAGTTGTGGCCCTTCCACGGCACGAACGCCACGAGGAGGTTCTTGCCGAGCGCGAGCTCGCCCTCGTGGGTCGACGGACCGTCGGCGATGACCTCGCCCTGCTGCACCGTGTCGCCGATGTCGACGCGGGGCTTCTGGTTGATGCAGGTGCCCTGGTTCGAGCGGCGGAACTTGGACAGGCGGTGGGTGGTGCTGCCGCGCTGGCCCTCGTAGTCGACGACCACGGTGTCGCCGGTGACGTCGACGACGGTGCCGTCGCTCTTGGCCAGGATCACCTCACCCGCGTCGCGAGCCGCGCGGCCCTCGACGCCGGTGCCGATGAACGGCGCGGTCGCCCGCAGGAGCGGGACGGCCTGGCGCTGCATGTTGGCGCCCATGAGCGCGCGGTTGGCGTCGTCGTGCTCGAGGAACGGGATGAGCGCGGTCGCCACCGACACGATCTGCTTCGGCGACACGTCCATGTAGTCGACCTCGGTCGGCGCCACGAACGCGAGCTCGCCTCGACCGGCGCGCACCAGCACCCGGTCGTCGAGGAAGCGGCCCTTGTCGTCGATGTTGGCGTTCGCCTGCGCGATGACGTAGCGGTCCTCGTCGTCGGCCGCGAGGTACTCGACCTCTTCGAGCGCGACGCCGTTCTTGATCCGGCGGTACGGCGTCTCGATGAAGCCGAACCGGTTGATGCGCGCGTAGCTCGCGAGGTAGCCGATCAGGCCGATGTTCGGGCCTTCCGGCGTCTCGATCGGGCACATGCGGCCGTAGTGGCTCGGGTGCACGTCTCGCACCTCGAACCCGGCGCGCTCACGCGACAGACCGCCCGGCCCGAGGGCCGAGAGGCGGCGCTTGTGCGTGAGGCCGGCCAGCGGGTTCGTCTGGTCCATGAACTGGCTGAGCTGGCTGGAGCCGAAGAACTCCTTGATCGCCGCCACCACCGGGCGGATGTTGATCAGGGTCTGCGGCGTGATCGCCTCGACGTCCTGGGTGGTCATGCGCTCGCGCACGACCCGCTCCATGCGCGAGAGACCGACGCGCACCTGGTTCTGGATCAGC
This sequence comes from uncultured Actinomycetes bacterium, assembly GCA_963755855.1. Lineage (GTDB taxonomy): Bacteria > Actinomycetota > Acidimicrobiia > IMCC26256 > DASPTH01 > DASUAS01. The sequence continues at coordinate 23,650 of CAVWLR010000002.1, read as the reverse complement.
TCGCCGACCGAGCGCACGCGGCGGTTGCCGAAGTGGTCGATGTCGTCCGGGAAGTAGTCGGCGTCGTTGTTGTGCAGCTTCACGATGTACGACACCGTGGAGAGGATGTCGGCCTTCGACAGCTGGTAGTCGACGGGGCCGGCGTCGGGGTCGGCGTTCGGCACCGTGAGGTCGTACTTCTTGAGCGGGAGCTTGGCGTACTCGTCGCGCAGCTTCTTCGACACCTTGTGGCGGCCGACCTTGGCCATGTCGTAGCGCTTCGGGTTGAAGAAGAGGTTCTCGAGCAGCGCGCGTGCGGAGTCGGGCGTCGGCGGCTCGCCCGGACGCAGCTTCCGGTAGATGTCGATGAACGCGGCGTCGGCGTCCTCGGTGTGGTCCTTCTCGAGCGTGTTGAGCATCGACTGGTACGGGTTGCCGTTGCGAGTCGGTGATCAGGTGCGCGAGCTCTTCGTTGGTGTCGCCGAAGCCGAGCGCCTTGAGCAGCACGGTGACCGGCTGCTTGCGCTTGCGGTCGATGCGGACGTAGACGATGTCCTTCTTGTCGACCTCGAACTCCAGCCACGCGCCGCGGCCGGGGATCATCTTGGCGTCGACGACGTCCTTCTCCGGCGACGTCTTGTCGGGGTTGATCCCGAAGTAGACGCCCGGCGAACGCACGAGCTGCGACACGACGATGCGCTCGGTGCCGTTGATGATGAAGGTGCCGCGGTCGGTCATCATGGGGAAGTCACCCATGAAGACCGTCTGCTCCTTGATCTCACCGGTGCCGGCGTTCATGAACCGGGCGGTGACGAACAGCGGGCGCGCGTACGTCATGTCGCGCTCGCGGCACTCGTCCTCGGAGTACTTCGGCGGGTCGAAGATGTGGTCGGACAGCTCGAGCTTGAGCTGACCGGTGAAGTCCTCGATCGGCGAGATGTCGGAGAGGACCTCCGCGACACCCTGCTCGAGGAACCACTGGAAGGACTCGCGCTGCACCGCGATGAGGTCGGGCAGCTGCAGCACTTCGTGCAGCTTGGAGAAGGAAAGGCGTTCGCGGGACGCGAGAGAAGCCAACGTCACTCCTGAGGGCTCAGAGGGAAGGGAACGATCGAGCTGGGATCGGTCTGCGGGCGCGCGCGAGCCGAGAAGAAGAACTCAACGAAGGCAGGGCCGAGCAGACACGACTGTTGAACAGTCTATGGTCCGAGACGTTCCCGTGCAAGAGCAGCGAGAGGCCAGACCCGAAGGGGTCTGCGTGCTGGCGGCAGGTTACGACGGCCGCCTCGCGAAGGTCAAGGTTCCGCGGCAGGTCTGTGCAGAATTCTGTACAGATCGCTAACCTCGGCGGATGGCGACGACCGAGCGGGTGAGCGTGACCGAGGCCAGCCGGCGGGGCGTGGCCCGGCTGGTGGCCGACGCCGCCCACGGCACCGAGGTGGTGGTGGAGCGCCACGGCGTGCCGCTCGCCGCGGTGGTGGCCCACGACCGCTACCTCGAGCTGGAGCAGGTGCGGGACGACCTGCGCGACCTGGCGCTGGTGCTGGGCCGCGGGGCCGACGACGACGGATCCCGCCACTCGCTCGACGACGTGGTCGACGCCTTCGGGCGGGCCCGCCGCGCCTGACGCCGGCGACCGCACCGGCCGATGGCGACCGTCTCCCTGACCGATCCCGCGCTCGACGACCTGCGCCGGGCCGGACCGGTCGCCGCCGCGCTCCTGCTCGGACGGCTCCGGCTGCTCGAGCAGGACCCCGACGCGGGCACGCCGCTGGTCGACGACCGCACCGGGTTCCGGGTGCTCGACGCGCTCGACGGCGACGCCCGCATCGTGCACAGCCGTCGCCGGCGACGCCGTGACCGTGCACGAGGTGTGGGTCGACGGCGTCCGCTCCGACGGCGAGGCCTACGCCGAGGCGCTCGAGCGGGTGCGCGCCGCCGACCCGTCGGAGCAGGTGGCGCTGGCCCGGTCGGTGCAACGCCTGGCGCGCGCTCACCGGCGTGCGCCCGGTGCCGAGCGACCGCCTCCGCGCGCCCGTGCCCGACTGGCTGGCCGACGCGCTCGTGCGCGACGCGGGCCTGACGCGCCTCGCCGTGGCCGCGATGGACGCGACCACGGCGTTCGAGGCGTGGAACGCCGCCGCGAAGCAGGTAGCGATCGTCGACGCGAACGCTCCGAATCGGCGCTGCGTTCGACGGCGGGTGACTACTTGAGGGTGACGGTGGCGCCGGCCTCTTCGAGCTGCGCCTTCGCCTTCTCGGCGTCTTCCTTGGAGGCCTTCTCGAGGACGGGCTTGGGGGCGCCGTCGACGAGGTCCTTGGCCTCCTTCAGGCCGAGGCCCGCGACGATCGCCCGGACCTCCTTGATGACCTGGATCTTCTTGTCGCCGGCGGCCTCGAGGATGACGTCGAACTCGTCCTTCTCCTCGGCGGCCTCGGCGCCGCCGCGCCGCCACCGGCGGCCGGGGCTGCGGCGACCGCGACGGGAGCCGCGGCGGTCACGCCGAACTCCTCTTCGAAGGCCTTGAGGAAGTCGTTGAGCTCGAGGACCGTCATGTTCTTGAAGACGTCGAGCAGCTCGGGGGTGGTGAGGGTTGCCATGGGATTCTCTTCTCTCTCGTGGATCTGGAGTTACTCGGACTCGGTGGACTCGGACTCGGTGCGCTGCGTCGGCGGCGGGCGTCGGCGGCCGGTGCGTCGGCCGGGGCGTCGGCCTCGGCAGCCGGAGCGCCTCGGCCGCGGCTCTCGCTGCGGGCGCCTCGGCGGCGTCGTCGTCGCAGGCGCGTCGTCGGCCGGCGCGTCCTCGGCCGGGAGGCTCTCGCCGCCGGCGACGCGCTGGTCGATCAGCGCCTTGCACGCCGTAGGCGAAGTTGCGGGTGAACGCCTGGAACAGGCCCGCGGCCCGGGTGAGCGGCGCCTGGAACACGCCCGCGATCTGCGTGAGGAGCACCTCGCGCGACGGCAGGTCGGCCAGGGCCTCGATCTCGACGGGCGTGATGACCCGCTCGCCGAGCAGGCCGCCCTTCAGGACCAGCGCCTCGTGGTTCTTGCCGAACTCCCGCAGCGCCTTGGCCGCAGCGGCGGCGTCGCCCCGCACGAACGCGATCGCCACCGGACCCTCGAACAGGTCGGTGACCGTCGTCGAGCCCGCGGCCCTCGATCGGCCCGGCGGGCCAGCGTGTTCTTGAACACCTTGTACTGGTGCCGCTGGGACGCAGCGACGCCCGCAGCTCGGCCAGCTCGTGGACGGTCAGGCCCGCGGTACTCGGTGAGCACCGCGGCGTCGGACTCGTCGAGCTTGGTGCGGATCTCCTCGACGACCGCGACCTTCTCGGGTCTCGCCATCTTGTTGCCTCTCGCAGAAATGGACAGGGACGTCACCGCAGACACGCGGGACGTCCCGTCAGAGAGCGAGAGCGCCTCGTCCGGCGGGCCTGCATCACCGGTCGCCCGGAGGAGCGTGCCCATTACCTCGAAGAGACCGGAGGTCTGTGGCAGATGAAGTTGTGAGAACTGTGGAGCGGAGAGCGTACTACGCCAGCCGGAGGCGGCCTGCTCCTCGGCGGGGTGACGGTCGGGTCGATCTTGACGCCGGGGCCCATGGTGGAGCTGGTGGTGACGCTCCGGAGGTAGCGGCCCTTCGCCGACGCCGGCTTGGCCCGCAGCAGCTCGTCGAGCACCGCGTGGTAGTTCTCGACCAGCGCCGGCGGTGTCGAAGCTGGCCTTGCCGATCGGCACGTGCACGTTGCCGTAGCGGTCGGTGCGGTACTCGACCTTGCCGGCCTTGAACTCGCCGACGGTCTTGCCGACCTCGTTGGTGACGGTGCCGGTCTTCGGGTTGGGCATCAGGCCGCGCGGGCCGAGCGTGCGGCCGAGCTTGCCGACCTGGCCCATGAGGTCGGGGGTGGCGATGGCGACGTCGAAGTCGAGCATGCCGCCCTCGACCTGGGCGATGAGGTCGTCGGAACCGACGAAGTCGGCGCCCGCCTCCTGCGGCCTCGCGGGCGGCGTCGCCCTGGGCGAACACCGCCACGCGCACGCTCTTGCCGGTGCCGTTCGGCAGCGACACGGTGCCGCGGATCATCTGGTCGGCCTTGCGGGGGTCGACGCCGAGGCGGAACGCCGCCTCGACGGTCTCGTCGAACTTGCGGGTGGCCATCGACTTCACGAGGTCGAGCGCCTCGGTCGGCTGCGAACAGCGCCTCGCGGTCGTAGCGGCGCTGCGCGTCGACGGTCTTCTTGCCGGGCTTGCTCATGTGTCGCTCTCCTTGGACGGGGCTCCCTCGGTGTGCCCGTGGTTCCGTCGGCGAGGTCCTCCGCCGGGGGCGGTGCTCGTGCGAGGTGCTCGGCTCAGCCCGGATCTGGATGCCCATCGAGCGGGCGGTGCCGGCCACCTGGGCGATGGCGCCGTCGAGGTCGATGGCGTTGAGGTCGGGCATCTTGGTCTCGGCGATCTGGCGCACCTGCGCCGCCGTGACCTTGCCCGGCCTTGTCGGTGCGCGGGTTCGCCGCGCCCTTCTCGATGCCCGCGGCCTGGCGGAGCAGGAACGGGGTGGGCGGCGTCTTGGTGACGAACGTGAACGACCGGTCCTCGAAGATCGAGATCTCGGCCGGGATCACCATGCCGCGCTGGTTCTCGGTCGCGGCGTTGTACGCCTTGCAGAAGTCCATGATGTTGATGCCGTGCGGGCCGAGCGCGGTACCCACCGGCGGTGCCGGGGTCGCCTGGCCCGCCGGGATCTGGATCTTCACGATCGCCGCGAGCTTCTTCTTCGCCATCTTCTCTTCGCTCTCTCTCTGCGAGCCGGGACACCCGGCTCGTGGTCGTTTCGTTCGCTGGCGAGCTCGTCGGCTCGGCTCGCGCCTGCGTCTACAGCTTGGCCACCTGGCCGAGCTCGAGCTCGACCGGGGTCTCCCGGCCGAAGATGTTCACCAGCACGGTGAGCTTCGAGCGGGCGACGTCGATGTCGGAGATCGACACCGTTGAAGTCGGCGAACGGGCCGGTGGTGACCCGCACCTGCTCGCCCACCTCGAACTCGAGGCGCGGCCGCACCTGCTTCTCGACGCCGACCTCTTCCTTCTCGCCGGCGCCGAGGATGTTCTCGACCTCCTTGCGCGAGAGCGGCGTGGGCCGGGCGCCGTTGCCGACGAACCCGGTGACGCCGGGCGTGTTGCGCACGACGTACCAGGAGTCGTCGTCGAGGGCCATGCGCACCAGCAGGTAGCCGGGGAAGACCTTCTTCTGCACGACGACCTTGCGGCCGCCCTTGAACTCGATGACGTCCTCCATCGGGATGACGACCTCGAAGATCTGCTCCTCGACGTTCATCGAGCGCACGCGGCTGGCCAGGTTCTGCTTGACCTTGTTCTCGTAGCCCGCGTAGGTGTGGACGACGAACCAGTCGCCGGGGCGCTCGTAGGGGCTCGGCTCGCGCGGGGCGCGCTCCTCCTCCTCGTCCTCGTCGATGACGGCGATGAGCTCGGCGTCGGCGAGGTCACCGGCCTCGGTGACCTCGACGATCTCGACGACCTCCTCGACGACCTCCTCGCCCGGCTCGACGACGACGTCGACGACCTGATCGGTCGAGTCGTCGACCTGGGTGATCTCGTCCACGGCATCGACGGCGTTCTCGTCGTTCTCGTCGTCGGCTGGTTCGGGGAACACTGCAGTCATCGGGCGCTCAATCGAAGAGGAACAGCACGAACTTGGAGGAGGCGTAGTCGAACCCGAAGATCAGGGCGGTCATCACCACGACGGCGATGAGCACGATGATCGTGGAGTTGACGACCTCCTTCTTGGTGGGCCACGCGACCTTGCGCAGCTCACCCTTCACCTCGCCGAGGTACTCCTTCGGGCCGATCTTCTCCCGCTTGGGGGCGGCCGAGGGCGGACGGCGCTTGCCGCCGTCGGACGCGGCGACTTGGGCTTGTCGGTGCCCTGCTTCGCCATCATGCGCTTGGTCTGTCGGTTCATCGACACGGCAGCGCCGTCCTCAGGGAATCGTGGTCAAGTCGTCGTTCACTGCAGGGCAGGAGGGACTCGAACCCCCAACCGCCGGTTTTGGAGACCGGTGCTCTACCAATTGAGCTACTGCCCTCCGGGCGCGGTCGGGCCGGAACAGACAGGATAGCAGTGGCCCGGAAGTCGGTCCGAGGCGGCCCCGGACGGGCCCGACGGGGCTGGATCGGGGCTGGCTCAGCCGGCGCAGGCGCGGCGCGCCGGCGGGACCGGTGCACGATCATCACCGTCGCCGCGGTGCCCGCGGCGACCGCGCCGGCACCGATGGCGCCGGCGTAGGCGAGGCGCCGCCCGGTCAGGATCGCCCGCACGGCCTCGCGCTCGCCGGCCTCCTCGAGGGCGGCCAGGGTCTGCGCCAGCAGCCCGGGGGCGGGCTCGAGGTAGCGGGTGCGCAGCAGCTGGAGGCCCCGGAGCATCTTGCGGTAGCGGGCGAGCTCGGCCTGGCAGCGCAGGCACGACTCGATGTGGCGCTGCACCGAAGCTCGACCGCGGCGCCGTTGTCGACCGCCTCGGGCAGGATGCGGGCGACCTCGTCACACTGCATGGTCGTGCCTCCCGGTCGCGGGCGGGGCGTCCGTCGTAGAGCAGGTCGCGCAGCTGCTTGCGGCCCCGGTGCAGGCGCACCTTGGCCGCCGCCACCGAGATGCCGAGCTCCTCGGCGATCTCCTCGTGGGACAGGCCGTAGACGTCCTTCAGCACCACGAGCACCCGCAGCTTCGGCGGGAGGTGCTCGAGCGCGCCGGCCAGCCGGGCGAGCACGGCCGACTGCTCGGCCGACTCCTCGGGCTGGGCGTCGATGCGGGTCTCGATCGGCTCCTCGAGCATGGCGTCGAGGGCGTCGGCCCGGTGGCGACGGCGACGCTTGACCGTGGTGTAGGCGGTGTTCGCGGTGATGCGGTACAGCCACGTGGTGAATTGCGCGTCACCACGGAAGCCGTCGAGACCCTTCCAGGCCCGGAGATAGGTCTCCTGCACCACGTCGCGCGCGTCCTCCTCGTGGGCCGTGAGACGCATTGCGAGCGTGTACGTGTCGACGTAGGTCCGGCGGACCAGTTCGTCGAACGCCGGGCGGTCGCCGTCGCGGGCGGCGGTGACCAACCGGTCGAGCTCGTTCGGCTCCCTCGGCAGTTCGTTGGTGGTCATCTGTGACTCACCCGAACCGGAGGGGGTTACCAACGGGTCGACCGCCAACGGCCAGAACGGCCGCGGTCAGCGGGTCTCCTTGTGGAGGGTGTGACGGCGGTCGAAGCGGCAGTACTTCTTCATCTCGATCCGCTCACGATCGTTCGTCTTGTTCTTGATCGTGATGTAGTTCCGGCGTTTGCAGTCTTCGCACGCCAGGGTCACCTTGACCCGCTTGTCGCTTGCCATGTTCGTTTCGCTCCTGGACTTGCCGGTGGTAGCGGTGGCGGGACTCGAACCCGCGACGCCGCGATTATGAGCCGCGTGCTCTGACCAACTGAGCTACACCGCCTAGCAACGGTTCCGGGACGGAACCGCAGAGCCCCCTTACGGACTTGAACCGTAGACCCCTTCCTTACCATGGAAGTGCTCTGCCAACTGAGCTAAGGGGGCGGGACGGAACAGGATAGCAACGCCCGTGCCCGCGGTACCTTGCCGGGGGTGCAGGAAGGTCCCGGAGCCGGAGACGAAGCGGGCCCGTCGCGATCCGGCCGGCGGAACGACGCGACGCCGAGGGCATCCGCGCCATCTACAACCACTACGTCACCGACTCGACCGCCCTGTTCGACATGGTCCCCCGCACCCTCGACGAGCAGGTCCAGTGGATCGACGAGCACGCCGGCGGTCATCCGGCGGTGGTCGCCGAGGTCGACGGCCGGTCGTGGGGTTCGGGTCGCTCTCCCCCTTCCGGTCCCGCCCCGCCTACACCACCACGGTCGAGGACTCCGTCTACCTGCTCGACGGCCACCAGGGCCGGGGGATCGGCCGCCAGCTCCTCGACGAGCTGCTGCGCCTGGCCTCGGCCCACGGCTTCCACTCCGTGATCGCCCGGATCACCGGCGAGAACGACGCCTCGATCGCCCTGCACTCGGCGTGCGGGTTCGAGGTCGTGGGCACCGAACGGGAGGTCGGCCGCAAGTTCGGCCAGTGGCTCGACGTGGTCGAGATGCAGCACATGCTCTGAGACGGCTCGAGCAGCGGAGCGCCCGCCGGCGAGGCGGGCGGCAGGTGCGAGTCGAGTGGGCCGGGTTGGATTCGAACCAACGTAGCTTTCGCAGCAGGTTTACAGCCTGCCCCCTTTGTCCACTCGGGTACCGACCCGGGGCCGCGTACAGTATCAGGCCGCCCGTTCGGCACTCCCAGCGACGACCCTCCGGAGACGACCCATGCCCACGTTCGACGTCGTGTCCGAGCTCGACATGCAAGAGGTCCGCAACGCGGTCGACCAGGCGTCGCGCGAGATCTCCACCCGCTACGACTTCAAGAACACCGGCAGCTCGATCGAGCTCAAGGAGAAGGAGATCGAGCTCAACACCGAGAGCGAGGCGCGGCTCACCGCGCTCACGCAGGTGCTCGAGGAGAAGCTCGTGAAGCGCCAGGTGTCGCTCAAGGCGCTCGGCTACGGGAAGATCGAAGAGGCGTCGAAGGGCGCGGTGCGCCAGACCGTCACGCTCAACGTCGGGATCTCCACCGACAAGGGCAAGGAGATCGGCAAGTTCGTCAAGGAGCTCGGGCTCAAGGGCGTGTCGCACCAGATCCAGGGCGACCAGCTCCGCGTCAGCGGCAAGAAGCGCGACGACCTCCAGACCGCGATCGCGGCGCTGAAGGACCACGACTTCGAGGTCCCGCTGCAGTTCACCAACTTCCGCGACTGACCTCCGCGCCGACGCCGTCCGGTCCGATGCGCGACAGGGCCCTCGTCAGGTCGTGCGGCAGGACGCGGCCGCGTCCTGGACGCGATCGGTGAACTGCTGCTCCTCGTCGGCGGTGAACTCGTCGACGTCGAGCAGCGCGAGCAGCGCCGGATCGGCGGCGAGGTCGTCGGCCGCGCAGCGCGCGAGGCGCGGAGGTGCCTGCGCGTGCAGCAACTCGAGCGCGAGGTCGTTCCGATCGACGAGCAGTGTGACCGCGGCGTCGAGCGTGTCCGCACTCGGCGCGTCGGTACCACCGACGTCACAGGCGGTGAGCACGACCCGGCCGTCGACGCGTGTCGCCGTCGCGGCACCGGCCGGGAGCGCGCGGGTCCAGGTGCCGAGTGCGTCGGCGATCTCGGTGGTGTCGGCGCGGGTCTGCCCCACGAAGGCGATCCGGACGCACTCCTGACCGTCGGCACCACGACGGGTGAAGCCCACGGAGCGGTCACCGCCCCATCCCTCCGCGGCGTGCAGCGCGACCTCGGGGTCGATCCGCGACGCGAGCACGAGATACAGGCTGAACGCACCGAAGTCGTCGGCGTCGCCGTGGCGACGTTCGCCGGTACTGAGGTCGGGCGTCGTCATCTTCGTGGCCGGCCGGCTCCTCCGCGCCGCCACCGGGTCGATGATGTCCTCTTCCGTGCTCGGTGGTGACGTGAACGCGTGGTCGACGCGCTTCGCGCCACCGGCACCGCGGAGGAACTCGACGTAGCGCGAGCCGAAGACGTACGGACCGCTCGAGAACACGTCGAGGACGGCGGGGACGTCGGACGCCGGATCGTCCGGCGCGTCGACGGGGCTGTCGGACCCCTCGGCGAAGTATGCGTCCTGCTCCGCCTGCGGCAGCGAGTACAGGTAGTCGTCCTCGACCGCGGTGGCGTCGCCCTCGACCAGCGCGAGGAGCGCGAAGTCCTCCCCCGACGTCTCGACGGTGTCGTCGAGCTTCGTCAGGTCGAAGCGTTGGTCCTGGAGTGCGTGTGTGAGCTCGTGGACCAGCGTGATGCGGACGTCGACGTCGGTGAGGTCGGTGCCGCGCACGAAGAGCGCCTTGCGCTCCTGGTCGTAGAACCCGACGGTGTCGCTGTCGTCGAGGTCCTGCTGCGACCCGATCAGGTCGACGGGGCCCTCGACGAGGCCGAGCGCACGCAGCTGACCCGCCGATCGCTCGGCCGCGGCGCGGTCCTGCTTCGTGATCTCCGGATCGTCGCGCCGGAAGGCCTTCACGAACGCCGCGTCGTCGAGGAACCTCACCGGCACCGGGTGCTCGAACTCGAGTTCGCGGTGACGCTCGACGAACCGCACGTACTTCGTGACGCGCGAATCCCACTTCGACGGCGTCGCGGCATCGGCGTTCCACGCGGTGAGGCCGGTCGCCGGCAGCGCGACCAGTGCCGCGCACCCGCAGATCGCCGTGCACCTCGCCACCGACTTCCACGCCGACGACGCGCCCGACTTCACGTCGGCCCTCAGTCGTAGTAGCCGCTGTGGAAGTAGACGCAGGGCACGCCTTCCGAGCGGAACATGGCCACGTTGCGACGGTCGTCCTCGAACGCGAGCCGGAGCTCGAAGCCGTAGTTGCGCAGGTCCCACACCGACGCCTGCTTGAAGTCGCGGGCCACGTCGTAGTCGCCCCACGGTCGCATGAGCAGCACGTCCCACCGGATGCGGTAGCGACGCAACCACGCCTCGGTGAGGTGGTGCACCCGCTCGGGCCGCGCGGTGAGCAGGACGATCCGCAGCTCGGGATCGAGCAGGTCGAGGAGGACCTTCATCTCCTCGATCACCGGATCGTCGGCGCACGCCTCGAAGAACGCGTTCCAGTCGCGCCGCGGCGCCTCGAGGTAGTGCTGGCGGCTGACCGCGTCGGAGAGCACGCCGTCGATGTCGACGACGACCGCGGGACCGGGTTCGACGACCCCGTCGCGCCAGGTCCAGTACTCGGGGACGTGTCCCGTCCCGGGCGAGAGTGCCACCGCCGCTCCGACCTCCTCAGTCCTCGTCGGTGGCGGAGGCGAGGTAGCGGGCCTTGATCCCCTCCACCACCGAGGGGTCGGCGAGCGTGGTGGTGTCGCCGAGGGCCTGGTCCTCGGCGACGTCGCGCAGCAGTCGGCGCATGATCTTGCCCGAGCGCGTCTTGGGCAGGTCCTCGGTGAAGAGCACCGTCTTCGGTTTGGCGATCGGACCGATGGTCTTGCCCACGTGGTCGCGCAGCTCGGCGACGAGCGCGTCGCTCGCCTCGTTGCCCGTGCGCAGGATCACGAACGCGCTGATGGCCTGACCGGTGGTGGCGTCCTTGGTGCCGACGACCGCGGCCTCGGCGACCGCGGGGTGACCGACCAGCGCGTGCTCCACCTCGGCGGTCGAGATGTTGTGGCCCGACACGAGCATGACGTCGTCGACGCGACCGAGGAGCCAGTAGTCGCCGTCGTCGTCGCGCTTGGCGCCGTCGCCCGCGAAGTACTTGCCGGGGAACCGGCTCCAGTAGGTGTCGCGGTAGCGCTCGGGATCGCCCCAGATGCCGCGCAGCATCGACGGCCACGGCTGGGTGAGCACGAGGTACCCCCCACCGGGGACGCCGACGGCCTCGCCGGCGTCGTCGACGATGTCGGCACCGATGCCCGGGATCGGGCCGGTCGCGCTCCCCGGCTTGGTCGACGCTCACGCCGGGGAGCGGCGTGATCATGATGGCGCCGGTCTCGGTCTGCCACCACGTGTCGACGATCGGGCAGCTGCCCGCCACCGATGTGCTGCCAGTACCAGACCCACGCCTCGGGGTTGATGGGCTCGCCGACGCTGCCGAGCAGTCGCAGCGACGAGAGGTCGTGGCCCTCGGGGAACTCCGGCCCCCACTTCATGAACGTGCGGATGGCGGTGGGCGCGATGTAGAGGATGGTCACGCCGTAGCGCTCGACCATGTCCCACAGGCGGTCCTTGCCCGGGTGGTCGGGCGTGCCCTCGTAGAGCACGCCGGTGCACCCGTTCATGAGGGGCCCGTAGACGATGTAGGAGTGGCCGGTCACCCAGCCGACGTCGGCCGCGCACCAGTAGACGTCGGTGTCGGGCTGCAGGTCGAACACGTTCCGGTGCGTCCACGCGACCTGGGTGAGGTAGCCCCCGGTCGTGTGCATGATGCCCTTGGGGCGGGCCGTGGTGCCGCTGGTGTACAGCAGGTAGAGGAGGTCCTCGCTGTCCATCGGCTCGGGCGGGCAGTCGGCCGACTGCTGCGGCACGAGGTCGTGCCACCAGACGTCGCGACCGTTCGTCATCTCGACGTCGTGGCCGGTGCGCTGCAGCACCAGGACCTTCTCGATCGTGGGACACTCCGCGACCGCGGCGTCGGCGGTCTCCTTCAACGGCACGATGCTGCCGCGCCGCCAGGCGCCGTCACCGGTGATGAGCACCTTGGCTCCGGCGTCCTGGATGCGGTCGCGCAGCGAGTCGGACGAGAACCCGCCGAACACCACCGAGTGCGCGGCGCCGATGCGGGCGCACGCGAGCAGCGCCATCGGCAGCTCCGGCACCATCCCCAGGTAGATGTTGACCCGGTCGCCCTTCTCCACGCCGAGGGCCTTGAGCGCGTTGGCGAGCTGCGAGACGTCGTGCGAGCAGGTCGGCGTAGGTGATGGTGCGGGTGTCGCCCGGCTCGCCCTCCCAGTGGTAGGCGACCTTGTCGCCGCGGCCCGCCTCGACGTGCCGGTCGAGGCAGTTGTACGACGCGTTGAGCTTCCCGCCGAGGAACCACTTGGCGAACGGGAGGTCCCACTCGAGCACGGTGTGCCACGGCTCGTACCAGTCGAGGAGCTCACCCGCCTGGCGGGCCCAGAACGCCTCGGGATCGGCGCCGGCCTCGGCGTAGACGTCGGCGGAGGCGATGCGGGCGTGCGCCGCGAACTCAGCGGGCGGCGGGAAGGTGCGACCTTCGCCGAGCAGCGACTCGATCGTGTCCGACTTCTCCGCCATCACAGACCCCCGTGCGCAACCGGCTGGGCGAGCGCGGTCACCCTACGCGCCATTCCCGCGCCGTTCCGCGCCAGTCACGAACCGCGCCGCTCACGAACCGCGCCGCTCACGAACCGGGCCGCTCACGCGTCACCCGTCCTCACCGACGGAAGACGAGGACGCGATGGGCGCCGAGGCCGGAGGGGTCGACCAGCGCCGCCGCCTCGGACACGCGGCTGCGGTGCCGGACGGCCTCGAGGTCGCCGATGTGCGCCCGGGCGTCCCAGTGCTCGCCGGGCCTCGGCTGCGAGCTCGTCGATCCCGAGGCCCCGCAACCACTCGGCCTGCGTGACGTCGACCTCGAGTCGGAGACCCGACCCGCGCCGCCGCGTGCACGAGGTACTCGAACGGGACGTCGACGGTGAGATCCTGCTCGCCCGGCGCCACGAGCGGCGCGGCGCCCCGCGTCGTGGTCGCGGTAGGTGCGCAGCCAGCCGTCGGCCCCGCGCTCCACCAACTCGGCCCCGGTCGCCACGTAGTCCACGAGCACGAGTCGGCCACGGCGCAGCGCGACCGCGCACGCGCGCAACCACTCGACCAGCGCGGTCGGGACCGGGACCCGCGCACCGTCGGGCGCGTCGCTGCTCACCAGGTCGGCCTCGGTCGTCAGCTCGCTCGTTGCCGGCACCACGCTCTCGACGAGCGACGTCGCCGTCGACCGCGACCCGCACCTCCCACCAGGCCCCCGCGCGTCGCTCGACGATCCGGAACGGCAGGTTGTCGAGCAGCTCGTTGGCGAACACCACGCCGTCGAGCGCCGACCGCGGGCAGGTCGTCGAGCGCGGTCACGATCGGGCCCATGCCGGTGACCGGCACGGGCGAGTCCTCGTCGTCGCGCACCATCGGTCCGAGCGCGTCCTCGAACGGCTCGACGGTCAGCAGGTCGCGCTGGGCGAGCGCGCAGCTCCGGTGAGCGCTCGACCAGCACGTAGCGCAGCGCGCGTCGCGCAGTCGGGTCCGGCCGCGAGCACGTCGGCGGCGAGGCGCCCGCGGCCGGCGCCGCCCTCGATCACCAGGAAGGGGTCGGGGCTCGCCGGCGTCGCGCCACCACCCGTCGATCGCCCGGGCCACGAGCGCGCCGAAGAGCGTGCCCGACCTCGGGGCTGGTGACGAAGTCCCGTCCGGCGCGTCCGGCGCCGCGCGCCCGGGTGAAGAAGCCCGCCCTCGCCGTAGAGCGCGAGCTCCACGAACGCGTCGAACCCGATCGGCCCCTCCCGCTCGATCCGCTCGACGATCTCGTCCCGTGCGCTCGCCATCACCTCACCCTCGAACTGGCGTCAGTTCGGCGGAACTGCTCCGCTCGAGTGACGCCGGTTGCCAGCAGTGGATCAGACCGAGAAGGCGAGCTCGCCGATGCGGGCGAAGAGCTGCGGGTAGACGCCCACCACGATGGTCACGGTCACGCAGAGGCCGATGGCCACGGTGAGCGCGGCCGGGATGGGCCGGGGAGTGGTCTGCGCCTCGGGCGCGGGATCGTGGAACCACATCTTGCGGGCGACGCCCGCGTAGTAGAAGAACGCGACCACCGAGCCGAGCGCGGCGATGACGCCGAGGATGACCGCCGACGGCGAATTGGCGTCGAGGACGGCGCGGAACATCACGAACTTGGCGAACCACCCCGCGAAGGGTGGGATGCCGGCGAGCGAGAACAGGAAGATGGTGAGCGTGATCGCGAGCCCGGGCCCGGTCTTGCCCAGGCCGGCGTACGTGTCGATCTCGGCGCTGCCCGTGCGGCGCGCCACTGCGATGACCACCGCGAACGCACCGAGGTTCATCGCCGCGTAGATGAACAGGTAGATGAGCACGGCCTCGAACGACACCCGTGCCGCGCCGCCGTCGCCGGCCACCGCGAGCGGCACGAGGATGAACCCACCCTGCGCGATCGACGAGTAGGCGAGCATCCGCACGATGTTGGTCTGACGCAGCGCGACCAGGTTGCCGTAGATGATCGACGCCGCCGCGAGGACCCAGAGCACCGGTTCCCAGGAGTCCTGCGACGGGAAGAACCCGAAGCGGATGATCGTGAGCAGCGCCACGAACCCACCCGCCTTCGACGCGGTCGACAGGAACGCGGTGACCGGCGTGGGTGCGCCCTCGTAGGTGTCGGGGGTCCAGAAGTGGAACGGCACCGCGCTCACCTTGAACGCGAAGCCGGCGATGGTGAGGAAGATGGCGACCGCGAGCAGGGTCGACGTGCCGTGCAACCGGATGTACCGGGAGATGTCGCTGAGGAGCGTCGAGCCTCCGGTCTCACCGAAGACGATCGACATCCCGTAGAGCATGATCGCCGACGACAGCACGCCGATGATGAAGTACTTGATCATCGCTTCGTTCGACTTCGAGTCGTGCTTGCGCCAACCCGCGAGGACGAACGTGGGGATGGTGATCGTCTCCAGCGCCACGAAGATCGAGATGAGGTCGCGCGCCGACGCCATCGCCATCATGCCGAGCACCGACGTGAGCATCAGGAAGTAGAACTCGGCCTGGTGGTAGTCGCCGTCGGAGATGTAGTCGGACGACATCAGCAGCACGACGTAGGTGACGACGAGGAAGAACCCCTCGAACGCCAGCGCGTACGCGTCGACCACGAACGCGCCACCGAACATCACGCGGTCGGTGCCGTCGGCCGCGAGCGTGATCACCGGGATGAGCGCGGCGAGCACGCCGATCGACGCGATCCGCGAGCTCGTGAAGCGCGAGCGATCGGGCCAGACGAGGTCGGCCACCAGGACGACGAGGATCGTCGCCGTGAGGACGAGCTCCGGCGCGAGCGCGTGGAAGTCGACGTGCGGGTTCAACTACAGCGCCCGCGAGAGTCCGTTGACCAGGTGGGTCACCGGCAGGTCGGTCATCTTGAACAGCAGCTGCGGGTAGAGGCCCAGGCCACGATGAGCAGCAGCAGCGGCGCCCACGCCACCCACTCCGACACGTGCACGTCGTGGATGTGGGCGTTCTCGAACTCGGGCTTCACCTTGCCCATCGCGACCCGCTGGAACATCCAGAGCAGGTAGCCGGCGGCGAGGACGGTGCCGACGGCGGCGATCACCATGTAGACGCGGAAGGTGGTGAGGGTGCCGTCGAGGCCGTCGAACAGCCCGAACGGCAGCTTCGGCTGGTAGGCCGAGAGGATTGCCGGGAACTCGCCCCAGAACCCGGCCAGGCCGGGGAGGCCCAGCGACGCCATGGCCGAGAACCCGAGCAGCCAGCCGAGGTGCGGTGCCTGGGTGAGGACCCCACCGAGGCGGCTGATCTCCCGGGTGCCGTAGCGCTCCTGGATCGAGCCGGCGAGGAAGAAGAGCATGCCGGTGATCAGACCGTGGGCGACCATGCCGAAGATGGCGGCGTTGATGCCGAAGTCGGTGAGGGTGGCGATGCCGAGCATCACGAAGCCCATGTGCGCGACCGACGAGAACGCGATGAGCCGTTTCATGTCGCGTTGCGCGAGGCAGCACAACGCTCCGTAGATGATGCCGATGACGGCGAGCAGGCCGATCCACGGTGCCCACGACTGCGCCGCGCTCGGCAGCATCGGGAGCGCGATGCGGATGAAGCCGTACGTACCGAGCTTCAGCATGATCGCGGCCAGCAGCACCGAGCCGACGGTGGGCGCTTCGGTGTGCGCATCGGGCAGCCACGTGTGGAACGGGAACATCGGCACCTTGATGGCGAAGCCGAGGAACATGCCGCCGAACACGAGCAGCTGGGTGCCGTGGACGATGCCGTCGCCGTGGAGGTGCGTGAGGGTGACCATGTCGAAGGTGTGCACCTTCGACAGGAAGAACAGCGCCAGGAAGCTCAGCAGCATGAGCGCGGAGCCGAACAGCGTGAACAGGAAGAACTTGATCGACGCGTACTCGCGGTTGGGACCGCCCCACACGCCGATCATGAAGAACATCGGGAGCAGGACGACCTCGAAGAAGATGAAGAAGAGGATGAGGTCCTGGGCGACGAACGTGCCGATCATGCCCGTCTCGAGCAGGAGGATCAGCGCGAGGAACGCCTTCGGGTTGTGCGGCTCCGGGAAGTGGTTCCAGGAGTAGATGATGCAGCAGACCGTGACCAGCATGGTCAGCAGCACCAGCGGCAGCGAGATGCCGTCGATCCCCACGTGGTAGCGGCTGTGGATCACGTCGATCCAACGCTCGTTGGCCGTGAACTGCAGCCCGCCGTCGTCGAGGTTGAAGTTGGCGAGGATCCCGATGCCGACCGCGGCGGTCAGCAACGTGGTCAGCAGCGCGACCACCTTGATGAGGGTCTCCTCGGCCTTCGGGATCAGGAAGATGATCACCATGCCGACGACGGGGATGAACACCGCCAGCGTCAGGGCCCAGTTGTCGAACCAGTCCATTGGAACGATTCCCCTCGGATCAGGAGTTGGCGAGTAGCAGGAAGAGGCTCAGGAGCCCCACCGCACCGAACAGCAACAACGCATAACGCTGGACACGACCGGATTGCAGGTAGCGCAGGAGGCCGCCGCTCTCGCCGGTGATCTCGGCGACACCGTTGACCGCACCGTCGACTCCACGCTGGTCCAGCTTCTCGTACGTGAATTTCCCGGCGACCCGGGCACCGCGCGCGGCGCCGTTGACCACCCCGTCGATGACGTGCTGGTTGACCCAGTAGGCGGCGTTGGCCATGCCGCCCTTGATCGACGCGACGATCACGTTCTCGTACAGCACGTCGAGGTAGTACTTGTTCTCGAGGAACGTGTAGCCGGCGTGCGCGAGCTTGTTGCGCTGCGTCAGCCCCTTCAGTGCGCCGAGCGATTCACGCTTGAACCAGAAGTAGGCGGCGATGCCGATGCCCAGCACCGCGACCGCGAGCGAGATGGCCGCCTTCGGGTAGTCGAACTCGGGGTGCACGAGCTGCGGGAACGCGACCCGGGGCTCGACCCACTCGGCGAACTTCTCCACGTGGATGGCGGCGGCGTTGAGGAAGCCGGCCAGGATCGCGAACACCGACAGGACGATGAGCGGCACGGTGATGACGGCGGCGACTCGTGCGGGTGCCCGTGGCCGCGGTACTCGCCGAAGAAGGTGAGGTACACGCAGCGGGTCATGTAGGCGGCGGTGAGGAACGCACCGATGAGGCCGACGACGAGGAAGAAGGTCGTAGCCCGACTTCCCCGCGGTCACGAGGATCTCGTCCTTCGACCAGAACCCGGCGAACGGGAAGATCCCGGCGAGCGCGAGCGTGCCGATCATGAAGGTCCAGAACGTGATCGGCATGTACTTGCGCAGCCCGCCCATGTCCTTCTTCATGTCGAAGGAGTGGTGCGAGCCGGAGTGGCTCACCGAACCGGCGCCGAGGAAGAGCAGCGCCTTGAAGAACGCGTGGGTGAAGAGGTGGAACACCGCCGCGACCCACGCGCCGGAGCCGAGCGCCATCACCATGTAGCCGAGCTGCGAGATGGTGGAGTACGCGAGCACCTTCTTGATGTCGTTCTGCACGAACGCGAGCAGCGCACCGATGATGATCGTGATGCCGCCGATCAGCACCATGAAGTTGACGCCGCCGTGCGCCGATCGAGAACCCGTTGAAGAACACGGGGTAGAGGCGGGCGACGAGGTAGACGCCGGCGACGACCATGGTGGCGGCGTGGATGAGCGCCGACACCGGCGTGGGACCGGCCATGGCGTCGGGAAGCCACGTGTGCAGCGGGAACTGGCCGCTCTTGCCGATCACGCCGATGAAGAGGCAGGCGGCGGCGGCGAGCAGCATGCCGTGGTCGGCGTTGGGGCCGAGCGCGTAGACGTTGCTGCGACCGATGTCGAAGCTGCCGACGGCGAAGAACAGGATGATGATGCCGATCATCAGGCCGATGTCGCCGGTGCGGGTGGTGAGGAACGCCTTGAGGGCGGCGCGGCTGTTGGCGCCCTCCTCCCACCAGTGCCCGATGAGCGCGAACGAGCAGAGGCCGACGCCCTCCCAGCCCGAGCAGCATCTGCAGCGTGTTGTCGGCGACGACGAGCGTGAGCATCGCCGCGGTGAACAGGCTGAGCATCGCGAAGTAGTGCGTGTAGCGGACGTCGTTCTCGAGGTACGCGGTGCTGTAGACGTGCACCAGCAGCGAGATCAGGGTGACGACGAAGAGCATCATCACCGCGAGGCCGTCCATGCGGATGCCGACGCCGAACTCGATGCCGCCGTTCTGCCACCAGGTGAAGTGGTGGATGACCGGCGTGACGACCGCTTCGCCGTGGCCGCCCTCGGCGCCGAACACGCCCCGGCCCAGCGCGCGCAGCCCGCTCTCCTTGCCGCCGCTGGCGCTCTCGACCCGGTCGATCCACTGGTACACCGCGACGCAGGCGAGGATGAACGACGCGCTCGAGCGCGACGATGCCGATCTCCGCGCCCTTCTTCGGCATGCGCTTGCCGAAGAAGAGGATCAGGAGGAACGACACCGCGGGGATCGCGGGGATGATCCAGCCGTAATTCAGCACGTCGAGATCAGCCCTTCAACTGGTCGGCATCGTCGAGATCGACGCTGTGCGAGTTGCGGTAGATCAGCAACACGATCGCCAGCCCGATCCCGACCTCGGCGGCCGCGATCGTGATGAGGAAGAGGGCGAAGACCTGCCCGGCGACCTCCCGGTGGAAGGCGGAGTACGCGACGAGGTTGATGTTCACCGCGTTGAGCATGAGCTCGATGCTCATGAGCACGAGCACCGCGTTCTTGCGCGCCAGCACGCCGTAGATGCCGGTGCAGAACAGGAACGCGCTCGAGGATGAGGAAGTTGTTGAGGGCCATCGCGATCAGTCCCTCCGCGCGATCACGACGGCGCCCACGAGCGCGGCGAGCAGGAGCATCGAGACGACCTCGAAGGGCACGAGGTAGTCGCGGAAGATGCTGGACGCGATGTTGCCCGAGCGCCGATGAGCACGAGGTCGTCGGAGAGCTTGATCTCCTTGCCGCCGTAGGCGTCGACGAACAGCGCGGTGATCACGCCGAAGAGGAAGAGGCTCACGACCGCGGCGGCGAGCCGCTGGCTGTTGTCCATGCTGCCCTCGGACCGCATCGGCGCGCGCGTGAGCATGATGCCGAAGAGGAAGAGGATGACGATGGCGCCGATGTAGATGAGCACCTGCACCCAGGCGACGAACTCGGCCGCCACCAGGATGAACTGCGCGGCGGCGCCGGCCAGCACCACCACGAGGTAGAGCGCGGCGTGCACGACGTTCTGCGAACGCACGACCCCGATGGCCGCACCGGCCATCGCGATCGCGAGGATCCAGAACGCGACGTTCTGCGCGACCACTACTTCTTGACCTCGGCGCCGATCTCGAGCGGCTCGGGCTCGGGAACCGTCTCCATCCACTCACCGAGCTTGCGCTTGTCGTGCAGCAGCTTGGCGATGTTCGACTCGGAGTACTCGTAGTCGGGGCTCCAGAAGAGCGCGTCGAACGGGCACACCTCGACGCAGATCCCGCAGTACATGCAGAGCGCGTAGTCGATGTCGAAGCGGTCGAGCACGCTCACGGTGCGGTCGCGACCGCCTTCACGGCGCGGCGGGCGCTTCTCCTTGTGCCCCTCGATGTAGATGCACCAGTCGGGGCAGGAGCGCGCGCACAGCATGCAGACCGTGCAGTTCTCCTCCTTGAGCGCGATGACACCGCGTGCGCGGGTCGGAGGATCTTCCCGCTCGTGCGGGTACTGCACCGTGACCGCCGGCTTCAGCATCGTCTTGAACGTGATGCCGAGGCCGCCGATGACGCCGGGGAGCTTGGGCTTCTTCATCAGATCGCGACCTTGAAGACGCCGGTCAACAGGATGTTGAGGAGGCCGATGGGGATGAGGAACTTCCAGGCCAGGGCCTGCAGCTGGTCCTCACGGAGGCGCGGATAGGTGAAGCGCACCCAGAACATGAGGAAGGCGACGCGCCATGATCTTGGCGAAGAGCACCAGCGGACCGATGAAGCGCATCACCCCCGGGTCGATGCCCCACGACGCCGGGAGCGCCCAGCCGCCGAGGTAGAGGGTGGCGGCGATGGCCGAGAACGCGAACGCGGTGCCGAACTCGCCGATGAAGAAGAAGAGGAAGCGGAAGCCGGTGTACTCGACCATGTAGCCGGCGACCAGCTCGCTCTCGGCCACGGGCATGTCGAACGGGGTCTGCGTGAGCTCGGCCTGCGCCGCGATCAGGAAGAGGAAGAACCCGATGAACTGGGTGAGGATCAGCGGGAAGCCGACGCCGCTCCAGCCGAAGATCGAGCCGGTGCTCTGGAAGGCGACGATCCCCTGCAGGTTCATCGTGCCGGCCTGGATCACCACGCCGACGACGGCGAGCAGCAGCGGCAGCTCGTAGGCGATGAGCTGGGCGGCGGCGCGCAGCGCGCCGAGCAGCGAGAACTTGTTGGCGCTGGCCCAGCCGGCCATGAGCACGCCGATGACCGAGAGGCTCGACACCGCCAGCGCGTAGAACACGCCGACGTTGAGGTTCTTGACGACGATGTCGGGACCGGCCGGGATCACCAGGAACACGAGGAAGGTGGAGATCACCACGACCGCGGGCGCCATCGCGAACACGCGCTTGTCGGCCTGCGCCGGGGTGATGTCTTCCTTCTGGATGAACTTGATGCCGTCGCCCACGAGCTGGAACCAGCCGTGGAAGCCACCGGGGTCCATCGGACCGAGGCGGCTCTGCATGTGGCTCATCATCTTGAGCAGGAACACGTAGCCGAGGATCAGCGCGGTGAGCGGCACGAACGCCAGGATGATGACGGTCTTGATCGCGAGGGTGGTGCCCCAACCGATCTCGAGCGCGAGGACGGCTGCGCTCATCGGTCGATGTCCCCGAGGATGAAGTAGAGCGACGCCAGGATCGTGATCACGTCGGGGACGAACACGCCCCGCAGCAACCACGGCAGGATCGACACGTTGCTGAACGACGCCGAGCGGATCTTCACCCGGAACGGGCCGGTCGCGCCCTTCGAGAAGACGTAGTAGCCCATCTGGCCGAGCGGGTTCTCGGTCTCGGTCCAGGCCTCGCCCTCGGGCACCTTGATGATGCGCGGGACCTTGGCCATGATCGGCCCCGCCGGCATCTGGTCGAGCATCTGCAGCACCATGCGGCACGACTCGCGCGTCTCCTGGAGGCGCACCCAGTAGCGCGGCGAACGAGTCGCCGTCGGGGTGCGTCCACACCTTGAAGTCGAGGTCGGGGTACACGAGGTACGGCTTGCCGTCGCGACGGAGGTCCCAGTCGACGCCCGAGGCGCGCAGGTTGGAGCCCGACACGCCGTAGGCGGCGCCGAGCTCGGGCGGGATGATCCCGATCGAGCGGGTGCGGGCCTCGAAGATCTCGTTGCCGGCGACGAGGTCCTCGAACGTGTCGCAGGCGTCGAACATGAGCTTCATCGACCCGGCGGGTCTCGTTGACCCAGCCCCACGGCAGGTCGTCCTTGATGCCGCCGATGCGGTTGAAGTTGGGGTGGAAGCGACCGCCGGTCGCGCCCTCGATGAGGTTGAGGACGTGCTCGCGGTCGCGGAAGCCGTAGAACGCGGGCGTGAGCGCGCCGACCTGGAGGCCCATCTCGCCGAGGAACAGGATGAAGGTGGCGATGCGGCTGAGCTCGGTGAGGATCGTGCGGATGTACTGCGCACGCGGCGGCGCCTGGATGCCCATGAGCTGCTCGGCGGCGTCGATGAACGGCACCTCGTTGGCGAAGCTCGAGAGCCAGTCGATGCGGTTGATCAGCGTGGTGATCTGCGGGTACGTGCGGAACTCGGTGAGCTTCTCGTAGCCGCGGTGCATGTAGCCGATGAGCGGGTCGGCCGAGATCGACGCGCTCGCCGTCGAGGCGCACCACGAGCCGCAGCGTGCCGTGGGTGGCCGGGTGCTGCGGGCCGAGGTTGAGGATCATGTCGCCGGTGTCGAGCTCGACGCCCACCTGCGCGTCGGCGAGGTGCCGGAACGCGCGCGGGTCGATGTCGAACTCGGGCAGCGGCGGGTTGGTGGTGCTCACGCGCGTCGCGCCCTCCGCAGCGGGCGTCGCGTCAGCTCGGCGGTCGTCGCCGTCGCCGGGCATGGGCTCCACGTCGACGAGGCCGGGCCACGGCTTCACGACGCGCGACAGCAACGGGTAGTCCTTGCGCAGCGGGTGCCCCTCGAACTCCGACGGGAGGTAGAGGTGGCGCAGCGCCGGGTGGCCGTCGAACACGAAGCCGAACATCTCCCAGCACTCGCGCTCGTGCCAGTCGGCGCCGGGGTACACCGGCACCCACGACTGCACGAGCATCGACTCGTCGTCGACGTCGGCCTTGAAGGTGATCCCCCAGTGACGGCGTGGTGGACTGCACGCGCGCGAACACCTGGAAGCGACCCTCGGAACCGGCTGCGCCGTAGGTGGTCTCGGTCGGCTGCACCGGCGACGACGTGTCGCCGCGAGTCTTCGTCGCCCTCCTTGGGTGCGGGCATCCAGTCGATGCCCGACACGAAGGAGAGGAAGTCGCACTCGAGCACGCCCTTCGACACCTCGGCGACGGCGCGCCAGTCGATGCGACGCACGCGCACGACCGGCATGCCGAACACGGGCTGCTGGTCGAGCACCGCTTCGCCGAGCTCGGTCTCGAAGCGCGCCACGAGCTCCTCGTGGCAGCTCGTCGAGCGCGTGCGGGTCGGGCGCGACCTCTTCGGTCGGTGCGGCCTCGACCGCGGCTTCGGGTTCGGGCGTGGTGCCGGTCACGTCACTCAACGACGATCGGCTCCCCGCGCCACCGCTGCTCGAGCTCGTGGTTGCCGATGCCCTCGTTCTGGATCCGCTCCTGCAGCAGCA
>CAVWLR010000001.1:0-9859 GCA_963755855.1 uncultured Actinomycetes bacterium | reverse complement strand
GACGACGACGACCTCGACCGAGCCGTGCGCGCTGGCGAGCACGCAGCGCTCGTCCGCCCGCACGCCGGCGGCCGCGAGGTCGTCCGGGTGCATGCGCACGAGGGGCTCGTCCTTGTGCTGGTCGTAGCGGATCGAGTTGCTCCAGCCCATCTCGCGACGGGGCGCGAGCAGCAGCCCGGGGCCGGGTGGCTCGTGGGCGGCGAGCCGCTCGAGCATGACCGGCGGCGCGATCTGCCAGCAGCCGTCGCGCAGGAACGTCTCCCTGACCCAGCCGATCTGCACGGGGACCTCGGTGCCGTGCGGTCCGTTGGCGAACACGGTGTCAGCGTCGAGTGGTGACGCCGCGAGCATCCCGCGCAGGTAGTCGGTGTCGGTCATCGCGTCGGGGTCGGCGCCGCCGAGCACGTCACCGCCGAGCCGGCGGGCGAGGTGGCCGAGGATCCACCACACCGGCTTGCGGTCGGCCACGGGTGCGACCACGGCTTCGGTGAACTGCACGCTCGACGCCACCGAGACGCTGCGAGAACGCGGAGACGTCGGCTGCGTTCGAGCTGCCCGGTGGCGGGAAGCGCGTGCGTGGCCAGCGACGGCGATCTCGGCGTCGTGCACGTCGATGACGACCAACACGTCGAGCGCACGGAGCGCGGCTCGCATGCGGTCGGGCTCCGGGCACGCGCCCACCGGGTTGCCGCCGCAGACGATCAACGCCCGCAGGTTGCCGGCCTCGATCTCGTCGACCAGCGCCACCATCGGGATCTGGTGCACCACCCGCGGGACGTCGGGGCGACTCGGCGGCCCGGGGCGCACCTTGGCGCCCGGTTCCGCCGGACGGCCCCTCGGGGCGTCAGGCCGTCGTGGAAGTGCATGCCGTCGGCCCGGTCGAGCGAGCCGTTGAGGATCAGCAGCACCCAACGCAGCCAGGCGACCAGGATCCCGTCACCGCTCATCTGCACGCCGGTGCCGGTGAACATGTTCAGCTGCCGTGGGTGCGCGCGGATGTCGGCGAGGAGGCGTGCGAGCAGCGTCGGGCTCGACGTCGGCGGCGACGGCCGCGCGCTCGAGCGTGAACGGATCCAACGCGGCGCGCAGCGCCTCGACCTGGTCGGGATCGCAGTGGTGCGCGAGCTCGTCGGTGTCGGCGCCGTCCTGCAGCAGCTCGCGGGCGAGCGCGGCGAGCACGGCGACGTCGCCGCCGGGTCGGATCGGGAGGTGCGCGTCGGCCAGCGCCGCGCTCTCGGTGCGGCGCGGGTCGAGCACCCACATGGTGCCGCCCCCGGCCCGGAAGCGGCGGAGATAGGTGACCGGGTCGGGGAGTGCGGTGCCGTACCCGTGGGACACGACCGGGTTGTGGCCGACGAGCACGAGGAGGCCGGGGATGTCGGGGCTGAACACCGGGTTCATCTGCGTGTGCCCGGTCACCAGCTCGGCGGAGACCATCGACGGCGCGTTGTCGACCGTCACCGCCGAGTAGAGGGAGCGGCTGCGGATCGCCCGGAGCCACCCGCCGCTGATCGCTCCGCCCGCCGAGTCGTAGGCCATGCCGGTGGCGATGTAGACGCCGATGGCGTCCGGGCCGTCGCGGTCGATGATGTCCTGCAGCGCGCCGCCGAGATGGTCGAACGCCTCGTCCCAGCCGACGTCGACGCCGTGCACGCGTGGATGGTCGAGCCGGTGCTCGGAGTGGTGCCACGCAGGGATGCCCCGCCCCTTCGAGCACACGTAGCCGTGGGAGACCGGATGGTCGGCGTCGCCGCGCACCTTGGTGACGCGGTCACCGTCGACGGTCACCGTGATGCCGCACGCGGCGACGCAGATGCGGCAGTACGACCGGTGTTCCGTCACCCCCGCATCGTCGCGCGATGCGGAGCATGACGTACGGGTGTCACACGAGTGCGTCGAGGCGGAGCAGGTCCTGCAGGTTCTGGCTCATGATCCGGCGCACGGTGTCGGCCGGGAGCCCGTCGAGCTCGGCCTCGAACTCGAGCGGCTCGCCGAGGCCCTCGGGGTGCGGGAAGTCGGAGCCGAACAGCACGCGATCGGCACCGATGGCGTCGACCAGCGCCGACATGTCGTCCTCGTGGAACGGGTTGATCCACACGTGCCGGCGGAACACGTCGGCGGGGTGCTCGTCGAACCGGTCGGGCATCTTGTCGTAGACGTGGTCGAAGGTGTCGACGAGCCGCGAGACCCAGCCGCCACCGTTCTCGACCACACCGACGCGCGTGCCGGGGAACCGCTGGAACACGTCGTGCGCGACGAGCGCGGCGAGCGTGTCGAAGATGTGGCGGTTCTCCTCGTAGAGGAACATGCGGAACACGGTCTGGTTGAAGCCCTGGAACTCGCCGCGTCCCGGCTCCCAGTCGTTCGCGTAGCGGTCGTAGCCGGAGTCGGCGTTGTGCATCATCACGGAGACGCCGGCCTCTTCGCAGCGACGCCAGAACGGGTCGAACTGGGGTGCGCCCATCGAGATCGACGACCCGTCGCGCTGCGGGACCGGGGCGGGACGGATGAGCACGGTGCGGGCGCCGTGCTCGAGCACCCAGTCGAGCTCGGCGAGCGCGAGGTCGAGGTCGGGCAGCGTGATCGCGGGCGTCGGGATGATCCGACCCTCGTAGTCGAACGTCCAGTCTTCGAGCAGCCACTGGTTGTACGCGTGGAACACCGCGTGCGTGGCGTCGATGTCGGCCTTCATGTGCTCTTCGATGAGGCCTGCGGTCGTCGGGAACATCACGCAGCCGTGGACGCCCTGCTCGTCCATCAGCTTCAGCCGCAGCTCGGGGTGGCGGAACTCCTCCGGGCACCGGATCGGGTTCGCCAGCTCCCGGAGGCTCTTCCCCTCGGGGTTGTTGCCCCGGTAGTACTCGGTCCAGGCGCCGGGCGTCGGGACGACGACGTACGTGGGGTTGGGGATGGTCTCCGAGATCTTGCCGAGGATCTGCAGCTTGTCGCGGCCGTTGACGTCGACCATGCGGATGGCGTCCTCGTACTGCTTCGGGAGGTGGCGCGTGTACGAGTCCACCGCCTCGTACATGTGGTTGTCGGCGTCCCACACCTCGAAGCTGCGTTGCTGCCCGGCGTTCTCACCCATGGCGGTGTGCTCCACGTGGTTGCTCGTCATTCGTGACACTCGACTGTCACCGATGACGATAGCATCGCTGCCATGACCCCGCTCACCCGCGTCCCGAGGGCGGTCAGCGCGCAGCGCAGCCGAGAGGCGATCCTCGACGCCGCGCTCGAGCTGTTCTCGGAGCAGGGCTACGACGAGACGCCCACGGAACAGGTGGCGGAGCGGGCGGGCGTGTCGCCCCGCACCTTCTTCCGCTACTTCCCGACCAAGGAGTCGGTGGTCTTCTCCCGCGACTTCGGGCTCATGCGCCGGTTCGAGACCGCCTTGCAGGCGCAGGCCGACGCGCGCTCCGACTTCGACGCCGTCTGCGCGACCTTCGTGTCGCTCAGCATCGGCTTCGAGGCGCTGCGCGAGCGCGTGCAGCGCTACCGGCGAGTCGTCGACTCGTCGTCGGTGCTGCTCGGCCGTGAGCACCTGCACTCGCAGGAGCACGCGCAGACGATCGCCCGCGCGCTCGCGCACCGGAACGGTCGCGAGCTGCCCAACGACGACGACACCGCGCTGGGGGCGCTCGGCGTGCTGCTCTACAACCGTGCGTTCGCCCGGTGGCTCGAAGGTGGTGGGCGCGTCGATCTCGGCGAGCAGCTGGCGCTGGAGTTCGAACGGGTCCGACGCCTCGTCTGATCAGTCGGGTCTGATCAGTCGAGGTCGGCCCAGCGGGGGTCGCGCTTCTCCGCGAACGCGAGCGGTCCCTCGGTCTGGTCGGGATGACCCCACATCGAGACCAGCTCGCGCGCGCCGGCGCGGCAGCCGTCGGTGAGCCCGTGCTCCAGCGCACCTTCGAGCGCGCGCTTGGTGGCGCGCATGGCGGCGGGGGAGTTGCGGGCGATGGTCTCGGCCAGCTCCTGGGCCGCGTCGCGCAACCGCTCGGGCGGATCGACGACCTGCGACACCATCCCGAGCTCGTACGCGCGCGCCGCCGACATCCGCTCGTGGCGACCGAGCAGCGCCATGCGCATGACCGCTTCGAACGGCAGCTTCCGCGCCAGTCCGATGGCCTCGATCGCAGTCACCTGGCCCACCGACACGTGCGGGTCGACGAACTGCGCGTCGCTGGCGGCGAGCACGATGTCGGCGTCGGCGACGAAGTGGAGCCCGCCCCCGGCGCAGATGCCGTTCACCGCGGTGATCACCGGCTTCTGCACGTGCTGGTGCCAGGCGGTGAAGTGGAGGTCCCACTCGACCACCGAGTCGCGGTAGCGCTCGACGCCCACGCCGTCGCCCGACAGCTCGGCGAGGTCGACGCCGGTCTGGAACGCACGCCCCTCGCCGGTGTGCACGATCACCCTCACCGCGGGATCGGCGTCGAGCTCGAGCCACGCGTCGGCGAGCTCGTCGCGCATGTGGCTGCTCATCGCGTTGAGGTGGTCGGGCCGGTTGTTGACCAGCCACCCCACCGGGCCGCGTCGCTCGACGAGGAGGGTGTCGTAGCCGGGCACGTCCGCAACCTACCGGTCCCGCCCCGCCGGCGTCGGTGGTGCTGTTCCCTGCGCCCTGTGTAGCGTCGGTCGTCCGTTCCGTCTGGAGGCGCACCCATGGCAGACACCGAGTACCGACACGTCACGTACGAGACCCTCGACGACGGCACCATCGCCCGGATCATGTTGAACCGGCCGGACATGCGCAACGCGCAGCACCGGTCGATGCTCGTGGAGCTGAACGACGCGTTCCTGCGCGCCGAGGCCGACGACACAGTGCGGGTCGTGATCTTCGGCGGCAACGGCCCGATGTTCTCGTCCGGTCACGACACCGGCAGCAAGGAGATGTGGGAGGAGCTGCGCGGCGACAACCCGCACCCGTCGGCCGTCACCAACGGCGGCACCCGCGACGGCGCCGAGACCCTCTACCTGCAGGAGTGGCACTACTTCTTCCAGAACACGCTGCGGTGGAGGAACCTGCGCAAGATCACGGTGGCGCAGGTGCACGGAGGTGTGTACGCCGCCGGCCTGATGCTCATGTGGGCGTGCGACCTGATCGTCGCCGCCGAGGGCACGATCTTCGCCGACGTCGTGGGCACCCGCCTCGGGATGTGCGGCGTGGAGTACTTCGCGCACCCGTGGGAGTTCGGCGCGCGCAAGACGAAGGAGCTGATGCTCACCGGTGACTCGATCGACGCCGAGGAGGCATACCGACTGGGCATGGTCAGCAAGATCTTCCCGGCCGACGAGCTGAGCGAGCGCACGCTGGAGTTCGCGCGCCGCATCGCACAGATCCCCACCATGGCCGCGCTCCTGATCAAGGAGTCGGTGAACCAGACGCAGGACAACCAGGGCTTCTACAACTCGCTCAACGCGTGCTTCACGATGCACGAGCTCAACCACGCGCACTGGGCCGTCGTCCACGACGACGGCATGGCCGTCGCCAAGCTGGGCGAGGACGTGCCCGACTGGCGCGGCACCAAGCTCAAGCCGTCGGAGAAGGACACCGTCGAGGCCGTGGTCGAGGCGTGAGCGTTCTCGAACGGGAACGCCGGGGCGGCGTCGAGGTCCTGACCCTCAACCGGCCCGAGAAGCGCAACGCGCTCAACAAGGAGCTGCTCACCGCGCTGGCCGACGCCTTCGCCGAGCTCGAGACCGATGACGCCGTGAAGGCGATCGTGCTCACCGGCGCGGGCGACAAGGCGTTCTGCGCGGGCATGGACCTGGCCGAGTTCGCCGCCGGTGGCGGTGGGGGCAACACCGTCGCGGCGGCGACGGAGGCCGACGACACCGTCGAGCCCTCGCGTCACCAGATCGTGTCGTGGGACTACCCGAAGCCGATCGTGGCCGCGCTCAACGGCGCCACCGTTGGCGGCGGCTTCGAGATCATGATGGCGTGCGACCTCGTCGTCGCCGCCGAGCACGTGAAGTTCGGGCTGGCCGAGGTGAAGCGGGGGCTGATGCCCGGTGGCGGCGGCACGTTGCTCGCCACCCGGATCCCGCTGACCATCGCGCTCGAGATCACGCTGACCGGTGAGACGTTCGACGCCGCCCGCGCGCTCGACCTCGGGCTCGTGAACCGGGTGGTGCCGGCGGGCACCGAGATCGACGAGGCGTTGGCGCTCGCGGAGCTGATCGCCGCCAACGGACCGCTGGCCGTCCGCACGGTGAAGAAGCTCGTGCGCGCCACCACGCTCGAGGGCGGCGACGCCGGATGGCCGCGGCCGAGCGAGATCGGCGCGGTGTTCTCGAGCGACGACGCACGTGAAGGCGCCACCGCGTTCGCGGAGAAGCGGGCACCCAAGTTCACCGGCCGCTAGTCGGCCGACAGCACTGACCGGCAGTCACAGAGAAGCCCGAGAGAAGCCCGAGAGAGGGGTCACGCCATGGCGTGGGATTTCGAGACCGAGCCCGAGTTCGAGACCAAGCTGGAGTGGATCCGGCAGTTCGTGCGCGACAAGGTCGAGCCGCTCGACCTCGTGTTCCCGCACCGCTCCTTCCACCCGCTCGACGACGAGACCGGCCCGCTGGTGCGGCCGATGCAGGACGAGGTCCGCGCCGAGGGACTCTGGGGCGCGCACCTCGGCCCCGAGCTCGGCGGGAAGGGCTTCGGTCAGCTCAAGCTGGCGCTGATCAACGAGATCCTCGGCACCTCGCAGTGGGCACCGATCGTGTTCGGCACCGCCGCGCCGGACACCGGCAACGCCGAGATCATCGCCCACTACGGCACCGAGGCGCAGAAGGAGCAGTACCTGCAGCCGCTGCTCAACGGTGAGTGCTTCTCGTGCTATTCGATGACCGAGCCGCAGGCCGGCGCCGACCCGAAGATGTTCACCACACGCGCCGTCAAGGACGGCGACGAGTGGGTCATCAACGGGTACAAGTTCTTCTCGTCGAACGCCCGCACCGCGCGCTTCATCATCGTGATGGCCGTGACCGACCCCGACGTCAGCGCGTACCAGGGCATGTCCATGTTCCTGGTGCCGACGGACACGCCCGGCGTCGACGTCGTGCGCCACGTCGGCCTCATGGGCGAAGGTCCCGACGAGGGCATGCACGCGCTCATCCACTACAACGACTGCCGCGTCCCCGCCGACGCGCTGCTCGGTGGTGAGGGCCAGGCGTTCGCCGTCGCCCAGACCCGTCTCGGCGGCGGCCGTGTCCACCACGCGATGCGCACCGTCGGTGTGTGTCAGAAGGCGCTCGACATGATGTGCGAGCGGGCGCTGTCGCGCGAGACGCAGGGCTCGATCCTCGCCGACAAGCAGATGGTGCAGTCCGACATCGCCGACGCGTACGCCGACCTGATCCAGTTCCGCCTCCTCGTCCTCTACACCGCGTGGGAGATCGACCGCTACGGCGACTACAAGCGGGTGCGGAAGAACATCGCCACGATCAAGTTCCTCACCCCGAAGGTGCAGGAGAGCGTCGTGTTCAAGGCGATGCACCTCCACGGGGCGCTCGGCGTCTCCAACGAGATGCCCTTCGGCAGCATGTGGTCGGGGATCCCGATCATGGCGTCGGTCGACGGCCCGAGCGAGGTGCACAAGGTCACCGCGGCCAAGGAGGTCCTCAAGGGCTACAAGGCCGTCGACGGCCTGTGGCCCTCCGAGTGGCTGCCGGCCAAGCGTGAGGAAGCGCGCCAGAAGATCGCGAACATGCTCGAGCACCAGATCGGCAACTCCTGATCGACAGCTCCTGACCGACGGCTGATCGCAGCAGCACCATGGGGGGCGCGTTCGACGGAGTGACGGTGCTCGACCTGTCGGTCGCGCCCGGCGGGGCGATCGCGGCCATGCACCTGGGTGAGTACGGCGCGCACGTCGTGCGGGTCGAGCAGGCGGCGCCCGAGTCCGCCGACCGTTCCGCGCTCTGGCGCTACGCCAACCGGACCAAGCGGATCGTGGCGGCCGGCGACGTCGTGATCGCGGAGCTGGCGGCGACGGCCGACGTCGTGGTCGTGGACCTCCCGGCGCGTGAGCTGGAAGCCGCGGGGCTCACGGCCGAGCAGCTGCGGGAGCACAACCCGTCCCTCGTGCACGCGTGGCTCCCGCCACACGCGCCGAGCGGCGAGACCGCCGACCTGCCCTACGACGAGCTGCTGCTGTGGGCGTGGTCGGGGCTGGCCGCCCAGCAGCCCGGCGCGACCAGCGACCACCCGGTGGCGTCGGTCGTGCCGATCATCACCTACGAGCAGGGCGCGCTCGGCGCGTGTGCGATCGGTGCCGCGCTCGTCGAACGCGCCACGCGGGGCACGGCGCGCGCACTCACCGTGTCGGGTCTGCACGCGGTCAACGCGATGAACACGTCGATCCGGATCGACTTCCCCGGCATCTTCCGGCCGTTCGGCGCCAACAAGGACGGCACCGGCGCCTCGCCGCAGTTCCGCATGTACCGCTGCCGCGACGGCGTGTGGCTGTTCGTGTGCGCGCTCACGCCGTCGTTCTTCTTCAAGCTGCTCGAAGCGCTCGACGTGATGGACATCATGTTGATCCCCGAGGTCGACGGCGAGTTCGCCAAGTTCGTGACGCCACCGGTCCAGGCGATCGCCAACGAGCGCTTCGCGGCGCGGATGGCGGAGATGGACTCGGCGCAGTGGGCGGCGCGCTTCGAAGAGACCGGCGTGCCCTACGCGCCGGTGCAGACCCGAGCGGAGTGGGCGGCGAGCGAGACCGTCGCCGCCAACGACCTCCTGCTTCCGGTTCCCGGCACCGACAGCACGGTCGGCCCCGGTCTGCCCGCGCTGCTGTCGCGCACGCCGGGTTCACTTGCGCCGGCTCCCCGTTCGCTCGTGGGGACGGAGCGAGCGGACGCGAGTGACGGGGGCACGGCGGTGCTCCCGCTCGACGGCGTGCTCGTCGTCGACGCCACCAAGTTCCTCGCGGGGCCGTTCGGGTGCCTCGTGCTGCAGGATCTCGGCGCGCGCGTGGTGAAGGTCGATCCGCCCGGCGGCGAGGAATTCCGCACCGTCGCCGCGGCTTCCTTCTCGGCCCTGAACCGCGACAAGGACCAGGTGTGCCTCGACCTCAAGGACGCGGCCGGGCGCGATGCGTTCACGTCCCTCGTGCACCACGCCGACGCGCTGGTCGAGAACATGGCCCGCCAGGTGGCCGAGGACCTGCACCTCGACCTCGATGGGCTGCGGGCCGGCAACCCGGGCCTGGTCCACTGCCACATCGACGGCTGGGGGGAGGGCCCGCTCGCGGGCACCGCCGGCTTCGATCCGCTCCTGCAGTCGCGCAGCGGGATCATGGTGGCGCAGGGTGGCGCCGACCATCCCGTGATCCAGCCGATGTCGCTGCACGACATCGGCACCGGCACGTTGGCCGCGTTCGGCACCGTGGCCGCGCTGTACGCGCGCACGCACCTCGGCGAGGGCCAGGACGTCGACGTGGCGCTGAGCCGCACGTCGGTCGCGTTCCAGGGTGGCGAGTTCACGAGCGCGCCGGATCTGCCGGCGCCGGTCGCCGGGTACATCGACTACGTCGGCGACGAGCCCGACCACTGCTTCGTGGAAGCGGCCGACGGGTGGCTCGCGGTCGCGGCCACGACCTACGAGCACCGCGATGCATGGCACGCGATCCGCGGCGCCGACGGTGGTGCGCTCGCCGGGCTCGGTGTCGACGCGGTCGTCGCCGCGTGCCGAGCGCGTGGTGTGCCTGCGATCGCGGTGCTCGGACGTGACGAGGTGTACACGAGCGCCGCCCTCGTCGACGCCGGCTGTTGGCTCGTCGTCGACGACGACGACCTGGGCGAGGTCAAGGTGATGCGCGACTACTCGCAGTGGGACGACGTGCCGCCGCGGGCGCGTGGC